>NZ_CP150185.1:0-4800000 GCF_037965655.1 Paenibacillus sp. FSL L8-0435
GTGGACAGCCATACTTCTGATTTATGGCAGCAAATTTTATCAATCATACAAAACAAACTCAGCAAACCCAGCTTTGACACCTGGTTCAAAGCAACCAAAGCGACCAAGCTGAATGACCGTTCAATCGTCATTTCCGCACCAACCACGTTTGCCGTCGAATGGCTGGAGAGCCGTTACACCAAATTGGTTGGCTCGACGGTATACGAGCTGCTTGGCAAGCAAGTCGATGTGAAATTTGTCATCGAAGAGAACAAGCCTGTTGAACCGGATCCGCAACTGCCAGCACCAACGCCTACAGTTGTCCAGGAAGAAGCGGTACTCAGCATGCTGAATCCGAAATATACGTTCGATACATTTGTCATCGGGCCGGGCAACCGTTTTGCCCATGCCGCATCGCTGGCGGTCGCTGAAGCGCCCGCCAAAGCTTACAACCCTCTCTTTCTGTATGGAGGGGTAGGTCTCGGTAAAACTCACTTGATGCATGCGATCGGACATTATGTTCTGGAGCATGATCCGGGCAGCAAAGTCGTTTATTTGTCGTCTGAGAAATTCACGAACGAATTCATTAACTCGATCCGTGACAACCGCGGGGAGAGCTTCCGTAACAAATACCGGAGCGTCGACATTTTGCTCATTGATGATATTCAGTTCTTGGCGGGAAAAGAATCGACACAAGAGGAATTTTTCCATACGTTTAATGCGCTGCATGAGGAACGGAAGCAGATTATCATCTCCAGCGACAGACCACCGAAGGAAATTCCGACACTGGAAGAACGTCTTCGTTCTCGCTTTGAATGGGGGTTAATTACGGATATCCAGCCTCCAGATTTGGAGACGAGGATTGCAATTTTGCGTAAAAAGGCACGTGCGGAAAACTTGGATATTCCGAATGAAGCGATGATGTACATTGCCAACCAGATTGACACCAACATCCGTGAACTGGAAGGCGCCCTGATTCGGGTCGTTGCTTATTCTTCACTGACTAATCAAGATGTAACCACTCATCTGGCAGCTGAAGCACTGAAGGATATTATTCCGTCCAGTCGTCCCAAAATGATCACTATTCACGACATCCAACAAAAGGTCGGCGAGTATTATAGCCTTAAACTTGAAGATTTCAAAGCACGGAAACGGACCAAGGCAGTTGCTTTTCCAAGACAGATTGCCATGTATCTCTCTCGTGAACTGACAGACTTTTCTCTGCCCAAAATTGGGGAAGCATTCGGAGGACGAGATCACACCACTGTCATACATGCTCACGAAAAGATCTCCCAAGCGATTAAAAACGATCAGGATCTCTATAAAGTTATCAACAACTTAACCGAAAAAATTAAGAATCCAACCTGAACAAGTCCCAAGCCTATGCACAACGTATACACATGTGGATAGGCTTGGGTGTACGGGTTTATACCCACTTATCCACATATTCAGTGCCCCTATTACTATTATTACTAAAAAGATCTTAAAGATATCATCTCCAAAATAGCCATTTCGGAGCTTAGCCTTCGGCCTTGAAAAACACCTTTAAACACCCCAACACCCAAAAAAAATCAGCTAGGAGTGAAACCATGAAAATCAGCATAATGAAAAACTACTTAAACGATTCCATACAGCAAGTATCCAAAGCGATCTCAAGCCGTACAACGATTCCGATTCTGAGCGGTATCAAATTCGACGTGAATCATCAAGGTGTAACGTTGACAGCAAGTGACACCGATATATCCATTCAATCCTTCATCCCGCTTGAAGATGGGGATAAAAGCGTAGTTCAGGTAGATCAACCCGGCAGTGTAGTTTTGCCAGCCAAGTTTTTCGTGGAGATTATCAAGAAGCTGCCATCACAGGAAGTACACATGGAAGTCAAAGAGAACTTCAACACCTTTATCTCCGCAGGTGCTACCGAGATTCAACTGGTAGGTCTTGATCCGGAAGAATTCCCGGTACTGCCAAGCATCGAAGAAAACCAAACGGTCTCCATTCCAGGAGATTTGCTGAAAAATATGATCAAACAAACGGTCTTCTCCATTTCCACACATGAGACTACTCCAATCCTGACAGGTGTACTCTGGAGTTTGGGTGACAACGAATTGAAATTTGTGGCAACAGACCGTCACCGTCTTGCTACTCGATCAGCAATGCTGGATAATGCAGAAGGTATCCGCTTCAACAACGTGGTCATTTCCGGTAAAACGCTGAACGAGCTCAGCAAAATTGTTCCGGATCAAAATACCCTTGTGGATATCGTTGTTGCAGATAACCAGGTCCTGTTCAAAATCGACCGTGTATTGTTCTACTCCCGTATTTTGGACGGAACATATCCGGATACTTCTAGAATTATTCCAACGTCATACAAAACAGAACTTGTTTTAGATACAAAAAAATTAAGTGAATCCATTGACCGGGCTTATTTGCTGTCGCGTGAAGAGAAAACAAACATCGTGCGTATGCAGACGATGGATTCGGGATCCGTTGAAATTTCTTCAAGCTCTTCTGAGCTAGGTAAAGTAAGAGAAGAAATCGAACCTGCCGAGTTTACAGGAGATCCGTTAAAAATCTCGTTCAACTCCAAATACATGCTGGATGTGCTGAAAGTTGTTGAAAGTGAGCAGCTGATGATCGCTTTTACAGGAGTCATGAGTCCAATTATCTTGAAACCGCTGGATGACAGTCACAGCCTTTACGTGATATTGCCATATCGGACGACCAACTAACGAAAGGAAGATCACAGTGAACCAAGTTACGATTCGTACGGAATATATTAAGCTTGATCAATTTTTGAAACTGGCTGATTGCATCCCAACTGGAGGTATGGCCAAAGCTCTGCTTCAAGAAGGACTTGTACGTGTGAATAAAGAGCCTGAGGAACGTCGGGGACGGAAGTTATACCCTGGGGATATCGTTGAAGTGGACGGAGAAGGCACATTCGAAGTTGCTGCAGAATAAGAAGACCAGTTCGATCCTGCTGCCTCCTGACGGACGGGATAAAAGGGAGGTTACCGCGTGTTTGTGAACAGCATTGATCTGCAGAATTTCCGCAATTATGAACATCTGAGACTGGATTCTTTTGGTCCCGTAAACTTGTTGATCGGGCAAAATGCCCAAGGCAAGACCAATCTTGCAGAGGCGATTTTTGTACTCGCACTCACCAAAAGCCACCGTACATCCCGTGACAAGGAACTGATTCGTTTCGGTGAGGAACGTGCCAGACTTGCAGCAGAGGTCGACAAAAAGTACGGATCGGTCAAGCTTGAACTATCTTTGTCGCAACAAGGCAAAAAAGCAAAGATTAACGGCTTGGAGCAGCGCAAGTTAAGTGATTTTGTCGGAGCGCTCAATGTTGTGATGTTTGCACCGGAGGATCTGGAGATTGTAAAAGGCACACCGGGGGTCCGCCGCCGGTTTCTTGACATGGAGATCGGACAGGTTGCACCAGGCTACCTGTATCACCTGCAGCAATATCAAAAAGTGCTCGTACAACGAAATAATTTGCTTAAGCAGTTATGGGGAAAAGGGGCATCAGCCCAGACCATGCTTGAGGTGTGGAACGAGCAATTGGTGGAGCACGGTGTTAAAATCGTCAAAAAAAGGAAACAATTCATAAAGAAACTGCAAAAGTGGGCAGAAACGATTCATCAGGGGATCACCGGAGGCGGAGAAGTCTTGCGGCTGGCCTACCTTCCTTCCTTCAGCGAAGCCGCTGAGGAACATGAAGCTGTCTTAATGGACCAATTTATGATAAAATTATCACAAATGAAAGAGCAGGAGATTCGCCGAGGCACAACCCTTAGTGGGCCGCATCGGGATGACCTGTCCTTTTTCATTAACGATCGGGAAGTACAAACATATGGCTCGCAGGGGCAGCAGCGCACAACGGCGTTGTCCCTTAAACTTGCGGAAATTGAACTGATTCATGAAGAAATCGGAGAATATCCAGTTCTGTTGCTGGATGATGTTCTGTCTGAGCTGGACCCTTTTCGCCAGACGCAGCTGATCGAAACGTTCCAGAGCAAGGTGCAAACCTTTATTACGGCTACGGGGATCGAGAGCCTGAACGTTGACAAGCTCAAAGATGCCAGTATTTATCACGTTCATGCCGGACAGGTTGAACGCTAAGGAGTGAGGGCTTATGTACATTCATCTGGGCGGTGAGAAGATCATCCGTTCTTCCGAATTGGTCGCTATTTTTGATATATCGATTGAAAAATCCTCAAAGATCTCCAAGCAGTATGTCACGCATGCCGAGCAGGAAAAAACCGTGGAACATATCGGCGAAGAGGAAGCCAAGTCCATTGTGGTGACCAAAAACATTGTGTACTACTCGCCTATATCCTCAGCCACGCTGAAGAAGCGGGCTCACATTTTTCCGGATCTCTAGCATTGTATGGCATAAAAGATATCTCTTTTGCTGCTTGTCTTTAAATTTGGATAGCTGGCTGAAATGAAGGACGTTGCCTATTTCAGCAAACATTATTAGTTAACGCATATTTACGATATTGAATCTATAGAAGTAGGTGAAAGGCATGTCTATGAATCAACCGTCATATGATGCGAATGAAATTCAGGTCCTTGAAGGATTGGAAGCCGTACGGAAGCGTCCGGGCATGTATATCGGTTCCACCAGTTCCAAGGGCCTGCATCATCTGGTCTGGGAAGTAGTGGACAACAGTATTGACGAAGCGCTTGCAGGTTACTGCGACCACATTGAGGTCAGTATCCATGAAGACAATAGCGTAACTGTCGTCGATAACGGACGGGGTATTCCTGTCGGCGAACATACCAAAATGAAACGTCCTGCACTTGAGGTAGTTATGACTGTCCTCCATGCAGGGGGAAAATTTGGCGGCGGCGGATATAAAGTATCTGGTGGTTTGCATGGTGTTGGTGTGTCCGTTGTGAATGCACTCTCTGAAAAAGTGGTTGTAACGGTTAAACGTGAGGGACATATCTATCAACAGGAATATCGCCGTGGAGCTCCACAGTACGACCTGAAAGTGATCGGTACAACCGATGAAACAGGAACAACGGTTAGATTCCATCCGGACCCAGAAATTTTCACGGAAACAAGAGTTTATGAATATGACATCTTGCTGGCCCGTATTCGTGAGCTGGCGTTCCTGAACAAAGGTATTGGTCTTACACTGACGGATGAGCGTACAGGTGCAACCAACTCATTCCTGTACGAAGGCGGCATTATCGAATACGTCTCCTTCCTCAACCAGAAGCGTGAAGTACTGCATGAGAATCCAATTTACGTTGAAGGTTCCAGAGATAACATCCAGGTGGAAGTTGCTCTGCAATACAATGACAACTACACCGAGAATATCTATTCCTTCGCCAACAATATCAACACCCATGAGGGTGGAACGCATGAATCAGGTTTCAAGAGTGCCCTTACGCGGATTATCAATGATTATGCCCGTAAGGCAGGGGTAATCAAGGACAGCACGGGGAACCTTTCCGGGGATGACGTGCGTGAAGGCTTGACAGCTATTATTTCGGTCAAGATTCCAGAACCGCAATTTGAAGGACAGACCAAGACCAAGCTGGGCAACAGCGAAGTGCGTGGGATTGTCGAATCATTGTTTGCCGAGAAGCTGCAAGAGTTCCTGGAAGAGAATCCTTCCGTATCCCGTCGCATTTTGGAAAAAGGACTGCAAGCAGCACGTGCGCGTGAAGCTGCCCGTAAAGCCCGTGAACTGACACGTCGTAAAGGTGCACTCGAAGTAAGCTCACTTCCAGGTAAACTGGCAGACTGTTCATCCAAGGATGCTTCAATCAGCGAATTGTACATCGTCGAAGGTGACTCTGCAGGCGGATCAGCGAAGCAAGGCCGGGATCGTCATTTCCAAGCGATTTTGCCGCTGCGTGGTAAGATTTTGAACGTGGAAAAAGCCCGTCTCGACCGGATCTTGGGTAATGCGGAGATTAGAGCAATTATTACGGCAATGGGTACAGGTATTGGTGATGACTTTGATATTGCCAAAGCACGCTATCACAAAATCATTTTGATGACCGATGCCGACGTCGATGGTGCTCATATCCGAACACTATTGCTGACATTCCTGTATCGGTATATGCGCAAAATCATTGAGGCAGGTTATGTATATATTGCACAACCGCCATTGTTCAAGATTGAGCGTAACAAAGTGATTCGTTATGCCGGTTCCGAGAAAGAGCGTGATGAAATTATTGCAACGCTCGGCGAAAATGCAAAATTCAACGTTCAGCGTTACAAAGGTCTTGGCGAGATGAATGCCGGACAATTGTGGGAAACGACGATGGATCCGGAGAGTCGGACCATGATGCAAGTATCGATTAATGATGCCATCCTTGCTGATACCATGTTTGACACCCTGATGGGGGATAACGTTGAACCCCGTCGTGACTTTATCCAGGAAAATGCAAAATACGTGAAAAACCTCGACATTTAACATATTCAAAGAGGCGCCTGAGAGGGCGCCTTTTTTTATATTAGGGAAAGTATGGAACAGATAAGTCGTATACTTAGACTTCCGTATCCCTTTGTTATCTGCGTACACGTTTTTTGGCAGACGAAGCCTGTGCTTTAGGGGATGGACGGGAGCTCTTACCCTTTTTGGAGGGCAAACGACCGTACGCAATGGCATAACGTTTGATCTTCCGGTATGCCTCCTTGTCCGGTAATAAGCCAAAGGCATAAATGCCTGGCAGTGTGTTGACTTCAAGAATCCAGGGACGCCCTGCTTCGTCTAGTGCAATATCAATACCGATCTCTTTGAGCCTTGGAAATGATGTTTGCAACTGCACAGCGGTATGAATACCTAAGCGGTACAGCTCAGTACGAAGTTTTTTGAAGCCATCCTGGTGAAGATGGGGGAGTACGAGTTCTTCATACGTGGCCAATCGTCCACCACCATGAATGTTGGTGATGATTTTGCCCGGGGCAGCTACACGTCCCAAAATACCTGTTGTTTCCCAGTTGTGTTGCAGATTTTTCTGAGTTAACACACGCAAGTCAAAAGGTAATTCTCCATGCTTCATCAGCGAGATTCCCTGTTGAATGATATAATCACGTTCCTGAATGCGATCATTCAGTGCTCGTTCGAGTTCGTCTAGGGAATGAAATGATCTCTCCTCTGTACCGTATTGGAGATGATATGTTGTTGTGAGATAGGTAGCTCTGGAGATAACAGCACTTGCTTCGGGTTCATCAGGCAGGCTCCGATCATTGGTTTCTTCCGGAACCTCTGCATCTGTGGTGGAATCCTCGGAATGAACGACAGGTTCGTATAGACGGGTTGTTTTCACCCGCATGACCCCATTACCGTAAGTACCACGGTCCGGTTTGATATAGTTGGACTCAAATAACTCAGTCATTCGTTCCAGAGTTTGACGGCTATATTTTCGGGTCACTGGGATATATTCATTCACAATGCGACTGCGTTGTAACACAGCTGTTTTGGCCCATTTGCTGGAGACGCGTTGGATACCCAAGATTCATCAGTCCTTTCATGTTTTGTTCAGTTCTAAAGAGGGACAGACACGGAGAAATCAAAGGACAAGAGACGATTTCAGTGGTATAATAGAGAAATATGACGTTTTGTGCGATGAGCTGCACAATTTGCAGTTTGGTCGTAGGACGGGAATAGCTTTAGCCTCTGTAGGCACAGTACATATGCCGTTTTTCTAGCATTGTATGTGCAATTGGGGAGGAAGGCAGGGCGTATCCCCAGACACGCAGAAGTTCCCGGAAGAAAGGCTATTGCCCAGCGGACGTTTAATTGTGTAACTTTTGTGAAAGTAATATAATAAAGAGTAGCGTTCTTGCGCGGTTTTAGCCTTGTTAGGCTTTTCACATATAATCAATTTTTTTGCATGACGGAATGGAACGTTTGTTGAAGGACAAGAAGGAGGTCCAGCATGGCGGAAGAAATGAACTCTCAGATTACAGATCGGGATATAGGCGTCGAGATGCGTGAATCGTTTATGGATTATGCGATGAGCATCATCGTTAGCCGTGCCTTACCTGACGTGCGTGATGGATTGAAGCCGGTTCACCGGCGTATTCTGTACGCGATGTCAGAGCTCGGCATGACACCCGATAAACCACATAAAAAATCAGCCAGAATCGTCGGCGAAGTTATCGGTAAGTATCACCCACACGGTGACTCTGCTGTTTACGAGACGATGGTACGGATGGCACAGGATTTCTCCCTGCGTTATATGCATGTAGATGGACATGGTAACTTTGGATCAGTCGATGGTGATATGGCCGCAGCCATGCGTTACACCGAAGCACGTTTGTCCAAGATTGCTATGGAAATGCTCAGAGATATCAACAAGGATACAATTGATTTCCAGCCGAACTATGACGGTGAAGAACATGAGCCAATCGTTCTGCCTGCTCGTTTTCCTAACTTGCTTGTCAACGGGGTCGGCGGAATCGCGGTAGGTATGGCCACCAATATTCCTCCTCATAATCTGGGTGAGGTCATTGATGGTGTACAGGCCATGATTCAAAATCCGGACATTACATCCATGGAGCTCATGGATTACATTCAAGGACCAGACTTCCCTACGTCCGGCTACATTTTGGGCCGTTCAGGCATTCGCCAGGCGTATCAGACCGGACGTGGTTCAGTAACGATGCGGGCCAAAACCAACATCGAAGAGAATAACAACAAGGCGAGAATTATCGTTACGGAGCTGCCTTATCAGGTAAACAAGGCGAGACTCGTTGAGAAAATCGCCGAGTTGGTACGTGATAAGAAGATTGATGGCATTACTGACCTTCGTGATGAGTCTGACCGTAATGGTATGCGGGTTGTAATTGAGCTTCGCAGAGACGTGAATCCGGGGGTTGTCCTGAACAACTTGTACAAACATACATCGATGCAATCCACTTTCGGTATTAACATGCTTGCGATTGTTAATAAAGAACCTAAAATCCTGAACTTGCGTGAAGTGTTGTATCACTACCTGCAGCATCAGATTGAGGTTATTCGCAGACGTACACAGTTTGAACTGAAAAAGGCTGAAGCTCGTGCACATATTCTAGAAGGTTTGCGTATTGCACTGGATCATATCGACGAGATTATTACGTTGATTCGTTCATCCAGTAATGCGGATGCAGCCAGAGAAGGTTTGATTGAGCGCTTCTCACTCAGTCACGATCAGGCTCAAGCTATTCTCGATATGCGTTTGCAACGCCTCACAGGTCTGGAACGCGAACGTATTGAAAATGAATATAACGAACTGATGGTCAAAATCAGAGAGTATCGCGAAATTCTGGCCAACGAGCACCTTGTACTTGAGATTATCAGTACAGAGCTGCAAGAAATTCGTGATCGCTTCAGCGATGATCGTCGTACGGAGATCACTGTAGGTGAAGAAAGTATTCTGGATGAGGACCTGATTCCACGTGAAGAGGTTATCATTACGATTACTCATACAGGCTACGTGAAACGTCTGCCGGTATCCACATACCGCAGCCAGAAACGTGGTGGACGTGGGGTCGTGGGTATGGATACGAAAGATACCGACTTTGTCGAGCATCTGTTTGTGACCAACTCTCACAACTACCTCATGTTCTTCACCGACAAAGGTAAAGTGTATCGTCTCAAAGCTTACGAGATTCCAGAGCTTGGACGTACCGCACGGGGAACGCCGATTATCAACCTGATCCAGATCGAGCAGGGCGAATCGGTCAATGCCGTAATTCCGGTTCAGGAATTCGAAAGTGACAGATACTTGTTCTTTGCTACCCGCCAAGGGGTTGTGAAGAAGACGCCACTTGAGGATTACACCAATATTCGCAAAGGCGGCTTGATCGGTATTTCCTTACGTGATGATGACGTTCTGATCGATGTTAAGCTGACCGATGGATTGCAAGAGATCATCATGGGTACAGCTCACGGAATGTCTATTCGATTCTCGGAAGGTAACGTACGTTCCATGGGACGTAGCGCAACCGGAGTTAAGGGGATTACATTGGATGCACAGGATGCTGTTATCGGCATGGATGTAGTTGATAAAGAGCTTGATGTTCTGATCGTTACAGCCAAAGGTTACGGTAAACGTACACCTGTCAGTGATTATCGGATGCAGACTCGTGGCGGTAAAGGGATCAAGACTATTAATGTCACAGAGAAGAACGGCTCAGTCGTCAGCCTCAAAATGGTTAAAACCGAAGAGGATCTGATGATTATCACGTCTAGCGGTACGTTGATCCGGATGAGCATGGAAGGCATATCCACTATGGGTCGATACACGCAGGGTGTGAAGCTGATTCATATTCGTGATGAGGATTCAGTGGCTACAGTCAGTCGAATTGACAAAAATGAAGAGGAACCAGACGATGAGTCGCTTGAAGGCTTGGAAGGCGAGGAGTCCCAAGCTCCAGTAGTAAGCTTGGAAGAAGGCACCGTTTCTGACGCTGACGTTAATGAAGTTGAAGGCGACGACGATTCCGGTTCGGAAGCATAAAATAGAATTTTATAAAGACCAATCTCTTGAGATTGGAAGAAGATTGTGAGGGCTCCCGGTGGGAGCCCTTTTGTTTGTATAAAGGAATCTCTTCTTTTATTCTTACGAATCTGGGATGTACAGCCTGATTCCTGAGTAATATAATGGGAAATATCATGAAAAACCGGGACTATGGTCTTGTTTGTTATTAACATAGAAGAACGATGAGTGAGGGGAATATACATGGGATTAATCACCCTGTCAGAGGTCAAACCAGGACTCAAACTTGGGAGTGATGTGCAAACACTTCGCGGCAACGTTCTGCTTCAGAAGGGAAAAGTCATTTTACCCAAGGACATGGAAGTGCTCAGAGCCTTTATGATTCAACAGGTAGATATTGAACAAGAAAGATTGGGGTCGAGTAGTACAGGCAGCAAAGGTGCATCTGTGTCAGCAGGAAGTTCTGCCAATGACAACAATGGTGAACGGGCAGGGAAGACAGGGAACGTCACTACAGCTCCTGTAGTAACGTCTTTGCAGGATGAGTATGAGAAGATGGTCGGACTAACGAAAAATGCTTTCCTGTCCTCTCTGGCGGCCGAATTACCGGTCTATGAGTTACGTACACAGTTGGAGTCTGTGTTTGCACATCTCAAACAATATAATGTGCTTACCTTCACTCCACGAGTAATACAAGAACATGATTATGTATATCACCATGCCGTACTGAGTGCAATCACATCCTATCAACTGGCACAATGGATTGATCTCCCCTCCAAGGATTGGATGCAAGTGGCCTTTGCAGGCTTGTTCCATGATATTGGTAACAACAAGGTAGATCCGCAGATTCTCCATAAACCATCCACGTTGACCGCTGCAGAGCAGGAAGAGATTCGTCAGCATACGAAATATGGGTATCAGATCCTTAAACAAGCAAAGGCCATTAATGAGGGAGCCAGGCTTGCAGCTTTGCAGCATCATGAAAAAGTGGATGGATCAGGCTACCCGTTGCAGCTTAGTGGGACGCAGATTCATATTTATGCCAAGATTGTAGCTATCGCTGATATTTTCCACGCCATGACGCTGGAGAAGATCTACCGCAAGGCTCAATCACCATACCTAGTCCTAGAACAGATCCAAAGTGAGGCATTTGGGAAGTTGGATCCTGCAATTGTAAGAGTATTTGTTCAACGGTCAACCCAGATCCATAATGGCATCCGAGTAAAACTCAGCAATAACCAGATTGGTGAGATCGTATTCTCTGATCGAGATCATCCTACACGGCCTATGGTGTCAGTAGAAGGAAACATTATTAACCTGATGCAGCAACGGCAGCTTCACATCCAAGAGGTTATCGGATAACAATAGATATTAAAGTAACTTGATGAGAGGGCCTTTCTTTTATAGAGAGGCTTTTTACGTGAGATAAATGTGGAAGTGTAGAAAAAACAGAAAGATTGTAGAGTTATATATAATTACTCGAAAAAAGACTTGCAATGTAAATCTGTACATGGTATATTCTAATTCCGGCCAAGAAAACACAGTTTACACGGTGCGGCAAGCGAATGAAATAAGCTTCGAAAGAAACTTAAAAAAAGAGCTTGCAAAGTTGGTTCGGATGTGATAAGATATAAAAGTTGCTGAGGAGAACAACGCTCGGTAACAAAATAAGTTTGATCTTTGAAAACTGAACAACGAGTGAGTAAACATTCTGCTTGCAGAATGAACGCGAAAGTTAGAGACAAGCCTTGGCTTGGATCGACTGGAGCACAAATGAGATTTTTAATCTCGTCAGATTCAAAATGAGCTTATCGCTCTTTTCAATACTTTATTGGAGAGTTTGATCCTGGCTCAGGACGAACGCTGGCGGCATGCCTAATACATGCAAGTCGAGCGGAGTTGATAGGAAGCTTGCTTCCTTGATACTTAGCGGCGGACGGGTGAGTAACACGTAGGCAACCTGCCCTCAAGTTTGGGACAACTACCGGAAACGGTAGCTAATACCGAATAATTGTTTTCTTCGCCTGAAGGAAACTGGAAAGACGGAGCAATCTGTCACTTGGGGATGGGCCTGCGGCGCATTAGCTAGTTGGTGGGGTAACGGCTCACCAAGGCGACGATGCGTAGCCGACCTGAGAGGGTGATCGGCCACACTGGGACTGAGACACGGCCCAGACTCCTACGGGAGGCAGCAGTAGGGAATCTTCCGCAATGGGCGAAAGCCTGACGGAGCAATGCCGCGTGAGTGATGAAGGTTTTCGGATCGTAAAGCTCTGTTGCCAGGGAAGAACGCTTGGGAGAGTAACTGCTCTCAAGGTGACGGTACCTGAGAAGAAAGCCCCGGCTAACTACGTGCCAGCAGCCGCGGTAATACGTAGGGGGCAAGCGTTGTCCGGAATTATTGGGCGTAAAGCGCGCGCAGGCGGTCATTTAAGTCTGGTGTTTAATCCCGGGGCTCAACCCCGGATCGCACTGGAAACTGGGTGACTTGAGTGCAGAAGAGGAGAGTGGAATTCCACGTGTAGCGGTGAAATGCGTAGATATGTGGAGGAACACCAGTGGCGAAGGCGACTCTCTGGGCTGTAACTGACGCTGAGGCGCGAAAGCGTGGGGAGCAAACAGGATTAGATACCCTGGTAGTCCACGCCGTAAACGATGAGTGCTAGGTGTTAGGGGTTTCGATACCCTTGGTGCCGAAGTTAACACATTAAGCACTCCGCCTGGGGAGTACGGTCGCAAGACTGAAACTCAAAGGAATTGACGGGGACCCGCACAAGCAGTGGAGTATGTGGTTTAATTCGAAGCAACGCGAAGAACCTTACCAGGTCTTGACATCCCTCTGACCGGTACAGAGATGTACCTTTCCTTCGGGACAGAGGAGACAGGTGGTGCATGGTTGTCGTCAGCTCGTGTCGTGAGATGTTGGGTTAAGTCCCGCAACGAGCGCAACCCTTATATTTAGTTGCCAGCACTTCGGGTGGGCACTCTAGATAGACTGCCGGTGACAAACCGGAGGAAGGTGGGGATGACGTCAAATCATCATGCCCCTTATGACCTGGGCTACACACGTACTACAATGGCCGGTACAACGGGCTGCGAAATCGCGAGATGGAGCCAATCCCAACAAAGCCGGTCTCAGTTCGGATTGCAGGCTGCAACTCGCCTGCATGAAGTCGGAATTGCTAGTAATCGCGGATCAGCATGCCGCGGTGAATACGTTCCCGGGTCTTGTACACACCGCCCGTCACACCACGAGAGTTTATAACACCCGAAGTCGGTGGGGTAACCGCAAGGAGCCAGCCGCCGAAGGTGGGATAGATGATTGGGGTGAAGTCGTAACAAGGTAGCCGTATCGGAAGGTGCGGCTGGATCACCTCCTTTCTATGGAGAATCGTTTCCCGAGTGGAAACATTCAAAACTGCAGCTTAGCTGCAAAACACTCACTCGTTGCTCAGTTTTGAGAGCTCAAACTCTCAAAACAGCTTGCTTTTGCATGGAGCTTGTTCTTTGAAAACTAGATATCGAAACGAAACAAACGCGAATTAGAACATTCCTTTTTAGCTGAACTTGTGTTAAACAAGTTTAAATAAAAACGGTAGATTGCACGTACGATGGTATCGGGTGAGAGCGACTTTTGGCTTTGCGCAAGCAAAACAAGGGAAGCGAGCAGTCGAAACCGGAGCACGAGGTTAAGCTACTAAGAGCACACGGAGGATGCCTAGGCGCTAGGAGCCGATGAAGGACGTGGCGAACAACGAAACTGCCTCGGGGAGCTGTAAGCAAGCTTTGATCCGGGGGTGTCCGAATGGGGAAACCCAGCTGGGGTAATTTCCAGTTACTCATAACTGAATACATAGGTTATGCAGAGGCATACCAGGGGAACTGAAACATCTAAGTACCCTGAGGAAGAGAAAACAATAGTGATTCCGTCAGTAGCGGCGAGCGAACGCGGAGAAGCCCAAACCAGAGAGCTTGCTCTTTGGGGTTGTGGGACGTCTCACATGGAGTTACAAAGGAACCGGTTAAGCGAAGAGGTCTGGAAAGGCCCGCCAAAGAAGGTAAAAGCCCTGTAGTTGAAAGTCTGTTCCCTCCGAGACGGATCCCGAGTAGTGCGGGGCACGTGAAACCCCGTATGAATCCGGCAGGACCATCTGCCAAGGCTAAATACTTCCTAGCGACCGATAGTGAAGCAGTACCGTGAGGGAAAGGTGAAAAGCACCCCGGAAGGGGAGTGAAATAGAACCTGAAACCGTGTGCTTACAAAAAGTCAGAGCCCGTTTTAGGGGTGATGGCGTGCCTTTTGTAGAATGAACCGGCGAGTTACGTTCCCGTGCAAGGTTAAGGTGAAGAGCCGGAGCCGCAGCGAAAGCGAGTCTGAATAGGGCGATTGAGTACGTGGACGTAGACCCGAAACCGGGTGATCTACCCCTGTCCAGGGTGAAGGTGCGGTAACACGCACTGGAGGCCCGAACCCACGCATGTTGAAAAATGCGGGGATGAGGTGGGGGTAGCGGAGAAATTCCAATCGAACTCGGAGATAGCTGGTTCTCCCCGAAATAGCTTTAGGGCTAGCCTCGGAAAACAGAGTCGTGGAGGTAGAGCACTGATTGGGTGCGGGGCCCGCAAGGGTTACCAAGCTCAGTCAAACTCCGAATGCCATAGACTTACTTCCGGGAGTCAGACAGTGAGTGCTAAGATCCATTGTCAAAAGGGAAACAGCCCAGACCATCAGCTAAGGTCCCCAAGTGTGTGTTAAGTGGGAAAGGATGTGGAGTTGCACAGACAACCAGGATGTTGGCTTAGAAGCAGCCACCATTGAAAGAGTGCGTAATAGCTCACTGGTCGAGTGACTCTGCGCCGAAAATGTAACGGGGCTAAACACACCACCGAAGCTATGGCTTGATGCTTTGCATCAGGGGTAGGGGAGCGTTGTATAAGGGTTGAAGGTGTACCGTAAGGAGCGCTGGACATTATACAAGTGAGAATGCCGGTATGAGTAACGAAAAGATCAGTGAGAATCTGATCCGCCGAAAGCCTAAGGGTTCCTGAGGAAGGCTCGTCCGCTCAGGGTAAGTCGGGACCTAAGGCGAGGCCGAAAGGCGTAGTCGAAGGACAACAGGTCGAAATTCCTGTACCACCGTAAGCCGTTATGAGCAATGGGGGGACGCAGTAGGGTAGTGACGCGGACTGATGGATGTCCGTCTAAGCAGTGAGGCTGATGTGTAGGCAAATCCGCACATTGTAAGGCTGAGCTGTGATGGGGAGCGAAAATTATAGTAGCGAAGGTCATGATCTCACACTGCCAAGAAAAGCCTCTAGCCAGGTGATGGTGCCCGTACCGCAAACCGACACAGGTAGGCGAGAAGAGTATTCTAAGGCGCGCGGAAGAACTCTCGTTAAGGAACTCGGCAAAATGACCCCGTAACTTCGGGAGAAGGGGTGCCCCGGTAGTGTGAATAGCACGAGGGGGCCGCAGTGAAAAGGCCCAAGCGACTGTTTAGCAAAAACACAGGTCTGTGCGAAGCCGTAAGGCGAAGTATACGGGCTGACGCCTGCCCGGTGCTGGAAGGTTAAGGGGAGTGGTTAGGGAGTAATCCCGAAGCTGTGAACCGAAGCCCCAGTAAACGGCGGCCGTAACTATAACGGTCCTAAGGTAGCGAAATTCCTTGTCAGGTAAATTCTGACCCGCACGAATGGCGTAACGACTTGGGCGCTGTCTCAACGAGAGATCCGGTGAAATTTTAATACCTGTGAAGATGCAGGTTACCCGCGACAAGACGGAAAGACCCCATGGAGCTTTACTGCAGCTTGATATTGAATTTGGGTACGATCTGTACAGGATAGGTGGGAGCCTTTGAAGTGTGAGCGCCAGCTTGCATGGAGGCAACGTTGGGATACCACCCTGATCGTATCTAGGTTCTAACCTGGTACCGTAATCCGGTGCGGGGACAGTGTCAGGTGGGCAGTTTGACTGGGGCGGTCGCCTCCTAAAGAGTAACGGAGGCGCCCAAAGGTTCCCTCAGAATGGTTGGAAATCATTCGAAGAGTGCAAAGGCATAAGGGAGCTTGACTGCGAGACCTACAAGTCGAGCAGGGACGAAAGTCGGGCTTAGTGATCCGGTGGTACCGCATGGAAGGGCCATCGCTCAACGGATAAAAGCTACCCTGGGGATAACAGGCTTATCTCCCCCAAGAGTCCACATCGACGGGGAGGTTTGGCACCTCGATGTCGGCTCATCGCATCCTGGGGCTGAAGTAGGTCCCAAGGGTTGGGCTGTTCGCCCATTAAAGCGGTACGCGAGCTGGGTTCAGAACGTCGTGAGACAGTTCGGTCCCTATCTGTCGTGGGCGTAGGAAATTTGAGAGGAGCTGTCCTTAGTACGAGAGGACCGGGATGGACGTACCGCTGGTGTACCAGTTGTTCCGCCAGGAGCACCGCTGGGTAGCTATGTACGGACGGGATAAACGCTGAAAGCATCTAAGCGTGAAGCCCCCCTCAAGATGAGATTTCCCAGTATGTAAGACCCCTTGAAGACGACGAGGTAGATAGGCTGGGGGTGGAAGTGCAGCAATGCATGGAGCTGACCAGTACTAATCGGTCGAGGGCTTATCCAATAGCAAGTTGTAAATCGCATGTTTCGTTTCGAATCTAGTTTTCAGAGAACAACACTCTGAAATGTAAGCTACGCGTTTGGTGGCGATGGCGGAGGGGTTCCACACGTACCCATCCCGAACACGACCGTTAAGCCCTCTAGCGCCGATGGTACTTGGACCGCAGGGTCCTGGGAGAGTAGGACGCCGCCAAGCAAAGAACCACTGCCGATGTTATTCGGTGGTGGTTTTTATTTGTTTATAAGGATTAAATATGATAATCGGAAGCTCTGACATGATCGATACTGGAAGGTAACATTTTTGTTACGGATAACAGCGGCAAAACCAGTATAATAGGACTATGTTAAATATGCTAAAAGTACCTGACCACAGAGCTGGAATGTGCAGCTGTGAAAAGGAGGGTGTGTGTGTTAAGTTGGCGGAGACTTGGATTACAATCATTTCTGTTGCTTTGTTTGACCGTTGTTCTGGCAGGATGCGGTGAAGCTTCAGGATCTGTATGGACTTCATATGAAGGTGCGGTGAACGAGAAGAGTTTTCCGGTACCTAAAGTAGCGAATAAATCTGACCAGTCTGAAAATAATTCGGATATGGATTATGTTCGGTATACGCTGTCTGGTATTAGTGAAAGTACTAGCTTGCCTGAGGTATATCTAGACGAGATTAAAAGCTGGGGTTGGACAGAGAGGCAAGCCAAGGGTACATCCAATGAATCCAGTACCTTGCGTGTATTTGCAAAGGAAGGACATACTGTGCATTTAGCAGTACATGATGGTTCCTTTACACTAATGGTTCCTAGAAATGATGCTACTCAAGCGACAGTTAAATCATTGGCTGAAGACGATTGAGCTGTTGCGGGTAAGGTTGTATATGATTAATTAACGTTGTG
The DNA here is from genome assembly GCF_037965655.1 of Paenibacillus sp. FSL L8-0435. NCBI lineage: Bacteria > Bacillati > Bacillota > Bacilli > Caryophanales > Paenibacillaceae > Paenibacillus > Paenibacillus sp. FSL L8-0435. Next base: position 17,945 of record NZ_CP150185.1, read on the forward strand.
ATGTTCCTTATAATATAGTAAAGCTCCCGTGTACTTGATCGGGGGCTTTTTGTTATTTAGCGAAGTAGGCTTTAGTAATGATGGGAGAACCTATGACGTATGGTGGATCAGAGGTCATAAAGGTACAGAAGGAATGAAGTAATGAACGCTGATGGAAAGCAGCTAGAAGACAGATAGAGCTCAGAGTGAGCAACAGATCGGTCAAAGGTGTAAGATCTGCGAGATATCTGGAGTTATGAGGATATGGAACGCTGGAGGAAAAGAGGAGAAGAATGGAGCCGCGAGTGGGGATAACTCATTTTACTATACCCATACTGTGGATAAGGGATAAGAAGGGACGACAAATAAAGGTTATCCACAGTGGATAACCTTTATTTGAGCATATAAGGCTGAGTCAACTGAACGATACAAGATCATGTTTTTGCATCAGATTATCCGTTGGGCTCAGCGGTTATGTATTGCAGGTTAATGAAGTACATTTAGTATTGCATAAAAGAGGGGGTGTTATTGCAGATAGTATGAGACATCTTGTTCATTCAATTTGATGAGTCCATCTTTGCGCTCACGCGAGAGTACCATTACAACATACAAGCGAGGACCCAGCAACCACAAATGCCAGAAGATCAGCGAGAGGGTGAAGGACAATGGGGACCATATCAAACATACTGTAATGATACATAGTCCAATCCAGCTCATATTAAGGTGTACCCGGACAAACATACGGAAGCTAAAATGCTGATCAGGGATATAACCTAACCAGGGCATACGCAGATTCCAGCGCCAGCGCTTGGCGTAAGAGGTACGGACCAGCAGTAATATCGTTCTGGCGATGACATAATGAATCCAGATGGTGATTGGACCTGCCAGTACAAAAAAGAAGAGGCCAGTCCAGGAGAAGGCGAGTAGATTGAATAAGAGCATGATGACCGGCAGACACAGATAGCTGTAAATGACACTGCGGGCGATAGCCTTTTTTTTCAGAAGCCGGTATTGATAAAATGTTGCTTTATTCTCCGGTTCGGCGATCATACGATTATATATCCTCCTTCGGATTCACGTTTGTGTGGGTATTCGTTTTCTTACACGAGTAAAAGGAAATGAATCATGCATGTATGTATATATGAACCTTGTATCTCACGCCATGACAATTGTACAAGTTATTGAGATTCGACGGAACTTATCTCAGTATACTCCCGAATACACGGACTGTCAGGCTTTGATATCGTTATCATGTATTATATATCGGCTGAGATTCCAAGTTTTTTTAAGGAAATTGAATATAAGTTTGATTCAGACCAAGGGATACGTGATGTTGAGGTAAATGCAATGGAATATAGGATAACTGTATATACATAAGCAGGAGATATTCTTGTAGGGAGAATGAACGTATTTTTCGGTACAGACACCCAAGAGGTGGTGGGCGAATATATATATTTTATAGAAAGAAAGAACTATGAAAATGTTTAAAATAATAGAAACTGTGCAATACTGATAGTAAACGTAAAACAAGGTGGGATGGTTCATGGAAGAACATGCCGAACACACATGTATTATCTGCGAGCAAAGAAAAAGAGAAGGCATTTTTATTGTATCTGAATTCATATGTGACACTTGTGAAGCAGAAATGGTTCATACCGACGCGCAGGATGCCAAGTACAATTATTTTATTCATCAGATGAAACAGATTTGGGTACAAAAGAACGCATAATAAATGTTGCTAATAGAAGTAGAAGCGAAACATCACATTGTTAGCGATGCTGATGTGTATAGAGGCCCGATGGGCCTTTTTCTGTTTTGTATGAGGAGAGATTGTCTTGTATGCCATCTTGGGAAGGCGTATGCTGATATAATGGTATAGATCATTTGCAGTAGAGCGTGTGGAGATAGGGAAGAAGGGTGTTCCTTGGATTAGGAAGCATTTTGGAACGCATAGGACGCACATAATATATGTACAGGATGGTTATTTCATGGATCATAAAAATAAATCAAGTAGAGCCCCTTTATATGAAGCGTTGCTTGCGTATCGTGATTCGAAGCAGCGTTCTTTTCATGTGCCTGGGCATAAGAATGGACAAGCTTACCGACATTTGCTGGAACAAGCAGAATCAGGGCAATTTCCCTCTAAATATATCGTCAATGAGGAACATCAACACAACGGAGAGATTCAGAGCGATGCAGGGGGGAACGTTAACCGAAGGATAGAGCAATTCAGCTCGATGGATGAACATGGGACTGATCTGGAGAGCGGGAGACGTTTTGATGGCGAAGGGAATCTGTCGGAAATAGGATTGGTGCCGGATCGTTCATTTCTGGAGATGATGGAGATGGATGTTACGGAGATTACGGGCACCGACGATTTGCATCATCCGGAAGGTGTGATCCAGGAAGCACAGGAGCTTGCGGCAGATTGTTTTGGTGCTGAGGAGAGTTTCTTCCTTGTGGGAGGCAGTACAGCAGGTAATCTGTCCTTACTGCTCACCGTATGTGATGAGCCGAACAGTATTGTACTGGTGCAACGGAATGTGCACAAATCCGTTATTCACGGGTTAATGCTGGCGGGCGCAAGAGCTGTATTTCTGGAGCCGTGGGTTGATCCTGTGTCTGGACTTGCGGTCATGCCGTCGGTGGAGACGGTTCAGGCTGCTGTCCAGTCCTTTCCTGAGGCAAAGGGCGTGTTAGTTACTTTGCCCAATTATTATGGCATGGGCGCAGATCTGACGCCCATAGCCGAGGTGTGCCACGCTGCTGGCATGCCATTGCTCGTGGATGAAGCGCATGGCGCACATTATGGGCAGCATCCGGAGCTGCCTGTCTCTGCACTGTCATGCGGAGCAGACGGTGTCGTGCAGTCGACGCATAAGATGCTGACGGCTTTCACCATGGGTGCCATGCTGCACATTCAGGGATCACGGTTAAACCGGTCCCTGTTAAGGCAGCGCCTGGCCATGGTGCAAAGCTCAAGCCCATCATACCCGGTGATGGCTTCGCTTGATCTGGCGCGCCGCCTGCTGCACGTGCAGGGCGCGAACACCCTCACGGCGGGACTCGCCGCTGTGAATGCCTTTAAGCGCGGCCTCGCGGAGCTGCCGCGCTTCCAGTTGCTGCAGCCTGCACAGCCGCTGCAGCCAGAACCGCCAGCCGGAACAGCGAAGCCGGCTGGCATGTCCGTGTCCGCTGCGCAGCAGACACGGGAGGACCTGACCGCGGCGGAGCTGCCAGCTGCCGCGGGGTATACCGCTCAGGACCCATTCAAGGCCGTCATCTATGACGGCACAGGGGTGCTGAGCGGTTATGGGCTACAGCAGCAGCTGGAAGCATGCGGCTGTGTGCCCGAGATGAGCGACGAACGGTACGTCGTCTTGCTCTTCAGCCTGGGCTCAACGGTGCAAGATGCTCAGCACCTGTTGCAGGCTTTACACCATATCAGCTCTGCCAATGGGCATGAGCAGGTTCAATCTAATGCAGAGTCATCGCAACAGCTTGCGAAAGACTCGGCCCATTATATTTCCACGTGGAACAATTTACAAGAAAACACTCACTACTCGGAACCAATCTCCTTTACACTGCAACCGATTGTGGAGACGGATACGATCAATGTCCTGATAGAAGAAAGCGCGGGTTGTCGATCAGCCGAGATGGTTATTCCATACCCTCCAGGGATTCCGCTTGTATATCCGGGTGAGCGTATTAGTCCATCGATGGTGGCACGTATACAACTCCTGCGGGATGAAGGAGCAAAGTTTCATGGAGTATCCGATGTATCTCTACAGTCATTGAAGGTCATGAAGGATTGAAGGACAGATAAAAACTGAATTGCATTCACCAATAGGTAGGCAATATGACCAATACGGATAGCGATACCGGACCCTACACATGTGAGGGTCTCTTGGTCATTAATTTACTTGCTAGTTCAACCACCTATAAAGATAGACATAAGAAAGAAGGGAACACTTTGGGTATTCCGCTAAAAAAATATACAGGAATAGTCCTGCAAGTTTTGTTGATGTACGGTTTTTACTGGATTGGAAACTTGATTCAAGCTGTATTACATCTGCCGTTAACAGGCAGTATTGTGGGCATGCTGGTATTGTTTATCACCATTCAACTGGGATGGATCAAAATGAGCTGGGGAGAAGAAGGGTCGACGTGGCTTCAATCTCATCTGCAATTGTTGTTCATCCCGCCAACTGTGGGCATTATTAATCATTTTGATTTTTTTCGAGCTAACACATTATTATTGGTTCTGGGGTTGATCGTTAGCACATTAATCACATGTCTGATATCTGCCAAATTAAGTGAGTGGCTTATGACATGGAGATCGTCTCATTCAGGCAAAAAGGAGGCGATTACTTGTCAACATTCATCCTCGGAATTGGAATGATCGCGCTAACCATCGCTGTATATATTCCAGCCACTCGTCTATATAAAAGGTTAAAATGGCCGATACTGATGCCTGTACTCACAACGACTGCCATACTGATCCTGATTTTGGTGATCTCCAATATAAAGCTGGATACATACATGCTGGGTGGCAAATGGATACAGGAGCTCTTGGGTCCAGCAGTTGTATCTCTCGCTTTTCCCTTGTCCAGACATCTGAATGTGCTGAAGCAAAATGTCATTCCCATTGTGGGTGGAACAATCGGAGGCAGTATTACAGGTGTTTCCACAGGTGCTTTAATCGCCATTCTGCTTGGCTATCCTCAAGAGATGGTCATCGCTTTATTGCCAAAATCAGTGACAACTCCTGTCGCTATTCAACTCGCTAATCAGGTTGGAGGGAATGCCTCATTTACATCGCTGTTTGTGATGATTGCAGGATTCTCAGGGATATTATTGGGGCCGATGCTCTTGAAATGGGCCAAAGTCCGCAGTAAACATGCCTATGGAATTGGACTGGGTTCAGCATCTCATGCCCTCGGCATGGCAAGGTCTTTTGAATATGGAGAGAATGCGGTAGCCCTCAGTTCAGTTTCCATGATTGTCAGTGCCATTGCCGGATCAATTATGCTTCCATTATGGGTGTGGATTATCTACGGTTGAACGCTTTACTTTGTTGTTCATGTTGGAGTAACTGCTGACCTATAGTATGATAGAAAGAAACAAGCTTGTATGATCTTGGTGTTATTAATACGTACCGATATAGCTGTAGCTATACACCTCTGGGCAGGGGATATCATATCTTGTAGCAAGAGGGTCTAAGCATATTTCATTACAGCAGCAATAGATGCAATTATCGACATAGAAAGCAGGGAAGCATATGCAGGGCAGAGGTAAATTCATTACGCTGGAAGGGGGAGAGGGTTCCGGTAAAACAACGATGATCGGTAGAATAGGTTCTTATTTTGAAGAACGGGGTATACCTTACGTAGTTACGCGAGAGCCTGGCGGAATTGAGATTGCGGAGAAAATACGTTCAATTATACTGGACCCTCTTCATACGGCAATGGATGCTCGAACCGAAGCGCTATTGTATGCAGCTGCACGCAGCCAGCATCTGGCGGAGAAAGTAGAGCCTGCGCTGAGAGCTGGAAAAGCAGTCATCTGTGACCGATTTGTCGATAGCAGTCTGGTCTATCAAGGCTACGCCCGTGGACTCGGGATAGAGAATGTATGGGCCATTAATCGCTTTGCGATTGGTGATCTCATGCCGGATGTGACCTTATATTTGGACATTGAGCCTGAAGTGGGGCTTGGCCGGATCGATGCTCATGATGGCAGGGAAGTGAACCGTCTGGATCTGGAAAATCTGGAGTTTCATCGTAAAGTCCGAGAGGGTTACTTCCTATTAAAAGAGCAGTTCCCAGAACGGATCAGGGTTATCGATGCTTCCATGAAGCAGGAGGATGTCTTGGCAGCAATGATTTTGTCGCTGGAAACAGGAATTTTGAAGGATTTTGACGAGTAATTGTCTAATATGTAGACAGGGCATTTGATAAAGGTGCTTATTCTAAAGGAGGTTATGCAGGATGAAACTGATTGTTGCGATTATACAGGATAAAGACAGCAACCGATTATCCAGCGCATTGGTCAAAGCAAACTTTCGGGCAACGAAGCTTGCCAGTACGGGTGGATTTTTGAAGGCAGGCAACACGACGTTTATGATCGGTGTCGATGATGGTCAAGTCGAATCCGTAATGAACGTCATTCGCAGCAGCTGTAAGGTTCGTGAACAGCTCGTGACTCCGGTCACACCGATGAGTGGAACAACCGACTCTTACCTGCCGCTACCTGTTGAAGTTCAAGTAGGCGGAGCTACTGTATTTGTTCTCCCGGTAGATCGCTTCGAACATTTCTAATTCAAACTATTGCATGGATCCCATGAGGGTCCTTCATGATCGATAGCATGTAGGAAACGATGGATGCAAGAAGAATTAACAGAGTTCGTGCGTGCCACTTACGGAACGCCTTTCTTGATGAGAAGAATCAGCATACTCTTTCCGGATGAGCATTTCCCAGCTGGGGAATGGCTCATTTCGGGAAGAGGTTGAATACAAAGAACAAGTCCTTGATGGTGATGTGTATCTACCATTATATATAGAGTGTGATCAGCATATATAAAAGCCTCATTCTCACGCACAGGCGCAACGCGCACTGTGCTGATGGGCGATTGGCTAACTATGATAGAAAGCGGGCGTATCCATGAAAATCAATCCTGGATTCAGACCGATTCAGAGCGGGATCAGTACTACTGATTCAGGTTCCAAACCGGTTCAATCCAAAAATTTCTCTGATATGATGAATCACCAGGGGGAACGGGCCTCACAAGCTGAACTGAATCGCCGGTTTAGTGAAATCCAGCTTCAGGGCGATCGCTTGGCACGTTCCATGACGATTCGTGAACTGAAGGCGTATAAGCAACTTGTTAAAAGGTTCCTGGAAGAGACCGTTCGTCGCGGTGTATCCATGAAAGAGACAAGGGGTTGGGATCGTCGTGGCAGAGGCAAGCGGTATAAGCTGATTGATGAAATTGACTCCGCTCTGTTATCCATGGCTGATGAATTGCTGGATACAGAAGAAGGAAAAATCTCTCTATTACAACAAGTAGGCGAAATTCGGGGGATGCTTATTAATTTAAGCTTCTGAGGAGGAAGTATGTCCTTTCAACAGATTATGGGTCAACAAGCGGCCAAGCAAATGTTACAAAGCAGTTTAAGACGTCATGCAATAAGCCATGCGTATTTGTTTAGCGGTCCAGCTGGTAGCGGGCAACGGAAGACGGCAATTACCTTTGCCAAGGCAATATTCTGTACAGAGCTTGAAGATGACGCTTGTGGGCAGTGTCTTGAATGTCGTAAGGTGGATCATGGTAACCATCCGGATCTAACCATGCTTGCGCCAGATGGAAACAACATTAAAATAGATCAAATACGGGATCTGCAGCGTATCTTTTCATACCGATCAGAGGCAGGTCATCCCAAAGTATATATTATAGAACAAGCCGAGAAAATGACGGTGCAGGCAGCAAACAGTTTGCTCAAATTTCTGGAGGAACCGCAGGTACCAGCAGTCGGCATCCTGATTACGGATAATGGACAGGCCATGTTGCCAACGATCCGCTCACGCTCCCAATTGGTGCCGTTCAGTGCACTGAATCCGGAAGATATGCTGCAATCTCTGATCGAGGAAGGGCACCCTGCCAATCTGGCCCGCTCTGCCGTCCATTTAGCGTCAGGATTGGAAGCATGTAGAGAAATTCTCCAGCAGAATTGGTTTGCAGAAATTAGAAACGTAATGTTACAATTAGGGAAGGAGTCCCTGGGTAGAGGAAGCACATCATTGATCTCTGCACAGCAGAAGCTTTTTAAAACCGGACTCTCTGAACATCTGGACATGTTGCTTAGTTTGTTCCATCTATGGTTTAGGGACATGCTGTATGTTCAGTACGATAGGCATGAACATATCGTTTTTATAGATCAGTTAGACATGTTATCTCAGTTGGCACATACCCGCAGCACAGAGCAGTGGGTCTCCTATATGGATATGGCCGCAGGATGCAGAAAAAAATTGCGTTTCAACGTCAATGGCCAGCTTTGTCTGGAGCAATTTTTGATCGGTTTGGCATAAGACTGGGAGAGGGCAGAGTTAGCTCCAATCATATGCAAACGGTTATAACTTCGGCCGGTTCCCTAAGAAGACAGGGCTTCAGACGAAGTGGGGTTGGCTTACAAGGGGGTTAATTTTTTGTACAGTGTAGTGGGTGTCCGTTTCAAAAAAGCGGGCAAAATTTATTACTTCGATCCCCTGGACCTTCCCATTGAGAAAGAAAACTGCGTTATCGTGGAGACAGCGCGGGGGGTTGAGTACGGTAAGGTTGTCGTAGGTAAGAAGGAAGTGGGCGAGTCCGATGTGGTGTTGCCGCTGAAGAAAGTCATCCGCGTTGCGGGCGAGACAGATGCTCGTGTGGTTGATGAGAACAAGCGTGCAGCCAAAGAAGCATTCGGTACTTGTTTAAATAAAATCAAAGACCATGGCCTCAAAATGAAGCTGGTCGATGTGGAATTTACGTTTGATCGCAATAAAATTATATTTTATTTTACAGCTGAAGGAAGAGTTGATTTCCGGGAGCTGGTCAAGGATCTGGCAAGCATATTCCGGACACGAATCGAGCTGAGACAGATTGGTGTACGTGATGAAGCGAAGATGCTTGGCGGAATCGGACCTTGCGGCCGTGTGTTGTGTTGTTCTTCCTGGCTGGGAGACTTTGAGCCGGTATCAATCAAGATGGCTAAAGATCAGAGCCTGTCACTGAATCCGACGAAAATTTCAGGGTTGTGCGGAAGACTCATGTGCTGTCTGAAATTTGAGCATGATAACTATGAAAGTGTGAGAGAAGAACTGCCAGCTGTAGGCAAATTGGTCGTCACCTCATTGGGTGAAGGAAAAGTTGTCGGAATTAATGCCGGTAGCCGCACAGTCCATGTTCAACTGTTCGACATCAGTAAAGTCAAAGAACTTCCGCTGGATGACGTCGTTATCAAGTAAACCATAAAGGTTGCTTCGGGGTGGAAACTTGGAAAAGAAAAATCTGTTTACGCACATTCATGAAATGGAAACCCAACTGGGTCAGTTGCACGGTGATTTAGGAGAGTTAAAAATGATTGTGAAGGAGCTGCTTGAGGATAATCAGCGGCTTACCATCGAGAATGAGCAGTTACGCAAACTGCTCAAACGTGAGGCTCCGGCAGATCTGCCAATCTCCTCAGCACTCGCTCCTGTAGCGAGGCCAGCAGGTCCGGCTACAGGCGAGGATGTTGTGGGTGAAGGGTATGATAATCTGGCTCGGTTGTATCACGAAGGCTTCCATATCTGCAACGTCTATTATGGACATTTGCGGACGGAAGGCGATTGTCTGTTCTGCCTGTCTTTTTTGAATAAATGAAGTGACCGTAGGGATCCCCTACGGTTTTTTTTCAAGGTTATAAACCTAAACTAAACGAACATGAGATACAGAGTACCGGAGGATGAGCGTAACATATGAAAGCAAATGAAGTTGTGTTACATGAGTCAGAGCGGATTGATGATCTGCTCTCTCATGATCTGAGAATCATTCAAAGTGATGAAGTGTTTAGTTTTTCGATGGATGCCGTATTATTAGCCCGATTTGCTTCCGTACCTAAACGGGGGCGTGTACTTGATTTGTGTACGGGTAACGGGGTGGTTCCCATTTTGCTTACAACGCGTACGCAGGCCAATCTGGAAGGGGTCGAGATTCAGCCACGTTTGGCTGATATGGCGCGTCGAAGTGTGCAATTGAATGAACTGGACGAGTCGATTATGATTCGTGAAGGTGATTTGCGAGAATTGGTGAAAGAAACAGGACATGCTGTATACGATGCAATAACGGTTAATCCTCCATACATGCCTTTGAATGGCAGTGATCTTAAAATGAACACACATCAGGCCATGGCACGTCATGAGATCGGATGTACGCTGGAAGAAGTAATTCAGGCTTGCAGTCGACTTGTTCGTAATGGCGGAAAAGTATCGATGGTTCATCGTCCACAACGCCTTGCAGAGATTATCTCGCTCATGCGCGAATATAAGCTGGAACCCAAACGGATTCGGATGGTGCATCCCCGTGCTCATTTGGAAGCCAACATGGTATTAATTGAAGGAATGAAAGATGGTAAACCCGAAGTTAGGATGCTTCCTCCACTCATTGTCTACAATGAAGAGGGGACATACTGCGAAGAGATTATGGATATTTACTATGGTCAGCAACATGCTGAGCGTACTACGAAAGGAGGGCTTTAGATGACTTTGCATATTCAAAAAAGCTATGCGGAGCAGCCTGAAGGATCAGGCAAGCTATATCTGGTTGGAACACCCATTGGTAATCTGGAGGACATGACCTTCCGGGCGATCAAGACATTGCAGAGTTGCGACATCATTGCAGCAGAAGATACACGCCAGACCCGAAAGCTGCTTACGCATTTTGAAATTACACCTTCGATGCTGTTTAGTTATCATGAGCATAATAAGGGGGCGAGTGGACCTGAACTGATACGCTATATAATAGAAGGAAAAAATTTGGCACTCGTCAGTGATGCCGGTTTGCCAGCCATTTCGGACCCTGGTTCTGACCTTGTACAGCTTGCACTGGAGGCCGGAATAACGGTCATTCCCATCCCTGGACCCAACGCTGCGTTGTCTGCTCTGATCGTGTCCGGATTACCGACGGAGCGTTTTACATTCGGCGGTTTTTTGCCGCGGGAGAAAAAGGACATGCGAAAAGTGCTGGAGGCTTTTGACGAATCCAACGGGACTTTGTTATTCTATGAATCGCCTCACCGTATTCGGAAAACATTAGTCCACCTCGAAGAGATTCTGGGTGATCGTTCGATTGTCCTGGCTCGTGAACTAACCAAGCGTCATGAGGAATTCGCAAGGGGCACCGTGAAGGAATGTATAGACTGGCTTGAAGAACATCCGCCTCTTGGCGAGTACTGTTTGCTGGTAGAAGGCATTAAGGAAGAGGAGCGTAAGGCTGAGCGCGAAGCATGGTGGCAGCTCATGTCACTCGCGGATCATGTCAGCCATTATGAGGATGAAGGACATAACCGCAAAGATGCAATGAAAAAAACGGCTACTGATCGCGGTCTGACGAAGCGTGATGTATATAATGCATTAATTGAGCAGTAATCTAACCAAATATCTTCTGTTGTGGGGAACATAACCTGAAAAGAAGCTTATAACCAACCTTAGTGGAATATTAAAAAGAGCAGAGTGACTCAAAAAAATTTCATCGTTTCTTCCGGTTCTCGTGTGACAGAATTATTTTGGATAATGGAACCCATAACAAGGCAAAAAAATACCTTCCTCGGTGGGGTTCACACCGGGAAGGTCATTAAGGAATATTAAAAAGGTTAGAAATAACAATTTAGATAAGTCCAGTATACCTGTATTTTTTATTTTGCTACAGGTGCAGGGATTTCGGAAATACATTCGTTACAAACAATTTTACCTTTGAAGTAAGTAACGTTCTCTGCATTACCACAGAAGATACAAGCAGGCTCGTATTTTTTCAACATGATGCGCTCGCCGTCAACGTAGATTTCCAGAGCATCTTTTTCACCAATACCGAGCGTACGGCGCAATTCAATTGGAATAACTACCCGTCCCAGTTCGTCCACTTTTCTTACAATACCTGTTGATTTCATCATTATAATCAGTGCTCCTCTCAGCTAACTATCATTGTCATTATTCGACATTATTTTATGTTTTATGATACTCATCATACCAACGATTCCCAAATCAGTCAACCTTAAAATTAGCTTAAAATTAAGGCTGTTTTTCACAAGGTTACGGGTGGTAAGGGATTGGAAGCTGTTTTTCGCATTTAAACCTCAATGTCAGCTTTGTCGATTTGGAAAACGACAAAACTACTTCATTCGACAAAGTTCGTCATGTCGTGTCGAATCCTAGGTGAATCGTAGAGCTCAAAGCGTTAATATAAAAGAAATTAAAGGAGTGAGTCGACATGGAACAACGTTTAACGGAAGAGAAAGTATTCAAAGATCCGGTACATAATTATATCCACGTGCAAGATCCGGTTATATGGCAGTTAATTAACACCCCGGAATTTCAGCGTTTACGCCGGATTCGTCAGCTGGGTACTTCTTACCTTACCTTTCACGGAGCAGAGCATAGTCGGTTCTCACATTCACTAGGTGTTTATGAGATCACACGCAAGATCATCTCTCAATTTGAAAGAAGTCATTATTCGGATTGGCCGAAGGAAGAAAAGATTGTAGCTCTGTGTGCAGCTCTGCTTCATGATCTCGGGCATGGGCCATTCTCTCACTCCATCGAGGAAGCTTTTGACATGAATCACGAAGATTGGACTTGTCGCATCATTACAGGTGATACCGAAGTAGGGGCGATCTTAAGACGGTATGCTCCTGATTTTCCTGAGAAAGTAGCATCTGTCATTCAAAAAACGTATGAAAAGCCGATTGTTGTGAACTTGGTGACCAGTCCGCTTGATGCAGACCGAATGGATTATTTGCTCAGGGATGCCTATTTTACAGGTGTAAATTACGGCACGATTGACCTTGATCGTATCCTACGGATGCTGCGTCCTTATCATGGGCGGATTGTAGTCAAGGAGTCAGGCATGCATGCTGTGGAGGATTACCTAATGTCTCGGTATCAGATGTATTGGCAGATTTACTTCCATCCGGTAACTCGTAGTTCTGAAATTATATTGCGGCAAATATTCAAGCGAGCGAAAACACTCATACAACATGGTTTTCAATTCCGCTTCATGATTGATCCACTCCCTCAACTATTTGAAGGGGAATTATCCGTAGATGAATATTTGCAGTTGGATGAAGCATTAATTCAGACGGCATTTACGCAGTGGCGCAAGGAGGACGATACTGTTCTGAGTGAGTTATGCGAACGTTTTATGGATCGCAAGTTATATAAGTATGTAGAGCTTGAACAGGTCGACTTGACAATGATGGAAGAGATTCGGGAAGCTTTTGTACAGGCTGGCCTCGATCCCGAATATGATCTTGAAATTGATTTTCCTTCGGATAATCCGTATGATGTGTTTCGTCCGGATGAATCCACAGATAAGCAGATTCTTCTTCTGGATCGACAGGACAATTTACGTGAGTTGTCAGAAGTATCTGACATTGTCCGTTCCATCAGTGGGCTTCACCGAGGGAAACATCATTTGTATTACCCGCAAAACAAGGTGGATGCGATTATTCACGAATTACCGTCACATATACGCCCCTATTTCTTGTAATCGTGTGGGTATAATCCGATGAAGAATTTTGATATCAAAACACTTTCTAAAAGAGCTATTTTTCATGATACAGTAATCTGCTTTAATGGGGAGTATATGTAGATCGACATAATTTTGTAAATGCAAGCAGGCAAAATGAGCGCAATTAGCAATATATAGATCAGAATATCCGTATCTCTTCTATATATTGTAGTTGTGAAGAAACAAACGTGATGATGTAATACACAGATTACCCAAAATGTTTTATGTACGAGTCATTAAATTATTGGAATTTACAAATTAAATTTACAAAAGAAGATAGTCGTTATTTCGACATGAAGGGAGATACAGACATGATGCTGTTCGACACACATACACATCTGGATGCACCACAATTCGACGAGGACCGCGAGGACATGATTCAGCGTGCTGTGGATGCAGGAGTTGGTCGCATGATCAACATTGGCTTTAACCGGGAGACGATTCCAACCACAATGAAACTCGCTGAAACATATGATTTTATATATGCAGCTGTAGGGTGGCATCCCGTAGATGCGATCACAATGCAGGAGGGCGATTTGGAGTGGATTGCATCTTTATGCAAGCATGAAAAAGTGGTTGCGATTGGTGAGATTGGATTGGATTATCACTGGGACACTTCACCAAAGGAAATACAGCATCGCGTATTACGACAACAAATTGCTTTGGCGCGTGAAGTGAAGATGCCGATTGTCATCCATAATCGGGATGCACATGAGGATATCATAAGAATTTTGCGTGAAGAGAAAGCGGGTGAGGTTGGTGGTGTGATGCACTCGTTCTCGGGCAGCTGGGAAACAGCAAAAAGTTGTCTCGATATGGGCTTCCATCTCTCCTTCGGAGGACCAATCACATTCAAAAATGCAAAGCAGCCCAAAGAGGTGCTGGAGAAGGTTCCTATGGACCGGTTTTTCATTGAAACAGATGCTCCATATTTGACACCTCACCCTTATCGTGGGAAGCGAAATGAGACAGCGCATGTACGTCTGGTTGCAGAGGCAGCTGCGGAAATTAAAGGCATTTCGGTGGAGGAAATTGCTGCAATAACAACCAAAAATGCCATGGAACGATTTGGAATTCGTTAAAAAAACGAGTAAATGAGGTGAAAAAGGCAGGTAAGCGGAGTTAATTTGCCCTTTGATCCAAATAAATCAAGAATATTACAATATTTTAACCAAATATTCAGAAAAACGTACTTGATCAACGCTTTACAACATGCATCAAAACAGGATATCATCTTTTCAGTGAATTGTTGTGCGGAAAATTGGACAGATGTTCGGGGGATGAACAAAGGGACACTTTCCGATGAAACAACATTACTTTCATGAATCAGTCTCGCTGAGTCTCCGTTAACGGAGAGCGGGGGAACCAATAGGGCTTAAACATCGGTGTATTTGGCCGATGCGCAACGTTCGCTGACCCAAAAGCAGCGAAGGGAACTGCGAAGCCGTATTTGATTTCTTCTTTGGGTCTCGGGGTGAATTCAAGGGCGTCCGCCATGAGCGGGTGACCCAAGATAGGGCGGCTCTCTTTCGCCCGAACCCGACAGCTAACCTCGCAAGCGGAAAAAGAGAGGTAACCTCGTGCATGAATTTCCGATATTCAAAATCATTCGGAAGCCACGAAAGAGTTCCTCTTACACTCTTTCTTTGGCTTTTTTGTTTTTGAATAAAAGAAATATTGTCATCATACGGTAGGTATTCAGGAGGATGACATCATGTTGCGAAGATTGATTCATGGTGCAGAACCGGATTATGTTGGTCCAATCTGTGTTCTGTAGAAAATTTGGTATAGTCACGTCAAAGACATCATGCATTACTTTAGACGGCGAGGCTATGAAGGAGGACGGAGAAGTGGGCACATTCCAACCAGAAGAGACCCATGAGTCACGATCATCCAGTAAGTCTTTCGCGTTGCGGTGGAAGCATGAGAACATGCGTCAAATGGCATTGATCGCGATTTTCTCAATTGCGCTTACAATCATGATCTTGTTAGTCGTTTACGGTCAGGCCGGGAAACAAATTTCGCTGGTTATTGATGGCAAAGCTCAGGTGGTAGAGACTCGTACAGGAATGCTTCAGGAAATGCTGGAGGAGCAGTCGATCACAGTCAGCCCTCACGATAAGGTATCCATGTCCATGAATGGGGCGATTACAGATGGAGACCGAATCGTTATTGAGCGGGCCGTTCCAGTTAACATTACGGCAGACGGAGACACCAAGACTCTGTATACAACCGATTCATCGGTGGAAGATGCAATTCAAAAATCAGGTATTCAAGTTGAAAGTAATGATAAAGTGTATCCGGCGCTCGGAACTGCGATCAAAGCGGAGATGAAGATCCGTGTAGTGCGCGTAACAAAGCGTACAGTGGAAGTAGAGCAACCGATCGCTTACAAAGTTATTAAAACGGCTGACCCTAGCTTGTACAAAGGGGATAACCGTGTCGTTGTAAACGGCAAAGAAGGCACACTTGTACAGCATATCGAAAAGGTATTTCAGGATGGAGAATTGGTCTCCAAAAAAATGGTCGGCAAATCTGTCGCGAATAATCGTGTAGATAAAGTGATCGCTGTCGGCACCAAAGCAAAACCGGTCGTGAAAGAACCTGAGATTCAGACTGTATCGGCTCAAACTTCAACAACCAAAAAGGCTACAACAACGAACTCGAAGAAAACATCTGCCTCGGGCAGCAAAGTGATTACTGTATCCGGGACTTCTTTTAAATACTCCAAAGTACTTAAAAATGTATCCATGACTGCCTACTCTTCCGAAGAGCCTGGCATTGGTACTAAAACAGCTTCCGGTACTCGTGTAACGGAAGGTCGCACCATTGCGGTTGATCCCAAAGTCATTCCAATTGGCTGGTGGGTATATATCGAAGGTCTGGGATTCCGTCGTGCGGAAGATACAGGCGGTGCCATTAAAGGCAACAAAATTGATGTATATTATGACAGTGTGAAGCATGCCCTGAATTTTGGACGTAAGAAAGGCAAGACGGTCTACGTGATCGGTCCGGTGAAGCCGGAAGCGAACTAAAATCGTTTTACTTTGAAATGGGAATGCTATAAAATAGTTGCATGAATGATTCATGCGGAATATGCGGCGGAGGAGTCTGAATTCAGTCTCCCCCGCCGTTTGGCAGAGAAGAGGATATTCCTCTTCTTTTTGCGTTAGAAAGGAAGAAATGGAACATGATAAAAGAAGTCATTGTGGTGGAAGGCCGTGACGATACGGTAGCTATCCGTCGGGCCGTTGAAGCCGATACAATAGAAACAGGTGGATCAGCAATCAACCAACGCATTCTGAAGCGGATTGCGCTTGCTCAGGAGAGACGGGGAGTCATTGTACTGACAGATCCGGATCATGCTGGCGAACGCATTCGTAAAATTATTGCGAATAAGGTGCCTGGCTGCAAACATGCCTTCATTCCGGAAGCCGATGCAACGCGTAAAGGGGACATTGGGGTGGAGAATGCCTCACCTGAAGCGATCCGTCATGCTCTGGCGCGCGTACATACTTCATACGAAGGTGCTCCGAGCCTGATCGATTGGGAGGACCTGATCGCGGCAGGACTTATCGTGCATCCGCAGGCTGCTGCACGTCGCATGGAGATGGGCAATCTGCTGGGCATCGGTTATTGTAACGGTAAGCAGTTCCACAAACGTCTCAGTGTATTTCAGATTACACGGGAAGAGTTCTCTACAGCATTAGCGCAAATTGAACGTGAAGGAATGTGAGCATATGAAGGATATGGAAGAGACGATAGAAATTGCAACGCCCAAGCGAACCAAAGAGATTATTCAAAGACACGGATTCTCATTCAAGAAAAGTCTGGGTCAGAACTTTCTGATCGATCAAAATATACTGAACAAAATTGTTAATGCAGCCGATTTGGACGAGTCCAAGGGCGCGTTAGAGATCGGGCCGGGTATTGGAGCCCTTACGGAGCGACTGGCTCGGGTAGCAGGTCCTGTCACAGCCGTAGAGATTGATCAGCGCTTGATCCCAATCCTGGGAGAAGTGATGCAGCCTTATTCGAATGTACGTGTTCATCATGGGGATGTGTTGAAGCTTGATCTGGCTGAGTTGTTTAATACGGATTTTGCATCCGTGGACAAAGTCAGTGTCGTGGCTAACCTGCCTTATTATGTAACGACTCCAATTATGATGAAACTGTTGGAAGAGAAGCTGCCGGTAGACAGTATTGTTGTCATGATCCAAAAAGAAGTGGCTGAACGCATGGCTGCTGCACCAGGATCAAAAGACTACGGCAGTCTGAGCATCGCAGTTCAGTACTACAGTATGCCGGAGCTTGTGTGTATTGTGCCGCCTACAGTCTTCATTCCGCAACCTAATGTGGAATCAGCTGTCATTAAGCTGAAAGTGCGTGAGAAACCACCAGTGGAGATTCCGGATGAAGCACACTACTTCGAAGTGGTACAGGCTTCTTTTGCCCAACGGAGAAAAACAATCTCAAACAACTTGAAGGCACGTTTCTTCACAAAGGAGAACCGGGAACAGGCAGACATTCTGCTGGAGCAGGCAGGTATTCAACCGTCCCGACGTGGAGAGACGTTGAGTCTGCAAGAGTATGCCACACTCAGCACCGTAATGTGGGAAGCAGGAGTACGTGCAGCACTGTAAAATTTGAATGAACCAAACCGGGTCTCTGCCCATACGATGGGGTAGAGGTGATTACGTTGATGAATATCGGAGACTTGGTCGTTCGGAAGTCATACGGCGGCGATGTGACTTTTCGGGTGGAAGGCCTCCAGTTGGATGCTGCGGTCATTAAAGGGACTGAGTTCCGGCTGATTGCCGATTCCCCGGTGGACGATTTGATACAGGTTCCTTACGAACCACAAAGCGCCAAGACTAGACAGGCGCATATTAAAGCACATCAGACCCTGTCCCGTCTGCAGCAGAATCGTATGGAACAGGCTGAGCGGAATCGGGAAGGTCTGGTACAGGATTGGTCTGCTCAGCAGGAACCGGCTTATTTTGAGATGCCTGGAAAGGTGCTTCATCTGGATGGAGATCCGAACTATTTGAAAAAAAGTATGGATCTCTATGAGCAACTTCGTGTGCCCGCAGAGGGACAATATGTCCATGAATCGGCAATGGCAGATACCCTATACCGTTTATTACCCAAAGTACGTCCGGATATCGTGGTCATTACGGGTCATGATGGGGTCCTAAAGACACGTCAGCCCTATGACTTATATAGTCTTGGTAGCTACAAGAATTCGCAAAATTTTGTGTCGGCCATTCAGGTGGCCAGACAATATGAACGCCATCTGGATGCACTGACTATTGTGGCAGGGGCCTGTCAGTCCCATTTTGAGGCACTGCTGCGCGCTGGAGCGAACTTTGCCAGTTCTCCAGGCAGAATTCTCATTCATGCACTTGATCCGGTCTATGTGGCTGCCAAGGCCTCCTTTACCTCTGTGCGGGATACGGTCAACATGAGTGATGTTCTGCACAATACCATCAGTGGCAGCCAGGGTGTGGGTGGTGTCGAGACACGGGGGAGTTACCGGGTAGGTCTGCCTGGGCTGAATGATTTATCTACGCTAAAAGTGAACCCCTCGGCAGTCTGATGTAGGCCATTTAAAGTCCCAATTTGGGGCTTTTTTTGTTTGCAAAAAAATTCATTGACAACAACTTTTTGATGCTGATATAATAATTAGCTTTGATTTGACAATGACTGTAAAAACCGGTATAATGGACAAGAAAAGAGGTGGTCGTCGACAATGGCTAAAAACACGCTGTTGGATATCAAACGCAATCTCGATGCACATATTGGTCAGAAAATTATGTTGCGGGCTAATGGTGGCCGCCGTAAGACCATTGAGCGTACGGGTGTATTGGAAGAAACGTACCCTTCTGTTTTTATTGTTAAGCTTGATGAGGAGCAAGAAACCTTCAAGCGAGTTTCTTATAGTTATGCGGATATACTTACGGAGTCGGTGGAAGTCATGGTTTATGACCCGGGCAGCCAGACGCATAGCTCCTATATGGAGACGTAAGTATCGATTTACAGGCGATTCGCCCCACAAGGCGGATCGCTTTTTTGTTTTTTAAACATCAATTCGCCCTCTAACGTAACCCATACATACTCAGGAATGAGCAAGGAACGGTCGCGGCATACTATATGGACAGGTAAAGAGTCAGTTTCTGAAGCAATGCAGGGAAACTGAATTTGGCCTGATGGCAAGATGTCCAAAACGTGAACGAACTCATCACATTATGAAGGATACTTTGGAGGAGGATGGTTTCATGAGTCGCAGAAGAAGAAGTGTCATGTCAGAGGATCTGAAGAATGAACTTGCGAAAGACCTGGGCTTCTACGATACGGTCCAACAGGAAGGCTGGGGTGGAATCAAAGCCAAGGATGCAGGAAACATGGTGAAAAGAGCCATTCAACTCGCTGAGCAGGCTGCCCGCAAATCTTAATCTGGTTCAAGCTGACAGAAAAGCGGGGGAAATCCATCAGGAACTACCCCGCTTTTTCCCCTTAGATGCGGAATAGAAATGACTTGACAGCCCCATTTTGATATAATATGTTAAGTTGTCTTAGGGAAAAGGTGAGGACGGGTGAACGCCTTGAAAATTTACGAAAAAGCGCCTGCTAAAATTAATTTGATGCTGGACGTTTTACATAAAAGAAGCGATGGATTCCATGAAGTTGAAATGATCATGACCATGGTCGATCTGGCTGATCGGCTGGAAATGTCGGAGCTGCCGCGAGATACTATTTTCATCTCCAGTCAGGCGGGGTATATCCCGCTCGACGAGAAGAATCTGGCTTTCCAGGCAGCTAGACTCATTAAGGAGCGCTATAACGTGCGTACGGGCGTCCATATTCATCTGGATAAAAAGATTCCAGTTGCAGCCGGACTTGCCGGGGGCAGCAGTGATGCAGCAGCAGCGCTGCGTGGATTGAACCGTCTGTGGCGGTTGAATATACCGGATCACGAACTGCAGGAGCTTGGAGCTGAACTTGGGTCGGATGTTCCATTCTGTATCACAGGAGGGACTGCACTCGCTACAGGCCGTGGTGAGAAGTTAACTCCCATTCCTAATCCGCCGCAATGCTGGGTAATTCTGGCCAAACCTCCGATCAATGTGTCTACAGCCGATGTGTACGGAAGGTTCCGCAGTGACAAGATTGTTCGTCATCCGAGTGCGGCTAAAATGGAGCAGGCTATTCGCAATCAATCATTCACGGAAGTCTGTAACCAGATGGGCAATGTACTTGAAGATGTAACGTTGAAGCTGTATCCGGAAGTTCAGCATCTGAAGGATGCCATGATTCGATTGGGTGCAGACGGCGTGTTAATGTCCGGTAGCGGTCCAACGGTATTTGGGCTGGTCTCCAAAGAATCCAAGGTTGCCCGGATATACAATGGTCTGCGTGGGTTCTGCAAAGAAGTGTACGCTGTGCGTATGTTGACGTAAAATTCGCTTTTATAATGTACAAACACGTATAAAGGTGGTATATTCTTAAATAATTATTCGGATTTGGATGTTTCCGTGATCGTGAGGATGGATCTCTGTGAAGAAGTTAAAACGAAGCGCAAGGCTGGTTGAAATGACGCAATACTTATTGTCCAGACCGCATACGGTTATTCCGTTGACCACATTTGCCGAACGTTATGGAGCCGCAAAGTCTTCAATTAGTGAAGATTTGGCGATTATCAAGGAAGTGTTCGAAGAAGGTGGGTCAGGAGAACTGAATACACTGGCTGGAGCAGCCGGGGGAGTTAGATGGATTCCGAAGGTGTCTCGAGAGCTGGCATTGGCTTTTGCAGAGCGACTCTCGACCCAGCTCGCGCAGCCTGATCGGATCTTGCCTGGAGAATACCTGTACATGTCTGATCTGCTCGGACAGCCCGCATTGATGAATGAAGCCGGCAAGATCTTTGCAACGGCTTTTGGCAACATGAATATTGATGTGGTTATGACGGTAGAAACCAAAGGAATTCCACTGGCTTATGCGACCGGAGCCCAGCTCAACCTGCCTGTCGTGCTCGTACGCAGGGACCATCAGGCTACAGAAGGATCGGCCGTAAGTATCAATTATGTATCCGGGTCCCATAAAAGTCTGCATACGATGTCCCTCTCTCGTAGGGCGATGCGTGAGCATTCCAGAGTACTTATTGTGGATGACTTCATGAAGGCCGGGGGTACGGTGCAAGGAATGATCGATCTTTTGGCCGAGTTTAATGCTACAGTTGCCGGGGTAGGAGTACTGGTGGAATCTGGTTCTGTGGATTCAGAAGAACGCCTGCTAACAGATTACGTATCTCTGGCGAAACTGACAGCGGTTGATGCCAAGAGCAGACAGATTTCCGTCAAGCCGGGCAACTATTTTGACCTGTAGAAAGATGACGAATGTTATGTCGTTAAAAGGTCTTTTCCATCGACCTGGCACTAACGTTGTCGAATTGTGTATTAAATAAAAAAATTCCTGAAATTAGGAAATTTTTGTGGTTATAAAAAGAAGGAGTTCGTATATGCTGTGTGGAATTATACACCAAGTTCTGATGGAAAAAGGTGGTGAACACACACATGCAAATTACGGATGTCAGACTCCGCCGTGTTAACTCGGAGGGGAGAATGAAGGCTATCGCATCCATTACCATCGATAACGAATTCGTCGTTCATGACATTCGTGTCATTGATGGTAACAACGGAATGTTTGTTGCTATGCCGAGCAAACGTACTCCTGATGGAGAGTTCCGTGATATCGCCCACCCGATCTCTTCCGGTACGCGCGAGAAGATTCAGGCAGCAGTTTTGACTGAATACGATCGTGCGGCAACTGAGGAAGAAGTCATTGAAGAAGGTGCCTGAGAACATTATTGGGGTTCGAAGGAAAAGAGAGCCATGTCTTATGGCTCTCTTTTCTTTTTGACCGGAATAAGATATATTCAGTATTGAGTTTAATAGCAGAGAACAAAAAGCGCATCGTGCGCTTGGTGGCAGGGCGGCATCTTAGGAATCATTGGGATTCGGTTAAGCTCGCAGGTACACGGCGTATACATATAGGTCACGATTCGTTGGTGTCCGCGTTGTTACGTGTGATTACAGAGACAGCAGGCGATGAACAGGACCGGCTTGAAGCCGGCTGAACGATACTCATTGGATATGGATCAGCAATGCATTTCAATGGGATTTTCAGAACAGGAGGTCGTTAATTTTGAAACGAATGGCAATCGTTCTTGCCGCAGGGCAAGGGAAACGAATGAAATCAAAATTGTACAAAGTACTGCATCCCGTATGCGGTAAACCTATGGTTGGACATGTGCTGGATGCAGCACTCAGCGCAGGCGTTGAACGCAGTGTAGTTGTAGTCGGTCATGGTGCCGAAGCGGTGCAGTCATTTTTGGGTTCCAGAGCAGAGTATGCACTCCAGGCAGAACAACTGGGTACAGGTCATGCAGTGAAGCAGGTTAAATCTTTGCTTGGCGGCGAAACAGGCTCTACAATTGTGGTCTGTGGAGATACACCTCTTGTAACCAGTGAGACGTTGGAAGGTCTGATGAAGCTCCATGAGAGTAGCGGAGCAGCAGCGACAGTTCTTACGGCTCAGTTGGACAATCCCAAAGGTTATGGCCGCGTTATTCGCGGAGAAGATGGATCTGTACAACGGATTGTGGAACAGAAGGATTGCACGGAGCAGGAAGATGCTGTGAATGAGATTAACACGGGCACATACTGTTTCGATAATGCAAAATTGTTCGCTGCCCTGGAGAAAGTGACGAACCAGAACGCTCAGGGAGAGTATTATCTCACAGACGTAGTTGGCATTTTCCGCAATGATGGAGAAGTCGTTGAAGCTTACATGTCGGATGACATCGCAGAATCCATCGGGGTTAATGACCGACTCGCACTTTCGCAAGCCGAAGCCTTCATGCGTGAACGTCTTGCCGTACGTCATATGTTGAACGGTGTTACGATCATTGATCCGTCATCGACATATATCGGAGCGGATGTTACGATTGGATCAGATACAGTTTTGTATCCGGGGACGATTCTCAAAGGCACAACTTCCATTGGTGAAGCATGTCATATTGGTCCTCAGGCAGATGTGGAAGACAGCGTTATTCAGGACGGAGTTACGATTAAACATTCGGTAGTATCCAATGCCGAGGTTGGTTCTGATGCAACGGTTGGTCCATTTGCTAATTTGCGTCCAGGGACTAAACTGGGTCGCAACGTAAAAATTGGTGACTTTGTTGAAGTGAAAAATGCTACAATTGATGAAGGTTCCAAAGTATCTCATCTCAGCTATATTGGAGATGCCAAAGTAGGGAAAAACGTAAATGTTGGATGCGGGGCAATAACTGTCAATTATGATGGTTATAATAAAGCTGTGACAACGATTGAAGATGATGCTTTTGTAGGCAGCAACGTCAATCTGATTGCACCGATTACGGTAGGAAAAGGCGCTTATGTGGTTGCTGGCTCCACCGTTACCCATTCCGTTCCCGAGAATGATCTGGCCATTGCTCGTCCACGTCAGGAGAATAAACCTGGTTATGCGGAGAAGATTCGCGGACGTGCCAAAGCCAAGAAACAAAATGCCAAACCCCAATAAGGGGTTTTGATAACAAGATTGCCTCCCGAAGATCGGGGAGGTGCCGACATGTCGCAGACGCTTATTGATTCCAATGAACCAGCACGGAGGGTTTTTATTTTATGACTTATTTTGATTCGAAATTAAAAATATTTACTTGCAATTCTAACCCCAAGCTTGCCCATCAAATTGCTGATTATATCGGGATCCCTATGGGTGAATCTCACACAACCAGCTTTAGTGATGGCGAGATTCAAGTGAAACTCTCCGAGAGTGTTCGGGGTTGTCACGTTTATATCGTGCAGTCCACTTGCTTGCCGGTTAATGATAACCTGATGGAAATGCTCGTTATGATTGATGCACTCAAACGGGCATCTGCCAAGACGATTAACGTCGTTATTCCTTACTATGGCTATGCAAGACAGGATCGCAAGGCACGTTCGCGTGACCCGATTACAGCGAAGCTGGTTGCTAACCTGATTGAAAAAGCGGGTGCAACCCGTGTCATCGCGATGGACTTGCATGCAATGCAGATCCAGGGATTCTTCGACATTCCGGTTGACCATTTGCTCGGCGTGCCAATTCTGGCTCAATATTTCCGGTCGAAACAGATCGAAAATCCAGTTGTTGTGTCGCCTGACCACGGTGGCGTAGTGCGCGCACGTAAACTGGCTGATTTCCTGAATGCGCCCCTGGCGATTATCGATAAACGTCGTCCTGAGCCAAATGTGAGCGAAGTGATGAACATTATCGGTAACATCGAGGGTAAAACAGCCATCCTGATCGATGACATTATTGACACGGCGGGAACGATTGTACTGGGAGCGAATGCTCTGATGGAAGGCGGCGTAAAAGAAGTATACGCGTGCTGTACTCACCCGGTATTGTCCGGACCTGCGATGGAACGTTTGGAGAATGCACCATTGAAGGAAGTCATCGTAACGGATACCATTCCAATTACGCATGCTAATCCGACAAGCAAACTCAAAGTGTTGTCCGTAGCGCCTTTGCTCGGAGAAGCGATTATCCGGGTTCATGAGGAATTATCAATCAGCAAGCTGTTTGAAATTGAATAAGGATGTCTGCATAAAGTAGTAGAGGGGTTACGTTTTCCGGTTCAATGGAAAATGTAACCCCTGTCGGCGTGCCGTTTTATTAAAAGTGAAACAGACGCTGGTCAGTCCATATAATTTGAACTACTAATTTACACAATAATGGAGAGGGCAGAAAAGATCTGAAGAAGTGAAGTTAAAAGCTTTCTGAAAGAAAGCTGCTTCGGAAGATGTTTCTGCACGCGCAGTAATCCAGTGTAAAATGGTTCGTTCATCTTATATGGTTAATACCCGGGGCGGGAGATAAATCGGAAACGACGCCGATGAAAAAGCGTGTCAGCAATTTCGACGAATTGATTATCGAAACGTGTGATTAGACCAATCTCAATATGGGTGTCGCGGTCGTATACCTGTACAGGTACGTGATATTCGAGATGATAGATAAAATCGCTATGTTGAGTCAGTTGTCCATTGTCTTCGCGCAAAACCCGCTCACCTTCCTGGGTCGATAAAATATTAACTGTGAACACTACAGTAAATCGATCTTTACTTTCTTGATATTATATGAAATATAACATTCGAAGTCTATGCCTCACCTCAGGCTAATCCGAAGGAGGGAACAAGATGAAGTGGATTGTTGGACTTGGAAATCCAGGCTCGAACTATGCCAAAACTCGTCATAATATCGGTTTTATGGCATTGGATCGGTTGGCTAATCGTCATAATATCTCCATTACACAGAATAAATGTAAGGCGCTGATTGGAGAAGGCAATATTGGCGGTGTGAAAACCGTACTGATCAAACCAATGACCTATATGAACTTGTCTGGTGAATCGGTTCGAGCCTATATGGATTTTTATAAAGTTAGTCTTGAAGATCTGATTGTTGTGTATGACGACATGGATACAGAGATTGGCAAAGTCAGATTGCGTTATCAAGGCAGTGCAGGCGGACATAATGGAATCAAGTCCATTATTCAGCATACCGGTACACAGCAGTTTAACCGGGTACGCATGGGAATATCCCGGCCCGAACCAGGACATGCCATTGTTGATTATGTACTGTCAACATTCATGAAGAAAGAAAAAGAAGCCCTGGATCAGACCATTGAGCAAACGTGTGATGCCTTGGAGCATAGCTTGACTCATACGTTCGAACAAACAATGGCGAAGTTTAACGGTTAATTTTGTAGACATACTTGGTAAAATAATCATAAAAGACGGGTTCGATTCAGCCATACTGGACATACTGGATGTATAAACCATGTTCAGGAGGCATAAACATGTCAGTGAATTACGTATGTAGGCATTGCCGTACCTTTATTGGACGAATCGATTCTGCCCAGATAACGGAAGTAGAGCTCGGCTTTCATTTCTTGACCCCCGACGAGCGGAGGGATATAATAGCGTATAATTCCGGTGGTGACATTACCGTTCGGATTACATGTGATTACTGTAAGGAAGCCCTGGAGCATAATCCGGAGCTTAGCCTGCTCGCGAGTCCGCTTCAGTAGACATCGCCTGTAACAGGATCGAATGACAGTTGAGGGCGGTTGCGTAATAACGCTCCACCTTTTATAGCCTTGGCAGCCTGCTGAGGCTTCTTTTCAGTTTGCATGAAAGCCATCGCTATCTCGAAATCAGGCTCAGCCGCATCAACAGATGTGGCAATGTTGCGAGTAATCCGATATGATGAAACAGGACAAAAAGGAATTTGTATCCATTTTAATAGTGATGCTACGCGTTTGCGTGAGATAATCAAGTAAGTTATAAGAGAGGTGCCCCTTTTGTTACAAGCACTTATACAGGCTTTTTCCAAAGATCCGGACTTCGGGTCCATTACAGCCGGAATCAAGTCCGGCATGAAGGAACAATTGGTTTCGGGTCTATCCGGCTCGGCGCGTCAGATTATGCTGGCTGCTCTGCATCAGGAAATGAACCGACCATTGCTCGTAGTAACACATAATATGTTTTCAGCTCAAAAAATTGCAGAAGATTTACAGGAAGCGCTTTCACCTGATCAGGTGTTGATCTATCCTGCCAACGAACTTGTCGCTGCTGAAGCTGCTGTTTCCAGCCCGGAAACATTGGGTCAGCGTATTGATGTGTTGGTCCGCTGCGCCCAGGGATTCAGGGGCGTTGTTGTTATTCCTTTTTCCGGGGTAAGACGTTATGTTCCGCTTCCGGAAGTGATGGCCAATGCTCGAATTTTGATTAAACAAGGCAACACACTTCAACTGGACTCCTTCCTGCTGGAGATGGTAAAGCTCGGATATGAGCGTGTGGAACGCGTGGAATCTCGTGGTGAGATGAGTGTACGCGGAGGTATCATCGACTTCTATCCGGTTACTTCATCGATCGCATATCGGGTGGAGTTATTTGATGATGAGATCGACTCCATTCGGACATTTGATCCAGCAGATCAACGTTCGATTGAACGGATTGAAGAAATTACGGTTTTACCATGCAAGGAGTTAATTGCAGATCGTGAACGTATGGAAAAGGCTGCCGATGCGGCTGCTCTTTTGCTGGAGCAACAGCTGGAGAAAATGACGGACCGGCAGGCGAAGCTGCGTCTTCGTGAAGAAATTCACCGGGAGATCGAGCTTTTGCGGGAACACGTGTATTTCTCCGAAATGTACAAATATATTTCTCCGCTCTATCCGGAGAACAAAACGATCTACGACTATATGCCGGAAGATACCCTGCTGGTACTAGATGAGCCTGCCAGACTATCGGAGACATCGAAACAACTGGACCGTGATGAATCGGAGTGGAACCTGCATTTGATGCAAAACGGAAAAACACTTCCGGATCTTCCATTATCCGCAGACGGTGATGAACTCTTGTATGAGCGTCCATTCCAGACGCTGTTTATGTCGATCTTTTTGCGCCAAGTTCCACACACTCAACCACAAAACATTCTGAACTTCATCAGTCGTGGCATGCAGGATTTCCATGGACAGATGAACGTACTTAAGGCAGAGATGGAGCGTTGGCAGAAGGCCGGAGTCAAAGTGCTCATGCTGGCGAACGGTGAAGAGCGACTCGAGCGGATGCGCCGGGTACTGATGGACTATGATATTCCAGAGCCAGAGATGATGATCGGTAATTTGCAAACGGGATTTGAAATGCCGTCCATTCATTTGGCTGTTGTGACCGAGGGCGAGATGTTCTCGCAAAAACAGCGTAAAGTACGCAAACCGATTCGGAATGTAGATAATGCTGAACGGATCAAATCCTATAGCGAGCTAAAAGTTGGCGATTATGTCGTTCATCAGAACCACGGAATTGGTAAGTATCTGGGGATCGGTACACTCGAGGTTGGCGGTATTCATAAGGACTACATGCATATTCTCTATGCGGGTGGAGACAAACTGTCTGTACCTATTGAGCAGATCGATCTGATTCAGAAATATGTTGGTTCCGAAGAGAAGGAACCGAAAATATACAAGCTGGGCGGCAATGAATGGACACGGGTTAAAAATAAAGTCCGCACATCCGTACAGGATATTGCTGATGATCTGATTAAGCTGTATGCAGAGCGTCAGACCTCCAAAGGGTTTGGATTCGACAAGGATTCCGCGGAGCAGCAGGAGTTTGAGGACATGTTCCCTTACGATGAGACGCGTGATCAGGTACGTGCGATTGAAGAAATCAAGAAGGACATGGAACAAAACCGTCCAATGGATCGTTTATTGTGTGGGGATGTTGGTTACGGCAAAACTGAGGTCGCTATTCGAGCTGCATTTAAGGCAGCTATTGAAGGTAAACAAGTGGCTGTACTTGTTCCAACAACCATTTTGGCACAGCAGCATTTTGAGACATTCCGTGAGCGCTTCTCCGGTTATCCGTTCAACATTCATGTGCTTAGCCGGTTCCGCTCCCGTAAAGAGCAGAATGAAACAGCCAAAGGCATCAAGGCAGGCACAGTGGATATTGTCATCGGGACGCATCGATTGCTGTCGCAGGATCTGGTGTTCAAGGATCTGGGACTACTCATTGTTGATGAAGAACAGCGCTTCGGAGTAACTCATAAGGAAAAACTGAAGAAGCTGAAAACCAATGTGGACGTGCT
The DNA here is from genome assembly GCF_037965655.1 of Paenibacillus sp. FSL L8-0435. Taxonomy (NCBI): domain Bacteria; kingdom Bacillati; phylum Bacillota; class Bacilli; order Caryophanales; family Paenibacillaceae; genus Paenibacillus; species Paenibacillus sp. FSL L8-0435. The sequence goes on from NZ_CP150185.1 coordinate 46,941, forward strand.
GACGCTGACGGCAACGCCGATTCCGCGTACGCTTCATATGTCCATGCTGGGTGTGCGTGATCTGTCCGTTATCGAGACTCCGCCAGAGAATCGGTTCCCGGTACAGACCTATGTGGTTGAACACAGCCAGGCGCTTGTCCGCGAAGCGATTGAGCGTGAACTTGCCCGTGGTGGGCAAGTGTATTACCTCTACAACCGTGTTCAGGGAATCCAGGAGATGGCTGCCGAAATTTCTGAACTTGTGCCTGAGGCCAAAGTTGGTGTGGGACATGGTCAGATGTCGGAAACAGAGCTGGAGAAAACGATTCTCGACTTCCTGGATGGTGAATATGACGTGCTTGTGAGCACAAGTATCATCGAGACCGGGGTAGATATTCCGAACGTAAATACACTGATCGTACATGATGCGGATAAAATGGGACTCTCCCAGCTGTATCAGCTGCGCGGACGTGTGGGTCGTTCCAATCGTATTGCGTATGCCTATTTTACGTACCAACGGGATAAAGTCCTTACTGAAGTTGCTGAGAAACGTCTACAATCAATCAAAGAATTTACCGAACTGGGTTCAGGATTCAAAATCGCCATGCGTGACTTGTCGATTCGTGGTGCGGGAAATCTGCTAGGAGCGGAGCAGCATGGTTTCATCGCTTCCGTCGGGTTTGATCTGTATTCCCAGATGCTCGCAGAGGAGATCAACAAACGCAAAGTTACGATGCTTGGCGAAGAGCCGGTACTTTCAGACCAGTGGAACACAACTCTGGATCTCAGTATCGATGCCTACTTGCCGTCCGATTATATCTACGACAGCATTCAGAAGATTGAGATCTACAAAAAAGTGGCGGTCATTGCATCCTTCGACGATGCGATGGAGTTGGAAGACGAATTGGTTGACCGATTCGGTGATCTTCCGGAGGCCGTTATCAACCTGCTGGCTGTTGCACGGATGAAAGTATACGGCAAGATCTACGGTATTGAGTCGATTTCCCAACGTGGTGAGGACATTACCGTGAAGTTCTATGAAGGGCGTGAACATGCCTTTGAACTCTCGAAAATCGCGCACATTGGAAATCAGTTCGAAAGACGTGTACAATTTGAACAAGGACCCCATATGCTGATTCACGCTAAAGGCAAGGGGCTTGGGGATAAGCAACTGATGGAGCTGGTAGAGAAAATTCTGGAGTCCATGAAAACTGCTTTTAAATCAAAGGGGGAACTAAAGGATGTTACCAAAGTATAAAAAAGTAGGAAAAGTACTGTCTGTGAGCATGGTCGCAGTACTATCCTTATCACTGCTTGCTGCATGTGGCAAGAAGGAAGAAGCAAAAGCACCTGAATCGACGGATACAAGTGCTGTAGTCGCTACGTATGATGGTGGTACCATTACAGCCAATGAATTCGACATGGAGCAACGTGTCATGAAATTCCTCTATCCGGAGTATGCACAAATGATGGATATGGATGATTTCAAAGAGTATCTGGTGAAACAGGAAGTTGCTTATGAATATCTGAGTGGCAAAGCAAGTGAAGAAGCCAAAACAGCAGGTACCAAAACAGCAACCGAGCAATTTGATAAAATGAAAGCTTCTGTTCAGGCAGATCAATGGACTGAGATGCTGAAAGCTCAGAACCTGACTGACCAGAACATTAAAGATTATATGACTCGCATCATGACGGTAATCAAAGACAAAGAAACAGGCGTTACGGAAGATGCCATTAAGGCTGAGTTTGAGAAAAACAAAGATCAGTTCACTACGGCTTCCGTTCGTCACGTGCTGATTAACTTCACAGATCCAAAAACGCAAAAAGAACGTAAAAAAGAAGATGCACTTAAAATTGCAAAAGAAGTAAAAACCAAGTTGGATGGCGGAGCTGATTTTGCTGAAATTGCAAAAAAATATTCCGAAGATCCAGGTTCTGCTGAAAAGGGTGGACTGTATGAAAATACACCTGTAGGCAGCTGGGTAGAGGCATTTAAGGAAGCTGCAAAAACATTGCCACTGAACAAAATCAGTGATCCAGTAGAGACAGAGTACGGTTACCACGTCATGAAAGTGGAAGCTCGTACAGAAGCTGACTTTGCCAAATTGACGGCTGAACAAAAAGAAAGTTTGAAGAGCCAATTGGCTGCAGCCGAAATCGATACGTTCATGCAAAATGAATTGGACAAAATCGTAAAAGAAGTTAAACTGCCAAAAACAGAAAAAGCTGAAGAAGGTAAGACTGAAGGCACAACTGAAGGCACTACGGGTACAGGAACTGAAGGAGAGAAAACAACCGAACCAAAAACGGATGACTCCACAGGTACGGATACCAAGACTGACCAAGGTACGACTGGAACAGACAAAGATGCAACTACAGATGAAGGTACAAGCAGCAAGTAAGCTGGTAAAATTGCTGTGTTAGCATACGTTCAGGGGTTAAATTTGCCCGAATGAATGCTTTGTATGACGCAAATATGGACAACCATACAGAGAAGCAAGGGGAGGACTTAGGATCTCCTTCTTGCTTCTTCTTTTATATATTCAAGTCGTATGGGTACATGGTCGCCTTCTTCGAAAGTTACACAACTATATTCTCCGAAGCATGTATAAGGAAATGGGAACAGATGAATACTATGGTCAAGATATCACACTAAACGTTCTGGGACTTTCCTCTACCCATTAAGGAACAGTAGTTGAAAAATCTTCTCGAGAAAGTGGGGCAACATGTGAAATGAAAGCTACTGGTATTGTCCGCCGTATAGATGACCTTGGTCGTGTGGTCATTCCAAAAGAAATCCGCCGTACGTTACGTATTCGTGAAGGTGATCCACTGGAAATTTTCGTGGATCGTGATGGAGAAGTTATCCTTAAAAAATATTCGCCAATTGGTGAACTTGGTGATTTTGCCAAAGAATATGCAGAATCCCTGTATGAAAGTACAGGACATGTAACGATGATTTCGGACCGTGATACTATTATCACGGTGGCAGGAGGCTCCAAGAAAGAATATTTGGACAAACAGGTGGGTCAACTGTTGGAAGGTTGTATGGAAAACAGAAAGACCATTTTGGAAACAAACAATGGTTCTTATGAGCTTAGCAAAGATCATGACGAGACGTTATCCTCTTTTGTTATTGCGCCGATTATTTCAGGTGGTGACCCCATCGGAACGGTTATTCTGTTCAATAAGGACGAATCAGTTAAGATGTCTCAAATGGAAGTGAAGATGTCTGAGACGGCTGCTGGTTTCCTTGGCAAGCAAATGGAACAATAGACCGCAGACCAACTCCTGGTGCCCTGTCTTGGGCATACGGGAGTTTTTGCATTTTAAAGGTACAAAGAAGTAGATCCGGATGATTGTGATGGGGAAGGGTTAGTCTGTGTGCCTTCAGGCAGGTATAATAGCAAGGTATGGTTAAAAGGATTACGCAGGAGGGACTTATGAAACAGCCGTCTACAGGCTCAAGGCTGCTACAGGGTGCATGTATACTTGGGTTTGCTGCCATTATCTCTAAAATTATTGGTGCTTTTCAGAAGATTCCGCTGCAGAATCTGGGGGGAGACGGTGTATTTGGCATCTACAATACGGTATATCCGTTATATATGCTCATTATCACACTTGCTGCTGCAGGACTGCCGCTGGCCGTATCCAAATTCGTAGCAGAACAGAACGCACTCGGAAGACCAGACGAGAGCAGAAGAATTATTCGATTATCTTCCCTTCTGCTCGGGGGAATTGGAATTATAATGGCGCTCTTGATGTATGCAGGTGCGCCGCTGATCGCTGACATGATTGGCAACCGTCATGTGGTTCCATCGATTCGTGCAGCTTCATGGGCCTTGTTGTTCGTACCGGTGATGACAGGGCTGCGTGGATATTTTCAGGGATTACAGCAGATGGTGCCAACAGCGGTATCACAAGTGGTGGAGCAGACGATACGTGTTACCGTCATGATTGTTCTGCTTCTGTGGTTGATGAGACGGGACGCTTCGCTTGAGACTATTGCCGCTGGTGCCATGATGGGCTCTGTTGCTGGTGGAATGGTTGGTCTGTTAACCATGTTAGGGTACATGGCCCGACATCGGCGGAAAGACAAGGAAGTGGTCACAGGGCAATTGAATTCGGAATGGAGCAGCAACGTTGGAGAGGTTGGATCAGACAGGCATGAACGTCAGGAGCATAGGTCGGTTACGCCGCAGAAGAAAACGGTGAGTACTATTAATCCCGCTCTGGGAGAACGGTCACGATCCAACGGGGAATGGATCAGGACGTTGCTCATGTATGCCATTCCAGTCTGTCTCGGTTCACTGGCTGTGCCGCTGATGAATCTGGTGGATACTTTCACCGTGCCACGGCTGCTGCGGGGAGAAGGACTGGATGAGCTTCAGTCGATGGTTTCCTTCGGCATCTACAACCGTGGATTGCCGCTGGTTCAACTGGTGACGATGCTTGCCACGTCACTATCTGTGCTGTTTATTCCGGCGATGGCGGAAGCCCGATTAAAGGGCGGGCCAGAAGCCGTCCGGCAGCAAGCAGGCCTCGCGCTGCGCTGGTTCTGGTTGATCGGCCTGGCGGCATCCGCGGGTCTCGCGGTGCTGGCGGAGCCGATTAACCGCATGCTGTACGGAGATGCCGCAGGCACCGAAGCACTGCGGTACATGGCGCTGACGGCTGCGGGCAGCACCGTCAGCATCATTGCAGCGGCGCTGCTGCAAGGCCTCGGCGCCGTGCGTGCACCCGCGTTCAGCATGCTGGCCGCCGCAGGCGTCAAGGCGCTGCTGAACGTCATGCTTGTGCCGGCGCTGGGCATCAGCGGCGCGGCTCTTGCAGGCGCAGTCGCCTACATGCTGGCGGCTGGCCTGAATGTGGCGCTGCTGGCGCGACTTGTCGCCCTGCGCCCTGCCCCTGGCGCCGTCCTGGCGAAGCCAGCGCTGGTGATCGCCGCCATGAGTCTGGCGGCGGTAGGCACGGCCTGGGCCGCCGAAGCGGTACTCGGCGGCATGGGTATCGCGGCCGATCGCAGGCTGGCCGCGATGGGCGTGAGCCTGCTGGGCATTGCCGCAGGCTCGGCCGTGTTCTTGCTGGCGGCGGCCCGGACAGGGTTACTGACCGCCGCGGAGCTGGCGGCTGTGCCCAAGTTGGGGCCTCGCCTTGCCAAGCAGCTGCGCAGACTGCGTGTGCTGCGCTAGCTCCATGCTCACGGTGCTTCTACACCTGGCACAGCGAATATGCAATTATAGGATATCGAATGATTCTGGTATAATACGTGTAATTAGTCCTGTTCAGACACGATGATTATGAGCCTGGACAGGATAGTCCGGATGGAGGTTTACGTAATGAGTGCAGCTTTAACCGTAGTGGGTCTTGGATCTGGAGATGCAGACCAACTGACCGTAGGTATTATCAAAAAAATGAAACATGCAGCTACACTGTATGTACGTACCCTGGATCATCCCGTATTGAATGATCTGCAACAAGAGGGGCTGGAGATGACATCATTTGATGCTATCTATGAGGCGAAGTCCTCCTTCCCCGAAGTATATGATGAGATCGCGAATCAACTGATAGAAGCCGCTCGCAAGGGGGAGGCCGGAACGGAGATTGTGTATGCCGTACCCGGTCATCCGATGGTGGCAGAAGCAAGTGTACGCCTGCTCAAAGAACGTTGTCCGCAGATGGGTATCTCATTGCGTGTCATGGGCGGGGAGAGCTTCCTAGATGAAGCTTTTATACGACTTGGATTCGATCCAATCGAAGGGTTTCAACTTCTGGATGCCAGCAGCTTGAACACAGAACTGGTACAACCACAGCTACATACGTTGATCGGACAAGTCTACGATGTGTTCACTGCTTCGGACGTGAAGCTGTGCTTGATGGAAGTTTACCCGGATGATTATCCGGTATTTGTTGGTCACGCGTTGGGTGTACAGGACCAAGAGGTCATTCACAAGATTCCATTGCATGAACTGGACCGGATCGAAGGGTACGGCAATCTGTCACTGATCTATGTGCCGAAGAACACTGATGATGCCCTGCGTCGCCGTTCCTTTGCGCGTTTACATGAGATCGTCAATATTCTTCGCAGTCCGGGTGGCTGTCCATGGGATCAGGAGCAGACACATCAGTCCATTCGCAAAAACCTGATTGAAGAGACCTATGAGGTCATTGAGACGATCGATGAGGATGACCCCGACCATATGAAAGAAGAGCTGGGTGATCTGCTGCTGCAGATTTTATTGCACTCCCAGATGGAAGAAGAAGTGGGCACATTTAATGTGTATGATGTCATCGAAGGCTTGAACGATAAGCTGATTTTCCGTCATCCACACGTTTTTGGTGATCATCAGGCCGAAGATGCGAATGAAGCTCTTCAGAACTGGGAACAGATGAAGGCAGAGGAGAAGAAGCGCAAGGGCCAGGATCAGCAGAAGGTTTCCGTGCTGGACGGCATACCGCGTGATTTGCCTGCATTGATGAAGGGATACAAGCTACAGAAGAAAGCAGCCAAAGTGGGCTTTGACTGGGATGATGTTGAAGGTGTGTTTGCCAAGATCGAGGAAGAATTGGCGGAGTTGAAAGAAGCGGTGCAACAAGGCCAGTCTGCGGAAGAACGGAAGCTAGAACTGGGTGATTTATTATTTGCAGCCGCAAACGTTGCAAGATTCATCGATACGGACCCGGAAGAGGCGCTTGCTGCGACCAACCGCAAGTTCGTCGGGCGGTTCCAGTACATCGAGGAGCGTTTACGTGAACAGGGAAGAACACCAGTAGATAGCAATGTAGAAGAGATGGAGCAATTCTGGCAGGATGCGAAGAAGGCAGGATTATAACGGGTTCAATTTTCTGGGAAATACCGATAAACCTTATTCCATCATGTTATGCAGTGTGTTATGATAATACGAACATGTGTTCATCTGTGTAAACTGAGGTTGGTGTTTAGCGACAGATGGTTTCGGGTACTGGTCTTAGACTGTCCCTGCGGACCATCGACAAAAAGCTAAAAAAAGTCGCGGACCAAGGCAGGATTTCAGATACCAAGCCAGAATACATGTGTAGTAACCTAACGCGAAACCAGCGGCAATAACCTATTGCTCAGGCTCGCAGATACTTTTTTTTCAATTTGGGAGGCTTTTAAAAATGAACAAAACAGATCTGATTAACAACATTTCAACCAAAAGTGGTTTGACTAAAAAAGACGTTGAGTCCGTATTGAACGGCTTTTTGGGAGAAATTACAGATGCACTTGCCAGCGGAGACAAAGTACAATTGATCGGCTTTGGCACTTTTGAGACCCGCAAACGTTCCGGTCGTACCGGACGTAACCCACAAACAGGGAATGAAATCGTGATTCCTGAGTCCACTGTTCCTGCATTCAAAGCAGGCAACAAACTTAAAGAAGCCGTAAAATAATGCGTCTTGATAAATTCCTGAAGGTCTCCCGGCTAATCAAACGCCGCACTGTGGCCAAGGACGTCTCTGAACAGGGACGTGTTCTGGTGAACGGACGTGAAGCTAAGCCTAGCGCCGCTGTCAAAGTGGGCGATGAGCTGACGGTTCAGTTCGGTCAGAAACTGGTCACTGTGAGGGTGGAACGAATTGCCGAGAGTACCAAGAAGGATGAGGCGAGCAGCCTCTACACCTTGGTGAAGGAAGAGCCGATCGCCAAGGATAACGGAATGAACTGGTAACAGTACATCTGGTATTAAATATTCATTCAATGCAAGTTGAATCGAAACGTCCTCCTGTAACAGGGAAGGGCGTTTTTGTTTTTACTGGATGCCGGGTTATTTGTTCAACAACGCTGGTTCTATTCCAACCTCCACACCCATAAGCTAGGTGTAAGAAGGAGGGGTACATGCCATGGTTGAGCACGGTAAGGCCAAACAGCATCATCTGAGCATGCAGAATCGGAAACTGCTGGATCTGACGGGTGTCTCCAACGTGGAGAGCTTCGACAGTGAGGAATTTTTGCTGCAGACTGAACTTGGGCATCTGACCATCCGGGGGCACAATTTACATATCAAAAACCTGAGCCTGGAGGAAGGTTTGTTATCCATTGAAGGCACAGTCAGTTCGCTCCAATATCTGGACCCCGGTTCCCAGCCCAAAAATGGTAAGGGCCTGTTTGGCAAGATGTTCCGATGAGTCCGGATACTCAATGGATCACATTGATGTGGATGCTTACCTCGGGGGTCGTGATGGGAATGGCCTACGACAGTTACCGGGTACTGTCCGGACAGCTGCGGTTTCCGAGATGGAGTATTCACACGCTCGATCTGTTGTACTGGGTTGCTTCCGCGCTGTTCGTTTTTCGGATGCTATACGCCGGAAACCACGGGCAGTTGCGGTTTTATGTCTTTTTGGGGCTGATTATAGGGGTTTGCTTCTATTTTTGGCTTTTAAGTGTTACAACCCAGCGTTTTGTGGTAATGTTAATTAAACTCGCAAGAACGCTGATTCATTGGTGTGGACATATCCTTAACATCCTGATCGTTATGCCGGCTAAAGGAATTTATAAGTTAATTCGCGTATTATTCGGTTTTGTAATTGCGATACTATTATTCCTGGGCAGGCTGGTGCTGCAGTGTTTGGTACCTTTCGGCAAGTTGTTCCGCTGGATGTTTAGGCCGCTCCTGAAACATTGGGTAACGCCACGCTTCATGATCCGTGTGGGTACAAGAATTGCAGCGATATGGAAACGCTGGTTTTAAGGAGGTCCGTAATGGGTAAAACACCTGTGGGCAGATCAAAGGCTCCAACTAACCAAGGAAAATCTGCCGGTGCAAAAAGGCGCCTCATGCTTTGGATGACGTTTATGATTGTATTTGTAATATGGGCAGGATATACATTCCTTGTGCAGACTGCACAAATTTCGGACAAGAGTTCTCATCTGGCCACTCAGCAAGCTTCAAAGGAAGATACGTTGAAGAAGCTGGAACAGTTGAAGTACGAAGTCAGCCGGTTGAATGACCCTGAATACATAGGACAGCTGGCACGGAAAAAAGGATATTATCTTCCTGAGGAAACGCCGATCCAGGTTGAAGAGTCAGGGAACTGATGGAATTCGGTCCATTACCGAGCTAGGTTTGTTATCCGTGTGTCTGAAGCCGTTAAACCGGAAAAAATAGGCTCTCTGATGGGGTAGTGTTCAGTTGACCTTGGTTTACGGCATAAGGTATAATTACATTAGCGCAGCATTGATTTTGGCATTCAAAAAATCGGGTTGTATATTTTTAAGGGAGGATCATTTTATTCTATGGCAATTGAAGTGGGCACCAAGTTAGAGGGCAAGGTGACAGGAATCACGCATTTTGGAGCATTTGTGGATCTGTCAGGAGGTGTCACGGGTCTCGTTCACATCTCGGAAATCGCCGACAATTACGTCAAAGATGTCAACGACCACCTGAAGCTGAATGACCTCGTTACAGTGAAGGTTATCAACGTTGACAAGGATGGCAAGATCGGACTTTCCATTAAGCAAGCTGTTGACAAACCGGTTGAGCAACAAACCCAATCTAGACCCCCGAGAGCTCCTAGACCGGAACGCAGTGGAGGAGATCGCGAACGATTCAGCGGCGGAGGCCCAAGTGGTGGCCAAGGTCGTGGTGGTGGCGGCGGTGGATTTAACCGTGGTGACCGCGGAGGCCGTTCTTTCAAGCCCGCAGCAGGCAAACCTTCATTTGAGGATAAAATGTCACGCTTCCTGAAAGATAGTGAAGAGCGGATCTCTTCGCTTAAGAAGAACACAGAAGGCAAACGCGGAGGCCGTGGGGCCAAGCGTGTGTAATCTGTCACAACCTGATCTAAACATATAAGTAAAACCGTTAGCCCATGGGCTAGCGGTTTTTTTGCGTTTCTATCACAGATAAGGAGTTGAATAGCTTTTTTTGTAAGGTGAAGCTCCATATCCCCAGTTTTTCTGCACGGCAAAATGGAACCATAAGAACATTTGTCGTCTACCCTTTTTTACCGACAGGTTTCCGTGGCATTCCACAGTTATCCTGCTCAAATGATGGCGAGACCAAACCATCGCCGGTTCAAAATCAGACATTCCGATTGTCGGAATCAAGTAGGAGAATGAATGAAACCACAATAAGGCCGGGGGTTTCGCTCCACCGCGCCAGGCTTGTTTCTTTTGTCGTAAACTTTTTGGACCCTGCCCGCCTATTCTGACAAACTACGTCTTCTAATCTATCTATAATCAGAACCATCGAGAACGAAACACGAAAATTCAAATTAATCGAATGGGGTGCCTTGAGGATGATGGAAAAGTGGAATGTCATTCAATTTCCGGGAATGAAAGCAGGTAAAGGAGGTACGGAAGCTCGGGAGGAGCTGTCGGTACGTCTGAAACATTGGCTTGGCTCCCGCAAGGCTGTCCAGATGGTTGCTTCCCGCAAATGGGTACTGCTGCTCACATTCATGGGATTTCTGCTCGGAAAGGCGATGATCCTGAATGAGTTATCTCCCTTTGCCATTGCTTACTTCGCCGTAATTGCTTTCATGCGCAGGGATTACATCATTCCGGTAGGCGCCGCTCTACTCGCAGGTAGTCTCTTTGCACCGTTTCCGGTACCACTCATTGTTGCATCGGAGATCGCCATCTTTTATCTGCTCTTCCGTGGACTGGAGTCATATGATCGTGCTGAATTATCTTATGCACCAACGATGGTGTTTACGACTACATTTATGGTCAAATTATTCGCGGTTGTGATTGGACCATCCTTCAGCTGGTACGCGATGCTGATGCTTACGATGGATTCGGTATTAAGTTTCGTGCTCACCCTTGTTTTTATACAAGCCATACCGATCTTCACCTACCGCAAAAAAAAGTTCAGCCTAAAGAACGAGGAGATCCTCTGCCTGATCATATTGCTCGCTTCCGTTATGACGGGAGCCGTAGGGTGGACCATTCAGTCTTTATCCGTAGAGCATATGCTCTCCCGTTATCTCATATTAATCTTTGCGCTGGTGGGCGGAGCCCCCCTCGGAGCCTCAGTTGGGGTTATTACCGGCTTGATTCTGAGTCTGGCTGACATGTCAGCGGTGTATCAGATGAGCCTGCTTGCTTTTGCCGGGATGCTGGCGGGTATGCTTCGAGAAGGCAAACGTGCGGCGGTTGCACTAGGCATGCTGCTGGGTTCGTCCATTCTATCCATATATCTGGGCGGACCGGGTGATGTGATGAATTCATTATGGGAGACGTGTGCAGCTATCGTACTATTCATGTTAACACCTAAAAGCCTGATGACGGCGATATCCAAATATGTACCGGGTACGCAGGATCATACCAAATCGCAGCATGAGTATGCCAAACGAATACGGGATATCACGGCAGAACGGGTAACCCGGTTCTCACAGGTATTCCGTCAATTGTCACGCAGCTTCGATCAGATGTCCGGTGCAGGGGAGCAGGTACAGAAAGAAGGTGGAATGGACCATTTCATGAATGCGGTTGCCGAGGGCACATGTGCAAGCTGCTTCAAGCGTACACAATGCTGGGATGCAAAGTTTATTCAAACCTACAAATATATGACGGACGTGATGAGTACGATTGAAGGAAACCCGGAGATCTCAGGCAAGCAGATTCCAGTGGACTGGAACAGGGTGTGTGCGAAACCGGAAGAGGTCCTTGAAGTCATGCGTGCCCAGTATGGACTGCATCAACATAACATGCAATGGAAGCGTCAAATTATTGATAGCCGGCAGCTGGTTGCAGAGCAATTGTCCGGTGTATCTCAGGTCATGGAGGACCTGGCCAAAGAAATTCAGCGGGAAAGTGATGAGATGGTACAGCAGGAGGAGCAGATTCGGGACGCACTGGAGTCATTGGGCTTGTCCATTCACTCCATTGAGATCATCAATCTGGAAGCGGGCAATGTAGAGATTGAGATTGTACATGCATATACACGTGGATTTGATGAGTGCCGGAAAATGATTGCTCCGCTGATCTCGGATGTACTGGACGAGCATATTGCCGTCTTGCATGAGACCATGACCGATCCTCGTCAGGGATTGGCGACCGTTACGTTTGGTTCAGCCAAAACGTTCGAGGTAACCACGGGTGTTGCTGCCGCCGCAAAAGGGGGAGATGTGATGTCAGGCGACAGCTTCAGTACGGTTGAGTTAGGCAACGGTACATTCGCGGTGGCGCTTAGTGATGGAATGGGCAATGGGGAACGGGCACGCATGGAGAGCAGCGCGGCTCTGAACATATTGGAACAGTTGTTACAGTCCGGCATGGATGAGAAACTGGCGATCAAATCCGTGAACTCCGTTCTGATGCTGCGCTCCCCTGAAGAGATGTATGCCACAGTGGATATGGCGCTGATCGATGAATATACGGCAGAGACCACGTTTATGAAAATCGGATCGACGCCAAGTTTTATCAAACGAGGACAGGAGGTTATTCAGGTTTCGGCCAGCAATTTGCCAATCGGTATTATTAAAGATATTGAAGTGGATCTGGTAACGGTACAGCTTCAGCCGGGGGATATCCTCATTATGATGACGGATGGCATCTATGACGCACCGGGGTATGCGGTGAACAAAGAGTTATGGATGAAAAGGCTCATTCAAGAGATTGATACAGAGGATCCGCAAGATTTGGCCGATTGCCTGCTTGAAAGTGTTATAAGATATCAGCAGCATGAGATTTTGGATGATATGACCGTTGTTGTTGGAAAAGTAGAGCATTTCCGCCCTGAATGGGCCACACTGCGTGTGCCTGGCATCAACCGGATGGAGCGTCCACGGACCGTCAGTTAATTGCATATTCTTCTGTTTGAAGTCTCTTCATTCTGGCAATGCTAGTCATAGAGTTGGAGAGTAACGAATAACGGAGGGATATCGGATGAAGCAAATCTTATTGATCACCGACGGTTGTTCCAATGTAGGACCAAGTCCGGTGCTGGCAGCGGCCGAAGCGCTGGAAGAGGGGATTACGGTTAATGTGGTTGGCGTGATTGATTATGGAACCATTGGTGAGCTGGGTAGTCGGGAGATTGAGGATATTGCCAGAGCCGGAGGTGGAATCAGCCAAATTGTAGGTACACGTCAGCTTGCCCATACCATGCAGATGATGACAAGGAAAACGGTGGTTCAGACTATTCAGCAGGCGGTTAATAGAGAGTTAACACAAATTTTGGGAGAGAAGGAGCCCAAAACGGTAACGGATCTGGAGCCTTCACAACGCGCCCGGGTCGTGGAAGTGATGGATGATATGGCTGAAACTACAGCCTTACAGGTTATATTGTTAATCGACGTAAGTGCCAGCATGAAGCCCAAACTGGCTGCGGTAGAAGAAGGCATTCGTGATTTAATGTTAAGTTTGCAGGCGCGTATAGGTCAGAGCAAGCTTTCCGTATTTCATTTTCCGGGGCGACACAGTGGCGAAGATGCGGTAATGGATATTGACTGGACAACGGATCCAGGCCGTGTTCGGTCCTTGTTTGGAAGGTTGCAGATGAAGGGTGCAACGCCGACAGGTCCTGCAATTCAGAAGGTGATTGATTTTTACCGTTATGGTACACTGGAGAAACAGCAGGAAATAGAAGGGAACTATCGCATTGAAAGAGAAGGGATGCTCGGTGACAACGTTGTCTGACGCCTCTTTCCCGCCAGGAACAGTGGTTACAGGGAAATGGAATCGCAGTCGTTACACGATTCGGAAACTACTGGGCAAAGGAGCTAATGGCATCGTTTTTCTTGTCCAACGGGGTGAAAATGGCAAACACTACGCGCTAAAAATGGGATTTGATCCGGTTGATCTGCAATCGGAAGTTAATGTACTCAAATCCTTTCAACTACAGCGTAATCATGAGGCCCTTCGGCAGAGCGGCATTCCTTCCTATCTTAAAGATGTGGATGACTATGCCGTTCGTGGCCGGGATATTCCCTTTTATGTGATGCGTTACGTTCGAGGTGAGGCACTTCATCACTTCATTCGGCGTCAGGGAACAGACTGGACACTTCTGGTGGGACTTAGACTCTTGCAGAAGCTGGCACAGTTGCATCAGGCGGGATGGGTGTTTGGTGATCTCAAACCTCAGAATGTGTTGGTATCCGACTATGGGCAGGTGGAATTGATCGACTACGGCGGAGTTACGTCGATTGGTCGAAGCGTCAAACAGTTCACCGAATGGTATGATCGGGGCTTCTGGAATGCAGGCAGCCGTACGGCAGATGGTACCTATGATGTATTTGCATTTGCATTATTATTGATTCATGTACTTGAAGCAGACGCGCTCAAGGCACTGGCGGCCGAGGGATTACCGCAACTGCGAAGTGTGAATCAGCTCGTAGCGCTGGTGGAGCGCAGTGAACGACTGGGTCCTTTTCGCAATTGGACGACTCAGGCATTACGAGGTCAGTTTCGTGATGCAGGTCATGCGGCACAAGGGTGGAAGGAAATGATGGCACGCCCCACGCCTCTCCGCCGTCGTTCCAAAAGTACAACACCGCGCTGGCTTAAAAATGCATTCGCTGTATCTGTGATATTACTTATTGGAGTGCTCATCTATGCACTACTTTTCTGATCTGTGAGAGTGCATATACATAACGCAAGGAATGAGGAACAGGTATGGAGGCTTTACGCTGGAACATGCTGGTGAAGAATGTGCTGGATGCAGCGGAAGAGCATCAGTTATGGGTTCCCGGGGATCGGATTGTCGTCGCAGTATCGGGCGGGCCGGACTCGGTAGCTTTTTTGCATATCATGCACGAGATCAGCAAGCGGCATGTGCCACTTGAATTGATCTGTGCCCACGTGCATCATGGCTTCCGGAGTGAATCTGATGATGAAGCGGAGAAAATGATGGAACTGGCACAGCAGCTTGGTATTACATTTGAATGGACCAAGGCCGATGTACCTTCATATATGGAGCTTACGGGTCAAGGACCACAGGAAGCGGCACGCAACAAGCGATATGCCTTTCTGCACGAAGTGGCTTCCAAATATAATGCGGCAAGCATCGCTTTGGCACATCATGCCGATGATCAGGCGGAGACGGTCATGCTTCATTTGCTTCGTGGAACCGGCTTGTCGGGACTCTCAGGAATGAAGTTTAAAAGACGAGAAAAAAATGTGGAACTTATTCGTCCATGCCTTCGTATAAACAAGACAGACCTTGTAGAAGCTTGTAATACCCAGGGTTTTATGTATTTCAATGATGAGAGCAACGCCCTGCGTAAATATCGGCGTAATGCCATTCGCTTGGATGTGCTTCCTTTTTTGGGGCAGTATAATGGACAACTCACGCCGTCATTGAATCGGCTTGCCGAAATTGTGGGTGATGAAGACGATTTCATGGAGCAGAGTGCATATGACACATACAGGTGTCTAGTGCAGGTGAACGGCGGAAGGCAAACCTTTGAGGTGCCTTCCTTCTTGAAGTTACATGTCGCTTTACAACGAAGGTTGATTAAACTAATATTGAATTATCTGCCTTTGGACAGTGATTTTGTCGACTTTACCCGTATAGAAACCATTCGGCGCAAGGTCATAGAGACCCATGTGACGACCTGGAGCCTGGATATAGGACAGACACTCGCCTGCACTCGGGAGTATAATCTGATTTCTTTTGGCATACGGACGGACGTACAGGATCAATCTTACGAGTATCGTCTTGCGCAATGGAGTGGAACTTATGAGCTTTCACTCACCCCAATTAACCGGTATATTCGGTTGATGACGGTGAGTCCCGAGGACTATCATGTACCGGAATCGGCGGATCAAGCCGCGTTTGATGCGGATCAACTGCTTATGCCGCTGGTTGTGCGTTCACGGTTACCTGGAGATACCATGAAAGTGATGGGATTAAACGGAAGCAAAAAGGTGAAAAATATTTTCATCGATGAGAAAATCCCCCCATCTGTCCGTCCACGTATTCCTGTGGTATGTGATGGAGCAGGTCATATCATCTGGTTACCGGGTGTTCGACGGTCCAGTGTGGCTCCTGTCAGGGAGGGCACTTCCGCAATCCTGTACATGACTGTAGGCGATTCAGCGATTCAGGGGTAGTGGTTATGGTTCAGGTAAGGCTTTCATAGTATAACTTAGGAGGTTCGCACAGTTGCAGAACGACATTCAGGAAGTATTGATCAGTGAAGAAGAAATTCAGAGTAAAGTCAAGGAATTAGGCGCAACACTAAGTGCCGAATATGCAAATCGCAATCCTTTGGTCATTTGTGTGCTCAAGGGTGCGTTTATATTTATGGCTGATTTGGTTAAAAACATAACGGTACCTGTTGAAATGGATTTTATGGCAGTATCCAGTTACGGCGCTTCCACCAAGTCATCAGGTGTTGTCAAAATCATTAAGGATCTGGATGTATCCGTTGAAGGACGGGAAGTTCTGATTGTCGAAGATATTATCGACAGCGGACTTACACTCAGCTATCTGATTGAACTGCTAGAAAACCGCGGCGCCGAGTCGGTGCGTGTGGTTACGCTGTTCGACAAGCCTTCAGGCCGTAAAGTTGAGTTGGAAGCTCATTACACAGGCTTTGACATTCCTGACGCGTTCATCGTTGGTTACGGTTTGGATTTTGCGGAGAAGTACCGGAACCTGCCCTATATCGGGATTTTGAAGCCGGAAGTCTATAGTAGCTAATATCCTGCCCGACCCAAGCCTTGAGCTGTTCTTGGCTTCTGTTGAGAAGCCATGTCGGGCTATGTTAAAATAATTAAAGTGTCTCGAGAGGAGGTAGGGGATGAATCGGTTCATCCGGAATTCTGGTTTTTATTTGATTCTTTTTTTAGTTGTGGTGGGGATAGTCCAGTTCGTCAGCAATGGCGGCGAAGCCACCGATAATCCTAGATATGATCAGTTGCGTGCAGCGATCAAAGCCAACAATGTCTCTGAATTGACGGTTCAATTCAACGGTCAAACGTATCTCGTGACCGGTCAATACAAGAAGGCACCTGATGGCGCCAAATCAGAAAATTTCTCAACGTATATTCCTCCTACGGATGAGGCAATTAGTGAGCTTGTAGCTGCAAGTGAAACTAACAATTTCCAATATCATCAGGAGCCAATGAAAGGTGACAGCATCTGGTTGACGTTGCTGACTTCCTTTATTCCTTTGATCATTATGTTCCTGCTGTTCTTCTTCCTGTTTAATCAGGCTCAAGGCGGCGGCGGTAAAGTAATGAACTTTGGTAAAAGCCGTGCTCGTCTCTACAACGAAGAGAAGAAGCGGGTTACATTTGAAGATGTTGCGGGTGCTGACGAAGAGAAACAGGAACTTGTTGAGGTTGTAGACTTCCTCAAGGACCCTCGTAAATTCGCAGCAGTAGGTGCAAGGATTCCTAAGGGCGTATTGCTCGTAGGGCCTCCAGGTACCGGTAAAACATTGCTCGCTCGTGCCGTAGCCGGTGAAGCGGGTGTACCATTTTTCACGATTTCAGGTTCCGACTTCGTTGAAATGTTCGTCGGTGTCGGTGCATCACGTGTACGTGATTTGTTTGAAAATGCGAAGAAAAATGCCCCATGTATCATCTTTATCGATGAGATTGATGCTGTAGGACGTCAGCGTGGTGCTGGTCTCGGTGGTGGTCACGATGAACGTGAACAGACACTCAACCAGTTGCTCGTTGAGATGGACGGATTCGGAGTTAACGAAGGTATTATCATCATTGCCGCAACGAACCGTGCAGATATTTTGGACCCTGCCTTGCTGCGTCCTGGACGTTTTGACCGTCAAATTACGGTTGACCGCCCTGACGTAAGAGGTCGTGAAGCTGTCCTGAAAGTACATTCCCGTAATAAACCACTGACCAAAGATGTGAAGATGGATATTATTGCGAAGCGTACAACAGGTTTCTCTGGTGCGGATCTGGAAAATCTCTTGAACGAAGCGGCATTGCTTGCAGCGCGTCGTAACCGTAAAGATATTTCCATGAAGGAAGTTGACGAAGCGATTGACCGTGTCATCGTTGGTACGGAGAAGAAAAGCCGTGTCATCAGTGATCGCGAGAAACGAATCGTTGCTTATCACGAAGCAGGTCATACCATTGTAGGATACTTCCTCGAACATGCTGATATGGTACATAAAGTAACCATTATTCCGCGCGGACGTGCGGGTGGATATGTAATCATGTTGCCAAAAGAAGACCGTATGCTGGTTACCAAGCAGGAATTGCTGGATAAAGTAACCGGACTTCTCGGGGGTCGTGTAGCTGAAGAATTGTTCATCGGAGAAATTGGTACTGGTGCATACAGTGACTTCCAGCAAGCGACAGGTATTGTTCGCAGCATGGTTATGGAATACGGTATGAGTGAGAAATTGGGACCTATGCAATTCGGAAGTTCACAAGGACAGGTATTCCTTGGTCGGGATATCGGTCATGAACAGAATTACTCGGATTCCATTGCTTACGAGATTGATCAGGAAATGCAACGCTTTATCAATGACTGTTATGAGAAGTGTAAGGACTTGCTTGTTAAACATTCAAAAGAGATGCACCTGATCGCTCAAACTTTGCTTGAGGTTGAGACTTTGGAAATGGATCAGATCAAGCAATTGATCGAAACAGGTTCTTTGACTCCAAAAGCAGAGAATGACAATGATGGTGAAGGCACACCAACTGAAGGCGGAGAGCCAATCATCGACACCATCGGTGATGTGCGTGTTCGTATTCAAGGTAAAGATGAAACGCCTGAGCCACCAGCCGGAGATATTCCAAACGAAGCTCCGAATCTGGAAAAGGGTAATAACAATAACCCGGATGATGGCGGAACGAAGCCAACGTCTTAATGCACAATACATCTGGCTATGCTAGCAGGTAAATCAAGAGAGCCCTCGAGGCTCTCTTTTTTTATCCATTATTTTTAAAAGAGGATAGATAAAGATAAACGGGAGTTAGATGGCGAACCAGTTAGCAAACAGGTGGTTACAGCGGTGTTCCGGGTCTTTTTCATTTATTGACAGAGTCGTGAACGTTGTGTAAATTAGTTGTTAAACCGCTTGTGATTCGTTTCTCAAGCGAAGATAACGACTTAGGTTAGCCCACGAAACAGCGCATGACGCTGTCCCGATAAAGGAGAGGATCACAGGTGGAAGCTCTGGCTTTAGAGCGCAAGGCTGAGATGAACCGCGAGCTGCGTGCGCGGCTTATGGAGTTGAAGAAGGAACGTAATGCCATTATTCTTGCCCATTATTATCAACGTGACGAAGTACAGGAGGTTGCCGACTTCCGTGGAGATTCGTTTCTATTAGCCCAGAAGGCAGCCCAAACAGATGCAGATGTGATCGTTTTCTGTGGTGTTCATTTTATGGGTGAAAGCGCTAAAATTCTTGCGCCAAATAAAACAGTTATTATCCCGGACGAACGTGCGGGCTGCCCAATGGCAGATATGGTGAATGTGGATGGACTACGCAAATTGAAAGCACAACATCCTAATGCCAAGGTGGTTACGTATATCAATTCCTCTGCTGAGATCAAGGCAGAGACTGACATCTGTTGTACATCGGCGAACGCAGTCCGGGTTATTCAATCGGTGGATTCGGACGAAATTATCTGGGTACCGGATAAAAATCTGGGACATTATGTGCAGCAGCATACAGACAAGAAAATGATTATCTGGGAAGGTTACTGCAACACTCACGATATGCTTACAGTCAAAGATGTGGTAGAGATGAGAGCGAAGCACCCCAATGCAGAGTTTGTTGTCCATCCAGAGTGTCGCCCTGAGGTTGTGGAAATGGGTGATTTTGTAGGCAGCACAACAGCTATTCTGGAGTATTGCAAAAATTCATCAGCGAAGGAATTTATCGTAGGTACCGAAGATGGTACAGGATATCAGCTTCGTCTGGATAGTCCGGATAAACAGTTCCACTTTGCTACCAAGTTTCTCGTATGTCCCAATATGAAGGTGAACAACTTGAAGAAACTGGTGAAATGCCTGGAAACGATGAAGCCGCAAATCTACGTGCCACCGGCCGTTGCCGACAAAGCCAGAGAATCACTAGAGCGCATGTTGTTGGTAAAGTAGGATGCGCTACTCTTGCTCCAAGACAGGTGAATAACATGATACCGCAATATTTAGTTGATTTTGATCTGTCTGCGCTACCCATGGTAGAGACGGATGTACTGGTTATAGGCTCTGGGATTGCTGGTTTGTTTACTGCCATTAAGGCAAGTGAACAACAACGTGT
This sequence comes from Paenibacillus sp. FSL L8-0435, assembly GCF_037965655.1. Classification (NCBI taxonomy): domain Bacteria; kingdom Bacillati; phylum Bacillota; class Bacilli; order Caryophanales; family Paenibacillaceae; genus Paenibacillus; species Paenibacillus sp. FSL L8-0435. Next base: position 67,083 of record NZ_CP150185.1, read on the forward strand.
ATTAATGATCACGAAGAAGTCATTACTTGAAAGTAACACCAGATATGCGCAGGGAGGCATCGCTGCGGTTATTGCTGAGGATGATTCACCTGCTTACCACTTGCAGGACACACTTGTAGCAGGAGCGGGCTTATGCCGCTCCGAAGCGGTAGAGGTATTGGTGAATGAGGGTCCGGACGGAGTGAAGGAACTGATTCGTTTGGGTACTTTATTTGATCTGGAGAACGGCGAGTTGGCGTTGACGCAGGAAGGTGCGCATAGCCACCGCCGTATTTTGCATGCCAATGGAGATGCAACGGGATATGAGATTGTACGTGCGCTTGCTGTTGAAGTGAATGAGCATCCCGGGATTGAAGTATGGGATGAGCATTTTGTTGTTGACCTGATTACAGATCGAGATCGAGGGGAGTGCACTGGCGCTCTGGTTCAGAAGGATGACGGATCACAAGTGATCGTGAAGGCACAGGCAACTGTTCTTTGCTCTGGTGGGGCAGGACAACTATACCGATACACGACGAATCCGGATGTAGCTACTGCCGATGGTGTAGCCATGGCCTATCGGGCTGGGGCTATTGTTCGTGACATGGAATTTATCCAATTCCACCCTACCTCTCTTTGTTACCCGGGGGCCCCGCGTTTCCTGGTGTCAGAAGCCGTACGCGGCGAAGGCGCATATTTGCGCAATGTGAAGGGCGAGCGCTTCATGGATCGTTATCATGCCCAGCTTGAACTGGCCCCACGCGATATCGTGGCACGAGCGATTGTTAGTGAGATGGAGTCCACCAACAGTACCTTTGTGTATCTGGACATTACGCATGAACAGCCAGAGATGATCAAGCATCGGTTCCCTACCATATATGAGACTTGTATGCGTTATGGATTGGACATGACAACGGACTGGATTCCCGTTGCACCTGCTGCCCATTACATGATGGGTGGAGTGAAAACGGATCTTAGTGGAGAGAGCAGCATCTCCCGGTTATTTGCTTGTGGCGAGGTGTCTTCTACAGGAGTGCACGGAGCTAACCGTCTGGCAAGCAACTCTTTATCAGAAGCGATTGTATTTGGGCGGAGAATTGTTGATCGTATTCAATCTCTCCCTCCACTTGGCTTATTACAAGCAAGAGGGGTTGCGCCTTCATCTGTGGGCATGAATAACAAGATCAACAAGATCAACAAGATCACGGAAGAGCAAAAGCCGGTATCCGAACGACGCTTACGACTACAGAAAATGATGGTTCGTCAGGTAGGCTTGCGCCGGAATGGTGAGGACCTGCAGAAGGCCATGGACAAGCTGCAACAGGAATTGCAATTTTTTGATCAGACACTCACGCATAAGGAAGAGCTGGAGTATGCCAACCTTCTGACCTGTGCCTGGTTAGTTACCAGCGGAGCATTACACCGCGAGGAGAGTCGGGGGGCTCACTATCGTGAGGATTTCCCGGCGCGTGATGATATCGTGTGGCAGAAGCATAGTCTGCAGCAGCGAGAACAAGCGATTGTGGAGGAATTGATGTCATGATACTGAATGGATATAATGAAGGGCTTATCGAATCAATCAAAAACTGGCTTCGTGAAGATGTTGGTGCAGGTGACGTTACAACAAGTGTGACGATCCCGGCAGGCAATCAATCCAAGGCCATTATACACGCCAAAGACAATGGGATTATTGTAGGCATGACCGTGGCTGAACTTGTATTTCAGGTCGTTGATCCTGATCTTGTATTTACACCGAAGGTAACAGACGGAGACCAGGTTACCCATGGCACGATTTTGGCCGAGGTAGAGGGAAGTACACATTCACTGCTTACGGGGGAACGACTGGCACTTAACTTGCTGCAACGTATGTCCGGAATAGCTACGCGTACGCGTGCCTACGTGGATGTGCTGGATGGTCTTGAGACTAGGCTCGTGGATACACGTAAGACAACGCCGGGCCACCGATTACTTGAGAAATACGCAGTGCGCGTGGGTGGTGGAGCGAATCATCGATTTGGACTGTACGATGCCGTTATGATTAAGGATAACCACATCAAGGGTGCAGGCGGAATCACCGAGGCGGTACAGCGTGCGCGAACTGTTATCCCACATACGATGACGATTGAAGTGGAGACTGAAAATCTGAAGCAGGTGAGAGAAGCCTTGCAAGCCGGGGCAGATATCATTATGCTGGATAACATGCATCCAGAGCGGATGCGTGAAGCGGTTGAACTTATTCGTGAACAGGCTCCTCATGTGAAGGTTGAAGCATCCGGTAACGTGTCTCTTCAGACCATTCGTGGTATTGCAGAGAGTGGTGTGGATGTAATTTCGGTTGGCAGGTTAACCTATTCCTTTGAGAGCCTGGATATTAGTCTGGATTTAAATGAAAAGAAAGAGGGGTGAACCTCTTTGATTCTAGTTGTAGACGTGGGGAACAGCAATATGGTGCTCGGCGTATATCAAGGCCGGGAATTGCTGCACCACTTTCGTCTGAGTACATCACGTCAGTCAACAGTGGATGAATACGGCGTATTGATTTATAATTTATTTCATATGTCCGGCATCAGGGCAAGTGACATCGAAGGTGTCATCATCTCATCTGTGGTTCCACCACTGGTGAATGTAATTGAAGCGATGTGTGAGAAGTATGTAGGCAAAAAAGCTTTGCTCGTTGGGCCTGGTATCAAAACTGGCTTGAATCTGCGATACGAGAACCCTCGTGAAGTGGGTGCAGATCGTATTGTTAATGCAGTGGCAGCCGTTGAGAAGTATGGCGGCCCTCTCGTCGTGGTTGATTTCGGTACCGCAACGACCTTTGACTGTATTGACGAGAAAGGTCACTACCTGGGGGGAGCTATTGTACCTGGCATTCAGATCGCCACTGAAGCGCTCTATGAGCGGGCATCCAAGTTGCCTCGTATAGAGCTGGAGAAACCTAAAAAGGTTATTGGCCGTAATACTATTCATGCCATGCAAGCAGGTATTATATTTGGCTATGCAGGGCAGGTAGATGGTATTGTAGAACGTATTCGCGAGGAGATGGGGGCGAAGCCCCGAGTTATCGCGACGGGTGGTCTCGCTACACTTATCGCAGAAGAAACCCGTAGTATAGAGGAAGTTGATCCGCTGCTTACGCTTGAAGGGCTGCGTATTATATATGAGCGGAACCGGGAAAGGTGAGCATAGTGACGGCATACAGCGGGCTGAGATTACAGCTTAAGTGTTGTGCCGTTTTTTCTGTGTTACGACTATTATGGCGATACGCCAAAGGAGGCTGAATGACTTGGAAAACAACAACAAGCATGACCGGTTAATTCGTGGTACAGCAATGAATGGAAAGGTAAGAGCCTTTGCTATCCAGACTACGGAACTGGTTGAGGAACTACGCAGAAGACACGATACGTTTCCCACGGCTACAGCTGCCATGGGGCGTACGGTTACAACAGCAGCCATTATGGGTGCAATGCTCAAAGGTGAAGAGAAGTTAACGGTACAAGTCAACGGTGATGGGCCCATTGGACAGATTGTAGCTGATGCCAATGCGAAAGGCGAAGTACGAGGATATGTTTCTAATCCGCATGTACATTTGCCAAGCAATAGTGTGGGTAAACTGGACGTTGCAGGCGCGGTTGGAACGGAAGGTTTCATCAACATAACGAAGGATTTGGGACTGAAAGAACCATATCGTGGCAGTGTGCCTATTATTTCAGGAGAACTGGGCGAAGACTTCACGTACTACTTTGCGCAATCGGAGCAAACACCTTCTGCTGTAGGCGTTGGTGTGCTCGTTGATACGGATAATTCCGTTATTGTCTCAGGTGGATTCATTATGCAGCTGTTGCCGGGATTGACAGATCCAGAGATCACGGCGATCGAAAACGCCATTAGTACGTTGCCGCCAGTGACGACGTTGCTGGAGCAGGGACTTGAATTGGAAGAGTTGCTTCGCCAATTATTGCCAGATGTACAAGTGATGGAAGGATTGGATATTCATTTTAGCTGTGAGTGTTCACGTGAGCGGGTAGAGAAGACACTAATCAGCCTGGGCCAAACGGAGATGGAGCAATTAATTGAAGAAGAGGGCCAGGCTGAAGTGGTCTGCCAATTCTGTAATGAAGCCTATGACTTTAACAAAGAACAACTTGAGACCATCCTAGAGCAAGCCAAGAACTGATCTATGCGGGGACGGGATGCGGAATGACAAGACAGGAAAAAGGGTTGTGGACGGCTGTAATTGTCTTGACGCTAGGTATGATGGTCATGGGTAGTGTGATGGCTATGCATGGTCTCAGACAGGGCAAAGACGAGGCAGATGCATCCCATGATGCCAATACGGAAGAAGGAAGCACCGTAGCGACGATCAACGGAGAAGTCATCACGGACAAAGAGTGGACCGATGCGCTGAAACGACGTTACGGCAGTGAGTTATTACTCCAGATGTTAAACCGTAAAGCAGTATATGCCGAAGCAATCGAACGCAAGCTGATCGTCACTCCCCAAGAGATTGCAAGAGAACTTGCCGCCGCGATGGATGGGTATGATTCAGAGAAATCATATTTTGACGAAATGAGGTCTCAATTGGGCCTGTCGAAACAGGAACTTGAGTTGGAAGCCGGCTACAGGCTGCTGCTTGAGAAAATCGCAACGATCGGCATACAGATCAAGGATGCAGATATTGAGCATTACTGGACTGAACACCGTGAGGATTACGTTTCCCCCGAGAAATATGACTTGTCCATCATCGTAGTGAAGGAAGAAGATGAAGCCGATTCCTTACTGGATGCGTTGGAGAAGGGGGAGGACTTTGAAGAAGCTGCTCGCAAGCAATCGACAGACAGCTTCTCTCGTGATGCTGGTGGGAGGCTGGGGTGGATTGAGCGGAATGATCCATTCCAGTCAGAAGAAATCCTTCAACTTGCTGCCGGGCTGGATGTAGGCGATATTGCCGGACCGGTTCGAGTGGAAGAAGGTTATGTTATTATCAGACTTAATGATAAAGAAGAACGCCAGGTGCAATCTGCCGAAGAAGTCCGTGAGGAGATTCGAATGGAACTGGCTCTGAGTCAGGCTGATCCGTTGCCGCAGGTAGAGCAAATGCTGCGTAACAAGTATGAAGCCGTAATCCTGTCCGAGATTCCTGCCTCCTGAATTCAATGGAGAAGATTGTATAGTACTGCTGCATCTTGATAAAAATACTCTGTCTGCGGTCTTAGGGCCAAAGGCAGAGTATTTTTTTTGAGTACTCATATTGACAATAAGGGTTAACGTTGATAAGATGAAAATAATAAATACCTACTCGTTTACTCGGATATAAAAGATTTATTTATGAACAAAGAAACTTTCGGAAACCTCCGCCCTGCTAGAAATCTTGGCAGTAAGGGATAGGATCAACAGGATTTCCGCAGTTCTTCTATAACAGCTAGAGGCTATCGGCCGCACAGTATAGGTTAACAGGACTCAAGTTTTATTCATCCACTAAGGAGGGCATTCATATGGCTAAAGTAGTTAATAACGTAACAGAACTCATCGGAGGTACTCCGCTTGTTCGTCTGAACCGTATCGTACCTGAAGGCAGTGCTGAAGTATTCGTGAAGCTGGAGTACCAGAATCCAGGTTCAAGCGTGAAAGATCGTATCGCAATTAGCATTGTGGAAGAAGCGGAAAAAGAAGGCAAGCTAAAACCAGGTGATACCATTATCGAAGCAACAAGTGGTAACACGGGAATTGGACTCGCGATGGTGGCTGCAGCCAAAGGCTACAAGTCTGTTATTGTAATGCCTGAGACGATGAGCTTGGAGCGTCGCAACTTGCTTCGTGCGTATGGTGCTGAGCTTGTGCTTACACCTGGAGCTGAAGGCATGAATGGTGCTGTTAAAAAAGCCGAAGAACTGCTGAAAGAAAACCCTTCCTATTTCATGGCTGAGCAATTTAAAAATAAAGCCAACGTGAAGATCCACCGTGAAACGACTGGCCCTGAGATTGTTGAAGCAATTCAATCTGTAGGCGGTACGTTGGATGCTTTTGTTGCGGGAATCGGTACAGGTGGAACAATTACAGGTACAGGCGAAGTGTTGAAAGAAGCTTTTGCTGGTATTAAAATTGTTGCAGTTGAGCCAGCAGCTTCGCCAATTTTGGCGGGCGGCAAACCAGGACCACATAAGATCCAGGGGATTGGTGCCAACTTTATCCCTGAGATTCTGGATCAGGAAATCTATGATGAGATCATTCACATTGAGAATGATGATGCATTCGAGACGGCTCGTCAGGTAGCGAAGGAAGAGGGCATCCTGTCCGGTATTTCTTCCGGTGCGGCGATCCGTGCAGGTCTTCAGGTTGCGAAACAGTTGGGTGAAGGCAAGCGCGTTGTGGTAATCGTGCCAAGTAACGGCGAACGTTACCTCAGCACACCTCTTTACAACTTCGAAGGCTAAGTCTACAAATGACAAAACCAATCCTCCTTGCCCGTATGACGGGTATGGAGGATTTTTGGCGTAATGCTTTTAAAAGGCGCGACGCTTTAGTATACTATCAGACAATAGAACTAGCGACAGATGGAGGGCGGCACACCGCAATGACACACCTGATGACAACATACGCCGACTGGATGGAGTGGGCTGAACAAGGCTGGACCATGATGCCTTATATCACCAAGTCGGATGAGGGGCCGTATCATGGCGGTTTACCGTTATCGTGGGAGGCAGCCTGGGAGCAGGCGTCACCATACGCAATTGTGCTGGAGAATGGCAAAGGCGGGAGATATACATTTCTGGGGTTAGACCCCGTATCCGTTATTTCCGGTAAAGGTCAAGAAGCGGTCATTCATGATGTGACGCAAGGAACCACCTCGACGGACAGCGGCAAGCCGCTTGATGTATTGAAGAGATGGACTGCCCCGTATAACGCACCCAAGGTTAATGGGGCTCCGGACTTTGGGGGTGGATACGCAGGTTATCTCAGCTACGATGTAGCAAGATCATTGGAGAAGCTCCCAGATTTGGCTGAAGATAATCCGTCCCTACCGGATTATTGGTGGATGCGCTTTGAAGAAATATGGGCTTATGACCATGAGCAGCAGGCGCTTTTCTGCATGGTTCATCTGGCTATAGAGCCTAACCGGAACGAAACTGATATCCGTAGTCTATATTCAGCGGCAGAAGCACGAGCGACAGCGATGCAGCAACGTTGGCTTCACATTATGGGATTTGCACAGGCCGAGGAACAGCAGCAGGCAATGGAACGTCGCAACAAGCGGGTCAATCGTACCCCGCAGCCTGAAGATGCGGAAAGGGAATCGGAAGGATGGGAGACCTCCTTTCCCCAGGAGGACTTTGAACAGGCTGTACGCACGGTGCAGGAATATATCAGGCAGGGTGACGTGTTCCAGGTGAATCTGTCCTTGAGACAGGAGAAGCGGCTTCATTCGAGCGCTGAGCATATTTATGAATGGCTGCGCCTTGTGAATCCATCGCCGTATATGGGTATGCTGCGTAGTCCAGACTTCCAACTGGTAAGCGGATCTCCCGAGCTTCTGGTCAAAGTGGAGAATGGCAAAGTCAGTGCACGTCCCATTGCAGGGACCCGAAGAAGGGGCCGGGATGAAGCAGAAGATAAGGCTATGGCGGATGAACTGCTCAGCAGTGAGAAAGAACGGGCGGAGCATATTATGCTCGTTGATCTGGAACGTAATGATATCGGACGGATTGCGGCCTATGGTTCGGTTCATGTACCTGAATTGATGACCATCGAGAAGTATTCCCATGTCATGCATCTCGTTTCCCAGGTGGAAGGCAGGCTGGCAGAAGGGTTATCCATATTTGATGTGATCGCTGCGACATTCCCGGGTGGAACGATTACCGGAGCGCCGAAAGTCCGCACCATGGAGATTATCGAGGAACTTGAGCCTGTACGGCGTGGGCCTTATACGGGTTCCATCGGGTGGATGGATTACAGTGGAAATATGGCATTGAACATCGTCATTCGTACACTTGCCATCAAGGATGGTATTGGTTATGTACAGGCCGGGGCAGGAATTGTCATTGATTCCGATCCATATCGGGAATACAAGGAATGCCGCAACAAGGCAAGAGCCATGATGAGAGCTGTGAATTACAGCGAAGAGGCGGAAGCTGTTAAAATAAAATAAAACGAAGCAACCGTCACTTGCATTGACGGAAGATGAGGAGGAGCAGGCATATGATACTGGTTATCGATAATTACGATTCCTTCACGTACAACCTGGTTCAATATCTGGGTGAACTGGGTGAGACGGTGGAAGTTCGCCGCAACGATGAGATTGATCTGGCAGGCATAGAGGCACTGGCACCTGATCATATTCTGATCTCTCCGGGCCCGTGTACACCGAATGAAGCAGGCATTAGCTTGGCAGTCATTGATCATTTCAAGGGAAGCATTCCGATCTTTGGTGTTTGTCTGGGGCATCAGTCCATTGGACAAGCGTTTGGTGGCAATGTCATTCGTGCGGAGCGCATGATGCACGGCAAAACATCCGAGATGCACCACAATGGAACATCGGTATTTGCCGGATTGCCATCCCCATTTACAGCTACCCGTTATCACTCCCTGATTGTCGAGCGCAGCAGCTTGCCTGACTGCCTGGAGATTACAGCGGAGACAGCTGAAGGTGAAATTATGGGTCTGCGCCACAAAGAATATGCGATTGAAGGTGTTCAGTTCCACCCGGAGTCCATTATTACAGACCATGGTCATCAGATGCTTCGTAACTTTTTGTCCCAACAAGTGAAGGTATAACATGCAATATGCCGCGATAAATGGAGAGTTGGTCAATATGGCGGCGGCCGTGGTTCCTGTAACGGATCACGGCTTTTTGTACGGACTGGGACTGTTTGAGACGTTCCGGACGTATCGAGGTGTCCCATATCTTTTGGAACGGCATCTGGAGCGCATGGCCTCGGGGTGTAAGGAACTGGGCATTCCTTTTACAACGACCGCGGCAGAGGTGACAGATTGGATTCAACGTTTGATGGATGCGAACGGACTTCGGGATGCGTATGTACGTTATACGGTATCAGCCGGTGAAGCACCGCTAGGCCTACCTTCTGGTGATTATTCGAAGCCAAATCATATCGTACTGGCAAAAGCATTACCTGAACCATCTCCTTCTTTATATGAGTGCGGCAAAATGCTTCAACGGTTGTCTACACCTCGCAACACGCCCGAAGGGGAAGTTCGGTTCAAGTCGCTGCATTACATGAACAGCATTCTGGCAAAACGGGAGCTTAATGGGTACGGGAAGCATGTGCAGGGTGCGGAAGGGTTACAATTAACCCGGGATGGTCATATAGCGGAAGGGATCGTCAGCAATGTGTTTTGGGTACGGGAAAATGTGCTCTACACGCCAGCACTTTCAACCGGCATTCTGCCGGGTATCACGAGAGCTTTGGTACTGGAAATTGCCTCGCAGCAAGGAATCCCCTGTATAGAAACGTTAGATGCCTGGGAGGATCTCCTGCAAGCAGATGAAATATTTCTAACAGGCTCGGTGGCTGAACTGGTTCCGGTGACAACTCTGCGGGATCAGGACGGAGCCGAAACGATAATTAGCAACGGACATATTGGCCCGGTTACAGCAGTCCTTCTGGGTATGTACCGGCAGGAAGCGGGGTATACTTCATGACACTTACACCTGTCATCTATGAACGGAAATATGCATGGGGGCCAGCTGAATTAAAGCTGGGTACAAGAACACAGATTATGGGCATTCTTAACGTCACGCCTGACTCATTTTCAGATGGTGGAAGTTATACCAACGTGGAGCGGGCGGTTGCCCATGCCAAGCAGATGATGGAGGATGGAGCGGACCTGATTGATATCGGCGGGGAGTCTACCCGGCCAGGTTCAGATGTCGTGAGCGCCGATGAAGAGCTTAGCCGGATTATTCCGGTTATTGAAGCATTGCATCAGCAAGCCCCACACATTCCGATATCGGTAGACACGTATAAAGCCGATGTTGCACGTCAGGCTATTCTGGCAGGTGCTCATATTATTAATGATGTGTGGGGTGCCAAGGCAGATCCAAATATGGCCCGCACGGCAGCAGAGCTGGGGTGTCCCATCATTCTGATGCATAATCGGCAGAAGCGAAACTATACCGATTATCTGAGTGATGTCGTCAGTGATTTGCAGGAGAGCATACAGATTGCATTAACAGCCGGCGTGAAAGCAGAGCAAATTATCCTGGACCCGGGCATTGGTTTTGTGAAGGATCTCGGAGAAAATCTGAAGCTCATGTCATCGCTCGGTTTGCTCAATGAAATGGGGTATCCCGTTCTGCTAGCCACCTCACGCAAAAGATTCATCCAGAACACCCTGAATGTCGGGGCGGATGATGCGCTGGAAGGAACGGCTGCCACCGTTGCATTTGGCATTGCCCAGGGCTGCCAGATGGTTCGGGTTCATGATGTGAAGCCGATTCGGCGGACGGCAGACATGTGTGATGCCATGTTGTATGCTTCTCCGGGTCTACGGAGGAAATAATGCTGGGGGATCCGAGTGACCCGTCCAGTGAAAGCGAAGCGTTTTTCAAAGGCGAAGCTAAGGGATGACTTCAAATAGATTAAAATTTCAATATATATAGAGGGCAGGCGGACGTATGGATAGAATGGTATTGCATCGTATGGAGTATTACGGATATCATGGCGTTTTTGCAGAAGAACGGAAGCTTGGGCAGCGGTATTATATTGATCTGGAGATTGATATGGACCTGGGTGAGGCTGGACGTAACGATGATCTGACCAAAACGATTAATTATGCGGAGATCCATGAGCTGGTAAAACAGATTGTAGAGAATAAATCATTCCAGTTAATTGAAGCTTTGGGCGAACATATTGCATCTTCTTTACTAGACACTTATACTATTATCAATGCATTGACAGTCAAGGTGACGAAGCCACATCCGCCATTCGATATTCATTTTGAGGGCGTAACGGTAGAGCTTCGCCGCACAAGAAAGTGAGAACCGATCATGATTGCACATTCGACCTCTGAATTCTCAGAGGCTTATATTGCTTTAGGGGCCAATTTGGGTGACCGGGAACAGACGCTGTTTGAAGCATTGTCTTTGCTGGATGAACACCCTCATATATCCGTTCTGCGTTGTTCTGCACTATATGAGACGGAGCCTGTAGGATATGTAGATCAGCCTGCGTTTCTGAATATGGCAGTCGCCGTACAGGTGATGCTGACACCAGAGCAATTACTCACGGAATTACTGGATATCGAGAACCGGCTCGGACGTGTTCGTGATATTCGCTGGGGACCGCGCACCGTTGATCTGGATCTGCTCTGGATGCAAGGTGAGACGCGTGATACGGAATTACTTCAATTGCCTCATCCTCGTATGGGAGAACGCGCTTTTGTACTGGTGCCACTGTCGGATATCGTACCGGAGGGCGAGATTTCAGGTTTGCATACCTTTGTACACGCATCGTTGTCTGTACTGGATGGAAAGGATGGAATACAGCTTTGGAAAACATGCAATTGGCCAATCGAATTCGGGCATTCCGGAAGCTGAAAGGTTTAACACAACATGAACTTGCGGCCGAGACCGGCATCTCGCTGGCCATTCTGGGAACCATTGAACGGGGAAACCGTAAGGTATCACAGCAGGAGCTCGATCGAATTGCTGGTGTACTGGCAATTAGTATCGAGGAGTTGCGGGGTAACTAGGACCGTTTCGGTTTCGCCATGTTACAACAACCAAGACACTGATCGAACTTTATATCGTGATATATACAGAATTAAAAAAGGAGTGGAACGACTACCGTGCTTAACATTGGTGGCATTGAAATGAAAAACCAGGTCGTACTTGCGCCGATGGCTGGCGTATGTAATCCGGCTTTTCGTTTGATCGCAAAAGAATTCGGAACAGGCCTCGTATGCGCGGAGATGGTGAGTGGCAAAGCCATTGTCCATGGCAACCAGCGTACACGTGAGATGTTGTTTGTAGATGAGCGTGAGAAACCGCTGAGCCTTCAAATTTTTGGGGGAGATCGTGATTCCCTCGTAGAAGCAGCCAAAATCGTGGACCAAGAAACCAATGCAGACATCATCGACATTAACATGGGATGCCCTGTGCCAAAGGTAACGAAATGTGATGCAGGCGCACGTTGGTTGCTTGATCCAAAAAAAATCTATGAGATGGTATCGGCTGTCGTGGACGCAGTTGAGAAGCCGGTGACGGTCAAGATGCGCATCGGCTGGGATAACGAGCATATCTTCGCGGTGGAGAATGCGCTCGCGGTTGAACGTGCTGGTGGACAGGCGGTAAGTGTACATGGACGTACGCGTGAGCAACTCTATACAGGCACAGCGGACTGGTCACACATCAAAGATGTAAAAGAGGCTGTCTCTATTCCGGTGATCGGCAATGGTGATGTCCATACACCAGAGGATGCACGCCGTATGCTGGATGAAACGGGTTGTGACGGAGTTATGATCGGCCGTGCCGCCCTGGGTAACCCCTGGATGCTGTATCGTACCATTCAATACTTAAGCACGGGTGAATTGCTTCCTGACCCGAATGGCGAAGAGAAGATCCGTGTTGCCATCCTGCATATGGATCGCCTGATCGCATTGAAGAATGAGACGGTTGCTGTACGCGAGATGCGCAAACACTTGGCTTGGTATTTGAAAGGCTTGAAAGGATCTGCTCGCATCAAGGACGTTATTATGGAAGGTACCAAGCGTGATGAGATGGTACAGATTCTGGAGAACTTTGTGAGTCAGCTGAAAAGCGAAGGCAATTTGGAGTCAGAACCGGTAATTGCCGGAAGTGCATCGTAATTAAGACTGTAAAACGTTTACAGCTATAGAGGACGTAACATTGACTTTTCGAGATCGTTCCCCTATACTTTCACAGTATAAATTCGCCATGTGCGTTAATTAAAGGCTAGTCATCAGGAGGAATATTCTATTTCTCTGGAGAACTTCATATAGTTTTGAAGATGTATGCGGGCGGAGCTATGTAAGTAGCACTGATTCCGTTGCCGTACAATCCAAATTATTCCCATGACAGGAGAATCGGTTGAGATGAGCGACAAGGAAGTTATCCTTACACCAGAGGGACTTAAGAAGCTGGAAGAAGAACTGGAAACATTGAAATCAGTGAAGCGCCGCGAAGTGGCTGAACGGATTAAGGTAGCCATCGGGTATGGAGATATCAGTGAGAACTCTGAATACGAAGATGCCAAGAACGAACAGGCTTTCATTGAAGGTCGTATTATTACTTTGGAGAAAATGCTTCGGAACGCACGCATTATTAACAGTGATGAGATTGACACCGATGTCGTTAGTGTAGGTGCAACAGTTACTGTGGAAGATTTGGAATTTGGTGATATCACAGAATATACAATTGTAGGTTCTGCTGAATCTAACCCGCTTCAGAACAAGATCTCAAACGAAAGCCCTGTTGGTAAAGCGATCCTGGGCAAGAAAAATGGTACAGTGGTTGATGTAAGTGTGCCTGCTGGCGTAATTCAATATAAAATTGTAGATATTAAAAAGCTATAGTAACGAAGCAGTTGGGCACGGTAAACAAAAGCTTCCCTTGGGAAGCTTTTTCAACATTTGAGGAAGAGTGTCCTCACGGGATGCCTGCAATGTAAATAAGGAGATGAATACAGATCATGACGGATGAAGTCTTGAATCAGGAAACCGAACTTAGCGAGCTTTTACAAATTCGCCGTGACAAATTGGACGAGCTCCGCAAATTGGGAATCGACCCTTTTGGCCAAAAATACGTACGTACCGAAGAAGCCGGCTCCATTCTGAAGAAGTATGAAGAACTGACCAAGGAAGAGCTGGAAGAGAAGCACATCGAAGTCAGTATTGCCGGACGGATTATGGCGAAGCGGGGAATGGGTAAAGCAAGCTTCGCACATATTCAGGACCTGAGCGGCAGAATCCAGATCTATGTTCGTCAGGATAGCGTGCCTGAAGACAAGTATGCGGCATTTAGCCTGCTGGACCTTGGCGATATCGTTGGGGTAACGGGTGTGATCTTTAAGACCAAAACAGGTGAAACTTCTGTCAAAGTTAAAGATCTTGAAGTGCTGTCCAAATCGCTCTATCCGCTTCCGGATAAATTCCATGGTCTCACCGACGTAGAGCTGCGTTACCGCCAGCGTTATGTTGACCTGATTATGAGCCCGGACGTACAACAGACCTTTATCGCACGTTCCAAAATCATTCAATCGATGCGTCGTTATCTGGATTCCCTTGGATATCTGGAAGTGGAAACACCTACGTTGCATACCATCGCAGGAGGAGCGGCAGCACGTCCGTTCATCACACATCACAACGCGCTGGATATGGAACTGTACATGCGGATTGCAATTGAACTTCACCTGAAACGTCTGATTGTTGGCGGACTGGAGAAGGTATATGAGATCGGTCGTGTATATCGGAATGAAGGTATGTCCACACGTCACAATCCGGAGTTCACAATGATTGAATTGTATGAGGCATATGCCGACTACAAGGATATTATGCAATTGACGGAGAATTTGGTTGCTCATATTGCACAGGAAGTACTGGGTACGCAAGTGATCCAGTATGGAGATTATGAAGTGGATCTTACGCCGCAGTGGCGCCGTGTTACGATGGTGGATGCAGTTAAGGAAGTTGTGGGTGTAGACTTCTCCGTACACATGACGGATGAGGAAGCACATAACTTGGCGAAGGAACATAAGGTTCCGGTTGAGAAACATATGACATTTGGTCATATCCTGAACGCGTTCTTTGAAGAGTTTGTAGAAGAAACGTTGATTCAACCGACGTTCATCATGGGACATCCTCTTGAAATCTCACCACTGGCGAAGAAAAATGATGTAGATCCACGCTTCACGGATCGCTTCGAATTGTTCATCGTTGGACGCGAGCATGCCAATGCCTTCACAGAGCTGAATGATCCAATCGATCAGCGTCAGCGCTTTGAAGCACAGATGCTGGAGAAAGAACATGGGAACGACGAAGCTCATGAGATGGATGACGACTTCATCCGTGCGCTCGAATATGGTATGCCACCAACAGGCGGATTGGGAATCGGAGTTGATCGTCTGATCATGCTGCTTACTAACTCCCCGTCGATTCGTGACGTACTGCTCTTCCCACACATGCGTCCTCGTACGCAAGATTAAATAAGGAACGTAGAATACGTTCATAATAGAAGAGGAACCTGCCGTTCAGTATCATGCTGGGGCAAGTTCCTCTTTAGGTTTACATAGACGCTAAAAATAAAGTTTGTCAGATGGCCCTTGCTCTCAGCACACCATTAGGGTAACACCGCGTCTTGAATTTGTTAGATTAACCTGTTCGTATTTTGTTAAAAGAGGTGCCCTTCATGAAGTTCAGGCTTCACTTTGCCAAATTCTTATCTCCTCCGTTAATTCTGGTCGGTGGTTTTCTGCTTATCATTGCGATGGGAACGGTGCTTCTCATGTTGCCAATCTCCAACCAAAGCGGTATGCATTTGGCGTTTATTGATGCGCTCTTTACATCAACCTCTGCCGCTTGTGTGACTGGACTTGTCGTTGTGGATGTAGGGACGACCTTTAATTTGTTTGGTCAGATCGTCATTATGGTATTAATGCAGCTTGGTGGACTCGGCTTCATGACTATGGCTACTCTCTTTGCGCTAGTGTTGGGCAAACGAATCTCGCTCAAGGACAGGCTGTTGCTCAAAGAAGCCATTAATGCAGACAGTATGGAAGGGATAGTACGCATTATCCGCAAAGTGTTGATTTTCTCCTTTACCATTGAAGGGGTGGCTGCCGTCATACTGGCGCTGCGCTGGGCAACGGAGATGTCATTTGGTCAGGCTATATACTATGGAATATTCCATTCTGTTTCACTGTTTAATAATGGCGGATTTGATCTGTTCGGTAACAGCTTCCAATACTACACCGGAGACTGGGTATTCAATGTGACCGCTTCTGTGCTCGTTATCTCTGGTGGACTTGGATTTGTAGTATTGAATGACCTGTTTGAGTATCGTAAACGCCGTCGTCTATCTCTTCAGTCCAAACTGGTGCTGTCTGTATCCGGAGCACTGATCGGTATAGGAGCGATTGTGTTGTTTGTTTTCGAATTCACCAATGGACATACACTGGCTTCACTCACCTGGAGCGAGAAGATCTATGCGTCCTTCTTCCAGTCTGTCTCTACACGTTCGTCGGGAACAAGTACAATCGATATCACGGAGATGAGGCAGGCTACCCAATTTTTCTTCATTCTGCTGATGTTCATCGGCGCTTCCCCGGGATCGACAGGGGGTGGGATCAAGACGACTACATTCCTGATCATGATTGGTGCAGTGTATGCCATGATTCGGGGAAATAAGGATATTGTGTTTTTCCGCCAGCGTGTTCCGAAAGAACTACTAATGAGGGCGCTGACCATTATTATGGTTTCTCTGATCATATTCATGATTGTGGTGATGCTTCTGCTTACGACAGAGGATGCGCCATTCCTTTCACTGATGTTTGAAGCTGCATCCGCAATCGGTACCGTGGGTCTTTCTGTAGGAGTGACTAATGAGTTGACCAATTGGGGCAAAATCATTATTACCTTTACCATGTTTGTAGGTCGGATTGGGCCATTAACCATCGCGTATGCCCTTCGTCCGCGCAAAGAGAAGAAACTGTATCGTCATCCGGAAGGCCGGATCATTATCGGATAAAAAGAAAAACCGCCAGACATTCAGAACTAACTCCTGTTATCGTAACGGGCCTTAGTCACAACGAATGTGCTGCGGTTTTTTTGGTTTAACGACACAAGGAAGCAAGATGTAAGGTGAGAACATCGTCCATGAGCCTGCCATTCATCTGATCTGGTCTAAGCACGGTATGGATACCCAAGCCATCCACCAGTGCATACAATCTCTCGATCTCCAGTTCTTTGTCCAGATCAGGTTTGGAGAGATCGAGTTTAATCAAGTAGGTGATAACAGAACCTACAGCTTTTCTAAGTTCATCATATACGGTATTAGCAAGTCCCTTGAGTGCAGGATCGGTTTTCGATCTGGCTGTAAAAGCGTACCACACCTCCATTTCGGCCAGTTTTTCTTCCGTGTTTGGTAAGAACTCGAGCAATAAGCATTTCATATTGTCCATGGGAGAGCCGGTGAAGGACATTTGTTGGACTCGATGAGACACCCGTTCAGATACCAAATTCATAGCATATAGTAGTAATTCCGATTGAGTAGAAAAGTAGTGACGCATCGAACCGACCGAAACTCCAGCTTCTTCAGCGATATTCCGAACAGAGGCTTGTTCCATGCCATCTCTCCGTATAATACGCCATGCTGCCTCGGCTACGAGCATACGCTGTTTATCGTGATCAACAATTTTAGGCATAGGCATAGTATATCACTGTTGATTATTATAGTACACACGTGCTAAATTATATTTAATACATTTGTATCAAAAAAAGGAGAGGCTGAAATGATTGGTTATTTCATTATAGGTTGTGAGATTGCCTTTTGGGTGTTTGTGTTCACGGGTCTGAGTGTAAGGTATCTCCTTGGTATGAAGCGGTTAGGTATCGGTTTGTTAATGGCGACGCCGGTTATTGATCTGTTATTGCTGGTAGCTACAGTTATGGATCTACAGCGAGGAGCTACAGCAAGTATGATTCATGGCATAGCTGCGGTGTATATAGGAGCAAGCATTGCTTATGGTCACCAGATGATCGCTTGGGCGGATCGATATTTCCTATATTGGTTCAAGGGTGGAGAGAATCCTCGCAGAAACAAGTTATATGGTAGAGAACATGCGAGTCGTGAGCGTAGTGGATGGTTTAGACATCTATTGGCTTGGGCTATAGGAAGTGCTTTTCTATTCGCCATGATATGGTGGATCGGAGATGCTGAACGTACAGCTGCCTTCGATAATCTGATCAGAGTGTGGGGAATAATACTCGGAATCGATTTTCTGATAAGCTTTAGTTATAGTTTATGGCCAAGAAAGGTTCCTGCTAGGAATGTTAAACATTAAAAAGCTGGGTGAGCGTGCATACGAACTGGCTAAGTTGGGAGAATCCCGTATGTACGCCCCGTATTAAATCGAACCGATTGTTAATATAGATTCAAAAAAAGACTTGCAATGCAAATCTGTACATGGTATATTCTAAATCTGGCCAAGAAAACACAGTTTACACGGTGCGGCAAGCGAATGAAATAAGCTTCGAAAGAAACTTAAAAAAAGAGCTTGCAAAGTTGGTACGGATGTGATAAGATATAAAAGTTGCTGAGGATAACAACACTCGGTAGCAAAATAAGTTTGATCTTTGAAAACTGAACAACGAGTGAGTAAACATTCTGCTTGCAGAATGAACGCGAAAGTTGAGACAGGCCTTGGCTTGGATCGACTGGAGCACAAATGAGATTTTTAATCTCGTCAGATTCAAAATGAGCTTATCGCTCTTTTCAATACTTTATTGGAGAGTTTGATCCTGGCTCAGGACGAACGCTGGCGGCATGCCTAATACATGCAAGTCGAGCGGAGTTGATAGGAAGCTTGCTTCCTTGATACTTAGCGGCGGACGGGTGAGTAACACGTAGGCAACCTGCCCTCAAGTTTGGGACAACTACCGGAAACGGTAGCTAATACCGAATAATTGTTTTCTTCGCCTGAAGGAAACTGGAAAGACGGAGCAATCTGTCACTTGGGGATGGGCCTGCGGCGCATTAGCTAGTTGGTGGGGTAACGGCTCACCAAGGCGACGATGCGTAGCCGACCTGAGAGGGTGATCGGCCACACTGGGACTGAGACACGGCCCAGACTCCTACGGGAGGCAGCAGTAGGGAATCTTCCGCAATGGGCGAAAGCCTGACGGAGCAATGCCGCGTGAGTGATGAAGGTTTTCGGATCGTAAAGCTCTGTTGCCAGGGAAGAACGCTTGGGAGAGTAACTGCTCTCAAGGTGACGGTACCTGAGAAGAAAGCCCCGGCTAACTACGTGCCAGCAGCCGCGGTAATACGTAGGGGGCAAGCGTTGTCCGGAATTATTGGGCGTAAAGCGCGCGCAGGCGGTCATTTAAGTCTGGTGTTTAATCCCGGGGCTCAACCCCGGATCGCACTGGAAACTGGGTGACTTGAGTGCAGAAGAGGAGAGTGGAATTCCACGTGTAGCGGTGAAATGCGTAGATATGTGGAGGAACACCAGTGGCGAAGGCGACTCTCTGGGCTGTAACTGACGCTGAGGCGCGAAAGCGTGGGGAGCAAACAGGATTAGATACCCTGGTAGTCCACGCCGTAAACGATGAGTGCTAGGTGTTAGGGGTTTCGATACCCTTGGTGCCGAAGTTAACACATTAAGCACTCCGCCTGGGGAGTACGGTCGCAAGACTGAAACTCAAAGGAATTGACGGGGACCCGCACAAGCAGTGGAGTATGTGGTTTAATTCGAAGCAACGCGAAGAACCTTACCAGGTCTTGACATCCCTCTGATCGATGCAGAGATGTATCTTTCCTTCGGGACAGAGGAGACAGGTGGTGCATGGTTGTCGTCAGCTCGTGTCGTGAGATGTTGGGTTAAGTCCCGCAACGAGCGCAACCCTTATATTTAGTTGCCAGCACTTCGGGTGGGCACTCTAGATAGACTGCCGGTGACAAACCGGAGGAAGGTGGGGATGACGTCAAATCATCATGCCCCTTATGACCTGGGCTACACACGTACTACAATGGCCGGTACAACGGGCTGCGAAATCGCGAGATGGAGCCAATCCCAACAAAGCCGGTCTCAGTTCGGATTGCAGGCTGCAACTCGCCTGCATGAAGTCGGAATTGCTAGTAATCGCGGATCAGCATGCCGCGGTGAATACGTTCCCGGGTCTTGTACACACCGCCCGTCACACCACGAGAGTTTATAACACCCGAAGTCGGTGGGGTAACCGCAAGGAGCCAGCCGCCGAAGGTGGGATAGATGATTGGGGTGAAGTCGTAACAAGGTAGCCGTATCGGAAGGTGCGGCTGGATCACCTCCTTTCTATGGAGAATCGTTTCCTGCAACGGAAACATTCAAAACTGCAGCTTAGCTGCAAAACACTCACTCGTTGCTCAGTTTTGAGAGCTCAAACTCTCAAAACAGCTTGCTTTTGCATGGAGCTTGTTCTTTGAAAACTAGATATCGAAACGAAACAAACGCGAATTAGAACATTCCTTTTTAGCTGAACTTGTGTTAAACAAGTTTAAATAAAAACGGTAGATTGCACGTACGATGGTATCGGGTGAGAGCGACTTTTGGCTTTGCGCAAGCAAAACAAGGGAAGCGAGCAGTCGAAACCGGAGCACGAGGTTAAGCTACTAAGAGCACACGGAGGATGCCTAGGCGCTAGGAGCCGATGAAGGACGTGGCGAACAACGAAACTGCCTCGGGGAGCTGTAAGCAAGCTTTGATCCGGGGGTGTCCGAATGGGGAAACCCAGCTGGGGTAATTTCCAGTTACTCACAACTGAATACATAGGTTGTGTAGAGGCATACCAGGGGAACTGAAACATCTAAGTACCCTGAGGAAGAGAAAACAATAGTGATTCCGTCAGTAGCGGCGAGCGAACGCGGAGAAGCCCAAACCAGAGAGCTTGCTCTTTGGGGTTGTGGGACGTCTCACATGGAGTTACAAAGGAACCGGTTAAGCGAAGAGGTCTGGAAAGGCCCGCCAAAGAAGGTAAAAGCCCTGTAGTTGAAAGTTGGTTCCCTCCGAGACGGATCCCGAGTAGTGCGGGGCACGTGAAACCCCGTATGAATCCGGCAGGACCATCTGCCAAGGCTAAATACTTCCTAGCGACCGATAGTGAAGCAGTACCGTGAGGGAAAGGTGAAAAGCACCCCGGAAGGGGAGTGAAATAGAACCTGAAACCGTGTGCTTACAAAAAGTCAGAGCCCGTTTTAGGGGTGATGGCGTGCCTTTTGTAGAATGAACCGGCGAGTTACGTTCCCGTGCAAGGTTAAGGTGAAGAGCCGGAGCCGCAGCGAAAGCGAGTCTGAATAGGGCGATTGAGTACGTGGACGTAGACCCGAAACCGGGTGATCTACCCCTGTCCAGGGTGAAGGTGCGGTAACACGCACTGGAGGCCCGAACCCACGCATGTTGAAAAATGCGGGGATGAGGTGGGGGTAGCGGAGAAATTCCAATCGAACTCGGAGATAGCTGGTTCTCCCCGAAATAGCTTTAGGGCTAGCCTCGGAAAACAGAGTCGTGGAGGTAGAGCACTGATTGGGTGCGGGGCCCGCAAGGGTTACCAAGCTCAGTCAAACTCCGAATGCCATAGACTTACTTCCGGGAGTCAGACAGTGAGTGCTAAGATCCATTGTCAAAAGGGAAACAGCCCAGACCATCAGCTAAGGTCCCCAAGTGTGTGTTAAGTGGGAAAGGATGTGGAGTTGCACAGACAACCAGGATGTTGGCTTAGAAGCAGCCACCATTGAAAGAGTGCGTAATAGCTCACTGGTCGAGTGACTCTGCGCCGAAAATGTAACGGGGCTAAACACACCACCGAAGCTATGGCTTGATGCTTTGCATCAGGGGTAGGGGAGCGTTGTATAAGGGTTGAAGGTGTACCGTAAGGAGCGCTGGACATTATACAAGTGAGAATGCCGGTATGAGTAACGAAAAGATCAGTGAGAATCTGATCCGCCGAAAGCCTAAGGGTTCCTGAGGAAGGCTCGTCCGCTCAGGGTAAGTCGGGACCTAAGGCGAGGCCGAAAGGCGTAGTCGAAGGACAACAGGTCGAAATTCCTGTACCACCGTAAGCCGTTATGAGCAATGGGGGGACGCAGTAGGGTAGTGACGCGGACTGATGGATGTCCGTCTAAGCAGTGAGGCTGATGTGTAGGCAAATCCGCACATTGTAAGGCTGAGCTGTGATGGGGAGCGAAAATTACAGTAGCGAAGGTCATGATCTCACACTGCCAAGAAAAGCCTCTAGCCAGGTGATGGTGCCCGTACCGCAAACCGACACAGGTAGGCGAGAAGAGTATTCTAAGGCGCGCGGAAGAACTCTCGTTAAGGAACTCGGCAAAATGACCCCGTAACTTCGGGAGAAGGGGTGCCCCGGTAGTGTGAATAGCACGAGGGGGCCGCAGTGAAAAGGCCCAAGCGACTGTTTAGCAAAAACACAGGTCTGTGCGAAGCCGTAAGGCGAAGTATACGGGCTGACGCCTGCCCGGTGCTGGAAGGTTAAGGGGAGTGGTTAGGGAGTAATCCCGAAGCTGTGAACCGAAGCCCCAGTAAACGGCGGCCGTAACTATAACGGTCCTAAGGTAGCGAAATTCCTTGTCAGGTAAATTCTGACCCGCACGAATGGCGTAACGACTTGGGCGCTGTCTCAACGAGAGATCCGGTGAAATTTTAATACCTGTGAAGATGCAGGTTACCCGCGACAAGACGGAAAGACCCCATGGAGCTTTACTGCAGCTTGATATTGAATTTGGGTACGATCTGTACAGGATAGGTGGGAGCCTTTGAAGTGTGAGCGCCAGCTTGCATGGAGGCAACGTTGGGATACCACCCTGATCGTATCTAGGTTCTAACCTGGTACCGTAATCCGGTGCGGGGACAGTGTCAGGTGGGCAGTTTGACTGGGGCGGTCGCCTCCTAAAGAGTAACGGAGGCGCCCAAAGGTTCCCTCAGAATGGTTGGAAATCATTCGAAGAGTGCAAAGGCATAAGGGAGCTTGACTGCGAGACCTACAAGTCGAGCAGGGACGAAAGTCGGGCTTAGTGATCCGGTGGTACCGCATGGAAGGGCCATCGCTCAACGGATAAAAGCTACCCTGGGGATAACAGGCTTATCTCCCCCAAGAGTCCACATCGACGGGGAGGTTTGGCACCTCGATGTCGGCTCATCGCATCCTGGGGCTGAAGTAGGTCCCAAGGGTTGGGCTGTTCGCCCATTAAAGCGGTACGCGAGCTGGGTTCAGAACGTCGTGAGACAGTTCGGTCCCTATCTGTCGTGGGCGTAGGAAATTTGAGAGGAGCTGTCCTTAGTACGAGAGGACCGGGATGGACGTACCGCTGGTGTACCAGTTGTTCCGCCAGGAGCACCGCTGGGTAGCTATGTACGGACGGGATAAACGCTGAAAGCATCTAAGCGTGAAGCCCCCCTCAAGATGAGATTTCCCAGTATGTAAGACCCCTTGAAGACGACGAGGTAGATAGGCTGGGGGTGGAAGTGCAGCAATGCATGGAGCTGACCAGTACTAATCGGTCGAGGGCTTATCCAATAGCAAGTTGTAATTCGCATGTTTCGTTTCGAATCTAGTTTTCAGAGAACGATCTCTGAAATGTAAGCTAAGCTATGCGTTTGGTGGCGATGGCGGAGGGGTTCCACACGTACCCATCCCGAACACGACCGTTAAGCCCTCTAGCGCCGATGGTACTTGGACCGCAGGGTCCTGGGAGAGTAGGACGCCGCCAAGCAAAGAACCACTGCCGATGTTATTCGGTGGTGGTTTTTATTATATAGTTATATTATGCAGTATGGGATTAAAATACAGATTGAATTAGGTAATTTATCAGCACAATAGTATGTATAAAAGTAACGTTATTCGATACGAATTGACGTTTTTTTGCGTAATAACTAGACTTGTCCGCTCTGGAAAAACAGTTGTGTTCATCAGGCAATACACCTGATATAACCAAGTACTTTTCCTTGACAGTCTAAATATCGCTTTGCTAAGATGGCAATAATAAATTTTTCAGAAAACGTATTTTCGGCGTAAAATACAGCCTGGAATCTTCGGGTTTTGGACCGTAAAGCTGAGCAAACATAAGGAGGAACACTTGCGTGTGGGAAGATAAATTTGGTAAGGAAGGCCTCACCTTTGATGATGTATTGCTAGTGCCACGGAAATCCGAGACACTGCCTAAAGAAGTAGATGTATCTATTCGTTTGAGCGATACTGTAAAGCTAAATATTCCTTTGATCAGTGCGGGCATGGATACGGTAACTGAAGCGACATTGGCTATTGCCATTGCACGTGAAGGCGGTATCGGTATTATCCATAAAAATATGTCGGTTGAACAACAGGCAGAAGAAGTAGACCGTGTTAAACGTTCGGAGAGTGGTGTTATTACGAATCCATTCTCACTGACTGCAGATCATCTGGTATCTGATGCGGAAGCAGTAATGGCGAAATATCGGATCTCCGGTGTACCTATTATTGAAGGAGATCAGAAGCTGGTTGGTATTTTGACCAACCGCGATTTGCGTTTTATCCATGATTACGGCATCAAAATTAGCGAAGTCATGACTCGTGAGAATCTGGTCACCGCTCCTGTTGGCACCACATTACAAGAAGCTGAAGGTATCCTTCAGAAGCACAAGATTGAGAAACTTCCATTAGTTGATGAGACAAACACGTTAAAAGGTCTTATCACGATTAAAGATATTGAGAAAGCCATTCAATTCCCTCATGCAGCCAAAGACGCTCAAGGACGTTTGTTGGTTGGTGCAGCGATTGGTATTTCCAAAGATACATTTGAACGTGCTGATGCTTTGGTACAAGCTGGTGTCGACCTGATTACGGTAGACTCGGCGCACGGACACCACATCAATATCATTGAAGCTGTACGTCAGCTTCGTGAACGTTTCCCTACCCTGACTATCGTTGCAGGTAACGTTGCTACTGGCGCAGCCACTCGTGATCTGATCGAAGCAGGGGCTTCGGTAGTCAAAGTGGGTATTGGGCCAGGTTCGATATGTACAACACGTGTAATCGCTGGTATTGGTGTACCTCAAGTAACTGCAGTCTACGACTGTGCAACAGTGGCACGCGAATATGGAGTTCCGATTATCGCGGATGGCGGAATTAAATATTCTGGTGAGATTACGAAGGCGCTGGCTGCAGGCGCACACGCGGTGATGTTGGGAAGTTTGTTTGCCGGCACAGCGGAAAGCCCGGGGGAAACTGAAATCTTCCAAGGACGTAGCTACAAAGTATACCGCGGTATGGGTTCAATGGCTGCAATGAAACAAGGTAGTAAAGACCGTTACTTCCAAGATGATGACAAGAAACTGGTTCCGGAAGGAATCGAAGGTCGTGTCGCTTACAAAGGACCACTGTCTGATACAATCCACCAACTGATTGGTGGTCTGCGTTCGGGTATGGGATACTGTGGTACAAGTAACTTGGAGCAACTTCGTAACGATACAGGCTTTATCCGAATTACAGGTGCGGGACTGCGCGAAAGTCATCCCCATGATGTACAGATTACCAAAGAAGCACCTAACTACTCGTTGTAATCGGAAGAGAGTTAATCATTTCCAGGACAGGCTCGGTGATTTTCACCGGGTCTGTCTTTTTTTGCAGATACCCCTGTGATAGAATAGAACAAGCGGTGACGATCCAAGGGTGGATTAAGGCGTTGCGGCGGCTATTTGACGTGAATCTATGAATATGGTTTTGAAAAGCAAATGCAGTGCCAGAAAAGGCTGCGAGTTAAACAGAAGCGCGGACGTCCTTTTACATAAGCATTTGCAAAATGCGGACTAAGTGACAATCGATAACGAACTTTAGGAGCAATAATATTGCTCGTTCGATACAGCGCATATAGTACACATCTCATACATCAACCACGCAGGTTAGGGAACAAGAAAATCGCAGCATAAGCTGCACTGAAGCAATTAACAATGCTTTGGATCGAAGGGAGTATTCATCATTGAAAGCCAAACACATGAATAAAAAGAAACGCCAAATGCTCAAAAAGAGCGTAGCCTCGGTAATGCTAATTAACATGCTTTGCATGTCTGCAGTAATGCCGGTCATGGCTGCTGCGGATAACTCCGGTCAGGTCCTGACTGCTGCGGCAACAACAACAAAGACGGAGAAAGCTGTACAGGTGCCTGGGGTAGACTCACTTGGGCTTGAGGTTAGATCAGCGGTGCTTATGGAAGCCTCAACGGGACAGATTCTACTAAATGTCGATGCGGATAAAGCGATGCCACCTGCAAGTATGACCAAGATGATGACAGAGTACATTGTCGCAGAACAGGTCAAACAAGGTAAATTCGGCTGGGACGATATTGTAACTGTCAAAAAGAATGCTGCACAAAGTATCGGGTCGCGAATTTTCCTCGCGGAAGGTGACCAGCACACAGTTAAGGATCTCTATATTGCTATGGCTGTTGGCTCTGCCAATGATGCTACGGTTGCTTTGGCAGAACATGTTGCCGGTTCGGAAGAAGCTTTCGTGAAAATGATGAATGATGAAGCGAAGCGTATGGGCATGAAGGATACCTTCTTCATCAACTCTTCCGGTCTGGATCGAGCAGATATGCCTGCCGACTTCCGCCCAGCTGAAGACAAGGAAACTGTGATGTCCGCTCTGGATGCTGCAATTCTATGCCGATACATCATTATGGATCACCCGGACTACACAGAATTTACAACGATTCAATCCTACAAGTTCCGTCCAAATGATAAAGCCCCAATTATCAATTACAACTGGATGCTGGAAGCGAATAAAAATATAACCAATTTCAAAAGCTATGCCTATGAAGGTCTGGATGGAATGAAAACAGGCCATACCACGAACGCAGGTAATAACTTTACAGGTACAGCAGAACGTAACGGTATGCGTCTAATTAGTGTTGTTATGGGCACAGATTCGGAATCCGCACGTTTCAGAGAAACTAAAAAGGTATTGGACTATGGATTTAACAACTTTGAAGTGAAGCAGGCTGTCGCAGGCAAGACCAAAGTGACGGGCTGGGAAGCGGTACCTTTGAAAAAAGGTAAAGAAACAACGGTTCCTGTCGTAACAGATAATGCGGTAAGTTTCGTTGTTCCCAAAGGTACTCAGAACCTGGATGTGACCTTCAAAGCTAACGTAACTGAGGCTGACAAGCTGGTAGCACCAATCAAGGCAGGTACAAAGGTTGGTACAGTAACGTACACGTATAAAGCAGAAGGAATTGAACCTCAGGAAAAAACAGTGAACTTGATCACTGCTGAAGAGGCTGAAAAAGGCGGATGGTTCCGTTTGTTCTTCCGTGCTGTGAAAGATTTCTTCGTGGATCTCTTTGACGGAATTAAAAATCTCTTTTAGTCTATATTTCCGACCGGATGGATTGTATATTTACAATTTTTCCGGTAAAATATCAAGTTAGAATTCACGTATGATGAAGTAAAAAAAGTACAATGTTCGTTTACCATATGCAAGATCGTGGCTGGTAAGAGAAGGGGAATGAGCGTATGAAGATCGGCGTTTTAGCACTTCAAGGAGCTGTAACAGAGCATATTCGAAGTATTGAACGTGCTGGAGCAGAAGGTATAGCTATCAAACAGGTTCAGCAATTGGAGGACTTGGACGGTCTTATCCTTCCTGGCGGGGAAAGCACAACGATCGGTAAACTGATGCGCAAGTATGGGTTTATGGATGCCATTCGCGCGTTTGCTGCTGAGGGCAAACCGGTATTTGGTACCTGTGCTGGCTTGATCGTTATGGCTAAACACATTGCAGGGCAGGAAGAAGCTCATTTGGAGCTAATGGATATAACTGTATCCCGAAATGCATTTGGACGGCAGAGAGAAAGTTTTGAGACGGATTTGCCGGTCAAAGGCATTGAGGAAACGGTAAGAGCTGTGTTTATACGGGCACCCTTGATCGAGAGTGTCGGAGACCAGGTCGAAGTTCTCTCCACATACAAGGATGAGATTGTTACTGCTCGTCAAGGGCATTTGCTGGCTTGCTCCTACCATCCGGAATTGACGGATGACTATCGTCTGCATACTTATTTTGTAGACATGGCCAGATTCTACAAACATACGGTAGACTCTAAATAATGCATGATGTACAATCTATGATCTCCCGGTCATCGGATCACTTCCCCAGAAGCCTTGTAAGGCCGCTGGATGGCGGTTGCATCTGAACGGATGCCTGATGTTGCCTGTATCTGCTTCAAAGCGGGAATCGCAGCGGAGGGTGACACCGGGGATATAGGTTGTTTTTTGGGTTACAGGTTCCGATAAGTATATAGTAAGGTATATACAGTAGAGTTTTGAGAATGGATTTAACACAAGGCTTCACGTTGTGAGGTTATTTAGGAGGAGTATATCGTGCTTGATGTGAAAATATTGCGGAATGAGTATGCACGTGTAGAAGAAGCATTGACTAAACGTGGAAAATCGCTGGATCTTATCGCTGGATTTACCGAGATGGATGCCAAGCGTCGGGAATTGCTTCAAGAGAGTGAAACGCTGAAGAGTCGTCGGAATACAGTCTCGGCGGAAGTTGCTAGACTGAAGAAGAATCGTGAGAATGCTGATGATCTGATTGTGGAGATGCGCGAAGTCTCTGATCGAATCAAAGCTATGGACGAAGAAGTTCGGGAACTGGAAGTGAAGATCAATGATCTCACAATGGCGATTCCGAACATTCCTAACGAAAGTGTACCTACTGGAGCTTCTGAAGACGACAATGTTGAGATTCGTCGTTGGGAAGAGCCGAAGTCATTTACTTTTGCACCGAAAGCACACTGGGAAATTGCGCAGGATCTCGATATTCTTGATTTTGAGGCGGCTGCCAAAGTAACAGGTTCCCGTTTTACCTTTTATAAAGGTCTGGGTGCGCGTCTGGAACGTGCATTGATTAACTTCATGATGGATCTGCACAGTGATCAACATGGATATGAAGAGATTCTGCCTCCATACATCGTTAATCGGGACAGCTTGTTTGGAACAGGTCAACTGCCTAAGTTTGAAGAAGATCTGTTCAAGTTAAAAGATACTGAATATTATCTGATCCCTACTGCTGAAGTTCCGGTAACGAACTACCATCGCGAAGAGATTCTGAATGTAGATCAATTGCCTAAGCATTTTGTGGCATACAGCTCTTGTTTCCGCTCTGAAGCCGGTTCCGCTGGACGGGATACACGTGGATTGATTCGTCAGCATCAGTTTAACAAAGTAGAGCTGCTCAAGCTCTCTACTCCAGAGACTTCGTATGAAGAGCTGGAGCAAATGACTCAAAATGCGGAGCGTGTGCTTCAATTGTTGGGCTTGCCGTATCGTGTTCTGACATTGTGTACCGCAGATATGGGCTTCACTTCAGCTAAAACGTATGATATTGAGGTATGGTTGCCTGAGAGCAATACCTATCGTGAGATTTCTTCGTGCTCCAACTGTGAGGACTTCCAGGCACGTCGTGCCAATATCCGTTTCCGCAGAGAGCCAAAAGCCAAACCGGAATTTGTTCATACATTGAACGGGTCAGGATTGGCCGTTGGACGGACGGTAGCCGCTATCCTGGAGAACTATCAACAGGAAGATGGTACGGTTGTTATTCCTGAAGCATTGCGTCCTTATATGGGTGGCACAAGTGTAATTGCACGTCGCTCTTAAGAGTTAGTTAACCATCCTCATCAAGAGGAATACAAATTCAATCCGTCATTTCTGAATGGCGGATTGGAGTGTTTTGTATAACGGAGGCAGTTGTCTGATACAGGATCATCATTTTTAATATAAAAAAGGTTGCATTATAATGTCGAGATGTGGTATGATACTTTTCGTGGCAAGTTTATAAAAGTTAATTCCCTGGAGAGGTACCGAAGCGGTCATAACGGGGCGGTCTTGAAAACCGTTAGGGGGCAACTCCACGTGGGTTCGAATCCCACCCTCTCCGCCATACTACACTTATAACAAGGACTCGAGCGTTCTCGCTCGGGTCCTTTTTTGCGTTGTGAGTTTGTTAAACGTAGTGAGTATACAGGTTGGTGACTGATGTATACGTTGCACAGTACAACATTATATTTGGAATGAGGTTAATATGTATAAAAACATCCTCATCGCCGCACTTTATAGGAGTGGAGGTGGTAAGATGAACCGCGAGTTAAACATCGATCAGACAGAGCTTGTAGGGGCTTGGCAAGAACGTTTGCCTCAAGTCCTGAATGTTGGAGACCAGGCTCAGGTAATGGCCGATGAAGCCGATCAGCAGGCGATTCGGATACACATTGCTACAGCAGGGCACGAGATGTACTCTTTTGATTTCAAATGTGCATATGTCGATTCCCGTGAAGTCAGCGTACAGCTGATTGATGTGGAACGGGATGGACGAACGACGGATGAGCGTACAGAACCGATTCAGGAACTGGCTCACGATTATACACGGCACATTCATGAATGCGCCCAGTCGTTACAATCCCAGACGAGATAATAGCCTGAAATCTGAAGGAGTGAACTCAATTGACTAAAGCCAAAGCGGGAGTAGACAAAAACCTGCAAAATGTAGTGGATGATCTGGAGCAGCCTGCCGTAAACAGTCATCATGCCCAGCAAATTCAGCAAGATATCAATGATCGCCGTCATCAGGATGCACTGAATCATGACAAAACGGAAGATAGGGACCCATCCCATTCCTAACAATGATGAGGGGGCAATAATATGAGCAAACCAAAAACAATTCCCGTACCGGAAGCGCAAGCATCCGAACAGCATCGTCATTCATCCAAACGCTCTTCCATGCAGGAACCATTATCCGGTTCCAAAAAAGTAAAAAATCAAAATCATGTGGATCATTTGAATCCCCAAGGTTAATAGAAGAAACATATTCACGCAAAAGTCCCTTGTTACCTAACAGGGGGCTTTTGCGTATTCATACATATATAAAGACAAGGACATGCTTATTCCCAAAGCTGACATAGGTCTTTGTAGCCATTTTAAAGAGGAAAGATCACATTTTTCCCAAATTAGGTTTCGGTATCTGACGATATGGTATATCATTGATATTGAATTACTTTTTTTGGGGTTATCACGAGAGGAGAGAAACAAATGACTAAACGTATGGGGGCGCTTCTTCTTACGTTGCTGTTGACCGTATCTATGGCATTGACAGCATGTAGCAGCAAGCAGGAACCAAAAGAGGCATTGAAGACGGCTGCGGCCAATGCTTCCAAATTGACTTCGTATGAAATGAGTTCCAACTTTACAATTAATGAATTGAGCTATAAACCTGGGGATACTTCACAAACTGATCCTACTATGACTCAGTTTATGAGCATGCTGAAGGATGCTCAGTTGAATGTAACAGGTGTATACCAAAGTGAGCCAATGCAGACCGAGATGACTCTTGGCATCGAGCTTAAAGGTGATATGGGTATGACCTTTAACATTCCAATGGTGATGACGGCAGAGAAACTCTATGTGAAAGTGCCGAACATTCCATTCTTCCCGATTCCTGAGAACGTTGTTAACAAGTTCTTGGAGTTGGATCTGAAGGAATTGGCTGAGCAAGAGGGTACGGAATGGAACCCGGATGCTATGGACGCAGCCAAAACGCAAAAGCTGAGCAACGAAGTAATGGACGCAGTGCTGGGCGAGTACGATCAAGCTAAATTCTTCAAAAACCTAGACACCAAAGATGCACAACTTCCTGAAGGTGTAGATGCGAAGCAGGTTGTACAGTTCTCGGTGAATAATGACAATGTTAAAGAAGCAGTTACTGTACTGGTAACAAAAGCTATGCCTAAAGTATTGGATATTCTGTCCAAAGAAGAATATCGTGAAATGCTGCAAATGGATCAGGCTGATATCGACAAAGCTAAAGAAGATCTGAAGATCACTGAAGCAGATCAGGCTGAAATGGCTAAAGACTTGGACAAATTGAAAGATGTTCTGACAATTAACCAATTCAACATCGATTTCGCATTGGACAAAAACGACTTCCCGGTATATCAAAAGATGGTCGCTGATGTGCTGATCAAGCCGGAAGATACAAAAGACGAAGTGAAATTGGCATTTACCGGTTCCAATACGTACACCAAGATTAACGAAAAAGCAGCATTCAAAATCAACATCCCTACTGGCGATGACGTAATTACTATGCAAGAGTTCGAAGAACTGATGAACGCTTCATACGGATACTAATCTCGCTGAGTTCAAACCGTCTGTGATTCAAGTGAAGGATAATCTCCTTCCGCTTGGATACAGGCGTTTTTTTTGAATGAAAATATAGTCTATACAATGAATCGGACGGAGGATAAACTATTTATAAATGAAAGGGGATTAGGGGGAGTACTCAATGATAACACCGGATGAAGAGCAGCTTGCTTATGAATTCATTGAGCATCCTGTTCATGTATGTGGGATTTATCGTACTGTATTGCGTGCAGACATGATTTACGATGGGCACCGGGAGAAACGAACAGAAAAAAGTGCTTTGCTGCTGGTGTTACAAGGACAGGCAGAGTTTCATTTTACGAATACGGATGGTACGAAATATCTTTATCATATGCAACCAGGCAAGGCCTTTATCGGGGGTAAGAATATGCACCTGGAGATCCATGTCGGAGACAGGAACTTTGAGTATGTATTAGTTCATTACTTGCCGGCAATGCAAAAGGAAAAGGGGCTTCACTCGTTTCATACGGATCAAGTCTATGAGTTGCGGATGAGCTTGAATGGTTCAGAGTCTGGAGTTCAAGGGGAATTGATGCTGGCTCTCCTTAACGTTGCTTCCAATCCGGGGTATATGAACCAACTGGAGAAGCAGACCCTATTTTATCAACTGCTCATCTCGGTATTCCGTGGAGCGAGAAATGCAAGAAATACATCGAGTGTTAAATGGGTAGATTCAGCTCAGGAATTTATTCATCATGAGTATGCTGAACCATTGACGCTTGAAGGTGTTGCTGCTCAATTCGATATGAAACCGAAATACTTTTCACATTTGTTTCAAAAATACACGGGGATGGGTCCGATGCGTTATCTGATGCAGTATCGTCTGAATCGCGCACAGGAGTTGCTGGAGATCGGAAGTTACACCGTGAAAGAGGTATCTGCAAAGGTAGGTTATGCAGACCCCTACTACTTCAGTCGGGTGTATAAATTGCATAAGGGCTGTGCCCCGTCTGAAGTGAGAAAGATTATGGGACCTGGAAAGAATCCATCCTGAATCGGACAGTGTCCATTGTACAGGCGGATATCACTGATATAATTGATAATGATAATTGTTATCACAAATTCGCTAAAGTAATTGGAGGATCTCTAGAGATGCATAGAACAAGATATAAGGGTTGGGTCATGCTTGTTGCAGTATTGAGTTTAGTTTTACTATTGGCTGCCTGCTCGTCGGGTGAAAAAAAGTCAGAGCAAACGACAAGTCAGACGGAGCAAAGTGCTACCGGTACAGTCGAGAGTTCCGGCTCATCATCTGAATCCGCAGATGGGTCATCTAATAACTATCCACGTACGGTACAGACTGCTCGGGGAGACATGGAAATCAAACAACAACCCCAAAAGATAGCTTTAGCACATTGGGGATTGAGTGATGATCTGCTCGTATTTGATCTGGATTCCGTGGCTATCACGCTTCCTTTTACAGAAGATCAATCGTTGTTGAAAAGTAACTTGTAC
This sequence comes from Paenibacillus sp. FSL L8-0435, assembly GCF_037965655.1. Taxonomy (NCBI): domain Bacteria; kingdom Bacillati; phylum Bacillota; class Bacilli; order Caryophanales; family Paenibacillaceae; genus Paenibacillus; species Paenibacillus sp. FSL L8-0435. Next base: position 100,455 of record NZ_CP150185.1, read on the forward strand.
AAACCGTATGTTGAAAACAAAAACACGATTGATATCGTGGGTGAGAATACACAAGTGAATCTGGAAGCATTACTTGCTTATGAACCGGATTTAATTATTGCCGGCAATGAGACGAACAAGGACATTCTGGAGCAACTCGATCAGATCGCACCAACTGTTGTACTGGATGAGACCAAGCAGGATGTATTCAAAGAATGGCGTAAAGTCATTACAGATCTGGGGCAGATTTTGGGACAGGAAGAAACGGCTATACAGTATATTAATGATTTTGATCAAAAACTTGCAGATGGTAAAAGCGAGATTCAATCCATCGAGGGAACGGTTGCATTTATGCAGGTTCGTGAGAAACAGGCCTATCTTCAGGGTGCCGACTATATCTCGGAATATTATGAAGGTCTCGGACTAACGCCTCCGTCCACAGAGGCTGGAGAGCTTACACTGGAAGGGATTGCGAAGCTCGACCCGGATTATCTATTTTTGGGGTACTTCAATATGGAAGATCCATCTCTGTCTGCTGTAACGGATGAATGGGAGAAAAGCGCTGTCTGGAAAGGACTCAAGGCAGTTAAGAATGGGCATGTTTATAAGATAAATGGACAGGTTGCCTTTGGTTTTGGGCCGGTTAGTAAGTCTTACGGTGTAGAGCAAATAACGAATAGTTTGAAAGCCCAATAAAAAAGTGCCATACAAATAAAACCGCACTCTTCCCTAAATACTAGGGTAGTGCGGTTTTGTACATTGAATCTGTATATTGTTGAATTGGAAATGCAGACCGTTGTGTGGGGAGCTTCTAAAATTAGTTTGTAAGTTCATCCAAGTCTTCAGCAAGTACAGCGTAGATCTGATGATCCTGATATTTGCCGTTGATCTTGAGGTATTTGCGAGCAGTACCTTCAAACTGGAATCCGTTCTTCTCCAGTACGCGCTGTGAACCTTTGTTGGAGGGCAATACCGCAGCCTGAACCCGATTTAACTTCAGCGCACGGAAACCATAAGCTACGGCCAGTTTAACCGCTGCTGTCATTCGTCCTCCACCCTGATAATCTGGATGGATAAAGTAACCCATATCCGCATAATTGGCAACGCCCAGTACGACATTGTTGATACTTACTTGTCCAATCAACAGGCTGTCTTTAATGGTATAGATTCCAAATTGATATCCTGTACCTTCTTCTGCAGCCCTGACCCGATCCTCAATCCGCCGAGTCTGAGCATCCAGTGTATAGAATTCATCGTCTCGCACGGGTTCTACAGCCTGATAGGGGACGCGTGTGATCTGAATCAGGTCCAGATAGGACTGTGTATCCTGGGGTGTGAGCAACCGAAGGCTTATACCGTTGGCTGTATCATAGAGTGTTAGTGCCATTACAGCACACTTCCTTTCCGATTGGAATGTTGATATTCAATGATTAGTGTTACTTTTTACGCAGACGTCTGAAAAATTGAGTTAGCATCGTGGAGCATTCAGGCTGAAGGATATCCGGGATCACCTCGGTGCGATGGTTAAAACGAGACTCCTGTAGCAGGTTCATCAGTGTACCTGCACAGCCTGCCTTGGGATCAGCCGTACCATAGATTACGCGGGGGACCCTGGATTGTACAATTGCACCTGCACACATCGGACAAGGTTCCAGTGTGACGTACAGAGAACAATCCAACAAACGCCAAGCTCCGATGGTCTCGCTGGCCTGACGAATAGCCACCATCTCTGCATGGGCGGTGGAATCCAGGGTAGTTTCACGCAGATTGTATCCCCGACCGATAATTTGGTTATTTTGTACGATTACAGCTCCAATCGGCACTTCCCCAAGAGCCTCAGCTTTGTAGGCCTCGGCAATGGCCTCACGCATCCAGTGCTCATGTTGAGCCTCCTCAGATAAATTCCCAAGATCGGGCTGGAGAGAATAGTCAGTCATTACTTATATAACTCCTTCCAAAATCGTTTATTCAGCGAACAAGTATTCGGGTTGTTAACATGTTGTGTATAGAATTGTGGATAACCGTGTAGTTGCTCACATAGTTATAAACAAACTATCCACAAGCCTGTGGGTATGTGGATAAATATAGTGATTAATTTCATTGTAGAGTTCAAAAATGCAAAAAACAACGAATTTCGAGCTTTTCAGTCATTCGGTAACTTTTGGGCACAGGTCAATTATCCTTTTCAAAAAGACATACAAGCGTTATGATGGAGATAGGTTTTGCCATATATCGCCAGAGGGTACAAGCCGAGAGGTGAACAAAAAAACTTGTCTATTAAAACGAAATTATCCATGATTATGTCGTGCTCAGTGCTCGTTATTTTAGTGTTGAATATCGCACTGAGTTATTATACTACAGAAGAGAATCTGAGGCAGGACAGTGAAAACAAGATGGTGCTCACTGCAAAGCAGATTGCAATTGCTGTCGAACAGAATCAATACAGTTCGGATTATGTAAAACGGCAGATTGGAAACAATCTGTGGCTTGCTGCTGTCATGGCAGCGGAAGAATTGGACCCGAATATTAATAATATCACAAATGAAGAACTTGTACGCTTGAGCCAAAAGGTCGGCGTCTCACATATATCGTTAATGGAGCAGACGGATGATGACATCGTTGTTAGCCGCTCTTCAGATCCGAGAGAAATCGGGCTATCCACCAAATCCATGACCTATTGGTATCAGGCCTTTAAGCAGTTGTTTGAAAAACAACAGGTGACGATTCCCCAAGGGCAGAAGCTGGAGCATTTCTGGTCAGATGGATTCGAATATTCAACCTCCAGTCCTTCGGATATTGATATCTGGGGTTACTACCATGATGGAAAGAGAAACTACATAATCAATCCTTTCTATAATAATACGGAAGTTGATGACTATGTGAAAATCTCTAGTCCGGATGAGATTTTAAATAAAATTCGTGAGGTCAATCCCTCCATTCTGGAGATTACAGGCATCAATCCGTTGACTTTTGGCAGCCCGAATATGGGTGATGACGGAAGAGATTCGAACTTTAGCAAGTTGAATAACAGACCCATTCGCTTTGGTACATACCAGTATGGTTCTACGGATGAGGATCATCGTGCTGTGGTGCGCGCCATTCGAACAGGGCAAAATGTATCTTTTGTCAGTGAAACGCACGAACAGAAGGTATTGAAGAGTTTTATTCCCATTTTCACCCCCAATCAGTCTTCCTATGTGATCAGTATTGTCATGGACTATAAGCAAATATCCTCCATGGTATCTGAGCAGTTGGTGAGCCATGCCTCCATATCGTTGGTTTTGCTGGAGATCGTGATATTTGGCAGCTATCTGCTCGCAGGGTATATTACGCGTCCGATCCAATCCATACTGGGCAAAGTGAATGATGTAGCGGAAGGGCACTTTGATTTCCGTCTGAAAGTACGGAGGAAGGATGAACTTGGTCAACTGGCCAATCGTATTAATGCCATGATTCGTAATCTAGGCCATTATACGAGCCGTCTGAAACAGATGTATGAAGAGAATCGGGCGGTGAAAGAACATCTGGAGTCCATTATCAATCAGACAGCGGATGCCATTCACATTACGGATCTTGAAGGAAAAGTGCTTCGGGTTAACCGGGCATTTGAACAATTATATGGCTTTCGAAGTCGTGAGGTGGAAGGTCGTAATCTGAAGATCATCCCGCCAGAAGCAGAAGAAGAAATGAAACGTCAGCATGCCCAACTCGTTGAAGGGATGTCCATTACGTCCAACGAAACCACCTGGATGAAGAAAGACGGGACCCGAGTAGAGGTCAGTGTCAGTACGGCTCCGGTACGAGACGAGGCTGGAGAGATTACCGCGCTCATTAGTGTCTCCAGGGACATTACAAGTCGTAATCGGATGGAAGAGCTGCTCAGACGTTCTGAGAAGCTAACAACCGTGGGCCAGCTTGCAGCAGGTGTGGCACATGAGATTCGTAATCCACTGACCACGCTGCGCGGATTCCTACAGTTACAGCAAGAGAGCAACAAGCTGAATCATCGTCATCTGGATCTGATGTTATCGGAGCTGGATCGAATCAATCTTATTGTTGGTGAATTTCTGATTCTGGCGAAACCGCAGGCGGTTCATTTTCAGAATCGGGATATTCGTTTTATTCTTGGCGATGTCATCTCGTTACTGGATAGTCAGGCGCATCTGCATGGTGTAGAATTTGTACTGCGTGCCTCATCCGATTCGGCTATGGTACACTGTGAAGAGAACCAGTTGAAGCAGGTATTCATCAATTTGCTGAAAAATGGTATGGAGGCCATGCCAAATGGAGGAAGCATCCATATCAAGCTCAAGCATGACGAGCAGTTGAAACGCGTCAGAATTGAGATTAGGGATGAAGGCATTGGTATCCCGGAAGAGATGATGCCCAAGCTTGGGGAGCCTTTCTTTACGAACAAAGAGTCTGGGACAGGGCTTGGCCTGATGGTCAGTCAGCGCATTATTCAATCACATAAGGGCATGATGGATATTAAAAGCGTCATGAACAAGGGAACAACGGTTATCATTGAACTGCCTGCATCCGATCAACAACCGGAAGTTATTGAGGTAGATCAGATAACGGATGAACCATTTACAGATGAAGAGAAATAGATGAGGTGAGATTACCTTTTGCGTATTAATAAATTTATTAGTGAAACAGGTTACTGCTCCCGGCGCGAAGCAGATAAGTTGGTGGATAGTGGTCAGGTAACCATTAATGGAGTTAAGGCTGAACTGGGCAGTCAGGCAGAAGAAGGCGACGATGTACGAATCAACGGCAAGCCAATCAAGGAAAAGAGAAAACACGTATATATCGCGCTGAATAAACCGATCGGGATCACAAGCACAACCGAGCAGCATATTCAGGGCAATATTGTTGATTTTGTCGGACACGATGAACGTATCTTTCCAATTGGGCGCCTGGATAAGGACTCAGAAGGTTTGATCCTGATGACCAATGATGGTGATATCGTTAACCGGATTCTTAGATCAGAAGGACGCCATGAGAAAGAGTATATCGTTACTGTTGATCGATCTGTAACCCCGAGTTTCCTTAGAGGTATGAGCACTGGGGTGAAGATCCTGGGTGAAATGACCCTGCCTTGTACAGTGACCCGGATGACGGATCGAGTATTCCGTATCATCCTGACTGAAGGAAAGAACCGTCAGATTCGGCGGATGTGTAGTGCCTTTGGCTACGAGGTTCGTAAGTTGAAGCGTGTTCGGATCATGAACATTCATCTTGGAGAAATGGCGACAGGTGCATGGAGAGAGCTTACCGCTGCTGAAAAAGCGGAGCTGGGCGGTCTGTTGGACTATTCACTGGAATAGTTGATTCGACTTTGACTAATTAACTGATAGAAGCCCTGCTTCCCGAAAAGGAGCGCAGGGCTTTTTGGTATAGGGTCAATGACGACAGGTGAATCTTCACAAATAGTGTGAAAAAATGTAGAGATAAACCAAAGCATAAGCATTATATAAACCAAAAAGGCCGTTCTCCTTGTACTTGGAGAACGGTCTTTGGTTAATGAATCGCTGCAGGCCTCTAGTTTCCTTCGCCAACAGCTTTTACATTTGTATTGTTACTTTGATACTTCCGAATGATAGATACCTCTACACGTCGATTCTGTGCCCGTCCGGTATTGGTGTCATTGCTGGCAATCGGGTGATACTCTCCATAACCACTTGGTGTGAATTTGGAAGGGTCCAATTGCGTGTTCAGCAACAGGATTTTCAGGAAGTTGAGCGCACGATCTGCACTTAGATCCCAGTTATCCTTATATTGGTTGTTCGAAATGGGAATATTATCGGTATGACCGGATACAACCACTTCATATTCAGGGAACTCCTGCAGCATGCTTGAGATCGCTTTGGCCAGAGATCGTGATTCAGGCTTCACATCTGCTCGGCCTGAGGAGAACAGGGCGTTATCACTGATGGTGATCTTCAATTCAGACTGATTCAGCTTGGTGTTCAGCTGGTCCGAGAGCCCGTTCTTCGAGATATATTTGTCGAGTCGCTCTTTGAGTTTCTCCAGGTCTTCTTGTTCTTTCTTAGCCATCTGTGCATCTGTAATCTGAGCTGGTGTTTTCTTGGTGATTTCTGTAGGTTCCTGTTTGTTCTTACCTAAATCAGCACCTGGCGTATCCGGATTCATGGACGAATGGTCCAGAATTCCGGAACCTCCATTTAATGCACTGTTTAGTGCGGAAGCCATCTGCTCAAACTTGGCTGCATCGATTGAACTCATGCCGAACAATACAATAAACAGAGCGAGCAACAAGGTCATCAAGTCGGAATAGGGAAGCAACCAGCTCTCGTCTATATGCTCTTCATGTGGTTCGTGCTTCTTAGCCTTTTTCACCTGATGATCCCTCCTTCTCTTCCAGTTGTTTACGTTCGGAAGGTGTCAGGAATACGGATAACTTTTGGTTGATGGCGATGGTGGAGACACCGGATTGTATGGATAACAGTCCTTCAACCATCATCAGCTTGATCTCCATTTCTTGCTTGGACATCCGTTTCAGCTTGTTAGACATCGGGTGCCATAACACGTAACCACTAAATATACCAAGGAGTGTTGCGATAAATGCTGCCGCAATCGCATGGGAGAGTTTCTCCATGTCACTGAGATCGGCAAGTGCTGCGATGAGACCTACAACGGCCCCGAGAACCCCGAGCGTTGGTGCGTACATCCCCGCCTGAGCGAAGATCAAGGCACTGCCACGGTGGCGCTCCTCTGTAGCATGAATATCTTCCATGAGCACATCACTTACAAATTCCTGATCGTTGCCGTCTATAATCATACGCATACCGCCACGAAGGAACTGATCGTCAATCTCTTCTACTTTTGATTCCAGTGCAAGCAAACCTTCACGACGGGTAGTGGAAGCCCAATCCATAAATGTGCCGATCAGGGATACGCGATCAATAAGTACTTGATTTTTGAAAACAATCCCGAAAAGCTTAGGGATTTTCTTAACTTCAGACATCGGAAATGCGATAAAGATGGTTCCTGCCGTACCAACAAAGATAATAATGTAGGCTGCGGGATTGTTAACCAGGTTGATTAAGGGCGCACCCTTCAAGAACATACCAAATACAAGGGAGACCAGCCCCAAAATTAGTCCAATAATCGTTGAAATGTTCATCATACACCTCATCCATGAGATAAAATTGAATCCTTTCAAGCGGCTGTGTTCGGGCTTCCGGACGAATTTTTGGCCGCAATCCGTTCAATGTTAGGCATTCCTTACGGTTGCTAAAACAGTTAAAACGGTCATATATGTATTTATCGACCAGAAGGCCTTTTTTTTTAAGGGCTATTTTCAGGTATAATAAGATCAAATCCGCTCCTTAGGGGCCGAATAGGAGTGAAAAGCCAATGGGCGTAAAGCATGGACGGGATTATGAAGGAATTTTGACAGATCTGACAACGGCAATCGGGCGCATACCGGATCGGTATGTTTTCTTTGAAATGGACTCGGAAGAGTGGGAGAGACTGGCTGCATCTGACCAACTTGAAGTGGATGAGGCGTTGGCGGAGGATTTGTTCTATGCGCTGGGCGAGGAGTCTGTTATTCCAGTTGGAAGTGGCGTGGTCATCCATGATAAGGAGCAGCACCGCATTCATATTTTGATCGGGGAAGAAGAGTTGACGTTTGTACCTTTAATTTAGTATGTTTATATGCATTTTCAAGGGTATAAATGGAACTGAAATTTCCCTCAAAGCCTTATGGTTATTGGTTCTATGCCATGTAGGTGATTGGATTTTGAAGCTTGTCCGTGGTAAGATGTTAGTCGTGAAATGGGCCAACCGCATGGCGGTGAGCCTGGCCTTTGAGGTTGCTGTTGATCGCACCGAAGGTGTCGGTGGTTATACGGACATACGTCTGTAATGTACCATCCTATGGGGAGGAAGATAACGCATGGTTTTTTCGCAAGAGGAAGTCGAAGCTCATCTAGGGAGGCTGGAAGGCTGGGAACTGGAAGAGGGACGGTGGATTGTACGTAAATTCGTGTTCTCCAACTACATGAAAGGGATTGCATTTGTGGATGAGGTCGCTGCGATCTCGGAAGCATTCAATCATCATCCTTTTATTACGATTGACTATACAACGGTTACGCTGCGTCTGACGTCATGGGATGCGGGTGGTATCACATCTGTAGATATCAAGGAAGCAGGACAATATAACGAAGCTTATGACAAAATGAGGTCGGAATAACGAGGTCAGTTATTATCGCGCGGCCAGAAGTGAGTGAACCATACATGTCAGACTATAATCAGAAACAACCTCTCATTGCTGTCGTAGGCAGTCTCAATATGGATCTCGTGGTGAAGACAGACATGATTCCGGAAGAGGGAGAGACGGTGAGCGGTGAGGAACTGCATTATCTCGCTGGTGGCAAAGGGGCCAACCAAGCTGTTGCTGCTGCGCGTCTGGGTGGACAGACTACGATGATTGGTGCGGTGGGATCGGACGGTTTTGGCGAACGTCTGCTGCACAGTCTGACGGAAAGTGGTGCAGATGCCTCGCAGGTTCGCGTATTGGAAGACACGGTTACAGGGACGGCGTCCATTTGGCTCTCTAGGGGAGACAACCGGATTATTGTTATTCCTGGCGCGAATGGGCAAGTGGTGCCTGAGATGCTGGAAGAGGCGGATACGGTAAAAAGCCTGACTGCAGCCGCAGCGGTGCTGCTGCAGCTGGAGATCCCGCTGCCAGCGGTTACCCGCGCCGCCCAACTGGCGGCTGAAGGCAGCGCACTGGTGGTGCTCAACCCGGCTCCCGCGGTGCCGGGTCTGCCCCAGGAGCTCCTGCGGTGCGTCGACGTTGTCACGCCGAACCGCAGCGAGCTTGCCGTGCTTACCGGCCGGGATCATCTCCGGCCGGAAGACCTGGATGCGGCGGTCGCAGAGCTCGCCGCATCCCTCGGGGCCGCTGTCGTCACGACGCTCGGCCCCGAGGGGGCTGTATACGCGGCGGCGCCTGGTGGCCGCGTTCAAGCAGGGCGTGCCGGCGCGTGCCGTGCGCCCGGCTACGCCGTAAGCGCCGTCGATACGACCGGCGCTGGCGATTGCTTCAACGGCGCGCTGGCGGTAGCCCTCGCGCGCGGTGAGACTTTGGACGCGGCCGTAGGCTTCGCCATGGGTGCGGCCGCGTTATCCGTGACGAAGCTCGGCGCCCAGTCCGGGATGCCGTCCGCAAGTGAAGTTGAGGCCTTTCTGGCTGAGCAGGCGGCTGATGCCTAATAATTGGTATAACAAAGAGGCTCTTATTCTCCCAAAAGGGGATTAAGGGCCTCTTCATTATGTAGTGCGTGCAGAGATTATTTCTTCTCTGACAGCCACATGGCGATATTTGCAATCTCTTCATCCTGCAGTTTGCCCTTGAAGGAAGGCATACCACCTTTACCTTTGACAATCGTAGAATAGATCTTCTCCAGATCATCCTGACTGCCGATGTTTGCCAGAGCAGGTCCTACGCCACCTTGAAGCTGATCCCCGTGACAGGAGATACAATTGGCTTTGACCAGTGCCTCAGCCTGTCCGGCATCCAATGTTACTTCCGGCATGGTTGGTTTGGCTTCTTCAGCCACTTCTTCTTTCCCTGGAAGCGTAAACATTAAAACAATAGCTAAAGCGCATGCTGCAAAAAATACTCCGCTCATGATCCATTTGTGCATCCCTTATGTCCCCTCCAGAATGAAAGATCATCTAACCTGAAACTATCCATATCATTATAACGGAACCTGTACTGACATCATAGCATTTTGTGGGAATTTTTTGAACTAATCACATAACAAGGGGCAAATTTGGTTGTTTTGCAATGGATTCTAACCACGAGGCCCTTCATAAACCATACAGTGAAAGGGCTTCAAGCCGCTTGGGGTCTGTCGTTCGTATGTATCCTGGGTGACAAATCCACTCTTCAGATAGACTTGAATGGCACGAGCATTCCAAGTGAGTACTTCCAGATCAATCTCATTCGTGGGATTTCGGCGAATGGCTTCCTGTACAATGGCAGTGACAAAAACTGTCCCTTGACCCTGACCACACAGCTCTGGATGCATTCCAAGGCCAATCCGGGTTACCCCTTGAAGTGGGAAGTATTGAGCGAACCCACATATACGATCGTTCTGATCCAGGACGATCGCATATTGCTCCTGCCGCAGCTGTGCATCTCCGAATTCCACTTCCAGAGCCTTCATCTGCTCCCAGGGGAGCCAGCTGTAGATATTGTAAGGCGGATCATACTGCCAACTGCAGATAAGCTCCGCATGTTCTTCACGCATGGGTACAACGTGAAACGTCACAGGGGTTTCCTTCATACACCTGCATGCTCCTTTCCTTGAAACAGAACTCTTTGTCCACTCTACAAAAGTGATGTTCATTTAGCAAGTCTTCCTTCCCAAGAAAAAAAATGAAACAAAAGTTCCGGTAATTTCGTTTATATTATAACGGGATGGGTAAAAACATCATAAGGGCACGGACGAACGAACGCAAAATGAACCTGTTGATGTCGCAGGATATGCCCAGAGTATAACTTGCAACATAAATAAGGATTGAAGCACAAAAAAACCGCCGGATACATTCCTGCGGAGAATGTACCGGGCGGTTCTGTTATGCTTCTTGCTTCGTTCCAGTATGGTTAATGGTTACAGCATCATGTTGCTCAGCTTGTCCCTAGTCAAGGGCCAGTGATTCATATGCGTCCGTGCTCATAATCCGTTTCGCGCCAACATAACGATTGGCCCAATAGTTTTCACTCAATGCACTGATCGTAACGCCTTTGGAAGAAGAGGAGTGTGCAAACTTTCCATCCCCTACAAAGATTCCTACATGAGATACGCCTTTACCTGTTGTATTAAAGAACACCAGGTCACCAGCTCTCATTTCCATACGGGATACGGAATCACCCATGTCGAATTGGGAACTGGATTGGCGTGCCAAATCAATACCCAACTTGTCGAATACATACCGTGTAAATCCGGAGCAGTCAAAGCCGTTAAGCGTTGTTCCCCCACTTTTGTATGTAGTTCCCATTGCTGAATCAATTACTGTGTCCATCTTTGAATCTGCGAATGCGCTACCTGCACCAAGTGATAATGCGAATGTGATGCTAAGTACAGCTGCGGTTAATTTCTTCTTGAACAAGAGATATTCCCCTTCCAACGCCTGCGAGGTTAGCTTAAGGATTCGGTTGAAGGTCCCCTATGATCCCTCTGTAGCAAGATCAATTCACCCATAACTGGTTCCCCCGCTTCCCAGGTGCCAGGAATTTGGCTATGCTAGTTATGCACCTGCGAAATCAAGAAATGACGATTTAATTTTAAGTAGTTACAAATATGAATGTAAAGATTACAAAGTTGTTACTAAAAACTCACTGCGATTATTGTAACAGAGGAGTACGGCTTTGGCAACGTTTAGCAACAAATTTAGCAAAAAAAACCTCGACCTTTGACGGGGAAAGGTTGAGGTTTGCCTATTTATAAGGGCATATTAGGCCATGAGTTTAACATGTGATGGTAACAATTTTTAAACTATCTGCTCTCACCTTTGGATATTTTGGACTGCCATAATCGGAAATGGCTGCATATTTTCCACAGACTCAATAGACATCTGGCAAGTGGATACGTCTGTTGTAGTATAAGTCCGGTAAGTCCCGTTAATAACCATGAGGCTGAAGTGAAGGCCCCAAAGACGAGCAGGTGTACTCCGCCCAGCAGGAGTGCAATGCCGATTACAGCGATGAGATGACGCATTGCAATCCAGAGTGCTTTGAGGGTACCGTGAGCCCCGCCTTCTCCTTCTGGTGCCGACACACCGAACTGCATGTAGAGTATGGCATGGTGGATGATCCAACCATATACAATCCAGGCAGCAACATAAGGTATACCAGGCAACAGTAATTGAAGGGAATGAAATCCGTCCATGAGAATGGAGTAGAGCTTCGGTATGAGCCAGTAGGCGGGCAGAAGTATCAATAATGTACGTATGGTGTGGAGCAGCAGCATCGGTTTCCACAGATTTTTGATTCCGCGGACAAAGGGGATGCGCTCTTCTGTAGAATTAAAGTGCTGAAGTGAGTAGAGCAGTCCTGCCTGAATGAGGGGGCTGATCAACATGCGAACCAGCAGCATGCCCCCGAGAATCCATAGATAACGATGAACCTCCGGATGGGTAGACAGGTTAAGTTGACTTTCCATTTTGAACAAAAGTGTACTCAACTCCCCGGCATCAGCATCCGGATAACGCAGGAGTAGTGGGATGACCGCCGATTGTACCATTCGATAGAAGAAATATCCCCAAATGAGTTGATAGAGAAATAAAATTGCGGCAATGAACATATGCTGACGGACGAGAAACCAGCCTTCACGTATTTTCGCTTTCACCGTTTCCACCTCACCATGACAGACCTCCGAATATGGCTTCTATTAGTTTGGTTACACTCATGCTCCAGCGGGACTTTGCCTGCTCATCCAGTCCGGATTTCAGGAAATTGTTCATATGGCGGTTCTCCAGCACGATCGAGTACAGGGGATCGGTCATGGCCCAGGATACGGGGGATGTGTGAGTTAATTTATACGTGATGCGATCTTCTTTTCCATTCCATTGCTTGGTGAGGATATGCCCGTCTTCAAAAGCAATGCGAACAGGAACGGCGTTGTAATCACTCCCTTTTTTTGCTATCGTCACGGATGACTCGTACAATGTTTGACTGTCTTTCTGTACGGGCGTAACACGAATCTTCTCTACAGCAAAGTCAGCCATCCCGTTACCATAGACGTATTGATCAAAATAATCAGACCAGGAAGTGCGGGTCACTTGTTCCACAACGTTCTGGAAATCAGCCGAAGTGGGATGTTTGAAGCGGTATTTCTTCACATAGGTAGAGAGAATGCGTTCCATCTTTTTGGCACCGACTTGATGTTCGATACCAAGCAATACAAGCTTGCCACGTGTATAGACATTGGCGGCGTACTCATTCTGTGAATCGAACTTCCAAGATTCTTGTGTTAAGGATGAAGGAGACGTAATCAGTCCCGATTGTACCGGCAGATTCGGAATCAATCCGTATTCCTGCTCCATCAGTTTGTCTTCTGCATAAGAGGTGAATCCCTCATCCAGCCAGGCCTCCTCGAATTCGTTGCTGGCAACCATGCCGTAGAAGTACTGGTGTCCGATCTCGTGGATTACGGTACGTTCCAGGTCATAACCTGGCGTAGTGTCATCGGCTCCAAAGGCCGTAACTAGCGTAGGGTATTCCATACCTCCAGCACCGTTCCCCGCTTTGGGTGGAACTACGATGGATAAGGTAGCGTAAGGATACGGGCCAAACCATTTGCTATAATTGGCTAGAGCGGCCTTCGCAGCATGGAAATAACGTTCTTTCAGATCCTGATGAGCTGGGTCCAGATATAACTTGATTCGTACACCAGGCACATTGGGTGCGGAGAATGGCTCCTCTGCGTACACAAAATCGGGTGAGGCTGCCCATGCGAAGTCATGCACATCATCGGCGTAGAATTGATAGACTTTTTCTCCGTTCTTCATCACGGCTTGCTGCGTTGGAAATCCGGTAGCAGCCACTTTGTATGTTTCAGGCACCCGAATACGCACACTATATATACCGAAGTCGGCGTAAAACTCTGAATTGCCATGGTATTGGTGCAGATTCCAGCCTTCCGTTGTTCGTCCACGCCTGCCTACAGGTTCATAGGCACTTAATTTGGGAAACCATTGACCTGCCATGACAAAATGATCAGCAGTTCCCATCCGGGCAAAAATCTTTGGCAGATTCACTTCGAATCGGGTGTGGAGTGTGATACTTTCCCCGCCTTTGACGGGTTTGGGCAGGCGTACTTTAATGAGGGTGGTGTCCTTGATATTTCCGTCATCTGGTTGCACATACTGCATCCGGTGCAGCAGAGAGAGCCCGTCCTCCGTTTTCATTTCGGTAATGTTCATGGAGCCGTAACCATTGGTAGGCATGACATCACCCCGAAGCTTTCCGCCGGATTCCTTCATAAAGGTGGTGTCAGCAGAAGAGAAGGCGTTGGGATACATATGAAAATAAAGCTCGTTGACGGTTTTTTTACCTGGATGAGTCCAGGTGATCGTCTGAGTCCCTTCCAATACGTTTCCTTCGGCCAGCTTCACATCCATGTGGTATTCCACAACACGGTTGCTGTACACTTCGGCTGTAGGGGTCTGTACACTTTCTGGAGGTGCTGGAGTTGGAGCTATTGCCTTGGGCTTGCCCGATTCGGGGGCGAGTACTGGCAATTCGGAATGAGTTGAGCGATTATAACCCAGAGTGATCCATATCCCTCCGGCAAGTACACACAGGGCCAGGGATGCAGTGAGCCAGCTCTTGGCGCGTCGTGGAATCATCGTTAAATACCTCCCGTTGACAAGCATCTACAGCATGTATATGTTTGCAATGGGGCAATTATTAGTTAAAATATTTGTATCAACCCTTGGAGGCTATAAACATGGACCAAAACGAGCAAAACGGCAAAAAACAGATTGCCTTGAATATCGTTAGTGCAAAAAGCAAGCATAAAGGCTTCGGTGCAGGCTCCATTGAACTGAATAACCTTTCCCCGGTCATTATTGATAATGGCGAAGCCAAAATCGATATTGGTGCGATGCATGCGAAGAGCAAAGTGGAACGCAATATCAAGTTCTCTACCAATCGTGAGGATGTGCCCAACGGACGCCAGGTATGGCTGGTGTGGGTAGCTGTCGATCGCACGGAGGAAGGCCAACTGTATGGTGGAGCAACGGCATGTGAGATGTGGATTGATACGGAAGCAAGACGCGGATGGAAACTGTTGGCGGAACATGTGAATCGCATGGATTATGCCTTGAAGCGTCGCTTCATGCTGGATGAGCTTGGACCTGAAGCTCGAGCTGCACTTAAGACACTGCTGATCTCACACAACGAAGACTGGTGGAATGCTTCTCCAGATGTATTGAAGGAAGCACTCGCCTAAGGCAGATCATTTTCAACAAAGTATAAAAGCAAAAAAAGCAAAAGGCCCCTTGACCGGAAAGTTCGGTTGGGGGTCTTTTGCTTGTGAAATGATCGTATTCATCGATCTGAATAATTATGAGTTTTTCATCCAAAGTGAATTTCCAATTGTTCAATATAATCAGGGGTTATAGGTGACGCAACTAAGTCATAGCGCATTTGCGTCATTCTACCCACCAACGTTTGAAATCTCCCCACCAGGAATGTTTCTCTTCCTGTATGCCTTGTTGATTCTGTACCTGACGGGTCTTCTCATCTTCTCCAGAATCCGAATCATCCGTCGTACCATGACAGACCTCTTTTGGTTCAGTGCCATCAATAAAGACTTCCAATCGTTTCTCTTCACAGCCGTTGCCTGCCAGTTTGCCGGATTCAGGGTCGATATAGACACTTACAACATGATCAGGCACGGTGAAAATTTTGGGTGGTACGCTCGCAAGTGCCTGCTCTGTGAACTGGGCAAAGATCGGCGCTGCCCGGCGCCCATCCGAAGTCGAGATGGCTTTGCCTTGGTCGTACCCAACCCATACAGCGGTGGAGAGCTCGGGTGTGAACCCAACCAGCCAGGCATCCGTATTGGTCGTTCCCGTCTTTCCGGCAACCGGACGTTTGATCGCCTTAGACACCCGGTTACCCGTTCCCCCATTTTCGAAGACACTTTCCATTAAACGAGTCAGGACATAAGCTGCTGCAGGTTCCACGACGGTCTCAGCTTTGGTTTGAGGCGATTCATAGAGTACACGTCCTGCGGCATCTGTTACTTGCAGAATGGCGACAGGTGGCGTCCGTTGTCCACCAGCAGCAATGACGGAAAAGGCTGACGCCATCTCCAGCGGACTGACAGGTGACGTTCCCAGTGCAAGAGAAGGTACGGCGCTCAGGTTGCTTGTAATGCCAAGGTTTTTCGCCATACTCACAACCTGTTCAGGACCGATCTGCATAATGGTGTTCACCGCATAGATATTGTCTGAAGCGGCGATCGCCTGTCTTAGATCAATCTCACCCAGATACTTGTCTCCAAAGTTGCCGGGTTTATAGGTTTTGCGGTCATTGTCATAGTGAAACAGGGTAGGTTCACTGTTAAATATGGATGCGCTGGTGAGTTGCTTGGATTCCAGGGCTGCCAGATACATAATGGGTTTAAACGCCGAACCTGGCTGGCGTGTGGTCGCCAGTACATGGTTAATCTGATTGGTCCGGTAATTCTTGCCGCCTACCATGGCTTTGATGTAGCCCGTACGAGGGTCGATGGACACGAGAGCTGTCTCCAGCTCGCTTTTGGCATCCATACCTTTTGCTACAGCATCTTCAGCCGCTTTTTGTACACGCAGATCCAGGGTGGTGTAGATATTTAATCCCCCATGATCCAGCATCGCTTCACTGATTCCCAGCTCTTTGATGGCCAGACTCCGGATATAGTCACGGAAATACGGGGCACTTTCCACTGTTTTACGCTCACTTTCCGGTTTGAACGAAAGCATTTTCTCATAGGCCTTATCGGCTTCAGCCTGGGTGATCTTGCCGATATCCGCCATGGCATTCAGCACAATCTTCTGCCGGTCTTTGGCATTCTTCATATGGTTATAGGGTGAATAGTAGGTAGGTCCTTTCGGGATTCCTGCCAGCATGGCGCTCTCTGCAAGATCCAGCTGTTTGGCTGATTTGCCAAAATACATTCGTGAAGCCGCTTCAATTCCGTACGCACCATGCCCATAATAGATTTCGTTTAGATACATCTGCAAAATTCCATCCTTGCTGTATTTCATCTCCAATTGCGCCGTGTACATGGCTTCCTTGGCTTTGCGAGTCCATGTTTTCTCATGAGACAGATACAGGTTACGCGCCAGCTGTTGAGTCAATGTACTCGCACCCTGCGACATCTGCATATGTTCGAGGTTAACGAGCACAGCCCGTCCCATCCCTTGGACGTCGAACCCGTAGTGATTATAGAATTTGCGGTCCTCTACAGCCAGAGTGGCATTGACCAGATCTGGAGCTATATCCTCCAGTTGAACGGGTACAGAGTCTTTGCCACCTGCGGAGAAGGTAGCGATGACTTCACCTTGACTGTCCAGTAATCTGGAATTCCGGTCAGAGTCTGCGAGGGGCAGGCTGGTTGCGTATAGATAGACTAATCCTGCAGCGGTAGCAAGTATAGCGAGCACGGCGAGCAGAGACAGGTTTTTAATGAATTTTCGTACAGGGAACCCGCGTTTGCGGGTCTTTTGATTTGGCTTGGTCATGGAACGGGCTCCTCTCTTTTCTTCCAGTATGGGACTTGATTGGCAGGGATATTCAATCGGGTGCATAAGCGAACAAAATGTAGCATTTTCGCCTTAAAAACCGTTTTGCAGTATAAACGTCAATCGCGTATAATGCAAAAGGGTAATGAAAAGGTAAGATTCGGCACAAGATACTAAAGCGCGTAAGGACGAACAGACGAATGGTCATTGATTCATTGATTAGTCAGACGCTCTGCACGCTCTGGTCAATTTAATCTATATAATGAAGTGAACCGCGGACCTTTCCCGCAGGCCAGCAATGATAACGCGATATGGCGCCGAACGCTGGACGTGCTTGGGCGAACCGATTATAGTGCACAGCACTTGGTCGGGTATGGCTGATCATTAACTTTACGGAAAGAAGGTAGAGATTATGGAATTGTGGTTTACGGAGAAACAGACCCCGGTATTCGGGATCACCGCGAAGATTAAGCAGACCTATGTTACAGAGAAAACGGATTTTCAAGATTTGGCCATGGTAGAGACCGAAGAATTCGGTAACATGTTGCTTCTTGATGGCATGGTGATGACGACTGTAAAAGACGAATTCGTATATCACGAAATGGCGGCACACCCTGCGCTGAACACTCACCCGAATCCGAAAAAAGTTCTGGTTGTCGGTGGTGGCGATGGCGGAGTCATTCGTGAAGTCATTAAACATGCAGCTGTAGAAAAAGCAGTTCTCGTCGAAATTGACGGTAAAGTCATTGAATACTCCAAAAAATATTTGCCTGAAATCGCCGGAAAGTTGGACGAGCCTAATGTTGAAGTGCTCGTAAACGACGGCTACATGCATATTATTGAACATAAAAATGAATACGATGTGATCATCGTAGACTCGACGGAGCCTGTAGGCCCGGCTGCGCCATTGTTTGAGCGTGGGTTCTATCAAGGCATCTACGAAGCATTGAAAGAAGACGGAATCTTCGTTGCCCAAACGGACAACCCTTGGTTCAAGGCGGATCTGATCCAGAAGGTGAACAAAGACGTCAAAGAAATCTTCCCGATCGTACATGTGTACGGCTGTAATATTCCAACCTATCCAAGTGGTTTGTGGACATTCACCATGGGTAGCAAGAAACATGACCCGCTTGAAGTGGATGAGACTCAAATCCCGGAGATGGATACCAAGTATTACTCTCCGCGTCTGCACAAAGCAGCATTTGTACTTCCTAAATTCGTGGAAGATTTAACGAAATAAAAGGGGAAATCATTAATGAAACTGGATCAAGCTTATTCAGGAAACGTATTTATTTGCAGCTCTGAGGATTATGAGAACTCCAAAGCGGTTATCTATGGCATGCCGATGGATTACACCGTCAGCTTCCGTCCGGGTTCCCGTTTCGGCCCATCTCATATCCGTCAGGCATCGGTTGGACTTGAAGAGTACAGCCCATATCTCGACAAAAGCATTGTAGACATGACATACTTTGACGCTGGAGACCTGCTCTTACCTTTCGGTAACGCGGGACGTAGCCTTGAGGTAATTCATGAATACATCGGCAGTCTGCTCGCTGACGACAAATTCCCAGTGGGTCTCGGTGGCGAGCATCTGGTTACTTGGCCAGTCATCCAACAGATGTACAAGAAATACCCGGATCTTATCCTGATTCATATTGATGCACACGCTGACCTTCGTGAAAACTATGAAGGCGAGCCATTGTCCCACTCCACACCAGTGCGTAAAGCAGCTGAGTTGATGGGTGGCAAAAACATCTATCAGTTCGGTATCCGTTCCGGCTCCCGTGAGGAGTTCCAGTACGGTCGCGAGAACATCAACTTCTATCCATTTGAAGTGGCAGCTCCGATGAAGGAAGCTCTTCCGAAGATGGGCAATCGTCCGGTATACGTAACTATCGACATCGATGTGCTTGATCCATCAGCAGCACCAGGAACAGGTACGGCAGAAGCGGGCGGCATTACGTCCAAGGAACTGCTGGAA
The DNA here is from genome assembly GCF_037965655.1 of Paenibacillus sp. FSL L8-0435. NCBI lineage: Bacteria > Bacillati > Bacillota > Bacilli > Caryophanales > Paenibacillaceae > Paenibacillus > Paenibacillus sp. FSL L8-0435. The sequence goes on from NZ_CP150185.1 coordinate 119,698, forward strand.
GCCGTTCATATGATCGCAGGATCTGATGTGAATGTCGTTGGTTGTGACTTGGTTGAAGTTGCACCAATCTATGATCCAACACAACAGACACAGATTGTAGCTGCGAAGCTGATCCGTGAAATGCTGCTTGGATTCGTGAAATAACATAGAATGATCGATAAGTATAACGCTCTCTGTCTGCGCGGTTTCAAATTTGCGCAGGGGAGAGCGTTTTTGTATTGTTAACTTTTGGACAGAGCTGTGCTATACTGACTACATAAGTATTCAGTAGTATATTAATTGATATATTACATTCGTGAAGTATATGGTGATCGGGTTCGGTCATATACTAAAAAGAGCCTTTACCGCTACCAACGGTAAAGACTCTTAGGACCCGAAGGCTGTGGATTGCCACGGCGCGCATGAACTAAATAATGCTATTCAAGCGAAACCCACCGTCAGGCTTCCGACCTTATGAGGTGGGTTTTCGCTTGCTACGAAACTTTTTGCGTAACCAACGGTAAAGCTTTCGCCCACTCAGTACAATACTGAGGATCGCAGCAATCCATCGGATTACATCAAGTAACGCCACAAGTTTGACCATCGACGTCACCCCCTTTCGGGAAGCTGCGCCGTGGTCTGAAAAACATCCACCGATATTCAAAAGTCCATAACATTAATTATAGCACGTATGTTCCCTTGTCTCTACCATTTTTTGCTTGTGTTAGTATAGCTCGCATATGCAGGTTTCCTGCCTTGGCATGACTCCATCTTAATATTTATGCCTTTTCTTAAGTATCAGTTTTGTTATCCTTGGTATCAGGACATTTCCCATTTAACTTAGAGTACACAACGTTTAGTAATCAACCACCCTTGCCTACATGATCCAATCATGGGTAAAGGTGGTTTTTTTCTTACGGAGTTGTCATCGGGGTTAATCAGATTGTTACGTTAGAACCATCAAATTTGGGTAAAACCATAGAAGGAGGTGTTACGATGACAACCAAGAGTACAATGACATGGAAACGGATTGGTGCACTCGCATTATCGTTAACACTGGCTTGGGGGATGGGACCGGTACATACGCTATCAGGTGCTAACGCTGCATCCTCACAGGCATGTGGAAAGGGAGATCATGGACTATCTGCTACATTGAAAAAGGGGAGCGGTGTGGAAGAGCAACACCTGCAGTTTACTGACATTGATTTTCTTAATGATACGACCGGACGAGCTGGGGGTGAAGGCTTCCTGATCGGTACCTCGAATGCAGGATGTACGTGGCAGTCCATATATACCGGGCAGTGGCAATTCACACAGCTTGATTTTCCGAATAATGTGAATGGATATGCGTTGGCACAAGTGAAAAATTCACCTGCAGCTTATCTGATCCGTACCAATGATGGCGGATCGCACTGGACGAGGCTTGATACGCCGGGCATTCAATTCAAACGAATCGATTTTCGCAATAAAGATGTAGGTTACGGTTACACCTATAATGGTGCATATCAGACGAAGGATGGCGGGGTAACCTGGAGTAAAATGAATACACCTGCCAACACGCGTGCAGCTGCCTTTGCAACAGAGAAACAAGGGTATGCCGTCGTGGTTGTACCTGGATCGGGATATCATCTGAAGCAAACGAGTGATGGCGGCAAAAACTGGGCAACCTCTCTTCGAGTTGTCTCAGACACATGGAGCGGAGCGGATCTGTATGCACATGGCCAGCAAGTATGGGCTCTTCTGTATGGTGATGCAGGCATGTCCCAACAATCATACTCCCTCTATGCGAGCGGTAATCAAGGCAAGAAATGGACCCAAGTATTTGCACAATCCACAGCAGGGGGAGGTCCTGCACCAGGTACAAACAGTACGGGCAAAGGAAACGGACCAGCCAACCCGGGTGGACATCCCGGCAACATGGCGTTGATTGGTAATCAGACGGCTTATCTGTCTGCAGGTTCACCCGCAGCTGGCAAAGTGGGTATTGGACGTTCTTATGATACAGGTTCCACGTGGAAAAACGTTGACTTGAAAGATCCGGGGTACAGTTCCCGTATCTCGTTCCCATCGGCCAAGACGGGGTGGCTCGTAGTAACAAGTGGTAACTCCCCTGCGATCTATCAGACTAAAGATGGTGGAACAACGTGGACACAAAAAATGTTGTTGCCTTCAGAGCAGGATTAAATACCCTGTTATTCTGAAATAACAACGGGGCAAATCCAAATTAGAAATGAATGATAATCAATTTGGCATGTCTCCGTATGAATTTCTATAACAAACAAGCCTCTTCCTAATCAATTACACAGGAAGAGGCTTGTTTGTGTAGAAATAAAAACGGTTGAAACCTACTTCAAAACGAGTTATTGTAAGCGATAACAATAGATTATATGGAGGTTGAAATTATGGTTGATGTTATTTTAAAGGCGGATTCTGATAAAGGATTAATAAATCGCAATATATATGGTCACTTTTCCGAACACTTGGGACGTTGTATTTATGAGGGGCTGTGGGTAGGAGAAGATTCACCTATTCCGAATACGGATGGGATTCGAAATGATGTATTAACGGCCTTGCAGAAGCTTAATATTCCAGTACTTCGCTGGCCAGGCGGTTGTTTTGCCGATGAATATCACTGGAAAGATGGTGTAGGTCCGAAGAGTGAGCGTGCTCGTATGATCAATACACACTGGGGCGGTGTGGAAGAGAACAATCACTTTGGTACACATGAATTCTTGAGATTATGTGAGTTGCTCGGCACGGAGCCATATATTAGTGGCAATCTGGGTAGCGGTACAGTGCAGGAGATGCAGGAATGGGTGGAGTACATCACATTTGACGGCGAATCCCCGATGGCGAACTGGCGTAAGAGTAATGGTAGGGAAGAACCGTGGAAAATGAAGTATTTTGGCGTGGGAAATGAGAACTGGGGATGCGGCGGCAATATGCGCCCTGAATATTATGCGGATGAATATCGCCGGTATGCTACATATGTACGTAACTATTCCGGAAACGAGATTTATAAAATCGCTTGCGGACCGAACGAAGGTAACTATGAATGGATGGAAGTCCTGATGCGGGAGGCTGCTCGCTTTATGGATGGAATCAGTCTTCATTATTACACTATCCCTACAGGAGAGTGGAATGATAAAGGCGCAGCTACAGGATTTGGTGAAGCTGAATGGTTTACCACCTTGAAAAAAACGCTCCATATGGATGAATTACTGGTGAAGCACTCCGAGATTATGGACAAATATGATCCAGAGGGCAGAGTCGGCATTATTGTGGATGAATGGGGTACGTGGTATAACGTTGAGCCGGGAACCAATCCAGGATTCCTATATCAACAGAACACGATGCGGGACGCTGTGCTTGCAGGTGTTAATCTGAATATTTTCAACCAACATAATAAACGGGTACACATGGCAAATCTTGCGCAGATCGTCAATGTGCTTCAATCGCTTGTGCTCACGGAAGGGGACAAAATGCTCCTGACCCCTACGTATCATGTATTTGATATGTATCAGGTTCATATGGATGCGCAGCGACTGGATTTGAATTATGAAAGCCCTGGGTATACCTTCGGAGAAGAAACCATTCCTCAGCTCAGCTTGTCAGCCTCCCGCAACAAGGATGGGGTCATTCACGTGACGGCTTGTAATCTTAGCCACACGGATGAGTTGGAAGTTGTATGCCAGCTGGACGCAGCTCAAGCCGCTAAAGTAACCGGGCAGATTCTGCACCATACTGATTTTGGTGCATTCAATACCTTTGAACAGCCGAACCGAGTTCAGCCTGTGGCGTGGGAAGGACTCACACTGGAGAATAACACCTTGCGTTTTGTCCTTCCACCAGCATCGGTTGGGGTCATCGCTGTCGAGGGTTAATGATGAAAAGGCAGGAACCTTGCAAGGGCTGTAATGATCAGTACGATGTGAAGATTAGCGATGCCAAAATGGCCAGACTTGTGGAGATTGCCTCGCGTTCGCGTCCGACGGTACAGGATGAGGAATATGAACGTCGGCTCTCCATCTGCTCTGCTTGTCCGGGATTGCAATATGGCACAACTTGTCGGCATTGTGGTTGTCTCGTACAGGTACGAGCGAAGCTGAGTGAGTCAACATGTCCTTTTCCTTATGAATCGCAATGGGCCTGATCGGATGAACGAATCTTATTATAATGAAGCAAAAGGGAGTTGCACTTTACAGGTGCGGCTCTTCTTTTTTGGCTTGATGAGGAAAAAACTCTGAATTTGGATTTGAATTGAGCGAGGGAACTGGATATAGTTATACAGTAGAGTGTAGGATAGCGAGCTATCCGGGAATATGAGCGCGTATAGCGACACAACAATACGGGAAGGGCTGTTCTCACCAGCCGTGCCTGATTTTGCGTCGCCTCGAATATAATGGAGGTTAACATTCATGTCGAACATGCGACCGGTACACATCCGGCTGCACAGCCGTTATGAAGGTGAAGATGTGCTGCAGGAAATGCAGGGTGAAGCTGTGTTAAAAGGGTCCGTTCTTTATGTTCGTTATGAAGAACCGCAGGTTGGACCTGAGGGAGGTACAACCCGTACAACATTGAAGTTGGGCGGACAATCCATCAAGATTATACGTCACGGTGAGGTGGAATCGGAGCAGACTTTTGAGTTGAATCGGAAGCTTCCTGGTTTCTACCGATCACCATACATGTCGTTTGCCCTGTCCACGCATACACAGAAGCTGGAACTTTCCATTCAGGGATTGAGCGCACGCGCAGCGTGGAGCTACGACTTTTACCGCTTTGATGAAGAATCCGGACATTTCGCGATTAGTTTGCATATACAGGAGGAACCAATTTCATGACACGTAATCCACTAGATACGATTAACGAACGGGTAAGCACGGCCATCGGCAACGCCATTGTGACGGCCGGAATTGTTACGCAGGAGGAATTGCCAGCCATCACATTGGAAGTGCCGCGCGAGAAAACACATGGGGACTTGGCAACCAATGCTGCCATGCAGCTGACCAAGATTGCCAAGCGCAATCCGCGTCAGATTGCTGAAGAGATCATTGCCAATCTGAATCTGGCAGAAGCCGGAATCGAGAAGGCTGAGATTGCTGGTCCAGGATTCATCAACTTCAAATTGGACAAGAGTTACCTTTACCCAGTACTTGCGCTTGTGCAGGAGCAGGGTGAAGACTACGGAAGAATTAACATCGGAGAAGGACGCAAAGTCGAGATGGAGTTTGTCAGTGCCAATCCGACAGGCAGTTTGCATCTGGGCCATGCCCGTGGAGCAGCTGTAGGTGATGCACTATGTAACATCCTTGACTACGCAGGATATGATGTAACCCGTGAATACTACATTAATGATGCAGGTAATCAGGTGTTTAATCTGGCTCGTTCCATTGAAGCTCGTTATCTGCAAGAGCTGGGTCAGGATGCTGAGATGCCTGAAGACGGTTATCACGGTGAAGATATCAAAGGATTCGCCAAGCAACTTGTTGCTGAAAAGGGTGACGAATTGCTGTCCATGCATCCGGGTGACCGTGCGGCTTATTTCCGTGACTTTGGCCTGGAGAAGGAACTGGACAAGATCAAACGTGACTTGAATCGCTTCCGTGTTAACTTTGACATCTGGTTCAGCGAAACTTCCCTGTATGACAACGGAGAAGTGCTGCGAGTACTTGATGAATTGCGTGACCGCAATGAGATCTATGAGCAAGATGGAGCAACTTGGTTGAAAACGATGCAGTACGGTGACGACAAAGAACGTGTATTGATCAAGAACGATGGCACGTATACTTATCTGACACCAGATATTGCTTATCACCGCGACAAATATGCTCGTGGATACGACACGATGATTAACATCTGGGGTGCCGATCACCATGGATATATTCCACGGATGAAAGCCGCGATGCAAGCACTGGGCAATGACCCTGAGAAACTGGTGGTCTTGATTGCACAGATGGTGAGCTTGTTCCAGAACGGTGAAAAAGTGAAGATGTCCAAACGGACAGGTAAAGCTGTAACGATGGAAGATCTGATGGATGAAGTCGGCATTGATGCCATCCGTTACTTCTTCACAATGCGCAGTATGGACTCCCATCTGGACTTTGACATGGACCTTGCGATTTCGACATCCAATGAGAATCCGGTATTCTACGTACAATATGCGCATGCCCGTGTATGCAGCGTATATCGTCAGGCTGAAGAACAGGGTATTGAGCTGTTGCCACTGGCACAGATTGACCTGTCCAAGCTGACAACAGAGCACGAGTATGACCTTCTCCGCAAAATGGGAGAGCTGCCTGAGGAAATCTCGGCAGCAGCAACAGGATATGCGCCTCATCGTATCATCCGTTATGTATACGAGCTGGCATCCCTGTTCCACAGCTACTACCGTGCAGAACGTGTCATTACGGAAGATGCGCAGCAAACTCAAGCACGTCTGGCACTGATCGGTGCTGTACGTACCGTTATCGCAACAGCGCTTCGTCTGGTAGGCGTGACCGCTCCTGACAAAATGTAAATTCCAGGCTCGCGGCCTATCCCGCTCTGCCTAAGGCAAAAAGTCTCCATGTCCACGTTGAGTGCCTTCAACGTGGTACATGGAGACTTTTTTTGTTGTGTACCCTGAGTTGAAGAAAACGGAATGCCTGACCCATCCAAGGCACACTAGCCTGCCCTGACATCATAGCAGGCGTAATCTAGGGTCTCAGCCGCTACGTAATACTCCCTCGTGCGTACTGCCTGGGCCGGGCTACTGCGTTTCGCCACGAGCCTCAATCAAGTTCTGCTGACGGCTGACAGAGCTGGCTCACTCACCGCCCTCTTGCATTAGCTTCAGGGCATCAATCTCACCACCGCGCACCTTGCTTTTTGCGGTGGTGGTCTTGCGGGCGCGCAGCGGGATCGTAGCACGTTTGACGAGTGTCTTGATTTCACTAGGGGATAACCCCGGATGTTTGGAGAGCAGCAAGGCGATAGCGCCACTCACATGGGACGTCGCCATGGATGTGCCGCTCATCTCGTGATGTTTGCCTTGTACCCAGGAGGAGACAATTTTATCACCGGGTGCATAGACATCCACATATGCGCCACGATTGCTGAAGGATGCAATACGTCTGTTTTTGTCAGTTGCCCCAACAGATATGGTCTGGGGATACCGTGCAGGGTAATCAATACTGCGGCGTTTGCCGTCATTTCCTGACGAAGCAACAATAACGATTCCAGCATGGTACGCACGATTGACAACGTCAAGAAGCGCCTTGCTGCGTGTTTTCATGCCAAAGCTCATATTGATGATATCGACCTTGTTGCGCACACACCAGTCGATGCCAAGTACAATATCGGATACATAAGCCGATCCGTTGTGGTCAAATGCTTTTACTGGATAGATCAGGGAGCGTGGCGCTACACCAATCATGCCTGCGGTACTGTTGGCAGCAGCGATAGTCCCTGCAATGTGGGTACCGTGTCCGTTATCATCATGAGGAAGCAGGCTGCGGTTTAACAGATTGATTCCGCGTGCCAGGGAATAACGAAGATCAGGATGGTGATAATCAGCACCTGTATCAATCACACCGATTTTAATCCGGTGTCCGGTAGAAACAGACCATACTTTGGGCGCCCGAATCTGCTTCACTCCCCAGGGTATGCCCTGGGCATTGCTTGGTTTGCTGTGGAGTGCGGTGGCATGGAGGGAGATGGGTACGTCTGCTTCAATTGTAATCTCATCCCCATAGCGGTATAGGTCCTCCGGGCGTTGGACTGGAGCGATAATGGAACGAGCCAGTCGCGAGGAACGGACAACCCCAAGATCGGTGAATTCATTCCGCATTCGGGACAATTCTACGAGACAGGCCTCGTACTGCTGCGGTTTGGCAAATCGGATCAAATATCGCCCTCCTTGTTCTGGTTCAGGGCGTCGCATTCCGTCAATCAATTGATGCAATAAACCAGTATAGTCCATAATGGGCAGCCCCCTTCGGGATGAACATGCTGAGGTATTCTATGAATGCGCTCATCCCGCCGCATGGGGAACTTGCCCTTTTTTTACAAAAACACATTCTCTTCGTGTCAAAACGGGCGCAGAGACATATGATGGATGGAGAGCTAGAGGGCTCTTGCGGGGAACCTGGTGAGGAGTAATCCTCCAAGGGTATACAGTCAGAAGGCGGAGGGGACTCCGTCTTTTTTATGATGGAGTTGTCTCTTTGGCAATAGAGGATATTTCTGTGGGATCGATGCCACTTCACGTTTAATATATGGACATATTGTTGCTGCTCTCCGCATTTGCGTCACATCCGTACATAAAAACTTGCTTTTTAACGCTAAATAGGTTTTACTTAGGTTTGTTAATGGATATGTTATACGTAACAGTCCAGTTCGTAGGGGTTAAAAAGTGAATTTTGTGTGAGAGGAAGTGTCTGCAGTGAGTACCTCGCTCAATTTGAAAATTGATAAAGAAAAGGTAAAAGAGATCCCTTTGGTGGACCTTGCCTTTATGGTGCTGAAAGCGGCTAATACGCCGTATTACTATCGTGACTTGATGAATGAGGTAGCGAAGCAGCGCGGAATGACTGATGAAGAAATCAACGAGTTTATCGCCCAGCTATATACCGAGATTAATATCGATGGCCGTTTTGCTTGCGTCGGTACAAGTCTGTGGGGCTTGAAGCGCTGGTATCCGGTAGCTGGAACAGAAGATTCCATGACGGGTGCGAAGCGTCCGCGTATCATCAACGATGAAGACGATGATCTGGAAGATGAAGACTTCGGTGAAGAAGACAGCTATAACAGTGATGAAGACTTCGACAGCACGGATAAAGAAGAAGAAGAAGAAGACGAAGAAGATGAAGACGAAGATGACATCTTTGACGAAGAAGACAGCGAAGAAGAAGTGCTGGTTGAAGATGATGATCTGGAAGATGAAGACCTCGAAGAAGACGAAGAAGAGTCCGAAAACGAGGATGAATTTGACGACGATTCTGATAATCGGTAGTCATTTTTGACGTCTATAATTTACCCGTTTCCCCGGAATAGTCAGCCTTGACAGCAGACGGGGTAACGGGTAAACTATTGCATGGGCTTATGAATGAGCGACAATATATTTATGTTTTTTATAGAAGGTGCCCCGTCCTGCGGGAGTACTTTTTTTTGTATTTTTAGAGGCATAATTTTGCAAAATGTTTTCAATTCCACATGCTCCCGGCCAACATTTCGTGGCCCGTTTTTGTATATCAAAAACACGAAATGGAATGAAGGCTACCGGAATGTTTGCACCATTTTTTGCTGTAAAACAATGTTTATTTAAACCGTCTTCGCAGAAAGAGCAGTTCGCAGATGCAGGGAATTTCTGCCATTGCTCTTTTTAACGATGATTACCTGGGAAACAGGTTACGATAACACCATATATCGCCTGAATTTCTGTACTTATATTAGGAGGGTAATAACAGTGACAAAGTATATTTTCGTGACGGGCGGAGTTGTGTCCTCCCTGGGCAAAGGGATTACGGCTGCTTCTCTGGGCAGATTGCTGAAAAACAGAGGGCTTAAGGTAACGATCCAGAAATTTGATCCATATATTAACATCGACCCAGGGACAATGAGTCCTTATCAGCATGGCGAGGTTTTTGTAACGGATGATGGCGCGGAAACGGATCTGGACCTTGGCCACTATGAACGTTTTATTGATATCAATCTCTCCAAAAACAGCAACGTCACGACTGGTAAAGTATACTCTTCCGTCATCAGCAAAGAGCGGCGCGGGGAATATCTGGGCGGAACGGTACAAGTTATCCCACACATTACGAACGAGATCAAAGAGCGGGTATTCCGCGCTGGGCGTGAAGCGGGTTCGGATGTGGTTATTACGGAAATTGGCGGAACAGTGGGCGACATTGAGAGTTTGCCTTTCCTGGAAGCTATCCGTCAGATCAAAAGTGATGTAGGTCGCGACAATGTGATGTATATCCACGTAACACTTATTCCTTATATCAAAGCAGCTGGTGAAGTGAAAACAAAACCAACGCAACATAGTGTTAAGGAATTACGAAGCATCGGTATTCAACCAAATGTGATTGTATGCCGTACAGAGTATGAATTGTCTAAAGACATGAAAGCCAAGATCGCTCTCTTCTGCGACATTGATGAGAATGCCGTGGTTGAATGTCGTGATGCAGACACGTTGTATCAAGTACCTCTGAACCTGCGTGAAGAAGGTTTGGATGAGATCGTGGTAAATCACCTGAAACTGACTACTCCTGCACCGGATATGAGCGAGTGGGAAGGACTGGTTGACCGGATCAACAAGTTGGAGCATACAGTTGAGATCGCTATTGTTGGTAAATATGTAGCGCTTCATGATGCATACCTGAGTGTTGTTGAGTCGTTGTCTCATGCAGGATTTGCATCCAATGCCGATGTGAAAATCCGCTGGGTTCCTTCTGAAGATATTACGGATGAGAATGTAGGCGACCTGTTGCATGGTATTGGCGGTATCCTTGTTCCTGGCGGATTCGGAGATCGTGGTATTGAAGGTAAAGTATCGGCAATCCGTTATGCTCGTGAGAAACAAATCCCGTTCTTCGGTATTTGCCTGGGTATGCAGGTTTCCGTTATTGAATATGCACGTTCCATCGTTGGTTTGAATGGCGCGAACAGTTCCGAGATTAATCCGGCTACGGAATTCCCGGTGATCGATCTGTTGCCTGAGCAAAAAGATATCGAGAATCTGGGTGGAACGATGCGTCTGGGTCTGTATCCTTGTAAGCTTCAAGAAGGTTCTTTGGCGATGGCTTGTTATGATGACGAACTGGTATATGAGAGACACCGTCACCGGTATGAGTTCAACAATGAATACCGTGAAACGATCGAAAAAGCAGGACTGGTTATCTCGGGTACATCTCCGGATGGACGTCTGGTTGAGATCGTTGAACTTCCAGGACACCCATGGTTCCTGGCGGTACAATTCCATCCGGAATTCACTTCCCGTCCAAACCGTCCGCAACCATTGTTCCGTGAGTTTGTAAAAGCTTCTCTGGAGAATGCGCAGAAGTAATACATGTTTTTAGTGTTAATGTAATAGATTATTGGGGATGTTCCTGGCAACCATAGCGGCTGCCGGAACATCCCTTTTTTTTGTATAAAGAGCAGATGGAAATGCTTTTTGTCATTTTGTGAAGGTAGCAGGATTTTAATGGAAGAGGTAGAATACTTATCATGACGACTATGGGATAGTTATCCAGATTCGATGATGTGCATGCTTTCCTAATTCTAGGAGGTTACAGAGTGGAAGATAAAAAAGTTTTGATTGTTGATGACCAGAATGGTATTCGAATCCTGTTAATGGAAGTGTTCAGCAGTGAGGGGTATAACACGTTTCAAGCACCCAACGGCAAGGTTGCTCTGGAGATTGTGAATAATGACAAGCCTGACTTGGTATTGCTCGATATGAAGATTCCTGGGATGGACGGTCTTGAAATCCTGAAGCATATTAAAGAGATTGATCCGGGTATCAAGGTGATCATGATGACCGCTTATGGTGAACTGGACATGATTAAGGAAGCAACAGATCTCGGAGCGCTCATGCACTTTACGAAACCGTTTGATATCGATGAGATGCGAGTGGCTGTGAATATGCAACTTCGCAATGGTACTGCCAATAAATGCAGCTGAATCCTGTTGATACAGGATTTTTTTGCGTGTGGAGAACATAGAAGGTGCTTGGTGGGAGAATTGGGTAGTTCACTCCTACATCCGGGGAATATTGGAAATGTGGAAGTTATAAAGCGGTGTCTATGAAAACTGTGCTGCAAAGCACAGCATTTTTGCAAATGCTTGTTTAGTATTTGACATGGGATGTGGTATAATAAGCCCGTATGTGATTTCGGCTAAAAACCATAGACACAACCCAAACCCCTAGGAGGATTGAAACCATGCCATTAGTATCTATGACAGACATGTTGAACAAAGCACTTGAAGGAAAATATGCAGTTGGTCAATACAACATCAATAACCTTGAGTGGACTCAAGCGATTCTTGGTGCTGCTGAAGAAGAGAAATCCCCAGTAATCTTGGGTGTATCCGAAGGCGCAGCACGTCACATTGGTGGCTTCTACACTGTAGTTAAAATGGTAGAAGGACTCATTCACGACATGAAAATCACCGTTCCAGTTGCAATTCACCTGGACCACGGTTCAAGCTTCGACAAGTGTAAAGAAGCGATCGATGCTGGATTCACATCCGTTATGATCGACGGTTCCCACCACTCTATCGATGAGAACATCGAAATGACTAAAAAAGTTGTTGAATATGCACACGCTAAAGGCGTTTCTGTAGAAGCTGAAGTAGGTACTGTAGGCGGACAAGAAGACGACGTTATCGGCGGCATTATGTATGCTGACTTGAACGAGTGTATCCGTATCGTTAAAGAAACAGGTATTGATACATTGGCACCAGCTCTTGGTTCCGTACACGGTCCTTACCATGGCGAGCCTAACCTGGGCTTCAAAGAAATGGAAGAAGTTCGTGACGCGGTACAAGTTCCACTCGTATTGCACGGTGGTACAGGTATTCCTAAACACGACATCGACAAAGCCATTTCCCTGGGTACATCCAAAATCAACGTAAACACAGAGAACCAAATTGCTTTTGCAAGAGTGGTTCGTGAAGTGCTTGCTGCTAAACCAGATGCTTACGATCCACGTACATTCATCGTACCAGGCCGTGAAGCAATCAAAGAAACCGTTAAAGGTAAAATCCGCGAGTTTGGTTCTAACAACAAAGCGTAATTTATCTTTACCAGTTCCATACTGTGAAATGGAAAAACACCGCCTAGCCGGTGTCTTTCCATTTTCACACCTTATTTCTACATCGGAAGCCAACAGCACGTATTGCCGTTCATCGGCTGCAAAACACGTAGGGGGACATTAAGCTTTATGGAAAAATTGATGATTAGTGGCGGACGTCCGTTACAGGGAACTGTAACTATAAGCGGCGCCAAGAACAGCGCCATTGCGCTTATTCCTGCAGCATTGCTTGCCGAGTCAGAAGTCGTGTTGGACAACCTGCCACTTTTGAGTGACGTGGCGGTTTATGCAGAAATTTTGGAGGAACTCGGAGCACGTGTGACTTGGGAAGGCAGTCAGATGAAGATTGACCCTTCTGACATCAAATCCATTCCTATGCCGAATGGTCCCGTGAAGAAGCTTCGCGCTTCGTATTATATGATGGGTGCATTGCTAGGGCGTTTCAAAGAAGCGACCATAGGTTTACCAGGGGGCTGTAATTTTGAGCCTCGGCCAATTGATCAACATATCAAAGGTTTTGAAGCGCTTGGCGCAACAGTAACAAACGAACACGGCTCCATTCATTTGCATGCCAAAGAGCTGCGCGGAGCAAAAATCTATCTTGATGTAAGCAGTGTCGGCGCAACCATTAATATCATGCTGGCGGCTACTCGTGCCAAAGGCTCTACAATTATCGAAAACGCGGCTAAAGAGCCTGAGATTATAGATGTAGCAACACTTCTGAATTCCATGGGTGCCAGCATCAAGGGTGCAGGTACCGAAACGATCCGTATTGAAGGGGTCTCGGAGCTTAAAGGCTGCCGTCATTCCATCATTCCGGACCGTATCCAAGCAGGTACGTATATGATCGCTGCAGCGGCGACGCGCGGAGATGTTCTGATTGACAATGTGATTCCCAAACATCTGGAAGCTTTAACGGCAAAGCTGCTGGAAATGGGTGTTGGTATTGAGGAATTGGATGAAAGTATACGTGTCATTGGTAAACCAAGCTATAACCACGTTGACGTGAAGGCACTTGTATATCCTGGTTTTCCAACGGATCTACAGTCACCCATGACCAGTGTTTTGACACAGGCAACCGGTGTGAGCGTCCTGAGCGACTTTGTATACAGTAATCGGTTCAAGCATGTGCCTGAGTTAGTGCGGATGGGTGCAAAGATTCGAGTAGAAGGACGGTCAGCGATTATTGAAGGCAGTGCATTAAACGCAGCCAAAGTAAAAGCATCCGATCTTCGCGCTGGGGCAGCGCTGGTAATTGCAGGTCTCACTGTCAGTGAAGGTGTGACTGAAGTAACGGGGGTCGAATATATCGACCGCGGTTATGATCATCTGGTGACTAATCTGCGCCTGCTCGGTGCAGATGTATGGCGGGAAACTGATTAATAGGAAGCGTTATGCATAGTTCGGTCCTACACATGTTTTTTTTAACTGAACTGCATATCTTTTTGTTGATTGGGTAAACCTGTTTTAATAGAGTTCTCAGTCTCTCCGGCATAAGACGAAATGTTTCTGTTTCCTTTACCGGAGGGTCTTTTTTTGAATTAAACTTCATATGGCTGTAAGAACATCATTTCTCATCCCCAACCCCCGGTTTTGTTTGAACTGCGCTCCACAGCCGGTCTATCCGGATTGATCGCCTCAATGCATCGTTCACTCAATAGCGGATCTGCCGAATGTTGGCCATCCCACCCGGAAACTTACACTCAAAGACAAGTATTTGCATTATAACGGTTACATTCCGTACAATGGACAGAAGAGATTGTGGCAGACGCTGCGCTCTATAGCCGAACATCTAGCGAAACTATCCATTTCACACGGACTTATTAATTGAATAGGTGGTTATTATATGGATCTACAAATTTCCGATTTGGAAGAAATGAAACTAACGGACCTCTACAAACTGGCCAAAAAATATCAGATACCTTACTATGGTACGTTAAAAAAGAAAGAATTAATCTTTGCTATACTACGTGCACAAGCTGAACAGAGCGGCCTGATGTTCATGCAAGGCGTACTCGAGATTTTACCTGAAGGTTACGGATTCTTAAGACCTATCAACTACTTGCCAAGTACGGAAGACATCTACATCTCAGCTTCTCAGATTCGCAAGTTTGACCTCAGAACAGGTGACCTCGTATCAGGTAAGTGTAGAACGCCTAAGGAAAATGAGAGATACTTCGGTTTGTTGCAAGTCAACGCTGTAAATGGTGAGAATCCATCGGCGGCTGCAGAGCGACTTCACTTCCCGGCACTAACCCCACTGTATCCGCAGAAAAAACTGGTTCTCGAAACATCCCCCAGCCATTTGTCCACACGCATTATGGATGTGCTCGCCCCGGTAGGATTGGGACAGCGCGGATTGATCGTAGCACCTCCCAAAGCGGGTAAAACGCTTCTCCTCAAAGAAATTGCCAACAGCATCTCAACTAACAATCCTGAAATTGAACTGTTTGTCCTGTTGATTGACGAACGTCCAGAGGAAGTAACGGATATGTCGCGTTCGGTAAAAGGGGAAGTTGTGGCTTCAACATTTGATGAACTGCCTGAGAATCATATTAAGGTGGCGGAATTGGTGCTTGAACGTGCGCTTCGTTTGGTTGAGGCCAAAAAGGATGTCGTTATCCTGCTGGATAGCATTACACGTCTTGCCCGTGCATATAACCTGGTTATTCCACCATCCGGTCGTACGCTTAGTGGTGGTATTGACCCAGCTGCATTCCATCGTCCGAAACGTTTCTTCGGTTCTGCCCGGAATGTGGAAGAAGGCGGAAGCTTGACCATCTTGGCAACGGCATTAATTGATACTGGATCACGTATGGATGACGTCATCTATGAAGAATTTAAGGGTACAGGTAATATGGAGCTTCATCTAGACCGTCGTCTGGCAGAGCGCCGCATATTCCCGGCAATCGACATTCGTCGTTCGGGTACACGTCGTGAAGAAGTGTTGCTTAGCAAGGAAGAGTTGGATACAATCTGGGCGATTCGTAAAAACATGAATGATTCCCATGACTTTGTTGAAGGATTCCTGAAAAAACTTCGTAACAGCAAGACAAATGCAGAGTTTTTGGCGGCATTTGATTCAGCTGGTAATAGTCCAACAAGCAATTCCGGGACAACAACAACCCGTCGTTCACCTAGACAGACAGCTACGTCAGGTACATCGACGTAATTGCCGTTTGACTAATCACTTTCTTTTTGCAGCATTGCTGTGAATGTTACAATACACTCGTCGTTAGGTTTAACCCATTAGATGTGAGGAGAACATCATGTATTTAGTATACGCAGATGAAAAAGGTAATGTATTTGATCATCCTTCCCTGTACGGGCTTGCCCGCAGTGGAGATATGATCGTTGAGATTATGGAAGACGAACTCATCCCTTTGCCAGAGGGTGCAACGTTGGTTGGACTCCCGAGTACCCGGCCGATTGGTATGGACCCGGACACAGGTGAGATGCTTCCAATGCCAACGGACACACAGGCGGTAGGTGCTTTACTTCCACAGGGATTCACTCGTTTGTGTCTCCCTGGTTATGTGAAGACGGATAAAGAGTATAAATTGCCGTTATTCGGCTATTCCGCAGTAGTTTGGAAAGATGGCGGTTTCTATGTCACGGCTGCGAAGTCAGATAGTCCTGACCAATGGAATCCGCTCAACTGTGATCGTGACGATGTACGTTCCGGGGTTAAACGATTGACAGAGCAATATCCCGAGAACCGTCTTTATACCCATCTATCCAACTGTGCGCTTGGATATGAATGCCTAACTTCATCAAACACGTTCCTGAATCGTTGGGAAGGTGGAGTACCGGTATCCTATTCTTGCAATGCGGGCTGTTTCGGGTGTATCTCCGAGCAACCGGATGATAGCGGCTTTGTTTCCCCGCAGACACGTATGAACTTCCGACCACGTGTGGATGAGATTGTGGAGGTTATGCTGGAACACCTGAAGACGCCGGAGTCCATTATTAGCTTTGGACAAGGTTGTGAAGGGGAGCCTTCCACGCAGGCCAAGCTGATTATTGAAGCGATTCGCGAAGTGCGTTCCGTAACGGACATGGGGTATATCAACATTAATACCAATGCCGGACTGAACGATCACATTAGAGGTATTGTAGATGCTGGATTGGATCTGATGCGCGTAAGTACAATTAGTGCACTGGATGACCACTATAACGCCTACTATAAACCGCGTGGTTATACCTTAGCCAATGTTGAGAAATCAATGAAATACGCAGCGCAGCAGGGTGTATATACGTCCATTAACTATCTGATCTTCCCAGGCGTAACAGACCGAGAAGAAGAGATTGAGGCGATGATTGAGTTTGCGAGAAGAACCGATCTACGCTTGATTCAGATGCGTAATCTCAATATTGATCCAGAGAGCTATCTGGAATTAATTCCTCCTGCTCAAGGTGATATCTTGGGCATGAAGCAGATGATTGAGATTTTTGAAGACGAGCTGCCTGATGTTGTGATCGGATCGTATACCCATGTTCCACCCGCTGGAATGGCACGTCCAAAACGGTTGATTACCTCATAACAATAATGGATTGCAACAGGCACAAGGCCGTGTTATAATCTCAGAGTTGTGCCATTTACTCTGGGTCCGCTTGAGGCTCAGGGCGGAAAGAGGTGAAAGGTAATGAAAGAAGCAATTCATCCTAATTACACGATTGGTCAAGTATCTTGCGCTTGCGGGAATACTTTTGAGACAGGTTCGGTTAAAGACGGACTTCGTGTAGAGATTTGCTCCGCGTGCCACCCGTTCTTCACAGGTAAACAGAAGTTTATCGATGCTGGCGGCCGTGTTGATCGTTTCAAGAAGAAATACGGAATCTAATTGGACAATTCTTGGAGTTGTCTGCTAATTGCATCCAACACACCCCTGCTGATCTGGCAGGGGTTTTTATATATTTTATAGGTAAGCATGTTTGCTTACGAGTTCCTCTGGTTGCAATTTGGATAACCTTACGTTATACTATTTCTTACCGTGCTAGATGGGGAGGTAGCGGTGCCCTGTAACTCGCAATCCGCTATAGCGAGGTTGAATTCCTGCTAGAGGTTTTGCCGATGTGAGGTTTGGTCCCTAAACGTGGTGTTGACGGTTGGGTCCTCCGCAATGAGTACTCATGAACCTGGTCAGGTCCGGAAGGAAGCAGCCATAAGTGAGATCACTCTTGTGCCGGAGGGTTGCCTAGCCCGAGCTATTGTTCAGGGGTGCCACTTGGATCGCAAATATCGATAGCAGGTGCACGGCTTACCTTTTAAATGTAGAGACCTTTGCAGTAGTATGTATGCAGAGGTCTTTTTGATATGTCTTAATAAACCGCATGAATGAGTCAGATAAAGTTTGGATTCACCCTAGAATATAGTATAATAGGGGAACGACAAAGGACTCGAATGCGAAGTGGAAGGAAGGTAACGCATCATGGAGCATATCGCGTTATACCGGGCTTGGCGTCCCCAGTCGTTTCAAGATATGGTGGGGCAACAGCATATTATTCAGACCTTGCAGAACGCGATTCGTGAACAGCGGACTTCCCATGCCTACTTATTTAGCGGGCCCAGAGGAACGGGAAAGACAAGTGCCGCCAAGATTTTGGCCAAAGCTGTGAACTGCGAACGTGGGCCTGCGCCTGAACCTTGTAACGAGTGTGAAGCTTGCCGCAGAATTACGACTGGCGCTGTGATGGATGTGCAGGAGATTGACGCTGCATCCAATCGGGGCGTTGAGGAAATCCGTGATCTTCGGGAAAAGGTTAAATATGCGCCAACCGAAGTCCGGCAGAAAGTCTATATTATTGATGAAGTGCACATGCTGACAACGGAGGCATTCAATGCTTTGCTCAAAACATTGGAAGAGCCACCGCCACATGTGATGTTTATTTTGGCAACAACGGAACCACACCGCCTTCCGGCTACCATTATATCGCGCTGTCAGCGATTTGATTTTCGCCGGGTATCCCTGGAAGAGCAGACAGCAAGACTTACACTGATTTGTGAACAGGAAGGCATGGAAGCTGACCAGGATGCGCTCCAATACATTGCCCGTTTATCGGACGGTGGAATGAGGGATGCACTTAGTGTGCTGGATCAGATCTCTTCATTTACGGATGGACGAGTAACGTACCAGCAGGTTATGGACATGACGGGTGGCATTGCTTCAGAGCAATTTGCCAAACTGGCTACTTCGCTGCTCAAAGGTGATGTTGGTCATATTTTACAGATGATTGAAGGTTTCATGCATGAAGGAAAGAGTGCAGACAAGTGTATGGAGAATTTGCTGTATTATTTCCGTGATTTGCTTATGATTAAGATGGTACCTGATGCAGATAAACTGACGGACCGGGTACTTAATCCGGAATCTTTCCGTGATATGGCGGAGTCATTCACCAGGGAACAACTGTTCCACATGATTGACACCCTTAATCGGTACCAGAGTGAAATGAAATATGCAGTACAACCACAGACATTATTTGAAGTTGCATTGCTTAAACTGTGTAGTATTCCAGCTCAAGGTGAGGCTTCTATTCAGGTGGGAGCTTCAGCTCATGCAGCACCTGCCGATGGAGGAGAGATCAACCGCTTGAAGCAGCAGCTTGCTGAGTTGGAGAAGAAGTTGGATCGTGCACTGAAAAGTGGTTTGTCTGGTGGAGAAGGTGCATCGAGTGCTCCATCTCGCCCGGCAACAAGAGCGCCGGTATCGAGAGGCAATTCGCCTGCGAAGCTTCCTGCACAGTTGGATCAGTATGTTGCACGCAAGGGAGCCCCTGAGTTCGCAGAGATCAGCAAAAAATGGAGTCAGATCCTGCAACGAGTGAAGGAAGAGAGGGTTACCGTCCACGCCTGGTTTGTGGATGGTGAGCCGGTATCATTGCTTGAAGACAATGTGTTGGTTGCTTTCAAAAACAACATTCACCGTGAAACAACGGAGAAGCAGGCTAACCGTGAAGTCATTGAGCGGGTGTTGTCGGAACAGCTTGGGCGTCCTGCACGATTGGTGACGATGATGCTCAAAGATTGGACCGGAGCAATGGAGGGAGCTTCTGAAGCGCCAAAGGAGGACTTTAAGCTTGAACCTGAGCATGAAGACGGCGGTTCAGGCAACAAACAGCCTTGGATTGATGAAGCTATCCAGCTCTTTGGTGAGGACCTTGTAGTGATCAAAGAATAATGCGCATAGCGCGATAACCATAACAAAGGAGATGAACAATTATGAACAACATGAACCAAATGATGAAACAAGTGAAGAAAATGCAGGAGCAAATGCTGAAAGCACAAGAGGAACTGGCGGACAAAACAGTCCAAGGTACTTCTGGTGGCGGTGTAGTGACGGCTGAAGTTAACGGACACAAGAAATTGCTTGCTATCACGATTAAACCTGAAGCGGTAGATCCGGAAGATGTTGAAATGTTGCAGGATCTCGTTATGACAGCTGTTAATGATGCAATGGCCAAAGCCGATGAGATTGCCAACAAGGATATGGGCAAGTTCACAGGCGGCATGAATATTCCGGGATTATTTTAATTAAAAATTGATCCTGTCAAAGGAGACACAATCGATTGTATTATCCCGAACCAATAGCCAAGCTGATTGATGCCTTCACCCGGTTGCCGGGTGTAGGTCCCAAGACGGCAGCGCGTTTAGCTTTTCATGTGCTTAACATGAAGGAAGATGACGTTATCGATTTTGCCAAAGCGCTCGTAAGTGTGAAGCGTAATCTTCATTACTGTTCTGTATGTTGTAATATCACTGATACGGACCCATGTCGCATCTGTCAGGATAAGTCTAGGGATGTCTCTGTAATCTGTGTAGTTCAGGATTCGAAAGATCTGGTGGCCATGGAGCGCACCAAGGAATTCGATGGGTACTATCATGTGTTACAGGGCGCGATTTCACCTATGGAGGGAATTGGCCCAGACGATATTCGTTTGAAGGAACTCCTGATTCGATTAAGTGATGAACGTATAAAAGAGATCATCTTGGCGACAAACCCCAATATTGAGGGGGAGGCTACAGCGATGTATATCTCCCGCTTGGTACGTCCGTTTGAGATCAGTGTGACCCGGATTGCGCATGGATTGCCTGTAGGTGGCGATCTTGAGTATGCGGATGAAGTGACCCTTTCCAAAGCGTTGGAAGGGCGCAGGGAGATGCGTTAGTGTGTTCAATTTACGCAGCGGACTTCCTTGGTAACTTCGGATGCTAAATAAGTTTCGATGTGCAAAGAGAGCCTTAGGGCTCTCTTTTTTTTATGAAGAAAATGAATGTCCGAGTTCTAAGTTTGTCCTTTCCCTGATAAGTATGAGAATATGCTGTGCTGATCAGGAGGGGGAGAGTTTATGTTTTTGTGGCGAAATACACGGAACTCGGTAGAGAAACACAACAGAATGTTGAAGGAACTTGAGGCGGATCAGATCTATGCAGATATTCAGATGGCTAAGCAGGAATGGGAACGGGCTATGAGACAGTTTGAAGATGCACAGGGGCAGGATGAGATTGATTATGCCATTTATGTATTGGAGGCAGCTGAGCGGAAGTACCAGATCCACTTGAGAAGAGCAAAGCGAGCCAGAGCTAATGATGATGTTACATCACAACGGGGGATTAGTATGTAGACGCGTTTACATTAAACATGGAGGTGTAACATATGAAGAGTATCATACTGGGAAGTGTATTGGTTATATCATTACTGGGGCTTATCGTTATTTTATTCAGAAAGCGGATAGGGTTATCGTTTTTCACGTCATTTGGAATTCATCTGGTGTTGGCTGCAGTAGGGATATATATCGTGAATTATTCTGGCTGGATTACAGGAACCTACATCCCGCTGAACCCTGCAACGATAGGGACTGTAACTGTTTTGGGATTGCCAGGTGTGGGGCTATTATTAGGGTTGAAAATTTCTTTGTTCGGATAGTTGACTCGCAGGATATTTATATGGTACATTATATCTCGTTGCTTTGCTTGCTTGGTTAGATGCTTTAGATGAAATGAAGGAGCTCATTACGAACTTCGAAAAAGAATTTCAAAAAAACACTTGACCAAAACAAACGAAGTATGATATATTATAAAAGTCGCCGCTGAGAGAAAATGGTGACGAAAAAACGAGTTTGATCTTTGAAAACTGAACAACGAGTGAGTAAACATTCTGCTTGCAGAATGAACGCAAAAGTTGGAGACAAGCCTTGGCTTGGATCGACTGGAGCACAAATGAGATTTTTAATCTCGTCAGATTCAAAATGAGCTTATCGCTCTTTTCAATACTTTATTGGAGAGTTTGATCCTGGCTCAGGACGAACGCTGGCGGCATGCCTAATACATGCAAGTCGAGCGGAGTTGATAGGAAGCTTGCTTCCTTGATACTTAGCGGCGGACGGGTGAGTAACACGTAGGCAACCTGCCCTCAAGTTTGGGACAACTACCGGAAACGGTAGCTAATACCGAATAGTTGTTTTCTTCGCCTGAAGGAAACTGGAAAGACGGAGCAATCTGTCACTTGGGGATGGGCCTGCGGCGCATTAGCTAGTTGGTGGGGTAACGGCTCACCAAGGCGACGATGCGTAGCCGACCTGAGAGGGTGATCGGCCACACTGGGACTGAGACACGGCCCAGACTCCTACGGGAGGCAGCAGTAGGGAATCTTCCGCAATGGGCGAAAGCCTGACGGAGCAATGCCGCGTGAGTGATGAAGGTTTTCGGATCGTAAAGCTCTGTTGCCAGGGAAGAACGCTTGGGAGAGTAACTGCTCTCAAGGTGACGGTACCTGAGAAGAAAGCCCCGGCTAACTACGTGCCAGCAGCCGCGGTAATACGTAGGGGGCAAGCGTTGTCCGGAATTATTGGGCGTAAAGCGCGCGCAGGCGGTCATTTAAGTCTGGTGTTTAATCCCGGGGCTCAACCCCGGATCGCACTGGAAACTGGGTGACTTGAGTGCAGAAGAGGAGAGTGGAATTCCACGTGTAGCGGTGAAATGCGTAGATATGTGGAGGAACACCAGTGGCGAAGGCGACTCTCTGGGCTGTAACTGACGCTGAGGCGCGAAAGCGTGGGGAGCAAACAGGATTAGATACCCTGGTAGTCCACGCCGTAAACGATGAGTGCTAGGTGTTAGGGGTTTCGATACCCTTGGTGCCGAAGTTAACACATTAAGCACTCCGCCTGGGGAGTACGGTCGCAAGACTGAAACTCAAAGGAATTGACGGGGACCCGCACAAGCAGTGGAGTATGTGGTTTAATTCGAAGCAACGCGAAGAACCTTACCAGGTCTTGACATCTGAATGACCGGTGCAGAGATGTACCTTTTCTTCGGAACATTCAAGACAGGTGGTGCATGGTTGTCGTCAGCTCGTGTCGTGAGATGTTGGGTTAAGTCCCGCAACGAGCGCAACCCTTATATTTAGTTGCCAGCACTTCGGGTGGGCACTCTAGATAGACTGCCGGTGACAAACCGGAGGAAGGTGGGGATGACGTCAAATCATCATGCCCCTTATGACCTGGGCTACACACGTACTACAATGGCCGGTACAACGGGCTGCGAAATCGCGAGATGGAGCCAATCCCAACAAAGCCGGTCTCAGTTCGGATTGCAGGCTGCAACTCGCCTGCATGAAGTCGGAATTGCTAGTAATCGCGGATCAGCATGCCGCGGTGAATACGTTCCCGGGTCTTGTACACACCGCCCGTCACACCACGAGAGTTTATAACACCCGAAGTCGGTGGGGTAACCGCAAGGAGCCAGCCGCCGAAGGTGGGATAGATGATTGGGGTGAAGTCGTAACAAGGTAGCCGTATCGGAAGGTGCGGCTGGATCACCTCCTTTCTATGGAGAATCGTTTCCCGAGTGGAAACATTCAAATACAAAATCTAGCCAGGTCGGCTAGTTACTCACTCGTTGCTCAGTTTTGAGAGCTTAAACTCTCAAACGTTTGGTGGCGATAGCGAAGGGGTTCCACACGTTCCCATCCCGAACACGACCGTTAAGCCCTTCAGCGTCAATGGTACTTGGACCGCAGGGTCCTGGGAGAGTAGAACGCCGCCAAGCGTAACCCATTTTGGGTTCAAATAGTATATGTAATGTGGGCCCTTAGCTCAGTTGGTTAGAGCGCACCTCTGATAAGGGTGAGGCCGGTGGTTCGAGTCCACCAGGGCCCACCATCTATACCTTTAAACTTTATATGGGGCCATAGCTCAGCTGGGAGAGCGCCTGCCTTGCAAGCAGGAGGTCAGCGGTTCGATCCCGCTTGGCTCCACCAAAAATGTTTTACAAGTTTGTTCTTTGAAAACTAGATATCGAAACGAAACAAACGCGAATTAGAACATTCCTTTAAGCTGAACTTGTGCAAACAAGTCAAGTGTATAAAGGTAGTTAAATTGCTTTTGTGATGGTATCGGGTGAGAGCGACTTTTGGCTTTGCGCAAGCAAAACAAGGGAGGCGAGCGACCGAAACCGGAACAAAATGGTTAAGCTACTAAGAGCACACGGAGGATGCCTAGGCGCTAGGAGCCGATGAAGGACGTGGCGAACAACGAAACTGCCTCGGGGAGCTGTAAGCAAGCTTTGATCCGGGGGTGTCCGAATGGGGAAACCCAGCTGGGGTAATTTCCAGTTACTCACAACTGAATACATAGGTTGTGTAGAGGCATACCAGGGGAACTGAAACATCTAAGTACCCTGAGGAAGAGAAAACAATAGTGATTCCGTCAGTAGCGGCGAGCGAACGCGGAGAAGCCCAAACCAGAGAGCTTGCTCTTTGGGGTTGTGGGACGTCTCACATGGAGTTACAAAGGAACCGGTTAAGCGAAGAGGTCTGGAAAGGCCCGCCAAAGAAGGTAAAAGCCCTGTAGTTGAAAGTCTGTTCCCTCCGAGACGGATCCCGAGTAGTGCGGGGCACGTGAAACCCCGTATGAATCCGGCAGGACCATCTGCCAAGGCTAAATACTTCCTAGCGACCGATAGTGAAGCAGTACCGTGAGGGAAAGGTGAAAAGCACCCCGGAAGGGGAGTGAAATAGAACCTGAAACCGTGTGCTTACAAAAAGTCAGAGCCCGTTTTAGGGGTGATGGCGTGCCTTTTGTAGAATGAACCGGCGAGTTACGTTCCCGTGCAAGGTTAAGGTGAAGAGCCGGAGCCGCAGCGAAAGCGAGTCTGAATAGGGCGATGTAGTACGTGGACGTAGACCCGAAACCGGGTGATCTACCCCTGTCCAGGGTGAAGGTGCGGTAACACGCACTGGAGGCCCGAACCCACGCATGTTGAAAAATGCGGGGATGAGGTGGGGGTAGCGGAGAAATTCCAATCGAACTCGGAGATAGCTGGTTCTCCCCGAAATAGCTTTAGGGCTAGCCTCGGAAAACAGAGTCGTGGAGGTAGAGCACTGATTGGGTGCGGGGCCCGCAAGGGTTACCAAGCTCAGTCAAACTCCGAATGCCATAGACTTACTTCCGGGAGTCAGACAGTGAGTGCTAAGATCCATTGTCAAAAGGGAAACAGCCCAGACCATCAGCTAAGGTCCCCAAGTGTGTGTTAAGTGGGAAAGGATGTGGAGTTGCACAGACAACCAGGATGTTGGCTTAGAAGCAGCCACCATTGAAAGAGTGCGTAATAGCTCACTGGTCGAGTGACTCTGCGCCGAAAATGTAACGGGGCTAAACACACCACCGAAGCTATGGCTTGATGCTTTGCATCAGGGGTAGGGGAGCGTTGTATAAGGGTTGAAGGTGTACCGTAAGGAGCGCTGGACATTATACAAGTGAGAATGCCGGTATGAGTAACGAAAAGATCAGTGAGAATCTGATCCGCCGAAAGCCTAAGGGTTCCTGAGGAAGGCTCGTCCGCTCAGGGTAAGTCGGGACCTAAGGCGAGGCCGAAAGGCGTAGTCGAAGGACAACAGGTCGAAATTCCTGTACCACCGTAAGCCGTTATGAGCAATGGGGGGACGCAGTAGGGTAGTGACGCGGACTGATGGATGTCCGTCTAAGCAGTGAGGCTGATGTGTAGGCAAATCCGCACATTGTAAGGCTGAGCTGTGATGGGGAGCGAAAATTATAGTAGCGAAGGTCATGATCTCACACTGCCAAGAAAAGCCTCTAGCCAGGTGATGGTGCCCGTACCGCAAACCGACACAGGTAGGCGAGAAGAGTATTCTAAGGCGCGCGGAAGAACTCTCGTTAAGGAACTCGGCAAAATGACCCCGTAACTTCGGGAGAAGGGGTGCCCCGGTAGTGTGAATAGCACGAGGGGGCCGCAGTGAAAAGGCCCAAGCGACTGTTTAGCAAAAACACAGGTCTGTGCGAAGCCGTAAGGCGAAGTATACGGGCTGACGCCTGCCCGGTGCTGGAAGGTTAAGGGGAGTGGTTAGGGAGTAATCCCGAAGCTGTGAACCGAAGCCCCAGTAAACGGCGGCCGTAACTATAACGGTCCTAAGGTAGCGAAATTCCTTGTCAGGTAAATTCTGACCCGCACGAATGGCGTAACGACTTGGGCGCTGTCTCAACGAGAGATCCGGTGAAATTTTAATACCTGTGAAGATGCAGGTTACCCGCGACAAGACGGAAAGACCCCATGGAGCTTTACTGCAGCTTGATATTGAATTTGGGTACGATCTGTACAGGATAGGTGGGAGCCTTTGAAGCATGAGCGCCAGCTTGTGTGGAGGCAACGTTGGGATACCACCCTGATCGTATCTAGGTTCTAACCTGGTACCGTAATCCGGTGCGGGGACAGTGTCAGGTGGGCAGTTTGACTGGGGCGGTCGCCTCCTAAAGAGTAACGGAGGCGCCCAAAGGTTCCCTCAGAATGGTTGGAAATCATTCGAAGAGTGCAAAGGCATAAGGGAGCTTGACTGCGAGACCTACAAGTCGAGCAGGGACGAAAGTCGGGCTTAGTGATCCGGTGGTACCGCATGGAAGGGCCATCGCTCAACGGATAAAAGCTACCCTGGGGATAACAGGCTTATCTCCCCCAAGAGTCCACATCGACGGGGAGGTTTGGCACCTCGATGTCGGCTCATCGCATCCTGGGGCTGAAGTAGGTCCCAAGGGTTGGGCTGTTCGCCCATTAAAGCGGTACGCGAGCTGGGTTCAGAACGTCGTGAGACAGTTCGGTCCCTATCTGTCGTGGGCGTAGGAAATTTGAGAGGAGCTGTCCTTAGTACGAGAGGACCGGGATGGACGTACCGCTGGTGTACCAGTTGTTCCGCCAGGAGCACCGCTGGGTAGCTATGTACGGACGGGATAAACGCTGAAAGCATCTAAGCGTGAAGCCCCCCTCAAGATGAGATTTCCCAGTATGTAAGACCCCTTGAAGACGACGAGGTAGATAGGCTGGGGGTGGAAGTGCAGCAATGCATGGAGCTGACCAGTACTAATCGGTCGAGGGCTTATCCAATAGCAAGTTGTAATTCGCGTGTTTCGTTTCGAATCTAGTTTTCAGGGAGCAATCCTTGAATGATGTTGATGATTGTTATTCGGAGAGATACCCAAGTGGCTATAAGGGGACCCTCTGCTAAGGGGTTAGACTGCGTAAGCGGTGCGAGGGTTCGAATCCCTCTCTCTCCGCCATCTTTACCTAAAGGTGGACAAGCAATCAAGACATAATTAATATGGCGGTGTAGCTCAGCTGGCTAGAGCGTACGGTTCATACCCGTAAGGTCGGGGGTTCGATCCCCTCCGCCGCTACCATATTACCCAGGAGGCTTAGCTCAGCTGGGAGAGCATCTGCCTTACAAGCAGAGGGTCGGGGGTTCGATCCCCTCAGCCTCCACCATATACGCCGGTGTAGCTCAACTGGTAGAGCAACTGACTTGTAATCAGTAGGTTGGGGGTTCAAGTCCTCTCGCCGGCACCATTAATGCCTGGAACCGTGGTGTAGTTGGCCTAACATGCCTGCCTGTCACGCAGGAGATCGCGGGTTCGAATCCCGTCGGTTCCGCCATTAATCCTAAAAATTAAATATGGCTCGGTAGCTCAGTCGGTAGAGCAGAGGACTGAAAATCCTCGTGTCGGCGGTTCGATTCCGTCCCGAGCCACCTTTAATCCCTGGAGGATTAGCGAAGTGGCCAAACGCATCAGACTGTAAATCTGCTCCCGTACGGGTTCGGTGGTTCGAATCCATCATCCTCCACCAGTTTTATGAGTCATTAGCTCAGTTGGTAGAGCACCTGACTTTTAATCAGGGTGTCGAAGGTTCGAGCCCTTCATGACTCATCTTTAAGAAAAGAGTGATTAATCATTAATTTGATTAGTCGCTCTTTTTTGTTATGTGATTTTAACTCAATATGGATTTTTATTAATACTCGGCAAGATATGATAAACTAGTAGAAAACATGCAGAGTGGTGACGTTCATTATATGAAGCTCATACCTGATCTAAAACAGCAAATTGAAGTCATTATTGGCACAACTTTGGACGAATATGAAATTACAATAGAAGAATGGATGCAATCCGTGGAAAATCTGATTGGTCATCATGAGAATTCAGAGACTTTTGGTGATGATGAAGGTGAGAGTCAGGAGTTATCTGATCAATCTGCATCTCCAAGTTCATCCGATGTGATCAGTTTGAATACGGGAGAGCGTATATTTTTTAAGGTTCGGATGAATAAGAAAGAAGAGACCGTCGTGTGTTGGGGATGCGCTGCAAGATCTATTACCTTGGAAACACGGCAATTGATCGAGCTTGTAATCCGTACTAACACGGCTCTACCCGATGAGGTACAACCTGTTGTATATGAGAATGATAGGGAGCAGTATTTGACTGAATTGGGTCTCTGGCTTAAAGAGCAGGTTGAACAACCTACCGAAAAGGAAGCTGAAGCTGTTCCTGATCGCTTTGTAGTGGCAGCAGAGTTGAATACGGAGAAGATTCTCTTCTTGCTGCAAGGAGATACACCGGATGCCCATCGTTTACGATCCAAGGAGCTCAACAAGTTGCTTGAGAGTTACTTTGGCGAGGAGATTGTCTTGATTCCTTTGGGGGAGCAAGAGTGGATTTTCATGGGTGATAAAGAAATTGTTACAGAAGAAGCCGAGGAAGATACAACGGAGGCCAAAAAGGACTCACTGAACGCTTTTTGTCTGGGGTTGCATGAATTGGTTGCCAGTGAGTGGGCTGGGGTGTTCCATCTGTCTGCATCTCTGCCATGCATTCCTGCGCAACAACTTGTATCGGTCACAACTCTTCTTAGAGAGAGTGTTCACTTAGGGAGAGCATTCCATGTTACGCAGCATATTCATCTCCCATGGGATCTTCACCTGGAGAGGTTGGTAGCGAGCATTCCAGATGATCAACGTATACGTTTTATAAAGGAAACTGGCAAAGACACGGTTATCTTCAATGACAGTGAGACACTTGCTACGCTGGAGACTTTTTTTAGCCTGGACTGTAATGTCAGCGAGACAGCGAAACGACTTTTCATTCATCGTAATACGTTGGTATACCGTCTGGACAAGATCAAACAGGAGATTGGCTATGATGTGAGGCACTTCGAAAGTGCCGTTCTAGTGCAGTTTTTACTACTAATGTACAAAGTGACGAAAAAGCATTGATATTTTTGTGCAGTTTGCGAATAGTCAAACCTCACGTAGATAGGGTATTATAAAAATACAAATTGTATTCGATTACAAAATGATCTCTGAGGAGGCAACAATCATGGCTGGAGTACGTTTAGAGCATATTTTCAAAAAATACCCGGGTTCTGATAAAGCAACTGTAGTTGACATTAACCTGGACATTAAAGATAAAGAATTTCTGGTACTGGTAGGTCCGTCCGGTTGTGGTAAATCAACAACACTTCGTATGATCGCAGGCCTTGAGGAAATTTCTGAAGGTAAACTCTATATCGGTGACCGTGTCGTTAATGATGTTGCACCTAAAGACCGCGATATCGCGATGGTATTCCAATCCTATGCCTTGTATCCGCATATGAGCGTATATCAAAACATGGCGTTTGGTTTGAAATTGCGTAAGGTTAAAAAAGATGAGATCGACAAACGTGTACGTGAAGCAGCTAAAATCCTGGATATCGAGCATTTGCTTGAGCGTAAACCTAAGGCACTGTCCGGTGGTCAACGTCAACGTGTCGCTTTGGGACGTGCGATTGTCCGTGATCCACAAGTGTTCTTGATGGATGAGCCTCTCTCCAACTTGGATGCCAAACTGCGTGGTCAAATGCGTGCAGAGATCACTAAACTTGCGAAACGTTTGGAAACAACCGTTATCTACGTAACGCATGACCAGATCGAAGCTATGACGATGGGTGATCGGATCGTTGTTATGAAGGATGGTATCATCCAACAAGCAGCTTCTCCGGAAGAGTTGTATAACCTGCCGGCTAACCTGTTCGTAGCTGGTTTCATCGGTTCCCCGACAATGAACTTTATCTCGGGTAAACTCGCTGAGCAAGGTACTAGCATGCATTTCATAGCTCCTGGTGTGGATGTTGAAATCCCGCAAGGTAAAGCACAAGTGTTGAAATCTAGAGGATACATTGGCAAAGAAGTGATTCTGGGTGTTCGTCCAGAAGACATTCACGAAGAGCCAGTATTCCTGGAAGCATCCCCGAACTCTGTATTCTCTACACACGTAGATGTTACAGAGAACCTGGGTCACGAAATGCTCCTCTACTTGAGCGGTGTTGGTAATGATACAACGATCGCACGTGTAGACGGACGTTCTAACACTCGTGATGGTTCTACAGTTAAAATGGCCATCGACATGAACAAAGTTCATATCTTTGACAAAGAGACTGAAGTGAACGTACTTCTTCAAGACAAATAATACTGGGATTCCTCGGTGACGATGGAACCTGACAGTTAACGCAATTATACATTGTAATGAGAGCCCCTTCCGTTATTGCTGGAAGGGGCTTTTTTAAGATTAATGAATTTATAAGTTTCGGCAGAGTTGAAGGATTAATAATCGTAAGAAAAACACCCCTTAAACTACGAATGTAGTATCCCAGAAGGTGCTTCGATCAGAAGACTTTTCTTACTAATGGTTGTCGGAGGCTGCGATTGCATTCATCCCGGAATTCATTTAAGATTATTTGAAGGTCTGTCTTCATTTATTTGAGAGAATCGACTGTTGGAAGGGTATGCATTCTGTACCCCATGATGTGAATGCGCTAATAATGGAAATAACTGATACACGATCTGATGTACATAGAGGGACAGCTAATGCTGAAAGGAAGAGACAAATGGCGAAAAAAGTGAAAGTATCTGAACTCGTGCAGCAATTTCAGTTGGAGGTTGTTTCTGGATCTCACGGATTGAAAAGAGTCATTACGGTAGATGACCTGAACCGTCCTGGTCTGGAAATGGCCGGTTATTTTGAATATCATCCACAAGAACGGGTACAGCTGCTTGGAAGAACGGAGTTAGCTTTCTTTGCAATGTTACCTGAGCAAGAGCGGCGCGATCGTATGCAACGTCTTTGTACGGAAGAGACGCCTTGTATCGTTGTCACGCGTGGACTGGAAGTTCCGCAAGAGCTGATTGATATTAGTGAAGAGCAGAATCTGGCTGTACTTCGCAGCAATATGGCAACAACGATTCTATCCAGCCGGATTACCGGTTTCCTGGAGAAGAAACTGGCGCCAACAGCAACCATTCACGGTGTACTTTGTGATGTCTATGGCGTAGGTATGCTGATTACAGGTAGTAGCGGTATTGGTAAGAGTGAAACAGCGCTTGAACTGGTGAAACGTGGACACCGACTGATTGCCGATGATGCGGTAGAGATCCGCCAAACGTCAGATTTTCAACTGCATGGTACAGCACCTGAATTGATCCGCCACTTACTCGAAATTCGAGGTGTCGGTATTATCAACGTCATGACATTGTTCGGAGCTGGTGCGGTTCGGAATAATAAACGGATTACCTTGGTTGTACGTCTGGAAGCATGGCAGCAAGATAAACAATATGATCGTCTGGGTCTGGATGAAGAGACTACACGTATCATTGATACGGATGTGCCTCTGGTTACGATCCCTGTTCGTCCGGGACGGAACTTGGCGGTTATTATTGAAGTGGCAGGTATGAACTATCGTCTGAAACAGATGGGCCTCAATGCTGCACTGCAGTTTACAAACAAGCTGACAGCAACCATCTCGGAAGATATGGAAGATATGGATTAAGAAACATTTTATACAAGGAAATGAAGATAAATGGTTGACATGTACTGCTTCTCTTAAGGCGCAGGGCATGCCAACCATTCGTCATGCGTACGATTGTTGAATAAATAGGAGTGTGAATGAATGGATACATTATTACTGTTGAACCCGATTGCGTTCTCTATTGGAGCGTTAAAGGTTCACTGGTACGGGCTTATTCTTGGTGCCGCGGCACTTATAGGACTGCTGCTCGTGATCCGAGAGGGCAAACGATACAATATTCCACAGGAAGTGTTCATGGACATGGTCCTGCTGGGTGTGCCTTCTGCCATCATTGGTGCCCGCATCTACTATGTCGCATTTAAATGGGAAGATTATAGGGATAATTTTTGGGATGTCTTTAAGATATGGAATGGTGGTATAGCCATCTATGGTGCCCTTATTGGTGCAATCATCTGTGCAGTTATTTTCTTCCGTCGTAAAGGGTATAACTTCTGGCGTATGGCCGATATCTGTGCGCCTGGACTGCTCGTTGGACAGTTGATCGGACGTTGGGGGAACTTTGTGAATCAGGAAGCCTACGGCGGTCCTGTAGAAGAATCATTTTTGAGAGACAAGCTTCATCTGCCGGACTTTATTGTGAATCAAATGAACGTAGAGGGCGTATTCCACCACCCTGCATTTTTGTATGAATCGATGTGGAGTCTCGTTGGTCTGGTCTTGCTGCTGGTTCTGCGTCGTCAGAAGTTTCTGCGTTCAGGTGAACTGTTCATGTCTTATTTCATCTGGTACTCTATCGGTCGCTTCTTCATTGAAGCTTTACGTACAGACAGTTTGGGCTTTCAGGCCCCGCAGTGGGTTGCTTCATTAGTGAACGGGCTGTGGTCTCCAATGACTGCAATGGGCTTTGAACAAGGATATCTTGATCCTGCTTACGGTAACGTAAGAATCTCGCAACTGCTCGCGATTGGCATCATTATTGTTGCTGTTATATTCATTGTGGTGAGAAGAGTGACAGGTAAAGCAGATGTTCGTTATAGTGATCCGATTGTATCGTCCAAAGTTACCTCAGATGATATGGAGCATACGGGAACAGTTGCTGGCAAAGAGAACAAGATAACACCTCCAGCCAAAGATGAATCCAAGCAAGTTGATGATAAAAAGGAGTAATGCAACATGATTGACACGGTATTGTTTGATCTGGACGGAACGATTATTGATACCAATGAGTTGATTATCAGCTCATTCCAGCATGTCATGGGGGGATGGGAGCATTCAGCTCCATGGACACGGGAACAGATCATTCCACATATGGGTGGCACACTGGAGCAGCAAATGCGCACTTTCTCTGGCCAGGAGGAAGTCTCCGAGTACGTGAAAGGTTACCGTGCTTATAATGATATCCATCATGAAGCGATGGTTAGACCTTTTCCACATGTTATTGAGGTAGTAGAGGCGCTGCATCAGGCCGGCATTGTGATGGGTGTGGTCACAACCAAAATTCGCCCATCCACATTAAAGGTGCTAGAACGTTTTGATCTACTGAAATATATGAAGACAATTGTAACAGTGACCGATGTAACGAATCCAAAGCCGCACGCTGAACCTGTACTGAAAGCGATGACGGAACTGGGTGCAGATCCTGCTAAAACGCTGATGGTAGGTGACAGTCCAGTGGATATCCAATCGGCACAAAATGCGGGCGCTCTTTCGGCGGGGGTTGCATGGTCCCTTAAAGGGGAAACAATCCTGAACGGATATGGACCCGACCATATGTTGCATGACATGAGAGACTTGTTGAAACTCATCCGTATTGAAACGGGACGTTCATGAGAAAAGTAACCCGCTATCCGGTAGAGGACCAGAATGCACTTTGGCATATCTACAAGACAGTGAGTCCGTGGAAGGGCGTTCGTAATTTTATCTGGATCCAGTTGTCACGCTATTGTCCGATCCTATCGGTGAAGAACTGGATTTACCGCCGAATGCTCGGCATGAAAGTGGGAAAACACACGGCCTTTGGCCTGATGGTGATGGTCGATGTGTTTTTTCCGGAGAAAATAACGGTCGGCGAAAACTCGGTCATCGGTTACAACACAACGATTCTCGCTCATGAGTATCTCATTAAGGAGTACAGGCTCGGTGAGGTGATTATCGGGGAAAATGTACTGATTGGTGCCAATACGACGATTCTGCCCGGGGTGACTATAGGGGACGGAGCCGTTGTGGCTGCTGGAGCTGTCGTACATAAGGATGTTGCACCAGGAGCTTTTGTTGGAGGCAATCCACTACGTGATTTATCCCGCGCGGCAGCTTCTACGGAAGAAACGGTCTTTAACACGGATGATTCTTCTCAGGGTAGTGTGCATTGAGTCAATAAAGTAATGAGTCAATAAAGTAAGTAAGGAATGAAGATGGGTTGAAGTAAAAAGCTGCTTATGGCAGCTTTTTTCGTATATAAATACCGATTGGTAGGCGTAACGGTGTGTATATAAAACGATATGTCGTTCCATGGGCAATCAAGCTTTGGTATTGTTGACGGTAGTGCGGATTTCATGTTATCATATCCCATATCCTTTAGTTTGTTAGCACTTTACCATGTGAAAGTATTTCGAGGGAATTTAACGTGATAAAGGTTGAACTAAACCAATAGTTGAAGGTTTTTGCAGCAATACGGTGATTCAGGGTTACAAGATAGAATGGGGATTTACACTACATAAATCCTGTTGAAATAGAACGAGCACTACTCTTAAACTACTGACTCGGGGTGAATATTACCAATGTCCAAACCAAAAGGTTTTGAAAAACCGACCGGATTCCGCGACTATACACCACATGTAGTATCCAAGCTGCGGACGATTGAACGCAATGTACTGGAATGTATGGAACGCTGGGGTTACCGTCAGATCATCACACCAACGATTGAATATTACGACACGGTAGGTGTGGCAAGCTCTACATCAGATCGAAAATTATTTAAATTGCTAAACAGCCGGGGAACCACGCTGGTGCTCAGATCGGATCTAACGGCTCCGATTGCACGCGTCGTTTCATCCATGCTCAAAGATGAGCAGTTGCCGCTGCGTCTGTCCTATCATGCGAACGTATTTCGTTCTATTGAAGAGGAAGCTGGGCGTGAGGCTGAATTTTTCCAGACGGGCGTGGAGTTGGTGGGAGACGACTCACCTGAGGCGGATGCAGAAGTTGTTGCGCTTGCGATTGCCTCTTTGCAGGCAGCGGGTGTGTCTTCTTTTAAAATAGCGATGGGCCATATGGGATTCCTGAACGGATTACTGGAGGAAGTGATTCCAGGGCAGACCGCTGAGCAGGAGCAATTGAAGGAAGGGCTGCTCGGACGTGATTATGTCGGCTATCGCCAATCAATTGAAGCATTGAATCTGGAGCCGAAGTTGAAAGAACAGCTTGAAGCGATCCTTCGTCTGCGTGGTGGCAAGGAAGTATGCACACATGCGGTAGAGCTAAGTTCAAGTGCTGAAGCAGCACAGTCAATTGCACATCTGTGTGCCGTATTCG
Organism: Paenibacillus sp. FSL L8-0435; assembly: GCF_037965655.1. Lineage (NCBI taxonomy): Bacteria > Bacillati > Bacillota > Bacilli > Caryophanales > Paenibacillaceae > Paenibacillus > Paenibacillus sp. FSL L8-0435. Next base: position 155,128 of record NZ_CP150185.1, read on the forward strand.
AAGTGTTGGAAGCGTACGGTGTATCCGAGCATGTGCTGATTGATCTGACGATGATCGGTGATTTCTCCTATTATACAGGCATGACCTTTGAAGGGTATGCAGCAGAACTGGGATCTCCGGTATGTAGCGGTGGACGGTATGATAATCTGTTACAACAGTTTGGGCGCTCGTTGCCAGCTACAGGATTTGCACTGAAAACAAACCGGATTATTGATGGTGTTCATGGCATTACGATTGAAGAGAAAAAACTGGTACTTATCCAATATACCCCGAAACGTCGGGCTGAGGCACTAACAGAAGCGGCAAGATTACGCAGTATGGGACAAAATGTAGTGACACTCCTTCTTCCTGAAGACGGGGCTGGGGCAAGTGCCGTATCGGTTGAAGCAAGAACCGCTGAGGCTGAGCAGGTTATTACTTACGGATCTGAAGAAGGAGGACGCTGAGATGTCGGATATTCTGAAGGTGGCCATGCCGAAGGGCCGAATCTATAAAAAAGCCTCCAAATTGTTTCGTGAAGCGGGGCTGGATATTCCAGAAGACGTGGACGATACACGCAGATTGGTCATCGAAGTACCGGAAGCGGGAATGGAATTCATTATGGCTAAGCCAGTAGATGTTCCAACGTATGTGGAGTACGGTGTTGCCGATATCGGAGTTGTTGGTAAAGATGTGCTGCTGGAGGAAGATCGGGACGTGTACGAACTGTTGAATCTGGGAATCGCCCAGTGCCGTATGTCTGTGATCGGACTCCCCGACTGGAAGCCAGGCATACAGCAACGTGTTGCAACGAAGTATCCAAGGATTGCTTCACAGTATTTTCGGGAGCAGGGGCAGCAGGTCGAGGTGATCAAGCTGAATGGTTCCATTGAGCTTGCGCCTTTGATTGGTCTGGCAGACCGGATCGTCGATCTGGTGGAGACAGGTCAGACGCTGCGCGAGAACGGACTGGTGGAGATGACAGGCATTCTGGACATCACTAGCCGTCTTATCGCCAATCGGGTAAGTTATCGGATGAAAAATGCACGAATCCAGGCTTTGTGTGATGCACTTCAACAGGTCATTCCGGCATCGAATGAGATTTCTGCGGGAAGCTTTCGGGGATGAAGTACTGCGTTGGAAACATAGATGAGAAACATACAAAGCAGAAGCAGAAGCAAAATTAAGAGTAAGAGACAAAATAAAGAAGCAAATCGGCCACAAGAAGGCAGGTATTACAGAGGATGAGGAGGTTGTACGTATGAAAATTGTACCTGCACGGGAGTTTGATCTGAAGCGGGAAGTGGAGTATGGCACGCCGGAGCAAAATGAGACGGTACGGCGCATTGTCAGCGACATTCGCCGTGAGGGTGATGCGGCCCTGCTGCGTTACACAGAGCAGCTGGACCGCACAAAGCTGACGGCCGCGGATTTGCGCGTGCCGCAGGAAGAGCTGCAGGCGGCTTATGCAGCCGTGGAGCCATCCTTTGTGACGGCGATTCGGCAAGCCGCCGCCAACATTCGTGCGTTTCACGAGAAACAGAAACGCAACTCGTGGATGGATTGGCAGCCGGACGGCAGCCTGCTGGGCCAGGTCATCCGACCGCTGAAGCGAGTCGGGGTCTATGTACCTGGCGGCAAAGCAGCATATCCATCGTCTGTGCTGATGAATGTGATTCCGGCACAGGTGGCAGGTGTGCCGGAGATTGTTCTTGTGACGCCGCCGTCAACGAACGGTGGCGAAGGTATAAACCCGTACATTCTCGTTGCTGCTGCGGAAGCAGGCGTGAGCGAGATGTACCGGGTTGGCGGCGCTCAAGCTATCGCCGCCTTGGCTTACGGCACGGAGAGTATTGCACCGGTCGACAAGATCTGTGGACCGGGCAATATTTACGTGGCGCTCGCGAAGCGCGAGGTGTACGGTGCGGTCGATATCGACAGTATCGCCGGGCCGAGTGAAATTGTGGTGCTCGCCGATGATACGGCGAATCCGGTGTATGTCGCCGCCGACCTGTTGTCGCAGGCGGAACATGACGAGATGGCATCGGCCATTCTCGTCACGAATTCGGCCACGCTGGCGGAAGCCGTGCAGGGCGAAGTGCAGCGGCAGCTTGAAGTGCTGCCGCGGCGGGATATCGCTGCTTCATCCGTGGAGCAGTATGGCGCTATTATTGTGGTTGATTCCATCGATGAGGGAATCGACGTGGTGAACCGGCTTGCACCGGAGCATCTGGAGATCATGGTGCAGGAGCCGATGGCTTATGCTGGCCGGATCGAAAATGCCGGTGCGATCTTCCTCGGCCCGTACAGCTCGGAGCCGGTAGGGGATTATTTTGCAGGACCCAATCACATTATACCGACCAATGGCACTGCGCGATTCAGTTCGCCAGTGGACGTGGATGATTTTATCAAGAAATCGAGTCTGATTTATTATAGTAAAGAAGCGCTGCTGAAGAACGGAGCGGCTATTATAGAGTTGGCCCGCCATGAGGGTCTTGAAGGGCATGCCCGTGCAATTGCTGTACGGTTAGAACAGGAAGGAAAGGCGGAATCGGACAATGGATAAGCAAAATAATGGTGTGGAACTTGAAACCAAAGGTGCAGTGCGCCAAGCAGAGGTTGACCGCAAAACAAATGAGACCAATATTCAATTGGCCTTTAATGTAGATGGAACAGGACAATCCACGATTGAAACGGATGTACCTTTCCTGAACCATATGCTGGATCTGTTCACGAAGCACGGACAATTCGACCTGAACGTGCAGGCCCGTGGAGATATTGATATCGACGATCATCACACGGTTGAAGACATCGGAATCTGTCTGGGACAGACGTTACGAGAAGCGTTGGGTGACAAACGCGGAATTAAGCGTTACGCCAGTGTTTTTGTACCGATGGACGAGGCACTCGCTCAGGTCATTATTGATGTGAGCAACCGGCCTCACTTTGAATATCGTGCAGAATACCCTTCCCAACAGGTAGGCAGTTTCTCCACGGAACTGGTACATGAATTCCTGTGGAAATTGGCGCTGGAAGCTCGGATTACGTTACATGTCATTGTGCACTATGGTCAGAACACCCACCACATGATTGAAGCGATCTTTAAAGCATTGGGACGTGCACTGGATGAAGCAACGATGATTGATCCACGTGTAACAGGTGTGCCTTCCACGAAGGGAGTGCTGTAGACGATGGCGATTGCAATTGTCGATTACGGTATGGGTAACCTGCACAGCGTCGGCAAAGCGGTCGAACGTCTTGGCTACGAAGCGCTGGTCACGGGTGACCGGGAAGAGATTCTTGGCGCAGATGGTGTCATTCTGCCAGGCGTAGGTGCTTTTGGTGATGCGATGGTTCATCTGCGGGAGAGTGGATTGGATACGGTGGTGAAGGAAGCCGCTGCCGGGTCCAAGCCACTGCTCGGTATCTGTCTGGGCATGCAATTGTTGTTCAGCTCAAGTGAAGAGCATGGCGAGCATGAAGGACTGGATATTTTGCCAGGTAAAGTGGTGCGATTCGCACCAGGAGAGCTGAAGGTTCCTCATATGGGATGGAACCGTTTGGAATTCCTGCACGCGGAAAATCCGCTATTTAAGGGGCTTGAGGCAGGTCACGTCTATTTTGTCCATTCCTATCATGCGCTTACTGAAAACAGGGACGATCTGCTGGCAGTAACGGATTATGGACATCCGGTGACAGCCATTGTAGGCAGAGGATCCAACTTCGGCATGCAATTCCACCCGGAGAAAAGTGGAGAGCTTGGTATGAAGCTGCTCGGCAACTTTTTGGCTCTGACAGGATCACCTGTACAAAGGTAAAATATCATCTCTTCTTAACTATAGAAAGCGTACAAATCTAATTCATATTCAGGAGGCCTTGTATGTCATCTTTTATCCTATATCCGGCGATTGATATCCGGGACGGCAAATGTGTAAGACTGGTGCAGGGAGATTATAATCAGGAGACCGTGTATAACGATGACCCGGTTCAAGTGGCTCTATCCTGGGAGAAGCAAGGCGGTACATACGTTCATCTGGTGGATCTGGATGGTGCGAAAGCAGGGCGCCCTGTTAACGATGAGCTGATCGGGCGGATTGCCTCGGCTGTGAACGTACCTGTTCAGGTGGGCGGCGGACTTCGTACGGTAGCTGATGTAGAACGTTTGCTGGGTCTGGGTGTTAGCCGGCTGATCATTGGAACAGCAGCGATTGAGGATCGTGCATTTACAGAGGAAGTACTGGGACGTTACGGTGACAAAGTGGCAATTGGCATCGACGCTCGTAATGGTTACGTGGCAACCCGCGGATGGCTTGAAACATCGGAAGTACAAGCAGAGGTACTCGCGAAGGAATTGGCGGCATATGGGGCAGAAACGTTTATCTTTACGGATATTTCCCGTGATGGCATGATGCAGGGTCCTAATGTGGAAGCGATTGTATCTCTAGCCAAGACAAGCGGACGGACGGTTATTGCTTCCGGCGGTGTGAGTGTAATGGATGATCTGCTTCGTCTGAGTCGCCACGCGGATGATGGTGTTGGTGGAGCAATCGTGGGTAAAGCACTGTATACGGGAAGCATCGATCTGTCTGAAGCAGTACGTGCGGTAAATAAGTAAGAGATATTCGGATAGAGAGGAAGAGGTAACATGCTGGCAAAAAGAATCATCCCCTGTCTGGACGTGAAGGACGGACGGGTCGTCAAAGGCGTCAACTTCGTTAATCTCCGCGATGCGGGTGATCCGGTAGAGCTGGCGGCACTATATGACCGCGAGGGCGCGGATGAATTGGTGTTTCTCGATATCTCCGCTTCAGTGGAAGGCCGCGAAACGATGGAAGAAGTCGTGCGGCAGACAGCGGGCGAGATTGCAATTCCCTTTACAGTAGGCGGTGGCATCTCCAAGGTAGAGGACATGAAGCGGATTCTCCGTGCGGGAGCGGATAAAATTGCAGTGAATACAGCCGCGGTACTTAATCCGCAGTTGATTGCCGATGGTGCACGTCGCTTTGGCTCGCAGTGTATCGTGGTAGCGATCGATGCCAAGTATAACGAAGCTTGGGGCGAGTGGGAAGTCTATACCCATGGTGGACGGAAACCCTCCGGGATCAAGGCACTGGAATGGGTTAAAAAGGCTGAGAGCTTGGGCGCGGGGGAGATTCTTCTCACCAGTATGGACGCGGACGGAACAAAAGACGGCTTTGATCTGAAGCTGACGGCAGCGGTATCCGAATCTGTGCGTATTCCAGTCATCGCATCGGGCGGTGCGGGCAAGGAATCTCATTTCTATGATGTATTTACCACAGGCAAAGCGGACGCAGGGCTGGCCGCAACGATTTTCCATTACAAAGAAATCGCCGTACCGGCGTTAAAACAACATTTGAGAGAACAAGGGGTGGAGATCCGTGACTAAAGTGAGCGATGAAATCAAGGAACAGCTATCCTTGGAGCAGGTTGTGGAACACATTCGTTGGAGTGACGGATTGGTTCCTGCCATTGTGCAGGATATGGATACTCGGGAAGTCTTAATGATGGCTTATATGAATCGCGAATCTCTGAAGTTGTCGCTAGAATCCGGTGAGACGTGGTTCTGGTCACGCTCGCGTCAGGAGTTGTGGCATAAAGGGGCAACATCTGGCAACGTGCAGACGATTACTTCCCTAAAATATGATTGTGACGGTGATACCTTGTTGGTTGAGGTGAAACCGAACGGTCCGGCTTGCCATACAGGGGCGGTAACTTGTTTCCATAATGAAATCATTGGTTTGCCAGAGAAATCGGCAGACAAGGCTTCGGATGAAGCGGGTGCGGCATCTGCTTCTGCAAGTTCCGGTTCCGAAAGTCGCTTTGAGGTATTGGCTGAACTGGAATCCGTTATTGCAGAGCGTGAACGTGAGCGTCCTGAGGGTGCATATACAACGTATCTGTTTGATAAAGGTGTAGACAAAATACTGAAAAAAATCGGTGAAGAAGCGTCCGAGACAATCATCGCCGCCAAAAATAAAGATAATGACGAGCTTCGTCTGGAAGTCAGTGACCTGATGTATCACCTGCTCGTCCTGTTACAAGAGCGCAAGCTGCCGCTGGACGACATTATGTCAGAGCTGAGCCGCCGTCATGAACGGCCTCGCCGCGATTAGGAGGCGAGTTTCGTGCGTATAGACTATCATACACACCATGAGCGGTGTGGACATGCCGTTGGCAAACTGGAAGAGTACGTGCAGCGTGGTGTGGAGATCGGACTCTCCCAGATTGGATTGTCCGATCACATGCCATTGTTGCATGTCGATCCGGCTCAATATTATCCGGAAATGGCGATGCCTATGGATGAACTGCCGCGTTACGTGGAGGAGTGTTTCTCCCTGAAAGAACGTTACCGCGGGCAGATTGACGTACGTGTTGGTCTGGAAGGTGACTATATTGAAGGCTGGGAAACAGAGATCCGTGCAATCATTGAGCGTTATCCATGGGATTATGTGATTGGCTCTGTTCATTTCCTCGGGGAATGGGACATTACGGATTTCCGCCAGACCCATCACTGGGAGGGCAAAGACATCCTTGAGGTATATCGTCAGTACTACGATGCCGTAAGCAAAGCAGCCGCCACGGGCATGTACGATATTATGGGTCATACGGATGTCATTAAACGGTTTGGTTTTGTTCCTTCAACAGAGCAGACAGAAGAACGTATCTCACTGGAGAACGCAGCGCTGCAGGCTATTGCCAAAAGTGGCTGCGCCATGGAGCTGAATGCCTCCGGGTTATCGAAGCCTTGTGCCGAGATGTTCCCTAGTCGCAGAATGCTGACGGAAGCCATTCGCTTGGGTATTCCATTAACCATGGGCTCTGATGCACATGACCCAATGAAGCTGGGCGATTATTTGCCTGAAGCTGAAGCACTTTTACATGAGTTGGGCTGTACGGAAGTCGCTGTTTTCGAAGGCCGTCATCGCTCGTTCATTCCTTTAAATGTATAAGCCATTAGAGTATAATGAGGGTAGGAAATAACCTTTTAGAGGTAGTTCAAAAAGTCCGCCTTTGATTACGAAGGATGCCTAATGGCATCTTCAGCATCGAAGCTGGAATTCAGCCGAAATGTCCGTTGCTCACGTAGTTTTGCCTACGCTCCGCTACTCCATTTCTAGCTTTATCCCATCTTCTCGGTACTGAAATCCGGTCTTTTTGAACAATCGCTTTTAGATAAGGGATTATATAGGGATTTCAACCCTCGGGAGGGCATTATGCAGCATTCGTTACGTATTTTTTCCGGTTCATCGAACCCTAAGCTGGCAGAACAGGTATGTGACAAGCTGGGTGTACAACTGGGCAAGATCAAGCTGTCCAGGTTCAAGAGCGGAGAAATATACGTTCATTATGAAGAAACGATCCGTAATTGTGATGTGTTTCTGGTACAGTCGTTGTCTCATCCGATCAATGAGCTGTTTGTCGAGTTGCTTGTGATGATTGATGCCGCAAAGAGGGCTTCCGCACGCACTGTGAACATCATTGTTCCTTATTATGGTTATGCTCGTCAAGAGCGTAAATCCGCTCCACGGGAACCAATCTCGGCCAAGATGGTAGCAGATGTATTAACGACAGCTGGCGCCAATCGAGTAGTAACAATCGATTTGCACGCAGCGGCCATTCAGGGATTCTTCAACATTCCGGTTGACCATATGACATCACTGGATCTAATTAGTGATTATTTGTTAAGCAAAGGAATTGAGAACCCTGTTGTAGTCTCCCCTGATGCGGGACGAGCATCGATGGCAGAGAAGCTGGCGAACCGTCTGGATTCTCCATTTGCCATTATGATCAAGAAACGTCCAAGCCATAATGAATCGGTGATTACCCATGTCATTGGTGATGTAGAAGGGCGGACACCTATTATTATTGAGGATCTGATCGACACCGGAACAACCATTCTGAATGTTGTGGAAGGGTTGAAGGAACGTGGCTCCAAAAATGTATATGTATGTGCAACACACGGATTGTTCTCCGATGGGGCAGTGAGTAAATTGAATCACCCGTCAATTGAAGAGGTGGTCGTTACGGACTCGATCGCACTGCCAGATGACCACCCCGAATGCTTCAAAGTGTTACCTGTTGCACCAATGCTGGCCCGCGCCGTACGCATTATTGTGGATGGTGGCTCTATGGCCACATTGTTTAAAGATTCTGGCATTTAGAGCATCGAGGATATAACGGTGTGCTGCCAGATGAACTGTCCCGTGTCTGAGTTGTTGTCTGCTCAGCACGGTTTTTTTTGTTTTGGCTCTTTGAATTCAATTCTTGCTTTGCTGCTCAGAGGCTTGTGCTATAATAACATAAAATCAGTTATGATAGCGTTATCATATAGTATTCAGCCTCTAAGGCGAGATGGATGCTGAACAGTAGAACCACGGCTGAGAACATTGGCATCGTGGAGTGAGGAGTGGGGTCTATTGTCTCGTAATTGGTACTACCGGTTATTGTTTTCGTATTTCCCAATTTTTTTTCTTACGGTGACCATACTCATTTTCATCGCGTTTGTATTCATCAATGACATCTCTAAAGAAGAAACAAAAAAAGCAGACCGGATCTCCTCCAGTTATATGATCGACACAGTGGATCGCACAATCAGGGATATTGAACTATCCATTCTGGAGACGGTACAGAGTCAGCAGGCATACAAACTCTATTTTAATAACACAAACCTAACTAGCTCGGACACGGTGTATGCAATTGCGCAGAATTTACGTGAGCTATCCAATTCGTCCTCATGGATTCAGTCCATCTATCTATATGACAAGCGAAATGAACATGTTCTGACTGTAAGTGGTTCCAAAGAAGCAGAAAGTTACTCGGATAACGCATGGATTGATCAAATGGTTAACGGGTCTATAGGTTCGGGCTGGCAGCCGGTTCGGGAATTTGATGCGGATTCTGTCCAACGTACTCCTATTCGCGTATTAACCGTGAACAAGGACATGCCTTTGCCTTTTGGCTCGCAGGGCACATTGGTCATTAATATCAAGATGAGCAGCATTGAACAGAGTGTAGATAGTATGGTTAATGGTCAGCTCTCATTCCTGACGATTACGGATCGGGACGGTAAGGTTGTGTATAATGCACACTCGGACCAAGAGGGCTCGATAGACGGTCAGGAACTGAATAGGCTATCGCTAGAAAGACTGGGCTGGACAATATCCAGTGGAATTAAGGCCGGCAACTTATTTGGCTGGGTATCTGTTATATCTTATGTATGGGTAATCATTGCTATTGTGACTGTTATCTGTGCAATTGTATATATCGTGTACATTACTCGCCGTAACTATAAACCCATTCAGATCATCATGAACCGTATTGAGTCTCATCAGATTCGGGCGTTTGAACACTCAGGTGCTCGCACGGATGAGATGAAGATGATTGACGGTGTGCTTGAGAATCTGATTAATCATATGATGGATTATGACAAAAAAAGCAGGGAAAATGTACTCATGCAGCGCAGCAAGTTGTTCAATGCCCTGTTGCATGGTGAACACATGGAAAATGCAGCAGAGCAATTAAAAGAGCTCTCACCACTGAATGAAGTGCGTGACTCGTCGCGTTTTGTCGTTGTTGTTGGAGAGATTAACCGTTATGAGAAGGGATTTCAGGAGAGATACACGAGAGGCGAACAAAATACGCTGAAGTTTGCCTTGATGAACGTTTTGCAAGAGCTGTCACGTAATACGGGAGTCCAATGCTGGACGGAATGGATTAGTGTAGATCGAATTGCAATCCTTTTTGTGTTCAAAGAACAGAATGATAACAACATGGATATGTCTGGGCAGATTCTTGTTGTAGCTGAGGAATGCAAATCTTGGGTAGAACAAAATCTACGCATTTCCTTAAGCTTTGGCATTGGACCTATCGCTCAGGGAATCGGTACAATACGAGATTCCTATGCAGCTGCAGAAGCGGTAATGCAGCGTAAACTGTTGATGAATGGAGATGTCGGCCAAGCCGACTGCGGTGAAACACAGCATCCTTTGCTGGATACCTATACCTATCTGCAGATGATTGCGGACTTTGTTAAGCGATTCCGGATGTCGAGTGGACAGTGGCGGGAACAGTTGGAGGAGATCTTTACGGCATTTGAACAGAACAAACTGCCGGATGATGAGATTCGTTCTCTGATTCAGGCCATGTTACAGATGCTTAGCCGAGAAGTGGCCATGATGTCGGAAGGACTCCAGGAAGAGCTGTCCGAAGAAAACATCAACAGATGGTTGAGTGCTGTGGAAGAGGCAGTGACGCTTACCGATGTGAAAAGTCTTTTGTTTGATGGTCTGACGGACTTGTTCAGAACGTATGTAGCGGTAACGGAAACCAAGAGTTACAAAGCCATGGTTAATGAAATGAAAAATTATATCGAAGAACAGTTTGCAAATCCTGATCTTTCATTGAAACATCTGAGCGATCGATTCCAGATTACGGGCAAACATGCGAGTTATTTGTTCAAGACAGAATTCAACATGAAGTTTGTTGATTTTGTTACAGAGCTGCGCATGAAGGAGACGGAGCAGCTTCTGCTCAATACCGATTACTCTTTGCAGGATATTGCCCTGAAGGTTGGGTATGCAAATGGAATTACGTTGGGACGTGTATTTAAGCGGGTAACGGGTATTACACCAGGAGATTATCGTCGTTTGAAACGTGAACATCGAGAACCCGAAGAGTAACGCAAAAGTGAACATATTCTGAGAATTGTACATCAGGATAACACAGGGTGAATTTCATGCAGTCACTTTCCACTTAGGAGAGAGGTTTGCAGAGGTTCGCCCTGTTTTCGTTGAACAGTTCTCTGCTGCCCGAGATCGGATGCAACTGTTTTCGCAGGATAGCAAGCTAATATTCCTGTTTTTTTCCCGTTTACGAATATAGGCAGTGTGTGAAAATGGTTTATCCGACTTGGGACAGGCATTTCCAGGTCGTGAGGCGTTGAGAGCAATTACAGCCTAGAGCGGCACAGCTTCGGGAAAATAATCAGTCTGAGAAAATGGGCTTAATGCATAAACTAAATTCCGTTTGTAAGCGCTTCCGAAATTGGTTTATTGCTAGAGTTCGGAAAGATGTGGAATACTCGGAGCAAGCCTTAACATTCACGCAAAGTAAAAGGGGATGACAAAATGATTGGAAAAGCAACCAAGGGGAGTAAGAAGAAATGGATGGGTCTGGCACTTACGATGGTAATGGGAGTGTCCTTACTTGCAGGGTGCTCGTCTGCATCAGAAAAAGAATCAGCAGAAGGCGGGGCAACAACTAATGGTGAGCGTGTTACTTTGAAAGTGGAGGTTTTCGATCGTGGTAACAGTCCTTCTCCACATACGATCACGAACAACTATTTAACTAAATTTGTTCAAGAGAAATTCGGCGATCCGAATAACATTGATGTGCAATTCGTACCTGTTCAACGTTCAGAAGAAACAACCAAGCTCAACGTGTTAATGGCCAGCCCAAGCGACGTTCCAGATATTGTGTTTGTATACGACTCCAGTGTGTTCTACCGTTATGCTCAGCAAGGTGGTCTAACTGAAGTAGGTGAACTGCTTAATGAACATGCACCTAACTTAAAAGAATATCTCGGCGAAGACCTGTTGAGATTCGGTCAGCTTGAAGGTCAGCAATTCGCTATTCCGGGTAAACGTGCCATTACTTCCCGCTACAATTCTTATATTCGTCAGGATTGGCTAGACAAAGTCGGCATGAAGGCTCCAACGACAACGGATGAGCTGTACGAAACGCTGAAAGCATTCAAAGAGAAAGATCCGGGCAATCTGGGCAGCAAAAACATCCCAATGGGTATGGCACTTGCCCCAGCGCAGTACGAAACATTGATTTACTCCTTTATCAAACCCGTACAAGATGGGCTTACGTACAGTCAGCGTTACGAACTACCATTGCATGATGGCTTCAAAGATGCGATGCAGTTCCTTAACAAACTTTACAATGAAGGTCTGATCAGCAAAGACTTCAGTCTGGATGAAGAAAAAACGCAATTGGTCAAAGACTTCCAGAACGGTAATATTGGCTACATGTCTGAGGACGTAGGTCAGATTCTGTATGCAGATGGTATGCTTGATAATTTGCAAAAGAATGTACCGGATAGCAAAGTTGTAGCAGTTGACGCTTACACCAATTCGAATGTGGACAACAAACACATCAAATCACGTTATGGCAGCAATGGTATGTACATCATGATTCCGAAAAGCAGCAAACGTTCGGTTGAAGCAGTGAAATACCTAGACTGGATGGCTTCTGGAACGAACTTGCTGGAGATGAACACCGGTGTCGAAGGTGAAAATTACGATATGGTTGATGGTGTTCCAGTTGTTAAAGATGATGCACCACAGGATGTCAAAGATCGTATCTACAACGGTGGTGACATGGCCATTATTGCCAACGGTAAAGTTGTTGGAGATCAGGCAGCCAATGAAGCCGCATGGATTGCAGGCTTCCCAGAGCGTAACCAAGAGCTGATGAGACAGTCCATTGATATCGCTAATACGGATACGATTGGCCCGGTTATCTTCAGCAAACCAATTGAATCAGAATCTAAATATGGTACAGCGCTAAATGATAAGTTGAAAGTGCTTATTGTGAAAACTGCGATGGCTAAACCGGCAGACTTCGAAGCTGTATATGAAAAAGAAATGAATGATTTCATGTCACTCGGTGGAACAGAACTGAAGAAAGAACTTGAAGCAGCACTTCAGTAAGCGTTAAACAGATTCATCTTGTGATTACTAAATCAATATGTAATTTACCGCATAACTTTGGAAGGAACGTGTGCCGCCAGTATGGCGGCACAGCCGTTTCTCTGTTGATAGGAGGAAACCGACTTGACCATCACATACTTGAAAAGGTATTGGCAATTATATGCGCTCATCTCACTGCCTCTGATCTACTTCTTGATCTTTCGTTACGGCCCAATGTACGGGGTTCAGATCGCTTTTAAGGATTTCAACTTGTTTCAGGGCATCAACGGGAGTGAGTGGATCGGTTTCGATGCTTTCCGTGAAGTATTTGGAATGAGGGACTTCTACACCACATTGCGAAACACCTTTATGCTAAATTTCCTCGACCTGCTTGTTTCGTTCCCTGCTCCAATTTTATTGGCCATCATGCTCTATGAAGTTCGATTCAAATGGTTCAAAAAAATATCGCAAACGATTCTGTACATTCCTCACTTTATCTCCTGGGTTATCATCGGGGGAATTGTATACCAATTGTTCGGTAATCAATCCGGTATGGTTAACGGTGTACTGGAGAGTATGGGCTTTAATTCGATACCATTTTTGACAGAGAAAAATCCATGGCTTGTGACGTACCTATTCACAGGTGTCTGGCAAAGTGCAGGGTGGGGAACCATTCTATATCTGGCCGCATTAACCGGCGTCAACAAGGAATTGTTTGAAGCAGCTGAGATCGATGGAGCATCGCGGCTGAAGAGAATCTGGCACATAACGCTGCCAAGTATCAAACCAACCATCGTGACCTTGCTCATTCTTAATCTCGGACATATGGTCAGCATTGGCTTTGATCGACCTTATATTATCGGTAACACAGCGGTACGTGAATATTCTGATGTACTTAGTACCTTTGTATACAGGGTCGGCCTTGAATCAGGACAATACACGCTTGCAACTGTCGTAGGACTATTCCAGGCTGTTGTAGGGCTAATCTTTGTACTTGGCTCTAACTATATTTCAAAAAAGGCAACCGGCGAAGGCATCTTATAAGTTATCAAAGCATGAAAGATACGCCAATCGGCTTGTATGTATAGACCATCAGTAAAGGAGCTGTGCGCATATGAGTGAACGCACCTCAAATCGGATTTTTGATATCGTTAATATCTCCTTTATCAGTTTGTTTGTTATATTCTGTCTGGCTCCATTTTTACACACCATTGCGATATCTCTAAGTTCTAACCGGGCTATTACTTCGGGAGAAGTGACCATTTTTCCTAAAGAATTTAACTGGGATGCGTATATTCAAGTATTCTCTGATCAATCTATGCTCTACTCATTGGGCTTTACGTCTGTGTTGACAGTGGCTACTACAGTGTTGTGTATGTTATTCACACTTGCTGCTGCATACCCGCTAACCAAGAAAAAATTAAAAGGGCGCAAGCTCTTTATGTATGTCATCATCATTACGATGTTTTTCAGTGGCGGGATGATCCCCGAGTATTTGCTCATTCGTGATCTAAACATGCTCAATTCAGTCTGGGCACTGATCTTGCCAGGACTGGTTAGTCCATTTAACCTCATTATCCTGATCTCATTTTTCAGAGGCATTCCTGAAAGTCTGGAAGAATCAGCAGAAATTGACGGCAGCTCGCATGTACACACGCTATTCAAAATCATACTGCCATTATCCATGCCTGTACTTGCCACATTAGCGCTATTCTATGCGGTTGGTCGCTGGAATGGATTCCAAGATTCACTTTTGTATATTAATGATCCAAAGTTGTATCCACTACAACTGAAGCTCTTCCAAATGGTTCAAAACAATATGGTGAGTGAGCTTACATTAATGGAAGGTGCTAACCGCACACCACTGACTCCGGAAAGTCTCAAGGCAGCAACAGTGGTATTCGCAACTGTACCGATTCTACTCGTCTATCCGTGGCTGCAAAAGTATTTTGTCAGTGGTGCGATGCTTGGCGCGGTAAAAGGTTGAGTTAAGGCTGGTGCAAGAGTTATAGCCATTTCGCCAGAGGGAAGGAGAAGGAAAACAGATGCAGCACATAGATAAGGGTATATATTCGTTCTCCACATGCTGGAATATCCGAAAACATGATGTCGGGGAAGCCATGATTCGGGAGATTGCCGAACTTGGCTTTCGCCAGGTCGAACTCAACTATAACGTAACGAAGGAAATGCTCACGACGATTGAGCCCATGATTGAACGCGGAGACATCGGTATCTCCAGTGTCCATAATACGTTTCCACATGACCCTGATCCCGATTATGGTACGGATTCAGTCCTGCTTGGATTCAAGGATGAGGTTAAACGTCAGCGCGCAATAGAGTTACTTGTTGAGTCGGCAGAATGTGCCCATCGTTATGGTGCTAAAGCTGTAGTCGTACACCCTGGGGAAGTACCTTTTCCTGAGGATATCAGCAAAGATCTTGGAAAGCTCTATCACGAGGAAGGTCCGGATTCCCCGAAGTATCAAAGCAAATGGGCAGAACTGATGGAACGGCGGGAGGCACTCAGCTCTGATTATGTACAAAAGATTATTGTTAGCCTGGATGAGGTCTGTAATCGAGCTGCAGCCAAAGGTCTGGATGTTCGTTTCGGAATCGAGACAAGATCCAGACCACAACAGATTCCTACCCTGGCCGAAGCGAAGACCATCATCACGGCCCTTAAAGGGGCTCCAGTTGGTATCTGGTACGATACCGGTCATGCCATCATGATGGATCGACTGGGCCTCTATGACAGTGTAGGGGAAATGCAGGGCCTGATGGATGATATCGTTGGTGTTCATATTCATGAGACACTGGGTCTCTCTGACCACTGGTGCCCTTATGTACACAGTAAGGACATGAATTTCTATGATGCCTATCTGCCTATGATTCGCCGGGCACAGGTGAAGGTATACGAGTTAAAGTCTGCCTGTAAGCCAGAAGAGATCCACGAGAGTCATGACTTGCTTATGAAGAAGCTTGGATTGGCAGAGTAGCAGAATAGGAGCCGTGAAGTTAGGAACATTCTGCGTGTTAAAAACGTGTGTTGAACGGCGGTTTTCTCGGTGATGAAAATCACATGAAGTTTGGTGAAACAAGAACGGAATTCTAGCGACTTTTGTAAAAATATGATAAATACAGACGAGAAAAAATGAACTCACGTTACGGGCGGTATGGGAAGCAGCTCCCGGTCTGAATCGAAGAGCTGAAGCAACATACTTTGCACATCGGGAGAATGCATTGGTATGGAGGGACTGCACATGTACAAACAACTGGTGGACAGTAATGACAGAGCGGTAGAAAGAGGCATAACCCGGCAAATGCTTGATCCGGAAAGCCGTTACTATGGAGGGACAATTGATCCCTTCACAGGTGTTGCCTGGGTCAACCATACGACAGGAACGCCCACGGATATGTGTTACTGGGGAGCTGCGATCTCCAATCCGGACTCCGTCTATTACCGGGATGAGGCATTGTTAAATCGACTGCTGTTAGCTACGGAATATGTACTTCGCTTCCAGCATGAAGACGGCTCAATATCACCTGGCTGGACCAATTACCATTCCCCTCCGGATACTGCATTTGTCGTTGTAGGGTATTCGCAGTTGTATCAGCTTCTTCTGCAACAGGAATGGGAGCCGCTGCAACCTGTATTGGACAATATGAGGCTGTTTCTGGAACGGACAATCCCAACCATGCTAACGGGAGGCTGTCATACGCCAAATCATCGCTGGGTGCTATGCGCGGCGCTTGGTTTCCTGCATGAACTATTTGATCTGGAGGAAGCTGTGCAGCGCGCAGAGCAGTGGATGGATGAAGGCATGGATATTACACCCGATGGAGAGTGGACGGAGCGGAGCAATGGGATATACAGCGCTGTTAGCGACATCATGTTAATTCATGCAGCGCGTCTGCTCAATCGTCCTGAACTGCTTGAACCGGTGAGGCTCAATCTTCGCATGATGGTGTACCTTGTGCATCCTACAGGTGAGATTGTTACGGACTATTCAGGTCGACAGGATCTGGGCAGTGTTCATGATCTGTCACCTTACTATCTGCCGTATGCCATTCTGGCGCGGTTGGACGGTGATCCACTCTTTGCTGGCATGGCAGCCTGGGCGGGAGATACATTAACAGATCCGGGAGTTTGCTCAGTGAATACGCTCATTCGGTTGATGCTTGAGCCTGAGCTTCAGCAGACAATTGAGGCACCTGATGCATTACCGGAACAGTATGAGGTCATGCTGAATGAACATTTTCTCCGGGGAGAATATCTGGAGCAGATGGATTTAATAGGACATCACGGACGTATCTCTCACAGTCGGATGCATACGGATTTTGGTGCTCCGGTAGCTCGAATTCGGGATGGCGCTACTAGTGTGACTGTGATGACAGAAGTTCCTTCTTTCTTCGCACTTCGTCATGGCAAGGTGCGCCTGCTGGCTGTGCAACTGGCTTCTTACTTTAATCCAGGGTATGTACCTATGCAGCAAATGACGAGGTTGTCCGAAGGGTATCGACTAACTGGTGAGCAGAAAAAAGGTTACTACGGCCCAATCCCTGCAAACCTGCTGCCAGAATCGGCTGCATCAGCCATCAGTCCATGGTACTTGTTACCTCATCAGAGTCGTCAGCTTACTCATGAGCAGACCTTCCGTGTAGGAGCAGAATTACTGCCAACTGAAAACGGATGGAGCATGCATCTATCTGGACAGGAACCGGCGGACATCATGATGCAGTTATCCTTTGTATTCGGAAGCGAAGGTGAGCTGATCTGTGAAGACTCGATTGAAACGAGTGAGGGTCATTATTTGTGGAAAGGCGGTACATTACGCTATACCTGCGGAGAAGACTGGCTGGAGATCACCGGGGGCGAACTGGGTCATCTGGCGGCAACGGTACGTGAGGCAAAACTGCCGGACAAATGCAAGGTTGTGCTGGTCAATTTCATGACGCCTTTTTATAAGACCCTTCATATTTCACTTTCACCTTCGATGGCGTTGAAAAATTAAAGCGATTGATACTCTATTCTTCGGATGTTAACAAAGTCTATCGTTTTAGTTGATCTAATGCAGTTTCAATTGATGTAGTTACCTGAGTATTATCTGTTTACAAAAAATAAAGATGGCATTTCATCCGTGTATGATGGAATGTCGTCTTTATTTGCATTTTTTTCATAAACGACATGAAACTACATATTGAGAAGTGGGCCTTAAGATGTGGTATACTGAAGAGTATGAATGAAATGCAAAGAGGAGGTGCCTTGGAAGATGAAGGGCAAGCTAGTGCGGGCTGAGGGACACCTTGCCAATATTATACCGATTCACTTGGATGCTTCTTTCTTCTTTGAAAGAGCTGTCCGCTCGCTGGACCGAAATCATGTCGACAAGGCATTAAAATATTTTCGCAAAGCTGTTGAATACGAACCGGAAAATCCGGTAAATCATTGCAATATGGCGGGTATATTATCGGAGAAGGGGGATTACGAAGCCTCCAATGCCATTCTGGCTAACGTGCTGGAAGTGGTAGATCCGTCAATGACGGAATGCTATTTTTATATGGCGAACAATTATGCAAATATGGATCGGTTTGAGGAAGCCGAGCAAGCACTTGTTACCTATCTGGAGGAGGACACCCAAGGTCAGTTCATGACGGAAGCCGAAGAGATGATGGAGCTTCTGTACTATGAGCTGGATCGTCCGACCAAACTGAATCGAATCAAATCACGCAAAGGTGTAGTGGAGCACGATCAGGCACGGGAACTGCTGGAAGAAGGGAAATTTGCACAGGCTGCTGAATTGCTCGAAGGCATGTCTTCTGATTATCCTGATTACTTGGCTGCCCGTAACAATCTGGCACTCGCCTACTATTATATGGGCCTGTTTCCCAAAGCAAAAGAGACCATTGCCGAAGTGCTTGAACAGGAACCAGGTAATCTGCATGCACTCTGTAATCTGGCCATTTTCCATCAAAATGAGAACCGGGCTGATCAAGTGCTGCTTCTGATCAAAAAATTGCGGGTCATCGTGCCATTTCAGCACGAACAAGTCTACAAACTGGCGACAACAATGGGAATTCTGGGCCAACACGATACGGCTTATGTTCACTTCCGGCGTTTGCTCAAGGACGAAGAGACAGCTGCTGATCCGGCACTTGCTCACTATGCAGCCGTGGCGGCTTATAATACAGAACGGTACGATGCTGCTGAGCGTTTATGGCATCATGTGTCCAAGCTTGATCCGGGTTCCGAAGTATCCCGGTATTATCTGTCAGGTCTTAAGGCTGTAAGACAAGGCGAGCAAGAGCCAGAGAAGCTGAGTTATCACTATCATCTGCCATTTGATGAGCAGTTCAGACAGTGGGAGAACTATGGTAGTGGCATACCTGAAGAAATGAAAAATGATCCACTGATTCGCTCATCTTTCTTCTGGGCATTGCGTCATGGTGATCGGGCAACCAAGCTACAGGTAATTCATGCGCTTGGGATGATCGGTGACTATGAGGTGCAACAGGCTCTGCAATCCTTTATTGAAGAGCCAGGAGAAGAACAGGATCTGCTTGAGGCAGCACAAGCTGTACTGAACGGATTGAAATCGGCTGAACAAGAGGATCGGAATTCTCAGGTGGTTCGTCCCTTTTCTCCTGTAGCCTTGAAGTCTATTGGGAAGGTTCAATCCACTTCAGAGCAATCGGACAATGGATCAACCTCCCATTGGCAGGCTGTTGTTGATCGTGCGTTACAGATGTCTGAAGCCAAGGCTGAGTTGCAGCAAGAGATGGAACGGCTCTGGACGGATTATGTATCCCGGGTACATCCGGAGGTTCCAGGTACGAAGCAGATTGAGGGTTGGGCTGCAGGACTGGAATATTTGGCAGCGAAGAATCACAGACGGCCCGTTACCTATCAAAGCATTGCTGAGCGGTATGGGATATCGGCATCAACGGTTAGCAAGTATGCTAAACAGATTCATTCGGTTTGTAACAGCAAGCCACCACTTGTATAGAAAAAGTTCGCTTTAACTCGTTTTCAGAAAGACATCATCAGGTGAAGGATACAACAACCGGGAAAACGGGTAAACTTAACGAATGGGCCTCGTAAACGCCTGTAGGATATCATCTTGGCAAGTTCATCGCTAGTACAACACATTCTCACCTTAATTAAGGAGGCTGTATCTATATGTCTAAATACAGAACGATTGTGATCGGAACGGGACCTGCGGGTCTGACAGCAGCGATATATCTGGCTCGTGCTAATCTGAAACCACTGGTTATCGAAGGTCTTCAGCCGGGTGGTCAATTGACGACGACAACGGAAGTTGAGAATTTCCCCGGTTTCCCGCAAGGTATCATGGGTCCGGAACTGATGGACAACATGCGTAAGCAAGCTGAACGTTTTGGAGCAGAATTCAAAAACGGTTGGGTAGAAGAGGTTGATTTCAGCAAACCACCCTTCAAGGTAAAAGTTGGAGGAATTGGTGAACTGGAAGCTGAATCGATCATTATCTCCACAGGTGCTTCCGCTCGTTATCTCGGTATTCCGGGTGAGCAGGAAAATGTGGGACGTGGTGTAAGTACATGCGCGACATGTGACGGCTTCTTCTTCCGAGGCAAAAAAATCGTGGTCGTGGGCGGCGGAGACTCCGCGATGGAGGAGGCGAGTTTCCTGACTCGTTTTGCAACAGACGTGACATTGGTTCACCGCCGGGATGAATTGCGTGCATCCAAGATTATGCAGGATCGGGCTCGCAGCAATGAAAAGGTGAAGTGGGCGCTGAACCGTACTCCACTCGAGGTCGTACCAGAAGCTTTGGGTGTCAAAGGACTGAAGGTGCGCAACAACGAAACGGGGCAGGAAGAGTTGCTCGAAGCAGATGGTGTATTCGTTGCCATTGGTCACACACCGAATACAGGATTCCTTGGGAATGCGATCACTCTGGACGAACATGGCTATGTTGTCGTTAAACCGGGAACAACGGAGACCAATATTCCGGGTGTATTCGCCTGTGGTGATGTTCAAGATACGAAGTATCGTCAAGCTATTACAGCTGCAGGATCAGGATGTATGGCCGCGATGGATTGTGAGAAGTTCCTTGAAGGAAGCATTGTTCATGATTGGAGCGAAACGTTGGATAAATAAGCATTACATGCTTGAGGTTAGGCATATGTTAGGAATAAGAGACAACGGGAAGTCTCATGAATGAGAGAAGCCGGAAGGCTTCTCTTTTTTTGAAACTACAGTGGGCATGAGTTCGTATACATATAGGGCATATTAGCTGTGAGGTGAAGATTTTGGGGGAAATGATAAAAGATTGGTTACAGAATGCGACAGTGAGACGGTTTTTGATCTTGCTCTTGTTCTGTTTAATTTTGTTCAGTATGGGGAGTATGCTGCACATGATTCTGCTGTTGTTCCTGGTGACATATGTCATGAACAGGTTACAGCATTTCATTACAGGTGGTCTGAATCGATTGTTTCCGATCAATTATAAAGTTGTGGTCATTCTGCTCTATATGATCGTGATCGCAGTCATTGTGCTTGGCATATCCAGATATTCACCACGGATCGTGGATCAGGTCGTTCAGTTGACCAACGAGATTATGAAATTTCTGGATAGTGCAGACGGTGATAATTTTGCATCCAAAATTGCGGGTTATCTTCAATCCTTCGATATTAAAAATTACACCAATGATGCATTGAAATATATTTTCGCTTTGAGCAAATGGCTGGAGTTTATTCTGCTCGTCATCATTCTGAGTCTGTTCTTCTTGTTGCAGAAGCAGGAGATATCCAAGTTCACGTCCAAGTTCAAAACAAGTAAAATTGGATGGTTCTACAATGAAGTGGCTTATCTGGGAGACAAATTCGTGTCTTCTTTTGGTAAAGTCATTGAGGCACAGCTTCTTATTGCGGTGTTTAATACGGTGCTGACGATACTTGGCTTATGGATTCTGGGCTTCCCGTATCTGTTCGCTCTGACTATTCTGGTGTTCATGCTCAGTCTGGTTCCCGTTGCGGGAGTTATCATCTCACTTGTACCGCTCTGTCTGATCGGGTATCAGATGGGTGGACTGAAATTAAGCATTATTGTAATTATCATGATTATTGTTATTCATGCTTTGGAGACGTACTTCCTGAATCCAAAACTGATGGCACACAAGACCAAATTGCCAATGTTCTACACCTTTATCGTACTAATTCTGTCGCAACACTTCCTGGGGATCTGGGGACTGATCATTGGTATTCCGATCTTTGTCTTCCTGCTCGATATTCTGGATGTGAACAAGATGGAGAAGACAGAAGAGCCGGTACGTGTGGAAACGAAGTTATAACGCAGAAAAATCAACTGAGTTTAACCCCAATTCTACAACTTCAGAATTTTCATAAAAGTAAGGGTGCCTTCTATATGTAGAAGGCACTTTTTTGTTGGCAATACCGTCATTAGATAACTTTCTGCATGAGAATGACAGGTGGCGGGTGCATAAGACGAGTCACCACTATGAGGGGACGATGTTGATCTTTTATGAATGGAACGAGTGAAGATGCAATATCATGAGTTGAGGCTTCCTCTGTTATGGAGGAAGGAATAAAGCGTGCGTTTATAAATGAAGGTAATGAGGATGTATACGTATTCAAAAATGCTATGTGATGTGGTTCACAACCCTGGTGAAGCATGATGTATACAAGCTCTTATCGTCTTGACCCAGGCGTATCCTTCAATTATAGTTGGTACGTAGGACTTAAACTATTTTAGATAGATAAAGGTGGCTTGCAGCATGTCTGAGAAAATCTACGTTGGGGTCGATCTCGGCGGAACAGCAATCAAGGTCGGTATATGCGATGAACAAGGTCAGCTAATGCATACGTATGAAGGACCGACTGAAGTGGATAAGGGCGTAGACACGGTCATCGCCAACATCGAGAAGTATGTCCGACATATCGTAGCCGAATCACCGTACAGCTGGGAACAGCTTGAGGGTGTAGGTGCTGGAGTGGCCGGTTTCACGAATGTACGCGAGGGAATTATCGTTCATGCCCCTAACATCGGATTTCGGAATGTGGCCATTCGTTCGATTCTGGAAGAACGTCTGGGCAAGCCAATCAAAATAGATAACGATGCAAACGTGGCTGCACTGGGTGAAGTATGGGCAGGTGCTGGCAAAGGCGTAGACAACTGCGTATGTTATACACTCGGTACGGGTGTTGGCGGAGGCTTGATCTTGAATGGCAACATCTATCAGGGTTTCTCCGGTATGGCGGGAGAACTGGGTCATATCAGTGTTGTACCTGATCTGGAGGCCATCAAGTGCGGTTGTGGTAAAATGGGATGTGTAGAAACAGTATCGTCTGCAACGGGTATTATCCGTATGGCAAAGGATGCAGTAGAACGTGGTGATCATACGTCACTGGCTCTCGTCGACAAGATTGCAGCCAAAGAAGTATTTGATGCTGCCAAGGCAGGCGATGAAGTGGCACAGCGCATTGTGAATCGTGCGGCCTTCTACCTGGGCAAGTCCATGGCTACTGTAGCGGCTGTCATTAACCCGGAGATGTTCATCATTGGTGGTGGCGTATCCAAAGCAGGTAATTTCTTGTTCGATGAAATCCGTACCGTATTTGCTAAGTTGACACCGGAACCACTCCAAGAAGGGGTTCAGATTCTGGAAGCTACACTTGGTAATAATGCAGGTATTGTAGGTGCGGCAGGTCTTCTCTTGCGTTCCTAGTGACCTCGTAACAATATATGAAGACAGCAATATGATAAGGAGGGGACATTTATGCTTGAAGGTGAAGGCTCACCAGGCACAGGCGCCACGCTCATTATCATTACGGGTATGTCCGGAGCAGGTAAAACCATTGCAGTACAAAGCCTGGAGGATCTGGGTTTCTTCTGTGTGGATAATCTGCCGCCGGTATTGATTCCGAAATTTGCGGAACTAATTGAACAGTCAAACGGCAAGATTGGTAAGGTTGCATTGGTTATCGATCTGCGCGGGCGTGAATTCTTTACGGCTCTGTCCGAGTCTTTGAACTATATTAAAGATCATTTTACCATTCATTGCGAGATTTTATTCCTGGATGCTACAGATTCTGTACTTGTTCAGCGTTACAAAGAAAGTAGGCGCAGACATCCACTGGCTCCTGAGGGCATGCCGCTGGACGGCATCCGACTGGAACGCAAGATGTTGGAGGAACTCAAAAACTCTGCGACTCAGGTACTGAATACAAGCACAATGAAGCCTGCTCAACTGAAAGAACGCATCATATCCCGCTTTTCTCATCTGGAAAGCCAAATGCTGTCGGTGAATATTACGTCGTTTGGATTCAAATATGGCATTCCGATTGATGCTGATCTCGTGTTTGATGTACGTTTTTTACCGAATCCGCATTATATTGATCATTTGCGTCCGAATACGGGGCAGAATAGTGATGTCTATGAATATGTCATGAAATGGCCAGAGACACAGGCCTTTCTGACGAAACTGCTGGATATGCTGCATTTCCTGATTCCGCAATACCGGAAGGAAGGCAAAAGCCAGGTTATTATTGGAATCGGCTGTACCGGAGGCAAGCATCGTTCGGTAGCAATATCGGAATATTTGGGCAAGATGTTGGGAAGCAGCGAGACAGAAGCTGTCACCGTGAGCCATCGCGACGCTGACCGGGACCGTCATTGAAGAGGGTGAAGGGATGAAAGAGGCCGGACCACGAAGAGAACGTCCGAGAATAGTTGTAATGGGCGGCGGAACCGGATTATCCGTGATGTTGCGCGGTTTGAAAGAAAAGCCGCTGGATATCACGGCCATCGTCACAGTTGCAGATGACGGTGGAAGTTCAGGCATCCTGCGCAATGAGCTACAGATGCCGCCTCCGGGCGACATTCGCAACGTGCTTACGGCACTGGCTGATGTAGAACCATTGCTTTCAGATATGTTAAAGTATCGTTTCAACACAGGCGCGGGGCTTGCAGGCCACAGCTTGGGGAATTTGATTTTGGCTGCAATGACGGATATTTCGGGCGACTTTGTGACCGCAGTGCGGGAGCTTAGCCGCGTGTTTGCCGTTCGAGGTGAGGTGTTGCCAGCAGCCGGTCAGGCCGTTGTGTTGCATGCGGAGATGGAAGATGGGACAATTATTACAGGTGAGTCCAAAATCCCTGAGGCGGGTGGACGCATCAAACGTGTTTTCCTTGAACCGGATCACGTGGAGCCGTTGCCAGAGGCAGTAGAGGCCATTCGTCAAGCTGACGCCATTCTAATCGGGCCGGGCAGCCTCTATACAAGCATCCTTCCCAATCTGCTCGTACCTAAGCTGGCTGAGGCTGTGGTAGAGGCTGATGCGGTGAAGATGTTTATCTGTAATGTTATGACACAGCCGGGAGAAACAGATAACTATACGGTAAGTGACCACCTTAAGGCGGTACACGAGCATATAGGTCATCAGCTCTTCGACTATGTTATCGTAAATAATGGTGATATTCCGCTGCAAGTGCAGAATAAGTATGCGGAAAAAGGAGCAAAACCGGTTGTACTGGATATGAATGTACTCGAAAGTGCCGGCTATCAGGTGGTTGCAGATACCCTTGTTCTGTTCAAAACCTATCTGCGTCATGATGCCGACAAGTTGAGTCATCACATCTACCAACTGGTACAAAATTGGATGTTACGGAAGAGGTGAAGTCCCATGTCGTTTGCAGCACAGACCAAAAAAGAGTTAACCATGATCGAGAGCGAACCGTGCTGCGAAAAGGCGGAACTTTCAGCCCTCATCCGTATGCTTGGTGCAGTGCAGTTATCGAATAAAAAAGTGATCTTGGATATTTCGACGGAGAATGCCGCCATTGCAAGACGGGCATACTCTCTGCTTAAAAAGCATTTTCAAGTGCATACGGAATTACTGGTCCGCAAAAAAATGCGGCTGAAAAAGAACAATGTATATATTGTTCGTATTCCAACCATGGTACAGGAGATTCTCAACAGTCTTCATATTGTATCGGAAGGTTTTCTGTTTACGCCAGGAATTAATACGGAGTTGTTTCAGCAGAACTGTTGTAAACGGGCCTATCTTCGCGGTGCATTTCTGGCCGGTGGATCGGTTAATAATCCGGAAGGCTCCTCGTACCATCTGGAGATTGCGTCCATGTATGAAGAGCACTGTCAGGCACTCGTTGACCTGGCCAATGAATTTCATCTGAATGCCCGGTGTATAGAACGGAAAAAAGGATTCATCCTATACATTAAGGAAGGCGAGAAAATCATTGAGCTGCTCAGCATCATTGGTGCTCATCAGGCCTTGTTCAAGTTTGAAGATGTACGAATTATGCGAGACATGCGTAACTCCGTTAACCGAATTGTCAATTGTGAGACCGCCAACCTGAACAAAACCATTGGAGCGGCGGTAAGACAAATCGATAATATTCGGTTATTGCAAAAGGAAGTTGGTCTGGAGTCGCTGCCTGAGAAGCTTCGCGAAGTGGCGGAGGTTCGACTGGCTCATCCAGATATCAATTTGAAGGAAGTGGGCGAACTCCTTAAAGGTACAGTTAGCAAGTCAGGAGTGAACCATCGGCTTCGTAAAATTGATGAGCTGGCTGAGAAAGTACGCACAGAACGTTATGGTTAAGACGGAGTAGGGTAAAGTAACAAGGTCGGCTGTTTCTGCTGAACAGAAAGGTCGGGAAAGTCAACCGTTAAGGGTCTAGAGGACTTATTTAGGATATTGGATGCGCTGTGCAAAAGATGAAATAGGGCAAGATAATGTCCATCAAAGCACCCTGAGTTTTTTCTTCTAGTGTCCTGCACGGGTTAATGGTATAATGTTGTATAAATATAATTGTGTATTTAATGTCCAGATTTCATAATAGGGGGTAAGTTTCCATGACAAAGCACCCGGTAGTTGTCCGTTTGAAAACGGGTCTCCATGCCAGACCTGCGGCACTGTTCGTTCAAGAAGCGAATAAGTACTCGTCTGAAGTGTTCGTCGAGAAGGACGACAAAAAAGTTAATGCAAAAAGTATCATGGGGATCATGAGCCTTGCGATTAGCACAGGTACGGAAATCCAGATTAGTGCAGAAGGCGCGGATGCCGAACAGGCTGTAAACGCTTTAGTTAGTCTGGTAAGCAAGGAAGAGCTCGAAAACCAATAAGATATGATCAATCCAATGAAGAAGTCCCGAAAGGGGCTTTTTTGCGTTTTTCACGTTTATGCTATCGTCAAGTGCAACATTATGGAATTTGTCCCGTCTGTTAAGGTATCAAATCGTTTAAAGTTTGAGATGTTAACACATAAGGAGGCTATCGTAATGGGTAAACAATGGATGAAACCGTTTGGTGCGGTGCTGGTGGCAAGTACGTTGCTTGTTGGAGGAACGGCATGGGTTGCACCAGGTAACTATGCTTACGCTGCAGAGGTTCAGGGAGTACAACAGAATGTGATTAATGTTGTGGGTAAAGGTGAGATTCAAGTGAAGCCTGATATCGCGTATCTGTCCATTGGTGTGAACAGTACTGCAGAGACAGCTGCATCTGCTCAAAAAGCGAATGCTGCCAAAGTTCAAAAGGTATCCAACTTGCTGAAGAATACGTGGAAGATCAGTGCAGACGACATTCAAACGAGTCAGTTCTCTGTACAACCCAACTATACGTATAGCGAAAAAGACGGACAACAAATTAAAGGATATACAGCGCATCATACGCTGACTGTCACATATCGTGAGATGGACAAGATCGGCGAGTTGCTCGATGCTGCTTCGGGTGCGGGTGCCAACAATATTGAAAATGTGCGCTTTACTGTAGAAAACCCGGAAAGTTATGAGTCCCAAGTGATTGAGAAGGCTGTTGCCAATGCAGATGTGAAAGCTGGCGCCATTGCAAAAGCAGTTAAACGTCAACTGGGTGCTGTTCTTTCCGTAAGCCAAGGTGATGCCAATGTGCCTGTGTTCTATGCAAGTGAGGCATTAATGTCCAAAGCACAAGATACAGCAGGTGGCACTGAGATTGAAACAGGCCAGGTTAAAGTAAGCACAATCCTGAATATCACGTATGAAATGAAATAAACAAGAGGCAACTAGGATTGTAAGCTCAAGTAACCTTTTCAAGTGTTATTTGAAGGGTACAACGGAATAATGACAAAGACTTTGTCCTGTGGACAGAGTCTTTTTTTGTTGGAAAGGCAAACTTTGATGAAGTTAGATAGGAGGGTACCTTTTTGAAGCAACATGAAATGCTGTATATTGGTATCTTTTTTGTATAGTTGTTCGTGACAAAAAGGTCATATCCCCATATATTTTCCGCCTGATATTCATCAACATTGTAACTCGAGCTGTAAACCTTTCCGAAATCGGGTTAATTATAATAGAGAGGTGAGCGTATGAGATATGCGATCAGGTCAGGATTACATACGCAATGATCCCTAATTGTGAATTCAGAGAGGAGTTTTATATATGACATCATGGAAAAAATGGACAAGTGCATTGCTTGCGGCAGGAATTATTGTAGGTAGCGGTTCGGTGTGGCAGGACAGCTCGGTTCAGGCAGCATCGGTATCCTCTAAAGTGACAACCCCAGCTGAGGTAACTCTGAAATCGGGTGGGAAAACACTGACTCAAAAAGGACTTCTTCAAGGTGGCTCAACTTGGGTATCTCTTACGGCAGTTAAAGATGTGGCAGGTGGAACGCTGAAATATGATGCCAAAACCAAAGAGTACGCTTTGACAGCAGCCAATAACACGATGACGATCAGCCTATCGGATGGCGAACCGAGTGTTCGAATTAACAACTATTATCCTCAAGTGGACGCAAAGCTGATCAACGGCAGATTGTATATTCCATTCTCAGCAATGAGAGATTATCTGGGTGTACAGGGGAACTGGGATGGCAAAACCAAAACGTTGACACTCAGCAAGGTGAAACAAAATAACGTAAAAATTAAAGCGGCAACAGTTAATGTCACTGTGAAAAATGCCGAAGTAGATGTTCAATATCCGCAGGTGAGTGGACTTGCCAGCAAAGAAGCTGAAGCGGCGATTAACAAAGTGCTGAAAGATGAAGTGGATGCTTATGTAACTGACTTCAAGAAACAGACATCTGAATTCGGCGGTGCAACAGCCAACCGTCCATATGCATTTGAGAGCTCCTATGTAGTAACGTACAACGAAAAAGGCGTGCTGGGACTCATTACACAACGATACGAGGATTATGCTGGCGCTCATGGTATGACATACCGTACGGGCCACACCTTTGCACTGGACACAGGCAAGGAGCTTACGTTAGATGATGTGCTGCAAAATAATAAAACCATGCGCGAGACGTTGAGTAAAAAAGTGGGTGAACAACTGAAAGCCCGCGGTGGATACCTCGACGGTTACAAAGGATTGAATAAAGATCAAGATTTCTATGTGACACCAACGGGTGTAGTCGTGTTCTTCCAGTTGTATGAATATACGGCGTACGCAGAGGGATTCCCTGAAATGCCATTTACGTATAAAGAGCTTCTCCCTAAAGGCACAGAACCTTTCAGTAATGTATCTAAAACCAAATAAAGAAATCATTATTATGCACTCTTAAGTTATCTTCCTTATTCCTTATAAAATGAAAAAAAGAAGCCCTCATCATGATCATGATGAGGGCTTCTTCTCGTATAGACAACACACGAAGTGTTGCTGATTACGCGGGTGTTGATGATGTTAACGCATAGACCGTGGTCTACGTCACACTTAGATGCCTTGTGATCCTACGTTTTCGATAACTTTATCAATGATACCGTAATCGGCGGCTTCAGCAGCACTCATGAAGTAGTCACGATCTGTATCTTTCTCAATCCGCTCCAGCGGTTGACCTGAACGCTCAGAGATGATGCGGTTCAACGTATCACGCATTTTCAAAATGCGACGAGCACGGATTTCGATGTCAGAAGCCTGACCTTGTGCACCACCAAGTGGTTGGTGAATCATAATTTCACTGTTTGGTAATGCAAAACGTTTACCTTTTGCACCGGCATTCAACAAGAATGCACCCATGGAAGCCGCCATACCTACACAGATGGTAGATACATCCGGTTTGATGAATTGCATTGTATCGTAAATCGCCATACCGGCTGTAATCGATCCGCCTGGGCTGTTGATGTATAAGTGAATGTCTTTCTCCGGATCTTCCGCAGCCAGGAACAACATCTGTGCCATAATGGCATTAGCCACTACGTCATTAACATCGCTACCAAGGAAAATAATACGATCCTTCAGCAATCTGGAGTAGATGTCGTAGGCGCGCTCACCCCGGTTGCTCTGTTCAACGACCATTGGAATAAAACTCACGTGAAAAACCTCCTCGGAATGTAAATGTTATTGGTGTTTATACTTAAACTGTTACCGTATTACCCACATAATAAACAATTCCAAACAAAAAGTCAAAGAAAGTCAAACTAACTTGCAAAAAAAAGAAACCTTTCCGGTTTCATTGGTTAAATGGGTTATGAGCTGTTAAATAAAAATGGCGCGCCCGCCAAGAATCGAACTTGGATCTCAGGCTTCGGAGGCCTACGTCATATCCATTGGACCACGGGCGCACATTATGTGACAGCAATAATGATTATAGCTCATGAAATATTTAATTGCAAGCAGTTCGTTGTGGTATTGGTTTGGATTAACCTAAAAATGATCATGATGAAGAAGAGTGGATAAAGAGTGCATTTAAGTAAATGCTATTAGAGGTTTTGGACATGCCGTATGAAATGTGATTCTGAGCGATATGTAGATTGAATTCATTTGTTTCTTCTATATATGGTATGCGTGAGCTAGTCCTTGATCATGGAAGTCTAGGATTGTGAAAATAGGCGCGTACAAACGCTGAATGCGTGTCGAAATAACACGTTGAAACACTTGCATGTCACGTCAGTTTTAGGTAGAATAGACGTGGGACTTAAAAAGTTAACCCGGGACGTTTTAGGGCCACGAAAGAGAGCTTAGAACGAGAACTTGCGGGAGTGGAAAGCATGCGAACGATTTTAGAAGTACAAAAGCAGCTTCTGCCTGATCTCATGGATATCTTGAAAAAGAGGTATACGATTCTGCAACAGATCATGTTATCGGATGTGATCGGACGGAGAACGTTAGCTAATTCCATGCAGATGACCGAGCGGGTTCTGAGGGCTGAGACCGATCTGTTAAAGGCTCAGGGACTTATTGAAATTGACAGTGCAGGAATGAAGATCAGCGAGGCAGGGTATGATTTGCTGCAGCAGTTAGAGCCCGTAGCCAAAGAGTTGTTCGGATTATCCGAGCTGGAAGAGCGCATCAAGCAAGCCTACGGTCTGCAAAAGGTAGTTGTGGTTCCTGGTGATTCGGACGTTTCTCCATTTGCCAAAAGGGAACTGGGCAGAGCCGGAGCGAAGGCTCTCGGCAATATCATGAGTGACAACGACGTTGTCGCCGTTACTGGCGGATCAACAACGGCTGAAGTCGCAGAGCAACTGACTCCGCCAACATCGCTCAAAGGTGTCTGGTTCGTACCGGCACGCGGTGGACTTGGAGAAAGCCTTGAAATTCAGGCGAATACGATTGCATCCACAATGGCAAAACGGGTTGGAGCGCAATACAAACTCCTGCATGTACCGGATTTGCTTAGTGATCATGCCTATGAATCATTAATCCAGGACCCCAGTGTTCAGGAGATTCTGCAGCTGATTCGGAAATCGCGGATTGTTATTCATGGAATTGGTGATGCCGTGGAGATGGCTACAAGACGTAAACTTGCGACGGAGATTATAGATGAACTTCAGGAGCAAGGAGCCGTATCTGAATCTTTCGGTTATTACTTTAATGATCAGGGTAAGGTGGTACATACCATGCTTACACTGGGTATGCGACTTCAGGATATTGAACGAACCGATGTTGTGATTGGAATTGCAGGTGGCAAAAGCAAAGCTGCTGCTATACATTCCGTGTTGCGATTTGGACAGGAAGATATTCTGATTATTGATGAGGCTGCTGCCGAAGTCATCGTTGCTGAAATGGAATAAGGTTTTACTTTGCATCACAACTATTGTTGTCTTGACGGACTTCACCGTCTGTCTTGAATATATAAGTTTCATAAAAAAATTAATCAAAACTTGGGAGGAACTTACTCATGATTAAAGTAGGTATTAACGGTTTTGGACGTATTGGACGCTTGGCATTCCGCCGTATTCAAAATGTAGCAGGCATCGAGGTAGTAGCAATCAACGACTTGACTGACGCTAAAATGCTCGCTCATTTGCTCAAATATGATACAACTCAAGGTCGCTTCGATGGCGATGTTGAAGTACACGATGGCTTCTTCAAAGTGAACGGCAAAGAAGTTAAAGTATTGGCTAACCGTAACCCGGAAGAACTTCCTTGGGGCGACCTGGGCGTAGATATCGTTCTGGAATGTACTGGTTTCTTCACAACTAAAGAAGCAGCTGAGAAACACTTGAAAGGTGGAGCTAAGAAAGTTGTTATCTCCGCACCAGCTACTGGCGACATGAAAACCATCGTTTACAACGTAAACCATGAAATCCTCGACGGTACTGAAACTGTAATCTCCGGCGCATCTTGCACAACAAACTGCCTGGCACCTATGGCAAAAACATTGCAAGACAAATTCGGAATCGTTCAAGGTTTGATGACTACAATTCACGCTTACACTGGCGATCAAAACACATTGGATGCTCCACACCCTAAAGGTGACTTCCGTCGTGCTCGTGCAGCAGCTGAAAACATCATCCCTAACACAACTGGTGCTGCTAAAGCAATCGGTCTGGTAATCCCAGAACTGCAAGGCATCCTTGATGGTGCAGCTCAACGTGTACCAGTAGCTACTGGTTCCCTGACTGAACTCGTAACTGTTCTGAACAAAAAAGTAACTGCTGAAGAAGTTAACGCAGCTATGCAAGAAGCTTCCGATCCAGAAACTTTCGGATACACAGAAGACGAAATCGTATCTTCCGATATCCAAGGAATCACTTTCGGTTCCCTGTTTGATGCAACTCAAACTAAAGTTCTGACTGTTGGCGACCAACAA
This sequence comes from Paenibacillus sp. FSL L8-0435, assembly GCF_037965655.1. NCBI lineage: Bacteria > Bacillati > Bacillota > Bacilli > Caryophanales > Paenibacillaceae > Paenibacillus > Paenibacillus sp. FSL L8-0435. The sequence continues at coordinate 187,858 of NZ_CP150185.1, forward strand.
TTGGTTAAAACTGTAGCTTGGTATGACAATGAAATGTCCTACACTGCACAATTGGTTCGCACTTTGGAGCACTTTGCAAAAATGATCAAGTAATATCTGCAATAACATAGAGCGGAAACAGATGCTATATTGTTTCCGCTCTTTATATATCTACATTTTGCAAATTTCTCAAAAACACCAGGATTGACGAGGGATTTTAGCTCTTGATTGGTCCACCAAATACATGGGTGCGGAGGAAATACAGATGAACAAAAAAAGTGTACGCGATATCGAATTGACAGGAAAACGGGCTTTTGTCCGTGTAGATTTCAATGTGCCGCTCGAAGATGGTAAAATTACAGATGACAAACGTATTCGTGCAACGCTTCCTACAATCAACTTCTTGATTGAAAAAGGCGCTAAAGTCATTTTGGCAAGCCACATGGGTCGTCCTAACGGCGAAGTGGTTGAATCTTTGCGTTTGACTCCAGCAGCTGAGCGTTTGTCTGAATTGCTTGGTAAAAAAGTTGTTAAAGCTGACGGTTCTGTTGGTGACGCTGTTAAAGCTCAAATCGCTGAACTGAACAACGGCGACGTATTGTTGCTTGAAAACGTTCGTTTCCACGCAGGCGAAGAGAAAAACGATCCGGAACTGGCAAAACAATTTGCTGAACTGGCTGACGTTTTCGTTAACGATGCGTTTGGCGCGGCTCACAGAGCACACGCTTCGACTGAAGGAATCGCTCACTTGCTTCCAGCAGTGTCCGGTTTGTTGATGGAGAAAGAACTTGAAGTGTTGGGTAAAGCAATCTCCAACCCTGAGCGTCCTTTCACAGCTATCATTGGTGGATCCAAAGTTAAGGACAAAATCGATGTAATCGACAACCTGCTGAACATTGCAGACAACGTAATCATCGGTGGCGGTCTGACTTACACGTTCTTCAAAGCACAAGGACATGAAATTGGACAATCCTTGCTGGATGATTCCAAACTTGATGTTGCTCTCGGTTTTATCGAAAAAGCGAAAAAATTGGGCAAAAACTTCTACCTGCCGGTAGATATCGTAGTGTCTGACGATTTCAGTGCAAAAGCAAACACACAAATCGTTGACATCGATGGTATCCCAGCAGATTGGGAAGGTATCGACATCGGTCCTAAAACACGCGAGATCTATGCTGATGTAATCAAAAACTCCAAATTGGTTGTGTGGAACGGACCAATGGGCGTATTTGAAATCGAGCCATTCTCCCACGGTACTCGTGCAGTAGCGGAAGCTTGCGCTGAGACAGAAGCTTACACTGTAATTGGTGGCGGTGACTCCGCAGCAGCAGCTGAGAAGTTCAAATTGGCTGACAAGATGAACCACATCTCTACAGGTGGCGGTGCATCGCTCGAGTTCATGGAAGGTAAAGTACTTCCAGGCGTAGTGGCATTGAACGACAAGTAAGTTTTAGTAGTCTATAGCATGAAGGAGTTGAAACCCATGAGAACACCGATTATCGCAGGTAACTGGAAAATGTTCAAAACGGTTTCCGAGTCCAATGACTTCATTCAGGAAGTTAAAGGAAAAGCGGAAGTTGAAGGCGTAGAAACTGTAATCTGCGCACCGTTTACAAATCTGCCATCCCTGGTAGAAGCGGTTAAAGGTACAAACATCAAAATTGGTGCACAAAATCTTCACTTTGAAGATAACGGTGCATTCACAGGTGAAATCAGCGGCGTGATGCTGAAAGACCTGGGTGTGGATTATGTCATTATTGGTCACTCGGAGCGCCGTCAATATTTTGCGGAAACCGATGAGACTGTTAATAAAAAGTTGCATGCAGCATTCCGTCACGGATTGACTCCAATCTTCTGCCTTGGTGAGACGCTTGAAGAGCGTGAAGCGAACCAAACAAAAGACGTATGCAAAGTGCAAACAGTAGCTGCTTTTGCAGGTCTGTCTGCAGAGCAAGCGGCACAAGTTGTTATCGCTTATGAGCCAATCTGGGCGATTGGTACAGGCAAATCCTCCACTTCCCAAGATGCGAATGAAGTTATTGCTTACATTCGTACGCTGGTGAAGGATCTGTACAACGAGACGGTTGCGAATGCAGTTCGTATTCAATACGGCGGCAGTGTTAAACCAGAGAACGTAACAGAATACCTCGGACAAAGCGACATCGACGGCGCACTTGTTGGCGGTGCCAGCTTGCAGCCGGCTTCGTTCATCGCGCTTGTTGAGGGGGCGAAGTAAGATGACAGCTCCAAAACCTGTAGCACTGATCATCATGGATGGCTTTGGTCTGCGTAACACGGTGGAAGGCAATGCGGTAGCGCAAGCCAAGAAACCGAACTACGACCGTTTCATGAGCCAATTCCCACATACAACACTCACTGCTTGCGGTGAAGCTGTAGGTTTGCCAGAAGGGCAAATGGGAAATTCCGAGGTAGGTCACCTGAACATTGGTGCCGGCCGGATCGTATACCAGGATTTGACCCGTATCTCCAAATCCATTCGTGACGGCGAGTTCTACGACAATGAAACACTTGTCAAAGCCGTTCGCGAAGCGAAACAAAGCGGCAAAAAACTTCATCTCTACGGCTTGTTGTCTGATGGCGGCGTACATAGTCACATCGACCACCTGTTTGCTATGCTGGATCTGGCCAAAAAAGAAGAAATGAACGATGTATATATTCATGCCTTCATGGATGGCCGTGATGTTATGCCAGACAGTGGTAAAGACTTCATGCAGAAGCTGATCGCTAAGATTGAAGAAGTCGGAGTAGGTAAAATCGCAACGGTTCAAGGTCGCTATTACGCGATGGACCGTGACAAACGTTGGGAACGGGTTGAGAAATCATACCGCGCCATCGTTTATGGAGATGGACCAAAATACACTGACCCACTCAAAGCGGTTGAAGAATCGTATGAGAAGTCCGTATTTGATGAATTCGTTGAACCAACGGTTATCGTCAAAGCGGATGGTGAGCCGGTAGGTTTGGTAGAGAGCGGCGATTCCGTTATCTTCCTCAACTTCCGTCCTGACCGTGCGATCCAGTTGTCGCAAGTATTCACCAACCAGGATTTCCGCGGTTTCGATCGTGGTCCGAAGTTCCCTGTGGGCTTGCACTTTGTATGCTTGACTTTGTTCAGCGAGACGGTTGAAGGTTATGTGGCTTATTCGCCGAAGAACCTCGACAACACCCTGGGTGAAGTTCTGGTACAGAATAATAAAAAACAACTGCGTATTGCAGAAACTGAGAAATACCCGCACGTTACCTTCTTCTTCAGCGGCGGTCGTGATGTGGAGCTTCCGGGCGAAACTCGCGTACTGATCAACTCACCAAAAGTTGCAACGTATGATCTGCAACCAGAGATGAGCGCGTATGAAGTGGCTGACGCATGTGTTCGTGAGATCGAAGCAGACAAACATGACGCCATCATTCTGAACTTTGCTAACCCTGACATGGTTGGACACTCCGGCATGCTGGAGCCTACCATCAAAGCGGTTGAAGTAACAGATGAGTGTATGGGCCGTGTTGTGGATGCAGTACTTGCCAAAGGTGGCGTTGTACTGATCACGGCGGATCATGGTAACGCGGATATGGTCTTCGATGAGAAAGGACGTCCGTTCACAGCTCATACAACGAACCCAGTTCCATTCATCGTTACGGATGCCAATGTAACCCTGCGTGAAGGCGGAATCCTGGCTGATATCGCGCCAACGATCCTTGACCTGATGCAATTGCCTAAACCGGCTGAGATGACAGGTACATCCGTCATCGCTACCCGTAAATAAGTTACGAAACAAGATATATAATTGGGCGGTTTGGCGTTTGCACATTGAACGAAGGCAGCAGAAATAGTCTGAAGAAGCAACGCGTTCGCCTTTATCACATGATTTCAACTTATGAAAATAAGTTCAAAGAAATCAGGGGATAACAGCGATCAGAAGACGATTCTGCTGACGTAGTGAAAAAGGGCAAACACAAGTTGGTCCAAAAAATTAAATCCCAACTATAAAGGAGATTATCACAAATGACTATTATTTCTGACGTGTACGCTCGCGAAGTCCTCGACTCCCGCGGTAACCCTACAGTAGAAGTTGAAGTATACCTGGAGTCCGGCGCAATCGGACGCGCAATCGTTCCATCTGGTGCATCCACTGGTGCCCATGAAGCCGTTGAGCTTCGCGATGGCGACAAATCCCGTTACCTCGGTAAAGGTGTTCTGCAAGCTGTTAAAAACGTAAACGAAACAATCGCTCCAGAAGTTATCGGTATGGATGCATTGGATCAACTGGGTATCGACAAATTGATGATCACTTTGGATGGTACGCCAAACAAAGGTAAACTGGGTGCTAACGCAATCCTGGCTGTATCCATGGCAGTAGCTCGCGCAGCTGCTGACGCTCTGGACCTGCCATTGTACGTATACCTGGGCGGATTCAACGCTAAAGCATTGCCAGTTCCAATGATGAACATCATCAACGGTGGTGAGCATGCTGACAACAACATCGACGTTCAAGAGTTCATGGTTCTTCCAGTTGGAGCACCAAGCTTCAAAGAAGCTCTTCGCGTAGGTGCAGAGATCTTCCACAACCTGAAATCCGTATTGAGCTCCAAAGGCTTGAACACAGCTGTAGGTGACGAAGGTGGTTTCGCACCGAACCTTGGTTCAAACGAAGAAGCAATCACTACAATCATCGAAGCAATTGAAAAGGCTGGTTACAAACCAGGCGTTGACGTATTCCTGGGTATGGACGTTGCTTCCACTGAGTTCTACAAAGATGGTAAGTACACACTTGCTGGTGAAGGTAAATCTTACACTTCCGCTGAGTATGTTGACCTTCTGGCTTCATGGGTTGAGAAATACCCAATCATCACAATCGAAGACGGTATGTCTGAAGATGACTGGGATGGTTGGAAATTGCTCACTGAGAAATTGGGCGACAAAGTACAACTCGTTGGTGATGACCTGTTCGTAACAAACACTGAGCGTCTGGGCAGAGGTATCGACGAAGGTATCGGTAACTCCATCCTGATCAAAGTTAACCAAATCGGTACATTGACTGAAACATTTGATGCAATCGAAATGGCTAAACGCGCAGGATACACAGCTGTAATCTCCCACCGTTCCGGTGAGTCCGAAGACAGCACAATCGCTGATATCGCTGTTGCAACTAACGCTGGTCAAATCAAAACGGGTGCTCCTTCCCGTACAGACCGTATTGCGAAGTACAACCAATTGCTCCGCATTGAGGATCAACTGGGTGAACTGGCTCAATACAATGGTCTTAAAGGATTCTACAACCTTAAAAAATAAGCTGGATCTACAGCTTTTACGGGCAAGCCGGGTAACCGGCTTGTCTTTTTTATTAAGACGGAGTAATGATATAACGTAAGGATCACGCAGATGGTGAAATTTAGGGCATTGTATAAACTGTACTACTTGTAGTACAACCATAGCTATGTTACAATTAAAGTAACTGTTTTTATGGTGAGATGTTATGCCCACATGGGTAGGAGGTGGAAAGAATGGATATTGCTTTGAAATTGCTGCTCGTTGTTTTCTCGATCGGTCTAATCACTGTAGTATTGCTGCAGCACGGGAAAAGCGCTGGTTTGGCGGGTGCCATCTCCGGTGGTGCGGAACATCTTTTCGGTAAAACGAAAGCGCGCGGATTGGATCTCTTCCTGCAACGTGCAACGGTGGTACTGGGTGCAGGATTTATGATTTTGTCTATTATTGTTACGGTGGTTTCCAAGTAAGATTCGGAACTGCTGTTCAATGAATAGCTTAAGCTAATGGCTTAATTGAGGAACCTTCGTTTCGTGAAGAAACGGGGGTTTTTTAATAAATTCTTACGCGTCCAAACTTTTCCAACAATCTAATCTATAGACTCCATGATTTTCGGTCTTCTTCTCACTTCTGTTTCGGTTTTCCTTCCTTAATATGCAATACACCCCTATCATGTATGGTATGTCCCTCGCTTATTCGTTACGCGAACTCACTCCCTATAATGAATGTCATGTGTACAGAAAATTTTCGCATGTCGTCCTTTTCCAGATGCGCACAGCACGTGTATCGCATAAAATGTCTGTAGAGATACGTGAAAGCGCGATTTTAGTGGAGCGCTTGGCAAACTGTGGTTTTTTTGCGAGGTACGGATGGGCCGGATTGAATTCGTGTATACTAGGGTATGAGATAGTATGGTTGCACTACTACGCTCTTTACAACAGTGATATTGCATTGCATGAAAATGGTAATAATTCCGATACATAAAGAGATGAGATTGCTTACACTTTTATGTTTCCCGAGGTGAATATATTAATGATAACAGAACAACAATTGCTCGACTTCATGCGGGAAACCGCTTATAAACCCATGACTTATCAGGAGTTGGAACAGCACTTCGCTATTGAAGATGCAGCTGATTTCAAAGCCTTTTTGATTATGCTTAATACGCTGGAGGAATCCGGTAAAGTTTTGCTGACCCGTAACAATCGCTATGGCATGCCAGAGCGCATGGATTTGGTACGCGGACGTTTACAGGCTCACGCCAAAGGCTTTGCTTTCCTTATCCCCGAGGATCGGGAGCACCCGGATGTGTACATTCATGCCAATGATATGAAAAGTGCGATGAATGGTGACACGGTACTGGTTAAAGTCACGTCTCAAGGACCTTCTGGCGGTCGCCTGGAGGGTGAGATCGTTCGCATTGTTACTCGTGCTGTAACACAAGTCGTTGGTGTGTTCCAAAGCCATGAAGTGTACGGATTTGTCATTCCGGATGACAAACGGATTAATCGCGATATTTTCATCCCGCGTACCAACTTTGCTGGGGCGGTTGATGGACAGAAGGTCGTAGCAAAGATCGTCAGCTATCCGGAGGGTCGTGCGGCGGCCGAGGGTGAAGTGATCGAGATTCTCGGTCATAAGGATGAGCCGGGTATTGATATTTTGTCCGTCATTCGCAAGCATCAGTTGCCTGAAGCCTTCCCCGATGAAGTGGTAGAAGAAGCGGAGAAAGCACCAGACTCCATCACGGATGAAGAGATCGTACAACAGGGTCGCCGTGATCTGCGCGGACTTAACATTGTCACGATTGATGGCGAAGATGCCAAGGATCTGGATGATGCTGTTAACGTAGAGAAGCTGCCTAACGGTAACTATCGTCTGGGTGTTCATATTGCTGACGTTGGCTATTATGTGCAGGAGAATTCCAAGCTTGATCAGGAAGCTTACAACCGTGGATGCAGTGTGTATCTGGTGGATCGGGTTATTCCGATGTTACCACAGCGTTTGTCCAACGGGATCTGTAGTTTGAACCCACAGGTAGATCGCCTGACACTGTCTTGTGAGATGGAGTTTAACGACCAGATGAAGGTTGTAAAACATGATATTTTCACAAGTGTAATCAAAACCAAAGAGCGGATGACGTATTCCAACGTACGTAAAATCCTTGAAGGTGAAGAGCCGGAGTTGCTTGAGCGTTATAAGGATCTTGTAGATGATTTCCATCTGATGAAAGAGATCGCTTTGAAGTTGCGTGCTATGCGTATGCGCCGTGGTGCGGTTGACTTTGATTTTGAAGAATCCAAAATCATTGTGGACGCAGAGTGCAAACCGGTAGATATCGTAAAACGGGAGCGTTCGATTGCAGAGCAAATCATTGAGGAATTCATGTTGGCAGCGAACGAAACAGTGGCAGAGCATTTCCACTGGTTGAAGGTTCCGTTCATTTATCGTGTACACGAAGACCCGGATCAGGAGAAACTGCAAAATTTCCTCGCCTTTGCGGCGAATTTTGGACACCAGGTCAAAGGACGTGGCAATGCAATTCATCCACGAGCGCTTCAATCGTTGCTTGAGGATATCAAAGAAACGAAAGAACAAACCGTGATTAGTACGATGATGCTCCGTTCGATGAAACAGGCGAAGTATGATTCTGAAATGTCGGGGCACTTTGGCCTCGCGGCAGAATTCTATAGTCACTTTACGTCTCCAATTCGTCGTTATCCCGATCTTGTCATTCACCGGGTGATTCGCGAAGTCATTGAAAATAATGGTGCTTTGCCGGAGAACCGTCAGGAGTATTTGGCAGCACGTATGTCCGATATTGCGCAGCAGTCTTCTGAACGTGAACGTGTGGCGGTAGAAGCTGAGCGGGATACGGAGAAAATGAAAAAAGCCGAGTACATGCTCGACAAAGTAGGCGAAGAGTTCGAAGGTATGATCAGCAGTGTGACCAGCTTTGGTATGTTCATTGAACTGGAGAACACGGTTGAAGGTCTGATTCGCCTGAGCGCGCTCACGGACGATTATTATCATTTTGACGATCAGCATATGGCTCTGATTGGTGAACGTACCTCGAAAGTCTTCCGCATCGGTGATGAAGTGAAGATTCGTGTGGCACGTGTAAGCATGGAAGAGTATACGATTGATTTTGAAATGGTGGATATGAAACCTCGCGCTGAACGTCCTGGCGGCTTCGGTGGCGGACGTGGCGGTAAAGGTGGACGTCCTAGTAGCGCCGGCGGGCGCGGCGGTGCCAAGGGTGGACCAGGTGGATTCAGCGGTTCACGTGGCGGCAAAGGAGGCTCATCTACTGCTGGAGCCAGCCGTGGTGGCAGATCAACGGAAGAAAGCAGCAAAGGTGGACGTGGCGGTCGCGGTGGAGCAGCGAGTGCAGGCGCGGGCTCATCTGGTGGCTACGCAGGTAAGGGCGGTGGCAAACCAAAAGGTGAGCGTCGTGCTGGTGATGCTGGTGGATCAACTGGCCGGGGCAAAGGCGCGTTGAGCTTTGGTTTTGGCTCAGGTAAAGGCGGATATAGCTCTACATCGGGTGGATCGGATAGTAGTTCAACCGGTGGACAAGGAAGTGGCCTGAACAGCGGCAGCGGTCGTGGTGAAGGAAGCTTTAAGTCCGGCAAGGGCGGCGGTAAAGGTGGCAAAGGCGGAAGTGGACGCAAAAACACTTCGCCGAGCGGCGTATTTATTGGAGAAAATGCAACTCCTGGTGGCGCTCAGGAAGGTGGAGCACCACGACGCAAGCGGAAGAAGAGCAAAGGTGCAGCTGGTAACGGTACGGCAGCTTTTGTACGGAAAAAGAAAAAATAAAGCTAACGTAACTTGGAGAAATGGATTACAATTCGTTCCTCCAAGTTAAGCGTTGGAGAAAATAGTCACTTCAGCCGGTGTGTTGTTTCGCACAGTCTGAAAGTGGTGTAATGAGGAGGGGCGGCAGAGGTCGCCTCTTTCTTGATTTTAACAGCCGTACTTGCTACAATTAAGGTCTGGCACGTGGTACCTTGGTGCAACAATGGGTGCGCTGCTATAGAGCATGGTACCGGCTTATTTTACGGAGAAGGAGTGAGGACATGGGCAAGAATGATGGACAGAGTAAAGTGCTTGCACAGAATAAAAAGGCTTCCCATGACTACTTCATTGAAGATACGTATGAAGCGGGCATGGTGCTTACCGGAACGGAGATCAAATCTCTTCGTAACGGCCGTGCGAATATTGGAGATGCATTTGCCACGATTCGAAACGGTGAGATTCATATTCACAATATGCATATTAGTCCTTTTGAACAAGGGAACCGAAATAATCCGCTCGATCCAACGCGTACGCGCAAGTTGCTGATGCATAAAGTGCAGATTCACAAGCTGCTCGGACTGTCGAAACAGGATGGGTACAGCATTGTGCCGCTGAAAATCTATATCCGCAACGGTTATGCAAAGCTTTTGCTTGGACTGGGTAAAGGTAAGAAGCAATACGACAAACGTGAAACTGCCGCGAAGCGGGATGCTCAACGTGATATCCAACGGGTACTGCGCGAGAAGCAGAAGGTTGCGCGTTAAGCGGAGCGCTGGGCTAAAGGCTTTACTTTTCAGTGTAGAAGATATTTTTTGTGATGAAGTTAGGAAGATTGATGTATGAGTTAAGGAGTCTCAAGGTTTGTCCTGCAATGGGCAAGATTGAGGCTTTTTTATTTGTAATGAGAAAGGTAATGTGATGTGAGTTGCTGAAGTGTATTATGTGGTGATTTCCTTTGATATGTGTTGAAGGGAATTCGGTAGGAGCATGGAGCTTGGCACGTTGATGAATCTAAATTTTTAGCCTTTGCGTAGTTTGCCTGAAACGTGGGTAAGATACTAAGGTGCCGTTGTTCGTGATCCAATCTGGGTAAACTTTACTTCCGATTGGTGACGCGGTATAATATGTAGACGATTGAGCCTGTTGTATTGGATAACTTTGTACACGTGCTCAGCCTGCTGGAATGTCTTCCAGCAATCTGTACTATTTCGGTGATGTGTCCTGTGTTATGATTACTCATGTAGCAGACAGGAATGCCGAGTTTGAAAGAAGCATCTTTTTACTTTGGAGGAAAAAGATGTGTAGCACCTTTGCTCCGTATTCACGGATTAATCCTGGAGCCCTTCTTCATTGAGGGGGCGTTTATGGATTCGACGGGGATAGTTCGAGCATGGGTAGCGGGTAGTGGGGACGCGTCCGCTTTATCAACGCTAAAGCCTATTAAACGGCAAACAACAAACAAACTACGCTTTCGCAGCCTAAGAAACTGTGTGCGTGCTTCTACCCTGCATCGCCCATGTGACAGGGATAGGGGCTAACAAGTAGTGGGATACGCTGTCACATCTCCGCCTGGGGTGTGCTGAAGAAGACAATCAGGCTGACCCAACGTATAGCCGGTTACGGGGCGATACTCGGGTGACATCAAAACTGTGACTACACCCGTAGAAGCTTATGTGCCGTTATCTTCGGACAGGGGTTCGACTCCCCTCGCCTCCATTAGAGTCAAAAGCCATCAACCAGTGTTCTGGTTGGTGGTTTTTTAGTTTATGATATAATAAACAGAAATTTAGATTGGGGGACTCAAGATGTTTGAAAATCGAGAACAGCTCCAAGAAATTTTGAAAAAGGCAATTCAACATGCACGGAAACAAGCTAAAGAATCAGGTGCCTCTATTTATTATATAAAGAACAACAAACGCGTTCGTGAGGATGCTGAAGGAAATAAATTTGAAATTATATTTGATGCTACTGGGAAACGCCAGGAGTTTGAGTATCATGAGTGAAATCAGACCAGTTATGACTGTGTTTGCTGGAACCAATGGAGCAGGGAAAAGTACACTCAGTATGCAAATGAGAGAGTGGCTTGGTGAACTGGTTGATCCGGATCAAATTGCAAGAGAGTTGAAGCCAGAGAATCCGCGCAGTGCTGACCTGTCTGCTGGCAGGGAAGCTGTGAAAAAAATCCGATCTCTCATTAAAAGTGGTATGAACTTCGCTATTGAAACGACATTGTCCGGATCATTTGTTTTAAAACATATGGAAATAGCAAAACAAAATAGATACGAAATTGTCGTATACTATATCGGTCTTGAGGATGTTCAAATGCATATAGATCGTGTAGCCTCTCGTGTTGAACAAGGTGGACATTGGATTGCAGAAGAAGACATTCGTTATCGATATGGTGAGTCATTGAAGAACCTTAAACCGGCTCTAGCCATCGCAGATCGGGTTATCCTCATTGATAATACATACGAGCCTTTAATTGTTGCTGAAATCATACAGGGTGATTTGATCTACTGCGCTGAATCCATACCTGCATGGTCTAATCTTGTTCTTGTGGGTTACTGATACTCGGGTGACATCAAAACTGTGACTACACCCGTAGAAGTTTATGTGCCGTTATCTTCAGACAGGGGTTCGACTCCCCTCGCCTCCATTAGAGTCAAAAGCCATCAACCAGCGGTCTGGTTGGTGGTTTTTCTGTTTATGCTATAATATTTGTAAAATAAGCTGATGTAAGCCCGATATACTCTGTAATCTCCCAAAGGAGGCAAAAAAGCATGAGCGAAACGCAGCAACAGATCCGCGAGTTTGTTGCAGGGGTACAAGCATACGTCTCGCCAGTAAATGTGATTAATCCTTGGAAAGATTATGTGAAAGGCTATGATATCGGCCCCGAAGCGGTGAAGATTCGTTCTGAACATTTGGTCAGGTATTTGGGGCCACGAATGTCCAAGGCTCGGTACATTTTTATTGCTGAAGCTGTGGGATATCAAGGGGCGAGGTTCTCCGGCGTACCCTTGACGTCCGAGCGAATGGTTACCGGGAATCACTCGCTGGTGAATCACCAGATGATTTTTGCAGGTGAGCCGGGTGTCCGAACTAGCCTGCCCAATATCGCCAAACCTAACCGGAGTCAGGCACTGTATGGATTCGCAGAACCGACAGCATCCATCATATGGGGCGAAGTGTTATCCAGTTCAAGGTGGAAACCAACGGACTTTATATTTTGGAACATCTATCCCTTTCATCCTTATCAATCTTCTGAAAACAGGATGACGAATCGAACGCCGACTTTGGCAGAGTTGGAGGATGGTTTGCCGTTTGCCAGACAGCTTATGCAACTGAATCCTGATGCTCAGATCGTGGCTATTGGCAGGAAGTCAGCAGACACGTTAAGCTCCCATTTCATTAAACATCACCATGTTCCTCATCCTGCAAATGGAAGGGCAGTACAATTCCAAAAAGCAGTAAGGTCAATTATCTAACCCATTTGGAACTGGAGAAATAAAGGCTGACACATGCATTCTTATCGTTCAAGTGCTCACACATAACGTAATGCCTATTCTATAAAGATTGGTTGGTGAAGCCTAAATGAGTGAAAAATACTGGCTTGTGGTGCAATATCCGCTGAAGAGCGCGCAGGGTAGCAAACGAGATCATTGGTTGAAGGAAAAGGTGATGGAATATCTGGAAACCGTTCTGACCCAGGCGGAGTTGGGAGAGGTGGATGGATGTGACCTGGGCAGCCGTGTGGCTGATCCGAAGGAATATGTAATGAACATTTTCTGTGTGGTCACGGACGAGGATCGGAGCATAGCGCTAGTTAAAAAAGTGCTGAGAGAGAGTCGGTTGGATTACACCCGCATCCAAATCGCTACAATGCCATATGGCACAGAAGGAAGCTACACGCTGAAGTATGCCTCCAAAAAAGGCGTTACCGTATTCTCGCTTTGATCACGATTCGCTGATTCATATCATAACGAACTCTGTACTTGTCCTGCCCGAGGGCAGTTTGCCCCCAACATTTGCCCCACTTAAATTCATCATATGAGAAAACGATAATTGGACTTCCCAACCTTATCCACTCGATCAACACACTGCCAGTAGTAAGAATGATGCCCGTAGATATCGTAATCTTGCTCAAAAGTATGCCATATCAAGGTAGACGTTTATCATCGTCTTTTGTGTATTCAGATCCTCCGCCTCTCCCACATCACTCTCCATCTGGCACAAACCACAACTTATTATCTGTACCTCCAACATTTTATAAGGCAGTACTCCTTGCGGCTCCAATTACGGGGCCTCACCCACAGCGTTCACAGCAATCGTCTTTCCAAAGCCTCATTCTACTTCACTCAGTCAAGCCATCCGTATGCGATAAAAAGAGTTGAGCCTCCTCCATGCACAGTTCTATAATATACAATTGTATAAAATCCGAGAGAGTGGTGGATATCACAATAGGTCATCCGATCACATCGGATAAACCCATCACACATCGGAACCAAGGGAGGGTCACAGTGAAACACAGAGCAAAAGATACAACAACAGATGCAGGAGCAACAACAGAAGGAGATGAAAAATAGAAGTGAAAGCAACAGCTCAATCAGATGTTGAGACCGATGCAGAAGTAAACGCAAATACAAAAGCAAACACCAGTGCAATGAAGAAGAATTGGACTCCCCGTTTCAAAGAGTATATTCAACGCAAGCCCAAGACACTCGCTTTTAAAATCCCATTTGCCTACTTTATCATTATTCTGCTAACGGTGGCGTTCAGTGCGTTGGTACTGAGTCGTATCTCGGAAAATGATACGCAGCGAAAGATCAATGAAGCATCATTGCAGACAATTACATCTATTGAGACCAACGTTAATCTGATGATCGAGAACGTGAACAATTATTCGAAAATGATTTTCTCCGATCCCAACTTGCAGAACCTGCTGCGGCAGGGCAATGTGTACTCCAATTTACAAACACAGTCCAAGGTCAGCGCGTATTTGACTAATCTTATGCAAGCGGTTCCAATTATCGATTCAGTATATATTTACGATAATTCGGGGCACCGATTCTCGGTTGGTACACAGGAATGGCCCACGTTTATGGAAGCGAATGTGAAGGAAGCGCCTTGGTACGAACAGGCACTGAAACATAACGGAAGATATCTGCTCAGGCTGAATGGTGGCAACAACGACAGCGGAGTCTCGGCAACGGGGGAGAATGATCGGCAAGAGGTGGTCTCGTTTATTCGCCTCATTCGAGATTTGGATGATACGTCTCCACTTGGATTTCTGGTCATGAACATCAAGGGAAAATCCATTGCTCAAGCCTATGCCAACCTGTCTGCACCGGATTCATTTCAGGTGGCCATCCTGGATGAGCATCAGCGGGTGATCGCAACGAACGTAACCGATGGAAAGAAGGCCGTGCCTACTGTATCCGACTCATCCATGTCTGCCGCTTCTGGACAGGAAGGGATGCACGAGATATTAGAGGCCAATCAGGCCAAGTTAAAACAAACATTTCAAGAGCAATCTTCCGGCTTCATCACCTTGCAATCGGGTGGTCAGGAATATGCTGTGACCTATCGTTCGGCTGGTGATGATCAGTGGAAATTCATCAGCATGAGCCCATACCGGGATACGGATACCCGTAATAAATCCATGGTGCTGCTTGCGTTGATTCTACTGGCAGTGAACGGAACGGTCTTTTTCGTCAGTTCATTCATCATCTCGCGCAGCGTCATTAAGCCGATTCATAAGCTGCTTCGTTCCATGCAAAAAGCGCCAAGTGGCAACTTCCGCAAAGTGACGGTTGAGCTGAACAGTTACGAGTTCGCACAGCTATATGGAGGATACAACCAGATGATTGAGCAGATTGACCAGATGCTGAAACGCATCATTCAGGAGCAGCAGACGATCCGCCGAGCAGAACTGAATACACTTCAGGCGCAGATCAAGCCGCATTTTCTATATAACACACTTGATTCCATTACCTCCCTGGCGATGTCCGGCATGAACGATAAGGTATGTGAGCTGTTAGAAGCGCTTGGAAGTTACTATCGGCTGAGTGTCAGCAAAGGGCGCGAACTGATTACGCTGCACGAGGAGGTTGAGATTGTACGCAATTATCTGACGATCCAGCAGGTGCGATATCCCGGTGTATTTGAGGTGCAGTACGATATCGATTCAGACTGTGAACGAGTGATGATTCCCAAGCTTGTACTCCAGCCGCTGGTGGAAAATTCTCTTTATCATGGTATTCGTCCCAAAGGCAGCCCAGGCACGATACGTATTCAAGCTCGTCGATCCAAAGAGGGAGTACTTCTAACGATCACTGACGACGGAGTCGGCATGTCCGAGGAAGAAGTACAACAGGTTCAACGCACAGAAATGAACAGGTCTAATCGCTCGAACTCATCTAACCCATCTAACCCATCTAACCCATCTAACTCTTCTAACTCTTCTGATACTTCTAATCCTACCTATAACGCTAAATACAATCCAAGCTTTGGCTTATGGGGGACGATGGAGCGGCTTCGGATTTTTTATGACAGAGAAGATGGACTTAAGCTGCAGAGCGAGGTTGGAAAAGGAACCACCATTATCATAACGATCCCGAAGGGAGCCGATGAATCATGGAATTCACTGTGGAACCATTAAAGGTATTGATTGTGGATGATGAGTACCTCATCCGAAATCTGCTGCGCATGCGTATCGATTGGGAGCAGCAAGGCATGAGCATCATTGGTGAGGCCTCCGATGCTGAAGAGGCTTTGAATCAGGTTGAGCTGTTGCGTCCAGACATTGTGTTCACGGACATATACATGCCCAAGATGGACGGCATTGAACTGAGCGGCATCCTCATGGAGCGTTACCCAAACATAAAAATCGTGGTAGTGACGGGACATGATGAATTTGAATATGCTCGTCAGAGTGTGAAGCTGGGCATATCCGATTTTATTTTGAAACCCATCCGTGCTTCTGAATTATTACAGGTTACGACGAAGCTACGAGTGGCAATCGAGCAGGAGATGGGGCGTGAGTACGAGCTGATGAAGCTGCGGGAGGAGATGAAGCAGAGCTTGCCTTATCTCAGGGAGAGGTTTGTAAATCAATGGTTAAGTAACGTGATACCTGAGGATGAACTACAAGAGAAGGCGCGTTTCTTCGGTATTCCTATCTCGTCTGGTGAACCAGGATCACGCATCGCAGTAATGGAGGTGGAGGTTGCTGTACCGCAAGCTAAGATAGCTGCACCAGAGGTATATCCACATCTGTCCGAATCATATCACCAAACACACCAAGCACAACGAGGGCCTCAACAACAACACGGTCAGTCCCAATTAAGCCAGCATCAGACAGAAGGTCATCCACATACTGCCGAGGAAATACATATTCTGCTGCGAATGGTAGGCATGAAGCAGGTGCAGGCATTTTATCCGCAGGATTCGCAAACCATTATCGTCATGGACCCACATAACCGGATAGTTGTACTCTCGCTTGGTGCGGATACGGAATTTGCCGTTCAGGTACAGCAGCTTCAGGAAGAACTTCAACATACACTTAAGCTCGAAGGGTGTGAAGTTGATGTGACCGTAGGGATTGGGCAATGGCAATCAGGATGGGGAAGGGCCTGTGTGGGATACCGGGAAGCTTGTCGTGCACTCGATTATCAGGCGTTTGTGGGGAAAAATCAGGTTATTTGCTTCGAGGATCTGGTCATCGAAGGCGGAAAAAGGCGGTACCACTCGGATGCTCAGCTGCTCCAACAACTGCAATTTTACGTCAGTGTTGGTGCGGGGGAAGAAGCCGTATTGTTGCTGGAGCGTATGCTGTCTGTGCCGTTCTCGGACGTTTCACAGTTTCGGATGGCTGCCATGGATGTGGTTACGGAGTGCCAGCGTGCTGCCATAGAGCAGCAACTTGAGGGAGAACACGCATTGAACAAAGAGGCCGTTGCGGCCATTTTTACAGCAGGTCATCTGCCTGAACTAAAAAGCATGCTGGAGCAGCATGTCCGCACGGTATCGGATGCCATACAAGCTAAGCGACAGGCCAAAGAAGGCAATCTGATCGACCGGGTGATGGCTTATCTTGAAGAGAACATGGGCAATGCGGAAGTGGGGCTTTCCAGCACCGCGGCTGCTTTTTACGTAAGTTCGGGCCATCTGGGGCGGCTGATGAAAAAAGAGACCGGGCAGACGTTTGTGGAATATATGACGCAGCTTCGTATGAGAAAGGCCGAAACGTTGCTGAAGCAGACCGATTTAAAGGGGTATGAGATCGGGCAACAGGTAGGCATCCCGGACCCACATTATTTCAGCGTCTTGTTTAAAAAACATATCGGTCGGTCCATGAACGAATATCGGAATGTAAAAACCTGAAAAACGAGATGTAAACCCGGGAGTGTAGAGAAGGTGTGAGCGCACCCTCACTTCCGATTTCACATATGCTCGAATATTACAAATCGATGCCTGTTTTCTAAATGGAGAACAACGCACGGTTCGCCTAAAATATGGGCTAGAACCAACTAAAACACATAGGGAGGTCCATAGAGATGAAAGCGCTATTAAAAAAATCAGCAAGTCTAATTCTGACTCTGGGAATTGTAAGCAGTCTGGCGGCATGTTCATCCGGTTCGTCCGGTGGTACACAGGGGGAGAGCGATGGCAAGATTAAGCTGACGCTATGGGATCAATCGGTCGGCAATACCGATCCTTCGGCCAAACTGCTGCCCGAGATTGTTGAGAAATGGAACAGCGAGCATCCGGACATCCAGGTTGAACGTACGGGCACGACAGGAGAACAGTACAAAACCAAAGTCAAAACATCGATTGCAGCTGGTGAAGCGCCAGACCTGTTCTACGGCATGGGTGGTGGCAGCTTTATGCAGCCATATATTAAATCCGGCAATGTACTGGAAATCTCAAGTTACCTGACGGACGATATCAAAGAACGAATGGGTCCGGGTATGGCTGAGGCGATCAATATGGACGGCAAAATCTACACATTGCCCGTGTACACACATATCGCCAACCTTTACGTGAATACGGAACTGTTCGAGCAGGCGGGTGCCAAGATTCCGACCACCTATAACGAACTGCTGGATGCAGTCTCCAAGCTGAAAGCGGCGGGGATCACCCCGGCTGTGATTGGGGAAAAGGACCGCTGGCCGGGCATGTACTGGTACGACGTTATTGCGATGCGTCAGGCAGGCAATGCTGCGGTGATGGAAGCCTTTAAAGATCCGTCGAAATGGGATTCGCCCGACTTTGTAGCCGCCGCGACCAAAATGCAGCAGCTTGCGCAAGCAGGGGCGTTCAACAGCAGTATGTTCAGCATGAGCTATGACGAGATGCTTGGGGCATTTAATGCAGGCAACGGGGCAATGATGTTCCAGGCCAACTGGGTAAATGCAGGAATTGAGGACCCGTCCTCCGCAGTCAAAGGCAAAGTGAAAGTGATTCCATTCCCGGTATTTGAAGATGGCAAAGGCACAAGTACCGAAATCTTCGGCGGAGCCGTCGATGGTTTCTACATCAACCAGAATACCAAACATTCGAAGGAAGCCGTGGAATTCCTCATGTATTTGAGCGAGCAACTTGGTACACAAGGTTTCCTGGCTGGAGCGGGTCTGCCAAGCTGGAAAACAGATGCACTCGACACGTCCAGCCTGTCCTCCCTTGATCTGTCTGCGGCAGATATTATGAAAACGGCGACCTCATTCATTGCGTGGTGGGATAACATTCTGCCAGCGGAGTCTGCCGAAGCGCACAAAAACCTGATTGCCCAGCTGCTTGCCGGCGATGTAACACCGGAGGAGTTCTGCAAACAGATGGCACAGCTCAAACCAACAGAGCTGAGCCTGTAGGTCGCGCAGGTTAATATGTGCGCAACCGTAATCCTTACATGTGTACGCTCGTGAGCTTGCCAAGCTGAAGCCTGTTAACAATGAAGATGAACCCAAACAAGGCGTGGTCCGGAATATCCGGTCACGCCTTTGAGAGGAGAACAACAATGAACTCTGTATTTTCCAATAAAGGCACGATAGCTGTCTTTGTACTGCCCACCCTGATTCTGTTCTGTGGCATTGTGCTCATTCCAATCTTTGTCTCCAGTTATTACAGTCTGCTGGACTGGAACGGCGTAGGCAGGGGTACATTTATTGGTCTGGACAACTATGTAGAGATGTTTAAGGATACCCGTGTGCTGAATTCGATCAAGAACTCCCTGTTATTCGCGGGTGCTTCGGTGTTCATTCAACTGCCGATCTCGCTGGTGCTCGCACTAATTCTGGCGTCCAATGTCAAGGGGGAAGGTTTCTACCGGACCGTGTATTTTATCCCGGTGTTGATCTCAACGGTGGTTATTGCCCAGTTGTGGTCAAAAATCTACAATGCCGATTACGGCCTGCTGAATGTGCTGCTGCAAAGTATCGGCTTATCCAGCCTGGCACAGGACTGGCTGGGGCAGAAGGACACCGCGCTGGCGGCATCGTTTATTCCGACCTTGTGGCAGTACGTAGGGTATCACATGCTGCTGATGTATGCAGGAGCGAAGTCCGTGTCTCAGGACGTACTCGAAGCTGCCCGAATGGATGGTGCTTCCCGTATTCGCACGGCGTGGTCCATCATGATCCCGCTGATGAAGCCAATACTGAAGGTAAGCCTTGTTTTTTCGGTCATCGGCGCATTCAAGGTGTTTGACTTGATCTATGTGCTGACTGGAGGCGGGCCGTTCTACACCACTGAAGTGCCGAGCACGCTGATGTACGCTACCATTTTTGATACGTTCCGGTACGGATATGGCAGTGCAATCTCGGTCTTTATCATTGTGGAGTGTCTGGTCTGTACGATCCTCATTAATTCATTGTTCAAAACGGAGTAGAGGGAGGCAAAAGGCATGAGTACCGTAGAAGTCATGTTGAAAAAAAAGCCCAAGCCGAGGTCCATCTCCGGACCGATCGGGAAAGTGTTCCTGCAAGCGTTTCTGATCCTCGTCGCGATTGTGCAGATCTACCCGCTCATCTGGCTGGCACTGTTTTCCCTGAAGGATAACAGTGAGATTTTCAGCGGTGATGTAGCCGGGTTGCCCAAAGCATTTCTGTGGAGCAACTACACCAAAGCAATGTCCGACGGCCATGTGCTGACCTATTTTATGAATAGTGTGCTGGTTACTGCGGCCTCCATTGTCTTGGTACTGATCCTGTCCTCCATGACGGGATACGCAATCACGAGAATGAATTGGAAGCTTAGCGGGTTGACGATGACGATTATTTTGCTGGGCATGATGGTGCCGATTCATGCGGCGTTGCTGCCATTGTTTATTATTTTGAAGAATCTGAGCCTGCTCAACAGCTACTGGTCTCTGATCATTCCTTATGTGGCATTTGGCATTCCGATGGCGGTATTCATTCTGGGTAGCTTTTTCAAAGGTATCCCAAGAGAGATGGAAGAGTCGGCGGTTATCGACGGCTGCGGCGTATACCGGACGTTTTTCTCCATTATCCTGCCACTTGTGCGTCCGGCCATATCAACTGTAGCGATCTTCACATTTCTGTCCTGCTGGAATGAGCTGATGTTTGCAGTTACGTTTATCAATAACACGGCTTACCAGACGTTGACGGTGGGCATGATGTCGATGGTGGGAACGTACATTACGCAATGGGGTATCATTGGTGCTGGACTGATGATTACGACGGTGCCAACGGTGGTCATCTATCTGTTGCTGAACAAACAGGTGCAGAAGAGTATGATCGCAGGTGCGATCAAAGGTTAGCTGGAGGCTGGACTGGGGAGCGTAAGAAGGGGCTTGCTGCTCACTCACTGTACTCTCTTTCTGGTGGATATCGGCTTGATTCGGGACTTCGCAAGGAGTGATCTCTGGACTAGACCGGAGCCTGTGGACATGGAATAATAAGGGGGTAAGTAGCCAGGCAGTTGCAGAGAGGGGTCATTATTTATGGTCAATACCGCGATGGTAGTGCAGGAGTCTGTTCGGGAAAAAGTTGTGGCGTTCACGTTTGATGATGGGCCACATCCGGTGTATACACCTCAAGTGCTTGAGATATTCCGCCGTGCGGGTGGGCGGGCGACGTTTTTCATGATTGGCCAAGAGATGGAGAACCACCCGGAGATTGCGGCGGAGGTGCACCGGGAAGGGCATGAGATCGCTAACCATACGTACACGCATCCGGATCTGACCAAGTTGACGCTGGAGGAAGCCGGGGAGGAGCTACAACGCGCAGAAAATCTTGTTCAAGAAGTTACGGGGCAACCTGCCCGCAGCTTCCGACCGCCGTATTTTGGCGTAAACGATGATATATTGTCTCTGGCAGCGGAGCGTGGATATCGCACGATTGGTGCGGTGAACGGTGATGCGAGGGATTGGGACAATCCCGGTGTTGAGCACATTCTGGAGCACACCCGGTCTGCGGTGAAACCTGGTAGCGTGCTCATATTTCATGACGGGTACGGGGATCGTTCCCAGACGGTGGAGGCGGTTCGTGTGCTGGTGGAGGAACTGGTCACGGAAGGGTACCGTATGGTGACGGTGAGTGAGCTGTTAGACATTTCTAGTGAGCATGATGCAAAGACGACATAATCAAGTGGGCCCATCATTCTTTGAATGACAGGGTCCTTTTTTAATATATATAATGCATAGGAAGAACGGAGCGGGAGATCAAACTTTGCTTGCCCTCTCAAACTACTTTATAATAATAGGCTAAACTAGATTATGTCAGGAGGAAACAATGGACTTTATCAGAAATCAACTAGAAGAACTCGGCATGAGTGGACCCTCCATTGGTTATCTTTCAAACATCATTATGATTATTTTTATAGCAGTGATCTCGATATTGGCAAATGTGATTGCTAAGCGAGTGGTACTGAAGACGGTTCATCGTATCGTAAGTAACAACCGTTTCAAGTGGGGCCATATTGTGGTTCAAAAAAATTTATTTCAGAAACTGTCGCATCTTGTACCAGCCATTATAATCTATTATTCTGCTTATATTTTCTCGCCCTATCAGGCCATAATTGAAAAATCAGCAATGACCTACATGATTGTCATCATGATTACGGTTCTGAATGCTCTGCTGAATGTGTTCGATGATATCTATCGTACCTATGAGGTGTCGAAGATTCGCCCAATCAAGAGTTACATTCAGGTAGCCAAGATTGTCCTGTTCATTATCGGGGGCATTATCGTCATCTCCAGCCTGATCGGACAGAACCCGCTCATTATCCTCAGTGGACTGGGGGCGTTATCGGCAGTATTAATGCTGGTATTCAAAGACTCGATCTTGGGCCTCGTGGCTGGTGTACAGCTATCGTCGAACGATATGGTGCGTGTTGGTGACTGGATCGAGATGCCAAAGTATAATGCGGACGGTGACGTCATCGACATTACTTTGAATACGGTAAAGGTTATGAATTTTGATAAAACGATTACGATGATTCCAAGCTACGCCCTCATTTCGGATTCGTTCCGTAACTGGAGAGGGATGCAGGTGTCCGGTGGCAGAAGGATTAAGCGGAGTATCTATATTGATATCAGCAGTATCCGTTTTTGTACGGAAGAGATGGTGGCTGAATTTGAGAAAATCCACTACCTGACTGATTATGTCACGGCGAAATTGAAAGAAATTCAGGCTTACAACATGGAGCACCAGGTGAATACCGAAAGCAACGTGAATGGCAGACAACTGACAAACGTCGGTGTATTCCGGGAATATATCCATCAATATTTGAGGAATCATCCAAAAATCAATAAAGATATGACGATGATTGTGCGACAATTAGCACCGGAAGATCGCGGGCTGCCTCTGGAAATCTATGCATTCAGCAATGATATCAACTGGGGTGTATATGAGAACGTTCAGGCGGATATCTTTGACCATATCTTCGCGGTGGCGTCAACATTTGGACTACGGGCCTTCCAGAATCCAACCGGACATGACATTGTGCAGCTGAAAGAGGATAAGCAATATGCGCGAGAGTATTAAGAAGATTTATCAAAATAGATGTGACGGCCACCATATTGGTGGTCTTTTTTACGTTTGGATGCACCTCCAATTCGGCCATGGGTGAGAACACGTCACAGTTTTGGAATCGTGTTCAAATGCAGTTAGAAAAACAGAGATACTGTAAATATAAGTGGACAATACATATATTTTTCATTATATTATAATTAATTCCATATTTTGAAAGGGGTGATTTGGAGCTTTTTCTGATCAGGTGTGTCTATGAACTAGGGAAAAGCATGGAGTCTCTTTGGCGTGCTAACTTTTCAAAAGAAATGGAGGGAGAATGAAATGAAGAAAACATTGTATTCTGTTATTATGATGACGCTTTTATCAGGATCGATTGTGGGTACGGCCTTGGCGGATAATTACGAGTCGAATGACACTTTGAGCAGCGCGTATAAAATCCCAACGCAAACGGTGGCCACTCCCTACGGTCCGGCATACTGGGGTGGAAGTGCTTGGTCTTATCTATCTTCCCCGACAGATGTAGACTACTTTACATTCAGAGGGCATGGCAAATCGGTCGTGCTTGGTTCTCCTTCCGGCTATGATTACGATTTGTACGCCTATGACAGCGCTGGAAATTTGGTTGCTTCTTCTACGAATACGTCAGGAGCGGATACCGTTCTTGTCGACTACAATAATGTATATTTTAAAGTGGTAAGCAAAGATGGACGATACAGCGATACCGATGCTTACAGCGTAACCTTTTATAAAAGGGATGTCTGGGTGCCGTGACCAGCTCGTGAGAGTAAAACAACGTTAGGTATCATAGACTTTAATGCTTCCGTCTCATGAATAGGAACTCTACCGCCTCAATGAGGTAGTAGAGTTTTATTTATTCAAGCCAATGGTCTGGAAGAATGGGTTACCATATCCCCCACTTGAGTTCATTGGAAAATTTAATGGAGGTGAGTGCCGTGGCACGTGTATTAGTTGTGATGATCCCTGCAGAAGGCCATATCAATCCGTCGCTTGGATTAATCAAGGAACTGGTAGAGAACGGTGATGAAGTGGTCTACTGTTGTACCGAAAAATACCGGACGAAGATTGAAGCGTTAGGCGCACAATTTAAGGCCTACTCCTTCAACGAGGCAACCCTGCTCAACAACCCTGGTATGAAGCCATTTGAACTCAAGCATCCTTACCAATTTTTATATATGATATTGAATAAAGTGATTCAACGCTTTATACCAGATGTTCTGAATCTGATCGAACATGAAACCTACGATTATATCATTTTTGACTCCATCATAGGCTGGGGAGGACAAATTCTAGGTGAGAAGCTAGGTATACCAACGGTATGTTCAACCAGCACCTTTGTTTTTGTGGAGCCTCTTGGATCAGACAATCAACTGAAAGATGATACGGAGGAGGTCAAGGAGTTATATAACAGCATCGTGGAAATGTCCCAGCAAATAGCTTCCCAGTTCGATGTGGCTGTACCTTCCCTGGCGGAACTTTCAGGGCATTCAGGACAACTGAAGATTGTGTATACAAGTCGTTATTTTCAACCCATGGGGGACAAGCTGGACGACAGCTTTGTGTTCACTGGCCCGTCCATTATTCCTCGTAAGGATGCGCCAGCTTTTGCAAATGAATCTCTGCATGCTCTTTATAAGCAGGTCGTTTATATTTCGATGGGAACCATTTTAAATAAAGATCTCGATTTTTATAAGCTTTGCTTTACGGCCTTTCGTAATTTGCCTGTGCAGTTTATATTATCTTCTGGGAAGGATACCGATATAGAGCCCATTGCTGATCTCATTCCTGACAATTTCATCATAAGACCCTATGTCCCTCAACTGGAATTGTTGCAGTGTGTAGATGCTTTTCTGACACATGCAGGCATGAACAGTACCAGCGAAGCTTTGTATTACAATGTACCATTAATCATGCTCCCGTTAACATCGGATCAGCCGCGTGTAGCAGGCCGGGTAGAGGAGTTGGGAGCAGGGGTCATCGTGGACAAAAATAACCTTACACCCGATGTGCTTAGAAACGCAGTATTAGAAGTGCTCGGCAATGCCTCCTACAGGGAACAGGCAGGGGTTATTGGGAAAACGTTACGCGATGCTGGCGGGTATAAGCAGGCTGTTATGGCCATTAAGAACTTTATAGGCAATCAGCCGTTATCGGCCACGCCCATCTCTTCGTTTGAATGAAAAGGAGACTGCCTTTCATGAGAGCAAGACGAGGAAGCCGTCACCCGACTAAAACGGAGTGTTAACTTCCAATTGATTCAAGCGCGTATGGAGGGGTAGATAAACGGAGAGGGGCATTATTTTTACCATATTGTTCGTATACCTTTTGCAAAGGAGAGTCTTCAGATGAATCATCATATTCCGGAATATACATTGAACGATGGCTTGAAAGTGCCTGCAATTGGATTTGGTACCTATAGTTTAAAAGGTGAAGAAGGCGTTAAATCGATTGCGTCGGCAATGGATGCGGGTTATCGATTAATTGATACGGCGTATAACTATGAGAATGAGGCAACGGTGGGCAGAGCAATCAAGCAAAGCTCCATCGCCAGAGAGGATCTGCTTATTTCCTCGAAGCTGCCGGGGCGTTATCACGCTCATGATAAAGCACTTGTGGCAATCCAGGAATCCCTGTACAGAGCGGATCTAGATTATTACGACCTGTATCTGATTCACTGGCCCAATCCGAAAAAGGACATGTATGTCGAGGCATGGCAAGCGCTGATCGAAGCCAAAAAACGTGGATATATCCGATCCATTGGAGTTAGCAACTTCCTGCCTGAGCACAATGAACGGCTGATTAAGGAAACGGGGATAGCGCCGAGTCTGAATCAGATTGAGCTGCATCCGTTCTTCGACCAAGCTAATCAGCGAGAACAAGATGCAAAGCATGGCATTGTGAACGAGTCCTGGAGTCCAATCGGACGTGGCAATGATGCCGTACAGGATATTCTGAAGGATGAGAATATTCTTCGGATCGCGGAAACGCATGGCAAAACGCCAACCCAGATCATTCTGCGCTGGCATGTTCAGCTGGGTTCCATTCCAATTCCGAAAGCCGGCTCCCTGCAGCATCAGCAGGAAAATATCGATATATTCGATTTTGAGTTGAGCACAGAAGAGATGCAGCTCATCTCTGCATTTAATCGTCCGGATGGACGGTTGTGGGATCAGGACCCAAGCGAGTACGAAGAATTTTAAAGAACGACAAATGAATGGCTGCTCCCATGTCAGATATGACAGGAAGCAGCCCTTTATTGTTGAAGCATAGTAAGCATTGTTGCAGTTTTCCATGTTACGTAAGTTCTGTTTAGTGTCCGGCAGGGATACGGAAGGTCAGAATCTCATACGGTTTGATATCAAAAGTAAATCGACCATTTTCCACGGCGCATTCTACTTCGTTGTTCTCGAGCAAATCACAAGCGTACGCCGTAGCACCTGCTCCTTCAGGCAATTGCAGGGAAGCACGGCTGCGACGGCCGTGTGCTTCATAGAGACGGATGATCATATCATCGTTGTTCTCGGCTTTTTTGATAACCTCCAGCACGACATTATCCTGATCGACCGATGCAAGTGACCATGTTCCCGGCAAGGTACCGGTTTGCGGTCTTACTTCACGGGCAACCAGCGGACGGTTGAGATCATAAGCGGCTTGGATGACACGTCCCTCACGGAAGTCGCCCTGATGCGGATAGAGCGCGTAGGTGAATACGTGCTGCTCTTTGTCGGCATTTTCATTCGGGTACGTTGCGCTCTTGATCAGCGACAGTCGCATCACCGAGTTATGAATGTCATATCCATATTTGCAGTCGTTCAGCAGAGCAGCACCGTACCCGTTCTCCGCCAGATCTGCCCACTTCTGCCCGCATACTTCAAACCGGGCTTGATCCCAGCTCGTATTACGGTGGGTAGCACGCTCAACGTTGCCGTACTGGATTTCGTAGACTGCTTTCTCACTCCAGATATCGAGCGGGAAGGCGGCTTTCAGCAGCAAATGCTCCTGCTTCCAGTCCACAAACGTACGGAAATCAATCCGGCGTGTATGCGCGTAGAAGATGATCGTCTGCTTAATGACCGAGTCCAGGAACTGTCGCTTCACTTGAAGCACGGAACGTACGGGCCCGCTTTCAACCCACTCCAGCGACTGCAGGTCATTAATTTCCCACATATGCTGTTCATAATAATCGTCAATGTTCCATGCCTCGTATTCCGCAGGTCGATCCTCGAACACTTGCAGCACGTTACCACGCTTGCCAGACTGGAGCAGCTCACGGCCTTCCAGCTTGTCCCATACGGATGTGAACTCGGCACTTTCATTCATGTGAATATCGTACCAAGGTGTGTGGATATGGCGCCGATCTGCTTCCCACTGTGCAACCGAAACTCCCGCGACAAGCTCGTCTGTTAGATCTAGTGTGATTCGGAAAGATTTATACCCGGATGCAGGCACGTTCTCTGCAAGGAACACAAGTCCGCCTTCGGGAGTCCGCTGGCTTGGTACAGGGTGATCTCCATCGTAGACGGTTACTTTTCTTGCAAAAGCAGGCAGCTCAACCACATCCGTCCGTACAAATCCGGTGGTGTTAAATACCGCAATGGCTTCCCCATCAGATGTAATTCGGCTTGCGATGCCGTTCAGTGCACTGTCTTTCAGCTCATCCGTGACACGTAGCACTTCTTCATATTGCTCTTTGGAATCCACATATACCTGCTCAATGGAGCTGCCCGGGAGAATATCATGGAACTGGTTCAGCATCGTCAGCTTCCATGCATGCTCCAGTGCATCGGTTGGATAGGCCGCCTGTGCATTCGCATGACGATGAATCATGGCATACAATTCGGTATCGGCCAGCGCAAATTCGCTATGACGGTTGTACCGTTTGTTGCGCGCCATGGACGTGTAGGTGCCCCGGTGATACTCCAGATACAGCTCACCCGACCAGCGGGGAACGGAAGGAACATCCGCCAGATTTTGCTCCAGCTTCTCGAAAAACTCGCGTACAAAGGTACGTTTCACCGCGGGTACACCCGGCAATCCGACATCAAGTCGTCTGCCATGCTCCAGCATCTCTTCGGTTGGTCCGCCGCCGCCATCTCCGAATCCAAAACATTGCAGGACATCTGCATTGATGTTTTTGTTCTGGTATCGCTGCCACGTGCCTTTTACTTGCGAAGCATTAAATCGTCCATTATAGGTCGTTTCGAAGCGACGTTGCCTGAAATCGGGATGTTTGTCATAGTCTGTTGCTGTGATGAAATGGGTGAGGACCTCTGATCCGTCGATTCCTCGCCAGTACATCGTGTCGTTTGGAATCTGGTTGGTATCATTCCAGGCAATTTTGGTTGTCATAAAATAATCAATGCCGCTCTTGCGCATAATCTGCGGCATCGCTGCACTATAACCAAATACATCCGGCAACCAGAGCACACGGTTCTCCACGCCGAATTCTTCCTTGAAGAAACGTTTCCCGTAGATAATCTGACGGATCATAGATTCACCCGAAATCAGGTTACAATCGGCTTCCAGCCACATTGAACCTTCCGCTTCCCAGCGGCCTTCGGCCACCTTTTCCTTGATTTTCTCATATAGGGACGGGTAATCTGCTTTCAGGTACGCATACAGCTGGGGCTGAGAGGACATGAACGTGTATTCTGGAAACTTGTCCATTAGATACAGTACACTGGCGAAGCTGCGAATGACCTTCTCCCGAGTCTGATCCAGCGTCCACAGCCATGCCACATCGATATGCGTGTGTCCGATACAGTGCACGGTAGGGATGTGATCACCGGCAGGGCGGATATCACCATAGACATGATCTTGCAGATATCGGCGCGCTTCCAGTACCGACGCATGGAATTCTGCACTGTTTTCCTGACGCAAATCCAGCAGATTCACGGCTTTATTCAGATGTTCGACCAACTTCAGCCGCTCCAGATCATCCTCACGCAGCAGATCCGCAGCATCCAGCGCAGCCTTGAGATCATAATACAAATCGGAGACTTGCTGATGATGCTCGGCGATATATACATTTAGAAAAACATCCGCGGCAGACGTACTGCAATACGCATATAATGCCAACTCAAACTCTTCGCCCTTCACCGCGGATGGAGTCAAGTCAATCTCCGTATGGTTAACATCCAGACCGCAGATTAATTCCCCATTGAGGAATGCCAGAAACTGCGGATTATCGTAATTCCAGATATCGTCAGCACCGGTGACGATAGCACACACGACCTTTTTTCCTTCCATATGATCCGGGATGCGAATCTTGGTTTTGAAGCAGCTGTGTACATCTTTACCACCCCAGCCATCACCCTTACGAAATACGTTCCAGGAGGAAGGGTCCTCATGCACCAGTTCCCAGGAGTGGTAACCACTTTCTTTATGATAAAGCTCAGGGATATATGTCTTTGAGGTTAGTCGTGCACGTTCCAAGTGTTTCACAATGGTATGGATTCGAGTATACAAGGAATTCATTTTCATGTTGGTTTCCCACCTTGGTTTGTAGTAAGTACAGGCTGTAGTCGTTGTTGGAGTGATAATACTGCAAGCGCTAACATATCAACTCTATCATAACAAAAGAGAAATGGGCGAAACTATGTATTGTATGCTGAAAATAACGTCTTTTTATTGCATTTCATGCTAAAATAAAATCATTAGAATCAGGATAGGGGGCATGTCCATGACACCATCGGTTTTGGCATACGAGCAAGGATATGCGATCCATGTGAACCAGCCTGGAGATTCACTTTTTTATCATCTGGATTATGACGAGCGCTCCCATGAACTGAATATGGAATTTCAGCATTTCCATGATTTCTATGAAATCTGTATCCTTCTCGATCGCACGGCTGCGCACATCATTGAAGGCAGTTTATATGAGATCCAGCCTCTGGATATCGTTCTGTTGCGGCCTTCATTGCTGCATAAAACGCAATATCCGAAGGGTGCTCCGCCGAAACGATTGATGATCACCTTTGCCATGCCACGTAATACACCTGGTCTTGAGAGCGGTTACACAGAGCTGTTTTCGATTTTTAATAAACCGGTCCCGATATTCCGATTTACAGAAGAAAGACGCAAGGAAGTCCTCGCGCCGATCAATGATATTTTTGCTATATCGCAGCAGCCTTCTGTCCTTCAATCGGTTATGATTCATAGCAAGTTCGTGGAGTTTCTCTGTGCTCTTCATCGTTACTCACCAGAGAACGGGTATGTGCGTGAAGAGACTGGATCAACGATGTCCAGGCGCATGTATGCCATTGCCTCTTATATTCACAGCCATTATCAAAAGGATTTATCTTTGGACGAGGTATCCAGGCGTTTTTATGTAAGTGCCCATCACTTGTCTCGCCAATTCAATAAGGTTACCGGCTTCACCTTCACGGAGTATGTGCAGATGACCCGTATTCGGAATGCCCAGCAATTGCTGCTGAATTCGAGTGAGAAAATCACAGATATTGCTGCACAGTGTGGGTTCACAAGCTTTTCCCAGTTCAATCGCATCTTCAACAAACAGAACGGAATGTCACCAAGTGCATATCGCCGAAGCAGACATTCGCAGAGAGAGCGTGAAGTTATGCTTGTGGGTGAGAGACCCGAACCACTTGGGAGCCTAGAGTGAGAGGGACGAGGAAAGTGATGGACAGACCTAAAATCTACTTAACATGTTACTCTTTTCTGAATAGAAGCTTTTTATAAAAGAAAGAATAGAGAAGAGAAATGGTATATTGTTTGGTCCATATATTCATGATTCTGCCAGGGATAATCCTCCATCACTCATCCGATATACTTTATCGCAATATTCAAGCATGCGCTCATCATGGGTAACCATAATGGCTGCTTTTTGGCGTGATTTCACCTCGTGTGCAATTAGACTGACCACTTCATGTGCTCGTTTGGTATCTAAACTTGCTGTCGGTTCATCCGCCAAAATGATGTTGGGATTATTCATTAAAGCACGAGCTATTGCTGTCCGTTGCTTCTCACCACCTGATAGCTCTTCTGGGAAACTGTTCAACTTCAAACCCAGACCCAGTTCCTCTAACAGCTTAGAGGCAAATTCCTTATCCTGCCTTCCAACCTTGCCAGACATTCTTTTTACCACGAGCAATTGATCAAGAACATTTAAATAGGGAACCAAATTCGAAGATTGCATAATAAACCCAATTTCTTGTAACCTAATATTAGACAGTTCTTTCTCAGTAAGTGCAGAGATGTTATTCCCATTTAGTTGAACCTCTCCTTCAGAGGCTTTAAGCATGGCTCCAGCAATAGATAAGAACGTACTTTTACCAGAACCGGAAGGTCCAACCACAGCAACAAATTCTCCCGGCTCTACTGATATGGATACATGATCGAGTGCAGTGATTTGATTGTTTCCTTCGGCATAATACATGGTGACTTCATTCATGTGCAATCCCTTAACCATTATTCAACCCTCCCGAGCGCCTTGAGCGGATCAATCTTTGTAATTTTACGAACAGAAACCATCGAACTTAACATAGCGATAATGAGCAGGATAACAGAATACGTGACAACAAGACTGGTTTCCAGCTTGAATGGCATACCTTTTGGCATGATCGCTGCTGTCCCATAGGTCAGCAAGATTCCAATAACAATGCTAGTCAGTGAAAGTACAAACACTTGCGAGATAATGGTTTTCCCCAAGAATCGGTTACTGGCACCGATCGCTTTCATAATGCCGAACTGATTGGTCTTTTGCATCGTGATGACATAAAAGAATACCCCAAGCACAAATGCGGAGATCGCAAGCAAAAATGCAAGCATCATTAGTATTGTACCGTTCTCTTCTTTGTACCCTGGCATACCTTGAACGGCTGCCGCTCGGGTGACCGTATCCGTACCTGATAGCATGTTATTAATTACATTTGGCTCGATATCCTTGCCTTGTAACATGATCGCATTCACGGGTCCTGTAACTCCTTTATCCGAACCTGGAGCCGCGAAGGTAATCTTCCGCCATTCATCCATTGGAGTAAATACGGATGCGACGTGGTTATAGGTCTGATTCTCCACATATCCGATAATTGTCAATGATTCAGTCGTTCCATCCAGTTGAAACGTGTCCCCAAGTTGATAGCCCTCATCTTTCATGGTTGAATTCACCACGACACCCGTAGGGTTCTCGGAAGACAGGCTTTCACCTTCTACAATAGCTGGTTCCAAAAAGCTTCCTGGGTCAATTCCTATAATCGCTATATCTACCTTATCTTCATTCTTGGTGTTATTCTCTTTCAGTGCCGTTGCCATCGTACTTCCCATGGGTGCAGCAGCATCCACATTTGGCAGCTTTTCTGCCTCAGCAACCAATTGATCTGACAGCAGCGACTTGCTCATTGAAGACTGTGACCCTTCTTCAAAGATGACATAATCAGCCTTCATGGTCTTGAATGTTGAGGCAGCTAGCGTAGATAATCCATTCCCCAGACCGGATAAAATAAAGACTAACCAAGCCATTAGTACGAAAATAATAATAATCATTAGGAATTTTATTTTACTATGCATTAATTCCTTCATAGCTAAAAACATGATCTGTTCAACTCCTTCTTTCGTTTTTATTGACACATGTGTCAAATTAGAGGTGTGGCAACGTGGTTTGTATAATTAAACGATATAAATGACACATGTGTCAAATTTAATCCAAGAATAAAGTTAGCTCTTGGCTCCTCCGATCCACATTTGGAAGAGCAGCTTTCCCCAATCAGGCGTAGGGATATTTAGCATATTAGGCGTATTAATTAAGTTGAAGAAAACACCAATAAGTACAGGTAGAGGAATATCTTGTCGCAGGGCTTGATCCTGCTGAGCGCGTTCAAACAAGCGTGATAATTGAATTTTAAGAGTCATATGTGCTTTCTCAATAAATTCAATATCTCTCGCTGCTGCGGAAGAATTAGTCGTATTAATTTTACTGGCATCTCCCAAAAGTTGATGGAGCGTAGATTCTTCTGCGTAAATGAGGAGCAATTGTTCGAGAGCATCCATTGGATCTGTCTCATCAATGGCTAATGAATTCTCTAATACGGTTGATATGGAGCGCTTCATACAAGCAGCAACAATCTCTTCTTTATTAGCGTAATATTGATATATCGTGCTCCGGGCTCCAGACAGATGCTGTGAGAGTAGCTTGAGATGAAAACCGTCGTAGCCATGCTCAAGTATTAATTTTTTTGTTGTGTCCAGTAGCTCTGTCTCAGTAAAAGATTGTTTTCTTCCCATAAAATCTCTTCCTTTTTATCGTTTAAAATCTATGTGTAAATTTCAGGCGATCGATGAGTGTTGTTAATGAAGAAGTACTGCGCTTCTTTAGTTTACTATGACCAGTTTAGCATATGTTTGATAGGCATCCTACAAAACAGACCAGCTGTCTTAATAATGGGTGTTAATCCAATTGAAAAATCCGGTATACCAGCGATTGGGAAGGTCATATTGTAATCGGGTTGCTCAAGCCAATCACTTTTCGCTTAATTATAAACTTGGGGACCATATACAAAGAAGACAAACCCTCTAAGTTACAGAGGGTTTGCCTTCTACTTCTATATAAAGCTACTCTTAAAATTGATCCTTTGGTGCCAGCTCAATAGCAGAGCGGATGGCAGCCAGCATGCTTTTATCATCGGCGATGTTTTTACCAGCGATATCAAATGCCGTACCGTGGTCAACGGATGTACGGATGATGCCACCTTTCAGGCCAACGGTGATGTTTACGCCTTCCTCGATGCCCATTACCTTGATCGGCGCATGGCCTTGGTCGTGGTAGCAGGCTACAACGATATCGAAGTCACCGCGACCAGCGCGGAAGAAGAGTGTGTCCGCCGGCAGTGGACCAACGACGTTAATGCCTTCCTGCTGCGCACGCTCAATGCCGGGCTGCAGTTTCTCTTCTTCTTCACCGTTACCGAACAAGCCGTTCTCTCCGGCATGAGGATTGATTCCGCATACGGCAACGCGCGGATTCTCAAAGCCTGCTTTTTTCAACGTATCATGAGCAAGCTTCACAACGGTGTAGGTTCTTTCCGGGTTAATACTCGCAATGGCATCGATCAGACCCATGTGTGTTGTCAGGTGAATAACGCGCAGATTAGGCGTGGTCAGCATCATCGAGAAGTCCTGCGTATCCGTCAGGTCTGCCAGAATCTCGGTGTGCCCCGGATACAGGTGCCCACCCTGATGCAGAGCTTCTTTGTTCAAAGGCGCGGTGCAGATGGAGTGAATCTGCTGTTTTTTGGCAAGATCAATGGCTTTGGCGAGAAACTGGAATGCTGCATCCCCAGCCACGGCAGATACTTTACCATATTCCAGATCCGCAGGAACAAGGTTCAGATCAATCACATCCACAGTACCGAATTCATACTTGGCTTCAGAAGGCTCTTGAATCGCGTTAACGTTCAGACTTGAGCCGATGACTGGCAACACACGCTCCAGAATCTTTGCATCACCAATAACGAGTGGATTGCACTGATCGTACATTTCTTGATGACCCAGTGCTTTCATAATAATCTCCGGTCCAATACCTGCTGCGTCGCCCATCGTAATTCCAATTGTAGGTTTCATACGAGAATACCTCCTTTTAATTTTTGAATCGCATGGATAAAGACATCCGGTTTACCGAACCCGCCTGCTTTGGTAATCACATGCAGATCATCAATCCCGATAAACTTGGAGATTGGCACGCCGATTTCAAGCTCATCCAGCAGCTCGAAGCCGCTAATATTCCATTTCAGACAGATTTGTTTTGCCGTATCGCCGCCAGTCATGGATACCCCTTTGAACAGTCCCTCTTCCAGCAGTCTGGCACAGATCTCACCCATCGCAAGTACAATCTCGTTGCTGACTTCCGTGTGATTGAGACCACGAACTTCGCCCGTTGCCCGTGCCAGTTCGATATCCACTTGTTCAGCGGTGGAGTAGAGGACAACATCTTGTCCTTCCAGCGCTTTGTCTCGGACCTCGTTATAGACACGTTCCATCTCTTCCGCGCGGTCTGCGGTTGCGGATACCGCTTTGAAGGAATGGAAGGAGACTGAAGCTACGCGGGACTTGCGCATCAAGCGATGCAGCTGCTCGCGGGAGTTTTTGTTCACGCTGCCAACCACGGTTAGGATTGGACCGGGATTCTCCGGGATATCAAGTGACGCAGCCCTGGATTCCAACTCGTAATGTGCGGGGAGATAATTGGCAATACCCGCCGAACCTGCCCAAGTAAACGTATACTCCAACTCGCGAGTCATCTGCAGAATCAGTTCCAGATGTCTTTCTTCGGTGGAGTCCACCATTACATACGGGATGTTATTTGTTTTCAACTGTTCTAGCTTGGTGCGAATATGATTCTGCCCGGCTTCCAGATCGGCGACGGTGATCTCGCCAACTTCGTACTTGGTCTGTTGTTTCAACAAGTCCGGAAGGTAGGAAATCGTTACAGGTGTCTTCGGATCATGGGCAATTTCAGTATCTGCCAGCGGGACGCCGTTCAGGTAATGAATTCCTTCCAATATCGTCCGGTTATTTTTTGGATATCCCGGGGCAATCATCATAAAGTCCGGCTTTACGACATCATATACAGCATCAATCTCGATGCCGATATTACCGCGCATGGTGGAGTCCATTTTTTTGAAAATCGTCTCAAATCCGTTGTTCGTCAACAATTCAGCAGCCCGATATACACGGTCATACGCTTCCTGCGAGGATATGGAACGACTATCTGTATCAAAGACGACGGCATCGTAACGTGTAAGAGGGCCTTCATCCATATTAAAAAGAACACTGGTCTTCAAGCCGTGACGGGCAAGCTGCACCCCGCTGTCATTGGCACCGGTCAAATCATCTGCAATAATGGCTAATTTCATGCAGTCATCCCTCCTTGTAAGCACAATTTAATAAAAAGTCCGTTCAGATCATCCATTAAGCACAGATTAAGCAAATTAAATCAGGTGATATACCCATTTATGTGGTTGGTCGTTGATTGTATTTCTCGACTCCACCTGATTTCTCCAGTCGTTTGGAGAGGAACCCGATGAAGATCGGTAACAGGATGGCCGTAGTAACAACACTCGCTGCAATCTGTACCGTTGCAATTTCGGCAATCGGGCCAAATGAAGCATTAGCAGCAACGATGGCAGCAGGTGTACCTACGGCATTCCCGGCAGTTGAACCTTCGGAAGCACCCACGATGGGATTCCAGCCGATGGCTTTAAAGAGCAGAAATCCAATTCCACCTGTGAGAAGAACGGTCAGAACGCCAAGCATGATTCCACCAAGTCCACCTTGGATGATCGACGAGAAGTTGATTCCCATACCCAGTGAGAAGGCAAAGAACGGAACAAGTTTGTCGCTGCCTTTGTGCAGCCACTCCGCAAGATTGCGGTCCAGATTACCAATAATGACACCAACGATGAGCGGAAGCAATACAGCAACGAATGCCATAGGAGAGAACATGCCGTTGGCAAAGCCCATCGCACCGAAGATGGAGAGCGCTACCATGGTTAGGAATGGACCATCGCTGAGTGCGAGGAACGGATAGGCTGCTTTGTCATCTTCTTTGCCGTATTGACCAGCGAGTGCAATGTACAAACCACCGTTCGAGTTGGTCATTGCTGCAATAATGGCCAGTGGGGCAAGACCCAGGAATAACCCACTTGAGTCAGCAAATAGAATGGCAACGAGACCGAGTGCTGCACCGATCGCCCACTTGACGACCAGCAAGGTAACGCCCTTGCCGACGGATGAGCCCGCTGTTTTGAACGTAATCTGTGTACCCGCAATCAACAGGAACAGCGCGATCAACGTACTGGAACTGTTAACGAAGAGAGCTTCCGTGAATCCACCGATGCGTAGGGCATTCGGGAAGAATGTATTGATGGTTGCACCAAGTAACAGGGGAACGACCATCATACCGCCAGGGATGCGATCTAAAGTTGCTTTAATGTTCATAGTAGTAGCTCCTTATGAAGTAATCGTTTTTATGAAGCGCTTGCAGGGATTATATTATCCCATATCGTTTAATATAGCAACAATAAATTATTGTAAATTTTAAATACTTGGTTAACTGTTTAAAAACGCAACACATAGAAGCGATAAAAAAGACGCAAACTTAAAGTTAATCTTTAAGTTTACGCCATAATGTGGCCCGGTTAATCCCCAGACGCTCTGCTGCCTTCGATTGATTGTTATTTTCCTCCTGAAGCACGAACTGAATAACTTCTTTCTCAATCTCCTTCAGCGTACCGTTCAACTTCATTGGGCTTGAAGAAGGTTGCTGATCCAGCAAGCGGGACAAGGTAGCCGTGGTAATTACATAATCCTGTTCATTGAGTGCAGCCTGCTTGATCAGGTGTTTCAACTGGTTGACGTTCATATTCGTGATCTGATCCCGGATCAGCTGGAGTGCATCTTCTTTTATCCTCACCGCAGTAGTTCCGTATTTCTGGTAGTAATCTGTAAGGAAGTGCTGCATCAGTGGGGCCAGATCCTCTGGTCTATCCGCAAGATTTGGCATCATGATTGTATTGAGCTCAAGATCAAGTGACCACTGCGGGTTTAATATCTGTTCCCCGAGTATAAACACCCCTATCTGGTTTTGAAGGCAACTCTGGATAAAGGCGAGCAACTCCGGATCTTCCATACGTGTTTCCATTTGGTTAATCTCTACATTTCTAACCTTGGCGAGTGGTATCTTATGCAAATGACCGGGCGGAACTTGCGTGAGATCCATCTGTAATAACAGTCCGCCACCGGAGTACATCTGATGAATATGTTTGACCAGAAAAGATTTACCGGAATCTGCTTCACCCTGCAGATAGATCGGTTCGTGATTCTCGTAAAGTGCCCGAATGTTCTGTAATACCGCCTGCATGGCAGGGGAATCAGCAACAATGGGCTCCATCGATGCATCCGTAAAAGTTGTTATGCCGAATTGTGCAAAGGCATAGGGTTGTCCTTTTTCCAGCATATACACCTTGTAGTTCTTGTTGTCCAGGGTCGTTTCATAGGCGTTAACCGTGAGCTGGTAATCGTCCACCATGAACACATTTTGGATCTGGGATTGATGGAATTCCAGACTGGTGTTGGTCAGATATATGTGATTATCGGTCAGCGGATTTTTCTCAAAATCGGTCAGATTCTCGAATACAACTTCATTCCGTTCATTTAAAATAAGTAAATTGGGATGTTCCCGTGTAACCAGGTCATTCAGGATGATCGATATCGCATGATTTTTGCTCAAATAACGATAGACCAGCTGTGCATCCTCCATCGCTCTAAGGATGGATTCCTGGCCCGATTGGATTAACAATCCTTCCAGACCATAGGTCTTCGCGGTGTTGACGGTGATCACATCTCCGACAATCTGTCGGTACCCGGAAGCCTTCAACTCCAGGAGCAATCGTGCCACATCTTCCGAGCTATGTATGGTATAGACCTTGAGGGGCAGATCCATCAGATCAATAATCGATTGTGCACCAGAGGTGATGTTGGAGAAGCCAACAATGGCTGTTTGGCCGTTAAACTGGCTTGCCAGGGTAAGTGAACGAATCATATCATAGCCCGATAACTGCACATCAATGACGGGAATGGTCACTGCTTTTTTAATGAGTTGGGCGGTTCCGCCGCGGCTGATGATAATCTCTGCACCGTTTTTCTCAGCTTGGGTTGCTAATTCCACACCGTTCGCCAAGTCGCCCACGTCCGTCTGAATGGCTAACTGGGGAAAGCGAGGAATGCACTCTTGTATAATAGGAATCATCGATTCGTAGGGAGCAATAAAGTGAACTCGTGTACGCATATTTTTCCTGCCTTTATAGAAAACTTTGATCCCCTTATTATAGCCAACTTGCGAAGGAATGGCACCTATGGGGGAACCAACACTGTCACATCTGTAAAATGCCTGTGTGATATGCCGCGATAACTCTCCGAGTCGAATGTGATGAAGTGCACTGAACCGAATTGTTATGTATTTCAAAATTAACGATAATTGCACACGTTAAGTGTAGAGAAATGAGGAGATTTCATATGGGAGACATTCATAAAGTAGCTGAGCCGGATCAGATCATTAAGGATGTTGTCGGGAAGTACCCGTGCAGGGTGCTCTGGAGTGAGGGCCGTCCATGTCTGGAGTATCAGAGGGAAGAGGATGTGGCGTTAATAACCGAATATGTCCGCATTACGTACAACGTTGAGCTACTGGATGTGTTTTTTACAGCGGTGGAGAGCCTTCCGGTTGAACCGTAGTTAGTTAGGGATTTGTAGAATGGGAGCAAAATTAAAACCTTAATACCGATCGAGATCGGATCACAGATGAAAGTATACAATTCATTAACGAACTGTGATTGAGGAAGATTGATACTGATAATTATGAGTGATTTTTTTGATTATAAGGCGACACTATAAGTGCTCGTCCCTTCTTATATTACGTTGTTATAGTACGACTTTGAATCGTAGTAACTCCAGCTGCCATCGTGAAATGTGAAACGTATGTGGGCGTATTCATGTATTATAGTATACATATGAACTTTTCGGAGGAGGAACAAGTAATGGGAATCTTATCGAGGTTTAGAGACGTGATGAAGGCGAATGTGAACCACATGTTGTCGCGGGCGGAAGACCCGGAGAAGAGTGTGAATGAATATATGCGCAGCCTGAGCAGTGATCTGGGCCAGGTGAAGGCTGAGACGGCAGCGGTGCTGTCAGATGAGAGCCGTGCGAAGCGAGCATTCGATGAGTGCAGCGCCGAGGTCAAGAAGTTACAGCGGTATGCGGAAAAATCGGCGGAGTCGGGAGACGAAGATAAGGCACGCGGTTTTCTGGAGAAGAAAGTGAAGCTGGCTGACAAATTGAACGAATTACAGGTTGCCTATGAACGTGCTTCCGCTAAAGCGAAGATGATGAAGCATATGAATGATAAATTGGTTGCAGATCTGGGACAACTGGAAGCAAGGCACGCAGAACTGAAAGGTCGCATGGCAGATGCAAAGGCGCAGCAACAGGCTAATGAACGGAATGCATTTGCGGGCAGAGCTGATGCTGCATTGAAGGCCATGGAAGACAAGGCGAATCAGGCGCTGAACGAAGCAGAGGCTTTGGCAGAACTTCGTGCTGGGACACAGGAAGATGATTTGGACGAATTAATTGCCCAGTTGGAGAGGGACATGAACGCAGATGCGGGTAATAATGAGAATGCGTCGCCAAGTGCGGAGGAAGAACTCGCAACGATTCAGGAAAAGCTGAAGAATAAGTAGTACGTTACACCATTTCGTTAACATTGAGGTGAGCAGATGCCGGTTATTGAATATAAATGTCCAAACTGCGGCAGTGGTATGATCTTTGACAGTGTGTCAGGTGCATTATCCTGTCCCAGCTGCGGCCGTCAGGACAACATAGAGCAGATCCCCGATCCTTTGAAGAGACAAGTATTCATCGAGAATGAGGTCAAGGAATACCACTGTAACAGCTGTGGAGCTGACATCGTGACGGAGCCGGAGACTAGTGCGACGACATGCAGTTTCTGCGGTGCAGCGGTTGTACTCAGTGATCGGCTGACGGGCAATCTGGCCCCCGCGATGGTGATTCCCTTTTCGATCAACAAGCATCAAGCCAAGCAGGCTTTCAAAAAGTGGTGCAGAAATGGCCTATTAACACCAAGTGGCTTCATGTCCGCCGATCGGATTCAGAGCATTACCGGCATGTACGTGCCGTTCTGGTTGTATGAGTTACATAACAAAATCGAAGTGCATGGTCGTGGCACCAAGGTCAGATCCTACACCCAGGGCGATTACCATTACACGGAAACACAGCATTTCGATATATACCGCCGGATTCGGCTGAATTACGTGAACCTGCCCATCGATGCATCGGAGAAAATGAAGGATGAACTGATGGATAAGCTCGAGCCTTTTCCATATAATCAGTTGAAATTGTTCAAGACACCGTATCTGGCGGGGTACATTGCGGAAAAATACAGTTATACGGACGAGGAACTTTTCCCACGGGCCAAGGATAAAACGAGATCGTACATCGACTCTTATATTGCTTCAACCGTATCCGGTTATAGCAGTGTGAGCTACACGGACAAACAGATTGATACCACACTCAAAAATGCGGATTATGTGCTGCTCCCGGTATGGATGGTCAACTATGACTTCAATCGGGCACAGTATACCTTTGCCATGAATGGTCAGACAGGGAAAGTGGTCGGGAAACCACCGATCAGCAAAGCCAAAGTGGCCGGATGGTTCGCAGGAGTCTCTGCGGTCTCGTTGCTGTCACTGAAGCTGGTTTCCTGGATGATGGGAGGTGGATTCTTATGAGAAAAAGAACCCCTCTGGCCGTGATGGCTGCGCTCATTTTACTTATGATCACCCTTGTCGCTCCGTTGATTCCCATGTCATCGGCATCCGCAGCGGAGAACAAAAATCTCATCTACGATGAGGCCGACCTGCTGAGTGAGCAGGAGATAGGTGAATTGAATCTACTTGCAAATCAGTATGGCGCGGAACGGCAGACAGACTTTGTTATCTATACCTCCAATAACGAGGAGCAAAAAAGTGAAATACTGCTTACCGAAGACTTTTATGACGATCAGGGATTTGGTTACGATAAAACGCATGGCAACGCAGTTATTCTTACAATAGACATGTACAATCGGAAGATGTATCTGGCTGGTTTTTACAAAGGGAAAGAGTACATCGATAGTGGCAGAGCTGATAAAATTACGGCCAAAATTGCCCCAGATGTATCGGATGGAAATTATAGATTGGCTTTTGAAAAATATTTGGAGCTCTCCTACGAATATATGGATCTTAAACCCGGGGTAAACCCGGATAATATCCTCTTCAATACGTGGTTTCAACTTGCTGTATCCGTGGCAATCGGAGGAATTGTAGTTGGTATCATGACCCATCGTTCTGGCGGGCGAGTTACTGTCAATCGTGCAACGTATGAGGATTCCAGTAATTCTAGTGTAATTGATCGTCAGGATCGGTACATTCGTACAACGGTCACCAAGCGCAAGATCGAGAAGAACAATAACAATGGTGGCGGAGGCGGCGGCGGTGGAGGAACCACCGGAGGTGGCCATTCCCATAGCGGTAGCAGCCGATCTTTCTAGCATCACGGACACTCGCAATAACTTAACCAGGCATGATGACACACAATGCTTACTAATAGAAGGGATGGGAACGAGTATGGGATTTTTCAGAAATCAGTTTTCGAATGTGGTGGAATGGGAAGAATTCAGAGATGACATGATATTTTGGAAATGGAGCAACCGGGAGATCAAGAAGGGGAGTAAATTGATCATCCGTTCGGGTCAGGACGCCATTTTCCTGAATAACGGTAAAGTGGAAGGCATTTTCGAGGACGAAGGATCATTTAATATCGATTCCGAGATCATTCCGTTTCTTTCTACATTAAAAGGATTCAAATTCGGATTCAACAGTGGCATGCGGGTCGAAGTCTTGTTTGTAAATACAAAAGAGTTCACCGTGCGCTGGGGCACGCAAAGTCCTGTGTTGATTCCAACACCACAACTCCCGGGCGGGATGCCGATTCGGGCCAACGGTACATTTAATTTTAAAGTAAGTGACTACGTGACCCTGATTGATAAGATTGCAGGCATCAAACAAAGTTATCTGGTGGAGGATGTCAAAATCCGAATCACTTCTGTGCTGGATCAGCTTCTAATGAAGTGGATTAGCCGCGAAGGGAAGGATATGTTCAACCTGCAGGCCAATGCATCGGATATTGCCAAAGGGATTCAGGAAGATCTGGATATGCAGATGATGGACATCGGCATTGGGATTACCGGTTTCCAAGTGATGAGCTTCAATTATCCAAAAGAGATTCAGGATATGATTACAAAGACCGCCTCACATGAGATGATTGGTAATCTGCAAAAGTATCAGCAGGTGAGTATGACAGACGGTATCTCATCCGGTAAAGTACAGGGCGGCGGCGCGGCCTCAGATATGGCTGGTATGATGATGGGGATGAACATGGCCAATGAAATGATGAAAAACATGAACCAGAACCAAGGCCAAAACCAGAACAATAATTCCAATTCGTCTCAGAATCAAAATAACGACCAGAAACCAGCGGGAAATAGCAACGGTGATTCAGGTAACTCTTCATCTACAGAAGGCAACAAGAAGCCAAACTTCTGCCCGAACTGTGGAGCCAAAAATGAAGGAGCCAACTTCTGTCCGAATTGTGGTCAAAAACTGGGCTAATCAAATAAATACATGTAGGGCTAGTCCAGCAGTGGTTGAGTTATTGCGGAGCTAGCCCTTTTTTGTTTGGATTCATTATTTAATTTTGATAAAAGTGTTGACAACCGATCACAAATCACTTATCTTTAACTTAAGATATTTAATTTAAATATAAATAACAACCAAAACAAATATCTTTAATCCATTACACAAGGAGAGATCAAGATGATGATCCCAACATTGACCAGAATAAATGAACTTTCAAGAAAAGCCAAAGAGGGCGGATTGACGGAGATGGAGAAAGAGGAACAGGTTCGTCTTCGCCAGGAATATCTGCAAACTTTTCGCGGTTCGGTCAACGACATTCTGCTGAATGCAACCATCTATGATCCAAACGGCGATGACGTGACTCCTGATAAATTGAAACAAGAACAGGCCAATCAAAATAACAACTAGAATATAATTCGCTAGATCATATATCTTAATTTAAAGATAATACAAACTTACTATAAATCAATTAACTGACTCTTTAACTAACTCAAATATCTAAAACACCTACTCAATTCAAAACATGCTTACCAAACCAAGGAGGAATTAATCATGACTATTCAAACAGCAGGTATTCACCATATTACAGCTTTCGCAGGAGATCCACAGGCCAACGTTGATTTTTATGCCGGAGTTCTGGGACTTCGTCTCGTGAAAAAAACAATCAACTTCGATGCTCCTGATGTATATCATCTGTATTTTGGCGATGAACACGGAAGCCCAGGTACCATCATTACCTTCTTCCCATCCGCTGGATCACCACGGGGCAAAATTGGCGGAGGTCAGGTCGGCATCACATCCTATGTCATTCCTCCTGGGTCGATCGGCTTCTGGCAGAATCGGCTGGAACAGTATAACATTGAGGTAACCAAAACAAGTCGCTTCAATGAAGACCTGCTTCAATTCGAAGATGGCGAAGGCCTGCGGCTTGAGCTTGTTGAACGGGAAGAGGGAGCAACCAGCACTTGGGCGCACGAAGGCATTCCAACAGATAAAGCAATCAAAGGCTTCGGTGGTGCTGTCCTGTTCAGTGTTAACCCGCAAAGAACGATGGATGCTCTTGAGAAAATCATGGGATTTGTCAGAGTGAGTGAAAATGAAGAGTATGCTCGTTTCCGGTCCAGTGGGGATATCGGTAATGTCGTAGATGTTCCAGTGACCCGTATGGCTCTGGGTATGGGCGGCGCAGGAACCGTGCACCATATTGCATGGCGCGCCAAAGATGATGAGGAGCATGCACAGTGGAGTGAAGCTGTACGCGAGTATGGCTACCAACCGACTCCAGTTCGGGATCGTCAGTACTTTAATGCAATCTACTTCAGAGAAGCTGGCGGCATTCTGTTTGAAATTGCTACAGATCCTCCGGGCTTTGCCAAAGATGAACCTGCTGATTCGCTTGGAAAAAAATTGATGCTGCCAGAGTGGTTTGAGAAATACCGCCCTCAAATTGAGGACAATCTGCAACCGATCGAAGTCAGAACACTCGTACCTGCTACAGCTGCGAATTAAGAAAAAACCTGAAA
Source organism: Paenibacillus sp. FSL L8-0435 (assembly GCF_037965655.1). NCBI lineage: Bacteria > Bacillati > Bacillota > Bacilli > Caryophanales > Paenibacillaceae > Paenibacillus > Paenibacillus sp. FSL L8-0435. The sequence continues at coordinate 232,727 of NZ_CP150185.1, forward strand.
AAGCGAAGCGTTCGCCTAAAAGCTTTCTGAAAGAAAGCTACATCGGAAGCATATGCTATCCCCGGATTTTCCCTTGGGAAAAGGGAATCAAAAAATCTGGGAATAACAGCGATTGGAGGGTTATTCTGTCATCGAAGTGTATGTGTGAATCATCTTTAGTTCAACTTATATAGCTGACGTTAGATTATGAGAAAAACCTAAAGGAGCAACGAAGGATGATGGAGAAAAAGGTTACCTGGCTGGAGCTGTTTTACGATCTGCTCTTTGTAGCAGCGGTCGCCAAAGCGGGTCATGTCTTATTGCATGCCGAACACGGAGTAATTACGTTTGAATATTTAATGAAGTTTGTGCTTATTTTTATCCCTGTTTGGTGGGCATGGGTCGGTCAGACCTTGTTTATTAACCGCTATGGTCAAGACATCCTGATCCATCGAATATTCCTCATCCTTCAGCTTCTGTCCGTTATGGTCATGACGGCGAGCCTTTCTACTCATTTTGACCAATACTACCTGTCCTTCTTCGTTGGATATATCGGTTCACGGGCATTTACGGCGATTCAGTATCTGACGGTTCACAAGTCGAAAAGCGAGCATCAGCAGCAAGCCGCTCGTTACTTGGGTATCTGTTTCCTCATTGGCATCTTGATCTCATCAGGTTCATTGTTCTTCGATTCCTGGTTACGCTACTTGATTTTGTATGTGGGGATTGCCGTGGATATTGTACTTCCGTTGATTGGACGTAAAAACTTGGTGAAAGTGCCCGTTCAGACCCATCACTTGTTGGAACGTTTCGCACTCTTTACACTTATCCTGCTTGGTGAATCGGTGGTAAGCATTATCGCTGTGCTGCAAGCAGATCATTGGGATATGAAATCCATCCTGTTTGCCGCCTTTACGTCCATCTTTGTCATTGCGATGTGGTGGCAGTACTTCGACAACGTGGAGAAAAAGGTCAGCAAAGAGATTCAGACTGCCGGGCAAGCGATCATATACGGCCATCTGTTCATCTACATCTCCATGAGCATGATCGCTGCTTCAATTCAGCTGTTATATCAGAATCAGTTAAACTATGTGTTCATGCTAGGGTTTGTGTTTGGATCAACGCTGCTATATTTCTTGTCGACCTCACTTGTGTTCCACCGTTACAGACACGCACATCTACGACTCCGGCCACGTCATCTGGCAGTGATGGTAGGGTTGCTGGTGGCATTTGTCCTTGTTGATCTGATCTATCGGGTTCCGGGTTATGTCATCATGGGCGAAGAGATGTTATTCTTCCTGGTGTATGCGAAACTTACAACTTGAAATAGTGATCTAAAATCAAGAAAAGTCACGGACAACAGGCGTCCGTGGCTTTTTATTATGCCGCTAATCCTAGACATTTTTTAATAATATAAATAAAGCACAAATCTAATTTAATTTCTCCTATAGAATCTGTTAATATGAGACTATGTACAAGTGAATCTACCAGATCATAGAATATCTTTTATATCAAATGAGCGCACGTTTTGTTAGTTCATTTTATATATAGCGATTCGTAGATATGGGGATGACAATCAGGAGGGAAATCATTGAGCACACATCAAATCGGAGTTCCATTGGAAGGGTTTGCAGAGTTTAGTCGTACGGTTGCCGCTGAAGGAGCCGTTTTACTCAGAAATGAAGGCCAAGTGCTTCCACTTCGTGAAAACGAAAACGTTTCAGTTTTTGGACGGATTCAAGTAAATTATTATCGTAGTGGTACAGGTTCAGGCGGTAGTGTACATGTGGCCTACACAACGAATCTATTAGATGGTCTTCGCAGCAAAAAGAATATTACTGTTAATGAAGAGCTGGCAACTGTCTATGAGAAGTGGATTGAGGAAAATCCATTTGATGATGGCGGAAAAGTATGGGCGGCCGAGCCATGGAATCAGAAAGAAATGCCTTTGACGGATGAACTGGTTGCACAGGCCAGAAGCAAGTCTAGCAAAGCCATCATCGTGATTGGACGTACAGCAGGAGAAGACCAGGATAATGCGGATGCGCCAGGAAGTTACCAACTGACAGAAGATGAGAAAGCGATGTTGAAGCAAGTCACTTCGCAATTTGAACACACAATCGTTGTGTTGAATGTCTCAAATATCATCGACATGAGCTGGTTAAACGAAACGTATCTACATCCGATCCAAGGCGTAATTTACTCCTGGCATGGCGGTATGGAGGGTGGCAACGCGATTGCCGATGTGCTGGCGGGGGACGTTACACCAAGCGGTAAACTGACAGATACGATTGCATATTCCATCGAAGATTATCCTTCGACAAGCAACTACGGCAATGAGTTTAAGAACCTGTATCAGGAAGATATCTATGTAGGTTATCGTTATTTCGAAACGTTTCGACCTGAGCGCGTTCAGTTTGAATTCGGTTACGGCCTGTCTTATACGACGTTTTTGGCCCAGCACGAAGAAGCAAAATCCGTGTCCAAAGACGGCGAAACCTACATTGAAGTTCGTGTCAATGTGACCAACTCAGGTACAACATATGCGGGCAAAGAGGTTGTGCAAGTTTATTATGAAGCACCACAAGGCAAACTGGGACAACCGGTGAAGGCTTTGGTGGCTTTTGGAAAAACAGGATTGTTGCAGCCGGGCGAGTCAGAACTTCTGACGATCAGCTTCCCGATCTATGCCATGGCATCTTACGATGATGCAGGTGTTACAGGTCTTGCTTCCGCGTACGTATTGGAAGAAGGTACATACCGACTGCATGTAGGAACCAGTGTGAAACAAGTGCAGCATATCAGCATTGATGGGCAGGATGGCTATGTGATTGAATCCCTTCAATTGGTGGAGCAACTGCAAGAAGCGATGGCCCCAACTGAAGATTTCACACGGATGAAACCAGGTTCGCGCAAGGAAGATGGATCTTATGAACTGACTTATGCAGAAGTACCGAAACGTAAGATATCCATGGCGAACCGGATTGAGCAGAATCTCCCGCAAAAGCTGGAGCAGACAGGTAATCAGGGCCACAAGCTGAGTGACGTTAAGGCTGGCAAAGTGAGTCTGGAAACCTTCATCGCTCAACTGAGTGATCAGGATCTGGCGGCGATTGTCCGTGGTGAAGGCATGAGCAGTCCGCTCGTTACTTCGGGGACGGCATCTGCTTTTGGTGGTGTCAGCGACAGCCTGTTTAACTACGGTATTCCGGTAGCATGTACGGCAGATGGCCCGTCCGGTATTCGTATGGATAGTGGCGAGAAGGCGACACAGGTATCCATTGGTACGTTGCTTGCGGCGACATGGAACAAGGATCTTGTTGAAGAGTTGTATGTGATGGAAGGACAGGAATTGCTGAGAAATCAGGTGGATACCCTGCTCGGACCTGGACTCAATATCCGCCGGAGCCCGCTTAATGGCCGGAACTTTGAGTACTTCTCCGAAGATCCACTGATCTCGGGTGTATTTGCCGCAGCATGTACGAAAGGTATCATGAAGGGTGGTTCCAATGCCACACTGAAACACTTTGCCTGCAACAATCAGGAGAAACACCGCAGTAAAGTAGATGCTGTTGTCTCCGAACGTGCACTGCGTGAAATTTACCTGAAAGGGTTCGAAATCGCTGTAAAAGAAGGCGGAGCAAACTCCATCATGACTTCCTACAACCCGGTTAACGGGCACTGGGCGGCATCCAATTACGACCTGAATACGACGATCCTGCGCGGCGAATGGAATTTCGAGGGTATCGTAATGACCGACTGGTGGGCGATTATGAACGATGTGACCGAGGGTGGAGAAGCTGATCGCAAATACACGAACTGGATGATTCGTGCGCAGAATGATCTCTACATGGTTGTACCGAACTATGGCGCAGAGATTAACGGCTGGGACGATAACACGATTGAATCCTTGGAAAATGGAACATTGACTCGCGGAGAGCTGCAACGCTCGGCGATTAATATCTGCAAGTTCATCATGAATGCACCGGTGTCATCCCGCAAACATGAGATTGTAGAGAATATCGCTTCTTTCCAAGCGAATGCATCCCTATCTGCTGCACAAGCTCAGGCGCTGGTTGAGAACGCACAGGTGAAACCTGCAGTAGCTGAACCAGTCTACATGAAAGTGGATGAGGCAGGCCATTATCGGATTATCGTACAGATCATGTCCCCTGAGCCGGAACTTGCTCAAAGTGCATGTAACCTGCTCCTGAATGACCAGTTGGTAACCACCATTCAAACGAATGGTACGGAAGGCAAATGGATCAGACAGAAACTTGTCAAAGTAGATCTTGAAGCAGGATTGTATGAATTGAAACTGGACTTCACGAAACCAGGGCTCCAGATTGACTGGATCGAATTCAAACAGGTGTAGAAGATAATCGGAAATATCAGGTGACAAGAGCGATCGAAAGGTTGTTCTATCATTCAAAATAGAATACGTTGGCATATGACAAAGGACACTGTACGCAGGTGTCCTTTGTTGTAACACAGAATAGCTACTGTTATGATAGTGTTATGAGATTCGTAGTTCTGAACAATGGGGTCAGGGGTGTTGCGAGGAATGAGAAATTATAATTTTTTGAGTCCAATCCTGCTGGTTGTGGTTGCGCTGATTGTGAGAGGCCTGGTGACTAACCTGGGAGTTCTTTTCGGACTATCACAAGAAGTGGCAAGTAATATTGCCATGATAGCCATGATCATTGCGGCACTGATCATGTTTAATCGAATGACGAAGGCTCGGCGTAGAAAATAGAAAAAGCTCGGATAACCAGGAGGTTATCCAAAACATGAAGACACCCTCGGGGTGTCTTTTTTTGTATTGACGTTCTGATCCTAACGTTTTAGACTATTGCTAATAAATAATAACACTATAAATAACAAAAATAACAAAATTCATTAGATAAAGTGATGAAATCCGTTGCGCTCTCTATTTGCTAGCCCATTCCGGTCCCCAAAGGAGAATCCAATCATGAAGATCATTACCGACAAACCATATATCGTTCAGGAAGGTCAGCCTATTCGGATTGCGTTCCGGGAAGCTGACCGTCGCCCTAATGATGAAGAAGGACCGCAGGAGCGCTGATGATGCGTTCAGTCGGTCCTTTATGTCATGGATTAGGCTGTGTGCAGTTCGAGTGATGTCTATCGATACGGGTTAACGTTGCGAGGGTTGGGTGAGAATACGGGATTGCAATCTCGGAAGTATCTACTTACGACATAATGTCCTGCTGATGATCACCTTAATACGCTGTAATATTCAACGATGAAGTGAAGGGAGCTACATTATGGAAAGACAGCCTGTATTGGAAGTCATTGCTGTGAATGTGGAAGATGCCAAGGCAGCTGAGGAGGGAGGGGCTGATCGGATTGAGCTGGTGTCTGCGATGTCCGAAGGAGGGCTTACCCCCAGTTATGGTGTCATGAAGCAAGTACTGTCTCAAGTCTCCATCCCAGTGTATGTCATGATCCGTCCGCATAGCCGCTCGTTCCGCTATAGCGCAGATGACATCCACGCCATGACCAGGGATGTACGCGTGGCGAGGGAACTTGGAGCCGCTGGCATCGTGATCGGCGCTCTTACAGGAGCTGGTGAAGTCGACCTCATATCTTTGCAATTATGTATGGCCGAAGCTCAGGGTTTGGGCGTTACGTTTCATCGTGCAATTGATGTGAGCACAAGCCTGACTGAGGCGCTCAAGACCATTAACACATTGGGCAATGTGGAGCGTGTGCTTACATCGGGAGGAAAACGGACAGCGCCTGAAGCGATGCTAGAACTGAAACAACTCCAGCAATTGGGGCAAACCTTGAACATCGCTGTCATGGCAGGGTCGGGGGTCACCATAGAGCGGATTCAAAAGCTAGTGAGTCAGACGGGTATCACGGAAATCCATATGGGATCAGGCGTGAGGTACAAAGGCAGCTTTAATTATCCCATTGATCCACATTTGGTTGCAGAAGCCAAGCAGAAGTTATTGCTTGCATCACAGCCGTTCATGGACAGTAGTGCACTGAGTGGCGGTACGAGCAAGGGTGGTCCAATGATATAGGGATGCGCTAAATAAAAGGAGTGATACGCCATGAATTATGAACTGCAACCAGCCGAATGGATTAAGTCCGCAGCACAGGTCAGCCCATCCGAACGCCAGCTGAGATGGCAGGAGATGGAGTTCTACGCGTTTATTCATTTTACGGTAAATACATTTACGGATCAGGAATGGGGCACTGGGGAGGAAGACCCGTCGATTTTCAATCCTTCTGAACTGAGCGCAACGCAATGGGTGCAGGCGTGCAAGGCTGCGGGGATGAAGGGGCTAATTTTGACGTGTAAGCATCATGATGGGTTTTGTTTGTGGCCGAGTCAGTTTACAGCGCATACGGTCGCGGCTAGTCCGTGGAGGAACGGTACGGGGGATTTGGTTCGGGAAGTTTCCGATGCCTGCCGTGAGGGCGGATTGAAGTTTGGCGTGTACCTGTCTCCTTGGGATCGTCATGAAGCCACTTATGGAGATTCCGAGAGGTATAACGAGTTTTTTCTCCAACAGTTACACGAGCTGCTTACGAATTATGGCGACATCTTCTGTGTATGGTTTGATGGTGCATGTGGGGAGGGTCCGAATGGCAAAAGGCAGGTCTATGACTGGGACGCCTATTATGCGCTTATTCGTGAACTTCAGCCTGAGGCTGTCATCTCAGTATGTGGCCCGGATGTTCGCTGGTGCGGCAATGAGGCGGGGCATACACGGGAATCGGAATGGAGCGTTGTGCCAGCGCATATGCAGGATAATGAGAAGATTCAGGAGCAATCACAACAGGTGGATGATGGTGAGTTTGCCACAAGGATCAATACGCAGGACAGTGATTTGGGAAGCCGAGAGGTTATTCGTTTCCAAAGTGAGCCACTGATCTGGTACCCTGCCGAGGTGAATACCTCGATTCGCCCAGGATGGTTCTATCATGCCAGTGAAGATGATCAGGTCAAAACATTGGAAGAATTGCTCACCGTCTATTACGGCACAGTGGGGGGCAACGCTACCTTTTTACTCAATCTGCCACCGGATACGCGTGGTCTCATTCACGAAACGGATGTCGAGCGACTACAGGAATTGGGAGATTCGCTGCGCACCATTTTTCAGGAAAATTTCGCCTTGCAGGCGCTGGTAAAAGCATCGGAGACGATGGATGAACAACATGCCGTATCGGAAGTGCTGACGGAACGACGGGATACGTATTGGTGTCCTCACGAAGGAACGGAACAGGCCTGGATCGAGCTGGATTTGCAGGAAGAAAGATCATTTGACCGGGTGGTGCTGATGGAATATATCCAGACAGGCCAACGGATTGAGCGTTTTACACTGGAGTCACTGAGGGCAGATGGTGGTTGGGAAGAGTTCTACAAGGGGACGGTGGTGGGGTATAAGCGAATATGTTGTTTCCCACAGGTCACATCGAGAAAGATGCGATTTTGCATTCATGAATCCAGATGGTACCCTACGTTGTCCGGGTTAGGCATATATCTGAGCGAGCGGGGAGGGTTGTAAAATGGCGGTGCTGACGTATAAAGGTTCACAATTTATGTATGATGGCGAGCCCATTCGGATTTTGTCGGGTGCCATCCATTATTTCAGAGTGGTCCTCGACTATTGGGAGGATCGGTTACTCAAGCTGAAAGTCTGCGGTTTCAATACAGTGGAAACGTATGTGCCATGGAATGTTCATGAGCCACAGCAGGGGCAGTATTGTTTTGAAGGCATGGCTGATCTGGAACGATTTATTCGCACTGCGGGAGATGTGGGTCTGCATGTGATTGTTCGCCCAAGTCCCTATATATGTGCCGAGTGGGAGTTTGGCGGATTACCTGCCTGGCTGCTTGCCGATGATGAAATTCGTCTGCGGTGTAATGATGCCAAATTTCTGGCGAATGTGGATCGTTATTATGATGTGCTTTTGCCCAAATTAAAACCCCTTCTTAGCACTAATGGCGGGCCGATCATCGCGATGCAGATTGAAAATGAGTACGGCAGCTTCGGGAATGATGCGAGTTACCTGCGATATTTACGTGATGGCATGGTGGAGCGCGGTATGGATGTGTTGTTATTTACCTCGGACGGACCGACAGACCACATGCTGCAAGCGGGATCAGTCCCGGGGCATCTGGCTACAGTCAATTTTGGATCAGGTACGGAGGGAGCGTTCGCCAAGCTGCGTGAATATCAGGCGGACGAACCTTTAATGTGCATGGAGTATTGGAACGGCTGGTTCGATCACTGGGGTGAGTCGCATCATACCCGAGAAGCCGCAGATGTGGCTGGTGTGTTTGAGGAGATGCTTCGAGCAGGAGCTTCGGTTAACTTTTATATGTTCCAGGGTGGAACGAACTTCGGATTTTACAACGGGGCGAACTGTCAGCAGAAGGACCAATACGAACCAACGATTACAAGTTACGACTACGATTCACTACTCAGTGAATCCGGGGAGCCGACAGCGAAATTCCATGCGGTGCGTGATCTAATTGCTCGGTATAGCAATGAGGATCTGGGTGAGCTTGTGCTGCCAGAACCGAAGGGAACCATCGCCTATGGGCGAGTGGGGATGACTCAGCAGGCATCATTACTGGCGCAGATGGACCAGATATCAGTCCCGGTGCAACGCACGAATCCAGAACCGATGGAGAAGCTGGGTCAGGATTATGGATTTATTTGTTATCAAACCCGGATATCCGGCCCAAGGGAGCGACAGGAACTGGTGGTCCAGGAGGTGCGTGACCGTGCGCTTGTGTTTGTTGATGGGCAATTTCAAGGTGTGTTCGAACGGGGAAATACGGAATTATCGATTTCCTTTGAAGTGCCGCCAGAGGACGCAGATCTATTGATCCTTGTTGAAAATATGGGGCGAATCAACTATGGCCCGTACCTGAGAGATCCGAAGGGAATCACCGAGGGTGTGCGACATGGCTTTCAATTTTTATATGATTGGACGATTCATTGTCTGCCATTAACCGATCTGTCGGATTTAAAATTCAGCGATGTGATTAGCGAAGCAATTAACGAAACAATTAATGAAGCACAGGGGCCTGCTTTTTATAGGGGGAATTTTCATATCAAGGATGTAAGAGATACTTTTCTGCGTCTGGATAGCTGGACCAAGGGGGTTGTATTTGTAAACGGATTCAATCTGGGACGCTACTGGAATAAAGGACCGCAAAAAACGTTGTATGTACCTGCTCCGCTCCTTCACGAAGGTGAGAATGAAATCATCGTATTCGAGCTTCATCAGACGGCTGATCTGGCCGTAACGTTTGTGGATACACCGGATTTGGGCTAGAAAAGGAAAATAGGTGAGCCAAACGATTATTGAGAATTGTCGTGTCCGCCGGAAAAAGGTATACGTTGGGTAAGGACATCGACTACATGAGAGGATGATGAAGAATGAAAGTTGGACTCAGCACCTACAGTCTGCAACAAGCATTGGATCGCAAAGAATTGACCGTACCGGATGCCATTCGTTGGATCGCCGATCAGGGTGGTGAACATGTGGAGATTGTCCCGATGGGATTCAGTCTGATCGATAATCCGGAATTAATTGATGAGATTAAAGCTGTGGCAAAAGAGGTCGGGATCGACATTTCGAATTATGCCATCGGCGCTAACTTTGCTGTGCAGGAGGACGCTGAAGCGTTGGAGCAAGAGATCCAAAATGTGATGCGACATGTGGATGTGGCAGCAGCGCTCGGTGTGAAGCTAATGCGTCATGACGTGGCTTTCCGCCCTGCAACAGAAGGAACCGTAGCCCAGTTCGAGATCGACCTGCCGGTACTGGTGAAGGCTTGTCAGCGGATAGCCGATTATGCAGCGGATTTTGGAATCACAACAAGCGTGGAGAACCATGGGTACTATGTGCAGTCGAGTGAGCGCATTCAGCGTTTGTTACACGAGACGGCGCGAAGTAACTTCAAGACCACACTGGATGTTGGCAATTTCCTCTGTGTGGATGAAGATCCGGTGAGTGCCGTAAAAAATAACATTCCGTATGCGTCGATCGTGCACGCCAAAGACTTCTACTGGAGACCTTCCTACCGGAATCCGGGTGAAGGCTGGTTCCAAACCTCGCATGGCAATTACCTGCGCGGCGCCATTGTGGGCCATGGCGATATCGACATGCCTGAGGTATTCCGTGTGTTGAAACAATCCGGGTATGACGGATATATCTCGGTAGAATTTGAAGGCATGGAAGATTGCAAAACGGCCTCACGCATTGCCATGGATAACGTCCGCCGCCTATGGGAAGAGGCATAGGGCTGAGTAGTTGTTTTAAATGAATAAAATTGAATCAAATTCTAAAGAAGGCGTGAGTAACAGAGGGGAAGCTTGGAACTGTAGGAGCGTTAGTGACCGCCTTTGTCTGCGGATTTCAACCGCTAGAGCGGTCAATAAAAAAAATTTGCAGACAACAGCGGCCGAAAGTCCAAGCATTCACCGTCGTTACGGTAAGCCGAATATTATAATTTCCTGAGTCAATTCATATGAAAACGATGGAGGAATCAGCACTATGTCCAAATTGAAAGTCGCCGTTATCGGTGCCGGATCCATATCCGATTGCCATTTGCAAGCCTATGCCAGTAACCCGGACGTTGAAATATACGCTATCTGTGACCTGAATGCAGAACGTGCCGCAGAAGTGGCGAAGCAATATAATGCCCCTCACGTGTTTACCGATTACAAGAAATTGCTCGCCCTGCCTGAGATTCATTCCGTCAGCATCTGCACATGGAACGACTCGCATGCCGAGATTAGCATTGCTGCTCTCGACGCGGGCAAAAACGTATTATGTGAGAAACCACTCTGCCAAACGGTGGAGGATGCGCTCGAAGTAGAGAAGGCCGTTCATCGCAGCGGAAAGCTGCTGCAGGTCGGTTTTGTTCGCCGCTATAGCGACAATGCACAGATTCTGAAGAAGTTTATCGACGAGGGTGAACTGGGCGAGATCTATTATGCCAAAGCCTCCAGTCTGCGTCGTCTGGGCAATCCCGGTGGCTGGTTCTCGGATATCAACCGCTCCGGTGGCGGCCCATTGATTGATATCGGGGTGCATGTGATCGACATTTGCTGGTATCTGATGGGCAGACCGAAGGTAAAGTCCGTCTCCGCTAACGTGTCCAACCGATTGGGAAACCGCTCGAACATTAACAATCTGTCGTTCTACAAAGCAGCGGACTATGACGCGGAACAGAACACCGTTGAGGATATGGCGAATGCCCTGATTCGTTTCGAGAACGGCGCTAGCCTGCTCGTGGATGTCAGCTTTACACTTCATGCCAAAGCGGATGAGACCTCGGTCAAACTATATGGCGACAAAGGCGGTGCCGAGTTGGAGCCGGAGATTTCGATCATCGGTGAGAAATTCAATACTATTTTGAACATGACGCCGCAGGTAGATTTCAAATCTTTCGACTTTATGGGATCATTCCGCAATGAAATTAACCATTTTATCGACAGCACGCAGGGACGCAAAGAAACACTTAGCCCCGTCGAAGACGGCGTCGAGGTAATGAAGATGCTCTGCGCCATCTACGAATCAGCACGCCAAGGCCGCGAAATCACGCTGTAAAAGGAGCATTGTATGGCGTTGTTACGCTACGTTGATACTTTACTACTCCGTTTCATTGAACGTTATGAGCACTTCGCTCCTTTTCAATGAAAAGCTCCGCTCTCAGCAGGTATGGATTCGTCCTTCCCGCTCGCCGATGGAGCAAAGCATGGAGCGAGCGCTAACGAATCTGAGGCGTCTTATTCAAGGGTTTGGAGTGCTAGCAAAAATCTAAGGAACCTGACACACGCTATATGAGAATAAGCAGCAGTTTACAGCGTTTTTATCAGCTAATTTCGGGAAATAACGTGTCTGATCTTCCTTACAATTTAAAAAGAGGACCAAAAGGCTAAATAAGACGCCCTGAGTTCCTTAGAAAATTTTCGACCCATTCGTTAGAAATCAGTCGCTTGGATTCCCCTATAGAAGCGAGGGGAATAAGGGTTCCATAGTAATTGGAGAGGGCACCGCACTCAAAATAACAAAGTTACTACGCCCCTTAATAGTTAAACTAGCGTTTACGCCAAAACGGAGAGCGCAGAACCAATCTGAAGAAGCGAAGCGCTCGCCTTTATCACCGGATTTCCAACAATTATAAAGTTAAATAAAAGAAATCCGGGGATAACAGCGATCGAAAGATGGTACTGCAATCGGAGTGACCAGGCGTAACATGCATGGTTTATCTTTTATCTAATCCTAAGGAGATGAAACAGGATGAGCGAAACCAAAGAAACCGTATTGGAGCAGGAAGGGCAGATTGTCGAAGCCGGCGTGCACAATTTTAGCAAAGAGGAAGAGTGGATCAAACCGGAAGATCCGCTGCTGAATGAGCGGCTGGAGTGGTTCAAGGATCAGAAGCTGGGGCTGATGATGCACTGGGGGCCGTATTCCCAGCTTGGCCTCGTGGAATCCTGGGCGCTGAGTGACGAGGATGGCGATTGGTCGCGCGATGACATCGACTGGACGGATGACATGGAAGACTTCAAGCGGGAATATTTCGATCTGAACAAAACTTTCAATCCGATTCGTTTCCAGCCCGAGGAATGGGCACAAATGGCGGCAGATAACGGGTTCAAATACTTCCTGTTCACCACCAAGCACCATGACGGTTTCTGTATGTGGGATACCAAGACGACGGATTACCGGATTACGGGCAAGGACACGCCGTTTCATACCCATAAGTATGCGGACATCTGTCGAGCATTATTTGACGCTTTCCGGGCCAAAGGACTGGGCATCTCAGCGTATTTCTCCAAAGCGGACTGGCATACTCCGTATTACTGGGCACCGGGCATGGAGCGTGGACGTCATATGTGGCGCGGCCCCTCGTATGATCCCCATAAGTATCCGTGGCTGTGGGAGAAATTCGTGGAGTTCACACATGAGCAGATCATGGAGCTGCTGACGAATTACGGGCGAATCGAATGTCTGTGGCTGGATGCTGGATGGGTGCGCGAAGGTCGTCATGGTCAGGATATCAGGCTGGGAGAAGTCGTGGAACGGGCGCGTCAGACCACACAACCTTGGCTTCTGTCTGCAGATCGCACCGTGGGTGGGCCGTATGAGAATATCGTTACCCCCGAGCAGACCATACCGGAACATCCGATGAACATTCCATGGGAGAGCTGTATTACCGTGGGGAACTCCTTTGCCTTCGGATTCGATGATCAGTATAAAACGGGAAGACAGCTGGCACATATTCTACTCGAAGTTGTATCCAAAGGTGGTAACCTGGCGCTGAATGTAGGACCACAACCCGATGGGCGTCTGCCAAAAGGGGCAATTCGAGGCATCAAGGGCCTCGGTGAATGGTTGGGTACTCATGGAGAAGGCGTCTATGGAACCCGGATCTGCGGGCCATATTTTACGAAAGATTGGGCTTTCACACAGAAAGAAGAGATCAACACCGTATATGCCTTCCGTATATACCGAAACGAGAATGAGACCGTACAACCACAGTTGGTCATTCCTTATCTGGAAAAGGTAGAGCGGATCGAACTTGTCGGTAGCGATGACGTACTTTCGTATCGGCAGACGGAAGACGGACTTCTCGTGGAACTGTCCCAATCCGCTGCAACCAGTGGTACACCCATCACACATACGTTCAGGCTAGTCACAAGCGCATAGAACGCCATGTCAATTCCGGGGGAGATATAACCACCTCCGGGATTTTTATATTCATACATAAGGGACACAATTCCCAATAGAAACGGCTCGCAATCGCTTGTCACACAAGGGTTTGTGGAATAAAGAGAAGTCGGAGAAAATTGCAAATTGATAAAAGTTTATCGGGCGATGTACTATCAAATCAAGAAAGCGCTACCTGATATGAATGTTTACATCATCTATGTTGAACAAGGAACTAAGAACAGAAAAAAGGATGTTTAAGGGATGCAAATGTAATGTATTATTACACTTGAGGTGTAGAAGGAGTGACGCATATGAGTCGAGCTACGGAAAGCATACCCGCCAAGATGGAACTCCAACAGAGGAAACATGTGGAGCCCAAGCGGCAGCATCCATTCATCAAAAGCCTCAAGAAACACTGGGAGCTCTACCTGCTCGTGTTGCCCCCGGTGTTGTATCTGTTGATCTTCAAGTACATCCCTATGGTGGGTGTCCAGATCGCCTTCAAGGACTTCAGTGTAGTCAAAGGAATCTGGGGAAGCCCGTGGGTCGGATTCAAACACTTTGAGGCCTTCTTCCAATCTCCAAACTTCTGGCTTTTAATCAAAAACACGATAGGTATCAGCTTTTATTCCTTAATCGCCGGTTTCCCTATTCCCATCTTGCTGGCGCTGGCGCTGAATGAGATTCGAACGGGTTACTTCAAGAAGACCGTGCAGATGGTCACCTACGCTCCGCATTTTATCTCCACGGTTGTTATGGTATCCATTATCATTCTAATGCTCTCCCCGCATGTGGGCGTAGTAGACAAGCTGTTCACACTGCTCGGCTTCCCGATGACCAACTTCATGGGCATCCCGGAATACTTCAAATCGATCTATGTCTGGTCCGGAGTATGGCAGGGCATGGGATATTCATCAATCATATACATTGCCGCCCTTGCTGGTGTTGATCCATCTCTCTATGAAGCAGCAAAGATGGACGGCGCATCAAGGCTTCGTAAAATATGGCACATCGACCTCCCATCGCTCGTTCCAGTCACCGTTATCATGCTGATTCTGAGTCTGGGCAGCATTATGGGCGTGGGCTTTGAGAAAATATACCTGATGCAGAATCCGCTCAACACAAGCGCTTCGGAGGTCATCTCCACGTATGTGTACAAGGTGGGTCTGATCGGAGCGAATTTCAGTTTCTCCTCGGCAGTAGGGTTCTTCAACTCCATTATCAACCTGATCCTGCTGGTTATCGTCAACGGCATATCGCGCAAAGTTTCCCAGAACAGCTTGTGGTAAAGGAGGAGCTTATCCATGTTCAACCTGATTAATCGTAACCGGATCAAGGACCCGCTCGGTGACCGCATTTTCATGACATTCAACTACATCTTTCTGTTCGCCATACTGCTAACGGTGTTTTACCCGCTTTTGTATATCATCAGTTCTTCGTTTAGCTCTTCACGAGCCGTGACATCCGGTCAGGTGTGGCTGTTCCCGGTAGACTTTAACATCAAGGCGTACATCTCCATTTTCAAAAGCCAACAGCTTATGCTCGGTTTCTATAACACGATCATTTACACCGTGGTGGGTACGTTCATTAACGTAGTGCTGACCGTCATGCTGGCATATCCTTTGTCACGCAAATCGTTCTATGGACGAGGGGCCATCATTATTTTCATGATGATTACGATGTTTTTTGATGGTGGTCTGATTCCCACCTACCTCTTGATGAAGGACTTGCACCTGCTCGATACACGCTGGGCGATGTGGCTGCCCGGGGCGCTCGCGGTGTTCCAAGTCATCGTGGCAAGGACTTTCTTCCAATCTTCCATCCCGGAAGAGCTTGGCGAGGCCGCGGAAATGGACGGTTGCCGGGATATTCGGTATCTGATCAGCGTGGTTCTTCCCTTATCGAAGCCTATTCTAGCGGTCATGACACTGATGTATGCCGTAGGTCACTGGAATGCGTACTTTGATGCACTGATCTACCTGCGTTCCGAGAAGTTGTTCCCTTTGCAATACGTGCTTCGCAATCTGCTTATCCTGAACGCGGCTGATCCGGCGATGCTTGCCAATACCAGCCAACAGATGCGGGACCAAGGGTTCGAGCAGGTGTTGAAATATGCACTGATTGTTGTCGCGAGCATTCCAATTCTGATCATGTATCCATTTGTACAGAAGCATTTTGTGAAAGGGGTCATGGTTGGTTCCCTCAAAGGTTAATCCTAGTGAGTTAAGCCCGGTTGCCTTTTGAAAGGAGGTGGAAGGAACACGCCGGCTTCCGGGAGCGATTTTATACACGTGCAGTACAAGTCAATAATTTGCCGTTATGAACAAAAAGGAGGAGTCAGATTGAGAAAATCTTGGATTTCGATGTTGTTTCTGGTCTTTGCTTCGATGGCTTTGTTGTCCGCATGCAGTTCATCCGAGGAATCGGGTGGAAGTAGCGACGGTAGCGGGGAGAGCGGTGGTCCTGTAACCATGACCCTCTTTGCTCCGCAAGGCAAAGCGTCCATGGAAGAGAATGAATTCACCCAATTTATCGAAGACAAGTTCGACGTTACCCTAAAATGGGATCTGGCCCCAACAGACGCTTTGCAGGATCGCAGACAATTGCTGCTGGCTAGTGGTGATTATCCGGAAGTATTTCTTCACGGCAAGTTCACCACCTCAGACCTTCAAACCTATGGAAAACAGGGCGTGTTCCTTCCGCTACAAGATCTAATTCAGAAGTATGGTCCGAATCTGACCAAGATTATGGAAGAGAAACCTTACTTCAAAGAAGCCATCACGGCACCGGACGGCAACATTTATGCGCTGCCTATCTTCAATGAATGTTACCACTGTACGTATGCACAGAAATACTGGATCAACACGGAGTGGCTTGATAATTTGGGCCTGAAAATGCCAACCACAACTGATGAACTGTATACCGTTCTGAAGGCGTTTAAGACACAAGATCCAAACGGTAACGGGAAAGCGGACGAGATTCCACTTACAGGCGCACCGAACAAGTATGTATGGAATGGCAACATTGATGCCTACCTGATGAATAGTTTTATATACAATGATAACGACAAATACCTGATCGTGAACGATGGCAAGGTGAGTTTTGCCGCCAATCAGGAAGGCTGGAAGAAAGGGCTGGAGTACATGAACAAGCTCTATGCAGATGGCCTGATTGACCCGGCTTCCTTTACACAGAACGATCAGGCGATAGGACAGCTGGGGAACAAGGAAGGCGACGAAGTGGTCGGCTCCATTACAACAGCGCTGGTCAGTTATCTCGTGAATACTTATGACAAAGACATCACCCGTCACCAACACTGGGAGATCGTTCCTCCATTGAAAGGACCAGATGGAGTGCATACGACAGGCGCTACACAGAGCGTAGGTGAGTTTGAGTTTGCCATCACCAACAAAGCGACAGAAGCACAACAAATTGCCGCCATCAAAATTGTAGACTACATGTTCAGTGAGGAAGGTGCGCTGTACGCGGAGTATGGCCCAACCGAAGGCAAGGGCTGGAAGAAGGCAGATGCCGATGAGAAAAACATCAATGGCGAGCCGGCCAAATACAGCTACTACAACCTGCCTGAGCGTGATCCAAACGTTGTTGTGAACGAGAGTTGGTCACAGATCGGAGCCCATGACTTGTCCAACACGTTCCGTAATCTGTTTGCCGAAGGACAGAACCCTTTAGAGGCAGAGGGTTATGGTACACGTCTGGCTCAAGCTACCAATGTGTATGAACCTTATGCACCCAAAGAAGTATACCCTGCGAACGTATTTATTCGTCCAGAGGATACCGAATCAGCAGCACAACTGACTACAGCCATTAAGGATTATGTGCAGACGAATATGGCACAGTTCATTATTGGCAGCAAGAGCATTGATAAGGAATGGGATTCGTATGTCAAAGGCTTTGATGGTCTCGGACTGAGTAATTACCTTGAGATCTACCAGCGTGCCATTGAGAAAAATCAATAATAGAAGGATTCAATATAGAGGCTGTCCCGTCTGTCACCCGTGACCGGGACGGTCTTCTCCTATGACAACCCCACGTCATCCGATATAATGTACTGAATATTTATGGGAAATTAGCGATCAGCACAGGTGTTTGTCGTCATTCAGCATGAACAGTAACGGTGGGGGGATCTCGGAGATGAACAACAATTGGTTTAGGCGTTTGCTGTTATCGTATCTGCCTGTTTTCTTTATTGTGACGACCATTCTATTTTTTATTTTCTTCCAGGTATTCAATGAACAGAACCGTAGGGAAGCACTCAAGGCCAATGAATTCCTAGCATCACAGGTAACGCAATATCTGGACAACTCCTTGCGTTCCATTGATTTCAAGGTACTGCGTGAGATTTTGACCAACCCTAACTTGAAGAATTATTTCTCGGTATCTGGCAGCGAAGATGTGTATGCCGGCATTCAGGCGGTCCAGGTGGTTGATGAATTGAAAATAGAGTATCCGCTGATTGATTCGATTTATCTCGTTCGATACGGGGATGGCACGGTCTTCAGTAACGGGAAGGCTGTTCCGATTGAAGAGTTCCCGGATGCAGACTTTATTGCAGATAGCCGGTCAAGGGATGAACAGAAGTGGGCAGGAGCACGAGCGTTCAAGGCTTTTCCTTCACAAGCGACGGAGCAGGTGATTACGATTGTGCGAAGTGTAGGAAACGGCAAAGGACTTGTGGTGACAAATGTGGACCTGAGTACCCTGAGAAAATCCATTATGCAGATGTATGATCCGGAATTTACGTTTGTGAACATCTTCAACCGTTCGGGCGGCAATCTGTGGGATAGCAGCATGCCAGGAGGGGTCGCAGCTTCTACTAAAACCACGTCGGGAGAAGTCTTCTCCGAATTTACGTCGAGTTATAGTGGTTGGAAGGTGCAGACAGGTCTCAACAATGGAAAAATCGTCAAGTGGACTCTGCAATTTTATAATATCTGGTTTGCCTTTGCGATAGTGGTTGTGTTGATCGGTGTGGTGTGGGTGATCTATGTGACCCGTAGAAATTACAAGCCGATTCAGCAGATTGTCACGTTAATTCAGACCGTCTCTTCACAGAAACAATCTGGACTGAACTATGGCAAGGAGAATGAGTTCCGATTCATCCATACAACACTGGAACGCATGATTGATCAGACGAGACAATATCAGGAGGAGCATGAAGAGAATCTGATTTTGCAGAAAAAAATGTTTTTTCAGGAGTTGCTGGAGGGCACACGAGACTTTACGAGCACGGAGCTGACAGCGGAGATGAAGAAGTTCAAACTGCCTGAGCTGGAGCATCGTTGGGCCGTCATGGTAATTGAAATGGATCGGTATGATACATTTGTGACGGAGTATCATCATCAGGACCAATCCCTCCTGAAATTTGTGTTATCCAGTATTCTGCAAGAGAGTGCACGCCATGAAGGGACGGAAGTATGGGCTGAATGGATCTCCGATCAGCGTCTGTACGCCATCCTCTGGATTCCGGAAATGGAACAAGCTGAGGAGACTGAACATCGATTGCTTGCTGGTTATCTGGACAGAATCGATCAGTATCTGAACTTCACCGTGACCATTGGTGTTGGTCGGGTTGCTGTCGATATTCGGGGGCTGAGAGCTTCATTGAAAGAAGCCGTGCACGCGCTGGAGTACAAGGCTGTACTGGGGATAAATCGTATCATTCCGTGTAGCGATGTGCCGAATTCGACCAATGATGTGTATGAGTTCCTGAAAACCATCTCACTGTTGGTACAGGCGATGCGTTTATCGGACGATGTCTGGGAAAAGCATTTTGAAAGACTCTTTGAACAAATCAGTGAGTCCGTTCTATCCCGGCAGGAGATTATGAATACGATCCAACTGTTATTTCAACATTACAATCGGGAATTCGCCGAACTTCCACGGGAGTATCAGGAGTCATGGGCTGCTATATTCACCCCACTTCTCCCAAGGCTTGAAGGCTGGGAGACGTTAGACGATCTGCGTAAGCTGTGTTGGGAAGGGTTCAGGGAACTGGCGCTGCAGATGCAGACGCTGCATTGTTCCCGAAAACACAGATCACATATTCTGGAGATTCGCAAATACATCGAAGAGCATTACAACAATCCTGATCTGTCACTGAACTACCTTAGTGATCTATTCGATATTAATCCGAAGTATCTGAGCAAGCTTTTCAAGGATGAGATTGGGGAGAAGTTTGTGGATCTGCTCATTAGTCATCGTATCGAAAAAGCCAAGCTGCTCATGCAGGAGACCGATAAGGCTATTCAGGAGATCAGTGAGGAAGTGGGATACACAAACTATAATTCCTTCAACCGGGCTTTCAAGAACGTGGTGGGTGTGGCACCAAGTGACTACCGCAAAGCCATGTGATGTAAGTGCACCCGCCTAACTAATTCCGAACGCATAAGGAGAATGTGCATATGGACTATAAAGATGCTTCGCTTCCCATTCAGGAGCGGGTTCAGGATCTGATCGGACGGATGACAACGGAAGAGAAGATTGGACAACTCATTCAGCCGATGGGATGGAAGACGTATGATAAAGCAGCTGATGGTACAGTACAGGTGACGGAAGAGTTCAAAGCGGACATGGAACAGGGCGGTGTTGGTTCTCTGTATGGTGTGCTTCGGGCCGATCCATGGACGGAAGTGACACTTGAAACGGGGCTTACTCCACGGCAGGGAGCCGTTGCCACGAATGTCATTCAGCAGTATGCCATGGAGCATTCCCGGCTGGGCATTCCCATTTTGTTCGGAGAAGAATGTTCCCACGGGCATATGGCGATCGGGGCAACAGTTTTTCCGGTACCGTTAATGGTGGGCAGCACATGGAATATGGAGTTATACCGCAAGATGTGTGAAGCCATAGCTGTGGAGACCCGGAGCCAGGGGGGAGCGGCAACGTATTCCCCGGTGCTTGATGTCGTACGTGACCCGAGATGGGGACGGACGGAGGAATGTTTTGCCGAAGATCCATACCTAATCGGTGAATTTGCAGTAGAAGCGATGAAGGGACTACAGGGTGATCGCCTCGATTCCAACCAGACGATTGTCGCGACACTCAAGCATTTTGCGGCTTATGGCAGCTCGGAGGGTGGGCGTAATGCAGCACCTGTGCATATGGGATTACGTGAATTACATGAAATAGATCTGTTGCCGTTCAAAAAAGCAGTGGAAGCCGGGGCTTGCTCCGTGATGACCGCCTATAACGAGATTGATGGCGTACCTTGCACATCCAGTACGTATCTGCTGAATAACCTTCTGCGTGAGCAGTGGGGTTTTGATGGGTTTGTGATTACTGATTTTGGTGCCATTCAGATGCTGGTCCATGGACATAACACCGCTGAGAACGGGGAGCAGGCTGTAGCACAGTCCCTTCAGGCAGGGGTAGACATGGAGATGTCCGGGTACATGTATCGCAAACATCTCGCTCAGGCGTTGGAGCAGGGACTGATCGAAGAGAAGGATCTGGACTTGGCTGTGTGGCGGGTGCTGGAGATGAAATTCAGACTTGGGTTATTTGAACAACCTTTCGTTGATCCAGAGTTTGCAGAGCGGGTTATCGGATGTGAAGACCACAATCAGCTGGCGAGGGAAGTTGCACAAGAGGGGATTGTTTTACTGAAAAATGAGGGGGATACCCTTCCGCTTGCCAAAACAGGTACGAAGCTAGCTGTTATTGGTCCGAACGCGAACCATATCTATAACCAGCTTGGGGACTATACCTCGCCACAGCCGAGAGAACAGATTGTCACCGTACTGGATGGTATTACGCGCAAGCTTGGCGCGGATTCGGGCCAGGTGCTGTACGCACCTGGCTGCCGGATTAAAGGCGATTCCAGAGAGGGCTTTGCACAAGCGCTCGCCTGTGCAGAACAGGCGGATGTCATCGTGATGGTGATGGGTGGTTCCAGCGCCCGCGATTTTGGTGAAGGTACGATCGATTTGCGGACAGGTGCTTCAGTGGTGACCGATGATCCATGGAACGACATGGAGTGTGGTGAGGGCATTGACCGGGCTTCCCTGAATCTCATGGGTGTTCAATTGGAGATGGTACAGGAGGTACATAAGTTGGGGAAACCCGTTATCGTCGTGTATATTAACGGCCGCCCCATTGCTGAACCTTGGATTGATGAGCATGTCCATGCGATTGTGGAAGCGTGGTACCCCGGGCAGGAAGGCGGTAACGCGATTGCAGATATTTTGTTTGGCGATGTGAATCCATCGGGTCGCCTTACGGTTTCCATTCCCAAGCATGTTGGACAACTTCCGGTCTATTATCATGCCAAACGCACTCGTGGCAAGCGGTATCTGGAGATGGATCTGGCGCCGCAGTATCCGTTTGGATATGGACTGAGCTACACCGAATTCAAATACGAGAATGTAAGAGTAATACCAGACGTAATTGGGCCAGAAGATGAAGCGCAGGTGATGGTTGAAGTCACCAATACCGGAGCGGTATCGGGAAGCGAGGTTGTACAGTTGTACATCACGGATATGTCGGCTTCGGTCACCCGGGCTGAAATGTCACTTAAGGGTTTTCGTAAAATCCATCTGGAGCCAGGACAGACTCATACCGTTACGTTCCCTGTGCAAAAAGAACATCTCGCACTGATCGACTCCCGTCTCCAGTCTGTCGTAGAACCGGGTGAATTCAGGCTCATGGTTGGCCGTAATTCCACAGATTGGACCGCTTGCAGTCTGCAGATCCAGAAGGTGGGGGTGGAGGTATGATTCGAATTCAGCGATTCATCGAAGATCTGAAACAGCGGCAATGGCTGGATACGATCGAGCTTCCAGTGTGGGAGATGCAGAGGGCCAGATACATTCGGCCAGGGGAATACGAGTACGAGCAGGCACATGAAAATAAAGATGAGCAGGCAAACAAGGCCATGCAAAACTTGAATCCGCTGAACAGCGTACACGGAACGACGTATTTTCTGCGCAAACGTGTGGAGATTCCGGCGGAATGGCAAGATCAGGCTATTGGTCTGATCTTCGATGCCGGAGGAGAAGGGCTGTTGAAGGTGAATGGCATGCCTTATCATGGACTGGATCGGAATCACTGGTTCGTACCCCTTCCGAGGAGTCGTGTTGGCAATACACCGCAGTTGGAGATTGAACTCTATGATCCGATTCCAGAGCCGCATGATCCACTCAACCGACAAGCTGTTATTCAGCCGCCTATTCAGGGCATTCGGGCAGCATTGGTTCATATTAATCAGCCACTGCAGAGCCTGATGTACAGCGTTACGGTACTCGCCGAGTCGCTCCGGGCATATAACGAGAAGGAGCCCAAGCGGATGGCACTTGTTCAGGCCATTCATCAGGTGATGGATGACATGTACAATGACCCGGAACGCTGGAGTGATGCAGCCTGGATACAGAACTTCGAATATGGGTTAGCACAGTCGGTACAGCAGGAAGACCCGGAGGAATATCGAAGTGGCTTCATGCATCTGGTTGGACAATCCCACATTGATATTGCCTGGCTGTGGCCTGTACGTGAGACGGTTCGCAAGTCCAGTCGCACGTTTTCGACCATGTGTACCTTGATGGACACGTACCCGGATTTTGTGTATTCCCAGAGCCAGCCGCAGTTGTATGCCTTCGTGAAGGATCATTACCCGGAGTTGTACGAGCGAGTTAAAGCCCGTATTGCCGAAGGCCGCTGGGAGTTGGTTGGAGGCATGTGGGTGGAGCCGGATCTGAATATTCCGAGTGGTGAGTCATTGGTTCGGCAAATTCTGTATGGGCAGAACTTCTACCAGGCGGAGTTTGGCAAACGCTCCAACATTGAGTGGCTGCCAGATACCTTTGGTTACTGTGCTTCCTTGCCGCAGATGCTGAAGCTCGCCAATATTCCTTATTTTATGACCACCAAGCTGAATTGGAATGATACCAATGCGTTTCCGTATGACCTCTTCGACTGGGTAGGCATAGATGGCACTTCCGTGCTGGCATATCTGAATCATGGGGTGAATGAACATACGCGTCCCAAAGATGTGGATGAACATTGGCAATCATTTAAACAAAAGGATGTACACCCTGAGCAAATGTTGCTTTACGGACATGGCGATGGTGGTGGCGGCGTGACGAATGAGATGGTGGAGTTTGCGGAGCGATCCCATTTGATGGTTGGACAGCCAATCAGCAAATTCAGCACAGCAGGGGCTTTTTTTGAAGATATATCGTTAAACAACCCGACGTTGCCAAAATGGCACGGGGACTTGTACCTGGAACTGCATCGCGGAACCTATACGACCCATGCAAGGAACAAACGTAGTAACCGAAAAGCAGAGGTATTGTACCGGGAAGCGGAGATCTGGGGGCAATTTGCCGGGGCTTACGCCGTACAAAAGAAGAATGATCTGGATGAAGGCTGGAAGTTGATTATGCTCAACCAATTCCATGACATTATTCCGGGAACGTCGATTCCAGAAGTTTACGTAACGTCCACTGAGGAGTACACAAAGGTATTTGCATTAGGTACATCCGCACTGCGGGAAACGCTGGATACCCTTGCGGAGAACATTGCAACAGATGAAGTGGATGGTCTGCCCTACATTATATTCAACAGCCTCGGCTGGGAACGTGGAGAAAATATCACCATTACAGGGGATGCTCACCTCGCCAGGATGGCAGCATTCGATCGTGAAGGTAACCGTCTGGCCTGTGATCTCGAACAAAAGGAAGACAAGTATACACTGCTCGTGCATGTTCCGTCGATTCCTGCTTTTGGGTATACAACGATATGGCTACGAGAGGCACCGGATGTTATCCTTCCATTAAGGGAAGAAGAACTTTTCCCTTCCACGTGGGAAACGGAATTTTACACGCTTGAGTTCAATGACTTGGGAGAGATTACCAGATGGTATGACAAAACGGTAGGACGCGACTGGCTGAAGCCCGGTGATCGGGCGAATGAGTGGCAGTTTTTCCATGACAAACCGACGTACTGGGATGCATGGGATATCGATCCACGGTTTGAATCCCAGCGCGCAGGTGAAGTGCAGTTGATCTCCAGAGAGGTTGTACAGCACGGGGCTACGCGAGATGTACTGCGTTTTGTCTGGAAGCTGAATCAATCGGAGATCAGTCAGGATATCATTTTGCATCGTTACCAGCGGCGTGTTGATTTCCATACAAAAGTGAACTGGAATGAGAGCCATAAGCTGCTCAAGGTGGCATTTCCGGTGGATCTGGTGGCAGCCAAAGCAGCCTATGAAATCCCGTTTGGAGCGCTGGAGCGTCCAACTCATAACAACACCAGTTGGGAGCAGGCACAGTTCGAGGTCTGCGGACATCGTTGGGCGGATATCTCGGAGGGCAACAGCGGTGTGAGTTTGCTGAATGATTGCAAGTACGGCTATGACATCAAGGATCGGACGATACGTCTGTCCCTGCTTCGTGCCCCGAAATGGCCGGATGAACATGCCGATCAGGGCGATCATGAGTTCACGTATTCATTTCTGCCCCACCAGGGAGATTGGCGACAAGCTGCCGTCGTTCGCCGGGCGATGGAGCTGAATCATCCGGTGGAGGTTGTGACAGCGAATCCGTCTTCGGGTCACTTGCCAGCTGAACACGCTTGGGTTCAGTTCCACAGTGAGCATGTCATTCTGGATGCAATTAAGGCTGCGGAAGACGGCTCGGGAACGGTGCTGCGTTTCTACGAATCATCAGGAGGTCGGGAAACGGTGCAGGTTCAGTGGGCTGAAAAGGAAATCAAAGCGTCCATCATTAATCTGCTGGAGGATGAGATCCATCCGTTGGCTTGTCCGAACGGCACATTCGAACTGACCTTTAAACCGTATGAGATCAAGTCGGTGAAACTTGTTGATATCAGTAATGAGTCGAACCTTACATTTACATGAGAATGTAGAGTTAATCATTCAATCACGGGAGGTATGACATGAAATTAACGAATAAGATTGGTGTCATCGTGGATAGCTTTGGCGTAGGTGTACGGGAAGGGTTGAACAAAGCCAAAGACGTAGGTGCAGAAGGTGTGCAGATCTATGCCGTCAAGGGAGAGATGGACCCCGAAAATTTGTCGCCTGCGGCTCGCAAAGAGTTAAAGAGTTATATCGATTCTCTGGGTCTCGACATTTCAGCATTGGTCGGTGATCTGGGAGGACATGGGTTTCAGGTCAAGGAAGATAATCCTTGGAAAGTGGAGAAGTCGAAGCGGATCGTGGATCTCGCTTTGGATCTGGGCACCAACATCGTCACAACACATATCGGCATTGTTCCACATGACCCTTCATCGGAAGTTTATGCTACGCTGCATGCTGCTTGTGAGGAACTGGGCCAATACGCCAAGAGTGTTGGTGCGTACTTTGCCATTGAGACAGGACCGGAAACGGCTGCTGACTTAAAAGGATTCCTGGATACGCTGTCGACCAACGGAGTATCGGTGAATTTTGATCCGGCGAATATGGTGATGGTGACCGGAGATGATCCGGCGCGGGGCGTTCATCTGCTCAAGGATTACATCGTACATACCCATGTGAAGGATGGTGTGCGGCTGAAGGAAGTTGACCCACGAGACGTATACGGAGCGGTCGGTTATGCCCCTATGGATCACGATAAAATTGCCGAGATGGTCTCTTCCGGAACATTCTTCCGTGAGGTGCCTCTGGGCGAGGGTGGCGTTGATTTTGACGGATACTTTGCAGCGCTTCAGGAGATTGGATACACCGGTTATCTGACGATTGAACGTGAGGTTGGTCATCAGCCGGAGCAGGACATTCGCAAGGCGGTTCAATTTATCCAACAATATCGATAGGGAGCTGAGCAGATGAAAGTGGGCCTGAGCACGTATAGTTTGTTGAACGATTTGAATTCGGGTGAGATGACGGTGCTGGATGTGATCGACTGGATTGCGGCGAACGGCGGCGAGCATATGGAGATGGTTCCTTACGGTTATACCGTGGAGGATAATCACGATCTAGCGGATGCGATTCGGGAACGGGCAGCGTCTGCGGGTATTGAACTGTCCAACTACTCGATGCCAGCGAATTTCGTGCAGGAGACGGAAGAGGCGTTTGCAGAAGAGATGGCTCGGGTCAAAAGACATGTGGATGTCGTTCACCGGATGGGTGTAAAACATATGCGTCATGACGTCACGGCGTTTACCCTGCCGAAAGAGAAGATGACCATTGCCTGGTTCGAGGAACATCTGCCGCTGATGGTGCGGGGAAGCCAGATTATTGCGGATTATGCTGCGCAGTTTGGTATCACCACTACCATTGAAAATCACGGCTTCAGTGTACAGGCGAGTGATCGGGTGCAGCGTGTTCTGCATGCTGTAGATCGTCCGAACTTCAAAACAACACTCGATATTGGCAACTTCATGTGCGTGGATGAGAATCCGATTATCGGTGTCATGAAAAATCTGCCGTACGCTTCTCTGGTCCACTTCAAAGATTTCTACTTCCGTCCTTATGATGAGCATCCGGGTGAGGGTGAATGGTTCACCACAGCCTACGGCAACTTCCTGCGTGGGGCCATCGTTGGACAAGGTGACATTCCAATTCGTAAAATTGTAAAGCTGATCAAAGACTTCGGTTATGATGGTCACATTACGGTGGAGTTCGAAGGCATGGAGGAATGTAAGTCCGCATCCAAAATCGCCATGGACAACCTGCGTCGCTTCTGGGAAGAGGCGTAACGAAGCATAAAGAAGGAATGGATCAAGGGCCACTTTTCGAAGTGGCCCTTATTGTTGATCATCAGGATTCTGGACTGCCCATCGATCCAGGATCATTTCGATGTAACGCATGGTTTCCGTTGTCATACCATATACACGAGCTGACTGATCATCCTCTGGGGCGATATAATCCCAATATTTTTCTGCCAATTCTGCATTCCCTTGAAAAGCCCTTTCAGCATAATCAGAGATTCGGATGGCCAGTAACCGTGAGGCTTCGGAATCCGGAGGTTCCATCTTGCATGTATGAATTTCTTTAAGAATATCGGCCCATTCCAGGGATATTGAATTGTTCTGATTATTCAGAGGTAACGATTCCATTTCTTCATGTGTAAAAACATCTTGACGGAACTTGCCCGGAGGCTGATCCAGTTCACGGATGAAACCCAACATTTCATCCAGACTGATTGTACCGGATGCTCTGATGGCATATAGGGTTGAAAAAAGAAGATGCTCGACCTTGCTTAATCTCTCCTGCTGTTCCTTAACGACGGCCAATTGTTGTTCCAACGTATTATTCCATAAAGTAAGGGTACTCTCTGGTTCAGAGCGAGCAGCATCCTGATCGAGGAATTCTCCAATCTCATTCAATTTAAAATGCATTTTCTTCAGAATGGTAATCTGCTGAAGCCGTAAAATATCCTTTTCACCATATAAGCGATACTGATTGTTCTCATTACGGGCCGGTCGCAGTAAACCCAGCTTCTCATAATAATGCAGTGTTCGGATGGACACTCCGGTATGTTTGGATAGTTGTCCAACGGTATACAACAGGCAGATCCCTCCCTCATGATTTCTGTATTCTCCACCAGCGCCATGCATTGAGCACCGCCAGAATGATCCCACCGACGAAGATTATCATCATATACAAAATAAATATTTCGGCCAACCCGTTATCTTGCGCGGTATAGTTTAACAATGCGGGTCTATCACCTGGCATAACAACGAATCTGGCTACTTCCAGGTAAGCGACATGAAATCCGATGGAGGCCCATAAAGATCCGGTCAAACTGCGCAGAAGCTGTAACGTAATACCATAGGTCAAGAGCAAGATCATATAATCCAAGGTTATCCGGCTTCCGGCATCCATACCGACGAGCTCTTGCAATAGGCTGACACTCATCGGAACCAGCAGAAAGAGTATGATTTGAGTTACATAAGCGAAAAACACAGGAAGTCGCAGTCTGAAGCGTAATCCATCATAGACCATGCCTCGCATGGATAGTTCCTCTGGCAAAGCCTCATACAAGAAAGCAATACAACTATTAAGTACGACAGCAAGCAAGAACTCAGCTGAGAAGTGCCACTCCGTAATCGTAATCCAGTTGTTCATACTGGCTATCGCCAACCCGATAAAGGCCAGAGAAGTGGCAAATAATGCGCCAGAGAGCAAGTGAATTATGCTTTTTCCTGTCAGAGGAAGAAGAACGGACTTCATATGGAAGTGTCTTCGAATGACGAATAGTACGGGTAAGACGATACTAATAATGACAACAGCTTGGGTGAGATGAACCATCCATTCAGCAGCAACAACAATAGTGCTGATAAACTCCCCTGCGAGTGTAGCAAAAAACAGACCCAATGTCATCGTTAACCAACTCATTCCAATTATGGCTATTCCACTGCTGCGTCGTTTCTTGGTTACATGTTCAGGTGACATACTCATGCTAATCCCCTCCTGAAGCCAGTATAAACCCTCGAGTTAACGTCAGGGTCAAGCGGAAATCTGCCTATCAGAATATGGTTCTGCGCAAGGATTAAGTTACGAGCAGCACAAGTGTGGTATACTGGATATATTCAGCCTGATAATAACTGGCTATGGATAGGAGATGTCACTGATCTATGCAGGTATTCGAGGACTGGAATCAGAAAGTAAAGAGGACGTTTAATGCTACGAACCCAGAGGTAGTGTTGACGGTATCGGAAGCTGGAAGTTTGCTTGGTTTGACCAAAGACCAGATGAAACTGTACGTGGACAAGAACAAACTAACGAAGGTCCCGATCATGAGAAGTGTTCACCGATACCTCTTATTGAAAAGTGAAATAGATAACATCGTTCAAGCTCGATAACTTTATAGGATTGAACACAACCATTTTACCGATAGGATTCGGGAGAGTGGTCTTTTTTTTATCGGAAAGGGGACAGAATGTGCTGAATAAAGTGTCAGGTTGGTTCTATCAGCGGGTGAATTGGAAATGGGTTGTAGCTGCGGTTGTTGTTTTTGCCTGTTTTATTGCATTCATTCTGCCCTGGCAGGCGGCAAAGTCGGAGGAGGCCACAGGTGGTGGGCAGTCCCCGGATTCATCGTTTCTGTACACGGCGGATGATCTTTATCAGATGGCTGAGCAGTATGGAGAAGCAGGGCGAAGCGCCTATATTCAGGCACGGTTCACATTTGACCTCATATGGCCCTTGGCCTATCTGTCCCTCTTGGTTGTTCTGTTATCGATACTCTATCGCGTGCTTCCGATAAAGAGTCGCTGGCGTTGGGTGAATCTGATTCCGGCCTTAGCTTGGGTTATGGACATGCTTGAAAATATAGGTGCGTCCCTGATCATGTATCGTTATCCTGAACGTACGCCTGTGCTTGCTGAACTCACTCCGATATGTACCCAGTTGAAATGGTGCCTGATCTATGCCAGTTTTGCAGCACTGGTTCCGGGTGTTCTGATCACGGTTCTCTATTATATACGCAAGCGCAAGAAGTAGTGGAGAGAGGGATGGATTAAAAATTATTTGGTAACCCTAATCGTGTAATGGTCCAACAGAAGTAGTGAGAAAATATACGCTTGTCAAAGGACAACCTGTTCATATATACTCATGTCGCAAGTGGCGTGAATCGTATAATTACATGAGCCCAAGGAGATGAAGAACGCATGTCGATCAGCTTGAATGTGTATCTGGTAACAGACGGTAATGGACGTGAAGCGGTAGAATTTTATCAAAAGGCATTTGGAGCCGAAGTGCTCGCGCTTCAAACATTTGGCGATGGTCCGTCTGACCCGAATCACCCCATCCCGCCAGAAGCGAAAGACCGCATTATGCATGCTTCCTTGCAGATTGGCAGCTCGGTATTAATGTTGTCTGATACGTTTCCAGGCATGCCGCACACTGTAGGTAATCATATTACGGTTACAGTGAACACGGATACGGCGGAAGAAGCCAAAGCGATTTTCAACCAGTTGCAAGACGGCGGCGAAGTGAAAATGCCGATACAAGAAACGTTCTGGAGTCCAGCCTATGGCTCGGTTGTCGACAAATTTGGTGTACAGTTTCAGATCAGTGCTACGCCGGGACAAGCTTAAGAGCGTACTCTTCGCTAATATAGCCTACAAATGGCAAAACCTCCGCGATCTGCTTCAGGCAGTCTTGGAGGTTTTTTTGCTTTTTTGTAATGAATCGTGATTAATCTTCCTTGATTAGTCTTCCTTTTGAATCTTGGAAGGATTGTTGATTTTATAGGGAACCGGGTTACGTGTCAGCTTCTTCTTGATAATTTTTGCTTCAAACGTGATAACATCTCCCACTTCCAGTTCCTGTTTCTTAACGGTGGCACTGTGGCTCGACCAGGCTTCCCCAACATCGATGACGTCTGGCTCCGTAATGGTAACTGCTTCATAGATGATGACTTCATCGTCATTGTCCGAGAAGTGATTTGGTACGGTGGTGAACTCTTTGACAACGGCACTCATCTTCACTTTACCTTCGGGCAGATCAATCTTGACGGTCTTGGCTTTGCTCACTGTTTTGGCTTTGGGTTTGGCTTCATTGGCTGCCCCGGTCTGAGGTCCAACATACTCTTCCACCAGCCCGTCCGGATCACCCTTCAGCCCCGAGGAGAATTCATCTGTGTCCGTATCTTCCGCATCATCCAGATCCGCTGGAATTCCATCCGGGTTAGCCAGAGCATTAGGAGTTGGCGCAACATCAGCAGGGGTAACTGGTGCAACTGTATCTGAAATTGAGGGTTCTGTGCTTCGATCTGACCCGGCATTACTTATGCTTCTGGCGCTGTAACTGGACGCTTGCATTTCCTTCAGATAAGACGGGTGAATACAATGTTTTTGTCCATTATCCAGTTGAATAACAGCTGCCATGTGATCGACATATCCAATGATGGTGCACGGCATGTTTAATCCGTTTCCTTTATAATAGAACGTTTTGAGTTTGGTTGCTTTACCGGAAAGCAATCCCCACTCCTGACATTTCTCAATCAGCTCGTCTTCGTTATCCAGCGCAATAAAATCCTGCGGTTCAATCATAAATGCGTATGTCATATGGAATTTCCGCCCTTCCAATCCATTCTTCATGTTCATCGTTTCCAAATTACAACCAGTGTATCACAAATGAGCATTTTGCATAAATCCAATCACTGAAATCTGTACCCGGAGATGAAGATTATTAACGATTGCTCACAGAGGCCTATGCTATAATTTGATCAGAATATAAGGTAGGAAGTTTTATAGCCCTGATATACATATTTCAGGAAGGGAAGATCTGCATGAAGAAAAAAGTAAATCATCAAGCCGTATGGCTTGCTATAGGAACGGCTATGGGAGTCAGCATTGGTACGGCTACGCAGCAGCTTGGACTCGGGATTGCTTTTGGCTTGGCGCTTGGCATTGTGATTGGTTCGGTGGTTAGCAAACGTGCAGGGTCAGACTCGGAACATATGCTCAGCGAACATGTACGTGAATTGCACAAAACGGATGACTGGGAAGATGCGCTTCATCGCTCGCAGGCTCATCCGGTCCTTATCCTGAAACACAGCACAACTTGTCCGACCAGTGCGAGAGCGTACAGAGAGTTTATGGCGTTTGTAGGCACCCATGCATCAGATCCCAAACAGCCTATGGATTACCGCATCGTCAAAGTGATTGAAAATCGCTCGTTGTCCCGCCATATTGCGGAAGAGACAGAGGTTCACCATGAGTCACCCCAGGTACTTCTGCTCGATCAGGGACAAGTCGTCAAGCATACCTCTCATGGCAAAATCACGAAAAAGAGATTATTGCAGTGGGCACAGAATCCATTTGGATGAAGTGTATGAGATAGGTTTACTTTAAAAATATCAAAAAAAATCATATCTTTGCACACGAACTTCGATTAAAATATAACTTGTCTTCATATTTATGAATCGGAGTGATCTATATGGAACAATATAAGTTCAAGTCGGAACATAGTCAGATGCTTGTTGATGCTATTGTTGAAGGATACCGCGAATATATTGATCACCGTAAAGATCGGAAGAGAAACATGAAGATTAGTTCAGCCTTTGCCTGGACAAAGGGAAATTTTATTGAGAGCAAAAT
This sequence comes from Paenibacillus sp. FSL L8-0435, assembly GCF_037965655.1. Lineage (NCBI taxonomy): Bacteria > Bacillati > Bacillota > Bacilli > Caryophanales > Paenibacillaceae > Paenibacillus > Paenibacillus sp. FSL L8-0435. The sequence continues at coordinate 265,457 of NZ_CP150185.1, forward strand.
CGCAGATTATTGCGGTGAACAAGGATTCACTCACAAGAAATCCAAAGCAGGTTTAACATGGGATTATCTCCAGTTCACACATGAAGAATCAAAAGTTCTGTTTCTGATAAAGAACGCAGCCTACTTTAATGAGAATAGTTTTTCCAGTGCCAAGCTACCTACGGGCGTTGACAACAAAGGTGCTTTCCGTACCTATTTACACGATCTCTCCAAGATTAATAACGATCTGGAATTTTCTTTGATTCAACCACGCCGTAATGAACATGGTGAGTTGGAGAGGGTTGAGCAACTTTCTTTTCCAATCTCAGAGAGTCAGGTCAGCCGTGTGAAAGAAGAACTTGAACATCTTGCATCTACATATAATGAGTTTCATATACTCACTTATGCTATTGATGATGCATACCAAATTTCGAAGGTTCAGCATTATCTGCCTAATCCGCATGATAATATCGCTTATTTTATAGAAGATTTATCGGACCTCATCTCTGGTGCTGAACTGGATGATAGTGAACGGGAGGCGCTTACGCCTGATGTGGAAGATATCGTTGATCCGGCAGCTTATGATATTGAAATTTTGGAAGGAGAACAGCGGGGGTGATTCCCTGTGTCGTTCAGTAAGGAGGGAGCAGCATGTTCGTTGGTGAAAATTTGACCAATTTGCGGATCATGCATGGGTATTCGAGAAAACAGCTCTCCGAACAATTAGGTGTGACAGAACAAGCAGTCTGGCAATATGAAAATGCGTATACCTCTCCGAAGGTGCCAATTGTAAATGAGTTGAAACGCATTTTCAGTGTGAAAAGCAAGTATTTTTATACGAAAGATATGCTTACACAGCGTAATAACGCAGCCAACATTGATGTTATGAACATTGCCTATCGTTCGAAAGTGATGAATGTGATATCCAAGACACAGACAGAAGCAAAGCATGTAGAATATCTGGACACGTTCATTAATTATATTACCGCTCAGATCAGCCTTCCCACACGGAATATTATCCAATTGCGGGAAGAGGCAATTGAGTATATGAATCATACAGACGATGATCGTACGACTCAGATCCATTATGTTGCCCATCTTGCGAGACAACGGCTGAATATGGAGCCATCCACGAATGAGAACCTGATGTTCCGGATCGAAAAAAGTGGTGTATATGTTTTTGAAAAAGCGATTGGTGAAGAAATTGATGCGTACAGCCTTTGGACAAGAAATGATCGTCCGTTTATCATACTGGGCAACATCAAACGTTCTGCGGTTCGTAGGAATTTTGATATTGCACATGAGCTTGGTCATTTGTTGCTTCATTATCGTCTTGAATTTGTCAATCTGGACCGAAAAGAACACAAATTGATTGAAAATGAAGCTAATCTGTTTGCGGGTGCATTTTTATTGCCCGAAGAAGAGTTTTCATCGGACATGAATGAAATCACTTATAAGACGAATCCCGATCAATATCTTGATTTGAAAAATAAATGGAAGACTTCCCTACAAGTGCTGGGATACAGAGCAGCACATCTAGGAATGATGGAAGCTAAAGATCATCGTAATTTCTATGCGGCGATGCACCGAAGAGGATATCTGGAAAAGGAGCCTTTCGACAGGGAGATTCCACTTCAAAAGCCGATGCGAATTAAAACCATTATTGACCTGCTTTCCAATAAAGGTCTTGTGGATATCCGTCATATGATTGAGGAGGATTGGAAAGTGGAAACTTCCTTCTTTCATCATATGACAGGAATAAACACCGACTTTTTTAACAAGTACATGACGAAGAAGCCAAAAACTAGTATTCAAAATGTTAGGGAAATGCCTACACGCAGTTCTTGAAATGACGGGTAGGTAATAGATTGGCACGTAATGGAGTGCTCCGTATAAAAATGATGATAGACCCGTTCTTTTCAGCCCCTAGCTGAGAATAGCGGGTCTTTTTTACGCTTTTTTTACACCTGTGGAGGCATTTCTTTACCCCTTTTTTACAGCGTTTCGTATTACGATTTTACATGTAGCAGGTGCAGAGATCGGTAGAGAGAGGGAGGAAGGGCGCATGGTGAATGATGCCACGATGATTGGATTGGTTGTGCTGCTGTTTGCGGTGTTTTGGGGATTCTTGAAATTCTGCGAAAAGGCTTGAGGGTAGAGAGGGGGAAGCCAGATGATTGTCATCGGCATGATTGTGCTCGCACTGGTGATTTATCTCGGTTATGTGCTGGTGAAGCCGGAGAAATTCTGATGCTGGCGATGTGCGTAATACGGGAACAAGGGAACGTCGAATAGGGAGGAAATGCGGATATGGGTATCGGTGTAGTGCAAGTAGCAGTGACGCTACTGATCATCCTGCTGTTGGTTAAACCGGTGGGGAAATATGTAGTGAACGTGTTTGATGGACAGCGAACGGGGCTGGATCGGGTTTTTGGCGGGCCGGAACGACTGCTCTATCGCGTGATGGGAGTACGCGAGAACGAATCCATGGGGTGGAAAAAGTACCTTACGGCGGTTCTCCTCTCCAACTTTGTAATGTTGGTATTGATGTTTCTGGTGCTGCGGCTGCAAAAGTATTTGCCACTTAACCCGGATGGGATCGGCAATATGCCAGCGGCGCAAGCATTTAATACGGCGGTATCCTTTATGACCAACACGAACTGGCAGTCTTATACGGGCGAGAACGCCCTGTCGTATCTGTCACAGATGCTGGCCGTGACGTTCCCGATGTTTACGTCCGCAGCGACCGGATTCGCGGTGGCTATTGCGTTCATTCGCGGGCTGATAGGCCGCCGGGATGAACTGGGGAATTTTTACGTCGACCTTGTACGGTCGATTACGAGGATTTTTTTACCGCTGAGCTTCATCGTAGCCTTGTTCCTTGTATTCCAGGGGGTGCCTCAGACGCTCGCGGGAGCGGTGAACGCAACCACGCTGGAAGGCGCGCAGCAGACCATTTCACGTGGACTGGTCGCCTCACTGGAGTCGATCAAACACATTGGCACCAACGGTGGTGGCTGGTTTGGAACCAATGCTGCACATCCATTCGAGAATCCGACAGCCCTGAGCAATCTGGTGCATATCGTCTGTATGATGCTGTTACCCACTGCACTGGTATACGCCTTCGGCTTGATGGTCAATAACCGGAAGCAGGGTTGGGCATTGTTCGCAGCGATGAGTTTTCTTTTCCTTGTGATGTTGACCACCGTATTTGTCTCCGAATATCGCGGTGTACCTGCGCTGGATGCAGTGGGTCTTCAAGGCAATATGGAGGGTAAAGAGGTCAGATTCGGCATACCCGAATCGGCTTTATTCACGGCAGTCACGACAGCGGCTACAACAGGTTCGGTCAACAATATGCACGAGTCGCTCACTCCACTTGGAGGCATGGTATCACTGGCTCAGATGATGCTCAATAACGTGTTTGGTGGCAAAGGAGTAGGGCTGATCAACGGACTGTTGTATGTGATTCTGGCTGTGTTTATCTGTGGATTAATGGTGGGACGAACACCTGAGTTTCTGGGCAAAAAAATCGAGGGGAAAGAGGTAAAGCTCGCATCCATTGCGTTGCTCATTCATCCTTTGATTATTCTTGCGCCAACGGCACTCGCGCTTATGCGGCCTGAAGCCATTGTATCCATCTCGAACGGGGGCATGCATGGCCTGACTGAAGTTCTCTATGCTTTTGCCTCAGGTGCAGCCAATAATGGATCGGCCTTTGCCGGACTAAATGCCAATACAGACTTTTACAACATCGCAATTGGTATCGTTATGCTGCTGGGAAGGTACGTTTCAATGATCGCCATGCTGGCTATTGCGGGTTCACTCGCTACGAAACGGGTTGTACCAGTAACTACAGGTACGCTGCGTACACACACGCCTTTATTTGCTGGCGTCTTGGTCATGATGATCGTTGTTGTCGGCGCACTTACGTTCTTCCCGTCGCTTGCTCTTGGACCGATTGCAGAGCATCTGGCGATGATTCAATGAGGGATATAACAGGGGAGCAACAGAGGAATTGGCGCAAGGACGTAACGTATGGAGGTGGCAGTGTACGATGAATGCAGTCGAACGAAAGAAGGAACAGACGATGCAACACATGGATACAGAAATGTTCAGATCAAAGGGCAATGAGCCGGATAACAACCCCGGTAATATTCAACGTGATCCCGGATCGAAACGGTCGTTAAGCAAAGATATGATAGTTCAGGCTTCACTCGATGCGTTCAAAAAGCTGAATCCGGTGGTCATGATCAAAAATCCGGTCATGTTTATTGTCGAGGTAGGTACATTCATTACGTTCCTATTATGCATTAATCCTGATCTCTTCACCGCATCCGAGGCTGGGCGTGGGTACAACATCGCCGTGTTTTTCATTTTGCTGTTCACGCTGCTGTTCGCTAACTTCGCGGAGGCACTTGCAGAAGGCAGAGGTAAAGCGCAGGCGGATACGTTACGCAAGACGAAGTCGGACACCCTGGCCAATCTGGTGCAGAAGGATGGAACAATCCGGCAAGTGTCTTCGACCCAGTTGAAAAAGGGTGATATGGTCCGCGTGGAAGTCGGTGAACTGATTCCGACGGATGGTGAAATTACGGAAGGATTGGCCTCCATTGATGAATCGGCCATTACGGGAGAATCCGCACCGGTTATCAAGGAGGCAGGAGGCGATTTCTCCTCGGTTACCGGAGGTACCCGCGTTGTGTCCGATTACATCATCATGCGTGTTCAGACCGATCCCGGTGAGTCATTCCTTGACCGGATGATCTCTCTGGTTGAGGGTGCTCAGCGCCAGAAAACACCCAATGAAATCGCGCTGACAATCCTGCTCGCCGTATTAACCCTGATCTTTCTGATCGTCATCCTAACAATGGTTCCAATGGCGAATTACCTGGGTATTCGACTGGATCTGGCGACTCTGATTGCACTGCTTGTCTGCCTGATCCCAACCACAATTGGTGGATTACTGTCTGCCATTGGTATTGCCGGGATGGACCGTGTTACGCAGTTCAATGTGCTCGCCATGTCGGGTAAAGCGGTGGAAGCGGCCGGGGATATCGATACGTTGATTCTGGACAAAACAGGAACAATCACATACGGAAACCGCATGGCATCTGAGTTTATTCCCGTTCAGGGCATTACTGCTTCAGAGATGACGCAAGCTGCTTTACAGGCTTCTGTGCGAGATGAGACCCCGGAAGGACGTTCTGTTGTGGAACTGGCAGGCAAACAAGGTCAGAGCTGGTCTGAGACGGAGTATGCAAATGGGGAAAGTGTGGAATTCACAGCAGAGACTCGGATGTCCGGTCTCAATCTGAGTAACGGTATGAAGATTCGTAAAGGTGCCGTGGATGCGATCAAACGTTATATAACTTCCGAAGGAGGTCGCATACCCGATGATCTGGATGAGATTGCAAATCGTATTGCGAAGGCTGGAGGCACGCCGCTTGCTGTAGCCATCGATGAGCGAATCTACGGTGTGATCTATCTGAAAGATACCGTGAAGCCAGGGCTAAAAGAGAAGTTCGCCGAGATGCGCGCCATGGGCATCAAGACCATTATGTGTACAGGCGATAATCCACTGACCGCAGCGACCATAGCGCTGGAAGCGGGCGTGGATGATTTTATTGCCGAAGCGAAGCCCGAGGACAAGATTGCGGCGATCAAAAAAGAGCAGCAGGAGGGCAAACTCGTCGCTATGACGGGCGATGGTACGAATGATGCTCCTGCTCTGGCGCAGGCCGATGTGGGCCTGGCGATGAATTCTGGCACCATGGCGGCCAAAGAAGCGGCTAATATGATTGACCTGGATTCCGACCCGACCAAGCTATTGTCGGTCGTCTCCATTGGCAAACAGTTGCTGATTACACGCGGCGCGCTCACAACCTTTTCGATATCCAATGATATCGCGAAGTATTTTGCCATCATTCCAGCCATGTTCATCCTCGCTATGCCGCAGCTTCAGGCGCTAAATATTATGAATCTGGCTTCACCGCAGTCTGCGATCCTGTCGGCACTAATATTCAACGCTATTATTATTCCACTGCTCATTCCCATAGCGATGAAAGGGGTTAAGTACCGGGCGATGTCAGCCGAAAGGCTGCTCGGGCGCAATGTGTTTATCTATGGCGTAGGCGGTGTGATTGTACCTTTTATCGGCATTAAGCTGATTGACTTGGTTCTGTCAGGAATTCTTTAACGAGATAACAACGCTTATCAACATTATTCTTTTATCCTAATGAATCCAGGAAGTGATCTGTATGAACATGTTCTTGCCCGCTATACGGTTATCCGTCGTACTTATGCTGATATGTGGCCTAATCTACCCGCTCGTAACGACTGGCGTAGCCCAACTTCTCTTTCCTGCGCAGGCGAACGGCAGTCTGATTACACAAGATAAGAAAATCATCGGCTCGTCACTGCTGGCACAGGAAATCCAATCGCCGGGGCTGTTCCAGCCCCGGGCATCGAATGCCAGTTATGACCCAACGGCTTCAGCCGGTTCGAATCGCGCCGTAGCTTCAGAGGAGTATATCGGCGAGATGAAGGAAAAGATTGCTCAGCTCCAGCAGGAAAACCCAGGATTGAAGCAGATCCCTGCTGATCTCGTGACGGGTTCAGGCTCTGGACTTGATCCGGATCTCTCTCCCGAAGCCGCTGAGGCACAGATCCCGCGCATTAGCAAAGCTACGGGGCTTAGTGAACAGCAGCTTATGCAAATTGTAAATGAGCATACGGAAGGCCGGCAGATGGGGATATTCGGGGAGCCGCGTGTGAATGTAACGGCTCTGAATCTGGCGCTGACAGCAGAACTGAAATAAAGGACGAATGTAATTAGCCTGCTCACGATATATCGGGAGGGGCTTTCTCCATTTTTTCATCGTATTTTTAAAGAAAAGGGGGAGATGGACGGATGGAAGACAGCTTCAAGCGCAAGTCACCGGAAGAGATGCTGAAGATGATTACGAAACTGCAGCAGGGTACGCTCAAAATCTACATCGGCCCAGTCAGCGGATCGGGCAAAACGTATCACATGTTACGAGAAGGGAATACGTTGCGTGAGCAGGGCATTGATGTGGTTATTTGCGCCGTCTCCACAATGCGCAGACCGGAAACGGTGGAGCAACTTGGCGTACTCGAAAGAATTCCAAGCATTCACTGGGTGCGCCAGAATGATGATGTAGAGATGAAGGATCTGAACTTGGATGCACTATTAGCGCGTAATCCGGAGGTTGTGCTGGTGGATGGTTTGGCACATCGCAACAGAGAAGGCGCTCGCTATGCTACCCGGCTGGAGGACATTCAGTTCTTGCTCCGAAACAACATCAGTATCATGACAACGGTGAATGTGTATGAGCTGGAAGGTTATACAGAGCTGGCACGGCAACTTACGGGGATCGCAGCAGAATATACGGTGCCTGCCGATACATTGGAGCTTGCGGATGAAGTGAAGTTGATTGATGTCACGCCGGAAACCATACTGAGCCGTCTGGCAGAAGGTCATCTGAAGGGGCATGAGGGAGAAGCTGTGTTCCGTCAAGGCAATCTGGGTATTCTGCGCGAACTGGCCCTGAGATTGGTTGCGGAAGGGGTGAATGAATCCCTGCGTGAGCATCGAGAGGAGATGGGAATTACCGTCACAACAGGCATCATGGAACGGATTCTGGTGTCTACACAATATCACTGGAATGGCTCCATCTATATCCGGCGTGGGCAACAGATTGCCAAACGGCTGAATGGTGATTTGTGCGCCGTTGTTTTCCGGAATATGAAGCAGCCATTAACCAAGGAGGCAACCGTATTTCGGCGCAATATGATGAAGCTGGTAGAGAAGTTTGGCGGCCATATGGAGGAGTTGTCTATATTACACCGTCGCAACATCCCATCTACGCTGGCGCGTTACGCAATGGAGCACCAGATTACCCGCATTGTGATGGGACACTCCCGGCGTACACGCTGGCAGGAACTGTGGCAAGGGTCCGTTGTTAACTCGTTGCTGCGCAGATTACGTGGTGTCGACCTGTTTCTGGTTGCTGATCGAGCGGCCCGGGAGGGTGAACGTGTGGTTCCGGCTAAAGTTAACGATGTGGAGTCACTGACATACCGCAGACTAAGCGAGCAGGAAATGAAGGAACAGATTGGTCAGATTCAGCGCGGCACATTCAAAATATATATCGGAGCCGCACCAGGTGTAGGCAAAACCTACATGATGCTGCGGGAAGGCAATGACTTGCTCCGCAAGGGCATCGATGTGCAGATCGGCTTGCTGGAGACACATGGGCGGGCGGAAACTGTGGAGCAGAGGGGTCACTTGTCTGTGATCCCTCGCGCACAACGCGTTTATCAGGGAACTCGTCTGGAAGAGATGGACACGGAAGCCATTCTGCATCTTTGCCCAGAAGTGGTGCTTGTGGATGAACTGGCGCATACGAATGTACCCGGGAGTGTTCGGCAAAAGCGTTATGAAGATGTTCTGCTCCTGCTGAATGCAGGCATCTCGGTGATTACCACAATGAACGTACAGCATCTCGAAAGTCTGAATGATGCCGTTGAACATATTACCGGTGTTCGTGTCCGCGAGACCGTACCCGATCGGATCATTCAGATGGCGGATGAGGTGCAGTTGATTGATGTGGCGCCCCAGGCCTTGCGGCAGCGCATGAGGGAGGGTAAAATCTATGCAACTGCCAAGGTCGAGCAAGCCCTTGCGAATTTTTTCAAAATCGGCAATCTGATTGCCCTGCGAGAACTTGCCCTGCGCGAGCTGGCGGACGATGTGGATGAACGGCTTGAAGCACAGCAGGCCAAAATTGCACTTCGAGGACCTTGGCGCAGACAGGAAGCAGTCTTTGTATGTGTAAGCAGTGATCGTCATGCCGAGCGGCTGATCCGGCGCGGATTCCGCATGGCTTTTCGTCTAAAAGCCATCTGGCATGTACACCATATCCACATCGGTGAGTCCATGAGTGACGAAGTGAAGTGCCATCTGGAAGCGTTGGAGCAGCTGACGATTCGGCTTGGTGGTCAATTTCATATTCATCACAGTCCAAAGCTGCGGGATGTACCTGAGATATTGGCCAGAAAGGCATCGGAGGCGCGAGCAACCCAGTTGGTGGTCGGGCAGGCAAGACGGATGTGGTGGCTGAATGGCTACCGCGGCTCAGGTTCGGTGGTCAACCGACTTGTACGCTTGTCGCGGCATCTGGATGTATTAATCGTTGCAGATTATGATTATGAACTGAGCGGGATGTGAATGATTTTGTCTGAACGAATAAAAAAAGAAACGCCGGCTGCCCATGGGAAAAGGGTACCGGCATATGCATATGTATGGGTGACCCTCGGGGTGACACTGCTAACTTTGCTGTTTCATGCCATCGGCATGAGTGGTGATCTGGTTAATGTTGGGCTTGTATACCTGTTTCCTGTCTTGGTGAGTGCCGTGTACTGGGGAATGGGACCAGCTGTATATGCTGCGAGTATTAGCGTTATTATGTTTGACTTCTTTTTTGTACCGCCATATCTGAGCTTCACGGTTGAGGATTTGAGATATCTCATCTCCTTTGTTGTGTATCTTGCGGTGGCGATCCTGACAGCCAGTCTTGCAGGTCGATTGCGACAACAGCTGGAGATGGTAAAAGCACGTGAAGCTACGACTAACTCCCTGTACGCATTGAGTCGTCAGATGACAGCCATTACGGATCTGAATGCGTTGCTGGTTAATATTGCAACCCAAGTATCGCTTACCCTGGGTAAGCCGGCCGCTGTGTATCTTCCAGATAAACAGGGTGATCTGCTGGTTACAAGCTCTTCCGCATCAGAAGGAGATAAGGATGGGTGGGGGAATGGAGAGTCGGAGATTGCCATTGCCAAATGGGTATATCTTCACGGACAGATCGCCGGTAAGGGATCATCCACTTTGCGGGAATCTACCGGACTTTACGTGCCGCTACGCACAGAGGAGCAGATTCATGGCGTGCTCGCCGTGAGCATGGACGCTGGTGAGGTTCATGAGCAGCAAGAAGAGCTTCGTCTGTTGGAGGCATGCGGCGGACTGGCCGCAGGTGCCATTGCCCGAGTGAAGCTGGCGGAAGAGGCAAGATTGGCGCAGATCACTGCCGAATCAGAGCGCATACGCACAGCGTTGCTGGATTCTGTTTCTCATGAATTGCGTACGCCCCTAACCGCCATTATCGGCTCGGCTACGGGATTGTTGAAGAATGATACTCTTTTTACACCCGATGATCGGAGAGAATTAACAGGCAACATTCGGGATGGAGCCTTGCGTATGAATCGTCTCGTCACAAATCTGCTGGGTATGGTTCGGCTGGAGAGCGGTATGTTGCAACTGAACCGGAAATGGTGTGACGTGGAAGATATAATCAGCGTTGTACTGACACAGGTTCGGGAATTCAGTCTCAATCGTAATTTTCAAGTTGAACTTCCTGATGATCCGGTGTTCATTTACGGAGATGAAGTATTGCTGGAGCAGGTACTGGTCAATATCGTCAGCAACGCCATCAAATATTCACCTGATGAGAGCCGGATTGTCATCACTGTGACGAGTGACAAGAGTCCAAGTCAATTGACGATCATGGTGGCTGATCAAGGCATCGGTATACCGGAAGCAGAAAGAACACGTATATTTGATAAGTTCTATCGCTCAGAGTCTACTCAGCATGTCACCGGGACGGGGCTTGGTCTGGCCATCTGCAAAGGCATTGTGGAGGTCCATGGAGGTACCATAGTAGCAGAGCCGAATCTGGGCGGGGGAACGAGAATACGCATAGATATCCCCATGGAGGCTCACGGACCGCGGTTTCCCTATTCAGAACAAGGAGAGGTTGAAGAATAACATGAACGTACCACTAGGGGCTCGCATACTGGTGATCGATGATGAGCCGCAGATTCGCAAATTGCTCAAGGTCACCCTTCAGGCACACCAATTTGAACTCCACGAGTGTGAGGATGGCGAAGAGGGCGTTATTCAGGCCAGTATTGTACATCCGGATCTGATCATCCTGGATCTCGGTTTGCCGGGCATGTCCGGTATGGAGGTGCTTCGCCGGATTCGTGAATGGTCACAAGTGCCGATTATCGTGCTGACAGCGAAGGATCAGGAGGGGGACAAAATTGCCGCGTTGGATGGTGGTGCAGATGATTATGTAACCAAACCATTCGGGATGGGTGAGTTGGTCGCCCGTATTCGGGTGGCGCTGCGTCATGTAGCCAAAACGACGGATGAGCCCATACTACGCTTCGGATCACTCACGATTGATCTGGCCCAAAGGCAGGTGGAACTGGAGGGGGCTTTGGTCAAATTAACCCCGACGGAATATGAGATGCTGAAGGTGCTCGCCTCGAATGCAGGGAAAATAATCACTCAGCGTCAGCTTTTGCAGCAGGTATGGGGAGAGCATCATCATGAGTCTGACAGCCATTATCTTCGGGTATATGTGGGACATCTGCGTAAAAAATTAAATGAAGATCCGACAAATCTCCGATATATTCAGACGGAGCCGGGCATCGGTTATCGCTTTTTGCTCCCTGCCGAATAAGGTTCGATGGAGCGGGACACTTCTTAACCATGATGTGATGCACATTCAGCGGGTGAGCACTATGGAACGAACAAAACACCGTCCCCTTTTGCAGCAAAGGAAACGGTGCTTTTATATTATGACGTGTATTTTGGCAACCAGTCGCCGTGAGCCTCAATCAACTCATCACACATGGCTACGATGTCATCGATAGACAGTTCTGCAGCTGTGTGTGGATCAAGCATGGCGGCATGATAGATATGTTCTTTTTTGCCAGTGATTGCCGCTTCAATCGTCAGCAGTTGCGTGTTGATGTTTGTCCGGTTTAGTGCCGCGAGTTGTGGAGGCAGATCCCCAATGTACGTAGGGCTGATTCCTGATCCATCGACCAAACAAGGTACCTCAACACAAGCCTCGCGAGGCAGGTTGGTGATCAGTCCGTTGTTCATAACGTTTCCGCCAATCTTGTACGGGTTATTCGTCTCCATCGCTTCGATAATATGCGATGCGTATTCACGGCTGCGGGTATGTTCAATATTTTCGCTGGCAAACAGTTTGGTACGCATCTCTTTCCAGCCTTCAATCTGGTTCACACAGCGGCGTGGGTACTCATCCAGTGGAATGTTGAAGCGTTCGATTAGCTCCGGGTAATTCCGTTTGATGAAGTAAGGGTGGTACTCAGCATTGTGCTCGGAGGACTCCGTTACATAATAGCCAAAACGCTGCATCAGCTCAAAACGAACCATGTCATCATGCTGTTCCTTCTGTTTTTCCTTCGCGAGACGTTTGATCTCGGGGTACAGATCCTGCCCATCTTTGGTAACTTCGAGCAGCCACGCCATGTGGTTGATGCCTGCAATTTTGGCTACGACACCCGTCTGATCGATCCCCAGTGCATCAAAAAGATGCGGTACACATACCTGCACGCTATGACACAATCCTACGGTTTTGATCCCACCATGTACGTTCATGACGTTAGTAAGCACGGCCATTGGGTTGGTATAGTTCAGGAACCATGCATCCGGACATACTTCCTGCATATCCCGGGCAAAATCCAGCATGACCGGAATCGTCCGCAAGTTACGGAAAATTCCGCCGATACCGAGTGTGTCTGCAATCGTTTGACGCAGTCCGTATTTCTTCGGAATCTCGAAGTCCGTAATGGTGCATGGATCATACCCACCCACCTGAATGGCGTTGATGACATATTTGGCCCCGCGCAGCGCTTCTTTGCGGTCATGATATACGTTCACGACGCAACGACTTCCGAGTGAACGGGCCAGACTGGTCAACAAACGCTCTGAATCACTCAAGCGTTCAGCATCGATATCGAACAATGCCAGCTCAAAATCTTGCAGTGCTTCGGTCATCATGACATCACCCAATACATTTTTAACAAAGACGGTGCTGCCTGCACCGAGGAACGTAATTTTATTCATTTAAGTTTAGCCTCCCTGAAAAATGTTGTACCCCAACTATAGGCCGATTCGGCACATATAACTATGGCTCAAACCCTTTCAAACATGTCATAATCCCATTTTTGTTCCCGCTTTCAACTAATATGGAAGCACTTTAGCTGTTATAATATAAATAGATTGAATGAAGAGATAAGCGGAACGAAGTCAGGATGGAGGGCGAAGAATGAGTCGCATTGAGATGAATGTGGTTCGCGCAGGCTGGACACAGATGGAGCTGATTTTGTTGTTTTTCGGGTGGGAGGCATGTGAACCTGCGCATTATTGGGGACCAGGTGTACGTGATTCTTACATTGTGCACTACATCCATGAAGGACGGGGGATTGTGTACATGGGGGACCAAGAATACAAGTTGACTCAGGGACAGGGTTTTGTCATACTTCCGGACACGCTTATTCATTATGAGGCAGATCCAAAGGATCCCTGGACGTATTCGTGGTTTGGGTTCAAAGGTGTGCAAGCCAAGGCATTCATGCAACGTGCCCGATTGAGCCCGGAGCATCCAGTGTATGATGCCCGTGATACGAATACAATGGAGCACCTGTACTCAGAGATGGTTCAGGCCTCCACGTATTCGGGAGGGGATGTGATGAACCAGAGTCTCTTGTACCGCCTGATAGCGGAGTTGATCTCATCGTCACCGGTAGAGGAAGAGGAGGGACAGCTTCTTTCGAACAAAGAAGAGTACATCAGGCAGGCAGTTCAGTTTATGGAGAACAGGTACAGCCAGCGGACCTCCATTCTGGATATTGCCCACGCCGTGGGGCTGGATCGCACGTATCTGTCGGGATTGTTCAAAGAGCGATATGGCATGTCGCTACAGTCCTTTTTCCTGGAATACCGTATGAATCGGGCAGCCGAACTTCTTCAGAATCCAGGGCTGTCGGTCAGTGAAGTGGCACATTCGGTTGGTTATACAGACCCATTACTGTTTTCCAAGATGTTCAAGCGAGTGACGGGGGTGTCTCCAAAGGGTTCGAGAAATCGAGATTAGACGCATCTAGTGTTTCAAATTTAAAAGAAAAGTTTTGATCATTATTCGTCATCCCGCCATACTGATACAGAAGTGTAATTGAATATGTGGAACTTGGTGCTTTGCCCGTCAGGGTGGAAGCTTAATAGGGAAGTCCGGTGTAATATCGGCGCGGTCTCGCCACTGTAACAGAGGAGTCAGGTAGCGATAATCCACTGGTTTAGACCGGGAAGGAGCTGCAATGACGATGATTCTGGAACCAGGAGACCTGCTAGTTTTAACAAACACAGTAGTACCCTACGGGAGATAGGAAGGTGTTTAGAGAGCATGATTTTTTCTGAAAATTTATTTAAGGCGTCCTCATCCAGTAACACGGAGAGGGACTCTTTTTTTGATAGAATTTATAAGTTTTCAGCGGAGCTGTGGATGAAGAACATCATGGCACATACAAAAAGTTGTGGGGAAGGACGTTAGAGCGTTTGAGCAGATATATCGTTAAACGACTATTACAACTGGTAGTCGTATTGTTCGTCATCACGTTCCTGACGTTCCTGCTAACCTACCTGTCTCCTGGAGAAAGTCTGTCAGGATAATACTAATGTGCGGGTTTTCTTTATAGTCTAAGTAAGGTTATAAAAAGAGAATGATGCAAGAAGGGTTACCCCAGAAGTCCATAGATGACTTTCAGGATAACCCTTTTGTTGTATAACAGGCATGTTGTGTGTAGTTGGGATGTGACACTGGAATCACTTGTGAATGCTTTATCGTATGTGGTTCAGTACACCTATGTCATTCAGTACATCGTAGTTTTGTGAAGGCTGCATAGTATTTTATCTGGCCCCTCAGGGCTATTTCATCATATATTTATTGATTGCTTCATTGGGTGATTATCGCTTAACATCGCTTTATAGATATTCAGTCTTTGGAGAGGTACTTCGCATATAGACTCTTCTGTCCACATGTGGTTGGCTATATCTGCTTAGCCAGTCGTGCTGACATGAGAGATTCAAACTAGTGTGGTACTTGGGATTGGAAGTCATTCCGGCTGGACTGATCAGCATGGTAAAAGACAATATCGCCATCCTTCAACGGCCAGGTTCTGCCTTGACTGTCTGTTGACGTTTTGTTGAAACCTTCCATCTGCCATTGATTCATCAGTGGTGCTTGAATATATTGCAGATGAGGTGCATCTGTATTTCCATTCCGCAGGCTCTCCATGTTGAAGTTAACCACAATATAACCATTCTTTGGAAAAACATTCGATTTCTCATCCAGCTGATTTTGTCGAGCAAGAGGTTCGAGATCCGTACCTTTTGGTACGGCATATACATCGGCAGGTAAGCTGTATTCCCCGTACCAGCGCTGGATTGATGCATTGACCCGGTCCACGTTGACCCCGGAAGGAATGTCCGTTTTGGGTCCAATGAGTGTCCGAATTGGAGCAGACAGGATCATCCAGTCATAACGACCTACCCATGTTTTTTGATGAGAAGTCTGATCGACCAGGCGAACCATATGTTCTGCTAACGTACGCTGGCTGCGTTCTTCCGCTGTCAGTTCATAAGTATACTGATAACGCGCTGTATCGCCTAACTCTGTGCCGGGTACATTTCGAAGCCGGGAGTTCAGGACAACAAATCGTTTCTCCAGATCCTGTGCCGATCCGACACGGATCAGGCGTTCCTGACCTCGATGGTAGTACAGATCCACTTCTTGCCGGGAGGCCCCGTCTTTACTCACAAAAGCAAAAGTGGGTGTAATTCGAATACCATCCTGTTTACCAAACATATTGCCCTTGGTCTTGAGATCGAACTTAAAATGGTACCCTGTCTTCACAGTTGCATTAGCGAATCCCTGCACCGGATGGCTTCCTGGTCGAATAGGCAATACAAATGGAGCCAGGTTACCTCTTGGATCACCATCAATGTTATTCATCCCGGTCCAGTAGCTATAGCCCGTTGGTTCGGGACTGCCCAATCGCTTGCGAAATACATTTTCCCAATTGTAATCGGAGATATCAGTGACGTGAAAATCATATAACCTTCCGATGACATCTACTGGTACGGTGTCCGCAGCAACATGATGTGCCAGATTGGTATTGGCATCCTGTTGCTCGGTAATGTTTGCAGGTGCATTCTCTGCAATATTGCGGAATACAATATGGTATTTGCCTTCGTCTACCCATACAGGGAGATTGAATGTGGTGTCCAGTTGATTGACCGGAATATCGACCCATGTCTTGGCAGGAATAAACTGACTTCGATCTGCGTTGTAGACATCAAACGGGAATTGCACCTGTTTGATTCGAAAATATTTAGCATAGTCCCGATTCCCATAACCGGGATAACTCGCTGCGTCCAAGTGCTGTCCCGATGTGGGAATTCGCACAATGAATGGACGTTCCAGAATGAGTGCAGCACTGGTTGGGTCTGGTACGGTTTTCTGATTATGCGGCTGATCATCCGATACCCAGGCGTAGTTGACGACAGGGGTGTGCACCGTGACCGTGTTGATGCCGTTAATCGGTAATATTTTATTGGCGCCGCCATTCACGTTACCTGGTAGCAAATCATAATAGATCTCACCAGAGCTTGTGGTGTTTGCTTTATTCAGCAGGGAATTGCTGATCATATTACCCGGTTTGTACAGCACATCACGCCCAATCGTCGTTGGATTAGGAATGTTGGATGGCGTTGGCCCATCTTTGGTTGCTTCCACATCATTCATAATGGTTGTGTTGTTGAATTTCACCAAATCATTCTTCACTTTACTTTGAGGTGTGTTGGATTCAGCCATTCCTTTTAACCGTGATGTATCATCAGGCACACTGGGAGGTTGGTTCAAACCACCTGTTAATTTGGGTGGAGTATATGAGATTGAAGTGGTTTGCCCTGGTTGTACATGGCTTTCTACGGATTCATCATTTTTAGACTCCAGTGTTGGTGGTGTATATCCTGCAGGACTCATCGTAACGGTCTCTCCAGGCAAAGCATAATTGTCCATGGTTGCTTTAGCGATCTTGTATACTTCCAGATTGTTAATTTTCCAGTAGGAGTAGTCTCTTGTGATTTGGAAAGTGTATGGCTTGGGTACCGTGTCATTCGCGGGTACAGGCGGCCCTGGTGTACAACCATCATCATCACATATTTCTGGTCCAGGTACTGTCCATTCTCTGTCGTAAGAGATTGTGACATTACAGTTGTATGTAACTTTACCGCTCATTTTCGCCCAAGCTTGTTTAAATAGATAATTGTCAGCAAAGGCATTTGTGTAGAGTGACTCGGAAGTAGGGATCCCTTTTAATACATTGAATGTCTCATTACCTCTGTTATCTGACTTAATAACACCGTTGGCATTTGGATCGAGATCGTTCATGCTCATGATGGTTCCAGCAGAAGGTGGTCCAATCGTTGGCGTGCAACCTCCACCACCGCCTCCGTTATCGTCGCCCCCGCCCGTACCTGGGTTCTCTTCAACACCAATGTTTGTTGTGGTAGTTAACTGAAATCCATCTTTCTTCCACAGTACGGTGATGGTTGTAGTTCCCCTACTGACAGCTTGAACTAATCCGGAATTATTAACGGTAGCAACACCAGGATTGGATGATTCCCATGTCGTTGTACCCCCGCTGCCAGTGTTTACATTGGTCTCTGCTCCAAAGTTTCCATCTCCAGTTTTCGTTTTGACCGTTGCATTCAATTGTTTGGACTGGTTCAAGCTAAGTTGCCCGCCAGCGGTGAGGTTGATTTCTTTGGTTATTTCAACAAGACCTTTCCAGTAAAGATCTGTATTGAAGATGTAATCAGCTGACCATTTAGGTGGGTTATACTCTCTAGCAGCTGTTGCATTGATAACGCCGCCTATTTTCATTGTGAACACTGTTCTTCTACCATTGAAGGAGTCAACAGAAACAAGTTTAGGCATATTCAAATCTGCATTGTAATGTTGGGTGTCGTCCATATAATGAGGCGTTAGGGACACCTCGGTTAATTGTGATCGTGTATAAGGATCGCTGTTCTTATCCATATATACTGCAGGTTTGTATACTTCTTTATCAAGATCAAGATCAACACAAACTGTCGAAGAAACGGGACGATTTTTTGATGGATCGTTAGCTAGCAAATTATGATCATTAGGCCCACTACATACGCCATCAACACTCCATCTTAAATCATCAATTTGATAAATATAAATACCGATATTGGTCATTTTTTGTCCTTCAACAGGTATAACCTTTAGTTGAGATTTCGCTGGTGTTTCGGGTACCATATATTGAGGTTTTATTGCAGGTTTAGTACCAGGTCCGCCACCGGCGTGCACATATGAATAAGGTGTTAATACAGAGCAAATGGTTAGAGAGGCTATCAGTAATTTACTGATAGCTGTCTTTAAATTTAAATTTCCTATTTTATTTTGTATCGATGACACTAAAGATTGCCCCCTCTTTGGTTTCTAGGGTTACAGCTCTCGTCACCGATTGATTAAAATGTAACATTCCTTGTGCCCAATATATAGGCTTTTTAACTCCAAAGACTCCTCTATTCAAGGTGTAGTCTCCTGTTTTTGGAGCCTCATATGACAAAAATGATTTTGACTGTGGGGAAGCCAATGGATTAAAGGTAGCTGAATTAAGGAGACTTCCGGCTTGTGGTTGGTTCATGGATGCCGATTTAATGTTTAAATCAAACTCGACGAAAGAAAAATATCTATCGTTTTGGAGTTTTACTCCTTCATCTACAAAAACGGGATAATAAATGCTACGGTTATTGCTAGCGACATTAGTATCTACAATAATCCAATTCAAAACTTTAAGATCAGCATAATTTGTATCGGTAACTATTTCTTTGTTTCTAACTTTCGAAAAGTCATTAGTTACAACTTCATCGTACTTCTGATTGCCTGATAAAATAATTTTTCTTTCTGGTGTCTTCTGATACTTAGGCGCAATAATACTCAAATTCGTCCCCGTCAAACCCACTGCTCGCAGTTCATTCAAACCCTGGAAATCGGCAGGTTTTGTCTTGGCAACTGCTGCATAACGGGCGATCAATATAGCTACTTCAGCTCGTGTTGTAGTACGATCAACGCCAAATGTTTTATCGTTTGCGACACTCATCAGTCCTGTTCCCAGGGCAACGGCTACTGCATTTTTTTGAGCGCTTGCGAGTTTACCTGTGAAATATTCCTTTGCAGGCACAACGGTGTTGGTCACATCAGAGAGTGCTTGTTTGTACTCAGGATCAACCACGGTTAGCCCTTGCGTCAACCAAGTAGCCATTTCTCCTCGTTGAAGAGCGCCTTGTGCATCCAATTTTCCCTTGTAAGTAGAAGGGCTGATAAAACCTTTTGCTATAGCAATAGAGACGCCGTTTTTTGCCCACTCGGGTATGTCTGTGAAATTGTTTTGTTCTTGTGTTGATGCATTAGGCTGGTCGGATAAACGTCCCAGGATACTTGCCATTTCAGCTTTGGTGACCGGTGAGCTTGGTTTAAATGTCCCGTCGGCATACCCCTTGAAATAACCTTGTTCCACGGCCGAATTAATTGCTGAAGATGCCCAGTGTGTAGAAGGAACATCCTTGAATGTAGTTGCAGCTTGTGCGGCTTCTACAGAACTCCCAACGCCTCCAAAACCTACGATACCCCCTGTTAATAAAGCTAATGCCGTTACGCCGGAAATCATCATTTTTTTCATGAATTTTACTCCTCTCAATTGTGAATTTCTCTCCTTGATATGTACTTTTCAGGCTACTAGATACTAAATTTGTAATAATAATCAATATTCTACCATGTATAACTAGGCTGTTGGTATGATTTATCAATATATTCCCTCCTCTCCACCCAACTGTTACTAATGCTCTAGACCTATATTTCCTCAAAAACACAAAAAAAGGCCACGAATCCGCAGATTCATAGCCTTATGCTTTAAGGTCTCCAACATATGTAGTTCCATCAATAATCAATAAATCAAGAATACTCGATTTCCAAACATTTGAAAAGCCCATATTCTTCTTACTCTAAATAAAGTCAGGCTATCGGTGTTCCATTAGGCAATGGGCTATCCGGTGAGAGCAAGACAACATCGCCTTCACCAGGCACGCCGCCAAGCACAAGTACTTCAGAGACAAAACCGGCAATCCGCCGGGGTGGAAAATTAACTACAGCAACGACCTGTTTGCCGATGATCATGTCAGGGGTATAGCGCTGGGTGATCTGAGCACTGGAATGTTTCAGGCCAAGTGGTCCGAAGTCGATCGTCATTTTAATAGCGGGTATGCGAGCCTTGGGGAAGGGTTCGGCTTCCACCACGGTACCAACCCGGATGTCATGCTGCATGAACTCTTCAAAAGTAGCCATAGGGGAGATCTCCTTTCAACTATTGGGGACTGTTATAAATGAAAAATTAACAAAAAATCCAGATTACGCTGTATCGTAACCTGGATTTCTGTTGTGTTGTTTTACAGCAAATTAAGCGCCGTTCCAATTCTCTCCGGTGAGGTATTTCTCAGTGAGGATGGATAACATCTGAATACCTACTTCATTATGTCCGCCTTCTGGAATAATGATATCGGCATACTTTTTGGATGGCTCGATAAAAGCATCGTGCATTGGTTTTACCGTTTCGAGATATTGTTTGTACACGGATTGGATCGTGCGTCCGCGTTCTTCAATGTCCCGCAGTACTCTACGTAGAATTCGCACATCGGAATCGGTATCAACAAATACTTTGATGTCCATCAGACTGCGAAGATGTTCATCAATCAGCACATGCAGTCCTTCTACAATAACAATATGGTTCGGTGCCAGTTCAACCGTCTCATTGGCAGCACGGTTATCTATGGTGAAGTCATATACGGGAGCATACGCCGCTTGGCCTTTTTTCAACAGGGTGAGATGTTCAATCAACAGATCATTATCGAAGGCAAACGGGTGATCGTAATTGGTGAGTCGGCGTTGCTCAGGTGTGAGCTGCGACTGGTCTTTGTAATAATTGTCTTGGGATATAAACGTAACTTTAGCTGATCCCAGACGGTCTATGACGGAGCGAGCTACCGTCGTTTTACCGGAGCCGGTTCCTCCGGCGATACCAATAATGAGCATGGTTGTTCCATAAGCCTCCCTAAAATGGCAGCATGATGAATGGATAAAAGCACATCAGAAATTCGTAGTTCATGGCCTTTATCCACATGTCTGTCTCTGAATACACAATTCCTTCATTGTACCATAGCACACGACTTTTTTCATCTTGGTGTATGGACCATGTTTTGCCTTCAAGGGATGTTATGCATGCTCATATTCATTTCACTGCATATTTTTGGATGATACTCCCTGTGGTGACTCCCATAGGGCCATTAGTCGCTGGCCGATGGAGCTTTTGGTGAACAGATTCAGGATGACAAAACCAAGTACACTTCCTGTTGTATTGGCTATTATATCGTTCAGATCGGTGCTGCGACCGTTGCCCAAGGTTATTCGGAGCAGGAGTTGTGTAATTTCAATGAGAAAACTTAGGGCTAATCCTGCTGATGCTGCTGTACGCATCGAATGAATCCAAGGCTTTATAAAAGGAAGCATGAACCCCAGTGGCATAAACAGCACGATGTTTAGGAGAAAGCTTACTGCATCCACGGTCAGGAGCGGAATCCATTGAATGCTTTGATACCATGGCGTTTGATTGGCATAGATTCCGATGTTCACGTCGATAGGGAGAAATACAAAATGCATAACGCCCAACATATATATGGCAAATGCGAGCATCGACACATAATGTCTGGCCGTGTACCTGGTTTTGCTCACCCTGGCATGGAACATCAGGGCGAGCAGGACCAGAACGAATAATGGGCCAAGTACGATGGGAGATGAGATTGAATATTGGATGGACATGGAATGGCTCCTTCGATAAGGAAATAATATTAGGCTATTGAAGCTGAATCTTCATTTCCATTCCCTTGATGAATTGATTATCTTTAACCTCTTCAGCGAAGTCATCCTTGATCTCAAAAGGTTTCACTATCAGATATTTTATATTCTTGGTAGTTGTGGCATATATGCGTTCGGATGTTAATTGGGTTCCCTTATAGGTGCCCTCGCCGCTAAGTGAGGTCAGTTGCCGCCCTTGATCATCATAGACGGCAAATCCGATGTGACTCAGCTTTTCCTGCTCTTTTGCCGTAAGAGTATTCTTATCATTCAAACTGATAACAGTAGTTAGGCGAGTGGTGACAGGGGTAACCTCAGCTTCCGTAACAGCGGCCGTATACAGATCGTTGGTCATGGCTGTATTAGGCAGAACCCGATGAATGTTATCTGTTGATTTGGTAAATGGAACCGTCAGCTCGAACTCATGATCAATACCCTGCAATGTCAATTGAACTTTGGCGTCGAACTGATCCGGCCAATGTGCCGTTCCCTGATTGGAGGAAATGACCTGCTCAAAGAGCAGTGTATCTGGCTGCGTTTCTCCTACCGAACTATAGAACAGTCCGCTATTCGGACGGGTCCCGTCCACTTTTAGAAAGACATTCTCAATTCCGCTGCTCAGTTTCACGATGTCCTTGCCATTGTCATATTCGCCTTGATTCAGATTAGGCGCAGTGAAATGAACCAGAAACGCAGCACGTGTACCATCATATACCGCTTCAAGCACTTCGAGCTTCACATCCTGGTAAGCAACCTTGCTGTTAACAGGGGTAGTCAAGCCTTCGTTGCCCGCCGTTCGCAGACCCATATCAGCTTCTATCGAGCTGAAGAGGTTGCCCACGAGTGGAATATTGCGCAAGGAGGCAGCCATGGCCGGTGATACAAAGCCGGATGCAAATACGGTAACGCCCAACACTCCGGCTGCGATCGTCGCAGCTGCAGCCTTGTGCCATCGCTTGTTCCGGCGACTGGAGCGCAAAGTCTGTTCCGTTTTCAATGTGTCTGGCGACACCGGCAGAGATTCCAGTGTGGCATCAATCCGGTTACGAACGAGTTCAGACATCAGAGGACGCTCCTTCGCTTGGTTCTTTAATTCCTGATCGATATTAAACGGGTTTGACATGTAAGTTTACCTCCCGAAAATTTTTGAATTTCTGATATAACTCCTGCCTTGCCCGAGTAAGTCTCATTTTCACTGCACTTTCGGAAATATTCAGGGCATCGGCGACTTGACGGAGGGACAGGTCTTCAAAATAATGCAAAACGACAACAATTCGTTTCGATTCCTCCAGATGGTCTACCGCTTCTCGCATATCGACCTCATCGTAGGGACTGGAATGCTCCCGCTTATCTGAAGGTACTTCCGCATAAGCGGTGGAGAGAGCGCGGCGGGACAGCATCGTGTTGCATTCATTGATGAGGATGCGAAACAGCCAGGTTTTGAAATACCGGGGTTCCCGGAGTGTATGCACCGATTTGTATGCGTTCAGAATTGTCTCCTGAATGGCATCGGCCACGTCCTCCTCTTTTCGCAGCATGGATTTTGCCGTATTGTACAAAGAGTTTTCAATGTCTCGAATAAGCCGGATAAAGGCTTCACGATCTCCTTGGATGGCCTGGTTAACGAGATCGGTTGAACCCATGGATAACAGCTCCTTTCGTATTGGAGGGATGAAGCCAGCACTTGGCTGGTTTTTATATGAATTAGACTGGCGGGTAGGGCATATGGTCACATTTTCTTTTTATAGTTTTAAAAAAGGGTGTTGTTATATCTGACGTATCGGGTCTCTACGTTCCCTTCAATGATAAGAGTGGCTGATTTTTCCCTAAGATTGGATGATTGACTTTTTCAAAAACAGCACTATAATAAACTTATATTCATAACACGGACTGTTACTGGGGAAACCAGGCATGACCGAATTCGATTGCTTTACTGTAATCGCTTTCGGTCTTTTTTTATTTTTGTTGGGGGGTGAGAACATTGAAGGTTATCAAGAAAGTAAACAATAACGTGGCCATCGCTATTAATGAACATAACGAAGAGGTTTTTGTCGTAGGCAAGGGTGTAGGATTTCTGAAAACCCCTTATGAGCTGACGGAGACGGACTTGGTGGAGAAAATTTTTGTGGCACCAAAGAACATCCGTATGTATGACCTGCTGAACAGTATTCCGATTGAGGATATTTATCTCGCGGAGGAAGTCATCAAGTTGGGCAGTCAGATTCTGAATAAAACATTTAACCCGAATCTGCTTCTCACCCTGTCCGACCATATCAGTTTTGCATTAACCCGAACCAGAGAAGGCATCCGTATCAAAAATCCGCTGGAATGGGAAGTGCGGACACTCTATCCGGATGAGACCCGGGTGGGGGAGGCTGCGCTGAAGCTGATTCAGGAAAAAACGGATATCACTCTGCCAACAGCCGAAACAACACTGATTGCTCTGCATTTTGTTAATGCGCAGGTGGGCTCGGGAGAGATGACGGATACCACTAAGGTAACCACAGTTACGGGCGAGATTCTGTCTGTGATCAAATATGCTCTCAAAATTGACTTTCAGGAGGATTCCATCCATTTCATGCGCTTTGCCACACATATCCGGTATTTCATTCTGAGGCAGATGAGCGGTAAATCGCTCAAAGACGAGAATGAATCGCTGTTCCTGATGGTGAAGGAGAAGTTTCCAAAGGAACTCGCTTGTGTGGAGAAGATTGCGGACTTTCTGAAAAATAACTATGGCTGGACCTGTTCGGATGATGAAAAATTATATCTGATTCTGCATATCCAACGATTGATTTCGAATGAACCAACGGAATGAACCTAATGAAGGAACTAACCGAATAATCCATATTGGACTGTTACTGATTCGATCAGGCATGACCAAGCGTAGGGAATGACGATTCCCCGGCTTGGTCATTTTTTATATATCCAATTTACTCATGTAGAGGAGAAGGGTCATGAACAACAAAGACTTGGCTAAAAACGTACTTGATCTCGTTGGCGGCGAGCAAAATATATCCGGGCTAACACACTGTGCAACCCGTTTAAGATTCGTATTGAAAGATGATAACAAAGCAGACCTCAAGGCGCTGGATCAGCTCGAAGGCGTGCTTAAGGCACAAAATTCCGGTGGACAGGTTCAGGTGGTTATCGGTGCCAAAGTAGACGCGGTATACAGTGAAGTGAAGAATCTAACTTCTGACAAGATTGGCGAGCTTACGGAGTCTACAGACAGTGGGCCGAAAAAGAGACGTAACCCCGTTAGTGTAGTGCTTGAAACCATCGCAGGTATATTCACGCCTGTTCTGCCAGCACTTGTTGGTTGCGGGATGATCAAGTGTTTGGCTACCGTTATAACTGCCATGGGTTACCTGGAAGGCTCCGGTTTCCTCACGATCATTAACATGATCGGGGACTGTATTTTCTACTTCATGCCATTCTTCCTGGCTGTTAGTGCAGCAAATCGTTTCAAAACCAATCCCTATTTGGCGGTAGCTCTTGCTGCGGGATTAATGCATCCAACCATTTTGAACGCTGCGGCTCAGATTGCTGAGACAGGTGTAAACAGTATTGATTTTCTCGGCATGCCGATTCTGTTGATGAAATATTCCTCTTCCGTCATTCCAATCATTCTGGCGGTATGGATTATGAGTTATGTGTATCCAATCGTCAATCGAGTGATTCCCAAGTTTCTACAGGTCCTGCTTACCCCAATGATTGTTTTGTTCATTATGATTCCAGTGGAACTGATCGTGCTTGGCCCAGTAGGATCATATATCGGTGACTGGTTGACCAATGGTATCAACTCATTGTTCTCAACCGCAGGTGTTCTTGCTGGTGCGATTCTTGGATTTTTCAAACCGATCATGGTCATGTTTGGTATGCACTATGCCATCATGCCGATTCAGGTTCAACAAGTGGCTACACTGGGTGCAACCGTGCTGTTACCAACGGCACTGGCGGCGAATTTGGCTCAGGCTGGAGCAGCCTTCGGTGTGTTTGTCCTAACGAAGAGTAAAACGATGAAGTCAGCGGCTGCTTC
Source organism: Paenibacillus sp. FSL L8-0435 (assembly GCF_037965655.1). Classification (NCBI taxonomy): domain Bacteria; kingdom Bacillati; phylum Bacillota; class Bacilli; order Caryophanales; family Paenibacillaceae; genus Paenibacillus; species Paenibacillus sp. FSL L8-0435. The sequence continues at coordinate 291,380 of NZ_CP150185.1, forward strand.
GAGTGGATTCACCGCGTTATTCGGGATTACCGAGCCGGCGATCTATGGTGTAACGCTCAAATACAAACGTCCGTTTTTCGCAGGTTGTCTGGCAGGCGGATTAGTTGGTGGATTCTACAGTTTGGTGCATACAACAGCGAATGCAATTTCACTGCCAGGTGTATTGGCCATTGGCACGTATTCATCGGATCGTTACATGTATGTCGTTATTGGTTGTATTGCCGCAGTTGTACTCGGGTTTGTGTTCACGCTGTTGGCTGGCATCAAGGAAGATACAGAAGGAAGTAAATCGAAGCAGCAAGCTACGGATAAAGTAAACAGCAATCAGACAGCCGTTGCCACAGAGGTGACTCCAGCATCCGTATCATCACAGACATCCACATCTTCTGACATGCTTATCGTTAGTCCAATGACAGGAGAGATCAAACCGATCTCTGAGGTGGAAGATCAAGCATTTGCCCAAGAGTTAATGGGTAAAGGCATTGCGATTGTTCCGACAGATGGCAAAGTATACGCTCCATTTGACGGGGTAGTCGAAGCACTTTATCGCACCAAACATGCCATCGGATTGAAAGCTGCGAATGGTGTCGAGATTCTGATTCATATCGGAGTGGATACAGTCAGTCTGAAAGGGAAATATTTTAACGCTCATATCGAACAGGGACAGACAATCAAGGCCGGCGATTTATTGGTGGAATTTGATCCAGAAGGCATTACGTCAGCAGGTTATAACACCATTACGTCCATTGTGGTTACCAACATGCAACAGTATGGAGATGTGCTGACTACAGCGACCAGCGGCACGATTCGGGAGAGTGAAGCGCTAATGAAGCTGATCCCATAAAACTTGAAATAAGGCCTTAATAATACGTAATAACAGGAGGAAACTAAAATGACGAATTCCAATTTTCCAAAAGATTTTTTATGGGGCGGTGCACTATCTGCCTGTCAGGCCGAGGGAGCTTATAATGTGGATGGCAAGAGCCTGACCATTCCAGAAGTGATGAAGTTTAACGAGAAGAACGACCGCAAAGTGACCAAGCAGATCAGAGTGAATTGGGAGATGATTGAAGAGGCCAAGAATGACCCGGATACCGTAAAATATCCGAAGCGTCGGGGGATTGATTTTTATCATAACTTCCGTGAGGATATCGCTTTGTTTGCCGAGATGGGCTTCAAAGTATTTCGTTATTCCATTTCATGGGCCAGAGTATTTCCAGGTGGCGACGATGCTGTTCCGAATGAAAAGGCATTAGAGTTCTATGATCAGGTCATTGATGAATGTCTTAAACACGGTATGGAGCCCTTGATCACGATCAGTCACTTTGATACGCCAATTGTACTGATGGACAAGTTCGGAGGATGGTATAACCGCAAGCTGATCGATCTGTATGTGAACTATTGTGATGTGTTGTTCAATCGCTACAAGGGCAAAGTGAAATATTGGGTGACATTCAACGAGATCAACATGAGCGTGAAAGCATCGGCCAAAACGCTGGGAATCATTGATTATGATGCTCCAAATTATGAAGAAATGCTGTTCCAGGGGCTGCATCATCAATTTGTAGCTGCGTCCAGAGCAACCAAGATGGCTCATGAGATTGATCCGAATAACCAGATCGGAAGTATGGTGGCTTATTTCACAACGTATCCTTACACTTGCAAGCCGGAGGATGCGCTTCAGATGCAGCAGGATGATCAGATGAAAAATCAGTTCTATCTCGATGTGCTCAATAAAGGCGAGTACCCTTACTATAGTAAAACGTATTTCAAAAACAAGGAGATCCAGTTGCACATCGAGGATGGCGATCTGGATAGCATTCAAGCACATACGGCTGATTTCGTGGGGATGTCGTATTACAACTCGATGATTTCCAGCAGTGATACAGAGCAGCTCGAACTAACGGCAGGCAATGTACACAGTGTATATAAAAACCCGCATCTGCCCGCTAACGAGTGGGGTTGGCAGATTGATCCGATTGGCCTGCGTTATACGCTGAATCTCGTCTATGATCGGTATCAAAAGCCTGTCTTTATTCTGGAGAACAGCTCAGGCTTCTACGACAAGCTGAACGAAGACGGAACGATCAACGATCCATACCGGATTGATTTCCTGAGCAAACATATCGAACAGATGGGACTCGCCATTGCGGATGGGGTCGAGGTGTTGGGATACACGATGTGGGGACCAATCGACATGATCAGTTCAGGGACATCTGAGATGAGCAAACGGTACGGATTTATCTATGTGGATCAGGACGACTATGGCAATGGTACGCTCGAAAGATATCGTAAGGATTCCTTCTTCTGGTATCAGAATGTGATCCGTACCAACGGAGCAGAACTGTAACAGAGCATGAACATTATGGGTCGTATCAAAAAAATACCCGGCGGCTTGCTGATTGTTCCTATGCTGGCCGCCGCGGTCATCAACACGGTGTTTCCATCGTTTTTTCAGATCGGAGATCCAACAACAGCGCTGTTCACATCGAAAGGTACCATGGTGCTGATCGGTATGATTTTACTGATATCAGGAACACAGCTTAACTTGTCACAGCTTCTGGTGACATTAAAGAGAGCAGGGGTGCTCTGTATTTCACGTATCCTCATCAGCTGCCTGTTCGGATGGGCGTTTGTACACTTTTTTGGTATAAGTGGGATCGGTGGAGTTTCTGCGGTAGCCTTCATTGCCGTTCTGACCAGTTGTAATCCGGGATTATATCTGGCCTTGATGAACACGTACGGAGATGATGTGGATCGTGCTGCGTTTGGCATTCTGAATCTAATCGCCGTACCGATTATTCCGGTTATGATATTGAATTCGGCAAGCGGTGTCGGTATCGATTACCTCAGTGTACTTGCTACGCTAGTACCTTTCTTGATCGGGATACTGCTTGGTAACCTGGACAGAAATATACAGAAGATGTTCGCTCCGGGAACACTGATTCTGCTGCCTTTCCTAGGTACAAGCTTTGGGTCCAATATTGATCTGCGCATTGCATTTCAGTCCAGTCTGTCCGGTTTGCTGGTCACGGTGTTATTTTTGCTGATCTGCATGCTGCCGCTCATTGGAATCGATCGCGCGATATTAAGACGGCCCGGTTACGCAGCGGCTGCGACATGTTCGGTTGCTGGATTGTCCATGGTGGTGCCTTCGATGGCTGCCGGGTTCAATCCGGTGTATGCGCCTTATGTTGACACAGCGATCGCCCAGATTGCGTTTGCCGTGATCCTGACATCAGTGACCGTGCCTTATATCGTGAAGCGTTTGGCTGGAGGAACAGCGACGGAAGCTTCTGCTTCAACAAATCACTAGAAAAAACAGCATGTGTTCTGTCAGATTATGACGGATCACGTGCTGTTTTGCTTTGTACATCTATATGATCTCCTAGGGGAGGAGAGGGATCGATCGGTTTATTTTACAGACCCAGCAGTTGTTTAACACTTTCAGCTACAGCTTTGCTGGATTGCGGATTCTGTCCTGTGACCACACGGCCATCTGTTGTGACATAGGAACTGAAGGCAGCAGCTTTATCATATTGTGCAGCGCGTTCTCTCAACGCATCTTCCAACAGGAAAGGAACATACTCAGTTTGTTGAGCCAATGCTTCTTCCTCATTCGTGAAGCCGGAAACGGTTTTGTCGTTGATTAGAAGCAGGCCGTTGGACAGCTTCACATTCAGCAGGGCTGTAACCCCGTGGCACACGCCGGATACAACGCCACCTTTTTCATAGATATCACGAGAAAGCTCTTGAAGTTCGGCATTGTCCGGGAAATCCCACATCGTACCGTGACCCCCTGTGAAGTAGATTGCATCGTAGTCACTCGCGTTTACTTCGCCAGGTTTCAACGTATTTTTCAATTGGTTCATGAACGTTTCGTTCTCGAAATAGGCTTTGGTGCTCTCATCCAGAGAGTCGCCCAGACTTTTCGGATCAAGTGGTACGTTCCCACCTTTAGGGCTAACCAGATCGATCTGAACATTGTCATTATGGTCAAACTCTTCAATAAAGTGAGTTGCTTCGCTCAGCCACAAGCCAGTAGGCTCGTCCTTTGTTGCGTACTTATCTACATTTGTTAGAACAACCAGAATCTTTTTCATATAAAAACCTCCCGTAAAATATATATCATCAATTTATATTAAATATCACAAAATTAGATTGTGTAAAATCTATTATCAAATATAACATAACCTTTTTCTAAAGTAAAATCATGAACGTATCGTCGTTCTCCAATGTGACTTTCATGCGTAGGAGTAAGGAACAAACTAGTAGTAGTAAATATGCCGTAAAAATATAGTTTTACTTATTATGCCCTGCTTAATTTACTCAAATTGTAAGCCGAGGTAGGCGTGTGTAAGGGGAATCTTAATTAATTCAAATTTGAAGTTAATTTGATTGAACAACTAGTTCTTTTGATTTAGAATGGCGGAAGATGCCAACGAAAAACTGGTACATATTACATATATACTTGGAGGAACATTCATGAAACGTTCAGGCAAATTTTTCGCTTCAACAGTAGTTGCTGCTGTTGCTGCAGTATCCATCGTCTCTTCAGCTTCAGCGAGCACAGTTTCAGTCTCCAACATTTCTGGCGTAACACCTGTCAACATCAGCAGTATGGATATCGAAACGGCTTTGATGATGGTTCAGAGCGAACGCACCAAATTGCTGGATGCGCAATTGCAAACGCAAATTCAGGAAGTTCAGAACCGTAATCAACTGATCGCGGATTTGAACTCTCAATTGCAGATAGCCCAGCAAAACGGGGATGAAGCAGCTATTCAAAAGCTGAAAGGCCAAATTGATGCAGCGGGCAATTCCCAACAGATGGACATGCTTCGTCTGCAGTCCATGTCCAACAAGCGCAATGAAGCGTTTGATGTCATGACGAACTTTGTCAAAAAAATGCAGGATTCAAGATCATCCATCATCGGTAACATGCGTTAAGAACGGATGATTAACTGTAACAACACAAAAAGAGCGAAGCCGGAATTTAAATTCCGAAACTTCGCTCTTTTTGTATTTCTCTTTTTCTATGATATATCTCATCTAATCCAAGTTAGCCCGACCAGTCACGACGCCGAGTGAACAGATCCTGCAACTCATCCGTCGACAATTCGGTAATCCAGTTTTCGGAGCTTGTGATGATATTATCGCTGAGCTGCTGCTTGCTCTCCAACATCTCGTCGATACGCTCCTCCAATGTGCCAAGAGAGATGAATTTATGCACCTGAACATCTTTGGTTTGGCCCATTCGGTAAGCCCGGTCGGTAGCTTGATTCTCAACAGCCGGGTTCCACCAGCGGTCAAAATGGAACACATGATTGGCTGCGGTCAGATTCAATCCCACACCGCCAGCCTTGATGGACAGAATGAAGACGGATGGTTGCTTATCCTCAGGCAATGTACGGGACTGGAATTCCTCAATCATGCGATCTCGCGCCGTTTTGGACGTACCCCCGTGCAGGTACAATACAGGCTCCTGCAACTCCTGACGTAGTACTTGTTGCAGCATCTGTCCCATACCGATATATTGGGTAAAAATCAGGCACCGTTCGCCCTCGTCCCTTAATTCCCGGACAAGCTCCATCAGTCGTTCCAGCTTTGCGGAGCGGCTGATCAGCATCGCCATATCCTGCGGGGTATACACGTCATAAGAGGATGTCAGTGCGCCGTCTTCGGGTAGTTCCTCCGGCAAAGCCTCTTTCGTCAGCAGAAGTGGGTGATCACACAACTGTTTAAGCTGGGTTAATGCCGATAGAATAGCACCTTTGCGCTTGATGCCTTCTAGCTCTTTCATTTTATCCATCAGGGCCTGCACGGACTGATCATACAATGCACTTTGTTCACCCGTAAGGTGAATGTAGGTCTTCATCTCGTTTTTGTCCGGCAGATCGAGCTGGATATTGGGATCTTTTTTCTTGCGGCGCAACATGAATGGTTTCACCAATTGCTGCAGATCCTGCATCCGTTGCTCATCCTTGTCTTTCTCTATGGCACTGATGAAGCGAGTTTGGAATGCCCGGGCGTTGCCCAGATATCCTGGATTGATAAAATCATAGATCGACCACAGCTCGGACAACCGATTCTCAATCGGCGTACCTGTCATGGCGATGCGATGTTTCGCCGGGAAACTGCGGACAGCCAGCGACTGTTTGGTCTGGGCATTTTTGATATTCTGTGCTTCATCGAGACAGATGCATGCCCAGGTATAGGTTTGTAACATCTCCTGATCCAGTGTAGCCGTAGCAAAGGATGTGATAATAATATCCACCTGCTCGGTCTGCCCCCGGAATTCTTCTCCACTTAATCGGCGTGCGCCATAATGCAGACTGACATTAATGGAGGGTGCGAAGCGGCTAATTTCCTTTTGCCAGTTGCCCAGTACGGAAGTTGGGCAGATCAGAAGTACCGGGGCTTGTCCCGGCTTACGAGGTTCATGATCCTTGATGTGTAACAGATACGTGATGAACTGAATAGTTTTCCCGAGCCCCATATCATCGGCAAGACATGCCCCAAGTCCGAATCTGCGCAGGAAACCAAGCCATGCAAAACCTTCCTTCTGATACGATCGCAGCTCGGCATGAAGCCCTGTCGGAATGGGCAGGGAAGGCGCGCCGCCTTGTCCGCCCCCGAGTTGTGCAATAACCCGATTCAGGTGTTCGTTAAGTTCAACCTCCAGCCGAATGTTCTGATCATCCTGTGGTTGCTGCTCTTCCTCGGTTTGTTGTCCTTCCTTCCATTTCTGGTTGCGATATTCCCGTTGCTCATTATGCAGCAGATGCAGGTGCAGAATATCCTGGAACGAGAGTCCTTGTTCCCGATCTACACCGCCCATGGCCCGACGAATCTGTTCCAGAAGATCGGGATCGAGCGGGACCCATTCTCCGCGGAAGCGCACCAGTCTTTCATTGCGGGCAACCAGATCAGCGAATTCATCTTCACTGAGGTCCGTGTCACCGATAGCAATGCGCCAGTCAAAATGAATTATCGAGTCCAGTCCAAAGAACGACTGTCCCCGCTCACTGCCTTCCTCAGGCTGCACCTTGGCGCGAAGCTTTGGTTTCTTCTTACGGGCTGCTTCCCACCAACCAGGCAGCAGAACTTGCCAGCCCGCTGCGAGCAATCGCCCGCTATCCTGCGTCAGGAACTGCCAGGCTTCCTGATCTCCCAAAGGATCACTCAGCACATCGCGTCTACCGCTAATGGAACTTCCGAGACGCGGCAGATGTGCGCGAAGCTGATCCAGCCATCCGGCAGAGCGGTCCAGAACGAAGGGGGTCCATACCTCGGGCCATTCCCCTTCAAGCCTGCCGCGCGAATCCAGCATGACGGGTACCAATACAGCGGCATCAAGCTTATTTTGTAATACCAGTCGCAGACGCCAAGATGGCTCATCCTCATCCGGCTCCTGCAATTGCAGCATGGGCCTGAATGGTGCAGCATCCGCTTTCCAGCCAATGGATACGAGCCAGGACTGGGCGTCCATTCCGGCTGTCTTAGGGAGAGTGCCGCGCTCTGGGAACAACTGCGGGAATTCACGCCGCAGATCGGTTGCCGCTTCCTCCGAACTGTACCAGCGCTGGAATACGAAGGCGGAGTAGGCCGCCCCGAGTCCTTCGGCATAACTCTCGTCCGTCTGCTGAATCGCTTTGGTAAGCGATGCTCGATCCTGCTTCTTCAAGCTATCCGGGTCCCAGGTCCACTGAAGCTGTCCTGCACGGTAGGCCTCGAAGCTAGGTACGTATTTGCGTTTTTCGATAGAAGATGCGAGTGCGGGAGCTAGCCGAATCAGATGTTCCGCTTGCGCGTCCCACTTCCATTCAATATGAATCAGGGTATGCATCTCGGCAAAGAAGGGAATCACTTCTTCCGCTGGCAGAACAACCAGCTCAATCTCTTCAATCTGCCGAACTTCCAGTTCGGTACCGTAGAAAGAAGGCACATGCCAGGCGAATAATCGCTGCTTAAGCGACTGTCCGGATACAAAGTGGTGCGTGTTGAGTGCTCCATAAAACAAAGCATCGCCATATCCGGTTAGAGCGACGTGAACCTCAATCGTTTCAGTGTAAGGATGAATTAAGCTCATGAGATCAGTTTACCTTTCCGAAGCTCTTCCTGCAGGGCGCGCAGCCGACTGTTACGAACAGCGAGTGTTGTGATAAATTGCTCCCAGTGCGCTTCTTGCTTCAATTTCTTATAGATTTTGGACAGACGTTTCAGCAGCTTCACGGCTGCTTTGTATCCGTCCCTGTTTTTGTGTCCGATATAACGCTCCACTGCCTGATGATAGAAGGGGAGCAGTAGCTCAGGTGCATCTTTTTCGATCGGTTGCAGCATCGCTACGCGGAATTCGAGAGGTTCCGTTCCCGTACTCAGCTGAAAATCAATCCATCTGCGCCACTGTCCACGCGAATGCATGGCATCTTCGTAGGCGGGGCGGGAGTGGGGAAGCATACTGACAAGCGTGTCCCACATGCGGTTCTCTGCATCGGGCAGATGTTGAATGGCCGTATCCCATAGATGCATGTAATCATTCAAAGGTGTGTTGCGCCGATTCGCCAGAAGGGGGCCGAGTTGTACCAACCAATCCCCAAGCCGCTTCCATTCAGCCGAATCTGCGAGTACATGGAGAAAATGCAACAGATGTTCTGGCGGGATGCCATAGGCTGAGCTTCCATGGACGAGTCGTTGCCATGCCTGATCATCCTGCCCCAGGTGGAAGTGCATCCAGCTCTGCGCGAGTACCAGCGGCAGGGGCAGTGTTACGGCTTTGCTCGATCTCTCATTACTACTACCATTACTTTGAGCGCCACCCAAGACACTTTCGCCTGACTGGGAAGGTGCAGAAGCGGCGATTATACCGCGCTCTATATCATTTAATATGGCCTGTTCCGAGTTCAGCATGTCCTGAGACTCTTGAAGCTCAGGCACAATCCAGTTCAACCACAGTTGTCGATAGATCGGAGTGAAGAACATCATGCTGGCTGTCTCCGACATCATCTGTTTACGTAAATAAGCCGAGGTTTCGGCCAGTCTGTTCCAATGTTGCTCAAGCTTGTTTCCCTTTAGACCCGAAAGGTCTAGTGGATGGTTAAAGATCCGCTCAATGTCTTTCAGAAGTGCATCCACCGCGAGCTGGGCAGGGTAACTCAAGTACACGGGGGTATGCGTGATGGAGTTACGGGCCGGAGGCACGCAGAATCGTATGAGGTACAGCTGTACATGCAGTTCAAAAAGTTGGTCCATTGCAGCGGACAGCCTTGGTTTAATGGCATATAGCTCGTCCGTTGCTTCCTGTACGTAGGATGTGCTTGCTGTGCCGGTACCCAGCCGTCTCAGACATGAGTGGAATAGTTCGTGCCATTCCGAGATTTCGAGATCGGCAAGTTCTGTTGCACGCTCCTTGATCTGGCTGTATTGGTTGTCTGGAATATCCATATCCTGCTGTTCATCGGCATCTGCGTAGCTGGATAGTCCCGCGGACATGGCCCCGACAGGTTTGGTCGTTTGTTTGAGCGCAGTACTGGAGTGTGCATTCACAATGGCATGCACAGGTCGCTCCAGTTGCTCGGCATAACTCATCAATACAGCAGTCATATGTTTGCAAAGGGAACTCACCGGGCAGGTACAATAACTGGTAGACAGGGATTGCATGCTCAGTGTGACCTCGTACTCTTCCGATCCTTGTACAACGGCCGAAATCCCTTTTTGTTCGGAATAAGTTAATGGTCCGACACGTTTCTGTTTATAATATTGGAATCCGCGCATAATCGTCAGGTTGTTAAAATGCTCTGCAACTTCCCGAATCAATTGTTGCCACTGCGCATCATCCATTCTCATGTTAGTGGGTATGTTCATCATTCCATCTCCTGGGGTAAACATAGGTTCGGTAATCACGACGTCTATGACGTCATGGTGTGAATTTGATGTATCCATCATATCAGTTATGAGCCAATCCGTGCATGGGTTATGAAGAATTTGAAGTTATTTTAGACCAACTGGAATCAGGATGAACACGTCGGTTCTGCTGGCGGACGGAATGCATGATTGCACCATATTGTGTATGCTTATGGTATGTATTCCTTTCAGGAACGATGCAGGCCGGGGAAACGGCCATACTACAAACAACAGGAGAGAGCATATGCAAATACTTACGTTAAACACACACGCTTGGGCGGAAGAGGATCAACTGAACAAGATCAGTCAACTGGCTGATTTTATTAATACACATCAATTTGATGTGATCTCCATGCAGGAGGTCAACCAATCCATGCAGGAAGCGGCGCTTTCAGAAGAAGAACTGAAGATGTATTATGCTACTGAATCCGACGCTGTGATTAAAAAAGACAACTATGCCTACGTCCTGCTTCAGCAGCTGACAGAGCAATATTACTGGACGTGGATTCCCGCGCATGTCGGGTTTCAAAAATACGATGAAGGACTGGCGATCCTTAGCCGGACGCCAATTAAGCAGGCTTTTGGGGAATATGTGTCCCACATGCGGGATTATAACAACTATCGTACACGCAAGATTGTGGGAATTCAGACGGTCGTCCAAGGTGAAGCAACCTGGTTTGTGAACGGACATTATAACTGGTGGGATGATGCGCAGGAACCTTTCAAGGGACAGTGGGAGTTGACGGAGAGCAAGCTTGCCCCCTACATGGACCAGCCGTTATATATAATGGGTGATTTCAATAATGTCGCGGAAGTGCGTGGTGAAGGCTATGATTATATGATGAGCAAAGGCTGGAATGACCTGTACACCTCAGCATTGCAAAAGGATGAAGGAGCAACCGTAGTGAAGGCCATTGCCGGCTGGGCAGATAACAAACGCGATCTTCGGATCGACTATATTTTCTCCAATCGTCCGATTCAGGCTAAATCTTCTACCGTGGTCTTGAACGGTAAAAACGGGCCGGTCGTGTCCGACCATTTTGGTGTCGCTGTAGAGATATAACAGCCGTGTGACCATAAACTATAAAGGTGATATCACCGCAAATACGAAACAAAGCCTCCGCTGACTTCCTGTTAAGGGAAGTTGCCGGAGGCTTTTCACATTCTAAATCATTTTCTGTGTCTATGTACATTTCATTTCATATCATTCATTCTTTCTGCTGTGGAACTGGACTGTTACTCGAGCGCCAGCATCTGATGTACAAACTTTTTCAGATTCGCGCTTGTCTTACTAAGCTGTTCGATACTTTCCATGAACTCGGTAACAAGCTTGGCCTGATCCACTGTTGCGGTTGTAATCTGACCGATCTCTTGTTCCATATGCTTCATGGAATCTTGTACACTACTGAGGGATGTTTCGATATCAGCCGCTGCTTGTTTCGTATGATCGGACAGCTTGCGTACTTCACTGGCAACTACACCGAAGCCGGCTCCCTGATCGCCCACACGAGCTGCCTCTATCATGGCGTTGAGTCCAAGCAGGTTGGTTTGTTCCGATACTTCACGAATGACGTTTGTTACTTTACCTACACTGACCGAGTTCTCTGAAGCTTTTTTGGAGTTGCGAAGAATCTCTTCCGAGGTTGCGGAGAGTTCTTCGGAATGTGCAGCAATCTGCTGAATGCCACCAACGAGAGCATTAATGGTTGTTTCATTTTCACGAATCAGCGTTTCCAGTGTCATGTGACTATCCAGTGCGTAGTTCACACCCAATATACCCACAACCTGATCGTTCTCTTTAATAGGGATTAGAATGGCATCAAAAGGTCTACCCTGCAGATCACCAGGCATACGTGCCACGGTACGGGAATCTCTGTTAGTCAGCATTTTGAAATGTTTATAATCATCATGCAGCTCATCCCCAACCTTCACGCCAATCTCCAGACTTTTTGCTTCGGAAAAATACAATACTTTCTCATGATCATTAATGGATATGGATATGTCATCACGGAACATTTGGCTAACAAAAGGCATAGCATTTACCAGAGATTCAAGAGTATTCAATGTGCATCTTTCCTTCCCGATACAAAAAGTGGAATTTTTCAATCTAGTATTTATATCGGTAACGTTTTCTTGTTTTTAAACCATTGTTTAAATTTAAGTTAACCTAGAGAGAAAAGGCGACTAAATCCAATATAATTGTAAGCGTAATCAAAAATCTGTAGCCACCACAGAACATGTCAGTTATACTGGGATTATTATTCGGCTATTCAGAAGATAACCAAGGGACATACCTATTTCCCGGTAAGGGGATTACCCACCTAGGTTAAGCGCTATACTTTATTACTGCATATTAGTTTAGTGCTCTAGTGTGGACGGTATGAATGCTATGATATAAGAATTTATTTCAACAGAAGAAGGATGTGTGCCATCGATGACGACCTATTTCAGTGAACCGCAGAGCATGTATTACCGATTTGGAGAAGATCAGGATCAGGTGTTGAAGGTACTAGCCGAGAGGTATATTGGAGCCAATGCGCAGGCTGATTTTGTATATCGGGTATTCCAGAAGTCTGGTATTTTGCAAAATGAAAAAGGGCTTTATGATCTGAATTTAGGTAAACGCTTTCCTGGTACGCCTAAAGACCATATATCCTACGCAGCTGCACTGGTTTGGGGGGACGAGGACCGGAATCTGGACGTGTTGGTCCGCTGTTATGGGCCTGTTCGTTTCTATTTCAATGAGCAGTTGGTCTATCGCTCTACCGTAATGGATGAGATTAGTCCAGACGCAACGGTGAAGCTCAGCATCGATATCAAGCCTGGTTGGAACACCATTTGGCTGGAGATGAAAAACACCCCTGCCGGATTTGGCTGCCAGTTTGGGTCAGATGAAGGAAAAGTGCGCATTTTGAATGTATTTGCTCCATTTCAGGAGAGACAGGGGCAAGCGGGGTGGGTGTTCTCCCAACCGAACCCAGCCACGAGTAAACAACCGGACCTGCTTGGAAAAGAATCGGACTACAGCTTGAACTGGCTGCCTGAGACAGGCTGGTCTGATGAAGATAAAACCAAGCCAGCTTTCGAACGAATATTCGGAAATCTTCCTGGAAAACATGCTTATGCTTGGACCCATCTGAACAATAACGATTCAACCGGGAATGCGGTGCGATTGTCAGGTCAATCTTCCGGTTCTCTGAGTATATGGATTAGTGGCAAGCCTGTGGCGCAAGTGAAGGAAGCGGGTTCGTTCGAGGTGGATGTACCAGCCTCTTTTGGGCGGAGTGACCTGATTGTCCGAAGTGAATGCAATGATACGGCGGCGGGACCTTGGCATTTTAATTTGAACGCAACCGTGTCGGGCAAGCCGCTCTCACTGGAACTTCCTCAGCGTGTGCACGGTGCTAATGGAGAGTCTTGGTTATATGTTGGACCTTTTGAATCGGAGGTTGAACCGGACTTGGCGGATCTGACTCGAACGGACCGAGTGTATCAAACGGGTCTAGAACAGACGTATTGGCGCTTAGATCGACCGGATGCTTGGATCAGACCTTATTATGAGAACGCGATGTTAAGCAACAAATGGACAGTGGGCAGTGTGACTAATTATGGTCGCTGGGATTATCCATTGGGTGTCACTGTATATGGTCTATTACGGACGGGGCGTTATTTGCAAAGACCGGACATTACACGTTATGCGGCTGAGCATGTGCAGGCATGTACCCAGATGTATGAGTACTCATTATGGGATCGGGAGCAGTATGGTTTCCCGGCAGTCAATCAACAATTGGTCATGCTGAAAATGCTGGATAACTGCGGTTCTTTTGGTTCAGCCATGCTGGAAGCGTATTCCGAGTGTCATGAACCAACGTTTCTTCCGATTGCTGAACGGATCGCCGATTTCATGCTTTTCCGTTTGGAACGACAGGAGGATGGGGCATTTTATCGCACATGTGTAGGGGAGTATGCCGAGAATACCATGTGGGCAGATGATCTCTACATGAGTACGCCGTTTCTCGTTCGTTATGCACGGGTGACAGGCAACTCGGCCGCATTGGATGAAGCCGCCAGACAATTTTCACTGTATCGGAAGTATCTGTTTATGCCTGAGTTCAAGATCATGTCCCATGTGTATGATTTCAAATACGAACAGGCAACGCAGATTCCATGGGGACGGGGAAATGGCTGGACACTGTTTTCCTTGACGGAGGTATTGGAAGCTTTGCCGGCAGAGCATCCCGAGCGTCCAGCCTTAATAGATTTCTTCAATGAGCTGTGTGAAGGGTACGCAGCGCTTCAAGGGGAAAGCGGGTTGTGGCATCAGGTGTTGAATGTTCCGCAGACGTATGAAGAAGCCTCCTGCACGGCGATGTTTGCCTATGGTTTTGCGAGAGGTGTGCGTTTTGGCTGGTTCAAAGACCCTGAAGTTTATGTCGCAGCTGCCGAGCGGGCTTGGAAGGGACTCATCTGCAAAGCAATCGATCGTCAAGGGAATGTGCATGGTGTGTGCAGCGGTTCGAGATATGCGTTTACGGCAGAGTATTATGATCAGGACTTGCGTACCGTCACCAATGACAATCACGGAATAGGCATTATGATGCTGGCAGGAACTGAAGTGGCAAAAATGAAGAAACATCTGGCTGAGCACAGGGTGTCTTCACCTGCCGTCTCACATTCCTGACAGACTCGCAGGAAACACATTTTTATAGCTGAACATCGAGCTTTTCCGACCATTCAATGGCCCGTAGAAAGAAATGCCGTGATTTGATGTTCATACTTTCGTTCCATATCAACCCGCTATCTTTTTCTCACGTATCATGCATGTATACCCATAATCATACCGATACGGGAACGGAACCGCCGGGAATATCATTCCTGGTGGTTTTTGATTCCTGTAACTCCTTACTTTTTTGACAGGAAAGCTTACTTTTGTTTATGTCATGTGCAGCAATGGATCGATACAATAGATTTTGTAAGCGATTCCATAAATGCAAGAAGGGGAGGAAATTCATTTATGATGATTACAAAAAAGTGGGTAACCCTGTTCTGCCTGTCCCTGTTATTGTTCGCTACAGCCTGTTCTGGAGAGGCCACCGATACACCATCTTCTTCTGGAGAAGCAAGTGGAAGTGAAGGAGATTCATCAGGCAAGATTGAACTGCGCATGACCTGGTGGGGATCACAGACTAGACATGATCTGACGACCAAAGTCATCCAATTGTTTGAAGAGAAACATCCGGGAATCACCATTAAACCTGAATATTCCGGTTGGGACGGTTACTTTGACAAGTTGACTACACAGGTAGCTGGTTCGAATGCACCTGATATCATCCAGATGGATTACGCCTTTCTGACTGACTTTGCCCGGCGTGGGGCCTTGCTTGACCTGACCCCGTTTGCAGAGAGCAAAGAGCTGCGGACAGAGGACCATGATCAGAGCATGATTACAGCCGGATCAATTGACGATAAATTATATGCGATTACCCTCGGAGTTAACGCACCGGGTGTCATCTATGATGCCACCGTATTTCAGGAATTAGGAATCGAAGAACCACAAGAGAGCTGGACATGGAAGGATTTTGGGGATATTGCGACTAAGATCGCCGCAGCCAAAGGTGAGGGGTTCTATGGATCTGCAGACATTTCCGGTACAACGAACATGTTTGAAGTGTTTATCCGGCAATCCGGAAAAGGATTGTTCGATGGTGGCACAATGACAGCTACCAGCGAGGAGCTTCAGCAATGGTTCGATATGTGGAGCGCACTACGCGAGAATGGTGGAGTGACCACAGCGGAGATAACGGCATCCACAACCAATGCGCTGGAGACACGCCCGATCTCGCTGGGTACAGCTGCGATGGATTTTGCATGGTCTAATCAATTGCTGACATTCCAGCAGGTGAACAAAAACCAGGATCATAAGCTTGGCATACAGGTTCTTCCGCATGGTGTAGGTGAAAAGCAAATCGGTGAATATCTGAAGCCAGGCCAGTTCCTCTCCGGTTATGGCAAAACCAAACATCCAAAGGAAGTTGCCATGTTCATTGATTTCATGGTCAATGATCCAGAAGCAACCGCTATTCTTGGTTCTGAACGTGGGGTACCGGTCAATTCCAGTATTCGTGAACAGATGCAACCTACGCTGCCGGAAGCAGAGCAAGTCATTTTCCAATTTATCGATACGGTATCGAAGAACTCCAGCGAGATTGACCCGCCATACCCGCAAGGATTTGCTGAAGTGGACACGAGTTTCAAGAGCGCAAGCGAGCAGATCGCCTTCGGTCAAGGCAGTACTCCAGATGTCATTGCCCAGTTTATTGAAGGAGCCAAGGCTACGCTTGGATCGAGTCAATAATAATTGAAACTGTCTCAGACTTCTAATTCTGCGGGGAGGTTGCGAAGATGACGACATCACAGGTCAGTCAAGCCCGAATCGAGCGTGTAACTACCCGGCGGGTGAAACGGAGATATGCCCACAATGGAGCAGCGCTTCTGTTCCTCGCCCCATGGCTTGTCGGATTGTTATTTCTAACCCTTGGTCCCATGCTGGTATCGTTATACTTCTCGTTCACTGATTACAGTATCCTGGCCGCCCCTTCCTGGGTCGGTCTGGATAACTACACCACGATGTTTACATCGGATAAACTGTTTACCCAGTCGCTCAAAGTCACCTTCACGTATGTCGCTGTATCCGTACCGGTCAAGTTGATCTTTGCGCTGCTGGTAGCCATGTTGCTCAACAAAGGGATTCGAGGACTCGGTATTTACCGGACGGTGTATTACATCCCGACATTGCTTGGGGGTAGCGTGGCGATTGCGATGTTGTGGCGTAAAATGCTGGGTGGGGATGGGCTGCTCAATAGTGTCCTTGCCATGGTAGGTATTAAAGCTCCCGATTGGGTTGCGAATCCGAAGTATGCCCTGTACTCCATCGTCCTGTTATCCGTATGGCAGTTTGGATCGTCGATGATTATTTTTCTGGCTGGCCTGAAGCAGATTCCACCCGAGTATGATGAAGCCTCAGCGGTAGATGGTGCAGGTCCTCTTCGGAGATTCTTCTATATAACGTTGCCGATTCTGTCACCTGTCATCTTCTTCAATCTCGTGATGCAGCTGATTACATCGTTTCAATCGTTCACACAGGCTTTTGTTATCAGTAACGGTAGCGGAGGGCCAGTGAATTCAACCTTAATGTACTCTCTGTATCTGTACAAAAAAGGATTCTCATTCTTTCAGATGGGCTACGCTTCCGCGATGGCCTGGGTGCTGGTCATCCTGATTGGCGTATTTACATTGCTCGTATTCCGCAGCAGCAAGCTGTGGGTGCACTATGAGGATGGTGGGAAATCATGATTGGACAACGGAACTCTACAGCATGGGTCGTCGGCAAACATGTGTTGATCTCAGGCATCGCCTTTATCATGCTCTACCCGATCCTCTGGATGCTGGGCAGCTCATTCAAACCGGGACATATGATCTTTACAGAGACCTGGTTCTGGCCACAGGAATGGAATTGGCAAAATTACATGAATGGCTGGTCGGGTATTCAGGGCAATCCATTCTCCCGCTTCCTGACCAACTCTGTCATCCTGTCGCTTGGAGCTGTGCTGGGTAATGTGATTTCCTGCTCTATGGCGGCGTATGCGTTCGCTCGGCTGAATTTTCGTTTCAAAGCTATCTGTTTCGGCCTGATGCTTATGACAATCATGCTGCCCCATCATGTGACGCTGATCCCGCAGTATATCCTTTTCAACCACCTGGAGTGGGTGAATACGTATCTGCCGCTTGTCGTGCCAAAATGGTTGGCGACTGACGCCTTCTTCATTTTCCTCATGGTACAGTTCTTCCGGGGATTGCCCAAAGAGTTGGATGAGGCGGCCACCATCGATGGATGCGGTCCTGTGAAAATATACACCAAAATCATCATTCCACTTGCTTTCCCAGCGCTGGTTACCACGATGATCTTTACGTTCTTGTGGACATGGGACGACTTCTTCAGTCAGTTGATCTACCTGAGTGACGTGAGCAAATACACCGTGCCGCTGGGTCTGCGTTTGTTCCTTGATTCCAGCTCTCAATCCGATTGGGGTCCGATGTTTGCCATGTCGGTGTTGTCACTGGTGCCATGTTTTATCGTATTTATCGTGTGTCAAAAGTACTTCGTGGAAGGAATCGCGACCTCTGGGCTCAAAGGGTAATTCCAAGACGAAACGAGTTGATTTTTCCATGGGGAAAGGAAGATGGTCTTCATTCATTAATCAAAAGCTGCAACAAAGCAAGCTCTCCACGTTGATGGTGACTTGCTTTATTGCGTTTAACCTCCTGCTCGTCTCGGTTGTGGTCTGGCTGGCATATCAGTCTTTCTCCACGGTCACATTTGCCGAGATTAGCAAAGCACGTCTGGCTCTTCTGAACGAAAGCACACGTCGGGGATTTGATTTTATCACAGGGGTAACTGGAACCGCTTATGCCTTGGCAAGCAATCGGGAACTGTCCAGTCTGCTCGAAACGGCTGATACGGGCAGGCTTGCACAGATTCACCAGCGGAGAGAGGTCTCTCGAATTCTGGATCATACCATGGTCGTGAGTGAAGGCATCACTTCCATTGAACTGTATACGGATGTCTTTAATGAAGTGACAGTGACTATGGCTGATCGCATATTTCCGGTGGACACCATCGCACACGACTCTTGGTTTGCTACGCTTGAAAAGGCTGATGCCGCTTGGGTTCCGCTGCGTGAGAACGAATCAGGCCAATCCCTGGTCGGATACGCCCAACGGATTTTCGACAGTCGTGGAGGGACGGTTGCCTATGTGCTCATTCGACTGAGCAGAGCGGACATCGTACGCAGGTTTGCCGATGTACCCATGGTGCTTGATGGAAAAGTCCTGTTGGTAGATACCGCTGGTAATGTCGTAATGCAGATGGGGAGAGTTGATCCAGCAGGGGAGAAGGAACGAGCGGATAGAAGAAATGAAGCGAGTACAGTACAGGAACCGGGTGGAGCTGTAAATTCATCTTCTTCTATTATAGATAGTGCATGGATTCAGGAACATGTCCAACCTGGTGCAGACGGATACGAAGTGGTTTCCGGCCAACCCGGAGGTGCTCAATTGGTGCTGTACTCCAGGCCAGCCATGCTTCAGTGGCGCCTTGTACAGACTATTCCGGTATATACACTGTTATCTCCGCTCAGACAAGCGGGCTGGCAGATCCTTGGCATCGCCGTACTTGGACTATTATGCTCGGCTGTGCTGGCGTACCTGTTTGTAAGGCAGATCATCCGGCCTTTACGACAATTGATCAAGCGAATGAGACAACTGGAGAAAGGGGACTTCGATACCCGGGTCCAACTCTCATTTACGGAGGAATATGCCCACTTGGCTTATGGCTTTAATCATATGGCTTCACAGCTCACGACGCTGATGGAACAGGTGAAGGATGAGAGCCGGGCCAAGCGTGAAGCCCAGACGGGCTTGCTTGAGGCCCAGATCAAACCCCATTTTCTATACAACACCCTCGACATGATCCACTGGCGCGCACTCGATTACGAAGCCAAGGATATCAGTCGTATGATTGTACAACTCAGTAAGCTGTTACGGATCGGACTGAGTGGAGGGAGATTGTTTATACGGGTTCGTGATGAGTTGGAACATGCCCGTTGCTACGTTAACATCCAGTCAGAGCGGCTACCGTTCTCCATTCAATATCAGGAGCAGATCGATCCGCATATTCGCGGTTGTTACATTCCCAAAATCATTTTGCAGCCCTTCATCGAAAATGCCGTTATGCACGGGCACCCTGAAGAAGGCACACTTCGAATTCAGGTGTATATGCACGAAGAGGTTGGCCCGCATGAGGATATCGTCATTCGTATCACGGATAATGGGCGGGGTTTGCCGGAGGGGTGGAAACTCGAAGAGACGTGTGGCATCGGCGTACGGAATGTACATCAGCGCATTCAGCTTTATTGTGGGAAGAGATATGGTGTTCAACTGAGCGATAGAGCGTCAGGTGGCGTGGAAGTGACCATTACGCTGCCGCGTATTGAGACCGACGAGCAATTAAATCTATGGCTGGACGGTGAAAAATGATGAAGACCATTATGCTTGTTGATGACGATCCTCATATTGTAAAGGCATTAACAGATCATATCGATTGGCCTTCTCTAGGCCTCAGCATTGCAGGCACTGCTTCCAATGGCTTGGATGCGCTGGAGCTGTTTCACCGCATGCATCCAGATGTCGTTATGACTGACGTCTACCTGCCGGGGATGACCGGGCTTGAGATCACACAGACGTTGCGCCGTGATCATCCCCACTTGCCGATCATCATTCTTAGTGGATATGACGAATTCGAGAACGCCCGGGCAGCCATGCGTTGGGGTGTGAATCACTTTTTGCTGAAGCCGGCAGAGGTTGAGGAGATTGAATCTGTGCTGCGGGAGGTGCTACTGGAACAAGATGTGAGAGAGCGGCATGAGCGGCTGGAGCAGACATACAAGCAGGAGGTCGGACGGGTACTTCCGTATTTGCGCAAACAATTTCTTCACGAACTGCTGACTACGCGATATCGGGCTGACGAGCTGCCTAAAGAACGCATGGACTATATAGGTATTCATATGTCCTCACAGACACGCGCCATTAGTCTGCAACTGAATCGCCCCGTGTTTTTGACTCGAATGAAAGAACGGGATTGGCAGCTTCTCCGCTATGGGGCGGCCGATATTATTCAGGAGACGGTGAAGGAGCAAGCGGCGTGCCTAAATGGTCAGGTAGAGATTGTTGATTATTCGGATCAGGTATTTGTGTTGCTTCTATTAGGAGATAAAGATTATCTGGAGGAATGTCTGCCACTTGTGGAGCGGATGATCGATCAGATCTTTACGTATCTGAAAATTGAAGTGAGTGCTGGAATCGGAAGATCCAAGAGTCACCCATGTGAGGTGATAGATTCCTATCTCGAGAGCAGGGAAGCGGTGGAAACAGCAGAGTTTCAAGGTGGAAGTCGTATCTACCATTATGAAACATCAAAGGAAACAGAACCAAGTGTGACCGATTATTCATTATTGCTTCGTCAATGGAATGAGGCTTGGACGGATATTCGACCTGACCTGGCGGAAGAGATATGGCATCATATTTGCCTTTTGCTGAAAGAGGGGAAATGTGTTGGGATACAGGATGTACAGGTTGTGGCCGTCAGTTTGTTTGACACATTGATGCATAGCTGGAACCGACTTCACCCTATGTTAACGCCGCCGCTGGCGATGAGTGATTTTCTGCGTGAAATTCAATCGAAATATGCTTTGCATGATCTGGTAAACTGGATGGATCGTATTATCTGCGACTGGCTGGAACAGATACGTAAGGAGATGGGCGAGAAGAAAAGCAATAAACTTATCGAGCAGGTGAAACAGTATGTAGAGCTTCATTACGCCGAAGAGATTAGTTTTGAAGCGATAGCCAAGGGGCTGTTTGTACATCCGAAGTATCTGAGTCAATTGTTCAAAAGGGTGACCGGTGAGAATTTCGTGAGTTATTTGAACGGGTACCGGATTCAGAGAGCGTTGGAACTGTTGCAGTCGGGACATTACATGGTATATGAGGTGAGCGAGATGACGGGGTTCCGTAATGCGACGTATTTCAGCCAGGTGTTCAAAATGCTTACGGGCAAGAGTCCGTCTGAGGTGGGGTAGGGCGATACAGGTACAGTAATTATACAGAGCGGAAGAGGAGATCTGGTTCTTATGATGATCGATCGGCAGGAATATAACATTAAAGGCTTATCTTACTCCATTAGATCAGCAGAGGAAAAGGATGCTGAGGCCTTGTCTTTACTACGTGTACAAATCGATGGGGAAACCGAGAACATGGATCGTGAAGAGGGTGAGGCGTATATCGACGCAGCCGGGTTTAGGCGGATCATCCATTTGGACACTGAGAAGTCACGGAATCTGTTCCTTGTTGCTGTGGCGGCGGGCGAGATTGTGGGATACTCCCGATGTGAAGGTACAGAGTTGAAGCGCTTTTGCCATAAAGTTGAGTTCGGCGTGTGTGTAGCCCGAGAGTTCTGGGGACATGGGATTGGTAAGAACCTGCTGGAGAAGTCGATAGAATGGGCAGACCAGACTGGTGTAGAGAAGATTGCGTTGAACGTGCTGGCATCCAACGATAAGGCAATCGAGTTATATCAAAAGAGAGGCTTCGGGATCGAAGGCATTTTGAAAAGGGATCGGCGACACACGGATGGACAGTATCACGACACGATAGTGATGGGCAGGTTCAGAGACTAATAGTATAAAAAGTGAAAGTAAAATCTATATAAGCCCACAGGATATGGAGTTCTATTGTTAGATTTGATACCGACATAATAGATAGCAGCGTTATTTAGTAGAAGTATTATGTTTCTTATCTTATAGAACGAATGTAATGATGTTGAAGGAGACTGTTTACAACCTATATTGAGATAGATTAGACCAGTGAGTGTAAATAGGGTATAGTGAAAGGATATTGCCATTGGAAAAAGAGATTATGAAGAGATTGAACTAGATATATAGTTAGCTTGGTAATGGGATATTTTACAAGTGGTAATTGTATTGTGCATATGATATATTCTATATCCGGCCAAAAAAACACGAGAAACAAAGTGTTGCAGGTGAAACAAATAAGCTTCGAAAGAAACTTAAAAAAGAGCTTGCTAAGTTGGTTCGGAAGTGTTATGATATAAAAGTTGCTGAGGAGAACAACGCTCGGTAACGAAACGAGTTTGATCTTTGAAAACTGAACAACGAGTGAGTAAACATTCTGCTTGCAGAATGAACGCAAAAGTTGGAGACAAGCCTTGGCTTGAGTCGACTGGAGCACAAATGAGATTTTTAATCTCGTCAGATTCAAAATGAGCTTATCGCTCTTTTCAATACTTTATTGGAGAGTTTGATCCTGGCTCAGGACGAACGCTGGCGGCATGCCTAATACATGCAAGTCGAGCGGAGTTGATAGGAAGCTTGCTTCCTTGATACTTAGCGGCGGACGGGTGAGTAACACGTAGGCAACCTGCCCTCAAGTTTGGGACAACTACCGGAAACGGTAGCTAATACCGAATAATTGTTTTCTTCGCCTGAAGGAAACTGGAAAGACGGAGCAATCTGTCACTTGGGGATGGGCCTGCGGCGCATTAGCTAGTTGGTGGGGTAACGGCTCACCAAGGCGACGATGCGTAGCCGACCTGAGAGGGTGATCGGCCACACTGGGACTGAGACACGGCCCAGACTCCTACGGGAGGCAGCAGTAGGGAATCTTCCGCAATGGGCGAAAGCCTGACGGAGCAATGCCGCGTGAGTGATGAAGGTTTTCGGATCGTAAAGCTCTGTTGCCAGGGAAGAACGCTTGGGAGAGTAACTGCTCTCAAGGTGACGGTACCTGAGAAGAAAGCCCCGGCTAACTACGTGCCAGCAGCCGCGGTAATACGTAGGGGGCAAGCGTTGTCCGGAATTATTGGGCGTAAAGCGCGCGCAGGCGGTCATTTAAGTCTGGTGTTTAATCCCGGGGCTCAACCCCGGATCGCACTGGAAACTGGGTGACTTGAGTGCAGAAGAGGAGAGTGGAATTCCACGTGTAGCGGTGAAATGCGTAGATATGTGGAGGAACACCAGTGGCGAAGGCGACTCTCTGGGCTGTAACTGACGCTGAGGCGCGAAAGCGTGGGGAGCAAACAGGATTAGATACCCTGGTAGTCCACGCCGTAAACGATGAGTGCTAGGTGTTAGGGGTTTCGATACCCTTGGTGCCGAAGTTAACACATTAAGCACTCCGCCTGGGGAGTACGGTCGCAAGACTGAAACTCAAAGGAATTGACGGGGACCCGCACAAGCAGTGGAGTATGTGGTTTAATTCGAAGCAACGCGAAGAACCTTACCAGGTCTTGACATCTGAATGACCGGTGCAGAGATGTACCTTTTCTTCGGAACATTCAAGACAGGTGGTGCATGGTTGTCGTCAGCTCGTGTCGTGAGATGTTGGGTTAAGTCCCGCAACGAGCGCAACCCTTATATTTAGTTGCCAGCACTTCGGGTGGGCACTCTAGATAGACTGCCGGTGACAAACCGGAGGAAGGTGGGGATGACGTCAAATCATCATGCCCCTTATGACCTGGGCTACACACGTACTACAATGGCCGGTACAACGGGCTGCGAAATCGCGAGATGGAGCCAATCCCAACAAAGCCGGTCTCAGTTCGGATTGCAGGCTGCAACTCGCCTGCATGAAGTCGGAATTGCTAGTAATCGCGGATCAGCATGCCGCGGTGAATACGTTCCCGGGTCTTGTACACACCGCCCGTCACACCACGAGAGTTTATAACACCCGAAGTCGGTGGGGTAACCGCAAGGAGCCAGCCGCCGAAGGTGGGATAGATGATTGGGGTGAAGTCGTAACAAGGTAGCCGTATCGGAAGGTGCGGCTGGATCACCTCCTTTCTATGGAGAATCGTTTCCCGAGTGGAAACATTCAAAACTGCAGCTTAGCTGCAAAACACTCACTCGTTGCTCAGTTTTGAGAGCTCAAACTCTCAAACAGCTTGCTTTTGCATGGAGCTTGTTCTTTGAAAACTAGATATCGAAACGAAACAAACGCGAATTAGAACATTCCTTTTTAGCTGAACTTGTGTTAAACAAGTTTAAATAAAAACGGTAGATTGCACGTACGATGGTATCGGGTGAGAGCGACTTTTGGCTTTGCGCAAGCAAAACAAGGGAAGCGAGCAGTCGAAACCGGAGCACGAGGTTAAGCTACTAAGAGCACACGGAGGATGCCTAGGCGCTAGGAGCCGATGAAGGACGTGGCGAACAACGAAACTGCCTCGGGGAGCTGTAAGCAAGCTTTGATCCGGGGGTGTCCGAATGGGGAAACCCAGCTGGGGTAATTTCCAGTTACTCATAACTGAATACATAGGTTATGTAGAGGCATACCAGGGGAACTGAAACATCTAAGTACCCTGAGGAAGAGAAAACAATAGTGATTCCGTCAGTAGCGGCGAGCGAACGCGGAGAAGCCCAAACCAGAGAGCTTGCTCTTTGGGGTTGTGGGACGTCTCACATGGAGTTACAAAGGAACCGGTTAAGCGAAGAGGTCTGGAAAGGCCCGCCAAAGAAGGTAAAAGCCCTGTAATTGAAAGTCTGTTCCCTCCGAGACGGATCCCGAGTAGTGCGGGGCACGTGAAACCCCGTATGAATCCGGCAGGACCATCTGCCAAGGCTAAATACTTCCTAGCGACCGATAGTGAAGCAGTACCGTGAGGGAAAGGTGAAAAGCACCCCGGAAGGGGAGTGAAATAGAACCTGAAACCGTGTGCTTACAAAAAGTCAGAGCCCGTTTTAGGGGTGATGGCGTGCCTTTTGTAGAATGAACCGGCGAGTTACGTTCCCGTGCAAGGTTAAGGTGAAGAGCCGGAGCCGCAGCGAAAGCGAGTCTGAATAGGGCGACTTAGTACGTGGACGTAGACCCGAAACCGGGTGATCTACCCCTGTCCAGGGTGAAGGTGCGGTAACACGCACTGGAGGCCCGAACCCACGCATGTTGAAAAATGCGGGGATGAGGTGGGGGTAGCGGAGAAATTCCAATCGAACTCGGAGATAGCTGGTTCTCCCCGAAATAGCTTTAGGGCTAGCCTCGGAAAACAGAGTCGTGGAGGTAGAGCACTGATTGGGTGCGGGGCCCGCAAGGGTTACCAAGCTCAGTCAAACTCCGAATGCCATAGACTTACTTCCGGGAGTCAGACAGTGAGTGCTAAGATCCATTGTCAAAAGGGAAACAGCCCAGACCATCAGCTAAGGTCCCCAAGTGTGTGTTAAGTGGGAAAGGATGTGGAGTTGCACAGACAACCAGGATGTTGGCTTAGAAGCAGCCACCATTGAAAGAGTGCGTAATAGCTCACTGGTCGAGTGACTCTGCGCCGAAAATGTAACGGGGCTAAACACACCACCGAAGCTATGGCTTGATGCTTTGCATCAGGGGTAGGGGAGCGTTGTATAAGGGTTGAAGGTGTACCGTAAGGAGCGCTGGACATTATACAAGTGAGAATGCCGGTATGAGTAACGAAAAGATCAGTGAGAATCTGATCCGCCGAAAGCCTAAGGGTTCCTGAGGAAGGCTCGTCCGCTCAGGGTAAGTCGGGACCTAAGGCGAGGCCGAAAGGCGTAGTCGAAGGACAACAGGTCGAAATTCCTGTACCACCGTAAGCCGTTATGAGCAATGGGGGGACGCAGTAGGGTAGTGACGCGGACTGATGGATGTCCGTCTAAGCAGTGAGGCTGATGTGTAGGCAAATCCGCACATTGTAAGGCTGAGCTGTGATGGGGAGCGAAAATTACAGTAGCGAAGGTCATGATCTCACACTGCCAAGAAAAGCCTCTAGCCAGGTGATGGTGCCCGTACCGCAAACCGACACAGGTAGGCGAGAAGAGTATTCTAAGGCGCGCGGAAGAACTCTCGTTAAGGAACTCGGCAAAATGACCCCGTAACTTCGGGAGAAGGGGTGCCCCGGTAGTGTGAATAGCACGAGGGGGCCGCAGTGAAAAGGCCCAAGCGACTGTTTAGCAAAAACACAGGTCTGTGCGAAGCCGTAAGGCGAAGTATACGGGCTGACGCCTGCCCGGTGCTGGAAGGTTAAGGGGAGTGGTTAGGGAGTAATCCCGAAGCTGTGAACCGAAGCCCCAGTAAACGGCGGCCGTAACTATAACGGTCCTAAGGTAGCGAAATTCCTTGTCAGGTAAATTCTGACCCGCACGAATGGCGTAACGACTTGGGCGCTGTCTCAACGAGAGATCCGGTGAAATTTTAATACCTGTGAAGATGCAGGTTACCCGCGACAAGACGGAAAGACCCCATGGAGCTTTACTGCAGCTTGATATTGAATTTGGGTACGATCTGTACAGGATAGGTGGGAGCCTTTGAAGCATGAGCGCCAGCTTGTGTGGAGGCAACGTTGGGATACCACCCTGATCGTATCTAGGTTCTAACCTGGTACCGTAATCCGGTGCGGGGACAGTGTCAGGTGGGCAGTTTGACTGGGGCGGTCGCCTCCTAAAGAGTAACGGAGGCGCCCAAAGGTTCCCTCAGAATGGTTGGAAATCATTCGAAGAGTGCAAAGGCATAAGGGAGCTTGACTGCGAGACCTACAAGTCGAGCAGGGACGAAAGTCGGGCTTAGTGATCCGGTGGTACCGCATGGAAGGGCCATCGCTCAACGGATAAAAGCTACCCTGGGGATAACAGGCTTATCTCCCCCAAGAGTCCACATCGACGGGGAGGTTTGGCACCTCGATGTCGGCTCATCGCATCCTGGGGCTGAAGTAGGTCCCAAGGGTTGGGCTGTTCGCCCATTAAAGCGGTACGCGAGCTGGGTTCAGAACGTCGTGAGACAGTTCGGTCCCTATCTGTCGTGGGCGTAGGAAATTTGAGAGGAGCTGTCCTTAGTACGAGAGGACCGGGATGGACGTACCGCTGGTGTACCAGTTGTTCCGCCAGGAGCACCGCTGGGTAGCTATGTACGGACGGGATAAACGCTGAAAGCATCTAAGCGTGAAGCCCCCCTCAAGATGAGATTTCCCAGTATGTAAGACCCCTTGAAGACGACGAGGTAGATAGGCTGGGGGTGGAAGTGCAGCAATGCATGGAGCTGACCAGTACTAATCGGTCGAGGGCTTATCCAATAGCAAGTTGTAATTCGCGTGTTTCGTTTCGAATCTAGTTTTCAGAGAACAACACTCTGAAATGTAAGCTACGCGTTTGGTGGCGATGGCGGAGGGGTTCCACACGTACCCATCCCGAACACGACCGTTAAGCCCTCTAGCGCCGATGGTACTTGGACCGCAGGGTCCTGGGAGAGTAGGACGCCGCCAAGCGAAACCCCATTGGGGTATTTTTTTTCGAAAATTGATAAGGGCCCTTAGCTCAGTTGGTTAGAGCGCACCTCTGATAAGGGTGAGGCCGGTGGTTCGAGTCCACCAGGGCCCATAGCAAGACCACAACAAGAAATACACCAGAGTTATGGGGCCATAGCTCAGCTGGGAGAGCGCCTGCCTTGCAAGCAGGAGGTCAGCGGTTCGATCCCGCTTGGCTCCACCATTCCCTGATAGCTCAGTTGGTAGAGCACTCGACTGTTAATCGAGTTGTCACAGGTTCGAGCCCTGTTCGGGGAGCCAGTAAGGCCCGTTGGTCAAGGGGTTAAGACACCTCCCTTTCACGGAGGTAACAGGGGTTCGAATCCCCTACGGGTCATAATATGGAGGCTTAGCTCAGCTGGGAGAGCATCTGCCTTACAAGCAGAGGGTCGGGGGTTCGATCCCCTCAGCCTCCACCATATAAACTTTATAACGACGCGGGGTGGAGCAGCCCGGTAGCTCGTCGGGCTCATAACCCGAAGGCCGCAGGTTCAAATCCTGCCCCCGCAATTATACTTTCCTTTGAGAAAGTGATCTGGAACCGTGGTGTAGTTGGCCTAACATGCCTGCCTGTCACGCAGGAGATCGCGGGTTCGAATCCCGTCGGTTCCGCCATTTTTTATTTTAGTAAGGCTCGGTAGCTCAGTCGGTAGAGCAGAGGACTGAAAATCCTCGTGTCGGCGGTTCGATTCCGTCCCGAGCCACCATTTATAACACTATGTAATACGCCGGTGTAGCTCAACTGGTAGAGCAACTGACTTGTAATCAGTAGGTTGGGGGTTCAAGTCCTCTCGCCGGCACCATGTAATCCTGGAGGATTAGCGAAGCGGCCAAACGCATCAGACTGTAAATCTGCTCCCGTACGGGTTCGGTGGTTCGAATCCATCATCCTCCACCAGTTTTTCTATGAGTCATTAGCTCAGTTGGTAGAGCACCTGACTTTTAATCAGGGTGTCGAAGGTTCGAGCCCTTCATGACTCACCATTATATGCGCGTGTGGCGGAATTGGCAGACGCACTAGACTTAGGATCTAGCGTCTTTGACGTGGGGGTTCAAGTCCCTCCACGCGCATCCTTTATTTGCGGAAGTGGCTCAGCGGTAGAGCATCGCCTTGCCAAGGCGAGGGTCGCGGGTTCGATTCCCGTCTTCCGCTCCAATATTTTGCGCCCTTAGCTCAGCTGGATAGAGCGTTTGACTACGAATCAAAAGGCCGGGAGTTCGAATCTCTCAGGGCGCGCCATTATAACTTTATATTTTGCCGGCGTGGCGGAATGGCAGACGCGCTCGACTCAAAATCGAGTGGGAAACCGTGGAGGTTCGAGTCCTCTCGCCGGTATATATAACGGGATGTAGCTCAGCTTGGTAGAGCACCTGGTTTGGGACCAGGGGGTCGCATGTTCAAATCGTGTCATCCCGATTTTTTTTATTTGCGGGTGTAGTTCAATGGTAGAACTTTAGCCTTCCAAGCTAATAGCGTGGGTTCGATTCCCATCACCCGCTTAAATATTGATAAGAAAGAGATGGTATTCACCGTTTCTTTCTTTTTTTGCATTCACAGGCATATTGATCATAATTGTATACAAAGATCACGGATTATATGGCTGATTAGCATGTACCAGCATGTATCCCATCCTCATGATATATTTCCCCCCTTTTAAGTCTGTTCTTAGTCATTGTGGAAGTGTTCAAACAGAGAAGGTCTAGTGCATGTTCGAACACAAGAATATCTTTCCTTTACCGCATTTCATAAAAACGCTTACAAAAATAGCTTGCGTAAATCATTAACCTGTAATACCATATCAATTAAGCGCTTAACCTTTAGGGGTAAGGCGCTTAAACTTAACTTAGATTAAGCGCTTAACCCGTAAAGGAAAGGACGGCGATCAATTCATGAAAACAATTCGACTGACGATGGCTCAGGCACTGCTTCGATACCTGGATCAGCAATATATCTCGGTTGACGGGGTGGAAACCAAGTTTGTGAAGGGAATCATCGGTATTTTTGGACATGGCAATGTAACAGGCATTGGAGAAGCGCTAGAGCGCAGCCCGGGAAGCCTGACGTATATGCAAGGCAAGAACGAACAAGGCATGGTGCATACGGCAGCGGCTTATGCCAAGCAGAAGAATCGTAGACAGATCTATGCATGTACAACATCGATTGGACCTGGTGCTTTGAATATGATTACAGCCGCAGCTACTGCAACGGTGAACCGGATTCCGGTTTTATTGCTTCCTGGAGATAACTTTGCTACACGGGAACCGGACCCGGTACTTCAGCAGTTGGAAGTGAGCAGTGATTATACAATCTCAGCCACTGATCCATTCAAAGCCGTCAGCAAGTACTGGGATCGCATTGTTCGTCCCGAACAGTTGATGATTGCTGTTACACAGGCCATGCGTGTGCTAACCGATCCAGCAGAGACGGGAGCAGTAACGCTCGCACTGCCGCAGGATGTGCAGGCAGAGGCGTACGATTATCCAGAATCGTTCTTTGCCCGCAAAGTACATTATCTGGATCGTCGCCCCCCGGTACAGGCAGCCATTGAGCGGGCAACGGAGCAGATTGCCCGAGGCAGAAAGCCGCTGCTCGTTGCAGGCGGCGGTGTGTTGTACTCTGAGGCGTCCGCCCAGCTCGTGGAGTTCGCCGAGGCATTTGGTATTCCGATCGCCGAAACGCAGGCGGGCAAGAGCGCAATCTCTTGGGACCACCCACTAAATGTGGGGGCCATCGGGGTTACCGGCTCTCTGGCAGCCAATAGGCTGGCGAGAGAAGCGGATGTGGTGATCGGCGTCGGTACGCGGTTCTCGGATTTCACGACGGCGTCCCGCTCTGCTTTTCAACATCCGGAAGCTTCATTCATCAACATCAACTTGAACAGCATGGATGCAGCCAAGCTAGGCGGGGAAGCCATTCTGGCAGATGCACGCGAAGGATTGCAGGCTTTGCAGAAGGAATTGCAGGAAAGACAATACCGATGTGCATATGGCGCATCCGAAATCGCTGATCTCCGGGCTGAGTGGAATGCAGAAGTGGATCGGCTGTATGCAGCTCAACATGAAGCAGGGCTGGCACAGACTACAGCAGTTGGCATCGTTAACCGGACAATTGATCCATCCTCCGTTATTGTGTGTGCGGCGGGCAGTCTGCCGGGTGATCTGCATCGTCTGTGGCGTGCGGCTGAACCAAAGACGTATCACATGGAGTATGGGTTCTCCTGTATGGGGTACGAGGTAAGTGGAGCGTTCGGAGCAGCACTTGCCGAGCCGGATCGTGAAGTGTACGCCATGGTAGGGGATGGCAGTTATCTGATGCTGCATTCGGAGTTTGTGACCAGTCTGCAGGAACAGAAGAAGATGACTGTTCTATTATTCAACAACAATGGATTCCAGTGTATTCATAATTTGCAGCGGGAACATGGTAGTGACGGATTCGGCAATGAGTTCCGTTATCGGGAATCCGAGAGTGGACGACTGACCGGGGACTACATGCCAATGGACTTTGCTGCACACGCCCGAAGTATGGGAGCCAAATCCTATAGAGCGGAGACAGCAGAACAGCTGGAACAGGCACTCCGAGATGCGAAGAACGAAACAGTGAGTACGTTGATTGAGATTCCGGTCGTGCCTGGAACCAACGCAGGTGGATACGAGTCATGGTGGAATGTGGGTGTACCTGAGGTATCTGCCGAAGAAAAGGTAGTTCATGCTCATCAAACCATGCAAGCCAACCGTGCTAAAGCAAGACCGATTTAATCCAGTTTAATATAGTGAACCACAATGTTGAACGACAAAGGAGACGTGGAGCAATGAGCAAGCTGCCATTCCAGCTTGGGATTCATCCGATCAATTGGGTCGGTGAAGATGTGAAAGAGCATGGTGACGCGACAACGTGTGCACAGATTCTGGATGACATTCAGCGTCTTGGGCTGACAGGTACAGAGATGGGGCGTAAATATCCAACCGATCCTGATATATTGCGTGAGGAATTGAGTAAGAGGAATATCAAGCTGGTCTCCCAGTGGAAATCGGTACTTCTCTCCGATCCGGCGTATCGTCAGTCGGAGCTGGACAGTTATCGCAGACATGCGGAATTTCTACAATCCATGGGCAGTAAGGTGATTAGTACGGCGGAGGTAGGTGGGTCACTTCATTTTGATCCAAGACGTACTCCGCACGAAAAAGAAGTGCTCAGACTCAGTGAATCTGAATGGCATATCCTTGCTGAAGGATTGAACGAAGCAGGAGCTATTGCCCGCGAACACGGGTTGAAGCTCACATACCATCATCATGGAGGCACAGTGGTAGAGCAACCGGATGAGATTGATCGACTGATGGAGCTGACGGACCCTTCTCTCGTGTATCTACTCTATGACACAGGTCATGCCTACTATGGCGGAGCCGATCCACTTGAACTGCTGCGCAAACATTATGATCGGATCGCCTATATCCATCTGAAAGATATCCGCCCGCATGTGCTGGATGAAGCACGCGCGGAGCACTCTGACTTTGTCGGCTGTATTCGTAGAGGGGTGTTCACCGTACCAGGGGATGGATGCATTGATTTTGCACCAATTCTGCAGGAACTGATCACACGAGGGTACGATGGCTGGGCGATGCTTGAAGGAGAGCAGGACCCTGCGATTCATAACCCGTATGAGTATGCGAAGCGATCTTTGAACTATATGGAGTCGTTATACCAACACAGCTGATTCGTTTAGCATTGCAGCGGTCAGAGGCCACACCTATGAATTGAAAAAGGAAGAAGGCCAGCAAGAGTATAACGTTACGATTGGAAAATAAAACTGATTTACTCTAGCCGTTTACGAGTCCTTACGATGGAATGAGTAACTAGTCTAGATATCCATATACAACATGTAAAATCCCAACACAGAAAGGGGCTCACATGCAATGACCTATGTATCCTTTCCGGTATCCAGGAAGAAGGATTTCACCGCGATTGGCCGCTTGTGCATCGACTTGAACGCCAATGAGATCAATCGCCCGATGGAAGAGACGATGACGTTCACGAAGTATGTTGGCGGCTCTCCGGCCAATATTACGATTGGCATGTCCAGACTGGGTATGGAGACGGCTTTTATCGGTAAGATCGCGGGTGACCAGATGGGCAGATTCATCCAGAGTTATTTGGAGAAGAACGGCATCGACACATCGAATGTAGTTACAGATGACACCGGAGCGGTGACAGGGCTTGCTTTTACCGAAATCAAAAGCCCAACGGATTGCAGTATCCTGATGTACCGGGACAATGTAGCGGATCTGTTATTACAAGCGCAAGAAGTACAAGAGCAGTTGATTGCTGACTCCAAAGTGCTGCTAATCTCAGGCACAGCCCTCGCGCAAAGCCCATCCCGTGAAGCTGTATTACAGGCACTAACGTATGCGAAAAAACATGGCACAGTTATTGTGTTTGATCTGGACTATCGCCCATACACCTGGACATCAGATGAAGAGACAGCGGTCTATTACAACCTTGCAGCCGAGAAATGCGATATCATCCTGGGCACACGTGAGGAGTTCGACATGATGGAGACATTCGACCATAATCCGGATCATAGCGATCAGGTAACTGCACAGAAATGGTTTGATTTCTCAGCCAACATCGTTGTAATCAAACACGGCAAGGAAGGGTCCATTGCTTATACGCGTGAAGGGCTTTCCCACCGTGCGGATAGCTACCCGGCAAAAGTTGTAAAAACGTTTGGTGCAGGCGACTCCTACGCAGCCGGGTTCCTGTATGGATTGATGCAGGGTTGGACGATTGAGCGCAGCATGGCCTATGGCAGTGGCGCAGCAAGTATCGTTATTTCAAGCCACAGCTGTTCGGATGCAATGCCAACGGTCGAACAGGTAAATGACTACATTGAACGTTGCAATCGGGGCGAGATCACCGTGTCTTGAAGCTCGTTGCAATACTTTGAATAACACACTCATACAGATCTATAACAATGAACATGTTGAACATAAGGGATCACACATAAGCGAAGGGAGACAGGGCTATGGGAAAAGGAATTTCTGAAGCGTCTGCAACAGCGACAATGGTACAAAACTGGATCGGAGGTGCCTGGGTAACCCCAGTGTCAACTCGTACGGAGCCAGTGGTGAATCCGGCTACAGAAGAGGTTATTGCACATGTGCCACTGTCCGAACAAGCGGACGTGGATCTGGCGGTTCAGACAGCACGAGAAGCGTTCAAATCCTGGAGCAGCACACCGGTTCCACGCCGTGCACGTATTCTGTTCCGCTACCAGCAGTTGCTGGTTGAACATTGGGAAGAGCTCGCTCGCCTGGTGACACTGGAGAACGGTAAAAGTTATGCCGAAGCGTACGGCGAGGTATTACGTGGCATTGAATGCGTCGAGTTCGCGGCAGGTGCCCCGAATCTGATGATGGGCAAACAACTGCCTGACATCGCTACAGGGCTGGAGTCGGGCATGTATCGCTACCCGATCGGTGTTATTGGGGGAATTACCCCTTTCAACTTCCCGATGATGGTGCCGTGCTGGATGTTCCCGCTTGCTATTGCGTGTGGTAACACCTTTGTTCTGAAGCCATCCGAGCGTACACCGCTGCTGGCAGGCCGCTTGGCAGAGCTGTTCAAGGAAGCAGGGCTTCCGGACGGCGTGCTCAACATTGTTCACGGTTCGCATGATGTTGTGAACGGGTTGCTGGAACATAAGGATGTTCAAGCGATCTCCTTTGTCGGCTCACAACCTGTAGCTGAATACGTCTACACCACTGCATCCAAGCATGGCAAACGGGTACAGGCACTGGCTGGTGCCAAAAATCACTCCATCGTTATGCCGGACGCCGATCTCGATCTGACGGTGAAAGAGATTACGAGTGCAGCTTTTGGTTCAGCAGGGGAACGCTGCATGGCATGTGCGGTTGTTGTGGCTGTGGGTGATGTGGCTGACGAACTGGTACAAAAGCTGGTGGAAGCAGCAGACCGCATTACCATCGGTAACGGTATGGATGAGGGCGTGTTCCTCGGACCTGTCATCCGTGGACCACATAAAGAGCGCACACTCAGTTACATTGAAGCCGGAGAGCAGGAAGGCGCGGCTTTGATCCGGGATGGACGCAAAGATCAGGCAACAAGTGAATCCGGTTATTTTGTAGGGCCCACGGTATTCGACCAAGTTGAGAGCAATATGAAAATCTGGCAGGATGAGATCTTTGCTCCAGTACTCTCGGTAGCAAGAGTGTCTACGCTGGAGGAAGCCGTTGAGCTGGCGAACCGTTCCGACTTTGCCAACGGTGCGTGTCTGTTCACCCGCAGCGGGGCGAGTATGCGTCAATTCCGTGAAACGATTGATGCGGGCATGTTGGGAATTAACCTGGGCGTACCTGCGCCAATGGCATTCTTCCCGTTTTCGGGCTGGAAGAAGTCCTTCTACGGTGATCTTCACGCCAATGGCACGGATGGTGTTGAATTCTACACTCGCAAGAAGATGGTAACGGCGCGCTGGTAACAACCAGAGCATCACTCGGGCTAAGGGGAACGCCCAGCTCATATGGACGCACATAGGGAGGATAACGGAATGGGCAAGGACAAAGTAAGAATTGGCATCATCGGTGCTGGACGGATCGGCAAAATTCATGCAGACAATCTCCTGCGCAACCCGCATGCCGAGATTGTGGGAATCAGTGACTTGTTTGCAGGTCCTGAATTGGAGGCTTGGGCCTCCGACCGTGGCATCCCTGTTGTAACAACGGATAGCAGCCAGTTGATCTCGATGCCTAATGTAGACGCGGTACTGATCTGTTCTTCAACAGATACACATGTGCCGCTGATCGAACAGGCCGCTCAGGCGGGCAAACACATCTTCTGCGAGAAGCCGGTTAGCATGGATCTGGCACAGACCCAAGCGGCTGTAGCGGCAGTTCAGAAGGCTGGCGTGAAGCTGCAAATTGGATTTAACCGCCGTTTCGATCACAACTTCAGACGGATACGTGCACATGTGCAGGATGGTACGATTGGTGATCCGCATATTATCAAAATTACTTCTCGTGACCCGAGTCCACCGCCTGCAGAGTATATCCGGGTATCTGGCGGGATCTTCATGGACATGATGATCCACGATTTTGACATGGCTCGGTATCTGTCCGGGAGTGAAGTGGAAGAAGTGTACGCTCAGGGCAACGTGCTGATCAATCCGGTCTTTGCAGAGCATGGTGACGTGGATACAGCGATTGTAACGATGACGTTTGCCAATGGAGCGATTGGTGTCATTGATAACAGTCGTCAGGCTGTATACGGGTATGACCAGCGTGTTGAAGTGTTTGGCTCGATGGGCAGCGCCGCAGCGGCGAATGATCATCCGAATACGGCTGAGATCAGTACAGCGGCCGGGCTCATGCGCGACAAACCGTTACACTTTTTCCTGGAACGCTACAATGAAGCATATGTACAGGAGACAGCTCTCTTTATCGATGCAATCCTCCATGATACAGCGGTTATCGTAGATGGCCACGATGCAGTACAGGCAGAACGAATTGCGCTGGCAGCAAAACTGTCCATGGAGCGGGGAAGACCTGTAAAGCTGAGTGAAGTTCCTGGGATGTCACTGGAATCGCAAACGGCAATGCCATAGTGGATGATTAAAGTCATTTTTTTCTAATAGAGGGCATGAATAGTCCAAGTTTTTGTTTTTATAAATATCAGGTTGTTATGGACGACTACAGAAAGGAGTGGATGGCAAGATGTCAGAACGTATTGTGAAACCCGTGGTCAACCCGGAGGGAGACGGTACACTTATAAACGTAACACCGGAGTCGGCTGGGTGGGAATATGTTGGCTTTCAGGTAGCGAAGCTGGCAGAGGGGGAGACACTAACCCGTGAGAGCGGTGATCAGGAACTCTGTGTGGTGCTTCTCAGTGGTTTCGCCAATGTAAGTACCCGGGAGCACACATGGGATAACATCGGGAAAAGAATGAGTGTTTTCGAGAAAATACCTCCGTACTCGGTCTACGTCTCAACTTCCGATCAAGTGCAGATCACAGCACGTACCGAACTGGAAGTCGCTATATGTGTTGCACCCGGTAAAGGCACGTATCCAGCTCGTCTCATTGCACCCGAAGATGTAGGGGTAGAGGCGAGAGGGTATGGCAATCTGGAACGCCAGATTCACAACATTTTGCCAGAACAGAAGGAAGCAGACAGTTTGCTCGTTGTTGAGGTGTTTACACCAGATGGGCACTGGTCCAGTTACCCGCCACATAAGCATGATCGGGATGCACTCCCGGATGAATCTTTGCTGGAAGAAACGTATTATTTCCGTGTGCAGCCTGAGCAGGGGTTTGCCATTCAGCGCATATACACGGATGATCGTTCTGTGGATGAGACGCTAGCAGTGAAGAACGGAGAAGTGGTGCTTGTTCCGGACGGATATCATCCGGTAGGCGCTCCTCCGGGGTATGAGGTCTACTATCTGAACGTGATGGCTGGACCAACCCGGACCTGGAAATTCCATAACGATCCTGACCATGAGTGGTTGATGAAAAAGTAAAACAGTTCATGCTACGCACATTGTGCTGGCTTCAAGTTGCGTATGCAGACTTCCCCCTGCATAATGAGAAGAGAACAATTATCTATGTATAACGAAATTTATATATAGCACAAATGGGGAAAAAACAATGAAAGCAACCATATACGATATAGCACGCGAGGCGGGTGTATCCATTGCAACCGTCTCGCAGGTCATTAATGGCAAAGGCAAGATCAGTGAGAAGCGGCGCGCCGAGATTATGGAGATCATGGAACGCCTTCACTATCAACCCAGTGCGATCGCAGCTGCACTTACAGGTAAGCAGACGTATACATTGGGACTGCTCGTACCGGACATCTCAAACCCGTATTTCGCAGAACTCGCCAGAGCGGTGGAGGATCGAAGCCGTCAATTGGGTTACAGCGTGGTCATCTGCAGTACGGATAATAAGGACGAGCGGGTAGAGCGTTATCTGAATCTGCTCCAGCAAAAAAGGGTCGATGGCATGATGATCGGAACCGGAATCGATAATGCCGATATTTTGTCACCCCTCTTGCAGCAGTCCATCCCTGTCGCTTTGATTGCTCGCCATATGCCATCCCTGTCGGTGCATACAGTCACCATTGACGACTTGCTTGGCGGCACGCTCGCAGCGCAGCATCTGCTTGAACTTGGACACACCCGTGTAGCGGTTCTGTCGGAACCGTCCAAAGTCAGCAGCAGTCAGGAACGTGTACGTGGATTCCGCGAAACATTGAATAAGGCAGGTCATACGCTGGAACCGAATCAGATCAGAGAATCGGCAGCTGACTTGAGCTCGGCCAAAAGAGAGGCGCTACTGCTGCTCGGTGAGAAGGATCACCCGACAGGTTTGTTCTGTTGTAATGACATTCAGGCCATCGGTGCTCTTCAGGCTGCCAAAGAACTGGGGCTACGCGTGCCAGAGGATGTGTCCATTATCGGATTTGATAATACGATTCTGGCTTCCGTGACGAGTCCGCCGCTTACAACCGTTGCCCAGCCAATTGAAGAACTGGGACATCGCGCTGTAGATCTGTTAATTGAAGAATTAAAGGATAAGCGTAAAGAACCGCAGAAGATTGTCCTGAAGCCTGAGCTGGTTATCCGAGAATCAGCAGGTCATATATTGAGCTGAAAACAATTAGGTTTCTGATATAACCTGATCAGTTGTGATGCCAAGCCTACGTGTGTCATATTCATGGCTCGGGATAAGGGTTATCGTTTTGCCTTATTCCAAATAGGTGATAAAGCAATATAACCAAGTAACAAACAAGCCGCATTCACCCTATGGGAGAACGCGGCTTGTTGATTTATATCTTGAACTTTTTCACTTCTTCAGCGAGCGTATTAGCTTGTTGAGCCAGTTCATTGGAGCGTTCCGAGATACTCGTAATATAATTGAACTGTTCTTGCGTTGAAGAGGCAACCTCTTCGGTGGAAGCGGCGCTCTGTTCGGACATGGCCGCAACACTGGAGATCACTTCAGCAATCTTGCCAGAACTGTTATCCAATTCGGTTGTTGCAGACGATACTTGTTGAAGCTGAGTGTCAATGCCTTCAATAGATTGCTTGATTCGCATAAATGAGTTGCGCATCTCATGTACGGCAGCAACCTGTTGCTCAATACCATGTTCAGCAGAATCGACCTCGCTCACGCTTTGGTGGCTAGCCGCCTGGATTTCATTCAGCAACACGATGATGTCCTGAGAAGAGCCGGCGGATTGTTCAGCCAGTTTGCGCACTTCCTCGGCAACCACCGCAAATCCACGTCCATGTTCACCCGCTCTGGCGGCTTCAATCGAAGCGTTCAGTGCGAGCAGGTTAGTCTGGGAGGCAATACCTTGAATCATGCTGACGATGCTTTCAATCTTCTGTGATTTGTCTGCGAGTAGATTGATTGATTCACCCACACGGTCAATCGATTGGCGGTTACCATCCGAAAGCTCCACCTGATGATCTACCGCTTGTAGCCCAGCTAGCATGGCTTCTCCTGCCTCACGCATCATCGTTACGGACTGCTCGACACTGCGATTGATACCACCAACACTATCACTCATCTCCGACAGACGGCTTGAGCCATCATACACGGATTCAGCCTGTGTACTGGAACCTTGAGCGAGTTCATCAGTGGCAATGGAGATCTGCTCAGCGATGCGTTTGGTTTTATCTGTATGCTCCTGCATCTCACCCGAGATACTTTGTACGCGATCAGCAGAAGCCGTTACTTGCCTGAACAGCGAGCTAAGCTGATCGGACATCTGATTGAATGCCATACCTAGTTCAGCGAATTCATCTTTGCCTCTGATCTGCACCCTTCCTGTAAAATCACCACTCGACATTTGGCGGGAGGTCTCATGGAGATTTCTCAGTGGCTTGATGAAGAGTGTTGCGATCCAATAGGCACCTGCCAGTACAACCAATAATGTAATGGCGATAATGAGAATGTAGTTATTGCGCAATTCATAATAGTCCGCATAGGCGAGTTTCTCAGATATGACTGATCCGATAATCCAACCAGTACTTGGAATTTGTTTGAAGTAGAGGAGCAGATTTTCTCCGTTATATTGGAATGATCTTTGTCCTGAAGGATGCGTTTGCATCTCTGCAAGCAACGGTCCCAATTGATCGTTGTCTGCGGCTGAAGTACTTGCAAGATCAGCCTCGGGATGAGCTAAAATAACTCCCTTTTTGTCGAGCATAAAAGTGTAGCCTAGTCCATCCAGGTTAATTTGGTTGACTGTATCGGTTAACTTGGAAAGTAGAATATCAGAAGCAACCACTCCCCGTATTGCACCGTTTTCTGTCTTTACTGGCATGGCTATAGACACCGTAAATTGTTTGGATTTGTTGTCGATGTAAGGGTCAGTAAAAATCAGCTTGTCTGCTTGTAGAGCCTCTTTATACCAAGAACGATCCCTGGGATCATAATCTTTATCTGGGACGAAGTCAGAACCATTTATAAACTGTCCTTCCTTATTTCCGTAAAATATGTCCTCTAAGTTGTTAGGGTTGGTGCCCTTATACATGATGGA
Organism: Paenibacillus sp. FSL L8-0435; assembly: GCF_037965655.1. Taxonomy (NCBI): domain Bacteria; kingdom Bacillati; phylum Bacillota; class Bacilli; order Caryophanales; family Paenibacillaceae; genus Paenibacillus; species Paenibacillus sp. FSL L8-0435. Next base: position 331,787 of record NZ_CP150185.1, read on the forward strand.
CAGATAATCTTCATTAAGATCAGAAGATGAAACAGCCTCCTGAATTACAAGGCCTAGTGTTTCCACTAATTTCTCGTTTCCGTGTAACCAGCCGTCCAACTGAAATGTTGCGGTAGATATTAATCCTTCTAGTTTGTTGTTCACACTCTGAGAAGCTTGGTTTTCCGTTTGAACCAAACCAAGTGGTGCGAGCGCGCCAGCTGTAAGCAGAACAGTGACGAAGAAGGCTAACATCAATTTGAGTTTTAACTTCATACTTTTCCCCCTAGATGTCATGAATGTGTTAGTATGTTTGAAGCTTATTATATATATCGTCAAATAATATTTAATCCTTAGGCGAGACCAAATACTAAAATGTGGAAGAATAACGAACACAAAACGAGTTTTATTTGATATATAATATGTAAGGTCTCAATTTCTAGGGGGAGGTTAGACTGTGAAAAACAGAATCAAGATGATTATAGGTATCGTCACGATTATTGTTGTCGTAGCTATTGCAGTGCGTATGTATACCTCTGGTCAATATACTAAGTATATCCCCAGCAAACATACGACGTTTCGAGCAGAGGTTACAGATCATATGAGCATGCTGGATCGATTGGATCGACTGACAATTAGGAAGATTTCAAGTGCAGATTCGTATAATGAAGATGATGAAGTGACGATTACAGATCCCAATGAGATTAGAGACATGCTGAAGCTATTAAAGGATATTCGACTTAAAAGAGTACGGGAATTCGACGTTTCCGAAAGGAATCCATATTATTATGAATGGCGACTTACCATTAATAAAGAAGGTCGCTTTACCGATGGATTTGAACTGACGTTTTATAATGAAAAGTCTATCTCCATCTACAATGAGGCGAAAACGAGAGACGAACTTGAAGACTACGAGATTACCAATGAGTTTAATCTGAATGAGATGGACCGCCTTTTTGGAAAGCTGAAGGAGGAGCAAACATGAACAAGACCAACTATCATGTGCGTTCGATTGAGGAACAGGATATCCCCTTTCTGTGGGAGATGTTATACGCATCCCTGCATACACGAGAAGGTGATGAACCTCTCCAACTCGAAAGTATACATACGCCTGAGCTATCCAAATACGTTGAAGACTGGGGAAGAGAAGGGGATTTCGGGTATGTTGCGGTAGACCAGCAGGGCAAGAGACTAGGTTCAATAACATTACGATTCTATGCGGATCAGAATGCGGGATACGGTTATGTGAATGCAGCTACGCCAGAGATGGGAATGGCTGTAACGGAAGATGCACGTGGGAAAGGAGTAGGTACCTTACTGCTTCAGACCGCATTAGATGAGGTTGAACGGCGGGGAATTGAAGCAGTCTCGCTTAGTGTTGACCCGGATAACCAAGCGATTCGCTTATATAAGCGGTTAGGATTCGTGGTGGAGTCCCTAAATGGTACATCGGTAACGATGGTGCGTGTAAGTAACTTGAATCTTAAATGATGAGCGTTCGGATCACTGGCATAACTGAGTAAGCAAAGTGGAACTGCAAAAGAAAAGGCGCTTCCTCATGGGGAACGCCTCTTTCTGTGTGCCATGTACAGCATCGGTATCTCTCTTATTATACTTAGTCCGTATCACTTCAATATTTTATTTCAACAAAAATGCCAAAGCCTCATCATACGTTTCCCATTGAAATTCAGTTTGGTGCGCCGATTCTTTGGAAATCCGATTCAATTGCATTTTGGCGATTGCACCACCTACCGCTACACTGGCTCGCTTCATACCCCACTGTGTCAGTAATTTCTGATGCTCCACAATTTTTTCTTTGGTATCCTGAGGGAAAGCTTTCATGTTCCGCATATCTACTAGCACATCAAACGAATTCCCCAATTGTTCCGCTATTCTCTTGATTTCTGTATTCGCTTGTTCAACATGTTCAGGAGAAACAATACCTTCCCAGAGAATTTCAATAATAGGTTTAGTTGAATCCAAACGTCTAACAGACATGTAGGCAACTCCTCGATAATAAAATAATATGTAATATATGAGACTATAAGCCTATTAATTATACCTTTTTATAGCGAGAATGAAAACTGAATTCATAATATAGTGGTTCTTATGGACTACTTATTCCTAGGGAAGTTAAATTCAGGGATTGTTATCACATCGTCATTGGGAGGATGGCTGGATAGCTAAAAGCCATCCAGAGGATGAACTCCAGATGGCTTCTATGATTGTAACATGATAAATTGAAATTCCTGCGTAAGTTAGAAGCCAATCTTCAAACTGTTGCCTTCTGTAGCTGCACCTTTGGAAAGGGAAATGCTCAGCTTTTGTTCTGCCGAGAAACCAAGTGTTTCCCCGTCATGCAGTGTGACGTCGTTTTCAACCACATACGTTGTTGTCATGAACATCATCTCAAATACATCGCTTAAGGATTCAGACGATTGCATAATCTCCATCTCTTCTTTACCAAAGTTACGTAGTCCGTAAGTGTAAGCTGAAGCGCCTTCGGCATTTTGGAATAATCCGATGAAAATCCAGAGCGAGACGGGCAACTCATCATGTTTGATCCCACGGCTAGTTTCGACATATTGACTGGCTTCAACAACAAGTGGTGCCATGTATATGGCCAGCGCGTGATCCAACTGTAATAAGGCACTTGCTGTTTGAGTGAACAGAACATGTCCATCAATAGCATTTGTTGCGTTCAGAACAGAGACAATAATCTGAGACTGGTGCCGTGAGGTAACTTGCTCCGCTTCTCGCCAAAGGATGTTTAGCTTGGCATTCTCCTCAACTTCACGGTCAGGTACAGGCGCGGCAATGTGAGCACATACCACCTGCATCCCATTCACCTCAAAAAAGAGATTGCCCTCCTCCGGCCGTTCTTCAATCTCGATATCCCATTCGTTCTTCATGTTCCTGATGAAAAGGTCAAAATCACAATCGTCACGCTCCAGCAGGACAAAACCCACGATGGTTTCACTGTAATTAGTCGATTCCACAGCACCACCTGCAGGTACCTTCTCCTTTTTGCGCCGCCGAAGCTTGTCAAACAATCCCATGACATGTTCTCCTTCCAATTCCAGAACGATTCTGGTCATTGTACACTGCTATCTATTCACTACCTTACCATAAAGGATTTAAACATGAATCGAAGCAATGCACCTATCGACAGGAAATTAGAGGAACAGGACCAGCAACAACGCAATGATCGCAGGCAAACCTTGTTTAATAATGATCGACCGTGAAGAAGTTGCTCCTCCATAAAGAGCCGCAATAATCACACACGCCAGGAAGAAAATCTGAATATGCTGTCCAACGGCAGCATCCGGATATACGAGTCCCCAGATCAGACCTGCCGCAAGAAATCCATTGTAAAGACCTTGATTGGCCGCGAGGGACTTGGTGGATTTGGCGAATTCCGGCGTGAGATTAAAGGTTTTCATAGTGCGTGGACGAGTCCACATAAACATCTCCATCACCATGATATAGAAGTGTTCGACAGCTACAAGAGCTACAAAAATGATACTAATCAAAGGAAACACCTTGCTTTCTGATATGTAATTTATTTACTTGTCCATCCTAGTATAAATGTTTGCAACAAGAACGGAAAGAGTAAATTTAATTTGTAACAATTTAATTGCGTATTATTTAAATTATTTATCGTTTTCCAGTTGAGTTATGATGTTGAAATTAAAAAATGGTTACAAAGCTAAGCATACGCCGATTGTCGACAATCCATTCATTGGGTAATAATGAACAATAAAGAAGTGATATTGCTCAGGAAAGGGAGAGGATTACCATGGGAACGGTTCAATTCGTCTTGTTGGCTGATGATCCATCCACATTTGTGACCCGAGTTGTACCTTTTATCGACATTGAGCTTGCAGGAATTCCGGGTGACCGTCATTATGGTCTGCTTCGTCCGGCGGACTCACGTCAGAAAATCTACAAGCGTGGCACACCGATTGCGAATCGCCGCCAGCTCAGTATTGTGTCTGAGGAAGAATGTGCTCTTATTGCTGAGAAAATGAACATTCCTGAAGTGCGTCCAGAGTGGCTTGGTGCCAATATACTGGTTCGTGGCATTGATCGATTGACGGAACTGCCTGCTGGAACGCGGCTCCTATTTCCAAACGGGACAGGGTTAATATGCGAAGGGGAGAACCTTCCCTGTGTACATCCGGGGAAAATGATTGAACAATTCTACGAGCAGGACGGTTTGCGCAAAAAATTCGTGCCTGCGGCTCGCAAAAAACGTGGGATTGCGTGCTCGGTTGAACGGGAAGGTGTAATCCATACGGGGGATACCATAGAAGTCATTCGCCTGTCCTGATTCTCAGGACAGGTTAGCCCTCGGCGCTCACCATTCAGATGTCTAGAGTGTAAGTACTCCTCTGGTGTACTGCCAATAATGGACTTGAAATCTCGGATAAAATGGGATTGATCATGATATCCAAGGTCCTGAGATAGCTTAATCAGGTCACAGTGAAGACCGCGGTCCATCCATTCTGCAGCATTTTGCAGACGATACAACTTGATTACCGTTTTGGGTCCGATGCCCACATACTGATTGAACAGGCGTTGAAGCTTTCGGGTATGCATATTCCAATAAGAAGACAGATCATCCACTCTCAGCATCTCTCGGTTCTGTTCGAACTGTTGCACAATATCATGAACCATTCTCGCTTGAGCATCTTCAGCAGGAAGATGTGCACACAATAGCTGGTCGATGTAACTGGTTTTATCCGCATCATCCCCCGACCCAAGAAGTCGGTCTTCCAAGGACTCCGCTGTGACGTCCAGAATATTGGATACATTCATCGGCTGTCCGTACAAGGATGAGACAGGAGCCCGGAGGAAGGGATAGAACCCTCCTGGTTTGAACTTCACGCCAAACACACGACCTTTTCCGCTCACAAGATAGGAGAATTTACGTCCCGATGGTCCGAAGAAAAACGTATTGTTCCGTTCCACAACCAGATTGACACAAGGGTTAGGCACGACATGTTGGGGATACGGTTCAGATCCAGTCAGATCCCACGATACGATCCAGTAATGTTTAACAAAAGGGCGAAGTGCTTCGGAAGGAGCATGGCGTGTCAGTTGATATTTATGATCACCTTCATTCAGATTCAACAGGCCCATGCTTGGTCTGTCTCCTTGTTCTACCTGTTTCATCTGGACACCCCTCCTGCTCATCTCACATTATTTAGGTTCTCTGAACAACAATGCCCGCACAGCAAAACGGGTAAAATGAGTTGCCTGCGCCATCTCGAAGGTTGACTGAGGAGGCGATAGAGCCATTCCAGGTTAAGCTTCTGCCATATCGCAGGGGCACGTTTGGTTTTGCCAGCTACGATATCGAGACTGCCTCCAACACCTATAGCTACACGAGCGTTCAACTGGTGGCGATATTTGTTAATCCAGTGTTCCGCATGGGGGGCGCCCAGAGCTACGATAAGAAAGTCTGGTTGAGCAGTACGAATCTCTTCCACAATCTGTTGTTCCTCATCTGCCTGGAAATAACCATGGTGTCTACCTTTTAAGATAACTCCGGGGTAACGATGTGCTATGACTTTTACTGCCTGTTCACTTACGCTTTCCTCTGCTCCCAGCAGGTAGAATGACCAGTGTTCTCGATCACCTTCCTCCAATAAACGAAACAGCAGATCACAACCGGTTACCCGTTCAGTTAATTGTCCGCCACGAAAACGGGATACCATCACAATGCCGGCACCGTCAGCCGTGACCAACCCGGCTTGATCGACAACCTCGCGAAGAGAGGCATTCTTTTGACAGGACATAACAATCTCGGGATTGCCTGTGATGACATGGAATAGTTCATTGCTTTCCTGATCTACAACTTCACCAAGGATTGCAACCGTTTGATTCATCGTTACATTGGGAAAAGGGATGCCCATGATATTGGTTGATTCGCTCATATCTCATTTCCTTTCTTTATTAGTCGTATCATCTTGAACAACTCCTGTTATTTCATTCCAGTTTAGTATATCTGATCTTCTGGGAAAGCACTATATGGGCGCAACCCGTTTAGATCAGGGTATAACATTCCTGAAAACATAAAGAGCTTATATTTTACCTGTTGTCGCGTTTTTACAATACGGCCTTTGGGGTATAACGATAGGATAGGAGTGCGAGCTTGGCAGATCGCGTATCCAATACATAAAGGGAGTGAGTCCATGGAACTGAAATATGAATTCTATATCAATGCAGGACTGGAAGAGGTGTGGAATGCTCTAATATCACCAGATGGCACACGAAACAGCTTTTTCGGCAGTGAACTTCGTACCAATTTCCAACCAGGTCAGCCGTTTGCTTATGTAGGGCCAGGTAATGATGGTGCGGAGACGGTCCATGTGTATGGAGATATATTGGAATTTGAACCGCTGTCCAGACTTAGCTATCAGGAGCATCCGGGACCGTCTTACCATGCGAATCATGCCGAGCTTCAATCCAGAGTGGTCTTCCAGTTGGAAACGGTTGGTGAGTGTACGAAGCTGACGCTGATCAATGATCAGTTTACAGATAACCATCCTTCCATTGCGAATGCACAGAGCAGCTGGTGGATGATTCTAAGCAGCATCAAAACTTGGGTGGAGACGGGGAAAACACTGAATTTTGGCTGGTAGCTAGTAAGAGGCAGTCATTTAAGATTTATTTTCATAAAAATAAAGGCATTTAATATAAGAACCAGTGCTGATTCAGTGCTGGTTCTTGTTTTTATACAAAATTAAGACCATTGCTCTACACTTAATGTCTGATAATGTCGAAATATATATCATATGAGCTAAGAGGAGAAATGAGCATGTTTCGTAAACGTACTGAATCGACCAAACACCTTCGTATAGATGCGCATCAGAATTTACTGGAGTATAGTCGTAAACTGGTAGCAAACGCAGAAAAGGGCGACTATGACGCATGGATCGAAGATGGCATTGAGTTTCAGGATACCGATGAAATAGCTAGTAATATCAAAAAAGCAGTACATATGATGAAAGCTCAAAACGAAGACGTGGAAATGCGCCTTAGAATGCTGAATCAGGCGATGCATGTGGGATTATGGGAGTCTGAAATTGTTGCTGGTGATCCACTGGATAACAATAATATCGTCGCATTTTCGAATGAATTCCGCCAAATGTTAGGCTTCCATAATGCCAAGGATTATCCCGATTCATTTGCAAGCTGGGCCAAATCGATATATCCGGATGACAGACCCCAACTGGTGCAGGAGATTATGAAACATGTGAATGACATAAGAGCAACAACTGCCTATAACGTCATCAGCCGTATGATTACTAAAAGTGGAGAAATTCGCTGGTTCCGATGCCTTGGACAAGTCATCCGAAATCAGGCTGGAGTTCCGGTCAAACTTCTGGGTATCATGTTTGATATTCATGAGGAGAAGAGCAAGTCGGATGAGCTGGAAGCACTCGTCACCCGATATGATCTGGTTAACCGTGCCTTGGTGGAGGCACCGTGGGATATGACCGTCGTGGCTGGAGATGTGGTTAATCCAAATAACGAATTCTGGTGGTCACCCCAGTTCCGTAAAGAATTAGGGTTTAAAGACGAGCAGGATTTCCCGAATGTGTTCAACAGCTGGAGCAGCCGACTTCATCCGGAAGACCATGATCGGACGATCAACGAATTTGCCAGACATATGAACGATTACAGTGGTCGTACACCGTACGATCTGGATTATCGTCTGCAGCGCAAAGACGGGGAGTATCGGTGGTATCACGCGGGTGGGGAGACCATTAGGGATCAGGATGGAGTACCACTCCGTGTAGCTGGAACCATTCGAGATGTCACCCATGAGAAGAATAAGGAACAGATCGTGGAAGCCATGAATCTGAAAACAAAACAATTGTCAGAGTCCATTGGCGAGATGGTACGTGGAATCAACTCGATTACCGATCAGGCACAGGATCTGGTTACTGCACAGGAGTTATCTGCCGATGCAGCTATTCAAGTGAAGAGCAGTGCAGATGATACGAAGAATATCACCGTGTTTATTCGAGAGATTGCCAGTCAGACGAATCTGCTGGGGTTGAATGCAGCAATTGAAGCTGCACGAGCGGGAGAGCTGGGACTGGGATTTGGCGTCGTTGCAGGAGAAGTGCGGAAACTGGCTGATCACAGTTCAGAGGCCACAGTAAATATCGAAGATAGTATGCAGAAGATGAAAACACTGATTGATCAGATTCTTGAACATATCGGTAATATGTCCACGTTAACGCAAAATCAGGCTGCCCTGACACAGCAGGTGAATGCTTCAATGGATGAGATTAACACCATGTCACAGGATCTGGTTGATTACTCGCGGAATCTATAATCTCGAAGTCTATTGTAACATCAGAATCATTGGCACACATCATCAACAAAAAATCCACCGGGATGCATTTCTGCTCTCGATGGATTTTTTGTATTTTCTATATATAGCTAAGATGTGTAGCTTCAGTTACAGCTATTGAATTAAACTTGTTGAACTTTGATCAGGTTTGTATTACCGGATTGACCGATTGGAACACCAGCGGACAATACAATGATGTCACCTTTTTCAATGTAACCTGTTTTGATTGCGTTACGCGTAGCCGATTCGAACATTTCATCCGTTGTCGTTACTTTGTCGCCCATAACCGGAATAACACCGGAGAGCAGGCAGATTTTCGCCAATACTTCTTCATGTTGTGTAACTGCAATGATTGGCGCTTTTGGACGATATTTGGAGATCATGCGTGCTGTGAATCCACTCTCAGTCGAAGTGATGATTGCTTTTGCATTCAGTACGAGGGAAGAACTTACAGCGCCCTGACTGATAACTTCAGTAATATCAGCGATCTGTTGAGCCGATTTTTGTGCGAATTGCTCTTTGTAATCGATCATTGTTTCAGCACGGCGAGCAACAGCAGCCATCGTGCGCACGGATTGTACCGGATATTTACCAGCAGCTGATTCACCGGACAACATCACAACGTCAGCACCTTGAAGTACAGCGTTTGCCACGTCACTAACTTCGGAACGAGTAGGGCGTGGGTTTACTTGCATGGACTCCAGCATGTGTGTAGCTACGATAACCGGTTTACCAGCGCGGTTACATTTATCGATCATTTCTTTTTGCATCATAGGTACGTCTTCGATCGGCACTTCAACCCCAAGATCTCCACGAGCTACCATGATGCCGTCAGATGCTTCAATAATATCGTCCAGGTTAGTCATACCTTCCTGGTTTTCGATTTTGGAGATGATCTGTACGTGGTCTACACCGCGTTCTTTCAAAATGCTGCGGATTTCACGGATGTCATCACCTTTACGAACAAAGGATGCTGCGATAATTTCGATATCGTTTTCGATCCCAAATCCGATGTGCATAACGTCACGCTCGGTTACACCTGGCAATGTCGTTTTGATTCCTGGCAAGTTAACCCCTTTGCGTGGTTTCAGAATGCCGCCACTGATGATTTTACAATGGATATCGGATCCTTCCACAGACAGTACCGTCAGATCCACAAGGCCATCATCGATGAGGATACGATCGCCGGGTTTCACAACGAGGTTAAGTTCCGGATAGTTTACAGAGATACGCTCAGCGTCACCGAGAATTTCTTCGGTAGTCAGGATCAGCTCTTTACCAGCTTGCAGATGGCAGGATGCTTCTTTCAGTTTACCGATACGTACTTCCGGCCCTTTGATGTCCATCATGATCGGTATATAGGTGTTCAGTTCGGAAGCTGCTTTACGGATATTGTTAATCCGTGTAACGTGATCTTCCAGTTCGCCATGAGCCATGTTCAGACGGGCAACGGTCATACCTTCCTGAATCATTACTTTCAACAATTCGATTGAGTCACAAGCAGGTCCCATGGTACAAATAATTTTTGTTTTTAACATGCTAATTTCCTCCTCATATTTAAGCTTATATGTGTATTGTAGCGTTTTCTGTCGAAACAGGGTATGAACTATAGTACAATGATTAGAGTATAGTCCAGTAATGAGGTGTGTTATGGTTACTCCACTTGAAGTACGACACATTAATGGTGTTGGTTGGTACGAAGAAGCTGTGCAAACTCAAGAGACTTGGCGGCTTAGCTTGGTTACATATGGGAAATGTGTATATTGGGTGAACGGTGATAAACAGATCATGGAAAAGGGTGAATTGCTACTCATTCCAGGTGGTGTCCCGTATTACGGCAAGAGTATTCCTACGGTTACGCACACACAGATTGTGATTCAACTGCAACGTGACCATACGGAAGGTTTACCTGCACTGGAGCGGTATGAGGCTTTGCGGCATAAACCTGGATGTTATGAACTGATTCACCAACGTATGAGCGCTATCCATCAGCAGTGGCAGGAGCGTCCATCTTATTATGTCATGATGAGCCAAGCCTTATTGATGGAAGTGTTGATTTATATGAACAGAGAGCTTGATCGGGGAGTCATCCCGCCGGAGAGACATAATCATGCTGAACGGATGAAGCGATACATTGAGCGGCATTATCGGGAGAGAGTGACGAAGGAAGAACTCGGGGATGAGATTGGTAAGACCCCCAATTATGCTGCTGCATTATTCAAAAGCATGACGAATCAGACCATCAGCCAGTATGTCCATGATCAACGAATGAAAAGAGCGATATATCTGCTCACCGAGTCGCAACTCTCCATCCAGGAAATTGCCGAATTTCTCGGCTACCGGGATCTGTCTTATTTTTACCGCATATTCAAACGTATAACCGGAAGTCCACCGTCTGACCTTCTTCATGAACGTCCACCTATAGTATGAAACGCGTAGTCCAACCCAAATAAAGTTCTTCTATATAAGTAGGTTTAATTAAATGAGTACAAAAAAAGAGGGCCTATGCCCTCTTTTGCTGTATAGCAGGATCATCATCCGCCTGTTACATATATAAATGTCGTTATACATGACTGCTTGGATTAGAAGCTGTGAGTGGCTGCTTGCCTTTTTTTCGTGCCTGCCCAAGACGAAGAGCAAAGACATGTACAGTCCAATACGCGGCCTCAGCAAACAAAATGCCTCCAGCGATGTCCAGCAAGGAATGCTGTTTTACAAACACCGTTGAAGCAATAATCAACCACAACCATACCGACCAAGAAATCCGAGCCAAAGGTTTAAAGTTCAAGTGTCTGTTGATCACAATAAACAGCAAATAGCTGGTCAGAACATGAACACTTGGGAAACAGTTGAAGGGCGCATCATTGGTATAGATAAACTGTACTAACACACTGCTCAGATCAGTTCCGCCGATCTCCGGTCGTGGGACATGGGTAGGGAACACCGCAAAGCAGACATTGGCAGCCATGACACCAACATTATAGGTAATCAACGTACGCCAGAATAGCGACTTGTTCGTCAGACCCAAATAGAGAAATCCAAGATACAGAATGGGCATCCAGCTAATGTACGGATAAATAAATTCTTTGAGAAAAGGAATCTGTGTGTCAATCCAAGCATAATTGTAGAACACATCACTTCCGGTGTTGCTGCCTAAAAAAACGTAAATGGAGCCTTGGAGCGGTATGCACAGAATAGCCAGTAAATGCCCCCAGCGCTGAAAGAATGCTTTCATAGTATCCCCCTGATTTCATTATGCATTGTGAAACTATCGTTAATGGGTACTTCATAGATATATGACGTTGAAGAGTCGCCACACCCCTGCAGCTTTGAACTCTTGTAATACTATAATGGACAGATAAAGGTATAAGCCATACCTGATTTTAGGTGAAAAGAAGTCAGGATAAGTCTCTTTTTTGTTACTTTTATAGTTTTATCCATAATAGGAATATTCAATATGCGAATGATGTGATACAACTATATTGGCATATAAGTTCTTATGACAACGGAAAACATAAATGAAACGAGGTAGGTGAATGTATGATTAATCCGCAACCCAAGCCAAAACATTCCTTTTCCGAGCGTAAACCTGTGCTCACCGTTGTGATTATTGAGCTGCTTCTCCTGTTAGCCGTATTTGCTGCAGGGGCCATTGCAACGATAAAACAACTGGACTACACTTCCCCTGTACTCATTTCCTTTACACCCATTGCAATGGTTCTGATGATCTATCTGACGTTAAGACGCAAGTGGGGAGAGACTGGCTTCCGATCTTTGCGAAGTATCCCAGCTGGCCATGCAAAGTATTATATTCCACTACTCCTTGTACTGGGTACACTTGCCCTGAAAGGATTTGGGGAGCTGAGCTTGTCACGGGTAGCCTTTTTCATCTTTTTTACCTTGCTCGTAGCTTTTGTAGAGGAAACGATCTATCGTGGACTTATTTTCAAAACATTGCTTCAAAAAAGTGCAGTGGCCGCAGTTGTGACCTCCAGCATCTTGTTTTCGATTACGCATCTACTGAACGCATTGTCTGGTCAGGATATAACGGATACGATCATGCAGTTGATCTATGCGCTGCTCTTGGGAGCTGTACTTGCGTTATTGATGCTGAAGAACGGAAATATCGTACCGCTTATATTGTTTCATTTCATACATAATCTGATTCAATTTCTAGGGAATGATCTGGAGGACACAGGGACACTTCCTTACGATCTGTTTATACTGACAGCACTGATTGCTTACTGTGCATGGTTAGTGTGGAGCAATCGCACACATTCGTCCATTCCTTCCAAAGGGAGTGAACAAGCGAATACGGTTGTTCATTAATGGTATTGGGGGTATTGCTTGAAGGTAGTTATCATACAGTTTCCCCTCAGCAGTTGGATCATGGTATACTTCAGTCTGGCGGGAAGACAGATATGTTCATGATACGAGGTCTGCCTATCCGTACATTAGGTTTAAACAGTAGGTGATATAGTGGAGAAGACAGCACAAGGTGTAGCAGAATGGATGGTACAGGAGATTAAATTCACAGGAACACTTCATCAGGAAGCTGCCATAGAATATGTGAAGACCCATTTTGGCGAAGAGTTTGTTTTTGTGAACGAGAACGGCAATACATCATTGTCCAAAGAAGTGAAGAAAGCTTTCCGAAAGCTTCATCGTGGTCAGATCGCCTGGGATCGGGATGCATTTATGTGGGCATGGACATAGTGTGTTATACTGGAGTAAGATGATTCGTTGGCTGTGTTGGATATGCATGTCAGATTATTATATAAAAAATGTATAAGATGGATTAGATCTGCATATCCTTTCATAAGACCGTACACAAGCGACCAGGCACATAAGCGTGATAAACCCTGGCCCCACGCGTGTTAATAACATGTATTTCCAAAGCTGTTTGAAAAGAAAATACAAAGATTTGCTTTTTGGCTGAAATGGAGTTATAATAAAAACAAGTTGTAGAGAGTGGAAAACCTAATTCATATATTGTAAAGGGCGATCACTTATAGGTTTATGACTGGTACCTTTTTCAATGTGTGAATTTTTATTTGCTTGCTGCAAAGAACAAAGGAACATGTTAATCTTTATTTGGAGGTGTAATTCACATGCAAAACGGAACAGTAAAATGGTTCAACGCTGATAAAGGCTTCGGTTTCATCGAAGTTGAAGGCGGAGAAGATGTATTCGTACACTTCAGCGCTATTACAGGCGAAGGCTTCAAAACGCTGGACGAAGGTCAACGCGTGCAATTTAAAATTGTACAAGGAAACCGTGGTCCTCAAGCAGAAGAAGTTGTAAAACTGTAATTAAAGCATAGCTGCCTTTAACATGTTATAATGGTAAAGGCAGCTTCTTTTTTTTGATCAGTTATATAAAATTCGGCCCATTAGTTGTCGAGGCAGGAGTTCGGTGGAACGTGAAACTTCCGCTAAGTGTAGGCTTCTGTGAAATAACGTCGGTTAGATGTTTTTCCATAACAAAGGGGGTAGAAGTCATGTATAATCGCAAAAAACCGTTGGAAGAGATTCCACAAGCTGATGCGGCAATCTGGGAATGTACGAGTGATACGTGCAAAGGATGGATGCGGGACAATTTTGCGTTTGATAACGTACCTACTTGTCCGATATGTGCTTCTGAGATGGTCAGCACGACTAGGATGCTACCATTGCTTGAGAATTCGAATAGTAATCTGAAAACGATGCCTAAAGGAAATCGGATTTAACATAGCTTACCCGCCTCTAACGAGGTGTTTTTTTTTAAGATCAAATAGACACCCTGTGCATAGGTAAGGGTATTAAATATGAAGTTCCCGGCATTCGTTTTGGCGAATGCCTTTTTTGTATCATTTTTCAACAGAAACTATAGTGTAATTGACGTGAATCGTATGAAAAAGATAAAGACCCTTTTTGCTATAAGCAAAAAGGGTCTTTGTTCTGACTACAATTTTACCATGATCAGATTGGAATTTAGATGAACAGGAATGGCAGCAGAAACAATGTTGCTACCAGAGCCAGATCGATTCCCGCTCCATAGCCGTAGCCCCCGCCGTATCCTCCGTAACCATATGGGCCGTAGGCTGAAGATTTAACTTTCTTTTTTGCAACAGCGTTTTTCTTGCTGCTTTTTACCAGTTGCTGTTTGGATTTGACTGAACACAGCCGTGGTCCCTCGAAACATCCGTTCAAATAAACTTTGCCATCACGACATTGACTAAGCGTACCATACATATGCTTACCGTCGTTCATAACGAGACAAACGGAACGTCCAACGTGCGGAGAAACCGTTTCTTCACATACCGGATTAATTCTGTACATGCAAATCCTCCTCATTAGATGCGGTTGCCGCTTGAATTCAACGGTTTGTATATCATAGTAAAAACAAAAGCAATTGGTATGGACGAGTACCCGGAAAATCGAATGGGGAGGAGCCGTTTTTGAATCTGCTCCATACACTGGGAGGAGTGAGGAGGGGGTTTCGCGTGGATTATCATGACATGCTGGCTCGGTTAGGGGAGGGAAGTGCCCATCCTGGAGGATTTTTGGCAACGCTGAAATTGCTGGATAGCTTAGCACTGCCTGTGGGTAGTCATATTCTTGAGATAGGGTGCGGCACTGGGAGAACTGCGTGTCACCTGGCTAAAAGTGGATATCGGGTAACGGCGATTGATCTTCATCGCAATATGCTGGATAAGGCAGTTCGGCGAGCGAGACGAGAACGGGTGGATGTTCAATTTGTTCAGGCTGATGTAACATCGTTACCTTTTCCGGAAAATCAATTAGATGTGGTATTCGTGGAGTCGGTCACGATCTTCACCCCATGGCGGAGTGCACTTGCTGAGTATAGAAGGGTGTTGAAGCCCGGTGGACTTTTGGTGGATCGGGAGATGGTTCTATCAGGCCAGAAGACCGAATTGATGTGTCGCAGGTTAAAGCAATTTTACGGTATACGAACCCTGGTAACGGCCACAGCATGGAGAAAACGCCTTAAGCAGTGTGGTTTCACCAAGGTAGAGGTCAAAGAACATTCACGATCCATGGGAAAATGGGGCGTTGATCATGATCCACATCGCGAGATCGATATGAATTGGTTTGAGGATGAACGTATGCAGCGAATGAGTCGAACCAATGATCGTTTGCTCGCGAAGTACGGCAAAAAGTTGGGATATGCTGTTTTTGCGGCTAGGGCACCGTTGGAGGTCAAAAAGGAAAAATAGGAAAAAGGCAACTCACACAATTAAACTGTACCCTATAGAGTAGACACTTTAAAAAAGTCTCTCTATAGGGTATTTTTGTTGTATACCATGAATGAGACAAGGACGGAGAACGATTAATGAGTAAAAAAACATTTACAACCGGCGAAGTAGTGCAACTTGCTACAAATCCCTATGTGAAGTCTGTTTCGACCAAGGGAATCACTTATACGGACGAGTTCAAACAGTTCTTTATTACATTAAATCAGCAAGGAAGGATGCCTAGAGAGATCTTTGAGACATGTGGATTTGACGTTCAAATCATTGGGATGACTCGGGTCAAAGCCGCAGCTGACCGATGGAGAGCCAGTTACAACGAGCAAGGAGCTCTAGGCTTACAAGATACACGAGGCAAACATTCAGGAGAGTCTCTAAAACGTGAGTTAACCTTGGCAGAAAAGAACGCGAAACTCGAAGCACAGATTCACCTGCTCCAAGCAGAGAATGAACTCTTAAAAAAGATTCGCCTGGCCGAACGGGGGTGGAACCACGAGTAAAACTAACGCCTAGTCTTCGATACAGGTTAATCCGAACCGTGATTGAGAAATACCATCTTCAGCGAATGGTAAGTGTTCTGTGTGAGACCGCCGAGGTCTCCAAAAGCGGATACTACCGATACTGGAGCACTTCAGCCATTCACAGACGCACGAAGAAGGAACAGGTTGATGAGGAAATAGGTGTGTACATCCGTCGAGCCTTCCAATTTAAGAAACGTAACAAGGGCGCTCGCTCCATTAAGATGACGCTGCAAGGACAATTTCAGATCATGTGGAATCTCAAGCGCATCCGAAGAATCATGAAAAAATACGATATTGTATGCCCTCATCGACGAGCTAATCCCTACAAACGAATGATGAAGGCAACCCATGAGCATCGAACCATGCCTAACCTGTTACAACGCAACTTCAAACAAGGCATCCCGGGCAAAGTACTTCTAACAGATATTACATACTTAAGTTACGGCCAAGGGAAACGCGCCTATCTGTCCACCATCAAGGATAGTTCCACCAATGAAATTTTGGCTTATCATGTGTCGGAGCGAATGACGATGGATCTGGCGACAAACACGTTGCTCCACTTACAGAAAAACCGCAAATTCAAGAAGAGTCATGATGCTTTCATTCATTCCGATCAAGGTACGCACTACACTCATCCGGATTTTCAGAAGAAAGTGAAACGGATGGGGCTTGGGCAATCCATGTCCAGACGAGGAAATTGTTGGGATAACGCACCGCAAGAGTCGTTTTTTGGTCATTTTAAGGACGAAACTTCCTTAAAGAGCTATGCCACGTTAGACGAAGTCAAACGAGAAGTTAAAGCCTATATGACCTACTATAATCACTATAGATACCAGTGGAACCTAAAAAGGATGACCCCTGTACAATACAGAGATCATCTTCTTGAAGCCATATAGTTTTTTTTAGAAATGTCCTTTACATAGGGTACAGTTTAATCGTGTGGGTTGCCTTTGTTTTGTACTGACAGTACGTACTACAGCATATCGTTGTCGATAATCCGCCAGTGATGTTTGAGCAGGGCTTCCAGTTGGTTCTTATCTTTGGCTCGAAAAGCACTTAAAATTTGCCGGTGCTCTTCATTAACTTCGAGCAGTACCTCGGATAGCTTTGGTTTATTATCACTAACATACGACTGCCGGATGAAACTGTTCTTCAATGTGTTTAACATCTCAATGACTGTGGCATTACCACATCGCTGAATGTACAGATTATGGAACTGATATTGGTTCTTGTTGTAGGCAGCAAGATCAAGTTGGCTGATATCTTCGTCCATTCGGACTACCAGAGTTTCCATCTCCATAAGTTCAGATGGTCTGAGATGGTCTGCTGCAAGTGTGGCAGCAAGCGCCTCCAGCACACCGATCGCTTGGGAGAATTCCAGTTTTTTGCCTGCATCAAAAGGAGTGACAATAAATCCCCTGCGTGGGATGTATTGCAGCAGATTGTCTGAAGCCAGCTGAAAAAGCGCCTCCCGGGTAGGTGTGCGACTGATGTCCAGCTTTTTGCATATTTCGGCCTCGTTGATCTTCTGGTTGGGAAGTAACGTCCCGTCCTGAATCTTCTGGGCAATGTAATCGTATACGTGATCTTTCAAGGACCGGTATTTGGGTACCTCCATACCGAATCCTCCTTTCTATGTATAGTGAATAAATAGATGAGTGTGAGGCCGTACTGTACGCGCCGTTCAGGAGTTTCAAGTTTTTATCATCTTAACACCGAGGGGGAAGTTGGGCAAGCGAACTTCATGTTTCAGGCGATGTAAATGCTGTGTCATATATAGTACATTTTATGGAATTAAAGCGTATAAATGTTTAAATAATCATTGTGATAAACCAGATTGTTTGTTAGTATAACTTACATATAAGTCCATATATTGTCTTATGTATATTGTATACAAATCATGATGTTTCTCATTCAAAAAAAGAATAGGGGTATGATGTGTGAAAAAAGTGCTGTTGCCAATGATGCTGTTGTTAGTGGTTGTGATCATGTCCGCATGTGGGCAGGAAAAAACGACAGGAACCGGATCGGAGCCAGATTCATCCTCGGGAAATAACTCGGCAGAAAAGGAAGTAATTGTACTTGGAACCAGTGCAGACTATGCACCCTATGAATTTCATAAGAAAATCGATGGTAAAGATACCATTGTAGGTTTTGACATCGAGATTGCAAAAGCAATTGCGGCTGATCTGGGAGCCGAGCTGAAGATTGAGGACATGGACTTTGATGGCCTTCTTATGGCCCTCGGTACAGATAAGGTTGATTTTGTAATATCAGGCTTAACCCCTACCGAAGAACGGAAGAAGAATGTTGATTTTACGGATATCTACTATTATGCAGAGCAGGCTGTACTTGTTAGAGAAGGGGAAGATACGGCATTAAAGTCCATGGATGATCTATCAGGCAAACAGGTTGGTGTACAAAAAAGTTCCATTCAGGAAGGGATTGCTCAGGAAATAGAGGGGGCAAAGCTCACTTCTCTGGCCAAAATACCTGAACTGATTCTGGAGTTGCAGACAGGACGTGTAGACGCACTCATCCTGGAGAGGCCGGTGGCTGAACAGTATGTGAAGAACCAAGAGGGGCTTGTTGTTGCAGGTGTGGAGATTAAACAGGCTGAAGACGAGGGTGGTTCGGCCATCGCGGTGAAGAAAGGCAATCAGAAGCTGCTGGATCAGATCAACACTACATTGGAAAAGCTCAAAACGAACGGAGATATTGAACGGTTCGTCGTTGAAGCAAATGAGATGCTCGGCGAATAAACCGGACGAGTGAGGGACATGCCGTGAATTTAGATTTTTCCTTTCTATTAGAACATTGGCAGGATTATGCACGAAGTGCGTGGGTCACGCTTGAACTTTCCTTCTTCGGTGTATTGTTTGGTACGTTACTTGGTGTGATCATGGCATTAATGCGATTATCCCGAATATGGCCAATTAAATTTGTGGCATCGGCGTATATTGAACTCATTCGAGGAACGCCGATGCTGGTACAGATTCTTATTATTCATTATGGTCTGACGGTTGTAGGTGTGAACTTGCCGGCATTTATGTCGGGGGTGGTGGCTCTGACGATGAATAGTTCGGCTTATATGGCGGAGGTGTTCAGGGCCGGGATTCAAGCGATTGATAAAGGACAGACCGAGGCTTCGCGCTCCCTTGGTATGACGCATGGTATGACACTTCGCTATATTATACTGCCGCAGGCTTTTCGTAACATGCTTCCAGCTATCGGCAATGAATTCATTATTATCATTAAAGATTCTTCACTTGTCTCCATGATCGGCATAGCCGAGATTATATACACGGCCAGAACGATTCAAGGTGTTACGTTCCAGCCGCTTGCTCCGCTGCTTGTTGCCGCCGGCCTCTACTTTATCATCACATTTACACTGGCTAATTTACTCTCTTGGTTGGAACGTAGACTGTCTACTTCTCGCTAACTATTGATAAAGGATTGGTTCCGAGAAAGGCTTGGAGTAGGCTGGAGTGGAAAAAGAGAGATGTAGTCGTAAATGGGGATGGCATCGCATACATTGTTATTGTATTTTGTATACAATATTTTGGAAAGGTGTTGGGTGTGTATGTCAGATTCCAAAATGTTAATTGATTGGTCGGAGCGTTATGCTGCACCTAATTATCATCCACTCCCTATTGTTATTGAACAGGCGGAAGGGGTATGGGTGGAAGACCCTGAAGGCTGCCGTTATATGGATATGTTAAGTGCATACTCTGCATTGAATCATGGTCACAGACATCCTGTGATCATACAGGCGCTCAAGGATCAGGCAGATCAAGTGACGCTGACATCTCGGGCATTCCATAGCAGCTCAGCTTCTCTTTTTTATCAAAAACTCTCACAATTCACGGGGAAATCGAAGATTCTCGCCATGAATACAGGAGCGGAAGCGGTGGAGACTGCGGTGAAGGCGGTACGTAGATGGGCTTATCGTTGCAAAGGTGTACCTGAGAATCAAGCCGAAATTATCGTATGCTCTGGTAACTTTCATGGAAGAACTCTGACGGTTACGTCCTTTTCTTCTTCGGCGGAGTATAAAAAAGATTTTGGACCGTTCACACCTGGATTCAGGATTATTCCCTATGGAGATATTGAAGCGCTGAAAAAGGCCATTACGCCAAATACGGCTGCTTTTCTTGTAGAGCCTATACAGGGCGAAGCTGGAATCGTTATCCCGCCTGCTGGATATTTGGCTGAAGCTTTTGCTCTGTGTAAGAGCCAGAAGGTGTTGACTGTATCTGATGAGATCCAGACCGGATTTGGAAGAACCGGTCGCCGCTTTGCCTCCGACTGGGAGGGTGTTGAACCAGACATCTGGATTATGGGCAAAGCGCTGGGGGGAGGAGTCATGCCAATCTCAGCTATCGCTGCTGATGCGGAGATACTTGATTTGTTTGAGCCGGGATCTCATGGTTCTACGTTTGGGGGTAACCCACTCGCATGCGCCGTGGCTATAGCAGCTCTGGAAGTTCTTGAGGATGAGAAGCTTGCCGAGCGATCGGAACGTCTGGGGAACTATTTTATGAAAAGACTTCGAGATATTCGCAGTTCAGCCATACGGGATATTCGGGGGAAAGGCTTATTTATTGGTGTTGAACTGCATGAACCGGCCCGCCCTTATTGTGAGCGTTTGATGTCTACTGGACTGCTGTGTAAAGAAACCCATGAGACAACCATTCGATTTGCTCCACCACTGACGATTAAAGAGTCCGAGATTGACTGGGCAATGGAGAGAATTGAGCAGGTTTTGATTAACAATGAGGGAGCTGACCCTACATGAAAAATGACGATGATGTCCATGGTGGAATAAAAGATACTTCTATTGATACAAGTCAAACATCTGTACGGCGTAATATTGCTATCATTAAGGTTCCTTTTGGACTCGGTGGAGCGAGAGGTGGAGCTGAGTTGGGGCCCGATGAATTGATTACAGCTGGACTGAAGCGGGAGATTGCGAGTCTTGGGCTAGTGCTCTCCAAAGAAGTGCGGGTAGATTGTCCTTCGGAACCTGCAGCCCCTACTGAGCGGAATCGGGTGAAATATTTAAACGAAGTACGGCAGGTCAGCGAGAATGTGTTTAATGAAGTATCTGTTGCGGTAGAGGAGGGGGCCTTTCCGCTTGTCCTTGGAGGAGATCATAGTGTAGCGATAGGTACTTTCGCCGGATTAACTGCGCATTATTCTAATTTGGGGGTGATCTGGTTTGATGCGCACGCAGACTTGAATACGGAAGAACGAAGCTTGTCCGGCAACATGCATGGGATGAGTGTGGCTGCTTCTTTGGGTCATACTGCATATAATCTGTCTCACATTGCTGGAGCAGGCGCATTTATAGATCCATCCAACTTGGTCTATATTGGTCTGCGTGATCTGGATGAGTATGAGAAGGAGCAGATTAAGGGACTGGGCATCCAAGCATTTACGATGCATGATATTGACAGGATGGGTATACAGCAAATTATTGAGCAAGCGATAGCTATAGCTGGAGAAGGAACGGATGGTATCCACGTTAGCTTTGACATGGACTGTCTGGATCCGCGTGAGGCTCCGGGGGTGGGCACACCTGTACCGGGTGGTCTGAATTACCGGGAGGCACATTACGCATTAGAACTACTTGCTTCCACGAATCAAGTTACGTCCATGGAACTGGTTGAGGTGAATCCGTTGTTGGATCACAATAGACACACGGCACGACTTGGTGTGGAACTGATTGCTTCGTTACTTGGTAAGCGTATATTGTAAGCACTGAGAAGTGAAGCGGAGTGTGTAAGCTGTGCCTGAGGAGTGTACTTTATTTATTATAGAAGGAAAGAAAAATATGATCTCTGAAAACCGGGCTAGTCACAATCAATTGTTCACTGCAATCGCAGTGGAAGTGGCTTCCCTGGTTATATTTAATGGATAAGTATATTAGAAGCGCCGTAATGAGGGTGCTGAGAGTTATTTCTATCGTACAGGAGCGTCAAATTGCATATGGTACCGATGTTGTAGGCGATTATTAATAATCAAAAAAGACTTGCAATGTAAATCTGTACATGGTATATTCTAATTCCGGCCAAGAAAACACGAGATACACGGTGCGGCAAGCGAATGAAATAAGCTTCGAAAGAAACTTAAAAAAAGCTTGCAAAGTTGGTTCGGACATGATATTATATAAGAGTTGCTGAAGAGAACGGCATTCGGTAACGAAATAAGTTTGATCTTTGAAAACTGAACAACGAGTGAGTAAACATTCTGCTTGCAGAATGAAAGCGAAAGTTGGAGACAAGCGTTGGCTTGGATCGACTGGAGCACAAATGAGATTTTTAATCTCGTCAGATTCAAAATGAGCTTATCGCTCTTTTCAATACTTTATTGGAGAGTTTGATCCTGGCTCAGGACGAACGCTGGCGGCATGCCTAATACATGCAAGTCGAGCGGACTTGAAGAGAAGCTTGCTTCTCTGATAGTTAGCGGCGGACGGGTGAGTAACACGTAGGCAACCTGCCCTCAAGTTTGGGACAACTACCGGAAACGGTAGCTAATACCGAATAATTGTTTTCTTCGCCTGAAGGAAACTGGAAAGACGGAGCAATCTGTCACTTGGGGATGGGCCTGCGGCGCATTAGCTAGTTGGTGGGGTAACGGCTCACCAAGGCGACGATGCGTAGCCGACCTGAGAGGGTGATCGGCCACACTGGGACTGAGACACGGCC
Organism: Paenibacillus sp. FSL L8-0435; assembly: GCF_037965655.1. Taxonomy (NCBI): domain Bacteria; kingdom Bacillati; phylum Bacillota; class Bacilli; order Caryophanales; family Paenibacillaceae; genus Paenibacillus; species Paenibacillus sp. FSL L8-0435. The sequence goes on from NZ_CP150185.1 coordinate 354,626, forward strand.
CAGACTCCTACGGGAGGCAGCAGTAGGGAATCTTCCGCAATGGGCGAAAGCCTGACGGAGCAATGCCGCGTGAGTGATGAAGGTTTTCGGATCGTAAAGCTCTGTTGCCAGGGAAGAACGCTTGGGAGAGTAACTGCTCTCAAGGTGACGGTACCTGAGAAGAAAGCCCCGGCTAACTACGTGCCAGCAGCCGCGGTAATACGTAGGGGGCAAGCGTTGTCCGGAATTATTGGGCGTAAAGCGCGCGCAGGCGGTCATTTAAGTCTGGTGTTTAATCCCGGGGCTCAACCCCGGATCGCACTGGAAACTGGGTGACTTGAGTGCAGAAGAGGAGAGTGGAATTCCACGTGTAGCGGTGAAATGCGTAGATATGTGGAGGAACACCAGTGGCGAAGGCGACTCTCTGGGCTGTAACTGACGCTGAGGCGCGAAAGCGTGGGGAGCAAACAGGATTAGATACCCTGGTAGTCCACGCCGTAAACGATGAGTGCTAGGTGTTAGGGGTTTCGATACCCTTGGTGCCGAAGTTAACACATTAAGCACTCCGCCTGGGGAGTACGGTCGCAAGACTGAAACTCAAAGGAATTGACGGGGACCCGCACAAGCAGTGGAGTATGTGGTTTAATTCGAAGCAACGCGAAGAACCTTACCAGGTCTTGACATCTGAATGACCGGTGCAGAGATGTACCTTTTCTTCGGAACATTCAAGACAGGTGGTGCATGGTTGTCGTCAGCTCGTGTCGTGAGATGTTGGGTTAAGTCCCGCAACGAGCGCAACCCTTATATTTAGTTGCCAGCACTTCGGGTGGGCACTCTAGATAGACTGCCGGTGACAAACCGGAGGAAGGTGGGGATGACGTCAAATCATCATGCCCCTTATGACCTGGGCTACACACGTACTACAATGGCCGGTACAACGGGCTGCGAAATCGCGAGATGGAGCCAATCCCAACAAAGCCGGTCTCAGTTCGGATTGCAGGCTGCAACTCGCCTGCATGAAGTCGGAATTGCTAGTAATCGCGGATCAGCATGCCGCGGTGAATACGTTCCCGGGTCTTGTACACACCGCCCGTCACACCACGAGAGTTTATAACACCCGAAGTCGGTGGGGTAACCGCAAGGAGCCAGCCGCCGAAGGTGGGATAGATGATTGGGGTGAAGTCGTAACAAGGTAGCCGTATCGGAAGGTGCGGCTGGATCACCTCCTTTCTATGGAGAATCGTTTCCCGAGTGGAAACATTCAAATACGCAGCTTAGCTGCAAAACACTCACTCGTTGCTCAGTTTTGAGAGCTCAAACTCTCAAACAGCTTGCTTTTGCATGGAGCTTGTTCTTTGAAAACTAGATATCGAAACGAAACAAACGCGAATTAGAACATTCCTTTTTAGCTGAACTTGTGTTAAACAAGTTTAAATAAAAACGGTAGATTGCACGTACGATGGTATCGGGTGAGAGCGACTTTTGGCTTTGCGCAAGCAAAACAAGGGAAGCGAGCAGTCGAAACCGGAGCACGAGGTTAAGCTACTAAGAGCACACGGAGGATGCCTAGGCGCTAGGAGCCGATGAAGGACGTGGCGAACAACGAAACTGCCTCGGGGAGCTGTAAGCAAGCTTTGATCCGGGGGTGTCCGAATGGGGAAACCCAGCTGGGGTAATTTCCAGTTACTCATAACTGAATACATAGGTTATGTAGAGGCATACCAGGGGAACTGAAACATCTAAGTACCCTGAGGAAGAGAAAACAATAGTGATTCCGTCAGTAGCGGCGAGCGAACGCGGAGAAGCCCAAACCAGAGAGCTTGCTCTTTGGGGTTGTGGGACGTCTCACATGGAGTTACAAAGGAACCGGTTAAGCGAAGAGGTCTGGAAAGGCCCGCCAAAGAAGGTAAAAGCCCTGTAATTGAAAGTCTGTTCCCTCCGAGACGGATCCCGAGTAGTGCGGGGCACGTGAAACCCCGTATGAATCCGGCAGGACCATCTGCCAAGGCTAAATACTTCCTAGCGACCGATAGTGAAGCAGTACCGTGAGGGAAAGGTGAAAAGCACCCCGGAAGGGGAGTGAAATAGAACCTGAAACCGTGTGCTTACAAAAAGTCAGAGCCCGTTTTAGGGGTGATGGCGTGCCTTTTGTAGAATGAACCGGCGAGTTACGTTCCCGTGCAAGGTTAAGGTGAAGAGCCGGAGCCGCAGCGAAAGCGAGTCTGAATAGGGCGATGTAGTACGTGGACGTAGACCCGAAACCGGGTGATCTACCCCTGTCCAGGGTGAAGGTGCGGTAACACGCACTGGAGGCCCGAACCCACGCATGTTGAAAAATGCGGGGATGAGGTGGGGGTAGCGGAGAAATTCCAATCGAACTCGGAGATAGCTGGTTCTCCCCGAAATAGCTTTAGGGCTAGCCTCGGAAAACAGAGTCGTGGAGGTAGAGCACTGATTGGGTGCGGGGCCCGCAAGGGTTACCAAGCTCAGTCAAACTCCGAATGCCATAGACTTACTTCCGGGAGTCAGACAGTGAGTGCTAAGATCCATTGTCAAAAGGGAAACAGCCCAGACCATCAGCTAAGGTCCCCAAGTGTGTGTTAAGTGGGAAAGGATGTGGAGTTGCACAGACAACCAGGATGTTGGCTTAGAAGCAGCCACCATTGAAAGAGTGCGTAATAGCTCACTGGTCGAGTGACTCTGCGCCGAAAATGTAACGGGGCTAAACACACCACCGAAGCTATGGCTTGATGCTTTGCATCAGGGGTAGGGGAGCGTTGTATAAGGGTTGAAGGTGTACCGTAAGGAGCGCTGGACATTATACAAGTGAGAATGCCGGTATGAGTAACGAAAAGATCAGTGAGAATCTGATCCGCCGAAAGCCTAAGGGTTCCTGAGGAAGGCTCGTCCGCTCAGGGTAAGTCGGGACCTAAGGCGAGGCCGAAAGGCGTAGTCGAAGGACAACAGGTCGAAATTCCTGTACCACCGTAAGCCGTTATGAGCAATGGGGGGACGCAGTAGGGTAGTGACGCGGACTGATGGATGTCCGTCTAAGCAGTGAGGCTGATGTGTAGGCAAATCCGCACATTGTAAGGCTGAGCTGTGATGGGGAGCGAAAATTACAGTAGCGAAGGTCATGATCTCACACTGCCAAGAAAAGCCTCTAGCCAGGTGATGGTGCCCGTACCGCAAACCGACACAGGTAGGCGAGAAGAGTATTCTAAGGCGCGCGGAAGAACTCTCGTTAAGGAACTCGGCAAAATGACCCCGTAACTTCGGGAGAAGGGGTGCCCCGGTAGTGTGAATAGCACGAGGGGGCCGCAGTGAAAAGGCCCAAGCGACTGTTTAGCAAAAACACAGGTCTGTGCGAAGCCGTAAGGCGAAGTATACGGGCTGACGCCTGCCCGGTGCTGGAAGGTTAAGGGGAGTGGTTAGGGAGTAATCCCGAAGCTGTGAACCGAAGCCCCAGTAAACGGCGGCCGTAACTATAACGGTCCTAAGGTAGCGAAATTCCTTGTCAGGTAAATTCTGACCCGCACGAATGGCGTAACGACTTGGGCGCTGTCTCAACGAGAGATCCGGTGAAATTTTAATACCTGTGAAGATGCAGGTTACCCGCGACAAGACGGAAAGACCCCATGGAGCTTTACTGCAGCTTGATATTGAATTTGGGTACGATCTGTACAGGATAGGTGGGAGCCTTTGAAGTGTGAGCGCCAGCTTGCATGGAGGCAACGTTGGGATACCACCCTGATCGTATCTAGGTTCTAACCTGGTACCGTAATCCGGTGCGGGGACAGTGTCAGGTGGGCAGTTTGACTGGGGCGGTCGCCTCCTAAAGAGTAACGGAGGCGCCCAAAGGTTCCCTCAGAATGGTTGGAAATCATTCGAAGAGTGCAAAGGCATAAGGGAGCTTGACTGCGAGACCTACAAGTCGAGCAGGGACGAAAGTCGGGCTTAGTGATCCGGTGGTACCGCATGGAAGGGCCATCGCTCAACGGATAAAAGCTACCCTGGGGATAACAGGCTTATCTCCCCCAAGAGTCCACATCGACGGGGAGGTTTGGCACCTCGATGTCGGCTCATCGCATCCTGGGGCTGAAGTAGGTCCCAAGGGTTGGGCTGTTCGCCCATTAAAGCGGTACGCGAGCTGGGTTCAGAACGTCGTGAGACAGTTCGGTCCCTATCTGTCGTGGGCGTAGGAAATTTGAGAGGAGCTGTCCTTAGTACGAGAGGACCGGGATGGACGTACCGCTGGTGTACCAGTTGTTCCGCCAGGAGCACCGCTGGGTAGCTATGTACGGACGGGATAAACGCTGAAAGCATCTAAGCGTGAAGCCCCCCTCAAGATGAGATTTCCCAGTATGTAAGACCCCTTGAAGACGACGAGGTAGATAGGCTGGGGGTGGAAGTGCAGCAATGCATGGAGCTGACCAGTACTAATCGGTCGAGGGCTTATCCAATAGCAAGTGATAATTCGCATGTTTCGTTTCGAATCTAGTTTTCAGAGAACAACACTCTGAAATGTAAGCTACGCGTTTGGTGGCGATGGCGGAGGGGTTCCACACGTACCCATCCCGAACACGACCGTTAAGCCCTCTAGCGCCGATGGTACTTGGACCGCAGGGTCCTGGGAGAGTAGGACGCCGCCAAGCGATTTCCCTTTGGGGTATTTTTTTTGCCCCCCTTGCAAAGGAATAAGGGATATATATTAGGGCCCTTAGCTCAGTTGGTTAGAGCGCACCTCTGATAAGGGTGAGGCCGGTGGTTCGAGTCCACCAGGGCCCATAGCAAGACCACAACAAGAAATACACAGAGTATGGGGCCATAGCTCAGCTGGGAGAGCGCCTGCCTTGCAAGCAGGAGGTCAGCGGTTCGATCCCGCTTGGCTCCACCATTCCCTGATAGCTCAGTTGGTAGAGCACTCGACTGTTAATCGAGTTGTCACAGGTTCGAGCCCTGTTCGGGGAGCCATATGGAGAGGTGTCCGAGCTGGCCGAAGGAGCACGATTGGAAATCGTGTAGGCGTCACAAGCGTCTCGAGGGTTCGAATCCCTCTCTCTCCGCCAGATAATTTTTTTAGCACGGCCCGTTGGTCAAGGGGTTAAGACACCTCCCTTTCACGGAGGTAACAGGGGTTCGAATCCCCTACGGGTCATATTATGGAGGCTTAGCTCAGCTGGGAGAGCATCTGCCTTACAAGCAGAGGGTCGGGGGTTCGATCCCCTCAGCCTCCACCATATAAACTTTATAACGACGCGGGGTGGAGCAGCCCGGTAGCTCGTCGGGCTCATAACCCGAAGGCCGCAGGTTCAAATCCTGCCCCCGCAATTATACTTTCCTTGAGAAAGTGATCTGGAACCGTGGTGTAGTTGGCCTAACATGCCTGCCTGTCACGCAGGAGATCGCGGGTTCGAATCCCGTCGGTTCCGCCATTTTTAATTAAATATACACCGTGCCGGTGTAGCTCAACTGGTAGAGCAACTGACTTGTAATCAGTAGGTTGGGGGTTCAAGTCCTCTCGCCGGCACCATTTTTAGTATTTACATCTGAATTTGTGATAGAATGTATATTATAGATGCAGTTGTTAATACTAAGATACTCTTAGTGGATGAATGGCTTACTCTATGGCGGTCGTGGCGAAGTGGTTAACGCACCGGTTTGTGGATCCGGCATTCGGGGGTTCAATTCCCCTCGATCGCCCCATGATTTTTTATTGGGGATTAGCCAAGCGGTAAGGCAACGGACTTTGACTCCGTCATGCATAGGTTCAAATCCTATATCCCCAGCCATTTCATTACGAGTCATTAGCTCAGTTGGTAGAGCACCTGACTTTTAATCAGGGTGTCGAAGGTTCGAGCCCTTCATGACTCACCATTATATTTTGCGGTCGTGGCGGAATTGGCAGACGCGCACGGTTCAGGTCCGTGTGGGCTAACCCCCGTGGAGGTTCGAGTCCTCTCGACCGCACCATATGTTTTGCGGAAGTGGCTCAGCGGTAGAGCATCGCCTTGCCAAGGCGAGGGTCGCGGGTTCGATTCCCGTCTTCCGCTCCAATATTTGCGCCCTTAGCTCAGCTGGATAGAGCGTTTGACTACGAATCAAAAGGCCGGGAGTTCGAATCTCTCAGGGCGCGCCATTTTCTCATAAGTATCGGGATGTAGCTCAGCTTGGTAGAGCACCTGGTTTGGGACCAGGGGGTCGCATGTTCAAATCGTGTCATCCCGATTTTTTTTATTTGCGGGTGTAGTTCAATGGTAGAACTTTAGCCTTCCAAGCTAATAGCGTGGGTTCGATTCCCATCACCCGCTTCCTAGTAACATATAGAAGAGCCTTTGCTTATAGCAAGGGCTTTTTTTGCGTTAAAAAGAATCAAGTGTGATCTATTTAAAATAGGGCCAATTGTCATTTGATTAAGGATGAAGCGGAAAAATATAAGGATTTCTTTATTGGATTTAATCCTGTACCTGTAGAGAAAGTGGCTAATACGTTTATCCAGAGTGCACTTGGGATCGAAACAGCCCAAAACTTTAAAATATATTAAAAGCCTGATGTGAATGAAGAATTAAAGAATTACTGGAATGAAGAATTGCTGAATGAGACCATTTGGAATATTAAATATAAAGGAGATTCACCGAAAATTCGGTGGATCTCCTTTTGTTTGTTGTGGATGAAACAGACGGTACGTTTACTATTATGGAGCAGGTAGTCCAAGAACTTCGAGCATTTCATTACGTTTGAGCGATTCGGCAATGGGGCCGTCAATAAGCCATTTCTTAGCATTGAGGACATAGACATGACCATTTTGGACAGCGGGTAGGCTTTTCCATACTTGGAGTTGCTGGATTTCGTTGAGTTCATCTTTTGTTTTTTGCAACGCTTCAGCTGACCCATCTGAGCTAATGGACACGATAAACAGATAGTCTGCTTTGATTTCAGGCAAAAGCTCAACCGAGATACTGGCATTCATCCGATCCGGATTCTCGGCCTCAAGTTTGGTAACGAGAGCGTCGGGAGTGAATCCAATTTCATAACCCGCTCCTACATAACTGGAAGCTGGGAATGGCGTGGATGGAATGGACGAGAAGAACAAACGCATATCATTCTCTTCCAGGCGCAGGAATGCAGCTGTAGGTTGGGTCTTGGTGATATTCGCTGCGAGCTTCTGGGCTTCAGTTACCTGATCTTTATTTTTTTGTAAAAGCTGTTCAGCCCGCTCTTCAATATCCAGTGCAGTAGCTACCTGCACGATAGATTCCTGCCAATTACGGCGATCATAAGTGATCGTTGGCGCGATCTTCTCGAGTTGTTCGAGAATTTTGGCATCCAAACTGGCATTGGCAATAATGAGGTCCGGATTGGCGCTGACTACAGCTTCAAAATTGACACTTTCATTGATGGGTTCGATAGCCACGCCTTGGGCTTCAAGTTGCTCGTTCAGGTAATCTTGCCGGCCAATAGGTGTTGCAAGTACCAGTGGTACCTCCAAGGAGAGGAGAATATCCTCCATATTAATGGACACAATCCGTTCAGGGTGTGCCGGGATTTCTTTGCTGCCATTGGCGCTCTTCACAGTCTTAGTAGCTGATTCAGTGGATGAGCCTCCATCTGTCCCCGCAGCTGATTTCACGCCATCCGCAGATTGCTTCGAAGTGCTTGCAGGTGTCTGTCCACACGCAACAAGTAACATGGCGAGTATGAACAGGATCCCCGTTATTTTGACATAATGCTGTTTGTACATCATAAATCCCCCTGTGTTTCTATTGATATTGATTCTCAGTACACTTTATATTGTAGCGGTCTCATGTTGGGGGAGACATAGCCTTCTGTGCTATCCGGTCATGGATTAATGTGCTGAGTTCCACCAAAAAGTTTGATTGTTTCATCGATGATCTGATCGTGGGCATACGGCGAATAATCCAACCACGGCATTTCATCTAGCAGATATACATACTGGTTTTTCACGGGCATCAAATCTTGCCATAGCTGAGTCTGTTGTAGTTTATGCCAGCGTTGCTGGGATTCTGAGTCCGGGTCCACAATCAGTAACATGCGATCTCCAACCATTTGAGGCAACTCCTGTTCATCCAGTGCACGATAGACTTGCCCTGGAAGCAGATCGTGTGAAGGGGACCCCCCCAGGTCGTTATATAGAACAGCGCCCCCATTGCGTCGCCCGTAGATTAACAGGTGGCCCATCATGATATGAATGATGGAGACCGTATCCTTACCTATAAGATGACTAAGCTGCTCTTTGGCATGGGCTACTTTGTCATCATACTGTTCCAACCATAGCTGAGCTTCTTGTTGCTGTCCCACAATGGAGGCAACTTGTACGAAGTGTTCCCGCCAGCTCAATCCTTTCCATGGGATAACGATGGTAGGAGCAATTCGCTGCAGCGTTCTTTTTAACGTATGGGCTTCGTACTCATTACAGAGTATGAGGTCCGGGCTCGCTTGCATCAACAACTCAACGTTGGTTTGCCAGATACGAGGATTCATTCGTTTGCTACGTCCCAGATGATAAGGGATATTGGAGAAAAAAAGATTCCTGTGTTGATCCCGTCGGTTATCGATTAATGCCGCATGGGGTATGATCTGTAATGCCAGCAGATGGCCGGTGGTTCCAAAGGAAAGGGCAGCGATTTTACTGCGTTTCTGCCGTTGATAGGTGGATGGAGACACGCCAACATATTTTTTGAATTTGCGACTAAAGTAAAACTCGTCCTGATAACCAACCTGTGAGGCGATATGTTTGATAGTCTGGCCGGGAACGAGCAGCATCTCTTTGGCCCTATCCATGCGGATACTATTCACATATTCCATGGGACTGATGCCAGTCCGGTTTTTGAATACCCTCGAATAGTGCCATACACTCATACCTGCCACTCCGGCAAGAACTTCCCGAGAAAGATGCTCAGCATATCCAAGCTCAATAAGTTCAAGCGTTTGATCCAAAGCAGAGGTGTGTTCGGAATCTCCTATTGCACTCTCTTTGGGAGGAGCATACACATGGGTCAACAATTCATGCATCAAAGTCTGAATACGAAATGGACGATTTTCTTGAGGTACAGAGATGCATTCATGGAGCTGTGAGGCAATTCTGGTACATTCCTGAAAAAGTTCGTGCGGTAACTCATCGGCATAAGCCGAACGAAGTAACCCTATTTGGTATACCTCCATTACAGTAGATCCAGAAGTGGTTTTGTTCATATCTGAAATGGGCTTTAACAGATCAAAATATATCGCGAGTCCCTGTAAAGGATGAACTTCATCCGTTGTATATTCTATCGCTGTTCCTGGCAGGATCAGATACATTTTGCCGAGTGTGGCATGATTCAGCCTGTGCCCAATACGAATATCGGCTTCACCGCCAGTACAGATGAGCAGAAGATGTGAGTCCGTTAATACGAATGGGGGAAGAAAAGACGCTTGATTGAGAACTTCGGATGTTTTGAATCTTGCATATAGGTCACGGGTATGGTCACCGTTAGATATCAGTGGAAAGACTTGCAAAGTCACCAGAATCCCTCCTTAACTTACAATAGTAACATTACATAGGATGTATTTGAGAATAATTATCAATTATCGCATATTGTCATTCAAATAAGAAGTCCATATGATAATATGAAATGATATACAGAAGAGAAAGCGAGGGGGGTATATAGAATGTGGTTTATACTTGGTTTTATTATCTTAGTTTCGATATTTGGTATTCGAACGACGAGTCGATCCAATAAACTAAAACAGCAGTTCGGATCAAGGTTACATGCAGTAGGGATTCATCAGTCAGGGCTTCCACAAGTTGCGGAAGGCAGGCGGGTGGATGTGCTGATAGGTAATGGGAACTTATATATTCAAAGTGGTCAGCAAACGTTTGAACTCTCATTAAGAAAAATCGGGAGTGCAGGATATCCAAAAAGAACAGGCAGCTCAAATTCGAGAAATTATCTCGTAATACACTACGAGATGAATGGTAGGGTACGTCCGATAGTATTAAGATTTATGAAGCCTGCGCACGCTAAAGCATTTCTATGGGAAATCGAGGGTCAGCTATTCACGCAAAACTCAAGTGATGGATTTATAAGACTGTAGAAATTCTGATCATTGAACCACGTAACCCTCCACTATAAATTGAATTGAAACAGGTTACCGAGTTGGAAAATAGCCAATACATATTTACCTTGATCCAAACCGTTGAGCGAATAACCAGTAAAATCTCAACTGATGTTAATCGTAGAATTACTTAAATAACAGATCATTTAATTCACTACGCAAAAACAAGCTCCTCTCCTACGATGTACGCAGGAAGAGGAGCTTGTTTTTTTAGCCAAGAGCTAGCGATTAATATCTTTGCAGAATGGTTTGTGTTTTCAAGCCATCAGCCGGAATCAGCCAGTTGTTGTTCTCCAGCAATTGCAGCAGTTGGGTACGCAGTCCGGATACGGCTACAGCATCATCAGTTTTGAACGAAACCTCTACGATATTCTCAATACCTGTACCTGCTGCGTCACGAATCGGCCATACTTCGAGTGTAAGCTCTTGACCATTCCATGTACCTTCATAACGTTGGAATGTGATTGGACCATATGCACGGGATTGTGTAAGCTGCTGTTTACCCCAGTTGGAGGAAGTCCAGCTTTTCAATTTGCCTGGAAGCTTGTCCAGTAACATGTTCAAGGCTTCTTGCTGCGAAGGAAGTTGAACACCTGTCGCTTTGGTATCGACTTTTTTGGTGTTGGAGAAGCTTAAGGTTTGTTTGCCATATCCCCAATCAATCTCAGCCTCGTAATTATCATCTGATTTATCAAAACCCTCTTGATTAGCCAGAGTCAGTGCTGCATTGATGTCGCCATTGATCACAGGGTAACGTTTTTTATAAGTCAATTCGTAGTTATTCTTGTCATCCTTTTTGCGAAAACGAACGTTCCATCCTTGTTGATCCAATCCGAGCGCATTGGTATCGAAGTACTCTACGTTAATGTTTCTTGGCGTGGAACTCAGGCCGAGTGTCTGAATCACTTCACTGCGTGGAGTCCCATCTGTATTCAATACAAGCTCCGGCTTGGCCAGAAACTTCACTTCATAAGCAGGAACGGCATTGGCAGCAGCTGAAGCCTGGGGTGCTCCCAGAAATGTCATTCCACTTCCCAATGTTACGATGCTCAGCATCAATGAGGCGGTTACCTTTTTCCACTTTTTCAAAACCCATCACTCTCCTAATCTGGATTAGCGTACAGACTCAACTTTATCGCCCGAGTATCTGAAAGCGATTAAAGGGAAGCGCACATTGCGTTAACCCTGCATAGATTTGATGAATGGCAAACGATAGTTTATAGCGGATCAGGGCAATCAGCCATGGAAAATGGGGAAGCCATGACTCACCTCTCGCAGCACTTCTTTGAAACGGTTTACCTGAACGGAAGGGTGGCGGTCCTTGTTATGTACGGTGTATATATGGCGCGGTGCCTGCTCTCCCGGAATGGGAAGAACTTGAATGAGCCCGTGCTGTTCCTCCCACTGTACCGCCATCCGAGACATGAATGAGACATGCCCTCCGATTAACACGAGCTGTTTGATCGCTTCCAGGGAATCCATCTCCACGGTGCTCCGCAAACGAATGTCATGTTGCGTGAGCCATTGGTTGGTTAACCGTCTAGTACTGGATTCATCGCCATGTAGGGCAAAAGGAATCTGAGCAATATGATCAGGTGTTAATGCATCCTTCTGGGCCAACCCATGTTGTGGAGAACAGATCAATACCAGATCGTCTTCACACAGCGTCTCAGCTTGCAGGGCGGGTCCAACAAATGGCTCGGAAGAGATCACGCCCAGATCAATCTGATGCCGAATTAACATCTCGCGAATAACAGGTGATGGTTTGACGGATAGGACGATACGAATGCCCGGGAATTCCTGAGAAAAGGTATTGAGTATGGTTGGCAGCAAATATGTGGCCGGTACATAGCTTGCCCCAATGTGCAGGGTGCCCCGGTAGAGACTGTCATATTCCTTCACTACCCGCCTTGCCTCTTGGGTCAAAGCATTGATTTTGACGGAATAGTGAAGCAAAGCCTGTCCGGCTTCGGTTAAAAATGTCTTTCCACTACGCGATTCAAATAATCGCACACCCATCTCTTCTTCCAATGACTTCATATGAAATGTAACGGTAGGTTGTTTGATCCCCAGTAACTCGGCCACGCTTGTCATGTGATGATGTTTGTCGATCAGCTCAACAATTTGTAGTTTGATCAGATTCAATGTCCCAACACTCCTCTCACTTCTACTAGCCCCAATATATAAGATGATCTAATGTTTTCATAAAGACGGAGAGTACAGAACCAATCTGAAGAAGCGAAGCCAAAAGCTTTCTGGAAGAAAGCTGCTTCGGAAGCATAAGCTTCGCCTTTATCCCCGGATTTCTCCCTTCATAAAGGGAATATAAGAAATCTGGGGATAACAGCGATCGGAAGATGGTGCTGTAATCGGAGCGACAACATGAAAATTTATTTAGTTCACCTACTATAGATTTAATCTATGAACATCAACAGAATTCATCTAAAAAGTTAATTCCAATTTTACATACAAGACATACAACTCGCGAAAGCGGACGTTAGACTGAGAACAGTGCAAGAGATCAAGTAACAGAAGACAGGCAGGGATGCTTATGAAATTAGAGATAACGGGAATTCAAAAATCATTTAATCAAACACCCGCACTGCTGCCGACAGATCTAACGCTTGAACATGGAAAGTTCACGACCCTGCTCGGCCCATCGGGCTGTGGCAAAACAACATTGCTGCGCATGTTGGCCGGGCTGGAACAGCCGGACGCGGGGGAGATTCGGGCAGATGGTCAGTGTATCTACTCTGCGGCGAAGCGGATTGATATACCAACACACAAGCGTAATCTGGGCATGGTGTTTCAGGATTTTGCATTATGGCCGCATATGACCGTATACGAAAATGTAGCGTTTGGCCTGAAGGCCGGAAAACAGAAATCTGATCTGCGGCAAAAGGTGAACGAAGCACTTGGCATGGTTCGCCTGCAAGGCATGGAAGATCGATATCCTCATCAGTTGTCTGGTGGACAGCAGCAACGGGTTGCTTTTGCCAGAGCCGTAGCCGTCAGACCTGGTGTGATCCTGTTCGATGAGCCACTGAGTGCACTGGATGCTGTACTTCGGGAAGAGATGCGGATTGAGATGATGTCTTTGGTACGAGACATGGGACTGACTGCGCTGTACGTCACACATGATCAGATTGAAGCGATGTCGATGTCGGATGAGATTGTGGTGATGCAGAAGGGGCGGATATTGCAAAAGGGAAGCCCGGAAACGATCTACTCGGCGCCAAGTGATCCGTATGTCGCTTCGTTTATCGGAAAGTCCAACTGGCTCACGCCTAATCAATCGATGGTGCGACCAGAGCATGTCACCTGGAACAAAACAGGTCATGATGATCTGTGTTATCCGGGGACGGTACTTAGTGTCAGCTATGTAGGTGAGCGTTATGAAGTACGAGTGCAGATGGAAGGGCTGGGCGTATGGACAGCCTATATGAACCAAAGGGTGCGCGTCGGGGAGCGGGTGCAGCTCTATGTAACCCCTGAGCAGATATGCCGAATGGACGGTTATGACCACCCGAGTGTGAAGCAGAACGAAGCAATCGCAGTGGCATACTAAATTATTGAACGAGCACGCAGTTGGAAGCAGGAGTACACATTTTATAAGAAACCAGGGGAGATGGACGAATATGTTGGGTATGAAAACACGGAAAAAGAGCGCAATGCTGTTATTAACAGCGGTAATGAGTATCAGTTTGTTCGGATGTAGCACAGGGAACTCGACCACAGGCAACGCGGCACAACCTGCAGGTGAAGGAAACACAGCAGCGGCGGCGGAAACAACGAAACCGGCTGGCGGCAAGTTGGTATTGTACAGTGCTGGCCCACAGAAGCTGGCGGATAATATCGTGAGCGGATTTACAGACAAAACAGGGATCGAAGTTGAGATGTTCCAGGGAACGACAGGCAAAATTTTGGCTCGTATGGAAGCAGAGAAATCCAATCCGGTTGCAGACGTTGTGATTCTGGCTTCCTTGCCTTCCGCACAGGCTCTGAAAGCCGATGGACTGACTATGCCTTACCCCGAAGCAGCCAATGCAGACAAGCTGAACAAGGATTGGTCGGATGCAGAGGGCAACTATTTTAGCAGCAGTGCTTCTGCACTGGGTATTGTATATAACACCAAACTGGTATCTACACCACCAACAAGTTGGGCAGAGCTCGCAACGCCTGCGTGGAAAGATGCAGTGAACATTCCCGACCCTACATTATCAGGTTCAGCACTCGACTTCATCACAGGATACCTGAGTGTGAATGGTGAAAAAGGATGGGATCTGCTGAGTGCCTATAAAGCGAATGGTGTAGCGATGGCAGGCGCCAATCAGGAAGCATTGGATCCGGTCATTACGGGTGCTAAAAGCATCGTAGCGGCAGGTGTGGACTACATGGCGTATTCCTCCAAGGCAAAAGGCGAACCACTGGATATCGTATATCCTGAGGAAGGCACGGTAATCAGCCCAAGACCGGCAGCGATTCTGAAATCCAGCCCAAATGTAGAGAACGCCAAAGCGTTCATTGATTACCTGTTATCCGATGAAGCACAGAAGCTCGTTGCAGATGCCTATCTGATTCCGGGCCGTGAAGACATTGAAGCGACTAACCGTGCCAATGTGAAGGATATCCCACAACTCAAAGTGGATTGGAACTGGATGAGCGAACATGGCGAAGAGACAGCGGCGCGTTTTTCCGAGACTTTTAAATAATAGGATAGAGACAACTAGGCAAAAGGAATACCTGCTGTCTGTGGAAAGTCATGTGAGGTGAACGTAGTGAAACCTGTTGGAATGGACAACAACCGAATTTTTCGGAGAGTGGGCGTAATTCTGGCCCTCTTTCTGCTGACCATAAGCATTGGTGTGCCGCTCTTGCTGATCTTCTGGCAAAGTGTGTATCCGGACGGACAATGGGACTGGATGGCTCCGATTCGCACGATTACAGGTCATCATCTATCAGGTGTATTGTTGAACTCCGTCTGGCTTGGTATCTGCGTTGTAGCGGTAACCACGCTGCTGGCGCTGCCGCTGGCCTGGATGATGGCGAAGACTCGGATGGGCGAGCATCGCTGGGTGGATGTAATCCTGATGATTCCGTTCATGACCCCGCCGTATATCGGCTCGATGGGCTGGATTCTGTTTATGCAAAAAGGGGGATATCTCCAGCAATGGGTGCCCTCATCTGCGGGCTGGAGTGAGCTGTTCTTCAGCTTCTGGGGCATGGTGCTCATCATGAGCTTGCACCTGTTCCCGTTCTTGTATCTGCTGCTTCGAGATGCATTGATCCGCATCGGTGGCAATCTGGAAGAAGCGGGAGCCGTGCACGGTGCACGAGCAGGATACCGTTTCAGACGCATTATTTTACCCCTGTTGTTGTCGTCTTACGGCATGGGGATCATGTTGGTCTTTGTCAAAACGATTGCGGAATTCGGAACACCGGCAACCTTTGGGCGAAAGATTGGCTATTATGTCATGACCTCCGAAATTCATAAGTACATCTCCAGTTGGCCGATTGACTTCGGTAAGGCGACTTCGCTGGCATCGGTACTGCTATCCGTCTGTCTGGTGATGTGGTATATGCAGTCTGCCATGAGCCGGAAGTTCACGTATCGTCTGGTGGGTGGCAAAGGGCAACGTTCGAAGCGATATTCCCTTCGTGGCGGAGCAGGATGGTTGTGTGGGGCGTATCTTGCAATTCTGTTGATCCTGTCGATAGGTATCCCATATTTCTCCATCATTGCCGCTTCGACCATGAAGTTACGGGGATCGGGGATTGCTTTTGATAATCTGACCTTGGATCATTACAAGGAGCTGTTATCTTGGGGTTCGGTGAGTATGAAGGCGATCGGGAATAGTCTGGGATTATCCCTCGCGGCTTCAACCGTTGCTGTTATTATCGGTACTGGGTTTGCACTCGCGATCGGCAAATCATCTTCATTCATGCAGCGTGTGATTGACTTGTTCAGTCTGTTGCCTAATACAGTGCCGGGCATCGTGATGGTGGTGGGACTGATTCTGTTCTGGAACTCACCCTGGATGCCAGTCACGTTGTATAACACCTACGGCATGGTTGTGCTCACGTACGTTGTTCTCTTCTTGCCTTACACCGTGCAGTATGTAAAATCGAGCTTTACCCAGATTGACGGAACGTTGTTCCAGGCTGGGCAAGTGTTTGGCGGGAAGCCGCTGTATATTCTGCGGCGCATCCTGATCCCACTGATCCTGCCCGGCATGTTGGCGGGCTGGATGATGACCTTTACGATTGCAACAAGGGAACTGGTCGGATCGTTGTTGATTCTTCCACCGTCGATGCAGACGTCGGCTACGTATATTTTTGCGCAGTTTGAACAAGGTCAGGTATCACTTGGCATGGCGATGGCCGTTGTAACTGTAGGTATGACGGTGCTGATGCTGCTTGGAATCGAACTGCTGAATTCAAAGAGAAAGTGGAATGCATCATGATCAAACTGAACGTATGGGGCGGTGCAGGGGAACATGGACGTTCCGCCTATCTCCTGAGCGGGAGCCGGTTTCGCCTTTTGCTGGATTGTGGTGTGAAAAAAGAAGGCACAGGCCAGTATCCGCTTATTGACCCGGAGATTGTCCCGCAACTGGACGCGGTCCTGTTATCTCACGCCCATGAGGATCATTCGGTCGCCATCCCTTTGTTGTATAAGATGGGCTACCAGGGTGAAGTGTGGACGACGAGAGAGACGAGGGCGCAGCTGCGTACGTATTTTGCCAACTGGCGAAGGTTTGCAGAACGTGTCGGAGAGAAGCTCCCATACGATGAAGCAGATGAGCAGGCTATTCGTTATCGGTATCTGGAAGATGAGGTCGTATCCCAAACCTGGTTCCAACCGATTCCCGAAGTAAAAGTGATGTGGGGACGGAGTGGACATCTGGCTGGATCGGTGTGGTTTGGGGTTGAAATGGAAGGTAAGCGGATTTTCTATTCCGGGGACTACACGTCCGAATCAATGCTTTTACAGGAGGATTGTCCAGCGGAGTCGTTCTGGCAGAAAAGCATGCTTCGTGAGAATCCTGTGTCCGATGCTCCGAGCAGCGAGCGGTGGGGTACGGAGCAACTAATCGTTATAAACAGTGGGCAAAAGGCTGGAGAATTCATAACGTCACAAGATCAGACATCTGTTGCATCAGAAGCGTCGTCAAGAACACTTGTATCCATGGAGATACCCATGAAGCAGAGGAATTTCTCATCCAATGGAGCAGATGGAGCAGATGGAGCAGTCAGAGCAGGCAGAGCAAACGTAGCAGACGCTGCGCCAATATCTTCCGTCGGACTGGTGGATCTGGCAATCGTTGATGCGGCCTACGGTACGGACCAGGATACACAGGCCGACAAACTGGAACAGCTTGAACGAGCCATTCGCCAGACGATTGCTCAAGGTGGAAAGGTGCTCTTACCCATGCCTGTCGTAGGGCGTGGACAGGAGATCATACTGTGGGCACAGCAACAATTCCCGGCTATTCCAATCGTAGTGGAACAAGGGCTGGTGGACGGTATGAAGCAGCTTATGCATGTTCCGTATTGGTTGAGGGAGAAGGGAGAGCATGTCATCGGAAGTTCGTTGAAAGACGAAATCGATTGCTTTCTGACCGGACGAGGATGGGATCTACCTACAACCACCCAAGAGCGGGAACAACTGTTGGAACATCATGCTGCTTCGCTATGGTTCATTCCGGACGGCATGATGCAGTCCTCGCTTGCCCGTTGGTACTATAGTCAATTATCGGACAGGGAGGAGAATCTGATTCTGCTCACTGGGCATGTTGCTCATGATACATTTGCTGATAAGCTGCTACGGGTTCCTGAAAAGTATGGAGCATGTGAAGTGCGGAAAATACGTTATAAAGTGCATCAGGGCTGGAAGGATGTTGAACGGATGCTGCATCAGGTTCCAGCAAGACATACGGTCCTTGTACATGCTGACCGGGCAGAGACGGACCGATTAAAAGAAGGTTTGCTCAGAAATAGCCCGTCACCGGGAACAGTTATACATTCACTGTCTGCTGGTGACGAGCTATATGTGTGAATAGTGCATGAATCGAATTGATGCGTCAGATTGGAACGTCCCTGGGGACGTTCTTTTTCCATTGTTGTTTGATCAGTTAGGATTCGCGATGAATGGGGTGTTCCAGTTCGGCATGACCCATCAAACTATCAACGGCTTCACCGTCCACCAGTATATCCAGGCTCTTCACTTCATCAAACTGAAACATCGTTGTTGTTAAAGCTTCCAATGCGAGCATTTCTCCACTGGTACCGAGATTGGCTTCAGCGGGGATATGAACATCCAAAGTCACCGTACCCTCAGCATATTGGACAGAGAGCAGTTCCACCTGCTCCCAGAGGGAAACAAGATCTGAATCGGTGTTCGTTTGCAACGCTGCGAATGTTTTTTCATATTTTTCGGAATCATCCTTGTATTCAATTTTCTGTTCTGTTTTCTCCAGCTCAAGGACCTGAGAATCTGCCAAATATACATCGATGACTTGTGTATTCATTGTGCCCAGATCCACCTCCGGTTCGGATGGGTTTGGTGACTGCGCCTGTCCTCCCTGAACAGCAGGTTCATTCGAACCGGATTCGTTCACTGGCTTCTGGGCACATCCAACTCCGATAAGGATCAAGCATGTTAATATAAGTGCACAACCTAGCTTCTTATTCAAAAAATCACTTCCTTCATCTGATTTATTTGATGATTTATAGGCCCAAATACTCCTTGATTCCATCGGCTATCGCTTGAGCGGCTTTCGTCTGAACAACTTCGGACGACATCAGTTCTTCATCGAGCACATTACTTAAGAATCCCACTTCCAAAAGCACTGCAGGCATGGTCGTGTCTCGGATTACTTCCAAGTTGCCATTTTTCACACCACGATCTCTGAGACCCATGGCTTTCACCAAACGTTGATGAATGATATTGGCTAATTCCTTGCTGTTACTGCGTTGATAATAATATGTCTCCGTACCTGTCGCTTGGGGGGCAGACTTCACACTATTGCCGTGGATAGATACGAATACATCCGCATTTAATTGATTGGCGAGTTGAACACGCTCAGGGCGGGTCGGATAGGTATCACCTTCACGAGTCATCACCAATTCGATATTGGGCTCATTGAGCAACAGGGCTTGTACTTTGTGAGCCAATGCCAGGTTGTATTCTTTTTCGGGTTTGTTCGTGATGCTGATCGTCCCCGGGTCACTGCCACCGTGTCCTGGATCGATCACAACGACCTTGCGTCCTGAATCGCCTACTGGAGTGACAGGAGCAGGTGCGATGTTGTCTCCCGCAACATTCAGATCAATAATCAGTTTGTCGGCAATCACATTCTGGGTGTACTGGACATCCATCACATTATTCAATTCTACGACAATTCGAACTTGTCCTGGATCTCGTTTGAAAAGCGAATATCTCACTTCCGTCACATTGGGATAACCGCTCACATCCAACTTGCCATTGAGTCCTTGATCCAGTGGTTGGGAGATATCACCAAAGGTGGCTCCAGGCAAGTCCACAACCAGACGATCAGGGTACTTGAGGGTCGTTACTACCGGCTGAACGGTCCCATCCGTGGATAAGACGAGCTGATTGTTGGCAAATTGGATATCGGTAACCTGAGCGACAGAAGAGGAGTCCCCTTTCCCTGAACTGTTGCCAGGGTCGACAGCAGGTTCTTTGCTGGTGTTTGTTAAGTATACGATCTTGTCTTGATTGTTCCATTTTACCGTAAGCCCCATTTGTTCACTGACAAATCGAATGGGCACCACCAGCGTTTTATTCAAAATTTGCGGTGCTGTGTTCAAGGTGACCTGCTTGTCAGCAACCATGGCTTGTTTTTGGTCCACGGTTAGAGAGATGATCTGTTGATCTTGCTGGATTTTTACAGTGTGTGCTTGCTGGTTCCAATCGACTTTGAATTTCAAATTTTCGGCAACGACACGAATCGGGATCATCACGTTTTTATTGATAATCTTCACCTGTACATCATTTGGGAGGACTAATTCCTCTCCATCCATAAAGATTTTCGACGTGCTTGCAGCGGCATTTCCCTGATGAGGGAGCAAAACGAGTAAGAACAGGCTCAAAAACAGTAGTAAAATGGTTTTCTTCATTATGCACCTCGACTAGTATTAGATCTATAGCTTACTTCCAAAATATACCTATATAGTATGAACGGTAAAAATGTAAAAATGTTTCTTTTTTGATCTTAAATTATCTAATTTATTTATAGATGAGCACGTATTCTTTTGGACATTGATGGGATTTCTAGTAGATGTATGTATTCGAAGTCGGAATTGAGGATGTATCTAGAACAAAGAGACGATCCTGTTGAAGGACCGTCTCCAATTACTCTTTATGACAATAAAATTATTGCAATTGCAGTGCTTTGGCTGTTTTTGCCTCAACTTCATCCAAAAGTGAAGTCATGTCCATACCTGCGTGGTTGCCGAGCAGGATAATCGTGATATCATCGGACAGATTACGTGAAAAAGCTGTGGCAAACCCGCCGCCACTCCCGTTATGGAAGACGGTACGATTCGTGCCGTTTTCTTTAAGAATCCAGGCGTAGCCGTAGTTCTTATCGGAATAAGGCTCATACATCTGCTCAATCGTATCCTGGCTTAGAATCTGGTCTGTATAAAGCGCACGATCCCATTTCAGCATATCGTCCACCGTGGAATAGATGGTTCCTGACCCGGATTGAGACACATAGTAAGGCGCAGTTACCCATGCGTTATTTTTTTGAACAAAACCACTAATGGTATGCACTTTACGGGAAGCCTCTCCTGAATTTTTCATGCCAAGCGGTTTCAGTATCGTCTGTTGCACGTAATCGGCATAACTCATGCCAGATACCTGTTCAACGACATATGCAAGCAAAACATAACCGCTGTTGCTGTACAGATAGGCACTCCCCGGTTCAAACTTCAGCGTTTTGTGACGAATCTCTTCTACCGTCTCTTCCATAGAAGTTCCTTCACCCCGACCAAATGCGGATGGCAGACCTGAAGTCTGGGATAACAGCATATGAAGCGTGATCTGATCTCCCTTCGGTATACCAGAGATATACTTGGAGATTGGATCTTGCACATTAATCTTACCATTCTCCACGAGACTCAGAATGGACGCGGCCGTTAAGGATTTGCTTAGTGATGCGATTCGTGTCTTCTGATCCGGGCGATTCAGCGTCTGTTCATCGGCAAGTCCGTAGCCTTGCTTTAGAAGTACTTCACCATCGCGGGCGATCAGAGCCATACCTGGATAGTTGATCTCGCGCAGATATGTATCCACGCTGGCAACCTCGCTATTCAGCAAGCTGACTTGATCAGTGACCATATTTACACTCATCTGCCCCGTGGCTGTGCGTTGGACCTTGATGTCTGCCTTGATTGCATTAGCCATTGCCCGGACAGGTACCATCAACGTACCGTTAACGGTACGTGAATTCACACCTGTAGCCAGATCGACCTTATTTACTTTAATGGAATTGCTGCCAGCCTGATGGATCAGCTTGTCTCTGCCAATGGTAATGGTAGCCGTCTTGGTACGATTATCCCATTTCAACGTGCCTTTAACCGATGTGGCCACATCCCGCAGTGGAACAAACGTTGAACCTTTGATGATAAGTGGTGCGTTCTTCCAGGATTGTTGCTCACCATTCACTTCAATGTGAACTGCTTGCGTTGCCTGCGCTGCGGATGCCGTAATACCAGATTGTCCCAGAATCGGTCCTGTGCACAGGATGAGCGCTAACAGAATGCGGAACATGGATGAATATACTGTGGAAATACGTTGTCTTTCATTTGACTTGCGTAAGATTTGAATCCTCTCCTTCCAATCGTTTCATGAATAACCAGCTTATGAGCATTGTAAACGATCTCGGGTAGAGGGTCAAAACGATGAAGCGGATATAATCCATAACATCTGATCAGATCATTTAAATTAAATTTGTACTAATTTAGTATCTATACATAATATTTTTACAGCGATTGTCCGATAAAAGGATGGGTGAAGATTATGATGGGGGATAGTTAAAATGAAGAAAAGGATTCGAAATTGGTTTACTTTAACCGTAAAAAAACGCCTGATTGCTGCATTGCTCCTGTTCCTGATAGTACCGAGCATTACCGTGGGATGGTTGTCTTATCAAAAAGCTGCTGATCAGGTTAAAATGGAGATTATTCGTTCCGCACAGGCCAAAACAGAAATGCTTAGTCTGCAGATAAATCAAATGCTCGATATGGAGAAGGATAACGCAGCTCAGATGGCTGCGGGTATGATTTCAAACGATATTATTACTAAATCCCCTGCACTGCAAAGGCAGATGGATCGGATGTCTCAGAATCATAAGGAACTGGGTGTACTTACCGCAGGTGCCGAAGATGGCAGCTGGATGAAGTCCCCTGAATCCGAGGAACAGAATTATGATCCTCGAGAACGTTCATGGTATAAGATGGGCATGTCCCAGGATGAACCGGTAATCTCGGATACGTTCCAGTCGGCTTCGACGGGCGAATGGGTTGTGACCGCAGCGGTCAAGCTGGCTGACGGCAAAGGGGTATTCGGAGCCAATGTCAGTCTCAATCATCTGAAAGAATCCGTTGATCAGATACGTATTGGTAAAGAAGGAAAACTGTACATGCTGGATAACGGGGGTAAATTCCTGTTCCACTACAATATTGAATCCGGTACACAGTCGGATGAAAGCTACATTAATGAGATGTATACGAAGGAAAGTGGAACGGTGAAGTATACATATGATGGTCACGAAGTGGAAGCTGTATATTTTACTAATCCGGTGACAGGTTGGAAAATTGTTGGTGAGATGGTTCCTTCGGAAGCAACGGAAGCTGTAATGCCTATTTTGATCCGTTCAATTACGATTGTGGCATCTGCATTGGTTATTGGGTTGATTCTGCTTATATTCATTATCCGCAGCATTCACCGGCCATTACTGCAATTAACGCAGGCAGCATCCCAAGTTAGCGCAGGGGATCTAACAGTACGTGTAGGTTTGCAGCGTAAGGATGAGTTCGGACAGCTTGGAGAAAGTTTCGATATGATGACGACTTCACTACGTAGTGTGCTTGGAGAAGTACATGATACGTCCAGCCAGCTGGCAGCATCTTCTGAAGAACTGATGGCAAGTTCTGAACAGACATCCAAAGCCACGGAACAGGTGGCAGAACTGATGCAGGATGCAGCAGCGGGAACGAATTTGCAGAACAATAGTCTTGCTGCTACAGGCCAACTCGTGGGCGAAATGTCCATTGGAGTGAAAGAAATCTCATCAAGTGCTGAAGAAACCGCTCGTATCGCTCTGGATGCTTCCACGAAGTCGGAAGCGGGCATGGTTACCGTGGAAGAAGCGGTTACCCATATTCAGCAGGTGAATGACGAGAGCGAAGCCATGTCTGTGGTCATTGAGGATCTACGCGCGAAAAATGAAGAGATTCTTGTGATTGTGGCCGAGATTACGGCCATTGCCAAGCAGACAAACATTCTTGCTTTGAATGCATCCATTGAAGCTTCAAGAGCTGGCGAGCAAGGGCGCGGATTCGCGGTTGTAGCCAACGAAGTGAAGACACTGGCTCACAGTTCAGGCGCTTCAGCCGAGCGGATTAATGAGCTTATGCATGAGATGCAGGAGAAAACCAATGCGGTACAATCCACCTTTGCCCGTACGGGAGAAGGCATGGTGAAGAGTTCGCAGATGGTTACAGAAGCGGGCGAAGCATTCAATAACATTCGTACTGCGGTACAGTTGGTGGCTGCGCAAGCTGGAGAAGTATCCACGGCTTCCCGTCAAATTGATGGTGGCATGAGTCATGTCAACAAGGCAGTAAATGATACAATGGTTCTGTCGGACAGAATTGCCTCTGGAACGGAAGATGGATCAGCGGCGGCTCAAGAGCAGTTGGCTACAATGGAAGAGGTTGCAGCTTCTTCGGCAGCATTGTCACGTATGGCTGAAGATCTGCAAAGCATGATTGAACGTTTTAAGTTGTAACAGGTATTGAGATGAGACTGCAGGGTTGCGACCCTGCGGTCTTTTTTCTGTTGAACAAAGGGGTATCCGTTGTGTCTTCATACACAGTATCCTTTTCCATTATGTTGACATATTATAAACTGAATTATATTATATCTATAAATGAACAAACAAAAATATAATATGTTTGATTAATATACGTTTGGAATGACCATAACAATGATAAAAAGGAGCTTTTACATGAAATCATCGGAATCCTGGTTGCAAACAGCTTCATTGGAAGAGATCAAGCGTGGTTATACGGAGGAGGGTCCCGCCTATATATGTGTCTGCTGCGGATACAGGACGGAAGCCGGGATTATCTATCCTGAAGAAGGAGTGCTCTATGAGGCAGCCCGTTATATGCGAGTGCATATTGAGAAGGTTCATGGATCGGTATTTGAATATTTGCTGGAGCTGGATAAAAGCGTAACCGGATTGTCTGATGTCCAGCGTGGATTGCTGGCCCAGTTTCATGAAGGAAAGAAGGATGCTGAAGTACAAAAGGCCCTTGGTATCGGGAGTGCCTCCACGATTCGGAATCATCGGTTTGTATTAAAGGAAAAGGAACGGCAGGCCAAAATATTCCTGGCATTAATGGAACTTCTCAAAAGTAAGGATACCCAGGCTCCAGCCGAATGGGTGTCACCGGTGACAAGACATGGACATACAATCCATCGTGATTCATTTGATATTACAGTACAGGATCGGGAGAAGGTGCTAAATAAATTTTTTCCAGAGGGTACCGGTGGTCCGCTGACGACGTTTCAAATGCAGCAAAAGCATAAATATATCGTGCTCATCGAGATTGCCAAACGATTCGAGACAGAGCACAAATATTCCGAGAAACAGGTCAATGAGCTGTTGAAGGAAGTTCATGACGATTACGTGGAAATACGGAGGTATCTCATCGACTATGGCTTGCTGGAACGTGAGCCAGACGGCAGTCAGTATTGGCTGGGAAGCCGCGCAGAACAACAGAGCGCCGAAGTTGGAAAACCGGAGCGCAAAGAAAAGAGGGAGCAGGAGAAGATGAATCGTCGCAAAGAATTGCAGGAACAGGCCAAAGAAGTCAAAACGGAAGCGGGCGTCTACCAAATTCGGAATGAACGTAACGGCAAAGTTTATATCGATAGCACACTTAACCTGAAAACCATTAACGGACAACGGTTCATGTTACAGATGGGTAGTCATCTGAATCGAAAGTTGCAGGCTGAATGGAATGAATATGGAGAGAATGCGTTTGTAATCGAGGTGCTGGAGACATTGAAACAAGACGATAACCCGTATAACGATTCCAAAGATGCACTCGCCAAATGTCTGAATCGCTGGTTTGAACAGTTAGAGCCCTACGGAGATCAAGGATACCACGGAGATAAAAAGCAATCTGCTGAATAGGAGGGATATTTCCTTTCTAGAATTCCCGTTCCTTATAACTCAAATATAACCCAAAAACCCCTTTGCCAATGTGATGGCAAAGGGGTTTTTGGTGTTACAGACTACTTGTTATATAAGTTGAACCAATCATTTGCACGATAACAGCGATTGGAAGGTTATTCTGTCATCGTAGTGTTAGTGTAAACAATCTTTAGTTCAACGACTACAGCTTGAATTGTTCCACCAGCTTCTGCAGCTTGTGAGCCAGATGGGCAAGCGAGTCAGCAGAGGATGATATCTCCTGCATGGAAGCCACTTGCTCCTCCGTAGCAGCAGAGATGTTCTCCGTTCCATCGGCATTGGTTTCCGATATGGCGTGGATCTGATCAATGGATTGCACCACTTCGGCTGTACTTGCAGACATCTGTTGTGAGGCGGCTGCAATGTTCTCAAGCTGATGATTAACGACCCCGACAGCCTCACTAATCTGGGCAAAAGCTTCATCTGCAAACTGAACGGCACGAATGCCGTTGCTTACATCCTGTTGCCCGATCTGCACACTGTGATTGGCCATTGAAATCTCCTGTTGAATCGCTCCGACCATCTCTACAATCTTCTGTCCGGACAGGCTGGATTGTTCCGCGAGCTTGCGGACTTCGCTGGCAACAACGGAGAAGCCGCGTCCATGCTCACCTGCACGTGCTGCTTCTATAGAAGCATTGAGAGCAAGCAAATTGGTCTGTGCAGCGATATCTGTAATGACAGATACCATCTCACCAATGGATGTGGAATGCTGTTCAAGTCGTCCAGCGGTGTCTGCCATTCCTTGCACAAAGCGACTGACGGAACTCATCTCGGATACGGCCGTCTGCATGGTCGCATTCCCTTTATCCGCGAGCTCACTTGCTTGCATGGCAGCTTCGGATACTTGCTGTGTGCTGTTCGTTACCTGTCCCACACCTCCAGCAAGCTCATTCATCTGCAGTGCCGTATGTTTCAGGCTGCTTGCTTGTTTCTCAAGTCCAGCTGCGGATTCTTCTGTGATCAAGGCGACTTGCTCAGTTGCTTTGGTTGTCTCCGATGAATTGACTGCCAATTGTGTGGATGAGGCGGTTAATTCATCAGCCGTGTGTCGCACGTCCTGAATAACGGTTCGCAGGGATTCGCTCATCTTATTGAAGCTGGTGCTCAGCTTGCCGAATTCATCCTGTCCTAATACCGCAACCTCGATAGTCAGATTACCATTACTAATTTCGTCAGATGCCTTCACCAAGCGGTTCAGTGGTTTGGTGATGGATTGCACAATCCAGAAAATAATGATGGAGCTTACCGCAATTGCAATCGCTACAACAATAAGTGTGGTGTATAGGATCGGACGGACAGATGCTGTCACTTCCCCACTGTCGATGACACCAACCACGGTCCAGCCCGTCGTTTCATTGGTAGAGAAAAAGGCGTGTTCCTGGTTTCCATTTAGTGTATAGGTCAGACTTCCGTTTTTCTGTGCAAAAATATCTTTATAGGGTGCCATGGTTCCTTCGGTCCCCGGTTTCTCGGTAGGATGTACAATGATTTTATTGGCATTATCAATGATATAGATATAACCCTTCTCGCCGATCTTCGTGGAGTTAACCGTCTTCGAGAGGGCTTCAAGCGACAGGCTGACAGAGACGACACCATGGCCATCCGCTGAGGTCTGAGCTACCGAAGCAACAACATTGCCGGTATTGCTTGATAAGTAGGGGGTGATTACGGTAGGGACATCTTTGTTCTGCGTAGCAGCCTGATACCACGGGCGTTCGCGCGGGTCATATCCTTCTTTGTTCACCGCAGTTACAGGGGAGTTAATATACACGCCCTGATCGGTACCGATGGAGGCAAGTTCCACGTCATCATGTGTTTCCTTATACGCGTCGAGCAAGGTACGGATGGTATCTGTTTCGTCACCCTGATTGGGTCCGACATTGCCTGCATCCAGCTGACTTGCCAGGAAATCAACATTTTTGCGTGTTGCACCAATGATCTGGTCAATGGTCTGGTTGAGCACAGTAACACTACTGATCGCGTTCTCATACATTTTCTCTTCAACCTTGGCATCGGCTGTTTGGAACGAGATAATGCCAAGACTAATGGTTGGAATGAGCAATACAATGGCAAATGACAAAATCAGTTTCTCTCTCATCTGCATTGTTCTTTTGACCCCTTGTTTACGAATTTTCTTCATACACATTCCCCCTCTGTGTAACCCATCCCCATGTCTAGTGGACAAGCCCATCTGATAAAAGATATTCATTCCATCCTTTCCAGAAGTTTCTGGTGCTATCGTATGACAAATTTCGCGTTTATTCAACATGATTTATGAGTTATGCGATAATATTTTTCGATTTTGTAGGTATTTAGGATTACATCTGTTCTATAAAAAGTAATCTGTCTCTCCCTTAGTGCACATCTTGTGGTATATTTCTGAATTAATGTGGTACGAAAAATGCACCTGAATTAATACTCATCCATATATATCGGTTTATGGGGACAGAAATTGGAGAGGGGTTGTACGGCAGTTGGACCAAAGTACACTACAGATATCTGGACAGGAGAACATGGAAGAGGTTCAGGATCAGGCTACATTCATGCAGGGGGTCAAAGATTGTATCCCAACCCTGCTTGGTTATTTAAGTATTGGCTTTGCGGCGGGTGTCATTGAAATGACCGCAGGTCTGAGTCTGGCGGAAACAGCTCTGCTCAGCCTGATTTTATATGCAGGATCGGCTCAGTTCATTGCAGCAGGCATGCTCGCATCGAATGGGTCAGCAGTAGCAATCATGTTCACCATATTTTTTGTGAATCTTCGTCATTTGCTGCTCAGTGCAGCTGTATCACCATATTTTCGGCATCTGACCCCGCTTAAAAATATGTGGATTGGTTCATTGCTTACCGATGAATCTTTTGGCGTCGCGATGACACGTGCAATTGGCAGGGAAAGGCTGAGTGAACGCTGGATGCACGGTCTGAATATTACCGCATATCTGAACTGGTTCGTGGCTAATATGGCTGGAGCGTACTTTGGACGCTGGATCACCAATCCGGAACGACTGGGTCTCGATTATGCTCTGCCAGCCATGTTTATTGGACTGGTTGTACTCCAGTTAGTGCATCGCAAAAACAAAAAAATACACATTAATGTGGCGATTATCGCCGTTGTCTGTGTAATCTTCGCCAGCATGGCTTCACTTGGCAGCATGAGTGTCATTGTGGCTGCGGTCATTGCGGCAACGATGGGAGTGTTCATGGAACGATGGAAGTAAGATGGGATGTATTCTGGATTATTATGGGTTCGGCACTGTTAACATTTATCCCGCGTGTACTGCCACTGATGCTGTTCAGCAAGATACAGATTCCAATGTGGTTGTTACGCTGGCTGGAGTATGTACCTGTAGCGGTCATGGCAGCGCTAATTGGTCAGGAACTGTTCATGTCAGACAACCAGTTAGTGCCGATTACGCACAATGCAGCTCTGTGGGCATCCCTGCCTACGATTGCAGTAGCTATCTGGACACGCAGTCTGCTTGGAACCGTATTGGTTGGTATTGTGGCTATGATGATACTGCGATATTGGATTGGATAGTTGCAGGTTGTATTGTAAAATCCGGTAATTCCTTCGACTGATCGGTTAATACTGTTCTATAGAGGACAGATAACCTATCTGAGCGAAGGGAGCTGGATTCATGAGTGAACTGAAGCGAAAACTGTTAATTACGGGAGCTGCCGGAGTGATTGGTCGCAGTCTGCTGGAGGGGCTGAGAGCCAAGGGTGCGTATGACATCATTGCGGCTGATCTGCGAGAAGACGAGGAAGCTGGCATTGTAGCCATGGATGTGACCGATGGGGAACGCCTGAAGGAACTAATGCAGGGGGTTCACACCATTCTGCACATTGCATGGGCCAAGGATGAGGAAGATTTTCTGGGCAAAGTTCTGCCGATCAACGTAACCGGAGCCTACCATGTGTATGAAGCCGCACGGTTGAATGGTGTTCAGCGGGTGATCTTTGCAAGTTCCAACCATGCGACAGGCTTCTATCCTACAGGGGAAGATATTGAAGTGGATGACCCGTATCGGCCGGACAGCTTCTATGGACTTAGCAAATGTTATATTGAACTGCTGGGACGATATTACGTTGACAAATATGACCTGTCCTCATTCAACATTCGGATTGGGAACTTCTCAGGTGATACATACCCGCACTCGGAGCGCTCGGCTCATATCTGGATCTCACCAAGGGACATGGTCCAGCTCGCTGAGTGCTGTATTGAAGCCGATTCAGATATGAAATATCTGAATCTGTACGGGACTTCAGCGAATACAGACAATTACTATGATATTGGCTACCTGGCACAGAAGATTGGATACCGTCCTCAGGATGATGCAGCCGAACTGTGGGAAGAGGCAAAGCTTAGGGGCGTACCCGATAAACACGACGAGACAGCCTATCAAGGCGGAGGCCATGTGGAGAAAGAACCAAAAGATTCATAGATGGCGACCCTCAGTGATGAAAACGCTATTTTCTATTGTGACCGAAAGGGATAAAATGGAGACTGAGGTGTTCAGTATTTCCATTTTGCCAAGAGGAAGGAACGATTTCAATCATGAGTACAAGTCCATCCGTTATATTGTTTCAGGGAGACTCGATTACAGATGGGGGAAGATCACGCAATGATGATCCGAATCATTTTCTCGGACACGGATATGCGTATCTGATCTCCAGCAAACTGGGTATGGAACTGGCGGGCAAGCATAAGACGTTCTATAACAGAGGTATCAGCGGGGATCGGGCATCCGATCTGTACGCACGCTGGAATGAAGATACCATTAGTCTAAAACCGGACCTGATCAGCATCCTGATTGGGGTTAATGATGCCTGGCGCACGATGAATGGTGAACCTAGCGGGGTAACGGATCGTTTCGGACGGGCGTATCGACATTTGCTCGAAGAAACACGGGAAGTGATGCCGGATACGGGGCTGATTCTGATGGAGCCGTTTATTCTCAGAACCGGAGCGACCGCGGAGAAATGGGAAGCCTGGGAAGAGTATATCGGTCAATATCAGAAACTGGCTCAAGGTCTTGCTGAAGAATTTGGAGCTGTATGGGTGCCGTTGCAGCAGACTTTTAATGATGCTCTGAAACAGGCGGATGCAGCATACTGGTTAT
This sequence comes from Paenibacillus sp. FSL L8-0435, assembly GCF_037965655.1. Taxonomy (NCBI): domain Bacteria; kingdom Bacillati; phylum Bacillota; class Bacilli; order Caryophanales; family Paenibacillaceae; genus Paenibacillus; species Paenibacillus sp. FSL L8-0435. Next base: position 385,365 of record NZ_CP150185.1, read on the forward strand.
GGGATGGCGTACATCCAACCGCGGCAGGTCATGAGCTGATTGCACGTCAATGGTTGTCTGTTGTACAGAATTCTTCGCTTGCGATTGTGTAATAACAACAGCGGACAGTTACGATATGGGCAGTAGGAATGGGTATTCAGGATTAAGATAGCCATAAAAGCCTGTGGTGACAGGCAGAATGTAACGGAGAACCTGACAAAGGTTCTTCGTTTTTTTGTGTTGGGAAGGAGAAGGAAGTAACGTCGTGGAAAGAGTTTTAATGGATAATTCTTCAAAAGTGCTATCATATCCGGTAAAATGAAATCGATTACATTATAATGTGAGTATGACAATCCATTAACGAAGAGTGGTGAATCCAGTGGAAGATTCCATTCATGAAGTCGAAAATGAAAATATAAACCAACGTGGAACTGAGAACAGAATATGGAGTTCCTTAAGTGCCGATAGACTCTTGGAGAAGTTATCCCGGCCTGAATTGGCTATCTTATACACAGACTTGAAGGCTTACGGTGAACGTGCCTTGAAAGAACCCATGCCTTCCTTGTCGTTCCGTTTATATCGACAGTTCAGCGATACGGGTGAGCGGAAAGCCTATGAAGAGGCTTATTTCGATCGAAGGGGCAGACTGGCTGCTGTGACGATGCTCGCATTGGACCTGTCTAGGCCGAATGCAATGCAAGTGTTGGAAGATATGTTGTGGGACATATGTGGTGAGTATACGTGGTGTTTGACAGCGCATCTGGGTACGGGAGAAGTCGATCAGGTAGATGGAAACATCGATCTGTTCGCCGCAGAGACGGTACATATGTTGGCCGAAGTTGTAACGATTCACGCCGAGCGCCTGGATCGCCTTGTCATAGAGCGTATCAGATTCGAAGCCGAGCGGCGAATCTTCACTCCGCTTTACCGGGATCAGCGGAAGTTCCACTGGCAGACAGCGGATCACAACTGGTCGGCAGTCTGTGGTGGCTGCTGTGGCATGGCTGCATTGTTGCTGTTGGAAGATGAGCCAACACTACGGGAATCGATCTGCCAAACAGTCAGTTGTATGGACGCCTTCCTGAGCGGTTATGGCGAGGATGGCGGCTGTGCCGAAGGCATTGGATATTGGGTATATGGCTTCGGTTATTTCACCTATTATGCCGAGATGCTTCGTGAGTACAGTAAGGGCGAACTAGATCTGCTGACGGGTTCCAAAATAACAGCCATCGCAGCCTTCCCGCTGCGAGTGCATCTGTCGGGCGGCACATATGTGAATTATTCGGACAGTGCCGAGAAGGAAGAGATCCCTTCCGGATTGCTTTCCCTGCTCGCGTCCCGGGTTGGGTTGCAGGTGGATTTGCCACTTCATATTCCACTGTTTACCGAAGATCCCTGTCATCGCTGGGCTCATCTATTGCGGAACGTGATGTGGAGCGACCCGAAAATGTATGGTGATGAAGGTGCCTCTTCACAGGCTGAACGGGGATTTATTTTTCAAAATTTGGGTTGGATGATTGCAAAAGGCTCGCTTGATTCTCCAGATACAAAACGTACAAACGGCGGACCTCTTCATGTGGCTATTTCCGTTAAAGGTGGACATAACGATGAACCTCACAACCATAATGATCTGGGGCAGTTCATTATCCATTGCGGTGGTGAGAATATTCTGTGTGATCCAGGAGCAGGGTTGTATACCCAAGCGTATTTTGCACCAGACAGAGAGCAGTTGTTACACATCTCGTCATCCGGGCATAACGTTCCGCTCATTGAAGGCCAGGAGCAAAGTTCGGGCCGACAAGCGCAAGCCCATGTGTTAGAGGCAAAGCTGGCAGAGGGTGGCGGTGAGCTGAATACAACATTGGATCTGACATCCGCTTACTCTGGAGCTGCTTCACTGGCTCGTTATACGCGCCAATTTCATTGGAAGATGGCTTCTGGCGGTAGCAGGAATGGAGCAGAATTGCATCTGATTGACCATTTTCATTGGAAGAGCAGGATGGTGTCTTCGGCAGAACGATTCTCTTCGGTGGACGATTCAGATGCAGGATGTTCGAGTGTTGTGGAGCGATGGATGAGCAGAGTACAACCTGAGGTGGTGATGAGCGGTAATCTTCGCTGGCAAGGTGTACATGGAACGGTCCATATGACGTATGATGCGAACCAGTGGCAAGTCCTTACGGAGGCAATAGACACAGTTGATCATGACAATGTTCCAGTCACATTCTATCGGACGTCACTATCATGGACAGGTGCAATTGATGAGACGGAAGTTCGGACAGAACGCCCTAATCCGCTTGAAACGGTATGTGAGGTGCGCTTCATTATTGAACCGAAAATGGGAGAAACCGAGGTGAGCATGCGTGAGTAAATATACATCTGCGTCCACGTATCCATGGAAAGATGAACTCGAACGTTACCGTACATTGGCAGAACAAGCGGGCCCTGCTCCGGCAGACGGCTGGAGTCGGGAGCGCAAGTTGGCACTTGTTGAAAGTGTTGTTCGTGCTTATACACCATATCAGGACAGCCAGGGTGCAATTATCGACCCGTTCTCGGGTGTGGAAAGGTATTATGCTACACCAGCCTATGCGATGGCGGCAGCAGTTCTGGTTGACGCAGGGCGTACAGGTCTGCTTGATTCCGCAGCGGCAGCCCTGTCACAGAGCATTGATGCCGTGGTGAACGGTAGCGTACCTGACAATCATCCTGATTTTTATCCAGTGCTCATGATGCGAGCTTATATGTTGTTGAAGTCATATCTGCCGGAACAAGCGAAGATTTGGGCTGAGGCACTCAAGACGATCAGTCCTGAACAAGATTATGTATTTACGATGAGCAAGATGAACAATCCCAATCGCATGATTAACTGGAACGCCATTATGATCTCTGGTGAATATCTGCGGTGGCATGAACAGCTGGCGAATGAGGGTACAACGTGGATGGATCGTTATCTGGAAGCCTACCATCTGCCCCGATTTACGGCCCTTGGGTTGTATCAGGATGGACCGCTGGACCGTCCGAATTGTCCATTTTCCTATGATATTGCCACCCGTTATCACCTTGGGGTGATGCTTGAAGCTGGTTACGAAGGAACCACTGCCGATACGTTACGTGAACATCTGCGCCATGGTGCCTTCAGCTCGTTACTGTCGCTCTCGCCGCTAGGTGAGATTCCACCGCGTGGTCGCAGCTCCCAGCATCAGTGGAATGAAGCTGCCGCAGCTTATGTATGCTCTACACATGCAACGCAGGCTCTGGAGGCGGGAGATCCGGTGATGGCGGGTGCTTTTGCACGTGCGGCCAATCGGTGTTTTGCTGCTGTTGAGCGCTGGAAGATGGATGATGGACGCTTGAAAATTGTACGCAATGAATACGCGCCTGAAGATCGGCACGGGTATGAAGTCTATACCAACCACACCTGTTACAACCTGTGGACGGCAGCAGCGCTGGCCCACGCTTGTCTCAGTGATCCGGGAGACGATGTGGGCGAGGTGTACCTTCCTTCCGAGATGGGCAGTAGGGTTTTGCAGACGGATGGGTGGTTCGAAACGGTGATTGCTTCCATACCTGGTCAGCAACTGGTATTACACACGGCGATGAATGATCCGTATACGATCCCTGGTTTGGTACGGATTCAGCAGACAGGGTTACCTGGTCTGATTGGTCCGTCCGCCGCCAGCCATGTGCAGGCCGGATTCACGGAATTTGCCGAAGGGGCAGTGCGTCCGCTCAGCTACTGTCCTGCGTGGAAGACACCAGATGGGGTATGGCACAGTCTTGCAGAAGGGATTCCATCCGGTGGGGCATATGATCGGGATGTTGGATTAGACCCTGCTCAGGGAGGAGGTTCAATAGTGTATGAGAAAGTGGACCATGATACCCGGAATCAAGTGGAGCAACATCTGGCGGAAAGAGCGTCAGAAGACTTTGGAGAGCATCAGGTTAATTCTTTTGCCGTGACATGGGTCGGTCCATTACCCGGAATTGAATCATTGCGTACCCATTATGTGCAACAGGCAGACTTGCTGACCATAACGTATGAATTCGAAGGTGAGATCGCGGCAGCAGGGGCACTCATTCCGTTGATGTTCCATGATGGTCGTGAACAGGCGGTAATTACCCATACGGATCATAGCGTGAGAACGGAGTATCGGGGAGCGTATGTAGAATCGACAGCACTGGATCAGGGGGCCAATATTCATCTGGAAGAGCAGGTCGTGGCCTCCCGTAATGGGTTGCTGAAGGAAGCACGGATTGAAGTGAACGGAGCACGTAGGTTGTCATTTGCAATCCGATTGGGCGAGGTTAACTGAAGGTGTTCAGGTTGAGGATCATTAGATCTCTGAACATCTCGAATGATAGTTAAAAGTGTTATTCGTGGATGATTAGTGATATTTAACTGATAGATATAGTAGATACGGCATACAACGCTATAGATAAGTTGAGGATGAACTGGAACATCAAGCATAGATGTCTGGTATTGAATCGAGGAGGGATATGTTCATGAACACATCAACGTCGGTAAAATGGCTCGAGGAAGCGTGGCAACAGGGGGCAGCGAAGACGATTCGGAATGCAAAGCGGATCAAGGATACATTTCCACACATTGCCCCGCAGGGGACGTATGACCGGAATGATCCGGAATGGTGGACCGCAGGTTTCTGGCCTGGATTGTTATGGCTGGTCTATGGGGATGCTCCAGAAAGTGAAGCGGCGGCTTCGCTACATCGCATTGCCGAAAGCTGTGAGCGGCAACTGGAAGGTTGTCTGCGTGATCCCGAATCGGTGGATCACGATCTGGGGTTCATCTGGCTGCTTAGTGGCGTAGCCAACTACCGCCAGACCGGCAGCATGGATGGACGGCGGCGCGGCATGCTTGCCGCCAACCTGCTCGCTGCCCGGTTCCACGTGCGCGGTGAGTTCATCCGCGCCTGGAACTTCAGCTCGTCAGCAATGGATACGCGCGGCGTAGCCATCATTGACAGCATGATGAACCTGCCGCTGCTCTACTGGGCATCCGAGCAGAGCGGCGACCCTCGCTTCCGCTGGCTGGCGGAAGCGCATGCGGACACCGTGGCGCGCGAATTCATCCGCGCTGACGGGTCCATCTGTCACGTGGTGGAGTTTGATCCACACACGGGGCAGAAGCTGCGAGAGCATGGCGGACAGGGCCATGCTCCAGGTTCCGCCTGGGCGCGGGGCACCGCCTGGGCGTTGCACGGGTTTGCGCTGTCTTTCCGGTATACGGGCGAAGCCCGATATCTGGAGACAGCGGAGCGTGCGGCCGATTTCTTCCTCGCCATGCTTGGCGAAGAGATCGTGCCGGTGTGGGATTTCCGCGCACCTGCGGAACATCAGGTGGCGTGGGACTCGTCCGCTGCGGCGATTGCCGCGAGCGGGTTGCTTGAGCTGGCGAAGCTGTCGCCGCGCGGTGAAACCTATGCTGCCGCGGGAGAGCGTATCATCCGCGGGTTGCATGAGCACTATAGCTCCGGCGACTCGGCAGCGGAAGAAGGTCTGATCATGCAGGGAACGGTGCATTACCCGGAAGGGCGAGGGTTGAATGTGCCGATTATATACGGCGATTATTTCTATATGGAAGCGCTGGCGAAGCTGCGTGGACATGCGGGGTTATTTTAAAAGAAGAATCGAGAACTACGGGCTGGAAGAACCGAAGATGAGAACGGATTAGTAAGATCGTAGTGTTATGAGCCTTCGAGTTGTTAGCAAACCATCATCACCTGTCCGCATAAGGCTGTCTCCGGTATTTGGAATGGTATTCCTTCTATTGGAGACGGAGTATACCTAAGTTTGAGCTTTGAATAGACGAATCAAGGTGAGCGGACAGGCGGATGGTTTACATAATCGAAGGAAGACAAAAGAATATCTGGCATATGAATATTCATTCTTACAGGTCCAGTTGGGGTGCAGACTTAGCTATGCTTTACTGAAAGAATCGATTTTCACTTCGAAGGCGTACGTCTCAGAATGACAAAGTCGGCAGAAGATTGATCTGGATAGCGCTGCGGAATAATCTCATGAACTTTGAAATCAGGGTAGTCGAAGAGATATTCAAACAGATTACGGTCCTGGATTGTATCAATCCCCGGGTTGCCGTTTTCTTTCAAGCGGGTGTAAAGCACCACCCATGCTGTTGAGGAGTGCAGAATATCATAGAGGGTGTTGCGAAAATCCGTTTCATCCGTGATGTGATATAACACATCCAGACAGACCGTCAGATCGGCTTGCAGGAAACCATGGTTAATCCATAGGCCTGGTGTATACAGCATGAAGCTCTTGGATGAATCCTTGGCAAATTGGGCAGCACAACGCTTTACTGAAGAAGCCGCTACATCCACGCCCAGGTAGTCCTCATAATTCATGTATTGCAACTGGTTGCCATCTCCACATCCAAACTCAATGACACGATGAATCCCTTCACGTTGAATCAGTCCGTTTACGACCTCGGCCTTGAATTCAGCCAAAACCCCGTATGAACCCCTGCCAGAAGTTTCACCCGAACGATATGTTTCCTCCCAATACCCAATGTAATCAAAAGGCTGACTCATTATGTTTCCTCCAATCCTGTTAAAAGAAGTTCAAGACAGTCAATATACATAGGTATGCGCTATATTCGCAGGTATGATCGGTTGAAACAGGAATAGAAGATAAATTAATTTCCATAGAATTCCCTGAAAATTTCCTGGAAGTCTAAACATCTGGAAAGGACTTGCCGACATTAAAGATAAGGAAAAAAATGATGATAATCGGGGGGAAATGATGTTAAAGCCAAGATTGACCAAGTACATGGTGATGATGCTGGTGTTGATGCTGAGTATTTCCAACGTAGGCTTGGCCGCTGCGGCAGACAAAGAACTGTCCAAAATTGTGGTTTCCAAGAATGAGATGTCGCTCGAAGTTGGTGATTCTGGGTCTGTTACGGTGACAGGGGTATATTCAGATAATACCTCGGCTAATGTAACGATTAGTACAACCTGGAGTAGCGAAGATACTTCGATAGCAACTGTATATAATGGTGCAATCACGGCCAAAAAGGAAGGTAAAGCGACGATTACCGCAGCTTACCAGGGTCAGAGTCAGACCGTTCAAGTGAAAGTGACGAAGAAGGTCAAAGCCCTTTCGAAAAACGTGCAAAGTCTGGATTTGCGCACGGGAGATACAAAAGAAATTATTTTGACAGCAACGTATAGTGACAATGAAACAAATAATGCAGCAGCAAGTACTGCAGAATGGTCTACCAGTGATGAGAAGGTTGCTACCGTTGTGAATGGTAAAGTGACTGGACAAAGTGCGGGTACGGCCGTTATCACAGCCAAAGTTGGCAGCCAAAGCGTGACGGTGGATGTTAACGTTGAAGTGGTTAAACGTGTAGATGTAGATAAACAACAAGTTAATCTGTTGTTGAACAAAAGTGAAAGTGTGAAAGTGACGGCTACGTATCCAGATGGCACAACCAAAGATGTAACCGATCTGGCGGAGTGGACATCCAGCAATGAGAAGGTTGCAGACGTACTCAAAGGCGAAATTACAGGATACTCGGCAGGTTCTGCCAAGATCACAGCCAAATACGGTACGAAATCAGTATCCGTTGACGTGGATGTAGATCTGACAAGCAAGCTGAGTGTGGAGAAACAAAGTATTTTCTTCCGTTTGAGCGACACAACTAAAACGGCTAATGTCGTTGTAACGGCTTCTTATCCAAACAGTAGCGATGTGAATGTAACGGATCAAGCAACATGGACATCCAGCAACGAGAAGGTTGCAACGGTATTCAAGGGACAGATCACAGCCATTAGTGCAGGTTCAACAACCATCAAAGCAACCTACAGTGGCAAAACCGTAGAAGTTGCTGTGGATGTAGATACGGCAAGATATTTGGATATCAAAGATGTAAATGACAAGCTCGCCATGAGTGTTACCGGTGATAACAAGTCTAAGACATTGGTAGCCAATGCCGAATATATTGATGCCAGTACAGAAAATGTAACTTCCAAAGCAACATGGACTTCAAGCAATCCAGATGTCGTATATGTATCCAACGGCGATCTGATTGCATACAAATCCGGTACGGCTACGATCACTGTAGCTTATGGCGGTAAAACGGTTAAATTCACAGTGAATGTAGACGTAGCAGACAAGTATGAGATGGACAAGAAGAAAGCATCGGTAGCCGTTGGTGGAACGACTTCTGCCAAAGTACTGGCGTTGTATGGTGAAACATCCAAAGATGTATCTGAAGATGCAACTTGGAGCAGCAGCAGCGACAAAATCGCTGAGGTAGATAGCAAAGGGGTTATCACAGGTGTTGCCACAGGTAAGGCAACCATCACAGCGAAGATTGAAGGTAAAACACTTACTCTGCCTGTTGAAGTAGGTATGGCTAGTGGACTGGAAGCAGATGTGAACTTCGTTGTTCTGTCTGCCAAAGAAACTCAGACGATCCTTCTAACAGGTACTGATGAGGACGGCAACACGCTGGATGTAACATCCGAAGCAACTTGGAAATCCAGCAATGCACGTGTAGCGGATGTGAAAAAAGGCGTGATCACGGGTAACAGCAGTGGTAAAGCCAACATCACAGCCGAATATGGCTCCAAAAAAGTGACTATCCAAGTTGAAGTGGATGTCATCACACGTATTGAAGCTTCCGAGCCGGTTCTTTCCCTGAAATCAGGCGATACAGCTGATCTGACGGTAACTGCCTTCTTGAGCGACGGTAGCGAGCGTGATGTTACGGACAAAGCTGAATGGAAAACGAACAGCTACAAAGTAGCTCAAGTGACCAAAGGTAAAGTCAAAGCTACAGGTTCAGGTAAAGCCAAAATTACTGCAAAATACGGTAGCAAGTCTGTAACCATTGCGGTAGATGTGGATACACTGAAATATTTGCAGACGGATAAAGTAACGTTGACCATGAAACCTGGTGAAAAAGTAACCGTGGCTGCAACTGCAACGTATGCCGATGGCAGTGAAGCGAATGTATCCAAGCCGGCTCTCTGGAAATCTTCCCGTATTGCAACAGCATCGGTGAAAGATGGAATTATTCAGGCGAACGGCAAAGGTAAAGCAACAATTACGGTGACATTTGCAGGTGTGAAAACAAAAGTAACGGTAGTGGTTGAAGCGAAGTAATTGCTTTTCCAAATGTGAGTGTGAAACGCGCAAATAAAAACGGTGATGCCAGCTAATAGCTGGTATCACCGTTTTTGGTCTATAAACTAGAACGTGTCTCCAAGCGCTAACGAATCTGAAACGTCTTATTAAGGGATCGTTCCCTGTATGTTCTATAACTACATCGTGTGAGACAGTACCAGCGCACCATAGGCAAAAGCGATCACGATCAGAATGGCCGGATGCAGCTTGGTTTTGGTCATGACCCAGAGCGAGATGCCTGCAATGATCAACGTCTGCCAGATGCCGATGGAATCAGTGGACAGCTGCCCGAATTCCCATGTGAGCAGAATCATGAGTACGGCGATAACAGGCTGTACGAGTAGAGTCATACCTTTGACTTTTGGTGAAGTGCGATGTTTGTTCAACAGACGAAGTAATATAATTAGTGCGGTCGCGGAAGGTACGATTGTAGCAAAACTTGCGATAAATGCCCCAAACCAGCCTGCCACGTGGTACCCGACAAATGCAGCAATTTTGGTTGCAATCGGGCCAGGAAGGGCGTTACCAATCGCCAGTACATCCCCAAATTGCTCGGTAGTCATCCAATGATAGTGGTTCACAATCTCTTCCTGCATGAGCGGAATGGAGGCCGGACCACCCCCATATCCCAAGATGTTTGCTACGAAAAATCCCCAAAATAATTCCCACCAAGTCTGGAGCATCCTTAGGACACCTCCTTATCGGACTTGCCTTTGGATTTGAAACGCTGGACTAGCTCCAGATGGAAGACACCATATCCAAGGAAAACCGCGATCACAATCCCCGGATGGATATCCAGCAGCTGCAACAGTACAAAGGCAATTACGCCGAATAGGGCGGCAAAAACTTTACCGAGTCCCTTCCAGGCTTTCATGGCAAATTCATAAGCCATCATGCCCAGCATGACAAAAATGACCGGCCGCACGGCGGCTACCATGCCTGCTACCACTTTCGACTCGCGGAGTGCGTACATGGAACCGAGCAGAGCAATAATGGCAATACTGGTCGGTAAGATGTGAGCGAGTACGGACACAATCGCGCCCAGTACACCTTTGGTTTTGTATCCCAGATATGCGGCCATCTTGGTCGCAATAGGACCGGGCAGGGCATTAGCGATAGCCAAAATCTCGCCGAACTCCTCATCACTGACCCATTTGTAACGCGTAACAGCTTCATAACGGATCAATGGAATAACCGAAGGTCCACCGCCATATCCGAGAATTCCGGTTCGGACCATTCCGATGACGAGACCTTTGTAATCTTTCCAACCCATGCTGATTTCCTCCTAGAGTCTCATGCCCATCCGGCTTTTATAACGTTTCAACAACAGCTGTGATTCCACTTTGACGATGCCTGGCATCTTATATAGCTTCTCGAGCAAGAACTGCTCCATCTCTTCCATATCCGCAAAAATACCGTGCATGTGCAGGGTACTCGGGCCTGTCATATGATAGAGGCTAGTGACGGCCGGTTCTTCGTCCAGTTTCTCCGCGACTTCATCCAGGAAGGGCGGTTCAACATCGACATTGAAAAAGGCCGAGACCTGGAGCCCAACTTTGCCAGGGTTGATCACAACGGTGAAGCGTTCGATGATTCCTTTTTCGGATAACGCATTAATGCGCGCCTGGACTGCTACACGTGACAATCCGATCTGTGTCCCCAGATCCGTATAGGATATTCGGCTGTTGTGGTGAAGCGCGGCGATGATTTTGCGATCCATCTCGTCCAGATTGTACATTTGCGGAATTTCTCCTCCTTTGGAGGAGCGTTTCTCTGACATGTTGATCATCCTTTTCCTTCGCTATATGAAATGAACAATGAAATTTTACTAATCATACAATGTGTATGTGGCATTCATAGTTTAATGACGAATCGTAACTGGAGTCAATCTATTTATCATGATTATTGAATTTAACCGATTTTGAGCCTTCATTTTGTCATTTCGACCAATCGGAAATAAAAAGACCACTCGCACAGTCCAATAGCGAGCAGCCGTTAAATAATAGATAAGCTGGAGTAAAGCGCAAAGTGTGATACGAAGCATGACCGGTTATCCCTGTGCTGTCTTGGGCAGTAAAAGGGTAACGGTTGTCCCTTCGCCAGGCTCGGAAGACACTCTTAACGTTCCTCCTGCGCCACGGGCACGCTCTTCCATACTGAACAATCCAACACCATTGCCAGCGGTTACTTCGCTGAATCCCGCGCCATGGTCTTCAATAATAACCATCGTCATGTTCTCAGCGTCTTCTATAGTAACACGTGCTTCGGCAACATCGGCATACTTTGCGACATTGGTTAAGGCTTCCTGAATAATTCGGTAGATAGCTATCTCCCGATTCATCTCCAGTCGTTTGCGCAAATTACATTCCAGATCAACTTCGATTCCGTAGTGACGGGTGTAATTCTCGATATACGTACGAATCGCCGGAACAACACCCAGGTCATCCAGAACGGATGGTCTCAGCTCCCATGCCATACCGCGTACATCTTCCATGATACCCGTGACCTGCTTACGAAGTGCTTCAACCCCGGGGTGAGGCTGGTCTGCCAGCAGTCGGTCCATCTGAATCACCAGAGAGAAGAGACTCTGTCCAATCCCGTCATGCAGTTCACGCGAGATCCGGCGTCGTTCCTCTTCCTGAATATTCATCACTTGGGACATCATCTTTTGCAATTCGGCTTCGACGGATTTCAGCTTGGTGACCTCACTGCGTACAGCCAGATATTGATATGGCTCGCCGTCGTTATCAAGGAAAGGCACGATGGTGGTGTTCACCCAATAATGACTGCCATCTCTGGCACGATTGAGAATTTCCCCGTTCCATACCTTACCTGAGGATATCGTGTCCCACAGGTTTTTCATAAAGCTTTTGCCATGGTATCCGGAGTTAATGATTCGATGATCCTTACCGATCAGTTCCTCGCGCTCATACTGCGAGATTTCACAGAATTTATCATTCACATATTGGATTTTTCCTTTGCGGTCCGTGAGGGCAACGATGGAGGACTCATCCAGAGCAAACTTTAGATCACTCAGTTGATGCAGGGAACCCTTCAATCTGCTGCGGAATTCATTATCCGTAATGTGATTATCGATTTCGTTCAGCAGGAGGCGTACGGGCTGGTCTGCGAGTCCACTTAATCTGTTCTTGCGTGCACTACTCAAAGTTCAGCAACCCCTTTTTCATGGCGAACTTCACCAGTTCCGGTCGTGTACGCAGGCCAAGTTTCTCCATCAGATTACTTTTGTGGGATTCGACCGTTTTGACACTGATGATCAGATGTTCGGCGATTTCCTTGTTGGCGTAACCTTTGGCAATCCAGGACAAAATCTCTTTCTCCCGCTCGGATAACGTGTCATACGGTCCGGCGTTTTCCTGTTTGGCTTTGTCCAGGTATTCACTCATCAGCCGCTTGGTCGCACTTGGGTACAGATAGGCGCTACCTTCTGCTACGGAACGAATCGCGGCAAGCAATTCTTCATGCGGTGCACTTTTGAGGATATATCCGGATGCTCCCGCGTGGATGGCGCGGAACAGATATTCTTCATCGTCATGCATGGTCAGTATCAAAATGGAGACATCCGGCATCAATTTCTTCAATTCAGCGGTAGCGGTCAGACCGTCTTTGCCTGGCGGCATGCTGAAATCCATCAAGACCACATCTGGTTTCAACTCTTGAGCCTTGGCAATGGCTTCATCGCCATCTGCGGCATCTCCAACGATATGTATATCATTCTTTCCTTCAAGTAAGGCGATCAGCCCGGAACGCACGACAACATGGTCGTCTACAACTAATAGTTGAATCACATGATTTCCCCCTGTCCGCTTCCTTAGTTCTATCTATATCATAACAAAAAAAGAAGCCATTCAGAGCTTAATCTCCGAATAACTTCTCTCACTCTCCAGTTCAAACTATTATCCAAACACCTTCGGCTGAAGATGTAGAGCGATTTGCTCCGTCTGCCGGATCATATCGGGGGAGAAGGTGCAAGGCAGTCTGCTGCCAACGAGCAGCACGGCGCCAGGCACGCTTCCTTCCTGGAACACAGGTACCGCTATGGCACATACCAGCCGCTCAGCGAGCATTAACGGGCAACGACCGGGTGTATGCTCCCCGGTGGATTGTGCATCAGATCGGGTTGTGCGTCCAGTCCGAAGGGCTGTGCCCACCAGATCTTGTCCGGGGCGCATTTCCATGCGTTTCACCCGTTCATTACTAGCCCCAGAGGTATACTTCCAGCGTAGCATCGTCCCGTTCAGACAGGCAAGTCCACAGAAGTCGCTGTATGTGTTCAGGCGCAGGCCGTCGATCATCTCCTGAATGCCAGATGGCAGTTCATCATGCATGAGAGGACACTTCCTTTTCCGAAATTATAAGGTACGTAACGTTTAATTATTATCATTAACCTTTGAACAGGATCATCTTAAAGTAAGGGTATTACAATGTTAGTTCTATTGTAGACCCATTCTCGTACGTTGTAATTCAGGGAAAACCCCTATTTCCGTTCCGTAATCTACTGAACTTGGGCAGTAGAGGACTCTTGACTCAGGTACACCAAGGGATTGAAGAAATGCGAAGGATGAGGCATATCGGTGAAATGTGACTTTTCTCACAGCAAATTCAGGGAGTTTCTTGTCAATGATCAGGTAATCCCCCGATAACCCTGAAGCTACTTTCGCGATATGATGTATACATAAGGAATCACCGAGGGGGACGAAGGTAATGGGTACAGTATTTGTGGAAAGAACAACCCAAAGAACAGAGCAGAAACAAACGGAGGCAGGCAAAATGACACGAGAAACAGGCGGAATCCTTTCGTTCGTTACACCTGAGCAATGGGACCTGATTGAAGCGAAAATGCAACCCAAACGGGTAAAGTCGGGGTATAGTCTCTTTCTCGAAGGCGATGAAGCCGGATATCTGTACTACATTCGTTCGGGACGAGTGAAAATGACCAAGTCGACGGAGGATGGGAAGGAAATTATTTTATCCATTCAGCAAAGCGGCGATCTCATCGGTGAATTCGGCGGCATCGGCGGATTTAATCATAGCTACAGTGCAGAGATGGCGGAAAAAGGGGAGCTGGCGATTATCTCGCTTAGCGATCTGGAAAGCATACTCAGCAAACATGGCGACCTTGCCTTGAAATTCTTGCAATGGATGGCGCTGTCGCAGCGGATTACCCAGTCGAGATTCCGTGATTTGTTGCTCTATGGCAAGGCGGGTGCGCTCGCTTCGACACTGATCCGTGCCAGCAATTCGTATGGCAGGGTGACACCGGATGGTATTGTGCTGGACATGAAGCTGAACCATACCGATCTTGCTGAGATGATTGGAGCGACCCGAGAGAGCGTAACGCGGATGCTGGGGGCATGGAAGGAACAAGGTACGCTGGATATGATGGACGGAAAACTGATGATTCGGGATCTGGCAGCCTTGCGTTGCATGTGCGGATGTCCGACATTCCCAAGTTGCCCCGTAGAGTTGTGCCGGTTGTAACATAGCTTGTTCCGGGGGTGTATCTCCATTGGCGATTGGGGTCGTTACGGAGAATAATAAAAAGAGCTGACATCCGTATAATCGGTGTCAGCTTTTTTGATGTATGCGGAAAATTACATATGTAGAATTGGATCTCCATTGGCCGTGCCATATTCACTGGAGAGAATCGAATAGAGCACCGAGTCATGAAAGGAACCTTTGTAGAACCAGTGCTCGCGTAATAGCCCTTCTCGCTGCATGCCGATCTTCTTCATGACATTCTCCGAAGCTGTGTTGTGCGGACGGCATTTGGCGTAAATCCGGTGCATGCCCAGTTCATTGAAACCAAAACCTATTAGAGCACGGGCTGCTTCGGCGGCATAACCTTTTCCTTGATAGGCGGGATTAAGGACGTAACCGATCTCTGCATTGGTTTTCTCCATCACGTGAATACCTACTCCACCAAGGAGAGTTCCATCACTTTTCAAACATATCGCCAGTTCAAAGCCTTCTCGTGGTTGTGTCTGCTGCATGTCCAACACAAACTGCACGTATGCTCGCGTATCTTCTTCCGTATTCGGTCCCCATGCCGTATGCTGAGTAACTTCTGTCATGGATGTGTAGCTATGTATACTTTTCCAGTCTGTTTCCAGAATATCCCTGATGATGAGTCGTTCGGTCTCCAATTGCATCGTTGTTCCCCTCCTATATAAATTGAACTAAAGAATATTACACTTGCCACTCCGATGACAGAACAACCTTCCGATCGCTGTTATCCCAGATTTATTGGATTCCCGTTTTCAAAGGAGAAAATCCGGGAATAAAGGCGAACGCTCCGCTTCTTCAGGTTATTTCTGTCCTCTCCGTTTCTCGTGTAAATGTTTAGTTCAATTATATAATAAAACAAAAATAGCCCAATAACCGATTCATGTAAAGAATGGGTTATGAGCTATGTAAGTATAAGGCATATTATTGTGGTTGTTTACATTGAACTGCGGGATAAGTATACGCCAGCTTACGGATAATTTCCTTTTGCCATCTCGTATCACCCAGGTTGGTTGCCAGGTTCAGAAGATCCAAATAATCGTCAAGCTGCAGATCAGCCTTTTGCAGAGTTGTATTCATTCGATGTTCGTTCCCCTTATCTATAAATTCGTAAAATCATATGCAGTAGAAAGTTACAAAGAGACAAGTTCAAGAATGATAATCATTATCACGTTTATATATTCATTATGCAATGAACGCTGGCAAAATGCAATCCCAAGTCCGCATCGAATTTAACTTTTTTCTGAAAATAGGCTCATTAAAATGTAATTCTAATGATCATCAGTATGGGCCAATAGACTCAACTTCTAAACTTTTTCAATAATTTTACAAAAAGAAAGAGGAATTCAGCATATGAACCATTAAATTAAAAGGAGGATAACCATTATCAGGTAATTTGGAGGAGGAGAAAGGGAATATGAAGAAGGCGTTATGGCAGCACTGGATCGGGGCATTCCTGGTCTTTATCATGATGGCAACCGCACTGCTGGGGCCGGGTTCGCAAAGTCCGGTACAAGCTGCAGCACCACTTACGGTATCTCAGGCCATCGCTGCCCAGAGCGGTGGAGGAACAGCAACGGTTGAAGGAATCATTGTTGGACATGCTACCGGGTCACTTACCGCGAAGTTTACATCTCCGTACGCCAATGATTTTAATGTTCTGATTGCAGATTCAGCGTCAGAGCGAACTAACGCCAGATTATTGGATGTACAGATTCCCTCATCTTTCCGTTCGCAATATGGATTGGCGTCCAATCCCAGTCTTGTAGGCAAAAAGATTATCGTAACCGGAACCCTCGGTGCCTACAACAGCTATGCAGGAGTCAAAAACCCAACGTCCATCACACTTTCCTCCGGAACAACCAATCCTGATCCAGAACCGAACCCGGGTACAACACTACCGGACGGTACCGGCAAGAAAGTATTATTTGATAATACCCACGCCCAGACAGCAGGTGCTGCCGACTGGATTATTGACGGGGCATTTTCGGATTTTGCCAATGGTTTGCGAAACGCAGGCTTTGCCGTGGATCAGCTGGAACGCAGCATCCCGTATACATTTGGTGAGCAAGCCATCACCTATAATAAATTGAAAGACTACCACGTCTTTGTCATTGGCGAAGCCAACGTGCCGTTCAAAGCGACTGAACAGGCTGCGCTGGTGCAGTACGTGCAGAACGGAGGGAGTATTTTCTTCATCTCCGACCACTATAATGCAGACCGCAACAAAAACCGCTGGGATTCTTCCGAAGTATTCAACGGTTATCGCCGCGGTGCTTTCCTGAATCCGGCCAAAGGCATGTCTTCGGCTGAAGCGGGATCACCAGCAATGCAGAGTGTGACGAGTTCAGACTGGCTCGCGACGAACTTTGGTGTCCGTTTCCGCTACAATGCCCTTGGAGATGTAAATGCATCGGATATCGTTGCACCAGCACAATCCTTCGGCATTACGGCTGGTGTTAATTCTGTAGCCATGCATGCGGGATCGACCGTTGCGATTATAGACCCGAACAAGGCCAAAGGTTTGGTGTATGTACCAAGTGGTGTGTCCAAGTGGGGCAATGCCGTGGATCAGGGCGTATATAACGGTGGTGGACGAGCTGAAGGAGCCTATGCTGCCATTGCAAAGGTTGGTGCAGGCAAAGCCGCATTTATCGGCGACTCTTCACCTGTGGAAGATGCGACTCCGAAATATTTGCGTGAAGAGACCGGTGCTACCAAGAAGACCTATGATGGATTCAAAGAAGTGGATGATGCAACGTTCCTTGTGAATACCGTGAAATGGCTCGCGGTCAAAGAGAGCTACACCAGTCTGGCACAAGTGCCAGGACTGACATTGGATACGGCAACAAGCCTGCTTCCTATCGAAGCTCCGGCCGCATCAACCGAGCCGCAACTTGAGCCATGGGCTGCACCAGCGGCAGGGTACAAATGGTATGATCCGACTACATTTAAGACAGGTTCATACGGCAAAGCGCAATAAGTAAAGTAGACAAACATCAAATCATTATGCGAATAGGGTCTGACCGTGAGTTTTGCGGACAGGCTCTTTTTTTGCTTGTTATATTAGTTACAATCACGACTATAGAGCCTTGCTGCCACTGCATAAATATCTGCTCCGGAGGGGAAGGTATGGGTACTAATGATGCGGCGTGAAGCTCAACCCAACCAGAGGAGGCGGTGAATGATGACTCAACAAGGAGACTGTGACAGTTCCTCAATGAGGCAGAAGCTCAAGGCAGATCTGCATCGTGTGGCGGATCGAATGAACATGACGTTATCCCGTTTTGACAATGACAGTGTCTGTCTGCTGGGACAATTTGCAGAGATTCGAGCGGAGATTAAACAGATCGAGGTGCTCGCCTCTTCGTTTTATCTGGATTGTTATCTGTCGCCCTTTACCGAGAAGTTTGCCGAATTAACATCGAGCGTACAGCATCTATCTGACCGGAGATATGGGGCGTTAATTGTGATTGAACGGGAGATTCCGTTGGAGTCGATCATTCACTCAGGCGTGACTGTGGATGCAAGAGTAACGCATGCATTGCTGGAATCGCTGTTTATTCCCGGTGCGCCACTTCATGACGGGGCTGTGCTGATTCGTGGTAATCAGATTGTATCTGCTGGTAATGTGCTGCCGTTGTCGCAAGCGGAAGTGCATGAACGTAAAATAGGCACCCGTCATCGGGCTGCGCTGGGACTCAGTGAATTGACGGACGCCGTAGTGTTGGTTGTCTCCGAAGAGACGGGACAGGCTTCATTTGCGGTGGATGGCGATTTGCATCCCATTAATGTGGTTGAGACGCTATCTTAAATGTGAACGATCAAGTGGCTTACTTGGCACGATTGAGTTAATGCAGTTGAGGGAAGTGTACCTTTCTCCTGTAAGGGAGAGAGGTTTTTCTATTGATAGACGATAAAATTATAATCTGAAATTCGACAGCTTTGCTCCCGCCATATGAGAAACATCGATCAATGCTTCTCTGACATTGCGATGTGATTTTGCACAAACTGGGTATTCATGGGTACAATAGAGGATGGTCAATGAATAGAGAACAATGCGATTGGATCGCAAAAATGGTTGGAGGAGACGGTTAGCACATGAGTTGGTTTGAAGCAATGGAGCAACACGATTATGAGGAACTGGTTCTGTGCCAGGATCGAAATTCAGGGTTAAAAGCAATTATCGCCATACACGACACAACACTCGGCCCTGCGCTGGGAGGCACACGGATGTGGACTTACGCTTCAGAAGAAGCAGCCATTGAAGATGCCCTACGCCTTGCCCGTGGTATGACATATAAGAATGCAGTATCCGGCCTCAATCTGGGCGGTGGCAAAACCGTCATTATTGGAGACCCGCGGCGTGACAAAAATGAAGCGATGTTTCGGGCTTTTGGCCGATACATTCAAGGCTTAAACGGACGTTATATCACGGCCGAAGATGTAGGTACGACGGAAGAGGATATGAACCTGATCTATCAGGAAACCGATTATGTGACAGGCATCTCGGCGAGTTATGGTTCATCCGGTAATCCATCACCTGCAACGGCTTGGGGTGTATATCGGGGGATCAAGGCAGCAGCCAAAGAAGCATTTGGTACCGATCTGCTTGAGGGTAAAAGGATAGCGGTCCAAGGTGTCGGCAATGTGGCGATGCATCTGTGCAAATATCTGTATGAGGAAGGTGCACATCTGATCGTTACGGATATCCATAAGGACTCGGTGAAACAGGCCGTGGACCGCTTCGGCGGAACAGCAGTTGATCCTGCAGACATCACGGGTGTGGAGTGTGATATCTATGCACCATGTGCGCTCGGTGGCACGATTAATGACGATACACTCAAAACGCTCAAGGCGAAGGTCGTAGCGGGCTGTGCCAATAATCAGCTGCTGGAGACCCGTCATGGGGATCAGCTCTATGATATGGGCATCGTATATGCGCCTGACTATGTTATCAATGCAGGCGGCGTAATTAATATCGCAGATGAGCTGAACGGTTACAACGCGGATCGGGCGTGGGGCAAGATCGGAGAGATCTATTCCAATCTGGAGAAAATATTCGAAAGCTCACGTACCGAGGGCATCGCTACCTATGTTGCCGCAGATCGTCTGGCTGAGCGGCGGATTGAGCAGATGAAGAATACGCGCAGCACATTCCTGCAAAATGGTCATCACGCGCTGAGTTCCCGGAGATTGCGCAAGTAATCATAATCCAATCATATAATTTGAAAACTGTCTGTTAGGATCGGCAAACCTACTCCAAAATTGGATGTTGTCGATCTGACAGGCAGTTTTTTGTGCACTGTCAGAACATAACAAAGAAAAACAGTGGCAATATCTCCCTAATTGATCAATTTCACTATGCTTTTTTCCGATAATGTATTTACATCGTTCAGATGGAGATGGTTCAGGGAAGCGGGGAGAAGTGGGAATGGGAAAAACGGGGGAAAAGCAAGGAATAGGGTATAAGATCAAAAATATGTCGCTTAAGATCAAGCTGCCGATCATGATCAGTGTATTGGTTGTTCTGGTTCTGCTCGGTGCAACGACCACAAGTTATATGATTTCATCTGATGTTGTGGTCAGGAAAAGCAAGGATGAGATTAATGTGATGGCTGACCGCCTTGGGGAAGGGCTTTGGACAGCGATGCAGCTTCAGCAACAGATGAGTCATGCGATATCTGTACATAACACGTTCAAAGAACTCTTGGAGTTGCGTGGTACCAATGAAATGCCAGATGACACCTTTTTCACAGATGAGAATCCTTACTTCAATACAGCGAATACGATTCTCACCGACAGTATATCCGACACGGTAGGCACCAAGCCGGACTTGTTCGTGTTTGACAAGGAAGGAACTATGGTGGCGGGAACCATGCCGGAAGTCATTGGACAGTCACGGGGAGATCGGGAATATTTTAAGGAGTCCATACAGGGGAAATCCTTCATCAGTGACGCAGTTGTCTCTAAGACTGGCAAGAAGCTCATTATTGTATTCTCGCAGCCCATCACCGATGAACAGGGTAATATACTGGGTGTGTTCGCCATGTCGGTGGACAGCAGCTTTTTCCTGGGGCAACTGGGAGACATTAAAATCAATGCCCAAGGCAGAGTTGAAGTGCTGAGCCGAAGTGGCATTATCATGTTCGACTCACTGGACCCTTCGGTTGTGGGACAGACACTTGCGGAAGACAAGGAAGCTATGGAACTTATAAATGTCAAGGCAACGGACGAAGTGAAAATCACTTCGATGGATCGAGATGATATCTACTACCGTGTTAATCAGATTCCTGACGCAGATCTCTCCGTGGTGATTATGGACGATTATGATGATATCAAACGTCCATTAGAGGATATGCAGCGCCAGGTGGTTATCGTGACCTTGATCGGAATTGCTCTGGCTATTGGCGTAGGACTATTGATCTCTCGTAGTATTACGAGACCTATTGTTCGTCTGATCGGGCTGTTCCAACAGCTTGCTCAAGGGAATCTGACCGTCAAGGCCAATGGTAGATATAACAGTGAATTCAAGGATCTGGCAGAGAGCTTCAATGGCATGGTGGAGCAGAACCGAAACCTGATTACCGATATGAATAGTTCGATCCATGTTCTTCAAGCCAGCACTCAGGAGCTGGAGGAAACATCCAGACAGACAGCAAGATCCATTGATGAGACATCGGCGACGTCCATGGGCATCGCGAAGGCGATGGAGGCCCAATCCGAAGATACCGAGCAGATTGCAGGCAAATTCAACAGCTTCGGCGATAAAGTGGCTGCCATGAACAGCAGCGCCCAGGATGTAAAGGCGAGAGCAGATGAGATCGAAACGGTATTCCACAACGGGAATGAAGTCGTCAATGAATTGATGCGTATTAATGAGGTGAACGAACGGGAAGTCGAGAAAATCTCGGAGATTACGGTCAAACTTCAAACGAGTTCGGGCAGTATTAGTCAGATCACGGAAGCCATCAGCCAGATTGCCAAGCAGACCAATCTGCTTGCATTGAATGCTTCCATCGAAGCATCCCGGGCTGGAGAACATGGCAGAGGATTTGCAGTTGTAGCTGAGGAGATCCGCAATCTGGCAGAGCAGAGTTCCCGCCAGTCCAAGGAAATCTCCAGCATCATTGAGCAGAATCTGGCCGATGTAGCCGAGAACAACCAAAGTGTTGCAGAGATTCATACCATCTCCTCCAGACAGGATGAGCTTGTCTTGCAGACTCGTCAAGCGTTCGATGTGATTCTGGAGAAGGTAACGGTTATCAATCGACAAATTGCCACGATGGCAGGACAGATGCAAGAGATGTTGCAGAACAAGGATGACGTACTGGAGTCAGCCCACAGTTTGTCCGCTTCAGGGGAGCAGGTATCTGCTTCGGTTGAAGAGGTAACGGCAACCATGATGGAGCAGTCTTCAACGGTGCAGCAGTTGGCGAACATGGTCGATACGATCGATCAATTGACGCAAAAACTGGCCGAATCGGCTGCACGGTTCAAGGTGGAGTAAGGGTTAATTGAATAGCTATAGAGGGAAGGAAGGCAAAAGGCACTCTGTATGAGTGCCTTTTGCTTTGTTTTTTAGGGTCTCGATCAATGGGCTCTGGTCCATTTAGTGATCAAGAAGATCAGCAGTTGGAAGAGGGGGTGCTAAGTTACCTATATCAGAACGTAATGCACTTCTGGTTCAGCAGTTTCACGAATTGATCGAGCGCACTGCTGACATAACGACCCTCACCGCGAACAAAGGTGGTTGTAGTATGTGTGAATCGCTCGGCTAAGTCGAATACAGAGAAATGATCTGGTCTTTTGTGAATAACATTGCACGGCATAATGGTAAAAGCAATTCCAGACTCCACACAGCTGAGCAGGTTTTCCATCGTACTCACTTCGATGATATTACGAGCGGACAGCCCCTCTTCCTGCAAAAATTCTTCGGTCATTTCACGATAAGGGCAGCCCTCGGGGAAAACGACCCACGATACTTGGCACAGACTTTTGGGTGGTGTGTCCATCTGTTTGGATATGATATGCACCGTGTCTTGCATCTCGTATTCCACTTTCAGTCCTTCCTTCACACAAGCCCCGCTGATAAAGGCACCGTCAATCTCATCGTCCTGTATTTTCTTGCGCAGTACTTTGGGTGAAGTAGCGTTGACGAGTGAGATGGACACCTTCGGGTAGGTTATTTGATATTCATTCAGAATCTCCATAAAGCGGCTGGATGCCGCCGTTTCCACAATGCCGATTTTCAGCGTGCCGGAAGGCTCACCGGGATCGGTCATATCCTGCTTCAGATCATATAAAAGGTTATGAATCTGTGTGGCGTACTGGACGAACTGCTCTCCTTTGGAGGTCAGCACAACGCCTTTGGGAAATCGGTTGAACAGCTGTATTTGATATTCCTGCTCCAGTTTTTTGATGCGTGTGGTGACATTGGATTGCGCGTAATTCAGTTCTTTGGCGGCCTGTGAGATTTTGCCTGAACGCGCCACCGCGAGAACAATATCGATATCGGAAAGTTCCATGCTGTATCCTCCTGAACGTGGGTTACCTTCAATTAATTCAGCAGATGGCGATGTTAGGTATCTCTCTGAGAGATACAACTATATATTTCAATCATTTTACGATATATCGGAGCCGCCGTACAATATCCTTAATAACGAAGAGAGTAGGGATATGACATGGATAACAGGATTACACGTTCAACAACATTATTAAGCCCGGTAACGATTCATAAGTGGCAATTAAGGAACCGAATTGTGATGGCACCGTTGACCCGGGGATTTGCTGATGATCAGGAGGGGACGGTAACGGATGAGATGGTGGCGTATTATGAGCAGCGTGCGCGGGATGGCGTGGGACTGATTATTACCGAGGGCATTAACCCGAATCTGGCAGGCAAAGGCACTTATGGCATCCCCGGCTTATATACAGATGAACAGACGACTTCTTGGAAAAGGGTAACGAATGCTGTTCACAGACATGGCGGCACCATTATTGCTCAACTGTGGCATGTCGGCAGGTTGTCGCACTCCGATCTGATCGGAACCGCTCCACTTGCACCTTCCAGCCTTGCGGCAGAGGGAAGAGTGCATAAGCTGCATAAACCGTATCAGGTTCCTCAAGCGATGAGTACACAGGATATAGCGGATACGATTCAGCATTTTCAGACGGCTGCCCGCAATGCGGTTCTGGCGGGGTTTGACGGGATTGAGCTGCATGCTGCGCATGGGTATCTGATCGACCAGTTTATCAATGAGAAGACCAACCACAGAACAGATGAATATGGAGGAGATACTGAGGGTAGATTGCGGTTCCTGCGGGATATTATTGTGGCTGTGAAAAAAGAGATCCCTGTGGATCGCATATCGGTACGATTTTCCGAGAAAAAGGATGATGATGCATCCTATGCTTGGGCAGACAAAGCTGGAATGATTGATGCATATCTGAACTTGTTCCGCGAGACGGGAATTACGATCTTGCATCCCTCAACAGACCATTATGTGAAAGCATGGGAAGGGGAGCAGACCTTTCACGAGTGGGTTCGAAGTCGGTGGGATGGAATCATCATTGGTGTGGGGGATTTGGATGTTCAGACCGCGGAGCACGCGATTGGTAAGGGAAGCGTAGATCTGGCTGCGTTCGGCAGACCGTTTATTGCCAATCCAGATCTAGTACAGAGATTGCATACGGGTCAGCAATTGATTGAGTATGATGCGAATGCACATTTGCCTATTTTGGTGTGAAAATAAAGTGAAAAAAAGGGCAGAATAGGCTGCCCTGCCCTGAGTTTCAGATACTTTTTGAGTGATCCAGCGGTTTCATTTCGTTTCTTCTTGTTGAGCTTTTTTCGATATACCAGAGAATGATCATAGACAACGCATAGAACAGACTGACAGCCAGAATAATGATCCATACACTTTCCATGTCCATGCTTTTGATGAAAATGCCTGTCAAATATGGACTAAGTGTATAACCCAGGCAACCTACGAATAACAGCAAGCCATTGAACCGCCCCTGATGTGTGTCGGGTACACGCGAAGCAATATACAGATTGATATTGGTCTGCACGAGAATCTCTCCAATAGTCCACAGCACCGTGGATAAGGCGACGATGGAAAAATGGGGGAAGGTTCCGAGCAGGTTCAAGGCTCCAAATCCGATTCCATAGAAGAGTGCGCCTGTAGCTATGGAGTTTAGGGCAGTTAATTTGCGTGTAGCGGACAGGATCACGGTGGTAAGAATAATGACGCTAATGGCATTGATGGTCATGACAGAGCCGTAATAGGCTGCCCCGTTCTCGCCAAACGAGTGATTCATCTGGAGTGGGAGGCTAAATGAGTATTGCATATAGATAAAATAGTTAAGAAATGACACAACGATGAAAAAGGCAACGAGTGGATTTTTCAGCAGTAGTCTGAATAACGGCGAAGGCGATTGGCTCGATCGTTGTTGTTCTTGTTGTTGTCCAGCATGTTCGCTGTTTGTTGATGCCAATTCCTTGCGTGTGCCGATCTTAACCTGGTTGATGATGATAAAGGTAGATATCAGAAACACGGTACCGATACTTATAAAGACAATGTTGACGTGATCCTTGATAAAAAAACCGGCGATCAGTGGTCCGATGGCTATACCCAGATTGGCCCCCAGATACATGAGGGAAAAGGCGGACTTTCGCTCTTTCTCCTCCGTACACAGTTGAATAATCAGTGCATTATAAGCAGGTCGGGTAATACTGATGAAAAACATGACTGCAATCAGAAGATAACCAACGGTAATGGTGCCTGACCAAAAAGAGCAGCTTATAATCATGATGGCAGACAACAGTTGCCCGATGACAATAATTGTTTTTTTGCCTATAACATCGCTTAAATAGCCGCCGAGAAGTACACCGGGTCCGCTAATCAGGGCTGCCATGGACACAAAGATCCCTGCACTGACCACATTCATGCCCATCTGTAACGTAAGCACCAAGGTAATCAGGGAGAATACAAAATCTCCCGTGCTGTTAATCGTTCTGGCTAAACAGAGATAATAGATATCGCGGCTCAGACCCGCGTAGGTTTTGAATAAAGACAATAATTCCAGCCCTCCCCAAGATAACCGTCACTCCAGACCAAAAACAGTGAGGATGATCCGTACAACTTATACGGTTTCAGCAACCGTCACTTCAATCTTGAAACGATCGTACATATCCAGCAGGGTTTGACGCAATTCCTCGAACGAATCACCCTCCACGATAGCATAGCCTGATCGGGTCATGGTATCGTTGACGTCCCCGGCGCGCTGCCCCACTTGATAGGATACATTGAACTCAATGATGCCAGGGATATCCGCATAATTCTCTATCCCGGATATGTGTTGAATTACCCCTGCGCGTGATGGGAAGCAGATCATGCCTGTGAATTTATGACTCGTCTCCTGTTGCTTAAATTCATATATTCCAACTTCCAGATCAGTGACGGCTTCGAAGAAATCAACGCCATGGGTGTTCTTGATACAAGGAGGCATAACATGTGATCCCCCGATTCTTGCACCAATTTCTCCAAACACCACTTCTCCTTCCGGAGTCAGAAAAAGTTCGGCATGTGTTACGGATTGATTGATACCCAAGGCAGCAATGACCTGTTCATTGAGTTCTTTGATGTGATGGATAAAATCAGCTTCCGTGCCTTCAGGGAACGTAATACTGGCCGGAGGTTTCTGCTTCGTCGCAATATCCAGGCAGTTATACAGATATTGGGAAACAGATGCAAATACAACTTTGCCCTTGGACACAATGGAATCACAATGAAACTCCGTACCGTGGATGAATTCCTCCAGCAAATCCTTTTGCTGTGCTTGTCTTGTATGGTGAAGATAATGCACCAGTTCATCCATGCTGGACAATTTGAACGTATTGATACTTCCATATCCGCTGAGTGGTTTCACAATAATCGGGAAGCCGTGTACAGCAGTGAAACGAATATAGTCCTGTTCATGTAGAGCAATGGCAATTTGGGATGTCCGAATTCCGCGTTGATGCAGCATTTGTTTCATGATCCATTTATTGCGAACAGCCTCAGCCTGATTGCGCTGCATACCGAGGATCCCGAACTCGGAACGGAACTGACCACCGATCTCAATCGCATTCTCACCCGGCGTTAACAGAGCAGAGATGGAATGGGATTCTCGGATCTGCATCATATGCTCCCGGATGGCATCTACGGACTCCAGATGATCGACATATCTAATTTCATCAAAGAATTCCCTGAGGACCTCATCATGATGCAAATTATGCCGTTCAATAATCAGAATTTTTTTGTGATCCGCCAATTTCTGCAAAGGTTTAACGAAGTTTAATCCGGTTGGAAGCCTGAAATCAGATATGTATACAATGGTTTTCATACGTTCTCGTATATCCCCTTTCAACAAAATACTAAAAATAGTAAAAATTCATTTCATAACATTATAGCTCAATATTTTCCATTTTGAATACACCTTTTGGTTAAAAATATGAACCAAAATACATATTTATGTTGCGTTAAAGTGTTAATTGACAATAGGAATTTTTTGGTATACGATCTTTAGCGGATTAGAAACAAAAAGGAGGAAATAGAAATAAATGGAGATTGTTAAAGAGAAATATGCCATACTGGGAACGCTGGGAGACGATGAAGGATTTCTGACTTGCAGCATGCATATCGCGAAGAAATTAGGCAACTCGGAACGTATCAAGCCATACCCTGAATTTGAAGCGGCTGCGGAAGACTTGAGATCAGGGATCATATCCTGCTTGCTGGTCCCCGGGGCGTATCCCAAGCTCAACAGCTTCATCATGGATTCTGAACTAGCGGTGTCTGAGAGCTTTGTGGAGAAAATTCCTGCGCTGGTTCTATCCGGCTTCCATGCGGTATGTCCCGATCAGATCGATATTATCTATCATCATCCAGCAACCACATACTTGTTAACTGAACTTGATACAACCTATAAAGAGAACAGCACCGTATCGTCCAACCCTGAAGCTTGCAGGAAGGTCATGCACAACACGGAGAAGTCCATTGCGCTCACGAATCAGCTATGCGCTGATCATTACGGGCTTGTGACCTACAAAGTATTGCGCGAGGGAATCAATATGCCATGGGTATGTTTTACACAAAATACACAGAGGGTGAATACAGTCATATGAAAAGAATTGCTATTATACTGGATAAAAATCTGGAACCTGGCGCCGCCGCTAATGTGGCTGCCCTGTTAATGGGACAAGCAGCCCTGAATGAGCCGGAGTTATATTCTGATCAACCTGTGCTGGATCATAGCGGCGTTCAGCATGCCGGCATCCGATATAGCACTGTCATTCTGAAGGCCGGGGAGAATCAACTGATCAATCTGGCCAAACTCTGTTCAGATGACAGCGGGGGACTGAGCCATGTTGTTTTTTCACAGACAGGCCAGTCGCTCAACAATGCCTTTGAACAATATGCAGTTGAGATTGCTTCGATGGAATTGGAAGTTACCAAAGTGGTAGGTGTCATTGTATGGGGCGAGGATGATCAAGTTAGGGCAGCGACCAAAAAATTCAGTGTGATGAAATAAGGGAAAAGGGCAGAAGCTGATCTTAGAGATCACTCTGCCCTTCTTTACATATGAAAGAATCGTTATAGAGGTTGTTCAAGGTACTGAAAACCGACCTTTTTGAACACGCACTTATAGATGATTGCTGATAACGGCAGCTTTCTTTTCGGTTAAGTAGTATACGAGTGCCAGCAAAGGCATCACCAGACCAATCAGAGTGGTGAGACTCCAACCCCCATGCGCATAAGACCAGCTGCCAAGTGATGATCCAATCGCGCCCCCGATAAAAAAGATCGACATGAAGATTCCGTTTACCCGTCCTCTTGCTTCACTTAATGAATAGATAATACGCTGCCCCAGCACCAGATTACCCGAGACCGCCATGTCGAGCGTGATGGCAACGATCACAAGAAGTACAAGGGTAGCGGTAGAGTGACCCTGGAACAGATAGGCGAGCCCAAAAGAACCAGCCGCGATAACCATGGCGAGTCCGGTTAATATGCGGGTAAAGCCTTTATCCGCCCATCTTCCGGCAATCGGTGCTGCAACGGCGCCTCCGACGCCAGCCAATGCAAACCATGCAATTCCTTGCTGGGACATGCCATACTCATTGGCGAGCTGCATGGGAACTGTAGTCCAGAACAAGCTGAAGGCGCCAAACAGGCTGGCCTGATAGAGGGCTCGGCGGCGGAGCATGGGAAATGTTTTTAACAGGGAACCCAATGACAGGATTAATTGTCCATACTTCATCGCCGGTTGGGGCTGACGTGCAGGAAGTGCGCGTGACAGGAGCAAGGTTAACAATACGATAATGATTGCGGAGAAGACAAAGACCGCTTGCCAACCGAGCAGACTCGTAATAAAACTTGCGACAGGGCGAGCCAGCATAATGCCCAGCAGCAGGCCACTCATCACATTACCGACCACCCGTCCGCGTTGCTCCTCCGAAGTGAGGTAGGTGGCGTAGGGAACCAGAATCTGTGCAACGACGGAACCAATACCGATGAAGAGGGAAGCAGCCAGAAATAATATGGCATTGGGAGAGAAGGCGGCGGCAATCAATGCAACGACCAGAATGATGAGGAAAAAAGTGATCAGCCGCTTATTCTCCAGAATGTCACTGAGCGGTACGATGAACAGCAGGCCAATTACGTAACCGATCTGTGTTAACGTCACAATCAGTCCGGCAGCAGCAGAGGAAAGCCCTGTTGTCATGCTGATCGGTCCTATAACCGTCTGAGCATAGTACAAGTTTGCCGCAAGTAGCCCGCATGCCGCGGCCAAAAGTAAAATCAACCAGCTTGGAACCGGGGTTGTCTTCACATCGTTTTGCAAATGCATGATTATCATCCTCCAATTTTTATGTTAATGATCCTTAGTGCCCTAATGGTTCCACTCAAACCATGACCGATCAGGCGTCCAAACCTTTGCGGTACTTTTATGGATTCACTAATTACTAAACGCTTCGTTTACTAATTACAGACATATAATAAACTAAACGTTCAGTATTGTAAATAGGCGATAGGAATTTTTTGTATGTCGAAGTAAGGTAAGAACGAAATTGTTTAATGTATCGGTGTTTTAGTATAATGAACGTACAGTTTTTATGAATTAGAGATGCATTTGTTACACCAAGGAGGGCTTATGATGACAGCCAAAAGAGGACGTCCCCGTAATGTGGAAACCCAGAATGCAATTCTTGCAGCTTCCTATGAATTATTATTGGAACACGGCTTCGGAGCGGTTACGATCGAAAAAATTGCTGAACGTGCTAAGGTGAGTAAAGCAACGATATATAAATGGTGGCCCAATAAAGGAGCTGTCATTATGGATGGGTATATGTCTGCGGCAACGGCAAGATTGCCTGTACCGGATACAGGATCGGTATTTGAGGATGTGCGCATTCATGCGAGCAATCTGGTTGATTTTTTGATCAGCCGGGAAGGAAAAGTGATCACACAAATTGTTGGAGAGGGTCAGTCTGATCCAGGTCTAGCAGAAGAATACCGAACCAGATACATCCAACCTCGTCGGCGTGAAGCGTGGGGAATTTTTGAAAAAGGTGTAGAACGGGGAGAGTTGAAAAAGGATTGTGACATCGGACTGTGCATAGACCTCGTCTATGGAGCGATGTTCTATCGCATGTTGGTAACTGGCGAACCGTTAGATACTGAATTCGTGCAGCGTTCGTTGGTTTCCTTGTTTGAAGGTATTAAATCTTGATCATAGAGAAGGACATCTTGGGGGAGGGAGAGGGCGATTCGAAAGTATCGCCCTGGGTGTGGGTGCAAAAGGCTTGTGGATGAATGGAGAATGTGTGGAGAATTGAGAACTACACCTGGAAGATCGGTGAGATGGCTGGGGGCCATGAATCAGGAGAATGCGATGTGGAAGTGGGAAGAGACTGGTTCAAGAGCGGGGGTTCATTCCATACCGAACTGGGCAGTTCGCGGCGTAATACAGGGGCAACTTCCTTGGCAAAACGCTCTACTTGCTCCAACTGCTCGCTATGCGTCAGTCCATCTACGCTGATACTCAGCACCTGATGTCCGTAAGCGGCATGATAGTCCAGAATTTTCCCAATGATCTGCTCCGGACTGCCGATTAACGCAGGACCTCGTGCAATGTTATCCTCCAGATCGGTGAAGGGGGACTGGTTATGCTGTGCGGCGGCAGTGGCATGGAACGCTTCATAATATGGCTTATAGCGGCGAATGGCTTCTTCGCCCGTATCCGCAAGATAGAGGCTGCCGGCACCAGAGCCAATCACTGCTTGCTGCGGATCATGACCATAATAATCGAGGCGTTCCCGATAATGATCAATTAACGCTTTGTATTTGGCTTGCGGGTGAAAAGAGTTCGACGTGAAGAGCGGCTCGCCATATTTGGCAGCGAGTTCGGTCGAGACCGTGCTCGACGCGCTACCATGCCAGATTGGGATGGATTGCTGAAGCGGCCTTGGCCACGTGGTCACCCCCTCAAGCGGAGGGCGATACGTTCCCTGCCAGGTTACATTCTCTTCAGACCACAGCCGTCTTAGCAGATGGTAGCGTTCATCGAGTGAGTCCCATTGTTCCTCTTCGCTTATGCCAAACAGCGGATAGTGCCGAGGGTCATTGCCTTTCCCGATGATCATCTCCAGCCGTCCGCCCGATAATTGATCCAACGTGGCATAATCCTCGGCAACCCGGACTGGATCAAGTATACTAAGAACAGTAACGGTGGTTAGTAACCGAATGCGTGTGGTTGCTGCGGCTATTGCCGTTAATACGACAGGTGGCGAGGAAGATAGAAACGGCGCACCGTGTCGTTCACCGATTCCGTAGGCATCGAATCCCAGTCGTTCAGCCAGCTTCGCTTGCTCTAATATATTGTGGAATTTCTGCTGAGTTGTCAGAGCTTCCCCGGTTACGGCATTAGGCAGATTCATCATGAGACTAAACAAGGCAAATTTCATCTGACCTTCTCCTCGAACTGAATTGATAATTCCTGTGTTGTCTAATCCTATTGAAATAGTAGGATATGTAAGTTGAATTAAATGTATCACGTTCTCACGGATTCTTCTAATGGATTTTTTCTATAAGCAGGAGCAGCCAGGCCTCCTTGCATAAATGTGAAGGAAATTGCCACGATTTTTATTGACCGCTGTAAAATTTAGGATTAAAATTGTGCTTATCATATAAATTCAAAATTATGGATTTTCATTGTGGAGGTGGGATACATGGAACCTACAACTACGATACGCTCATATATTGAGGACTACATCAGGAAACAGGGGTACACCCTGCAGTATTTTGCCGATATATCGGGAGTTAACGCTGGAACGCTTAGTGCAATTATTAAGGGGACTCGGCCCATCGCTATGGCGCAACTGGATCTGATTACCCAAGGCATGAAGCTGGAAGAGGGGTATTTCTACGAGATTTATGGGGCTGAATGTTTCGTGGAATCGGCACCTCATTGGAGGAGACTGGAACCATTCCTGCAACGCTGTGCTGAATTGGACAAGCTGGAATGTATTCATAAGGTTATCCAGGAAGTGACGGATGATCGCTCGTATATCTCGGAGTTGTTTGAGATGGCAGAAGGCATGCTTGAACGTGGACAGACGAAGGCTGCACGGATGTTGTACGAATGTGTGGCGGAGTGTGAGAAATATCAACACTCGGAACGTCTGGCTCTGTGCCAGTATCGCATCTTCACCCTCTCGCTTGGTCAGAATCAACATGATAACCTGCGGGCCGCTGTGCACTTTGAGCCATATATTAATCGGCTGGATGAGGAACGGCAACTGGATGCGATCAAGGATTTGGCGAATACGTATCTGGCTTTAAGGTATTGGGACAAGGTATTTGATTTGGCAGAAGAGTTAGATCAGAAAACTAAAATTTTGCAGTCATATACAAAGAAAAAAATAGACAAAAGTGATAGACTCACCTCCTATCCTTTGTTCGTATATAGAGCTTATTCCAACTTGCTTAAATCATCGGCATGTGAGGGGCAGGGGCGTTATGACGAGGCATTAGTCTACACAGAGATCTATGCCAAACTCGCTAATGTCTCTGAACCGGATGAAGAAGATCAGATTTTCATTGATAAATTTGCTGGATGGACGGAAGCCAATACTTATTTATATAAATTAATGATGGGTGAACACAGTGTATTACCTGCTTACTTGGAATTTATCGAGAAAAATGAAGAAGAAATTTTACCTGCAATCATTAATATTTTGGAGGCAGCTAATAAGTTTGATCAAAATATTGATGATATTTTGTATAAATTCAGGGATCAAATTAACTCGGAAATTAAACGTTTAAAAGGCTACACTGAGCAGATGAAAAATGAGATTTGTGTTGCATTCTTGTTAGAACTTTCTCTCTATCACTTGAATCGCCATGAATATCGAGAGGGTTTGAAGCAGCTTATGCACTGTCTGAGAGAATCTGTACGATTTAACAATCAAACAGCTATCATTCATTGTATTTCCCTATATGAGAAGTACAAAAACATGGGTACCACTGAAATCGAGCACCAATACAAAACTATAATGATGGAGGTTCAGAAATCTTATGAAAAAAAAGAAAATCTTCTATGTAATCTTGCTTAGCTTTATGATTATTAATATCAGTCAATTAGGTAATTTTGATATCGATGCACCTTTACAAATACTGAATTATCCGCATGGTGCAGGAAGATTATAACAGAAAAAATATATTAAATTTTTCAAAAAGGTTTACTTTCAAGTAACGAGAGTAAGCTTTTTTGTATTTTCATAGATTGACCAATGTAAAATACAGGATTAAAATAACATTTATTATATGTTATTGAATTATAAGTGATTTAGGTGGCGGAGGTGTGATAGTGGAATTGGTTCCTACAATAAGAGTACATATTGAGAGATTTATGAGAGAACAAAATCTCAAGTTGCAGCATTTTTCCGATATTACAGGAATTAATGTTGGGACTTTAAGTGCCATTCTTAAAGGTAGCAGACCGATGTCTATGAACCAACTGAATCAAATTACTTCTGTAATGGGATTAGAAAAAGGTTATTTTTATGAGAGTTATGGGGTAGAGTCCTTCATTGAATCTGCGCCTCACTGGAGACGTATGGAACCATACCTATACGAGTGTGCTGAACTTGGTAAGCTGGATTGTATACAACAAGTTATTACTCATGTGACGGATGATCGATCCTATATAGAAGAGTTATTTGATGTAGCTGAGAGCTTTTTTGCTAGAGGATTAAAAGAAGCAGCTCTTATTCTGTATGAATGTGTGGCAGACTGTGAGAAATATCAACACTCGGAGCGGCTGGCCCTTTGTCAGTACCGTATTTTCCTGCTTCATAAAACACTGAATAAACTCATTAACATGAACGCCGCAGTAAAGTTTGAATCCTATATTGATAAATTGAATGAGGAAATGCAACTGGATGCGCTTAAAGATTTAGCTAACCTGTATAGCACAATGAATCTGTGGGATAAGGTTTTTGAGTTGGCTGAGGAGTCGATACGAAGAACTGACTTACAAATTCATTTTCAATCCTTAAGAAGGAAAAGGAAACCTAGAGTTGCTTTTTATCCTCTTTTCACTTATAAAGCTTATGCCATTCTGCACAAGGCACATGTATCTGGAGAATGTAGGCAATATATAGAAGCTTTAGAGTACACAGATATTTATGAGGATATAGTGAACAATGTTAAAGATCCAACTGGAGAAGAACAAGAACTAATAGGACTGTTCAAGGGTTGGGCGGAGGGAAATCGATATTTGTACAAGATACTATCAGGTGATTTTGAGGTCCTGAATAATTATCTAGATTACCTAGATGCTAATCATGAGGAAATCTCAACAGCATTCGTATATATTATACAAGCTGCCAATCAGTACTCTTACAATATTGACTACACACTGAATAGATTCAAAAATCAGATAAACGAGATTAGAACAAAGAAATATGTAAAAGTAAAAAGAGCATATAACGAACAGGCATCAAATTTTAGATATATACGCTTATTCTACGAACTAGCAAAGTACAGATTAAGTCAAAGTCAGATTGAACAGGGAATAGGACATTTAATTACAAGTTTAGAACGTTCTTCTTTATGTAATGAAGATCTTATGTGTATCAAATGCATTGATTTGTACGGAAAATACAGAAATCACGCTAGTAAGACCCAGGAAGAGCAGTATACAAAACTAATAGATAAGTTAAGTGTACCAACTTTTCGATAGTAAAACATCTGGGGAAGGACGATGAAGACAATGTCCAATATACGTTCCTATATTGAAAGTCACTTGAAGAATAAGGGATATAAACTACAGCAATTTTCAGAAATCGCTGACATTAATGTTGGTACATTAAGTGCGATCATCAAAGGAACCAGGCTTATTTCAATGAACCAACTAGATCAAATTACATCTGTAATGGGTTTAGAACAGGGTTACTTTTATGAAATGTATGGAGTTGAATGTTTTATTGAATCTGCGCCCCACTGGAGGCGATTAGAACCGTATTTATTTCGTTGTGCTGAACTTGGTAAGCTAGATATTATACAACAAGTCATTACTCATGTGACAGATGATCAATCCTATATTGATGAGTTGTTTGATGTGGCAGAGAGTCTCTATAGTAAAAGTATGAATGAATCTGCACTCATTTTATATGAGTGTGTGGCCGACAGTGAGAAGTATCAACATTCTGAACGGTTGGCCCTTTGCCAGTACCGTATCTTCCTGCTTCATAAAACACTGAGTAAATTTGATAATCTCAATGCAACAGTAAAGTTCGAACCGTATATTGATAAATTAAATGAAGAAGTGCAATTGGATGCAATTAAAGACTTGGCCAACGTGTATAATACGATACATTTGTGGGACAAGGTTGATGCATGGGCAAGGGAACTGGAACGGAAAGCAGAAATTCAATTAAAAATTCAATATCGTAGGCGGAAAAATAAAAGAAGGCTAACAGCCTATCCTCTTTTTACATATACAGCCTATGCAAACTTATTAATATCAAGCGTTTATGGTACCCGCAAGGAGTACGATAAGGCCATAAATTATCTGCAAAAATACATGGAGATAATTGAGATTGAGAATCCTACAGAAGAGGATCAAAATATAATAGATCTATTTAAGAAATGGGGAGAGGGGAATCAATATGTATTCCGAATAATGGTAGGTCAGGAGAGTGTGATTTCCCCTTATTTAGGATATTTAGAAAAAAATCCGGAAGAGATATTAACGGGTTTGCTAAATATTTTGGAAGCATCTAATCAGTATGGATTTAATATTGATCATGTTTTGAAAAAGTTTGAACATCCGATTAATTTGTTTAATACGGACGCTCATAATAAAGGTAGTTATACCGATCAAATGATAGACCATGGATATAGAGTTTTTTATTATGAATTGGCAAAATATCAAATAAATCAATATAATTATTCACTTGGAATTGATGCCTTACTTATTTGCTTAGATCTCTCTTCTTCAAGTAAAGATGATCTAATGTGCATTAAATGTTTAGATTTGTATGGGGAGTATAGGAGTGAAGCCAATGAAACACAGATCAGAAAGTACAAAAAAGTAATAGAAAAGTTAAGTTTACCGACTTTTTGATGATGAAATATCTGGGAAGGGACGGTGAAGAAAATGTCCAATATACGTTCCTATATTGAAAATCACATGAATAATAAGGGATATAAGCTACAACAATTCTCGGAAATTGTCGACATTAATGTGGGTACATTAAGTGCTATCGTCAAAGGAACAAGGCTTATTTCAATGAACCAACTAGACCAGATTACCTCTGCAATGGGTTTGGAACAGGGGTACTTTTATGATATGTATGGTGTGGAATGTTTTATTGAGTCAGCACCCCATTGGAGACGATTAGAACCGTTTATATACCGTTGTGCTGAGCTCGGTAAGCTGGATATTATTCAACAAGTCATTACTCATGTGACAGATGATCATTCATATATAGATGAGTTGTTTGAAGTAGCCGAAGATTTGTATAACAAAGGAATGAAGCAAGCAGCACTTATCTTGTATGAATGTGTGTCTGAATGCGAAAAATATCAGCACTCTGAACGCTTGGCTATGTGCCAGTATCGTATATTTCTGATTAGTATGGGTTCTGACCAAAAAGAAAACAGAGTAATTATTTCAAAGTTTGAACCTTTTATAGAGCGATTAGATCAGGACTATCAATTGGATGCAATTAAGGATTTGGCGAATGCTTACTGGGGGTTGCATGAGTGGAATAAAATGAAGGGTTTATCGCAAGAACTTGAGAGACGAGCTAACCTGGCTATGAAACAAACTAAAAAGCGTGTATCTAAATCTCAATATCCTTTCTTCGTATACAAAGCCTATGCCAACTTACTTTTTTCTAACTATTGTGATTATGCTAAAAATTACAAAGAAGCCTTAAAGTACACTGATATATATGAGAAAATCATTGAGAATGAAGCGAAAGTTGCAGATTATGAAGTTCTTCATAAATTTAGAGAATGGGCGAAATTCAACAAATGTTTGTATAAAGTCATGATGGGAAGAAAAGAGGTCATCCCTGAATACATCACTTACATTGAACATAGTGAAGAGGAAATTCTTCCTGCAATGGTCAAAATTCTTCAATCAGCAAATAGATATCAATATGATATAGATGAGGTCTTGATGAGATTTAAAGCTCGGATCGATGCTAAATTCAATGACGTACGTTCACAAGGAAGATATACTGTACAGAGTTGGTATTATCGAAGAGTGGTGCTATTCTACGAATTGGCCTTTTACTACTTTAACAAGAAGAGGTTTGAACTCGGAGCTACTTCTCTGTTAATAAGTTTAGAGATAAGTATTTTTGTCAAAGATGACGTTCTGATCTCAAAATGTGTAAATCTCTATGGGCAGTTTAAGGAGCATTTAACTAATCATGATAATTATAAAATACTAATAGATAATATTTATATAGAAGCGAGTTTATAGTTTAGCCTACTGCAATCAGTAGGCTATTTTTTATTTTCGCTTCCTTGAAAAGATAGAGCGCAATGCCTTTTTCTAAAGAATTCTTTTTACAATATTATGCAAAACATAATATGTTCTTAAGAGAACTTTTCATCATGACCAAAACTAAACAACATACTTATTCTAAATGTTTTTCTAGAATGTCCTAGAGGGGTACATGCCATGAGAGAACTAAGTATCTTAAAAGACCAAATAGAGCAAGGTCGGCAAGAGTTGAGTCGCTTGGTAGATCAATATGGAATCCCGAATGTGAAAGTGCTTGAGCAGTCTATGGCGTTGGACGAGCTAATTAATGAATATAATCGATTTACTCTAGGAGTAAATATGAGGAAATGAACGATATGTTATTTAAGTTTAATTAAATAATTACACATGTTAATTTGTATAATTATTCAAATAAATAAAATATAATATTCTTTTGCAAAATATTATATTTTAAAAAAGGGATCAACATACTAGTTCATTTTTTGAAAAGGTTAAATGAATTTTTTATCTATATTAAATAAGGAGGTGAGCATATGGGAGCAAGTAAACCTGGTAAAGGTAGTAATAAATATCCCGATTTGACTAGCGGGGATTTCGGTGTTGGAGCAATCAGATTTCAAAACCCCCCAAATACAGGCGGGGGAACAGGGAACACCGGTAGCTGTGGTGTTAATGTAAGTTGTGTACTTTGCTGTTGTTGTGGCAAAGGTGGTGGAGCGGATAATGTACAAAAACAAATTGAACTATAGGACTTTTTTTGATTCCCAATAATTATATTGATTCGAGTGCGGCAATATGCGTATTTAGGATATTAGCCGCACTTGAAGTTTAAAGCGGAGGTGTCATATCACTTTGATTACAGAAGAGTACACTACGTATACATTGAATAACTTTGTTATCTATGAAATAAACTCAAATGAACTAGTTTTAATGCATAATTATGGGATAGTGAAAATAAAAGAAGCAAGATTAATAGAAGAAATTAAGAAATGGGATAACAATAATATTAAATCAGTCCATGAAGAAGAACTTATGGATGTTTTTCAAGAAGATTATTCAAATGCTATAGCATTTTTAGAGAATAATTACATCTTCATTACTAAAGAAGAGGTGAACTTCTCAATAGAAAAATGCGTTTTCTTAAGTAACAATGATGAAATACTTAAAGTGTCCCAAGAGTTTCTTTTTGAGAACCAAAATATGAAAAATTCAATTGTAAATCTTAATGAAGAATCGAATAGCACACTACTTTCAGAGAAGAATAGTAATACTTTATATGTAGTATTTATGAATCCTTACAGTAAAGAAATGGCCAATAAGATTACTTCACTTGTAAGAAAGAGTGAGAATTCAATTTTATTAATGAGTTACACGTATAACAACAATTTTTATATTGATTCTCTTTATAGCCCTCAAGCATCTAATCCATGTCATTTTTGCCACATAGGCCACATTGAATCGCAATTGCGTGTAGATTCTACTGGGAATATCTCTTATCAGCAAATTATCGATTCGATTTATAAAGATGAACCCAAATTCAAGGTTCATACTCCTCTAAACAAAAATAATATTTTGAATATACTCTCGTTATTAAGTAATAAAATAAGTAAATATTTCACCTTAGAAAATGGTAGAATAATCCATAATGAAGAGTTGCATGAATGTTCCGTATTTGATCTTCAAACGAATAATTACTATACAGATTATTCATTACATTGGGAGCTATGTGACTGCTATGAAAAATAAGTATGTTGGAAGTCTAGAACATAACACAGTGGAAAGGTCATTCACTGATTACATTTACGCTTCTTATATACCAAAGAAAGTTGAGAACTATATTCTTAAATTTCATCAAAGCAGTACTTTGCTAAAGTTGCCTGATTCCAAGCACCAATCCATCGATGATAACGTAATTCCATGGCTTGAATATGCGCAGTACACAGATATCACTCCTGATTATTACGAACAGAAAATTAATCTTAATACAAGCACAGAAGTGAATGTAATCGGAAGTTACAGATCATTTAACAAAGAGAGACTGTTCAATTTTGCAGAGTTATCCCAATTATTAAATGGTGCTTTTATAAGAGATAAACAAACGGGGTCTAAAAAATATGGTTCTGCTGGTGCTCTCTATCCCATAGTTCCGTTGGTACTCGTGTTCCAAGATCATGATACTTTGACAAGAGGAGTTTACGTATATGATGGGATAGAACAAACATTGTTAAAAATAACGTCTTGGGCCAAAGACGAAGCACTTCATATCAAGAAGTATGTCTGTCATGATGCAATAGATCTACCGGAAATTTGTATCGCATATGCAGCAGACTTACGCAGATCAATAATCAAATATCATATCAGAGGGTACAGACATGCTCTAATAGAGGTAGGAGCCATGAGCCAAGTGTTTAAAAATTCTCTCCATAAAATGAGTAAAGGTGTCGGAGAGGTAAGTTGGTCTGGATTCAATGATAACGAACTGACTAAGCGATGTGGTCTTAATGTGAGATTGTGTCCAATAGTGATGCTTCAATGGTTTGGATACACGGATTCAACAGGAAAATGAGGTCGATATCATGTTGTATTTATCAAATCCTCTTCACTTTAATATACCGGAGCAAAAATTTATTACTGACGACACATACACATCCTTCTCAAGAATTGGGAACTTTCTTAAAAATGGTTATATAGGGCCGGATAGTTCCACTGCAATAGATTTTAATAAGCAACAGTCTCTAATCAAAGCTTTTTCAGAAATGATCGAGAGAAGGGCAATATCTGCCGGGGGCATCCCTTTTGATGAGAAGAGTGTATATGCTATTAATATGGTTAATTCAAGTAGTGTACTTATTGATAAGAAATACTCAACGTATTCATTATCAGAAGAATTCCCAATTGATACTACCGGAACCTCTAGTCATATTTCGTCACAAAAAGCAATTGTTAGTTCTCTCCGAGAAATTATTGAAAAAAATGCCTTGTATCTATTTTGGTATGGTAAACAAGGCTCTAAAATTAAACTAGATGTATCTCTGATAAACAAACATAAAATTTTATCTGGATTAATGTATCAAAAAAATAAAGAAGTTCTTTTTTTTATCAATGAATATTTCTATCCCTTAAAGGTAGTATTTTGTTTTATTCTTCACAAAAATTTTGTGTGCTCTTCTGGGGTGGGTAGCTCTTTTTCCATTGAAGAGGCTATCCTTAAATCCACACAAGAAGCCGTTTTATTACAGTGGAAAGAAGAAAGTAATGAACTCGTTGCTATGTCACGCCAAGTGTTCAAGAAAAAATATGAAAATCAATCTGGGATTATTGATTACTTATCTGTAGGGTACGGAAGTATCTCAACTAGTGATTATGAAAAAACGATGAAAGAATTAACAATCTCCAATTTGTTAAATATACTTCCTCCTTGGGTGGCTGAAGTATATATGATTCCGCTAAAACAAACGGTAACTACAAAAATTAAATGTATAAAAATATACTCTCCTTATCTTTTTAATCATATTCCTTTAAAAGAGTACATTAACCTAAGAAACCCTATGAATGTAAATACGATAAATCTTAACGAGCAAAGCATGTTGAAAATACCTAACTGTATTGTAGTGTGATAGAGGGGAGAGAATACGCTTTGATAAATAATCCAGTTAACGGCACACCTTTTATGATTGAAAGGTTTCATATCAAACAAAATTCATTTCTTCTTGACTATTTTCAGAGTGATGTTATTACGTATTCTGAGAATGGTCCGCCTGCAAGCGCAATTGATTTTGATAAAAGAAAATCAATTAAAGCAGCAATAGGAGAGCATATAGAGAGGGTATCTGTTTTTAACAATTATCATAGATTCAGGGATCAATTAGTAGAGGGAGTCAACATGCTGAATGGTACAATAGAACAATTTCCTCTACATCGTATTTTGTTGAACTGGAATGATCCTATACTTAACAAATTAAATCTAGATAATATATATAGCGATACCTGCGGAATGGCCTCTCATGTTAGTTCCCATCAGTCTATAAATTCTGCATTTTTAGAATTCTTTGAAAGACAAAGCTTGCTCTTTAGTTGGTTCACTAAATCTCCTGCTAAAAAGATTCATCTTGAAGATATAAAATTTATAGATCTTCAATCCATTATCCAGATGTCTCGGATACATGTAGATGAGATTTTTATGTACGATATATCGTTGTGTGATGAGGTCAAGGTAGTAATTACAATCGCCTTTGGAGCAAAAACTAAAGGTGTTGGGATAAGTGCTGATTGGGACTACCAAGGTGCAATAACAGGCAGTTTAAAAGAGCTATTCCAATATGTAACTGTGGAGCAGCCTATAAAAAAATCAAATTATCAAAATACGGAATACTCAGTTGATCCATTACTTTACTCTCATTATTTTATGGAGAGACTTGGTGTAGATGAATTAAAAAGCGAGTTTCAATACCTAGAGAAATCAGATCAAGTGCGTGGTGAACTAATAGATGGAGACACAGCTGATCCTAATGAATTTTATAATACAGTTAAGAAAATCTCTTTAAAATTGGCAATGGATTTTAATCTTTGTTATATACCAGCTCTTGATGGAGAGTTAAATACAAAAATTGTTAAAATTATAACAAATAAAGGCTTCCATCACATGTATGCTGCAAAAATAGACCCAACTCAAGTCGAAATCTTGAAGCCTTATAAGAATCGATTACACAATATTGGGAAAATGCTCCCGTTTGGATAAATTGGAGGTTGTTTTTTGAAAATAACTCGTGAATACTTCCGTCTGTTTACTAAAATGATGTTAAGCAACAAAGTAGCTTTCGTATGGTATCTGTTATTTCCCCTCATTGCTTTTTTTATCTTTAATTATCAATGGTTTACTCAGGGGCCTGAGATCAATGAATTTTACATCCAAACCAGTGTATTTGTTTCATATATTATCTTCGTGATGTCCATCGATGTGACGACCAATCTGATCTCTTTAAGAGAGAGCGGTTTTTTCAAGATGTTCAAATTTATCTCAGGTAGTAAATACCCTATTATCTGGGGAAAGGCTCTGAACCAGATTGGTTTTCTGTTCTTGACCATTCTCCTGTTCTCGCTAGTATCGGGAGTGATATTCCTGGATAGCTTTGGACAGGTTGCTTT
This sequence comes from Paenibacillus sp. FSL L8-0435, assembly GCF_037965655.1. Classification (NCBI taxonomy): domain Bacteria; kingdom Bacillati; phylum Bacillota; class Bacilli; order Caryophanales; family Paenibacillaceae; genus Paenibacillus; species Paenibacillus sp. FSL L8-0435. The sequence goes on from NZ_CP150185.1 coordinate 428,268, forward strand.
GTTTCTCGCCGTGTCTTTAACAAGCTGTATATTGGGGTCTGTAATGGTCATTTTATTAACGCTTATCCTAATGCTTCTTCCAGTAAGGCAGGAGTCGCTGAATGCGGTGGTCAGTATGAGTTTACTGGTCATGTTTTTTCTATCTGCAAAGGGACTGGCGTATTCAACAGAGTATGGTCTACTTCTGGTTTTCATCAACCCTATGGAGTACGTCAGGAATCTAACTTTTTTATTAGCAGAATGGTTTATGAATAGCCCTTTCCCACATTTGAGTCTGATCAACATGAGCTTCATCACACTTTGTTATGTTACCTGCGGACTTATCGCACTCAAATTTGTGAAAGTCATATCCAGAACACATCGGACATAGCAGGAGGATCTATGATTAAAATTGAAAATTTGAGCTTCTCTTATCCCAAAGCCTCTCGTCAAAATCTGGATCATTTACATGTGGAGTTTCCCCAACAAACCGTGAATATGATCATTGGCAAAAATGGTTCTGGCAAAACGACTTTATTTGATCTGATCGCAAATGTGATTAAACGTCCGCCAGAAATACAAGGTATTCCGGATGAGAAGGAGATCATCTACCAGCTCCAGGGTTTGTTATTTCCTCTAACTTTGAAGGCCAAAGATCTCTTTCGCTTTTTCCTGTATTCCGATCACTCAAACCGCATTGAAGTGAACAACGAACCTTATGTAGATGAAGATATGAGTCCAGCAGAGGTTGAATTGGTACAGCGGGTATGGCATATGGAGTTTGGGCAATTATCTGTTGGGGAGAGGCGTTATCTGTGTATTCTGGCAATCACATTAATGAAGAGGGAATTATACATCTTTGACGAGCCATTAGCGGGTATCGATCCGGAAATGCGTTATCATATCTTGAAAAGGATTGAGAAGCTGGCACTCCATAATGAGTGCACTGTACTGGTCTCGAACCATCACTTGCAGGATATTGCAAATATCCAGTGTGTTCTGCATTTTATTCATCAAGGTAAAATAACCTTTAGCGGATCATATGAGACGTTTATTAAAATGGGAGATGGAGTGAATCCGGACTTGGCGTTTCTGAAGCAGGTGAAGTGAGGAGAGGTGTTTCTCCATTTTTGCCACGTCCCTTCTACTCCAAAACTGAGCGACAATAATTACCAGTAAAGAGCTAACTTATGTAACAAACTGTGTTAAACTGGAGATAATAACAAAGAGCAAGGATGCGCGAACATCCTGCTCTTTACAACAGCCGCTTCTATGGGCGGTGGCTGTGCATAGGTAGCTGAAATAGACCATTACCTTAGCTGGGGCGGTCTATTTCTTTTTGTTTTGATTATTTAAGGCAATGACAATAGTTACAATCAGTCCAATCAAGGTTACAATGAACCCCGCAAAACTGATCATAAATGTCAATACCGTTGCAACGATCAGTACACATCTGATTTATGTGTCTAGTGATTGCAATCGACAATGAACCCTATGTAGATGAAGAAATGAGTCCGGCTGAGATCAGTAATCTTTAAGCGGATCATATGAGGCGTTTATTCAAACGGGAGATGGCATCAATCCTGATTTAGCTTTTTTGAGACAGGTAAAGTAGGGAGATATAAATTAATTTTTGTTTTATGAAAACCACCTTTGCAAACAATCAATTAGTTCTGCAAAGGAATATAATATGAATTTTTTGGCAATGTATCCTAAAATGTTATACAAAGAGGGGGTGCATGCTGTGAGTGAACCGATACAGATCACAGATAAAATCGAACGGAACAGGCAAGAGTTGAGTCGTTTGGCGGAGAATCATGGCATGCAGGACAACCAAGTCCTCCGACAGTCCATGGTACTGGACGAGCTTATTAATGAATATAATCGATTCAAATATAAAAGCCATCTCAGGAACAGACAACCGATTGCATAATGCAGTCGGTTTTTTGGTCTAATTAGTGTTCTTATATAAATAGCGTAGTCGACTGTAGCGATACAGTCGGCTTTTTTTGCGTTCCCCCTGAAACCTATGCGGATAACTTGAAATTCCGTACCAATTCCAGGATTGGCAGGATAGCGGATGATCATTAAAACTGGATATGATGACCCCAGTTATATCCAGATTGATCTGTGAAGGGGGCTCATACAATGATCGGGAGAGGGAGGGATGAACGGAAATGATGGACAAGGTACGCATTTTTTTCGGAAAAAATGTAAACCTGCGCACCAAGTTGCTCCTGTTGTTCCTGGCGCTGACGTTGCTGCCGCTAAGTTTACAGGGAGTGATGAACTACAAGCATTTCTCGCAGACGATGGATCGCAAGACCGAGCAGTTCACCATTGATATGGTTCGCCAGATTAACGCCAATCTGAATCGGCTGTTGAAGGACTTTGAGCGGTTGTCGCTCTTGCCGCTTTACGATCAGATGGTGCTTGGCATTCTGGGCAAATACAACGCTTCAATGGGGTCGGGAACATGGGCGAGGTCTGAGGATTATTTGAAAATGAAGCTTTACACATCGGGTCAAGCTTATGACCGGCCCGAGATTCGGGGAATTCACATGATCAGCAACAGCGGCATTTTGTTCTCCAATCTCGATTCGCTGGCGGTCAAGCCGGTATGGGACAGTAGGCAGGATGATTGGTTTGCAGAGCTTGAAGACTCGGAAGGGACATGGCGCCTGCTTCCTCCGCATCAACCCGGCTATTACACGGGCGGTCAGCAAGAATCGTATATATCGGTGGGCAGAGTGCTTCGAGATCCGGGTACGCTCCAACGATTGGGTTACATTCTGATTGATATCCGGCCGGAGGCCTTCGGTCAACTGTTATCCAATCTGAATTATGAGCAAGATGCAAGCCTGATGATTGTAGACAGCAAACAGCGTCTTCTGTTCGAACGGACCTCAATCGGAGGAATGTCTGCGTACGACCAGTTGCTAATGCAGGGACAGCTTCAAAACTATGCAGGAAACCAAAGAGTTTTTCTGGATGGGCAGCCCTATCTCTATGTACAACATCATTCCAGTTATTCCGGGCTTTCGGTGATCAGTCTTACACCTATTGCCGTGATTCAAAAGGAGTCAGGTGAGATGCTCACCTTCACGATATGGTTCGCTGTATTGTGTATGGCGGCTATAGCGGTTCTGGCGGTTCTGTTATCCTATCGTATCACTCGGCCACTGATTCGACTGAAGCACCACATGATTCGGGTTGAGCAGGGAGATTTTAGCCAGCGTGTAGCACACTTCAGCAGTGATGAATTTGGACAGATTAGTCGGGGCTTTAACCGAATGATGGAAGAGATTCATCGACTGTTCAATGAGGTGTTTCTGCTGGGCATTCAAGAGCGGGAGGCAGAGTTGTCAGCGCTGCAAAGCCAGATGAATCCCCATTTTATATACAACACGCTGGAGTCCATTAACATGATGGCCATTCGCCAGAAGCATGCTGAGGTATCGGACATGGTGACGGCGCTTGGCAAGCTGTTGCGTTATACGATTGATAAGGTGGACCGGATGGTCCCACTTGGGGAAGAACTTGCTTTTGTACAATCCTATGTACGCATTCAGCAGGTACGTTACGACGGCAAGTTAGAGATTATCTATGACATCGAAGAAGCAATAACGGAGTATTTGATTCCCAAGCTGGTACTGCAACCGCTGGTGGAGAATGCAGTCTACCATGGCATTGAAGGGCAGGAAAATGGAGGAGTAATCTGGGTATCTGCCTTGAAATTCGACCATGAGCTGCTGATTAGCGTGAGAGACAACGGTATGGGAATGACTCAGACAAAGATTGACGAGTTAAATGAGTCCATATCAAAACAGCCTTCCAATGAGGCATTACGTTGCCATGCCGGGGACAGTCTGGGGCTTAACAATATCGCCCAGAGGCTTCGCCTCATGTATGGAGAAGGCGGTAGCCTAAGCATTGATGGAAGTCCCGGGCAGGGACTGGTGGTCACGATATCCATTCAACTTCTACCGAAAGGGGATTGAAGCGCATGTATAAAGTATTGCTTGTAGAGGATGAGACGGTCATCCGTCAGGGACTGAGGGAGTTGATCGTACAAGTGTCTTCTCAGTTTCAGGTAACGGGTGAAGCGTCGAACGGTACCGAGGCACTGGATTTTCTGAGATGTGAGGTGCCGGACGTGTTAATCACGGATATCCGCATGCGTGAAATGGACGGATTAACTTTGGTAAGCAAAGCCAGAGACATGTATCCTGAATTGCTAATGCTCATCATTAGCGGCTACGGTGAATTTGAATATGCACGCAGAGCGATGGAGTTTGGGGTGTTGAACTACCTGTTGAAGCCAATCGATCGTTATGAACTGGCATTATGTATACAAAAGATTCAATTGCTGCTGGATCGCAGATACGGTATAACAACTCTTTCTATCCCTGAGCCATCAGGCAAAGCAGAACACGCTGGTGGAGATACACGGAAGATCATCCGAGATGTGAAGGAGCACATCAAGCAACATCCCGATGGAGATCTGCGACTTCAGACGATAGCAGATCTCGTTAACTTGAACCCCACTTATTTAAGCCAGTTGTTCAAGAACGAAATAGGCATCAATTATTCCGAATACATCACGGAGGCACGTATGGAGCGGGCCAAGTGGCTGCTGATCAACACGGGTCTCAAAATCTATGATGTGGCACGGTTATCCGGGCATCAGAGCCCCAAACACTTCATGTTGGTGTTTAAGCAGCAGGTGGGATGGACCGCGGGAGAATATCGAGACCGATTCAGTATCTCTTGAAAAACCATACCATTTCTGTAGTTGACGTGATTTATGAGGGAACGATGCTTTCGTTATACTTTGGTTGCACATGTATACCACGACGTCCATAAGGGGGATTTCCATGAAAAAAGCAGGACTGATACTGGTGTTTGTACTCATGATGATGGCTTCAATCGCGTGCACAGGTTCCAATTCCAGCAGTGAACCTGACAGTACGGGCGGGGAGAATGGTGAGGTCGAGCTGAAGTTCATGATGTGGGGCAATCAGGCGCATATGGATGTATACAACAAGTTGATCGATGACTTCACAAAGGAAAATCCAGGCATCAAAGTAACGATGGAATCCGTACCTTTCGCAGAATACCAGCAAAAAATTTCGGTGCTTGCCGCCGGAGGCTCTCTTCCCGATCTCGCCTGGGTATCGGAGCGAATGGTGCCACAATTCAAGTCCAACCACATTCTGGCCGATGTATCCGAGTTCAAGGGTGATACACAGTTTAAGCTGGATGATTATATTCCAAGTACATTGGATTTGTTCCGTGATGGTGATCAACTGCTGGGATTACCTTTTTCTACACCTCCGGTGGTCATGTTTTACAATAAATCGCTGTTTGACCAAGCTGGCCTGACTGATCCAAACACACTTGCCACCCAAGGACAATGGACATGGGAACAGTTCGAAGAGTCCGCCAAAGCCATTACCATCAAGGATGCGACCAACCGAATCTATGGTGCCAACTTTTTTCGCGACTGGAAGACCTGGGCGGTGCTTTCCTCCTACTCCTGGTCCAATGGAAGCGGTCCATTCGACGAAGGCATGACAACGTTCACCTGGAACGATGCCTATGGCGTACAGACTTTTGAATTGTTGGAACGTATGATGTTCACCGATGAATCACACCCGAAGGCGGGTGAGCAAGTCAGCTTTGATGCGGGTAATGTGGGCATGTTCTTTGATAATTACAGCTATGTTTCCAAAGCAAGGGAGATTACGGATTTTGAATGGAGCATCGCTCCTATGCCTTCCGGCTCTCAAGGCAGTGTACCGATGCTGGGGCAGGCCGGATATGCCATGTTCAACGACAGCAAACATCCAGAGGAGACGAAGAAACTGTTGAAGTATTTTGCCAGTGAGCAGGGGATTCAGGCGACAGCCACCTACTTTGTGCCTCCGCGTACCTCTGTTCTGAACTCAGATGCATTCATTCTTCAGCCGAATAACCCAAGCAAAGAGCATATCGTGCATGCGGTCATTGATGAAATGCCAAAAGCGCGCTTAATTCCCGGTCATATCCGTTGGCAGGATATCGACAATGCGGTATTGCAGGGATTTGACCGACTGTTTGCAAAGACAGCGACAGCTGAGGATAACCTGAAACAAATGCAGGAAGAGATCCAAAGTGTGCTGCAACCCTAAATCATTCGATCGAAACCGGAGGTGAGAACGATGGGCAAATTCAAAGAATTACTTGAGCGGAAACCGCTGTCGCTGGTGGTCAGCCTGCCTGAGAACGATCTATCTTTGGCCCGGGCAGCCATGGAAGAGGGCGCTGATGCACTGAAGATGCATTATAATGTCGGTCATCGCGCCAGCGGGAATCATTTTGGTCCATTGGACATGTATGCCGAGGTGTTTCGGGCGATCCGCAGTGAGTTTGGTGGTCCCCTTGGGGTCGTACCTTCTGGCAGTATTGATGGAGCACAAAGGGAGGATGTGGAGGGACTTTCCGTGCTGGGTTTTGATTTCTATTCCATCTATGCACATCACTTGCCTTCCTTCATGTTGAATGACTTGGGGCTGGACCCAACGTTTGCGATCAATGAAGAATATGAGGCTTCCCTCGTAACATCAGCAGCGCACTTCGGCTTTACCGCTCTGGAGGCATCCATTGTACCTGGAAAAGAATATGGTACACCGCTCAGCTTCACGGATGTGCTTAAGTATCGCCGTCTGGTCTTGCAAGCCCAGGTACCGGTATTGGTTCCTTCCCAGCGAAAGCTGGTGCCGGAGGATGTTCGGGTGCTGCGCGATACCGGGGTAAAGGCAATTATGCTTGGGGCGGTCGTGACTGGCAACACGATGGAACAGCTGCGAAGGGCCGTAAACGGGTTCCGCAATGCGGTGGACAGTCTGAACCGTCCGGATTATATAAGTTGAACTAAAGAATATTTACACTTGCCACTCCGATGCCAGAACAACCTTCCGATCGCTGTTATCCCCAGATTTTTTTTGAATCCCATATATAAAGGGGAAATCCGGGGATAAAGGCGACCACTTCGCTTCTTCAGGTTTTTTCTGCCCTCTACGTTCTTGTGTAAATGTATAGTTCACCTTATATAGAATCGTCGCAGAGTTCAGCTTCGGAGGAAATTTGTTTAAAAGGGGGAGGCCTAATTGACCCATTCACGCATGCGCAAAAGAGGGGGGCCGCTCGCCAGAGAGGCCCAGATCGCAGGTTGGCTGTTTGTATCGCCGATGGTGCTTGGGTTTACCCTGCTGCTGTTATTTCCCATGGGTCTCGCGTTATACATGAGCCTGACCGATTGGCCGCTGCTGGGGGATCATCATTTTATTGGATTGGAGAATTACCAGAATATTATGACAGACGCCATGTTCTGGAAAGTGCTTGCCAATACGGTTTATTTCACAGCGGGGCTGGTGCCGCTTAATATTGTGCTCGCCTTGCTACTCGCGTTGTTATTGTCCAGAAATCTGCGGGGCATCGGAATTTTCCGAACCGCCATCTTTGTTCCGGTCATGACCTCGTTGATCGTATGGGCCATCGTGTGGAAGCTGATGTATGCGACAGAGTCGGGATTGATTAATCAGCTTCTGTTGATGGCCGGCATCAAGGGTCCGGCCTGGCTTTACAATGAAGATTTGGCAATGCCAGCGGTTATCGTGACAAGTGTGCTGAAAAATGTCGGTCTGAATATGGTGCTGTTCATTGCAGCCATTCAGCAGGTACCGCGTTCACTGTACGAAGCAGCAACATTAGACGGGGCGGGCAAAAGGGGAACCTTCTTTCACGTCACGCTGCCCATGATCACGCCAACGGTGTTTCTGACTGTAGTCATGACCGTGATTGGTTCACTCAAAGTATTCGGGCAGATCTATGTGATGACACAGGGCGGGCCGAGCAACAGCACCAAGGTATTGGTTTATTATATCTGGGAAAAAGCATTCAAATTATTTCAGTTTGGCTATGCTTCTGCTCTCGCATATGTACTGTTCTTTATCGTGCTAATTCTGACGCTGCTGCAATGGCAGCTCCGAAAGAGGTGGGTATTCAATGAAGGCGATGCCTAGTCCTTCGGGGCGGAAGATAGGAAGTACTCTGGGGACGTATTTGTTGCTGACTCTGATTTCGCTCATTATGATTGTGCCATTTATCTGGATGATATCGACGTCATTCAAGGAGCCTCAGAGTATATTCATCTATCCACCGCAGTGGATACCGGAACCATTCCGATTTCAGAACTACATCGATGTCTTTCGATTGATTCCGTTTCACCGTTTTTATTGGAACAGTATCTACATTTCTGCGTTGGTTGTGATAGGAACAGTATTCTTTGCCTCTCTCGCCGGCTATGCATTCGCCAAAATTCCGTTTAAGGGACGTAATGTGGTATTTCTCATTCTGCTAAGTGCGATGATGATTCCCCATGAGGTGACAGCGATACCGATGTTTCTGTTCATGCGGCAGCTGGGGTGGATTGATACCCATCTTCCGCTGATATTATTGCCGATCTTTGGCGCGGGTGGTGTGTTTGGCATCTTTGTGATGCGGCAGTTCTTCATTACGGTGCCAACGGAACTGGAAGAAGCGGCGATGATTGATGGTTGCAACCGATTCCGGATATATGCGCGAATTATGCTGCCCATTGCCAAGCCGGGTATGGCTACGCTGACGATCTTCACGTTTGTGACGATCTGGAATGAGTTTTTTGATCCGTTAATCTTCATTAACTCGCGTGATCTAATGACGCTGCCGCTTGGATTATCCCTGTTTACAGATGAAGTGGGTACAGCCTGGCAATATCTGATGAGTGCCACCGTCATGGCAACCTTGCCACTGCTTATTGTTTTTTTCCTGGCACAGCGGCGCTTCATTGAGGGGGTTGCCATGACGGGATTGAAAGAGTAAGCCTTGTAATACGTGCAATAGAACGGAAGGAGGGACAACATTTGCGTGAACGGATGAGCATGAAAAAGGAAGAAGCAGATGTCGTTATTGTGGGAGGGGGCCCTGCAGGTATAGCGGCAGCCATTGCGGCTGGACGACAGGGGATACGAACAGTGCTGGTGGAGCGATATGGATTCGTGGGCGGGATGTCAACTGCCGCTATGGTCTATCCCTGGATGACTTTCCATACGGAGCGCGGTGAGCAGGTTATTAAAGGTATTGCGCAGGAGATTGTGGATCGTTTGCAGGCACGTGGTGGCTCCCCGGGGCATCTGCGCGATACGGTTGGGTTTGTGCATACCGTCACGCCGTACCATCCAGCCATCTTTCAGGTGGTTGCGGCAGAGATGTTACAGGAGGCAGGTGTCCGGCTTCTGTTGCACAGCTTTGTGGACGAGGTGGTTGTTGTTGATGATCGGGTGGAAGCGGTTCGAGTGACCAACAAGTCTGGACAAAAAGAGTTCCATGCGAATGTATTTGTGGATACAAGCGGGGATGCGGATCTGGCTTATCTTGCGGGTGCTTCTGTGGCAAAAGGACGAGACGGGGATTATCAGTCACAGCCGATGACCATGAAATTCCGCATGCGTGGTGTCGATCTTGGACGAGTGAAACGATATATGCTGGAGCACCCGGAGGATTTCTATGTGAAAACTCCCTTTGCTGAACTGGACAGCATTCCGTTAACCGGGGTGAGTGGTTTCTATTCCCAGTGGAAAAAAGCAGGTGTGCCGATTAATCGCGACCAGGTGTTATTTTTTACCGGACCGGCAGAAGATGAAGTGCTGATTAATTGTACCCGAGTGCAGGGATTTGATGCGACAGATGCCGAGGATCTGACCTCTGCGGAACAGGAAGGTCGGAAGCAGGTGCTGATGATTGCTGAGTTTTTGCAGCGTGATGTGCCTGGCTTCGAACGGGCTTCGATCTCGGCAGTAGCGCCGCAGATTGGTATCCGTGAATCCAGACGAATTATAGGTCGTTACGCATTGACCCGGACGGATGTAGTTGCAGGACGAAAATTTGACGATGTAATTGCCAGAAGTGGTTATCCGATTGATATTCATGACCCTTCGGGTCAAGGTGTTGTGGCTGCCTTTATAGAAGGAGATGGGGCGTACGATATTCCGTATCGCTGTCTGGTCTCTCGCAATATCCGCAATCTGCTGGCGGCAGGACGTTGCATCTCTACCACACATGAGGCGCATGCAACGACAAGGTTGACTCCAAGCTGTATGGCTACCGGGGAGGCCGCAGGAACAGCTGCTGCACTCACAGTGAAGATGAAGCTGGACCCGGTGGAACTGCCGATCGAGCTGTTACAGGCGGAATTACGTCACAACGGAGCGGCGATCTAGCGGATGAGCTGATTGTGGACGAATTGGGCGATCGGGTGAATCATTAATAGTGGGAGTGGGTGTTTATTTAATTCGCGGTGGCGTACGTTTTAACGAACCTGAGACGTCTAATTCAGGAATATAAGCTGAAATGAAAAATGTAACGAATCTCAGTGAAGTTATTTTACTCAAAACCCTGTAATAGGGGGTAAAAGCGGGGTGAATCGGAAGAATAGAGCGTCTACGATTCGTTAGATTAGAAACTATCCCACAAATAGCTAAATAAGCTTCCCTCAGTTCGTTAGAAATTGGTGGGAGGCTCGTGAATTGAATGATGAGCATAATTGTAGCCCCAAAGACTCCAAATCCACTGCATAGCATAGGTGAATTTAGAGTTTTTGGGGCGTTCTCATGCGTTACTCCCTCTGATTATCAATTCATCCGTGCCTCAAGTCGCCTTGCGACAATGGACAGCGCGTAGTTGATGGCAAAATACAGTACGGCTGCGAGCAGCAGGGCCGGGATAATGTAATCGAAACTTTGACCACCAAGGATCTGCACGTTGTGCATCAACTCCGGCAGAGAGATGATGATCGCCAGTGAAGTATCCTTCAGGAGTGAGATGAACTGGCTGACCATCGGCGGGGACATGCGGCGTAGCGCCTGTGGCATGATGATGCCACCGAGGGTCTGCATGTAGCTGAGGCCCGAGGAGCGGGCAGCTTCCACCTGACCGCGCTCAACGGACTTCAGACCGCTACGGACGATCTCGGCAATCATCGCGCCTTCAAACAGACTCAGTCCAACGACCGTGGACCAGAAGACGGACATTTTAATCCCGAGCTGCGGAAGTACCATGTGAATGAAGAAAATGATGAGCAACAGCGGCAGATTCCGGATCGTATCCACGATCACTGCCACGATCTGTGACAGAACAGGGATACGGGTATACCGGATCGTACCCAGCACAGTGCCAAGCACAAAGCTGAATATAATGGATAGCCCTGCTACCTGCAGGGTAATCAGGAATCCTTGAAGCAGGAAACGAAGGTTGGGCCACGCATAGGCCCCGCTAAAGTCCATATTTTATTAGCCTCCTTCTGTATGCAGGAATGGAATATCGAAGATCAATAGATGGGGCATGGACAAGTCGATATATTTCCCTGAAAATCTGCGCAGGTACAAGTCAATCTGCTACATGGTGACCTGACCTGCCGGTTTGTTCTTTTTCGGTTTGCCTTTGGTGCTGCGCGCTTCTGCATCGCTCTGTCCAAACCTGCGCTCCATATAATGCACCAGAAAGCTGAGTGGTAGTGTCAGCACCAGATAGAACAGCGCAACAATGGTGTACACACTTAGCGGCTGGAATGTATCCGAGTTAACCAGGTCGGCAAAATACATAAGATCCATACCGGCAACAACGGCAAGAATGGATGAGTTTTTGACCAAATTGATGAACTGGTTGCCAATGGACGGCAACACAATTTTGATGGCCTGGGGCAGAATGATCAGGTTCATGGCCTGTACATAGGACAAGCCGGAGGACCTTGCTGCTTCCAGTTGTCCACGCGGCACCGTCTGAATGCCCGCTCGGATCGCTTCGGCAATGAAAGCGGCGGTGTAGATGGTCAGACCCAGAGTGCCGGAGACAAACCCATCCAGCGAGATGCCTAGTGCAGGCAGTCCAAGATAGAAGAAAAACACAACCAGCAGCAATGGGATGTTTCGGATAAATTCCACAAAAGCCGTGCCGATCCAGTTCAGCGGTTTCACAGGGGATATCCGAAAGATAGCCAGGATCGCGCCAAGGATAAAGCTGCCAATGAGAGCCATAATGCTCACTTGAATGGTATTCAGGAACCCTTCCAGAAAACGATCCGAGTGTCGCATTAGTACGCTGAAATCCAATGTGCCCATATAGGCGAAGCCTCCGTTCTCCAGATGTAGAAACGGCGATTACGTCTGCTCATGCTTCGCATCCAGCAGACGAATTCGCCGCTTACCTATCTTAATTCGGGTTACTCGGGCTTGGAGCCCAGCCATTTCTCATGTAATGTGTCATATTCCCCGCTGTCTTTCATGCTTTTGAGCAGCGTGTTGACTTCCTCCACGAAGGCAGTGTCGCCTTTGCGAATGGCCATACCATAAGGTTCGCTTGTGAAATTACCACCAACCAATTGGAAGCTGTTATCCGTCTGTTGCATGCCGATGAGGATGATGTTATCTGTGGTCAGCGCTTCGCCTTTACCTGCTTTGAGAGCAGTGAATGCATCCTGATAGTTATCGAATTCAAGCACCTCAGCATCCGGGGCTTTCTCGCGAATATTCTGAGCAGATGTGGAACCTTTCACCGCGAGTACTTTCACCCCGCTGAGGCTTTCCAAGCCGGTAATTGCACTGTCGTTTTTCACCAGCAGGGACTGCCCTGCTTCAAAATAAACATCACTGAAATCTACCTGTTCCTTACGCTCATCCGTAATCGTCATTGTGGCGATGATGATGTCGATGTCTCCATTTTGCAGCATGGGAATACGCGTCTTGGAAGTGACCTCTTTCAGTTCGACCTTTGTCTCATCTCCAAGGATCTGTTTGGCGAGTGCCTTGGCGATATCAATATCGAACCCTTCAACGTTGCCACTTGCGGGATCTTTCAAGCCAAACAACTTCGTATCGTATTTCACACCGGCAATGAGCTTGCCGCGTTCCTTAATCCGCTCAATTGTGCCTTTCGCCTCGGCGTCACCACCACCGCTCGCTGAAGGTGTATCTGTACCTGTACTACAACCTGACAATACAAGGGAGAGAATGAGGACAAGCATAAATGATGGCCATTTCAATAATTTCTTCATGAATAAAGACCCCTTTCAAAATGGAATATTGGATTATTCTCAATGATGAATCAGACGGCTCAGGAATTGCTGTGCTCGTTCTTCTCTGGGGTTGTCAAAAAATTCAGCAGCGTTGGCCTCTTCAACAATTCGGCCTTCGTCCATGAAGATGACCCGGTCCGCAACTTCGCGGGCGAATCCCATCTCATGGGTAACGACGACCATGGTCATGCCATTATGGGCAAGGGAACGCATAACATCGAGGACTTCCCCGATCATCTCGGGATCGAGTGCGGAGGTAGGTTCATCAAAAAGCATGATTTTGGGCTCCATGGCGAGTCCTCTGGCGATGGCTACCCTTTGTTGCTGTCCACCGGACAACTGGGAGGGATAACTGTCTGCTTTGTCGGCAATGCCCACTCGGGTCAGATACTTCATTGCTGTTGCGGCTGCTTGTTCTTTGGGTTGTTTGCGCACCTTCATGGGTGCAAGGGTAATGTTATCGATGACTTTTTTGTGAGGATACAGATTGAAGTGTTGAAATACCATGCCGATGTCACGGCGGAAGAGGTTAATGTCCACCTTTTTCTGATGTAGAGGAATCCCACTGACGACAAGTTCACCTTCGGTAATGGTCTCCAGGCGGTTAATACAGCGGAGTAATGTGCTTTTGCCGGAGCCGGAAGGTCCGATAATGACGACGACCTCTCCTTCTTCAATGTGAAGATGGATATCCTTGAGGACATGAAAATGACCGAAATGCTTCTGGACACCCCTAAATTCAATCAAGAGTACACCCCATCCTTTCTGCAACGTCTGTGTGTAAAAGGGATAATAAGGAATAAATTGAAACTAGTTATTTAATCATACATAGTCATCCTGCTTATGGCAATTGGTTTGTGATAAAACATGACATAAGTAATGTGTAACCTAGGGCTATAGCCAGAAAATATGTTATATATCTGTCATGTTATTAACTCCCTTGTGACGAATCCTGACAGAAAAATGAATCTATTCTCCTAGTTGTTTTCCAACCTTTGGAATAGTTGTATAGAGTATACTAGAAGTGATGTTTGATTTATGACTCTGATTAACAAAACAAATAGCATCAAGTTCCACGTGTACATGGCAAGAAAGCTCAACCCTACACGTCATGCCATTGATATGATGGAGTGAGAGAGTGTCCGTTTGAACGTAAGTAAAGAAAGTAAAAGCGATATATTGATCATTGATCCCATAACAATTCCATTACATGTAGAGAGGATGATTCTGCACGATGAATACATATCACTCCCCAATGTCGACAGGAGCAAGTGCCCAGTTCGATGTTCGAGCTTATGAAGCCAATTTGCCTGTCATTCCTGCTCAGGATTTTCAGCTTACAGACTATGGAGCTGTTGGAGACGGAGTAACAGATAATACGGAGATGTTCCGACTTGCCATCGCTTCATGTGCTGAAGCAGGAGGTGGGAGAATCGTTATTCCTGCCGGGGTATGGCTCACAGGTCCGATTGTAATGCGCAGCCGGATCGAGCTACATGTGGAAGCAGGGGCACTGGTTACATTTAGCCGAGATTTCGATCAATACCCATTAATTGCATCAAGCTTCGAAGGCTGGCAGGTGGTACGTTGCCAATCCCCGATCGATGGTGATCAACTGGAGGATATTGCGATTACTGGTGAGGGGATATGGGATGGTGGCGGGGAAGCGTGGCGTCCGGTGAAACGCTCCAAAATGACCACTTCACAATGGAAAAAATTAGTCGCTTCCGGTGGTGTTGTAGAGCAATCCGGTGGGGATGAAGAAATCTGGTGGCCTACCACAGCTGCACTTGAAGGCGGCACCATTGCGAATCGATTGCATCAGGAGCAGGTAAGTGATACCACTGCCTATGAAGAAGTTAGAGACTTTTTGCGTCCCAACATGGTCAGTTTACGGAGATGCAAACGGGTATTGCTGGACGGTCCAACGTTCCAGAACTCACCTGCATGGAATCTGCACCCCTGGGCATCTGAGCATGTCACCATTCGTAACGTGAGTGTGCGGAATCCGTGGTTTTCTCAGAATGGAGATGGGCTGGACATTGAATCCTGTCGTCATGTGGTGGTGGAGAAGAGTATATTCGATGTCGGTGATGATGCGATCTGTCTAAAATCAGGCAAGGACGCCGAAGGCCGTGAGCTTGGCCTGCCATCGGAGTACATCACCATTCGGGATTGCACGGTGTATCACGGTCATGGCGGGTTTGTCATTGGCAGTGAAATGTCCGGTGGTGTGCGGCATGTGCGAGTATCGGATTGTACGTTTATCGGAACGGACATTGGACTTCGCTTCAAAAGCGCACGTGGGCGCGGCGGAGTGGTTGAGGACATTCAGATTGAGCGTATATATATGAAAGATATCATTATGGAAGCCATCTCGTTTTCCTTTTTCTATGCGAATCAGGAGGGCTCTGCCCGGGGCAGTGATCTGTCTCAGGAGATTAGCGAAGAGACGCCAGTGTTCCGGGATATTCGAATATCGGATGTGGTCTGTGCTGGTGCCGACACTGCGTTGCTTGTGAGTGGATTGCCGGAACTGCCTTTGGATGGGGTGATCATCCAGCGTTACAGCGTGCAAGCCCGCAGTGGTATCCAATGTGCTCATGCGAAACATCTGCATATCGCTGAATTGCAGGCGCAGATCACCGAAGGTCCGCTGGTTCATTTGCACCAGTGTAAAGGGGCAGAATTAGAGAGCATTCAGGGCAAAGGCGCAGATGGCCGACTTCTGATGGTGACAGGACACGAATCCGCAGGCATTGTCTGCCGAGAAGGTGATGCCGACACAGAAGGTCGCCAGATCTCTGTTGGTCCCGAGGTACGAAGTGGTGTGATCATTCGCAGGTAAAAGTTATGTAATAAGGTTTATACAAGTTGGTCAAACTCAGCCGCAGTGGCGTAGCCATAGATCCAGTAATCGTGGTGCTTCACGATATAAGGGATGCGTAATCTCTGGAGCAAGGCCACCCACTCGGCTTTTATATGAAGTTATCGGATGATCTACCGGTGTTCCTTGCGATAGCGCAGCGGTGTTGTACCGGTAACCTGTTTGAATGTTTTGTTAAAATGAGCCGTATGCTCAAATCCTACCTTCTCTGCGATCATTTGTACACGCTCTTGTGTGGAAAGCAGTCTTCGCTGTGCCTCTCGGACGCGGACAACACGCAAGTATTCGCTGAATCGAAACCCCGTAAATCGGCTGAACATCCGGCTCAGATAGGATGGGCTGATATAAAAACGATTGGCTGCACCCTCCAGCGTAAGTGGTTCGGTATAGTTTTTATTCACATAAGTGACGATTTCACTGATTTTGTCCTGCATCGGATGCAAGGGGCCGGGGCATGACTGCCGGATGTTCTCCTCTACCCGATGAATACGGATCAAAAGTTGGGCAAGCAGACTTCTTACGGCGATCTCATAGTGAGGGCGTCGCTCTTTGCATTCTTGCAGCATCTGCCACAATATACGCTCCATCTCGGGCTGTTCCGCTTCAGGCAGGCGAAGGAGTCTTGAACAATTAAAAGGCAGCAGACCACATATGCCAAGTTCCATCCCCGTTGCAAAAGCAGGCGAAAAACCGATTAATATCCGTTCGAAGCCGGGAATACTTCCTTTGGAGGTGGTATGTACATCGTGTGGATTAATCAGAATGAAATCACCCTTGCGGGCGGACAGAATCTGACCATTCATGGAATACACTCGTTCACCTTCAAGTAAGTAATACAGTTCGTAGAATGGATGAGCGTGAGGTTGTGGCATACCATTCCCATCATGTCTGCGCATATGTTCAATGGTAAATGAATGTTCACCGATTCGGTATTTGGGTCCAATCCGGTCCTCTATGAGACTCATGGTACAGCTCCCCTCTGCTTCACGGATTAACAACGATATCCATATCATAACGGAACATCCATCTTTTTGTAAACGCTATCATTGGAAATGAAATATTTCTTTAATCCTATCGTTAAATACCGAGAGAACGAATTCGGCAAGGCACTTATGTGCTGTCAAGGTGACAAAACTTGAATGATGTTTTAGAGTAGGGAGAGAGAGGCGAAACTCTGGTTAAGGAGTGTCTCCAATATGATTTGGAAGGAAGGAAACAGGTTATGACGACACATGAATTATCGCCATTGGTTGCTGCGCTCAATATGCAGCCTCACGTTGAAGGCGGTTGGTATAAGGAAGAATGGAAGGCATCTTATCAGATTCCACAGTCCGTTCTGCCGGATACATACTCCGGCCCACGATTCTCGGCAAGTTCCACATATTTCCTGCTGCATGCACATGAAATCTCCGAGTGGCATACGGTTCTGTCCGATGAACTTTGGCTGTGGCACAGCGGCAGTCCGGTTGAACTGAAGCTGGGCGGCAACGGGGAGAACCCGGAGAACGAGGAAGTTCTTGTTCTGGGGATGGATATTGCTGCGGGGCAATCACCACAGGTGCTCGTTCCTGCCGGCGTATGGCAGACAGCACGTCCGCTGGGCGATGAGCCTGTACTGGTAACTTGCGTAGTAGCGCCAGGTTTCCACTTTGATGATTTCAAGCTGGTATCCAAAGGCTAAGTATAACTTTTATCACGAAATCCCGATCCAGGTGCATAGGCATCCGAATCGGGATTTTTTTGGATTGCGCGTATTAAGTATGCTAAGGTCTGTACCCAGTTCAGGGATAGATCATTCCCTTTTGAATAAGCATCACTTTTGGCAATAACTGATCACTTGGGATTCTCGTTACTCATCCAGCTGTCCACATAAAACTCCTCATGATAATCCGGTTGCTGAGCGAGTTCTTTAAGCTTCTGTTCAGCTTCTTCAGCGGTAAGATATTCTCCAATAACTGCTGTAAACTCACCAGTGGGCGTTTTGAGGAAAGAGATGTCCTCATCCGGATAGGATTCTTTAATTATACCCATCGATTCTCCAAAAGGCATTGATTCTGTGCGGAGAGAGTATACTTTCCAAGGTGTGACCGGTTTGCCGTCGGAAGTCAGTTTCACTTCCAGGTATCCAGGGTTCTTGAATTCCGTTACGGCATACTGTACCCCTTCTTTCAGTACAACTACGAATCCGACGGAAGAGTCGTCTAAAATCATGGAACCATAAACATCTTTCACTAAAGGCTGGGTCATGAAGTCGGCTTTGACTTTCTCTATATCCATGTAACGTGCACCGCTAAAAGTGAAGAGGATACGATTCGGTGCTTCTTTGTGTACCACATTATAATGGGGCGCATCATTAGTCTGATCTTGCTCGTCGGTGCTAAAATTGATTTTAAGCGTATTTTCGGTTGCTTCCGATCCGACAGTTACTCCATCGGTAATCTTGCCGCCATCGCCGAATTGAAGTACCTGAACAATCGTTCCGACCACAGGTATTTTGGACATGGCGTTTGCTACGGAAGGGATGTTCACCACGAAGAGAAAAGCAGCACATGCCGCTATGACTGAGGCATAACGAATCATTCGAGATGAACTCTTGCGAGCAGCGGCTCTTTTCTGTGCACGATGAATAACGTCATTAAGTTGAGCAGGGATTTCAATATTTTCGTATCGATCTTTTCCTGTCATACGTTCTCGACCTCTCCTTCAATCAAATAAATTTTTAATTTTTTGATAATACGATAGAATTTGGACTTAACTGTATTTTCCGGTATGGAGAGCACTTCAGCCATCTCTCGAAAAGGCAGATTCACAAAGATTTTTAATATAATATAAGCTCTTTCCTCGGGGATAAGCCGGTCCAGTGCATCATATAGATCCATTTTTTCTTCCAGCGACGCCCCTCGCTCTGGAGCCACAAACTCCTGCGCATGATCCTCCATATAGGTCACTCGCTGGTTACGTCGAATATGATCTATCGCCGTGTTAATCACAATTCGTGACATCCAGGAATCAAAATAAGTCATGGACTCCATCTTTCCATAAGCGATGAACCCTTTATAGACCGCTTCGGATACGATATCCAGCGCTTCTTGTTCATTTTTAACATAGCAGTATGCCAGTCGATATAATTTATTTTGAATCTCTGTTATTTTTTCGCTGAACTGTTCTTCTTTTGTCTTTTTATGGTTCAGTCTAATCACTCCTGATCCCCCCTGATCAACCTAAATATTCAAGTCACCGCTTGTTCCAGGCCTGGATTCTATATAAGTGCTTGAGTTCGCTTGACACTCGTTAGACTGATGAGGAGACAAAATAGTTCTAAACGGTCAAAAAAACTTTTTTCTTTCGGCCCTGTATAGGATAATGAGCCTCGCCTCCATTCTTAACAACGAATAGTTGGCCTATAACATCACATACCAAAACACCCGCTCTTCCAAGATCGAAGGCGGGTGTAATCGAATTCATCTGCTTATATTAGAAGTTAAAGTTATCTGGATCAGAACCAAAGCGTTTGTTCTCGTTCAGGCCGTTAATCTGCTCTATTTCTTCCGAAGTTAACTCAAAATCATAGAGATCGGCGTTCGCGCGAATACGCTCAGGGGTGACGGATTTCGGTATCGTCACGATGCCGTTCTGCAGATCCCAGCGCAGAATTACTTGTGCGGGGGACTTGCTGTATTTGGCGGCGATATCCTTCAGCAACGGATAATCCATCAGATGACCTTGTCCGAGCGGAGACCAGGCTTCAATCTGAATCTGATGTTTGTTGCAGTACTCACGAAGCTCTGACTGAATTAATAGTGGGTGAAGCTCCACCTGATTAACTGCTGGTTTGATCGTGGCATCGATCATCAAGTCTTCCAGATGGTGAATCTGGAAGTTGCTCACACCGATCGCCCGGATGCGTCCTTCTTTATGGAGTTTCTCCAGCGCTCTCCATGTATCTTTGTACTTGCCCTTAACCGGCCAGTGGATGAGATAGAGATCCAGGTACTCCAGTTCAAGTCGTTCCATGCTGGCTTCAAAGGCAGCTAGCGTGGATTCATATCCCTGATCGCTATTCCATACTTTAGTGGTAATGAACAGATCCTCACGAGCTACTCCAGATTCACGAATACCCTGAGCGACACCTGTTTCGTTGTTATACGCTTTGGCTGTGTCGATGCTGCGATAACCAGCTTGAATGGCTGTTTTGACAGCATGAACGACTTCGTCTCCGTCTTTAACTTTGAATACCCCAAACCCCAGCCATGGCATTTTGACTCCGTTATAGAGTGTGGTTGTGTCCTGCACGTGTTTCATGGTCCGAAATTCCTCCTCTTATTGATTCATTGTTCCACTATGTAATTACCCTGCTGTTCAGCAGCCAATCGATATCGAAGAGCCGTCTTGAATGATTATACTAAACTCTTCCTTGTATTGGAAAAGGGAGCGATCCATTTTACGAGACAAACGCCGCTATTATCCTTTTTCCTCAACCAGAGGTTTGGTTTTGACGCTTGTGGGTGATAAGATGAAGTATACGAAACATGGAAGTCAAGACTTTGTAATTGGAGAGTTTACATAAGAACAGACGAAGTACGGAATCGGGTACAGACCGGACCGTACGATTAACGATAAAGGAGCAAGAATACAATGGCTAAACCTAAACAAACCAAAAAAGCAGCTGCCTGGTCTCTCGTAGTGATGGGAGCAGGATTTGCTGCATCCTTGCCGTTCCAGGGCGCTCCTGTGGGCAAGTTGCTGGTAGGATCATTTGAAGCGGGACTCGTGGGTGGACTTGCGGACTGGTTCGCAGTTACCGCATTATTCCGTCACCCGCTCGGCATTCCCATTCCACACACGGCATTGCTGCCGAAAAATCGTGATAAAATGACGGAAGGTCTGGTCTCCGCAGTAGAGAATAACTTGCTAAACAAAGACAGTATTACCGAGAAAATTGCAGATTTCAAAGCAGCAGAGACGGTACTCGATACGTTGACCCGTGAGCTTCACAGTGACGGGATCAAGACGATGATTGATACACTCTGCAAGCGAATTCTGGCGGGTCTGCCGTTAGAGCAGATTGCTCCGCTCGTGGCACGTGAGATCAAGTCACAAGCGGGCGCCTTTGATCTGGGTCCGATTCTGGAACGGGCTGCCCACCAGATGACAGAGCGGGGTTATGACGCCAAAGCGCTGGACTACGGACTGAAGCAAGCCGAGGAGTGGCTGGTTAAACCCGAGACGATCATGTTTTTGGGTGAAAGCGGCATGAAAGCCATCAGCGGCATTCAGATGAACGGATTGATGCAGTTTGCGATGAATGCGTTCCTGGGTTATATGAACGAGGAGCGTCTGGGTGGCATTTTACAAGGATATCTCTTCGATCGGGTAGAGGATATGAAACGTGAAGGCAGCGCTCTAAGGTACAAGGTGCTTGATATGGTACGTACCCAGACGGTGCGTTTGGCAATGAGCGAGGCTATGCAAGATGGAATCAACAATTGGAAGAACAATATGCTGGAGGGTTGGAACGCAGAGGAAACGGTGCTGAACAAACTCACCGAACTGAGAGACAAGGCGCTCGCCGCGATGGAAGATGGACAGTATGTAGATACGTATGCACTGCCTGCCATTGAGCGGGTATTGGTTGATCTGCGGGCAGATGACGAGTTGATGACAGGCATGAATGCCAAGATTATAAATGGCGTCACAACACTGCTGGAGAAAAACCATTCCAAAATCGGTAAACTGGTACGCGAAAATGTGGACAAAATGGACAATGCCACTTTGGTTTCGATGATTGAGGATAAGGTTGGACAGGATCTGCAATGGATTCGGATCAACGGAGCCGTTACCGGATTTGTTATCGGGATTGCGCTGACTGCGCTGCAGATGGCATTGGCATAACAGTAAATCATGCAAAAGGAGGGCCGCTCTTTCGAGGAGCAGGCTCTTTTTGTCGTGGATGGGAAAATTATGATGTACTTGATGCAAGAATTAGGAAAGTGGGTAATGTACACCAAAGTGTCCTATTTGAATCATATAGGAAGAAAGTTACATGAAAACGATTCTGTTAGCCGATATGGCTCATGTTGATTTTGTACTATGATGCAGGTAACAGATGAATAGGGTGTACTTCACATATAGTGAATGCCTCTATTCTATCATGAGGGGGGATCCGTATTAAACGTGCAGGGTGGTTGAAGGGTTTGTTCACACTAATGATGGTGTTTACTATATTTTTGGGAGGTTGTCAGAACATGAATGCAAGTGAGAAGGAAGCTCTATACCAAGAAGCTGAAGCAACCGTAATTCAGCACTTCAAGCAGAAGTTTGAACTGGATGTTGTGATTACAAGCAAAGAGTTGTTGCCGGAAATGGCAGTGTCCCAGATTGGGCTGAAAGGGCATGTGAAAGATCATGAAGATCAGAGCTTTGGCATTTCGTACGACTATAAAAAGAAAGTAACCAAGAACCTGGTCATTAGCCCTGAGATTGAGGAAGTGATGATGGCCAAGGGACATAATCCATACGACAAATAAAGGGAGGTGTAGTTATTGAGTAACGGGTCCAATATTGATGATGAAACGTATAAAACGATGTCTGATCTAGCCTACCAGGATCAAAAGGCTGGAGACAAATTAACGGAACTTCCCGGATGGGAGGTCCTTGAGGGGACGGAAAGCAATAAATTTTCCGGTTTTGATGCCGTAACATTTTATAATCCCGAGACCAAGGAAGCTGTCATTGCTTATCGTGGTACAGAAGGAAGTGCGTCCTTGGATCGCTCTGTACCTGACTTTGTCATGGATGGCCGCATTGGGGGCGGAGAATTGATTCGTAAGGGCCAGCAGGAGGCCGGGAATTTTGTCAATAATCTTACGCCGGATTGGCTCGACAAAGGGGTCGAAGGTGTCAAGGACTTCACGGGGATATCCAAAGTGGAGGATTGGGCTGGTGACAGGGTAAGAGACGTGGAGAACTGGACGGGTGATCGCGTAAAGGATATTGAAAAAACCGTTTCCCCTACAGGCTGGGCCAATCAGATGTATCAATCCGAAGACTACGCAAATCACATGCAGAACAAGCATAAGGATCTGAATTTCTCGATGACCGGACATTCCTTGGGCGGGGGAAATGCACAATATGCATCTGCTTATACCGGAATTCCAGCCGTGACGTTTAGTGCACCATCTGTAATGGGTAATCTGACGCCAGAAATGCGGCGCCGGGCAGAAGCGGGTGCATTTGACGGGCAGGTTGTGAACTATGCCAATCCAAGTGATCTGGTAGCCAGCGGAACGCTGGGAGGATATGACCGGCATGTGGGATCGACCTATTACATCAACTCCGATTATGACTCGGCGAATGACGGCGTGAGTATTATCGATAAAGCCAAGAACTCATTTGGCGGGGAAAACTATCACAGTCTGGATCAATATGATTTCAAAAATGGTTACATATCCAATGACCTGTACGATCCGATTACTGGAGAGAGAATCCGCTATTCACCACGCCTTATGGATCACATGGGACCGTTCAGCAAGAACTTAGGTCCGTTACGTTCCAAGTCTGGCGGCGGTGGAGGTATGGCTTCGGCTGCTGCGGCTTCAGGACTGATTCAGGTAACGCCGGAAGAACTGAAAAGTGTCGCTTCGCGGTGGAAGCAAAATGCACAACAATGCAATGCTGAGCTAAACCAGGTACGAAGCCGCATGGCTCAATACCTGCATACAAGTCGCAGTCGCAGGCTGGAGCCGATTGTCACCCAACTGGACGCGTCGATTCAAGAACTTAGCACATGGCATATGAAACATACCAGTCAGTTCCTGAACTTTATTGATGAGAAAGCAGATGCTTTCCGGCAGGCGGACGAGAGTCCGGTTCATTTTAATTAGGAACCACGTTGGTTAATGTCGATATCACGTACATGGGGGAGGGGAATGCAAGTGGGTGGACAATTGCTGGTGGAATTGAATGATCTTCGAATCGCGGAAAAAGAACTGACACAGCTGCTTGCCCGTCTGCAAGCCGATGAACAGGAAGCGAGGGCGTTATACAGTCGCCTGAACGATTGGAAAGGCCAGTCTGCTGATCATACAAGACAGCAGATTGAAGAGTTTTTTGCGGGCCTGTCCAGACGTATTCAATCCATCGAACAGCAGAAGAAAAGCTTGCTGCAATACATTGAGATCATGATCCAGACGGATCAGGAACGCTAAAGAGTGGTAAGGCTGATGCCATATTGCGGATGGCAATCAGCTTGGATAAGAGTGTGACCGTGGAGCGGCATGATTAGAGCCTTAACCACGGATTGTAAAGAACATGGGTAGCCAATCAAGATGATGATAGCTAAAAAAGCCTATGGCATACCGGGTTTGATCCCGGTGCCATAGGCTTCTTTGTTATCTGAATTTTTCTCAGGTTTTCGTAAATCTGTGAGTTAGTTCTTAACGTTTTTTGCGGCGTGTAGCCAACGCGATTCCCAAGAAGGACAGAATCAGAGCCAGAATGGATACGATCAACGTTGCTTGTTGAAGCTTCAGCGTACCCGGGTCTGTATCCGTGTTGTTTGGTTCACCTGTAACGGTGTCATTGAGGGCATCGCCCAGCGTGGTGTCATCGTTTGCTTTGCTATCGTCGGTAGCTGCATTATCCCCAGTGGCGCCTTCTGTACCTGCACTATCGTGTCCATCGTTGGCATGACCTCCACCTGCCGCAGCATTACCAGCAGCAGCCGGATCTTCGCTAATCGTTGTGATACTGTGCGGGTTGGCATCACTTGGTTGGCCTGTCCATTCTACGATGCTGCCATCGCTGTAGTATTGGAATGCATCCCAAGCTACTTCACTTTCCGCCTTAGGGTTCTGTGCAACGAAGTTGAACTGCTGGAATTGTCCTGCCAGAATTCCCTCGTTATCGCCGTCAATCTCCCACGTAATTGATGTTACTTCATTGGAATCGTTCTTCTCTGTAGTGATTTTCCAGCCTGCCAGTGGTTGATATTGCTTGAATGCAACACCTTCCGGAACTTTCATGGTGATTTTGGTCGTAGGCAGTTCTTTCTCGGATGGAATCTTAATCGTGTACGTCTGCCATGCGCTTGTCTGTGCAACGGATGGGCTAACGGTAACGTGAGCGCTCGCGAATCCGGCGAATAACATGAATGCTGCGGTACCTGTTGCGATAGTGGATGTTAGTTTGGAAATCCATGATGTTTTCTTCAAAATAAATAACCCCTCTCAGTTCTTATCATATATGATTCGGCCCATTTTCTTAAATGAGTGTCTACGTTCTGCAAAGCATCGCTTCGGTTACGATTGGTTCTTTCGAATGATTAAAAGCAGGTTACACTTGCTACTTCGATGACAGAATAACCTTCCGATCGCTGTTATCCCCAGATTTTTTGATTCCCTTTTCTTAAAGGGTAAAATCCGGGGATAAAGGCGAACGCTTCGCTTCTTCACGCTATTTCTGTCCTCTCCGTTCTCGTGTAGATCAGAAAACTTTTAGCTTCGCTTCTCCAGAATCAATTTCATTCCCTTCACTTCACTACATTTGCAGTTTGTAGAAACACTAATTTTAGATTGGGTCACTTTTCAATTTAAACGTTGTGTAACTATGGCTTGGCGGTATCAATCTCAAATTCGGCATCTAGTGCATCCAACGTTTTGGTCAGGAGATGTACCTTGATATTCCAGCGTCCAGGCATGGAGATGTAATCTTCAGCCTTGTACACACCGGTGTCATTTTTCGGAATGGTGATCTCATAGATTCCCATATCCATGTCCAGATGTGTGAGTGACAGGGTGATCTGTTCCAGATCGTTAACGATACTTCCATCTGCACGTTTCACATCGACTTCAAATTGGTTCTCTCCCGTTACATTGGGACTCACCTGAAGTGTGATCGCTGAGCCATCTTCGGTAGTTTTGGTCTCCTGATACGGTCCGACCGCAGCCGGTTGTCCTGGAGACAGGTGTGTCAGTACGGCAGCAAGAGCGAGAATCACAGCACCAGTAGCAAGCTCAGCTTTCAGGCTGCCGGATAATCTGCTTCCTGTTGCTGCTCTTGCTAATCTGGCATGACGCCATGCAAAGAGAACCATCACAATCAGCAGGACGATCTTGCTAATCAGGACAAGGCCATAGGCTGTAGTGAACAAGGAAGTCAGCACAGGTGCTGGTAGAATAATCAGACTGCTGTATATCCCAGTAGCAACCAGAGCGGCTACGGCGCCAATTCCCCAGGCGGTAAACCTGCGAATAGCAACCCAGTAGACTTCTCCTCGCACCTTCGATGGCAGCTTATCCGCCAGTGGAGGCAGACATATCGCCATGGCGGTTAGTGCGCCAATCCAGAAAGCGGCACCAATCAGATGTGTGAAATCCATGGCAATCGCGAGCGCACGTTGATCCGCCGCAGCCGGATGTCCCGTCATGGCATGCGTGAACAGCCATCCAAGCACGAGCACAAGTGAGCCGTAAGAAGACCAGATGCGAGCACGGATGGATCGATCGCGATCATATCCGGAGAGAATCGTGACAGCCAGCAGCATTACAATGAGGATCTGTAACATCCAGATCTGGCCAAAGGATGTCAGCTTGAGCGCACTTCCGATCAGTCCCCAGCTTAGTTCGTTCAGAGCCACACCAGATTCATACAATGTATTCAGTGGCAGGCTGACCAAGGCGGCAAAGGAAGCAGCAGCATAGCTGATCCATAACAATCTGTAGCTACCCGGAACGTCCATAGGTTCTCTTGTCATGGATGTCGGTGCAATTCGCAGCAGCAAGAATGCAAGTGTCCCCAGAATGACAGACAATCCGAGATACTGAATCCAGTCTGTCAGGGAAACGATCCATTTCAGCGGTCCACCTGTTGAACCGGAACCGGATGTAAGATCACTCAGTCCGGCAGGAGAACCGGATGGTTCACCGATGTGGAAAACATATGTCCCTTGGATGGGGTGCCCATCGGCAGATACAGCTTTCCAGTTAACGGCATAAGTCCCGTTCCCGAGTCCAGCCTGAAGGCCAGTCTCCAGAATATGAGGGCGATCCACATCAATCTGTACATTTCCATCGTCTGCCTGATTGCCGTCAGGGCCGGTAATTTTGATATCATAAAAGGCCGTCTGCAAGGATTCGTTAAACTCCAGCGTCAGCTGCTCCGGAGCAGCTACGAGGATCTCATTTTCTCCTGGCGAAGCCTTAACAATATAAGCATGGGCAGATGCCCACTGTGGCATAACAAGGCAACATAAGAGCAACAGGCAGGTGACCAATGCCCAGTGCCGTTTGCCCCATTTCAGGGTAAAGCGTGTGAAAATCAAAAAATCATCACCCTCAGGTTATAGATTTGTAGTCATTCATGGTCCTCTAAGCACAATCTAACCCATTATAACTTTGTCCAAAATGACTGCGTATGACTACATTGGGCTATAAAAAAACGATTTGGTCTACATAAATGTGACAAAAGCATGAATGTGTATGTTGCAGAACAACATCTCGTCTCATGTTACAAATCTCATATAGGTATGTGTTACGTTCGTGCTACCATTCACATATCACTACGAAACTGCGCTATTTGCGAAGTTTACGTCCCGCAAGCCCGCTCTCTAGCGCATAGCGGGTGAGCTGTACCCGGTTTTCAAGCTGGAGCTTCTGCAAAATGTTTTTGAGATGATTCTTCACCGTCTGGTCTGAAATACCGAGTTGATCGGCAATCTCCCGATTGGTATATCCCGCGGATACCCATTGCAGAATCTCAAGCTCCCGTGCCGTTAGCGGGTTATCTTGCATATCTTCACTGCGTGGTGCGGGAAACTCCTGCAAAATCCGGTAGGCCAGTTCCTTACTGAGCGGTGCGTCGTCACTGACGATGGCGCGCAGGTATTCAAGCCAGGTGGAAGGCGTTAGATTTTTGAGCAAATAGCCTTGAGCACCTTGTTTCAGTGCTTCGAACAGAAACGTTACATCATCCGATACCGTGACCATAACAACAATAACATAAGGGAATCGCAGCTTGATCTGACGGGTGGCTTCCAGCCCATCCATGCCCGGCATCTGCACGTCCATCAGGATCAGGTCGGGCATCCATTGCCCGGTGAGCTCCAGCGCTTCCTGTCCATTCGAAGCTGTACCAATCACTTCAAACAGGCTGTCCTCGGATAAAATGCTACAGATCGCTTCACGCGCATGCGCATGATCATCAACAACCAATACACGTACATGTTCCATATTAAGTATGCTCCTTTCCTATCGTCATTCGGGTATGCCCTGATCTTGAATCGAGGGTAAAAGACCACCCCATCTCGGCAGCACGCTCTTTCGTAATTCGCAGTCCGTACCGATCCTTCAGATGAAGAGGATCTCCAGGTAGTCCATTCCCATTATCCTGAATATAAATGAACCAGGCAATTGGGTTACCTTCCGCGTGAACCTGAACGCGGGTAGCCTGCGCATGTTTGCGTACATTCAGTAAACCCTCCCGGATACAAGCGAGCAGTTCCACTTGTTCCTTGGCAGAGAACGTTACACCCTTGAGGTCCCAATGAATCTGTGCACCAGGTACCGTTTCCTTGACGAGCACTTCAACCTGCGCATGCAGTGAAATAATTTCTGATGTTACCGTAGAGGAAGGAACAAAACGCAACTGGGCGATAGCTTGCCTTACATATGTATTGACTTCATGCACGGTTTTTTGAATCTCCTGGATCTCATGCTCATGTCCGCTGCCTGCCAGACTACGGCCTGCTTTATCAGTCTTCACTGAGAGCAGGAAAAGAGACTGAGATATGCCGTCGTGAAGTTCCCGTGCCAATTGGTCACGAGCTTCCAGAGCTGCTTTCGCTGCACGTTCCTGCTCCAGAGCAGCCCTGGCACCTTCGAGCATGTGGAACAATCGGCTGAGCAGTGTCACGCTGACGAGATAAACAATGACGGGTGTTAACCAGTTCCCGGCGTCCATCGAAAGGTATGGCATCAGAAACTGATGGCGAATATATTCCCAGATGCCAACCGTGAAAGTGGGGATCAGCAGAATCATCCATTTAATTTGTTTATAGGACATGAATGCAGAACTCCTTTGATCTAGGATTAGCTTAATTAGGTACTTTATTTATATAGGGATGGGACCATTATAACGCAAGCTTGTCCAAGACCCTAGTCTGTGTCTTTGGAGAAAGCTGGGGAGGATCAGGGAGTATTTAAAAGGATATCTAAGAATGACAAGGGGTGAAATGTTGTCACGCTAGGTGAGGGTTGGTGTGACCAGCTGAGGAAGGCTGAGTCCGTTTTCCCTATCGGAGAAGGTCCTCTATACTTATATAGAACGTGAATTCATTACAAAACATGTTAAGGAGTGAAGCAACAACATGAGTCAAGAAGTATTGGAACGTCGCAGTGAATTGCTCAAAAAGAACATTCACCAGATGCTTGTTCAAGACAATCAGCACGGTATCAGTCGCCAAGACAACATGTTTTTGCAGCAGATGATTAAAGAGCTGCATCAGACCTCACATGAACTGAATACCAAATCTTAATGTAGAATCTGCACGAGAATGAAGTTGTCTGGTGTACGATTCATTCCATGAAAATGAAAATGGCGCTATCTCCGATCAGACCGGGGATAGCGCTTTGACTTGTTTAGGGGCTTATAGAAGAAGCTCCGTTCATCTTACTGCAACTGTTGCTGAGCGGTTCTTTTCTCAATATATTGAATGAACAACTCGGCAAGCTCCGGATCGAACTGTGAACCCGAACATGCGCGTAGCTCCCGAATCGCTTCTTCCACGTTCTTGGTTTCCTGATATGGCCGCTCTGTCGTCATAGCATCAAAGGAGTCAATCACGGTCAGCATCCGGCAGAGCCGGGGAATCTCGTTACCCTTCAGGCCGTAAGGATAGCCTTTGCCATCATAGCGTTCGTGGTGAAGTTCAATATACGGAATCAGATCGGCGAAGCGATCGTTGGTGATCACCATTTTTTTGCCCCAAGTGACATGTCCTTTGATCGTTTCCCATTCTTCTGCAGTGAGCTTGTCCTTTTTGTTCAGAATGGACCAAGGAATCTCCAGTTTGCCGATGTCATGAATCAGTGCTCCCAGCACGAAACGACGTTTTTCCGCATTGTCCAGTGCAAGCAATTCACTGATATCCAGGGCATATTTGTAGACCCGTTTGGAATGTTTAAAAGTATCCATATCCTTGTATCTGAACAGATTGAGCTGCTGCTCAATGTCACGAACGTCCTGTACCAGATCAATCTCGTGTTCCATGCCATCATTGCTACCGTGGCGGTGCACGTTATTCTTGCCCTGTTTCTTCGCATAATACAGTGCTTTATCCGCCTGATCCACGAGCTGGGATTTGTTATACATATCCACCTGATAGGGCGCGACGCCAGCAGAGAAGGAGAGACAACCGTGTGGAAACACTTCAACACCTTCAAACGGCGTGTCGTTCAGTTGTTTACGAAGCTTGTTCATGAACCTGTAGGATTCGTCCAGTTCCATGCCTGGCATGAGCAAAGTAAACTCTTCCCCTCCATAACGAAAGGCGGTAACAGGTGTGCCTTCCGTCTTGCGCATCAGAAAATCTCCCAGCAGGGCCAGCAGACTGTCGCCTTGTAGATGGCCAAACCGATCGTTATACTTTTTGAAATCATCAATATCAATAAGCCCCAGACAGAGCGGTGTTCCTTGCGTACGAGCGGTAGTCAGTTCATTTTCCAGCATACTTTCAAAATAACTATGGTTGAACAGACCTGTGCGTTGATCCGTGTTAGCTTTCTCCTCGATGGTCTGATACATGACAAACAATTGCTTGAATGCATGGGAGAGCAGAATACTGAGACTCAGATACAACAACAGACCGAGCACGCCATTGTGTACAACCAGAATCGTCAGGACAAGCGCCAGAATCAGCGTACATAAATAAACCAGCAGGGATTCGGTAACGAATGCCCGCTTCATCTGCTGTAATGCATCCTTTGTTGAGAAATGAAAGAATAAGCCAAGTGTAATCGTGTTGATGATGAAGTAGGCTGCGAGTGCTGCAAAATAAGGAATCAGGTTATAACCGTCCAGAGTTCCCGATTGCCCGCCAGTCCACTCAAACACGGCAGCTGCTCCCGTAATCATGAGACTGTAGATGCTGAAATTGACAATATGTTTCCACCAGGTAAGCTTGCGCTCTTTGATTAACAGGATGATGGAGACAGGAAGCAGCACAGATAAACTGAAAGCTCCGCCAAACATAAATATACAGGCAAGGTATACCGATGAATCCATGGATTGCTGATTGCCTTTGGGTGGAATCTGGAACGTGAAATAATCCAGAATTAACGCCGCACCCAGCATGGTGTAGACCATAACCCAATCCGCCGTGGTTAGATGAAGATAAGACCACTTGTTCATGTACAGAAAAACACCGATCCCGGTAAAACTAAGCAAAATAACATACAGACTGCTTCGATCTGCCTTATGGATAAGGTTACGAATAAAGTTCATAAAAAATCTCCTGCTTGGGTTTAGTCTACTCTTGATGTGTATATAATTGGTGTTTTGTATATGGATATACTATATAGATGTATAACATACCAAGTTGCCTGCCAAAAATCCAGAAAGAAAAAACAGGCCGCTGGCAGCCTGTTTGTCTTGTTTGGCGGTATGGATACTAGCCGCCCAGCTTGTATCCCGAAGTTAACGCTACAACGACAGAAGCCACGATGATTGCGTTGATGACAATGCGGGAATATTTCATACCTTCAAATTTTTTCATGGAGAAGACCTCCCTTCCTTGGAGTCTACCTGTTTCTTCAAGCCTGATGAGTTTTAGCAGGTTGTACAGCCTTTTTGTCCCGATTCACCATCATGTATTGGATAAAAAGGAATATGCCAACGTTCATGACCACATCACCGATACTGATCACCTGAGTCCGTGGATAAGGGCTGGAGAGTGGGATGATATCACCGAGAAAAGGCAGATTTGTAGATGCATCCATCATAAAATGCTTCGATACGGCGCCGCCTTCCCTGAGCATGTCTACATAATAGGGACCCAGTACAGCGGAGGCTTCCACAGAAACAGGCATGCGCCCACCATTTACAGCCATAACGGCAAAATTGAGAAATACCCCAATCCAGATGAGCATGAACCCGGTATGGTGTCTGTTGAGCCACAGGAAAGCGAGCCCTGTAATGTAAACGGCAGCAAAGAGATATCCATTAATGGATGCCACCCATTCGAATCGTTCCTGGAGATAGAAAATAAAGAACTGGATTAGTAACAATACAGGGAAAATCCAGCCGCTTCGCAGTTTGAGTGTTGCAAACTGGTTGAGCCCATGCCGCAACCCGCCCCGAAAAAATCCAACGATTAAGCCTAGTAGAATACCGTCATATACCATGGAGTAACTCCTGTTCGTGCGGAGATATGCAATATGATTGCGTGTTTGTGTACATATAGGATTCGACCTTATATTGGTAATTCCTGCATGAGGAAAATGATTTTGTAGAAGAAATTTGCAAAATGCTGAACAAAAAACCGCCTTTACGAATCTAGGGGTCGAAACCCCTGTAAAATTCGGTAAAGGACGGCTGCTTATGGTGCCAAAATACGAGCTTTAATTCGGTTGGAGACGGAATTTATTTTATTCGGATCCACCGTTCAGATAGTTGAAGAAAGGCTGGTCCACCCAGAAGTCATACGTTGTAATGTCCGCATCAGGTGCCAACTTCAGGAAACCTTCACGAATGGATTTGGCATTCTCTTTCAGAGAGAAGGACTGAGCATAGTAATTGCCAAGCGCGATCTTATTATTGGAAATGACAGGATAGTTCGCCAATGCAGTTGGTGAATAATACAGCGGTTGCCACCAGGAACTGAGAATCAATGGAGATGTACTGTCACTGTTCTTTTTGGCATATTTCAGCACAATGTCGTTGAAGCGGACTTTGTCTGCCACATTGTTGAACTCGAACTGAATATCATATTCCTTCGCAGAAGCAATATAGTTGCCGTTCTCGATCTGTGTCACTTTATAATCAGGTGTTTCCTTCGGCTCGCCCCATTCCTTCAAATAAATGAAGGCAGATGTCTTCGGCTGGAATTGTACATCAGCATCAATACCTTCGCTACGCAACAAACCAACCAACTGTACAGCATGTTGAATATTATCGTGGCCATAGGTAAGTGTCAGTTCATCGATAAAGTTGGAATCAAAGCGGCTATCCTTCAGATTATAACCTGTTACGAGATCATCTCGCAGGGCCTGATCCACAATCTTTCTCAGCTCAGGTGACTCGATCAGATCCGCTGTGCGATATGCAGCGTATAGTTTGGAATAGATGTCCGCATCGCCGGAACGCCCAATCTCATGTTTGTATTTCCCTTGACTGACCAGTACGCGTCCAAGCAAAGTATTAGCGAAATCTTTACTTGCTACGCCACCTTTAAGGAGAGCGGGGTATAGGCTTTCGGGAATCAGGCCTGTATCGATCGCCGCAGCCAGTTCCTGTGCGGCTTGTCCCTGAACACGGTTCGGGCTAATGCCAACTTTGGCAAGCGCTTTGGCTGTTTTCTCTGCAGGATATGTATAAGCCAGTTCCTTGAATCCGGCTGCTTTCACCGCGATGAAGACCGCTGCATAAGTGCTCAGATGATCCTTGGCACGTACTTCTGTACCGGTAAGAACCCCATTATTGTATAAGGATACGGCAGCATCATATGAAGAATCACCAGAAGACAGATCGGTAAAGACTGGAGCTTTGGCTTCAATGTCACTTGCTTGAGTTGCTTCCGTGATGGCTGCAATGGCTTGAATGAAATCACCTTTGGTAATCTGTTGCGGCAATTGAATGTTGTATTTCGCTTGCAAGAATTGAGCAAAATCCGCTGCGCTTTCCGTATAAGCGCCTGGCGCCTGAGCTACCGGTCCTTTGACACTTTGTGATGTGGTTGGTTTAGCCGGAGTTGCAGATGCTGCAGAAGCGGAAGCGGGCAAGCTTAGGCTGCCGAGTGTTACCGGAGCGGCGAGTAGAGCCGCCAGTGTGATCTGGGTGATTTTTTTCAAATGAATAGCCTCCTTAAAATGGGTTGGAAAATAATTAGCTTTGGGTTATAATTCTGACAATTCCTATCAGAATAGAATAATTGGATTGACTTTAGCACGGAGACGCGCTGGATGTCAACGAAAAAAAGCTTGATACAGAACGGTTTCCAAAGCTTGGTAGAAAGTGAATTGTCAATTATATTCTATTTGAGTGTATACGCTCAAAGATTTATTGACAAGGATCGACAGTATCCGCTAGGATAAGAAAAAAGAATGTTGAAAAGGGGTATTTTCAAAATGAAAAGAGGTTTATCGTTCGTCTTATCGATCATCATGTTGGCTATTTTGTTAGCAGCTTGTGGAAATTCGGCTTCCAAAGACGAACAATCCGCCCAAGGCAGTGATTCTGAGAAATCTCTTCGGATGGCCCTCGTACTTCCCGAAAAAATAGGGGTTAACCCTTTCTTTGTACAGATGGATGAAGGCTTCAAAAAAGCAGGTGAAGAATTCAAAGTAGACACCAAGACGATTGAATCGACAGACCCGGCAGCATTTGAACAAAATCTGCGTGCAGCGGTTGCCGAGAATTATGATCTGATTATTACAGCAACTTTCCAGGCAGAAGATGCATTGAAGAAAGTCGCTGCAGAAAATCCGGACAAGTCCTTTGCAATTGTAGATACAACCGTTGATCTTCCTAACGTTCGTAGCGTTGGTTTCCGTGAATATGAAGGGGCGTACCTGCTCGGTGCAGCTGCTGGATTGTCCACCAAAACAGACAAACTCGGCATGATCGCAGCAATGGATGTACCATTGATCAAGAAATATACGGAAGGTTTCAAAGCTGGATTGGAATCCGTGAATCCGGATGCAGAATTCCTCGTGAACTATGTAGGTGGATTTAATGACCCGGCCAAAGCCAAAGAATTGGCGCTGGTGCAATTCGGCAAAGGCGCTGACTTCATCGCTGGCGCATCCGCTGTAGGTGATCTCGGCGTGTTCGAAGCAGCCAAGGAAAAAGGATTCTACACATCAGGTCAGGATACGGACCGTACAGTTGAAGACCCGGAACATATCGTATTGTCTCAATTGAAGTCAACCGATACGGTTGCTTATGAGACCGTGAAAGATTTTGTAGAAGGCAACTTCAAAGCAGGTGCAGTAAACTACGGTTTGAAAGAAGACGGTGTAGGCCTGACTTACGTTACACGTGATAGCGAATCTCCATTGAATGCTTTCGTCGGACAAGAAGTGATCGACAAGGTTAAAGCAATCAAGGATGATATCGTATCCGGCAAAATTGTAGTCAAAGATCCATTGCAACAATAGTTTTGAATGTTCTTTTCAATGAATGAGTGATGGAAATGATCAGCCGGCTGCCCGATCAGGCAGCCGGTTTTGCTGCTATTAAATGACCAGTATATGTTCAACTTATCGTTTACACGATAACGAAGAGGACAGAAATAACCTGAAGAAGCGAAGTGTTCGCATTTATCCCCGGATTTTCCCGTGTCAAAAGGGAATCAAAAAATCTGGGGATAACGGCGATCGGAAGGTTGTTCTGTCATCGTAGTGGCGTGTGTAACCTTTTTAAGTTGAATTGAGGGGAGCGAACGCGAGATATGCTGTTGGAGATGGAGCAGATTACGAAGAAGTACGGTGGCTTCACCGCTAACCGTGACATCCGTTTTAATTTGCGTGAGGGAGAGATTCATGCCCTGGTAGGTGAGAATGGGGCCGGTAAAACAACCTTGATGCGTATGCTGTACGGTATGGAACAGCCCACGTCAGGCACAATCAAAGTCCGCGGACGTGAGGTGAGCTTTGCCACGCCGTCCCAGGCGATGGCAAGTGGCATCGGCATGGTGCATCAGCATTTCATGCTGTTCCCTTCCTTTACGGTGGCGGAGAACATCGTGATCGGACGCGAACCGGCTAAGGCAGGCGCATTTGACCGCAAAAAAGCAGCGGCTCAAGTAAACGAGCTTGGCAGAAAATATGGTATGCCGGTCGACCCGTGGAAAAAAGTGTCCGAGTGCCCGCTTGGCATGCAGCAGCGTGTTGAAATTCTCAAGGTGCTGCATCAGGGCGCAGACATCATTATATTGGACGAACCTTCGGCGGTATTGACACCACTTGAAGTGAAAGAACTGCTGGCGAACATGAAATCTCTCGCCAAGCTGGGCAAAACCTTTGTACTGATCACGCACAAGCTGCAAGAAGTCATGGATGTAGCCGACCGGATCACGGTGCTTCGGGATGGTCAGGTGACAGGTACGTTGGAAGCCAAAGATACACATGTGGAAGAATTGTCCCGTCTGATGGTTGGTCGTGAACTTGTGCGTATGGACAAGCAGCCATCGGTTCCAGCGGAAGCGGTGCTTCAGGTGGAAGGGGTTAATCTGTCCGGAGCGAAGGATCGTTCGGCGCTCAAGGAGATTCATATGGAGGTTCGAAAAGGTGAGGTCGTTGGCATAGCGGGTATCTCGGGTAACGGCCAGTCGGAACTGATTCAGGTCATTGCCGGACTGCGTAAGGCGGATAGTGGTCGCGTCTTGCTCTCCGGGCAGGATACAACCAACTGGCCTGTACGGCGCATCCGGGAGCATGGACTTGCTCATATCCCGGAAGATCGTTACATGTGGGGAGCGGCCAAGGATGCGAGTGTTCGCGAGAACGGGCTAATGGGACACCATCATCGCTTGCAGTCACGCGGCATTATCAAAGCCAAAGCAGCAAGAACAATGGTAGAGAGTTGGATCCAACAGTTCAGCATCAAGACAGGTTCTGCGGAGACCAAGGCACAGTTTCTGTCCGGAGGAAACTTGCAGAAGCTGATTGCCGCTCGTGAATTTGCACAGGATACACCGTTTCTGATTGCAGCCGAACCAACACGTGGTGTGGATATCGGAGCGATGGAGACGATTCATGCCGAATTGCTGCGCAAGCGTAGCGAGGGTGCGGGTATTCTACTCATTTCATCAGAGTTGTCCGAAATTTTGCAATTATCTGATCGGATTATTGTCATGTATGAAGGTGAGATTGCGGGAGAATTGAGAGCAGAGGAAGCGACTGAGGAACAGATCAGCTTGTTAATGGCAGGAGGGAAAGAGCGGATATGAATCGGGTAAAAGAAACACTTCGCGGACTCGTGCAGCCGCTGCTTGCCGTATTC
Organism: Paenibacillus sp. FSL L8-0435; assembly: GCF_037965655.1. Lineage (NCBI taxonomy): Bacteria > Bacillati > Bacillota > Bacilli > Caryophanales > Paenibacillaceae > Paenibacillus > Paenibacillus sp. FSL L8-0435. Next base: position 465,500 of record NZ_CP150185.1, read on the forward strand.
ATCGGTCTGATTGCAGGGGCTGTGGCGATTCTGATCGTTGGCGGTAATGTGGTGGATACGTATGCGGAGATGTGGAAAGGGGCCTTCGGCAACTTCTACTTCTTCACGAATACGTTGGCTCGTTCCACACCAATTATCTTGGCAGGGCTTGGCGTAGCATTGGCATTCCGTGCCGGATTCTTCAATATGGGAGCGGAAGGCCAGATGATTCTTGGCGGGCTTAGTGCCGCGCTCACGGCGCTCTATCTGCCAGGCCCAGGCTGGTTTGTGTGTATTGCTGCGATAATGGCAGGTATTCTTGCCGGGGGAATCTGGTCCCTGTTTGCAGGGTGGCTGGATGCGCGTTTCGGCATGAATCTGTTGATCACAACCTTACTACTTAACTATATTGCCATTTATTTCGGGGGCTACATGGTCTCCTATCCATTCAAGGACACTACAGGATCTGCTGCGATGGCTCAGACACCCATGATTGACCAGAGTATCTGGTTGCCAAAGTTGTTCCAGGGCATGGGGCTGCATGCAGGCTTCATTATTGCCATTGTAGCAGCTATTCTGATCTACTGGTTCACACATAAAACGGTGACTGGTTATGAAATCCGCATGCTCGGCAGCAACCCGTCCTTTGCAACCTACGGTGGTGTTCGACGCATTCGCATGATGATGCTGTCCATGGTCATCAGTGGCGGACTAGCTGGACTTGCAGGTGCGGGGGAAGTGCTTGGTACACAGTACCGTTTCCTTGATGGCTCGCTGTCATCGGCAAGTTACGCATGGAGCGGCATTATGGCAACGCTGCTTGCCCGCTCACATCCACTCGGTACTGCTGTGGCAGCTATTTTGCTGGCTGCGTTACAGACAGGTGCCATGGGGATGGAACGGAACACGGATGTACCGCTGGAAGTTGGCAGTGTCATCCAGGCTGTATTGACGTTATTTGTATCAGCTCAGATCGGTTATTCATTCCTGAAGCGGAGAAAGGAGAAAAAGTCCAATGCAACAACTGTTTGATGCAGCCATGTTTGGCTCAACCTTGCGGATTATGACTCCAATCCTGCTTGCAGCGCTCGGTGGGGCTTTGTGTTCTCGTGTCGGTCTGTTCAACGTCGGTCTTGAAGGACTGGTTCTGATCGGTGCGTTCTCCGCGATTGTTGGTAATTATCTGTTTGGCAATGTGCTGCTGGCTGTACTCTTTTCCATTATAATTGTGATGTTATTCTCAGCGCTCTTTGCCTTTATAAGCATTAATCTGAAGGCCAACGCCATCGTGGTCGGGATCTCGCTCAACTTCCTGGCTGCAGGGGTGACGACCTTTGCACTGCGTGCGATTTTTGATGTGAAAGGTGCATACTACGACAAAGACATGGTGGGACTTCCCAAGTGGGATATTCCATTGATTAAGGACATTCCGTGGGTGGGCGATGTAATATCGGGACATAGTCCGCTAGTCTACCTCGGCATTGTGCTCGTGATTGCATTGCAATTTTATCTGTTCAAAAGTGTATCCGGCTTCCGCCTGCGCTCCGTCGGTGAGAACCCAATTGCAGCGCAGAGCATCGGGATCAAGGTACGCGGCATCCAGTATGGTGCCGTTCTGATGTGCGGTGTGTTGTGTGCTCTGGCTGGAGCACAGTTGTCGCTCGGTCAGGTAACGATGTTTACGGAAGGCATGACTGCTGGTCGTGGCTTTATCGCGCTGGTGGCAACGATGCTGGGGCAAGCGAATCCGCTTGGTGTGATGGGCTCCAGTGTACTGTTTGGCTTCATGGAAGCATTAAGTATTCGTCTGCAAGGATTCTCCCTGCCAACCCATTTCACATTGATGCTGCCGTATATTGTAACGCTTGTCGCGATGTTCTTTTTCAAAGACCGTACCTATGCACAGGATGCACTGAAAGCGGGCGGAAGCTCGCGTTAATTCCTGAATGTCTATGTTAGAGACAGTAAAAGAAGGAGGAATTCCACTTGCATAACAAGGCTGAACGTTTGAAAAAAAGTAAAACCCCGGCACCCAAAACAGGTTACGATCACGGAGATCGGCTGCCGCCAGGACAGATGCTGACGGAGAAATTCCCGATTCTGCATGAAGGGGAAGTGCCGGAATATGACCTGTCCACTTGGGACTTGAAGGTATTCGGCGAAGTGGAAGAGGAGAAGGTGTTCTCCCTAGCTGAGTTGCAGGCGATGCCACAGGTGAACACGGTGAGTGATATTCACTGTGTTACCCGTTGGTCGAAATTTGATACGCCGTGGGAAGGTATTCGCTTTTCCGATTTTGTGAAGCTTCTTGGGGTTAAGCCGGAGGCAAAATACGTCATGATCCATGCGGATCATGATTATGAGACAAATGTACCGCTTGAAGAATTGATGCATGATGATGTATTACTTGCATTCAAATATAACGGTGAGCCACTAACACCCAAGCATGGTTTTCCACTGCGTATGGTTGTGCCACAACTTTACTTCTGGAAGAGTGCCAAGTGGATACGTGGTCTTGAGTTTATGACAGAAGATCGGAACGGATTCTGGGAAGTGAATGGTTTCCACCATTTTGCCGATCCGTTCAAGGAACAACGCTTCTCCGGTGAAGATCTGCCGATTCCGGAAGACGAGTGGACGAAGAAGGAGTTTGATTAAGATGTTAATGCCTATTTTGCAGATTCATTCGGAAGACATGCCGGCATACGCCATCGTCTGTGGTGATCCGGCACGTGCGGAGAAGATTTCCAACAAGCTGGAGCAGGCGAGAGAACTGGCGTTCAGTCGGGAGTATCGTACATTTGTTGGATTGTATGAAGGGGTACAGATCGCTGTGGTCAGCCACGGTGTAGGTTCACCAGGAGCAGCTGTGTGTTTCGAGGAATTGATTCGCGCGGGTGTAACAACTCTGATTCGTGTAGGTACAGCTGGGTCGTATACAGCCGATTATCCGGCAGGCAGTGTGATAGTGAGTACAGCAGCCGTTCGTACGGACGGGTTGACTCGCCAACTGGTGCCGGAAGGTTTTCCAGCGGTAGCGGACATTGGGGTGACACAAGCGTTGATCGAAGCTGCTGGTGAGCAAGAAAGCGCGGATGCTGCAAGCTTTGCAGGTAAAGTGGGCGTAGGTATCACCGTAACGCTGGATGCGTTCTTTGCAGGCGTGGAAGAGATTCCACACCGCAAGTATAAGCAGGCTGGAGCACTTGCAGCTGAGATGGAAATTGCAGCGCTCTATATTGTCAGCACCTTGCGTGGCGCGCGTGCTGGAGCCATTGTCGCGATCGATGGATTCGCGGACAGCGACCTGGCTGCCGAGTATGATCCACATACGGATGCGGTTGGACAAGCGGTGGAGCGTGAGATTAATGCAGCGCTACGCGCACTTGCCACGCTTGCTCGCCAGGATCAGGCATAGGTTGGTTAAGGCAAGTATGCATTTTTGCTCAGTGTTACAAGCAAACCGGTAGATGATGTCCATTTGAGGTGGACAATATAAAAAGGGCGTCCCGTAAGGTCACGAATTTGACCCAGGGGGCGTCTTTTCCTTTTTAAGAGGGGGATGCAGGTACAGTAGCGAATTGTATTTGCATGGCATGTCATTAAATTAGGAGAGTGATTAAATATGGGCTGGAGTGAATTACGTGAAATTCCTAATGAATACAGCGATGAGGTACAGCGGATTGATGAGCAACTTTTGAAACTGGTTGCAGCCAGAAAGGACATAACCGGAGCAGTCCAATACCAACCCCCTCAAAATACCATCGATGAATGGGTGAGCTTACTGGATATGAAGGAGGAAGATATCCGATATGTTCTCCGTAGCGTGCAACCGATGCCGCAAAGACACTACTTTCCAAGTGAACCTCTTCAATTGACGAGTGTGGTGCCGATTATGAAGAAAATGATCAAAGATTCGTGTGAGTATATGATCACGCATTCAATGCAATATGAAGGCGAAAGCCTCGTTTATGTGGAGATTCAATATAAGGGGAATGAAGCTGAGCGTATACAAATGGTTCCACATTTGGCTCTGGAAATATTCAGCGAACAGAGACATATCACCATGAGACATGGCAGTCGTGGAGGAGGTGGGGAGACGCAAATTAGTTTCCGAGTGGTTCCTGCTCTTCCTTCTTCTCTGGAAAACGTTCGATTCTCCTTGATTCCCTCAATACCAGAGATGGAATACAAAGTAGAGGAAATCATTTTGGATAAACAGGTTGATTTCGATTAACGGGTAACAGGATATATCATGAAAAATGACGTATGGATAATGCGCATGTACTAAGGGCGCAAAACCTATACGTCATTATGTTTATCTGGGTAAATAACACCTTGTTCTTTCTCAAATTCTTCAATATGTTGTTCAATAAGATACTCAATTTGCATTGCAATAGATCGTTTGTTTTTGTCCGCAATCACTTTAATTTTCTCAAAATTCTTTTCTCGCAGCCTAAGTGTAAAGACTCTTTTATCTGTAGCCATGAAATAAAATCTCCTCAAAAAGTAATGTTCATATTGTATCATTACAAAATAATTCAATATACAATCATATTGACATCTAAGTGACGTCACTCTAATATTTATATTCATAGTGACGTCACTTTTTTGGAGGGGAACATGGAGGACTTCGAAGAAATATTTAACCAGTTCAAAGCTCTTCGTATGGAGAGTATCGGAAATCTTGTGATTTATAATTCAAAAGAATATAAAAGATTGAGTCAAGAAAGTGATCGTTTGTTTATGGAGCTGTGTGAATATGTTAAGCCAGAGGGGATGGCTTTATTTTTGGACTATTGTAATGTAATAACCCTTCTTCATGGTACAGCAGAGTCAGTAATGTACGAGCAAGGGTTTAGAGATGGATTTAGCTTAATAAAGTTAATGTTTAATTCAAATAACACATAACTTGGGGATCGCATGTCCCTCGCGGAGAATGATAAAGCAAAAAATGGGTAAGTTATATAAAGGAACATCATATTGAAGATAAACACATAAGGGAGGATTCTACGATGACACAGAACAATCAACCTCAGGACGAGGCGGAAATTCGCAACAAGCTGGATGAAGACGGGGATTCCTTGATGGAGAAAAAGAAGATTTTGAGCGGAGTGGACATTGAGCCGCAGGCGGATGAATGGGCCGCGAAGCCATCACCTGTTGCTTTTAATGAAGGAAATACTTCTTCGAAAAAATAAACAACATGAGCATCCTACGGGCTTGATGGAATGAAAATAAATGTAGCGAAGCAGGTACCCTTATGGTATCTGCTTTTTGGTTGTATAATAATGTAAAATTCAGTAGACGAAAGAGTGATGGGGATGAGTACAGGTACGATTAACATCCGAAAGGCAGAAATGAGGGACTACTCTGGCGTGTCATTGTTGATGGATGAACTACACCGGATGCATGTCGAGGGACGGCCCGATCTATACATTGCGTTAGAGACCAGAATGGAGGAAAAGGAGTTCACTGAACTGCTGGAAACGGACAAGCGTTACCTATATGTTGCCGAGTCTTCCGAAACGGGGCTGATTCTGGGTTACGGGAGTGCGCAGTTAAGTGTAATTCAGGATAACCCATTGATGGTGGATCGCAAGATGTTGTACATCCATGAACTTGTAGTGGATAACAAACATCGGGGCCAAGGAACAGGCAAACAGTTACTAGAAGCATTCATCGAGCTAGGGAGAGAGCTTCAGGCAGACAGCGTGGAATTATCCGTGTCGACGTTTAACTCTGGGGCACAGGCTTTCTATGAACAGATGGGTCTGGTCGTCCGCAGCAGCAGGATGGAGTATACCTTGTAAGATGCATCGCTCTATTTAATTAGGAAGGATTCATCCATTTTTATCAAAATATCAGAATAGTCTTGAATACCCCCATGGGGTATGTTACTCTTAGAAAAGAACGAAAGAAAAGGGGTGTTCAGATGGAACATCAGAGCCATCCCGAGGAACCTATGCAATCCTCCATTTCAGATTCAACGGAAGCTTCGGTTACAGTTCAAGAAGCGGCATCCTGTCATGCCGAGGGCAGTGATGGGAAGCATGTGCGCAAGAGTCACCATTCGCAGGAGATGAAGAGTAACCTGGTCTCTCGTTTGAACCGTGTGGAAGGTCAGATTCGCGGGATCAAAGGATTGATCGAAAAGGATACGTACTGTGATGATGTACTGACGCAGATTGCGGCGGCTCAGTCTGCTCTTAATTCAGTGGGCAAACTTTTGCTTGAAGGCCATATGAAGAGCTGTATCGTTGAGCGTATTCAGGCTGGTGAACATGAGGTTGTAGATGAACTGCTGGTTACGATGCGGAAGTTAATGAAGTAAGGAAGTTAATGAAGTAAGCTAAATCAATTCAACTATTTAATTTATCATTTTAATATACCCCAAGGAGGAATTTACAATGTCTAATGTTACGTTGAACGTTACTGGAATGTCCTGCAATCACTGCGTGAAATCAGTTGAAGAAGCTGTGAAGAATGCCGGTGCGAGTGGTAAGGTTGATCTGGCAGCGGGAACAGTAGCGGTGGAATATGATGAGCAGAAAGTGAACGTGGATCAGATCAAAGCTGCGATTGAAGATCAGGGATACGATGTAGTCTAACGGGATCACAGGCTTAAACCGAACATGCTCATGGGCACAAAGAGGGCAAACCCCTTTTCCCACGAGTCAGGTTTAAGCCTAATTTTCTGTCTGGTATATACCCCTGAGGGGTATGTTGATAAGAGATACAATAAATTGAATCGATATGAAAGGAGCTGACATGATGGATAACTCAACGAATAAACCGATGGATGGATCATCTGAACCCACCCCAATACCACCTATGGCAGAAGCACCAGGGCTGAAGGCAACACTGCACATCACGGGGATGACCTGTGCTGCCTGTTCGACGCGAGTAGAGAAGGGATTGTCCCGCATGGAAGGTGTGCATCAGGCCAATGTGAACCTTGCCATCGAACAGGCAACCGTATCTTATGATCCGAAGACAACTAACGTGAACGCGTTGCGGGATAAAGTAGAGGCGCTTGGCTACGGTACGGTGTCCGAATCGGTTGATCTGAACATCACCGGTATGACGTGTGCTGCCTGTTCTGCCCGGATTGAAAAAGGACTTTCCCGACTACCGGGGGTATCTCAGGCGAATGTGAATCTGGCGCTGGAAACAGGGCATATCGAATATGCGGCTGGCACATTGAAACCTTCGGATATTACCGCCAAGATCAAGCAGATGGGCTATGGTGCCGAACTGCAATTGACGCAAGAAGAGACCACATCGGTTCGTGAACGTGAGCTGCAACGCAAAAAGTGGAAATGGATGATATCTGCGTTGTTATCGATTCCTTTACTGTGGGCAATGGTGGGGCATTTCTCGTTCACATCCGGAATCTATGTCCCAGATCTGTTCATGAACCCTTGGTTCCAGCTGATTCTGGCAACGCCAGTACAGTTCGTGATTGGATGGCAGTTCTATGTGGGGGCGTACAAAGCCCTACGTAACCGCAGTGCCAATATGGACGTTCTCGTCGCATTGGGTACCAGTGCAGCGTTTTTCTACAGTCTCTATCTGACGTTATCCAGTGGGTACTTACCTTCAACAACCATGGATCATGGGGCTATGGGAACGAGTACAGCCGCCATGCCTTCGGTAGAACTCTATTATGAGACAAGTGCAATTCTGATTACGTTAATTTTACTTGGAAAATGGTTCGAAGCTGTGGCGAAAGGTCGCTCTTCACAAGCTATTAAAAGTTTGATTGAACTGGCTCCACGTGAAGCTCGTGTCATCCGGGACGGACAGGAAGTGATGGTTCCTGCCGCATATGTTGCGGTGGGTGACTTGGTTCTGGTGAAGCCGGGGGACAGTATCCCGGTGGATGGTATCGTTGAAGAAGGGCAATCCTCAGTAGATGAATCCATGCTTAGTGGAGAGAGCCTTCCCGTGGATAAAAAACCGGGAGATGCTGTTACAGGTGCTACGTTGAACAAAAATGGGGTATTACGGCTGCGTGCGACCCGAGTGGGCTCGGACACGGCTTTGTCTCAAATCATCAAAGTAGTCGAGCAAGCTCAGGGTTCCAAAGCACCAATCCAGCGGATTGCAGATGTCATTTCAGGCATATTTGTACCCATTGTTGTCGGCATAGCCGCGCTGACATTCTTGATCTGGTATCTGTTTGCAAGTCCAGGTGACTTCGCTGGTTCCCTTGAAAAAGCGATTGCCGTGCTCGTCATTGCTTGTCCATGTGCACTAGGGCTGGCAACGCCGACTTCTGTCATGGCTGGATCAGGACGTGCGGCTGAATATGGCATTCTGTTCAAGGGCGGCGAACATCTGGAGTCGGCACAACAGATTCAGTCCGTGGTGCTCGACAAAACAGGTACAGTAACTCAAGGTAAACCGGTCCTTACCGATGTAATCACGGCTCCGAATTGGACGGAATCCGATCTGCTTGAGCGAGTGGGAGCGGCCGAACAGAGTTCCGAGCATCCGCTGGCAGAGGCAATTGTTGCAGGTATTCGTGCCAAGGGCCTGGAGCTAACCCCAACAGAGAAGTTTGAGAACATACCGGGATACGGCGTGCGAGCTTCAGCAAAAGGGCAGGAGATTCTGGTCGGCACACGTCGTTTGCTTGCAGATGCGAAGGTGAATGTCTCTGAGGAAACCGTTCAGCAGATGAACCGTTTGGAGGAACAAGGGCGTACAGCGATGCTGGTAGCGGTGGATGGTCAGTGGGCAGGGATCGTGGCTGTGGCTGATACCATCAAGGATACCTCTCGCGAAGCCATTGGGCGTCTTCAGGCGATGGGGATTGATGTCATCATGATCACGGGAGACAATGAGCGAACAGCTCGCGCTGTAGCAGAACAGGCAGGGATCGGTAAAGTGCTGGCTGAGGTGCTGCCGGAAGGTAAAGCTGCGGAAGTGAAGAAACTTCAGGAGAGTGGCCTGAAAGTTGCGATGGTAGGTGACGGCATTAATGATGCTCCGGCACTTGCTACTGCTGATATTGGGATGGCCATCGGAACAGGAACAGATGTAGCGATGGAAGCGGCGGATATTACGTTGATGCGTGGTGATCTGAACAGCATTGCAGATGCCATTGAGATGAGCCGGCGCACCATGGGGAACATCAAACAAAACCTGTTCTGGGCACTCGGATACAACGTTATTGGTATTCCCATTGCGGCAGTTGGCTTCTTGGCTCCATGGCTGGCAGGGGCGGCGATGGCGTTCAGCTCCGTGTCGGTTGTCCTGAATTCCCTACGTCTGCAACGCATGAAGCTGAAGAGAAATGACTGACTGACCTTTGTTTGGAGATATATTCAACGCCTTATTGTCAATGAAGTGAGGATGAATAAATGCGCGGTCCGCTGTGACGGACCGTGTTTTTTGTTGAGAAAAATACAGTTGAGTCGCCAGAAAGTAAGCCTGAATCGTTGATATAGATGTTCTTTTCTACGGAGAAAGGATAGCATAATGCACCTTTGTGAAAATGGATCGATTGTATTCATGAATAAAGCTTACGTTTTCTGAATTTTTCAAAAATGAGTTGACAATATGGACATATTCACATAAAATTTAAACGATCGTTTGATTCAAACAACTGTTTAAATCAAATTAGAACTATTTGAGTAATGGAGGACACCTTTTATGTTACAGGCTTTACGTACATTGTTTAAAAAACCGCCAGTGATTGTAGGGATCGTAACAGCACTTATGTTCCAAGTGATCTTTAGCGTGATCTGGATGACCGCATATTCTGGAGTAAATGACCGTGCGAAAGAATTGACGGTTGCGATTGTTAATGAGGACGGCGAAATGTCCAAAGGAATTGCGGATTCGCTCGCAGGAACACTGCCTTTTCATACCGTATCCAATCTGAGTGCGGCTGAAGCGTTGGATCAGCTGAATCATCACCAAGTACACATGGTGCTGGATATCCCGGCTGGATTTAACGAATTGCTTCAGACGGCTGGCTCAACCGCCGAGATTAAATACACCATTAATGAAGCGAACCCGGTTACGATCAAAAGCATGATGCAAGGTGTATCACAAAGTGTGACAAACACAATTAACAAACAAGCTACAGCACAAGGGGTACAGACGGTGTTGACCGCTTCAGGTGCGCCTGCCGATCAGGCTGCTGAAGCCGCGACAAACCTGACTACCCGAGTGGAAGGAACGACAACGTCCATCAACCCGGTTAACGGGATGAATAATCAGATGGTGCCGATGATGATGGTACTGGCTTCCTATGTAGGTGCCATGATCATGGGGATGAACCTCCAGACAGCCATGGGTATGCTGTCATCTACCTATTCCCGATTGACTTTGTTTGGCGCGAGAGTAGTCATTAACGTGGGTTCTGCATTGGTCGTTTCCCTGCTGGGATCATCATTGATCGTGGCACTGGGAGGACAGATTGCACAAGGATTCGTTGCATTCTGGTTGTTCCAGGCGCTCTTCCTGTGCACGTTCATGTTCTTCTCCCAGTTCTTCCTGATCTGCTTCGGACCAGCGGGAAGTCTGTTCAACATCATCTCACTGTCCTTGCAACTGGTATCCTCCGGTGCTATGGTACCGCGTGAATTGCTGAACAGCTTCTATAGCGGCATTGGGCAGTACCTGCCTGCAACATACGCCGTTCAGGGTATTCTGAGCGTGCAGTTGGGAGGCCCAGGAGTTCAGTCTGCTGTAGGTTCCATCGTGATTGTACTGTTGGTTGCCGTTGCGTTGTCATTGGTCGTGACGTTGTTGAAAAAACAACGCATGCCAGCTATGGCTCCAAGCCCGGCTCAGGCAAACAACTAATACAGCAGATGTATACCATTGCTTCATAGATAGGACAAGCACCCCGATGATTTTCATCGGGGTGCTTGGTGTAATATAATAGACAGATACAGTACCTGGCTACAGCCCTTGAGCTGAAGCAGATGAAATGAACGGATAAGAGGGAGCGGGACGGAATGACTGAACCGGAATTGGATATCAAAACGAGGATATTGCTTGCAGCCAAGAAGCTTTTTGCACAGCAGGGGTATGACGGGACGAGTGTTCGTCAAATCTGTGATGAGGCGGGTGCGAACGTGTCACTGGTCTCATACCATTTTGGCGGCAAAGAAAAGGTGTTCGAAGCCTTATTTGAGCATTTTTTCCCTGGGCATATGATGAACTCGCTGGCGGAAGAATCCATGTCCTCGCCTGTGGAAGGCATCCGACGAATTATTGGTGAAGTTGTGAAGTTCACGATGACGGATCGGGAGATGAGCGATATTGTGCAGCTTGAAATTACACTTCGTACACATCGCACAGCTACCGTATTTCGTTTTCTGGACCCCGTCTGGACCCGAGTTAAGGAACTTCTGCAAGAAGGAAAAGACCAGGGATTGTTTCAGATTGAGTCCGTAACTTATGCGATGCTTCAGGTGATGGGTGTGGCCTTGGCACACAAACGGGCCAAGAATTCACGATTTGGCTTTGATTATCAGGATATGAATACAGACGAGCTCGCTGAGCAGACAATTGAGTTCGTACTTCGAGGATTGGGAGTGAACAGCCATGAATGAAACCATTGAATTGATGATGAAGCACCGCTCTGTACGCAAATTCAAGCCAGACCCGGTGAGTGATGAGCAGCTTGCAGCCATCGTAGCGGCGGGTCAGATGGCTTCTTCTTCAAGTAGTGTACAAGCCTATACCGTGATTGCTGTGACTGACATAGAGCAGAAATCCAAGCTGGCTGAATTGGCAGGCAATCAGGCCTACGTCAATGAATGTCCGGTGTTTCTCGTATGGTGTGCTGATCTGTATCGGCTGAGTGATGCTGCGAAACGTCATCTTCCTGAGAAGGAATCGTATGCCGATTCAACAGAGAATTTCATGGTAGCCACAATTGATGCTGCACTGGCTTCCCAGAATGCCGCTCTTGCAGCAGAGTCACTTGGTTTCGGAATCGTATATATCGGCGGGCTTCGTACCCGGATTGAGGAAGTAGCTGAGTTGCTGGATTTGCCGGAAGGAGTATATCCGGTGTATGGCATGTGCATTGGTGTTGCAGATCAGGAAACGGGAATTCGGCCGCGTCTGCCGCTGGATGCAGTCCTGCATCATAATCGTTATAATGCCGAGCAGAGCATCAAAGGTGTTGAGCAGTATGATGAGACAACGACGGTGTACATGAAAGAACGGACTAACGGTGAACGAACGACCCCATGGTCCGAACTGATGGCGAAGCGCCTGACTGAGCCGACAAGGTTGCAAGTGAGACCGTTCCTCGAAGGCAAAGGATTCTTGAAGCGTTAAGTTGAACTGAAGGTAGTTACACTTGCCACTCCGATGACAGAACAACCTTCCGATCGCTGTTATCCCCAGATTTTTTGATCCAATTTTTGTGAAGGTGAAAATCTAGTGATAGCGTATGCTTCCGAAGTAGCTTTCTTTCAGAAAGCTTTTAGGCGACCGCTCTGCTTCCTCAGGTTATTTCTGTCCTCTACGTTTCTGTGTAAAAAATTTAGTTCAACTGATATATAATAGTAGACTAGAAGTCAGTCGGGGCGAAACCGACTGGCTTCTTTGTGCTGAACTGTAATGTGTTGTGCTGTGCTGGCAGGACAAGCGAGTGTACTTGATGTTACCTGATTGTACTCAAGTTAAGCCATAGAAACGCTTTGTGTTCTGATAAAAGAGCCGGGCGGCCCGCTCGGTTCCCATGCCGGTGATCTCACTCCATGCCTGGATGACCTGTCTAGTCATGGCAGGGTGTGTCATTCGTCCCTGAAATGGTCCTTCGAAGGGCCAAGGTCCGTCGGTCTCGGCCATGACTTGTTCCGATGGATATTGCCGGGCGAGTTCACGAATCTCTTCTTCGTAATGAATATCTGGCGTGAAAGAGATGAAATAGCCATTATCAGCCATACGCCTTATGGTTTCGCGAGAACCCTTGAACCAGTGGAAATGGGCGCGTCGGAACTGATTTTGCTCCAGCAAATCACAGACGATATCCGCATCTTCGTATACCGCATGAAGGACAAGTGGTTTGTTGTGCTTTTTGGCGAGCTGGATGAAACGTTCAAGCAACTCGATATACCCGCTCTGATCGAAGCGCTGCCCTGCCTGCTCCGCTTCCTGACGGTTGTAATAGGGGAGGCCGACTTCTCCTATGGCTGTAGCTTGTCCAATATGCTTCTCGATCCATTGGAAGAACAGGTCCATTTCTACAACGGACGGCAGTTCCTGTTCTGGATGGAAACCGAAGGCTGGATAGATGTTACGTGGATGTTGTTTTGCAAGCTCCAGATTGGCCTGGGAAGAAGCGAGATTCATGGACACGGCGATGACTGCCTCGACTTGTTGAGACGGGAAAGATAGCAGCATCTCGCGTTGTTCGTCAGGGGTATACTGATCGAAGTGAATATGAGCATCAATTAATGGTGCAAAAGCTTGAGAATGCACGAGGGAATTCCTCCTTGTGGTCATTTATATTCTAACTATGTTACGCAGAATTTCTTGTGGTGGATCACCCATTAAAGGAAAATAATAACTTAAAAACCCGCGCTATTATGATAGGCGGGCTTTCTGCTGTTCTTCTCGCATCCACTGTGCAATCTGCCGTTTACGCTCCAGAAAAGCGGATTCCTCCGTAATTTCTTCTCGTCTTGGGCGATCAAAAGGAACATGTACCTCGTGCAACACCGTTGCAGGTCGGTTGGATAATACATAGACCCGATCCGCTAGCAGCAATGCTTCTTCGATATTATGGGTGATGAACAGCACCGAGCGGCGGTTCTGTTCCCAGATATCGAGCAGCCAGCGCTGCATGTCGCTGCGTGTCAGTGCATCCAGCGCGCTGAAAGGTTCGTCAAGCAGCATGAGTTCCTGCGGACTGAGCAGGGCGCGCAAAAATGCCGCACGCTGCTGCATTCCGCCCGACAGCATATGAGGATAGGCTTGCTCGAACCCGGCAAGACCCACGCTGCTTAACCACTTACGAGCTTCTGCAAGTGCTTCGTTCCGAGGGGGAGCGCTTGAAGCTACTTCTCCAGCAAGCAGTACATTATCTTCAATGGTACGCCAAGGGAAAAGGGCGGGCTGTTGGGGCATATAACTTATCTTGCCACGCTGTCCCGTTACATTCTGACCGTTCATAAGCACTTGGCCTTCCTGTGGCTTCAGCAGACCGCCGATGATATGGAACAGGGTGCTTTTGCCACAGCCGGATGGACCAACGATAGCAACAAACTCGCCTTGCTCCACAGTCAGGGACAGGCCGTTCAGAACCGGTAACCTGCTCCGCCGTTCACGGAATGATGCATGAACTTTAACAACGTCCAGTGCAGGTGGAACGGGAGCAGGAGTCGTATTGGCAGGTCGATCAGGCGTAGCCGGGTGAAGCTTTTCACCATGCTTTGGCTCCATTGTGTGTGCTCCTCGTCCAGGCTGGACTTGTTCATCCTGTTGCCGATTCATATGGTCATCACTTCCTATATACAGATTACATGCTTTACTACCGCTTCTGTGGCCGCCAGCGCACGAGCAGCTTCTCCAGCAGTGCAATGAGCAGGAAGAGCAGCAAGCTGAGCGCGACAATAATCATAATCGCCACGAATAAACGATCGGTGCGATAAGCTGACTTTTGCAGCATCATATAATAACCAATACCCTTGTCTGCGCCAATCCATTCGGCGATGATGGCTCCCATCACACTATAGGTAGCGGCGATTTTGACACCGGAGAACACGGATGGCAGCGCATGGGGAAGCTCCAGCTTCCAGAAGATATGATGACGTTTCGCACCAGCCATGCGCATATAGTTCATCATCGCTGCATCTGTACGGGTCAAGCCGTCCATGGCCGCCACTGCGACGGGGAAGAAACAGACCAGGATGATGGTAATCAGCTTGGGCAACAGTCCGAATCCGAACCAGATTAACAGGAGCGGCGCGAGCGCGATGGTTGGGATATTTTGACTAAGAATAAGTAGAGGGTACAGGGCTGACTTGAGAAAAGGGACCAAATGCAGCACCATCGCAATCAGTAATCCAACCGCTGTTCCAGCGGCGAATCCAATCAGCGTTAACTGAATGGTTGCGGAAGCGTGCATGCCAAGCCGTTCGGCCTGAGTTGCTGCTTCGCGGGCGATATCGGACGGTGCAGGCAGCATCCATTTCTCAATATGGAAGAGGGAGACGGCTCCCTGCCATATCGCTATAAAGAGAATAACCGCCACAATGGGCGGCCATACACTTTTGAAATAGGCATGCATTAGCGATACTTCTCCGTCAGGGTATCCATGCTGAAGCCAGTAGGGCTATGGGCGATTTTGATCTGGGAGATGATGCTTGGGCTGCCAGCCTCCACGAGTACCTCGTGCATCTTGCGGACAACCTCCAGCAGTTCCTCCAGTTCCCCCTCCATCGTGGTGTCGAGTGCGTTCACCTGATATTTCAGGCCGGATTGCTGAATAACTTCAATGGCGCGATCTACGTAAGGATAAGAGTTCTCGCCATTTGGCGTTTTGGGAATAACCTGAATGCTAAGTAATGTGCTTGCCATGAGAGATCACGGCTCCTTTCGTGATATATAAAATGAACTAATAACTGTTACACTTAGCACTTCGATGACAGAATAACCTTCCAATCGCTGTTATCCCCAGATTTTTTGATTCCCTTTCTCTAAAGGGAAAATCCGGTGATAGCGTATGCTTCCGATGAAGCTTTCTTTCAGAAAGCTTTTAGGCGACCGCTTCGCTTTTTCACGTTATTTCTGTCCTCTCCGTCCTCGTGTAAATATTAAGTTCGTTTTATATGAGAAATTTTATTGGGGTAAAAACTCGTTTGTATATGCCTTGCTCACATCGATCTGTTCATCCAGCAGTTTTTTGCTAAACATCCAGTCGGTGTAGTTCTGCCACACTTCCTGTTTCTGTTCCCCCCAGCGAGGGGCGTCATCCGTGTACTTCGGACTGAGCCACTTCTGGCTTGCCAGTACCAATTCCTTGTCCAGATCCGGTACGGCCTTGATCAGAATGTTGGCTGCGTCTTCGGGATGATCAATCGCATATTGATACCCTTCGGAAGTGGCTTTCAAGAATGCTTTCACCAGCTCAGGATCGTTTTGGATCGTCTGCTCGTTCGTTACGAGGACAGGTGTGTAGTAATCTAGTGCTTCTGAATAATCCTTTACATATAACATGTCGATCGGTTCCCCGCGCAGTTCGGCTTCAATACCTGTCCAAGCGTAGAAAATCCACGCGAAATCAATGTCCCGTTTCACTGCGGTGAAAAAGTCGGCATCACCCATGTTAATGTTTTTCACTTTCGATACATCGGCTCCGTCGCCTTCCATAATGGATTGCATCACGGCTTCTTCCACAGGGGAACCCCAACCGCCATAGGTTTTACCTTCAAAATCTTTCGGTGATTTGATATTCCGATCCGCCGGAGCAGCGAACCCGGATGTATTATGCTGAATAACTGCTGCGATGGAGACCAATGGAACACCCTGTGTGCGGGCTTGAGTTACACTCTCCTGATAACTTACGCCAAAAGGCACTTCATTGGAGGCAACCATCGTATCTGCGCCACCGGCACCTGGTTGTACAATCTCCACGTTCAAGCCTTCGGCCTTGTAAAAACCTTGATCTACAGCCGCATACAGGCCGGTATGATTCGTATTTGGTGTCCAATCGAGCACCACTTTAATATCTTTCAGGGCGGCAGTGTCACCTTCGTTGCTGCTTTCCGTATTTGTGTTGCCGTTCTGCCCAGCTGGGGCAGCTTCTTTGCCACCACATGCGGCTACAGTCACCATAAGCACGCATAAGAGCAACAATCCCATCGTTTTACGCCATTTCATTTGTGGTTCTCTCCTTCGGTATGTCCGGCCGATTGGCACGGGGTACTCCTTGGCTTCATATCCAATCATCTTGCATAAATCGACAGATTTATACCAGTTGAGATCTGGATAACGTCACTTTTTTTAGCTCTCTGGCTATATAAAAGAACATTAAAAAAGCGCCCCGTATTCCGGGACGCGTGCAGGCGTTAGAGAGGTGGCGTTCAGCCATAGGGCTGTGCCATTTCGATATACTCCGATTCCTACGCTGGCATGATCCAGATCAGGTCTAAGGGTTAGTATCTTGGTGGGATACACTCTCAGCCGGCCAATTCCGACTCCCCTGGGAAACTATGAAGTTACGGGCATTACTAGGTGTAATTATAGGCCAGCGGGTGGAACGTGTCCAGTCAGGAACTGGATGGGGACACGTATGAACTTATCAAACAGGCCGTTATACATATGTATATCAGCCTGTTTAGATGTGTTATTTTCAATAATTATCGTGGCGAATCATATAAGGAAATCTGGCTGAGTGCAAAAGCATCGGATAGTGGGCCATAGCCTCAGTGCTGAGGATCTGGAAGGTTTTCAACAAAAACTTGGATCAAATCCGATGTTTGATATCTCGTCGCATCAGGGCTGCTTTCCCTATTTCAGTGATCAGCTCTTGATCGATTGACCTTGACCGGAGACGCTTGCTTCATTTAAACAACATAATTTAGATACAAAAGGAGATAGTACTGCTATACAAATAATTACTTTTTACATAAAAATGGGGGCGTACTGAATGATCCTTAAAACCATATTCGCAATTATTCTGTCCTATTGTGTCTACGTTTTTTTCACAGCTTACCTTTTATTTTTGGTTCCGTCTCCATCTACTATTGAAAATACGGATATGCAAAAATTGTTAACCGCAGGAAGTACGACAGATCGCGTACTGCTCTTGGAGGACGGCTTTCAATCCGGTCAGGTGAGAATCCAGACCATTCGAGAGGCAAAAACAAGCATCGACCTGGCTTATTACTCCATCCAAAAAGGAAAAACATCTCAACTCTTTTTTGCTGCTTTATTCGATGCAGCTGATCGGGGTGTTCATGTTCGAATCATTTTAGACGGGATTTTTCACAACATGCGCGGAGAATTGCGTGATATTCCTAATGCCATTGCAGCTCACCCCAATGTGGAGTTAAGGTATTATGAACCACTCAACATAGTTATGCCATGGACATGGCATAACCGTCTGCATGACAAGATCTTTCTTGTCGACAACACATATGGCATCATTGGCGGCCAAAATATTGGTGATAGATACATGGCATTGCAACCCAAAAAAGACTATGTATTCGATCGGGATGTCCTTGTTTACAATCCAAACCATAATACGAACAGCACAGTTGTTGAAATGAAAAAATATATAGATCTGTTATGGGAACATCCATTCACCAAACCAGAAAAACATGCCAAACGTCAACATCATGCAAAGGGGTTAAAAGAGCTGGCTCGGCTGGCTCAGTTATATAAAAAAGCTCGGGCTCAGAGCGATCCTTTTGTTAAAGTGTTGCCGAAGGAATGGGCTCAAGAGGCTCTTCGTTCCGACCACGTCGCTTTCATTCACAATCCAATCCAAAGGCTGTATAAAGACCCGATCATGTGGAGAGCATTTGTTCATTTCGCCAATCAAGCAAAGTCGAAGGTGTACCTTCAGACGCCATATGCCATTCCTACCAAGAAAATGAAGAAAGCCGTACATCTGTCGATGAATCCAAAAGCAGAATGGGTCATGGTAACCAATTCAATCCAGCAGACCCCTAACCCTTTGGCTTTCGCGGGATACTTAAGCTCTAAGAAACGGTTGCTTGATACCAATCTGGCCATTTATGAATACCAAGGCCCTTATTCCATACACGGCAAATCATTTGTCATGGATGATTACCTCAGCATGGTTGGTTCGTATAACCTTGATCCCAGATCCGCCTTTCTAAATACCGAATCTGCTGTGGTCATTTCTGGTTCTGCATTCGCCAACGAACTAACAGAAGCTATGGATATCAAACGTGCACATAGTACACGTGTGAATAATGGTGAGTATCCAGCAGAATCTACGAATCAGAAAGGCCCTGTTTTCAAACGAATGGCAATCACAGCTTTATCCAAACTGTCTTTTCTCTGGAGATTTCTGTTGTAGAGAAGAACCAGCTAATAGATATAGCTACTTTTACAAATTTTAATTTGGAAAAATCACAACTGTTCACAGAATGTTCACTTATGTGGAGGGTTTCCTCATCTCTATAATTACGAAGGTAAACAGAGAGGATGAGAGAATTGCCAACAAGCAAGAAGGAACAAATTATTTTCGGATTAATGATGTGTACAGGAATGGTTGTCGTCATGATGACATTCAATTTATGGCACAGTGGGTTACTCGGTAAGATGTCCCCGCTTGAGATACTGCTTCAATTCATATTATGTTTTGTCATCGCGTTTCTGGTGGAGTCTTTCATTGTTGGCCCTGTGGCGAGAAAGATTGCTTTTTCCTTGCCCTTTGACAAGTCCAACAAAATTCTGGGTGTGCTAGCCATGTCATTTTTTATGGTGATTGGCATGGTTCTGATCATGTCCTTGTATGGGATGGTTTCAGCATATCTCGCTGATCAATTAAGTGGGTCATCCGTATTCCGTACGTATCTCCATACCATTGCTCGTAACTTCAGCCTGGCGCTGCCATATCAATTGATCATTTTGGGACCCCTCGTCCGATATGTATTCGGTAAATTCATCAAAGGCAATGGCCCTGTAGTGCCTGTCGTTAACAAAAGTGTTTGATTCGGTTGGCCATAAGTATTTCCTGGGCAATCTTGTGCAAATGAATAGAGCGAATTCTTTCCCTTGATTTAAGGTGATCAGAGGCAAAGATAGGCTACCTTCCACCACAATTACAGCGCTAACGAATCGAGAACATCTTATTAGGCCAGTTTTTAGGGAACGAAAAATCTAACGAATCTCAGCGGCGTTATTATGCTAAAAAACTGCAACGAGACCTTGAATTTGAGATAATTATCTATAATAACGTGTGTTAGATTTGTTAGAACAAAGTAAAGCTACAAAAAAATGCCCACCGTCAAGTTATGACAGTAGACATTTCGATTTCTTTAATAGGTATTTCTAATCCTCAGGACTGGATCGACACATAACTGTTAAGTCGCAGAATTCGCTATATGTTTGTTCTGCCATTGATACGTGATTAAGCTAATGACAAGCAGGCCAACTGCAAAAATGGCAAGCATCCATGCAGACTGATTAACCGCCAGATGATCAAGACTCCATCCCGTAGTCAAAGGCAGAATGGCACCGCCAACTCCACCTGAGGCAATCAAAATGCTGGGTGTGGATTCTTCTGTTCCGGGAAGCAGTTTACTGGCGAAGACAAGGGCAATGGAGAAAATGCCTGACATCGCAAGCCCAAGCAGCAAGATGATGAGAAATGCAGACCAGATTTGGTTTGTAAATGGAAATACCATTAACAAGAGAACAGATGCGAGACAACTATACAGGACATAGACGCGGTATTGGAATTTCTCTGCGATATATCCGGCGAAGAGTCGTCCCACAGACATGGCAATCCAGAAACAGGTGACACTAAGCGCTGCTCCGGCTTCCTTCATGTTCATTTTCTCAATCAGAATCGCTGGCATGAAGTTCGCAAGACTCATCTCTGTGCCAACATATAGGAAGAAGAACAGGACGAATAATACCAGAAGAGTCCTGTTAAGGCCACGATAGGTTGGACTGGATGTACTTGCAGATGGGGGATGCATCTCACCCGATGTCCCAGCAGTGTGGGCATGTACTGAACCGTTATTAGAACTACGTCGCTCCAGAAACTTATCGAGTTCACCGAATGATCCTTTTGCCCAGAAAACAAAGGTCAGCGCTGCGCAGATCGCAACAACGAGAAAGGAAAGGCGCCAGTACCCGGCAGCAATCAGACCACTGGCAATGAGCGGCATGACCATCGCTCCGATCCCGAATAACACTTCCAGTCGACTCATGGCAACGGCTGTATTGTCTTTGATTGCAGCGATGATAATGGTTCCAATAACAGCTTCAACCATTCCGAATCCAAAGCCGGCTGCGGGTGCGATGACGTACATCCAGCCCCATGGTGGCAGCAGCATGTAGGATAATTCTGCGATACAGAGAAGTGCTGTGGCGATTAACAGGCCTCCCCGTTTACCAAAGCGTCTGTTCAGCCATGGAGATAACAATACACCACCCAGGAATCCGGCAAATTGAGCAAAGATCAGCGTTCCGCCTTGGCTATAATCTTTGCCATAATGTTCAAGTGTAACCGGCAGAATGGAACCGAGCACAACGTGGGCAAGTCCAATCAGGAAATAGGACAGACATCCGATCCAAAGTAATTTTTTCATAAAGAACTCCTTCTACTTATATACATAAATTGAGGATCACAATAAAGCGCAATCTTGAAGACAAAGTCTATCATAACAGTACATGTTAAGTTGTGCCATGAATTCCTGATCGATACAGAAGGTTGCAATTAGGTCCGGCGTTCGTATATACTGAGACCAACAATTACAGATCGGACCATGCCGTTGAAGAGCATCCAACTCGGAGGCGTTTTCGCCAGGGGAGCGATATTTCCCAAGTTAACCGGAACCGCCCGTTATCGCGGACCAAGAGGCTGGAAGCAGGATATCCTGATTCAGCAAGTTGGGTGGCACCGCGAGCAGAGCGCTCCTCGTCCCAAGGGATGAGGGCGCTCTTTGTATTTTTACAGCCAAAGGAGACGGTGACCATGTTGGAAATGAAGTGGATTCGTGCACATGCAGAAGAGGTTCAGGCCGCAGCAGACGGGAAAAAAATCAAGATCAACATTCGCACATTGTTAGAGCGGGATGAAGAACGTAGAGCACTTTTGCAGGAAATTGAAGAAGGTCGCAGGTTGCGCAATACGTTATCTGCTGATATTGGCAAGCTAATGCAAGCGGGGAATAGGGAACAGGCCGAGGGTTTGCGCGCTCAGGTGAAACAGCTCAATGAACAGTTGGAACAGGTGGAAGCGAAGCTTGCCCCTGTGCAGGAGGAAGTAACCAAGCTGCAATGGCTGGTACCCAATATCGTATCCCCGGATACCCCCAATGGCTCGTCGGATGCAGATAATGTAGAACTGCGACGTGTGGGAGAGGTGCCAACGTTCGAGTATAACACCAAAGATCACGTGGAACTTGGGGAGTTGCATGATCTCATCGATATTCCTCGTGGAGTTAAGATTGGCGGTACACGAAGTTATGTATTAAAAGGTGCTGGCCTGTTATTACATCGGGCAGTACAGCAACTTGCGCTGGATCTGTTGCTGAAGCATGGGTTTACACCGATGGAGGTACCTCTGATGGTCAGGGAGGATGCACTGGTGAACACCGGATTCTTCCCAACCGGTCGAGATCAGGTCTATGAACTTGAAGGGGAGAACAAGTGGCTGGTGGGAACTTCTGAAGTGCCGCTGGTCTCGTATTATGCGGATGAGATTGTTGATGTTCAAGAGCCTGTGAAGCTGGCCGCGGTATCGACGTGTTTCCGCAGTGAAGTTGGCTCCGGCGGACGGGATGTACGCGGATTATACCGTGTGCACCAATTTGCCAAAGTTGAGCAGGTCATTCTCTGTGCTCCTGAGGCGGAAGAATCGGAACGCATGCTGCAAGAGATTACAGGACACGCCGAAGAATTGCTGCAATTACTGGAACTGCCGTATCGTGTTGTCGCTGTATGTACCGGAGATATGTCGCAGAAAACGTATAAACAATATGACATCGAGACCTGGATGCCAAGTCGCGGTGCATATGGAGAAACGCATTCGTCATCGAATCTGCATGATTTTCAGGCGCGCCGTTCGAATATTCGGTGCATGGATGCCGAAGGCAAGTTGGCCTATTGTCACACGCTCAATAATACGGCGGTAGCATCGCCGCGTATCCTGATACCGTTGCTTGAGAATCATCAGCAGGAGGATGGAAGCATTCACATTCCGGCAGCCCTGCGGCCCTATATGGGCGGTGCCGAGAGCTTGATTTTGCCAGAGCAGGATGAAGTGAAGTAGAGAGGTTAGGTAACGTTTTAGGAATTCAAAAAGGGGATGTTCCACACGTCATGTTGCATGTGACGATGGAACATCCCCTTTTAAACTGAAATAGAGTATTTAACGATCTGTTCTCCTAATAATTTGTACTTAATTTAACTGAGTGCTGGACCTAAGATATGGCTTACTTCTTTG
Source organism: Paenibacillus sp. FSL L8-0435 (assembly GCF_037965655.1). Taxonomy (NCBI): domain Bacteria; kingdom Bacillati; phylum Bacillota; class Bacilli; order Caryophanales; family Paenibacillaceae; genus Paenibacillus; species Paenibacillus sp. FSL L8-0435. The sequence goes on from NZ_CP150185.1 coordinate 488,619, forward strand.
ATTAGAAATTTCTTCGTTTATGTAAGTAAGTAAAAATTATTTCTTAAATGCTAACGCAGCTTCCATTCACGCTCGTTAATGATTTCAATTTGTCCAGATTCAAGGGCTTTTTTGAAACGATTGCGGGCTGTTTTCATCAATAGAACCATTTCGTCTTCAGGACGAATCTTGGTGGATGTCGAAGTGACGATAGCTTTCATACGTTTACGGTTATTTTTAGGTGAAACCATATCAAGCAAATTCTTTTCGATCATACATATCCCACCCCATTTTTTAGTATTACGCGACCTTCCCATATTATACAATGAAAATCATGAATTGTTCCAAGATTCCCACTTATGTTATTCAACTTTATGCAATTCGTATCCGATATAATATAATAGAAGTAAAATATTGGATTATGGGAGTTGGAAATTAAAAATGAATAGAATCAAACTGGCGCTTCGAGGCACGCTCGCTCTAATTATGGCATTAACAATACTGGTCCCTTCGTTGGCCTTGGCGGCTACTGGTGACGTGACATCGATTGAAATAACCAATAGCAGCCCGCAGAAAATGAGTGTCTCCGAAACAGCTGCACTTCAGGTGATGGCAACGGTTGAAGGTTTTGATAACAAGCAGGATGTTACCCAAGGCGTGACTTGGTCCACCAGTAATGCAGCAGTCGCGACGATGGTGAAAGGCAAAGTCAAGGCTGTGGCCGCGGGCGAAGCGACGATTTTTGCAGAAGTAGACGGGGCTAAAGCCCAATTGGTTGTGCAAGTGCAGGAGAAGATCAAAAGCATCAAAGCTTCACCGAAATCCTACAGTTTTGTTAAAGGCAGTGAAAGCACCCTTCCGAAAGTAAGCATTACACGTGCGAATGGCAAGGAAGAGGATGTGACTTCTGAGATTGTGTGGTCCGTATCCACTTCTTCGGCTGTCCTGGAAAACGGTAAAATCAAAGGCGTTACACCCGGCAGAGTATTGCTGCAAGGCAAGTACGGAACAACGATTGTGAAAGTCCCTGTTGCTGTGACGGACGAGATTACCAAAGTTGAGGTTACTCCTGCCACAATGCAGCTGAACATCAAGAAGTCCAAGGCGTTGAAGGTCATCGGCACCTACGCGAATGGCAAAACCATTAACCTTTCGAAACAAGTGATATGGACCTCTTCCAACACAAATGTAGCTATCGTGAAAAATGGAGCCGTTAAGACGCTGACAGAAGGACAAGCAACCTTGACAGGAACTTATCAAAATCAGACAATAAAGGCAGAGGTTACCGTTGTACCTTTGCTCAAAAAGTTGATTACAGGCCAGAAAAAACTTGTTTTGTCCCCACAGGGAAGTACAACGCTGAGTCTGATGGCCCAGTATGATACGGGCAAAACCACTGTTGTGACCAACAGTGCGGTGTGGAGCAGCACAAAGCCGGGCGTAGCGACAGTAACAAATGGCAAGATCGTGGCTGTAGGCAAAGGTAAAACGTCTATCACGGCCAAGTGGGGCAACAAAAAAGTGACGATCCCTGTGACAGTAAAATAAATATTTATATAATGAAGTGCTTTGCATCAATTCAAAGATAAAATCAGTACATGACACGTTAAAATCATCAAGGTAACAGACAACCAAGGGGCGTAGACATACGCTCCTTTTTTGGATATATAGAAATATGTATCTGAAATGCCTTCTGCTTTAACAACTATATAAGGGGATTGGATGGGATGAATATGAAAGCTTCGATTATAAGCTCAGACGCTAACTCTAGTGATCTGACTTACCTGAAATATCTTCTTTTATCCCTAAGTTCCATACTTACATTTCAACGGAGCACTACGATTGAGCGCATGAAGCAAAGCACCTATGAAAAATACAGAGAAGGTTACCATTTAAAATGTCATGGTGAAGAGGAGGTACCTGAATGAAAGATTCAATGCAACCTGAGAACTGGCCTGCCTGGGCGACAGAGTTGGTAGAGATTGCTCCGGCCAACCCCAATTGGGACGCACAGGCTCAGGAAGAAATCAAGCAACTCAAACGTCTTCTACAGCAGTATAATATCCATTCATTCGAACATATCGGAAGCACATCCATTCCCGGATTACCCGCCAAACCCATTATTGATCTGATGGCAGAGGTACAGTCATGGGACGACATGAATCTGATTGCGGATCAGCTGAATCCGTTAGGCTGGAACTATGTTCCGCCTGAATTGGATGGACGGGAGTACAGACGATTCTGGGTCAGGGTTAAGGATGGCAAGAGAGCTGTACACCTTCATCTTATGCGCCCGGGAGAAGAACGCTGGGATCGTCAAATTCGGTTTCGGGATGTGCTGAGAAAACGCCCAGATCTGGTGGAAGCTTACGCCGTCCTGAAGACAAAGCTTGCTGATGAGAACAAGGAAGATAGGGAATCGTATACCGCTGCCAAAACGCAATTTATTTTACAAGTGCTTGATGAAGGCGTGTGATTGATTGAAAAGCGTACATATCAAAGACAGGCTGATCTATTTCTTCGCAGTCATGATGACCATGGCGGCAGGACTCGCATCCAGACACTTTGGTGAACGATTGCCGGGTTGGGTGCATGAACATTTCGGAGATGCATGTTGGGCGGGCATGATTTATTTCGGGGTACGCATGGTGTGGCCTCGTCGCAGCTTGGTATGGGCGATGTGTTTGAGCTGTGTATTCAGCTGGATGATTGAGTTCTCACAGTTGATTCAGACGCCTTGGCTGATTGAGATACGCTCAACCGTATTAGGTGCTCTTATTTTGGGACATGGGTTTCTGGTGATCGATCTGATTCGATATACGGTTGGTATTCTGTGCATGGTTATGATAGATCGTTATTTCCTGAGAAATAAGATGGCTGGATCATGAACTCAAGTGAATCATGGAGGGGTGCTGTATGAATGTAGAAAAACTTTTTGACGAATCGCCCGAATTCGAAACACAGCGGTTAAAGCTGAGGCGGCTTGCGATGGATGATCTCGATGAATATTATGCATTTGCCTCTGATCCGCGAGTAAGTCAGCAAAGCTTGTGGAACTGCCATGAGACGGTGGAGGATTCAATTCAATATATTCAGCGGGTACTGGATAATTATGAACGGCAAACAGTACATATCTGGGGTTTTGTTTTAAAGGAAACAGGGACCTTGATCGGGAGAGGTGGCATTTTTCATTTCAATGAACCCATGCAGAGTGCTGAACTGGGATACGCGATAGCCAGCAGTCACTGGGGGAAGGGTCTCGCAGCAGAAGCGATGCAACCCATCGTGGATTATTGCTTTCGGGAACTGGACTGCAATCGGCTGGAGGGGAAATGTAATGCAGGCAACATAGGCTCTGCACGCGTAATGGAGAAGCTGGGCATGTCGTACGAAGGTTTGCTACGCAAACAGTTAAAGATCAAAGGTGTATTTACGGATCAAAAATTGTACTCCCGTATCCGGGATGATCTATAATACTTCCAATGAACACATAGGGTACATCGCAGAAATTGAAGGAGGCGGAATCATGATCTATAGTATTATTTCCCGTTCGTTGTGGGAGCAAGTGTCAAAGGGGAGTGAGTATGCACCAGATAGCCTGGAGACGGACGGATTCATTCATTGCTCCACCAAGGAACAGATCCCATGGGTAGCCGGGCAATATTATGCAGGCCGCACGGATCTGTTATTACTCAGTATTGATGAGAAGGCGTTAAAGCCTGAGCTGGTATATGAGGATCTCTACGAATTGAATGAACTATTTCCACATATCTATGGAGAACTCAATCTGGATGCGGTTCGTAAAGCCATTCCATTTGAACCGAATGCAGACGGCACATTCTCATTTCCTGAATAAATAACATGTGACGCTTCTGTTTGAACATGATCCATGGACAACATGCTTTTCCGAAGGGTGGTTAACGGATGGATATGAATCAAGTTTTTCTGGAGACGGCGGAGAAACAATTCTTGTATTACAAGCAGCTCGGAGAAAAAGCCATGGCACAACTGGAGTCCGAGCAATTGTTTCATTCCTGGAATGAAGACGCAAACAGCATTGCGGTAATCGTAAAACATCTATGGGGCAATATGCTGTCCCGTTGGACGGGTGTACTGACAACAGATGGTGAGAAACCGTGGCGTGAACGGGACGCCGAGTTCGTGAATGATATTTCTTCCCGGGAAGAGTTGCTCTCCAAATGGGAGGAAGGCTGGAATTGTCTACTCGAATCCATTCGTTCGTTTACCCCGGAACAATTGTCTCATATCATATATATTCGGAATGAAGGTCATACCGTCATGGAGGCTATTATTCGTCAATTGGCGCATTATCCGTATCATGTTGGGCAGATTGTATTTGCCGCGAAAATGCTTAAAGAAACAGCTTGGGACAGTCTCTCCATTCCGAGAAACGGCTCTTCTCAATATAATGGCGGCAAATTTGCCAAGCCGAAGGCACGTAAACATTTTACAGAAGATGAACTTCATATAGAAAAAGGTGAGGAACAACAATGACTCAAATTGCATTGATCCGCCATGGAAGCACAGCGTGGAATAAGGAAAAACGTTCGCAGGGACAGACGGATAATCCGCTGGATCAGGATGGCAGGGAACAGGCAGTATTGCTTGCTGCGAGACTGGCCGAAGAATCCTGGGATGCCATCTATGCAAGTGACTTGGAACGTGCAAGTGAGACGGCTCGCATCATTGGTGATCGCTTGGGCATTCAGGAGATACATCTGGACCCTAGACTTCGCGAGATGGGCGGAGGACAGGTCGAAGGAACAACGGAAGAGGAACGGTTAGCCAAGTGGGGAGCGGACTGGGGTACCCTGGATCTGGGACGTGAGCTTGCAGATGCAGGGACTGTTCGAGGCAGTGCGGTGCTTGAAGATATTGTACAGCAGCACCCCGATGGAAGAGTGATCGTTGTCAGTCATGGTGCCGTTCTACGGAATACACTGAGAGGTCTGGTGCCTGAACTGGATATCAGCGTGAAGTTGTCCAACACATCTATTACCCGGATTGCCAAGAATGAGAATGCATGGCAATGCGAGCTGTACAATTGCAGCTTGCATTTGGATTCGTCCAGGGAGTCTTAATAGATGGATGCTCTGACGTTAAAACAAAAATTACAGCATATTCAGTCGTCTAATCATTCCATTGATCACGAGAAACAGCCTTACGAATTGTCACTGCATATGATGAAGCATATTGGTAGTACTGACCCTGTCCTGCGGGATGAATTGATCTATGTTACGTTTGCAACCTGGATTGGACAGGGTGTATTTTCGGAAGAGCAGCTAAGGCATGTGTTACAGTTGGCGCTGGACGATCAGCACCTGTTCTATGGGATCGGAGAGCAGGGAATGGATAGTGTGTTTACGCGGACGTTCTCCGTATTATTACTGCCTCCAATTCTGAATGTGGATCGTCAGCGACCTTTCCTGGACAGAGAGGATATCGCAGGGATTCATCATCGGTTGACTAAATATCTGGAACGTGAAAAAGATGTTCGTGGCTACGCCGATAACAAGGGCTGGGCGCACGCCCCCGCACACGCGGCGGATGCGGTTGAAGATCTGGCACAGTCGCCATATCTGGAGCGAACGGATCTGCTGGAACTTCTGCACGCACTCGCTGTAAAAATAACGGAATCAAGTGTGGTTTACATCCATGATGAAGATCAGCGAATAGCGCATGCTGTAATTACCATTCTTCGTCGCAATCTGTTGGAGCCAAAGGATATTACGGTGTGGATCGATTCTCTTCATCAAGAAGACCAGGCGGAGGACAGATCACTTCTGGAAACCAGTCATAGGAACCTGAATGTGCGTCTGTTTTTACAGACACTCTATATTGCGATACGAACAGAAGAAGATGAACCTTTTCCGGCGGTTTGTTCACTGGTATTGCAGGCATTGGAGAGAGAAAAGTAACGGGATACTAGATATATGGATGTGGGGAAAAGGAGGAGATGGCGCATGACCAAACAGCCGTATTCATGGACCGAGGAGGTCCTATCTCCGCTGAGTGAGACAGCAGTTATCATCCATTGCGGGGATCAATTGTCTGATGCTGTGCAGCGCAGAGTGATGTCTGTATGTGCTTTGCTGGAAAAAAGCACTTTGCCAGCCATGATCGAATGGGTGCCTTCATATACGTCCGTTACAGTATTTTATGATCCGTTCATCTCCCCGTACCCCGAGTTATGCCGGATTCTGCTTCAGCAGTTGAATCAAATGAAGGAATCCGTACAAGACAAGTCCAGAACGGTCACGATTCCCGTATGTTATGGTGGCGAGTGGGGGCCTGATCTGGACTACGTTGCCAGTGAACATGGACTGACCGCAGAGGACGTTATTGCGATTCATACATCCGGGGATTATCTCGTACATATGATAGGATTCGCACCGGGTTTTCCGTATCTCGGCGGGTTGTCTGCACAGATTGCTACGCCCAGACGTGCAACGCCAAGGCTTTGGGTTGAGGCGGGTACAGTAGGAATTGGTGGCAAACAGACGGGAATCTATCCGGTGGACACACCCGGAGGATGGCAATGTATTGGACGAACGCCACTCCGGTTGTTTCGGCCGGAAGAGAACGTACCGAGTCTGCTGGCAGCAGGTGATCGGGTTCGATTTGAACAGATTACGATGCAGGACTATCTGGCGTTGAAGCGGAAGGAGGGCGAACGATGAGTATTGAGGTGGTTCGCCCTGGTCTGTTATCTACTGTTCAGGATGTAGGGAGAACCGGTTATCGCCGGTATGGTATTCAACCTGGCGGGGTCATGGACACCTTTGCAGCCAGAGCAGCCAATATGCTTGTGGGCAACTCCCGACATGCGGCAGTGCTGGAGATGACGATGACGGGGCCAGAGCTTCGATTTCAGGAGAGTCAACTTATCTCATTATGTGGAGCCGATCTGACGGCAACGGTGGATCATCTGTCTGTACCTTTGTGGCGTCCTGTGTTGGTGCGGGCTGGAAGTGTACTGAAATTTGGCCCATGTCGTCATGGTTTGCGTGGATATCTGGCGATTGCGGGCGGAATAGCTGTGCCTGAAGTGATGGGTAGTCGGAGTACAGACCTCAAGACAGGTCTTGGCGGTGTGGAGGGCCGAGCCTTGCACGTGGGGGATCTGTTATCCAATGGTGAACCTTCTGTTGAAGTGCAAGGTTGGATGCAGCGTATGGAGCAGCAGGTAAAGGAGAGCGAGCGGAACCACCGAATATTGACGCCTGCGTGGTTTTTGTCTGAGCGGGAAAGACCTGACTATTATGGGCAACCTGTTATTCGTGTGATGGAGAGCAAGGATAGTTCGCTGTTCAGCGAGACGACTCTGGGACAATTCTATGCCGAAAAATACGTGATTTCTTCACAATCCGATCGGATGGGCTATCGCATGCAAGGCTCCATACTGGAACTGGATCAGCCGCTGGATCGGCTGTCTGAAGCCGTTACCTATGGCACGGTGCAGGTGCCACCGGATGGTCAGCCCATCATCTTGATGGCAGACCATCAGACGATTGGAGGTTATCCTGTCATTGCACAGGTAGCTCGCGTGGATATGCCTATCCTGGCTCAGGCTAGGCCAGGAACCCAAATTTCTTTTAAAAAGATTACGCATGATCAAGCCGGACAGTTGTATATGGAACAGGAAATCAATATGCAACTCATGGATAAACTGATACGCAGAAGAATGGCAGGAATGGGGGGCACTTAATGAATACCTCGAAAATTTTGGATATCAATTGTGATCTGGGCGAAAGTTATGGTGTGTATCGCACGCTATCGGATGAAGCCATTCTGCCCTTAATTACGTCAGCCAATATTGCCTGCGGGTTTCATGCAGGTGACCCGGCTACGATGCGGCTGACGGTAGAGAGGGCATTGGAGCATCAGGTGGCAATTGGAGCCCACCCCGGGTTGCCGGATTTGCAAGGGTTTGGCAGAAGACGTATGGACATTACGTCACGGGAAGCATATGACATGGTGGTGTATCAGATTGGTGCGCTGGATGCCTTTGTCCGGGCAAGTGGGGGGCACATGCATCACGTAAAACCGCATGGAGCTTTATACAATATGGCCGCAGAAGATATGAAGCTTGCTGAAGCCATTGTGGAGGCAATCTTTCAAGTACAGCCTGAACTGTATCTGTATGGTCTGGCGGGCAGTGAGTTGATTCACGCCGCGGATCGCATCGGTATGCGCAGTGTGAGCGAGGTGTTTGCAGATCGCACCTATGGGGCGGATGGTAAGCTAACCCCTCGCAACCAAGCTGGAGCCCTCATTGAAGAGTCGGGACAAGCGATTGCGCAAGTGCTTCGGATGGTGAAAGACAGCGTGGTTGTATCCGCGGATGGTACGTTGGTCCCCATTAAGGCAGAGACGGTCTGTATCCACGGTGACGGATCAAACGCTCTCGCATTTGCTCAAGAGATTCGTCGTGTGCTGGAATCGGAAGGCATTAAATTATCTGCGCATACAACGGGATGATACGCCTGTTCAGCGGAACAATTGTAGTATCAGGTTGTTCGGATTGAACTTTGAAATTTTGGAATGACAAGGAGTGAATGAACAGAATGAAACCCATACGCAACTCGGCAAAGGCTGTCATTGTACAGGATGGACGATTGCTGGTCATCCGGCTGGAAGACCAATATGGTACCGCTTATGTGTTCCCAGGTGGAGGACAGGAGAAAGGTGAAGAACTCAAGGATGCGGTCGCGCGCGAATGTCTGGAGGAGATTGGTCAGGCCGTGAACGTGGGAGAGCTGTTACATATCCGGGAGTACATCGGTAAAAACCATGAATTCGCCGAGTGGGATGCAGACATCCACCAGGTTGAATTTTATTTTGCGTGCAGCCTGATAGATCCGGAGGCAAGCGTTTTTGAAGGCTCCAATCCAGACGACCACCAAGTCGCTGTGGAATGGATTGCACTTGAAGAGCTGTCCCAGATTCGTCTATATCCAAAAACCATTGGCGAATTGCTTCTTAAATCAGGCGCTTCATCAATCTATCTGGGAGATCTGAATTAAACCAGCCAAGAAGAAATATCGTGCTAACCCCTTTATGTAAACATTTTTATAAAGAACTTTTCCAATTTTGTCACGTTAGCGTATCGGTTCATGGATTCACCATAGGTGAGGTGGGTACACTATAAGTACAGGCTTATTACAAAAGCATTTGCATTAAGCTGTCTCTAGTAATAAGGGATTAATGAACTGTCATTAAACACAAAGAGATAGTAACAACTACACTTCTCTTGTACTTTTTATTATTCACCCTTAATTGGAAGAACGGTAGACGTAGTGGAGGGGACGGAATCGATTCTGAGGAAGCGAAGTGTCTGCTGGCATCCTGGATTTTCACTTGTATATCCATTGAATTAAACATTTACACGATAACGGAGAGGACAGAAGAAACCTGAAAAAGCGAAGCGGTCGCCTTTATCACCGGATTTTCCCCTTGAGAAAAGGGAATCAAAAAAATCTGGGGATAACAGCGATTGGAAGGTTATTCTGTCATCGTAGTGTCAGTGTAAATTGTCTTTAATCCAATGTATACGAGGAAGAGATCAGGATCAATCATTGAGAGATAACAGCGATCAAAAGAACGATCCGTACCCGCAACGGCCTTCTACATAGTCCTTCCAATATTCCCCCAAACCGAAAGGAGCACTTCCCATGAACCAGACTGAATTGGAACAAAACATTGTAAAAGCATTGGAAAACAACCCTTTTTGCAGCTTCTCCACTGTGGAGAATGGTAAACCGAAATCCCGCTATATGGCGCTTTTCAACGATGGACTGAACATTCATCTGGCAACGAACCGCCGTACACACAAAGTAGAGGAACTGGAGAATAATCCGAATGTTAGCCTGCTACTTGGTTATGAGGCTGGTGGCTCCAAAGAAGTGGTTGAGATCGAAGGAACCTGTGAAGTGACAAAGAACGAAGGCTTGCGCGAGCAAGTGTGGAACGACGAACTGAAGGCGTGGTTCGATGGACCTAATGATCCAAACTATGTCATTCTGGACATCACCCCGACTCGTATTGAATATACAGGGAAAGATCATGAACATCATGTGTGGGAACAATAATCCGAATATGAACATAACCTCTGCAAAGTAGCGTCCTTATGCGAAAATACGCGCAGAGTTTAATCCAACCGTGAAAGCCATTAAGGTTTCACGGTTTTTGGTATGGATGAATAACGATGAATTGGATATACATGTAAGACATATGTAATATACGTATTTTAAAGATAATAAGCACTAAGTACCTACTAAAATGTTGAAAAAAATGTCGAAATCACGCATGATAATGTAAACTCGCCTAGGTATGTGCGGGTAATGTAAAAAATAATGCTTTTCAATGGCTGATCATTGCGTTATGATTTGGAATGTAAACGACAAGCACAGACATAAATAGATGTTCATGTGAGATAAACTTACCTGAAATTCCGATGCATGTCATCAGAGCGTCAGTACGCACAACCCATGAAATCTATCTTTTTCTGCGCTCTTCGTTTGCCCATTAATGCATGATTCAATGTACATAACCGGGAGGGGTTATTTTGAAAATGAGAAAAAAAGTATTATCAAGCCTGACTGCCGCTTTGGTTGCATTAAACGTGCTTGCGGTATTTCCGGTACCAGTATCGGCTGCGGATGATGCCAAAGTTAAACTGCGGATCATGGAGACAACAGATATTCATGACAATCTGATTAACTACGACTATTATTCCGACAAAGAGACAGACCAGTATGGACTCGCCAAAACAGCGACACTGATCAAAAAAGCGCGTGATGAAGCCAAGAACAGCTTGCTGTTTGACAATGGTGATCTGATCCAGGGTAACCCGCTGGGAGACTATGTTGCGAAGATTGATCCACTGAAAAAGGGTGAGACTCACCCTGTATATAAAGCGATGAATCTGCTCGATTATGATGCAGGTAACATCGGTAACCATGAATTCAACTATGGTCTGGACTTCCTGGACATGACACTGGAGGGAGCAAACTTCCCTTACATTAATGCCAATGTCTATGTAGACGATGGTGATGATGATGAGACAAATGACAAGAACTATTTCACACCGTATGAGATTTTGGATAAAAAGGTAACGGATGAGACTGGCAAAGAACATACGATCAAAGTGGGTGTGATCGGATTTGTACCGCCACAAATCATGCAGTGGGACAGCGCTAACCTTGAAGGCAAAGTAATCGCCAAGGATATTATTGCTACCGCGAAAAAATTCATTCCGAAAATGAAAGCCGAAGGTGCCGACATTATTGTAGCGATCCCTCACTCCGGATTTGAGGATATCCCTCAAACGGATCTGATGGAGAACTCCGTATTGTACCTGAGCCAGGTAGAAGGCATTAATGCCATTCTGTTTGGACATGCTCACAAAGTATTCCCAAGTGCTGATTTTGCCGGCAAAAAAGGGGTAGACCTTGAGAAAGGGACAATCAATGGCGTTCCTGCTGTGGAGCCAGGATTCTGGGGGGATCACCTGGGGATTATTGATCTGGATCTAGAACAAGTGGATGGCAAATGGAAAGTGGTCGATTCCAAAACGGAAGCACGCCCAATCTATGACACAGCGGGCAAAAAACCATTGGTAGATGCGGATCAGGACATCATTGATGCGGTTCATGAAGAGCATGAAGGTACATTGGAGTATATTCGTGGTCCGGTGGGCGAAACGACTGCACCTATCAACAGCTTCTTCGCTCTGGTTCAGGATGATCCATCCATTCAGATCGTAACGAATGCACAGAAATGGTATGTCGAAAAACATATGCAAGGTACGGAATATGAGAAAATCCCTGTATTGTCCGCAGGTGCACCGTTCAAAGCCGGTGGACGTTCAGGCGCTTCGTATTACACGAATATTCCTAAAGGCACCATTGCCATCAAAAACGTTGCTGACCTGTACGTGTATCCAAATACGGTACATGCTGTAATGGTTAACGGCGCAGAACTGAAAGAGTGGCTGGAATGGTCTGCAGGCCAGTTCAACCAGATCGACCCGGCTAAAGGTGGACAACAACAATTGATCAACAACGACTTCCCGACGTACAACTTCGATGTTATCGATGGTGTAACGTATCAGATCGATGTGACACAACCAGCCAAGTATGACGGTAAAGCAACCGTTGTTAATGCATCCGCAAGCCGGATCAAGGATCTGAGCTTTAACGGTAAACCGATTGACCCAGCGCAAAAATTCATCGTAGCGACGAATAACTACCGTGCTTCTTCGTCCAAGCTGGCTAACCCGGACGGTAAACGTATCGTTCTGGCTGCACCGGATGAGAACCGTCAAGTGATCATCGACTATATCCGTGAGAATAAAACAATTAACCCAACCGCTGACGGCAACTGGTCCCTGGCACCAATTAAACCATCTGCTGGGTTAACCGCAGCAGCACTTAACGACCTTGAAGTGGTATTTGCTTCTTCACCGGATGCAAAAGATCTGGTTGAAGCAAACCCGGCGATGTCTTTCATCGGTACAAATGATGATGGTTTTGCTGAATACGGCATGAAATTGACTGGAGAAGCAACAACAACTCCGAAACCAGGTACGGAGCCTGCTCCTACGCCTACAAAGCCAACTAAACCTACGGAGCCGACTACTCCAACCAAACCAACGACCAAGCCACAGCCTGAGAAACCAGCGGGCAGCAAAGTGGTATATGTAGTGAAAAAAGGCGATAACTTGTACCGTATCGGCTTAAAATATGGTGTGGACTGGCGCAAGATTGCTACATTTAACGTAATTCCAGATGTGCATAACCTCAAAGTTGGACAGAAAATCGTGATTCCCGCTTCTTAAAGTTTAATAAGCGGTGAGGAGAAGACCGACAGTCATCAGACTGTCGGTCTTTTTTTCTGCAAATTTGAATATATTTGTTCCAAGAACCGTCATACAGGAAGTCATCAAAACAGTAGAGATTAATTTTAAGACCCATGATATAATATTTACAAACTTTGGGTATATACAAGTGAAATCTAATGGACATGGAATCTAAATTGGCAAGGGGGGTCCTACATGAATTGCAGTGGCTGCAGTCCAATCTATCCTATAGAGGGCCAAGGTACCTTGTACTTGCGTCCCATTTCCCCCGCTTTGCTGGAAGCGCTACAAACGCCGGGAAGACTTATCGAGACGTCGGATGACATGATGTGGATGCATTTTTCGAATCTGGAGACGGTTCAGAGCTTAATAGAAAAGATCGGCGAAATGGATCCGACATTACGTGATTCCCTAACTGTTCAGATTATGCCTATATACGAACAGGCTAATGAAGAAAGCTGGATTAGTCTAACCATGCAGGAGTCCCGTTTCAAGCATGCGGAGCTGGTTTCCATTATTCTGGAGCATCAATTCAGCAGTCATATGCAACCCATCGTTGATGCATCAGAGCAGATTATCGGATATGAGTTTTTGCTTCGTCCTGCTGAGAATGGAAAATCCTTCAGTTCCTATGAATTATTTGAAGTTGCGCGTGAGACTGGACTGCATTCTTTTCTGGATCGATTGGCGCGTATTACTGCTATTGAGACCAGTGCCCTTTTTCTGCCGCATGGTGTCAAACGCTTCGTAAATTTCCTGCCTTCCTCCATATACAATCCCGAATATTGTCTGACACATACGTTTGAAGCGATTGAACGCCTTTCGCTGGACCCTAAAGATTTTGTGTTTGAAGTCGTGGAAACAGAGCAGATTCATCATATGCCCATCTTGCAGCAAATATTTGAGGTGTATCGCTCCCGTGGAATGTCTGTTGCACTGGATGATGTGGGTGCCGGATATTCAACAATAGAGTTGATGAATCGGTTAGAACCGGATTTTGTCAAAATAGATCGAAGTCTTATTGACCGTTGTGATCAGGATTCGACCAAACAAGAGAAAATTCTTCACATTGTTGAGATGTCGAGTCGATTTGGTGGGCAAGTCCTTGCCGAGGGGATCGAACGGATGGAAGAGTTTGAATTCTGTCGTTCCATAGGTATTGAGCTTGCACAGGGCTACTATTTTGGTAAACCCTCGGCACAACCGCCAGGCGGTCCGTACTGCAATACTTCATCTAATTCATGTAATAATTAGTAACCTGTACCTTGTACAAGTCGCTTCTGATCAGAGGTGGCTTGTTTGGCGTGCCTGCACATTTTTCTCTCAAATAAAAACCTTCATATAGCCGATATATAAGATAAGCCTTTTAGATTGATCCATACATACAAAGAAAGAGGGCACTTTTACATTTTGAGGGGGAGAAAGACATGAGTGAAACTCAGGATAATAAACCAATGAAAGCAGCTAAACCTGCCAAAGCAAAACATAATCAAAATAAAAAGAAAAAAAAGAAAGGTTTTGTCTGGAATATAAGGAACAAACTATTGGTCTCCTTCCTGGCCGTACTGCTTCTGCCAAGCTTGGCAATCGGCTTGATCACACTAACGATGGCTGAAGATGGCGTACAAGGACAATTAGTGGATAGCGCCATGCAAAGTGTGAGCACTGCCAATACCATTGTAGAAAGCCAAGTGAAATACAAGATTCATGACATTAACTATTTCGCGGATGGCCTTGATCCGAACTTGGTCAAAGGAGAGAACGATAGTCCCGAGCTTCAGTTGAAGCTGGAGCAATACCTGGGCTTGCATCCCGATGCCATGAATATTTTTGTAGGAACAACAGACGGAGTCATGGTTCGAGGTAAACCAACAGCGAGCAGCACACGGGGAGATGCATACGATCCTAGGGAGCGGGAGTGGTACAAACTAGCGATGGAAAAGCCAGGTACAGCTGTTGTATCCGCTGTGTCTGTTAATACGGATGGTGTTGCAGTTGTGTTTATCTCCAAAACATTAAAGGACCAATCTGGTGTTGTCGGTTTGTCTCTCGACCTGACAGACCTGCAAGAACAGGCATCCATTAAGGTGGGCAAAGAAGGCTACGTCATTATTATGGATGCAAACAAAAACTATGTTGTATCCCCTGTAGCAGATGCAGGTACGCCGGAAACGAGCGGCTTGCTGGATGAAATGTATGAAGGTCCAGAAGGTCAATTCGATTACGTGTACAACGATCAGCCGAAGATGATGATTTTTTCAACAAATGAAGCAACAGGCTGGAAAATTGCCGGCACGATGCTCAAGAGTGAAGTAACTAATGCAAGTAAGGATATTCGCATGGCCACATTTATTGTTATTCTGGCGGCTACGTTCCTTACACTCCTCTTTATTATATGGTTTACACGCTCCATGCTGCGTCCAATTAAACGACTGCAGGAATCTGCCAGAGCCGTGAGCAAAGGTGACTTGACCGTGAAAATGGAAACAGGGCGTAAAGATGAAGTCGGAGAACTGGCGAAGTATTTTGAACGTATGGTCGATAACCTGCGGATGATGATTCTGGGCGTACAGGAAACGACAGAGCAGGTATCTGCTTCTTCTCAAGAGTTGTCTGCCAGTGCAGAACAAACTACCAAAGCGATTGAACATTCAACACTGGCCATTCAGGAACTGGCTGAAGGTGCAGAGCAGCAGGTAAACAGCGTGAAAGACGGATCGGGACAGATGAGCCGAATGGCAGAAGATGTTCGAATGATGTCGGAGCGTGTACAATCGATTACGGCAAATATGCGGCATACGTCCGGAGCGGCTTCATCTGGGAATGAGGCAGCAGGACAGGCTGTGGAGCAGATGAACAGTATCCAGGAAACGGTGGAGCAGCTGGGGACGGTGGTTCAATCTCTGAATGCCCGTTCCGTTGAGATTGGTAGCATGGTTGATGTCATTGCATCCATCTCCAAACAAACGAACTTGCTCGCATTAAATGCTTCTATTGAAGCGGCAAGAGCGGGGGATGCGGGTCGTGGGTTTGCAGTTGTAGCTGGTGAGGTACGTAAACTGGCAGAAGAATCCGGAAGTTCGGCAGCGCAGATCGGTGAGGTGGTTCATAATATCCGTCAGGACATGGATGCCGCTCTGATCGCCATGAATGCAGCACAGACTCGGGTGGGAGAAGGAATTCAGGCTGTGAATACGTCAGGACAATCCTTTGCTCAGATTCGGGAGGCGGTGGAAGATGCTGTTCATACATTGGATGACTTGTCCGCAACAACAAAGCAACTGGAGAGTGGTGCATCCCACGTTGCCAAGGCGATGAGTGATATTTCGAATGTGACCCAGGAATCGGCTGCGAATACAGAATCCGTGTCGGCATCTTCGCAAGAACAACTGGCATCGGTAGAAGAGATTGCATCATCCTCGGCACATCTGAATAGCATGGCGGAACAATTACAAGGATTGCTTGGCATGTTCAAGATGGTGGAGGACACACCGAAGGATAAGGGCAAAGAATAAAATCTAACATTGGAACGCCATAATTCACCACATCTTTTATAATAGAAGAAAATAAAGATAGACAATGTTCCTGTTGCCCTGTATAAATATATCGTCTGGTTATTCCGCGCATATAAATAATATATTGATACAGGGTACAGCAGGAGGCTCTATGGTATACGTAGCAATACTGATTTTTGTAGTGACGATCACCTTGGTGATCTGGCAACCTCGTGGATTGGGTATCGGTTGGACTGCCTCTGGTGGGGCATTACTTGCCCTATTGTGTGGAGTCGTCAGCTTAAACGATGCCTCGGATGTGGCATCCATTGTATGGAATGCAACGCTGGCTTTTGTCGGCATTATTATGATTTCTCTCATTCTCGACGAGACGGGTTTCTTCGAATGGGCTGCGCTTCATATGGCGAGGCTGGCTGGAGGAGACGGTCGCAGACTGTTTTTCTACTCCATTCTGTTGGGAGCCGCGGTGTCTGCTCTGTTCGCGAATGACGGTGCCGCGCTTATTCTGACGCCAATTGTGCTGGCAATGGTGCGTGCATTGAAGTTTGATGAGCGTATGGTGCTGGCTTTTGTGATGGCGAGTGGGTTTATCGCCGATACCACGTCGTTACCGCTGGTCGTCAGCAATCTGGTTAACATTGTATCGGCCGATTTCTTTGGTATCACCTTTGTGGAGTATGCGGTACGCATGGTTGTACCCAATCTGTTCTCAATCGTAGCGAGTACGGGGATGTTGTTTTTGTTCTATCGCAAAAGCATCCCCCTTCGCTACGACATCTCCGCTGCACGTGACCCGAAGGAAGCGATACGTGATCCACGGATGTTCCGAATCGCCTGGTTCATGCTTGGGCTGTTGTTGGTTGCCTATGCATCCAGTGAGTTTCTGCCGATTCCCGTGTCGGTTATCGTTGGCTCCGTTGCGTTGCTGTTCGCTTTATTGGCACGCAAGAGCGAGGCTGTTGATCTGAAACGGGTAATCAAGGAAGCGCCATGGTCGATTGTGGTGTTCTCCGTGGGCATGTATATCGTCGTATATGGACTGCGTAATGCAGGGTTAACGGATCATCTGAGCCGCTGGCTGGATGCCATAGCAGAGCATGGTTTGCTGGCTGCTTCGCTCGGGATGGGAATTATCGCTGCTGTATTATCATCGGTGATGAACAACCTGCCGACCGTGTTGATTAACCTGCTAGCCATCCAGGGCGCACATACCGAAGGTATCATTCAAGAAGCATTGATCTATGCCAATGTCATTGGTTCCGACCTGGGTCCCAAAATGACCCCGATTGGATCACTTGCCACATTGCTGTGGCTGCACGTGTTATCCCGCAAAGGTGTGAAGATCACATGGGGGTATTATTTCAAAGCAGGTATCATCCTGACGATCCCGACAATGTTAATTACCCTGGCCGGGTTGGCATTGTGGTTATGGATTCTAGGTTAGCAAATTAGATTTTACATTGAGTATGAATAAGATAATCTGTTGTAATGTAAAAGGCTGCTCTCACAGCTGGTGCTACGCACTGGCAGCGAGGCAGTTTTTTTATTTCCTGCTTTTGTAACTTCTATAGAAGAAACAGATTTTCTTGCTCTATCAAAGAATCAACAAAGCATTTACATAAGGCCAGCCCACTATAGGGCTGGCCTTCTTTGCCTACTTCCCAGGCAGGAGATTGAGATGCCTGAGATTCAACGAGCACTGACACAGCGAAGGGAAACCGCGATCGTAGTGGAGGGGACGGTATCGATTCTGAAGAAGCGAAGCGTTCGCCTTTGTATCCGAATTTCAACAATTAAGATTATTGATCAAAGAAATTTGGAGACAACAGCGATCAGAAGAACGATCCGTAACCGGAACGGCCACTCAGGGTATCAGCTTACTTCATATATCTATAAGTAAATTTTTTTCATGGAAATCTGGACACAATACGGATTAAAACAACGTCCATTCCCATAGCGACCACTTCAGCGCCAGATTGAATCCCAGATATTTCAAAATGCTGCCGATATTTTTAACATTGCGTTTACAAAACACTGATTTTAAGATGACATACTGAAACTACAATGAGTAAAGAGTTGATGGTGAACAAACAAATTCACAAAACGCCATCACTACATTGGGGGAGGAAAACAAAACATGTTTAAAAAGTTGCCGTTTATTTTGATGACCTTAACGTTCGTACTGGTTCTCGCAGCATGCGGATCGAAAAATGACGCTGGTACAGAGGGTGCCGCAAGCAATGGATCAGGAGAAGCTGCTACTGAGCTTAGCGGTAACATTCTGGCAGTCGGATCGACAGCATTGCTACCTCTGGTTGAACAAGCTGGACAGAAATTTATGGCAGTTGATGAATATAAGAACGTAACGGTTCAAGTTCAAGGTGGCGGTAGTGGTACTGGTTTGACACAAGTATCTGACGGACAAGCTACAATCGGTAACTCTGATGTATTTGCAGAAGAGAAACTGGAGGACGAAGCCAAAGTAAAAGAATTGGTTGACCATCAAGTAGCAGTAGTAGCTATGGCGCCAGTTAGCAACAAAGATGCAGGTGTAGAAGATTTGACGAAGCAACAACTGGTCGACATCTTCTCCGGTAAAGTAACGAACTGGAAAGACGTTGGCGGCGCGGATAAAGCAATTGTTATTGTAAACCGTCCGAGCAGTTCCGGTACTCGTGCAACTTTCGAGAAGTATGCATTGGGTGCAAAAATGGGTGATATCCAAGGTTCGATTCAAGAAGATTCTTCTGGTAACGTAAAAAAATTGGTATCTGAAACGCCAGGTGCTATTGGTTACCTCGCCTTGTCTTACTTGGATGACAGCTTGCAAGTATTGAAATACGAAGGTGTAGAAGCAACAGTTGAGAACGTAGAAGCAGGAACTTATCCAGTATGGGCTTACGAGCACATGTACACAAAAGGTGAGCCTGATGCAGCAACAAAAGCATTCTTGGACTACATCTTGAGTGACGAAATTCAACAAAACGACGTGACAGAACTTGGATACATTCCAATGTCAGGTATGAAAGTAAAACGCGATGCAGCAGGTAATGTGGTTCAGTAATCTTTGAACTTGCGCATACAGCGAAAGAGGCGGACTTAGGTCCCGCCTCTTTACGCGGTTTGCTCTAAAATAATCCCATATTTTGCATTAATTCTACTATAGAAGGATGGTTGTTATGGAACAGACCGAAGGGGGAACGGTAATGAATAACAAGTTGAAACCGCGCCGGCCCTTAAAAGAGAAACATTATTGGGAAGAGTGGACGGGACGGATCTATACGTCGATTTGTGTCGTTTTCCTGATCGTTGTCATGTTTTCCATTGTTTATTTTGTAGCGTCCAAGGGACTATCGACATTTTTCCAAAATGGAATAAGCATCAGCGAATTCCTTGGTGGAAAAACGTGGAATCCGACCGGAGAACCTGCGTTCTACGGGGCATTACCGTTCATCACAGGTTCTTTCATTACAACCTTGCTTGCAGCATTGATCGCAAGTCCGCTTGGCCTGTGTGCAGCGCTATTCATGACAGAGATTGTTCCGGGTAAAGGCAAAAAGATCTTGCAGCCTGCGATTGAACTCTTGTCCGGAATTCCATCCGTTGTATACGGATTTATCGGTCTGAGTGTCATCGTACCTTTGCTTCGCAGTATCTTTGGTGGAACAGGCGTCGGGATTGCAGCCGGATGTCTTGTTCTCGCTGTAATGATTCTCCCTACGGTGACAAGTATTATGGCAGATGCCTTGTCCGCGTTGCCAAAAGGATTGCGTGAATCCTCCTACGCACTGGGTGCCACTCGCTGGCAAACCATCTACCGTGTCATTATTCCAACCACTTTGCCAGCTTTGTTGACAGGTGTCGTTTTGGGTATGGCCCGTGCTTTTGGTGAGGCTCTTGCTGTACAGATGGTTATCGGTAATGCACCGCATGTTCCAACATCCTTGCTCGAATCAGCTTCAACATTAACAAGTGTAATTACACTCAGCATGGGTAACACCACGATGGGTTCTGTTCATAACAATGCACTGTGGAGTATGGCGCTTGTCCTGTTGGTGATGACATTTGTCTTCGTCATTCTGGTTCGCCTGCTTGAAAGGAGAAACCGGGTATGAAAATGAAGGCAAAGACGGTAGATAAAATTGCAACATCCGTTATCGTTGTACTGGCCCTGTTCATTGTTATTCTATTGCTCGGTCTGCTTGGCTTCATCATGTATAGAGGCATTGGGCATATTAGCTGGAACTTCCTGACAAGCGCACCACAGTTGCTTAAGGGTGGCGGCGGGATTGGTCCACAGCTCTTCAACTCCGTATTCTTGCTTGTCCTGACCTTGATTGTTACCATTCCACTCGGATGGGGTGGCGGGATTTACATGGCGGAATACGCCAAGCCAGGCAAGATTACCAGCTTCATTCGTCTGGTCGTTGAAGTATTGTCATCATTCCCGTCCATCGTTATCGGTTTGTTTGGTCTCTTGCTGTTAGTAAATCAATTTGGTCTTGGTTTCTCCCTAATCTCGGGTGCCTTGGCTCTGGCGATCTTTAACTTGCCACTGATGGTACGGACAACGGAGCAGGCCTTCCGGGCCGTTCCGAAGGAACAGAAGGAAGCAGGTCTGGCGCTTGGACTGTCCAAGTGGAAGATTATCACTTCGATTCTGTTGCCTGTGGCATTGCCGAGCTTGATTACGGGTACGATCCTGGCATCGGGCCGGATCTTCGGTGAAGCAGCCGCGCTGATGTTCACCGCAGGTATGAGTAGTCCACCATTGGACTTTACAGATTGGAATCCCACGAGTCCAAGATCACCGCTTAATCCTTTCCGTCCGGCAGAGACACTTGCTGTCCATATCTGGAAAGTGAACAGTGAAGGTATTGGGCCAGATTCCAAAGAAGTGGCAGCAGGGGCATCCGCCGTGCTTGTCATTCTCGTGCTGGCGTTCAATCTAAGTGCACGCTGGATCGGTCGGGTTGTATTCCGCCGCATGACAGCTTCGAAATAAGGAGGAACCAACATGGCCATACCTTTTGGTACGGAACAGTTAAGCATATATTATGGACATTTCCAGGCGGTCAAGCAGATTAGCCTGACGTTTCCTGAAGCAAGCGTAACGGCTCTTATTGGACCGTCTGGTTGCGGTAAATCCACGTTCCTCCGGTCGCTGAACCGGATGAACGACGAGATTGCCGGTTCCCGTACTGAGGGACATATCTGGATGGACGGTAACGATCTGAATGAGCCTGGAACCGATGTAATCAAGCTTCGCCAGAAGATTGGCATGGTGTGGCAGAAGCCAAATCCTTTTCATAAGTCCATCTACAACAATATCGCGTTTGGCCCCCGCTACCGTGGTACGAAGAGTAAGAAGGCACTGGATGAAATTGTGGAAAAAAGCTTGCGCCGTGCTGCGCTCTGGGACGAAGTGAAAGACAGACTGCATGAGTCAGCTCTGTCTCTCTCTGGCGGACAACAGCAACGCCTATGTATCGCTCGCGCTTTGTCTGTTGAACCACAGATTCTGTTGCTCGATGAGCCGGCATCTGCACTTGACCCGGTATCTACGGGTAAAGTTGAAGAGTTGATTACCGAGCTCAAGAAGGAGCTACGGATTGTTATTGTTACCCATAACATGCAGCAGGCGGCACGCATCTCGGATTATACAGCTTATTTCTATCTGGGAAGCATGATTGAGCACGGGGATACAGAGCATATTTTCACGAACCCGGACAATCGTCTGACACAAGAATACATTATGGGTCGTTTCGGTTAATTGGATCATGGAGTGTCACATAGAGCAACAGACAGAGAGATAGAGAAATAATAGAGACAAAAGAAAGCACAATGCCTGGACGGTTGTTCGGGGGTTGTGCTTTTTTAATTTATAATTTTAGTGGGATTTTCTGTATGCGGGATAAACATTATGCTACGATATTTAGTGTGAAGAGAACGTTTACTTGACTTCGAAGGAGATGTTAATAATCACTACGGATCAGATGTCTTACGACCATATGGCAGCTCAGATTATACAGAACTACACTATTGAGAAACCTGTCGTTTCATATATTCGTCATAATGAGAATCTGACATATCATGTCGTTGATGGAGCAAGCGGGCAGAAGTATCTGGTACGTATCCATCAAGCCGCATATGCAAGTATGACCGGCATTCAGCATACGCTTCCTGCGCTGGAGGCAGAGATGAACCTGCTTCATGAGTTAAATGCAACGACAGCATTGCGCGTGCAACATCCGGTACGGAATGCATCGGGTGAATGGGTCACGGTATGGACAAGTGAAGCAGGGAAAGAAATCTGCTGTACAGTACTGGAGTGGATTGAGGGAAGGGACATCCAGCAGGGAGAACGGCTGACAACAGAGCAGATCTATGATCTTGGGGCACAACTGCAGATGCTTCATCAATATGGGCGTATGCAGAATCAGATAGATCGAACAAAGGTGCGGCCGGCATATGGCAATAGCCATGAGAACTTGGTCATGCTAGGGCAGCTAGAGGAAGGTGTCCGACTGGGGATTTTTACAACGGAAGACTTTGATCTGCTTCGTGAGACGTTTGAGAACATTAATGAGCAGTTAGAAACATACCCGCATCACGCAGGGACATGGGGGATCATTCATGGGGATATTACTCGCAACAATCTGCTGATAACGGAGCAGGGGATTTCCATGATTGATTTTTGTCTACACGGTTATGGTTATTATCTTTTTGATGCCGGAGGGGCAGCACTTATGTTCAATCGGGAGGAACGTGACATATTTTTATCCGGTTATACCCAACAGATCGCACCACTGACGGATCGTGATATTCGATTGATGGAAGGGTTCATGTTGATCTTTACACTGGGTTATTATGCCTTTCAGATGGCGAATGAGTCGAGGCACGAATGGATGAAAGATTGCATGCCGAAGCTGTGCAGTAAGTATTGTAGACCCTATGTACAGAACGAGAGCATCTTCTATGAGTTATGAGGTGTTTCCTTTTCAAGGAGCTATAACTTAGGATTAAGATTGTGAATATTACCTGGGCGTCCTGAACAATCGGGGTGCTCTTTTTGCATGCATTAGATAACGATCGTAATGGACATTTATGAAGAAAGTATAAACTCTGAGGAGAGTCAACTTTTCTTAGCTACAATATAGTCATGGGAGGATGAAGCAGCGATGAGAGACAGCGAGAATATATTGCTGGTGGAGGATGATCCGGAGATTGCCCGTATTTTGAGAGATCATCTACGTCATGAGGGTTATGGGGTAACTTGGGCATCAAGCGGTTTGGAGAGCTGGGAAGACTTTAGGGAGGGAACCTATCAATTAGTCTTGTTGGATCTGATGCTACCGGAAATGGATGGGTTCACGGTATGCAAAAACATTAGACTGATCAGCGATGTTCCGCTGCTCATGATGAGTGCTCGAATCGAGGAAGAGAGCAAAGTCAGGGGGCTTGGGCTGGGAGCTGACGATTATATTACGAAGCCCTTCAGTCTAACGGAACTTACAGCTCGCATTAAATCTCATCTGAATAGGTACCGCAGATATCAGGGCGTGGAGCCGGATTCGACAGATAGACAGTATAACGATGGGTTATCGATTGATTATTTGAATCAGCGCGCACAGGTTCATGGAGAACATGTGGCACTAACCAACAAGGAATGGGCTTTGCTCATACTGCTTGCTTCTCATCCGGGCCGGGTGTTTACCAAGGCGGAACTGTATGAACATGTCTGGAGTCAGCCAGAGGCGGGGAACTCGAGTACAGTCACAGTTCATGTGAAGAGCCTTCGGGCCAAGCTTGGTGACGAGCCCCATCATCCACGCTGGATTCAGACGGTGTGGGGCAGTGGTTACCGGTTCGTGGGGGAGCCTGAGGAATGAAGTTGAAGTACTGGTTAATGCTTGCCTTCCTCATTGTAATGCTGCTGCCTGTCGCTGCTGGGTGGGCGCTGTACTCCCTGTATAACTATTACAATGATCAGCGTGCCGTAACGGAATATGTGGAGTTGTCCGGACAATTGGCTCCTATTGAACTGGCTTTATCTGACCCGGGACTGTACCAGCTGCACTCGCCTGATGCTTTCGCTGCACTCTCTGAATTGGAGAATGGTCGGGTGAACTTTGCTCTGTATTTACCAACAGGGATTCGGGTGTACACATCAGAGGGGAGTACATGGTCTGCTGGAGCTTACACCGTTGGGGGGGCGGAGCTGTATCGTAATTTGTACAACTTACAGATTCGTCATCGTACATTCTCGTTGAAGAAACCCGTATGGGAAAAGGGTGAGTTGGTCGGCATTTACGAAATCGTCATGCTGCGTGGAGATTGGCTGGAAGGCATATCCTTGCGGACTACCTGGGTCATGGGTCTCGCTGCTACTTTCTTTATTCTGCTATACGGAACAGTGCTGTGGTTGCTGTCCCGAAAGCTCTTTCGGCCGATGAAATATCTCATAGAACGAATGGATGCTTTTGCACGAGGAGAGGCTGCTACGGATGTGGTACCTGTTCGTCATGATGAAATGGGCATCTTGCTCCAACAGTTTGATGCAATGCAAGACAAGATCAGACATACTCAGGTCGATGTGGAGAGGGAGCAAAAAGAAAAAGAGCTCATGATCGCCTCGTTATCCCATGATCTGAAAACACCGTTGATGTCCATTAGTGCCTATACGGAGGTACTTAACGGTGATCGTCAACTGAAACGCCTTGAAAGGCAGGAATATCAGGATGTGCTGCTCGGAAATGTGGAGCGGATGAAACAGATGATTAGTGAACTTGAGATGTATACGGCGTTGGGTTCCAGTGAATCGGAGATGGCCATGGTTAAGGTGGAAGGTGAAGAGTTTTTTGATATGCTGCTTGGGAGCTATGAGGGACTTGCCGAGCGTGGTCAGATTGACGTGAAGATGGATGTCCGCACAGATCAACTGTACCGGGTTCATCCCGAACAACTGATGCGCCTGACAGATAATCTGATAAATAATGCACTACGCCACACAAGGACGAACGGTGTAATGGGACTAGGGGTTATTGCTTCAGATTGGGAGCTTCCTGAATGGATTATTCCTTCGCTTGGAGCTGAATTGGATAACTACAGGGCGGGAGCAACATTGATCATAGTACAAAACGAAGGTCCTGCTATTCCTGAGGAACAGCTCATTCGTATCTTCGAACCCTATGTTCAACACCAGAATCAGGATGAGAAGACGTATGCAGGTGGTTCGGGATTGGGATTGAGTATAGCCAAACGGGTTGCGATAAAGCACGGAGGGGATATGCGCATGTGGTCATACGAAGGATATGGAACGCTGGCAGCATGCCGATTGCCTGAACATGGAGAATGTAAACGCAGAGAGGGTGGATAAGATGATGAAAAAAGGATGGATGATGCTGGGTACTGCTGTGTTGGCAGGCGCCCTGCTTGGAGGTTGCGCGGAGAAGGATATGCTGGCTATGTCAGGAGATGAGATGATTGAGAAGGTTGTCTCAGCAGAGACAGAACCCGCCTCGTATTATGCGGAAGGTGTGATGAAGATATGGGCAGATGACAAGCTGACTAACACGTTGCAAATTAAGGAATGGGTAGATGGTGAAACCGGACGAAAGCGCACGGAAACATCAGAGAATGGCAATGTCAGTTACGCAGTTAATAATGGAAAGAAGATCATCATATATGAAAAAGAAACAGGGGCAGCATATTCCATGGATGCATCATCCGTGTCACAACAACCTAATCAAACCCAGAAGCAAATATTGCTCGATCAACTAGAGCGGTTACGTACTACGCATGATGTGAATATGATGGGACAGGAGAAACTTCATGGACAGGACGTCATTCATATTGAATTGACACCAAAAGAAGAAGGCGCATTCTCCATATCTTCAGAGTATTGGGTAGATCCCAAAACGTGGATGATTGTCAAAGTAAACAGCGCGTATGGGGATGGAAAATCAGAAATGGTCTATGATCCGATTCAGTATGACCCTGAATTCACAAAGGATACTTTCGTAATTGACATCCCTAAGGAGGTCGATGTGAAGGACTTGAACGATATGATGCAGAATTCCGAAGTGACCCTAGAGGAAGCGGAAAAAGCGTTGGAACAGCCGTTCCTACAGGACATGAGTGGAGAATTCGAACTATCACGGATCGAAATGTCTACATCGCGCGGTGAGCTGAGCAGAGATGAAGTAACCTTGTATTACGTAAGTAACGACAAGGTAGAAGTCAGCCTGACGGTATTCAAGATGCCGGAAGAAAATGTGGACGATACACTAATGCCGGATGAAGCCAAGATTAAGGTTCGTAACACCGAGGGTTCATATATGAAGAGCATTCGGAACATATCATGGAGTGAGAATGGCTTGCGTTACTCCATTATGGGTGAAAACGAAGGATGGACAAAGGCAAAGCTGCAAGCTTGGGCGGAAGCACTGACCCTTCCCAATCCGTCTAGATGAGCTAAAGAATAATAATAAGGTTGCCGCAGAAACGAAGCGGCAGCTTTTTTTTGTATATTCTCCTTTTGGTGTGGTGGATATCTATTCGATCTCCTTTCAGTCCATTCCAAAAAGGCAAGAGGGCAACTTCACGTTTACAGTTCAATATGCATATTCATAGAAGACAATCTTGATTTGGTGATGGAGGCAGGAGAAGGGGGCATCGCAGGATGGCTGTTTTATCAACAGGGCCAATAGAAAATAATATAGTGGTGGGAAGCGGCGAGCGTCCTACACAGAGAATTACAGTGAAATTAGACAATTGGAGTCTCACTAGTTTCTCTACCGTTCTGGTTCAAGGCTATTATTTGAATGGTGTTCGCACACTATACGTTGAGGAATTGTTTAATGTTTTGCCTAACCAGGTTATAACAAAAGACTATTATGCAGATTTGGATGCATTTGAGTTTATATTTATCACAGGTGATGATACGGAGGATGAAGTTCAGATTTCCGTATGGGGGAAAAACGAGAACGGTCAACTGGTAACGGCACATCGTTTGGTGTCTGAGGAATTGTTAGGAGCGAACCCCGGTCTAGTCGGGGTAACGGGTGCGACTGGAGCTACAGGGACAGCAGGGGTTGCGGGAACAACTGGTCCTACAGGGGCTACAGGTGTTACAGGACTGACAGGAGTTACTGGTCCTCCTGGAGGAACTACGGGATCGACGGGAGAGACCGGTGTCACTGGGACCACGGGGGAGACAGGATCTACCGGAGTGACAGGAGTCACGGGCGCTACTGGAAGTACGGGGACCACAGGAGAGACAGGGCTTACGGGAGTGACGGGTATTACTGGGAGTACAGGAATAACAGGAACGACTGGAGTCACCGGGAGCACAGGGGAGACAGGGTCTACTGGAGCCACAGGTGTCACCGGTAGTACGGGAATAACAGGAACGACTGGGGTCACTGGGGCTACAGGTGCGACAGGCGTAACGGGGACGACCGGAGTTACTGGAGATACGGGCGCGACAGGACTTACAGGAACGACCGGAGTTACTGGGGCTACAGGTGCAACAGGCGTAACAGGGGCGACTGGAGATACTGGTGTTACAGGTGCGACAGGCGTAACGGGTGCGACCGGAGTTACTGGAGATACGGGAGTGACAGGCGTAACGGGGACGACCGGAGATACTGGTGTTACAGGTGCAACCGGATTGACGGGAGCAACAGGAGTCACTGGAGATACAGGCGCTACGGGAGTTATTGGAGATACGGGTGTGACAGGACTGACGGGATCCACTGGAGTTACTGGGGATACAGGTGCAACAGGAGTTACGGGAACGACTGGAGTTACTGGAGATACGGGCGCGACAGGCGTGACAGGAGCAACCGGAATTACTGGAGATACAGGTGCGACAGGTGTCACGGGATCCACTGGAGTCACTGGCGTTACAGGTGCAACAGGCGTGACGGGAACGACTGGAGTCGCTGGAGATACAGGTTCGACAGGCGTGACGGGAACGACTGGAATTACTGGAGATACAGGCGCGACAGGTGTGACGGGATCCACCGGAGCTACTGGTGCTACAGGGGTAACAGGCGCTACGGGAGTTACTGGCGTTACAGGTGCAACAGGCGTGACGGGAACGACTGGAGTCGCTGGAGATACAGGTTCGACAGGTGTGACGGGATCCACTGGAATTACTGGAGTTACTGGTGACACAGGTACAACAGGAGTAACGGGAGCGACTGGAGTTACTGGGGATACAGGTGCAACAGGTATAACGGGATCCACCGGATCCACTGGTGATACGGGTGCGACAGGCGTGACGGGAACGACGGGAGTCACTGGTGTTACAGGAGCGACAGGAGTGACGGGATCCACCGGAATCACTGGAGATACAGGCGCGACAGGCGTGACGGGAACGACGGGATCCACTGGTGTTACAGGCGCAACAGGCGTAACGGGTGCGACCGGAGTCACTGGTATTACAGGTGCGACAGGCGTAACCGGAACAACCGGGACGTCCGGAGTAACGGGAGTAACGGGAACGACCGGAGCCACTGGGGCTACAGGTGCGACCGGATCAACGGCAGCTTCTGCTCCTGCGGATTCTTCCTTGTTTGCTGATAGCCAGACCACGGCGTTGGGTCTTTCATTAGTAGCTGAAACGACGATTCAGACACTTAATGTACCTGTAGTGGCAGGTCAACGCGTGAAAATAGACAACAGTACACAAGTAGCAGTAGTTGTAGGTTCTAACTGGACTATCGCATATAACATTAATCTGAGACGTAACGGAGTTCTAATTAATCAATTGCAACTCTCAAGGAGCGGTAATGCTGCGGGAACGTTAAGGTTTCTTTCCTCCAACACTTACGTGGATACTGCCCCTGCTACAACGACTAACGCATACACGATAAGCATCCAATTTACAACCACTACAAGCGTCACTAGTGCCTCAGCGGAAGTGAGAAATATTAATGCTATTCGCTTCAGTTAAAATAGACATCGAACTTATGATAATTACACGTTACTTTTGTTGACATATATGATGTTGTACATTACTCTATGGGTATGCTTGATCATGATCAAAAACTTAGAAATGTACCAATTCGAATCGAATTAAGATAATACAGCGGATGATAACGAGCGGGAGAGACCTGGGTTAGCCGAGCAATATGGCTAGTGTTCAGGCACCGAAGGAGCAAGCTGCTGCGCACCCGGCGCAGTGGTTAATCTCTCAGGTAAATGTACCATCGTTGGACGCAACTCTGGAGAGTGCGCGAACTGCGCCACCCAAGGGGTATATGATCAGTCAGCCCGGTGAACTTGTCTGTAATCGCAGGCAGTGCACCCTTGTCGTGAGACACTGCTGATCGTGAAACTCTCAGGTATCGAGGACAGAGAGAGGGCCTAAGGCCTTCTTCTGTCCTTTTTTGATGTCATCATATCTAAATAAGGGACATTGTGGATGAAACTCCTGGATCGAAATGACGAATACATTTTACAAATATGAATCATGATTAATAATGGAGGTTTACAAGTGCGATTTAAAGATGTTTTCTCAATTATTGGTCCGTCGATGACGGGGCCTTCAAGTTCACATACAGCTGGAGCGGCAAGGTTAGGGAGAATTGCTCGACAGTGGCTAGGATGTACGCCAGATCGTGCCCGGCTGACACTGTACGGTTCATTTGCAGATACGTATCAGGGGCACGGAACAGATCTGGCACTGATCGGCGGTCTGCTGGATTATGTCACAGACGATCCGCGTAT
This sequence comes from Paenibacillus sp. FSL L8-0435, assembly GCF_037965655.1. NCBI lineage: Bacteria > Bacillati > Bacillota > Bacilli > Caryophanales > Paenibacillaceae > Paenibacillus > Paenibacillus sp. FSL L8-0435. Next base: position 518,736 of record NZ_CP150185.1, read on the forward strand.
CCCGGATGCAGAGCAATACGCAGAGGAAGCGGGCATGGAGGTTGAGTTTTATACAAGTGGCCTGCCTGCTCCTCATCCAAATACGGTCAAAATTGAGTTGTGGCATGGAGAACGTGCCTGCTCCTTAATCGGTGCATCCATTGGTGGTGGAAGCGTATCGGTGCATTCGATGAATGATTTTCGTGTTCAGATTAGTGGTGAGTTTCCAACACTCGTTCTGCGACATGCGGACAAAGCAGGGGTGCTTGCATCGGTAACGTCCACGATCAGTTCATCCGGGGTTAACATCGGGTATATGCAGGTGGACCGGAAAGCCCGTGATGGCGAGGCACTTACCGCGATGGAAATGGATGGTTTGCCTAATCCCGATATGCTCAAGCGTCTAAGGGAGCTGGACCATGTGCTAGACATTCGTGTTATTGATTTGAAGAGAGGAGTTGATTCGGATGCGATTTAAACATTTACACGAACTGAATACGATCTGTACAGCGGAATCCAAAACCATTGCTCAGCTAATGATTGAGGAGCAAGTTCAGGAGACCAATACACCGGAAGCGGATGTTGTGAAGCAGATGTCTGAATATTATCAGGTGATGAAGGAAGCGGTACGCAAAGGGTTAACGGAAGATACGACATCACGCAGTGGATTAACAGGTGGAGACGGCAAAAAAATGGCTGAGTACATTCGCAAGGGCGAGACTTGCTCGGGAGATGCTTCCGCACTTGCCATGGCGTATGCCCTGTGTGTATCTGAAGTGAATGCCTCCATGGGTCGGATCGTGGCAACACCAACAGCCGGTTCCTGCGGCATCATCCCCGGTGTGTTTATTAGCTCACAGGAGCGATTTGGCTGGACGGACGAACATTTGGTGAACGGGTTGTTCTGTGCGGGAGCGATTGGTTATGTTATTGCCAACAATTCATTTATCTCCGGGGCCGAAGGTGGCTGCCAGGCGGAAGTGGGTTCCGCGATCGGCATGGCTGCGGGTGCCATGGTTGAACTGCGTGGAGGTACACCGGAACAGGTCGTTCATGCCGTTGGTTTGGCGTTAAAAAATACACTGGGCCTTATCTGCGATCCGGTCGCAGGCCTTGTTGAAATCCCGTGCATCGTCCGTAATGGACTGGGTGCAGTTACGGCGCTGGCTGCGGCTGACATGGCCCTGGCCGGAGTGCGTAGTGCCATTCCGTCAGATGAAGTCATCGATGTCATGCTGGAAGTAGGCAGTGCGATGCCGAGCCGCCATCGGGAGACAGCCCAAGGCGGGTTGGCCCAGACGCCAACAGGCCGCAAAATGATGCAAAAGCTGGCTAAACCAAAGGCAAAGCGTGCCGAGCCTGAGCAGGAGTCGAAACCGGCGGATTCTGACACAACTACAAGTGGGGCGGACAATGCTCAAGTGGACAAGGGTACTCAGGTTTAAGCTGAACCGGGACCACCGATATATAAATCAGTGACATTATGATGTATAACGGCGAATACAAAATTACAAAACAAGCGTCCGCGAACCCGAATCCGGGTTATGCAGGACGCTTGTTTTATGCTGCCAGATGAAGCGAAGTTAGGATACTTATATTTGACTTCAGATGAATGTGTATTATGAATCTAGTTCTGGCTCACAGCCGTACTCAGTACAGCATATCCATACGCGGGCAGCTCAATGGCCAGTACGCCTTCTTCCTTGGCGGTACGATGGTTTCCGCCGAATAACTCGGTCCATTCCTCGTCACCCGCCTCGAGCTCGACAATAGCCGTCTCTTCTGATCGGTTGAACAGAACCAGAATGCGTTCCTCCTCATTTTGCCGCTCAAATACCAGTTGGCTACCATCGGGACGAGCCTGTAGGAAACGAACGGTGCCTTCTGCACGCAGGGCAGGATGCGCATGACGCAGGGAGATCAGTTTCTGATAAAAGTCGAACAGTTCTCGGTCCTGCTTTGCTTCATCCCATTCCATACATTTACGGCAGCCCGGATCATGTTCGCCGTCCATGCCAATCTCGTCTCCGTAATAGATGCACGGAGCACCCATGTAACTGAACTGGAATAACGCAGCTAGCTTCATCTTACGCTGGTCGCCTTCACACAGCGTGAGCAGCCGCGGGGTATCGTGGCTGTCCAGCAAATTAAACGCCACTTCGCTGGCCTGAAGCGGATAACGGGATAACTGTCGCCCGATGGAGTTTGCGAACTGTTCGGCGTGCATTGTATTTTTCACAAAGAAAGCATTCACGGCATCGGTAAACGGATAGTTCATGGACGCATCGAACTGGTCGCCTTGCAGCCAGGAAGAAGACTCGTTCCATACTTCGCCCAGAATGTAGGCATCCGGATTAGCCGCTTTGACTACACGGCGGAAATCACGCCAGAATGCATCGTCCACTTCGTCTGCCACATCCAGCCGCCATCCGTCCGCACCCACTTCCTTGATCCAGTACTCAGCAACCTCCAGCAGATAGGCCTTCACCTCGGCATTCTCCGTATTCAGCTTTGGCATGTGCGCTTCGAATCCGAAGGTCTCATACGTAGGAATGCCATCCTTCACGTCCAGAGGGAATTCATGCACATGGAACCAGTCCTTGTATTTGGATTGTTCTCCGTTCTTCTGCACATCCACAAACGGCGCAAATGTTTTCCCGGAATGGTTGAACACAGCATCCAGAAGTACGCGAATTCCGCGTGCATGGCACAGCTCGACCAGTCGTTTCACGGTATCTGCGTCACCAAAGTGCCGGTCTACCCGCAGGTAGTCTTCGGTATCGTATTTGTGATTGGTGGTGGCTTCGAAGATGGGTGTGAAGTAGATCGCATTAATGCCAAGATCGCTGATGTAATCCAGATGGTCGATCACGCCCTGAAGGTCACCGCCGAAGAAATTGAAAGGTGTTGGCTCACCGCCCCACGGCTCTACCTTTTCCGGACTAATATCCGGGTTGCCGTTGGCGAATCGTTCGGGAAAAATCTGATAGAACACCGCATCCTTAACCCACGCAGGGGTTGTGAATACAGCTCCGGCATGAATATAAGGGAACTGGAACATACGACCCGGATCGTCTGGTTCTTTTTCCTGGAAGTCCGTCTCGGTCATCCAGATCTGTTCGTCTCCGTTTTTGAGCAGAAAAGAGTATTTCAGTCGGTGGTAGGGAGGTTTCACCTCACCCTCGAAGTAATCGAACATGGAGTCAGAGGTGAACTTTGTTAAGGGAACCAGCGCTTTGGTTGCATCCCACGCATATTTATCCCCGGTCAGGGCATGTACCTCGGTCAGATCATTCTTTTTGGCACGCAGGCGCAGATGGATTGTATCTTGGTCATAGGCATAGGCCCAGTTTCGTTTTGGTTGATGATAGATGGCTTCCAGCAGCATAATGAATTTCCTCCCGTCAGGTGTGGATATAGTATGTACTTGGTAGACTTGATTAATATGACATTCCCCACGTCAATGAATACGCTATAATTAGAATGTGTGGTAACGTAAAGGACTTTAACATTGTTTCAACAAGACATGAATCCATATGTTATAGACAGCTTTTACCATGATGATGCTCAGATATATCATTAACCCAATGGGGGCAGAAAGGAAACGAATATTCGGATGAAAACCAAACTGTTATATATTGAAGATGATACGGAAATTGCGACTTGGGTCAGAGCCGATCTGGAGGAGCGCGGTTATGAGGTGGTATGGCTCGGCAGTGGTGAAGGTGCAGCGGAGGCGGCTGTCGGTTGCTCACTCATTATTCTGGATGTCATGCTGCCCGGGCTGGATGGATTTACGGTGGGCCAGCGACTGAAAAAAGAACATCCCGCCGTGCCTATTGTCATGCTCTCGGCCAGAACTTCCATTGACGACAAGTTGTACGGTCTTGATTTTGCCGATGACTATGTGACCAAACCATTTCACCCCGATGAACTGGCTGCCCGGATTGAAGTGCAACTGCGGAAGGCGGGAACTGCGGTCTCATCAGATACAGCCCTGAAGCTGGATCATCTCTCCATCTATGAGAAGGACAACCGGATCGTTAATGAGGAGACGGGAAATGAGATTATTTTATCGGGAAAACAGTTCCACATCTTCGCCTACCTGCTACGACATATGGGCATGATTCGCACGAAAGAGCAGATCTATGAAGCCGTCTGGAACGAGCCTTATCTGGATGGGGACAAGACTTTAATGGTACATATTCGACATCTACGCGAAAAGCTGGAGCTTGATCCGGCCAATCCTGTAGTTATTCAGACGGTCCGCGGTGTGGGATATCGTGTGAAGAAGCCATGAATAAAAAACAATCCGGGCGGCGCAAGCTTCGCTTTGGGCGCTCCTTGATGTCCAGATACATCCTCCTGATCTTGGCGGCTATATTGTTTGTGCCTGTTGTCCTTCCGATCATATCCGTTATATATATTGTTGTAGTGAATAACACGGACACGAATACGAACCGAGCAGCACCTTACGGTGATGTTACCCGGATCAGTAACCTCTGGTCACGTGAAGCGAAGAACCTGGATGGTGCTTCGGATGAAGAGATTAAGGCCCGGTTGGAGCAATTACATGACTCGTATCCCAAATCTTCCATGTATCGTGTGAGTGTGAGCGGTGAGACCCTCTTTATTCTTGGGGGTGAAGATGTAACGCTTCTGAAATCCACGTCGCCGGACGGGAGGACAGACACGACATTGAGATGGTCACTGGATTCCGGGCAAACGACAGAGACTTATATTCCAGCCTTATGGAATGTAAACAATACGGTGCAATTCATGAAAGTAGCTTCCTTTCGCGATCCACTGACCGTAGTTGCATATATTGGAGGAGCTGAGCAGGACAAAGGACAGGGATTCATGATCATTGAAGTGCCACGGTCACTTCTGCAAATGAATCAGAGTAACTGGCCGATGGAACTCTTGTATCTTGGTATCGTAATGACCCTCATCTTTCTGATCTTTATCATTATGTCGATTCTCTTCTTCGCACGCATTCGCAAACGACTTATTCGGTTGCAGACGGCCATGATGACCACAGGCAAGGAAGGTCTCCCGCTTCCGGTAGATATCCGCCGGACAGACGAGATTGGTCAACTGGAAGAATCCTTCAATCAGATGGTGCATCAACTGTCCGACAGCCGCCACCGTGAACGCGAAGAAGAACAATTGCGCAAACGTCTCATTGCAGGGCTTTCCCATGATCTGCGCACCCCGCTAACGGTGATTCGTGGACATATGCATGCTTTGCACAAGGAAGAGCTGAGCGAGCAAGGTGACCGTTCATTACATCGCATGGAAGCAAAGATGGAGGACCTCGGCGGGCTCATTGACAACATGTTATCCTACAATTTGCTCACAAGTGGGAAATATACACTGAAGCTGGAAGAGAAAGATATACTGCGGATCGTCAGGGAAACGGCGGCCGCCTGGTACCCGGTCTGGGAGAAAGAGCAATTCGATATTGATATTGACCTGCCAGAGGAACCGTTGATTTGGCATATGGATGAACAGGGCATGCGCCGTATTCTTGATAATTTGTTCCAAAACGTGATCCGTCATGCCGCCAACGGGAAATATATTGGTATATCTACTCAGGAGATTCAGGGTGAGACGGCCATCGTTATTCAGGATCGGGGTCCGGGAATGCAACAGAATTCCGACACAAAAGGCACAGGTCTAGGCTTATCCATTGTAGACCTGTTGATTCGTGAGATGGGTCTGCGCAAGCGGGTAGACAGTTCCGATACGGGTGTCCAGACATATATCTACAGTGGTAAGGGAAACAGGGAAACAATAAACCGCTGAATTAGCTTTTTTAAACTAAACTTAAACTAGAGACTACTTTGGCTTTAACCTTGGAAGGTTACGATAGTTCCGAGGTGATCATACAGTGAGTGAAAATATTATTCAAACAGCGAATTTATGGAAAACATACCGGGACCGTGCAGCGGTCCGTGAACTTGATCTGCATATTAAAAAGGGAGATATCTACGGCTTCCTCGGTCCCAACGGCGCCGGCAAAACAACAACGATTCGCATGCTTCTCGGCTTGATTAAACCAACCAAAGGCGTGATCCGTGTCTTCGACAAGGATATCCGCAAGGATCGCATGGATATTTTGCGCCGTGTGGGCTCTTTGGTCGAATACCCGTCCTATTACGGACATCTGAACGCAGTAGAGAATCTGGAGACTTTGCGCCGCATCATCAATGTACCCAAATCAAGAATTGCTGAAGTGCTGTCCATTGTAGATCTGACCAAGGATGCCAAACGTTCAGTGAAGGGGTATTCCCTTGGGATGAAGCAACGTCTGGGTATTGCCAGCGCTTTGCTGGGTGAACCGGAGCTGCTGATTCTGGACGAACCAACGAATGGGCTTGATCCGGCCGGTATTCAGGAGATTCGGGAACTGATCAAACGCATGCCTCTGGAACATGGCATTACCGTTCTGGTTTCCAGCCACTTGCTGAGTGAAGTCGAACAGATGGCAAGTCGTGTTGGTATTATCCGTGAAGGCAAGATGGTGCTTCAGGATACTATCGCAAGTCTGCATAGTCAGACGGGTAGCTCTATCCGGTTAACGGTTTCCGAGCCGGAAGAGGCTATGAAGCTGGCGAGAGAACAGGGACAATTTGGTCAGCAACAAGGTGCTGCATTAACGTTCCCTTATATGGATAACAGTTCAGTGGCACTGCTTGTACGCCGATTAATTGAGCAGGATCATGATGTGTATCGTGTAGAGGAACAGCGTCAGTCGCTGGAAGATCTGTTCATGCGGGTCATTGGCGAGGGGGCTTCCATATGACCGGGCGAGCATTATCGTCAGACTGGCTCAAGATTCGGGGGAAAGGGATCTGGTTTCTTGTCTTTCTGGCCCCTCTTGGATTGACAGCGATGCAGGCGCTTAATTTTGGCTTACGGTTGGACTATCTGAAAGAGCAGTATGCAGATAACCTCTGGGGCGGATTATTGGGCAATGTGGTTGTCTTTGTGCCCTTGTCTCTGATGCTGGGAGCAACCATTCTCAGCTCCATGATCGCTAATGTTGAGCATGAACAGGGATCGTGGAAACAGTTGCTCGCGATGCCCATTCCCAGACCAGCCGTGTATTTAGCCAAGTTCCTGCTTGCTTGTGTGCTGCTGGTGATCTCCTGCCTGCTGCTAACCGCAGGAATTGTGGGTCTGGGTCTGATCCTCGGATTCCATGCCAGCGAAATACCTTGGACACATGCGATCAAGCTGGGTCTATTGCCTTTGGCTGGTGCACTTCCGGTGTTGTCACTGGAGTTGTGGCTCACGATGATTAACAAGAATCAGGCGCTTCCCGTCACCCTGGGCATCGTTCTCGCGATAACGGGTATGTTCTCACTCAGTATCTCACCAATCTTTCCGCTCGCATGGGCACAGATGGCCTGGAATGGGCCTAATCCATACCTGTATGCAGGCATGGGGGCAGGTCTAGGGTTATTAATCCTGTTGCTGGGTATGGTGCATTTTAGCCGGAAGGATGTGGCCTGATATGAGCTTTGCGACAACGTACTTCCGAATTTTGTCAGCTGAACGATTGAAAATGAGCAAATCGCCCATATGGCTCCTGATTCTGCTGAGTCCACTCATTGCGCTGCTCATCGGGCTGTTGTCCACGCCATCGGGAAATTGGCAGGTATTGATGACCACGATGGTTTTCCTGCACGGATTGTTATTGTTACCGATGCTGACTGGCGTGTTTACGTCCTTTGTCTGCCGTTTTGAACATGCAGGTGGAGGGTGGAAGCAGATGCTGGTTTTACCGCTCACACGTTCAGGTGTATATGCAGGTAAACTGACGATTGTACTCATGCTTCTGGCGGGTACGCAAGCATTGTTGCTGATGTCCATTCTGCTGGCAGGCATGATTCATGGCATTACGATGCCAGTACCTTGGGGATTCTTGGTAGGCAAACTGCTGCTTGGCTTGCTGGCCTGTGTACCCCTGGCTGCCCTGCAGATGTTCGTTTCATTGGTGTGGAGCAGCTTTGCCGCACCGCTCGCACTGAATTTTGCACTGACCATACCGAATATTCTCATTGTAAACTCGGCGACATATGGGCCGTATTATCCATGGGCACAACCGATGATTCTGATGACACCCGTGGACGGCACAGGTTTCGGAGCCTACAATGTTCCACTGGTCACAATGCTGGCGGTTGTTGGAGGCAGTGCTGTTATTTTCATTGGAATCGGCATGATGTATTTTGCAAAAAAAGAAATCTGAATAATCCGTTACACCCTTGGTTATCGTAGATCAAAATCCTCTTTAAGCAAAACATGCAAACTCCATTGTATGTAGGCTTCAGGAGGATTTTTTCTAATGTCTGACCCACCCATCATGAATGGTCAGCTCCCGAATGATTTTGGCTGGTGCCCCGGCTACAAGTGTATTGTCGGGTACATCTTTGGTTACCGTGCTTCCTGCTGCCACGACTGCATTTCTGCCAATAGTCACTCCGGGCAAAATAAGCGCGCCTGTACCAATCCAGGCATTATCCTGAATCACAATCCGCTTGGCAGTCTGGCTCCCGTCATCCAGCGAGTCAATTCGGTGGTAGGCACTGTCGAATATGCTTGTTCGAGGACCAATCATGACGTTATTGCCGATGGTCACTTCAACGTTAGCGGCAATCCCCACACCTGCATTAATCATGACGTCATCGCCAATCGTTAATCGTGCACCTTTGACCACGGTTAACTGGGTTCCCCAAGGTTTGCCTATAATGTTAAGACGTTTTCCCACCTGCAAGTCACCCAATTTATTCAGATAAACCTTACCCCTGATTCGTGGCAGCAGGCCCATAGAGGGCTGGATTTTACCAAAGATGGCCAAACCTCTTAGTTTACCGTAAACAATTTTAACTCTGTTGGGCAGCATGATTCATCCGTCCTCTCCGTAATCAAAAAAACTTTTTTTAAAGATTATAGCCTTTTTGATACAAAATGTATCGTTAATTTTATATCGAGGCATCATAAGAGCAGATGATCTCTCTTTCTTTGAGAAAATTTGCTTCAGGCGGGGGTCGGGTTCATCCTCTCAACTCCCTAACGAATCTGAGGAGTCTTAATCATGGATTTGAAGTGATCTCAGCAATCTAAGGAACCTGAGACATGTTATATCCAATGAAACAACCGTTGGAAGCGTATATGACAGGAGATTATGGGGATTAACGTGTCTGATGTTCCTTAAAATATAAAAAGAGCACATGGACGCTAAATAAGATGTCCTGGGTTCTTTAGAAAATCGTTTAGCCATCCGCCAGAATCAGCTGACGTGGAATTGAACTTCAAGCTTGTTAGAGGCTTAATTTGATCTTTGTATAAAATGTCTGCCTTTGCAGGCACCTCCTAAGTAAATCAAAATTCCAAGTATTACCTCACACATCACGTAAATTGAATCATAGATTACAAGCAAAATGAGACGAGAATCTGGTAAAATAAAAAAAGCTGTTTCTAGGCAGGCTTACATGGTTATTCGAGGGTAGGCCCATTTTTGTAAGGGATAATTAATCCCTGCTGTTAGATGAAGATATTGGCTGAGAAAAGAGGGGTAAGCCTTGGATATTAATAAAACGGAAACCCTGAAGCGCATTATTTCTGAGGGAAGTTCTTACCAATCACTGTTTTTTAACCATCCGGATGCCATTTATGTAATGGACATCCATGGAAACTATATTGATGCTAATCCCTCGGTAGAGCGGATATCTGGGTATACACTGGATGACTTGATTCGTATGAATCAGAGTGAGATCTGTCCTCCGGACAGTGAAAATTCACGCAAACAATACATTAAAGAGGTACTGGCTGGACGTTCAGTCAGTAATCCCATTACTTTTTATCATAAAGATGGTTCCCTGAAACAGGCAGAGATAACGTATGTGCCTATAACGGAGGGAAAAGAAGTTGTAGGAATCTATGGCATTGCCAAAGATGTTACCGATATCCTGGAAGTGCAACGTGAGCTTAAGGAGGCACAGGAGAAATATCAGGTGCTGGCTGACCATGCACAAGATCTGATTACAACTTGTGCTACGGATGGCGAATTGTTATACGTTTCCCCTTCCGTGTACACCTTGCTGGGTTATAAGCCGGAGGAAGTCATAGGAAAGTCCTTCAAGGATTATTGTTATTCGGGAGATTATCCGGACCCTATGGATCTTTCCAAGATCGGCAATGGCTGCAAGATGCGTGTGTTGCACAAGAAGGGACATTATATCTGGATGGAGACATTGGCGAAACCTGTTGCTGGAGAGCGTGGCAAGAGTGTCCAGATTGTAAGCATCAGCAGGGATATCACCCAGCATAAGGATGCGGAAAGACGTCTTCGGGAAAGCCGTCAGCGATACAGATCGTTGTTCGAACATAACCCGGCAGCTGTGTATTCATTGAATCTGGAAGGTAAATACAGCGCAGTGAACAGCAAACTGGTGCAAATGTTGGATATTCCGCGCAATAAGCTTATTGGCCAATCTTTTTTATCCAATCTGGATAAATGCGAAGTGCAATATGGCAAACATTATTTTGACATGGTGAAGCAAGGCGAACCCCAATATTATGAGACCCGAGTCGTCAATTCAAGTGGTCGGAAGATTGAAGTATCTGTTACGAATGTGCCCATTATTGTGGATAAGGAAATGGTGGGCGTTTATGGGATCGTGTCCGATATTACCGAGCGCAAGGAATACACGGAACGGATTCAGGAGCTCAGCAAGCAACATGAGCTGATTCTCAACACGGTTACGGAAGGAATATTTGGTTTGGATGCGGATGGAATCACCATGTTTATGAATCCAGCAGCAGCTTCGATGTTCGGTTATGAGGCGAAAGAATTCATTGGAAAAAACTCACATCCCATCATCCATCACACCCGTGCAGACGGAAGTCATTTGCCACAAGAAGAATGCCCGATCCACATGACCGTGTTGGATGGGCAGATACGTTCAATCAAGGAAGATGTGTTCTGGCGTAAAGATGGCAGCAGCTTTCTGGTGCAGTATCAGGTGACGCCGATTATTGAACAGGGACAGATTCAGGGTGCGGTTGTTGTATTTAATGATGTGACTGGCGAACGTGAAATTGTACGTGCCAAAGAGACAGCTGAGCTGGCAGCTCAGGCCAAGTCGGAATTTCTGTCGATGGTTAGCCATGAGATCCGGACACCGATGAACGGGATCGTGGGGATGACAGAATTGCTGATCGGTACCGATTTATCGGAAGAACAGCGTGAATATGCCGAGATTATTCGAGACAGCGGCGATGCTCTGCTGAACATCCTTAATGATATTTTGGACTTCAGTAAGCTGGAATCCGGGAAAATGGCACTGGCTTATGAACCATTTGCATTACGCAAGATGCTGGAACAGGTTGCCGAACTGTTTAAACCGCGTGCAGATGAGAAACATCTGGAGATCAGATATCGCCTCAATCCAAGCATCCCTGAGTTCTTGGTCGGTGACGCTATACGTATCCGGCAGATTCTGGTGAACTTGGTTGGCAATGCGCTCAAGTTCACAGATCAGGGAAGCATTGATGTTAACGTGGATATTATCAAGGGCAGAAAGCCTGAAGACAGCGTTCTTGATTTTGCGGTGCAAGACACGGGAATTGGCATCCCGGCTGACAAGCTGGATCAGTTGTTTCAGTCCTTCTCTCAACTACATCCGGTGATTAACCGGAAGTATGGTGGTACCGGACTGGGACTGGTCATCTCCAAGCGACTCGTGGAGATCATGGGAGGCAGTATCAGTGTCGAGAGTATAGAAGGGGAAGGCTCAACCTTCCGGTTTGCTGTTCCTGCGGCGAGTGTAGATGCTTCAGCAGAACAGACAGCAAGTCAGTTCCATCATGATCGCACACGTCAAAGTGACAAGGTCGCCATGCGTATTCTGGTGGCGGAGGATCATCCGGTAAACCGGAAGATTTTGCGAGAATATCTGGAGAAGCTCGGATACCACGCAGATGTATGTACCAATGGTGTGGAGGCAATTGATGCCATCTCTCAGAATGCTTATGATATTGTCCTGATGGATATTCATATGCCTGTGATGGATGGACTGAAGGCGACAGACCTGTTACGCCGCCTAATTCCACAGGATCGCATACCTCCAATCATCGCAGTTACAGGCAATGCCAAACGTGAAGACAAGGAAGCTTGTCTGGAGATGGGTATGCGTGACTTCATTAGCAAACCGGTTATGCTGAGTGAGTTGAAGCGGGTGTTACAGCAATGGGGGCCAAGGGACGAACCTCAGCTTGCACCAAATTGAACAACTACTCAAATCAATTATGAAATTGATTCATCTGGCTGTGAAAAATAATAAACGCAAACATGCCAATAAAACTCCTCGGATGGAGTGTTATTGGCATGTTTGTGTCAGCAGGCTTTTGAAGTTGAGCCGAAGCATACAGTGTGGAGTTGTACACGAATGGCTTATACCAATGTCAGACGATTGATGTTACCTGATAGGATTTCACAGGAATTGTTGAATTTCTCACGTTCCGTTGCATCCAGATTTAGTTCGATAATCTCCTGAATGCCATTGCCACCGATGATTGCAGGAACACCGACGCAGACGTTATGTTGCTCGTACTCTCCGTCCAGAATAGCCGATACGGCTATGATCTTGTGTTCGTCATTGAGGATGGAACGAGTGATATGCGCGAGAGCGTTGCCGATCCCGAATTGGGTAGAGCCTTTACGGGTAAAGATCTCCCAGCCGGCATCCTTTGTTTTGCGTGCAATATCCTCCAGATCCAGATGTTTGAAGCGCTCCTTGTGTTGATCCATAATGTGCATAATCGGTTTGCCACCGATGGTCACATGCGACCAGGCCACGAACTGGGATTCTCCATGCTCCCCGAGAGCATAACCATGCACACTGCGTGGATCGATGGAAAAGACTTCAGACAGCAGTGTTTTGAGTCGTGAAGAATCAATGGACGTGCCTGTACCGATGACGTGTTCGCGCGGGAGGCCGGATAATTTCCATACCATATAAGTTACTATGTCAACCGGATTAGCAGCGACGACAAAAATCCCGTTAAATCCACTGTTCATGATCGGGACCACGATGTCTTTGGCAATCGACTCCGCTTCCTCCAGAATATCCAGCCGTGTTTGTCCTGGCTTGGGATTCGCCCCGGCAGTTAAGATAATCACATCCATATTGCCACAATCGGCATACGTTCCTGCATATACTTTGGTGCGGTTATGTGTGAAGTCCATACAATGGGAAAAATCCAGTGCCTGCGCTACAGCACGGTCATACGTCCGGTCCACCATCATAATTTCCCTGCATATCGATTGATTAATCATGGAATACGCACAACTCGAACCGACAAGACCCGCCCCGATCACCGCTACTTTGCCTGATTTGCCTAACACTGCCGTTCAGCCCCCATTTAGATTGATATTTATCCGTTACTCATGCGTCCTATGTTAAGTATAGTCCTTTATTTTATGCTGGAATCCACTTCTACGTTACATAAGATAACACATGAAAAAGCTGTGCAGCAATGATATCCGCTATCGCGGGAGCGTATTGGAGTAACGGAGTTAACAAAATTGACATGAATAATCCATAATCACAAGATTTGACGGCGTTTGCACCTGTGTCATTCGACATGACAGCATTCATGTTTGTTGTCGGATGGGGGGTTATTTGTGCGGATCATATACCTGACAAAACTTCTTAGGAATCCGCAGAAACAGAACAAAACCGCCAAAGGGATCTGCCGAGAAGCTGACGAATACATACGGACAAGCAAAAGATAAGCATACTTGATCCATGAGACAGGTTGCCCCGATCCGATGACGGTTCCAAAAAGGAACGCTGAAGCCATAAGGTGTTTATCCAAGAATCAATTTCATAACTCACTAAAGGTATTATGAAATTGATTCCCAAAAGACTTCATTCCGGGAGGGAATTAATGATGATTGAAGAAGCAGGAGCAACGACGGAAACGGCCAAGAGCCTGGGCATAGGTGCCAGTACTCTTCGTAAATATGCGGCGGCACTGGAAGAGCAGGGATACCGGTTCGAACGTTCCGCCAACAAATCCAGACTATTCAAGTCCGACGACATCGAGTGCATTGAACGGCTGATGACTGAACTCCGAGAGCATAATCTACCCCTAGCTGATGCTGTGGTGACTGTATTGGCTCCAGAAGTACCTGTAGCTGCAGTAGATGTAGATGTACCGGTGATGGGGATTGAAGGTCTGTCAGAGACGGAATGTGCAGCGACAGTCATGTCATCCGTATTCCCTGAAGAACCTGAAATAATGGGTAATCTGAGATCCTATGAAGGTCTGGGGCAACTGGTAAGTGAGGTGACTTATGGTGCTGTAGAACAACAGCAGGATGATCGGGTACAGATGCTGCAACAGCGGGTCGATGAACTGGAGCTGACCCTTCAGCATCTGGCGGAGACACATATGGCGCTTCAGGAACAGATGGAGAAACAGCGTCTATGGATGAACGAGAAGCTGGAAGAGGAGCGGGATCGTGAACTCGTAACCAATCTGCGCAGTTTCCAGGGAAGAAAACGCAAACCAAAAGGAGTATCCCTGCGTATGTTGTTCGGGTTCCTGCCCAAGAAGCATAAGGAAGCTTGAGCAACAGGCATTTACCTATCGTGATTTTACAGTATCCGCCTGATATAATAAGCTCCATACAACATGAAGACTGGCAACGGACTGCTCGGTATAGATAAAGACTGAGTGGATCAGGAAGCTGGCGTGGGAGGATCTGTGGAGCTGCGACGAAGTTGGCAAAGAGTGCTCGGACTATGGACGGATCGTCCTCGGCGGGAAGGCACGACCATTGCTGAGCGTTATACAATACAGGAATTGCTGGGTATGGGGAGCTATGGGCTGACATACCTGTGTACAGATGACCAGGATGGCAGGGAAGTGGCGTTGAAGGAGTCCAAGCCTAGCAAGGGCAGACTCTCTGCGCACCTGTTGGAGCGGGAGGCGGACGTGATGAGACGTCTGCATCATCCGGCGATCCCTGATCTATTGGATGTGTTCACATCCGGGAGACGAAGTTATATCGTTACCGAGTATATTCGTGGACAGACGCTGGAAGATTGCATATTTGAGCAAGGTCTTCGATATACGGAGCGGGAATGTCTGGAATTGGCAGGTCAACTGCTGGCTCCGGTGGCTCATGTGCATGAGCAGGGATATATTCATGGAGATGTGCGGATTCCCAATGTTATTTTACGTGAAGGGACGGTGCATCTGATTGACTTTGGCCTGGCGAGACGCTTGGGGGAGCCGTTGTTGCCGGAGCTAAAGCGACGTATGCGTGAAGTCCCTGAGCCTGAAGATGAACCGGCTATACCGGATCATGATTTGCAGGATATCGGCCACTTTCTTCTCTTTATGCTGTATTCGGCTTATGAGCCAGAGAAGGGCCGTGAACCCGCCAGCTGGCAGGAGGAACTGAAGCTTACGCCGGAATTGCACCAGATGCTGGAGCGACTCCTTGGACTCCGGCCAAGTTATGAGGGTGGGGCGACAGAGTTACAGGCAGAGATTGAGAATATGTTGCTGAAATTACAATGAAATAAGCTCTGTAGGCGGACCTATATTTGTTATCCGTGACCTCTTCGTATGATATCTGCAGGGGTCTTTTTCCTTTTTACTATATAGAAACAATAAAGGGGTGTTCTGTTAGCCGTGTGTATGGCTAGCGAACACCCCTTTATTACATATTCATTTATTGTAGCGTCCAATAAGCTGGTGTGATCATTGCTCTTTATAAGCAGTAGTGGAAGCCGCTTAGCTGGAGCTATATTTTCTGCTTTTGTAATACCCGGAGCCACTGCGGCTATCCCGGTATTTCACATCCGAAGAAGAATAACGCTTGTAGGAACGCTTGCCTGAGGAACTGCTGTGACGTTTATATGAGCGCCTGTCTGAGGAGCTATGACGTTTGCGGTGAGATGAAGATTTGGAATCGATAAGTTTGCCGATAATCTTTTTGAACATGAGCTTTCACCCTTTCGACTTCAACTGTTTTAAGCATATACGTGGCCAGATATGGAGGGGTTTCGATTTTTTCATGGATAATTGTATTCAATGGACAGGAGCTTGGCGTATAATAGGATGTTGCTGATTGCGCGGAATTTTTTATTTTGAGTGTTTAGCGTTACAATAGAGGACAGGATAAGATTTTAACGGACAGGAGTAGTTGTTATGATTACAATAAAGACCAAAGAACAGATTGAATATATGAAAAAAGCCGGAGAAATTCTCGCCGCATGCCATAGAGAAATTGCAAAGATGATTCGTCCAGGCATTACGACACAGGAGATCGACCAGTTTGCAGAAGCTTTTATGAAGAAAAATGGCGCTACGCCGGAACAAAAGGGATATAACGGATACCAATATGCGACATGTGCGTCGGTTAATGATGTGATCTGTCACGGGTTTCCGGGAAAATATGCATTGAAAGACGGCGATATCGTTACAATCGACATGGTCGTTAATCTGAATGGCTGGCTGGCGGATTCGGCTTGGTCATATGCCGTAGGTGAAGTGACTCCGGAAGCACAACATCTGCTGGATGTAACCAAAAACTCTCTGTACAAAGGCATTGAACTTGCCGTGGTGGGCAACCGGATCGGAGATATCTCCAATGCGATTCAAGTGTATGCAGAAGGTGAAGGCCTATCGGTTGTGCGTGAGTTTATCGGACACGGCATTGGTGAGAAGATGCATGAGGAACCACAAGTCCCTCACTACGGTCCGCCTCATCGGGGTCCGCGTCTCAAGGAAGGCATGGTTATTACGATCGAACCGATGCTGAATATTGGTACGTTCCGAAGTAAGCTGGATTCAGATGGATGGACTGCTCGTACTTTGGATGGAAGTCTGTCTGCCCAGTATGAACATACGATTGCGATTACGGCGGATGGTCCAGTGATTTTGACAGCACAATAATAGCCAAAAGCAGCTACAATGTGACGATATTTGCATATTTCAAGGCGGCCCACGTTTGTGAACCGCCTGTTTCGGTTTAAACTATTAAGAAGTGATAACACAGAGCCAGTGGTAAGTGATCTCAGCTGACAAGGGTTAACCTTGCGTCCACTTGGCAACAAGGAGGTAATTTTGGTGTCTTTAAATAAACAGATCGTACTTGCTTCTCGTCCCGAAGGTGCCCCATCCAGAGAGAATTTCAAATTCATTGATGCACCTCTTCCTGAACCGGAAGCTGGGCAAGTCCTGGTACGTACATTATATTTGTCGGTTGATCCATACATGCGGGGCCGCATGAAAGATACAAAATCCTATGCTGCACCGTACGCGTTAAATGAAGTGATTAAGGGTGGAGCCATTGGACAGGTTGTGGAATCTTCGGAACCGAATCTGCGCAAAGGTGACCTCGTATCCGGTATGTGGGGCTGGCAGCAATATGCCGCAGTGAATACGGCTGATCTTTCGCTAATTGATACCGAAGAAGCACCAATCACGGCTTACCTGGGTGCGCTGGGCCTGACGGGTCTGACGGCTTATTTTGGTATGGAGGACATCGGCAAACCGAAGGACGGCGAAACGGTTGTTGTATCGGGAGCAGCCGGAGCGGTAGGCATGATTGCAGGTCAGATTGGTAAAATTGTGGGAGCACGCGTGGTTGGTATTGCAGGCTCTGATGAGAAATGCGCTTATTTGAAAGAAAAGCTGGGCTTCGACGTGGTGTTGAACTACAAGAAGGAGCAGGATATGTCAGCGGCCATTGAACGGGCTTGCCCGGACGGCGTAGATGTCTACTTTGACAATGTTGGCGGTGACATCTCGGATGCAGTCTTGCGCCACATCAATCGGAATGCACGTATTCCGTTATGCGGTCAGATCTCGTCCTATAATCTGGAGAAGCCGGATATCGGGATGCGACCACAGACGTTGCTGTTAACAAATACAGCATTAATGAAAGGTTTCCTGCTGGGTGACTATACGAAATCCTTCAAGGAAGGCCGCGCCAAGTTGGCGAAATGGATCAAGGAAGGTCATATCCAGTATGAAGAAAACATTGTGGACGGGTTCGAACAGACGCCGGAAGCATTCATGGGTCTCTTCTCGGGAGATAATCTGGGCAAGCAACTGGTTAAGGTTGCAGATCCTGAATAGATATTGAATGGTTTACATGTACAATTAGGTTGAAAACGAAAAGACACGTTCTGCACACCGAGGGTGCAGCAGAACGTGTCTTTTTTATCTGTAAATCTGTGCGTGGTCTATGTAGGGTGACTAGTGTTCGGCGACCAGCACTTCTTTGTAGTGTTTGTACATATATACACGCCAGCGTACAATCATGCCAAAAGCCAGCAGGAAGAACAATCCGCCTGTTTGCGGAATACTTACATATCGCTGAATGACTTCATGCAGGATCAGGCGTACGGCCAGCAATCCAAGCAAGATAAAAGCAAAGCTGCGAGAACGTGTGGCAAAAATTTCTTCACCTACTCGTTCAAACCGTGTACTGCGAATGAGGGGATAGGAGAAGAGGAACCAGCCCACCAGAAACGCAAAGAATGCCCAGAGTAGAGGAACATGTGTTGCTGGTACAACAAACATGAGAAATCCTGTGCTCATGCCGAGCGGAGGAATAAGGATTTTACGAATGGTCACCGGTCTGTGACTGGCTTTCATGCGGATGAAGATGGCAAGCAGTGCCATGACAAGCATGCCCACGGTTGCTCCGATTTGCAGGTAGTACGGACTGATTTGAGCCACGTAGAACTCCCTCTTTCTGGAATAATATGTTATCCGGAGATCCGGAACCCAATACGAATTGCCGGAATTTTCAGTTCCTATTATATCACAAACGCAGAAAGCCGATAGAAAGCTTAGTGTATCATATACCCGATATGTATTCACAGGGTGTATTTGAAAATTTTGTATTATTGTGCCCGTTGTAAGGCCGTTTATTCGATTAAGGGGAAATCATGCAATGATTGGACAACAATGGATGTATATCAAGCTTATCGGTTCACATCAATAGTGAGAATACGATCGTACAGCGAATTGATTGTCTGCTGGATATTCAGTATGCACGCTATGAGGTTCTCATCATTAATGATGGATCAGAGGATGGAACAATGCGGCGTCTAAAAGAAACCTATGATCTGATGCCCATTCGGAGTAAAGTTCATTATTCGGGACTCGGCCAGGAGACAGCTCAGATTAAATGTGTCTACCAATCCAGGTTACATCATCGTCTGGTTGTGATCGACAAGGCGTATGGTGGACGAATGGACTCCCTGAATGCAGGCCTGAATATCTCGCAATATCCTTATATCGCCTCTGTTGGACCCTGGACAGTTCTGGAACGGGATGCATTGGTGAAGATTATGAAACCCTTTATGGATGCTCTCCCCGGAGAAGAGGTTGTTGCTTGTAGTGGACGAGTAGATCTCATGGCCCCCAGAAATACAAATCATACAGATTTAACGTATAACAGCACAAGGCCTACGGACAGTACGTTGTATGTAATGCAGACCATTGAATACGTGCGTGCTTTTTTGATTGGTGGTGTGGGACTTGTTCGTTACAATATTAATGTGCTTTTATTTACGTCTGAAGTATTCGGTATATTCAAAAAGAACCGGGTGTTGGAAGTTGGAGGTTACAAGCGCGATGACCAGGTCGCTCACATGGAACTGGTGATGCGGTTACAGAAACATATGAAGCAGATTCGGGAACGTGGCCGTATTATATATATTCCCGATCCGATCTGCAGGGTAGAAGTACCCGGTACATGGCGTCAGCTGTCCAGACAGCGTATCGGTTGGCACATGCAGCTTGCAAGCAGTCTATGGACTCAGCGGAGCATGATCTTCAATCCGGCCTATGGCTGGATGGGGATGGTATCCATCCCTTATTTTATTTTGATCGAATTGTTGGGGCCTGTGTTGGAACTGGGAGCGATCGTGCTGTTCATTGCAGGCATAGGGCTACAGTGGGTGGATATTAACCTATGCATCATTCTCGTTCTGCTGCTGACCCTCTATGGTTCCTTGTTGTCCGCAAGTGTGGTGATGTTCGAAATATGGTGTTCACGCAAGGCATATACGTCCCGAGAGGTGACACGTCTGCTGTTGTATGCATGTACGGAGACGTTCTGGTTCAGACCGCTGAATAACATATCCCGTATATATGGCATGTTGCAGGCTATGGGATTGCGGAAGGCAGAGGAAAAGGACAGCAGACATGGATTAGGGTAATCTAACGATCGATCCTGACAATACCTTGGAACAGAGCAAGGAGGAATACGCTTCATGAAAAAAAGTTACAGGCCAGCCACGATGTGGACGTTGGCTTGTTTTACAGTGGTATCGGTGGTGCTGGTTGTCCCCTGGGTTATGTGGCAATCCCAGGCCCCGGTTCCGCTTAACATCATGATTATTGACAAGAGCAGACCTGACCAGTCCTATCAGGGGCACAAGGGATTGGTCTGGCTGCTGAATCAGCAGAAGATCGTACAGCAAACAGGGGAACACTATTCCTATGAAGAGGATTATTACGGTTATGATCTTCAGGACGGGCTTCCTCGGATGAAGCGATTGTTGCCTGATGAGGTGACGGACACGGATCTGATCTATCTGACGGCGAATCGAAGTAGTCTGTCTGCACAAAAGAATGAACGGAAGCAAGACGAAATCTATGAAGAATTAACAATATATGATGTGCAGAAGATTCGCGAGGCTGCGTATAAAGGCGTGACGATTGTTGCCGAATACAGTGCATTGGCGAATACGGCTTCCAAGATGACAAGAGAGCAGCTATACCCCATCTTGGGTGTGGACAGCAGTGGATGGCAGGGGAAATCGGTATCTAATCTGCAAAGTATACAAGAAGTACCCCGCTGGGTTAGGGCGCACTATGAGCAGCAGGAGAAGAAGAAATGGCATTATCGCGGAGCGGGTATGCTGCTGATCCATATGGATGGACAGGTCATGGTACTGGAGAAAGGTCCGGATGTGAAGACAGGCAATATACAGATTGCATTTACACCGGAAGGCAGCGATTGGAGCGGTATAACCCAGGATATACATTACAATGGCTGGTTCGATATCATTGTGCCGCAACAGAAGAATTCCATACTGGCCTGGTATAAGACGGATCTTACGGAGACAGGCGAGCAGAAGCTGGTGGATGCAGGAATTCCTGCGGAATTTGCTGCACTTGTCCGCTATGACGACTATAATCGGTCATATTACATGGCAGGGTCATTCGGAGAGATGAAGCATTATTCCTTCTGGCGCCGAATCCGGGGTTGGGAGGTCGTCCGGTCCAAACTTACGCCAGATCAAAAAGGTATCCCGGACATGTTCTACTGGAAGGTGTACGTGCCCGTGATGAAGCATATTTTGAAAGAAGTGCAGGATGGACGGCAGCAATGGCCATAGATAGGCTATCGAGAACCGTTTCGATGGAAAGAGGGAAGCCAAAGTCCATTCCAGCCTTCGAGAGGAACGAGAGATGTACATAATAGAGAAGTGCGTCGTTGTGAGTGGCAAAAGTGTAATTGAGAGACAGGGCGAATCAAGTAAGGATCAGATTGCCAAGTGAAATGGGATTGGGACTGGGGAGAACGATACGTTTCAGACTCTTACCACTGAACAACGGGAGTTGTAGCTAGATCCTCAACAAGAATCATCCCGCTGCGGCGTAGATGCAGTGTGATCTATAAAGATTCGTATTAGAACAAGTACTAAAACAAGCACTAAAGTGTGCATCACGATCAGGGTAAGCTCCGTATCGGGAATCGTCTCAATGTGTGCACTGAACGGTAGCTTGATCTATACATGAATAGTATTAAAGCTTGTACTAGTATGTGCATCACGATCAGAGTAAGATCCTTATCTAGCCGTGTCCCGCTATGATGAGTGGACGAGTGTCTATGACATCGTGATCTGAAGCACTGTATGTAGCACGTTCTAACGAACTCAGCGCATCTTATTTGGCCTAATTTGGGTACGTTGGTAAATGTAACGAATCACAGACACGTTAAATGAACACAAGCCGATGAAAGATGAATTCAAAGTGGATGTTAATTTGCTAAAAGTCATCGGCGTAACTATAACATTATTACTGTCCAATCTATGGGATGTACCAGTACACCGCAATGAAAAAGGACTGCAGATCCTCTGCAGTCCTTTTTCATGATGCAATGCGTGCCTCAACTAGTCCTGATGAAGATGCCGGAGTCCGTGCAGGAAGGCGGATATGGTCAGACGCAGACTTTCGTCTGGATCAAAGTTCATGCCGAAGCCGCCCTGTGCCTCAATGGAGGCAAATCCATGGCAGAGGCTGCGCAAACCACGAACGGCGTGCAATGCTTCCGCTTCGGTGAGCGGGTAGGGCTGCAAGCTGTACAGCAGCAACTCCAGCGTAGCTGTGCTGGCCGCGGCGAGCTGTGGCTCCTCGCGATCCGGGGCATGAAATGAGGCTTCGTACAGCCCGGGGTGCTCGCGGACGAAGCCAATGTATGCCGCAGCGATGGCCTGGATGGCATCATCGCCAGTGCGGTCAGCGATAGCCGCGGTTAATGCGCGGCTAAGCTGTTGTACGGACATCAGCGCCATTTCCTGGCGAAGCCCGGGAAGTCCGCTGATGTGGTTGTAGAGCGACGGCGAGCGCACATCCAGCCGCTGTGCCAACGCGGCGAGTGTCAGCGCCTGAAAGCCGTCGCTGTCAGCAAGCTGGGCGGCGGCGCTGAGCAGAGCGCCGCGATCCAGCCCTTGCCGGGGGCTCACAGATGCCCCCCGGCAAGGCCGAGCCGCTGCTGTGCATCAGCGGCTGCCGCGCGCATGGCGGCCGCGGGCTGGCGCAGCATCCGTCCGTGGCCTACCGCCAGCACGGACGGTTCCAGCTCCGCCAGGCGCTTCGCGCTGGTCAGAGCCGCTTCGCGGTTCCACGTCGCCAGCGCGGGGAACGGGAAGAGCGGGCGCATGCGGCCGGATACGGCAAGGCCGCCTTGCAGCTGGTACGCGTCGCCAGCGATGAGCACGCGGCTGCGCGCATCCATGAAGGACATATGCCCCGGCGTATGTCCTGGTGAGGCAATGGCGACCAGTGAACCAATCTGGTCACCGTCATCCAGCAAGTGGTTTGGCTGGGTGCGCACCGCTTTGGGCTTAGGCACGCCGCCGCGTACCGGGGTTTGTGGCTCACCGGGAAGAAGGGAAGTATCACCCGCCAATAACCGGGCATCCCGTCTGGAGATGAAGACCTCGGCTTGGGGCAGTGCCTCTTTGAGACGATCCAATGCACCAATATGGTCGCTATGCGCGTGAGTCAGAATGATCTTGGTAATGGGCTTTCCAAGGGACTGGGCAGTTGCCAAAATCCCCTTAAGACTGACCGGTATTCCGGCATCAATCAGCGTTAATCCATCTTCCTCTTCAATCAGGTATACGTTCACAGGGAAAAGTCTTGGGAAAAACGTAACTTGAACGACATCAAATTCTCGGGTAATACGCATCGTTAAACCCTCCTTAAAACTAATGGTATTAGTATCATAACTAATGACATTAGTTTTATCAATACCTATTGTTCATTTTATTCAAATAAAAAAAATTTAAAATAATGATGCACTTTACAAAAAAAGCGTTTTCAAATTGAGGATTACCGATTATAATAATCACGTAAGCCCTTTCATATGTCTATCTTATTGGAGCCCTTCGCGTAGCGAAAGGCTCACTTTTTTGTTCTTTTTGGATAAAAATGAAGACAGGATGTTCATCCTAGCTTAATTGTGTTGATGAGCTGTAAGTATTGGTATAACAGGAAAAATCACGTTTGATCTCCATTCGGGATGAAAGTTGACAAACATAACTGTTATTCATATAATGACAGTTATACTTACCTTGGGTTGGAGTTCATCGGTGTTGTAAGCCGGGAAGGAGTAAGTTATGAACAGCGAATTTACCATAGCGGTGCATTGTCTTGTTTTTCTGTCGATGAGAAATGAGTGTATGGCCAATAGTGAAGATTTGTCCCAGAGTGTGGGTACACACCCGGCCAGAGTCCGTAAGGTACTTAGTGTTCTGCGCAAACATGGTTACCTGACGACGAAGGAAGGTGCTCATGGTGGGTACTTGCTTAGCCGTCCAAGTGAAGAGATCAAGCTGGGAGAATTGTACAGACTGGTAGCTGGTGGTTCACTCGGTCCCAACTGGTGCTCAGGGGAGTCCGGTTCATCGTGCGTAGTATCTTCCAATATGCAGGATGTGATGGGGAACATATATAACGGAGGCGAAGAGGCGCTCAGCGCTTATTTTGACCGTATATCCATTCAGGATGTGAAAGAGCGCATAGGTCATGGGGAAGCGATAACCCTGTCGCTGTATGGATTGCCTGCAAAGGAGAAGTCCTGACGGAGTCCACAACGAATGGTCCTTCATGACATGGCCTTGGTTGAGTCAGGCATGGTGGACAAGTTATGGCATTGGCGTGTGCTCCGGTGAAAGATCCATTGATGTTCTCAGGCGATTCCGGGCATAACGTGAACACAGATGGGGAGAGATTATCTGCGCTGATGTTATTTTCGGAAGGCAAATCCTTGGGAGAGTAGTATTCTTCAAGATTACCTTGCGAAAGTAAAGAAGTATAAACAAACTAGATTCTGGGGAGTGGAACACATGTCAGGCATTGAAAAAAATGAAACACTTCGCGTTATTAGCGAACGCCATGCTGTCAAAAAGTACGAAAAAGGTTTTGAATTGCCTGAAGCTGATCTCAATGCGATTCTGACAGCAGCAGCGGAAGCACCATCTTCATGGAACCTGCAACACTGGAGATTCCTCGTAATTGAATCTGAAGCAGACAAAGCGAAATTGCTGCCAGTTGCTTACGGTCAAAGTCAGATCGTGGAAAGTTCGGTTACGATTGCTGTTCTTGGAGATTTGGAAGCAAACCGAAACACCGTAATCTACGATCAAGCTGTTGAGGCAGGCGCACTGACTGCTGAGGTTCGTGACGCATTGGTTGGACAGATCAACGGTGCTTACCAAAGCCCGCAAATCGCTCGCGATGAAGCGATCCGCAATGCATCTTTTGCTTCCCAAAATATTATGCTTGCTGCACGCTCCCTGGGTTACGATACATGTCCAATCGGTGGATATAATCCACAAAAACTGATCGAAACATTCAACATTCCTGCACGATTTGTGCCAACGTTGTTGATTACTGTAGGTAAAGCTGCACAGCCAGCTCGCCCGTCAGGACGTTTACCGTTGTCTGAGGTTGTTGTTAAAGGTTCTTTCTAAGTTAGAAAGTTAAATCTGATGATTGCATCAGTGATATAGGTATAAATAACGGTATAATACAAACGGCCGCACTTTCCTGTTGAGGGAAGGTGCGGCTGTTTGGCATACTGCTTCCACCAAGGAAATATTACTCCTCAGGTGTTTCCGGGATTTGTGGTGCATGGAACGATTCCATGTACTCGATTGCGTTATACATCATCACTGCTGCTTCGGCACGAGTAATCGTTTGTTTGGGATTGAAGTTGCCGTCGGCATCCAGTTGATTGATTTTGAGAACGAGTGAACGCTGAATGGCACCTTGATACTCTGGCGTAAGTTCCTGTTCGTCGGTAATGTCCACAGGTTTGATATTAATCATCGGCAGACCGCCTTTGGCCTCGATGCCTTGCATCAGAAACAGTGTGAATTGTTCACGAGTAAGCGGTTTGGACGGATCGATATCCTGTGACATCTGAATGCCATTATATTGTGCACGGATAAATGCATCACTGTACCATACGCCATCTTTTACATGAGAGAAGTGATCACTTGGCAGCGGCTGTTTGATAAAACGAATCGTGTCCAGATTCAGATTCAGGCCGTCCGCAATCAGTTGAATGCCCTGAGCGGTATTTAACTCCAGTTCAGGTTTGAACAAGCTGTCGCTCACGCCTTT
Organism: Paenibacillus sp. FSL L8-0435; assembly: GCF_037965655.1. Taxonomy (NCBI): domain Bacteria; kingdom Bacillati; phylum Bacillota; class Bacilli; order Caryophanales; family Paenibacillaceae; genus Paenibacillus; species Paenibacillus sp. FSL L8-0435. The sequence goes on from NZ_CP150185.1 coordinate 544,689, forward strand.
GATGAATCCATCCTGATGGAGAGATTCAATTTTGTCTGCTCCTGCGATACCTTGAATATCCGTGAATTGGGCTTGCGCAGCGTTGATCGGGCCTGCACTCAGAGACAGCGTGAGCAGAGCTCCCGCAGTTAATGTAGCAAGTATATTTTTTTTCATGAAAGGTGCGCCTCACTTTTCCAGGGATGATCCCTTTATATAAAAGTTATTTGCCCCTATAGACGACCCTTCTGTTCAAAAAGTTGCTGGAATTTTCCAACGGAATTCATAATCATTCAGAAGGGGCTAAGTGAAGACACTGCCTTTAACCTTTGGATTTATTTCGATAATCCGTGGGTGAACGTCCCATCATTTTGCTGAACAGACGGGAGAAGTAGTAAGGGTCCTTGAATCCAAGCTCGGAACTGATCTGCTTCACGGTCCAATCGGTAAAATCCAGATAGCGGCAGGAATGCTGAATCTTAAGCCGCAGGAAATAATCGATGGGCGAATGCCCCGTAGCTTGCTTGAATAACTGAGAGTAATGAGGGACAGACAGCCGCGCGTGTGCCGCGAGTTCCTTGAGCGTGATTCCATTCTCCAGGTGCTCCAGCATATATTGAACGGATTGTTCAGCCGCCCGTTTGCTGCTCACGATCCCACCATCTGTCCCTGTCGTCTCCGGTCCATAAGCCAGCATACCAAGCATATAACCGATAATCTGGGAGGCATACGTCATCGTCTGTATGGAGTAACCCGTCTCTAACGCGCCGTAACATTCATGGAACAGCTCAAGCCATTTCTGAGCCTTGGCCGGTGGCATGGTAGTAATATGATGAGTTAACAAGGGTTCTATGTAGGATAAAGCGTGTTCCCCGCGCAGATGAATCCAGAAGATGCTCCATGGTTCAGCTGCGTTGGCACCATACACATGAGGGACATGTGCAGGTAATATAACGAGGTTTCCCGGGTTGACATCATATGTCTTGCTGCCATCCATCGTATACCAGCCTGTGCCTTGGACACAGTACATCAGAATGTGTGATTCACAACCATCGGGACGGTCACGGTAATGATGTTCCGCTTCGTGAAAGTAACCGATATCGGTTACGTATAATCCGGACGTGACCGGATAAGCTGCGGTTTCTTGCAGCAGGGCGTCCGGAAGCACAATGAGTTTTTGCATACGAAATCCGTCAGATTTACGCTGTAGGGGTGGTCTGTTGTTAGGTCTCATACTTTGTATTATGGTGAGAGGGGATAAGGGAGTCAATGACAGATATGAGAGTGCACACCGGGGTTGTTATCGATTTAGAAAGCCACGTTATAGGACAGGAAGTGAAGCAGTTGCCCGTGAATTGGGTAAGTACATACCAGTGAGAAGAATCAGAACAGTGAATATATAGGATAAGGGAGAGATATAGTTATGGAACCAGTCACAACTCAGGAAACGTTTTTCTATACAGGTACGTATGCGTCAGCGGATGAACCCGGAATATTCCTATGTGCGTTGAATGCGGATACAGGAGAGATGCGAATCGTCAATCACATGGATGGTGTGGATAATCCGTCTTATCTGGCGCTATGCCCGGATGGAAACTGTCTGTATGTGGCGAGTGAGAAGGACGAGGGAGAGGTACTGGTCTATCGGAGAGATGCGGCAACGAGTGAGCTGCACCTGATGGATAGAAAACAGACCAGAGGAGCTTCTCCATGTTATGTGTCTGTCTCCACGGATGGTCAGTGGGTGTTCTCATCCAACTATAGCAGCGGCAGTGTCAATGTATTCCCGGTTGGCGATCAGGGGACGCTTGGTGAGATGAGTGCATGGGTGGAGCACACGGGAAGTGGAATCAACGAAGAACGCCAGGAAGGGCCGCATGCACACTCCATTCAACCAGATCCGTCCGGGCAGTATGCTGTCGTATGTGATCTCGGTCTGGATCAGATCATTGTGTATCGGTTGGAAGAGGGACGTCTGGTTACCCATCGTGAGATGGATCAACCACCAGGCGCAGGGCCAAGGCATCTTGTGTTCCATCCCAACTCGAAGTGGGCATATGTAATCAACGAATTGAACAACACGGTTACGGCATTCCTGTACGATGAGCGCAGAGGGGAGTTCACTACGGTACAGCACATTTCCACACTTCCAGAAGGGCATAAAGGAGAGGGGACAGCTGCGGACATCCGTGTATCTCCATGTGGACGCTTCCTGTATGCATCCAATCGGGGAGATGACAGCATCGTGCTCTATCATATTGACCAAGAGAGCGGTAAGTTGGAAGCCGTAGAGTGGACGTCCACGATTGGGCAGACACCGCGTAACTTTAATATTTTGCCAGGTGGGATTCTGGTTGTGGCGAATCAGGACAGCAATAACCTCGTAGGTTTCCAGATCAGTGAAGAAGACGGACGCCTGACGCATAACGGGTTCAAGCTGGAACTGCCTCGTCCGGTATGTATTGCGCCTGTGGTGTAAAAGTGGTCTATAAGCTGTGAAATCATGGAGAAACACATGGTTTTACAGCTTTTTTAGTCTTTTTATGCGAATAACTTGAAAATAGTGGCAATTATCACATTTTTTTATTGACCATCGTTTGAACGTTCATTATGATCAGGATATATAGGGATAAAACCTAAAATCTGGATGTTGCACGAAGGGTGGTGCTTTCCTTGATACCTGCAAATTCAATTCGGGAGCAATTAACCCAGTATATCGATAAGAACAGCATGACGCTCTCCCGATTCTCGGAAGTATCTGGCATTAATACAGGCACAATTAGTCGTATTTTACATGGAAATCGTCCCATATCCGTGAGTCAGTTGATTGCGATATCATCAGGAATGGGCGTGGCAGCAGATCATTTTTTTGCCGACTATGTGGAAGAATGTTTTGCTTATACCGTATCTATGCGGCGGATCAGACCATTTATTCTCAGAAGTGCGGAGTTGAATCGGCTGGACTGCATCGAGCAGATTCTTTATCGGCTACTGGACGACCTGGATTATGCGACAGAACTATTTGAGATGGCTGAACAATTATTTGAACAAAATCAGCGGTCTGCGGCGGCGTTGTTATATAAGAGTGTGAGTGAAGTTGAGAAATATCAGCATTCCGAACGGCTTGCCATGTGCCAGTATCGCATGTTTCTAATTGGACAAGGTGAGAACCTGGAGGAAAATCTAAGGATGGCTATCTTGTTCGAGCCCTATGTTGACCGGTTGGATGAGGGATACCAACTTGAAGCCTTCAAAGATCTAATTCATGTTTTTGGCTCGGTAAATAAATGGAGCGAAGTTAAATATTTTGCTGACAAGATGTTACAGTTAGCCAAAATTCAATATAATACAATTAACATTTCGGAACGACAAAATCAGGAGTGGAAACTAACAGTGCGGCCACTTTACTTTTATATACTATATGCTTGGTTGATTCAGTTGACGGTATTTGAGGAGCAGGGAGACTATACTAAAGCATTAGAACTTGTGGGGCTTTATGCAAGTGGACAGAGCTGGGTGCGGGAGGACGATGATGAGTCTCGACGTGTGCTGAAGCAATTCGAAGAATGGGCAACGGCTAATAAGTATCTCTATCAGATGTTATCTGGAGATATAAATGTTGTTAACGAATATGCAAATTACATCACACAATACCCGGATGAGATATTTTTGGCATTACGTTACATCATCCAGGCAGCGAATAAGTTTAACTGGAATATTGATGATATTTTAGAGCGTTTCTCGGATTACATTCCTTTACGTACATACAAGACAGAGTTTGGACAATACAATTCTTCAATGATGAATCAAAATTATGCAAAACTTCTAGGGGAATTGGCGATATACTATTTAAACCACAATCGCGATGTTGCAATAAGTCGAATTTTAGAAGGATTGAACTTCTCTATTCAAAAAAATAATGATCTCAATTTCATTAAATATGTAATGGCTTTTCTTGAAAAAAGCTTTAGCAGTGAAAATTTTGAAGACAAGGAAAAGCTTAAATTACTAATTAATGAAATGCAGCGAATTAATGCTTAATAACAAGTACTTTAGTTCTGAATCTATTTAGCATTATGATTACACTGTAATATACTTTACGAAGCCAAAGGAGAAATCCGTTGGCTTTTTTCATGTACCAACCATTCAATTACTAAATTAGACCTATAGATGGAATTATATGTTTAATTTAAAATGAATATATTAAAGCGCTTACATAAAAAGATGGCGCTACAAGGGCATCGGGCTTACCAATACAATTGGGGAGGCAATTGTTTATGGGAAATCGATCATCATTGTGGAAGCGCACATTACGTACAGCGGGAGTATCCCTGCTGAGTTCCGCGTTACTGATTACTTCGCTTGGCCTTGGCAACACGTCGGTAACACATGCAGCGGGTCCAAGGCAGATGGAATATCTGGATCGCGGTGTGGTGGCTGTGAAGACCGGGACAGGTGTGTTTGTCAGTTGGCGGCTTATGGGAACGGAAGGGTCGAATGTATCGTTTAACGTCTATCGGGATGGAACCAAGGTGAACGCTACGCCCATAACAAACAGCACCAACCTTCAGGATGCAAGCGGGACAAGCAGTTCCAAATATACGGTTCGCGCTGTCGTCAGTGGAACGGAGCAGGCTGCTTCAGCGGCAGCGAGCGTATGGGGCAATAACTATCTATCTGTACCGCTCAGTGTACCCGCAGGCGGGACAACGGCCGATGGAGTAGCCTACACCTACAGTGCCAACGATGCCAGTGCAGGTGACCTGGATGGTGATGGTGAGTATGAATTGATTGTGAAGTGGGACCCTTCCAACTCTAAGGATAACTCCCAGAGTGGTTATACCGGGGAAGTGTTTATCGATGCCTACAAATTAAACGGAACACGCCTCTGGCGGATTAGTCTGGGCAAAAATATCCGAGCCGGCGCTCACTACACCCAGTTCATGGTCTATGATCTCGACGGTGATGGCAAAGCCGAAGTTGCGATGAAAACAGCCGATGGCACCAAGGATGGCACTGGCGTAGTCATCGGGGATGCAAGCAAGGATTACCGCAATTCCAGCGGTTATGTGTTGTCTGGTCCCGAATTCCTGACGGTTTTCAATGGACAGACTGGCAAAGCACTCTCCACGGTGAACTACGAACCGGCGCGTGGCAATGTATCCAGTTGGGGGGATAACTACGGCAATCGGGTGGACCGATTCCTTGCCGCCATTGCTTATCTGGATGGAGAGCGCCCAAGTCTGGTCATGGCGCGTGGGTACTACACCCGCACAGTGCTCGTGGCTTATAACTGGCGTAATGGACAGCTGACCAAACAATGGACATTTGATTCCAATACCTCCGGTAACTCGGGTTATGCCGGGCAGGGCAATCATAATCTGAGTGTGGCGGACGTAGACGGAGATGGGAAAGACGAGATCGTTTATGGTGCCATGGCAGTGGATGACAACGGCAAAGGATTGTACACAACAGGACTTCATCATGGCGATGCCATGCATTTGAGTGACCTCGACCCGGATCGCCCTGGACTTGAGGTATTTCAGGTTCATGAGACGCCATCCAATGCCGGAGTGGAGTTCCGGGATGCAGGTACAGGCCAGTTAATCTGGGGAGTCAAAACAACGAAGGATATTGGACGCGGCATGGCAGCAGATATTGATCCAAGATATAAAGGCGCTGAAGTATGGGCAGACGGCAGTCTGTATACGGCCAAAGGGCAGAAACTCGGGACAACTCTGCCGTCCTCCACGAATTTTGGGATCTGGTGGGATGGGGATCTGCTTCGTGAACTGCTGGACAGCAACCGAATCGACAAGTGGAATTATGCCAACAGCACAACGATGAACCTGCTCACCGCTTCCGGCGTATCTTCCAATAACGGAACCAAGTCTACGCCGAATCTGCAGGCCGATCTGTTCGGGGACTGGAGAGAAGAAGTGGTATGGCGGACGAATGACAGCTCAGCACTGAGGATCTATACCACAACAGCAGTTACGGACAAACGCATCTATACGCTGATGCATGATCCGGTGTACCGACTTGGCGTCGCTTGGCAAAATGTAGCCTACAATCAACCGCCACACACTGGTTTTTATCTGGGAGAAGGCATGAGCACACCACCGGTACCCAATATTCGGTATGCGGACAGATGAGAATGGACAACGTGTAGCCGTCCATTACCGATTAGGTTTACAATAGCCAGCGAAGTATGGGATTCGCTGAAGGGAACAACGGACGCTGGTTCGTTGTTCCTCTTTTTTTGCCAATAGCCCAGAAATACGGTAAAAATCGGAAAAAACGTTTGACAGGTATATAGACTGCCTTTATTATACGTATATAACTTACTAAACAGGTAGGAATAATAAAAACGAATCTGTTTTCATTGTGAAAACGATCATTTTACAGACAGATGCAACCATGCAACCTGAACAGAATAACGTTCTCACCGTATAGACGGAGGAACACCGCAGCGCATCCTTTTCAGATGGAGCATGCACGGCCTTAAGCCGGCATGACTTTATGGGGAGAAGTGCGCGGGGGTTCCTCCGTCTTCTTGTTTTTTATGGGGCGTTACATCCTGATCAGCCGGCCTGAGGTAGTCATGCAGATCTATATCGGGGGAGTGTATTTAATGAAAAAGAGAATTCACAAGGGTATTCTGGTTGGTCTGGCACTGGTATTAACAGGAGTTCTGGCAGCATGCGGATCGGATAGCGGGGGGTCCAGTGCGGCAGGAACATCGGGGGGAGCGGAAGGCGGCAAGGAAGGGGCCAAGGCCATCGAACTGCTGAATGTTTCCTACGATCCAACACGGGAACTCTATGAGCAATATAACAAAGCGTTTGCGGCGCATTGGTTGAAAGAGAAAGGCCAGGAAGTGACCATCAAGCAATCTCATGGGGGCTCGGGCAAACAGAGCCGTTCTGTTATTGACGGGCTGGATGCAGACGTGGTGACGCTGGCATTGGGATACGATATTGATGCGATTGAAGATAAAGGTCTGATTAACGAAGGCTGGCAGGACAAATACGAGCATAACAGCGCTCCTTACACCTCTACGATTGTATTCCTTGTGCGTAAGGGTAATCCAAAGGGCATCAAGGACTGGGATGATCTGATCACAGGGGATACGCAAGTCATCACCCCGAATCCCAAAACGTCCGGCGGAGCACGCTGGAACTATCTGGCGGCATGGGGATATGCCCTTAAGCATAATAACAATGATGAAGAGAAAGCGAAGGAATTTGTTGGTGAATTGTTCAAACATGCGCCTGTACTGGATTCCGGTGCTCGCGGATCTACGACAACGTTTGTTGAACGTGGCATCGGTGATGTGCTACTTGCTTGGGAAAATGAAGCTTTCCTATCGGTAAAAGAGTTGGGTCCGGACAAATTCGATATTGTCGTGCCTTCGGTTAGTATCTTGGCTGAACCACCGGTTGCGATTGTGGATAAAAATGCAGACAAAAAAGGAAGCCGCGACGTGGCGGATGCCTATCTGAAATATTTGTACAGTGAAGAAGGACAGACAATTGCCTCTGAAAATTATTACCGCCCAACGCTGGACAGCGTGGAGGAAAAATTCAAGGATCAGTTCCCGGCGCTTGAACTGTTCACGTTGAAAGATGTATTCGGTACATGGCGGGATACTCAGGCCAAACATTTCAATGACGGTGGTATCTTCGACCAGATCTATGTTCCAGGCAGCTAAGGTTATTCTGTTCAATGAACAACCGATCAATCGCGCTGTGAGCGGCCAACCAGCCTTGCCGGCTGAAGGCAGAGAGGATGAACGTGCATGAGCAAGGTGATGGTGGCGCGGAGACGCACATTGCCGGGATTTGGATTAACGATGGGTTACAGTGTACTCTACCTGAGCCTGGTTGTACTTATTCCACTGGCTGCGCTGTTGTTTAACTCCACAGGGCTGACGTGGGCAACCATGATTGAAGTTGCAACTAATCCCAGGGTGCTGGCTTCCTTCCAGGTCAGCTTCCTGACGGCAGGTGCAGCGGCGCTGATTGATCTCGTGCTGGGACTACTCCTGGCATGGGTGCTTGTTCGGTATGAATTTCCGGGCAAAAGGCTATTTGATGCGGTCATTGATCTGCCTTTTGCCTTGCCAACGGCAGTAGCAGGGGTTGCTCTTACGGCGATCTATGCCGGCAATGGCTGGATTGGGCAGTTTGTAGAGCCTTTGGGCATCAAGCTCGCTTATTCACAGGCCGGGATTACGCTGGCGCTGATGTTTATAGGAATTCCGTTTGTAGTTCGCACGGTGCAACCGGTGTTGGAGGAGCTGGAGGCTGAGGTGGAAGAGGCGGCTGCCACACTGGGGGCAGGAAGATGGCGGATATTCCGTACCATTCTGCTGCCAGATCTGATCCCACCGCTGCTGACGGGTTTTGCTCTGGCTTTTGCCCGGGGCATTGGCGAATATGGCTCGGTTGTATTTATCTCAGGCAATATGCCGATGAAAACGGAGATTGCTCCCTTACTGATCATGGCCAAGCTGGAGCAGTTCGATTATGCAGGCGCTACAGCTGTAGCTTTGCTGCTGCTTCTGGTTTCTTTCATCCTGCTACTGATCATTAATTCCTTGCAACGTTGGAGCCGAAAGGCGGGCAGAGCATGACAATGAGGCATGGTGGAATAAGTATATTAAAAGACGTCACTCACCGAAACCAAAGGAGGTGCAGCATATGGCGGGTTCTATCCCACTGAGCCCTGTTCCACCCGTAAAGACCAGGCGTGGAACTAATCGTGCAACAACGGAGGCTCGATGGGTCAAATGGTTGTTAATCGGACTGGCAAGCCTGGTACTCATCTGGCTGCTTATTTTGCCACTGGCCATTGTGCTCATGGAGGCGTTGAAGCAGGGCTGGGTTGTGTACATCGCGGCTCTTACCGAGCCGGATGCCATGTCTGCACTGAAACTCACGTTATTGGTTGCGGCGATTACAGTGCCGCTGAATACGATATTTGGTGTGGCCGCTGCATGGGTCATTACCAAGTTCCAGTTCAAGGGCAAAGGACTCATGATTACCCTGATTGATCTTCCCTTTTCCATCTCGCCTGTGGTGGGCGGGTTGATCTTTGTATTGGTCTTTGGTTCGAATGGGTGGTTAGGGCCGTGGCTGTCCGAACATGATATCAAAATCATTTTTGCGCTGCCAGGCATTGTGATTGCAACGCTGTTTATTACCTTCCCCTTCGTAGCGAGGGAGCTGATTCCACTAATGGAGGACCAGGGAACCCGGGAAGAGGAAGCGGCGGTTACACTAGGTGCTTCCGGGTGGCGAATCTTCTGGAGTGTAACCTTGCCCAACATCAAATGGGGGCTGCTGTACGGCATTATTCTGTGTAATGCCCGTGCTATGGGCGAGTTCGGAGCCGTATCTGTGGTATCCGGGCATATCCGCGGGGAGACCAATACGTTACCCCTTCATGTCGAGATTTTGTATAACGAATATCAATTCTCGGCTTCGTTTGCTGTAGCTTCCCTGCTCCTGATTCTGGCTCTTGCCACGTTGCTGCTCAAGAGCTGGCTTGGACACAAAGCCGTCTCAGAAAAGTGATTTTGAGAAGAAGAAAATACAGATTGACAGCTACTGGAAGCCCTGATAATGTATAAACCAAGTATATAGGTTGGAAAAGAATGATTTATAAATCCGTTGGATGACAGCGTACTTAGGAATATGGCGGGCAATAGCCCGAGAAGAGGAGGCAGCTCTATGGCTAAGCCGTTAAAAGTGGATGAGGTATGGTTGGACCGAATTGCCGGACAGCTGAATGACATGGAGTTTGGTTCATTGCATATCGTAGTGCACGAAGGTCAGATTGTGCAGATGGAGCGGACCGAACGCAAGCGTTTTGAGAACACGCCCTCAGGCAGCGCCTCCAAATCCGGAAGCACGGCACGAAGCAGTTCAGCCCGTTCACTACGCGGATCCAATGCGAGTGCAAAGGGATAGCGAGTGACACGGCGTCAGGAAACGAGAATGGGTGCATAGGAACACAAATGTATACTTTTCAGAAACTCATGGGAAATGCATGTTCCAAATCATCCTATCTATTGTGCGCGACTTGTCTCCATATGCTCCTTATACCAATGATTCGCTTCAAGCAGCACCTGTTGCCCACCTGCATCCATGACTTCTTCCACAAAGGTATCGAAATACCCCACAGGCTGATCGCCAGTGATGATGGAGATGTACGCTCTGTCTCTCATGCGAATCAATTCAGATGAATATTGAATCAGGGCAGGGGTTGCAACCTCCAGGCGATTATAGATACCATTCTCCGTCAACCCTGCAGATGCAGCCCACTGTTCACGTTTATCCGAGGGTGTACCTGGAACCGTCATGCCGATACTTGAGCCGATCCTATTAATATAATTCTCCATTCTGTTGTATGGGTAAAGTAAATGGAACGAGTTTGAATCTTCAGCGCTCCAATTCCAGTGTTTTCCTGGAAGGCCATACTCCATTTTGATCTGCTCCTCCGGATCGGGGTTGGCACTTACATAATCGAGTATCTCCAGAATTTCCTCCAGTTTTCCCGGCTCCTTCGCAGCCTCAGCACCTATAGCAATAAAATTCATCAGCAGATTGTTCCCTTTTGAACCGCTATGTCCATCAGGACCAATAACAGGAGAACCAAATACAACTTCTGCAGTTGCGTTCTTCTGTAACAGCTCATTAACATTGAACGAGGCTCTCACTGGGGTTTCTTGACCATTTTCATTAAGGACACTGTAGTCTCCCTCTTGATTCCAATGATAGTAGTTGCCCATTGAGGTCATCCCAATTTTTCCATTAATAAAAGTATGGGATAGATGTTTATATCCACCTTTATTTTCGCCGGTTATAAACTCGGGGTCAATAATCCCGTCCTGATACCACTTTTGCATATAAGTCAGGGTTTTTTTCATCTCAGGCTCCAAAGCGCCGATCACGAGTTGGTTGTTTTTTTCATTAAAATATAGTTGCTCGGTGAAAACGGACTGTCCAAAAGCGCCAAACACGACATTTAAGCCCTCTCTGGATAGGCCATACGTATCCTGTTTACCATTTCCGTCCGGATCATCTTTGGCAAAAGCATACATAACCGTTTCAAATTCATCTAATGTCTTCGGAACCTCCAGACCAAGCTGCTTAAGCCAGTCCTCTCGGTATACAACAGGAGTTCGATAGATATTGGTCTGATTAATGACCGGAATTCCATATAAGCCACCGTTTATTTTTCCATACTCTAAATAACGTGAATCATAATCGCGAATTCGCTGCACGATATTTGGCGCATATTGTTCAAGGACTTCTGGGGAGATTTCCGCTAATACCCCTTGCATTTGATATTTAAGCAGATCATGCGGTTGTCTGATTCGAAACAGATCGGGTATCTTCCCTTGAGCAAGCTCCAGGTCCAGCAGTTCCTCGTACCGCTTGTTCTCAAGATTCCACACCTCCAGATCGACATCAAACTGATCCTCAATATATGCAATCATCTCCGCGTCCACAGGAACAGCAATATTTTGATGCATGGTCCAGGATATCGTATATTGCGGTACTGTCTCCTTCTCAGGACTTTCCAAATGGTCCTGCTGTTGCACTTGTGATCCTTCCCTGTTTAGAAAGGTACAACCGTTCATCAATCCTATAAGAATAGATGTAGCAATCAATAGACATAGCTTTCTTGACAGGTTAAGGTTCATAGCAGCTCCTTTACTAATTTTAAATTCTATATAGGTTCAATTTAACATTTACACAATAACAGCGATCGGAAGGTTGTTCTGTCATCGGAGTGTCCGTGTAAATATTCCTAATTGAACCTATATAGATCCCTGTTCCATTAGACTGCGCATGAAGTTTTTTGGTGTACAGCCGTGAATTTCTTTGAACTTCTTAATGAAATAAGCAGGGGTACGGTAACCGACCGAACTTGCGACCTGCTCAACTGTAATTTCGCGTTGTGTCATGAGTTCCCGTGCGCGTTCCATTCTCTGATTCGTAACATATTCGGAATAAACAATCCCGGTTTCTTCCTTGAAAAGTTTACTGAGATATTTAGGGCTGATGAATACTTGCTCTGAGACATGATCCAGCGTGAGATCGCCCGATAAGTGCTCGTGAATATAGGCTTTGACAGCCGAGATGGTATCCACACTTCGTACCTCGCTGCGCTTCTCCATCTGCATCACAAATTCGGTCACGAGATGAATCATCCATTCCGAATAGCGGTTGATATTGTAGAACAATGAAAGTTGCTTGTACATATTCAATGAACTCGCCTCGGCGGGTTGCAGGCGCACCTGATTAATACACTCCGCGTAAATAGATACCGTTTTTAATAATATGATACGGCTGTATTCGGCGGAATAGGGGCCTTCCTTTATTGTCGCGACCAATTTCTGAATGGCCTCAACCGTACCTTGCACATCCCGAGTCTGCAATTTCTTTTCAAAGTTGACGAGGTATGACTCCGGAATTTCCAAACTGCTGGCTTCCCTGTTCAGAAGATCAAGATCCTGAATGGCAGACTGCTCGGGAAAGAAGTAGCTGTAGCGAATCAGGATATTCGCCTGATGATAGCTTGTGTGAATCTTCGTGAAGTGTTCTACCCATCCGCCTAACGATAGTACAAATTCCAGGCCAAATCTGCTGCTCGCCTCAGCGTGAATAAAGTCCACAATGTGATCAGAGAGCGGTTCTTCGGGTTGGTTGGTACAGATGATTACTGCTATTTTGTGATCCTGCAATTCCTCTGCCAGTAGTTGAGTTTCATCCATTTCTGTGAGCTCCAGTTGCTGGATCATCGTATACAACGTATGCTGCAACTGTCGTGGCTGCAGATCCTTCCACTTCTCATTGACGGGGTCAATGACGATGCAACGGAAGCGAGAGTAAGCCATTGAAATGTGAACAGACTGGAGCTGTTCTGAAAGTTCCTCGGGTGTAAATCGATTATTTAACATATTAAGCATGATACTATGCTTAATCATTCTGTGATTGGCCTGTAAGGTTTCTTCAAGACTATCAACTTTATTGGACAGACTGTTAAACGTTGTATCGATGAACCGATATTCGTCTTGCTTTAAGCTGGTTGGGCTGTCCATCCGGCTCTTGATGTTATTCATGATTCGCTTAAGAGGACTATAGTTGGCCCTGGTAAAAATGGAGGACATCACGATCCCAACTGCGACAGCCAACAAGCCAAGAAAAACCGAAATTTCTTTTAAGCTATCCAATTTATAATAGAAGCTTTCATTAGGTGTGGTTGTGTATATTCTCCATGCATTTCCTTTAAATTGATCTTGGGTGACGACATGAGAGTCATAGTTAAATACAGGTGCGAAGCTCTCATCTGAAGAATGATAGGCAAGGAGCGACTGCGTTAGATTCTCCTCCGTGGAGCTGCCTATCAACGTTTTGTCCGCGGCAGATATGACGGTTCCGTCCTGATCGATGATTAATGTATTTGCATAGTCAGCAGGGATCATATTTTTAATGATCTGACTGATCGCTGATTCTTTGATATCAATCGCAATCATGGCCTTACTGTCTTGTCCAGACGATTGAAACGGGTAACTATGGACATAGGAAATTAGATGACTCATATTGCCCTGTTCCCGTGATTCGATATAAGCATCCTGAGGCACCATGCGAGTCTTCATCCATAAGGAGCTTTCTGGAGTCTCTTTCATCGCAGCAATCCAATCCGTCGTATGATCCACACTCGAAGGCGTGTCCTCATAGAGCAATAGCCCATATACAGATGAGACGATGAAGTGGTTCCTCGTATCGTACACATGAATAGCTTCAATGAGATCCGAATAATTTTGCACCATATTTTTGAGGGACTGTTCGATGTCCAAGATTTTGCTATGGTTTCCTTTTAAGCTATCTAAATCGATACTTGCTGCGTTACCGAGTGCCAGGGACAGATAGACCTGATTCACCTTCTGGATCACGGAGCTCTCAATAGTATTGACGGTGCTTTTCAGCGAAAGTTGATTATTGATTCGAATCTCTTTGCTGTATTGATGGGAGAAGAAAAGGTATAGAATGGAGCCGAAAAGAAGCGCAATGACAAGAACGACTGCAAGGTAGGAAAGAACCATTTTGGATCTCACAGATTGAAATGGCTTATGCATTCTTTTTCCCCCTTCATGTCTCTTTTCTAAACAACTTCATCATTATATAGCAGGCCGAGGACTAGAAATCATGTTGATCGAAATTTAACAAACTCCCACTCCATAATTTACTTTCAGTTAATAAAGCGTTTACAAAAGTAGGTATTTTAATTGATAAAGTAGTATCTAACTCCATTTTCTTGGCATATAAGCTCCGAAACGTACGATTTTGATATAAAACGGAATTTGTTCTATAGATGCGAAACGCTCCCTAATGCTACAGTAACGGCAGATCAGACATCTGTATAGAGTCTTTCTTACTCATTTGCAGATGCAGAAGCAAAAAAATAATTTACCATAACGGGAGCGTGTATTTGCAAGCCATGAGAAAACCACTTAAAAAGTCACTGGCATTACTTCTAATGTTGTCTATGGTAGGTCCGACATTTGCAGAGAAGAGTTTTGCAGCCGATCAGAAGATTCAGTTCTCTGATATTAAGGGACACTGGGCGGAAGCAAATATTCAAGCATGGGGTGATGAAGGATTAATTCGAGGTTACCTGGATCATTCCTTCAAACCAAATACGTATATTACCAGAGCAGAATTTATGAATTTGGTAAACGGTGCTTTTGGATATTCCGGACAAGCTAAAATTACCTTTAACGATGTGTCTGAGAGTGCATGGTATTACGAAGCAATTTCTATTGCAAATGCGAATGGATATATAGATGGATACACCGATGGCACAATGAAGCCGCAAGATCCGATTACCCGTCAAGAAGCAGCTAAAGTGATCGCTGGCATTTTGAACTTGGAGTTAAATGAAACAGCAGCGAATGTATTTAGCGATTCATCGTCTATTGCGGCGTGGAGCAAGGGAGCGGTAGGTGGAGCGGCAGCAGCGAAAATTATCGCTGGTTATGCAGATGGAAGCTTCAAACCGCTTAATTCCATTACTCGTGCCGAAGCGGTGTCTGCGCTCGTTAAGGCTGTGGAAACAGATGCTACTACAGCTGCCAAACCAGCTAAGCCAAAAGGAACGGCAACCGTGCTGAATGTTAACCCCCCAGCAGATGAAGCTCGGTTGTCCGCCGTGAAGCACGGAGCCAATGCTGGAGACGACACCTTGAAAAATATTGCGGAAACCAATCCATTTATTGATATTTTGGACGGTTTTGATCAAGTATGGTCCATGAACCAAGCGGATTGGCGAGATGGAACAGCGGCAACCAAAATTGGAGCTGACGGAAAAAATGCAAAGTATGGAGATGGACCGTCCCCTTATTATGACGGATTTAAAAATGACCCAACCGTAGCCGTCGCTGATCAGAAAACATATGCAAATGAAGAGATCCGAAACAAAGCGACTTGGGAAGCCAATATCAAATATGTCGAAAAGGTCACGCAAAACCGCACGGGTGAAGAGGCTTTGGCAGCCTACTATGATGACCAAAGAGATAAGATCTATAGCGTGATGGAGGGCTTTGGTCCGTTGGCTAACACGTATGTAGATATCATCAAGCCAAAGACCAACGTTGAACGAACGGTGGACGAGATGAATGTGGTATTGACCGAAGAAACAGTGGAAGATGAAAGCCAAGGTATTGGAGATTGGGATGAAAAAACGGAGCTTTCAGACTTGGTTAATTTGGTTGATCTGGTTCGATTCAAAATTCCTGCCTCATCTAATCCCTCTAAATATTTCTACTCTTCCCCAAGACCGTGGAGAATGAATTCCAATGGAGAAGTGAAAGAAGTTGTTGACAGCAAAGGATTGCCTGTATGGGAAACCATGGGCGAAGGTGAGAAAAAAGAAGTACCTTTGGCTTCAGGCGGCACCAAATCTACAGGAGAAAAACATTACCAGCAATACGAAACCAACGTTAAGCTTATTCCTGCCTTAAGTTATGTCAAACGAATCGCTGAGGATGGAAGAGGAAAAGATGGCGGATTTCCGAGCGGACATACCAGTGCAGCTTACTTATCCGTATTTCCTTTGGCATACGCTACACCAGAACGATTCGCTGAATTGTTAACGAGAGCAGCTCAGTTGGGAGAGAATCGAGTCGTAACGGGGATGCACTCGCCGCTTGATGTTATAGGAGGAAGAATACAATCCACAGCCATGGCTGCATATGCACTTAATCAGGCTGAGAACAAAGATGTGTTAGAGAAAGGTTATGAGAATGCCGGAGAAGTATTTGGAGCTGCAGCCAAGGAAAAAAATATGAGTCTGTATGAGTATGCACACACCGTAACTGAGGATTACACGTTCAAGAGTGCTTATGATGAACACAAATGGGAAGATCATGATGCCAATAAAGCCTTCTATAGAGAAAAGATGACTTACGGTCTACCACAAACCGGAACCAAAGGTTTGGCTCCAGTTGTACCGCAAGGAGCAGAAGTCCTGTTGGAAACGCGTCAACCGTATTTAACAGATGAGCAACGCAGACAAGTGTTGTATACAACATCCATTGACTCTGGATATCCTGTACTGGATGAATCCAAGGGCTGGGGTAGAATTGATCTGGTCACGGCTGCGGATGGATACGGTGCATTCTTGAACAATGTAACTGTGGATATGGACGCTTCCAAAGGGCGCTTTAATGCAGAAGACTGGTGGAGAAATGATATTACCGGTAGTGGAATGCTTACGAAAAAAGGAACAGGAACCCTTACATTGACAGGGAAAAATAGCTACACTGGCGGAACATTACTGCAAGCAGGAACGCTGGTAGCCGAATCTGAAACTGCTTTTGGTACAGGTGATCTGTATGTAGAAAATGGAACAGTTGTCGTTGATGTCGACGGCGCACTCAACTTAAATAGAAACTTTACCATGGATAACAGTACGTTGGAATTGGTAGTGACTGATAACAACAGTCAGCTGAATGTCGGCAGAAAGCTCTATATTGATGGAGGAAGTCTCAAACTCGACTTGTCCAAGCATAAGATTGAAGGTTCCAAAGATATTACGTTAATCACGGCTAATGGAATCACAGGTGAATTCGACAGTGTAACGGCAGATGGTTATGACGTGACTGTCACGTACGAAAAGGGCCGCGTCATTGCACATGTTGTAGCCAAATAAGTGAAGTAATTATCCATGATATAAAGTGACTAAAGTATGTTACACATGCCACTTCGATGACAGAATAACCTTCCGATCATTCTTCGCAAGACAAAATTAGTAATATAGAAAAGGGCTGAAGCTACAATGTAGTTTCAGCCCTTTTTGCGTACAGACTTGCAGAATTTAAAGCGTGTCTTCAAACTTACTGAAAGCCGACGCTTACATGAACGGGTCCAGAGTAGGGAAGCATGCTGCATACTCTGCATACTGAATGTACGAGCTAGCGATCAGGATGTCGCAAAGGCGATTCTCCTATTTTCTTCTATTAATGAAAATTTTCGCTTTGTACGAGAGGGACACGAGGTTGTCCTCTCAGTGCGCTTGGAACAGAGCATGAGCAGGGAGTGAGCGCTAACGAATCTGAGACACGTTATATCGAAATGTACGGCGTTTTAGAGCGTTTTTATCGAGCGATTTTGGGAAATAACGTGTCTGAGGTTCTTTACAATTTTGGGACACTGACATCCATCATCGTATAACATGCCGAGTAAGGAGACATGACCTGATCAGTGAAAATCCAGCGAGGGAGGACCGAGTCTCCTATCTATCTAAGTTTAATCATACGGAAGCGGCTGGATGCGTAGGTTATTCTTCGGTGTTGGTACCAGATGTACGACGTGTATTCCCTTCCAGTTCCGTAGAGACTTGCTTTGTTGGTTCCAGATCCGTATGTCCTGCGTAGGGGCGATCACTTCGAGAGCGTGTCCCAGTCAACCCGAAACCAGAAGTAAATATAATCAGCTGTAATCCAAGGGCGTAGGGCGCAGCAGCAGGTCCAATCAGATGGAGCAAGGAGCATAGTGCGATCAGCAAGGAGAGCATTTTGGTTACTGTACTTGACCTATCGCGTCGTGGGCTGGCCCAGAGCAGGTAACCATATATTATGGTGATCATCAGGGAAATCGCGCGAATCCATGGCAAGATGCTGTCCCATGAGTCCACAGGGACGTCCAACATTCGCTGACGAAATACCAGATCTGTAATCAGAAACCCTGTGGCCGCCAGTGCGGCTGGTTCGGCTATGGGCCGAAGGATGGTCCAGACCGCTGTGCCCCAATGATCTGCATAAGTCTCCCGGCTGAGTTCATCCGATAATACGGTGCATTCCCGTTCCAGTGCTCTGTGCATCAGGCCAAGTCGGGCAGAATCATGATCCTTAATACAGTCACGGATCTGGTCCTGTAGCTGAGGGGATAGGTAAGATGCAGCTTTGCAGGCTAACATTGCTGTTATCAGATCGTCATGTTCGTGTTCCGATCGTTCATAATTCCGATTTTCCTGGATGGTAAGTTGTCCCAAGAGGGCTGTACTTATGTATAATGTATCTCGTATCCTTCTCATTCGCCTTTCGTGGCTGCGGCGAACTTCAGTGGCAGACCATATGTATATCCCCAGAAGCAAAGCCATGACTCCAAACAGCACAGCCACAGTGCCTGGGCGCGATGTTAGATCTTCAATCCAACGTTGAAACACACTTGTTCCTCCTTTGCACCAACTTCACGTATCATGAAACACGCTTCACGTAAGCTTTCTCTCACTATTACACAGGAAGTAGATGAATTCAAGCAGAAAGGGGCACAATTCATGGATCATGTGAATATTGAACACACACCACCCGCAGCGGTGGAGTATCTTGCCTTGCGGCAGATTGCCGGCCTTAGTGCAATGAGCAGGGAAGGGGCGGAGATTGGATTACCGAATAGCCTGTTTGCCGTATGTCTGCGTGAAGAGGATATGCTGATAGGCATGGGGCGAGTGATTGGAGATGGAGGTTGTTTCTTTCAGGTCGTCGATATTGCTGTACACCCGGATGTTCAGGGAATGGGGTATGGAAGACTGATCATGAGCGAGATTATGAATTATCTGCGTGAAGCAGTACCTGCCCGTGGTCTGGTCAGTCTGCTGGCGGATGTTCCGGCTGATCGCCTGTATGCTCAATTTGGATTTGAATACACCAGCCCAAAATCGGAGGGTATGTGGTGGAGGCAGGGAGAAGAAGGATCGACTACCTAGCGGAACGAAAACTGAAATTTTAAGATAAGAATAGACTTAGGTCGTATGAAATTATCTTAGTATAGCCGCATTTAGCGGCTTTTTTCATGATTCGTGTTGAGTGCTGGCGGAGAGAGGGGATACTTAAGAGTGTCAGTGTTTCTTCCGCTAGTTGAAGTAAAGATTATTTTTCTACATATAAGCTGTAAGAGATAGGTTTACAAGTTGTTCACATCCGGTTTAAGATGGCGTGAGCCGTTTAAGGTATATAACAATAGGATTAAGTATTAAAATAACGGTAAGTTGATGAGATGATATCTACAGAAAAGAGGGAATTCATATGAAAGTAACCATTTTTGGAGCAACCGGAGCGATTGGCAAGACGATACTGTGGGAGCTGATGGATCGTGGGCATGAAGTGACAGCGGTGGTGCGTGATCCGTCGAAGATTGAGATGGTTCATGAGCGTTTGCGTGTAGAACAGGGAGATCTGCTTAACCCGGATCAGGTGGCAGATTTTGCAGCGGGTCAAGAAGTGGTTGTGAGTGCGTATGGACCGAAGTTTGGAGAAGAAGAAGAAATGCTGGAAGTCACACGCTCATTAATTGAAGGTGTGCGCCGTGCAAAAGCAGGACGGCTGGTTGTGGTTGGTGGAGCAGGAAGCTTGCTGACTGATTCCAGTGATATGCTGATGGATACGCCGGGATTCCCGGAGGAAGTCAAACCACTGGCAAAAGCACATGCAGAAGCCTATGACCTGATTGAAGCATCAGGTATTCACTGGACCTACATGAGCCCTGCTGCGACAATCACAACAGGACGTCGGACAGGCCAATTCCGGGTTGGCATGAACCGTGTGATTACGGATGATATCGGGGAAAGCTCGATTTCGGTTGGTGATTTTGCAGCGGCTTTGGTGGATGAACTGGACGATCCGCAATTTATCCAAGCTCGGTTTACGGTAGGTTATTAAGCGTAGACAGGCTTTGGAATGGATGATTTAATCTGAAGGTCTCGTACACGGGATTAATAGAGCTTCCAATGATGCATGGAGCGCATCATGGTAACTATATGAGGTTAAGGGAAAGATAGAGATACAAATATAGGATGCAGCGTTTAGTGTGAAGTTGTTGCTTTTAGGTATGAGATGAGCTTGTCACGGGGAGGGATGAACGTTGTTTATCGTAACCGCTGAACAGATGAGAGCTGTGGACGAGCATACCATTCATCAGCTCGGTATTCCGGCAGCAAGTCTGATGGAGAATGCAGGACGAGCCATTGCTGAGGAAGTGATCAAGCTGTGCCGGGAAGGGCAGGCAGAAGGCAGGCTTGCGGATTCAGTAAGGCTTGGCTATAACAGCAAGACAGATGCGAGGCGGGCACACACCGGGCCCGGTGATCGGCAAGGGTATGGTGGCGACATCATCGCCGATCCGGCGCTGGTGATGGAGCGCCCGGGAGATCAGCAGTGGTACATGCTGATCGGCAAGGGCAATAATGGCGGCGATGGGCTGGTGGCCGCGCGCCATTTGGTTGAAGCAGGGCTTGGCGTGACATTGGTCTATGCCGATGCCCCTGATGCACTGCGGGGCGAAGCCGCAATGCAACGGGATGCCGCCGCGAAGCTTGGCATCCCTGCTCTTGTCCACGGGCGCGAAGCCGTGGACTTCAGCCGGTGCACAGGCATCGTGGATGCGCTGTTGGGCACCGGCTCGAAGGGAGCGCCGCGGGGAGCTTACGCGGCGCTGATCGAGGCGGCGAACGACAGCGGCAAGCCGGTCGTGTCCGCCGATGTGCCAAGCGGGCTGGACGCCGACACCGGAGAGGTGTACGAGCCCTGCATTCAAGCCCGGGTGACCGTATGCCTCGCGCTGCTTAAGCGTGGGCTGGTGCAGTACCCGGGTGCTTCTGCCGCGGGGCGCATCGTGGTGAGCGCCATCGGCATTCCCGCGCGGCTTGCGCCAGAGCATGGCCCCTCGGTCCGTCTGCTGACGGACGAGGTGCTGCGCGGTGCGCTGCGCGTGGATACAGGCCGTCTCCGGGCACCGGACGGCCACAAGGGCACCTACGGCCACGTGTTGCTGGCCGCAGGAAGATTGCCGATGAGCGGCGCTGGCCTGCTCTCGGCCAAAGCCGCGCTGCGCGCAGGCTGCGGGCTCGCCACATGGGCGCTGCCCGCGGCACTGCTGCCGCATGTCATCGGCACCGTACCCGAGCTCATGCTCGCTGCCGCCGCCGATGGCGACAGCGGCGAATGGAACGCGGCTTCCGCCGACGCCGTGCTGCGTCTCGCGGAGAGCCGCGACGTGCTCGCGACCGGCCCCGGCCTTGGCCGCTTCCAGGGCGACACAGAATGGCTGCGCCGTCTGTGGCAACATACGGATCGTCCGCTGATCATCGACGCGGACGCCCTCAACATGCTGGCAGACGCTGGCCCAGAGGGGCCTCGCGACTGGGGCCAGCGAAGTGCGGCGACAATCCTGACGCCGCACCCTGGCGAGATGGGCCGACTGCTGGGCATGTCGACCCAGGAAGTGCAGCGTGACCGCATTGGACACGCTGCAAAATACGCCCGCGAGCAGGGCGTGACCCTTGTGCTCAAGGGAGCACGAACGGTCATCGCAACGCCAACCGGCGAGGCGTACATCAACACCACCGGGCACGCCGGCATGGCAACTGGCGGTGCCGGAGACGTATTGACCGGCATCATCGCCGGTCTGCTTGCCCAAGGGCTCAGCGCGGAGCAAGCCGCCGCGTTCGGCGTATATCTCCACGGACAGGCCGCCGAACGCGCAGCCCTGCTGCGCGGTGACCCGTCGTCTCTACTGGCCGGAGACATCATCGACGCACTGTGAGGATGGGGCAGGTGTGGGACAAGCTCGTCAGTGCTCTAACGAATCTTACACACCTTATGCCACGGTATACATGGAGGAGCAAAAGCTAACGAACCTTATCCACGTTATTTCTGTGTATTTCAGAGAATATACCTGTAAAACCAGGCTGAATTAGGGAATAGAATGCCTGAGATTCGTTAGTTTTTAGAATCTGCAATGAGTGGCCCAATAAGGTTTGCTCAGTTTGTTAAACGTTTGGATCTGAAACGCTGATACCTTGTTATCAACTTTCGTGTCTGCTTACCGTCTTGCGCGTGCCATGGGAACGATGATTAGATGAAACAGCGATTAGCTATTGAAAAGGGGAGCCCTGTCATGATCCATGACGGAGACTCCCCTTTATTTGTTTTTATGTTTGTATGTTCACGCTACCTGATCCTGGCTTGCTTATAACCTGCCCATAACTTGCCTATAATCTGCATCTAACCTGCATCTAAACGACATCCGAACTACGCCCGGTCCGAATTCTCCCGACATCTTGATTACAACCGGAATCGCAGCAGCTCCTGATGCATCTCTGCGCTGATATCACGCAATGACTTCACCTTGATACTTGCATCAGCGAAGGAACGTTGTTGTTCCGACGTGGAGGCGGTAATCTCTTCACTGCTGGCAGCTGACTGCTGGGTGATGGCACTGATATTTTCGATGGCCTGTTGCACCTGTGTACTGAGTTCATTGGAGTGTTGCATGTCCTCAGCAAGCTGATGGATGCCGGTACTAATCCGCTCCACACTTCCACGAATGGCGGAGAAGGATTCACGAGTCTGGCTTGTGGCTTGTTCCTGTTCGCCGAATAGCTGCATGCTCTGTGCTACAGAGTTCTTCACCTTGTCCATGGAGGTTGTGATTTCGCCCACAGCCGCATAGATATGTTTGACCGATTGCGCAGATTGTTCGGCGAGTTTGTTCACCTCGCCGGCAACAACAGCGAAGCCACGTCCGGCTTCTCCAGCGCGAGCAGCCTCTATGGAGGCATTTAACGAGAGCATGGTCGTTTGTTTGGCAATCTCCGATACATATGCCGTCATCGTAGTGATTCGAACCGCGCTTTCTTCCAGTTCCCGCACCGTTTGTTCCACCTCGGACATCGCCATGCGATTCACTTCGGCCAGGCGGAGTTGCTCTGCTACAGCCTTATTACCTTCCTCAACGGTAGTTAATACTTCACGACCATCGATCACCGATTGGGAAGTGGCCTCCAGATTGCTATTGAAAGTAGACTGCATTTTGTCCACAACCATCACCGTTTCACTCAGATCCTCGGCAATCTTTTGACTGCCAATCGAGAGTTCCTCCGTGGTGCGGGATACTTGCTGTACGATCGCTTGGGCTGTATCATTACCGCGGTCAATATCTTGTGCCATCAGATCGACCCGCTGACCCGCTTCACCAATCGACTGAATAATGCCACGAATATTATGAGTCATGATACCGAAGGAGCGACTCAGGTCATCGAGTTCATCTTTGCCCCGAGCTTCCGGTAATTGTCCGGTCAGGTCACCGTCCGCAATTTGTCCAGCGGCGTCTTTGAGTGTACGAATACGTTTGGCGATCTGACGTGAAGTATACATATTAAACAGCATTACGGCGACGAGCAATACGATGGCTCCTGCCAGAGCGGCTTGCCACGTTTGCTGAATGTCATGTTCCAAATCAACCGTATATTGATCATAACGATCCCGAGTCATCTCATCTAACGAATAGATATCATTCTGTATGCCCCGAACCCGAGTGCTGTAACGTTTTGCTTCCGCACTGTTCATCTTGCTCATCGCTTCTGTGGCTCCCTGGTTGAGAGCTTCTAATTTTGTCTCGATGGACTGAATAAGTTGTAACTGCTGATCTGTTTCGAGCAATCCGTCCGTAAGCTCCTGAATCATCGTTTGGCCTTCATCCAGCAAGCGAAGTACGGCGTCCTGGTTTCCTGCTGTCATGGAGAATGAGTAGACATCCAGCGCCTGCTGGGTCTGAATCTGATTGGCATTCAGTTCACTCACCTTGAGCATGGCGGGTACCAGATTTTGATTTTTGGCATTCATGCCGAGCAATTGCATGATGATATAAGCCACTAGCACAAGGCATAGAAGCAGTGAAATTAGAGCATTAAATATCAGTTTTCCCTGTAGTTTCATGAGCGTACCTCCTCGTATCCGATGGGTTATTGATCAAGCTTAATTTTGATTTGACCGGAAGAGATCTTTGCCTTCAGATCTTCGAAGGTTTGCTGTTGTTCATCACTGAGCGTGATATTATGTAGAGCAGTCAGACCCACGGCGTTCTCCGCCAGCCCCTCCACGATTTCCTTTTGAGGGAAGGTATGATTGTTTTGAACAAACGTGTTAACGGCATTATAGATAGAGACATCCACATTTTTCAGCATGGACGTAAGAATGGCTTTTTCCGCCAAAAAGAATTGATCGGTATCTACACCGATGGCGTATTTCCCTAATTTCTGAATCTCCGTCAGTGCGCCTACGCCTGTGAGACCGGCAGCAACGTAGATCACGTCAGCGCCCTTCTCCTGAATCATCTGTGCAGCCAGTTGTTCACCGAGATCAGCATCACCGAAGTCCCCTGCGTAGACGGCATCAACGGTTGCATCCGGCTTGACAGCCAGAACACCTTGTTTAAAACCCTGCTCGAAATTACGAAGGACAGGTATCTCCATTCCACCAATGAAGCCAACATGATCTTCCGTTGAAGCCATAGCAGCAATAACGCCTGCCAGATAACTTCCTTCTTCCGCCCGGAATGAAATGGAGGCGATGTTAGGCAGTTCGGACTGACTGTCAATCATGAGGAACTGCTGGTCAGGATATTTGGCTGCAACTTTCTCCATATCCGCTTGGACAACATCACTCAGGCCGATAACCAGATCAAATTTGGCTTCCGCAAACTCTTCAAATGCAACTTCGGCATTCTCGCCTGGTTCACGATAGTCAAAGACAATGCTTTTCTCATTTCTGGCCTGAACCAGTCCATCAAAAGCAGCATCATTAAAAGAACGGTCACCCAGACCCACTTCCGTAAGCACGATTCCAACCTTCGTTCTTGTGTCTGTTGCCGTTGTTGTATTATTGGCCGAACATGCCCCCAGGATCAGTACCGTCAGGATCAACATTAGGGTGAGACCTAGACCTGCGCGTCTGTTCTTGTTTGTTTTCATATGTGGTACCCTCATTTCTGTAGTCGCATTTTTCTGTTTTGCATGGTTTCTTAGTTTCAGGGAATAACGTGTACATGATGACACGTATGGTGAGGATTTCCCTTTATCTATATCGGTCAGAAAGGCACTGTGATTTATGATATGTAGTGAAAATTTACGAAAAAATAAATATTTTTCATGAATTACACATTATTTTTACATTTCTCTGGTAAAAAGGGTACATAAATATCTACAGTATGTTGTTTACTGATGTTAGAAGTCGAAAAAAAGGCACAAGAGAGATGACGTGAATCATCTCTCTTGTGCCATAGAATAGCACCCTATACGGATGATAAGGTGATCATCCTATTATAAAATTACGTGAGTTTTACCAAGCCGCAATCGAGCCGTCCGCTCGGGTTTCCGTCCCCCCGCATAATACGCCATTGTCCGGGTTGCGCCAGATGATCTGACCACGTCCAAACTGGGATGGATCGAGTGCCACTTGAATATCATGTCCCTTGCGGGCGAGTGCCTGTGCAATGTGCTGTGGGAAACCCGGTTCCACGAGAATTGTTTTGCCCTTCGTCCACTGCCAGCGCGGAGAATCCAAGGCGGCCTGTGGGTTCAGATGATAATCGATCGTATTCATGACCACCTGCACATGACCTTGCGGCTGCATGAAACCACCCATGACACCGAATGGCCCAACCGCTTCGCTGCCACGGGTGAGGAACCCCGGAATAATCGTGTGATACGTTCGTTTGCCCGGCTCCAGTGCATTTGCATGATTCGGGTCCAGTGAGAAGTTGTGTCCACGATTCTGCAATGCAATGCCTGTCCCCGGAACAACGAGTCCAGACCCGAAGCCCATATAGTTACTCTGGATAAAGGAAACCATATTGCCTTCACCATCGGCCGTAGCCAGATAGACGGTTCCACTTGCGCGTGGATCACCTGCCTCAGGTGCGCGTGCGGTATCACCAATGAGTTTGCGCCGTTCTTCTGTGTATGCCTCGGACAGCAGTTCCTCCACGGTCACACCCATTTTGCGTTCTTCGGTAATATATTTCTCCCCATCGGCAAACGCCAGCTTCATGGCTTCAAGTTGCTGATGATACGCCAGAACGGATTCTTTCTCGTCAAAATCATATCCCTTCAGCAGATTAAGCGCCGCGAGAGCAATCAGTCCTTGTCCATTCGGCGGAATCTCCCATACATCGTAACCACGATAGGAGACGGAGATGGGATCAACCCACTCCGGCTGAAAAGCCTTCAGATCTTCGCGAGTCAGATAACCACCGTGCTCTGCCATAAAGGAATGAATGCGCTCTGCCAGTTCTCCTTCGTAAAAGTCTCGCGCTTCGCTCTCGCCAATCTGGCGCAAAGTCGCCGCATGATCCGGCGAGCGCCACATCTCTCCAGCTGCGGGAACACGCCCGCCTGGAGCAAATGTCTCAAACCACGCACGGCCTGCCTCCGCATCACCCTGGCGTGCATAGATCTCGGCTGCCCTTGCCCAATGGCGGGCCAGCCCAGGCGCAAGCGGATAACCTTCCTCCGCATAGCGGATGGCCGGTTCCAGCGCTTCCGCCAGCGTGAGCCGCCCAAAACGGCGGCTCAACTCAGCCCAACCCGCCGGTGCGCCAGGCACCGTCACCGGAACAACCCCAAGCTTCGGCATCTCCGTATAGCCTGCCGCTTGAAGCGCCTCAATGGATATGCCCTGAGGCGCAGGGCCGCTGGCATTCAGGCCATGCAGTTTGCCCTCGGTCCAGACGAGGGCAAAAGCATCGCCTCCAATGCCATTAGACGTGGGCTCCAACACCGTGAGTGCTGCAGCAGTTGCAATGGCGGCATCAATGGCATTGCCGCCTTTTTTCAATACATCCAGACCAGCTTGTGCAGCCAGTGGCTGAGACGTGGCGACCATGCCTTGTTTCGCATACACAGGCACGCGGTAAGAGGGGTACGGTTGGTAGAGTGGATCGAAGTTCATCAGGTTGTTCAGCTCCTTGTCGCAAGATGTCAGGCTCCGGCATAACCGGATCATACTCCTAACCCTCTTCGCAACGGGATAACCGATATCCTGCCACAACTGCCAAATCCAACCTGACATCAGCCTATGTCGTTACCATATCGCCGCCATTCACATGAATGCATTCACCTGTGACGTAGGATGAATCGCGGGAAGCGAGATAAACGTAGGCTGCCGCCAGTTCGTAAGGCTGACCAGCCCGACCCATAGGCGTATCTGTTCCAAATACCTGTACATCCTCAGCGGAGAAACTGGCAGGGATGAGTGGTGTCCAGATGGGTCCCGGGGCGACGGAATTCACACGGATTCCCTGTGCAGCGAGCGATTGGGCGAGTACACGAGTCAGCGATACGACGGCTCCTTTGGTAGAAGAGTAGTCGATCAGTTGGGTATTGCCTTTATATGCCGTAATGGAAGCCGTATTGATGATGGAGGCACCTCTGCACAGATGGGGGAGAGCGGCCTGAATCAGAAAGAAATAAGCGAACACATTGGTCTGAAAGGTGTGATACAGCTGTTCTTCTGTAATATCAACGATGCTTGGCTGCACATACTGTACGCCATGATTGTTGACCAGAATATCGATCTTCCCGTAGGTTTCCATGGTTGTGCGAATGACGGCTTCACAGTTTTTCTTTAAGCGGAGATCAATCTCGATTAAGAGACAGCGCTGTCCGATTTCTTCGATCCGTTCACGAGTCCTTTCGGCATCTGTCCGTTCATATAGATAAGCAATGACGATATCCGCACCTTCCTTGGCAAAAGCGATGGCGGCCGCCCGGCCGATTCCACTGTCACCACCCGTAATAATGGCAACTTTACCTTGGAGTTTACAGCTGCCGATATAGGCAGGATCTTCACTAATTGGTTCAGGCACCATCAGGGTTTCCAGACCGGGTTGCTGGTCCTGATGCTGGGGTGGAAATGCCAGTTTTTGCTCCTTGCATACCGTTTTCTCACCATAAAAAGGATAGACAGGATTCATTCGCTTTACATCCTCCTCGAACGTTCATTGATACGGATAACCTATGCATTCGCCCAGAAGAAGGTGCGGGAGGAAGCAGCAGAACGGTTGTTTTTATTGCACAGAATATACCATAATAAGGATAGATCCTTAAATCGATGGAGGTGTCAGGAGCCACATGAATATTCAAGGAATTAATCATTTGTGCTTTTCCGTATCCAATCTGGAGCGGGCCATTACCTTTTATGAGCAGGCTCTCGGTGCCCGAATTCAGGTGAAAGGACGCAAACTGGCTTATTTTGAGCTTGCCGGTGTGTGGATTGCCCTGAATCAGGAGGATGTTATTCGCAACTATACGGAACGAACCTATACCCATATTGCATTTACCGTTACAGAAGAGGAGTTCGACGCGTCTGTGCAGCAGCTGCGAGCAGCGGGTGCTGACATTCTTCCCGGAAGGCCAAGAGATCCGCGGGATGCATTATCTGTATATTTCACCGATCCGGATGGTCATCTGTTCGAACTGCATACAGGTACGATGAAGCAAAGGCTGGATTATTATCGCGAAGACAAGGCTCATATGACCTTTTATCCGTGAGTTCATGTACAAATTGATAAAATCTGGAATTATAACTCACATATCTATTGTTTAAACATTGGCATTACCTATAATATGGACAAAAGGTACCTTAATTTACCAATGTTAAATTCGTTGGTTCAATTCCAAGGAGGTTTGTCATGATTCAGTTCCCTAAACCGGATGTCGAGCAATATTTTCAGACGTACCGTATTTCGCACTTTGCCGTATCGGCAGACGAGAAACGTTTGTTCATGGACAGCAACCTGAACGGTCAGCCGAATATTTGGGCGATGGATTTGCCTGGAGGATACCCGTATCCTTTAACGTACTTGAATCAGAGCAGTCAATTTATCAAAGCAGACCCGCAAGGACGTCATCTGCTTACCGCGTTTGATCGGGATGGAGATGAGAACTATCATCTGTATGCACTTCCGCCCGAGGGTGGTGTCCCACTGCCTGTGGTTCCGGCAGAACCTAATGATCGCTGTTATTTCGCTGATTTGTCCGAGGATGGACAACGTCTCTATTATGTCACCAACGCGGGTAATCCGAATTATCTGAATTCACGCCGCATCGATCTGGAGACAGGAGAAGATGAACTGTTATACAGTGGAGAAGAGGTTACGAGCAGCCTGGTGGCTGTAAGTCCTGACGAGAAGAGTTATGTCATTTTAAAAATGTACTCCAATACGTATCAGACGGCGCATTTGCATCGTAACAATGAAGAAATGGAGATTCTGCCAGCTTCAGAACGTCATAGTCAGGTATCCGATCTGATTTTTGCAGATGATAATCGTCTTCTGTTCATTACCAATGATGACTCCGCATACGCTTATGTGGCTGAGTACCGTATTGATACCCGCGAATTCCGTTTATTGTGCCGAATCGAAGGGGAAGATGTGGAGTTTATTCGCTGGCATCAGGCTTCCGAGACCTTATATTTCTGGACACTTACAGGGCCGGAGAATCGTATGTACGTATTGGGCAAAAATGCCGATGAGCCTCGGCGCATAGAGATGCCGCTGGATACGATAGAGCAGGTGAACGTTACGAAGGCTGGTAATGTGTATATCCTCGGACGTGGAGCGATCCAACCGCATAACATTTATCGCAAAATCGCAGGTGATGAGTCCTGGGAGCCGCTGACTGCCAATCGGGTAACCGGACTGGACCCAAGTGATCTCGTGTACCCTGACGTTATTCGGTATAACTCCTACGACGGACTGGAGATCGAAGCTCTCTTGTTCAAAGCAAAACCAGAGCAGGCCAATGGCTACACCGTATTTTGGCCGCATGGTGGGCCGCAGGCATCGGAAGCGAAGTTTTTCCGGCCGATGTTCCAGATGATGCTCGCTCAGGGCTATCATATTTTTGCACCGAACTTCCGTGGCAGTACCGGATATGGTGCAGAATTCGTCAAATTGGTTGAGCGGGATTGGGGCGAAGGCCCGAGGCTGGACTGTGTTGCCGGGATCAACTGGCTGTTTAATCAGGGAATTACCTCGCCTGAACGGTTGTTTGTGGTGGGTGGTAGTTACGGTGGATACATGGCCCTGCTACTAGCAGGGCGTCATCCGGAGCTGTTCCGGGCTGCGGTTGATATTTTTGGGCCGAGCAATCTGTTCACATTCCTGGAATCCGTACCGGAAGACTGGAAGCCGATGATGGATAACTGGCTTGGTGATCCGATCCGTGACCGCGAACGCCTAACGAGAGATTCACCGATTACGTATCTGGATCAGATGGTGAACCCGATGCTGGTTATTCAAGGGGCTAATGATCCAAGAGTCGTGAAGGCCGAATCCGATCAGATCGTGGCTGCGCTTCAGTCGAAGGGACTGGATGTGGAATACATCGTTCTGGATGATGAGGGCCACGGCTTCTCCAGAAAGACCAACGAGATTCTCGTGTATCGCCGGATGCTGGAGTTTTTGCAGAAACATCAGGAGTCACCTGTCGCACAGGCTTAAGTTGAGCGGGGTTCCATCGTTAATTGAATATATCGTGGTATGACGAAAACCGTCAGAGATCATCCTTGATCTTTGGCGGTTTTATGCGTGCGCCCGGATGTTGGGCGACATATATGGAACGATACATACGTAAGTTTGGAAGGCCGCTATCCATTGAGCACCCTGTACAAATCTACTCATCCAGTAATGCAAGAATCGAATCGATGGACTGCTCCGCCCACTGTGCAAAAGGCAGGTCGGATGCCCACGGCACTTGTCCAGTCGCTTTGGCTTCCCCCCACCATAAGATACGTTGATAGAGCAGA
The DNA here is from genome assembly GCF_037965655.1 of Paenibacillus sp. FSL L8-0435. Lineage (NCBI taxonomy): Bacteria > Bacillati > Bacillota > Bacilli > Caryophanales > Paenibacillaceae > Paenibacillus > Paenibacillus sp. FSL L8-0435. The sequence continues at coordinate 575,830 of NZ_CP150185.1, forward strand.
TGCATGCTGAGACGTGTGCGGAAGTGTTGGCATTTCTCTTCATCTGCTGCACAGACCAGATCCCGGTAGCAGCGAAGGAACTGTGCGGCCAGTTCTGGTTGACCCTCACGAACATACCTGGTGGATATTTTGGTTAGGTCGGCTGTGCCATCTCCGAAGTAGGCGGTTGTAAAATCGAACAAACCACTAATCTGCCACCCTGAAGAACGGTCATTCGGATTTTGAATCAAAATATTCTCGACCTTGAAGTCTCCCATGACAAAACATGGAACAGCTTTGGACCGAAATGCCGGTTCAGCATTTTTGAATTGCTCGTCCACCCACTGAACATCTTCATCCGTAATCACCGAGTACTGTTCAGCATCATGTAACCAGTGACGAATGGTCCCGTACAACCAGTCCAGATAATCGCCTGCAAAGGAAACAATCTGCTGCGCTACAGGATCATATTCCCCGGCATCGGGCACCTTCCAGCGGTGCAGTTCAGCCAAAGTATGGGCAAACATACAGGCGATCTCTTCCTGATCTTGCTGTGACAGTGAAGCCTGGAATGCTGGATCATACAGGTGATTCCCGGGCAGGCGCGGCATTATGGCATAACTCCAGCCTAGCAGATGGGTATCTTCATGTAATAAATATGGATCAGGGACAGGAATGGACGTATGTTTTGCCAGTTGTTCTACAAAGAACTTTTCTTCCTGCAACTGTCCTGCATATAAAGGATTGCCTTTCAGAATATACTCTCCACGGGAAGAGCGAATGAGCAGTGTCTGACCCATAACACCTTTATCTGTTCGTCGATAATCTTCAAGGGTTCCCAGATCAAGCTCATTCAGCGCATCCTGCAATGGAATTGCGGCCACTTCGCCAAGTTGATTGGAACCAAAATATATACGGGTTGTCATATGGCCGGACCCTCCTGGATATTAGTCCTCATTCTCTTCGTCAGACAGGTCATACGTATCCTCATCGACCAATCCACGGATGAAAGCTTCAAAATTCGGCGCAAGATATGTAATCTCATAATCATTTTCCTGATCTACATGAACGACACAAGGTTCACCTTCAGGGCCGCAGAAGCGATAATCCAGCATAACGACATCATGACCAGCGGATGGACAATCACAGATCACAATCCCCAGGTCGGGGTATCCCCAATCCTCGATCATGAACCGACTTCCCAGCTCACCAGCGAGTGCGTATGTTTTATCGTGTCCGATTCCCATAATGCTTGAAATGGCAATGTGATCCTCAGCCCAGGAAGTCGCTTCTTGGGTGGGAAATACAGTGAGCGCAGGGATACCGCCGTTTTGCGTATTCATCAGTTGAATATAGGAGGCAGGGAGCTTGTAACCCAATTCGTGTTCAATCGAAACAATCGTGGCTTCGTCAAAGGGAGCCGACACATGGTTGTCCCGTGCATAATCACTCTGTTTCCAGAATGTCCCTGGGTCGTAGGTTCCTGAAGCAGCACGAAGATGGTTCAACGTGCCACGCTGCTCCCATTCTGTTACTTGTTCTTCATGGCGTTGTCGATCCCGCCGCATCTTCTCAGCGAAAGGTCGAATCTGACTTAGAAATTCAAGGGTTGATTCATCATGTGGCTGAAGTTCGTTAGCTCTCTCAAAAGCCAGTAGTGCCTGTTCATAACTCGCTATATGACAGTATGCATAACCCAAGCGGTATTGCCAGAGCGGGTCGTTTACTCCTTGCTCCTCGACAGACAACAGTTGTTGAATGGCTTTGTGACAACGTGCATCATTATTATAGGCTCTGGCGAGTTGACCAATCAGATCATAATCCCGCTCTGAGACGGGGATACGTTCAATATGTTCAATAATGAGACTGAATTGGTCCTGCTCATGCCACAAATTAATTTGTTCCAGCAGTTCTTTTTCCATGAATAGGCCTCACTTCCGTAGGAGGGGTATGAATCTCTTTCATTATATAATAAGTGCGTGTTGGTTGGAGAATGTATAAATCAAGATCTTCGTAGCATACTGTTTAAGTATACTTTAAGTTGTGTTTAACTTTGTTTAAGTGATATGTTGAAAGTTAAACTTTACTATCCTATACTAGGAGTGTGAGGTGAGATGGATATGGGAATTACAAGAGTTGAAAAGAATATATTTAGTCAGAACACAGATGAGATTGCTTCTGAGTTAGTTCAGAGCTTGAGCAATACGGATAATAGCATTTTACTGTTCAAAGTGCTGGCACTTGCAGTCAAGAATAATACTGAATTTGTTCGTAGCCTGGATGAATCTATCTTTGAAGATGCTGATATCTTTAGAGAAAAGTATGTTACTCTTCTCAAACATGCGTTAAGTCAAGCAGTGAATGTACCGACAGGAATTACAGACAGTGGTGTTCCTTCTATTGAAGCTGTACGTTCTTATACTCCTAAAGAATTATCTGTATTTTTTGGAGTGAGTATTACGACGATTTTTAACTGGATTGATCAAGGCCGTTTTATGGGGATTCAAAGAGCCGGGTCCAACAAACATAATCTCATCCCAGACGATACTACATATGTGTATGGATCAGGTAAAAGAACGACGATTAAAGAGATTGTGACTATGTGGAAAAAGGAAGAGGCAGGACGCCAATCCACAATAGAAGTCAGTGACCTGGATTACCACACGGGGCAAATTGCCTTATACGAAGATAAATACAAAGGGGAATTCGAACGGACACTCGGAACTAAATTGAATTTAACACCTGAAGAAGAAACCGATGCACAAGTTTGGAAACACCATTTGGGGAGGCAGCATCTTGGCTTTAAAGATACCGAAAAGTAATTTTCGTTTTATTGAGAATGATTTTTCAGATATTATTATGGAGATTCGAGATGGTGACCAGGGTCTTCCAAGCAGCACTAGAACTATTCGTAAAACAATTGTCTTTAATGATTTATCGAAGGATGTACTGTGTAGAGGAGATAGATCGAAACGGGGGATTCATCGAGTTATATTGGTATGATTGGTATGATGATCAAAAGGAGTTGGTTATGAAATTCCATGCTCACTATCATCCTGATGAAACACCCGCTAATATCACGATGTATGACCCGTTTCATATTCATACGGCAAATGAAAGAAGATTGAATAATGAAAAATTTCAAGAATTATATACGATTCTTGAATTTACTAGATTAAGAAATATCTCTATTAAATTATAATAGTTCAACGCTGATATAATGTTTGTACATACGAATTAAACAACACTCCCTGAACTTAGGCATGATAGCCACAGTTCAGGGAGTGTTGTTTTTATTTATAGTCTATTCTTTATTACAAATCGTCAAATCCGTTATCGTCGCCAACTTTACCGTAGTTACGGGATTTAGCTTCGAAGAAGTCGGTTTTGGTTGCATTCAATGCTTCATCGGAGAATGGTTTGATCCAAGGCATGCAGTTTACATCCACACCTTCATATGCTTTTTCCATCCCCATCAGACGCAGACGTTTGTTGGCGATGTACTTGATGTAATCTTCCAACTCGTTCAGGTCAATACCGCGCACGTTGCTGAGTGTGTAATGTGCCCAGTTGGTTTCAAGTTCAACAGCACGATGGATTGTTTTGTATACATAGTCCATGTTCTCAGGTGTGTTCAGTTCAGGGAAGTCTACCAGCAACTGTTTGTACACTTCAGCGAAGAAGTAACAGTGTTGGTTTTCATCCCGCTGGATATACGAGATCATCTGGCTGGTTGCCATCATTTTCTGGTCACGGGCCAGATTGTAGAAGAAGGCAAACGTACTATAGAAGAAGATACCTTCGAGTACCAGATCGGCTACCATAGCCTGGAAGAACGTCTGTGGAGACGGCTCATCCCGGAATGTTTGGTAGATGTCTGCGATGAAACGGTTACGGTCAAGCAGAACTGGATCATTTTTCCAGTATTCAAAAATTTCCTTTTGCTCCCGATCAGATACGATCGAAGACAGGACGTAGGAATACGATTGGTTATGAACGACTTCCTGTTGTCCGATAATGGCCGAGATCGCTTCGAGTGAAGAATCGGTAAAGTAACGTTTTACGTCACCAACAAACATCGTCTGCATGGAATCAAGTACCGCGAGCAGAGAGATGTTGATTTTAAACGTACGTTGCTCTTCCTCGTCCAGTTGAGCAAACTGGGAAGCATCTTTGGACATTGGAATCTCGTCTGCGATCCAGTGATTGAGCAGCAATACTTTGTATAATTTGTACATATGAGGCATGCGAATGTCGTTCCAGTTCAGGATACCGGAGCATTCACCTTCAATAATACGTGTTGATTGGTTAGGGGCTTCGGTGTTGAAAATTTTCTGTACTTGCATTGTTCCGTTCACTCCTTGAATGAATTTACACTGTATAACTACGATGACAGAACAACCTTCCGATCGCTGTTATCCCCTGATTTTTTTGGTTCCCTCTTTCAAAGGGAAAAATCCGGTGATAAAGGCGAGCGCTCCGCTTCTTCAGCTTCTTTCTGTCCTCTTCGTTATCGTGTAATCATTAATTCTTTTATATATTAGGGTTGTATAATGTGGCATCTATATCAACATCTTGCGATGCTGTGATCGTGTTTTAGGCAAAAAAGAACCAGGGCAACGCCATTTTGCAATCAAAACAGGATGCCCTGGTAGTCACCTCGAATCTAGTATATCTTCTCTATCATGGATAAAGCGTAAATTGCGCAAAAATCAAGATTCTTCAATTGTTAATGCCCGGCTACGAACATAATAAGTTGATTTCATGCCGGCTCTCCAGGCGTGCAGATGCAATTCCAGGAATTCTGTTGCTTTAATATCTGGTCGAACGTAGAAGTTGAAACTTTGTCCCTGATCGACGTGGCGCTGACGGGCAGCCGCCATATTAATGGAAGCATGTTGATCCACCTGGAACGCCGTTTGGTAATAAGGACTTGTTTTTTCGGACAGATCCGGAGCTGGATTGGCAATTTTGTAAGTTGTTTTCTCTTCATAAGATAACAGCTCATAGAGCGGATCAATACTAGCCGTTGAACCAGCAATAATGGACGTGGAACCGTTAGGTGCAATGGCGAACAACCAGGCATTACGTACACCGTTTTGTCGTACTTCGGCTTGCAGTTCTTTCCACTGTTCGGTTGTCACGAATTCGCCTACGCGCTCACCTGATGTGTACTCGCGTTGGTCGAAGTAATGACCACTTTCCCAATCGGAACCTTTGAATTTCGGATAATGTCCTTTTTCCTTGGACAGCTCCATACTGGATTTCACGAGCAGGTAGTTAATTTTTTCATACAGATTATCGTTATACGTTACAGCTTCTTCAGACTCCCAATGAATGCCTTCGAGAGCAAGCAGGTGATGTAGTCCGAATGTTCCCAGACCGACTGCACGATATTGGCTGTTGGTATATTGGGCTTGCAACACTTCAATGTTGTTAATGTCGATAACATTGTCTAGCATGCGCACCTGAATCGGAACGAGACGCTCCAATACATTATGAGGTATAGCACGTGCCAGATGGATGGAGTTCAGGTTGCAGACAACAAAGTCGCCAGGCACTTTGGAAATCACGATGCGAGTTTGTCCATCCTTGGTTACGAGTTCTTCCTTTTCAATTACAGTAGCAGACTGGTTCTGCATAATTTCGGTACACAGGTTGGAGGAGTATACCATACCGTGTGCACGGTTAGGATTCGAGCGGTTAACCGTATCCCGGTAGAACATGTATGGCGTACCTGTCTCCAGTTGGGATTTCAGTACTCGCTTCATGATGTCAATCGCCTGTACTGTAATCCGGGACAGCAGTGGGTGATTCACTGCTTCTTCGTATTTATCACGGAACGCACCTGCACCAAAGGACTCATCATAGAAATCTTCCAGTCCGAGTGCACGACCATTCTCGTCCTTCCAGCCCATCACTTTCTTTGTTTCGTGTGGACAGAACAAGCTCCATTCGCCGCGGCTGGATACCCGTTCCATGAACAAGTCAGGCAGACAGATGCCGTGGAATACGTCATGCGCACGCATACGCTCGTCACCGTTGTTCAGCTTCAGATCGAGGAAGGCCAGAATGTCTTTGTGGAAGACGTCCAGATATACAGCAATGGCACCTTTACGCGTACCGAGCTGGTCTACGCTGACCGCTGTATTGTTCAGTTGGCGAATCCAAGGGATTACACCGGAACTTGTATTTTGGTGACCACGGATATCCGAACCACGAGCTCTGACTTTGCCGAGGTAAACGCCGATGCCGCCACCCATTTTGCTCAGACGAGCTACATCCGTGTTGGAATCAAAGATACCTTCGAGTGAGTCGTCCACCGTATCAATGAAGCAGCTGGAAAGTTGACCGGCTACTTTTTTACCTGCATTGGACATCGTAGGAGTAGCTGCGGTCATGTACATGTTGCTCATTGCCCAGTATGCTTCCTTGACGAGATCCATACGTTTCTCGGCAGGCTCTTGGTGCATTAGGAACATGGCGATAACCATATAACGCTCTTGCGGCAATTCCATTACTTTTCCATCAAAATCGTGTGCGAGGTAACGTTCTGCCAGTGTGAGCAAGCCGATGTAATCGAAAAGCAGATCGTTGCGGTAGTCAATGCACTCAGCAAGTTCATCGATCTGTTCTTTGGTGTAACATTCCAGCAATTCTTCGCGGTAGATACCTTTTTTCACGAGATCTACAAGAAGAGGATGGAATGCGCCATAAGGCTCGTCCGGGTAAGACTTGTATCTGCGGTTGGTAGCCGCTTTTTTGTAAAGGGAAGTGAGCAGGGAGCGCGCCGCTGCAAATTTCCAATTAGGCTCCTCTTTGGTTACCAGTTCCAGTGCGCTCATGATAAAAGCGTTGCTGATTTCGTCTCCGGTAACTTCATCACGGCGGAGCTTGCTGTTTACCCCACGTACCAGACGTTCCTTGTCCAGCATTTCCAGTCCTTCCAGAGTACGGTCGGCATATACCGAGATGCGCATATCATCAAAGGCAAGCTGGCGGTTGTTCGGCTTGGTCACAACTTGTGGCATGAATATTCCTCGCTTTCGCATGTTTAAGAGATAAATTGGAGAAATTCTTTATATAAAGAATTGAGTGTTGTCTTACGGTGAGAGTAAGGTAAAGGTTGCTTTTGGCAGACTGAAACGGCGGTGACAAGTTCATGTCTTAAATCGCTCAACTTGAGGAGCACAAAACAGCACAATGCAGAACATACTCATATAAAAAGCATTCTCCCCGCCTCGCGGCTGAAAATGCCCATGGATGCTCTGGCTTCCTTACTGTCTTAGAGGTTCAGAATATCGACAGAAAAGGGTGCTTATGTAAGCTTTTGTCTATTGCAGATGTGTCTGTAGTTTGAGGATACCGGATGCAGTCCAAACAGCCCCGTTAACCTCCATGTCAACTCTGTTTCGAGAAAGCGATTTACACCTACAGGGACGTGCCTTTGGAGGTGATTTCATCCTGTTTTTCGCGAGAATGCAGAAGGTGACTAATAGAAGCGGAGAAATCTAGTGTTACTACATTTTGTAGCTGTCAACATACTGTAACCCAACATATTGTGTTTGTAAAGTGGGCAGAACCAGTAAAACGTAATTCCGAGTATACCATTTAAGCCAGGAATCCGCAAAGGAAAAGGACTGGAAGATTTGAAGATTTATCAAAAAAAAATTTTGAACAATTTGAATGACGTCTTCACGTCAGTTTGAATTGTAACGCATTCAACTGGTAGAATAAAAATAGTCAAAAATCGACTAAAATTAGCGGCAGCGGTTGTTCACGGGGCCCTTAGGAGGCGGAGCAAAATGGCAATAGCAGAAGTGACTGTAATTCCAATTGGAACGGGTACAACCAGTCTAAGCAGTTATGTGGCGGATATGCAAAAGGTATTGGAACATCAACGGGGCATTACATATCAGTTAACTTCCATGAGCACCATTATTGAGGGACCGCTTAACGAGATCTTTACAGCAATTGCGGCTCTACATGAAGCGCCGTTTTTGTCAGGAGCTCAGCGTGTTTCCACATCCGTCAAAATTGACGACCGTCGTGATAAACCGGACGCCTCAAGTATACAGAAGTTACAATCGGTTCAGGATAAACTGACATCACATCAGGCAAGCCCCAATTAATAACTAATCATTGTTCTAGAAGAGAAGCAAATTCTTCATATATCAGAAATGGAACTATCGATATTTTTACGACAAAGAAAAATAAAACAATCCTCGTTGAAATTCTCTCACCGAGGATTGTTTTGTTTTATTAGACTATTGGATCAAACCAGCTTTTTTTAGATCTCCACGATTCAGAACTAGGGAACCCTGTAATTTTTTGTAACGGATTGTTTTACCTGAGGGATCCGCGACAACTTTTTCCTCGTTTTCCTTAAGACCATTGGCGTTGACACTAAGGATGGTTTTTAGATTTTTTGAGACGTTGTAAACATCCGCCGAATCTCCTTTTAGAGCAACTTTATATCCATTAGATGCGGATAGATCAATCAGGCTAATCCAATCGGCTTGTGATTGACTCTTCGCAGAAAACTCAATGGAACGGGACGCACTGGTGTAATTAACTTCATAGCCAAGGATCTTGGCAACTTCACGAAGTTGTAAATACGTATTGCCCTTATAAAGCAATTGATCTGACGTAACAGTTTTGGACTGACCGTTAACAATAACTTTAAAGTTTGCCAAAGTTGCTTGAACTTTTTGTGAGGTAGCAGCCACAGCCATTGAAGAAGAACCAACCAACATCCCTATAGATAAAGCAACAAAAACCTTTTTCATTTTCATCTTGATCATCAACTCCTATGTAAATGTATTATACCTGAGAATAATACCCTAATTAGGAAGCGTTGACACGGGCGGAAACTATTATTTTTTTGCTTCTTACGACTCATAATTTTGCTGAACCACTGATAATTTGAACAATTAGTATGGAATTATAATAAGGATGAATTAATTCAGTCTAAAATCACCAATTTTGAATATGAATAGGGGCTAGGCAATAATAGTGAAGACACACATAACGAGATCTTTTACAGCAATTGCGGCTCTGCATGAAGCGCCGTTTTTGTCAGGAGCTCAGCGTGTTTCCACATCCGTCAAAATTGACGACCGTCGTGATAAACCGGATGCCTCAAGTATACAGAAGTTACAATCGGTTCAGGATAAACTGACATCACCTCAGGCACATCCGAATTAATGGTTTAGTGTAAACATCCGTATATTCGGTTATTCGGTATGTTATAAGTCATTAATTAAAGGTTAGATTGTGTCTGTCTGTGTAGTTAACGTGAATTTCTGACATCTATAAACCGAAAGAAATAAAAAGACCAGCTTAATGGTATTATCCCCTTTAAGTAGACACTTGAAAAAGCCTTCATGTTATCATGAGGGTTCAAGTGACACTTGGAGGGGATATTTTTATGGCAAAAAAAGGACAAACATTTCAGACGTATACCGAAGAATTTAAATTGAATGCGGTTAGATCCTATGTCGAAGGGTCTTCAAGTTATAAAGTGGTAGCTGAACGCGAAGGAATTCGAAACTGTTCACAACTGAAGGTGTGGGTGAAAAAGTGGAAAAACGGGGAAGCGTTCGATGAGCGAAAAAACAATGTTCCGAATCCAATGAAAGGACGTCCCCGTACTGCCTTTAGCAGTGTAGAAGAAGAACGTGACTACCTTCAAGCACAGGTGGATTATTTAAAAAAGCGGTATCCAAATCTAGTAAAGGAGAAGCGCTGAGCCAACGGGAGAACTACGATATCATAGACGAATTGCGCTGCTCGCATAGCATTACACGCCTATTATCGATTACAGGAATACCCCGTTCCAGTTATTACAAATGGCGAGCAACACAGCCGCAGCGAGACGCAAGACAAGACCGTGATCGTGAGATCAAAGAACACATGATGGCTATTCATTTTGCAAACCGAGAGTTTGGTTATCCTCGCATGACAACGGCGCTCTGGGAGGCTGGTCTGAACGTTAATCACAAGAAAGTATGGCGAATCATGCGGGAACTATCGATCCAATCGGTCATTCGTAAGAAGCGGAAGAAGTCCAGCTATACGCCATCTGTGATTTATCCGAATCGCCTTAAGCGTAAATTTCATGCCACAGCCCCCCAGCAAAAAATGGTGACGGATATTACTTATATTTCGGATGGAAACACATTCGTTTATCTGTCTGTCATTCAAGACTTGTTCAACAACGAAATTGTAGCTTGGCAATTATCTAAACGGAACGATGTTCAGCTCGTATTGGATACGGTGGAACAATGGACACAAAAAAGAGACGTTTCGGAAGCCGTGCTCCATTCGGATCAAGGCTTCCAATACACGTCTCAGGCGTACAACACACGATTAGAAGCATTCGGCGTGAAGGGCAGCCACTCTCGCAAAGCAACCTGCCTGGATAACGCATGCATCGAATCCTTCTTTTCGCATCTCAAGACAGAGAAGCTGTACCTTAACCAGTGTAATTCAGAAGCAGAGATTCGACAAGCCGTGGAAGATTACATGTACCATTACAACTACCGACGATTTCAAGCCAAACTCAAACAGCGCGCACCGATTGAATATCGATGCGCGCTGGCAGCATAGCTTTTTTCATCTGTCTACTTGACAGGGGTATGACCATTAAGCTGGTCTTTTTGTGTACTCATTTAACATTTTAATTAATCTGCAACTACCAATGAGGCTCCAATCAAAGTGGCGTTGGTGTAACCACCGCCAACATTTTCAAAAGAGAAGTTGGTAATTGGAGCACCGATAACAGTGGCATAATCACCATCAAGCAAATCTCCGGTCGTTGCAGGATATAACGCTATAATATCGTTTCCGTTCTCATCCATGACATGAACGACAGAGAAAGTTGCTCCGAGAGAGCTATCTTCTTCAACGGAAATGACTTCCCCGTTAACTTGTACGAAAGTATTGTAATAGTTGGCTACATTTTTATTCAGATGACGGGTCGTTACATTGGAGTCAACGAGCCCCTTTGCCTTTTTGCGGAGTTCTGCTGTACTGGCAGGGAACACATCGCTATGCTTGCCAAAGAAATCATATGAAGCCTGCTCCATGAAAGCTGTATCTTCCGTAATGTACGGAGTTAACTCATTAAAGAAATCGGCAACTGATGCTGTGGCAGATGAATTTCCAGTCGTTGCAGTTGGTGCTGTTTGCTCCAAAGGAACAGTAATGCTCAGGGAATCAAGGATATCTTTGATCTCATCCTGATTATAAGTATCCTTGGCGTAGGTTAACGTCATGGTATAGAGTTCTGTATTGGTCGGAATCAGATACTGCACAAGGACAACATCTGTACCCGAGGTGTGTTTATAGGCTCCTTCCAAGACACCAGCGCTATATTCTTTATAAGGCTTGTTCGTGTAGCTGGTTTTTGTATAATCGGAAATGCCGATGCTTGAACCGTTCTGTGTGTAATAATCAACTATATTATTGGCGTATTCTTCAGGATTGATTGAACCGGTTGAACTGGCCTCAATCGTCAGATTCATATTATCTGCAAATGTGGCTGATGAAGATTGGTTTGAAAAAGCAGCTTTAATGGATGGAGCATTCATTTGACTTGTATCTACACTTTTCCAGGATTCAGGATAGGCAAAAGAAAATCCTTCTCCACTATATGTAGTGTATTTCGTAGCTTTTGCTTCTGTTGAGACAGTTTCAGTTGCCTTGGATGCTTCGGTCGTTTGGCTATCGGCTGTTGTGTTTGTTTCTGAATTACCACAGGCACTAAGCAATGTGGCTAATGCCAAAATCGTAATAAGTTTCTTCATTATGTCTAATTTCTCCTAATGTGTTTCCCATCGGTTGGGATTTTTTCTAAGGTCATCATTTCGTTTAGGATAATCTAGTTTAGGCGGTGGGCATAGAAACTCCTTTCTACTTTATTAGTAAAATAATAACATATATAAAGGTTTCAGTATTCATAATTACTAAAAAGGTAATTTATCTGTATTTAACAAGTTAGAAGCTAATACTAGACCGTATGGGTATCCATTTTGAACGATAGTACATACATTTGATGGATATAACCGTGAGATTTATTTATGACTTAAACGTATTCGAACATAACATTCCGACTTAAGGACTAACCCTTTATGTAGGTGCAATTAGCCAATAGTCGGTGAAAAAAACAGCCCATTTTCGACCTGAGCCCGGTCCCATGTGTGATTGGTGCATATAGTGAACTGTACCTCAAATCAAAGGAGGGGTTTACATGAGTGGAGTAGTAGGTGGATACGGCGGCGCATGGACATCGACTGGCGCGATCTTGGTTCTCTTTATCTTGTTGGTCATCATCTCTAAAGCATTCTTGATCTAATAAACGCTTGGACCCTAATATATTCGTAAAGGAGGGTTCTGTATGAGTGAAGTAGTCGGAGGCGCAGGATACGGCGGCTGGACATCGACTGGAGCAATCCTCGTTCTGTTCATTCTGCTCGTAATCATCACTAAATCTTTCTGGGTATAATATGGCGAGCTCTGCCGGGCAACCGGTGGGGTTTTTTTTCTAGAGGACAAGCATGGTGGAGAGCCAGGAAGATAAGATAGCTTGTGGTTGAACGGAAGAATTGGTGGAATTCAAGAAATGGAAGGATGGCGTATGCTTCGAAAATGGGGAAGGTACCTAATGGCTAAACGCCCATTTTGTCAAGATAAGGGCGATAGCCCGGTCCAGAGGTAGGCTGAATACATAGCTTAGGGGTGTAGGCAAATGTTAAGGAGGAATGAACAATGAGCGAAGTAAAACCGAATTCACCGAACGGACAGGGACACGTATACGGACATATGGGAGGTTATGAGCATATGCAAGGATACCAATACACAGGTCATGAAATACATGGGTATGGATATGGTTGTGGAACAATGCCAATGGGATATGGCTATGGATACGGACACCATGCCAATCAGGCTCCAATGATGCACGGTTATCAACAGGGTTGTGGAGTATCCTATGGTCATGGCGGCGGAAGCTGGGGTTCCATGGGCACAATCCTTGTACTGTTCATCTTGCTGGTCATCATCTCCAAAACGATGTTTATCTAAGGATTTGTGAATGCAAGGAGACTTTGCTGATCGTGGATCGTTGCGACAGGTGCTCTAAATAAACTCCGAGTTTGAGTTCCATGTTGGGGCATAACGTACCTATGTTTCAGAAAGGGACAGCGCTGGATTTCATCCTGCGTTGTTCCTTTTTTATTAGAAGTGAAGGAGCGTTGGGATTACTTTCTTTAACGAACTCCACAGACGCTATTCCATGCATTTTTCCATTTCAAAAGTTTAACGAATCGTAGACGTCTTATTATCTGAATCTGGGCATGTTTGGAGCCTATATTCATCAAGTGACATGGATTAACGTGGCTGAGATTCGTTAGATTTTACATAGCACAGAAATCCTCAATATAAGGTGTGCAGGATTCGGTAGCGTCTGATAAGTGAAAGGAAGACTTTTCTCAAAGAAAGGAACGGTGTCCGACAGTATGTAGATGTTGCTAAATTGGATATGTAGACATGGATAAACACCCGGAACCCAATTCCGGGTGCTTTGTGTATGTTTTCAATCTTCTCAAGAATAAGTGATATCCAAAACAACAAAAGCCCTACCTCTCTTTTGTCCTTGCGGCTCCGATGACCGCGCCAGTGTGAATGGGAACATCTTGTGAAACTCTGTACTACCGGGTTATTGTGATTCAGGTTCTTCAATCTTCATAGGTTAATTGTGCTTAGAGTTCGCTGCGGTCGCAGCATGAAGAAAATATTCCGGGGTTTAAAGAAGACAGAAATCATATGAGGTTGTTTAATACAACTTTTATAGTATACCACAGGTTGTAATTTTCTGCAATAAAAAGGAAAGCGCGACCAGAGCAACATGTATTCGGACTGTTTTTATGATAGAAAGTGAAAGGTTAGTTTGAAAAGATACAGAAAAATTTTCAAACTATTTCTTCATAGGGGTAATCCTCTTCAAAAGATTCTGCGTAGGTTATAATAAGAGGGAAGAAACAGAAAGGGGCCCTCGCATGACTGAATCGATGGAGGACAGCAGGTTAATGCGGCAGATCGCGGAACGTGATGCCTCCGCACTGGAGCTTTTATATGACCGTTATGAGCGAGCGGTGTATTCTTTTGCCTACCGGATCGTTGGTGATCCCATGACGGCAGAAGAGACCGTTCAGGAACTTTTTATGCGGGTCTGGAATAATGCCGAACGTTACGATGCCTCACAGGGGAAGCTGACCACATGGATGTTTGCGATCACGCGTAACATTGCAGTGGACATGCTGAGGCGGAAATCAAAAGGGGCAGCGGCTACTTCAGTTGAACACGAGACACTGGCGGCCTATGCCGATGAGCATACAAATACGGAAGAAGAAGTGCAGCGTAAATGGGAAGGCACCCGGATTAAAGAGGCGTTGTCCCAATTGAACGGTGATCAGCAACAAGTTATAGAATCGATTTATTATGCGGGATTAACCCAGCAGGAAGTATCCAGCCGATTCGGGATTCCGCTGGGTACAGTAAAGAGCCGTGTCAGGCTTGCCATGCGACAGCTTCAAAAGTTGCTGGCCGATGCTGAATTGCATCCGGACGCGGGAAGGGAGGGCATACATCCATGATAGAACGACATGAGGAGTGGTCTGATCTGGCACCGATGTATGTGCTGGGCGGACTGGAAGCAGAGGAAGTGGCGGCGTTTGAAGCGCATATGGCAACCTGCGAACCTTGCCGCCAAGAGGTGAGGGAATTGCAGGAAGTGACTGGCTTCCTGCCACTTGCGGCGGAACCTGTAGCACCGCCGCCAGGCATGCGAGCACGTGTACTGGGCAACGTGCTCGGACACGTGCAGGAGAGCGCCGAGGCGAAGCCAGCGGCTGCTCCTGCAGAGCCTGAAGCACCCGTGGTGCTTCAGGAGGATCTTGCGCCGCAGCACGAACGTGCGGCGCAGCCCGGGCCAGGCTTGCCGCCGGTAACGGCGGTGCCTGCGGCCCGGGTGGAAGAGGCTGCCGAGGCACAGCCATGGCAGCCACAAGCGCGCGCGCGTGCGCGCAGCAGCCGCGCCTGGCGCGTGGCCAGTGCCGGCCTTGCGGCCGCGGCACTGGTGCTCGGCGTGTACACGGCGCAGCTGCAGAGCCAGATCGACTCGCTGACGCAGCAAGCGGCGGGCTCGTCGGCTACGCAAGAGCAACTGGTGCAGGCACAGGAACAGAATGCACAGCTGCAAGAGCAGCTGGCATCAGCACTGAAGCCCGCACAGGGCATGCAGACTGGCGAGGCAGTGAAGCTGAATCCTGCAACGCAGGACATTGTAGCTCAGGGTCTCGCAACCATCGTTATTGACAGCAAAGGCACTCACCTGGTTGTGCAGGCTGAGAACCTGCCGAACCTGGAAGGCAACGAGGCTTTTCAGGTCTGGTTGATCAAAGGAGATACCCCTCAGAATGCGGGTACTTTCCTTAGTCGTGACGGAACGGGAGCAGTATACTACACATTGGATTCGGTCAACGACTATGACACGGTTGCCATCACGCTTGAACCGGATGCAATGGGAGATGAGCCGCGCGGTACAATGATTCTGGCTGCCAAGATTAAAGGATAAATATAGGATATATTACCAAAGGCTGCTCCCTCGTGGAGCAGCCTTCTTGTGTTTCCCAGTTCTGGTGCCCACCCATTGGATTTTATTAATTTTTTTAGTCGGAGTAACCGATAAACAAATAGAAGGCAATACCCTTAATCTCCCTGTGTCTCAAGGGAGAACTGGTTGCACATAGAGAGTGAGGGGTTCAGTTGGAAGCATACCGTTCATTTATCTTTCGCCTGATACGCAATTATCTGATCGGTTCACTGGCAGCTGTTTTTGTTGTCGGTACAGTAGTTATGGTATCTACTCTGCAGATACCCAATATTCAATTTGTTCGACTCATCTTCATTGTACTGATCTCACTCTTGTTCATGCTGGTTGCAGAATTAATTACCCTGTGGGTGCAGCTTGGCCCTATAAGACAATTTTTCACTTCCGAGCATCATGAGAGAGACGAATTGAACCACATGTATGAGAAAATTCATCGTTTCCCGGGACAGACCATATATCGGATCATGGGTCCGCACATGCTTGGTTTTTCACTTCCGGCAGCCGGATTAACAATATGGATGATATCCACAGGGTGGCTTGAATTCCCTTACTTGTATATTGTCGTGGCCGCTGCGTGTGCCTTTCTGATTGCCGTCATGCATGCGCTGATTGAGTATTACCTAACGGTGCGGGCGATTAGACCCCTGTTGCTTGAGATTCGTCATCGAGGCAAAGTCCAATACGGGATGGAACCTTCACTGGGAGGGCGTATTCTCGTATCGATCCAGCGTAAATTTCAGCTAAGTACGGCACTGATTGGCTTATTTCCTTTATTTCTATTTTTCCTGGCTACATATATCCGACTTCAGTATATGGACAGTGAATTTGCGAAAGAGTACATACTGTGGGGAATTCTCATCGTTGTTCTGGGCGCGGGGTTTGCGCTGGTGGGAAGCTGGCTGTTGATTCGTGATGTTCGTGATCCAGTTGCTGAACTGACACATGAGATGAACCGAATTCAGGGGGGAGATCTTGGCAGACGAGCTCCGGATCTATATGCGGATGAGTTTTCGGCACTGATCTCCGGCTTTAATATGATGATTAACCGGCTGGAGATGAGACAGGAACGCAATCGACAGTTATTGCAAAGTTATTTTTCTACGTTGGCTGCTGCTTTAGACGCCCGAGATAAGTACACGGCAGGGCATTCCATGCGTGTGGCAGAGTATTCGCTGATGATTGGCAAGCTTAGCGGAATGAATGAGGAACAGGCGGATTTATTGTACAAATCAGCCCTGCTTCATGATATCGGGAAAATCGGCATTCCTGATGAGGTACTGCTGAAAGATGGAAAACTAAGCGATGAGGAATTCGCGATTATTCGCACACATCCCGTGCAGGGAGAGAGTATTTTGTTGCAAATAGAGCCTATTGATGCCATGGCCGACTTTTTGCCAGGTGTACGATCTCACCATGAGAGATATGATGGCAAAGGATACCCGGATGGGATGGCTGGTGACGATATTCCCCTTTTTGGCCGCATCATTGCGGTAGCGGATGCCTTTGATGCCATGACGTCTGATCGACCATATCGGAATGGGATGAGTCACGAGAAAGCGCTAACGATTTTGGAAGAAGGAAAAGGGACCCAATGGGACCCCTATTTTGCAGGTTTGTTTATTGATGAATGGAGACGACAACAGCATCTTCAGAAACCATCGAAGTGAGGGATCAGCTGATTCCCTCGGTCCACTTCGATTCTTTTCTGCGTCTCCGGTGAAGAGCGAGGCCTGTTATGATGGTGAGAACACATTCGCCGAGTATGACTGCACCCAAGGCGTCATAGATCACGTGTTGTTTAATCATTAGCGTGGATACTATAATGGTTGCTGCCCCGGCGGCTACCAAAATCTTGATGGGTTTGCGGATGCTTGGAACCGAGAGAACGGCACGCATAACCAGATAAGAGTGAAGAGAATGAATACTTGGAAAACAATTATAAGGACGATCCTGGCTGTAGAGCCATCCGAGAACAGATGCTCCCAAGCCAGTACCCGTCAGTTCCGGGCGCGGTACCATGGTCTGAAAGTTGAAGTAGATCAGATAACAGATCCAGACACAGATATTCATGGATAACAAGACGCGGTAGTACGTCAGTCGATCCTTGGCACACAGGTAGGCGAGCACACCGAATACAAACGGGTACCAGCCCAAATATGGAATGGACATGCCAGGCACGTAGGGAATGATCCGGTCGAGCGGCGAATCAAGCACTACGAACCCGCGTTCTGGACTATTAAGAATATCATAGAACAGCCCCATGACAGCCAAAGACAGCATTAAACTCAATGACAGCCAATAGGATTTGCTTTTTAACAATTGCACAACATCTTTCTCCTTTCATTCATGTTCCAGAGGAACATGACCCCAGCAATAACTATATAAGTTGCACTATACATTCATTTACACGAGAACGCAGAGGCAGAAATACCAGAAGGTTGTTCTGTCATCGGAGTGGCAAGTGTAATTATTCTTTAGTTCAATCTATATAGTAGTTTAAATTTAAACAACAATATATTCTACTACGACCAGCGCACAAATTGAATCCTGATTTGTGTATTTTTGTGTATTTTTTTGACGAAGAAGGAATGCGGAAGTTTCAATGGGCATGATATGATAGAGACACATGCGGACGAAGGCACTTTGGCCAGTAAAGTCGGTACAACAGGAGTGAGTGAATGCAATTTTCAAAAATGTTCGTATTGAATATGGGGATGCTTATTACCATTGCATATCTTGCCAGTGTGTTCTATAAATATGTCGTAATACGTACCTCTTCCCGAGTGAAGCAGATCAGTTCCGTGCTTGTCCTTATTTTTGCAGGTTGGATCAGTACGGTTTTTGGGTTTCAACTCACCGATGAAGTGGTCTTTGATCTTCGATATGTTCCTTTAATTGTTGCCGTTCTAACGTATAGACAGCCCTATAGCGTAATCATCGTAGGTATTGGAATTGGGCTGTCGAGGCTGACTTTTGGCATCACGGATGCTACATTGGCGGCAGTACTTAACATGTCTATTTTGGGCGTGATGTGTGCAGGTCTGAATATATGGATGAGACGCAGCGACTACAGGCTGATTATTAAAGGAATCCTTGTTACAGTTATCGTCAATGTGGTCAATAGTGTAAACATTGCTATCGTTGGTGTGATCCCGGCTACATACTTCTTTTCACATATTATGCCTTATACACTCCCTACAGGCATTTTACTGAGTCTTATTTTTGCATTTATTTTACGTGATTTTCAGAATGAACAGAATCGTATTTTGCTGATCCAGAGTACAAACCGGCTATTGTCTGTGCAAAAGGAAGAGTTACAGAAAGCCCAGATTGTACTGGAGGATCGAGCGAAACAATTGATGATTGCCTCACAGTACAAATCCGAATTTCTCGCCAATATGTCCCATGAACTGCGTACACCACTGAACAGTGTCATTAACTTTGCCCAGATGATCAGCGAGAATGCCGACATGGACCAGGAGGATATTGTACGTTTTGCCAATATGATCGACCACTCCGGGCAGGAACTTCTTACGCTCATTAACGATATTCTGGATCTTTCCAAAGTAGAAGCGGGGCGGCTTGATATTGTACTGGAGGATATCAGTGTCGCACAACTTACAGAAGATGCCATGAGCCACTTTCAGCTTGTTGCCGAGAAAAAGGGAATTCAGTTGGTTCTGGACAAAAAACAGGGACTGCCCGAGACGCTCTGGTCTGATCCCCAGCGGGTTCAACAGATTTTGCGGAATCTGATGTCCAATGCCATCAAGTTCACTCACCGGGGGAAGGTCACGCTGACCGTAAGCACCAAGCAGATTAAGAATGCAGGTATTCAGAATCGATGGCTTATTTTCTCCGTTCAGGACACAGGTATTGGTATTTCTGAGGACAAGCATCATTCCATATTTGAAGCATTTCAGCAGGCTGACGGGTCGATTAGTCGGAAATTTGGCGGTACCGGACTAGGCCTGTCGATCAGTCGGGATTTAGCGAGATTACTGGGGGGATCGATTGAACTGGAGAGCACTGAAGGTAAAGGAAGCACCTTCTATCTCTATCTCCCGTTGGACCGTGAAAAAATGAGTTGACAACCTTCGCGCCGTGAGTAGAATTTGGGATGACAACTAGCATCGACCGGCTTTTGAGACCCGGTCTAAGGAGTGTATCCCCATACAGAATACGGTCAACGTTACCCCTCCCCCGTCAGCAAGCAAACCACGGCGCAAGGGTTCGACACAACGCACGAATTTATTGATTGCAACATGGGAGGGTGTACCAGCTATTATTTTACAGACCTTGCTGGGAGGCCCGTTTTTAACCGGATTTCTGCTGTACCTTGGGGCCGGGTCGAGACATATCGGCTTTGTGCTCGCGATTACCACGTTTGTGAACATTGCCCAGATCGGAGCAGCTTACTGGATGCAGCGTATTCGCAGCCGAAAACGCATGCTGCTGTTATTTGTGGGCACACATCGTATCTTGTGGAGTGCAACGGGATTGATTCCGTTTATATTCCCCAAAGAGTGGTGGGTAAGTGTATATATTGGCGTGTATACGGTTGCTTTTATATCAAATACCATCGGCGGTATGATCTGGACTTCACTAATTGGCGATATCGTACCTGCTAAGGTGAGAGGGCGTTATTTTGGAATTCGAAATACGATTCTGAATGCTCTTGGAAGCGTATGCTTATTCGCAGGTGGTATTGTTTTGGACCGTTACCCTGGAGAAATGGGCTTTCTGATCCTGTTTATTCCGGTGTGGATCTGTGCCATTGCCAATACAGTCATCTATTTCTTTTATCCGGACGTGCCCTTTGAACGTTCTACCGAAAAGGTTTTCTGGCGCATGTTTATCAAGCCGTTCCAGGATCGTTCTTTCCTGAAAGCAACGCTGTTCCTGGCTGTCTGGTTATTGATCCAGACCTTGATTGTTCCGCTCTATTCCTATGTGATGCTTGATCTGCTGAATATCAATTATCAGACCGTATCCCTGATCACAGTAGTCCAGACGCTGGTCATGATGGCCGGGTTCTATGTCTGGGGCAATCTGAATGCCAGATTCAGTAACAAAACCCTGTTGTTTTGGACGTTGCCCGTCATTGCATTCTCCTGTTTGTCGTGGGGGTTAATGTCGTTCATGCCCGTATTGATCGCACTATTTCTATCTCATATTTTCCTTGGGATCGGTGTAGGTGGATTCAATCAGCTGGCATTTAACTTTACGATTGGAGACACACCCAAAAGTGAAAGACCGATGTTTGTCGCGGTGTATTCGGCTCTGACCGGAGTCACTTCGTTTCTTGGGCCGTTGTTGGGTGGCTGGTTGTATGAAAAGATGGAAACCTGGTCTGATGCGCTCGCCTGGATCTCAGCCTATGGATTTCAGGTGGGGGTTGGTGTCGTGATGCTGATTCTGACATTTACCCTTGGACGTCGTGTACTGTTAAAATAGAAACGATATAATTTCAACTCATGAATATTTACACTGGCACTTCGATGACAGAACAACCTTCCGATCGCTGTTATCCCCAGATTTTTTTGATTCCTTTTAGAAAAGGGAAAATCCGGGGATAAAGGCGAACGCTTCGCTTCTTCAGGTTATTTCTGTCCTCTCCGTTATCGTGTAAATGATTAGGTTGATCATATATATCTGGTATGACTTCAAAAAAAGATGGCGAAGTGGAGGGATGCATTTGAATCGTCTCGAACGGAAAGCCATGGTGATTGGAGCCACGGGGCTTGTAGGCGAATTACTGGTTCATCATCTGCTGGAACACTCGGCATACAGCATGGTTCGCGTTCTGGTTAGACGTCCGCTTGAGCTGCAACATCCCAAACTGGAACAGCATGTGGTGGACTGGGAACAGCTGGAGAGCCAAGACCACTTATTCGATGGAATCGATGACCTGTACTGTTGTTTGGGGACAACGATCAAAAAAGCAGGCAGTCAGGACAGTTTCCGTCAGGTGGATTATCATTACCCGGTTCGTGCAGCTACGATTGCGAAGCGACATGGTGTATCACAGATGCTGGTGATCTCCTCCATGGGAGCGAGTGCAGGTTCCAGAGTCTTTTACAGTCGGACCAAAGGGGAAATGGAGGATGCGTTATCCGATATCGGTTTACCGTCATTGCATATCTTCCGCCCTTCCTTAATTCTGGGAGATCGAAACGAGAAGCGGTTCGGTGAGCAGATGGCTGCCCATGCCATGAAGTTTCTGGATCGCTGGATGAAAGGCAGAGCGGACAAATACCGGGCGGTCCACGCCGCAACCATTGCACAGGCCATGACAAATATTGCACTGGTGCAAGCCAAGGGAAACCATGTGTATGCGAATGAAGTCATTCATGTCCTTGGCGCGGACGGAGGTTAAGAAACCTTTGAACGAGCTGTTTGCTTCATCTGTAAAGGCAGGAGCGTTTCTCGCTTGAGGTAGATCGTGGTATAATAGGCAACAAAAATGAGTTCGAACCCTGACTCCATGCGGCAGCAGGATAACGAACACAAAGGAGAACTCGTCCCATGAAAAAACCAATCTCTACCGATCAGGCGCCAGGCGCCATTGGTCCATACAGTCAAGCCGTTGATGCAGGCGATTTCATCTACACTTCCGGACAGCTTGGTCTGAATCCTCAAACGGGAGAATTCGGCGCAGATGTACAGGAGCAGACACGTCTGTCTTTGAGCAATGTGAAGGCTATTCTTGAAGCAGCAGGTACAAGTATGGATAAAATCGTGAAAACGACGGTGTTCCTGAAAGACATGAACGACTTCGTTCCTGTGAATGAAGTGTATAGCACGTTCTTTGAACAGCCGTACCCTGCACGCAGTGCAGTGGAAGTTGCTCGTTTGCCAAAAGATGCACTGGTGGAGATTGAAGTTATTGCCCTGAAATAGGACAACCTTATTCGTTCTTTTTATACATAAACAGCCGATTTCAGGTCGAAGACCAGAATCGGCTGTTTGCGTTACGTTTTTACGTTACATTTAAGCGTTATATATGATGGAAGTCGCTCAATCACGATCCTGATTACGGGCGAAGAACAACCATACCGCATAGATCGCTAGTACGATCGCAATGATGATTGCCGTATAATATACGGAAGTGACATCCTTTTGTTTAAGTACAATGGCGATATACGCCCATGTGAATACAAGTGGGTATATGCTATCGCGATAACGGAAGCTAACGAGTACAGCCAGCACCATACCCACAATCAGCATGATGATCGTCCAGGTCGGTTCGCTGAGACCAAAACCATCCCAGCCAATTTTATATAACAGAACAGCTGCATTGACAATTGTTGCCACGCTAACCCATCCAAGATAGATGCTGAATGGCAGCTTCACAAGCCAGATCTCAGCAGTGGTTGGCACGGTAATAGTACGTGTTTTTACATACAGCATGATCAAGGACAATAGAAGCAGTACAATAATCAGTAAAGCGAGACCAGTTTGCAAGTTTTGAAAAGCAAAAATCCATGCTACGTTGAAGGCACAACTTGCCAGGAACCAGTACCCGAGACGGGTAATCGAGTCCCTTTTCCAGGAAGCGGGCACGAACTGATAGATCACAAACCCTGCCAACAGCAAGTAGATCAAACCCCATATAGCGAATGCATAGCCAGAAGGTGTGAGCAGCACAGGATACATATCCGATACTTCTTTATTGGTCTTGCCCCCGATTGGAAGAGCGTTGGAGAGGTAATTCACGATAATTACTGCGATAAAACCAATGGCGTTTAACCACTTGTACGGATTGTTACGTGACATTGTGTTTCCTCCTTGGTTTAACGAATGAATGAACCACGGGTCAGTCTACAATGAATATACCCAGTTCTTGCACATTCTAATAACAGCCGCAAAAAATTCACAAGTGGGATCTTTCAGATCCTTGTGCTCTGCCACTACGTTGGAACGGTACTCTGTCCCAATGTACGCGAAACGAAGCGGAAATATGTCCATGCCCACGATGTCCCACCAGAAGAGGAGGAAGATAATGCTCACAAGAGAAACGATGGAGCGACAGCAAACCGGGTTCTATGTAGTTGCATTGTTTTTAGGAGCAGCGATAGGGCTGAGTAATCCGGTATGGGGGAATGTTTTACACTACACCGTGTCCCCAGTTCTTGCCGTTCTGTTATACAGCATGTTTGTACAGATTCCCTTTTTACAGTTAAAAGAGTCCTGGTCGAATCTTCGATTTATGGGGGCGCTACTGGTGGCTAATTTTATCGTAGTACCTGTAGTTGTATGGTTGCTCACACTTGTCTTTCCGCAATCACCAGGCGTTCTGATCGGAGTCTATCTGGTACTGTTAACGCCCTGTATTGATTACGTCATTGTGTTCACACAACTCGGCAGGGGCAATGAGAAGCTGATGCTCGCCGCAACACCACTTTTATTCGTTATACAAATGATCCTGTTGCCGTTTTATTTATGGCTATTGATGGGTACTGAGGTGGCGCAGATCATGCAGGTAGGGCCGTTTGTAGAGGCTTTTCTGTTCCTGATCGTTATTCCACTGCTGCTCGCTGTTGTTACACAAGTTTTCTCCAGAGGTAAGGTGAGCGGGGAGCGGGTCATGAATGGGACGGCATGGCTCCCGGTTCCGATGATGGCACTTGCGCTGATCGTGGTTGTCGCTTCCCAGATTGGCAAAGTCTACAATGATATGGCGATTATCGTGAACGTGATTCCGATCTACGTTTCTTTTCTGATCATTATGCCTTGGATATCTCGGATCATTGCTAAGGGGTTTCGATTGAATCCAGCCGCCGGGCGGGCGTTGATTTTCAGTTCAGCCACACGGAATTCGCTGGTTGTTCTGCCGCTAGCGCTGGCACTCCCACCAGAATGGGCAACCATTGCAGCGGCTGTTATTGTTACACAGACTCTGGTGGAGCTTGCAGGGGAGCTAATCTACATTCGACTTGTACCTGCGGTGATTTTGCGGGATCGGTGAGCGTACTAGGGTGTATCTATGTTATGATCTAACATGATTAATAAAACCATTTTTGGTAAATAAAAGGGGAAGGTGAGAATCCCTATTTATCGAAAGATTATGTTCTACCTGGATATTGTCCTATTACTGTTCAGCCTCATCTATTTCCCCGTAGTAGCTCATAAGACAGGAAATAATATGGCTTATGGATTTATGGGTGTAATTTTAATAGGTACAATCTCTCGGATCGTATCCTATCTTAGAAAAGAAAGAGCCAACAAGTCGTCATGATATAGGCTATTTTCTGTAAAAGTAAAATCAAAAAGAGTACTTCCGATGGGCCATGCCGGGAGTACTCTTTTTAATTCGGATCAGGTACTCGTTACGTACCAGCCTCCAATAATGTTTTACGATATTCCGCTGGCGTGATGCCCTCCATCTTTTTAAACACTTTGCTGAAATACTTTTCATCCTGAAATCCAACCATCTCCGAGATTTTGGCGACACGCAGGGAAGGATTTTGCAGTAAAAGCTTGGCGTTGTTGATCCGCAGTTTGCCCAGATATTCCGACCAGTTCAGACCAAATTGCTGTTTGAATTTGCGGGAGATATACTCCCGGCTCAGATAGAAACGCGCGGCAATCTGCTGCAAGGACAGGTCCTCCTGATAATGGGCGTCCATATAACGTGCAATCTCACTCATGGGATCAGGATTGGCGTGGTGATGAGCGGTGAGCGCCTTACCGGCCGCAAGCAGTCGTTGTTCCAACAATGAACGAAGCAGGGGGAAGGATAACAGTCCTTCAGCGTCCAAAGGTAACTCGGCAAAGGGAATAGACTGTTCCTCCGTCACTTCTTCCTCTTGGAATGACGAACCTGCCGTATCATCAAGCCAGCGGCTCAGCATCCATTCCAGCTCGTCGATCCATTGCTGGATCTGCTCAGCACTGACAACCTCAAGATCAGTAATCGGGTCAAGCCACTCGGCGGCCGCAGCAGATACACTGGAAGCCCGGCAGCTCATGGCTGCCATACGCAGGGGTTCTTCATGGGCGGTTAAACGCCTGATTTTATTCCCATTTGATGATTCCATTGAGGCATGGATTCGCTGTTTAATTTGCACAGCATTACGTCGCCACAGCCTTGAACTTGCTTCCAGATAGGCCGCTGAGATTCCGCCAGGATAAGACTCACAGGTGGAGATGCCAAAATGAAGCCGGCGCTGAATCGTCTGTTCCAATCCATGATTGACCTTGTCCAGAATATGTTCCAATGAAGTGGATGGACCCCAATGCAGCAGAACAATCTCGTCCGGTTGATCCAACTGACGAAACATTACGCCTTCGTCTGGTGTGGATAACATCTCGGCACCGATATTGAGCACGGAGAACACAAGCAGGTCCGGTTGACTGCGGTATTTTGCCAGACAATCTGCATCCAGGTGGGACAGGCTGGTGACAGCGACACTACAGACAGGGATTAGACAGGGGAGATTTAACTCATCCTGCAATCGCTGCATGTGTGAAGGGCTGCTGCCTCTTCCGACGACAAGTTCGGTGAGCAGTCGATCCTGGTAGTGGGGGCGCATTCGATTAACGACAATGGATTGCCTGGTGGATTGTATCCGAATGGCGTCCTCCTCTTCCCAAGCTGTAACGGCCTTTAATAGAGATGCATTCAGCTCATCTGCTTCCACAGGTTTCAGGAGGTAGTCCATACCACCATGTCTGATGGCATGCCTCACGAGTTCAAAATCATCATATCCACTAATGACCAGTACCTTGCTGTGTGGGGTATGAGCCGATATCCATTCAAGCAATGCCATACCGTCCTTTCCCGGCATACGCATGTCACTGAGTATGATTTGAGGTTGATGTGCCGTGATGGCGGCGATGGCTTCATCCCCGTCTGCTGCTTCAAGTAAAGTATCAATGCCAAACTCTTCCCAATGACCAAGCAACCTTATGGCGTCGCGGACATGTTTTTCATCATCTACAAGCAGTGCCTTCATGTTGTTCACTCTCCCGCGTATAGTTTAACCGTGATCTTCACACCATTGGGTTCCTGATTGTTGATCTCAAGCCTGGCTGAATGACCGGGGTGTGAGTTCAATTGAAGTCGGCGTATTACATTTCGTAGACCGATGGATTCAGACTCGTTGGATTCTTGTGTGGATAACCCGGTTGTTGTATGACTTTGATGCAGCCATCCGCGGATCTCCAGTAATTTATCTTCTGGTATGGAGGGGCCGTTATTATTCAGTTCTATTTCAATCCAATGATCATTGATCCGGCGGCTGGATAGGGATATGTGACCTTTGCCAGGCTGAATATCTGCTCCATGTTTGAAATAGTTCTCAATTAAAGGTTGTAACGTCATTCTTGGCATTTCGACAGACAGGGTATCTTCGGCAAAATCCAAATCCACCTCAAGGCGGTCACCAAACCGCTCCTGCTGCAGTTCCAGATATAACCGGGCATGCTCCGCCTCTTCGCGTAAAGTCACGCAGGTCTGATCCCGCATGCTGTAGCGCAGCATTTTGGACAGGCTAGAGAGTAGTGTATACGCCCGTTGTCCTTGCTGTTGAAGGGCAAGTGTACCTATGGATTGCAGTGTGTTATATAGAAAATGCGGATGAATCTGCGCTTGCAACGCTTTAAGCTGATTTGTTTTATTGGCGATTTCGAGTCGATATTCCCGCAAAATAAGATTATTTACCGTATCCATCATATCTCGGAAATGACGAGCGAGCACCCCGAATTCATCTCGGCTGGATAGATGGATATCCACATGCAGACGCCCGGCTTGAATCTGGTTCATATATCGCATAAGTTGCTTGAGCGGACCGGTGATTCGGATGGAGATGAATAAGGTTGCGACAATGACCAATACAAGTGCTGCAATGGCAATCATTGCGTTATTCCACGTAAGTGTGGTGGCTCTGGCATATAACGTCTCATTCGGAATCTGTTTGACGATGGTCCAGTCAGCGTACGTGCTGCCAAGTTGCTGGTATACATACATGGAACGATCCTGTTCAAAATGCCCTGCGACATTCTGGGCTGTACCTTCGCCAGATCGTGCGATATTCAGTTCACTAGCCGTTTCCTCTCGTAGTGCATCCGTATGATTGACCTCGGAACGCCCCTGGTAAATGATCTGATTCTGACCATCCACAACATAGATCTGTTCCTTAGCCGGATCATACAGCCTGCCACAGATTGCTGCAATGGTATTCATATTCAGATCAATGGCGAGTACACCCAGACGCTCAGTGGACGGAATATCCTTGATCACCCGATGCAGGGTAATGACCGTTCTTTCAGGATCATCGGGGGAAGCAGCCTTGAATCCGTACGTGTGACTCATATGTGCCGATTCCACCCAGATGTCCGGGCTGTCACCGCCTGTTTTTCCATGAAGGGAGCCGGAATAGGCCTGTTTGCGTTCCTCCCGCTTCGGAAAGGGATTGGTAATTAAGGTGGATTGATTGGCGGCAAAAGAGTGCAAATACAGCTGGAATACATCCGGCACAGCCGCGCGGATCGTCTGCAAAGTGGTGTACACCTCGGCAACCGCACGATAATCACCAGGAATCTTTGCCAAGTTTCGCAGAAAGTTCGGGTCGTTATACACAGCGAGCGACGCTCTGGCCACGTTATCCACATAGTTATTGAGATTGGTGGACGCTTGGTAGATCAGGCGTTTGTTCTCTTCAACAGCTTGTTCACGCAGGGCTGTCTTGGTCTGGATAAACGTCATGCTGATCGATGCGAGCAGCGGAAGGGTGGTAGCAATGAGCATAAAGGCAATTAATTTGGTGCGTATACTGTAGTATTTGGACATCGGAACACCCCTTCTGGTTGCAGGTTAAGAGAGGACAATATTTTACCCCCAACTGTTCACAAGGGTCGGTGTTTCCCTCGGCGATAATGGGGTTTAATAGAAAAAGAGACCAATTTCATCCATCTATAGAAGGGGAGAACGATATGAAGCATCGCAAATCTTCACAGCTGTTACAGCAGCTTGTGTTCGTGGGTCCCTCCATCGTGTTTTTTATTCTCATCATCGTGGTCCCTTTCCTGCTTGGCATGGTGTATTCCTTCACGGATTGGAACGGGGTATCCGAGAACATTAATTGGGTAGGGTTTGACAACTTCGTGCATGTTTTTGCGAATGATCCCAAGTTCCAAACGGCGTTTTGGTTTACGGTGCGCTTCACCGTGGTTGGTGTAGTACTGACCAATGTGATTGGCTTTTTCCTGGCGTATTTCCTGACCAAACCGCTCAAGACGAGAAACATTCTGCGTACGATCTTTTTTATGCCTAACGTGATCGGTGGGTTGTTGCTCGGCTTTATCTGGCAGTTCATATTTGTGAAAGGGTTTTCAGCAGTAGGCGATGTAACCGGCTGGTCCTTCTTCAACCTTCCTTGGCTGGGAGACGAACCAACCGCCTTCTGGGGAATCGTGATTGTATTTGTATGGCAGACCGCAGGATATCTGATGGTCATCTACATCTCATCTCTGACAAATGTATCCCCTGATCTGCTGGAAGCCGCCGAGATTGATGGCGCAAGTCGCTGGCAGGTACTGCGGAGCATCATTCTTCCGCTCATTATGCCGGGTGTAACGATCTGTCTGTTCCTGGCGATCTCTTGGTCGTTCAAAATGTTCGATCTCAATCTGTCGCTAACCAAAGGTGGACCGTTCGGATCAACAGAATCGGTTGCACTTAATATTTACAATGAAGCCTTTGTGAATAACAGATATGGCATCGGAACCGCCAAAGCGCTCGTGTTCTTCGTAATCGTTGCCATCATCACCATGATTCAGGTACGTCTGACGAAGAGCAAGGAGGTAGAAGCCTAATGGAGACGACGAAAAATTACCGCTTCAGTACCATTGTAACCGAGATTGTCATGGTACTCATTGGACTTTTATTCCTGGTTCCGTTTTACTTCCTGTTTGTGAATTCAGTCAAAACCTTCGGTGATCTGCTCACCAATTCGGCTGCATGGCCGGAAGTGTTCCAGTGGGGCAATTATGCGAACGCCTGGGAGAAAATTAACTTCCCGTCGGCACTGATGAACTCGCTTATCGTTACGGTAGTCAGCAATCTGTTGCTTGTGCTGATCAGTTCCATGGCCGCGTACCGAATGGTTCGCAGCAATACCCGGTTCAATCGTATTTTGTTTGGCATGTTCATTGCCGCTATGGTGATTCCGTTCCAGTCTATCATGATTCCACTTGTTACTGTAACCAGTAATCTGGGATTGATCGACAGCCTTGGCGGCCTTATTATCTGTTATCTTGGTTTCGGAGCACCGATGTCGGTCTTCCTGTTCCACGGATTCGTAAAATCCGTCCCACTGGAGATTGAGGAAGCGGCTCGTGTGGATGGAAGCTCGGTCTACGGAGTGTTCTTCCGGATCGTATTTCCACTCATGAAACCGATGTATGTAACCGTCATCATTCTGAACACACTCTGGATTTGGAATGATTATCTGCTTCCATCCCTGATCCTGCAAAGCTCCAACCTGCGTACAATCCCGATTGCGACCTTTGCACTCTTCGGTCAGTACACGAAGCAATGGGATCTGGCTTTGCCAGCACTTGTACTTGGCATTATGCCGATCATTATCTTCTTCCTGCTGATGCAGAAATACATCATTCAGGGGATTACGGCTGGATCAGTTAAAGGGTGAGTGCGAGTGCAGGTCGCTCCGGGATCAAGTTGCGCTTTCGGTCGCTGTTGCTCCTCGGTGGCCTGAATGGATTGGGGCAAGGAAGCCACCGAGTATCAAAGGCGAACGCTCCGCTCCTCCATCGCATCCTGATCCCTCTGCTCCCACCTCGCATGGAGGTGTGCAAAGGGAGTCATGCCCGCATAGCTTGGGCATGACTCCTGGGGAAAAGAGCAATAAAGAGAAAAGACTGATAAAGAGAAATGACCAAGAAAGACGCTTGTAGAGCCAGGAACTTCTTCTGCAGAGTGAAGTGATGGTAAGCTCCTTTTTCAAAGCGCTAACGAATCCACCGCATCTTAATAGGTGGATAATCAAGGAATACAAATTGTAACGAATCTCAGCAACGTTATTCGGGTACAAAACGGCGTCAGAGCCTTGAAAATCGACCAAATCGACGAAATAACATCGCTGTGATTCGTTAGAATGGGAGCCTGTGCAAATAGGTGCGAATAACGTGCGCTCGGTTCGTTAGGATGAAAACACGCTTCAAGGGAAGGTTATTCTGTCATCGGAGTGCCAGTGTAAATATTCATTAGTGGAACTGTTATACTGAAACTACTATAGGGAGAGTGTATGTATGAAAAGAATGACCAAGTTGACGTTGCTTATGCTGATTGCTTTTTCGGTAATGCTTGCGGGTTGTGGCAATGGAGACAAGAGTGGTAGTCCGGTCAACACGGATGCTCAAGGTGGTGGCGAGGCTGCTGCTGGAGATAAAACCATTAAAATATTCCAATTTAAAGTCGAAATTGCGGAAGCGCTCAATCGTCTCAAAGCTGAATATGAATCCTCCCATCCAGGCGTCAAACTGGACATTCAAACTGTAGGTGGCGGCAGTGACTACGGTGCTGCATTAAAAGCCAAGTTTGCCGCTGGCGAACAACCGGACATATTCAACGTAGGTGGTTATCGTGAATTGGATACATGGCTTGAATATCTGGAAGATCTGTCTGGAGAAGCATGGGCCAAGGATGCACTCGAAGTAGCCAAAGAGCCAATGACCAAAGACGGCAAGCTCTACGGACAGCCGCTGGCGCTAGAGGGTTATGGTTTCATTTATAACAAAGACCTCTTCCAAAAAGCAGGTATTACCGAAATTCCAACGACACTGGAACAATTGGATCAAGCTGCACAGAAACTTCAGGCCGCAGGCATTACGCCTTTCTCGAACGGATATCAGGAGTGGTGGGTGCTGGGTAACCATAACGTAAACGTGGCATTTGCAAATCAGGCAGATCCGGTGAAGTTCATCCAGGGACTTAACGAAAGTACGGAGAAAATTCCTGGCAACCAAGTGTTCGCCGACTGGATCAACTTGCTCGACTTAACGCTGAAATACAGCAACAAAAACCCGCTGACAACCGACTACAATACGCAAGTTACGTTGTTTGCGAGTGGAGAAGCAGCGATGATGCAGCAAGGGAACTGGACTCAAGTACAGATCGATGGAATCGATCCGGATCTGAATCTGGGTATCCTCCCAATGCCAATTAACAATGAACCAAATGACAAATTGTTTGTCGGCGTGCCGAACTATTGGGTTGTGAATAAGAACTCTCAAGTGAAACCGGAAGCAAAAGAGTTTTTGGAGTGGCTCGTAACTTCGGATATCGGGAAACAATACATGACCAAAGAATTCAAATTCATCCCGGCGTTCAGTTCCATCACGGCATCCGAAGAGGATCTGGGTGACCTCGCCACAGAGATCATGAAGTATAGCCAGGAAAATAAAACACTCAGCTGGAACTTCAACCGTTTCCCTGAAGGGGTTCCACAAGAGTATGGCAGCACGATTCAGGCTTATGTTGCAGGCAAATCGGATAAAGCCGGATTGCTCGACGCATTGCAACAGAACTGGGATAGTCTGAAAAAATAATCTGGATCATGGACGGTATCCACAGGTTACCGAAAACTGTTCAAAATTTTGGGATAGAAAGTTAGTCTATCGGATATAAGTTAATTGAAACGGGCCAACCAGAATACAATTTCTGGTTGGCCGTTTTTGTTTTTCCGAGGAGCCATAAAGTATTCGCTGGAAAAATGATAGATGGTAATATCCCTGAAATGTGGATAACCGAAAAGTAGTTTAAGGATCTCATGACGTATTTAACACAGAGTTAATACTATATGTGGATATCCTGTGTGTATAACACTCTAAATGTGGACAAGTATGGAGTAGTTGGAGTGGGAGGTCCTCTTTTGTTAACAGAAATACTTGTTTTCAATTGACTAGTACTGTATAGTTCTAAATATGACAAATCCAAAAATGAACACGGGACCTGCCAAATCCAAGAGTTCCAATCCGGTGAACCGGACCAAGGCAGTTGAAGTGGCGGCACAATTATTTCTGCGTCAGGGGTACAGCTACGTCAGCATGGATGAAGTCGTGCGAGTGAGTGGGGTATCCAAGTCGAATATTTATTATCATTTTAAAAACAAGGAGGAACTGCTCCAGGCCGTGGTACAATACTGGATTGCCCAGTATGAGTCGGAGCTGTATCTGCTGCTCAGTCAGCGTGAGCGAGGAGTGGAGGAGCGTATCTACTCATTCATGGCATTACTGTCGGCAGGCATTGAGGGCCGAAATTACGAAGGGAGCTGTCCTTTTGTTACGTTATATATGCAGACACCGGACAGTGCACCCCAAGTGAAGGAAAGCATATCCAGATTCTTTCGTGAGCTTAGACCTATGGTGGAGAAGTTGTTTCAACAAGGTTTAGATCGCGGTGAATTTCGCAAAGAAATTGGGCCGGGTCCGGCTGCGTTGTTGTTTATTGCAGCACTGGAAGGTTCGCTAATCCTAGCGGGAACTGCCCGTGATGTTGGGATTATAGAACAATCGGCACGTACGTTTTGTCAGATGCTTCGTTAATCGAAGCTCTTTTTTTGAATATAACTAGTACTATATAGTACTAAAAAGGAGCCGTAACAGAATGATTGTACATACTAACCGTGTATCCAATGAAGAAAACGCAGCAGCAAATTCAACAAATATGAATCAGGTAATAAGCAAGTCTGATATTGCAGACACGACCATTTTTATGACAGGAAGTACAGGTTTTATCGGCAAAGAAACGGTCAAACAACTCACGCAGGGAGACGCACAATTGCTCTTGCTGGTTCGTTCGGAACAGCGAGCCAGAACTGTGCTGAAGGCTTATGGAGTGAAGGATTTCGACCGGATTACCTTTATTAAAGGTGATTTATCCATTTCGGGTCTTGGCCTTACCGCAGCGGATCGGGAGTGTGCTCTTGAAGCGAATGTGATCATTCATGCGGGCGGAACGATGGACGTCACTTTGGAACGAAAAGTAGCCGAGCAGATATTCATGAACGGGGCCAGAGAAGTGGCACAGCTAGCACAGGAAATCCACCGTACTCATGGATTGAGACACTTTATCCACGTTGTTGGTTATATGAGTCCTTATGGAGAGCGGAATGAACAGGGGAATTATCTCCAGGTTGAGCATGTGGATAACAATGAAAGTGCGTATGAAGAGATGAAGTTCCATGCCGATCTGCACATTCGCGAGCATGCAGAACAGCATCACTATCCCTTATCCGTTGTAAATCCGAGTACAGTGGTTGGACCACGTCC
Source organism: Paenibacillus sp. FSL L8-0435 (assembly GCF_037965655.1). Lineage (NCBI taxonomy): Bacteria > Bacillati > Bacillota > Bacilli > Caryophanales > Paenibacillaceae > Paenibacillus > Paenibacillus sp. FSL L8-0435. Next base: position 609,776 of record NZ_CP150185.1, read on the forward strand.
CACAGGTGAAACTGAGCAAACGGGTGGGATTGGGCTGCTCATTCAGGCGATTCAGAAAGGACTTATGCCAGTAGTGCCGGGAGGTTCATCCTATTGGTTACCGCTTGTGGAGAATGACATTGTTGCACAGACGCTTGTTTTTCTATCCAGGGAAGCTGCTCCAGCGGGAGGAACCTATCCACTGTTGGCGCGGAAGGAAGACAGTCCCAATATGAAGGAACTGCTGCAACTCTTGGCGCAGCAATTGGACGTACCCAAGCCCAAAGGGGCTGTGCCACTACCATGGATTCAATGGATCATGAAATCAGGTGGTTCACGCATCAGTGGTGTTCCAGCGGAGTCGGTTGCTTTTATTACCAACAGGTCATTCCCGGTTGAAAAGACGGAGGCTCTGTTTACACGTATGGGGCAATCCTGGCCGGACATCCGGGAACAGCTTCCGCTGGTTACAGCCGATCTGGACTATCGTCTTCGGTATACGCCGTTACCTGAGGGTTTTCCGACAGATTATATTCGGTCGCGAAGTGGAAATATGGCTATGCTTGGTTGGGAGGGCGAGGGAGAGCCTTGGATTATTGTGCATGGTTTGCTTCAATCTGCAGATGAGATGTTACCGTTAGGAAAACAGCTTAGGGAACGGACCGGGAACCCAGTATGGTTAATCGATCTCGCTGGATTCGGACGGTCTCCGGTGCATCAGGGGGATGAAGCGTTTGAAGGTCAGGTGGATGCACTGCTTAAGGCTCTTGGTGAGTTTGAGGGTCCGGTGAAGCTGGTTGGTCATTCGATCGGGGCTGCTATTGCAGCTGCGGCACAGATGCGTAGCGGGCGGACAGACATTCGGCTGGGGTTGCTTCAGCCTGTAGCTAACAATTCGAATCCAAATGTGCTGAAATGGGTTTCCCGTTTGCCAAGAGGGGTGATGCGCTCCCTGCTGCGTGGCAGATCGGAGAAAAGTTGGAATCAAATGTTCAGTTCACATAGCGGCGTAGGCGACAGCAGTGTTATGGCCGATACCATGGGCAAGAGAATACGCTCCAGTCTCCAGTCCCCTCGCATTGCAGGAGCACATGCAGACTTGTTGCGCTGGATCCACTCGGGTCAGAGGAAAGGCGCCAGATCAACGTTGTGGGCGGAAATGGAAAGTCAGCATTATGCCAAGAATGTATTAGTTGTATGGGCCAATCAAGATCGGGAATATTACTTTCCCCAGGATATGAACTCACAGGTCAAACGAATAGATGTACCCTATGGACATTACTTTCCGACGTTTCAGTATAAGGAAACAGCTGCAATCCTCACTGAATGGGCCGATACCTTGAGGTGAGTTCAGGTTTGGACATGCAGGAATCCCGTGCCAATTGTCGAAAGGGTCAAGTCGAGTTGCGAAGAGGATTAACCAAAGACAGGAGAGATGAATGTATGAGTCAGGAACGTGTGGAAATCAGTAAAAGTGTGCTAACCGAATGTCTCGGACTGCGCAGCGGAGAGAATCTGGTGGTTGTCGCAGACGATATGAAACGGGATCTGGCTGAATCCATATATGAGGCAGGCAAAGCACTTGGTGCAGAATCGGTTCTGTTAATCATGAAGGAACGCAGCAGATCTGGAGAAGAGCCACCTGCGCCGATTGCAGAAGCGATGATTCGAGCAGATGTAGCCGTGTGTGTAACGCGATATTCATTAACACATACCCAGGCACGCAAAAAAGCCGCTGCATCAGGGACACGAGTGGCAACCATGCCTGGCATGACAGAGGATATGTTTATGAACGGAGCCATTACAGCTGAATATTCGCAAGTAAAGGCGTTGACCGAGAAGGTAACGGCTCTATTAACCGCAGGTCGACATGTGCGAATAGAGAAGCAGGGCCATAGTCTTTCCTTTTCCATTGAAGATCGTAACGGTGTACCAAGCACAGGTATGTATTTGAACCCCGGTGAATCGGGCAACTTGCCGTCAGGAGAAGCCTATATTGCTCCCATTGAGGGCAAGGGCGAGGGCAGTATTGTTGTAGATGGTTCCGTTGCTGGAATTGGGGCACTTCGTGAACCGATGTTATTAACCGTTAGTGAAGGACGGTTGGTGTCAGCCGAAGGAACAGATGGGGCTCAATTACTGGAAACGCTTGGTGAGGGCGATGGTCGTTTTCTCGGCGAATTCGGGATCGGTACCAATAACAAGGCACGAATCACGGGTGTGGTGCTGGAAGATGAGAAGGTATACGGCACAATTCATGTGGCCTTTGGCAGCAATAACACATTTGGTGGAACGATCGCCGCGGGTGTTCATATTGATGCCGTTGTACAAAAGCCGGACGTGTACATCGATGACAAGCTGATCATGCGTCAGGGTGAATTGGTCGAATAACTACAGCGAAGGAAATTGGGCGTGTCCACAACGTGTCCACAGTAATGGATAACTGAAGCGGAAATTCGGATTTTACGTCAGATTTACAAACAAATACACAACATGTCCACATTAAATTAATGAATATCCACATGAAACGCCAAAGATATCCACAGCATGTGTGCAATATGTGCACAACTTATCCACAAATCAGGTATAACTCGTGTTTTCATGTGATAAAACAGCCGTTTTGGAGTAATAAAACAAGTTATCCACAGGAATATCGTTTTTTTGTTCCAAGTATTTGAAAACATAGAAACAGATCCATAATATATGGGGATAAAAAAGACCAAAAATCGGCATAAAGCTGATCTTTGGTCTTTTTTTTGAATATAATTTTTCAATCCGATGTCAGGTTACTTACGCTCAATATTAAAACGACTGACTTCCACCACCCTCTACAACAGGGCAAATGAGCAGAGCGGAGACAGCAACCGTAATGCAACGTCTGCTGAAGTTGGCAAAATTGATCTGAAGCCTAAACATTTGATCAAAAATAACCGATACACCAAAGTAACATCTAACTGGGACGAAAGTAGTCTGATTATAAGGAATGAGAGGGTATGGGGATAACTATGGACGAGGGAATGCAATATATTAATTTTTCGGTAGGAGACCAGATCTTTGCACTACGAATCGATGAAGTTCATGAGATCATCAGAATGGTGCAGGTGACAACAGTTCCATTTGGAAGCCCGGAGATCAGAGGTTTTGCTTCGTTGTATGGTAAGGTCGTTTCGGTGGTGAGTCTTCGTGTATTGTTAGGCATGCCGGACCAGGAGGATACCTCTTCTACACGTATTATTGTGGTGCCTTACAAAGGTGGATTTGTACCGCTGATCGTAGATATGGTTGATTCTGTCGTAAGTTACGATCGTTTCGAAGAACCAGCTGAGGAACACCGCCGTTTCATGCTTGGCGTTTTTGACAAAATCGGGTTCTGTGAAGATCATCGTGCAGGCATTTTGAACCTGGATGTATTGCTGGGCAGTTTGATCAGATCATAGTAGTATAACGATCCGTAATTCTTTCAATATTCAGTATTATCCTTCGGTTGACCCAAATGTTCCTCATCCGCTTTTCGGGAGAAGGGACATTTTTTTGTGCCGCAAACCATCGAAATAACCACTTTTTATGGGCAAAGGTTTTTAAATCCGGTCATTTTCGTATATGATGGAGAGTAACAATGCGAAGGGATGACGGGAGACTTTAATGATGCAATCGCTGTATGGAGTATGGCTTGGTGACGTATTTTTTTGTTTTTCCGGTGAAACATCGGAACCGCGTGTGGATGCATGGAGCCACGTGGTAAGAAGGTTGAATTTTGGCGACGGGGGTCGTCTGTTTCAGCCTGCCGCTCTGCGTCTTGCGGAGTTGCGCTGGCCGAATCCGCTGAGGAACACGGCTGAAGCCAAGAACACGAAGCGGCGTCAACTGTTGGGGCGCACATTGGAAGGATTGGCAGTCTCGCCTAAGGATGCTTTCAGGTTGCTGCTGCAATGGGATGACCGTTTGTTAAATGCAGCCGGAATTCAGGTTGGAGAAGAGATGCGTTACTGGATCAAAGCAGCGCAGTTCACACAGGAGCTGCTGTTGCGGGGAGCAATTGCTCCATCGGCTGAATTCGCAGCAAAGACCGGAGCACGGCGACGGACCGGGCAAGAGACATTAACAGGCGTATGGCGGCCACGCTTGCAGCAGGAGGAGGACATCGAACGCTTCCGCGATCTTGCTGAAGCGATGCCTCCGATTGGATTGGCTGCTCCTGGAGCTTATGCTTCATTGGAACCGGAAACGCGTGAAGAAGCAGGGGCTGCGGTATTATTTTCATTCATGAGTGGCATGATTCATGCTGTAGTGACAAGTGAACTGGAGGGCATGGACAGTGAACTGTCCCGTTACCGCACCCCATATCGACGCGGATCTTCGCCAGTAGCCGAACTCTGGTGGAACAGTCTGATCTCGATGTTCCGTCCTGTGACGGTGCAAGGGCCGACGGACGATATGACAGCGTTTATTCATACGCTGCAAGAAGTTGGTGGAACATCAATGCCAAGCGTGGGAGCAGAAGAGATGGCGCCTGCGGTAGGCCAATTGAAGCTGGTGCTCCGCTTGGAGCCTCCACTGGGCGAACATGAAACGATCTGGGGAATAAGCTTTTGGGTGGACAGTGAGCAGGAACCAAGCCTGAGGTTGCCTGCACGGACTATCTGGGCACATCCAGAGCGAGATTTGGACCGGGGGAAGGTGTTATATACCTCGGCGGCAGAGCAATTATTGATGGCAATCGGGCAAGCAGCAGAACTGGCACCTGAACTGGAGACGGCGCTGCTTACCGCCCGTCCGGAGGAAATTAAGCTGGAGCAGCAGGGTTTCTTTGAATTTCTCACGCATGCGGTTCCGCGTTTGCAGAAGGCCGGGATAACCGTTCTCATGCCTTCAAGGTGGAGTCGTGCCGGGAAACGTCGTGCGGGACTGCGTCTGCAGATGTTGAATCGGGGAACAGAGCGGTTGCCTGGAGCCGCATCGGCACTTGGCATGGAACAATTGGTTGCTTTCAAGGCGGAGCCTATGCTGGATGGGAAACCGGTCACGGCGGAGGAACTGGCAGCACTGGCTGAATCCACAGTTCCGTATGTTATGTTCCGCGGTGAATGGATTGAAGTGGATACAAAAGAGATTCGCCAAGTCCTGCGTTATATGAAAAAAGAAGAAGAACAATATATGCCTCTCTCCGAATGGCTGCATCTGGCAGCGGATGAAGGGGAGGATTCCGCATGGAAGGGCCTCTCCGTCTTTGGCGCCGAATCTGATGGGATGCTTGCTTTCCTGCTCGATGGACAGGTGCTTCGCAGCATAGAGCCTCGTCAGGTTCCGGCAGAGTTGCATGGTGAACTCAGACCTTACCAGGAACGAGGTTACCAATGGTTATCCGCGATGCGTGAGCTGGGCTTTGGCGTATGTCTCGCGGACGATATGGGACTTGGGAAGACGATTCAGGTAATTACCTGTCTGCTGGACCGCAAACACGAGGAACGCCAGGCAGCTGAAGAGGAAGCCCGTGAGAATGAGCTGTTGAATGGATCAGATGATTCTTTCCCGGCCGATCAGCACGCGAATGAGCAGCCTGTTCATCTGCCTGCACTTATTGTGTGCCCTACCTCGCTGCTTGGAAACTGGCAGCGTGAGCTGAAGCGGTTTGCCCCGGATCTGTCGCTATATATTCATCATGGTGGACAACGGTTGCACGGGAACGAATTCCAGGCAGAAGCGCAGACGCATGACATTGTACTGACGACCTATCATCTGGCAGGCAGAGATGGCCCGGATCTGGCTTCGTTGCACTGGTCCACCATTGTGCTGGATGAGGCACAATATATTAAGAACTACCGTACCAAACAAGCGCAAAGCGTCATGCGCCTGTCTACACTTCATCGTATTGCGATGACGGGAACGCCTGTAGAGAACCGACTGAGCGAACTTTGGTCGATTTTCCAGTTTCTCAATCCGGGGTATCTGGGCACAGCTTCATCGTTCCGCCAGCGGTATACGGGACTGGGGCCATCCGAAGAAAATGCAGCATCTTTGCGTGAGCTTCATCGACTGGTATCTCCATTCATGCTGCGCAGGCTGAAGAGTGATCCGGATATTCGCAAGGATCTGCCAGAGAAGCTTGAACTGAAATCCTATTGTTCCCTGACGCCGGAGCAGACGGTGTTGTACCAGCGTGTGGTGGATGATCTGATGGGTGGTCTGGACGGCAGAAATGGCATTGCCCGAAAGGGGATTGTTCTGTCCTCCCTGACCAAGCTCAAGCAGATCTGTGATCATCCGGTGCTGGCGGACAGTAATCGGAAAGACCACGGCAAGGCTGAGGCATCCGGTAAGATGGAACGTTTGCTTGAACTGCTGGACGCCATCCGTGATAACGGGGAATCGGCCTTGATCTTCACGCAGTATGTTGCTATGGGAGATCTGTTGGTATCGAGGTTGAAACAGCGATATGAGGAAGAACCTTATTTCCTGCATGGTGGTGTGTCGAAAGCGCAAAGAGATGATATGGTGGAGACTTTCCAAAAAGGAGAGGGGCCGTCCATGTTTGTTCTATCTCTTCGTGCCGGAGGTGTAGGTCTGAATCTGACACGCGCGAGTCATGTCGTTCACTATGATCGGTGGTGGAATCCTGCGGTTGAGAATCAGGCAACGGACCGTGTATTCCGAATTGGGCAGAATCGCAACGTGCAGGTGCATAAGTTGATCTGTCAGGGAACACTGGAGGAACGGATTGATGAGCTGATCGAAAGCAAGAAGGCACTGTCCGAGCAGGTCGTCGGTTCAGGTGAGAACTGGCTGACCGAGATGTCGGATGATGAGCTGCGTGGCCTGATCTCTCTTCAGGGTGAGACGTGGCTGTGACCTTGAGCATTCAGAGGAATATAGATGTTGAGAAAGGGGGATTGTTGTGAGCGAAAAATGGAAGATCGAGCTGCATATGTCCCCCGGTGGATGGACAGCAGAAGTAAATACAGTAGCGGAAGCGGGCCAGGAAGTTTCCGTTTCCGCTTCCGCTGCTGAGGGCAAGACCGGATCAGCCGCAGGCATGTTCACAGTCACGGGAACGCCGGCGCGACTGAGCGAAGCGCAGCGCGAGTCTGTACTGGCTCAGCTGCGCAAGCGCCCGCTGACGCTGTACGCCTTGCTGCGCGGCGGCCCGGCGCCCGAGGAGCTCGCGGGGCTACTACCGGCTGCGCAAGCGCCCGAGGGCTCGCCAGGTGCAGCAACGGCCAGCGCGGCCGTGGCGTGCACCTGCGGCCGCCCGGGCTGCGCGCATGCCGCGGCCGCTGAGCGCGCCGTAGCCTCGCGCCTCGCGGCCGAGCCGCTGCTGCAGCTGGCGCACGCCGGCCTGCCGCGCGAAGCGCTGCTCGCCGGCGTGCTGGGATCATGGGCGGAGGAACTCGCGCATGATCCCAGCGGCCCCGGCCGCGCAGCGGAAACGGCTGGCCGCCCGCAAGTGCGGGGCGGCGAAGGCGGCGCGGCCGTCGGCGAGTGGATCGCCGAGGCGGCCGCGGACGGCGCCATGCACCAGCCGGGGCCGGGCTTTGGGGCCGTTGAGGTGCGCCTTACGCGGCCGGGCAAGCCGCCGGCGTTGCCGGAGCTGACGGCGCTGCTGCCGGGCGTGCCGGCCACCGCAGGGCTGGATTTGATCCGCGAGCGTGTAGCCACGCGGATGTGGCAGGCTGTCCAGAAGAAGACGGACAGCCCGGCAACCAAATGATGCACCCATCAGAGCGGGGGAGATCTCAGATCACCCCTGCTTGTTTTTATTGCAGCATGTTGCTCTAAAAGTCCAAAAAACGATCATACAGGCTGTACAGCCCGTATATGTTCATTCGGATCTCTTCTAAAGGACGTCTTTACTAGTGGAGCTTCGCTCCCAATTAAGGTATACTGTCGCAGGGAACATTGCATACAACAACTAGACAACATTTATATTATTGCGATAGGAGTTTTTACATGAAATCAACTACAGGAAGACAGCGCCGCATGGTGGTTATGCTGTCCTCATTGATGATATGCGGAGCATTGCTTGCCGCGTGCCAGAACGGTTCAGGCACAGAGGAAAGCCAGAATCCGAATGGAACAGGTAACACACAACAGGAGACGGACGGCACAACGGTTCATTTTACGGAGGATAAAGGAACTGATGGCGACAATGCTGGCGGGGATGACACATCATCTTCTGGCAACAGCGGTGAAGGCACGGATAGCGAGTCTGGGAATGCTTCAGCGGGCGGAGAGCAGGGCTCTTCGGACAATGGTAACGGGGCGACAGCGGAAGACCCATTGCTGGAGAAACGCAGTATCAGCGCACTGCAAACGACGATTGATGCACAATCCGTGGTGACCAATGCGGAGTCTATGACCGTCATTGTGAACAAACAACGGAGTCTGCCTGACGGTTACGAGCCGAACGATCTGGTAGAGCCGAATGTACCGTTCTCCTTCGACGAACCACACGAGAAGCGGCATATGCGCAAGGAAGCTGCGGAGGCGCTGGAGAAGTTGTTTGCAGGTGCAAAAGCGGACGGCATTGAGCTTCGTGCGGTGTCCGGTTATCGTTCATATCAGCGTCAGGTATCCATCTATAACAATAATGTTAAAACCAAAGGTCAAGAATACACAGATCGCGTGAGCTCTGTGCCAGGCCGAAGCGAACATCAGACGGGTCTTGCCATTGATGTATCCAGCCCGAGTGTGGGCAATGTGCTGGAAGAGGTATTTGGCACATCGAAGGAAGGCCAATGGCTCGCTGAACACGCTGCAGAATACGGATATGTCATCCGTTATCTGCAAGGTGAAGAAGATACTACAGGTTACGTCTATGAGCCTTGGCATATCCGGTACATCGGTACAGATTTGGCACCGGATGTGGCGAAGAGTGGGTTAACTCTGGAAGAATACTTCGATGAGGCTAATATCAAGTTGTAATGCGAATGTTTTACCCTTAAGGAAAAGATACTATTTCTCATAAAATCCCCGAATGAACCGTCCTTGATCTAACCAATGGGCAGTCATTCAGGGATTTTTTTCTGTGCAAAAATGTTAATGGAATTAAGATAGAATTAATTTCATTCCATTGTCTGAGATGATGGTGGACTGATATAATTCATGTTTAATCCATTTAGATAAATACACCCAAAGCGAGGGACGAGAGAATGAGCAGACAGCAGGTTTTTACCGGTTCCCCATGGGAACCGTTGGTGGGATATTGCCGTGCCATCCGTGTAGGGAACCGAATTGAAGTGGCGGGTACAACCGCGATGCAAGATGGTGTAGTTGTTGGGGCAGGTGATCCGTATGCACAGACAAGGTTCGTTTTGCAGACGATCGAGAATGCACTGAAAGAACTGGGGGCTGACATGTCGCATGTGGTGAGAACCCGAATGTTTGTGACCGATATCTCCAGATGGGAGGAAGTTGGCAAGGCGCACGGTGAATTTTTTGGACAGATCCAGCCTGTAGCCACCATGGTTGAAGTTAGCGCACTCATTGATCCCTTGTTGATGGTTGAGATTGAAGTGGAAGCGATCGTTGAAGATGAAGATAAACCGGGAATAATTGTATCGCTAAATAGTCACAAAAAATAACTCCATAAACTAAAAAACAACCTTATCCATGCCTGTCAGAAGACAGGCGGATAAGGTTGTTTTGATTAGACTAGCCGTATAGCTGCTGGCTGGTCATCGTGATGCGTTACAAGCCTTACATCACTTGCCAGAAGATACATGCGGTTTGCAATATACAGTCTCAGCATATGTTTAACCCGCGCTTTTCACAAACCGTATTATTTCGCTTCCAGCTCTGTTGCAGGTGTTTCAACAACCACTTTCCAAGCCGTTCCGATTGGAGGCAGGCTGCGTGTCAACACAGGGCTGTAGAACCCAATGACTTTAGCGCCTTTGGTCAGTTCTTCAGCTTTTACCGTTTCACCTTCGTGGTTCACGATCAGTGTGTCTTTGTCGATGTTCAGCACGACATGGTCAGGAGCTGTTTCTGTTAACCGTGTACCTGTGATTTCAATCTGTGAGATGCTGCCTTCAGCTGTTGTTACATTTTCAATTGTACCCGCTGTGCCCAGAAGCTCTTTAGGTTGTGCCTCAGATGCTGTAGCCGCATCCAGTACAGTGACTGTATAGGTTGGCGTTTGTGGTGGCAGACTGCGAGTAGTGATCAGGGAATGCTCAGCTTCCACGTTCATGCCAATGGCCAGATCAGTCAGTGCAATCTCTTTCCCCTCAACTGAGATGAATTTTGTCTCATCACTCAGATTGAGCACAATACCATCCGTACCTGCACCGCCAATCTGGATGGACTTATATTTATCTTGGTTCGAGATTCTGGTAATTACACCACGTTCAGTAACCGTCTTCACGTCCTCTTCACTGGAGATCGTCACCTGATTTCCTGTTGTGTTCACTTGTCCATGCAGTGCTTTCTCAGCAAAAGAAACCGGTACATACAATTTGCCGCCTGTGATTTCGGGCGCTGTGCCCAGTGTGAGCAGCATTTTATTCACAGAATATTGATCCTTGCCTGTGATTACCTGTGTCCAGAGAGCACCACGAGTCAGCTCTGCAGTTTTGGTTTCTTTATTCCATTCCAGTTCAATACCCAGTGCGTCGGTAAGATCACGCAGCGGGATCATGGCTACTTTGCCATCCTTGTTCCAATAACCATCAGAGATGGATGCACCATTCACGGATACGTTTACTACACTCACTGCGTTACTATCTGCTGAAACGGATGTTTGATGGAGTGGTTGTGTGTTGTCCAGTGTTGCTGCATAAGCGGCTCCGCCACCCAATGCCATGGATAGGGCCATCAGTGCACTTACTTTTTTCATGTTGTTGTTCATCAATAATCATCCCTTCTAATCTGTGTACTGTCGCGGTAAAATCTTCCTTAGGGCCGCGCTTCAAGTTAATAGACGGGACAAATCGTCTAAGTGTTGCAGTTGAAATGCAATGAACGTAAGCGGTAGATTATTTTAAATTAGAAATATCGCTTGTATTGCAGGTTATCCGCAGCAGGATCAGGTTAATTTCAGGTAGTGGCCAAACCATTGTCCTATTTCACATTCAAGTACGAGGAGGAACGGATTAGATGAGTGATATGTTGGTAGCGCTCTATCGTTTGCCGGAGCAAGAGAGTGGACTGAGAACGCTGGTGGAATCCTCCATTGTGATTCGTAGAGCCATTACCCCAGAAAAACAGCTTGTACTGGATTGGGTGAGGTCACATTTTAGTCAGGCTTGGGTGGATGAATGTGAGGTCGCTTTTGCACGTCAGCCCGTGTCCTGTTATATTGCGGTTGAGCATGGGAAAATGATTGGTTTTGCCTGTTACGAAGCGACATGCCGCAACTTCTTCGGACCCACAGGTGTGAGCCAGGATGCACGGGGCAAAGGTGTAGGCACAGCCCTGTTACTGGCCTGTATGCATGCGATGAAGGCGGACGGTTACGGGTATGCCATTATCGGATCAGCAGGACCTGTGGATTTCTATGCCCGGACGCTGGGTGCGGTGAAGATTGAAAATTCAACGCCGGGTATTTACGAAGGCATGCTGCGGGCAGACTAGACGATAATGATGTTCTGGAAGTTGTGGAAAAGGAAGGGAGGACGATGATGAGCACGAAACAAATGTTGCACATCGGAATGATTGGTACAGGATCAATCTCGGATCTTCATATGAGGTGTTATGCCAAAAACGAGGATGCCGTCATCTATGCCATCTGCGATCTGAACGAAGAACGGGCTAAGGCTGCTGCGCAGAAGTATGATGCCCAATCCGTGTACACCGATTATCGGGAGATGCTGGAGGACCCGCATGTGGATGCTGTCAGTATCTGTACCTGGAATAATACACATGCCGAATTTGCCATTGCTGCACTGGAGGCAGGTAAGCATGTGTTGTTGGAGAAACCGGTCGCAACCAATGTGGAAGATGCGCTCCGGATTGAAGAAGCGGTGAAGAAGAGCGGACGTACCTTTATCGTTGGATTTGTGCGGCGTTATGATAACAATATGCAGATGATGCGCAGATTCATTGATGCCGGAGAGTTTGGTGAACTGTATTATGCCAAAGCTTCCATTCTGCGGCGTCACGGCAATCCAGGCGGTTGGTTTGCTGATAAAAGCCGTTCCGGCGGAGGCCCCCTGATTGATCTCGGCGTACATATTATTGACCAGTGTTGGTACCTCATGGGCAAGCCGAAACCTGTTTCGGTCAGTGGTAATACGTATCGGAAGTTGGGCAATCGTGCCCATATCGAACATCTTTCTTTTTACAAAGCAGCCGACTATAGCGCAGCTGTGAATGACGTGGAAGATATGGCGAATGCACTTATTCGGTTTGAAAACGGGGCTTCGCTGGCGGTGGATGTGAGCTTTACCCTGCATGCACGCGGAGATGAATCTTCGGTGAAATTATACGGCGAGCGTGGTGGGTTCGAACTGGAGCCGGAGACACTGATCGTCACGGAGAAAAATAATACCATCCTGAATATTGAACCCCAGACGGACAATACGGGTCTCCATATTCATAGTGCATTCCAGAACCAGATTGACCACTTTGTGGATTGCTGCCTGAACGGTACAGAGCCGATCAGTCCAATTGCAGATGGTGTGACTTCCACACGCATGCTGTGCGGAATCTACGAATCCGCTGAGAAAGGGCAGGAGATCCGTCTGGATTGAGTCCATTTTACATGGCCGTTGTCCTTCATCATATTAAAAAGCATGCGTCTTCCGCGTGATCTGCGGTTACGCATGCTTTTTGGCATCAGTCATTTGTTCAACGGTGAATTTTCGTACCCAGGGTCATCATAATCCGTATCTTGCAGCCTTGGAAGCACATTCATGCTCTCAATTGCCTGCCGGGTATCCGGCGTGCCGTGGTCATACAGAAAGGTATACAGCAAGGTCATACCATCCGAAAATTGCTCTGTTGCCTCATCGTGGTCTGCTGATTTGTAGGGTACCGGTGCCCGTTGCAAGGTATAGGCATCGTCATCCTCCAGCACCTTCATCAGATCTTTCAATCGGCCCACCTGTTCGTCATCCACCAACACCTCAAAAGGTGTAGATTCGTTCTTTGTTTGCTCAATAAGATTATGAGTTACCGATACATACAGATGTTGTTTGTCGTCCTGCATAATCCAACCCCCATTCTGAAATGGAAAAAAGACGCTTCTACTGTTAATAAACAGCAAAAAGCGCCCTGAAACGAGCTACTATGCTCGTGTGTTATTTACTCATCCACATGTTCAGTCACATATGACCAGCCATTACCTTTTCCTTCTAATCGACTTTGTTCAAAAAAATCAATTCCATCTACTGTAATACTGACTGACACGAGAGATGGTTCATCGCTAACTCCATAAGGGACCTCTTCTTTTGAGTTATTTCCCAAATCTCCCCGTTACGGGAACCTGGCGGGTGCCTGCCTCCATCGATCCTGAACACAGGGGACAGGCGGGAGGGCCCGATGATGCTTTCTTGGTTGCTTTAGAAGGTACAGCTGGCTTCTGTCTTAACCACGCCTTACAGGTGGATGAACTGCACTTCCAGACCGCAACGGTCTCCCTACGCTCAGCATTACCTGAACCTGAAGTGTGCGAATGTGAACTCGAGGAATTCGCAGCTGTCTGACTCACACCCGTGGTGCTGAATGCCTTATGGTTGCGAATCTCCCCACTACCACGCCGTTCACCGAGGCGATCCTCATCACGTTCGTTGTGGACCTCGTAGTCACGACGGTCACTGTGGCTGATGGCACGACGCTGTGCCGCATCCCGACCTTCTGAACGGGCACCTGAGCCGGACGAGCGGGCATACTGTCCGTTGCCTTTACCATATGAAGCCTGACTGCTCGTCCGGCTCTCCTCACGAGGTTTGCGTTTGTCCGGTACTTCCATGCCGAAGGCTTCAAGCAGGAAGCGGGACACATCCGCTGGTTTTCCGTGATGGCTCGCCGGTGAGGTGACATACAAGTACTGCTTGGCCCGTGTGATGGCAACATAAGCGAGTCTTCGTTCTTCCTCCAGCGCCATGTCCAGTTCGGCATCTGTCTGCTGCATAGCAAGCGCAGCTTTCTGATCCTCAGGAATATCCTGACGCAGTGCTGTACTGTGAGGCACAATGCCTTCACTGGCTCCGATCCAGTACACACAAGGGAACTCCAGTCCTTTGGCCCGGTGAATGGTCATCAGCTGCACTGCGTCACTGTCCTGTGCGCGGCGCAAAGATTCCATCTCACGGTGTCTGCGGGACAGCTCATCCGCGAATTGAATGAACTCTTCCACGGTTTCGAATTTTTTGACGGCAGCTTCGAATTCATCCAGGGTTTCCAGCATCGTTTCCTTATAATGGGTGAAGATGCTGGGATCACCACTTTCCATATACTTGTCGTAGAACTGCCTGCGCATCTCCTGAATGGCGATGATGGGCTTTAGTTTGTGCAGTGATTTGATCAGCTTGATGCGCTCCTTGACCTGTTCCTGCTGGAACGGTTTCAGCTTGTCCCATTTCACCAGATGGATGAGCGGATATTTCTTCGCCTGTTGTTGTTCGCAGCGCTGAATCCATTCCAGGCCAGCATCCCGTGATACATAGAGTGGACCCAGTGCACTTGGGATAGCATCCATGGCACGTGGATCAAGAGACAGACGCAAATGATCCATCAGGGGTCTGATGAGAGACTGGTCATAGAACACCGGGGAAGCACCATGCTGTACAAAAGGTACATCTTTCAACACAAGCTGCTCGAATACAGCCCGGCTGCTGCTTGCTGTCCGGTGAAGAATCGCAATATCACGATAGGTGTGCTGCCCTTCTTCAACCTGTTGACACAGCTGGTTTACAACCCACGCCGCTTCTTCCTCTGCATTGGAAGGTGTAGCGAAACGGGGCGCATCGCCGCGGTTTCCGGCGGCACGCAGCCGTTTGTCACGTCTGCGTTTATTGCGGGCGACCAGCTCACTTCCGAGTCCCAGGATGCGTGCATCACTGCGATAATTGATATCCAGCGTCACAATGCGTGCACCGGGGTATACTTTATCGAATTCCAAAATCGATTCCTGGCGTGCGCCATTAAAGGTATAGATCGTCTGGTCATCGTCTCCCACAACCATCAGATTGCGGTGAGCGGAAGCCAGTTTTTGCACAATTTCATACTGCAGATGGTTGGTATCCTGGAACTCATCCACCATAATGTACTGGAAACGCTTCTGAAGCGGCCCCAGAACAGCAGGATCACGAAGCAGCGCGGCTGCCCGCAGTAAAATATCATCAAAATCCATTTTGCCCCGATCTTGCTTCCAGGCTTCGTAACCAAGCAGGACACGCTTCGCATCGCGTTCTTCCTGCGATTTCTCAGGCAAGTCGGTTGTTTCCGATCCTTGCATCTTCCATGCGGACAGCATGGCCAGCAGACTTTCAGGCTGGAAGGCTTCACTCATGCCATTTTGGCGAAGAAGCATCTTCAGCACCGTATGCTGGGCTCGCGACTCGCCAAAGATCTCTTCCTGCACACCGTAATGACGTAATAATGTCAGCGCAAAAGAGTGGAAGGTGCGAGCCTGTACGGCTCTCGCGGCTGCCGGACGTATGCCTGGCAATGCGGCGATCCGGTCTTTCATCTCGGTGGCGGCCTTGTTCGTGAACGTCACCAGCAGGATACTGCCTGCATGTACGCCGCTGACCTCTATGAGGTAGCCGGCTCTTGCAGCCAGTACAGTTGTTTTGCCACAACCGGCTCCGGCGAGCGTCAGAATAGGTCCTCTGCCGTGACGGACTGCCGAGATTTGTGGTGCGTTTAACTTGATACCTGCCTCTTCCAGCGAGCGAAAATAAAAGGCATCCTGTTGATCATTGCCCACGAGTTGTCGACTGGTCTCCAGCGGAGCAGACGGGGACTGGGGCAGGGACGCCGCCGGGGTAACCCCGAGCGGACGGGGGTAGAACGTTGAGTTCGGACTTAACATGTTTCATCCACCTCTGTATGCATTCAGGGATAGGACTATCCCGGCTAAAAGTAAACCATTTGCCCTTTTCACAATCACATTGTAAATTGGTATGATAGAGTTAGTCGCCTAATTAGGCGGTTAAGTATGGTCAAAGCTTCATTATACCCGAACGTATGGTCTTGACGAAAGCCCCCGATTTCATCCAGTATCGGTATAAAACGGGCACCTGCACGAGATTACGCAACTTTTTGGCATGATTTCGTATAAGTTATATGCCTGAGCATTTTGCATGAAGGATGTAATATGCTAATTTACCACAAGTATGTGTTCAAAAAGTCTGGTTTTCAGTACCGAGAAGATGGAATGAAGCTAGAAATGGAGTAGCGGAGCGTAGGGAAAACTACGTGAGCAACGGACATTTCGGCTGAATGCCATACTCGATGCTGAGGATGCCACTGGCATCCTTCGTAATCAAAAGCGGACTTTTTGAATAACCTCTAAAATTTGAAATGATAATATTGGTTTTGACGGGACAGAGGAGGAATGGTCATGAAACTGCTTCAGCGCATCAAAGACGGAGCGAACAAAGCAACAGAGCGTGCCCAGCACGCCGTTGAGATTGGGAAATTGAACAACCAGATTGTGGGCTTGCAACAGGAACAGGAAGTCCATTTTACAGATATGGGTCGCATCTTCTATGAGGGTTATCGGGCACAGGATATGACGCGTGCAGAAAAAGAGATGGTGGATCTGTCGCAGCTCTGCGACGAATTGCAGGACGAGATTGATGGTCTGCGCAACAAGATTGCACAACTCAAGAACGAACGGTTGTGCGAGTGTGGACACGTCGCTTCCCTGGATGCCAACTTCTGCCCTAAATGCGGACGCAAGTTGGGTGAACTCAAGAAGCCAGCACCTACAGTAGGAGCTGCAGGAGTCGCAGGAGCCACCACAGCTGCGAGACAGGAGGCAGCTGTAGCTCAGACCCCAACTCCAGAGCCAGACTTCTACGATGCGCCACCTGAGTTGGAACTGGAGGAAGATGAGCCGTATCATACGGTTATTCCGTCCATAGCGGATCTGGAAACGGAATCGGAATATAACAGTACGGAATTTACCCAGGAAGAAAAGGAAGCGTTCGATGCGGAGTGGGAACGTCGCAGAGATGAAGAGATGCAACGGGAACGTGAGCGTCAGCAGGAACTGGACGAACGCATCCGCTACTGGAAAGAAAACAACCCGATCGTGAACACGGTGGACGTACAGACCGAAGTATCACGCGAAATGGTGAATTGTCAGATTTGTGCAGCCGAGCTGCCCAAAGGGTCGAAGTGGTGCCCGCGTTGTGGTGCTGAACAGATCTGATCTGATGCAGTAGAAGCACTGCTGCATCATTGTGGGGCAGTGCGGGTTGCTGACAGCATGGGGGGACGGGAATATGGACCAACTGCTGCATCATTTGCGTCATCTCGGGTTTACCGAGATGGAATCTAAAATTATGGTGGAACTCGCTCGTCAGGGATCAGCCTCAGGCTATGAGGTTGCAAAGCGGCTTGGCGTGTCCCGTTCCAATGTATATGCGACCCTGCAACGGCTGGAACAGCGTGGATTCTTGCGGTGTAGTCCAGGGGAACCGGCGAAGTATAGTGTGCTGAAGCCGGAGGAAATGACACGCATGATCTCCGATCAAATGCGTACCTCGCTGGATTATGTCCAGAGCAGCATGCCTAAGAGTGAACCGGAGAAACCTGTCTTCTATAACGTCGAAGGGGACAAAAATGTTTTTGAGAATCTGAGCCGTGAATTGGCTGAGGCTCAGCATGAGATTGTCGTAGACGTTTGGCGTGAAGAGGCGGAACTGTTACGTAATGACTTACAGCAGGCTGAAGCTCGCGGTGTGCGGTTGTTATGGTCGTGTGATGGTGGCGAAGGCATGCTTGATCAGCCTGTTCCTTTGCCGGGTCTGCCTTTGTACGGTACAGGTAATGGTCGGAAATTTTCCCTGGTGGTGGACCGCCGCTGGTGCATGCTAGGCATGCGAGGGGAATCATGCGCCACACAGGCAGTGGTGACGGAGCATCCGGTAATGACCGGACTGCTGCTGAATCATTTTGCTCAAGAGCTGGTGTTGTACGAATTAGAACAGGATATGGGTGAGGAACTGGAGTCCCGCTACGGGCACCGGTACGAAGAACTCTCTGCGCGTTATTGGTCTTCTCCTTCAGGAGAGGATGAACAGAGCTAGACAGATCGGCGACTAATTCACCTCTGATGGAGCATGCCAGCACAAAGATACCTATATTGATGAAACGAATACGTGTGTACATAAAGCAGGCGTTGCCGAAGGCAGACGCCTGTTTGTGCTGGTTTGAGATATGACAGTGATGTTCGTCACAGCATCTGTTCCCAGTCAAGTCGATAGTAAAGGTATGAAGTTATGCTATTTTTGAGAAAATGAAGCTATGAACATTCGATTGAACTGGATCGGGTTGAACAAGATTGTACGTGATCAATCTTTGGGCACGTGGTACAGAGCTTCCAGCACTTCCGTATAATAAGCTGTGCCATGAGGCACGAATTCTGCTGCCCGAATCTCGCGAACGATACGTTCCGGATCATCAGCTGCATGATCACTTAATGGGTCCTTATGACCGATGGAATGTGGTGTTAATGTCAATGGCTGGGCTTGAACTCCGGTAGCTTGAATCACGTCGATCTCATTACGAAACAAAGCGAGTAGATCATCCAGCGGAACTTCATACAGGCTATCCACCTCGCTGGGCTGCAGAACGTAGGCTTCGAGCGGCTGGTTCAGACATAGTCCATAGACGGCACTGAATTCCCGATCTATGAATGGGACACCACGCACTTCTCCTTGGAGCTGCTGTGTAGCTGTGAGTAGATAGGTTAGTGCCTCGAATGGAGTATAAACACCCAGTTCTTCCTCCAGCTCACGACTGGCGTCTCGCAGTTGTTCACCTGCGGTGAGATGACCTGCTGCTGTAATGTCGTAACATCCGGGGAAGGTATCCTTGATATCACGTCGCCGCTGAAAAAGAACCTGTCGTTGCTCGCCTTTGTCACGCACGATCCAGCAGTGGAATGAACGGTGCCAATATCCTTTGGCATGGACCTCGCTGCGTAGTGAAGTGCCGATCCAATTTTGCTGATCGTCATAAATGTCGAAACGTTCTGGGGTCATGAAACGTATCTCCTTATATAGCAGTTTTTAAAGTTCAAAATTTCACAAAGTATGTTTTAAACGAAAGGGGAACCATCGTATGGAATGCATTGTACACTTTCAGGTGATTTATCCGCAACCTCAGGAACGTAAAAGTCTTAGAGGACTTATATTTGTAGGGCAAGGTCAGGAACCGGCTAATAGTCAGTTAAGCAGCATGTTTAAGGATATGGGATTTAATGTACGTTTGGAAGATGAGGCACAGTTGTTGTTCAAGCCAGTGGATGCTTCGGCAAACTTTGAATATATTCGTGTGACAGAGCTTGATACTGGGGAAGAAGTTTACAAAGAAGATAAAGATCTGAAGTCGATCCTGGAGCATTTGCTGCCACGCCGTTTCTAATTCATGAGCATGGCCGCGAATGAAATTCATGGGGGAGCATATGTAATACATGTATGATAGGCACAAAAAAGGCCCCACCTTTACGGTGGAACCTTCAAACCTTTAACCTACGCAACCCATTGTTAATGAAGCCCATCTGGCTAGCTTTTCATACATAAACCCTAGCAAGTAAGAGGTTGTCCCTCGCATCAGGATTTATATCCGTAATTCAACTCGGCGCGTCTTTAAAACGTTTATCGTGATTATGCCGGAGCGCCGGTGCCTTCAGCTTCAAGCTCTGAAGTACAGTGCGAGCAGCGGGTAGCTGCGGCTGGAATTTCCGATAGGCAATACTTGCAAGCCTTGGTCGTTTTTTGCGGCTCGGGCTTTTTGTGTTCTTTGCTTTTGAGATAGTTGATGCCCTTCACAAGCATGAAAATACAGAACGCGACGATAATAAAATCAATCATGACGTTGATGAACTGCCCGTAAGCAATTACGGTTGCGCCAGCTTCGTTGGCTTGTGCTAATGTCTTGATTTCCTGCCCGCTGGCGGTTTTCATATCCCAATCCAGATTGAAAATCTTCTGGCTGAAATCAACCCCTCCAAGCAGTTTTCCAACCGGGGGCATGATGATATCA
Source organism: Paenibacillus sp. FSL L8-0435 (assembly GCF_037965655.1). Lineage (NCBI taxonomy): Bacteria > Bacillati > Bacillota > Bacilli > Caryophanales > Paenibacillaceae > Paenibacillus > Paenibacillus sp. FSL L8-0435. The sequence goes on from NZ_CP150185.1 coordinate 629,918, forward strand.
TTCACAAGGGATGTGACGATTTTACCAAAAGCAGCCCCGATAATAACACCGACCGCCAGATCGATGACGTTGCCGCGGACGGCAAATTCCTTGAATTCTTTAAGTACGCCTTTCATGTTTGCATATCTCCTTTGATCATTCAATTCAAAATATAGGCCGCGTTTCCATCTATTCTCCGTTCGGATTCGCGCTTCCGTTCTCATATTGTACATAAAAAAGTGATTCCAATCACCCCCTGTTTGCAAATTAAGACAAGTTTCCGCAACTTCCATGAAAATACTTCTTTATTTCACGCCGCCGATTCGGTATACTTCTAACATTGTCAGTTATGTTTAACCATTTATATTCAGGTTCGCGATCATACATTGTAACGAATCATGGAGCCAAAAAATTAAATATGCCGTTACTCGTATATGTGCAGGAATAGGCCTGCATGTCTCTACCCGATCACCGGAATGATCGGACTACGGGAAAGATGTTGTAATGTTTTGTATGGTTGGCATGAGATCATTCATTCTCAGGGCAGTTTGACAGAAGAGCAGGTTCAAGTGGTTTATCTGTTTCCGATTACACTGTTTGAGGTTTCTCACAACAGGATTGAACTCTTGTCATTCTGTCCATCCAGCACACTTGCAGCATCCATACGGCTTGTCCATATATGTACAAGTCCGTCTTTCCCATCTCCGGTTATTCCGCAGCGTGTGAAAAGGCGGGCTTTTTGCTTTTTTACCATGCGATTGGAAGAGCTTGTAAGCTACTGTGCGGAGGGCATTCAGGGGGAAGAATTACAATGCAATTGTTAAAAGACAAGGTAAGACAGGAAGGCATTGTCCTGTCCGAGCAAGTACTCAAAGTGGATTCATTCCTGAACCACCAGATGGACCCGGTTTTGATGAAGGAAGTGGGCAAGGAATTCATTCGCCGCTTTGAAGGTGAGAATATCACACGTGTGCTGACGATCGAGTCGTCAGGGATCGCACCAGGCATCATGACTGCGTTGGAGCTGAACGTGCCGCTGATCTTTGCTCGGAAGCAGAAGTCGCTCACACTGACAGAAGACATTCTGGTAGAGAGGGTCTACTCCTTCACGAAGCAGGAGACCAATGAAATTACCGTTGCCAAGAAGTTCATGAAGCCTGGTGATCGTGTGCTGATCATTGATGATTTTCTGGCAAATGGTGAAGCAGCATTTGGTCTGGCTCGTATTGTGGAGCAGGTTGGAGCCGAAGTGGTGGGTATCGGTATTGTTATTGAAAAAGCATTCCAGCCGGGAGGTCGCTTGCTGAAAGAAGCAGGATACCGTGTGGAATCATTGGTTCGCATCGGGGCACTGTCGGATGGACAGGTTACATTTGCGGACGAGGAGGGCACGAACTAATATGGCACGCGAACGTATTTTTCAGCGGCATCGGCATCCAATCAAAACGATCTCCCTCGGACTACAGCATGTGCTTGCGATGTATGCAGGAGCCGTCGTTGTCCCATTGATCGTCAGTAATGCATTGGGTTTTACACAGGAACAACTAACCTATCTCATTGCCATTGACCTGCTCGCATGTGGTGTGGCTACACTGCTTCAGGTATGGGGAAATAAATATTTCGGCGTAGGGCTGCCTGTCATGCTCGGTTGTGCATTCCAGGCCGTGTCTCCGATGATCCTAATCGGGATGAACAGTGGAGTATCTGCCATTTACGGAGCGATCATCGCTTCAGGGCTGTTCGTATTGATCTTCTCCGGAATCTTTGGGAAGCTTATTCGGCTCTTTCCACCAGTGGTTACGGGTTCGGTGGTTACAATCATCGGTTTAACCTTGATTCCGGTTGCTTTCCACGATCTGGGCGGCGGTCAGGGGTCAGAAGATTTCGGCAGTGGAGTGAACTTGTTACTCGGTTTCGGCGTGCTGCTCTTTATCATTGTAATGACTCGATTCACTACAGGTTTTATCCGTTCCATCTCGGTACTGATTGGTCTGCTGGCAGGTACGGTGGCAGCAGGGTTCATGGGTGAAGTGAACTTTGCCCCTATTCGCGATGCAAGTTGGTTCCATGTTGTTCAGCCGTTTTACTTCGGCAGACCGACGTTTGAGATTGTACCTATTCTGACGATGATTCTGGTGGCGATTGTCAGCGTGGCCGAGTCCACAGGCGTATTTATGGCTCTGGGCAAAATCCTGGACAAGGACCTATCGTCCAAGGATCTGGCCCGTGGTTATCGCGCGGAAGGTCTGGCTATTGTATTAGGCGGTATTTTCAACTCGTTCCCGTATACAACGTATTCGCAAAATGTAGGACTGGTACAGATGACACGTGTGAAGACACGTGATGTCATTGTAGTAGCTGGTGGAATCCTGGTGGTCATTGGATTTGTACCCAAAATTGCAGCCCTCGCACAACTCGTTCCAGGGGCAGTACTTGGCGGAGCCATGGTGGCCTTGTTTGGCATGGTGGTATCATCAGGCATTCGAATTATCGGCAGTCAGGTCGATCTGAACCGACATGAGAATCTGTTTGTCATCGCTTGTTCTGTAGGTATGGGGCTTGGGGTTACCGTTGTGCCTGAGTTGTTCGCAGGTGCACCGGCTTGGGCTCAGATTATGCTCGGTAATGGTATCATTGCAGGCAGTTTCACAGCGATCTTCATGAACCTGCTGTTCAACGGTCTGGGTACCAAGGAAACAGCCGCCCAAATGGCTGAACAACAGGCAGATGCCATTCTTGGAGAAACAGGCAAGTCAGCTTAATTAGCCGAATTAGGCCTGGCTTATCATCCAGCAGGATTGTTATGTTAACTGTTATGAATAGACGATTCACAAGATGAATAATGAATCAGGTTAATCATGATGATATACAGCATGAATGGTTTATGACATACATCGTTTATGCTATGAATGTTCAAGCGCATGAACGAATGAAAGAAAGAGACAATTTTAGATGCGAAACACCGAAGATACAGGCTCAACAGAGTTGTGTCTTCGGTGTTTTTGTTTTATTTAACTATGATGAGCGGGACTACAGATGACGCAACTGTTTCTCTGCAAAATCACCAACCCACGGCAGTTTTAGCCATTTCCCCTGCAGGCTGGTAACGACCATAATCAGCCAGACCACTACACCAAGCAGGGATAACAGCGATGCCACCAGTGGTCCGAACAACGGAAGGAAAGCTGATAATACATGCCCGACCATAATGATGCCAAAGACCGTTACAGATTGTAGCGCATGAAATAACACGAACCGACTCCGCTTCTCCACAGCGAGAAAGACAATCCCACCTACAAAGGTAAACAGATAACAAAGCATGCCAGCAATATTTTCATCCAGACCGCTAGACGATTTCATGGGGGACATCCGGTCCAGCCTCCTTTGACCTTTTTAACTAGGCTATGAGAGAGGTGGACAGAACTGAACCGATGAATTTATTTGCCTATAATAGGATGGAGTGAAAGAACAGTCAAAAACAAGAAACAGGGACAGGATCAGCTGAGTTACAGCATGATCTGCCCCTGTCCGGATGAAGAACTCGGTACTTCTAACAAAAATAATCACTACCCACCCTGAAACTGTCTGCGTGGGCTGTCGATCTTGCCTTTTTTATCGGTGTCGTTTTCTTTGGGAACCAAACGTTCATCGGTTCGTCCTTCGTGGTGATTATCAAATGCATATTCGGTCAGTTTCCATTCCGACTTGCCTAGAACGGGGTCAGACGGGAAGTGTTGCCCCCGGTGAAGATGTTCCTCTCGTCCGGCTTCGTTAATGTAAACTCCGTCTACTTCCACCTTTTCATGCGAAAGGGGCAGCATATCCTGTTCTTTGCGGTCCATGAGACGACGCCTCCTTTGGATACCAGTAATTTAACTGTATGGGTTGTCCGTGATAATATCCCCCGAATAGTTCAGTGTTATGCTGGATATATTAATTCCGTATAGAATGGCGGCATTCATAACATATGATTCGGAATTAAACTTTTTGGGCTTGAAAACCGTTATATTTATTAGAGGAAATCGTCAAGTCGTAAGATACTTCCGAATATGCTACAATAAGATTATGATTCATTCCGAATCATATCGGGTATTTATAGTGTCAGGTACTTGCTTTCTAGCGAGGTTCCCGACCTAAAGCTTGCTTTAAGCCGCGCACACAACTTCATGGATGGCATTTAAGACTTATTCGGCATTCTCTAAACGGAGCATTCACTTTCAACGTTTTGGGAGGGAATTACAATGGCAACGAAAGGTCACAATGAGGTCAAAGAAAGTTTGAGGGAAATGACTCGGATTTTCCGTCCTAAAGATCCAAAAAAATTCGTGAAGGAGTACGTGAGAAAATACCGGATTACGGGTGGATACGAGGAAGAATTGACTTCTGTGGTTGAGCATGAGCTTGTCAAGATGGATTCTTCCGTGTCCTGAAACAACACACAACTCTGATTATACTGTTCCGATAATGAATAGAACCGTCTCCCGGGCGATAAGCTCCGGCAGGCGGTTTTTTTTGCGTTCCTGCTGCATATATATGGGAGTACACCTACAGCGGGAAGGATGAATGCATGTGGACCCTATTTTGAAAACCAAAGAAGAGATTGGCTACATGCGGGAAGCTGGCCGAATTTTGCGAAGTTGTCACCAGCATATTGAGCAGTGGATGATCCCCGGTATCACGACAGCAGCGATTAATGAGCGGGTGGAAGAGTTTCTGGCAGCACGAGGAGCCACACCGGAGCAAAAAGGGTACAAAGGATATCCGTACGCGACATGTGCCTCTGTTAATGAAGTGGTCTGCCACGGATTTCCTGGGGAAGAGGAGCTGGCGAGCGGGGATGTAGTGACCATCGATATGGTGGTGAACAAAGACGGCTGGCTTGCTGACTCGGCCTGGACATATGGAATTGGTGAAACAAGCAGATCCATTCGCAAGCTGATGAGACGAACGGAGAAGGCCCTTGAGCGGGCGATTGCCCAGGCAGTTCCAGGAAATACACTCGGAGATATTGGAAGTGCCATTGAACGAACAGCCAGGTTGTATCGGTACGGTATTGTGAAGCCTCTCATTGGTCATGGAATTGGTCAATATATTCATGAACCCCCAAATGTGTTGCCTTATGGCAAACGCAGAACGGGCACGATGCTGACAGAGGGCATGGTTATTACGATTGAACCCATCTTTACAAAAGGCAGTTCCGGGGCCGTTGTGTGGGATGAAGATGGATGGACGGTAAGGACGGTAGATGGCAGCTGGGGGGTCCAGTATGAGCATACGGTTGCGATTACTGGGAATGGCCCCTTGATTCTGACCGATGGCACGTGAGATGAAGTCAGTGAAGAAGAGGACTTGAGTTGAACTTTCTCCGACATGCTCCATGCTGTTTTGAGCTTGAAGATAGCGGTATGGAGCGATAGGCATGTCTTCTGAATGGATATGGAAGAGGTTTTCCATAAATTCTGATCTTTTTTTTGCATAATAGCACATGTTTTCAATGTGAGAAAAATCACCAATAAATCGAGTTTTATCACCGAAATTTGGCAAAAATTTTCAAATGTAGAGTGTAATACTTTTAACTGAAATCGTTTGCAAATCAAGTTGCAGAGCGGTTTTTTACATAAAGTGAACAATTTGTGAACATGTGTCCAAAGATTGACAAAATCATACCCTCAACTTATATTTAATAAGTGATTGAAGCATATAGAATGAATTGGAAGAATGCGCAGACATGCCCTGAGCAGGAAATCACGGGAGTACTGGAAGCGTTATTTTTGGAAGCGTTCTGTATGATGAAGAGGATTATGCGTATCGTGCTGAAACGTACCTTTTGTTGCCTTTCTACCGAACGACAACGGTAATCTACGAAAACGTAAAAAAGTGGGGTAGATCAATGATGAAACAGTGGCAGGTTGCAAAGCGAATTCTCCCCTTGCTGGCGGTGTTCTCTTTGCTGCTATCCGCATGCGGGCGGGAAGACTTGTCGGTAATGAAACCTCAGGGTCCTGTAGCGCAAGGCCAATATGATCTGATGAAGTTATCCATCGCGATTATGATCGTGGTGCTCATCATTGTATTTGCCATAGCGGCCTATGTTCTGATCCGGTTTCGCAGACGAGCCGGGCAGACTGAGATGCCCGAACAGGTTGAAGGTAATTTCAAGCTGGAAGTAATATGGACAGCCATTCCGTTATTGCTGGTTATTGTTCTGGCAGTACCGACGGTCCAAACGATTTTTGCCCAAGGCGAAGATCTGTCCAATGACAAAAACGCACTTAAGGTCCAAGTCACCTCGCATCAGTACTGGTGGGAATTCACTTATCCTCAATATGACGTAACCACCGCTCAAGATCTCATCATCCCGACCGGAACCAAAATCGCATTCGAATTAAAAACCGCTGACGTGCTTCACTCCTTCTGGGTGCCGTCACTTGCGGGCAAAATGGACACAAACCCGGATGGAACACTTAACAAGTTCAGTTTCTCTGCACCGAATGAAGGCGTTTACCGCGGTAAATGTGCCGAGTTATGTGGCAGATCACATGCTTTCATGGAGTTTAAGGTAAAAGCAGTGAGTCAGGAATCGTTTGACAGATGGGTGAACCAGATGAAAGCACCCGCAGTCCTTCCTGAAGATACTCAATTGGCCGAAAAGTTCAAAACAAACTGCCTTTCTTGCCACGCTGTTGGTGATCAAGGTGGACCGGTTGCACCTAACCTGACGGGAATAGGCGGCAAGGAATCTGTCGCAGGCATTTTGCTGAATTCTCGCGAGGGACAGGAAGAAGGTAGTCCGGTACTGGATAACATGAAAGAATGGCTCCATGATCCACAATCCGTGAAGCCGGGCAATACCATGCCGAATCCCAAAGATCTTGGGTTGACGGATGAAGAAATCGACGGAATTGCCGAATATCTGGCCAACTACAAATTGGACTATGAATAGAACAGCAAGGACGAAGAAGGGGGTACACAACCTTGGCTCATGCGCATAGCGTCAAGAGGTACAGGGGCTTGATGGATTGGATCACCACCGTCGATCACAAAAAAATCGCCATTCTCTATTTGGTTGCGGGTGGATTTTTCTTTGGAATCGGCGGCATTGAAGCCATTTTGATTCGGATTCAACTGATGAAGCCTATGAATGATTTTGTATCGGCACAGGTCTTCAACGAATTGATTACAATGCATGGAACTACGATGATTTTCCTTGGTGTCATGCCACTTATTTTTGCCATAATGAATGCTGTCGTGCCTTTGCAGATCGGGGCACGGGACGTTGCTTTCCCGTTTCTTAACGCGCTGGGTTTCTGGACGTTCCTGTTTGGTGGGTTACTGCTGAACCTGAGCTGGGTTATGGGTGGAGCGCCGGATGCAGGCTGGACCTCATATACGCCGCTTTCGGGCAGTGAGTACAGTGGAACGCATGGTGTGGATTTCTACACCATCGGCCTTCAGATCGCGGGTCTGGGAACGCTCATCGGGGGCATTAACTTTCTCGCAACGATTATTACTATGCGTGCTCCAGGCATGTCCTACATGCGGATGCCAATGTTTACATGGACAACATTTATTACATCTGCCATTATCCTTTTTGCGTTTCCTGCCATCACGGTAGGGCTTGTACTTTTGACGTTTGACCGTATACTGGGAGCGAATTTCTTCGATGTCGCAGGTGGCGGTAACCCCGTACTCTGGCAGCACATCTTCTGGATCTTCGGGCACCCGGAAGTATACATTCTGATTTTGCCGGCATTTGGTATTATCTCGGAGGTTATCCCGACCTTCTCGCGTAAACGATTGTTCGGATACAGCTCCATGGTATTTGCCACCATCCTGATTGCCTTCCTGGGCTTCATGGTATGGGCGCATCACATGTTTACAACAGGTCTGGGTAATGTAGCCAACGCGCTTTTCTCCATCTCCACGATGTTGATTGCCGTACCTACCGGGATCAAAATCTTTAACTGGCTCTTTACGATGTGGGGTGGACAGATCCGTTTTACAGCGGCAAACCTGTTTGCAGTTGGTTTTGTCCCAACCTTCGTTATGGGTGGCGTTACAGGCGTTATGCTGGCATCTGCTCCGGCAGACTTCCAGTTCCATGATACGTACTTTGTTGTAGCCCACTTCCACTACGTTATTGTAGGGGGACTCGTACTTGGATTGTTCTCAGGATTACATTACTGGTGGCCGAAGATGTTCGGACGTATTCTCAGTGAAACACTGGGAAAATGGACGTTCTGGACGTTTATGATCGGTTTCCAATTAACGTTCTTTGTACAGCATTTCCTCGGTCTGATGGGGATGCAGCGCCGGATCGTTACATATTTGCCGAATCAGGACTTTGACCTGCTCAATCTGGTCAGCTCCGTCGGTGCGTTTCTAATGGGTGTTGGGGTTATCATGTTCCTCGTGAACATCGTAATCACAATGAGAAAACCGGCTGGTGCGCCAAACGATCCATGGGAAGACGGCCGTACACTGGAATGGTCTATTCCATCTCCGCCGCCGGAATATAATTTCAAGCAGACGCCGCTGGTACGCGGAATTGATGCATATTGGAAGGAAAAAATGGCAGGACATACGGAGATGACACCGGCAGAACCTGTAGGTTCGATTCATATGCCTTCAGCAACGCCGTTGCCGTTTGTAATGTCAGTAGGTATCTTTATCGCCGGACTTGGCTTGATGTTCAGTAACGATGAATTTGGTAATGCATTTATGAACGTCATTTTTAACAATTATATTGTAGTTATTATTGGTCTCGTAATCACATTTGGTGCAATGGCACTTCGTTCACTTTATGATGATCATGGCTGGCATATTGAACCGGAGGATCAGGATGAGAAGGGGGCTAGAACATGACAACCTCACATGCCGAACCGGTGAACGACAAATTGCCGCATGAACCGGAGAAAGCAACGCTGGAAGGCCGTAACAAGCTTATCGCCTTCTGGCTGTTCCTTGGCGGCGAGACGGTACTGTTCGGTACACTCTTTGCTACCTTCCTGGCTCTTCGTGGCCAAACCAATGATGGACCTACGGCGAATGAACTGTTCCACCTGCCACTCGTGGCCGCTGCAACTTTCATTCTCCTGGTCAGTAGTTTGACGAGTGTATTTGCGATTCAGGCCATGCATAAGGGTAAGCGAGATGCATTGGCGTTGTGGCTTGGCATCACGGTAGTACTTGGTATGGGATTTCTCGCACTGGAAATCTACGAGTTCTACGAGTATGTGAAACATAAAGAATTTGGCATGACCACGAGTGCATTCAGTTCAGCATTCTACACACTGGTAGGGTTCCACGGAGCCCACGTTGCTTTTGGTATTGTGTGGATCGGAATCATTATCGGTCAGCTGTTCAAAAAAGGATTGACGGTCGTAACCGCACCTAAAGTATACGTCTCCGCAATGTACTGGCACTTTATTGACGTGGTCTGGGTGTTCATCTTTACGGTCGTGTACCTGCTCGGAAAGGTGGGGTAACACATGTCGGCACAGGATAAGACAGATCAACAGCCTGTGAAACACCGTCACCGGACGGAAGGGCCACAGAAACACGTCGTGGTGTTTATCTTCTCCATTATTCTCACGCTGATTGCGTTTGCGGCTGCTTCTGCCGGAGGGGTCAACACAACCTTTATCATTATTATTTTGCTCGTCATGGCTATTCTTCAAGTATTCGTTCAGTTGGGTTATTGGATGCACTTAAAGGACAAAGGGCACTTAATGCCGATTCTGTTCATGGCCTTTGGCTTTTTCGTAGCCTTTACGTGCATCATTATGGCACTCTATTGGGTCTGGTGGTAAAAGAGATGGCGGCGGCGCATTGCCGCCGTCTTTTCCCCTTTTTGGCGAATGAATCTTCACAAAGTAATGAAGGCAACAACCAAATCAGGTCACGGGGAGGTTTCCCGTATGCTCGGGTTGCAATATTTTAGCTTCAACGATTTATGGAGTCCGCTTATATTGGCTTTATTTCTGATCATTGCTGCGGCTTATTTGGTGCTTGTGGGACCGTTAAGCGAGCAAATAAAGGATGCAGAACCTGCGAGTGCTGCACAGAAAATCATGTTTATTACAGGGTTGTTTGTCCTGTATCTGGCTCAAGCTGGACCATTTAATCTGCTTGGTCACGTGATGTTTAGCTTCCACATGGTGAGCATGGCGTTCTCCTATCTGGTAGCTCCGCCGCTGATGATGAAAGGTTTGCCGATATGGGTATGGCGCAGAGTCGTACGCTGGTTGCCTACACGTCAGCTATCGTTCCTGGCTCATCCAATCGTTGCGGCAGTGCTCTTTAACGGGCTGTTCTCGCTGTATCACCTACCGATTGTACATGATTACGTCATGCTGAATTTTACCGTTCACCGGTTGTATTATATTGCATTGTTCATCACCTCGATGCTCATGTGGTGGACATTGCTGAATCCGTTGCCAGAAGGCAGACAAGCATCGGGGTTATCCAAGATCGGTTTTATTTTTCTGAATATGGTACTGCTCACGCCTGCGTGTGGATTGATTATTTTTGCGGCCGAGCCGTTGTATCAGACGTACAGCAACCCGGCAGTATGGGCTGAAGCAATGCGGTATTGTGTGTCTGGAGATTCTACGGCGTTACTTCGCTCATTCGGTGGGCCTGCGTTCTTCAACTTCCTGTCTTCTGCGAAAGAAGATCAGCAGGTCGGTGGCATTGTCATGAAGTTTATTCAGGAAGGAATCTTTGCCTCCATGCTGGCTTATGTCTTTTTCCAATGGTATCGGAAAGAGAAGCAGGAAGATGATGATGATTCGTATCCTGCAGGGGACACAGGGGGGCCGCTCAATCCGGCTGCCAAATAATGAAGTAATGTTCTGACAAGAGGGGGAACACACGATGGATATGTATTTTTGGCTACCAACGATCAGTACTTCTTTCATTGTGATTAGTGCAGTGCTGGTAGGGATTGGATGGGTACTGATTATTCGGGGTAAGCGTAAGGCTCATCAGTCCGCCATGGTAGCAGGTGCGATTGCAGCTCTAATCTTCTTTGTGATCTATATGTCGCGCACGGTATTTGTGGGCAATACAGCTTGGGGTGGGGACCCAGATCTGGAGATCTTTTATCGGATATTTCTGATCTTTCATATTATCTTGGCTACCGTGGCAGCGATATTCGGCATCTCCACACTGGTGCTGGGGTTCAAAAAGAAGTTCGGAACACATCGCCGCTGGGGCAAGTTCACGTCCATGATCTGGTTCGGATCAGCGTTAACGGGTGTTGTTGTGTATGTTCTTCTATATCTCTTATATCCTGGTGGTCATACACGTCCGGTATGGGAAGTTATCCTCGGCGTATAAAAGTATAGATATAACCTCCGGTTACTTGGGCGTGCGTCACTATAACCTTCCGAAAATATGAAAATGGACTAATCTAATAGACGATTCGTCCACGCTTCCTCTCTCATTCATTCATAGAATGATTTCGAGAGGGGGAAACAAAATGAAAAAAACAGTCAACGTCAGTCAAACGTATCCACGTCTTACCGTGTATTCAGAAGAGAACTACAGAGGGAGAAGCCGCATCTATCGTGGCAACACGGGGCTCCGCAACCTGGACAATATTTTGGATGGGGTGGAGAGCCTGCGCTTTTTCTCAACAAGTTCCAATGCAACACTGGTTGTGTTTACACGTCCTAACTTCCAAGGTGGATTCCGGGTCTTCCGAGGCAACACCAACTTGAGAGATTTGGATGATCTTATCCGTGGCAATGATGTGGAATCCCTGATCTCCACCAATCAACGGTTAACGCTGGCTCAGATTCGTGCAATCCGCAGGGATCGCAGTCTGCCTAGTGGCTACAACCTCGTTTAATCGTAAGACCTCTTCTGTAAACAGGTGCTAGAGAACGGCAAAGGGCTGTACCCGAATTGTGTTTACACAATAATGGGTACAGCCCTTCTTTTGTGTTTGCCGAATGAAGTCTAATCCCCGCCACCTCCACTGTCTCCGCCACCGCTATCTCCACTGCTGTCGTTGCTGCTACCACTATCGCTGTTGTGATGAGAATGTGTGCCTGATGAAGAATCCGAATCATGATGTTTGTGATCCGGTGTGTGTCTGGCATGTCGATCGTAGGAGTCATCTCCCATAATGACCGGGTATCCCGAAGCAGAGTCCGTATAACCGTTGTTACGGCGAATGCGGTGTCTGCCTTTTTTGGCAGAATGACGATGAGGTTCATCCCGGAGGACCAACCAGATAACGACGATAAGGAAAAGGAGTACAAATCCGATCTCTACCAACCAATCCATAGCTGTAACCTTCCTTTCTTTGATTCGGTACTATAGTTTATTTTAACGTAAATTTGAAAAGTGTCCCATCCCATCTTCCTGATTCAGGAAATTTAGGGGTTGACGGGATGAGAATTTGGTCTGTATACTGTGTATATTGATATATACAGTAAACACAGTGAACACAGTAAGCAAGATGAGTGAGTGAATGACAGGTGAAAGGCAGGCATGCATATGAACGAATGGAAGCAGGCGTGGTGGTTGACCCGCAGCCAGACGAGTAAGGATAAGCTCCAATGGCTATGGTCTGCATTATTCATGATATACACTGGCAGCATGAGCGGTGTGATGTTTTTAGGACAACAACAGACAGAAATCATTAATCCAGTAGTGGATTCCTTCTTTTTAATCATGTTGCCATTTCAAGGGTTCATGTTCTGCAGGCGTTCCTTTCGTTACATACAGGAGGATTCTTATACGCAGATGCTGGCCTACTATCGTAGAATTCCCATCCCTGAACAAGTGGTGATGTGGTCCAGGCTACAGCAGTCTCTGATGGCGTTTACGTACAATGGAATCTTTTTCTACGGATCGTTATACGTGGTTAACTTTCATGCCGAAGGATTCCGATGGGATCAGTACCTGGCCTTCAGCCTTACCTGTACAGGTTATGGCCTTTTGGTAACAGGATTGTATATTTACGGTGAGTTTCTGAACAGTGGCAAGAAATACTTGCTTCTCAGTACGCTTTTTATACCCATCGCCATTGGCATATCCATACTGATTCGAATGTCAGGCAGTTACGGATTACGGATTGTAATGGATGGAAGTAAATCATGGGGGCTACTTTCCCCGATCATGTGGATTGCTCTGGTGGCTGGCGTAGCGGGATTATGGCTGTTTAGTCGCTTGACGCTGAAGAAGCTGGTTCATCGGGATTTGAATTAAAATGAGAATTGAGCTTATGTACGAATACAGGATGAAACCGGCACGGTCAGGTAACAGACTGGAGTGTACCGGAGGGCGAGGTGCAAGATGTGAAAATACCCATTCAAATTAATGAAAATAGCGCTGAACCTTTATATCACCAAATTGAAAATCAGTTAAGATCGTTAATAATTACGGGTCAGTTGGGGGAGGGAACACATTTGCCGTCCATTCGTGAGTTCGCCGGAGCACTGAATTGCAGTGTTATTACGGTTAGACGGGTCTATCAGGATCTGGAGAATGAAGGCTTGCTTCGTACGAAGCAGGGGACAGGGACATTTGTGGCCCAAGTAGAAGCCGGCGATAGAGAAAATTATAGATTAAAGGCCGCACAAGAAGCGATGCAGGCAGCGGTGCAGTCCGGGAAATCGGTAGGCTGTACGGAAGAAGAGATGGAGAGCCTGTTCCGGGAAGTCCTGAAGGCTATTTACGTGAAGTAAGGGAGTGATTCATACGTGGAACCCATAGCAATCCAGTTGAACGGCGTATCCAAAATGCGAAAACGCAGAGTTATTGGCCCAATTGATCTGACCATCCCGGAAGGGTATATAGTGGCTATTCTCGGTCACAACGGTTCAGGCAAAAGCACCCTCCTTAACATGCTGCAGCAAGTGGTGCTGCCAGATGCTGGGCAGATTATATGGTTTGGTCAGGAACATGATGGGCCACTTCCCATTGAACTGAGACAACAGATTGGTTTTGTGGCAGATAACGCTGGTTCAGAAGAGAACCGGATAACAGCACAGGAAGCAGCCCATTTCCGGGCGTACTGGTACCCACGTTGGGATATGAAGTTGTTCGACCAACTGATTCAGGATATGGAAGTACCTGTTGATGTGAAGCTGAACAAGATGTCCAAGGGAGAGCGGCGTAAATTTGAGATTGCAGCTGCAATTGCAGCTCGCCCAAGACTATTGCTTTTGGATGAGCCTTCGTCAGGATTGGACCCCTTTGCCTGGAAAGTGATGGTTGAGCAGTTCCGTACCTTCATGGCAGGTGGTGACACCACGATTCTGATTGCCACACATATTGCGGACGAAGTCAAAAGGCTTGCGGATTACATCGTATTGATGCACCGTGGTCAGTCGCTGGGGATGGCCGAGAAAGATATGGTGCTCGATCAGTGGAAGGAAGTCTGGTATGAAGGAGACTTAAGGCCAGAGAGCATCCCTGGTGTTGTGGAATCTTCTTTGGAAGAGGGCGGTCTGGTTCGCGTAATTACAACCCGGGTCAGCGAAGCGCAGGAAAGGCTGGAGCTGTCGAATAACCGAGTATTGAAAATCCGTAACTTGGAATTGGATGAAGTGCTGGCATTCTGGATTGCCGGGTATGCACCCGTACAGTGGAAATAACCGAAGGGAGACGATAAATGATGAACCGATTGGAATTGAAGCAAGTCGTCAAGCAATATGCAGACAAAACAGCCGTTAATGGAGTCACGCTCAATGTAAAAGAGGGGGAGATTTACGGATTGCTCGGAGCCAATGGTGCAGGTAAAACAACAACAATGCGCATGGTGCTCGGACTGATTCACCCGGACGGAGGGAATATCCTGTACAACGGCAAGCCCTATAATACGGAACTGCAACAGATTATGGGTTATCTTCCGGAAGAGCGCGGATTGTACCCGAAGGTGAAAGTCAGCGAACAGATTAATTACCTGGCACGACTTCGTGGCATGAATGGTAAGGACGCAGATCAGAGCCTCAAGTACTGGCTGAATCGGTTTGAGGTACCTGAGTATTACGATAAAAAGATCGAGGAGTTATCCAAAGGTAATCAGCAGAAAATGGGCTTTATCGCGGCTGTAGTGCATAGACCGCAGATTCTCATTCTGGATGAAGCGTTCAGTGGACTGGATCCTGTCAACGTGGAATTACTCAAGTCCACCGTCAAAGAATTGCGTGACGAAGGTACAGCAATCCTGTTCTCAACACACCGTATGGAGCACGTTGAAGAGTTGTGTCGTCAGATTACCATTCTGCATCGTTCCAACACAGTCGTACAAGGAGAGATCAAGGAGATCAAGAGCCGGTATCCGCGTGAACAGGTATTCCTGGGTACGATTGGTAGTGTGGAAGGACTCGAACAGTTGTCTGGTGTGAAGAAAGTCGAGCGGAATGAGCGCGGTTACCTGATACATATTAGTCAGGTGGAAGCGGCTCAAGAGATTCTGAGAACAGCCATGACTCAGACGACAGTGGAACACTTTGAACTGAAGGAACCAACGCTTAACCAAATCTTTATTCGTGAGGTAGGTGAGTCGAATGAATAAAATGGGAACGATTACGGGTTTTACATTTAAAAACAAAGTTAAAACGAAATCATTCATGGTGACGACCATTGTACTTGCACTTTTAATTTCAATCGGACTCAATGTCCCGTATTTCATTACCTTATTTAATGGGGGTTCCATCGGTGGAGCTTCAAGCAGTAATCCTGTAAATATCGGTCTTCTGAGTACAGGGCAGCCTGAAGTTTCCGAGAAATTGGAGAGCTTCTCTGCGGCTCAAGGAGATCAGGCCTATCGATTTATTGCCAGTGGTGACAAAGATGAAGCTGCTCTTGCGGCGGATGTGGAAGCAGGGCTTACCGATGGTTATCTGAAGTTTGAATCTGTTTCCGGGCAAGAGTTCCCGCAGCCCATTCTATATTCTGCAGATGACGTATCACCTCAGATCATTGCATCCATTGAAGCGGCATTACAGAGTGTAAAGCTGGATGTGGTTGTGAAGGATGTACTCACAGCGGAGCAGAAGGAACTGATTACAACACCTGTGAAGCTCACCGAGCAAAATTTGAGTACAGATGAGAGCGGAGCAGGTACTGAGTCTGAAGGTGCAATGAGCCCGATTAACTATATTGTGGTGTACTTGCTGATCATCCTGCTGTTTACCTCGACGATGATGACAGGTAACATGATTGCCTCCGAGATCACAGCTGAGAAGAGCTCGCGTATTATGGAGATTCTGATTACGAGTGTATCACCGCTCAGTCAGATGTTTGGTAAAATCATCGGTATTTTCATGGTGGGGATGCTGCAAATCGGGATCTTCGGAGCGGTGGTTGCCGGAAATATCCTGCTGCCGCATAACCGTGCAGTATTAGGTGATTTCAATATGAGTCTGAGTGATGTGAATATTGCGGTTATTGTGTACGGACTCATATTCTACATTCTGGGTTACTTCCTGTATGCCGTGTTGTTCGCTGCCATTGGTTCAATGGTAAGCCGTACTGAAGAACTCGGTCAGGCTGTTCTGCCGATTACAATGTTGTCACTTGTTTCCTTCTATATTGCGATCTTCAGTATTTCTACGCCAAACATTCTGTTGTTGAAAATCGCAAGCTTCATTCCATTCACGTCGCCGACCGCGATTCTGGTACGAATTGGCGCAGGAGTTGCGCCAACTTGGGAGATTCTAACGTCCTTAGCGATTCTCATTGTATCCATTATCGTCTTCGGATGGCTTGCAGCCAAAATCTATCGCACAGGTGTGTTGATGTACGGTAAACGCCCAACCTTCAAGGAATTGTTTAAAGCGATGAAGGCATATAAGATCTAGGTTGAGTGTTTGAAGGTAAGGTGTGTGATGTGGTGGTTAGTGGTGTGCTGTGTCGGTGGTGTTATATTAAATCGAGTTCAGGAGAGGGTTGACGATCATGCAGCAGTTAAAAGGGTTCTATATACAGTTTTTGAGGGAACCTCTGTGGTTTAAAGCATTGATCCTGACTACACTGCTACTTTCCATTGTATTCAGTAGTTCAGCCTTTTCAGAGCAGGTCTATTACCAAAGCATCGCTAAATTAGCTATCGCTATTTTCTTCGTTGCATATGGAGTGAAGCTGGGGGGTAATCGGAAGATTGCTGTAGCGTTCTTTTTCCTGGCAATGATCAGTATCTATTTATCATGGAATAGCTTGGATTTTGCGAATATCTAACATTGAACATATATGACGGTTTCGTATGTATTGTTTCTTATCTAATGAGTGTAATGCAGGGATAAAGTGCTGCTCCGTTTGTGGAGTGGCACCAATTCCCATCTTTAACCGTAGTATCTAAGTATGTCCATTCTATTAAATGTTGGATTGGCAACTATATTCAATAAAGGAGATTACATAATATGAAGAATTGGAAACGCATGCTCTTATCTCTCACAATCTCGGTAGGTTTGCTCGCATCTTCAGTACCAGCTATGGCTGCTCCACAAGGAACTTCCGTCAAGGTTAATGATCAAGCTGTGAAATATGCCACAGGAGCACCAATCCTGGATAAAGGTACGACATTAGTTCCACTGCGGACTACGCTGGATGCCATGGACGTGAAGCTAACAACTGCGACAGATGATACGATCACGGCTGAAGTAGATGGCAAAACGATTACACTCAAAAGTAAGCTTACACGAATCAACGGTGTAACGTATGCGCCAATCCGCATCGTCGGCGATGCTGCAGGTTATGAAGTTCGCTGGGATGCTGCAACGCGCACCGTGCTGTTGGTATCCAAAGGGGGAGCAACTGAAACTGCGCAAACTGGTGGACGTGGCTTCATGTGGGAAGTTGAAAGCAATGGCAACACGGTCTATTTGGTAGGGTCCATGCATATTGCGGATGAGAGCTTCTATCCATTGCGTCCGGAGTTTGAAGAAGCCTTTGCGGAAGCTGATTATCTCGGGGTAGAGATTGATATTAGCAAAGCCGCTGACGAAGAGCAGCAAAAGCTGGTTCTAAGTCTGGGTTCGTATCAGGATGGAACAACACTGAAAGACCACATTTCCAGTGAAACGTATACTAAGCTGGGTGATGTATTGAAGAAAAATGGTCTGGAGTCTAACGCCTTGGATGCATTTAAGCCTTGGGTAGTAGAGAGCACACTTGCAAGTTTGAAGTCCACAACGGCAGGATACGAAGCGTCAGCAGGAGTGGATCTGTATTTCATCCAGAAAGCGATCGAGCGCAAACTTCCAGTTATTGAGTTAGAGAGTTATCAATCTCAACTTGGCATGTTTAACGACTTTTCCAAAGAAACACAAGAGGAAACACTGAAAGCGACAATCGAAAACTTCGACGTGTTGGATAACAGTGTGAAAGAAATGGCTGAGATGTGGAAAACGGGTAATGACGAGCAACTGCTTGAACTGACAAACAGCTTCTCCACTAACGAGGAATATAACAAAGCGATGCTGGTTGATCGTAACATTGGTATGGCGGACAAAATCGATGGTTACTTGAAAAACGGCAAAAGTGAGGAATATTTCATTGTTGTTGGCGCGGCACATTACTTGGGTGATCACGGTATCGTGAAACTGCTTGAGGATAAAGGATATAAAGTAGAACGTAAATAAATATAGATTACTATAGAAGGTAACCCTTTTGTCTCGAATATAAGAGTTGAGAGGGTTACCTTCTTATATATAGAACAAAGACAGATTAAATAAAGAAGATCAAGCTGTAGGATAATACAATTGAACTTAAGAGTTCATTCTAGATTAAAGGTCCTTAATATGGTTAGATCGTGGATTTGATATGTTTTGAAATTAACTCTTTACAAGTGTATGTTCTACATGGTATATTCTATTTCCGGCCAAAAAAACACGAGATACACGGTGCGGCAAGCAAATGAAATAAGCTTCGAAAGAAACTTAAAAAAAGAGCTTGCAAAGTTGGTTCGGACATGATATTATATAAGAGTTGCTGAAGAGAACGACATTCGGTAACAAAAATAAGTTTGATCTTTGAAAACTGAACAACGAGTGAGTAAACATTCTGCTTGCAGAATGAACGCGAAAGTTAGAGACAAGCCTTGGCTTGAATCGACTGGAGCACAAATGAGATTTTTAATCTCGTCAGATTCAAAATGAGCTTATCGCTCTTTTCAATACTTTATTGGAGAGTTTGATCCTGGCTCAGGACGAACGCTGGCGGCATGCCTAATACATGCAAGTCGAGCGGAGTTGATAGGAAGCTTGCTTCCTTGATACTTAGCGGCGGACGGGTGAGTAACACGTAGGCAACCTGCCCTCAAGTTTGGGACAACTACCGGAAACGGTAGCTAATACCGAATAGTTGTTTTCTTCGCCTGAAGGAAACTGGAAAGACGGAGCAATCTGTCACTTGGGGATGGGCCTGCGGCGCATTAGCTAGTTGGTGGGGTAACGGCTCACCAAGGCGACGATGCGTAGCCGACCTGAGAGGGTGATCGGCCACACTGGGACTGAGACACGGCCCAGACTCCTACGGGAGGCAGCAGTAGGGAATCTTCCGCAATGGGCGAAAGCCTGACGGAGCAATGCCGCGTGAGTGATGAAGGTTTTCGGATCGTAAAGCTCTGTTGCCAGGGAAGAACGCTTGGGAGAGTAACTGCTCTCAAGGTGACGGTACCTGAGAAGAAAGCCCCGGCTAACTACGTGCCAGCAGCCGCGGTAATACGTAGGGGGCAAGCGTTGTCCGGAATTATTGGGCGTAAAGCGCGCGCAGGCGGTCATTTAAGTCTGGTGTTTAATCCCGGGGCTCAACCCCGGATCGCACTGGAAACTGGGTGACTTGAGTGCAGAAGAGGAGAGTGGAATTCCACGTGTAGCGGTGAAATGCGTAGATATGTGGAGGAACACCAGTGGCGAAGGCGACTCTCTGGGCTGTAACTGACGCTGAGGCGCGAAAGCGTGGGGAGCAAACAGGATTAGATACCCTGGTAGTCCACGCCGTAAACGATGAGTGCTAGGTGTTAGGGGTTTCGATACCCTTGGTGCCGAAGTTAACACATTAAGCACTCCGCCTGGGGAGTACGGTCGCAAGACTGAAACTCAAAGGAATTGACGGGGACCCGCACAAGCAGTGGAGTATGTGGTTTAATTCGAAGCAACGCGAAGAACCTTACCAGGTCTTGACATCTGAATGACCGGTGCAGAGATGTACCTTTTCTTCGGAACATTCAAGACAGGTGGTGCATGGTTGTCGTCAGCTCGTGTCGTGAGATGTTGGGTTAAGTCCCGCAACGAGCGCAACCCTTATATTTAGTTGCCAGCACTTCGGGTGGGCACTCTAGATAGACTGCCGGTGACAAACCGGAGGAAGGTGGGGATGACGTCAAATCATCATGCCCCTTATGACCTGGGCTACACACGTACTACAATGGCCGGTACAACGGGCTGCGAAATCGCGAGATGGAGCCAATCCCAACAAAGCCGGTCTCAGTTCGGATTGCAGGCTGCAACTCGCCTGCATGAAGTCGGAATTGCTAGTAATCGCGGATCAGCATGCCGCGGTGAATACGTTCCCGGGTCTTGTACACACCGCCCGTCACACCACGAGAGTTTATAACACCCGAAGTCGGTGGGGTAACCGCAAGGAGCCAGCCGCCGAAGGTGGGATAGATGATTGGGGTGAAGTCGTAACAAGGTAGCCGTATCGGAAGGTGCGGCTGGATCACCTCCTTTCTATGGAGAATCGTTTCCTGCAACGGAAACATTCAAAACTGCAGCTTAGCTGCAAAACACTCACTCGTTGCTCAGTTTTGAGAGCTCAAACTCTCAAAACAGCTTGCTTTTGCATGGAGCTTGTTCTTTGAAAACTAGATATCGAAACGAAACAAACGCGAATTAGAACATTCCTTTTTAGCTGAACTTGTGTTAAACAAGTTTAAATAAAAACGGTAGATTGCACGTACGATGGTATCGGGTGAGAGCGACTTTTGGCTTTGCGCAAGCAAAACAAGGGAAGCGAGCAGTCGAAACCGGAGCACGAGGTTAAGCTACTAAGAGCACACGGAGGATGCCTAGGCGCTAGGAGCCGATGAAGGACGTGGCGAACAACGAAACTGCCTCGGGGAGCTGTAAGCAAGCTTTGATCCGGGGGTGTCCGAATGGGGAAACCCAGCTGGGGTAATTTCCAGTTACTCACAACTGAATACATAGGTTGTGTAGAGGCATACCAGGGGAACTGAAACATCTAAGTACCCTGAGGAAGAGAAAACAATAGTGATTCCGTCAGTAGCGGCGAGCGAACGCGGAGAAGCCCAAACCAGAGAGCTTGCTCTTTGGGGTTGTGGGACGTCTCACATGGAGTTACAAAGGAACCGGTTAAGCGAAGAGGTCTGGAAAGGCCCGCCAAAGAAGGTAAAAGCCCTGTAGTTGAAAGTCTGTTCCCTCCGAGACGGATCCCGAGTAGTGCGGGGCACGTGAAACCCCGTATGAATCCGGCAGGACCATCTGCCAAGGCTAAATACTTCCTAGCGACCGATAGTGAAGCAGTACCGTGAGGGAAAGGTGAAAAGCACCCCGGAAGGGGAGTGAAATAGAACCTGAAACCGTGTGCTTACAAAAAGTCAGAGCCCGTTTTAGGGGTGATGGCGTGCCTTTTGTAGAATGAACCGGCGAGTTACGTTCCCGTGCAAGGTTAAGGTGAAGAGCCGGAGCCGCAGCGAAAGCGAGTCTGAATAGGGCGACTTAGTACGTGGACGTAGACCCGAAACCGGGTGATCTACCCCTGTCCAGGGTGAAGGTGCGGTAACACGCACTGGAGGCCCGAACCCACGCATGTTGAAAAATGCGGGGATGAGGTGGGGGTAGCGGAGAAATTCCAATCGAACTCGGAGATAGCTGGTTCTCCCCGAAATAGCTTTAGGGCTAGCCTCGGAAAACAGAGTCGTGGAGGTAGAGCACTGATTGGGTGCGGGGCCCGCAAGGGTTACCAAGCTCAGTCAAACTCCGAATGCCATAGACTTACTTCCGGGAGTCAGACAGTGAGTGCTAAGATCCATTGTCAAAAGGGAAACAGCCCAGACCATCAGCTAAGGTCCCCAAGTGTGTGTTAAGTGGGAAAGGATGTGGAGTTGCACAGACAACCAGGATGTTGGCTTAGAAGCAGCCACCATTGAAAGAGTGCGTAATAGCTCACTGGTCGAGTGACTCTGCGCCGAAAATGTAACGGGGCTAAACACACCACCGAAGCTATGGCTTGATGCTTTGCATCAGGGGTAGGGGAGCGTTGTATAAGGGTTGAAGGTGTACCGTAAGGAGCGCTGGACATTATACAAGTGAGAATGCCGGTATGAGTAACGAAAAGATCAGTGAGAATCTGATCCGCCGAAAGCCTAAGGGTTCCTGAGGAAGGCTCGTCCGCTCAGGGTAAGTCGGGACCTAAGGCGAGGCCGAAAGGCGTAGTCGAAGGACAACAGGTCGAAATTCCTGTACCACCGTAAGCCGTTATGAGCAATGGGGGGACGCAGTAGGGTAGTGACGCGGACTGATGGATGTCCGTCTAAGCAGTGAGGCTGATGTGTAGGCAAATCCGCACATTGTAAGGCTGAGCTGTGATGGGGAGCGAAAATTATAGTAGCGAAGGTCATGATCTCACACTGCCAAGAAAAGCCTCTAGCCAGGTGATGGTGCCCGTACCGCAAACCGACACAGGTAGGCGAGAAGAGTATTCTAAGGCGCGCGGAAGAACTCTCGTTAAGGAACTCGGCAAAATGACCCCGTAACTTCGGGAGAAGGGGTGCCCCGGTAGTGTGAATAGCACGAGGGGGCCGCAGTGAAAAGGCCCAAGCGACTGTTTAGCAAAAACACAGGTCTGTGCGAAGCCGTAAGGCGAAGTATACGGGCTGACGCCTGCCCGGTGCTGGAAGGTTAAGGGGAGTGGTTAGGGAGTAATCCCGAAGCTGTGAACCGAAGCCCCAGTAAACGGCGGCCGTAACTATAACGGTCCTAAGGTAGCGAAATTCCTTGTCAGGTAAATTCTGACCCGCACGAATGGCGTAACGACTTGGGCGCTGTCTCAACGAGAGATCCGGTGAAATTTTAATACCTGTGAAGATGCAGGTTACCCGCGACAAGACGGAAAGACCCCATGGAGCTTTACTGCAGCTTGATATTGAATTTGGGTACGATCTGTACAGGATAGGTGGGAGCCTTTGAAGTGTGAGCGCCAGCTTGCATGGAGGCAACGTTGGGATACCACCCTGATCGTATCTAGGTTCTAACCTGGTACCGTAATCCGGTGCGGGGACAGTGTCAGGTGGGCAGTTTGACTGGGGCGGTCGCCTCCTAAAGAGTAACGGAGGCGCCCAAAGGTTCCCTCAGAATGGTTGGAAATCATTCGAAGAGTGCAAAGGCATAAGGGAGCTTGACTGCGAGACCTACAAGTCGAGCAGGGACGAAAGTCGGGCTTAGTGATCCGGTGGTACCGCATGGAAGGGCCATCGCTCAACGGATAAAAGCTACCCTGGGGATAACAGGCTTATCTCCCCCAAGAGTCCACATCGACGGGGAGGTTTGGCACCTCGATGTCGGCTCATCGCATCCTGGGGCTGAAGTAGGTCCCAAGGGTTGGGCTGTTCGCCCATTAAAGCGGTACGCGAGCTGGGTTCAGAACGTCGTGAGACAGTTCGGTCCCTATCTGTCGTGGGCGTAGGAAATTTGAGAGGAGCTGTCCTTAGTACGAGAGGACCGGGATGGACGTACCGCTGGTGTACCAGTTGTTCCGCCAGGAGCACCGCTGGGTAGCTATGTACGGACGGGATAAACGCTGAAAGCATCTAAGCGTGAAGCCCCCCTCAAGATGAGATTTCCCAGTATGTAAGACCCCTTGAAGACGACGAGGTAGATAGGCTGGGGGTGGAAGTGCAGCAATGCATGGAGCTGACCAGTACTAATCGGTCGAGGGCTTATCCAATAGCAAGTTGTAAATCGCATGTTTCGTTTCGAATCTAGTTTTCAGAGAACAACACTCTGAAATGTAAGCTACGCGTTTGGTGGCGATGGCGGAGGGGTTCCACACGTACCCATCCCGAACACGACCGTTAAGCCCTCTAGCGCCGATGGTACTTGGACCGCAGGGTCCTGGGAGAGTAGGACGCCGCCAAGCAATAGGAAGACACACTTGATGATATCGAGTGTGTCTTTTTTGTGTTACTATTTTCTGCCGAGAAACAAACTAACTATATAGATAAGACAGCATCAATATAATCATTTATATGAAGACCCTCAGTATTAATAATTAGACTACGGATTAATACTGATATACATACTTCCATATGATTAACTTCAGATTTTTAGCTCGTTCAGCAACCTTTCAGTTGAATTTAACGTACGTTTCAGTGGGATAGGGTATAGTGAAGCCAAGTAAAGAGGAGGAGAACCATAATGAATATATCTTCTACAGCCAGCTCCACTACATCATACATATCGACATCTTCGAGCTCGGACAATTCAAGTAGCTTGGAGAAACAAAAGACGAAGCTTGAGGCTCAACTGGAGAAAGTGCAATCTAGCAAGGACGATGAGCGAACCAAGGAGACAAAGACCAAACAGCTTGAACAGCAAATTAAGCAGATTGAGGCACAGATTGCACAGCAAAGCTCTCAAGGAGCCGGTACAACTGCTACGAAGGAGGCGCTATCTGCCCAACCACCATCCAATGGAATGGGCGTAGCTACCCCTAAGGAGATTGCAAACGCAACAACAGATAGTAATGGCCGATTTGATATACGCATCTAATGACATCTAATTTAGGATAAAACAAAAGCCCAGACCGATCTATATTGATCGTGCGGGGCTTTGTTTATTTGTTTGTTAGATTATTTATGAAGTCTACCTACATTCCATTTACGTTCCATTTATTTGCTATCTGTTGCTGTTATTATCTGTTAACGTTATTCAGGGCGCAGCGCGTTTATTCGATCCGTAAGGGATCGTTTTCTATAGTATACGGCTATGGTTGCGAGAACCAGCATTTCGGACAGCGGTACGGCAAGCCACACACCCGTGACACCAAAGAATGAAGGGAGAATCGCAATCAACGCAATCATGATAATCATTTCACGCGCAGCTGTGATCCAAATGGCCATTTTGGCATTGCCTACAGATTGGAAATAGGTGCTCATGACAAAGTTAACACCCATAAACACATAGGCAAATGTAAATATACGTAATCCGTAAACGGCATTATCCGTTACGCCACTACTGAAGTTTCCAAAGATTTGCACGAAATAAGGCGCACCGATCTGAACAACAACCAGTAACAATAGACCGCATGCGAGAGCCGTTTTGGTGGCTAACCGTATTGTTTGTTGTACCCGTTTAATCTGATTGGCACCGTGATAATAGCTGATCAGAGGTTGGGCAGCAGACGCCAGACCCAGGAACGCTAACAGTACCACACCATGAATATAGTTCAATACGGTAAAGGATGCTACACCATCCGTGCCCGCAATGCGGTCCATGGAGATATTGTGAGAGACAGAGAAGACCGACATGCCGAGTTCAGCCAGAAAGCTGGGGAAACCAATGAGCAGCAGGGAAGCCAGCAGTTTGTTGTTCCATTTGAACCGGGTGAACGTGAGATTATTTGTTTTTTTGAAAAAGTGAGTGAACAGGACAAGTAACGCAAGAGACGCTGATACAATTGTACCGAGGGCCACACCGCGTACACCCCATTCGAGTACATACAATGTTATATAATTGATGATGATATTGGCTATAGCAAACGTAATCTGAGCGTACATGGACGTGTTGGGATTACCATCGTTTCGTACAAAGATAGAGAGTGCATTCTCAATGGTGAAAACGAATCCGAACAATAACATGATATTCATATAATCCGAAGCAAACGGGAAGGTCTCGGCGTTAGCACCGAGGGAGTATACCAGCTTGTCTTTGAACGTAAATGCAGTATATCCAATGGCTATCGTAACTAGCATAATCAGCATAATGGATTTGGTAAAAATTTGTTTGGCTGATGTGATATCTTTTCTACCCATAGCGTTGGAGTACAAGGTTGCCCCGCCCATACCGATCCACAGCGACATAGCAACAAAAAGTGTGTAAACAGGTGAGGCAATGCCGATTCCCGCCATCGCGGTAGAACCCAGTTTGTGTCCAACCATAATGCCGTCGATAATAAAATTAAAAGCAACTACCAGCATCCCCAATACAGAAGGCACGAGGTAGCTTATAAAAGCTTTACCTACAGATTGCCCTTCCAAGGGATGCGTCCAATTCGTATTCATAATGACCTCCGTTAGTAGACTGAATGTTCATTCTGTATTTAAAAATACTGAACGTTCGTTCTGTATGATAACACGTCGTGAATTCTCTTGGCAACTTTTGCGTTTAAATATCGTTTATGTGGTAGAGTAGGTTGATATTTATAAAGCGGGAGGATTCTCTTGATGAAACAAAATAAATACGATGAATCTGAATTTTTCAATAACTATAGTAAGATGGCACGTTCCGTTCAAGGGCTGGATGCAGCGGGGGAGTGGCATGAACTGCAGACTCTATTGCCTGATTTGAAGGACAAACGTGTGCTGGATTTGGGATGTGGTTTTGGCTGGCACTGCCGGTATGCGCGGGAGCAGCAAGCGAGTTCAGTGATCGGAGTAGATTTGTCTGAAAATATGCTTCAGCGTGCTCGTGAAATGACGGACGATCCACAGATCCGGTACGAGCAGCTGGCGATTGAAGATATTGATTTTGCACCGGGACAATTCGACGTTGTGATCAGTTCACTTGCTTTGCATTATATTGAACGGTTAGACACGGTGTACGCTAAGATCAATGATTTTCTCGTAGAAGGGGGCACATTTGTACTATCTTCCGAACATCCCATCTTCACCGCTCGTGCTGCCCAGGATTGGCATTACGGACCCACAGGTGAGATTCTTCACTGGCCCGTGGATGATTACCACGATGAAGGGAAACGTGTGGCGAACTTTCTGAATCAGGATGTGGTCAAATATCATCGCACACTGGCAACACATCTCAATGAACTGATTAAGGCGGGGTTTGCTATTCAAAAGGTGGCTGAATCCAAACCATCACCGGAGATGATTGAACAGGTCCCAGGCATGCGAGACGAGAATCGGAGACCGATGTTTCTGATGATTGCTGCGGTTAAAGTATAACGAAGAAAATGATACGTTAGACCAGAGGGCAGAATTAACTGATGAAGTGGTGCGTTCGCTTATAAGCTTCCTGATAGAGATTTCTAACAAGCAAACTTGAAGGAATCAGCGTGTTCAGCGATGTTGAACATGCTGTTTTTTATTTTGCTACAATAATAAGAAATAATGTCCAAAACAGGGAACCAAATCACATTAGACTCAGTCATATTAAGTGAGGTGAACAACAGTTGGATGATCAATTACTGGCACAAGCTCAGACCATAGACAATTACACACTTAGCAGCATAATGGATGACTACGGAAATGACGTGTGGAATTACGCTTATTTCCTGACCAAAAGTGCCGAACAGGCAGATGAATTGTCACAGGAGGTATTTATTCGGGCGTACTCGGGGATCGCTCTTTATCGTGGGGATTGCTCACTGAAAACATGGCTGTTGACGATTACTAGGAACACGACTTTTACATATCGAAAATCCAGATTTTTTCGTAGTAGCCTGTGGGGAGAGACGTTACCCATTGAGACAGAGCGTGGGGATTCAAGCCAAAGAGTCATGATTGCAGAGCAGCCTGCACATCCTTCGGCCGAGATGGAAGTGATGCGTAAGGAGCATATCCATGAAATCTGGGATATTGTTCTGGCGTTGCCGAAGAAGTTCCGGGAGATCCTTTTGCTGAATCTGAAATATGAGCTTACGACGAGTGAGATTGCTGAGATATTGAAAATCAGCTTAGGCACAGTAAAATCCAGACTATCCCGAGGTAAGGATAAGGTACGGAAACAATGGGAGGAGCGAAGCAAATGAGACACAAGGATGAGCAATGGGAGAAGGAAATCCGGAAGGGACCGTTTGCTTCGTCTCCTTTTACGGAGGATCACAAGCGAAAGGTGCTTCAACAGGTGGAGTGGATGAAGAAGTCGGAAGAGGGGAGCAAGGGAGATAGGTCAGAGGACAGTTCCAGGCCATCCAGGCCGTTTAGACTGAAAGTGAACAACGTGTCCCACAAGCGTCGCCCTAGAAAAGGACCTCTTGTTGCCGGCACAGGTGCGTTGGTTATTGCGGCTGGATTGTTCCTATGGATCTGGAATGATGGACAGCTGGTGAAACCCGTAATCGAGCAGGTCTATCCGACAGCAACGTTACAGTTATCCGATGGTTTGAACACAAATCTGCTAACCGACAAAATGAAAAGAAATGTTGCGACTACGATGCGAGATGATCTGGGTAAACAGCTGAAGATTATGAAAGTGGAAGACCTGCCTGTGTCCGGCAGAATATATGTAGAGGCTGGAAATGAAAGCGAGAAGGAGTATGCGCAGATATGGCTCGATGCGACAACAGGAAATCTGCGTGAAGTACAGATGAGACGTGAGATGCAGCCAAGCGAGTTGGAGCACCGTTATCTGCGTCAAGTTCCAACGCTTTTGCAAAGTATAGGCAGCACTCCAACGCTTAAACCTGCATCAGTCAAACGTTTTGTGAGTATGAAGCAAGGGGAATTGGAGCCGATATCACATACGACATTAGCGTTAGAGAATGAGACTGGCCATGGTTATGGGGAGATTGTATGGCAGCAGGACAAGGCTGTATCGATCACAGGCGACCTTAGACCTGATCAAATATCACAGGCAGCGCTGGCGGATGCCAGAAACGCGATTGAGGCTCTGTCTGGTAAAGCCAATCTTGATCTGGTAAGAGCAAGCCGAAGCAAAGATGATGAACTCGGCAAAGATACAGTCTCCTTTTCCTTTAAAGATAACTACTTTGTCCAGATGACCGAAGGAAAAGAGGGCTTGGGTTATACGGTTGGGGATGCTAATCATTATGAGCAAGACTTTGCAGACTGGGAAGAAATAGAGGCTTATTATCAGGAACTATATAACATACAGGAGTCTCTTCTTAGAGAAGGAGTAGAACCTATAATTAAAAAAATATTTAAAATGGATCTTCAAGCGTATAAACTTCACCGTAATCCTGACCATCCAGGCATGGTCACATTTGAACTGGAGTCGAGCACGGATGTTTTTCAGGTTGAATACAGGGAAGATGGACGGATCAAGATGATTACCAGAGGTGAGTTATAGGGCTTGATCTTATATGTTACAATTTACTTCATAGATGGAATGAGTATAAGGAGATAACGATGAAATATTTGGTGAGTTCATGTCTGGCGGGGGTAGCTTGCCGTTACAATGGAACAGCGAGCCTGGATGAGAAGATTCAGGAGCTTGTGAAGCAGGACCAGGCTAAGATGGTATGCCCGGAGCTGCTTGGTGGATTCTCCACTCCGCGAGAACCGGCTGAAATTATCGGTGGCACAGGCAAGGACGTGCTGGCAGGCACTGCAAAAGTGATCGAGAAAAGTGGCAAGGACGTCACAGAGCTGTATATCAAGGGAGCCTATCAGACGCTCGAATGGGCGCGAGAATTGAATGTATCGTGTGTGGTACTGAAGGAGTTTAGTCCGTCCTGTGGTACACAGAAGATCTATGATGGGAATTTTGCCAATCAAAAGGTAACTGGAGAAGGTGTCACCTCAGCATTGTTGAGACAAGAAGGATATACCGTCATTTCTGAAAATGAGTGGATGGAGCAACTATAGGTCGCATAGATATCGTTTCATATTCACAGAAAAGCCGCTGGATTATATTCTGGCGGCTTTTCTGTTGTCTCCCATTACTTTTCTCATTAAAAGAATAAAGTCAATTTTCCTGAAATGCTAACAAACAATATGGATACATACGATATAGATATAAGATATATAAGGCTATCTACTATTTAAAGTGGGGGAATAATCATGTCAATTCAGTCTAAGCCAAAATATAAGAAAGGAAATAAACTCAAAAATATGAAATTAACAACAACGATGGTCATCATGACTGTGATTAGTCTAATCGGCTTGTTTACTGTCTTTCTGATTGGAATTTTGGGAATGAACGAAGCAAAAACGGGACAAGGTATCCTCTACAATGACCGTTTCCAGCATCAAACCAATGTTCTTGAATTGAAAAGTAATTTCTATAATATGCGCGCCAATTATACAAAGGTTCTTGATAATGCAGAGTACACCGACAAACAGTACGATCAGGTTCAGAAAGGTAAGAAGAGTATCACGGATGGCTTGAATGAATTTTCAGCAAGAACATTGGATACCAAAGAAAAAGAGATATTTGCAGATTTGGTAGCAAAGATGGATACATATTATCAGGATATTGAGCAAATCATGGATACCAAAAAGATGTCGGGCACCTACGATAGTGAAGAGAGAGGAAGAATTAACAAAAGCAGTACAGCGATTGTGGAGACAATCACCCTTTTGAGTGCGTATAACGAAGAGGAGTCAGCCAAGCTCTATGCGGATACACAGGAAGTAATTCAGCAGCGAGCATTGGTGCTCGGTTCGGTTCTTTTGCTTTCCCTTGCAGCGCTCATTCTGATTTCATTTGTAATGATTCGCAGTATACGTCAACGAATGAAAGCTATCACCCGTTATTGTGAAGAAATAACAAAAGGCAACTTAACGGCATCCTTGGATCCGCACCTAACACAGGGAAATAATGAGATAAGTGTCATCGCACGAGCTATTCGTACAATGACCGATTCCACAACAAATGTCATTCGTGGTGTAGTTCAGGAATCTCATCATATCAACCAGGTTAGCGATCTTACCAACCAGAATATGGCTGGTCTGAATGAACGAATTCGTGAAGTATCAGCTACAGTTGAAGAGCTCTCTGCTGCAATGGAAGAGGCTTCAGCCCATACGGAAAATATGAATCATTCGGCTGCTGAGATGCAACAGGGAGCCGAATATATATCGGAACAGACATCTAAACAAGCAGAGTCCGCGTATGTGACCAGCACGAAGGCTGAAAAGTTGAAGCAGGAAGCCCGCGAATCGAGCCGAGCAGCCATAGACATGTACGATCATACGAGTAAGAAGATGTCAGAAGCGCTGGAACGTGCAACTGCTGTAGATCAGATTGGTATATTATCTCAATCTATTTTGGATGTTACGGCGCAGACTAATCTGCTTGCACTCAATGCATCCATTGAAGCTGCAAGAGCTGGAGAAGCAGGCAGAGGTTTTGCGGTTGTAGCAAGCGAGATTCGAAAGTTGGCTGATGATTCCAGACAGGCTGCCGATCAAATTCAGCAGGTCACGGAAGAAGTTATGCAGTCTGTAACCAATCTGTCCTCGAATGCCAAAGAATTGCTATCCTTTATGTTCAATCAGGTTGGCAAAGATTATAAATTATTGGAGGATACAGCTGAACAGTATTATGTCGATTCTCTTGATCATGCCAATGCCGTTAAAGATCTCAATGCAACCTCACAACAAGTGACTGCCAATATCAAAATACTAGTGGGCTCCATTCATGAGATTGCATCAGCAAGTGAACAATCCGCCGCATCCAGTCAGGAAATCGCAGGACATATGGTTGCCTCTGCTGCGCAATCTGTGGAAGTAGTTAAACAATCTGATCAAGTCAAGGAGAGTGCATTAAATCTGAATAAGCTGGTTCAAGATTTCAAGATTTAAAAGGAGAGAGTCGCAGATAATCCACTAGGCGCCATGTAAGTGCCTAGTGGATTATTGCTGTCTTCATCCAATACTTACTTTTATAAACTAAGAAACAATAATGTGCGTACTTTTAATTTATACGCATAGGTCCTAAACTAATACTTGAGATGAAGTCACTTTAACATTATTGTTCAACATAAAAAAATATATAAAAGGACGTGGAGCTGCATGGAAGTTACAACAAAGTCAAAGACAAAGGAAGACATCTTAAAGGCATATCATTTCCGGCATGCAACAAAGATATTTGATGATACCCGTAAAATCTCGGATGAGGATTTCCAATTTATATTGGAAACAGGCAGATTATCTCCAAGTTCCATTGGTCTTGAACCGTGGAAGTTTCTGATTGTACAAAATCCGAACCTGCGTAAGCGTCTGTCCGAAGTCTCTTCCGGCGCTCAAAAGCAATTGGCTACAGCAAGCCATTTTGTTGTTATTTTGGCCCGATCAGATGCCAGTTATAATTCTCCTTATGCGGAGTACATGTTGAAGGAAACAAAGGGAATGCCAAATAACGTATTTGAGCTAACAAGTGAGGCTTATGGAAAGTTCCAAAATAATCAGAAAATTCTGGATAATCCAAGATCATTATTTGACTGGGCATCTAAACAAACTTATATTGCACTTGGCAACATGATGACGGCGGCAGCTCAGATCGAGATTGATTCTTGTCCAATCGAAGGTTTCAGCCGTGAGGACGTCCACCGTATTATGGAAGAAGAGGGTTTGCTGGAAAATGGCGCATGGGGCGTCTCTATGATGGCAGCCTTCGGTTATCGGGTAGAGGAGCCCCAACGTGAGAAGTCCCGACAATCCGTTGAGAAAATCACGCAATGGATTAACTGAATTCAGCGTGAATCCAGCATGAATTCAAAAATGATTATCTAAGATCTTACATTACAGATCAGGATCAGAGCAGAATCGAAACAGCCCGATATTTTCCACCTGTTAGAAGCATGGAAAGGGCTGTTTTTCTTTTTATAAAAAAGAACTTGAAAATACATAGATGTCTATGTATAATGAGGTCATGCCTAAATACAACGCAATTGCACTGATTGCAAGAATCAGGGACCATGTCAACAAACGGATTGTACACGAATTGGAACAGCATGAGGTAACAGGGATTGTTCCTTCTCATGGGGATGTATTAATGTTCTTGTACCGGGAAGAGACGCTGTCGATCAAGATGTTGGCTGAACGTGTCCAACGCACGCAACCAACGGTAACAGTACTGGTCAACAAGCTGGAGAAGCTTGGCTATGTTGAACGCAGCAAGAGTGCCGAAGATAGCCGGGTGACGATGATTCGCCTTACTGATCAGGGGAAGCGTCTTGAACCGATCTTCCATCAGGTATCAGAGCAGATTAATGACATCATCTATAGTGGCTTGTCCGATGAACAGTCGGAGCAATTGGAGAGCTTGCTGTCCATGATTGTCCGAAAGTTATAATGAATGAACTCTTCTGTCTGCAACCCTTCCAGATTTGGATGGGGTGGAGGCAGAGGAACCCAAATATTTTTTTAACCAAATGCATAGATGTCTATGTATGTGGAACGTATCAATGTAACCCCATTTTCGCAACCTAACTCAAACCAAACCTGGAGGGATTCACACTATGAAACATCTTATCGTATATGCTCACCCGCACACAGACAGCTTGAATAACGCAATCCTCAATACTGCTGTAGAAGCTCTCGAAGCTCAAGGCCATGAAGTAGTCGTTCGTGACTTATATAAGCTTGGATTCCAACCCGTACTGACTGAAGCAGATACAGCTTCCATGCGCGCAGGACAGACACCACAGGATATCGCTACAGAGCAACAGTTTGTTACAGATGCAGAAGCCATTACATTCATCTATCCGATCTGGTGGACAGGTCTTCCTGCCATTCTGAAAGGGTACGTTGACCGTGTATTCGCCTATGGTTTTGCGTATGCAGCAGGTGAAGCAGGAATCGAGAAATTGCTGACAGGCAAAAAAGGCCTCATTATCAACACCCATGGTACACCAAATGAAATATATGACCAGATCGGCATGACTGCTGGATTGAAAATAACTTCAGACGTAGGTATCTTCGATTTTGTAGGTATTGAAACCGTAGATCATCTGCTCTTTGGTAGTATTGGATACCTGGATGCACCCGCATATCAAGCGATGTTGGATCAGGTTAAACAGACGGTAACGACCAAATTCTAATATAGATGTTGGTTCCCTATAAGGATTCCATATGATACCAGACCGACTCGATCAAGAGTCGGTTTGTTTGTTCATGTGTTTGCAAAATGGATGAAAGGGGGTATAATCGTACCCATGGAACCTATACTTATATTCAAAGCATTATCGAACGAGACACGTAGACAAATCTTGTTGTGGCTCAAAAACCCGGAGCAACACTTTCCACCGCTGGAACTATCACAGCATCCGGATGGTGGCAAGAACGGAATCTGTGTTGGCACGATTCAAGTGAAGGCTGGACTGGCTCAGTCGGTTATATCCAGTTATCTGCTGACTATGCTCAAGGCAGGATTGCTGCTCTCCGAGCGAAGAGGACAATGGACGTATTATCGGCGCAACGAGGAGACAATCCGTCAGTTTGCCGAGTACGTGCAGAACGAGTTATAAGCCGGATGCCGGAACGGAAGCTAGGATGCACATGCACGCAGGGATTCCGTCCGGATGTAAACGGCTAGTTTATCATCACATCACTATATCCAGTTGCGATTTAATTAATCTATATATCTGGATATACAAAAATATAATCATCGAGGAGATTAAACGATAATGACTACAGAAAATACGGCTTCATCCCATAAAGAACACATTAACGACGTTAAGCTTTCCATCTTGGATCTGGCTCCTGTCGTAGTAGGTGCAACACCTGCTGATGCACTGCGCAACAGTCTCGATCTGGCACAGCATGCTGAGCGTTGGGGATATCACCGTTACTGGGTAGCTGAACATCACAACATGCCGGGTATTGCTTCATCCGCAACTTCGGTTGTTATTGGATATCTGGCTGGTGGAACCAAAACGATTCGTCTGGGTTCAGGAGGCATCATGTTGCCTAACCATGCACCGCTTGTCATCGCTGAGCAGTTCGGCACACTGGAATCCTTGTATCCTGGCAGAATTGACCTGGGACTGGGTCGCGCACCAGGTAGTGACCGTCGTACATCGCTTGCACTACGCAAAGATCTGAACAGTGGGGAAGATTTCCCTGAGTTATTGGCAGAACTTAGAGCATACTTTGATGCTTCGGCGACATCTTATCATGCGCCTGTTCGCGCAGTTCCTGGAGAAGGATTGAATATTCCAATTTACCTCTTGGGGTCCAGTGATTTCAGTGCACGTCTGGCAGGTCAGCTGGGATTGCCGTTTGCTTTTGCCAGCCACTTCTCGCCCGATTACACCCGGATTGCATTAGAGACGTATCGAAACAACTTCCAACCATCTGATAGCTTGAAGGAGCCACATGTGATTGTTGGTGTCAACGCTGTTGTTGCGGATACAGACGAGGAAGCAGCATGGCTGGGTACAACGATGCAACAGCAGTTCCTGAACATTATTCGTGGCACAACGGGATTGGTACAGCCTCCGGCAGAGATGGAAGGCAAATGGACGGATCGTGAGAAAGCTGGTGTAGAGCAGACGCTGAAGGCAGCTGTTAATGGTTCACCAGAAACCGTACGTGGGCAGTTGGAATCCTTCATTCGGCAGACACAGGCAGATGAGCTGATTATTACGTCGATGATCTATGATCATAAGGCACGTCTGCATTCCTATGAGTTGATTGCACAATTGGCGGGAAAAGCTTAATCTTCCATTTTCAGCGTTAAAACTGGCTTAATCGTAGGGTATAGCTATAAATTTACGGTTCGTCTCCCAGTGAGGCGAGCCGTTTTTGAATAGGGAGAATTTGCAAATGATTCGTGTGGGGCAGAAGACTCATTTTGGGGTAAAATGACTTTACCGGTTTAATTTGAAACGGTTAATCAGCACCATACGTATAAATCCAGAGTGTTATACATATGTTGGCTTGTACAAGGTATTTTTTTATTCGTGTGTATGGGCATTTATCTAGCTTTATAGTTAAGTTTTGATTAAGGGTCATAAGAGAGGACGACACGCCTATGGAGCAACCTGAGCAACCCCGCGTTTGGCCGGAGCGGTTCAAGCGATTTTTTCTTAACAACAAGTTTGTCCTATTTCTGCTGATTCTGCTGTTGGTGGGACTGAACG
The DNA here is from genome assembly GCF_037965655.1 of Paenibacillus sp. FSL L8-0435. Classification (NCBI taxonomy): domain Bacteria; kingdom Bacillati; phylum Bacillota; class Bacilli; order Caryophanales; family Paenibacillaceae; genus Paenibacillus; species Paenibacillus sp. FSL L8-0435. The sequence continues at coordinate 665,888 of NZ_CP150185.1, forward strand.
TGATGGTTCTGACCAAAGTATCTTTTGTTCTTCATCCGCTCGCAGTACTCATCAAAACCATTGTGCTACCTATTATTCTGTCAGGCATACTCTACTATCTGCTGAATCCGATTGTGGATGTGATGGAAAGATGGAAAATCAAGCGTGGCTGGTCCATTCTGATCCTGTATCTTGCCATCGGAGGCATTCTGACCGTTGTAGTGTTGGCAGTCATTCCGGTTGTGCGGAACCAGATTATGGGGCTGATCGAAAATTTCCCAACATACAGCGAGACGGTAAAACAGCAGTTTGAGGAACTCACGGGCAGCCAACTGTTCGGTCAGTTCCAGGAGACGGTGAATCTGAATTCGCAGGACTGGTGGGGAACAATCTCCCAAAAGGCTACTGAAATTCTGAACTCGACCTGGACCAAATTGGGCGGATTCCTCGGAGCTTTCACGGAGACCGTGCTGTCCATCGTAACGGTTCCGTTCATTCTGTTCTATCTGCTGAAAGACGGCAAGAAGCTGCCAGCGAAAATTCTGTCTTTCCTGCCGATCAAGAGCCGTACGGGCGCAATGCATGTGCTGGAAGACATCAATCACCAGATCAGTTCATTCATTCGTGGACAGATTATCGTCAGCTTCTGCATCGGTATTCTGCTCTATATCGGTTATATGGTCATTGGGCTGGATTATGCACTGATTCTTGCGATTATCGCATCGTTCACGAGTGTTGTTCCTTATCTGGGACCAGCAATTGCAATTACCCCTGCGTTGATCGTGGCCCTGGTTACTTCGCCGGTGATGCTGCTGAAGATGGTTGCCGTATGGACAATCGTGCAGTTAATCGAGGGTAAATTCATCTCACCACAGATCATGGGCAAAACGCTGAAGATTCATCCCATCACGATTATCTTTGTCATTCTGACTTCGGGTAATCTGTTTGGAGTCGTGGGTATTCTGCTCGCTGTTCCAGGATACGCGGTGCTGAAAGTATGTGTATCGCATATCTTCAACTGGTTCAAGGACAGATCCGGCCTGTATGATCCGAACAAAAACAATCTTTTATGACTAAAGTGGCAAGCTCCAATGGATAGTTAATCAGAAGATCTAGTCACTCTGTATCCTGTATAAAACGGTACCCTTACCAAGAAGAACCCCCGTCCATCGGCATACAGCCGAGAGGCGGGGGTTCTTCTGCATGAACAAGCTTGGCTGCTGCCTAGCTGTGTTTAATATGTTGGAGCGTTTGCAGGAAAATCTGCTCAATATGAGCATCATCCAGAGAGTAGTACACGGTCTTGCCTTCCTTGCGTCGCTTGACGATCCGCATGTTGCGGAGTGAACGCAGCTGGTGTGAAATGGCCGACTGTCCCATGTCGAGCAGAACCGTCAGGTCATGAACACATAATTCCTTCTGTAACAGCGCATCAATAATACGTAGACGTGTGGGGTCGCTGAATGCCTTGAACCAATCTGCCATCTCGGAAGACGTCTCCCGATCTATGAGTGAAGTGCGAATCGTCTGCACGTCGGCTTCAGTGCCTGAGCAGGCTGCATCACATTCGCTTGGTGCTTTAACCGGTTGTTCCATTTCCTATCACCGCCTATGTTAACAACTATAGCTCTATTATATCCAAAACCCGCCTAAAGCGAAATGATTACTATTAGCATAATCTGTATGAAAAATCAACAACGATTGTTGACACTCATGTTTAGGCGTGCATATAATAGGGTTAACCAAACATATGAATGAGTGCTCATATATTGAATGTAATTGAAATATAACATCGTTTTTGTACTGCAAAGGGGAGAATTCACATGGGAACCGGACAGGAACAGGTGAAAAGGGAACTGCTGCTTGAGGGACTGGATTGTGCGAACTGCGCTTTGAAGATTGAGAATGGCGTTAAAAAAATTAAAGGCATTAGCGAATGCTCTGTCAATTTTGTTACCAAAACATTATCGCTACACACCACTTCCGATATGGATGAACAGGTAGTGGAAGAAGCAAAGCGCAAAGTGCTTCGGCTGGAGCCGCATATTCGCATTTCGGAAAAAGGAAAACACGTGAACGGACATGTGCACACCCATACAGGGAGTGCAGCTGGTGCGCATAATCACAGTCATGACCATACCGGACATGATCATGGACATTCACATTCATATGGCAAACACTCGCATACTCATGATCACTCAGATTCAGAGGAACACACACATGGTCATGTGCATGAGCATGGAAGTCATGCTGGACATGATCACAGCCATACGCATGATGATGCCCATGCAGGCCATTCGCATGAACATGGTGCAGGACAGACAAAAGTATTACTTGCTCGTCTTGCTGCAGGTTCTGTGCTGCTCGCAGCCGCAATCTGGTCGCCGCTGGAGGGCTGGGCGCAATTTGCTCTCTATGCACTCGCTTATCTGATTGCCGGGGGAGATATTGTGCTCCAGGCGTCCAAAAACATCATCCGCGGCCAGGTGTTCGATGAATACTTCCTGATGTCCGTCGCTACCTTGGGTGCCTTTGCGATTGGAGAGTATCCGGAAGGGGTAGCGGTTATGCTCTTTTATCAGCTCGGGGAGCTGTTTCAGGGTATGGCTGTTAATCGGTCACGCAAGTCGATTCAGTCACTGATGGACATTCGCCCGGATTACGCCAATATCCTGACGGGTTCGGGTGACGAAACCCAACGTGTATCTCCGGAAGACGTACGGATTGGTGATCGTATTGTCGTGAAAGCAGGAGAGCGAGTACCGCTGGATGGTATCGTTAGAGCTGGCCGCTCCATGGTGGACACTTCTGCTCTGACAGGTGAATCGGTACCTCGTGAGCTGGAGCCCGGAAATGATGTACTGAGTGGATTTGTGAACAAGAATGGTATGTTGACGATTGAAGTGACCAAAACGTTTGGTGAATCAACGGTATCCAAAATTTTGGACCTGGTGCAGAACGCAAGCAGCCGGAAAGCGAAAACAGAACATTTTATTAGTAAATTCGCCCGTTATTACACACCGGTTGTTGTTATCCTTGCAGCCGTGATTGCATTTGTTCCGCCGTTGATACTTAGTGGTGCAACATTTGCTGACTGGATCTATCGTGCATTGGTCTTCCTGGTTATCTCATGCCCCTGTGCGCTGGTGGTCTCTATTCCACTTGGATTCTTTGGTGGTATCGGAGCAGCTTCACGTAACGGGATTCTCGTTAAAGGCAGTAACTACCTTGAAGCGTTGAACGATGTGAAAATTGTTGTTTTTGATAAAACGGGTACACTAACCAAAGGTGTATTCAAAGTAACAGCCATTCGTCCCGAAGGTGGACGTACGGAAGATGAACTGATGAAGCTGGCAGCTATTGCTGAAGCCAATTCCAATCATCCAATCGCTGAATCCATTCGCGCAGCTTGGGCCAAGGGCATTCCCACGCAAGGTGTGGAAGGTTATGACGAAGTTGCCGGACACGGGATCAAGGTGAGTGTGGATGGTCGGGAAGTGCTTGCAGGCAACGCCAAATTAATGGAGCAGGCGGGTATATCCTATACCACACCAGAAACAGCCGGAACGATTGTCCACGTGGCTGAAGCTGGCACGTATGTTGGTCATCTAATTATTGCTGATGAAGTGAAGGATGATGCAGCCGCTGCTATTCAGGCGCTGAAGAAACTCGGCATCCGCAAAACGGTCATGCTGACAGGTGATGCCAAAGCCGTAGGTGAAGCGGTAGGACGCGAGCTGGGTGTGGATGAGGTCTATGCTGAATTGCTGCCACAGGACAAAGTGGAGCGGCTGGAGAAACTGGAAGCTGCCAAATCTCCGAAGGAGAAAATGGTGTTTGTCGGTGACGGCATCAACGATACACCTGTACTGGCGCGCGCCGATGTGGGCGTGGCCATGGGTGGACTTGGTTCAGATGCTGCGATTGAAGCGGCAGATGTGGTCATCATGACCGATGAACCGTCGAAACTAGCGAGTGCAATCCGCATTGCTAAGCGTACACGAATGATTGTATGGCAAAATATCGCGTTTGCTTTGGGGGTTAAAGCGATCTTCCTGCTACTCGGTGTGTTCGGCATAGCTACCATGTGGGAAGCGGTATTCTCCGATGTGGGTGTCACAGTGCTGGCTGTACTGAACGCCATGCGTGTACTTCGAGTGAAGAATATCTAAGTTTACGAAACGATCCAGGCGGCTCTTCGTATATACGTAGAGCCGTTTTTATATTTTTATGTAGATAAGTCTAACCAGACATGTACACGAGAACGGAGAGGACAGAAATAACCTGAAGAAGTGAAGCTACATCGGCAGGTTATTCTATTTATCGGAGGAGTCTCAGTGTAAGCAGGTCTATGGAAGACAACAGTGAAGGGGAGAACGTTTTGACAGGAGCAATAGTTGGGATCATCATCGGAGTGTGTTATTTCATTCTGGGGTTCATGGTGTTCAAAAAACCACCGAAAATGATTAACGGGATATATGGGTATCGGACTCCGCGTGCAATGAGTAATCCCGAGTTGTGGGACGAAGCACAAAGTTATAGCGCCAATCTGATGATGCAATTTGGTGTGATTATTACGATATTCGGCATTATCGGTTTCTGGCTTACAGATGTACGAGCTTTGGTACTGAGTCTGGTTGTTACAGGGTTCTATACGTTCAGACTGTTTACCAGAGTGGAAGGCCGATTGAAGCAAATGCAGCGTGCTCAACAGCAACAGAATGAGCAGAACGTTTAAGGTAATTTGAATGAATAGTGTACAGAGGAAGACCTGCGTGTGAAGCGGGTCTTTTTTTGTCGAGATAGAAAATTGTAAGAGGATTTTAACTTGCTAAGGCTTCATACCTGAAATCTAACGTTGACGTTAACGTTAATATTATATTTAATTATGTACATAACATTATAGACATATGGAAGAGGTGAGGGAAATGAGTTTATATAAAATCGACGACGTAGCCAAGGAATGCGGTTTGACCAAGCGAACCATTCGGTATTATGAAGAGATTGGTGTCATGCCTTCACCTCAGCGGACAGATGGCGGTACGCGGTTGTACACTCGGGAGGATATCGATTATCTGAAGAAGGTGGTTCGCGCCAAAGAGGTACTTGGATTCTCCCTTCAGGAGCTACATACCTATGTGGCAACGGCAGATGCCTTGAATGAACAACGTTTTGACTACCAGCAGACGACCGAAGTAAGAGAACGGATCGAGAAGCTTACCACGATGGAAACAACGCTGGATGGTCAGTTGCAACTGATTGAGGAGAAACTTCAGAGCATACATGCCGTACAGACTGAACTGGAAGAGCTGCGTGAACGCGTTCGGAGTGGTATTCAGAAGTTACAGGCACATGATCCGCAGGGTGATGAAGACGGCTAACCCAATTAGCATCCAATATTTAATAAACAAAACTGTATACACATAATCGCTACATGGAGTGAGCACCATAGTACCTGTGGCGATCCTGTACAAACACCGGATGTTTCGGTGTCATTTGTGCCGTTTTGTTACCTATATTCATGAAAATGAACGCAATATTTTCATCGTTTTCACTGCTATTTTCAAATAAAATGTTTCACCACATAAATTATTCACAGGAGGAATTACGTATGAAAAGAGAGCCATCATTACCGGACGAATTGCCGTCATCACGTGGGGGCCTGTTATCCCAGCCGCGAGCGGTATGGGCGGTTGCCTTTGCATGTATCATATCCTTTATGGGTCTGGGTCTGGTTGACCCGATTCTGCCCGCAATTGCAGATCAGCTGCATGCATCCAAAAGCCAAGTGTCACTGCTATTTACCAGTTATAACGCTGTAACCGGGGTAGCGATGCTGATTACAGGTGTCGTATCCAGCCGGATTGGTGTGAAGTGGACGTTGCTCAGCGGTATATTGTTGATTATTATCTTCTCATTCCTCGGCGGTACCTCAGACACGGTAGGTGCACTGGTTGGTTACCGTGGCGGTTGGGGGCTTGGTAATGCCTTGTTCATCGCAACGGCGTTATCTGCCATTGTGGGACTGTCCACGTCGGGGACAGCCAAAGCGATTATTTTGTACGAAGCAGCACTTGGTCTTGGGATTGCGGTTGGACCGCTGCTTGGTGGTGAACTAGGTTCCATCTCTTGGCGTGGCCCGTTCTATGGGGTGGCTGTCCTGATGGCGATTGCCTTTATCAGCATTACATTTATGTTGCCCAAGATGGCCAAACCGAAAACACGCAGTTCTTTGTCCGATCCGTTCAAAGCATTAAGTTATCCTTCATTGAAAACATTGGCGATTACCGCATTCCTGTATAACTTTGGTTTCTTTACCTTGATGGCTTATTCACCATATGTCATGAATCTGGATGAGCACGGCTTGGGATATGTATTCTTTGGCTGGGGACTGATGCTGGCGATTACGTCTGTATTCGTGGCACCAAGATTGCAACGTCGATTCGGATCAGTACCGTCCATGAGTGTCATGCTTACATTGTTCGCGATTGATCTGGTTGTTATGGCAGTAGGTACGGTGATGGGTTCACCAACTACCGTTATTGTTGCAGTTATTGTAGCCGGGATTTTCCTTGGAATTAACAACACATTGATTACAACGGCTGTTATGGAAGCTGCACCTGTGGAGCGTTCTGTTGCTTCTGCTGCATACAGCTTTGTTCGTTTCCTGGGTGGTGCACTTGCTCCATGGCTTGCAGGTAAATTGTCCGAGTGGTTCCTGCCAGAAACACCGTTTTATTTTGGCGCATTAATGGTTCTGATTGGTGTCGTGGTACTGCTGGTACGCCGTCATCATCTGCGGGATATCGATTCCGCCATTACATCTCACTAATTCACAGGAGGAATTGCAATGCTGAAACATATATTGGTTGCTGTTGATGGTTCGGATCATGCGCAGGTGATCCCGTTAATGAGATCTGCCGTGTGGGGCGCGAACGAGATTGTGGAATGATCGTGATGGGTACCGGCGGGAAAGGCATGCTCGCAGAGATGATCGTGGGTAGTGTCAGTCATGGCGTGTTAAAACATGCAGAATGCCCCGTCCTGATGGTTAAATAGGATGTGAAATCCATTATAATGCAATAGCTCAAGATCGCCACAATGGCTCTTCAGGAACGTTAGAAGCTATGATTGCCGAACACCGTAGTGGGTTGATGGCACGGAAATAGTGTATAAATAGATTAAGTTCAATAGGCTCTAAAAGGATGGAGGATGCAGCATATGAAAAAACAACATCTGTTTATCGGGGGCAAACCGACTGAATCCGTAGATTATAAAACACTTCAAGCACCATACTCCGGGGAAACGCTGGCAGAAGTCTCTTCGGCTTCAGCCGAGGAAGCGGAGGCTGCCGTTGCAGCTGCGGTTCAAGCCGGGAAGGCAATGCGCCAGATGCCTGCACATCAGCGTGCAGATATTCTGTACAAGTTGTCCTCCATGCTTGAAGAACGCAAAGAAGAAGCAGCGCGAATCATTGCGCTTGAAGCGGCAAAGCCAATTACCGCAGCACTGGCAGAGGTTGACCGGACGGTGGAAACATATCGTTTTGCCGCTGAGGAAGCCAAGCGGCTGACCGGAGAGACGGTTCCGATGGATGCAGCCAAAGGTGGAGAAGGGCGCATCGGATATACGATGCGGCAACCTCTAGGTGTCATCGGTGCGATTACACCGTTTAATTTTCCAATGAACCTGGTAGCCCACAAGGTAGGTCCAGCGCTGGCAGCAGGCAATACGATTGTTCTCAAACCTGCGGAGCAGACGCCTCTGTCTTCCTATTACATCGCTAATCTGCTTCAGGAAGCCGGGTTGCCGGATGGTGTACTGAACGTGGTGAGCGGTGATGGCAAAACGATTGGTGATGTGCTTGTGGAGCACCCCCGTGTTGCTCATATTACGTTTACAGGCAGTCCAGCGGTAGGGACGAGCATTCGTAGCAAAGCAGGACTCAAACGCGTGACATTGGAGCTAGGGTCGAATGCAGCGGTGATCGTGGATAAGGACGCAGATCTGGACAAAGTGATTCCTCGATGTGTGACCGGAGCTTTCACGTATCAGGGACAGGTATGTATCTCGCTACAGCGAATCTACGTACATCGTGACATCACGGAAGAATTCATCCGGCGTTTCGCTGAAGCTGCCAAACAAGTGGTGGTCGGAGACCCGCTGAGCCCGGATACGGTGGTCTCTGCGCTGATTACTTCCAAGGATGTACAGCGTACACTCGATTGGATTGAAGAAGCCAAACAGGCAGGAGCTGAGGTGGTAGCAGGCGGTCAAGCTGAAGGAGGCATTCTGCGTCCAACGGTACTGATTAACGTTCCGCATGATGCCAAGGTATCCTGTCAGGAAGTGTTTGCACCCATCGTTGTGATCAATACGATAGATTCCGTTGAAGAGGGTATTGAACATGTTAACGATTCGATATACGGGCTTCAGGCGGGCGTATTTACAAACGATATCCATACCGCCCTCCATGCTGTCGATCAGATCGAAGCAGGCGGAGTTATGATTAACGATATTCCGACGTTCCGAGTGGATCACATGCCCTATGGCGGGGTGAAACAAAGTGGGATTGGGCGTGAAGGCGTAAAATATGCTGTAGAGGAAATGACGGAATTGAAGTTTGTTATGTTTAATAAAGGGTGATTTTCTTCCATTCTTTACTCAATATACCGTATGCCAATGAAAACATAACCACACACCTCCTGTGCCAGAATAATGGCACAGGTTTTTTTTATATGAAGATCATGGAAAAAGTTTCAAAAATACATGCGGATTCTTCACTGACTGCGGGTTCACATCTGATGAGACGGGTATAACATAGTTAACATACCGCAACATAACTGACTAAACGCCGTTCATATCACCGAAGCATGATGTACCCATCCAGAGCACGAGCGGAATGAAGCGGTACAGCATTGCCGAAAGTCTTATATTCTCTCACTATTCAAATAAAATGCAGTATGAATTAAGCCTGAACTCTGGAGTTGCAGGACAGGCAGGAGGTGTATTCAAATGGCGTATTCCATGGTGGACGTATCGGGAATGTCAGGCGTAAGTCTGAACGAACTGAGCCAGTATGCAGAGACAGGTCTTCTGAATCCGGCCTTTGGGGATGTAGATGAGGACATCTATTATGAAAAGCAGGAATTGCTAAGACTCCAGCAAATCCTTTTCTGTAAGGAAGTGGGTATGAAGGAGAATGAGATTGCCCCGATGCTCCGGGATAATCCCCAGGATGTCATACGCATCATGAAGCAGCATCGGATTGACATGCTGGAGAAGGCACTCCGTCTGCATGGATTGATTCAGACACTGGACAAAACGATCTCTCATTTGCAAGGTGAACAGGAACTTGATGAACATGAGCTGTATATCGGTTTTGTAAATAAGGGGCGTCACCAGTTGCTGAATGAATCGGGTTCTGACCCTGTAGTCAATAATGATATGTACCATGTGCAGACAGAGGGTGTTCAGAGGTCCGACATCCAATCTTCCAATTCATCCACATTACCTGAACATCAGGAGTTGAAGTCAAAAGAAGATTATCTGGATTCCCAGGCGAGAATTGACCAGGTTCATCTGGACTTGCAACAGGCCATTGAGGATGGATTGGAACCCGGTAGTGCAAAAGTACAACGGATTATTGGCAGGCATCTTGAATGGATCAAAGGTTATTATACACCCACCGCTGAGATCTATCGGGATTTGGCCAATCTGTATGTAGAGCATAAAAATTTCCGTCAGATGTATGATGGTTATCACCCGAAATTGGCTGAATTCCTGCGGGATGGGATGATGATTAAAGCGGAACATGATTTATCCTAGATGCATAAAGTAACATGGGCGAGCAAGAACATGGGTGTGAATCATAAAGGATAACAAAGAGCGCAGACCTCTGAGAGGACTGCGCTCTTTGTTATTACGGGTTCTTCATCATCGTGTGTGATGAGACTCCGATCCTCTTGTTCATCATTTCCTAAAGGGGTATGGTTGCTTCCAACTGCTCTGTGAGCAGGCTTACGGCTTTCTCCAGGAAGACGCGGTCTTCGTCGTCAAAACGATTTTTGATCGGGCTGTCGATATCCAGCACCCCGTACAGTTCGCCGTTTTTGATAATCGGTACGACAATCTCACTGTTCGATGCTGCATCACAGGCAATGTGGCCTGGGAAGGCATGAACATCGTCAACGACCAGGGTACGTTTTTCCGCAGCAGATGTGCCACATACACCACGTCCCAATGGAATTCGGATACAGGCAGGCAGTCCTTGGAATGGCCCGAGGACCAGTTCTTTTCCATCATACAGATAGAAGCCGACCCAATTGGTGTCGGTCATAAATACATTGAGCAGCGCAGCAGCGTTCGCCAGATTGGCAATCGCACTAGGTTCATCGCGGATCAGAGCACTTAACTGTCCCAGGACGGCGGTGTGCTGCTCACTTCGTGTTCCTTCATAGGAAACAGCTTGAAACATGGTAAATCACCCTCCCGAGCAAAATGGTACTTATTTTCAAGATAGTGCAGAGGATGCGGTTAGTCAAGCGGAGGATTTCGGAAAGGGAAGGGAATACCTGAAGAATCCTCCTGTTTCTCAGCTTCTTGCGTGGGGTAAATACTTAGCAACCACGGAGGGCTATAACCCGGGAAGGAGCTTGGCTTATGCATGCAGAGGTACAGAATCTTTTTGTACGGATTCATCTACTATATTTCGCGCAAAATCAGGATTTGAACGTTAGCGAGGCACTGCCCCTATTGGAAGAGCGGGGATATCGCGTTGGAGAGCGGGAGATCAAGCAGGAGCTTGAACACCTGACACAGGAGAATTTCCTGACCGCCCACGGGGACCAATGGAGCCTAACCGGGACTGGCATCGAAGAATTCAAGGAAATCACGGCTGTGTTTGGCCGGGTTAGCGATGAATTACTGGGGAAGGGCAAGAAAACGTCCAAAGCTTAAAATTCATTGGACAAGCCATGATTCCGTAATTCACTCAAACTTTGAATTGTTCCATACGTACAACAAGACCGGGAGCGAAATTGGCCCGGTTTTTTGACGTGTGTCCATGACTGAATAGTTGCCATTCGGCGCAGGTTATGATTAGATGACTAGTGAATATTATGGTCTGCGGAGATAGATCGGATCGGAGTGTCTTTATATGTATAAATGCAAAGGAAGAATTCCCGAAATGGAGACTGCGCGGCTTCGTCTGCGTAAAATGCGTCGCCGGGATGCGGCCCAGATGTTCGCATGCTGGTCAGATCGGGAGGTGACCCGTTACATGAATCTTGCGCCCATGATTGGGACAAGCGAAGCGGCAGACATGATTGGACTGCTCAACCAAATGGCAGGAGAAGAGGATGCGATCCGGTGGGGGATCGAACTCAAAGAAACAGGCAAGCTCATTGGCAGCTGTGGCTTTAACACATGGCAGCTTGAAGGCGCATTCCGGGGTGAGATCGGTTATGAGCTAGGACGTGACTATTGGCGCCACGGTTATATGACGGAGGCTTTCTCGGCATTGCTGCCCTTCGGGTATGAGACCATGGGTCTTAATCGAATTGAAGCGCTGGTTGATCCGCGTAATCTGGCTTCCGGCGAGTTCTTGACAAACCGTGGCTTCACGCGAGAAGGGTTGCTACGACAGGTGCAACATACGTCCACTGGATACAAGGATATGGTGATGTATTCGATGCTGTATGATGAGTTCCTTCGTAAGAAAGGTAAATAAAAGAGACAATAGATAATTGCTTTTAAATTACACGTAAACGAAGAAACAGAACAAAGCTGGAGAAGCGAAGCGTTCGCCTTTAAAGCTTTCTGAAAGAAAGCTACATCGGAAGCATACGCTATCACCGGATTTCTCCTTTAGAGAGGAGAAGAAAAAATCTGGGGATAACAGCGGTTGGAAGCTTGTTCTGGTTCGTAGTAGATGTGTAAATTAACGTACCAATTATATAGAGAAACGAAGAGAGAAGGGTTTGTGTGAATGCAACTGGAGGTTTAAAGCGCAGTTTCATCTTGACGGGGCTGCTGCTCGCGACATTTCTGTCAGCGATTGAAGGCACCGTAATTGGTCCGGCAGGGCCGACCATTGTCAGTGAGCTGGGGAGTGTACAGTTGCTGAGCTGGATTTTCACCGCATATCTGTTAACGATGGCTGTGAGTACGCCCATTTTCGGCAAAATCAGTGACTTGTATGGACGAAAGCCTGTATTTCTGATTGGCTGTGCCTTATTTTTACTGGGTTCACTCTTGTGCTGTCTGTCGCAGAACATGGAGCAGTTGATTATTTTTCGTGCTATTCAAGGGATTGGTGCGGGTGCGGTAGTTCCTGTTACATTTACGATTATTGGGGATATCTACGCCATTGAAGAACGTGGCAAAATCCAGGGCTGGATTAGCTCCGTGTGGGGTATTTCCTCTCTGGCTGGACCGCTGCTTGGCGGTTATTTTGTTGATAATCTGGGCTGGCAGTGGATCTTTGGTTTTAATGTGCCGTTTGGTCTGCTTGCGATGTGGTTTGTATTTCGTTATCTGAAGGAAGATATCTCGCCGCGTACGGCCAAAATTGATTATGTCGGTGCACTGACCTTCACGGTGGGCATTACGGCGTTGTTGTTCGTCCTGTCGGCGGGTGGGCAGTATTATGCCTGGAGTTCTCCGTTGATTGTTGTGCTGAGTGTGGTCGCCGCTCTGTTTATCATTTTATTTTTCGTGGTGGAAAAAAGAGCTCAGGCCCCAATGGTTCCACTACATTTGTTCCGAATACGGGACATCCGTGTGGCGAATATCGCCGGACTGCTGACCAGTACTTTGATGATCGGCCTGACCAGTTATTTGCCGCTCTGGGTGCAGGGGGTTCGGGGAGGTAATGCGACGGAATCCGGGCTGCTGCTCGCGCCGATGTCAGTGGGCTGGCTCATTGGTAGTGTGATGGCAGGCCGCCTATTGATGAAAATTGGATCACGTATGACCGCATTGATTGGATTAACCGGAATTGCGATCGGGTCGGGTGGACTCTTTCTGGTGGGTGGGACATCCCCACAGGCTGTGCTATTTATATTGACCTTTATTTATGGTCTCGGCTTCGGATTTGCGTTTACGATCTTCACCATTATTGCGCAGTCTTCTGTAGGGTATAAGGAGCGTGGCTCCTCAACCGCGCTGCATACGTTCATGCGTACATTGGGACAGACGATTGGTGCAGCGGCTTTTGGTACCTGGTTGAACTATCGGATCTCCACGTTATCGAATGAACAGAATCTGGCGGAGGCTGGAATATCGGAGAATGATCTGAATGAACTGCTCGCACCACATACGGATGCAGCGCTATCGGATGATAAATGGGCATTGCTGCGTAACGTGCTGGAAGGAAGCCTGCATTCCCTGTTTGTCATTATGTTTGTCATTGCACTGGTCTCGTGGGTAACGACGCTTGCTCTACGCAAACGTTTAATTGTACCCGAAGATGCAGATGCTCCACCGCAGCCACAAGGCTCAAAGTAAAAGTGGATGTATACGAAAAACCGGATTCGCCGATGTCAGGCAAATCCGGTTTTTTTTGTTGGCACATGTGCAGTGGACTAGAGTGCATCTTCCAACTCAGGCAAGTGATATCTTATTTGACCTTCTGCTCCTCTTTTTAAATTGTAAGGAACATGAGACACGTTATTTCCCGAAATCACCTGAAAACACGTTGTATAAGGCTGTTTATTCAAAGATAGCGTGTGTCAGATTCTTTAAAATGCTCCGAGTACTTCAAACCCCTGAATAAGACGTCACAGGTTCGTTAGCGCTCCCGCTTCATATCTGCTCCAGAACATTCAGTTACGTTATGGCTTTCGGCAGGTTTGAGGATACGCTCTAGCTGCTTGCTGATAAACGGTCTGCGGAATGTGCAAGCCTTCCCAAGAGTTCGGACAGCAATTCCTTGTCTTCCTCGCTCAGTCCGCTGACCGCACGATCAATCTTCAACGCATAGCCTGGATAGATGTCATCCATGGTACGCTGTCCTTCTTCGGTCAATTCCACAAAGATGATACGTCTGTCTTGCGGACAATGTTTGCGGTGTAACAATCCTTTTTGCTCCAGCTTATCGATCACATAGGTCACATTACCACTTTGCAGCAGAAGTTGTGCGCCAACCTGTTGAATCGGCTGAGCTCCTTTCATATATAACACTTCGAGCACCCCGTATGCGGTGGGGTTGAAGCCATGCACTTTGCTTCCGGATACAGCGTGTTCATTCACGCTCTTGAATGTCTGGGCCAAGGTGCGGTACAGATGAAGTGAACGTTCGGTTCCGATTTCTTGTAATTCCAGCATGCTGATCCCGCCTTTTCAGATTAGTTTTATAAGTTGAAATGATGAAGAGGGGTCCTCTCCGTTATGCTGTTCATGTAAAAGAGTATTTCAACTTATATAAGTTGGTTAGTTATGTTTGACGATTCAGGTTGTCGCCATGGTTTAATTGTAAACTTCTATTTCTACGAAAAACATGCGATATGTCACAAGATTTGCATTTTTAGCATTTAAAATTTGATCATTCATCATGCTGAAAAATCATCCTTCAGATGTCGCTTTTTCTCCGCCTCTGGCAGGAGGTCGAGTCAAGGGCTGCTCTATATAATGAGTTCATACTATGAATTGGAAGATAATGGAGGAGAAGAAGGATGACAAGTGATTTAACGTTTGAAGGACAACGACCACTGAAGAATAACCGATCTTTTGTAACATTGATGGTGGCACAGGCCATTTCCAATCTGGGTGATTGGCTGCATCTGCTCGCAATACTGACCCTCGTGGGTATCCGCTGGAATGCAACGCCATGGGAGATTACATTTGTCACACTTTCCGCAGCAATACCCATTCTGTTAACAGGGCCATTCGCAGGCACACTTGCAGATCGCCTGAACCGAAAATGGCTGATGATTGTAGCCGATGGTGCACGGATCATCATCGTGGGTGCGTTAATTTTTGCTGACCAGATCTGGCACATCTACATACTGCTGGTCCTCAAATCCCTGTTCGATGTCATGTTCTCTCCGGCCAAAAACGGAAAGCTGAAGGAGATTGTACCTCACGAACAACTTGCGCAAGCTGTATCCATCAGCTCGATCATTGAACAGATGTCCAAAATTATTGGTCCAGCGCTTGGTGGACTGCTGGTAGCCGCTTTTGGCATCACCTGGTGTTTTGTTATCGATTCAGCGTCTTTTTTGATCTCCGGCATCATTTTATTGTGGATTCCTGGAACTCGGGTGATCCAATCTGCAATTCATAACGTAACAGAAGTAGAGGAAGAGACAGCTGGGGGTGTTCGTAACCGCTCAAAAGGCTCTTTTTGGAAGGAAACACAGGAGGGCATTCGCATGCTCGCATCTCTCCCTCACGTAGGAACGTCTCTGATTTTGCTTGCTTCAGCCATACTTTTTCTGCAATTTGCCGATTCACAGACTGTGGTGTTATTCAGACAACTTCCCGGAATTTCAAGTGATCTACTGGGATGGTGCGTGGCAGCAAGTGGTGTAGGTACATTAATTGCAGCGATGAGTGTACGGAAGTGGAAGCATGCAGGGCATATTTTGAAAATGGGTCTGGGTACCATACTCATGGGTCTGGTTATCGGCGGAGCCGGAGTTATTGTTGGGGTTTGGCCGCACGCCGGGCTAGGTGCCAATCTGTTGTTAGTATCCCTCTTTGCCCTGGCAGGTGTCGGAATTGGGTTTGCGATTGTACCCTTTCAGATCCTGTTGCAGGAACAGACACCTGAGGCGATGACAGGCAGGGTATTTGGAACGGTAGGCAGCGTGATGACTGCCAGTAATATTATGGGCCCGGTGGTAGGCGGATTTATGGTCACCTCATTTGGTGTAGTGCCGGCTTTTGTCTGTTCAGGCATTTTGATGACCCTGCTTGGTTTGATTTATTTGATGAAACGCAATGGGGAAAAAGCCGATCTGAATGGTTCCATTGCAGCCAAAACAATGATTGCAGGCGACTAAAAACAGGCCGGATCTGCTCAGGTTAGAACAGTTGAAATGAAGGTTTGAATTTACTTCAAATTTTAAGTTTTTGATTAAAAAGCGTTTGAGTAAACGCCTTCACGTTTAATGAGGAACAGGCAGAAATCCCTGTATTCTAATTATTCCTAGGGGAAAACTCATATGCCTTGTCCCACCAACGCATTTGCGGAAAGGGGGTGAAGCAACTTGAATGTAAAGTTACCAAAATCGATTGTACGTCTGGGAAGCATACCACTGGTTATACTCGCCGGGACTTTGATGCTGGGGTTTGGAACGTCACAAGTGTATGCGGATGATGCTCAGGTATCTTCGGATAAACCGTCCAGCGGATTGTCGCTGAATTTGTTTTCACGTGATTCGGATGGCGGGTTGAACCTGACTCCGTCGGTATCGGTATCCACACCACTACTGAATGTTGAAGTTCCGTCGATCAAAGCGAATGAATCGACAGGTAAGCTGAGTGTATCTGAGCTGAAAGTAGATACAACGCTTGGATCGGCCGGAACATCAGAGATTGGGATTGATGCGAAGAAGGGAACCGTCGAACTGCCGTCTGTACAGGCGGATACACCGGTGATCAAAGCCGATGTATCAAGCAGTCAGGTGAACCTCAACGAAGGTACTGCTTCCTTGCCTGGTGTTACCGCAGAGGTACCCGAGGTGATCAAGGCAGAGACGTCTGCTGTGAAAACAGACCTTCGGCAGGGCAAGGTTGAATTACCTTCGGTTAAGGTGGATGTGCCTGAGGTTACTTCCATCAATATCTCTTCATCCCGAGTGGATCTGAGTAAGAGAAATGTCCAGCTTCCTTCTGTGAGAGCAGAAGTTCCAGTTGTAGACGTGACCGCTGAACTCAATCCTGATCAGGAAAAGGTGGATATTCCAAGTGTGAAGCCGGAACCGCCTGTAGTCACTCCGGAAAAGCCGACGGTTGTCAAAACACCGAATGTTGAAACTTCCAATACGAGTGCACTCGCAGATCCTGTTTCACCACAGAACACCGAGGAAGGACAGGACGCAGTACAGGTTACGGGCAAAGTGGTGGAGGTCACCACGGAACCAGAAGTAAGTCCAGAACAACCTGCTGTCCCGCAGGCATTGCCTGTGGAAGGAACCAATCTGACGCAGGATTCCGATGTTAATGCAGGTTTGCCAGATAACGAGTTATTCCTCGTAGATCAGACATCTGCTGAACCAGCTTTCACTGAACAAGTGCAGAGTAACCAGGAAGCCAATCTGAAACAAGATGATGCTGATGCAACATCTCCATTGCAGCCTCGCACAGAACGACCAACCAGTTGGTCTGTTGCAGCAACTTCTCCCGGAGTAGCTAATGCTTCAGCAGGGACAAGCTCCGGTTCGTCCGGTGTAACTGGAGGTGGAGCAACCGCTCCAGCCGCTGCACTTCCGGGAGCAACAACGGGTCTGGTTACGCCAGATTACGATTATGCCTTCCGAATGGAACGGCTCGATGGGTTCAGTCAATGGTCACAGGCACCGCCTGGGCGGCCACCGCAATATACCTCTTTCTCTTAGGCAACAATGGCGTTAATTCAACCAAAATTGAGAAGGAGTGTATATCATCATGAAAAAAGTGAATCGTTGGGTAAAATTGTCGGTATTGTCGGGTACGTTGGTGGCTGGATTGCTGGGGGCTTCGCAGGCAACTTACGCAGATAGCTATAGCAATAACAGCAGTGGTAATCTGGATCTAAATGCAGGTTTGCGCCTGGAGCTGGGATCTCTTCTGTCAGGACACCGTGACACAGGTCACGAGAACTATGGTAGTTACGGAGGTTCATCCAGTGCAACTGGAGCATTGAATCTGGATCTTGGCCTTAACGCCGGCTTATCTTCCGAGAGTATGAACCGTTACAATGATCGTTCTTCCGACCACACAGTTGAGCGTAGTAATTCTGGCAAGCTGGGCCTTGGCCTGAATGCCAATGTGTTGGGAGAAGGTACAACGATGAGCGACTATTCACGAGGCGGCGATGATCGGAACGTAAACAGCAGCTATGAGAGTGAAAGTCGTGGAGCGCTGGGTCTCGGTCTGAACGTAAATGCCGAAGGGGAGAGTGCAACGATGGCTCAATCCGAACGCACTAACAGCGTGAAAGACGGTGAGCGTAACACGAACAGTAGCTACGTGAGCGAAAGCCGCGGCGCACTGGATCTGGGTCTGAACGTAAATGCCGAAGGGGAGAGTGCAACGATGGCTCAATCCGAACGCACTAACAGCGTTAATGATCGTGAGCGTACCGTGAACAGCAACTACGCAAACGAAAGCCGTGGCGCATTGGATCTGGGTCTGAACGCGAAAGCCGAAGGAGAGAGTGCAACGATGGCTCAATCCGAACGCAACAACAGCGTGAAAGACAGCGAGCGTACTGTGAACAGCAACTACGCAAACGAAAGCCGTGGCGCATTGGATCTGGGTCTGAACGCGAAAGCCGAAGGAAAGAGTGCAACAATGGCTCAATCCGAACGTACTAACAGCGTGAAAGACAGTGAGCGTAACGTGAACAGTAGCTACGCGAGCGAAAGTCGTGGCGCACTGGATCTGGGTCTGAACGTGAATGCCGAAGGAGAGAGTGCAACGATGGCTCAATCTGAACGCACTAACAGCGTGAAAGACAGCGAGCGTACCGTGAACAGTAGCTACGCGAGCGAAAGTCGTGGCGCACTGGATCTGGGTCTGAACGTGAATGCCGAAGGAGAGAGAGCAACAATGGCTCAATCCGAACGCACTAACAGCGTGAAAGACGGTGAACGTAACGTGAACAGTAGCTACGCGAGCGAAAGCCGCGGCGCACTGGATCTGGGTCTGAACGCGAAAGCGGAAGGAGAGAGTGCAACAGTAGCTCAATCCGAACGCAACAATAGCGTGAACAGCAGTTATGCAAACGAAAGTCGTGGCGCTTTGGATCTGGATCTGGATCTGAATGTGAATGCAGATGCAGAGAGTGAAACTACTTCTGTGGTGGAGACAAATCGGTAATATGAGATTTTCATTGTAATATGAAGAAGCAGGGGATCCGGAACCCCTGCTTCTTTTTTGCATTTATAAGACATATGAGCTAGCGTTCTTCTGAATGTTCTTCTAATAAGCGTACTATCTTTTCAAATGTATACTCGCCTTCGGCAATCTTGACCATAAATTCAACGGCATATTTACGTTCCATCTGCAAATGGTAGCCATTCACTCGCAGAAAGGACTTGGTTACAAGATAAGCTGTACGTTTATTTCCGTTATAGAAACAGTGGTTTTTAACCAATGACTCTAATAAGGCAGTAGCTTTATCAAATATGGAAGGGTAGGCATCCTCTCCAAACAAACTTTGGAGAGGTCTATTTATCGCAGAATCCAACAAAGCAGAATCCTTAACCCCAGCTTGTGCTGTATCATTCATCTTCTTCATCATAAAATGGTGAGCGGCTACTACTTCTTCAATGGTAAGGAATATGGTCATCTTAACGATCCCTTAAATCATTAAGGATATCCTCATCTTCTTCGAAAACGTCGAAGAAAGCTTCCAGTACTTCGGGTCTTACATTTTCGGGTATTTTCATTTGTTTAACCTTTTTTAGTACAATTTCTCCCTGACTGTTTTCAATAAATTCAATCTCATCGCCCTGAGAAACATGGAGCTTATCAATTAAAACCTTGGGCAAGCTAATGCCCAAGCTGTTTCCCATTTTGCCTATTTTGCGAGAAAGAATTTTTCTTTTGGAATGCTCTTCTTTCATCTGAGCCCCACCATTCATGATATATTCCTCCTATAGTATGATCCAACTTATGAAAGTAATACATTTGTATGTATTAATGTTAGTATGTAATAACATTATAACATGGTTTGTACTTCAAAATGCTCAGAATGATCAAACAAACAGCCCACAACTCGATTACAATAAAACATAAAGAGTGAAATAAACGCCTGATCAGAACAGGGAGTGAATGATATGGGAACGGAATATAACAGTACAGCCGTACAGGAGTCCATATTGGACGTACATATTACAGAGGCAGGATACGAGCCGGGACAATCAACCATACGCAATATTCGAATGAACGTGGCGCGAGGAGAGCTGGTGGGTATTATCGGACCGAATGGTGCAGGCAAAAGTACCACGATTAAAACGCTGCTGGGTCTGCTGGAACATGCCAAGTATGAGGTGACGATTGGGGGAGAGGGTCGCTATGCCTATATCCCGGAGCAACCGGTTTTTTACGAATACATGACCTTGTGGGAACATCTTGATCTGGCCGCAGCGGCGTATGAAATGGAGGAAGAAGCTTTTGTTGCCCGAGCGGAGGAACTGTTGGTTCGTTTCGGTATGGACCATGTTCGGAATGATCTTCCAGCCAGTTTCTCAAAGGGCATGCGTCAGAAAATGATGTTGATGATCGGATTTCTGTCTTCGCCGGATATCTATATTGTGGACGAGCCGTTCATCGGACTGGACCCTCGTGCAACCAAGGATTTTCTAAAATTACTTGATGATGAACGTCGCCGCGGCGCGGGTGTGCTTATGTCTACGCATGTACTGGATACCGCTGAACGAATCTGCGACCGGTTTATTCTGATTGCTTCGGGCAGATCGGCTGCCGAGGGAACATTGGATGAGATCCGTGAAGCAGCAGGATTGCCGGAAGCCTCTTTGTTTGACTGTTTTGATGTACTGACGTCTTAGATAGAGAGAGGGTGAGAGAGAATGGAGACTTCCCAGCGTTATACCCCACTTCGTTTATACAGACGAAGACGCAAAGAACATTTCAGGGAACAGATGAAAAATCTCAGACTCGTCGTGGATTGGACCGTATGGGTATATTTGCTTGTTCCGGGTCTGCTCTATCTGATTGGATGGTACACGAGTCTGTGGACCAAACCACTGCCTGCATGGGCGACAGGATTACCGCTCCCCGTACTGACTGGGCTGATTGACGTCGTTATGCTTACCGGTGGTGTGTTGATATTTGTGGAGGAAGCGGATGTATTATTTTTGAAATCAAGGCCGTTGTGGATGCGCACGTTAATGAGGCAAGGACTCTACCGGTCCTGTCTGCAACATCTGGGCAAAATGATCCTGATTACAGCGCTGACTGCTCCCCTATGGTCCCATGTCTATGAGATGTCGAATCTCCAGATTACACTTATGGCTGTCTGGTTTGGTGCAGTAGCTTCATTCCAAGCCATAACACTACATATGACAAAGGTCCGACATACAGGATGGCGACGCTGGATTCAGATGATCCCTCTCGTCATTGGCATGGGTTACATGACCATTCATGCGACATCATGGATGCATGGACAGACGTGGAAAATCAGTTTTGGAATCGTAATTATCATGCTTCTTCTAATTACAGTTGGACAGATGAGGCTGTTGATGAAGGGAACGTTTGAAGGGGATCTGCGGGAGGATCTGCGGAGCAGGCTGCAACTTACAGCTCTAATGTTAAGTCGGGCGGTGAGCAAGCCGAAAGCCCCACGAACACGATCCATCATTTTCCGGAAACCGCGTAAACTGTTACGCAATCGTTCTATCGCGAATCGGACAGCGGAGATTGCATTCAAGGCATTTTTCCGGAACTCGGCCACGATGAAATTGTATCTGCAGCTTGGAGGACTATCCATCGCAGCTGTTGCATTGCCACCTTTTCCGGTCAATATCATCGTGTGTGCGTTATTAATCATCATGTTGACGGTGATGTTTTATCGTTCCTGGGATGTTTTTGCCACGTCCGACTATGTTCAGCTTATAACATATGACTCGGAGGCGCTGCATCTTGCAGGTTCAATGATGGTTCGGATGTTGTTTGTCCCCATTGGTATTCTTATGGGATTCACGCTGGGATTGGCCTGGCTCGGCTGGATCGTCGGTATTCTGACAGCTGCAGGTGCGGTGGCCTTCGGACTTTGTGTCTTATCTATTGCCGGATGGGTTCGACTTACTCGAGCCTAGGACGTGTCTCAAAAACTCGCTGAAGTTCATCTTTACCGCCTTTTCGCCCCATGCTGTGTCACTTTCCCTTGACGTGCCCCGGCACGCCTTCGGAAAACTTCCTTGCTTGGAACGAAAATTCGGCAAAATCTGATTCCTTCGGAGTTTTCAGACACGCCCTAAAAGAATTCCTTTGTATTTCCGAGCATATGACGCGCTATATCTGCCCATGCTATAGAAGAAGAAGCTCATCCCTGGATGATGAGAGATTAGCTGTAGCAAGGAGGAAGAGATGATGATGGATAATAGCGAACTACAGGTGCATTTCTCAGACGGTTCAGCGTTGAATGCAGCACGGGCAACCTTGGAGGAATTAGGGTATAAGCCTTATCAGTCTGGTCCGCTGGAATTGTACATCCCTACAGATCGCCAGGATCCTCAGTCAGCCGTAGAGATTGTACAGTCTCATGGAGGAAGTGCCGTATTTGCATCTCAAACGGAAGAGCTGGATCAGTTTCAGAATATCTCAATTCCGGCTCATCTCGTGAATGAGGACTGGAATGAGGGTTATGCGAGTGGAAACCAGGGGAGTCAGGCTGAGCAAGGTGCACATAATTATAGCGATGACCCAGCATACGATGACTCGGCTGATGGATTCTCAGGCAGCGTCAAAGCATAGAAGTATCACAAGCTAAGAGCAGTTCGAGTCATTTTTCTAAAATGGAACAATGCCCAAAAACCCCGATACTCCACAGATAGTGGATATCGGGGTTTTTGGCATCTGAGCTAATTCATTATCGGGTTAAAAGGTGTAATACCTAGTAATGAGAGTTCAAAAAGTTCGGTTTTCAGTACCGAGAAAATGGAATGAAGATAGAAATGGAGTAGCGGAGCGTAGGAAAACTACGTGAGCAACTAAAATGTTTCTGAAGGAAACATACTTCGTAAGCATCAACCTATTTCGGCTGAATTTCATATTCGATGCTGATGATGCCATTAGGCATGATTCGTAATCAAAAGCGGACTTTTTGAACAACCTCTATTATGATGTACCGTGTTTATATTCAGCCGCATGCATGCCAGCCGTATATCCCGTGGAGAAAGCAGCAGTGATATTATACCCTCCGGTGTAGCCGTGAATATCCAAAACTTCGCCGCAGAAGAATAGTCCAGGCAGCAGCTTGGATTCCATTGTTTTTGGGTATATCTCCTTTAAGTGGATTCCTCCCCCAGTAACAAAGGCTTCTTTGAGCGATCTTGTTCCGTCTGCACGGAAGGTAAAAGCTTTCATTAGCCCACACAAGTTGCTTAACATACCTTTGGGGAAATGGTGGAACGTGAGGTCATCGCTGATCTCTGCCCGTTTCATCATTAAGGGAATCATGCGTTCAGGAACCCATGTTTTTAAAATGTTTTTGACAGCCTTGCGGGATTCTTGTTCCAATACCTGTTGCACCTGTGCTTCCAATGCACCCAGGGACAGCTCCGGGAACAGATCAATGCTCATAATGACCTGTGGGTTTCCAGACTTCATCTGAACCTTGCGGATAAATTGGCTGCAACGCAGTGCGACGGGTCCGGATACTCCAAAATGCGTGAATATCATATCCCCGCGATGGGAGATGACCGTTTTTCCTTTGGCATCCACTACGGATAGAGCGATATCCCTCAAAGACAAACCTTGCAGTTCTTTGGATTGAATCCAACTCTCCCCAGACACAATAGGCACTTCGGTTGGATATAACTCTGTAATGGTGTGACCCGCAGCCTCAGCCCAGGGATAACCGTCTCCGGTTGATCCGGTTTGGGGTACGGATTTGCCGCCGGTAGCGATGATGACAGAGCGCCCAAGAATGGTTTTACCTGATATCAATTTAACACCCTGTATCTGCTGACCGTTCTGAATAATTTCCTTGACCGGTTCTTTGGTGCGAATCTCAACGCCGAGGGAAACAATCTTTCCTACCAGCGCATCCACGACTGTTTTCGCTTTATCGGTTACAGGGAACATTCTGCCGTTGTCTTCTTCTTTCAGGGCAATTCCGAGATTTTCGAAGAAACGCATGATTCCCTGGTTGTCCAGATTTTGAAACGAACTATATAAAAAGCGTCCATTACCCGGAATATGTCGGATGAGTTCATCCGTTTCCTTGGCATTGGTTACATTGCATCGACCTCCGCCAGAGATGCCGAGTTTACGACCCAGTTGATCTCCTTTATCCAGCAGAAGCACGGAGGCTCCATGCTCGGCAGCAGCAACGCAAGCCATCAGGCCCGCAGATCCACCACCAATTACAATGACATCATACATATGTTATTACCCTCTTTTTTCATTGATTTTGTCTGTTTTACATAAACCGTGTCTACTCCTGGCTTTTTCTGAAATATAATGGAGTTATGAGTAGTTCTATTATGGAGTCTCAAGGGATATATTGTAATATACTGTCGCCTATGTTTTAATCAGAAATACATGAGGGAATGTGCAGGCAGAGGAGGAGATGGCATTGTGGTTGCGTTAAAGGACATTCTTTTACAAGTACTGCTGGCGGGGTCGGCGGTATACCTGATTCCCTTATTACATCTGGGGCTCTCCAAGCGGGCTGTGGCCAAGCTGGAACATGCCGGAATGATGCAGACCGTTTTTGCTGTGACGAGTGTCGCGAGTATGCTATTGTGTTTGCTGTTCGCGCTTCACGGGAGTCCATTGGCTGTACCCATATCACTAAGCATCGTACCTGTAATACTTGTTATTTTGTATTGTAAGTCCGTTATAGGCTTAACGCTGTCCATACTACATATTCTCTTCTATTTCCTTTTTGCGCATTCCTATGATCTGTACGGATTTCTCCTTCATACGGGTATTCTTCTCTATCCTATTGTATGGTTGTCTGCCAAACGATTCAAGCATAATACACCTTCGCGCAAAATGACGATCCTCATCATCCTGATTACAATGGAACTGGTTGTAACGAGTTTGTTATGGATCGCATCCCTCCAGAATGAATCCACGTACTCTGCGACCTACATAATACTTACAGCACTTGGGTATACCACTGGAGCCATTGTTGCGGGTAGTCTGAGTCTGCTATGGCTGGAACGGATGAAGCACTATCGCGGGCTGGAGCAGCATCTCTCGGAAGTCCACCATCGATACATAGCCGAAACGGAGAAACTTCATCAGATTCTGAACGCAGTGCCTCTCTCCATTGCCACCGTAGATAAACAAGGCACAGTGATATTTGTCAATGAGATGATGGAGCAAACCGCAAGGGAGCAGCTACCATGTACGTCCACGCCTGATCTCATTGGACAGCCTGCCAGTCAATTTGTTGAACAAGGTCAGGCGGACAAGATGGATAAAAGCATTCGCAGAGCCATCGTTCATGGTGAGATTAGTGGGTTGACCGTTCGTTACGGTGCACACGTATTTCAGTCCCGAACCGTACCGATTTATGCCTTTTCAACAGAGTCTGCGAGTGAAGTTACAGGAGCCATGCTGATCATTCAGGATATCACGGAGCTTGAGATGTTGCGAAGTGAACTGGATAATGTGGATCGTCTCAGTCTGGTGGGGCAGATGGCTGCAAGCATTACGCATGAAGTGCGTAATCCAATGGCGGTTGTGCGTGGTTTTCTTCAACTCATGCAGGAAAAGAGTCCTGATTCCCTCGATCACTATTACCGAATCGTTCTGGAAGAGCTGGACCGGGCGAATAGTATCATTAATGATTTTCTATCGCTGGCCCAGGATCGGATTGCGGAAAAAGAGGAATCCCAGCTGCATGATATCATTCATGAACTCAGTCCATTGTTGTGGGCCGATGCGAACCTGCGTGGTCAGAGTATTGAACTCATGCTGGACCATAATGTACCGAAGTTGCACCTCAATCCAAAGGAAATTAAACAGGTGGTACTCAATCTGGCCCGTAACGGGATGGAAGCCATGAATGAGAAGGGCGTGCTTACGCTGGAGACGCGGATAGTCGATGACAAAGTGGAACTGTGTGTACGTGACACAGGGCCTGGTCTACCCAGAGTGAAGAAGGAAAAGCTGTTTGAACCTTTCTATACCACAAAAGCCAAGGGAACTGGACTTGGATTGTCCATGTGCCTAAGTATTGTGGAACGACATAATGGAACTATTACTGTGGAATCGGAGGAAGGACAGGGCACGACCTTCAAAGTGGCATTTGAACGTTAGTCATTCAGCATATTTTGCCAGACATTGAGACATAATATTATGGAAGAAGCCTTTCCGCAGGCGGTTTCTGAATCTTGCTTTCATTGCTTATGGATGTATAATAGGAATAGCACATCATTACATCCATAATGTTCGATATGAATGTAACGTTGTTTTGGAGAGTTTATTGGCCTTTAATTTTATCGAGATCATAGAACAACCATTTATAAGGAGTGAAACCGAATGTCGATGTCATTTGATCAATACATGAAAGATATGGTTCAACCGATGCGGGATGATTTAACTCGTCTAGGAATCCAGGAGTTGCGTACTCCTGAAGAAGTGGAAGCAAGTCTTCCTGATGCAAAAGGAACAGCGCTGGTAGTCATTAACTCTGTATGCGGATGTGCCGCAGGTCAATGTCGCCCAGGTGTGTCCCAAGCACTGCAGCACGATATTACACCGGATCACCTGTACACTGTATTTGCTGGTCAGGACAAAGAAGCAACTGCAAAAGCACGTGAATTCTTTGCACCGTATCCTCCATCTTCACCGTCCATCGCTCTGATGAAAGACGGCGAACTCGTTCACTTTATCGAGCGTCATCAAGTGGAAGACCGTTCTGCAGAGGATATTGCGGCTGATCTCAAAAGTGCATTTGACCGTTACTGCCGTTAATTCGCTCCAATAGAACGCCCCGCCCTTCGGATCACCGATGCCGGGGCGTTTCATTTTGGATAGATAAGGTTATTGAACCATTCGGACCTTTCAAGCTGGACATCAAATTTCATTCATTTAGAAACGGGGTGTGTGAACGATGAGTTTGCAACAACAGATCATCGCTGAATTGAAGGTTAAACCAAGCATTAATGAAGAAGAGGAAGTACGCAAGCGTGTTGATTTTCTGAAGACGTATGTGAAAAATGCGGGTGCCAAGGGTTTGCTGATTGCGATCAGCGGCGGTATTGACAGTGCAGTGGCTACGGCGCTTTGCAAAAAAGCGACGGACGAGCTTACGCAAGAGAACAACCAAGAGTACAAAACGCTTGGTGTGTTCCAACCTTATGGTGAACAATCCGATATCGACCACAGCTACGCTGTAGCCAAAGCATACGATCTGAGGCATGTCGTGGAAACCAATATCGAAGATGCAGTTAACGAGATTGCGCTGGAAGTGGAGCAAGGTTTCAAATCCTTGGGAAGCCCACGCCATATGACTCACCAAGGCAAAGGTAATGTCAAGGCGAGAACTCGTATGGTTATGCAATATGCGCTTTCGTTTGAAGAGAACCTGCTCGTTGTAGGTACGGATCATGCGTCCGAAGCCATCACGGGTTTCTATACCAAATGGGGCGACGGTGCTGTGGATATCACACCACTGAGCACTCTGAACAAACGTCAGGTACGCCAGCTGGCAGCATATCTGAATGTGCCACAGGCTATTTTGGACAAAGCACCATCGGCAGGACTGTGGGAAGGTCAGACGGACGAAGATGAGCTGGGAATTTCGTATGAAGCGAACAGTGACTATCTCGAAGGCAAACAGATCGATCCGGCTGCACAAGAGCGCCTCGAAGCGTTCTACAAGCGCACACATCACAAACGCAATGCCATTCCTGGTATCTAATACGGGTGGAAAAGCATGCTGGTTATAAGCTGTTAACACCAACATTGAAATAACGTCCCTCTTAGGGAATCCAAAAAGAGTCACTGCTCACGCAGTGACTCTTTTTGTTATATGGAACGAGAAACCGCAAAAATCCAGGTGATTACCATATTAAAGGTGAGTTAGCTATTCCAGTCTTTGATCTGTTGCAGGGTTAGGGTGATGGCTTTCTCCAGTTGCGGCGTGGTTTCTTTAAATGGATGTACGGTATTAAAGGTATGATTCCCATCAGGAATCTGGTGCCATGGGATATCAGGGCGGGCTTGAACCAGTGCGGCAGAACCGTCTCTCAGACGTTGACCATCTGCTGTTCCCTGAATCAGTGCTACGCGCACAGAGGAAGAAGCCAAGCGATCAATGACAGCGTAACGTTCGCTATGCTTGTCCAGGTCTTCCAGAATAGCCACGTCCAGTGGCATCTGCTGGCCTGTTCGTCCGTTTACGACATGGCTGCTGCCATGTGTACGCATTTCTTCTTTTTGCTCCGCTGTAAAAAGATCCAGGTTGGTTATACCATTCCAGGAGATGACACCTGCCACCTGTTCAGGATGATCCAGTGCATAGACGAGACTTACGCCCGCACCGCGGCTATGACCAACCAGATATACAGGAAGTCCAGCGAGTTCAGGTTGTGTAGCTACATGCTCCAGTACCAGGGCCAGATCGGCAAGCTCCCGGCTGTAGGTATTCACTGCGAACTTTTCAAGTTCAGAGAATTGCTCCAGATATTCGCCGATACCGTTGTGAGAGAAATTAAAGGTTAGCACATGATGCGTCTGGCTTAGTTGTGAAGCTGCATAGGGGAACATGCCCCAGTCTTTGAAGCCTTTGTATCCGTGAGACAGAATGATGACACCTTGAGCGGATTGTTGTGCAGGAAAAAAGTCTCCGCGAATGATCGCATCTACGTCAGTGGGCAATTCAAAAGTTATGGGCATGATTCAGACCTCCTAAGAATTTCAGACGATTCCTGATTCATATTTTAGCATATATGGTAATGCGGATAGGTACTCGCTTCTGATCGCCCCTCCTGCTACAATAGAATACGTGTTCGGAGAATTACGGATCATGTGATTGAATGGAGATCTTTTACAATGAAGGTTCAAAAAGAGCGGTTTTTAGTACCGAGAAGATGGGACTTTTTGAATAACCTCTTACAGTATAAAAGATTAAGCGGGTGAAGCGTTGATGATATATGGCATTGGTAATGATGTGCTGGAGATTGGACGTATGCGCAAGCTATTGTCCGGTCGCCATGCGGAAGCTTTTCTGAAACGAATTTTAACACCAGCAGAGCGGGAGATTGCGGTTCGTCGAGGGAAGCGGATGACGGAGTTTGTATCCGGTCGATTTGCAGCGAAAGAAGCGGTGTCTAAGGCATTTGGCTGCGGTATTGGTGGCGTCATGGGCTTCACTGACATTGAGGTGCTCCCGGATGGGACAGGACGTCCAGTGGCCTCGCTGTCCAGTCAAGCCTGGGAACGTCTGCAGCTGCCATATGATAAGCAATATGACATTCATTTGAGTATTACACATCAGACGGAATTGGCAGCGGCCTTTGCGATCGTGGAGCAGATGGAAAAGTAGTTAGCTTGGCAATAGGAGAGGACGGAAATATGGGTTTACAGGAACAGAAACAACATTTCAGCGTGAATTTGCTGGACTGGTATATGATCAACCGACGGGATTTGCCGTGGCGTCGTCACAACAATCCGTATTTCACATGGGTATCCGAGATTATGCTTCAGCAGACTCGGGTCGATACGGTAATTCCGTATTTCAATCGTTTTATCGGGAATTTCCCGACTGTGCAGGCATTGGCGGAAGCACCCGAAGAGGATGTGTTGAAAAATTGGGAGGGACTCGGTTATTACTCCCGTGCACGTAATCTTCAGGCCGCCGCGAGACAAGTCATGGAGCTGCACGGAGGAGAGATGCCTCAGGACAAGCCGGCTGTCTTTGCATTAAAAGGGGTGGGCCCGTATACTGCCGGGGCCATTCTCAGCATTGCCTTCAACCAGCCGCAGCCTGCGGTAGATGGCAATGTCATGCGGGTACTGTCCCGATACTTCCTCATCGATGAGGACATTATGAAGGGCAGCACCCGGGTGTTGATGGAAGAGCTCGCAGGAGAGCTCATTCCGGAAGGGCGGGCGCGTGATTTCAATCAGGCGCTGATGGAGCTTGGCGCGTTGGTGTGTACACCCAAAGCGCCGCACTGCCTGACTTGCCCGGTCATGGAGCAATGTTCCGGCCGCATCGCCGGAAGAGAGCTTACACTGCCGGTGAAGACCAAGGCGAAGCCGCCGCGCCCTGAGCAGCGGCTGGTCGCGATTGTGGAGGGCCGCGGTGCTCATCGCGGCCAAGTGCTTGTGCGCCAGCGCCCAGACACGGGCCTATTGGCCCGCATGTGGGAGCTGCCGCATGTGCTCGCGGCGCCCGCCGCAGCCAGCAAGAAGGCGGCGCCGCTGGCGGATGAGCCGGCCATGGCATTGTTGGCCGGCAGTCTGTGGGCGGAGGGCTTCGCTGCCCGCCCGGAAGGGCTGGCTACCCATGCGGAGCATGTGTTCAGCCACATTGTCTGGAGCCTGCAGGTGTACAAGTGTACGGAGCAGGACCAGAGCAGTGAGCTTCCGCTGATCGCAGCGGAAGCCAGAGCCGCCTACGATGCACAGGCGGCAACAAGGGAGGGCACAGCCTCATTATCAGCTGTGTCACCTGAGTCAGACATAACGCATTCATCGGAGCCAGGCACACCTCATGCGCAGAACATCTCAACATCGCTTAACGATGGAGAGATGTTGGCACCATCTGATGTTAGTGACCTAGTGCTGAGCACTCCGACACTGACAGGTAAAGGCGATGGCTTGACCTACCGCTGGATCGGTCCGGAAGATATGGATAAGATGGCATTCCCGAATATATTTCTGAAGCTGATCAGCAGTTATTTTGCCGGTGCGTATGATCAAGTGAATGATTAAATGGGGGAGCTAACGAACCTGAGTGACGTTATCATAACCAAATCAACCCAAAATTGCGCATCAAAGCCCGTATTTGGGGAAATAGCTACTCTGAGATTCGTTAGGTTCGCGATACGATGAAATATGGAGCGATAGCGTGTCCTGGGTTCGTTAGAAACAAACCACCCATTACTATAACTATAGTGGTAGTAAAAAGAGAGCCTGATCACGGTCACGACGACCGAATCAGGCTCTCTTTTATGTTAACTGTTGCATACTAACAGTCTTATTTTGCAGAAGCGTAACGTTTGTTCACTTCATCCCAGTTGATTACATTCCAGAAAGCACCGATGTAATCAGGACGTTTGTTTTGATATTTCAGGTAGTAAGCGTGCTCCCATACATCCAGACCCAGAACCGGAGTCAGACCTTCGAAGAGAGGGCTGTCTTGGTTAGGTGTGCTAGTGATGGACAACTTGCCATCTTTGCCAACTACGAGCCAAGCCCAGCCGGAACCGAAGCGAGTTGTAGCTGCTTTAGCGAAATCTTCTTTGAATTTATCAAAGCCACCCAGTTCGCTATCAATTGCTGCTGCGATATCGCCTGTAGGAGCGCCGCCGCCGTTAGGTCCGATGATTTCCCAGAACAGGCTGTGGTTAGCATGTCCACCACCATTGTTGCGAACGGCTGTGCGGATGCCTTCAGGTACGCTGTCAAGGTTAGCAATCAGATCTTCCAAACTTTTTTCTTGCAGTTCAGGAGCACTTTCCAGAGCTGCGTTCAAGTTGGTTACATAAGTATTGTGATGGCGATCGTGGTGGATTTCCATCGTT
Source organism: Paenibacillus sp. FSL L8-0435 (assembly GCF_037965655.1). NCBI lineage: Bacteria > Bacillati > Bacillota > Bacilli > Caryophanales > Paenibacillaceae > Paenibacillus > Paenibacillus sp. FSL L8-0435. The sequence continues at coordinate 697,477 of NZ_CP150185.1, forward strand.
TGTGCATCGATATGTGGTTCCAGTGCGTCGTTAGCGTAAGGAAGTGCTGGTAATTGAAAAGTCATAATGAAATACCTCCTGAGATTTTAGGTTTTTTGAAAACAGGTACATATGTAATAATACCCTTGCCACTATTATTAAACCGCATTCGGGCTAATTAAGCAACATTTTTGTTTATTAAGTCCCCCGAGGCGTTGATCTAATGATGGGCCAGAGATAACAAACATATTTTACCCTTTATGCAACTATTTATGTGTTTTCAGGCGTTAAAATGGATGTAAAGTTTAATATTCGTATGTAAACGGTTACAATTAAGCGCTTTCAAAAGAAAATGCGTGTTTTATGGAGAAAAGTATGGTTTAATTGACGAAGAAGCGGTATTTTCTCGTTTTTTGTCATTATATGAACATTGGGTTTTTGGTAAAAAGGGATTCCCTTTTTATAAAAAACCTCATCTAAGCTAACGAAAAGGGAGATTTAAGACATGCACGTTCGTTCCTTTCAGTTGAGTGATGCAAGCCAGATGACGGAGCTTCTCCAGGTTGCACTATCGGAAGAGTGTTATGAGAACACGATGGGCCCGTTTGCCCGTCAATTGTCATGGGATTCTGACCTGATCATGGTTGCGGAAGAAGAGGGAGACCTCGTAGGCGCTTTGATCGGTACGATTGATCACAACCAGGGTTGTATCTACCGTATTGCGGTTCATCCAGACTATCGTCGCCGTGGAGTCGGCAAAACACTTGTTGAGGCTATGGAACAGCGGTTCCAGCAGCGTAAAGTCAGCCAAGTATGGGTGGCGGGTGATGAGCACAACAAAGTAGCCATGCCTTTATATGAAGCAATGGGTTACGGTGCCAATCAGATTATGAGCGCTTTCCAAACTCTTAGTATTTTGTCCAAAGCTTAGTTTGCATGTTTAAAAAGAAATAAAAAAAAGATTTTCATTTCATATTAGGCATATCTCTTTAACGTGTAAGAACGTGAGGGATGTGCCTTTCTATTTATATGAGTGTTCTTCGCGTCATATTCCTCTGATTTCCTCATTTTATGAACATGCTTCAAAATCTCCGAATTTTATTTAAATCACCACGACTATCCCGGCTGTATTCACGATAACCAGGGTATTGGTGCTCATAACCAATTGTTTCACTCTCCCAAATGGAGTAGACTGAAAGGGAGTATGGTTACCATGTTACAAGTTTAATTTAACTATTTAATAAATGAGGTGTCCCTTTGAATTCCAATAATCATTCAATGGAACATGTGACTTCCGAGCAACGAAATGAACCGTCAAAGCCTGAACAACCGGGGAAATCCTGGGTTGTCGAGCTGTGGGACTGGGTCAAAACGATTGTTGTTGCTTTTGTAATCATGATGCTGCTGAACCTGTTTGTGTTCAATCTGTCGATGGTCAAGGGACAGTCCATGCAGCCGACACTGGTTGAGCGAGATCGCCTTTTCGTCAACAAAATTGTATACCATCTGGGTACTCCTTCCCGATCAGATGTGATCGTACTTCGTGATCCAAGTGAAGGTGTAGAGAAGAAAGATTTTCTGGTGAAACGGATCGTTGGACTTCCGGGAGATACAATTGAAGTTAGGGATCACCATCTATATGTGAACGGCGAGCAACAAGCGGAAACGTACACCGATATTGAGGTGCAGGACCCGGATTTTGGTCCAATCACACTGGAGCCGGATCATTTTTTCGTGATGGGGGATAATCGTCATGAAGGCAAAAGTAAGGATAGCCGAGTGTTTGGCAGTATTACATCCGATCAGATTGTAGGCAAGGCTGAATTTATTTTCTGGCCGTTTTCTGAATTGAAGAAATTGTAAAATGCTGACAGGACAACAACTTCAGACTGCATTTTGCGTTAAACCATATAGACTCGTTCCGTTTGAATTCAAGTATGTAAGGCATATATAGAAATTAGCGCCTGTCCTCTTACCGTGAGGCGGGCGTTCACTATTTACGGAATAAGTGTCGGAAGAAGAGAGGGAAGAGAAATGACGAGCGTACAGACCGGGGCAGCACAGGATGCCTCCGTATGGGAGAAGTTAAAACAGGAGATCAAGGCAGCTGGCCCCGGACTGGGCATTGATGATATCGGATTTGCTTCGGCTGATCCCTTTGTTTCCCTGAAGTCGCTGCTGGAGCAGTCGCGGGATAAGGGGTATGCTTCAGGTTTTGAAGAGCCGGATATTGAAAAAAGAGTGCACCCTGCCTTAAAAGATGGCGAGCCCGCTTCACTTATTGCAATAGCCGTGGCATACCCTTCCAAAATGGTGAATCCGCCGAAATCGGAGCCTGGTGCATATCGGGGCATTTTTGCCCGTTCGGCTTGGGGCCAGGATTATCATCAGGTCCTGCGTGCAGCGATGGACAAGCTGGTGAACTTTATACGTGAACGTGTACCTGAGGCCATGATCGAAAGCATGGTAGACACGGGAGCACTGGTGGATCGTGCGGTGTCCCAGCGTGCGGGGATTGGTTTTAGCGCCAAAAACTGTGCGATTATATCACCCAAATTCGGTTCATGGATTTTTCTCGGAGAACTGGTAACGAATATTCCTTTTCAACCAGACACACCTGTGACCGAAGACTGCGGTGAATGTACAAAATGTATTGATGCCTGTCCTACAGGAGCATTGGTGGGGCCGGGGCAGTTGAATGCACAGCGTTGTATTTCTTTTGTAACCCAGACGAAAGGGTTCGTGGATGAAGAATTTATGCTGAAAATAGGCAACCGTCTGTACGGTTGTGACACGTGTCAGATTGTCTGTCCGAAGAACCGGGGCAAGAACTGGGATCACCATCCTGAGTTTCATCCCGATCCGGAGATTGTGAAGCCACTCCTGCTGCCGCTACTGGACATTGGTAACCGGGAATTCAAGGAACGTTTCGGTCAGAGTTCCGCCGCTTGGCGGGGCAAGAAGCCGATTCAACGCAACGCCGTTATTGCCCTGGGCAATTTCAAAGACAAAAGTGCTGTACCCAAACTTACAGAAGTACTAAAACGTGATCCGCGCCCCGAGTTGCGGGGAACCGCAGCTTGGGCGTTAAGCAGAATTGGAGGAGAAGACGCCATGAGAGCAATTGGGGAAGCTGCCGCTAACGAACAAGATGGGAACGTACTAAGCATGCTGCAGAAGGCCGAGGAGCGACTGAGTTCGTCCGAGACCTTACCCAAACAGCCACAGGCTGGGCAAGTGAGTGAGAAGCAGCCAGAGGAACAGAACAACGAGAACAATGCCTTACGAGCGTTACAACAGGAATTGAAAATGGAAGCTGGGATTGAACCGGGTAGTGAGCAGTCTGCACAACCTGCCAAACCGGAAGCCGCAGCGTGGAAACCTTCAGCCGTTACGGGTCTTCATGGCAAGCCCGTATACTACGATGAGATACTGACACCGATTGGTACTCTTACGTTATGCGCGACGGATGAAGGACTGTGTCACATTGATTTTGGCGCCTTCCACGTGCGCGAAGCTCATCTGCAACAATGGGCCCGCATCTGGATTGGCGAGTATCGATATGAGAAGAATGAAGAGAAGCTCAGCGAAGCTGCAAAGCAGTTAAAGGAGTATTTTGCAGGGGAGAGAAAAACGTTCGACTTGCAGCTTGATCGGCTTGGAACACCATTCCAGCTACAAGTATGGCAAGTTCTGTCCGATATATCTTATGGAGAGGCCTCATCACACCAACAGGTTGCGGAAATCATCGGCAGACCCAAGGCTGTTCGTGCAGTTCTGGACGCCATTAGCAAGAATCCGATTCCGATTATTATTCCCTGTCACCGTATCAGTGGTAAAGACGGTACCCTGGTGGGTTATGTAGGCGGTCTGCAAACCAAGGAGCAATTGCTCGCATTGGAGCAGCTATCGTAAGAGCGGGGGACGTTCATGAAGTATGTAAACGTGGAGAGCGTGGAAGCGGGGGAGCTTCTGGGCAAGACGGTATATTCCAGTAACGGCACGGTACTGCTGTCTGCCGGAGTCCAGCTCACCGTATACATGGTCAATACGCTGAAGCGTATTGGCGTGACCATGTTATACATCCAGGATGAAGCGTATAAAGATGTGGATGCAGAAGACATTCTGGATGAAACCACGAAACGGGCAATAATTAACGAAATGAGTGTCACACTCGAATCCATTCGATCCGGGAAAGACTGGAGTCCGAGAAAAGTTGCCCTCAGTATAGAGAAGTTGCTGAATGATGTACTGAACGGGCGTGAAATGCTTGTGCAGCTCACCGATATTCGTACCAAAGACAATGCACAGTATGTTCATGCGATGAATGTATGTTTATTGTCTTCGGTCATCGGACTGAATATGGGACTCAATTATAATCAACTGAAGGACCTTGCTGTGGGGGCATTATTGCATGATATTGGCAAAGTGGGGGAACCTCCGGGCAGTGGCTCTGCTGCGAATTCTTCGCTGCACCATACATGGCGTGGATTCGAAGTGATTAAGAACAAACGGGAGTTCAGTCTGTTGGTCGCTCATACAGCCCTGCAACATCATGAGCATGTAGATGGTACAGGCATGCCGAGAGGGATCAAGGGGAGTGACATTCATCTGTTTGCGAGAATCGTTAGTGTGGCTAATATCTATGATAATCTCATTAATGGTTTATCCAAGGACAGTTTGATGCCACATGAGGCCTGTGAAGAGATGATGGCGTTGTCTGGTACAAAGCTGGATCGGGACATTCTGATTGAGTTCAACAAGAGTGTATCTGTGTATCCCAATGGTACAGCGGTACGACTGTCCACCAAAGAGACTGGAGTCATTGTGCGTCAACATCGGGGATTGCCCGGCAGACCTGTAATCAGGGTGGCGCGCGGAAGTACGCGTTATTCTCTGGATGTGGTTGAAATCGATCTGGCTCAGCATACAACCGTTTTCATTGAAGCTGTCATGACGTAGCTTGTGTGCGGTTCAACTGGAAAATCCGTTTGCTCAAGGCGTGCGGAAATGCTATGATACTTTCAGGAAATCCGGTCTGTGTCAGGCTTGCAACATATGTGTCGAACATCATGAAGTTTACACGGATTATCAGGCTTTTTAGAATGCATACAGAGGTGTCTAAGAGATGGATATTGTTATACCGATTATTACATTGATTGTTGGTCTGGTCGGGGGATTTTTCATCGGGGTGTTCTACTTGCGTAAACAACTTGAGAAAATGCAAAGCAATCCGGACATGCTTCAGAAAATGGCGAAGCAAATGGGCTACAACCTGAATGGCAAGCAAATGCAGCGTGCCCAGCAGATGATGAAGAATCAGCAGCCAGGAGCGAAAATGCCTCAGCCGCAACAGCATCCTGCGCGTAAAAGTTCGGGCCGCCGAAAATAATAGCAGGGAATAACTGCTTAAAGTGCGTGTTCAAAAAGTTGGGTTTTCAGTACCGAGAAGATGGGATGAAGCTAGAAATGGAGTAGCGGAGCGTAGTGAACTACGTGAGCAACGGACATTTCGGCTGAATTTCATATTCGACGTTGATGATGCCGCTAGGCATCCTTCGTAATCAAAAGCGGACTTTTTGAACAACCTCTTACAGTAGTGGTTCGAAAGGAGGCGTTTGGCAGTGGCTGGCGTTAAAGATTATTTGAATTCAAAAGTATCCGACAATCGGGAAAAGATCGAGTATCATGTAGAGCAGATCCTGAAATTGATCGGAGAAGATAGTACACGTGAAGGGCTGCTTGAAACGCCTGCACGTGTGACCCGAATGTATGAAGAAATTTTTGGTGGATATGAAGTAGACCCGCGCGATGTGCTCGGTGTCACGTTTGACGAGAATCACGAAGAACTGGTTATCGTCAAGGATATTGTCTACTACAGTCAGTGTGAGCACCATATGGCGCCGTTCTTCGGCAAGGTACACATTGGCTATGTACCAAGTGGCAAGATCGTTGGTCTGAGCAAAATGGCTCGTCTGGTGGAAGCAGTAACACGTCGCCTGCAAGTTCAGGAACGTATTACTTCACAGATCGCTGACATTCTGACAGAGGCCGTTGAGCCTCATGGAGTTATGGTCGTCGTGGAAGGCGAGCACTTGTGCATGTGTTCCCGCGGCGTGAAGAAACCGGGAAGCAAGACGGTAACGTCTGCTGTACGTGGTTCTTTCCGTGAGAATCCGGCACAACGTGCGGAGTTCTTGTCTTTGGTGAAAGATTAAGATCAGGTATGTCCACTCGCTGGACAAGCCGGATGAGTAAGTTCCTTTGGTTTTGGAAGTAGCAGTTTCTAGGCCATAGGATATGATATGAATAAGCCGTGTTCCCTGGGGAACCGGCTTATTTACATATGGCGTTGTCATTCCTGTATACTGAATACATATGAATTCGTTAAGCCGGAGGTAATGGAACGATGAGTGTACCTTCCCATTCAGATCAACCGGTTCAGCCGGAAAAGGGACTACAGGCAGATCAACAGGCTACATTGCGTCTGCAAATCTGGGAGACACCACTCATGCGACAAGGTAGTAGTGTACTCGAAGCTTTTGCTTGGGAAGAAGTTATGTGCAGGCGGGTTGGGGCAGGGCATCTGCCTGTTGCACATATATGGAGGCACCCAGATGCCTTTGTAGCGGGTCTGCGTGACCGCAGGTTGCCACAGGCTGTAGAAGCGATGGAACGGATAAGAAGCCAAGGGACAGCGGTCTGTGTTCGGCCTTCCGGTGGAGCGGCAGTACCCTTGAATCCAGGGGTAGTTAATGTGTCATTGATTCTGCCTAATCCCGGACATGCCATCAATATTCATGATGATTTCCGGGAGATGGCTTCGATTATTGCCGAGTCGCTAACGCCGTGGTCGAATCAGGCGCAGACAGGCGAGGTTCAGGGTGCTTTTTGCCCGGGAGATTATGATGTCAGTGTAGGTGGGCTGAAATTCTGTGGTATTGCCCAGCGCAGGCAGGCAAAGGCGTATATCATTACGGCTTTTATCATCGTGGAAGGTCAGGGAGATCAACTGGCAGCGGACGTGCGTCAATTTTATCAGCGTGCAGCAGGTGGGGCGAGTGAAGGATATCCCGATGTTCAGCCTGGCACGATGGCAAGTCTGAAAGAATTGGCAGGTGTACCTTCGGCTGCGGCATATACTGCGGCTTTGGTTCGAACACTGCGAGATCGCTATCCGCAGGCGGAGACCAGCAGGGTGCTTAGCGTTGGCTCTGAAGAAGTACGCCTGACAGCTGAGCAGATGAAGCTGCGCTACGATTAACACTTTTTACTAGGGCTTGGAATTGGTTAATAGAGATGATATGATGTGATTTCGGAAGGAGAGTGTTAGGATGGACACATTGAGATATACGTATTTATATGAGGTTGTATCAACAGGCGAAAAATCCGAGTTCAGCCAAATGGCAACAAGCAAGGAAGAGGCTGCTGCACTGATCGTTGCACGTATAGCCGATCTGGAGTTTACAGATGAGTCTGATATCAAGCTGGGCGATCTGATCTCCATTAGCAAACAGGTTGGCGACAACTATGTGGCGTGCGAGGGCTGTGCTTCTTAAGTGAACATTTAGAAATAGGAAGTCTCTCAAAATATAAGCAAGTCTCTTTTTACAAGAGACTTGCTTTTTTGTTTACACCAAAAAGAGATATCGTTCAGTCATTTGGCTGGAGATATCTCTTTTTTCTCTAATCCATCTGACCCCAAGTTTAATAGGGCGGCCACAACAACTTGCGTGCCGTTTCGTAACGCTCGGCAACAGCAGGCCAGTAGACAACGTTCCACCAATCCTCGATATACTTTTTGCGTTCGTTTTGATGTTTCAGATAGTAGGCATGTTCCCACACATCCAGTGGCAGGAGCGGTACGATATCGGACTGGGACAGGTTCTGGTGTTTTTCCGCCTGCAAAATCTCCAAACGATGTGCTCTCGGGCTCCAGACAAGCATCGCCCAGCCACTGCCTTCCACCTTGTTCGCGGCTTCCGTGAATTGATTCTTAAACGCTTCATAACTTCCGAAATCCCGCTTGATTTGCTCCGCCAGCATACCGGAAGGTTTACCGCCGCCAGCAGGGTTCATAATTGTCCAGAAGATCGTATGCAGGTAGTGGCCTGCCCCGTTGAAGGCGAGTTCACGTTCCCAATGTTTGATGAGTTCAAAGTTATTCTTTTTTCGCGATTCCGCCAGCTTCTTCTCCGCTACATTTAGTCCGTCCACATAAGATTGATGGTGTTTGTCATGATGGATACGCATCGTCAGCTCATCAATATGTGGCTCCAGCGCATTGTACGCATAGGGAAGGGGAGGCAGTGTGTGTCCTCCAATGGGAACCGGCTTTTCTTTTACAGGAGGTGCTGTAGAGCTGGGTGTGGCTTGTGTTGTTCCGGTAGAAGGCGGTTGAACGGTTGCCGATTGGATCTGAGCTGATGCGGCAGGTGCATTTACATTCCCCTCTGGAGAAGTTGGAGCTTCTGAAGCTTGGCGATGGATGCTTCCTGGCCCTGACGTATGCAGCGCATTTTCCAGAAAAAGCGATGGCTCCGAATCCGTTTCGCGCAAGATGCCAGGTTGGCCAAGTGTATCCAATACGCCCAGAAAATACTCCGACTCGCGGATAAAATGCAGAATGAGTACTTTGGCAAGCGGAACAGCTTGCACAGCAGCACTTTGCTCCAGAAGAACGTATAGCTGTTTGATGAACTCTCTCGATTGCTGCCGAGCTGCCAACACAAGTTGATCGATACAACGAACCATGTAGGGAGCAGGCGAATGGGTTCCAGGCAATAGTTGTTTTAAAAGCTGATTGGCTACTCGCTCACTGTTTGCAAAGGTAACCTCCCATTCCTCCAGTAGCTTGACGTATGGGGGCTCCAGATCAGGAACCAGGGCACGAATGACGAGTGTATGTTCTTTCTCCTGCTCTTTCCAGAAACGGATTTCCTCCAATGTCCGCAGAGGCAGCAGGTGACCATATCCATACCAGTTCATCTTTATTTTGAACCTCCTTCAGATGAAATTCATTGCATGCAGACCGTCTGTTCATGCGTCCCAAGAGTATATTCCGCGAGCTTGTTGTCCTATGAGTGCAAAAAAAAAGAGCCCCTGAGGGCTCTGGAAAAAAATCGGATGATTGGAATTTGGTTATTCTCCACTATTCGTGTTCTGTACATCGTCACTGCTTGTTTTCGTTACATGACTCAGGAAAGTTGAGACACGGCGCAGATATTCCTTTGGATGCTCCCGGAAGATCAACTCATGATGCGCATCCTGGACAATCCATTCATCGGAGTACGGATTGGTCTGGTTGGCGGCGAGTTGCTCCGCAATTGGATAAGGCGCCTTCTCGTCCTCTGTGCCATGGATGAAGAAAATCGGGAACGGATAATCTTCCTTTTTCACTTCCTGGTATGGAATCTGTTGTAATCCGGTACCATTCAGAACAGGGAATAACAGATTCATGATCTCGAGTGTAGGCTGACGCGGGAGATCGATCTGGTTATGAATGTTGTGGTACAGCGTATCCGGCTCAAGCAGGAACGTACTGTCCAGAATCATCGCATCCACTTCCTGGGTAATCAGTCCGGTTTGAAGCGCCGTACCGGCACCCATGGAGAAACCCCAGACAACCAGTTCCTGCGCACCTCGCTGCTTGGCGAACTGGATGGCACCCAGCAATTGCTGTGACTCAGCTTTGCCACCTGTGGCTACGGCTTTGTTCACCTGCGAGGCGAAGCCATAATCGAACATGACCACGTTGAACCCAAGTTGATGGGCATAGTGTGCCAGGTCATACATGGGTACCCATGTTTCTTCACGATTGGCACCATAGCCGTGACTGAAAATAATCGTTTTGCTTGCAGCATTGTCAGCAGGTATATACCATCCCTGCATCGTCCGGCTGCCATCTGCTGCCGGGAACGTGATGTCTTCGTACTTCATGTTCTTGGCCTGCATTGGATTGGAGAAGACCGGCGCTACCGTTGGATTGGATAATACCCATGCGATGTAACCATGCAGTGCAATAAAACAAAACAGTAGAAAAAATACAACGGAGAGCAGCAACGCTACGATAATATGTTTGAACCGAATCAGCCTCGGTGATAGGGAAGAGGGCAGATCGGACACTTTTGTTTGCAGCGGGGCTTCGCTCTGGGATGTTGGATACATGAATGCCCCTCCTTTGAAGTTCAGTTGAAGATAACAACGACATGAAAAGAGAATTGCGTCGATTTCAGAGCCTGCTTCAGAGCGATATCTTAATGTAATATATCTTTATCGTATGTTCCAATATAGTCAAAGTCAATTGATTGAGGGCATTTGTTACGCAATTGTTATATAGTTCTTAAGATATATGGGTAACATTACCTTAGTGTGTAAATTACAGGGGATTAAGTCTTATAAAAAGGAAAAATTTGCACGTTGGCCTATTTCGATTTTGGCTCTTTTTGGTTTACAGATGAGACCGTTTCTCATATAATTTATGTAACCAAGTTTCATGTGATGAAACATGAGGAGGGCATTATGCCATGGAAGATCGCAAGTTAACCGTCCGGGCTGTGGAGCGGGCGCTGGATATATTATTATGTTTTACCACACGCAGTGATCTGGGACTCACCGAAATTGCCAGCCAGATCGGCCTGCACAAAAGTACAGTTCACCGTTTGATGGCTACGCTGGAGGATCGAGGGTTCGTGATCCGCGATGCAGCAACAGAGAAGTACCGACTTGGCATCCGAATCTGGGAGCTGTCAGCTCATATGTCCCGCAGTGATGATCCCGCTATTCTGCTGCTTCCTGCGATGGAGCGACTGAGAGATCGATTGGGAGAGACCGTGAGTCTGTACCTGCGTGATGGCAGTGAACGGATTCGGATTCAGGCTGTGCAAAGTGATCAGGCGATTCGCCGAGTTGCTCCCGTTGGTGTTAGACTGCCGCTGTCTGTGGGCGCTTCCAGCAAAGTCCTGATGGCGTTTGCCACGGACGAGGATCGTGAAGAATTGATGAATGGTCCTGAATGGCCGGTATTTATCGATCCAGCGGTGTATTTGGCGCAAATGGTAGACATTCGGGATAACGGATATGCGACGAGTTATGAGGAACGTGAGCCGGGAGCTGCCGCGGTATCGGTACCGATTATGGATCGCAGAGGCAATATTGCAGCCGCACTCTCGGTCTCAGGGCCTGTCAGCCGACTCTCACAGGAGACATTGCATGAATACGCACCTGTGCTAAAGGAAGCTGCTACGCAGATGGGGCTCATGTTATCCTGATGTAGAGGTAAGGTTTTTCTCCAATTGAGTTGGTGTTCTGGAATATAAAGGTTGTTTTTATGTTCCGGTTGCGCTACTCTGTTATGGACGGCCCAGCGGGGCCAGCATCATTGAATATGAACTGCGGCATGTGTATGCCGCAACTTGTTAACGTTACTGGGGGAGTCCGAACTGTCCGGACTGAGACGGAATCGCATGAGATTCCGGACCCTTTGCACCTGATCTGGATCATACCAGCGTAGGGAAGTAATCGGCGATATGACCACAACCACCACATGATGTGACCCTTGTAGGGCTCCGTTAAGGAGCCGCATAAAGGTGCATTATTGGTGATGGACATTAAAAGTCGGTTCCTTCGGGGACCGGCTTTTTTATATACAGTGAACAGGCGATATAGCGAGGATTCTATGGGCTTCTTTTTCAATAACCTGCGAAAGTGGGTTTGGATGATGAGAGAGAAGTCACCACAGATCCATGATCTGCGGCAGCCTTCGGTCTGTTGTGAACTGTACATAAATAATGTCTCCCCTGGTCTGGTGTAGGATCGCTCTTTCTTCTCTGCATTGCGCATGATTTGGGACAGGTACGTAAGCGAGCTAATGATGATGCCAACCCAAAACCAAGCGAACGAACAATGAGGAGGAGACAAGCGACATGAGTGCAGGAAATCAAACGGGACAACAAGCGATGGAACAGGAACATAACGGTCAGCAGGTGGAAAAGGAAACAAGCGCGGCCGGACGGGTTCAGCCCTTTCCGGGCAGCCGCAAAGTCTACATTCAGGGCTCACGGCCGGACATTGCTGTACCGGAGCGTGAGATAGCCCTTCATGACACGAATACTCCCCAAGGGGTGGAGCATAACGAACCGCTGCGTGTCTACGATACGAGCGGCCCCATGACCGATCCCGGATTTCATGCGGATTTCCGTGTAGGTCTGCCAGCCCTGCGTACCCGCTGGATCACAGAGCGTGGCGATGTCGAAGCTTATCAGGGCCGTACGGTTAAACCGGAGGATAACGGACTGAAGCCCGGAGGGAAGAGAGCCGGCGCCGAAGAGTATCCCGGATTACGTGGCAAACCACTGCGGGCACAGCCAGGACGCTGTGTGACCCAGATGCACTACGCGAGGCAAGGAGTCATTACGGCAGAGATGGAGTTTGCCGCCATTCGTGAGGGCGTGGAACCGGAATTTGTGAGGCAGGAGCTGGCGAGTGGACGAGCTATTCTGCCATCCAACATCAATCACCCGGAGAGTGAGCCGATGTTGATCGGTCGTCATTTTCACGTGAAGATCAATGCCAACATAGGTAACTCTGCCGTATCTTCCTCCATCGAGGAAGAGGTGGAGAAGATGACTTGGGCGGTACGCTGGGGATCGGATACGGTGATGGATCTGTCCACAGGCAAAAACATTCATACCACCCGGGAATGGATTATCCGTAATTCACCTGTGCCGATTGGTACGGTGCCGCTGTATCAGGCCCTGGAGAAGGTGAATGGCGAAGCGGAAGCGCTGACCTGGGAGTTGTATCGTGACACACTCATTGAGCAGGCAGAGCAGGGCGTGGACTACTTTACGATTCACGCAGGTGTACTGCTGCGTTATATCCCCATGACCGCCAAGCGAATGACAGGCATTGTGTCTCGGGGCGGGTCCATTATGGCAGCATGGTGTCTGGCGCATCATCAAGAGAATTTTTTGTACACCCATTTTGAAGAAATCTGCGAGATTATGAAAAGGTATGATGTGGCGTTTTCGCTGGGAGATGGACTTCGTCCTGGCAGTATCTATGATGCGAATGATGAAGCACAGATGGCGGAACTGGCTACGCTTGGGGAACTGACGCAGATCGCGTGGAAGCATGATGTGCAGGTGATGATCGAAGGCCCGGGTCACGTGCCGATGCACAAGATCAAGGAGAATGTGGATCTGCAGATGGAGATATGCCAAGAGGCACCGTTCTATACTTTGGGGCCGCTGACGACCGACATTGCCCCGGGTTACGATCACATCACATCCGCCATTGGTGCGGCCATGATTGGCTGGTTTGGCACGTCCATGCTCTGTTATGTTACGCCAAAAGAACATTTGGGCCTGCCCAACAAGGATGATGTGCGGGAAGGGGTTATAGCCTACAAGATCGCGGCCCACGCTGCCGATCTGGCGAAAGGTCATCCGCGTGCTCAGCGCCGGGATGATGCATTGTCCAAGGCACGCTTCGAGTTCCGCTGGCGTGATCAGTTCAACCTGTCACTAGACCCTGAACGTGCGCTGTCCTACCATGATGAGACACTGCCAGCAGAAGGGGCCAAGGAAGCTCATTTTTGCTCCATGTGCGGACCAAAGTTCTGTAGCATGCGCATTACGCAGGACATTCGTGCCTTTGCCGCAGACAAAGGATTGTCCGAGAATGAGGCTGTAGCTGCCGGGATGAAGGAAAAGGCCGAGGAATATCGGACACGTTCCTAGGCGCCAGTACAGCGCAAGCTGGGCAGTCTGAAATAGAGATAAAGCCGTTTCTCTCTGTCATTGCAGAGAAGAACGGCTTTTTTTAGTGTTATGTCATGTGTGTATTCTTAACCGTACTCAGCCTTTATCAGAATTAGCTTTGTGACTGTGTGTGGTCCATATTTTATACAGAATTCCGGCGATAACGAATAAAAGAGCGTCACTGAGTTTTGGTGATCCTCCGTATAGAAATGCGGAACAGGAAAAACCTACTATAAACAGTAAAACAATATAGAGGAAACGCATATTAGTTCACCTCGTTAATTTGTGGTGTTACTAAGTAAGTGAGTTCATAGTTGCATAGTTCAGATAGAACCTGTTACTTCACTCCAAATCCGCTACTATTATCGAGCCACGCCTAAATTCTTCTCCAAATACGCCGCAAGCAATGCCAGCGGGCTATGGATTGGAATACCGCGATCTATTGTAACCTGTGCAGCTGCTGGAGCCATAGAGAGTTGGGCTGCCACTATCGTTTTACCCGGATGCTGCTCAGCAATCTGCTGTAAGCCTTCACGTACCGCTTCGAGATACCCTTGCTGATCTCCACGCATAATCAACTCAAATGTCCCAGGGATGCACACGGCATCTGTCTGAGATGTCTTGGCAACGTGTAGTTGCCCATTCTCATCCTCTTGCTGTAATGCCTGATTCACCCGCGCCATAGTGCCTTCAATAGTTGCCGGGTTGGTGAATGCTATTATGTAATCTCCTGCTACTCGCCGCATCTCCTGCAATAACGGATCATCTATGCCGATCACAGGCACAGGGACCTGTGAGGCTTCCTGCTCCAGTACTGTCGCAAAGAGGGTACACGTGACCAGAATGGCATCGGCATGACACTCGGCGATCCATTGGAGCGTCTGGGCTACTTTCTGGTGAATGACGATCTCGGAAAAGTCAGCGTCATGTTTAAGACGATCCAGACCTGGATCGACGTAATGGACCAATTCAACTTCATGAGGAGCAAGCGTCTCTTCAATTAAGGCGATGTTGGAATAATGAGCGTGAAAACAACCAATGGTGATCATGTGCTAAGTCCCCTTTTACAGTTCGTATATGTCATGGATCTTGTAGATATTTAAACCATTATAGAAACACATCTGAGAACTGTACAGTTGTTTGTTACTCAACGCCAATAACCGCCCCTCCGCCAAGCCGCGGAAAGACGGTCGATAACCGGATTCGAATAGGGTCCGGTGTCCATTTTATCGAAGGGAAGGAGAAGCGCTCTTCTTCGCCATTTTTTGCTGCAGAATTTCATGAAAGGATAGACCTTGAGTGTTCTCATTCTCCTTTTTAGGAGCAGTGGTCGCCGTGTTGCGCGGATATTGGTGGTGGTACGGGATCATTTGCTGAATAGGCATGCGGATCATCTTGGTTCCTCCTTTAATGCATTTTTTTTAAATTATGTATTTCGACTGGTTATGTTGCCAGGTGCACATATAGGTACATATGACTTGTTAGACGAAATAAATGACTTTAGAATATAAATCCAATTGGATTGTAGTGATTTTACCCGGTTTTAAGGAGATGTAAACGGTTTTAGGGAAATTCAGGAGTAAAGAACCTGATATGAGAGGTTTGATATGGGAGGATCGAATCGGTTGTTATGTGAATAGTCCCAATTTTAAGGAAGTCAATGGTACCCGCTTATGAGGCATATTGTCTGGTTAAATGATGCAAAGCATGCTAACTAACTTGGTACCATGGTCGGGTTGTTTAGGTGGTTATGTAGTTCCGGATATAATAAAAAACTGCCGAGCGAACCCGGCAGCTTGCGTAATATGAAAAAGGATGCGAGGAAACTTTGATCCTGTCTGAGGTGGCATTGTGTTGGTTTTATCTATTTTGATGAACAGCGATGTATATATCTACTTGTACACTTTCGGGATTCAGGCTGCGTTCATCATACAATTCAAAATCCCCGGTGAACGTACGATCGCTTTGTTTCTCCCATGCCCACACGGCTCCCCAAGCTTCGCCAACAACCTCTGCCATCGGTCCTTTTCTGGAAGTGAATACGGCGTAAGTTGCAGGAGGGAGTAAAATGTCGTCCAATCCTTCAGGCAATGATTCGTTCGGACTGACCTCATGCCCTACCAGTATGGTGTATTCACCGGTTATGCCATCGGAGTAATCCGTGTAACAGCCATAGCGGGCGGCTTCAGGTGCAGGGAGGTGATCTGAGGCAAAATAATTGTTCCAGAGTCCCTGAATACAGCCTTTGCCACTGATCTCAATGGCGTTGGTTGTGCGGGCGGATACGCCAGCAAGACGTTTGCCTGGGAGCGTGACATAACGAACGGGCTGGGCAGAGAACGAATGATCTGTTGTTACCTGACCAGGGTTAGCAGAACCAGTAGTAGAGTTTTCCACAAGAGATTGAGCATGTTGATCCGTTGTATTCGTGCGCCAACGTTTCAAAAAAGGAAGCTGGTTACGCAGCATCGAACGAGCGGATTCCTCGTCCATGCCCTCGTCCTTCAGAATGGCAGTGCACATCTCGGTCATGCCTTCCAGTGACATACCTGGCTGCTCGAACTGACCTTCTTTGTAACAATAAATACAGTACTCACGGGTTGTGCTTCCATCTGCTTCCGTTCCGAATTGGGCAGGGGTTGTGAGCGGCATGCCGCAGCTTTGACATACAGTGACGTTCATGATTAGTTCCTCCTTATATAGGTACAGATTGAATATATCTGAAGTATACGGGGAGGAACTGGACAGCTGTCTGTCAGGTTTGAGTCGGGGAGATATAATTTTGTACAATTTGCTCCGCGATACGGCAGATCTCGTCTCGAATATGCTGAGGTTCCAATACTTCAACGTCCGCGCCGAAGCCCAGGATGAACCCATATAACCAGCCATCCTCGGGAAAAGCAACTTGGCTAATATAATACCCAGTCCCATCAGGCATGACGTTCTCGATCCCAAACCATTCTTCCGCAATATGACGGACGCGAGGATGGAATTTCAAGGTTAACCTGGCTTGATTGTCCGGACGGCTCCATTCCTGTTGCCAGGGTCTGTCCTGTGGGTTGATGACTTTACGCTCGAATTGCTCATTAGCAAGCATGACATCTTGCATACGCACAAGTTTGAACATGCGAAATTGATTCCGCTCGTGGCAAAAAGCATACAGATACCAGGAATGTTTCTTGAGTACGATGGTATGAGGGTCGGCAGTTCGGTGAGTCTGGATACCTTCCGCACTGCAGTAGGTAAAGGTTACGGGTCGTAATTGATCCATACCCTGTTCGATAAGTTCAAGCTTGATTTTCAGCGCTTCTGGATGCGTCCAGGTTGAATAATCCACGATGAATCGATTGGTATTGGCCTGAAAATCGTCATTTTTGGATTCAGGTACGATACTGCTGAGTTTTTCGACCAGAAGCTCTCGCGCCGCATTAGCATGGGAAGTGGATACACTGCGCAGTGCAGTGACGATAGAGGCGAGATCCTTGTCTGTTAATACGTTTCGATCCAGCCGGTAGCCTTCTGCCAGACCAATCCCGCCGCTTGCCCCCTGATACGTCACCACCGGGATGCCTGCTTGACCCAATGTATCGATATCCCGATAGATGGTCCGGATCGATACTTCGAACATATCTGCCAAGTCTTTGGCTTGTACCCGTCCACGATTGATTAGCAGCACTACGATGGCTAATAAACGCTCCAGTTTCATATGTATGGATTCCTTTCATTGGTTTATCTGTTGGATTCAAATATGTTATATTGTTGAGCATCACACATAGGAGTGGAATAAGCAATGAAGCGAATTACGATTCTGATCGCAGACGATGAAGTTGAGATCGCTGATCTGGTTGCTTTACATCTACAAAAAGAAGGATATCACACCATCAAGGCCTTTGACGGGAAGGCGGCGGTTCAAGCTGTTCAGACCCAAGCGATAGATTTGGCGATTCTGGACATTATGATGCCTGGCATGGATGGGTATGAGGTGACCCGCAAAATTCGGGAGCAGCATCATTTACCGATCATTTTCCTGAGTGCCAAAACGTCAGATATGGACAAAATTACGGGACTTGTGATGGGCGCGGACGATTATATGACCAAGCCGTTCAATCCGATGGAGCTTGTTGCCCGGGTTAACTCCCAGTTGCGTCGTTCTCTGCAATTCAGCCAGTCTGTGCCTGTTCAGAGGTCCATTCTGGAGAAGGGTGGGCTCATCATCACGCCAGATCAACATCGCGTTACACTCTACGGCAAACCAGTGGAACTAACACCGAAGGAGTTCGACATTTTGTATCTGCTCGCGAGCCACCCCAAGCAGGTGTTCAGTGCAGAAAATATTTTTGAACAGGTATGGGGAGAAGCTTATTACGAGAGTGGGAATACCGTGATGGTCCACATTCGAACCCTGCGCAAAAAGCTGGGGGAAGATGTGAACAAGAACAAGTTTATCAAAACCATCTGGGGCGTGGGGTACACGTTTAATGACTAAAAGAAGAAGTTTTCGCACAACCATGATTATGTTGTTAGGGTTAAGCATGCTTGCCTCTGGCGCAATTACCTATGGGATTTATAAGCTTATGCAAGCCTATTATTCGGGTGTCCGTGCAGAAGATCAGCTCGCTGAATATCGTCATTTTATGAAAAGTATCGGAGATATTTATTTCTTCCTGATTTTATTTATCCCACTGGCCATTTTGTTTTTCTTTTGGTTTACCAAGCCTTACGCGACGTATTTCAAGGACATTTCTACAGGGATCAGACATTTGGCCAATGGAGACTTTCAGCATCGTGTGCAGATCTCCTCGAAGGACGAGTTAGGTACGATTGCAGAGGATGTGAATCTGGCAAGTGAGAAGTTAAGGGAAGCAGTGGAACGAGGGGATTTTGCTGAAAATAGTAAGGACCAGCTTGTTGTCAATCTGGCGCATGACCTGCGAACGCCGCTGACGTCTGTGCTTGGATATTTGGATCTGCTCATGAAGGATGATCAGCTAACGGAGGAGCAGGTACGGCACTTTACGTCGATTGCATTCACCAAATCACAGCGTCTGGAGAAGCTGATTGATGATTTGTTCGAAATTACCCGCATGAATTATGGCATGCTGCCTATAAACAAGACACGGCTGGATCTTAGCGAACTGCTGAAGCAGATGAACGAAGAGCTCTATCCTGTATTTGAAAAGAACCAACTAATCGCCCGTCTAAAAATAGACACTGACCTTACGGTCTCCGGTGATGGCGAGCTACTGGCTCGTGTGTTCGAAAATCTGCTAATTAACGCTGCACGGCATGGCAAGGATGGCATGTATGTAGATATTAATGGATATCGGGATGCAGAACAGGTCATCATTCAGGTAATTAACTATGGTGGACATATTCGTCCGGAGGAATTGCCACATATCTTCGATATGTATTACACCGGAGATCGTGCCCGGACTCCTCAGGAGGGTGGGACAGGCCTCGGACTGTTTATCGCTCGCAATATTGTGGAGCAGCATGACGGTATAATCTCGGCCCAGAGTGATGTGGTACGGACGCAGTTCGAAGTTCGTTTGCCCGTATTTCAATGAGGTCTGATATCAAATTTAAGAAAAACTTTAAAATTGCCCTGCTTTTTCTTTAACTTGTGTTGTCTATCCTTGATGTATGAGGTAAAAGGAGGAGCAAGCATGAAAAAGTGGGGCTTTTTGATATGTATCATTTTGATCGGATATATCGTTACGCAATCACCGGGATGGATTCAGCAGAAGGATGAGTTACCCATCGAGATTCAGAATACGCGTGAGAATCCCGCAGGTTATACCGTAACCGTCACCGGAAACATTCAGGATCAGGTACATAAGGGCAACTTGTTACTGGTGGATAAGCAATACCCCGTTCACCCGGAAGGGGTTAAATCCGATATTGTATATGTGGCGCATGAGGATGATCTGCTTCGTGGATATGGAATACTGGATCAGAAAATCATGTTATCACGACAGGTGGCGCAGGAGTTTCAGAGGATGGTTGAAGCAGCAGGCGAAGAGGGAGTCAGATATTTTCTCGTCAGCAGTGGGTACAGGGATTTTACGAAGCAGGACGAGTTATATCGGGAAAAGGGTTCAGACTATGCACTTCCTGCGGGACACAGTGAGCACAATCTTGGGTTATCCTTGGATATTGGCTCCAGCCTGGCTGCGATGAATGAAGCACCAGAGGGTGCATGGCTGGAGAAGAATGCATGGAAATACGGATTTATTTTACGTTACCCAAAGGATAAAGTGCGCATCACCGGTATTCAGTATGAACCATGGCACTTTCGATATGTAGGGCTGCCGCACAGTGCTGTCATGTATAAGAATAATCTGGTGCTGGAAGAGTATCTCGATATGCTTAAAGAGAAAGAGAACATTACTGTTGAAGTAGAGGAAGAGCAGTATCATATCCGCTATTATCGGGCCACCCGAGACACAACCGTTTACATACCTGAGCAAGGCCAAACTGAAATATCGGGTGATAACATGGATGGCATCATTGTCACCGTAAAGAAATAACAGGGCAACACAAGGGAGGCAAAACAACATGAAGCAAAACAACCAGAAGAAAAGCAAACATTACATCCTTTGGATTGCCGTTTTCACTATCTATTTATATCTGCTGACTAAGCTGATTCTGTTTAAAGGAAGCCCGGTCGATTTTGGCATCGTGAAGGATCGACTGATGGCGTTCTTGCAACAACCGGATCTGGTCCATACCCGAACCGTCAACCTGACACCATTTCAGGAAATCTCACGAGACTGGAACAGTCTGTCGTTACATCGTCCTGGCACCGCAATCCATCTGGTAGGCAATATACTGGCCTTTATCCCACTGGGCATCTTCATTCCCGTGTTGACGGGTAATAAGTTATTCTCTGGAGTAAAGGTAATCTTGCTGTCTCTGCTGCTCAGTCTGGGCTATGAAGTGACACAGTTAGTGACTGGTATGGGCATATTTGATGTGGATGATCTGATGCTTAATACACTCGGCGGCTTCATTGGATATATTGTTTTCACTATGGCTATGGGTCTGAAAAAGGTGTTGGTGGGAGGAGAATCCCGCGTGACGACGAAGAAGTTAAATTCTAAGGAAAGTCACGTGTAAGGAGGGGAACAACTTGATTATAATGGCTGTACTGTTCATTAGCGCAGGGCTAATGTTTCTCGTGTATCCACACAAGGTAACGGATGCTTCGGAAAAACAGATTGCGGAGCGAGTGATCATGTCTAGATGGGTTGGAGGCTCGTTAATTGCTCTGTCGTGTCTGTTTCTGATCATAGGTACGATTCAACTGTTAGATCAAGCCTCACATCACATTGGGCATTAAAAGGCAGTTGGCCTTGAAGCAACGGAAAATACACAAATACTGAAACCAAAGGCTCTCCATCACTGTGCAGATTGCACGTTACGGGGAGTTTTTTTTGTTGTTTCATAAGGTATCAAATTTAAGATAGGACCAGTGAACTTTGCGAGTAACATCGCAAATGAGGTAGAGTAGAGATGATGCGTTAGTACCTATTTCTTACAAAAAAAGGAGGACATACATTGTATTCATTAGCTAAAGAACTAGCAGGACGAATGAAAGCCATTATGCAAATTGAAACCGAAATTGCTGAAGCTAAGATTGATCAACAGGCTGAAGAGATCATACTTGGTATGGAAGAGAGAAGATCAGCTTTAATAAATAGTGTCACACGTGATGAATTAATGGTCATCCAAACAGTGATGAACGTAGGAAGGTCAGAAAGAGGGTATCGTTATCATTTTAATTCGGAAGACGTTGAGATTATTAACCTTCCCATTGAGTTAAACGAGCATGAGTTGATGCAGAAATATTCCTACTATCTGATACATAAGACCAAAGAGGAATTAGCATATGGAATTGAATATCATACGCTTGTCTCATCATTTCTAAAAGAAGGTATAGAGATCTTGAAACTCTAGACCGTTACGCGACATACTAATAGGAGGTTTGCAAGATGATAATGAAAATTTCGTATTATACGCCAGATGGATTCTACTATTATGTCCCCGATCAATATGCAGAGAAGATGGAAGAGTGGAGAATTGAATTTTCAGATTTTTTGCAGAGTATAGAGGGGAAACATCCATTCACAGAATACATAGAGTCCATTAATTATGAGGGTGAGCTGGAATATGCCGTTTTTGTAAGATGCTACGGAGGAGATGAGTTTGTAGACTGGATTAACGTAGAGAAATTAAACGGCAGAGGTATATATCGTATAGCTGAACCACCTGATGATTCGGAAGTTGGCTTGAAGATTGATTTTTAAACGTATCCCGATTATAAAAAGCAAAGCCAAAAAAGCTCCCCACCACGTGCTGATTGCACGTGGTGGGGAGCTTTTTTGTATAACTTCATCACATTAATGATTTATATCATTAAGCTTTTTTCATCATTTGACGCAATACAGTTTGCAGGATACCGCCGTTATGGTAGTAATCCACGTCAACCATGCTGTCCAGACGAGCGATAACAGGGAAGTCGAACTGTGTACCGTCTTCACGAGTTACGGTAACTTTCAACTCTTGTCCTGGCTTCACATCATTGCTGAGGCCAGTAATGTCATACGTTTCACGTCCGTTCAGACCAAGGCTGGACCAGCCGTGACCTTCCTGGAATTGCAATGGCATTACGCCCATGCCGACCAGGTTACTACGGTGAATCCGCTCGAAGCTTTCTGCGATAACGGCTTTGACGCCGAGCAGGAATGTTCCTTTTGCCGCCCAGTCACGGGAGCTTCCTGTACCATACTCTTTACCAGCGATAACGATCAGGTTCTGTCCTTCATCCTGATACTTCATGGAAGCATCGTAGATGGACATTTCCTCGTCCGTTGGCAGGTACTTCGTGATACCGCCTTCTGTACCAGGAGCTACCTGGTTACGAATACGAATGTTGGCGAATGTACCACGCATCATTACTTCATGGTTACCACGGCGTGAACCGTAGGAGTTGAAGTCTTTGCGCTCTACGCCATGTTCTTTCAGGTATAATCCAGCCGGGCTGGATGGTGCAATATTACCTGCTGGCGAGATGTGATCCGTTGTTACGGAATCCGCAAGCAATGCCATAACACGTGCAGAACGGATATCTGCGATATCGTTCAACTTGTCCCCAAGCTCTTGGAAGAATGGAGGGTTCTGAATGTACGTGGAGTTCGGGTCCCACTCGTACAATTCGCCTTCCGGTACAGAAATTGAATTCCAACGCTCATTGGCTGTAAATACATTCTCGTACTTGTTGCGGAACATCTGAGCGTTCAGGGAACTTGCGATGGTATCCTTGATTTCCTCGGATGTAGGCCAGAGGTCTTTCAGGAATACAGGCTCATTGTTCGTATCATAACCGATTGGATCGGTTTCAAAGTCAATATTCACTGTACCCGCAAGTGCATATGCCACAACGAGTGGTGGTGATGCCAGGTAGTTGGCTTTAACCTGTGCATGCACACGGCCTTCGAAGTTACGGTTACCGGACAATACAGCCGCTACGGTCATATCGTTCTCAGCAATAGCTTCGCTCACTTCGTCCGGCAGTGGGCCGGAGTTACCGATACATGTTGCACAACCGTAGCCGGCAACGTTGAATCCGAGTTTGTCGAGATACGTGATCAGACCTGCTTTTTCCAGGTACTCGGTAACCACAAGGGAACCTGGTGTCAGACTGCTTTTCACATATCCTGGTTTGGTCAGGCCGCGTTCAACTGCTTTTTTCGCCAGTAGTCCCGCTCCAACCATAACACTTGGATTCGAAGTGTTCGTACAACTTGTGATCGCCGCGATCACAACAGCGCCTGCCTTCAGTTCACTGTTGGAACCGTCCGGATGCTTCACAGGTACGGATTGTTCGATTTTCTCATCGCTCAGACCGTAGCCGCCTTTATCTACAGGTGTGCGGATGATGCTGTTGAAGCTTTCTTTCATTTGTGTCAGCTCGATGCGATCCTGTGGACGTTTTGGTCCGGCAAGACTTGGTACAACAGAGCCGAGATCCAGTTCAATCACATCTGTGAATTCAGGATCAACGGTGCTTGAAGTACGGAACATGCCTTGAGCTTTGTAATAAGCTTCAACCAATTCTACCTGTTCGTCAGGACGGCCAGTGTTACGCAGATAGTTCAACGTTTCACTATCAACAGGGAAGAAACCGATCGTTGCGCCATATTCTGGTGCCATGTTGGCTACTGTTGCACGGTCAGCCAGACCGATGTTGGCAAGACCTGGTCCGTAGAACTCTACGAATTTACCAACAACGCCTTTTTTACGAAGCAATTGGGTAACGGTCAGTGCAAGATCCGTTGCTGTTGCGCCTTCACTCAGGCTGCCTGTCAGTTTGAAACCGATAACGTCCGGTGTTACAAAGTATAGCGGTTGGCCCAGCATACCTGCTTCGGCCTCGATTCCACCAACACCCCAACCAACAACGCCAAGTCCGTTAATCATGGTGGTGTGGGAGTCTGTACCTACGAGGGAATCCGGGAATACAACTGTTTCGCCGTCAACGGTTTTTGTTGCTGCCACGGAAGCCAGATACTCCAGGTTAACCTGGTGAACGATCCCTGTGGATGGTGGAACTGCACGGAAGTTGTTGAACGCCGTTTGTGCCCAACGCAAGAAGCGGTAACGCTCTTCATTACGCTCAAACTCAACTTTGATATTGTAATCAAGTGCATCGTTGGTACCAAAAGCATCAACCATAACAGAGTGGTCGATAACGAGATCGACCGGTACGAGCGGGTTGATCTGTTTTGGATCGCCGCCTGCTTTTTTTACAGTATCACGCATTGCAGCGAGGTCAACGACAACCGGTACACCGGTGAAATCCTGCAGAACAATACGTGCAGGGATGAATGGAATTTCCTTGTTATTGTCACGGCCATCTGCCCAGCCGGTCAGTTGTTTTACGTGTTCTTCGGTGATGGCACGTCCGTCGAATTGACGAATTGCTGCTTCAAGCAACACTTTAATGGAGAAAGGAAGCCTGGAAAGATCGCCGTGGCCGTTTTCCTGAAGAGCATCGAGACTGTAGTAGCGGTAAGACTTGCCTCCAACCTCAAGACTGCGAGCGGCGGAGAAATGATTCTTTGCTGACATACATGTACCTCCTTGGGATGTGTCGGTGAGATGAAGAAAACGTTCATTTAGGTGAAGAACAGGCCTTCATCGTTCCGTGTTCTTGTGTGTTAGTTTCATCAGATGAAACGTAATTTCATAATCATAACTTTAGTTTTAAGTATACCGTTTTCACCTCCGTACGTAAAGGTCTTTTTGCCTGATCAAGCAAGCTTTTGGACCGATGAAGGCGTTTTCGTGAAGTGAGCAGGAATAAGATATCTCGTGTACCTGTATTTGCCGAATTTCGGATCTCCCTCCTGAGCCGTGTACATACAACCGAAGACCCTTTCATATGAATAGTAGGAGTTTATATACGCAATGAAATATTCCAGACAGAACTCATGCCAAAGGGGGACACAGGCTTGGAACGGGAATGGAAGAGTGCCTTATATACTTACGTGAACCAGTACAATCGCTGTGAGATCGACTACCGTCCACAGACCAGCGAACGGATCGTTACCGATCCTGACTTCGTGGTGGAACGGGGAGAGCGTATGGCAAGGCTGGACGAATGGTATCGTAAGCGGCGCGCCGTGCCTCTTCGCAGCGAGACCAGCGCCAAGCTTGTTCGCACGCTTATGGATGGCCAGGAAGAAGCGGTGGTGGATGTACAGTTGTACAGCAGACTGTTCTACGAGAAGAGCGGGATCACCCACCGGGAGGACCGGATTGAGCGGGAGCGGTTAACCTTTCTGCGGCAGAGTGGTGGATGGATCATTGGGCGGGTCGAACGGGAAGTGCCGGAGCGTCGCCCTGCTGGGGAAGGACGTCCGTTTCAACAAGCTGATTTTGTACAGGCGATGAATCGGCCGCTGCTGAATCGGGAAGTGTTGGGTCAAGGAAGAAGCTCACGGCAACAGTCATATCGCAGAGATCTGACAGTTGCCTATGCAGATCGGTGGTGGAATGCGGGAAATCCGGCATTTGAGGAATTTGATGTGGATTGTACCAATTACGTGTCCCAATGTCTCTTTGCAGGGGGCGCACCCATCCACTATACTGGTAGAAGAGAAGCCGGCTGGTGGTATAAAGGGTATGTGAACGGCTCCGAAATGTGGAGTTACAGTTGGGCAGTTTCCAACAGTCTGGAGCGTTATTTGTCAGGCAGCAGCTGGGGTCTGACCGCGACAGAAGTGGAGCGTCCTGAGCAGCTGATGCTCGGTGATGTTATTCTCTACGATTGGGATGGAGATGGACGATTTCAGCACAGCACCGTTGTGACCGCGTTTGATGCGGGCGGCATGCCGCTTGTTAACGCACATACGGTTAGCAGCCGTCACCGATTTTGGGATTACCGGGATTCTTACGCTTGGACGGAGCGGACGGTATACCGGCTTTTTCATATTGCAGATGAGTTTTGATGACGAAAGATTTTCGGGATGCGGTGACGCAGACATCCAGTTCCGTGTAAAATAAGACCAGATAACGCAAGCAGAATAACAAGGGTGCTGAGCATGCAAACATGACAGCATCAGGCACAGATAATCGGAGGGTACACATGAGTATGGATAAATTAAAAGTAGGCGTCGTGTACGGCGGAAAATCGGGCGAGCATGAGGTGTCGCTGCAAACGGCGTTTGCTGTAACAAACGCATTTGATTATGAAAAGTATGAACTGGTTCCTTTTTATATCTCCAAGCAGGGGACGTGGAAAAAAGGACCTGTCATGCATGCGCCGTTCGCGCAGATTGAAGACTTGAAGCTGGAGCAATCGGCGGGTGGAACGCAGGATGCGCTGAACGCCCTGTTTGGCCGTTTGTATGGCGGAGCAGAAGCACTGGACGTGATGTTCCCACTGCTGCATGGTACGTTTGGAGAGGATGGCACCATTCAGGGCATGTTCGAGATGGCGGATATGCCATATGTAGGTGCAGGTGTACTGGCTTCGGCTGGCGGCATGGACAAAGTGGTCATGAAAAAGCTGTTTGCACAGGCTGGCATTGACCAATGTGCCTTTACGTATTTTAACGCGACACAATGGAAGCAGACAGAGCACGAAATGATCGTACAAGTCGAAGATCAGCTGGGGTATCCATGTTTTATCAAACCGGCGAATCTGGGCTCCAGTGTAGGCATCTCCAAAGCACGTAACCGCGATGAGCTGAAGACAGCTGTCGAGTTCGCACTTCGGTATGATACGAAGGTTGTCATTGAGGAGTTCGTTGAAGCCCGCGAAGTTGAGGTCAGCGTCCTCGGCAATGACGAGCCAATGGCTTCCGTTCCAGGCGAGATTGTATCCTCCGGTGAGTATTATGACTATGCGGCCAAGTATATTGATGGTCAATCACAGATGCTGATTCCAGCTCCACTGGACCCAGAGGCCGCAGACCGCATTCGCGAGGCAGCTTTGCAGGCGTTCCGTGCGATTGAAGGTAACGGTATTTCACGTGCCGACTTCTTCATTCGGAAAAATGACGGCGCCTTGCTTATTAATGAAGTCAACACCATGCCTGGTTTCACACCATACAGCATGTATCCACTTCTTTGGCGTGAGACAGGTGTATCGTATGCCGAACTGCTGGATCGCATGATTGAACTGGCACTGGAGCGTTACAACCGCAAGCAGGCACTGAATTACGAGAACGGCGTACAGGCGTAGCCTGCGACCACAAGATCAGGAGGGATATGCATGGGATTTCAGACTGAATTCAATTCCGTATGCAAGTTCAAGAATGAGCAGGAGCTGTTCGAACTGCTTGAATACGGACGCGGCAAAATGGTCAAACAGGGCTTCCGGGTATTTCCTACCGGCCAGAAAGTGATTGCATACACACCGGATAACGTGGCTGTAGCCATCGTCAAGATCGTGGTTTCCATTGCGGAGATCAACTTCCAGGGGCAAGAGGTAACCGAGGTGGAGATGCAACTCATCCGCAAATTGACTGAGGAAGAATCACGCATTCAGACTGCCCTTGCGGATGAAATGTTCTTTGGAGAGCAAGCACAGGAGTAGTTGTTGACTGTAAGTGCGGGTCGGAAGGACGGATTTGCCAGAATACGATTATGGTCACTCTTTTAGGGTAAAACTTGGTTATATACAGTGACGGTACATCCTGACGGCTGAATATACCACGCGGGTTCTCCGCCCTAATAGAGAGGAAGAGATTCATGCTCGTACGCTTTGGTTACGTGGCAATGTCCGTGCTTATAGAGAACGCCTCGCCTTCCCGGACCATGACCATGTCGAGTTTTAACAAAATCGATGACAGGGAAGCAGCGATCCGCAAGCTCGAACGGATTGCAGCCGAGAACCTGCACAATACATTACGTTTGCTCAGGCATAACAAGGGTAGCCATATTCATGTATATCGCTTCTCTTCCAAATTGATTCCACTGGCAACACATGAAGACCTGAATGACTGGGACCCGTTCCCGGCACTGAAGCAGGACTTTGCGGCCATTGGTGATTTTGTGAAGGAAAATCATATGCGTGTGTCCTTTCATCCGGATCATTTTACCGTACTTAGTACCCCCCGCGAGCAAGTTCTGCACAACTCGATTCGCGACCTTCGTCATCATGTTCGGATGCTGGATGCCATGGGGCTGAATGCCACTGCCAAGAACAATATACATATTGGTGGTGCATACGGGGACAAGCCTTCGGCGGCGCTTCGTTTTGAAGAAAACTTTTTGAAGCTGGATCGGGACATCCAGGAGCGGCTGACACTCGAAAATGATGACAAAACGTTCAATGCGCCTGAGACACTTGCCGTGTGCCAGCGCTTGGGATTGCCCATGGTACTTGATATCCATCACCATTGGGTGAACAACGAAGGAGAACAGGCATGGGATCTGTGGCCTGATATTCTAAAGACCTGGCAGTCACCGCTTGCCCAGGCAGATTCACCGGCTGATCAGCCATTGCCACCCAAAATCCATGTCTCCAGTCCGAAGAGCGAGAAGGATCTGCGAGGTCATGCTGATGGTGTGGAGGTAGAGCCTGTGCTCGATTTCTTGCGTCATATCGCAGCAGATACCCCGAGGCTTGACGTGATGATCGAGGCTAAACGCAAAGATGAGGCACTTGTACAACTGATGCAGAAGCTGGCATTCTATCACGAAGAGGGTGTGGAGTGGGTGGACGAGTCTACCGTCATCATTCATCCGTAGTGCCAAAAGGGGCCTGGGCAACGAGAAACTTTACGACCTGTGGGGCGTATACTTTTAACAAGTATTTCAACTTTTCGTAGATTGATATAGAAAGTAGAGTGAACGCTTTGAATGAGAAGGAAAAGACACCTTATGTCGTGACAAGCAAAAGCTATACTGCCGTTGCCATTAATGCAGCTTCCAAAGCTGGCGAATGGATCAAAAGCCGTCTTGGGACGGTAGCTGAACTTGGCACCAAATATTCACCCCAAGATCTGGTGACCGAAGTGGATAAAGGAGCGGAGCAGATGATCCGCCGCCTGATTCTTACGCATTTTCCCCACCATGCCATTCTGGGTGAAGAAGGCGTCGAACCGGGACCGGAAGCTTCGGCAAAAGCACTGAAAGAGGCTGAGGAAGAAGAATTTCTGTGGATTGTTGATCCTGTGGATGGAACGACGAACTTTGTACACGGATTCCCGTTTTATTCGGTGTCCATCGCATTGGCTCACAATGGTGAAGTCATTGTTGGCGTGATCTACGATCCTTCCCGTGATGAGATGTTTGTTGCGGAAAAAGGGAAAGGAGCATATGTTCACGGAAACCGGATGCTTGTATCTGGTGAACAGGAACTGGCTCAGAGCCTGATTGCGGTTGGATTCCCGGCAGACACAACCTTTGCGTTGCCACTGAATATGGCCGCTGTGCAGGCGCTTGCTCCGCAAGTTCGTAACTTGCGTGCTGGTGGATCAGCCGCCCTTCATCTGGCGTATGTTGCAGCAGGACGTCTCAGCGCCTACACCGAAGTTGGATTAAAACCGTGGGATATTGCAGCAGGTGCGCTGCTGGTTGAAGAATCAGGCGGCAAGGTGACCGATACCATTGGAACACCTTATCAACTGTCTGTAAATCATGTCGTTGCCAGCAATGGCAACATCCATGATGCACTGACGGATGTGTTGAAGGAAGCGAAGGCTACCGGTCTGGAGTGAGTTTATTCAACTCATCCATGCTTTAATTACTTTTAATTGTACATTAACGGTGGGGACAGAAAGCATCTGAAGAAGCGAAGTGGACGTCCAATAGTATGGTTAACACAGGTATGACTTTAATTAAAGGAGCGAGAACAATGGATGAATCCAAAGAACTGGAACGACGGCTCAGTGATATGCTGACGGAAGGGGACATGGAAGAGTCCGGCGACACCGATCAGCGTAAACGCCAGTTGATTCCTCCCAAATATGAAGTGCGAATCCAGACGGAACGTGATCCAATCGTCGAGGAAACGTTAAAGTACCGGAAGTTGGCACGCGAAGTGGATGATCGTTATGATCGGTATCTGGAGCGAGCTACCGGGAACAAACCGGAGAGCGACAAGGGTCATTCGATTGCTGAAGATTCGAATAAGCCGCAATCTTAACGAATCACTGAACGTCATAGCTGAGCTTAACCAGTAACAGGCTCCCCTCCAGGGAGTCTGTTATTTCATGTGTGCTCTCAGTAGAGAGGACAACACCTACTTTAAAATGATAGAATAGAGTAACACCAACCAATGTCATTGGAATGACCAATGTACTATATATTAGTGAGGTTGTTCAAAAAGTCCGCTTTTGATTACGAAGGATGCCTAACGGCATCATCAGCATCGAATATGGAATTCAGCCGAAATGTCCGTTGCTCACGTAGTTTTCCTACGCTCCGCTACTCCATTTCTAGCTTCATCCCATCTTCTCGGTACTGAAAACCGACCTTTTTGAACACGTACATTTAGTGTAATTATAGATTCACGAGAAGGAGTGTTACCTGAATGAAGCGTAAACGTATATGGGAAAATACAGCTGCCGGTTTAACGGTAAGCATGTTGGCAGGAATGCTGCTCTTTACATCATCTGCATTGCCTGCACACGCGGCTGACAACAAAACCGGTGTATTGCCAGCGGGTACAAACGAGACTTCGCTGACAGCGAAGAAGGATGCAGTAGCCGTAACTAAGGAGTTCCGCATCGTCACATTGGGAGATTCCATAACGGTAGGTTATGAGCCCAACACAAAAGAATTGCCTTATGGTTATGTAGAACGTCTGCATGAGCAGGGTTTGCTGCATGGACGTACACAGGTGGACAACTACGGGATTGCCGGATTGAAAACCAGTGGCCTGAAAAACTTCACTACTGCAATTAAGGATGGCAAAACGCTGACTTCTGAAGCCATTCAACCAAGTCTTCCTGATCCAAGAGCGGGACAGATCGGAGCCAATACTGCTGCAATCCGTGAGAGTGTAGCACAGGCCAATCTGGTTGCAATTACCATTGGGGGAAATGACGTATCGGAGCTTCTCGGTACAGCAGACAAACTGAGTGATCAGGAACTGCAAGCCAAGGTAAAAGAATTACTCGCAACCTATACAGCCAATGTTAGTGCAACGATTAACGATATCCATGAAATTAATCCAACAGCTACAATTGTCATCGCCGACCAGTATCAACCGATGCCAGAAGTAGCAGGCAAAGCACTCTATGCCAAACTGATGGAGGCATCCCAAGGTTTCACACAGACCATTGATGGCATTGCAGCACAATTCACTGCTCAAGGTACCGATGTCAAAGTCGCACACGTCGCCAAGGAGTTTGTGGGTGGTGAAGGCACGATGACACATATGATTAAAGATCGTGATTTCCACCCGAATCAATTTGGATATGCGGCCATTGCCGAAGTATTTGCCAAAACGATCTGGGGAGATTACACCAAGCTGACTGCACCTGCGACAGGTGAGCCGATGAACATTATTGTGAGTGGCAAAACATTAGATACTCCGTACAAGCCGATTATCCGTAACGGCAAAAACTTTGTGGCGATCCAAGATATCGTGAACGCTGTTGGTGCTACTACGGTGTGGGATAACAAAACTTCAACCGCAACCATTACATATGGAGACCGGAAAGTTGCTGTGAAGATTGGTGCCAATGCTGTGAAGGTAAATGGAGCATCGGTTACTGTGGATACACCTGCATTCTTGAACAAGGTAGGCAAAGAGTCCAAAACATATGTACCACTTGCCATGGTGGCTGAAGGTCTTGGCTTTGATGTGCAATATGTAGCGAAGCTGAAAACTGTGTTTGTTAACCCGTAAATTGTATTTCATACTTTAACATGATGTTATTCAACGGCCAGAATACCTTGATCTGTTCAAGGTATTCTGGCTGTTTTGTGTTCATTTTGAGTTGCTGACACAGATGTATACCTTCTCTAATGACCTGAAATGTTGCATAAATATATCTTGTCAGATGACCAATGGATGTGTAAATATGAAAATAACTTACAATAAAACCACTAACCTATAGCATGACAGGCACCCCTCGAAAGCCAAAGGAGCGCTTAGGATGAACAAAATTAAGAACGCTTTCACAACACTGCCGATTCATCACAAAACGATTCTTCTCATCGGACTTTTGATGTTAATCAGCTTTACGTTTTATGCGTCCGTACTGCGATATGTGTTCAGTATCTATGACCGTCAGATCTATGAGAAATCCTCGCAGGTCCTCAATATGTCTTCGGTAGGTATTGAGAATCAACTTCGTGAAATTTCTAATCTTTCCTTCAAGGTAATGTCGGACGAGCCGCTTCAGCAATATCTGCTCCAACTGAAAAAGGCCGAAACGGGTTACGAGAAAAATGGATTACGTAAAAAAATTACCAACAGGTTAGTCGCTTATGCCGGTTCCGAAAAATACGTCTATTCCATGCTATTTATCGATAATGATAATAACGTTATGGCCGCAGGCAATCGGGAGGGGATTTCGGAGTCGAAGCAAAAGGAACTGGTTGCACTGGGACAGCAATACTCGGGCTCCAATGCCTGGCATACCAGTGGGGATAAACAGTCCAGGCTTTTGTCGGTCCGACAGGTAAAATCCTTTATTGGCGGAGCATTTACATTGGAGGACCTCGGTACACTGATCATCCGCGTCCGGCTGGACCGAATTGTACAGGATCAGATGCAAGAACCGGCTGAGGACTCCCAACTACTGATTACCGATGGAAGAGAAGTGATCTATCCAACAGAATCAGGCGTCAGTGAAGCCGAGATTGAGTCTGAACTGAAGCGCACCCAGCCCTACGGAATTGCCATGTTTGAGCATGGGAGACACTTTGTAGCTCGTGCGCATTCTTCCTATACGGATTGGACCTATTTGTACACAACCCCGTTTGACCAGATGTTTAAACAGATCCAGTTTGTCAAACAGTTGGTCACGGTGATCTTCATCATGATCTTTCTGGCGGCGCTTATCATTGGAGCGAGATTCTCTCGCAGTATTACACACCCGATTGCGCAGTTGATCAAAAAGATGCGTAATATCGAAAAAGGTGATCTGGATAAGCTGGAGGAGGCAGCCCTTGGCAATGTTCCGATATCTCCACAGAATGAGGTTGGGCTGCTGCATCGCACATTCAAGATGATGCTTCAACGAATACGTGAGTTGATTGATGAGAATTATGCCAAGCAATTGGTGATTCGTGAGACTGAGTTGAAAGCGCTTCAGGCGCAGATTAATCCACATTTTCTATACAACACGCTTGAATCCATTAACTGGCTGGCTAAAGTACAGAAGCAACGACAGATCTCGGAAATGGTTGAGGCTCTCGGATTTCTGCTGCGTAGCTCTGTGAATATGTCCGAGAAGTGGATCACGCTGGAAAGAGAGCTGGATATTGTCCGCAGTTACGTGACAATTCAGCGCACACGTTTTGAGGAAAGACTGGATTTCGACATGGAAATTGCCCCAGAGGTAGGAACGGCGCGGATACCGAAGTTAACATTACAGCCTTTGGTGGAGAACGCCATACATTATGCACTCGAACCAAGCATTGACCCTTGCCGGATTCGTATTCGGGCGAGAGCAGATGGAGACAAGGTGATTATTGAAGTCGAGGATGACGGTCCGGGGATGACACCGGAATTCCTCGAACAACTACACGAAGGACGTATTCAGACAAGAGGACAGGGCATTGGGTTATCTAACATCCAGGAACGAATCAGACTGACCTTCGGCGATGAAGGTGGAATGGTGATGAGCAGCAAGCCCGGATCAGGAACTGTAGTATCGATCAGCATACCTTGGATCAGAGAGGACGATGACGATGTACAAAGTGATGCTCGTAGATGATGAACGTGTCATTCTGGAGGGGATTTCCCAAGTGGTCGATTGGGCCGCGGCAGGTACGGAATTGGTGGGTACAGCGAGGAACGGGATTGAAGCATTGGACAAAATTGGGCAATCGAGACCCGATATTATTATTACGGATATTTCCATGCCAGGTCTGGATGGTCTCGGACTCATAGAGAAGGCATCCGAAGCATACCCGGGAGTACGTTTCATTATGTTATCCGGCTACAAGGAGTTCGAATATGCCCGCAGAGCGATGCAATATGGTGTGAAGCATTATTTGCTGAAGCCCTGCAACGAGAATCAGATCCATGAAGCGTTAATTGAACTGTTGCAGGAGCATCAGGATGCCCAGGTCAAGGAGCATGTTGCCGGTGAGATGAAACAGCGATTGCAGCGTGTTCTTCCACATGTGAAGGAGCAATTTCTGCTGGAGTTCATGACCAACCGCACCTATGGGCCGGTTGATCTGGAGTATTATCAGGAGCTGTTTGATCTGGAGCTTGAAGAGAACGCAGTTCGGTTACTGTTGTTCCGAATTGTAGATGAACATGATTACAGTCACTTATTTGCGATCAAAAACATTGCCAGTGACCTGCTCCCACATGTCCTTTTAAGCACGACCATTGAAGGCAAACTCCTCATCCTGCTTGCGGATTCAGCTGATCCGGCCGGACTGAAAGAAAGTATTGAAGAGGTTCGGGCTGCATTCACCAGACTATATAAATTGGAAGTGACCGCTGCGCTGAGTGAAGCAGATCGAATGATCCAGTCCCGGCGGTTGTTTCGTGAGGCATTGCAGTATCTGAACCATCGCTTTTTTATCGGTGAAGGCAAGCTGATCACGAAGAATGATCTGGTACTGGCGGGAGAATGCGACGGCGTGCACGTAGAGCAGGATGCGGAGCAACTGTGTCAGTTGATCAAATCGGGCAATACCGAGGAAACAGCGGTAGAGGTGGATCGTCTGTTTGATCTATTATCACGTCAGCAGCTGGAAATTGAAGTGACTCGCTCTTACGTAGTGCAGCTGTACTCGGCGATGGTTCATGTCTGTCCACCTGAGGAGGCAACGGAATTCACCCAGCGTATGGCAGAACTGCCGCATATCGATACGTTATCTGGTTTGAAGTCTTTTGTTGCAAGCAGTGCAGCCCGATTAACTTCCGGTTATTACAAAAACCATATCAGTCGCCAGTCTTCTGCCGTGGAGAAGATGATGGATATCGTGGATCGTCATTATGGAGAGGCAGATCTCTCGCTCAATGGAGTCGCCCATCAGATGTTGTATATGAATCCAGATTATCTGGGTAAGATTTTCAAAAAAGTCACAGGCGAGAATTTCTCCAATTACGTGAATCGTCTGCGCATTGAACGCGCATGTGACCATATTCGCAGAGGCGGGGATGTGAAAGTATTCGAGCTTGCTGAATTGTTCGGATTCGGTGGGAATTCACAATATTTCAGTCAGGTGTTCAAAAAGTGGACCGGTATGACACCTACGGAATTCCGCAGAATCGGCATATAACAATGGACTACCAATCATGTAATTCATGTCTGGGGAGGACGAACAGCGCCGAGAGGAGGCTGTTGTCCTCCTCTGTTTTTTGAACCAACAAGACGGTTTTGTGTATTCAACTCTGGTCGTACATTTGCGAAAATGACATTAACAAGTTTGTGAAAGCGTTATCAGAAATAAAAGGATAACTCGTTCACACAACCATATCAACATAAAAGGGGAGATTGGCATGGTGAAAAAGGCAATATTCCTGATGATGGCTGCTTTGCTCGTGTTTACAGCGGCATGTAGCTCAGGTGGAGGAACTGAAGGAGCATCTGGAGATGACTCAGTTACCCTGCGGATCGCTTGGTGGGGCTCGGATGCACGGCATGAATATACACAGAAGGTCATCGACCTGTACAAATCGAAAAACCCGAATGTCAAAATCGACGTGGAATATGCTTCATTTGATGACTACTGGAAAAAGCTTGCACCACAAGCAGCTGCAAATCAGTTGCCTGACATCGTTCAGATGGATATTTCCTACATCAGCCAATATGCACAGAATGGTCAGCTTGAGGATCTAGCGCCTTATCTGGGCAATCAGATCAAAGTGGACGATGTGTCCGAGAACGTTATTAGCACAGGTGTAATTAACGGCAAACAATACGGTGTACCTGCCGGTGTTAACGTTCTGGGCTTCCAATATGACCCTGCTTTGCTTCAAAAAGCGGGAGCAGAAGCTATGCCTGAAAATATGACATGGGAATCATACGAAGCACTGGGCAAACAAGCCGCAGAGAAAGGCCTGTATTTGGATGGAGGGGTAGCTCCTGATATCTTCTTCCATTACTTCCTGCGTACCAAAGGACATTCGCTTTACAATGCAGAAGGAACTGGCCTTGGTTATGATGATGACCAATTGTTTGTGGAATTCTTCGGACTTATGCGCCGCATGATCGAGCAGGGTGCAGCACCTACGCCGGATGTAGCCAACCAAACCAAAGGCATTATTGAGGAATCAGATCTCGTGAAGGAAAAAGGAATTGGCGTATGGCAATGGTCCAACCAGTTCGTAGCCTTGCAACAGGTGGCGAACCGTCCACTCGAAATCGCTCCAATGCCAGGACCGGATATGGAAAAAGGACTATATATGCAACCAAGTATGTATTGGGGTGTAACGTCCAACTCCAAAGTGAAGGAAGAAGCGGCTAAATTCATTGATTTCTGGGTGAATGACGTGGAAGCCAACAAACTGATCAAAGGTGAGCGCGGTGTGCCAATTTCAGGAGCAATCAAAGAAGCCATCGCACCTGAGCTGAGTGACGCAACAAAACAGGTCTTTGAATTCGTAGCAGCCATGGAGCCAAAGGCTTCACCAATGAGTTCTCCGCCACCGGTTGGTTCACCTGAAGTAATCTCTGCTCTGGCAGATGTGGCTGAAGAGTTGAACTTTGGCAAAATTACACCTGAACAGGCAGCAGAGACATTCCGCAAGAACGCCGAATCTGTACTTGCGAACAATAAATAACAGTTGAATGATGGCTTGCTCGTCCCAATTCAGGGATGGTCGGGAATGGGGCTACTCGCAAATGCGAGGGCCTTTCCCCGTCCAGATGACCGAAGCCAGGATGAGGGAGCAAGCTGATCCATGAAGGAGGTTCGTTCCATTGAGGCAGTATTCGTCGTTACGTAGAAACTTAACTGGATATGCGTTCATAAGCCCGTTTATTATTGGATTCCTGGGCTTCACACTCATCCCCATGTTTGTGTCCTTATATATGTCGTTCACGAGTTATAACTTATTCACTTCTCCGCGGTGGATTGGGCTTGATAACTACACCAAAATGTTTTTTGATGACCCGAAATATTGGAACTCGGTCAAAGTGACGTTTCTGTATGTATTCATTGGGGTACCGTTAAGGTTGATCTTTGCCCTCTTCGTAGCGATGGTCCTAAACACTGGCTCTCGTATGATTGGAACGTACCGGACGCTGTATTACCTGCCATCCATTATCGGTGGTAGTGTGGCCGTATCCATTATGTGGCGTAACCTCTTCAGTAATGAGGGTGTTATCAACAGTGCTCTAACGGCAATCGGGATCGGGCCAATCAGCTGGTTTGGTGACCCGAATGCGTCCCTGGTTATGCTCATCTCACTGTCTGTATGGCAGTTTGGTTCGTCCATGCTGATCTTCCTGGCTGGTCTCAAAAATATCCCTACTGAGATGTACGAGGCAGCAGGTGTGGATGGCGCGAATCCTATACGGAAATTTTTCAGCATCACCTTGCCACTGCTTAGCCCGATCGTCCTGTTCAATATGATTATGCAGACGATTGGAGCATTCATGACGTTTGTACCTGCCTATATTATCTCCAAAGGCGAAGGCGGTCCAATGGACGGTACGATGCTGTACTCCCTGTATCTGTTCCGTCAGGCGTTTATGTTTAACAACATGGGTTATGCTTCGGCAATGGCCTGGATCATGCTCATCATGATCGGTATACTCACGGTAGCTGTCTTCCTGACATCCAAGTACTGGGTGTTCTACGAATCTGAAGGAGGGAAGTAACGATGGTTTGGAGAAATGTAAAGTGGCCCGTTTATCACCTGTTCGTTGCAGCTCTTGCCCTCCTGATGCTCTATCCGGTCCTATGGATGCTATTCAGTTCATTCAAGGAAAGCCGTACGATCTTTGTCACAGCGGATACCCTGTTTCCTGCGGAGTGGATCTGGAGCAACTATGTGGATGGCTGGAAAGGCACAGCTGGAAGACCATTTATGGATTACATCACCAACTCACTTGTAATCGTAGTGATATCTACCATCGGTGCTGTGATATCGTCATCGCTGATCGCTTTCGGTTTTGCCAGACTTAATTTCAAGGGACGTACATTCTGGTTCTCCTTGATGATGTTAACACTGATGTTGCCACATGACGTGGTATTGGTTCCTCAGTACATCATTTTCACGAAGCTCGGCTGGCTGAACACTATCTTGCCAATTGTTGTACCTACATTCTTCGGAATGCCGTTCTTCATCTTCCTGATGGTACAGTTCATTCGAACGATTCCGAAGGAACTGGATGAGGCAGCAACCATCGATGGATGTAACAAATTCAGACTGTATATCCAGATTATTATGCCGCTGATCAAGTCTTCTCTGGCGACTGCAGCCATCTTCTCCTTCTACTGGAGATGGGAGGATCTGCTCGGTCCGGTATTGTACCTGAACTCGCCTGATAAATACACCGTGTCGATGGCGCTGAAAATGTTCCTCGATAGCGAATCTGCTTCCAACTGGGGTGCAATGTTCGCCATGTCCATCGTCAGTCTGGTTCCGGTTGTAGCTGTGTTCTTCATCTTCCAAAAACAAATTGTTCAAGGGATGAGCACCAGCGGATTGAAAGGATAAGCCGGATTCACTGTATCTTCGTATCTTCGCCCGAATGAACGTTTACAAAAGTTAACCAAGGAGGTTATCGCTTTTGAATAAAGCTCAAGGTAGTCAGGCCGTTGCCATGGGGGCAGCGGCAGAGGGCCAGGCAGTGTCCGTGACCAGCTGGAAGTTTAACTTTGGACCAGACTCGGGAAGAGCAGATGAGACAGGGGATTATCTGAAAGTAACTGCAACAACCGCATATGAAGAACGCGGAGGATACGGATTCGAGGCAGGATCTCTGGTGTATGAGAAACAACGGAGCGGTGATGACGATGTGTCGGATCCCACGAAACAACATCATAACAATCCGGGGCAGACAACCATGTCTGCCCGATTGCGTTCAGGCTTCTGTATTCCGCTCAAAGCATCGTTCATCGTGGATGTTCCCGACGGAACCTACCAAGTATTACTTGTTGCAGGGGATGAATTGGCTGAGACAATGACCCGCGTGAAAGCTGGTGAAGGCAGGCTTGTACTGCCAACCATTCGCACACTTCCCGGACAATACGCAGAGGTTAGATTCTCGGTTGTTGTTCGCGGCGGCAGACTTCGTCTGTCATTCTCCGGTCCTGCACCGAGAATCAATGCGTTAGAGATTACCCTTGCGAATCAGACCATGACCGTATTTCTTGCTGGGGATTCAACCGTAACAGATCAGCCGGAAAGTGGATATCCGTATTGCGGTTGGGGCCAGTTATTGCCAGCGCAGTTCAAACATGATGTGGCAGTGGATAATCACGCCCAGTCAGGCCGAAGTTCCCGCAGTTTCATCAATGAAGGCAGATTGAGCGCCATTATGGAGCGAATGAAGCCAGAGGATTTTTTATTTATTCAATTTGGACATAACGATGAGAAGCCGGACCCTGAACGTGGGACGGACCCATTCACAACATATAAGGAATATTTGAAAAAGTATATCGACGCTGCACGCGAAGCCGAGGCTCGTCCAGTGCTCATAACCCCGGTGCATCGTCGCTATTTTGCGGATGATGGCACATTGACCGATACCCACGGCGATTATATCATCGCCATGCGTGAGCTTGCCGAAGAGGAAGATGTTCCGCTGATCGATCTGGCTGAGCGCAGCCGTCTTCTGTTCGAGCAGGCAGGCGTAGAAGGCACTAAGGACGACTTTATGTGGGTACTTCCAGGCGAGTATGTGAACTTCCCCTCAGGCGTGGAGGATAACACACATTTTCAGGAACGCGGCGCCCGCCGCCTTGCCCAGCAGGTGGCAGAAGCCATACGCGAGTTGCAATTGCAACCGTTGCAGATGTATCTGCGGTAATTAGTATCAGTAGAGGATCTAATTCTATTGTTCTAGGGGATAAGTTCCCGCAGGATTTTAAGTCCTGTGTGTCTGTATTTAAGCGAAGCGAGTTAAACGAAGTAACGAGCCAACAAAAGTTGCCCAGCGAAGAGCGAAGGCAATAATCTTTTAAAAGCCAATGGCGAGCGTAGCAGCGGAGGAGGGCGGAATCGGGTAAAGGGAGCGAAGCGTCCGCCTTTGGAGCGGGATTTCCCCTGCTGAGGGGAAATAGAAGAAATCCCGAGCCAACAGCGTTCCACAGCCCGATCCGCCCACCGAAGCGACTGCCCAGCGAGCTATTCAGGGTTTAAAAGCTGTAGCGAGTTAAACGAAGTAACGAGCCAGCAAAAGTTGCCTAACGAATAGCGAAGGCAATAATCTTTTAAAAAACAGGCGAGCGTAGCAGCGGAGGAGGGCGGAATCGGGTAAAGGGAGCGAAGCGTCCGCCTTTGGAGCGGGATTTCCCCTGCTGAGGGGGAATAGAAGAAATTCCGAGCCAACAGCGGTCCACAGCCCGATCCGCCCACCGAAGCGACTGCCCCGCGAGCCCACTGATTTTTAACCTATATTGCACTCGTGAAAAAAAAGGAGGATGTATTTCAATGACACCTGACCAGACAGAATTAGGCACATCTGCCAGGAAGAATGTTTCAGCAGCTACAGGCCACGCCTACTGGGTTATTCCGGATGGTTATATTCCCCCGGAGAGCCGGGGCACATTGGAGAGTCATGAGAGCATCTGTGTACTGAACACCAGTGCCGCGGATGCGGAGCTGCACATCACGATTTATTTTGAAGACAGAGAACCACTCGAAGGTATGGTCGCTGAAGTGCCAGCAAGA
Source organism: Paenibacillus sp. FSL L8-0435 (assembly GCF_037965655.1). NCBI lineage: Bacteria > Bacillati > Bacillota > Bacilli > Caryophanales > Paenibacillaceae > Paenibacillus > Paenibacillus sp. FSL L8-0435. Next base: position 738,724 of record NZ_CP150185.1, read on the forward strand.
AGGACGAAGCATATTCGGACTGCATCGCTACGATCCGGGGAGCAGTCTATTCCGCCGGGCGTGCCTTATGCGATTACGGTTTCGAGCAACATCCCCGTTATCGTCCAGTACAGCCGTTTGGACACGACCCAGCCTGAATTGGCTTTGATGAGTGTCATGGCGTATCCATTAGGATAACTTCCCCAATCGACAGCATAGTTGGAGATGGCAAGAAGCCCCGTAACCTTGCATTCAATGCAGGTACGGGGCTTCTTTTCTTCATTTTATTTACCGTATTTGTACGTGCTCGCATTCAGGATATCCACGTGGACCTCCACTTTACCAAGTTTAAAACGTTTGAGTGGATCCGCCCGGTTATCGACTTCCTGTTTCCATAAGGGAAGGTTGTGGCGATATAAGTGTTCCACAAGACCATAGGAATCAATCATGCGCGACTTGTTTTTTTCGAACGTATCTCGGATTTGGGATTCGATCTGTTTCTCGGCTTCTTGTTCCATGGCATCTGGAGACCGAGGAGCCCCATGATCTTCAGTGATGGTACCTTTGGCCGAGGTAACCAGATCAAATGTGACGCCATCTCCTTGTTTCCTCGCCTTGATTTTTGTCTTGGGATGATGAAGCAACAAGGTTAAATCAGGAGTTTTTCCACCATTCCCATATACGTATAGTGGGTACTGATGTACTCGCTCATAATTTACGTATCGTGTACCATCTGCTTCTGCTCCCCCAACTCTACCCTGACTTTTGCTTTTGGAAATGACATAAAATCCATCCATTTTAACAAGGGGTGGCGTCTTATCGCCGTTGAACCAGGTCTCATTCCTTGTTGAAACCGAAGGTAAAAGAACGACGGAAGCCGGTTCCCGTAGTCCATCGAGAAGCTGATGGAGCCGGATAGGTTCGTAACTTGAATGCTGTTTGTATAACCTCATGGGCTCAAATATCTCGATCGTCTGGGCGGATTGATTCAGCAAGACCGAAGGAGAGAGCACTTCAGGAATGTCCTGCTCTGTAGCGTAGATCCATGGTGTATATCTCAACTGACCGGAATGCAACAGTGTATTAAAAGTATCTTCGAGTCGTCCGTTCAGCACATTTTTGGATAAAACAATGGCTTTGACATGGGTCCACAGTGTTTGCTGTTGTGAAGTCTCATATAGATCATTAATAGCCATACTGAGTGTTGTGCCTTCTCCCCGCCCAATCCAGATATCCTTTGCCTCCCGAGAAGTTGGTGCTTCCTGTTTAGCAATACTGGAGAAATCAATCAGTTGAGCGTAAGTAATATATCGATCATCCTTATAGTCTATCCCTACCGCCGTAATAAAGTTAATGCTCTGTACCTCTTTGGAGTCCCAGCACCCCGTTAACAGGATCAAGCAACATACAATTAGACCGCTCAAGGATGCCCATCTTGTCAAGGACGTTTTCTCCGACGGGTGGAGTCCTGGGTATGAAGTGCGGCTGGGCGCTTGGTTCGTTTCATCGAGGAATGCATGGATACGGCTTGGGTGAAGTCTTCGGGAATGTAGGGAGACACCGGGGCCAGATAGGATACACCATAACACTCCAGTGATACGATGTGGACCAGTAGAGCAAATAATCCAATCATAAAACCAAATAGTCCAAGTATGGAGGATATGGCAAGCATTGCGATGCGGATATGAGCTGTCGCACCACTCAGAACATTATTCACCAGTATATAGCTGGAAATAACAGAGATCGCTACCGTTACAATAATGGTAGGAGACGTTATTCCTGCACGGATGGCCGCATCACCGATAATCAGTCCACCAACTACGCTGACCGTCTGTCCCAAGGCGCGTGGGAGTCTACGGCCGGCTTCATTAAACAGTTCGAACATGAAGATCATCAGGAATGCCTCCAATGTTACCGGCAGGGGTAAGCCCATACGTGTTCCGGTAATAGTTGCGAGAAGAGGCAGAGGAATCTGTTCCACATTGAAGCTGGTCAGGCCGATATAGAAAGCGGGAAAGAAACAGGCGATCAATAGCCCGGAAATGCGCAAAATTCGCTCAAGGGTAACGATGAAGAATGGTGTGCTCTCATCCTCCGGGGATTTCAACTGATTAAACAGGGTGGTTGGGGCGATGATCGCTACCGGCGAACCTTCAATCAAAACAGCAAAACGTCCATTTAGCAAGGAATCAACCACAAAATCTGGACGTTCGGTGTTATCGGTAAGTGGAAATATACTGCGAACACCACCCATAACAGCCCGTTCCATAACGGAGCTGCCGATAATGCCATCGATCTCAATCTGATCAAGGTTACTCCGGGCTTCTTTCAGGATATCTGGATTAATAACATCTTTAATATACAATAGGCCAATAGCCGTCTGTGTACGTCCGCCTTTTACATACTTTTCATAACACATCGAAGAGGTTTTCATTCGTTTACGGATAAGGGCAATATTTACGGATAGTTCTTCTGTAAATCCGTCGCGTGGCCCTTTTACTGATGACTCCAAGGCAGACTCTTCCGGGCTTCGACCTGGAATGCTTGCGATATCCAGACTGCACGCGGGGTCTCCATTCCCGAAAATCAGTAGCAGTTGTCCGCTAAAAATTAATAAATTCAGATTGTCGGTGTCATTTAAATCTTCTACCGGATTCATGGCTAGTTTCATTTCTTTGGGATGTGTCTCTTCCAAATGCATGGAATGCTGTTCAAGACGAGGGATAATAAACTGATTGATTTGTTTTGCATCGACTAAGCCTTCGCAATATAGTGCAATCACTTGCAGGCCGTTTTCACTTTTGGCAGGAAAAGTTTGAAGAACGACATCGGCGCACGGATCAAATTGATCTTGTAATGAGGCCAGCAGTGTTTCATGGGACGTGGTGTCAATCTTCTGATGCTCCATGATGTTTCCTCCTCTGATGACGTGAGTGAATAAAGGCAACTGCCGTTGCTATAATCGCAAGTCCGCTCAGATACGCGAGATTGAACGGAAATATGTATTCGACCAGAAGCTTTTCGAAGGTCATATCATCCAGAGGATACAACATGGTTAGAATAAAGAACACACCTAACGAGATACAACTGATGAGCTTTCTGGTGGAGCTCTTAATATTCCATATTTCTACTATAATATACATGGCGAGACTAATCCGGGTGAACGAGCCTGCGAGCCATTGGTAGATGGAAAAGAAGTCGGTCTGGGCAATGTATTTACCCAAGGAGGCAATTCGCCATTCTTCAAAGGCGGGATATCGCATTTTGGCAGCTTCAAAAGGATCAAATTCCACAATGGCCCCAATGAGTGGGCCGACAGTCAGCCCCACAATAATGAGTGCCAGCATGAGGTACTGCCATACACGTATACGTTTGGTGAGGTGGGGTTGGATGTACCAGATGAACAGCAGTTCAAACATGCCTGCAAGACTGTATACCATGCCATTAAGTACAGGATGCCATCCGTGTTCAAGAACGGGCAGCAGACGGCTGTAATTCTTGTATTGAGTATTCACGATAGAGACATAGAACCCTAATAACACCACCAGTGGCAGGATCAATCCTGCTGTAAAAGCAAGTGAGCGAATACCTTTATACGCAGCGTAAGCACAGAGGGACATCAATGCAATACTGGTTACCAAAACAGGTGTCTCTGTCAGGTAGTTTGTTTTGGCCCAAGTCGTTGTATCGTGCAGGGTGAAATAAATTACGCTCAGAAAAAAAAGACTGTTTCCAACTCGAAAGAACAGGCCAATGGGTTTGCCGAGACGGGATGATAACCATTCATGCAGGGTTTGATGCTGGAGGAAGCGAGAGACATAGGCGAGCATTAGCGCAAATACGAGAAATGGTCCGGTTGATAATAGGACGGAAATCCAAGAATCCCTTTTGGCCGCAGCCAAAAGGGCAGGAATAATCAGAACATGGCTGATCAAGCCAACGGATAACATGATCAACATCATAGCTTGTAAAAATGAAGGTTGTGTTCGTTTCATGCTGAGGGGTCCCCTTTTTCCAATAGACTGTCCTCAGCAGTGTTAACGTGAATGGAGCGCTTCATACCGTCAGTGGAAATAACGAGTGCCCATGGCTTCTCGTATCTTTAGCATCGTTTCCCGGGCGATCTTTCTGGCTTCACGAGTCCCTTCGATAAGAATCTCTTTCACGCTTTGATCATATTAACCAGCCTCTGTTTGCGACCGCTCATATTGGTGCCAAGCACACCAGCGATAATCAACAATGCACCAATATAGTGGTAGTATCCCACTGGTTCATGCAATATCCATGCACCTCCAACTATGGAAATAAGCGTGGACAGATTGCTGAATACACTCATTTGCGAAGCCTCCAGATGAGTCAAAGCATAGCTCGCGAGCAAGGTGGAGATCATCGTGGAGAGGATTGCCAGATAAGCGAGTGCACCCAGATAGGATGTATCTCCAAGCGGTTTGATGTAGTCCATCATGGAACCGCTGGACGCATGCCGGATCAGGGAAGCGGCGTTAAATACGATACAGCCAACCATCAGTGTGACCCAGGTTAATTCCAACGGTTTATACCTCTGGGTCAGTGGTCTCGCAAGCACACCATAACCTGCAAAGCAGACCGTGGATAACAGTAATAATGCAATGCCCTTCAGGTTACCTATAGACATGCCGCTTCCTTGCATGATGAAAATAAAGACCACTCCAACAACAGATAGAAGCAGGAACAGCTTCTGCATCGTGGATGTGCGTTCCTTCAGGAAGACTGAAGCGAGAACGAGTGTGAATACAGGGGCCAAGGCCTGAATAATACCCGCTTCCGATGAGTTGGAAGAGACTAGTCCAAAGGCTTGAAAGGCAAAAAATAAGACGGGAGATAAGAGCCCAAGTGGAATAATTCGCCACAGATCACGAAGGCTAAGTCGGATTTTGATCCAACCCAGAATGACAGGAATGCTGACAACGATCAGCGACAGCGCGAATCGGTGGGCAAGCACATCAATGGGATGTGCAACAGTGACGGTCATTTTAACAAATAAAAAAGATAGGCCGATAATAGCTGCGTACAATACAGCTGCTATATAAGCGTATCCCCGAGTGTGTGTTGTGTTCATGAATGCTCCTCCAATACAGTAGTCATAGCGCTTTATCTTTCATTAACCTGAATTATGTCAGGTTCGAGGCACGTGCTGGCCTTATTCAATATACTGCCAGGTGCATCGTGCTACAATAGATAAAAGGGTAAACTGTAGCGGTACAGTTGTGGGAGAGGGATGGGTGCAGTGAGAAAATACAAAGTGATTGCCGAAGCATTAAAGCAGTGGATACAGGAACAGATGCTGCAGCAGGATCGTCGCCAGTGGGCAGATAAGGGCATCCGTCTTCCAGCCGTTCGAGTTGTAGCAGAACAATATCAATGCAGTGTAAGCACAGCAATTCGTGCATATGAGTGGCTGGAGCAGCGGCATTTGGTGTATGCCATACCTCAATCTGGCTATTATGCCGTACAGAATGGGGCAGGTGCTCAGGACATGGACTGGCAGGGAGCGTTGGACTTTGCTTCAGCGGCTCCCGATCCAAGGGTGTTCCCTTATGCAGACTTTCGTCATTGTGTGGATCAGGCGATGGAGAAGAAGCAAGCAGAGTTATTTATGTATGGCACAGATCAGGGATTACCTTCGCTTATCATGCTGTTGCAGAAGCAGTTTGCAGATTATCAGGTATTTGCCAGATCGGAGCAGTTCTTCATCACATCAGGTGTGCAACAGGCACTGGCTGTACTGGCATTGATGCCATTTCCCAATGGCAAGAGAAAAGTACTGCTTGAACTACCGACCTATCACAATATGCCCTCGCTACTGAGTGGATTGAATGTGCCGATTGTCGGTGTGAGACGTGCCCTGGATGGGCTGGACTGGGCATCGCTTGAACATCAGTTTGCTGAAGGAGATATCAAGTTTTTCTATGTCATGCCGCGCTTTCACAATCCGATTGGCACATCGTTGACTGTTGCTGACAAGAAGAGACTGATCCGGCTGGCACAGCGGTACGATGTCTATCTGGTGGAGGACGATTATCTGGCCGATCTGGAGGACAGTACAAAACAGGACCCTCTATGGTCCTATGATACCGAAGGCCGGGTCATCTATCTGAAGAGTTATTCCAAAATTTTGTTTCCAGGTCTGCGCATTGGTGTAGCTGTTCTGCCTTCACCTCTAATTCAATCTTTTGGTGCTTACAAAAAAATGCTCGATATCGACACATCCGTCCTGTCTCAAGCTGCTCTGGAGATCTATGTCCACAGCGGAATGTTTGCTCATCACAGGAAAGTGATTCGTAACCGCTATGCTGCCCGGATGCACACGGTGCATGAGCAACTGGACACATATCCAGACTTTGCTCCATTTATGGAGGCTCCTCGAACAGGAGGCGAGCATACCGTATTGCCTTTGGCGGGCGATCTGCCGCTTCGTGTTCTGTTGTCCCGGCTTCAAAAGCGCGGAGTGATCGTTGATACGACTGAACGGTATTATCCGGAGGGAACATATCAGGTGCATCAGGATCAGATGCTGCGCTTGAACATCTCCAATGTGCCGAAGCAGCGAATCGAGGAAGGGATGCAGAAGATCCGGGAGGAAATTTTGAAACTTCAGATCAGGCAGAAATAAATTGAAGAATCGGAATGTTGTCCGTATATAACAAAAGGCGTCCACACAAGTTAATCACTTGTTGGACGCCTTTTCCATGAATTGTTAACCATCTACACTACAGCTTGTACGCTATAGTGTGGTGGAAATAATCCGATTTATTCCTGAGCCATCGCCTTGAAGGAAGCTTCTGCGGCTTCCAATGTAGCCTGAACATCCTCATCTGTATGAGCCGTGGTCAGGAACCAGGCCTCATATTTGGATGGAGCCAGGTTAATGCCACGGTCAAGCATATGACGGAAGAAGGAAGCAAACAGCTCGCCATCCGTGTCTTGAGCATGATCGTAGTTCGTCACCGGATGATTACAGAAATGGGTGGAGAACGCACCACGAATCCGGTTGATTGTCAGTGCAATCCCGTGACGGTCAGCAGAAGCTTGCAGACCTGCCGTCAGGTCGATTGCAAGGCGTTCCATCTCTTCGTATACACCCTCGCCTTGCAGGACCTCCAGACATGCGATACCAGCCGAGATGGATGCAGGGTTACCAGCCATCGTGCCCGCCTGATAAGCCGGTCCGAGCGGAGCAACCTGCTCCATAACATGTTTGCGTCCGCCGTAAGCACCGATTGGCAGGCCGCCACCAATAATTTTACCAAGAGCCGTCAGATCGGGTTCAATCTCCGCATGGTTATCGAGTCCGGCATACGTCTGAGTAGAACCGTAATGGAAACGGAAAGCCGTAATGACCTCGTCATAGATAACCAGTGAGCCGTTAGCACGTGTCATGGCACAGAGGCCTTCCAGGAAGCCAGGCTCCGGCATAACCATACCAAAGTTACCCACGATCGGTTCAACCATGACCGCGGCAACATCATCCCCCCAGCGCTCCAAAGCATCTTTCAGGGCTTCCAGATCATTGTAGGGCACAGTAATGACTTCTTGTGCAATACTGGCTGGAACTCCCGCACTGTCAGGAATTCCGAGCGTGGACGGGCCTGAACCGGCAGCGACAAGCACTAGATCGGAGTGACCATGGTAACATCCGGCGAATTTTACGATCTTGTTGCGTTTGGTGTAGGCACGAGCGACCCGAATCGTAGTCATGACCGCCTCTGTACCGGAGTTTACAAAACGAACTTTATCCATGGAAGGAATGGCTTCCTTCAGCATTTTGGCGAGCTTGATTTCAAGCTCTGTTGGGGTACCGTACAGCACGCCATTTGCTGCTGCTTCCGTAATGGCCTGTGTAATATGCGGGTGAGCATGTCCTGTAACAATCGGACCGTAAGCGGCCAGATAATCAATATAACGGTTGTCATCGACATCCCAGAAGTGGGCCCCTTGGGCTTTTTTCATAAATACAGGTGAACCGCCACCAACGGCTTTGAACGAGCGTGAAGGGCTGTTAACACCTCCTACAATATGTTCAAGTGCTTCTGCGTATAGAAGTTCGGAACGGGAACGTGATGTATTCATAAGATAACTTCCTTTCGTCATTCAAAATATGATAAAGAAACAAGCCACAGAAAGATATGATGATTTTCTCATAATAGTATAGCCGGGCACAACGAGAGGGCAGCGTAATGGCTGCCCTCTGCATATTTAGATTACTGAGCCGGTTGCTCTGACTTCTGATCGTCACCACTGGCTGTTTTATCTTCGGTGCTGGTCGTACTATCATCCGTTGTAGCAGGCGGGTGAATAATATCCTGAATATGCTGCTTCAATTTCTCTTCATTGGTAACCGTCAATACTTGCGCACCGCCTGCTGTACGTTCTTCTTTCAGCAGGTTCATTGGCGGAATCTGCTCACTGCCGTTCATGCTGCTCTGATATCCGAGTCCACCCAGCTTCCACATGTCGGAGAGTGTCAGATTCGTATCCACATAAGGATTAACCTGTTCCAGAATGGAGGGAAGTTTGGCAATGGTTGTTGTGGATTGCATTTTCGCTGTGACAGCTTTCAGCAACTCACGCTGACGCTCGGAACGAGCGAAATCCGACATCGCATCATGACGGAAACGAACGTACATGAGCGCTGTCTCGCCATCCAGATGCTGATACCCTTTTTTGAGATCAATATCGTATTCGTTATTGTCTGCTTTACTTGTATAGTGCATGTCTTTCTCCACATCAAAATCCACGCCGCCAACGGCATCCACCAATTTGATGAATCCTTGGAAATCCGTATACACATAATACTGTACAGGAATGCCGAGCAGGTCGCCTGCAGCTTGCATTGCTGCGTTAGGGCCATGCGTGATCGCGGTGTTGATCCGCTCCTTACCGTACCCGTCAATATTGACGTAAGTGTCACGCAGAATGGAGAACAGATTAATTTTTTTGGTGAGTGGGTCGAGCGATACAACCATCATGCTGTCGGAGCGAGGAACTTCACCTTTTTTCAATCCACGTGCATCGACACCCATAACGAGAATATTTACCGTTTCTGTGCCTTCCCATTTGGGTGGGTCAGGAGTATTTACTTTCTCCACATTTTCGATACCTGCGAATGGTGATTCGTCACCGTCTTTTGCCAAACCGTCCAACTGATTGAGAATAGAACCGAAATAATATGTCGCTGCTCCTCCGATAATTAACACGAAGGCGGCAAGAGAAATCCAGATGGTTCTCTTCGTCTTTCTGGTCATGCTAGCTCTCCTTTGTATTTGAGATAAAATATAAAATAAGTCCAAAGTTGTTTCTGTTATAATCTAGCCGAAGCTTTCCGCTCACGTCTCCATCGTCATCAGGCACAGGACGCGGCTCCAGACTATTTTTAAAGCTTGCTGAATTTTGACTGATACCATTATAATTTCTTTTTGGGCTACAAGCAATTTCAACAAAATCCAAGTGAGGTATAATCATGCTGGCGATTGATGTCAAAGATTTGCGCAAGTCGTTTAGCGTCCAGAAAAGCCGAGGTGGGCTGAAGGGCGCGTTCCAGGACCTGTTTGCACGTCAATACCAAGAGGTATTGGCTGTAAATGATATTTCATTTCAGATTCCGCAGGGCGAAATATGCGGATATATTGGGGAGAACGGTGCCGGTAAATCAACAACAATCAAGATGTTGACCGGCATTTTGGTGCCTACTTCAGGGCAAATATCGGTTGGTGGATATGTTCCGTATCAGGAACGGGAGAAGTTTGTACAGAATATTGGTGTTGTTTTTGGTCAGCGCAGTCAATTGTGGTGGGATATTGGCGTGATCGAATCCTTCCATTTATTGCGCAAAGTATATCGTGTCGGAGAGGTCGATTTCCGCAAACGGCTGGATGAACTAGTTGAGCGGTTGCAGCTTCAGGATTTGTTAAGTCGTCCGGTGCGGAAGCTCAGTCTTGGTCAGCGTATGCGCTGCGAGTTAGTGGCAGCCTTGTTGCATAATCCGAGTATTGTTTTCCTGGACGAGCCAACCATTGGTTTGGATATTGTGGTGAAGTCGGAAATTCGGGATTTCTTGAAAGACATGAACAAGGAGCATGGAACAACCATACTGCTCACAACCCATGATTTGCAGGACATTGAGGCCCTGTGTTCCCGGGTGATCATGCTTGATGCAGGCAACATTATCTATGATGGAGGTCTGGATCATCTCAAGTCCCAGTGGGGTAAGGAGCGCGAGATCCGCTTCAAGTTTGGTTCAGCTCACAACATCAGTCAGATGCAGGAATGGACTGCTGCGTTGCCTGTCCGTTGGACGGTAGAGAATGAATTGTCCGCATCTGTATGGATTCCGCTGGAACTGAATGTCTCGGATGTACTCGGACGTGTCGTTGGACAGGCTGATATTACCGATATTCAGATTATCGAGATTAACACGGATGAGATTGTGCGCAGTATTTACCAATCCGGTTCCGCCGAGCGTCCAGAGATTGTGGGAGCAGGGAAAGAAGCGGTGGGTGTATCCTGAGATGAATAGTGCATTTATTGATTTTATGCGCATCCGTTTTCTAACGATGCTGGCATACCGGGTGAATTATTACTCCGGCATTTTGATATATACGCTGAATATCGGCGTGTATTACTTTACCTGGCAAGCCATTTACGGTAGCAGTGGTGAACTCGGCGGCTTCACGGCAGCGCAGATGACCACTTACATCGCTGTATCCTGGATGGCACGTGCCTTTTATTTTAACAACCTGGACCGGGAGATTGCCGCAGATATACGGGATGGCTCCATTGCAATTCAATTCATCAGACCGATCAATTACGTTATGGTCAAAATGATGCAGGGTCTTGGGGAAGGTATTTTCCGCTTTCTGCTTCTCATGATTCCGGGAATGCTCATTGCCATTCTGCTGTTCCCGGTTGAATTGCCTACGGCGCCATCGGCGTGGATTGGCTTTCTCGTCATGCTGTTCTTCAGTTTCCTCATTAATTCCCAGATTAATGTGATAACAGGACTGGCGGCATTCTTTGTGGAAAACAATGAAGGCATGATGCGTATGAAACGCGTCGTGGTTGATTTGTTCTCCGGTCTAATCATCCCGATCAGCCTGTATCCAGGCTGGATGTCCGCAGTGATGAAAGTATTGCCTTTTCAGGCCATTACGTATCTGCCCGGTTCCGTCTTCACTGGAAGAGTGGAAGGTACCGCCATCTGGAGTGTACTCGGTATTCAGGTGTTCTGGTTTGCCGTACTGCTGCTTCCGATGGTATTGATCTGGCGTAAGGCGCGCAAGCGTCTGTTCGTGCAAGGGGGATAACAGATATGTACTATATGGGTCTGGTCTGGGAATATTTGAAAAATTACATGAAAACACGACTTACGTACCGCGCCGATTTCTGGGTGGAGATCCTATCGGATCTGCTGTTCCAGGCAACCAACCTGATCTTTATCTTTGTGGTCTTCCGCCACACGGATAACCTGGGCGGCTGGAGTGAGAGTGAAGTGCTCTTTGTTTATGGATATTTTATGGTGCCCTATGGCATCTTCAGTTGTTTTATCAATCTGTGGGGATTCAGTGAGCGGTACATCGTCAAAGGTGAGATGGATCGGATCCTGACACGTCCTGCACATAATCTGTTCCAAATATTGCTTGAAAATGTGGATCCGCCTGCACTCGTGGGCTCATTTATCGGCCTGATCATCATGATCTTCAGTGGAGCAGAGATGGGTCTGATGCTGGAGTGGTGGCATATCCCTGCCTTAATTATTTTGGCACTCAGCTCAGTCATGATCTATGCCGGAATCTACACCACATTGACTTCACTATCCTTTTATTCGGACGCGCCAACAGGTATCCTGCCGTTGATGTATAACATTCAAGGATATGGACGCTACCCTGTCACGATCTATAACCGTGCCATTCAGGTGCTGTTAACCTGGATCATTCCGTTTGCCTTCGTGGGGATCTATCCCGCAGCCTTGTTCCTGGAAAGGTCCGAGATGCATCGCATGGCGCTGCTTACACCTGTGATGGGATTGGTGTTTGGTTCTATGGGATTGCTTCTGTGGAATTTTGGCGTGAAGCGGTATCGCGGAGCAGGTTCATAATAACGCCCTATAGTAATTCATGGGGGAGATTAGGGAGGAACTGACATGACGTTAAAAGTAGGCGAATTGGCACCGGATTTTGAGCTTCCGTCCAGTACGGGAGAATCGGTAAAGCTTTCGGATTACCGCGGACAGCGGGTGCTGCTTTATTTTTATCCCAAAGATATGACCTCGTCCTGTACACAACAGGCTTGTGATTTCCGGGATCGACATGCTGAATTTGAAGGGCTGAACACGGTCATTCTCGGAATCAGCACCGATCCGATGAAACAACATGACAAGTTTATTGCCAAATATGGACTGCCGTTTACCTTGTTATCGGATGAAGAGCACGTTGTAGCCGAGCAATACGGTGTATGGCAGCTGAAGAAAATGTATGGCAAGGAGTACATGGGGGTGGTTCGCTCCACTTTTCTGATTGATGAAGAGGGGAAATTGATCAAGGACTGGTCCAAAGTTCGGGTCAAAGGACATATCGAGGCAGCACTTGAGGCGCTGAAGTCCATATAAGCTGCTCCGGCAACATATAATTAACAATATAAAGGCTGTGTTCGCGGAATTCTTCGTGAACACAGCCTTTTGCATATGCGGATTTCCAGCCCTTTATAACTGTTGCTTATGCTTGCATGAACGAATGCGATATACCAGCAAGAGGAACAATGGAATGATGAAGCTGACGGTGATATTCCAGTCTACCCATACAGGCATGATCGTATCCGTATAGAAAATAACATTTGGAGCAAGCAGTACACCCAGGGCAAATAACAGCAGGGAAGAAGGCAAGATGAGAGGCTTATACGTCTTTAAACGAAATAATTGTGCTGTTCCCAGCACAAAGGCAAATAGATACAGCAGACTTTTGAAATAGGTCGAAATTAACCAGGCGATAGCCATGAATGCTTCGATTCGTTCGAAGAAATTACCTATATTAATCTTTTGTGAAAGAGCGTATGAGATATAGATACTGTGCTGCGTCAGTGTAGGTCCCATCACCATGAGTGAGAGCAGCAATAACAAGCTTAATAGTAATCCCCCAAAGAAGGTAGCCAGCAAGAAATCCCGTTTGAGATGAGGCCCGGGGTTCACGTAGGGGAGAAATACGGAAAGAACAATAAGTTCACCAAAGGAAGTAAATGCACCACGGATGACAGGGTCTGCTAAATGTATCCAGGGAATATCAAAGAAAGGCTGAAGATTAGCAGTCTTGGCTTGAGGAAGAAGCCCCAGAAAGAGAAAAGCTATAAAGACCACAACGATTGGGGCTAACAGTTCGGAGCTTAAACCTATCGTACGAAAACCATGGATAAGTCCCCAGGCCAAAGAGCAAATGATCATCAGAATAATGACCCGAATGGGGGTCTTGAGATAGATCTGGGTTGTCATGAAGTCACCGACCTCACGAACACATGTGGCTGCACCTATAGCGAAATAGAATAGATAGGCAACTGAAAGCACGGAACCCACCCAAGTCCCAAGTAACTTGTTACATATTTCGAAAAGGGACAACTGAGGATATGTTCGATGCAGTTTATATAGAACCCAGATGATGCCAAGACCGATTGGCAGACCAACGAGAGAACAGAACCATGCGTCCTGTTTGCCTACTGCGGTAACAAGTGAAGGGTAGATCAGAACCATATCTCCGATCATAACCAGGAAAGTGAGCAAGGTGAACTGCCGAATTGTGAGTTTTTCCTTCATCAACATGCCCTTCTGCTCCTTTCCATGGTTTGACGTCTAAAGCACCCTTCAGAGTTAACCTTCTGTGGTTGGCTGAGATTGCGAATTGGATTTTCTGCGGGATTTCACTGACGCGATAAGAATCAGCATAGCGGGAAGAATGATCCCTAGCGTGGTATCCCAATCCACCCAGTACGGAACAATGGTGATGATGATAAACGTCAGACTGGGTGCAACGAGATTGGCCATGCCATAAACGAGCAATGTCGATGGTAAAATGAGCATCTTGAAATGCTTAAGTTTGAACAGTTCTGCGCATCCAACAATAAAGGCATATAAGTAGATCGCTGCTTTGAAGTAGGTAGAGATAAACCACGAGCAAGCCATGATCACCTCAATTCGTTCAAAGATTCCACCGATGCTAATCTTTTGAGACAAGACAAACGAAGCGTATATATTATGTTGGGTAAGGAAAGGACCGAGAACGAGCATGGATATGGTAACCAGAATGGCAAGGATCAGATTGCCGAGCCCTGCTGAAATGACAATGTCACGCATGCGGTGGGCACTGTTTGCGACATAGGGAAGGATCATTAAAATGGGGATAGTTTCACCGACGGGATATATGATACTCACCAGAATACCCTGCGCAATAGAGACAACACCGGTGTCTGTTACTGGCTTCAGATTACTGGTTTCAACCTGTGGAAGTAGACAGAAGGCGAGTGCCATTGTGAAAAGAATGACGATTGGTATCAGCAGTTCACTTGTTCTTGCGATCGTCTCTAGGCCATGGTACACACCCCATCCTATAGCAATAACAAACATAAGAATGATGACACGTATAGGAGTGTACTGAAAGATCTGGGAAGTCATGAAATCCCCGACTTCCCGGGTATATGTGGATGTACCAATGATGAAAAAAAATAAGTAGAAACAGGAGAAAAGGGTGCCTGGCCAAAAGCCCAAAATACTTCGGGCAATCTGTACCAGATTCTTTCCCGGATGCATACTTCCCAATTTCATAATCATGGCCATGAGAGCCATTCCGAGTGGAATGCCAATAAGAGCACAGATCCAGGCATCTTGCTTGGCATAGGACGTAATAACGGAGGGGTAGATCAGCATCATATCTCCAACCACCAACATAAATGTAAGGGTGGATAATTGTCTTGTTCCGATCCGTCCCTTTTCAAGCATGATATACCCTCCCTTGTCTCCTAAGTTCCAGTCAGTCGTGCTAATATATGGTTCACAGGGTCATAGATCCACATGATGATATAGAGTGGACTAGGGAACTCCCACAGATTGGAAGCAATAATGCCGAACACCGTAGCAGTGAGAAGCATTCCACTGTATACAGCTGTTTCTCGCCATTCTTTCCGGTGAATGAGGCCAGGCAGATCGATCCAGCCAATACTAGCTGCTACGACGATAACCGCAAGTGTAATCAGCACGCTTCAATCACTCCTTTAATTCGTTTCTGAATGAATCATCCAGTGTACCGACACGTTTAATCTGCACATTGGTTTTGTACTTGATGTCCAGTTCTTCAAAATGTTTATCCCACTCATTTTCTATCTTCTTGAAGAACTTGGGATCTGCATGGTACACTTCCTGTCCAAAACCAAATATATCGACATGGAATTTGCGTTTTACTGCATTGACAGAGTTCTGCATCAGTTCAATTAATCGTTCTTCACTATCGGCTTCAAGTTCTTTGAGAACTTTCATCGAACCAATCTTGATCCCGCATTCAACTGCACCGATGGAGGAGACATTCTTGACATCGATGTGGATTACGGGCTTATCATTTACGATTTCTGCCTTTCTTTTCGTTGTTGTACGGAGGGCCTTAAACGTCACGTTGCCTTGCTTGCGACAAGGCATATGGTTGACCGTTGATTCTACATTGTCACGGATATAATTGTAGCCTTTGGATTCATCCTCCGTTAACCAACCAATCAGCTTGTCTTTCTTGAACACGCTCAGTCCCGTCGTATTGAGGCGAGCTGGTGAGCGAATGGTCGATATATTCTCTTTATTCCCGCTTTGACCTTTGGGACCGAGGATCTCTACACCTGTAATGACGGGCTGGATGCCAGGCGATATCATGAACTCCAGTAATTCATCCCCGGTGACCGTGGTAGTGGGAGACCAGGTCGTAGAAGATATATCGAGAGAATTATACATTTTTTCAGCTGGAGTATTATCTAAAGGTGTAAGTACGTCAAGCAGCTGGGAAGCAGTAGTATTCTTAGCAACCAAGACGTAATAATCAGGTCTTGCTGTAGGCTCGCGCATTAACGCCTCAATAACATCATATATTCCGTTTTTACGTGCATATTCTTCACCAAATACCAGAACCCGGATATGTGCAAGGAAGATTCTGCGCGGGCTTGTCTCCGTTAATTTTTGAATGGCTTCAAACAAGGTTGTAGCCGACGCTTCGTACTGTGTAACGGGTGTCCCTTTCCCTCCCCCTGCTTTGGAAGATACCTCATTCGGAACAACGACCTGAGCACTTACTTTGATCAGATCTCCATCTTTGTCCACACCGAGACCCAACATAATGCCAAGTTCATTCAATTCCTGCCGATCCCAGCATCCGGTAAGGAGAGGAAGCAGAATGACACAGGATAATATTAAGCGTAAGCATCTATGCATGGTGTGCGCTCCTTACCGAATTACCGCTTCGTTTTTTTGGTGGATTGTCTAACTTCATTTGTTGTGCTGGTAGAGAGTGGACGAGTCTTCATACGAGACCAGGGTACACGAAAGATCGTGTCTTTGAGATCCTTCTGAATAAAGGGTGCAAAAGGAGACATATAAGGTACCCCGAAAGAACGCAAGCTGCAAAGATGCGTTATGGTAATTAACAATACAATCAGGATGCCATAAAATCCGAAGGCAGCGGCCAGGATCATCAGAACGAACCGCAACATGCGTACCGAGATGGAGAGCCCATTTTCAGGAATGACATAACTGGATATCGCAGTGATGGATACGATGATGACCATTGCAGCAGATACAACTCCAGCATCCACCGCGGCTTGACCAATAACAAGCGTACCCACAATGGACACAGCCTGACCGACCGTCTTTGGTATCCGAATGCCCGCTTCTCGCAAAATTTCATAAGTTAGCTCCATCAGCAGGGCTTCAATAAAGGCGGGGAAAGGAACGCCTTCTCGCTGAGCTGCCAAACTGATTAGAAGGTTGGTAGGAAGCATCTCCTGGTGGAAAGTGGTAATGGCAATATAAAAGGAAGGAGAGAGCAACGCGATAAAAAAAGCCAGATATCGGATCAATCGAATCAGTGTACTGATATCAGCTCGCTGATAATAATCCTCAGGTGACTGAAAGAAATGAACAAACAAGGCGGGAACAACTAAAACAAAGGGTGTCCCGTCGACAATGATTGCAACCCGGCCTTCCAGCAGTGCCGCGGACACGGTATCGGGTCGTTCGCTATTATATACTGTTGGGAAAATGGTCCTTGTCTTATCCTGAACCAGCTCTTCGATGTATCCTCCCTCAAGAATGCTATCGATATCAATCTCATCCAGTCTTCGCCTTAGTTCCTGCACAATCTCCTGATCCACGACATGTTCCAGATAGAGCACTGCAACGCGAGTCTTGGTGACTCGACCGATCTCTCTTTCTTCGATCCAGAGATGAGGATCTCGGATTCGTTTGCGAATTAATGAAGTGTTGGTACGTAGATTCTCATTAAAGCCTTCCATCGGACCCCGAACGACAGTCTGAGAGACTGGTTCCCCGATGGACCGGTCTTCCCAACCGGCTGCACCGATTTTCAACCCTCGTACAGAACCTTCAAGCAGAAGTACGGCTGATCCCGACAGCAGGGCATTCAGCACTTCATCCATATCATTGACGAGCAGGACATCACTTGCGATCAGAACATCATTTTGGAGGTAACTAAGATGTTCAGCATCCGCTGAAAAATCTGGAAGATCACGTTTATGTAATAAGGATTCCATGATGGAGTGATTTAGAATTTGTACATCGACCATTCCATCAATGTACAGCATGACGGCAGGCCATTTATGCAAACATTGCAAAGGACGAATCATCAAGTCATTACTGTGTCCCATGACTTGCTTGCAGTACGTTGTATTTTCATTCAGATCTGGAGAGATTCTCTTCAGACCTTGACCGTCCTGTACCGATGCACTCATCATGTATCCTCCTTATACATCCTATATTTGCAAGTTAGTATGACCTGGATGAATTCGGATTATCACAAAAAAGAATGAAAGGTTCTCCTTCCGTTTGGATAACACAAAAAAGGAGCCGCGATGACACGCAGCTCCTTACTTGAAATTATAGATAGACGTTCGTTCGAATTTACTTTTGTCTTTGTCGAACAGTGGTAGGCTTGGACACGGATCTTGCTGCCCATGCTTTGCGGTAACGGTAGAGCACAGCCACGATAAGTAACAGGCCGATTCCTCCCACGATATATGCTGCATATTGATGAGCCAGATGGAATACGGCATTCCACTGGGGGCCAAATATTTTGCCAATGCCCAGAAATAGCACAACCCAGAACAGCGCGCCTGAATAGGCGTAGAGAGCGAATTTGCGAAAAGGAACCGCGGCTATGCCCGCGAAATATCCGGTGAAATGTCTTACCCCCGGAATGAAATAACCGATGAATATCAAGGCATTCCCATACTTGGCAAACCACTTTTGTGTTTTATCGAGCTTGTCCTGTTTCAGCAGAAACCATTTTCCGTACCGAGTTATGAAGGGCAGACCTGCTTTGGCTCCAATAAAATAAGTAATTGTCATGCCAATCGTCGTTCCCAGAAAAGCCAGTATGGTGAGGATACCGAAATCAAGATGTCCCTTATAGGAGAGAAACCCTGCGTAAGCCATCGTTGTTTCACCAGGAAAGGGAAGTGCGATGAATTCAAGCAACAAGCCAAAAAACAATACGCTGTATCCGTAGGACCCAAACAGATGTTGGATCTTCTCAAGCAATTCCAATAGATTTCACTCTCCTGAATACGGGGTGGGAGCAAGAATACTCTCCAAGGTGTTTTAATGTGTTCTGCCTGTTCATTATGCTACCTAATCTGAAGCGAAGAATCAATCAGGCTACATAGCAAATTGTGAAAAAATATTAAACAAAATCGCGTCTTTTTTCCATGTAGTCTCCATATAATTCTAACAAATCTGCTGAAGTCTATCAGCAAATTACTAGAGACGGTGGAGGTCGATTCGTAAATGGTACAGAGACCGGAATTCAGAATCAAGGAATTAGGGGGAAACTCTGCAACAACCATACATATGTTTTTATCTGGACAATGGTATGTCATTCTCATGCGTATTGCGATATTGTTATGTGCATTTGCTGTATATGCAGGCACGGCTTATGCATCTTCTGCTTCCGGCTCAGGTGATCCAATCTCGGAAGATAAGAATACTCAAGACAAGGTAGTCTATCTGAGTTTTGACGATGGACCGGGTAACCATACCCGTGAAGTATTGGATATTTTGCGTAAGGAGAAGGTTTTGGCTACATTTTTTGTGCTGGGTGAGCAGGCAGAGCGTTATCCCGAGTTAATCCGGGGACTTGTCGAGGATGGACATGCTTTGGGCAATCATACTTTTAATCATCAATACGAACAGCTGTATAGTGATTTTAAAGTGTTCTGGAAACAGATTAAGCAGACAGAGGAAGTGCTGGAGCGTATAACCGGTTTCCGTCCGAATCTGGTGCGAGCACCAGGTGGTACCTATGGGCATTTTGACCAGAGTTATTTTGATTTGCTGCAATTGGGCGGGTACACCGTCATGGACTGGAACGTCGATAGCGGAGATTCCAAGCGCAAAGGAGTTCCGGCCAAAGAAATCCTCAGCAATTCGACCAAAGTACCTGCGGGAGCACGTTCAGTCATTCTCCTGATGCATGATGGAGGTGCGCACGCTGAAACAGTGAAAGCACTCCCGGGTATTATCAAATATTATCGTGATCACGGATATCGTTTTGACATCATGAAGGGTTCGGATCAGCCGGTTCAATTCCGTGTACATCCAGCTGATAAGTATAAAGGGCGCAAGGTGCCAGGAAAGGCCTGGATTACAGAGCATGTAGAAGCGAATGCGACATTGTGGCTTGGGAGCAAGAAGCTGAAGGTAGAGGTGGGATTGGCTGCGGCTACCCTACAGTCGGGCGAATTCCGTATGGAGGATCAACGAATCATGGTGCCGTTGCGTACCTTTATGAAAAAATTCGGGGGCAGCACTCGCTGGGACCCTGAGTCCAGAACAGCTACAGCTGTGTGGAAGGAAAGAACGATTCATGCAGACGCTGTGAGCGGAACACTAACAACGAAAGGGTTAAGTGAAATGGGGGCAGTACAGAGTCAAGGGGGGACCATCTGGGTTCCGTTACGTGAATTGCTGGAGCAGATGGGGTTAAGGGTGCACGCATTAAACAGCAATGAAACAGAGTGGACGGTGAAGGCAGGCCCGTCCATATCCATTTCGGCGATGAACAGTATATTTATGTATAAAATGATCTGAAGAAAGTCATTCTTGCAGGACTATTCTCTCTACTTCCGGGCAACACTGAATCATAGATTACTATGGCTCAGAAATGCTGATGAACGGAAGGAGATCAGGAGAAATGTCTTATATTCGAATGGAACATGAACACGCAGTCGAATTGCTAAACAGGGTCATCAAGCGAGTAGAAAGTGTGATTATTGGCAAAAAACAAGAGATTCGTTATGTCCTCACTGCAATGCTCAGTGGAGGTCATGTGCTTCTGGAAGATGTGCCCGGTACGGGGAAAACGATGCTGGTTCGTGCTGTTGCTTCTGCGCTGGATTGCTCCATGGGCCGGATTCAATTCACGTCTGATGTCATGCCGGCAGATGTTACGGGCACCTCAATCTATCAACCGCATACAGCTGAATTCAAGTTTCGGCCCGGACCTGTCATGTCCAACATCGTCCTGGCCGATGAAATAAATCGAGCCTCACCCCGCACTCAGTCTGCCCTTCTGGAGGCAATGGAGGAACGACGTATTACGGTCGATGGCACAACCTACGCCTTGCCACGCCCCTTCTTTCTGCTGGCGACACAGAATCCGTTGCAATTCGAGGGTACGTACCGTCTGCCTGAAGCACAACTGGATCGATTTATCATGAGGATTGGACTGGGGTATCCAGATCCAGAGCAGGAACTGGAATTGTTAACCCGCATGCAAAGCAGGGAAGTACTTGAAGAACTTCGTCCTGTCCTGCTTGCTGAAGAGGTTGTAGCCATGCAGCGTGAAGTCAAACAGGTACATGTTGATCCTGTTGTCAAACAGTATCTGGTGGCCGTTGCTGTGGCTTCTCGCAGCCTTCCGGCGGTAAGACTGGGCATCAGTCCTCGCGGAACACTGGCCTGGATGGCTGCTGCGCAGTCATTTGCCTACCTTCAGGGACGCAGTTATGTCATACCGGATGATGTGAAAGAGGTGGCTGTGCCTGTCCTTTCCCATCGTATTCAATTGAAGCCCCAGAACAGAGCGGAGGTTTGGGGGCAAGTACAAGTCATTGAAGAAGCATTGTCATCGGTTCCGGTACCTGTACAAATGGCATCACAGGGAAGGGGACGGAGACAATGACTGCGCTGGGACAACGGATTGTGAGTGCTGTCTTGGTGGTGGCTTTTGCTTCCTTGTATCAGTGGCATGGGGGCAAAGTGGCGTTGTTTCTATCCGTTATAACTTTCTTGATGTTCACAGGAGGTCTGCTTCTCCATTGGTTCAGACCACGGCGTATTCACATCCGTCGGAAAATACACACGAACCGGATTGAGGCAGGCGAGCATGTACGGGTTCTGGTCGAACTGGAATTCAATTGCCGTATTCCATTGTTATGGATCGTTCTGTGTGAGAACACACCTGCAGGTGTTCATCGCAAATTGATTTTCCCGGGAACACGGCGACAATTTTCCTATCAATATGAATGTTCTGGGTTACGCAGAGGAGTCTACAGATGGGATACGGGCAGATTGTACTGGGGGGATATGTTTGGCTGGAATACCCTCTCCGCAGAGATCGCAGGAGGTACCCCCCTGATCGTTGTTCCTCAAGCAACGGCTTGGGGGAAGGGTGATTCGGTAGAATTCGCAGCGATGATCGAAGGGACTTTTTCGGAGCGAAGAAATAGTCAGGGAAACCGTAGCCCTGAGTTTCGTGAATATCAGCAGGGTGACCCACTGGGACGAGTTCATTGGAAAAGTACAGCCAAAACGGGAAAACTTCAGACCTTTCTGCCTGATACCACGGATCTAGCTTCACTCGGCATCCTTGTGTATGAAGGCGCGTCGGGTTATGACGTAAAACAGCGGGAGAACATGGATGCACCTGCTTTTGAACGAGTGGTTCGTACAGCTGCCCGCTGGATTCATACCGCTGAGCAGGATGACATTCCTTATCATCTGTGGATGGAAGGCGGCGATAAGAGTTATGATGCACAAGATCAATGGCAACATGGGCCGTTCCATGCAGATGATGAGAATCATGGACTGGACAAGTTAGCGGGAGCGCGAATATCCAAAGCACAATCAACCTCTGTTTCGCTTCGAACGGAGATGCTGGATGGACTGGCGAGCGGGTCGCGAATTGTGGTTCTCACAGGCAAGATGGATCCGGTTCTGGCCGAATGGATCATAACTGCAATCGGGTCGGGTTATCGTGTCGAGGTGCAATTGACTGAAGCGAATCAGGACCAATTAGGATCAACGGATAGATTGATGAATGGATTGGGATATGACAGCTTAAGTTTGGAGCGGCTTCGTCACAGCGGGGTGCCGATCCACGCGGTTACAGACGTTGCGTTATCTTCATTGGGAAAGGTGGAGGTAACGGATGTGGGAGCGTAATCGTAACCAGCAACCAAATTCCACTGTGGCCGACTTAGAGTCAACGGCCCGTACGAGAATAGAATCGGCCTATTCTGTATATAAAGCTGTGAACCAGAATTCTGTGACGGATATAAAGGATGAGGGATATGTTAGCGTACCTGTCCTGTACAAAATTTTTATTTCGGCCATTTTACTTATACTGTCTCTGGAGTGGATATATCCTGTTACATCATCAGATCAGCAGGGCAGTGAACGGTTCTTGTCCGTAATGGCGGGATTAACGGGAGCATTGTTGCTCGTAGGGCTAATTCGTACAGGATGGATCACTGGGGTACTGATCCGATTATTCATTGCACTCGCTGCTTTATGTCTGATGTACGGAGGAAGTGATCCTGTTCGTTGGGCGGCTGCTTATCCGGGAATATTTTCAGCGGATATGGACACTTTTATAAATAAATGGCGATTCCACTCGATTAGTACAGAAACGAGAGGTTTGTTCATGATGTGCGGCTGGAGCATGCTCATGGCTTCTGTGCAATCCCTCGTATTGTTACGTCGAAGCGTTATGCTGTTTGGCAGTGCGACGCTGCTCTATTTGCTTCTGCTTGAATCCTTTGCGGGGCTGGATGTGTATGCTTCTGTAATACGGTCTGTCCTATGGACTTTTCTTATTCAGGCTCTGCTTCAGCTACTACGTCTCAATGGAGGAGTCACGACTCCGAGTTATCACGGCAGCCCCTATGGCCGTTGGAGTGCAGTAACTATCGTTGTTTCCGCAGCTATGGTGCTTCTCTCCGCGTTACCTGGCCAGTTTGCTTCCATTCCTCAACCGGAACGCATATCTCTGGAACAGATGGGTGAACGTATAGCTCGATGGGCAGGTTATACACAGCACAGTAGTATCCCTGCTGCAACGGCAGTCACGGGATATAGCACAGCTGACGCGCCTATGGGAGCACCGTTGGTGCAGGGGAATTCCATCTTTTTTATAGCGAAGAGTCCAAAAGTGACGTATTGGCGAGGGGAGACCCGTTCATATTATAACGGTAGTACTTGGAGTGATCCGGGTCAAAGCTTTGAAACAGCAAGTCCATCCGGAATGCTGCGTGCTGATGGTTGGGAGAATCCAACCTATTGGAATCGCATTCGCCAAACCGTTACGATGCAGCGAGAGTGGAAAGGGCCAAATCCACTCTTTACCGGGGGCATACCGGTCAACGTATCGTTCCAGGATAAGAACAAGGATAATCAGGAAAACATGTTTTCTTTGCTGTCTAATCGCAATTCGGCAACATTGTGGCTCGCGAGCTCAGGGGACGATAAGATAGTTAAAAATTATTCGGCAGACGTCATGGTTCCTGTCGCAACACCTGAACAGTTACGTCTGCTTGGGGAAACGAATAAAGGGAAAGATCCGGCAGCCATTCGGAGGGACTATCTGCAATTGCCTACATCACTCCCCGGTCGAGTGCAGACGCTCGCCAAGGAAATCATTCAAGGCAGTGAGACCCGGTATGACGCTGTGCAAGCTGTAAAGACTTATCTGGCTGCTCATGCCGAGTATACGTTGGATACCCGTATGCCACCGCGGGGAACAGATTTTGTGGACGATTTTCTATTCGTCACCCGGCAGGGGTATTGCAATCATTTCTCCACAGCTATGATTGTGTTACTTCGTTCGGAAGGTATCCCCGCACGCTGGGTTAAAGGCTTTGGCCCCGGAGTTGCTGACCCGGATGTGCCCAGTCAGTATGTGATTTCACAGGGAGATGCACATTCCTGGGTAGAGGTGTATTTTCCGGGTGCAGGCTGGATGCCGTTTGAGGCCACGCCTGGCTTCACCATGGCGCAAGGCGCGGGCGAAGATGCTGCAGCACTCGCCGGGCCGCAGCCTGGCGCGGAGACTCCGCCGTATATGAGCGGCGGATTGGCTAACGCGGGCGCATGGCTGCTCGCCCGCGCACGGGCCATTGCCGCGGAGCCATGGCTCGCGGCAGCCCTTGTGGCAGCGGCCCTGCTGGGCGCCGCTGCTCTGGTCCGCATGCGGCGGCTACGCCCCGCGCTGCGGTTAGGGCTGCTGCTGGCGTGGCCACGCAGCAGCTTTCCAGACCGCGAGCGGCTGCTGCGCGCCGCCGCTCCGGTCTGGTCCGCGCTCGCGCGCCGGTACGGCCCGCGGCCGCCGGGGATGACGCTGCGTGAATATGCAGCGTCACCGGCTTTGGCCGCAGGCGCGGACGGCGCGGACATCGCGCGGTTTGCAGCCGACTGGGAACGGCTGCTGTACGGCCCAGACCGTCCGCTGCGCGCGGACAGTCTGGACTTCCTGCGCCGGGCACTTCGTCTGGCCCGGCGGCTGCAGGCGTTGTAACACAAGGATGTTACAACGTTACACCAAAGATGCGAAGCAGCTGCCATACAATCGCTATCGCTTTCCAATAGAGCTTGGCCACTTGTGGGCAGATGAAGATCGCCATTGGCTGGCGCATTGTTATTTAAATGCAGCGTTTGGTTCATCGCTGCATGCCATACATAAGACGCCTTTCGCGCTTCGCTGCGAACGAGGCGTCTTTCCACGATCATACACTTGAACCAGCATCTTGCTGCCAAGCTTTTCTAATCGAAAATTCATATTTAGAGGCAATTGGTAATCCTGTTTTGATATGTCGAAAAAAGGAGTTTCGCCTTTCCTTGACGGTATGTTTTGTCGTTGCGTATAATTAGTTTCATTGAATTGAGGGAGGCACGGTAATGAATAAACCAAATGAAATTGTGGTTGTCCTTGACTTTGGGGGCCAATACAACCAGTTAATCGCCAGAAGAATTCGGGATCTCGGCGTATACAGCGAGCTTTTGCCGTATAACACACCGGCAGAGAAGATCGCAGAAATGTCACCACGAGGAATCATTTTCTCTGGCGGACCATCCAGTGTGTACGCAGAAAATGCACCACATGTGGACCCGGCTATCTATGATCTTGGACTTCCCATCTTCGGAATCTGTTACGGGATGCAACTTATGGCCCAGCAGCTTGAAGGTAAAGTAGAACGCTCCGAGAAGCGTGAGTACGGTAAAGCCGACATCGAGTTCGCAGCAGGTGCTGCTCTTGCACAAGGTATCGACGGTGAGCACACAGTATGGATGAGTCACGGTGACCACGTGGTTACACTCCCTCCGGGTTTCAAACTGGATGCAGGCACGGAAAGTGCGCCAATCGCTGCAATGAGTAACGACGAGCGCAAATTATATGCTGTTCAGTTCCACCCGGAAGTACGTCACTCTGTTCGTGGTAACGATATGATTCGTAACTTCCTGTTCGAAATCTGTGGTTGCGAAGGCAACTGGAGCATGGAGACATTCATTGAAGATACGATCAAAGATATTCGTGAAAAAGTGGGCGACGGTAAAGTTCTGTGTGCACTGAGCGGTGGCGTGGATTCTTCTGTTGTTGCTGCACTGCTACACAAAGCCATTGGCGACCAACTGACATGTATGTTTATCGACCATGGTCTGCTGCGCAAAGGCGAAGCAGAAAGTGTAATGGAGACATTTGTCGGCAAATTCGACATGAAAGTTGTCAAAATTGATGCACAGGAACGCTTCCTGTCCAAACTGGTAGGCGTCGATGATCCGGAACAAAAACGTAAAATCATCGGTAACGAGTTTATTTACGTATTTGATGAAGAATCCAAGCAATTTGATGATTTTGAATTCCTGGCGCAAGGTACACTGTACACAGATATCGTGGAAAGTGGTACAGCAACTGCACAGACCATCAAATCCCACCACAACGTGGGCGGTCTGCCTGAGGACATGAACTTCAAACTGATTGAGCCACTGAGTGCTCTGTTCAAAGACGAAGTGCGTAAAGTCGGCGAAGAGTGCGGTCTGCCTGAAGCTATCGTATGGCGTCAGCCTTTCCCAGGCCCGGGTCTTGCGATCCGTGTTCTTGGTGAGGTTACCGAAGAGAAACTTAAAATTGTTCGTGATTCAGACTACATTCTGCGTGAAGAGATTGCCAAAGCCGGTCTCGACCGCGAAATCTGGCAGTACTTCACAGCCCTGCCGAACATGAAGAGTGTTGGCGTTATGGGTGATGCGCGTACGTATTCCTACACTGTAGGTATTCGTGCCGTAACGTCCATCGACGGTATGACTGCGGACTGGGCACGTATCCCTTGGGATGTGCTGGAGAAAATCTCCGTACGGATCGTTAACGAAGTTGATAATGTAAACCGTATCGTCTATGACGTAACTTCCAAACCACCTGCAACGATCGAGTGGGAGTAGGGTATACACCCAAACAATATTTTTTAAAAAGCTCTCTTTTATCTGCGGCCTATCGCAGATAGAAGGGAGTTTTTTATTGCATATATTATGATTAAACTTTTATCAGGGGACTGTTTTCCTAGTAATAAACTCTCGAATTTCATCCCATTTTAAAGTTCACTTCATGATCCTTTCAGGTCGGGCCTGTACAATAGGTATATACTAAGAGCTATATGGCTACTGAAAGGAGATTGAATGTATGCGTAAAACCGACTATATGAGCAAATGGAAAATGGGCATTGGAAGTGCGTTTCTGATGGTGATGCTGGCAGGATACGGTTCAGAAATGCAAGACCTTGCCTCCGGTTCGGGAGAATTACCATTTGTGAACTTAGAGGCAGCGGATGCTTCTTCCGATCAGACCAGAAATCAGGAGTTATCCTCTGACTTAACAACAAACACGAATCAGGAACAACAAGAGCTACAGGGTGATGCTCCGCAGACAGAGATATAGTTAACATAGGACTGATCCGGTAAAAAAATGCTCTGGAACATGTCGCAAATTGCTCCATATACCTAATGAGTTTTACTCTTCGGAATACGAGACATCGTTATTATTCCTATAGCATCATTCACCTGATTGCTAAAACACATCAGAAACATAAGCTAGCCTGATTAGAGTGCTTCTCGCCCTCTGATCAGGCTAGCTTTTTATGTTATCCTGCGGAACTTTCAGTCTGAAAGAATGGACATATCCCATTGAGATTACACCGAAAAAAGCGTATTCAATTGGGTTGTAAACCGCTGAACTGGTTCAATCTGTTAAATAATACGAACGATATTCTATAAGGGTGATATTAATATTCGTTTTTCTCATTGACAAAAACATACTGCCCTCCTAAAATAGTGATGGGAAACAAACAAATAGCGCATACTTATTCGTATAATCCTGGGGATTGGCCCGGGAGTCTCTACGAGATCACCCTAATGATCTGGCTACGAAGAGGAGAAGGCTAAGCAGATGAATTCTACATGATTGCGGGGACATCACGCACATTAGAATTTTTTTTGTTCTTAGTAAAGGCATCGTGCCACTCCTTGTCAGCTGAACCCTGGGTGAAGAATCTTCATCAGGGTCATTTGTCGTTTTTCAATATGGCTTCAACATCTCTAAGGGGGAGTTAGTAATTATGGATCGTTTCTTTAAATTAAAAGAAAACGGAACAAACGTTAGAACGGAGATTGTTGCGGGTCTCACTACGTTTATGACAATGGCTTACATTCTTTTTGTAAATACGTTGTTCTTGGGACAAGCCGGTGCGGGGATGTCGGATAATGCAGTATTCTTTGCGACAGCCGTCGGCGCTGGATTAATGACTATTATTATGGGATTGTTCGTGAATATTCCGATCGCACTTGCACCAGGTATGGGATTGAATGCGTACTTCATGACTGTCGTTCTAAGTTCGAATGGAGCGATTACTTGGCAGGCTGCTCTCGGAGCGGTATTCCTTTCCGGTATCGTGTTCATTATTTTGACCGTGACAAAAATTCGGCAAATGCTGCTTGTTGCAGTTCCGCAGTCGATCAAAATGGCCATTACGGTTGGTATCGGTCTCTTTATTACCATTATTGGTTTCAAACTTGCTAATCTCGTGGCTGTAACAGTTAATGTTGCACCAGACGCAGATCTGAGTCAGCCGATTCCAGGTAGCAGTTTTAACCTGTCATTGGGTAACTTTATAACACATCACGATGCATTGCTGGCTCTGATTGGTTTGCTCCTTATTGCTATACTGATGGTTATGCGCGTCAAAGGCGCTCTGCTGATCGGGATCGTAGCAACAACGCTGATTGGTATTCCGATGGGCGTTACGAATCTGAGTGGCCTTTCAGGCGCAAGCTGGTTGCCTAATTTCAGTGATCTGGCGGTTGGACAGCTGGATTTGAAAGGTGCCATCAGTCTCGGATTGTTCGAGATCATCTTCATCTTTACCTTCGTTGAATTGTTCGACACGTTTGGTACGATGGTAGGTACTGCAACACGTATGGGGATTATGAAGGATAAGAAAAAAGGCGAGAAAGCAATCGGTAAAGCGATGCTCGTCGATGCAGTTGGTGTCAGCGCAGGTGCTGCACTGGGTACAAGTACTATTACAGCATACGTTGAAAGTGCTTCAGGCGTTGAGGCGGGGGGACGTACAGGACTTACCTCGGTAACGACAGGTTTGTTGTTCATTTTGGCCCTGTTTATCGCACCGCTTGCGCTTGTTGTTCCATCCGCTGCGACGGCTCCGGCATTGATCATCGTGGGTGTGCTTATGATGAGTCAAGTGCGCAGCATTGAGTGGGATGATTTCCTGCAAGCTTTCCCTGCGTTCCTTACCATTGTATTGATGCCTTTCACAGGCGGAATCGCGAACGGAATCTCGGCAGGTATCGTATCTTATGTGATTCTGGCGGTATTCAGTAACTTGGTTACAGAACGCAAAGTGAAAATTCACTGGCTCATGTGGATCTTGGCGCTCATTGTAATCTGCCGATACGTATTTATTGGCGGGGAGTAAACTTAATTTAGTTTTATGAAGAGTACGGAGATAAGTTTTTATCTTATAAAATGAAAGGAAGCGGAAGCCACGGGATTCAAACCCGGAGCTTTCGCTTTTTTTTGTTTTCCTTCTTGAGCAAAATGAATCTCAAAAATGTTTACCTTCTATAATAGAAGGAACGATATAATGCTCTATGCTCTGCTGGTTGTTTATCCAATGAAATCATCGGTTTATAAGTTCTATAGCGTGTTGAGTCTGTACTGTATACAACATGACTATCTCTATAATTGGATTAGGGTTCATACGGGAAACCATTTGCTTATGTAACTTAATTACTCCGGTTCATTAAAGCTAGTGAGCAGATGTATCATTTAGCAGACTATAGGGCGATACTTGTTAAAAGGTCTACAGGGTACTCATTTTATTAGAATTTAATGTTTATCTAAAAAAGACTTGCGTTCCATAACTGTACATGGTATATTCTATTTCCGGCCAAAAAACACGAGATACACGGTGCGGCAAGCGAATGAAATAAGCTTCGAAAGAAACTTGAAAAAAGAGCTTGCAAAGTTGGTTTGGATGTGATATTATATAAGAGTTGCTGAAGAGAACGACATTCGGTAACAAAATAAGTTTGATCTTTGAAAACTGAACAACGAGTGAGTAAACATTCTGCTTGCAGAATGAACGCAAAAGTTTGAGACAAGCCCTGGCTTGAATCGACTGGAGCACAAATGAGATTTTTAATCTCGTCAGATTCAAAATGAGCTTATCGCTCTTTTCAATACTTTATTGGAGAGTTTGATCCTGGCTCAGGACGAACGCTGGCGGCATGCCTAATACATGCAAGTCGAGCGGACTTGAAGAGAAGCTTGCTTCTCTGATAGTTAGCGGCGGACGGGTGAGTAACACGTAGGCAACCTGCCCTCAAGTTTGGGACAACTACCGGAAACGGTAGCTAATACCGAATAATTGTTTTCTTCGCCTGAAGGAAACTGGAAAGACGGAGCAATCTGTCACTTGGGGATGGGCCTGCGGCGCATTAGCTAGTTGGTGGGGTAACGGCTCACCAAGGCGACGATGCGTAGCCGACCTGAGAGGGTGATCGGCCACACTGGGACTGAGACACGGCCCAGACTCCTACGGGAGGCAGCAGTAGGGAATCTTCCGCAATGGGCGAAAGCCTGACGGAGCAATGCCGCGTGAGTGATGAAGGTTTTCGGATCGTAAAGCTCTGTTGCCAGGGAAGAACGCTTGGGAGAGTAACTGCTCTCAAGGTGACGGTACCTGAGAAGAAAGCCCCGGCTAACTACGTGCCAGCAGCCGCGGTAATACGTAGGGGGCAAGCGTTGTCCGGAATTATTGGGCGTAAAGCGCGCGCAGGCGGTCATTTAAGTCTGGTGTTTAATCCCGGGGCTCAACCCCGGATCGCACTGGAAACTGGGTGACTTGAGTGCAGAAGAGGAGAGTGGAATTCCACGTGTAGCGGTGAAATGCGTAGATATGTGGAGGAACACCAGTGGCGAAGGCGACTCTCTGGGCTGTAACTGACGCTGAGGCGCGAAAGCGTGGGGAGCAAACAGGATTAGATACCCTGGTAGTCCACGCCGTAAACGATGAGTGCTAGGTGTTAGGGGTTTCGATACCCTTGGTGCCGAAGTTAACACATTAAGCACTCCGCCTGGGGAGTACGGTCGCAAGACTGAAACTCAAAGGAATTGACGGGGACCCGCACAAGCAGTGGAGTATGTGGTTTAATTCGAAGCAACGCGAAGAACCTTACCAGGTCTTGACATCTGAATGACCGGTGCAGAGATGTACCTTTTCTTCGGAACATTCAAGACAGGTGGTGCATGGTTGTCGTCAGCTCGTGTCGTGAGATGTTGGGTTAAGTCCCGCAACGAGCGCAACCCTTATATTTAGTTGCCAGCACTTCGGGTGGGCACTCTAGATAGACTGCCGGTGACAAACCGGAGGAAGGTGGGGATGACGTCAAATCATCATGCCCCTTATGACCTGGGCTACACACGTACTACAATGGCCGGTACAACGGGCTGCGAAATCGCGAGATGGAGCCAATCCCAACAAAGCCGGTCTCAGTTCGGATTGCAGGCTGCAACTCGCCTGCATGAAGTCGGAATTGCTAGTAATCGCGGATCAGCATGCCGCGGTGAATACGTTCCCGGGTCTTGTACACACCGCCCGTCACACCACGAGAGTTTATAACACCCGAAGTCGGTGGGGTAACCGCAAGGAGCCAGCCGCCGAAGGTGGGATAGATGATTGGGGTGAAGTCGTAACAAGGTAGCCGTATCGGAAGGTGCGGCTGGATCACCTCCTTTCTATGGAGAATCGTTTCCCGAGTGGAAACATTCAAATACGCAGCTTAGCTGCAAAACACTCACTCGTTGCTCAGTTTTGAGAGCTCAAACTCTCAAACAGCTTGCTTTTGCATGGAGCTTGTTCTTTGAAAACTAGATATCGAAACGAAACAAACGCGAATTAGAACATTCCTTTTTAGCTGAACTTGTGTTAAACAAGTTTCAATAAAAACGGTAGTCAAATTGCTTTTGTGATGGTATCGGGTGAGAGCGACTTTTGGCTTTGCGCAAGCAAAACAAGGGAAGCGAGCAGTCAAAACCGGAACAAAATGGTTAAGCTACTAAGAGCACACGGAGGATGCCTAGGCGCTAGGAGCCGATGAAGGACGTGGCGAACAACGAAACTGCCTCGGGGAGCTGTAAGCAAGCTTTGATCCGGGGGTGTCCGAATGGGGAAACCCAGCTGGGGTAATTTCCAGTTACTCATAACTGAATACATAGGTTATGTAGAGGCATACCAGGGGAACTGAAACATCTAAGTACCCTGAGGAAGAGAAAACAATAGTGATTCCGTCAGTAGCGGCGAGCGAACGCGGAGAAGCCCAAACCAGAGAGCTTGCTCTTTGGGGTTGTGGGACGTCTCACATGGAGTTACAAAGGAACCGGTTAAGCGAAGAGGTCTGGAAAGGCCCGCCAAAGAAGGTAAAAGCCCTGTAGTTGAAAGTTGGTTCCCTCCGAGACGGATCCCGAGTAGTGCGGGGCACGTGAAACCCCGTATGAATCCGGCAGGACCATCTGCCAAGGCTAAATACTTCCTAGCGACCGATAGTGAAGCAGTACCGTGAGGGAAAGGTGAAAAGCACCCCGGAAGGGGAGTGAAATAGAACCTGAAACCGTGTGCTTACAAAAAGTCAGAGCCCGTTTTAGGGGTGATGGCGTGCCTTTTGTAGAATGAACCGGCGAGTTACGTTCCCGTGCAAGGTTAAGGTGAAGAGCCGGAGCCGCAGCGAAAGCGAGTCTGAATAGGGCGACATAGTACGTGGACGTAGACCCGAAACCGGGTGATCTACCCCTGTCCAGGGTGAAGGTGCGGTAACACGCACTGGAGGCCCGAACCCACGCATGTTGAAAAATGCGGGGATGAGGTGGGGGTAGCGGAGAAATTCCAATCGAACTCGGAGATAGCTGGTTCTCCCCGAAATAGCTTTAGGGCTAGCCTCGGAAAACAGAGTCGTGGAGGTAGAGCACTGATTGGGTGCGGGGCCCGCAAGGGTTACCAAGCTCAGTCAAACTCCGAATGCCATAGACTTACTTCCGGGAGTCAGACAGTGAGTGCTAAGATCCATTGTCAAAAGGGAAACAGCCCAGACCATCAGCTAAGGTCCCCAAGTGTGTGTTAAGTGGGAAAGGATGTGGAGTTGCACAGACAACCAGGATGTTGGCTTAGAAGCAGCCACCATTGAAAGAGTGCGTAATAGCTCACTGGTCGAGTGACTCTGCGCCGAAAATGTAACGGGGCTAAACACACCACCGAAGCTATGGCTTGATGCTTTGCATCAGGGGTAGGGGAGCGTTGTATAAGGGTTGAAGGTGTACCGTAAGGAGCGCTGGACATTATACAAGTGAGAATGCCGGTATGAGTAACGAAAAGATCAGTGAGAATCTGATCCGCCGAAAGCCTAAGGGTTCCTGAGGAAGGCTCGTCCGCTCAGGGTAAGTCGGGACCTAAGGCGAGGCCGAAAGGCGTAGTCGAAGGACAACAGGTCGAAATTCCTGTACCACCGTAAGCCGTTATGAGCAATGGGGGGACGCAGTAGGGTAGTGACGCGGACTGATGGATGTCCGTCTAAGCAGTGAGGCTGATGTGTAGGCAAATCCGCACATTGTAAGGCTGAGCTGTGATGGGGAGCGAAAATTGTAGTAGCGAAGGTCATGATCTCACACTGCCAAGAAAAGCCTCTAGCCAGGTGATGGTGCCCGTACCGCAAACCGACACAGGTAGGCGAGAAGAGTATTCTAAGGCGCGCGGAAGAACTCTCGTTAAGGAACTCGGCAAAATGACCCCGTAACTTCGGGAGAAGGGGTGCCCCGGTAGTGTGAATAGCACGAGGGGGCCGCAGTGAAAAGGCCCAAGCGACTGTTTAGCAAAAACACAGGTCTGTGCGAAGCCGTAAGGCGAAGTATACGGGCTGACGCCTGCCCGGTGCTGGAAGGTTAAGGGGAGTGGTTAGGGAGTAATCCCGAAGCTGTGAACCGAAGCCCCAGTAAACGGCGGCCGTAACTATAACGGTCCTAAGGTAGCGAAATTCCTTGTCAGGTAAATTCTGACCCGCACGAATGGCGTAACGACTTGGGCGCTGTCTCAACGAGAGATCCGGTGAAATTTTAATACCTGTGAAGATGCAGGTTACCCGCGACAAGACGGAAAGACCCCATGGAGCTTTACTGCAGCTTGATATTGAATTTGGGTACGATCTGTACAGGATAGGTGGGAGCCTTTGAAGCATGAGCGCCAGCTTGTGTGGAGGCAACGTTGGGATACCACCCTGATCGTATCTAGGTTCTAACCTGGTACCGTAATCCGGTGCGGGGACAGTGTCAGGTGGGCAGTTTGACTGGGGCGGTCGCCTCCTAAAGAGTAACGGAGGCGCCCAAAGGTTCCCTCAGAATGGTTGGAAATCATTCGAAGAGTGCAAAGGCATAAGGGAGCTTGACTGCGAGACCTACAAGTCGAGCAGGGACGAAAGTCGGGCTTAGTGATCCGGTGGTACCGCATGGAAGGGCCATCGCTCAACGGATAAAAGCTACCCTGGGGATAACAGGCTTATCTCCCCCAAGAGTCCACATCGACGGGGAGGTTTGGCACCTCGATGTCGGCTCATCGCATCCTGGGGCTGAAGTAGGTCCCAAGGGTTGGGCTGTTCGCCCATTAAAGCGGTACGCGAGCTGGGTTCAGAACGTCGTGAGACAGTTCGGTCCCTATCTGTCGTGGGCGTAGGAAATTTGAGAGGAGCTGTCCTTAGTACGAGAGGACCGGGATGGACGTACCGCTGGTGTACCAGTTGTTCCGCCAGGAGCACCGCTGGGTAGCTATGTACGGACGGGATAAACGCTGAAAGCATCTAAGCGTGAAGCCCCCCTCAAGATGAGATTTCCCAGTATGTAAGACCCCTTGAAGACGACGAGGTAGATAGGCTGGGGGTGGAAGTGCAGCAATGCATGGAGCTGACCAGTACTAATCGGTCGAGGGCTTATCCAATAGCAAGTTCTAAATCGCATGTTTCGTTTCGAATCTAGTTTTCAGAGAACGATCTCTGAATGTAAGCTAAGCTATGCGTTTGGTGGCGATGGCGGAGGGGTTCCACACGTACCCATCCCGAACACGACCGTTAAGCCCTCTAGCGCCGATGGTACTTGGACCGCAGGGTCCTGGGAGAGTAGGACGCCGCCAAGCAAAGAACCACTGCCGATGTTATTCGGTGGTGGTTTTTATTTGTGTATAATTTAATCTATGAAATTAGGAACAGCTCAGATTTTATGGGCTGTTTTTTTATTACACAATTCACCTCAGATATCCAGATGTGCACTTAACCAGCAACCTGGATACATACTTGATAACAATCTTACAAGAGTGTAAGGCGATTGTAATCTAGATCAATAGGTATCAATCTTGCTGCTCCTGTATATTAATCCTATCCATCGAAGGGATTAATTTTTAGGGGGAGTTGTCGTGAGGCTTTTTGAAATACTGTTGTTCTTTTCAAGTGTTTTTTTGTTGGCAATCCCATTTATATTCAATCAACGTATCAGGAGATCTGCTTTGCTCCTGACAAGCGGAGTCGGCATCATTCTTTTAGTGATACATTTTCTTGTTGAAGGATACAGGATTCAGCTTGTATTTTTATACGGATTTACGCCCCTGATGTTCATGTTTTCTCTTATAAAAGTTGTTCGATCACAGAAAGGCGTGTGGCCAGTCTCCCGAATTCTTAGAGTGCTTGGTCCCCTTTTTATTGCAATTGGGCTGATCGTAACAGTCTGTTTCCACTATGTGTTTCCGGTTTTTGACCCTCCAGCACCAACTGGCAAGTTAAAAGTAGGCACACAAGTCTTTCATTTCGTCGATCCAAACCGGGAGGAGACATTCGGGAAATCAGAGACAGGCAAGAGAGAATTAATGGTTCAGGTATGGTATCCGGCTGAAGCTGGTACTGGGAAGTATACTCCATTTATCCCTAATCCCCGAATCTTATCTTATATGGCGGAGAATTATTGCCTCCCCGGGTTTACTTTTCAACACCTGAAGTATGTATCCAGTCATGCGTACTTAGCGACTGAAGTCTCTTCAGCTCAGGACTCATACCCATTGGTTCTTGCAAATCCCGGCTTTGGTTCCTCCAGGTTTTT
This sequence comes from Paenibacillus sp. FSL L8-0435, assembly GCF_037965655.1. Classification (NCBI taxonomy): domain Bacteria; kingdom Bacillati; phylum Bacillota; class Bacilli; order Caryophanales; family Paenibacillaceae; genus Paenibacillus; species Paenibacillus sp. FSL L8-0435. The sequence goes on from NZ_CP150185.1 coordinate 774,954, forward strand.
TCACACGTCACAAGCCGAAAATTTGGCGAGTCACGGATATATCGTGGCAGTGATCGACCACACCTATAATACATTTGCAACCGAGTTTCCGGACGGTCAAATCACGACCAATACAACCAGCGATTTGTTTTCACCCGAACATGATTACAGAACAGAAAGAGAAAAACGTGACGAGTTGGGAAAAGTGTTAACCGCCGATGTGGTGTTTGCGCTGGACCAATTCGAACTGATTCAATCGGGGAAAATTCCAAGTCAGCTAAAAGGGAGGGTGGATCTGGGTCATATCGGAGTGTTCGGTCATTCCATTGGAGGGGCGACGGCCTATGATGCTTCTTACGATCCACGAATAAAAGCTGGGATAGACCTTGATGGAGGACTTTATGGTCTGCATGACAAAGAGGGCCTGCGGAAGCCGATTTTGTTCATAAACTCGGAAAGTGGATACGAAAAATTAAAAATGTTGATCGATCACCGAATCTACACGGATGTTGAACTTGAGCGTATGGGTAATACAAGAGAGTGGGTGGATCAAGAAAGGAAAGACAAAAAGTTGGAGCTTGATCGGATGCGTAAAACAGTTGCCGCAGGGGGACAAGTTCTATATATCGATAATGCGGAGCATTTAAATTTTACAGACGTGCAGTTCATTTCTCCAATTTTCAAAATTCTAGGTATTACAGGAAAGATTGCGCCCGATAGAGCAAATTTCATTATTAATTCCTATATGTTGGATTTCTTTGACATGTATCTGAAAGAAAAGGGCGGAATCTTAATGAACGGACCGAATAGTCGGTTCCCGGAAGTGAAGTTCATAACCCCACTATTATAATTATGGAACAGGTTGTCGATATTGCGACAAGCTGTTTTTTATATGATTTTGTATCCGTTTCTTCAAATGTAGCTAGCAGAAATGTCAATTCCCCGTCCCCGTTATTAAGGTTCACCTTAGCCTGAAATTTTTAATTCGACTGATGTAACCCTTATATAAGGACAAAGTGTCTATAGAAAGCTCATAAATAGGGTAATGGTTCAGAAACATCTCTTCACTCGGATAAAAGTAATGCGGATTCCGAGTATAAATTGAGTAAAGATTATAAAAAAATTAGTACCAAGTACTAAGACTTAGTGCTATAATAGAAAAAACAAGTGAGGTGATTACCGGTATGAATCATCAATCAAAGGCAACCATCACGGCAATGGGGACATATGTACCGGATCGAATATTAACGAATGCTGATCTGGAGAAATTGGTCGAGACAAGTGACGAATGGATTGTACAGCGTACTGGGATGAGAGAACGGAGAATTGCAGCTGAAGATCAATTTGTATCTGACCTGGCTACGAAGGCTGTAGAAGATATGATACGCCGTTACCAAGTAAGTGTAGAAGACGTAGATATGATCCTTGTGGCTACAAGTACACCTGAATATGCTTTCCCAAGTACGGCATCCAGAGTACAGGCTAATCTTAAGATCCCACACACGGGCGTACTCGATTTAAATGCTGCATGCGCAGGTTTTACCTACGGACTACAGCTAGCCGACAGTCTGGTGACCAGTGGAATGTACCGCAAAGTACTGATTATTGGAGCAGAGACATTATCCAAAATTACGGATTACACAGACCGCACGACTTGTGTATTGTTTGGTGACGGAGCGGGGGCCTTCTTGGTGGAGAGATCATCGGGTGCTGAAGGTGACTTTATGGCAGCCATATCAGGTACACATGGAGAAGGCGGGGTGCATCTCTATAAGAGTGGCTTGTCTTCTGAGATGAATGGTGTGCCTTTACAGGGTGAGGGATGCCTTGTTCAGAATGGGCGAGAGATTTATAAGTGGGCTGTACGGACGATTCCAGAGCAATTGGGTAAGCTGATAACGAAAGCTGAATTAAGACCTGACCAGATTGACTGGTTTGTCCCGCATAGTGCCAATATGAGAATGATTGAAGCTGTTTGCGAACGTGGTCCAGTTCCTTTGGAACGTACTTTAACCAGTGTCGAGTATCGTGGGAACACATCTGCTGCTTCTATTCCGCTTGCTTTACAGCTTGCAGTGGATGAAGGGAAATTGAAAGAAGGACAGAGTGTAGCTCTCTTTGGCTTTGGTGGTGGTCTGACGTACGCAGGTCTGGTGCTGAAATGGGGCGTGCCGGACAAGGTTCAGGAATGAGTAACATCCGACGGTATGCAGCACAAAAATAAATAGAGAATATAAAAGAGACCACCCAAACTTCATGCAGTCATGAAGAGGGTGGTCTCTTTAGTGGGTTAACTCGTTTCAAAAAAGTGATATAATTGCATCTATTTTTTGTGTTAACCGGAATTGCTTAATCCTATAAATATTTTACGGCGTAAGCTTAGGCGCTTGGCGGTGATGTGTACCTTGTTCGTAGCTGTAAGCCAGCTTGATCAAGGTACCTTCATCAAAGGCACGACCCAGGAACTCCATGCCTACTGGCAAACCATCGGTTGTGAAACCAGCAGGGACCGTGATTGCCGGGAAGCCGGAGAAAGGACTTAAACGGTTGTTACCACCAGAGTTTTGTCCTTCGCCAATAACACCAGCGGCTTGTGTGGACGTAGGATAGATGATGGCATCCAGGTTATTGTCTGCCATAACTTTCAGCAGAGACTCACGTGTAACTTGGGTACGTTTCAGGACGATGTCCTTGTATTCGGCAGTCTCCAACGTTTGACGTGCATCCCGAGTCTTCATGGATTGCTCCTGAGACTTGTCGAACTCTCCGGAAGCGATGATCTCGGACAGACTGTGATATGGAGCATCTGCGCCCAATGAGTCCAGATAGTCATTCAGTTGGAACTTGAATTCATATCCGCTGAGACTTGGGTATTTGTTGATCTCAGTCAAGTTCGGGATGGAGATGGGAACTGCGGTAGCGCCCAGTGTCTTCAGTTCTTCCACAGCGGTGTTGATCACGTCAGCAACGGCTTTTTCTTCAGCTTTGGTACTTGGGATGAGTTCTGTGGCCACACCGATGCGTGCACCTTTCAGTCCGTTTACATCCAAGAAGTCTGTATAGCTGGAAGGGATTTTTCCAACCGCATAAGCTGTAGCGACATCCTTTTTATCATAGCCGGCTGTAGCATCCAACATGATTGCAGCATCACTCACCGTACGGGCCATAGGTCCGCCTACATCCTGTGTCAAAGCCAATGGGATAATGCCTTCACGGCTGGACAGTCCGATGGTTGGACGGATACCCACAAGGCTGTTGAAGCTGGACGGGATTCGGATTGAACCACCAGTGTCTGTACCCATGCCGGCTGCGGCAAAGTTAGATGCAATGGCTGCACCTGTTCCACCGCTTGATCCACCTGGATAGTGGTCCAGGGCGTAAGGGTTCAATGTTTGTCCACCCAATGAGCTGGATGTCGTGATGCCAAATGCGAATTCATGCAGGTTTGTTTTGCCCAAAATAATGGCGCCAGCTGCTTTGAGTTTCTTCACTTGTTCAGCATCGTGAACAGGGACGGAATCTTTCAGACAGATACAGCCTGCGGTTGTTGGCATGTCATTGGTATCGAAATTGTCTTTCACCAAAACCGGAACGCCATGCAGAGGTCCACGAGAACCTTGAGCTGCACGTTCTTCGTCCAATTGCTCCGCAATTTGGAGTGCATCCGGGTTCAGGGTTAATACGGCGTTGATGCTTACACCTTGATCATCGTATTTCTCAATGCGGTCCAGATATTTCTGAACTAGCTCTTTTGATGTCAGTTTTCCTTGCGTCATTGCGGCCTGGAGATCCATAATGGTTGCTTCCTCCAGCACAAACGGTTTTATGTAGTTATAAATGCGGTCTTTCAGTATGGAGAGGTCATTCTCGGTAAGTACAGCGTTTGGAAGGAAGAGGGAATCGGTATAACCTTTCATTAGCCCTGCGGTATTCAATGCACCAACAGCACCTGCGAAAGTGGCTTCATCCGGGACATCCTTGAATGATTCGGAAGTCGAATCAAGTTCGAGCCATTGTTGCAAGGCGATCGCAGCATCTTTACGTTGTACGGTTGTGCCGGAGAGCTTGTCCATGGTAAAAGGAACACCTGCAAGTGTAGCCGCTTCTTCCATGGCCTGAACAAATGCGGCCGGAGTAACAGGCGCTTTTCCTTTGGATACCGCAGCTACTGTTGTTTTACTCGTAGGCGTTGCCGTTGCGGCTGATGCCGAAGGAACCGTTCCTCCCCAAGTTGTGGCAACAGCAGCTCCCGCCAGTAACAAAGCCCCACTTTTTTTCAATACAGATCCATGATAAGTCATGCATCCACGCTCCCTTCCTGTGTCTCATTGATGTGTGTTAGCAGCGATCCTGTTTCTATGCTTTTGACACATTGTATAGTTATGTTAGGTAATCTTACAAGGTTTATATTTATCCAAAAAAACGTATACATCAATACTTTACTGTGTTAATACTTATTCATGCTTCTGTTTACATGTACTCAGAAAAACTATTACATATTTTAATGTAAATAAATATAACATGAATTCGATATGTTGATTAAACATGAGGTTGCAGGATGCGAGTAGTTTAGGAAGTAGAGATGACAGAGCATACCTTTAGTGTGAAATGATATAATGAAAAGATAGGATTAAAGAGACATAACGTTCTACCAGAGAGGAAGAGATATGAAGTGAAGACATTGGTACTCGCAGAAAAACCATCTGTAGCACGCGAAATAGCCAGAGTTATGGGTGCGCGTGATAAACATAAAAGTTATATGGAAGGTCCGAAATATATCGTTACCTGGGCGCTTGGACATCTGGTTGGATTAGCTGAACCGGAGGATTACGACAAAAAGTATGCAACATGGAATCTGGAGGACCTGCCCATTCTGCCAGATCGTACGAAATTGAAAGTACTTAAAGAGACCAACCATCAATATAAAGCGGTGCAGCAGCTGATGAAACGTCAGGATGTAGGCGAACTGGTCATTGCGACGGATGCGGCACGTGAGGGAGAATTGCTGGCTCGTTGGATCATGCAGATGGCTCAGTGGAAAAAACCATTTAAACGCCTGTGGATTTCATCCCAGACAGATAAGGCGATCAAAGACGGATTTGCTTCGCTGAAGCCAGGCAGTCAGTTCGACCGCCTCTATGAATCTGCACGTTGCCGGGCGGAAGCTGACTGGATGATCGGACTTAACGTGACCCGTGCGCTAACCGTTCGTTTTAATGCTCAGTTGTCTGCTGGACGGGTACAAACCCCGACATTAGGTATGATTATGGACAGGGAAAATGAAATTAACGGTTTCCGCTCACAGGAGTATGAGACGTTAACGGCAGATTTGGGAGGTTTTCAGGCTGTGTGGCGGGCAGCTGGAGGAGATTCACGAATTTTTGACCCTCAAGAAACGCAAGAATTGAAGAAACGGGTAGATGGGCGCAAGGGCACGATTGCCCAGGTGAAGAAAAGCGAGAAAGTGGAACCACATCCACTGGCATATGACCTGACGGAACTGCAACGGGATGCCAACCGGAAATATGGTTTCTCTGCAAAGCAAACATCAAATGTCCTGCAACGTCTGTACGAACAGCACAAGCTTGTGACATACCCACGTACGGACAGTCGATACCTGACTTCCGATATGACAGCTACATTGAAAGAACGGCTGGACAGTGTAGCTATTGGACCTTATGCGTCTTTGGCACGTCCTTTGCTGCGCAAAAATCTGAATATCACCAAACGTATTGTGGATGACAGCAAAGTTACGGATCACCATGCGATTATCCCCACGGAGCAGACGGTGCTTCTGAATCAATTGAATCCAGAGGAACGCAAACTGTACGATCTGATCGTACGTCGTTTTATCAGCCTGTTCTATCCGGCAGCGAAGTACGACTCGGTTGCGATCACGGTTCAACTGGGGAATGATTCCTTCCATGTTAAAGGTACAACGGTGAAAGAAAGTGGATGGCGTGAAGTATACGGCGGTGATTACAGCGATGATGACGATGACCGTGCTGATGATGCAGCAGACCATGAGCGTGCGCTTTTGCCAGATGTGCAGCAAGGACAGTCCGTGACGGTTCAGCGTTGCCATATCAAAAGTGGACGGACGATGCCGCCCAAACGGTATACCGAAGCCGCTTTGCTTTCCCAGATGGAAAAGCATGGACTCGGAACTCCGGCTACACGTGCGGATATTATCGAGAAGCTGGTCAGTTCCGATACAATAGATCGTCAAGGCAACAGCATGCACCCGACTGGCAAAGGAAAACAGTTGATTGAACTGGCTGCTCCGCAGCTTCGTACACCGGATCTGACTGCTCGCTGGGAAGCTGAACTGGAACGCATCGCTCGTGGGCAAGGGAAACCGGGGCCGTTTCTGGATAGTATCCGATCCATGGCAAAAGAGCTGGTGTCTACGGTAAAAGGCAGCAAAGCAGAGTACAAGCCGCATAATGTGTCCAATAGCCATTGTCCGGACTGTAACGCACGGTTGTTGGAGAAGAAAGGCAAGCGCGGCAAGTTTCTTGTATGTCCTACCGAGGACTGCGGGTATCGTCGTTCGGCAGAGAAGAGACTCTCCAATCGTCGTTGTGCGCAGTGCCACAAAAAGATGGAAATTAAAGAAGGCAAGGCGGGGTTATATGTTCAATGTCTGCCTTGCGGCATTACAGAAACGCTGGATAAGGACAAACAGCATGTGAACAAACGCGATCAGCAAAAGCTGGTGAAACAATATGCGAAGCAGGAGTCCATTGGTTCTAACCTTGGAGATCTGCTGAAGGCGGCTATGGAGAAAAAGGGAGAGTAGAGCAAGCTCTGAGTTAGCGCAGATCGCATCACGCATGTAATGCTAGTTGCGAATAACTGACGTTATGGAGAGGGATTGCTGCGCGTATCCCTAATCATACATGTGATGCGGTATAAGATCCTCCGTTTTCAGGCAACGTAAGCCAAGGAGGTGATACCCATATGCCGCATAACAAACCCGAAAAGATCCATAACCAGCAGAACAAAGATAGCATTCGGGAAGAAAACATCGCTGTTCGTCCAGCCAAAGCAGCCAAAAGAGTACCAAGTCTGAACGGTATTCCCAAGCAGGAGTCCTAGGTCAGAGTGAGTTAGCGTTTATACACCAATTTCCGGTTCCCTACCCGGTGCGTTGAACATGTCCCGAATGAGGACTATAATGGAGACAGGGAGATGTCCCGGGACAGGGGGATCGCTAGAATTATATGCAAACCGGACTTATATTGTGGTTTTTATTTATTAATGTAGTTGGTTATCTGGTGATGTCCGATGATAAGAGGCGTGCACAACAGCGTCGTGACCGTACACCCGAACGGACGTTATTCTTATTAGCCTTTATAGGCGGTGCTTTGGGAGTCTGGATCGCAATGTATCGGAAAAGGCATAAGACTAAACATCCCAGCTTCACCATTGGTATTCCATTGTTGTTATTCTTGAATGCGGTAATCTACGGTTACTTTATTCAATGAACACATGCGTAACCGTTCATACTGTGGTCTCATATGTAAATTCGTTCTTATAAATGGTTCATTGTGGCTCTGGAACGTTTAAGGAGTTACATGGTTCTGTTATTTAACTGTTAGTTTATTACATGTCAGACCGAAGCTTGCTTCGCGTGCTCTACATATAAAGGAAGGGACGGGATTCACATGTTATTTTCCAAAATATTAGTGGCTTATGATGGTTCCAAAGCTTCAAATAAAGCACTTGATCGTGCGATTGAGCTAGCGAAAGTGTCCCCGAATGCAGTGCTGGATGTCATTCATGCTTTTGATTTCCCGCGTGTATTCATCGGTGAGGGGTTGGCTCCACTGCCACCTTCCCTTAATAATGACTATTACAATCTGGCAGTACAGACGACAGATGAAGCGAAAGAACGAATTCAGGCTGCGGGTGTAACGGCCAATGTGGATTTGATTCAAGGAGCGGCTGCGGAAGTATTGCTTGATTTTGCCAAAGAAAATGATTCTGATATCATTATTATTGGTAGCCGCGGACTGGGTGGAATTCGGGAATTTGTTCTGGGTAGTGTCAGTCACAATGTGGTGCAGCATGCGCAGGTTCCAGTACTGGTCGTAAAATAATAATGGATGAAGTGTGTACGCACTAAAAAGCAGGAAGCCGGTTGTCTTCGAGAGATTGAAGAGGAGCCGGCTTTCTTTTATGGGATGAAATGGATGACTAAGCGAATCTAAAGAAGCAATTCCCGAACATTATATTTGTCAATATGTTAAATGTTCGTCTTTAAGTTGACATTAGCTGTAGGGGATTGTTAGAATGTTAGATGTGTCGATCAGGTAAGAATAAGGTCGAGTAGGAACGAAATATGTAATAAGAGATAACAAAAATGAACGATGATAGTTTGATAGATATTTGCTCGTATAACGCCGGGAATAGGGCCCGGAAGTATCTACCCGGGAACCGTAAATTTCCGGACTACGAGGAGATACGGCTGAGAGTCGCACGCAACCAGATGCGGACAGCAAGCCCCCTTTTGGCATGCCCAAATGAGGGATACGTATTTCTTGGAGTCCGGTGTCCGGAGAAAATGTGATGTTTTCGCGGGTAGCGGATTTTTTCATTTCACACGTAATAAGAGTTCCTTAATAGTCAGATGTAATCAAAAAAGCTCAGACGGGAGTTGGATGTATTCATGTCACTGCAAGTCGCTGTAATTATGGGCAGCAAGTCGGATTGGGAAACGATGAAACATGCGTGCGAGGTGCTGGATGAGCTGGAGATTGGGTATGAGAAAAAGGTGGTCTCCGCCCATCGTACACCGGATTTGATGTTTGAATACGCAGAGCAAGCAATTGATCGAGGATTCAAGGTGATCATTGCAGGGGCAGGCGGGGCAGCACATCTACCCGGTATGGTTGCCGCCAAAACGATGCTTCCGGTCATTGGCGTTCCGGTTCAGTCCAAAGCATTGAACGGTCTCGATTCCTTGTTGTCCATTGTTCAGATGCCTGGTGGTATTCCCGTCGCAACTGTGGCGATTGGCAAGGCAGGGGCAACGAATGCAGGATTGCTGGCAGCTCAAATGATCGGTGCTTTTGACCCGGATGTCCAACGTCGCTCTGAAGCTCGCCGAGAGCGCATCAAACAAGAAGTACTCGAAAGTAGTGAAGAACTATGAATAGAGTCGGGAACCAATCCGGTATAGCAGGAGAGCTAAAAAAAGTCCTGTTGCCCGGGAAAACAACCATCGGCATTCTTGGAGGCGGACAGCTCGGACGTATGATGACGCTCGCAGGAACGGCAATGGGTTATCGATTCGTTACTCTTGATCCGGCTGCGGATGCACCTTGTGGTCAAGTTGCTCGCCAGATTGAAGCTGGTTATGACGATGCCAAAGCTGCACTTGAACTGGCTCGGCAATGCGATGTCATTACGTATGAATTCGAAAATGTGGATGCAGAAGTCGCTGGGCTGCTCGAGCGTGAGTCTTACGTTCCACAAGGAAGTGCGTTACTGTACACCACACAACATCGGTTGCGTGAAAAACGTGCGATCGAAGCTGCTGGAGTAAGAGTCGCGCCTTATCGTGAGATCACAAGTGCGGATACAATGCTTGCTGCTGTTAGCGAACTTGGAGTGCCGTGTGTACTGAAGACGGTGACTGGAGGCTACGATGGCAAAGGTCAACGGGTCATCCGGGAAGCAAGTCAGGCTGTTGCGGCATACGAAGAACTTGCGGCTACTGGTGCGGAACTGGTGTTGGAACAATTCATCAAGTTTGAATGCGAGATATCGGTCGTTGTAGCGCGTAGTACAAATGGGGAGATCAAAACGTTCCCGCCAGCGGAGAACATTCATGTGAACAACATTTTGCATGCTTCAATTGTACCGGCTAGAGTTGCCGCAGATATCCAGATTGAAGCGCAAAAGCTGGCAGCAGCGGTGGCAGAATCGATGAAGGCTGTTGGACTGCTGGCTGTGGAACTGTTTGTAGCGGCGGATGGAAGACTGTACGTCAATGAGCTGGCACCAAGACCGCATAATTCTGGTCACTATACGATGGAAGCTTGTGCGACTTCTCAGTTCGAACAACATATCCGTGCGATCTGCGGATTACCACTCGGGGACACTTCGTTATTGAGTCCGGTTGTTATGGTCAATGTGCTTGGAGAACATCTGGAAGGCATTATCGCCAGAACAGGGCAACCTGATGCAGAAGCGATAGAACTCGGTGTGATTCCCAAGCTTCACATATATGGTAAAACTGAAGCAAAAACAGGACGGAAGATGGGGCATGTGAATCTGCTCTGTCAGGATGTTGAAGAAGGATTGCAATGGATTGAACAAACTAACCTCTGGAGGAATACAAATTCATGATTGAACGTTATAGCAGACCCGAAATGAGAGCCATCTGGACCGAAGAGAACAAATTCCAATCGTGGCTGGAAGTTGAAATTTGTGCATGTGAGGCGTGGGCTGAACTGGGTGTAATTCCTAAGGAAGAAGCAGCATTGCTTCGTCAGAACGCATCTTTTGACATCGACCGGATCTATGAGATTGAACAGGAAACACGTCATGACGTTATCGCATTTACACGTACGGTATCTGAAAGTCTGGGTGCGGAGCGGAAATGGGTGCACTACGGACTGACTTCCACAGATGTCGTGGATACGGCTCTGGGTTATGTACTGCGTCAAGCGAATGAAATTCTGGAAAAGGATATCGTGAATTTCATTGAAATTCTTCGTGAAAAAGCACTGGCTTATCAGCACACACCAATGATGGGACGTACGCACGGTGTGCATGCTGAGCCAACGACATTTGGACTGAAAATGGCATTGTGGCATGAAGAGATGAAACGGAACCTGGAGCGTTTCCGTCATGCGGCAGACAATGTACAATACGGCAAAATCTCTGGCGCAGTAGGAACATACGCGAACATCGATCCGTTTGTTGAAGAGTTTGTCTGCGAGAAGCTGGGCACGAAACCTGCGCCGATCTCGACCCAAACATTACAACGTGACCGTCATGCGGAATATATGGCTACACTGGCGTTGATCGCAACGTCCCTGGACAAGTTTGCTACAGAGGTACGTGCACTGCAGAAGAGTGAGTTCCGTGAAGTGGAAGAAGCTTTTGCTAAAGGTCAAAAAGGATCTTCAGCAATGCCGCACAAGCGTAACCCAATTGGTAGTGAAAACATCTCTGGTCTGTCCCGCGTTATTCGCGGACACATGGTATCCGCATACGAGAACGTAACGCTCTGGCATGAGCGCGACATCTCACATTCTTCCGTAGAACGTATCATTCTGCCGGATGCAACGATGCTGCTGAACTACATGCTGAACCGTTTTGGTAACATCGTGAAGAACCTGACGGTTTTCCCTGAGAACATGAAACGCAACATGGAGCGCACCTACGGGGTACCGTTCTCCGGTCGCATCATGACAAAACTGATCGACAAAGGCTTCAGCCGCGAGCAAGCGTACGATACCGTTCAACCACGTGCGATGCAAGCATGGGAAGAACAACGCCAGTTCCAGGATATCGTGAAATCCACACCGGAAATCACAGAAGTGCTGAACGAAGAGGAAATCGCAGATGCATTCAACCCGTCATGGCACCTGAAGCACGTAGACACCATCTTCAAAAAGCTCGGCTTGAACGATTAATATATAACTCCCATAAGGCTATAGCGCAGAATGATGGTTTCGCAGGGAACGCAGAGGACAGAAATAAGCTGAAGAAGCAAAGCTAAAAGCTTTTTGAAAGAAAGCTACTTCGGAAGCATACGCTGCGCCTTTATCAAATTTAGAACAAGTTTTACTCCCTAAAAGTATAGGTTGATTATGTGTTCACGCTGGAACGGAGAAGGTAGAAAAAACCTGAAGAGGCAAAGCGCTCGCCTTTATCCCCGGATTTTCACTTTGCAAAAGTGGAATCAAAAAATCTGGGGATAACAGCGATCGGAAGGTTGTTCTGCATTCGGAGTGGACCCGCGTGATAAGGGGAATTGGACGTATACTTTACATCTCCTGAAAGAAGGTGAGCCCATGGCACTGTCCACTGCGGCAGATCTCGTTAAAGCACCTCTGTTATATAAAGGAAAAGTACGTGAATTGTACGATCTGGGTGAACATTTTCTGATCGTGGTTACGGACCGTATATCGGCATTTGATTACGTGCTGGACCCGGCGGTTCCCGAGAAAGGAAACGTACTGAATAAACTCAGCAGCTTTTGGTTCGAACTGACGGGTGACATGATGGAGAATCACGTCGTTCATACCGATGTGAATCAACTGGGTGATCTCATCACAGACCCTGAATTGCTCAAAGACCGCATCATGGTAACCCGCAAAGCAGAACGCATTGATATTGAATGTGTCGTGCGTGGATACATCACTGGTGGGGGATGGAGACAATACGAGACGAGTGGTGAAGTGAATGGCATTAAACTGCCTGATGGACTTCGCAAAAACGCCAAGCTCGAAGTTCCAATTTTCACACCGGCAGCCAAAAATGATGTTGGTCACGATGAGGACATCCCAATGGATCGCATGAAAGAACTGGTGGGAGACGCACTCGCAGTTGAGCTTCAGGAAAAAAGCTTGCGCCTGTACGAATTCGCCCGTGATTACTGCGATCAGCGTGGCATCATTCTCGCAGACTGCAAATTCGAGTTCGGCATCGTGGATGGCAAGGTCATCCTGATTGACGAAATCTTCACTCCAGATGCTTCACGCTTCTGGGCCAAAGAGAACTATGAACTGGACATCGAGATCGACAGCATGGATAAAGAGCCAGTGCGCACCTATCTCGCTGGAACCGATTGGGACAAGAACAGTAAACCCGATCCACTCCCACAAGAGGTAGTTGAAGCAACAACCGCAAGATACGTCGATATTTATAATCGTTTAACGAAATAATAACGTTTGAGGAGACTAACGTTTGAGCGGACTACGAGAAAGTTTGGCTTTCGATCGCTGTTGCCCCCGGAATGTTTTGATTGGAATCCTTTTTTTAAAAGGAAACATTCCGGTTGCAAAGGCGAGCACTTCGTTTCTCTAGCTCAAATCTTTCCCTCCGCCAGTGTTCAAACTGGTGGATGAGGCAATTTAAGAGCGGTGGCTACCCGCAGGCAGGGAAGCCTGAAAAGATTATGAGAGTTAAATTCATTGATTACTAAAGTAACTTGAAGACCATTCACTCTTTCCAAGTAATGGTCAGACTAGACCATTACACACCGTGCAACGTAAAAGGTTTAGGCCTTTAAAAAACGTCGCATGGACTAGCGTAGGGGCGGAATTGTTCTTAAAGGAGCGATAGCGTTCGCCTTTGTCCCCGGGTTTTGACCGCACAGTGGGCCAAAACAATCAAAAAACCTGGGGACAACAAGCGACCGGAAGAACAATCCGCCCCGGAGCAAGCGCCCCAAGTCACCCTTTTTAACAGCGTAAAGCATTTATCCCGTTCATTACTGAGGAGGAACATAAGGATCATGATCAAAGCAACCGTATATGTCACTATTAAGCAAAGCGTACTCGACCCGCAAGGCGTAGCTGTTCAAGGAGCCCTGCATTCCATGGGATTCAACGAAGTGGAAAGTGTACGGATCGGTAAAGTCATGGAATTGAACCTGGATACAACAGATCGTGCGGAAGCGGAGAAACGATTGAAAGTCATGTGTGAAAAGCTGCTGGCCAACACCGTTGTTGAAGATTACCGCTACGAATTGGAGGGTTAATCTCATGAAATTTGCAGTTCTTGTGTTCCCTGGCTCCAACTGCGACATCGACTGTTACAAGGCAGTGGAAGATGCGATTGGACAAGAGGTTGATTATGTATGGCACACGGCTACAGATCTATCGGCTTATGATTGTATTTTAGTTCCAGGTGGTTTCTCTTATGGTGACTACTTGCGTTGCGGAGCGATTTCCCGCTTTGCACCGGTAATGAACGAGGTAGCGAAAGCTGCTGAACAAGGTAAATATATTTTGGGTATTTGCAACGGATTCCAGATCCTGACGGAAGCGGGATTGCTTCCAGGTGCATTGATCCGTAACACTTCCCTGAAATTCCGTTGTCACGATACGGTATTGAAAGTGGCAAACGCAGATACACCATTTACACGTGACTATGCACCCGGCGAAGAGATTATCATCCCGATTGCTCACGGTGAAGGCAACTATTATTGCGACGAGGAGACGCTGGCGAGTCTGCAAGCGAACAACCAGATCGTATTTACGTATGGTACCAACCCGAACGGCTCTCTGGGTGATATTGCAGGAGTCTGTAACGAGGCTGGAAACGTGGTCGGCATGATGCCGCATCCAGAGCGTGCAGTGGATTCACTGTTTGGTTCGGAAGACGGCAAACGTATGTTTACATCTATTTTGAAAGCATGGAGGGATCGGCATGACGCAGCAGCTATCCGCTAAGGAACCAACAGCAGAACAGGTCGCAGAACATAAACTTTACGCACAAATGGGCGTATCTGACAGCGAGTATGAGCTGATCTGTGAGTTCATGGGGCGCAAGCCAAACTACACGGAAATTGGTGTGTTCAGTGTAATGTGGTCCGAGCATTGTGCTTATAAAAACTCCAAGCCATTGCTGCGCCGTTTCCCAACCACTGGACCACGTGTCCTGATGGGACCTGGTGAAGGTGCCGGTATCGTGGATATCGGTGATAACCAGGCCGTTGTATTCAAAATTGAAAGCCATAACCATCCTTCCGCGGTTGAGCCTTATCAAGGTGCGGCAACAGGCGTGGGCGGCATTATCCGTGATATTTTCTCCATGGGCGCAAGACCGGTAGCGTTGTTGAACTCCCTTCGTTTCGGCAAGCTGGAGAGCGATCGCGTTAAATATTTGTTCGAACATGTGGTAGCGGGTATTGCTGGATACGGTAACTGTATCGGTATTCCTACCGTTGCAGGCGAAGTCATGTTTGATGAGAGCTACGAAGGTAATCCACTGGTTAACGCCATGTGTGTGGGTCTAATTGATCATGACAAGATTCAGCGCGGTGTAGCTAAAGGTGTAGGTAACCCGGTTTACTATGTGGGCCCACCAACTGGCCGGGATGGTATTCATGGAGCAACCTTTGCATCGGTTGAACTGACGGAAGAATCCGAGTCCCAACGGACAGCGGTTCAGGTCGGTGACCCGTTTATGGAGAAACTGGTGATGGAATCCTGTCTGGAATTGATCGACACGGGCATCGTGCTCGGTATTCAGGATATGGGTGCTGCGGGTCTGACATGTTCAAGTGCAGAGATGGCAAGTAAAGCGGGTAACGGTCTGGAATTGTATCTGGATCAGGTACCACAGCGTGAAGAAGGCATGACGCCTTACGAGATGATGTTGTCTGAGTCCCAGGAACGGATGCTATTCGTTGTTGAGCCGAAGGATGAGGCGCAGGCGATGGAAATCTTTGAACGTTGGGGCGTAATCTGTGCCAAAGTTGGTAAAGTAACGGATGACGGTCGTCTGAAATTGATCCACCACGGCGAAGTGGTCGGAGATATGCCAGTAACGGCATTGGTTGACGAATGTCCAGTGTATGACAAACCGTCTTCTGTACCTGCGTACTACGAGCAAAGTGCCTCCATCGACACGCTTCGTTACGACGAAGTGTCGGATCTCGGCGGAGCGTTGAAACAAGTGCTGGCTTCCCCAACAGTAGCAAGTAAAAAATGGGTGTATGATCAATACGACTACATGGTGCGTACAAGTACTGCCGTTCGTCCAGGTTCGGATGCAGCCGTAGTTACGATTCGTGGCACACGCAAAGGTCTCGCGATGACAACGGACTGTAACGGACGTTATGTGTACCTTGATCCTGAAGTTGGTGGACGGATTGCCGTGAGTGAAGCAGCGCGTAACATTGTATGTTCCGGTGCGGAGCCGCTGGCGATCACGGACAACCTGAACTTCGGTAACCCGGAGAAGCCGGATATTTTCTGGCAAATGGAGAAAGCCGTAGACGGTATGGCAGAAGCTTGCCGTGTGCTGGATACGCCGGTCATCGGTGGTAACGTAAGTCTGTATAACGAAAACGCCAAAGGCTCCATCTATCCAACGCCAGTTGTCGGAATGGTAGGTCTTGTTCATGATACGGATCATATCACGACACAATCATTCAAGTCCGAAGGTGATGTCATCATCCTCCTCGGTGAAACAAAAGCTGAACTGGGTGGCAGCGAGCTGCAATACGCGGTTCATGGTCAGACGGAAGGTCGTCCGCCAGAACTGAACTTGCAAACGGAAAAAGCGTTGCTCAGCACGGTGCTGGAAGCTATTCAATCCGGTCTCGTTCGCTCGGCACATGACTTGTCTGAAGGCGGCTTGGCTGTTGCACTCGCAGAGTCTTGTATCAGTGGTAACGTAGGAGCACAGGTAAATGTCGAGACTGCACTGCGTGCAGATCACGCCCTATTCAGTGAGAGCCAATCCCGTATCTTGTTGTCGGCTACGCCAGAGCAAGCGGGTAAACTTGAGGCATTTGTACGTGAGCGCGGTGTACCTGTAGCTGTGATTGGACGTGTAGAAGGAAGTAACCTGACGATTGAATTGAACGGAACATCAGCCGTGAGCGAACCTGTAGGAGGTTTAGCTCAGGTCTGGGAGGATGCGATTCCATGTCTCATGAACTGACGACAGGACCGTTGTGGACAGGCGATTATTATAATGAAGGGTCCGGCAAGGACGGACTCGACAAATTGAAAGAAGAATGCGGCGTGTTCGGGGTGTTCAGACACCCTGACGCGGCTTCGCTCTCCTATTATGGACTGCATGCGCTGCAACATCGGGGCGAAGAGAGTGCAGGCATGTGTGTGAGTGATGGCAGCCAGTTTAACTATCATCGCGGTATGGGTCTGGTGAAAGAAGTGTTCACCAAAGACCTGATGCAGACATTGACTGGGGATATTTCCATTGGACATGTCCGTTATTCAACAAGTGGTGACAGTAAACTGACGAACGCACAGCCATTGGTATTTAAATACCGTGATGGTGATCTCGCAGTAGCGACTAACGGAAACATTGTGAATGCACCAACGATCCGGCGTGAGCTGGAGCAGAGCGGGTCCATTTTTCAAACAACAAGTGATACCGAGGTCATTGCGCATCTGATTGCACGATCCTCCAAGGGGCTTGTTGAGGCTGCAAAAGAGGCATTCCAGCGCATTGTGGGTGGTTATGCGTTTCTGATCATGACCAACGACAAGCTGCTCGTGGCTTCCGATCCGCACGGACTTCGTCCGCTGACGATGGGTAAGCTGGGAGATGCGTATCTGTTTGCATCCGAGACTTGTGCACTGGAAACAATCGGCGCAGAGTTGATTCGTGATATCGAGCCGGGTGAATTGCTTGTGCTGGATGCAGATGGTCTGCACGAGGATCGCTTTGATCATCACAAACACCGCAAGGCATTATGCGCGATGGAATATATTTATTTTGCCCGTCCGGATAGTGATATGAATGGTACGAACCAGCATGCTGCTCGTAAACGGATGGGAAGCCGTATGGCGATTGAGTCGTTTGTGGATGCGGACTTGGTTACGGGGGTACCAGATTCCAGCATCTCGGCGGCCATTGGTTATGCGGAGCAAACGGGTATTCCGTACGAGATGGGTATGATCAAGAACAAATACACCGGACGTACGTTTATTCAGCCAAGCCAGGAACTGCGGGAGCAGGGTGTGAAGATGAAGCTGAGCGCTGTACGTCGCGTTGTGGAAGGCAAACGTGTGGTCATGATTGATGACTCCATCGTACGGGGAACAACCTCCCGTCGGATCGTGAACATGCTGCGTGATGCAGGAGCTACCGAGGTCCATGTGCGAATTACATCACCACCTTTCAAAAACCCGTGTTTCTACGGTATTGATACGCCTGACAGCCGTGAATTAATTGCTTCACAGTTGTCGGTGGAAGAAATCTGCCGTGAAATTAATGCGGACTCCCTGGAGTTCCTCAGTCCCGATGGACTGATTGCATCGATTCAGGGAGATAATCAGGATGATCCCAAGGGCGGGCTTTGCCTCGCATGTTTTGATCATGATTACCCAACCCGCCTCGATTTCAACGGCGAAGAAAAATTCGGCTGCAGCTGTTAGCCTTATAGCCCCGCTTTGCGGAGCAACAGGGGCTAGGCAGCCAGGCGAAGCAGCTGCCCCCGGGCCTAGCCCGCGCCGTTAAGCCCCGCCTTGCGGAGCAATAGGGGCCAGGCAGCCGAGCGAAGCAGCTGTCCAGCGGGCTTGCCCCGCAGCGTAGCTGAGCGGGGTTCGCCGACCGATGGCTTACAGCCAACGGAATCGGCGAACAATCCCGCGAGATCACGAACGAACCAACCATAGCAAGATCACACCAGCCACCTCTGCACCGCTTTTTTTGGCGGGTGTCCAGAGGGCCTGCCAAGGTCCTATGGGGTCCTCCCGGGCGGGAGGATTTAGGTGGGGCGAAAAAAAAGGAGATGATTCCACTTGTCTGAAGCATATAAAAAGGCCGGCGTCGATATCGCGGCAGGTAATGAAGCGGTTGAACGGATGAAAAAACACGTGAAGCGTACCTTCCGTCCGGAAGTGATGACGGATCTGGGTGGATTCGGTGCCCTGTTCGGTTTGAACAAAGATAAATACGATGAGCCGGTGCTTGTATCCGGTACGGATGGTGTAGGCACCAAGCTGAAAATTGCATTTGCCATGGACCGTCACGATACCATCGGAATCGACGCGGTAGCGATGTGTGTGAACGACATTGTGGTACAGGGTGCAGAACCACTTTTCTTCCTTGACTATCTGGCATGTGACAAAGTCATTCCTGAGAAGATCGAAGCTATTGTTGCGGGCATCGCTGAAGGCTGTCATCAATCGGGTTGTGCGCTGATCGGTGGCGAAACGGCGGAGATGCCGGGCATGTACAGTGAAGGCGAATACGATATTGCCGGATTCACGGTGGGCATCGTGGACAAAGCGAAGATCATCAACGGTACAACCATCGCACCTGGCGACACAGTGATTGGATTGGCCTCCAGCGGTGTGCATAGTAACGGATTCTCGCTGGTACGCAGACTTTTGTTGGAAGATGCGGGACTTGATCTGCATGATGAAGTAGCGGAACTGGGCGGTAAGCTGGGTGATTCCCTGCTGGAACCTACAAAGATCTATGTTAAACCTCTGTTGTCCCTGCTGGAAAAGGTAAAAGTAAAAGGCATGGCACACATTACAGGTGGTGGCTTCATCGAGAATATCCCACGTATGTTGCCAAGCAACGTGAATGTGGATATTGACTACGGCTCTTGGCCGATCCTGCCGATCTTCAACCTGTTACAGGAAAAGGGAGCTGTCTCAAACCGTGACATGTTCACCACATTCAACATGGGTGTTGGGCTTGTACTGGTCGTTAATGAAGCAGATGCAACAGAAGCGCTGCAACAACTGAAAGCATCTGGTGAAGAAGCGTACATCATTGGCCGTGTTACTGAAGGAGATGCGCGAGTAACCTTCACGGGAGCGGATGTTTAATGGGGAACTACCGCATAGCTGTATTTGCCTCGGGTGAAGGGTCCAACTTTCAGTCACTGGTCGATGCAGTACGAAACGGTGGGCTGAATGCGTCCGTTGATCTGCTCGTGTGTGATAAACCGGCTGCACGTGTTGTGCAGCGGGCACAGGACGCAGGCGTGGATTGTCATCTGTTTACTCCGAAAAATTATGCTTCCCGTGAAGCCTATGAGGCAGAGATCGTGGAAGTGCTAGAATCCAAAAAGATAGACTTGGTCGTTCTAGCAGGATATATGAGATTGCTGACTTCTGTTGTGGTGGATTGTTACGCAGGGCGGCTGATTAACATTCATCCGTCCTTGCTACCGGCATTTGCAGGTAAGGATGCGATTGGACAGGCTCTCGATTATGGCGTGAAAGTGACGGGTGTGACCGTGCACTTTGTAGACGGTGGCATGGATACAGGGCCGATTATTGCCCAGCATCCTGTTCCCATTTTGCCAGAGGATACCCCTGAAACCATCAGCCGTTCCATCCATGCAGCTGAACAGCAGTTATACCCTGAAGTTGTTTCCTGGTTCGCGCAAGGTCTGGTTCAGTTAGACGGACGTCACGTCACTGTTAACAAACCGGTTTGATATAAGTTGAAAAATTTTTATACATTAACGGAGAGGACAGAAAAAACCTGAAAAAGCGAAGCGTTCGCCTTTATCACCGGATTTTCCCTTTAAGAAAAGGGAATCAAAAAATCTGGGGATAACAGCGATTGGAAGGTTGTTCTGTCATCGGAGTGTCCCGTGTAAACATCTTGGTTCCACTTATATAACAGAAGTCGAATATTGGTACGCATTTTGTGATATTTCTCGGGAAATAAATCGGCTGTGTTTCGTCAGAAAACGCGAAGCCATGGGACATTAAAGGAGGAGCATATTGTGAGTATCAAAAGAGCGCTGGTTAGCGTATCGGATAAAACGGGCATCGTGGACTTTTGCCGCGAGCTGTCGCAAATGGGTGTGGAGATTATTTCGACAGGAGGTACAAGCAGCCTGTTGTCGAAGGAAGGCGTACCTGTCATCGGAATTTCGGATGTGACCGGATTTCCGGAAATCATGGACGGACGTGTCAAAACATTGCATCCGGCAGTTCATAGTGGGTTGTTGGCTGTGCGTGATAACGAAGAGCACACACGCCAGATGGAAGAACTCGGTCTCGGCTATATCGATCTGGTTGTCGTGAACCTATATCCATTCCAAGAGACTATTGCGAAACCGGACGTGGCATACGAAGATGCCATCGAGAACATCGATATCGGTGGTCCAACGATGCTTCGCTCGGCAGCCAAAAACCATGCCTTTGTCAGTGTCGTTGTAGACGCATCTGATTACAGCCAAGTGCTGGAGGAAGTGCGCAACGATGGAGATACCACTCTCGAAACTCGCAAACGGCTTGCGGCAAAAGTGTTCCGCCATACAGCGGCTTACGATGCACTCATCTCCGACTACCTGTCCAACGTAAATGGTGATCCACTGCCAGAGCGTCTGACGGTTACTTACGAAAAACTCCAGGATTTGCGTTATGGCGAAAATCCACACCAGCAGGCGGCATTCTACCGCAAACCGCTGGCTGCTCAAGATACGTTGACAACAGCCGAGCAATTGCATGGCAAAGAGTTGTCTTACAATAACATCAACGATGCGAACGCAGCATTGCAGATTGTCAAAGAGTTTGAAGAACCGGCCGTTGTCGCGGTTAAACATATGAACCCATGCGGCGTGGGCATTGGCGTAAGTATCTATGAAGCTTACAGCAAAGCATATGCTGCAGATCCAACATCTATCTTTGGTGGCATTGTGGCAGCGAACCGCATTATCGATAGCGATACAGCAGGCAAATTGAGCGAGATTTTCCTGGAAATCGTACTTGCTCCTGACTTTACGCAAGAGGCTCTCGATATCCTGACGAAGAAGAAAAACATTCGTTTGCTCAAAACGGGCGAACTGAATGCTGCTCGTAAACGGGAGAGCCAATTCGTGGTTACGTCCATCGACGGCGGTATGATCGTGCAACAGTCCGATGTGCACTCCATTGAAGCGAGCGAGCTGAACGTGGTAACGGATCGTGCGCCATCGGAAGAAGAACTGAAACAGCTGTTGTTTGGCTGGAAAGTAGTTAAACATGTGAAATCGAACGCGATCGTACTTGCTGCGAATGATATGACGGTAGGTGTGGGCGCTGGACAAATGAATCGTGTGGGTGCAGCCAAAATTGCAATTGAGCAAGCTGGCGAGCAAGCAAAAGGTGCTATTCTAGCATCTGATGCGTTCTTCCCAATGGGTGATACGCTGGAACTGGCAGCAAAAGCCGGAATTACAGCAGTGATTCAACCTGGTGGTTCGATCAAAGATGAAGAATCCATCAAAGTAGCGAATGAATACGGAATTGCCATGGTCTTCACAGGCGTTCGTCACTTCAAGCACTAGAGCGAAAAAGGTTTAATAAGGGGTGTCGCCAGTCATATCTATGACTTATGGTACACCCCCTCTTTTTTAGGCTTATCAACACGCAATAACGTAACAAATCCAGTTATGCACGGAGGGGGAACAGAACGAATGGATATTTTGGTAGTAGGTGGCGGTGGCCGGGAGCATGCCATCATCTGGGCGCTGGCAAAGAGTCCAAAGGTAGACAAGATTCACTGTGCACCGGGAAATGCAGGTATTGCTCAGCTCGCTGAGTGTCATGCCATTGCGGTAAATGAATTCGATAAACTAACGGCTCTTGCTGTAGAGCTTAAAGTGGGTCTGGTGGTTATTGGTCCGGATGATCCGCTTGCGGATGGGATCGTGGATGCATTTGATTCGACAGGTATTCCAGTATTCGGACCCCGTCGTAATGCAGCAGAGATCGAAGGAAGTAAAACATTCATGAAGGACCTGCTGCACAAATACAACATTCCAACCGCAGCCTATGAAAAATTCGATAACTACGAACAGGCACAGGCTTACCTGAATGAGCAAGCGATTCCAGTTGTCATCAAGGCAGATGGATTGGCAGCGGGCAAAGGTGTGACGGTAGCTTATTCCCGTGAAGAGGCTGATCAGGCACTTCGCAGTATTATGGTGGAGAAAGTATTTGGTGAAGCAGGAGCCAAAGTGATTATTGAGGAATACCTCGCAGGACAGGAAATGTCGATTCTGGCTTTTGTCGATGGGGAGACGGTTCGTCCAATGGCGGCAGCACAGGATCACAAACCTGTATTCGATAATGATCAGGGGCCAAACACAGGCGGTATGGGTACATATTCACCTTTGCCACACATTCCTGCATCCATTATTGAAGAAGCCGTAGAGACGATCATCAAACCAACAGCCAAGGCCATGGTATCCGAAGGGCGTCCGTTCCAAGGCGTGTTGTTTGCTGGACTGATGATTTCACCAGATGGTAAACCCAAAACGATTGAGTTCAATGCACGTTTCGGTGATCCCGAGACACAGGTTGTTTTGCCACGATTGAAGAGTGACCTGTTCGATATCTTCTGGGCAACTGTTCATGGTAAGCTGGCAGACATTGAAATTGAATGGAGCGATGAAGCCGCAGTATGTGTGGTGCTTGCTTCAGGAGGTTATCCGGGTCCTTATGCCAAAGGCGTAGTCATTGAAGGTCTCGAACAAGTGCAAGATGCCGTGGTATTCCACGCAGGTACAGCGCGTAGTGAAGCAGGAGACTGGGTCACGAATGGTGGACGGATCCTGGGCGTAGTTGGCCTTGGCGCGGATATTGCAGAAGCTAGAAACAAAGCCTACGCACAGGCGGAATGTATCCATTTTGATGGCAAACATCAGCGGACGGATATTGCTGCCAAAGCATTGGTGTAGGATAAATAGGAGAGAGCCCGTAAAGATGTGCGCCGTAAGGTTGTTGCATCCTGCGGGCTCTTTGTTGCGTATATAGATGTATGCTATGTAAACACACATGTTTAATGACCTAAAGTAAAGGGTAGTATTTTTATAAATTGGACTATACTAATTATGTGAAGAATATCACATTATAAGGTAATACCAAACATATCTTTATATCAAGTTCGTAACATACATAAAGACTAATTTGTGAACATTAAACTGTAAGCTTGTGCCAAACCATAACGTGCAACTGGATGGTTGTATTGGAATCATGGTATACTTTTCGGAAACAGGAATGCGTATGAGGGGAGGTGGATATCTATTGGGTAGGCGATATTGTAAATTGTCCAAATGGCGAATCTAGGTGGAGTTAAGCGAGGAACAATTGACAGCATGAGGGGTAACCCGATTTGAATGAAGAAGTTTCTGCAAGTCATTGACTTCATCTTGAATTCCTGTTTTGTATTTTACAAGGTCAAACCGTATGACATATACAAATATGATCATTATTCGATTTCATATAAGGCATAAGCCATGATGAACGACAAACAGCGCATGAATGGTTAACGTAGTTAACGGATCACGCTGTAACTATCTCTGGAGGTGAATCCCTGAGAACCGGGGAAATCATTGGACATAATTACCATATTGAATATCGCTTTACTTATTATCTTGATTGCATTGACTGCATTTTTCGTAGCATCAGAGTTTGCTGTAGTCAAAATTCGTACATCAAGAGTGGATCAACTGGTCGCGGAAGGCAATAAAAAGGCTGTACTCGCCAAAAAAGTTGTCTCGGACCTGGATTATTATCTGTCAGCCTGTCAGCTCGGTATTACGGTCACCGCACTGGGACTGGGTGCACTCGGAAAACCGACGGTTGAGAGATTGTTATATCCGGTATTCAATTATTTAGACGTACCTGCTTCAATCTCGTCGATTGCTTCTTATGCGATCGCCTTTATACTCGTCACGTTCTTGCATGTGGTTGTAGGTGAAATGGCGCCCAAAACGCTGGCAATTCAGTTTTCGGAAAAACTGACATTGATGCTCTCCCCATCATTATACTGGTTTGGTAAAGTCATGTACCCGTTCATTTGGGCGTTGAATGGAGCCTCACGTGTTCTTCTGCGGGGATTCGGTGTGAAACCTGCGGAACATGATCAAGCTTACTCGGAGGACGAGATCAGAATCATTATGAACCAGAGTTATGAAGGTGACGAGAATAACAAGACCAAGCTTTCATATCTGGAAAATGTATTTGTATTCGATGAACGTGATGCCAAAGACATCATGGTCCCGCGCACGGAACTGGTGACATTAAGTCAGGATATGACCTATGACGATATTATTCCTATATTGGATGAACATAACTATTCACGCTACCCTGTCATCGAGGATGGGGACAAGGACCGTATTGTCGGCGTCGTGAATGTGAAAAAGATTTTGCCTGACATGGTTGCTGCAAGATCGTATCAACTAAGTGAATTCGTTCGCGAGATCCCGTTCGTTTCAGAAGTTACAAGTATCCAAGATGCGATGATAAAAATGCAGCAGGAACGTGTACACATGGCCGTGGTCGTGGATGAATACGGCGGTACCTCGGGAATCATTACAATGGAGGATATTCTGGAGGAGCTTGTCGGTGAGATTCGCGATGAATTCGATGCTGATGAGGTGGCCGATATTCAGGAGACCGGAGAAAATCAATATCTCATTAACGGCAGGGTACTTTTGGATGAAGTGGAGCGGCAGTTCGGGCTTAGCTTTGAAGGAAATGAAGAGATGGATACCGTGGCCGGATGGATTCAATACCAGAAGGGTGTAGGTGTGGAAAAAGGCGACACGGTGGAACATGGTGATTATGTCTGGACCGTTGTGGACACTGAAAATTATCACATCAAACAAGTTCTTCTGGAACGAGTGAGCGGTGCGCAGGTTGAGGAAGCTACAAGCGATCTGGCGTGATATTGCCCTCAGAATTTAAAGCGTTTTGGCAACGTAACAGTGTAGGGGACGGAATCGATTCTGAAGAAGCGTAGCGTTCGCGTTTGCAAACCAATTTTAAACCTTTGAAAACAACAATCAGGAAAATTTGGAGGCAATGGCGATCGGAAGAACGAGCCGTCACCGGAACATCACTCGTGCAACCTTAATATAAATTTTACTTGGAGGTGAATCCCTCAACCTGAGGGAAATCATTGGACGGAATAATAGCCTTGAATTTATTTTTAGTAGCCGTATTTATAGGTCTGACAGCCTTTTTCGTTGGAGCCGAATTTGCAATTCTTAAAGTACGGATGTCCCGAATCGATCAACTGATCTCGGAAGGGAACAAAAAGGCAGTACTGGCCAAAAAAGTGGCGCACAACCTGGATTATTATCTGTCGGCATGTCAATTGGGGATTACCATCACGGCGCTGGTATTGGGAGCCTTGGGTGAACCTACCGTTGAGAAAATGCTGCATCCGCTGTTTGAGCGAATGGAAGTGCCGGCGGCATTGTCTACCGTGCTTTCCTACGGTATCGCTCTGGCGATCATTACGTTCCTGCACGTGGTTATTGGTGAATTGGCACCAAAAACCCTGGCGATCCAGTTTGCAGAGAGAATGACGTTGTTGCTGGCACCACCACTGTACTGGTTCGGTAAAATCATGAATCCGTTCATTTATGCATTAAATGGAGCTGCTCGTCTGTTGCTTGGCATATTTGGTGTAAAACCTGCCGGGCATGATACCGTTCACTCGGAGGAAGAGCTGAAACTGATTATGGCAAAGAGTTATGAGAGTGGCGAGATCAATCAGACGGAGCTGGACTATCTTAAAAACATTTTTGCTTTTGATGAGCGTCTGCTTCAGGAGATTATGATTCCACGTGATAAAATTGTTACGTTGAATAAGGAAATGCCGCTTGATCAGATTATTGAGACGCTGAATCGACATGAATACACGCGATACCCTGTTATTGCAAATGGGGATCAGGCGCATTTTGTGGGCTTTATTAACACCAAAGAAATGCTGACGAGTGTAGCTGCGGGCAGAGACTTCAATATGGAGACATTTGTTCACAATACCCCGAGTTTCTCCGAGCGTTCTCCAATCAAGGATGTACTGATCCAGATGCAGCAAAGCCGTGTACACATTGCAACCGTGAAAAACGAGGCAGGTGCTACGGTAGGTATGGTTACGATGGAGGATATCCTTGAAGAGATTGTCGGAGATATCAAGGATGAATACGAACATAAAGATTTGGTGAATCCACCAAAAAGAATGAAACTGGTTTAAGAAGCAGTAATACAAAAGTAATACAGGAATACCAACCTAATCAATCGTTATAACGATATGCAGGTTCCCGGAGTGATCGGGGCCTGCTTTTTGTATTAAATCTTAATTTTAAAATAAAAGCTTGCATATTGAGGTTCAATGGATTAATATAAATTTAAAGAATCTTAACTTAAAGATAAATAACGAAAAGCAATAAATAAAAGAAGTAAAAACAACCTATGATACAACTAAAACAAGGGAGTGGAGATTATGTTCAGAACTTCAGGAATTCATCATATTACAGCTTTTGTTGACGATGCGCAGAAAAACGTTGATTTTTACGCAGGTGTGTTGGCGCTCAGACTGGTGAAAAAAACAATTAACTTTGATGCACCGGACGTGTATCACTTGTATTACGGGAATGAGCAGGGTGCACCGGGCACAATCATTACCTTTTTCCCACAGCAAAATTCAAGAAGAGGTGTCATTGGTTCCGGTCAGACTGGAGTTACCGTATATGCGGTTCCGGTAGGAAGCCTGCCTTTCTGGAAAGAACGTCTTGCTTCCTTCGATATTCCATATGAAAATAAAACCAGATTCGGTGAGCAATACATTCGTTTCTTCGACAAAGGCGGTCTGTTGCTTGAACTGGTTGAGCGTGAAGGTGGTCAGCCAAGCAGCTGGACTTTCAACGGTGTGACACCGGAGCATGCCATCAAAGGATTTGGCGGAGCCGTATTGTTCAGCCACGTTCCTGAGAAAACCATGGACGTCTTGGTGAGTAAACTGGGTCTGGAGCAAGTCGGTGAAGAGAACGGACTCCTTCGTCTTCAGGCAAGCGGCGATATCGGT
Organism: Paenibacillus sp. FSL L8-0435; assembly: GCF_037965655.1. Classification (NCBI taxonomy): domain Bacteria; kingdom Bacillati; phylum Bacillota; class Bacilli; order Caryophanales; family Paenibacillaceae; genus Paenibacillus; species Paenibacillus sp. FSL L8-0435. The sequence goes on from NZ_CP150185.1 coordinate 802,437, forward strand.
CAGATCATCGATATTCAGTCCACAGGCATCCAGCGCGGGATTGGTGGAGCCGGAACGGTCCACCATATTGCATGGCGTGCCAAAGATTACGTGGAACATGAACAAATTCAGCAGGATCTTGAACAATCCGGATATCATCCAACGCCAGTCATTGACCGTCAATACTTCAACGCTGTGTATTTCCGGGAGCCGGGTGGTATACTGTTCGAACTGGCTACGGATCCTCCAGGATTTTCACGGGATGAACCAGCAGAGAGCATGGGTGAGAAACTGATGCTGCCTGAATGGTATGAACCACAGCGTGAGCAGATTGAACAATTGTTGCCACGAATTGAAGTACGTGAATGGAAAGGAGAGTCCAAATCATGACCACAACCAATACAATGAAACATATCTATAAAGCAGGTGCTCAGCCGGATGCGCCAACAATCCTGTTACTTCACGGTACAGGCGGAACCGAGAACGATCTGATCGGTCTGGCGGAGATGATCGCACCAGGAGCTGGCATACTTGGGGTGCGGGGTAATGTATCGGAGAACGGGATGCCCCGTTTCTTCCGCCGCCTGGCCGAAGGCATTTTTGATGAAGAAGATCTGATTGCTCGTACGGCAGAGCTGGGATCTTTTGTCGATGCAGCTGCGGTGGAATACGGTTTTGATCGGTCCAACGTGTATGCACTGGGTTACTCTAACGGTGCCAACATTGCGGCAAGTTTGATCTTCCATCAAGCAAATGTATTCAAAGGTGCAATTCTGCATCACCCGATGGTACCGCTGCGCGGACTGGAACTGCCGGATCTGAAAGGTCTGCCTGTGTTCATTGGTGCGGGCGAGAACGATCCGATTGTACTAAGACGTGAGACGGAGGAACTTGCTTCGTTGCTGAGCGGTGCAGGTGCCAATGTAAACACACATTGGGAGCGTCAAGGTCATCAGTTGACTCGTACCGAAGCAGAAGCTGCGGCAACTTGGTTTAAGACACAGGCATAAATTGTTGTTTCCTTATTAAATGAGCGATATGTTTAATCCTGGGTATCGTGAAGCTAAAGCAGTTAAAAACAGCCCTGATGGAAATTGAAATCGGGCTGTTTTTTTATATTTTATATATGATGCCTAGCCGCATAGTGGCAGGGACAGTTACCCGATCCGATTATGGATCGGGTTTTCTTTTCCATAAGGAAAAAGGAGGCTTAGCAGAACGGTGGGGCGGGGAATGATCGTTGAAACGTGATAGAAGCGACAGAACGGCTGTATCTTGCTGAAGCAACATGGTTGTCGTAAAGCATGGATTATTCTATAATAAAGTAATTGATAATCATTTTCAATTAGATTCGGTGAAAGATGATTATCCACGTAATCAGGAGGGGAATATGAATTCTAACCCTAGCTCACATACATTTGGTTCAAGTGCGTTTGTTCAGACCCGCGATGGTCGCAAACTACATTATATGTCCAAGGGGATAGGAGACCTGACGGTGGTGTTTGAGTCCGGTATGGGCGCCTCCAGATCAAACTGGGGACTGGTTGCACCAGCCATTGCTGAGCATGCACGTGCAGTTGTGTATGACAGGGCAGGGGCGGGACAAAGTGATATCGACTCGGCTCCCCGCAGCCTTGAACGTATTGCAGGGGATCTTGGGGAACTGCTGACAGCTCTGGGCCCGGGCCCATTCATTCTGGTTGGACATAGCTGGGGAGGTCCGATTGTACGGGCTACGGCAGCTGCACATCTATCTCGATTACGTGGCATTATCCTGGTAGATCCATCAGACGAGCATTGCGAAATGTATTTTTCCAAGCTTACTAAAAAGAGCTTTGCCATCAATGGTTTCATTATTCCAATCATGGCGCGGACTGGCTTATATAAGAAACTTGGCAGCAAAGCTGGAAGTGTTCAGCCTGACGATGTGGCAGCGGATCATCTCAAGGAGGATTTCACTGTACGGGCAGCCAGCACGATGCTTGCGGAAGGAAAAACATTTCTGGATGACATGGCAGCGTTGCTGGAACATCCTCCGGCTCTGGGTAATCTGGAAGTTAGCGTGATCTCGGGTACGAACCCGGGCAAGGGAGAGGGGAAAATCAGGCCTGCCCTCATCACGGCGCATCGCCAGACGGTGAGCCAGCTCTCTAATGCGAGATGGATTGGGGCCGATCAATCGGGACATATGGTTATGTATACAGACCCTCAGGTCATTATTGATGAAATTGTACGAATGATAAATGACGTGAGCTCAGGCGCAAGAACAGAGCAAAAGTGATACAATACAAAGAAAAGCAGTGCGCGACATTGCTAGATAAGTTGAATTAGTGATTTACACGATAACGGAGAGGACAGAAAGAACCTGAAAAAGCGAAGCGTTCGCCTTTATCACCGGATTTTTCCCTTGAGAAAAGGGAATCGAAAAAATCTGGGGATAACAGCGATTGGAGGGTTATTCTGTCATCGTAGTGTCAGTGTAAATAAAACTTTAGTTCAACTTATATAGACCATAAAAGCGGAGTGTGGAGACAACATGAAACCAGTTGAACAAGAACCAACGGGAACCACAAGTCCCGGTCGTGCCAGTGTTGGCATGGAAGATATCGTACGCGCACATCATGTGCTGCGTGAGGTCATTGTAAGAACGCCGTTACAGCGGGATGCTGTATTGTCGGCCAAATATAACTGTAATGTGTATCTGAAAAGGGAAGACCTTCAAGTGGTGCGTTCGTTCAAAATTCGAGGCGCCTATAATATGATTCGCAGTCTGACACCAGCCGAGATGGAGAAGGGTATTGTCTGTGCAAGTGCGGGTAACCACGCTCAGGGTGTTGCTTTTAGCTGTAATGCCCTTGGAATTAACGGCAAAATCTTCATGCCGAGTACAACACCGAACCAGAAGGTGAAGCAAGTGAGACGTTTTGGCGGCAGCAACGTTGAAGTGGTGCTGATCGGAGATACGTATGATGATGCTTATGCTGAAGCGATGCGTGCATGTGACGAACAGGGCATGACGTTTATCCATCCTTTTGATCAACCCAAGATTATTGCAGGTAATGGTACGGTAGCGATGGAAATCATGGAAAGTCTCGATGAGAATGCCGACTATGTATTCGTGACGATTGGTGGCGGAGGGCTGGCAGCCGGCGTGGGAACCTACATGAAGACCGTGAGTCCAGAGACACGCATCATTGGAGTTGAGCCACTTGGTGCAGCTTCCATGAGTGAGGCGATGTTCCGCAAACAGGTTGTGACGTTGGATGATATTGATAAATTCGTGGATGGCGCAGCGGTGAAACGTGTTGGCGATCTCACCTTTGATATCTGCAATAGTATACTTGATGACATTGTGAAAGTACCAGAAGGCAAAGCCTGCACAACTATTCTGGAGTTATATAATGAAAATGCGATCGTTGTGGAGCCTGCCGGTTCCTTGGCTGTTGCGGCGCTTGAGCAGTATCGTGAGCAAATCGTGGGCAAGACGGTGGTTTGCGTAATTAGTGGCGGGAACAACGATATCGACCGGATGCAGGAGATCAAGGAACGTTCCCTGATCTATGAAGGTCTGAAGTATTATTTCATGGTTAATTTCCCGCAGCGTGCAGGAGCTTTACGTGAATTCCTGGAGGAAGTTCTAGGGAAGAATGATGATATCACCCGGTTCGAATATACGAAAAAGCATGATAAGGAAAATGGCCCTGCCTTGGTGGGCATTGAGCTGATGTACAAGGAAGACTACCACCCGCTCATTGAACGCATGAACCGCAAAGGTATCGCCTATACCGAACTGAACAAAAATCTAAATCTGTTCAACATGTTAATCTGATGAATAATTACAAGATGCAATTAGATCACCAAGAAACATCTCCTCTGATCAGACCTGCACGCATAGAAGATGCTGATCAGGTTATTCCTTTGCTGTATCAGGCGATAGGAGACATTGCATACGCGCTTGCGGGTGAGGCGGATCATGAGAAGGCGATGCGGATTTTGCAGGCGTTCTATGTACAGGAAAACAACCGGATTAGCTATCGTCATGTGACAGTGATGGAGCAGGATGGGCTGATTGCGGGGATTCTGGTAGCCTATGATGGCGGAGAAGCAGATCGTCTGGACCAGCCGATTCTGGATCGACCTGGACGAAGCCAGGAAGAGAAGTATGCTTTGGTTAAAGAAACCCGTCCGGGGGAGTATTATCTGGATACTCTTTCGGTAAGTGAAGCTTATCAGGGGCAGGGCATCGGCCGGGCACTGATGGCTGCTTTTGAGCAGCAGGGCAGAGAGCTGGGTCACTCGCAGGTATCCCTGATTGTAGAACGGGACAACGGCCGTGCGCTAATGCTCTATGAACGGCAGGGATATGTCAAAGACGGTGTGATTGTCATCGCAGGACATGAGTATAATCATATGGTTAAACCGATTCAATAGTACAGAGCGCTGACGGGTTAAGTCAGTTTTGATGATAGAAGCATGAAGAAAACCGCCATAGGAGCGAATCCTGTGGCGGTTTTTGTCGTGATTATCTGTTGGGATTTAGCCTGAATTTTGGCCTGGATATTAACTCTGGGAACGGATTAACTCAATAATTCGCATAGTCGCTGACCGGCACATTCTGGTCCAGCCATTTCTCGACAGCAGCCGTTTTCTCATACTTCGATTCCTTAACCACGCCCATAAAGGCATCCAGCTTAGTGAGGAATTCACTATCGACGGATGCAAGACGCTGCAAGACGCCGTTGTAGCCTCTTTGGGCGTTCGCAACCATTTTGTTCGTGTCATAATCAAACAGCGGTGTATTGTTCAGCCCATAAAAGGTATACAGGGTATAACTGTTTAACAGATTATGCACCTGCTTAGCTCGATTTGATTTTGGATGCAGTTCCAGGAATCTTTCCTGGCCGAGTGCTCGAAGGAGAATTTCCTGATAGCCAATAACCAGAGCACCGTCATCCGCAGGCAAGTTTTTCGTTTCCCTTGTCATGATACTGATGTAGCTAGAGATATCTTCTTTAATTTCAGAGTTATATTTCACGAAAGCCGCATAATTCATTATGGGATAGAGGGAGCCTTCGAGCATGACGAGGCGGTAGCCGCTGTCACGGGCTTCTTTTAACAGTGCACGCAGATCAGAGTCCTGGGTACGCTCCATGAGTTTGGTGAAGCTATCATTCAACTTGTAGGCCTTGATCATCTTGTCCTGAACATTAGGTACGAGTATGCGGTCCGTCATGGCTGTTAGCGCCTCCAGGCGAGCATTCTCCAATTGAAGCACCATCAGGGTGGCGTGATGCTTTGTTACTTTTTTGATATGAGATTCGAGATAGGTATCCGCGGCAGGCAAGCCGTTCTTTTTATAGAGCATGGATTGAAATGTTTTATATATCGTTGTTGAACTGGCCGTCGTGACTTTGGTATCTGTACTGGAAGAAGCGGCAGCAGCGACTCCGGATAATGGAGCGACAGCCGTTTGGAGTAGCAAGACAATGGCGGTAGCTGTAATGAAGGTGCGCATGCCTGTACGTTTGGCGGATTGAAACGATGATGTCATAGATATGAACCTCCCGTAGTTGAGAAAATGATAGGCGTTGTTCACTAGTCACTATACATTAACCCAATTGGTGCAGGATGTGGTTGCGGAATGGTGACAAATTCTTCTGTTATTTTTAACTTTTGGAGGGTGGAAGATAGAGGAAGACTTCTGAGAAAATATTTTTTGTACAACTGGAAACTTTTGAGCCGATCGGAACGTCTTAGTTGTGCATAGGTAAATACAGGAATTAATGAAAAGAACAGCGAATCTATTTCGATGTTAACTAATTGCGAGAATGGGGATATGGGACATGAGGAAAGCGGGAGGAAAACAAGTGAAGAAGGTAATGTCAGCGCTGGCTGTATCGGCCATGCTGATGTCCGCACTTCCAACGTCGGTTATGGATGCAGCTGCGAGAATCAGTATATATATTAATGATGCAGAGTTATCATCTGCTCAGGCACCTGTCATGAAAGGTGGACGTGTACTGGTTCCACTTCGGTCGATTTTTGAAGGATTGGACGCGAAGGTATCGTACACCAACAGAACCAAAACGATTGTTGCAACTCGTGATGATCAGGAAGTTACTTTGAAACTTGGTTCCAAAACGGCATACATCAACGGAGAAGCGATCTCGCTGGATGTACCTGCGAACACGATTAAGGGCAACACGATGGTTCCAATTCGTTTTGTCAGTGAAGCTTTTGGAGAGAAAGTATTCTGGAACTCGCGTAATCAGCGTGTAGATATCAAGACAACCGCGACGCCTCCAGTGGATGAGACACAATATGCTGCATGGAACATCTATGGTTCGGTATCTGGAAGTAATGGAGATGGTCGTGACCTGACCGTGAGCTTCACACGTCCAACTTCAGAGAAGGCTGTATCTGCTTACCGAATTATGCTGGTGAAAACTCGCGATGTGAATAGCTTTACGGAGTCGGCAGCGTCTGCCGTACCTTCTGCGAACTATACATCGGTTACACCAAATGGCAGCAACCCGAAACTGACACTTAATGCACAGACGCGTGACGTAAACGGGGATTTGCTTAACAGCAATGAAACGTATCGCCTGTATGTACTGACTGTTGGAAACAGCAGCAATAATTATAAAAATGCATTGAACTGGTCTTCCCAAGCATTGAAGCTCAATAATGTGAAATCCACAGTACAGGCGGTTACAAGTCTGCGTGCCGCAGATATTAGTGACTATGGCGATGGCCGCGATCTGGAGATTAACTTCACGCAGCCGAACACAACATCGAATATTACGTATTATCGTGCTTTTGTTGTTAAAGCGAAGGACTCTTCTGCATTTAATCTGGCTGCAGCGAACAAAGTGTCCAGTGCAAACTCCACGATCATATACAAAGGAAACAGTACCGCAGTGAAAAGCCAGTTGACTTCTTCGACACGGGATACGTCCGGCGAATTGATCAAAAGCGGTACAGCATATGTAGTTTACATCTTGTCGGTAAGCACTAATACAACAACAGACAGCAAGCTGTCCGCAGCAACATCTTCACTTACGCTGTCCGTGAACACAGCAACCTCTCCAGTAATTACGCAGGTGAAGGATAACTCGGATTATGGAGATGGTCGTGATATTCAGGTGAGCTTCAACCGTTCATCAGATGAGTCCAAGGTGGCGAATTATCGCGTCTTTGTGGTGCGCAACTCGGTTGCCAGCAGCTTTAATCTGACAACGGCAAGCAACCTGTCCTCCAGTCTGTACTATACGGTGAATAAAACAGGTAACAACATTACAACGACTTTGCCTTCATCCATGAAGGACACAAGTGGTTATAACGTAACGAATCTGCAAGATTATCGCATCTTTGTGATGGCGGTGGGCAATCAGCAAAATGGATACACCAATGCGCTGTCAGCTTCCTCCACAGCTCTGAGACTGACAACGACCGGTAACGCGGGAGTTATTAGCAACCTGTCTGTTGCGGATATTAGTGACTACGGTGATGGGCGTGATCTGCGGGTGTCTTTCAACAAAGCTGCGGATGAATCCAGAATCTCTGCCTACCGAGTATATGTAGTTCGTTCCGCTAATGTGGGCAGCTTCACACTAAGCGCAGCTAATGCGTCAAACAACTATACGCAGGTGAACAAAACGGGTGGTAACCTGTCCGTTACGCTTCCAAACTATGCGGTAGATACCAATGGTTATACCATTAGCAATAATGTTGCTTATCGGGTATTCGTTCTGTCGGTGAACAACAACGGAAACTCCAGTCAGAATGCTTTGTCTGGTTACTCTTCCCAAATTACATTGTCGGCAAACGCGGCTGTAACAGCTCCGAGCAATGTGGTTGCAAGTGATATTGGGGATACTGGAGATGGACGTGATCTGCGTGTGACGTTCACTAAATCCGCAGATGAGACAAATGTGAATCATTATCGGGTGTTTGTAGTGAAAAATGCAAATGCAGGCAGCTTCAATCTGAACGTAGCCAATACAGTGAATAGCTCAAATTATACGTATGTAAGTAGAACTGGAAGCAACCAGACGATTACTTTATCTGGTTCGAGAACAGTGGATGGTGACTTGATCCGTAATGATGTAGGCTATCGCGTTTACGTGATGGCTGTGAATAATAATACATCTTTGGCAAATGCATTATCGTCAGCCTCCAGTGTAATCACATTAACTTCAAATTCCGCTGTAGCAGTGGCGAGTAATGTGAATGCAACCGTTAAAGATCAAGGACAGTCTGGAACGCCTTCGGATGTAACAATAACCTTCAATAAGGCAACTAACGAGACCAATATCTCCAATTATCGTATCCTGATTGTGCCTGCTAACCAAGTGAGTGCATTCAATACAAGTTCTGCTCTTGGAATTAATTCTTTTATTGAAATTAACAAAAACAATGCAGGCAGTCCGGTAGTACTAAACGGTGGACATCGAGATATTAATGGTAGTGCCCTTGTAGCTGGACAGAAGTACAGAGTGTTTGTCTTGTCCGTTTCGGACAGTACATCACGTGCTTCCAATCTGTCTTCTGCTTCCAATGAGTTTAATATCTTTGCACAAGCAAATGTGGTTCAAACTGCCACTATAACAGGTCTTCAAAATACAAGTACTGTAACCGAGGCAAGTTATAAGCTTAGCTTTGCTAAACCAACTTCTGAAACTGGGATTTCTGCATACCGACTCTTTATTGTTAAAGGAACAGATAATTTGGATATTACTACAGCAAGCTCTAACACTAGCTACCCAATTGGAAATCCTGCAGCGGTTGAAGTTACATTAACGAAAACAGCTATAGATTCAACTGGAGCCAATCTGGTGGAAGGAGGCGAGTACAAGGTGTATATTCTTTCAGTTGCTGCAAATACACCAACGAATAAACATACACTTTCAGGCCCATCGGATACATTCAAGCTTGATAAAGCTCAGTCTACGCCAACACAGGAGCCGACGCCTTCTACCAATCCACCAGCCTCAAGTGAGGGGCAAACACCTCCACAGGGCTGAATGTAAAAATTTACACTGAAACAAACTCGAACACCCTTTCCATCCGGAAAGGGTGTTTTCATTATGTATGAACGACAATCGTCTGGCTAGTATTTCAAATTGCTTTTTGAAAATCTTGTCGCCAAAAAGGTTCCTTAGACCATTGTTACATAAGGAACGAATAATGGATAATAAAGGTAAATAGGCGATATAGATCGAACTAAACATTTACACGAAACGGAGTGGCCAGTGTAAATATCATTAGTTTACCTTATGTAAAGCCTATGAGCCGAAAGGAATGATGGAATGCTTGCATTTCGTTTGACCGGCCTGCCGGATTCCCGGTTGCCGCTGTACCTGTATTGTGTAGGCACGCAGGAAGAGAAAGTTCTGCATAGACCGAATGGATTTCCGGTGTATCAATTGTTTTTGTCACATGGTGGTGAAGGGCAGTTCAGGCTTCCGGATAAAGGGGCATGGACGATGGGAGCAGGGCAGTTATTTATCATGGAACCCGAGGTTGCGCATGAGTATGTGCCTCATTCCAAATCCAAAGGAGAACTTGGTTATATCGGTATTGGCGGTGCATCGGCTGGATCGGTGCTACAATGCGCGGGTTTGATTCAGAACGAGCCGTACCATATCTCCGGTTTTGAAATCATCTGGTCAAGGATGACCAATCTCTGGCATGGGCTGGATCGAGGAGCAACGGAGATGTGGAACACATCAACCCTGATCTACCAGCTTATTTTGGATATAGCACAATCGAAAATTCCATCTGTTGTAGATATTGGCGGTGATGGATCATCGATGGCACAGGACGGCACTGTAACACGTTCTAATCGGGAGTCTGATCCGAGCAAGGATGCACTCATCCGAGCAGTAGCATTGATGCATACGCACTATCAAGACGATCTGTTATTGAAGCATGTTGCTGACGCAGTGGGTTATTCGGTTCAGCATCTCAATCGATTATTTCACCAGCATTATGGCGTGACAGGACATCAATATATGCAAAGATTACGTTTAAAGAAGGCTTCGGACTGGATGGACAAGCATCCACGAGCAAGTGTTCGAGAGGCGGCAGAGACCGTTGGGATGGAAGTGAACTATTTCATCAGGATGTTCAAGCGGGAGTTTGGAGAGACACCGGGCAAAGGAATCAAACATCGGAATCAGCTCCAAATGGAAAAAGACCTCACGAATTCGTGAAGCCTCGCTTATATAACGTGTAGCGTGTTATGCAGTTTTCTTTTGTCCAAATAAAGGCCTTACCGTTGCAAGTCCCACAACTCCGATCACCGCACTCACCCACGGAGCCAGTGCAAATACCGGCAATTTATCACGCAATGGATACCCTACAAATAGCACAAGGACCACGATGACGATGTAGATGATGATTCCCTTAAGGTTAACCTTAGGTACGGTGTTCTTGTCCGCTCCTTCATCGTCCGGTCGCTCAGCAAGACGGCGAAGCATCTCCACCAATGCGATCCCTCCAACTGCCGCAATGATCAGAGAGAACAGACTAATGTGTTGGAAAGGCTCCGTATCTCCGCCAGTCCAACCCACGAACAATCCCACACATCCTTGAATCAACATGACAAAAGACAAAGCCGCCCAAGCGATCATGGCATACCACTTTGGTGTCCGTTTCACAGGCTCTGGATTCTCGGTTGGCTGTGGTTCTACAGCGTTGGCTTTCTTTTTCGATGAAGCTGTTGGACTATTACCACGAGTTGGGCTGGATTTACCCAGCTCAACGGCAGCCGTCTTCTCCGGTGCTTTATTTGTTATCCCGAGCTGTGCATGGATGTCTTGTTCCAGATCAGGTCCGTATAACTCGCGAGCGGGTTTGTTATCCCGCTGAGCCTGTACGATTGCTTTTCCTGCGGAGAGTATCCACTCTTCCTGTGTTCTCTCGTCCGCTGGCGCATGACGCGCAATTGTGCTGATCTGGTCATACAATTTCACATGTTCAGGTGTCATTCGACTCATCTCGGTTATTTGCCGATTCTGTATTTCTTTAAGCTTCTTATAGGAAATCCCCAATGATTGCTCCCCCTGTCTACACACGTTCTGATCTTCCAATGGTCTGAAGACCCTGACGGTATTTTAGTATACGGGAAGGGCTCTCGTTTCGCAAAGTTATTCCTTATAAAAAAGCTGCTCATGGTGGACCCATATCCATACACAGGCCAGTATAACACAGGTGCATAACAGCACCAGTTTACCGTGATGTTGAATCCATTCCAGTAGATGTTCCATGAATTCATTCCTTTCGGCAGAAGGATTCCGAGGCATATGCTACCTATGTTTGTTCATTTATTTTCCCCTGTTCATGTAAAAAAATACCCTCACGCCTCCCAGATCTAACGATTGTGTGAAGGATGCATAAAGAGCAGCCGATTCCATCACAATAGTAGCATTTCCAACAGAAATCCAAGATTGGAGTGTGCTTGTTATGGATAAACAAACAGAATTGACGCGGAAGCTGCTACTGAACAGCAACTCCCGTGGAGTCGTGGACGAAGTTGTATCCTTTGAAGAGAACCTGGAGGATACGGAGTATGCAGAAGAACTGACAGATGGCAATTTGAAGGGAAGAAGTTTCTGGGACAATAGTGATTCGGGTCATGAGCATGAGTGGAATGGGCGGGTGGAGACCCACGAGATGTTCCGTAGAAGCTACGAATAACGATCCTGCAACACTTGTTAGAATTCCAAATGATATCCGGGCCAGCTGTTATCAGCGTGGCTCATTTTTTTGCGGTCATCAACCGATAAAATGTAGAATAACAGTCGACGTAGAAAGGATTCTTACGTACGTTGACTTGAAGGTTACGGGATGATAATATATGAATAACATCTTAATACACACTAAACTTATCGGATTATATATATTTAATAAATGAAGCTCAACAGGCTAAGCGTGAAAGGGGAAATCGGTATGGAACGTCAGATCAGTATCCGTCATGGGCAGGAAGAATTAACAGCCACGATTCATTATCCGGTTGTGAAAGATATCAAGGAGGAGAAGAGCCAGCAACGGGTCCCTCTGGCGGTCATCTGCCACGGCTTTGTTGGTAGCCGGATCGGCGTGGATCGTTTGTTTGTAAAGACTGCTCGGGAGCTGGCTGAAGACGGTTATCTGGTCCTGCGTTTCGATTATATCGGTTGCGGAGAGAGCAGTGGGGAGTACGGAGCGGAAGGACTGGAGTCCATGGTGCTGCAGACCCGATCGGTGCTGGATTACGCGGTGAATTGCAGTGATGTAGATCCTACGCGTGTTACGCTGATTGGTCATAGTCTGGGTGGTGCCGTTGCATTACTAACTGCAGTACGTGACAAACGTGTCAAAAACCTGGTGATGTGGTCCTCCGTGGGTTATCCATTCAATGATATCGTGAAGATTACGGGACGGGAAGTATACGATGAAGGCGTGAAACTGGGTGCGGCTGATTATCTGGGATACAAATTCACACCGACGTTCTTCGAGTCCCTAGCTGAACAACAGCCATTCCAGGAAGCAGTTAAGTTTAGCGGAGATGTACTCGTCGTGCATGGCACGTCAGATGAGATTATTCCTGTAGACTACGCATTCCTGTATCAAAAGGTATTCTGGATGCGCCAAGAGGGCCGCTGTGACAAGGAGATCATCTTCCAGGGCGATCACACCTTCTCTTCAGGTAAAGAGCGGGAACAGCTGATTACGCGTACCAGAGAGTGGCTTGGCGAACGTCAGAAGATCGAGCAGGATTGGCAGCACTGGATGATATAAGTGGCAGGATTACAACTGTTTGGGATGTCAGCTTGGAAAAGCGCCTTCTTAAGGGTAAAATAGAGGAGTAAGCATTCTATCCGTGTCTGGAGGTTGGCAGCAATGACATTACCCGCACTTTTCATTGCGCATGGTTCTCCCGCTCTGGCGGTGGAGAGCAATGACTACACTCACTTCTTGAACCAGCTTGGAGACAGGCTGCCGGCTCCGAAAGCCATTGTCGTATTTACGGCGCATTGGGATTGTCCTGAACCGTCCGTGACGATGGATGATACACATCAGACCTTGCATGATTTTTACGGATTTCCTTCTACGATGTATACGATGGAATACCCTGCATCTGGGCAGCCAGATTTAGCAAACGAGATATGTGCTTTGTTCACCCGCAGCAATCTGGCACATCAGCCGATTCGAGGCCGAGGGCTGGATCATGGCGTATGGGTACCGTTGCTCCATATGTATCCCGAGGCTAACATTCCTGTGATTGCTGTATCTGTAGACTCACTGCGTACGCCGCAGGAACAGTATGATATTGGCCGAATGCTGGAACAGCTGCGGCATGATGATGTGTTAATCATTGGCAGCGGTGGAACGGTTCACAATTTGCGATTGCTGGGCAATACGGATGAACCGCAAGAGTGGGCGGTGGAGTTTGATAACTGGATCGGGGAGCGCTTGCAGCAGTGGAACACAAGAGAACTGTTTCAATATGAGAAAAAAGCCCCTCATGCACGTACGGCGGTTCCGTCGTATGGTACAGAACACATTGCACCTTTGTTCTACGCCATGGGTACAGCGGATATGTCCCGATCAGCGAAGCGTCTATTCCAGTCTTACCCTTATGGAACGCTCAGTTTGAACTGCTGGCAGTTTGGAGACGGCGTGTAACTTGGAACAGACAACAGCCTGATTATGGTGCTTGAAGCCAGTTTCGTACGAATAACGTGTATTAATGCATACAATTACAATATATAAACAAAAAAGAAGGTTACTGTACACCCTTGATGGGCTACAGTAACCTTTTTTCAATACAAGGACTTATTCATGCAATAGATCTTTATTTGCGGATTTCGAACAATTCACAGTCTGTACGCGAATGATAAGCGAGCTCACTGACACTGGATTGTACCACTACGGTGTTGCTGTCAAAACGGATAATGATGCCACCGGAGTCAATCTGGTGATTATCTTTAAAAACTCGAACCTTATACTTCATATTCATGGCTTCCTGGAAGTCCGCATCGGTCTCGAGACGTCGCTGGGTCGGCATATCCTGTACTCCTTTGAAGTTCAACTTTATTTCATCATAATACGATTTTCTGTGGATGGGCAAGTCAGTCAGGCATTCGGGCTGATTTTGAAAAGTAAAAAGCCCTGCTCTCCAGGGGGATTGGGAGCAGGGCCGAGAATGCTATGAATGATTGCTTAAGCTGTTTTTTGAGTAGGGCTAATCGTTGGTGTGTCTTTAGGAAGATTTCCTTTGTTGTTACGAGTGAACAATCCGCGAAGGTAAGGCAGTACCCAGTGATCCAGACCAATTTTACCTGCATTTGCACCAGCAACGACAAGGAAGATTTCCATTACAACCAGTTGAGCATTCGTGCTTACTGTTCCCGAGAAGAGGAACGCGAAGTTCATGACCATAGCCATCAGGGCAGCCAGTGTTGTGAAGCAGCCGAGGATGAGACCCAAACCTACAAGGAATTCACCCAATGGGATAACGAAGTCGAACAGTCCTGCGTTTGGTACTGCGAATTTCTCAAGGAACGTTGCCCACCAAGCTTGGACAGCCGGGTGATCACCTGTTGCTTTTTCTACCGCACCGGCCAAGAACCCGCCAGCTTGGAATCCGCCAGTTAATTTGCTCCATCCATGAGTCATCCAATCATAACCGATATACACCCGAAGTACTGTCAAAATCCACATTGCTACTTTGTTTTCTCTAAGCCATTGGTTTGTGCTGAACATATGAACCACTCCTTCATGGAATTTAGTGTGTGTTGTTTTTTTTCTTTTTCTAAGTGATCACCTTTGATGTCTTTATTGTATAGTTCAAAAGTCGTTTTGTTTGTGATTAAAATCACAATCTAGTTCAAATTTTAAGTAAGGTTTGAGGAGTTCACATTTAGGACATATTTTTCTCGCGATATGCTGTTTCAAATATGAATTACACGCTGTATCAAGGCCTTCTGGGCGCAGACAAATCGGATGGGGTGTGATTAAATGGAAAGAAATACGTGAAATGGTTGCCTACATGAGACATATATCACAACTTAGAACCAGGCCATATCGTTCAGGAGGTCCTATATTGAAGCTTTTTAAATGGAACAAAGCAGCATCGGCTGCATCTCTCTTTATTCTCTCATTGAGTCTTGTTGCCTGCCAAAACCAGGAGGCGACCCCGATGCCACTTCAGCCAGAACCGACACTTGCCCCTGTACAAGAAGAACAGAATGTGGAGGAATCCAACACGTCTCTTTATACAGCACCTCTGACGGGTCTGCCTGTAGATGAAGCGATTACGCGTCGACCACTCGCCGTAATGATTAATAATGCACCAGCAGCTCGGCCCCAATCGGGTCTTAGTTCAGCCGATATCATTCTTGAAGTCCTCGCTGAGGGAGGCATTACCCGTTTCATAGCCATCTTCCAGAGTGAAGGCGGTGCGGAGACGGTTGGACCTGTCCGCAGTATACGTCCATATCTGATTGAGCTGGGCGAGAGTTATGATGGGGTACTTGTTCACGCTGGAGGCAGTCCGGATGCGTATTCCATTTTGCAAAGGCAGCAGAAACAGCATATGGATGAAATTTCGAATGGTGGACCATATTTCTGGCGTTCCTCTGATCGTAAAGCTCCGCATAATCTATATACTTCAGCGGACAAGCTGAGAGAAGGATCAGATATCAAGGGTTATAGCCATGACTTCAAGTCTCCCGTATACATCTATAACGAAGAAGGCGCGACATCCGCAGGAGAGGCAGTGAAGCAATTCGATATCCATTATTTATTGGATAGTTACCGGGTGACGTATGATTATGATGAAGTTAGCGGACGATATATGAGAATGGTGAATGGCAAGGCAGATCAGGATCTGGATAATGGCACTCAACTTGGCGCAGCGAACATCATTGTGGCAGGTGCAGATCACAAGGTGCTCGATAGTGTAGGTCGGTTGTCCGTTAATTTGGAACAGGGCGGGGAAGCCATGTTGTTTCAGAAGGGCAAGATGATTCGTGGGCAGTGGGTGAAGAAGCAGGGGGATATTATACGATTTGCTCAGGGTGGTAATGAAGTTGCTCTTGTGCCGGGTAAAACCTTTATCAGCATTGTTCCCAATCAACCGGAATTTTCCAGTCACGTGAAGCTGGCTGTGCACCAATAAAAGGATGTAATGAAAGAAAACAATGAAACATGTATCCATTTTGTTGTCAAAAAGGCATTATAACTTACCTTATCGTGAAAAGTAGAATCGTGTCGATTCTGTATTTTGATGTCGAATTGTAAACGCAGTGTAAAATCTTGACTTGAATTTACCATTATTCCAAATAATTAAGATTCATTTCAGATTAATGTGATAAGAATATAAAAAAGGATCACACCTTTTGTACAAACCATGAAACAAATATGATAAGATATCAAAGGTTGTCATTTCATGTTTCATCGGTTATCAGCAATTTTTCTCGTAAAGGGGATAGAGCTATGAAGCTTAAGAAGAAGAAGGATATATTTTTTGAGACACTGGAGAACATGGCAGATACGGTTGTTCAAGCGGCGGATTATTTCTCCCAGCATGTTTCCAACCTTCAGGATGTGACTCTTTTCGCTAATGAAATGAAGAAGTACGAGTCGAAATGTGATGATTTCGTGCATACGATTATTACAGAACTCAACAAAACATTTATCACGCCGATCGAACGCGATGACATCATGGAGCTGACAACAACACTTGATGACGTATTGGACGGACTCGAAGCAACGGCTTCCCGTTTCTATATGTACCAATTGACTGAACCGGATGAATTTATCGTTCAGTTCTCTGAAATTTTGCGCCAATCGGCTTACGAAATTCAGAAGGCGATCCATCTGCTGTCCCAGAAAAAATTGCTGGCTATTCGTGAGTACACCATTCGTTTGAATGATCTGGAAAACCAGGGCGACGAAGTGCTTCGCATGTGTATCAAACATCTCTTCGCTACCGTGTCTGATCCGATTGAACTGATCAAGCGTAAGGAAATTTACGAGCGTCTTGAGACAACAACGGATGCTTGTGAAGACGTAGCGAATGTGCTTGAATCCATCATTATGCGTAATTCTTAAGGAGCCAGAGAATAATGGAAACAACGATTTGGGTATTAGGTATAGTCGTCTTCCTTGCACTGGCGTTTGACTTCATCAACGGTTTTCACGACACGGCCAATGCCATTGCGACTTCGGTCTCAACCCGAGCGCTGACGCCACGTCGAGCTATTCTTATGGCAGCGGTGATGAACTTTGTCGGTGCGATGATGTTCACAGGTGTTGCGAAGACGATTGGGGGGAGTGTGACCGACCCCACCACGCTGGATAACGGGATAGAGGTCGTCATAGTCACCTTGATATCAGCGATTATCTGGAACCTGGTTACATGGTGGTTCGGTATTCCGTCCTCATCCTCACATGCACTTATTGGAGCCCTTGCAGGTGCCGTACTCGTTGGCGCAGGATCTGATAAAGTGAAATGGAGCGGATTCATTGATATCGTCGGTGGTTTGTTATTATCACCTCTGATCGCATTTGCGATAGGTTATGTGGTCATGACGATTCTCAAATATATTTTCGCCAAACGCAGTCCGCATAACGTGAACAAAGGTTTCCGTACGGTACAGATTTTCACGGCAGCACTGCAAGCATTCACGCATGGTACGAATGATGCACAGAAAGCGATGGGGATTATTACGTTTGCTCTGGTTGCAGCAGGTGTGCAGGATAATCTGGATGTTCCGCTGTGGGTTAAAATCTCAGCAGCAACTGCGATGGCTCTGGGTACATCCATTGGTGGTTGGAAAATCATCAAAACGATGGGTACCAAAATCTTTAAAATTGAACCGATCAACGGTTTTGCCGCGGATCTGTCAGCTGCATCCGTTATTTTCACAGCAACGTTGCTTCACCTTCCAGTTAGTACAACGCACGCGATCACATCAGCTATTCTGGGTGTGGGCTCCGCGAAACGTTTCTCTGCGGTGAAATGGGGACTTGCTGGACGTATTATTATTACGTGGTTCATTACGATTCCGATTACTGGGGCACTGGCAGGATTATTGTACTGGATTATTTTCTAAAAAGAGAAGTTATCCCGAACAAATTCGGAGTTACCAGACAATCTGTTCATAACTGTGTGAATATCGGGATATGTGGATAAATATACAACCAAAATCAAGAGACGCCTGTGCATGAACGTGTGGACAGGCTGGATATGTGGATAGCCATCCGTGGAATGATAAACCAAAAGAAGATATTCCTGTGGATACAGGGAACTGTGGATAGGGAAATGAGAGAAGCCAACAGGGTTGGCTTTTTTTGTTGTCGAGTTTGAATGCGTCTGTGGATATTTTGGACACGTGGGAGACGTACCTATGGTTAAAGTTGTACAATGACGTAAAGATACAGGACAAGGACGTGGTCTAATTTATGATTCGTACACTCGCCATTACACGAGAACATCAAGTCTCCGTTAACGTACCACTTACACAGCTGGATCTGAACGATTACGCCTGGGTATGGGCCGATTTTAACCAGCCAACGGAAGAGGAAAGCCGTTTGCTGGATACATATTTTCATTTTCACCCTTTAGCTATTGAGGACTGTCTGCATGTATTGCAGCGGCCTAAGCTTGATTATTATGATAATCTGCAGTTTCTTGTACTGCATGCACTGAACCCGTCCACACTGGAAGCCGAGGAGGTTGACTTGTTTCTCGGATCAAACTTCCTAGTGTCTTTTCATCATGGCGTATTGGAGGAAGTGGATGAAGCGTGGGAGCGCTTGTTGCACCATGCACATGAACGAACCATCTGGGCGCGAGGTCCGGTGGCAGCAGCCTATACGGTGATGGACAAGCTGGTCGATCATTATTTTCCGTCTTTATTTGCGATTGAGGATGAACTGGCTGAACTGGAGAACCGGGGTGGACAGGAGTCAGTTGAAGACTTGATGAACCAGGTGTTTGATCTGCGGACTCGATTGCTGAAGCTGAGACGAACGGTAGTACCGATGCGGGATCTGCTCTATCGGGTGGTCAATTCCCAGCATGTACAGCGAACAGGTGAACATACGGCTTATTTTACCGATATCTATGACCATTTATTGAAGCTGACGGATATGATTGAAGCTGATCGGGAGATGACCGCTGACCTGCGCGACAGTTATATTTCCCTGAACTCCAACCGGATGAATCAGATCATGAAGACACTCACGGTGATTACGACCGTATTTATGCCACTCACACTGATCGCGGGTATTTATGGCATGAACTTTGCCTATATGCCTGAGCTGCAATGGAAGTTTGGGTATGGTGCGGTGCTGCTGTTAATGTTTGTGCTTGGCGGAAGTATGGTGGCTTGGTTTGTAAAACGGGGTTGGTTTAAGTAGAAAATGTTATACCTTACTGCTCCGTATGCAGTTCCATCTTTCGGTGATAAGCGCACGCTATTGCAAGCAGATCATCAGAAGAAGATAGCTAGCTGAAGCAACGTTTGTTACATATGAAAAGGGCCACTGGACAAGGATCTCAGGCAGAAATAACTGTCGGGAGATGATGCTTGCCAGGTGGCCTTTCTGATTCTTCTATTAGAAGTTTTGAAAAAAAAATGTATCCACATGTGAATAACTATTCCGCTGCAGTAAGCTGTGTATAACTTACGATGTCTTCCTGTTACTCCACTTCAAGAACAAAAGAAGTCGTTGCTGCCTCTTTACCATTCACAACAATCGTTAGTGTATGTAGTCCAGCATAATATTTTCTTGTTGTAATGATTTTGAACGATTGTGTAGTGGCTACCTTGGTTCTGCCTGTCGGGTACATTTTATCGGAGCATTTGAATCGTTTGGGAGCCTGTTTGCCGTTTGCCTTCATATAACCCATCTCATATTCAATTCGCAGCATCTGTGACTCGCCGCTCTCATTAACGACATCAAACGAAAAGTGAAGATCCTCGCCAATGCTAATCGAATCCTGGACAAGCAGAAGCTGCTCAATGTGAATCGAATCCTGCTCGTTATAACCAAAAAGACTTAGTGCTTTGCTATGTCCTTTCTTCAGTAATGACCTGCTGGCATGCCGGACAATCCAGTCTGTGTGTACATGTTGTCCATACCAGGTCGTGGCCAGATCCATAACTAGTTCAGGGTGGTCCTTGGAGATGTCATTCAGATGATTGGCGACACTTTTGCGAACATAGAGGGACTCGTCCTGTTTCAATGCATGCAGAATCGGAAGTACAGGTGTTGGATCGGTGATAAAGTTCTGGAGTTTGGCGCCCCATGGCAACCGTGGCCGGCTGCCTTCACTGGCAAGTCTGCGGTTATGCTCGTTGTTGCTCTCTGCCCACGTCATCATATGTTTCATCGTTTGGATTGGATAATGTTCAATAAACGGGCGTACCGCGAACTCAGAGCTGGAATAAGGTGTGAAGAGGGTCAGATACTTCATGGATAACTCGTAATCCTCTGGGTCAAGTCCGTTCACTTCGATAAAATCGGGTACAAATAGATATTCAACACCTCTCATCGTCGGGGCGGCTTGTTCAATAATATGTAATGCTTCCTCATAATTGTCCGGCAGTACCTGGGTCAAAGCCAGTGTGATTCTGCGAATGCGCGCTTTGAATTCTAACTGTCCCCAGCCTTCAGCGAAAACCAATTCATGAAATTGCTGTGTATCCAGCTTTGGGTAGAATTGACGCAACAGTTCGCCGGTCCGATCGATTAATGCGGGAGTGTATTTGTCTTTGATAAGTTCCATGGTCCGCCTCCTTTAGTTACTATCCAGTATACCTCAAATTACAGAAATAAGAACGTAAGTTCCTGAAATTTATTTGTATACGGATGAACGTTGTTAAGGCACCCGCCTTTTGCAAGGGGATGCCTGGATTTTTTAACCTTTGCGACTTTTGGGACGACGCTTCGTGGAATTGGATTTGCGGCGGACTGGAGTTGTGTTGCGGCGACGTGTAGCATTCGTTGTTTTGTTCCGACGTTTGTTTTTACGTTTCCGGGGTGGCGTATATTCTTCATAGTCTGCATCAGCTGCGCTGTTATTCGATTTTCCTTTTCCAAAAGGCAGAATGCCCATAACAAGTTTCATCATCGGAGCCATCTGCTGGATCCCACCGACGACCTTCTGCATTTTGCCTATTCCACTCATGATCCCATCAATGCCGCCGAAGCGGTCAATCATTCCTTTTAACTCACCGATGTTGGCTAATGAAAAGCCGGAACTGCCAGTAGCAGGCGCCGGTACCGGAGCTGGGGGAAGAACCTGAGCTGCGCCTCCATATAAGTTCCCGCCAGCTACACCTTGCCCATACGGTACGATTGCAGATGCTTCGACTTCACCAAAGCCCGGGTAGTGTGGTTCTACGCCAGGGTACATCGGTTGGATCTGGGTTTCATTCAAAGACCGTGGAACCACACCGGGCGGCATATAGGCAGAAGTATGCGCCTGGCGATGAGCATGAGAAGACGGACGCTGCCTTGGTGCTGGCTGGCGGTGATAATAATGCTGTGGCATGAACGATCACGTTCCTTCTATGTTGGATTTCGGAATTGCGTTCCATGAGTTGCATGACAGATGTACATCATAGACCCTTGTGGAACTCCCTTTTGTTATACTGTATGTCATTCGCGGAGAGACGGCGTAGGCGGGTATCCCGGAAAACGGGATATTTGCGGATTTGGGCGCATGTAAGATGGCAGGTTCACGAAGAGTAAAATGCAGTTCAGACACAAAGTTGTAACATTTAGGAGGATTGAAATCCTACATAAGTAATCGGATATATACAGGTGAAAACTGGGAAATAGCGCGGTAAATTCGTCCGATGTACGCGAGGGGAGGACAATAGTACCTTTTGTAAGCGGTAACATGTATTTTTATTCTGTAGTGCGTGAAATCGGTAACGCTTGAAATACCAACTCAGGGTGAGTACAATGTAGGTACACAGTAACCGCTAGGGGATGATGATGAAATGCAGCTGAAAAAGCTAAATGATAAAAGCATTGAACAACTATTCGAGGCTATTTTGACGCTAAAAGATATTGAAGAGTGTTATGTTTTCTTTGATGACCTCTGCACAGTTAACGAGATCCAATCCATGTCCCAGCGGCTGGAAGTGGCTCGTATGTTGGGTAAAGGCAATACGTATAACCAGATTGAAGCAGAGACAGGCGCGAGTACAGCTACAATTTCACGTGTGAAACGCTGCCTGAATTACGGCAATGATGGTTATAAAATGACGCTGGAACGCCTGGGACGCTAATATGAAGAAGCCGGGTGTACTCATCATCAGTCACGGTTCACAGGAGCAGACCTGGGTGGAATCCGTCGATGACGCGATCTCCCGGTTGAATCTGCCTATTCCATTACCGGTTGAAGCCGGTTTTCTTGAACTTGTGGAAGGACGCCTGATCCAGGACGGTATCGACCGACTGGAAGCACAAGGCGTAACCGATATTCTGGTCGTACCTCTATTTGTTTCGTCCGGGAGTACACATGTGGATGAAATTGAATATGCCATTGGTGCAAAGGAAACACCTGATCGCGAAACGGATCTGGAACCGTTCGATGTGAAGGCTCGGGTTCACTTCGGGTATCCGGTGGATAACGATCCGGATATTGCCGTGATGGTGTGGGACAAAGTCCGATTGTTGTCGCAGCAACCAGAGAAGGAAACGATTCTGCTGGTAGGCCATGGGAGTATTCATGATGGTTTTCGCGAGCGTTGGGAAGCCGGAATTTCTTCCCTTGCAGAGCGTGTGCAGGAAGTTAGTGGTGTAGCCCATATGGATTATGCATTGCTGAATCCGGAGAGTGTGTACGATAAAGTGAAGTACTGGAGCGAAGAGCGGGGGAACCGAGTCATTGTGGCGCCGCTGTTTTTGAGTGCCGGTTATTTCACGAGGAACGTTATCCCGGATCGGCTGCAGGAACTGAACTATGTGTACAGCGGTGAGACACTGTTACCACATCCATTGCTTGGGCAGTGGCTGGAGCGCCAAATCCAGATTTTGCTGGAGAGATGTAATGAGGTTAAAGCTTCTTCTTGAAGTGATCGCTTTGGCATAGGTGTGTAATCACATCGCTCGCAGTAATGTCGTATCAATTGATTTGAACTCCATAGCTTCATAAACAATCAAACCACGTCGAAGGACGTGGTTTTTGTTTGTTGTAGATCACTTGAAAGAAATTGGGCTATCCATTAATCGGTGCGTGCAATTGCAGATGTAGCTCCAGTAAACTTATTAATTGGTCAACGATCTCCTCGGCCGGATAAGGCATGGAATTCATAATCCACCACTCCAGGAGGCCCACAGCAGCGGAAGCAAGAAACTGTATGGTGATCTCTTTTTTCATACCTTCCTGTATACCACAGGCATCCATCTGTTCCTCCACTCCCTGGACCAACAATGTCATCAACTTACTACGGAATGCCGGAATACCTTTTTTGGTTAGAAGTATGGTATAGGTAGACGCATGTTGTTCCAGATAACGGAAGGTTCTGAGAAGCGCATCCTTGGCCGTAACGGGTGTTGTAGTAGAGCTTTCGATCATACAGGCATCCAACAACCGCTGCAAATAGGTCTCAATGCATTGATCCAACAGGTCGAACTTGTCAGCGTAATGCAAATAGATTGTTCCTCGGTTTACATTAGCCCGATCAGCAATATCGTTTATCGTAATTTGCTCGAAATCCCGTTCTTCCAGTAACCCGACAAAAGCTTCGATTATCGCCTTTCGTGTCTTGAGTACTCGTCTGTCCATGGCCCCTCCTATGATGGTTTTCAACAATAAGGAATCATTCGTTGATTATTCAACAAAAACGGATATTTTAACGATTGAAGCACAGTAGGTGCTTTGTTAATCTTATTTTATCAACAAATGTTCATAAAGCAACGAATATTGATAAAATATGAAATAGAGGGATAACCAATGAAAATATTAGTGTATGGTGCAGGTGTTTTGGGCAGTCAACTGGCGCATGTTCTGGTGCGCGGCGGCAATGAAGTCACCATTCTGGCTAGAGG
Source organism: Paenibacillus sp. FSL L8-0435 (assembly GCF_037965655.1). Lineage (NCBI taxonomy): Bacteria > Bacillati > Bacillota > Bacilli > Caryophanales > Paenibacillaceae > Paenibacillus > Paenibacillus sp. FSL L8-0435. The sequence continues at coordinate 826,485 of NZ_CP150185.1, forward strand.
GAAGCGGGCAGAGGAGCTGGAGAAGGATGGAATCGTCATCCGGCATGTTTTTCAATTCAAAACGACAGTTGATCCGGTTCGGGTAGCCAGAACGTTGGAAATGGATGACCAATATGATCTGATTTTTGTTGTCATGAAATATAATGATTTTCCTTCAGTGTTACCTATTCTGGCAGAGAATCAGAGCAGCAATATTGTGATTGTGGGAAACAACGCAGATGCGCGAAGCATGCAAAATTTTTTGGAGGAAAACAGCAGGGTAGCAAAACAGGTCGCGTTTGGATTCCATGTGAGTGGAGGAAAGCGGGAAAAGGACCGAATGTTATCGATCGGTGGAGGTAGCGGACAAATGGTGATCGGCAGTCTGGACGGTGAGATAGGCTTCAAACCTTTGCTGGATCAAGCTTTCCAACATGTGAAATACAAGTTAAATGTCCTGAGCGATATTGATGCCTGGCTGAAAAGCCATATCATCCCCATTCTGATGCTTAATGCGGTGAGCTTTAATGAGAAGCGTGAGTTGATCAAGTTGGACGGGAACAGAAAGCAAATCCAACATATGATTAGGGCGATGGATGAGGGCTTTAGCGTGCTTGAGGCTATGGGCATAACGATTATACCGGAGATTCAGGCTAAAATGATTCGCAAGCATCAACGGATGTTGCACCTTCTGTTGAAGATCTATAGTGTGCTTCCAATTCATAAGCTGATTGCGGGTTCTTTTGGAGAGATTGAGGCGTTAAATAATGCATTTACCGATTGGAAAAAGACAACAGGCGTCCCGACTCCCCATTGGGACGTGCTGAAAAGAGATTTTACTCCCCTTAAATGATGTATTGCTCATTCCCTGCATACCGACTACAATAAAACCAACTAATAAAATGGGGATAAGGAGATATACAGATGCGGGAAATACCTATGCGCTATGTGAAAGCGAATCAGGTCGGTATTGTATTGTTTGTTTTACTCTCGTTTGTGTTCAATCCGCTGGTAGTTCTGGGCTTGCTGTGGATCATTCAGGTGGTGGGGCTGGTTTCCAGTGGCAAATTGAATCTGTTTGTGCAAATTGGCAAAGTCGTGCTGACTGGTCAAGGGACAGAGACGCAGGCGGTGGAGCTCCAGCGATTCAACAATATTCTGGCTGTACTCTTCCTGTCTCTGGCACTCATCTCGTTCTCGCTCAGCTGGGTAGCTGCAGGTTATGTATTCTCCGTCATGCTTCTCATGGCTGCAAGTGCGGCCCTGCTGGGTTATTGTGTAGGCTGCACCGTCTATTTCTGGTATAAACAGCTGCATGCAGGTAGAAAAATCGGATTTTGAGGTTGGCTGAAGAGCGATACGAGGACAGAATAACTTATTCTTCGAGTAAGGATAAAGACAGTCATGTTCCGAGGAGCTTTCTGGCGGGAAGCTTTTAGCTGGACCTATATGGCGATCGGAATACGATCGCATTATAATGAAATCCCCCTCAAGTGAATTGTTCACTCGAAGAGGATTTTCTTTTTTTATCTAAACCAGGCCTTGTTCAAATTGTTCGTGAAATTGTTATCGTTCATAGGTACGTTGGCACTGCCAAAGTCCGTGGTGTTGAGTGCATTCCGTGCCGCAGAAGTCAGATCGTCCCATCCGATTAAAGGCTGAGTTCCACCTACAGCATTAGTAACGCCAAGCTCATGGTTCAGTGGCCAGGTACTATTATAGGAAATCAACGGATGGTTACCTTGTGTATTGGTATTGCTTGGTGTAACTTTTGTAAATTGTCCGTGACCGGAATAGGCGATGGAGAGGATTTGGGGATTGGCCGCTGCCGGATTATCGACCCACACGACGATCCCTTCCCAATCATGACGATGGCCGAGTCCAGAGGAAGGGGAGTCTTTGGGGAAATACCACGAATACATGATAGCCCACACCCCATTGTGCCATGCGGAGCGGGAGTAGATCTGCCCTGTATTTGAGCTACAGTTCCCATTCGATGACCCGGACGTATTCAAGCCAGCACTGGTATTGCCCTGTTGATCCACTGCGGGGAAAGGCACGCATCCATGATAGACTTTTAGAAAAGGCTGAAAACGCTTGGCTGCTTGTTGCGTGACGGTGACAGGCGTAACTTCCTGGAATCCGACTACCTGATCATGATTAATTTCTGCCGCTTCAATAACAGTGACCCAAGGAATACAGGCCATAAGCGAAACCATGAGCATTAACACGATTTTTTTCATTTACACTTCTCCTTCAAGGGTATGATGTGGTGCTAAGTTGAGAGTTCAATAAAACTATATTGGAAAAAGGTTGATGTTATTTATCTTTTCATCTTAAGATTTGTAAATTTGTAGCATATCTATGTCATAATCATATGAAGATCATCGAAATCGAAGACTAATTCCTGTCCAAGCGGGCAGAATGGTTGATTAATGAGACTATTTTACATAAAAGGTAGTGGGGAAGATTCAGGAGCGGTGCGTGAGGTTTATTGGGTAATGGATGGATTAATGGGTACCTATATGAAAAAATATACTTATGGATTACAGGCTAGGACATCTTTACATTTGATGATATGATAGGAGTTAAAGGCTTTGGAATGAGACGGAATTCCTGATGCATAGATATAGGTAAGACGAAAGATTCGAGCAGAATGAACGGAAGATCATTTATATGTAAAAAATATACCCTTCTGTGGACTCGTGCAACGTAAGAATATGAGGTCGTTTAGACTCATGGATAATGTGGAATAGGTGGCGTATGAGATGAAAAAAGCTCGCTTAATATATAATCCGACCTCAGGCCGGGAAGAAATGAAGAAACGTCTGGCTGATATTTTGCAGCGTTTGGATCAAGGTGGTATTGAAGCTTCATGTCACGCAACAACGGGTGAAGGTGACGCAACCCGGGAAGCTGAACTAGCGATTGAGCGCGGTTATGACATGATTATTGCTGCTGGTGGCGATGGCACGTTGTATGAAGTGATTAACGGTATGGCTGAGCGGGAGAACCGTCCTCCGCTGGGTGTGTTTCCTTTGGGAACGACGAATGATTTTGCGCGTGCTCTAGGCATTCCGAGACAGTGGGAAGACTACGTGGATCTGGTCATTAACCAGCAGCTTCGTCCACTAGATCTGGGCAAAGCGAATGATAAATATTTTATCAACATCGCCGGTGGCGGCTCATTGACTGAACTGACCTATGAAGTACCGAGTCGTCTGAAAACGATGATTGGGCAACTGGCCTATTATATGAAGGGTATTGAGAAAATGGCGAGTCTGTCTCCACAGGAGCTGATTATTCGCGCCGACGGTCAGGAAGAAATCCATGATGAATTTATGTTATTCCTCATCGCCAATACCAATTCGGTCGGGGGATTTGAGAAGTTGGCTCCAGGTGCAACCATTGATGATGGTCTGTTCGATGTGATCGGTGTTCGCAAGTGTAATCTGGCCGATATGATCCGCCTCGTAACGCTCGCGCTGCGTGGGGAGCATCTGAACGACAAGAAAGTGGTTCATTTCCAGACGAGTCATATGGAAGTTACGTCCCCGGGATATGTGCAATTGAACCTCGATGGAGAGTTGGGGGGAACATTGCCAGCTACATTTACCAACTTGCGTCATCATCTGATGTTGTATCGTTAAATACTAAAAAGAAAGAAGTGAATGTACGTTGTCTAATACGAACCGCAGCGGTCGTGGAAAAAACCGCCGGAATTCGGCTGCCTCTCAGGGGCAAGGGAACGCTTCAGCGTCCCGTCAGCCAAGTCAATCATCTCGTCCATCTACACGTCAGCAGGGAAAAGAGGTGCGGCCACAAGGCGCATCTCTTTCTGCCGTTCGTCCAAAGGGGAGAACGCGTGAATCTGCACCAATCGAAGGTCTGCCCGTTAGCAAAAATGAAGAGACCGTCATCGACATCATTGGCATGAACCATGACGGTGAGGGTGTAGGTCGTGCGAATGGATACACGCTCTTTGTGCAGGGTGCGCTTCCAGGTGAAACCGTGCGTGTGCGCGTGATGAAAACCAAGAAGCAGTATGGCTATGCCAAACTGCTGGAGATCGTGAAAGCAAGCCCGGATCGTGTGTCCGCGCCATGCCCGATCTATGATCAGTGCGGCGGCTGCCAGATCCAGCATATGAGTTATGCCGGACAGCTTGCTTGGAAACGCCAATTGGTGGTAGATAATTTGCAGCGGATTGGCAAGTTGAACGTAATGGTGGAGGATGCAGAGACGTTGGCATCCAACGTGGATGATAATGAGGGCGCCGAACAGCACGTGCAGGATGACGTTTCAGTTGGTGAGGCGAATGAAGCACAAATGATTGGAAGTAATCGTATTCGTTTTCGTCTCGAAGGTGTCATGAACGAAGAGGATACGGAGCAGGGCATTCGTGTACTGCCTACGATGGGTATGGACGAGCCATGGCGCTATCGGAACAAGGCACAGGTGCCAATTGGCGTGACCGAGGACGGCTTGGTGGGTGGATTTTACGCTAAAGGAAGCCACCGGATCATTGACATGGAGACTTGTCTCATTCAGCACGAACATAATGATGAAGTGGTTGCGAAGGTGAAGGAGATCGGCAGTCATTTTGGAATTAGTGCCTATAACGAAGAGACAGGTCGCGGCTTGTTGCGTCACGTGGTCGTGAAGAAAGCGTTCCGTACTGGCGAGATGATGCTTGTTCTGGTTACGAATGGTCGAGACATTCCGTACAAAGACGAATGGATTGGCAGTATCCGTGAAGCGATTCCGCATGTGGCGAGCATCTGCCAGAACGTGAACAAAAAACAGACGAACGTCATCTTTGGCGATGAGACCCGCGTCTTGTGGGGCCGTGATGTAATCTATGATTATATTGGTGATGTGCAGTTTGCAATCTCAGCGCGTTCATTCTATCAGGTGAATCCGGTGCAGACGGAAGTACTGTATGGGAAGACGGTAGAGTATGCAGGACTGAGTGGCAAAGAGACAGTCATTGATGCCTATTGCGGCATCGGTACGATCTCTCTTTTCCTCGCGCAACATGCGGATCAGGTGTACGGGGTAGAGATCGTGCCTGAAGCAATCGAGGATGCACGTAGCAATGCGCTCTTGAACGAGATGCGTAACGTGAAGTTCGAAGTTGGTGCCTCAGAGGACGTTATTCCACGCTGGAAAGAACAAGGCATCGAAGCTGATGTGATCGTCGTCGATCCGCCGCGGAAGGGTTGCGATCCACGTTTGCTGGAAACGATCCAGGAGATGAAGCCGGAGCGAGTTGTGTACGTGAGTTGTAATCCAAGTACGCTGGCGCGTGATTTGCGTGTGCTGGAGGATGGCGGATATCGGACGGTTGAGGTAACGCCGGTGGACATGTTCCCACACACGGTGCATGTGGAGAGTGTAGCGATGTTGGTTAGGGTGTAGTGTTTTGAAGCTACATTTACCTTTTTAATAAATAGCTACTTTGCCCGAAGCTTCTAAAGCTCGGGCTATAGTTGTTATAACCATTAGTAGAGTTGATGTTGGTCTGAACAATATCCAGTTTTCAGTTTATCATTTCTCAATAGCTTTGTGTTGTTGCTCAGTGTTTGCAAATGCCGCAGTAAGCCGTGGTGAAGGCATACCTAACTTTTTTGCTTCTCTCACAACTTCTTGTACTGCAAAGCCGGCTTTACTATTGTTGTATTCAATGAAAAGTCGCGGTAAGCTGCCCTTTGCAAAAATAACCTTGTTAAACAGCGTGCCGAGAAGTGCTGATGGAATTTTGGTCAACAGTAGAGTAATCGCGTCCATCTTTGCTCCTCTTGCTTTAAGTACAGGTGCCATTTCCCGCATATTCTTACCAACATTTGCGAATGAGTCACGATGATTCATAAGTGCTGGAAAACTTCCCCGTTTTAACACCTCGGTCTCCATCGCCGCATTCATGGCAAAGTGATTCCATAGCCAGCTTTGCATATCCTTTATCCAATTGATTTTAAAATGGGCGCTCTCAAATAGTTCTTTGAATTTGTTGTTAATCTGTTCCGTGCCTACACGTGGTTTCTCCAGAAATATCATTTTTAAAAAGCCGCCCCTAAGCTTATTGTCCTCAATGCCGCCTCCTGCTCCTGGGAAACCAAAGACAACATTGTTCATAGACAAGGGCAAGATCGATGATTTTAAATCCTGCCAAATATTATTGAATATAAGGATCGGGGTGTTACCCGCGGTAGTCGATAGTAATTGTGCTGCTTCGGGAAGTTGTTTCGTGTTGACACTCGCAATAATGAGATCGTAATTTGGGCTTACCTCCTCATGCAACTTGACTTTCCAGCTTTCCTGGATTAACTGTTTCCCTCTTCGCGCATCCCACATTTCAAGCGCTATATGGCTTCCAAAGGTTTCTTTTCTCCCTTTTCTAACGTAAAACTCAACGGTATGCCCTGCCTTTTCGAAAGCCCATGCGTATTGGGTCGATATGACACCTCTACCGAAAAATAAAATTCTCATCTTAGCCTCCTAATAATCCATATTCATCCTTGTTGATGATCCAACAACGTGTTGTATAATGTTATTGTATTGATTCACTATACGGTCATCAACCATCAGATTTTTAATATCTGTCGGATAATTGATCGAACAGCAAACGGAGGCAAATAATGAAAAAGCAACCTGAAATTACGGACAAAACAAGGCAGACATTCATAAATGTATTCTGCGATTTATATAGCCGAAAACCAATAGAAAAAATATCCATTCAAGAGATTGCTAACCAATCAGGATATAATCGGAGTACATTTTATCAATACTTTACAGATATCTATGAGTTGTTGGACTGCGTTGAAGAGCGTGTTTTGAAATCCATTAACGAGGAAATGGCAGGCAGAGAGTTTTCTACACATACGTTCCAGGATGCACTTCAATGCTTGGAAAATGCAGAGGACATTTCAGTTCTGAAAGCCCTCTTGGGCGACTATGGTTCTGTTCATTTTGTGGAACGCTTGAAAAGAGAAATTCCCTTTGAGCGATTGATTGTGGATTTTCCAACAGATGATGTCTTGGCACCATATATCATTGAGTTTTACATTTCAACATTAATATCTATGTTTCGCCTTTGGATACACAGAGACAAAGATCTATCGTCGGAAGAATTGATCAAGCTGATCGATAGTCTATTTTCAAAGGGGATTACACCGTATCATATCTTTGGCACGGACAATCCGCAGCGTTCTGGAGTGTAGAGATGTCGGTTAGAAGCTAAATATAAACATAAAGGGTTCGAGAATTTATACATAATTCTCGAACCCCTTCTTGTCTTTGTTTCAATAGCATCCATTAACTAAAATAGTCTAGAACTCCCATCATCCCAGCCGGTAATTAATATACGTGCACACCCGTACCAACCACGGATTTGTTTTGTACGGAATTACCGGATAGATATACCTTTTGCAGATCAGGCAGCTGGCTTAGGGTCTCGATATTGGAAATGGCATTGTTCTCGAGATGAAGCTCTTCTATGCCCTGCCAGTTACTCATGAATTCCAAAGAATCCAAATTGCTATCCTGCATGGTGAAGGAACGTAGAGCGGACATGTTGGCAAAGTAAGGCATCATCTGGTCAACTTCAGTAACAGAGGTATTGTTCATGCTAAAATATGACTGGTCTAAGATCAAATGTTCAAGTACGCTGTTCTCCGCGGCCGCCTTTTGTTCAAAGTTCAGCCTACACTCGGAGCACACCAAAGATTTCACCTGCTTCAAACGAAATAAGGCATCGCTTTCCTTGAACAGTGACGAGTCGTAAATGTTTAAGGTTTCTAGGCGGGACAAGCCGTCCAGGGCGGCAAGACGGGTTATTTCATCGATCTCCCAGAGCGAGAGTTGCTCCAGTTTCGGGAATTTCCCCAGCGCAGCCAAGTTCAGTTCCCCACTTCCGCCACGGAGCGTCAGACTGGTTGTAGCCGGGGCCTTTAGCCCGGGGAGAAAGGAGCTTGGAACTTCCACTCGCTCTACTTTAGGCAGTGTCAGCGCTTCTGCATTCTCGTAGTAGCCGGACAACGCTAATTCCCGCAAAGAGGACAGGCTATTGATGGCCTTTACCGAGCCAAGCTCACTTAGAGAAGCCAGGCGTAGTGTGGTAATAGAGTTTTTGCCGGTCAAGCGCTCCAGACTGGAGAAGTTTACATTTTCAATATCTAATGTTTGTAGAGCAGGCATATTTTGCACAAAGTCGATGGACTTTACATTCGTTAAATAGGACAACTGAAGCTCCTGAAGCTGGGTCAAGGCATACAGCGGCTGCAGGTCTGTGGTTTCACTGTACTGTATAGACAAGGATGATAGCCCGGTCATGGACGACAACCATCCGAGTTCATCGACAAAGGTGAGCGACAGGGACTTGATTGGCAATTGGTTTAACAAGTGAAAATCCGTTACGGACTCATCCACATAGGTAATGGATAAAGAGTTCAGATTGGGGAAGTCCAGCAACATGGCCAATTCCTGATTGCTGCGAAGCTGAGTGGTAAGCTCCGTAATTGTAGACTTGTCGCCAAAGTAGCCCGAAAATGTACTAAAGGATTCGTTAAAAGCGCCAGCATAACTTTTTAATCCGGGCATATGGGCCAAAGTGGTTTGGTCCGTCTGGGATATTTCATAGGTATTCGTCAGGTCCAATGCCGTCAGTCCCTTAAAAGCTTCAAAATCTCGCTGATCAATCCGCTGGCTATTCAGTTTCTTGTCCTGAGTAACATAAGTGATCTTCTCGGCCTGTTCATCGCTGAAGGGATCGGAGAGGCTATATGTAAACTTCCACTGATCATTCTCCGAATGCTCTACGGTTAAATAGCGAATACGAGCCAAGTCCTCCTCTGTTGGCAAGGCGGACCCTTTATCGAAGATATCTCGCAAAAATGAGAGCAGAACCTCGCTTTCGGGCATCTTTCGCACAGGCAGATTGGCTTCTGTTTTTGGATAGGTGGAGCTGTTGCTATAATAAAAATATGTACCGATCGCGCCAGTTAGGACTAACATCAGTATCAGCATTACCTTTACGGAGGCAGTCTGCTTCGGTGGTACTTTAGGGGGCGTTCCATGGTAATGATTAATAGTCTGGTCTACGTAATAGACATGATTTTGCTTCAATAAAAGCTCTGTTTCACAATAGGGACACTTTAAAACCTCATCCTTCTTGTATTCAATTTTTCCGTTGCAATTGGGGCAGTTTAACGGGATAAACGCCACGAATGTCCCCTCCTTCATTATGATGGTCATAAGATCATGCTGAACGGTCATCTGATTTCATTATACCTTGTGAATTTACGTTTGATGAGAGAAAGAAGTTTCACATAACGAAGGAGCAGGGAAATCCTGCTCCTTTTTGATCTTTTTTTAATATGGTCAGGTGGTAGGTCTTATTTAAATTAAATCATCAAGCAATAGATGTAATCGGATGTTTAACGTGCAGAGGGTAGATATGTTCACCATGGGTTCTTACAAATAAACCTTCATTGGTGATCGAACTTTTTAGATCAAGACCCTGATCATCTGGAGTGAAATGAAAGGTTACTCTCTCTGTATCTTCATCTGCAATCTTATCCAAGATATCTTTCATATTCATTTCGTTTAAGCTAACAACGTCGAAGAGCTCAATATGATTGTCTTCTTTCTGATAAATAACAATGACGTTTTCGTTTTCCAAGTAATAAATATCATCACTAAAAACATTCAGGCAATAAAACATGAGTATTCCTTGAGCATGATGGGTGGAGAAATACTGAGAAACAGGTAATCGTTCCGATGCCAATTTTTGAATAAGACGTAAATCCTCCGCGTTAGTTACATTTAGTTTTCGGATATTCGCAGGCTCGGGTGATTTTTTTGCCGTATAATTCATTGAAAAAAGACGTTCTTCCACGGGTTTAAATCCAAACTTGGGGTAAAAATCGAGCACCGATTCATTGGCAAAAAGGTACATGTAATCGTACTTGTTCTCGTATTCCTCTAAAACTTTATTCATTAAATGTGTAGAGAGTCCTTTCCCCCGATAATCAGGATGTGTCATCACCGTACCGATTTGAATCGCTTTTTTCTTCTCACCCTGAATGATGAGCTCAAGGATGTTAACAGAAACGTTGGCAATAACCTGGTCTCCATCGACATATGAATAAGGGATGTAACGCTCGCCCCAGTATCCTTGTTGATACCAATCTTCAAAATTGATCTCAAACGTGTTGACAGCAAGCTCGAAAAAACTCTTGCGCAGTACTTCATTGTTTTTATAATTCTTCATAAATATTAATTCTTGCATGGTATTCTCCCCTTAATCCTCAAAAATGACTATTTGTATAGTTGTACGATCCCGTATTTAACTATGTAAAATATGATTGCAGGTGACAATTCTGCTTATAAGTTGTTGTTGTTGTTGTTTAAGCAGGAGTTGTAACAAGAGAAAGTGGAGTATGATATGGAAAGAGACGCGAGCGAATTCGCGTCTTCTTTTTTGCATGCTTTATAGGATATGTTTAAATGCAATTGCGTCAGTGAACTGTTTTTCACTATTTAAAATCTTGGTCCATTAATTTACGGCAAAATGCACGATTGCACTATATAACATCTTGTTGCGAAAAGGGTCAAACGTTACTTGATGTTGAACTTGCTTCACACGCAGCATTAATGCTTTGTTCATTCCGATTCGTTCTTCGATCGCTCGTTCCAGTTCACGGAAGTCATAAGCCTGTAAGCATTCGACTTTGTCTTTGATCATATCCAGTGAAATTTCCATATCTAATTCAGGCCTCCTTAAAATCTCGATTTGCAGGTTAAAAGCCTGTCGAGCTTCATTTTAGAGGAGCTTTTCCAGTTCGGCAAGAGCAATCGGGCTGAAAATCTAATAAAGACGTGATAAAATCGGGAAAGGGCAATTTCGAGATCATCGAACTTCCGTTAATCTGAAGATCTAATGGAAGTAATAACAGATACTGCTGTTTGAACAAAGTTACATTTGCATGGTATAAGTGAAGAAGAAGCTAGGACACCATAATGTGAATTGCAACGAAAATGCGAATGATCATGTAAATGATAGCAATCAGATGCATGAGTTACGAGTTTTACTATTAATGAGGACAAAGACTGTCCTGGAATGTATAGAGGAGCTTTTGAGATGACAAAGGAAAACTTTTGGCGTGAATTGCCACGACCATTTTTTATTCTGGCACCGATGGAAGATGTGACGGATGTTGTGTTTCGGCATGTCGTAGGTGAAGCGGGCAGACCGGATGTGTTTTTTACGGAGTTTGCGAATACAGAGAGTTATTGTCACCCGGAGGGGCACCATAGTGTGCGCGGGCGTCTGACATTTACAGCGGATGAACAGCCTATTGTGGCTCATATCTGGGGAGATAAACCGGAATTCTTTCGTGAGATGAGTATCGGTATGGCAAAGGAAGGCTTTAAAGGCATCGATATCAATATGGGCTGTCCGGTAGCGAATGTAGCTGAGAATGGAAAAGGAAGTGGATTGATCTGCCGGCCAGCCCTTGCGGCGGAGATTATTCAGGCGGCGAAAGCCGGGGGGCTGCCGGTCAGTGTAAAAACGCGTCTTGGATTTACTGAGGTCGATGAATGGCGCGACTGGTTGACCCATATTTTGCAACAGGACATCGTGAATCTGTCCATTCACTTACGAACGAGAGAAGAAATGAGCAAAGTAGACGCTCACTGGGAACTGATTCCGGAGATTAAGAAACTTCGCGATGAGATAGCGCCTAATACACTGCTGACGATTAATGGGGATATTCCTGACCGTGAAACAGGCCTCAGGCTCGTGGAGCAATATGGTGTGGATGGTATTATGATTGGACGCGGTATTTTCCAGAATCCGTTTGCTTTTGAGAAGGAGCCGAAGGAACACAGCAGTAAGGAATTGCTTGATCTGCTAAGGCTGCATTTGGATCTCCATGATCAATATTCCGAGCTTGACCCACGTTCATTCAGCCCGCTGGCCCGTTTTTTCAAAATCTATGTTCGTGGCTTCCGCGGTGCTAGTGAGCTGAGAAACAGCTTGATGAACGCCAAGACCACTTCTAAAGTACGCGAATTGCTCAATGAGTTTGAAAGTAATGAACAGACCGAGTAGAGTAAGGCGTAATCATGGATACGGAGTATGATTCAGGTAGATTAATAGCAAAAAAAAGAAGCGGTAACTCATCCGCTTCTTTTTTTTTGCTTTGCTGTTTAACGCGTATACGCAGGCTTCTCCATTGCGACCGGTTGAGGATTGGCAAGCACCCATATCACAGCCAACTCGGATAATCTGGCAGGCGCATCAAAATCGTATCCATTGTGAAGTCTGCTGACTAAGTCTGCTGCCTCTTGGAGCAGGGCCGGGGCGAGTGGCGCACCAGTGCCCAGGTGACGAATCAGTGCATCCAGCATCTTGCGATACTCCGCATCCCAGTTTCCACCGCCATTATCCAATACTTCATGGGACACACGTCCTGTGATGCGGATGACCTCTCCCTGCACCGTTTGAGCGTGGCCTTGGGCCGGAATGAGATATTCCCACAGCTCTTGGTGCTGTTTGGTCCAAGTGGTTGCCTTTACATGAATGGGTGAAGTCCCGTCATGCATGATCCGATTCGCTACCGTTTCGACATCAAATAACTGGTACAGTTTGATCAGCGCGTCTGAAACTTCATCGACCTTGTCCTTATTGAACTTCTCACGGACGAATTCAAAATCCTTACCGATCCGCTTCACCGATTCTTTCATATCCGGGGTGACCGATGCTCCGGCATCCAGCAGAATTGCGGCAATCTCTGCCAGATTGACTATATCGCTATTCCTGCAATTGGCTAACCCCTTAGCTAATGGCGTATTTCCCTGTTTATTTTCTACGTTAATAGTAGCGCCTTGGTTTACCAACTCTTGAACCACTTTGGTTCGATACCCATTGACCGCTGCATGTAACGGAGTTTCATTTTGGTAATCCACAGCGTCCAGATCCGCACCTAATTCAAGGAACAGGGGCACATTTCCTGACCAATGTGAGGCATGGGCATGTAAAGGCGTGCGTTGATATTTGTCGCGTGCATTAATATCTGCCCCTTGCGCTACCAGCCAACGAACCAATTCATCCGATATTTGACGAAAGCTGAGGGTCGTACCTTTGCTGTAGCCCCCGCGGGCATCCCATTCGCATTGCTCGAAAACCTCTTTTACGGTTGCGATATCATTATCTTTAACGAGTTTTTCCATATGAGCAGGTAAGGTTGCTTCCTTCGTAGCCATTACACTCTTCCTCTCCTTTGTGAATAACAACGTATGTTCCAATGGTAGGCTATGACGATTTAATAGTAAGTAGATAATTTTCTGCAATTTTATCACATAGGGAAATTTAAAACCAATAACTGGGTTTCTTCCATCGTCAATTTGTTTTGCTATGTTATAATTTAGATGAATGTTGATACTGGAGACGGATTGAAAAATATTTGAAATGATCGCCGCAAATCGTGCGGTAGGCTTTTGATAATAGGAGGATTTATGTCCTGGAGCAAATTGAAGCAACAACTGGAGAGTTTTCTTAGTCCTGCGTTAGTTGGAAGGGTAGAGTACCGTGCTACCAGCTATCGCTATTCACCTGATAAATCAGGCAATTGTTATATTACTGTAGATAAAAAGAATGTACTCAACATGAACGATACAACAACCCCAATCCGATGGTATGAGACAGAGCAGGAGATCAAGAGCGACCCGGAGATTATGATTCCTGTGAGCGATGAAGAGATTGAAGTTATTCGAAAAGATTCCAAAGGACCCATTCCCGAGGATCGTCTTCAAGTCATGGCAAGAAGCAGAAAAATCTCCGTACATGCCAAAGAGCTTTTGCTGGCTCAGACCGCACTCAGTAAATCAAATTTTACGGTTGCAGCTACGACGTATTTATCCACTTCTATAGAGTATAATCTGGAGAGCAAGGATATCTTATTTAATATTCTGGCTTTAATGGATAGACGAGTTGGCAAAAAGCGAATTCTAAACATGTCGGAGCAGGTCAAATTAAAGCATCCAGCGGTACAATATTTTTATGAACTGCGTCGTCGTACGGTGTGAAATTGAATAACGTTCACGGATAGAGGTACACTGTGTCGGTGACGGTTTCACTGAAATCTGTCTAATAAGTGGATATAGCTTTTAACTATAACCAGTTATGGTTTTTAAGTATCCCTTCTAACTGCTCTCAGCATGATATGATCATTGTATACAACGAGGGGGTTTTTTACATGACTGATAAGTTCCAGATCGTAGGAAGTTTATTGCGGCCGGATGAGCTGCTGAAATATAAAACGCAAATTGAACATAATGATGATATCCAATATCCGTTCTATGAAAACTACGAAGGATATGAGAAGTGTGAGACAGAGGCAATCAAACAAGTTGTCGCTAAGGAAATCGAACATAACTTGTCCGTGGTTACCGATGGCGAATTTTCCAAATCGATGTGGCATCTGGACTTTGTATGGGGATTTGGCGGAGTGAAGCGTTACATCGCGGATCATGGCTATTTTTTCAGAGATGTGGACGGAACTTCGAAGTATGAAACACGCAAAGATATTGGACTGCGCATCACTGATAAATTGAGTGGAAAGAACCATCATTTCATTCAATTGTTCCAACAACTGCAAGACACGGCTGGCGAGCAACAAACGAAACTTTGCGTACCGTCTCCTTCCCATATTTTCGGTGAGCTTTCCTGGTCGGATAACATTGGTGGAACGGATGCTGTATATCAAAACATACAGGAACTAAAAGAGGGTCTTGTGATCGCGTATAAGGAATTCGTGGAGGAATTCGCTGCAGTGGGCGGTAAAATTTTGCAATTCGATGATTGCTTGTGGGAACTGTTTGCAGACGACAACCCGAACTCTCCTTTTACAGGGGAAAATATTAATCAAGATGAAGTAAAGGGACTTGCTACCGAATTCATTGATATTAATAATACCGTGATTGACTTTGGTCATAGCCTTGGCTTGAAAATGTGGACACATAACTGCCGCGGCAATTATGATTCCCGCAACATGGGTGGTGGATCGTATGCCAAAATTGCGAATCTGTTCCTGAAGCAATTGAAGTATGACCGTTTCTTCCTGGAGTGGGATGATGATCGTGCGGGTTCAATTGAAGCTCTGGAAGTGTTCAAGGACAGACCTGAAACGGAAATTGTACTGGGTCTGTTGTCATCCAAAACGAGTACACTCGATGATGAAACACGTGTTGTCCGTTTGCTGGACGAAGCTTCCAAAATCATCGATAAGGATCGGCTGCTGTTGTCTCACCAATGCGGATTTGCATCCTGCGATGGTGGTAACGAATTAAGCGAAGCTCAGCAATGGGCGAAGATTGATCAGGGGCAGAAGATTGCAAAGCAATATTGGGGCAGTACCGTCTAGGATTTAAGCTGAATGTATTGTGACCTTATAAACACATTGCTCGAACAATAGGTGTTCTGAGCGATAATGAAACGGCGACTTTTCCTCTGGAATCTATCCAGGGAGAAGCCGCCATTTTTGTTGTGGAACGTACACATGGGTACGTTCTCATTTCTATAACTTTTTTAAACTAATGATGAGGCATAGGTATGTCATTCTTTATTTCTGTGATTCACGCTGTGCCAGCCATTCCTTTTTCAACAAAGCATACTGATACGTATTCTCGTATTTCGGTGTGCCGTCCTCATTTTTGACAAATGAAATGAACTCCAAAAAAAGACCTTCCCGGCGCATGCCCAGCTTCTCACACAGTTTCTGAGAACGGAAGTTATCATCCTCGACATAGGCGTACAATCTTCTTATTCCCTGTTCCATAAAGAGGTGCTCAATGAAAGCATTGGCGCTCTCACTGGCGTACCCGTTCCCTTCATATCTGCCATTAAAATTCCAACCAATACTGTACGTATCTGAATTCGAATCCTTATCCGTATCGGAATCCCGATCTTCCCTCATACCAAACAGCTCACCGATCAACTCGTTACTGTCTTTCAGGCAGACCGCGATGTGGGAATCGTCACTGCTTCTTTTTGCGACTGCTGCCGCCGCGTCTTCCAATGTGGAAATTCTTTGATCCATAAAACAATTCACTCTGGGATTTGCCGTGTATTCCAACAGTCCGGCTGCGTCCGTTACGGTGAAATTTCGCAGGCTTAATCGATTGGTTTCAAGTGTTTGCATAAGATGATATACCTCCGGTTTTCATATCAATAGATTGGCTATGATCATGTTGTATCTCTTTTTATTTTACGAGACTCCCTATTAGTACTATAACTGGGTATAACCTTGGGTTTGGCTTTGGTACTGTCTGACCGGGAGAACAATCCCACCAATTTCTCCCTATAGATATAACCGAGTACAAACCCGATTACAGCGATAACAGAAATAATAATGGCGATTGTGTATTGTTGCATATGAATCGTGGACCCTATAACGGTAGATGCGATGATCCATGGCAGACGACCGACGATAAGGATCGTGAAGAACCTAAACGAACTAATCGATGTAAGTGCGGCGACAAATACAAGCATGTCTTTGGGTAAGCCAGGAATTACGAAAAAGATGAATAAAAATGCGGAGAACTTCTTCTCATCATGAATTAACGACATCCACTTATTATTTTTCTTTTGTATTAGTCGTGAAATATAGGTGCGACCGATATAACGGGTGAAATAGAAGGCGATCGCTGAGCCTATAATCAAGCCTATTGTAGTATACAAAGACCCAATTGTAACCCCGTAGATATAACCGCCTGCGACCTGTACCACTTCTCCTGGAATAGGTGCAACCACGATCTGAAGAATCTGGAATAAAATAAACATGACCGGACCCCAATGGCCTGTTGAGTGAATATACGCTCTGAAGTTGTCCATGGAAGACATGATTCTAATAATGGCAGGAGAATAATACACCAGTAGACCAATGGACAACATGATGAACAGACCCAACAATATGTTAATCATTACTTTTTTCGAAGTTTGTGGCATTCCTGACGACCCCTTTGTGTAATAACTTCTACATATTTACAGTATAAGACGAAATTATTAAGAGATACCTACATAACTTCTGAAGAATTCTTAAGTCGATTGTATTTGCTGGTAGTCGCTAATAGCGCATATTATACTGAAATTAGACGGAGGGATCAGATGAGCAAGAAAATTCTAATTGCTGATGATAACAGTGAAATTCGTGAAATTGTAAGGATTTTGTTAGAGAGTGAGAATTATGAAGTGATTGAAGCGATAGATGGTCAAGATGCGATTGATAAAGTGAACGAAGAGACGGATCTCATTATTTTGGATATGATGATGCCCAATAAATCGGGGCTGAAGGCGTGTCTGGAGATTCGTGAAAAAACAAGCGCACCGATCCTGTTTCTCACAGCGAAAACTCAGGACTCTGACAAACAATTGGCCTTTTCCTCAGGCAGTGATGACTTTTTGTCCAAACCCTTTTCCTATACAGAACTTGTTTCGCGGGTGAAGGCCTTACTGCGGAGGTATTATGTTTATCGGGGCAAGGAGAAGACCGAAGAACAGGACCAGATTATCGTTAAGGATCTTACCGTCCATCAGGATTCAAAAACCGTGTTTGTTGGAGAGAAGGAGATTGCTCTAACTGAAATTGAATACCAGATTTTGCTGCTGTTGGCTAAGAAGCGACGAAAGGTGTTTTCGGCAGAAAATATATATGAGAGTGTTTGGGGGCAACCCTATTTTTATACGTGTAATAACACAGTGATGGTTCATATTCGTAACTTGAGAGGCAAACTGGAGGATGACCCGCAGAACCCTAAATATGTGAAGACCGTTTGGGGGAAGGGGTACAAAATTGAATAGATTATTAATCGGAAAAAAGCTGAAGATTAAACTGGTTCTGGCGGTTGTCATTTCTTTGGTCATTTCCATAAGTGCACTCGTTATTTTACAAGTTGTTGGCGAGACGGTATTGGATAGTTATTTAAGCAAATCCACTTTTGTAGAGAACAGGCAGCAAGATGCGCTGGATCGATTAGAAGCATTTGTGAATAACCAGAACGTGTCAACTCGTGATCATGAGGAATTGTCTGCTTGGATAAGACATGAGCGCTACTTAAATCTGTATATTTTTGCAAAAGACAAATTGATATTTTCCTCCAACACGGAAGTTGATCCTGCCATTAATGAAGAGTTGTTAACTCAATTCGTGCCATCGAAAATACCCATCACCACCATCCATTTTGCGGATCAGGATGCCCAGATATACTTGGTTAGCTTTTATGAGTATCAATATTACAACCTCATTCTGATTATTGGTGTTTTCATAGCGGCGATTGTGTTCCTTGTTTCCTTTCTACTGATGATTAATAAGAAAACATCTTATATTGGCGTGCTTGAACAAGAGATCAAAATACTCGAAGGTGGAAATTTGGATTATTCGATTACGATATCGGGAAAGGATGAACTGTCATCTCTGGCCCAGAGTATTGATGAGATGAGGAAATCATTTGTGGAGCGGCTGGACAGCGAGGAGAGGGTCAGGATGGCCAACCGTGAATTGATCACGGCGATTTCCCATGATTTGCGTACGCCACTCACGATTCTATTAGGATATATGGATATCATAGAGCTTAACAAATATAAGACACATGAGGATCTGTTGCAGTATATTCATAATAGCCGGGAGAAGGCCTATCAGATCAAAGTGCTGTCGGACAAACTATTCGAATATTTTACGGTATCCTCTGCCGCTGAAGAAGAGGAAGTAGAATTTGAAATGTATGAGGGCAGAGCTCTTATCGATCAACTCATAGATGAGCAATTAGTGGTTTTAGACGATATAGATGTGCAGGTTCAGACAGATGCTCATCATGAGGAGTTTTTGCTGGAAATCAATCTGGTCGCCATGCGTCGCGTAATGGATAACATATTTTCAAATATTCGAAAATACGCCGATCCAGTGCATCCCGTTCATATCCAGATTTCTTTGAGGCAACAATGGGTCATTCTTGCGGTGGAGAATAAGATTAAACGTGTTGGCAAAAAGAAAGATAGCAACGAAATTGGACTCGTTAGTTGTCAGAAAATGATCCAGCAGCACAACGGGACGTTGACAGTATCGGAGGAAGAAGATACCTTTTCGCTACAGATTAAGCTACCTGTCATCTTCAACAAACCAACTCAGACTCATATATAATGGAGGGGAAAGAGACGTTATCATTATCGCGAGCAACAAAAACGAATCTCTTGGAATGATGTTGATGGTCTTCCGTGGGGGTTCTCTGGCTGTCTAATTTTGTTACCTTAGACTGCTGTAGTGGAGAAGCTTGCTAGATAGGCATAGGCGAAAGAACATCGCTCTACCATTCACACTATACAAAAAGAGCCATGCGACCGCATGGCTCTTACATATATCGCGAGAGGGCAAGCCTTATGTTTTAAACAACAGGTGCATTCTGTTTCTTGAAATATTGTTCAATTAGAAACGCGAGCATTGGTCCGGACTCGGCCTTCTGTAATTGAGCTTGATCGCCAAATTCCATGAGATACGGCTGTTCCGTAGTACAAGAAGTCCAATGAGGCATCAACTTTCCGGTGGAATCCGAGCCGTTTGGGTCACCTGTAGCAATAAAATTGGATAAATAATTACACATCTGGCGAGCCAGATCATAATGCTTGCCTGTGAATGGCCGCCAGCATTTGGCAAGTGTTTCGAAGAAAAACCACAGATCAACGGAGTGAAAAGTACCTGGCTGATCCCAGCCCGGAATCTCGGCGTCGAAGTTATAATAGTAGAGAGGCGTTTCAGACGGATGACCGCTGTTCGCGCGGATGGCGAGCAGAATGGCATGTTGGATCATGCGGACCGATGCTTGTTGCAGAGCATGTTCGATTTGGCCGGAATCAGCCTCACATAGCTGCAAAAAGGCAGGAGCATCCTCGCCAAACAACTCCACAGCCATCTGCTTCAGTTCTTCCAGATTGGCTGCGGCGGGACGGGTCCAAAATTCGGAAGACGTATGCCCCAGCATTACGGGTATCGCCTCGCGCTCCTGCTGAACAAAACGAGTAAACGGATCGCCTGCGCAGAATTGTTCGTCGATGACGGTTCCCCAGAAGCTTTTGTATTCGAGTGCTTTGTCACGGAGATATTCAGCGTCCAGTTGTCTCGCCTCAGCCAGTGAAGCTACGCCCAGGAAGCCAAAAAATTCAACCCCTGCTTGCTCTGCATCCCTTAGTGTGGAGCGGACAGAAGGCACTCGGACCTTCGGGTACAACTCGGTAGCTATACCGCTCATGATGACGGCTCGCTGGAACAAGCCTTTATTTTGCGGAGAGGTCATCTGGCTGAGTACACTTCCTCCGCCTGCCGACTGTCCGCCGATGGTGATCTGTTCTGGATCACCGCCAAAGGCGGCAATGTTGCGTTTGACCCACTGGGTACCTGCTTGCTGATCGAGATGCCCGAAGTTGGCGGGTGCATGGGGGGATTCGGCACTAATCTCAGGATGGCACAGGAAGCCAAAGGCATTCAGCCGATAATTAATTGTTACAACGACAATACCTCTGCGAGCGATTCGCTCGCCATCAAATTCCATTTCGGCCGTATGGCCGACTTGCAGGCCCCCGCCAAAATACCAGACAAAGACAGGCAGCTTCTCGTCCATGCGCTTGGCGGGTGTCCAGACATTCAGATACAGACAATCCTCGTTCATAGGCAGGTCGGGATCAACGGCCCATTCGCGGGTATAGATATTGTTATCATCGATGACTGTTGGGGCTTGCATGGAGATGGGGGCAAAATCAAAAGCTTGCAGTACACCTTCCCAGTTCGACTGCGGCTGCGGAGCGCGCCAGCGGTTCTCACCTACAGGAGGTGCGGCAAAAGGAATTCCCTTGAAGCTGGTAATCCGCGGGTCCGCCGCGGGCAGTCCTTGCACTTGTCCATGTTCTACCGTAACCATTCTAAGCATACAACATTCTCCTCTCTGGATTTAGCGTGTAAGCGTTACCGGACATCTGATCAACGTGGCATTAGAAAGGGGGAATCAAGGTTGAATCCGATTTGGCATGAGAGCAGTAGGGCCAGTAATTTGTATTTTATCAGCGGTGGTCACAAGCCAGCTAACCCTCACCAGTGGGGGCCAGGCGTGCGTGACGTTTATGCGCTGCACTATATTATCCGCGGCCAAGGGACGCTGGAGACGGGCGGCCGCGTTTTTCGGCTCGTTACGGGGGAAAGCTTTATCATATTTCCGCAAAAGGAGATTTACTATTATCCAGACCCGCAAGATCCATGGGAGTACGTCTGGGTGGAATTTAGCGGTGAGGATGCCGGGCGGTTGCTGGGGCTGACACAGCTCTCAGAGGTACAACCCGTGGTGACGGTATCGCCGGAGACACTGCAGCCTTTTTTCCACCTTGCCTGGAACGCGGGTGCATCTTCCTATGAATTACTGCGGGCGGATGCGCGTTTGCGTCTGTTGCTCTCCTACTATATGGAATATTATCCGAAGGAGCCGCAGGTAGAAGCCAAGGATTATGTCTGGCTGGCAAGAAAGTACATCGAGCAGAACTACTGGAAGCCGACATTGACCGTCACCGAGATTGTAAAGGCAGTTAATCTGGAGCGCAGTTATTTGTTTCGTCTGTTTAAGGCAGCAACCGGCAAGTCTGTTTTGGAGTATATTACATCCTGCCGTATCGGGCACGCCTGTGAACTGCTGAAGACGTCGGGCCTGCCGATCCAATCGGTAGCCTATTCTGTCGGCTACAATGACCCGTTATATTTTTCCAAAGTATTCAAGAAAGCAACTTCACACACGCCAACCGCGTACATGACGCTGCACCGGACCAAGGCATAACGTTAACGGAACAGGGCGCAGTTCCCGGACTCTCGGAAATAACGGATCAGCTTCTCAATAGGCTCACGTCCACAGTTCAGCTTCACTCCTATACAATCGATGCACAGAAATTGCTGGGCAGAGCGCGAGATCAATTTAAGGTAGATGCCCACATCGTCTGAAGAGAGCGGAACATGACATGAGGTGCACAGGCGATGTTGAGCCATCTATTTCACCAGTTTGGCCCGGACGACGAGGCAATCATGTGCTGCGACAACGGGAGCGAAGCGTTCACGGAATACGCCAAGCTCTTGATGTTCCCAGCAGTCATACAGGGACAGGGCATAACCGGCAGCGTAAGGCAGACCCATATCCCAAAATTGCAAAGACAATTCCCGCTGGCTGTCGCTCAGGTTGAAGAAACCAATAGCTAGATCTCCATCTGTGAGTACCTTCACCAGCATAAATACATCGTCCGTGTGAAACCATTGCGGTTCTGGTTTAATGCGGTAAGCTCCGCGTGCTTCTACATCCTGATTGATAGCGATTAGGTCAGGATTCAGGAGAATATCCTTTGTAACCTGGTTAGCCTTACGCACGTCACATCCAATCATTAGCGGTGAACCCATCATGGACCAGAGTGAGAAGTGGGTTTTATATTCGACGTCGTTGCATCCGCCGATGCTGCCAATATAATCATTATTGCTTCCACCGTACATACCAACAATCAGCATATCCATGTCGTTATGGCAGAAGGAGCCGGTGTAGCTTTGTTTTCCCAATTGGGACAGGGCAAGTTCCTTCACTGAATCCCAATTGTCGCGGATATCGCCGGTGGAGCGGTACATATGAGCGCCCGATTCCCGAATCCAATCGTATACATCGTCGGCTCCCCAGTTGCAGGCGGAGAACAGGATATCGCGTCCGCAGTTTTTGAGCGCAAGGCTCATCCGTTTGTACAGCAGCTCTCCTGAGATATGGCGCGGCTTGAAGCAGTAATCATACTTCAAATAATCAACACCCCATTCGGCAAAAAGGGCAGCATCCTGGAATTCATGCTCGAAGCTGCCTGGATACCCGGCACATGTATGTGTACCCACGCATGAATACATGCCGAACTTTAGTCCTTTGCTATGGATATAATCAGAAAGCGCTCTCATTCCACTCGGGAATTTCTCCGGGTCAGCCACCAGATTGCCACTCGCATCACGTTCCTTCAGGCTCCAGCAATCATCAATGACAATGTACTCGTAGCCAGCAGCCAGATAACCTTCCGATACAAACACATCAGCGACATCCCGAATTAATTGTTCGTTAATATCCCACGTAAAGGTATTCCACGAATTCCAGCCCAGGGCAGGGGCAAAGCCTAACACTTGATTGTTGCTCATGCTCTCGCATCCTTCCTCATCTCGGTTTTGTTAACAACACTAAACTGAACATAAACGATGAGCGACGTTTCCTGCCATAGCTTAACGTTGCTTGAACATGGACGTATGTTGCTCCGCTTGTGCTGTGGGAATTAGCTCTTCCAATCAGGCTCTCGGCAGGTATTCAGAAATTGCCGGTAGAAGTATAAGAAAGGAAAAATGTCTGTCTGCAAAGAAGTTATATCTACCTTTTCAGGGATCTGTGCGAAACAAGGATATAGATGTTATGATCGGTAATAATGCTCGAACAGGTTGTCAGAGCAACAGGGAATTTGAATAGTATTCAGTTTTTTTTAGGAAAAATACCCCAGTGGGGAATCCCTCATAAGAAAGGTAATAATCTCGCCGGAATGATTATGCATATGGCTGAATGGTTCGAATTGGATAATGTGCGATTTTCCATCGCTTATTCGTTAAACATAAGTGTCTGTTTGATTTGATTAGATATATAATTTATAGGATTGGGAGTGTTGTGAAATGAATCTAGATGAAGTAATGCAGGAGCTTGAAGCGCTGGGCAAAGAACGAACGAAAAAAATCTATATCTCCAATGGTGCGCATGAACCGCTATTTGGCGTGGCAACCGGGGCGATGAAACCAATGGCGAAGCGGATCAAAAAGGATCAACCTTTGGCAGAGCAACTATACGCGACGGGGAATTATGATGCGATGTACTTTGCGGGTGTGATTGCCGATCCTCAAGCGATGACGGAAGCGGATTTTGACCGTTGGATTGACGCTGCTTATTTTTACATGATCTCTGACTTCATCGTTGCCGTCACGTTGGCAGAGACGGATATTGCTCAAGAAGTTTCGGATAAGTGGATCGCGAGCGGAGATGAGCTGAAAATGTCAGCAGGATGGAGCTGTTACTGTTGGTTGCTCGGCAGTCGAAAGGATGCTGAGTTTTCGGAGAATAAACTGATGGAGATGCTGGAACAGGTGAAAAAGACGATTCACGAATCTCCGGAACGAACCAAATATTCGATGAACAACTTCCTGTATACCGTTGCAACATCCTATCAACCGTTGCACGATCAGGCGGTAGAGACTGCCAATGCCGTTGGCCCTGTCGAAGTGAACAAGAACATGCCCAAGAGCAAGCTGCTGAATGCCTCTGAGAACATCCAAAAGGCAGTGGAAAAAGGGCGGACGGGCTTCAAGCGTAAATATGTAAGATGTTAATGGGAATCGCTGTAAAATAGACTAGAACATCAGGAGATGTAACACATGCAGGAGGTGCTCGTATGAATGTAGAGAGTGTCTCCCTTTTTGTGTTGTTGTGAATATCACGTACTTGGGTAACTGAAATCTAGTAACCGTCAAGCTACAACTTAGTCAACAAATTTTCTGTCGATCCTTTATACTAATAAAGCCAGAAACATATCTAAGGAGTTGCCGAATCCAATATGAATAAAAAAGAAGTCGCGCATATACGCAAGCAGTTTAAACTCGATCACGATCTACTGAATATTTACGATATTCTCAACGTGTATATTACGAAGGAAACCAATGAGGTCTATCACTGGGAGCGTCACCCGTTCGAACTGGTGGACAGAGAGAAGCAGGAACTGTACATGGGCAATTTCAAAAAATTGCTGACAGGTGATTTGGATCAGAAGTTGTTTGAGTTGAAGTTCCAGGAAGCCGCGGAGGACCCGGCTCAGGTACTGCTTCACCAGGCTCTGGTAACAGGTGATCCGGATGAATGGCAGGATCTGATGTTGCTGCTCGTGGATCGAATGTTGGTGGATACGAAGTTTGAGCGGGACATGGTAGCTACGTTCGTGCGTGGACAGTATTACTTGCCGACCAAGGCTAGAAACGAAGCTACGGAAGAGAGCGAGAAGAATGAGGTGTTCGCCCATCCGTTTATTCTGTGCAGTGTGAATTCCACGGAGAAACAGCGGAAGACACTCTTGTTTGATTATGTGGAGAGAGAATTCAAATACAACATTATTGTCGATCCGATTATCAAATTAAGCACGCCAGAGCAAGGATTCTTGTACCCTAGCGTGACGGACAACTACTCCGATGTGAATCGTGTACTGTATTGTACAGGGAAATCTAATTTCCCGGATCCGCATTTTGTTGAAAATGTATTGAATGGAGAAAGATCCGTTACCGCACTGGAAGAACGGGCGATCTTCGAAGATATCGTCAAGGAAGTGGCCGGTGAACAGCTCGATTCAGCCACCATTGCACATGTATACGAGGAGATCAACCGAGTCATCGAGATTAACGAAGAGTCCCATGAGGAAGAACCTCCGAAGCTGGATTATAAAGATCTGGAACGTGTACTGACCGCAAGCGGTATAGAGGATCTGACAACGGAGAAAGTAGAACGTGCCTTCGAAACGATCGTTGATAACAAGAACTATGAGATGAAGGCAACCAGTGTTATGCCGAAGTTTACGTCCAAGTCCATTAAGATTGAGACCAAGGTTGCTACGATTTCGGTTAGCCCGCAAGACCTGAGATATGTGAAGCAGGTAAATTATCAAGGCAGACGTTGCATCATGATTGAAGTGGACGAAGATGTTGTGATTGAAGGCTTTACCCTTAATACAGAAAAACTTATAAATGAGTAATTGATTCTAGACAATGATGATGTAAAATCATCAGTTATGGACGAATAAACGTCCATTTATTGCAAAAAGCCCAAGCCAAAAGCAACACTGAACTGCTCCCTGTCATAGTAGACCGCAGAAGACTACGATGGGAGCAGTTCGTTATCGCCAAGGCATGGGCTTTTTTGCTGTTTCATGACTGTCGCAACAGTTGTTTGATATCCACTGCCGGACTGGAGCCAAGCTCCTCTTTGAGCAATTCCTCCAACACCAGATACTGTCGCTGCGCTTCGGTTCTTCGTCCAAGCGACAGATACAACAGGATGATCTCGCGATGAATATCTTCCCGAATCGAATCAATCTGGAGGATACGTTCAAAATAATACAGCGCCCGTAACGGCTCGCCTGCCTTCGCGTGATAGTGGGCCGCAGTTTCCATCGTCATGATGAAATCCAGCTCCAGCTGTCTGGACCACGCGAAAGCCCACTCATAATGCCTTCCTTTCAGAAGTTCACCCGTATACAACGTGTCCATCCGCTCGAAGAGCTCGGGGCGATGTGCCGATGCCTGACGCATCTGCCGGAACAAAGCCTCGAACTCGTACAGATCACAGTTAATCGCTTCCCGGTCGATACGGATACCGTTTCTGTCCTTGAGAATGATCGGCACGTCACTGTTATCACCGATGGCACGTCGCACATAGTACAGTGTGGAATTGATGTTGGTCCAGGCTTTCTGCGGACTGAGGTCCTTCCACAACGTATCGGCCAAGGCATCGCGGGTGGTTGATTTGGTATACAGCAAGAATGCAAGTAACTCTTCCGTCTTGGGCGTTCTAAGCTTGATGGGACTGTCTGCTCCGGCACCGCCAAACACAGTGAATTCACCGAACAGACGAACGTTCAGTTTGGGTCCAGGTACCGCTAATTCAGGTGTTGTCACGGACTTGTGAAGCTTTTCCTGCAATCGCTTGATGCTGCGGTTCAGTCGCTCAGCCGTGACCGGCTTGATAACGTAATCGATCACTTCTTTGTCGAAAGCCTGCACTGCATATTCCTCATAACCGGTCACTAGCACAATGGGAAGCGAAGGGTGATGTTTACGCAATTCACCAATGAGTTGCATACCCGAGATGCGAGGCATCGTAATGTCCAGAAATGCCGCATCGAAGCTATTCTCTGCCGCATATTCACAGGCTTCCTCCGGGTCATGAAATGCACGAGATACCTCAACTTCTCCGCTTTCTGTCAAAATACGATTCAGTCGCTTCAGCGACAAATCCTCATCATCCACGATGATGACTTTCATCATGATTCATAACCCCCATTCCCATCTGTGCTTAGACGTTGATTTGGAAGATCAAATGTAATCCGCGTTCCCTCGCCGTCCAGACTTTCCATCTGAAGGTGTCTGCCATACAGCAGGTTCAACCGGCTGGAAATATTCCATAGGCCAACACCTTTACTGCCGTCTGTGGATTGCCGAATTTCGTCCATCCGTTGCTTGGTTATGCCGATTCCGTTGTCCTCGATGGTGAAACGTGTTTCCGTATCATTCAGATTGCGGATAGATAACATGACCCGGCCACCGCGAATGCTGGACATCAGCCCATGCCGAATCGCATTTTCGATCAGGGGCTGTAACGTGAGCGGTGGAATGTCCATGTTCCGGTTCACGTCCGCATCCACGTCGATAATGACCTCCAACCTTGAGCCAAAGCGGGCTTGCTCAATCGCTACGTATGCCTCGATCATCTCCAGTTCGTTCATCAAGCTGGTTTTTGAGTCCAGATGTTTAAAGTGCACACTGCGTCTTAAGTAACTCGATAATTGCAAAATCAATTGTTCTGCCCGATTCGGCGCATCCACGCACAATTCGGCAATGGCATTCAGGGCGTTATACAGAAAGTGTGGGTTCATCTGTGACCGCAAAAAGGATATTTCCGCATCTCGCGCAGCTTGGACGGATGTTTTCATCCGAGTCAAACCGCCGATCCGTGCCAGCAGTTCCTCCGATTCGAACGGCTTGGATACAAAATCATTGGCGCCTTTCTCCAAGGCCAGCTTCAATTGATTAGCTTTATTGCTCGCCGTCAGCATGAGTACAGGCAACTCGGAAGGGGAGAAGCGCTCCCTGATCCGTTCCAGCAATTCGTAACCTGACATGTCGGGCATCATGATATCAGCAATGACGAGATGCACAGTAGGTAGCTTGTCCAGCAGCTCCAGTACGGAAGGGGAGCTTGAAGTGACCGCATAACTGTATCCTTCCAGCTTCAAGAGATTAACAATCGTCTGCAAATTAGCTGAGTCGTCATCCACAACGATGATCCATTCATCTTTATTCCCTTGTACAATCGTTGGTTCTTCGAACCGGAGTAGCCGATGACCAGGACCTGTAGGAGCGATGGTAAGCGGCATGACGTTGGAACGTTTCTCTCCTTTTTTCTCTGCCAGCGGGAACGTCAGGATGAACGTGGCACCCATGCCGGGTGCTGATTCCGCATGAATGCTTCCCCCATGTAACTCGACCAGCTTGCGCGTAATGCTCAGTCCTAGACCGGTGCCTCCAGCAACGACTGGCCCCGTGTCTGCTTCCTGCTCGAACGGCAGGAAGATATGCTCCAGCTTGTCCGTACCGATACCACGTCCGGTATCCACAATGCGTATTTCCGCTTTGCCTTGCACAATCGCAGCTTTGATACTTACCGTGCCACGTTCCGTGAACTTAACTGCATTGCCGATCAGATTATGCAAAATCTGAATCAGTCGATTGCCGTCTGCATGGATCGGCGGGAAATGCACCGGGATGCGGTTGATAAGCTCCACCTTTTTCGCGCCAAGCAGGAAGGAGTGCATACGCATGACCGATTCGACAAACGAGTACAGGTCGGTCGAAGACCGGTGGAGCGGGATGTCGCCATGTTTCATTTTCGAATAATCCAGCAATTCATCGACCAGATAGGTTAATCGTCTGCCACTTCCCGTCACGATCGCCAGATTGTGCGCTTGCTCATCGGTAAGGGGACCTTCTGCGCCTTTAAGTAGGCTTTCACTGATGTTAACAATCGCGTTCAGCGGTGTTTTGAGCTCATGCGAAGTATTGGACAGGAAGTCATCCTTCACTTTGTCGAGTAAGAGCAGCTGATCTTTGAGCGTGCGGACCGTACGATAGGCCTCAAAGAACCGAAGCACCGCCAGAAACAGCATCAGGATGCTGAACAGGACAATGGAAGCCTGCCCGATATTCATGTTTTCCTTGAGCGAGATCGAGAAGAGATTAATGTCCAGACAGTACAGCATGATGCTTAAGAGGGCTGCGTACCACAGAAAAGTAGACAGCCGTTCGCCCTTCTCACTGGTTAGGAACTGTTTTGCACATTGATACAGCAACCAGAGCAGCATCAACGTGTACATAACGACGACGTAAGGTGCAGCCAGCCCATAGATGGAAATAGGCAGGAACGCGACCATGCATAAGTATGCTCCGAAGATGATCAGGATCACCGCCGTGAGCATACCGGACAGGATGCCTGTTTTGAATCGGTAGAAGTAAAAGGTTAACAGACCCAGACATGCCACAGAGCAGAAATCTTTTAATTTATAGAGTGTGCTAAAGGAAATTTCCGTGCCCGCCATGGATAACACACGTTCGCTGATCATGCCGTTATAGAGTGCATACAGCAGACAGATTAGACCAATCAGCAGCAGGGAATCGTCCCTGTTTCGGTAGAGTGCAGACCCCAGGTAACTGATGAGGAATATGATCGAAATGGTGCCCAGTACAGCAAGCGTGCCAAATTCGATAGCTGTGTTGAACTGATGTTTTTTCAGCATGGCTGCTTGTTCGCCGAAAAAGAGTGGACCTGGAATGCCCGAGTCCGTGTAATCGTAATTAGCCACCCGGATCAAAATCTCAATGTCACCGCCATGATAGGGGAAAAAGCCAATCTGGGGGGAGTTTCCTGGTCGGTAACCTGCGGATTTTGCCACGGCATGCCCATCTTCCAGCAACTTGTTGCCATTGATGTAGATCTCGCTGGCAAAACGAATGTTCATTTTTTTGATCGCCAGCGTTCCTTCAACAGGTGCATTACGCAGCACTAGTCGATACGTGGCGAATCCGTGGGTAGGCAGTCGTTCGCCATCCACTTTAAGTCGATTCCAGGAGCCGGGAACGGTTGCATAGGTGTCGGGTGCTTTCGTTGGACCAGCCTGATGCGATGTTACAGATTCGTCAGGAAGCAATTGCTCCCAGTAAAATTCCCACTCCCCGTCCAGCTTGATCCGCTCGTCTTGTTCAGGGTTCCAGACCGAGAGATCCAGAACACCTTGACGGGCATGAAGCGCAGCAGATTGTGGTTCTCTGATCGTTGACAGCAGCAGTACGGTAATGGCAAGTACAACAGTCAGGACAATGCCTGAAATTTTTAATAACACGAAATGCTGCTCCTTTAGAGATTGTTCAATCCTTTGGTAGCTTCGGACAAAATCTCTTGTATTCTATCGGCATTGTAGCGAATATCTCTGGGGGGCGCAATCACATTTCGACAAATTCCTTCATACCCAACCCGTGAATTCCAATATCGACGCTTTTGCAGACTGTGCTTCTGTATGAGCCCCTTTGCGCCAGGCTTTGGGTGATTCTCCCATCAGTTTGGCGAAGCAGCGGTTAAAGCTGGAGATGGATCGGAAGCCGACCTGCTCAGAGATGGACAGAATGGAGGCCTCGGTGCTTTTTAATCGTTTGCATGCCTCTTCAATCCGGGTACTGTTCAGAAAATCAAGCGGCGTGGTTCCCATAATTTCATGGAACTTGCGGCGAAAATGCGTTGTACTCAGATGACACAGTTCAGCGAGGTAATCTATGGTCACAGGCATCATATAGTTTACGGTGATAAACTCCAGCACGGGTGAGATGACCAAGTCACCTTGGAGGTCTCTTTCCCGTTCGTGATCCTGAGATGACAAGCGTTCGCTGCTCGCATGAATTCGAAGCAGTTCGATATATAGAGACATCAACAAGCCGTACGCGCTCTCCCGATAGTAGGGGGACTGCTGCTTCATTTCTTCAACGATTGAAGTTGCGAGCATATGAATTTTGGGATGCTGTTCCTTATTCAGAATGCAATTGGTTCCCTGAATCGCCCATAGATTCGGTTCAATGTGAGTTTGTGCTGTTTTGAGCGAATGACGGAAGAGTTCTTCCGGTGAAAAAAAGATATAAGCCCACAGGCTGGCGTTATTAGGTGAACTGTATGTGGTATGCGGAAGATAGCGGGGAATGAACGTGATGTCGCCTGCCCGAAAAGGCACAGATTCTCCCTTAATCTCCATGATGCCTCCATCTGAATAACAGATGCCAATCTCCATGTGGTTATGGAAATGAAGATGCTCACTTTTGATATCGGATATTCTCCAGCGGTCTCCACTGAGTAACAGGACAGGGAAATCAATGGGCAGGCTGTAGTGACGATATTCAATGACCGGTTTCTTCGGTTTGGGCATTTTCGAGGACTCCTATGTATAAATGATTGAAATTGCGCAGTTTTGTTATGAATATGCTTAGAATGAGACTATTTTACTGCGTACAATGGAATAAGTAAAGCGTTTACAAAAATGGACGGACACCTCTCAGGGCGCACTTGGGGGCGTGTGCGCAGGGAGAGGGGAATAACAATGCTTCAAGTGAAATATGACAGGGAACAGATTCTACATGTAATCGAGAACGTTACCAAGAAAACACTGGATATGGATCTGACATGGGATTGGCCCGGTGGAGTGGCTTATTATGGTGTATCCAGGGCCTATCAAACGACAGGCAACCAAGAGATTCTGGACAGGCTGGTGAAATGGGCAGACGAATATATCGAGCTGGGGCTGCCAAGTTGGACGGTAAATACATGTGCCATGGGCCATGTGCTCATCACTTTATATGAAGAAACCGGAGATCAGAAATATTGGGATATTGTCCTCAGCAAGGTTGATTATCTCCAGAATCATGCACTTCGCTTTGGAGACAATGTGCTTCAGCATACGGTATCCGTTTCCAATGATTTTCCGGAACAGGCTTGGGCGGACACCTTGTTTATGGCGGCATTTTTCCTGCTTCGCGTAGGTAGCAAATTAAAAGATGAAGCCATGATTCAGGATGCGCTGAATCAGTATTACTGGCATATCAAATACCTGCAAGATCCGAGCAGCAGTCTGTGGTATCACGGCTATAACAATATCAACAAGGACCACATGTCCGGATTTTACTGGGGCAGAGCGAATGCTTGGGGAGCCTATACAATGTCTCAAGTGAAACCGCAACTGAACGACTGGTACTTGTATCCGCAGTGTATGGATGTAGAATGTGCCCTTCGCGATCAATTGGCAGCTCTCAAGCTGGTGCAGACCGAGAATGGCTTGTGGCGTACCGTTTTGGATGACGAAGAATCGTATGAAGAGGTGTCAGCCTCCGCTGGTATTGCAGCAGCCATGATCAATAACGGCAATCCACTGCATACCAAGTACGTGCAAAAGGCACTGGAGGGCATCCTGAACAACATTAGCGAAGATGGACGCGTGCTTGGTGTATCTGGCGGTACGGCGGTGATGAAGGATCGGGATGGCTATCGCAATATTCCAAAAGACTGGATTCAGGGCTGGGGTCAGGGCCTGGCACTCGCTTTTCTGTCCGATATGTTGAGATAGGGAGGGAACCCAATTGTCCAAACCAACCAAAGGCTCTTTTACATTGCCGGGAGAATCCGGTTATGAGGCACTGACGCTGGAACTTGCTGATCGCTGGGGTGCCGATGTGATCCGTGACAGTGACGGTACGAAATTGTCTGATGAGATTATTAATGCCGGATATGGCATCTATTCAACCATTTGCATTATTCGGGATCATAATGAGTGGGCATCCCGTAATCTGGATAAGCTGCAGCAATGTTTTCTCATTACCAATCCGAAAGTCGCTGTACAAGATTATGTATCCATCTATCTGATGGAGGATTTCTTCGCTGAACAATTCAGAGTGAATGATTCCAAAGAAGCGTTTAAATATTGGCAGGTGTATGACCGAACGACTGGGGAAGAGGTACCTAGAGGACAGTGGAATTATGAAAGGGAATCAGGCAATGTTGTCATTACCGGCGTTTCTCCTTGGCATAAATACACGGTGAGTTTCATGGTTTATCGGATCTGGGAAGAGATTTCCATGTACAATCATACAACGAATAATTGGGACAAAGAGCATCTGATGCAGATTGACCCGATCTATACGGACACACAAACCTATCTGCTGGATTGGATGGAAAAGTGGTGTCAAGACCATCCGGAAACAACCGTTGTACGTTTTACGTCCCTATTTTATAACTTCGCCTGGATCTGGGGCAGTGATGAGCGGAATCGCCATCTGTTCTCGGATTGGGGTTCATACGATTTTACCGTAAGTTCGAGAGCACTGGATCTGTTTGCTCAAAAATATGGGTATTCACTCTCCGCCGAGGACTTTGTGAATGGCGGTAAATATCGGGTCACTCACATGCCTGCGGATCAGCGAAAGCTGGATTGGATGGCATTTATCAATGATTTTGTCATTGAATTCGGTAAGAAATTAATTGATATTGTCCACAAGCATGACAAGCTGGCGTATGTCTTCTATGATGACAGCTGGGTAGGCATGGAGCCGTACAATGATCGCTTTGAGGAGTTTGGATTCGACGGCATGATCAAATGTGTGTTCTCCGGTTATGAGGCAAGAATGTGCTCAGGCGTTAAGGCTGATACCCATGAGATTCGCTTGCATCCCTACTTGTTTCCGGTTGGCTTAGGCGGGCTTCCTACCTTCAAGGAGGGCGGAGACCCTACCCTGGATGCCAAGAAATATTGGATTAATATCCGGCGTGCGCTGCTACGTGAGTCGATCGACCGGATTGGACTGGGCGGATATTTGCATCTTGTTGAGCCTTACCCGGACTTTGTGGATTATATCGAGAAGATTGCCCATGAATTCAGGGAAATGAAAGAGCTGCATCAGGCTGGAAAACCATATCAGATCAAAACAAAGGTAGCCGTGCTGCATAGCTGGGGCAAGTTAAGATCGTGGACCTTGTCCGGTCATTTTCATGAAACGCATATGCATGATCTGATTCATGTGAATGAGGCATTAGCCGGGTTGCCTGTTGACGTGCAGTTTATTGATTTTGATGATATTCGTCAGGGCGCATTGAAGGATGTGGATGTTGTCATTAATGCCGGCTCTGCAGGTTCAGCATGGAGCGGTGGAGCGCATTGGAGTGAACACAAGTCTGTGGACTTATTGACCCAATGGGTGTATGAGGGTGGGACCTTTATTGGCATTAACCAGCCTTCGGCAATGGACGGGTACGACAGCTTTTTCAGAATGGCTCATGTGCTTGGGGTGGATGAGGATACAGGTGCAAGGGTTGTTCATGGAAAATGGTCGTATGAGGTTAATGATGAGTATGGTTTGGTGCCTAAGGGGGCCAGCATACTTCCGAAAAATAACATTTATCTTACTGATGGATCAGCAGCTGTAGTGAGTGAAACGGATGGTCAGATCACACTGTCCACACATGCTTTTGGAAAAGGAAAAGGGATCTACCTGCCTTCCTTCGAATTCAGCTGGGAAAATACAAGACTGCTTCTGAATTTGATTCGATTTGCGGGCAATGAATTCCATGAAACAAAGTACATCACGGATAACTTGTATACTGAGTGCGCCTACTACCCTGAGAGCAACATATTGGTTGTGATCAATAATAGTGATCAGGTTCAGTCTACGACAATCAATACAGAGCATGGAAAACAGACCGTGGAATTGGACCCGTATGATACGGTGATCACCAAAATTGGTTTAACAAAATCGGTATCCCCATAGAATAATGATTCAATAGACCGTATTCCTTAACCAGGGAGCGGTCTATTTCAGTTATTAGTTAAAAGAAACTTACTGTATAGTGTTAACACTATTTAGTAGAATATTTAAATAAGGATAGGGATCATGAGCCCTAATATATTATTGTTTTCAACCTTTTAAAGGAGAGAGTGCCCTAATGTACAGTTATAAAATGTTGGACAAGATAAGCATGGAGACACTTCACGATGCGTTTGTGGATGCGTTCTCCGACTACCAGGTTAAAATGGATTTGCCTTTTTGGAAGTTTCAACAGATGCTCCAACGAAGGGGGTATCACCCCGAAATATCTATGGGAGCCTTTAAAGATGAGAGAATGGTCGGATTTGTTATCAATGGACTTCGAAGCTGGAATGGAAAGGCAACTGCATATGACCTTGGGACAGGCGTTGTAAAAGATTGCAGGCGGCAAGGCATTACAAGCGATCTGCTCTTGAATATTCAAAAGCTGTTAAAAGAAAAAAATGTAGAGCAATATTTGCTGGAAGTCATCCAATCCAACGAATCTGCAGTTCAGCTGTACAGTAAACAAAACTTCAAAATTCAAAGGGAATTTTCATGTTTCCAGTTGCCAAAAGATCAATTCATACCGCAAACGACCTGCACGGTGGAATGTGTGGAGAGAATCAATTTGGAGCAGTTCAAGGAATTTTGGGATATGGAGCCCTCCTGGCAAAATTCAATAGATTCCATCTACGCTTTACCGGAAGCTTTTATCTATGTGGTTGCACGTCAGGATCACAGCATTGTTGGTTATGGCATTATAGATCAAAAAACAGGTGATATTCCACAGCTCGCAGTGAATCAAAATTACCGGGGCAAAGGTATTGCAAGCAGCATCCTGACAGAGATGGTCCAACGCACAGAATCGCCTAGAATCAGTGTCCTCAATGTGGAGTCTCATCTGAAACCGATGGAAGATTTCCTCCTGGTCAAATCAGGTTTTGCATATCATGTGGGCCAGTACGAAATGCTCTTGAAATTATAACGTGATCGCTGTTTCGGCGTAAGGTCAGATCGGGTTCAAACGAAAATATGTGATATGTTAGCGTCTGTCTTGTTGGGCCAGTTGAACGGGAGGTTGATTAAAGGCAAGCTTCCCGGAAATCCTGGATTGCAGTATCCAACCCATCCTGTACTCGTTATAATAATGTTGATATATGACATGGTTAGAGGAGACAAAGACATAACATGAGCCGAAAGACATACTGTAAGCGTATTCAGTTTCTGGATGATTGGAGTCTCAAAACCAAGTTGTACATATTGTTCATTTTTTGTGTGCTGGTCCCGGTCCTGGTCACAAATACCGTGTTTTACCAAAGCATCAAAGGTAACATTGAAGAGAAGGAGCATAGCCGATTCAATGAAATGCAGCAAAGGATCAAGTTCAACCTGCGGAACAGTATAGACAACAGCTTGTATGTGTCCAATTTTCTCTATACCGATGGAACGCTGAACCGGTTCATGGAGTTCAAGTATCGCGATCAGGAAGACTATTACTCTGCCTACTATGATATGCTTAGCAACAACAATCTGGTCAGGTACTACTACAGCTACCAGCAGGTGAATCAAATTACGTTTTATGTTGGCAATGATACCTTCGTCAATGGAGGAAACTTCATTAAGCTGGATGATGAGGTGAAGAAAAGTGATTGGTATCAAGCGCTGATGAACACGAGTGACCATATCATGATCTATTCGTATTTTGACAAACAGCAGGCGGAGATGTCGCAAAGTCAGGGAGGACGCAAAGTAAGCATTATTCGTAAGCTGGATTACTTTGGGGAGCAGCAGGTTGAAAAGGTGTTAAAGGTTGATTTGGACTACGCTTTCATCAACAAATCGCTTAAAAATGAGGGAGCCAATGGGAAGGTGTATGTCGTATCGGATGGCAGGGTCATTTTCTCGAACGATTCAAAAATGAATCAGACGCGCAAGCCGTTTAATCTGATTGCAAACAGTCCAATTGACCCTGTTCAATCGATGCAATCAATTCCCGTCGTATCCGAGGATTGGCAGATTGTCGTCAGCACAGAGAAATTGGACGTTCTGTCGGAGATTGTTAATTCCAAGCTTAATTTGACTTTACTAATCATTCTTAATCTGTTGGTGCCGACACTGCTAATCTGGTTGATATCCAGATCACTGGTCATCAGAGTTGATCGGATAGCGAAGCACCTGGATCAAGTGAAGCATGAGAAATTTGAGGTGATATCGGGACCTGTGGGCAAAGACGAGATCGGCAGCCTGACCCATAGTTATAACATGATGGTCATTAAGATCAAGAACCTGATTGAGATTGTGTTTAAGGGCCAGGTGGAGCGGCAAGCCCTTGAGCTCTCCAAGAAACAGGCGGAGCTGAAAGCCCTTCAGAGTCAGGTGAATCCCCATTTCATGTTCAACACGCTTGAAACGATCCGTATGCGGAGTTTGATCAAGGACGAGCTTGAAACCTCCGATGTCATTCATAAACTGGCACTGCTGTTACGTCAGACGATCAATTGGGGCGATGATCTGATTACAATCGCAGAGGAAATCAATTTTGTGGAGAGTTATCTGAGTATCCAGCAGTATCGCTTTGGCGAAAAGCTGCAATTTGCAATCCGGATCACAGACGAATCCATTGCTGCCATGATGATACCCAAGCTAACCGTTCTCACCTTTGTGGAGAATGCTTGTATCCATGGCATTGAGGGGACGTCGAATGATGGGGTCGTGGAGGTATTATTCGAGATTCGAAGTGATGAACTGTACATTTCCATTCGAGATACCGGAGTCGGTATGGATCAGGACAAGCTGGCCTCGCTCCGCAAAATGATGCAAGACCCGAGTATGGATCGGATGAGCGAGCTTAGCAGCATTGGTATGATGAATGCATATATTCGGCTGCGGATGTATTTTGATGATTTCGTTCAGGTGCACATATTCAGTGAAAAGGGGAAGGGAACAACGATTGGCATTCGAATTCCTCTTATGCAGGCATCTCAAGAATAAGGAGCGAGGATATGATCAACGTGCTGATTGTGGACGATGAGCCATTTATTCGCCAAGGACTTCTATTGTTAATTGATTGGGAGTCTTACGGATTTCAGATTTGCGGTCAGGCTTCCAATGGCATGCAGGCATTGGAGTGTATACGCGCTATGCAGCCCGATCTGGTGATTTCCGACATTAAGATGCCGGAAATGGACGGAATGCAGCTTGCCAAAACTTTGTACGAGCAATATAACGGTGACATCAAGCTGATTCTTCTAAGTGGATTCTATGAGTTCGGATATGCCAAGCAGGCGATTAAATACCAGGTGGATGACTACATTCTCAAGCCTATTGTGAAGACCGAACTGGTTCAGGTGCTTGAGGAGTTCAGGAGCGCATTTAATGCGCGGACGGAAGAGAAGCGATATCAGCAAAAAAAAGATCGGATTATTATGGCTCAGCATATGCAGTCAATCTTGCTTGGGGTGGCTGAGGAGGATGCTGTTACGAGTCTGCAGTCCCACTATCAAGATGCCGGCATACTGCGTTGCATCCTGATTGAGGCGGAAGCCGGTCCAGAACAGGGAACGGATTGGTGCGCTCGGGTTGAGGCGTGGGTGGGCAAGCCCTTGCCGGGACAAATTTTGAAGCCCTTCACAGGTGATAAAAATGCGGTTCTGCTCATGGTTACGGACCTGATGGTGAACCGTGAGGCAGTGACCTTGGAGCAATATTTGACCCGATTACATGCCGATCTGATCCATGGTCAAGAGGCGGCTATTGCTTGTTATGTCGGGAAGGAAGTACATGAGTTGGAGGCGCTGCACGAGTCTTATCAATCTTGCGGCATAATGAAAAGCTTACGTTTCTTCACCACTTGCAGGCCCATTTATTACTTCGAACTTATGGATACGACCTTATTTGTTAATCGGCCGGGACAGTTCGAAAAACAATTGTTTGATGGGCTAGTCAAGTCTATTGAGGAACAGCAGACGGATGAGTTATACAGTCATGCAAAGGCGATTTTTCAATTTTTTCTGGATGAGCGAATCGAGCCTGGTATTGTCCGCATCCACTTGCATTATCTGGCATACACTTTGCTGGATCTCGTGAACAACGATACGGTTACTCCAGATTCCGGGTTGATGGAATCGACTTTTCTGAAGGTGAACTACGCGATGTTATCGATGGAGGAAAACATTGAACATTTATGCGAATTCTCGCTCATGTGCGCAGAGAAACTGAAGGAGCAGCAAAAGTCGAATGCGATGGGCGTATTAGCCAAAATTGAGGCCTTCATTCACGAGCATTACAGAGAAAATATCAGTCTGAAATTGCTCGGGGAGCAGTTTTACATGAATAGTGCGTATCTGGGTCAGATTTTCAAAAAGCATTTCTCGATCAGCTTCAGTGATTATTTGAATCAATTGCGTATTGAGGAAGCCGCCCGGCTGTTGCGCAGAACAGATCAAAGAGTATACGAAATCGCAACAATGGTGGGATATCGGGATTCCGATTACTTTATTAGCCGGTTCGAGAAACTCATGGGGGAGACTCCTGCACAATATCGTAAAAGTGCCCATGCTGCGTACTCTCTTGATTAACATCCTGCACTCCTTGACGGAGCGGCGGGATATTTTTTTTCGCAGATGCTGGAATTAGTGGGATTCCATCTATAGTTTATCCCGTTGAGAGGGGCATGGAAGCATGATAATTTTAAGTCAGCCTTTGGAAAGCGCTTTCCAAAAAGCTTCTGTCAATATAATCGATGGAGGGGTCATGATGAAAAAGGATGTTAGAAAAAGAATCAAGTATAGTGCTCTGTTAGCTTTAATACTGGTCATCGCACTCACTGGATGTACAACGGGATCATCCTCGAAAGGGGAAAAGACAGCAGATGGAAGGGAATTGAAACAATTTTCCGCATTTTTTGCCGTACCGGGAAAAATTGCGCCTGACGATAATCGGGTGTTAAAGGCTATTGAGGAGAAAACAGGCGTCAGAGTCACGATGGACTGGCTTACGGGCCAAACAGCCAAAGAGCGGATTGGCGTACTCATTGCAGGCGGCGAATATCCCGATTTTATCGATGGGAGTGATGGTACTCAGCAACTGGTAGCAGCAGGGGCGTTAGTACCACTTGAGGATTACATCGATAAATATCCAAACATCAAAAATTACCTGGGCGAAGACTGGAAGAAGATGAAAAATACGACGGATGGACATATCTACTTCATTCCTCAATTCGGAAATATACAAGAAAAGTCGATGAAAGTATCCCATGACGGAGAAGCATTCTGGATTCAGAAGGCCGTACTGGAGTGGGATAATTATCCGACAATTAAAACGCTTGACCAATACTTCGACTTGATTGAACGGTATAAAGCAGCTCACCCGACCGTTGATGGTCAGCCAACAATTGGATTTGAAATTATCTCCTATGACTGGCGTTATTTCGCACTGGAGAACCCTCCGCTCTTCATGGCTGGTTATCCGAACGAAGGCGCAGCCATCGTTGATAAAGAAACGCTGACGGCCAAAAACTATAATACCATTCCGGAAGCAAAGGCATATTTCAAGAAAATTAATGAGGTATATCATCAAGGCCTGGTCGATAACGAAACCTTCACAGCAAACTATGATCAATATATCTCCAAAATTTCAACCGGACGTGTGCTGGGCATGGTGGATCAAGGATGGCAGTTCCTTGACGCCGAGGCATCACTCGTGAAGCAAAAATTGTATGACAAAACCTATGTACCGTTGTCCATTACACTCTCCGAGGATGTTAAAGGGCGCTATCAGAACAATCCAATCCTTAATGTGAATGGTGGCTTGGCTATTACAAAGAGCTGCGAGGATATCGAGGGAGCACTTCAATATATTAATGATCTGTTGGACCCTGAGATGGAAGTATTGAGAACCTGGGGACAGGAAGGCGTGGATTATCAAGTCGATGACAAAGGCGTGTTCTCCAGAAATGAGGAGCAACGTGCGAATTCCAAAGATCCGGACTGGGTACTGGCGAACACGGGAAGCCCATTGGTCTATTTCCCGCATCATGAGGGCATGACCGCTGACGGGAAGAATGCCCTTGACCCTAAGGAGCAGCCGGAGGAGTACCTTGCCACATTGAATGACATCGACAAAAAAGTGTTGAAGGCCTACGGATTCACGAAATTTACCGACTTCCTTGAGCCTGCGGAGGAAAATGAACCGTGGTTCCCAATCTATACCTATAATTTTGAACCAAATAAACCGGAGACCATCGCCAGACAGAAAATGGACGATGTAAAACGCAAATGGTTGCCAAAAGTGATTATGACTTCACCATCCGAATTTGATAAGGCTTGGGAAGAATATCAAGCCACGCTTAAGGAAAGTGCAGATATTAAAGCGTATGAAGATGCGCTGACGGAAGAAGTCCGCAGACGCATGGAACTGTGGGGATAAAGGCCTGTCACACAGAAAGGCTATGGGGAACCCCGTAGCCTTTCTTACACGCTAGATTGGGAGATTGGATAGGAATGGAATCGATTCACTCAGACTGGGTGATATAGATAAACTCGTAAGCAAGGAGAGAAAAAACATGGCCAAAAAGGAGTTGCAGCCTTCGTTAAAAACCAGCCATATCCCAGCGGGAACAAGCTGGATCGGGTATAACCTTTCCAGAATGAAAAGTCAGCGACAATTAATGTGGATGTCATTTCCGTTTATTGCGTTTATCGCTATTTTTGCGTATGGACCATTATGGGGCTGGTTGATGGCGTTTCAGAATTATAGACCGGGCATTGGTTTTATGGAGCAGGATTGGGTGGGGGTGGATCATTTTCGAACGTTATTCACGGACCCTACATTTTTACGTGTCATTCGCAATACGCTGGCGATGAGCCTGATCAGTCTGTTTCTGGGATTTGTCGGCTCAATTGGTCTGGCACTCTTATTGAATGAACTGCGAATGGTATTGTTCAAACGCGTGGTACAGACGGTTTCCTACCTTCCACATTTCCTGTCGTGGATCATCGTAACAGGTATCGTTGCGAATGTATTATCAACGGAAACAGGAATAGTGAATGTGCTGTTGACGAAATTGGGCCTGATTGATGCACCGATCAATTTTTTTGCCGAACCCAAATACTTCTGGGGGATTGTAGGTCTGTCCAGCATGTGGAAGGAAATTGGCTGGGGCACGATTATTTATCTGGCGGCCATGGCGTCGATTAATCCGAGCCTGTACGAGGCAGCTTCCATCGACGGAGCCGGACGGTTTCGTAAAATGTTCAATGTCACGCTTCCAAGCATCAAACCAACGATTATTATCCTGCTCATCATCAACGTTGGTAACGTACTGAACGCAGGTTTTGAGATTCAATACTTGTTGGGGAACGGACTTGTGCAGGATGTATCCGAGACGATCGACATTTTTGTTTTGAAATACGGGATTAATCTCGGCAACTACTCACTTGCCACCGCAGCAGGCATTTTCAAAAGTGTGGTCAGTCTGGTGCTCATATTTATCGCCAACGGGATTGCCAAGTCTCTTGGTGAAGAGCGATTGATATGATAAGGGGGCAGAGCTGTGAAGAGATTTAGTAGAAAACGAAGCTTGGGAGACTCTATTTTTTCCATCACCAATGGCATATTTATGTTGCTTGTCATGGTTGTTACGTTATATCCTTTTTTAAACACCATTGCCGTATCTTTCAATAACGGGCTGGATACGATTCGCGGGGGGATCTATCTCTGGCCGAGGGAATGGACGCTGCAAAATTACGTCTCCGTATTCCAGAATCCGAATCTGACGCAAGCCGCATTTGTTTCGGTTGCCAGAACCGTGGTGGGAACGGTTGTACAGCTGTTCTGTACAGCCATGCTGGCCTATGTACTGAGCCGCAAAGAGTACATGTTTAACAAATTGGTCACGACGCTGTTTGTCATGACGATGTATTTCAGCGGGGGCTTAATTCCGGGATACATGCTGATCAAACAAGTGGGGCTGCTGAACAGCTTCTGGGTATACATTATTCCCGGCTTGATCGGGGTGTTCAACATGATCGTCATTCGTACCTACATTCAGGGACTGTCGGAGGGGTTAATTGAATCCGCGAAGATGGATGGAGCCGGAGATTTTCGGATTTTCATGCGTATCGTGCTTCCCTTATCCAAGCCGGTTCTGGCTACGGTCGCACTGTTTATTGCTGTAGGTCAGTGGAACTCCTGGTTTGACTCCATGTTGTACACAGCGGGAAATCGGAATTTGACCACCTTGCAGTATGAGCTGATGAAATTGTTGTCCTCTGCGACCTCACAGGGGGGGACGGTCAACGTGGATTCATTCAAAAATGTAACCAACATGGTGACGCCTGTATCCATTCGGGCAGCCATCACGGTTGTGACGGCAATGCCGATCGTTTTACTGTATCCGTTCTTGCAAAAATACTTTGTGACTGGACTAACCATTGGAGGGGTAAAAGAATGAAAAATGTAAATCAAAGCGAACAATGCACGTTTAACAATCCGATTATGCCCGGGTTTTATCCAGATCCGTCCGTATGCCGGGTGGGTGAAGATTTTTATCTGGTGACATCCACATTTGCCTATTTTCCTGGCGTTCCGATCTTTCAGAGCCGTGATCTAGTGAATTGGAAACAGATTGGCAATGTGCTGGACCGCCCTTCGCAATTAAATCTTCAGGGAGCAGGCCATTCACAGGGGATATTCGCTCCAACGCTTCGGTATCATGAAGGCACCTTCTATATGATTACAACTAATGTATCACATGGCGGCAATTTTGTTGTAACCGCTACCGACCCGGCTGGGCCATGGTCTGATCCTTATTTTATTGAAGGCGCAGAAGGCATAGACCCTACAATTTTCTTCGATGATGGCAAAGCGTATTACCTTGGTACACGTCCTTGCTCGGAGGGAGTTCGTTACAATGGGAACTGGGAAGTTTGGCTGAGAGAGCTTGATCTGGGCAGTATGAAGCTGGTGGGAGATAGTTACGTTCTGTGGCGCGGAGCGATGGTGGATGTCATCTGGCCGGAAGGCCCGCATCTGTATAAGATCGATGAATATTACTATTTATTGATTGCAGAGGGAGGCACAGGGCCCAACCATGCCGTGACCATTGCTCGTAGCAAAAGTTTGACCGAAGGATACGTCGGGAATCCGAATAATCCAATCATTACACATCGCCATTTGGGTAAGCGTTACCCTGTTGTTAATGTCGGACATGCCGACTTGGTGCAGGCTGCGAACGGTCAATGGTTCATGGTCATGCTTGCTTCGCGTCCATATGGGGGGAGTTATAGCAATCTGGGGCGGGAGACGTTCCTTGCTTCTGTCGTTTGGGAGGACGGATGGCCTGTTGTCAATGAGGGCCGCGGAATCCTGGAGGAGCAGGGCACGTTGGATTTGAAGCCTGTTCCGGTAGAGCCGCAACTGCGTTTTGACCATTTTGACAGCGATCGTCTGGGTTTACAATGGATGTTCCTGCGCAATCCTCAGGAGGATCTCTATTCATTAACCGAACGAAAAGGATACTTGCGGCTGAAGCTGAAACCGCAAACATTGAAGGAAAAAGAAAATTCCAGCTTTGTATGTCTACGTCAAAGGCATATGGATTATGTCGCAGCTACAGCGATGGAATTTGTGCCCGGGAGTGCCAACGAAACCGCTGGTCTTGTCGTCATTCAGAACGATCTGTATCACGTACGGATTGAGCGTGCTCTGGTCGAGAATCAGCAGGTGCTGCGTGTGCTGACCTGTATAGATGGTCAGGATACCCACATTGCGCAAATCGCACTGGAGGGTGATGTATCGCGGGTGTATATCAAACTGGCCGCAACAGGTCAGCAACTAAACTTCTATTACAGCACAGATGGAAGTCAGTATCATCTGGTGGCGGAACAGGTGGATACAAGCAGCTTGAGCACCGAAGTAGCCGGCGGCTTTGTTGGCTGTTGTATCGGGATGTTTAGCAGCAGCAATGGTACTTCTTCCGATCAGGTAGCGGACTTTGATTGGTTTGAATATGGTTCATATAAATAATATTTAGATGACAGAATAACAGCAAGAAAGCTCAATCCGGTGGCGCTAGTCCAGGGATTGAGCTTTTTTTTGTTCTTTTTGCCAAAGGAGTATGGGGGAGGCGTTACAGTTTATTGTCCAGCTTCATGTGCTGAGTTTTTTATGATGTTAACCATTTTACGCTGAGCATCCCTGG
Source organism: Paenibacillus sp. FSL L8-0435 (assembly GCF_037965655.1). Taxonomy (NCBI): domain Bacteria; kingdom Bacillati; phylum Bacillota; class Bacilli; order Caryophanales; family Paenibacillaceae; genus Paenibacillus; species Paenibacillus sp. FSL L8-0435. Next base: position 871,443 of record NZ_CP150185.1, read on the forward strand.
CTTCCGGAATCGGATAGAGGACAAAGACATGGTTCATTTTGGGGTAAACGTACGTTTGGTGATCGATTCTTTGATCCGTCAGCAGCTTGTCGAGCTTCATATTATCAGGAAACAAGCCCTCGTGAGTCCCGATAAAGATGCTGATTTTGCCCAAACCGGCGAAATCTCCGTAGATTGGACTGATTAACGGATCGTTCAATGGTTTGTCAGCTGCCCAGATCCGCCGGATGACATCATACCCTTCGACAGCGAGCATAGGGTCGCGGGTCTCGTAATCAAATATGACCGGATTGTCCAGCACCATATCCACACAAGGCGATAACAAGATGATATCTTTGGGCTGCGGGAGATCATGCATCTTCAGATAATGGGCCAAGGCCAGGGATATGTTCCCGCCTGCGGAATCCCCCATAATGGTGAGTTGTGCCGGGTCGTCCACGGAGGAAAGGAGATCCCGGTATAGATTGAGCAGTTTCGGATATGTGTGCTGATAATTAAAATGCGGAACCTTTGGATAGATGGGAGCAACAACTTTGGCATTCAGGGCCTGAGCCATGCGGTCCATGAATTTCCAATGTAAAGACAGCGGCTGGTGTGTATGCGCCCCGCCATGAATGTAGAGAATGACCTTCTGTTCACGGGAATGCTGATCGTTTAAGGTGAACACCTGCATGTCTTCATGGGAGCGCTCTTTGATGGAAGATAACAGTTTTGTTTTACCCAACGTATAAGGTTTAATGTTTTCCAAGCCCATATGATCCAGGTGTTTGCGGGTAAGCTCACGTGTTGAAAAAAATTTCTTGGTATCTAACGTTCCGATATATTTCTCGAATAGAAAGCTCGTCAACGAGCGTTTGTGATTATGGATATACATGTTCATTGAGGAATCACCCTTCCTGATGGAGTTCAGATATACGGTCTGTGGAGACTATAAGTAAAGTATAAAGGTTGAAGTGTACTTCAAGGTCAATCTTAATTTTTCCATCAAACCGTTACGGTTAGAGTAAAGCATGGTACCCGTTCTATGTTATGATATTTGCATCTTCAAAAGTTCGATTGAAGGGGCATAGCGTATGAATCAGAGCATACAACAGTTTAAAGCGGATTTTTTCAAAGCGTTGGCACACCCGATGCGAATTCAGATTCTGGAGCTGCTGAGTGAAGGAGCCAAGAACGTGAATGAACTGCAAAGCATTCTGGGATCGGAAGGCTCTGCCGTTTCACAACAACTGGCTGTATTGCGCAGCAAAAACGTTGTCCACGGAATCAAAGAAGGGACAACCGTCACCTATTCGCTGCGTGATCCGCTGATTAAGGACCTGCTGGCAGTCACCAAACAGATTTTTGACAATCATCTGGTTGATGCCATTTCCATGCTGGAAGATATTCGTAAAGAGTCCTGACACAATAAACAAGAGCAACTGGGTGTAATCACCGGAGGTTCTTGTTTTTTTGTGTTAAGTTCCTGCTGTGATTGTGTGTAATCCGATTGACAGGACGTATGTAGGGGAGTAGTCTTTTAAATATATTCAAATATTCAAATATATGAAGAAAAGAAGGTTTTTTTTACATGAAATGGATGGGGAGATATGCAGGGTACAATGCTGCCGCTTTTCGCAAGGATCTGTTATCAGGACTGATTGTAGGTATCATTGCGATTCCACTCGGTATGGCCTTTGCCATCGCTTCCGGGGTCAAACCGGAGTATGGATTATATACCACAGTAATCGCTGGGATTCTCATTTCTTTGCTGGGTGGGTCCAAGTTCCAGATTGGCGGGCCAACGGGGGCATTCATTCCGATCCTCTTTGCCATTGTGATGCAGTATGGATATGAGAATCTGCTGATCGCCGGAATGATGGCCGGAATGATGCTTGTACTAATGGGTGTATTCAAGCTTGGGGCATTAATTAAGTTTATTCCAAAGCCGGTGACTATCGGTTTTACGGCAGGGATTGCCGTCATTATTTTTAGCGGACAAATAACGAACTTTCTGGGACTTCGAGGCATCGAGAAACACGAGGATTTCTGGTCCAATATGAAAGAAATCGGGATGCATATCTCGACGATTAATATATACAGTGTGCTTACAGCTGGAATCTGTCTGGCTGTTCTTCTGCTTGTGCCCAGGTTTGCACCAAAGGTACCTGCATCACTGGTAGGGCTGGTTCTTTCGACGGTAGTCGCGGCGTTCTTTTTTGAAGGGCAGGTGGCTACAATTGGTTCGTCCTTTGGCGCTATACCTAACTCCTTGCCTCAGTTTCATGTGCCTGAGATCACTTGGGAGCGTATCGTGAACTTGCTGCAACCCGCTTTTGTCATCGCCATGCTGGGTGGAATTGAATCGCTGCTATCCGCAGTTGTTGCTGATGGCATGACCGGAAGTCGGCATAACAGCAATCGAGAGTTGATTGGGCAGGGGATTGCTAATATGGTGACGCCGTTATTTGGTGGTATTCCTGCAACAGGAGCGATTGCACGTACAGCAACAAATATCAAATCCGGCGCAGTATCGCCATGGTCTGGCGTGATTCACGGTGTGGTGGTTTTGCTGGTACTTGTTCTCTTTGCGCCATATGCATCCCACATTCCTCTTGCCAGTATGGCTCCCGTTCTCATGCTGGTTGCCTGGAATATGAGTGAACGGAGATCCTTCATACATGTCATGAAAACCAAAACGAGTGATTCACTCGTTCTGCTGATTACCTTTTTGCTGACCGTATTTACAAGTTTAACAACGGCTGTAGAGGTTGGGTTGATTCTGGCGGTCCTTTTATTTGTTAAACGGATGAGTGAGATGTTGAAGGTTGCCAAAGTACTGCCTGATCCCGATCATAAACATGAGAAAGTCATGGCCCACATGGTTCGGGAAGGACATGACTGTCCGCAAATAAGCCTATATACAATTGAAGGGCCACTTTTTTTCGGCGCAGCGGATATGTTCGAGAAGTCGGTCATGGATTCGATTCATCGGCGCCCAGGCACTCTGCTGTTGCGCATGGGCAAGGTGCCTTTTATGGATACGACAGGTGAATCCAATCTGGCCCGTGTTGTCAAACATATGGAGAGATCCGGGGGCAGGGTTTTACTTTCAGGCACTCAGGCGCAACCTCTGGAGATGCTGAAGAGAACAGGTTTGATTGAACGGATTGGTTCGGATCATATGTTTGAGCACACGGGTGAAGCCATCAATTATGCATTAGTACATCTGGATGTTCAAAAATGCAGGGGGTGCAAACATTTTGCCTTTCGTGAATGTGCTGCATTGTCGAGCGCTGGCATCGACCCAGAGTGTAATAACCTGCTGATGAGAAAGATGGAACTATAACAGTCTAAAGAGTATTTGTTTATCAAAATATATATTCTGGAAAATAAATGAAAAATATACTATGTTATAGGTTGATAGGGGAAAGGATTACCTCGTTCATCAGATGAGAAATAATCATATTAAACCGAAGGAGCAACCATATGTCCAATCAACCGACTGCTTTACGTTCAGTGCTTAACCCCAGGTACCTGGAGTCTGCATTAAGGAATCACTATGACATTGGAACATGGGAAGAATGTTTGTTTTGGCTTAGAGGATTAAATGATACCTACCGGGTTCGTACGTCCAGCGGCATGTACATTCTCCGTATCTACCGCACTGAAATTACGGAGGCAGATGTTCAGTATGAGCTTTCGTTATTGTCTCAACTGAAGAACGTTCTAGGTCCTGCGGAACATACCGACATTGGAGAATACATCGAGAAGAAAGATCATACAGGATATACGATGTTGGAGGCTGCGGAAGGCAAGCGGGTTGCTGTAATGTTTCGGTATATTGAAGGTACGGAGAACAACCTGGAGGATGAGGAGTCTTGTTACGCCTTTGGCCAATCTGCCGCTGAATTGCATGAGGCTATGGATCAGGTAAACATGGAGCTGCCACGATATGAGCTGGATCTGAAGTTACTTATTGACGAACCTCTTGAGCGAATTATTCACTATATCGGTGAGAACAATGAAGCAGCAGCATTTCTCCGTACGTTTGCCACAACATTAAAAGAACGCATCGTTGCCACTTCCAGACAAGACCTGGACTTTGGTCTGTGCCATGGCGATATGCATGGGAATAACAATGTGTTTCAACAGGAACATCAGTTCATCCATTATGACTTCGAGTGGGCAGCCAAAGGCTGGCGTGCTTACGATTTAGCTCAAGTGAAAGTTCGAAAAAGACAGTCTGATGAGCGAAAGGCAGTATTATGGGATGCGTTAATGGCAGGTTATCGTTCAGTCAGAAGCTTCTCTGCCGAAGATGAGCAGGCGGTTGATCTCTTTATTGTTGCTCGCCGATTCTGGGTGATGGGACTAGATGTTGCTTTTATTGAGAGTGATATGGGTGCGCTGGACTATGGTTCGGATTGGCTGGATAGTTTCGTGGAAGAGTTCCGGGATACGGGGATTATATCCTAGCAAATGATGAACATTATTTTAGGTGTAGGTTTGAATGTTTTAAGACCCTTCCGAGTCAACTTGAACTCGGGAGGGTCTTTTTCATCTTATATTGAAGGTAAGGGTCACTTGTTAGTTCGATGATGATGAAGAAGCGGCAGCAGCCGATGCTGTGGCAGCTGCGGCCATGGCGGCCTGCTGGGCAATAATAATGTTTGTGATACTGGTTGAAATTGCTGTCGTAAGCACACCGTTGCGCAGATTCTCCACATGTTGAATGGCTACCAGAGCAGACGAGAACAGGAGCAACTCCTGTTTGTCGATTGACCAGGCACCGAAGCCTTTTTGAGTCCGTAACCAGTCATTTGTTTCCGCGACTTCATCCACTAAAGAGTCTCTGTCCGAGGGCAACAGGGAGAGTATCCCGAGAGATGGTAACGTATACGTTTTGTCCATTCGAAGATCCCTTTTACGAAAAGCTTCATTTAAGGCAATCACACGAGCACCTGCATCCGGGATATCCTCTCCAAGAACCAGGACCTGTGTTAATGCCTGCACACTGTTTCTGGAAGAGAACTCCGGTTTTAATTCGCCATAAAGTTGTTCCATGCGTGCCACACCGGTATCTACTTCGAGATCGGAAAGGGCTAACATGGCAGCGAAAATGTAGTCATCCTGTCCAGTGAGGAAACGATGCTCTGCTTTCATGCCGTCATAAAATAATTTGGCCCGCTCCACCGTAGGTTGAAACAGGTCAGGTGATGTCTGAGTAGCGATCTGATAGGCAGCAATAACCAGATAATCAGAGTTGCGGAATTTGATCTCTTTCATCAAGTCATAGACATGCAAGGTGTCTGCCAGTCTCGTCTCTTCATCCGTTGTAAGGGAGAGCATGGCAGCAATGCTAACGGCCGAATTACCTCTAAAAGCAGAGAAGAGTTTTGTGTTTTGCTTAATCAACTCATGGCTTTGACGAATGGCTTCCCCATCCGCTGTTTTATTCTCCGCTGCATAGAGCAGGGCAGCCAGACGGTGCATCATCGCATGTTGCCATTTGAACGATTTCTTGATGATCTGGGTGTTGGAAACAAATAATTCAACTCGTTCTGCATGATGCTGCTGCATAGGCACACCTCCATATTCACTGTTATTCTACAATACCGTTCCAGCTTCCTTCATTCCGTCGGTGTAAACAGATTAGATGATTAGGAATATCAAATGAATTAAAGCGATTATTCCCATAGGGTAGATCAATGATCTGGAGAACCCGTTTTTAAATTCATTTCGAGGATGTTTTTCGAAAAAGAAGTGTAATACGGTATGTATGATGAAAAAAATATCCAGCACCCAAAATGTAATGGTCTGATATGAGCTAAAAAGAAGAGAGAGAATGATGGTATACATTGGCAGGTGAATCCAAGTGAAATACCTATAGGCCTTATCATCTTCCATATCTTTTAACACCATGAACAATTTCCACTCGGACCGCCGGATGGCATCCATTTCGTGAAGCAGAAAGAGAGACAGGTTAAACAAAAATAAAACCAGTAAAAAGTCAGGCATGTAAAGTCTCCTTTTCCTATTCAATCTGCTCCTATCTTACTAAAGGTCATTTAATTTGGCAAAATATGAAAAAAGGTTCACGCTCCGTTCATACGTGCTTGATATGCTCTCGAAAGAAAGCGTAAGAACAGGTATTAAAAAATATGCGGAGTGGTGGGGTAAAGTCATGTCATCGTTGATAAGAAAGATTTTTGGGAAAATGATTTTACTGGTGTTATTGTTAGGCATGATATTAGGGGCAACTGGATTAGGGACCATGCCCCTATCGGCAACAGTATCCAATCAGGGATTAAATTCGGGTAAATTGGAGCAAGAAGTCGTAGCTAATCTGGAGGATACTGATCAGTTAACGGCATTCATGGATGGGATGATGGATGTGCAAATGCGATCTTTACAGATTCCAGGCGCAGTCATTTCGATTGTGAAGGATGGGAAGATCCTGCTCTCCAAAGGGTACGGACATTCGAACATGGAAGAAAATAAACCCGTTGATCCCCAAACCAGCTTATTTCGAATTGCTTCAACAACAAAGCTGTTCACATGGACCGCCGTGATGCAATTGGTTGAGGCGGGCAAGCTTGATCTTGATACAGACGTCAACACTTATCTGAAAACGGTGCAAATACCGAAAACCTATGAGGAACCGATTACGTTGCGCCATCTCATGACCCATACCGCAGGGTTCGAGGAAGGCGGTGTAGGTTACCAGATCACTACCGATCCGGGGAAACTTCCCGTCTCTATTGCTGAAACGATGGCAAAACATATACCTGCAAGGGTTAAGCCACCAGGCGAGATGCTGTCGTATTCCAATTATGGCGCTTCACTCGCGGGACTTATTGTCGAAGAAGTCAGCGGTGTTGCCTACAATGACTATATACAGAAAAATATATTTGATCCGCTGGGCATGAATTATGCTACGGTAGAGGAGCCTGTTCCAGCCTCTCTGGGCCCCTATGCTGTCCTTGGATACACCCGAGCCAACGGCGATTTTGTAACCAAACGGCCAACGTATGAGGGCGGATTCCGTCCTGCGGGATCAGGGAGTGTGTCGGCGAACGATATGGCTCATTTTATGATTGCTCATCTTCAAGACGGGCGATATGAAGATAAACAAATACTCAAGCCGGAAACTGCCAAGCTCATGCATTCTCCGGCATTCCAGTTTGATGAGCGTTTACCTGCCATGGATCTGGGCTTTTACGAGTTGAATATGAATGGACTGCGTGTGATCTCTCATGGAGGGGCCGATGAGCTGTTTAATACAGCGCTTTATCTTGTACCCGACAAAAAAGTGGGCATCTTTGTTTCCTATAGTGGAGGGGAAGGCGGAACGGCAGCAGAAGGGTTGGTGCAAGCTTTTTTTGACCGATATTATCCTGTACATGCAACTGAGCAGCCTAATGAGACTTCTATTGAATTAGGAGAGTCCCTGGAAAAATATGCAGGCTCCTATCAATTTACCCGTCGTAATCATACCAAAATTGATAAGTTTTTCAGTTTTCTGACCCAAATCAATATTGAGGTTTCGGATAACCGACTGTTTATTGGAAGTGGTGCAGATCAGCAAGTATATATTCCAATTGGAGTGAATTTATTCCAAGAGGTTGGTGGGACACATCAGATGGGGTTCCGCACCGATGCAGAGGGCAAGGTCACGTATCTGTTTCTGGATATATTAAACCCAATGCCGCTGGAACCTGCACCGTTAATGAACCAATCGAAGTTCTGGCTCCTCTTGCTGGGCATTTCGGTTGTTCTGTTCATCACTGTATTGCATGGATTTGTTTATCGCAGACGCGAAATCAGAGCGATGCCAAAAGCACAGAAATGGGCAGTCCGGCTGTCGGCTATGACATCTATATGGGGATTGTTAACCTTGGGCGCAACACTTCTGGTGTTGAACATGAATCTGATTGATCGGCTTAGCCATATTCCACTATCTTTACGTCTCTATCTGTTTATGCCGGTTATCCTTGTAGGGCTGACTGCGGCAATATTCATCATGGGCGTTCTGGCCTGGAAAAACCAATATTGGACGTTACTGAAGCGTGTGCACTATACGTTTGTAACGGTAGCAGCAGTGATCTTGAGTTTATTTTTCTATCATTGGAACCTGCTGGGCTGGCATTTTGGTTGAAGGCCTCCTCCCAAGTGGAAGAAAAAAGATAGATATCGGAGGCATACATTTCATATGACCAAAATCCTAGTTGTGGATGACGATGTGCATATTCGTGAGCTGATTACCTTGTTTTTGCGCAATGAAGGATTCGAGATTGTGGTAGCCAAAGACGGAGCAGAAGCACTGGAGATTGTGGAGAAATCCCAAATTGATTTGGTGATCCTGGATATTATGATGCCGCGATTAGATGGTTGGGAATTATGCAGGGAGATCCGGCGTATGGATCTGAATATGCCATTGCTAATGGTCACGGTAAAAGGGGAATCGGCCCAGAAAGTGAAGGGATTTCAGTTGGGAACAGATGATTATTTAACAAAACCCTTCGATCCACTAGAGCTTGTGATGCGAGTAAAAGCTTTGCTGAAACGTTACTTGATTGTCTCCTCCCAGACGATTCAACTAGGGGGCATTGTGCTGAATCGACGTAGCTTTCAAGTGATTCGTGGAGAGGAAACAATCCATTTGCCTTTAAAAGAGTTTGAATTGCTGTTCATGCTGGCAAACCAGCCTGGGCAGATTTTTACCCGGGAACAGTTAATCATCAAGATCTGGGGCAGTGATTACGAAGGGGATGACCGGACAGTTGATGTTCACATCAAGCGACTAAGGGAAAAATTTACTGGTGATGCACACCATTTTCAGATTGAAACGGCTCGCAGTCTGGGCTACCGGTTAGTCATCACATGATCAAAACCTTATATGTTCGTATTATTTGCACGTTTCTGGTTGTCATTGTTTTCAGCTTGCTAACCTCTTTCTTCATGGGGATCTTCCTCTTCAAAAAAGAAGTAAATCATATCGGTCAGAATGACATGATTTCTGTAGGGGAGGAACTGATCCATCTATATGAGCAGACGCAACCTGAGGACAAGGATGCTTTCATCAAAAGTATGGTGAAAGTGTCCACCTACCCCATACATCTATATGACGTTTCGGGTAACGTAACCTATTATGACCTAGACCATACAGATACCGTTGAAATTGCACCAGAAGCGGTTCAAATGGTGTTGCAGGGTCAGGTCTATCGTTCTCCCGGAGAAGTGGAGCAGACGTTCATCGGTCTTCCTTTTCCATACAAAGGGGAACCACAAGCCATGTTTATGCAGTATTCTCCGCAGAACGAAAATATCATTAATCGGATAATTTTGCTGGTGTTAATGTTTGCACTGTTGATCGGAAGTTTTTGTATCCTAATTGCTGCAAGGTATTTGGTGAAGCCGATTCAGGTGTTGACGCGGGCAACCAAACGACTGGCGAAGGGCGATTTTAATGTGGAAATCCAAACAAAGTGCGTGGACGAAATGGGAGCATTGACGCAGAGTTTTAATGAAATGGCGAGTGAGCTTAAACAGCTGGAACAGATGAGACAGGATTTTGTTTCCAATGTATCTCACGAGATTCAAACGCCGCTGACCTCTATTTCCGGTTTTGCCATGGCTTTGAAAAACAGCAGCCTGGTCGCTGAGGCCGATCGTAACTATTACCTCGATATCATTATTACGGAGAGTGGACGACTATCCAGACTAAGTGATAATCTGCTGGAGCTTGCGTCTCTGGATTCCGATCATCATCCGTTCGAGACAACCACCTATAATCTTGATGAGCAAATCAGACAAGTGGTGGTGACTTGCGAGCCTCAATGGTCAGCCAAAGGCATTCCAGTTCATTTAGAATTGGCAGACGGTATCAAAATAAGGGCAGATCAGGACCAGCTTAACCAAGTGTGGATGAATTTACTAGGCAACAGTATTAAGTTTACTCCCATGGGCGGCCGTATCGAAATACGCACGAGCCAGTCTGTGGATGGAATTTTGTTCACGATAACCGATTCGGGCATTGGAATAACGCCGGAGCAACTGAGTTATGTTTTCGAGCGGTTTTATAAAACAGACCTGTCACGCGATCGTAGCATCAGTGGTAACGGTCTGGGCCTCGCCATCGTCAAAAAAATCGTGATGCTTCATCACGGAACTGTCGAAATGAAAAGTCAGGTGGGTGTGGGGACAACGGTGATGGTTCACCTGCCTTCCGGATATGGTTCCATGGTTCGCGCTGGCGTTCAGCCAGTTCGGATTCAGAAAGCGTTGGGGAAACAAGATGGCTGACCATAACTTTAAGTCCAGATGGTTCCCGTTCGCATTTGGCATCGGCAAAAGACAACGGATAGATGGCGGCGAAGATTGCTAGTCTCGTATTCCAAAGTCAACTTACAACGTAATACTACACATGCATTCCTTGAAACCATTGGAGAACCTGAGGGTGATTCAGCGTCATTCAGGGAGTGCATTTTTTTATCCGCAAAAATCATGCTTGAATCTCCTGTAACTGGAGGTTTTAAGATTGGAGGCAGACAAGGGGGCATACATCTTATGAAAACAGTAGAATGGATTTATCTTATTTTCAACCTGCTTATATTCGTGGGGGTAATCGGGATCGGGAGACAGAGTCAACATTTTCGGAAAATGGTATGGGGTGGATTCGCCATATCAGGTGTGCTGTTGATCATCCATGGTATAGTCGAGGGATTTCGTTGGCCGATGATTCCGGCGTATCTGCTCACGTTGGTTCCACTGGTTGTGTTATTTACAAAGGCAAGACGCCAGCAACAGTCAGGTGTAACCTCGCTGAATAGTAAACGTTCGGAGGTATCCACTTCCACATCACCTGTGGCGGGCAAATTCGGGCGTGTTCGAATCATTGCAACGTCTCTTCTGGTGCTGGTATACGCTATTGTGAGCATTGGCTTGCCACTACTGTTCCCGGTATTTTCGTTTGCCAAGCCAGCAGGTCCTTATGGAATCGGAACGGTATCCTACGATTGGACAGATAACAGCCGTGACGAACTTCTGACGAGTAACGCCGGAGAGAAACGGGAGCTGATGGTGCAGATCTGGTACCCAACGAATCCAGACGCAGAGGGCGCAACAGCTCCTTATGTTAATAAGCCGGAGATCTACGGGACAGCCTTCAATGAAGTGCTGAAACTGCCAAAGCTTTTATTTTCCAGTCTGAGTCAGGTTAAAACACATGCGATACAGGAAGCTCAGTTGTCTGATGCCGAAGCCAAGTATCCGGTTGTTCTCTTCTCTCATGGTCTGCATGGGTATGAAAATCAGAATACGTTCCAGGTCGAGCAGCTGGTCAGTCAAGGTTACATTGTCGTAGGCATCAATCACACGTATAGCAGTCTGGTGTCTGTATTTCCGGATGGACGTGTGGCGCAGTTTGAATCCGAAGGGAAAGAAGGCTTTGAACAGCTGCAATTCAGTTACATGGACAAGTTGAATGAGACATGGGTGAAGGATGCACAGTTTGTACTGGATGAGGTAGAGAAGTTGGCTAAGGGGGACCCAAGTGGGCGATTTACCGGACATATGGATCTGGACAACATCGGCATGTTTGGGCATTCATTTGGCGGAGCAACGACAGTACAGATGTTAATGGATGATCCGCGTGTGAGAGCAGGCATGAATATGGACGGTGTATTGTTTGGCGAGAAACGTATCCCTGCGGAAGGCGTGGGCAAGCCGTTCCTGATGATGAGTGCAGACTCAACCGTTGCAGGTACAAGTGTGATGAGTGACGAGGAAATTGCTGCGATGGGCACGACCCGTCCGGAAGCCGAGAAATATTATGAGGAAGTGTACGCTCGGTATGAGCCGGTAACCGCAGGAGGGAACTACTGGATGGAGCTGACCAACACCAAACATCTGAGTTTCTCCGATCTCTACCTGATCTCTCCACTGCTCGAATGGACGCAAGGTGTAGATGCGCGGGCGACGCAACAGTTGGTGAACGATACAACGATTGATTTCTTCAACCACTACTTGAAAGGGCAATCGCTTCATTTGGACACGGAAGTGGGAGAACATGAATCCTATTCGTTGAAAAAAGGCTAAACGTAAAAATGGAAGGAGACTGAAGTTCAGTCTTCTTCCATTTGTTTTAATCGTAACCGCATGCCCTCCTGCAACAGGTTAATGCCATCTACAATCTGGCTCCATTCGGGATTCATCACCTTGCACAGTTTGTTAAAACGCAGAATGCGATCGGTCACAGAGTCCAGCATATATCGGGCCTGTTTACTGAAAAATACTTCGGGTGTTTCGGCATGCTCGACACTTGCATACATCAACACAAAGTCCCACACCATGCTTTGCACAGCAGGGCTACCGATGGCCCAACGTTTGTCCAGCGCTTCGGCAGTGCGAATGCGAATTGCTTCCATTTTCTTCACCCAGACATCCGCTTCGACTTGTGGCTGATTCGCCATAATGAAGAATGGAACCTCCAACTGAGCCAGATCGGCCCAATAGGCCGGATCATTGATCAGTTCCTGAATTTCCTTCCAGGCCAGTGTTTGCTGAGCCGTCAGTTTGGTATCTTTCATCATGTATTTGTCGAAAAAGTGCAGGAACGACACTCTCCAATCCTGCGGAATGCTGTCCAGCAGATGGGATTCATCCACCTTGGCAGCAACGAATTGTTTTCGCTTACTCGCATTCGCCGTCAGAGATTCTACCAGACTGGAGATATAAGTGAGAGACTGTTCCGAGCGCAGTGAAGTTTCTTCTTCATGCTGCCTCGCTTGGTGTAAAACAGAGAGCATGGAATTCATCGTGCCGATCTGGGTTTCCAAGGCTTCAATCTGCAGATCCAATGCCTGTGATACCGCGAGTTCACCAGACATGAGCTTTCGAATATCCGGTATGCTGAAATTCAGATAACGTAGTGTTGTAATGAGTTCGAGTTGCCACAGGTCTTGCGTTGTATAGAGTCGATGCCCACCTTCCGTATGACTGGAGGGCTGTAACAGTTCAATCTCATCGTAATAACGGATCGTTTTCACCGTGGAACCGATCAGTTTGGCTGCTTCACCGATGGAATAGGGTTCTTTATTTGAGTTCAACGAGATCACCTCATGATTCATTATACAACCTCCAGTCACTGGAGATTCAATACCGGAATAGTTGCCAAGGAAATGTAGCAGGTCCAGTTTAAATTCCACCCATCTCGGTTACAAAGGAAAGAGTGCAACTTTTACGCAAACAACTTCTGATAATAAATTTAATATTTACATGATAACGAAGAGCACAGAAATAATCTGAAGAAACGGAGTGCTCGCCTAAAAGCTTTCTGAAAGAAAGCTACATCGGAAGCATACGCTATCACCGGATTTTCACCTTATATAAGGGAGAGAAAAAAATCTGGGGATAACAGCGATCGGAAGGTTATTCTGTGATCGTAGTGATCAATGTAAATAACCAAGGAGGAAATTGAACATGGCTAATCAAGACCAGCACACCATGCAAGATCCAACGACCCAATATCCGAAGGCTACACCGGAGTGGAAACAGCAGCAGGATGAGCCGGGGCTCCAGCGTGAGATGACCCCTGTTCCCGATGCGGGTGAGAAAAGTTATAAAGGCAGCGGACGATTAACGGGACGCAAAGCAGTTGTGACCGGAGCCGACAGCGGAATTGGTCGGGCGGCAGCAATTGCGTTTGCCCGTGAAGGTGCAGATGTTGTTCTGGCTTATCTGCCGGAAGAGGAAGCGGATGCGCAGGAAGTTGTGAAGCTGATTGAGGAAGCCGGTCGCAAAGCAATTACGATGCCAGGTGACCTGAAGGATGAGAAATACTGTGAAGAACTTATTGAGTCTGCGGTAAAAGAGCTTGGCGGGATTGATATCCTAGCTAACGTGGCAGGTAAACAGCAGTTTGTGGAGCAGATTGCGGATCTGACTACCGAGCAATTCGATGCAACGTTCAAAACAAATGTGTATTCCATGTTCTGGCTCTGCAAAGCAGCTGTGAAACACATGAAGCCGGGCAGCTCCATTATCAACACATCATCGATTCAGGCGTACAAACCTTCGCCAATCCTGCTGGATTATGCGACAACGAAGGCATCCATTAACACGTTCAGCAAAGCGCTGGCACAACAGGTGGGTAGCAAAGGGATCCGTGTCAATGTTGTTGCACCAGGACCGGTATGGACACCGCTCCAGGTCGTGGGTGGACAACCAGTCGAGAAGCTGGCTGATTTCGGCTCCAATACACCGCTAGGTCGGGCAGGACAACCTGCCGAGATGGCTCCGGCATTTGTGTTCCTGGCAAGCCAGGAATCCAGCTATGTGAGTGGCGAGACATTGAATGCAAATGGCGGTACGGTTAGTCCTTAAATATCTTAGGTAATCCGATCATTGTATAAGAGGATACGGTCTCCATATTGGGGGGCGGTATCCTCTTTTTTGTCATTAAGATGAGAGAAATAAAATATTTTTATATATGAAAGCGTTCTTATATAAAATAGGAAAGGTACATGGTAATATATTCAAGAACATGTTCTTCGCTCCCAGCTCTGAGAGTGCGTTGCTTATACAATGAATCTGTTCAGATCAATATACTATGCCTAGGAATCGAAGGAGGAATTCTGTAATGGCCAAGAATGTACTTAAACTAGGTGACCCTGTCATAAGCACGTACACATCGTATGGGACATTAACATCCGTTATGAACGAAGATTTATGGCCATGGATTTTCAATAACTTTATACAAATCAGGTATGCACATGGATGGGGAATTTTTTCGTTTGATTCTCATCAGTTTCTGCTAAGTACCTGTCCGGGAATTTCCTTTTACAACCTGCCACAAGAAATTGTGATTAGCAAATGGGGAACATCACTTAAGCAAGTGATTACAGAAGCGATAGATATGGGATATTATCTATATATTTATGCAGATAGATACTACATTGCGTGTACAGACTATTATCAGAAAGAACATCTTATGCATGAATTGTTGGTGTACGGGTATGACCTGGATCAAAATTTGATATACATTGCTGATAATCTAGATGATGGTAAATTCATACAAACCGCATGCAGTCTGGATGAACTTGAGAAAGGCTACTGGGCCATGTCTAACGAATACAGTTTTTGGACAGAAGTGAGATTTCTTAAGCCTATCCAGAATATCAATTATGCAATTCATGTGGAGCAAATGATAACGGCGATGGAAAACTATCTTAATTCAAGCGAGACATATGACTTAGTGAGAGATCAGAAATACGATTTTGGAATGAAAGCCATTCAACGTATCTTTACCGACATTGAGCAGGCAGCCCTAGTTGGAGAAGCGTTGGATTCACGAGTCTTTCATCTCTTGTATGAACATAAGCTATTAATGGAGTTACGTTTATCTTACTTAATGGAGAAATCAATCATTGAACGAGATGCAACCTTCATGGAATTAAGCACTATTCTGAAACAGGACTACTTTAAATTGAGAAATATAGTTCTGAAATACAATATAACGCGTGATGCAAGTACACTTAGTAAAATAAGTGAGAGGCTGCAACAGAATCTCATGAAAGAAAAAGCATTTATTTCTTCTTTTATTACCAGATTGCAACAGGTTAAATCAATGGCTTGAAGTCATCTAATAATAGACAAAAAATCCCCTTTGCTTGTTAGAAAGCAAGGGGGATTCCTGTGTAACTAAGTTACTTCTGCTCTGGTTTCGGGTCCAGAATGGCATAACTGCCTAGCGTGGCTAATTGTGCTGTATTCAGAAGCGCTTCATCCACTGCAGCGAGGGCTTCACCGGCAGCTGTCATCAGCTCATCAGAGTCAACAGGTGAGGCGAAACGGAGAATGACCCGGTTCTCTCCTTTTTTGAGTTCACTCTCAGCCTTGGTTTTGTACTCATTAATGGACGCGACTTCGAGATCATTCTGCACATAATAATCATTGGCATCGCTCTCGCCATTAAACATCGTGAGCTCGGAATCAAGCCAATAATCTTGATCCGCTATCGTTTTCTGACTTGCAGCAGTCTCATCATTGGCATTGTACAGGAAATACGGGATGCCGGAGTTCGTCAGGTTGTTGGTGGCATCGACATGGAACCATTCGTTCCCGATTTTGACCTTGTTCCATGCATGTGGAACGCCGCTGGAAGCGCCCGTTACAACGATGCTTTCCAATCCCGAGAGATCGGAGAGCAATTTGTAAACGGAAGCATAGCTGGCACATACCCCAACTCCTTTGACCAGAATACCGTATGTGGTAAACGAGTCATTAAACTGTGGATCGACATTTTTGAAGTTGTTTTGCTCCGCATTTTCCAGCGCTGCATCATCATACTTCGCGTTATCGTTCAGATAATCGTAGATGGCTTTCCGTTTCTCGTCTTCGTTCATACCATTCTTGATAATGGAAGCCACCACTTCGTTTGCTTTGGCAATAATCTCATCTTGCTTCTTCTGGATTCCACTAGCCGATTCATTGTAATAAATGGAAAGGGTAAGTGTACCATAGTTGTATTCGAAACCTTCCACACCAAGAATCAATGGATTCTGGTACATCACTTTCAGAACAACATCCGAGAGTGTCGAGAAATTTTGAGCTTCGGGAAAAGCTTTTAACGAAATTTTATCTTGTGCCGCAATCATATTTTTGGCTAAAACTTCTTCCAATGCGGAATCTGCATTGATCATTGCATCACCTGTAGCAGGCTGAGGCACGGTTTCCTGATTACCTTGTTCTACATTTTGCTGTGTATTGGATTTCTGTTCATCTACCAGGTTGTCTTCTTCAGCTTCGGGAGCTGGAGCAGGTGCTTCATTGGAAGCTTCTTCAGAAGCCATATCTGAAGAATTATCAGAAGTATCATCGGAAGCCTCAGTAGATAGAGGATCAGTTGCATCTTCTGACGTTCCAGTATCGGTTGTAGACTCTGGAGTTGAAGTTTCCGAAGCCGGTGCTTCCTCTGTTTCCGTTGCAGACTCAGGTGCATCATGATTGTTGATGATCGTTGGCACATCAGGTGCAGGAACGTAAGGTGTGTCATTCTTTGGTTCCACCAGTCCGTTGCTGGAATCGGCTACGGTTTGCTGAGCAAGTCTGTCCAGGTCTGCTTGGGTCACATTTTCTACACGCACGTAACTTTTCAGAGCTGTTCCTTTAATATGAAAAGGAATATTCGTTTCATTGAACTCTGAAATTTCTACGCTTTTGGTATCATAGACAATGGTTTCACGAGCTAGAGAGCCGTCATTGTACTCAACTGTTGCTTTCTGAGGAAGTACATCTATATTCTTTAATTTCTCCCTATACAATTGTTCTTTCAGAGATGTTGGCAACTGGGAAGCAAGCGGAGCTGTAGGGACACCTCTGCTAAAATTGGATTCTTTGCCTCCGCCGATTGCAGTGACGTAATATTCTCCTCGTATACCATGGTTCTGAGTGGTAGTTATCATTTCATTATAAGTGCCTAGCCCGCCTTTTCCGTCTCTCAAAAAATCATTGAAAGACGTCTCTGTCGTTACCGCAATATCTAAAGGCAGACTATTACTGAACGCGTCCTCTGCGCCAGTTAGAGGTACATTTGTATCGAAGTTGGTTAGGTCAGAACGTTTATAAATTTTATATTCTGTGGCACCTTCAACCTTGTCCCAGACCAACTTGAACCGTCTATCTTTGTCAATTTCGTATCTTAGGTTAGGTACAGGTAACTCTGACTTCACTGTAAACGGAATAATGATGGGTTCATCGAGCAACGTCATGTTCTCTGCGTCAGGATCATAATTCAGACGAATGTAATAAATGGGGGCACCACCCCAAGAACTTTGGCCCCTGTTCATCATGGAATCTGAACTTAAAACGCCCCATCCAAGAGGTCTAATAGAAATACTATTGTCATGAATATCTGATAATAAAGGTACTTCACTTGCTTTGAGTGCTTTAATATCGGTATGTACGGATATGGTATCTCTCAGGGACCAATTAGATTTTCCTAAATCTGCTTTAAAATTGAACGTAAATTCTTCATCCTGAGCTACATTGTACATCGGCATGATCGCTTGTTCCGATTCAGAGCCGTATTTCTGCTTCAAACTTAAAATGGTAGAACCTTCTACTACTTCTGTAGGGTTATTTTCGGACGGACTACTCTCCTGTTCAGTACTCTGGCATCCAGCCAGTAACAGGGTGAGTGCAAACATAATGAAAAATAGACGTTTCATGATACACCGCTTTCTTGTTTTTCTGAGTTGTTCTAATGCTACGTTTCTACACACCGAAAGATTATCAGATATGGTTAAAACCCTTACTCGAACCTCTTAACGGACAAACCTCCTATTAATTTCCTAATATCCTTTGCTAGTTTATGGTCATATTGACGCATTGTCAAGGCGATATGGTAGGTTTTAAGTCCTGTAGAACAATAGAACAGTTGTAATTATGTAGCGAGGGGACCATGTTAAAATACAAGAGTTACTACATATTTATATATATAACAGAATAATCTGAGGAGGCTGGGGTGGCGTATGACAGCAGAAAAGATTGTCAGAACCTTTTTTGAAGAGGTCCGATCAGGCCGAAATCCTGATTATGCAAACAAAGTGATGGCGGAACAGGTAATGCCCATCAAGTGATATCTGAAGAAGAGGTCACAGTGACCCGAACCCCTTCCGATTATGCGGATCATGTCCGAGAAATGATCGAAGCTTACGGGGAGTTTTCACTCGAAATTCAGGAGTTGCTGACGCAAGGCGATAAAGTCTATGTGCGCTGGAGACAAACGGGAACCCATATCGGCAAAGTGGACGGATACAGTCCAACGAACCTCCCGGTGATTGAAATTGCCAGTGCGGTATATCGAGTGGAAAACGAACGAATTGCAGAGTATTGGATACAGATCGACAGGTTGGGCATCGAGAGACAATTGGAACGTAATCGGAGCTGAGTTTCTCAGCTCTTTTTTAGTTTTCAGTTCTTTGTAAGCGTTCCCGTGTTATAATGGACAAAGTTGTATACAAGTTACCTAAAACGTTTTCTGTCTTTTGACTATTATCTGAAAGTGAGGTTCAGTGATGATTAAAGCAACGGAAGATAATCAATATGTTGAACTAACAAGCCCTACAAGTTTACCGAAGGCATCCGGATTCCTTTGGAATGAAAAGATGATGATTCATGTGAATTGCCGGGGGTACGCGGTGGCCCAATTCATGCAGCCCGAACCTGCTAAATACTCGTATGCGCCCAACCTGGAAGCGAAGACGTTTATGCAACCGGAGCAGCCATATTATGCACACCATCCGGGACGGTTTGTCTACATTAAAGATGAAGTAAGTGGCGAAATCTTCTCCGCTCCGTATGAACCGGTTCGCAAGCAAGCGGATAGCTATACGTTCGCCGTAGGCAAACACGATATTCATTGGAAAGTCGTCCAAGACGACATTTGCATCGAGATGTCCCTGCGTCTGCCGAAGGAAGAGGTCATGGAGCTGTGGCGTGTGAAGGTAACCAATCTGTCTTCGAGAAAACGCAAGCTTAGTATCTACCCGTATTATACGGTTGGCTATATGTCATGGATGAACCAGTCCGGTTCATATGTGGAAGATTTGCAGGGCATTGTCTGCTCGGCGGTTACGCCGTATCAGAAATATCAGGATTATAGCAAAATCAAAAACTACAGCGACAAAACCTATCTGCTTGCAGATCACCAGCCGACCGCGTGGGAAGTGAATCATGAGAGCTTTGAAGGCGAAGGCGGACTTCATAATCCTTCTGCCCTTCAGTCGGAGACACTCGCTGGTGGAGATGCACGTTATGAGACACCAGTGGCCGTATTGCAATACAGAGTAGAGTTGGAAGCGGGAGCGGAGCAGGCATATCGATTTATTTTTGGCCCGGCTCATGATGAGACAGAGATTGAGGGCATTCGTCAGCATTATTTTGTGAAGCAGAATGAGGCAGGACAGGATGGTTTCACCGCAGCCGAGCAGGAATATGCTGAATATATTGCAGAAGGGCAAGGGAACATCCAGATTGAGACACCGGACAGCTGGTTAGATAATGTCGTGAATCACTGGTTGCCTCGCCAGATGTATTATCATGGCAAAACGAATCGTCTGACAACTGATCCGCAGACGCGGAATTATTTGCAGGACAACATGGGCATGAGTTACATTCAGCCGCAGATTGCGCGGGCTGCGTTCTTGACCGCTCTCTCTCAGCAGCATATAAGCGGCGCCATGCCAGATGGCATTATTTTGCACCCGGACGCAGAACTGAAATATATTAACCAGGTTCCTCATACCGATCACTGCATCTGGCTTCCGGTCTGTATGAAGACCTATTTGGATGAAACGAATGACTATAGCATTTTGGAGGAACAGGTTGCTTTTACAGACAGTGAACAGAAGGTTACCGTACTGGAGCATATGAATCTTGCAATGCGCTGGTTGATCCATGAGCGTGATGCGCGTGGGTTGAACTATATCAATCAGGGTGACTGGTGTGATCCGATGAACATGGTGGGATACAAAGGCAAAGGCGTATCCGGCTGGCTGACCATTGCGACGGCATATGCGTTCAATGTGTGGGCAGATATTGGTGAACAGGCAGGGCATGCCGAGGTTGCAGCGGAATTCCGTCAGGAAGCCAATCAGACCAATGCGGTAGCCAATGAGTATCTGTGGGATGGAGACTGGTATGCCCGCGGAATTACAGATGATAACGTCGTGTTTGGTGTAAGCAAAGACGTGGAAGGACGCATCTATATCAATCCTCAGAGCTGGGCACTTATGAGCGGTGCTGCGGATCAGGAGAAACAGGAGAAGTTAATCCGTGCCGTAGAGGAACAATTGGAGACGCCATATGGTGTCGAAAAGCTTGCGCCGTCCTTTACAGCCATGCGGGAGGATGTAGGACGTGTTACGCAGAAACATCCCGGAAGTGCAGAGAATGGTGCAGTGTACAATCACGCGGCGGCTTTCTATATTTATGCGTTGTACCTGGTGGGCGAGAAGGAGAAGGCGTATCGTCTGCTGCGTAAAATGATTCCGGGGCCCGATGCCGAGGATATTCTCCAACGGGGTCAGCTACCTGTATTTATCCCAAATTATTATCGTGGAGCCTATCATCAATTCCCACGTACAGCCGGGCGTTCCAGTCATCTGTTCAACACCGGCACGGTGCCTTGGGTGTATCGTTGCCTGATCGATGGCCTGTTCGGACTGCAAGGTCATGCACAAGGACTTCAAGTGCGTCCACAACTGCCTGAGGATTGGAGCGAGGCGTCGGTTACACGGTTGTTCCGCGGGGCTGAGCTGAACGTGAACATGAAGAAGGATGCAGCTGTCCAAGCGATTGAAGTGCATGTTGACGGTCAACGAATTGAAGGCGATATCATCAAGAACATACAAGCCGGCGTGAAATATGAGGTGCTGGTGAAGCTGCCATTGTAGAAAAGCGCAAGGAGTAATGCTGAACGATGTGAAGAGTTTTGAACAACCACGAAGCAAATTAAAAACTGCCTTTCCTTCATAGAAGGAGGGCAGTTTTTAATTTCAGCTTGATCAGGACTCGCTCGATTCTTTGACTCGGTACCAATAGCTATAAATCTCGGAATAACCCAGCTTGGCGTAAAGCTTCAAGGCAGGTGCATTATTCGCAACCACTTGCAGGTAACTGGAGGTAGCGCCCTGTCTTTTTGCCCAATGGAGGAGATGAAGGATCATCTGTTCAGCAAGCCCACGATTTCGGAAGTTAGCGTCTGTAATGATGTCATATAATCCAATGTAGCCACGTTCAATTACACCGAACCCACAAGCGACGACTTGCCCGTCGATCAACAGCGAAATGAAACCTACCTTTGTCCGGATATTGTCCAACATTAATTTGGTCGTTTCCCGTTGCAGATCATTCACCTGATTTAGCCTGCAAAAATGATCCAGCCACGTTGCGGTCAACTGCTCGTCAATCTGTACAGCATGGTGCTCAGGCTCTTTGATATGTTCCAGACTCCGAGTCTGGAGGTGGGTGAGATCCACTACAGCATACCCTTTGTCTTGCAAAAGTTGATCGAGATGATCCGGCTGAATAAACGGCGTGATTTTAAATATGGTATTTAACTGATTGGAAGCATAGATGCGCTCACATTCCTCTATCTTTTCATGCACATCTAGCGTGGAGTAGTGGATCGGTTGAACGGAGTTGGCACGTTTGGTGTATCCTTTGGCAAAACGCAGTACCCAGCCGTCATATAATAAGGTGGACAAGGGTTGCCAGTGGTTAAGCGATAGTTCTTCAATGGTTTTGTGTTCTGAATCTATGGTATGCGTCATATCCAACCTCCGATTTTATGATTAAATAATAATACATAATAATGTATAAAAATACAATAAGGATAGATATATCGTCGAACAGTATGCATTATAGCCGGAGATGGTATACAATTTGATTTGGTTGAAAGAATAACTTCAGAAGCGGAGCGCATTATGCTAACTATAGAATTAAATAATCACAGTATTAACTGTCATATCCAATACGGCAAACGCAAGAAAGTTTCAATCACGATGGACTTACCTTATATGGTAACAATCAAAGCACCCAATGGTACCAGTGAAGACATGATCCGGCAACTTGTAGAGCAGCACGGGGATGTGATTTTGAAGAAATCCGCTCTGATGCAGCGGGCGCTCGATGGTCCTCAAGCCAAGGAATACGAAGATGAGGGCAAGGGAAAGTTTCTGCTTTTTGGCAAGGAGCATGCACTGCATGAATTAATCCCTGTAGAGGGTCTGACAGAAGAAGAGCTGCGAGCGAATCTGAAGAAGTTTTATTTTGCCGAGTGTAAACGCATGATTGGGGAGCGCATTGGACGTTATCAGCAGGAGTTGAAGGTGAAGCCGAAGTCAGTAGAGATCGTAGATTCTCCCACCAAGTGGGGCAGTTGCAGCTGGGACAAAAAACTTACGTTCAATTATCGCCTGGCGATGGCGCCACTGGAAGTGATCGATTATGTCATCATTCATGAACTTTGCCATATTCACCACATGAATCATGATCGCTCTTTCTGGCGGCGTATTGGCAGTATCATGCCGGATTACAAAACAAAAGAAGATTATCTGATGCGCAATGGTCGAGCCATGACGTTGTAATTCCAGACCCAAGCTTTCACTTGGACACGATAGATACCTCCATTATAATTTGTGAAATCCGCGAAGGTCCCACTGTTTGCAGTGAGCGGCTTCGCGGATTTTTGGTTATGTCTGGATCAGGAGTGGGTTACTTGAACGCCGTATTGTTTGAAAAAATGAGTAACCGCATCCATATCCATTCGATCATCGAATAGATGCTCAGGATAATAGATGCCTGGAGCCATAGGCTTGTCCGTTGGCATCATCAGTATCTTCTCGGCTTGCACCGCAGCGCCGAGTGCAGTCATGTGGGTCTGACCGAGTGGGTCAGAGACTGTCATCGTTCGTTTAACGTCGTTTCCTTTTGCATCCAGCCCTTTCAATTGAATGACCAGATGATGTGCACTTCCAGTTCCTGGATTATAGAGCAACTTTCGCCGGAATGGCTTGAAACGTTCACCGCTGATCATCTTCCAGACTCCAGTTTTAACCAGTCCCGTGAGTGCATAGGTAGATACTTTACTATCGAATGCAATGCGGAAGCTGGATGAATCAATATGACTGGTATGAGGTAATGTGACGTGATCGGGTGTATCCAATCTGTAACATGGAGTCGTATACCCGTTCGGGAAATGAACTTTGATCGGATCTGTCATGGGATAGACGAGTCGATGTGTATTGGATTCGGTTATCTGAAAAGGAATACTCATCCGGTCCATGAAGGCTGCCGAATCAGGGCCGGCCTTATCCCGCAGCGACCATAGGGCATGAATGTTTACTTCGACATGTTGCAGAGAGTTAGAAAGTATCATGGCAAAGAGTGACGCCGTTCCTGCCATCCATCCAGAGGACAGCACTACCGGAGCATGAAGCTCTTCCTGCTCTATTGTACGGATCGCTTGATTGAACACCTCAGTCCAGCGTGTTATATCGATGAGTGGGATTCTCCTCCGCACTGCCGATACCAGTAGCCGATCATCCAGATCGTTCACTGCATTAATGATTAACGATATATTCTCTCCTGCGTGAATCAGTGGATCGTCTGCATGGGTATCAACAACAACCGTTTGGACACGATTGGATGGAAAAGGTGCTGCTTTACCCGCAGAACGACCTCCCAATACCAATTCCAGATCAGGATGCCTGTCATGCAAAATGCGGGCAAGCTGTGCGCCTACAGCACCATAGCCTCCAGCGATGAGAACTCTTTTTCTGTTCATTCGATAAACCTCCGTTGATGTGTTTATGTACTTATATGTTTAAACTTTTAAACATAATAGAGTGAAGAAAAGGAATGCAGTTCACCAGCGCGGTACGCGCTAGCTCTGACATTCCACTTCCACGAGATGAACGAGCTGTTTGAGCAATTCGATCGCATCGTTGAACTCCAGCTTGTAATACATCTCCGTACCTTTTTTCTGAACCGATAACAGCCCGGATTGACGCAATATTTTCAAATGATGAGAGACCGTAGGGCGTGACATGGGGACATGCTCTGCAATCTGTGATACGTTCATGCTCTCTTGATCAATGAGCAGCGATATGATTCGCTGGCGAACGGGATCTCCCAAACCTTGAAGATAAGGACTTAGATTCTCGAAAATATCAATTACTTTTTGGTTACCCATCGATTCGTTCATGGCTCACTCCGTTATAATGTTTAATTGTTTAAACGTATTATAAGGCTTAGTTCACTTAAAAATCAAATTTAACATTCCAAGTTGCAGGAAAATAGCTGTTCCGTTTGTCCATTTGAAGTACAATATAAGCAAATATGCCCGTACCACGAATCCATTGATGTATCCGTGGGTGGAAGGAGTCCAAGATGGCTGAGAGTAACCATTATTCGGTGCTGGTAGATGAATATATCTCGGAGTTTGCACCTGATGTACAGGTGAGATTACAGGCGTTAAGACAGATTATTCGTGAAGCGGCTCCGAACGCCGAAGAGAAGATCAGTTACAAGATGCCCACGTATGCACAGCATGGGAATCTGGTTCATTTTGCCGCATACCAGCATCATATTGGGTTTTACCCTGCTCCCACGGGGATTCTGGCGTTCAAGGAGGAACTCTCCAAGTACAAAGGGGCTAAGGGATCTGTCCAGTTTCCGCTGGACCAGCCATTGCCGGAGGATCTGATCCGCCGGATTGTGGAGTATCGGGTGAAAGAAAATGTGGAGATCGCGTCAGAAAAAAAACGCAAAAAAGGTAGCGCTGGAGGCTGAAAGGCCTGTCTATGGAAGGAGATAGCGGGTGAATAAAGGGTTAATTGTACTTGATGTGCAGCATGGGCTTACAAGTCTGAGGGATGTATCTGTTACAATTGCAAAGATTCAGTCTGTTATTACCATTTTTGAAAAGATGAACTGGCCTATTGTGTTTACCAAACATCTGGACCAGGACAATGAAGAATCCTCTCTATATTATGAGAAAAGTGCCAATTTGGAGATTGTAGTTGATACCAGGGAACATCCTATTCTGGAGAAAAGTAAACCGAGTGCGTTCAGTAATAAGGAACTGATAAAGTGGCTGCTGGATCATCAGATTGAACATGTATTCATTGTTGGATTCAACATGGAGTATTGTTGTCTGTTTACAGCGATTAATGCTGAACATGAGGGGTTTAAAGTAACCCTGATTGAAGATGCGGCGGGTACAGTAAATACAGCAGAAACGTATGAAATGAAGGGATTAGACATACAGGATTTTATCGGTTCGATTCTGAATTGGTCAGGTTGTATTGAGGTTCTATACATGAATGAATTCAAGGAACAGTATACTTAATTCTTGAGTTCAATCTCTCAAAAGCTCATATCATAAACCAAAAAACAGTCGGATGCCTACGCATTCGACTGTTTGTGTTTTTAGATTTTACTTTGGTCGTTACTACACTGTACTTCGTTCTGTTCCTATTCTCTTCCTTCACTTCTATTCAAAGGAATAGGTGACGTTTGAATTACTTGCTGTAGGAATGAAGTACATGAAACTTGGGTCCACTTGCAAATAGATGGTCAGATCAGACACGCCCAGATTAGGAACCGTCAGACTGAATCGACCGTTAGCATCCAGCTTCACCGTTTCCGTACGAATATGTTTTTCTTCTGGAGAAGGACCGTGGATTTGGAAAGAGAACGTTTTATTCGCATAAGCCGCGAGTGTTCCCCGTACTTTCAGCGTACGAGCCGCTGTATATTCGAACTGCATCAGATGATTATCGAGATAATCTTCGTTCCCCGTATCCGGTTTTTGTGGCTCTGTTCCAGGGTCTTGTGGTTCTGTCCCAGGATTCTGTGGATCAGTCACAGGCTCTTGTGAAGGATTGCTAACTGAGAAGAAACGAGTCTGGTATGAAATTTCTGCTTTGGCCCCGTCTTTCCTTTTCAAACCTGTAATACGAACGTTGAATGTGTCGCCTGCCTTCAAGGATTTCAAATTATCCGGGCGGAAAATGACAGCATAGTTATACCCATAACCATCAGTATTTACATTGAAAAAGGCCTTTGCAGGATCACTGCTAACCGGGGTTTTAGATCCCAATACCCAAGTTTTCTGATCTGATGAACGGACGATCTCCACTTGTACCTCGGAATTGGAAGGCTTTGCGAAGACGTCCGGGTTCAGCTGTGCAGACCAGGCTTGAGACACATGGAATGCCTCAATCGGGAATGCCCCTTTGTTTGGATACAAGTTGTAATTGTAATTGAGTTTTCCTGAACGGCTTGTATCCATAACCTGCATGGTACTGAAATGGCTTGCATAGTTTTTGTTGTCCCGGGATGCAATCCCGAAGCCAACCTTCTTCAGTTGCGGACTCAAAATCCAGCGGCGATGGCCGAGTGCTGCAATGTTGCTGGCATCGGAATCATCCATATATGCTTCAACGCTTTTGACTGCAAGGTTGCCGGCAGCAGTATAGGAAGCGTACAGGTTGGAGCTTGAAGTCGACTTGGCTCCCAGATCAAAGAAGTCTTTCGGCATATCTGCCGGACGAGCCGGGAAGTGGGTCAATTCTCCGGTAGAAACAACAACTGCTCCATGTTGGGCTTGACGATTGAGTGCAGCGTCCAGGACAAGATCGCCCTCTAACCCGGATAGATAACGATAGAAGTTCGCTGCACCTAGAGCCTGTTTCAATGAGGAATCACTTACTACACCAGCAACGTAAGGTGCCTTGGTCGAGGGGTTCTGTGTGAAAGTGGCTGTCTGGTCCTTACTACTCATCCATTGCGTCCATTTCTGACTGATTTCCTGTTCACTTCGCTCAGGCAGCAAACTGTCGACAGGGGCCGCAGCGATCTGCTGGGTTCCGAGCAGCAGGAATAACAGGCCTGCCAGAGGAAGAGAGAGTAACGAGCGGATGTACCTTTTTTGAATAACCATCTTCTGATCTCCTTTTAGTTAAAAATATTAATATTATGTATTCGATGTATATTATCGACATTAGAGGGATAATTCGTTAGATTTATGAATTGAATTGTTTGTTCGAATTCAGCGATTTTTCAGCCAGAGCCTTTATAATACTCACGGAATCCTGTATTCGAAAAGGAGTTTTGGTATGTCTAAGATGCTGCAAAAATCGTTTTATCTCATTCTGCTCGTGTTTGTTGCGGTGTTTATTGTTTCGTCCTTGTTGGTTCGGGCGCAGTACAACTACGCTTTGTATGGGGACAATCCCATTCTGAGCAGGCAGCAGTGGAGTGTTTTTCTCCCGGTCATTCTTTTGCTTCTGGGTTCAGGTGTCGGGTTATATGTTCTGTGTCTGAAACTGAACAAATACAGCCCGAAGGTAGTTATTCCGATTGTGCTGTTATGTTCTCTGGTCATTCAGATCATCATCATTTTTGTATTTCCGAGAGTGCCCACCGATGATTCACAGACCGTTCTCTCACTCGCCATAAACATGCTGTATGACCAAGACTACTCCACGTTTGAAGCGGGTGGTTATCTGCATATGTTCCCGTTTAATTACTCGATCGTGTTGTACCTGAAGACATTGCTGTACCTGTTTCCAGACAACTATCTGGTCATCAAACTATTTAATATTTTGTTTTCAACGTTAACAACGTTCATGATTTATCTTATTTATAAACAAGTGAATGACAGATCCACGGAACGTGATTACGGTGTGTTGATCTTTGCAGCAACGTACCTGCCTTCCCTGTTCCTAAACAACCTGATCTATAACGATGTGATTGCTACAGCATTTCTGACATCTTGTTTATACTTTGTTATTCGTTTTGTACGTGAAAAGTCTTGGAAAACAATTGTCATTGCCGCCGTTTTTCTCGCGATGGGCAACTACTTCCGAAGCATCGGCGTGATCGTGCTAATTGCTGCCATCATATATATTCTGCTGAATATGCGGAGTATTGGAGCGAAGAAAGTTGTCATTTCCATCGGTGTGCTAGCTATGTTGTTTAATGTACCAACCTGGACTCAGAATGCGGTTCTTCAATCCTCGGGTGCTGTGAGCGAACCTGTCGGAGAGAATGCTGCACCAGTCTATATGTGGTTGAATATGGGGATTAATCTGGAGCGTTTTGGCTTCTGGGACAATATGGAGAGTTATCAGATCTATCAGAGACAGGCCAACTACAGTAAGGCTGAGAGCACAGCTTTATTTAAACAAGAGATTGGCAACAAGCTGTCTGAAGCAAGTGTGAGTGATTTGGTACAGATGTATTACAAAAAGATTATATGGACCTGGACCGAAGGGACGTACCAGATGGACCGCTACGGAATTGGCAATGAAAGTTCCTTGAGTGCAGGAAGAGGAAGGGTAGGTGGAATCGCAGGCTCCTATAGTTATACCAATGCGATAACAGAACTGTTGCAAGGGGATTCGGTTTATCGGACAAGTTTGCTCTGGATTGTATATGTGATGAATTTTTTGATGTACTGTTTTATTTTCATCCGGTTGGTCGGAGGAATTCGTCGTAAACAGTATGATGAAGTCTCAATAATCCTGGTCATTCTCGGATTCATCGGATTTTATATTCTGTGGGAGATTAAGTCCAGATACATCTACCCTGTATATCCGTTGTTGGTTGTGCTGTCCTATATGGGTTTCAAAGATACGTATGACTTCATATTCCATCGTAAAGGTACCTTGGAGAGATATTCCCTGAGAAAAAGGTGATCATATGCGAAAAAATAAATATTTTACATCGGTTACGCTACTCCTACTGCTGGGATGTTCGGTTATGCTTACGGGCTGTGATGTGATAACTGCCCAGAATATTACTAAGACCAGTTCTGTGCAAGGCATGAACGGTGGCGGTATGCCGAATGGTGGAACACCGAGAGGTGGAAGAGGCACCGCGGGCATGAATGATCGAACAGGCAGTCCGGGCATGACGCAGGGGATGATGAATGCCGACATTAATGGAAGAGTCATCTCCGTGAATGGAAACACAGTTACGCTGGCGTTACTTGAGGTGCAGGATACCTCATCTCCAAGCATGGAGTGGAAGGATACCGGAATGGAGATGAGATTGAATATAACTGATGATGTTACTATCACTGAAGGCATGGGAACGCCGAGTTCTGGCAATTCCAGCCCACGTGCGAATTCGTCCATTCAAGTGTCTGATCTTCAAAAAGAAAACATCGTGATGGTGTGGTATAAGGACAACACCGAGACGGTGGAACGGGTGAGGGTTGTCCAGTAAAAAATGATGGGATTATCGTCATTTTGTAATTGCTTACATTTGGCTTATCGGCTATTATGGTAACAACTGGTTTTTTGAAGGGAGTGAGCGTCATGAAACGACGGTCTAAGATGGTATGTTCTATTACTACAATGAAGGTAAGCATGAACTGAATAATTCCGGCAGACCATTCAGATACAGTGTGGGACACATCCAGTTCCCCAGTCCGATCTGAGATTTGCCGATATATAGGGATATAACTGCTCAATTTTTCTGGCGTATGCGAGGTTTATTTGCTTGTGCAAATTTCTCATACACTCAGAATTTTTAAAAGCCGCAGGCATAGCCTGCGGCTTTTTGCGCGCAAAAATAGGCATTCGTTGCCTACAAGCAATGCACATGAAACGACCAAAAAGGAGAAATGCCCATGTTAAATTTAAAATATTTATTTCAAAATAATGATCTTGCCGAGATGATTTTAAAGAATTGGAACTATGATCCTGAGTCGCTGGATATGTTTCAGTATTATCGTATATCCTCCAATGCCGTGTATCCGTTCAGAGATCAGAGGGAAGTGAGATTACTTCGATTTGCTCCGGTAGAGGAGAAAAATCTAATCAACCTTAGCGCGGAATTGGAGTTCCTCCGTTATCTTCGAACGAATCAGTATGGAGCCATGGAGGCTGTACCTTCTCATTCAGGGACAGAACTTGTAGAGGCTCACACCCCATGGGGAACGTACTATGCTTCCGTATTCAAACGAGTACCCGGATCGCAGTTAGGAAGTATTGATTTGAATGACACCATCCTGTACAGCTATGGTCAGGCGTTGGGTGAGCTGCATCATTTATCACGTACATTCATGCCTGAGCAAAAGGAGAAACGCTGGACCTATACGGATGTTTTGGATTGGATGCAGGAGATCCTGAAGGTTTTTCCTGGTGAAAGGGCTGCTCTGAACGAGGTGGAGTTCCTCCGAACATATTTTGCGATTTTACCGATGACCCAGCAAAATTTCGGACTCATCCACTACGATTTTGAACCGGACAATGTCTTCTATGACGAAGGAAGCAAGTCTTGTTATGCCATTGATTTTGATGACTCGATGTATCACTGGTACGCGATGGACGTGGAACAGAGTCTGGATAGTTTACGTGAGGAAATCGAGCCTGAGCAATGGGAAGTGAAGAAACAATTGTTCCTGAACGGGTATTGGTCGAAGACAGGAGAACGTTATGATCTGGAGAGTATGTTCCCCGCTTGTCGCCGTTTTGCCAACTTGTACGGCTATGTGCGTATGCTTCGATCTGTTGCAGAGCAGTGGTCACATGAGCCAGAGTGGATGAGCGGACTAAGAGCGAGGTTGGAGAGGAAGATGACAGAAAAGGCAGAGCAATTCAATCATCCAATTTAAAGTCTACACATAAAAAGTTATATCCACCAATACTTTGAACACTTAATATTGAACGTATGTCATGACTCATACCAGAATCAGTCCTCATAACAAACAAACCAGCTTGGGAATTCAATGTAGAATTCCTAAGCTGGTTTTTACATGTTACTCGGTATAATCACTTATCGCAGTACGCCCCGCTTCTACACTGATCCAGTAGGAATAATCTTCGCGTACGTCCACATAGAGGTTAAGTTCCTTCGCATCAAGGTTACTTACCGTTAGTTTAAAATTGCCATAGGCATCTGTTGTAACCTGCTGGGTTTGGATGTGCTCTGCAGCAGGCGAAGGACCATGAATTTTAATTGGCATCGTCTGGTTGGCATACGCCGGGAGCGTACCTTGAAGGACCAATGTGTGGTCGGCAGAATATACTGCTTTCATGGTCTGATCCGGTAGGCCGCCGTTCTTTTCATTCTCGGTAGCTTCAGTTGCATTCTTCGGTCTGCTCCATAATTCGAAGCCTTTTTCCTTCAGGTTCTGGAGAAAAACAACGGCCTCTGCCCGGGTCAAGGATTCTTGTCCCGCATAACCTTGCACCGTAGCTGCAGTTTTGCCTGAAGAGTATCCCATGTTCAGCAGATACCGGATGGCATCTTCATCCTGGGTATAATTTTTACCGCCAAGCCCCGCCACGATTACGGCTACTTCTGTTCGATTTAAGGCATGATTGCGCATCTTCGGATTCTGATTGCTGGCATCCAGCTTCAGATTCAACGCGGAAGCATAGGTATAATAACGATCACTCCAGATGTTTCCTTTGATAGCTTGTCCCTCTGCAGCATCGATGCTCTGAATGACATGGGAATTCGCATACAGCTTGAACAACATGGAGAGGAATTCGGCTTCACTCACCTGATTGTTGGGTTTGAACGTTCCATCCTCGTATCCACTGACCATCTCCTGTTGAACGGCCCATTGAATGGCATCTTTCGCCCAATGTGTGCGGATATCAGTTAATTGGGGGATTCCCGTTACCGTAACAGAGACAACCACTTCTTTCCCTTCAAAACGAACCCGAATTTCGGCTTTACCAGCCTGAAGTCCAATGATTTTTCCATCCTTGATGGCAATGCGATCTGACGTCGTGGTGAACGAAACGTTAGACTGTGGAACATAGGATGTTCCGTTATCATTCACGGCAGTGATCGAAGGCAGATCAATCTGTTCTCCTGCTCGGACTTTCAGGTTTGGTTGTTCTGGCGTTATACGGGTAAGTGTTGTATCTTGAACACCGTCCACATGGAAGAAACGTGTGGAGTATGAGATTTCCGCTGCTGTATCGTTCTTCTTTTGCAGACCTGTAATTCGAATGTTGAACGTATCGCCGTTCTTTAATAATTGCACATCGTCGGGACGGAAGATGATGGCGTAGCCATATCCATATCCACCTGTCTCTACATTGAAATAGGCTTGATTAAACCATTGTTTATCCGCAGGGTCCACGTTGTAATAACCCGTTGGAAAGCCAGTGTTCTGGTTCTTGGCATTAAAGGTCCATGTACGTTGATCGGAAGTTCGAGTCATCTCGACCTGTACCTCAGACAGTGATGGTTTCGCGAATACATCTGTATTCAGTTGAACAGACCAGGCCTGTGTACTACCAAAGGCTTCGATTGGAAAAGCTCCCTGATTCGGAAACAGACTGTAGTTAAACGAAGTTCCCCCCGTTCTGCTTTTATCAAATACCTGCATGGCACTATAGTACTGATCATATGTCTTGCCTGCTTCACTACGAGTAGCGAGTCCAAAACCGATTCTTTGCAGTTGTGGGCTCAAGATCCAGCGCCGATGGCCGAGTCGATCAATATTGGAGGCATCTGAATCATCCATGTAAGCCTGAATGCTTTTGGTCAGGACGTTATTCTTGGCACTGCTGGTAACGTACAGATTGGAGCTGCTGGCAGATTTTGAACCTGTGTCAAAGAAATCCTTTGGCATATCTCCTGGCTGTTTCGGAGAATGGGACAGGTATCCACCCGTGGAGACCACAACAGCCCCATGCTGAGCTTGACGATTCAAGGTAGGATCAAGAACAAGATCGCCCTGTAGCCCCGTGATAAAACGATAAAAGTTGGCTGCGTTCAGCCCCTGCTCCAGATAGGCATCACTTACCACACCAGCAGAGTAGGGAGCACTTGTCGAAGGTGTCTTTGTATACAGGGGAGATGTATCATTGCCATTCATCATCCACTGATTCCACTTTTGAACGATCTCCTGCTGACTTCGCTCAGGTAACAAACTGTCAACCTGTTCTGCATGTGCCGCTTGAGCACCCCATAACAGAAACAGTAAACCTGCCAACGGCAGAGTGAACAGTGAATGCATTTTATTTTTCCGGTAAACCATGTTTCCAACCCCTCTCATTTCTGAACGCACGAAGAACATATGCAAGTTCAGCATTATGGTATATTCATCGACATTACAGCTGGTTTTGCTTAGAGCCAGGCATAGGAGCATAAGGCCGAGCGTATGAAGGAGGGGGGAATTAGGAAGTTAGTGGTTCATTTGTTGAAAAAAGAGCACAGGCCACCCCGCTGATTCGGGGCAGCTTATGCTCTTTCTACATATGTATCTACTTTTTAGTCGAGACTCAGGTCGAAATCAGGCTCACACATATAATCTAATGGGTACAGATCATCTCGTGCCGAGATTAATGCACGGAAATACAGATCCCTGATACCGTGCTCAGTTGCGCTTCCATCTGAGCGATTGGAGACAAGTTCAGCTACCACAAATACGTCTTCTGCGAGGTTGCATTTAAAAAGGACATTCTTCGGATGAATAACTTCCTCCAGGTAACTGTATGTCATCACGTGAAATGTTTGTCCGCGCCAGTTTGTCTTGATCACTTTATAGGACTGCGTTCGCACCAGATCCAAATAACGTTCCAGCTGGAACGTATGCTCGAATTGTGTAATATAACCTTTTTTATCTACATCAATCGTAAACTCCACATCATAGCTTACATGCATTTCATCTTTATAAGTTCCGTTCATAACCTTCATGGCGTCAAAGTGTAATCCGAATTCCGGATCTTCTACATAGGGAATGGTAATGAGTTCGGGGTCAACATGATCTGTGATCTTGCTGTTCATGGATGGTGTGCTGTAATACTTCGATGGCTGTAGATCAATCGATCCAATCATGCTTCCTGGGAAACCAGGGCTGCAAGTTATTCGCATAGTCATCTCCTTAGTTGTTGGTCAGTAGTTAGACGAACAAGTAAGAATAAAGTTGCACCAGAGTCAATGTATTAATTTTTTGAGATTTTGTTATATTCAGAAAAATAAACTTCTATGCTTTTGATCTTTTACTATCCAAATTTCGTTAATTATTTGTAGAGGGGGTGAGGGAGCGTTGAGTGATGAAGAGCTTATTCAAGAGATTCGCGAAGGTAGCCGTGCTGCCATGGAAGTACTGGTGAAACGGCATTATAAGTCGATATTTGCTTATGTTTACCGGAAAACCGGAGAGTACCATACTGCTTATGATCTAACACAAGAGGTATTTGTAAAAATGATGAATTCCTTGGACAAGTATCAGAACACAGGACAATTCAGTCACTGGCTACTGAAGATTGCAGTGAACCATTGTAGAGATTATTATCGTGGGCGGGAGTTCAAGCAGCAACAAAGAGAGAGTGAATTAACTGAGGATGCGTTCCCTGCCAGTGAACAACAGAATGTTTGGAATATTTTTCATAAGCGATTTCAGAATGAGCAAGTCAGGCGGGCTGTATTAAGTTTGCCTGATCACCAGCGAGATGCCGTCATTCTAAACTATTACAATGGATTGAAGATCAGGGAAGTTGCTGAACTTACGGGAACCAACGAATCGACCGTAAAGTCACGCATTCGATTGGGGATAACGAAATTAAAGGAGATTATTGTGGGAGGTGAACGTGATGAAAAGCAGAGGAAACGGAGATGAATCGAACCCTGTAGCAGAGTTGGAAATAGAAGAGTACAACGAAATTGCTTCATATCTGGATGAGTATCCGGTCGAATTTCCATCCGAGATGGAGATTGACAAGACAATTAGAATACTGGATACATATATGCCAGATCACATGAATGCTCATCTGAAACAAAAATCATCTGGGAATTCAGTTAAGGAATTGTTCCAGTTAGTTTATGGTGAGGTTGCTGTCTTCCACAAATCTTACTGGTTAGTCTGCTCAATGCTCTTGTTGTTCGGCTATTGGCTAGGTACCCACAGTACGACAGACCCGTACATGAGTGTGCTCTTTATAGTCCCTGTTCCATTTGTACTTGGTTTGCTAGAAGTTTTTAAAGGTCGAGATCAAGGGTTAATGGAAATCGAACTGACCTGCAAAATTACGGCACAGCAACTGATGCTTACCCGTCTAATCGTAGTGCTCATTGGGAATATGGCGTTTGTTTTTTTGCTTAATCTACTTATATCAAACGAAACAGGGGTTTCCATATCATGGAGTGCTATCGGCCTTTCGTATACACAGCTTATGATCGCAGCAGGTACAAGTCTATGGCTTGCGATGCGTGTCAGAGGTGGGACAGCCGTCAGTATCTTTTTAATTGTATGGTTCTCACTGGTTTGGCTTGTACTAAGTAATCCCGAATTGAAGACTCTACTTCAATCGATCCAGCCCACAGTACTTATAGCAATGGCTCTATGCGGAGTTTTACTATTAATCAGTCAGATCTATGAGATGGCAAGAAAATATACATTACAGACAGAAAGAGGTTACTCCTTTGATACTGACCATGGATAACGTATCCAAGAAATACAGGAACAAGTTGGCGGTAAAAGAAGTCTCACTGGAACTATCCAGTGGTGGTGTTTACGGTCTTCTTGGGCCGAATGGGGCAGGGAAGACAACATTGCTTCGCATGATTGTAGACATTTCCAAGCCCACGTCTGGACAAATTTTGTTGAACGGGCAGTCTATCCAAAACATGGGAGACCGTTATCGAAGTTTGTTGGGCTACATGCCCCAGCGATTTGGATTTTATAACCGATTCAGTGCTTATAAATTTCTCATGTATATGTGCTCTTTGAAAGGGCTCAGTATTAATCAAGCTTCAGCACGTGTGCAGGAAACGTTGGTGATGGTGGGTCTTGAAAATCAAGCACAACATAAAATCCGTACATTCTCCGAAGGAATGAAGCAGCGATTGGGAATTGCCCAAGCTTTGCTGAATGATCCACAAATTTTGATTCTTGACGAACCTACAGCTGGATTGGACCCCAAAGAACGCATTCGATTTCGTAACATTATCGGCGAGCTGGGAAGAGATCGTATTATCATGTTATCTACGCATATCATTTCTGATTTGGAGTTTTTATGTAAGGAGATGATTCTGATGAATGAAGGGCAACTCATCGCCAATAATACTCCGGAAGAGATCATGAACCGGATAAAAAATAACGTATGGAAAGCGAAATTAAATCCGCAGCAACTTGCTGATCTTACCTCTCATTTCAAAGTGAGTGGTTTGTCTTATGAGTCTGATGGAATCGTAGCCAGAATACTGGCCAAAGAACAGCCAGTCCCGCAAGCTGTACCAGAATCACCTCGGCTTGAAGATGTATATATGCACTATTTTGGAGAGGAGACGAAGTCTTGATTCGTTTAACTCAATTCGAGTTTTATAAAATTATAACGCGTAAAAGTATTGGTATAGCAATGTCTATTTTAATTGTTTTTCTAGTCGTATACTCATTTTGGAGGCATCCTGGGATAATGGATGGTTCCGCCTTTTACAAACCTTATGAAGGTGCTATTACAACAGAGAAGGTAAAAGTCGCACATAATCAATATGATTCCATTTGGGATAGTACAAAAAGTAGATACCAATATGGTGCTTTCTACGATATTGTGTTTTTTTCCCCAGAGACGATTAAAAACAGCACACGATATGATGATCGCGGCAACATCATGGAGCGTACAGTAAATGTATCCGAAATTTATTATAATAAACCTTGGGGCTACTTACTGGAATACATTGATCAATTTGGTGTAGTTTTTATGATGATTATGATTCTCCTAGGGCTGGCTCCAATATTTACCGAAGAATATGCACTAGGTACAGCATCATTACTGCGCAGCAGCAAAAGAGGCAAAAGCAAGCTTGTATCAGCAAAATGCATTGCTTCCATATTGTACGTTGTAATGTGTGCCGTTTTATTTACTGGTGTAAACTTGATTTTATATTGGTTAAGGTTTGGTAATCTGGCTGGGGCGAATACTTCCATACAGAGCGTGGGCATGTATGTTTACAGCTTTGATTATGAGTTCTCACCGTATACTTTTACTGCTTTTCAATATTATTTAGTTCAATTGTTTACTCATATAGCAGGTAGCTTGGTTTTTGCATCTATTGTTTTACTGGTATCGGTCCTCAGTTCTACATCCTTTATAGCTATAATTGTGAATACTGTGATAGTAGGTCTGCCATACTTGGCCTTTGACGTATTAAATTTAAATTCCGGGTCATTAAAGTGGGTCGAAAAATTTTCGATAAGTACCATGATACGGGTAACAGGGATTTATCAAACACCAACAAACTATTCCTTATTCGGACTGAATATGTCTTATTTAACCTTATATATAGTTGTGATGGCTTTCATTACGGTTTCAACTGTA
This sequence comes from Paenibacillus sp. FSL L8-0435, assembly GCF_037965655.1. Taxonomy (NCBI): domain Bacteria; kingdom Bacillati; phylum Bacillota; class Bacilli; order Caryophanales; family Paenibacillaceae; genus Paenibacillus; species Paenibacillus sp. FSL L8-0435. The sequence continues at coordinate 909,293 of NZ_CP150185.1, forward strand.
CTTGCCACATATCGTATATTCCACGGCCGAGAAGTGTTTTCTTGAGTGAAGCTATGAGTAATTCCTTTTTTTTGTGGAAATGAGGTTCGCAATCACTGCGGGCTTTTTTTATTTGCAGGAGTACTGGCACTATTTCCAATCTACTTACTCTTTTGATACAGTATCTGTAGGACATTCGGAGGTATATATCGTGTATGGAGCAATTCTTTCATGAATGGGTCATGGAGAACCGTGCCCCATCTCGCTCTCGGAGAGGAGTCCATCTAATGAATGTGAATGATAAGGTGATCGAACAACAGTCCCTTACCTTTGTGGGAATCAAACGAACATTATCTTGTGTGGATGGTGAGAATCTGTGAAGGTTTGGTGTCCATCGAACTTCCCGCGTCCCATTGGGTTGTATTTGAAGCGGATGAATTAAAGCCAGAGGCGATACAACGGTTGTGGCACCATATTATGGCAGAGTGGTTTCCTTCCACTACATATAAGCATGCAGGGATTCCGGAACTTGAAGTGTATAGAGGTCACGGCACACCTCCCCAAGTCTGAATACCTGTAGTTGTTCAAAAAGTCCGCTTTTGATTACGAAGGATGCCTGGAGGCATCATCAGCATCGAATATGGCATTCAGCCGAACTGTCCGTTGCTCACGTAGTTTCCCTACGCTCCGCTACTCCATTTCTACCGTCATCCCATCTTCTTGGTACTGAAAACCGCTCTTTTTGAACATGTATTATGAGCAAAATTGAATTAGGAGGCCTACGATGTTATCCAATAAAGTGATTGAACATTGCCAGGAGCAAGGCTGGTGGCATGAAGATGTTCCAGCAGCATACGAAGAAGCATTGCAAAAGCTGGAGATCGACTTTCAGTCGGAGTTCGCACAATTTTATTTACATGCAGAGGATGGTCCGACTTTTTACAGCAGGCATCAGGAGTTGTATCAGATCTGCTGGTTTATGGAGAACACCGTATATATGGAAGACATGAATGTAGCACAGCTTACACTGGGACTTCCCGAGGCGTATATTCCACTGGACAGTTTTGAAGGTGAGGGTGGATTTTTCTACAACCGTCAGACTGGAGAAGTGGTGCTGGTGGAACTGGGCGAATCGATCGAACGGTTTCTTAATGGCGAGAGTGAGCCGCAGTGGGCTGATTTCAATGCTTTTCTGGAGTGGTATTTCGTCCTGGAGGAGGAGACGGTGCAATGAAAGATCTAACACCGGAACATGCCGAACTGGAGCGACAAATTGTAGAAACGGTAGAAGCCGGTAATGTACTGGATGAGACGCAGCAGCATGAACAAGCACTTATCTATTATGATCAGGCATGGGACATGTTGCCCGAGCCGAAGATGGAATGGGAGATTGCAAGCTGGATCGCATCCTGCCATGCGAATGCACATATCGATCTGAAGCAGTATGAACTGGCGAAGCCGTGGGCTGAGATATCGTTAAGTACGCGGAGTTCGGATAGAAATACGAGTCCGTTGATCGATCTCGGCATGATCTGCATGAGACTTGAACAGCATAACGAGGCGTATTCGTATTTGCATCAGGCGTATGAGTTCGGCAGAGAGCGTGCATTTCAGGGAAGCCCGAGGGACGTGTTGAGTTATTACATTGAAGAGCGGGCTAAGCGCAAGTAGAGTGATTCCGACCATACCATGTACAAAAAGGGTACCCCGGTTTGGCCAAAATATCACCACTGGAGTACCCTTTCGATTATTACGGGATGTTTGGCTTCATCTAATCCGAAATGTTACGCGTATAGTATTCAATAATATCCTTACGACGGATAATACCGAGGAAGACACGATCGACATCCACCACGGGCACAAAATTTTGGTCTGCTGCAAGTGTCAGCATATCCTCCATTTCAGCCTCAATGAATACACATTCATTATATACCCGATTGTTAATCTCATGGACCTGAACCTGATCCATCGTATCAAAAGTCAATCCGGGTGTATTTCGCATTTTCCATAACAAATCGCCTTCGGACAGGGTAGCAACATATTTTCCATCCTGGTCAATCACGGGAATGGCGGTGTAGTGTTGCGATTCCAATTGCTCAATAGCATCTTTCATGGAAGCGGTAGACTTGATATAGGCCACTTCGGCTTTGGGGAGTAAAAAATAGCTGATTTCCATCATCGGGCTCCTTTTCAGCCTTTTGCATAGCAAAAAAGCTTTAGTATGTAATCTCACTCTCCTTATTTAAACATATTATGTGAGCTTTCGGCTATTTTTAATGATAAATTCGTCAGATTTGTTTCATTGTTTAAATGGCTCTGGAAATCTATAGTGTATATTAGAGGTGATGTAACCATGAAATCCAAACGTAAATTAATGTACGGACTGCTGCCCATCTTGTTTGCAGGTGGAATCGGAATGTATCTATACATGCAGAACAACAAAGAAGCAGAGGCCAAACCCCAGACTACCGTGAATCAGTACATAGAGCATCTGCAAAAAAAAGAATTTGACCAGTTGTACACCTTGATGACACCTGCTTCGCTGCAAGAGTCGGGCATGAACAAGGAACAATTTGTTGAGAAATACAATGCGATCTATTCGGGTATGGAAGTATCCACCGTCAAGGCGGAGGTTAAACCTGTGGATGTTGCCGAAACTGCTTCCGATGGCAGTAAGACCGATACAGAGAAACAAAACCCGGATACGTATGAGGTGGATTACAACCTGCAACTGACAACTTTTTTGGGTGAAGTCAGTGAGACGCATACATTGAAACTGGTCCGACAAGAGCTTGAGGACGGAGGGAAAAACTGGCAAATTAACTGGCAGCCTTCGCTGATCCTGAATGACATGGTTAAGGGCAGTAAGGTACGAGTGAGGACACTGTTCCCGGATCGTGGAGACATTGTGGATCGTGATGGTTTGCCGCTCGCTACCAAGGGCACGATGAATGAATGGGGAATTGTACCTGAGAAACTTGGTGATAACCCGGACCAGATGATTGCCCGAATTGCGAACCATTATCAGGTTTCGGAAGATGCCATTCATAAGGCGCTTGCGCAGACATGGGTGAAGCCGGAGTATTTTGTCCCGATTGGTTCAACGGAGGAGTTTGACGTACCAGAATCTTTAAGCGGGGTTACGATGCAAAGCAAGGAAATCCGCTATTATCCACTCGGCGAGGCGGCTGCGCACCTGATTGGTTACGTGCGCAAAGCCACCAAGGAAGATCTGGATAAGGATACGGAAGGGTATTATCGCGCCGAGGATTGGATCGGGAAAGCAGGTTTGGAGCAGTCCATGGAGAAGCAGCTGCGCGGTGAGCGTGGAGGTCTGATTGAAATCACGGATGAATCCGGTAACTCCCGCTCCGAGCTTATTCGCAAGGATGCTGTAGATGGACAGAATGTTCAGCTGACGATTAGCTCCAAGCAGCAAAAGAAATTGTATCAGACATTATCCAGCGGAGGAGACGCCGGTGCGATGGTTCTGATGAATCCGACGGACGGCAACCTGTTAGCGTTGGTCAGTGCGCCTTCCTATAACCCAAACAAGATGGTTACAGGACTTACTCAGGCAGAGTGGGATGCTTATTCGGCGAATGAGAAGCTTCCTTTTATCAACAGAGTCACTACCCGATACGCACCAGGATCAACCTTCAAAGCCATTACAGCCGCAGCAGGACTGATGGAGAAGGTGACCACAGCGGACAAAACCCATGATATCTCTGGCTTGCAATGGCGTAAAGACGATAGCTGGGGCGGTTATTATGTCAAGCGTGTGAAGAGTTTATCCCCAGTTAATATGGTCGATGCACTAGTATACTCGGACAATATTTACTTTGCCATGGAAGCGATTGAGATGGGCAGCGCCAAGTTTATTGATGGGATCCAGAAGTTTGGTTTTGGCGATAACTTTGGACTGGATGAACTGTATTTGAAGCCAAGCCAATATGCCAATGAAGCACATCTGGATCTGTCGTCTGAGGTGTTACTCGCTGATACGTCCTACGGGCAAGGGGAGATGTTGATGTCCCCGATTCATCTGGCGTCGTCATTTACACCTTTTATTAATGAAGGGAAACTAGTGAAACCTGTTCTGATCGAGGGAAAAGAAAGCACTGACCCTGAGGTAATCATTACTCCGGAAGCCGCAAATACGGTTAAGGATGCTTTGGGAGAAGTTGTTTCCCGGCAGGGAGGCACCGCCCATACCTTGAATTCAATACCTGGAGGACTCGCGGGCAAGACGGGAACAGCGGAACTGAAAGCAAAGAAGGGAGAGAAGGGGCAGGAAAATGGATTTTTCGTAGTGTTTGATACTGACTCTCCGACCTTCCTGTTATCCGCTGTAATTGAAGAGGTGAACGGCCGAGGCGGAAGCCACTATGTCGTGGATAAATTGAAGCCTTTTTTGGAAAAGTTGGAGATTGCGGATAAAGTAAACTTTGCAGACGAATAAAGTGTGCGAAGAAACAAAGTGAAGTTGTAAATAACAAAAAAACACCGGTGTGGTATTATCCCCTTTAAGTAGACACTTGAAAAAACCTTCATGTTATCATGAGGGTTCAAGTGACACTTGGAGGGGATATTTTTATGGCAAAAAAAGGACAAACATTTCAGACGTATACCGAAGAATTTAAATTGAATGCGGTTAGATCCTATGTCGAAGGGTCTTCAAGTTATAAAGTGGTAGCTGAACGCGAAGGAATTCGAAACTGTTCACAACTGAAGGTGTGGGTGAAAAAGTGGAAAAACGGGGAAGCGTTCGATGAGCGAAAAAACAATGTTCCGAATCCAATGAAAGGACGTCCCCGTACTGCCTTTAGCAGTGTAGAAGAAGAACGTGACTACCTTCAAGCACAGGTGGATTATTTAAAAAAGCGGTATCCAAATCTAGTAAAGGAGAAGCGCTGAGCCAACGGGAGAACTACGATATCATAGACGAATTGCGCTGCTCGCATAGCATTACACGCCTATTATCGATTACAGGAATACCCCGTTCCAGTTATTACAAATGGCGAGCAACACAGCCGCAGCGAGACGCAAGACAAGACCGTGATCGTGAGATCATAGAACACATGATGGCTATTCATTTTGCAAACCGAGAGTTTGGTTATCCTCGCATGACAACGGCGCTCTGGGAGGCTGGTCTGAACGTTAATCACAAGAAAGTATGGCGAATCATGCGGGAACTATCGATCCAATCGGTCATTCGTAAGAAGCGGAAGAAGTCCAGCTATACGCCATCTGTGATTTATCCGAATCGCCTGAAGCGCAAATTTCATGCCACAGCACCCCAGCAAAAAATGGTGACGGATATTACTTATATTTCGGATGGAAACACATTCGTTTATCTGTCTGTCATTCAAGACTTGTTCAACAACGAAATTGTAGCTTGGCAATTATCTAAACGGAACGATGTTCAGCTCGTATTGGATACGGTGGAACAATGGACACAAAAAAGAGACGTTTCGGAAGCCGTGCTCCATTCGGATCAAGGCTTCCAATACACGTCTCAGGCGTACAACACACGATTAGAAGCATTCGGCGTGAAGGGCAGCCACTCTCGCAAAGCAACCTGCCTGGATAACGCATGCATCGAATCCTTCTTTTCGCATCTCAAGACAGAGAAGCTGTACCTTAACCAGTGTAATTCAGAAGCAGAGATTCGACAAGCCGTGGAAGATTACATGTACCATTACAACTACCGACGATTTCAAGCCAAACTCAAACAGCGCGCACCGATTGAATATCGATGCGCGCTGGCAGCATAGCTTTTTTCATCTGTCTACTTGACAGGGGTAAGACCAGGTGACGGTGTTTTTTTGTCTGAGGCTATATCAAACGGTTTATATCTTTGATAGGTATTCGGTTAATTGATGGAATGTTCCAGTAAATCCGGTGTGTACCATCTCTTTTGAAGCCTCAAAAGTTTGATTTTCTTCCTCAGTTGGAGATACAGGTGCAACAATCATTTTAATGGTTGTTACACCTTCGTACTCGCTGAACAGCACAGTATTCAGAGTTTTCATAGGCCAGCTTTCGTCAAAGGGCGCACGGACTGTGTCACCTTTCTCATCAGAAAAGAAACTGGTGTACACGATTTTCTCTGATGAAATAATCTCACTGTACACAAATTTAACCCACATGGTGTCGCCATCATCAGGTTTCTGGTTGTAATGAAAGACACCGCCAGAACGAAAATCTGATTTAGCAACAGTAAATGTCCAACCTTTTGGGCCCCACCAGTTCTGCAGATGTTCTGATTCGGTAAATGCCTTAAACACAAGTTCACGTGGAGCATTGAAACGATAAGAGATTTCAACTTGATTTGACATTGTGTTTCCTCCAATAGGTTTAGGATAAAGTTCGCCATTATTTCCTTGCAGTAATCATAAAGCGTGCCGAGTTGGTACGAATGCCCTTTTCATCGTGATGTTCTTTCACCAACTGCTGGAATCGCTCGAAGTCAGTGTCTACCTTTCCGAAATCAGGAATGATGGGTGCATGGGCGAATAGGATCAAATTGGACAGACGTATCCCTTGATAGCTGGTACGCGTTTTGACCCAGCCCGACGACTAATTACTTCGAACCATTCGGAGCAACATCCATGTCACCTCACAAGTTGGAATATCATTAATTATATTCAATTGACAGCGTATACGCGAGGTGTTATTTTGAGGTGGAATCTATTCTATGAGTTCGAGGTGATCCAGGGTGGCTATTCGTGCTAAGCAGATTTTTGTCAATTTACCTGTTCAAGATTTGAAGAAATCCGTTGAGTTTTTTACCAAGGTGGGATTTGAGTTTGACGCCAATTTTACGGACGAGTCTGCTACTTGTATGATTATCGGGGATAATATTTATGCCATGCTTCTTGTGGAGGAACGTTTCCAATCCTTCATTTCGAAAAAAATCTCCAATGCCGCCGATACAACCGAAGTCATCGTTGCCCTGTCTGTAGATAGCCGTGAGCAGGTGGATGCGATTGTACAAGCTGCCCTCGATGCAGGAGCGAAGCCATCCAACGAACCACAAGATCACGGATTCATGTATGGATGGAGTTTTCAGGATCTGGATGATCATCTGTGGGAAGTTTCCTATATGGATCTCAGCGCTTTTCCTTCGGAGTAATAAAATGAAAATAACTAGAGCCTTCCTAGATTAATAGGAAGGTTTTTTTGCATCCAGTATGACTCGTTTAAACATGATATCTACAGAACATATGGTGTAATATTCCTTTTTGCTATATGATAATTATCGATTCATGTTGGTGTTTTTTAGCAATTGATGCGATAGGCGAACCCCGGGAAAGCGAAGTATACATATGTTCTTAAGTGGAGGGATCAGGGTGTATTGTCATGTATGTGGGACCAAAAACAGTCCGGCGGATAACACGTGCAGAAAGTGTAGAACCAAATTGAAAGAAACAAGCTCTACAGAGGAACAGATCTGGGCAGAAACAGCCATTGACTTGGATAAAGGAACGCAAAAAGCAATTGATTCGTTGTCCCGTCAGCAGCAACCAGCTTCCAAACAGGGAAATACGGGTCAAGGCCTTGCATTTAGCTGGATTATTCCCATACTTCTGGCAGTAGTTGTAGGAGCTTTGCTAACGTATTATTACAAGCAGGAAACAGGTATAAATGCAGAGGTTAAATCACTGCACCAACAGGCGGAACAGGCTGCACTAGAGGGAAAATATAAAGAGGCTCTCCAACTGCTGGACAGCGCTCTAACGAAACGACCGAACTATGATGCACTTATACAGGATCGGCAAATTACAGCGAAGGCGTTCAACTTGATGAATCAGTTGGATGAGGCGTCCACAAGTCTGAAGACAGGAAAGCTGTCCGCAGGAGACAAGACCATTCAGGCTGTAGCCAAAGCGTTGATGGAGCGGGAAGAACCTGTTTTTGCCAAAGTGCGTGCCGCATTCAACAACAGAAAGGTAACACTGGCCGTATTGAAGGTGAAAAAGGAAATCGACAGTTTGACAACAATTGAGGCACTAGCCGAGAAGTTGGACACCATATCAGACTTGAAAGGCAAGGAAGCTGAGACAGTAGAGAAGCAAATTGTCGACAAGCTCGCAAGCATAAGTTATAAAGAGGCGGAACAGCAAGTAAAGCAAAAGAATTTCACAATTGCGTTACAAACGGTCGACCAGGGATTGTCCTATGCGCCGGAAAATGAAAAACTGACTTCGTATCGTGAACGGGTGCTCAGTGAAAAAAAGGCATTTGAAAAAGCGGAAGCGGATCGGATTCAACTGGCGGAGCAACAGGCTGCAGAAGAAGATCTGATGAATCGAACGGCGGCAGTAAGTGTCGTGAACGTTGATGCGACGCTTGATATGTACGGGGATCTTTATATTAGCGGTTCATTGATCAATAATGCAACTCGTCCGATCTCTTCCGTTACAGTTTTGATTGATATATATGATATAGACGGTATATACCTGGGCCAAACTTATGCAGATGTGTATCCAAACTGGCTGGATGTGGGGGAAGAAGGTTTTTTTGAAACCTATTATTATGGTGTGTACGAGGAAGCGGAAATCTCTGTTGTGAATGCAACGTGGTATCTCGAATAGGAGGACAGGTTGGAATGGCCAAACGAACATGGAGTACGATCATATCCAGTGCTATTATCATTGGTGCTGGAGCAGGAGGCGTGTTCTGGATACACCAGCATTCAGCAGATCAGTTGCAGGATGGGCCCAGACTGGCAGTTGTTGCCGCGAAGGAAACGGAAAATGCGGTAGCGACGACAGCCTCCAAGCAACCTGTGAAGAAGACACGCAAACAGATTATAGAAGAAAGTCAGAAGAAAGTCGTAACGATCGAGAGTAACAGCGGACTGGGCTCCGGTTTTCTTTACAATGATCAGGGAGATGTCGTGACCAATGCACATGTGGTGGAGGGGGCGAATGAAGTAACTATTCGGACCTTGAACCATGAGGAATATAAGGGGACGGTTATTGGTATTGGGGATGAAACAGACGTAGCTGTGGTCAGGGTTCCTGATTTGAAAAAAGTTAAGCCGTTAATCATCGCCAAATCCAAAGCTGAGACCGGAGACGAGATTCTGGCATTGGGTAGTCCACTTGGGCTAGAGAACACCGTAACAACCGGAATCATCAGTGGGTTGGGGCGTAGCTTTGAAATAGCGCCTTACATCTATAGTAACCTCTATCAGATCTCGGCACCAATAACCCATGGCAACAGTGGTGGACCACTCATTAGTGCGGAGACTGGTGAAGTGATCGGCATTAATTCGGCGGTCGTGGAACAGGAGGGGGGAATAGGATTCAGTATTCCTATGACTAGTGTGCTCAAGCAGGTTCAGGCATGGTCCAAAAATCCTTCTGGCACAACGTCGGTGCGGACGGCTGGAGATACTCACTTGGGTTCAGCCACTAAGACATTGCAAGCAGAAGGAATTGTAACGGACTTTTATGCAAGTCTTAATCTGAGTGATTATGTCACCGCTTATGCACTGCTCGGAAGCGAGTGGCAGAGTGCTACAACATATGCCAAGTTCAGAGAAGGATATCTGAATACAAGTGAGGTGACCATCAGTGAGGTATCCTCAGTTAATAAAGGCGATGACGAGATGGAAGTGAAGGCAATGATTACAGCAAATGAACGCAAAGATGGGGAATATATACTATCGCAATATCGGGTCGAGTATCAGTTGGGTTATGAGAATGGTCAACTGAAAATATTGCATGGTAAAGGTAAAAAAGTGAAATGATTGTTGAGGGAGAGTAGGCATGCGTGCCAATTCTCCTTTTTCATTGCTTATATTGGGTGCATCTGTTAAAATACAGAACGAATGTTCAGTATGGATGGGACGGAGTGAAATGGAATGAATATGAATAAAAAACAACTACAGACTGAGCAGACCAAGAAGAAACTTGCGGATGCTTCCAAAGCCCTTTTTGTACAAAAAGGTTATAAAGCAACGTCCATTGAGGATATTGTAGCTGCGACGGGCAGCAGCAAAGGCAATATATATTACCATTTTAAAAGTAAGGAAGGTCTGTTCCTTTATCTAATCGATGAGTGGGACCGGGAGTGGGAAGAGAGCTGGGCGGCCAAAGAACATCTCTATCGCACCTCCACGGAGAAAATTTATGGTTTGGCGGAACAACTCGTCATGGATGATATGAATCACCCGCTGACGAAGGCAGCTGATGAGTTCTTCACAGGGGAAAAGAAAGAAAATGATATTGAGGAGCGGATCTCCTTAATGTTTGAGCGGCATATTCAATTTAATAAACAAATGATAGAGCAAGGCATTGAGAGCGGTGAGTTCAAAGCAGACAATGAAGATAATCTCGCGCTCATATTGGAAAGTACCATTATTGGCCTTAGTCAGATGTCACGGGGGATGGAGCCTGATCAGGCTCTTGCGTTATACCGCCAGGCCGCTAGTGTATTCTTGCACGGGATTGCAAAAGATAAAGCTTAAGCAACATTTTGACAACTACGGAGGATGGAATCATGGCATTACTAACACGGAACAGGGGCGCACTGCTGCTGTTAATGTTTAATATTTTTCTCGTTTTTACGGGTATTGGTCTGGTTGTACCGATCATGCCTGCGTATATGGATCTACTGCATATCACCGGATTCACGGTTGGATTGCTGGTAGCGGCATTTTCCTTCACCCAGTTTCTGTTCTCCCCGCTTGCGGGTCGTTGGTCGGATACATGGGGACGTAAGAAAATTATAGTCGGCGGCATGCTGATCTTTGCTGTATCGGAGTTTATGTTTGGTGCGGTCAATGCACCAGTCTTGCTCTTCGCAGCCCGCATGTTAGGCGGTATTGGTGCGGCGATGATCTTCCCGGCGGTTATGGCTTATACCGCAGATATTACAACAGAGGAAGAACGCGGTAAAGGTATGGGCTTGATTAATGCAGCCATTACAACTGGATTTATCATCGGTCCGGGAATTGGTGGATACATTGCGGACTTTGGCATTCGAATTCCGTTCTACGCCGCAGGGGTTGCCGGTTTATTGGCAGCGATCATTACAATGATTATCTTGCCTGAATCGGCACGAAGCACAGGAGAGCAAAGTAAACCTGTCGCTGGCGCAGTGAAAGTCAAAGCTCCGGGTATGGTAGCCCAATTGTTGAATTCGTACCGTGAGCCATACTTTTTCAGCTTGATCATTGTGTTTGTTATGGCATTTGGTCTGGCGAACTATGAGACAGTATTTTCACTGTTTGTGGATCACAAGTTTGGTTTCACGACGAAAGATATTGCATTCATTATTACATTTGGTTCCATTGCGGGTGCGGTTGTGCAAGTATCATTGATCGGTTGGTTGCTCAACCGGTTTGGTGAAAAGATGGTCATTTCGGTCTGTCTGTTATTCGTAGCGGTATTTGTACTGTTGACTTTGTTTGTGCATACGTACTGGCTCATTCTTGTTGTAACTTTTATCGTCTTCTTGGGAATGGATATCTTACGTCCGGCGATCAGTACACAGATGTCCAAATTGGCACAAGAACAACAGGGCTTTGTGGCCGGACTGAACTCGGCCTACACAAGTTTGGGGAATATCGCAGGTCCAATCGTAGCTGGAGCACTATTTGATGTGAATATTAATTATCCTTACGTTTCGGCAGCAGCCGTTTTGGCGATCTGTTTCCTGTTATCTCTACGGGTACTCAGAGGGGCCAAAGCGGTAAAACAACCGAAGGCTGAAATGTAATTTTATAATTGGAAAATAAAGCTTCCATATCAATGCATCAACACCAAAAAAGTCGACTACACCTGTTTCATGTGCAGTCGACTTTTTTATTAGTGCGTGTATTAACGGATTTCTCCATTCGTTTCAATCAGTTTTTGATACCAGTGGGAGCTCTGTTTGCGGATACGTCTCAATTCCTTGATATCGAATTCCTCACGATCCACATAGATGAATCCATAACGTTTGCTTGACCCTTGATGTGTACTCACCAGATCGATCGCAGACCAAGGGCAGAAGCCAAACACATCCACGCCGTCCGTAATCGCCAGTTGAATCTGTTCGATATGTTTATTGAAGAATTCAATGCGATACGGATCGTTAACCACGTCACCTTCCTCCAGTTTATCAAAGGCACCCAGACCGTTTTCCGTAACAATCAATGGCAGATGATAACGGGAGTAGATCTGGCGAAGGGTAGAGCGGAAGCCCACGGGATCAATTTCCCAACCAAACTCCGTTTTTTGCAGATTAGGATTCACAGATCCTCTATATGCGCCCGGTTCACCTACGATTTCGTGCTGATCTCCTGTATGGGAGAAGTCATTACCATCGTTCAGACTTTCACCAACCGTCTGGGAAGTATAGTAGTTAAACGCAATAAAATCAGGGTTTCCTTGAGCCAGGATGTCCATATCCCCGTCTTCAATGACAGGCGTGTATCCTTTCTCTTCGAGATAACTCCAGGCAATATGATTATAACGCCCATATACCGCCATATCGAGATAGAGCCAGTTACGAATGGCAGCATAGTTATCAGCCGCGAGTGTGTCTTCTGGTTTGGAGCTAGCCGGGTAAATTACACCGATATTAGGAGCTGGGCCAATCTTGGCTTCAGGCAGCATTTCATGACACAGGACCATCGCTTTAGCTTGAGCAACCAGCATGTGGTGATTTTGCTGATACAGTGTTTTTTGCGGATCAACAAGTGTTGTATCCAGTGTACCCAGAGAGCCAGGATGCAGGATCAGCATATTTTGTTCGTTAATGGTCAACCAATATTTAACCCGGTCTCCGTAGTTCTCATAAAGGGTCTTGGCATATTGTTCAAAAGCATCAATCGTTGCACGGTTGGACCAGCCGCCTTTTTCTTCAAGTGCATAAGGAAGATCGAAGTGATACATCGTCACTATGGGTTCAATACCGTATTTAATTAACTCATTAATGAGAGAATCGTAAAACGCGAGCCCCTTCGGATTTACTTCACCCGCTCCTTGCGGATAGATGCGTGTCCATGCGATGGAGAAACGGTAGGCTTTGAAGCCCATTTCAGCCAGCAACGCCACGTCTTCTTTGTACATATGATAGTGATCACTGGTTACCTTGAAGTCGGTCACACCTTCCACATGGTTGCCCATGTCGATAACAGAAGGGCCTTTACCATCTTCATTCCAGGCTCCCTCAATCTGATAGGCAGAGGTTGAACCTCCCCAGAAAAAATCTTTAGGAAATGGTTTCAGTTGAGTATGTTTCATGGTTAGTTCCTCCTAAGTTGAATTCGTATAATATAAGTTGTGTCAGACAACGAGAGTCAAAAGGACATCATTTTTCTGTACATGTTCTTGAGTTGTTTCGAACACATCCACTTCTTGCTGCGTAAGAGTAACAATGACAGGGGTTACGGTTTCGTATCCGGCTTCCTTGATCTTATCGATGTCAAACCGGATTAACAGATCGCCCTGTCTGACGATATCCCCTTCCTGAACGACAGGAGAGAAGTATTTTCCCTTTAGCGCTACTGTATTGATGCCAATATGAATCAGAATTTCCGTTCCTGCGTTAGTTGTTAATCCAATGGCATGTCCAGTCGGGAAGAGGGAAGTGACAACACCATCTACCGGAGCGACAACTTCACCAATCTCAGGGACAATCGCCAAACCTTTGCCCATAGCACCAGTTGAAAAGGCTGGGTCGTTAATGGTACTCAGTGCTAAGGCTTTACCTGTAAGTGGGCTATAAATTTGTTCTTTCTTGATCTCCGTTGTTTTGGTCTCAGGTACGACAGGAAGCTCTACCGGCGTACTTTCAGCCGATGTGCTGGAGACAGATTCATTTTTCTCGGAAGCTGTGTCTTTCGTTTTGCTTTCATAACCAAACATCACCGTTAGTACTGCTGCTACCGCAAAGGAGCAGGCAATCGCAATTACGTAGACAACCGTTGGTGTATAGACAGGAATGGCAAATATATTGTGGAACACATAAGCAGTCATTTTAACACCAAAGTGACCATTGATGGCACCGCCGATCGCACCTGCGATAACCACGATAGGAATCACACGTTTATAACGCAGGATCAAACCGTATACAATTGGTTCAGTGACTCCTGCAAGTAAACCTGTAAGGCTGGTTGAACCAGCAAGAGTGCGCAGGGTTTTGTTCTTTTTGGCTTTTAGGAAAATACCGAAGGCTACACCGATTTGTGCAAATACAGCTGCAGCAGCCATGGCTTCAATCGGATCGCCGCCAACCCCGATATTCTGTATCGTGATTGGAGTAAAGCCCCAGTGGAGTCCAAAGACAACCATGAAGGTCATGAATCCACCGAGTACAACCCCTGATAATATACCGCTGACACCAATGAGCCAAGTTACGCCGGAGGAGATCCAGTCACCTACCGTGGTGCCAAATGGTCCAAAGGCCATTGCGGACAGAGGAACCATAATCATCAAAGCAATCATTGGTACAAGGAACAATTGCAGGTCTTTCAAAATGATTTTCTTGAGTAACTTATCCAGAACAGCGTAGATACTAATCGATATGAAGATTGGGAATACGCTGGCTGAATAATTCATCATCACGACTGGTATACCCAGGAACGATACATCTGAGCCCTTATCCATCAGCCTGGTGAAGCTCGGTTCCATCAGAGCGGCACCAATTACGCCAGCTACATAAGGATTTGCTTTCAGCTTCATACCCAGTGTAATCCCAAGGAAGATGGGCAAGAAATAAAATACAGCGTTGCCGGCAGCGGATAAAATCAGGTATGTGTCACTTGTATCAGACATCCATCCAAGCATGGTCAGGACAGTCAGCAAAGCTTTTAGCATACCTGATCCTGCCATGGCCGGGATTAACGGCGAGAAACTTCCGGATATAATTTCAAAAACTTTGGATAATAGCGAGGTTTTTTCCCCTGTGGACTCAGTCGTTGAGGAGGAGTCTCCTCCGAAATCCCGGTTTTTCATGATCTCGGCATATACATGAGCCACGTTACTACCGATGACCACCTGGAACTGGCCGCCGCTTTCGACCACGGTAATAATACCATCGTGTTTTTCCAACGTTTCGCGTTCGGCCTTTTTCGAATCTTTCAGGTCGAATCTCAGCCGGGTCGCACAGTGGACAAGACCATTGATATTGGCTTCTCCGCCGACGAGACGAACGATGTCATCCCCCATTTTTTTATGATCCATGTTCATTCTCCTTTGTTGTTAAGATTGCCTGAAAACAAAAAAATACCTAAACGAATGGCTATGATCATCGGAAAGATGACCTGTTGCCAATCATTTAGGTATCGCCTGCTTGAGCAGTAACAATCCTTGTCGTTAAGTTGTGAGACCTACTATATATGACGCCGAAATCGTTTGCAAGCTTTTTTTATTCCGCGTCGAGAAGATCGTTACGGGAAGTGACACGTTGAATATGGATCGTCAAATACACCTTTTCATCAATGGACATGGCACTTTCAAACTTGTCTTCAAGGTACTGATTGATTAATTGGGTGCACTGAAAAGCAGTGCTATATTTGTCCTTCACTTGCTCATACAGAAAGTTATCTCCTGAAGCAAATTGCTCCTGTTCATTACTCAACATTCGCTGCACAAAATATTGAAGATGGGTAATAAACCGGGAATAATTAAATGAATTTTCATCCAGGGCGATGTGGTAATGGTTGGTCACAATGTTGAAGATATCATCAATAATTTCAGTAATTTCAACGGTTTGTTTCATGCCTTGAGCATCTTGACGAGCGTTTACAAAATGCATCGCAATAAAGCTGGCCTCATGTTCATCCATTTGGATGCCGAATTGTTCCTGAATCAGCTCCACAGCGTTCATGCCAATCCCAAACTCCTTCTTGTAAAACTTCTTGATCTGCCACAAAAGAGAATTCTTCAGCCCGACGGATTTACGGTACCGGGTAATAGCAAACTGAATATGATCGATCAATGATATATAGATATTATCACTAAAAATATCGCCCATTTCCTGTTTGGCATGGCCCACAATTTCGTCTGCCAACTTCAAATATTCAACCGATGTTTCCCCAATCAGATCAATTAGTTTTTGCGGTATTTTATCCGATTTCAGCACAAAGGTTTTTTCGATTTTATCCTCATCCACAGGCTGTCCGTTTTTCTTTTTGAAGCCAAGACCGTTGCCAATGACAACAAATTCGTGACCAACCTGGTTCTCAGCCCGGATGACATTGTTGTTAAAAATCTGACGGATGATCATATATGTGTTTCACCTCAATTGGTCGTAATAATAACAAAAAACCCAAACTAAGGCTTAATAGACAGCCTTGGTTTGGGTATCGCCTGCTTACCAGTAACAATCCCGAAGAAGACGCAGCTTCCTCTTTCAATTATGTCCACTATACCGCTTTCATAACAGAATAACAATACAATGATTTCTGGAAATGGACGTAAAGACGTGGATTTTTGGTATAATAAGAAATGCTGGAAGTGAATTAGATGGGCTGGGTTGCATAATAAGTTACCGAGGACGGTCATTTTTAAGCATATACAGGATTATTGGAGTGATAACATGAGCAATGCAAAAGGAAAAGGCGGCACCGGCCGTGGTACGGGGAAAAAAGGCTGGAACCGTTGGCAAGCCGCTGCTAACCGGGCGAAAAGTGCACCGAAGCCTTATAAAAGTAAAGGTACAAAGAAGAAGGACGATACCGAAAATTCAAGTGGCAAGCCCGAGTAAGTATGGCTTGACGATGCCAGAGGAGAGAGCTGCCTGACTAACGGGTGGGTCTCTTTTTGCTTGAAAAGATAAAAAATTAAATTGACAGTAGTGTAAATATGGTAATAATATAGAGCTTACGCAAATTAGATGGTAGTGCTACTATATAGAGAAAGGAGCATCAGCATGCCTGTTAATATGGATGAAAATCCACTTGGACTGATTCTTTCACGGACGTATCTGGCATATAAAAAAACAACAACCAGAAATCTGAGTGAACAGGATATTACTCCGGAACAATTTGCAGTTCTGAATGAATTGAGCAAGGCGGGAAGCCATATATCACAGAAAAAACTGGCCGAATTAACAGTGCGGGACCAGACAACGGTAGGCAAAATTATAGACAAGTTGATTCGTAAAGGTCTGGTGACAAGAGAAGAAGATCCACAGGACCGCAGAGCGGTTTTGCTTTGTTTGACGGCGGAAGGAATGGAAATGAATAACATTTTGACACCAAAGGCAAAACAGCAAGAGCAAGTGGCACTCGCCGAATGTTCCCCTGAAGAGCTCGAAGTATTCATGAATGTGATGAATCGCATCTATGAAAAAATGAAATAAATTTTTTTGGCCAAATATGTGCATGTGCATATATATGTAGTGCAATTATTTTAATTTTAACTAACGGGAGTCGTGAACGAATGAAAAGCTTCAAAGATTTTCTTAAAGTGCCACAGACAAAAATAGGGTTGGTTTTTGCATTGGTTGTTCCGCTGTTATTTGTTGTGATCTGGATGACGGGTTATCATCAAGCCACGGAGAGAGTGGATCAACTTCAAGTTGCTCTGGTGAACGAAGATGGGACACAGGGAACTGAGGTGCAGAAGCAGATTGAAACGCTCGCGCCTTTCCATGTCAATGTACTGGGTTCTGCCGAGGAAGCTGAGCAACAGATGAATGCAGGTAACTATGCGATGGTTATTGTTATTCCGGAAGGATTTACTGACCAGATTGAAGGCGGTACAGAGACGAGTTTGTCCTTCTATATTAATCAAGGAAATGCCGATGTAGCCAAATCCATTGTGGAACACGCGGCGACTGGAATGACTGCACAAATGGGACAAGGGATTCTGGAATCCAAGGTTCAAGTGACACTCAATAATGATAGTATAAACAGCGATGAACTGAGTGCAGCTATTGGACAAGCGATGGCAAAGATGAATGAAGGGCCTGTGAAGGCTGAAATTAATAAAACGAACAGCGTAAGTGATTTTGCAACATCGATGCTGCCCATGATTCTGGGTTTTATCACCTACATTGCTTCAATGACCATGAATATTCAGTTCAATATTACATCGAATATCATGAAGCGTAACCATTCCAAATGGGAAATCTTCTGGGGACGGCAAATGTTGTTATTATGTATAGCAGTGATCGTTCCTCTGATTGTGGACACAGTAGCTCTTCAGTTCACGGATGTTTCGAGCTCCTTCGGCGCTTTGTATCTGTATCATGTGCTGGTGAGTCTGGCTTGTATTTGTTTTACACAGATGAGTTTTGCTCTGTTTGGCAATGCAGGCCCTCTATTTAATGTAGCGATGGTTCCACTCCAGTTGATGACTGCAGGAAATATCATTCCAGCCGAGATGCTGGCGCCATTCTATCGTTATATAGGAGACTTTCTGCCCGCTTCCAATGGGGTACAGGGATTTATGCGTTTGATCTATAGTGGAGAAGCAGTGGGTGGATACATGGTTCATCTTCTGTTGATCTCGATTATTACATGGGGGATTACGTTGCTGCGAGTTGGCTTGCAAAAAGCAGGTAATGGACAAATGACGATGACGCCTCCAGCATCAGCACAGGCACAACATTAAGAGTTTCCTTCTATATATAATGTAATAACACACAAGAAAGTGGTTCGCGTATAGCTTTATACGTGCATCACTTTTTTTGTTTATCTTCTATAATACCTCTACTTATACTCGTAGTAACTTACAGTGCTCCAGTAATCTTGCATGACCTTGAGAAAAGGAAAACCTAAATTGAACATATTAATGAAGCTAAAATATATCAGAGGAGATGTAGGCTAATAATTTTAAAATCAATTAGACATGTATTGTGATGTTATGAATGGAAAGAATGTCATTTAAACTATAATAAACTTTACACTGAGATAGGAGAGCAACGCGGTGGAGGTAGTTGATTTGTAGTAAAATAAATTTTATTAAATAAAGTATTGTAATTAATATCTATACGTGATATATTATTAGTCCGGCCAAGAAAACACGGTTTAACACTGGTGCGGCAAGCGAATTGAATTAAGCTTCGAAAGAAACTTAAAAAAAGAGCTTGCAAAGTTGGTTCGGACATGATATTATATAAGAGTTGCTGAAGAGAACGACATTCGGTAACGAAACAAGTTTGATCTTTGAAAACTGAACAACGAGTGAGTAAACATTCTGCTTGCAGAATGAACGCGAAAGTTTGAAACAAGCCTTGGCTTGAATCGACTGGAGCACAAATGAGATTTTTAATCTCGTCAGATTCAAAATGAGCTTATCGCTCTTTTCAATACTTTATTGGAGAGTTTGATCCTGGCTCAGGACGAACGCTGGCGGCATGCCTAATACATGCAAGTCGAGCGGACTTGAAGAGAAGCTTGCTTCTCTGATAGTTAGCGGCGGACGGGTGAGTAACACGTAGGCAACCTGCCCTCAAGTTTGGGACAACTACCGGAAACGGTAGCTAATACCGAATAATTGTTTTCTTCGCCTGAAGGAAACTGGAAAGACGGAGCAATCTGTCACTTGGGGATGGGCCTGCGGCGCATTAGCTAGTTGGTGGGGTAACGGCTCACCAAGGCGACGATGCGTAGCCGACCTGAGAGGGTGATCGGCCACACTGGGACTGAGACACGGCCCAGACTCCTACGGGAGGCAGCAGTAGGGAATCTTCCGCAATGGGCGAAAGCCTGACGGAGCAATGCCGCGTGAGTGATGAAGGTTTTCGGATCGTAAAGCTCTGTTGCCAGGGAAGAACGCTTGGGAGAGTAACTGCTCTCAAGGTGACGGTACCTGAGAAGAAAGCCCCGGCTAACTACGTGCCAGCAGCCGCGGTAATACGTAGGGGGCAAGCGTTGTCCGGAATTATTGGGCGTAAAGCGCGCGCAGGCGGTCATTTAAGTCTGGTGTTTAATCCCGGGGCTCAACCCCGGATCGCACTGGAAACTGGGTGACTTGAGTGCAGAAGAGGAGAGTGGAATTCCACGTGTAGCGGTGAAATGCGTAGATATGTGGAGGAACACCAGTGGCGAAGGCGACTCTCTGGGCTGTAACTGACGCTGAGGCGCGAAAGCGTGGGGAGCAAACAGGATTAGATACCCTGGTAGTCCACGCCGTAAACGATGAGTGCTAGGTGTTAGGGGTTTCGATACCCTTGGTGCCGAAGTTAACACATTAAGCACTCCGCCTGGGGAGTACGGTCGCAAGACTGAAACTCAAAGGAATTGACGGGGACCCGCACAAGCAGTGGAGTATGTGGTTTAATTCGAAGCAACGCGAAGAACCTTACCAGGTCTTGACATCCCTCTGACCGGTACAGAGATGTATCTTTCCTTCGGGACAGAGGAGACAGGTGGTGCATGGTTGTCGTCAGCTCGTGTCGTGAGATGTTGGGTTAAGTCCCGCAACGAGCGCAACCCTTATATTTAGTTGCCAGCACTTCGGGTGGGCACTCTAGATAGACTGCCGGTGACAAACCGGAGGAAGGTGGGGATGACGTCAAATCATCATGCCCCTTATGACCTGGGCTACACACGTACTACAATGGCCGGTACAACGGGCTGCGAAATCGCGAGATGGAGCCAATCCCAACAAAGCCGGTCTCAGTTCGGATTGCAGGCTGCAACTCGCCTGCATGAAGTCGGAATTGCTAGTAATCGCGGATCAGCATGCCGCGGTGAATACGTTCCCGGGTCTTGTACACACCGCCCGTCACACCACGAGAGTTTATAACACCCGAAGTCGGTGGGGTAACCGCAAGGAGCCAGCCGCCGAAGGTGGGATAGATGATTGGGGTGAAGTCGTAACAAGGTAGCCGTATCGGAAGGTGCGGCTGGATCACCTCCTTTCTATGGAGAATCGTTTCCCGAGTGGAAACATTCAAAACTGCAGCTTAGCTGCAAAACACTCACTCGTTGCTCAGTTTTGAGAGCTCAAACTCTCAAACAGCTTGCTTTTGCATGGAGCTTGTTCTTTGAAAACTAGATATCGAAACGAAACAAACGCGAATTAGAACATTCCTTTAAGCTGAACTTGTGCAAACAAGTCAAGTGTATAAAGGTAGTTAAATTGCTTTTGTGATGGTATCGGGTGAGAGTGACTTTTGGCTTTGCGCAAGCAAACCAAGGGAAGCGAACGACCGAAACCGGAACAAAATGGTTAAGCTACTAAGAGCACACGGAGGATGCCTAGGCGCTAGGAGCCGATGAAGGACGTGGCGAACAACGAAACTGCCTCGGGGAGCTGTAAGCAAGCTTTGATCCGGGGGTGTCCGAATGGGGAAACCCAGCTGGGGTAATTTCCAGTTACTCACAACTGAATACATAGGTTGTGTAGAGGCATACCAGGGGAACTGAAACATCTAAGTACCCTGAGGAAGAGAAAACAATAGTGATTCCGTCAGTAGCGGCGAGCGAACGCGGAGAAGCCCAAACCAGAGAGCTTGCTCTTTGGGGTTGTGGGACGTCTCACATGGAGTTACAAAGGAACCGGTTAAGCGAAGAGGTCTGGAAAGGCCCGCCAAAGAAGGTAAAAGCCCTGTAGTTGAAAGTTGGTTCCCTCCGAGACGGATCCCGAGTAGTGCGGGGCACGTGAAACCCCGTATGAATCCGGCAGGACCATCTGCCAAGGCTAAATACTTCCTAGCGACCGATAGTGAAGCAGTACCGTGAGGGAAAGGTGAAAAGCACCCCGGAAGGGGAGTGAAATAGAACCTGAAACCGTGTGCTTACAAAAAGTCAGAGCCCGTTTTAGGGGTGATGGCGTGCCTTTTGTAGAATGAACCGGCGAGTTACGTTCCCGTGCAAGGTTAAGGTGAAGAGCCGGAGCCGCAGCGAAAGCGAGTCTGAATAGGGCGACTTAGTACGTGGACGTAGACCCGAAACCGGGTGATCTACCCCTGTCCAGGGTGAAGGTGCGGTAACACGCACTGGAGGCCCGAACCCACGCATGTTGAAAAATGCGGGGATGAGGTGGGGGTAGCGGAGAAATTCCAATCGAACTCGGAGATAGCTGGTTCTCCCCGAAATAGCTTTAGGGCTAGCCTCGGAAAACAGAGTCGTGGAGGTAGAGCACTGATTGGGTGCGGGGCCCGCAAGGGTTACCAAGCTCAGTCAAACTCCGAATGCCATAGACTTACTTCCGGGAGTCAGACAGTGAGTGCTAAGATCCATTGTCAAAAGGGAAACAGCCCAGACCATCAGCTAAGGTCCCCAAGTGTGTGTTAAGTGGGAAAGGATGTGGAGTTGCACAGACAACCAGGATGTTGGCTTAGAAGCAGCCACCATTGAAAGAGTGCGTAATAGCTCACTGGTCGAGTGACTCTGCGCCGAAAATGTAACGGGGCTAAACACACCACCGAAGCTATGGCTTGATGCTTTGCATCAGGGGTAGGGGAGCGTTGTATAAGGGTTGAAGGTGTACCGTAAGGAGCGCTGGACATTATACAAGTGAGAATGCCGGTATGAGTAACGAAAAGATCAGTGAGAATCTGATCCGCCGAAAGCCTAAGGGTTCCTGAGGAAGGCTCGTCCGCTCAGGGTAAGTCGGGACCTAAGGCGAGGCCGAAAGGCGTAGTCGAAGGACAACAGGTCGAAATTCCTGTACCACCGTAAGCCGTTATGAGCAATGGGGGGACGCAGTAGGGTAGTGACGCGGACTGATGGATGTCCGTCTAAGCAGTGAGGCTGATGTGTAGGCAAATCCGCACATTGTAAGGCTGAGCTGTGATGGGGAGCGAAAATTACAGTAGCGAAGGTCATGATCTCACACTGCCAAGAAAAGCCTCTAGCCAGGTGATGGTGCCCGTACCGCAAACCGACACAGGTAGGCGAGAAGAGTATTCTAAGGCGCGCGGAAGAACTCTCGTTAAGGAACTCGGCAAAATGACCCCGTAACTTCGGGAGAAGGGGTGCCCCGGTAGTGTGAATAGCACGAGGGGGCCGCAGTGAAAAGGCCCAAGCGACTGTTTAGCAAAAACACAGGTCTGTGCGAAGCCGTAAGGCGAAGTATACGGGCTGACGCCTGCCCGGTGCTGGAAGGTTAAGGGGAGTGGTTAGGGAGTAATCCCGAAGCTGTGAACCGAAGCCCCAGTAAACGGCGGCCGTAACTATAACGGTCCTAAGGTAGCGAAATTCCTTGTCAGGTAAATTCTGACCCGCACGAATGGCGTAACGACTTGGGCGCTGTCTCAACGAGAGATCCGGTGAAATTTTAATACCTGTGAAGATGCAGGTTACCCGCGACAAGACGGAAAGACCCCATGGAGCTTTACTGCAGCTTGATATTGAATTTGGGTACGATCTGTACAGGATAGGTGGGAGCCTTTGAAGCATGAGCGCCAGCTTGTGTGGAGGCAACGTTGGGATACCACCCTGATCGTATCTAGGTTCTAACCTGGTACCGTAATCCGGTGCGGGGACAGTGTCAGGTGGGCAGTTTGACTGGGGCGGTCGCCTCCTAAAGAGTAACGGAGGCGCCCAAAGGTTCCCTCAGAATGGTTGGAAATCATTCGAAGAGTGCAAAGGCATAAGGGAGCTTGACTGCGAGACCTACAAGTCGAGCAGGGACGAAAGTCGGGCTTAGTGATCCGGTGGTACCGCATGGAAGGGCCATCGCTCAACGGATAAAAGCTACCCTGGGGATAACAGGCTTATCTCCCCCAAGAGTCCACATCGACGGGGAGGTTTGGCACCTCGATGTCGGCTCATCGCATCCTGGGGCTGAAGTAGGTCCCAAGGGTTGGGCTGTTCGCCCATTAAAGCGGTACGCGAGCTGGGTTCAGAACGTCGTGAGACAGTTCGGTCCCTATCTGTCGTGGGCGTAGGAAATTTGAGAGGAGCTGTCCTTAGTACGAGAGGACCGGGATGGACGTACCGCTGGTGTACCAGTTGTTCCGCCAGGAGCACCGCTGGGTAGCTATGTACGGACGGGATAAACGCTGAAAGCATCTAAGCGTGAAGCCCCCCTCAAGATGAGATTTCCCAGTATGTAAGACCCCTTGAAGACGACGAGGTAGATAGGCTGGGGGTGGAAGTGCAGCAATGCATGGAGCTGACCAGTACTAATCGGTCGAGGGCTTATCCAATAGCAAGTTGTAATTCGCATGTTTCGTTTCGAATCTAGTTTTCAGAGAACGATCTCTGAATGTAAGCTAAGCTATGCGTTTGGTGGCGATGGCGGAGGGGTTCCACACGTACCCATCCCGAACACGACCGTTAAGCCCTCTAGCGCCGATGGTACTTGGACCGCAGGGTCCTGGGAGAGTAGGACGCCGCCAAGCAATAAGAAGACACACTTGAGTGATTTCGAGTGTGTCTTTTTTATTTTAATGTAATTCATAAGTTCCGATTTGACTTGTTATATACATAAAATACTGGCGTTCCAATCCTTAAAGCTGTGATACAATAGGTGAGGTCTATATAGAAAACGGAAACACGCATAAGTACGAGGAGGAACAGTGAACACGATGAAATCAGCCCCGTTTATTGCTGTGGAAGGTCCGATCGGAGCGGGGAAAACAACGCTGGCAACGATGCTTTCCCATGAATTGAATCTTCCGTTAGTTAAAGAAATCGTAGAAGAGAATCCATTTCTGGCTTCCTTTTATCAGGATATCGACGAGTGGAGTTTCCAATTGGAAATGTTTTTTCTGTGTAATCGGTTTAAACAACTGGAAGACACGGGCGCTCATTATGTAGAGCAGAATACCCCAGTCATTTCAGACTATCATATCTATAAAAATATGATTTTTGCCGATCGTACCTTAAAGGGAACGAAACGGGATAAATATCGTCAAATCTATCATCTGTTAACAGATGATCTGCCAAAGCCCAATCTGGTGCTCTATATTGAAGCTGAACTCGATACGTTGATGTACCGCATTAACAAGCGTGGACGTTCATTTGAGCAGGATATGGACCCGGCATATATGGAACAACTGATCGTCGATTACAAAACAGGCATGGATTATCTGGCGAATAGCTCAAATCCACCAGTAATCATTAAAGTCAATGCGGAGCAACTCGATTTTGTCGAACATCCTGAGCACTTCAGGCAGATTGTTAATCAGGTAAAGGAGTATATCATATGAATAACTATGGCATTCCATCGAATGCATTAATTACGGTAGCAGGTACGGTTGGGGTGGGTAAATCCACGTTAACGGCTGCGCTTGCACAGCGTTTGAATTTCAAGACCTCTCTGGAGCAAGTTGATCACAATCCTTATTTGGAGAAGTTCTATCATGACTTTGAGCGTTGGAGCTTCCATCTGCAGATTTATTTCTTGGCAGAGCGCTTCAAGGAACAGAAGAAGATTTTTGAACTGGGTGGAGGATTCGTACAGGATCGTTCCATCTATGAAGATACGGGCATTTTTGCACAGATGCATGCGGATCAAGGAACCATGTCTGCTACGGATTTCGAAACATATAGCAGTTTGTTTGAAGCGATGGTAATGACACCGTATTTCCCACATCCAGACGTGCTGATCTATCTGGAAGGCAGCCTGCCTTCGATTTTAAACCGCATTACGGAACGTGGACGCGAGATGGAGATTCAGACAGATCGTTCTTATTGGGAGCACATGCACGAGCGCTATTCCGTGTGGATTGATCAGTTTACGGCTTGCCCTGTGCTGCGTCTGAACATTGATGAGTATGATGTGCATGATCCAGCATCGGTGGATGCCATTTTGGCACAGATTGCAGCTGTCATTCAGCCTTCCAAGGAAGTGCAAAGGTAAGATAGAGCGAGTTTTACAATGTATTTTTCTGGGTTACATTGGTTATATCTATGATACAGATATGGATAACATCCCTTCTACGGCTATTATGCTGTTGGAGGGATGTTTTTTTTATGTGCCAAGGGAATGATGATGAGATGAATGTAGACAAAACTAAGAGGATATATTCGAGTGAATAAGGAAATGGATGCTTAATATATCTTTTCTATTATATAAATCATGGTCACCAAAAGTAGAAAAATGTTGAATAATAGGACATTTTGTGGTTTCATAGGAAAGGTGAATTCTGGAAAAGAAGCATATGCATGACTCAGGAGGGAAAGACAACGTGGAAGAGAAACAAGGAGTTAAAATCGGTATGCCGATCATTGGTGGCTTAATTGCAGCCATTCTGGGAGGCATCGTATGGGCAGCTATTGCTGCAATGACCGAGTATGAGGTGGGATTAATTGCGATTTTGATTGGAGCGCTCACGGGCTACGCAGTTGTGTTGTTCTCCAATAAAAGAATTGCGACAGTACATAAGATTATTGCCGTACTGTTTGCGCTCGTTGGCATTTTGCTGGGGAAATATCTGACGGTGGTTTATTTTACTTCCGAACTGTTTGGTGATGTAGGCGTGATGGAACTTGTGTTTGATAGCGAGATGATCAGTGCGTTTGTGGAAACCTTCCAGGACTATTTCAGTCAACCGATTGATTTGTTATTCATCGTGCTTGCGATTGTATCTGCATGGCAGATTCCTGGCCGGATGGCGAGAACCAGTCTAGCCACGGATGCATCTTCATCGGATCACGCGCCAAGAGCTTAATCGGATAGACGGTGGACGCTTGGTAGCAAAATGAAGAACGTTTGACAGACGAAACTTAACTCATCATCCTAAGCACTTATGAAGTTATATCGAAGGACTGGGAGCAGAAGAAAAACGTAGTAAAGCATCTACACTAAAAGATATTTATAAAGTACTCAGAGTGAGCAGCAGTTAGGCTTGTTCACATTGCGGCTGAGTTACTTACATACATAAAAGGGACGATACGCCTGAGGGTGTACGTCCCTTTTGTGTATTCACCAGCTAGTAGGTGGGATGCGGCTCATAACTTTTGCAACAACTCGGATCGATTTAAATTACTTACCACATAACTCTAGTATATATCCAACATGTTCATAAGGTTAATCACAAGAAAGATATGGTCACCCCAGGAGGTAGGTTCAAGTATCCGAAGGGTCATGTCATTTACAGCGAATAAAACTGATGATGAGAATATTTTTACCTTTTACAGGACAGGTGTTAACTTCCAGACTATCGTTTACAGTCCACATCTGGACGGCAATGAGAGTTGAATAATACTGTATGTGGTTGAAGACAGGGCTATATTATTTGTTTTGGTCAGCAAATACAGCCATAGCATCTCTCATAAATACTGCCAAACCATCGCCAAACTGATCAATATTACGCGTGAAGCGTTCATCTTCCACGTACATCTGACCAAGTCCTCTGAATGCTTCAGGTGAGTAGCTTCCCATTTGGTTTAGACAGGTGTACCATTTTTGAATACCGGCCTGTGCCTCGGCAGATGCTGGTTCTGTGTGACGAAGTGACGCCAGATGTTTGTAGATCTCGTTCATTTGATTGGATAGAGCCTTCTGATCTGTGGTTGATTTACTGTTCAGCTTCTGATTTGCGTGATCGACGGCATGGTCTCCCCAACGTTCCCGCGCTTCTTGTTCATACGGATTCTGGCTAAAATCAAATCCTTCGAATTGTTCTTTGGCTGTCATTTTAATCTCTCCTCTCACGTGTAAAACCGTTTTATCAATGGTAGCAATCATCTGGTCCAAGCGTTGGCGCTTCTCCAGCAGTATAAGTCGATGCATTTTAAGTGCTTCTTCCGGATTGAAGGAGGGGTTGGTTATAATGTTTTTGATTTCCTTCAGAGAGAAGTCGAGTTCCTTGAAAAACAATATCTGCTGTAACCGTTCCAGATTGGCATCTGAATATAATCGATATCCGGCAGAAGTCACTTCGTCCGGGGTTAATAGTCCGATCTCATCATAGTGATGCAGTGTGCGCACACTGATCGAGGCAAGTTCGGCAACTTCTTTTACCTTCATGGCCATGTGTGAAACCTCCTTACAACACCGATTGTACAGTGTCACGTTACGTGAGAGTCAACCGTTGAAAATGAAAAACAAGATGCGAGCATGGAAGCTGCATCTTGATCATGGATTGATGACTGGATGTGACTGGGTTATTGTAACATTCAGTCACTGTAGGGGAGCGGATGCGCTTCTAAGTCGAAGACATAGATTGCCGCACCGCAGGGGAGAGGCTCCTCTGTTATGGAGAGGAGAGCGAGCGGTTATGGCTGCAACATTTATTCGGTGCAGCCCACGGGGCTGGCAGTGCAGGGAGAGCAAGGCTACGCCTGCATCCCGCGCACTGCCGCAGCGAATTGCGCAGCCGCTGCGCGCACATCGGCCGCGCCCGCGATGGCGGAGATGACGGCTACGCCGTCGGCTCCAGCCGCCATCACGGCGGCCGTGGTATCGGGCGTAATGCCGCCGATACCCACAATCGGAACTGCGATGCCTGCGGCGCGCAGTTCCGCCACCCCTGCGGGGCCCAGCACAGCGTGGGCATCCGCTTTGGAGCGCGTCGGGTACATGGGCCCGACGCCAAGGTAGTCGGCGCCCGCCTGCACCGCACGGCGCGCCTCATCCACGGAGTGGGCGGATACGCCAAGCATCCGCCCATCTCCAATGCGGGCGCGTACCAGCGCCGCGTCCGCATCTTCTTGGCCGACATGCACGCCGTCGGCCTCCACCGCTACAGCCAGCTCCACATCATCGTTCACGATGAACGGGACCCCGTGCTGGCTGCACACCTCGCGAAGCTGCATCGCAAGCGGGATGCGAGCTTCGCCAACCAGGGCGCCAGTTCCCTTTTCACGGAACTGGAATAGCGTGATGCCGCCAGCAATGGCCTGGCGCAGCACTTCCACCGGGTCTTGCGTCGTATTGACGCTGCCCATCACCAAATACACCTGCATCGCGCGTCGCACCGCTTCTGCATCCCAAGGGCGCATCACTGCTCACCCCGCTGTCTGCGCTGATACGCAAAATGATTTGTCGGCCCATGTCCGGCCCCAATCCCCAGCTCATCTTCGATGGCTGCCTGAATGAAGGCTCGCGCGGTCGTAACGGCAGCCAGAACAGGTGAACCCTTGGCTAACTCTGCGGTGATCGCAGCAGAGTATGTGCATCCTGTTCCGTGTGTATGACGTGTTACCACACGAACATTCTCCAGATAATGAAAAGACTGCCCATCGTAGAGCACATCCACGATCATGCCACTTCCTTCATCATGACCACCTTTGACCAAAGCATACGTTGAACCCATCTGTACAATCTGTCTTGCGGCTTCTTCTCGCTGACTCAGATTCGTGATAGACATTCCGGTAAGCAGTTCCGCTTCCGGTATATTAGGTGTTGTGATCAGGGCATGGGGCAACAGCTCCGTAACCAACGCCTGTACAGCTTCCTGTTGGAGCAGGGGGGCACCGCCTTTGGCTACCATCACAGGGTCGATGACTAGATTCGACCAACGGTATTGCTGCCATTTCTCAGCCACTAGACGAATAATCTCGGCACTATATAACATGCCGGTCTTTGTTGCGGTTGGTTGAAAGTCTTCGCCGGTCGAGTCCAATTGCTGGGCAATACCATCGTAAGGGATGGGAAAAACGCCCTGCACACCTGTTGTATTTTGGGCAGCAATAGCCGTGATAACGGTCATGCCGTATACGCCAAGCTCTTGGAATGTTTTCAGATCGGCCTGAATTCCTGCGCCGCCCCCGTTATCAGAACCTGCAATGGTTAGCGCTTGAGCAATGCTCATACTGCACCTCCACGGATCTGACGGATTTGTGCGCGTTCTGCCAGGAGATCTGTTGTTACTTGTGCCAGTTGATTCAACAATTCAATCTGGAAGCTGCCCGGCCCCTGATGAGCTGTCCGCTCCGCCGCCAGTTCAGCTGCTACACCATAAAATGCGAGCGCTTCAACAACACTGCTTAGAAGATCGGCTTCCAATTCCACTATGGCTGTAAAAGCGCCAATCACTGAACTTAGCAGACAGCCAGCACCCGTGACTTGAGTGAGCAGGGCATGTCCATTACTCGTGATGAATGTGGATTGTCCATCGGTAATGATATCTTCTTTCCCGGTAATGACCACGACACAGCCAAGTTTATGCGCTGCCCGCTCCGCAATGCCGATCCGGTCGCCCTCACCTGATCCTGCGTCCACACCTTTAATACTCCAACTCTCACCGATGACATTGGCGACCTCTGCCACATTGCCGCGCAGTACCGTGAGACGAAGTTCACGAATGAGCATCTGCACGGTTTCTGTACGATAGGCGGTTGCGCCTGCGCCGACGGGATCAAGCACCACAGGCACGTCATGCGCATTAGCCGATTGGCCTGCAAGACGGATCGCCTGAACGACTTTGTCATCGAGTGTACCGATGTTGAGTACGACGGCTCCTGACATCTTGGCGACATCAGCGACCTCTTCATGAGCATAGGCCATAAAAGGGGACGCACCTAGTGCGAGCAGACCATTGGCTGTAAAGGGAGCCACGACAAGGTTGGTGATATTGTGTACCAACGGGTTTTGTGTACGAACACGTTCCAGATAAGACATATAATTTCCTCCTTGTTTTGTATGCTTTCCTGAATCCTTTGACCAAAAAGCTGTAAACGGCTGTTTATTCGGATATAGCGTATCTCAGATTCGTTAGGACTCGCTCCATGCTCTATTCCAGAGATATTAAGGCGCATATAGCTTTGCTTTCATCCCCTTTGCGTTCAGTCACTTTTCCTTCATTCACCTTGCACTCCTTTATTTACTCTCCTTGCAGAATAATAAAAGCATCCTCGGCTTTCACCGATTCAGGAATCAAATCCTGTTCAACGAGCCATGCACGTACATTCTCCCACGACTCTATTTCCTGCAGACCAAACGGTTGACCTTCCTCATTCATAAGTGGCATTAAAATAGCCAGGCTTTTGGTTTCGATCTCCGGGTCAAGCGGAGACGTTTCATTCTCATGAGCGAGCAGAATATTCAAGGCTTCTTCTGGATGCTCCGTTACATATTTTTGTCCTTCCTGGATCGCTTTGACGAACCGGGTAAGCTGATCTTTTTTCGCTTCAATGCCAGCCTCACTCGCAGTCAGGACCAATTCATAATAATCAGGCACACCATAATCGACAGGGTTAATCGATTTCATGGCATGTCCTTCTTTCTCCAGAATCAATTGCTCATGGTTAATAAAACCACCCATAATTGCATCCGCCTGTCCGGAAGCCAGCGAAGGAATCAGATCGAACCCAACGTCAACCAGATTCATGTTGTCGGGATTGCCACCATCGTGGCTGATCATCGTACGAACCATCGCTTCATACAGCGGAATCGAAGAATAACCGACAGTTTTTCCTTCAAGATCTTTGGGTGAGCTCACGTTGCCATTTGCTTCGGTCAACAGATGTACAAGTGGATGCCGAACAACAGCAGCAATGGATCGTACAGGAATGTTCTCGCCACGCGCGAGCAAAATTTGCGGCTGGTAGCTTAGAGCCAGATCAATCTTACCGGCTGCAACAAGTTTGAGTGAATCATTGGTATCCGCAGGCATCTGAATTTCGACATCCAGACCTTGGTCTGCGAAGTACCCTTTTTCCTGAGCCACATAGATGAAGGAGTGTACTGCATTCGGGTACCAGTCGAGCATGATGGACAGTTTATCTTTGGCGTCTGATGTTGGTTCGGTTGCAGACGGATCTGTTTGCTGTGTATTAGTTGCAGAATCTGTTGTTGGCGTGTTTTTGCTGGTATTCGAGGTGCTGCATCCGCTAACGAACAGCAAAAGGCTAATGAGCATGATGGGAAGCAGGGAGTGTATACCTTTGTTATTCATAAATGAAGTTCCTCATTTCATCGTTTTGATTTGTATTTACATCTAATTTCTGTCTAGGTATTATCCAACTTTTCTTTTGCCTCCATGTCCATGCCGCCGTATGCTAAACCGTTTCTCCAGCCAGGCAATTAGTACAAACAAAACGATCCCAAGCAGGGATAACAGCAAAATGGCGGCAAACATCGCATCCGTGTTCATGTTGCTGGACATACGACGGCTAAAATATCCGAGACCTTTGCTGCCACCAAGCCATTCGCCAATCGTTGCCCCAACTACGCAGTACACCACAGACATCTTTAGCCCCGAGAAAAAAGAGGGAAGTGCCAGCGGAACCTGGAGTTTGCAGAAAATATCCCACTTGCTGGCGCCCATGGTGAGCAGCAGTTCACGCTGCTCCGGATCGCCTTGGCGGAGTCCATCGTAGGTACTGACCACAATGGGGAAGAATGCGATTAAGAACACCACCGCGACTTTGCTCCACAACGTGTAACCAAACCACAAGATAAATACGGGAGACAAGGCAATCAGCGGAATGGTCTGACTGATCACGATGAAGGGATACAAGGCCTTTTCAATCGACCGGTTCATATGCATGCCTGTTGCCAGCGTAATTCCAGTCACTATGGACAAGACAAAACCAACAACAACCTCCATAAAGGTAGCAGGCAGATGGATGGTCAACAGCAGACGACGATGCTCAACCAGTGAACCTATGATGGCTGTGGGTGCAGGAATGATGAAAGAGGGCACCCATCCCATACGCACAATCACTTCCCAGACCGCCAGTAATAAGAACATGAGAACAATAAACAAACCATATTGGGAAAACGACCTCGAGAGCCACTTAAAACACCACGTCCAGACGCTAACCTCAGCTCTATCGCTTTGCATGTAATTGTTCCTCCAGTTGTTGTCTCATCTGCACGAGAGCCGGTTGGTAGATCATGTCCGAATGCCTTGGGCGTGGTAAAGGAACCATCATCTCCCGCAACTGCTGACCTTGCCCTCCTGGAGTTAACAGAATGATACGGTCACTTAACAGCAGGGCTTCCTCAATGTCATGTGTAATAAACAGTACGGTTTGGCCAAAGCCCTCCCACAGCTCCAGCAACCAGCGATGCATTTCTCGTTTGGTTAAGGCGTCGAGTGCACCGAAGGGTTCATCCAGCAACATGAGCTGCCCGCCTGTAAGCAAGGTACGAAGCAATGCCACCCGCTGCCGCATGCCGCCGGATAACTCATCTGGATAGGCCTGTTCATAACCCGACAGGCCGAACCTTGCCAACCCAGCTAGAATGTTGGCCCGTAACTTGTCCTTGTCCTGTCGGCCTGGTGCCAACTCGGCAGGCAGCATGCAGTTCTCCATGACGGTTCGCCAGGATAACAGCAGATCTTTCTGCGGCATATAAGCGACTCGTCCGAGCCGTTGTCCTTGCGGTACATCAGCTATATCGATGGTGCCAACGGTTGGCTCATGCAAGCCTGCGAGTAGCTTGAAGAGCGTGCTTTTACCTGATCCGCTGGAGCCGATGAGCGAGACAAATTCTCCTTGTTGAACCTGAAGCGACACATTGGAGAGCACGGGGGAATCCTTTTTTTCGGGAAAAGCAAAGCTTATGTTGTGAATGGTTACATGGTTATTCATCTGATCCTCACCCCCTTGATGTCAGACTGCTGGAATAACAACCACATCTTGCACTCTGCCAAAAGAAACAAAAAAGACCCACCCATTTCCGGAGAAATGAGTGGGTCTGTAAGTTAGATCCGCAGTTTATCTTCACATATACATGATAAAATTCCGCTTACTAAAAGGCCGCTCCACTTCCCTCCGCTGGTATGATCCAGATCAGGTTCAAAGGGTCCGAATAGTCATATTCGTCTCAGCCGTAAGGCTCCCCTAGTGCAAAAGTTCAAGATATGCAGTTATGTGTTCAGCATATATCACTCGAACATGAACTGTAAAGAGGCAGCTTGATGGAATTCTTGAGATGAATTTGGAGTCAGACCTGAACAACTGAACAATTTACCTTGGCTCATGAACCCGATATAATAGGGATGGCGCATATTGGCCGGATCACAAATGCAGGTGGGATTGCTCCCTCCGAAGCAGAATGGGGACCCGAGTTGAAAACGTTCAAAAAAGTATATATTGAGATCACAAGTATCTGCAATCTGGCATGCAGCTTCTGTCCGCAGACACAACGTGCCAAAGGATTCATTGACCCTGAAGTCTTCAACAATATACTGGAACAAGTTAAACCACACACCAATCATATTTATCTACATGTCAAAGGCGAACCCTTGTTGCATCCCAAAATAGATCTGCTGCTTGATTCCGCACATGAGAAGGGACTCAAGGTGAACATTACAACGAATGGTACGCTGCTGCCCAAGACTCAGCATAAATTGCTTGGCAAACCGGCGCTGCGACAGATGAACTTCTCTCTGCACAGCTTCGATGGGCATGAAGGTTCAACTGACCGTGACGGATACCTGAGCAACATTCTGTCTTTTGTACACGAAGCGGTGAAGCACAATGTCATCATCTCATTCCGGCTGTGGAATCTGACGCAGGATAACTTCACGAATGCTCAGATGAATCGAAATCGGGAGACCCTTGAAGTGCTGGAACGTGAGTTCAATCTGGACTTCCGCATTGAGGAGAAAGTGGTTCCAGGCAGCGGGGTCAAAATTGCCCCAAATGTATACCTGAATCAAGACCATGAGTTCCAGTGGCCAAGCCTGGATGCACCTGAAGATGACGGCAAAGGCTTCTGCCATGCATTACGTGGTCAGGCAGCTGTGCTTGTCGATGGAACGGTGGTTCCATGCTGTCTTGATGGTGAGGGTGTCATTAACCTTGGTAATGTGCACGAGAAGTCATTCTCGGAGATTATTGAGGGTGAGCGAGCGAACAATCTGGTATATGGCTTCTCCAAACGTGAAGCTGTGGAAGAGTTGTGTCGAAAGTGCGGTTATCGTCAGAGATTCGGAGCCTAGAATATATAAATTTACTTCAAAATGAACCTACCGAAAATATTTGTTTCGGTAGGTTCATTTTGTCTTTATTGCGAAATCATGTAGATAATAAGAATTGAAATCAATTCAGGATAACAACTTTTTTGTAAAATCATAGTCTATTAATCTTGTTTTTATGAATATGCATGGTATTATTATCCTATTGATTAGGAGGTGTATTAGTTCTAAAGATTCATATATTAGTGGATTTACCTACCAGAAGCCAACTGAGGAGTGTGTTTTAGTTTTGAATTCAAAATGGAAAAAGTTTAATCACAAACTATCGTTAATGCTTTCTACGTCGCTGATTGTTTCTATGTTATCTATCAATTTATCTGTATCGGCAGAAGTGGCTACATCTAAAACTTCTTTTACTGACATTGATAATTCGTATGCCAAAACGGAAATAACCAAATTAGTAGAACAAGGAATACTCACAGGATTTACTGATGGGACATTTAAACCTTCCGATTCGGTAACACGAGCCCAATTAGCAAAAATTATGGTCGGAGCGCTTAATTTAAAGCCGGATAATGTGGGAGCAAGTCAATTCACAGATGTAAAGGAAGATCAATGGTATACCGGATATGTAGGTGCACTTGTCAAATCTGGAATTGCTCAAGGTACCTCCAAAGATAGTTTTTCACCTAATAAAAATGTGACAAGAGAAGAGTTGGCTGTATTTTTTGTTAGAGCCTTTGGTTGGGATCATCAAAATGTAACGAGTCAAACATCCAAGCCTCAACTCTCAGATTTGGATCAAGTATCTAACTGGGCGAAAGATTCTGTGTCACTTGCCTATCAATCTGGTTTTATCAAAGGTTTAGTTCAAAAAGATGGAACAGTAAAATTTAATCCATCGGGCATAGCAGATCGACAGGCGCTAGCGAGACTTGCATATGAGTTTGTGATAAATAAGTCTACATATGATAGTTACATGACTCCTGCCAAGACAGAGATTGATACTGAAGATTCAAATGAAGCAAAACCTGAAACAGCAAAACCTTCTGAAGGTAACAGTAAGGGAAATAGCGGTAGCAGCTCCGGAGATAAAGGGAACGGAAGTAACAATGGTGGAAATAGTGGAGGCGGGGAACAAGCCCCTAGTAATAATCTCTCTGCTCCAGGTACATATACTCTTGGTAATGTAACTGGAAATGTAACTATTAGTTCCCAAGGTGTCGTTCTAAAAAACACCAAAGTAAATGGTAAGCTGAAGATACTTGAGTCCGTAGGAAATGGTGACGTGACTCTTGATAATGTTAGTGTCACGGGAACTACTGAGATTCAAGGCGGAGGACCAAATAGTATTCATGCAGTGGACTCGGTTCTTGCAACAGTGATTGTTGACAAAGCGGATGGCAGTATTCGTTTGGTCCTGGAAGGTGGAAGTGATGTTCAGCAGATTGAGATTAGATCTGGTGCAATCGTACAGAATGTCTCCACGGGTGATGTTGGACCGATTGAAATAGCAGAGTCGATTCCCCATAATTCTTCGGTAGTGCTCAGTGGAAGCTTCGACTCTGTAATGGTTCATGCAGAGCAAGTTTCAGTGGAATTTGGAGGTAACTCCACCATTGGTAATCTCGAAGTGTTCCAAGATGCATTGAACACCGTGTTTAAAATTAACCATGGTGCTGTAGTGAATCGCGCTATATTAAATGCAATTGTACAATTTTCTGGAGCTGGAACGTTATCCTCGGCTCTGGTCAATGCAGAAGGCATCGATTTCAGTCAACTTAGTCAACTCCCAACTATTGAGGCAGATCCTACAGTTACTAGTGTAGTTTACGCTCCTCAAGTAACAGAGTTGTCGGCAATTGATTCGACCCGTCAAATCGTATTCACGGGGATCGCTTCCCCAGCGAAGAAAGATATCACTTCCTTTGCAAGATGGGATGTTGAGAATAGCGCTATTGCCATTGTTGACTCAGGAAAGATTCAAGCTAAAAGCAACGGTACGACAGTGGTAAAAGCCAAATACGGAAACTTCGAAATCAATGTTCCAGTAACCGTTGCAGTCTATAACGAAGGAACAGTCTATCCGACACTCAAAGGGATTCAAGTTACAAATGGAAGTGCAAAGTTGAATTTTTCTGAGGGTTTGGATGTTTCTGAACTGACTGCAAATGATTTCATAGTTCGTGCCTATTTTGATGGGGCAGAACAACAATTGAATAACTTGCAGTACCGCAATGGCGAATTTACTTTTGATGCTATTGATAGCTATGGAGCTACACTGTACATCACTGTGGAGTCAGATGTTAATAAAACACATTTTGCAGGAAGCCAAAGTGGTGCAATCAAACTTACAGGATTCGGTGGCCACATCAAGGATGTAGCTGGAGCACCGGTTGCAGGCTTAAGTATTTCGTTTAGAAAAGGTTTGGATAACAAAACAGGTGAAATCGTTGGATCTGTAACAACGGATACTTATGGAGATTATTATATTAATCTTCCCCCAGGCATCTACACAGGTGAACTTGGAGGTGGAGATACAAAATATATTACAACTTATCTCATTGGTGTCTCAGCAGTAAATGTGGAAAATAAACGTGAGAATCAAACTGCTATAGAAATACCTACACAAGATGAAACTCGCTTCGTACTAACTTGGGGTAAAGACCCAGTGGATCTGGATTCACACCTAGTAGGACCTGCAGGTGATGAGGGAATGTTCCATACGTTCTACTCTGATAAACAATATTATAATAATGGCGAACTTATGGTCGATTTGGACTTGGATGATGTAACTTCTTATGGACCTGAAACGACAACCATTCGTCACTTACTTCCTGGAACGTATACATTCTATGTTCATCATTTTTCTGGATCAAGCACAATTAAGAAATCTGGTGCAAAAATTGATGTTTTCCATGGTGCTGTAGCTACTCCAAGTGCAACGTATACTGTAGCAGATGCCAGTGGTAATGAAATATACTGGGTCGTTCTCAGAATGATCGTTTCTGAAGATGGCGTGGTTACTTATGAAACAGTAAATGAATTTACCAATGTTGACCCACTGACTTTACTTCAACCATCGGATGAAATTAACGAAGATGAATTGGAACCTCTAGAATAAATAGAGGATTTAGATTAGTTTTAAATGTATCATGTAGAAACCCTGTCTTAAAAAGACTAAGGGTTTCTTTTTTTCGTGTCTAAATCTTTTGGTGGCTTAAATAGAGCATATTCGAAGTTGATATCGGTACATAACAAGTAGATACGATACCGCTAAGCATGTTGAAACATCATGCTCTATGCTGGAAAATACAAACATGATCTAATGATTATTCTAGTTACCTTCCTTATTTGGTAGGATTAGGTTGTGGGTCGGACAGAGGTGCACCTCTGACGATCTTCCAGTACAAGCTCAGGCTTGTACAATACCAAATAACGAGAGAATAAGGGAGGAATAAAGTTATGAAAAAAATGTTGACGTTGTTACTGTCCGCTGGTTTGGTTGCTTCTATATTTGGTGCCGTTCCGGCTGCGGCTGCGCCTACGGTTGTAAATTCAACCATTGTTGTTCCAAAGGGTACGACCTATGACGGTCAAGGTAAAACATTTGTAGCCAATCCTTCCACACTGGGCGACGGATCTCAAGCAGAAAATCAGAAGCCAGTCTTCCGTCTGGAGGCAGGGGCTACGCTCAAAAATGTAAATATCGGAACACCAGCTGCTGATGGTGTTCACTGTTATGGCAACTGTAATATATCGAATGTGGTCTGGCAGGACGTGGGCGAGGATGCACTGACATTGAAGTCTGCCGGAACGGTTAACATTACCGGTGGGGCAGCATATAAGGCTTATGATAAAGTGTTCCAGATGAATGCAGCTGGAACAATTAACATCAAAAATTTCCGTGCAGACGATATTGGCAAGCTGGTTCGCCAAAATGGTGGAACTTCCTTTGCAGTTAACATGACGCTGGATAACTCCAACATTTCCAATGTAAAAGATTCGATTTTGCGTACAGACAGCAGCACATCACAAGGAAAAATTACGAATACCCGTTATTCCAA
Source organism: Paenibacillus sp. FSL L8-0435 (assembly GCF_037965655.1). NCBI lineage: Bacteria > Bacillati > Bacillota > Bacilli > Caryophanales > Paenibacillaceae > Paenibacillus > Paenibacillus sp. FSL L8-0435. The sequence continues at coordinate 948,013 of NZ_CP150185.1, forward strand.
AGTGCCAACGTTGTTCAAGGGGTTTGCTTCAGGGAAAACGAGCCAGTCCGGTAACACGCAATATTAAGAACAGGGATACCTTGGAATACGGATTGAAGGCGTCTACGGATAAGGTAGCTATTTCACATCGTGAAGTATGTCCAAAAGGCATCCAGGGGGATGCCTTTTCCTATGCCAACTTTTGATTTTTGTAGAGACCATTGCCACAAATACCCATCTGATGTACATTAGAAGCAATGAAATAAGTGAACCGGGAGCTCAATGAAGTTGGGCTGAGAGAGTGGCCTTGTGCCGCTGACCGTACATCTGATCTGGGTAATGCCAGCGTAGAGAACATGGATTTGCGATATGTAAGGGTGAATTGTGAGAATGAACGTGGATGAACAACAGACCTCTTTGAACTGTGGTGGTGTATCTGCCAGGGCGGAGAGGAGCTGGTTGATATTCCGTATTTTCGACATCCATCCCATACATCATTGTGAGGAATGTACACTGTGCGTAAGGCCTTCCCGGAACCGGGGAGGCTTTTTCGTTTATTATGATAAACCCCACAGGGAACAAAGGAAGGACGTAGAGAACATGGCAACAACAGCAGGCAACAAGCGATTGAAACTAACGGATATTCTGGTAACCATCGTGATCGCAGTAGTGTTTGGGGTGATTTACAAGATATGGGGACCTACATATGACTTGATGAAACCATTTGGCGTTCATGCGGAGCAGATGATCTACGGCATGTGGTTTATGGCGGGCACGTTTGCTTTTGTTATCATTCGTAAACCAGGCGTGGCTATTCTTGCCGAAGTTGCGGCATCAACGGTAAGTGCTTTTCTGGGTAGTGAATGGGGCATGTCCACACTTGTATACGGTCTGTTGCAAGGATTGGGAGCAGAGATATTCTTCGCCGCATTTTTGTATCGCAAAACCAATCTGTTTGTCACCTGTCTTGCAGCCATAGGAGCTGCAGCGGCTTCGCTTTTGCTGGATTATCAGTACGGGTATATTGATTCACTCTCGGCCTGGAACTACACGTTATTTATCGGATTCCGCTTCATCGGAAGCATCTTGATTGCAGGAGTGTTCGCTTATTATCTCGCCAAAGCATTGGAACTAACCGGTGTAACGCGTTCACTCAGACCGGTATCCAAACAAGATTATGAGGCGCTGGATTAGATGAGCGGAGAGGGGAATTCGCAAGCGGTAAGTGTGACAAATCTAAGATGCAAGTTCCCGGGAGAGAAAGCCTTGGTATTTCAAGGCTTGTCTCTCTCTGTTCGTCAAGGGGAGAAAGTGCTGTTGCTTGGCCCGAGTGGCTCCGGTAAATCGACGTTATTGCAAATTTTGAGCGGTCTGATACCACGTTCGGTTGAGATTCCGATGAAATGTGATGATATTCAGGTTCCCGCCAAAGCAGGAGTGGTCTTTCAAGATCCGGATACCCAGTTCTGTATGTCCTTTACGGATGAAGAGATCGCATTTGTTCTGGAAAACCGAAATATTTCGCGTGAAGAGATGCCTGCTCTGATTGAAAATTATCTGAAACAAGTGGGGTTATCCTTTGAACAGAATCGTGTATTGATCCAGTCCATGTCTCAGGGGATGAAGCAGCGTCTTGTGATTGCTTCAATGCTTGCCATGGACCCGGAGGTATTGTTTTTGGATGAACCCACTGCACTGCTGGATGATGAGGGGACTTCCCAGGTGTGGGATACCGTCAGAAGGATCGCCAGTGACAAAACGATCATCATCGTTGAACACAAAATAAACAAGATTGTAGATATGGTCGACCGCATCATTGTGTTATCACCTGAAGGAAAGATTGTGGCGGATGGGCCAGCACAGCAGGTATTTACGGATGAACGGGGCAAGCTGAAGGCTTATGGAATCTGGTATCCGGGTGTGTGGGATGAGCACGAGCAGGCAGCTAAGCAAGAAGAGGGAAGTGCTTCTGGAGAGCTTCAAGTGCGTGTGGATCACGGCATCTCAAGTGTGGAAACACAGCAATCGTCTGGCTTATCCGATACACCGGGTATATCCCCCATATCTCACGTCTCATCCTTATCGCCTGTATCACCCGCCTATCAGCCTGCACTGGACTTGCAGCAGTTCACCGGATGGCGTGGGAAAAGACCCTTCATTCAGGTAGAACAGGCCAAAGTATGGCATGGGGATTGGATTGGTATTGTCGGAGCTAATGGAGCTGGCAAGAGTTCATTGTTGTTATCTCTGATGAATATCCTGAAAACAACAGGTCATTATGAGGTGGACGGTCAGCCTTCTGGCAAAACGGAGCAGCTTGCAGATCGAATCGCGTTTGTATTTCAGAACCCGGAGTTTCAATTTGTGACCAACACCGTCGCGGAAGAAGTAGAATTCTCATTGCTGGGGGGCAGGCTTACAACGGAAGAAAGACTTGCCAGGACTGATCATATGTTGAATCAATTTGGACTAATCGACCTCTCCGAGCGTCATCCCTACCAATTATCGATGGGGCAGAAACGACGCTTGAGCGTTGCCTCTGCACTGGTGAGAGAGCAGCGAATACTGCTGTTGGATGAACCTACTTTTGGACAGGATGCCCGTAATACGTTTGCCATGTTAACACAACTGGAGCAATTGCGGCGTGAAGGAACAGCTATTGTTATGGTTACCCATGATCGTGAAATTGTAAAAAGATATTGCACCCGAATCTGGACGGTAGATGAGGGGAGGTTAACTGATGCAACTGTCGTTTCCTCACCGTGAAACCTGGCTTCATAACGTCAACCCGGGATTAAAGATGATCATTCTGACGATGATGTTTGTCATCGTTATCCTCATTCACAATCTGAATGTAATGGCCAACGTTGCGTTGGCGATGATGCTGTTACTGTGCTGGACAGGTCATCCGTGGTATAGATTGATGCTGTACGCATCACCATTCATTCTGGTGTTTATCTCCACGTCCACAGGTATGATGATGTTTGGTAAGGGAGAGACCACATGGTATAAGTGGGGATTGATTCACATAACCGAGGAGAGTTTCTATCGCGGTCTACACTTGGGTTTTCGCTCGTTGAGCATGGCAGCGGCTGGCTTGCTGTTCGGACTGACAACGAAGCCGGTAAGGCTGTTTTATTCACTGATGCAGCAGTGGCGGCTTCCTGCAAAATATGCCTATAGCTTTCTGGCCGCGATGCGCATGATCCCCATTTTGCTGGATGAATTCCAGACGCTCCGTTACGCCATTCGTATTCGTGGAACACGGCAACGTGGCTCTCGCTGGAATGTGTATGGTACACTTAAGCGTTACGCTATTCCGCTGCTGGCACAGAGTATTCGCCGTGCACAGCGAATGGCGGTAGCGATGGAAGCGAAGGGATTCACGGATGGCGCAAGCCGGACGTATTACATTCAGATTGGCTATTCGCGAGCTGATCTGTGGTTTGTATTTTATTATATGCTCACCTTAACAGCGGCTTATTACATTGGGGTCACCTTTCCTTATCATGCTACGATGGTGGATGTGAGGTAATATTGGGAGATAGATAGAAATATATTGAGGTAAACGGTAACTTTTTCCTTATAGCTGCGTCTCTATTGGAAATAACTTCTAATGGATGGGGATGAACGAGAGTGAAGAGGGGTCCTGACTGGCAGAGAACGGGGTACAAATGGATTACCATGACTGGATTATCAGCTGTGCTGTTGACGGGATGGATGCTGCTGGATTCCAAAATGGTCGTGCTTGGAGGACAAGCGTTGGCTACAACGCCACAAGCCTTGGGTGCAAGTTCTCAAGTCTTATCAACACAGTTGGCCTACAAACAAGGAGAACCCGTTACACTTATGAATGACATTCCTCTGTTCAAAAACAGGAGGGATGGCAGTGTGGCTGCTGACCAGATGGGGATTGAATACTATACAACAAAAAACGAAAAGTATACGTTGGCCTCGGTTCGAGGCGAGTGGGTGCAGCTTAAGTCAACCGATCATGGAAACTTTTGGCTGCCAAGTTGGTATGCACTGAAGGAGAGCAGAAGCATGACGGAAACAGCTCCCCAAAGCTTCACGCTCCAATCAGGCAGTAAGCTGTATCTGGCTCCGGATAGTTCTACAACCTGGTCTTTTGAGAAAGCGCTAACAGATAAGGCTGTTATTGTTGCAAAGTGGAAAGGATGGTATGGGGTCTCCATTGCCCCACGAGTCTGGAATAAAGAATCCTTCACGTATCGGCCAGGACTCCTCTGGATCAAGGCACAGGCTATAGAACAGCGGATGAATGTGGCGGATGGTTGGTTCCAACAGGATGCATCGCTGCCAACTTCGGTTATACGCCATCTGACAGATATTAAGCTGGACAAGGCAACCACCTCCAAACAAGTGGCTGGGTGGTTAGGCGAGCCGGATTGGAAGGAGAGTTCAAGCAATCTAAATTTCACGGGTTATTCAATGAGTATTGGACAGACCTGGAGATATGAGCGGGCAGATGGGCAATTTTTGGTCACATTCAACAAGAATGGCAGACTGGTCAGAACACGATGGAATTTAGCACAGGATAATCGAAATGCTGCCGTTTCTGATTGGAACATCAGTCGGGCGGATGAATATGGGTTCACAACAAAAATCTATGGCACAACGCTGCCGACAACAATCCCCTGGAAACCGGTATGGACCAACCAGGGGGATATTAACTACACTTTTTTACAAGCAGCCACGGATGATGTACTCCTGATGAAAGGGGATGACGGTGGATTTAGCGGGGATTACTACGAAGGTTCCATATATGCTCTTGACCGACATTCGGGTCAGAAATTATGGGGGATCAATGGAGGCTTTGGAAGACAGCAGGCAGAGGTGGATACAGCACGCCAATACGTTACAATCTACACCGATTATGACCCTGACAAGAAAAAATACGTGGATCGTATTCGTCATCTGAACTTGAAGAATGGAGAGGTTACCTGGACGTACACCCCTAAGCAAAATTTTAGACTAAATGGCATCACCGCTGCGAAGAACGTTGTGGTTGTGGATAACCCGGTTGTTGAGAGCTCAAGCAACAGTTGGTTAACGGTTCTCAACAGTGCAAACGGAAAAACATTGTGGACGCGAAAACTGGCTACGGGTTATGAATTATTGAACAAGAGTGCAGATGACCCCTATGTGTTGTTTTGGGAAAAGAATAAGCTGATTGCAGCCGATCCGCAATCAGGCCGGACCGTATGGAGCTTAAAGGGAAAACGAACCACCATAGAACAACTTGGGAATGATCCATATTTTGATGGAATCGAACGTCGTGACCCCTTTGCAACCATGAATGCTAAAAGATGGATATCACTGGATAATCAGTGGCTGCTCCTTGATCTGAACACAGGAAAGAAGCTTGCACAATTTCCTGCTCGGGCAGGACAGAGATTTGAGGAGCTGAATGATGGCATATTGTTGATCCGTGAGAACAAAAACGGCGATCATTACGGCGAATATGAAGATTTTACAACTACCCTGTATGATGCCAAGACAGGCAAAACACGCTGGACGCTCAAGGGCAAGATTGAACGAGGACTGGTGGAAGAGGATCAGTTGTATGTGATTAAGAACGGCTACCCGGCGGCTTTGGATTATAAAACGGGGGAGACGCGCTGGGATACCAAAGATACGATTGCAACATTAAGGCATCCGACGAATCAGGGAAGTTATCTGGTCATTGATGATCAGTTGCTGCTGCCCATGGACGAGAATTTGCTCGTAATGAACAAAAAGAATGGAGCACTGCTAGGTCGTGTACATGACGTTGTGATAGGAAACCCGGAGCACCGGGACCGGGATGCGAAGAATGGAACGATCAACCGGATCGGTAATGAAGTGTATGTGGGTTCGTCCAACGGACGTTTTCGTGTATATGAAGCCAGCCGCCTTCAGGAGGCAATCTCACCTTAAAAGCTTGTCTCGTAAGGGATGTTGATTTATTATAAATGAACAGGCTTGCTCGCGCTCCGGTTATCGGCTGTGCGGGCTTTCTTCATGTGTTCTTGAAGAACCATGCATGATCATTCACGGGAGGACTCTCCATGATCTCATTATATGGTGTAAGCAAACGTTATAACGAGCGCGGTTCCCGTACAGATCAGGGATTCGAAGCATTAAGCTCGGTGTCCCTCGAAGTGGGACAAGGAGAAATACATGGCATCATCGGATCGAGTGGTGCAGGCAAATCCACGCTTCTGCGGATGCTCAACGGATTGGAAAAGCCGGATGATGGTGAGGTTGTTGTGAATGGGCAGCACCTGACCCAGATGAATGAACAGAGTCTGCGTCAGGCACGAAGATCCATTGGCATGATCTTTCAACACTTCAATCTGGTCAGTAACCGAACGGTGACTGGCAATGTCTGCATGCCATTGGAGCTTGCGGGTATGCCCCGTGCACAGCGAGTTGAACGTGGACTTGAGGTGCTGCGGTTTGTTGGACTGGAAGACAAGGGGGGTCAATATCCTGCTCAGCTTAGCGGAGGACAGAAGCAGCGTGTGGCGATTGCACGAGCGCTGGCCAGTCGTCCGGATGTGCTGCTCTGTGATGAACCGACCTCTTCGCTTGATCCACAGACCACGAACGGTATCCTGGATGTGCTGCGACATATCAATGAAACGCTGGGCGTGACCATTGTTGTAGTAACGCATGAGATGGAAGTGGCTCGCAGACTATGTCACAGGATATCCGTCATGAAGGATGGGCGACTCGTTCGTACGTTGTCTAAAGCGGAAGTGAGCAGTATCCCTGCTCCGCAGCCTGATCTGCTGACCTCCTTGCTTGCGGGTGACGAATACGGGATGACAGGTTCGTCTTTCTTCCGTCAGGCAGAACAGGAGGACAAGTCATGAGGTTACCTGAGTCTGTGCTGAAATATCAGCATGAGATATGGCAGGCGATCGGAGAGACTTTTGTCATGGTGGGCATCTCCATTGCGGCAGCTGTTCTGATCGGGTTACCTTTGGGTACACTGCTGTACTTATTCCGGAGAGGACAACGGTATCAGAATCAAACGCTGTCCTTTGTACTCGGTAGTGTCGTCAACATCGTTCGTTCGTTTCCGTTCTTACTGCTCGTTGTATTCATGATTCCATTCACACGGATTGTCGTGGGAACGTCCATCGGTACGCTGGCGGCAACCGTGCCACTCTCGGTCATTGCGATTGCCTACTACGCCAGACTGGTGGAACAAGCGTTGCTGGATGTACCGAGGGGAGTGGTTGAAGCTGCTGCTTCCATGGGGGCATCGACGATGCAACTTGTCGTGAAATTCTTGTACGTGGAGGCACGATCTGGTCTTGTACTGGGACTCACGACAGCTACGATTAGCTTCATCTCCTACTCCACGGTGATGGGCATTGTAGGTGGCGGCGGGGTTGGTGATTTTGCCATTCGCTACGGTTATCAACGCTTCGAAACGGAAATTATGGTATTTACGATCATCATCATGATTATCCTGGTACAGATGATCCAATTCACAGGTAGCAGACTGTCCCACTGGCTGGATCGCAGATCCTGAACGGTTGGACCGTGCATTATTACGAATAACCAATACAGATTATACGATGAGGGGAAGACATGAAATGAAAGCAAAAATGATGCTTATGTTGCTTGCAGTAATGCTGGTTGTAGCTGCTTGTGGCAAAAAAGAAGAAACACCTGCGGCTGAAGGAACAAAAGAAGATACACAAGCTGCGCAAGAAGTTACGCTGAAAGTAGCCACGTTGATTCCACCGATGACAGATGTACTGGATATTGTTAAACCGCTATTGAAGGAAGATGGCGTCAATCTGGAAGTTGTTGTGTTGTCAGATAACGTTCAACCAAATACGGCACTCGCGAATAAGGAAGTAGATGCAAACTTCTTCCAACACGTGCCTTACATGACCCAGTATAATGAAGCGAACAATGCCAATCTGGTGGCGGTACAGCCTATCTATAATGCCATCTATGGCGGCTACTCCAAAAAGTACAAAACGATTGAGGAATTGCCAGAAGGTGCAACGATTGCAATTGCGAACGATCCCTCCAACATTGGTCGCTCTCTTGTGATGCTGGAGCAGAACGGGTTGATTAAGCTGAAAGAGGGCGTAGGTTTTAACGCCACACAGGCAGACATCACCGAGAATACAAAGAACTTCAAGTTTGAGGAAGTGGACTTGTTGATGCTGGCTCGTATGATGGATGATGCTGATCTGGTAGCCATGACACCGGCATATGCGAGTCCGCTCGGTCTTACACCGAAGAAGGATGCGCTGTTAACCGAGAAGGATGATTCCCATTTTGCCATCACCATGGTTGCCCGTGAGGATAATAAGGACTCCGAAGCGATCCAGAAGCTGGCTAAACGCATGGCGGGTCCAGAGGTCAAAGCCTTCTTCGAAGAGAAATATGCAGATATTGCGATCCCGGCATTTAAATAGAGAATACGTTGGTCCAATGTAAATAACCTTTAGATCTGAGTGATAACGCTTGGATCTTTTTTTATGGAATTCGGCAGGTTACTGTAACAAGTATTTAAAAATTTAACAATTTGGTCATATCGCTGGGTTACTTTATTTAATAGTTTTTTCGTATAATTTGTTTGAAAGTAGTTCTTTAGGATTATAAATTAAGAGATTTAAGTAATATTTCTAGTGCGAAAATTGTCTTTTGCGAGAGGCAGGACCTAATTTTTAATATCTTGAGGAAGGAGGGCTCTGTACTCTAAGAGAGCTAGACCAAGTAAAACTAAATTAATCTGGAAGAGGTAGAGAAATTTGTCCCCCAAAAATAGCAAATCGAATTGGTTCAACAAGATCCTTAATAACTTTAAGACGAAACTGGTGGTGTCCTTTGTTGCTTTCTTGGCCATTCCATCGTTCAGTATTGGAGTCTTGTCTTATAACAGTGCGAAGAATGAAGTTGAGAAGCAAATTCTACATAGTGCAATGGAAAACGTGAACCTTGCCAGTGCGACCATCGATCTTTCGATTAATGCCAAGCGCGACCACATTGAATATTATGCGAATACACTCGCCGAGGAATTACGTCAAGAAGATGCAGAGGTTCGAGTTGTGAACGAATTGAAGGGGTACGCTGCACAGAACAAAGACATCATCACCATAGGAGTGGGAACAGAAGCCGGTGTCTACCTGATGTCCTCCGATGCGGAAATGCCTGAAGATTACGATCCGCGAACAAGACCATGGTACACAGAAGCGATGAGTACTCCAGAGCAGGTCATTGTTACAGACCCTTATATTTCTGCCGAGACAAACGAAATCACCATCACCATCGCCAAGGCATTGAATGACCAATCTGGTGTAGTTCAGCTGGATCTGAATCTGTCGAATATAAGTACCTTGGTGAGTGGAATTAACGTGGGAGAACAGGGATATCTGATCCTATTGGATGCCAGCGAAAAGTATATCTACCATCCCACGGTAGAACCCGGAACAGATGCAACAGAGGATTTTTGGAAACCGGTATATGCGAATGAATCGGGCAACTCCAACTATACCGTTGATCAAACGGATAAAGTGATGTATTACGCCACGAATGCATCCACGGGATGGAAGGTCGCTGGCACCATGTTCTCTTCTGAGGTAGACGATGCGGCAGCACCAATTCTAAAACGAATGATTATTGTTATTGTCTCCTGCCTCGTTGTTGGTATTGTGATTATCTGGCTTGTGATGCGATCCATCATTAGACCCATTCGTCAGTTGAAGGATCAGGCGATCCAGGTGAGTGAAGGGGATCTTACCCAAACGATTACTAGCACAAGCCATGATGAGATTGGTGAACTGAGTGATGCCTTTGGCAAAATGCAGCACAATCTGCGTGTGCTGATTGAAAATGTGGAAAACAGTACAAGCCAGGTTGTCGTCTCATCGGATGAGATGACTCAGAGTGCGGAATCAACCAGTGCGGCCAGTGAGCAGGTCGCGCGAGCCATTCAGGAAATTGCGAGTGGTGCCGAGAAACAGACTGAAGGTATTGACCACAACCATCAGGCCATGAATGAAATAACAATTGGGATAACACGAATCGCCGAACGTTCCATACATGTCGCTGATTTGGCGAAACATACAACGGTACAAGCGGAAGAAGGCGGCAACACCGTCAAGCAGACGGTGAGTCAGATGCAATCGATTCAAGAAACGGTAGAACAGACAAACCAATTGATTCACGCGTTATATGAACGATCACACCAAATTTCAGCGATCACGGAGTTAATCGGAAATATAGCCAAGCAGACCAATCTGCTCGCGCTGAATGCATCCATTGAAGCAGCTCGTGCAGGTACGCATGGGAATGGATTCGCCGTTGTAGCAGCGGAGGTACGCAAGTTGGCAGAGCAATCCGGGCAATCCGTCAATGAAATTACCGTGCTAACCACAGCAGTACAGGAAGATATGGCTGCTTCCGTTCGCATGATGGAGAAAGTGACCACAGAGGTTGGAGAGGGTATGGAAATCTCAACAGAGGCCATTCGGAAGTTTGAACGCATTCTGGATAGCATGCGGGAAACGACACCTCAGATTGAAGAGATTGCTGCCACGTCGCAAGAGATCACAGCAGGTGTACAGGAAGTATCTGCTGTGTCCAATGAACTGGCAGGTATTGCTTCAGGTAACGCCGCGGCCTCCGAAGAAGTGGCCGCTTCCTCAGAGGAGCAACTGGCAGCGATGGAGCAGATTTCTTCCTCGGCTCGGGGCTTGTCTGCCCTGGCTGAAGAGCTGCAGCGCCTGATTAGACAGTTTAAGTATTAAACGGGATCGTAGAAGTGAGTATCACAGGGACAGCATCACATCATGTTTCACTAGAGGGAGTGGACAACCATGCAACTGGAACTCAAAGCCTTCTTACTGCTAACGGATGCGGTCATGATTACAGATGAGGAAGGTGTGATTCTGGATGTGAATTCCGTTTATGTAACCAAAACAGGATTCTCACGGGAGAGCACCATAGGTAAGCCTGCTCGATTGCTAATGGATACCCACTGGAGAGGAAATCAGACCTGGTCCGGCGTAGCCAAACTAATGAAGGTTGATCAGGAAGTATGGGAAGCTCAGGTCACCATAACATCGGTACATTTGGATGACTCTCTCTTTTATATCAGTATATTTAATGATGAATTTTCATGAAAAAAAACGTTGTTTGGTGATAAGGGGATGTTAGCTGAAAGTAGTAATTATTTTCAAGAAAATGGTCAATATCGTCAATTGAATAAGGGAGCACGGCATACTATGATTTGTGTACTGAGGAACTGCGACCATGAATCTGACAACATTCATTGAATGCATGAAATCCTGAAGTCGTAATGTGGACGGTGACCATTTGCTACGCGATCTTTTATTAAATTTCACGCTAATTTTGATCTTTGTTTTCCTAATTCATCACTATCTGAATCATACAAATGCTACCCGTTCAACATCCATCACGACTCGGATCATTAATGGTGTTACGCTGAGCATGTTGGGCACGGCGCTCTATTATTTCTCTATTGTGCTTGAAGATGGTACATTGTTGAATTTCCGGGCCATTGTGTATCTGCTTGCTGCTTATTTTGGTGGGAGTGGCTCTGCTTTCGTTACTTTTGCATTCATGTGGATGTTTCGGATTAATATGGGGCGTAATCCCTTGTTGGAGAACTGGCAGTATGCGTTGACTGAGTTGTTATTTGTTATAGCCATATGTCTGATCTTTAAGTATATCAGGGGATTTATGCAGAAGTGGTTGTCCGGAGCGTTGCTGCTGATTACTTTGTATGAGTTTTCTGTACTAAAGACAAATTCCCCTTCTCTGCTGATGATGGGGCAGATTCTCTTTTTTCAATGTATCTGCCTGCTGTCCGTTATATTATTCCTGTATTATCTGAACCAAAATCATCGATATAGGAGATTGGTCATTCAGAGGGATCAGGAAGTGCTGGAGATGCTTCGTATGCAGCCGGGTTTTACTTTTAAAATCCGAAAACAGAACGGAAAATTTGAGTATCTTGTGCTTGAGGGAGAGATGCTCTCCCGACTGGGCTTGGATATGAGTAGTCTGAAGCAAGATTACAAACTGGGCACATTGGATATTTTACCTCAGGAAAAGGTAGAATTTCTGCGGAAGCAGTTCGACCGGGCATGGAAAGGGGAGTCTTTCTTTTACGAGATTGAGCATGGAGGTTACTATTCACTGGTGAAGCTTCGTCCGCTGCGAGAAGAAGGCATGGTGAAGTATGTCATAGGGTATGGACTTGATATTACAGAACACAGAGCAGTTAAACGAAGGATTCAAGAGAGTGAGGAGCGTTACCGTACACTTGAACGAGTGTCGACAGACTGGTTTATCGGTTTGGATGGCAACAGATGTGTGGTGTCAGTTAATCAGAAATTTCTGGATGTTCTTGATCTCGACAGGCATGAAGTCATGGGCCGTGAGCTTGAAGAATTGATATTCATTGAGCAGTCGGCGAAATGGGTGTTATCTTTTCAAAAAGTTTTACACCACAATGTACCTCAGGATACGGAATTGAGTCTCATTGTTGGGAAAGGAAAAGAACAGCATGTTCGGGTTCACCTTTACCCTGTAAAGGCCCCTAACTCGTGCGAGAAAGTCAAGGCAGTTATTCATGACATTTCGGATCAGTACCGTCGTGTCAAGGCGGACAAAGCCAGTCAGGCAAAGAGTGAGTTTCTTGCATTCATGAGTCATGAGATTCGTACCCCACTGAGCGGAATCATCAGCTTTTCGTTGTTGCTGCAACGGACAGACCTAACCTCACAACAATTAGATTATTTGAGTAAAATCAATGCGTCTTCACAAACCCTGCTTACTCTGGTGAATGATATTCTTGATTTCTCGAAAATGGAGGCAGGTAAACTGATTTTGGAGAAAGTACCCTTTGCACCAGAGGATGTGTTCAAGCGTGTGGCAGATCAGATCGGTGTGGCCCTCGGGTACAAGGAGATCGAAGTCATCTTTAAGACCGACCCTGATCTGCCATTAACGGTAATTGGTGATCCTTTTCGGCTTGAGCAGGTGTTATTAAATCTGCTCAGTAACGCGATTAAATTCACAGAACATGGATATGTTATCTTGCAGGCAGCGGTAATTTCATTGGAGGCTGAGCGAGTTCAGGTTCGTTTTGAGATCGAAGACACGGGGATTGGAATTTCACCTGAACAACTGGAGCATATTTTTGTCCCGTTTACGCAAGCGGAGCCTTCCACTTATCGAACATATGGTGGCTCTGGACTTGGGCTGGTCATCTGTTACCTGCTGGTAACCTCATTGGGAGGAGACTTGCGGGTGGACAGCGTGCTTGGAGAGTACAGTCTATTTTCATTCGACTTGATATTTGAACTTGCAGATTCGGAAGAAGAAGAGAGTTTCTCCCTGCATACACACCCTCTCCTATATGGTGCGAATGATGTGGTTATCATTGAAGATGATGAACGGATGGGCGAAAACCTGAAGCAGCTGCTCTATTCATTCGGGATGAATCCGACGCTGTATACTTCCTTGAACCATATGATGGAGAGTGGTGGGTATACTCCTGAAGCCGAAGCGATGTTGATCATGTTGGATATGGATATAGAAGACACAGTCAACGGTTCGTTATGGGACAACTTCATGAAGCGATTGGATCGAACGAAAATTCAGGTGTTGGGGTACACACGGGCATTTAGCGAAAATGCGCTGTGGATTGAGAAGAGATCCGTGCACCCTGATATCATGATGGTCAAACCGATTACACGTCTGGGATTATTCGAAGTCATTCTTGCACTTCAGGGTGAAGGTCCGCTGGCCAAAAGTCAGTTGGCTGAAGGCGACGATCCCTATTCGCTTGATCAGAAAGGACATATCCTGATAGCTGAGGATCATGAGATCAATCAACTGGCAATTCGGGCGATGCTGGAACATAAGGGGTTCCAAGTGACGCTGGCAGCCAGTGGCACAGAGGTTCTGAGAAAGTTAGACGAACAAGTATGGGAATTGATTCTAATGGATCTGTACATGCCTGACATGAATGGAGTGGAAGCAACGCGACATATTCGCAAGATGAGGGAATATGATCGTACACCCATAATCGCTATAACAGCAAATGCTCTACAAATAAATCATGAGAGATGTATGGAGGCTGGGATGAATGCCATCCTGACCAAACCCATCCATGAACAACAGATGGCAGACATATTGGCAACATGGATTGATCTGAGAGGTATGCGGAAGATTAGCGGAATTGATGTAGATAAGGCGATCAGGCAGATGGACGGCAAGCCACATATTCTGCAATATGCGCTCACGAAATTCAGGATGGAGTATGACTCGTTTCAGAACAAACTGACCACTCAACTTCGCCAGCAGCAGATTGCTGGTGCGATCCGCAGCGTTCATTCTCTCCGAGGCGTGGCTGCCAATCTGCATGCAGTGGAGCTGTTACGTCTAATTCTTCAACTGGAATCGCTTTTGTCCCGTTCGTTATTCGAAGAAGAGGAACTGAGTTCGGTTTTGGAGAAGGTACAAAAAGAGATTGATATCATTACCGGGTCTCTGCCTTGGTGACATGAATGAAGCTGATGTGTTAAGGTGTGAACTTATATCCGACCCCCCAGATGGTTTGAATATATTGGGGGTTTTTCGGGTTTTCTTCAATTTTTTTACGAAGCTTGGTAATGTGTACATCGATGGTGCGATCATTAATATAAGCATCAATACCACGAATGGCTTCAATCAAGGCATAACGACTGTAGACTTTGCCGGGATTGAGGACAAATAGCTTCATGATCTCAAATTCGGAGAATGTCATCTCCACTCGCTGGTTATTCAACAGGACGGCTCGCCGAGCCAAATCGAGAGAAATTCCGCAATCCTGTACAGTGACAATGGAGCTGTTCAATATGGAGTAACGACGTAATACAGCCTCAATACGTGCTTTCACTTCCTGCATGCTGAAAGGCTTGCATACATAATCATCAGCTCCATCTATTAATGATCGAATTCGCTCCGAGACTTCGGTTAACGAAGAGATGACGATGATGGGAATTGCTGTATGCTGACGCATGAGAGAACAGGGATTCTTGCCTTCCGAATCAGGGAGCAACAGGTCAAGTAGCAGGATATCAGGCCGCGCTTGAAGTTGTAGAAGACCATCTCTTGCGTTAGCGACACGGATAACATCATACCCCTCACCTTGCAAATACAGGGATAATGTATCTCCTAACATGTTATCGTCCTCAATGATAAGCACTTTGGTCATGATATTCCTTTCTGAATCGACTTCGTGTAGAAGGTCTAGGATCCATGGGTTAGCTTAATATACTTGATCATGTATACCCTGATAATTAAAATATGCAACAAAAGGATGTCAGGATTCTAACATGATTGGGCAAGACCTGAGATTCTGAGTCAAAGCTTGCCAACATGTGAATCTGCTTCACGCTCGATCAGGCGCATCAGTTTACGCTCGGTAGCGGTCTCTGGTGCCGGCGTGTAGACACTGCAACGCAGATCGGAGCTGCCTTGAACCTGCAACGAAGTCAGATCAAACAACATTTTGCCTGCTTTGGAATGTCTGAATTCGATTAAGACATCCGGAGCACTGCTGACGCTGCTTTGTTTCCAAAGGGTATGGAAATCAGGATGTCTGTTCATCATGTCATCCAGAAATAAATTATACCACTCATCATCGACATACTGACCATAATAGGCACGGAAAATCGCCAGAAATCCGCTAACAAAGTCCTCCCAGTTCACCGCAAGCCTGCGAAATTCCTTTCGATCAAATAACAGACTGATCATATTCCGCTGTTCGGGGGCAATCTGTTCAAAGTCCATAAAAACATGGCGGGCTGCGTCATTCCAGCCGACGATGTAACAACGTCGATCCGAAATCACCGTAGGGCAATATTGAAGTTCCTGCAAAATTTTCCGCAAGGAAGGGTGAAGTTGAACAGGTTCTTCCTCCGGCGTAGGCAGCTCCGAATGATGCTCCATGGCGAGCGAAAACAGATATTTTCGTTCATCCGCAGTAAGCCTTAGTGCTGAAGCAATGTTATCCAATACGGAATGGGATACCTGAATATCCCGACCTTGCTCAAGCCAGGTATACCATGTTGTACTCACTCCTGCCAGTTGGGAAACCTCTTCTCTTCTCAGCCCAGGCGTTCTTCTCCGACTTCCAGTGGGTAAACCGACCGATTCGGGAGAAATTTTGGAACGCTGTGTTTTCAGAAAAGTGGACAATGCCTGTAACCTGACATCGTAGTTCAATCCATCACCTTCAATCCTCGTTATCATGGTAGTCATTATACTATTATAATTGACAACTTGTAATAGGATATTCAAAAGTGCACTATTAGTGGCAGAGCGTAAGATTAAGGTAGACAACAGCGCTGGCTGAAGGAGGATGGACATGGAACGAGTCGTGATTACGGGAATGGGAGTTATCTCCCCTTTGGGAAATAATGTAGATACATTCTGGAATGGATTAATTGAGGGTAGATCAGGTATATCGCATATAGAACATTTTGATACAGCTTCGTACAAAACGAAAATCGCTGGTGTGGTCCGTGACTTTGATGGTGAAGAGCGTTTTGGACGCAAGAAAGCAAGGCGCATGGATCGATTCGTTCAATTTGCTGTTGCTGCTGCGGATCAGGCTGTATCACAATCAGGCCTTGTGATGGACGAACTCGACCGTGAACGGGTAGGTGTATATATTGGTTCAGGCATAGGCGGCATCCAGACATTGATGGAACAAGGCAAGGTCCTGTCCGATCGGGGACCTGCGCGAGTCAGCCCAACACTGGTACCCATGATGATATCCAATATGGCGGCAGCTATGGTCAGCATGAGGTTTGGTTGCTGGGGACCGACATTGTCGCCAGTAACCGCTTGTTCCATTGGAAATACAGCCATTGGAGAGGCTTTCCGGTTAATTCGTCATGGCGGAGCCGATGTCATTATTGCTGGCGGAACAGAAGCGGCTGTAACCGAAGTGTCACTGGCAAGCTTCGGTAATGCGACAGCGTTGTCTACACGAAATGAAGCGTTCCAAACAGCAAGCCGTCCATTTGATGCGGGGAGAGACGGTTTTGTCATGGCGGAGGGCGCCGGAATTCTGATCGTTGAGTCACTATCTCATGCACTGGCAAGAGGGGCGAATATTCTTGCCGAAGTGATTGGATATGGTGCCAGTTCAGATGCGTATCATATGGTAGCTACCCACCCGGAAGGGCGGGGGGCATATCTGGCGATGAAAGCTTCACTGAGAGAGGCTCAGATTGGACCTGAAGACATTGATGTGATTAACGCTCATGCCACCAGTACGGAGGCAGGTGACCTGTCCGAGACGAGAGCGATCAAACAACTTTTCGGGACAGGTGCCTATGATATTCCGGTCACAGCGAATAAGTCCATGACGGGACATATGCTTGGTGCAGCAGGCGGTGCGGAGGCGATCTCGCTTATTCAAACCCTGCGGCATGGCATCATTCCTCCAACTATCAATCAGGAGCAGAGGGACCCCGAATGTGATTTGGATTATGTACCAAACGAGGCAAGAAAAGCAGAGTTGCGGATTGGGATGTCTAATTCCTTTGGTTTTGGCGGTCATAATGCGGTTATTGTTCTTCAAAAGTATTCATCTTAGGCAAAAAGACAGGCTTAAGTAGAAAGAACAGCGCAGCCCCATCAGGCTACGCTGTTCTTTGGTTACTTCGACTTCGGGATCATCCACATACACCGTACCATTGGTTAACGGCCGTGTGGTTGTACGCCTTACGAAGAGAAGGACGTCGATTCCGCCACGCCTTTGTTGCCTCGGCTCAACCAGCTTACACGCCAGCGGGATTGCATGAAGAGAACCAGGAATAGGGAAGCTGCTGCAATCAGGCTAAGAATGACAAAGCCTGGTGTATAGGATTGATAGCTGCTGTACAGTTGACCGAGAATCAGCGGCAGTGCATACCCGCCCAATCCGCCAGCGGCACCTACAATACCTGTCATCAGACCAATCTCGTTGCCAAACCGTTGCGGAACCAGTTGAAACACGGAGCCATTTCCGGCTCCCAGACACATCATACCGAGGAACAGCATGACTACCACTACAGGCAGAGGTGGCATGAAGGATACGCCAATTAGCATAATACAGGCTCCTGTGTACAGGAAAGTTAGCATGCGGGTTCCGCCAATTTTGTCCGCCAGATAACCCCCGACAGGCCGGAAGAAACTGCCTGCGATTACACAGAAGGTGGTAATGTCAGCGGCACGAACAGGAGAGAGTCCATACTGGGTGTTGAAGAAGATGGTGAGATAGTTACATAATCCAACGAAGCCGCCAAAGGTTACACAATAGAAGGCACAGAATACCCAAGCATCTTTTTGTTTAAGCAGACTTCCGTATTGGGACAATTTCTTGGGTTCAGGCCGGTTAGGGCTATTCTTGGCAAAGATAGAAAAGAGGATGAATACGATAGCGATCGGTATAATGGCAAGTCCAAACACAACTTCCCAGCTGCCAAAATGCGTAGCCAAACGATTGGCAAACAACGTCGCGAGTACGGTTCCACTGTTACCCGCCCCGGCAATACCCATGGCCAGACCCTGATGCTCTTTGCCATACCATTGACCCGCCAGAGGTAGCGCAGCAGCAAAGGAAGCGCCTGCAACACCCAGCAAGAGTGCCACCACATACAGTTGGCTTAAAGAGTCGACCCATAGCCAGCCGAGTAACAAAGGAACCAGGGTGACAAGCATCCCAATCTGTGCGGTCAGTTTCGGACCTATATAATCAGACATGAAGCCAAGCACAAGCCGCAGGATGGAGCCACCAAGGATAGGCAATGCGACCAGATTGGCTTTTTCCAGCGGAGTCATCGGATAGTCCAATGCTATGACAACTGCGAGTGGACCCAGCATCCCCCATATCATAAAACTGATGTCAAAATACATAAACGCCCCGAAGAGGGTGGGCTTATGCCCGCTTTTCCAAAAACTTTTGCTCTCCATCATCCATCATCGCTCCTCATCCAATTGAGATCTTCATGATTTGTCTATGTGCTTGTTAAGGCAGAAAAAGGCCGCAATTCGTCCAGATATGAACGATTTGCGGCCCCGTTGCCGACAGGCGGTACACGTCATTGTGTTCCCGCATCTGAGTTGATCACAGCACTGTGATTTTGATTCAAATTATAATCAAGAGAAAATGTGTATGTCAACAAAAATTACATGTAATTTTAAATAATTCATTTTTTAATCGTTATTCGCATTTTTAATGTTAATTTAGTTGACATTATATTCAGATTCCCTTAATCTGAATCTAATATGAATCTACACAAAGGCGTGTGGATTCCGGAGGCAACGGTGCCCTTTTCCGAATCATGGAGAAGGGATTTTTCTGTTTATTTTCAGGTGAAAGAGATAGGGGGGCAGCCCATGAGCAGAAGCAAACTGGTGATTATCGGGAATGGTATGGCTGGAGTGAAGTGTGTCGAAGAGATCATCGCACTGGAGCCTGATACGTATGAGATTGTAATCTACGGTAATGAACCCCGTCCCAACTACAATCGGATCATGTTATCAAAAGTATTGCAGGGCGAGCATTCGTTACAGGATATCATTATCAATGATTGGACCTGGTATGCCGAGCATCATATCCGGCTATGTACAGGTGAAACGGTACACCGCATTGATACCCGAGGAAAATATATAGAGACTGAATCCGGACTAAAAGAAACCTATGATGTCCTGATTCTGGCGACAGGGTCTTCACCTTTTATCCCACCGATTCCGGGAATTGATAAAGAGCGGGTCATGTCCTTCCGAACGATTGACGATTGTACGCGCATGTCTGATTATTCCAAAACCTATCGCAAGGCCGCCGTCATTGGTGGTGGATTGCTTGGGCTGGAGGCTGCACGCGGGTTGCTGCATCTGGGCATGGAAGCTGTGGTGGTCCATAACGCACCTTACATTATGAACCGGCAGTTGGATCAGAAGGCTGCCGCGATGCTTCAGGAGGAACTCGAAAGGCAGGGCATGTCCTTTCTTTTGGCTAAAAATACGCAGAAAATTACCGGACGATCGCAGGCGCAGGGGCTGCTCTTTACAGATGGTTCCAAGCTTGAAGCTCAGGTTGTCATTGTCGCTGTTGGGATTCGGCCGAATGTGGACCTGGCTAGACGAAGCGGAATCGCTACGAATCGGGCAATTATGGTAGATGACTATATGCGCACCAGTGTACCGGATATCTACGCAGTTGGGGAATGTGCCGAACATCGGGGAATCAGTTATGGGCTGGTGGCTCCTTTATATGAGCAGGGGAAAGTGCTCGCACGTACGCTCTGTGGTCAGGAAACGCCTGAATATAAAGGATCTATTCCCTACTCACAGTTGAAGGTATCGGGGGTTGATGTTTTCTCGGCGGGTGAGATCAGTGGGGAAGGCATACAGACTGCAATTCAACATCTGGATGGCATTCAAGGCACATATAAAAAAGTACTGATGCAGGCTGGCAAAGTGCGCGGCGCCATTTTATTTGGAGATACAACCGAAGGGACGGCTTTGCTTGGACTGGTGCAACGAGGTGCGGATGTAGCGGAATTGGCTCCGCGTGAAGGGGCCCCGGACCCGGCTGAGATGGCTGCTGCGGCATTACTCGCTCAGGAAACCGTATGTGCTTGCAACAATGTGACCAAGGCTGCCATTATGAAAGCTATTCAGGAACAGGGTCTCGAGACGGCAGATCAGGTGAAGGAACAGACGAAGGCTTCTGGTTCATGTGGTGGCTGTCGCCCGATGGTGGCTGCACTGTTGAAACATACGCATAATCTGAAAAATAACGGGGGTACTGGAGTGGTCGCCACACCGGATAAACCTGCTCCAATGCCTGTGTGCAGTTGTACGGAGCTTGGGCATGCAGAACTGAAGGAAATGCTGGATGACATCGTTGTTATGGAGATAGACCTACCAGACAAATCTTTGATCTTGCAGAAGCAGGGTTGGGGTTCGGAGTTTGGCTGCGTGGTATGTCGTCCTGTGATCGACTATTACTTACAGGTATCCAATCGATCGATTAATGACAGAGAGATCATGAATAAGGAATATCGGATAGTTAAACGGAATGGAAATCAGGCTGAACTTTCAAGGGATGATGAGATCGAAGGTCACTCAGAGGTTCAGGTACGCTGGGATGATCAGATCCCGATTTCATCCTATGCAAGAGATGCCAGAGGGTTGGCTGCACAGCTTCGTGCGAGTTGGATCGGTGCTGCGATGCCGTCGCCGGTAAATATGGGCGTTGCACCAGGGCCTGGTTCGTTGGTGAGCGCACTGGTGCAGGATATTGGCTTGCTGGCTTCACCAGCTGGTTGGGAGATCTATGCAGGCGGTCATGCAGAACATCCGGTCAAACAAGGTGGCTTGCTCGGGGTGGCTGAAACAGAGGTACAAGCGGCAGCACTCGCATCAGCCTGCCTTCAATGGTATCGCCAAACCGCTTGGTATGATGAGCCGTTATGGGCATGGACGGAACGATTGGGATTCATGTCCATTCGGGAAACGCTGCTGGATGACCAGTTACAGAAGGAACTGGCAGCTACACTTCAAGCTGATATATAGATGAAAGGCGGGGATGGAAAGATGGGATTATCCGTGAGTTCAGAACCAACAGCCTCCAAGCTCTATGTAAAGGAAACCCAGTGTCCGTATTGTAGTGTGCAGTGCAAGATGACTGTTGAAGAATTGGCTGCACCTGTTGCGGGCCAGCGTCGTGGTGAGTATACGGTTCAGGGTGTTCCGAATGAAGCCTCCCAGGGCAGGTTGTGTGTGAAGGGTATGAATGCTCATCAACATGCGCTCAGTGGTCAACGATTAATGCATCCGCTCATTCGTCGCAATGGCGAGCTTGAATCCTGTTCCTGGGAGGAGGCCATTCAGACCATCGCAGAGCGGTTTCTGGACTTGAAAGATTCATACGGAGCAGATACAGTCGGAGTCTACGGAGGCGGATCTTTGACAAATGAAACAGCCTATCTGCTCGGCAAGTTCGCCAGAGTTGCATTGGGGACAAAATATATCGACTATAATGGACGGTTCTGCATGTCAGCTGCGGCTTCAGCTGGCAGTAAAGTGTTCGGGATGGATCGTGGATTGACGTTCCGTCTGTCCGATATTCCCAAGGCAGGCTGCATTGTACTTGCAGGTACCAATATTGCAGAATGCCAACCTACTCTTCTGCCATACTTTAATCAGGCGAAGGAGAACGGAGCCTTCATTATTGTTATTGATCCACGCAAGACGGCAACCGCTGCCATTGCCGACCTTCATTTGCAGGTGAAGCCCGGCATGGATGCTCTGCTAGCGGATGCCATGTTGAAGGTGATTATGGATGCCGGATTGGTGGATCCTCATTTTATAGGCGAACGAACGCATGGTTACGAGCAATTGATACAAGGGTTGGCTGATCTGCAACTCGAACAGGCGGCACAAGCGTGCGGGGGTGATCTGGCGCTGATTCGTCAGGCGGCGATGGCTTACGGTGAGGCAGAGACAGGCATGATCATGACAGCACGTGGTGTAGAGCAGCAGACGGATGGACATATGGCAGTGAGACACTTTTTGAACCTGGTGCTGGCAACTGGAAAAATTGGTAGAGAAGGCTGCGGATATGGTGCCATCACAGGTCAGGGGAACGGGCAGGGCGGACGGGAGCATGGGCAGAAGGCTGACCAGCTGCCGGGCTATCGATCCATTGAAAATGAAGCCGATCGTGCCTATGTGGCATCCGTCTGGGGCGTGGACCCTGCAAGTTTACCAGGCAAAGGGGTATCCGCCTACGAGATGATGGAGAAGGTCCATGATCAGGAGATTCGGGCGTTGCTCGTAATGGGCTCCAACCCGGTCGTCTCCAATCCCAATGTGCGTTTGGTGGAAGAAGGTCTGCGCAAGCTGGACTTTCTGATCGTGGCAGATATGTTTCTGTCGGAGACAGCGCGCATGGCTGATCTGGTTCTGCCGGTTACATCTTATATGGAGAATGAAGGTACACTGACCAATCTGGAGGGGCGTGTTCTGCTCCGTGAACAGGGGCGACCTGCGCCGGGAGAAACGCTTGATGATTGGGATATATTATGCCGGATTGCCGCGCAATTGGGTAAAGCTTCTTACTTTGAATATGACACTGCTGAGGATATCTTTAATGAGCTTCGGGTGGCGAGTCGTGGCGGAGTTGCTGATTACTATGGCATTTCCTATGAGCGTTTGCGTAACGAGAAAGGGGTGTACTGGCCGTGTTCTGCCCTGGAGGATCAGGGAGAAGGACTACTGTTCGGTGAACGATTTGCTCACCCAGACGGCAAAGCAGCATTCACATTTGAATCCAGCCTGGGATGGAATGATGTATCGCTGAAATTCCCCCTAATTCTCACCAATGGGCGTGTGCTGCCTCATTATCTTACAGGGGTGCAGACACATCGAAGTCCGGCACTGGCAGCTCGTGAATTGGAGAACTTTGTTGAACTTCACCCAGCTACCGCTGCCCGTTATCGTATTCACGATGGAGAGTGGGTAGAGATTCAATCGACGTACGGAAGCTTTACGGTTCGTTCGCGCATCAAAGATTCGATTCGGGAGGATACCTTGTTCGTGCCGATGCATTGGGGCGGCATTCAGAATGTGAATCGGGCCACCAGACCAGAGCTAGATCCGTTCTGCCGGATGCCTGGGTTCAAGACAGCGGCTGTAACCATTCGACCTTTGCGCTTGGTTAGATGATTCATACAGGTTTCAATTTATTAAAGGTTCTCAGGCGTCATAAGCTACTCTAATATTAGCTTAGCGGCTGCGCAGTCCATATTTATATGAGACTGTGCGGCTTTTTTTGCGTATATGTACGCAAGTAGGCCATAGTTCCGTGGTTCCACGTAAACATGAGGATTGGCTCATGAATATGGATTGAATTTTAGTTATGATGTTCATTAGGGGTACATATGTACGTATTTTATATTTTATTTAGAGACAGATCGTCACTTCGAGTTTAGGTTATTCCGCATTGTGGTATAGATATCGGGGCTTATGGAAGCTTCTTCAAATAGGGCAGGACAGAGGGGGCAAGACAGTGAACGTATGGATAACGGTAAAAAGTCTGGGCAAACGCAAGCCGGTACTTGCCAAGCAAGCTGCTGAACTTCCGGAAACAACTCATACGTTAAGGCAGCTCATTGAGAATATGGTGGCTCTGCAAGTAAAAGCGCTTCAGGACAAGAAGAAACAGTCAGAACTGCTCGCCTACCTGATGCCGGATGAGATTGAGGTGCAGGGAGCGGCGGGGAAAGTTGGGTTTGGCGCAGTATACAATGAGGGCGTTCCTGATCTGGAAGTTGCGATGGATACAGCGATAACCGCCTATGAGGATGGGTTGTACAAGGTGTTTCTCAACGATGAAGAATTGCAGGAACTGGATGAGTCACTTGTTGTAAAAGACGGAGATAACGTGGTGTTTATCCGTTTTACAATGCTTGCGGGACGTCTTTGGTAGAGAGCAATGAAGGAGGAGAACAGGATGAATCAGGAAGAGCAAGTACAGGTGTACATGGATGGATTGCAGGAAAGAGCCAAGTCGTTGACAGGGGTACAGCTTGAGCTGGCAGGCTATGTTGTGGAGATCGCCGGGTCTACGTATTTGCGTGGAGACGAAAAGATGTTTTTGAATACTGATAAGCTGCTTGGAAGGCTGGCTGTAGAAACGCAGAAACCATTATTCGAGCCACTGTTGGATGTGCTCAAGCATCTGGCGAGCGAGTCATTGGTTGCACGATTCCGTTATATTGTAGAGCGTGCGACTCGTTTCCCATACAGTAACAACTATGAACGCCGGCCTTTTCGCACATCCGATCCAGAGCAGCATGTAGAACAGGTCATTCGCAAACTGATGGGATTGTTCCGAATGGAAATGAAAAATTTCTCCCTGGAAGAATATGTGTCACTTCGTGAGTATAAGCTGGATTATCTGCATGAGATCCGTTGGGTTCTGGCGGATTGTATCGCTTATGAACTGGATCATCAGGGCGGAAATATGAAGCAGGCGCTGCATGATATTATCTATGGTGACAATCAGACGGCGTTGTTAACCCATGAAATGATCAAAGGTATATTTATGAGTGATCAGGCGGATGCCTATCAGATGGTGGGTGAGCTGCTCGTTGCAGCAAGGTTGCAGGAAGGGTTGCGCCAAAGCATTGTGGAGCGGATGGATGAAGGGACACTGGAAGCCTATATTTACATATTAAAAATCATTATCGACAACAACCTGATTCGTTTCAGTTCCGTGGTAAGAGCACTTGCCGTATGGACGGGGATCGGCATAGAAGCAGCCAACCAGCGTGTTGCCGCACAGTTGATTGAACAGGCCTATCAGGCGCTTGTGCAACCAGAAGTACGCGAGGCCTGGCAGCAGGAAGCAAACGCCAACAAACTCTTTATCAGTCTGTGGGCGACAGCGGTCATTGAAGAGAAGGAATTGAAGAGCAAGATAATCGAGATTATGGATCAAGGTCAGTTATATCAGAAGATTGTTGCCCAATATGTACTGGCTAACAGCCAGAACAGGGAGCTTCGTTTGGACATTGCACGTCGTTATCTGGAGGCGCAGGATACCGAGTTGATGCACTGGATTGTGACCAACTATGATGCGATGTATATGTACAACTGGAGTTTCGAGAATGGAGAGAATCAGCGTAGCGTCTACGTGTGGCCATTGCCTGCTCTGGGAGATAAGGCCTTGCGGCGTCAGGACTTTGATCGGTTCAAACAGATGCTGTCTGCCATTCCAAAAGGCGGGTCAGGTGGACCATCGGGTGTACTTGAGTATGTTCACTACCGGATTGATACGGATGATGTAGTCAAGAAAATGTTATATCTGGCCGCCTATGATATGGACCCGGAATGGATTGGTGAAGTTATTGCAATCAAGGACCGATTAAGCCCGGAACTACGCGGAGAACTGCTGTCCCAGTTTGTTCAGCATCCCGAGAATGAGGTGCAAAGACAGTTTGTGTTTGAGAGTTTGTCTGATAAAAGCATCAGTAATCGGGAGGGTGCACTCGCCAAGGCGAAGCTGCTCACGTTGACGGTTGAAGAGATGAAACAGATGGAGGCGTTGATGAAGCTCAAGACGGGCTCACTTCGTCAGAAGGTCATTCATGTATTGTTACTGCAACCCGTGAACCAATTGGAGGTCTCGCTGAAGCGACTTTTGCAAGCCAAGAGTGAACTGCAGCGCTTGGGTGCGCTCGAACTACTGACCGAGATTGCGGCAGATCCAGAGCGGATAGATCAGCAGGAGCAATTGCAGCCATTGGCGCAGCTGATTGAGACACCCACTGCCAAGGAACAGAAACTACTGGATAAGCTGACCGATCAGGGGAGTCGTTACACAGCCTCTAATGGATTTGGTTTATTTGATCCGAAGCGACGTGAGCCATTACTGGATGAGAAGCGTGATCTCAAGGGCCATAATCCGAAGGATATCTTTACACTCTCTCTGGATAAGACCAGACCATTTCTGGAGGGACTTAGTGAATTAGTGCATGAACACAGGGATTATGAGTATGAAGTGGAATACTACGCTGGCTATAAAGACACATTGTTAGTCGGAGCGAGTCTTCGCTCCAAGGTTCCATATGGAGAGCGGAATGAAATGAAGCAGATGGAACAGTTCCCGCTTCATGACGTATGGGAGAACTATATTCAACATGCCGAGTTCAGCAGTGTGGAACTGATGCAGCTATACATGGCTATACAGCTCCGGGAGTTCAATGGCAATTTGAGCGACCATTACAGTTATTTCCGTGAGCAGTATGACTATGACGAATTGCATAAGATTCCGTTATTGGAAGGCTGGCGCAAGTCGTTTGCTGAAAAGATCTATCCTCTGGATGACATCGAAAAGCTGCAGCAGATGCTGGATTCGTTAACGTATAATGATCAGGTAGTGGCACTGATATCGGCGGCATTTCTGGATAGCGATCCGATCGATACGTTTGAGATAGCTGAGAAAACCTGGGCCTCCATCATCGCGAGTATGCCTGCTGATCGACTCGAAAAAGAGTCAGGCATGCTTCATATTCTGACTGGACCTTGGAATTATGTAGTTCGGGGCAAAATCCATGACGATAACAGCTTCAAACGTTTCTTCCAGACAGCTTACCAGTTCACCAGTCTTGTAGAGAGTAGTCAACCGCTGTCTTTACTGTCACTTGAAGATTTCCTGCGTGCGTACCAGTTGAACCTGATTGATGATCAAGAGATATATCGACAGGTGCTGGTCGGTGGGAATCGTCTGTTGTTTATTCGGGACTTAACATCCACTCGTACAGAAATGATTGCGAGTGATCCGAAGCTTGTTCAATTGCGAGATGCGGTGGTCGATCGCATTCTGGAGATTGAGCTGACCCGGGGAGAACTCTCTACAGAAGTAAGCACACTTGCCATGAAACTGGATCGAATTGAAGGCATGGAACACTGGGTACATCTGGTCTCTGCGATGGATCAGGATACATTTGTCCGTGGATATATCTATAGCTATGGAGACAATACAACACGTAAAGAGACGTTCAGCTATCTGATTCAGAATTGTCATCCGCGGGATGGAGAGGACGAGAAGCGGCTTGGAGAGTTGCTCCAGAAGTATCCGGTGAATGAGAAAAAATTGCTGGAAGCAGCCATGTACGCCCCGCAGTGGATGGAGATTGTAGCGAAACATCTGGGATGGGAAGGTCTACGCAGTGCAGCTTGGTACTTCCATGCTCATATTAATGAACGCTTTACTGCGGAGAAAGAAACCATCGTGGCCCACTATTCTCCAATCTCACCACAGGACTTTAATGAAGGTGCGTTTGATATCGCATGGTTTGAAGAAGCCTATGCTGCTGTCGGGGAGGAACGGTTCAATCTGTTATACGATTGCGCCAAGTACATTTCCGGGGGATCTAACCACCGCAGATCCCAGTTGTTTGCAGATGCTGCACTTGGCAAGCTTCGTCTGGACGACATGCGAGAGTCCGTGTCAGATAAGCGAAACAAGGATCATTTGTTAACCTATAGCCTGATTCCATTCGCTGTAAATCGCGAACAGGATCTGCATGAGCGATACGACTTCATTCAGAAGTTCCTGATGCAGAGCAAACAATTCGGTGCACAACGCCGTGCCAGTGAAGGTGTGGCATCACAGATTGCACTGGGCAACCTTGCTCGTAATGCAGGTTATGCCGATGTTACGCGGTTGATGTGGGACATGGAAGCACGCAAGTTGGATGAGATGAAATCCTTCTTTGAACCTCATGCATTGGATGCTGACACAACAGCGCAATTGGTCATTGATGAGGAAGGCCAACCCGAGATGGTCATCGTTAGCAAAGGCAAGACACTCAAGTCTATACCTGCCCGGTTCAAAAAAGATGGATATATCGCTGAACTGAAAGAGCTAAAATCGGATCTGGTGGATCAATATCGCCGGGCAAGGCAGGAATTGGAACGTTCGATGACTGCTGGAACATCCTTTACACGTGAGGAAATTGCGAGTCTGATGCAAAATCCGGTTATACATCCGCTGGTAAGAACACTTGTATTCCAGTCAGGTGACAAGACGGGAAGATTCGATGTATCGTCCAGTGGTTTGGTTGCTCCAGGGCTGGAGGGTACGATCCATGCATTAGCGGAACAAGATAAACTTTTGATAGCTCACCCGCTTCATCTGTATCAGAACGGAAGCTGGAGTGAATTCCAGCGGGATCTGTTCACCCGTCAGGAGCGTCAGCCGTTCAAGCAGGTATTCCGTGAGCTGTATCTTCCTAACGAGGACGAATTGGCTAATGGTACGGTGTCCCGCCGATATGCCGGGTATCAGATTCAACCGAAAAAAGCAGTAGCTCTGCTTAAAGGACGCCAATGGACTGTCAGTTATGAGGAAGGTCTGCAGAAGGTAAGTTATGAGCACAATCTGATCGCGAATCTCTATGCCATGGCAGATTGGTTCTCACCAGCAGATACCGAGGCACCTACCTTGGAGACGGTGCAGTTCTACGATCGCAAGAGCTACAAACCGGTAGCGCTGCAAGATGTGCCGCTGACGTTCTTCTCCGAAGTCATGCGTGATATCGATCTGGTGGTCAGCGTTGCACATGTAGGAGGCGTAGATCCGGAAGCCAGCCTGACAACAATCGAGATGCGCCATGTCATTGTGAACGAGTCGTTGCGTCTGCTGAAGATCGACAATGTACGTCTGGACGGGAATTACGCACGAATTGATGGTGAATTGGGTGAGTATGCTGTTCATCTGGGGAGTGGTAATGTGTTCAAACAAGCCACAGGTGCACTTCATATCGTACCGGTGCACAGTCAGCATCGGGGGCGAATCTTCCTGCCATTCCTCGATGAAGATCCGAGAACAGCTGAGATTCTGTCCAAGGTGATGTTGCTCGCCGATGACAAAAAGATCAAGGACCCGCAGATTCTTGCACAGTTACAGAATTAGAAATGAACGAACTAGATTTAAACCGCCCCGTGGGGCGGTTTTTTTATTTGTAACCCCGATTTTCAATGTAACTCCGAATCTCAATATAACGAGTGTAGAACAAATAATCATGGACGGAGTGAACAATATGGAGAAATCCAAACATAAAGGCAACGGAGGAACCTGTTAAAAGGGACTTCAGTTGCTTTTATATTTTTGGATATTTCAATGGACCGGATTGGTTCCGTTTTCAAATAGACTTAGGACCCAGGGTGTGTGGATATATTCCTTAATCTGATAATTAATTGCATTAATTGGTTGAACGGGAGTGGGTCGAACCGACTGTTTTTAAAAGTAAAGAATCTGTTCTAAAGTAGTTACGGAAATGTAAATAATTCGTTTTCTTATCTTGTTATCTGAATTTTTGATGTGGTGATTCCAAAGAACTAGGCTTGTTCTTATCGATCATTTACCAAATTTAAGGGGATGTAATTCATGATCATGTCGGCTATCGTTAGGAAGCGAAATCTGCTGACTTGCTTGCAGGCTGCAGTTTCGGAAGCCATGTGCAGGACGACCTGAATGCTTGAAAGACTGGGATCAAGCCAGTTTGCATTCCCTTGTATACATGTATTCAATGTGTGCACAAGAAAAATGATCAAGAGAGAAGGAGAGCTTACAACATGAACAGAAGACTCAATCTGATTTTCCTCAAACGATGGTTTATGTTATTAATCATCGTGGCGGTTGCGGCTATGCCGCTACACGCCTTCGCCGCGGAGGCGGAATCCGGGACTGATCGGCCATGGATGAACACATCTCTATCTGCGGAAGAACGCACCGAGCTGCTGCTCAAGGAGATGACGCTGGAGGAGAAAGTTGGATTCGTAACTGGTAAAGTAAATAACTATTATGGTTTCTATAATGATGGATTGGAGCGCCTCGGCATTCCGGCATTACAGATGGCAGATGGACCTGCAGGGGTACGTGTGGCTAACCCGGATGTGCAGGACAAAAAGTCCACGGCATTGCCTGCACCCATCGCGCTTGCCGCTTCCTGGGATACCAATCTTGCCAAGAAATATGGCGATTTGATCGG
Organism: Paenibacillus sp. FSL L8-0435; assembly: GCF_037965655.1. Lineage (NCBI taxonomy): Bacteria > Bacillati > Bacillota > Bacilli > Caryophanales > Paenibacillaceae > Paenibacillus > Paenibacillus sp. FSL L8-0435. Next base: position 978,612 of record NZ_CP150185.1, read on the forward strand.
TCAGGAAGCACATGATACAACACATAATGTAGTGCTCGGCCCTGGACTGGATATTGCACGTACACCATGGGGTTCCCGGAACTTCGAATCTCTGGGGGAAGATCCGCTACTGGCTTCCGGTATGGGTGCAGCGTATGTGAATGGGATTCAAAGTAATCCGGTTATCGCTACAGCGAAACACTATATCCTGAACAACCAGGAGACGGAACGTTTCACGACCAATGCAACAGCCAGCGAACGTGCCATTCAGGAAGTCTATGCACGTCCGTTCCAGGCGATGGTCGAAAAAGCGGATCTTGGTTCAGCAATGTGTTCATTTAACCAGGTGAACGGTACATATGCTTGTGAGAACAAGGAGATGCTGACCAATGTCCTTCGGGATCAGTTTGGCTTCGAAGGGTTTGTCATGAGTGACTACGGTGCAAACTTCAGCACAGCCAAATCCGCCAATGCGGGTCTGGATCTGGAGACACCGGGAGAGCCTTACGGCAAATGGGGAGACAAATTGCTGGAAGCCGTGAACAATGGCGAAGTCAGCGAGCAAACCATTGATGAGAAGGTTAGACGCATTTTGCTTCAAATGTTCGATAAAGGGCTGTTCGATAACCCTGTAACGAATACACAAATCAATGCCAAGAAAGACGGCAAACAGGCACGTGAAATTGCAGAAGAGAGCATGGTTCTTTTGCAAAACAACGATAATGTGCTGCCGCTGTCCAAGAAAAACGTGAAATCCATCGCTGTCATCGGTCCGGATGCAGATAACGCATCTGCTGCTGGTGGAGGTAGCAGTCTGGTTAATCCGACGTATACCGTAAGTTCACTTCAAGGCATTCGTAACCGTGCCGGTAACGGTGTGGATGTAAAATATGCTGCCGGAACCGATCCTATCTCCGCAGGGGATGCATTTAATGGACCATCCGCCGTACCTTCTACTCTTTTATCACCAGCGGATGCTCAGGAAAGTGAAAGAGACTATGGTACAGATCGTGCGGAATACGGTCTGCGTGCTGAATACTGGACGAATAAAGATATGGAGGGTGACCCATCTCTGGTCCGTACAGATCATCAGGTCAACATGAATCTTGGATTCTACAACTATGAAGGTTTTAACGCACAATCTTCCAAGCTTCCAGTGACACCAACGAAGTTCAATGCCAAGATGTCTGCTCGTTGGACAGGGGCGATCACAGCACCTCAAACAGGTGATTACAAACTGTCTCTGACCAGTCTGGGTTCTGCGAAACTGTATGTGGATGATGAGTTACTCGTAGACAATCAAGGTGAAACATTGAGTACAACAAAGAAAGAAATCACATTCAAAGAAGGCGAGTCCCACAATATTCGAATTGAGTATCGTACGGATTTCCCGGTACAGACTAATCATGATATGGGTGCACAGGTTCGTTTTGGCTGGGAAGCTCCAGAAGACGCTGTGGATATCAAAATGCAAAAAGCAGTTGATCTGGCGAAAAAATCCGATGTTGCCGTCGTGGTAACTCGTACGTATGACAGTGAAGGTTACGTCGACCGTTCCGACCTGGAGCTGCCGAATAACCAGGAGCAGCTGATTCGCAAGGTAGCAGCAGCCAATCCAAAAACGATTGTGGTGCAAATGAGTGGTCGCGCTGTTGAAATGGACTCCTGGCAAAAAGAAGTGCCATCCATCGTTCAGGCTTGGTATGCAGGTCAGGAACAAGGTAATGCAGTGGCACGTGTGCTGTTTGGTGATGTGAATCCATCCGGTAAGTTGCCGGTGACGTTCCCATCAGATGATTCCCAGACCCCGGTATCCACTGCGGAACAATTCCCGGGTGTGAACGGGGTGGGCAACTATTCCGAGGGTATCTTTGTAGGGTATAAAGGATATGACAAAGAAGGCATGACACCGGCGTTTGCCTTTGGACACGGGCTGTCGTATACCGATTTTAATTATCGTAATCTGCATGTGAAAAACACTGGCAAAGGTGATAAGGAAACCGTAGAAGTATCCCTTAACCTGCGTAATACCGGTAAAGTTTCCGGTGCAGAAGTTGTACAGGTCTATGTTGGCAATCTGCCAACCAAAGTCGAGACTCCGAAGAAACAACTTGCTGGTTGGGCGAAGGTTGATCTCAAAGCAGGCAAGCAGCAGCGGGTCAATATTCAACTGGATCGCAGCGCACTGTCCTATTGGGATGAAGCATCACATGAATGGGTAATGCCTAAGGGTAAAGTTCAAGTGTATGTCGGCAGTGCATCGGATGATATTCGTCTGACAGGCAGTGTGAATATCGGAAGCAAGTCTGGTAAATAAAACTGCAATCTGGGAGATTGGAAGGTTGTTATCCCAGTGAATTTATTAGCGTCAAATGCAGTTGGTTCTACTTTATATAGATTAGGAAATTGAGTCGTGGCCTATTGGCCGCGGCTTTTTCCACAATGAAAGGAGAGTGAAGCGTGATGAACATAGGCTGGCGAGAGCATCCCAAACGATGGATGATCCTGTTGATCGCAGCTATTTGTTGTATCGGTATAGGAATCTGGCTTATCTTCAACCGAAGTGAACAACCTGCTCCGCCACCGGTTGTGGACAAACAGAGAACGGCCGAAGTCTGGCTAACCACGGGAGATCAGCAAAATCTGCTTACACCTCAGAAGCCCATTCCAATTTCAGATCACCATGATGCAGACACAGGCTCTCCCGTTTCTTCAACGCAGGAGTCAGACACGTCTTCATCGGATTTCACCATACAGATTGACCCGGACAAGACGTATCAGACCATGGATGGTTTTGGCGCAGCGATGACGGGTTCATCGGCACATCTGATCAACGAGCTCCCAGAGGAACAACAAGAGCAACTGCTGAAGGAACTATTTACAACAGAAGGGCTGAACATGGATATGGTGCGTCATACGATTGGTGCCTCCGATTATTCGGTAGATGAAACAGGTGTGGCTTCGAGTTATACCTATGATGATATCGAGTCCGGCACGGATTATGACATGGAACACTTTTCGATCGAAAAGGATCAGGAAGTCGTGAATATGCTGGAGCGTGTAGCTGGTTTGAAACCGGATCTTAACGTACTGGGCACACCGTGGACGGCCCCGGCCTGGATGAAGTATGGGGAGAAGACCACGAACGGCTGGTATCTGGATTACAACGACCCCCAGGTATACGAAGCGTACGCAAGATATTTTGTGAAATATATCAAAGCTTATCAGACAAAGGGCATTCCCATCTACGGGATCACGTTGCAAAATGAACCGGAGTTCACATCGAATAAATATCCAAGTATGAGTATGGGCGCCGAAGAACAAGCCATGTTCATTCGGGATTATCTTGGCCCTGCGCTACAGGACGCGGGACTGGATACGCAAATCATCGCGTATGATCATAACTGGGATCAGGCGGTCGAATATACCAGCAAGGTGCTCGGTGATGAGCAGGCTGCTGTCTATATCGATGGATCTGCTTTTCACTGTTATGCAGGTGATCCATCTGTCATGTCGGAAGTGCATGAGCGCTTCCCGGATAAAAATATCTATTTTACCGAGTGTAGTGGTGGGGAGTGGAGTCCTGATTTTGGCGAGAATCTGAGCTGGCAGATGTCCAATCTCATCATTGGTGCACCTCGCAACTGGGCGAAGAATGTGCTGCTCTGGAACATCGCACTCGATCCGCAAGGTGGACCCACGAACGGTGGCTGTGAGAACTGTCGTGGGGTTGTGACGATTGACCCGGAGCGTGATGAAATCACGAGAAATGTCGAGTATTATGCGATGGGTCACATCAGCCGTTATGTACGTCCGGGAGCTGTGAGAGTTGATTCCACGCAAGAACAGGGCCAGCTCGAGAACGTAACCTTCTGCAATCCGGATGGAACGTTGGTGCTGGTTGCAGCTAACACGGGTGAGGCAGAAGTTTCCTTTGATGTACTCATAGATGGAGATTCGTTTCGATATATACTGTCTTCCCAATCGGCAGCAACCTTCCGTTGGAAGCCAAAAACGGAGGGAGAACGTTGACTCATGATTGGAAATTATGGGTACAGATTGAATGATGAACATGATAAAATAAACGTAGAGTTATTTCAAATTTGATATATTAAACAAGTCCGATCCCAGGATCGGGCTTTTACATAACCTTTTACTTTTAATAGAGAAGGAGCATACGTCGGACATGTTAGTCGCTGCATATCGGGAACAGGATCATGACAAGTTGGTCGAGATCTGGGAGAGTGCTGTTCGGGCAACCCATACGTTTTTGGAAGAGCATCACATTCAGTTCTACAAAAAAGTGGTGAGTGATGTTTTGCAACAAAGGCAAGTCGAGGTTTGGGAAGTGCTGAATACGGAGCAACAACCCGTGGGTTTTATTGGTGTGGATGATAACTTTATCGAGATGTTATTTGTAGATCCGAGCCAACACGGACAGGGTGTGGGACGTCTGCTAATAAACCATACCTTCAAAATCAAAGGCCGTCACCTCAAGGTGGATGTTAATGAGCAGAATACTGGGGCAGCCCGATTCTATGAAAAGATGGGATTTGTACAAATGGGGCGATCTGAATTGGATAGTTCCGGTAATCCGTTTCCACTGTTGCATCTGGAGATCATATAGGAACAGGTTGAGAGAGAGCGTCATTGGTTGACCACAGGATGTTAATGAACACGCAGAGGAGTGTGCAGGATGACACAGATCAAGGTGACACCGGAACAACTGGAGAAGGTCAGTGGTCAGTTCGCTCGGGCCCATCAGCAATTATCGGGCTTCATGTCCACATTGGACGGCAAGATGAGTGTCATGCGCAGCAACTGGGATGGCATGGAACGGGAACGCTTCTATAACGATTATTCAACGGCTCAAGGCACGATGAAATCTGTTCTGGAACTGGTTCTGTCCATTCAGTCGGAGCTTAAGAAGATTGCCGAGCGTTTCCGCACGACAGATGAAGAGGCAGTGAGCCAGGCAATCATGACGGCGCTGACCGCAGCGCGGGCGCTATCAACCATGGGCAAAAATAAAGGCGATGATCTGGACAAAACGCCAGGTCCACCAAAGAACATGGATGAATGGGATGAGAAAGATGCCGAGAAATACCAGAACTATGAGGAAATGCTGAAGAAAGCCAAAGAGATGGGTGACGAAGAACTGGCGCAGCAGATTCAGGCCAGCATGAACATCATTCGGCTTCAGTATGAAGATGTAATCTATCAGACTGACCCCAATACTGGCAAGACGGTAAAAATTACCGAGGATTCCATCGTAGGTACGTATCAGGTGAAAAGCGACAAGGGCGAAACGACCACCATCAGTCTGGATAAACAGGGCAATGTGGTGGACTATAGCAAGGATACGGAAAAGTATAGGTATTCGGAGCAAACGCACACGACCAGTCAAGGCGAGCATCTCTTTGGCAAAGCAGCACAAACGGCTACAGCCTACGGGATTGGTCTGCTGCTCACAAGCAAGACGGGCTCTGCCTTTACAGAACATGCCACTGGACTTGGTTCTTCGTTCGTTGCGGACAAGTTCCTGTTCTCTGTGCCGGAAGAAGGCGAGACACGTACGATGATCTACCGTACCAATAAGGACACGGGCAAAATGGAAAATATGATCGTGGTCACGCGCGGCGACAACGATATTGAATATACGCCGTGGCGGGATTACTTCTAAGCCACGGATGGGGTTGGCAAGCGGCTTAACCGCGAGCCTGCCCATAGAGAAACACCCCGGCAATCTACTCCCTGAGATGGGAAGGTTGCCGGGGTGTTTTGGATTCTCCTTACCGATCAGCCACGGTCGAAGGACCGAGCTGTAAGGGAATCTTTTTTTGCCAGAGATTAATGTGTCTCTTCATCCAGAAACGGTTTGTTCACCGCATAATACATAAAGCCCATCAGCAGCACACCACCCACCAGATTACCCAAGGTCACGGGAACCAGGTTGTGAAGCACACCTTCAAATGAGATCGTCCCCGGGTGATTCAGCACAAGTGCAATCGCGAACGTACACATATTGGCGATGCTGTGCTCATATCCCGAGATGAAGAAGCAGAACACAAAGAGCATCATGGCAAACATTTTGGCTCCATTCTCCTTCATGAACATTGGGACAAAAAACGCCATACATACAAGCCAGTTACACAGGATGCCCCGGAAAAAGAGCTGCATGGTTGGAACTTCCATCTTATGCTCCACCACGCTTAACAGAAAACCATTCACCTGAGACGAGTCGAACAACCCGGTCAGGTAGATTAACAAGGCAAACACGGCTGCGCCCATCAGGTTACCGCTATAACTTGCAATCCACAGCTTGATCACTTCAAACCAGCGCAGTTTCTTGCGCAGCGCCGCATACGTGTAATAAAACGTATTGCCCGTGAACAGGTCACCCCCGCCGTAGGCGATCAGAATGATGGCCGCGCCAAACGTAATTGCCGCCATCGGATAGGTAAACGGGGACTGCTCCATATAAAAGAAGTTACCTGTCTTAAACGCCACGATGACGCCGAATCCGATAAACATACTGGCCAGCATGGAGCGTGCAAGGTACCTGATTAAGCTTTGTTTGTATATCTTGTGTTTTTTCAAAGCTAGTTGTTCCACGTTGCGTAAAGCTTCCGTTTCCATAATTCTCCTCCAATAGCATGATGTCTTGCTTACCATTATAACGAAATTATGGAAATTGGGGAGATTAAACTTGGTTTATTGATTATTACTTCGTTGATTCGAATGCAGTACCCGCATTGCAGAAGAGCCAAAATCAGGATCGGATTGAAGCGATTCTAGCGCGGATGCTGCGCCATTAACTTGTGGATGTGCAACAAGCATAGCAAAGGCCGCTCCTCTGACTAATATGTAGGCATTACCCTCCAGAACTTCCTGAGCCAATTGGATCTCGGCTTCTGTGACGGGCAGTAGAGCGAGCGTTTGCAAGACGTAATTCTGTACATCCTCATCTTCTTCTGAGTCACGAACAAGTTGTGCGGCAGCATGAAGGATTTCACCCAGAAGAGCAGAGGAGCCTGCCATGCCTAAAGCGCGCCATGCTTCGATACGGATGAGATCCTCTTCATGTGTATCCATGCCAATAGCGAGAACTTGCTGAGTAAGGTGATTATCGGTTAGTTCGATCAGATCACGAAGTGCCTGTAGTTTTTCTCCTCCGCTGATTCCGTTAAAATCAGGGTGTTCATTGTTGTTATTATGATTTAAATCAGACATGTCAGACATATCCTATCGTTCATCTCCTGAAGAATATTAAGATTGGGGTGGAAGAATGATTGGACGTGAAGCCAAGGCTTCTTCCACAATCTGTTCAGGCGTCAGGTCTCGATCATCCCAGAAAATCAGATTACTGATCTCTGCATGTGGAACCTGCTGCTGTAGCTCCGTCAACATGTCATCTAACTCGGCTTCCGTTCCTTCAGAGTCCATCAGCTTGCGAACCAATTCGACCAAATGTAATCTATTGTCCATATCGATACCTCCTGAATGATTCATAGCGTGAACAAACTAGTCTTTCATGGGCTGATTTAATGGATCATATATAATGAGCACCGGAAAAAAATTGGGCTCAAGCATCAGACTAATACCTTGCTCGTCTTGATCAGTATATGAAATGATATAGTTCCCGAAATGAGACACGTAGTTGAAGTCTTGGAATTGAAAGGAATGTTCGGGATACTTTATCTTCACATATAACGTAGTAACTCCGCGGGCTAAGGTTTCTTTTAACATAGGAATTTGGGCCAAAAGCATAATAGCAACAAGAAAAATTAGTATACGTTTAGCTAGACGGGTCAGATGGATTCACCCCATTATCGTAAATCAATTTTCAACAATTCATGAAGGCCCATCTCCAAAATAGATGTCACTCCATAAGGATAGCCAGATTACCAAACTGCTCGCCGTTTTCCATGCGTTCGAATGCTTTTGCTACGTCTTGCAATGGATATACGCCATCAATTACAGGATGTATATCATGTTGCTCCACGAATTGCAGCATCTGGATAAACTCCTCACGGCTACCCATAGAGGTGCCGATCAGACTGATCTGCGGGAAGAAGATAGAGCGAATCGGTAGGGTCAGATCATCCCCCGAGCTTGCACCATACATCACGATACGTCCACTTGGTCTGATTATATCAAAATATTTTGGGAACATGGCTTGTCCGATGCTATCCAGGATGATGTCCACAGGTTCCAGATCGTTCTGCCTACGCCAATCAGCATGACTATCCAGTGCCTGGGCAGCGCCCAAACGCTGAGCTTCATTTCTTTTGGCGTCACTTCTGGAGGTGACGGTCACCTTGGCACCAGCCGCTACCGCCATGAGCAGGGCATAGGTCGCTACACCACCGCCAACGCCGGGAATAAGGACATGTTCACCTTGCTTCAATACGCCGCGAGTGAATAAGGCGCGATAGGCCGTCAGCGCTGAAAGGGACAGCACACCTGCTTCCTCCCAGGATAGGTGGGCTGGCTTAGGCAGGGCATTTGCAGCAGGCAACGTTATATATTGAGCCAGTGTTCCATCCGTAGGGCCACCAACAATATCGGGTACGGTCGGCACTTCAGATGCATGTTCCCAACCGAGTGTAGGATGGATAATGACTTCATTTCCTATCGCGAACCCTCTTACGCTTTCGCCAATCGCTACGACAATACCTGCTCCATCGGAACCGGGAACGAGTGGGATGTCCTGAGGGCCGCGTCCTGCCATGATGAATAGATCCCGATGGTTGATTCCAGCGGATTTTAATTGAATCTGCACTTCCCCGGCTTCTGGTGCCCGAGAGATTGACTCTGTATATTGAAGACCTGCAAGGCCGCTCTGGGCCGAATGGACAATAGCTTTCATGTTCAATATTCCTCCTGTCTGTGTAGCTAGATTTAACTACTGAGCCTCATTGTACAGACGGAGCAGATTCACGTAAAATGAACAAAAATGATTGTCAGTATCATTGAAAATAATAGATAAGCACTTTGCATGAATCGGATGATGCAGAATGCCGATATAACGACGAGCAGGTGATCAGAGTATGGATGCAGGTGATTTGAAAATATTTCAGGCGGTTGCCCGCGAAGGTAGTATCAGTAAAGCTGCGCTCTCACTTAATTATGTGCAGTCCAATGTAACAGCACGGATTAAACAGTTGGAGACCCAACTGCAAGTACCGCTATTTCATCGTTCCAATCGGGGGATGTCGCTTACACCTGCAGGCGAGAACCTGCTTGGGTATGCGGATAGAATATTGGAATTATTATATGAAGCAGAGCAGGCCACACAAGTGGGTAACCCACCAGCGGGGATGCTTCGTCTAGGTGCCATAGAGACAGCAGCTTCTACTTTTCTGACGCCGCTCTTGGCTGAATATACTTCATGCTACCCGGAAGTACAACATTCGCTTGTCACGGGTGGGACCCATGAACTGAACCAGAAGGTCATCCAACATGAATTGCATGGAGCCTTAATATATGGCCCGATTGATCATCCTGAGCTGAACTATATGAAGATGTATGACGAGGAATTGGTGTTGATCGCTGAACCTGGAGCACATGAGATGTACACGTTATTGTCCAGGCCGATGTTGTTTTTTGAGATCGGATGCACACATCGTGATCAGGCGGAATCCTTTTTGAAAGATCAGGGTATCCACACGCTTAACATCATGGAATATGGAACACTGGACACGATTCTGAATGGTGTATCTGCCGGGCTCGGTGTATCATTGCTGCCGCGTTCTTCGGTTACCAAAGCAGAATCAAGAGGTGAGATTGCAGTGTTATCTTTGCCCGATCCTTATTGCCGGTTGGAAGTAGGATTTGTGTATCCCCGTGGTGAACATATATCTAGTGCGCTCAGCGCTTTGGTTGATATTATTACAGAACCAGAACGATAAGAGGTTGTTCATAAAGTCCATTTTTGAACACACACTATAAAGGAGTGAATGACTTTGGAGGATACTACGTTAACATTGGCTGATGCATTTAATCAGGCAGACTTTATTGTAGGTGGTCACGGCAGTCGCCAAGTGAAGGTGCTTCAGAACGTACTGGACCAGATCGATGGGGAGGTGTTCAGTGACCACTACGGCAACGGCCCCCTTATTGAAGAATTTCAGCAACAGATGGCCGACGTTCTTGGCAAGGAATCGGCGGTGTTTTTCCCAAGTGGAACGATGGCACAGCAGATTGCATTACGGATCTGGTGTGACCGCAAAGGTGTAAAACGAGTAGCTTACCACCCTTTGTGTCATCTTGAAATCCATGAGGAAGACGGACTGAAAGAGTTGCATCAGATTGAATCAATTTTACTTGCGGACAAGGATCGTTTGATTCGTTTGCAAGATGTACAGGCGCTCGATCAGGACATTGCCTGTCTGCTGTTGGAACTGCCGCAACGCGAGATTGGTGGGCAATTGCCAGCGTATGAAGAGTTGGAAGCGATCTCGGCCTATTGCCGTGAACGCGGGATTAAGCTGCATCTGGACGGGGCACGCCTGTTTGAGATCACTCCCTATTATCAGAAAACGCCTGCGGAGATCTGCAGTTTGTTTGATACGGTGTATGTGTCCTTTTATAAAGGCATTGGAGGTATTGCGGGGGCTATATTGGCGGGTGATCCGGATGTGATGCAAGAATCGAAAGTATGGAAACGTCGGCACGGCGGAGATCTGATCGGCCTGTATCCGTATATTCTGAGTTCTCAGTATTATTTCAATGAACGGATTGGCAAAATGGAGCTGTATTACGAGCAGGCTCAAGAACTCGCCTTCCTACTGAATGCGTGTCACGGGATACAAACGTTGCCCGAGGTACCTGTATCGAATATGTTCCATGTACATTTTGCGCTCGGTGCTGCCGAAGTTGAACCAATCCTTGTGCAAATGGCTAAGCGGTTTGGCATAGGAATGACTTCATATCTGAACAAAACAAGTGGGAACAGCTGTGCCTTTGAATTGTCTACGGGTGATCGTTATGAGAAAGTTCCTCAGGACAAGCTGCGTGCAGCACTGGAATGGCTGGATCAAGAGTTGCGTAAACAGGTGAGATAACAAGCGGATTCTATGTAAAGGGGGAGTTCAAGTGACGTCGATAGAATTGGAACCGATTCGTGATCTTTTGGTGAAAGCTTACGATACAACAATGGGAGAAGGGTGTACTCCCGAAACGCAAAAGAGCATTGAGGATTTTGAGCAAAAGTATAATGTGAAACTGCCCGCAGCGTATCGCGCACTTTTGCTTGAATTCGGGGCATGTAATTTCGGCGACCCTGCCTTGTATTCGGTGAAAGAACTGAGCTGGGCTTATCCGGATTTTTTGGAAGTATACCGTGAATATGAGAAAGAATACGAGCTGCCAGCTGACCTCCAGCCTTTCCCGATTGGTGGATTTGGTGAAGGAAGTACGGCCATACTGGATCAAAATTCAGGCAAGGTGCTGATGTTGATCCACGATGCAGGGGAAACTCCTCTGCGGGAAATTGCTGTGGACTTTAATGAATTGATGACAATGCTGGCTGAGTCGGCAATCTGGGTTCAGGAACAGATGAATTAACAAGGTAGACGGAAGGATGCGCAACAGACTTATGGATATCCGAAAGTTAAGATACTTTATCACCGTGGCGGAGGAGCTTCATTTTCACCGTGCAGCGGAAAAATTAAATATGACGCAACCACCGCTGAGCCAGCAGATTCAGAATTTAGAGGATGAGCTTGGCGTGAAGTTGTTGGAGCGCACCAGAAAAATGGTTCGTCTCACCCCGGCTGGTGCCGTATTTCTGGAACAGGCCAGACTGATCATGGCCCAGCTCGAACGATCCATTCAGCTTACGCAAAAGGCAGATCAGGGCATCATCGGGCATATAACCATAGCCTTTGTGGATTCGGCTTCGGGGAGCATTATGGTGGATGTTCTTAGGAAATTTCGCGCTGCGTATCCGCAGATTGAATTGACGCTGCGTGAGATGACTTCGTCCCAACAATTGCAGGCACTGGAAGACGGACAGATCCATATTGGATTTTTGAGATATCAGGAAGATACTCGTCATGTCTCGTTCCGCCCCTGCCAGATGGAAACGTTGATTGCTGTATTGCCAGATCATCACCCGAAGGCTTCTCAGACTCAAGTTTCAATTCGAGAACTGGCGGATGAAGATTTTATTTTATTCCCACGGCATCTGGGTTCTCCGTTCCATCGTCTCGTTCTGGATTATTGCAGGGAGCATGGCGTAGATCCTCGAATTACGCAGGAAGCGATCCAAATGTATACGATTGTGAATCTCGTTGCAGCGGGCATGGGCATTTCCATTGTCCCGTCATCGGTGGATGTGTTCCAGCGAAAGGGTGTAGTCTTTCTTCCATTACAAGAAAATCCGCCCTCCGTACCGTTGTATACGGCATGGCGGACGGATATGAATCAGGAAGTAGTGTCCCGCTTTATGAACTTTGTTGATGGGGAATATGAGTTGCGCTAAAGGTTATTTACACTTACACTGCGATGACAGAACAATCTTCCAATCGCTGTTATCCCCAGATTTTTTTCGATCCCTTTTCTCAAGGGGAAAATCTGGTGATAAAGGCGAAGTGTATGCTTCCGAAGTAGCTTTCTTGCAGAAAGCTTTTAGCTCCGCTTTTTCAGGTTTTTTCTGTCCTCTTCGTTCTCGTGTAAATGATTAGTACAACTTAGTATGTTGTGAGTAATGGAAAAAGAAACTATCCCGTCTTGGTTGGATCACGCTCAATCCACGGATTCAGTATTTCATCAATACGAGACATGATCGCAGAGTCCAGTTTCACACCGGAGGCTTTTACATTTTCCAATACCTGCTCCGGCCGGGATGCGCCGATAATGACGGAACTGACATACGACTGTTGTAGAACCCACGCGACAGCGAGTTGAGGAAGAGTTAGATCAATCTCTTTAGCGAGTGGAACAAGCTGTTGCACAGCGGTAAGAACATCTTCACGTAACCACTGACCAGCCAGTTTATTGAAAAAGGGTGCTCCTGCCTCAGCAGCTGCACGTGATCCGGTGGGCAATGCTTCGTTAGGCGGATATTTGCCCGATAATATACCCTGAGCCAGTGGAGACCATGTAATCTGTCCAAGTCCTGCTTGGTCGCTTGCAGGCACCACATCTTGCTCAATCACACGCCATAACATTGAATATTGGGGCTGACTTGCAATGAAGGGGACATGGAGTTCCCGCGCCAAAGCGGCTCCTCTTGCAATCTGATCTGCGTTCCATTCACTTACGCCAATGTAATGGACTTTGCCCTGACGGACCAAATCGGAGAATGCCAGAAACGTCTCTTCCAGCGGAGTGTTGTAATCATAACGGTGAGCGTAATAGACATCAATATAATCCGTCTGTAACCGTTGTAATGAACCATTGCAGGCTTCCATGATGTGTTTACGTGAAAGTCCGCGGTCATTATGACCTGTGCCGGTTGGGTGACAGACTTTGGTACACAGTTCAATACTTTCTCTACGTACATCCTTAAGAGCCTGTCCCAGTACGGCTTCAGCCTTGGTATTGGAGTACACGTCTGCGGTATCAAATGTGGTAATACCTGCATCCAATGCGGTTCGCACACAAGCTTCTGCAATTCCATCCTCGACTTGTGCTCCATGCGTAATCCAGTTGCCGAGTGAAATCTCACTGACGGTTAATCCACTGTTTCCTAATTTGCGATATTCCATTCATGTCGCCTCCCTAAGTCATCTGGACTCCATTGTAACAATGGCAGATTAATAGGTGAAATATCTTTTAACCTCATCTTTGATACGAAAAAAGTATCAGTGAATCTATATTTTCTCCTGGAGGTATTTGCGATAGAGAGCAGGCGTAATTTCCTCGAACTTTTTGAATATTTTGATAAAATATCCCGATTCATTAAATCCCAGCTCATCACTGATCTGTGAGACAGGCATGTCGGTGACCTCCAGCAATTGCTTGGCCCACTTTATCTTGAGTTTTGCCAGGTAGGTTGTGAAGTTCTCACCGGTTTCCTTGGCAAACAGTCTGCTGAAATAACTCGGACTCAGGTGGCATAGATCGGCCATTTGTTTGAGTGAAACTTGTTCACTCTTGTGACTGTGAATGTATTCAAAAGCTGGCTGAAGTACCGGACTGGAGCTTTCCGTGTCACTTGGGCTGTTCTTCAGATAAGCATCCGCTATCGCATTGGTCATTTCTTTTTTGATCGACTCGATATTACGAATGGAGTAACCCGGCAGAATGGTGGAGAGGTTTAGAGTCTCCTGATTACCTGAAGCTTTCTCGAACATTTCAACTAACAGATTTTTGTTGAGTGCTTCTTCCACAATGTAGTTGCAGAGCAGGGATAACATGTTGGAGATTTTCACAATCTCTTCATAGGTCATCACAGGCAGCTGGGCGTATTCGTCCTTTAATTCCTCCAGCTTGGCTGCATGCATGGGTACGTTTTTGGACGTGACAATTTGCTCCAAGTCACTACCCTTTTCCGGATCGGCAAGTTTCACTTGTCCTGCCATGACGGCGCCGATATATTTGCCATCAATCGTAATTGGAATCGCGATATCAATAATATTGAAATGGCATAGATATACATAGGGCTCATTCAACCGAACGGCTTCCAGACCGCCACGTGAATCACATTTTTGACAGTAGGGTAGAAGCTCGGGGTCTTTACGCACATTCTGGCAGAAAGCCTGACAGCTGCTGTGGCTGGTTATGGGAATGCCTTTATAATCAACGGTGAGGATCGCCAGTTTGGTTACTGTTGCGAGAGAATCTTGTAGACGCTTCCATTTATTAAGGTCGAGAATTTTATTGATATGCAGATATTCTTTAATCATTGGTGCAACCTCCATAGGCTAACCTGATTCATAATTTAGGCCGTTAAAAGTTAGCAACTTGTACATATTAAGATGTAATGATGACGGGTAATGTATTATGGGAGGTCAAAATTCAACCATCTCATGACAATAACATACCATGATTGCACTAAAAAGCAAAAAATTACGATTGTAAATTATAATAATTTGTTATCAAAGTCCACTGTAAACCTGCTGCTCATGCATTATATTAAGGTCAATTGTAAGAAATTAAAATTTGATGTAATCACTACACCAATTCATATCATTAGGAGGCATATATTATTATGAGAAAAGCATTTATCAGCCCAACCAAATATGTACAAGGCGAAGACGAATTGTTGAACCTGGGGTACTTTGTTAAATCCTTCGGAGAATCAGCCTTGCTTATTGCACATCCGGATGATGTACAGCGTGTCAAAGCAAAGCTGGATGCAACAGCCGAGAAATTTAATATTACGTTTGTTGAAAGCGGTTTTAAAGGGGAATGTTCCCGTGAGGAAGTTGCTCGTCTGCAAGCGATCGCAAAGGAAAAGGGATGTGACTCTACGATCGGTCTTGGTGGCGGTAAAGCGATCGATGCTGCGAAATGTGTAGCTGAAGGCGAAGCACTGATTATCTGCCCTACGATTGCGGCAACAGACGCACCGACAAGTCACTCCGCTGTATTGTACACACCGGATGGTTCTTTTGATGACTATGCTTACTTCAAACAAAGCCCAAGTGTGGTTCTCGTTGATACAACAGTCATTGCCAATGCACCAACACGTTTCCTTGTATCCGGTATGGGAGATGCGCTCTCTACATACTTCGAAGCAAGAGCAACAGCGAAATCCTATTCCCGTGTAAACGCAAGTCTGCCAATGGGTTCCCGCGAAGGATACACACCATCTGCAGTAGGTACCAATGCGGCACTTGCACTGGCAAAACTGTGTTATGAAATGCTGCTGACTGACGGTGCAAAAGCAAAAGTAGCGAGTGACAGTAACGTTGTGACACAAGCGCTGGAAAACATCGTTGAGACCAACATTCTGTTGTCAGGTCTTGGATTCGAAAGTGGCGGTCTGGCCGCAGCACATGCGATCCACAACGGTTTGACTGTTCTGGAAGGCACACATCATTTCTTCCACGGTGAAAAAGTATCATTCGGTACGATTGCACAACTTGTACTCGAAAATGCACCAACCGAAGAGCTGCATGAAGTCATGGACTTCTGTCTTGAAGTGGGACTCCCGATCAGCTTGGCGGATATCGGTGTAGACACGATTAGTCAGGAAGAGTTGTTGAAAGTGGCAGAGATCGCTTGTATTCCGGAAGAATCCATTCACGCTATGCCGTTCCCAATCACTGTTCCTGAAGTGGCTGCTGCCATTGCAGCGGCTGACCGTATGGGTCGTGAGTACAAAGCAGCTCGCCGGGAGGTAAAATAATGAAGAAAATTATTAACCAGGCCGAACATGTTGTTATGGAAATGTGCAACGGGATTGCGCTTGCACACCCGGAGCTTGAATTTCTGAAAAAATATAAAGTCATCAAACGCAGAGAGATCCAGGCGGATAAAGTCAGCCTGATCAGTGGCGGCGGCAGTGGACATGAACCGGCTCACGCTGGTTATGTGGGGAAAGGCATGCTGGATGCAGCGGTATGTGGAGATGTATTCGCATCTCCTTCCCAAATCCAGGTGTATCAAGCGATCAAGGCAACAGCCAGCAACAAGGGTACACTTCTGATCATCAAGAACTACAGCGGCGACATGATGAACTTCAAAAATGCAGCGCATCTGGCTGAAGAAGATGGCATCGACGTACAGTATGTGCGTGTTGAGGATGACATCGCTGTACAAGACAGCTTGTATACCGTTGGACGTCGCGGCGTTGCCGGAACTGTACTGGTTCACAAAATTGCCGGAGCAGCAGCGGAGGAAGGCCGAAGTCTGGCTGATGTGAAGTCCGTTGCTGAGAAAGCAGCTCAGAACGTGCGCAGTATTGGTTTTGGATTCACATCCTGTACCGTACCCGCCAAAGGCACGCCTACATTCGAAATTGCTGAAGATGAGATGGAATTCGGCGTAGGGATTCATGGTGAGCCAGGAATTCGTCGGGAGAAAATTGTATCGGCTGATGAATTGGCAGGGCGTATGATCGAAGCATTGCTTGCCGATATGAAGCTGGATACGGATGATTCTGCTGAGATTGCCGTGCTGGTGAATGGGTTTGGCGCAACACCTTTGCAAGAGCTGTACCTGCTCAACAACTCGGTTCAGCGTGAGTTGTCACAGCGTTCAGGCCTCAATGTAGCTACTACATTTGTAGGCAACTACATGACAAGTATCGATATGGCGGGTGCATCGGTTACGATCCTGAAACTGGATGATGAACTGAAGTCATTGTTATTTAAGGAAAGTGATACCCCTGCATTTAAAGTATCCGGTCCTCCTGTAGCACAAGTGGCGTATTCCGAAGCGCTGGAAGCTGTCGTGGGTGAAGAGGCTCCCGTATCTTATGAAGTGGAGACGCCTGCAACATCTGCGGTGATCAGCAACAATCAATTTTCACTGGACAACATCGTCTATCTGATCGATAAAATGGGTGAGATCATCATCAAGAACGAGGTACCGTTCTGTGAACTGGATTCCCATGCCGGTGATGGCGATTTCGGTATGAGTGTGGCAAAAGGCTTCCGCCAGTTGAAACGCGAATGGAATCACATTATTAACGAAGATAAAAAAGACATCGGATCATTCCTGGATGCATGTTCCTTGGTCATCATGGAATATTGTGGCGGCGCATCCGGGCCAATCTGGGGTTCGGCATTCCGTGCGGCTGGCAAAGCAGTAGGGGATAAACAGCAATTAAACGTTGCTGAATTTGCTGAGATGATCCATGCAGCCGTGCAAGGGATTCAGTCTACTGGAGAGCGTTCCTTCGGACGTGGTGCCGTTGTTGGCGACAAAACCTTGATTGATGCACTCGTTCCATGTGCCGATTCCTGGACACAAAGTGCGGAGTCTGGAGATGACTTCAAAACAGCATTTGCCAAAGGTGCAGCAGCAGCCGTTGAAGGTGCGAAGAAAACGGAAGACATCGTGGCACGTATGGGCCGTGCAGGTGCCGTCGGCGATCGTAGTCTGGGTTACCCGGATGCTGGCGCGTATGCGCTGGGTGTTATTTTCACAGAATTATCTGAGTCGATGAAATAAGAATGTTAGTGAAAAATTAGATCATTTCGATGAGAAATATAAATGTATAAAGAGTTCTTACCGCAAAAGAAGTATCACACAGTGATGCTTCTTTTTTTGTATTGAAATGTCGATTTTTATGCATATAAATACCTACAATGGAATATTTGGTTCATAATTTCGCCATGAATTAAAACAATTAGGTTGTTGAAAATGCCTTCTAACTTGTTATAATATAACCTATTGATATTGATAATCACTATCATTTGTTATTTTGTTACTCAGCACTACAGTGAAAAGGGGTTAAGTTTATTCTCTAAATTTACGTCTGAGGAGGTATGATACTGAGTTTATCCAACACATTACGCTGCGTGGGAATCCAAATTTTCTAAATTTAGGGGGATATAAATTAAATGAGAAAGTCTATTTCTTCAAAATTAATGTTTATCATGGTTGCAGCTTTAACTTTGGTGTTGGCAGCTTGTTCAAGTAATGAACCTGCTACGACGGATACTGCGAATACAGAGGCTGCAACTTCCGATGCTGCTACTACAGCTACAGCCACAACAGTTGAAATTACGGATGCTCATGGAACGGTAACCGTGCCTGTAAATCCAACGAAGGTCGTTGCTCTGGATAACAGAACATTTGAGACTCTGTCCACTTGGGGCGTCAAATTAGCAGCAGCGCCGAAGGATGTAATGCCTGCGGATTCACCATATGTGGCGGATGAATCGGTACAAAATATTGGGAATCACCGAGAACCAAACCTTGAACTATTGGCATCAATACAGCCTGACCTTGTCATTGTTGGTCAACGGTTTGCTAGCTACTATGAAGACATCAAAAAATTAGTACCTAATGCAGCAGTGATCGACCTTAATATTGAGCTTGAAGAAACAGCATCACCTGGAGAAAACTTTGTTAATGGACTTAAAGATGCAACAACCAATTTGGGAAAAGTTTTCGAGAAGCAAGAAGAAGCTGCCCAACTGATTGCTGATTTTGATAAAGCTATTGAAGAAGCTAAGGCTGCTTATAATGGTGAAGATAAAATTATGAGTGTTGTCGTTTCTGGTGGAAACATCGGTTTCTCGGCTCCGCTTACTGGACGTGTGTGGGGACCGTTGTATGACATTTTCGGCTGGGTTCCAGCACTAGAAGTGGACAAATCTTCTTCTGATCATCAAGGTGATGATATTTCTGTTGAAGCGATCGCCCAAAGCAATCCGGATTGGATTTTCGTACTGGATCGGGATGCAGCTGTATCTGCTGAAGAAGGTGCCGTTCCGGCTCAGGACGTTATTGATAATTCACCTGCTCTGCAAAACACCACTGCTATTACTCAAAAACAAATCGTTTATGCTCCAAACGACACGTACACCAATGAATCCATCGAAACTTTCTTGGAGTTGATTAACAACCTTACGAAAGCTTTAGCTAAACAGTAAAAAGGAGTATGCTGCAGTGCAGAAAAATTTAATACCAAAATTAGCTGGGGTTGAGAATTCTCAACCCCAGCGTCATAACCCCAAAAAGCTATGGACCATACCTTTTATCATTGCGATTATAGCCACTATTATTTTAGGCATTACATCACTGCTTATTGGAGTTTATGACATACGAGGACAAGCGGATGGAATGGAGATGTTCTTCATTACTCGTGTCCCAAGAACTGTTGCATTAATGCTTACCGGTGCCGCCATGGCAATGGCAGGACTGGTCATGCAGCTTATTACACAGAATCGCTTGGTGGAACCTACCACAACCGGAACAATGGAATGGTCAGGACTGGGGATCATGTTTATTTATCTGGTCTTTCCTGCCCCGAGCTTAACGCTAAGAATGACTGGTGCAATCATTTTTTCTTTTATAGGGACGATGATTTTTTTTATGTTTCTAAAGAAAGTTAAACTCCGTTCGTCTTTAGTTGTCCCGATTATTGGGATGATGCTTGGAGCTGTCATTTCTGCATTTTCAACTTTCGTCGGGCTTGTGTTCCAAATGACTCAAAATATCGAAAGCTGGTTTGCAGGCTCCTTTTCATCTGTGCAAATTGGCAGGTATGAATATTTATGGCTCATCGTATTGGTGACTATTCTTATATTTGTTTTTGCTGATCGGCTGACATTAGCCGGACTAGGGGAAGACGTCGCTACCAGTCTTGGCGTAAATTATGACAGGATCATTCTTTTGGGTACTGCGCTTATTTCACTAGCCGTTGGAATCGTTGCAGCGGTCATTGGGAACTTGCCTTTTCTAGGGTTAATAGTCCCCAATATTGTTTCCATGTTTAGGGGGGACGATCTCAGGAGCAATTTGCCATGGGTGTGCTTATTAGGGATGGGCAGCATCATTGTGTGTGATATCCTGTCTCGTGTCATTATTATGCCTTTTGAAATACCTGTCTCGATGATCCTTGGAACAGTGGGAGCCGTCGTATTCATTGTCATTTTGTTAAGACAAAGGCGGACAACAAGGAGGGTAAGATGAGCAACTTAGCAAGTAGAAATCCACTGAGTATCGAAATCGATTCTAGCCGTCGTCCTAAAAAAAGATCAGCTAAAGCCTTCCGTACCAAAAAAGAAGAAAAGCGCTATTGGATTTTGCTGATAACATTAATTGTTCTGGGCGTTTTTGCATCGGTTGGACTACTGGTTTATAACAATCCGGTTCCTGTGTCTTCGCCTTCTTTCATACCTGTTGTTACAAGAAGAGTAGTTGCTCTGGTTTCAATGCTGATCGCTGCAATTTGCCAAAGTTTATCCACGGTTGCTTTTCAATCGATTACGAATAACAGAATTATAACTCCGTCCCTTTTAGGTTTTGATGCTATTTATTCAACCATTCATACGAGTACTATATTTTTCCTTGGTGCTACGGTATTTGTGAATTTTAGCGGTGTTGATTCCTTTTTATATCAAGTTGCTGCAATGGTCATCATGTGTTTAATCCTCTATGGATGGTTGCTTTCCGGAAAATACGGCAATTTACAACTTCTACTTTTAGTCGGTATTATTATCGGGACCGGTCTGAGGTCTGTATCCTCTTTTATGAGAAGACTTCTTGCACCGTCCGAATTTGATATTTTGCAGGCAAGAATGTTTGCTTCCGTGAATAATGCGGATTCTGCCTATTTCCCGATTGCGATTCCTATCGTCATCATTGCAGCGATTTTGCTGCTTGCTAATGCCAAGAGGTTAAATGTACTGTCGCTGGGTAAGGATGTCTCTACTTCCTTGGGAACTAAACATCAAAGTAGTGTGATTTATACGCTGGTTCTGGTTTCCATATTGATGGCCATTTCGACGGCTTTGGTTGGACCACTTACATTCTATGGATTTTTAGTTGCGATTTTGAGTTATCAGGCCGCTCAAACCTATGATC
The DNA here is from genome assembly GCF_037965655.1 of Paenibacillus sp. FSL L8-0435. Taxonomy (NCBI): domain Bacteria; kingdom Bacillati; phylum Bacillota; class Bacilli; order Caryophanales; family Paenibacillaceae; genus Paenibacillus; species Paenibacillus sp. FSL L8-0435. The sequence goes on from NZ_CP150185.1 coordinate 1,000,032, forward strand.
ACAGATATGTTTTCCCAATGGCTCTTGCGATAGGGTTTGTGATCTTAACCGGTGCATACTTTATTATGAATCATGTTTTCAATGCCCAAGGTGTTGTTTCCATCATTATAGAATTGGTTGGCGGACTAACATTTTTAATTGTGATTTTAAGGAAGGGTTCTTTATGATACAGATCAATAATGTCAAAAAAACCTATGCAGCCGAGGTAGAGATTGGCCCTTTGAATATTCATATACCCAAAGCCGGTCTTACTTCTTTAATTGGACCCAACGGTGCGGGGAAGTCGACGACACTTCTCATGATCGGAAGACTTTTGGATTTGGACGAAGGTCAGATCAAGGTTGCCAATATGGATGTTTCCACATCCAAATCAAGGGATCTGGCCAAAATTATAACGGTTTTACGACAAGAAAATCATTTTGTCACAAGGCTTACCGTTAGACAACTTGCTGGATTCGGACGGTTTCCTTATTCTAAGGGAAGATTAACGGATGAGGATGAAGCTATTATATCTAAATATATTGATTTTCTAGACTTAACTGCTCTGGAAAATAGATATCTAGATGAACTTTCTGGTGGTCAAAGGCAAAGAGCCTATGTCGCAATGGTGTTGTGCCAAGAGACGGAATACGTACTTTTGGACGAGCCTCTGAACAATCTGGATGTTGCTCGTTCTGTTCGGATGATGGAGCATTTGAGATATGCTGCTAATGAATTCGGGAGAACCATTCTGACGGTTATGCATGATATCAATTTTGCCGCCAAATATTCGGATCGAATATGTGCCATGAAAGATGGTCAAATCGCCGCTTTTGGAACCGTAGAAGAAGTGATGGACCCCGAAATTTTAACAGATATTTTTGAAACGAAAATTGAAATTATCGATGGTCCGTATGGACCGATAGCGATCTATTAGCTACAGGGCTTCATAAAAAGTTGTTTGTTAAAATGGTTTTCAGAAAGTAGAGTGATTATTCACTCTTCTTTTTTTTGATCAATGCCGAGCATCATCCTGCAAAATTTTCTTTCTTGTTGAAAAGGTATTTTCGCTCACAGAGCGTTATTTTGGATATGGAAAGCGATTTTGTATGCCATAAATTGGCTTGAGGGTTCCAGATAGTGTAATCTGGAGATTATGAAAACCCATTTGAACGAGAAGGGATCGGGATGATTCAATGACGCAAAAAATCTATTATGACTCTGCTTATACAAGAGAGTGGCATACAACGATTACAGGCAGAGTGGACAAGGAAGACGGCGTATATGTCACGCTGGCGGAGACTGCTTTTTACCCGCATGGGGGCGGACAAACTTGTGATCTGGGACAAATTGGCGGCATCGCTGTTCTGGATGTGAACATCGAAGAGGGCGAGGTGTGGCATAAGCTGGAACGCACCCCTGAGCAGAACGAAGTACATTGTGAGATTGACTGGGAGCGAAGATTCGATCATATGCAGCAGCATACGGGTCAGCATTTGTTATCGGCAATCACGCTAAAGCTGACGGAAGCGATGACGCTCAGTTTCCATCTTGGTACGGAGTATGACACGATTGATGTGGCTGCGGCTGAACTGGGAGCGAATCAATTAACCGCCATTGAACAAGAAGTGAATCGTCAGATCTATCGTAATGCTCGCATCAACACGTCCTGGGTTACAGCAGAAGAGGTTGCACAATTACCACTGGTGAAGCAGCCTACGGTAACGGAAGACATTCGCATCGTTGAGATCGAGGGTGTGGAGTATAACGCCTGCGGTGGAACTCATGTGTCGGCGACAGGCGAGATTGGGATCATCAAACTGTTGAAAACCGAAAAAGTGAAGGGCGGCACCCGCATTTATTTCAAATGTGGAACAAGGGCGCTGAATGAATTCACAGCTACACAAAATGTGCTCAACAGCATCATGGTTAAATTAAAGACAAGTAAGGACGAGTTATTGGAGCGTATTGAGAAAATGGAACTGGAGCAAAAGCAGCTGCAAACTGAGCTGAATGCAGTGAAAACAACGAATGATGCCTATTATGCGGAGGAACTTCTGGCCGCTCGGCAAGGGCTGGTGATTGCTCAGGTCTTTGAAGACAAATCGCTCAAGGATATGCAGAGCCTGGCCACCAAGCTGACCGCAGACCATGAGGGGCTTGTACTCTTTGTGAGCATCTCGGAGGCCAAAGTAGTTCTGGCACAGAACGGCCAACCGCCTGAATGGGCTTGTGGACCTTTCTTCAAAGGCAATCTTGGAGCATACCAAGGCAAAGGTGGCGGCAGTGAAAAGATAGCTCAGGCAGGCTTTGCCAGCAGTGAAGATGCGCTTGCCTTTTACGAATTCACCAAGGACCAGTTGGGACATCACTGATTGCGTCTTGCGATATAAGACCGACAGCATTTAAATATGGAGTAAGGGACAAACACGTCACATTGTGGCGTGTTTTCCATTGCCGATAGTTGAAGGAGGTTGGAATATGACAGAACGAATTCCGTGTATACGGGAGGGGTGTGCAAATACCGTTTTACCAACAACAGCAGCGAAAACGGGTGGTTATTGCATGCCTTGCAAACAGGAGATGGAACGTGAGGAGCGCCAGAGATACATTGAAGCGAATCGACGTGACGTGAACTTGTATGCAGGTATCACAGACCCGGTCGAAATTTTGAAAATCATGCACAAACCTCAGGTTCGCGATCCACTAATTCGTTATACACCCTATGAACAATCCGAGGAACAGGTATATCTGTCTTTGTCTGTAGAGCAACAAGATCAGATGAAGGATTACGCGATGCAACGGATTTGTACAGGTGATGAAGATACGGGCAAAGACATTCTGGTATATCTGGTCTGCTACCATGATATATCGTTGACTGCTGAAATTCCTGAGCTGCTGGAACAGGAGATCTATTATCCTGCCATTTTGTATGAAGGTGCCTCGGGTGAGGTTCGTGATCGTCTCTTGCAGCAGGTGAACACCGATGATGAGAATCGGAACCATATTTTGCTCATGCTGGCCCATATCGGGGATGATGTTGTCGTGCAGCAGTTCCGGCAATGGAGACAATCTCCTCCATCTTGGGCGAGCGAATTGTACGTGGCGCCAGAGCATTACACCACTGAAGCTGGTTGGGAGCTTACAAAAGACGGGCAGCGCAGGGAATTATTCACCACCCCAAGTTATTCACTCTATAAAGTAAAAGAGAATGAAGGAGCTAACGTGGAGTTAACCGGAAATTCACTATCGATGCTGAACCCTAGCAAAAATTGCTGTCCATGGTGTGGCAATGCGTTAACCACCTTAATTAGTCTGGATGTTAAACATCCCGCTCTGAAGGACGTGTCTTGGCATGCCCAGCAACTTCAGATACAGACTTGCGTGATATGCAGCAGTTACGGTGTGGTTTACATGGAGATGGATGCAGCGGGGGAACCGCTATGGAGTTCACATAATGTCATGCCCGTGGGAGCGGACGACATTGACCCGGAGGACGATGTAAAACTTACACCAGATATGGGCCGACAGTTTCGGATTGCAAACGCACCACGTCATGTATTCCATGCCAGTGAGTGGGCGATGGAACCATCGCTATCTCAGGTCGGCGGCCATCCAGGATGGGTTCAGGATGCGGAGTACCCAACATGTCCACGCTGTTCCACGAGAATGAAGGCTGTCGCACAACTGGATTGGGGCGAGGTTGAGGAATATGGTGAGGGTATGTATTACATGTTCATATGTGAGCCTTGCCAGATGACCGCCGTATCGTACCAGCAATCTTGATGGTGGAAGCAATGAGGCATCCCGTAAGTTCTTGAACTTCATGGGATGCCTATTTAATATACGTCAGATTTTCCTACAATTCTGCAGATGCCTGCTTCAGCAGTCCCGACAGCCATTCATAATCCGGCGTATCTTTTTCCTTGAGCTTGATCGTTTTGCGCTCTTCCGGGCCTTCGAATATCCCATCGGGCAGATCGAGTCCGGTTGCATGGAAGATGGTGAAGGATACGGCCTGTTTGGATGGCGAGATGACCGCAGCGTACTTCCCGTTTTTCAGAAAATGAGGTTTCTTGTATTGCACGCGTTCCTGAACGTCAGGGATGGAATCATGTACCAACTGACGCAGTTGTTCAGCGATTTGTACTTGCCAAGGTATCTGAATCTGTTCAATAAACTCAGTGACTTCTGCATTCTTGGTCATGCTTGTTCACCCTCCGTATGGATCTGATTGTGTGCTTCCCATTCTGGTCTTAGAATTCCCATCATCAAGCGGTCGTAACGCTTACCATCACGATATACAGCTGAGCGTGCCCGACCTTCCAACTGAAAACCAACCTTCTCATAGGAACGGATTGCTTTGGCATTGTAGGCGATGACGTCGAGGCCAACCCGGTCCAGATTCATCTCATGGAACGCATATCGTAAAATAAGATTCAACGCTTCCGTACCATATCCCTTGTTACGATGTTTGGCAAGTCCGATGCCAATAGCAAGTTGTCCGCAGCGGTTATTCCATTCAATGCTGTGAATGACGACAAAACCAATCAGCGTATCCTCTTCATGCGTGCGCAGTCTGAAGTAAACTTCCTTGTTCTTCGTTTCGCCCTCATCTTCCAACTGTTTCTCTGAATAGGGAATGGCCAGATCAGTATCCACATTCCGAAGGTACTCCGGGTCTTCGTTCCATTGCAGCATGGTCTCCACGTCTTCAGGACGTGGGGGCGTCATTTTTAATCGTTGGCTATAAAACAGGTTGTCCGTACTTAGTGTCATAGGGGTCTCCTTTAAAATAGGTTAAGATGGCTTCACCTTGGTTTCACATTTAACTCTATGTATAATTCGCAATAGACCTCGCCCCTTTGGCATCTGATAGCCTCATCATACTGGAAATTATAGGTGAATCACAATAGCGTATTTCAGTGGATATAAGCAACCTCTTGTCATAAAACCTAACACGGTAGTAAGATGAAATGATTGATATACATTCAGTGATAAAAACAATAAAAATGTCGGCGGGAGTGGTACGTTATGGAGATCAAAGTGGATGATTTGAGTGGAGTCCAAGTTAAGGCTTTAATTGCGGAGCACTTGCAAGGGATGGCGGTAGATTCGCCTCCAGAGAGTATACATGCGTTGAATCTGGATGGACTCAAGAAGCCCGAAATTACTTTCTGGTGTGCTTGGGAAGGGGGCGACTTGCTCGGCTGCGGGGCTATCAAAGAACTTGATTCAGACCATGCAGAGTTGAAGTCGATGCGTACCGCTTCGGCTCATCTGAGAAAAGGCGTAGCGAGAAAAATTTTGGCTCATATTATGAAGGTTGCCACAGACCGTGGTTATAAGCGAATCAGTCTGGAGACGGGTTCAATGGATTCATTTATCCCGGCACGGAAATTGTACGAAGACTTCGGTTTCGAATATTGCGAACCATTCGCAGATTATATATTGGACCCGAACAGCATGTTTATGACAAAAACAATCTAAGTGGAATCGCATGAGAAACCAGAATTCTGTTTTTTTACAGGATGCTGGTTTTTTTTATTGTGCAACATATCACACATATTGAAGTTTGGAAAAAGAGTAAAATAAACTCAATGATGTAACATGGACCATGCTATGAAAAGGGTGGAGGGAGTCATGCATGATATATTGGTGGTTCGATCATATGAATCCGCTGTTTGCCGTCTTGGTGTTATGTCCAATAATTGCTGTGGTGCTTGGAGTATGCAGTTATTTTGCCAATTGGTTTAGACTCTGGGTAGCGCTGGTTATATCTTTTATGCTGCCTTTGTTGTATATTGCGAGTGATCTTTCAACATTAGGTAGTAACATAGGCGCTTGGTTCATCTATGGGGCAGCGTACAGTTTGATCAGCTGGATTGTACATAGATTGCTTGATGCCATTGTAGGGTATAAAACATAGTTATGTCCTTATACGTTTGGGATGAATTGGCCATAAGGAACTTCTGGGCTGATTGATGGACAATAGGGTATACTGGACATTATGTTTATGAGATTGTGCAAAAATATGAAACAAGACAGCATTATAGACGTTTTTTACATCAGGAGGACTTGAATTGGCTCAGACAGAAGGAACATTACAGAAGAAGCTTAAACCAAGACACATCAGTTTTATGGCTATGGGTGGTGTCATTGGAACAGGGATTTTCAAAGGTAGCGCAGAGACGATTGGACTCGCAGGTCCGGGCGTGATTGTCACGTACATTTTTGCTGGATTATTGCTGCTGGTTGTTATGGCCGCGATGGCTGAGATGGCTACGGTGTACAAGAACAAAAATATGAAAGACTTCGTGCAGGAGGCATTTGGTAGCCGAGTATCCTTTGTTATGGGATGGATGTATTGCTTTCTGTGGTTATCGGTATGTGTCATTGAGGTGATTGCTGCCGGGAGTTTTTTGCAGTATTGGTTCGCGGAAGTACCGCTGTGGATGCTGAGTCTGGCTTGTGCGGCGTTCATTATACTCGTTAATCTGTTAAGTGTAGGTGTGTTCGGGGAATTTGAGTTTTGGCTGGCCGGGATCAAAATTGCCATGATCATTATTTTTATCTTCCTGGGTGCAGGGTTGATCTTTGGTATTATCCCAAGTGATAACACGCCATATCTGCAGAATTATACGCAAGCAGGGGGCTTCTTCCCGAACGGATGGTCATCGATCTTCTCGGCACTGCTTGTGGTTATGTTCTCTTACGGGGGATCGGAGCTGATTGGTCTGACCCTGACCGAGACGGAAAATGCAGAAAAAGTTATGCCCAAAATCGTGGGCAATTTCATGCTCAGAATTATTCTGTTCTTCACCTTGCCGATTCTCATCATCTGTGGTCTTATCCCATGGAATGAAATTGGGCCGGAGAGCAGTCCGTTTGTACAGGTGCTTGCCTCTACAGGCCTGCCGGGAGCAGCACACATAATGAACTTTATTTTGGTGACGGCAGTTCTGTCTGCTGCGAATTCAGGGATTTATGGTGCATCTCGGATGATGCACTCCATGGCAGTGGGCGGGGAAGCTCCGAAGGCATTGTCACAGACCAATCGCAACGGTAGCCCTGTTAACACACTTCTGGTGTGCTCAGTAGTTTTGCTTGGAGGTTCCTTGCTTGGCCTGTTCGCGCAGGATCAACTGTTCCGCGTATTGCTCGCAGTTCCGGGGTTTGTCGTAATCCTTGTGTGGATCTGTATTGCCTCATCACAGTTGAAACTGCGGAAGAGATATCCGGTTCAACCGACCTTCAAAGTCTGGGGATTCCCTTACATAACCGGAGTCGTGGTACTATGTCTTAGTGTGATTGCGGTGATGTTTGTGTTTGATGAAGGTAATCGGTTCAGTATTAGCATCTGTCTTGCCGTGCTCGCGTTGTTGATTATCTGGTCCCTGATTCGATTCAGGAAGACGAATGGACGAACAGTTTAGTATGGTTAGGTAGTCATAATTAATGAGAAAACTTTATAAGTAAGATAGGGACTGCTTTCAGCAGTCCCTATTTTATACACTTCTAAGCCCTTCAACAGTAAACTGAAACAACTTGGAATGCTAAGAAGTCACTCTAGGCGTGAGAATTGCCTGGACAATGCCTGTATCGAGTCATCTTCTCTCATTTAAAGACTGAGAAAATTACTTGAATGAAGCAGTTAGCAAAAGCGGATGTTGAGCAGCAAGTGAGCGAATATATTTTGTTCTATAACCAGAACCGCTTGCTAGAATGGACATTAACACGTTCGAAATAACTCTGACTTTTCTTAGAGTCAGGTTAGTAACATGTCAGCTTTCAATCTTCAACTTTAGAAAACTGAGATTTGATTCTAAAGAATTCCTTATATGTCATTGGTTTTCGGCCAATCAGACGTTCAAGATCCCCAGATGTCTCCGAGAATTCTCCAGTGTTGATTCCTCGCACCCAACCTAATAAGAAATCAGTCATAAGAACAGGTAAGCCATTTGTTACCATAGTGTCTATATATTCTTTTTCGCTAATTGCCTCATAAGGGATATTTATCTCACTAATCTCCGAGAGGGCTGCAGCGATGTCTGCAAAAGAGCTTCCCTCGCTGCCACTTAGAGTATATGACTTATTTTCGTGCCCGTTTTGGGTGAGAACGGCTACGATGGCTGCCGCCAAATCATCCAGAGATGCAGCGGCTACTTTACCGGAACCCTCTGGTACTCGCACGCCAACTTTAAGCGCATCTCCGAAATACGAATGCATGACTTCAAGATACGGTGGATTCCGCAGAATGGTATAGGCTAATCCAGATGCTTTAAGTGTTTGTTCAGCAAATAGGTCTGACGTCGATACTTCGGGCACAATAAGATTTGAATTTTCTCTTCGTATGATCGACGTGAAGAGGACTTGTTTAACACCAGCCTGCTTTGCAGCTGCGATTACATTGAAATGTTGCGTATTGCGGTCGGTAAATGCTTGCGCGGAAATAAGCATCACTTTTTCAACACCACTAAATGCTCGCAGAAGGGAGTTATAATCAAAATAGTCGCCTTGGTAAGCTTTCACACCTTCTTTAACAAACCTTTCCACTTTATCAGATTCCGGATTACGGACCAATATAGCGACCTGACTTGACGGAACTTTTTTAAGAAGAAGCTCTAGTGTCCTGCTGCCGAGATTACCTGTTGCTCCAGTAATAAGTATTTTACCCATATTAATACCCCCTTTGGACTTTTATTAATATACTGCTGTAAATCTTACAATTAGAAACTAATCTAATCATTACTCTCCGATCGTCCACCAGTTGTATGACCATAGACTGTCGCAGAAAACTCCTTCCTTACCAGGTTTAAATTTTGAAACGCATATTAGAATTACTATTTTTTGATTTTCTTCATGGTCACAAGTCTCATTATGTACCATGTATTACTTTTAAAATAGTACGTACTTTTAGGTTATATAGTAACTAAAAGGTGATAATTGGGACGAAGTACAAAATAACTTGGTTTTTGAAATTACTCTATTCTACATTTATTCTCTGATATTCATCCTTGCTCAATGTCTTCTCTGCATAATTCTTACCCCATTCACAAAGAGCTCGCAGAGTGGGTTCAAGTGACATACCCATTTCTGATATTGAATATTCCACTTTTGGTGGTACCTGATTATACATTTTTCTTATAACCAGATTATCACCCTCCAACTCCCGTAATGACTGGACTAACATTTTCTGAGAAATTGTTGGCATGAGCCTTTTCAATTCACCGGTCCGTTTAGGACCTTTTAATAAGTAATACAGAATAAGAGGTCTCCACTTTCCGCCAATGACATCCAAGGTAATTTCCAGATCACAATAAAAAGTTTTCAATTGAGAAACACCATCCCTCATTTAATTTCCATTATTATAGTACATGTGTTGATTCAATCTGAAAAATGCAATCTCCGTGTAAAGGATGTAAAAAATGAACTTTATATTCAACACAGATGACTCAATAGTGTATACACAAAACTCCTAATACCGAATAAACATAACTCATAAATTCCTTATGAAAGAAACCTGTAATTAATATCTGCATGGTCAGTTATAATGACGCAGATTTTGTTTGGCAAACAAACTGAGATAAAGCCTAAATGCAGTTCCAATGAACAAAGCTATCACGGCTATGATAGCGTTTTTACGTTAACCCAATATTTTCTTGCCTAATTCGACATATTCGTTTACTATTTTCCCATACATAGTGCTTCAAGCATGCGTTTTTTGGGTAGCGCCTAGTCAAAAAGGCTTGGGTTCACGGGAGAGGAAGAGGAGCGGATGATTGGTTTTTTTAGAAAACGTTTGGTTGTGCGCATTGTTGCAGTAGTCATACTGGTCATTACGATTATAGCCGTGGGAAGCATGCTGTTACAGGTGGCCAATATGAAACTAGCTGCGCAGGAGGCCATTTCGAGTTACAACATCCAGATTGCTCAGAGTTATGTGAATCAGCTGGATACAGCATCTTATGCCGAGTTTGCCAAGGACCCCAAGGAGAATGACGAATTCTTGAAGATTCGTGATGAATTGGATGACTTTCGCGTAAGCATTGGTGCAATGTATGTGTATTTCGTCAAAATAGATGAAAAAGGTACGCCACTTATTATGGTGGACGGCATGAAGGATGCAGATAAAGCCTCACCGATTAATGAAGTAACGGATGTCCCTCAGGAGGCTGTTCAGAAGCTGTTGCAGGGGCAAACAGCCAGTTCTTCGATCATTAACAATGAGGAGTACGGAGACTATATTTCCTCTTACGCTCCCATGCTGGATAGTAATGGCGCTGTAACAGGTATAATTGGTATTGATACGGCGGTATCGGTGATCGGGAGTATTGAATCGGATATTATGAAATCGAGTATTCCTTTCTATGCTTTGTTACTTTTAATTACACTTATAGGCATTGCTGTTGTCACGTGGTTTATCGTAAGAGGACTGCGACCACTTCAACCGCTGAAGGCGAGTGTGGAAAAGATGGCACAAGGTGAGCTTGCAGAAGCTAATCGAATCCTGACGTCGTATCGTTTACGCAGCCAAGATGAGATTGGAACAACATACCAAGCGATGATACATATGTCCGGGAACTTGAATAAGATTGTGAGTAACATGGTTGAAGGCGTAGCAGTAACCACAGATATTTTATCAGAGTCAACGAAGGAATTTAATCGTAGTACCGAAGAGATGCTTGAGATGGGCAAGACGGTTGATAAGTCTGTCGAACAGATTAGGCAGGGCGCACATACGCAGAAGCAGGGTGCAAGCGATAGTGCGCATGCGATGGAAGAGATCGCAAAAGGCATAACGGATATTTCCGAATCCTCGATGATTGTATCTGATGCAGCAACAAGTGCACTTGCTACGGCGGAGTCCGGTAAACAGAGCATGACACTGATGAAAACACAGATGGAGAGCATCTCAAATGTCTCAAGTGAAGTTGTAGCGATGGTCCAGGTGCTGAATAACTACTCCCAGGAAATTGGTGGTGCCCTGCACACGGTTCGTGATTTTGCGAGTCAGACGAAGCTGCTTGCGCTTAATGCATCCATTGAGGCAGCACATGCAGGAGAACACGGCAAAGGTTTTGCGGTTGTGGCGGATGAAGTTCGGAAGCTTGCAGAGGCCTCAAGCACATCCATGGAACGGATCTCCGACTTGCTGCTTCGTATTCAACAAGAATCACAACAGATTGGCTCACAGATGGGGGTTACTGCAACCGAGATTGGACAAGGGGTTACAATTACCGCAGAAGCGGAGCAAGCTTTCGCCCATGTGGTTGATGCGTTCCAACTGGTGACCAGCCGCATTCAGGAAGTCTCCGCTGCGGCAGAGGAAATCTCGGCAGGATCGGAAGAGGCTGCAGCCTCCGTCAATACGATCTCGCAGATATCAGCCGGGGTATCGGATCATTCGGATGAAATCTATCGCTTGATGCGTGAACAGTCGGCCATGTTCAACAGAGTGGCGCAGACCTCAACCATGTTGGAGCAGCAGACGAACGAGATGAGTGAAGCCGTACGCAAAGTTAAAGTATAATTTGAGTAAGGTGTAGTAATAGTAACGCAAGAGGTAGTCAGAAAAGTGTTCCACTCTTGGAGAAGTTGGTGTTCATCCCAAACTTCATTCAAAGGGTGGAACACTTTTTTAGATTTAAACTGTTAAATGATCCAGCTCTATCGCCTGTCTGAAGCGTCGGGCGAATCGTTCTGCGGCTACGGCGGCCTCCTTGGACTCCGTCTGTACGAAGCCAATTTGCATCTTGGGTTGATCGATTCCAGCGATCTCTACCATCTTCACCAGACCTTCTTTCCATAAGAGATTTTGGTGAAAGGAAAAGTCGTGACCAATTGTGGCGGCAATATCGTTTCTTAACACCATGTTGATGGCTTCTGAATTATATGTTTTGAACAGAATGGACAGAGATCCATGATCATACGTGAATTCCTTGATGAAGTCTTCAATGAAACCATCTCGATACAGTGCCAGTTTGTGTTCTTTTAATTGATCCGGTGTAACGCGGCTGTGCTTGGCAAGTTCAGACAGGTGATGAGTACCGACGACCAGCTTGCCCGAGTACATGGGACTGAAGTGAAGTCCATCGAATTCCCGCAATTGTTTCGCATAGATCGCGATAAAGCCCAGATGGGTTTTGTTGTTGCGAATATCTTCGATGATTTCCATGGACCCTTTCTCTTCAATGGAGATGTTAAGTTGCGGGTGCTCACGCTTCATATCCGCAGCAGACTGGACAAGATAGGGCATGACACTTGGAAAAGTAGCCACATGAAGCTCTCCGCTAAGAGAGGAGGCTTCTGCGTTCAGGGATTTCAATTCATCAATCCGCTGCAAAATGTCCAGTGCCTTGGCAATGAATTGTTTTCCTTCGGGAGTGGGATGAGTTCCCTGCCGCGAGCGTTCGAACAGGATGATACCCAATTCTTTCTCCAGACGATGAACCGATTGGCTGATCGCCGATTGTGTGACATGCAGATGCTCCGAGGCGGCGGAGAATGACTGCGTTTTCGCAATTTCAACGACATATTCGAGCTGTTCCAGATTCATGATTTCATCTCCGTTTAGCATTAATACAACTAATGTTAACATTAGTATCTATAAATATGAATAATACATGAACAGCGATATAATATATAGACAATCATACAAAGGGGATGAACTTCATGAAAGCAGCAGTATGGTATGCCCATAAAGACGTGCGTGTGGAAGAGCGGGAGATTCCGGTTGCTCAAGCGGGTCAAGTCAAAATCAAAGTGGAATATGCAGGGATCTGCGGCAGTGACTTGCATGCCTATCATCATGGTGTGGGGATTCAAGAAGGCGAGAATCATCCGCTTTCAGGACATAAAGCACCGTTGACATTGGGTCATGAATTTGCAGGAACCGTGAGTGAATTGGGAAGTAATGTAAGCGGTATCAGTGTAGGGGATCGTGTTGTGGTAGAGCCGTTGTACCACTGTGGAAAATGCGAATACTGTATCCAGGGTCGTTATAACCAATGTACTCAATTTGGATTTGTTGGACTGAATGGTGATGGTGGTTTTGCAGAGTATGTTGTTGTTGAAGCATACATGGTTCATCCCATACCGGATAACGTATCTTTCGAAGAAGGCGCGCTCGTAGAGCCTACGGCAGTAGCCTTTCACGCGGTTCGTCACAGCAAGTTGAAAGTGGGGAACAAGGTAGCCGTATACGGAGCAGGTCCAATTGGATTATTGACCATTCTGTCTGCCAAAGCAGCAGGAGCCTCTGAAATCTATGCAGTTGATGTATTTGGTGAACGTCTGGACCTGGCAGCCAAGCTGGGAGCGATTCCGGTGAACAGTGCCAAAGTCAATGCAACCGAGGTGATCTTGCAACAATCGGGTGGTATTGATGTGGCTTATGAAGCAGCAGGTGTGCAGCCAACGATGGATAGCGCCATTGCGGTTGTTAAAAAAGGCGGAGAAGTTGTTGTCATCGCAGCGATTCCAAATCCGCTTCAAGTGAACTTCTTCGATCTTCTGGTCAAAGAAGCGAATTTGACGGCAACGCTGGCATATCGCCACATTTTCCCTGAAGTAATTTCATTGATTGCGGAAGGATCTCTCGATGTGAAACAGGTCATTACCAAGAAAATCAAACTAGACGACATCGTGCAGGAAGGACTTGAACTGTTGATGAGCGACAAGAGCCATGCGAAGATTTTGGTGGAGATTGGCGGCTAAAAAAATCAATAGCGATGCATCATTTCAGATGCTGATTGATCATTTATAAACGTAGAAAAGACCGTCATGAAAATGATCGGTCTTTTTTACATTTCATTCTCGGCTGGCTGATCCCGTGTTGCTGTTACCCAACACTATCACTAGGAATCATAACGGTAACAGATCGCCTTGCCCTCGCTACTCTCGGAGCTGAATTCCTTATCCTCTGTAAATCCAAAACGCTCATATAAACGGATGGCATTGACCATCTGACCGCCCGTATATAAATACACCATATTTTTGCCCATTTCTTTGGCAGAATCTACGCATTGCTGGAGCAATACTCTGGCAATCCCGTGACCTCTCCATTTTGGATCAACACCCAGCAGCCGAATAAACGGATAATCAATTGGCAATTCAAAGTTGGGATAAGCCTTGCGTGCTGTTTCGAATAATTGGACTGTACCAACAATCTGATCATCAATCTTCGCGATCCATAATTGTGTCAGGTACGGATTAACCACAGACTCTCGAATATCTTTTAGGTAGGCCTCCCATCGTTCATTTTGCTCAAAAGTCTCCCGATACTCGGCATAACTTGCAACAAGGATATCTACAATCTCTGGATGGTCTGCTTCTGTGGCAGGATGAATCGTAACGGCAGCCGTTGTCATTGTATAATTCCTCTTCTCTTATAGGTAAAGTGTGGAATATAGTTTTCTTGCATTTTACCACAATTGACTCCATCTGATTAATTCGAATTTTCTATAGTTAACTCAGTCATTTCTATGGATCAGAGCACATCAGCGATTAAGCTGTGTGGAATACAGATGATTGCGATATTCGGTTGGCGTATTGCCTTCGTATTGTTTGAACATGCGCAGGAACAGCTTGTAGTCGGAGAAGCCGCATTGTCCGGCGATTTCTTTTACACTGGCATTGGTGTTCAGCAGCAATTGTTTCGCCCGGCGAATTCGTTCTGTGAGGATATAGGTTTTGAGTCCAGTACCTTTCTCACGTTTCACCATTTTGGAGATATAGTCTTTATTAAAATTAAAATTTTCCGCAATCTGACTCACCGTGATGTTTGTATGCAGATGAATATCGACCCACTTACAGATATGGTCCACAATTGCATTGTGCGGGCGATAATCCGCCTCTATATTCCGCTCCAGTTCTCGGAACAACAATAACAAAGCAGCGTTGGCTTCCTCGGGTGAGAAGGATGACACATGCAGCAATTGCTTGAATAACTGATTGGCCATGGAAGGGACCTGGATGGTGGCATGTGTCCTAAACCGGTTGAATTCTGGCAACATGGCATCATAGTGAATCCAGTAGAAGCTGACGGGGGCGTCGCTGATCTGGTAGCCGTAATGGGTGCGACCGGCGCGCAGAAACAACAGATCATTGGCACGAACTACATATTGTTCCTCTTCTTCCGCGATGTACATCTCACCTTCCAGCATCAAAATGATCTCGTGAACGGGCATGCTGCGTCTCATGTGGCTCCAGTTGCCTTCGGATATGAACTTGCCGCACAGGTAATGTTCCAGTGGCATTTGCATAGGACGGATTTATCCACCTTTTCTTGGATTATGAGTCTGATGTAATTGTATTTTATTTGATAATATGAGGATATTCAAGCTCTACAGTAGATTGATGAGTATTAGTCATATGGAACAGAACACGGATTTTACCCCTCAAGAATGAATGGATATCTATTACATCCCGAGAAGGAGTGAGTGTCATGATTGATACGAAAAAAGGATTTCTGGGACCGGAACATGTAGATCTGTTAAATGGTGTGTTCCAAACATCACAAGAAGTGGGGGAGCGTTACCTGTTATCGCTGGATATGGATCGATTCCTGGCTCCATGCTTCGAAGCTCATGGGTTACCGGCCCGAAAAGAACGCTACGCGGGGTGGGAGGCACGTTCCATCAGCGGGCATTCCCTCGGCCACTATCTGTCGGCGCTGGCTGTAACGTATCAAGCTACCGGAAATATTACATTAAAAGAAACGTTGGATTATGCAGTTACCGAACTGGCGAGAATCCAGCAGACTACGGGGAGCGGATATATCGGCGGTTTGTCCGAAGAAGCATTCCACATGGCTTTTCGAGCAGAGAATATCGGTGGATTCAACATCGGTGAATACTGGGTTCCCTGGTATAGTGTGCACAAAATCTATCGCGGCCTGATTGATGCCTATAAACTGACTGGCAACGGACAGGCACTTGAGGTGGTTACTCGATTTGCAGATTGGGCAGTAGAAGGTTTGCTCCCGATGACAGAAGAACAGATGCAGACGATGCTTCAAAGTGAACACGGGGGCATGAATGAAGTATTTGCACATTTGTATGGGATTACCGGCAAAGCCTTATATCTTGAGATTGCTAACAAGTTCACCCATCAATTGATCCTGAGACCCTTGGAGCGCAAACAGGACGATCTTCAAGGCAAACACGCCAATACGCAGATTCCCAAAGTGATCGGTGCAGCCGAAATCTACAATCAGGACCATACTCATGAGAGTTATCGGACAGCGGCAGAGTTTTTCTGGAACACCACGGTGCATCATCGTTCTTACGTATTTGGTGCAACGAGCATATCGGAGCATTATGAAGCGAAGGGTATGGAGAGTCTCGGGATCAAGACAGGAGAGAGCTGCTGTACCCACAACATGATGCATCTGACGAAACAACTTTTCGCCTGGAATCACGATAGCGCCTACATGGACTATTATGAAAACGCCCTCTACAATCACATCCTGGGCACGCAGGACCCGGATACGGGGAACAAAACGTATTTTGCCTCAACGCTGCAAGGTCACTACAAAATCTATGGTACACACGATACGGCTTGGTGGTGCTGTACAGGATCAGGCATGGAGAATCCGGGCAAATATGCCGAGGCCATCTATTTCGAAGACGAGCAAGACCTGTACGTCAACCTGTATATCGCTTCCCAGCTGGATTGGACGTCTCAGGGTATATCCCTGAAGCTCGAAACCGACTTTCCTTATTCGGAAAAGGTAACCCTGACGATCACCGGAGGCAGCGCCTCGGCCCATCTAAGACTACGGTTGCCCTCATGGCTACAAGAGCCAATGACGGCAACCGTCAACGGGGATACGGAGCATCCGTATACACGGATGGAACCCGGCTATCTTTCCATCGACCGCACATGGACAGCGGGCGATGTCATCACAATCACACTGCCGATGTCACTCCGCCAGTACACTTCACGGGATGATGCCCACAAAGTGGCATTCCTGTACGGACCAATAGTGCTCGCTGGTGCACTAGGAAACGAGGGGCTCCCTGAGGATACGATTGTGGACGAAACAGCGCTGAATCCCAAGACTGCTTCCGTACCTGTGATCTGGACAGAACAGGAGGATGTACGAGAGTGGATTAAGGTTGTAGATGCAGATACGTTAACATTTGAACTTAGCAAGGATGTCACTTCGACGGGCGAAGCCGTGAAGCTCATTCCTTTCTATGATGTGCATCATGAATTTTATACCGTTTACTGGCCGTTTAACGATGAAGGAGATGCGCTGGAGAAAGAATTGAACGATATCACGATCGACAGGGTTCAAGCTGACGGTCAGCAGGATGAGATTGGACATCAACTGGACAGCAACTGCCGGGGTGAGCATCACAACGGTTCAACCACAGATGGACGTAAGAAGTTGCATATGTGGCGAGAAGCTTTTGGCGTCAATGGGGCTTACTTCAGTTACCAACTGGCAGTGGATCGAACGGCATCCAATTATCTATGTGTGGCCTATTGGGGCGGAGATCATTCCACGTTTGGATGGGAAGGTACGTTATATGACAGACAATTCGCCATTACCGTGGATGGAACACTCGTTGGTGAGCAGCGAATTCACATGAACAAAATCGGCGAAGTGTTCTATGTGACCTATGATATTCCTGAGGCGGTTACATCAGGCAAAGACAGCGTTACGGTAATGTTCCAGGCGAAGGGCGACAATGGTTGTGCCGGGAAAGTTGTAGAGGTACGCACCACGCGGAGCAAACCGGAATCCATCTTTTCATAATAAGAGGCATGGTGTGAAAAGGCGCAAAACACAATGTTATAATGGAGATAAATTACGGTTCGTTGGAAGAGGAGGATGGAAGTGTGGCAAAACCCGACGATAAAGGTACTTATAACTTTCAGGATTGGTTAACATGGGAAGGATCTTGGGAATTAATTAACGGCAAAGCTTTTAATATGTCGCCAGTACCTACTTCATCGCACCAGTTTATTGTGGGTGAGCTGTACTTCTCCTTGCGGACTTTTTTATCAGAATCGGAAATGTTTCGTGTTTGTAGCCCCTTTCGATGTGTATTTTAGCGAAAATGAACAATATGATGTACCAGATCAAATTGTACAACCTGACCTATCGGTGGTGTGCTCGAAAGACCAGATTTCCAAAAGTGGCTGCCACGGTGCACCTTCTTTAATTATAGAGGTGTTATCGCCTTCTACTGCGTTAAAGGATTTCAACGAAAAATTTAACTTGTATCAGAAATATGGTGTGAACGAATATTGGATTGTTGACCCCGGCAATCAAACCGTCCATGTGTACACGCTGGAGGATGGCAGTTACCAGACCCGTCATCTATATACAGAGCAGGAAACGATTCAATCCGTCGTGTGTCCTGACTTGCGCATTTCGCTGGAGTCGTTGTTCAAACTGAGGTAGTGGAAGCACGAAAATGATGAACCAACGCAAAAGGGACGAAACCGGATGAGCTCCGATTTGTCCTTTTTGCATTACTCCTTTTCAGACAAGTCTTATATAAAAAATGACACGCATAGCTATTTTCCACGTATTACCTGATAACATTTCTTCTCCACAATCTGCTGTCTCGTAAAACTCACTTTTAATGGATTGACCACCAAATTTCCTGCCAAGTTCTACGTTGTCCCTGAAAATATGAAATGGGATAAGCCCAAACCACGTATATTATGAGTATCCAAATATCCAATCATATCCACCTGAGAGCGTTAACATCATGTACAATAAGAATAAGTTGAACAGGAAAATTACGACATCAAGCACCAATATATAACATGAAAGGAGGTCGGATGATTGAACATGATCAAGTACATAAAATTGTTCGGATTAATCCTCTGTATTGTGGCTGTGAATGTTCTGGCATTCTCACCCGGCTTCATCGGGCTGAACTTCGATGAGGGTGCATTCACAACTGCACTATCCGTTACCCTTCTGTTCGGCAGTGCAATGGCACTCCTATATGGGAGTTACACCTTGCTGTTCAGACAACCGGTAGTCCTGCCTGTGAAGCATATTGAAACGCATGAAGATTATGTGGAAGCCTTATCTTTTTATAGGCGCATTAAAGTTCTCGAAGAAGATATTACGCTGGGGCTGTCCCAACTTAGTCGAATGAAAAAGAAAAAAGAAACCCTCCTGAATGTGCTTCATCAACGGTTTGATCCAGGAGAACTGAGCTACAAGAAATTTGCTTCGGTCACACTGGAAGTGGAGAAGCTGTTGTACCTGAACATCCGCAGTGTGCTGAACCGATTGAATGTATTTGATGAAGCTGACTATGCCAACATGATGAAATCCAAATCCTCAACACTTCCCCAGAAGCTTTTTCAGGAAAAAACCAAGGTATACAACGATTATCTGTCTTATGTGAAAAATGCATTACACACCAATGAGGAAATCTTGCTCAAGCTCGATCAGTTGTTACTGGAGATTTCACGCCTCGACAGCTTTGAAGCCGGAGATATTGAACAGATGCCTTGTATGCAGGAGATTGATCAGTTAATCAAGCACACCAAATTATACAGACAGTGAGGGGTTGCTCGTATGGCCAAGAAGGGAAAGTTTTTTTTCATATCAATCGTGATGCTGGTACTCGTATTTGGTCTGGTCTATGCAGGAATTACACTAACATCGAACTTTGGCAAGTCAACCACACAGGTGAGCACAGAGAATGCAGGTAAGGAACTGGGGAAACTGTACGCGGACATTGCGCCAGCGACGGCGGAACCGGTCAAAGGACAGATTGATCTCGACCCGGTCGATGTGGCAGAATCACTGCCGGATATCTCCAAATTCGCAATTGCTGTAGAGAATACAACAAATGATTACGTCGAAATCTTTTCTTCCACAGAGAAGTCGGGCAGCGGGGTAGACGGCTGGTTAACCGAAGTGGGCGAGGAGTTCAACAAAGCTAACATTACCGTTGGTGGAAAACAGGTGTCGGTCAAAATTCGCAACATCGCCTCCGGTACGGCCACCGATTATATCAAGTCTGGTAAGTATATGCCGGATGCATTCACACCTTCCAATGAACTGTGGGGCGAGATGGTTGAGGCCAGTGGAGTGAAGACAGAGATGGTATCCGAGCGACTGGTTGGAAATGTTCCGGGTATTGTCATCTCCAAAGCCAAATATGATGCACTGGTTGATACGTACGGCTCCGTTAATGTAAAAACCGTAACCGAAGCGATTGCCAACAATGAGCTCGCGATGGGATATACCGATCCATTTGCCAGCTCCACAGGACTGAATTTCCTGGTGACAGCACTGAATACGTATGACAGCGCCAACCCGCTGGGCGAGAAGGCTATTGAAGGGTTCGAAAAATTCCAAACGAATGTACCGTTTACAGCGTCGACAACGATTCAAATGCGGGAGGCTGCCAAATCAGGCAGACTGGATGCCTTTGTACTCGAATACCAGACGTATGTGAATACCGCTGATCTGAAGAGTGGATACGTCTTTACACCATTTGGTGTGAGACATGATAGCCCGTTGTATGCATTGGGACAATTGCCGCAGAACAAACAGGAGATTATCCAGAAGTTCGCGGAATTCGTCACTCAGGCGAAGTACCAACAATCGGCGGAAGAGTTCGGTTTCAACGGGCTACAGGATTACAAATCCGAGCTGGCTACCGTGGATGGCGGCACGTTGTTGTCTGCGCAGAAAGTATGGAAAGAGAAGAAGAACGGCAGTAAACCAATTGCCGCCGTGTTCGTGACGGACGTATCCGGAAGCATGGACGGTGAGCCGCTTAACCGACTGAAAGAGTCCTTGCGTAAAGGTCAGAAGTACCTGGGCACAGACAACAGTATAGGATTAGTTTCTTACTCCAGCGGGGTAACCGTGAATCTGCCGATTGCCAAGTATGATACAAACCAGCAGTCCATGTTTGTCGGAACAGTTGATAGTCTGCAAGCTGGGGGTGGTACGGCGACCTTTGACGGGATCGTGGTAGCAATGAAGATGCTGGAAGATTATATGGCTGCTAATCCAAACGTGAAGCCGCTGATTTTTGTCCTGAGTGATGGCGAGACCAACGAAGGTCATACCCTCAAGGATATCCGGGATCTGGTCGAGACGTACAAAGTACCAATCTATACGATTGGATACAACGCGGACATCAAGGCTTTGGAGAGCATCTCCAGCATTAACGAAGCAGCAAGCATCAATGCCGATACCGACGATGTCGTGTACAAGATTGGTAACCTGTTTAACGTACAGATGTAAATTTATAACACGAAGACGTAGAGTGCAGAACCGATCTGAAGAAGCGTAGCGGTCGCCTTTATCACCAGATTTCAACCGATTAATGAGGAAAATGAAGAAATCTGGGGATAACAGCGATCGGAGGATGGTACTGCAATCGGAGTCACTCGCGTGGAATATCAATCATTTTACAGCACGTATTTAAAGGGGGAATTGTAGATGTCATTTTCAATGGAAATACCAAGCCAGAAGGAAATTCAGAAGGTGATTGAAGAAGAGGTAAAACCCGTGCCCGCCGAGGTCGCGGAGCTTCAACAAGTGGCAAATGCCAACGTAGAGATGATCATGACACTGGATCTCGAATCCCTGGAGAAGCGCAAAGAGATTTTGCAATCCATTGACGGCTTTGGCATGAACACGATGAGATCCTCTTCTGAGAAAAACGCCTTGCTTCAAGTCTCCGTTGGACATCTGTCCAAGACGGGAGACGAGGGCGGTCAGGTCGCCAAAGGTTTGACCGAGCTGCATATGCAATTGAAGGATCTCGACCCAAGCGTGGTCGACTTTGCCAAGACCGGTTTCCTCGGGAAATTGTTTAATCCGCTTCGCGCCTATTTCCTGAAATACCAGAAGGCTGACGCAGTCATCGCTGACATCGTAACCTCTTTGGATAAAGGCAGATCTACCCTGCGTAACGATAATACAACGCTGGAGATTGAACAGCAGAATCTACGGGAACTCACCAAACGATTGCAAAAGGAAATCCAACTTGGTGTACTCATGGATGAATCCATCGATGGCCAGATTGAAGCGGCCAAGGTCCGCAATGAAGACCCCGAGAAAGTTCGTTTTATTACGGAAGAAGTGCTGTTCCCGCTCCGTCAGCGTTTGATGGACCTGCAACAGATGTTGGTTGTGAACCAGCAGGGCATCATGGCGATCGAAGTAGTGATCCGCAACAACAAGGAACTGATCCGAGGCGTAGACCGGGCGAAGAATGTAACGATCTCGGCATTGAAGATTGCCGTTACAGTAGCGAGTGCTTTGTATAATCAGAAGATTGTATTGCAGAAGATTGAGTTGCTGAACCAGACAACCAACGATCTGATCGCCGGAACATCCAAGATGCTCAAAGATCAGGGGATTGCCATTCAGAAGCAGGCATATGAAGCCAGCATCTCCGTGGATACGATGAAACAGGCGTTTACCGATGTGTTGTCAGCACTCGATTCAATCAGTCTTTATAAGCAGGAAGCCCTGCCAAGAATGCGTGAGACGATTAACCAGTTCCGTGAACTTGCGGATACCGGCGAGCAACAGATTCAGCGTTTGGAGAAAGGGCAGAAGCTGGGGCTGTAATTTTAGAAGAAAAAAATAATTTTGCGTATTAGATTGGTTATCTTCTTATATAATTAGAAAAAGCGACCGTTCCTCATTAAGCATGGGGAATGGTCGCTTTATGGGCTTCAATGAAGATTGGTACTAATGTAGATACCCGATATTCCGTGCATAAGGGTATATCTGCTGCTCGTATTGGTCGAGGAGAACGCCAGCCGCACGTACTTTGGCACGACCTTGTTGCAGTATCTTAGAATTCACTTTGTTTTTGGAAACGGCTTGTTTGTACAACAAGTATCCTTCCAGCTGAAGGTAGCTTCCCTTGACATAATAGGCATGTATTTTCTTAAGTTCAGGATTGGAAGGTTTGATTTGTTTTAACATGGAGACCGTTTTTGTATAATTAGGGATCACCGTATTCGTAAGTTTGAGGTACATGGACTTGCGATTGGTTGAATTCACCTCACCTCCCACACTACCCAACGTGTCGATTGCTTTATTCTCATAAGGTACCAGACGAGATATTTGTTTAAGGTATTTTTCGAATTCCTTTTGATCTTTAGTGAGCTCCTGTTCTGCATCATCTAATTCTAATTCGTCCATAAGTTCTTCGTTCAAATCATCTTCGTCTTCACTATAACTCTGATCTGAATCTGAATATGTAGAGGTTGCTATTTTGGCTGCATCAGCAGAAATGGCTGGAGAGAGAAGCACTCCGCCAAGCAAAACAAAACTGGTAATCAATGATATAATCCACGACTTCTTCAAATGTAATGTCATCCTCCTTTTGTTTGTATTCCATTGGATAACCTAACATATCATTACCAGAAATTACAGGAATGCATTTACATAATTTTGGTGGTGGAGCTTTCTTAAATCACTCTCAATCACCCTGCTATAGGGAAGTAAGACAAATCAGAATCTCAGTTTCTCAACACGACATTATCTGGCTTGTAATGGATGATCTTGAACAACTCCTCGGCCATGTAGGCGGGGCTGTTCTTGAAATCTTGTCTGATCCACTCCATGATCATGCCGAATATCGCATGAGATTGGTAGCTTGCCAATATTTCATGGTTGATGTGCTGCGGGAAGATGTGGTTCAGATCCTGTAAGGCCAGATCCCGAAGAACATCACAGATCATACGCTGGAAGTTGGAGGAGGCCTCAGATTTCACAACCAATGTGTAGAATTGTGCATGTTGGTGCACATGCTCAAATATAGTGATCGCCGAAGAGGGCATCAGATTGACTTGGAACTCTTCCTCATCCTGATAGGGTTTACGAAAAGAAGTCACCAGATCCTGAATTACATCATCGATAATCTCGTTGAACAGGTCTTCTTTGTACTGATAGTGCCTGTAGAAGGTTCCCCGATTCAGGTCGGCACGCTGCACAATATCCGTAATCGAAATTTCTTTAAAGGGATGTTTTTGCATCAAATGGATGAGTGCATCCTTCAGTGCAGCTTTTGATTTTTTAATTCTTCGGTCCATCGAATTCATAGTTTCAGACATCTATTTACCTCCTCGCGAGTTCACTTTATTAATTAAAGTACATTCGGGCTTAATAGTGTTGTTTAACGTACAACTGGGCAAGCTTTTACTGATTGAAGTAAAACGCTATGACTTATTATACTAAGGATAAGAGTTAATGAACATTTGTTTGTTAACTTATTGTAAACGAATACACAAAGGAGGATACATGGAATGAAACTTCAAGATAAAGTTGCAGTTGTTACAGGTGCTGGTTCAGGTATGGGGAAAGCAATTGCCACGTTGTATGCTCAAGAAGGCGCGAAAGTCGTCGTATCGGATATTAACGAAGAGTCCGCACAAGCGGTAGTTAATGATATTAAAGCACGGGGCGGAGAAGCAATTGTCGTTCTGGCCAATGTAGCCAAAGAAGAAGATGTGCAAAATCTGATCGATACGACAGTTAGCACATACGGTACAGTAGATATTCTGGTTAACAATGCGGGAATTATGGATGGCATGGAGCCGGCAGCAGATGTAACGGATGAGAAGTGGGAGAGATTGTTCGCTGTGAACACAACCAGTGTGATGCGGACAACACGTAAAGTATTGCCGATTTTCCTGGAAAAACAAAAAGGTATCATCGTGAATATTGCTTCGGCAGGGGGCCTACACGGCGGACGTGCAGGGGCAGCCTATACGGCGTCCAAACATGCGGTTGTGGGCTTCACCAAAAATACAGGCTATATGTATGCTGAGCAAGGCATTCGCTGTAATGCAATCGCTCCAGGCGCTGTGGCAACCAATATCAGCTCTTCCATGACAGGTATTAGCCATTTCGGTGCAGGGCGGCAACAGCTTGGGATGGCAATTAACCCACGCATCGGGACGAGCGAAGAGATCGCCAAAGTGGCTTTGTTCCTTGGATCTGACGAGTCCAGCTTCGTGAATGGAACTGTCGTTACAGCAGATGCTGGGTGGAGCTCTTACTAATCCATTCAAGCGCAGACAAGCATGGAGTACGGAAATAGTGTGTGAATTAAGGAAGCCGCATGTGTATATGCGGCTTCTTTTTTGCACCTATGCACCTACGTACGGTGGATAACAGCATCATATTCCGTGTAGGACAAACGTTTGCATTACTACGCGAATATTCGAAATGAGTCAATCTGAGGGTGGCTTTGGCTTGGAAAAGAGTGAGGATTCGCGCACGATCAGACGATGGGGGATAATGACCGGATTATGAAGCTGTGGTTCCCCACTAAGAATTTTTAACAGTACCTGAACGGCTGTATAACCAAGCTGATAAGTCCCGATGTCGATAGAGCTTAGGGGTGGAGAAGCCAGTTCCGATAATGCAATATTGTTAAAACTGACCACACTGATATCTTCAGGCACCAGATAATGAAGCTCCGCAAGAGCCCTCAATACCCCGAAGGCCACATTGTCATCGATGACAACAATTGCGGTGGGTCTGTCCGGCAAGGACATGAACAGCGACATCGCTCTAAATCCACTTTCCTGCAGAAATTCACCTTCCACAATCCAGTCACTATCCGCATCCAGCCCGGCGTGGGCAAGCGCTTTTTGGTATCCTAACATACGATCATGCGATAACGTAATGTCCGGAGGACCGCTGACAAATCCGATTCGGGTATGGCCCTGAGCGATCAGATGATGAGTCGCATCATAAGCGGTCTGCACATTATCGTTATCCACCATGGGGGCATTTGGATGAGCTTCACTGCGACCGATTAACACAAAAGGAAACTTTTCCGCTTCCAAAAAAGAAATGATGGGATCGTCTCGTTTGGACCCAAGCAGTAGAATGCCATCCACTCTACGGCCATGAACAAGGCGTGATATTGCATGCAGTTCATTGTCTGATGATGTTTCGGTTGTTAGCAGCAATTCATAATTCATACGGGTGGCATGTGTAATAATACCTCGCAGCAGTTCCCCGAAAAAGTAATTCTGAAACAACTCTTCTGCAGGACGCGGAAGCATAATCCCAAGGGTATGTGTTGTTTTGGAAACCAGGCTCTTCGCGATGATGTTGGGATGGTAGTTTAATTCTTTCATGATTTGCTTCACTTTGAGAGATGTCTTGGTGCTGATTCTGGGATGGTTGGAAATCACCCGTGACACTGTAGAAGGGGAAACACCCGCCAATTTGGCAATATCCTTGATCGTAATCATGTAAAAAATCCCTTCTGAACAATCGTATAAATATTCTCCTATGGTAATCCAAAGGATACGAGAAATCAATTGCTAACTGCCGAGTAAGGGATACTCATGAAGTAATATTAAGGAAGAAAGAGTCAGAACAAGGAAACAGGAAATTACTGTAGGTAGAAGAAAGAAAATGGTTGAAATTGAGCAAATATGGCTTGTGCAAACGTTTGTGCAAATAAAGTTTGTTATTGTATGATGTGATTGTTATTGTAGCGCTTACATCAGTGGATTTACATACTTCTTGACTTGTTTACCCCTACATATTGAACGGAGAGGTCATCTTGTCTTCCATTTGAGCAAACGTTTGTACAAAAGGGGATATGGGGTGCAGAACCTGACAACATACGCAGACAAAAGGGTGAAAAGCGCGAACTTTGTTGGACCAAGCAGAGGGAAGGGGACATTTTACATGAGAAAATGGCAAGGGGCAACATTGTCCGTCATGATGGCTTTTACACTGGCTGCGTGCGGGGCTGGAGGCGGAAGTCCATCTCCAACAACGGCAGGTGAGAATCCGGAGGAAGTTGTAGAGCTGACAGCCGAGAACCTTCAACCGGAAGAAGGGGCGACCCTGGTGATCTGGGAGGATAAAAATCAAAGCAGCTTTATTGAACAAAGGGTCAAAAAATTCGAAGAAAAATATGGGGTAACGGTCAAAATGGAGGAATTACCTCCAACCGATCAGGTAACCAAGCTGACGACGGATGGCCCAGCGGGTCTGGCGGCAGATGTTGTTGTTTTCCCGCATGATAAGATTGGTAGCGCTTCAGAGGCGGGACTTATTCTGCCCAATGACATATTCGAAGCAGAAACCGTAGAGAACACCAGCGACAACGCGCTGAAGGCAGTGACGTTCAAGGATATCCTGTACGGCTATCCGTACAGCGTGGAGACCTACGCCCTTTTCTATAACAAGGCACTCTATCCGGAAGCTCCGAAAAACTTTGATGAGATTATCAGTTTCGCCAAGACGTTCAATAATGTGAAGTCCAATCAGTACGCACTGATGTGGGAATTGCAGCAGTTTTATTATAACTATGCATTCCTGGCTTCACAGGGCGGTTATATTTTTGGAGACAACGGAATGGACAGCGCGGATCTCGGTCTGAATAACGAAGGAGCCCAGAAGGGTGGACAGTTCCTGCAGACGCTGAAGTCGGAGGTGCTGCCGCTTAAGATGGGTGACGTGAACTATGATATCAAAAAAGGATTATTCTCCAGCGGAAAACTCGCTATGGACATTAATGGTCCGTGGACCATTGCCGATTATCGCAATGCAGGTATTGATTTTGGCGTTGCTCCGCTTCCGGCAATTGATGGCAAACCGATGACCTCCTTCTCAGGCGTTAAAGCCTATTATGTGAATGCATTTACGCAATATCCGAATGCGTCGAAGCTATTGGCAGCGTTCCTTTCCAATGAAGAGGCCCAGATGGAGAACTTTGACCTGAACGGTACACTTCCTGCGAACAAAAACGTAGCTGCTGATCCGAAGTTGCAAGAGGACTCAATCAACAAGGCGTTCCTGGAACAGTTCAACAACTCAACTCCAATGCCTTCGCTTCCTGCCATGGACAGCGTATGGGGACCGATCACTTCGGCCATTACGGATATATGGGATACCGAAAAGGACGTGAAGGCATCACTGGATAACGCCGTGAAACAGATCCAGGAAAGCCTTGCAACCGTCCAATAAGGACGAACGACGAATGCGAAGATATGCATAAGAGCTGCATAAATTGAACTTCATATTTACACAAAAACGTAGAGGACAGAAGAAAGATGAAGAAGTAAAACGTGCGCCTTTATCACCGGATTTTCCCTTTTGGAAAAGGGATCGAAAAAAATCTGGGGATAACAGCGATCGGAAGCTTATTCTGTCATCGGAGTGGTCAGTGTAAGTACACTTTTGTTCAATGTATGCAGGTTAGCAATAGGCGGGGAGGAGAGAGCGAATGCAACAGCAGCATGTCCCGGTGCCTGTTGGACCGAACACGGAAAGACAGCATCGGATGACAGCGGCCATATGTTCCATCATACTGCAAGGTCTTGGACAGCTGTACAATCGACAATGGATTAAGGGGATTTGTCTACTGTTACTGGAGGGAGCAGGGCTTGCGTACCTGCTTCCTCGCCTGTCACAGGCCGTATGGGGCATATGGACACTGGGGGAAAATACACAGCGTTTTGTCAAAGTGAATGGGTCCACTGTACTTCAAAGGGGAGACCATTCCATCTTTTTGCTGCTTGATGGCATTATCGTACTGCTGGTGTTTTTTGTGTTTATCTTAATCTACATCTTGAATATTCGGGATGCGTACGTCACGGGGCTTGCGAGGGAGGAAGGCAAACAGACCCTAGGCGCAGCGGCATCGCTTCGGAACATGATGGACAAAAACTTTCCGTATCTGTTCCTGTCCATCCCGGCCCTGGGCATTCTTTTCTTCACCGTTATGCCCATCCTGTTTACGATCACGATCGCGTTTACCAACTATTCGGCCCCGGATCATATTCCGCCAGCAAAACTCGTGGACTGGGTAGGCTTCAAGACGTTCAGTGATCTGATCCAGCTGAAATCCTGGAGTCAGACATTCTACGGCGTTCTGACCTGGACGGTCATCTGGGCCATCTTGGCGACAGTCACCACCTATTTTGGCGGCGTGTTAGTAGCACTGTTGATTGAACAGCGTGGCATACGCTTCAAGAAGCTGTGGCGGACGATTTTTATTTTGCCTTATGCGATCCCACAGATCATCTCCTTGCTGCTCATGCGTAATCTGTTCAATGGTCAGTTTGGTCCAATCAATACGTATATGAGAGCATTTGGACTGGAAGGATTGCCTTGGCTGACAGATCCATTCTGGGCTAAGGTCACCGTTATTGTCGTCAACATGTGGATCGGTATTCCGGTCAGTATGGTGTTGATTCTGGGTGTATTGACAGCCATCCCTCGTGACCTCTATGAGGCTGCCGAAGTGGACGGAGCATCTGCGTTTCAGAAATTCCGGATCATTACCATGCCGTTCATTCTTTTTGCCACAACCCCGGTACTCATCATGCAATTCGCCGGAAACTTCAACAACTTCAATGTCATCTTCCTGCTGACCAATGGAAATCCACTGCGGGGAGACTACCAGTACGCAGGGGCAACGGACCTGCTGGTGACCTGGCTCTACAAGCTCACGCTCGACAATAACAAATTCAACATGGCTTCAGCGGTAGGCATTATCATCTTCCTTATTATCGCTACATTCTCTATCTGGAACTTCCGCCGCTCCAAATCATTCAAGGAGGAGGACATGATTCAATGAAGACACGTAATAATCCGCTGCGTGTGGCCCTGAGTTATGTGCTGTTGCTGATCATCGCCGTTGTCTCCATCTATCCGGTACTCTGGATCTTTCTCTCTTCCCTGAGACCCGGTGCGGCATTGTTCAGTGAGCGGTTATGGCCGGAAGCTTTCACGCTGACCCATTACGGGGAGCTGTTCAATAACCCGTCCTTTATGTACGGCAGATGGTATATGAATACGCTGAAAATTGCCTTTTTCACAATGATCTTCTCCACGTTGATGGTGACACTCGGGATGTATGCCTTGTCCCGCTTCCGCTTCCGTGGACGTAAAACGATTCTCTCCACCATGCTAATCCTCGGCATGTTCCCGAGTTTCATGAGCATGATTGCCATCTATATCATTTTGCTGCAAATTAAATTGCTCGACACCCACGCTGCGCTCATCCTGGTCTATTCTTCAGGGGCGGTACTGGGCGGATTTATCGTCAAAGGTTTCTTTGATACGATTCCCCGCAGTCTGGATGAAGCGGCCCGCATGGATGGTGCAAGTCACCTGCGGGTATTCACCAGCATCATCCTGCCTTTATCCAAGCCGATGCTGACTTATGTGGCACTAACCAGTTTCACGGGTGCATGGATGGACTTTATCTTCGCCCGGCTGGTGCTGCGGACAAAGGAGAACTGGACGCTTGCGGTGGGTATGTGGGATCTGGTCAACCGTTATCAGGACAGTAACTTTACGATGTTTGCTGCGGGTGCGGTACTGATCGCGATTCCAATTACACTGCTGTTCGTTTTCCTGCAACGATTCCTTGTTCAGGGTCTGACGGCAGGAGCTTCGAAGGGGTAATACCGTGCCATAACAGCATAGTCAGCCGCGATCCCTGCGGCACTTTAACCAGGCACTTCCGTGATGTCATGTCTTTATCGACTGGCACTGCAGCGGAAGTGCCTGATTCTGCATGGGCTCGAATGATGATTAGGGAGGAACGTGATATATGGGCATGAACCCGTCCAGTGAGCCCGAGATTATCGGATACCAAGATGGACAAGCTGCATTGCATAATACTATAGCTCCAGCAACACTTTGGCGTAATGTTACCTTTCGGAGGATATTGTACGGCTACGGGATCTCGGTCTTCGGGGATTGCTTCAATGGGATTGCGATCAGCCTGTGGGTGTTACAGACCACGGGGAGTGCAAAGAGCATGGCAGCCGTACAGATCTGCAATATGGCCGTCAGTTTTCTGTTTGGATCGGTGGCGGGTACGGTTGCAGACCGATTGGATCGCAGGAAGCTGATGCTGGCCTCGGATGTATTTCGGGGCGTAATGGCTATAATGATTGCGATTAGCTTGTTCGGTTGGCATGCGCCGTTCCCGGTGGTGCTGTTGTTGCTTTCGCTATCCATGTTTTCAAGTCTTTTTCAGGCACCTGCATTCCACGCCTCTGTAGCAAGTATGGTAGGCAGGGAGCATATTCAACAAGCAACCGGAACCATTCATATGGTAGATAATCTTGCCCGGATCAGTGGACTAGCCGCAGCGGGAGTGGCTGTTGCTGCATTTGGCGGATTCGTTGCCATATTAATTACAGGGGCAACCTTCCTGTTGTCTGCAGTATGTGTAGTGATGGCGGGCCGCTTTCCAGAGGTGCAGCGATCCGTTAGTCAACAGACCACGTTTGCTCAGGAGTGGCGCAGTTCGTTTGGCTACATCTATCGGAATCGTCTGATTCGATCCATCGTATTGCTCAATCCCGTGCTGATTTTGTTTTTCATGTCTGCGATGATGCTGGTTCAAGTGATGGCGGTTAAGGTATGGGAGGCAAATCCGGTACAGTTTGGATTAATTGAGACCTGTATTCCGCTGGGATACATGATTGGCTCTGCGCTGTTGATTGCTTCGGGAAAACGATTGAAGCAAAGAGGGAGATGGGTATTTATCGGTCTGATTGTATTAGGGCCGCTTTATATTTTTTTGGCGAATGTATCCTCACCAATCATGGCGTTACCGTTCATCGTGGGCGGAGGTGCGATGTTCGCCTGCTGTACGATGCTCACCCAGATTATGCTGAGGACAGCCGTTCCGGACGAGCTGCAAGGAAGGGTCTATGGCGTGGTTGGAACAATCACCAGTACAGCGCCTATTCTGGGATTAACGGTAGTCTCCGTATTGGCAGATCAATGGGGCGCAGCTTCTGTGCTGCAAGGCGTGGGCATATTACTGCTGGCGACAGGTATTCTGGCTGCTACAACATTGAAGTCGATTCGAACCTATCAATAACATTCTAAGATACATCAAAATGATATGAATTGAACCCACATGTACACATTCAACAGAGAGAGGATA
Source organism: Paenibacillus sp. FSL L8-0435 (assembly GCF_037965655.1). Lineage (NCBI taxonomy): Bacteria > Bacillati > Bacillota > Bacilli > Caryophanales > Paenibacillaceae > Paenibacillus > Paenibacillus sp. FSL L8-0435. Next base: position 1,031,933 of record NZ_CP150185.1, read on the forward strand.
GAAGCAATCTAAGCAAGCTCGCTAGGTACAGCAAAACCCGGAGCATACGCTGCGTTAGCGTAACTCCGGGTTACCTTGTGGACTGAATATCCTATTGCCAGTTTACATTTACAGTCGCTGTACCGCTGGTTGGTGTGGTGAACGTGTGGTTGGAACCACCTTCCCACGTAATGGTTGCACCATTTTTCTTGAAGAATTTGAACTCCAGTTGTTTCCCGGCAGGCACGCTCACATCATAGTACCAAGTTGGGTAGGCGTGGATAACCTGATTGAAAGCAGGGCCAATAGCTGTTGTACCCGTACTCCAGTTGCCCAGTTCTGCCACGTTACCTGCCAGATAGATGTTCTGACCCAGTGTGGTGGAAGCATTGTTAATGACAAATCGTACAGTGACCTGATCACCCGTAAGGATGGTGAAGTTGTTATACGCATTGCTGTTGACGCCATTCGCAGCTACTTTTACAGCATAATTGCCTGCGGCAACAGCTGGGATCGTAACTTTAATCTGTGTATCTTCCCAGGATGTAATGGCTGCACCGGTAACGGCTGATGTACCGAAGTATACCGTGCCTTTGGTGGAACCGAATCCGCGTCCGCTAATCGTAACGACATTACCCGGTTTGCCCATCACCGGACCTACATGTCCGATCGTTGGTGTTGTCTCGCTCGTTGTATATTGCCATACCGCTGTTGCACCAGCTGCCAGTGTGAAGGAAGAGACGTTGCCATTGGTGGAAGTGATGTTATTACCGTTCAGTGCACCGCCCAATACATCGGTGTAGTTGCCTGTTGGCAGTGAAGTGCTTAGATTCGCAATGCTTGCTGGTGTGGAGAGATTACGGTTCACCGCAACAACAGCTACACTTTTGCCAAATTTGCGCTCATAGACGTACACATCATTATTGATCCAGCGCTGCTGAGTGGAGCCATAGGCGATTGCTGGATTGGATTTGCGCAGAGGGGCCAGCTTGCTGATCACGTTGAAGGCAGTGGTTGTTTTGGAGAAGGAAGGCATTTTGGCCCGATTATCAGGGTCCCCGTTACCCGTCAGATACTGCTCGGTACCATAATAGATGGCAGGTACGCCGCGTGAAGTCAGCGTGAAGGCCAGCGCTTGTTCCAGACGACGATTGTTCACGGCACTTGTTTTGAACCGATCCATATCATGGTTGTCGATGAACGTAACTTGATCATTCACCTGATTGTAATCTGCCGCTGTGCCTGTAATCATCGAATCCAGAGCATACATATTGGAAGTGTTATCCCGGAAGACATCACGTACGGCAGAGTTAAAGCGGAAATCAAGCAGGCTCATCCCGGATTCGTTGGCAAATTCTGTGTTATCCGCATCGGATGCAGCAGATCCCAGGAACCATTCACCAAAGGTGAATACAGGTTTATGTGCATAGATGGAGGACATCCAACTCTTTTGCCAGCCGAGAGGCATATGTTTCACCGCATCTACACGAATGCCGTCCACGCCCATATCAAGCCAGAGCTTGATTGCATCTTTGAAATATTGGTCAATGGTATTGTTGTTGTGATTCAGGTCAGCGAGGTCGTAGAGGTTTTTGTAGATTCCATTCTCCAGGGAGGAAAAGTCGGAGCCGCCGTTGTGATGGAAATATCCATTCGTATCATTCGTGTATCCGCCAACAAGATTACCGTTATCATATAACTTGCCATTCTCAGCAAAGGACGTATCGGTTTCCATGGCAGGAGACGTGTGGTTTGGTGCAAAGTCAATTACGATCTTGATGCCTTTGGCATGAGCAGTCGTAATCAGATTTTGAAAGTCAGCCATTGTTCCGAAATACGGATTGGTCTTCTTGAAATCACGTGCCCAGTAGCCATGATACGCTGTGTTAATCACGCCGCCGTAGTTGATGGTAGCGAAGATATTTTCAACCGGTTGGGAGATCCACAATGCCGTTACGCCCAGATCGCTAAAATAGTTATCGTTGATTTTGTTAATCAAACCCTGCCAGTCGCCGCCACAATACAGCTTCAGGTTACTACAAGTGGCATCGTAGGCAGCTCCGGTAGGATTGTTGGAAGGATTGCCGTCCAGGAAGCGGTCCGTAAAGATCTGATAGATGACGTCTGTACTAAAGTTCTGCTTGTTGGTAACCGCGGTATCCGCATCGGCATAGATCGCGGAAGCAGGCAGATAGGGAAGTGCGCCTCCTGCAAGTAAACTGAGTGTCAGTGTTGTGCTGAGGAGTACGCGTTTGGCCATTTGAAACATAGTAATCCACCCTTCTCGTGAATGTAGTAGTTTAGATAAACAACCAACCTGGCTCTTGAATAACAGCGCTTTCAATACAACGGAGTGTTACACAGTGGATTGGAGACTTCCCTCCTTTTGACACGCCAACAACCCCGGTATCTCCTTCAGGAGTTACCGGGGTTGTCCTAAACCGCTCTGGTTTAAAAGCATGGCCCTCGAGTTATGATCACAACGTTATCGTAAGAAATATTGGATCTTATGTCAATAACTTTTTTGAGAGCATTTATTTTCTATTTTTATGTTTACAAAAGCATGTCCGGGGATTTAAACTATTCGCAGATTCACAATATAAGGGCTATGTATCCCGGAACACTTACGTGTGTTTTGGGACAACCCCGTCTCTTCTGAGGCGGGGTTATTTGTATTATGCAGTCGAATCGGGAGAAGAGAGGCGGTTGATGATCGTTGAGTACCCATTCTGTCATCGAATGTTTGGAAGGCATTCAGGCGTCGCGGCTGGGCAATATCCGCAACATTTATGTGTACCTCCCGCCCGGTTACCATGAGCAGACAGCTCGGCATTATCCGGTTTTGTACGTTCATGCGGGGCAGCGGGCTTTTGGTCCATCTGGGCCAGGCAATGAAACATGGAATATGGACCAGGCAGCAGACGGTCTTATTTCCTCCGGGCAGATTGAATCACTGATTATTGTCGGCATTACGCATGTCCGTCCAGTCACGCACAACGAATTCTACCACTTCATTGCTCCTGAGAGAGAGGCCGTGAGTGTGGGGTGCTCAGGCATTGCCTATGAACATTTCATCATTCATGAGCTCAAGCCGCTCATTGATCATCGTTACCGTACGCTGCCGGACAAGTCGAATACCGGACTGTTGGGTTCATCTGCCGCGGCGCTTTGTACATTGCACATGGGGATGCGAAATCCGGATGTTTTCGGAAAACTGATCATGATGTCACCATTCTATGTGGATGTGCAGCTGGACGAAACGTCGGATAGCGGACTGTTGGAAGAAAACATGTACCGTCTGCCAGAGGAAGTACCTGCCGTTCGAATGTGGATGGATATTGGAGATACGGAAGGTCTGTTTCTGCCTTCCCAGGTCAGAAGGGTAGCTCATCAATTACTTGAACGCGGAGTCAGACCGGGTGAAGAATTGGCATTTCTGGAACAGCAGGGTGCCTGTCATCAGGAAGGTGACTGGGGAGCACGCGTTCATCTCCCGTTAATATACATGTTCGGCCACGTGGGTAAGCCCTCTTCGCTCAAGCTGCTTGGAAGGGATGTCATCGGACTACAGGGTGGAATGACCGTGTGTATCAATGCACAGATTCACTACGAGAGTGGGTTGGTTCAGAGTCTGCTGCATGGGAATTATACTTCGAGTGACCCGAATATACTTCAGGTGCATGCGAGTGGAGAGTTAATTCCGGTCGGTATTGGAAGTGCATCCATCACGCTGACTGCGGGGGAACTGTCTACTACACGCATCTATACGGTCATTCCCGAATTGTCTACGCACGTAGAGGTGTGCATCCGTGCAGAAGTAGCCCCCGATGAAGATTCGGAGGAAACGATATATGGTGGCATGGGCATGAAGCTGGTTCGTTCTGGTAAAGGTCGATATGAAGGTAGTTACCGAGTCCCGCGAGATAGTGGTTTCTCCTTCCGATTTACTCGCGGTTTCCGTCGTTTCGAGACCGATGTGGATGGCAAACCTATTGCCAATCGGGTATTTCGAGCAACAGATGATATGTCTGTGCATTACCAAATCCAATCCTGGGGCAGTACGTCAGCCAAAACGGGAACAGGAGGCCCAAAATGAACATTCCTTCATTCGCTCCAGTGCTGGACATTCCCTATTATTATCCCTGCAATTTCCCTCTGATTCATGAAGTGCTCCATCGACAAGGGTCCATCACAAGTCTTGCACTGCTGGCGGCAAGTCGGTTGTACAGCCTTCCTTCGTGTGGGGATAACGGACTGGTGAAGCCTTATTTTCACAAACTGGATTATGTAGAGCCGATCTGGGAGATGTATGGACAGCGGGAGCTGGGAAGCTTCGAAGAGGGGAAGACGCTGATCCGGCAGTATATCGGCGAAGGTGAGCTTTTTCTGGCTACAGGAACCAGTTATCACCTGCCTTATTGTGAGGATTATCAGAATCCCGAGTACATTCGCAAACACGTGAAGCAAGGCTCCCGACTGCATCTGGTAGACCATTGGATTGCCGTGTATGGTATGGAAGATGAGCATGTCCACGTCTATGATCCCGTGCCCTCCAAGTATTATGGAAAGGTTGCTCAAAGGGCCTTTCATGACTTCTGGAAAGGTAACCAAAGCATACCCGAGCTTGCTCAGGCCAAGCGCAAAGAAGAACTTCGAACGTATGGCACCATGGACATTCGGGCGACTGTGAAACTGGACTCAGCGGGTTATCGCGAGATGTTGACCCAGGCGCTGACAACACAGATTGAAGAATTTCTGACAGGCAGGACGATTACACAAGGAGAGCGCAATTATTATTTTGGACATGCGGTATCGCTGCAACTGTTACATGCACTGCATGAGGCGAGTGAAGGGGAGCAGGACAATGAAATGCTGATATCCGGTCTGCTGTTTGATATGCGGTGGAGCCGATATTTTCTAAATGATTTGCTTCAAGAGTCAGCCTTGTGGCTAGGTTCTCCCCTTGATCGATATGCAAGAGAATTTAGCGAAATTATCGTACGTTGGGAGAAGGCCTACAATATGCTTCAGGTCAGTCGAATAAAACAGCGTGAGCAGTGGAAAGTACAGCTAACAGGTGTAATTAAAATGTTGGTCACCGATGAATGGCACTGGTATGAGTCACTTCGACAGTCCATACCTCAGGCAGATTGTTTCCCACGTCAGGCTGTGTCGATGATTGGACAAGAACACAGGGAGGATTTGCTCCGTATCGTATTGGATAGTTGCCGGGAGTTAAACGCGTACCATAATACATCGATTCCACTTGGTGAGGGTGGTAACGCTCCACTGTATGGACGAAGTGGGCAACTGGATTCGCTGGAACTTGTGTCATTACTTGCAGTGGTAGAGCAGGGAATCGAAGATCGATGGGGGACGGCGATGGGAGCCGCACTGGCCGAGATAGCTGCTGCTTCCATGCCGGAAAGCCCATATCAGACTGTAGGTTCACTTGTTGATTATCTCGCACAGCAATGGGCACCTGACCGTGAGGAGGATGCAAGATGATGAACCAATTCTTACTTGAACGATTCGCGGAACAGGGACAGCATCCTGCACTGATCTGGAAAGATCAGGAGTACAGCTATCGGTGGCTGCTGGAACAGGTTGGCATCATGAGTAAGTGGATTACAGCAGAAGGGCTGACTGGGCAACTTGTAACGCTGGAGGAAGACTATTCCCCCTATGCGGCGGCAGCATTGGTTGCTTTGCTCGGACAAGGGTGTATCGTGCTTCCCATGGATCGGTACCTGGTTGAAGCCAAACGACAGGAATATATCCAGCTGGCACAGGTGAAGTGGCGTTTGGGCATTGAGGATGGCCAGTTGTGTATTCGGCAAACGTGTGAATTATCTGGAGAGGTTCCTGTATTGTTATCCTCGCTGGCACAGGATGGCGTAGGGGGATTGGTACTCTTTTCATCCGGATCAACCGGAGTGAGTAAAGCGACTGTGCATCGTGCAGATCGGCTGTTAGATGGTTTTCGGCGGCAAGTTCGGCCTTTGCGAACGATTCCATTCATGATGTTTGATCATATCGGTGGTGTAAATACCATGCTGCAATCCCTGTCCAGTGGGGGCTGTCTGTGTATCATTGCGGATCGATCTCCCGAAGAAGTGTGCCGAACGATTGAGAAGTTTCGTGTGCAGGCTCTTCCGGTCTCTCCAACATTCATGAATCTGTTGCTGCTGGGCAGAAATGATGAGGGGTATGATCTATCCAGTCTTGAAGTTGTGTCATACGGATCGGAAGTGATGCCAGAATCCGTACTGGCAGCTTGGAACCGGAGATTTCCACAACTAAGGACGATACAAGCCTATGGCATGTCTGAACTGGGCATTCTGCCAACCCGCTCCAAAGAGCCAGGCTCGTTGCTGTTTTCCATTCAAGACGAGGGAGTCAAGTACCGGGTAGTGGAAGGAGAATTGCAGATTCATACAGCAACAGCGATGATTGGATATCTGAATGCACCATCGCCCTTTACAGAGGATGGGTGGCTGCGAACAGGTGATGAAGCTGTGCTGGAAGAGGGATACATTCGTATTCTGGGACGTCGTTCCGAGATCATTAACGTAGGGGGACGGAAAGTGTATCCTGCCGAGGTCGAGGGTGTTCTGGAAGAGATGGAATGTATTGAAGCGGCCGTAGTTTCGGGAGATCACAGCGGTATCATCGGTCAGAGGGTGAAGGTGACGATCCGGCTGGCTACAGAATGTACTCTCACCGATCTGCGGCGATCCATCTGGGAATATTGTCGGGACAAGCTGCCTTCATACAAGATTCCGCAGAAAATCGTAATTACACAGGAAGCTCTCGTAAGTTCAAGAATGAAAAAAATACGAAAACCAATGACTTCGACACCCTTCGCCTCGGCTGGGAAATAGGTCGCTGCCATCAATGAGTTTTATCTCAATTGAATCGCTATCGCTAACGAACCTCAAACATCGTATTGAGGGGATAATTAAGAAAAGTAAAACCTAACGAATCTCATGGAGCTAGAATAAAAAGTGGACACCCGTTAACGGACGGAAGGATAATAAGACTAACGGAGGTGTCCACATGGGAGAACAGCGGCAACGATATAACGAAGAATTCAAGAAACAAACGGTCAAATTCATTCAAGAGCAGACGAAGACACTTGGAGATTTGGCAGAAGAACTCAACATTCCAAAAAGTACGTTGCACCAATGGATGAGTAAGTACCGCGAACTAAAACATGAGCCTGTTGCCAGCGTAGATCGAGTGAAGGAACTGGAAGCAGAGCTCCAAGAGATGCGCCGGTTGCTTCAAGAGAAAGAGCACACGCTTGCGGATACACAAGAAAAACTGGCGATTGTAAAAAAAGCAGTGCACATCTTCAGCAAACCAAAGAGCTAAGATTTCAGTTTGTGGAAGACCATCGCTCCGAGTTTTCTTTGGAGAAGATGTGCAGAACCTTTCAAGTGTCACGGAGCGGATATTACAGATGGCGAATGGACCGAACCAGCAAGCGGCAGAACCGCAAAGACGAGGTCATGAAGCGTATTCGGTATCATTTTTACGACCACCAGATGCGGTGTGGAAGCCCTAAAATTACGTATCTGCTCCATTTAGAAGGGTTGCGAATCTCTTCCCGTACCGTCAGTATCTACATGCGTCAAATGAATCTACGTTCTGTGGTCATGCCCAAATATCGCGTTCAGACGACGGATTCCAAACACGACCATCCCCTTGCGCCAAATACGCTGAATCAGCAATTTAAAACGTCCAAACCGAATACGGTATGGGTTACCGACATCACCTACATTCCTTGCCGAGGAGGTCGTCTATATCTCGCCAGCGTTCTGGATTTGTGCACACGTGAAATTGTAGGCTGGCGTCTATATAACCATATGGAAACCAGTTTGGTGATGGGTGCACTGGAGGAAGCTTACAAGGCCAAACGCCCTGCTCCGGAATTTCTCCATCACTCGGATCGCGGCTCTCAATACACGTCAAAAGAAAACGTGGAGCAACTAAAATCATACGGAATGGAATCAAGCATGAGCCGACGAGGAAACTGTTATGATAACGCCTGTATTGAGTCATGGCACAGTATTTTAAAGAAGGAACTCATTTACTGCAACCCTCGTTTTAAGACGCCGGAGGAGGCTTATACTGCCATCTACCAGTACATTGAGTTCTATTACAACCGCAAGCGAATGCATGGCGCGCTAGGGTATCTTTCCCCTGCTCGTTTTGCGATGAAATTTACGGACAAACCCGCGGCGTAGTGTCTACTTTTTTGACATAGGTCCAATAAGGTCTCTCTGATTCGTTAGGATATGACGTATAAGATGCATCAGACGTATAAGATGCAGGAGAGGCTGTTCCCCGGTCGTCAATATGACCTAGGGGACAGCCTCTTTGAAGTTATTTTCCCTTGTTAGCCGTATTCATATCAGGCTTTCGCGGGTTGTTTGGCCTCCATTTGCAGTAAGGAGAATCCGTATGCTTCCAGATCGAGGGTCAGTTTATTTTGCCGAGCTTCCACGGTGTTTGATGTGAACAGATTTCGCCAGACGTTACGATCTGCCAAAGGGAGTTCAAGGGTACACGGCTCATCACCCGCATTCAGCACAAGAAGCATACGCTCGCCCGAATTCGAATCCAATCGTTCAATGGCAAGACAGGGATCTCCGGCTTTTGCATATACAATCTTCAGTTCCGTGCTGCGCAGGGCAGGGTGCTGTTTGCGCAGGGCAATCGTACGGGTGAAGAATTCCAGAAGCCCGCGGTTCTGCTTGGTCTCATCCCACTCCATACACTTGCGGCAACCCGGATCATATCCGCCATCAAGTCCCACTTCGTCTCCATAATAGATACATGGTACACCTGGATACGTAAGTAGTAACGTAACGGCAAGCTTCATCTTGCGCTCATCTCCATCACACAAGGACAGCAGTCTGGGTGTATCATGACTTCCAAGCAGATTGAAGGCGGCTTCCGTTACAGGCTGTGAATAGGCTGCAAGCAGTTTGCCGATCTCATTGGCGAATCCAAGTCCATCGAGCTTGCCATGCACCGTATAGTCCAATACCGAATTGGTAAACGGATAATTCATCACGGCATCGAACTGGTCTCCCTGAAGCCACATGAGCGAGTCATGCCAGATCTCACCAAGCAAATAGGCGTCAGGCTTGATGGCTTTTACCGTCTGACGGAATTCGCGCCAGAACTGATGATCCACCTCGTTGGCTACATCGAGCCTCCAGCCGTCAATGTCCATCTCTTCAATCCAGAAACGTCCTACCTCCAGCAGATATGCCTTCACCTCAGGGTGTTCTGTATTTAGCTTCGGCATAAGCGGTTCAAAGGCAAAAGTGTCATAAGTCGGTATGCCATCCTCCACACGTGGCGGCCAGTCCTTGATATAGAACCAGTCTGCGTAAGGGGAAGAGGCTCCATTCTTCATGACATCGACAAAAGGAGGGAACTCTCTGCCGGAATGGTTGAACACCGCATCCAGAACGACACGTATGCCGCGCTGATGACAGGCGTCCACGAACGCCTTGAACTGTTCATTGGTTCCAAAGTGAGGATCAACTTTCATGTAATCGCCTGTATTGTATTTGTGATTCGTCGTGGCCTCGAACAGCGGACAGAAGTAAATGGCATTGATGCCAAGCTGACTTATATGATCCAGATGATCCAGCACACCTTGGAGATCACCGCCGAAGAAGTTCACCGGTGTAGGTTTTCCTCCCCAGGGTTCTGCATTTTTGGGACTGATGGATGGATCGCCATTGGCATAACGTTCAGGGAAAATCTGATAAAACACAGCGTCCTTAACCCAGGCAGGCGGTTCAAAAATGTCGACTGGATTCATAAATGGAAAATCAAAGAATTCAAGTGGATGATCAGGCAGCGCCTGCTCGAATCCGCGTTCTGTCATCCAGACCGATTCCTCTCCCTGAATCAGTTGGAATCCATACCGCAATCTGCGATAGGGAGGTGAAGTCTCGGCTTCCCAATAATCGAACATTTCATCCCGGGCAAAGATGTGCATAGGGATATGTGTGATCGTCCGATCCCAGGCATATTTGTCACCGGTAATGGCAATCACCGCATCCAGATCCCCACGTTTGGACCGAAGTCGGAGGTGCATAGTCGAGCGGTCATAAGCATAAGACCAATTGAGTTTGGGGCGGTGGTAGATGGCTTCAAGAATCATGTAAATCACTCCTCGTCAGATGATGAAATTCAGATAAAAGCGGCCATTAAACGCAAAAAAGGCACAACCTCAATTGTTCACGAGGTTGTACCTTTCGGCAGCATAGCCTTTTGATTATAGTGCTATTATACGAACTAACTCAGCAAAAGAAAACACTTTTTTTCCTTAAATTTCAAAAATTCTTAAAAAGGATAAAACGATGATTCCATTCACACGTGAACGCCAGAATAGTGCAGTCTGACGTTATACATGTGTGGCTGTTTTACATTTGGTAGCCGAGTTTTTCGCCATAGGCTCTGATTTCAGCATGGTATTGTTGAATGCTTTTGATTCCTAATGCAATCTTGTCATTACCTTGTTTAAGCAGCTTGCTGTTTACTTTCGTTTTGGCAACAGACTTTTTGAACAATTGATATCCTTCAAGCTGAGCATAGCTGCCTTTGATCAGTTTGGCATGGATTTTTTTCAGTTCAGCGTTCTCCGGTTTGATCTGTTTCAGCATGGAGACATACTTGGTGTAGTTAGGGATAGCTGTATTGTTCAGTTTCAGATAGAAGGATTTGCGATTGGAAGATGTGATGTACGTGCTGCCACCCACTGCATTCAACGCTTTCTTCTCGTATACGGCAGGATCAGTCAATGCATCCAGATAGTTGAGGAAATCTTCTTCTTCGACTGTAGGAATCGGTTCTTGTTCTGACGTGTCAACTTCTTCATAGTATTCGTCTTCCGAATATGTAGTGGTTGAGTCATCCGCAGCAGCGGCATAGGACCCTGCAGGTGCGAACACCCCGCCGAGCAATACAAAACTCATAATAAATGATAAAATCCAAGATTTTTTCACGTTAAAAATTCCCCTATCTATAGATGTGATTTTATTCCAATGGATAATCTAACATAGTACGACAAGAAATTACAGGAATTGTTTTACAGTTGACTCATCAGTTAAACGCATATGAATGAATAATGATTCACTATCCAAAAGGACATGTATTAGATGAAGCTACAAGTAAGAAGAGAAATGTGCATGTTAAGTTATAGAGAAAAAATTACATATATGGTTTATGTGGAGGCGTATTGTATTCATATATATTGTATTGGTTGGGTTAATATATCTTTATTTGATGTTGTTTTATGAAGTTACAGAGTTCGACAGGGAGTGAGAAGTTTTTCCAAATAAAATGCTTGTATAATGATTTCATCTCCATTACAATACAATTGATAATGAGATTCAATATCAATTAGGTAAAAAAGGGGAGACGGATTTCATGTATAAAGTAAAGAAAAAGCTATATATTTATGCAGCACTTATTCTGATGATTTCACTACTTGCTGGTTGTGCTTCGGGTGGAAGTGCCGAGACAACGAATACGTCCAGCCAAGCTGCAAGCAGCAATGAGAGCAATAATGAAAGTGATACAACCGCCAGTGCGACTGAAGATCAGACCCGAGTGATCAAACATGCCATGGGCGAAACCACAATCAAGGGAACCCCGCAAAAGATAGTGACACTGTTCCAGGGTGCAAATGATGTCGTTGTTGCACTTGGCGTGAAACCGACAGGCGTGGTGGAATCATGGGTTCAGCAGCCGGTATATGAATATCTGAGAGCAGATCTGGATGGAGTAACCCAAGTGGGTCAGGAATCCCAGCCCAATCTGGAGGAGATCAACAAGTTGAAACCGGACTTGATTATTGCTACGAAGATCAGACATGAAGAAATCTATGAGCAACTGTCGCAGATCGCACCAACGGTAGTGACGGAGACGCTTTTTGACTGGAAAGAAACGGTGAAAACTGTTGGGGAAGCGATGAATATGGTTGAGCAATCGGATAAATTGTTGTCTGATTGGGATGGCCGTGTAGCTGATTTTAAAGAGAAAATGGGGGATCGTCTGCCGATTGAAGCAACCATCACGAACTTTAGAGCCGATCAGGTTCGTATTTTCTACATGGGATACGCAGGTAAGATTCTGAAAGAACTTGGGTTCACGAGACCTGCGGGACATGACGCAGACACATGGGGAGTTGAATTGACTTCCAAAGAAAACATTCCGGATATGAATGCAGACATGATCTTTAACTTCAACTCAGGTACAGAAACCGATGCCATTCAGAAAAATTATGATGATTGGACCAGCAGTCCACTGTGGAAAAACCTTGATGCAGTCAAGAACAACCAACTGGTTCAGGTCGATGAAGTGGCCTGGAACATGGCAGGTGGATACACATCGGCCAACATGATGCTGGACGATCTATATAAGCAGTTCAACCTGAACTAACTAACAGGAGCAGGACCTGCCATGCACCAGGACATTCGTTAACGAAGTGTATGGGCAGGCAGGTCTTTTATCATTTTACAGATGAAAGAGTGAGAGTATGTTTCCCCTTTTTACAAAGGCAAGCGCCAAGATCTATGGACTGGCTGGTTTATTCATATTATTTCTACTTGCTTGCCTAGCCAGTATGATTCTGGGACGTACACATATCACGTTTCAGATGGCATGGGAAGCACTGCAATTCTATGACGAGAGTTCTGTGGAACATGTGGTTCTGCTGACGGAACGGTTGCCACGTACAGTTATTGCTGCCGTTGTGGGAGCAAGTCTGGCCGTGGCGGGTGGACTCATGCAGGCATTGACACGTAACCCGCTGGCATCGCCAAGTGTGTTCGGGATCAATGCCGGGGCGATCTTTTTTATTGTCATTGCCATTGTTGTATTGTCCGTATCTTCGCTAACCACCATGATGTGGTTTGGTTTTGCAGGGGCTGCCGTTGCGGCGGCAATTGTATATGGGCTAGGTTCCCTCGGTCGTGATGGCCTGACACCGATCAAAATTGTACTGGCGGGTACGGCTATCTCAGCATTGTTTGCCTCGTTCACACAGGCCATTCTGGTGCTGGATGGAACCGGATTGCAGGATGTATTGTTCTGGCTTGCCGGTTCAGTTAGCGGGCGGACATTGGATATGTTATATCCTGTTCTGCCTTACATGACAGCCGCAGCTATTGTCTCTTTGTTCATGGGCAGAGCCATCAATCTGTTGTTGACGGGTGATGATATCGCCAAAGGCATGGGACAGAATGTACTTCTGGTCAAGGTGCTCATGGGAGTGGTTACGGTATTACTGGCGGGTGGTTCAGTTGCCGTAGCCGGTTCGATCGGGCTCGTTGGTCTGGTTGTCCCACATATCATGCGTGCACTGGTGGGCAATGATTACCGATGGCTCGTTCCTTACTCTATTGTAGGGGGAGCGATTCTGCTGTTGTCTGCGGATGTGGTTGCAAGGCTGGTGATTATGCCGCAGGAAGTTCCACTTGGTGTCATGACTGCACTGATTGGCGGACCCTTCTTCGTGTACATTGCCCGCAAGGGGGTTACGAAGATATGAGGAAGCTGTTGACTTTCCGCAACAAAAAAGACACCGTTTCGGTGCAAATGGAACGAAAATCATTGGTTGTCATTGGTATATGTATCCTTCTGTTCTTAGTGGCAGGGGTTGTCGGTACCAGTGTGGGTAGTGACTTTATCTCTCCGCTGGATGTGCTTCGAACGATATTCGGTCTGAATGAAGGGGAGCATGACTTCGTCGTGCTGACCTTAAGACTGCCACGGGTGTTATTATCTCTGCTCGTAGGAGCAGCCCTCGGTATGTCTGGCGCACTTCTGCAAGGTATTATCCGTAATCCGCTGGCCTCACCGGATGTGATCGGCATCACCGGCGGTGCGGCCGTTGCAGCTGTAGGTTTTGTTACGTTGCTGGGTGGAGCGGTAAGTATCAAGGTGTTGCCATTGTTCGCCATCGCTGGTGCAATTGTGACGGCATTGATCATCTACGTGCTTGCCTGGAAAAAGGGAGTCAGTCCGATCCGTCTGGTGCTGATCGGGATTGGAGTATCGGCCATTACCGGGGCTGGGACGACCTTTATGTTAATTCTTAGTCCGTTCTACACGGCAGGTCAAGCCTATATCTGGCTGACAGGAAGTATATACGGAGCGTCGTGGACCGATGTCCAAACGATTCTACCGGTTATCGTGATTGTTGTACCGCTGGCAATCTGGTTCGCTCGCAGTCTGAATGCACAGGAGTTCGGGGATGATCTGGCCACAGGGCTGGGTGTAACTGTGCAGCGGCATCGTTCAGCGTTGTTGTTATGCAGTGTATTGCTGGCGGGAATTGCCGTTGCGGTTGCGGGAACCATTGGGTTTGTTGGCCTAATCGCTCCACACATAGCCCGGAAGCTGGTCGGCCGGATGTTTGGCAGTATGCTGATTGTGTCTGGACTAGTTGGTGCTTTGCTTGTATTTGCTGCAGATCTCATAGCTCGTACAGCCTTCCTACCGCTTGATGTTCCCGCAGGGGTATTCACCGCAGGCGTAGGCGCACCGTTTTTCCTGTATTTGTTGTTCAAGAATCGAAATCAGTTTTGAGGAGGAGAGAGCTGTGAGTATTCTGGAAGCCAAGGAGCTTACGATCTCCTATGGAGCAGATCCCATTATTGAAAATTTAAACCTGACCATTCCGAAGGGACAGATTACCGTCCTGATTGGCAGCAACGGCTGTGGTAAATCTACGCTGCTGCGTACGATGGCTCGGTTGCTGAAATCCAGCTCCGGTTCGGTGCTGCTGGATGGCGAAGAGATTGCAAAGTTGCCGACCAAGGAAATTTCAAGACGCATGTCCATCCTGCCACAGGGCCCGACCGCTCCGGAAAGCTTGACGGTGAACCAACTGGTTAAGCAAGGACGTTATCCACATCAAACATGGCTGAAGCAATGGTCACGAGAGGATGAGCGTATGGTCAAGCTGGCACTGGAGTCCACACATCTGACAGAACTCGCGGATCGGCCTGTGGATGCACTGTCCGGTGGACAGCGTCAGCGTGCCTGGATTGCGATGACACTTGCGCAGGGTACCGAAACGCTACTATTGGATGAACCTACAACCTATCTGGATATGACACATCAGATTGATATCCTCGATCTGTTGTTTGAGTTGAACGAACGGGAAGGACGCACGATTGTCATGGTACTTCATGATCTGAATCTGGCATGTCGTTATGCGCATCACATTGTGGCTGTTCACAACAAGTCCATCTACGCAGAAGGTAATCCGGAAGATATTGTTACACAGGACATGGTCCGTAAAGTCTTCCAGATGGAGTGTGAGATTGCAGTTGATCCACTCTTTGGCACACCAACCTGTATCCCGCACGGACGGGGAAGGAAGCTGAATGGGGAACAGCGTTATACACAATTGGCTTGAAGATCAACAAGTCCGCTTTTGATTCGTTCAAAAGTTATTCAAAACTCCACATCAACTCCATTGTATGATCATACAGATGACAAATTAGGCAAGCCGTTGGTAAAACCATGTCCCAGGCTTGCCCGGTTTGTTGTGCCTATTATTCGATAAAAGCATACCTGCATCGACTCAAACCCACACTAAATTAAATCTTATTTTTCCTTAAAAGTTTATTATTGACAAAATAAATCGAATTGCCATAAAATAGATTTTATATGATATTGATAATCATTATCAATATTAAATTACAATAAAAATTGATGAACGTATGAGCAAAATAAGTTGAATTAATCATTTACATGCGACGGAGAGGACAGAAAAAACCTGAAAAAGCGGAGCTACAAGCTTTCTGCAAGAAAGCTGCTTCGTAAGCATAAGCTTCGCCTTTATCACCGGATTTCCCCTTTGTATAAGGGATTCAAAAAATCTGGTGATAACAGCGATTGGAAGGTTGTTCTGTCATTGTAGTTTCGGTGTAAATAATCCTTAATTCAACTTATATAGGAGCGAGTACCTTCATTCGAATCGAGGAGGATTTTCAGTGTTTCCGAAAGGGATTCATAATCTGCAAAACCGACTCATTATAAGCAAAGCGAGAGAAATGGGCATCACCTGTGAGCCACTTCTTGAGGGATGCGAAGATTTTCTGAAGCTGTCTGTAGGGGACAAGCAGATCATCATTAACAAAACCAGATCTCATCGTCTGCCGTTAATCGCTGGACTGCTCGCGAAGAACAAGCAGGCATGCAATATGTTGCTGCATGAGCAGGGGATGCCTGTACCATCGTTTATCGTGATCCCAGAGATGGGGAGCAATGCAGCAGCTTTTCTGAATAGATACCGCTCCATTGTGGTGAAACCGCTGGATGCGAGCAGCAGCATGGGCGTGACTCTGGATGTGCGTACCGAAGATGAACTGAAGGCAGCCATTCATCTTGCGAGTGTCCACGGCAGCAGCATCATGTTGCAGCAATATGTAACCGGAATCGATTACAGAGTGCTGATCATTAACGGTGAAGTGGCGGCTGTGAACCAGTATCGGCCTGTCTATGTCGAGGGAGACGGAACTTCAACCGTTCGGGCATTGATAGAGCAGTTGAATCAGGATCGAATCGAGATGACGCACATTGGCGAGTATGAAGCGTTCCCCGAGGTTAATGCAGAAGCGGAACGACTGCTGGAGGTATTACATGCACAAGGGACAACACTTGATGAAGTTCCTGCCGCGGGAAAAGAAATCGAGCTATACGATCTCCGCAATTCTGCCGCCGGAAAAATCAGTGAATTCTACAAGGATTGTACCGAAATTATTCATCCTGAAAATGCCCGAATGATCACTCAGGCGGCAAAGACTCTTCAGATCGATGTAGCAGGGGTCGATGTTCGTTGTTGTGATATCCGCAATCCAATCTCTAGAGAACAAGGGGGCATCCTGGAAGTGAACGCCTTGCCAGATATGACACACCACGTCTTTCCCCATGGTGGAACAACTCGTGATGTGGTTCGGTTATACCTGGAATACCTGTGTCAGGAGCAACTTGAGCATAAAGGAATATAGCTGATAACAACGGATAAAAGATGCAGAACGAGAAACACAGGCAGCAGGTTCAGCCTGAATCGATTATAAGGAGCGTTAGAGGGCTATGTCAGTAGAGGTGCAAGAGGTGCAGACGGAATATCTGAAGCTGCAAAATGAGAAGGAATCCAATGCAAGATCGTACCCCAGACATTTCCCGCTAGTCATTAGCAAGGCCCATGGGGTGAAGATTACCGATACGGAAGGCCGCGTATTCTACGACTGCCTGGCTGGTGCAGGAACATTGGCGCTGGGACATAACCATGACACGGTGATCAACGCCATTCGCGATGTGCTGGATCAGCAGATTCCGCTACATACACTGGATTTGGCAACACCGCTGAAGCTTTCATATATGCAAGAACTATTCTCCATTCTTCCGGAAGAGATGCGAGATAAAGCCAAGATTCAGTTCTGTGGTCCAACCGGGGCCGATGCGGTAGAAGCTGCCATTAAGCTGGTCAAACATGCTACAGGTGGTAAATCCATTCTTGCTTTTCAAGGTGGTTATCACGGTTCGACCCAAGCGACGATGTCGATGAGTGGCAACCTGAGCAAGAAACAACATCTGCAAAGCCTGCTACCGGATGTTCATTTCCTGCCGTTTCCTTATGAATACCGCTGCCCATTTGGTGTTGGTGAAGGCATGACGGCCCGGTTGAGCGCACAGTATATCGAGAACCTGCTCGATGATTGCGAGAGCGGTATTGCCGCACCGTGTGGGGTCATTGTGGAGACGGTACAGGGTGAAGGTGGAGCCATTCCGGCAGATATTGAATGGCTTAGGGAGCTGCGCCGAATCACGGCAGAGCGAAGCATTCCGCTTATCATCGACGAAGTGCAGACAGGCATCGGACGGACAGGGCGAATGTTTTCGTTCGAACATGCCGGGATTGTACCTGATGTAATCATCTGCTCCAAAGCAGTTGGCGGAAGTCTGCCCATGTCTGTCGTCATCTATAAGGAAGAGTTGGATCAATGGCAACCTGGTGCACACACAGGCACGTTCCGTGGCAATCAACTAGCCATGGCAGCGGGACTTGCGACACTTCGTTATATTCGGGAACAGGATGTTTTACACAACGTGCATCTACGCAGTGAGCAGTTCATGAATCAACTGAATGCAATGAAAGAGCGGTATGCAGAGATTGGTGATGTGCGAGGTAGAGGACTGATGATTGGCGTTGAGGTGGTTGATCCAATGGGACGCAAGGATCGTCTGGGTCATTATCTGCCTAATGGTGCGCTGGCTGAGTCTATTCAGCGTGAATGTTTCAAGAATGGATTAATTGTAGAACTGGGCGGGCGTCATTCAGCTGTTGTTCGTTTTCTGCCGCCGCTGAATATTACGGAACAAGAATCGGGTGCAATCCTTGCGATCTTTGAGAAATCGGTAGCTGAAGCGATTGCTTTAGCAACGGCTGCATGTTGAAGCTATCCCTGATGAAGAGGCATGCAGTATTACTCGCGATTCTGATCGGTGCCTTTTCGCTGGTGCTGACCAACAGTGCATTTAACCTGCTGCTGCCTTATTTTGTGCAATATTATCAGATCTCTACGACAGCAGGAGGATGGATCATCGCGCTGTACATGCTGGCTATGACGTTAACAATGCCGCTGGCTTCCCTGATTGTGGACCGACTAGGGCGTAAGCAGACGTATATGTTGGGCATCAGTATCTATGGACTGTTCTCGGTAGCAGGTGCGTTGTTTTATCACTCTATTGAAGTACTGTTGCTGGTTCGTTTCATGCATGGCGTTGCCGCGGGGCTGATGATTCCGTTATCCCTTGTGCTGTTGTTTGATGTATACGGCCCGGAGGTACGAGGGCGAATTACCGGAGCGTGGGGTTTGCTGCTTATGCTCGCTCCGGCTGCCGGACCAACACTGGGGGGCTTCATCATTCAGTATGGACGGCTTGAAATGTTGTTCTGGCTTAACGTGCCACTGGCTATATTCTCGTTGATCGGGTGCGGTCGAGTCATTCAGACCTATATCCCTGCCCGTAGGAAAAAATGGCATCCATCCAGTGTCATGCTGCTGATCAGTGCTGTAGGTGCTCTTAGTCTGGGGGTACAGTTGTACGCGAGTCCAGTTGTGGTGGTATGGGTACCTTGGCTGCTGATTGCACTGGGTGTGGGATTACTCATTCGTTTTATCCAGACAGAGAACGGTCGCAAGGAACCATTGATCCGATACCAGTTGCTGCGGCGTAATGCCGTCTTTCCGCTGACCGTGCTGATCTCGACGATTCAGGATTGTGTGATGTTTGGCGTGATCTTTGCATTGCCATTGTTGTTCCAGGATGTCTTCCACTTGTCACCAGCCATGTCCGGTGCGCTGTTCATTCCCTTATCCATCTGCACAAGTCTGTTCATGTGGATTGGCGGCAGCTTGCTGGACCGAGGTCGGTCCATACATTTTATCGCATGGGGCACGTTGCTGGTGTCGATATCCATTCTGTCGTTTGCGGTTCTACCCATGGGAGCATCGATCTGGATCATCGGTATGCTCATGGCGTGCCGGGGAATTGGCGTTGGTCTGTCAGGCATGAGTATCTCTGCTATTGGTTTACAGGCTTTACCGGAGGAAGACATGCATGAAGGCTCGGTGTTATCGACCACAATTGAGCGGCTCGCTTCTTCGTTTGCGGTGATGGGCTTGACCCTATATTACGATATGCGTTGGCAATGGCTTGCCGGGGCAGGAACGTCCATGGAGATGGCCAAATGGGGAGCGCTCAAAGAGATTTGTATCGGACTTGGCTGCGCCATACTGCTTACACTTCCCCTGGTCTTACTTATAACCCGAAAGAAGGTTGGCATCATTGTTCGAGATGGAAAACAAGCTCCGGTCTGAGGCTGAGCAGCAGGCCCATGAACATTCATGCAAACTGCTGATGAACTGTTACATCCGTGAGCTTGCACTAGAGAAGGAAAACGATATTCGGATCAATCCAAATACGCTGACGTACGCTGTTGCTTTTCAAGCCAGCGGGGTGACGGTGACAGGACGCTTGTCTTATTACTCTGCCATGGGGGAGCATGAATACCTCAGCATGGAATCTGGCAGGGAAGTGGTGCATTATCGTGACCTTGTTCGTTGGATCACATCTGAGCTAAGCGGGAATGGGAAACAGGGAGCGAGTTCGGACCAACATGGAATGAAGAAAAGTGTGATGGAAATGAAGCGTTCACTTGAGGTGGATATTGCACATCCAAAGGGCGAGAATACGAATCGTGTAGATGCGACGTATGCCAAAGATTTTGCACAAAAGGTAGATAACAGTGTCGGTAACCTTACGTTGTATATCGAACAAGCAGCCGGTCTCGACATCCACGATTATCGCACATCGGAACAGTCACTGTTGTATGGTCATCCGTTTCACCCTTTCCCGAAGAATTCCAAAGGCTTTAGCGAGCAGGATGTTCAGAACTACAGTCCGGAGTTACGGACATCGTTTCAACTCTGTTATATCGCCGTGAGGCAGGACGTCTACGTGCAGGAATGGGTGGATGATGAGGCGGTAATGGATTTGCATGATCTCCTGCGGAGCCATGTGGAGCCTATTTTAAAAGAAAAAAGTGGAATGTATGGGCTGCTGCCTGTCCATCCATGGCAATACGCATACATATCACGGTTGTCAGAGGTACAGCACTATATTCGAGATGAAAAATTAATCCTACTCGGTAGTGCGGGGCCTACCGTCTATCCAACCTCTTCGGTCCGTACAGTTTATGTTCCCGAATGGAACTGCAATATCAAGCTGTCACTGAATATGCAGATCACCAACATGATTCGCACTAACAGTGCTGAGCAGATGCGCAGAACACTGGATGCCTCCAAGTACGTCAGGCAGCATGACTGCTTCGGCGCCGAACCGAACACGTATATTGCGTATGAGACAGGTGTTGCGACTTGTGCTTTTGAAGATGAAGAGTTAACCAGTCTGTTTACGATAGCTTATCGGCCCATTGAGTTTGATGTCGAGAATACGTATGTCTTATCCAGTCTAGTAGAAGCACCGCTTCCCAGGATGCGGTCGAGACTGATGACGATGCTGGGTGGTGGACGTGACATAGCTGAGCGTTGGTTGGATCGTTATCTGAAATGTTCTCTGCTGCCGATTGTACGGGCGGCGGGAGAGAAAGGTATTCATTTTGAAGCTCATTTGCAGAATACCCTTGTGACCTTAAAGGATGGGTTGCCTGTTGATTTTATCGTCCGCGATCTGGAAGGGGTCAGTGTGGATGAGGAACTTATCCTTGAGCAGGATCGTGCTGCGTCCGATTTATTATTTTATTCGCGAGAGAAAGCCTGGGCGCGGACTTCTTACTATTTTATCGTCAATCATCTGGGTTCTCTAATTCATGCCATGGCGCGAGATGTGAACGTATCCGAGGAGCATTTCTGGAAACAGGTACGTGAGGTACTTGTAGATGAACTGGAACGAACGGGCAATGCATATGTGCAACATCTGCTGACAACGGATGCTTTTCTGGCCAAACAAAACTTGGTGAGTTGTCTAAGAGGGATCAGCCAGACCCCGGCCTACGTGCCGGTGAGCAATGTAATGAAACGAATGGGGAGTGAAGTACGTGGGAGTCGTGGGATACAGGGCTGAAGCAGGCGGCAGGACAGAAGCAGTCTACGTGGGTGTACAGGAACGGATCATGCGGCAGACGTTGGAGGCGATGTGGTTCGAAGGCATTCTGGACAGTCATGTAAGTGGGAGCGAATGGCGAACCGAGGGACTTACATCGTCAGGAAAACCTGTGGCGTACACATGTGAAGCCGAACGGAAGTTTTCATTTGGCCGGGTGAA
Source organism: Paenibacillus sp. FSL L8-0435 (assembly GCF_037965655.1). Lineage (NCBI taxonomy): Bacteria > Bacillati > Bacillota > Bacilli > Caryophanales > Paenibacillaceae > Paenibacillus > Paenibacillus sp. FSL L8-0435. The sequence continues at coordinate 1,053,812 of NZ_CP150185.1, forward strand.
GGTGAAGAAGGGTTCGATCCAAAGAGAAGGCGTACCTTGCACCGATCTGGATCTGTTTTTGGAAGAAATGGTGTTGAATGCTTTGAAAGGTGCAAATGTCACGGCTTTTATCCAGGAACTGCTCGAAACGATGGCAAAGGATAGTCAGTGCCGGGCGATATTACCTTCGAACATTCCGAGTGAGGATCGGCATTATGATGCGCTTGAAAGTCATATGACTGACGGTCATCTGTACCATCCGAGTTATAAGTCGAGGCTGGGATTTTCTTTGAAAGACAATCTGGCCTATGGCCCTGAATTTAACACGGAGGTTGCATTAGTCTGGGTTGCTGTGAAAAAAGAATTGGCTCAGACCGCTGTATCCGCAGGGTATAGCTCTGAAGAATTGGTAGGGCAACATCTGACCGTAGAGGATATGCAGCGATTTCAACAGATCCTGCAACAACAAGGTCGTGCGGACATGGGCGAAAACGTCAACGCATATGCGACGAGTGCAGATCAGCTTGAGAGCAGTGCCGAGGTTGGTGAAATAACAGCGGTTCAAGATAGCTCAATAGGCTCTAGCGTTGGCAGCAAAGACAGCAAGGTGGATGGGGAAATGGGAGGTTCTGACGCGGATGATCGCTATGTGTTCATTCCAGTTCATCCATGGCAGTGGGAGCATCAGTTGGAGTCGGTATATGCCCGTCAACGGATGGATGGGGACATCGTGTATCTTGGACTATCGTCTTCGCCCTATCGTGCGCAGCAGTCGATCCGTTCACTCTCGAACCGGATAAATCCGGAAGCCCCTTACATCAAGCTGGCCCTCAGTATTACCAACACGTCGAGTACGCGCATTCTGGCACAGCATACAACCCAGAACGCACCGCTGATCAGCGATTGGCTGGAAGAACTCATTCGTGAGGATGAGCTGTTGCAACAGGTGCAGTTTGGCATTTTGAAAGAAATCATGGGACTGTCATTTCGTTATGAGCAGTTGCCTGCAACCCAATATGGACGGGCCTACGGTACACTCGGTGCCATCTGGCGGGAGAATGTTTCTGTTCACCTGAAGCAAGGTGAGACGGCATGGCCGCTGAATGCGTTGATGTTGGTGCAGCCCAATGGTGTTCCGTTTATCCAGGATGCTGTAGAACGACATGGTGTGGAAAAGTGGAGCGAGGCCCTTGTTCGCACAGTTACACTGCCGATTATTCATCTGCTCTATGCACACGGGATTGCGCTGGAATCTCATGCTCAGAATATTATTTTGGTACTGGAAGGCGATCTGCCGAAACGAATCATTATCAAGGATCTGCATGATGGTGTCCGCTACGTACCGGATCAACTGATGTACCCGGAAAGGGCACCGAAGCTGAACCCCGAGCCGGAAACCCATCGCAAGTTCAATCGGTATTCCTTCATCTATGCGGGAGATGTGTCGGAAGTCCGGGACTATACGTATGATGCATTCTTTTTTATCTGTATGACGGATATTGCGCTGGCTTTGGAGAAGTTTGGGTTGTCGGAGGAAGCGTTCTGGCAGCTGTGCGCAGGTGTAATTGTGGATTATCAGCGAGAGCACCCGGAGTACAAGGAGCGCTTCGCTGCATTTGACCTTTTTGCCGAAGATGCACTGATCGAAGAGATGACCAAGCGCCGTCTGTATGGGGATGGGGAGTTATATTTCCGCAAAGCGAGCAATCCGCTCAAGATATCGAAGGATGCACTTGAATCAAAGAGAACACCCGAGTTAAAGGGAATCGTCGAATGAGAATTAACACGCTGAAGGAAAAAATTGCACGCAAACAGCCCGTCTATGGCCTTTTTGTATCCATACCACACCCGGTGATCATTGAGATGATCGGACATGCGGAATATGACTTTGTCATTATTGATCTGGAACATGCCGCAATATCGATGGAGCAGGTGGAAGAGTTGGTCCGTGCGGCGGAACTGGTCGGCCTAACCCCGCTGGTTCGGATCTCGAAGGTGGAGAGAGCGGAGATTCTTAAGGTGCTGGACTGTGGCGCACAAGGTATCGTCATTCCGCATGTCGAGCAATTGGAGCAGGTGGAGGAAGCGGTTCGTCACGCCTACTATCATCCGGTTGGTATGCGGAGCTTGAATAGCGGTCGTCCCGGTGTATTCGGGAAATATCCGCTCACGGGATACATTGGGGAAGCGAACGAACAATTGATGGTTGTACCCATGATCGAAAGTGTGGAGGGCGTTCGGCAGAGTGCACAGATTCTGTCTCACCCTCAGGTGAGTTTTGTATTGGAAGGGGCGGCGGATCTGTCGCAATCACTCGGTGTGCCATGGCAGACTGAGCATCCGGATGTGAGACGTGCGCTGGATGAATTGCATGCTACCGCCCAGCAGTGCGGAATACCTTATGCAACGGTCACCAGAGGTGTGGAGGATATGTCGCTCTGGGCTGAGCGGGGAGTACATATATACGTGCTTGGTGATGATCGGAATACGGCGTTTCGGGCATATGCCCAAAAACGGAATGACTACAGGGATGCGGGTGGGCAGATATGAAACCTAGTGTATGGCATGCGATTGATGAACTGCAACGCGGGATGGAAGAACCGGTATGTGCGTACGTTTACGACCTGGCTGGCATTCAGGAACAAGTACGTCAGATGTTAGGCTGTATGCCCGGAAACACACAGTTGTTTTACGCCATCAAGGCGAATCCAGATCCGCGCATCATTGAGGCGTTGCTTCCATTCGTGAAGGGCTTTGAAGTGGCTTCAATTGGAGAGGTGCTGAAGGTTAGAGATGTAAGCCGAGAGGTTCCGATTCTGTTTGGAGGTCCGGGTAAAAAGGAGAGCGAACTGCGTTTGGCGATGGAACATGGCGTGAGCTACATTCATGTGGAGAGTCTGTTGGAGCTGCGGCGCATTATTGCGATTGCGAAAGAGAGAGCGATGGAGCAGGTGCATGGGAGCAGGCAGAAGGAAGAGTGGGAGCAGAATCCGGAGCAAGCGCAGGAAGTGCGCATACTGCTCCGAATCAACCTGCGAAGCAGTACGCTACCCCAGGCGAAGATTGTCATGGGCGGTGGGCCGAGTCCTTTTGGCATCGATGAAGAGGCGGTGGAAGAAGCCATCGAACTCATTCGTGTGGAAGGCGCGGGTGTGGTTCGGTTAAGCGGGTTCCATTTCCATTCCTTGTCCAACAATATGGATGCCAGGCTGCACGCCGAGATGATTGAGCTGTATTTGCAAAAGGTGGAGCAGTGGCAGCAGCAGTATGATCTACCTGTGGAAGTGGTGAATGCAGGAGGTGGATTCGGTGTCACGTATGATGGCAGTCCCGGATTCGACTGGCCATTATTCACTTCTCTGCTGGAGCAAAGTGAAGCCAGACAGCGCCTTGTTTCACGCGGAGGCCAGCTGTATTTTGAATCGGGTCGACTGCTGGTGGCAGACCACGGATATTACGCAGCAGAGGTTACGGATATCAAAACTTCTCATGATCAGTATTTTGCCGTGTTAAGGGGAGGTACGCATCACAATCGTCTGCCTGCTTCATGGGGACATAACCATCCATTTCAGATTATGGGGACAGACCGTTGGAAGCATTCATTTGCCCGGCCAGAGGTAAGAGGTCGTCGAGTCCATATCGTAGGTGAGCTATGCACACCCAAAGATCGCATGCATGCTGATGCGGAGGTAGCATTGCTGCGCGTGGGAGATATTATTTTGTTTGAAAAGTCTGGAGCTTATTGCTGGACCATCTCGCATCATGATTTTCTGGGGCATCCGCACCCGGCATTCCATTATTTGACGGAGGACAATGATCATGTCAACACTGATGAAGCGTACCAGTCTGCAAGCCGCTGAACGCCGGATTATGGCGGATCTGATGAACGCCTTCTTGTCGGAGCAATTGCTTCCATTAGAAGGTTATTCGTTCAATGATTTTGCTAAGGCCCCTGCACCGTTCCGTCGATTGTATAAGGAATATGACAGCGAAGAGCACAATCATAATGTAGCTTCTCGCTATAGATTACACACTCAAGGCGTGCTGTGTTTGGTTGAAACAGGAGTAAGACAGGGGACTCAATGGGTTCAGGGTTCACCAATCTACGAGGAGAAACCAGATGGAAGCTGGGTTCTCCTTGATTCTCCGGTAGAGGTTGGACGTGCCGTGTTACAGAAGGCTTTGTCGGATGAGGCCTATGCGCAGCCCGGAGTGGCGGAGTTTCTTGCTAGTCTGGACATTGCTGTGGAGCAGTATGCTCTGGGCTGGGAACAAGTCCAGTATCTGTCCACCAACGTCCCAGCTTCTGCTTATGAATGGTTTATCAAGGGGGAGCGCGTTGCGGCATTACGGGATCGTCCATTTCACCCATCGTCCAAAGCCAAAGTGGGATTCAATGCAGAGGATGTCACACGGTATGCAGCGGAATTCGGGAAGGCGATTTCGCTGCGCTGGGTGGCTATACGGTTGGATGCAGTGCAGCAAGGTTGCGAAGATGGGATGTCCATTTTGGACGTGTTAGACGATGTTCAGCGTGGAGTAGTGGAAGCCGAGTTTACCCGCAAAGGGATCACGTTGGACGAATATCTGCCGATGCCTGTTCATCCATGGCAATTGGAACATGTGATCCTGCCCCGTTTCACTGGAGAGGTCGAGGAAGGCAGCATTGTCGTATTGGATGTAGAAGGGGGCGACGTACAGGCCACATCCTCTCTGCGCTCGATGGCTCCGTCAACCGAATCTACCCTAATGTTCAAGCTACCGGTTAGTGTGCTGTCGCTGGGGGCAGCTCGCTATCTTCCGGTAGTGAAGCTGCTGAATGGTCTTGCTGGAGAACGGATGCTAAGGCAAGCTGTAGCTTGTGACGAGACGTTGAAGGACAAGGTGTATATGTGCGAAGAGCAGAACTGGTGGGGTTTCATGCCGGAATCCATGGGACTGTTCGATGATCATCCCCGCCACCTGGCTGCACAGATTCGTGTGTATCCCTCTGAGTTGTTGGATGATGATTATAAAGTCATTCCAATGGCTGCACTGGGTGTGAATCTGGAAGGGCATCATCTATTGACGGACATTCTGGGTGATAACCCGAGCAGTACGGACGTGGTAGATTTCTACAATAATATAGCTACGACGTTCTATGATATCGTGATGCGTTTGTTCAAGGTGGGCGTTGTACCCGAGATTCATGGTCAGAACTGCTGTCTGGTGTTACGGGATAATCAGGTAAAGGGTCTTTTGTTCCGCGATCATGATTCGGTGCGTTTGCATCAGCCTTATCTGGACAAGCATGGCATTGCAGACCCTGCCTACCATATTCGACCTGGCTACTCGAACAGCTTGTATAATGAGACGGTTCAGAAGCTGATCTTCTATGTGCAGTCTTTGGGGACGCAGGTGAATCTGGCTGCGATCATGAAGGCATTGAGCGAGGTGTATCACATTCCGGAAACGAAGTTATGGGAGATCACAGAGCAGGCTTGGAAGGAAGCGCTGCAACATGTGCAGCTTCCCGAATCCGATCGGGCCGAGCTCGCTCATGCGATATTCGAGAGCAGGGAGTGGCCCGTGAAGTTAGTTGTCCGTCCGCTGCTTGAAGCGGATGGGGTGCCAGGCGCGATGCCATCGGGCAAAGGCATAGGGTGGAACCCTTTTTACAAGGGATAGAGGTTAAGTAGTGTTGAGAGAAGAAGTGGCGTGCTAAAGGATTGATATAGAAGGTGACCCGTTAGACGGGTTGCCTTTTTGGTTTGTGGTTATTGAGTTCGAATGCCAGAAGGGAATAAAATGTTCATCATTATGGCTAAAAAATCTTGCGAAATGGAGGTATAGGGAAGAGACTGGTGGTATAATCGGGTTATGTGTTACAGTCATACTTGAATACTTCCGAAAAGGTTTTCGTAAAAAGCGATATTTAGTGTTGTAACCGTAATCATAATTTATTTCAAGAAAGTGAGAATCTACCATGAATCAGAAGAGACTTTTTAATGATGGATGGCAATTTGCGAAAAGTAAGCTGGATGTTACGGAACCTGCGGGTCTGGTATATGAACCTGTGGAACTCCCCCATGATTGGCTGATATATAATACGCTCGAACTGTATGAAGACAGCATTGGATGGTACCGTAAGACGTTCCACTACACGAAGGATGAGCAGCAGCTTTTGCTCTGTTTTGATGGCGTATACATGGATTCTTCGGTGTATGTGAACGGGCAGTTGGTTGGGGAGTGGAAGTATGGCTATTCCGCTTTTGAGCATGAGATCACGAATGCACTAGTGGAAGGCGACAATGAGATTGTAGTCAAAGTGGTGCATCAGAGCCCGAACAGCAGATGGTATTCCGGAGCCGGAATCTTTCGCCATGTGTGGCTGAAAACGAGAGACCGTAACCATATTGTAACGGATGGAACGTATGTATCGATTCAGCAGCAGCCGGATGGCTGGCAGGTGGAAGTGGATACCGAGCTCAACCTGGAACAGAATCAGCAGGCAGAGCTGGTGCATACGATCTTGTATGAAGGTCAGGTGGTGGCATCCAGCCAAGCGAATGTTACGGCTTCGGTGGTTGAAGAAGCGGTTGCAGCGACAGATAGCCAACAACTTATTGTTGTGAATCCTAACCTGTGGAGCCCGGATGCACCGCATCTGTATGAACTGGTGACGGAGCTGCGATTGACCTCGGATGATCAGGAACATCGGACAATTGAATCGGTATCACAGCGCATTGGATTCCGGGATATCAAGCTGGATGCCAATGAAGGGTTCCACCTGAACGGAGTCAAGATGAAGCTGAACGGCGTGTGTGAACACCATGATCTCGGTGCGCTGGGAGCTGCTTTTAACCTGACGGCATTGCGTAGAAGATTTGTTTTGCTCAAAGAAATGGGTGTTAACGCCATCCGCACCGCACATAATATGCCTGCCAAAGAGTTCATGGAACTTGCGGATGAGATGGGTATGCTGGTTGTGTCTGAAGCCTTCGATATGTGGGAACGTGCCAAAACGCCATACGACTATGCGAGATTTTTCCCAGAGTGGGTGCATACCGATGTGAAGAGTTGGGTGAAGCGCGACCGTAACCATGCCAGCCTGATCATGTGGAGTATCGGGAATGAAATCTATGATACCCATGCGGATGAGCGTGGACAGGAAGTAACCCGGATGCTGATGGATTATGTGCTGGAGTTTGATCCAAAAGGCAATGCAGGTGTGACGATTGGTTCCAACTACATGCCATGGGAAAATGCACAAAAATGCGCGGATATTGTGAAGCTGGCAGGCTACAACTACGCGGAAAAATATTACGACAAACATCATGAAGAACATCCAGATTGGATCATCTATGGTAGTGAAACGTCTTCTGTGGTACAGAGTCGTGGTATCTATCACTTCCCATTCGAACAGCCGATTCTGGCAGATGATGATGAGCAGTGCTCGGCTTTGGGTAACAGTACGACGAGCTGGGGTGCGAAGTCGGCAGAATACTGCATTTTGGCAGAGCGGGATACGCCTTATTCACTGGGCCAGTTCCTGTGGACCGGATTCGATTATATCGGAGAGCCGACACCGTATCATACGAAGAATTCGTATTTTGGACAGCTGGATACAGCAACGTTCCCGAAAGACTCCTATTACATCTACCAAGCGGCTTGGACGGATTATAAGAAAAGTCCGATGGTTCACTTGTTCCCTTACTGGGATTTCAGCCCGGGTCAGATCATTGATGTACGCGTGTGCAGCAACGCACCGAAGATTGAGCTACAACTCAATGGTAAAACGATTGGCACGTACGATATCGATCATGCCAATGGAACACAGCTGTCTGGCTGGTGGAAAGTGCCGTACGAAGAGGGCGAGCTGAAAGCGATCGCCTATGATGAGAACGGGCAGATCATTGCAACCGATGTGCAAAGATCCTATACGGATGCGAAGAAAATTCGTCTGCAAGCAGATCGGGAGCAGCTGCAAGCGAATGGTACAGACCTCATTTTTGTAGAAATTGATGTGGAAGATGAGGCGGGTAATCCGGTTCACAATGCGAACAATCGCGTACAAGTTCAGGTGACGGGTGCAGGACGATTGCTGGGTCTGGATAACGGGGACAGCACGGACTACGATCCATATAAAGGTTTGAGCAGAAGACTGTTCAGCGGCAAACTGATGGCGATCATCGGAGCGACGAATGAACCTGGAACGGTGCGGATTGAAGTTTCTTCCGAAGGGTTGGAAGGGGCTGTAGCTGAGTTTGAATCGCGTATTGTGGATGCGGAACTGGTTGATGAGAAACTAGCGAAAGCTGTCTTCATGAACAATGAAGAACGTCCGGTGCTAACGGGGAATGCTCAGGAGATTCCTTTGCGGAAAATTGAGATCATCAGTAAAGCAGGACAGTTGCTCGATCCATCTAACCCGGAGCTAGTCGTAACCGCCAAGCTGTACCCGGAGAACACTTCCTACCGTGATATCGAGTGGGCTGTTGTGAATGATGCGGGGATCGAGTCCAACATTGCCAAGGTGGAAGCTGTTCAAGCAGAAACGGGCGACAACGGTGAGCATCAACATGCGGTGAAGGTATCGGCTATAGGTGACGGAGAGTTCCGTCTTCGCGCAACCAGCACCAACGGTACGGATAAAACGAAACTCATCTCCCAGCTGGAGTTCAAGGCGGAAGGTCTCGGCACAGCATACAAAGATCCATACGGTTTCATTACGGGCGGACTGTACGATTACACCAAAGGTGAGGTTGGTAACGGCAACGAACGTGGGGTAGCGACAAGTCGCGACGGAGAGACGCATGTAGGCTTCCGTAATATTGACTTCGGACCATACGGCTCCGATACCATTACGATTCCTATTTTCACGCTATCTAGTGAGGATTACTTCATTCAGATTTGGGAAGGTATGCCGGATGAAGAAGGAAGTACGATGATCGCGGATGTGGTGTATGACAAAGAGTCCATCTGGAATGTATACCAGGAAGAGACGTACCAATTGTCCAAACGTCTTAGCGGAATTACGTCGATCTGTTTTGTACTGAAGCAGAAGATTCATATTAAAGGCTTCTCCTTCGAACGTCAGAGTCGGGCCTTCGAGCAGAATGCGGCTGCATCCTGTGACCATCTCTACGGAGATACGTTTAAAATTGAGGGTGACCGTGTTGAAGGTATCGGGAACAACGTGTCGTTGGAGTTTGAAAACATGGACTTTACGGCAGAAGGCACGTCGAAGCTCGTGATCTACGGCCATTCACCGATTGATAAGAATACGATTCATATTCGCTTCGCAGGTGCGGACGGACAGAGCAACCAGCTGGTTGAGTTCACACAGTCGAGTGGATACGAAGAACGGGTGTTTGAGCTTGAACAGGTGAAAGGTGAACAGAAAGTAAGCTTTATCTTCCTGCCAGGCAGTCAGTTTGACTTCGGCTGGTTCCGATTCGAGAAGTAGAGTACAGATCAATCCCCTTCAAGTAAACGGTGTTCGTTCAGAACATGTGGTTACTTGAAGGGGATTTTTTAATAATGTGTAACGCTGATGCAAGAAACGGAGCGCTCATGCCTTCTTCTATGGAGAAAAAATGTTGCAGAAGTTATTGTTCCATTTTACGTTGTAATGAAGAAATCCCCTCGGGTCCACGGTGTTGATCGCATGTCATCATGTGATCTTTTTTCACTGTAACCAGGAGGGGATATGGTAGGCCAACTGCTGTTGGTTTAGAGTTGAACTGCTGTTTTCTTACCTTCTTTACGTTTCTTAGCGTATTCTGCTGTAGCGGTAAACAAGACATCCGAGGATGAATTCAGGGACGTTTCAAATGAGTCTTGCAACACTCCGATGATGAAGCCAACCCCAACGACTTGCATCGCAATATCATTCGATATGCCGAACAAGCTGCATGCCATAGGAATAAGAAGAAGAGAGCCACCCGCCACGCCCGAGGCACCTGTAGCAGCTACAGCGGATAACACGCTGAGAATCAGCGCTGTTCCAAAATCCACTTGAATACCCATCGTATGAACAGCTGCAAGGGATAAGACCGATATGGTAACGGCTGCCCCCGCCATATTAATCGTAGCGCCCAACGGGATGGATACCGAATACGTATCCTTGTCCAATCCTAACTTTTCACATAATCTCATATTGACTGGAATGTTCGCCGCAGAACTTCGTGTAAAGAATGCCGTAATTCCGCTTTCTCTTAAGCACTGAAAGACGAGGGGGTATGGATTCTTACGAATGTTCAGATATACGATTAGCGGATTGACAACAAGCGCGGTGAACACCATACATCCAACAAGAACGGAAAGTAATTTGCCGTATCCCAACAAAGATGAAAGTCCGCTTGTTGTAATGGAGTCAAAAATAAGACCCATAATTCCGAACGGTGCAAACTGGATTACCCATTTCACAATCTTCGATACAGCTTCCGAGAATTGAGTAATCAGGTTTTTAGTGTTATCACTCGAGCTTTTGAGAGCAACACCTAGCAGCAAGGCCCAAGCCAGAATACCGATATAGTTAGCGTTCATCAGTGCACTTACCGGATTATCAACCAACTTCAATAACAAGCTCTTCAGGACCTCAACAATGCCATCAGGTGGAGTCAATTCTTGCACATCCGATACCAATGTCAATGTAACCGGAAATAGGAAACTTGCCACAACCGCGAGTAGCCCAGCCAGAAAGGTACTCATAACGTAAAGGACGATAATCCTTTTCATATTGGTTTGAACACCTTTTCGATGGTTGGATATAGCGGCCATCACCAAAAGTAACACTAAGATTGGAGCAACCGCCTTTAATGCTGAGACAAATAAGGAACCGAAAAGTGCAATTCCTGTTGCACCGGGCACGATCAGGGCCAAGACAATCCCCAAGACAATTCCTAGTAAAATTCGTTTAATAAGACTCATTCGGTTCCATTTCGTTAATGCCGTTCTCATCCATATTCCTCCGAGTTTCAATATAAAATCTTATCAAGCAACGCATCGTCGCTGTAATGGAGCATAGCGTTAGTTTATCACGGAATTTGTCTCTTGTGTGGTGTGGTAATATTTGTATTATAGATTGTCCCATCCCCCGCTGTCCTTCTGCAAGCCAGAAGACATTTACATAATATGCACTAATGCGTAACTATGAAGTGCAACACCTACTGAAAATAAATAAAAATGGCCCATGGCGGGATTCGTGTAGAATGAATTCACCACAACAATCGTACCGATGGTCGGCATACGGTCTCTTTCAAAATGAAGATTTCGCCCATTCACTCGATCTAATGAATCACAGACCACAAAAATGCTTGGGTTGGAGAATCCTCACGAATCTTTTATAGAAGAACTGTCGCCTTTCATATGACAATCCGTTCAAAAGAAAAGGATTGTCGTGTTGCTTTTTACAATATTTGTTTGTTATACTTAACTACATAGAATTGCATAGTAGGTGGTGTGTGAAGCTGAGAAACGAAATGATTAAAGGATACATCGATGGAATTGTACTGTCTGTACTGAATAAGCAGGATGCATACGGATACGAAATATCCAGAACGGTGAATGACGAGACCAATGGTCAGTTTGATCTAAAAGAAGGCACACTGTATCCAGCACTGAAACGTATGGAGGCTAATGGATACATAGAGGGTTATTGGGGAGAGGCAATTAATGGACCACGGCGGCGATATTACCGAATCACCACGGATGGCCAAACTCAGCTCAATACATTGAGGACATCATGGACGGAGAACATCAAGATTATTGATATATTCTTGGGAGGGGATCTGCATGGAAGTCATTGAACAGTATTTGGATCAAGTACTTCGATTTACGTATTTAACGAAGAGGGAAAAGTCTGAGTGGAGAGAAGAAATGGCCGCTCACCTCTATTCCTCGGTGGATCATCTAAAGTGCCAGGGTTTGGGAGAGACGGAGGCCATCGAACGTTCCATTCAACAATTTGGCTCTATCTCAGAACTGCGCCGAACGGTAACCAAAGAAACGTATGGATTCAACATGAAAATGATTTTTGGCTGTGCCTTAGCAGGTTTGCTCCTATTCATTGTAACACTGGTGGGTGGACTAATCGCGAATCGATATGGTGTACATAATCGGTATATTGAATTAATGCCTATTTTTTGGATTACGGTGTGTGCGCTAGGTGCCTGTCTTGTATTTACACGCAAACGTGTGGATCGCCTTTGCCTGCTATCTGTGCCCCTGTTATTCAGTTTAGGGTATCTGCAAGCTTATTTTCAGGTGATGTATCATTATTGGGGTGAAGGACTTACGTTTAATATGTTTGAAAAGTTATTTTTTAGTGGCGTGCTCCATACATCTGGTGGATTGGAGTCCACCTTATTCGCCTCTATGTTCTTGGGTGCACAGGCACTCATTATGTTTGCGATAAGTAAAAATAAGTATATATCCATTCTTCCTTTTGCCTTCTCCATCGTGTATACCTTTGTTCATATGCTGATGTTTAGTCTCTATTATGTATTTTTCGCCTCAGAACAGTTCAGTTCCGCGGTAACTCAGGGGTACAGCGTTTTCTTGAATGGGAATATGCAGCGATTGGTGGAGATGGGGATGAGTTTGATCATGGCAGTAGCGTTGTTTGTAGTATTCCAAGGCTGGAGCTATTGGACGGCAAAAAGAAAGTTGAGCTCCGCTTCATAAGGGTATTCCGCTTCCCTCAAAATTAAACAAGGAAGCCATGCTGGTAAGACAAAGGACAACTATAGCAGGACTCTTGTCTTTTTTATTGGGCTTTCCTCATAGTTATTCGCACACTCTCCGAATGTGCTAAGGACATAGTATAGGGCATATATACTGTGTGCCTTGGCCTAAGGAGATGACCATTTTGAAGTATCTGAACAAGAGGACAGCCACCCTCAACAAATTAAGGCCCAGTCGTTCTACGTTGAAATGTAGAAAAAAACACTTGGGAAAACGAAAGAAATGCCATATTATCCGTAGATCTTATCGGAGAAAGCGCTGCTCACTGAAGCGTCCATTAAGATCACAGAAAATGGCCCGTGACAAAAAAGTCATTGCATTACCGAGAGGGGGAGGCAGCAACCCGGTATGCTGTGAGCCCGCCCCCCAGCTCGCTCCGTTGAGACAGCATGAATTGGAGACTGTGAGTCTCCCTGGAACGCAAGGTGTGGCAGATGCCCAGGGCCCTGCCGGATCTCACGGTGAGCCGGGTCAAGCAGGGCTTCCGGGAGCGCAAGGCCCCGCAGGCCCTCGAGGTGAATCAGGGCAACGGGGAGTTCCTGGAGCGCAAGGCCCCGCAGGCCCTCGAGGTGAATCGGGTCAACCCGGAGTTCCGGGAGCGCAGGGTCCCGCTGGTCCTCAGGGTGAACCGGGTCAACCCGGAGTTCCCGGAGCGCAGGGTCCTGCAGGTGCTCAAGGCGAACCGGGTCAACCGGGAGTTCCCGGAGCGCAAGGCCCGGCAGGCCCTCAAGGTGAGCCGGGTCAACCGGGAACTCCCGGAGTCCAAGGACCAACGGGTCCCCCAGGTGAGCAAGGTCCGCCGGGCACCGTACCCGGAATTGAAATCATTCCTACGGCAAACCGCTACTTCTATTTTCCGGAAACCGATCTGGATTTGTCGGCCTCGGTTATAATTCCTGCCACAGCATTCACGAATGACGATGGCGGCAGCATAACCGAATTTGCCGGGGTTGGAATTACTAGTTTCAACAATCTTTATATAAACGGGATCGTCCAACCAGGAAACTCATACAATGTAAGTGCGGAGAGGTTGTTTTTTTCGTCACAAAATGGTGTGATCTTTGCAGGGACACCTATTATCATCGAGATAATTATAATAACAGCCAATATCATAAATGGTTAAAATTGGTTTTAGTTGCTGGTTCCTTTGCCTTCACTACTCCCAAACCTACCACATATACTATGTTAGGTAGGAGGTGAGAGACATGCCACTTGTGACACCATTTCAGAACAGTTTAAGATTTGCTGCAACCATTGGTGATGGGACCGGCACTGGGGCAACATTTGCCATTGCTGCGACTGCTTTTACAAATGACGCTGGTGTAGCTGCAACCACATTTCCAGGCACCTACAACTACTACAATCTTTATATTAATGGCCTTATGCAAACAGCAGATACATCCTCGGCTACCACTACTACAATTACAATTCCCGGTGGAGATGCATTAAATGATGGAACTCCAATTGTTGTACAATTTGTAGTGTCTTAAAGAAGATTTAATCCTACTGTATCGTTATCTTGTGCGACTTCTATCTGTGATAGAAGTCTTTCTTTTTGTACAAGATACCCAGTCGACTCAACGGCATTCATCCATGCATTAATGTGCAAAAATAGTTACCTAGGGATGTTGCCCAACGACCGGATAACCTCTGAGGAAATGATCCTTCCGTTTGATTCCAATCTTCCTTCTTACTTGTTAAAATTTAGGTACATAAACTACGGTCAGGTTGGTGGTGAAAAGTAAATGCAGCGAATCGAGGTACATCCCGATCTATTGGAGGAAAAGGCCCGGTTGGTCCAGCAGAAGAAACAGGAACTGGAGCGAATGGTCAGGGAGCTGGAGAAATCCATTTATATGTTGCAATCTGAGTGGACGGGTGTGACAGGAGAGCGTTTCTTCTGGGATTTCATGCAGGTGAAAGAAGTGTTCCCGACTACACTCGGGCTGTTGGACGAAATCCAGAAAGAGTTTACGTTTATCGCCATGAACTTCAGAACAACGGATGGCACAGGAGAGGTTGCGCTATACATTCCAGAGGAGCTAAAGCGAAATTTCGCTGTAGGGCTGCTTGATAAATCAGTAGGAGAAACATTAACAGGAATGGGCCAGACGGCAGAAGCTTTCTTCTCTAACCCGTTCAGTACATTAAGCAGTGTGGCATATGCCATGACAGTGGGCAAAGTTGTAGACGTTGGGCGTGGTATTCAGTTTGCATGGGACACCGCCTGGGGCACGGGAACGGCGCGGTCTGATATAGAACAATTTGTGGAAGAGCAGAAGAAGCAGATCGATGAGAGTGGAGCAGGGTATTACGGTGGAGCGATGACAGGTCAGGCCCTGGCATATGTTTTGTTTGGCAAAGCTTTTCGTTCAATGGATGACAAGCATACCGATCTGGGTGGATCGGGTGGAAGTAAGTCGGGGCATGGGGAGAATGGCTCACATAATAAAGAATTTACGTTTATTACAGACCCCGGAGAAATGAAGAAATATATTACACCTCCTAAAGATGGATTTCAGGCGTATCTTGAAAGAAATTATATTGAAATTAGAACAAAAGGAATTGAGGATGTACCTATTATTGCTAAAAATACAGGGCTGACAGAAGAGCAAGTTACTAACATGAAAAGACATCTATTCTTGAGCACTTATAATTTGTCCATAGAAGGTAAACCGTATAAAGAAAACTACTTTCAAGCCGACGGGGATATAGCATATGCTTGGAAGAAAGCTCAAAACGGTGATCTTAATGAAGCTGAGAAGGATTGGTTTAAGACATTAGCGAATCATGAATTGAGAGAAAAGGAGTTAATGAGTGAAGGAATGCCCCTGAGGGATCGGACGACTTGGAGCGCGGAATTAGAGACATTTAAAATAGATACAGAGAAAAATGCTCATGATAAAGCTGCTGTAACAGCTCCCAATCCTCCGCCTTTTCCAGGTTACGATCCTAGTAAGGATTTTGGTAAGTACTATGATGATAAGATTGATTACTAAATGTTGAGGTGAAACAGAATGTTATTGGAAAATGCAGTATCCAAACTAAATAATATAAATTGGGCCTTAGTAGGTACTGTTATCTCTGAGGAGGATACTAAACTCGGATATGAATTCCTCAGAAGAATGGCTCAGTTTTATAAAGCGGAGCAGCTGAAGCCTATGCCACCTGCATTTACAAATGTGGCGAAACTGCTAGGGGATCACGGAGAGGAATTAGATATTTCAGCTTATTGTAGTTCAGAGGCTGTTGCATATTTGAATCAAAACTCCTATGTGAAAAGAATATTTGAATACTATTTACAGTTGGCGAAGTACGCAGAGAATACTCCGAGCATCAGTCAATATCTAGACATATATGAACCGTTAATTAAACTTTTTGAACGGGGCGGTTCTTTTACCATCAAACCACTCTCACTAGAAATTATAAAAGTCTCACATTTCCCATTAAATAATTGGTATGAAAAATTTGTTGAGAAAGATCCGATTGATATTTAATAATCTGTAGATCACTAGGCTAACATTTCGCATAATCGTATTCATAGAGAAGCATTTCTACCAAACGAAAAGTAGAGGTGCTTTTTCTATGAAATCAAACAATTAATGAAATCTTCCACAGATTAGTCGATAATATAGAAGAAGCAATTTTTAGCTCACCATATACATAAAGAACTATCCACAACCATCCTACACCCACACGAGGTACATTCATGAAACAAGGCATATATGAACAGCTTATCAACACAATCACCAGACAGGAGATTTCGGCGCTGGACCCGGATGTGTATCACATTGGGACCGAGAAGCTGGATGCAGAGGAAGCGCGCAAGCTACTGTCCACGTATTTGGCGGCGGTGACCCGGCGAGCGCTCAAGATTGTACGGGAACAGACAGAAGATAAGACAGCAGTGTTGGCGCAGATCCGAACGTGTAATGAGATTATTGCTACGCTGAAAGGCACGCTTGGGGAAGAAGAATACAACGAATTGCAACTGGACGAGCAGGGGGAAGTCTTGACTCATGTGTATTCCAAACTGAACAGCATTCGTGCGGTCCGGGATACCAAAATCGTTCGTCCACATACACCTATCTCCCAAAGTTCTTTGTTCACAGGTGCAAAGTCCGAACCGAGTATGTTACTGGAGCTGCAAAAGGAGATCGTGACCGCCGATCGGATCGACTGGTTGGTGTCATTTATCAAGTTCAGTGGGCTTCGCCTGCTGCTGGAACAGCTTCAGCAATTTACAGCGGGTGGCGGGAAGCTGCGGATTATCACGACCACGTATATGGAAGCAACCGACCTCAAAGCTATTACCGAACTTAGCAAATTACCTAACACAGAAATCCAGATTTCCTATGATACCAAAGTGACACGACTGCACGCCAAAACGTACATTTTTCACCGGGATACTGGATTCACTACAGCCTATGTCGGCTCCTCTAACCTGTCCAACCCGGCGCTGACCAGTGGTATGGAGTGGAACCTCAAGGTGACGGAGAAGGATTCACTCGACGTGCTGCGCAAGATTGAAGCGACCTTCGAGAGTTACTGGAATGACCGCGAATTTACGCGATATGTAGCTGAGGATGATGGCCATGAGGCACAGTTGAAGGCGGCTCTGAATCGCAAAAAAGATCCGTCCAACCACTTTCACCTCGACATCCAGCCTTACGATTATCAAAAGGAAGTGCTGGAACAGCTGGACGCCGAGCGTACGCTGTATGGACGAATTCGCAACCTAATCGTCGCCGCCACAGGCGTTGGCAAAACGGTCATTTCAGCCTTCGATTACAAACGATTCCGTGCAAGCCATGCGGGAGCAAAGCTGCTTTTTGTCGCCCATCGGGAAGAAATCTTAAAGCAAAGCCGGGATACGTTCCGGTATATCCTGAAGGATATGAACTTTGGCGAGCTACATGTGGGGAATTACCGAGCAGAGGCGCTGGACCACTTGTTTGTTAGTATTCAGAGTCTCAACTCCATGAAGCTGACGGAGGTCACCAGCCCAGATTATTACGATTACATCATTGTGGATGAATTCCACCATGCCGCTGCGCATTCGTACCAGAAGCTGTTGTCCCACTACGAACCTAAGATTTTGCTAGGGCTTACTGCCACGCCTGAACGGATGGATGGCAAAGACATTACCGCCTACTTCGATCATACGATTGCCGCCGAGATCCGTCTGACTGATGCAATTGACCGCAAGCTCCTGAGCCCTTTTCAATATTTTGGCGTCACCGATACTGTCGATCTATCCCAGGTGAAGTGGTCGCGTAAAGGCTACGACCTGAACGAACTGGACAAGCTCTACACTCATAACAAAATCCGTGCCAACCAGATCATCCAAAGTCTGAACAAATACGTAACCGATCTGGACGATGTGAAGGGACTTGGGTTCTGCGTAGGGGTGGATCATGCGATGTACATGGCAAAAATATTTAACGAAGCCGGCATTCCATCCATGGCCCTGCATGGCAGGTCGAACGAACAGGAGCGTCATTCTGCGAAAGGACAGCTGGTGAACGGGGAACTGCGCATGATCTTTGTCGTTGATCTGTACAATGAGGGCGTGGATATCCCTGAGGTAAACACCATTCTGTTCCTGCGTCCTACCGAGAGTCTGGCCGTATTCCTGCAACAGTTGGGACGCGGACTGCGGATGGCAGATGGCAAAGAGTGCCTGACCGTGCTCGACTTCATCGGGCAAGCGCATCAGGAGTACAGGTTCCAGGATAAGTTCCGTGCTCTGATCGGCGCCACCAAACATTCCATCTCGTACTACGTCGAGAACGGCTTTTCGAACCTGCCACGCGGCACGTTCATTCAATTGGAAAAGCAAGCGAAGGAATATATTATGCGCAACCTCAAGCAGATGAGTCGTAATCGCAGAGCGCTGATCCAGAAACTGCAAACGTTCCAGCAAGACACCGGACTGCCACTGACCTTGGCTCATTTTGTGGAACATCACGGGATGACACTGGTTGAATTCTACGGTGGACGTACAGGGAAAAGGTATTTCCGCGGTATGTTGGCCGAAGCTGGATTAACACCACCTATCCAAGATGAACACGAGGAGTATATCCGCAGACTGCCGTCTGTGCTGACGATCAACTCTCGAAGCTGGCTGACGTTCCTGATCGACTTTATTGAAAAAGGCAAAGAAGCAACCACCGCCGATGAACGGCGCATGTTGATCATGTTCTATTACACCTTCCATCGGGCTGCGCCTGAGAAACTAGGATTGAGCAGCATCGAGGAGGGAGTACAGCGTGTACTGTCTTGTGGGGCATTTCGAGCAGAGCTTGTGGATATTTTCAAATATAATCTGGCTCATCTGCGATTTGTGGATAAAAGTAATTCGTTCCCATACACTTGTCCACTGGATATCCACTGTGTGTACTCCATCGACCAAGTGCTCGCCGCCTTTGGCTACTGGAACGCTGAGCAATCACCCGCCTTCCGTGAAGGAGTGAAGTATTTTGCCGATGAACAGACGGATATTTTCTTCATTACGTTGAACAAATCGGACAAAGATTTCTCACCCTCAACGCTGTACGAGGACTATGCGATTAATGAGCGTTTGTTCCACTGGCAGACTCAAAGCAGGGTGTCAGAGCATACAGCTACCGCGCAGCGTTATATTCAGCATCGTGAGACAGGTAATCGGATCGTGCTGTTCGTGCGGGAGTATAAGGAGGAGCATAACTATACGTCTCCGTTTGTGTTTCTGGGCGAAGCGGATTATGTGAGTCATGAGGGAAACAAACCAATGAGCTTTGTGTGGCGACTAAGGGAAGAAATGCCTGCGAAGATGGTGGCGGTGGCGAATAAGTGTATTGTGTGAGAGGTTAGTCATAACGGTAATATTTCTAAGTAATGCATCTGATGTAATAGCAAAATTTAAAAATGAGTTTGACTTGGAATCAGCACAAACTATTCTAAATTGTGGTGGTATTCTTATTCCCTTTTTTGTTCTATCGGTGATAATATTGAGTACCCTTTCTTGTTTTGGATGGATAGGATTTATTCTTGGTATTATTGTTACATTTTCATTGATGATTCTTGGTATAAATTTAAACTCGAAATTTCATCAATTACTGTATGATTTAAGGACAGGGTCAAATAAATGAGTATTAAAGATCTCAATTTTGAAAACCGAGTGTAAAAGAACAAGTTTAGATAAGTGATTTGCTTTCTACTCTACTCTACGAGCAGTACATAAAAATTCAATTGTGTCAGCGGTTACTATCTAGTATTTAAAGGAAGAAAAACCATAAATTTAATTATTTGTGGTTGTTTTTCTTTTATAGTATGAGTCTTCGAATAAATAGAATAACTCCGAAACAGAAAGTTCTAGTGCGCTTGAAAGAGCCAGTATTTTAGATAAGGAAGGGTTTTTGTGTCCTCGCTCTATTTCGCTTACATACGATCTGTCCATATCAGCTTTCAAAGCCAGATTTTCTTGGCTGATATTAAGTTCCAACCGTCTATTTCTGATTATTTCCCCAAAGATGACTAGTTCGATTTCCAAGAGCACAGCTCCTTTAATTTGACTAATATTCAACCTATCATAAAAATTTTACGGAAATTATGTCAATAGGCTATAGCCTACATAGATAGAGAGTGATATAATTTTGATGTCTATAGCCTACAATAATAGAAAGGTTTGAAGGATGCTTTCCAAAAGAAAAGTAATCAAAATTAATCGGTTCAAGAATGTATGTTCCTATTAAATGTTGTCTATGTTGGTTGAACTAGTGTATAATCATCCCTGGAAGGTATTAACCAGGGATGAATCCCATTTGAAAGGAAGTATCATGTATGGCATACGCAAGGCATCAAAGTTTCTACATGAGAGATAAATGGCTTAGTAAGGGTTTGAAATCAGTAGAAGATAATAGTCGTTTCTTTTACAATGATGATTCTTTTGAAAAAATTGGCCTTGGTAAAAATATGGTTGAAGCCTTAAAATATTGGCTTTTTGCTTTTGGAGTTATAGAAGAGAATATTGAAGAAGGTCTGAAAGTACATTCTCTTACAAGTTTAGGACATTTGATCTGTGAGTTTGATAGAGTGTTGCAACATAACGTTACTTTATCAATTTTACATTATAAATTAATTTGTAATGATAATGATCAATCTACAGTATTTGATTGGTTTTTTAATACCTATAAGGAAACAGCTTTTAAAAAAGTGGACTTAAATTCTTCATTTGAAACTTGGGTTTCTTTGAATGAGATTAAAGAGATCTCTGATAAATCACTAAAAAGAGATATTGATTGTTTGATTCAATTTTATACAAAGCAGCCGAATGAACTTGATCCTGAAGATGTTACGTTCAGCCCGTTTTCGAAATTACAGCTGTTAAAAATTGAATCTTCGGTTAGTGAAAGAGAAACCATAAAAAAAGTTTCTCCAGATATTGAAACTATAGGCGTTAATGCTCTGTATTTTGTGCTTCTTGATTACTGTCATAAAAACAAGATCGAAATAGTGAGTATAAATGAAATTGTTAACGAAAAGTATTTGTGGGGTACTACATATAATTTGTCTCGAAACAAGATTATAGAGGCTTTAAATGTGCTAACTAATCATGACAAGTATCCGGTACAATACGTTCGAACTAACAATTTGGATTATATAAAAGTTGCTAAGATAGAGCCAATGGATTTTTTGAATGATGAACTTGGCAAGAGAGTGGTGTTGTAAATATGACTTTTAAAACTAGTGTTAACATTAAATTTGATATAGGCAATACTGAATTCATTAAAAGGTATATATCCACCCCATCTCATGCAGAGGCTATTAATGGGATTATTGAAGGTCTTACTAAAGAAGATGCAAATCGAGCGCATATTTTGGTTGGCCCGTATGGAACAGGGAAATCTTTATTAGCAAATATAATTGCAAGCATGGTTTCTAAATCAGTATCTTCAGAGGATGTCAATTCACTTGTTAATAAATTCATACAAGTAGATGACAGTACCGCTCATCATATAAGTGAGGCATCTCAATTAGAGCGTCGCTATCTTCCTATTATACTAAGTGGGAACGAAGGACGGTTTAGACAATCCATACTTTCAAATCTACTAAAAAAGCTACATGAAGAAAACATACATGTAACCTTACCTGGAGTAAGTTCAAAGGTAATTGAAACGATTACTAGTTGGAAGCAAAGTTTTCCTGAGACATATAGTTTGTTCCATACCAGATTACTTTCGGAAGGTAAAGAAATTGAACCTTGGATTACAGAAATAAATAAACAAAATGAGGAAGAGATCTTCTACTTTTCTAAATTATATTCTCAATTGACTTCTGGTGCTTCTTTTGACATTGATTACAATCAAAGTTTTATGACTCAAATAGAATATGTTTTAAAAATACTACACGAGAATAATATAGGTGTGTTCATTGTATATGATGAGTTCGCGCGATTCTTACAGGGACTAAATGATTCAAAATTTAATGAGGCTATGCAAGATATTCAAGACCTCGCTGAGATAGCCAACCGCAATGAGTTAATACATCTATTGCTTGTTACACATAAAGGTCTTCGTCAGTATTTTAGTGGTTTAGGCGAAGAAGCAATCAGTGAATTTCAGCGCATTGAGAAGAGGTTTAGACAATATTTCATTAAGAACGATCAAGCTACGTTTCTTCGTTTGGCTGAAATTGTTATATCTGAGAACTTAAAGCATAAGCCTAAAATTAGTAATGAGTTGTTTAAATATAGTCGCGACAAATTAAGAGAATATCCTTTATACCCAAGCTTAAACCAGACAGAAAAGGAAAAATTGATCTTGAAGGGAATGTTTCCCTTACACCCAGTCTCTCTATTTATGTTGCCGCAGTTGACGAGCGTATTTGGACAAAACGAGAGAACATTATTTACTTTCTTGGAAAGTCAAGATAGTGGTGGGTTCCAAAATCACATAAATAAAACGGATAACTATTATTTGCCGCATCAATTATTTGATTACTTTTTCCCTGATTCGAGAGATATAACTTCCGAGGAATTAGCTGGACACTTTTTACTGTTGAAAAAGGCTATCGCGAGAATCCCAAGTGATCTTCTGGAACAGGAGTTAGCTATAAATTTAATAAAGTTCGTATCACTTTGGAATATCTGTGGATTACAGTCTGAAGTAAGATTGACGGATGAGTTGATGTCATTTGTATTTACTGGAAATCATGCAGACTTAGAATCAGTTATTCAAATATTAAGTGATAATAAAATACTCAGATACAATAGAGTGAGTAATTACTGGGAGTTGTTTGCAGGTAATTCCGTTAATCTACAGGAAAGAATAGAGTCAGACAAAGCCTCTTTGCAAATTAATGAAAAAATACAAAAAGAAATATTGTTCAGAAATTTAAGCAAAAAATATTATTTTCCTCAACAATATAATGATACTAAAGGTATGACACGGTTTGCTTCAGTACAGTTCGTATGTGACTTAGATATTCTAGATTACAAGAGTATAGTTGGACAACAAGCTGCTGACCTTACTATTCAATATCTATTGCTGGGTTCCGACTATCATAACAATGAAAAATTTGAAGAGATTTTGAGGATAAGTAAAGAGAATGGTACCCTCTTATACTTACATTCTAAGCCCTTAGTGGTTATTCAAGAGGAACTGAAAAACATTTTTGTGTTAGAGCAACTTTTGAAAAATAAAGCATTTATTGAAGAAGACAAAGGTATTAAAGAAGAGATAATTCTTCTGCTCAATGAATCAAAATTTATGGTTTCTGATTACTTGGATGAAATAGATACCTTTTCAAAAGATTCATGGTACTACAACGGTGAAAAGTTGAGCTTTATAAACGATGTGGCGTTGGGTGATTTCCTTTCAGAAAAGTGCCATGAATTATTTAGATATACACCGGTCATTCTTAATGATTCGTTTAACAGGACTGTCATATCGTCCCCCCAGAAAAATGGTGCTATTAAATTAATTGATCTAATGATGGAGAAACCCCGTGTTGATAGGTTTGGCATTGAGGGTAATGGCCCTGAGTATAGTATATACGCGTCAGTGTTTAAAAATAATGGGCGGTTTGACTTGAATATAAATAATGCCGAGTTTCAAAATATTAAATACGAGCCCTATGCTGTTCTAAGACAGCGTTTAATAGAATTATTGGATCATAAGCCGTATGGTGAATTTAAAGATATTATTAATTTGTTTACAGACTCGCCTTTTGGGATCAGAAAACCAGTTGTACCAGTTTTGATAGTGGCGATGTTAAGTGATAGGCTAAGTGAATTTATGTTGTACAGCAATGAGATGTTTGTACCAGGGCTTAATGGGAATAAACTTTTTGAGATCATTGTAGAAATAGGAGCAGGTCAATATCAGTATAAGTATGAAAGAATTGATGAAAAGCATATTGATTTCTACAGGAAAATCGAAGTGGAGTTTTCCAATTCCACAGAGGGAAGACTTGTTAATAAATCTCGGACTATTTTTATCGCTGGAACATTACTAAAGTGGTATAGGTCTTTACCGAGGTATACGCAGCTATCAAACAGTGTTGACAATCAATTTAGCTGGTTTAGAGAGTGCATCCGTCGCTCGGAAATTAGTCCACAAGAAAGTATGAAAATGCTGTTTGAAAAATTTTATGATGACTTCGATAACATGGTTGCTATAAAAGCTTATGGAGAAAGCCACATTAATGTAGTAGGAAAACAAATCGAAGATAATATTTGTTCTATTATAGGAGTAAACAATTTCAATGAGCTCTCTGGGTGGCTTGGGAAACACGATTTGAATAAAAATCCCAGAAACAATCTATTAAACTCTCTAAACAGAGCCCTACACAACGAAAGCGATCTCGAATCTGGATGGTTCATACGTTTCGTAGAAATGTATGTAGGTGTACGGCTTGAAGATTGGTCTGATGCCACATATGATATTCTTATTAATCAATTGAACCAAGATATTTTAGTTTTAGCGCATGATTCCAAAGAAGATATAATAAAAACGGATGAAGGAATTCCAGTACAGATTGGTCATAGTAAAAAAATAATAAATGAAGTAGACTTATCTGTTAAATCTAAAGTGATGTATGATAATTTAGATAGGCTAATTAGTGTTACAAAAAAGAGTGTTTCTCGGCAAGAATTAGAATTCGTAGTTTACAAAATATTCGAAAAATATGTAAGTGACATGGAGTGAGGAAATGGACGAAAATAAAAAAAGAAAAGTCCATGTGGCTATGTTCAGTGGCGGAGCAGGAAGTGCGTACGTAGCACATCATATGGTTCAAACTTATGGTAAAGAAAATTGTGTTTTGTTTTTTACAAACACCTTGTGGGAAGATGAAGACAACTATCGATTTATGCAAGAGGTAGCTGATTATATAGGGATAGAAATTACCCAGAGGATTGATGGTAGAACACCAGAAGAGGTGTTTC
This sequence comes from Paenibacillus sp. FSL L8-0435, assembly GCF_037965655.1. Lineage (NCBI taxonomy): Bacteria > Bacillati > Bacillota > Bacilli > Caryophanales > Paenibacillaceae > Paenibacillus > Paenibacillus sp. FSL L8-0435. The sequence continues at coordinate 1,078,950 of NZ_CP150185.1, forward strand.
ATGAAACTCGATTCCTAGGAAATGCAAGACTAGCAAAATGTTCTGAAGAACTAAAAGTAAGACAAACGATTATATTTTTAGAAGATGAACTTAGAAATGAACAAGATATAGAGCCTATTCTTTATTTTGGCATAGGCCCTCACGAAAGTCATCGAGCCGACAATTTAAAGGACTTTTATAGCCACTTTCCCTTGGAGCCTATAGAAACTAGATTTCCTTTGATAGAATTATTTAGAGAAGATCTTGATGCAAAAGGTATTATTCAAGAAGAGTGGGGAATTAAACTCCCAAGAATGTATACTATTGCTGAACAGTTAGCTGAAGAAAACAATGAGAATGCTAAGATTTTGCTTAAACACAATATTAAAGGTTTTTCTCATGCAAATTGTGCAGGGAAATGCGTTAGAGGTGGTTTCCAGCATTATGCTATACTTTATGCTATCTGGCCTGAACGTTATAAAGAACAGGAAGAGATGGAAGAACGTTTTAGAGATTCCTTCAAGAAAAATGTGTCAATTCTCAAGAAAAACGCTGGTCCCTACACATTAAAAGAGTTCAGGGAAAAGTTAGAATCAGAGGGATTTGAAAAGTATCTATTTCAAGAGGATGCTGATATTCCTTGTGTTTGTTCATTTTCATAATAGCATTAAAGTCTGGTTATTCTACTACCAGACTTTTTTTGTTTTCTTATAATGTTAGATTCTTGTATAAAAAGGAAATTCATTTATAATGAATGTAGAGCAAAAGTAGTGATTTTTCAGGAAGGAGTAGTACATAATGACTATTATACGATCTGAATGGATCAGTTTTTTGAGGCAGTATGGTCCAATACCACGTAATGATAATATGTATGATGAGGCAATCCATAGGATAATTAGGCGAAAAAAAATAGATCCAATAATTGTTGAATCCGTTTATCTAAGTGAACTTGTTGAAAATTTTAAATCTTCTAATCCTAAGTCTGTAATCCTAACAGGTACGGCCGGGGACGGTAAAACATATAACTGTAGGGAAGTTTGGTTGTCGTTAAACGGTTCGCTACAAACTTGGCAAAATGACGATAAAATAAAAGAAGTATTACTTCCAAGCTCCAAGAAATTATATATTGTAAAAGATCTAAGCGAACTGAGAGATGAGGAAAGAGGAATCTTAAAGTTATTTGTTAATTCAGTTCTTAATTCTGATGATAGCAACGTTTTTTTAATTGCTGCTAATGACGGGCAATTGATTGAAGCGTGGAAACATATTGATTCTGACCTTGAGACAGAGCGTGTAAAACAATGCGTAGAGGATTTGCTTGTTTCTGAGCTGAAAGAAATGATTGGTTATCATTTAAAGTTATACAATCTTAGTCAAATAAGCGCGGCGACTCTTTTTCCACAAATCGTAGATGTGGTACTAGAACATCAGGGATGGAACGATTGTAATAAATGTTCTTTAAGAGAGACAGATGAAACGGATAAAAATTGTCCCATTTGGGAAAATCGTAAAAGACTTGAAGGTTTCAAGGGCGACAAACTAATCCGTTCAAGAGTTACTGATCTGTTGGAGTTATGTGAACTAAATGGTGTACACCTTCCAATTAGACAATTGCTTCTTCTAGTATCAAATTTGCTGTTGGGTCACCCAGAGGCTAAAGATCGACTGATGTCATGCTCTGATGCAGTAAAAATAGTGGACGATAATAAAACATCGCTTGCAAGTATTTATCGCAATGTTCTAGGTGAGAACCTCACAGAGAGACGTCGTGAGTCAACAGATGTATTTGCTACATTAGGTAGATTTGGAATTGGTTATGAGACGAGCAATACCATTGATAATATTTTAATTTTTGGCGAAGATGATCCTGATCTCAATATGTACTATGAGGAACTCGTACTTAATGATTTATACTACGGTGCTGACCAAACATTTCGCGCGAATCAAAAGGATTATTTAGAAGGTATTGTAGATAGTGGCGAGAGTTTTTTAAACTCGCTTCAATCTCAGAGACAAAGATTGTTCTTTGTAATTCCAAGAGAAAAAGAGGAGGAACTCAAACTTTGGCATCTTACAACCTTTCAATATGCCGGTGAATTTTTATCTGACGTGTACAGAGTCGCAGCTAAAAATGGCAAAGTCATGTCACAGATAACTTCGAGAATTTCTCAAGGGTTAAATCGGATTTTTACTGGGTTATTAGCAAAGAACAATGACGAACTGATATTAGCGACATCCGGTAGTCACTCACAGGCTAAAGTTAGTAGAATTTTTGAAGAAAGAATTTCTGTTCCTAAAAAGCGCGGTGAAAATGTGCAAATTAGAATGAACGATATTGGAAAGCTTGTAGTTGAAGTAAAGCTATCACCTTCAATTGCTCCTGTAGAATTGCCGTTAACATTAGTTCGATATGAGTTTTTGTCAAGGGTGGCAGAAGGGGCTTTGCCCGGCAGCTTTTCACGAGAATGTTATGAGGATATTCTTGGTTTTAAGAGTAAAATACTGAAAAATTTAGGACTTCGTCGTAAATTGGATGAAGAAGATATCGTTGATGAAAGTGATCTTTCATTTAGCGTTATCTGGCTTAATCAGGATGGTTTGATAGACGATAAAATCGTAGAGGTAAACTACAATGAAGAATAGACTCCCCCGACCAACTCAAATTGATTCAGATATGTGGGTTGATGAGGCTATTTGGGGACATCGCTTATACGATGAGCAAACTCCATGGCTATGTTTTATGGAATTTTTAAATGTGCTTCAAGCTGAACTAGACAAAGGAAGAGCATTTTTTGAAGTTGAGCCTAATAAATTGGCCTATTTGCCTCAATCAAGACTATATTTGCGAAACATTTTGTTTAATAACCCTCAATTAACATTAATAGCTAGCAGGTATAAATATGATAATAAAGAAGCATGGTCACAATGGTACGAAGTGATGGGAAAGGGACAGGCTGGAATTGTAAATGCAGATTTTTCATATTTAGAGAATCGTTTTCCTAAATTTGAAGATTTTTCCTTAGTAGTTCAATTTCTAAGAGAGACAACTATAGAAGGAGATAACAATAAACGATGGAGCTCTCAATTTATTTTTCCATATGGACCCAAATGCCTGTACGAAGATCTAAAAGTTAAAGAAAATAAGACTCCCACAAATGACAGAAGATTTTTCGGTAGAACGGGCGAGCTTTTATACTTGATGTTGACGAGAAGCGGAAAAGGCCCCAGATTACTTGAAAACTTACAAAAAAGTGTTTTAAACCCAGATAATAAATTTAATCGTCTTGTAGCTGCATTAGAACCTACTGAAACAGTAAACTCTTCTACTGTGAAGCCAGGGGGCTATCTACCTTATTTATCTCTACCAGAATATCAAGCGCTTGCAGATGATTGGTTGAGTTTATTAGAGAGTGACATTCCGAACTATGATGCAATTCCTCACCTTGTTAATATAACAGGGTTGCACATGATTATATATAGTTTAAACAGAGCGAAGGCTGTATTAGAAGATGACCAAAAGTTAACATTTATATTAGAGATCGTATCACCTAAGAAAACAATTGTCCGGGAGCTATCATCTGATTTATTTACAGAGCACAATAATCTCTCGCGGAAAACAATAGAAGTTTATATTAGACAGATTGTTTATACAGAAGAGTGGGGGCAAATAACAGATATTAGTGAAGCAATTTCATTGTTGAAAAATGCATATTCATGGCCTAAAGACAATAAAGAAAGTGAAATAGAGTCTGCAAATTCGCCTGAAGACGTGATAAATAAATTTGTATCTGCTGCTATAAACAGACATAAACAGCACGTCGATAAGTTTCATAGTGTTTGGGGTAAGGAGATTGGACTTTCTTCCAGAAGAGGTTCAAGGAGGCTTAGGTATGCTCCTCAAGATACACTATTAAAATCTTTAGTATTATGTGTTGTTCCGAAAAGAATGGAATTTCAAGACTTCTTAGAAAAGTTGTATGAGAAATACGGATTCATTATTGGTGATAAGCAGGCACTTGCCCTTACGGAAGCTGGTAGAGCAGATTTAGAAGCCTTTTCTGACAATGCAAGACGACTCGAACAACGACTTGCTAGTATGGGATTATTACGGAGATTGTCTGATGCTTGTGCATATGTTGAAAATCCCTTCGGCATTCAGGAGGAAATAAATAAATGAATCAATTAGAATTAATTGGACAAGTAGCAACAGAGTATCTACGTCGTCAGTTACACAATAGCCAATCTGAAGAAGGTATAGCACGTTTCTTATTAGATAGACTTACAGGCGATCAGGTGTCGTATATCTGTAAAACAATTAATCAGGATGTTTCACTTTCATCAACATTAGCCATTAAAGTTCCTAGGAAACTAGTTGAAGGCAGTGGTTTACCTACTGAAATGGTTACTGACGAGAAGACCACATTTTGGAGAAATGCTTCATGTAATAAACCTGCTATTTTGCTAGCTAATACAAATGATGATCAAGGACAATCTCTAAGAGATATTGCAAGAGTTGGAGCGGGTGATTTAAAGAGTCAACATGAAATTTGGGTTCAGGTAGCAAGCAAAAATCTACCATTAAGTGATGATCAAAAATGGTATTGGGAACAAGCGTTAAAAGGACTACAGCAAGCGAATGAGTGCAGCCTAGAGGAATTTAGTGAATTTATAGTAAAGGTTCGTGAAACAATTGACGAAGATAGTGTCCCTGTAGTACGAGCACTTGGTTGGGCATTGCCAGCTCTTCGTATTCCTCGTGACTCATTTTATTTCGATGCTATTCCTGAAAAAGCATTAGGTCACGCTAATCGATGGAAGAAAATGTTTGTGAATGCATATACCAAAAGATCCTGTTATTTATATAAGCAACATCCAAATCGACAAATTATTGAAAATAGTGATATTCGGACATCTTACAATAAGGTAAAAAGCCAAATTGATCCATCCGTTCAACCCATTATGGAGTTGTTCATTGAGTCTGCTATCAATTGGTCTACTGCTGCAGAAAATCTTGCAGAGTTAGAATGGGAGTCTGATAAAGTAAATTTGTTATTTTTTGAGTTAAAGCCAATGAAAATAGATTTGGCTGAAAAAACTTGCCAACTTTATGAAGATGAGTTCCCCGAAACTCTTACGGAAGATGAATTTACCTATTTGAATGATTTCAAAGAACGGTTTAAAAAACGGCAAGTAAAGGAAGCTACAGAGGAAGATAAGGATTTTTACGATAAACATCGACAAAATTTAGAGACGGATAAGGCTTTAAAAGCTGAGTGGGATCGGTTTGTTTATGGCAAAGCGATTGAATGCACTGATTTCTTAGTTGGACTATTAGATGCAACTGAGAGACTTTTTGCACAGTGTGATAGTTCTACTGGGGAAAAGAAACTGAGAATTCGAACCCAGAAGACAACTAGTAGAAAGTCTTGGTTGGATTTAAATGAAGATGTTGGTTTGTTTTTTTGCAATGCATATAGAGGGTTAGAAAAGCTAACAAATGATTGGCAAGTGATTTGGGATACGTATAATTTATTTGAGTACGATCACTTAGTTTCAGAGTCAAAACAGAGAAAAAATTACAAAAAGAATATATCAACTGCTAAATCTGCTGTTCAAATTGGATTTTATCTCGAGTTAACTTATCAAGACTTGAAAGGAGCTAAACAAAAAAATGAAGTTAAGCTTATTTGGCAAGGTAATCCGTTAGAGATTGGTCTTGAACTGTATGATGATCTGAGAAGATTAGCTGAGAATCCGTTTTCCTATTCAACCGTTTCACAAAATCCAGTAAGTAAAAAGGGGAAACTTCAAGGACTATCTTTGAGTGATGTAGGTACAATACAAGCGGTGTTTGGTCAAAATAGGGGATCGCTAGTTGGGGTGTATAATAAAACGACAGATTTAGAAAAGTTAATCTTAAAAAATTTGAAGAGTTCATTTGAAGAAGAGAGGCTCTCGCAAAAGGACTACGCTGTGCTTATAGAAGTATGGACAGAATTCTCGAATATATATAGACAATCTATCAGTAATTGGCTGAAGGATGGTATCAGCTCAGATTCAATGATTGAACAAAGTGTGTTGTATGATAAATTCTTACTTTCTCTTCAAGAACACGCGGTGGGAGATTTGAATCGGATTAGTATAATGCAACCTGTTATGAGTATCGGAAACGTTAGGGTCGACGGGGATAAAAACAAACCAATGACTATAGTAGCTCCATGGCACCCGATGCGTATGGCAGAAAAATCTGTGAAAGCTCGACAAGTCATTGGATTAATTAATTATGTATTAACTACAGATCAAGTAGACTTTGGAGATCAACGATTATTCTTTACAGACCTTAAAGAAGAAATTATAAGTCCTTACTATCCGGAGGTAGCAGTCGGTTATAAGGGACAGGAACCGGTGCTTCTTGCAATTACGGATTCTAAAAATGATTACAGCTTAATGGAATACCCGGTACGTGAAGATGCTGATACACAGACTAATGAAGACCCTAAAGAAGCAAGTAATAAGCTGCTGAATCTTGTTGAACGTTATTTAGATTTACAACCTCATGAAAAAACCAATTTAAGTATAGTATTGTACAATTGTGACTCTACAAGACTACCTGAAACTATTGTGAATTCAATTGCTACGATGCATGAGGCAGAGGATGAAGTTCGTTGTCAAATTATATTAAGACATCGTGACACGAATAAATTAAATGAATTGTACATGAAAATGATTGAGAATACGGATAGTGATGCGGATTCTTTTGTAGCAAGTGAAGTGACTCGTGACTTTATGGCCCGTTTGCGTGTGGGTGTAATGGCACATGAAGCCACCTCATTAGATACAAAAGAAGGAAAACAAGCCGATATCGTTTTTCTTCAAGACGTGATTTCAAGGCAAGCTAATCTAGAATGGGATGAAGTAGAGATTAGGCAGATTCCAGAACTTCTCAATCATTACCCTCCTCGATGGGCGAGAAGAAGATCTACAGGCAAGGATGAGCTCAAATCTACCGTATATCTAACATGTCCAAGTCAACCTTCTGTAGGATGGTCGTATCTTTCAGCAGTTTATTCTGTAGTAAGAGGTAAGGATGTTGCTCCAGGAAGATACTTCTTACCAGCGAGACAGATATCCTTTCAAAATGAAAAAGTTAAAGCTATTTTCGATGAGGCACATAAGTTAGGTGAGTGGGTCGTAAACTATGACGAACTACTAGAACGCAGACAACTAAAGAATCTAGGCGTTAAAGTGATAAAGTACCAACACAACAAATCTCACGGTTCTAACATAGTTGTCTCATCAAAATCGCAATTAAACTTGCTTAATGTACTAGTAAAAAGAAGACTGTACGCTTTAAATCTTGGTTTAGCAGATACTGAGCTAGTTGAGCTTACTGATCGCTTCATCGAGGATGCCAATTCAATCTCGGGTGATATCGTACTTCGTGCTGCAAAGCGTGGTGTATTTGCAGGTGAGTTAATTGGAGTGGTGTTAAGTAAAGCGATCCTCCAATCTGAGATGGAGAAAGAACAAACGGCAGGTTGGTTTTTCTTAGATGATTACGCAACTTGGCTTGGACAAAAAGAGGAACAAATTGCGGATATATTAGCTCTGGCACCTAAATTGATTGATAATAGGAAGCAACTACAGGTATTTATATCTGAGGCGAAGTATGTCGATGCAAGGGGTGTATCTGAAGCGAAAAAGAACTCTTCAAAGCAGTTACGTGATACTGTATCTAGAATGGACAATGCACTTTTTGGTGATCCAGGAAGGCTTGACCGCGATTTATGGTTATCAAGATTAAGCGATATGTTGAATGATGGTATTGAACTACCTCCTGGGGCCCCATTTAATGTTGAAGAGTTAAGAGAGGGTATTCGTAATGGAGAGGTACCTATTGAGATTAAGGGATATTCTCATGTATTCTTGTCCACTTTGCCTGATATTGCACTGGACAGCGAAAGAGTTCCTATTACTAATGCTAAAAAATGCTACCAGGAAGTGTTTACTAGGGATTTAGTACGAGAATTAGTATTGGCATATCACAAAAGAGAGTCTATTATCTCAATTCGTGAGAAATTGGATGATAGTAAACCTTGGGAACTATTCGAAGCCAAGCTACCCGCTCCGAGAATCAATTATGTTGCTGCTAGTAACAATGGTGACATTTCGAATCGAGGTGTTGTACCTGATAACTCAGAATTTGAGAAAATGGGAAGAAGTTCTGATGAATCCTCGGAGAAGACTGATGAGGGTAATAAAGATGTTAATCAAGTAGAAAAGAATAATATAGATAATTTACCAGCTGAAAAACAATCAGTTGTTGGAAGTAATACTGATATATCATGGGCAAGTCCTCAATTAGCTAATTGGATTCAGCAAAATTCCCAAAGTACTGAAGAAAATAGTGAAAATCAAGCATGGGTTAATGAAATGGTAAATAAACTAAGGCTGGCACTAATAAGTTATAACTTGCAAGCGAAGGTTATTGGCAACCGGTTAACGCCAAACGCTATAGTAATAAGATTTAAAGGCTCGGATCAATTAAAGGTTGAAGATATCGAGAAAAGAAGATCTATGCTTCTTACTACGCATGCTCTTGATGTAATAAATATCATGGCTCAGCCAGGAGAAATTGTTGTTTCTTTGGCCCGAGCAAATAGGCAAAGTATCTCGTTAGCTGATGTATGGAAAGTAAGAAAGGTACAGAATAATGCATCCGGTCTAAACATGAGTTATGTCATTGGTGTTAAAGAAATTGATGGTGAACTTCTTTATTTGAATCTAGGTGGAGAGTTTGAAGGTGGAGCCCAACATGCACCACATACCCTTATTGCTGGTGCAACGGGTAGTGGTAAGTCAGTTTTACTCCAAAACCTTATACTCGACATCTGTATGACGAATAACAAGGCTATGGCGCAAATTTATTTAATTGACCCTAAGTACGGCGTTGATTATATGCATCTTGCTGATCTGCCTCATCTTGTTGAGGGTATTATTGATGATCAGGATAAAGCTACGCAGGTACTTGAAGATCTTGTGGAAGAGATGAATGATAGATATCAGAAGTTTAAAGAAAGTAAAGTGAGCAATTTGATAGACTATAATGCCAAAGTATTGGACGGGGAAAAGCTTCCTCTTATCTTCTTAATTCACGATGAGTTCGCAGAATGGATGCTTGTTGATGAATATAAGAGCGCAGTGTCTTCTATTGTTCAACGTTTAGGAGTAAAGGCTCGTGCTGCGGGAATACATTTAATTTTCGCGGCTCAGCGGCCAGACGCAAACGTGCTGCCAGTTCAGTTAAGAGATAATCTAGGAAATCGGTTAATATTGAGAGTTGAAAGCGTGGGGACCTCGGAGATTTCATTGGGTGAAAAGGGCGCGGAGAAATTACTTGGAAAAGGTCATCTGGCGGCAAGGCTTCAGGGGGAAAGTGGACTTATATTTGGACAAGTTCCTTTTATTGACTTAAGTAAGCTTCCATTATTATATTAAGGATGGTGATAAAGTGTTTTGGACACCTACTAATCAAAGTATTGCAGATTTAAGAGATTGGGCTAACTCCAATACTCTTGAAATTACTCCAGATTTTCAAAGAAAAGAAGTATGGTCAAGAGCTGCTCAAGTAATGTTAATAGATTCTATATTAAAGAATATTCCTATGCCGAAAATAATTGTTCATTCCATAATAAAAGATGGAAGAGTATATAGAAAAGTGATAGACGGGCAGCAGCGTATAAAATCTATTTTGTCTTATCTTAAAGATGAGTATTCATTATCAAGCCCATATGAAGGTCCTTACGTAGGATTGAAATTTTCACAACTTCCTGAAGAAGAGGGGAAACAAGTACAAACAGCATTTTTGTCTTATTTAATTGATTTCAATGAGTTGAAAAATGCAACTGATGAGGATGCACGTGAGATTTATTCAAGGCTAAATAAATATAATATTCCTCTTAATAAACAAGAATTGAGAAAAGCTGATTTCCCAGGAGAATTTTTGAATTTATCTGAATTTAAAGCAGAGTTACCTTTTTTTGATGAGTCAAGAATTTTTACACCTGCGAATAGCAAAAGAATGGGGGATGTGGAGTATATTTCTGAGCTTTTAGCTGCAACAATTGATGGCCCGCAAGAGAAAAAGGAATCATTAGATGACTTTTATATTAATTATTCTGTTTGGGATGATGCCCACCGCACGAAGATAGATAGTGAATTCACAAATGTAATTAAAGATATCGAATATATATTCGATGTGAATTATAAAATATCTACTACGAGATTTCGTCAAAAATCCGATTTTTATAGTTTGTATCTAGCTATATTAGAACTACGAAGAGAAGAAGAAATAAAAAATGATATAAATACAGAATTTAGCTTAGAAAATAGAGATCTGACCTTCTTAAGGAGAGATCTAAAAATATTAGATGAATTCACTGCCCCAGAATCAGATGTTGAGATTTTGTCGGAATATGCAATTAAATGTGTTTCACATGCAAATTCTTTGGCGAGTAGAAGATGGAGAAAAGATTTTCTGAAGAATATTTTATCTGGAACGTATAAAGGACTTGCCCCTGAGGGTCGTGTTAAAGAGGAATTAAAAAAAATGCTATTTGAGGTTATGTGCGCACTTGGACAAGAAAATAGTTGTTCATTATGTAATGTTATAATTGATTCAGATGAAGATTTAGATAACATAGATTTGACTTGGGACTCAGATACTCAAGTATTTCAGGCGTCAAATTCCAATTTGACACATAAAAAGTGTAACTAGATGGAGGTGATTTTAAATGGCGGAGATGATCACTCTATTCTTAGAGCAAAATAGAAGAGAAGTATATTACATTCCCAATAGAATTGAAGATGAGAACGGGAGAGTCTATGTAGTTGATGCTGAAAAGTTAGGGAACGGCGGAAACGCAGTTGTTCATAAATGTGTGGATTACGTAACAGGGGAAGAGTACGCAATCAAATTTCAATTATCTCTCAAAACTAAAAGGATCAAAAGATTTATGAATGAAATAAAATTACTACAAGAAGTAGAGCATGAGCAATTGATAAAATACATTGCTAATGGGAAATGCATTGGTAAATATAAAATAAATAAACAAGAGAAGAATAAGGAAATTCCATTCATAATCATGACTTTAGCAAATAAAAATTTGAGAGATTTTTTGCTTGAGCGAGAGGAGATTGATTTCTCTGAATATATAGCACAATTTCAAGGATTAGCGGCTGCTCTGGCAGTAATACACAAAAAGGCGATACACCGAGACATTAAACCTGAAAATATACTGGTATCTGGTGAAACTTGGTTATTAAGTGATTTTGGACTCTGCAAGTTCCATGATGCGGATGAAGAGGAGGATTTAACAGGAGACAACGAAAACATTGGACCTAAGTTTTGGATGTCTCCTGAAGCACTTAATAGAACTATTGGGAATAAAGATGAAATTATGAAATGTTCGGATGTCTACCAACTTTGTAGTGTGTTTTGGTATATCGTGAATAAAAGACACCCATCGGGAGTACTTACAAAAGATGATTGGCTTGGGCCAGAACACATCTTTGATGTCATCTATAACTCCTTATCGCATGATCCAGGCAAGAGACCTCATGATGGTGAGAGTTTATTTTTGAAATTATGTGAAGCAACGCTAGCAGGATAGGTTATGTTTACATAACTTTATAATGATAGTTTAACAATCATCTTCGGTAGTTAAAATGCCAATGAGTAGTAGTAAACTTGGGGGGGGGGGTTGCATAATTTGAACGCTTTTCAGCTCTCAAGATTTAGAAGGATAAAAGCCAAGGCGTGCGTTGGATTACTATAATCAATGATCGACAAAGCTTAATCTGAAACTGATTAAACCCGGGTACACTATGTATCCGGGATTTGTAGGTTGACGCTATTTATCACGTTAGATTAATGTGATAGTAGTCTCCTCGCAGTCACAAGTTAAGACTTTTTCTTACTCCCCCACATAAACCAAAATAGCTCGATACAAAAACCTCAAAAAATCCCCATCACCAAACTGATCAAAATAACCCGCATAGCGGCGATCGGTCGTATAGGCTTCTGCAATACACCTCAGAATCTCATCATCACAGACCATAAATTGTTCCAGACAACCCTTCCATTCACGCACTAACGCTTGGACCTCACGAGAAGCAGGGGACCGATCCTGATGCTTCGCCAATTCCCGAAATACCTGCTCCATGTTGATCGAGAACTGCTGGTAGGCTTTTTCTTGCTCTTCCGCAGACAGCTCGCTCACATTAGCTTCAAATTCCTGATATTTCTCGGTGTCTCCATACACAAACTTTGCCTCAGATTGATACTGCTCTTCGATAGACAAAATGGAAGAGTCGTCAAACAGATGAAGATGAGAGATATCTTTCCCATCCACATACTCGTCCAACTGGTCGATGATGGTTTCGAGCTTTTGTTTGCGTTGAACGAGTGTACTGCGATGTTCTCTCAGAATATCTTTTTGTTCTTCTTTGGAAAGTTGCATCATGGCTGCAATGTCTTTTAAGGAGAAATTCATTTCTTTGAACAGAAGAATTATTTGCAGATTCCCCAGTGCCTCTTGATCGTAATACCGATAGCCATTGTCTTCGACTTTGCTCGGTTTCAATAGATCCGTTTTATCGTAATAATGTAATGCGCGCTTGGTGATGCCGGTAATCTGAATGATATCTTTAACGGTGAAATAGGGTGTCTTCATTCCAAAAGTCCTTTGTTTCAGCAAGGATGACACTTGCCGGAGTGATGGTTGCTTTGGTAATCGGTGTACCTGTTTTGTGCAGATAATATTGAATTAAGTGATAACCGCAGGCATAGCCAGCCGCATAGGGCATACCTACGGGCGTGAAATTTTGCATGATGGCAAGTTCATCGCCGTATAGATACGGATTGATCTGGTCAAAACCGGTGACATGCAGCTGGTCTTTCATTTTTGGCTTGATAACGTTATTCAAAGTCTCCAGTTCCGTTTTGGCTACCCATGGGCCTAGCAACTCCTCTCCATACAGGGATGTCGCAAAACTCTCGGCCAACCCCTCGCTAACCACCATCTCCCCAAGCGTAATCTGTGGACTCCACTGGATATATTGATATCTCACATTATGATTGCACTCATGGGCTAACACGGATTGGATACGAGGTAGAGTATACCCATTGGGGATCAGGTTCGCAATAATGTAACCCGGGATTCCACCGTCTCCGCTGATACCTTCGTTCATCATGAGTGAAGGGCTATTCTTGTCGCCTAATAAAATCGTGTATAGATATTCGGAGACTGATAGCTCAATCCCGTGATCTGTAAAGGTGGATAAACTTGTACGAACAGCTTCATGACACTGTTGCCAAAATGCTTCGGACGAGATCGCTGCTAACGATGCTTTAATCTCAGGTGTGATATCTGCGGGAGCGATATTCATAAAATTATTCATCATAATCACATCGAAGCCGTGAGGCTCTTGAGAGCGAAACGGGATCTGTTGAATGTTCCATTTGTTCATGAATGGACTCATCATTCGCTCGCGGTATAACTCCAATTTCTCATCGGGTGCAGCCTGGATGATCTCTTCATAGATTTGATCTGAACGTAACGCGGTAATCTTCATCCTTAATCTCTCCTTCGTGTAAGCTTGAGATCATTATCAAGTATGACCTAACGTAACAGTCAAGCGTTGATGTTACGCTGCTGGCTCTCTGAATGATTCTGCATCTTCATAGCGAATATCAGAGCAGACAGGATGTAGATCAGGCTTAACAAGAGATAAGGGAGTTGCAGCGAGAATACGCGATCAAAAGTCGTTTCACTAATTCGCACCAATAATCCGCCGAGAAGCGTACCAATGGCACTGATCCCAAAGGACAAAAAGCGAAACACACTTCCGACCCGGCCAAGCATCTCATTAGGAACGGAACGTTGCAGGATGGAGGAACGGGTAACATTGTAGACAATAATGAAAAATGCAGCACAGAAGTACAGTCCGCCTACCATATATGCATTTGTAGTTAGACCCACCACACCGTAGATGATTCCCATGCACAAAATGGAGGAGATAATCAATTGTTTTGTACTCCATTTCTTACGCATATAAGCAACAGCCTGGCTCCCTACAATGCTGCCGATTGTTGCAATGGAGATGAGAATACCAAATGCAAAAGCATCCAACTGAAGCACATCTCGTACAAAGAAAATCTGAGTAGCCAGAATGATCGAATACATCAGCGTAATGGTGACAGACAGAATGGCTAGTCCGCGGAGAAAACGATCATGATAGACATATCGAATACCGGACCACATCTCGCGTTTCCAATTCTTCATCGGGCGAACTTCCTTCTTGGTTGTTTCCGTATCCCCTGGGTAGAAGTTTCCCTTCAAACTGATCAAAAAGAGCAGAGCAATAACAGCTGTTACAGCGTCTATGGCAAAAGGAAAAACAATATGCAGGGTGATAATGAACCCTCCCAGGGCAACGCCCAGAATATCACTTGTGATTAACTGTCCAGCGGTGAACTGCCCATTCGCTTTCTCCAATTTACTTTGATCTACCAGTTGTGGGATTACCGTCTGCACCGTACTGTCGAATACAACTCGGCTCAGGCCAATCCCAAACATGAACAGAGCCAGAATCGGAATGCTCACCCATCCTCCCCAGATACATAACGTCAGGACAAGCAGAAGAATCATTCGCGTAAAACCTGCCCCAATCAGCATATGTTTGCGTGAGTATCGGTCGATGAGAACACCCACGGGCAGACTGAAGAGTAGCCAGGGTAAACGAAGTGCCGTCATGGTGACAGAAGCATACAGCGTATCGCTTGTAAGGGTTGATATGAGCCAAGGAACCGCAGCAAGTGTAAGTCCATCACCCAAAAATGTAAGCGAAAATGCACCAAATAACTTGGTATAATTCGACTTGATTTTCATCGTTCCCTCCATCAATAAGATGTTAAGCATAGCAACTTTGAGGTTGGAAAATAATGTGTTTTCACATAAACCAAATTTAAGTTATTCTAAAATGGTTTTCAATCCTATTTTTACAACAAATAACTTCACAAAACGCTTACAAACTTTCAATTCTACCCTACCTTTTCCGCTACGAAGCTGAGATAATGGGAGAGGAATAAGGCATGAAACAGACACAACAACCATGTTCACCAACAGTCTAAAAATAAAAGCTGCATATCCATAGGAGGATTATTAATGACGACACAACCATTGAATCTGATCCAATCCACGGAGGGCCAAGCGTTGCTTGCCCAAATGTATGGACAATCACAAGTAGAGGAACAGACTGCACGTTACACAAAGCTGAACGCAACGTTTGAAGAGTACTTCGGCCCGCAAGAGGGAAGCAAGTTGTTCAGCGCAGCAGGACGCAGCGAGATTGGCGGCAATCATACGGATCATAACCATGGTAAAGTGCTGGCGGGCAGCATTACGCTGGATACGATTGCAGTGGCAGCACCAACTGCGGATTCGGTTATTACCTTTTATTCAGAAGGTTATGACAAGAAATATGTAATCGATCTCACGGACCTCACGCCAAATACGGAAGACGATGGCACAACAGCATTGATTCGCGGTATGGCTGCGGGATTTGGAGAATTCGGATATAAGGTAGGCGGCTTCCAGGCGTATCTCTCGAGTAACGTGTTTTCGGCATCAGGGGTGAGTTCCTCGGCGTCATTTGAGATGCTGATCTGTACGATTTTGAATCATTTCTATAACGATGGAGCATTGGATGTTGTGACCTTGGCCAAGATCGGTCAGTATGCGGAGAATCACTATTGGAACAAACCTTCCGGTCTGTTGGATCAGATGGCTTGTGCGTACGGCGGACTCATTGCTATTGATTTTGAAAATCCCGCACAGCCTGTCATTGAACCTGTTCAGTGGGATTTCCAACAAAACGGCTACTCATTGGTCATTGTGAATACGGGCGGTAACCACGCTGATCTGACAGAAGATTACGCTGCTGTGCCATATGAGATGAGAGCGGTTGCTCAGGCACTGGGCAGTGAGTATGTTCGGGAAATTACTGCAGACGCCATCTATGCCAACCTCAAGAAGGTTCGTGAAGCTGCTGGGGATCGTGCCGTGCTGCGTGCACTTCATTTTCTGGAGGAAAACAATCGTGTCGATGGTCAGGTTCAGGCGTTGCGTGATGGACGTTTTGCTGATTTCTTGAAACTGATTACGGCGTCTGGTAACTCGTCATGGAAGTGGTTGCAGAATGTATATCAGAGTGGTGCTGTGAAGGAACAAGAGATTGGCATCGCGCTGGCACTGACCGAGAATTATCTGCAAAACCTGGGTGACGGCGCTTGTCGTATTCATGGTGGAGGATTCGCAGGGGTTATTCTGACGATCCTTCCAAACGAAAAAGTAGAAGAGTATATGTCATGGATGCACGACATGTTGGATACGCCGATTATCGTCGTTAATGTACGTGCACAAGGCGCAGTATGTCTGAATGCTTTGATCGCTAACGCGGGCTAAAAAGCACTTAGATAAATAGTTCAATATGATTCAACGAAGTCCGGGCCATGCCCGGGCTTTTTGGGTTTTTCATTTTTTGATAAACTCCAAACTTTGAAGGTCCTTGCTGTGTTATTTAAGTAGTGGTTTAGTTAGGTTGGTAGTGACTAGAATACAGGCGTACTAATGATGGTTCGATTAGGCGAAAGGCTGTATCTCAATAATGTACTCATGGGAGGAAGGATCAGATGATTACACCTACAGTGGCTGGTCAGGAAGAGGCTCAATTATACGAGGAGTTGCGGCGTGCGATCGATGAATTCGAAGAGGGCGAGCAGCGGCAAAAAGTTCTGAATCGAATGATCAGACAGCTCAGGTTCGCCAAGTGGCGGAAAGATCGGATGCGCAAGGTCGATGCATACTGCCAAAGGATCAAGCCCGCGACACTTTGGATCATCCTAGCCACAGGTGCACTTACGCCGGTCTTGTTATTTAGCGTGTTCATCTGGGTGTCGTTGTGGGTGGAATGAATCTGTAGCGAAGAGAGATACATTATGAAGTTAATAAAAAGAACCGTTAACCATCGGATTATCGTATTCCGACTGTAACGATTCTCTGAACTATCTTTAGGGTTAGTGGGACATTTGCGTAGATTTACCGTCTAAAGATTGCACTTGTCCCTGAATATACTGGTGGTAATCGCGGAAGCTGCTGATGTGATGCAAGGAATCGGAATTCTCGGACTGAATCTTAATTTTACCGTCCTGAGGCAAAGTTTTCATCTCAGCAATGACGGATTTGGAACCTTGGATATCACCGGACATCTCCTGGATTCGCTGTAATAATGCGGGATGCCCTTCGTGCTGGAGCATTTCAGCGAGGGGTCTCATTTCCTCCAACTTTTGGCTCGACCGTTCAAGCGTAGTCATCACTTTGTCTCCATCTATACTTGCGCTAAGCGAAACCATCCGGTGAATATGATCTTTCTCCATACGTTCAAGCGCCTCAAGGTGGGAAGCTTCCAGTCGTTGGGGATCGTTCCAACTTTCCGACCGAATAGTGTCATTTTGCTGCTGGGATGCATTATTCGCAGTGCCGTTACCACATCCCCATAACAAAGTTGAGCAAGTTAACACGGCTCCAACGGCGATGATACTTTTTAACCTCATGCTGTCACTCCTTCGATAATTTTCCTGAAGGTAGTATGAGCTATAATATCCAAAATCATGCTTCATCTGTTCATTTCTTTCCCATGATAACAAAGGCAAATAACGAGCTAACTGTATGTATTATTGCAGTTTAGCCGGATCTTATTTTTTTGGATTGCGGCTATCGATGAACCAACCCGGTCCTTCCACACTGATGACTTCCTGTGTGCCATAGTTATACGAAACGGTAATGTGCTCATCTTCGTGACCTGTTACATGACCATACAGGTACAAGCGGGAATGGACTGAACGGTCGTCAATATCATGACTCGTGATGACAAAGTCTGCGTCGTAATACTTCTTAATGTATTGGATGCTGACGGGTGTAGCTTTTTCAAGAATGTTTTGCTTATCTGATGTGGAAAGGCTAGAACATCCTCCTATTGAAAGTGTAAAAACAAGTAAGAATAGAGCCATAAGTTTTGTTTTCATCAAGCTTTAATTCTCCTTTTTGGTGATAAACTCTAACGACACTTTTATTCTAATTTTTCTGCTAGTACATTTGCAACGGTATGTAATGAGGTGAGAAGTTAATGAATCTTTATACTAATAACATCTGGCGCTGGACCATCAACCTTCTGTATCCTGCCATTATCTTTGCCTTTCAGAGCTGGGGGCCAATATTGGATTCATGGATTATGCCCATCTTGTTCGTCGCGCTGTTCTGCTTCCTGTGGAGCGATGTGAAAGACTTGTTCCTCTCGACTGGATTGACATGGTTTATTGCCATCCCATGCTGGTGGTATTACATAGAGCGTCCGAAACTAACGTTTGGTGCAGAACATTTTGCCGCACATCTATGGTTAATTGTACTTATGTATATTGTCTTTGTGCTCATTCCTCAGACCTTAATTCTGACTACTCGGTTGCGGGTAATGCATTATATTAGGGGGAAGCAAATATGAGTCGCATCAAAAGAATCAACAAGCCATACTTCATCTTCCTGACCTGGAATGTTCTTATGATCGGCGCTGTACGTGGATTAACCTTCCAGCATGAGCCCGGTAGAGGCGTATCTGGTAACGGGAATCTAGGGCTGTTGGTGTTATTTCCATCTCTTCTGACCTTTCTCATTCTATGTATCTGGACGACAACTTTGTCCAAATGGTGGTTATATGATCAGCGTCAGAGCTGGGGAGGAAGGGCGCATGCTTTCATACCACTGGTTGCTCTCCTACTGTGTATGTTGTCAGTCTTTCTGGAGTTACGTATCATGGATGACTTACGCATACAACTCAATGGATTTACGAATGATCCGAATTCGGCAGTATACCGTTTTGGTTGGCTGAACCAATACACGAACATACTGTTTTACAACGTGCCGATCCTGCTGTTCGGCTTGTCTTTCTCAATACTGACAGGCTGGCTGATGGAATGGAAACTTCGCAGCCATAGATCCGCATGATCCGATCTGCAAGCGAACGACATCCATTTACACAAATACCCCTTATCCGGCTCCAGACGGACAAGGGATGTTTCGTGTTCTTGCTATACTTTCCGTTTATATTTCCCTGTATACGGGATGGTGAGGTGGATTTTTAAATCCCGGATCGAGTCTTCGGTAAGCATCATCTTGCTCCCGTTGTTTGATAACTTACGCCAGAGTTTCGGATTTTTGCGATACAGCTTCTCCTGAAGACCGTAAATATCCACACCACGCTCAAGGCCGTGACGATAGGTCTGCATGATCTGCTCCCGCAACTTCACTTCACTAATCTGGATCATCTCTTCATAAGAGGTGGGCACCAGGTATTCGTACAGGGCGGTGAGGTAGTGGGCGTCAATGTTGAACGTAACGTCTTCACCCTGAATGACAGGTTTAATTTTGATCTTTGGCAATCCTACACTGAGTGCCCCATAGATCGTTCCATCCTTCTGCACAAGCAAGGGAGCACGCCGCATGTCCTTGATTAACCAGTGATAACCGGGAAGCTGACTGCGTGGAAAGTATTCAAAGTCATAGCCAGTCTTCTCGAAAAAGGCCCCTTCCACCAGAAACAAATCATGTTTCTTCTCATTCTCAGCCCACTGGGTATCGTTCAAGGCAAGACTCGGCAGATACGTCGTGGTAGCGGGATCATTATGTGTTGCTATGAGCTTAAAGCTAAGCACAGGCGGGTACAACGATTCTTCCATGTACGTGGGGAGTGGATTGTGAAGAATGCTGTCCAGTGGCGACATATTATAGATGGACGTTGCACTCAGGATTTCCTCCAGAGGCGCTCGTGTTCCATATACCCAAGTTGTATAACGGGATTCTGGAAATCGTCCCAGCATGTCGAACACTTCTTTGATATGTTTGCTGGTCAGCACACCTTCGGCCATAACGATAGCTGTCACATGCCCCCAAGCCATGTGTAATTGAGCCGTACGGAACAGTTCGTTCAGCGCTAGACTCATGGTTTTCCCCTCGGCATGTCCGACCCATACAGGCGGTGTATCTGCACTTTTGGTTGAACTTTCACTTTTGGCGACACTGGCAAAATCCATTGTTTGTACATACAGATGATACATGCCGTCCTTATAATCAATCCCAAATGCTTTGGCGTAGTCTACCTGTTGAATCTCAAAGGCACTCCAGCACCCACTCGTCATCACACACATCGATAGGCTTAACAGACCCAGCAAACATCGCTGTAACAAGTGTTTCATCGTCCGTTTCCTTTCTTGCGCGGTTCTTGAGTCTCAAGATAGACGGGTCTTCGTTTCCCTAACCCCTTTGGCAGTTTGAATAATGAAGCTATTGCTTGTTTGAAATGAAGGGGTGTTAACGGCGTGAGATATGGAATGCCAAATGATTTGAGATCGGTCAGGTAGATGAGGAACATAATCAACGACAGGATGAACCCATAGATGCCGAGGGATGCCCCCAAGACAAAACAAAGGAACCGCAGGATCAGCACAGAACTGGTCATGACCTGATTCACAATGGTTGCTCCAGCTACGACGGTAACTGCGATGATGACAATCATGAGGGGAGAGACCATGCCGGCTCGAATGGCGGAATCTCCGATAATCAGACCTCCAACGACAGTTAATGTCTGGCCGATGGCACTTGGCAAACGTACCCCTGCCTCACGGAACAGCTCCATCAGCAGCATAATGAGAAACATCTCCATTCCCGATTCCATTGGAAGTCCCATGCGTCCAACCGAGATCGTCGCGACTAGAGGAAAGGGGATCTGATCCATATGAAAGGATGTCAGCGCAATATAGAATCCGGGCAGGAACACGGTGATCATCAGGCCAAGAAAGCGCAGCATCCGTCCTACGTTCACAGCCAAGAAGGGAAAGCTGGCATCCTCCGGTGATTTGAGCAAAAGAAACAGATTGACTGGCCCAATAATAGCGCTGGGATTGCCGTCGACAATGAGGATAAAACGTCCGTTCAGGAGACATTCTGCAGCAAAGTCAGGCCTGCCCGTATAATGGGTGACGGGAAACAAAGTAATCTTCGAAGGCGACAGCAATTCTTCCAGTTCATTGGCGGTTAAGATTCGTTCGATCTCAATCTTACGCAATCGTTCCTGGACGTCTTCGATCAGCTCTGGATTTGCGATATTCTTGATATACATCAATGCCACCTTGGTTGCAGAACGTGTACCGATCAGTTCGATATTACAGGCCAGTTGGTTCGTACGCAGACGGGTGCGTATCAAGGCAACATTAACGGCAAGTGGTTCAATGAACCCATCTCTTGCCCCGCGGATCGAAACTTCGGTGGTCGATTCCTCCGGTGTCCGAGTAGGGATGTTAGATATATCAATACTCCACATGGTTTGCAGGGATGGTACACAGACTAACATATGACCTTCAAAAACACGGAGAGACATCAGTTCAGTTCCAAATGCGGGATCTTGCAGATCCATTCGGGTCCAATCCAGGCTGATGCACTTTTCAATGTCGGATGTACGGATAAAGTGTGTATTTTCATATGTTCGTCTGAGTTCCGGGAGAATAATATCGTAGATTGCTTCACTATCTACCATACCGCTACAATAGGTCATAAGGAGTTGCATCGGAGGTTCTCCGATCATATGACTATTGATGATGACATCATCAGATCCGGCAAAAAAGGTATTCAGGTTATGCTCGTTCATTCGGAACGGTTCAACTTCACGATTATTCTTGGGCTGGGCTGAGATCGGCACGTTCGGGAGCCTCCTTGTCCTTTTTGTGGATTAATGCAGCAATGGTTAATATCACGGTAACGATTGAGACATAGGCCAGCATGACCGGGAACTGAATATGATCCACGTAATAGTCGACGTAATCAATGCGCCACCATTGCATCGCCATGAAGCTCATGATGACGGTGATGGTGAGAATCGCGATATATCGTTTCTTCGGTCTGCGGAAATTCAGCAGATCCACGATGAGATACATGGATATAGCGACCCTTGCGAAGGAACCACTAAGCCACTGATAGATGGACAGAAAATCAACGTGTTGCAAAAGTTTGCCGATATTCACAAGTTTCCATTGCTCATAGGGACTGTTTCGTTGTTTGGCTGCTTCTTCGGGACCAAATTCCACGATGGCTCCGATGGTTGGTCCGATCGCCATACTGAGCATAAACACGCCAAGGATCAGAACGTGCCACCAACGAATTTTGCCTTTGACTTCATGTTGGAACAACATAAGAATCCAGATTTCCATAAGCCCGGCAAGAGAGTAGATCATGCCCCGCCACACGGGACCCATACCGTTCTCCATAATCGGGAACAATAGACTGTAGTCTTTGTATTTCATATTGGCGGACATTACAAAATAACCTAGCAAAATGACAAAGGGCAGCAGCAGACTGGAAGTCATCGCGATGGAGCGTATGCCTTTAGCCGCTGCCCACGCAGCAACCAGTGCTCCGCCACCTGCCAGAACATAGGGAGGTGTGAATTGAAGATACGTGGATACGGTCCAGTTGGTTGTCTCATACAACGTATGTATGCCAAGCGTGAACAGCAGAATGGAAGCGGAGATTCGGAAGATCCAGGAAGGGACCGCACCGAATTCTCGCGTAATCCAATCTGTTAATCGCTGTCCACGTACTCGCCGAATGATGATATACATCATACATAGAAACAACATGAAAAAAGGTCCTGCCGCCACGACAGACAACCATCCATCCCTGCCTGCTGCTTCGAGAATTCCTGGAATGGACAAGACATGGCAGACCAATCCGGCACTTAATAAAATGATGGAAAAGGACAACCAGATGGTAATCTGACCTTTTTCACGACTCATGCGAATCCTCCTTTCCAATGAAGGAAGTTTCCGTTAGGTTGTACAGCATACAGGAAGTTGATTCCTTTTTCAGATTTTTTCACAGAAAGCTGCAAGCGATATGGACGGACTCAGCAGAAAGCTTTAACATACAGATATAGCAATGTCGAAGACAAGCACTGAGCGAGGCATAGAGAAATAGGGAGGAAACCTACGATGACAATAACGACTAAGACACCTGGAGAGACAAAAGTTGGCTTTATTGGTACAGGCGTGATGGGTAAAAGCATGGCTGGGCACATCCAGAGAGCAGGGTATCCGCTGCATGTGTACACGCGAACTGCTGCCAAAGCGGAAGCATTGGTGAAGGAAGGTGCCGTATGGCATGACACACCAGGCAAACTGGCTGCTGCGTGTGATGTAATCATCACAATGGTGGGGTATCCGAAGGATGTAGAGGAGATTTATCTCGGTGAGGATGGGCTCGTAGCCAATGCCAAACCGGGTTCGTATCTAATTGATATGACGACCTCCAGTCCGTTACTGGCTGCACGAATCTTTGAAGCTGCGGAAGCCAAAGGACTGCATGCACTGGACGCACCTGTGTCGGGCGGTGATATCGGAGCGCAGAATGCGAAGCTGTCCATTATGGTTGGGGGTAGTTCGGAGGCCTTTGAAGCCGTTCGTCCGTTGTTTGAGCAGATGGGCACCAACATTGTGCTGCAAGGCAAGGCGGGAGCAGGGCAGCATACCAAAATGTGCAACCAGATTGCCATTGCCTCTGGCATGATGGGCGTATGCGAAGCACTTGCCTATGCCAAGACGTCTGGTCTGGACGCGGAGACCGTGCTGAAGAGCATTGCTACCGGTGCAGCCGGAAGCTGGTCGCTCAGCAATCTCGGTCCGCGCATGATCGCAGGCGATTATGAGCCTGGATTCTATGTGAAACATTTTATCAAAGACATGGGAATTGCACTGGAGTCTGCAAAAGCGATGGGTATGAAAACGCCCGGGCTGGCTCTGGCCGAATCCCTGTATCAGGAAATAGCGAATAATGGTCTGGATGAGAAAGGTACACAGGTACTCTACACCTATTATCTTCAGGCTTAACATCCAAGAGAACAACAGCGTAATACTTTTTCGATTCAGAAAAGATTGCGCTGTTTTTTTTCAATTTTGCAACTTGGTTATGCGTCTAAAGTCACAAAATTGGTTAAATGTTCATATGTACTTTGCGTATTGGAGAGATTTTGATCGTTTTCCCTTTATTTTTACCCCGCTTTATCCGACATAAGTAATAGAAGTTTACATAATGAATGTGTCAAAGGATGTTATTCCTCCTGTAATGGTCACCCGTAACCCACACTATAATAGAACGGAGCTTGCCCATGTTCAAGAAAATCCTGTCTCTGTTCAAGACACAACCAGAACTTGCGAACCAGATTACAGCCTCCGCTTCAGCGTTACCATCAACGACAACCATTCCCCCGCGTATGGTCCGTAGTAAGCGCAAGAAAAAAGCGGAAGGGGATTGGACACGCCAGCCGGAGGAGCCCAGTACAGCAGATCAGCTGATAGGTCTTCCAAGTCAATATAAAGTGCTGAACGACCTGCTCGTTACCAATCCGAAGTCACGCTCCGGTTATTCGCAGATTGATCATGTTGTAATCGGTCCGCGGGCAATCTTCGTGATCGAAACCCGAAATCTGACGACAGGTGAGATTCGCGGCGGAAGAAGAGAGGCCAATTGGTCGGTCAGCAGCAGCCGGGTCAAAATGTACAATCCACTCATGCAGCATCGTGCACATGTGGAAGCCATCCATGCACACCTCGGAGACTACAAAAGAGTACGTCTTGTCTCCATGGTGACCTTCACCAACCGTTGCCGCATCAGTGTTGATCCTGCTGTGAGGTATGTGAATTCGGATGAACTGATCATCTACGATCATGAATTGGTGGAAACGATTCAGCGGAAGACGGAACGACTTGAGAGTGAGGTTCCTGAAACCGTATTTCAAGAGAAAGATATTCAGGCGATCTACGCTCTGTTATCATCGGTCAATTCGACAGACCCTCAGATTCGGTCAGAGCATATGGAGAAGGCTAAAGGGATTAAATAATTACGTTTCACGAACACTGTTGTCCATACGGGCGACAGTGTTTTTGTGCTGCGGTGGTAGTTAATGTGGGCATAGTAAAAGGCTTTAGACACAGGTATATCGTCGTATACAACCGATTTTTAACTTATGATAGAATGTAGACCATGTCCAATTGTGTGAATCAAGCATGTTATATGAAAGGATATTTTTGTAAGTAAGTGTTCGAGTCTTGGAGCAGAGGTTAATGGTTCTCAGGAATATACATAGGATAAGGGGAAGATTATACGATGCAATGGAATTATACGATAAAGACGTTCACAGTCATGTTTGGTTTGGCAGCGATTCTGACAGCTTGTGGTGGTGGAGCGAAGGAGACGTCATCGCCGGAGTCTGCTTCCGGTACAAAAGTCGCTTCGTCAGAGACAAGCAGCTCGAATACTGCCGTAACAGAAACCGCAGCAACCGATTCGAATGGGAGTGAGCAGACAGGTTCAACTACAGAAGAATCTTCTTCCACTAATGATGGCAAGATTGGAAAGGACTCCACACTGGAAGAGTTGAAGCAGCAGTATGCCGATAAACTCGGTTATATCCGTATCCCGCTTACAGATCATCCAGTACGTCGAGTTAGTGAGGAAGGTTCAAAAAATATTAATGTCGCTAATTATAGCGATGCCGTTGTGGACATGAATGCAGGGGTGCCGATTCACTCCGATTCGCAGCGGTTGATTGATGATGCCTTTCCTTTTTTCACAACCGTACAAGCACCTGATGAATCTTATATAACTTGGGAAGAAGCAACCAATCTGGAGCGTGCCATGGTGAAAACACTGTTTATCGCCCGTGAAGGACTGCTGATTACCGAAGATGCGATGAAAAATAAGGATTATAACAGTACATCGTTCCAGGATTCCAAGGATTTCTTCAGGGTCACAGCGAAATTTGAATCCATGGCACCTGTTGCACAACATCCGCGTGACATCACGTTGAGTACGCTATACGACAAAGCCCACACGTCGTGGGGCAAGCTTGCTGCAATGGACCCGGAGCAGGATGAAGCGGCGTTTGCCGAGATGTATAAGACGACGAGAACCGATGCCAATAATGCCATGGGGTTGCTTAATGTTCTGTTGTCTACGAATGAGGAAGAACGGGTCAAAGAGATTTACGGGGAATAAAAATGCCGTGATTCAGAGTTAATCTGGATCATCCCGGTAACATGTCTGGATCACATGCCTTCAAACTCTGACTACCGATTGAAGCGGGGTCAGGGTTTTTCTGGTTTTTTCCAATAGGTGTATGATATGTTTTTAGGAGTAAGACATGTATGGAATATAGGTGAGGTGTGTAAAAGATGTGGTGGATGAACTTTTGTAAATGCTTTAAATTTAAAACGAAGCTAATCTTGTTTTTATCTACCGCAACGGTCTTAATCTCCGGAATCACAGGGTTGATCACCTATCGCATCCATATCGACCTGTTTAATGAAGAGGTCAGTCGCCAGTATAGTCTTACCGCAGAGCAGATTCTTGCACGTCTGGATTCCAGGGTACACGACATGTATAAAGTCACCGATTATATCACACTGAATCCCTCCGTAAAAAATGCCATCAAAGCACAGACCTCTGGCATCTCCTCCTATGATCAGATGAAGCTAGAAGATGAACTGGATGATCAGTTGTATCAGGTAAGGCTGGATGCACCGGAGATCATGGGGCTCCGCATATATGACCTGAAGGATAACATATTTAATCTCGGCGCCTTTGCTGGCTCATTTCAACAGATGGATCCTTCCTATCTGGCAGAGATGGTTCATAGACTGGAAGGAACGGGCGGCGAATATGGTTGGAATCGTTTGGGGCCGGATGCCTTCTTGCAGGAGGAACAATCCAATTGGATTCTGGCGGGACGATTAATGCGGTCTGTTGATCTGGAGACCTATGGCGTAATGCTAATTCTGTTTAACACCTCGTTGTTCGAATCGTATCTCAAAGATCTGCGACTGAATGAGGAAGTTGCTGTCTACTTATTTGACGCAGATGGTGAGCTTCTTTATGCCTTTCATAATCAGGATGCGGATCCACCACCACTTACCGAGCTAAGCCTAGGGGCGACGGAGATCAGGGACGAGCAGGGAACAACCCAATTGTATACGAAGCAAACGTCAGACAAAGCGGGCTTCACCCTGGTCAGCAAGGTCTCACTCGCTCAGATTCAGAACAAGGGAAAGATCATTGTAAAAGTTGCTGTGTTCTCTGCGGTAGCCAGCATATTATGCTCCTGGTTCATCATTACCGTAATTAGCGGCAGACTGTTGCGTCCACTTGCGAGTCTAGTCAACGCGATGAAAAGAGTGCGTGATGGACAGTTCGATACACGGGTACGGATCGAGACACGGGATGAGCTCGGTTTCATCGGTGAACGATTCAATGCAATGGCTTCCCGGATTGATACGCTTATACATGAAGTGTACGAGCGCGAACTCAGTGAAAAAGAAGCTGAACTCAAAGCTATTCAGGCCCAGCTGAATCCCCATTTTCTGTATAACACCTTGAGCATGTTTTTCTGGAAGTTCTATATGCTTGGTGATGAGAAATCGGCTCGCCTGGTCACTGCCTTGTCCGAGATGCTGCAGTATACGCTGGAACCCGTGCAGCAACTGACGACCGTTCAGGATGAGATGAAGCAAATAGATCACTACCTGCAGATTCAGCAGGTCCGGTATCAGGAAGCCTTGTCGATTGAAATTGCCGTTCCTGCTGAATTGTTTCGCTGTCAGGTGATCCGGCTGTTGCTTCAGCCCATCGTGGAGAATGTTTTTGTTCATGCCTTCTCGGACAAAAGGAACAACCGCCATCTGGAGATTCGTGGCTCGCGGCAAAACGGGCATGAAGGAGAGCCGGATCTGCTCATCATTGAAATTTCAGATAACGGCTGCGGCATGCACGCATCGGTCATTGAACGCATTATGACGCCAGTGGCACATGCAGATGAGGAACGTCAGCACATTGGCATGCGGAGTGTACTTCGAAGAATTGAGTTGATTCACGGTGAACCCTACGGTGTACAGATCGAGTCGACTGTGGGAGAGGGTACGCTAGTACGTCTTCGTTTGCCTTATCAGATCGGTGAGGACTCATGCCGGGAAATTCAGGTGACTGAGAGGAGTAGGTTCTGTTGAATGGACGTATGCTCGTAGTGGATGATGAAGCATTATTTCGTCAGGGTCTGATTCATCTGGTTCGCAATAATCCCCTCGGGTGGGAGGTCGTTGGGGAAGCGGCCGATGGAGAAGAAGCGATACAGGCTGTACACAGCTGCACACCTGATCTGATCATTACGGATATCAACATGCCTGTGATGGATGGTCTAGATTTGGCCGAACGCATACACGAGAGTGGACTGGACATTATGATTATCATTTTGACAGGTTATCGTGAGTTCGAATATGCACAGCGTGCCATCCGGTATGGGGCAATTGAATTTTTGTTAAAGCCGTTCTCGCTCGATGAAGCATGTCAGGTGTTACAAAAGGCACATGAACGATATCGCCGAAAACAGTCCGACATTCGAAGCAGGGAACAATACAGCCAAGTGGACCGTACCGAGAGACTACGAGAGGAACTGACTTCGTTGCTGCTCCACCATCAATTCGGATCAATAATGAATCGGATCGAGATGTTGCTAGAAGAAGCGTCCGGGATGAGCTTGTCACAAGGCAAAGCGGAGATTCATATGCTTATGAAGGTCATGATGGACTTACTGGTACAACAGCTTCAGCCTAAGGAATCCGGTGGTATGGACTCCACTGCCCCAGATCCACTGCTCTGGATTCATACCATACCTGAAGTCATCGCTTGGGCCAGATGCAAGAGCGAAGAGTGGCTGGATATGCTAATGCGGCTAACTCAGGAACAGCAGGATCATGTCGTTACACGAGTTATACAGTATATTGAAATGAACTATTCCAGCACATGTACGTTGCAGGCCGTGGCTGCCCATGTTCATGTGACACCCAACTACTTGAGCCATTTGTTCAAAAAAGAAACAGGACAAGGCTTCAGCCAATATGTCAGCAAGCGCCGAATCGATAAGGCGAAGCTGCTGCTGCACAGCACTCGGCAGAGCATGGCAGATATCGCGGAACTGACTGGGTTCGATAACTCCAGTTATTTTACAACCGTATTCAAACAGATGACGGGGGTATCGCCCCGTGAATATCGCAAGCAAGTAGCCAAGTGAAGTGCCCGGTAGCAATCCCCCTTGAACTACTGTAGGGTCCACAATTAAAGAGAAGCATTCTCTTAATATCTGTTCGTTTCCAAGGCAACCCCACCATGTGGGGTTATTTTTGTGTAGAAAATTATAAAAGGATCGTTAAATAACAAATGTTTACGCTTACATTTTTATCTAAAATACAACTATAGTACATCAACAGCAGAGAGGAGTGATGGATATGAAGGGGGAACTGACCGCAGGTCCGCCGTCTGGATTACAACCGCCGGACAGTGAGATGAAGCATCGGATTCGGCAGCAGCAGCTTCGACGATTCAAGATGAATATACCGTTAATCTTGATGTTTGTTCCGGTGATTATGTTCTACCTTACCTTTCGTTATGCACCCATCGGAGGGCTGGTCATGGCCTTCAAGGACTACAACTTCTATGATGGGCTGTGGAACAGTCCATGGGTGGGCTTTCAGCATTTTCAGACGCTGTTCAGTGATCCGCGCACGGTGGAGATTATTCGCAACACCTTCTTCCTCAGTCTGTTAAGCATCATTATCGGGTTTCCCATTCCAATTATTCTGGCCATTATGCTGAATGAAGTGCGAAACATGGCCTTTAAGCGAACGGTGCAGACGGTGGTCTATATGCCACACTTCTTTTCCTGGGTCATCATTGCGATGATGATCATGACGGTTTTCT
This sequence comes from Paenibacillus sp. FSL L8-0435, assembly GCF_037965655.1. Taxonomy (NCBI): domain Bacteria; kingdom Bacillati; phylum Bacillota; class Bacilli; order Caryophanales; family Paenibacillaceae; genus Paenibacillus; species Paenibacillus sp. FSL L8-0435. Next base: position 1,108,892 of record NZ_CP150185.1, read on the forward strand.
CTTTGGAAAATGGGATCGTAAACCGCTGGGTCGAGGCCTGGACGGGAGCACCTTATCCGTTCATGTACAACAAGGGTTCATGGGTTGCGGTATTTGTCGGCTCAGGGATCTGGAAGGACATGGGCTTCAATGCCATCATTTTTCTCGCGGCACTAACGACCATTGATCCGAGCCAATACGAGGCTGCACAGATGGATGGGGCCAGCAAAATGCGTCAGATCTGGCATGTCACCCTTCCGGGTATACGCTCCACCATTATTCTTCTGCTGATTCTGTCGATGGGGCGGGTGATGGAGGTCGGATTCGACCAGGTGTATATGCTTCAGAATTCCAATGTCAATGAGATAGCGGATGTAATCAGTACCTATATCTACCGCACCGGTCTTCAGGGAGCACAGTTCAGCCTGACAACGGCGATGGGATTGTTCGAATCACTGGTTGCATTTATCCTCATTTTTAGTGCAAATTATATCGCGCGTCGATTTAACGAAGGTTTGTGGTAGGAGGGAGAACAGCATGAGAAAAACCAAAGGAGAAAAAGTCTTTTATCTAATCAATTATGTATTGTTGTCATTGGTTGCCGTTAGCTGTATCCTGCCCTTACTGAACATTGTTGCCTTGTCATTTAGTGATGCGAGAGCGGTTGTTTCAGGTCAAGTGGGGTTATGGCCCGTCGATTTCACTTGGTTCTCCTATCACAGCCTAATTACGGGAACGCCGATTCTGAATGCATTCTGGAACAGTGTGGAGATCACATTGATCGGTACAGGGCTCAGCATGGCGGTGACGATTATGGCGGCATATCCGCTGTCACGTAGACATTTTTATCACCGGCGCTTCTTTACGATGGCGATGGTGTTCACGATGATTTTTAACGGTGGACTCATCCCGACGTATTTGGTCGTGCAAAATCTCGGTCTTGTGAACAGTTACGGCGCGCTTTGGCTACCGGGCCTGGTGAGCACTTACAACATGCTGATTATGCGATCTTATTTTGAAAATCTGCCGGGGGAAGTGGACGAGGCTGCGCGCATCGATGGTTGTGGTGAACTGGGGCTTTTGTTCCGAATCGTATTGCCATTATCCAAACCTTTGCTGGCGACTATTGCTCTCTTTTACGGCGTGGGTTACTGGAATTCGTTCATGAGTGTGATGATTTATATCAATGATACGTCCAAATACAACATGACCGTGCTCGTCCAAAATATGATTATGTCCAATCTGAATGTACAGGATTTTACCGATCCAACGATGATATCGAATCTGACCCCGGAAGGCATCCGGGCAGCAGCTGTCATTGTGATGGTCATACCCATTTTGGCAGTGTATCCGTTCTTGCAGAAGTACTTCGTTAAAGGGGTCATGCTCGGATCAATTAAAGGTTAAAGCAGGCTGTGGGTTAACCCGCATGGGTTCATATTACAGGAAAGAAAGAGGGTCTTATCTATGGCGTTAACGATGAAGGCATGGATGAAGTCGGGTCTCGTTCTGGGCTTGATCGGTGGTTTGCTGGCGGGATGTACAGGAGGTAACGGTAGCGAACAGGCGGAAGGCGAAGGCAACAGGGGGAACATTACGTCAACGATCTATGATCGGGGCGCGGTCCCAAGCGGCATGGGTACGATCGAAGATAATATGTGGTCCAAGTGGATTAACGAGCATGGCCCGGCAAATGTAAAATATACAGCAGTTCCCCGCTGGGAGTCCCAGTCCAAACTTAATGTATTATTCGCTTCTGGCAGTGCACCGGATATTATTTTTGAATTCGGTACGCCCATCCGTAACACACTGTTTAATCAGAAACAGCTGATGCCGCTGGATGAGTTGATCGAGAACTCAAGTGTGGAATACAAAGCCTTGATGGAGAAATATCCCCAGCTCAAGAAGGCCGGTATCAAAAGCGATGGTAAGCTCTATGAAGTGGGACGTATGAACGAGGTGTTTCCACTAACGAGCTTCTTCATTCGGGAAGACTGGCTGGAAAAGTTGAATCTGGAGGTACCGACCAATGAAGAAGAGATGCTGGCGGTAGCCAAGGCCTTCACGGAGAATGATCCCGATGGAAACGGAGCTAAGGATACATACGGCATCGGTGGATTTCAGTTCGGCGATACAGCGGGTCTATTCCGCTATATGTACAACGCTAACTGGGTGAATGTGGAGGACGGGGAGATGGTGGTTGGTCCCAACAACATGAAAGAAGCCACGGCATTCAAACGTGCATTATATGAAGCAGGTGTGGTCGATAAGGACTTATTGACCGACAAGGACGGGGCCAAGGCGAAGCAGGATTTCCTGAACGGCAAAATCGGTATGTACGCGGCCATGACTTCGGATTATACCGGGTTTGCAGCGAAGGAACTGGATACACTGATGCAGAATGTTCCTGAGGCCAGATTAAAGGTCATCGCTCTGCCAACCACGTCCGTAGGACAGCACACGATGGTGTGGAATAACCCCGTTCAGATGACTGCAGCTGTGAATGCGCGAGCCAAAAATCCGGAAGCAGTTATGCAATATATCGATTTTCTGACCAAAACAGAGTCGGGCCGAACCTTCAAAAATGGATTTGAAAACACGCATTATACGTTAAACGATCAAGGCTGTCCGCGCATCTCTGATCAAGAGAAATACAAGCAGGAGATCAGCTGGGCAGGCGATTACGCCATGTTGTACAGCCGTCTGGAGGAAGGCAAATGCGGGTACACAGAAATGCTGTTCAGCGAAGAGATCCCGTCGCAGAAGGAAGGACTTCGACTATTCAAGGAAGCGCGTGAGGTATACATGACGGATCTTCCGGTGGGAGAGGGCGTTACCCATTCAGAACATATGCCGCAGCTACCCAAGGAGCTTCAGGTCAAGTTGACCAATGTGACAACAGCGATCAACGATATTTTTACCCGTTCCATCATTGGGGGAAGCAAATATACGATCGAACAGGCTGCAACGGAAGCACAGCAGAAGTGGGAACAAGGCGGTGGCCCGGAGATTGAAGCATGGTACAAAGACTGGTGGGGCAAGGAAAAGGATAATGTATTGGTCTGGGACGATTTCTATGAAATCTATGAACAGCAACAAGCTGATTTTGAAAAAGCAGAGTGAATTCAAGGATTCAAATCATTCATACGATTTATAATTTTGGTATTGGTAGAAATAAGCGCTCTGATCCCCTGATCAGAGCCTTTTTAGGTTTGGGCTTCAAATAGGGGAATATTTGACTGAAAAATGAAGTGAATAGAAAGTTCTCGCATTTCGCATGAAACTATATCCAGAACGATGCGTATCATAAGGTATTAATTGTTTTTAAATGTAGAATATTGCCGTATTTCAGAGTATAGTTAAGGAATAATTTAACTTATATTCAACATGATGTAGACATGAAAGTTACTGAAAAATCTTGAAAAGAATGTATGGAACACCAGGTTGAAACTATTGGAGGTTGAGTATGAGTTCATTTAAAGGCTGGTTAAATTCAACAAAACAAGGACTTGAAGAGCAAGTCAAAAAGTTTAAAAATAAAGATTTTATGGATGCCGTGGTTGCAGGGTGTGCACTGGTTGCTTTTGCAGATGGTTCCATTGACGAAGCGGAAAAGAACAAGATGGCCGGTTATATCAACCTGAGTCAGGAATTGAAAGTATTTGATATGGCTGAAGTGATTACACGATTCAATCATTATGTCGCGAACTTTGAGTTCTCTCCAGAGATCGGGAAGCAGGAAGCGCTGAAAGCCATTGGGAAATTCAAAGCCAAGCCGGATGTAGGGCGCGTTATTGTGGGTGTATGCAGTGCGATTGGTTCAGCTGACGGCAACTTTGATGATCAGGAGAAAAGAGTCGTTGCCGAGATATGCATCGTACTTGGACTGAACCCGAGTGAATTCAATCTCTAAGTAGCTATTTTACATATGAAGGGAGGTGAAAATCAGTGGCAAGCATTAATTTGGTCAAAGGACAGAAGATTGATTTAACCAAAGGCAATGCAGGACTTACTGAGGTGATTGCTGGTCTCGGTTGGGACCCGGTAACTGCCAAAGGTTTTTTCGGAAGAAAAAAACAAGCGGATGTCGATTGTGATGCATCGGCGATCATGTTGAATGAGGAAGGCAAGTTGGTTAAGGACTCCAACCTGGTTTGCTTCCACAACAAGCAAAGTGCATGTCGTTCGGTTATCCATTCAGGTGACAATCTAACAGGACAGGGAGACGGTGACGACGAACAGATCAAAATGGATCTGTCCTGTATTCCTGCTGATGTTCATAAAGTATTAATCGTTGTTAATATCTACGATTGTGTCAATCGCAAGCAAGATTTTGGCATGATTGAGAAGGCTTATATTCGTATTCTGGATGGTAAAAATTCCAGTGAGCTCGTGAAGTTCAATCTATCCGATAACTACACAGGTTCAACAGCGTTGATCTGTGGTGAATTGTATCGTCATGGAGGCGAATGGAAATTCTCGGCAATTGGAGAGGGTTCCCATGCGGTACATATCAACGAACTCGCTCGCAAGTACTCCTAAGTACAAGATTTAATCTAATTCGACAATTATCCTGATATTCATATGTAACGATAACTACAATAAATTATAAATAAGCGAGGATGATCATACGATGGCAATTAATCTCTCTAAAGGTCAAAAAATCGATCTGACTAAAACGAACCCAGGTTTGACAAAAATCACAGTAGGCTTGGGCTGGGATACCAACAAGTATGATGGCGGAAAAGACTTTGACCTGGACGTATCGGTATTCTGTGCCAATGCAAACGGTAAAGTAGAAGGCGAGAAAAACTTCATTTTCTTCAACAATCCACAAAATGAAAATGGTTCTGTTGTTCACACCGGTGACAACCGTACAGGAGATGGCGATGGTGATGATGAGCAGATCAATATCGACCTGCCTAACGTACCCGCAAATGTAGAGAAAATTGCATTCTCCATTACGATCTACGAAGCTACGGACCGTAGCCAGAACTTCGGACAAGTCTCCCGTGCTTATGTGCGAATTGTTAACGAAGCAAACAACGAAGAACTGATTCGTTTCGACCTGGGAGAAGACTTCTCCATTGAAACGGGTGTAGTTGTTGGTGAATTGTATCGTCATAACGGCGAGTGGAAGTTCAGTGCCATCGGTAGTGGTTACCAGGATGGATTGGTTGGATTAACACGCGATTACGGTTTGCAATAGGACGTACAGAGCGACTTACAGGATGGGAAGAACCGTCTCCTGGACGGTTCTCCTTTTCATTTAATCACATAACTTGGAAAGGTGGAAAAACAAATGACGATCAGTCTTGCCAAAGGACAACGTATTGACCTGACTAAGACGAATCCGGGCCTTACCCGTGTGGTAGTTGGTTTAGGTTGGGATACAAACAAATATAGTGGTGGAGTCGATTTTGACCTGGACGCTTCGGCTTTTTTGTTGTACGAAGATGGAAAAGCCAAAGGTACGGATGACTTTGTTTTTTACAACAATCCAAGCGGCGGTGAGGGTTCAGTGACACATACCGGTGACAATCGTACGGGTGAGGGAGACGGCGATGATGAGCAAGTTGTCGTTGACTTCAGCAAAATCCCTGCGCACATTCACCGGATCGGTATTACGGTAACCATCTATGATGGAGATGGACGAGGGCAGAATTTTGGACAAGTCTCCAACGCTTTTGTTCGTGTTGTAGATGCTGCAAGTGATCGGGAAGTGCTTCGTTTCGACCTCGGAGAGGACTATTCCACAGAAACAGCTGTGGTGTTCTGCGAGTTTTACCGTGCAGGTGCGGACTGGAAATTCCAGGCGGTAGGCAGTGGCTTCACCGGTGGACTATCTGCTTTATGCAAAAATTACGGACTGGATGCACAATAACTTGGCATAGAAAGGTGAGTCTGCTATGGCGATTTCTGTCGTGAAAGGCCAGAAGAGTGATCTGACCAAAACCAATCCGGGCTTGTCCCGTCTAACGGTAGGCATTGGTTGGGAGGCAGCCTCGGGTGTGGAGCTGGACACATCAGCATTCCTTCTGGGTTCAGACAATAAAGTGGCTGGAGATGAAGATTTTATCTTCTATAATCAGCCCTCTACCTCGTTCATCACGTATATGGATGGTGGACAGGTTGGTGGCGAGAAGAAACAATTCGCCATTGATCTTGTCAAAATCCCTGCCCGAATTGAGAAAATTGCCTTCAGCCTGACGATTCATGACGGTGAAGCACGACGCCATCATTTTGGACAGGTTCAGCATGGTTTTCTACGGTTTGCCAATGCAGCTACAGGTCAGGAAGTGATGAGATATGATCTGGGTAGCGGGTTTACAGTGGAGACCGCGATTGTCATTGGTGAATTGTATCGCCATAACGGAGAATGGAAGTTCAATGCAATAGGGTCGGGTTTTGCAGGTGGTCTGAATGCACTCTGCGCTAACTTTGGTGTAGATGTGGATGGTGGATCAGACGCTGCGCCAACCACATCAACCGTTCCCCCGACAGCTGCACCGATTCCACCACCCCCGGCATCCGTACCAGAACCTACGCCTGCTCCTGTGAATTCGATCAATTTCAGCAAAATTGAATTGAAGAAGAAGGGCGACACCATTAACCTCAAGAAAAATGCGGGGGGACTTGGTGAAATCCTGATTAACTTGAACTGGAATCAACAGGGCAGCAAAGGGTTATTTGGTCGCAGCAAGAGTGTGGATCTGGACTTGGGCTGCCTGTTCGAGATGAAGGATGGTACACGAGATGTGATTCAGGCCTTGGGACAGAGGTTTGGTTCACTGAACCGTTTCCCTTATATTGCACTGGATGGGGATGACCGGACGGGATCTGTTAAGACGGGAGAAAATCTGCGGATTAATGGTGCACGTATCTCGGAAATTGAGCGCATCTTGGTATTTACCTATATTTATGGTGGTGTGGCCAACTGGTCTCAAGTAGACGGTGTGGTAACCATCCAGCAGAAGGACGGCCCGGATATCATTGTCCGAATGAATGAATACGGGAGCCCGCTTGGCATGTGTGGCATCGCGATGTTACGCAATGTGAACAATGAGACATTCAGTATTGAACGAATTGTGCAGTTCTATAATGGGCATCAGGCGTTGGACGAGGCTCATGATTGGGGAATGCAGTGGGTTGCGGGAAGAAAGTAATCATTCGTATGTATTCATTCAATCCCTCCAGATTAGGAGGGATTGGTTTTTATGCCCCGACAGCTGGAATCAACTATTGCAGATTGGCTATTGCCAAAGGTGCGAGGAGGAGACAATCCTGAAATATTTTAACTTTTTGAGTCTGGAAGAAGAAGATACTTTATTTTTCTCTTCACCCGTCTCGTTCAATCACCGGACTTCCAAAGATCTACTGGCATATGCTGTTGGGGCTGCTTTATATATGCCCGCGACGCGCGCACATATCGCGGACGACATTATAAATGGTAAGCATGAAGGTCTGACGACCATTATTATTGATCTGGAGGACGCTGTAGGTGACGACCAAGTAGAGTTTGCCGAGCAGTGCCTGGTACAGCATCTAACTCAACTGATGACTTATATGGAGACAGGCATGCTGAGTCAGGATCAAATGCCTCTTCTGTTTGCTCGTGTACGTTCACCACAACAGTTGGAACGTCTGATTGATACGTTGGGAGAATTGGTGTCCATGCTGACAGGTGTGGCATTGCCCAAGTTTTGTGTGGGCAATGGAAGAGCCTATTTTGACCAGATCCGCAAGTATAATCAACGGAAACCGGATCATTATCCCGTTCTCTATGGAATGCCCATATTGGAAACGGCTTCAATTATATATCGGGAGACACGTTGGGAGACCTTACTGGGCCTTCGAAACATCCTCGATGAACATGTTGAATATGTGCTCAATGTACGCATTGGTGCGACCGATTTCTCAAGCCTGTTTGGACTACGCCGAAGTCCTGAATTGACCATATACGATATCGCCACGATCCGTGACTGCATCTCGGATATTATCAATCTGTTTGGACGAATGGACAAGCCGTATGTGATCTCAGGTCCTGTCTGGGAATATTTCAGTCAGCGGGAGCGCGTGTTCAAACCTCAATTACGACAGACTCCATTCGAAGAAACCCTGGGCAAATCAGGGCTGCATCTGAGAATGAAATATATTACGAACACAATGGATGGATTGATGCGTGAAGTCATGATGGACAAGGAAAATGGAATTGTTGGCAAAACGATCATTCATCCTTCTCATATTAAGCCCGTACAAGCGATGTACGTTGTTACACATGAAGAATATTCTGATGCCCAAGACATCATCGCCCGTAATGACGGTAGCCTGGGTGTGTTCAAAAGTAATTACTATAACAAAATGAATGAGATTAAACCACACTTGAGCTGGGCGAATCGAATTCTAATCCGATCACAAATATATGGGGTGTTACATGAACAGCAGCATTTTGTCGGGCTCTTGCCCAAACATGAGCAACAACACAACTACGTTCCCAATTCTTGATCAATTCAGTCTGAACGTTCAGGTTACACATAACCTGCTGCAACTTCCACTAGAATCTCTATTTTCCATGGCTGCACGAATCAATAAGAAACGTTCATTTCTGTTTGTAAGCAGACTGCTGGGCAAGCACATCCCGGTTAACCCGTATACCTCGCTTCTGAGCGGCGCGGCATTGGCTGTTCTGTTATATGAGCACCTGACTGAGGAGACGGAAGAGACCAAAGATCAGATCACCAAGTGGAAACGGGAAATGGTCGAAGGATTGATTGATCCCCAGCAAGCTCGGCAAGTGTACAACATGCTGTTGCAAGAAAGCTTGAGTTTGCCGGAAACGATTCGTTTTGTTGGTTTTGCCGAGACAGCGACAGCGCTGGGCCACAGCATGTACGAGATGTTTGCTGATCAAGCTTCCTATATTCACACCACTCGAGAATATGTTCCAGCGATGAATCCAGATATTCAATTTGAAGAAGAACATTCTCACGCGATGGCTCATCGTTGTTATGCGCTGGATCATGAAGCCTTTGCAGGAGAGGGCCCGATTGTTCTGGTGGACGACGAGATTACGACGGGCAAAACGACGTTGAATATCATTCGGGATATTCAGGCCAGATATCCCCGGAAGCAATATGTGATTGCTTCGCTGCTAGACTGGCGTACGGAAGCGGACGAACTTCGATTTGCCGAACTGGAAGCAGAATTGGGAATTACCATTACACCGTTAAGCCTGTTGAAGGGCCGTATTGAAGTGGTAGGTACTCCACAGTTGGAACCAACACAGCAAGATGAGCAGTTATCTCATTCTGCCGTAACGCTTCAGACTTCTACCGTTGCAGATGCCTTCCATCAGCTGCAAGCCACTTCCGAGGATGGTGAAGGTAAACGTAGCACAGCCAGCTACGTCCAGCATACGGGCAGGTTTGGTGTGCAATCCCGTCATAATAGCGTATTACGTCAGGAGGTTAGCCGGATTGCAGAACGACTTCGGTTGCAGCGTACGGGAGAACGGACTTTGGTGATGGGAACAGGGGAGTTCATGTACATTCCAATGCGTGTTGCTGCCGAGATGGGAGAAGGTGTGTGGTATCAATCCACTACCCGCAGTCCAATCCATACACATCCCGCTCCAGGATATGCTGTTCGTAGTGGTGCCGGATATGCCTCACCGGAAGACGCATCTGTTCGTAACTTTATCTACAACATCGCCCCGGGACAATATGACGAGGTTTTTGTTCTGCTGGAGAGACAGATGTCCGAAGAGCGAATGGAACCGATGGTGAAGGTACTGGAGCAGTTGGGATGCGGTCACATTCATATTGTGTATTGCGGCTTGCCAGAGAAGACAGGGGACAATGAGCAATGAACTTAACTACACTGGAGCTAATCAGACAACGTGAGATTCCGTCTCCCGAGCCGATGGGCAGTTATGATGCATCGGACGTTGTTTTCCTACTGAAGGATATCAGCCATGTGGATCTGGAAAAGGGAACGGGTGAACGGGAGCAGGCGATCCAATCCGGGGTTCATTATTCGGAGATGCTGCCCGTGGAATATCAGCCCACAGCCGAATACATCGAGCTGTTTCACCAGACGTTGGAACAATCCGCTGCAAGAATAGCACTTCATACCGCCATCGTGGCTGAGAAGATCGTAGAGCGCAGGGGCCTGAATCTTGTGCTGGTATCATTGGCTCGAGCGGGAACCCCTGTTGGCATCCTGATCAAGCGTTATATTGAATTGAAATACAAAGTGACGATTCCGCATTATAGCATTTCCATTATTCGTGGCAAAGGTATGGATGAGAACGCAATTTTATATATTTTACAGCAGCATGGGCTGGAAACAGCCATTCAGTTTGTAGACGGTTGGACCGGCAAAGGGGCTATTCGCAAAGTGCTGAAAGAATCCTGTGACCAAATGGAACGGACTTATGGCGTAAACCTCGATGATGATCTTGCCGTGTTGGCCGATCCGGGGCAATGTTCAGGCACATTTGGGACAAGAGAAGATTATCTCATTCCTAGCGCTTGTCTGAATTCCACCGTCTCCGGACTGGTGAGTCGTACAGTGCTTCGGGATGATCTGATTGGGCCGACAGATTTTCACGGAGCTAAATGGTATCGTGAATGGTCCTCTGACGATGTGTCGAACCAATACGTGGATACCATTGCACGGCATTTTCCACAGGTGATGAATCAAGCGGAACTTCGTACGGACGCCAATGTTATCGGTACTTCGGAAATCACCTGGAAAGGCTGGCAGGATATTGAGTCCATTCAGCAATCCTTTGGCATTGCTAACATCAATCTGATTAAACCTGGAATCGGAGAAACAACCCGGGTGCTACTGCGCCGGGTCCCTTGGAAGATTCTTGTGGACCGTCTGGATAATCCGGATTTGCAACATATCATGATGCTCGCCATAGACAGAAATGTGCCGGTTGAGGTATATCCGGGATTAACCTATTCCTGTTGCGGCATTATTCAATCCCTGGGAGGTGGCGGAGAATGATGATCTACGCAAGTGATCTGGACCAGACGTTGGTGTACTCCCGTCGTGCGCTCCGTATTCCCGAAGATACACCGGGACTTGTTCCCGCAGAGTGGATTAACGGCAAGTTGTCCGCTTTTATGTCAGCATATGCACTGGAGCGTTTGCAGTCTTTGCCGCAAGATATTGTATTTATGCCTGTGACGACACGTACTGTGGAGCAGTACCGACGCATTCATATTTTTCAGACCGAATGTATTCCGAAATATGCGGTGACGAGCAATGGTGGCAACATTATTGTTGATGGTCAGGTAGACAATGAGTGGAACCTGCATATTCGCTCTTTACTTCGTCAGCAGGCAGCCACTCCCGAAGAGATTCTGGATTTATTAGACGATGTACTCAGCCCGGAATGGGTGATTAATCAGCGATTGTGTGATGAGCTGTTCTATGCACTCTTGATCGAACGTGACAAGCTTCCAATGGAGCGTATTGCGGACAAGATTCGGGTGTTAGAGACGCTGGGATGGGAGAGTTCGATCCAGGGTCGGAAGCTCTATCTGGTGCCTTCGGCCGTGAACAAACGAGCTGCAGTGGAGCACATTAGGCAACGCATTGGCGATGTGGCTGTGATTGCTTCGGGTGATTCCTTGCTGGATCGCTGTTTGCTGGACTTTGCGCAGCATGCCATTGCTCCGTCCCACGGAGAATTACATGTGGAGAGACAGCGTGCACCTGAGCTGGTGCCGTATCAATTTACGGAACAATTCGGTGCTTTTGCAGCAGATGAGATTCTCGATTACGTTCACCGTATTCACAACGATCAACAGACTCAGCTAGACCATGCCGAGATAAGGGAGACCGTATAAATGAAAAAAATGAAGATTTACTTCAACCGTTGGTTCTCTGTAACGTATCATTATATGAATGCAATTCGGGACAATGAGGACGGCATGGAATTTGAGATCTACGGTACTCATCCTGATCCGGGACACATGGCATTACAGGGCTGTGATGTTGCAGAAGTTGAACCGCGTGTAACGGGTCGGGAATATGTTGATTTTTGCCTCGACTTTTGCCGTCGTCATCAGATTGATGTGTTTATTCCACGCTGGAACATGCTGGACATCAGCAGACATATCTCCTTGTTCGAAGAGATCGGTACACGGGTTATCGTATGCTCGGATACGGAATTGCTGGAACAATTGATGGAGAAAGACCGATTCTATGAATCAGTGCGTGAGAAAGGCATTATGGAGATTCCGGATTATTTCACGGTCAGTAATGCTGCACAATTCCAGCAAGCCTATGAGGCGCTGCGCGCAAGTGGACACGATGTATGTTTCAAACCATGTAATGGTGAGGGCGGCATGGGATTCCGGGTGATTAACAATGAACGTGATCCGTTGCAGGAGTTGTTCGGGTATGCGCTTAACTCGATTTCATATGAAGATGCCCTGCGTGCGTTCTCTTCTGCTCCGTCCTTTCAAAATGTCATGGTGATGGAGGTACTGGAAGGGTATGAATACAGCATTGATTGTCTTTCGGATCGCAATGGGAAACTTATAACGGCCATCCCGCGTAGAAAAGAAAGAGGACGTTTGCGTTTGCTTGAAGAAAACGAGGAATTACTGGCTATTGCCCGCAATGTGGCAGAGGTATATCGGATTCCTTATAATTTTAATATACAGATGAAATATCGCAAGGATACACCGAAACTACTGGAGATTAATCCGCGTATGTCGGGTGGGTTGCACATGTCTTGTCTGTCGGGCGTGAACTTCCCGTATCTGGCGGTCAAGTCTGCACTTGGCCATGATATTGGACCACTTCATCCGAAGTTTGGCCTTCTGGGAAGTCATATCGAACAGCCATTTATAATCGACGTTCAGAAGGTAAGCGGAGTACACCACGTCTAGCTGAGAATTTCCCTCAACATTGACACCTTCTGGATGGTTTTCTTACAATACGGATAAGAGGTATTCAAAAAGTCCACTTTTGATTACGAATAATGCCTTACGGCATCATCAGCATCGAATATGAAATTCAGCCGAAATGTCCGTTGCTCACGTAGTTTTCCTACGCTCCGCTACTCCATTTCTATCTTCATTCCATCTTCTCGGTACTGAAAACCAGACTTTTTGAATATGCACTTTATGTGTTGTTACAGGCAGGAGGACAAGTAATGTTACGGAAAACGAAGATAGGTATAGGCGCATTGGTCGGTTATGGTCTCGCGGCAATCTCGAGTCCCTTTCTACCGGATGTCATCACGTGGGCAATTCCAGCACTGGCAACTGTGGTCGGAGGATTGATTCCTTCACGTTCCACGCCACGTACACAGGTCCAGGGTTCGTCATCAGCCCCTGTACCCATTACAGATATCACAGATATCGGAAATGAACCATCCCGTTTGAATGGTGGACAAGCGCCGAGCGCAGTGCCAACAGGGGCAAGAGAAGCTTCTCCGGCACAGTCCCATTCGAGCTCCACTCCCGCACAACACGCGGGCTCAGAACAACAAGCGAAGCCTTCCCGGACTGAACCAGATCCTGTATTTGATCCGGTGATTGAGTACCTGGAAGTTCTGGAAGACATGATCATCTCCGAAGGTCAGAAGAACGAACTGGATAATGAGATCGTGGAGAAATCATTGGCGTTGTTTGCCCGTTTGCAGCGTGTGATTCCTTCCCTTCAGGAGCTGAACAACGGGGATATTAACCATACGGTGCGCAGACTGATTTTGAAAGACCTGAACGGTTTTATTAATCCATTTCTGCGTTTAAGTGGAGAAGCGAAACGCAACAATCGGCGTATGCTGCTGAATGGTCTTCGAGATGTAGATTCCAAGATATCGGATATTGTATCAACGATTGAACATAAAGACTTAATGGAGCTCCAGAACAAAGCGGAACTAATACATCAACGGTATAACAGCTCTGAATTATAGGAGGGATTGGCATGGCAACGGAATGGGCTCAGTTGAAGCAGGAAGATGAGCAACGGATTAATCAGGAAGCAACGCAGCTTATTCAGAAAGTGTCCCAAAGTGATCCGGCTCACCTGGATACCTTAATGGATGATATCGGCAAGTTGGGCGTGAAAACACAAGAGAGAGCAGGACAGACTCTCAAGCTGCTTGATCGTCCAGTCAATGAACTGATGTCCGGGAACCGGGCAGAGGTATCCAACATGATCCTGAAGCTCCGTGATGAATGTGAGAGTTTGCAGCAAAGCAAAAATGTGAGTTTTGTTGGGAAGTTGTTACGTAAAAGCCCGCTGAAAAACTACGTATACCGTTATCAATCCGTTCGCACGAACATTGATGCCATCATTAACGGGTTGCGTGACGGTAAGGATAACCTGGAAGAAAGCATCGTGAATATGCGTCAGTTGAAACGTTCTTCCATTCAGGAGATCTACAATCTGCAGACCAAAATTTCCTTCGGTAATCAATTGAAAGCATTGTTCGAAACCGAGATCGCCAAGCCTGAGAACGAGAATCGTAAAGCACATCTGGAGCGTGGGTTGCGCAAAGTGGTAACACGTACCCAATCCATGACAGAGATGATCATGCTGTACAATCAGGCGATCGCAGCTACCGACATCATTAATGATAACAATGACAAGCTGATCGATTCAGTGAATAATGCCATTGATAAAACAGCGAATCTGATCACCGTTTCGGCCATGATTGCCATGGCTCTTAATGATCAGGAGAAGGTCATTTCTGCTGTGGAAGCTACGAATAAGACGATTGAAGATCAATTTAAGGAGAACGCCAGATTGTTGAAGACAACAACAGAGAAAACGAATGAACTGTTGTCCAAACCGGCGATGTCCCTTGAAGCAGTCAATCAGGCAATGGGTGATCTGATGTCTGCGCTGGATCTGTCCGAGCAGTCCAATCGCCGGATTATCGAGAGCTGTAATGACTATACCAACAAGATGACAACACTTAACGCCAAAATGAGCGATCGACTGGGTCTGGAAGGGCCGAAGGCTGCTGCCATTCCGGAGAAAAACAAACCGGATTCCAGTGCATTAGGGTCTTTCCTGGATTAGGGTGAGACTCGCTGCATATCGTATCGACAGTGATACATGGTTTTATTTTCTACGAGGGACGCTGAGTGCGTCTCTTTGTTTCATTTATTTGATAGAATGAAGGTAAAATCTGGGGTTGTGCAAAGGAGCTTGCTGAACATGCTGGACTTTTCATTTGAGATTATTGATGAGACCAAGATTAATATTCAATACAAATATGGCAGTGAGTTCTTTAACTTTAACCTGTATTATGCAAACGGGGAGTGGACGCTGCATCCATTTGACGGCATACTGATCCAAAATCGTGAAATGTGCAGTCTGATTGTATCGGAGCTGCTCCGTAACAAAGATTTTCATGTCATGTTGGCCAAAGAGAAAATCATCTTATCCCAATTACGCACCAGTGTTAACCTCCAGTCCAATGAGCCGGATGAATGGGTTACAGATCGAAGAAACGCAGATTATTCCAGTCCTGATGATGAGTTGATGGATTACATAGGGAACCACAGTTTCGAAGACATATTACAGCTTGAGCAAGAACAGATTGAGGCCAGAGTGCAATTCTTCCAACAGATCATTCAGAGAATGTTTATGGAGGGACTTGGACCGGAAGATGCTGATTTTATCAAAGTTCAGGCTGTGATTCGGATATATAAAGAAACATATGATCGTCTTGGTGAGTTGAATGATGACTATCGGGGTGATCGTGGACGTAGAAGATGGTAGGATGTAAAGTTGAAAAAAGGTTCATCAGCCATAGGCAGATGAACCTTTTTGTTATTCTGATACTCAAGGGAGATGAATGGTTTGGATATGATCGGTATGCATAATTAAAGAAGTCCCATCTGCTTCTACCAACGCAAGCAAGTGGTTGTCTGCATTCTTCAATAACCCTGCTCGGTAAGGCTTGCAACCGAGGTTGAGTACAACAAGTTCACCTATCATTTTATGAAGTTGCTGATCGAGTGTACGGGAGAGTGACATGGACGAAGGTTGCATAGGGAAATGTTGCTTACTAAGAGAATAGGGTGTGCTGTTAGTAGGGGAAGGAATAATATATTTTAGATGATTAATGGAAACATAGATAGAATGATATAACGGAGAGTAGAACATAAAGTAGTCATTCATAATATTTGTAATATAACCATGCAATGTTTTCCCTCCGATGGAAATTTCACTGAAACGTCCACGGGCGTTCATCAGCATTTTGCGGTAAGAGATGTTGGTGTGATCCATCTCGGGGTCAGGTGTTGGCAAAACTATACTTGAATCATCTGCCGTATTGACATGCATGGATTGAACATGATGAAGTGGAATATAAACAAATCGCTGGTTTCCGTAGACTACAATCAGATCCTGGCCTACATCAATGATCTCACCCTGGATCGGTAGTTTACAGCCAGACAGCTCCAATTCGACGGATTTACCCAGCCAATGAGTAAGAAGTTCCACAGTATTCCTCCTCTCAATAGAGAATAGATGTCCAAATATATAGTGAAATTAGGCTAACAATTAGACTTATTGGTATCACAATAAAGGTAACTTTCATATACTGTTTCCAAGAGATTCGAATATGATGGGTCTTTAATATATACATCCAAATTAACGTTGCTAAGGTGCCAATAGGCGTCAGCAAGGCTCCGATATCACTTCCCAGAATGTTGGCAAGATACGCAAGATGCAGTTGAGATTCACTTAGTGGAAGATCTGTAACAGCAAAGGTCCCAATCATGACGGAGGGCAAATTGTTGAATAGATTGGAAAGCAGAGTAAGCATTAACCCCGACACAGCAATGATGCTGGCATTTCCTCCTTCTATTATAGGTTTCATCCACTGAATGATTGACGCGGTCAAGCCTGCGCGGTGAAGACTATCCACAATGACATAAATGCTGAAGGCAAAGAGTAGAATGTGCCAGGGCGTTTGTGTTATCACATCCTTGAGTCCAGTCCGGGTGCGATACCAACGCACAGCGAGCATGAGAATAACACCAGTAATTGCAACTACCTCCATACGTATACCGACTTGCTCAGCTAGAAAATATCCTGCACGGATAAATACAACGATACCAATACAGACACGGAACAGCCACCAGTCTACTTTATTCTCGGATTCAGTTGTCTGCAGCGGATGATATCCTGAACCTGATGAAGACTGTAGGGATACAGGGAAATGATGAATAACTTTGGGAATACTTCTGCGAAAATAATAGAATAGCAGTACAGTCATCACCATGATCGCAAGCATGGATGGCACAAACATCATCTGAGTATAAGTATTCAGATTTAAGCCAACCATTTGCAAAGCAATCAGATTAGCCAGATTACTAAGTCCAATTGGCGCACTGGAAGCCGTAGCGATTAGAGCACCGGAGATCAGGTAGGGTAACTGTTGATGCATTTTCAGACGAAGTATAGAACAGATTCGAATAATGATCGGAGTTGTGATCAGAATACTGCCATCATTGTTGAAGAAGATGGTCATGAGAAAACAAAGTAATAGAATTAGCCAGAACAATCGAAAGCCGGAACCTCTTGCTTTCTCAATCATATTCAAAGCGATCCAGCGAAAAAAACCGATGCTATCTAGAATAATCGACATGACAATGGTAGAGAGGATTGTTACGGCTGCACCAGATACGATCCCGAAGATTCCAACAATGTGAGCATAGCTGCTCACTCCAGTTAAAATAAGAAGAAGGGCGCCAAGCGAGGTGGGTATAGATTCATTCAATCCGCCGGGACGCCACATCAGGAAAATGACAGTGATGATAAAGACCCCGAAGGTTAACCACAACTGGTAGTCAGGCATTTACTGTGATTCACCTCCCAGGGGGAGAAGTCCTGACGAAGCCTGAAGCAGATGTTCATGGGATGGAGTGGGCCTTCCGGGTGTAACGATCCAGTAAAAAGGCACACCTATCAAGACTAATGCGACGAAGATCAACATGATAATTCCCCCCTTTAAGCTGGTAGATAACTTAAGTTGTCAGTTTATTTTATTTACTTCTTTTTATTGCCGGATTTGTTACCACGGGATTGACTGCCTTGGTTGCCTTGATTGCCTCGCGACTTGTTGCCACCTGACTTATTGCCTTGGGATTGATTTCCTTGAACTCGTTGCCCCTGAGAACGATTGCCTTGACTGCTCCGCGACTTGTTGCCGCCGGACTTATTCCCCTGAGCTTGGTTGCCTTGAGCTGCTTGGTTCCCTTGAGAACGATTGCCACGCGACTGGTTGCCTTGAGCCGCCTGATTACCTTGGGCTGCTTGGTTTCCTTGACTTGTATTATTACTGCTATTGTTGTTGTTCCCGCCACCACGTACGAGGGATACAGATTTCACATGTTGCATCGGAATACGAACAATCTCCTGATTTTTCAAAGTCATGATCAATTGGTTCTGGTTGGCATCGGCCAGGATGCCTTCGACTTTTTCAGGTCCTCCCCGGTTAATCTGAACACGGCGGAAGCGGAGTGCTTGCATAACGCCCAAAAACGTGTTGGAAGGAATAGGATTCCCCATGGCTGCATTTCGGTTACCACCGGAACGGCCTGTATCTGTTATGCTTTTGACATGTGATTCATTAACGTAGACAATTCCTTCTTTGCAGTTCATCGCCATATAGTCCCAGCGTACGTCCGTAAGTGTACCTTGTACTGAATCAGGTCCTCCCCGGTTAATCTTAATCTCTCTTCCCAACAAACCTCTTATTCCTTGACCATTCATAGACATTGTGTTTGACCCCTTCCATGATATAAGTTCAGATGGACAAAAATGGTGGATGTAACTATGATCCCTTCCATTCGTCATTCGTGTCTGTCTGTAGTTTAAGCATATGTGACATGCTTCTTGGAGGGACTAGCCAGTTAACTATATTTATACCATTTCGGCTATAATCTATGAAAATGATGTAAATTTATAGATTAATAACTCGATTTTTCCGCATTATGACAAGTGAATTGGGATGTGATAAGTATCAGAACTGTGCATTTGCCCGTACGACTTTCTGTGCATCTGCATAGGATGATGTAAGAGCCTACGGGCGAATCTTACAGGTACTCGAAAGGCGGATGGAAATGGCTCTACCTGTCTACCATATCAGCTTGTCTCCAACCGAATATCAACAGTTAACGTCCAATATATGGTCAGAGACATTTGTGAACAGCACGATGCAGATGGACGGCAAGCCGTTTCCGATCCGGCTTCGATACCGGGGAGGACATACACGCGGTTATCCCAAAAAATCATTTGAGATTCGTACATCCAGCCGGACGTATCATTTTAATGCGGAGTATGATGATCCTTCGTTGTTGCGTAATGCACTTTCTTTTCGTTTTTTTGAGTCGATTCGTGTACCCGCACCGTCTACACAACACTGCGTACTCTATCTGAACGGGCAGCTTCTGGGTGTATACCTGAGGATCGAAGGAGTGAAATCCTTCTTTTTTCGCCAAAGGAAAATCCCTGTGCGCAGTATCTTCTATGCGGTGAATGATCATGCTGGTTTTACGATAAATTCGGATTCCTCTTCAACAAGTACCGATCTATTGTCAGGGTACAGCTTAATTCGTGGCAAAAATGTGGATCGCACAAGGCTGCGTAACTTTATTCAGCAGTTGAACACTAAGTCCAAACTGGAATTGTTTCGTTTTTTACAGTCGAGGGTGGATACAGACAATTATTTACGCTGGTTAAGTGGAGCTGTACTTACAGGGAACTTCGACGGATTTCATCAGAATTACACATGGTATGAGAAAATCAAAAGCGGTAAATATGGCATCCTGCCTTGGGATTATGAGGGTACTTGGGGGAGGAACTGTTATGGAACACGAGTTGACCCCAATCTTGTTCGTATTCAGGGGTATAACAGACTTACTGGACGATTGCTGGCATTCCGCAGTTTCCGTCAGCAATATAAGAAGCTGTTGCGACAGCATCTGATGAATGCTTTTACAGAGAAGCGAATTATGCCCTTGGTGAATCGGTTACACAATGAGATTCGTGAAGATGTCAACAAAGATCCTTACATGAAATGGCCCATGGATGTATTTGCAGGTGAACCGGAAAGAATTCGCGAATATGTGGTGAAACGTCGGGAGTATCTAAGTGAAAAACTACATCAGCTGTAAGCACTTAACTAGCGCGGGGAGGGAGACCTTCCTTTTTTTACTGCCAAAATGAAGAGAAGTTTATTGTAATGGGAAAAGTAGGGTAATAAGAATAGAAGCGGCATTGTAAAATACGCTATAATAACCATATGTGTACATAGAAATGATTACATATTGGACGCTGTGGAGAAAACAACATGTCTAATGGAGGCTCTGAGCTGGAACGTGTTATCGGTTTAGGGTGCTCCAAGCCGGAGGAATGCTTATGATCAAGCTGTTGTACTACTTGAAGAAGTACCGAGTTGCCGCGATTGCAGCCCTGGTCATGATGTTAATTGAGCTTGCGGTGGAGCTGGCTCAGCCTTATCTGATCTCCAAGATCATCGATAACGGGATTCAGCAGGGAGACTTATCTGTCGTCTGGTTGTGGGGCGGTGTGCTGGTTGGTAGTGCTGTTGTGGCCTTTGCTGCCGGAATTGCGAGTTCGTTCTTTGCATCCCATGCAAGTCTGGGGTTCGGATACGATCTGCGGGAGAAGCTGTATGAGAAAGTGCAAACGTTCTCTTATGCCGTCTTTAACCGGTTCGCGACGTCGTCCCTGATTACACGATTAACGGGGGACGTGACCCAGGTTCAGGACACCGTCTTCATGAGTCTGCGCTTCATGACGCGTGTGCCCCTTGTGGTGATTGGTAGCATGATTATGGCAGTGATCGTGAACCCGAGGTTGGGTCTGCTGCTAGTTGTCATGGTGCCTGTACTGCTCATTGTTGTGGTGTGGATGATCAAAAAGGCAGCGCTGCTGTTCCGCAATGTGCAGCGCAGACTGGATGCCGTCAATGGAGTCATCCAGGAGAATCTGACAGGCATTCGGCTGATCCGTGTTTTCGTACGGATGGGCCATGAGATCGAACGCTTTGCCGGATTCAGCGGCAAGCTGATGAAAGGCACAATCTCCGCGCTGCGCCTGACGGAGACCACGATGCCGTTCATGCTGCTAATGATGAACGTTTGTATCATCGCCGTGCTTTGGTTTGGACGAGTCGACATTGCCTCCGGTAATGCAACTGTGGGTGAAGTGGTCGCCGTCATTAACTACCTGCTTCGCACAATTGGTGCCATGTCTGCGTTGTCATGGATTCTGGTAACCTTCTCCAGAGCAAGCGCTTCGGCGCAACGACTGAATGAAGTGTTTAATACGGAGGACACGTCGGAGACTGAACAGACGAAGTCGTTATCAACGTCTGCACCATCTGCTGGATCTATGAAATCTTCGCATTTTCCGAAATCTGTATACCCGGCGAAGAAACAGCGAGCTGTACAGGGAGCGGTTGAATTCCGCAGTGTAGGCTTCAGTTATCCGAATAGTGAAATTACAGTACTGGATAACATCACATTCACGGCAAAAGCGGGGGAGCGCATTGCCATTATGGGAGCAACAGGCTCGGGCAAGTCCTCGCTGGTGCAGCTTATTCCGCGGTTATACACAGAGGATCAAGGGAAGGTACGGATTGATGGTGCTGATGCATCAGAGCTGGATCTGTCCATGTTGCGTGGTGCGATTGGTTATGTGCCTCAGGAGGTTGTCCTGTTTACCGGTTCCATACGGGAAAATATTGCCTGGGGTCAGGAAGATGCTACCTTGGATGAGATCGTGGAAGCCGCAAAGCGCGCGCAGATCCATGAAACGATTGAGAATTTACCAAACGGTTATGATACATTGCTGGGTCAACGGGGAGTGAATCTCTCCGGTGGACAGAAGCAGCGACTTTCCATTGCACGAGCACTGGTACGTAGACCAAGGATTCTGATTCTGGACGATAGCACAAGTGCACTGGATGTGGCTACAGAAGGCAGACTGCTGGATGCGCTGGAAGAGTTGTCGTGTACCACGTTTATCATCACCCAAAAGATCAGTTCAACCACTTCGGCGGATCTGATTCTTCTGCTTGATGATGGACAACTCATTGGGCAAGGAAAACATGAAGACCTGATGGAATCGTCAGAGCTGTATCGTCGAATCCATGAATCACAATACGGGGAGGGTGCACAGCATGTTCAAAGCATTCATTGAGCCTTTCCGTCAGCCGCCACCGCCGATTGATCCGGAGACATTACGATCAGGTGGTGGTCGCAAACCCAAGGCACGGGCGAAGAACTGGTCAGGTACGCTTGGTCGTATCTGGACCTACCTGGCACGGCGCAAGGTTAAGCTGTCCATGGTACTGTTGATGGTGTTTGCCAGTTCCGCACTCGCTTTGCTTGGCCCCTACATGGTGGGGGTGGCCGTAGATGATTTCATCGCGGGCGAAGCCGGCGCAAGCTGGACTCGGTTTCTGATTGGATTAACTGCAGTGTATGTCTTGTTCTCTCTTACATCCTGGTTACAAAATATATGGATGATCGAAATTGCACAGGAAACCGTGTTCCGCATGCGGTATGATCTGTTCTCCCATCTGCACAAACTGCCGATTCCATTCTTCGGTAAACGCCAGCAGGGGGAGATTATGAGTCGGGTGACCAATGATATCGAGAATGTTAGCGGTACGTTGAATAGCTCGGCGATCCAGATTTTCTCGAGTGTATTAACACTGCTCGGAACGTTTGGGGTTATGCTCTGGCTCAGTCCGCTACTGACCCTGCTTACCTTTATCGTTGTGCCTTTGATGGCCATCGGCATGCGTTGGATAACGCGCAGAACGGGGCCGCTCTTCAAGGAGCGGCAGCGCAATCTCGGTGAACTTAACGGTTACATCGAAGAGACTTTATCCGGCCAGCGGATCATTAAGGCATTCTCGCAAGAGGAGCGGGTGATTCGTGGTTTTGAGGAACGAAATACCCGCATCCGGATTTCCGGTTTCTGGGCACAGACGATCTCTGGTTTTATCCCGAAACTGATGAATGGATTGAATAACCTGAGCTTTGCGATTGTTGCGGGCATCGGTGGTATTCTGGCGATTCAGGGTTCCGTTACGGTCGGGGTGATTATTATCTTTGTGGAATATGCCCGTCAGTTCACCCGTCCGCTGAATGATTTGGCGAACCAGTGGAATACGTTATTGTCCGCGATTGCGGGGGCTGAGCGCGTATTTGAGGTGCTGGACGAAGATGAGGAAGCGAAGGATGAAGGGGCAGCGATATCTCTGGACAAGGTAGAGGGAGCCGTTCGCTTTGACAAAGTATCCTTTGGATACGATGAAGGACGTAACATTTTGCATGACATCAGCTTTGAAGCCAAACCGGGTGAGATGATTGCCCTTGTCGGTCCGACCGGAGCGGGGAAAACAACTTTAATTCAGCTGTTATCCCGTTTCTATGATCCAACAGGTGGCACATTAACGGTAGATGGACACGATATGACCACCATTCGGCGTGAGAATCTGCGGTCACATATGGCATTTGTATTACAGGATTCATTTTTGTTTCAGGGTACGATTCGGGAAAATATTCGATTTGGCCGTCTGGACGCGACGGATGAAGAGGTGGAAGCAGCCTCCCGGCTGGCTAATGCCCATTCCTTCATTGTACGGATGAAGGATGGATACGACAAAGTGCTCCAGGCCGATGGAAGCGGCATTAGTCAGGGGCAGAAGCAATTACTCGCCATTGCCCGGGCAATCTTGGCAGATCCATCGATACTCGTACTTGACGAAGCGACGAGCAGTATTGATACCGTCACAGAGATCAAAATTCAGGAAGGGCTGCAACGTCTGATGCAAGGCCGTACCAGCTTTGTCATTGCCCACAGGCTGAACACGATCCGTCAGGCCGACCGGATTCTGGTGCTGAAGGATGGGCAACTACTGGAGCAAGGCTCGCATGATGCGTTGCTGGAACAAGGCGGTTTCTACAGCGAGCTGTATTACAGTCAGCTGCGTAAAAAGGCGCAATAGTCATTTTGGATAATATGTGACATGTATTAGAAAAAAACTTGTAGGTATGTAAAATGAGCAGGGATGAGGGCACGGTGCTCCTCACTTCTGCTCTTTTTGCATGTTTTATTGAATAAATTTGGGAAATGGAACTGTGATTGTATGTTAAAATAAGGATATATTGGAATAGGTCCGTTTTTGGAAGGTTGCCAGCGGTTTTGAAGCATGAGAATGAATTTTTACACGTATGCCTGTAGTCAGTCATGTGATGCATTAGAAGAGAGGAGGGCAATGCGGAATGGAATTCAAATTTGGGAATGCTGCTCTTCTTCTTCCCCCTTTACACATTACGATTATCGCAATCATTATTATTTTCATTCTAGTAAGGTGGAGCAAGCAATTAGAAACAAGACGTTTTACGGTTTTCTTTTACTTTTTGATTAGTACGTTCATTACTCCAATTTATTCTCAAAGTACAACAAATGGTGTCTTTGAACTATGGATCCCCGCAGGGTTTATTTTGGTTTTCTTTTATTTGATTCGCAGCGAAAGAAATCATCCATCTAAAATGAAAGCGAGTATCTTAGGATTTTCAATAGCGTTATATCAGTTAATTCTTCAATATGTCGGATAACGGGACAGGACAGGATAGGATAGGATAATTCAACAAGAACAAGTAAGCAATAGGTTGAAAACAAAAGAGCAGATCCTGATCACAGGACCTGCTCTTTCTCATTTAACTTCCAATAACTTTCCAGTTATTAGCCTGACCCACCGTTAACGGTTGATGTCTGCGGATATAATCCTCTACCAGTGCGGCCATGTCCGTGGCACCCTCGTGCAGTACCTTTTTGCCCGGATACATTGCATAATCCCCGCCGCCAGCAGCGCGGTAGCTGTTCATCACCACAGAGTACATGCCATTCATGTCCATTGGCTTGCCTTCATGTTCCAACTTCACAACTCGACTGCCTACAGGTTGGGAGATATCCAGCTCATATTCCATGCCAGCCCACATATCGTAATTATAATGTTGGGGTTTGGGTTCCATATAAGCCGGATTGACTGCCACCTCACCAGAAGCATTCACTTCAAAGTAATTTGCCGTTTGTTCCAGTGCCTCCCGGATATCCTGACCACTCAACTCCAGCACCGTCAGAGTATTAGGATAGATGAAGTTGGATAACACGTCCCGAACGGTGATGTGACTCCCGAAACCGCGAGCTTCTTCACTCAGCATGGCGGTATTGGAGAGCTGCGCTCCAGTCGCTTCCATCTGCACTTGATGTACAAAAGCAATGAATGGATGTGCCTTGAGTCGCAGAGCGGTAGCATTGGTGATGGATAAATCCCCAGCCACCTCGCCAATGGGTTGATCAAGCCATGATTGTGCCTCAGTTTCCAGCTCTTCCGTCAGTTTCATGACGGTTGCATCAGGTTCAACCTCATGATGTTCATCCAGAAGTAACAACCGAGCCTGCTTATCTGTAATCTGCCATTTCCCACCTGATGATTGTTCCAACTGAATGGATACATGCCCCGCACCATTTCCACTGAAGCCCGGCTGAATGACGGTTACACCATGAATATTAGCGGTAAGCTGACGATGCTGGTGTCCGGTAAGCAACACATCGATACCTTCGATGTCCCGGCAGATGGCATAGCCTTGATTTTCTCCAGTTAACCGTTCTGCGGGCTCGCCTGTCTCCAGATCACTCTCAAATCCGCCGTGATAACTGACAACCATTACATCTGGTTGTTCATGCTCGCGTATATAGCTAACCCATGTACGAATGGTCTCCAAGGCATCAAGGAACTGTAAACCCTCAATATTTTTCGGGTGCTCCCAGTTTGGAATGTAATGCGTAGTTGCGCCCAACAGGGCAATTTTGACGCCAGAAGATAAGGTTTTGATTAGATACGGAGGACCGAAGGCAGGTACATCTGGTTGCTCATCTTTTACAATATTGGCAGACAGCCAAGGGAAATTGGAAGCTTCAACTGCTCCGCGTAATAATGCCTGACCATAGTTAAACTCGTGATTGCCCATCACCGCAGCATCATAACCCAGTTCATTCAGTACTGTTATAAATGGATGCACTTCGTTTGTGGAAATCTGTGAAGCTGCATAAGAGGCCAAGGGTGATCCCTGCAGCAGATCCCCGTTATCCACCAGCATCAATTCAGGTGAACGTTCGCGTTCCTTACGAATCAGGGAAGCCAGCAGGGCAAGCCCAGCTGGGCGGTAGGCATTGGTGTTGTAATGAATGGGGCGGATGGCACCGTGCAGATCACTGGTGAACAGAATGTCGAAGCTTGCCGTATGGTTTATGGATGTCATTTTACAATCTCCTCTAATATATAAGTTCAGATATATGGAATTACCATAAAACGGAGAAGAATGAATAGCCTGAAGAACCGAAGCATACGCCGTGATCTCCGATGTTCTTCCTATATCTTCAACCATAATGAGCCTATTCTAACAGATACAAGTCGCGCTGACAGCCTGACAGGAAACTTTACAAAACTCCAAATTTCGTTTCACATCGCGCTAATATTTGGCAACTATAGTAGATAAGTACTGAAAAATAGAAACTCTTTGGAGGGTGTTCGTTTGAAGAAGTCTGCTTTATTTTTACCATTGTTGATTTTGGTTCTGTTTCTAAGTGCTTGTGGGTCTAGCAGTAGTACAACAGGTTCGGCTAACGGGGATAATTCGAGTTCGAATGCATCCGGTACGTCTACGGCAGAGACAGAGAAACCTGTCGAAGGTTATGTGCCAACTGAATTGACGGTTCAATTTGTTCCTTCCCAGAATGCAGATACGCTTGAAGCCAAAGCGAAACCGCTGGAGAAGCTGCTTGGTGACAAACTGGGTATTCCGGTAAAAGTCAGCGTATCCACCGACTACAACACAATTATTGAAGCAATGGCTTCCAACAAAGTAGACGTAGGTTTCTTGCCTCCGACAGCTTATGTACTGGCTAAAGAAAAAGGCGCTGCGCAGGTTATTTTGCAAGCACAACGTTTCGGTGTAAATGATGAGACAGGAGCTCCTACAGAGCAACTGGCAGATTCATATAAATCCATGTTCATTGTGAAAAAAGATTCGCCGATTCAATCCATCGAGGACCTTAAAGGTAAAAAAGTCGCTTACCAAAACGTAACGTCTTCCGCAGGTTATGTATGGCCAGCAGGTCTGTTGTTGGATAGAGGCATTGATCCATTAAAAGATGTAACACCTGTAACGTTGAAAGGTCATGACCAAGGTGTTATCGCTGTATTGAACGGTGACGTTGATGCAGCAGCAATTTTCCAAGATGCCCGCAACACGGTAGCGAAAGACTATCCGACTGTATTTGAAGATACACGTGTACTGGCGTTCACTGAGCCTATTCCTAACGATACCATTGCCGTTCGTACAGACATGAATGCAGATTGGACTGCGAAGATCAAACAAGCCTTCATCGATATCGGTAAAGATACTGAAGGTCACCAGATCATCAAAGAAATCTATACGCATGAAGGTTATGTAGAGTCCGATGATAGCAAGTTTGAGATCGTTCGCCAGTATGGCGAAAAAGTGAAAGGTGAATAATTCTGATCCAAAAGTAGTTCGGAATCTGTTCACTTTGTAGTAGCTTTCTTGGATGGGAACAGCTTAATCGTAGCAATGGACAGGCCAGTTCAGCGTGATCTACGCTGCGCTGGCTTGTGCCATTATAGCAAGGACTCATGTGTATGATCATTATGAATGAAAGAAGGATATTGTCATGATTGAGCTTCATAACGTTACCAAAACTTACGCTAACGGCACCAAGGGCCTGGATAATATTAATCTGAAATTTGAGCAGGGTGAATTCATTGCTGTTGTGGGTCTGTCCGGTGCGGGTAAATCAACGCTCTTACGCTCCATTAACCGACTGCACGACATTAGTGAGGGAGAGATTCTGATTAACGGAAGCTCCATCACGAAGGCACAAGGCAAACGGTTACGCATGATCAGACGTGACATCGGCATGATCTTCCAGAGTTTCAATCTGGTGAAACGGTCCAGTGTACTTCGTAACGTACTCGCTGGACGGGTTGGATATCATTCCACCATGCGTACCATTCTGGGTCGTTTTCCAAAAGAGGATATTGAACTGGCATTCACTGCGCTGGATCGGGTGAATATCTCCGAGAAAGCTTACTCCCGTGCAGATCAGTTGTCTGGTGGACAGCAACAGCGTGTGGCTATTGCCCGTGTACTGGCACAGGAAGCAAAAATCATTCTGGCCGACGAACCGGTTGCTTCACTTGACCCGCTTACAACAAAGCAGGTCATGGATGATCTCAAACGCATCAATCAGGACCTTGGGATTACCACCATCGTTAACCTTCACTTTATTGATCTGGCGAGAGAGTATGCGACCCGTATTGTTGGATTGCGAGCGGGCGAGGTGGTCTTCGACGGCCCGGTGGAAGAGGCAACGGATGAGCGCTTTGCTGAAATATATGGCAGACCGATTCTGGCTGACGAATTGTTGGACAAGCAGGCTGTGCATGAGCAGGGAGAAGTTGTGGTATGAAGGGGCAGTCCAATGTTCCACTTCAGAATTCAGGCGGAGTGGGGAAGGAACCTGGTTCCAGCCCGGCTCAGGTTGTGAATCGCCCAAAACCGCCTGGGCGTACGAAACATTTGCTCACCTTAGTGATCATTCTGCTCCTTTTGTGGGCCAGTGCCAAGCAAACGGATGCCAGCTTTACGGAGTTGTTCGAAGGTTTTCCCAACATGCTGGATCTGCTGAAGGAGATGTTCCCACCCCGGTGGAGTTACTTTGATAATATCGTGCAAGGCATGCTGGAAACGATCCGAATGGCCCTGATCGGGACAACCATTGGTGCGATTATTGCGATTCCAGTCTCGATTATCTGTGCCGGTAACCTGATGCCAAGTCGCTGGATCTACTATCCGGCGCGCTTTCTGTTGAACCTGATTCGGACCGTGCCGGATCTGTTGCTTGCTGCTTTGTTCGTTGCTGTGTTTGGTTTGGGGCCAATCCCCGGAATCTTGGCACTGGCTGTGTTCTCGATAGGTCTGATCGCGAAGCTGACGTATGAGACGCTGGAAACCATTGATCAGGGGCCGCTGGAAGCGATGACGGCTGTTGGTATGAACCGGATTCAGCTCATTGTATATGGCGTGGTGCCACAACTGGCTGCCCAGTTCACATCCTATGTGCTGTATGCCTTCGAAATTAATATACGTGCTGCTGCCATTCTGGGACTGGTGGGAGCCGGAGGGATTGGACTCTACTATGAGGCCACACTTGGGTTCCTGGAGTATGACAAGACCAGCGTAATCATTCTGTTTACCCTCGTCATTGTTCTGGTCATTGATTATGTAAGTACTAAGCTGCGGGAGAAATTGCTATGATGAAAAATGAAACAAGCCGCATCCGGCCTAAACCACGGAAGAACCCGCTACGCTGGGTCATTGTGTTACTGTTAATCCTTATGTATGCCTGGGCGCTTGCCGGTGTACCGTTTACTGGTTTCAAGGAAACTGCCGCTCAGATTATGAAAGCCATTGTAGCCGGAATTTTCTCACCGGACTGGGAGTTTGTATATTTGCCTGAGGGAGAAGACTTGCTGCGCGGACTGCTAGACACGTTGGCAATCTCCGTACTAGGTACTGTAATCTCGGCCGTGCTCTGTATCCCGTTTGCGTTCTGGTCTGCCCGTAACATGAGTGGGCATCGTTCCATCTCGGGTGCAGGTAAAATGGTACTCAGCTTTATCCGCACGTTCCCTGAGATTATCATGGCCTTGTTGTTCATTAAGGCAGTAGGTCCCGGATCGTTTGCAGGGGTACTCGCCCTTGGATTACACTCCATCGGCATGTTAGGCAAATTATACGCGGATGAAGTTGAAAATATCGACTATGGCCCATCTGAGGCGCTGCTTGCCTCCGGAGCCAATCGTATGCAGCAGTTGTGGTTTGCCATCCTGCCGCAGGTTATGCCTGGATTCCTGAACTATACGCTGTATCGTTTTGAGATTAATGTACGTTCTGCGACCATACTGGGTGTAATCGGAGCAGGGGGGATTGGTACACCGCTGATCTTCGCACTTAGCACACGGAACTGGCCGCGAGTAGGTATTATCCTGCTGGGTATTATCGTGATGATTACGATCATTGACTTGATCTCGGGATATATTCGTAAGAAGTTGGTGTAAGGGTTAATGTGGCGCTACGAATATACTAGATTAAGATAAGTGGATAGAGGAAGAAGAGAGGGCTATTCGGTGCCGGAATATTGGCAGGGATAGTCTTTTTTTGTGTCTGCAAATAAACAACGTTTTTTGTTGCTCACCTAACCGTTGAGGAATAAGAGGGTTCCAAGAATATGTATAAAATGATTGAATTATTTTCCAAATCCATGTAAAATTAATAGGTTTCTATATAAAGGGAATTAAGGGTATTAATATATCCCCCTCATAGATACCAATACAAGAAGTGATTTTTTTAAAGGAAGGTGACCTATGGAATTATTTCAATATATATGGATTGGGTTTATGATACTCCTACTACTATACAGAATGGTTTTTCAGAAGTTTAAAAAACATAACAGAGAAAATATTGGACTCAGTGTAATCCTGATTATTTTCACAGGAAGCAGTTATACGTTTACACAGATGAACTTGATTTTTGTCATTAGTGTTATCGCCGTGGCCGCTTATTTTGCTGTATGGAACAGCATTCTATTTGTTAGAAATGGATATGAGCCTGAACGTTTGAAATGAAAGAAAAAAACCGAAACCAGGTTGCCCTGTGAATCAGGCAATGTTGGTTTCGGTTTTTTAGTTGTTTGGTGAAACGTTAGGCTTCTTTACTGAGACTTAGCTAGCCAAAGGCAACGCTTTGGTTACTTGAACCGTAATCGTCTCGGTACTGGTTACGCCTGCGGCGTTGATCAGCTCAGCACGGTACGTGTACGTTCCGTTAGTGCGACCGGACAATTCAGTTGTAGCACTTTGAGAAGCTGGTGTTGCTGCGTTTAACGCTTGTGTATCAATCAATACATCATTCTCATAGAGACGGTATTCAGTTGCGTTTGTACCCCACCAGAGGTTCATGGATACGTTATAGTTGCCATCACCATCCCAATTGTTTTGGGACAACGTAGCTTTGCCTGGAGCAGCATTGGTTACTTGTACTGTCAGCACGTCACTGCGTGTTGTGCCTTTGTCATTGGTCAGCTCGGCTACGTAGGTATACGTACCGTTGGCTTTACCTGTAATAGCCGTTTTGGAGGACTGAGCCGATGGTGAAGCCGCAGTCAACTTCTGTGTATCGATTAGAACGCCGTTCTCATACAGTTTGTACTCGGAACCATTTTCGCCCCACCAGAGGTTCATGTTTACGTTATACGAACCTTCGAACAGGCCAGTGGTATATCCATTATCAGAAGAAAGCACCGGTTTACCCGGTGCCCCCGCAGCTGGAGTGGAAGGCACTTCGCCTCCACCTTGATCTTCAGCAGGTACAAAATCATTCAAACTTCTTGGTTTCAATTGATATACATCTTTGAAAATAGCGGAAATGCCTGTGATACTGATCTTGTCCCCTGCAACATAAGGGAAGGATGTATCTGTCACACCTGTACGGGTGTCTACACGGATATGTGTGCTTGTTCCGTCTGCTGCTACGGCGTCAAATTCAAAAGATCCAACGGGTGTAGCGCTGATGATATTCTCGATTGTTACATCCTTCAATTGAACCAGTTGACCTTGGTTCGCATCTGTAATTGCTGTAACTTCGATTGGAGCAGGTACGGAAGCTGTACCTGTTTTCTCAATCGCAACGATATCGGTAAGCTCGAACTCGCTGTTATAGATGGTTGTTGCTGCCGTTACTTTCACCTTGTCACCAGCATGGAAGCCGCTAGTATGCTGGAACACGTAGATTCCGGCAGTTTCATCTTGAAGATAGAAGGCTTGTCCACCAAATGCACCCGGCTCTGTCGTCACAACACCTTCAATCGTTACGGTAGTGCCAACGGCTTTGGTACGTGCTTCAGCAACGGTGATCGCTGCTGGAATCGGTCCTTCTTCTTCCGGAAGCTGTTCTGCTGGCACATTGCCAACAGTCACGGCATTGGTGATCAGGTTGCTTCCATTCAGACGCAGACGCAAGCTGGCAGCGCCAGTTGTACCTGGTTTGATGCGTACGTTCAGGTCTTTGATCGCACGACCTTTGCTGTCTGAGGTTACACTGAATGTGGAGCTATATCCGTACGAAGTCGGCCAAGTACCACTTTCATTCTGGATCATGGCGACCTGTGTTCCGCCAGTCAGATAGATACCGGCACTATAACCGGATACGGTTGTGTTGGGTGGCATGTTCTCCACAACTACACGAATCTGGAAGTCTTCTGCATTCGGAAGGGTATCCTGTTTCACGAAGCTGTAAGCAGCATTTGCGCTGGATGCAGGGCCACCGTAAGAACCAGCTTTGAACGTGGAACGATCGTACCACTTGTATCCGGCAGCAGGTGCGGCCCAAGGTTCAGCCTGTGGTTCTGTGGAAACAGCCGGCTCTTCGAATGGCAGCAGCGCTGTAGCTGTGTCCAGTTCAAGTCCGTTCACTTGAGTTAGATCAGTGTAGTTCTCTTGGGTAGCAAGCCAGTTTACGGTGTTCACGAGCAACACTGCATCATCGGCTTCTTTAAAACCGTCATACGTTGTTTTGCGTGTGCCTGTCTCTTCACGCAAGTATTTTGGTGATGCATCTTCTACCGGAGAGGAGTCACCGATGAAGGCAGCTTTACCTGCGCCCAGCTTGGATACAGCCACGTAAGGACCTTCTTCAATCCCGCCACCGTTGTAGACACCTTGGTCTACCGCGTTATTCCATTTTGCATTAGTTTTTGGCAGGTACACAATTCCTTTTGCCTTTTCCGGATCAGTGATTGCAAGTGTTGAACCGGCGTGCATGGCTACACCCGATACGCCTTCAGTGATGCCGAAGGCTTGATCTGCCGGTACGACGATATTAGCGTTGATATCGCCAAGTGCGTTATAGCGGAAACGTACGCCGAAGTTATCGGACAACCAGTCCGAGCCGGTTACATTTTGCATCGCTTCAGAATTACGCTCATCAGTGCTCATGCCTTTGGCCGGATCTTCGAATGCTCCCCGACGATAGCCGTTGATGACTTCAGAGCCATCCCAGCGGTTTTTGTTACGGTCGGCATTATAGTGATCTCCAACAAAGAAGATGCTGCCGCCTGTTTCAACATATTGTTTAAGTGCTGCTTGTTCGGATGTTTTGAAAGGAATTTGAGGCTCTGCAATAACGAATACGTTATACTCTTTCAGATCATCATAGGTAAATGGAGTTGTCTTGCGAAGTTCTTTGACATCGTAACCATCATTCGCGAGTGCATTCCCGAAGTCGGAGAAACCTCCATCAATCACCCAGTCTGCAGCTCCAGCCGTTTGGCCGTGAGAGTTGTCGAATAGTACTTTCTTACCTGCATTTTGGTTCACAATCTTTGCCTGGATGAACGGTGCCGGGTCTGTCGGTCCTTCCGCATGAACCGATGCATCTCCGTTCCATAATCCGATCTGAAGTGGCAAAGCCATGGACAATGCCAGGAGTGATTTTAAAAATACTCCTCGCATACCTGTTAATTTATCCAACCAAATCCCTCCCAAATATTAGTTGATTCATGAGTTCGTCCATATTCTACCACATGAAAATCTCACATAGTCATAACAATTTGTAAAAATTAACTCGATATTTGTAAAATTGGGTCTTTTGACATATCCATAGGTAATTCGATCCTGTCTTTATTTATCCAATCTACCTTCGTATATTGATTTCGGCATTAAAAAAGCCATCTCTTATGAGATGACTTTGGCCCGAATTCGATTGACGGCATGGAAGACAGAGGATTTAATCATACCTTCACTCCGATTCACCAGCTCTGCCGTTTCCTTAATGGAGTATCCATGGATGAGGCGAAGTTCTAATATTTTACGATGTTCGGTGTTGTTAATATGGGAAACAAGATCATGAACACCTTCGCTAATTTCAAGGTGGGATGTATCGACGTGGTGGGTAGGTACCTCCAGACGGCTGTCTCGTCTCAGTGTACGGGTCCGCCTGCGGAAGCTGTCCATCGCCAGGTTACGGGCAATGCGTTTGAGATAATAGAGAATGCGATCTTCAGGGATATCCACGGTAACGTTCATTAATCGAATGAAACAATCCTGTGCCAAATCTTCTGCATCTTGCGGTTGTTTGACGATATGGGATAGATACCTCGTGATTTCTGATTTATAGTTGATATAAGCTTCATTAATTCGTGTGCTGTTCATATGATGTGAATCCCCCTTGGATACAGATCAGGCATGGGTCCGGTCTGGTATGAGTCTCTTATGATCCAAGTATATCGGGAGGTTGTTTCCAAAAGGTTCAGAGTTGTATCGGAGTTGTAACATTTCGTGCTTCCCTCTATCCAAGCATACGGCTTGGGATACAAAATATAGGCAGATGAAGGAAATTCATAGAGCAGGGAGATTACGAAAGTATCATGAGACAAAAAGAGATTTTAATTATTGAGGACGAGGAGTCCATTCGCGATATTTTGTCCTATTCGTTACGTAAGGAAGGATTTGAGATCAAGGAAGCAGCTACGGGAAAAGAGGGCCTGGATCTGCTTCGGGATTCGAAGCCGGATCTGATCCTGCTGGATCTGATGCTGCCGGATATGAGCGGTTTTGATGTGTGCAGACAATTATCTGTGAACTCCAAGATACCTGTCATCATGATCACTGCGAAGTCGGACATGCTGGACAAGGTACTTGGCATGGAGCTTGGGGCGGATGATTATATCACGAAACCTTTTGATATCCGGGAGGTGGTTGCGCGCATTCGGGCGATTTTTCGCCGGATTGATCTCATCAGCGAGACACTGGAGAATCAGTCCTATGAGGTTGTAAGGCTAGGCAAGCATATTGAGATTCGCAAGGATGAACGGGAAGTGTGGAAAGACGGGGAACGGGCAGGACTTACGAACAAGGAATATGATCTGTTGTTATTTCTCGTGACCCATCATCGTAAGGTTCATACACGTTCTGAACTGCTGGACAAGGTATGGGGATTTGATTTTGCAGGGGATACCCGAACAGTGGACATTCATGTGCAACGGATTCGCAAGAAACTGGATAGTGGTGTGCAAGGCATTTCGATGATTGAAACGGTATTCGGTGTGGGGTACAAGCTGAATATTCAGGTACAGACATGAAGTGGACGATCCAGTTCAAAATGGTGGTGTTATTCTCTGTCATCGTCTTTATCGGATTCTCCGTTCTGCTGATTCTATCCAATAAGGTAGCTCAGGAGAATATGTACCGGGAAGTGCATGAGGATATGGTGCAATCCAAACGAAATCTGGACATCGCGCTGAATCAATACTTCCTGATCCATAACAAACGAATGAGCAGAGACTCGCTCGAAGCCGGAAGTCGCGAGCTCGCGGAGCAGATTGGATCAGCCGTTGGAGGGGAGATTACAGTATTTCGTCCTGATGCCTCGTCATACGGATCGGTGGGCAACGAGGTTAACGTGGCTAAGCAGTCTGACCATCCTGATATGGAAGAAGCCAAACACTCCCGAATCGCGTACACCACAGTTGTGGATAAAGGCCAGGTCACGGCCAGTCTGTCCTTCCCGCTCCAGATGGATCAACAATTGATTGGAATCGTACAGATGGAGAAGGATTATACGGATTTGTTCAAACGCAACCTTCGTTTTCAAAATACGATCAAGCTGTTCGCAGCGGTTATTTTTGTATTTTTATTTATCGCATCTATCTTTATTTCCCGGAAAATTACACAACCCATCCGTGTACTCACGAAACGTTCTGCCGAAGTGGCCCAAGGGAGTCTGAACGCAGACATCCAGATTACCACCAAGGATGAGATCGGTGAACTGGCTTCAAGCTTCACCGTCATGATTGATCGGATAAGGGAGCAGATTGATGTGATTGAGCGGGAGCGGGATGAAGTGAAACAAGTACAGGCGCGAAGCAAAGTCTTTTTTGACAATGTGACGCATGAATTAAAGACACCGCTCACGACGATTCTGGGATACGCCCAGATTTTGCGAGATAACGGATTCACCGATCAGGACTTTTTTGACAAAGGCATGAATTATATTATCAAGGAAAGCCAGCGTCTCAACACGATGGTTGCTGATATTCTGGAGGTGTCGGTCTCGTCTGCGGTCATTCAGGCGTACCGATTTGAACGTATAGATGTATCGGACATCATTCGTGAAGCTTGTGAGGACATGTCGATTAAGGCGGGCAAGTACAATATAGGCATCCATTATGAGCTGGAGGAACATCAGTATTTACAGGGAGATCGGGATAAGTTGAAGGAGGTCTTCCTTAACGTTCTGGATAACTCAATCAAGTACAGTGATGTGAATTCAATCATCGAGGTGCAATCTTTCCGGTTGGCTGATGTCATAGCTATCGTAATTCGTGATCAGGGAGAGGGTATTGGTGCTGAGGCACTTCAGCATGTATTTGAACCTTTTTACCAGGATAAAGAGATCAATAGGGCGGAGAAAGGCAGCGCGGGGCTCGGCTTGTCTATTGTGAAGAACATCGTTGAACGTCACGGAGGAACAGTGGAGATGAAGAGTATCATGCGTCAAGGGACACAAGTAAATATCAGTCTTCCGGGGGAAATGAACACATGAGACATCCCGGATTTTGGCGTAAAAACCGCGACAGATTGATGCTGTCAGGGCTGTTAATTGCATTTGTCAGCGGAATCTTCGGGATTGGCAGCCTGTTCAGTATCGCAAACCTCAAACCAAGAACCGTAATTTTGCCAGGTGAGCAATTCAATAGCCGTCTGGCGCCGCCACCGAGCAGCACAATTCAGATCGAGTCAGCTACCAAGATTCCAAATGACTTTCCGATCTTTGATTTTGAAGTGGTAGACCGGAACACGATTATATTAAATCAACTGGAATCTTCCTATTCCAGACTTCAGTTGTCTCTCCTGCATCTGGATGATAATGAAGTGAAGAGTATTGCGAGTAATACAGATTACGGTGTAGCGATCAGCCCGGATCACAAGAAGATCATATACTCCCAATACCGGGCGGGTCAGACGCTGAAGACGACGTATGAGTATGTGATTGAAAGCGGGGAACGTCGCAAGCTTCCGAACGACAACTCCTATTATAGAGTGTTTGTAGGGAACGAATCCTACATCGGTCAGGATGATCTCTTATTCAAACAAGTAGATCTGAGCCAGGGGACGAGTCAAGTCATCTACACATATGATGAGCTGATGGACATGTTCACAGGACCAAGACAAGGGAAAAGTTCGAATGATACGTTTATCGTGATGGATGTCTTGCAGGTTAGTGAAGACCTGAAACAGTTTTATATGCTGGTGATGCTAAAAGACAATTATGCCATCTATCGTGTATCGCTTGAGGACGAGCATGAAGTGATGGCATATGCTGCAATGGAAGACATTCAACAATTCAAGTTACTGAAAAGTGGTGACATGCTCATCCAGGGAACGATGAATAAGGTACAGGGGCTGTATCGGTATCGTGCAGCACAGGAGCAGTATGATCTGGTATTAAAAGGTTCCATCTGGAACTTCGAACTGGATGCAGAGGAATCGCGAATCGCATACTTTTACCCGATGGATAATCAGAATCAGAAGAATGAGTTGCATATTGCCTACCTGAATGACAGCAATCTTTCGTCGGATACGGTGATCTACCGCAATATTGATAACTTCATCAATCTGAAATGGAATGACGATGAGCTATTTGCAGTGGGCAGCACGATGGATAAAAGTGAGATGTACCGCTTTAGTTTTAGAGCCTGGTAAGCGGCAAAAGGTACAAGAATATTAGACCTTGGGTCTGGATGGAGCTGGCGATAGCTACTCTGCGGACAAGGTCTTTTTGTTTTGATATTTTACAAGTTGGATACAACTCCGGCCAGTCCGGATACATCTCGACCCTATAATAAAAGGGAATGTACGACGCGAATCTTTACATAACAACCTCTGTACA
This sequence comes from Paenibacillus sp. FSL L8-0435, assembly GCF_037965655.1. NCBI lineage: Bacteria > Bacillati > Bacillota > Bacilli > Caryophanales > Paenibacillaceae > Paenibacillus > Paenibacillus sp. FSL L8-0435. The sequence continues at coordinate 1,147,003 of NZ_CP150185.1, forward strand.
TATTTAGTAAGTAGAAAGGAAGACATGTAGCAATGCTTCAAGTTGAACAGTTATCCCACTCGTTCCGCAATGGCCAGGGAACCGTGCCGGTTCTTCAAGATATCAACCTGACGATTGGAGAAGGCAAGATGGTGGCCCTGCTGGGCAGTTCGGGTTCAGGCAAGTCTACACTGCTTAATCTGATGGCGGGGCTGATGAAACCGGATCAGGGCAAGATTCTAATTGCTGGACAAGATATTGTACGTTTCAGTGAAAATCGCCTGGCGGAGTTCAGGCGCAATCATATCGGGTTTATTTTTCAATCCTATGAGCTGCTGTCCAATCTTACGATCCGGGAAAATGTAGAGTTACCCTTGGTGTTCATGGGTGTAAGCCCTTCGAAACGCAAAGCAAAAGCATTGAAGCTGTTGGAGCAGGTTGGACTGGGGGAAAAGGCAAGCTTATTCCCGTCCCAGTTGTCGGGCGGTCAACAACAACGTGTCAGTATTGCACGTTCGCTCATTACCGAACCTTCGGTGATCTTTGCAGATGAGCCGACGGGAAATTTGGATACCGAGACGGAGGAAGAGATCATTGCGATTTTGCAGCAGCTTAACCGGGATATGAATACAACCTTTGTGATTGTGACACATGAAGCAGAGGTCGCCGAGCAGATGCAGGTCGTTCTTACCCTGCAACATGGGATACTGGTCGAAGAAGCTGTAAGGAAAGTTTGAGGCAAAAGGAGAGGAAATGTGAGAATACGGGATGTAGCACGTATGGCCTGGGGACAGATCATTCGCAGAAAAATGGTCACTCTGTTGTGCATGATGGGGCTGTCCATCGGCTCTGCCGCCATGATCATTGCACTTAGTGTGGGGCAGTCCGTACAGACCTATAGCGAGAGAACATTAAACGACAATTACAAGATGGATGAGATTACGATTACGCCCAATGAAGGCATTCGTACAGGGAACGGCAAGGGGAGCGGTCAGACATCGAAGTTTGAACGGGGCGCGTTGACGTTGGAAAAGATCCAGATTATCCAAAGGCTCCCCCATGTGGTTGCCGTGGCTCCCATGTTAAAGCTGGATTCGCTGGAAATGGTGCTTCCAGATGGTCGCAGTACCTATGTTGAAGTCATTGGTACACAGCTCGAGACCCTGGGTGGGTTTGGATACAAGTATGCTGAGGGGCGTGGTGCGGAAGATGGTCGTATGGCGGTGACCAGTTATGGGACCGCATTCGGACTCGTAGACCCGAAAGTAACTCAGAAGTTATTCGAGCAGTTGAATGCTGATCCATACAACAATGCGCTTTTGGAAGAGTATATGGCGATTGCATCGAAGCAGGATCAGCTCGTCCAGCAGCATGTTCAATTTCGATATGAAGACTTTGTGAATGCAAGCAAAACCAGAATGAGCGGCTCCATACGTGTATCTGGAGAACTAATGAAACCCTCCAATATGGATGATATGACTGCTCAGGGTGACAAAAAAGTATATCTGCCACTCGATACAGCTCGTGCATTGCAGGATGAGCTTGGATTGCAACAGACAGACAATAGTTCGGCCAAACATCTTAACTCGGCCTTGGTCAAGGTAGAGGATAAACGCTATGTATCTCAGGTGGAAGAACAGATCCAAAAGCTAACGTTAAACACACAGAGCAATCTGTTCCAGGAGGAAGCGATGTCAGGTCAATTGGCGATGTACCAAAAAGCGGCATTGGGCATCGGTGGTTTTATCATGCTGCTGGCCTCATTATCCATTATTGTAGCAATGATTATGTCTACGCATCAACGGCGTAAGCAGATTGGTGTAATGAAGGTGCTGGGCGCAAATCTGTGGCAAATCCGCCAGATGTTTATTACGGAAGCAGCGATGCTTGGATTAATGGGCGGTGTGGCTGGTGTGGGGATTGCCTTTGCTGCCCTCGGCGGGGTGAACAGTCTGCTGGCGAGTCAGATGGCAGATCAGATGAATGGTCCGATGACCGTCGTTATTCAGCAGTCGGCTCTGCCACTGGGCATCGTTTTTGCTGTTCTGGTTGGCATTGTATCGGGTATATATCCGGCAATCAGCGCATCTCGGACCAATGCATTAACTGTGATCAAATCGATGTAATTTTATCAGCGAAAGGGAAATAGGGCACATGAAGAAATGGATTAAAATCATCATCACCGTTGTACTTTTGGCAGGTGCGGGGTACTGGTTATATGAAAAGTACAAGCCAAAACCGGAGGCACCTATAGAGATGCCACCCCCGATTACCTTTGATGTGACACAGGAAACGATGACGCAAACGATACAGGTGAAGGGGAAATCCGTATACACCGATCAGACGGATATCTTCGCTCCGTATGCTTCCAACATCAAGCAGTGGAACGTGAAAAGTGGTGAGCAGGTGAGCAAAGGCGATATCCTGTTCACCCTCGATACTTCCACGTTGCAAACAGAAGTTGAACAGTTGCAGAGTGATCTGGAGAAAGCCCAGCTGGAAAATAAGATGAATCAGGTTAGCTTGGATCAGGCGAATATGAGTGAGACGCTTGGCGTGACGGAAGAGGAGCGCAAGAAGGCATTTGCAGACCGGGAAGGCAAACGCCTGACGAATGAATTGAATCAAAAAGCATTGGTTCTCAAGGAGAAGGAGATACAGAAAAAGCAGGCAGTGATAAGTAAGTCTGTTGTATATGCTTCCGCTTCCGGTATATTTCAGATGAATGAAGAGGATAGCAAGACACGTGCGGTGACGGAAGGACAGCTGATCGGATCCATTACAAATATCAGCAAACTGAAATTTATGACGATCGTCGGTGAGGAAGAAATGTTCAGGCTCAAGGTGGGAATGCCGGTTAAGGTGCGAATGACAGCGCAGAAAGACCTGCAATTCACCGGGAAGGTGAGTAAGGTATCCAAATTCGCCCGCAAGAGTACCGATACGGACCTCAAGCAAGCTTCACAGTTTGACGTGGTCATTGATCTGAAGCCGGACGCCAGAATGTATGGAGGCGTGAGTCTGGAAGGCGATATCGAGACAATGCGGAAGGATAAAGTGACGGTAGTGTCCAGTCTCGCGATCATGCGGGATCAGACTGAGCCTTACGTACTGTTAGACAAAGGGAACGGACAGACCGAGCCGCTGACGATCCAGGCTGGAATGGAAACGGGGGACAAGACGGAAGTGGTTAGTGGGTTGAAACCGGGAGACATTGTCGTTTTACCGTAGACGTAGGAAACTATGAACAAGGCATTATATGTAATGACTAGCTAGACGAGCGGTCGATTCGACCTTGAAAAACACAAGGTTCATTGTGGCATATGGCCATGATGAGCCTTTACTGTGGTGAGGGGCAAGGGATGTTCAGATTCCTGCCTGGATTATGGAAAAAAATATAATTAAATTTATATAATTCAATTTACAGTAATATTTACATGTCGTATAATTAGAACATAAGGAGGTGACACCGAACATCATGTTTGTAGATGGATAGGCGAAGACCTTTTTTTTAACTGCTTTAAGAAAGCGCTTACCCGATTTAGGAATCAGACATCCCACAAGTCTTTTTTCACACTTCTTCATGTCTAACACACGTACAACCACACCCACCATATTATACTCATTCGCATGATTCGCCCTCACACACTATTTGTTTGCTCAAGATTCCAGTTATACAACCATTTCTTTTGGAGGTGATACAACCAACTCATCCGAACGTTCTCTTCGTGCGAAGCATCATAATGACACAGAGGATCAGACATGAGTACAACCCAATCTAACTAAAGGAAAGGTGGAACTATGAAGACTAAATTGAAAACCAAATCGAGAGGTAAGAAGATCCTGCGCAAAGGTGTAAAACAAATGCTTGCAGCAACGCTGCTCGCTGCGGGGATTTTCCCTGGACTGTCTCCAGGCTTGACTCAGGCCGCTGAAGCACATGTGGATAATCCATTTGTAGGGGCAACCGCTTATCTGAACGAGGATTATTCAGCTCTCGTGGATACATCCATTGCGATGACCAATGATGCATCGTTGAAGGCCAAGATGGAGACAGTCAAATCGTACCCAACCGCAGTATGGGTTGACCGGATTGCTGCAATCTATGGCGGGACGGACAACGCTGGTCGCAAAAGTGTAGAGCAACATCTGGATGCCGTTCTCGCTCAAAAGAAACCGGGTACGCCTATAACGGCTTCATTTGTTATCTATAACTTGCCTGGACGGGATTGTCATGCACTCGCATCGAATGGTGAACTTCCACTAACACAGGCAGCACTGCAGACATATAAAACAGATTATATTGATGTCATTGCAGATATCTTTGCAGATCCGAAGTATCAGGATATTCGTATTATTGCCGTCATTGAACCGGACAGTCTGCCTAACCTTGTGACCAACCTGAGTACACCAGCTTGTGGTCAAGCCAGCTCAACAGGTATCTATGAGGCGGGTGTGAAGTATGCATTGGACAAGCTGCACGCCATTCCGAATGTGTACAACTATCTGGATATCGGCCATTCCGGCTGGCTTGGATGGGATAACAACCGTTCTGCAGCAGTCGCGCTGTATACAAGTGTTGTGCAAGGGACAGCCGCGGGTCTGAGCAGTGCAGATGGCTTCATTACGAATACAGCGAACACCACACCGCTGGGGGAGCCGAACCTGTCTAACCCTGATCTCAATATCGGTGGACAACCGATTAAATCTGCCAAGTTTTATGAGTGGAATCCTTATTTTGACGAAACCGATTTCACCGCTGCGCTGTATGCCGATTTTGTACAAGCTGGCTGGCCAAGCAGTACAGGTTTCCTGATTGATACTAGCCGGAATGGCTGGGGCGGGGTAGACCGTCCAGCATCTGCTACGGGCAGCAACATCAACGATTATGTGAATACCGGACGTGTAGATCGCCGGGAGCATCGGGGGAACTGGTGTAATGCCAGTGGCGCAGGTATTGGTGAAGCACCTAAGGCTGCACCAGGACCAGCGCATCTGGATGCTTATGTATGGGTGAAACCTCCTGGTGAATCCGATGGCTCCAGCTCTGAAATTCCGAATAACGAAGGCAAAGGTTTCGACCGGATGTGTGATCCAACCTTCACAACGCGGGATGGTGTATTAACAGGTGCATTGCCTAATGCCCCAGTATCGGGCCACTGGTTCCATGATCAATTCGTGGCACTGGTGAAAAACGCATTCCCTGTACTGCCTGCCAGTAACGGTGGAGGCAACCCTCCGGGCGGAACAACAGCTCCGGCAGCACCAGCAGCATTGACGGCTTCTGGCGGTAATGCCCAGGTCTCCTTGACGTGGACTGCTTCCACAGGGGCTACAAGTTATAGTGTGAAGCGGGCACTGAGTGCATCAGGTCCATTCACAACAATTGCAGCTAATGTAAGTGGAACGTCTTACAGCAACACCGGCCTGATCAATGGTACAACCTATTATTATGTGGTAACAGCAACAAATGCAGTAGGTGAAAGTGTTAACTCTGCAACAGCAACAGCTACACCCGTTGCAGGTGTGACGGCGCCAGCAGCACCGACTGCTCTCACAGCAACCGCAGGCAATGCACAGGTGAGCCTGACGTGGACCGCTTCTACAGGTGCAACAAGTTATGATGTGAAACGCGCGCTGAGTGCATCAGGTCCGTTCACAACGATCGCCACGAATGTGAGTGGCACGTCCTACACCAACACTGCCCTGACGAACGGCACAACGTATCATTATGTGGTAAGTGCAGTGAATGCTGCAGGGCAAAGTGCCGATTCCGCTGTAGCTTCCGCGACACCTCAAAGTGTCGTTGTACCAACCAGTGATCTTGTCGTGCAATATCGTGCTGGAGATACCAATGCTCAAGATAGCCAGATCAAACCGTATTTCAACATCAAAAACCTGGGCAGTACTGCTGTGAATCTGAGTGATCTGAAGATCCGGTATTACTTCTCCAAAGAAGGCTCAGCTGCGATGGATTCTGCCATCGATTACGCTCAAGTTGGCGGAGCCAATATCCAGCGGACCTTCACAGATTCGTATGTGGAGCTGAGCTTCACATCTGGCGCTGGCAGCATTCAGGCTGGTGGACAGACTGGAGACATCCAGCTTCGCATGTACAAAACAGACTGGTCCAACTTGGACGAGACGAATGACTACTCCTTCGATCCAACGAAAACATCCTATCAGGATTGGAACAAGGTAACACTCTACCAAGGTGGAAACCTGGTATGGGGCATTGAGCCTTAAACTTTATTTGTAACTGTCTTAACCGCGATCCTCTGTGTGTTAGAGGATCGCGGTTTTTTGCTATGCATTACAAGAGTCATCTGGAAAAGGGATAGAAGAAAATCCGGAGATAACAGCGATCATAAGAACGATTCGTAACCGGAGCGGCTATCCCTCACAGTTGCAAGTACTTTTTTTCAAAATGTCTCCTATAAACACTGATTATTGATCGTTTTGGACGGATATTTGCCTAGGGTCTGGTAAGCAGGATGTCTATAATAGAACCCGATGGGCGAGATCACCTCGCTCGGATTGGAAAGAGAATGGAAGGGGGACCGTACTCTGGTAGTCGGGCAAGCTGATTTCTCTTTTTTAATTTTGTAAGCGTAATCATTGCGGGTTGAAACCTTCTTTCGAAGAAGGCCTCTATGAATTATCGAACGTCCAATCATTATCAATGTGTATATGCGTCACCTATTCTGTCTCAAGGAGCGTGAAGGTGGATGAACTCAGGAACAACAGCGCCGGTACATAAGGGATCGGTGTCAGGTCGACAATCAGGTCGCAGGAAGGCACGTATGCCACTTGCAGCCAAGGTGCTCTCTTCGGCACTCAGCGTAGCTTTGCTCATTGGAGGAACAGCTGGCGTTACGGGAGCGGAAGCTTCGAACGGTAATGGGGCGCCGGAGGCCAGCCTGCAATCACATAAGGGGGGCAGTCACGTGAAAGAGATTCAACTGGAATATCTGGATCGGGGTTTGGTGGCTGCATCGACATCTGAAGGTGTTTTTCTCAGTTGGAGATTGCTTGGTGATGAGGCCACAGGGTACAGCGACAACGGGCTGACAGGTACGGACTTCAACGTCTATCGTGATGGCAAAAAGATCGCTACCGTCACCGACAGCACCAACTATGTTGATGCCGCGGGTAAATCGTCTTCCCGTTATGAAGTGGCAGCGGTGAACAAGAAGGGCAAGGAAAGCAAACGCAGTGCATCCGTCAAACCTTGGGCGAACGGATATGTGGACATTCCACTGCAAAAACCGGCTGATGGCGTGACGCCAGCAGGAGAAGCCTATACGTATTCCGCCAATGACATGAGCGTGGGTGATGTGGATGGGGATGGCCAATATGAGTTTTTCGTCAAATGGGACCCTTCCAACGCCAAGGACGTATCGCAAAAAGGGTACACCGGTAAAACCTATATTGATGCTTACACCCTGGACGGACAATTGTTGTACCGGATCGACCTTGGGGTCAACATCCGTGCAGGTGCTCATTATACACAGATGCTCGTTTACGATTTTGACGGGGATGGCAAAGCCGAGATGATGTTTAAGACCGCTCCGGGCACAAAGATTATTAAATATAACAAAAAAGGAAAAGTAACCTCCGAGAAGTACATCACACTTCCCAAGCAGGATCGCAAGGCAGGGTACTCGAACGAAGATGATTATCGTTTAAGTGCGGATGGTTACTACGATCACGTGGTGGATATGTTCAAGAACTGGCATAAACATGATGAGGTTGTGAAGGGCAACTGGCCTGCGACATTGGAAGAGGCTTTTGGAATGGAGAAAAAGTATAACTACCCATTATCTCAGCAAGATGCCGAGAGCCTGGCCGACTACTTCATTGATGTGTATGCGGTAGAACGCAGTAACCGAAATGAGCTGCGCAAGTTTGAAGGTTTTATCGTGGATGGACCGGAGTATGTTACGGTATTTGAAGGAAAATCAGGCAAAGAGCTGGAGACCATTCCATATGAACCCGAGCGTCATGATGATGGTCTGATGTGGGGCGATTATGCCATGGCACGGATTGAACCGGGGAATCGAGTGGACCGTTTCCTGGCAGGAGTGGCCTATCTGGACGGCAAGAAACCGTCTGCAATCTTTGCACGCGGATACTATACACGTTCGACGATGGTTGCCTACAATTGGGACGGCAAGAAGCTGAAAAAGGAATGGAAAGTGGACAGCGGCTGGACGCCAATGAAGAACCCATTCAATGACGGACCGCATGGTGTGGATGGCACAGATCCGCAGTATGGCTCCATAACAACCCAGGGAGCGCACTATTTCAGTGTGGCGGATGTGGATGGAGACGGCAAACAGGAGATTATCTATGGCTCCGCTACGATTGATCATGACGGCAGCGTGCTGTACAGCTCCACAGACCTGATGCCTGCCGAGAGTGCTGCGCCGGGAACCATTGCCCGTCTGGGTCATGGGGACGCACTTCATGTGGCAGATATCGACCCGGATCGTCCGGGACTTGAGATTTTCATGGTTCACGAGGGCGGCCCGTGGGCGCCGTACGGCTATTCCCTGCGTGATGCGAAGACCGGAGAAGTGATCTACGGTGGATACACAGGGAAAGATACCGGTCGCGGCATGGTGGGGGATGTTGATCCGACTCGTCGTGGACTGGAGACATGGGCTGTAGGCTTGTGGACAGCTAAGGGTGAGAAAATCAGTGATCAGATGCCGGGAACGAATATGAATATCCGTTGGGCTGGTGATATGACGACACAGATCGTTGATGGTGCCATCGACGTCACACCTACAATCAAAGACTGGAATCGTGGCACGTTGCTGACGGCAACAGGCACATTGACCAACAATCACACCAAAGGTACACCTTCTCTCGTAGCTGATATCTTCGGGGATTGGCGGGAAGAGATGTTGGTGAGAACCACGGACAGTTCAGCGATTCGTATCTATCTGAGTACCGAGAAAACGGACCGCAAATTGTACACGCTGATGCATGATGCGATGTATCGTGTGGGCATTGCCGGACAGAACAGTGGATACAACCAGCCTTCCTATCCGTCCTTCTACATGGCATCGGATATTGACTGGTCCAAAGTAACGCTGCCTAAGTTTTACACGCCAGGTAAGGGTGGAAAGTAAGCAGACCGGATGAGCAATAGCAACATAACACATGTTCAAGATCAGGCTGTAACGTAAGGAAGCATCGTTAGTTTTGAGAGTTAGCATCGAAGCTTGGAAGCTCTGGAATCCCAATGTGTATAGCACATGGAGGTTTCAGAGCTTTCTTCACATTAGGATCTGCGAAACAGACCTTGGCGAGTTCCCAGCCACCCATGTTACGTCATTCTTTTACATCGTTGGAGTCTAAATGCTCGGTAGAAGCGAACGCTTTAATGGTGTAATTTCCTTGATCATAGATCAATGTGGTAATGGAGCACTCGGGGATCAATTGGTTCTGCATAGCTATAAAATTGGAATGCCAGACGTTAAGCTCGCCCTCGCTAAAGGTTTGCACCAGAAAATCAGTAATGAGTCCACCATGTGCAACCACAATAATGTTACTGTTCTCTGGCTCTTCATTAGCTAATGCGGTTAGGAGGGAGGCCAGACGTTCACCAGCCTGTTTGGCCGAGTCTCCCACGGCTGGAACGTAATCTGGATCAGACGTACATCGATCCCACATTGCAATGAATTCTTCGAATGACTGATCGGGGCAATCGCCCCAATTGGCACGTTCGCGCAGGCGAGGATCTTCGGTTATATGGGAATGGGTGTGGCGGGCAATCATATTTGCGGTTTCTTGGGCTCGTCGAAGTGGGCTGGTAAGGATTTTAGTAACGGGAAAGGTAGCTCTGGCAAAATGAAGTGCCGTGGCTTCGGCTTGTAAGACCCCTTCGGAAGTGAGGGAGACATCACCGATTCGTCGTTCTTTGAGACCATGTCTCACGAGATGATAGGTGGTACTCATGCGTGGAAACCTCCTTAAGTATAGATAATTTACACAGATAATTAGATGATATACTAATTATATATTTATCTAATTTAACAATGCAATAAAGCTTTTAACGAAGACAGTTTATATTCAACCTACGGAATTGTTACAATGGAGAAAATTGAGGATCGATCGTCGCAGGAATGGAGGCATGGACATGAGCATCAGAAAGCGTTGGACAGGAAGCCTGTACCAGGAGGCATTGCGAACAGAGGACTGCGGGCCGCGTTTCTACGCGTACTATTACAAGCAGTGGGACAACTATCGTATGTCCTATCACCATCATGATTCCACAGAGATCATGTATATTATTTCGGGAATGTGCCGGGTGGATGTGCAGATGTCGGATGGGAGTTCGGAGCAGACCGTTTTGAAAAAAGGGCAGTTCATTATGCTCGACGCAGGTGTCCCGCACCGTTTGCTGGTGGAAGATGGTGTCCCTTGCCGGATGCTCAATGTGGAGTTTGGTTTCTCCACCTCGTCTCCCGGACAGCTATCCATCCGCCAGCTTGCGCTGGAAGAGGAAGAAGTTCACACTCTACTCACTAATGCTTCGCCATATCTGGTACTGCCTGACCCGGAAGAGGTGTATCACATTATGAAAAGTCTGGTGTTGGAACTCGATCAGCGTGGTCTACTGGAGCAAGGAAGATCAACTGTGCCGATGAAGATCATTCCACCAGAGGAAAGGTTGTATCACCGCGAGGCGCGCAATCTCTCGTCCCCGGAACAGGGCATGCTGGTGCGTACGCTGTTTATCCAGTTGCTGGTCCGTGTTGCGCGTCTGCGCGGAGAAATGAGCCGGAGTGCGCCAGATCAGGCGGAGTTGTATGTCAAACGAACCATTGAATTCATGCATCACAATATGGATCGCAACATTCGGATGAAGGATATCGCGGCAGCCGTCAATCTGCATCCAGGTTATCTACATCGTATTTTTCGTCAGCACACGCAGCGCACACCTACCGACTACCTGACGATGCTTCGAATGGAAAAGGCCAAGATGTTGTTACAACAGTCCAATATTCCCATCTCCGAAATTTCAGACTATGTTGGTGTGGGGAGTCGGCAGTATTTTCATATGCTTTTCAAAAAGTATACGGGTAAGACACCTGTTCAATACAGGGGTTCCATGGAGCGAATAGAGTGGAGCTACCCGGAGGAATCGGAGTAGGCGCAACACCTGGGGCTGACAAGGCATGGTAGAAACTAAATGTTGAACTGAAAGGGTATTCATGATATCCTTTGTTCAGAAGTAACAGATTCGTCGATAATGTAGTGGTTAATCTCATATATTCAGGATTGTGACTGTTCGGCAGGCGATACCTAAATTGTTCGTAGTAGACATGAGTTGTACATGTTGCTGCTTCAATTTAGGTTTTTTTTATGGGAGATTTTTTTGAAGTTCTAATGGAATATTAATGGGATGAGCGTGTGATGAGTTGGGGGTGATGCAGATGAAGATCAGGAAAATCTTTAATAACAATGTGATTTTACTGACGGATGATAACGGGGACGAAATGATCGTGATGGGAAAAGGGATTGGGTATAACAAACATAACAGTGATGTGATTGATTTCTCGCAGGTAGAGAAAAAGTTTGTGGTTGAAAAAGCAACATCTGACAAACTGATGGGTCTGATTGGTGAGATTCCAACCGAACATCTGGAGTTATCGAATGAAATTATTGAATACGCCGAACAACAGCTTGCCCTCAAATTCAGTGATAACATCTACATCACCCTGACGGATCATATCAGTTTCGCGATAAGAAGGTTTCCAGAAGGCATTATTGTCAAGAATGCTTTGCTGTGGGAGATCAAAAAGTTCTATGCAGCCGAGTATGAAGTTGCCCTGAATGCGCTGAACATTATTGAACAGAAAACAGGTGTGAAACTGCCGGAGGATGAGGCAGGTTCCATTGCCCTACATTTTGTCAATGCACAGCAGCGAGGACAGGATATGAAACAAACCTATCAGATGACAAAGATTGTTAATGATTTGGCGAATATTGTGAAATATCATTTTGGAATTAAACTGGACGAAAGCTCGATTAATTATAGCCGTTTCCTCACACATCTGCGGTATTTTGCTTACAGAATTCTACATGATGAGTTGATTCCGGAAGAGAGAGATTCTTTGTATGATCATGTAAAGGACAAGTACCCCGAATCGTATGCGTGCGCCAGAAAGATTAGAAACTACCTGGAGATTAATTACGAGAAGAAAACAACGAATGAGGAAATGGTTTATTTCATGATCCACATTCACCGGGTCACGAACCGTGAGCAGGATCTGACGGAAGAATGAAGGAATACTGATACAACTATATATTAAGGGATTGTGACTGTTCGGCAGGCGAAACCTGAATTGAGGCTTGTGTATTGACTAAGGTCAGTAGACGAGCTTCAGTTCAGGTTTTTATTTTGCCATCGTAATATGTTATTCGAAATGATGGAGTCAAGACGTGAACTGTAGGAATTAAACAAATGTATGGGGGGAACAACATGGATCATCTCAAATTAGCACAAAACATTGTAGACCGCGTTGGAGGAAAGGATAACATTCAATCGCTGACTCACTGCGCTACCCGTTTAAGATTTGTCTTGAACGATAACCGAAAGGCTGATGCAGACATATTGGAAAACACAGCAGGCATCCTGAAGGTTGTTGAAAGCGGTGGGCAATTTCAGGTTGTTGTAGGTAATGATGTTTCCGAGGTGTACAAACATATCGTTGCCGAAGGGGAATTCGACGGAGCAGGGTCCGATGGAAGCTCAGAGAAAGAAAAAAGGAGCATCCGTTCAGCCATCTTTGGCCTGATATCGGGTAGTTTAACGCCATTAATCCCGGTATTTGCTGGAGCAGGGCTAGTTAAGGCTCTGTTAATTGTTCTTGAAAGAGCAGGCTGGATCGCTGTGGATAGTGGAACATACGCTATATTGGCTGCGGCGGGGAACTCGATCTTTTATTTCCTGCCGATTCTTCTCGGCATCACGATTGCCAAAGTTCTAAATGTGAATTCTTATGTGGCAGCGGCGATCGGGGCCGCATTGATGGAACCGAATTTTACGGCTTTGACAGCAGCAGGAAGCACCACTCATTTTCTCGGGATACCCGTATCGTTAATGAACTATGCTTCGTCGGTCTTTCCGATGTTTATCGCCGTTAGCATCTATGCGGTTTTGGAGAAGTTTTTGAAGAAAATCATGCACAAAAATGTGCAGCTGTTCGCAGTTCCATTCCTGTCACTCGTCATTATGGTACCACTAACAGCCATGTTGATTGGTCCATTCGGGCAATATGTGGGCCAATGGATTGGAAATATTGTTAATTTCCTGATTAACAGCAACTCTGTCATCGCAGGGACTATTCTTGGGGGTACCTGGTCTTTTCTCGTATTGCTTGGATTACACTGGGCGACGGTGCCTATTATTATGGGGAACCTAAGCGCTGGGGGAGATCTCATTGCACCCCTTGCGGCAACATCGGTAGCTGCTTCCATGGGTATCGGTCTCGGGGTATTCCTGAAAACAAAGGATAAAGATCTCAAGGCTTTAAGCGGCTCGTCTTTCCTTTCTGCAATTTTGTCAGGGGTTACTGAACCAATTCTGTACGGTATCATTCTGCGTTACCGCAAAACACTCATTTATCTGGTGGCCGCTGGAGCCATTGGCGGTGGTCTGATGGGTTATCTCGGCGTGAAGTTGGTTGTGTTCAATTTCTTCCTTAATGTGTTCACCCTGCCTGCTCAGAGTCCGATGTTGTATTACATTATTGGTGTATTGACTGCCATTGCGGGCGGAGCCTTGTGCGTGGTGCTGTTTGGCTACGAGAGTAAGAAAAATGATCGGGGGACTGAAGCTCCTGATGTACACACGAATGCAGCGATGGAAAGCTTGATTACCAGTCCGCTTGAAGGCACTGTTATTACACTTCGTGAAGTGGAGGATGTCGTGTTTTCCTCAGAGTCGATGGGTAAAGGCGTAGCGATCATTCCGTCCAAAGGTCAGCTGGTGTCCCCGGTAGACGGCGTTGTTTCTGTAACAATGAAAAGCGCACATGCCATTGCGGTTACTTCGGATGAAGGCGTCGAAATTCTCATGCATATCGGCATAGATACGGTGAGATTAAAAGGGAAGTATTTTACACAGAAAGTTCAGCAAGGTGACCGAATCCGTAAGGGGGAGGTACTGATTGAATTTGATCTGGATCAGATCCGGAACGAAGGCTTTAAACTGACGACTCCGATTGTTGTAACGAACTCTGATCAATTCCGCGTCATTACGCCGTTGCAGTCAGAAGGGACAGTTGCTGCAACAGACGAGCTGTTGTCTGTTCGATCATAAATGGATACAGAGAAGGGGAGGAGCAAAATGAAGCTGATTGTTAATGCAGATGATTATGGCATCACCATGAGAGTAAGCGAAGGCATCCTTCATGGGATGAAACAGGGTCTGATTACAGATACCTCGGCGTTGGTGAATTCGGTACATTTTGAGAAGAGTAGTGTCATGGCTCTTGAAGCAGGCATCACGGCTATGGGCGTTCATTTGAATCTGACATTCATGGCTCCGGTGCTGGAAGCATCAGCAGTTCAGAGTATCGTCGACAAGTCGGGTCGTTTCTATCGAAAACCTGGGCTTATTCCTGCATCCTATGATCCTGGGGAAGTGCGCACGGAGTTGAAGGCACAAATCGAGAAGTTTTTGGCTTCCGGATTGAAGTTAAATCATCTGGATACCCATCATGGGGTGAGTATTAAAGATACGCAAATTCTTGATTTGGTGATGGAACTGGCTCGGGAGTATAACGTTCCTATGAGAAGAGATGACCTCTTATCTGGCCAGTTTGAGGGGAAGCTGGCGGATGCAGGTATTCGGTCTACAGATAGGTTATGTGGTGATCCAGCTATGCCTTCTCTACAGGAATCATGGTTTCGCAGCGTGCTGGAGCAGTATAAGGATACAGAATATATCGTTGAAATTGCTGGACATCCAGGATATGCAGATGAAGAATTACGCAATATCTCATCTCTGGTAGATGAACGGGAGCACGATCTTGCTTTATTGATGAATCCAGCGTTGAAAGAATATGTGACAGAACAAGGTATTCAACTCATTAGCTACAGTCAGTTGTAGCAGAGGTACGGCTGTTTCATCGAGTCAGAAGATTAAGTTAGGATTTTTGACAACAAGATCATGAACAGGTCATGATTTTGATAACGCTTCCCTATTTGCGGTTGGTACAATGATTTCATGAAGAGAGTCATTAACCGAAGCGAAAGATTCGGATTAGGGGAGGACATAGGGATGTCGTTTAAAGTGGCGTTTATCGGGGCAGGAAGTATCGGATTTACACGGGGATTGTTAAGGGATTTGCTCACGGTACCCGAGTTTAACAACATTGAAATTGCGTTCTGCGATATTAACCAACACAATCTGGACATGGTGACTGAGCTGTGTCAGCGGGATATCCGTGAGAATGGATTGAATATTCAGATTCAGCCGACAACAGATCGGAAAGAAGCGTTAAAAGATGCGAAGTATGTACTGTGTACGATTCGTGTAGGGGGACTGGAAGCATTTGCAACGGATGTAGATATTCCACTGAAATATGGGGTAGATCAATGTGTCGGCGATACGCTGTGTGCAGGCGGCATTATGTATGGACAACGCGGAATCGCCGAGATGCTGGACATCTGTAAAGATATTCGTGAACAGAGCGCACCCGACGTGCTGCTCTTGAACTATTCCAATCCGATGGCGATGCTGACATGGGCTTGCAACAAGTACGGTGGTGTACGGACGATCGGACTGTGTCATGGCGTACAGCATGGTCATCATCAGATTGCGGAAGCTTTTGGATTGAAAAAGAGTGAAGTGGATATTGTCTGTGCTGGAATCAACCATCAGACCTGGTATATTCAGGCTTCTCATGAAGCTAAAGACCTTACAGGTGACCTGCTCGAAGCCTTCGAGAAACATCCGGAGTATAGCCGTACTGAGAAAGTGCGGATCGATATGCTGCGGCGCTTCGGTTACTACAGCACGGAATCAAATGGTCATCTGAGTGAATATGTGCCGTGGTACCGCAAACGTCCGGAAGAGATCAATGATTGGATCGACCTGGGCAATTGGATCAACGGAGAGACGGGTGGCTATCTGCGGGTATGTACCGAGGGGCGCAACTGGTTCGAGACTGATTTTCCTAACTGGATGAAGGATGAACCGATGCAATTCATTCCGGAAAAACGGGGCGAGGAGCACGGTTCATACATTATTGAAGGGCTGGAGACGGGACGTGTCTATCGTGGACATTTCAATACCGTTAATAAAGGAGTCATCTCCAACCTGCCGGATGATGCGATTATTGAAGCACCGGGATATGTGGATCGCAACGGCATCTCCATGCCACATGTAGGTGATCTGCCACTTGGTCCGGCTGCGGTATGTAATGTGAGTATTTCCGTGCAACGTCTTGCGGTTGAAGCAGCGGTGAACGGAGACGACAAATTACTTCGTCAGGCGTTCATGATGGACCCGCTCGTGGGTGCCGTGTGTAATCCGAAAGAGATCTGGCAGATGGTCGATGAGATGCTAGTTGCGCAGGCCCAGTGGTTGCCGCAGTATGGGGATGCGATTGTAGCTGCAGAAGCAAGACTTGCTGCTGGCGACCTTATTCCAACAAAGGAATATGAAGGTGCAGCACGTCTTAAGGTGAAAACGGTGGAAGAAATGAAACAGGATCGCGATGCAGCCAACAAAAACGCGGGTGAATCCGATAAAGGGAAAGATCGCGAGAAAGTGCAGCATTAGATAAAAATGTGTAAGGGCCTCTCCAAAATTGGAGGGGCCCTGTTTGCTTATATTTTTTTTCGACACCACGGATCACAAAGGCAAAAGAGGTATCACCCAAGGAAACCTGCGAATTTTGAGGGGAAGTCCAGCGGGCAAAGGCTCCATAATAATGAGTACCTTTTTCCTGCGCTAACTGGAATGAACCTTCTCACAAAGAGATGGGACGTGCCACTCCATTTACATATCCGACAAGAGTTAACTCGTCAGGTGGTACATTTGTACCCAGATGAATAGATATATTCTCGCCTACCAACACGGAGACAGGTACTTGACCTTCCAGCAGTTCCATATGACCTGCATAGTCTGCACACATACTTTCCCAGCAATAACTGCCCTGTATAGCAGGAATAGGAGTGCCACTTTCAGTCTGTATCACTGGTGTAGGCAGTTCCTGATTTTGTTTTAATTCCGTTTTGGCTTGATTTGCATTGGTTGTTGAGGGTGAGGCAGTTTTGTTTGTACCATGACTTGGAGTAGGGTTACAGCCGGATAATATAAGCAAAGTTGAAAGAAATAACAATGTGGTCAATGTTCTTATCGTATTGAAGAATTTTATTTGCAAGAGAGGAATGTTGCTAGTGTTACTCTTGCGATGCATATTTACCATGTGATACATATTACCTTTACAGACATAGTAATGTGTCTTATAGTATACACAGGACGGAAGAAAGTCGGTGAAACTCGTAGATGAATGTGCAAGTGATTAACAGTGATCTGATTCGGGGCAATATTGACCCCATCATTCTGAGTGTACTTATACCCGCAGATAACTATGGCTACAGCATTATTAAGGAGATCTATCGTAAGAGCGGAGAACAGTTTGAATTGAAGGAACCTACGCTTTATTCCAGTTTGAAGAGGCTGGAGAAGAGTGGATATGTGGAGTCCTACTGGGGGGAAGAGACGCAGGGAGGACGACGCAAATATTACCGAATTACAACGCAAGGCCTTGAAGCCTATAGAGAGCAGGTTCATGCTTGGCAAGCAGCCAAGGCACTGATTGATTGCATGATTGTCACTGGAGAAAAAGGAGATGAAGACCTATGAGATTGGAAGCTCGCATCACTCGTCATGTGAATCGTTTGTTCGCTCACGCACAAGATACATTAGACAATCGAGAATTAAAAGAAGAGATTCACAGCAATCTCGCTGCGCGGATTGACGATTATATCTCGCAGGGTATGAGTGAAGAGAAGGCGTTCCAGACCGCCATTCAGCATATCGCTGGTATGGATGAAGTGATGAGTGACCATCGAAGGGTACAACGTGTTCCTTACTGGACAGCGTTGTTGCAGTCTGCTCTGATTTATAGCCTCATAGCCTGGATCATTACCATTCCAATGAGAGTGCTGATGCAAGGCTCCGCCATAAACAATCTGCTTATGATCGTGAGTCTCATTGTTGGTGGCATGTATGTATTGTATCTGTTGATCAACAAGACGAACGATTCTGCAACTTCCGTGAAAACCACGGTTATTCGAATCCCTGCCTTAGTGCAGTGGAATCGCAGGATATGGTGGTTGTGGGCGGCATTAATACTCGTACTATGGGGAACGCAGGCAGCGTTGCGATTCGGAAGCAACATCTGGTTTAATCGACCCATTCAGGTGGATGGACCCTACCAGTTTGCTGTGATCGTCATTGCCTTTGCCATCCCGTTACTAAGCGTTATTATCCCTTTGGTAGTGCATCGGGCGTATCGGATCGTTAGTAAGTATGAAGTGAGTGATGCGTTATGAGAATTAGAAACATATGGATTATAACACTTGTTGTGTTGGGCATCATTGGCTTAGTGATTGTTGAAGGCAACGTTAATCCGAAGATCGAGGCGAAACAGGCTCGGTACGAGGAAGAGCAGCAGAATCCGCTGACACATGATTTTGCCGCTTTAGCCAAATATCGCAGTCCCTACATGGGTGATAATTCAAACCTTAGTCATCTGAATCAGGCTTTACCTTTACGTGAAAGATTGAATGGTTACCAACTGTACCCGGAGACGTTCACGGTCCAAGTGAATTATAGCTTGGATACGCGTGAGATGGATGCAGAGGAACTTGAGCGGATACTTGTATATAATGCGGTTGCGAACTTTGTTATGATTGATAATCTGGAGCAGATCGTCTACCAGTTTGAGAATACCAGCCATACCTTACGTCGTGAATCTGCCCAACAATGGACAGGTACGGAATTAAAGGAGCTTCAGAACCTGGAGCTATGGAATTCGACTGTACGCGAGAAGCTGGTAGAACCGGCACAAGTGAAAAAGGATTTTTTACAGATTGTTGACAATTAAGCTGCATGAAATAGAAGGAAATAGGCAAGAGACTCGACTCTTCTCCCATGCTATGTTATTATAAATCTCTGATAACGTGGTAACGAACTAAAGCGTTTGGGTTTTGGTTATAGACATGGAGGGGTTCGAGAGATGAGAAAAAAAGCGATTCTACTATTATTCATTAGTATATGTGTATTGATTGTGGCTGGTTGTTCCAGTTCCGCAAGCAAAGACGATAACACGATTGTTGTAGGAATTGATGACAAGTTTGCTCCAATGGGCTTCCGGGACGAGCAAAATGAAATTGTTGGTTTTGATATTGATTATGCAAGAGCTGCAGCGGAGAAAATGGGTAAAGAAATCACATTCCAGCCAATCGACTGGTCTTCCAAAGAATCAGAGCTGAACAGTGGCCGGATCGATATGATCTGGAACGGGTACACCATTACGGATGAGCGTAAAGAGAAAGTGCTCTTCACGAAGCCGTATCTGGAAAACAGCCAAGTAGCTATTACCTTGGCAGACTCGCCAATCACAAAGCTGGATGAACTCGATGGCAAAAATGTGGGATTGCAGGCGCTGTCCTCCGCGGCAGATGCATTGGCAGCAAGTCCTCTGAAGGATAAAGTGAAAGCTTCCGAATTTAAGGATAACGTGCTTGCACTGACGGATCTGAAGACAAAACGTCTGGATGCGGTCATCATTGATGAAGTGGTAGCGAGATACTACATGTCCAAAGAAGAGGGAACATTCAAACTGCTGGATGAATCTCTTGCACCGGAACAATATGGCATTGGTATCAAAAAGGGAAATGAAGAGCTTCTGAATCAGCTACAAAAAGCGCTGGATGAGCTGAATGCAGACGGAACAGCGGCTAAAATCTCCGCCCAATGGTTGGGTGAAGATAAGGTTCTGAAATAGGCAGGTTACACACCTGATATATAGTTAGAAACAAAACGGACCCCGTATTCCATGCTGGAGCGATTTATGCCCCAGAGGAATGCGGGGTTAACAGATTAGAGGAGACGAAACAATGAGTTGGGATTATTTATCGACCATTTTAAAACCGATGCTAGAGGGTGCGCAGACCACCATTTTCATGTTCTTGCTAGCGATCGTGTTATCTGTACCGCTTGGATTTGCGGTCACGCTTGCGATGAGAAGCCAGATTAAACTGCTGGCGTGGATTGCCCATACGTATGTATACGTGATGCGAGGAACACCGCTACTGCTCCAAATTCTATTCTTCTGCTTCGGTTTACCGTTGCTTCCGGTGATTGGAGAGTATCTGGTGTTTGATCGTTTTGTTGCAGCGGGGATTGCGTTCATCCTGAACTATGCGGCGTACTTCGCTGAAATCTTCAGGGGCGGACTGCTTTCCATTGATAAGGGGCAACATGAAGCAGCCAAGGTCCTTGGATTAACGAAGTGGCAGACGATGACCAAAGTCATTATTCCTCAGATGATTCGTGTAGTATTGCCTGCAACGGCCAATGAGTCCATTACGCTCATCAAGGATACGGCTCTGCTCTATGCCGTGGCTGTGCCTGAGCTGTTGTATTACGCCCAAGCGGCGGTAAATCGCGACATAAAGCTGTTACCTTTCTTCGTGGCGGCGGTTATGTATCTGCTCATGACACTTGTACTCACCGTGCTGTTCAAGGCACTTGAGAAGCGGTTTTCATTTGAATAAATTAAATCTGATCAATCAAAGGACTGTCTGCATATGACACATATAATAGAAGTAAATCAGTTGAGAAAATCATTCGGCACACTTGATGTGCTGAAACAGGTATCCTTCAACGTGGAACCAGGCGAAGTAATTGCCGTGATCGGGCCTTCTGGTTCGGGGAAAAGTACGATGCTGCGCAGCCTGATTCATCTGGAGGATATTTCGGGCGGAACGATTCGCATTCAGGATCAGACGTTGGTCGATAATGGCCGTTACGCAGGTGCCGCGGATATTCGCAAGATTACGGATCGCATGGGCATGGTGTTTCAGCATTTTAACTTGTTCCCGCATCTGACCGTACAGGCTAATCTGGAACTCGCACCGAAGACTTTGAAAAAAGAAAGTTCAAGCGTCATCAGGCATCGCAGTCTTGAATTACTTGGAAAAGTAGGGCTGTCGGACAAGGCCGATGCCTATCCGGCCAATCTATCCGGTGGACAGAAACAGCGTGTAGCTATTGCCCGAGCACTCATGATGCAACCGGATATCCTCCTGTTTGATGAGCCAACGTCGGCACTCGATCCAGAGCTGACCGGGGAAGTGTTACGTGTAATCAAACAACTGGCGCAGGAAAATATGACGATGTTAATCGTCACGCATGAGATGGGCTTCGCCCGTGACGTTGCGGATCGTGTATTTTTCATGGATAACGGCGAGATCGCAGAGGCGGGGCCTCCAGAACAGATCTTCGGCAATCCAAAGCTTGCACGTACCCGGACGTTTTTGCAGCGGGTGGAAGTGGAGAGGTAGAAGAAACCTCAAATTATATGATGTGAAAGAACGCAATCCGTTGATTAATAAGGGATTGCGTTCTTTTTTGAAATAATGGCTTATGTCCACAGGTATATGTTCCAGATCATCAATACAAGGGTCAACACGATATAAGTTACTACATTCCAACGTGTTCGCATTCGATAAGTGGTGTAACTCATGATTCCAAACAAAACAATACTAAAACATAATACAGCTACATTATTTCGATATAGAGCAATAGGTAGAAGCATCACAATCATAAGTATGTTCATTACTTTATCGATTTTCATCGTAGTGATCCCCCAAAGATATTCAGAAAAGTATTACGACTATAATAATATCTATATGTTAGAGGTATTCTTGGTTTATATCATCACACGGATAAACGGTTCTTAAATTCATATCCTTGAAGTACAATTTATAAGCTTGTGGATGTAGGTATATGTCCGGGGATGATGAGAATAAAATAAATCTAATGGTAATTCATAATTAACACAATATGGATATTATTTTTCCTAATAATTGATTATAATGAACATACTTAAAGAAAAGGGAGGATTTACCTTGGAACATCACGAAAATGATGTAGATCGTTATTATAACGACACATTGCCACCACCGCCTTATGTAGTACCAAAGACCAATAGCAAGTCGATTGTATCACTAGTTCTGGGGATTCTGTCCGTCACGATTCCTTACGTGGGAATTTTAATCGGAATCGTCGCGATTATATTTGCATCTTTAGCCTTCAAAGAGATCAGAGTTCGCATGGAGCAAGGCAGAGGATTGGCCATTGCTGGACTTGTTTGTGGAATCATCGGTACAGCGATGTATGTATTACTTATTTTGCTCGTGCTATTGTTTAGTTTCGCTATCTCAAGTTCTGAAATTTACTCTACATACTAGAAATATGAAGTTAGCAAACTTAGATTGTATCTAAAACTAAAAAAAGCAAAGGCGTACCTTAGCTCACATCTCCTGTAGAAGAGGATGGAGCTTAAGTATACACCTTTGCTTTTTATTTTACTTTTTACAGGTGAAGTGAGACTTCACTGCTGACGTTTGCGTTCTCCGTGGTATGAGGCATCAGGAAATACGTTAAGGTTCCTCCCAGGCCAATCACGGCGAAGATGCACAGAATACCAATCTGATCCCAAGCCACACCGAACTGTCCACTTGAGATAACTGCTTTATAACCTGTTACCGAATAGGTCATAGGCAGCCATGGATTAAACACTTTCAGCCAATTTGGAATCAGTTCGAGCGGGAAGGTGCCTGCGCTGGTGGTAAGCTGAAAGATCAGCATCAGAATCGCGAGGAATCGACCCGGATTCTCCAGCCAAGTCACCAGTGCCTGAATGATGTACATGAAGCTTAGACTGGTAACAAAGCTGAACAAGAGGAATAATGGAACGCTCTGAACATCCAGACCCAAGCCGTATAAGACCAGCCATGAAGCAAGTAGGGACTGCACTGCACTCATGAGTGTGAAAGCCAGCGTTTTACTCACAAAACAATTCCAGCCACTTGCCTCGCTAACCGTGCTGCCGCGTGTTGGCACAACCAATGTCGCAATCAATGCCCCGACAAATAGCCCAAGTGACAGGAAGTATGGCGAGAATCCTGTACCGTAGTTGGGTACCTCATTATATTTATGCTCATCGACCTGAACAGGCTCTGCATACATGGTTACCAGCTCATCCGTCTTTTTCACACTACCCGTCTGCTCAGCCGCTTCATTCAACTTGATGGCAAGTTCGCCAGAGCCGTCGGTTAATTTGGTAGTGCCTTCTTTTAATGTTCCCGCACCATCATCCAGCTTGCGGGAACCTTCGGTAATGGTGGTGATTCCGTCTGAAAGCTGGTTTATACCCGTAACCAATTGGCCTGCACCTGTATTTAACTGACTCGAACCTTCTGCAAGTTTGGCTCCTCCGGCTGCTGCTTCGGTCAACTTGGTGTTAAATTGTTGAAGGCCCGTTGCAAGCTGCGTATGTCCGGTTGATAATTGTGTTGCTCCTTGTAAAAGTTGCTGTTCACCCTGCACTAGCTGACTGCTGCCTTGATGCAGTTGCTGTTGCGCAGCCTGAAGGCTTTTGCTGCCTTCCACTAATTGCTGTCCACCTTGATAGACCTGTTCGCTGCCAGCGGCAACGGCCTGACTTGCTGCCAGTAATTGCTGAACAGCCGGGTTAGCGGCAAGATCGGGACTTGCTTCGGCTAATTGGGCAAGCCCTTGTGCAACGGCCTTGGCACCTTCACTTACTTTGCTGCTGCCTTCCACTGAGGTTTGCAATCCGGCTACCAGCTTCGCACTTCCTTGTTCGGAAGCTTCCAGTCCAGCATCCAACTTAGCCGCGCCTTCTTGAGCGGACTGAATACCTGCCTGTAACTGTTTGCCGCCAGTTTCAGCCTGCAATGCACCGTTACCCAGTTTCGTGCCTGCTGCCGCCAATTGGGACAATCCATCCGACAGGGAGCTGGCTCCTGCATGAAGCGTACCGATTCCTTGTGCCAAGGTAGCTGTTCCCTCTTTTAATGGTGCCATACCTGTTTCCAATTTGTCGGTTCCATCCGCCAGTTTGGACAGGTTCTTTTTCAAAGTAGAGGCACCATTATCCAGCTTGGCTGCGCCCTCGTTGATCTTGCTAGCACCATCTCCGGCATCCGATAAACCGCTAGAGATCTTCTCCACCTGATCCAGTAGCGTTTCGGTATACGATTCTGTGATTTTGGCAGCGACTTTGGAGCGAATTTGTTTGACCGCCGTGCCGCCAATCTGACCCGCGAGGAAGTTGTATCCTTCATTGGGTTCGTAGATAAGGTCGGCCGGCTCGGGGTGCTCATCCATCAGGGTTGTTGCTTTGGTGGAAAAGTCCTCTGGAATCACAATCGTCATATAATACGTGTTGTTTTGCATACCTTGTTCTGCTTGTTCACGAGTCACGAATTGCCAGTTGAAATCATCACTTTTTTTCAATTCATCGACCAGATTCTGACCGACCTCCAGTGATTTGTCATTGTAGACTGCACCCTGATCTGTGTTGACCACGGCTACAGGTAATTCATTCATTTTGCCATAGGGGTCCCAGAATGCGTTCAGGAACAGGCCGCTATACAGCACCGGAATGAACAGTACAACGAGAATTGGAATAAATACTTTTGGTTTCTTAAAGGCGGACTTCAGATCCTGCCCAAATACGTGGAATGATTTCATCATGTTCTCTCCCTATCCTTACGCTAATCCGTTTGTTCTATCTCTATTATGTGTTGAATCTAGTGCATGCCTTTCTCTAGGTGGGGGATAAGCCATTCTTGAGAAAGAGGCCCACAAAATCCTTGATCTGATCTTTGTGCAACGTTGGATGCGCTTTGTTCCAATCTGAGGTTAAGGTGACATACAGCTTCAGCAGGACAAAAGAAACCAGCTTGGGATCGTCCCTGCGAATCTGCTCTAACTCCATGGCACGGCTCACCTGACGCTCCAGATATTCGAGAATGGCTGTCTCCACTTTTTGCAGACCTTCTTTGGCCTGTGGTGTACCGAACTCGTTAACCTCCTGAAAGAGCTTGATCAACAGCTCATGTTCCTCACGATACTCCAGCAAAGAATCCATACTCATATGCACGTTATCTAGAAAGGAATTCTCTTCTTTCACCGTCTGCTCTGTAATCTGTCTCATATCCGCAATGATCGAGCGCAGAATCTCGCTGAACAGTTCTTCTTTATTTTCGAAAAAAGTATAGATCGTTCCCTTGCCCACATTGGCAAGTCTCGCAACCTGCTCCATCGTTGTGGCTTTGTAGCCAAACAGGGCAAAGGATTTCTCGGCAGAATCCATCACCTGTTGCCTTCGATCTATCGTTTTCATCGCATATACACCTCCTTGTAGGTTGAAAGGATAATGGTAAGGTAAGTCCTATATTGACCATTTTACTATTATGGTCAGTTGGTCGTTAACAACTGTAGCACTTGAACAGGGGAGCTAGATATGATCATTGTCATAAACGGATGGGACAGGTGCGAATGTGATGCTCACATGAAAACCCTGGGGGATTCGCACCTCAGAATTTGTCGAAATGGGCAAAATTGTTACCTTAAGGCAACACGTAGGCATAATGTGATTGAATAATGATATGGAAAGTCATAGAATAATAGTGAAAAAACGTGTTTTGGATGGCTCAAATCGTTAAAATACGTACTTTTTCGCTGTCGCACTCCGTATGGAGTGCGTGGATTGAAATATTGTCCTTAATGACCATGTTAATGGGAAATAACTCACATTAAAGAAGTACATTGGAACGGCAAATACCTACTTATGACTGGGAAGTTGAAGTTTATAATACACATGAACATGTAAAACAGCTTTGGGCTTACATATTGACGCTGAAATTACTCAGCATTAGAAATTCAATTCCAAATGACTATACTTGGAATGTATATTACTTGATGTAAAAAGTAATACTTGAACATTAAAGTAGTACATTGTAATATAGGTAATAGAGTAGGAGGTAGTAGTGTATGAGTATGTATGAATCAGGTAAGGTAACTTCGAAAGGACAAGTTACAATTCCAGTTGAGGTAAGGAAACAACTAGGTATAGCTACAGGCGACAAAATTATTGTAATTATCCAAAATGGCGAAGCAAAATTAGAAGTTAGGAAACAGAAAAAGTTAACTGATCTTGTAGGAATCTTAAAGACAGGGCAAGAACATGATCTTCAGGAAGCTAGGAAGTCAGCGATTGACTGGGTGGGGAACAGTTACAAAAAAGGGGAATAGCAATGGATTTTTTGGCTGATACAAACATACTAGTACGGTTGTTCACTCAAGACGATAAGGAGCAGTTTGAAAAAGTTTCTGAAATGCTAGATAGCGGAGATTTTCAGATAATTGTTTCATCACCAGTAATTATTGAAACATGTTGGGTACTGAGATCACATTACAAGCATTCTAATGTTGATGTAGGAAATGCCCTGTTTAGTCTATCGCAAATTGATAACATTATCTTTGAGGAAGATTACATGAAAGATGCGTTAAGGCTGTTTGTTGAAAAGGGTAACGTTGACATTGTGGACTGTTATCTTAGCGCAAAATCAAAAACAATTAACATGCCAGTAGTAACATGGGACAGTGATTTTAAGAAGCTGGGATGCGAGTATTACAAGCCAAATCAACTTTAAATGTTGTTTAGGTAATTGAAACCAGCGGTAGCAGTAACATTACAGTAAATAATGCTGGTACAAGTATTCTAAATCGTACTCTGTATGGAGTGCGTGATTGAAATTTTGGTAAGAGGACGAGAATGGATTTTGTATCTAACTGAGCTCCCATACCTGTAAAAAAACACAGATAGTTGTACTGTCTGTGTTTTTTTGTATAACGACGGATAGAACTACGAGTACCTGTTTTTTGAATGATACAGAGATGCAGCTTGCATGAAGTGCACCAAGGAGGAGCACATTGGCCCAATAACTGTTCCCTGTTCTTAGGCGTTTATTGAGTTGAATAGCTGATCGTAAAAAGCTCGTAACTAAGTCTTAGTTAAATCCGTCTAATAAGTTGAGGTGATTGAACATGAAACCATTTAAATATTGGAGCCAGCGCTTGAGTATACTTTTTGTTCTAGTCATTATTGTTGGCTGTGGAACATCGAATAAGGGTGAAATAACATCCAAACCCCAGGAAACGGATACGGAAGAAGTTTCAAAGGAATCAACGAAGCGATGCCCGGGAACCCTTGAATGGATTGATTTTCTAATGCTCAATAATATTACATATTTTCAAAACAACGAGGGGACCAAAGAGGTACCCGCAGAGCAAATTGGGGATAGGGTAGGGGAAGTGAGCTTCATGCTGAACGAGCATGCGTGTGCGGATCACGTGACCGAGAATGGTGATGCGGCATATCTTCCAATTGGAACTGTTATATATGAACTAAAAGGTTATAAGTCGCATTATCGCGTAGTAGCGAATAAAAAGGTTTACGAAGCAAAAGAAAATCCCAATGCTAAGACAATGGGAGACCTGATGGACATTGAAGACAAAGTGGAAAAAGTCAGCCTTGAAAGCGGGAACGATGGCAGCCCAATCGGTGACTTTCCCCAGGAAGCCGCATCCGAATTCATGAACGAGCTTTTGCTGTTGCGATATGTTGGCTTTGATGAGGTGTATAAGAAATCCAAGCATGAGACAGGGATTTTTTTACGTGTGCACCTTCAAGATGGAACATCTTTTCGAATGGTTTATTATCCCAAAGCGAATGCTTTCTCAGCAGGTGCATTTGGAACAGAAAAGATACAATCATTAATCGTTTCTCAGAGAAAAGAAATTAAAGCAGCTGCAGGATTATAGTGGATTGGAGGTTCAACAATCAGTTGATGACACCACTGTCTGTTAAATGATACCGGGAAGGTATAGAACCTACCCACCTAAGTTGGTAACAACAAAAAAACCAAGGCTTTGAGTGTAGTCACTCATGAGCCTTGGTTTTTACTGTGTCGTATTCTTGTTCTCTGTATCCTATTAATTCTATTCAGCGCGTACTTTAAAGAATGAAATCAGTTCTTGAAGTTGCTCGGATACAACCGAGAGCTCATCCGAGGCACTCACAATGGCTGCCATGGAGGCTTCCTGCTCATCAATTGACTGCTCAATTTGTTTACTGCTGCTTGCTGCCTTGCTGACATTGGCAGACAGTTCATCGGCCGTAGCAGACATTTCTTGTGTGCTTGCCGAGATCTCTTCAGTAGAACTGGAGATATCCTGAATCTGGTTTGCAACTTTATTCGTAGCAGTCAGAATATTCTCGAAGAATACACCAGTCTCTTGGGTAACTTCCAAGCCTTTGGTGACTTCCTTGGAACCCAACTGCATCGCCTCGGAAGACTGCATGATATCCCGTTGAATTTCTTCAATTAACTGTCGAATTTGCTTCGCTGATTCCTGCGATTGCTCTGCCAGGTTACGTACCTCGCCTGCAACCACGGCAAAACCTCTTCCTTCTTCACCTGCGCGGGCTGCCTCAATTGAAGCGTTAAGTGCAAGCAAGTTGGTTTGTCCGGCAATTTCCGTAATCACGTTAACAATGTTGCTAATCTGGTTCGAGTTATTTTCCAAAGACTGAATCGAGTTTGACGTATTTTGCACCGCACCGGAGATCAGGCGCATCTGTTCAATGACTTGTTGCATCACCACATTACCGGTGCTGGAGCGCTGCTCCATGCTGAGTGCTTCATCTGCCACATCGGCTGAGCTACTGGCGATCGTCTGTACTACCGTTGACATCTCTGTCATGGCACGTGCGTTCTCCACAGTGGCTTTGTCTTGTGACACCAGTCCAGTAGATATTTCTCGAATATTGGTGCTGATGGATTGAATGTTCACATTATTTTTCTCGGAAATGCCTAGTAGTTGTTTGGAAGATTCCGAGAGGTGATGCGAAGTATTCTGTACTTTATAGATGGTTGTATTGAATCGATGGATCATCGCATTGAACTTCTCGTTGATGATACCCAGATCATCTCGTCCGGTATCGATGGTTACGTCCAGATTACCCGTGCTGACTTCTTCGATACCTTTCATCAGATTGCGGATCGGAAGCAACGTTCTTTTCAGCAAAATGAATTGCAACACCATGAACAGGATCAGGAAACCGATCAGGAACATCAAACCGTACGTAAGCAGTTTGTTCAGACCTTTTGGAACGGCACTTGCATCTACATCGAAGTAAAGAGCAGCGTACATGGAGCCATCTGCGTTATTAATCGGATAGATCAGAGTGGTCCAGGTTCCGTACTCATCCGTGTAGAAATCACTGAAGGCAGGTTTCCCGTCCTTTTTCATCTGTTCCAGCACTACGACGTTATTCTCGGGCAGCGGGTACATGGCACCTGCAGGCAGATTACCTTCCTCGAATGGTTCCAACAGGTTCGTTGGAATCGCGATGATGGACGTTCCGTTTCCTTGCTCAAGTTCTGAACCGAAAATGTACGCTTGCGCGATGTTTGGATAGAATTCATGGATGGAATCAAGATAAGTTTTCATTTCCAGCTGTACAGGACCGGAGTAGCTTTTTTCCTTAGCCGCTTCTGCCACTTTGGCAGTGTCGAGATCGTCATACCATTTCTGGGTGATGACGGTAGCTTGGTCGTGCAACTGTTCAACCAAGATATTTTTTTGCAATTGATACGCGGCAGTAATCAGGATTACACCGATCAACATGATGCTGCCGAATGAAATCACCAAATTTTTGATGAAGAAAGGCATGGTACTCCAGCGAAGCTTATTAAACAAGATGGTTCACTCCTTCTACGATTGTGACGAAGGACTTATCCTGGGGGTTTACACGCTATGTAATTGTTGACTTAAAAAATGTAATGAGGTCCCTAAATATCTTTTCTGCTCAAATTCTCTTTTGTTTCTAAAAGCTTTTTGTAATGAGTTTTGCTATTCACGTATATGAACTCCAGGTAAGTTCTACTCTTCAGATATATCGTTATAAAGGCATATTAATGTTAGATAATTGCAATAAAATAGGACTTATGAACCGGTTCCAAGGTTATAATTGCGCTTTTTTTCATTATATTTCTTGTATGTCCATGAAAATTTCATAGTGATACATATCATTTATAATCGCGTTTAAGATTCACTAAAGGTTAGTCCCCTACCATGGTTACATAAGCCTCAGTAGCTTAATAGAAACCAAGAAGGAGGATTCATCATTTTGAATATTTTATTACGAAAAGTTACAGTAATGGCATTGTCCGTGACGATGGTAACGACATCTTTTGGGCTGATCGGAAGTCCGAATGCGGCATATGCTTCAGAAAGTACAGCGACAACCACGAGTGCAGGCGTGACGCAAGCTTATGAATCATTGTTCCAGACGGATAACGTCATAGATGTGAATGTAACGATTGATGATGCAGACTGGAAGAGCATGCTCGAAAGTCCGCTGGATAAGGATTATAAGAATGTGAGTGTGGAAGTGGACGGCAACAAGCTGGACAATGTCGGTTTCTCCACCAAGGGCAATCTGACCCTGAAAGCTGTAGCCTCAATGGAAGATTCGGACCGTTACAGCTTCAGACTGAAGTTTGATAAATACGATAAAACACAAAGCCTGCTTGGACTGGACAAAATGGTGCTGAACAATAACTACGCCGATCCGTCGTATATGCGTGAAGTTCTACACTATGAAGCACTGCGCAGCATTGGCATGGATGTACCAATGACGAACTATGTTAATCTGTACGTTAACGGCGAGTTTGTTGGTTTCTATACTGGCGTTGAAGCAGTGGATGATAGCTATCTGGAGCGCAACTACGGTGAGAATTACGAAGAAGGTGACCTCTATGATACGGATGAGAAGAGTTATCTTCAATACGAAGAGGGCAGTGACTACAGTACAATCACCAAAGACTTGGGTACGGATAAGGACAAAACCAAACTCAAAACCTTCATCCAAACACTAAATGAGATGCCAGAAGGAGAAAAGGGTGATATTGAAAGTGTACTGGACGTAGATTCGGCGCTTCAATATATTGCAGGCAACATGGTTTTTGGCAACTATGACAGCTATAACGGCGACAAAGGACACAACTACATGCTCTACAGTGATGCCGCTGGCAAGTTCACGGTTGTTCCTTGGGACTTCAACATGTCCTTCAACGGGTACTCGGGCGGAGGCGGACGTGGCACAACAACCGGATCAACCACGACTAACACCAATGCTACGAACGTATCTGTAGACGAGCCTGTATTGGGCATCAGCATGGAAAATGTACCGATGATCAATAACCTGCTTGCTGTGCCGGAGTATAAGGAAAAATATTTGAGTTACGTCAACGAACTGACGGACTACATGGAAGGCATTCAAGATCGTATTACTGTCCTTGCCGATGAGATTCGTCCTTATGTAGAAGCAGATCCAACGAAATTTTATACGACAGAACAGTTTGAATCCAACATCGCTTATTCTGCCAATGCAGATGCGGCAGGTGGTATGGGCGGTACACCACCAGAAGGATTTGAGGGAATGACCCCACCTGAAGGCATGGAAGGTATGACGCCGCCTGAAGGTTTCGAAGGAATGACACCTCCGGATGAAGCAACAGATCCAACAACGAATACAGGAAATACGCAGACACGCCCTGGTGGTAACTTTGGCGGCGGGGGCGGAGGTATGGGCTCCATGGCAGCCGGATCACTGACGACATTTGCACTGAACCGTCTTGCAAATCTGCAAGGACAACTCGGACGTGAAGTAACGCCTTTGCCTGAGAATTCGGAAGAGACAGGTTCGAATACTTCATCCGGAACAACCGACAAAACTATTACCGTAACACTCGATGGTAAATCGATCACATTCCCGGATCAGGACCCGCTGCAGCAAAATGGACGAGTAATGGTACCTGTGAACGCAATCCTCGAAGCAATGGGTGCAGAAGTGACTTGGGACAAAACGGCTAAGACGGTAACGGCGGTTCTGAATGATCAGACCTTTGTGCTCAAGGTCGGAAGCAGCACCGCAACCGTAAATGGAGAGACACTCGAAATTGATGCACCAGCGATCATTCAAAACAGTCGCACACTCGTTCCTGTACGCTTCATCTCAGAAGGACTGGGACTTACCGTGGACTGGGATCAAACCGCTGCACAAGTAAGCCTTACATCCAAATAAGAGATATCTTCTCAAGAGCAACGTTGTTGTATGGAGAATAAGAAAAGGGATTCGATGGTCAGATCGAATCCCTTTTTGCTCTGCTTTGTCAGGTTAGACGGAGCGAACATCCAGCAAAATCCGGCCTCGTTCATGTCTGGCCTTACTTTTGGCATGTGTTTGATTGGCTTCACTTAAAGAACATTCTTACATGATTACGGATAATTCGTAAAATATTAGGCTTCAACAAGTTATTTTTGTGATAAAAGTCACTGAAATATTATAAATATTGTGATCACTCCTACCGATAAGACTATAGTGATATTCGAAACGGATTCGAAATTGGCTTGAATATCCCCACAACTACATAGGGAAAAGGGTGGCTCACACACATGCCAAGCATGAGCATCGGTACCAAAATCAGTTTGATCGTTATCAGTATATTTATCACCTTCTCTTCAGCCGTGGCGGTAAGTGTAATCCTGGAGATGAGACAGGGGATTACGACATTTGCTACAGAGAAGGCAAAGCGAGATTTGGAGATGGCGAATAGTATCATTACATATAAGCATCCAGGAGATTGGGCCATTAAGGATGGACAATTATTCAAGGGAGATGCCGCGCTGGAAGGCAACTTTGAATTGGTGGATGAGATTGGACAAGCGTCTGGGGACACGGTGACGATCTTCCGAGGTGACGAACGTGTTGCAACAAATGTCATGGTGGACGGAAAGCGTGCTGTCGGCACGAAGGTATCGGACGAGGTCGCCCAGACCGTTTTGCAGCAAGGGGAAAAATACTACGGTGAAGCCGTGGTTGTGGGTCAGAAATATCAGACGGCCTATGAACCAATCAAGAACGCATCCGGAGACATTATTGGAATTTTCTATGTGGGTGCTTCTCAATCGTTAATTGATGTGATTATCTCCTCGTTCCTCAAGACATTCCTGATCGTATTCCTGCTTGCAATGTTGGTCGCAATTACCCTGATCCTGCTGTACGTTCGCAGGGTGAGAGTAAGAATCGAGCGGGTATCTGTGGCGATTAAACGTGCGGGGACGGGCGATTTCACACAGCCAGTTGTGGACAACATCCAAGACGAGATTGGCATGCTGGGTACGGGATACAATGAGATGAGAAGTAATCTCCAGGTCATCATTCAAGGCGGACTTCAAGCTGCGGAGAAAGCAGAGCATTCGACTGGACTGCTACTCAAGATTGCGGATCAAACGGCCAAAGAATCGGCGCAGATTGCATCCTCCGTTGAACAAGTGGCGCACGGAGCCGATAGTCAGACGATCAGTACAGAAGAAAATCTGCAGGCCATGGAAGAAGTGGCTATAGGTGTACAACGTATGGCGGACAAGGCCTCCAGTATCTCGGACTCTGCCTTGTATTCACGCAAACAGGCAGAAACCGGAGGTGAAGCGGTGCAACTTACCGTTCAGCAGATGTCTACAATTGAATCTTCCGTTACCACAACGGATGAAGTCATTCGTATGCTGGAAGGGAAGTCGGCACAGATTAGCCAGATGGTTTCCGCCATTCATGAGATTGCAAATCAAACGAATCTACTCGCCCTCAATGCATCCATTGAAGCGGCAAGAGCAGGGGAGCATGGCAGAGGATTTGCCGTCGTATCTACCGAGGTTCGTAAACTGGCTGAACAAGCTGGAGACTCTTCAGATCGTATTGAAGAACTGGTCGAAGCCATGGAACAAGATATGCAGCAATCGCTATCGGCCATGTCGAGAGTGAAGGACGAAGTACAGGAAGGACTGCGCTTGACCCGGGAAACGGAGCAAAACTTCAGCCTGATCCGGGATACAAACCTGCGTATTGCTACAGAGATTGAGGACATGGCTGCGACGAGTGAAGAGATGTCCGCAGGCGTGGAACAGATCGTGGCTTCTGTGCATGAGATCGCTCGCCATGCGCAGACGGCCAGTACCAATTCACAGCAGGCTGCAAGATCTGTTCATGAACAGCTCAAGTCGGTAGAACAGATCAAGGCATCTGCGGCTATTTTGTCTGATGTGTCGACAGAGCTCCAGACCTCACTTAGTCCGTTTAAGATTTAATATCTGTTACAATAGGGAAAAGGAGGGACTACAATATGGCCCCTGATAAAACAAAACTTTTCCCGAATGAGAATATCCGTACGGTATGTTATATTCAAAACCTGCCGCCGCGTTCCAACGTGGACATCGGTGATTATACCTATTATAGCGATAACACGAATCCGCCAGAGCAATTCTATGACCGGATACAGCATCATTATGACTTTATTGGTGATCGCCTGGTCATTGGGAATTTCTGTGCAATTGCGGAAGGTGTGACATTCATTATGAATGGCGCTAATCATCGGATGGAGGGTATGACCACTTATCCGTTCAACATTTTTGGTGGAGGATGGGAACGTGTGACACCTACACTGGAACAACTTCCATATAAGGGTGACACGGTACTGGGGAACGATGTATGGCTTGGACAAAATGTAACGATCATGCCTGGTATCACGATTGGAGACGGGGCAATCGTTGCCTCCAATTCAACCGTTGTTAAGGACATTGAACCCTATACGATTGTTGGTGGTAATCCAGCCAAGACTATTAAAAAGCGTTTTGACGAAGAGACGATTGGACTGCTGCTGGAATTGAAGTGGTGGGATCAGGATGAGGAATGGCTGGATACGCATTTGGAACGTCTTGTCTCTACATATGATCTCCAGATCTTGCGCGAACTACAGAACAGCAAATAGGATGGTTGTACATTGTGCATAAAAGATAAAAAAGCTGGTTCCCTGACGGAGCCGGCTTCCAAGCAAATCAGGCCCTGGACCGTTTTGAGCGGATCAGGGCCTCTTGTTGTCCAAGATGAAATGTTAATTTAGCGGGTGGGTGGTCGTAGGTTGCAATCAGACTGTACTGATGGGGGCTTTAAATGAGTATGAGCTTCTGTATGATCCGAGTTTGTCTGTTTGCCTGAATAAAAGTTAATGATATCATCAACGGTAGTAAACACGACATTTAAATCCATATTATCATTGTGTGTTTGAATAAAAACCTCTTTTCAATGGGTTGTTACGTTTGTTACGTGGTTTAATTTAAAGCTTCTTTCATGCTTAAACCTGCTGTGAATACAGGAACTTTACCTGCAGGTAGTTGAATTTCCTTGCCTGTTTTCCGGCTTCTTCCCGTTCTTGCCTCACGCTTCTGCACTTCAAATTTCCCGAATCCAACCAGTTGAACTTCTTTACCTTCTTTGAGAGCTTCGAGAATCGAGTCTAGTACAACGGTTACAGCTTTTTCAGCATTCTTCTTGGAGAAACCGCCAGCCTTAGCTACTTCTGTGATCAATTGTTCTTTATCCATGGGAATACCTCGCTTTCATTCTTGTGATGTGAAATCTTTTCTTTACTGTGCAACATATGTGTAAATAAAAAGCTGCCTTATTAATAAGGCAGCTTTCATATAATTAAAGTTTAGTAACGTTCTCAGCTTGTGGTCCACGGTTACCTTGAGTTACTTCAAATTGAACGCGTTGACCTTCGTCCAAAGATTTGTAACCTTCACCTTGAATTGCACTGAAATGAACGAATACATCTGTTCCTTCTTCAGTTTCGATAAAGCCGAATCCTTTATCCGCGTTGAACCATTTCACTGTACCTGTTTGCATGTGATTCCTCCAAAAAATAAGTTTTTAGCCGATCATTATGACGAGTATTATTGAAAAATTGACACTCACCTGGTGCATTTAAACCACGAACTTGATGTCCGCTAATGTATCGATTAATATGATAATACCATGTCCGCTAATATAAGTCAAGATTTGGAGGTATTTTCTAATGAATCAGTCATCAGGGATTTCGGTGCAGCG
Source organism: Paenibacillus sp. FSL L8-0435 (assembly GCF_037965655.1). Lineage (NCBI taxonomy): Bacteria > Bacillati > Bacillota > Bacilli > Caryophanales > Paenibacillaceae > Paenibacillus > Paenibacillus sp. FSL L8-0435. Next base: position 1,183,137 of record NZ_CP150185.1, read on the forward strand.
GGAACCGACGATAGAGGAATTCATACATATGCTTGCTAATGAGGGAGAATTGCATCCCAAAACCGTGAAGGAATATACAAGTGATCTGAAACACTTTATTGAATGGTACAAGGAAAGCACCATGCTTAGCGAAGAGTTCTCACTGCGAATTGAAGATGTGGATACATCCACTTTAGTCAGTTATCGTGAAGATGCTCACAACGTTATGTTATTGAAACCAGCCACCATTAACCGGAGGTTGATTACGCTGAAGCGTTTTTTCAAATGGGCTGTCTTGGAATCCAGGCTCAGTCATGACCCTTCCAAACCATTAAAATTCATTCCGGAAGACAAAGTAAGTCCACGCCGAATGACATTAGAAGAGGAGCAGGCATTCCTCGCGGCAGTGGAGTGCGGTAATTCCCTTCGTGATCAGACGATCCTGACCTTAATGTTTCACACAGGCTTGCGAACGATGGAGGTATGCAACCTCAAGCCTCAGGATATCGAACTTGGTAGACGAAGTGGTCACCTGACAGTGAGAGCCGATAAAAGCAACGTGCAACGTAAGATCCCTTTGAATATACAATGTGTTGTCATGTTGAATCAGTACTTATCTGATCTTGCTACCGATCCTGCTTACCTTTTTCCTTCAGAGAAGACAAACGATCGTTTAACGGAGAGAGCATTGCGACACCTGATTAAAAAAGTAATGATAACAGCAGGGCTAGAAGGATTGAGTTCACACGATCTGCGTCATCGTTTTGGCTACGTCATGGCTGAGCATACGCCACTGCACCGTTTGGCCGAGATAATGGGACACACCAACCCAGATACAACCATGATTTATTTTAAAGCATTAAGTACAAATCATCGTAAAGAACAAGAATGAAGTCTGAATTATAGTTACAATCAAAACACCTCTTATTAGAAGTACTTCGAAATTTTCCGTGTTTGTATTACTTTAACCTACCTTTAGCATTCATATACTATCCTTCACATTTCACTTAGGCACTGCCCGACAGGGTTGCCTTACCTCTAACAAAGAAAGCGATTACATATCCCTGATAATATTGTATATTATGATGGCAACCTTGGAGCAATCAACATGAGCCTTTGCATTTTGCTTCAATTCGGTGAGCCATAAGAAATCAAATGATTCACATGCTACATATATATTCTTTGCTAGGACATAAGGTTGTCATCAAAAGGAGGAATCCAAACATGTACCGGGTACTGCTGGTGGATGATGAAGAAGATGTGCGTGAAGGACTTGTTGTAGAGGTCGATTGGGAAGCGCTTGATCTGCGGATAGTCGGTTTGGCTGAGAACGGGCGGGAAGCATTGGAGATGGCGGAGCGGGTGGAGCCGGACATTGTGGTGACAGATATCAGCATGCCATTCATGAATGGTCTGGAACTTGCACAAAGATTGAGGAAGCGTAATCCACTCGTGAAGGTGGTCATTTTGACTGGATATGATGAATTTGATTATGCGAGGCAAGCCATCTCGTTAAGTGTGGATGAATATCTGCTGAAGCCATTCTCGGCAGGACATCTCACCGAACTGCTCACAAGATTGCGCGCCCAGATGGCGGCTGAAGTGGCTGAGCGTGAAGATGTACAGCAGCTGCGTGAGCACTATCATACCAGTTTGCCTTTATTACAGGCAGATCTGATGGCGACCTTGCTCCATCGGCAGAAATCCTCGACATATATTCATAGTAAAGCCAAACAATGCGGATTGGACCTGATAGGAGAACGCTATGGTGTGTCCGTATTGACACTGCACATGGATGGAGATGTACAGAAGGAGAAGTCTGAGGGAGTATTTATCGAGACCCCACAGCGAGATAACAAAACATCATCCGAGGTAGCGGATCAGTCTGAGATATTGGTTCCCGGAGGTTCCTTGCGTCAATCTGAGGATGCTGAGCTGAAACGCTTTGCTGCACTTAACATTGCGGCAGAAGTCTGGGCGGAGCATGGGGCTGGTCATGCCTTTATGCATCAGGAGACGATTGTCCTGCTCTATGTGGATCGTACGGGCGGTACAGATGGAGTGAAGCGGCAACAGAAAGCGTTGGAAAATGTGATGCGCAGCATCAACCACTATTTACGTATCCCGGCTACGGTGGGATCTGGTCAGATTGTCGATACACTCGCGGATGTGAATCATGCCTATGAAGATGCCCTGCTGGCATTGGATTATCGACTTGTGCCCGGAACGGATTCAATTATATACATCGCGGACGTGGAGCGACAGACAGCGGGCAAGCTGCGGTTCGACGAGTTGAAGCAGCAGACGCTGACACGTTGTCTGAAGGCGGGTACACAAGCGGAGCTGGAGGAAGCACTTGCGATCATTTTCCGGGAAATTACAGTGGAACACGGGCGAAGTGATATTCAGCTCTATTTAATTGAAGTATTAACAACAGTGTGGAAGGCAGCACAGGCATCAGGGGAAGCGATGGAGGACATCTTTGGTGCAGGGTTCCAGTTGTATGCGGATTTGTTCCGACTTCCGGGACTTACTGATGCACAGAAGAAGGTACGGGAAGTCTGTCTACTCGTACAACATCGCATTGCCAGCGGACGTCAGCATGTATACAAGGATATTGTCGAGCAGGCGTTAGTCTTCACCAAGGAGCATTATGCCGACCCGGACCTGTCCATTCAGAAGTTGTGCGGCCATCTGCATATCAGCTCCGGTTATTTTTGTGGCATTTTCAAAAAAGAAGTGCAACTTACCTTCCTGCAGTACCTGATGCAGATCCGAATGGAGGCAGCGCGTGAACTGCTTCGCTCGACAGAGCTGAAGTCATTTGAGATTGCGGAGCAGGTTGGCTTTGCTGAACCCAATTACTTCAGTTTTTGTTTCAAAAAACATACTGGCGTCTCGCCCAAAGAATATCGTAAACAGGCTTCTCAGACGGCAAGTGAAGGTTCGATCCGATGAAGTTTTTGTCCAGATGGGTGAAGTCCACGGGACCTCAATTACGCTCTCGTCTGCGTTCGTCCAGAGTCAGCAGTATCCGGTTTATTATTACGTGGTCCTTTTCCGTTTTCATCGTCTTGGTACTGACCATCATGGCGATGCTTCTGCATGACAAGTTCACGCAGGCTGCCGAGCGAAGTGCGGAACTGACGACGAGACAGATTGTGGATCAGGTCAGTTATAACCTGGAGGATTACGTTCGCAGTATGTCTCATCTGTACCGTGCCATTGAGGAACACATGCTGCGTGACGGGACATGGGAAGGGGAACTGGTGGATAAACAACTAGACACACTGCTCAGCAGTCGTGAAGATATCATCTCGATTACTCTGCTTGATTCCACGGGGAAATTGCTCAAGAACCGACCTACAGCTGAATTAAAACCAAGTGCCCATGTGACACAGCAAGGGTGGTTTCAGTCTGCGCTTCGTGTGCCGGATCACCTGAGTTTCTCGTTACCTCATATTCAGAACATGTACACAGGCCCATATAAATGGGTCGTTTCCATGAGCAAAGGCATAACGATACGGCAAAATGGTCAGGATCGGCAGGTTATCCTGCTGGTCGATATCAATTTCAAACAGATGGATGAACTGAGCCGTCGGGTCAGTCTGGGGCAACGGGGATATGTCTATATCATCGATGAGAGTGCGGGCAATATCGTGTACCATCCGCAGCAACAATTGATGTATATGGGACTCAAAAGCGAGAATATCGAACAGGCTTTGGTGGCTTCCGGCAGTTACGAAGATGAAGCAGATGGACAGAAGAGGCTGAATACCGTGAAATCCGTTGCCAATATCGGGTGGAAAATAGTCGGTGTTGCTTATCTGGATGAGATTATGACAACGCGTCAAGAGGTCAATGGATATCTCATTCGTGTACTGGTCGTTGTTCTGGTACTGGTCATTCTCGTATCCCTGTTTCTTTCCTCCAGTCTGACGCGTCCGATCCGGCGAATGGAACGTAAGATGAAGGCGGTGGAGCGCGGGGATTTCAACGTGGAGTTGCCTATTGAAGGGCCGCTGGAGGTGGAACGACTATCCCGTCGCTTCAACCTGATGGTCAATAAAATTCGCACCTTGATGGATGAGATCATCCATGAACAGGAACAGAAGCGGCGTCTGGAGCTGGAGGCTTTACAGGCTCAGATCAATCCACATTTTTTATACAACACCCTGAATTCCGTGGTGCGCATGGTAGGCATGAGCCGCAATGAGGAAGTGATCACGATGATCACATCTCTTTCGCGCCTGTTCCGCATAAGTCTTAGTCAAGGCAAAACGATTATCACGGTCAGGGAAGAGCTGGAGCATGCGCAGCATTATTTGACGATTCAGCAGATGAGGTTCAAGCGCAAATTCAACTTTACGATTAAGGCCGATGATACGCTTCTGGATTGCCTGACATTAAAGCTGGTGCTTCAACCCCTGATTGAGAACGCCATTGTTCATGGCATCGAGTACCACATGGACGAAGGAAGTATTGAGGTCGATGTCTATCATGAGGACAACAAGCTGGTGTTTCGCATTACAGATAATGGGGTCGGCATGACGGAAGAACAGTTGTCGGGATTATTGAGTGGTCGCCCTGTGGTCAAAAGCGGTGCAGGCTCTGGCGTAGCGGTACGCAACGTCCATGACCGAATTCGGCTTTATTATGGGGAGGGCTTCGGCCTTGAATTTGCAAGTGAGTTGGAAGAAGGTACCACGGTCTGGGTTCGGATTCCCATTCAATCGCAGCGTAAGGAGGGCGAGCCTGATGACAGACAACCAAGTTAATAAGAACAATGCCCATAGAGGTAAAGGATTGAATGTCCGTACATTTTGGGGGAAAATTGCTACGAGCTTTCCTGGAATCCGGGAACGTCATTTATTAACTCTGACAGTTGCAAGCTGCTGTCTGCTCATATGCAGTGCCTGTGGCTTATCGAGTCCCGATGCTACGGCAGCAACGCCACGTATTGCGCTGATTACGCCAGCTGGGACAGGGGAACTTGCGGAAGCTATCCGGCTTGGCGCCGAAGCGGCTGCCAAAGAGAGTGGAGCCGAACTGATTACCGTGGAAGCATACCCTTCCGATGGTGATGTGTACACGCCTGCCATTCTGGACTCTGCTGGAAGTCAGATGCAGGTCAAACAAGCAAATATCAATAGCCAAACGTTGTCTCGCAGTGCGCGAGAGCAGGCTCAAGTGGGGGCCGCCGTATCGGCTCTGAAGCAGGGGGCATCAGCTCTATTGGTTGATCCCCTAAGTGAGAAGGCACTTAGTGACATCATTCAGGAGGCACAGACAACAAATTCCGATGGAACCATTGTTCCTGTCATTGTGCTTAACGATGAATTTCCCGTGAAAGGCATCACCAGTTTTATCTCGATGGATAATGTTGAGGCGGGAAGACAGGCCGGCCAGGCTATGGCGGAGCTTCTGGAAGGGAAAGGGCATGTGGCCTTATTGGGCCCCGATCCTCTTAATTCTGGTCTGATTCAGAGAGAGCAGGGAGTTATGGAAGCCTTGGTACAGTATCCTGATATTCAAGTGGAACCCAAATCGATATGTAATACACGGGATGGATGTTGGCAGACTGCAAAGCAATTGCTGGACCAGAAGGAGGTGGATGGCTTCATTACTCTTCAGGAACCTGCTTCTCTGGGAGCAGCTGATGAACTGAATCGACGCAAATCTGCAGCCAAGGTAAAGATTGTTGGATTTGGCAGTGAACAACAGCAACTGGAGCAATTGCAAGAAGGGGTCTTTGATCATCTCATCGTCCAGAATGGATATAGTGCAGGTTATCTGGGATTGAATCAAGCCGTTGCGCGTCTGAACAATCAACAGGTGCAAGCGAGAGTGTTGCTGGAGACCAAGCTGGTTAGTACAGACAATATGTTCTGGATGGATAACCAGAAGCTGTTGTTCCCTTTTGTACAATAAAAGAGTGCCGGAACGAATGCTGAATGAAGAAATTAAGAAGTTTGTTAACTTGAGGAAGATTTCGATAGAACAGGTGAAGATATTGTATTCGAATTTAATGTAAACCCTTTCATAATAAAGACATCGGTGAAGCCGAATGAACTTGGGGGAGGTCATTAGGATATGAAGAATATGAAGAAAACGTGGATGACACTGTTGATTACGGCATGTATGGTTGTGGCGGCGGGGTGTAGCAGCGGCGGAGACAGTGCGGGTGGAAGTACGGGAACAGATACAGGAGGTCAGACAGCAGCCGGTACGGAAACGCCAAAGATTGGTGTTGCCATCTACAAATTCGATGATACATTCATGACGGGTGTACGTAATGCAATGACTGCAGCAGCGGAAGGCGTTGCGACTCTGGATATCGTGGACAGCCAGAATGCACAGCCGACCCAGAATGAGAAAGTGGATCTGTTTGTGTCCAAGAAATATAATGCAATGGCCGTGAACCCGGTGGACCGGACGGCGGCAGGGGTCATCATTGACAAGGCCAAGGCAGCGAATATTCCAGTAGTATTCCTCAACCGTGAGCCGGTAGCGGAAGACATGAACAAGTGGGATAAAGTGTACTATGTCGGAGCTAAAGCGGAAGAGTCTGGTACGATCTCCGGACAGCTGATTGTGGATTACTGGAAAGCACATCCGGAAGCAGACAAAAATGGCGATGGCAAACTGCAATACGTCATGCTGAAAGGGGAACCGGGCCACCAGGATGCAGAGCTTCGAACCAAATATTCGGTTCAAGCGATCCAGGATGCCGGTATCGAAGTGGAAGCACTGGCGGAAGACACGGCGATGTGGGACCGGGTGAAAGGTCAGGAGAAAATGCAGGCATTCCTGGCTTCCCATGGCGACAAGATTGAAGCCGTTCTCGCGAACAATGATGACATGGCGCTTGGAGCCATTGAGGCATTGAAAGCAGCCGGATACTTCAAGGATGGCAAATCAATGCCGGTGGTAGGTGTGGATGCAACAGCTCCTGCCATTCAGGCTCTACAGGATGGTACGATGCTGGGCACGGTACTTAATGATGCCAAGAATCAGGGTGCTGCCACGGTTGCTCTGGCTTCTGTCCTTGCCAAAGGGGAGACACCAACGAAGGAAAATACCAAATACGATATTACAGATGGTAAATACGTCTGGATTGCATACAAAAAGATTACAAAAGACAACATCGCCGACGCCCAATAACAGCACGAGACAGGGACGTCCGACATTCGGGTAGCGTCCCTTTTTTGCCGGTCATATGGAAGGGAGGAACCAAGATGGAGTCACCTTACCTGCTGGAGATGAATGGAGTTTCCAAAGCATTTCCGGGTGTGCAGGCACTAAGTCAGGTCACATTGAAAGTGAAACCGGGGACGGTTCACGCCTTGATGGGAGAGAATGGAGCGGGGAAATCCACACTTATGAAATGTCTGTTCGGCATGTATCACCCGGATGAAGGAACGATACGTATCGAAGGAAAGGATGTGGATATTCCGAATTCCAAAGCGGCCCTTCAGCAAGGCATATCCATGATTCATCAGGAGTTGAACCCGGTCCCGCATCGTCCGGTGATGGAGAATATCTGGCTGGGTCGTTTTCCAATGAGGGGAATACTGGTGGACGAGAAACGGATGTATACCGATACGCTGGCCCTGTTCAAGGACTTGAACCTGGATATTGATCCGAAGGCTCAGGCGGGAACACTGTCTGTTTCCAAGATTCAATCGATGGAAATCGCCAAGGCGGTCTCGTTTCAATCCAAAGTCATCGTCATGGATGAGCCAACTTCTTCCCTGACAGGCAAGGAAGTGGATCAGCTCTTCGCCATTATTAATGAACTGCGCAGTCGCGGCGTATCCATTATCTATATTTCACACAAGATGGAGGAGATCCTGACGATCTCGGATGAAGTGACGATCATGCGTGATGGTTTCGTTGTAGGAACTTGGGATGCTGCTGATTTAACAACAGATCTGATCATTACGCGTATGGTTGGCCGTGATCTGGACGAACGTTTCCCGGAACGGACGAACGTACCCGGTGAAGTGATATTAAAAGCCGAGGGTCTGACATCAAGCCAGCCCAAATCGTTTTGTGATGTATCCTTTGAGCTGCGAAAAGGTGAAGTGCTTGGCATTGGTGGCCTGGTTGGAGCACAGCGGACAGAACTGATTGAGTCCTTGTTTGGACTGCGTGGACTCGCTTCAGGTACGATTTCGATTCATGGGCGCAAGGTGAAGATTAACTCCCCCGCAGCAGCGAAGCGTCATAACATTGCGTTGCTCACCGAAGAACGAAGAGTCACAGGAATCTTCCCGGTGTTGTCGGTGTATGAGAACACGATCATTGCCAGTCTGGGGCGCTACCGAAATCGCGTGGGCTTGCTGGACGAGAAAAAGGGCCGCGAAGAGGCGCGTGAGCAGACGCAGAAGTTCAGAACCAAAACGCCTTCAGTTAACACGCTGATTCGCAACCTGTCTGGTGGTAATCAGCAGAAAGTTCTGCTGGCCCGTTGGTTATTGACCGACCCGGAGATACTCCTGCTGGATGAACCGACACGTGGAATCGATGTAGGGGCCAAGTTTGAGATTTACACCATTATTACGGAACTGGCTCGTCAGGGCAAAAGCATTATCATGATAAGCTCGGAGATGCCTGAACTGCTGGGTATGTCGGATCGCATTATGGTGATGAGCGAAGGGCGTCTTACCGGAATCGTGGACGGAGCCGAGGCAACCGAGCAGGATATTATGAGGCTGGCCGCGCAGCAGCGGATGGCTTAGTCAGGAGGGAAACAGATGAACACACAGATGATCAATCAAGTAAAACAATATGTAACACAACGCGCCATCTTTATTGTACTGATCCTACTCATTATTGGTATTGCGATTGCCGATCCGAATTTTCTGGCCTTCTCCACACTGCGGGACATCTTGCAGCAGTCCTCCACACGGGCCATTATTGCGCTCGGTGCAGCCTTTATCCTTGTCACGGGCGGGGTCGATCTGTCCGCTGGACGGGTGGTTGGTCTGACAGCGGTTGTATCGGCGTCGATGCTGCAAATTGACGAGTATGCCAACCGCTTCTTCCCCGATCTGCCCCATTTGCCGGTGTTGTTGCCGATTCTGGTTGGAATCACCGCAGGTCTATTCGTGGGTTTGGTCAATGGACTGATTGTTGCCAAATTACATGTACCTCCTTTTATCGCAACGCTGGGTACGATGGTTGCCGTGTACGGACTGAACTCCATTTATTTTGATACGGAACCCAACCAGTCACAGCCGATCGGAGGATTGAGACCCGATTTTACCGTCATTGGCTCTGGATACATTGATCTGGGCGGAGGTTATTCCATCCCGTATATTGTCCTCATTGCGATTGCGGTGGCATTAATCTGCTGGGTGATCTTTAACAAAACACGTCTCGGCAAAAACATGTACGCGATCGGTGGCAACATTCAGGCAGCGCATGTATCCGGGATTCATGTGGCACGTAACCTGGTTGCGCTGTATGCCATTGCGGGTGCACTATATGGTCTGGGCGGTGTACTTGAGGCAGCACGCACAGGTGGAGCAACAAACAATTATGGTAACATGTATGAGCTGGATGCAATTGCCGCATGTGTGGTAGGCGGCGTATCAACGGCAGGAGGTATTGGAACGGTACCTGGGGTTATGGCGGGTGTGCTGATCTTCGGGGTCATTAACTATGGTCTGACGTTTATTGGTGTGAGCCCATACTGGCAGTTGATTATCAAAGGATTGATCATTGTTGCTGCGGTGGCTTTTGACATCCGTAAGTATATGGCGAAGAAATAAGATGAGCCTCAAGAGGTTACACCAGTCACTCCGATGACAGAACAACCTTCTGATCGCTGTTATCCCCAGATTTTTTTGATTCCCTTCTAAAAGAAGTGAAAATCCGGGGATAAAGGCGAACGCTCCGCTTCTTCAGGTTATTTCTGTCCTCTACGTTGTTGTGTAAATAATTTGTTTATCTTATATGGAAAAGCAGCAAAGAAGCCAGCCCTCGGGATATAGAGAGCTGGCTTTAATTGTTTAACCATTGACCATCCAATCGATAACGGGGATAACTGGTCCAATGATGCATAAGAGCAACATGAATCCGGCGACGTTATAAGATACACTTGTGCCATAATGTGAACGATTTTTTTTGGCAAGCAAGAAGGCTGGAATCCAGAAGAGGGCTGCTACTACAAAAGGAATATGAAGTCCTTGAGTTCCATTGCTATAAATCGGTATGTTTATTAAGTTAAAAAGATAGTGACTGATCATAAAATTTGTTGTGCCCCATTGGAAATTAAAGGCGAGACCCATCAATAGTACGAGTAGAGAGAGCGTTCCGAGGCCCAGTGGTTTTCGTTGTGTTATCATGTGATATCCTCCATAAGAAAGTATTTATCCTAAATTAATCCATTAATGTATTGTACCACAATAATGATTTATGCGAAGAGGAATTGTTTCACTTTTGTTGATTACAATTACATCATATGTCCTATTGCCTTCATAATTTATACATTCGTGCGAATTTGACGAGCCTCCACTAATCGACAACATCAGCTAATCATAATCGATATAATACATGTACATAAGTTGTTTGATGTGAGTTTTATGTCAAAGGGGGCGAGGCTGTTTGCTTAGTTACACGATGAAAATGGTGATATTCCCGCTAGGTTGTCTGCTTGTCATTCTGTCCTCTTATGTTCTCAGGCTTACCCCTAATATGGCAATAATGTCACTTTCGGCGACATTATTGGTAGCAAGTATTTATGGGGAGAGACGATATCCTGTGCTGCGAAAATTTCAGTGGATTTTTCTCGGGATATTCCACTATTTCAGTGAACTGAACTGGTGCAACATGCTGTATTATATGCTCATTATTTCAATGATCCAGGACAAACCAAGGTTGGCACAGACCTTGCCGATTTCGTTGCTGCTTATGCTGCAATATACGTTGATTCGGCTTTCGTATGTGCCTGTAGATACATATGCTTTGCTGGTTTCGTTATTTGACCTGTTAACCTCGGTTGTTATCATTTTTTTGTATCATACCTTAATCAACAGTGAGGTCGAGAAGCGCAGGCTTCGGGAAAAGAATCGGTTCCTGACCCTGCATGATCCGCTTACCGGACTGTTGAATTACGAAGGTTACATGGAGATGTTACATAAGACAGTAGAAGAGCAACGGTCTTTTTTGCTTGTCCTTTTGAACGTCAATAACTTTAGCGGCTTTAAAAAAGATTCAGAAGATCCTTGGTGTACGGTAATCACAGGTACAGGCCAGATGATCAGCAATCATTTCACCGAAGCCTATGGCATATCCCGGTATGCAGGAGACCGATTTGCGGTCGTTTTGCCAGAGATACAGGATGTGGAAGAACGAATGTCGTCACTGCTATCCGTGCAGCTTCAAGGACTCCAGGTTAGCTACAGCATCTCTCTGTACCCTGAAATGTCAGATTCGTTGCAGCACTTTATGACGGTAGCCGAGGATAGGCTGCTTCAACAACAGCGCAGCAAATGGCTGAAAAATGAAGAAGAAGTATTTCGTTCCGAAAGACTGAGGGCTGTAGGTGAACTGGCTGCGGGTATGGCTCACGAAATTCGGAACCCGCTTACCGCAATTCGGGGATTCCTGCAACTGTCCCGTGGACAAGCGTTTAATATCGCGCCATGGTATGAAGTGATTATGGGTGAAGTGACGAGAGTAACCGATTTGACAGCTGAATTTTTGCAGTTTTCCAAACCACATGCCAATCACATGAAGCCTGAACATTTGGGTCACTGCCTTGAACGCGTGATGTCTTTGACCGAGTCAGATGCGGCATCCCGAGGGCATCAAATTACGCTTGAAATGACTAATGAGCCAGTTGTGATCATTATGGATCGAGATAAAATTGTGCAGGTATTGATCAATCTGATTCGTAACGCTTTTGAAGCAATGACTGATCCTGGTGAGGTCCATATGGATTTGTTGCAGGACGGGGACGCAGTACTCATTTCAATTACAGATACAGGAAGCGGCATTCCGGAAAATTCGCTATCCACCATCTTTAATCCATTTTATACAACCAAAGAAGAAGGTACGGGACTTGGACTTGCACTCTGCCAGAAAATCGTTCAGGATCACAATGGTAAAATTACCGTCCATAGCGAAATGGGGGTTGGCTCTACCTTCACGCTTCATCTGCCCATGGAGACGTAAATCGTATAACCACCCAGGGATACCAATAACATATTCATTAGTCAAAATAAAAAAACGCTGCTTGGGTCCTGAAAGAACCCCCATGCGGCGTTTAGTATTTCAATTTCAGACTATATTGGGTTGAACTAATCATTTAAACGTAACGGAGAGGACAGAAAAAACCTGAAAAGCGGAGCTGAAAGCTTTCTGAAAGAAAGCTACTTCGGAAGCATGCACCTCGCCTTTATCCCCGGGATATCCCCTTGTGAAAAGGAATTCGATAAAATCTGGGGATAACAGCGATTGGAAGGTTATTCTTTCATCGTAGTGTCTGTGTGAATAATCATTAGTTCGACTTATTGAGCTTTCCCTGATGTAACTGATAGTAGAATCCTTGTTGCTGCATCAACTCGTCATGGCTGCCCCGTTCAGCGATCTGTCCATCATCAATGACGAGAATCTGATCGGCTTCACGAATCGTGCTCAGTCTGTGGGCGATAACAAAGCTGGTACGGTCTTTCATTAAAGTGCGCATCGCATCCTGGATCTTCATCTCTGTACGCGTATCAATGCTGCTCGTTGCTTCATCCAGAATAAGAATGGCCGGATCAGCCAGAATTGCCCGGGCAATGGTCAGCAGTTGTCGTTGTCCCTGACTCAGGTTGCTTCCCCCGGAAATGATGGGGGTATCGTAGCCCTGTGGCAGTTTGCGGATGAACGAATGTGCATTCGCCAGCTCAGCCGCTTGTCGGATCTGTTCATCCGTTGCGTCCGGCTTGCCGTAGGCAAGATTGTCGCGAATGGTACCCGAGAACAGGTAGGCATCCTGAAGCACAATACCGAGTTGCCGACGGAGTTGATCCTTCTCCAGTTCCGAGATGTCACATCCATCAATGGTAATCTGTCCGCCTGTAATCTCGTAGAAACGGGGCAACAGGTTGATAATGGTCGTTTTACCTGCCCCGGTAGGTCCAACAAGTGCAATCATCTCACCAGGTTTTACAGTAAAACTAACCTTCTTGAGAATGTCTCGCTCCGCGCTATACCCAAAAGAGACGTCTTCAAATACAACTCTACCTTGAATCTGATCCAGCTGTTTCTTCTGTTCCTCTACGTATTCGCCAGGTGTATCCATAATGTGGAACACACGTTCAGCACCTGCGATTGCAGCCTGAATGAGATTGTACTGATTGGCTAGATCGTTGAGTGGCCGCTCAATCTGGCGGGAGTAAGCGAGAAAGCTGACGATCAGTCCAATGGACGTCATTTCATGATAAGCCATCCATCCACCTACAGAAGCGAGTATGGCAAACCCGATATTGTTCATCACGTTCATCGTGGGTCCAACTAAACCTGAAACGGTCTGGGCCTGTGTGCTGGATGTGCGCAGTTTCTCGTTCAGATTCTGAAAATGCCGATGTGCCTGATCCTGACGGTTATAGGCAGCAACGACTTTTTGTCCAGCAATGGTTTCCTGAGCATACCCATTAAGCTCACCAAGTAATTTCTGCTGGGCGGTGAAGTGTTTGCGTGTTCTCGACGCGATCAGGCGAGTGGCGATGGTTATCAAGGGTACAGTCACCAGACTGAGTAGGGTGAGCCGAACATCGAGTGCAAACATGATCGACAAGGAGCCAACGAACAGGATGGCACTGGACATCAATTGGGTTACGCTTTGATTCAGCGTTGTAGATACGTTATCGATATCATTAGTGGCTCGGCTCATCAGGTCCCCGCTTTGATTTTTATCAAAAAAGCTAATAGGCAGCTCTTGCAGTCGAGAGAACAACGCATGTCGCAGATCTTTGACGGTCAGTTGGGACACACCAATCATGACATAGGATTGAGCCCACATCAGGAGTGAGCCAAGGGCATAAACACTCAGCAAGAGGAGACATTCCTTCAGCAAACCCGCTGTTATTTTGGGCACGATATGTTCGTTAACGGCACGGCCGAGAAGGTAAGGTCCTGCCAGGTTAAGCAGTGTTCCAAGAGCCGTCAGCACTAATGCAGCAATAACTCCTCTGCGATGACGTCCCATGTACGACCATACCCGGATTAGGGCGTGGCGAGCATTTTTGGCTCTGACTTTGGGAACAGGTCCTCTGCCCGCAGGTCCGGGTCTTCCGATGGGAGGCACGACCGTTTGTTGTATGGAGGAAGATGCAGGTTTAGCCAAATTGAACATCCTCCTTCCGTTGCTGCGAATAATAGATGGCTTGATAGTGTGATGAATGAGCCATAAGGTCATCATGTGTGCCTCTGGCAACGATCTGTCCTTCATCAATGACATATATACAGTCTGCATCCTTCACGGAGGAGATCCGCTGTGCAATCAAAAAGGTGGTACTGTCTTTCATCAAGGATTGCAAAGCCTTCTGAATGCTCGCTTCCGTGCGTAGATCCACAGCACTGGTGCTATCATCCAGAATCAGCACTTCAGGTCGCATAAGCAGGGCGCGTGCAATGGAAATCCGCTGTTTCTGTCCACCGGACAGATTGACCCCGCGCTGACCCAGTTCCGTGTTATACCCATCTTTCAGTTTCATAATAAAATCATCCGCAGCCGCAGCTTGTGCCGCAGCATGCAATTCAGCATCCATTGCACCGGGCCGGCCGAAACAAATGTTATCCCGGATGCTGCCGCTGAACAGAATGGATTCCTGGAGCACAATGGACACACGGCTGCGAAGATCCTGAAGATCCCAGTGACGAACGTTCACTCCATTCACGAGCACTTCACCTTGCGAAGCATCATACAGACGGGGAATTAGCTGCACCAGCGAGGTTTTGCCTGAACCTGTAGAACCGATCAGAGCCACTTTCTCACCCGGGCGAGCCTTCAGATTAATTCCGGTGAGTGCATGGTCACCATCATAACGGAAAGATACGTCTCTGAACTCCACTTGACCGCCTGTGTGCGAGGGAAGAAAAGACGGTTGGTATGAGGACTGCTGACGTTTAGACTGATGTGACTGTACATTCCCGGAGTTATCGTTGTCGGTTCCCGATTGGATATCTGGCTCTGTATGTAACACCTCGTTGATCCGGGCAGCAGATACCTTGGCACGGGAGAAGCTCATCATCATCATGCCGATTGACGTGAGGGAAGAGAGTACAACCGTGACATAGTTGATAAAAGCAATCAGATCCCCGGCGGCAATATCGCCTCCCACTACCTGGAAACCTCCAAACCACAGCACCGCTACAATGGTAGCGTTCAGCATCAGGCTGAGCACGGGTGCGTTCAGCGTTACAATACGCCAGGCTTTGACGGCGGTTGTAGTGTAATCTTCGTTGGATTGCTTGAACCGTTTTTTCTCCAGACGTGCACGTGCAAACGCCTTGACGACACGAATGCCGGCAAGATTCTCCTGAAGCACGGCGTTGACCTGATCAAGCTTGATCTGCACACTGGCGAACAGCGGATAGGAAGCTTTTATCAGAATAAATAAAATAATAAACAGTACCGGTACTGTCGCAATAAGAATCAAAGCCAGTTTCACACTGATCGTAAACGCCATGATGATACTTCCGATGATCAGCATTGGCGAACGGATAAACATCCGCAGCAGCATCTGTACAAAGGTCTGCATCTGGGTAATGTCACTGGTCAGACGAGTGATCAGAGAACCTTCCTGAAACGTATCCAGATTGCGGAAGGAGAAGGTTTGAATATGGTCAAACAGTTCCTGGCGCAGATCTGTGCCGTATCCAACGGCAGCTTTGCTTGAATAGAGTGTACAGCCTGCGCCGCCAACCCAGCCGATTAACGCAACAAGTAACATGATCAGACCTGTGGTCACGATATGGGGCAGGTTCCCTGCAAGTACACCATCATCCACAATGCTGGACATCAGCTTGGGCTGGAGCAGGTCCATGGTAACCTCAAGTACCATGAGCAGCGGGGCGACGATTGCCGCCGACTTATACGGGGTCAAGAATCGTTTTAACGTCCACAATAGGGAATCACCTCAATCTTCATTGCATAAGTGAATCAATTTCATAATACCTCTAGCTGCTTCAATTGCGAGTCTGCATCGCCTCAGGATTCACGCAGGTTTTGGAGCATACGCTGTGCAAGTGCAGACATGATCCGGAGTTCTTCCGGTGTAAAATCTTTCTGGGCCTGCTGTTCCAACTTCTGAATCACTTCTCTCAATTCTTGTAGCGCGGATCGCCCCTGATCCGTCAGGTATACCCGCAGACTGCGCAGATCCTTCGGGTCTGCTTCGCGTCTCACATAACCGGATGATTCCATGCGCTTGAGCATGACAGTTACCGTTGCGGGACTGCGCTGAAGTTGTTCGGCCAGGTTTTTCTGGGATTGGCCATCTTTTCGTTCAAGCTGGAACAGCAAAGGGGGCTGCCCCGGGTATAACTCGGGGTGGTTCACAAGTTTCTCATGAACCTTGTAGCGTTTCAGTTTCACGAGTTCGGATAGCTGCCCCATTAACCGATCATTTTGGACTGGGTTCATATCATCTACTCCGTTCGTATCCTTTTAGTTAGTCGACTAAATAAATCTTAAGTTTGATTTGACATATCGTCAAGTGAATACAAGTCGTTAATTTTGGATTTAAGGTATTTCCAGGTCGATTGGCTGGAAAGTAAACAAGTAAAATAGATAAGAAAAAAACAAAAACCTCTGCTTTGAGCGGAAGAGAGTATGATAACTAACTCTGTTCCGGTCTCTAAGAGAGGTTTTTTGGTATTGTGACACGTTAAGTGTGGAGTGTAAGGAAAATCATTTTTTGGAGAACATTTCTTTGGCTTCATCCATGGCCATTTTATTACCGATAGATGAGTAATCCAGCCAAGGCTGTGCACCAATCGGGTAGACATGGCTGGCTTTGACTGCTTTCAGACCTTGCCAGATCGGATTGTTTTGCAGTTCCTTGAACATGGTCTGGGCTTCATCATCCGAATTCACAACTACAAAGATTGCATCTGCATCATAGTCCGGCAATATTTCACGGGAGACGACTTGATACGGTTTAGTCGAATCGATATCTGTGATCCCTTTGGCAGGAGTCAGACCGAGATCCTCATACAAAATGGGACCCATGGGACGGCGTGTACTGAACACACGTAATTCTTTGGCAGTAACACGGATCGCCATCACAGTACCATCATCAATCGTGTCATGAATCAGAGATTTCACTTCTTCCGTTTCGGTTGCGTAGTCCTGAATGTATTGCTCGGCTTCCTTCTCGCGATTCACGAGTTTGCCAATGTCTTTCAGATGGTCGCGCCATGTACCGTCATCCAGATTGAAGACATGCACCGGAGCAATTTTTTCGAATTTGGCAATGTCACCACCGGAGAATTCTTCGTCCAGATAGATCACATCGGGTTTCAGGGCAAGCAAAGCTTCCATATCCGGGTCTTTAACCGGACCAAGTGGTGTTGTATTTTGAAGTTGATCAGCAACATGGGACAGGAAGCCTTTAGCTTCACCACCAATAACGGAACCAACCGGAGTAATGCCGAGAGACAGCAGATCATTGGTCAGATGGATCGACATGGAGGCAATGCGTTGCTCTCCCGAACTTGAGCTGTTGTCTTGATTCTTGGTTGAAGTATCCGTAGACGAACCACCAGAAGCAGATGATGAATTATTGGTCGTTCCACAGGCTGCGAGCACAAGTACCAGACAGATACTCATGACAAGCATAAGATTTTTCTTTAACATGGGTAGTCACAATCTCCTTGAACATCTCTTGGATGTCTTATTTGTTTTTCTGAAAAAAGATCACTTGCTTCGTACTAACAGGTACAAAAAGTAAGGTGCACCAATCGCAGCAACCACCACGCCTGCCGGAATGGCATTAGGCTGAAAGATCGTTCGCCCGATCGTATCAGCGGTCACCAGAATAACCATACCGATGAGCCCGGCGGCTGGAATCAGATGCCGATGCATCGGACCAACAAGTTTGCGCGCCAGATGTGGCGCCGCCAGACCGATAAAGCCGATCCCACCAGCCATCGATACACTGACGGCAGACAAAGCCACGGCACAGAGCAGCAAAATAATACGCTGGGATCGGACAGGTGTCCCGATACTGGTTGCGGCAGCATCTCCAAGATTGAAGGCATCTAGTGTTTTGGATCGACTCCAAATATAAGAGATACATAACACCACCCAAGGAAGCAAAGCTTGCACATGAATCCAATCCCGGCCCCAGACGCTTCCTGCCAGCCAGCGAGCGGCAAAGGAATAAGTGTCTTCATCCAGACGCAGGGATAGATAGAGTGTTAACGCATGGAACCCGGCCGCTACCGCGATTCCCACCAGAATCAGCTTAATGGGTGATACGCCGTTGTGCCGATCATAAGATAACAGCATGATGATCAGGGCGGCAGCAACACTGCCTGCAAAAGCAAACAACGGGATCAGCAAGGCCACAGAACCATCCATCGTAAAGGAGAGACTAACAAACACCATTAGTCCAAATGCTGCCCCCGCATGTAATCCCAGAATACCCGGGTCCGCCAGTGGATTGCGGGTGATCCCTTGCAAGGCCGCTCCGGCAATACCAAGTCCTGCTCCAGCCAATACAGTTACCAGGATGCGAGGCAGTCGGTAATCAAACAGTACAATCTGATCATCCGAATTGCCATTACCAAGCAAAGTCTGTAACACAGCCATTGGGGAGAGACGAATGGTTCCGGTGTTCAGGCTGATCACAATAACGGCAATGGCGATGCAGAGCAGCGTGATACTGACGATGATCGAACGTTTACCTCGTGAAGGTGTATTAAAATTCATCGCTACAAGGCCCTCCTTTCTTTACGGGCCAGATAGAGGAAGAACGGTACACCGACAAAAGCGACCATAATGCCTACCGCGAGCTCCTCGGGCGGGTTCACGATGCGTGAGCCCAGATCGGCGAGCACCAGTAATATCGCTCCAAGCAGAGAAGACATCGGAATGATGAGTCGATAATCCACACCCACCAGTTTGCGGGAGATATGAGGGATGACCAGTCCGACAAATCCAATGGAGCCTACTGCCGACACGGACACACCAGCCAGCACAACAACCGCTGCAAGGGCGAGAAATCTCGTCCAGCGCAGGTTGATCCCGAGATTAATCGCCACTTCTTCACCGAGTGACATAAGCGATACACGCCGAGCAAGTGGCATAATCAGTATTAGTGTGGCGAGCAGCACGGGAAGAATCAGCTTGAGATGCCGCCATTCTATTCCACCGAAACCTCCCGCATACCAGAAGGCCAGATCCTGACTCAGGTCAAAATAAATGGCAACGCCTGTGCTGAGCGAGGTTAACATGGCTGCAATAACGGCTCCGGCAACGGTCAGTCTAATGGAATTCAGACCACCAGGTGCTGCCATTCCAAGCAGGAAGATAAGCAGTGTGCCCAGAACAGCCCCCATGAATGATAAAAACATAATCCAGCCGTATGGCAGTCCGGGCCAAAAGGCAAAGCTCAGTGCTACGACAAAAGTGGCTCCAGCATTGATGCCCAGAATGCCTGTGTCTGCCAGCGGATTGCGTGTAATGCCCTGCATTAAAGCTCCTGCAACAGCAAAGGAAGCGCCGATCATAACCGCGGCAAGGACACGAGGCAGCCGCAGCTCATGAATAATCTGATGTGGTGTCAAAGCCGGGTTGTACTGAAATATGGCAGCCCATACGGTTTCCAGCGTTAACCCTTTGGCACCTAAAGAGATTGCGACAAACATACTTAGCAGCAGTATGGCTATGGCAGACAAAAACGTCAGCCCAACAGTCACTGCAGATTTTCTTGAATTAGACGGACGATGTGGCAGTCCCGGATGTTGAATACGGGTCACTCCTTTGGTACCAACAACGTATTTCATTGTTATTGATTATCATTATCAATTAGTGATCATTATAAAATCTTAATTCAGGCCCGTACATGGCATAAATTAAGATTTTGGAGATGGACATTTTTTAGATTACAAAAGTGAAGGTTTGTTCGTCAATATAGAGAGCGCTTCCTCGAGCTGGATGTTGATGGAATATGGAGCATATACAACCCATGAGTTCCAGTCGATGAGATGTACACGTCCGTTTTTTACCGCAGGATGGCTGTTCCACAGTGGATTCGAAGCCATCTCTTTCAACAGTGTTGCCTTTTCATGCATAGAATTAATCGCCAGTACCAGCACATCTGCCTCCAGTCCGTCCCATTCTCCTGGTGTGAAGGGCAGCCAGTTGAATCCAATGCCGGGAGATTTGCCAGCCAGTTCGGTCTGAATACGCTGAGGAGCGGCCAGTTGCAAGGTTCGATAAAAGACATGTCCAAAGTTCCGATGGCTGTACATCCGTGGACCTTTAGGCGTTAACGTGCCAACGGCAACGGTAATGTTCCCGACCAATTCCTTGATTTTTTTGCGTGCACGCTCTGCCTTGCGTTCATGTCGATCCAGCCAATCTGTCGCTGCTTGGGTACGATCCACAATGGATGCAATCTGATGCAGATGACCGAAGACGTCTGTCTGGTTCCAGGGAATCGTGATGATGGGCGCGACATCGCCAATATGCTCCATGGCTTTGGCAGCTGCATTGTCCTTGGTCAGAATCAATTCGGGATTCACATCCAGGAAAGCCTGACGTCCCTGTTCCCAAGGTTCATAGGCGTGAAAGGGCAGCGTCAGCGATTTGGGCATATGAGGAAGATGGCCTTGGATCTGAGCTGCGCATGGCGTGATGCCAAGTGTCATCAGGTGGTCTGTGTATGGATAGGAGAGTGACACGATATTTCGGTGGACCTGCTTCGAATAGGAAGTTGGCGCATAACCGGCATGGTTTCGGAAACGTCGGCTGAAATAAAATTCGTCGCGGTAACCCACTTCACGAGCCACATCACGGATACGCAGATCGGAAGTGAGCAGTAATTCCTTGGCCCGGTTCATACGCAGATGAGTGATGTATTCAATCGGATTCTTCTGCATGCGGCTCTTGAATAGCTGCGAGTAATAGGACGGGTGCATGTCAGCCAGTTCAGCCAACTTTTCGAGCTTGATCTCGTGCATATAGTTTTCGCGCATGTATTGCAGGGTGGACCTGAGCCACTGTTCGGGTTCATCCTGCCCAGCCCCTACGTCAGTCTGGTCTTCTTGAGGCCAGAGCATATGTAACAGTTCCGTCAGGAAGAGCTGTGCCTTCAGGCCTGTTTCCATACCTTCATTGCTTAATTGTGTAAGCTGTGCGGCAATGCGCTGTATACCGTAAAATGGGCCTTGAATCCAGCCTGTAACAGGTGAACTGAGCTCACGTTCGTAGATTCGTCTGGCTTTTGTTTTCTCCGTAGCCCGATACAGATCAAAGTGAATCATATACAGTTCAATATCATGGTCATCATCACTAATCAGTTCAATTGCAGTTCCTGGTAGGGACAGGCAAGCTGATTTGCGAACCACGTGGGATTGGGTCCCATTCATGATCAGTTGGCCTGTAAATTTGTGCATGTATATGAAGGTATGATGAGCTAGCTTAGTTGTGGACCAGAGCCATTCCCCACGGGTTATAATATGTTCTGCCTGACGAAGTTCGATAAGGGTATCATTCAGGAATGCATCCAGATCTGCTCGGGTTGAGGATTCCTTTTCTGCATTGGGACTTGTCTGCTTATGCAACATGTGTGGATTCATGCCGCTGTGGGCGGTACCCGGGATGGTAGTCATGGTGTTATGAGTCCTCCTCTCTTTTGAACAGTTTAGGTAATGATTGAATATGGAACGCACTATATTTTCTCGGACCTGAACGTCTTTCTTGAACGTCTATTGATGCGTTTTGCATGATGTTATGATTACTGGCTGTCTTGTCAAAAGCGCGTTTGCAGTATAGTCAGATGTTTTATGAATAGCACAGGGTATATGATCCTGATCCTGTTATCAGATGTGATCGATAGTTTAACCAGATTGTCGTTAGTAATAAGTATGCTTAGGGACAAGAATTCTTGGCCAAGGTCTGCTGATAATCTTAGCAAATCTACTGGAGAATTGAAATGTATACAGATATGTTCGAGGCCCTGATGAGCTTGGATTCTATTGAAAGCACATAATCGAAATCGTTTTCTGACGTAAGCGTTTCTTTTTGGTAAAATAAAGGGGATAACATGTTGGCCTGATCAGAATCATGAACCTTTTCAACTCAAATTGCAGTAGGGAGGCTTTAAATATGACAGAAGTAGTGGGACAGGACAAAGTACGCTGGGGCATTATGGGCACGGGATGGATTGCATCCCAGTTTGCAAAGGATTTGGAACATGCCGGGAACGCGGAGAAAGCAGTGGTAGGTTCACGGACAGCGGGAAGTGCGGAGAAGTTTGCAGCTGAATATGGTTTTGCACGCGCTTACGGTTCTTATGAAGAGATGCTGCAAGATCCTGAGGTAGATATTATCTATGTGGCAACACCTCACCCTGTGCATAAGGAGAATGTAATGGCTTGTCTGGAGGCAGGCAAGGCGGTGCTATGTGAAAAGCCGTTTACGATGAATGCACGTCAGTTGGAGCAACTGGTGGAGACGGCACGGGAGCGTAACCTTTTCCTGATGGAAGGGATGTGGACACGCTTTTTGCCACCGATCGCTCAAGCCAGAGCATGGATTGCAGAAGGACGCATCGGTGAAGTACGTTTGCTCCAGGCAGACTTTGGATTCCGTGTCGGCTGGGAGCCGGAAGGAAGATTGCTTAATCCGGATCTGGGTGGGGGAGCTTTGTTGGATGCAGGAGTGTACCCGATTTCTTTTGCTTCGATGATCTTTGGCGAACAGCCCCAGCATGTATGGAGTACGGCCAATATCGGTAAGACGGGTGTGGACGAGCAGTTTTCCGTGTTGTTGTCCTATTCCGAGGGACGTTCTGCATCACTGAGTGCTGCCATTCGTCTGAATCTCAGCAATGAAGCAGTCATATACGGTACGGAAGGCAAGATACGTCTTCCTTTATTCCTGGCGGGCAAAGAAGCCTATCTGCATGTGAATGGTCAGGACGAGCCTGAGAAGTTCACGGATGATCGAACATGTATTGGTTATGCTTTTGAGGCAGAAGAAGCGGGACGTTGTATCTTAGAAGGTCGGACGGAGAGCCATACCATTAAACTGGACGAATCCCTGGAAATCATGAAGCTGATGGACACGATTCGGGGCCAGTGGGGATTACGTTACAAATCGGAGTAACAGACAGGAGCTGAGGTGTGATGGTGAAGATTCTGATATCCGGGTTTGAACCTTTTGGCGGGGATGCAGTGAATCCGGCGGGGACGTTAATGGATGCTCTTGCGAACGAAGTGATCGAGGGTGCTGAGCTAAAAACAGCACTGTTGCCCGTGCACTTTGATGAATGTGCAGACCTGCTGATCGCAGAGATGGAAGCCTATCGGCCAGATGTGGTCATCGCCTGTGGGCTGGCCAAGGGCAGAACGTCCATCACACCGGAGCGGATCGCCGTGAATGTCAAAGACATTCCGCCTGGCTCCTACGCGGATAACCAGGGACAGCGTCCTGTGGACGAGCCAATTGTAAACGGCAGCCCGGATGGGTTGTTCTCCACCTTGCCCATACGTGCCATGGTGAATGACATGTCGGCAGCAGGTATTCCCGCTGCCGTGTCCAATACAGCAGGTACATATATCTGCAACAATACAATGTACCGGGTGCTGGATTACATTCGAGTAGGGCAACTTCCGATCCGTGCAGGATTTGTACACTTTCCCGCCTCCACAGAGATGGCGGTGTTGCAGCCTTCTGTCCCGTCGCTGCCTATTCCCATGATGCTGGATGCGCTGCGGATCATGATTCGTACGGTTGTGGCTGATTCGTAGGGATGGTTCCGATTGTTCGGCTGCGGTTGCAGCAGATCGTAGGCGATGGTTGGTTGGATTCGTAGACCGCCGTTGCGAGAGGGAGAGCAGTGGGGTGGGATGATGGAGTACAGTAGGGTTCAAGATGACGCGGAGAGCGTGGAGTTGCATGGGTTTCTTTCCGCTTCGATCTTGGGTTGAGTAGAGTGTTAGATATGACTATAAATATGAAGTTGAATATAGAGTGAAAAAAAGAGCTGTCCCTCCGTCATAAGTCTGACGTTAGGGGACAGCTCTTTCTATTTCGTGTGTCATGTGTAGTGTAGTCCAACATGGTTAGTGAGGTCCCTAGTTTGCAGCAAGTATCTTGATGAAAGTTTTTTACCAAGTTAAAAATTAGAATCTAAAACCGCAACCACGAACCTCAAATCCGAAACCCGGTAAGGCTTATATAACTGTTGCTGGAAGGTAGGAATTCAGCAAAACAGGTACGGGGAAGTTAAAGGACAGACTCCGATTCGTGCCCTCCTGAATACGACCTTTACTACCCCTAAGTAACTAAGCTCTAAAAATAAAAGATGGCAAGGACATCGCCATCACCCTGGATACTAAGAAGTTTGTATCAAATGAACACCCTATACAGGACCCTAACGAAACGAGCGCACGCTATACGCCGAAAATCCGCACATACCAATTTCTAACGAATCGTAGAAGCGTTATTGTGTGGAATGAAGCGAGTTTGTCGGTGATATGAACGAATTTTAGCCGAATACGGTGTCTGAGATTCTTTAGAATTCTCATACCACGTTATTCGGCTAAATAAGGTGCGCTGGTTATAGAGCGTACAGATATAGATGTTAGATTCGCAACAGATCAAGGTCGAACTCAGGAACGAGTCCTTCTTTCATGGCGCGGCCAAGCAGTGCAGTGATTGCGCCGTAACCATCATCACCCAGGTTGGCGCTGAATTCGTTAACATACAGTCCAATGTGCTGTGCAGCTACGTCAGGGTCCATTTCTTGGGCATGTTCCATAACGTATGCTCTCGACTCATCCGGGTGCGCCCATGCATATTCAACCGACGCGCGTGCCCATCCGGCGAGGGCATGAGCATCCATGTTGCGACGTGCGATGATTGCTCCAAGCGGGATCGGAAGGCCTGTGTCGCTTTCCCACCAGTTCCCGAGATCTGTCATTAGTTTGAGATCATAGTTCTGGTACGTGAAGCGTGCTTCATGGATGACAAGTCCGGCATCGATCTTGCCGTCTCGCACAGCAGGCATGATCTGGTCGAATGGCATGACAACAATCTCGCCTACACCACCCGGAACATTTTGCGCTGCCCACAGACGGAATAATAGATATGCTGTCGAGCGTTCACTTGGCACAGCAACCCGTCGTCCAGACAGATATGCTGGATCGGTCGTGCCATTTGCGGTCAGAACCAACGGACCACATCCTCTGCCAAGTGCGCCTCCAGCAGGAAGCAGAGCATAGTCAGATAACACGTATGGCAGTGCTGCATAAGATATTTTCATCACTTCAGGTGTGTCGGGTCCATCGGGATTTGCCGCCAGACCATTGGTGATATCAATATCAGCATAACGGACATCCAGCTCAGGTGCGCCCGGGATCAACCCGTGTACCCACGCGTGAAAGATAAATGTATCGTTTGGACAAGGGGAAAATGCAATTTTCATGATGTAATAACCTCCCGTATAATGGAACTTGCAGCCTGAAGCGCATCGAGGGCATCCTTGATGCGCCAAGCGTCGCGGTCGCGTGGACCGACCGCGTTGGATATGGCCCGCAGTTCGAGTGCTGGCACGCCGAACTGCTGGGCAGCTGTTGCCACGCCGAAGCCTTCCATACCTTCGGCGGCGGCATCCGGCACGCGGCGCAATAGCTCTGCGGCCGTCTCCGCTGTTCCGGTCGCCGTAGACACGGTGACCGCAGTGCCTCCGCTGACAGCGAGCCCAGCCCGCTGCAGCTCATGGCGCAGGCGAGCGGCAAGCTCCGCGTCCGCCGCCACAATGGACGAGCCGAATCCGAGCTCGTCCACACTAAGGAAGCCGTCTGGCGTCTGCGAGCCCAGATCGGCGGCAACCATGGCGTCCGCTACCACGAGGGAGCCGACGTCCGCCCGGCCGGGGAACCCGCCGCCGATGCCGGCACTGATCACCAGCATGTAGGCTGGTGAAGATCCGGCTCCAGCAAGGGGCCCCGGCCTTGAAGATGTGGCAGATGCCTGTGCCACATCGGATGGGCTTGGCGTAGTGGAACCCTGCGCCAATGCCCTAGTACTTGCAGCCGCTACGGCATATGCCAATGTAGCGGCTGTTCCTGCTGCGGCTGAGGCTGGGCCAACGCCCGCAGTGATGACATCAAATCGTTCCGCGGCCGTATCTCCCAAACCACGGAGGACCGCATCTTTTTCCGCATCAACCGCAGTTACAATTAACACACGTTGTGATGAATTTGTTTGAACCGGACTTATATCTGAAGTGTTTATTTCCCCAGTTGAATCCCCGTGGTGTCCACTATTTTCGAATGATGCGTTTGATTTATTATTCTGATCTTCATCCTGTTTATGTTCATTCATCTCGGATTCTCCTTATGAGGTATTAGAGGCGTAGCATATGCCTCCATAGCATCGTACTTACAACAAGCTTTTAGCTACACTTCTTTGAGTTATTACTGCCTTGTTATTTCTGTGTAAATGTATAGTCCAACTTATATAAATGGAATTCGGGCATGTATTTGTCCACTACAAAAGGACATTCATCTTAATTTTGTCTTTCAAAGAGTGGACACTTTTCTTAAAAGATACTATATCCATCCAGGAATATGAAACACTACATATAGATGTTTTCAGATATAAAATTAAAAATGATCTATATGTAGAATATCAATTCCGAAGTGCTTTCTCATGTCCGTGTCCACCCTTTGAAAGACATATCTACAATATGTATGCTCAGTGCGGACAGCACGAGTTGGCCCTCCAAACGAACAGATAAACGACTAAAAAGGCTGAAGACTGCCCCAATCCAATCAACGCTAATCATATATCGACCTTCGGATGTTAGACCAACAGACCAAACGAATAACGGGTCCAGTCTACACTCGACCACTACATAATAGCTCATTTGTGCAAACCCGAATTTAAAGTAAATACACAGTCTTGCTAACTCTAATATAGCTGTCTGCTGTAAAGCTAACCGTTTGTGCAGACAATAGGTCTATAACGCAACACAACACAACACAACACAACACAACATATATAACGAATAACAGACCTAACAATCAATCAGATTAAACGCGCACAAAAAAGTAACAAAGACATAGTGATCACTGAACATAATTTTATCTCCATCATAACGGAAGGGGAAAGACCTGAACAACCTTTGCATGTAATTCTATCAAAAGTGGTCAAGCAAAAGGTTTTGGGTAGCCGTATCACTTCAAGTAGCCACATCTAGCCACTTCGCTTCAGATAGCCGTTCTGCCTAACCTCATGTGAATGCCATCTGATCGTGCCCCGTCCCAAGTCGAAATGAACTTGCTTCCAATCATTTGATATGTCAAATAAACCATATAACCTCTCTTTACTAACGTACTCCCAATAAAACAAGAAGTCAAAGTCAACGGTTGACAATCTGATTTAACTGTATTAATAATAGTAGTACAGTTAATACACCTAAGGGTTGAATACGTACAGCTGTACAACTTAGGTAATGCCTTTTTACACCTAGATAACTACACATACACCTCAGATACAGTCATTTAAACTCATAGGTTGTTTCACACATTTACAGAAAGGAGGTGCGGGATGTTCGAATTAGATGTACGCAGCCGTAAGGCGATCTACGAGCAACTAGTGGACAAAGTCAAAGAAATGATCGTATACGGTATTCTAAAGCCCGACGAGCAGCTTCCTTCCGTTCGTGCGTTATCCACGCAGCTGACCGTGAATCCAAATACGATTCAGAAAGCGTATCGTGAGCTTGAACGTGAAGGTTACATTTATTCTTTGCAGGGAAAAGGGAGCTTCGTATCATCGTCAGTGGAACATCCGAATGAAGCCATGAGAGATGAGATCAGAGAGTCTCTGGTGAAGTTGATTGCAGAAGCTTCGTATTCTGGTTTGACCAAAGCGGATATGACGCTTTTGTTTGAGGAAGCGATGGCCCGTATAGAGAAGGAGGAGCCTCATGATTGAGCTGAATCAAGTCGTCAAAGCGTTTGAACAGGAGAAGGCAGTGGATGGCGTAACGATGCACATACATAAGGGATCGATCTATGGTCTGCTCGGTTCCAACGGGGCAGGCAAGACATCGCTGCTCAAAATGATAGCTGGCATTTATCGTCAGGACAGCGGAACTATTCGTATCGAAGATAATGAGATTTATGAAAATATGGATCTCAAAGGCCGCACAATTTTTATGGCAGATTCACCCTACTTTTTCCCGCAATCTTCAATAACTCAGATGGCTGCATTTTATCGTTCGGTATATCCGCGTTGGAATGAGGAACGGTTCAAGCAACTGGCTACCGTGTTCAAACTGGATGTAAAACGTAAGTTACATCGCATGTCCAAAGGCATGCGCCGTCAGGCAGCTGTATGGCTGGGACTTAGCTGTATGCCTGAAGTGCTGCTGATGGATGAGCCGATAGATGGCCTTGATCCCGTCATGCGCCAGCAGATTAAAAACTTGCTGTTCCAGGAAGCAGCTGAGCGTCAAGTAACCATTGTCATCTCGTCGCACAACTTGCGTGAGATCGAAGATCTGTGTGACCATGTGGCGATTATGCACAAAGGCCGAATTATTGTAGAGAAGGATCTTGATGATCTGAAGGCCGATACGCATAAAATCCAGGTTGCTTTCCGCCACCCGGACCATGCCAAAGCCATGGATGAGCAGATTGATATTTTGCATCAAGAGAAACGGGGAAGTGTATCCCTGTACATCGTCAAAGGCAATCGACAACAGGTCACGGATCAATTCCGTGTACATGATCCGTATCTGCTGGATGTACTGCCTTTGACGCTCGAAGAAATCTTTATCTACGAAATGGAGGACGCAGGGTATGATATTCAACCGATTGTTCTGTAACCGGGGCATCCTGATCCAAAATTTCAGACAGCATGGATGGATAGGCATTTTATATCTCATCACATTGTTGTTCTCGTTACCTTTATATATTGGAACACAATATATAGAAGTGCCTCTGGAAATCACCAGTCTGTTTCAGGCCAATGAAATTCAT
This sequence comes from Paenibacillus sp. FSL L8-0435, assembly GCF_037965655.1. NCBI lineage: Bacteria > Bacillati > Bacillota > Bacilli > Caryophanales > Paenibacillaceae > Paenibacillus > Paenibacillus sp. FSL L8-0435. The sequence continues at coordinate 1,212,348 of NZ_CP150185.1, forward strand.
CTGCTATTTGCGCTGACCTTTCCTGTCGCCATAGCTCTGCTACTCTTCCGTTATATTCAAACTGGTGCACCTGCGGACTTATACCACAGTCTGCCATTACAGCGTAAACATCTGTTAACGATGAATCTGTTGACTGGATATGTCATGATTCTGCTTCCGATCTGGATAACCACCGGGATTACCGGGTGGGTATGGGCGGTGCTCGATCAACCATCCTATATTTTCAGTGGTCATGATATCTGGATGTGGGGCGTGACGATGAGCATCTTCTCATTGTTTATGTTTACCCTGACGGTTGCCGTGGGAATGTGTATAGGCCAATCTATTCTGCAAGGACTTACAGTTTTTGGTCTAATATTAATTCCGGTGATCTTCTGGGGAGTTTATGAGCTTCATTTACAACGTTATTTGCTTGGCTTTACGTACAATAATTCGAGTAACTTTAACATGGAAAAAACATCCCTGCTCTTCCGAATGAGCTCTATGGGTTATTATCCTCCAGAATGGGGGGAATTGGTAATTTATGCGGCTATAACTTGTATACTCTTCGTGTTGTGTTATGTGCTGTATGCGAGAAGACATGTAGAGTCGGCGACACAAGCAATTACGTTCAGGATCGTCAAACCCATCTTCCGTTTTGGATTCATGTTCACATTGGTATTATTAGGAGGTGCCTACTTTACCAGAATTGCTCCTGAAGGATCAGGTGTATGGGGTATTTTTGGTTATCTGCTAGGTGGTGTGGTTGGTTATATTGGTGCTGAGATGATTATACGTAAAACATGGCTCATCTGGAGCAGCAGGTTACTCCCCCGGTTTGCAGTATATGGTATCGTGGCAGGATTAATTTTGTATATCCCTGTAGCCGATTGGAACGGTTACGCTAATAATGTGCCCTCAAAGGAAAATGTACAAATGGTACGACTGGGAGGAGACCATTACATCTATGTGAATGATAAAAGTGTAAAACTGGATGATAGCCCATTTTATTCAGATACTCCGGGTTATGTGGATGCTGTGCTTGCACTGCATCAGAAAATTGTGCACTCCGATCTGCCTTTGCTCGAAAGAGTACGTAATCAGAACAGCGGTCAGAACAGAAGCAACGATGAATATGTATTGATCGACTACCAACTCAATAATGGGAAAACGATGACACGTAGGTATCAGATTCCCGAAGAAGAATTCAGGCAGGAATTAGCAGAGGTAAAACAGTGGGAAGATTATAAATCAACGACTTATGACACCTATGCACTGGATGAAGATGTTCGCAGTATTGGTATTCGATCCAGTCTCAACTCGGAGCGTAAAGTATTCATTAGCGATCCTAAGCTGATTCGTGAATTCAAGGAACTTTTGAAGTCTGAAATACTCAATCAGACATATGAGGACCAGCTATCCTCATGGGAATCGTTCGCTTCGATAGAAGTCTATCAGGATTATCTTGATGAAGCATCTTCCAAAGAAAAGCTGGATCGACCGAGCCACAGTGTGAGTTATCAGTTTAAGGCAAGCTATGGCCGCTTGATGGAATGGATCAAACAGAACAATCTCTATGATCAACTTACGGTATCGGCTGAGGACATGGCTTCTGCCCAATTTGTTAAACAGGAGATTGATAATCCAGGTAAATACAGAATGGTGTATCCTGAGCCTAATTTTGTGGATGTAAATATCGATGGTAACAGACAGGTCGCTACCAAAAATAAAAAAATAATCAGCGATCTGCTACTGCGACAAAGAACCGGTTTTTACACCGATCAGGATACGGTCTACCAAATTAAGCTTAACTCGGTAAGGGGGTCGAACATCTATATGATGCTGAAAGAAGAGGATCTGACCGAGGAAATGAAAGCTATTTTGGTCAATCAATAAGCTGAGTTGTATCAGTTGTTAACTATAAGCGGGAAGGGTTCTCCCGTTGATCGAAAGTTTTATTCAACCAGTGAAACCAGATTTGCTTGACCAGAAACAGTGAATGGAATATATTAGAAAAAGGGAAGGTTCGAGTGACTCGTTCAATCGAATCTCATATGGAACGGCTTATGAGGGAAGCACCCGTAAGAGCAGGCAAATGCCTGACTTGCGGGTGCTTTTTTGTCGTTCGATGATTTCGTTGGCTATTCTGCTAAATATTTTAGAAGAAAGGGTGTAGAGACGCATGCAAACAGAAGCATGGAAGGAAACGATAAATGAACAGGAGGCCATGGTATGTTGTTCCCTATTGGAACGATCAAGCTCTCATAACTTCATAGAACATCACGGTTTAGTAGAAGAGAAGAAGGGGCGACAGCATATCGAAGATATATCTACAGAAGAAATAGCTTTAATGGAGACGAATGACATTCTATTCCCTTCTCCAATAGCAGGTAGCCATAGTCACATGATGGAACAAAGTAACGTTCGGCGTCAGCAATTGCCATCGTTGACTCATCTTATTTTCGGATCACGCCTGCTTATAGGGCTTGTGATTCTGTTCAGCGCAAGCACGATCTACTTTGCTTCTTCAGTGGAGGCTGCGGATATAGATCTTGGCGTAACCGCGCAAAAAGCATGGGACTCCGTATTGAACAAAGCCGATGCACAAACCAAGTTAACGTTGAAGCAAGCGTACGAGAAAGTGGGGAACTGGAAGACACAAGAGCAGGCTTGGGAACAAAAAATAAAGACACTTCATGCCGGAAATACCGCGGAATTGGAGCGATTACGTGTAGAAATAAGACAAACCGATGATGCGAAGGTCGCAGCTCTAACTGAAAAGGTAAAGCAAACCCAAGCCCGATATGAACCGCTATTCGCCCTCTATAGTTCAGTCAATCGACAGTTGGATGCAGCCAAAGCCATCAAAAACAAGGAATGGAGTACAGCAATCCGCACTCAGGCAGAGACGTTGAGACCCGTAGTGAAGCTTGCCAGAGAAGACATCCGGATCAAGAAAAAGGAACTTGCCGAAGCACGTAAACGGAAGAGCACTGAAATAAAACGTTTACGAGCTATGCTAGCAGGGGCCGACTCCGCGAAGAAACAGATTCAAACGGCTAAAAAACAGACGAGTCTGGCAAAAGAACGATATGCAAACGCCCTGCAACAGTTCAAACAGAGTACAAAACAAAGCCAAACGTCACGTGTACTCAGCTCATTGAACACCTTGGCGTCTGCAGCAGAGAAGTGGGCAGGCACAAAACAACATATCCACACACTGGAGCAAAAAGTATCCACTACGTATGTGAAAGTCAGACAGGAAATCGCCAAGAGACCCAAATAAGAGGAAACCCGGTCCTCTCCGCAACGTACACAACTTTAGGTGTAAAGACGCTTCGATGATGATGGAACGAGGTGGAACTATTGCAGTCCAAGTTGGAAACGAAACGTATGGGGGCCAAAGGTTTTAAACGTAAACGTTACTGGATTCCCAGCGTTGTACTAATTTTGATCATAGGTTTTATTGGGATTGGTACACAATGGACACCCAAAATAACAGTATTTTTATTAAAATCATTGATTGAAATTGCTAATCCAGACACTAAGGACACTATGCTCTCGGAAGGGATAACTCGTGTTGCGGATGTACCCTATGCAGACGAAGGGCGTAATGACAGTACGCTGGATATCTATTATCCTTCCGTAACATCGGAACCTTTGCCTGTTGTGTTGTGGGTTCATGGTGGTGGATGGGTCTTGGGTGACAAAGAGGACATCGCAGATTATGCCGTACAATTAGCCAAGCAGGGTTACGTTGTGGTCAGTATGAATTATGCGCTCGCACCGGATACGAAATATCCCACTCCCGTGATCCAGACGAATCAGGCTTTGACTTACGTGAAGAACCATGTCAGTGAGTATCAGGGTGACCCAAAAAAAATATTTCTCGCAGGCAATTCGGCAGGTGCCCAGATTGCAAGTCAGACTGCGGCAGTGGTGACGAATCCTTCCCTCGCCAAACTGATGAATATAACACCAGCCGCCCAGCCGGAAGAGTTGCGTGGAGTTCTTCTATTCTGTGGTCCTTACAATCTGAGTACAGTAGCGGAAACGGGATTTCCGCTTATACGGACATTTCTCTGGTCATATACCGGAGTCAAAACATTCGAAGACTATCCACGTCTGCATGAAATGTCGACCGTGCTTCAGGCCACAGCAGCGTACCCGCCTGCATTTATTACCTCAGGCAATGATGACCCATTGACCAGTCAATCGATTGAGCTGGCACAAGTATTGAAGCGCCTTGATGTTGAGGTGGAAACCTTGTTTTTCTCAAACTCATCAGAGAAGCTGGGACATGATTATCAATTTGATCTGGAGAGTGATGCTGGACAACAGGCGATACATTCGGCAGTACGATTCATGAAACAGTATAGTCGATGAGCAGACAAGTCTGTGGTACACTCGAAGCAAATGAGGGCGCAGGAGGAGAAGTATGGCAGATAAAGAAGATTTGACCCGGTTCGGGGTGGCGTTTCCTACACCTCTAATTGAGCAGTTTGACCACTATATTGAGGAACAGGGATACAAAAACCGATCTGAGGCTTTCCGTGATCTTGTTCGCAAAACATTACTGCAACCTTCTGCATTACAATCCGACCAGGATGTGGCAGGCACCATTGTGATGGTCTACGATCACCATATCAGTGATCTTCCCATTCGTTTGATGGAGCTGCAACATGAGGCGCATCATGACATCATTTCCAATATGCACGTGCACCTGAACCATGACCAATGCCTGGAGGTAATTGCCGTACGGGGTAACCTGGAACGATTGCGTCATTTGCATCAACAGATCCAGGTACAAAAAGGTGTTTTGTATGCGGAGCTGTCTGTGACTTATGTGGATGAACTCAACAAACTGGCTCATGCTCAGAGTCGTCAGGATGGCAATCCGGATCAAGGCCTGGATCACAATCACAGTGCGGGTCAGCATGGTCACAGCCATCATCATCGATCTGCGGAGTAAGACAAATACGAGTGTAATTTCTATGAAAATATAACAAATCTAAAAAAACAGATTATTGGTTAAATGCCAACGTCTGTTTTTTTTGTTTGTTATAATACCTGACTTTATAGAGAGCTACAAATGCTCGGTTATATAACTTTTTAATTATTAATTCTGTAATTTGAAAAAATATGGATTATGAAGTTAACTTTGTTGACATATGATTTATGTTTTGTGCTACAATTTCTCTAAAAAGTAACACGAAAAAGTGATTGCAGCACAACTTTAGAGGGGGAACGACCAGAATGGGCAGATTTTCATGGAGATGGGGAAAACGAAAAGTTAGAACAGGATTAGGCATCTTGCTTGTATGTTCCATTGGTTTATCAGGTTGTGCACAGGGCACAGCGCCAACAGCTTCATCAGTAGAGGATGGACGATCAGGTACAGCCTTAACCAAAGACGAATTGGTGCTGGCCGTTGGCACCGAGCCGGAAGGCGGGTTTGATCCAACAACCGGATGGGGGCAATATGGGTCACCACTTTTCCAGAGTACCTTGCTGAAGCGGGATGCCAAGCTACAACTGGTTAACGATCTGGCTACCGCATACTCAGTTAGTGAAGATGGGCTGACCTGGACGGTTACACTCCGGAATGATGTAAAATTCGCTGATGGGGAGCCACTTACGGCTGAAGATGTAAAATTTACGTTTAATACGGCTGCTCAGAGTGGGTCTGTGATTGATTTGACGAATATGGCTGATGTGCAGGCACCCGACGATAGCACGGTTATATTCACATTGAAGTCGCCGCAGTCTACATTCATCAGTCTGCTGACGACACTTGGCATTGTACCTGAACACGCCTATGGCGCTGATTATGCGGAACATCCAGTCGGATCAGGACCGTACAAGCTGGTTCAGTGGGACAAAGGACAACAGGCTATCGTTGAAGCCAATGAAGAATATTACGGTAACAAGTCTGCATTCCACAAACTCACCTTCCTCTATCTGGATGAAGATGCAGCCTACGCCGCTGCACAGGCAGGTACGGTGGATATCGCTGCTATCCCGGCAGCGTTTAGCAAGCAACAGGTGAATGGCATGAGCTTAGAGGCCGTGAAAACCGTAGATAACCGGGGCATCATGTTCCCCATGCAACCTGCTGGTGCCAGGTCGGGCGAGGGTCTTCCCGCAGGGAATGATGTGACATCTGATCTGGCGATTCGCCAAGCGGTGAATGTTGTGATTGATCGTAAGGCTTTGGTTGAGGGTGTACTGGAAGGGTATGGTCGTCCGGCTTATTCCGTTAGTGATGATCTGCCTTGGAGTAATGCGGAAGCTGTATTTACGGATGCCAATCTCGAAGAAGCGAGGCAGATTCTGGCCGCTGGTGGCTGGGTGGATGCGGATGGTGATGGTATCGTCGAGAAAAACGGCGTGAAGGCCGAGTTCAATCTGCTTTATTTTGCAGGTGATTTAACAAGACAATCTCTGGCACTGGCTGCTGCGGATATGGTAGCCCAGGCGGGAATCAAAATCAATGTTGAAGGCAAAAGCCGTGAAGAAACAAAAAAGCTGGCTTTCTCCAACGCTGTGTTATTTGGTTGGGGCAGTCATGATCCACTAGAGACGTATAACCTCTATAGCAGTACTCATAAAGGAGAAGGGTATTACAATGTGGGGCTGTACAGTAATCCTGTCGTGGATTCTTGGATGGACAAAGCCCTTCAGGCAACAAGTGAAGAAGAGGCATTGCCGTTCTGGCAGAAAGCGGAATGGGATGGAACAACAGGTTTCAGTTATCAGGGTGATGCGCCATGGGCATGGCTCGTAAATATAGATCATCTGTATCTGGTTACGAATGGACTGAACATTGGCGAGCAGCAGATCCATCCTCATGGTCACGGCTGGCCGGTGACAACCAATCTGGAGGAATGGTCCTGGGATAACAGTACAAAGTAGGAAACGTAACGGTAGCTTTAGCCTGAATTGGGGAGAGATTGGATGACAGGCAGGAATGGATGGGCCAGATTTGTTGGTTTTAAAATGTTGCGACTTGTATCTCTATTGGTTGGAGTCAGTGTGTTGTCTTTTATATTAATGCAATTCTCTCCTGTTGATCCGATCGAAGCCTACATTGGTGGAGACATGATCCGGGTAAGCGCCGAACAGCGCAGTTTAATCGAAGAACGTTGGGGATTGAATGAATCTCCCGTGGAACGATTACTAACCTGGGGACAAACGCTGATTCAGGGAGATCTGGGGACATCAATGATTTACAGACAGCCTGTAGCGGATATTATCCAGGAACGGTTCATGAATTCTGTTGCGCTTATGGCTGTGGCTTGGATATTATCCGGCATCATTGGTTTCACTCTTGGTGTAGTTGCTGCCATGAGACGGAATTCGAAGCTGGATCGCCTGATCTGTTGGTATTGTTATACGCTGGCCTCCACGCCGGTATTCTGGATTGCGCTGTTGCTGCTGATGGTATTTGGGGTGTGGCTTGGATGGCTTCCAGTTGGCCTTGGGGTACCCGCAGGAATGTCAGCTGATCAGGTCACATGGGGAGATCGAGCTATTCATATGATTCTGCCAGCGTTGACCCTCAGCTTGACTGGGGTAGCTTCGATCGCTTTGCATACACGCCAGAAGCTCATGGATGTGCTGGAGTCAGATTATATTCTGTTTGCGAGAGCGCGGGGTGAGCGTGGATTTCAGCTGTTCCGTCGACATGGGTTCAGACATGTTGTTTTGCCAGCCATCACGCTGCAGTTTGCTTCGTTCAGTGAACTGTTTGGTGGGGCTGTGCTTGCAGAACAGGTATTTTCATACCCCGGCCTTGGTCAGGCAACGGTTCAGGCGGGGTTGCGCGGTGATGTTCCACTGCTGCTCGGACTTGTGATGTGCAGTGCGATCTTTGTTTTTACAGGTAATATGGTGGCCGACATTCTGTATCGCTTGATTGATCCACGGATGAAGGAGGAGCTGATGTCATGAAGCAGACGGTAGAACGCTCCTCCGAACAGACGGCAGAAACAGCCGAAGCACAGAAAGTGAAAACTGCGAATCAAGAGGTACGGTACAACATTAATACAGGGTCTCTACAAGCTGAGACAGGAACAGGGGCAGGAACAACACGCCAAAAGAGAAGAAGGTACATGGGTGTCAGCAATCAACGTTTCCGAAATCCTCGCCAAAGAGCGGTGATCTGGGGAAGCCTCGCGGTGATCTGGATTGTCATCGTGTGGTTGACGGGCAGGCTGCTTCCGGCTGGTTCTACGCTGACTTCATTAATGGATCGGAATATGGCTCCAACCTGGGCGCATCCATTTGGCACAGATTGGATCGGAAGAGATATGTTCATGCGTACGTTAAAAGGATTGGCAACCAGCATTCAAGTTGGTTTGCTTGCAGCTTGTGGTGGCGGACTGGTCGCACTACTGCTTGGACTGGGGGCGGCTTCTAGCAAGGTTGCTGACCGGGTAATCTCATGGATCATCGACCTGTTCCTGAGTGTGCCACATCTGGTATCGCTGGTCATGCTGGCCTTTGTATTCGGTGGAGGTCTGGCAGGAGTGGCGGCAGCGATCGCGCTGACGCACTGGCCGAATCTGGCACGGATTGTAAGAGCGGAGATGATTCAACTGAAATCCGCAGAATACATTCAGATTTCACACAAGTTGGGTCAATCGCGGTTACAGATTGCGGTGCAGCATATGCTGCCACATCTGGTCCCGCAGCTGTTCGTGGGCGTACTGCTAATCTTTCCCCATGCGATTCTGCATGAGGCAGCCATTACGTTTCTGGGGCTGGGATTGTCCCCGCAACAACCGGCCATCGGAATTATTTTGTCCGAGTCGATGAGATATTTATCTGCTGGCATGTGGTGGCTCGCCTTTTTCCCGGGACTGGCATTGTTACTGGTTGTTCGTGCGTTTGATGTATTGGGCAATAGTCTGAAGACATTAACGGGTACGGGTAGTTCAAGGGAGGTGAGGTAAATATGGCTCTTCTTGATATTGAGGGAGTGTCCGTGTCATTTCGGCGCGCTCGTGGTTGGTTTGGGCATGAACAGACGTATGTCATTCAGAATCTGGATCTTTCCATAAACGAGGGCGAGATCGTGGCTGTTGTAGGCGCGAGTGGATCGGGTAAAAGTGTTCTGGCACAGGCCATCATGGGCATTCTGCCCACCAATGCCAGGTTGGAGGGGCGTATTAGCTATAGTGGCGAGCCTTTGACTCTAGAGCGGCAGCTTCAACTGCGTGGTGATGAACTGATGTTAATCCCGCAATCCGTTAGTTATTTGGACCCGTTGATGAAGGTGGGAAGGCAAGTTCAGCCGGTGACCCTGGATTTGGGACGGAAGCGTAGGTTCATGAATCAAACTCACTTGAAAAAGACGGAGCAGGAGCTGACGGATCGTTATCATCTTCCTCAAGGAACAGCCGGGAAATACCCGTTTGAGTTGTCCGGAGGTATGGCAAGGCGGGTGTTGATGGCTACAGCGACCTCCGGTCATCCAAAGCTGATCATCGCAGATGAGCCAACACCAGGCATCCATCCCGAAGTGCTGGCCGAGACAATGAAGCAATTTCGTGAACTTGCAGATCAAGGTGTAGGCATTCTGTGGATTACTCATGATATCACGACCGCCCTGACGGCAGCGGATCGCATCGCTGTATTTTATGCGGGGGCCAATGTAGAGACGGCGCAGGTGGATGATTTTAAAGGGAATGGAGAACGTCTGCGTCATCCATATACAAAAGCGCTCTGGAATGCGTTGCCGCAGAATGGATTTCAGCCACTCCAAGGCTCCCAGCCGTTGGCAGGTCAAGAGATCACTACAGGCTGTGCATTTGCTCCCCGATGTAATGCAGCAACCGCTGTATGTATCGATGAACGTCCAGAGCTTCGTAAGGTACGGGGCGGAGAAGTGAGGTGTTTCCATGTCACTTGAAGCACGGGAGGCAAGTTATCGTTATGATCAGAAATCATGGGTATTCCAACAGATGAACATACAGGTGCAACAGGGAGAAGTGGTTGGCTTGTGGGGACCAAGTGGCTGTGGAAAAACAAGCCTTGGACGCATCCTTGCAGGATATGCCGAACCTGTGGCAGGGCAAGTGCTACTGGATGGGAGACCACTCCCTCGTACAGGAGTATGTCCGGTTCAGCTGGTGTTCCAGCACCCGGAGAAAGCTGTGAATCCACGCTGGCGAATGCGTCGTGTACTCCAAGAGGCAGCTGTGCAAGATGAGCAGTTGCTCGAAGCTTTGGGTATTCAGCAAACCTGGTTGGACCGCAGACCGAGTGAATTATCCGGTGGAGAACTGCAGCGTTTCTGTGTGGCGCGAGCACTCGGTGCATCGACACGTTACGTGATCGCAGATGAGATGACAACGATGCTGGATGCGATCACTCAGGCACAGATCTGGCATACCGTGATGGAAGTGGCTCGCCAGCGTGATCTGGGATTACTGATCATAAGCCATGATCGAGATTTGCTGAACAGGTTATGCGACAGAATGACACCGATGCCGATATCGATGTCACTGTAATTTTAATTATGTTCAATAAATAAAAAGATTGAATACAAAAGGGTGCCCCTTGTGGAGTCGTTGACCATGAATGTGAGTCATGGACTTGACTACGGGGCACCCCTTTTTCTATTTTGACAAATATTCGTCATTTAACGAACAGTACACGTTCTGTTCGCAACGTACATAGATGTAACTGACAGTTTATTTGCCCGACACATTGCTGACCAACACAGATAACCTGCGCATCGCCTCTTCAACCGTAGAACGTGGACAGGCTACATTAATACGCATGAACCCTGTACCCTCTGTTCCAAAGAAGCTCCCGTCATTGAAAGCAAGCCCTGCTTCATGAAGCAGCATGTTGCATAGTTGTGCATGGGGAATATTCAATTCCCGGAAATCCATCCATAACAGATAGGTTGCTTCGGGCAGATGCATTTTGATCTGTGGCATGTGTTCCGTAACATACTGTTGTACATACTCCATATTTCCACGGATATAGGCAAGGCACTCATCCAGCCATTCCTCGGCCCCATTGTATGCAGCTTCGGTTGCCACAGCTCCCAGTGTACTGATACTGGCAAGTCCCATCGTTTTTACACCCTGCGCAAACGATTCTCGCAACTTGGCATTGGGGATGATGATGTTGGATGTGCAGAGGCCAGGAATGTTGAACGTTTTACTTGGAGCCGTACAGATGATACTTAGATCAGAGACGGCGTCCGAGATCAGGGTCAGTGGTGTATGGGTTCCGCGCTGATGAACAAGATCGGCATGGATTTCATCTGAAACCATCAGTACGTTGTATTGCAGACATAGTGACGTAAGCCCTTCAAGCTCTTCACGAGTCCATACACGTCCAACCGGGTTATGAGGACTGCACAGAATCAGCATTTTGACCCGACCGGTCTGCAAGCTGGATTCCAGTTGTTCCAGATCCATCGTGTAATGACCGTTATTCTCTACTAAAGGATTGGTGATCAGTTCACGGCCCTGACCACGTACTACTTCATAGAAGGGAGCATACACCGGGGTTTGGATGACCACTGCATCTCCCGGTTGAGTGAATCGTTGTACAGCAATGCTGAGTGCGGGCACAATACCTGGAGTGAATACAATCCAGTCATCGTTAATTTTCCAGTTGTGGCGCCGTTCCATCCAGCCTGCAACAGCTGCATGATACGCTTCAGTCCGTACTGTATAACCAAAAATCCCGTGCTCCATCCGTGTTTGCAGGGCCTGAATGACGGATGGTGGAGCAGCAAAATCCATATCGGCCACCCACATCGGAAGCGCATCAGCAGCGCCGAAGATATCCTCAAGCGCATCCCATTTTTCTGATCCGGTAGAGATCCGGTTAATAGACTGGTCAAATGTACTGTTATTGTTATTCATCGTATTTAATCCCCCTAGAGTTCCGTTCCTTCGACCACAAATCGACAAATAATTATCTAATACATTGGTTAATTTCGCAACTGTTGTGCGTGTATAATTAGCTTCATATGTATGGTCCGGATTTCGGGACTTTATTCATATAAGAACAACTTAACTAGCCAGAGAACAACGGGCATACGACAAAGACTATTTTTGTACGCCCTTGGTCCTGTTTTGTCCATTTATCGTTTACAACCTCTTGTCAGATGCTATTATATTGCTAACATTTGGTGGAACAACGGGCTGTTATCCGAATAAGCTCGTACCCATACATGATGAGCATAACTACATGAGTCTTTCGCGTACATCGAGCGATCGCTTGAATCGTATTATGCATAAGGCTGACATTTGAACTCAGGAGGCGTTTAGGGATGAAAAGCAAAAAGTGGTTGATTGCTGCGGGTGTGTTTGGCATGGTGTTAACCGGATCGGCAGGTGTATATGCAGGTACACAACTTGAGACAATCAAAGCTTATCTGAACCATGGGCTCGCCATCGAAGTGAACGGACATAAATTTACACCGACAGGTGACCAGGGCAAAAAGCTTGCGCCAATTACATATCAAGGCAGTACATATCTCCCCGTTCGTTCGATTGCTGATGCGTTGAAGACCGAAGTGAAGTATGATTCCCAAAACAATAAAGTAAGCATCGGCTCTTCGAGCTCTTCTGGTGGGTCAACATCCACAGGCAACAGCGGATCAACATCACCATCCACAGGCACGAACACACAGGCGTCAGGCGTGAAGTCCAAGTATCTGCCAGCAGATTTCCCGTTACCGAAGGATGCAAAGGCAATCAGCCTCATTGAAAGCAATGTAGACGGCGACAATAAAAAAGTCGTGCTCACGTACACGACCAAAGAATCTTTGCTGACCGTTGGAACATCCTACAAAGACTACTACCAGACCAAAAATCTAAGCCAGAACACGCAGGATATCCAGGCAGACGGCTTCAGCATCGTGGGTCGTGAAGATGGCAAATATGCCGTAACCATCACAGGTTCGGTGTCTGCAACCAACAAGGATCTGAATGAAATCACCGTAGTGTGGGGCGAAGAGTAATCTTTCCTTCTATAAAAAAGTGAACAGCCAAAGCCGCCCGTTGAATTCATAACAGATTTCATTGGACGGCTTTTAGGGTTGAATCCATATCTGGTTATATACTCTGAATTAATAGTCTAAATATTAGTCCGTTACAGGTAATCGTTAAACCATCCGGCAATATGCTCCAGACGGCGTACCCTCAGATGAGGATGACCTCCACGGGACAACTCATGGTTGGCGCCCGGGAAACGAACGAGCCTTGTGGTCTGCTTACGCCGTTTCAACGCAATGAACAACTGCTCGGCCTGTTCAATCGGACACCGGAGATCTTGTTCGCCATGCAAAATGAGCAGCGGCGTGTTCACGTTGCCGACATAAGCGAGCGGAGAGTGCTTCCACAGTTTTTCCGTGTCATCCCACGCGTTACCGCCAATCTGGTCTTCCGTGAAGAAATATCCAATGTCACTTACACCGTAGAAGGATAGCCAATTGGAGATGGAACGCTGGGTAACTGCAGCCTTGAAACGATCCGTGTGCCCGACAATCCAGTTGGTCATGAAACCACCATAGCTGCCACCGGTTACACCCAGCCTGGATTCATCAATGAACTCATATTGGGACAGCGCATGATCTACACTTTCCATAAGATCGCGATAATCGCCACCGCCGTAATCTCCACGACAGGCGTCTACAAACTGCTGTCCGTATCCGAGGCCACCGCGTGGATTGATATATATAACAGCGTAGCCTTGTGCGGCGAGAATCTGGAACTCGTGCATAAATGTAAAACCATACATCATGTGCGGGCCGCCATGAATCTCCAGAATGGTCGGGATTTTGACTCCGTCGACCATACCATGAGGTTTCATGATCCATCCTTGCAACCGCAGGCCATCCGAGGAATTGAACCAGAAGGTCTCTGGCGTGCTGAGATGGATCTCATCCTCAAGCTGTGGATTGCTACGGGTGAGCTGAATCGGCTCTACTCCGGGATTTTCTGGTTGCTCATACACATATAGATCACCAGGATTTTGCGTATCGGCTACAGCAGCAACGATTCGCCCGTTGTCCAACTCTGCAAACTGATAAATCTCCCGTTCGTCAGGCCACATATAGTCGGCACTGCTGCCGTCTCGTGCGAATCTGGCGATGCGGACACTACCATGTATGGTTGCTAGACACAGGATGGAGGAACCATCCCGGCTGAATACAGGCCCTGTGGTTGTCAGATGTGATCGCATGTCGCCGACAATGCTGTGATTCAACTGTACGTCCCAATCGGTGCTCAGACATACGAGCTCACCACCTGATACCGGAAGGGTGTACAGCTTCACAAGCGTGGCATTTCCATAGGAACGGTCACTGGCGAGCAGTGCAATGGATTGTCCATCCGGTGCAAAGGCCAGCCGGCTGAACGTATATCCTTCCGGGGTCAACTGCTGCACATCCGATCCGTCTGCCTTGGCAAGGTACACATGATTGGTTAGGGTGTAATCGTTATGATCCTCGCCATCTTCGGGCAGCTGGGCAATCCATGCAATGGATCTTCCGTCCGGTGACCAAGCGTAGTCTCCAACGTCATAATGACCTGTAGTTACAGGGAGTGGTTCCACATCGATCGGTGCGAGAGCGAAGAGGTGGGAACGTCTACCGTTCCATAATCCGCTGGCATCTGATTTCATGCGAATCCGGTCTACGACATGTTCTTGCAGCAGTTTAGGTCCATCGTCTATAGGATCTGTATGTTCTGATTCCTCATCTCCGCTCATATCCACGGATGATTTCACAAGCAAAGTATGACCATCCGGTGACCAGAGCAGGGAACTGACGCCATGTTTCAGGTGACTGATTTGCTGTGCTTCTCCGCCATCTGATGCGATAATCCACACCTGGGATTTCCCATCAACCTCTCTTAAAAAGGCCAATTGAGACCCATCGGGCGACCAGGCAGGGGAATGATCCTTCTCACCAGAGGTAAAGGGTCTGTCCTTTCCACTCCCCAGATGCAGCAGTCTCAGGTGAGAACAATAACCGTCACGTGCTTCATTCGTTTTCCGGCTTACATATACCAGTTGTCCGCCTTGAGGGGACGGAGTTGGATCATTAACCCATGTAATCTGATAAAGATCTTCCGATGTTATGCCGCGCAGACTGTTCATTGTTTGTCCTCCCACCATGAATTAGAATTGGTTAATTTCCTAACCTTTCCATTTATATTAACGGAAAGCAAGGGACAGGACAATATGACTAAGGATGGGAGGGGAGACATTTATAACAGCGATCGGAAGGTTGTTCTGTCATCGGAGTGGCAAGTGTAAATATTCTTTGTTCAATTCATATAGGTGTGTTAAAAGGATTTGCTCGAAGGATGACGAATCCTATTGTTGAATAAGCGCAGAAATGACGAAAAACGGTCTAAATTTAATGTTTAACATTGGTGAATTTGGTTTAATGTACAATGCAATTCCTGTTCTACATTCAGCTATTTGGTTCATAGCCATTCGTTTATATAGAACTTGTATGATTCAGTCACAATGGAGGAGGAACGTCACGTTGAGCACATCCTATGAGCAGCATGTGGAATATCCAAGCCGGAAACGAATGGCGTGGCTTACGGCAGGGGCGGCACTCTTTGTGGCAGCCGGATTTTTTTTGATTTTTGATCGTTCTTCAGTTACGAATGATTCCATCCTTTCGGATGTGATTGGACTTCTTTCCATTTTGTTTTTTGGGCTATGTTTCTGCTACAGTCTGGTAAAGATGATTAAGAAGGAACCTTCTTTCGTAATCGATGAGGATGGGTTTGTAGATGCATCTTCTTATACCGCAGGGGGAGCAGTGGCCTGGAAAGACGTTGAGAATATTTTTATGTATGAATTAATGGGACAGAAAATGATCGGGGTAAAATTGCGGGACGAGAAAGCCTTTCTGGATCGCCAGAACGGGATGAAACGCAAATTGATGACGGTCAACAGCAATATGGTCGATGCGACCATCAGCGTTGCCCAAAGTAGCCTCACAGTGCCACTGGATCAATTGTATATCATGATGATGAGCCACTGGAGACATGTGAGTGATAACATGATGTATGATTCGTATAATCGTCGTTAGAGAGGTCAGAACGTCCATAAGTCTTCAGAATGGAGGAATATAGATGATGCATGGTAATCCAACACGCACGATTCTACTTCCGGATGGAACTGCCCTGCCTGCGATAGGACAAGGCACATGGAACATGGGAGAGAAGCAATCCAGCCAGAAAGAAGAAGTACGGGCAATGCGTTCCGGTATTGAACTGGGAATGACCGTGATTGATACGGCGGAGATGTATGCAGAAGGTGGGGCAGAAGTTGTTACGGGAAAGGCCATCTCGGGCCATCGTGATGAAGTTTTTCTCGTATCCAAAGTATATCCCCATCATGCAGATCGCAAGCAGATGATTACGGCCTGTGAGCGTAGTCTCACGCGTCTTGGTACAGATCGTCTGGATCTGTATTTGCTTCACTGGCGAGGGGGAGTACCGCTCGAAGAGACGGTTGAGGCTTTGGAACAATTAAAGCAATCCGATAAAATCCTTCGCTGGGGTGTATCAAATCTGGATACAAGGGATATGCAGGAGTTATGGAGTCTGCCGGAGGGGTCTCAGTGCATGGTGAATCAGGTGCTCTACCATGCAGCTTCGCGTGGTATTGAACATGATCTGCTTCCCTGGATGCGGGAACGTAGCGTTCCTGTAATGGCGTATTGTCCCCTGGCTCAGGGTGGCAGACTTCGAAGTGAATTGTTGGAGCATCCAGTCATTCAGGATATTGCACAGGATCGAGGAGTTACGACTTCGCAGATCGCATTAGCCTGGGTGATCAGGGATGGAGATGTGCTGGCGATTCCCAAGGCGGTACAGCTGAATCATGTGGCAGACAATGCAGCAGCAGTGAATATCGTTTTGACACAAGAGGAACTCGCCCGTTTGGATGAGGCATTTCCTGCACCTAAAGGTAAGGTACCTTTGGATATCGTGTAAAATAGATGAAAATACGACTAATAAGTCATGCGGAGCAGATCTACCCGATCTGCTCTTTTTTGTGTCCATGTATCTATACAAACCTACTCCAATAAACAGATAGCCGAAGCTTCCGCAGGACCAAAGCAAAAATAGGTTTTAACAAATGGGCTTTACAACACTATTTCACTAGTGTACTATGTAACTAACACACCAGTACAGAGAGGAGCGAGAGCTTTGTGACTATGGAATTTGATAACAATTTACCAATCTATCTGCAGATCATGCAGTACATCAAAAGACAGATTGTAACCGGGACACTTCAGGCAGGTGACAAAATTCCTTCGGTTCGTGAACTGGCGGCTGAACTACAGATCAATCCCAATACAGTACAACGGACATTTCAGGAGCTTGAGCGGGAAGAAGTGGTTGAAACCAAACGGGGCTTGGGCAGATACGTAACCAGTGAGGAGCGGAAGATTATGACGATCAAAAAAGAGATGGCCGGTGAATTGCTGGAACGCTTTCTGACCGGAATGCAGGAACTGGGGATCGAAGAGCAGGATATCTTATCCATCGTAGCCGATGCCGTTGCGGAAGGAAAGGGAGGAACAACGCATGAGTAACATCCTTGAACTGAACCAGATCAATAAAACATATGGCAATAAGAAAGCGCTCAGTAATATTACACTGGATATTGCTCCAGGACGTATTGTAGGTCTGCTGGGTAGCAACGGTAGTGGAAAAAGTACGCTCATGAAGCTGGTTGCAGGTTTGTTGCATCCGAGCAGCGGAACAATTCAAGTCACAGGTAAGCCTGTTGGGCTGGAGACGAAGGCGTTGGTTTCATTTATGCCGGATCGTCCATTAACCGAAAAGTGGATGAGAGTGCGGGATGGGATTGCGTACTATCGCGATTTCTATGCTGATTTTGATGAGGAGAAGGCGCGGGAGATGCTGGACTTCATGAACCTTGTCGAGAGTGACCGGGTACGGCATCTGTCGAAAGGGATGAATGAACGACTACAACTAACACTGGCACTTTCTCGTAAGGCTCGTTTGTATTTGCTGGATGAACCGATTGGCGGAGTAGATCCGGTTGCACGAGGCAAGATTCTGGATGCGATCGTCAAATTCTATGATGAAGACAGCAGTCTCATCATCTCCACGCATCTTGTGAATGATATCGAACGGATTTTTGATGAAGTTGTCTTTATTCGCAAGGGCGAGCTGGTGATGCGGGAAGAAGTGGAAACGCTCCGTCTGAAATATGGGAAAAGTGTGGATGAGATGTTCAAGGAGGTCTATGCGGAATGATGACATTATTGAAGTATGACTTTAGAAGGAACTGGAATACTCTGCTGGCTGGGCTAGTTATTTTGATTATCGCTCAAGTGGGGCTGTCCCTTTTCGTGTCTGAGGTCACAGGGATTGTGCTTGGCATCATGGGTTATGTTGGAGTTGGTGTGGCTATTTATGTGAAAATGATCAAAACATACACATCCAATATCCGCTCTTATAATCGCCGTCTGTTACCCGTAACGGGCCTATCACATGTGTTGTCTCCTTTGATCTTTGGAGCTCTTTGCGGGTTGGGGTTAGTCATTATATTCGCGACTCATGCCTATATCTATATCTCAATGAAGCTAAGAATGAACATGGCTAGCAATATTGACCTTTCGGGTCTGCATGTCTCGGATTATATTAGTTTGTTGCTGTTTAGCGCATGGGTTATGGTATTCATGACCGTCATCATCTTCCTTTCGATCTCGATTGCAGGCAGCTTCCGTTGGAGAACTGGGCCATGGATCGGCATCGTTGCATTCTTGGTCCTCGTTAATCTGCTTGGCTGGTTGGAAAATATCATTACGACAGGACGTTTTAGTCCAAATGAAATGTTCCGGTACACGGAAGAAAGTACAGGGATCTCGATCACAGCCAATGGCGTATTATGGTCGGACGGCATGTGGGGAAGCATTGTATTTGAAGTTATTGTGGCGGTCATCTTGGTGTGGGCTACCATTTACCTGAACAACAAAAAAGTCGAAGTCTGATAACAGGATAACTTGAACGTGATGCGAGCAACCAGGGTTGCTCGTTTTTTTACATCCAGTAATAATCCATTTTTTGAATCCACTACCATTAATTATACGTATATATAGATATATTGTGTGCTCGATGCGAGATTAAGTTATAGAGAACAAAAGGATATGTAAGGGAAAGGAGAAAGCGTTATGGAACTATACTTCAGGGATAACTTTTTTAACGCAGGTTACACCGAGATTATGAATCCAAATCAGGAACAGGCAGGGCATCTGGATTTGAAAAGTGTCTTTGGTTCTTCGCTCGATGTATCGGATAACAAGGGATTGGTCTGTAGCGGCAAATTTGGCATGTTAACGAATCGTTGGGATATCACTGCAGCAGATGGGAGACATCTGGGTGTGCTTCGGGCCAGGTTCAGTTTCTTTAGTAAAAAGTATGAATATGACGCAGGATCACGAGGTACATATGATGTGTCTGCTCCAGCATTTTCGCAGGAATATGATATAAGCGGCAGTGGTGGCCGCATCGTGGCCAGTTTCCGTCGCACCAGCGGCTGGTTTAGTTCAGGGGCATTTGTATTA
Organism: Paenibacillus sp. FSL L8-0435; assembly: GCF_037965655.1. Lineage (NCBI taxonomy): Bacteria > Bacillati > Bacillota > Bacilli > Caryophanales > Paenibacillaceae > Paenibacillus > Paenibacillus sp. FSL L8-0435. The sequence continues at coordinate 1,231,933 of NZ_CP150185.1, forward strand.
GATAACCAGTCGGAACAACTGGACACGTATGAATTAATTGCAGTGGTCATGGGCGTGCACGCGATTAATAAAAGACGGAACTCGGCTGCCAGCAGTGGCGGAACGTAGTTTAGGCGCAAGTATACCAAAAAGGTTTGGATGAGATTCTCCAGACCTTTTTTTCGTATATAGATATAGATATAGATATAGATATAGATATAGATATAGACTTGGCTTTTGAGCAATAGTTATGGTTAACCCAATCTTACAAAATCATTGACCATCTGCTTTCGCAAGGGAGCCTTCCTCACGTTGGCGGTGCTGAACTTCATTGGAGTGTTCGGAATGCATAGCAGGATCTTTTTCCGCATAACGGGCTAATGCCTTCGCAGCTGTTTCGGACATCCGCTCCCGCAGCACTGTGTGGTCAGCGATTCGAACCCGTTTGCCGAGAAAACGCATTTTGGATAAGACGTAATCCATCTCATTGCGCGGAACGGTTAGCTCGATCCGATATGTCTCCTCGGCTTCCAGGTACTCGACCTGCTTCTCGAAGCAGGAGAAGGCATAGAGGATTCGGGACAGCTCCTGATTGAATTCGGGCAGGACTTCAATGGTGATGGTCGTCTTACGCTTCTCCGTTATCGCAGCAATTCGTGCAGTATAGTCAGAAGCGGTATCCGGCTCAACCTGCTGGGCTTCCACGGTAACGATGCTGTGCAGCTTGGTGGACATGAGTTTGTCGAAGCGAGGGGCGTACCAGAGCACATACCATTCTTTTTTGACCATGGAATACTCCAGTTTATAAGGGAAGCCGAATTCATCCTGACTCGTGCGTCCATTGCGGACGCGACCGATCAGTCGAAATCCCTGGTGATGAAGAATGATTAATCGTAACCGTCTAAGAAGTGGATGAGAGACACTGTTTTCTTCGCTTTTGGCTTTCTCGGTCAGGTAATCCTGAAGGTTCAGGTCCTGCTCATCATGAAGCATATTGTGCATTTTATCCAACGTTACAGGACTCAGCGCTTCTCTCGCAGCAGGGTGATTCAGCATCATACGAAGCCAGGCCCTTTCCTGTGAGGTCCAGGTGAACAGTCCGGTTTCATTCAATCGCGTCATCATCTGGTAATTGAACATCTTCTCGAACAGGTTCATAATATTCCGCAATCTCCTTCCATTCCTTGATCATCTCCTGGCGTAGTCTTTGGGGCGCGATTATCTCGCAGCTTGAGCCAAAACTCCGCAACCACGGTTTGATCTCGGTGGTACCATTGACCTGAATTTCGTAGAGAAAGGTATGGTCTGTTTCGGGTATAATCTTGCCCCATTGACCTTGCAGACGAACCCGATCCAGAATAAAATTGCGCTGACCACGCTCCGGGTGGAAAAAGCGAGCTTGAACCGTCACGGTATTGCCCGTATCCACGAGCCAACTGTAGCGACTGATGTCAGTCCAATGTTGCTTCAATTCGAGCATATATTCTTCTTCTATTGAATCTTGTTCCTCCAGCTGTGTGATGCCTTCCATGCGGAATTTCACAAAGCCGCGGCGACCCTGATATCCAATCACATACCAACGACCATACTGATGGTCATAGACCACTTCTAGGGGTACAATCCGGTTGGATCGTCCGCCTGCTTCCCGTTCAAAGCGTGGATTCGTATTCTGTGAACTGTAGCTGGATGGTTTTTTGGGTGAAAAGTACAAGAACTGCACACGTTTGCGCTGGCGAATCGCACCAAGCAGCGTGTAGAGATGAGCTTCATCCAGGATACGAGAATAATAGTGATACTTATAGATATAGGGCTCGGTAGCTTCTTCTTGCGGATAACTTGCCTTAATGGCTTTCTTCAGACTATCCCGCAATAAGTACCCTTGTACGGATGGAACCTGAGTGTTCGCCATCATATCTACAAAATCATATAACTCCAGCTGTTCCTCCACCGTTAATTCGGTAAGGACATCCTGTTGCAAGGCATATCGATATGGTCTGCCACCGGGCTCCTTCCGTATAACTCCAACCTCTTCCAGATACTTCAGATCAGAGCGAATGGTTTTCTCGTCAGGTAACGCCAGATCTTCCGGCAGATCAGCACAGCAGGCATCCAGCAGTTCCATTGCGGTCAGTGCTTTATCTTGTAAGGTATGCAGAAGGACAGAAAGTCGCTGAACTTCAGTCTCTTTCATCGACTTGGCACGGAAGAGGAAGAGCAACATAGGCTCTGCCGACTCCCCGTATTGGAAGCGAACGAGATCTGCCATTTCCCGGCCTGCTTCGGCACTTGAGCGTTGGTCGGCGACGGTCTGCATGATTTCTTTTAATCTGCGATTGGTTTTATCAAAGGTATGTACGGATATGCCAAGCCGCTCGGCATATTGTTTGCGGTTATATGCACCGCTTGTTAGGGATAACATGCGTAAGAACTGAATTTCTTTGTCAAAACTCTCTCTTGCCATGAACATTCACTCCTTGTTATCCCTTCATTGTAGCAGGATGAGCGGCAGGTTTCATTTTAAACTTATGAAGGTAAATGATAATTTAATGAGTTATGGAAGTGATTCGTCGCCATACTTCTGCCATGTTCGTATGATCATGCTTGGGTCATAATGAGGTTATGAGCGAGGAAGGGCAACACGTTTAATCGATCTGGTGAACAATGCGAGAAGGGAATAGGAATCCATGATCCATATTGTAATTTTTTAAAAGGAGGCGACTGACATGACTCATGTTCATGAAGAAATGAGAGATACGATTAGACAACAGCTGAAGCAGATTGAACAGGAGGAGCAAGTTCGGATTATCTATGCCTGTGAATCCGGCAGTCGGGCTTGGGGATTTCCTTCCCAGGATAGTGATTATGATGTGCGTTTTCTGTATGTAAGACCACTGGAATGGTACTTGTCGATTGAGGATAAAAGGGATGTGATCGAACGCCCGATCAGTGATCAGCTCGACATCAATGGTTGGGATCTGCGCAAGGCCTTGAAGCTGTTTCGCAAATCCAATCCACCGTTACTGGAGTGGCTGCAATCCCCGATTCAGTATGATGAACAGTATAACGTGGCACAGCATATCCGTGCACTGTCACCTTTGACCTTCTCGCCCAAGTCCTGCATGTATCATTATCTGAATATGGCAAAGGGGAACTTCCGGGATTATTTACAAGGTGAGCAGGTGAAGATCAAAAAGTATTTCTACGTGCTTCGTCCATTGCTCGCTTGTGGCTGGATTGAACGTTATGATGCAATGCCACCGATGGCATTTGAAGAGCTGGTGCAAGAACTTGTACCTGCGACTACACCGCTATATACGGAGATTCATGAATTGCTGCGCCGGAAAAAGGCGGGCGAGGAACTGGATCTGGAGCCGCAGTTGCCCGCAATACAAGCTTTTTTGGCGGAGAAGATCGAGCATTTTGAACGAATGGCCGGCAAGATGGATAATGAGCAAATTATTGAATTTGAAGAATTGGACCGGATTTTTCGATTTGCATTGCAAGAGGTATGGGGAACTAATTAGGGCTTGATGACAACGGAAATCGTGAAAGAGAATGGAATTGATCCGAAGGAGGAGAATTGATGCATCTGATCTTGAAAGCAAGCGGCGCTGACGTGGGGGTTGTATCCCATTTGTTAGCGAAGAATCCGCTGAATATATATGACCGCGTAGACAAAGGTGTGCGTGTAAGAATGGTGTACACTGCGGCTACAGAGAACGAAACAGAAGTACTGATTCATGCCGAGCCTGATCCTGTGGATCTGGTCAGAGGTACACCTGATGGGTATGACATAACGCAATATATTAACGATCGTGAGTTCGTGACCAGCAGTCTGTTCTGCTCCTACATACGTGCGGCGCTCGGGACGGCCTTGAATGGTAAGCCGAAGGAAGACTATGTGCAGTGGGTGAATCATGCCTTTGAACTGGAACTGAAATTTGGCCCAGTGGCTTCCGATCTGCCCGATAAGGTTGTGGAGGAATTATTCTCGCCATTAGGATACTCCGTTTCGGTGGAACGAGGAGAGCTTTCGTATTCATTTGATCTGAAAAATAGAAGCACGGTTCGCCATATCATCCTGCGTGGTCGTAACACGGTACAACATGCGCTGCGTCAGCTCTTTCTGCTGATTCCAGTGCTGGATAATTACAAACATTATTTCATCAGTGAAGATGAGATCGATAAAATCAAACGATATGGTGAAGGGTGGCTGGATGCTCACCCACTGAAAGAACTCATTGTGAAGCGTACGTTGCGTTTTGCCGAACTGATCCGACAGTATGAGCGACAAGAGGGTGCTTTGTCTGCGTCTTTTGGACAGGAGAGAGGAATAGGCCACATCTCGGAGGCGGTTATTCAGGAGGTTAACGTGGAACATCGAGAAGACGGAGAACAAGAGCAGCGTGGGTCCGAGTCTGTTAGCGATGGCAGCCAATCAGAACCTCCTGTGAGGTTAAACGAGTTGCGTTATCGTGCAATCACAGATGTGGTTGCAGCGTTACCAGTGAAACGGAGCATTGTAGATATGGGAGCAGGGGAAGGCAAGCTATCTGCCCGATTGGCGTACATTCCCGGTGTGGAGTCGATTCTGGCCGTTGAACCTTCGGGCCAGTCACGACTTCGGGCCATGGAGCGCTTCGCGAAGCTCGAGGGTCGTTCTGGAGTGGTGGCTATGCCGGAGCCGATCATCGGTTCATTGTTTTATTTTGACGAGCAGATGCAAAACCAGGACGTTATGATTCTGTGCGAAGTGATTGAGCATATTGAGGAATATCGTCTGAACGGAATTATGGATACAATCATGAACGAATATCAGCCAGATGTGCTGTTGGTCACTACACCAAACAAGGAATATAACGAAGTGTATGCAATGGAGCAGGAAAGCTTCCGTCACCATGATCATCGCTTCGAGTGGACCCGTGCGGAACTGGTTTCCCGGTGTGAGGAATGGACGCAACAGGGGAACTATGCCTATGAAATTAAGGGCATCGGTGAGCATGCAGAAGGCTATGGACAACCTACCCAACTGGTCATTTTTGAGCGGAGAAAGGAGAGTCAATCATGAGTAAAGAAAAGGGTTCTCGCGAAACAACTGGTGCGGGCAGAGGACAGCAGGATCGGAAAAATGGGATGGAGGAAAGACAACGTGAGATTCGTCTACCCCATGCAGGTATCGTTGTTCTTGTCGGCCCGTCAAACAGTGGCAAAAGTACGTTGCTGGATCGTCTCGTTGCAGAAAGCGTCATTCGCCGCACGGAAGGCGTCTCATCCGATCAATTCCGCATGCTGGTTGGAGATGATGAGTATGTGGATTGGAAACACCGTCCCCGCAGCGAAGCGGATGTGATCTATGCGGAGTATCAGCAAGTATCGGCCAAAGCATTTGAAGCGATGGAGGCGATGCTAGCAACCCGCTGCCGTCTGAACAAGTTGACCTGGGTCGATGCTACACATCTGTATCCCGAGGATCGCGAGAAAGTGATTCAGGTGGCAAGGAAAGCTCATGTTCCCGTGATTGCTGTGGTGCTGGATATCCCTGAAAAAGAACTGCTGGAACGTGATGCCCGACGGGATTATCCGCGTGGGCGTCAACGGGTGAAACAACAGGTGCAACAGTTCAAGCGCACATTGCGCTCAATCCGTGAGGATGGCTTTGATGCCAGTTATGTGCTGAAGCAGCCGGATGAGATTACATTTGTCCGCACATCCAATCCGCTGGTGATTGATATGGGTACAGGTATTGATATCATCGGAGATATTCATGGTTGTTACGATGAAATGATGGAATTAATCGTCCGTCTAGGGTATGTTGACGAGGATGGGACTGGTCTGTACCGTCACCCCGAAGGACGCAGATTAGTCTCCGTTGGTGACGTAACGAGCCGTGGGCCAGAATCGTTAAAATGCCTGTTGTTCTGGCAACGACATTGTGCCGCCGAGCTTGCCTACATGATTGACAGTAACCACGGTTGGAAAATTGCGCGTTATCTGGATGGTCGAGACGTGACACTGAGTCATGGTGACGAACGGGTGGAGATGGAACTGCTTCAGCTTGAGCAGGAGCAAGGTCAGGAGACAGCAAAACGAGTACGTGCAGAGCTAAGGACCTTTCTGCTTGATGCACCATCTCATCTGGTCTTTTCCCGCAACGGGGTAAGACAAGTGGTTGTTGCACACGCCGGGATTCGAGATCATTTTATCGGAAAACAGTCCAAACGCATTCAGGATTACTGCCGATATGGCGATGTGGAAGGTACGGATGAGCAGGGTCGGCCTGTGCGCAAGGATTGGTACGTGGATCACAATTCGGGTGAATGCATCGTCTGGGGACATGATCCCCGTCCATATCCTACGATTGTGAATGATACGGTCAACATTGATCAAGGTGTCGTTTTTGGTGGCATGCTCACTGCTTGGCGAATGCCAGAACGTGAGGCAGTCAGTGTTCCGGCGAGGCAGGATTATGCTGGAGATCCAGATAGTCCATTAAAGCGCTGGGAACAGCGGCGTTTTGCTCCGCCCAACATACGTAAGTTCAAGGAGGGTTTCACGGTTCAAACAGCATCCAAGCTTGATGTGTCTGTGCACGGTGAGGTGGCGAAAACGGCAATTGATACGTTTTCCCATTATACTGTGCCGCTGGAAGAACTGATTTACATCCCGCCTACGATGAGTCCTCCGCCGGGTGTATGCTCCGTAGAGGGATACTTGGAGCATCCACAGGATGCGTTCCAATATTATCGCTCACAGGGCGTTACCCGTATGGTTGCCGAGAAGAAACACATGGGCAGCCGGGCCATTTTGCTTCTTTTCCGCGATGAGCAAGCTGCGGTGCAGCGAGTAGGCCGACCGATGCTGGGGAACATTGTGACCCGGACGGGCCGATCCTTTTTTGACCCTTCGACAGAGCAAGATGTGCTTTCCAGATTACATGCGGACTTGACCGTAGACGGTTATTTTGAGCGTCATCAGACGGAGTTTGTATTGCTCGATGCGGAGATTGTACCTTGGAATCTAAAGGCGCGTGAGCTGATTGCTTCACAATATGCACATGTGGCTGAAGCCTCTATGATGGATCGCTCTACGGTGCTGGACAAACTGCGCGAAGCTCAAGCAGCAGGTCGTAACGTAGAGGAGTGGTTGCAGGAAACAGTAGGTAAACTCACTAATGCCGAAACGTTCCGCGATGTATTCCAGAAATACTGCTGGGATGTGGATGATATCGGGGACATTCGGATTGCGCCGTTCCATACACTTGCACATAGCACGGGAGCATTTTGGGAGCAAACCCATGAATGGCATTTGGAACAAAACCGTGAGTTCGCCCGTATGTCGACCTTGATGATGGAGACGGAATATCGCGTGATCGCAAGTGAGGCAGATGAAGCGGATGTCATTCGTTGGTGGGATGAGATTACGGCGGAAGGACATGAGGGAATTGTGATCAAACCTGAAACGTTCCGCGCCTGGAACGGAAATAAAATCATCCAGCCTGCGATTAAAGTACGAGGACGTGCATATTTGCACATCATCTATGGTATGGATTACCTGGCACCCGAGAATCTGTCCCGACTTCGTAAACGTAAAACATCCAAAAAAGAACGCCACGCCTTAATGGAGAGTGCTTTGGGCATGGAGGGGATTGAGCGCTTTATACGCAGAGAGCCAGTGGAGCGAATTCATGAATGTGTGCTGGCAACGCTATCACTGGAGTCGGAGCGGGTAGACCCGCGTTTGTAAATTGTTTAATAAAAAGAATAAATGATGAAGCAGGTGCGGATTTTATCCGACCCTGCTTTTTTTGTGTGTATGAACTTCGTTAAAGTGAATACCTCATCAGGTCGTTTTTCTTAGTGCTGGAGCGTTAGGGATTTTCCGAATCAGTTGGTATGAGCAACGGCGCGAATCTCGATCAGTTGATGAGGGAAGGCCAGACCCGATGTCCCAACCATCGTAACAGCCGGACGATGAGTACCAATGTACTCTTTATACACGGCAACACATGGCTCAAGATGCTCCTGCGGATGAACTAAGAAAATCTCCAGTTCAGCAATGTTCGACTTGGTTACATCGAATGCGGCGAGCACACGATCCAAGTTATCGAGTGTCTGGCGAACCTGTGCTTCAATATCATCGACACCAATAAACGTCCCCTGCATATCATGTGAAAATTGTCCTGCAATGTAGATCGTACCGTTAACACTGTATCCCTGAGCCACACTGAATGCCTCTTCCCACGGGACACCGTGGCTATATATTTGAGCTGTAGACATATATTTCTCTCCTTTGGGAATTCAAGATAAGGTTAGTATAAACGGAGAAAAACGACTTGGGCAGTACGCACTTTCATGACAGTGACTATCCATTAGGATAGTGTAAACACGGTGTTTGTGAGCCTAACGACTCATTCCAGAGAATCTTTATATCAGGATATTTAATTTAGGTATAACTAACTTAAGTCCTATATCCTTCCACTAGAATCTGGGTAATAATGATAGTAGGCAAGTAGTTAATGGAATCTCAGAACGTAACGATAGGGGGTAACCTGTATGGCATCCGTGATTCTGCTGGTGAAACAGACGGAGGACGATGAGAAGGTTATTTATCGATTCGGACCAAATGAGCGAAAGATGGGGCTCATTGAGATGAATAAGATCAAGGAAAGTGTGAAGGAACTGGAACCTGTCCAGGTGGATGGGGTAAGCCCGAGTTTTTTCTTTAACCGAGCCGCGCAGCGACTGGTACGATGTTTATTCAGGGAAGGCGGCAAGTTCCCGGAACGAACGACGTTTGAAACATAGTTTCAGCACCGCAAAAATAAGTCCACAACCCTGCTCATGGGTCATGGACTTATTTTTCATTTTAGAACGTTTTGGCATAAGAAATCAGTGCTGTTATCGTAATGATGTTAAGCAACGTTGAGATCAGCACCGTCTGGGCTGCAAAATCGGGTTCGTTATCGTATTCTTCCGCAAGGATGGATGCGTTGACACCGGTCGGCATACCCGAAGCGATAATGAGTGCCTGTGCAGCGATACCTTCCAACCCAAGCAGAAGCACAATTGAAATGCCGATAGCCGGGCCAATCAGAAGACGCAAAAATGTGCTAATATACACATCAAGACGGTACAGTTGAATTGGATATTTTACAATCTGTGCTCCGAGTGTCAGCAGCGCCACGGCAACCATACTTTGCTGCGCATAGGTTAGCGGCATGGACAGGAACGTAGGCAAGGGAACCTTCCACATGTGTAACAGAATCCCCAGCAAGAGCGCATATGGAACGGGCATTTTAAGAAATCCAATAATCACCGCACGGTAATTACCTTTGAGCTTCGCGCCCTGAATGGACAACACGCCATAGGTGAACGTCAGTAATGCCTGCAAAGACATGACCAGTGCCTGAATGGAAGAGGCGAGTGGATCGCCACGGAATACCAGTGCATTGATGGGCAGTCCATAGTTGCCTGCGTTATCCAGCATAATACTGTTGTTGAAGGCAGCCTTCATGCCTTTATTCATCCGAAGCGAGCGCGCAAATACAGAACCTACAATATAGAGAATTAATACATATATCGCGTAAAAGAGTGTCACGGTCCCAAGCAGTTCGCCCGACATATCCGAGTGGTACATGCTCATAAAGACGGCTGCGGGGGTAATACAATAGAAATTGATTTTGGCGAGTGTGTACAAGTCCAGCTTGAACACCTTTTGCATCCAGGACCCGACGGCGATCAGGAGAAAGACGGGCAGGACGACTTCAAGCATGATGTCTGCAATCATTAGTTCAGCTTCCTTTTTCATGAAAATTTCAATCCGATTTCGAAAATACTTTGCTTATTATATCATTTTATACACACACGAAAGATGTAATTAGTTAAAAAAGATAAGGGGGCTTCCCATCATGATTCCAGATCATCTGGATGTTGGTTTATCGATATTGTTTATTGGTTTCAATCCGAGCATTACGTCTGGAGAGACGGGTCATCATTATGCTTACAAAGGAAACCGGTTCTGGCGCATCCTTGAACGGTCGGGATTAACCCCGCGTTTATATGATGCACAGGAGGATGGAGAGTTGCTGAAGCTGGGATATGGATTCACGAATATTGTGGCCCGGCCCACCAGAGGTATGGAGGATATTACGAAGGAAGAGTACGCAGAAGGACGACAGATTTTACGGCAAAAGTTGGAGAAATACCGACCGGACATCGCTTGTTTTGTCGGAAAAGGTGTATACACCCAGTACAGCAAGCGTACCAAAGTGCAATGGGGATTCCAGGACGAACCGGTCGTCAAGGAGATCCAGGAGTTCGTCGCTCCATCGTCCAGTGGACTCGTGCGTATGTCGATGGATGAGATTGTGGCGATCTATTCACAGCTTGCTGATTTTGTCGGGGAGAAGAACAGGGAAGATTAAGAGACAAATAAGACAGGAAAGGTAAGATAGCAGGAAGAGGTTACCACGGAATGTGTGATTCGGGTTGCCATAAAATTCACCACGAAACCTGTAGAGAATGTGCAGCGGCGATCACAATATGTTGGTACGCAGAGTTCACCCAGTCGGCTTCGCCGATGAGGGCGAATTCTTTTTTTTGGATAAAGTGAGAGGTTTCGGGAACGGCTTCCGTCTATATAGTACAGAACCATGCATGGAAGCTGTAGAGAAGGGGGATTACATGACTCAACAGATACCGGAGGAGGAGCTTATTCAGCGCATTGTTGCAGGGGATAAGCAGTTGTTCTCCGTGCTAGTGGATCGATATAAAAATAAAGTCTACGGCATCATGCGCGGAATGGGCGCGAGTCATCCGGATGCACAGGATCTCGCTCAGGATACGTTCATTCGTATCTATCGTTATCTCCCGTCGCGGCGGGAGGGAAGCAGTTTCTCGTCGTGGGTGTACACCATTGCGGTGAATCGGATGCGGGATTTTATACGGGAAAAGAAACCCGTCATGTCTCCGGTCGATCAGGGGATCGAACCTGTCAGTAATGAAACACCTGAAAAGCGTGTGCTGCATAAAGAGATGCAGCGTGAAATATACCGCCAGCTCGAACAGTTACCTGAATCGTATCGCCTGGTGTTATTACTGAAGTACACAAACGAGTTGAGCTATGAAGAGATTGCAGACATTACAGGTATGAGTTCAACCAAAGTGCGCAATGCCCTTTATCGCGGGAAAAAAACGCTGAGGAAGCTAATGGAACGCAAAGGAGGTTTAGCCACGTATGAAGCCTATTTCAAAGGATGAAGATCGGTTGTGGGAAGAGCATTTGTACCGTGAGGAGCCGGACGCAGATTTTACGCTTAAGGTCATGCAGAAGTTGGATGGCGTGTCTATGGAAAGTGGAGAAGACGAGCATCCATTCGTGAAAAAATCCATGAGAACGCATTGGATGCGTCGGACTGGAATCGCCGCAGCGGCAGTTGTGATTCTTGCCGGAGGAGCCTGGTTTGCTTTTGACCGTACAACAGAGCCACCCTCCCCCTCAGTGAGCGCTGTGGATCGCCCTCCGCTACCGAATATGCCTGTGCCGGAAGCATTGAAATATTCCTATTTTGCGGATGATTATAAACGTCTTAAACCTCTTGGACTTGTGGTTAATCCGAATCTACTTATTGAAGATCAAGGATACAAGCTCAAGATTGAAGATGTGCTGGTGGATCGTTCTCAAATTGTAATGAGGCTGCAACAAACAGCACCTGATGGAACCGGAATGTCAATTTTATATCCTGAAATGGGAAGAATTCATGTCACTGATGAAACGGGAAGAGAGGTTGCGACCCTTGCAAGGGATACCAGAATAAGCAGTGGCTCTCTTGACAAATTTGTATTTCAGTTTCACAAAGATATTCCTGATCAGGTGTTCGTGCGTGGAGAATTAGGACATTTAAAAGTAGGAGTGTTCTATAATTTTGTGACAGAGTCATATGAGGATAGAGACGTTACGGTGGATTGGAGTTTTAAATTCAGCATCGACATGACCAAAGCCAAATTAATGGCTGTTGAGGCTCCCATGAACAACACCTACACTACTCCTGAGGGCTTGAAACTAGATATGACACAGCTTGTACGCACGCCAAACGGGACCCGTCTTGACATGAACATCAGTCTGGAAGATCAACTTCGTGCCAAAGTCGGAGAGAATTGGGCGGATGATATGGATTTAATGTATCATATCGAAATTCCAGAAACGAATGAGTATCGAATTTTTAACGAGAACAGAACCAATGCCCGTCAAGCCAAATTTCGGTTCCGAGATATGAGTAGATTGAGTGAGAATAATGATGGTCAGATGAGGCTTTCTGAGACATGGGACCCTGCTTATGTTACGGTGGATGCGAAGAAAATTCGCTTTGTCCTCGATGGCTACACCATCCCGGTGTGGGAGGAGAAGTCCGTGGAAGTGGATTTGGAAAAGATGCGTAAGGATGCTGAATTCTACACCTACGTACTACAGTTTGAACAATTTGGAGATGAAGTTTTATTTTCCAAATACAATTATTGGCCAGTGCAGCAATCATTAAAGCTACCTGAAAGAAACTTTGAAGGGACCTCTTCTCTTGTTTTGGAGGGATCAGGGACTTTCCAAAATGATATTAACGGAGATCAATGGGTGGCTATAGATCATGAAGGAAAGGAGTATCCCGTTGAAGTGATGGGAACTACGAATCAGCCTAATAAAAACAATGAAGAATACATCGTAGATGATCTCAGGTTGATTATCCATGGTTTTAAAAAAGAGAATGGAACGAAATTCACTTTGAAACGAACCGCAGTTAACCGAGAGGTCCGTGATGTGAATTGGGAAGTGGATCTTCCGTCGTACGATAGCCTGCCTTGGCTGAAATAACCAGTAGTACAATTCTCAGACATAAAGTAAATGAAGCTTCGAATGGATGTATAAGGATGGGTGGATGGATCAGTAGATTTAAGTGTAAATGTACAGGAATATAAGGATATAAGCCTAATATACGAAAAGGCCCTGCATAATGGTATGCGGGGCCTCTTTTGTATGTACCAGATTCACGGAGACAGCAAGTACATAACAAATCCATCTTCAGAAAAGTGCAGTTACCCTTTCCGAATTATGCCGATTCCCTTGGAATCAACGTGGTCGATAACATAACCGTCTCTTTAGGCGTCCCAGGGCGTTCAATCCGGCGCTGTAAAGCCTCCACCGCACGTTGCCCAAGCTCCTCTTTGCACAGATTAACCGTGGTCAGGGGCGGGGAGGACGTAACCGCAGAATGTACATTGTCGATACCGATGACAAGGCAATCTTTAGGCGTGGAGATGCCCATCTCCTGTAATTTGTGCATCCACTGCAAGGCAATATCATCATTAACACCGATCCAGGCATCAGGGCGCTCGTCATCTGGCATATTTTGAATTGTAGTAGCCAACGGGTTAACCCATTCGCCGTTCTCATAAGGAATATTCCATTCCCTGAAGCTGGTAGTGTGACTGGTGTCCACATGAAAATGGTTCAGAGCCAGTTCAATGCCGATCTTCCGCTGCGCGAAGCTGGCAGCACGACCATCATCTGTGATAAGGCCGATCCTTCGGCAATTCATAGACATTAGATATCTAGCCACGGTGATGCCAGCTTCCAGATTATCATGGCTGATTGTATCACAATTCAGCAATGGTTCCTGATGATCTACCAGAATAATAGGCCGACCGGTCTGAGAGAGCCGTTGCAGAACTGTATGAGGAAAAGCCCCCATGACAATAATCCCAGCACATCGTTCCCAGTCCAAATGAGGAGCAATGGCTTTTTCGGGAGAGGTGTTCTCGTCCGTCACTCCGAGTGAGGGAGATACAATCGCATGATGCCAACCGCGCTCATTACAGGCGGAGATCATGCCTGACAGAACACGTTGCCAGTAGTGGGGTTCACCGCGGTTGAGCTGATTCATGCATATGAGAGCGAACGGTGGATCGGACGGATCTGCATGGTTTGCAGCAGGAATATTGTTAGCACCTGGAGTACTTTGGCGATATCCTAAAGCACGAGCGAGTTCCAGAACTCGTGCGCGTGTTGCTTCACTGACACCCGTCTTGCCACTGAGTGCGCGGGAGACGGCATATTTGGATAATCCGAGCTGGTCAGCCAGCGTCTGAATGGATACTTTGCGTGACATATCATTACTCCTTCATTTGACGATCATCTTCTGACACAGTACACTTACAAATAATAATGTTATTATAATTTATCATAACAAAAATAACAATAGAGTTGTAAGGAGACGACATCCATGGAACAGTTCAGATTACCGAAAATCCCTATGCCACAACTGGAATTGCCACAAGCTGTGCAGGATATTCTTACTGAGGCGGACGAGCGTTTGCAACATCGACCGAGATTGCTTGCTCAGTTTCGCAATTGTTTTCCGAATACACTGGAAACGACCACGAAGCTGCTGGATGATGGAACAACCTTTGTGATTACAGGGGATATTCCCGCGATGTGGTTAAGGGATTCCGTAGAGCAGGTCATGCATTATGTTCCGCTTGCCAAGGGTGACGAGAAGTTGCAGCGTATTATCGGAGGCCTAATCAAACGGCATACGTTCTATGCTGATATGGACATCTATGCTAATGCATTCAATGAAACGGCGAATGGATGGCATTGGGATGCCAATGATGAGACGGAGATGTCACCTTGGGTGTGGGAACGGAAGTTTGAACTGGATTCCCTCTGTTTCTCTATGAAGCTGGCTTATACATATTGGCGGGAGACTGAACTTACAGATATATTCGATGAGCGCTTCAAGAAAGTGATGGAGAATATCGTACACCTGTGGGAGACAGAACAGCATCACTCAGAGCGTTCACCTTACCGGTTCATGCGCCGTAATTGTCCAGCCCATGATACGCTGCGTAATGAAGGATTGGGTATGCCTGTGAATTACACGGGGATGATCTGGTCCGGATTTCGTCCGAGTGATGATGCCTGTGATTTTCATTATAATATTCCGGCGAACATGTTCGCTGCGGTAACCTTGCGCCAGATGGGGGAGATCGCGAAGTGGGTGTTCAGGGATGAACAACTGGTAAGCCGGATGGCTCGTTTGGAAGAAGAAATACGACATGGTATTGCCCTGTACGGTACTTACCGTCATCCAGAGTATGGGCAGATTTATGCCTATGAGACGGACGGTTACGGTAACTTTTGTCTGATGGATGATGCGGGCACGCCTGGGCTGATGTCCATTCCGTATATCGAATATGCTTCGATTGAAGACAGGGTGTATCAGAACACACGTCGATTCATTTTAAGTAAGGAAAATCCGTTCTACTATGAAGGGAAGGTAGCCAAAGGTATAGGTAGCCCTCACACCCCTCCGGGATACATCTGGCATATGGCGCTATCCATGCAGGGTCTGACCGCAGACAATGACGAGGAGATGCTAGCGATGATTGAATTGCTGGAGAACACGGATGCGGGTACTGGATATATGCATGAGGGCTTCCACGCCGATGATCCAAACACGTTCACTAGACCATGGTTTGCTTGGTCCAACAGTCTGTTCTCGCAGTTAGTGTACAAGGCAATGAAAAAAGGAATTCTTTAAAATGATGAAAGTTCAAAAAAAACTCACTGCTCGCGAAGCAGCCGTTCCGGTTACGAATCGTTCTTTTGATCGCTGTTATCCCCGGATTTCCTGATCGACTTTTGTAAAGTCGAAATCCGGGGATAAAGGCGAACGCTTTGCTTCTTCAGAATCGATTTCGTTCCCTGCACTACTTTTACTATCGAGCGCGACTGTTTTTGAACGATATCATTTTTAGAATAGGTGAGTAGGTAAAAAAACAAGAAAGCCCAAACTGCTGACTTTGCAGTTTGGGCTTTGCTTATGGTGAAATATACAGGTGCTGCGCTATGTGTTTTTCAGTAGATTGGCGATGAAGACTTTCTGGCCTGTGCGTGCGCTTTCCAAGGAAGCGAGGACCATGGCCATGCTAAACTGGTTATCGCTGCAATCGGTCTCAGGCAGTCGGCCGGATTCCAGTGCGGCGAACATGTCTTCGAGACAGCCGTGATGACCTGTTTTGTCCATGACAGGCAGTTCCGCTTCAATCCGCTCACTTGGCTGGAAAAAGGATGGTTTGCCGTCAGCATCCAGGCTTTGCGCAGTAAGCACCTCAGCATAGATGTCATCATGACCATCCCAGATGGCGGTTCCTTTTTCACCGATTACGCGCCAGCTTGCTTCCCATGATGTGGGTACACCTTCTGCGCACCAGGATCCGCGATAGTTGAATACGGACCCGTCGGACATCTCAAATATACATAACGCCATCGCATTGCCCTGATACCAGGAACCTGGAGGATTGAACTCATGGCAGTATACCGATACCGGGTTGGCTCCGAGAATATATCGTGCCTGATCAAACGTATGTATCGCCATATCGAGCAGCAGCGGACTATCCATCAGGTCTCGGAATCCGCCGAAGTGTGGCCCGAGGAAAAAGTCGGCTCCGGCATAACCTACCTGCCCTATAGCTCCGCCGGAAATGAGATGCTGATAGGCGCGGATACGCGGATCGAAACGGCGATTCTGCATGACGGCTTGAATGCGTCCTGTGCTGTGAGCGGTTTGCACAATATCTGTGCAGTCGGAGAAGGACTCCGCAAGGGGTTTCTCGCCAAAGACATGACACCCTTTCTTCAGCGCTGTCATGGCAATGCCGTAATGACTCGCCGGAATCGTGACATCGAACACGATATTTGCACCGGTCGCTTGAATGGCCTCGCGGATATCGGTGAACGTAGGACAGGTGAGACCATGTCTTGCAGCGAAAGCAGTGGCTGTCTGTTCATACAGATCAACCAGCCCAACGATTTCCGTATCCGGTCTTTGCAAGGCATAGTCTGCCCACGTATTGGCCATGGCGCCACAGCCAGCGATAATTACCTGATAAGCATGACTCATCGTCTCATCTCCTTCGCATGGATTGTGTTATACAGCTCGCATGGTTTCCTATACTGGATTTGGCACAAAATCGCCGCCGCGGCATTGTTTCAAATATCGCAAAGCATGCACCTGTCCGGTCATTTCGAGTTCGTCTTTGTAGACGGGATCATGCCAGCCTTCAATATCAATCGTGCCCTGATAACCGTTCTGACGCAGAATGGTGATAATGTCTGCCCAGTTGTTATCCCCGAAGCCGGGTGTGCGGTGCCAGACAAATTCACGTGGGCCATGCACGCCGTATTCCTTGACAATATCCCAGGCAATCGTGGCATCTTTGCCATGTACGTGGAAGACTTTATGAGCCCATTTGCGTAGCTGTGGAATAGGATCAATCAGACTGGACATTTGATGGCAAGGCTCCCACTCCAGGCCTACATTTTCATCCGGAACAGCATCAAACATCATCTCCCAGGCCGTCGGATTATGGGCGATGTTCCAGTCGCCTGTCTGCCAGGTGCCACCCATATCACAGTTTTCAAAAGCAATGCGTACACCCCGGTCTGCTGCCCGGCGTGCCAGTTCGCCAAACACTTCCTTGAACCGGGGGATGGACTCGTTAATGGGTTGATCGGTCAATCGTCCGGTGAACCCGGAGACGATATCCGCACCGAAGAGTTGTGCGTGATCAATCACCCGCTCCCAGCTTGCCAGTGTATCGGCGTTGTCTCCGGCTCCCGTTAGCGGGTTACCAAATACACTCACCGCGGAGATGACAATGCCTTGTTCGTCCACAATTTCACGGACACGTTTGGCTGTCTCTGCCAGGTCCAGATCACCAGTCGTTTGCCAGAAGGTCAGGTTAAATGATTCGAAGCCGTGTTGCATGATCTGCGGGATAACGCGGACGGCGTCCTGCCCGCCTACAAGGGTACCGATGCGTAATGATTTATTCATGGTTGTATTTCACTCCAATATTGGCTTATAGTACTTCGTGACACACTCATTATAGCCGTGGATTAACGGGATGGCTCTAAACAATCTTGTGTAATAATAGTCGGATCTTGTGAAGAGGGGGAAGAAGTCGTGCTGGATCTGAAAGCGCTTCACGAAAATACCCGAATTGATCATAAATCGCATCCGTTTCAGCTGTTCCAAAATCGGTGTTCAGATATGAAAGCGGAAGAATGTATTCTGTATTTGCATTGGCATGAACACTTTGAACTGATTGTTATGCGCAAGGGCAGTGCGCTGTTTCATATTGATAGCAAACCTTATGTGGTTCGAGCAGGTGAGGTCATCATCATTCCTGGAGGTACACTGCATGTCGGATATGCTCTGGATGAGGGGGATGTGCATTATGATTCCGTTGTGGTCAACCGTGCACTGTTCCATGATTTCACTCATGATCCTGTACATGAGCAATATGTCGCGCCGTACTTGGAAGGAAGGGTGAGGTTTCCGGTCAAACCGGCAGAGGAAAACACAGCCTGCACAGGCTATTATTCTTTGCTGAATGAAGCTGTGGAGGAAATGGCATTACAGCCCCCGGCTTATCAGCTCGTGGTGAAATCCAAGCTGCATGCTTTGTTCACCCTGCTTGCGCGTACCTTTATGCCGCAGCAGCTACCGGATAAAACGGTCGGATCGTATTTTCCAAACCGCGAACGCTTCAAACAGTTAATTGCGCAGATTGAAGCGGACCCTACAGGTAAGATGTCTGTTACGGAAGCGGCAAGTCATGTGGGATTGAATGCGTATCACTTCTGCAAAATGTTCAAAAAGCTGACCGGACGTACCTTTGTGGAATACGTGAACGGGTGCAGGATGAGTGAAGCAGAGCAACTGCTGCAAGGCAGCAGTCTGACCATTACGGAGATCGCCGCCAGAGTTGGCTGCGACAACGCCAACTATTTTACGAAATTATACAAACAATACAAGGGCATGACCCCCTCGCAGGGACGTGGAAGAAAAGAAGATTGAGCACGACCAGTTTACCAGTAGTCTCGAATAAAATGTCTATAAAGATGGTTGTGACCCTATGAGAATAACCCGGATAAAGGCCTCTTCAAGGCTATTATCCGGGTGGTTTTGATTCAATAATATCAAGACAATTATCTACGTGTACAACGTGCTCATTTCATAAATCTGGAGAACAATCTATTCGCTTTCTTGGCGAGGTCGTCCATTTTGACATTGGCATGATCGAGTTGATTGTATCCCCATTTGATCGTTTGCAGCATGCGTGGAGATATGGGCGTTCCTTTGATTCGTGGATAGATGTTGTGATAGGCCCAGACCAGATGCTCCCAGCGATTGTCATTGCCGTCTTGAATATACTCGGAGACGTCAATTACTTTCCCGCGTCCGTTCTGGAGGATTACATTTTTCAGATGAATGTCACGAGGGTTCAGCCCGCGGCTGCGAACGGCTTCTCGCGCTGCGTCCACATCGAGCATGACCTGCTCGGGGACGGGGATTCCTTTTTCCAAACATTCCAGCAAGGTATCCCCAGGTTCAAAACTGATCACGAGTACATTCCGGCCGCTGCCATAATAGGTAGGGAAGTATGTCAGGCCTTTGAGCTGCTCGTATACCTGTTTTTCATTTTCGAGTTTGTCCAAGGCATGATCCGAGTACATCTTGAAGGCATACTGCGGCAAGCCGTCATACATAAATACAGCCGCGTCTGTACCTGTGCCAATGCAATTCAATCCTTCTACATCGCCGATGATGTTCACGAGCTCATTCCGGTCGCTTCCGATGACTTGGATCTGTTGTAATGCTTCTTCCGCCTGGAACCAATCCGGTCGATTCATGGGTAGTGCCTCCTTTTAGGATATGCCTGTACAATTTTTTTATAAAATAAACACGTTCTACAATCGAAAAAAGACTAATTAGCGTGTCTGGGGTTCGTTAGTTTCCATAAAACCTCATAATCCACGTGATAAGGTGTGTGAGATTCGTTAGCGCGGGCCCCCACTGGCCCTGGGTTAGACCCATACTAACATCCCGGTCTGGGATTCGCTGCCCTCTATGGAGTATATTAAGCGTTCTGCTCCGCAATTTCATCTTTTGGTGATGTTACTATATAAACGATACGGATCGAATCGGAAACGGTTGCGTCAGAAGAAAATAACGGAAGCATGCTTGCGGCAATGTTGCCCGGGCTTTATACTGTGAGCATTAAGGGATC
This sequence comes from Paenibacillus sp. FSL L8-0435, assembly GCF_037965655.1. Taxonomy (NCBI): domain Bacteria; kingdom Bacillati; phylum Bacillota; class Bacilli; order Caryophanales; family Paenibacillaceae; genus Paenibacillus; species Paenibacillus sp. FSL L8-0435. The sequence goes on from NZ_CP150185.1 coordinate 1,252,038, forward strand.
TCATGCAGATCCGGCATACAGAAAGGCAGAATACCTTATGGCACAATACCCGCAATGGTCTTATTCGCAGTCGCGGGCGAGTATGTTCGATGAGTGCCTGCGCAAATATTATTATCATTATTACGGTGCCCATAACGGCTGGAAGGCAGACGCTGCTGATGAGATGCAGGTTCGTCTGTACCGTCTGAAACAGCTCAGCAATCTGTACCTTGTCTTCGGGGATCTCGCACATCGGATGTGTGAGTCGGCGGTACGCAGCAGGGAAGAGGGCAAGGATAAACCGCGTGAACACTTTCTGGAACAGACGATACGCAAGCTGCTGAATCAGGCGTATGTGGAATCCATGGATGTGGATCAGTGGCGGCTGAACCCCAAGAATCGCACGATGCTGTCGGAGATCTATTACGGGGATGATACGTTGAATGACCGGATTGCCACGATTAAGGAACGGGCTTCGGCCTGTGTCAGCAACCTGTACCAGACGCTTACGTGGGAGGACTTGTCCCGGGCAAGTACGGACATTCTGGAGATTGAGAAATGGGATACCATGATGCTGCACGATACACGCGTGTATGTGAAGATGGACTTATTGTATCGGCGCAGTAACGGCAATATTGTCATTGTGGACTGGAAGACGGGCAAGGAAGATGACTTCTCCGATCAGCTAATGCTGTACGCATCCTATGTGAGAGAACACTACCGGGTTCCCTTGGAGCAGATTGAGCTGCGAGTGGAGTATCTGTTAACCGGGAAGCACCGAGAATTTACCGCAACGGAAGAGGATATAAGGAAGGTAGAGGAGAACGTAGGCCGTTATATCGAGGAGATGCGATCCTGCGTGGAGGATGAGTATTATAACCGTCCCAAGGACGTCACCTACTTCACAGCGATGCCTTCGCACCGGTCCTGCCGGGATTGCAACTTCCGCGAAGTGTGCAGTGAGCGAGCAGTTTGAAGCGCCAAAAACCGGAGCAACCTAAAGGCCTTATACCAACCAACAAGCTATCCTATGTGAAAAAAATCAAGAAGCGCAAGCCGGGAACATCATCTGCCCGACTTGCGCTTCTATTGCGTTCCACAGGCCTGGCAACAAGGCGCCGGGTGGAACGATCATATCAAGATTACTGGACAGCGGCGGTATTCTCCAGCGCCTGACCCGCCGGAACATAGGCATGCCCGAGATCCCGGGCGACCGCCTCATACGTGATGTGTCCATTCAGCACGTTGACCGCGCTGCGAATGGACGAACTGCTGCGAATCGCGGCTGCTGCACCGTGGTTGGCCAGCTGCAGCGCATAAGGCATGGTGGCGTTGGTCAGCGCCACCGTGGACGTCCGCGGCACGGCGCCTGGCATGTTCGCCACCGCGTAATGCACGACGCCATGTTTCACATAGGTCGGTTCATCGTGGGTTGTGATATGATCAATGGTCTCAACGATCCCGCCCTGATCAATCGCCACATCCACAATGACCGAACCCGGTGCCATCGTCTTAACCACTTGCTCGCTGACAAGTGTTGGCGCCTTGGCGCCCGGAATCAGCACCGCACAGATCAACAGATCTGCCGCAGCAACAGCTGTTGCAATGTTGGACGGGCTGGATACCAGCGTCTGGATCTGATTGCCGAAGATATCATCCAACTGGCGCAGACGATTCAGATTCAGATCAAGGATGGTCACATCGGCGCCAAGACCAATAGCAATTTTGGCTGCATTTGTTCCAACTGTACCGCCACCAATAATGACCACTTTCCCCCGACTGACGCCTGGTACACCGGACAACAGAATGCCTTTGCCACCTTCCGTTTTCTCCAGTAGTTGTGCTCCGATCTGGGAGGCCATGCGGCCTGCAACTTCACTCATAGGAGTTAGCAGGGGGAGGGTATTGTTAACCTCCAACGTCTCATAGGCAATAGCCGTTACCCGACTTTTAATAAGGGCTTTGGCAAGATCCGGTTCCGCTGCGAGGTGCAGGTATGTGAACAGAATCAGGCCCGGACGAAAATATCCATATTCACTGGCAAGTGGTTCTTTCACCTTGATGATCATATCGGCTTCGGTCCAGACTGACTTGGCATCAATCCGAATCTCGGCGCCCGCAGCTTGATATTCATGATCCGTGAATCCACTACCGATCCCCGCGCCTTGTTCAATCAGTACCTGGTGACCGGCTCTGATGAAATCAGCAGCCCCGGCCGGAGTCATTGCTACACGATTCTCATTGTTCTTGATTTCTTTGGGAATTCCGATTCTCATCACCATGCACCTCGTCCATTTATTGGTTGTTAGATTATACTACAAGTTTATGACTTGAATAATCGTTTTGCACCTTACTTCATGTCTAATTTTTAGGAATCGAACTCAACATATTGTCGAAAAAGACTGTTCAGGACATTTGTCCATAGATTATAATGTAAGAAAAAATAACACAAAGAGGGATCGATATTGCGAAATGACCGTGTGTTTACGATCAAAGATATCCTTGCACGTCCAGTATTTGGCCGAGCACGACTAGCGGCAGGGAAGGATGGAGTGAACCGTCAGGTTGGTTGGGTTCATGTATTGGAGATTACAAATGTATCTCCATTCGTAAGCCCTCATGATCTTATTTTATCCACTGGACTGTGGCTTCAATCGGAAGAAGGACGCGAAGAGTATCTGCTTCAGCTCATTGGCAGTGAGGCAGCGGGGCTATGTGTGGAGTTTGGTACCAGCATATACGGAATCCCGGAAGAACTGATTGAACTGGCGAACAGACACCAGTTTCCGCTGATCGTATTTGAACAACCGGTCCGTTTTGTCGAGATTACACAGGATATTCACTCTCTGCTCATTAATCATCAACACCAGTTGCTGAAAAGTCTGGAAGCATACTCCCGTCAGCTTCAGCAACGAACATTACAGAGTACGGATATGTCTGCTGTGCTGAACCTGCTGCATGAGTATGCTACCAAACCGGTGGTGTACATTTCGTCCATGGAGCCAGGCAGTTTTGTGCCCGAACTTGTTCCGGAGATGGAACAGGCCATCTATACCTGGTATGAGCATGAGGTAGAACATCTGGATTTGAATGATTCAGATACCGAATTATGGTTCCACATCGAGGAAGAGAAGGCTCTGCTGTGTCATCCGGTCGTCTGTTTTGGCCAGGTATTTTCGGCTGTAGGCATGATTGTGCATCCCGCAGCTCCAGTCGAATATCTCAAGTTGTTGCTCGACTATACAGCGAAGGCGGCGGCAGCGCTCACGCTTCGTTCCCAGTTTCTTGAGGAGAAGATGGTTCGCAATCAGAATGAACTGATCCAGGATCTGATGAATGGCAACATCCATCAGGAGGAACAGGCTCAGACTAGAATGGGGCTTCGTTTGCTGGTGAAGGGACAGTACTGGTTTGCAGGAGGGGTCATCGAGATTGAGCATCGACTGAAGGGTACAGGCCGGGAGAGAATGGAAGCCAATCATCAGGATGTTCTTGTCCTGCTGCGTTCCTTGCTCAAGAAGAACAATCTGCCTAGCCTGATTATGCTGAAGAACAACCAGGTATATCTATGCTGTGCGAAGGAAGCGGTAACGGCTGCTGCACGTCATCAACTGCTGCGATTGCTGGAGGGGATTGCCCAGGACGTGAAACGGTTTGCCAGTCGTAACTTGAAACAGGTTATGATTCATGTGGGATTTGGCAAGTTACGCAACCGTTTGACCAGCCTGCCGGAGAGCCTTCAGGAGGCCTATCAGGTGATCGAAGTTTCAAGATCGGTAGATCTGATGGAACATGTTCACTTTTACGAACGTATGGGTATATATCAAATGTTAAAAGCGTTACCCCAATCCTTCCTGCAACCCTTTGTCCAGGATCACCTGGGTATGTTGATTGAACATGACCAAACGCATCACCTGCGATTGGTGGAGACGTTGGATGCGTACCTGCAGAACTTTGGTTCCAAACGGGATGCAGCTGCCCAGTTATTTATTCATCGGCAAACGTTGTACAACAGACTGGAGAAGCTGGAAGAACTGATGGGTCCAGGTTACATGGATCAAGGGAGAAGAATCTGTCTGGAGATGGCGTTACTCGCGCACGCGATGATCGAGAATGGGCAGTGGCAATCCTCTTGATGGGGTGAAAGGGATGTAAGACAGACTGTGCACCCATCTTACACTACCTTGAGCACAGTCTAGCAGTTTTTACTGATCCGCCGAGTCCGTTGTAACGAGGCGGGAAGGTGTTGCAGGGTAGGAGTGGAGCGTCGGCCCCGATATAGCTTCGTTTGACCGGAGGATGGTGCCAGTGATAAGGAAGAAGGTGCAGCCAGCCGATACGGGGGGGATGACCGGTCAGGGCGTCCTTCCGGTTCTGCGTCGTTGTCCTCCATTGAAATGCCACTTTGGTGTAGCCATTCATTAAGTCGTTTGGGATTGATTCCGAGTTGTCCGCTCAGATTACAGATATCGAGGTTTATTCTCACACAAATCCGCCTTTCCTGGAATATCGGGCTGGTAGTAGGGTATGAAAGGGAAGCATGAATTCGAGATCAGTAAATGCTCATGTAACATGTTGATTGCAGTTTGATCGGCGGAATGATCCATTATGATAAGAAATAATGCAGAGGCGTTTATGTATACCTTGTTATACGTTTCCATGTCCGCTGTTTTGAATATTTCCATTAAATTGGCTTTTAACAAGATTCTATCACTTCACATGCAATTGCGCGTCTCAATATAGTCTCAATTTTGTGAGAGAAAAAAGTATATTAAAAGTACCAGTATCTAGTACGGAGGACATATATGGGAAACAGTAGTGAGGCAAAATACGACAAATATGTTGAGGATGGCAAACGTTTCATTGGTCGAACCAAGGAACTGACGACACTGGAGCGGTGGTTCAATCATCCGGAAGCCCCATTAACCATATTTTCAATTACGGGCATGGGAGGCATTGGTAAATCTTCCTTGCTTTCAGAGATGTTATCTGTCTCTCGGGATCGAGGTGCGACGGCAATATGGATGGATGGTCGATCATGTGGGGCAACTCCTTCCGTTTTTATGGATTATTTGTCCTCTACATTAGGCTTGGAAACAATGGATAGTGAAGGATACCCGCGACCATTGAGTCTGCTGAGAGACACATCGATCGAGAAGAGATTGGTCCTGGCCGTGGATAATTATGAAGAGCTTGCTCTGTTAGAAAGCTGGTTCATGGAAGTCTTTGTATCCAAACTTCCGTTAAGAGGGATACTTGTCATTCTTGCATCACGCCCGGAACTGGCGTCCACCTGGCGGACACATCCCCGATTACATCAGAGGTTTATACAGATGAGGCTTCAACATTTCACAGTGGATGAGATTACGGAATATATCACGTTGGCAGGCTTTCTGGATCAGGGGATGGCAGGTACCATTACACGAATGACCGATGGACATCCGCTGGGGCTGGCCCTTGCTGTAGAAGCTGCGGATCAGAGGAGGAATCTTCCACAGTCCGAATGGGCTGAGCTATCACACATGATCAGTGCACGATTATTATTGGAACTGACGAATTCCCATCTACATCCCATGGTGGAGGTACTGACACTGATTGAGACAGCCAATCAGGAATTGTTATCATCTGTCCTGGACATGACTGTGACGCAAGAAGACTACCACATGCTGAGACAGATGTCGTTTATCCGTTCCAGTCCGGATGGTCTTGGACTGCATGACATGGCCAGGGTGCATCTGCTCCGGGATTTTCGACAGCGTGAGCCACATCGGTTGCAGACAATGCGTATCAAGATTGCGAAGCTGCTGAAACCGCTACATGAACACGCAGGGGCTCATGAGCGTCGTCAAATCGCCCGAAAGATGCTGCTGCTCTGTCAGGAATCCATGCTTCAATACCGCAAGTACGCAGACGTGTCTCGTGATTCCCTGTTCTCCCCTCTTGAGACGATGAGAAAAGAGGATCTGCCCGCTCTGCACAGCTTGTTACAGCAATGGTGCGAGTACAGCGTGGAACCATGGCAGGCTGTGTCCTACGGTCCCTTCCTGGATGAGTTGGCACACCGTTTTCCCGAAGGAATCGTATTAATGCGTGACAAGCTTGGGGAGACAATCGCCATGTTTATCACGGTACTTGTACATAGGGGTAGTAGTGAGCTGCTTTTGAAATATTTTCCGAATGAGATGCAGGAATGCTTCACTCTACAGGAGCTTGAGAATGACCCCGATCAGAGTGATACTCACTTTGCATTGCTGGCTGCGGCAAGAGATGATGTGCCTGGTTATACACGAGAAGAACTGGTGGGATACATGGCACTTGATCGACTATCTCTACTGGGTGATGGTGCGAGAGCGATGCTCGTTGCAACGAATCCTCACCTGAAACTATTTTTGCAAAGTATTGGATTCCAGATGCGAAGAATCCGCACTCGTGTCTGTGACAGATTCGAGGACCGGGCGGACATACTTGATTTGGATTTGCGTAGCGGGCAATTCGGAGAGTGGGTCATGTCTCTGCTTGATCCGAAATCAACAGAAGATCGTATACAGCCGGAAACAACAGAAGTGGATGGTGTTATCTGGACTGAACAGGATGTTCGCAAGATGTTGGGGGATCTTCGTTCCCCGGGAGAATTGCATGAATATGCTGACAGGGTTAGAGGAGTAAAGGATGGAATCCAGTTACAGCTGTATGTCATGGATCTGTTGGAAGGCAGAGTGCATGGCCTATCTCCACAGGATCAGATGCTGTTATACGCGGCCTACTGGACGCATGCTGGCAATCCAACTGCCGCAGCCCAGACGTGTTCCATGAGTCGGGCGACATTCTATCGCCATCTCAGAACAGCGCTGACTCGCTTGGCGCGGATTTTGTAGGGTTCTATTCGTTCATCATACCGATAATGACGACAAGAAGAGGCTGGTCATAGACCAAGCCTCTTCATGCGGTTATAGAGTGTTGCCCTGGAGATGCCAAGTTGCTTGGCGAGTGTTCGTTTGTTGCCACCTGTTGCTTTCAGATATTGAATTAGAAGTTGCGCCTCATAGGTGTCCAATTTTTGCTGGTAGGTAACACCCGAGACAAGTTCGGAATCATTCGAGGGATCTAATTCGTCCACATTTGCAATGGATCGAGGTTCTGGTTCTGCTCCCGCCGAATCCTGACGTTGCTGATTTTCGTTGTTGGCATATGAATGAATTCCGGATGTCAGTTGAACTTCGGACTGTTCATGCATGGTGAGGGAAGTGAGGGTATCAGGCAGGTATTCCTGCTTCACCTCACCATCTGTCGTCAGAATGGTCAGGCGTTCGATCACATTTCGTAATTCACGTACATTGCCTGGCCAATCATATTGGAATAGCAATTTGAATACTTCGGGTGGAACCAACTCAATATGACGGTTATACAGCAATGAGAATTCTTGAAGGAACGTTTGGGTTAATTCATATAGATCTTCCTTGCGCACACGCAGAGGAGGGATGACAAGGTTAATGACATTCAGCCGATAGTAGAGATCTTCTCGGAATTGATTGCGGGCAATCATACTCCGTAGATTCTGATTGGTTGCTGCGATAATCCGGCAGTCGGCCTGCTTCATTCGCGTTCCCCCCACAGGAAAGTAACTCTTCTCCTGCAACACCCGAAGCAGTTTCACTTGCAATTCCAATGGCATCTCACCGATCTCATCCAGAAAAAGGGTACCCCCTTCGGCAAGCTCGATCTTGCCCTTTTTGCCTTTGGGATCCGCTCCGGAGAATGCGCCTTTCTCGTAGCCGAATAATTCACTTTCGAACAAGGAAGCGGGAATTGCCCCGCAGTTAATCGCGATGAACGGTGCCGTCTGCAATTCACGAAGATCATGAATGGCTTTGGCGAATAACTCCTTGCCTGTGCCACTCTCCCCGAGAATAAGTACGGTTGCTGAGGTGGTGCTGATCTTGCGAATGGTCTCCAAACACTGGTGAATCACTGTGCTGCTGCCTTTGATGCGAGCAAAGGGATCTGTGTCAGGACGCAGTCTGGCAACGGCTTTTTCCAGATGTTGGACTTTGGATGTCATATGTAATAGTTCCTGATGTAATCGAATTTCAGTTGTTATATCCACTTCGGCAGCAACTGCACCAACAATATGTCCATCCAGTTGGACAGGACGAGCATTAATCAGGGCGAACAGGTCGGGCCGTGGCTGATGCTGTTTGCGATAGACCGTTTCGCCGGTATACAACGTCTTGAGAGACTGAAGTCGATCAGGCGGAAAAAAGTCTGCCGCAGGCTGTCCGATAATATCATTTTTGCTGATCGAAAAAACATGCTCCGCGCCAGTTGTCCAGTAGGCCACCTTGGCATCTTCATTAATTAATGTCAGAGCTGAACCCGCTGTCTCCAGTGTGGTCTCAAAATAAGCTTCTATTAGGCGATGCGCATGCATCATGGCATGCAGGACATCGGATACCACGATATATCCCAGTACAGGACCTTCATCCTGAATGAACAGATAAGAAGATGTGTCGAATAAGGAGATGGCATCTACCAGCGATGTCGATGAAGGGATACAGGGGGTGGGGGGGACTGTATCCAGAGTACCCATATCCGTGCGCAATAAAGACATTAAATCTGGAAGTAAATGTTTCATCGGTATCACCTCAGTTTGGGCATAACTTTCAGAACTGTACCTGTTACAAGGAACTCTTATGGTCGGAGTAGATGGAAATATTTGAGTGAGATAGTTAACCATAGTATAGCTTTCAAAGTGAAGTGTGTATAGATTTTTTGACATGAATCATACATAAGGCAATCGGAAATCGTGGTTAATGTTGTTTTTGTAATGCTGGGGACTACGCGGTGTTTTTCATCGTTGCCCAATCCAGGAATGATCATTATCACTGCTGCATCAAGTGATGTACTGACATTACGGAATCATTCCAGTGCATCGGCAGTTGATCTGCAGACCCTGGCAGGCGAAACACAGATCAATGCGAATGCCTCTATCCTAATGCTACAATTTAAGTGGTTAACTTTTGAATAATAAATGGGTGTGTCCAGAAAAATAGACATTTAAAATTGTGGTTCTCTTTAAAAACATTATTATCGCCTATGATTCCTGTAGATCTCATAGTTGTTTGTCCATAATTCTTTATGACTTTTCGTTATTGTCTAACTTGGTTACAGTCTCGGTTTAAATGCATCTCGATGCTCTCTCAGGAATGCATCAAGTGAGCGCGGCGCTCTGCCAAGCAAGCGTTGAACGGTATCCGTCGGCTTCTCTGGCACAACGGTAGACATCGTCTGAATTTCCACCACGTGGTCTGCAAGCCAAGGAGGCATCTGTCCATGTTCGATCAGATCCGTTCGAAGCTCCTCGGGTTTGAGGTTGAGGAATCTGATCGGCCGATTGAACAGGGTGGACATTTTATCTGCAATCTGTGCATAAGTGAATGCTTCGGAACCCGTCAGCGTATAGATGCGGTTCACTGGTTTGTCTCTAGTCAGCACTTCTGTGGCAATATCTGCGATGTCTCGGCAATCAATGAAGTTGCACGGGGAATCTCCAATGCAGCCGAAGAATACATCTTGGGTTGTAATGGTTGGTGCGAGTCGGAGCAGATTTTGCATAAAAGCATAGGGGCGCAGCATTGTATATGTCATCCCGGATTTCACTAGAGCTTGCTCAATTTGTTCATGCCAGCCTGCTACAGTTACTGGTGAACGTTCGTCATATGCGGGGCTGGATATTTTGACGACATGCTCCACTCCCTCTTGTGCAGCCATCTGAATAATGGATGTCTCTAGTTCCACTTGTTTAGGGTTGTTGGATAACGCTAGAAATAGTTGACTGGTACCCGCCAAAGCTCTGCGCATGGATTCGGAATCATTTGCATCGGCAGCACAGATTTCAATCCCGGACAACGCCAAGTCCGCCATTTGTTGACGAAGCTTATCCGGCTTTCGACTTACTGCCCGAACGGGAATACCTCTTTCCATCAAACGTCTCAAAAGTGCATTTCCAATCATCCCTGTTGCTCCAATAATAGTAATCATGTTTCAATCTCTCCTTATAATGAACTTGTTTATTTGATAATGTAAGCTCGCCAGCGCCATGTCATGATCGTACAAGCTATTGCACCGGACAATGGAAAATCGAACCCAATATGATCCAACCAAGCCCATGAAGAACTCGGGTTTACGATCTGCAATACATTAGAAATCCCCCACGCCGCCACCAAGCCAAACCCTGCGCCTGCAAGTGCCAAGCAGCCCACGACAATGATCCGGGGTGCTTTCGCCACCCACCGTGTGCGGTTCTTACGGTTACGAAGCCAGAGTCCGGCCCATAGAGCCATAAGCAGAGACGCCCCTCCAATCGTTGTTAAAGCTCGTAACTGAAGGACCTTATCAGCGGTAACGATTCCCCCGATGCTTGCCATGATGGCAGGAGACAAGTAGGCCGGAATTAATTCACGCCACAGTACAAAAGGTTTTGGGGGAGGATTAGCGGCTCGGTTTGGATAAGCTTCCTCGGAATGAATGGGGTCATTAAGGTTAACCATATCACTACTCCTTTTTTGTTTAGAGATCACTGATTTGCTTTCATCTATATATAATTAGGAGCCTAACTATATGGGGGTGAAAATGGGCTAGTTGAACTAGCCCGGTTCACCTTTCTTTGTTATGCTCCTAGGATTTTGGTTCGGAGAAGTCGTGTGACTCATCTGTAAGTGCAGTAATACCTTGTGTTACACGCCCCAGCAGGTTGAGAAACACACTCCTTTCCTCGATCGTAAGTAATCCGACCATCGCTTCCAGTCTGGCAAAATGTTCCGCAGCCATATCCGTTAGCTTCTTCGCACCTTTGGCGGTCAAAATGACTGACTTCTGACGACCATCAACAGAACTGGTCCGACGAGCAACCAGTCCGTCGCGTTCTAAAATCTCGATTAAACCAGTTACGGTAGCACGGGTTACACCCAGATTTTCCGCCAGTTGGGAGGGCAGTTCTTCTCCTTCGTGATCTTCAAGATCTGCCAACAGACGATATCGCCCTGTCGATAAACCAAATCTGGAGAAATGGATTTCCGCAGCATGCCCAAGTTTGGCTCCTGCTACCATCAGTCTGGATGCGACAAGCACGGCTTGTGCATCCACGTCTAATTGATAGCGATCAACCTGACGCTTCGTTTGTACTAACGAAGGGATGAGGTACATATCAGTTGTTGATTTGTTTTGATTGTCCATGAACATAGTATGGTACCTAACTATATAGTTGTCAACTTTTGTTTAGACCATTCGTCAAGTTGGATGCTCTCGTAAAGTGTTCGCACAGAAAAAACCATGTGCCGCCAGAAAGAAAGAGACAACATGGTTTTCTTTTTCATATATATTGATCCGGCCGGAAACTAACTATCGGAACATATTCTTAACGACCATCCAGAGATTAGCCGGTTTTTCGGCCAAACGGCGGGTATAGTACGGATACCACATGGTGCCATAAGGGACGTAACAGCGAATGCGATATCCTTCTTTGGCGAGACGTTCCTGTTCGCTCATGCGCAGACCATATAACATCTGGAATTCAAAGGCATCCGGCGAGATCCCCCGATCCTTGGCGTATTGTTTCGTCCAGTTAATGATGTGATCATCATGCGAGGCAACCGCAGTGTACACACCCTGATCGAGGTGATTACGAATCATTGTTTTGAATTGATGAATGACTTCAGAAGTACTCTGATAGGCGACTGATCCGGGTTCTTTGTAAGCACCTTTAACCAGACGAAGTCGAATGCCTTCCCGAATCATATCACGTGTATCTTCTTCCGTGCGATGCAGGTAGGCCTGCAATACTGTGCCAGTATTATGCAGTCCTTCCGAGTGCAGTCTTCGCACAATATCCAGCGTTGCTTGAGTAAATGGACTATCCTCCATATCAATTCGGACAAATAGATCATGCAATTTGGCTTGTGCGGCAACGGTACGGATGTTTTGATAACCCTCTTCCGGGTCAAGTGCGAGGCCCATCTGGGTTGGTTTCAGCGAGACGTTGGAGTCTGCGCCTTCACGTGCAATGCCTTCTACCAGTCGTACATACTCATCCCTGTACAATGCAGCTTCGCTCAGGCGGGTGATGCCTTCGCCCAGATGATCGAGCGTAGCCATAATGCCTTTATTATTGAGTATGTGGATCTCTTCGAGAGCTTCTTCCAAAGTGTTTCCTGCAATAAACTTGCCTGCCAGCTTCTTACCATATTTAATGGACAGGTTCTCTACAGCTTTGTTGCCTGCCACGGTTAATAAGGTTTTACGATATATTTCCGTTCCCACACTCATTTTCGTTTCCTCCTTCAGCATTGTGCATCCTTAATTCAAGCAAGAAACGTGCCAGATTTGGCGATGATCTATTATTTTTCATGGAAATTTTCTGTTTAAATTGAACTTTGAAGGTTGTTCTGTCATCGGAGTGGGCAGTGTGAATTTTCTTAAGTTAAATTTAACGAGAAAAATATTTCAATTCCAACCGGAGTTGGCACGGATTTTGCTACATATATTTGGTGATGAGTAACATGCAAAATAATTCAGGCGAGCAGCCAGCGAATCCCACATCCTGAAGGAGGAATCATTTGATGAATATCCCTTTTGTTAACGAACCATTCACACCTTTTGCGGTCCAGGCGAACCAGGAAGCATTTGAAGACGCACTTCGTCAGGTAGAAGCTGAACTTGGGCAGGAATACCCGATTATTATTGGTGGGCAAAAAATAACAAGCAGCCGCACGTTAACTTCCGTGAACCCCGCAGCCAAGAATCAAGTTGTCGGAACGATCCATCAGGCAGATCAGGAATTGGCCGAAAAGGCCATTCAGACAGCGGCGGAGACATTCCACACATGGAAACATACCGACCCGAATGAACGGGCTCGTTATCTATACAAAGCAGCTGCCATTATGCGTCGTCGCAAGCATGAGTTCTCTGCATGGATGGTCTATGAAGCTGGCAAGACTTGGCCTGAAGCCGATGCGGATACAGCGGAAGCCATTGATTTTATGGAATTCTATGCACGGGATATGCAGCGACTGAGTGAACCGCAGCCCCTCGTGCGGATTGCAGGAGAAGATAATGAACTGAGTTATATACCGCTGGGTGTGGGTGTTGTTATTCCGCCTTGGAACTTCCCACTGGCAATTATGGCAGGCATGACCTCTGCTGCACTGGTATCCGGCAACACGGTGGTATTAAAGCCGGCCAGCACAACTCCGGTGATTGCCGCGAAGTTTATGGAGCTGCTCGCAGAAGTTGGCCTGCCGGATGGCGTCGTGAACTTTTTACCAGGACCAGGCAGCGAAGTGGGCGATTATCTCGTGGATCATGCGCTCACCCGGTTTATCAGTTTCACCGGTTCCAGAGATGTAGGACTGCGAATTAATGAACGTGCAGCACGTACAGCTCCAGGTCAGAAGTGGATCAAACGAGTTATTGCAGAAATGGGCGGCAAGGATTCCATCGTAGTAGACAGCGACAGTGATCTGGAACTCGCGGCAGAGTCCATTACCGCTTCGGCATTTGGTTTCTCAGGACAGAAATGTTCGGCGTGTTCCCGCGCCATTATTCATAAGGATGTATATGATGAAGTATTGCAAAAAGTGATTGAACGGACACAGAAACTGACGATGGGCAGTCCACTTGAAGTTGGCAGTCAGGTTGGGCCCGTTATCGATGACAAGGCCTATGCGAAGATCACGGAATATATTGAAATCGGCAAGGGTGAGGGGCGTCTTGTGCACGGTGGCGGTACAGGGAACGTTGAAGGTTATTTCATTGAACCAACCATCATTGCCGATGTTGACCCGAAAGCCCGAATTGCTCAGGATGAGATTTTTGGACCTGTGCTTGCGTTCATCAAAGCCGAATCTTTCCAGGATGCTTTGGATATCGCCAATAATACGGACTATGGTCTGACCGGCGCGGTGATCTCACGTAATCGTGAACATCTGGAACAGGCAAGACGCGAATACTTTGCGGGTAATCTGTATTTCAACCGGAAATGTACCGGAGCACTGGTGGGCACACATCCATTTGGCGGATTTAACATGTCAGGCACGGATTCCAAGGCAGGTGGAAGAGACTATCTGCTGTTGTTTACCCAGGCGAAGCTGGTATCGGAGAAATACTAGACAGAAACTCATGATCCGATCAAAAACTTCTTACATTCGCTTGAATAGTATGCTATTATCCCTGCAACGTATAAGGAGGGTAACGGATGTTAGGTGTTCAGTTGGTACAGGAACAACGTATTCGGCTGTCCATCACGCCGGAGATGAAACAATCCTTTCATTTGCTAACCATGTCTGGCCAGGATCTGACCCGTTACTTGCTGGATGCGGCGGAGGAAAATCCAGTACTTGAGCTGGAAGAACAAGCTGCGCCTCTCGCCCGGATTCCGCGGCGAATGGATCAGCGCAGGTATGATTCCTATGATCCGTTGCTTCAGGCCAAAGGTGCCGAACCTACTCTGGAACAATTGCTGATTGCGCAAATTCGAGTGATGACAATTTCAGACGAATTGGAAAATATGGCCGTATATTTGGCAGGGTGTGTTAATGACGATGGTTATCTGACGGTTGAACTGCCAGAGGTGCAAGCAACACTTGAGCTTCCGATGAGCAAGATTGCAGCTGGGCTGGAGCTTCTCCAATCGCTGGACCCTGCTGGTGTAGGGGCGCGGAATCTGCAAGAATGTCTGTTGCTCCAGATTAGACGTGATCCATCAGCCGCGCTGAATGCGGAGCGGATGGTGGAAGCCGGATTGGAAGCGCTGGTTCCTTTTCACCCAGGTAGAACAGGGAGTCGATTAGGCATGACTTCGCAGGAAGCTCAGACTGCCTATGACTATATTACACGTCTCGATCCCAAGCCCTGTCGATCCATCGGATGTACAGAACGGCCACATTACATTATTCCGGATGCCATTGTCGGATTGCGTTACGGTGAGGCCCATTTTAACCTGCATGCAGCAGGTAACCCTCGTGTATCGATGAATGATGCGTGCTTCCACTGGATCAGGGAAGAGGCTCCGGACGCAATCTGGTCTACCCGCGTGGCAGAGGCGAGGGCTATCATTCGGAGTGTACACTTGCGGCGCAAGACTTTAGTGCGTGTGCTGGCGGCAGTGATGGAAGAGCAGAAGCACTTTTTGCTCAAAGGCCCATCCGCACTAAAACCACTTAATCTGGCTGTTATTGCAGAGAAGATTGGCATGCATGAATCAACGGTAAGTCGTGCGGTGAACGGTAAATACATTGAGACCCCACATGGGGTATATGAACTCAGGGCTTTTTTTGCCTCGGGAATCAGTACAACGTCAGGGGATAAAACATCAGCATCAGTGGTAAAACGCAGATTAAAAGAAATCATTCGCACGGAACAGGCTCAGCGTCCATACTCGGATAGTCGTTTGGCTACACTGCTCGCCGAGGAAGGGATTGTCATCTC
Organism: Paenibacillus sp. FSL L8-0435; assembly: GCF_037965655.1. Taxonomy (NCBI): domain Bacteria; kingdom Bacillati; phylum Bacillota; class Bacilli; order Caryophanales; family Paenibacillaceae; genus Paenibacillus; species Paenibacillus sp. FSL L8-0435. The sequence goes on from NZ_CP150185.1 coordinate 1,267,497, forward strand.
CCGCAGAACGGTTGCCAAGTACAGGGAGGAACTTCAGATTCTGCCTTCCCTTGAGCGTAAACGGTGGGCTTAATCGAATAGCTGGCGTCTTATCTTCTCTGAATACACAAGAACCCCCGCAAACCGGATGAACGGTCTGCGGGGGTTCTTGTTAATCATTCGTGTATGGGTTGCTGTACCAGTTTTCCTGATTACCTACAAACGTTCCATATTACGCAGGAAGTGTTCTCCGGCAATCCCTGGTGTAGTCATCTGTTCCGGATGAAGAATCTCTTCCAGTTCTTCCGGTGTGAGCAATCCGCGTTCCAGAATAATCTCTTGCAAGGAAAGTCCAGTCTTGAGCGCTTCCTTCACGATGGAAGCTGCTACATTATAACCTAAATGCGGGTTCAACGCCGTAACCACACTGAAACTTTGGTTCATGATTAATTCACAGCGCTCACGGTTAGCTTCCATCTCTTCAACTGCATAACGCGTGAAAACATCGATGCCGTTATTCATAATTTTCAGCGATTGCAGCAAGTTAAACGCAATAACTGGTCCCATGACATTCAGCTCGAATTGACCGGCTTCACACGCCATACAGATTGTATGGTCGTTCCCCATCACCTGGAAGGATACCTGGTTAATGACTTCCGCCATAACGGGGTTAACTTTGCCCGGCATAATGGACGAACCTGGCTGACGTGGTGGCAGGCGCAATTCATTAAATCCTGCACGCGGACCCGAAGCCATCATGCGAATATCATTACAGATTTTGGAAAGGCTAACCGCACATACCTTCAGCGCTGCTGAAAGTTCCAGATAGGCATCTGTGTTCTGCGTTGCATCCACGAGATCCTCAGCTGTTTGTAGTGGAAGTCCGGTAACATCAGACAGGTGCTCTGTAACCTTGACGATGTATTCGGGTTTGGCATTAAGTCCTGTACCTACGGCAGTTGCACCCATATTAATGGTAAGCAAGCGGCGATTGGCGAATTCAAGACGCTCAATATCCCGTCCGATTACACGGGCATAGGCTCCGAATTCTTGTCCAAGGCGAATAGGTACGGCATCCTGAAGATGGGTACGGCCAACCTTGACCACATCGTTGAATTCCAGTTCTTTTTTACGGAATGCATCCTGTAGTCTTTTCATGGTAGCGAGTAACGTCTCCGACAGTTGGTACGCCGCAATGCGCAGTGCTGTAGGAACCACGTCATTAGTAGACTGGGACATGTTCACATGATTATTTGGATTGCAATGGAAGTAGTCTCCCTTGCTTTTCGTTAACAGTTCCAGCCCGCGGTTGGCCAAAATTTCGTTCATATTCATATTCATGGAGGTGCCTGCACCACCCTGAATGGAGTCTACAATAAAATGATCCAAATGATGGCCTTTCATCATTTCTTCAGCCGCCATGACGATCACATCGCCAATCTTGCTCGGCAGCATTTTCAACTCCATGTTGGTAATCGCTGCTGCCTTCTTCACCGCAGCCAGAGCCGTGATCAGCTCCCGGTGTACCGGAACGCCGGTAATCGGGAAGTTTTCCACGGCCCGTACCGTCTGAATTCCGTAATAAGCATAAGCCGGGATTTCTTTTTCACCGATAAAATCTTTCTCCGTCCGTGTGGACATAGTAGACATCTCGTTCGCCTCCAGTGGCATCAATAAAAATAGTTCGGCTTCAGTGTTGCTGAAGCGCACTCAGTATATCATTTAAGCAAAATGGATGCCAATCTAAATCATTTGTCCTCTTGTGCCGATAATAAATAAAATTAGGGATATTAAATTGGGATATTATTCAATTTTTAAGAAAGGGAGGGGGGCCAAGCTTGTCTTATACATTATGCGCTTTATGATAGAGAAGTCATGCATGAACGGCAAGTATGGGAGGAATAGAACGTTTTCAGTGATGTATATCACATGATATTTGGTACCTGATTGGTAAAATAGGAAAAAAGGACTACGGGGTGTGCACATGAAATGGACTTTAGGAGCAAAGACTGTCGCAGGTCTGGTACTGATTTCGATTATTACCTACGGAACTAGCGGCTTTTTTATATTTTTTGTCAAAGACTGGATTACGTTAGATATTCCGAATTGGGTGTACATATCGATTATCCTGATCATGGGAGTATGCTGGAACGGGATTCTGGGATGGTTTGCCTCACGCTGGCTGACTCGTCCAATCGTTCACCTGTCCCGGGCTGCACAGCAGGTTTCAGCGGGTGACCTGACAACCGAAATTCCGCAGCGACGCACGCAGGATGAACTTACCGTATTATATGATGCTTTTCGCGCAATGGTTTCTAACCTTCGAAGCATTGTAAATGATATTGCAGACAGCACAAGAACGACTTCACAGAACGCACAGTCTCTGAGTGAAGCGATTACCCAGGCCGCGGAACAGATCGAGATGATGTCGGATGCGGTGGATCATATTGCGGTAGGCGTAGAAGAACAGAAGGTCACTTCCCATCAATCTCTGATCACTGCGGATGAGATGCTGAACGATTTCCAGCGTATGCATAGCCAGTCCATGGACATGACAGAGATGTCCGGTCAGATGGAACGATCGGTGGATCATACTAAACAGACTTTTTCATCGTTGATGAAAGGGATGGACGAGCTGGCCGAGTCGCACAATCGTTCCCGTGACATTATGCTGCTGCTGGAGAAGGAAGCCTCCGATATCGAGGTAATTACCCATTCTGTCAAAAACATTGCTGAGGAAACAGGGTTACTTGCCCTGAATGCTTCAATTGAGGCTGCACGAGCTGGAGAAGAGGGTTCTGGTTTTGCAGTCGTGGCGCAGCAGATCCGCAAGCTGGCAGACGAAAGTAAGGAATCGGTACATCGTATTAATGAGCTGATAAGTCGTGTGCAGCAACGGATCAGGGAGACAGCCCAACTGTCTCATGAGCAGCATGGTCTCGTGGTCAATGAATCGGAGCGGACCATCTCTGTGGATCAGACGTTGCATGAGCTGACAGGCACAGTGGAAGTATTTATGAAGGGTGCTCATGATATCGGTTCCAAGATCGCGGAACAGACCGGTCGCGTGGAGCAAACGCACGGTCATGTGAAGAAGATCCAGGGGAAAGCCGGATCGTTCTCGGATGAGGCGAGACGAATTATGGATGCCGCACATGAAGAGACAGCCATCATGGAGGAGATTTCATCCTCGGCTGAAGAACTGAGACAATTAACCGATCGGTTATTGGACAAAACCAAAGCGTTCCGGATGCAGCCTTAAGCTGTGTTCGGGATTTTTTTTTGTTTTTGGAGAACAGTTTTGGCATGAGAATTTGCTTATTCTGGTTAAAACCGAACGTTCTTTCGTGAAAACGAAAATTTGTAAAGATTATTTTATGAAAGATTAACAAATTCGCAACTTGCAAGCGATAAATGAAGATATAATAGGATTATCACAACAGATAAAGGAGCCCAGTATATTGAAAACTTGGACAGGTATCCTGCTGATGATTATTTTGGCGGTAGCTACGATTAGTACAACTTCGGCTGCCAGAACCATGAATGAATCGCAAAAACAGCTTAACATAGATGATCAATCCAGCCAGACCGCAGTGGTCGAGGCTTCCAATATAGATAAAATGCATGACACAACGAAGACAACACAGGAATCCATTCCCGTGAAAGAGGAATACGTTTCGGTAGCTCCAGAGAATAAGAAAGTCAGATTATACCCTATGAAAGTTGAGGGTTCAGGTTATATATATAACGGAATGATTCTGGAAGTGGACGGCAAAACGCGAGAATTTAGGGATTGGCAGGGAGAAGGTGGGTCTTACAAACCCGAAGTGCACGAGCTGGATCTGAATGGAGACGGCCAGAAAGAGATTATTGTTCTGTACACGGAAGGTCATGGAACAGGTATTTATTTAGGACAAGCACGTATCATTAATCCGGTAACGCTGGAAGAGATGAAGATGCAATCTCTGGATGAGATTGCGAAACAACATGTGAAGTCGAAAGTTACGGTTAGATCAGACCGTGTGGATGTTGATGTCACCGTTGATGGCGTTCAAGCAGAACCTTTACGGATCGAGGAAGATACGAGTGGCGGCGTATATAACGAAGAGTTGGGATTCGGTGGAGTAACCTATTACAGTATAGAAGATGGCCAGCTTGTCGTATCAGCAGCAGGATCTTACGGTGCGGCTTTATATGCCGGTGATCTGACATTTACTTATGAGTATCAAGATGGTGAGTGGAAGGCCGTAGATTTGAAGTACAGTATGGAAGTGTATGAAGAAGAATATTATGAAACTTTTGATTAATGGTGTCATGTTGATATCGTAATACAACGGGAATTGAAAGTTCTCGAGTGTGGAGTTAAGTGAACATCTGACAAGAATATCTTCCTTACTCCGTATACGGACAGTGGGAAACAGGGCGAGGCTGAAAAAAATCGGGACATACAGCCTCGTTTTGTGCTGCCCGGAAATAGGCACTGTGCACTAAAAATGCAGGAAACAATTGACTTTATCACTTTAGTCGTTTAAATGTATAAAGGACAAATCATTTTAACATTCAGGAGGGATTTTGATGAAGAAAAAGGTTGTACTGGGTTTGATGGTAGGCACATTAACGCTTGGAATCGGAACAGGTGCACTCGCAGCAACAGGACTGGAACAGATTAAAGCCTATCTGAACAGCAAGATTACGCTAAAAATGAATGGTGCCACGGTGACAGCCAAAGATGCAAATGGTAAAACAGTGTTGCCTATCACCTACAACGGAACGACTTATTTGCCTGTACGTGCTGTAGGATCCTTGCTTGGGACAGAGATCACTTATGACAGTGCAACTTCATCCGTCCTGATTGGTGGGAAAAATGAAACCGGGCCAGTAACCAACGATAAAGTAACACTAAGTACACTGGGAACGACGGTGTTGGGATCTACCGCATGGCATACCAAAGATCCTGCGGAGACTACTTACAAAGGCAAGGATTATAAAGATGTATATCTGCATACAGATTCCGTGAAGCAAGGAGACGACTTCCAGATCATGACGGGCAAAAAGTATTCTTCCCTGCATCTGGAACTGGCCGCTCTTCAAGGGAATCAGGAGATACAGGTAATCAACCAGGACAATACGGTTCTCAAAAAGTTGAGTATATCGCCGGGAAGCGGATTGGTTAGCCTTGACGTGGATGTATCGGGCACTGAAGCTGTGTTTGTTGAGATTGTTTCAGAAGATCCAGGTTCATCGCTATTTGTACCTCTTACAACATCGTATTTGGTTAAATAAAATAGACGTAATAAAAAACGATTATCAACAATGGTGTTGCTGGATCAAGTCCATAACACACATGGTGATAATCGTTTTTAATGTTTAACGAATGACGGTATCCAGCGGTTTGAGATTGGCTTCAATCTCGGCGCGGCGACCTTCAAGGAATGGAGGCAAAGCAAGCGATTCACCCAGATGCTCCAATTCTTCGTCTGTATCAAATCCCGGACCATCGGTTGCAAGTTCGAACAGAATACCGTTTGCTTCACGGAAATACAGGGAGCGGAAGTAGAAGCGATCTACAAACCCGGAGTTAGGGAATTGGAAGTTACGAACCCGTTCCACCCATTGTTTCAGTTCTTCCTCATTATCCACACGGAACGCAACATGGTGTACGCTGCCACGTCCAGGACGCTCTTGGGCAAGGTCATTCCGTTCCTCAACATGCACCTCGGAGCCGCTGCCACCTTCACCGGATTCAAAAACGAGTACATCAGGTTGACCTGGAGTAAAGGCAGGGTAACTTCCTTTAGCTCTGAAACCGAGCAGTTCGGTAAGAACCGGAGCGGTAAGGGAAGCATCTTTTACCGTAAGATGGATAGGGCCAAGGCCTACAACGCCATACTCGGCAGGCACAGGGCTCTGATCCCAGGGTTTACCACCAGCGACACCTGTATTATTTTCATCCGAGACCAGAATCAGACGTTGTCCTTCAAAGTCTGTGAACGAGAGTGTGGCACGACCACCCCGTTCAACAATCTCTCCATGTGGGACTTCGAATTCGTCAAAACGCTGCTGCCAGTAAGTAAGTGCCGCATCACTTGGAACGCGCAGTGACGTGCCAGATATGCTGTTCACACCTTCACGAGTCTGTCCGGCCATCGGAATCTCGAAGAAGGTAAGTTCGGTACCCGGATTGCCTTTCTCATCGCCATAGAAGAGATGGTAGACGGACACATCGTCCTGATTGACCGTTTTTTTAATGAGGCGCAAACCCATGATGTTGGTGTAGAAACGATAGTTCTGATCGGCATGTGCTGTTAGAGCTGATACGTGGTGAAGTCCTTTGATTTGCATAATAAATTCCTCCTAGATGAAATGGGATAGTGTAAAAGTTCAGTTGAACATTTTTTGAGTTTATTTAAATTTATTCTTTATTAAGAAAGTTACTAACTTTTCGTTTGTTTTGGTTCTGGATTTATCTTAACATAAAGATATTTAAATTACAATGCTTATTTAGAATTCCAACTGGACAGCATTTTCATTCAATGGCAAAATGAAAAAGTTAACATTAAAGAGAGATAATGTTGGTGAGATAATCGAAAAGGAGAGAAGAGATGCGTGGCGTATCCACCATGGCTGGACCCTTATGACGCAGAGCCGTTTATCCTGTTCTCCCGTTCACATATCGTTTCAATTAGCGTAATTACAGCATGTATTGTACTAATGTTTTTGCTTCGACACCATCTTCGATCATGGTCAGAGAGGGCACGCCGCATACTGCGAATCGCTCTGGCCTGTGTCATGTTTGCCTGCGAAATCGTGCTGCAACTCTGGTATGTGTATGGAGGGATTTGGAGCCTGCAGACCTCACTGCCGCTCGAACTATGCAGTCTGTCTCTGCTATTATCGGCGTTGTTACTACTGACACGCAGTCGACTGTTACATTCTGCACTGCTGTTTGCAGGTATTGCTGGAGCCCTTATGGCGATCCTGACGCCTAATCTGGGTTATGGTTATGCTCATTTTCGATTCATTCAATTTTTCGTTGCTCATGCCTGTATCATTATGGCCTTACTATACATGACCTGGGTGGAACAGCTGCGACCTAGCTGGAGATCTGTAACAGGTTCGATGATATTTGTGAATGTGGCAGCATTAATCGTATACGTTGTAGATATTATGCTTGACGCGAATTATATGTTTTTGAGACACAAGCCGAGTACACCCTCGGTGCTTGATATGTTAGGTCCGTATCCCATGTACATCCTTGGGGAAGAGATACTTGCGCTAGTTTTGTTCTCGCTGATGTACATTTTGCTCTTTGCCATTCCAGATCGGTTGAAGCATCGTGTGAAAAAAGGTAAAAGCTCCGCGGTATAGGGATAATCCTTGTAGTTGCGCCTGCGCCGCATTATAAACTCTATATAAATAAAACATCCCGCAGTAATCTGAATGGAACGAATCAGATCGCTTGCGGGATGTTTGGGCGTTGTCCCTGAAAAAGGCCAACTTATATTTATATTTATCCACGGAGCAGAGATTCCGCACCATCCACATAGATTCGTGTACCTGTAACATGAGAGGCTTCATCGGAAGCGAGGAACAGAACGAGGTTCGCCACTTGCTTCGACGTTCCAGGTTCGCCCTTGAGCGGATGTTCATGTCCTTCGGGGAATTCAACAGGAATCTGCACTTCTTTCAGATCATCCGACGGGTAGGTGTTATCATCAATGTTGGTATCGATGGCTCCTGGGCAGACAGCGTTAACACGGATCTTATAACGAGCCAGCTCCAGTGCGGCCATCTTCGTAAACGCAGTTTGTCCTGCTTTGCTGGAAGCGTATGCAGAGAAACCGATCCCTGAGAAGACCCGGTTACCGTTGATGGAACTGGTAATAATGATGCTGCCGCCATGTTCTTTCAGATGGGGGATGGCATATTTGACGGTTGCGAAGGTTCCGCGCATATTGATCTCCATCGTCTGGTCCCAGTCCTCGATGTCCATGGTTTCGATCGGGGCCATCGTTCCGTTGATGCCAGCATTTGCAAATATGATATCCAGTTTACCCGCTTCAGCCGCAGCCTGATTGATCGCCTTCTGCACATTATCCGGTTTGGAGATATCACATTCGATCACATACGCTTCTCCGCCAGCTTTTTCAATCGTCTGCTTGGTTTCCTCCGCATTTTCGGGTGTGCGATCCAGCATGTACACTTTGGCTCCATGCTCGGCGAAACGAATAGCGGTCGCCTGGCCAATACCCGATCCACCTCCGGTTACAATTGCGACTTTTCCTTCCAAACGCTGTTCAGTCATCTCTGATCCCTCCGTATGGTATAGATTGTCGTTGTACGCTCTACTTTTACATACCCGGCTCAAGACTGATGAATCATATGTGTATATATCAAAAAGAACAGGACCGCAACGCGGCCCTGTTCTGGAACAGATCAACTTCATCATCTGTCTGCTGTTAACTTATTTTGGCATGTGAATGGTGGGAAACTCATTCAAGTCATGTCCGATACTTACTTATGTTTCTTCCAGTCCATTGCACTGTTATTAAGCAAATATTCGAAGTCGTTATCCCGGCGCTTCTGCTCCGCTTGGCGAGCTTCTTCTGCTTGCTGACGTTCCTGTTCTTTAAGAGCCGCTTCGGCAGCCTTGGCTTCATCCGCCTGAGCTTTCAGCTTCTCCAGCACATCACTGCTAAGCAGATCCTTCAGTGTTGTGGGTTTATCCTGTGCTACTGCTGCTTTGGGAGCAGGAGTGCGTTTTTTGGATTTTGCCATAGGAAAATCTCCTTTCCAAACATGAATCAGGTTCCATTTATCGTACAGTAGTCATAGTATATCAGGTTCCCGTAAAGCATTCCATGAATCTGCGGAACAAAAGCAGGAAAACGAGTGTTGCGTGACGAATGAAAACGGGTATAAAATCATATACTATTACCGATACTGCGACTATTCCCTGGAGAAAGGAGTCGTTGTTCGTGGAAGTAAACCGTGGTTTACTGAAAGGGCTTGCATGGGGCGTTGCCTTTAGCTGCCCGTTATGGATTGCGATTATCGGCTGGTTACGTTTGATGGGATGGATGTATTGAGGATGATGCCGGAAGAGGTCATTTTTTATAAAGTCATATATGTAACCGTTATCATTAAAATCAATAAATAAAGCTCTGCCTTGCGACATTCGCACAGGACAGAGCTTTTGTTTGTTTAGAGCTCATTACAAGTCATACCCAAGGATTATCATCCGTTTGGCATGGATATTAATTAAGGCATTTTTACCGGTTCTGGATACTCCAGACCGTGGGTGTCTACCGTAACTTTTTTCATAACTTGATCGGTAACCGGTTTGTCACCTTGACCTATTTCCTGAGCAGCAATACTATCAACAACTTCCATACCTTCGGTTACTTTACCGAAGGAAGCATAGGCATTATCCAAATGATCCGCGTCAGCTAACATGATGAAGAACTGAGAACCAGCCGAATCCAAATTATCTCCGCGTGCCATGGAAATGACTCCGCGGGTATGATTCAGGTGGTTTTTGTGACCGTTGGATGTAAATTCACCCTTAATGGCATACCCTGGGCCACCTCGACCATTACCTTCTGGATCTCCGCCCTGAATCATGAAACCTGGAATAACACGGTGAAAGATTGTGCCATCATAGAAACCCTGATTCGCTAGTGAAATAAAATTGTTCACCGTATTGGGTGCAATTTCGGGATATAGCTCAATGACGATCTTCTGGCCATCTGCCATTTCAATAGTAGCTACTGGATTGGGACCCGTTGGTTCAACTGGAGCTGGTGTTTCTGTAGCGCCACTCGAAGGGCGTCCACAACCACTAATGACGATAAGCAGCATCGCGAGTACCAGCGAAACTACTGTATTTTTTTTCCATGTTAAAGACATGAAAACGTTCCTCCTTGCATCTCTGCATCATATATTTTCTCCAAATCCCTATTTGGATATTTACCCAACTATCATACCGTTTTTGTGGACAGGATGGCAATGTAATACATGTGTTTGTGGTGAACAAGGGATGGCCTTCATGGAATGATGGGTGTAAAATAAGGAAAATGCTTCCGCATCGGGGACGTACGGGTCTGTTCCGTCCGCTCCAATACACGGCAGTCCCGGCGTCAGTAACGGAAAGGGCGTGTGGGTATATGAACTTCTCGTGGAAGCGCAATCTGGTCATATTGTGGATTGGTGTATTTTTTTGCAGCACCGCGTATTCGATCTCGATTCCATTCCTGCCCCTGTTTCTAAGTGCTGACTTGGGGGTTCGTGATCACCTGGAGTTATGGTCAGGATTGGCCTTCGGTATTACGTTTCTGGCGAGTGCGCTCGTGTCTCCTTTCTGGGGATCACTGGCTGACAAATACGGGCGTAAGCCCATGCTCATCCGGTCGGGATATAGTCTTGCCGTCTTGTATTTAATTAATTACTTCGTGCAGGACCCCTATTCACTGATTGTTGTTCGATTGTTCCAGGGTCTGCTTGCAGGGTTTGTTCCAGCAGCGATTGCCCTGGTTGGCACGAATACACCGGAAGAGAAGACAGGGTATGCACTGGGCATTATGTCTACAGCGGGAGCAACAGGTGGTATTATCGGACCGTTAATCGGTGGCGTGGTCAGCCATTATTATGGTAACCGGAATGCATTTTTGTTTTCGGCCATTGTAGTGCTGGTCTCTGCGATCATCGCAACCTTCTGGGTAAAAGAGGAGAACTTCAACCGGAACAAGGCGCGTTCCCATGTCATGGATGATATTCGTGAAGCGAGAGCGAATCGGCTGTTTATGACAGTGCTTGGCATGATGGGCATATGTACATTCTCTGTCATGATTCTGGAGCCATTATTGACGGTCTATGTGATGGAGATGGGTGTGCAACCTGATCGTGCCTCACTTAGCTCGGGTATTATTTTCTCCGCGGTAGGTGTAGCAACAGTCATCATGGCACCGCGCTGGGGCAAGATTGGTTCAAGGATTGGATACGGTAAAGTGCTGATCATTGGACTGGTTGGCGGAGCTATAGGTAACCTTCTGCAGTTCTTCACAACAGGGTATATCGGATTCGGTATATTGCGGTTTGTGTACGGTTTATTCTTTGCAGCTGTATATCCAGCGATTAACGCCATGATTGTGCAGGCTACCGCATCGGGTTTCAGGGGAAGAGCATTTAGCTTGAATCAGTCCGCTGCCCAAATTGGGACGATGGCGGGGCCGATCATTGGTGGTGTTCTCGGTGGCTGGCTGCCGATTCGCTGGATTTTTATCATTAACGGAATTGCATTGTTAATCACTGCAATTGTAGCGAAGTGGTCTGGATTGGATCACAAGCTGCCTGGAACAAGTAAGGTTGCTGCAAAGCGGTGACGCTGAATTGCGTACAGAAAGTGGACTGAAAGGTAACAAAAAAGATGACGCTGTGAAATTACAGACGTCATCTTTTTTAAGTCTACTACGGATCTATATAAGTTAGTCATCCGAAGAGGGCTTACGAGAAGCCTTCTCTTTGGGAATAGCATGCTCGACCGCATCACGTTGATCCTCATCCTCAAGTGCTTCGGGGAAGGAGTCCTCAGTGAACAGTCCGAAGTCCGGGTCAATATCCCGTTCGGTCACGAGATTATCCGGTTCATGCACCTGCTTTTGGCGATCTTCCTTCATCGTGTATGCACCTCCTCATTCAGGATGTCATAACAGCTGTTAATGGCGTGGTGGAATGTCGTTCTCGGGTTTGGCGTCCGCACCAGCACCATTAAGCAGATCGGTACCATGCAATGCATCCGGATCGGGTGCAGCAGGATCAACCGGACTGTTCGGTTGCAGAAGATCTGCATCCGGTACAGATTCCAGCGGTGTCTCAGCCAAACGTGAATCCAATTCCGGCTCGTCCACAGCGGCTACAGCTACGGGTGCCAGATCCGAATCTTCCGTTACAATCCGTCTGCCGGAAACTTCATCAAAGCTATCCATATCGCCTTCCGGGACTTCCGTCTCTGGGGGAATATCGCGGGACCTCTGATAACGGTCATAATAGCGGTCGCTCTCTTCGTTACTAATTGGTTTGTCAGACATGAGTAACACTTCCTTTCATTGTCGGTTGTCCAAAGCTTCTTACCCCGTAGTTACCCAAAGCGCTAGTATTGTAATCTTGCACAGGTTATTATCTCCGGGTGTTCACTACGATATGAATGCCTTAGAATTTGGGGAATACATATTTAACCAAGAAGTATAAGAATCCGAAAAAGATAATGACATATGCGGCATATTTAATAAATGTGGAAGCGACCATACTTGAATCCGACTTATGCTGAACATCCTTATGTTCCACCTCAACCGTACGATGTGGCTCATTCATTGTAATCATCTCCTTAGCGTGTTTGTTTGCTTTGAGAAACCATTACACCCGGAGCAAAGGATTGAATCGCAGCCATCGTTTTTACAGCTTTTCCTGTTTTGCCTATGTTATGATGAAGCTTGAATATGTAAGGGAGGAATTTCATGTGGACTGGTTCACACTGGGCAATATGATCACACGCATTCGTATCGGGCAAAAGGCTTCCACACCCGGGTTCTCCCGTACCGTCATCCGTCGTCCGGATGGTTTGTTTTGGGTAGGTGGTATATGGTCCGGGCAAGTTGTTCAGTTACGGGATTTCCTTTTTTCCGACATATGGACCATCTATGATGATGAGGAGACAGAGCAGTGGCTTGAATTTCGGAGTCAAGTTGAACAGAAAGAACGAGAAATGATCGTGAACCAGTTCGAAGACTTGCGTGATTAATCGAATATCTTTAACAATAAAATGGAAATAAGACTATAAATCGACTTAAATGTGAAATTTCATTTTATCTCAAGAAGGTGACGTGACAAACGGTGGCGAATGATAAATGAGAGAATCTAAGATAGGGAAAATTAGAACTTTGAGGTGCTGTGAATGAAAAATGTGCCCAAAGCTATCGTCATCTTATGGATGAGTGTATTGATTATTCTAGGCATGCCACATGGGATAGTCTTTGCAACTACAGGAGTGGTTCAGCAATCTGTATCCATTACAGGATGGGAAGTAAAATGGGGGAACGTCGACGATCAAGGGTTCATCAGTGAGGTTAAGGGAGCAGACGAGATATGGGAAAAGCAGGGCAGCGATAAGTTAGAGTATAGCAATACGGATCGCTCGAATTCTTTATGGACTCGCCTGACCATTCCTGAGTTGAGTGAGGAAAGTTCAGCCATTCGATTTGAGAACATTAAAGGCAATCATATTGTAGTTTATCAGGAAGACCGCAAGGTCTACGAGAACTACCATTACAATTATGATAATAATGCTGTGCTGCTGCCCTTATCCAGCGAAAATTCAGGTGACACGCTCTATGTATGGTCGCAAAATGAGAAAGGCCGTCTGGGGATACAAGGTACTGTTCAGGTTGGACCTTATGCCGCGTTACAGGAGAAATATATTCATAACGGACTTATTGATGTAATTTTGGGCGCGACCTTTGTCTTCACAGCGATTACGATGCTGAGTTGTACGTTCTTCCTTGGCAAATTCCATAAGGGATTATGGATCTCGCTATGCATCGTGATGGGTTCCATCGGCACGATGATCATCACGTACTCGCAATTTTTGTATACGTTCTATCAGGTATATGGTGACCTGTATTCCGTAGTATTTGATCTGGCGATGCTGCTGGGTATGCCAGCGCTATGTTATTTTTTTGAACAGATTATCGGGCCAGGACTGCATGGAATCTTCACCAAACTGCGAAAAATACTATTCATATATTCAGTTATCGCTGTGTTCTCTTTATTTATCTATGTTACTTCAGGTGGGCAATGGGAGATCCTATACAATCTACTCGTACAGCGTGTGGTTGGTATTGTGCTGGTCATTCTGCTAACAATCCTGTTGGTTGGTACCATCGCCAAAGCGTTGCAACGAAATCGGGAAGCTATGCTGCTTGCGACGGGATTCGGTACATTTGCCTTGATCAGTGTGGCTGAACTGTTGTGGTATTATCAGCGGAGTGGGACGTATCATCTGTTATGGTGGAAATGGTCCATGGTTGCATTTGTGATCTCGTTGATTGCCATTCTCGGAAGTCGTTTTGCCGAAAAACATACTAAAGTTCTAGAGTATTCCAAGGAACTGGAGCTGTTTAACAATGAGTTGCAGCGATCCGAAAAGATGGAGATTATTAGCGAACTGGCTGCTTCCGTTGCCCATGAAGTACGTAATCCGCTTCAGGTGACAAGAGGCTTCCTGCAACTTATGACGGAACAGGAAGACAACAAAAACAAGGGGTATGTGCGAATTGCACTGGAAGAACTTGATCGGGCTTCGGGCATCATAACGGATTTTCTTACCTTTGCCAAACCTGAGTTTGACCATATTATCTCGCTCAATATCTCGGATGAGTTCAATCATATTGAAGGCATTCTTGTACCGATGGCTAATCTGGAAGGTGGTAGAATCACCACTGACATTCCGCCAGATCTATATATTCGGGGCAATTCCTCGAAGTTCAAGCAGGCTTTTATCAATATTATCAAGAACAGTATTGAAGCTCTGCAGGGACAAGGCCAGATTGATATCTGGGCGTACAAGCAGGATGGAATGATTAAGGTGCATGTCAGGGATAACGGAGAAGGAATGGACGAGGAAGCACTCTCCCGGTTGGGCGAGCCTTATTTCTCCAATAAAATCAAAGGCACAGGCCTGGGCATGATGGTGACATTCCGAATTGTTGAAGCGATGCAAGGACAGATCAGCTTTACAAGCACCAAAGGGGTAGGAACAGAAGCGGTTGTATCTTTTGCCGAGTTCGTCGATTGACGAACTCACAGAAGGATACAGCGGCTTTTTTGTTCCTACCCCTGATTTCTTACATTACCAATAACTCACCCGGTTTAACTTCTCCACGGTCCGCAATTCACATCATAATTTACTTTGGAAGGATTGGGAGGTATGACAAGCACATAGTCATTCTGCTGCTCCTCAACAGTACGTACCTGAATGTGCTCCGGAATTACGATGCCAAACGCTTCACGAAGCGCCTGCTTCGGATTGGAGTGCAATTGTTGTCTGAAGTGCTCGTCAGTCCAAGCCTTTTCAATAATATCCTCATGCAACGTTTTCTCTGATACCATCATCGTCAACATTCCCTTCATATTTAAAATTAAACTGAATCAGCTTAGTCCTTATGTTTATAATCCCAACTGTTGCTCGCTAATCCAGTGATGAAACCCGCCTTGGAGAAGCTGTTTCTTCCGTTGTGTAATGTCCTGAACAGTTTGTACTAAAGTGCTGCATAAATAAGAATTAAACGCCTCAAGATGCGATATTCCTAAGTTAGACGATGTTAGTATACGATTATAGTGATAAGCAATGTCTACGTAAGAGTTCATGAGTTGTGTATTGTATACATTGTCATGTATACGTTCGCTTAGAGGATGAACTGGATAGTTGTGATTTAGTGCTGCGGATATGTGGGAGAGGTAGCTGTTGTAGTTTCCATGCACAGCATCTTGTTGCGTGTCTGTGAAGTCATCGGTCATCTGGAGAGTCATGAGTGTGATGTTGATGGCAGAACACACCGGGATGATCCGGTCGGACTGATTCTGAAGAAGGAGTGCACCAGTAGCTCCAATGAGGAGAGGGGCAGCCTTTTGCGCAATCAACAAGGGATTCTGCTGGAAATAATCAATGGAATGCTCACCCGTAACACTCAAGGCCCAATCCACTACATATTGTCTGAAATAGACCCAGAACGTGGAGGAAGGATTAAATAATACCGAGTAAGATTGAAGTGCATCCATGTAATATAGATTACCCAGGGATAACTTCAATGTGGCATTCTCCGGTTGTTCATCCATCACGTCGTCCTGATTCAGAAAATATAACATGTGAATGAGACAGGCTGTACTTAATTGGTGTGCTTTCTCTGGGGGTAGTTTATCTGAGTGTCGCATCCAAAGTGGAATGATGTACCCGATGTAGCTGTGTCCCGAATCTTGTAACAGCGGATTAACCGAACGTAGCTGCTCTAATGCATGTCCTGACAAGGGTTCGGGATATTCCCGTACGCGTTGTTCCGCTGAAGCAAACACGACCTCCAGATCAGATCTAAACGGATCTAACCAATCTTTCCGCATTATTACATCTCGTCCTTCCTGCGATAAGATGACTAAGGACTGTTCGACTAGATCATGAAGTTACATTTAGTATAGCGGAAATAAACTGAAAAAAATAGGATTTTTTGTGATCAATTGTGAGAAAAATGATGACTTTTTGTATTTTATGGCATAAAAAAGTGGATTTTAGGTTCAAACTAGGAAGGCACAGGATTTCGACATCGGAAAGGCGGCAGAAAAATGAATTTGAAATGGAAAACATGGATGGCAGCCGGATTGGCAGCCGTAGTCATAACAGCAGCAACAGGGCATGTAGCATTCGCTGATTCAACGGTTCGGGCTGAGGAACATGAAGATGCGTCAAAAGCTTCTTCCTCCGGCAAACCAGCGAAGCCATGCATGCAGGCAGGACATGGTCTGTTTATGATTGGTGAGACAGCAGACTTGCTTGGGATTGGACTTCGGGATCTGAAAGAACAGATGGAACTTGGCAAGACGTTGTCCCAGATTGCGAAAGAGCGTAAGGGACTTAGTGAGGAGCAGTTATTGCAGAAGTTGAAGCCTACACTGGCACAGCGTCTGGATCAAGCCGTAGAAGAAGGTTGTCTCACCAAGGAACAAGCTGCAGCCACGAAGGCGGACATGGATACCAAGTTGAAAAAGGTCATCAATACCCCGCTGGGTGATTTGCGGCGTGAATTTGCCCACCATGGCAAACGTTCCATGGTAGATAAGGGCGAAATTGCCCGGTTTATTGGAGTCACTCCTGCGCAACTGCACGAGCAGCTTCAGGGAGGGAAGTCCCTGGCTGAGATTGCTCAGGCAAAAGGCATTAGTGAAACGCAGCTGGTGGACAAGCTGAAGGAACAATTAACGGGTGATCTGAAGAAATTTGTGAATCAGAAGGGCAACGTGCATCCAGCCCCGGGTCCCCAGGAACCTGTTCCTGGACGATCAACTTCGAGCGAAGTGAAATAAAGAAGAGCGTCTCCTTGAGGGGACGCTCTTCTTTATTTTTAAAACGGCTCACTCGTTCCCGGACTGCGAGTTGGGCCGGGTGACGGAGTTCGCTCAGGTGAATTTCTTTTGTCCACAGCAGCTGATGAATTAGGTATAGAACGTGGTTTACGCATTAACCCTACGGTGAAACGTGAGCCAGGAAGCTTGGATAGCGCCCAACTGATTGCAAGAGCAATACCAACGGTTACAAGGAACGATAGCAACGTTACAGGCAGATGCCATCCACTGAGTTGTAGCGGTCTGGTTACATAAGCGATCGCGTAGATCACCAGTGCATGAACCAGATATCCACCAAATGAATAGCGGCCAATCCAGGCTAAGAGGCGCTGAAACCGTGTATCTTTGCCCTGCATCACTACAAGGAAACCATACATCATAAACATCTGAGCCATAATGATCAGGAATGTGGTTGGTTTCAGATAGGTCGAGATATTCAGATTAACAACATCCCCGGACCCACGCAGCACATCGTATCCAAGCCATATATACATCCCTATGAACAGACAGATCGTCCATGGCAGCACCTTGGTGGTCCAACTCCTCCAGCTATCCACTGACCAGGCACACACGGCACCCAGTAAAAAGTAGAACCAGTACATCACCCATGAATAGGAGCGATATTGCAGCAACGTTGACCAAGGCTCAGACATGGATTCTGTCCAGCCCCCCATATTATAGTAGGACCATTGCATAAGCAGGGCATATAGTGCTGCTGCAAAGAGAATTAGCCCCATAATGACTTGCATGGGCGTGAAACGTGAGGTGTTCTGGATACGTCTCTGAATGGCTTTTGCTCCTGTCCAGAACAGGGGGAACAGAATATAGAACTGAAACACCATAATGACAAACCAGAGATGATATCCCGTCTGTGGTATAAATAGTTCACGAACAAGACTGCGCAAATCGGGTATGCCTCCACGCCAGAACGCGGGAGTGAAGATACGGACAGCAAGCCAGTAGATCAGTGTCCATACGACAAACGGCATATAGATATCGCCAAATCGCTTTCGAATGAAGCGAGGATATTCCGGTTTGGTGTTACGGTGATGGTAAAACAACAGTACACCCGATAAAAATACAAACGTTGGCGTACCAAATCGGGTCAGATGATAAATCATAGTCAGCATAATGGAATCCGGTTGTTCAATATCAGCACGATAGATATACTCAGCGATACTATGCTGCATGACGATTGCCAGAAAGGCAATGCCCCGCAGTTCGGTCCATTCCGCTATTCGCGGTTTTTTCACATTATAATCCTCCCTCCAGAAACCGGAGTTCATCCTATAAGGGTAGCTGTTATACATTAAGACTGCATTAAATGGAGAAAATAGGTACTAAAAAAGACGGCTGTGGCCGTCTTTTCTGTCGATATATCACTCAGGCAGATCTTGTTCAATCAATGCTCCAGTTTTTTGATTGTTTTTAGTTCAGGTCCTCTGATGATGGAGTCTCCGAGGACGCGGCATCTTCTTCAAACAGTTTCTGAATGTAGGACTGGAGTTTCGTTACATCGACACCCAGCACCTGTGCTGAGCCCACGAGTTCATTGGTGAGCAGCTTATTTGGAGGAATCTGCTGCTGATCGATATCGTTCACATGGATATCGAAGCCAAGTGATGCGAGTTTTAACATCTGGGTTGGACTAAGGTCCGTCTTAATATAGGGAGCGATCGCTTCCAGGATATCCGGGATTTTGAAAAGTGACGTGGTGCTCTGCATTTTCTTGGCCAGCTGGGTCATGAAGATCCGCTGCCGTTCGGTGCGCGTAAAATCCGAGGTGGCATCATGCCGGAACCGAACATATTGCAGGGCGGTCTTGCCGTCCATATGCTGCAATCCTTTTTTCAAGTCAATGTCGTACATATGTTTATCTGCTTTACTGGTGTAATACATGTCTTTCTCCACATCGATCTCAATACCGCCTACCGCATCAACAAGTGCCATGAAACCTGTAAAGTCTGTGTAGACATAATGCTGGATGGGAATACCGAGCAGATCACTTACGGTTTGTTTGGTCAACTCCGCACCCCCGTAGGAAAAGGCTGCATTAAGTCTGCTTTTGCCATGCCCGGGAATTGCGACATAGGTATCTCGCAGTACGGAGAATAGATGGGCTTTCTTGGTGACCGGATCAATGGAAGCGACCATGACCGAGTCCGAGCGTCCTGCATCGTCGCCTCTTGAGTCTCCACCAAGGAGCAGAATGTTCACCCGTTCCTGGCCCTCCCATCTGGGAATCGTTGTCGTTGGTGTGTCTGAATCGCTGTCTGTGCCGGAAGAGGACGAGTTGGATGAAGTCCCGGAAGCCGTGGAGATGCTATTGGCAAAATGAACAATCGAATATCCGTAATATACAACGACACCTGTAATCGCAAGTGCCAGGGTCAGGGCTGTACCCCATAACCATTTTTTAAGCATAATCTTCACCTTTCTATGATTGAACTGATATGTAACCCAAACTAGTTTAACAAAAAGAAAGCAAAAAGTCCTCTTTGATTTCGTAACATCGGTCAATGTGAGGAATGTTTGACAAATAGTTAGTGTATATTTATTATGTAAAAACTAATCTTGTTTTGTGTAATGGGGGTATTAAAAGTTAGTTATGAATCAATCACTATTTAATTGGATTAATCAGTATGCAGACCAAATACCGTTTCTGGACTGGTTTATGATCACATCATCCGAGTATGCGGTTTGGGTCATGATCGCACTGCTTGTTATCGTATGGTTTCTCGGCGAACCATCGAAACAGCGAATTGTTTTCTATGCCTGTGTGGCATCCATTGTAGCGCTAGTTCTGGCCAAATGGGGGATATCACCAGCGGTCGGTCATCCAAGACCTTTTGTAGAAGGGACTGTGCATCAGCTGGTTGCCCATGTACCTGATCCTTCTTTTCCAAGTAAACATGCTTCCTTTGTATTTGCTCTAGCGGCTGCTTCATTCTTTATTGGACGTCGCTTCGGGTTATGGATGTTGTTACTCGCTGTGTTGACAGGGGTGTCGCGGGTATATGTTGGTGTACATTATCCAGGAGATATTCTGGGAGGATTCATTCTCGGAAGTCTGCTTAGTGTGGTTCTGATTACAACACGCAATTATACCAAGTCGATTCCCGACTTTTTCATTAACATACACCGACGTGTTTTCCAGTAATGTCTGATAAACAATGTCTAGTGAAGTGGTGGTAGTTTCATTGAATGAAAGAAGTCTCTTAATCTCTGGTTCTGCCAAAGATGGGAGGCTTCTTTTATGTTATGTTCGAAGTTACAAGAAATTTAGAGAAATTGAATTCTAACATCTACAATTCATGACTACAGGTGACGATATACTATAAATATGTATTATTTGAGGAGTGGGACACATGGAAGACACGCGGGGAAACATGTTGGGGAAATTGAAGTTAACGATTCGAGGCAAGTTACTGACTGGTTTTCTCATAGTCGTAGCTTTGTTGATTATTGTAAGCAGCTATGCGCTAATTCAGATCCATGAAATGTCTGGCAAAGCCAATGATGTGGATCAGACCTGGATGCCGAGTGTAAGCCTCTTGGGCTTGATGAATGGTGACATCTCAGACGTAGAACGATTGGCGCTGGCGATTATCGTTGAACAGAACGAAGATGAAACAGCTAAGTTAAATGAAGCATTACAGCTGCTGCTTACGAAGATTGAAGGTGAGCGTAAACAGCTGCTAACGTTCATTGAGAGCAATGATGAAGCGATGAAGCTCTACAATGATTTTAGTACGAATTATGATGCTTATGTGGCGAAAATGCCAGCATTTATCGAATTTGGTTTGAAGAACAATTATGAAGAGTCCAGTCGTTTACATACAGAGGCTTACCCGATGTGGTACACAGCAAACGACTCTATCACCAAGTTAATCACTTTAGGTAATGAAGGATCAGACGCGGCAACAAATGAATCGGTTGTGATGGCCGAAAATACATTTAATGTAATTTTGGCAGTGACGATTTTTGCTTTCCTGGTTGCGATATTCATTGCATTCTTCATTGCAAGTATCATCTCACGTCCAATCAAAAAGATGAATGAAGCGGCCATGGCTATTGCCAATGGTGATCTGACGGGTGAAACGATTGTGCTCAAGAACAAAGACGAATTGGGAACACTTGCGGCTTCTTTCAATACCATGAGTGGCAATCTGCGCTCCATGATTGAATCGGTATCGATGACTTCCGAACAGGTAGCTGCTTCATCGGAGGAGCTTCTTGCAAGTGCAGAGCAAAATACTCAAGCCTCGGAACAGATTTCCCAAACAGTCGAGGAATTGGCTGTAGGTACATCTGATCAAGTTGATATTGTGAAGCGTTCTTCACAGGCGATGAATGAGATGGCTCTTGGATCGGAGCAGATTGCCGAGCTTGCTCAGAGTGTATCCGTATCTGCTGTGGATGCGGCGAATCAGTCTTCCGAAGGAAATATGATTATTCAGCAAGCGGTTGAACAGATGGGTTCTGTTCGAAATTCCATTGCTTCGCTGACTGAATTGGTTACAGGGCTGGGGGAACGTTCAGCAGAGATTGGAACCATTACCGAGGTAATCAACAACATTGCCCGGCAGACTAATCTGCTTGCACTGAATGCAGCCATTGAAGCCGCACGAGCAGGAGAGCATGGACGTGGTTTCGCCGTAGTTGCGGGAGAAGTGCGGAAGCTCGCTGAGGAATCTTCCACATCTGCGCAAAGAATTACGGATCTCGTTCAATTGATTCAGAAAGATACGGATCATGCTGTTCAGGCAGTTAAAGTGAACAGCAGTGAGACAGAGTCAGGAATCGAGATGGTTACTGCGGCAGGACAAGCGTTCGAACAGATCTCGGATGCGGTCAACAAAGTAGCGGGTGAAATCCAGGAAGTATCTGCAGGTTCAGAAGAAATGTCGGCGAGTACAACTGAGGTTGTAGGCTATGTACGCCAGATCTCCAACATTGCCGGAGAGGCAGCGGGCGGCGTTCATAATGTATCTGCCGCAACTCAGCAGCAGTTGGCTTCCATGGAAGAGATCGCTTCATCCGCAGGTTCATTATCCAAAATGGCGGAAGAACTGCAGGAGCAAATTAACAAGTTCAAAGTGTAACTAATGAGATATTCCGATACTTAAGGTATACAGGAGCATATTGATGGTCAGAATGCCATTCGATTTGTACTGTTGATGATAACAACGGCGAGAAGCTGTTTCTCTAACGCACATATGCGTCAGAGGAACAGCTTTTTTTGTCGCATGACGCAGAGCAGGTCACAACAATGTTATTTCAGAAGTCACCAACGCTTATATAGCAAGTGAAACAAACGGCTATAATGGTAATTAATGGTGGAACTTACACTGAAATACACCATGGGGAGGAGCGATATAAACTTGCAGTCCAGAGTAATGCATACGGAATATTGATGAAGAGGAGATGAATAGTTGAACATGAAGGGGAGCTGGTGGAGACGAGTCGCTATGATCGCGTTATCGGCAGGACTACTGGCAGGGAGTTTATCGATGGGCACAGGAATTCGTAAGGCGGATGCGGCCGCTGGAGATCAGAACTATGCTGAAGCACTGCAAAAGGCCATTTACTTCTATGAGGCACAGCGTTCGGGTCCGTTGCCAGCCAGTAATCGGGTCGAATGGCGTGGTAATTCGGGCATGCAGGATGGGGCTAATGTAGGCGTTGATCTGACCGGGGGATGGTATGATGCCGGAGATCACGTGAAGTTTGGCTTTCCGATGGCTGCTTCCGCAACGATGCTCGCCTGGTCTGTCGTGGAATACGGCGACGGTTATGAACAGGCTGGACAACTGGAGGAGATCAAGGATAACATCCGATGGGCGACCGACTATTTTATGAAAGTGCATACGAAACCTAATGAATTATGGGGACAAGTCGGAGCCGGGAATACCGACCATGCCTGGTGGGGACCGGCAGAAGTCATGCAGATGAACCGTCCTTCGTTCAAGATCGATGCTACATGCCCAGGCAGTGATCTGGCGGCAGAAACGGCTGCAGCACTGGCAGCGTCTTCGATTGTATTTGCAGATGATGATCCGGCATATTCGGCCAGACTGCTCCAACATGCGAAAGAGCTGTACAACTTCGCAGACACATATCGGGGGGAATACACCGATTGTATCACGGATGCCGCAGCGTTTTATAACTCGTGGACAGGATACGAAGACGAGCTGGCATGGGGCGGAGCATGGCTTTACTTAGCTACTAATGATAGCGCTTACTTGTCCAAAGCCATTGCAGCTACGGACCGGTGGTCTTCTAGCGGCGGCTCAGCCAATTGGCCGTATACCTGGACACAGGGCTGGGATAGTAAACATTATGGTGCCCAGATCCTGCTTGCCCGAATTACGTCCAGTTTGAACATGCCGGAGGCAACGAGATTTATTCAGTCCACCGAGCGTAATCTGGATTATTGGACGGTTGGAGTCAACGGGACACGAGTCAAGTATACGCCAGGAGGTCTGGCATGGCTGGATCAGTGGGGCTCGCTCCGATATGCAGCGAATGCATCCTTTATTTCTTTTATATACTCCGACTGGGTCAGTGATCCAGTGAAAAAGTCAAGATATCAGGATTTTGCTGTCTCACAGATGAATTATATTCTGGGCGATAATCCGCGTCAGAGCAGTTATGTGGTCGGATATGGGCAAAATGCACCTCAACATCCGCATCATCGGACCGCTCACGGTTCATGGCTGAATAATGAAGATATCCCGGCTAACCATCGCCACATTCTGTATGGTGCCATGGTCGGTGGACCGGATGCATCGGATGGATATACCGATGATATCGGGGATTATGTGAGTAATGAGGTCGCAACCGATTACAATGCTGGTTTTACCGGCGCACTGGCAAAGATGAATTTGCTATTTGGTCAGAATCATCAGCCCCTTGCGAACTTTCCTGCACCTGAGGTGAAGGGAGATGAGTTCTATGTGGAGGCTGCGATCAAATCATCAGGTGCCAATTATACGGAAATCAGAGCACAGCTTAATAATCGTTCCGCTTGGCCTGCCCGAATGGGAGATCAACTGTCCTTTAAGTATTTCCTGGATTTGAGTGAAGTGTATGCTGCCGGACGTACGGTATCGGACGTGCAAGTGACAGCCTCCTATACGGAGGGGGCGACGGTATCCCAACCAGTTGTGGTGAATGCAGCCCAGCATATCTATGCCATTACGGCAAACTTCGGTAATACCAAGATCTATCCAGGCGGGGAAGGAAATTATCGTAAAGAAGTACAGTTCCGCATTACAGGCCCACAGGGTGCATGGAATGCCAGCAATGACCATTCGTTCCAGACACTGACCACAGGAACTCCTGTGAAGAGTATATACCTTCCAGTCTATGATGCAGGGGTGAAGGTGTATGGACAGGAGCCTGGTGTTACACCAGTCACGGTTCCAGGCGCACCTGCTGGCGTGCAGGCTGTAGCGGGAAGCAGTCAGGTTAACCTGACTTGGGCTGCTGTATCCGGGGCCGAATCGTATACGGTGAAGCGTTCCGAGGTGAGTGGAGGACCATATACAACTGTTGCGACGGGTGTTAATGGATTGACCTACACAAACACGGGACTGACCAACGGGACAGCTTATTATTATGTAGTGACTGCTGTGAATTCAGCAGGGGAATCATCGGGTTCTGTACAGGTGTCGGCTACCCCGCAAGCAGTACCGGGAGCGCTGACTTTAAGTGGGACAGCTGGTAATGCGCAGTCGGTCCTGACTTGGACAGCAGCCTCGGGCGCTACTAGCTATAAGGTACAACGTTCGGTGGTAGGCGGAACATATGCAGATGTGGCAACCGGTTTGTCCGTGTTGACGTACACCGATACAACAGCGCTGAATGGCACCACGTACAATTACCGGATTGCAGCTGTGAATGCGAACGGACAGACACTGTCCAATGTCTTGGCACTGACACCTTCTGCACCTCCGGTGACGACCGGTACACTCGAAGTGCAGTACCGCAGCGGAGGGTCCGGGAATTCAAGTAATGCGGTGACTCCGCAGTTCAACGTGAAGAATACCGGAACACAGGCGATTGATCTCAGTACCGTGAAGATCCGATATTATTTCACCAAGGATGGTGCGGATCAAATGACCTTCTGGTGTGATTATGCCGAGATGGGCACGGCCAATGTTGAAGGTACATTTGTCGCAGTGAATCCGGCGAAGGGTACCGCAGATACGTATCTGGAGATTAGCTTCAAGTCGGGAGCAGGCAGTTTGTCCGCTGGAGCAGAGACCGGCGTGATTCAAGCACGCTTTTCCAAAAATAACTGGAGCAATTTCGATCTAAGTAATGATTATTCTTATGATGCTTCCAAGACGGATTTTGCCGCATGGAACAAGGTAACCGCGTATCAGGGAAACACCAAAGTATGGGGCTTGGAACCGTAACTGGCTGAATGTCAGAAGCAGAAGAGCAGCATGGACAGACCAACAGCGTTTATATTCAATTTCCACTATTCCAGGGAGGTATATATTAATGTTGAAATCAGCTGCGAAAAAAAGTTTAACAGCCATGCTGGCGGGAACCGTCATGTTGACCGGATACACCGGACTCTGGGCAGGGCCGCAGACGGCACATGCCGCAGATCAGGCCATCGAGATTCAGGCAGACGGCATTAATGAAGCCCGGTTTTTGCAATTGTATGATCAGTTGAAAGATCCGGCGAACGGATATTTTTCGCCAGAGGGTCTACCGTATCATGCCATTGAGACCCTGCTGAGTGAGGCGCCGGATTATGGTCATATGACGACGTCAGAGGCATACAGTTACTGGCTGTGGTTGGAAACCATGTATGGTCACTACACGGGAGACTGGTCCCAACTGGAAGCAGCTTGGGACAGTATGGAGAAATACATTATCCCGGTCAACGAAGGTGACGGCAAGGAAGAACAGCCTACGATGAGCTCGTACAATCCGAACAGCCCTGCTACGTATGCAGCGGAAAAACCTTTTCCTGATCAATATCCATCGCCACTTAATGGTCAATATGCAGCGGGTAAAGACCCGATTGATGCCGAACTTAAGGCGACCTATGGTGACAATCAGACTTATCTCATGCACTGGCTGGTCGATGTGGATGACTGGTATGGATATGGAAACCTGTTGAATCCATCACATACGGCTACCTATGTGAACACGTTCCAGCGTGGGGAGCAGGAGTCTGTGTGGGAAGCCATTCCGCATCCATCCCAGGATGATAAATCTTTTGGTAAGGCAAACGAAGGTTTCATGAGCTTGTTCACAAAGGAAACTCAGGTACCGTCAGCGCAATGGCGTTATACAAACGCAACGGATGCGGATGCACGTGCAGTACAGGTGCTGTATTGGGCGAAGGAGATGGGATACAACAATCCGGAATATCTGGATAAAGCGAAGAAGATGGGGGACTATCTGCGCTATGGTATGTATGATAAATACTTCCAGAAAATTGGGAGTGCAAAGAGCGGTACACCAACTCCGGGTACAGGCAAGGATTCCAACATGTATCTCATGGCTTGGTATACGTCTTGGGGAGGTGGCTTGGGTCAAGGTGGGGATTGGGCTTGGCGCATTGGAGCGAGCCATACCCATCAGGCTTATCAAAACCCGGTTGCAGCGTATGCTTTGTCTGATCCGGCTGGCGGCTTGATTCCGGAATCAGCAACAGCGAAGGCAGATTGGAATGCTACGCTGAAACGTCAGTTGGAATTCTACACTTGGCTACAATCCCATGAAGGAGCTATCGGCGGGGGAGCAACCAACAGTCTGGATGGTTCATACAAAGCCTATCCGGCAGGCGTAAGTACATTCTATGACATGGCTTATCAGGAGGCACCTGTATATCGTGATCCGGATTCCAACACCTGGTTTGGATTCCAGGCATGGCCGCTGGAGCGTGTAGCCGAGATGTACTATATTCTTGCGGAGAGCGGGGACTTGACCTCTGAGAACTTCCAGATGGCCAAGAAGGTAATCACGAAGTGGATCGACTGGAGTAAGGATTATGTATTTGTAGGTGAGCGTCCGGTGACGGATGCGCAGGGCTATTATCTGAATGCGGCTGGACAGCGCATTTTGGGTGGAACTAATGTTCAGGTAGCAACAACGCCTGCTCCGGGAGAGTTCTGGATTCCGGGTGGTCAGGAATGGCAGGGTCAACCGGACAAATGGAATGGATTCAGTTCGTTTACGGAAAATCCGAACTTCCGTGTAACGACCAAAGATCCAGTGCAGGATACAGGAGTTCTGGGAAGTTACGTTAAAGCTCTGACCTTCTTCGCAGCGGGAACACAGGCAGAGAATGGTACACTTAGCGCGGAAGGCCAAGAAGCCAAGGATTTGGCTGAGGCTTTGCTGGATACAGCTTGGGATTACAATGATGGTGTGGGGATTGTTACGGAAGAAGAACGTAAAGACTACTTCCGCTTCTTCGCGAAAGAGATCTATATCCCGGCAAACTGGTCTGGAACCTTTGGTCAAGGCAATACGATTCCAGGTACAGCAGGTGTACCTTCCGATCCGGCGAAAGGTGGCAATGGCGTATACATTGGATACTCCGATCTGCGTCCGGCCATCAAGCAAGATCCGGCATGGGCTTACCTGGATAACCTGTACAAAACGTCGTATAACACAACCACGAAACAGTGGGAAAACGGTGCACCTACCTTTACGTATCACCGGTTCTGGTCACAGGTGGATATGGCTACAGCGTATGGAGAGTATGATCGTCTGCTCGGTGATACCGATACGCCGGAAGTTGAAGTCCCGGCTGCTCCTGCCGGCGTAACGGCTGCTGGTGGCAGCGAGCAAGTTGTATTGAACTGGAACGCAGCCGCTGGTGCAACGTCATATACGGTGAAACGTGCAGAAGTGAACGGTGGCCCTTATACGACTGTAGCGACAGGAGTCACAGGATCAACATTCACGGACACAGGCTTGACCAACGGCACAACGTATTATTATGTCATCACTGCGGTGAATGCCGTAGGTGAGTCTGCACCGTCGACACAGGCATCTGCAACACCACTCGCAGGTACCGTTGTGCCCGGCGTATTCAACCTTACTGGAACGGCTGGCAATGCCCAGGCGGTACTGACATGGACCGCATCAACTGGAGCAGCGAGTTATAAGGTACAGCGTTCGGTAGGCACCGGGGCATATGCTGATCTGGCAACAGGTTTGACCGCACTGACGTATACCGACGCTACAGCGGTGAATGGTACGGCGTATAATTATAGAGTCGTAGCCATTAATACGAGTGGTCAGACGAATTCAAATGTATTGGTGTTGACCCCATTGGCACCTCCAGTTACAACGGGAACGCTTGAAGTACAATACCGTAATGGTAGTTCAGGAACTTCGGTCAATGCGATTACTCCACAGTTTAATGTGAAGAATACAGGTACAACTGCTGTGGACTTGAGCAAAGTGAAGGTCCGGTATTATTTCACCAAGGATAGTGCAGCTGATCTGAGTTTCTGGTGTGATTATGCACAGATTGGCAGCGGTAATGTGGAAGGACATTTTGTTTCGGTAGATCCGGCCAAGGGCACGGCAGACACCTATCTGGAGATTGGATTCAAACCGGATGCTGGCAGCTTGGCTGCGGGTGCCGAGACCGGAGTCATCCAGGGACGTTTCTCCAAAAACAACTGGACTACTTTTGACCAAACGAACGATTATTCCTTTGATTCCACCAATACGGCCTTCAGTGCCTGGACTAAAGTGACAGCGTATCAGGATGGCGCCAAGGTATGGGGAATTGAACCTTAAATGAGTTGATCAACCAATTGTAGAGTGATGTTACTCATCATACAGGTTAAGCCGGGGAGAAATCCCTGGCTTTTCTTTTTTTATGGAAAAGCAAAAATGAAATACAAAATAATCAAACGGACACTGCTGATAAATCGATCCGTATTGAGGTTGGAGGCAAAAATGTGAATTCGGGGAACGGTAATCGGCAAATGAATCATAGTAATGTTTACCATATTTGCGGTTTTAAACATTAAAATCTAGGTCATATGGCATATGCACTGAATGAGAAACGGCCTAGCTCTTGTATCGAGGAAAAATCAAGCATATCAAATAGTTACAATAATTTAACCTTTCAAAAAGAAGGAATCAGCAGTGAATTTTTCCAGCAATCCATGGACACACCCTGATACTTAGTGCTCAAGTTCGCCTCTATCAATACAGGACTTTCGACTGATGAACGTTATGGATAGCCCGTTTACAATGGGGCAAGCCCGGGAGAACCAAGCCAGGTTAAAATTCTGTAACATCAGGGGGAACTCGACATCATGAACTGGAAAAAAACGATTGTTACGGCAAGTGTCACAGCAACGATGCTGATGGGAAGTCTGACGACAGGAGCACTAACGGCACAGGTATCGGCAGCTGCTGTTAACAATTCACAAGTAAAAGTAATCTGGGGCGTAAACCTACGCACAACACCTTCTTCTTCTGCGAAGATTGTTCGCATGGTCGCTAAAGGGGAAACGGTAACGGTGCTTCAGCAATCCGGTTCGGATTGGTATAAGATTAAGGATTCTGCTAACCGGACAGGCTACATATCTTCTTCATCCAAATACACACAAGCGATTAGTGGCAGCACAAGCGGATCAGGTTCGAATAGTGGTACATCGGTGACCGGTAATGCATCTGTGGAAAAAGTGATTGCGGCGGGAATGAAATATTTGGGAACACCGTATGAGTTCGGAGCCAGTCGTAACAGCACAGCTACTTTTGACTGTTCCAGCTTTGTACGCCAGGCATTCGTCGATGCACTTGGTATCAAACTTCCAGCGGATTCCCGCAAACAGGGAGACTATGTAAAAGCCAAGGGTACAGTTCAGACGAACTGGAAAAACCTGAAACGCGGCGATCTGATGTATTTCATGTCGTATAAAGGCAGCTCTGCATCATCGTATTCGGGCGTGAATAAATCTAGCGCAACCATTACGCACACAGGGATTTATCTGGGCAATGGCAAGGTATTACATACGTATTCCAACGCTGGCGGTGGTGTAACCACTAGTGATATCTCCGGCAAACACTGGGAGTATCGCTTCCTGTTTGGTGGCAGTGCGCTGTAGGTTAGAACAAGAACCTTCTTAAATAATCCACGCATGTTCATATGCATACAAAACACCTCCCATTCTGCCTTTGACAGGCGACTGGGAGGTGTTTTGGTGTTGTTTATTATTTTGAAGAACTCAATCGTGATAGTACAGTCGGAACAGGATATCCTGATTGTAGTTGCCAAATCCCTCGCCATATAAGGTAAGCCCGCCTACATGCTGAGCATCTTCCTCCACCGAAAGACGAAGAGTCCATTGGTTGCGTTCGACCGGGATATCTGCGAGTGTAATGTCGGATAGATGTTGTCCATCGATAAACGTACCTTCATTCGTAATTCGCAGCACCTTGAGCATGCCATATTGATTGATACTGTCACTCCACCATTCCGGGGTGAACATGCCGCGTCCGTTGCCTGAATCTCCAGGGCTTGTCCATTCCCCCAATCGAATGCCATTAAGCATAAATGTAATATCCGAGGGCCAATTCGGATTCACCGAAGGGGCTTCTGATCCAATCTCCAGAGATAATTCAATGGCATTGATCTGCTGTCCGGATAAGATATAGTTTGGGATTTTGTACTCCACAAATCCACGGCCAAACCACAGAATATGAGCATGCATCCGCTCAGGGTCGAGAAAATAACGAGGATCATCATACTGTCCGATAACATGATTGGATGTAGCCAGACCACATGTCGGATAGACGTCAAAGTGAGTATAGTGTCCCACAGGGACGGAAACCTCGTGAAGCTTGCGGGCTGTCCCGCTTTCCTGCGGCATGGAGATGCCAATCCAGTCTACAGCAAGGCTGTTCATTTTATGTGTGCCGCCGTCTTTACGTATCATTTTGGACTGAATAATGCCCACATCCTGAAGTTTGCGGACATGCATGGTCACGATGGCACTACTCAAACCCAGTGAAGCAGCGAGGTCCTTCACATTCATGGGTGTCTCTGCAACAAGGCGGATGATCTGTAAACGGACTTCACTGGCAAGTGCTTCATATAGGGGTAGCCATTCGGCATCGGTATTTGCTCTGATCACAATTGTTCCTCCAATATATCTGTATAGAATTAAGTTAAACATAAATTCAGTGAAAAGAATAACATTTTGCAAAATTCAGGTTGAAATTAAGGCTATAATCGATTTTAATATAAATATGAACGTTGATCCATAGAATATCAATTAATTTTTATATTAATCTTAGGGAGTTGAAATTCATTATGGAAAAAGCAAAAATGACGGTAGACAAGGATTTTACAATTGGCGTAATTGATAAGCGCTTGTACGGATCATTTATTGAGCATCTGGGACGTGCCGTGTATGGTGGAATATATGAGCCGGGACACCCATCTGCGAACGAACAGGGTTTTCGCACGGATGTGCTGGAGATGGTCAAGGAGTTGAATGTACCGATTGTACGTTATCCTGGGGGTAACTTTGTATCCGGTTACAATTGGGAAGATACAGTAGGACCTGTGTCTGAGCGCAAACGCAGACTTGAACTGGCTTGGAGAACGATTGAAACCAATGAATTTGGCTTCAACGAATTCGTGGATTGGGCGAAACAGGCCAATTCCGAAGTGATGATGGCGGTCAATCTGGGAACACGGGGTACGGATGCAGCTCGTAATATTGTGGAATACAGCAACCATCCGGAAGGTTCGTATTATAGTGATCTTCGCATCAAGCATGGTTATAAAGAGCCTCATGCGATCAAAACATGGTGTCTGGGCAACGAGATGGATGGCCCTTGGCAGATTGGTCACAAAACGGCAGAAGAGTATGGACGGTTAGCTGTGGAAGCGGCAAAAGTCATGAAGTGGACAGATCCGACGATTGAACTGGTAGCCTGTGGAAGTTCAAACCTGAATATGCCATCCTTCCCGGAATGGGAAGCAACGGTGCTGGATCATACGTATGATCACGTGGAGTATCTGTCATTGCATCAATACTACGGCAATCAAGAGCAAGATACGCCAACGTTCCTGGCACGCTCGCTTGAAATGGATCGTTTTATCGATACCGTGAAGGCAACTTGTGATTATATCAAAGCGAAGAAGCGCAGCAAAAAGACGATGTATCTGTCCTTTGACGAGTGGAATGTATGGTATCACTCCAATGAAAATGATTCGAAGATGGACCCATGGCAGATTGCTCCGCCACAGCTTGAGGATATCTACAATCATGAGGATGCACTGCTTGTTGGTTGTATGTTGATCAGTATGCTCAAACATGCGGATCGGGTTAAAATGGCCTGTCTGGCACAACTCGTTAACGTGATTGCGCCGATCATGACAGATACGGGTGGTGGTTCATGGAGACAGACAATCTTTTATCCATTCATGCATACGTCCCTCTTCGGACGTGGAACAGCATTGGTGCCATTGATCCAGTCTCCAAAATACGATACAAAACAAATCACAGATGTACCTTATCTGGAAGCTATTGCAGTGCATAACGAAGAGCAGGGTGAAGTGACTGTATTTGCAGTCAACCGCCATCTGGAAGAATCCCTTCCGCTCGAGGTGGACCTGCGCAGCTTCGGGAAGTGTACCGTGATCGAGCATATCGTGCTGGAAAGTGATGATCTCAAAGCATCTAATACGGCAGCACAACCAAACCGCGTTGCTCCTCATAATCGCGGGGGTGCAGTTGTATCCGAGACCCTGATTACGGCGAGCTTGGCAAAAGCATCATGGAACGTAATCCGTTTGAAAGTCCAGTAAGGGATAGCATAAAGGCACGGGACACGTGAGAGCGCAATGGCAGACATGATGCTCGAGAAGGAAGCCAGCGGTTCAGCGTGTTCCTTCAATCAAAAAAGCTGGGTGCGAGTTCATCGCATCCAGCTTTTTTCGTCACGTGCTACGGTCTCACTTACGCTTTAAACTCAAAACTTTCGCCGTCACGTGGAATGAGCACCTGACCATCCAACTGCTCGGATGCCAGATAAGTCGCAAGGTCCGTGCGAGACACCACACAATGGTTAATTGCATCCATGTGCACAGCGATGACATGAGCAGATGGTGCATGGCGCTTCACGGCTGCAACGTCTGGCCCGTCCATTGTAATGGGATCACCCTCTACGAAGCGAGCTCCTCCGGCGTTTAGGACAATGACTTCAGGGCTATATTGGCGAATAGCCTCGGCGGGTTCTTCACACCAGATGGTATCCCCGGCAATGTACGTGACAGGTTCTCCATTTGCTTCGAGTACAAAACCGGACACCTTGCCCATACGTTCGCCGATTTCACCCGTACCATGACGCCCGGAAGTACGTGCGAATCGGACAGAATGATGCTCATGTTTTTCATCTATAGCGGTTACATCCGTGAATCCAGCCTCCAGAAATACGTTCTCGTCCCCAGGTTGGCAGATCAGCGGGATGTCCTTGCGAAATTGCTTCGCTGCTGCTTCATCCCAGTGGTCCAGATGGGTGTGTGTGACAATCAACAGATCCGGATTCAGATAATCCGTTTCGATTTCAGGCAGACCGACTCTCGGGTTACGCAGCTCATTCGGTGTGTTTGGAAATGCAGGCATGACTTCAGCGTCCATCAACATCGGATCAACGAGGATATTCAGCCCTCCGAATTTCAGCCAGAGTGTAGCATGGCGAATCAATTGAATTTTCATTATATTTGCACTCCTTCAGGTTGTTTAATAGTATTACCCTTATGGTATACAACCCGTTTAACGGCGTACATAACATGATGAATGGAATTAGGCCACACTAATTTCACGGTGAAAGGATTGCTGAAGCTAATGAATGAAACGATAGATCACACAGATATACGCATTCTGCAGATCCTGATCCGGGATGCCAAGCGTTCTCATAAAGAAATTGGTGAAGAGGTGCATCTTACAGGGCAGGCTGTTGGTGCAAGGGTGCGTAAGTTGCAAGATCTGGGTGTAATCGAAGGGTACACGGTAAAATGGAACCCCGAACGTATAGGCCTCGGCCTACAGGCTTTTGTCACGGTTTTTCTGAACTCCGGCGACAGACATACCGCCTTTCGTGCATTTATTGCCGAACGTGAGGACATCGTTGAAGTCCACCGTGTGAGCGGGGAAGGCTGTTATCTGATGAGAGCGCAGACCGGCACCACAGAGCAGCTTGGTCAACTGCTGGAAGCATTACTTCCTTACGGCAATTACAAAGTTAGCCTGTCCATAGGTGTAGAGAAATCACAGTGATGTGTGGGAAGCTTGTCCTCATCCATCCCGATGCTCAACGATCCTGCTGCTGTTCCTGTAAAGCCTGCTGAAGCAAAGTCACTGCCTGATTCAGCTCTTTTTTGCTGAGCAGGTGATCGGTCTGAACGTGAGATCGCGTGCCGTCCTTCAGGTACAGGACGAACATGGGTGAGGTGGATAGTAGCCACTTACTACGGGCGGGTGAGGCGAGTTCAACTTTGCGAATCTGGCTCCAAGGAATCTTCCGTTTGCCCGTGCTCAACGCATCATCATCCCAAGACAACAAAACAGTGGGAGTTCTGGTTAGTCGAGACAGGAACATGAAGAACAATGGACCGATCAACCACATACCCAGCACGGCTGCAATGGAATAGTATATCGTCTCCAGTCTTTCGGCTTGTCCGTCCACGATGATCCATAATAAGCTCACGCACAAGAGAAGGAACAGGAAGCATAAACTTCCTTTCCATAGAGCTGTGCTGCGTTGGTAACGAATCTGCTGATGGTCACGCTTGGGTGTTTCGGGTTGTTGCATAGATGTTCCTCCTAATTAACTATGCTGATCGATATGCCAAACGTGCCGCCTGCATAAGCAGAGCGGCATGTTCAACGTTCTCTATCTACTATAACTCAGGTTCATTACCCTGATATAGCTGAATTTTTACCTGCATCACGCGCATGGGTGTACAAGTCTGCATATACACCTTTGGCTGCGATTAGTTCCTGGTGCGGTCCTTCCTCCACAATCTCACCATTCTCCATCACCAGAATTCGATCAGCATGCATCACAGTGGACAGACGATGAGCAATGACAATGGTGGTGCGTCCCTGGGATACCGATTCCAGCGCCTGCTGCACAAGCTGTTCGGTGTGTGAGTCCAGATTGGCGGTTGCCTCATCCAGGATGAGCACTCGGGGCTGAAATACCACAATCCGGGCAAATGAGATCAACTGCCGCTCCCCGGCGGACAGTCCGCTTCCGCGTTCGGATAGATGCGTATCATATCCTTGAGGCAAACGTGAAATCATCGCATGTGCTCCGACAAATCGGCAGGCCTCAATTGCCTGCTCTCGCGTAATATCCTCACGAAACATCCTCACATTATCAATAATGGAACCGGAGAACAGGAAGGGTTCCTGTTGAATCAGACCGACGATCCGATGAAGCTTAGCCTGCGGCAGATGCCGGATATCGGTACCATCAATCTCGATACTGCCCTTGTCTACATCATAGAAGCGATTGAGCAGGGAGATCAGGGTGCTTTTGCCAGCGCCTGTTGTGCCCACAATACCTACCATTTCACCCGGATAGAGGTGCAGGTTCATCTGCTGAATCAAGGGCCGGTCAGCCAGATAACCAAACGACACATCATTAAAATCAATCTGGCCCATCACATTTTGTGGTTCAAGCGAGGAGGCCATCCCGGGTTTGGGATCAGCAACTTCAGGCCGTGTATTCAGAATGTTCCAGATGCGATCCATCGAAACGGTCGTGGACTGGAATGTATTCCATTGCATCGTAATCTGGTTAATCGGTTGAAAGAACTGACGGATATAGCTGATAAATGCATACAATACCCCGACTTGCAGGGACTCACCCAGTACGGCGCGACCTCCAAGCCAGACCATCATGACCAGTGCCGCATTGCCAAGGATATCAAACGTTCGGTTGAAGATGACATTGGAGCGGGCTTGCGCAATGTTGGCTTTCAGATGAAGTGCGTTCTGTTCCGAGAAACGTTTCTTCTGTTCTTCTTCCTGGTGAAAAGCCTGAATCAGGAACATGCCGGACAGGTTCTCTGCTGTAAATGCGATCAAACGGGAAAGCCGGGTACGCGCATTTTGATAAGCTTTCCGCAGTCGACTACGGAATAATACAGCCACCACCGCAATGACAGGCAGAACGATCAGGGAGTATGTCGCCAGCACAGGATCAAGTTGGAACATAAAGACGATAATGAGCACCAGCATCATACCATCCCGAATCAGACTGAGCAGTACTTGAGTGAAAAAGCTGCTGATGGTCTCCGTATCACTGGATACGTTTGTAACCAGACTGCCGATATGAAAACGGTCAAAGAAGGACATGGACATTTTGGAGATATGCTTGAACAGGTCCTTTCTGATCCGGGATACAATGTTCTGTCCTACGTGCTGCAACAGATTATTCTGGATATAGGTAAAAATAAAACTGATGACAGCCAGCCCAAGAAAGATGGCTGCGAGCTGAACGAGAAAGCCCACACTGGTCTGGCCCACGGCCAGATGATCATCGATGGCGATCTTCACCAGATAGGGTTGTAACAAATCTGCCGATATGCCAAGCAGTGAACAGAAGAAGATACCGGCAAAAGCCCATTTATGCGGTTTGGCGTATGCCATCATGGCCTTAAACGAAGTTCGTTTACTCTGATCGGCCTCTGCATCTGGGTGAAGTTCAGCGTTAGCTTTAGACATGATGTAATCCCTCCTCCTGCAAACGGTAGGTGGCCGCATATAATCCCTTGGCAGCCATCAGCTGAGCATGTGTTCCCTGTTCAGCAACTCGCCCTTCATCCAGAACGATAATATCGTCCGCATGACGGACTGCGCTGATGCGGTGAGAGATGATTAATGTAGTCTTGCCCTTGCCGATCTCGCGCAAACTGCGCAGAATACCACTCTCCGTGACGGCATCAACCGCGCTCATACTGTCATCCAGAATAAGTAACTGTGCTTGTTTGATCAGTCCTCTTGCAAGGCTGGTTCGCTGACGTTGTCCACCAGACAAGGTGAGTCCACGTTCGCCAAGCAGTGTATCGAAGCGATCAGGAAAACGGACAATATTGTCATAGATCATGGCTTGCCGTGCACTATGTTCCACCGTATCCAGCGATACTTCCCGGT
The DNA here is from genome assembly GCF_037965655.1 of Paenibacillus sp. FSL L8-0435. Classification (NCBI taxonomy): domain Bacteria; kingdom Bacillati; phylum Bacillota; class Bacilli; order Caryophanales; family Paenibacillaceae; genus Paenibacillus; species Paenibacillus sp. FSL L8-0435. The sequence continues at coordinate 1,304,822 of NZ_CP150185.1, forward strand.
CGCTGAATGCGATGTTATCCCGGATGGTGGTACTAAACAGGAATCCATCCTGAGGGACATAGGCGATGCGCGTTCTTAGACTTTCCAGCGACAGCTGCCGAATATCGGTACCATTGATGCGAATTGTTCCTTCAGGTGGTTCATATGTACGCAGCAATAGCTTAACGAGGGTACTTTTACCTGAGCCGGTCTTGCCTACAATACCGACCGTTCGCCCGGCACGGATATGGAGTTGAATGTTTTTGAGAGCAGGAGATGAACTGCCTGGATAGGAGAAGGTTAGATTCTCCATGGTGATATCTTGTACGGTTTGGAGCGCTGTGGCTTCAGGGAGTTCACGTACATCCGCTACTTCGCTGAGCAGGTCATTTACCCGCTCCAGTGATGCGCCTGAGCGCTGAACGGTATTAATAACATTGCCGATCTGTTGAAGCGGTCCCATAATAATGCGCAGATATAAGGTTAAGGCGACAAAACTCCCGAGTGTAATAGAATTCTGCATGGTCATAATACCTCCGACAAGAAGGGAAACAACCAATGAGATCGCTCCCAGCAGCGGGAGCAAAGCCTGAAACAGGGAAGACAGGCGGACAAGCCGCAGCTGTTTGCTTTTGATCGCATCGACGGTGGTTCCAAAACGTTCACGGGCACTGTCTTCGATGGCAAATGTCTTGGTTACGCGAATACCACCCAGTTGTTCTTCTGCGGACTCCGTCATGGTCGCAAGGGCCTCTTGTACGTCACGAGAGCGCTTGCGAATTCGCGGACCGAAAAACACGACCAGAAATGGAATCGCCAACAAGGGCACAACACTGATCAGAATGAGCGTCAGTGGAATCCCGCTAAGCAGCATCATGACTATGCAGGATAACAGCAGGAAAGTAGCATTGGTCATAAGCGTTACGCCATTGGATATCGCTTCACGGACGGAAGTCACGTCATTCATGACATAACTGAGCAGCTTTCCGTTTCCCTGTTTGGAGAAATAGTGCTCACTAAGTTCGGAAAACTTACTGAATATACGCTCACGTGTCATGAATTCGAAGCGTCGACCCAGCTTCATAATCATGAATTGCCCGGTACCGAACAGCAGATTATACCCGATGGCAATAGCCAGAAGGGACAGGCTGTACCTTACGACCGTCTGCATCTGAAGAGAGTTCTGCATCAACTGATCCGTGAAGCTGCCGAGTATGCGGGGCAGGGATGCTTGCCCGACATTGGAGGCGATGATCAGAAGAACAGCAACCAGATAAACAGGCCAGTTCGACACAACATAACCGCGAAGTAATCCTTTCTTGGACATAAGCGTTGTTCTCCTTTTGTTATAGGTGAAGTCAGTTCAGGCAGGTGGAGTCAAGAAAAGGGCCGACACCTGTTATTAGCGCGTCGTGCCCTCTTACTGTATGCGATCCAGTTCGTTGTTTATCCGTCATCCGATGGATTTCTCTATTCTTATTTTTGCGCTAATCCGATGGGATGTCAACGAAGCCAGTTAGCAATAGTAGGTGGCCCCGATTAGTGACAGCGGAGAAGAGTTGTATGCCGTGTTCTCGTGTTGTATTCACCAGATGTCGAAATTACTGAAACATTTTCTAGGGATACCCCGTCTGTAGGAATGAAGAGGTAACAAATAGGCTTTACTAAACATATGGAGGTGCCAGGAAATGAAACATAAAAAAGGATTGGCTGCAACACTTGCGCTCTGCGTTTCTTTGACAGCAGGAGGTGCATCGGTATTTGCTTTCACAGATGTGAAGGATGAAGGGCAGAAGTCGGTTGTAGATTCATTGAAATCAAAAGGCATTGTTAACGGAGTAACAGCGGATCTGTTCCGTCCAGATCTTGCATTGTCCGAGCCACAGGGTGTTCAACTGATTGTGAATGCATTTGGTCTGAAAAATGAATTTGCGGAAGCATCCGCTCAGAATAAAATCAGTCCGGACACTTGGTATGCTGACGCTGTTCAAGCCGCTACTCAGAATGGACTGTCCATTCCGGTTGAAGTGAACCCGCAGGGCAAGATGACGCGTGAACTGTTTGTCATTTTGCTACATGAAGGGATTAACACAACCGGGAATTATCCGGTCATCATGAAGTATAATCTTGTTAAGGACGAAAATAAAATCGGTAAGGACGCCATATCTGCAGTCCAGAACCTGCTGAACATGAACATCATTGAACTGGATAAGGACGGTAACTTCCGTCCAGATCAGTCGCTTACCCGTATGGAGGCTGCAAGCATGATCTTCAATGCACTTGAATTTGTGGATAAACACGGCAATGGCGGCTCGGCAGAGCCAGCTCCAACTAATCCAGGTGAAGGCCAACAAGCGATTGTACCTGAAGTAACAATGACCAAGGTTGATGACAAAACAACCAAAGTTAAACTCAGTGCTGAAATGCCACACCCTGGTTATGGATTGAAGATTGATGATGTGAAATTGGAGAAGGATGGACGCGCTATCGTGCTCTACTCCATTATTCAACCTGATCCAGACATGATGTATCCGATGGTTATCACAAATGTGACCGCAGAAACGGATATCCCAACGGGATATACGGCAGAAGCTCAACCTTCTGGTAAGTAAATTCACTGCAAACCATACAAACTAAACGCTGATTAAACGGATATGTATCCTCAAACCCACCTTCCATATATGTATGGAAGGTGGGTTTTTCATTTGAGTTGAAGTGAATTCATCTCAGTCGGGTTACATGACAACTTTTCCTTTGTATGATAATTTAAATTACACTTTATGAAGTTTTATAAATCATTTATGTTATGTTTATTAACATAAATATATAATCTATGAAATATATAATGGGTATTTGTTAAGGTTATATAGCTAAATTGTGTTATCGTAGCGGCTTACATTATGGTCTTTTTCCAAATAACTCACCGGACCCAGTTTACAAGCCTTGTGCAAAATCTACATATACGACTCGATATTCCCAGTGTTTACAGGCATTTATGTATCCTATAGGCAAAGATAAAAACAACATATATACGAAAGAGGGAGGAGAATTATAGAATAAGGGCAAGCCAATTACAGGCATGTAATATGCGATAGGTATATGGAAGATAATATTACACTTCGATTTAACATTTAAGTGGCTTTCCCTGCAGTATGATGCGTTTAGACATGAACACCCTGGTCAGGTAAGTATGTGGGTTTTGACTTTGAGGCCTGTTTTCTAACCTCCGTTTAGATCCAACATCTTTCCAAGTTCGTAGGACACAACTCCAAATGACATCTAAAGGAGGGATAAGGGTCAAATTCTACATGTTTTACTTCCCAAAAATGACAATGACAAGCTGATAACAAAAGTGTAAACCCCCGTTATAACAGTATATTCCGTGATTTTAAGAGTGAAGATAGAAATGGCATATTTACGAATTAGAGAATGATCCATAAACTCAGTATGTAAGCGTTACCAAATAGGAAGGGGAACAGAGTTGCTCGTCATGGAAACGGTTCGGAAATCCTTCCTTATATTTAAACAGGTGTGCTGGGCTCTTCCTCACAAACGGCCGGATTTTCATTATAAAAGGAGGAAACAACTGATGCAGCTAAATGGGGAGTCTCCCTCGACGCAAAACTTAGCGGTAAACACGATTCCGAACAGCAAGAAAAATAAATTATGGAGAAGGACGATTCGGAACTGGGAGTTGTATCTGTTTATCGCGCCAGCCTTTCTATACTTTCTGATATTCCATTATGGTCCGATGTACGGCATACAAATTGCATTCAAAAACTTTATTCCAACGCTTGGTGTCACAGGAAGCCCATGGGTCGGATTCGATCATTTCATCCGTTTCTTCAATTCGTATTATTTCTGGGATTTACTATGGAATACTCTTAGCATCAGCTTGTATGAGTTGGCCATAGGTTTTCCGCTGCCAATCATTCTTGCGTTAGCGTTCAATGAAGTAAAGGACTCCTTTTTCAAACGTACCGTACAGACCGTCACGTATGCACCGCATTTTATTTCGGTCGTTGTCATGTCGGGGATGATCATTACCTTTTTATCACCATCGTCAGGCATGATTGTCAATTTGGTACAGGCCCTTGGATTTCAGTCACCTCAATTCCTGACGGACCCTGCGTGGTTCAAGACAGTGTATGTTCTGTCGGGAGTCTGGCAAAGTGCAGGCTGGGGCACCATTATATACCTTGCCGCTCTATCGGGTGTGGACCCGCAACTGCATGAAGCGGCTGTGGTAGATGGTGCGAGCCGGTTTAAACGGATTTTGCATATTAACATTCCAGCGATCATCCCTACGATCACCATCTTGTTAATTCTGAATATGGGCAGTATTCTGGGCGTCGGATTCGAGAAAATCCTGCTGCTGCAAAATCCGCTGAACATGGGCTCGTCCGATGTCATCTCAACATTTGTCTATCGGTCCGGTCTGGTCGATGCGCAGTACAGTTTCTCTACGGCGGTGGGATTGTTCAACTCCGTAGTGAATGCGATTCTGCTTATTACCGTGAATCAGATTGCACGCCGCACCAGTGAAAACAGCCTGTGGTAAAAGGAGGGAATACACATGTCATCCGCTGTGAAAGAAAGCAGAAGTGATAAATTGTTCTTATTGTGCAATTACATCTATCTGACGGTAGCGCTCGTCATTGTGCTGTATCCGCTGTTATACATCATCAGTGCTTCAATCAGTGATCCCAAATATGTAGCCTCCGGTGAGATGTGGCTACTTCCAAAAGGGATTACGTTTGAAGGTTACGCCCGGGTATTTGAGAACACCAACATCTGGATTGGGTACAAAAATACGATTATCTATACCGTTGTAGGCACCATCGTTAACCTGATTGTTACACTACCCGCAGCCTATGCGCTCAGCCGCTCGGACTTTGTGGGACGCGGATTCTTCATGGCGATGTTTATGGTAACGATGTTCTTCGGCGGAGGGCTTGTCCCAAGTTACCTGCTGGTTAAGGATCTTGGTATGGTGAACAGCATGTGGGCACTTATACTGCCAGGAGCTGCATCCATCTGGAATATTATCGTTTGCCGGACGTTCTTCCAATCGACCATTCCCAAGGAGCTGCAGGAAGCGGCGCATATTGATGGGTGTACCAACACGCGGTTGTTCATCAAAATCGTGCTTCCGCTTTCTATGCCAATCATTGCAGTGATGGCACTCTTCTACGGAGTTGGACACTGGAACAGCTACTTCAGTGCCATGATCTATCTGAATGATTCCTCCAAGTACCCGCTGCAGCTCTTTCTGCGCCAGATTCTGGTGCTTCAGGAAATGGCGGCTCAAGGGGGAGGCGCTATCGATACGTCTTCAGCAACGGCGATGAATACCAAAGCGGAGATCGCTGCGCTGGTTAAATATGCCGTCATTATTGTTGCCACCCTTCCGGTTATTGCAGTCTATCCGTTCCTACAGCGTTACTTTGTGCAGGGTGTTATGATCGGTTCCGTTAAGGGATGATCTTAATCCATATACCACATTAAACAAGGGGAGTTGTTGTCATGAAAAAGCTTCGCAAGGCTTCATCCATTACACTCTGTCTCACCTTATTAGCAACATTGCTTGCAGCTTGTGGTTCAACCAATGAAGACGGAAGCACAACCTCTAATGTTGAAGGGGTCAAAAAAGAAGGCTTCCCGATTGTAGACGAAACGCTAACGTTAAAGGTTATGTCTCAGGATGCGGGTGTGGCTGACTGGAGCACGATGCCTGTGCTGCAAGAAATGGAGAAACTGTCGGGCATCAAGCTGGAGTACCAGCTCTCACCAATCGACAGCTTTGAAACGAAGAAAAATCTGGTTTTCGCGAGCGGGGACTTGCCAGATATGTTCTATGCTGCGGACCTCAAGCCAGCTGAGCAGGTGACTTATGGTAGCCAGGGCATTCTGATTCCGTTGGAAAAATACATTGACGAAGGTTACGCCCCAAATATCAAAAAGATTCTCGATGAGAACCCGGATGTTCGTAAATCATTTACAACGCCTGACGGGCATATGTATGCACTCCCATTCATTGATAAAGCGGCCGTGTGGTATAGAGGCCCAATGTGGTACAACGGGGAATTCTTGAAGGCACTTAACGTAGAAGAGCCCAAAACTACTGAAGAATTGTATACGTATCTTAAGCGTGTAAAAGAAGAAGACCCTAATGGCAATGGCCAGCAAGATGAAATACCGCTTACTTCTGTAAAACTGGATGATCTTCGCATGTTTTTCTTCGGCTTCTGGGGAATGTACAACGAAGGCATCTATTCCGATAAGGACGGAAAAGTTCACTATCCTTATCAAGAAGAAGGTTACAAAGGTTATCTGACATTCATGAACCGCTTGTGGAAGGAAGACTTGCTGGATCATGAGACCTTCTCTCAAACAGGTGATCAGAAAAAAGCTAAAGGTGAGAGCAACAAACTTGCACTGTTCAACGATTACCATCCATACTTCACGCTTGGTGGTGAACCTAGCACGGATCATCCGCTGATGACGCCAGTAAAAAGCGAGATTGCAGACTCTCCGGTGTACGGCAAGCATCCGGGCATGTCGGCTCGCGGTACCTTTGCTATTACAAGCAGCAACCCGTCACCCGAGGCGACGATGCGATGGATTGATTATTTATACAGCTATGAAGGTGCGACCCTGTTCAATCAAGGTCCGGAAGGTGTGCTGTGGAAATTCAAAGACAAGGAAAATCACGTGAAAGAGTGGCTCCCCGTTCCTGGCGGCGGTGATCGTGAGGAATACCGGGGTAAAATCACGCCGAACTTTGGTATCTTGACACCGGGTATTAATGATCCGGATGTAGCGAAGGGTCTTCGCACCGAATTTGATGAGTGGATTGACCAGCAAAATCAAGAGAAGTTGGTCCCTATCGGAAAAGCACCATTTCCTAACGTTTATCTGACGAATGAAGAGCAAAGCGAAGCAACCGCTCTATTGTCTGACCTGGATACGTACGTCAAACAGATGGAAGCGAAGTTTGTGACCGGCCAGGAACCACTTGAGAACTGGGATAAGTACATTGCACAGATGAAGAAAATGGGCAGTGACCGTATCATCGAACTGTATCAGGGGGCATATGACCGCTGGAATACTGGAGAATGACCTAAAGATTTTTCACAGATAAGGACTCTCGAAAGAGGTGTGGACAGCTATGCAGAAATGGTTTGAAGAAGCCAAACTGGGGATATTCATCCACTATGGCATCTATGCGGTGGACGGGGTTGCGGAATCCTGGTCCTTCTATAATGGCAGGATATCCTATGAAGAATATATGAAACAGTTGGATGGTTTTACGGCATCGGAATTTAATGCGGAGAAGTGGGCGGACTTGATTGAGAAGTCTGGTGCCCGTTATGCCGTATTAACAACGAAGCATCATGATGGCGTTGCTCTATGGGATACGCAATATAGCGATCTCAATGTTGTCAAACAGACACCAGCGAATCGTGACATTGTGAAGGAATATGCGGAAGCGATTCGGGAAAAGGGCATTCATCTGGGGATGTATTACTCGCTGATTGATTGGTCACACCCGGATTATCCTAGCGTGTATGAAGGTGGAAAAGTACCCGAGGATCTCAGCAGAGTCAACCGGCATTCAAGTCCTGTGGACGGCGTTCAGGATCAGGTAAAGTGGCAGAAGTTCCTGCAATTCAATAACCACCAACTGGGAGAGATTTTAACAAATTACGGAAAGGTGGATCTGCTGTGGTTTGATGGGGACTGGGAACGGAGCGCCCAGCAGTGGAATCTGCCGGAGTTCAAGCATTACCTGCAATCTTTCAATCCGGATATTATCATTAACTCCCGTCTGCAGGGTTATGGGGATTACAAAACGCCTGAGCAAGGCATTCCGATCACAAGACCGGAGGGACCCTGGGAATTCTGCACCACGATCAACACATCATGGGGTTATGTGCCAACCGATCATAAATACAAATCGTTAAATCAGATCATTCGAATGTTCTGTGACTGCATTTCGATGGGCGGTAATATGTTGCTGGATATCGGTCCGCGTGAAGATGGCACCATCGATCAGAGGCAGGAGGACATTCTGCTTGGGCTGGGAGCATGTATCCGAACCCATGAAGAGGCCGTCTTTGGTACGGGCGAAGGCATTATGCCCCGCTATTATCTGGGGGGAAGCACCGTATCCGAGGATCGAAAGACGCTGTACCTGTTTGTGTATGACGATCCAAAAGAGAATGTGTGCATCAAGGGTCTCTGCAATCCGATCAAGAAAATTACCGTGCTGCATTCGGGCAAAGAGCTGAATCATGAGATTCATGGGGGCGTGCCTTGGTTCAATATCCCGGGGACAACGTGGATCAAGATGACCCCGGAGGACACGCATGAACAGGTGACCGTTCTTAAGCTCGAATTTGATGAGGAGCTGGAAATGTACGGCGGCTCTGGAGCCGTTGTCACCCATAACTAACCATTACGGGGAGGGCATGTGCTGGTAGATGCATGCCCTCCCTTACGAATTGGAGAGAGTGACATGAACAGAAGTGGAGTGCCAGAACCCAGGATTGAGTATGCTCCCAAACATTATATATGCAAGCGTGCGCAGGAACCGTTGGTGTTAGACGGTCGTGTGGATAAGGCATTTTGGAATGCGGCTCATTGGACGGATGATTTCGTTGATATCGAAGGGGATCTTCGTCCGAAGCCAGAGAAACAGACACGGGTAAAAATGCTGTGGGATGACGACTATTTCTATTTTGCTGCCGAGCTGATTGAAGATCAGATCTGGGCTACCCTGACTGAACGTGATTCCGTTATTTTTTATGACAATGACTTCGAAATTTTTATCGATCCCGACGGGGATTCCCATCAATATTATGAGTTCGAGATCAATGCGCTCAATACGGTATGGGACCTGTTATTAGTGAAGCCTTATCGGGATGGTGGGCCTCCGGTTAACGGTTGGGATATCAGCGGTCTCAAGACGGCCGTATATATCGATGGGGAACTGAACAGACCTGATGCAGAGAACCGGAAATGGAGCGTGGAAGTTGCGATTCCCTGGGCCAGTCTAAAGGAATGTGCCGAAGGAAACCGTCCACCTGCGCCGGGTGAGTTCTGGCGTGTCAACTTCTCGCGTGTGGAGTGGCAAACCGAGGTACAGGACGGTGAGTACCGCAAGGTGTTGAATCCAGATACGGGTAAACCTTATCCGGAGGACAACTGGGTGTGGTCACCTATGGGCATCATCAATATGCATTACCCGGAGTTGTGGGGTTATGTTGTATTCTCGGATGACGGAACGGATCATTCGTTTGAGTTGACGGAAGACGAACGAATCAAATGGGAGCTTCGTAAGCTCTATTACCGTGAACGCAATTATTATGAAACCCATGGTGAATTTACACAGGATGTGAAGCTGCTTATGGGTGAGGAATCGTGGAGCTGTGAGCCTGTTATTGAAACGACTCGCAGCCTGTTCCAGATTACTGCGCCTTCCGCGGATGGCACGGCCTTGATCTGTATTCGGGAAGACGGAAAGCTGTGGAAGGAGTGAGAACGCAATGACCAGCCAAACCTTGGTGTTTTCCCTTGATGCACAGTCATTGGAGAGGATTGAGCAGAAGTTCCAGGAGAAGGTACGTTTTGCAGAGGCCCGCAAATCGGAATTGTTTCATGTTTTTCAGCAGGAGCTAACGCAAGAAGAGACATGGGCACTGAAGTATGTCTATGCCTATATGCCGGTAAACGACATGGCTGATTATAACGGGGCCTTGTTCTTGAGCCATGTGCGCCAGGCTTTGGACACCCGCAAACGTGTGCCTTGGGGAGAACGCGTTCCTGATCATTTGTTCCTTCATTTTGTACTGCCTTATCGCATAAATACGGAGAATATTGAAGATTTCCGCGGTTTGATATATGACGAATTAGCCGAGCGGACAGCGAAGTTATCCATGGCGGATGCCATTCTAGAGACCAATTACTGGTGTCATGAGAAAGCGACCTATATTGGCAGCGATCTGCGTACGATATCACCGCTGACGATGATCCGGAATGCTCGTGGTCGATGCGGCGAAGAATCCACGCTGGCGGTGGCCGCTCTTCGCAGCATTGGCATACCCGCCCGTCAGGTCTACACACCGCGCTGGGCTCACTGTGACAGTAACCATGCTTGGGTAGAAGCCTGGGCAGATGGTCAATGGTATTACATCGGGGCATGCGAGCCTGAAGCCCGTCTGAACCAAGGGTGGTTCAGTCCGCCAGCCCGCAGGGCCATGCTGATTAATACGAGGATCTATGCCGACTATCCCGGACCGGAGGATATAACGCTCTCCGAGAAGGGATTTACGGAAATTAATTTGCTTGAGAACTATGCGCCCACACGCAACATTTATGTGAAGGTGAAAAATGAACAGGGAGAGCCTGTACTCGGCGCGAGTGTCCGTTTTGAGCTGTACAATACCGCTGAATTCTATCCGATTGCCGAAATCAGGACGGACGCACAAGGGGAAGCTGCTTTTAAGACAGGCTATGGCGAACTTTTGATTCGTGCGGTCAGCGGCGGCAAGTGGAGTGAAATCCTATACAAGGCTCAGGACAGCGATCATGTTGAGCTAGTGTTGAACTCGTCAGAGCAGCCATCAGGGATCGTGGATTTTGATATGGTTCCCCCTCCGGAAGGGGAGGGAGAAGTAGTGACTGCATTACCGGAAGAGAAGATCCGGGATCACAACCGCCGCCTGGAGGAAGGCACGAAGATTCGGAGTGGATATGAGGGTACATTCCTGAGTGAGGAAGAGGCGTTTGCTTTGGCTCGTTCGGCTGGACTGCCTTCGGAACGGGTATGGGACATTCTACGGAAGGCACGAGGGAACAGTCGCGAAATCGCAGCTTTTCTGGAGGAACGTTCCAATGCATATGGTGAGTGGCCGCTCCGGTTGTTGGAGTCGATGAATGAAAAAGATTTAATGGATACCTTTCGTCAGACGCTGGACGATCATCTGATCGGTGCGCTCTCGCAGCAAGGGTCATGGGCGGAAGATACGTTCGTGAGATACATCCTGTGTCCGCGGATCTCCTATGAGATGCTGGTCCCTTATCGGGGTGTATTCCAGAATGCCTTTTCGGCAGATGAAGCGGCAACTTTCAGGGAGAATCCCTCGCTAATTGCCCAAATACTGGAACAGCAGTATGAATACTATGAAGATCTTCCCAATCTAAAAGGCAAAGGGAATCCAATAGGGACGTATAGTCTAATGAAGGGAGACTCTCAGTCGCTGGATATTTTGTTTGTGGCTGTATGTCGCAGTTTGGGTATTCCGGCCCGATTACATCCGAGCGCACAGAAACCACAGTATCTAAGTGACAGAGGCTGGGAGGATGCAGTATTTAGTCTCACCTCACCTCTAACTCAGGAGAGCAGAAGCTGGGGAATGCTCCAACTTCATTGGGATATAAAAGCTCCACAGGACACACCTGCAGCATCTTATTTCGAAAACTTCTCGTTTGCCCGTCTGAAAGATGGCATCTACACGACATTGATTTATCCTTATGGCAGTACGGATGTCTATAGTGAGCCATATGAGGTTGAGGCAGGCGCTTATCGCTTAACGACAGGCGTTAGGCTGAAAGATGGAACGGCTAAAGTACGCTTTATTTACTTTACCGTGAGCGCCGGAGATACCACTGAGGTTGTATTATCTTATCGCGAGAATGAGGTTGATATTCCTGTACTGGGTAAACTGGTACCAGAAAGTATTCTGACCCGTCTGGATGGCTCAGAGGTAGAACTGGAGGAACTTCTGGGATCGGAGGGTGCCATTGCTGCCTGGATTGAACCGGAGCGGGAACCGACCAAACATCTGATTCGTGAACTGTGCGAGCTGGCAGAGCCGCTGGATAAGCTGGGTATACCAATCGTACTCATAATCGGAGATGCAGAATGGAACGCTGCCTTTGACCCTGCTGGTTATCCAAAGCTGCCTGTACGTACGGTTTTTGTACGAGATTCCAGTTATGCTTCCTTGTCCGGCTTCAATTCGAAGCCTGCAGCTCACGAAGCGGGTTATCCACATCTATTTGTACTGGATACTCAGCATCAAATCCGTTATACGGCTTCCGGTTACAAGATCGGTACGGGAAAGGAAGCCTTGCAGATAGCTGCTGCGATATCTCAATCATCGAACGGATTGGAGTGAAGAGAGTGACCAAATATATTGCTGCGGGTTATGCTGTTGATTCAGTTCTCCCCGATATGGCACATGAGGATCTGTCGAAGTTAACACATCTGAACGTAGCCTTCGGACATGTCAAAAATGATGCAATCACCACCGAGCATTTAAAAAACGGCCATGTGATCCGGAACATCAAGCGGGAGCATCCGAATCTTACAGTGCTGTTGTCTGTTGGCGGATGGAGTGCTGGCGGTTTCTCAGAGGCCGCCTCAACTCAAGTGGGGAGGGACACCATGGCCGCATCGGCAGTCCGGGTGTTGGAGGAATACCCTTTTGACGGGATTGATCTGGACTGGGAGTATCCTTGTTATGGTGAAGCTGGTATCGCATCCAGTCCTGATGATAAACGGAATTTCACCTTGCTACTCAAGACAATTCGGGAGTCACTGGATGCCAAGGGAGCCGAGGATAGCCGTCATTATCTGCTCACCATTGCGGCAGGGGCTGATCAATACTACGTTGATGGTACAGAGATGGCCGAGGTGCAGCAGTACCTGGACTATGTTCAGTTGATGACCTATGATATGCGTGGCGGTTTTCAGGTTCTGACCGGACACCATACGAATCTGTACACGCCAACAGGAGATCTGTTTCGAATTAGTACGGATGCTTCCGTGAACCTGTTTGTTCGCGCTGGTGTCCCGAAGGAGAAAATTGTGATCGGAGCTGCGTTCTATTCCCGGATCTGGAATGAGGTTCCTGACCAAAACCACGGGCTCCATCAAATGGCTGGTAGCACAGGCGGCTACGGTCCGTCATTTGCAGAGCTGGAAGCGAAGTACATCAACAAGAATGGATACATCCGTTATTGGGATGAGGAAGCCTGTGCACCGTTTCTGTTTAATGGGTCCAGCCTCATATCTTATGATGATGAAGAATCGATCCATTGCAAATGTGATTACGTAAAGGAACAAGGTCTGGCCGGAATCATGTTCTGGGAGTACGGTTGTGATCCTACTCACCGTTTGCTGGGTGCAGTGCATCAAGGGCTGAAGGATCTTCCGGTTGGGAAAATCGGATAAGGCCGCCGGCCGCGACGAATCAGATTATGTCTACGGACTAAAAACATACGAAGGGGCCGTCCTATACGTTATGAGCATGACGTATAGGACGGCCCCTTGTTTGCGTTAGTTCGGTCTAATGAATCAGGCACATGTTAGACGATGTCTCCCTTTATCCAATACATTCCTCGTCGTCATCATCAGGGGAATCGGCGGAGCCGTTGGGACGGTGCATTTTACGGTATTGCCCTGGGGTATAACCCGTCTCTTTTTTGAATTTGCGGATGAAGTTTGGTGTATCCAGGTAACCGACACGCGTGATGATATCTTTTAACGGATCGGTAGTATGCAGCAGTAGTCGAATGACCTCATCCATCCGTTTCTGCCAGATATATTGGGTAAAGTTCATGCCGATCTTTTCTTTGAAAGAACGACTGAAATAGGATGAAGAGATCGTGAACTTTGATGAAATCGTACCCAGACTGAGATCATAATCAGAGAAATTGGCATCGATATAAGCAACGATTTCATCCATAAGAGAGCTTTCTTCCGTCTCACTCTTCGCCTCGACATGGGCGCAGATTTCGGCGGCAAGGCCTGTCAGTTTTTTCTCCAAGTCCTCCAACGAGTCGTAGGAAGTGATCCTTGGAAGTTGATCAACCACATGATGGATTCCAAGCTCCGAAGCGGTTTTGAGCATTGTATTCAGAATATCAAAGCAGATGCAACGCAGCAGCGGTACAGATGGTATTTCGGATTTCAGGGTATTCAATGCAGTTGACACCATCTGAACCGCCACATCATAGCTGCCTTGTTTCAAGCTCTGAACCAGCTTCAACAATACATCCTTGGGGACCCAGAAGGAAGAATCCTGTACACCGGAACCGGAAAGGTCGTTAAAGTATGTACTGCTTCCCTGTCCATGCAGCATCGATGCTTCCAGAGCGGTCGAGGCTTCGATGTAGGACTGATTCAGCTGTTTCGGATAAGTGTACTGATTGCCTATCCCGATTGCGGGCGCGACCCTGGTGTGATCTGTCACCATCCATTGCAGTTTTTCAACAATAGGCTCCATACGGGCATTTAGGCTACCTTCATGCTCTATTTCGGCATCAAATCCTATGATAAGGGCCAATTGGTTTGCCTGTGGCTGCTCCACGCCGTAAGCATAAGCGGACAACTCCGGCAGCTCCACATCGTTCATCAGCTGCATGACAGTAGGTTGCTCGGGGTTATCACCGTTAGGAAAAGCATGCATTTCCCAGCCCATGATCATGACAAAATAATGGGATCGGTTAAAGCGTATGCCAAGCTTATCCGTAAACTCAGAGGGGAAATCTCCGGTGTGACCATGCTTCAGCAACATGAGCAAAATGTGATTGCGGGCATAGGGCTCCTGAAGATCTACACGCTGACTATAATCATGCAGTGTTTTCTTGATCCATTCCAGCTCGTTGGTGGTGGAAGATGGATCAGGATCATTCTTCAACCGAATGAACTCCATTAAGTCTGAAATCGGATGATACTGTCTCCGGGCCAACATAATGGCGAGGAACGTGCCCATCACCACCATGAAGGAGAAAACGAGAACAACAAAGGTGCGAATATGAACGATTCGGCTGAAAAATTGGTTGCTGGGCATAGCGGTCACATAAGTCCAACCCGCATCCGATTTAACAGATACAACCGAATGTGGTTCTTGATTTAAGGAGATGCTATGCGTCCCGGGTTCAAGAGTAAACAGAGCGTTAACTTCTTGCTCGGATATGATTTCTCCCTTGTAATTGGCCGCCAGTACTTGCCCGTAATTATCGAAAATATACGTCATCCCGTGATAGTCACTGAGGATGGAATCAATTAAGCCTGTCAGATTGGACTCGTGAATCAGGTACATGACGGTTCCATGGGCGGGTGTATTGTTAGGTGCAATCGGTACAAGATAGGCCAGCATGGAATTGGGTATTCTGGTTCCTTGGACGACCTGCTCCGCTGGACGTATCGTGGGGGACTGCACGTTATTCAAATCCCGGATCATGTCTGTTTTGTTCCACGTAGTAAATTTGTAGCGGCCAGTGAATACATCCAGATTCTCAGAACCTTGAGAAGAATAGATGTTATCATCTCCGCGGAAGAACAGGAATAACTCATCGATAATGGAACTGGTGGCTTTGTATTTGACCAATGCACCGATTGATTCCCGGCTATAGTACGGATGGTGGGTCCAATACCGCGTTAACTGCTCATCGTACGCGATGCGAAAAGCGATGTCCTGTAATTCCTTCATGCGATCATCGATGACGGTTTTGGCTTGAGTGAGCTGATTGACATTGGTCTGTTCAATCTCTGAACGGAGCGTGTTCACAGCGTTGTGATAAATAATGATGGTTAAAATAACAAGAGGGATAAGGAAAATGGAGATATAGGATAGTGTGTACTTAAGCAGAAGCTTGGACTTGAAGTGATTCCATTTCATATCTGCAACCTCCCGTTTTCTTTCGTGCTGCAGCGATAGCGCTCTCATATGGGCAGTGAAGGTATTGCCAGATGAGAGCTGCTGGGGTGTTCTTACTAAAAATACTAGGAGAACTTCTCTAATAAAGCAATGGAGAACTTTAATAAATTTCAGAGCAATTATCGAGAAAGATATAAAGATAGCAAAATCCCCTCAAAGTTCACTCATTTCCTTATGCTACCACACAAGGTTTTTCAAAGAGTATCTACTTTAAGGGGATATATTTGAGCTGATCATATATTATATTTTCTAATTATTGAGTATAGGAGTTAAAACGATTATTCTTCCAGAGGTTCATAGTCAAACAAATCGAAACTTGCAGGCGTACACTCCCCCGATGGAGCATAAGCGTACATGGCGATCATCACACCTGTGAAACCACTTGCCACTTCGGTAGATAACAGATGTGTTTCCCCTGAACCCACTTCGATGGCATCGGACGAACCTTGCTGGTAGAGGAACGTGAAGTTATTCCGGTCAGCCTTGATTTGTAATACAACCCGCCCCGTGTCACAGTCAAGCACCTGTTCGGTTCGCAGAGAGCCGACGGTTCGTCGCAATACGATTTTCTTCTGCCCATCGATCTGTGTTACAGCCAAATCGTAATGATATTTATCATTCATAAATAAGGTTAATCCGGCTTCTTCACCGCTCGCATTTGGCTCATAACGCAGCTCGGTAGCCATATTGCATAAGAAATGGCTCAATCGACGTCCAACAAAGGCTGGATTTTGTCCATCATCAAGTGAAACCGGGTTACCCCGCAGGATGAGTTGCCCGGGATTTTCTGTGAGCGTCCAACTATCCGGAGCCGGGTTTCGCAAGAAGATCCAGTTCATGTCCAATGTTGGTTCGTCAAAATGATCCCGGATAGCCTGAGGTGTCCAAGGGTGCTCAGGCAACGAAGGTTTGGACATCTCCGGCTCAATATGTCCGTCCACACCGATCATTGGCCAACCGTCATCTGTCCAAGTGACAGGTGCCAGGAAGGTTTCGCGTCCCAGATGGTGCCGCATGGGGTAACCTGCTGGACGAAGGCCCAGACATACGGCCCACCAGCTTCCATCCTGGATCTGGACAAGGTCTGCATGACCGGTTGCATGGATACTGGATTTCATGCTTCGATTGGATAGAATCGGATTATGAGGACACGGATCAAATGGTCCGTATGGATCTGTACTCCGAGCAATGGTCTCCATATGACCATACTCGGTTCCACCTTCGGCGATCATCAAATAGTAGAAGTCGTTTATTTTGTACAGGTGGGGGGCTTCGGGGGCTGCTCCTCCGGTTCCGTTCCAGATCAATCGGCTATTGGTTAGTTTGGCTCCTGTCTTGATGTCTATCTCACACTGATAGATGCCCTCGCCTTCATTTCCATTACAGGCTGTTTGGAAATACACACGACCATCTTCGTCAAATAGAAAAGAGGGATCTATACCATCTTGATCAACGAAGATGGGAGCAGACCATGGCCCTTCAGGTTGGATGCTGCGTACATAAAAATTTCCGCCGCCACTGACATTGGTTGTTGTCATATAGAACCAACCATCATGATACCTGAGTGTTGGGGCATAAATGCCGCCAGAGCTGCCTGCATTTGCTAAAGGAAGTTGTTCTGGGGTAGTAAGGACATGGCCGATCTGTCGCCAGTTCACAAGGTCTTTGCTGTGGAAGATGGGCACACCAGGGAAATATTCAAAGGTACTGGTTACCAGATAATAGTCTTCATCTACACGGCAGATACTCGGATCTGGATAAAACCCAGGAATCACCGGATTGGTATATTTTATCATGTTATGCTCCTATTCATTGTGAGAGTTTAGTATGAATCTGGACACATTGAAAATCCCTGCTACAAGGCGAATTATAACGCTTATAAGTATATGGAACCTTGATTTTTCGGTCCTGGAATAGCATGATATAGACATTCAACCCAACAATGTTCGTGGAGGGGAATGCTTTTGAGTAATGCATATTTGAGATGGTTTACTTCAGATCATCAACAATTTCCGTTTTTTATTCAGTACGGTGGACATGTTGAGGACATGGAACTTCATAATCATATGGATTTTACGGAACTTGTGATTGTACTGAATGGTCATGCAACTCATGTGGTGAACACCGAAGAATTTTTTATCAAAAAAGGAAACGCGTTTGTGATCAATGGCGACACCCATCATGCGTACAAAGACCCTCATGATTTTAGGATCTGTAATGTTATGTTCAGTCCCGAGATGCTTGCTTCGGCTGGGCCCGATCTGAGAAAATCTAACGGCTTCCAGGCGCTGTTTGTTTTGGAACCGATTTATCGTAATATTCACTCCTTTCCGAGTAAATTGGCGTTATCCATTTCCAGTCTGGAGTATGTAGAATCGCTGATATCGTTCATGATTGAGGAGTATCAGAGTAAACAGCAAGGGTATCAGACGATGTTGATCTCACGTCTTACGGAGATGGTTGTTTATTTGTCGAGGCAATATGATACACAGGAGAAAGGAATCGAAGGTAATAATCTGATGCATCTGGCAAATGCCATTTCATTTATTGAAGATCATTATCTTGAGCCACTGTCGCTGGAGGATATTGCGGGGAAGTCGAATATCTCAATAAGGCATCTGAATCGGATTTTTCGATCCTATTATCAGATGACCCCGATCTCTTATCTGCAAAAGTTGCGTCTGGAGAAGGCATGTCATTTGTTGAAAAACGGGAACCTGTCCATTACGGAAATTTCGTATGAATGCGGGTTTAACGACAGTAATTATTTTACCCGCCAGTTTAAGAAAGCCTTTGGCAAGTCTCCCAAAACATACAGACAGACTCATTAATACATGACTGAATATAAAACACCAAACAGGGCCTCCTCATATGGAGGTCCTGTATGCTGTCTCGGGTAAATTCAATAGTCCAAAAGCCGTCCATTGTCATGCCACAGACCGTACATTTTATTCTCCTTTGTGCTGGTTATGAACTTATCCAATCTGCTCTGTAATAATGCTGGCTGTTTCTTGACACTTTGGATCGTATCAATCCGAACGTTTTGATACAGGGCAGGGAAGGCCAAGAAGTTCGCATACACCTGTTGGTCCTCTTTCAGCCTTTGTTCGATGACGGCATCGATGATGAAAGCAGTCGGGTCCATCACAGGAAGAACCTTTCTACCTTCGTCATGCATTAAGCCCAACTTTTCAAGACGACGGACACGTTCCTTGTTCAATTCAGTCCAAGAGCTTCGTTTGCTTCGAGGAGATAATCTCTGTGCCAATTGGGTCTCGGATATTTTCTTTTTGACACCATCGATCCAGCCGAAGCATAGCGACTCCTCAACCACATCCAAGTACAGCAGGGTATCAGAAGTTGGTTTCATGCTTACAATGACCCAGCAAGATTGCTGGACTTTTCCGTGCTCCTGCAACCAATTTCTCAATTCTTCCCTCGATGTCACGGGGATACAATGTACATTTTCCATTCGATTGTCAACTATACTTGAGCCGGTTCCTGATACCAAAAGAGTGAATAGTCATTCATGATGGAGGCATGCCCCAATTGACGCAGCATGGTAGAAATATTGCCTCGATGATAGGTTCCGTGGTTAACCACATGGATTACCAATTCCGATAAGCTGGTTTCGCGAACTCCTGCAAATGGATTATCGAGTAGAATGGTTTGCTCCAGATCAGCTTGGCCTCGTAACCACTCACTGTATTGTGCCGACAGGTCGGTAAAACATTGGATGTACTCATTCACAGAACCGTGAATTTCACTATTAAGTGGTATGCATGCTTGCAGTGCCTCGGGCATCCCGGTGCCAGTTAACACCAGATACCACATCTTATCCACTGTATAGATATGGCTGAGTGCGTGAGCAATGGTTGGATATGAACTGTTCACTTCCTGACTCAGGACAGAAGAGGGAAGTTCCTTGATTCTGCCCAGGATGGTTTGGTTGGCCCATGCGTGGTAGTTATACATTTGTTCCGGATAATTCATTGATGATCGTCTCCTTTAATTTGGCGATGGATTGGATGAACTTACTGAGATGATTATAAAAAAAGAAGTATGACAACAGCGTGTCATACTTCTTCATAGAGCTTAAGTGCGTTTCGAAGTTGTTCTTTCAGAATGCCTCGTAATTCAATCGGTTCAAGTACCTCGGCGCCACTACCCAAACTAAGCAGAAACGACCATAACCACTTAGCTTGTAACGGCTGATGAACCGAGATACGCATCGTCATACTTCCATCCTCGTGAAATTGCTTATCTGCCTGTTGAAAATGATCCATGGCTTCCGCGAGCGCTTCCGGGTTCACCCGGAATACCACATCACTTACCTGATCTTGCCATGACGGATCTGACACAACCGTCTCTTGGGGAAGCTCAAGGTGGGGTTGGAAGTGTTCCGATGTCAGTTGCACGTTCATCATCCGGGACAGTCGGAACTCGCGATAATCCTGCCGTGTCTGGCAAAATCCATATACATACCAATTACGATATTTAAAATGGAGTCTTACCGGTTCCAGATGGCGGGGTGTATGTTCATTCTTAGTATTGATGTAGTCAAAACGGACAACCTGATGATCCGTAATACCTTTACGCAGATGAGGGAGGGCATCCGGTTCTGTTCGGCGAGTCTCCAGATCCACCGATAGACTTGAGGTTTGATGCTCCTGTCCAATCGTTTGCAGACGTTCAATCGTGCCTTGTGCACGTGCATCTTCGAATACTGTGGATAGACTGCTCAGGACCGTGATCAGGGAATTCACATCATAAGAACCGAGCAAGCTTTTATCCATCTTGTATCCGTCCATCATGCCGTAGCCGCCTTTGAGTCCCTGATGGGAGACGACCGGGAAGCCGGCGGCACAGATCACATCAATATCCCGATAGATCGTTCTTGGGGACACCTGAAACTCTTCTGCCAAGGTGGAAGCAGACAATACTTCGTGGTTCAGCAGTTTATATATGATTGAGATTAAGCGCTCCAATTTCAAAAGGTATCCCCGCCCGTTATTCCATTTTGTCATTACAGGCCATTATTATATCACGACACAGTGAACAAGATGGATGACTACAGAGGGTCATTATAATCTACTATGTTTTGTCCCAGCCTGAATGAACAAGGGATTGGTTGGGATGAAGCAACAAAAAAGAGTGCTGGATCGCACTCTTTACAAGGTACATTATTGTTGTGAAGAAGAACAGGTATCTTAGGTATCTTGGCAGTTCTGTTGAGCTTTTATTATGGGCATTTAGTCAGAGTAGGCTCTATTCCTCTTGCACGTTATAGAGAACCCGAGCGAGCAGATTCTGTCCATAGTTACCAAAGTTTTTGCCAAAGATCGTTAAACCGCGTTTGTTGAGAGGTCCATCGGTAACCGCAATACGGAAGTGAATATCGCTTTTGTAATCCAGCCCAATCTGGTCCAGCGTTACATCCGAGATACGACACCCATCAATATAGCTGCCTTCCTGCGTGATTCGGATCAGCTTCAGCATGCCGTACTGGTTCAAGTGGGGAGGCCACCATTCCGGGTTGAAGGTACCGCGTGTATTGCCAAAATCCCCTGGACTTGTCCAGCAGCCAATCTCAATCCCATTGACATAGAAGTAAATATCCGAAGGGTAATTGTCACAAAAACCAGGGGCCTCTGATCCCAGTTCCATCGACAATTGAATTTCGCTAAAGGACTGATTGGGTTTGAGATAGTTTGGAATTCGATATTCCAGATAACCTTCAGCCAGCCAGATCATCTCCGCATCAATTCGCAGTGGATCAGCAAAGTAACGCGGATCATCGAACTCTCCAACAATGCTGTCCCGGGTAGCGAGACCACATGTAGGTGCAGCCTGATAATCGCTGTAATGACCGACCTGTATTTCCACTTCATAACGATTGTTAATCTCCTGTGAACGCAGATCAACCATCAATTTTTCCTCATTGAGATAACATATCTTCTGAATTCCATGTTTGCCAACAGCGGTGTTGATCTCGATCAATCCGCTCTCTTCAAGTTTCTTGATATGCATCGTAATGGCGCCATTGCTCAATCCCAGCTTGGTTGCGAGATCATTGAGATTAAGGCTTTGGTTCTTGGCCAGAAGCTCGATGATCTGAATCCGGATTTCCGAACTGAGCGCTTTGAAGATATTCACACCCGACATCAGATCTTTAATATAAATCATAGGTGGATTTCCTTTCCCCGTTCTGAACAAAGTCTTCGACACAGACATTTGCACATTTATATGTTTTATTTCAGATAATTATAAATCATTCCCTCATGGAAGGGAAGGGTGGAGAAATAGAAGCCAAAACCCTTGTGTATAGCGCAAATACGAAAATATAATCTATATTTTGTTCACTATTCCGGTTAAAATAAGTGTTAATCAGTTCACATATATTTGAAATATACCATTGAAATGTCATGTAACCGCTTTTATAATCCTATTATACCTAAATTGATTCATTACTTCATGAACCTAATTAACCATTTGATCAGGAAAGGTGGAGTTTGGTTTGGAAAAGTTAAGCAATGTGAAGAGGTTTAAGTGGAAACGGTTGACGTTACCGGCATTACTTGTGGTGGTATTACTGCTGGCAGGTCAGTCAAAAGCTTTGGCTGCGTTCTGGAATCTGACCGGAGATACCGCTGTTCATGATCCGTCGATTATCAAAGAGGGCAGTTCGTGGTACACCTTTTCAACGGGTCCGGGCATTCAAGTATTGAAATCCGATAATGGATCGTCCTGGTATCGTGTTCCACAAATCTTCTTAAGTAAGCCATCCTGGTGGGCTTCTGCCGTTCCGGGACAAAGCGGATTGGATGTATGGGCACCGGATGTAGAGCAGTATAACGGAAAAGTATGGCTCTATTATTCGATCTCCACCTTTGGCTCCAATCGGTCTGCGATTGGTCTTGCTTCTGCGAACAGCATTGGAGCAGGGCAATGGAAGGACGAAGGATTGGTGCTTCAAACCACGACCGCCAATAATTATAATGCTATTGATCCGAATCTGGTCATTGATGCTTCAGGTAATCCATGGCTGGCCTTTGGTTCTTTCTGGAGCGGTCTGAAGATTGTCAAGCTGGACAAAAATACGATGAAACCAACGGGAAGTATAACTTCCATTGCTGCGCGCCCGAATAACGGAGGTGCTATTGAGGGACCAAGTATTGTATATCGTGGTGGTTATTATTACCTGTTTGCTTCCATTGATTCTTGCTGCCAAGGGGTGAACAGTACCTACAAAATGGTCTATGGACGTTCGACCAGTATTACAGGCCCTTATGTGGATAAAAACGGAGTGAATATGCTGAATGGCGGCGGAACGGTACTCGATACCGGCAATGTGAAATGGAAAGGGCCAGGTGGTCAGGACGTGTATAACGGGAATGTCATTGCACGACACGCCTATGATGCAGAGGATAATGGCAATCCGAAATTGTTGATTAATGACTTGTTGTGGGACGCTAATGGATGGCCGAAGTATTGATTTGTTTTAGATAAATATAAAATGTTTTATAAAAGTGTTGACTAAAGTGATCTGGATTTGATAAATTAACAACAGAAATCTTATTTCATCCAATTGAATACGGTTACAAATCCAGATCAGGAGGGGTTCAGATGGTAAAGAAAAAGAATTGGGTCACATTTATGCTTCTTATGCTGGTAAGTGCACTGGTACTTGCGGGCTGCGGAGGAGGGAGCAACGGTGCAAGTGGGGACAAGGAGTTAACGTTTATGTTCCGCGGGGGCACAGATGAGCAGAAAGCATACCAGGCGGTAGTCAAGAAATTCGAAGAAGATCATCCGGGTGTGAAAGTCAAAATTATTGTAACGGCTGCAGATCAATATGCGACCAAGCTGAGAGCGGCAATTACAGGCAACAGCTTGCCTGACGTATTTTATTTTAACCCAGGCGATATTAAGGCCTATGTGAACAGCAATGTTCTCATGAATCTTACACCTTACATTGAAAATAATGCGGATGTTGATTTGAATAACATCTGGAAATATGGAGTGGATCTATACCGTTATGATGGCAAGATGGCAGGACAGGGTGATCTTTACGGCATGCCGAAGGACCTCGGGCCATTTGCACTAGGCTACAACAAGACTTTGTTTGAAAAAGAAGGCATTCCACTCCCTGACAAGGATAAACCATATACATGGGAAGAGTTCATTAAGGTGAATCAGCAAGCGACTAAGGATACCAACGGGGACGGTAAACCGGATGTATTCGGTACAGGTTTTAACGTACAGTGGGCACTGCAATCCTTTGTATGGAGCAATGGCGGGGACTGGCTGGATGACAGCAAAACGAAGGTAACCATTGATGATCCGAAATTCGCAGAAGCTCTGCAGTTCTTCGCGGATATGCAGAACGTATACAACATTACACCTTCCATTGAGGAAGCGCAAACATTGGATACGTACCAACGCTGGATGAAAGGCGAAATGGCCTTCTTCCCTGTAGGTCCTTGGGATATGAGTACATTCGAGAAATTGCCTTTTGAGTATGATTTGTTACCTTTCCCTGCGGGATCGACTGGCAAGTCGGCTACGTGGATTGGTTCCCTGGGAATCGGGGTATCTGCTAAATCGAAACATCCGGAAGAAGCGGCAGCATTGGTGAACTACCTAACTGCTTCGAAAGAAAGTATGCAGCAACTGGTAGATGCCAAGGTACAGATTCCGAATCTGCTTGATATGGCAGACGAGTGGGCCAAAGATACATCCACGAAACCATCCAACAAGCAGGAATTCATTGATATCGTAGAGGATTACGGACGTTCTTTGCCAGGTAACTACACGTACAATGCGGAATGGTATGACCTCTTCTTCACAGACATCCAGCCGGTTTTGGATGGCAAGATTACAGCCGCAGATTATGTGAAGCAACAACAGCCCAAAATGCAGAAGCTGCTCGACAAAGCGGTTGAACAGGAACAGAAATCTCAGAAATAGTAGATAGGAAAGGGTGATGCCGGCAGCCTGCAATCATGCTGCTGGCATCATTCGTATTGGGTATTATTGGATTCCATACGGGCATGTGGCATTCGTTGATCGGCAAGGTTCAATCGAAGAATGCCACATGCTGATACTAGAAACAGGGGTGAACGCCGTGATTACGAAATCGAGTTTGTATCGCAAAGAGATGCTGTACGGATATCTGTTTATCTTACCTCCGATTCTTGGGTTGCTGATCTTTGTCATGTTCCCATTCCTCTACTCCCTCTATGGTTCCTTTACCGACTGGGATGGACTGGGACAGATGAACTTTATCGGATTGGCCAACTTCAAGGACTTGCTAACGGATGACTTATTTTACAAAGCGATGTTTAATACATTCTTCCTGATGCTCGGGATCCCGATTGGCCTTTTGCTGGCCTTGTTGCTGGCTATGGGTTTGAATCGTAAAATTCCCGGGACTACGACCTTCCGTGTCATTTATTATATTCCGGTCATCTCCTCCCTGGCTGCGGTGTCCATCATGTGGAACTGGGCGTATAACGGGGATTACGGTCTGGTGAACCAGTTCCTCGGCCTGTTTGGCATTGAGGGTCCCAACTGGCTCGCGAACAAAGACACAGTCAAACCAGCACTGATTATTATGACGGTATGGAAAGGTTTGGGGTACACCATGTTATTGTACCTGGCAGCGCTGCAAAGTGTATCACGTACATATTATGAGGCGGCTGAACTGGATGGAGCCAATGGGTTCCAGATTTTCCGCAATATCACCTGGCCGATGGTGAAGCCTGTTACCTTTTTCCTCGTCGTTACGAATATCATTGGCGGTTCCCAGATCTTTACCGAGATGAACATTATGACGCCTACAGGTGGTCCTGAATATTCATCCGCTTCGATTGTCTTCTACATTTGGCAGAAAGCCTTCAGTAACCTTCAGATGGGTTATGCGTCAGCCATGGCTATGATTCTTGGTATTTTCATTTTTGTCATTACCTTGGTGCAATTCAAAATGAACGAAAAATCAGCCTATGATGGGGATTAATTGTCAAGGGAAGGAGTGAATCGGAGATGTCTTACAGTCAAAAAAGGAATTTAACGAACACGATCATTTTTATCGTACTCGCGATCGGTGCTATTGCGATGGTTGCACCACTGATCTGGATGCTATCCACTTCATTGAAGGAGAAGCAGGATGTATTCGCGCTTCCACCAGTGTGGATACCTGAAGTATTTCAATTTGGAAAGTATAAGGAAATCTGGGAAGCAGGCCCGTTGCTAAGCGGGATCAAAAACAGCCTCATTATCGCGGTAAGTGTAACGATCGTCGGTACGTTTACATCCAGTATCGCTGCGTTTGCTTTTGCCAAATTGAGATTTCCACATAAAAACAAACTGTTTCTTGCTTTGCTTGCTTCCATGATGATTCCATATCCAACAGTCATGATTCCACAATTCATGATGTTCTCTAAGCTTGGCTGGACTGATACATTATTGCCGCTTATTGTACCGGGGTTGTTCGGTAATGTGATTATGATCTTCTTCCTCCGGCAATATCTGCTTAGTGTGCCAGATGCCATTATTGAAGCTGCCAAAATTGATGGAAGTTCCTATTTCCGGCTCTATTCCAGTATCACATTCCCATTGATTAAACCTGCCGTTGCTGCACAGTTAATTCTCTGGTTCATGGGGATCTGGAACGATTATCTCGCACCGATTATCTATCTGAATTCACCGGAGAAGCAGACGCTGCAGCTGGTTATAGCGAACTTCAATGCCACGTATGCAATCCAGACGGATTATCCACTTATTATGGCAGCGTCGATTGTGGCTCTGTTACCGGTTTTAATCATCTTCTTGATCTTCCAGAAACAGATTATTGAATCGGTTGCCATTTCGGGAGTGAAGGGATGAATCAGCGGAAGAGATTCCGAGGGTGGACATTTTCGAAGAGAGGGGTTGTTGCTTCCATGTTGCTGTTGTTGATTACTGGGGCTACGGGTTGTGATGGAGAAGGGGCAGAAGAAACGGTGTCCCGGCCGGTCTTTCCTGAAGCTCCCCAAGATACTCAGCTGTATGACACTTCCATACTGGATGATGAATCCCGTTGGACGGTCAACAATGCGCATGATCCGGCCATTATCAAAACCGATCAGGGATACTACGTCTATTCCACAGACGTTCGTGTAGCAGGAGAAGCGAAACCCGGCGTTATGGTACGCAAATCGGATGATCTGATCCACTGGAAGTGGGTAGGTCAAGCTCTGCCCGGGATTCCGCAAGAAGCGCTGGACTGGACAGGTGCGGTCAATCTGTGGGCACCGGATGTAATTCAGGCTGGTGATACCTATCGGATGTATTATTCGGCTTCTTCTTTTGGCAGCACCCAGTCGGCTATTGGTCTTCAGACATCCTCATCTCCTGAAGGTCCTTGGACAGATGAAGGACTGGTTGTGAAAACCTCTGCGAATGAACAGGACAAATTAAATGCCATTGATGCCAATCCTATTGTGGATGCTGAGGGCAATTCGTGGATGGTATATGGTTCATTCTTTGACGGCATCTACATTGCGCCACTTGATCCCGACACCGGGAAATTCAAGGACGAGGGTTATGGTACTCGCATTGCTGCTCGGGATCGTGCTACCGAAGAAGGTGCAGTCGAAGGTCCATACATTGTGTATAACCAGGAGTTCAAAAAGTATTATCTGTTCGTCTCCTATGATTCTTTATTCGAGGACTATAACGTGCGGGTTGCGCGTGCTGATTCAATCACAGGACCGTACACGGACATAAACGGCAATAACATGCTGGATACAGAGTATCTGCCGCAATATGAGATCGGCACCAAAATTCTCGGCGGTTATCGCTTCACAGAAGGCGAGGGCTGGGTTGCGCCCGGACATAACTCCGTTCTGAAGGACAGAGAC
The DNA here is from genome assembly GCF_037965655.1 of Paenibacillus sp. FSL L8-0435. Lineage (NCBI taxonomy): Bacteria > Bacillati > Bacillota > Bacilli > Caryophanales > Paenibacillaceae > Paenibacillus > Paenibacillus sp. FSL L8-0435. Next base: position 1,332,438 of record NZ_CP150185.1, read on the forward strand.
GATTATTACATCGTGCATCATGCACGGGGTGAGACGGATAAAAACTGGCCCTATCTGCATGTACGCAAAATGTTATGGACCAAGGACGGCTGGCCTGTCGTTTCACCGGAGCGTTACGCCGGTGAGACTGTACAGGACATTCCGAAGTCCATGATTGCCGGGGAGTGGGAAGGCATGGCACTTGATCCGTCCGTGGACGGGCAGATTCAAGCCGTGCCTTATACCCTAACAAGCAACGGTAAGATTAAAAGCGAAAAGGGTTCAGGAACCTGGACATTTGATGGTAAACAAACACTGACGTTGAAGTGGAAAGAAAGCCCATGGGGCGGAGCTTCCACGGAAGAGTTGCGACTGCTCCCGTCCTGGGACTGGGAGCGAAGCCAGCCCGCGCTGGTGGTGACTGGCATCAATGACCACGGCATCGCGGTCTGGGGCAAGCAGATCAGCGCAGCGGAAGAGTAAGGGGCGAGCTGCCGCTCCAAGGGTGCAAAAGCAGTGAGGGGGAGGAAGGAGCCGCAGGAGCGAGTTTGGCATCCGATTTCAACCGCCAGGAGCGGTGGGAAAAAGAAATCGGAGGACAAGAGAGCACCAAGGCCCTACCACCCCCGAGCGTCCGCTGTGCATGACAAAGCTGGCCAATAGCTCTGCGGCCAGTCCAGCATTACATGGTGAGAGTTGACCCTGCGAAGCGGTCAACCCCATAAGACCGAGCCAACAAAAAAAGGCTCGAAGTGAGGTTGTAACCCAGCGAGCGCGGTAAGAGCGAGCTGCTGCGCCAAGGTGCACAAGCAGTGAGGGGGAGGAAGGAGCCGCAGGAGCGAGTTTGACATCCGATTTCAACCGCCACGAGCGGTGATAAAAGAAATCGGAGGACAAGAGAGCACCAAGGCCCTACCACCCCCAAGCGTCCGCTGTGCACCACCCAAAAAGGTTTTCGCTTTTTTCGTAATTGGGTTACATTCCCCAACTTCGAGCCAAACAACATTTGAAAGGGGAGCATTCCCATGACTGATTCCATTACCTTTACTAATCCCATCCTGGAGCAGCGCGCTGATCCGTGGGTTTACCGCCATACAGACGGTTACTATTATTTCTCCGCTTCCGTACCAGCCTTTGACCGGATTGAGATCCGGCGAGCAGAGACATTGGAAGAGTTAAGAAATGCTGAGCCGGTAACGGCTTGGACCAAGCGTGACACGGGGCCAATGAGTGCCAACATCTGGGCACCGGAGATTCATTTTATCGATGGAAAATGGTACATACACTATGCTGCGGCTCACACCAGTGAGACCAACGAAGGTCTGTTCGATCATCGGATGTATGTTCTGGAGAACGATTCCGCGAATCCACTCGAAGGAGAGTGGGTAGAAAAGGGACAGATACACACACGGTGGGAATCATTTGCGCTGGATGCAACAACCTTTGAACATAAGGGTATCCGCTATCTGGTCTGGGCACAGAAAGATCCTGATATTGTGGGCAACTCGAACCTGTACATTGCCGAAATGGAAAACCCGTGGACGCTACGCGGCGAACAGGTCATGATCTCTACGCCAGAGTATGATTGGGAGATCATCGGCTTTAAGGTCAATGAAGGAGCAGCCGTGATGCATCGGAATGGACGGTTGTTTATCGGCTACTCGGCAAGCGCGACCGATTACAATTATTGTATGGGTCTGCTCACCGCAGATGAAAATGCCGACTTGCTTGATCCGGCCAGCTGGGTGAAATCACCCGAGCCGGTATTCCAGACTTGTGAAGCGAACGGCCAATACGGCCCGGGTCATAATAGCTTTACGGTGTCACCGGATGGCAAGACCGATATTCTGATTTATCATGCGCGTAATTACAAAGACATCGAGGGTGATCCCTTGTATGATCCAAACCGTCACGCCCGTGCTCAAGTGATTCATTGGCGTGAAGATGGCACACCTGATTTCGGTGTTCCGGTTCCGGATGGAAAAGCAGTAGCAGAAGCAAAATAAGAGGTAGTGAAACCTTTCATACGAGAGTCCTTAGTTAGCGAGTGATGCTGATTAAGGGCTCTTCCGTATGTGATAAGATAGAGCGGTCTGAACATATGTGTCCTGGACATAAAAACAAAGCAACCACAACGATGATTTCTGCGTATGAGAAAGATACAGATTACGATGCAGAACCTATTAGGAGGATCACATATGGATTCACGCGAGACATTGGACAAGGAACTTGAACAGATTTTGAAATGGGAGAAACAACAGAAAGACTTGTTTATTTGGGATAAAATCGGGCGTTTGCCCTTTGCGATGTTGGATAAAGTGATGCCTAAAGCGTTAAAACAAAAGATCGGAGATTCCCTGAACGACGTGGGTCAGTATGTGCAGAATGGAGGCAAGTTCCTCGTACAGAAGAAAAAAGTAGCCAAGCTGCTGCAAGAGGAAGCCGAGAGGTCCGGTTATTCCATGATGGATACGACCTATCGTCTGGAGCAGGATGCTGAAGCCGAGGGGACAGCCAAGATTCATAGTGTAGAGAATCTGCCACTTCAGGTGCTGGACCAGGTGGCCGATAACATTACTGACAGTCGAACGAAGTTTGCCGCGGCACAGGGAGCAGCTACAGGGTTTGGTGGCATTGTAACCATTGCAGCAGATATTCCGATGGTGATGGGGCTTTCCTTGAAGGTAATGCAAGAGATGGCTCTGTGTTACGGTTATGATCCCGATGAACCGCTGGAGCGCATCTTTATTGTCAAATGTCTGCAATTCTCTTCCGCAGATATTGTAGGCAAGAAAGCGATCATTGAAGAACTCGCAGCTTACGACGATCCGGACAAGCCCATTGAGGTGGTATCGCAGATGCAGGGCTGGCGGGAAGTGTTTAACTCCTACAGTGAATCTTTCGGCTGGAAGAAGCTTTTCCAACTCGTGCCGATTGCCGGTATGGTGTTTGGTTCGGTGAGCAACAAAAATACAATCCGAGATGTAGCCGAAGCAGGAAAAATGTTGTACAAAAAACGGCTGATCCTTCAGCGTTTGAAGTAATATTACAGAAGAAGTAATACTAGAGAAGAATATTTATATTGAAAGAGTTGAATTTGATATGTTAAACAAACAGGGTTTCTATGATCTTTTGGATCGCAATAATATCGTTTACGAAAGTATTGAACATCCCGCAGTATACACGATGGAGGAAATATTCTCTTATCAGATTCCACATACAGAACGTATTGTTAAGAATCTGTTTCTGCGTGATGACAAGAAGCGCAACTATTATCTGGTGACGATTGCTGGGACGAAGTCCGTTGATTTGAGAAGTTTAAGCGAAAAGATACCTAGCCGCAAATTAAGTTTTGCCAGTGAAAAGGATTTGTTGGAATTCCTCGGATTGGAAAAGGGCCATGTAAATCCAATGGGGGTTCTCAATAATATTCAGAAAAACGTGACCGTAGTTTTTGACAAGGATCTAGTTGGTCAGAAAATTGGAATTCATCCCATGGAAAATACGGCGACGGTATTCCTTGAATTAGAAGATGTGAAGGAACTGATTACAGCTCATGGCAGCAGCATTGTCATGTGTGACGTTGAATAATACGTTTGAAGCTAAATACGAGAAAAACCAATATAACAAAAAGGTTCCTGCCGTTCTGTATATTACAGAGATGGCGGGAACCTTTTTCTTGCGATTCAAACATTTTATTTAGACTGCAGATGTAGGTTACTCTTCACTACCATTTTCTTTCGCCCAGATATTCAGTAATTTATCGGATGGAAGCAGGAACGTGAAGATCCCGAGCAGGGGCAGGAAGCTGCACATCTGCATTACCGGTGATACACCGAAAACGTCAATCCAGTTACCCAGCACGAGTGCGCCCAGGCCGCCCATACCAAATGCCAGACCAGTAATTAGACCGGAAACCGTTCCGATTTTGCCCGGAATCAGCATTTGTGCATATACAACCGTAACCGAGAAGCTGGATAACATGATAAAACCAATAATGGTTAGCAGTACGCCTGTCCAGAACAGATTCGCATAAGGTAACAACAGAGCCAGTGGAGCAGCTCCGGCCATGGACAGGAAGATCAGATTACGTTTGCCGAATCGATCCGCCAGTGGGCCTCCGAAGAACGTACCAAGCGCCCCGGCAGCCAGGAACAGGAAGATATAGATCTGCGCGTCCTCTGTGGACAATCCAAAGGTATCTTTCAGATTAAACGCATAGAAGCTGCCGATGGAAGCGATATACCAGGAACGAACAAAGACGAGCAAAATTAATAGCGTAATGGCGGCAGTAATCTTTTTGCGTAAAGCAGGATTGGGTGCACGACGAGCAGCAGCCTGTCTACGCAGGTATCCTCCCGATTGCAGCATGCGTCCATACCAACGGGCGATGTAGATCTGAACTGCAATCCCCATGGCAGCAATGCCTGTAAATCCAATGGCACCGAACAGTCCAAACGGGATAAAGATCCAACGTGTAAGCAATGGGGCAAGGGATTGCCCAGCGTTACCACCGACTTGGAAGATGGACTGTGCCAGTCCACGGCGTTGCCCGGCAGCCATGTGTGATACACGCGAACCTTCCGGATGGAAAGCAGCGGAACCCAGACCGACAAAGATAACGGAAATCAGGACAGCCATATAACTGTCAGCGAAGGCCAACAGCAACATGCCGGTAAATGTAAAACCCATGCCAATGGGCAGGATAGATGGTGTCGGTTTTTTATCAGCAAACCAGCCTACGACAGGCTGCATAATGGAAGCGGTAAAGTTGATAGCAAATGAGATCCATCCGATTTGAGTATACGTGAGATGCATAGAGTCTTTCAGAATCGGAAAAATGGCGGGAATGACCGACTGGATTGAATCATTGAACAGATGAACCAGACTGATCGCAATGAGTATCCGGTATACGGTGCTTTGGGCATCCAATCCGGGTGGGTTTTTCGAACGTGCTGTGGCGTCCTTGGTTAATGAGGTTTGTGTAGACATGTACAATTCTCCTTTGGTCGCGGTCACGAGGGATCAGCGCCTGATGTTGTAATATATGCGTGTAAGCATATTGTTACATAATAGGATAGATTGATTGGACCGACAAGGGGAACAAGAGAAAACGTTGACGAATTCAATAGATGTTTTTTTTATAGCCATTACATTTACAAAAGAAACGTATTACTTTAGCATCTACTGTAAGAAGATCCATATTTATGTGTAAGAAGCATAGAGGAGGGATGGATATGAAATCCTTATCACCTTATGAATCCGCCAAACGTGAGTTGGTGATGACTATTTTGTATATGGCTGTAATAACGTTTCTGGCTGTCTATGTTGCACCGAAATCTCTATCTGCTTCCATCGTCATATTTATCATTTTTCAATCAATTGGTGTGCTGATGTTGAGACATTACGTCAAAAAAGTCAAAGCACTAAAGGAAGATCAATCTACTTGAATGCGCTGCGATCTCATTCCGTTGAGACACTTAAGTTTCATACAGGTGTATGCTAACCAAAGAAAAAGCCGAACTTCTTCAGTTTTGAAGAGTTCGGCTTTTCTGTGTCCTATAATTTATTTAAGTTATAGCAGAGTTGATTTACCCGCCAGTTTAACGATTATCAATCGTCTCCGGATACATATCATGATTCATCATGCGGTGGTCAGCCATCTGCTCGTACTTTGTTCCCGGCTTACCGTAGTTCGTATACGGGTCAATGGAAATACCGCCGCGCGGTGTGAATTTGCCCCATACTTCGATGTAACGCGGGTCCATCAGCTTGATCAGGTCGTTCATGATGATGTTCACACAGTCCTCGTGGAAATCACCATGGTTACGAAAGCTGAACAGGTACAGCTTGAGTGATTTACTCTCGACCATTTTCACATCGGGAATGTAGCTGATATAGATCGTTGCAAAATCCGGCTGACCCGTAATCGGGCACAGGCTGGTGAACTCCGGGCAGTTGAATTTTACAAAATAATCGCGGTACGGATGTTTGTTATCAAAGCTCTCCAGGATGCCCGGATCATATTCAAACGTATATTTTACGTTCTGGTTACCCAGCAACGTCACATCTTGCATCTCATCAGGTTGTCTCATCGGTTATTAAACGCTCCTTGTTTCCGTCAAAGCCCGAAGCCTCGCGGTATATATGAATAGGCATTTTTGCCTGTTGAATTCTCTTTTTTGTCTGAGGACATTTCGTCCTCATCCTTACATCATGCCGCCCATTCCACCCATACTGCCCATCACACGCCGCGTTTGTTGCCCCATACCAGCGTATGAAGCTGTGGAAGCACACGAACATCATTCAGGTCATCGGAGGCGCTGACTTGGTCGATCAGCCACTCATAACGAGCAAGCAGTGAGGACGCCAGATCTGGCGTTTCAGCGGAAGTCACATCCGGGTTCCCGGTTTGTAAAAATAAATCCGTGCCCGGATACCGTGCATGTACACGGCGGGCATAGTCCAAGTCTGTCTCATCGAAGATCACGATCTTCAGACTGTGACTTCGTTCTACCGGACCAGCTGCCAGCCGTCCGATCAGATCATCCAGCACGGCCCAATCGGTGTCCATGCCGGAGCTGGGTGGCTTGGGCGAGACGGTGACTTCGTCAATGTCCGCCAGCCAAGGCTGCCAGCGAGAGCCCTGTGTCTCCACCGCGGTGCGGATGCCGTTCTCCCGCAGCAGGGCAACCAATCCGCCCAGCGAAGCGAGCAGGGCGGGATTACCGCCGGAGATGGTGACATGGGAGAAACGGGTGCCGCCAACGCGGCGCAATTCTTCCCATACGTCCTCTGGCGTAATCATTCGAATCTGGTCCTTGCCACTGCCGTCCCAGGTAAAGGCTGAGTCGCACCAGGAGCAGCGATAATCGCAGCCCGCGGTGCGAACAAACATCGTTTTTTGCCCGATGACCATGCCTTCGCCTTGAACCGTCGGTCCAAAAATCTCCATCACGGGAATACGAGCCTCTTTGCGAGATCCCGTCTCATTCACCGTATGCTTCTGGTGTGTCACACTACTCATGGATCATCCACTCCCGTCTCGCTTCCGCGTAACTGGTGGGTGTCTCGAAAAGTCGGACAAACTCCGTCCGCCCACCATCGGTCAGCCCGGCGTATGGTTCCGTCTGGAGCGCATGTTCCATTTGTTCGAACAGCCAAACGACCATATTTTCAGCCGTGGTATTCATTAAAGGAAGTGTCTCGTTGAGGTACTGATGATCCAGATATCCCTCAATCTGAGTTTTCCATATATCTTTGATATGTCCAAAATCAACCGTCAGCCCGGTTTCACCCGGATAACCGCTGATACCAAAAATAACTTTATACGTATGACCGTGCAGGTTCTTGCACTTGCCTTCATAACAATGCAGATGATGTGCTGCGTCAAAGGTGAATTCTTTGCTTACAAGCACACGTTTGCGGTGATAGCGCAGCTGGGTGGGCAGAATATCTTCTCCGATGCGTTGCAGATGCTCTACAATACGGAATGTTCCCGGCTCTCTCATCGTACATCCACTCCCGCCGATTCAGCAGTAGTACGTTGCTGTACATAGCGATCCAGTCCAGCTTTGCGCAGTTTGCAGGCAGGGCATTCTCCGCAGCCATCGCCGATCACGCCGTTATAACAGGTGAGGGTACGCTCGCGTACATAATCAAAGGCGCCGAGATCATCGGCCATCTTCCACGTTTGGGCTTTGTCCAGCCACATGAGCGGGGTGTGAATGACAAATGGATAGTCCATCGACAGGTTAAGCGTCACATTCATCGACTTTACAAATGAATCCCGGCAATCCGGGTATCCGCTGAAATCCGTCTCGCATACACCTGTAACCAGGTGACGAGCTCCTTTTTGCTTGGCCATAATGGCCGCAAAACTGAGGAATAACAGATTCCGTCCATCTACAAATGTACTCGGCAGTTCGCCTTCTTCATGGGTAATCTCCACATCCGTGCGAGTAAGCGCGTTGGGTGCAAGCTGATTTAACAGCCTCATATCAAGTACCGTTTGCTGTACGCCCAGATCACGAGCGATCTCGGCTGCACATTCAATCTCCAGCTTGTGGCGTTGACCGTAATCAAACGTAACAACCTCGACTTCGGCAAACTGTTGTTTGGCCCAGAACAGACACGTGGTACTATCCTGACCTCCGCTGAATACAACGACTGCTTTTTCTTCGTTCAACATAAAAAAACCTCTCTATCTTCTTGAGATCAAACCATGCACATAGGCATAGAGTGTCGGAAGAACAGAGAAGTTCATGAACTGGCATCCATCAAAAAACACACCTTCTCGATAACCGCTTCAAAAAAGCAGGCAAGAGTAAGTGTCCTTAGTTTTTTACGTACATGATTGCATGGTGACCGCAACGTGTACGCAAGACTTATACTGACCATCGCATGGTCAAGTCTTGTAGAGGGAGTTCGCGAACCTCTCCCATGCCACAGGCATGGATTTTCTTCTTCAATTGTCTGAACCATTATAACATGAAACAGTGTGGTGACCACCCCACTGGAGCATAGTGGCAGCTCATCGGTCGGTTCCATCCTATAACAGCTTACTTGATCAGTACATTACCGAAAGGGATCACTTCTTTCAGAATTCGTTTGAACAGTCCCTCATCGTTAAGATCCTGTTCCAAGCGGTGATTCTCACGTCCAGCCTGAAAGAGCACAGATCCATGTCCTGTCATCTTCCAATGATAATTCATATGCTGACTGGCAAGGTTGTTACCATATACGGTGAGTTCCAGATGTGCATTTTCGGGATAAGCAATAATGCTGCCAGCATCCACATAGAGCGGCGCTGTTGGGTGAAGTTCCTGTTGGCAGACCTGACCTTGAGTGAGCAATCCGATTTTGCCTTTGCCGGAAAATTTCATTTTCACTGCATCACGGGTGATCAGCATATTTTTGATTTTCTGAATTTTGGTATGCATGGTTACACCATCAGAGTAGAAGAACAGGTGGCGGAAGTCATAGAGCAGATCACTGTCCTCCGTGAGCTCCACTTCCTTCATGGTGAATCCGGGAGGCAGGGCAGCCACAAATTGGCAAGGTCCGGTGATTTCGGATTTAATCAGCTTTTTTTTGCGATATATGCCCGTGATATTCATGAATTTATCATTGCGATTCCCACTTGGACCGCGAAAGGCCACAATCTGCTGCGGATGCAAAATATGAAGGCGGTCATCTTTAATCAGTGAAAATGTGACGACTTGTCCTGCTCCGCCTGCTTCAGCATTGTTCAGGTGTATGTTCATGCAGTTGCTCCTGTTCTTTTATACTCGGCCTGAACGGCGACGCATTCCCCAGCGCATCACACGAATCAGAACAAAGTAACCCAATATGAGAGAAACGACAGTGATGATCGTCGTCTGAATTCGTTTGGTGGTAGCTGCTTTGGCATTCTGGTCGTCCTGTAATTTACTTACCATTTCAGTGAGTTTCTGGTTCTGAGCCAGCAGTTGTTCGTTCTGGGTCTTAAATGCTTCGACATTGGCCTGGGCTTGTCCCAACTGAGCAGATGTTTGATTTAATTGCTCCATTGTTTGCTTATAACTTTCCTGCAGAGCGTTCACTTCTCCGGGCAGTTCGGAGACTCGCTCCCATCCGCTGTATATATCCGTAAAAATATTGGCGCTGGCTGCACTTACTGTCGAAGCGATCGAAACGGTAAATAGAATGCATGTGGTGAATAACACCCGAATGAAATAACCCTGAATGGATTTTGGCATCGTTAACACCTCTTTCTTCGGTTAGATAGATCAATTGCCGAATTCGTCGTCTATTGTTGAAATACGGCTCTTACATTATACGTCAAAACCGGGACGATGGGTTCAAGATGATATCGTTTTATTACCCGAAATATTTAAAATGATTTAGGAACACGGCTGTTTAACTTACAGTTCTGTGGGGTAATAGAACGATAGGCAAGCACACCGGACCGTTTTACAGATCTTTTACTTCAGTTCCGGGTGCATGCTATTCACAAATGCGCAATTTAATGAATGATGCCAATATATCCGATTGAATATAAGATCGTGAACATGAAGGAGTAGAAAGATATGTACACAACAGATCAGAACACATCAACCAAAACAATTATGATCACTGTTAATGGAGAGCCAGTAGGCCGTAAGCTGGTCATTGACAGTGTCACCTATGCTCCGGTAACCGAAGCAGATAACACACGGTATTTACACAAAATGGGAATCGATCATCCTACTGTTTAATTTGGGACTTGTCATAGATAAGTGATTGAAAAGCTTGGCATAGCGCCAGGCTTTTTCGTCGTTTATTGTCGTATTGAGACGGATTTAGGGATATAAAACTAATATATTGGAAAAATTTAATGAGAACATGTGTTCCGTGACAATATAGTGTCCATTCACCCTGATAACTTAGAAGATAATACATATAAATCGGGGGAGAGACTACCAGTGAACTCAGTCTTTGAAGTATCTTATTCGTGGAATAAAGAGGCCATACCGACAGGGGGAGCCGACCCCGTATATATGATGGTAGAGTGGCGTAACGGTGCCCCTGCCAAAAGACTTAGGAAAATAGCACCCAAAATTGTATCAAGAGATTTGGAACTTTTGCTCAAACCGGAATATGGAGTACAGCTAAAAGGTATCTATGGATGTCGCTCCAAAGAAACGGATATTGGCTGGGTACTGAGGCTTGGCGATATGTACAAGGGGGAAAGCAAGCAAATTTTGCTTGAATTCGTCATGGGACCCCGTGCATCAGGAAAAGCTGCCGTATGTTCAGCCTATTGGAGCACAAGGAAGTTGAAACAAAGTCAACGTGTATTGTTACGAAGAGAACAGTTGTATATTCAGTACACCAGTCATCTGGGCATGTTGCGACAGCCCGAAGATCCCAAGGTGGAGAAAACGATCAAATTAAGTGAAACGGTGCCCTTGATCAAACAAGCCCTGCGCGCTTACGAAAGAGGACGGGTTCAAGAGGGAAACAATATGTTGCGTCGTCATGCAGATGCATTGTTAATTGAAGCTGCACGGAAACAGGATCTGGACTATTACGCGGAAGCCGAGATCGTCGAAAAGCTACGTTATCACTACGAGATCACGTTTACAACCGGATATCATGATCGTGAAAAAAAGATATTAGGGGAATAGGGTTGATTTCAAATGGTAACGGTTAGAGTGAGTCTACATATTTGAAGGTGAAGTTTAGGAGAAGGTCGAATGTATGTATCAATATCATATTAAACAATGGATGGAGTTGTATCAAATTTATTGAAACAACATCGTGGAGGGTCCGGCAAAATGACAGACCGACTAATCCGATTAATGCGCATTATAACGCTGGTACAGGCCAAGCCAGGTATTCTGGCACGTGAGCTTGCCGAGCGATGCGAGACGACGGAAAGGACGATATACCGCGACATGGAGGCCCTCAGTGCAATGCATATCCCGATCGCCAATATGGGACACGGGCAAGGGTACATGTTTATCAGCCAATTTGCCATGTATCCGCTAAATTGGTCTGATGAAGAAGCCCAAGCTTTCATGCATCTTGCTGAAGTTATGGAGAATATTCGTCCTTTGCTGAAACCTGCTTTTGAGAGCGCTTATGAGAAAGTGGTTGCTGCGAGTCAGAAAAACAAAACAGAACGAGTGGAATGGTCGGAGCATATTAGTAGTTTGTTTAAACTGGGGTTGCCTGCATGGCAAAATGAGAGAAATGATCCACAGAATCAATCTCTAATTCCCCTGCTTCAGGCTGGCATTTCACAGAACACCATTGAAGGGGAATATCTGTCTCAAGGTAAAAAAGGGATCGTACGCATAGATCCTTACTGTCTTATCCCTCGCGAGTACAGATTTGAACTGTTAGCATATTGTCACCTGTCGGAGAAACTTCGAATCTTTCAGGTAAGTCGGCTGCAGAGGATACGAATATTGCCACGCACGTTTCGCAAAGAGGATCATCTCATACAATCGCATTTCCGCATTCCTTGGGCATACGAGGGAAGTACGGAGTGGACAGCGTTCAAAATTCGATTTGCACCCCATGCTGTGGAGCGTGTGATGCAGGAGCAATTTTTTATGCGACCGATCCTAACCATTGAACCGGAAGGTAGCCTGTTATTTGAAGCCATATTAAGTGATGTTGACGAATTTCTCGTATGGATATCTAAATATGGACCTGATGCGGAAATCCTCGAACCGGAGATCTGCCGCATCAAGATGAAAGAACGTCTGAATGATTGGCAACAAATGTACAATAAAAGTTGAGATTAGAATGCCATCCATCCTAAGGCAAAACACGATTAAGTACTGTGCTTTGGACAGTTACTCTTTGGTTTTGAAAAGGCTTGCCAGATTGCCAAAAGGTGATTCTTTCTCTTCATCTTCTGTGGAGCTGGAATAGACAACCTTGGATGTAATGCCCTCATCATCGGCTGCACAGTTGTTTTCGAGCGTGAATCGGTCAAATTGATGCATAAATACCTTTGCTGTATTGATGGCATCATCCAAGGCACGGTGCTGGGTACCATCAAATTCGATTCCGCAGATTTCAAGAGCCTGAGCGAGTCCGAGTTGACGGAATTTGCCTTCTTTGCGGACGGTGCGGGACCACTGTTGCTGGAGATCGTTATGATTGGTGATCCAGGCCACATCAAGTTCATGGGTACGACAATGAGAGATCAGTTTGCTGCGGTCATCGGGTCCCCAGGAACACATGTAATAGGGGTCACTTCCCATCCAGGCAATGAATTGGTTCAGTGCTGCCGGGAAAAGAGGGGCTGCATCAATATCTTTCTGCGTGATACCTGTAAATTGAATCGTGTCAGTGGACAGCACGGACTTGTTGGAAGGACGAACATACGTATGGAACGTATCCGTTACGACCAATCCATCGGCACTTTCCGTAACTTTGACAGCACCGATATCAATAATTTCAGAAGAATAGCGAGTATTGCGGCTTACCGTGAATTCAAGATCATATATGATATATGGCATAGGACAAGCTCCTTTATCGATTAATACCTGTGATAGATTTCTATTTCTCTATATTACAGGGAACGTGCTGCCATGTCAGCCATCGCTAGAGAATTCATTATAGTCAGGATGAACGAAGAGTCAAAAAGTGGTCATTATAATGAGGAAAGTTAGGGACTTTCCTATATTTTGTTTGTATTTATGGTAACATAATAGTAGAATTTTCCGTCTTATTATCAAAACTTCCTAACACCGTTAAAGTGTTGGGGAGTTTTTTATTATGTATAGCATGCTCATGCAGGAAAGGAGAAAAGGTTAGTCGGTTGTTGGTATAACATAGGAAAACTAGTTCACGAGTTAGTATTATTGAATTTAAAGTACATATGGAGGTTTGTTTCTTTGATTAGTAGAAAATTGAAAATAACAGCAATTACAGCTAGTGTGTTTATTGTGTTAATTGGCGCTGCATATGGTGCATTCTATATCTGGAACAAAAATTATAAATTTAATAATAATTATGTATGGCAGCCTTTGGAGGACGTGCAATCTACACTAAACCTGAAAGATTCCTATAACGTGATTGTAGCTGGAACGGATCCGGAAGGTATTACTGCTGCCTTATCAGCTGCTCGTAATGGGATGCGTGTATTGCTGGTGGAAGCAAGAGATCGCAACATGTTGGGAGGATTGTTGACCGAGGGAGGCCTTAATACGCTGGATCTAAATTATTCCCCTGAACAACCGCAGTTATTGAGTAGTTTGCGGCAGCCTGACTTTTTGAACAAAGGCATTTTCCAGGAATGGTTTGACCAGATCGAGGGTAGTTCATTTGATACCAATACAGCGGCTAACATGTTCTATCGGATGGTTCGTTCCGAACCTAATATTGACCTGTTGATGAATGCTAAGGAATTAGTTCCCCTTACTGAACAATCTACGGGAGATCACACAACAATAACGGGTATGAGTATAACTAAAGAAGATGGAACAACTGTTCAGATCTCAACCCGCTCCATCATTGATGCAACGCAAGATGCGGATATTGCAGCCGCTGCAGGGGTTCCATATTCCATAGGCAGACAAGATATTGGAGATGGTAAATCCAAAATGGTCTCTACGCTTGTATTCAAGTTAAGCGGTGTTACTGATGAGGTATGGCAAAAATTCAGGGAAAGAGAGGGAACCGGGGTTGATAAGATGAGTGCTTGGGGGTACGGTGATGCTAGAAAATATGAATCCTCCAATCCACAACATATTAAGATTCGCAGTCTGAATATCGGAAGACAAAATGATGATACAATCTTGATTAATACAATGCAGATCTTTGGGGTAGATCCGTTAGATCCGATATCTGTGAAAAAAGGTCTGGAAATCGGGCGTAAAGAAGCCCCACTAATTGTTGATTTTCTGAAGAAAAATTATGATGAATTTGCAGGGTTACAATATGCTGGAACAGCAGACGAGCTTTACGTGAGGGAGTCACGTCATATCTATGGCGAGTACCGATTAACATTAGCTGATGTCATGGAAAATCGTGATCATTGGGATGCCATTGGATACGGTTCATACGATATTGATATTCAGAGCACGAGTGTTGGAAATCCCGGCACGATTATGTTGAGTCCGATTCAATATGGTGTACCCTTTCGCTCGCTTGTACCGCTAAAGGTTGACGGTTTGCTCGTCGTTGGACGTGCAGCAAGTTATGATACCATCCCACACGGTAGTGCAAGAGTTGTCCCACTGGGAATGGCAGAGGGAGAAGCAGCAGGAGCGGCGGTCAAGCTGGCATATATGCATAAGGAGTCCTTCCGCGAACTCTCAACTTCTGAAGAGCGAGCATCTGAACTACGTAAGATGCTGGAGAATCAGGGGATGGATCTGAAAGTACATCGTTTCGAGCAGCCTGATTATATGGAGCATAAGGATTACAGGGGATTATTGGCTGCAGCGAGTATGTATATGACTTCAGGCAATTATAATAACGATGGTTGGGAACTGGATAAAGGAATGAATCCAGAACGATTTTTAAGTAAATTGAAAAGAATGCAAGCGATGTTTCCAGAAGCCTACACAGGCAGTGCCGACCAAGCTCTAGCAAATATGGAGAATGCCTTAACCCTACCTTTAACGTTGGATCAGGCTGCGTATATGTTATGTCTGGCAATGGGATCTTCAGAAACGGAAACTTCACTTGAACAGGCACTTGCTCAATTGCAAACGCAAAACTTTATAAGTGACGACACGCTTGCTGGCATTGCTGACAAGAACAAACTTACCAATGGGGATGCGTTTATGCTCATTCGTGATGTAGTGGAGTATTATTCAGGAGTTGTATTCGACTAATTGGTTGACAATTACTTGTAAATGAACTAATGTGGTCAAAAATGAGAACAGCGTTATAACGAGGACATGATTGTGCAAGCCAGCTTCAACAGAGAGGGAACAGTGTGGTGCAAGGTTCCTGTAGCTGCTTCATAATTCCTACCTCGCGAGCTGCGGAAGAGAATGCCCATCCAGGGTTGCAACCTCCGCCGGCAGGGCCCGTTACGCCCCGTAGGACTGCAGGTCACAGATCGCATAGGTTGCGAACGGATTAATTTGCAGTTAAACAAGGGTGGTACCACGACACATTCGTCCCTTGACGGATGTGTCTTTTTGCTGTTTATGCGCCGTATTTTGATAACAAAAAAGGAAAATTAGGAGAGTGTTCAGATGCGTCAAAGTGAAATGCTTGTTCCAACCTTACGTGAAGCGCCAGCGGAGGCAGATGCGGCGGGACATCGCTGGTTACTGCGTTCCGGTATGATTCGTCAATTGGCGTCGGGAATTTACAGTTATCTGCCCCTCGGACGGCGGATATTGTTGAACGTTGAACGTATTGTTCGAGAAGAGATGGATCGTGCGGGGTGTCAGGAAGTATTGCTGCCGATTATGCAGCCTGCGGAGTTGTGGGAAGAATCCGGAAGGTACACACAGTATGGTCCTGAATTGATGCGTCTGAAGGATCGTCATGCACGGGAATTTGCTCTTGGACCAACACATGAGGAAGTCGTAACCGCTTTAGCACGGGATGAAGTGAACTCGTATCGGAAGTTGCCATTCACCCTGTACCAGATCGGAACCAAGTTCAGGGATGAACGTCGTCCTCGATTTGGATTGCTACGTGGACGTGAGTTCATCATGAAGGATGCGTACTCTTTTGCTTCGGACTGGGAAGAGCTTGATCGTACTTATCAGGCGATGAACACGGCGTATAGTCGCATTCTGGAGCGTTGTGGTCTGGACTATATCCGTGTTGAGGCGGACGCGGGAACGATTGGCGGTCAAGGTGAAACGCACGAGTTCATGGCTCTTGCTGACGTGGGTGAGGACACGATTGTAACCTGCAAACATTGTGGATATGCTGCAAATCTGGAGAAAGCGGATTATCAGACTTCTGGAGATATGGAGAAAACAGAAGGAAGCTTGGAAGTTCCAGCCGACTCTGCGAGTGCAGACTCCGCGCTTCAAGCGGATGAACATTCGGAAGCGGAAAACGTAGTACACATCTCGACACCTGGCGTTCGTACGATCGCTGAGTTAAGCACTTTTGTGGGCAAAGGTGCTGAACATATGATCAAAACGCTGCTTTATGTAGCGGATGGTCAGCTCGTCGCTGCGCTTGTGCGTGGAGATCATGAACTGAATGACATCGCATTGAAACAGGCGTTGGGGGCAGAGGAACTGATCCTTGCAGACGATGCAGCCATTGCGGCACATCCAAATCTGAAGGTAGGATTCCTGGGTCCGATTGGACTAAATCTGCCGATGGTGGTAGACGCTGACGTGTCAGTGATGAAGAGTGCAATTACAGGAGCCAATGAACTGGATGTACACGTTTCCGGCGTACGCCCAGGTATTGATTTTGCATTGGAGCGAGTAGAACGAATTCGCTTTGCTGCGGAAGGGGATACTTGTCCAACATGTGGATCACCACTTGTGTTTACCAAAGGTATTGAGGTTGGACATATTTTCAAATTGGGAACGAAATATAGTGATGCCATGGGTGCTTCATTCCTGGATCGTAATGGTCGCCAGTGTGCGCCAGTCATGGGATGTTACGGCATTGGCGTATCCCGCCTGATGGCTGCGATAGCCGAACAGTATGCAGGAGATGATGGCATAAAATGGCCTGTTGCTGTTGCGCCTTATAATGTGCATCTGATTACAGTAAGTTGGAAGGATGAGCAGCAGCGTCAGCTCACTCTCGAACTGGAACAACAATTGATCAATGGCGGATTCACTGTATTGGTTGATGATCGGGATGAACGTCCGGGTGTGAAATTCAAGGATGCGGAGCTGATCGGATTGCCTGTGCAGATCGTCATTGGCAGAGGAGCAGCAGAAGGACAGGTCGAACTGGGATCACACGCACTTGCAGCATCAGGTGAATCGAAACGAATCGGGTTAATGGCTCAGGAAGCTGTACGTTATGTGAAGGAACAGCTCACTTCCTAAATTCAGGGGATCTTCTAATTATATGAGTTCATATAATAGTACCGAATATGATGCGGTAGATGATTTTGATTGCTGAAATTCCAATCTGAGCATGAAAAAGAGGGCTATAGGCATGCAATTTGGCAGGATTTTATGAGTGATATCATACGAAATAACTATATTTGGATCTATGTATTTAGTATGCAAATGGTTTTATGATTTAGGATTTGAAGATGATCCTACTCAGGCGGATCTATGTGCAAGTATGCAATGTTGAGAAGACAGACATGTCGAAATTAAATGTACAATAACCGCATGAACACGGTCATTCCGGAGAGTTTTTATATAGTTCGGTGTCGAAGTTACATGATAAAGTTGGTCCGTAAAGGCTGCGCTGGGATTTATTTTTGCCTCAGATGATTGTCAGGATCAGCAGGATATGTCCACAGGAAATGTTGAAGTCTCTGATGTGGATGGATGTTTAAGAACTGACATACGAAAGGGTGTCCCCTTAACCAGTAATCTGGTTTGGGGGACACCCTTTTGGTATGACAAGATAGATTCGTTATGTTGTTGCGCCATATAAGCGATCATGCCTATATGCACTTTGCTTTGCTGAGCTTAAGAAGCTGCAGGCAATTTCAATTGTTGACCTGGATAAATCCAGTGTGGATTTTTGATATTATTCAGCTTCTGCAATGCCTGCCAAGTTGTGCCGTATTGTTTGGAGATAGAGTACAGGGAATCTCCGGATTTCACAACATGCAGTTTGGCTGGAGCTGGTTTACTTGGTGTTGGTTTAGACGGTTTTTCCGGTTTTGGTGTTTCTGGTTTTGGCTTGGTTGGAGCTGGTGTTTCTGTTACCGGAGTTTCCGGCTCTACTGCAGTTTTTTTCGCTTCACTGAATCGACCATCTGTTTTGATGTCTACAGCGCCAAGCTTTTGCATGTAGTTGATCAATGCTTCATCCAATGCGCCATACATACCCGTAGTTGGATATTTGGCAAACATGGTGTATTCGTCACCACCAACAGCTGTGAAATCATTGGTTGCCAGTGTATATGTTGCTTTCGGATCAAGGGCTTTATCGCCAACGGTTACGGAATGTACACGGCTACCTTCTGCAGCGGAAGTGTCGATTTTGAACTTGATTCCAGATACTTGCGGGAATCCACCGCTTGGTTCCGGGTAGGAAGCTACACCAACTTCAAGGGCTGCCAGAATATCAGACCCTTTCACTTCAAGGGTTACCACTTGATTACCAAAAGGAAGCACTGTGATAACATCACCTTTGGTTACGATACCCTTTTCAATGGAAGCACGGATACCACCACCGTTAGTCAGTGCAATATCAGCGTTGCTGACATCACGAATGGCATCTGCAAGCAGGTCACCCAGGTTGGTTTCACCTGCACGTACCTGTTCACGCTTACCATCCAGTAGAATGGCTGTGTTGGCTACTTCTTCTTTCAAAATAGGCTCTTGTTCTTTTTGAATGGAGTTCACGAGAGCTGCGACTTTCTCATTTGGTTTGATGTCTTTTGCTGCAGTTTCATCAATTAATGTTGCTTGTTTCTTCGTTACTTTACCACCATCTACCCACAGGTCGATGACACCTACGTAGTTAGTGTATTCTCCTGCACTTGCGATCAACGTTCCGTTATCGGACACAAGACCGTCCTGCAGTATGGTGTGGCTGTGACCATCAATGAATACATCGATGCCAGGAACTTCTTTAACGACTTTTAAACTAGTATCTGTGCTGGACGCATCTTGTCCAAGGTGTCCCAATACCACAACAACATCTACTTTGCTGCGGATCTCGTTCACTAGAACTTTAGCCTCTGCAGATGGGTCTGTAATATCTAGACCTGCTACGTTTTTCGGATTCGTTTTGTACATCGTTTCAGGTGTGGACAGGGCAATGATTCCAACCTTTACACCATCAATTTCTTCAATCAGGTAAGGATCGAAGAGACGAGTTCCGTCCTTTTTCTTCACGTTGGCACTAATCATTGGGAAATTCATCATGTCTGCCAGTTCGATCAAGCGATCCGAACCATAGTTGAATTCGTGGT
This sequence comes from Paenibacillus sp. FSL L8-0435, assembly GCF_037965655.1. NCBI lineage: Bacteria > Bacillati > Bacillota > Bacilli > Caryophanales > Paenibacillaceae > Paenibacillus > Paenibacillus sp. FSL L8-0435. The sequence continues at coordinate 1,351,954 of NZ_CP150185.1, forward strand.
TACCCGGTACGATGGCCTGGTAGCCCATTTCATTCATGACTTTAACGATGCTCTCACCATTCACGAGAGTGGCAAAAGTTGTACCATGTACAGCATCTCCAGCATCAAGCAGGAGCGTGTTTGGGTTTTCGCTGCGATATTTGTCAGCGATTCCAGCTACTTTGGCAAAACCCATAGCAGGTGAAGATTCAACTGCACGAGCATGCGTATCATTTGTATGTAGAATGGTAATGTGTTTGCCTGTGCCCGGAGTAGTATCCGTTGCAGCCGCGGCAATACCTACACTGCTAAACAGCAAACAGACCGTTAGCAGAAGTGAAACGTAATTCTTCCAGATTTTCATATGAATCCGAAACCTCCCCAATTAATAATCTACTTGAGCGTTTACACAGCTCACGTAGTATTTTAACAGACTATTATTAGGAAATCTCGCGAATTACGTAAAAATAGCTAACCTGAAAGTGACATGTGAAATCTGCTGTTGGATAATATAATCTTCGGAAGGAACATATGTTCTTAAAGAGTGTAAAAAAAATGCTGCGCTTCACGCGGCAGTCCGGTACGTAAACAAAATTTCTCCAAAGATTCATCCGGTTCAGGCATCACTCCGGAGGTTAGCAATTGAATGGCAAAACGATTGGCCTGTCTCTCCAGCTTGCCTGGAGCAAAATAGGAATGTTCCTCCAGAAAGAATCGATTGATTCCTTTATGAAGCCGATCATGACCAAGCTCATGTGCGCACACGAACCGCTGCCATTCCGGCGGCAAATCATTGTGTATGACGATAAACCTGCGCCGGAGCTTGCGAAAGTACAGTCCCTTGGTGGACTTCCCCAAATTGGTGAAACGAATCTGTATTCCAACCGCGCGGGCAATGCTGAACGGGCAGTTGGTCCGGTGTTTGCGAATCAGCTTTGTTACGATGTCATCCATATGATCTCACCTGCTGCTTCATTAAATTCAGTGGGTCATGCCTCATGGGCGATTGTCCGATTCGTCTGTCTTTTTGCGTTTGTTCATCTGTTTGGCTTCCCAGAACAGACCTGTCAGCACATCCTTGATTCGTTTCTTGTCCTCTTCATCGAGTGGAATGCCGTCAAACATCAGATCATCATCGTCTTCCAGCATCTTTTTGAAATCACGACGGTCTTTGTATGTAGCCCATTCCGGTACGTCCTGAAGTTCAGCAGCACTCCCTGGTTCAATATAACCGGCCTGCTTCATCATCTCTGTATAGGGCACCGAGAGTGCGTCTGAAATCTTGCGAATGGTCGCTGGTTTCGGCACACCCCGGACCCCATTCTCAATACGTGAAATCTGTGAGTTGCTTATTCCGGCTGCTTCGGCGAGCTGATTGATGCTGTATCCCTGCTGCTCGCGCAGTTGTTTCATATAAGGACCAAAAGCGTGCTCCACAATTATGCCAACTCCTTCGATTCGTACAAGTACTTGAATTAATATTAAGAAGAAACTTGAATGCGACAACTCCTAAACCCTCTGCGGGTGCGCCGTTCCGGATTCGGATCGTTCTTTTGATCGCTGTTATCCCCGGATTTCCTGTTTCCCTTTCCTAAAGGGTGAAATCCGTTGATAAAGGCGAACGCTTCGCTTCTTCAGAATCGATTCCGTCTCCTTCACTACGTATGCGCTTGATATGTACCTTAGCGGCATTAAGGAGAAGGGGAACTTCTTAATATTAAAAATCAAATGACTTATACGGAAGTTCATTAATTAAACAGTACTATAACGTATATATACCATTAGGTAAAGAGATATGAAACAATTATGCCAAAAGGCATAGGAAATGAGAGCGAAGGTTTTATTTTATCGTCAAAACGAACCAAAATGGAGGTTTACTCTGATCTCCAGAAAGTGGTATCCTCAAATAGAAATGCGAACACTATACGAACAAAATGTAAACTTGATACAGGTTAGAGTTTGGTGGAGTACCTTCCGAACAATGGAATTCTGCGAAATATAGGGATTTGGATTGATTCCAAAAGGCAACAGGGAAAATTGAAGAATTGTCGTTACTTTTTTGGAGAACTGGACAACTCTATGAATAAGAGTCTTTTGCTATCGTTCAAAAAAACGATGGCAAAGCAATATCATGTGAACGATAGAGTGATTGATATGAACTGAGAAATAAAAGTGCTACAGATGAGATGCTTGAATGTTTGAGTATATAAGTTGAACGGAAACGTAGAGGACAGAAATAACCTGAAGAAGCGGAGTTGAAAGTTTTCTGAAAGAAAGCTGCATCGGAAGCTTGTTCTATCATCAGAGTGAATATGCGAAGCTACTAGACTTTCATTCTATAGCGAATACTGAAGGAGGAAAATGATTATGGAATTGATGCTGCCCGAATTGGACCGACGCAAAACGCAAACAGCTGTTGAAGCTGCGCTGGAAAAATACCGAATTTATAAAACCATTGCATTTGAAGAACGAGAGGTTATGGTGACGGCAAGTTATGCCGAGCGTTTCCACGGTGCAACCAATGTGACGGGGGATTCCACGGCGAGAACGGCGATCTACAATGTGGACGTGCAGCGCGCGCGTCAGGCATACTGCGATACGATTGATTTTGTAGTGTCCCGGCTGAGTGAAAAGGAACGTGTACTCGTCTGTGAACGATATTTGAAAGACGATGATGTGTTTGACTATAAGGTGTATAACCATGTGTTTGATCCACCTGTCAGCAAGGATACGTATACGAAGATTCGTACACGTGCTTTCTACAAAATGGCGCTGGCTCTGTCAGATCGAGGTCTGATTAATATGGAACCTTTGTCTGTGTCTCGCAAAGAGCGTCAGAAGCTGGGCTGAGTGAGCGATTGAAGAAGTTGATCCTTTAATATCCAAGGTGGATTGGGTACAATAGTTGAACAAACCACAGTTGGCATTAGGTCGTGTCTGAAAACTCGCTGAAGTGCATCTTTTACCGCCTTTTCGTCCCCTGCTGCGTCACTTTCCCTTGACGTGCCCCGGCACGCCTGCGAAAAATTTCCTTGCTTGGAACGAAAATTCAGCAAAATCTGCCTCCTTCGGAGTTTCCAGACTCGCCCTACCCAAAGGAGAGAAGTCTGCCATGTCGGAAGAAGTCGGAATGCAGGAAATGGTCACATTGAAGACAATCGCGGAAACGCTCAATACGTCCAATGATCTGAACTTAATGCTGGATACCGTGGTCGGCAAATTACTGGAGTTGACCGGATTAACGGCAGGCTGGATGTTTCTGATTAATGAACGTGGAGAATATACCTGTGTTTCGGATTACAATCTGCCCCCGGCATTACTGCGTAAAGATAAGGAGCCCATGCGAACGGGGACCTGCTGGTGTGTGAACCGCTTTAAGGATGGTCAGCTCAATCATGCGGTCAACATCATTAACTGTAAACGGCTGGAGGATGCGGTGGAATTCCAATGGGGAGATACCCATAATATTACCCACCATGCAACCGTTCCGTTAAGGTCAGGTGAGAAGATGCTTGGCTTGCTCAACGTGGCTGCGCCAGCTAAGGAACATTTCAGCGACAGTGAACTGGCACTGTTACAGGGTGTGGCGTACCAGATTGGTAGTGCGATAGAGCGGATGAGATTGTATCGTGCGGAGCAGCGACGAGCTGATCTGTATGCCAAGCTGGGGGAGTTCAGCACGGCTTTGGGTCTTGCAGTGAACGAATGCAACAATTCGGGTGTTTTTTCTATAAAAGTTGTACAGTTGCTTGGGCAGCATTATGATTGGCCTTTCGCTACCATTATTCAGCAGAGAAATGGCGTATATACGGTGCAGGCAGCTTATACAGGTGGCATCGTTCAGACGTTACCTAGAGCGACTCTATCTTTGGAAGCAGAAAACCACATGAACCGAGTGATCAATAGTCATCGTGCTACATCTCTGTCTGCATTAGAGATTGCTGAGATATTTACTTTGTGCGAGCCTGACCAGGTTATGAATTCCCTTACCTTCGGAATTGCTGCTCCCCTTCCATACCATACGCCAGGGGAAACGGGAGTTCTGGTGATCGGAATAGGAACAGCAGGTCCTGCGCAGGCGGACCGTGAGGTGTTGGAGGCATTGGCCGAACATATTACGGCCTCATGGGAGAGTCTGAAGCTGGCGGAGAATCGCCGCGAACTTGCACGAATGGAAGAGAGAAACCGGTTGGCTCGCGATCTGCATGATTCGGTTAATCAGATTTTATTCTCACTATCATTAACGGCTAAAGGCGCGGAAAGTATGTTATCCGGCTCCGAGCAGCTGCACCCGGCAGCGGAAGCGATGAAGGATGTTCGAGCTTTGTCTCGGGAGGCTCTCAAGGAAATGCGCGCATTGATTATGCAGCTCCGTCCCGTGGGACTGGAAGCAGGGCTGCTCCATGCGCTACAGGAATACGGCACCAGCCAGGGTCTTCAAGTGGTGATGAATCGGACGGGAATGCGGTCTTTACCGCGTAATATAGAAGAAGCATTGTGGCGAATCGGACAGGAGGCATTGAATAACGTCCGCAAACATGCGGGTGTTTCAACTGCTGAGGTCATCCTCAAATTAAATGATCATGAAGTGATGCTCACCGTAACGGATCATGGAATAGGCGGTACGAACAGGCCAAAAGCCTCGTCTGGAAGCTCCCTTGGCCTGTCCATTATGAAGGAACGGGCTCAATCGCTCGGGGGCAACTTAGAGATAGTTAGCTCTTCCAGTAAGGGAACAACAGTAACGGCAGTCATTCCACTTCCGTTCGAATCTGTATAAAGTCTGGGGGAAGAAGAGATGCCAATTACCATTTTGCTCGCAGATGACCATGCGATGGTGAGACGAGGGCTGCACGTTTTTTTGACCACACAGCAAGACATGAAGGTTGTCGGTGAAGCATCGAACGGGCAGGAAGCACTGGAGCAGGCGGGAGTGTTGAAACCTGACGTGGTATTAATGGATCTGCATATGCCGGTCATGGACGGAATTGAAACAGCCAGACGGTTGCGTGCATTAATGCCAGCAACGCGAATCATTGTGCTCACATCGTTTTCGGATCAGGATCATGTGGTTCCTGCTGTACGTGCAGGGGTGAAGGGGTATCTACTCAAGGATATTGAACCGGAGGATCTGGCTGTGGCCATTCGCAATGTGCATGCAGGTCAGGTAGAATTGCATCCCGCCGCAGCAGGTCAATTGATGCATGTGATGGCTTCATCCGATTGGTCTATAAATGAACAGCAACCACAGGATATACAGACAGATCAGTCAGCAGACAGTCAACTCCAAGAGCTGAAGCAGGTTGGGAAATCAAATGAAACATCCCTTAGTGGTCCGGATATGCTCACTCGCCGTGAACAAGAAGTATTGGGGCTGATCGCTCAAGGATTGAGCAACAAGGAAATTGCAGTTCAATTGGTCATCACCGAAAAAACGGTCAAAACACATGTCAGTCATCTGCTCGACAAACTCGGACTGGCGGATCGGACACAAGCAGCTCTTCATGCCGTAAGAAATGGCTGGGTCGTCTGACCAATTCCGACATATGTTCATACTTAAGTCGTATAAACTCAACCTAAAGGTTGAGTTTTTTGGTATTTCAAGTTAAGTCTATCTACTGACGATTTGGATGCCAAAGAAAGGTAAGATAAGAGTAGAAATAACAGATCGGTTGAAACATGAGCGTTTGAATTATTAAAAAACCAAGGAGAGTGACATGAATGAATATTGTTATCTTGGCAGGCAGCAATCGGAACAATGCAACCAGTACACGTCTGGGAGAGTATGCTGTGGAGATTATTCGAGGTCAGGGACATCAGGCCAGCCTGTTTGATCTGTATCAGACGCCACTTCCATTCTACGCGCCAGATGAAAAACAAGCGGATCATGAACATCTGGCAGACCTGAATACACGTATGCTCGCGGCTGATGCAATCATCCTGTCTACACCAGAGTATCACGGCAGTATTAGCGGTGTGCTCAAAAATGCACTGGATCACCTGAGTCAGGCTCATTTCAGCGGCAAGCCCGTCCTGTCCATCAGCTCCTCTGGCGGAGCGGTGGGGGTAAGTTCGCTTTTACAACTGCAAGCGATTGTTCGCAATCTGCATGGCATCAATGCCCAAGAGTGGATTTCGATTGGTGGTGCGCAGCGCAGACGATTCGAAGCGACATTTGACGGATACGAGGAGTACGAAGGCAGTCAGGATATAGAGGACCGGGTGCAGCGGGTTATTGGATCGTTTTTAAATCTGGCCCAGACGTTAACGAATGCGCGGAATTCTACCATGAGTTGAGAACCATGGAAGATGAAAAATCGGAAAAGGAAAAGAGGTTGAGCATGATGATTACAGGCATATTTGAAACACATCTAAACGTGACGGATCTGGAGAGATCCCATCATTTCTATGAAACGGTCCTGGGTTTACCTCATGCCTACGGGCAGAAAGAACGTGGAAACTCCTTCTACTGGATAGGTGGAAAAGGCAATGCCATGCTGGGATTATGGCAAAAGGAACCTTCCGAGGTGCAACGTCAGCACTTTGCTTTTCATGTATCTCTGGAGGATATGAAACATGCGGTTGCTCACTTGGAGAACAAAGGGATCAAGACACAGAACTTCCTGGATGATAATATCGGTGAACTGTACGTCTTCGGCTGGATGCCCGCAGTATCTGTATATTTTAACGATCCAGATGGTCATTCGCTTGAATTCATCTCCATGCTCCCGGATGAAACGAAGCCTGAGCTTGGCATGGTGCCATGGAGTCAGTGGGAGGAGATGCAGGAGAAGAACATATGATGATTGAAGAATTACAGTTATATACAACGCGGCTGGAGGACCTCAAGCATTTTTATCGTGATACGTTGGGAATGGAGGTGTCCAATGCGACAGATCAGGCCTTCAACCTGGAGGTTGGAGGGACAAAGATGATTTTCAAACCGTGTGAAACAGATCATGAGCCCTTTTATCATGTGGCATGGTTGATTCCAACAAATCGGTTCAAGGAAGCGAAGCAGTGGGCCGCATCACGTGTTGTTTTAAGTAGGGAAGAACATCGGGATGAGACATACTCTGCTAATTGGGACTCTCATTCTCTCTATTTTGAAGATCCGGCAGGCAATATTATCGAGTTGATTGCTCATCATCGTATTCAGAACGAGAGTGACCATGACTTCTCTACTAAAAATATATTACAGGTGTGTGAGGTTGGCCTGGTGACGGATGATGTTCTGGCTGCGGTGAATGAGCTTCAGCAGATTGGAATCACGCGATGGGGTGAGGTTAGTGATACCTTTGCTCCTGTAGGAGATGTACATGGTTTATTTATTGTGGTGAAGAAGGATCGGACGTGGTTTTTCTCCAAGCAAAAAGCAGAGATCTATCCGCTGGAAGTATCCATTCGTGGCGTGGGCAAGCTTCAAATTGGCTAAACTTTGCATTCCGGGGCAAAACGGGCATATGTGGAGCATTTCCATCATGTTATAGAAGTAAACGCTTTATTTATTCCAGGGTAGTTTCTCTGATGGGCTTACATTTGATGAAGGGTGGTGGCAAGCTTGGATCGACGTTTGTTGGAAGATGGACTAGCGATTATCGTTTCCAGTCGGGAACGTACAGGAGATCTGTGGCACGCCCATTATGGGGCGGGTGCGATTGCGGCATATTTTTGGTTACGGGAAAATCGTCTCACTGCCCTTGCCGCCGGCAGTGTTACGGCCGAAGCAAAAGCCATGCTTCGCCAGCATGGAATCAGCCCTGGCCAGACCTCTCCGATTGGTGAGATGATGCCCAGGGAAGATGCCGAAGCGCGTATTACGGACGCATTGGATCGAACGATTGGAGAGCTGCACTGGGTTGGGCACCAGGCCATCTACGGGGCAATCAGTCTGAAAGCCATTCGTGAACTGGATGGATGGGGTACTGCAGAGGATATTGGTCGGCTGGTTGAACTGATCGATTCATTCGATCGGACCATCCCGGGAAGATCCTGGATGAACACAACGATGAAAGAAATTCGCAGTCTGAAGCCGGAAAAAAGCGATGGTTTCCCCGAGATTGATGATCCAATTCAGTTGTCACGTTTGATTCTGGATGAACTTGGGGCGTTCCAGACCATCTATCACGCGGAAGCGCATCATGATCTAATCGGTCATATGCTCACCTACGGACATGCGCTTAACATATTATATGAATTGGGTTATCCGGCATTATTCCACAAAGGCATTCCGCCTTTCCTTACTATGGTGAAGGCGCTACGCTTAAGCCGAGATGTGGATATTGAACAGGAGATGCCGACATTGCAATCACCCGTAGATCTGCTGCCACTAGAACGGGCGGAACGATCAGTGGCGCTCCCTCATGAGCTGGAATATTGGCTCACCGACAGACGTTCCCGCGACTGGAACGGAGGTCATGTATTCAAATTCCCGTTCAGCTTCTATCATCATGCCAAGAACGGGGAGCCCGTACCGGAAACATGGGAGAACTTTCGTTATATCATCGCGTGAGTAAAAACATACATTTAAGAAGGGGTGTCCGTAATGACGGACACCCCTTCTAGGCATTATTCTAGTCTACCGAATCGTGGGCAGCCTGCACCTTATTAACGGGGCCAAATTTCAAGGATAAAAAGGATCAGCATGACTCTGGACACCAGCATGTATGGTGATTTTCGTACGGGCTGACGCGCTGCCCATATTCCCCAGGAACTCATAAGTGCAATACTCCCCCAGAACATCCATAAGGAGATGCCTTCGGGTGTAAATAGAAAGGATAGCTTGGGCAGTCCCCTGTTGCCAGCCCCAAGAAGAACAGTGGTCATATAGACGAGGATAAGGAAAAACAACTCGAAGAGCAGGGTTTGCAGCCAGAAATAATAGATGTTGAACACTCGTAGCATGATGACTGTGATCAGGATGAACAGGATACCAACGGATAAGAATGTTGCCGCGGTCCATCCAATGAGAGATGTTGTTACAACATCTGTTTCCTGATATAAGACGTACATCGCCAACGCATACATAGCGGGGCCCGCCATATAACTGGTGACAGCAATCCAAAGATAGAAGAAATACCTCTTTTTCATGGTCATATTCATCCTTTATTGTTCGTAGGATTTGAAAGCTGCTTATGTCATATAAACATCATCAGGATGGGTTTGGTTGGACTATCAATAGGAGTTTCTCTCGAGAAATCGACAATTGTCCGCCCCGGACACGACTACATTCATGCGTAATTCATCCCGTTTACCATCAGCGCGAGTGTGAAAAGGCGGTAAAATGGTATTATCGGATCAGCAGCAAGGAAGACACACCGACAGCTCATACGCTAAAGTACAGCCAGCCATGGGGCTGGTTTTTTAATTCGGTGATTGCATCCTTGCCCTGATCGGGTATTAAAGACTAGATATATAAGTTGAACTAACGATTTACACGAGAACGAAGAGGACAGAAATAACCTGAAGAAGCGGAGCTAATAGCTTTCTGCAAGAAAGCTACTTCGTAAGTATACACTGCGCCTTTATCCACGGATTTCTACCTTTATATAAGTGGATCAAGAAAATCCGGGGATAACAGCGATCGGAAGGTTGTTCTGTCATCGAAGTGGCAAGTGTAAATATTCTGTAGTTCAACTTATATAGATAACAGGAGGCTACGTGATATGAAAACAGTATTGTATGTTCCACTGGATGATCGTCCAGCGAATCTGGATGATGTGATTGTGCAAGGGAAAGCAGCCGGTATCCATATCGTTACACCGAACCTGAGTGATATTAAAAATCGTCTGGACTCGGAGAAAACCGTAGATGGCACAACGCTGCTCGGCACCTCCACGCCGGTTTATGGCAAACCGTCCAAGATTCACGACTTTATTCTGAAACATGCTGCCAAAGTCGACGGATTCATTATTTCATCCGATATGCTCGCTTATGGCGGCCTGATTGGTAGTCGTCAGCTCCGTGAAGATGGAGGAGGCGCCTATCCAGAATACGATGATGAGACGACGCGTTTGCTGGATGTGATCCGTGTGATCAAGCAGAAATATCCACGCAAACCCGTATTTGTAATGGACACCATCATGCGTTTGGCTACAACTTCGTTTGCAGATGGCTTGGCGCTTGATGCATATAATGAGTCCCGTGCATTGATGCAGCAGCCACGTCAGACATACACTGAGTTTGAGGATATTATCGAAGGTTATAACCTGTCCCCGGATGGAGTGGAATATGGGACAACGACCTATTTTGATAAAGAACAGTATTACAATACAAGACAGCATAAATTCAAAACAAATCTGTACATTTTAGATCAGCTGGCTCGCACAGGTTATATCGATTTCCTCGCGGTTGGAGTCGACGATGCCAACACGCAGGGTGTTCAGATCAATGAAATCAAATATGTAGAAGCGCGGATCAATGAATGGCTGGGTGGAACCAATGGGCAAAATCCGGATCGTGCTATCATCTTGCCGGATGCAGATGGTTTGGGGCACGCTTTGGTTGCTCGCATGGCGAACCAGTTGTTCCGAGGCGGTGCGAAGACACGTTACGGAGTGAAATATTTTGGTCCTCACGGCAATACCATTATTAACACATATGAATACATGAATGTACACGAGAATGTGGTTCGTCATGTGGATATTGTAGGTGGTGTGCTTGTAGCGGATTCGGCATATCCTGAACCGGAGGTGGTGACGGATGTGAGTGCTGGCTTGGAAAATGAACAGCTAGTGGCTGTAGCAGTTGATCAAGTTGTCCCGTTTGACATGACCTCCGAACTGGATCGTATGACGAAGGGTCACCCGGGTAATTCCGGGGAGAACACGGGCATCGACATTGAGATTATCGCCATTACGGCTCTGGATCAGGTGCAGGCTGCGTTGGAGCAATTGACGCTGAATAGTGAGCAAGGTCTGCCTTCGGTATTGATTGATTTTGTGGGTAAAGGACCAGCGAATGTTGATGTTGCTGAAGCGTTGCTAAACAGTCCATATACCGGACGGGTTCTGGGTTATAGTGCATGGAATACGCCAGGTAATAAGATCGGTATTGCTGTAGGCATGGGGCAGGCGAGGTACGCGTTGATCACAACAGAGAAGCATGAGCATAAGTTGCGCGATGCGATGAACGCGCATGGCTCGTTGTTGTTTAAGCGTTTCCTGAAGGATTACTACTACAAAGCGGTAGCGATTGCAGAGATTCGCACGTATTCCCGAGCTCATGCGCTGTATACCAACGTGGCTACCCTTTCGGATCAAAATATGTTGCTGTTCAACTCAGAGGAAGACTATGCCCGTTTGCAAACATTGCTTCGTGACTTGATGCAAACTTACACAACGGCACTTGCGAATAAGACAGCCTTCCAGACAGGCAATGTGGCGATCAAGCAGATCTGTGATGGCGAATTGTCTTATGCGACGTATGGCAGTGCGCTGCTGGAATATGCGAATCCTGATTTCATCTGGGGGCGTGCATTTGAGATTACGTTGAACCCGCAGGTTACGCTGAACTAAACTGTTATCTCACCATGGGCTCCTCATGTTTGGGATCATCACTGGTATGACTGTACTGCTTAATCTCGCCATTGTTAAAAATGATATATTGATACTTCGCTTTGAGTTCATCCGCGAATGTTACGGAGGCACCATAAGGTGCTTCAGAACTTTTTGAGGAGTAAGTACCTTGTACTTTGATAAGCTGTTCGGGTGAGTAACCTTTCTGTTCAATCAGGTAAGTGGTTACCTGTTGTTCAGCTTCATTTTTCTTGAGTGGATTACCAATCAATCCGAAGTATGCCCAGCAGGATATCCCGAGTATAACTGCTAAGATGACAACTGAAGTGGCCTTGAATGTTTTACTCATAGGTATTTCTCCTTCTTTTACGTAAGCGACAATGAATTTGATAATAAAATATTAATATATTTGGATATATTTATCAATTCATTGATCTTGATCTTAATGCTTACTTAGGTATCCTTTAAAACGATGATTCCAGAATCGTCTTTTTTCCACCCGAACGACGCCCTTAATCGCACCGAAGTCGTACGGAATACCATCCGCGCTAGGGTTGAAAGGGTGTAAGATTGTATTATCGGATCAATAACAAGGGACGCACCGAAAGCACATACGCTAATGTACAGACCGGCCAGGTGGCCGGTCTTTTTGATGCGGTGAATGTAGTCCCGGTACTGGTTCGGTCGGAATACAGACGCTGTGTTAAAAGGGGGAGTCTACTGCTGCTGCATTGTCGCTGCACGGTGTGGGCAGATCTCAAACTTGCAGCAAAAGGGGGCGAAATGAATGTGTCTATGAGAAATGAAATTAGCACTGTAATGAGTACCAGTAAAATGAGTACGCTCATTAAAAAAACGCTGAAACAGAAGCTTGCGGTACTTGTTCCAGATTGGAATGGTCGTGTGCTGGGTGTACCTGCGTCAGGAGAAATGTTGGCCGGGCCTTGTGCCGTGGTTGCGTTTGCCGAAGAAGTGCCGAAGTCTGCCTGGGCGGGATACCGAAGGATCATCAAAATCTCCCCATACGCTCGTCCAGAAGATGGTGGCGCTGAACAGGTGGAAGCTTGGTCAGCCCTTCTAATCGAAGGGTTGCACCAGGTAAGGCTGGTGGATGAAGCAGGTGAGGCCTTCACTTGCATCTATTTGGGTTCTTCAGATAGTGATCGGGTGGATGCAGGGTCTGGCATGCTTACGCGCAGTCTGCGGTTCGGAGTGTATGTTCCCGAAGGCTCGGGAGCTGCTCTCGCTTTAACAGGAGACGTGTGGCTAGCTGCGCTTCAAGACTGGACACAGAAAGAGCTTGGCTCGAATTGGTCGGTATATGGTGATGCATGGCCCGGAGGATATGAGATGCCGTCTGTGTTATGGCGATTGGCTGGATGCAGCACGTCTGTGGCGGGGACTTCGGCATTGGAGGTTCGACAACAGTGGATTGGGCATGTGCTCACCGATCATCCGGTGCTAACACGGCAGACCGTTACTCGGTTGGTAGAGCAACTTGCAGTGCAATCTCGTCTTGCCATCACTGAAGCGGGTGGCGAAGAGCACGAAGGTAACACGCGATATATCACAGTGGATGAAGTCACGGCAGACTTACAGACGGATGTGTATCTGAACGGACAGATTCGCCTGACGTTGCAACAGCGGATTCGTCGTCCGGGTACGAATGTACCTTTGATTCGAGAGATTCACCATAGCAAAGGCATGGAGTAAATGTTAGTCGAGAGGAACCTTCTATTAGAGGTTGTTCAAAAAGCCCGCTTTTGATTACAAAGGATGCCTAACGGCATCATCAGCATCGAATATGGAATTCAGCCGAATAAGCATAAGCTTACGAAGTATGTTTCCTTTGGAAACATTGTAGTTGCTCACGTAGTTTTCCCTACGCTCTGCTACTCCATTTCTAACTTCATCCCATCTTCTCGGTACTGAAAACCGATCTTTTTGAACATGCACTTTTAAGAGTGGTTCCAGATTATAGCTTTGAGATGGTGGATGTAGCTTCAACATTATAGCTTCAAATTCATAGGTTCATAGGATCAAAAATTCATAGATCAAGCTTAAAGATCATCGTTTCACGAAATTAGTAGTCCAACAAATGAGGTGAGATGGCAATGGCAAGCTCAGTGAAAAAAAGTAAACAGACAGCCCCACGGTATACACGGGCAGAACTGATGAATCATGCAGAAGCCCTCTTTGCCGTTAAGGCAGAGGTGCTGTACGGTGCGCTGTACGAAGCGGCGCAAGAGACGTTTTCCATTGAAGAAATGCAGGAACGAATTAACCAATTTATGAAAGCGAAGGTGAAGGGATAATGGCAGGTGGAACTTGGGAGCAAACAAATCGTCCGGTCCTTCCGGGCTTATATATGAATTTTCAGGCGGCAGCATCCTCGGCCATTCAAGCGGGTACGCGGGGGACGGTCGTTGTGCCAATCAAGGCCAACTGGGGTCCGGTAGGGACTTTTGTTGAAGTAGGGAGCGAAGCGGCGATTGAACGTATCTATGCGGCGAATGTGCTGGACAACGGTACGGCGTATACTTCCTTGAAACTCGCCCTGTTGGGTGGGCCGAAGAAGTTGCTCGCTTATCGGGTAGCAAGTGCTGCGGCCAAAGTAGCAACGCTTACTTTGAAGGACAGCAGTGATGCCAATGTGCTGCAACTGGACGCGAAGTATCCGGGGGATCGTGCAAATGGATTCTACGTCACCATCCAGCCAGGTGTGATTGATAATACGAAGCATGAAGTGCGCCTTTTTGAAGGTAACCGGATGTTGTATGCGCTCCTGACAGCGGATATTACAGCAGCTTCTCTGGCAAAAGAGATTAACGCGGATGAACAAAATGTCTGGGTAACGGCTCAGTCGATTGGCGATGGTACTGGTGTGGTTGCTACCGTTGCGGGTGCGGCATTCAAAGGCGGCGTAAGTGGCAACGATGACCTGACCAATGCGGAGTATATTGCAGTACAGGGTGCGCTGGAAGGGGAGCAATTCGACGTCTTGGCTTTGGATCAGGCGGCAGATGCACCTCTGCTTGCGAGTTTTGCGGCATGGGTGAAACGTGTGCGTAGTGAAGGTAAACCGGTGGTAGCTGTATTTGGCGGTTCCGCAGCGGATGACACTTCTGCTACAGCAGCACAAAAAGCAGCAGCACGTTCGCTTATGCTCAATCATGAAGGTGTGATTAATGTCGGTACAGGCGTACGCCTTGGAGATGCATTCTACAGCTCCGCAGAAACGTCCGCCTATGTTGCAGGACTGATCGCCGGACAACGTCTGAACCAATCTACAACCTATGCAGCTACTCCGTTCGATGATGTGACACGTCGCTGGACGCGTGCAGAACAGGAGCAGGCGGTACAGAATGGCGTATTTATTTTCTTCCATGATGGACGTCAGGTGAAAGCACTTCGCGGTGTAAACACCCTAGTAACTCCGGCCGCTGGACAGAATAATGCGTGGAAAAAAATCCGTTCCATTCGTGTGTTGGATGCGATCAACACGGATTTGCAGCGCTCCGCGGAAGATACGTATATCGGTAAAGTAAACAATACCGAAGAGGGTCGTCAGGCACTGATTAGTGCCATGAAGGCCTATTTGGCGTTGCTCGCGCAGAGCAATGTGATTGAAGCTGACGGTTATGATGTCATTCTTGACCCGGCGTATTATGGCGCGGCACCAGTTCTCAAACCGGAAGCAGATCAGGTATTCCTGCAATGGAATGTGAAGCTGACCGATGTGATGGAGCAGTTGTTTGGTACATTTTACGTGCAATAAGGTTTCTAGAATAATTACTATATGTTGAACTGATGGTTTACACGATAACGGAGAGGGCAGAAAAAATCTGAAGAAGCGAAGCGCTCGCCTTTATCACCGGATTTTCCCTTTTTGAAAAGGAATCAAAAAAATCTGGGGATAACAGCGATCGGAAGATTGTTCTGACTGCGGAGTTATACCGTGTAATATTTATTAGTTCAACCAACCCAAGGAGGAAAATATATGTTGGATGCGTCAAGAGTAATTCTGGGTACCCATGGTCAGCTACATATCGATGGTGTGTGGCAGACAAACATTAACAAGTTGGAAGCGAGTGTAGAGATTGAAAAGCGTGAGTTGAATCTGGTCGGTAACGACTGGAAGGTGCACAAAAACGGCACGAAAAAAGGAACAGGCACGATGACGGGCTACAAAGTCACTTCGGATATGATCCAGCGCGGCTTCACCAAATTCGAGATTATTTCCAAGCTGAACGACCCTGAATCGTATGGACATGAGAGTGTATTGCTGAGAGGTTGCATGGTGGACAAAATTCAGCTTGCCAACTGGACAGCTGGCGAAGAAGTACCGGAAGAAACAGGCTTTACGTTTGAAGGATTTGAATTGCTGAATCCGATTGTGGCGAACTAAACTTTGAAATAGGCAAGTGATTGAGTTAGTTGCTTAAGCTTGGTTGCATAGTTACTTCATATTAATATGGACACCAATGCAGGCCGAGATGATCTCGGTCTCTTTGTTGTCTCTACAGGCTTGGAAGCTGGCATAGATAAATCCATTTATGAAATAAGAAGGAGATAACACCCGATGAGTATGAATGAAAATATGTCCGAAGAACAGATTTTGGATCAGTTGTTTGAAGCAGCAGAACGTTTGCCAGAGGAGAATGTGCGCATTCAGCGTCTGGATCTGTTGTTGACCTTGCGTGGACTGACGTCTTCCAAAGTGGATCACATTCGCGAACGCTGTACCATTCGAAAAACGACCAAAGGCCGTACCGAGGAAAAGGTGGACACCGAAACGTTTAACGCGCTGCTCATTTCCGAAGCAACGGTGAAATTGAAAGTCCGCAGCCTGGAACTGTCTGGCTGGGGAGACACCCGCATTACTGGCCGTATGAAGCTGTCTGGTGGAGAACAGGCGGTTCGCCGCATGCTGCTGGCTGGTGAATTGGATGCCGTAGGCGATAAAGTGCTGGAGCTGTCCGGCTTCGGTGTGGAGATTGAAGACCTAAAAAACTGATTCACTCCGGCGGGATGACCACGTTCCTGTATCACATGTGGGTGCGTCATCATCTCCGGCCCGGAGAGTTCTGGTCTTTGCCACGTGGGGAGCGCTCGCTGTTAATTGCGTTCTCGGAAGAGGAAATGTCAGCGATAACTTCGCAAATAAATCGATAACAATATAGGGCAGGAGGTGAAAAAATGGCAGAAATGATTGTAGGTTTATCCAAGTCCAATGCGGAAATGCGGACAACCCTTCGTTATCTGGATCAGATCCAACGCTCAACCGAACGTCTGGGCAGAGTTCGTTATCAGAGTCTGATTAAGGTGAACAATGAACTGAGAACGACCGGACGCAGGCTGGAGCATATTTATAGTATGGCTGTGCGAATCAGCAGGCTGCGAATTACACCGACGATTGGGTTGATTGATAAGCTGAGTCCGGCACTGGATCGCGCATGGGTTAAACTGAATAAATTCAGGGACCAGATGGTTACGGCTTCGGGAACAGTATCCCTTGAAGTTCGGCAGAAGATTGAAGTGGCGATGGGTAAAGGAGGGCAAACTGGCCCAACTATGGCTGTCATGATTCAGAACAACAAAAACATTACTAACAATACGAAGGAAGAAGAACCTAAAAAGTGGTGGGAAAAGGCACTAGAAGTAGCTAATAGCATTATGGATGCGTTCAACAATATTGGAGATATTATTGATCGTTTCAAAAAGAAAAAAGAAGATAATCCTGCATCAGATCCAACCAGAAGTCCAGCATCCAAGTGCTGCTGTTGCACAGGTGGGAAGATGGGCAAGAACCGTAGAGTGCGTTCACCGAATGCAGATGGCGGTGGCTCAGATCGTGGCAGACGAAATTATCGAAGTGGTAGAAGGTCAAGTAACCGTTCGAACCGGGGCCCATCACCAGTACCCAATCCTGTACCTGATACTCCAACTCCTCCGGCCGATCGCAACCGTAATAGGGGAGGCGGTAGAAGAATACGAGGAAGCGGTAGATTAGGATTTGCGGATGGTGGATTGGGATCTTTAACCGACATGCTGGCTGGTAATGGATTGATGGATAATTTAAGTAGTGGCTTTGCCAAAGGAGCAAAAAGGTTGCTCGGACCCATCAGCATGCTTGCTGATGTTGCGAATGTAGCGACAGCGCCCCCGGAAGAGCGTGGCCGAGCTGTGGGTTCCATGATTGGCGGCACAGCAGGTACTGCGATTGGTAGCGCCATCGGTAGCGTTCTTTTGCCTGGCATCGGGACATGGGTAGGTGGTGCAGTAGGTGGTTGGGCCGGAAGTGAAGCAGGCGGTTGGATTGGAGACAAAGCGAAGGATATTGGAAACTTTATGTCTAGTGCTACCGAAGGTGTAGGTGATGCATTGTCGGGTGCAGCCGATTACGTCTCTGAGAAAACAAAAAATATCACCGATGGTATATCCAGCTTCTTTGGATTTGGTTCCAAAAAAGAAGAGAAGACGATCTCGGCAGCAACGGTGGCTGCACCGTCTCCAGTTGCAACCGGCCCGCAGATGGCACCTGCCTATATGCCACCTGCACTGACCATGACAGGCCCAGCCGCATATATGAACAGCAAGGTCGGTCAGCCTACATCTGCTGGATTCATGGGAACAAGCATGATGCGGAACCAAGCAATGGCGCTTGGTAACGGTGCGCAGACGAATGGGAAATCTTCCACAATGACGGTACAAATATCCGAAGACCAGATGAGCAGTCTGTCCGGATACTTGAAGGATTTCAAAACAGAAACTACCAATCAGATTGCAATAAATATTCCACCAGGTGCGGTGCAGGTGACTGTGCGCGAAAATGCGATTGATTACGATGCTGTTACCAAGCAGGTCGGACAACGGATTACGGGCGAGTTCCGCCGTGCGATGGAAAACCGAAAAACGATTATGGCCTAAGCAGAAAGGAGGCCGTGTATGTTTGTACTTAAAGATGAAGTAGGTCCTAACAAAATGGCATTTACGCTGAAGGATGGCGGCACTTCATTTCAATTCCCGGTGAACCCGGAAGAGGTGAGTATTTCCAGGTCCAAAGGCTATGAAACGATTAATATGCTGGAGCATGGCGAGTTTGATTTTGCTCAGGGGGAGAAGGTGAAGGAGATCACCTTCTCTTCTTTTTTTCCCAAAGAGTATGATGCCTTCTACTGCATGTACAAAGAAAATTTGCCTGATCCACGCGTGGCGATGAATGTGTTGAACACTTTTCTCATCTCCAAAAAGCCGCTGCATTTCATCATTTCAGAGACGGGCGTGAACGTGCCTGTTTTTATTGTTTCGCTTAATTCGAGCTTTCGTGGGGGGGAGACAGGGGATATTTATTTCGACCTGACCCTACGCACATGGCGGGATTCCAAGGTGGAAAAGGTGGGCTCTGCGGCATCCGGGAGCAAGTCAGGTTCTCGTACCGATTTGAAAAAAACGAGCAAGACCTACACTGTCAAATCTGGTGACTCCCTGTCCAAAATAGCAAAGCTGGAGCTGGGCAGCAGTTCCAAA
This sequence comes from Paenibacillus sp. FSL L8-0435, assembly GCF_037965655.1. Taxonomy (NCBI): domain Bacteria; kingdom Bacillati; phylum Bacillota; class Bacilli; order Caryophanales; family Paenibacillaceae; genus Paenibacillus; species Paenibacillus sp. FSL L8-0435. The sequence continues at coordinate 1,370,979 of NZ_CP150185.1, forward strand.
TGGAACGAGATCTACAAGCTTAACGCAAAGATCATCGGCAGTGATCCAAACCGGATCAAGCCCGGGCAAAAGCTGGTGATGCCATGACCTACAAGGTCATTGTCGACAATAAATATGACATCACCAAGCTGGTGGAGACAATTACGCTGAAGGACTCGCTCGACCAGATTGCCTATCAGGCCAACATCCGTTTGGCGGTGTCTGCGTCTTCGGGTCTGCCTTCGATCTCACCCGGCATGGCGGTGCGGATTAACGGGGTTCCTTTTGGCGAAAAATCCATGGTTCATTTGCTGCATCCTGCGGTCATTTGGGAGGTGGAAAGCTCGAACAGCGGCACCAAGCGGCTGTCCCTCACGGTGTACGACCGGATGATTTATCTGGAAAAATCGGAGGACGAGTTCCTGCTGCCGAAAGATCAGACCGCTACGCAACGACTCAAAACCTACGCCAAAGAGTGGAAGATTCCATATGCTACGCTGCCGGAAACCAAGACAAAGCTGGGAAAAGCCGTGTATCGGTCACAGACGATCTTTTCGATGATGTTTGCTGATCTGAAAGAAACGGCGAAGTCCGGCGGGGACATGTACCATCCACGGATGACGCCCGGTGGGTTGCAGCTCTTCAAGGTCGGAAGTAATGCGAAGGTGTATGAGCTGGATCGACTGATTGATCTGACCCAGATGCGTACGCTCGAAGGAGCGGTCACCAAAGTTAAAGTCATGGCAGCGTCGGAGTCTACGAGTGGCAAAGAAGTTCCTTCCAAAGTGCTCGCGATTGAGCAGGATAATGTGGAAGAACTGGGCACATTGCAAAAGCTGGTCGAGGACGATCAGGTGAAATCGACAACCGCGGCGAAAAAACTGGCGAAAAGTCATCTGACGGGTATTCAGGAGACCTTTACGATATCGGCACCGGATATCAATACAATTCGCGCCGGGGACGCAGTGTTGTTGAAAGGACTGAAGCTAATCGTCATGTCGGTCAGCCGTGATCTATCTGCCGGGCCTGGAACGATGACGTTAGAGCTGGGGACGGCTGAGCTGGTGAAAAGGAGGTATTACCTTGAATAAAGATGATCCATATGGGCATTTTGCCGACGTCATGCGGGGTGCGATGAGTACACATTCCCGTCAGGCAGTGAGCGGGCTGGGCGCGGTACTGGGTACGATGACCTCATCCGGCGTGAAGCTGGATGATTTCAAGCACGAAGTGCAGGATTATCTCGTGGCCGAGTTGCCGGGCACGCTTGGACTGCCGGAGCGCGAGGCTGCTGGCGCGATTTCCGGTATACCTGACGTGGCAAACGGCGGAACAACGGGCACGGGACGGTTTCTTTTGCAAGAAGAGGAAGTGGAAGAGGCGGTGTGGTCTCTTGGTAAAGGATTAAAAGCGGGAGATCGTGTGCTGGCGATGCGCGTGAATGGCGGCAATGACATTGTGGTGCTGTGTAAGGTGGTGAGTGCGAATGCCTAGTCTGTTCCCGGAAACGGGAGTGGTATGGGGGGATGAGGAGGATCTGTCGGGGGCGGTTTCGGAAGAGGTACGCTTTGGACGGAGCTGGCGATTTGATTACGATGCAGGGGATTTTGTACTGACCCCAAGTGGTAAAGTCGCTGCGGCTGGTGGGCATGAAGCCTGGGTACAGTGGTGCATTAAGGCCGTGAAAACGCCAAGATACAGACATGTGATCTATTCCCGAAACTACGGTTCGGAGCTGGAGGATCTGGTGGGTCAGGGTGACAGCCGGGGTGTGATGGAAAGTGAGATTACTCGGATGGTGACGGAGACGTTGCTGGCTGATCCACGCACGGATTCGGTAGACCAGTTTACGTTTGATTGGAATCGGGAGCAATGCATGTTCTCGTGCCGGGTGGCGAGTGTGCAGGAAGAGATGTTTATTCTGGAAAGTGAGGTGATCTGACGGGATGGCTGAGATTCCGCGTTATTTGGAGGACCAGACGGAGGAACAGATTATGCAGCGCATGCTGGATCGTCTGCCCGCGGATCTGGATAAGTCGGAGGGTTCGTTCCTGTGGGATGCGGAGGCTCCGGTTGCGTTTATGCTGTCTGAGGCGGCGTTGTGGGCGCAGGAATTACTTCGGCGAGGGTTTGCTAGTACTGCGGCGAGCAGTGATCCGAATTTTCGTTCGGAAGAGCTGGATCTGCGGGCAGGAGAGCACGGCATCACGCGGCGGGCTGCTGTGGCGGCACAAGGTGCAGTGAGGTTCATGGGTACGCCGGGGAAAGTGGTGCCTGTGGGCACGGTCGTGGCTACGCTCGCGGATGAAGTATCTGCTGAAGCTTCGCTCGAATATGAGACAGTGGGACGTTTGGAACTGGATGCAGAGGGTTCCGGGGTGGTAGGCGTGCGAGCGCTTGTTGCCGGAAAAGAAAGCAATGTGCCTGCTGGCACGGTAACTGTGCTTTCTACACCTGTAAGTGGCGTGACTTCTGTCACGAACGTTGATGTGATCAAAGGCGGTGCAGATATTGAGACCGATACGGCGCTGCTGGAACGCTTTTATGCCAAAGTCCGCAACCAAGGGACGAGCGGCAACAAATCGCAATATGTGCAATGGGCCAGTGAAGTGCCAGGGGTTGGTGCAACGCGGGTTATTCCGTTATGGCAGGGGCCAGGCACGGTGGGATTGTATCTGCTGGATACGGACAAACGTGCTGCGGGTAACGATTTGGTGGCGGCCGTACAGAAGTACGTAGATCCAACGCAGGATGGACAGGGTGAAGGCGTTGCACCGGCGGGGCCAGTGGTGTCCGTGATGCCAGCCGTGGAAGTGCCGATGAATATTCAGGTGAAGCTGACTCTTGCTAGTGATGCAACGTTGGCCGATGTACGAGCATTGATCGAACGCGGGGTGACCGCGTATCTGAAACAGTTGGCTTTTGCTGATCCACTCGTTCGTTACACCCGCATTGCCGCGATTCTGCTGGACATTCCGCCGATTATCGACTATTCGGAGCTGACCGTGAACGGTGTAAGTGACCAGAATATCGAGATGACCGCGAGCCAGGTGGCCGTGCTGGGGACGGTGGATGTGCATGAGTAGTGTTGGGCAGATGGTGGATGAGAAAGTAGTTTGGGAGTGGGGAGGCCTAGGGAGGTTGGGAGAAGTACGCCGATCTGAGTTAGAGCTGGTGAGCGAGACGTTTCATGATGGTGTGCAAGGAAGGGAGGGGACAGGGCATGAGTGCTCCTTCTATTGTAGATGTTGGACTGACGAGTGAGAAAGGGCGGGAGCTGTTCTCATATTTGCCAAGGTATTACGAGACTTCGCGTGTCATGCAGGCCGATATGCAGGCCAAAGGCAGTGAAATGGATCTGCTGTACCAGGCGCTGGATGAGACGCTGGAGCAGTTTTTTGTCCGCACGGCGACGTGGGGGCTGGACTTCTGGGAAGAAGAGCTTGGCATTGAGACGGATCGTCTCAAACCTGTGGAACAGAGGCGTGCGGTAGTGGAGTCGAAGCTGCGTGGTGCCGGAAAGTTTTCGGGGAGACAAGTTGTGAATGTGGCTGAGGCATATGCCGGGGGAAAAGTGGATGTAACATTTCAGCCGGAAGTGTGGAGTTTTACGGTGAGCTTTGTGGATACGAGGGGCACCCCGCCCAATATTAATGATCTGAAGCGAGCAATTGAAGAATTGAAACCGGCCCACATGGCCGTGAAATATAAATATCGCTATCTGGTCTGGGATGATCTGGACGACAAACAGATGACATGGGACGAACTCGATGCCGCGTCCTTGACGTGGAATGAACTGGAGGTGTGGGCGTAATGCCAAAAGAAACAGATCGACTGAAATTGCCTCTTCCATTAGGGAACGAGAATGTAACCCGGGAGAGTATTAACGGGATTTTTGAAAAGATTGATGCAGGTGTTGCGACACGTGAATCCATCCTTATACCTGCGGAATCTGATCTTAATAGCTATATTACAGAAGGGGAATATTATTGTCCTGCTAATGCTACTGTAGAAACCTTGCTTAATTCCCCAACAGGAGAGGCGTTTCACTTGACTGTAGAGCCTCATGCGGGAGTGTTGCAAACCCTGACCACCTTCCAGCCTGGCAACTTAGAGGTTTTTCAAAGAAACTACTATTTTGGTTGGGGTCCATGGAATAAAGTACCTACTAGAGACGAACTTGAAGTGATACTGCCCCAGGCTGACGAGAATGCTCAGGCGGCTGTTAACGTCGCTGTTAAACCTATAATTGAAAGTTATTCGCCCAACCTCGTGAAGAATTCCGCCGCATTATTCGGTTTAGATTTTTGGGAGAACACCGGGAGTCAGCTCACTTGGACGACTAGCAAAGGTGCTAAAACATTAAAATATTTTGTGATGTCATCAACCGTACAACAAGGATCAACAGCCCTTTTGCATTCGGAAAGTATAAGCGTCAATCCAGGCGCACACAGGTTTCAGGGTGTTTTTTACACGTTAGGCATGACAACAGATTCCTTGCGTTTAGATGTGATGGACCCAAGAACAGATGATGTAATACGGACACTTATACCAGAGCGAAACACGGATTGGCACCGCAAGTCATCGGTGGTTACAATTCCAGCCGGGCTGTTCAGCGTTAAAATACGGCTGACCGTTAGCGGCATGGGCGGAGCTGTGACAAACTCAGCTAAAGGAATCACTAGAATCAAACTTTCGGAAGGTTCAGCCGATGTGCCTTACAGCGCCGAGGGTGATGATTTGGCACTGTACGAGTCAAGCAAACAAAAAACTCCATGGGGGGCGCTATAGATGGCAGATACAGCAGTTAAATTATTTGGCGGCACACTCCCGACTACGCCGACAGTTGCTTACACCGGAAAAGCGAATACGACATGTATCCTTAAATCAATAGTGATTTGTAATTTTAGTAGCGTGACCAATTATGTTTCTATACGACTAAGTGGCAATCGATATTTGGTTGGCGGGAGACCTTTAAAACCGTATGAAACTTTAGTTGTACCGGTAACCGACCTCGTTATTAACCCATCGGAAACGTTCGAAATATGGAGCGGTGTAAATAGTGGATTCGTAAATGCTAGGATATCCGCTATTGAACGAGACGGGTCCCCTGCAACTTTGGGGTTAAGTCCCAGTCGCGTAACATTGAATACAGGCATTACATCAATAACTACGTCCGCCTCCGCTAAAAGGCTGGTAAAATCCTTTGTGATTACCAATTATGACGGGGGAACAAGAACTGTAACTGTCCGGTTTGGCGCTTCTGGGGATGCCAACAACCTAATAGGAAACTATAAGATATCCGGGTACGATACTGTTTTAATACCGTTTGCTGACATCATACTCACTTCTGGTGAATGGGTAGAAGGTTTTGCTGATAGCTCAAGTGTGGTTGTTGTCCACGCCGTTACTCAGGTGGTGACATAATGCCGACACTTGATAATTTCTCACTGAGCAATCACGGGTTGGGTGGTCCTTCGCTTGAACTCGAATCAACGTTAAATGGGACGTTGAACATCGTAGCTGAAGACGGCACTGCGAGGAATTCGCCTTCAAACAGTTATACAAAGATTAAAGCTATTCAAGTAGGATACAAGGGGAAGTACAGGATAACAACCAATACAAGCGCAAGCACTTCGATAACTGGTTGTAAGATCGCTATTTTTGTAAATGGGGTTTATCAAGGGGTTAGTTTTGATGTTCCGATAGGTTCAGGAGGTCAAACCTTTGAGGTGACGGTAAACGCCGGGGATTCCATAGAAGTGTGGGTGTATCATACAGGCGGAAACTCGTTTAATGTAAGCCGTGTTACTCTTTATTCTTCTTTAGCGCCCGTAGGGAAAGTCACGCTTTCTTGATCTTAAAAGGAAAGCACAAGCGAGTGGAACGGTAGAGAGATAGCAGGGGGAAAGGGTGTGACGTTGTGAGCCGGGAAAGCTTATACTGTTGTCTGTTAAAACCCGAATAAATATATTCAGGAAAGGAAGTGAAAATACAATGCAAACAGGAATGAGAATTATATATATGATCAATACGGTGAAATTGTAGCTTCAATTTGGCAAGGTGACGGTTCGACACGAAACGAGATTACGAAATTGGAACACATTGATCTGGAATATGATGAGACGCCTTAACATTTTTAGAATTGTGAAAATTGATCCTTAAACAAAACTGCCAGTGCTGGAAAGGATTCATACCGAACTGACAGTGGAAGAGAACATAAAAGAATTGGAAGACCAAATTTTGCTCATGGCTAATGAAAATACAGGAGCGATTTTGTAATGGTTAACCAAGTGGCTGTAAGGAATGCAACGGAAAAAATCTTGGACAAAGGACTTTATCCAAAAACGGGTCAGCTGTACTTGTTGGATGACATCACCAATGCTGATTATCGGCAAGCAGTCGAGGATTACATTTTAGAACAAACTGAAGGGATTTAATGAGCGTACCTAAGTGGTGCGCTATTTTTATGCTCTAGAGCCGTCAGGGGCTTTCATATTGAATTCAGGGGGAGTTGATTTGGAGACAAGTAGGTAAATGTATTTTGGCAGCAGGTAGCTCAGCGGCTTCATATATAGGACACGAAAAATCGGATGCCAGTCCGGTGTCATATAGAAACGATACCTTTTGTAAAAATATTCAACCCCCAAGGAGGTGAACCATGAGCATAAACCACTTAACCGACTCTATCTCTACAACACTAACTCAGCACTTCCCGAACATCCCGATCCTTCCCCAGACGGGCACTGGTTCCACCCCTGGCATATCCTACCGCCTGCTTTCCGCTCAACTCACCCGGGAACGCAGCGATCGCTTTGTGCAATCTCACGTCTTTGAAATTTGCTGGCTAGAAGCAGACAATATCCCGGCTACCCTACCGGACCAGCTGTTTGAAGCATTGGAAACCATCGACGTGGAGGGCACACCTTATCGCGCAACAGAGCTACGTTGGGAGACGGAGAACGATACTCCGCGAATGCTGGTGTACTATACCATGCGAACCACTAAAGTGTCGGAGTCCGCCGCTACCATGCAAAAACTGGAACAGCGACCTACCGCACTTAAAGCTACGAGAGAATAACTAAACAAATGAGGGGATCAGTATGAAAGGAATAGGAGGCGCATTGGCAATGTTTACGAAAAAAGAACCGGACCCTAAAAAACCGGAAGCTCAACAGAAAAACAACCAGAAATACAGCAAAGCACAGTTCGCTGAATCCCGACAACTTAGCCGGATGGAGAAAGATATTTTGGCAGCAGTTCTGCTGGAACAAGAAACATACACCTTACAAGAAGCACAGCAACACATCCAACAATTTATGAATGGGGAGGCACAATAATGGCTGGAGGAACATGGACGACACAAAACAAGGTACGCCCCGGCGTATATATGAATTTTGCATCGGAGGGCTCATTGCCGGGTACGGTAGGGGAACGGGGAACGGTGGCTTTGGCACTTCCATTGTCATGGGGACAAGCTGGCACAATCCTGACGGTACAAGCAGGTGAAGATGTACAAGCCAAGTTGGGCTATGACTGGACAGCGCCGCAATTGTTGCTGATCCGCGAGGCATTGAAACGGGCGCAGACCTTGCTTCTGTATCGAACCAATGCAGGGACCAGAGCCAAGGCAACCTTGGACAAGCTAACTGTGACAGCCCAACACGGCGGCGTACGTGGTAATGATCTGGCTGTTGTAGTCTCCGCGAATATCAATGAACCGGAACAATTGGATGTCTCCACTTTGCTTGCAGGTAAAGAAGTGGACAAACAAACCGCGTCCACCATCGAAGCTCTGGAATCCAACGCATACGTCACATTTACTGGTGAAGGTGCACTTACAGCTACAGCTTCACTTCCACTAACAGGTGGATTGGATGGTACAGCAACGAACCAGGAGCATTCCGATTTCCTGACCAAGCTGGAAGTACTGGATTTTAACACGGTCGGCCTGATTTCAGATGATGCCACACTCAAGTCAGTCTACACAGCTTACATCAAGCGTTTGCGTGATACCGAGGGCAAGAAAGTGCAACTCGTTCTGTCCGATTATCCTGCTGCAGATCATGAAGGCATTATCAGTATCAAAAATGGTGTTGTGCTCGCAGATGGTACGGTCCTGTCACCAAAACAAACCGTAGCATGGACTGCCGGTGCAACAGCGGGTGCTAACCTGAATGAATCCCTGACGTTCCGTGCGTATGACGATGCCGTGGATGTGAACGGACGACTGACACATAGCGAGACAGAAGCAGCATTGCGTAATGGCGAGTTTGTGTTTACGGCGAGCAGCAACCGCGCAGTGGTAGAGCAGGATGTGAATACATTCCGTTCCGTAACACCGGATAAGGCACGTCATTTTGCCAAAAACCGTGTGGTGCGTGTACTCGATGGCATCGCTAACGATATGAAACGGATTTTCGAATCCTACTATATCGGCAAAGTGAACAACAACGAAGATGGGCGCAGCCTGTTCCGTTCCCAATGTGTTACCTACCTGAAGCAGCTTCAGGATATTGGGGCGATTCAAAATTTTGATTCCAAAACAGATATCACTGTTGCTCCGGGCAATGAAACCGACAGCATTCTGATCGAGATTCAGGTCCAACCTGTGGATTCCGTTGAAAAAGTATATATGAAAGTGAAGGTGGTTTAAGATGGCATTTCTGAAAGCAAGCGACACGATTTCCGGCCAGGAAGGCCGCGCATACGCAACGATTAACGGACAGACGGAAGAAATGTTCTATGTGAAGACGCTGGAAGCAACAGTGGAGAAACAAAAAGCAGAGGTCAAAACGTTGGGTCGTCGCGGTGTACAGCACAAAGCAACCGGTTGGTCTGGCTCGGGTTCCATGACAATCTTTTATACCACTTCTCGTTTCCGCGAGCTGATGCTCCAGTACATGCAGAATGGTGTGGACACGTACTTCGACATTGAAGTGACCAACGAAGATCCTTCCTCTACAATTGGCAAACAGACCGTGACCCTCAAAGGTGTCAATCTCGACAGTGTGATCATGGCATCCCTGGATACCGAGGCGGAGGCGTTGGAGGAAGAAGTGAGCTTTACCTTTGAAGATGTCGATATGCCTGTATCGTTCAATTTGCCAAAGTAATGTAGCGTGGAAAGCATAATGATTTGAAATTTATAAAGAGTATTAATTAACAGCGGGTTTGTAAAAGAAACCTGTTCAACTTGCCTGTGTTACGGGCTATTTGGCGTGTCAAAATACTGTTCTTCGCCGCTTCGTGCGGCGGGGGACCTAACTTTAGAGGAGGAACAATACATGAGTGGATTGAGTATGTTTTTTGCCCAAAATGCAGCAACAGATACAACGGAGGAGTTTATTGTATCCCCCCGATTCAAAGATGAGAAAGGCGAGCCGGTTGCTTGGAAACTGCGCAGCATGACCGAGGACGAAAACCAGGAATGCCGCAAGGCAGCTACTCGCAAAATCAAGGGCAAGAACGGTGTCTACACACCCGACATCGATGCGAATGATTACATGGCTCGCCTGATGAGTTCAAGTGTCGTGTATCCCGATCTGAAAAACGCAGAACTCCAGCGGTCATACGGCGTGATGGGGGCGGAATCGCTTTTGCGGAAAATGCTGCTGCCTGGGGAATTTGCTTCGCTCGGTGAACAGGTTCAGAAGCTGAACGGCTTCAATCAGGACATGAACGAACTGGTGGATGACGTAAAAAACTAATTAAAGAGGGCGATTCCGAAGCCAATCTGGCTTATTACGCTCTCCATGAATTAAACATTTTGCCGCATGAATTAATGGCTTTCTCCATGCGAGAACGAGCAGCGATCTATGCGATGATCTCCATCCGAGTGGAGGAAGAGAAGAAAGAACGGTCCAAGAGCCGCGCCCGGAAGAAATAAAAAGGAAAGGAGGGAGAAATGAATGTCCGATACAAGTATAAATGTAATCAATCCTCCATCTGTAAATAATCTGATCAACAACTTGAATCTGATCCAGGTAAAAACAACCGAAATTTTGAATAACTTCAACCAGATGAACCAGATTAATTTGAATCAATTTAACCAGACGAACATATCCAACCACTTTAATCAAATAAACCAACAGATGAATGTAACGATTAATTTGATGGAAAAGTTGGAAGATACGGTCGATGATACAAGTGATTCGTTAGGTGATAATCTGATCAAACTCTCCAAGTGGATGCAAATGGTAAAGTCCGCTGGAAGTGTCGTGTTAAAAGCGGCTGCTGAACAAGAAGACTTCAAATATCGTTACATGGTTGCCGCAGAAGATCCGGTGCTCGGGGAAAGCATCTATAATAAGTATCGAGATCAAGCTTCCAAGAGCGGTCAGGATGTCAATGATTCGCTTAAATCTTCTCTAGGCTTCTTGCCTTTGGCACAAAATACAGGGCAGGTAGATCAGTTAAATGATATGACTCAACGATTAAGTATGTTGTCACCAGATAATAAAAGCCTGACCGATGCATCCAAGGCTATTGTTAGTGCCATGAATGGAAAAAATACTGATTTGGCGAGTCAATTCAACATACCGGAAAGTGCATTGACCGGGGCTGGATTGGGTGAATTTATACAGACTAAAGACCTTGACGGTTTTATACAAGGTTTGCAGACAGTTCTTGAAATGCAAGGTTACACACAAGAAGCCTTTGATACGATGCTGGATTCTCCATTGCAAAAATGGACGGCTCTCGTGAATCAGTTCAATGGAATACTATCTGAAATCGGGACAAGAGCGTTGGAAGTTTTATCTCCTGTGCTTGACCGATTAAACGAAGCCATAAGCTCAGGTCAGTTCAGTGCTTTCATCGAATGGATTGGTGGGGCCTTCGCAATTATTGCTCAGGTGGTGGCATTTATCGTGGATGGGTTCATCAATTTTGCTACAGCTGTACAGGAAGGCTGGGCTATCATTGGACCTATATTAACGGCCATTGCTTTAGTGCTCCTAGCCAATATAATTATTACGCTCGGAGTTGTAATCGCTCAGGTTTATCTACTGGCAGCGGCATGGTTGGTAGCTAACTGGCCTATCTTGCTTGTAATTGTTGCCATTGCAGGACTCATCTTTATTTTGCAATTATGTGGAGTTACAGCTGGGGATATGGTGGGAGCGATTATAGGTTATTTTTATATGGTTTACGAGCATATGAAATCAATTTTTGCATCCATTCTGAATTATTTCATGTCTTGGGCTGAATTTGTCATCAATGTATTCAGAGATCCAGCATATGCATTCCAAAAGTTGTTTGTTGACATGGGACTCATTGTACTCCAAATTTTGTTCAACATTACAAAGGGAATTGAGGATTTCGCAGGTGGTTTCAAAGATCAGATCAACTGGATGATCGGTGGTATAAACAAATTAATACCCTATCTGAATAAAATTTTCGGTACCAATTGGGGCGGTATTAAACTAGTGGATGATGCTAACATTCATTCAATGAGCGGTAAGATACAGGGTTTAATGAGTGACCTTGAAGCGAGTGCTCCTGAGAGCCAAAAGGACGTTGTTAGCCTGTGGAGAATGGATGCTTCTGCGGATTATAAGGATGCATTTGATAAGGGATTTGGCCAGGGGAATGATTTGATGGATACCACCAAAGGCCTATTTCCCAACGGCTCTGATAAATTACCCGGGAAATTCGGCGGTTCAACTCCCAAAACACCTCCCATACCATCGATGCCAACTACACCTGCTCCCACCGTTGTTCCCAATAGCAACATGAGTAACATCAACAAAATCAACAATATCGGACAGGTGGACAAGATCGGTGACGTGGACGGCACAGTGGATGTGACGAGCGAGGATCTGAAACTGATGCGTGAGCTTGCAGAGATGCAGGCGATTCAGCGATTTGTCAGTCTGACGCCAACCGTTCAGGTCACCACAGGGGATATCAACAGCGGACATGATGTGGACAGCATTATCAGCAAAATCACCGATGGACTGAACAGTCAGATCGTCTCCAGTGCCCAGGGGGTGTATGGATAAGTGGAATATTATATTCAGCTAAGCTTCAATAACCGTTCCGAATACATGTTTTTCCCGGTCACACCAGAGAGCATTGAGTTTTCGGATTCGGGAGACGGTAGTACGTTTAACGTGAGCGCTTTGGGTGAAATTAACGTGATCAAGTCGCCGAAGCTGCGCGAAGTCAGTTTCAGCGGGATTTTTCCGGCAGATTACAGCCCTTATCATCTGAACTACGATGCAGGACATCCGGCAATTCAGAAGCAGTTTTACCGTGATCCCTATGAATATGTGAAAAAGATCATCCGCTGGATGCAGACGGGCAGACCCGTCAGACTGTTCTTTTCCAGTGCAAGGTACACCATTAATATGGCTGTTTCCATTGAGAGCTTCGACTGGAAGGAGACTGCGGGTACGGTGGGGGATATCCAGTATGATATCAAGCTGAAGCAGTTCATTTTTTATGCCGCCAAAAAAGTAGTGCCACTCAAGGACAGCAAGGATACGGCTGCTTCGAAAACAAAAACCAAAGCCTCCCGGCCCAATGAAAAAATCCAGCCCAAGACCGTCACACTTAAAGCAGGAGACTCCTTGTGGTCTGTAGCCAAAGCCCATCTGGGAGATGGATCTCGCTGGAAAGAGCTGCAAAAGCTGAATGGCATCAAAGATGCACAACTGAAGAAGTTGCCGATTGGACTTGTGATCAAGCTTCCGTGAAAGGAGAGGGAATATGCAAGAGCAGATCAGGCTGGATGATAAGCTGGCAAACATGAAGGAACGGTTATTGCTGGATGACAAGCAGGGCAACATCTGGGACATTAGCGAAATTGCCGGTGATATTACGTACAAAACCTCCCGTATCGGCAAACCATCCTCTCTGGAATTCACGTTGATCAAGGGCAGTCTGTACCAGAACAAGAAATTCACATATGAGAATGGATATGTCGTGAAATATATCAGCAACGAGGTAGGCATATTTTACGGATATATCTTCTCGGTGGATAGTAGCAAGGACGAAAGTGTCAAAATCAAAGCCTACGACCAGACTCGTTATCTAACCGCGAATCAGACGTACAAGTTCGTTAACGCAACCGCTACGGATGTGATCAAACGAATTGCTACCGACTTTCAGTTGAAGGTGGGCGAGCTGGTCCAGCCGAAATACGTTATTCCACGCATGTTATTTGATAACAAAAAGCTGATTGACATGATCTGTGAGGCGTTGGACCGAACGTTGATCTATGGCGGAAAAAACTACATCTTCTACGATGATTTCGGCAAGCTTGTGCTTCGGGATGTGGAAGAGATGCCATACGGCTTTGTCATTGGGGATAACAGTCTACTCACGGATTACAGCTATACTAGGTCAATTGACGACCAGACATATAACAAGATCAAGCTGTACCGGGATAACAAGGATACGGGAAAAAGAGAAACGTTTGTTCATCAGGACTCAGGCAGCATCCGTCAATGGGGGCTGCTTTTTTTGTACCAAAAAGCGGATGATGGCCTGAACGAAGGTCAGATTGATGCCATGCTGAAGACCCTGATGACCCTACGTAATCGTGAGACGCAGACATTGAAGGTGGATGCGCTTGGTGATTTCAAGGTAAGGGCAGGTAGTTTTGTGAACATCCAGATCGATGAACTGAAGATTAATCAATATTTTCTGGTAGACGAATGTACGCATAAGGTACAGGGGGGCGTGCATACGATGTCACTGGATTTGAAGGTGGTGTAACGATAAATGATGCTGGACGTGATTAAAAAGGCGGCGGTGGCCGCTGTAGATGCCAAGTCTCCCGTTCAGGTAATGTACGGAAGCGTGACAAACACCCAGCCGCTGGAGATCACCGTTGAACAACGGCTGGCATTGGCTGAACCTTTTCTGGTACTGCCGGAATCCGTAGTGAACAAAGCTTGGACCGTGGGTGACCATGTCTTGTTGTTACGTGTTCAAGGTGGAGACAGCTTTGTCGTGCTGGATCGGCTGGTGAATCCATGATTCCACAGGGTGCGCAGATTAGCGCAGAAGATCAGGAAGAATCTGCTGTGCTTCCAAGTCTTACGTATGTATTTCAAGCTTCGGGACAACGAATTGGAAGGTTGCAATTGGATGGAAAAGATGCGGTAAAACAGGCGGTGTATAAAGTGTTGTCTACACGCCGCTACGAGCATCTAATTTATTCTTCGGATTACGGCATGGAATGGTCCTGGGAAGGAATGGCCGGGAGATCCATGGTTGAATCTGAACTGGAACGCTGGATTCGTGAAGCGTTGCTTCCGGATGATCGTATTTCGGATGTAACCGAGTTCGATTTTGTCCACGAGTCGGATGGAGTGCGGGTGTCTTTTACCGTGGAAACGGATTTTGGCAGCTCCAGGGAAGAGACGGAGGTGAACATGAATGTATGAAGAGCAGACGTTTGAAGTTATTTTAAACCGAATGCTGGATAGGGTACCAGATGGTGTGGATAAACGTGAAGGCAGCATTATCTATGATGCGCTTGCGCCAGCGGCTGTGGAAATGGCTCAGATGTATATCGAGTTGGATGTGAACGCCAATCTGAAGTTTGCAGATACAGCCTCTGGAGAGTACTTGGATCGCGCGGTGGCTTGGTCTGGCATTAGTCGGAAAACGGCCACGAAGGCACGTTGGGTTGGGAGTTTTTGGGATAACGAAGGTAAGCCTGTTGAAGTTCCTTTGGAAAGTCGTTTCTCCACGGGGGATCGGGTGTACGTTATTGTGGAGCGCATCGCGGCAGGACAATATGTGTTGGAGTGTGAAGTCGCGGGAGCGGAAGGTAATGAATATACGGGGGCACTGCTGCCCATCGATTATATTGCTGGCTTGACGACAGCTGAATTGACACGGTTGCTGGTTCCTGGCGAAGACGAGGAAACGGATCAGGCCTTATATGATCGCTATCAGGACAAAGTTTCCCGTCCGGTCACGAGTGCCAACAAATATCAGTATGAGCTATGGGCACGGGAAAACTCCGGGGTTGGCAAAGCAAAGGCTTTTCCACTGTGGAATGGTTCAGGTACAGTCAAAGTGGCATTGCTGAATAATGAAATGCAAACACCTGCTGATGCGGTCATTGAGGCGGTTCAGGAATATATCGATCCAACCCAGGATGGAATGGGCGAAGGTGCTGCTCCAATTGGACCCGTGGTCACAGTAGTGGGAGCGCAAGAGATACCTATTGATGTGGAGGTACAGGTCATGCTTGCTTCTGGTTCAACGTACGAGGGCGTGAAGACACTAATTGAAACGGGAGTTATGGCGTATCTGAAAGAACTGGCTTTTGCCGATCCGTTAGTTCGTTGGACACGTATTGCCAATGTCATTCTGGATATTCCACCCGTGATCGATTATAGCGATCTGCTGGTGAATGGTGGTATGTCTAATCTGGAGATCGCACCCGGCGAAGTAGCCGTTCTTGGGACGGTGAAGGTGACATGAGTAAAGCAGAGGTATTAATGACTCTTTTGCCCCCATTGTATGAAAATGTGCTTGAGATGCAGCTTCTCACGGAGACAGAAGGTGTAGAGCTGGACCAGCTTACGGTGAGTTTGGAAAGTGTGCTGGATCAATTCTACCCGGAGTCTGCGACCTGGGCATTGGAACGTTATGAGCGGGATTTGCAGATTCCGACGAATCAAGCCAAGCCGGATGATCAGCGGAGATCCGTAATCATTTCCAAAATGCGCGGAAGTGGTAAAGTTTCCGGTTCGATGCTGAAAAATGTGGCACAGGCGTATGAGAGTGGTGGGATCGAAGTTTCGGTTGATTCAGGCGAATATAGGATCATTATCCGTTTTACAGATACCTTGGGATTGCCACCCAATCTGGACGATCTGAAGGCAGCGATTGAGGATATCATACCGGCACATATGATCGTGGAGTACCGTCTGCGGTATTTGACGATTGCGGAAGTGGAAAGCATGACGCTGGCTGAGATCGAACAGACCCGTCAGGATGAATTTTTAGGAGGTGGAGCTTAAATGAATGGACCAAAAACACCGAATCTTGGGTTGAATAAAATTGACCGTTCCTCGCCATCGACGACCTATTTTGATCTGGATAAATATTTGGATCAGAACTGGGAGAAGGTTGATGAGGGTGTAGCGACTAAGCAAGATTTAGAGGAACTTCGTGAAGCGATAGAGGAGATAGATGTTCCTGATTCGTCTTTGACGCAGAAAGGGAAGGTTCAGTTGTCTAGTAAGACGGATGGCACGTCCGAGACGGTGGCGGCAACGGAGAAGGCGGTTAGGGATGCGAGGATTGCTACAAATTATGCAATTGATGTTCATGCCGACTCAATAGTTAATAGTTCGGAAACGCATGGCTTACGAATCAAAGCTGGAAAGATGGAATATTATAATGGAATCATATGGACTCCAGTGGCTGCAGGTCCAACGACATCTACTGAAAACTTGACATATTATGTTAATGCTAGTACAGGATATGATGGTAATACAGGCTTATCTCCTGCCCAGGCTTTCAAAACTATAGCTAAGGCTATTTCAATCCTACCTGAAGTTATAAACCACAGAGTTTATGTAAGAGTGAATAAAGGAAACTATCCGGAGCAGATTATAATATCTGGAAAGTCAGGTATAGGTAGAATTTATTTGAACGCTTCCAACGAAGTGACAATAGGCAGCTGCTATTTAAATAATTGCTCAGTCGAAGTCGAGATATACGGATTTGATGTAATCAACACTCGAGGCACTTCTTTTCAAATTGAACTATGTAAATATGTACGGTTGAGCAATTGTAAATTTGAACAGGCAACTAGTGATACTGGTATTGGTGTTTTCATACGCAGTGCTTCTAATGTAGCCCTTATTGAAAATAAAATTAGCAACAAATATTATGCGCTATATGTGGATTTAATTAGCCATGTGTATGCTGAGAAAAACACAGGTAGTAATAACTATCTAGCTTTGTATGTCGTTGGTGGATCCGTAGTATCAAAATCAGATTCACAGCTACAAGGTTCGGAACTTACTTTTGGTGGTGGGGTAATTCGATGAAGTTTTTAAGTAGTTCAATTTCAGTTTCAATATTGGTTTCGAATTGTGACAGAGAGGAAAAACATAATTATGTATTAGGAAGTAGAAACCTTTTTTAGGGATTATTTATAAGTTAATTTTTGTATTGTAAAGTTGATAGATTATATTATACTTAACTTTTATTTTGAACAGGGAAGTACTGTTTGGGTTGATTAATTGGAAACTTTGCTTGTTACGTTTGAGAGAAGAAGAATACTAAAGAAACTTAAAGATTAATTGAGGTGAAACCATGGAACGATGGGATACCCTATGGAAATGGGGAATTGCACTCATGAGCAGCTCGGTAACCTACTTCTTCGGAGGCTGGTCAGGCGTGCTCGGTGTATTACTCGTATTCGTCATCCTCGACTACCTAACTGGTATCGCGGCGGCGGGTATGAGTGGGAAATTAGAAAGTAACGTAGGCATGTTCGGCATCGCCCGAAAGGTATTTATATTTGCAATGGTATCGGTGGCTCATCTGGTGGACGGTGTTCTGGGAGACGGACATTTGTTCAGGGATGCGGTCGCCTTTTTTTATATCGCAAATGAGTTGTTGTCCATTATCGAAAACGGGGGCAAGTTGGGCGCACCTATTCCGCCGGTGATTCGGCAAGCCATTGAAGTGCTCAAGGGCAAAGGGGGAACCGGGGAACTCCCCGGTAACTTCTCCCCAAGTGCCAAAGATTCTTTTTCACAGGCTGATCCGGACGACATCGATTCACAGGCTGGAGATAGTAAGAAGTAATGCGACTATAGTAAGCCAGCACGTGAAACTACACATAACTCAACACATCAGGGACACGCACACAAGCAACCCCTGATCCAATCGCATTAACTATAGGAGCATTTTGCATCAATCCAGAGAGTGACATCCAATCAGCAATGTATAGATCAGAATGCTCTAATCTGTCTATACTTGTACCTGGGAACGCTTGAATCGAATGATGTAAAATGCTGATACAAACGGCAATTTGCCGCATAAAGGGTGTGAGAAACATGCAAACGAGAAGTTCGGGCAACACACAGGGCATTGACGTCTCTCGTTACCAGGGCAATATTGACTGGGCGAAGGTGAAGGCAAGTGGCATGACATTTGTATTCATCAAGGCGACTGAGGGACAGACGTATACCGATCCGAATTACCAGAAAAATGTAACCGGTGCACTGGCGGTGGGCATGCTTGTCGGAACGTACCATTTCTTCCGCGCGACATCTACCGATGGTGCCAAGGCCGAAGCGGCACATTATGCCAATACACTTAACAAAGTTGGAGGGGCCAAAGCTTTACAACTTCCACCCGTCATGGATTACGAGAACAACCCTGGCAACCTGAGCAAAGCGCAGATGAATACAGTTGCCAAAGCTTTTTTGACCGAATTACAACGTCTGACAGGTGTAAAACCGATCATATACACGGGCAATTCATTTGCCGGGAATTTTGACACATCACTCAGCTCATACGATCTGTGGATCGCGCGTTACAGCAACACTCGTGTACCGGACGACCAGCCGGCATGGAAGCGTTGGACGTTCTGGCAGTATACGGATTCAGGCAAGGTGAATGGAATTAGTGGCAACGTGGATATGAATGAATTCGAGGGAACAGCGGCACAGCTCAGAGCAAGATACGCAGCAGCCACTCCGAAACCACCGGAGCCATCCAATCCAACGAATCCAAGTCATCCGAATCCACCAACCGTACCACCGAAAGGGGGCGAACCGATGACAGCCGAAGAGAAAGCAGCGTTTGATGCGCTCAAATCGCAGGTCGACAAACTGCAGGCGCGTCAGCAAATGGAAGTTCCAGTATGGGCGAAAACAGCTGTGGATGCAGCACTGGCATATGACACCAAAAATCCATTGTTCAGCATCGATAATGGAGCGAGTTATGATTTTTACCGTTTTATTACCGTGATGCATCGCAGAGGTTTATTTAAAAAGTGAGCTGATTCTTAGCAAATTAAAATGTTGATTTTATCTGAATGTGGATTGAACGGAGAAGGGACACGAGACGCTTTTTGTCGAACTGTGTTCCTTTTTTGTGTTTTGTGTAAGTTATATTAACGCATATAATAAAGTTGAAGACTTATGTCTGTAAATCTCTTGTCTAATTGATTAATGTGATGTAAAGTAAGTTACACGAAATTGTTTTTCACCACAGTTTATTTACACAATCCTCCTCATCATGACAAAGCCATAACATATAAAGTTATTGTAATGTCTCCCTATTGTAAATCCAACATCTCAAGATGACTCGTTCATACATTTTACACATCCAATCTGCAAGAGAAAATCACTCTAATAAACAACTTACACAGCTAACAACCTAGCCTTTGTTGAGTTTCTTTCATCCGTATTGCAAACGAACGCTACCTAATCCGGTTTCCACACTCCATGCTCAAGACGACATGCTCAAGGAACAGACTTTATCATGTAGCCAGCAGCGTAGTATCCACATGCCCATCTGTATTTTCGATCTACCAACTTAAACTTGCTCTTACCAGTCCATACCCACTCGCTGTTGCTTATTGACCTTAGTTCAAATAAAACGCAACAATCCTATCAATTTCATAGATTCATCTCACAAGATACGTTGTTGAACCTTTTTCTTTTTCTATAAAAGTAATCAATCCATGTCCTCGCTCAATGTGCACGATCTGAAATTTACCTGTATTCCATACGTGTCCCATACTATTTTTACATTTCATATACATGCCGTACTTTTCTCAGAACTTTAATTCAGGTATCGCAGGCATCTAAAGCCTTTTATATGATACATAGCACCAAACCGATTGCCAACATTGGAGATCTTTCATGCCAGCATCACACACATTATGAGACAGGGAAGGGTGTTGTACGTATGCGAATGAGAAAAAAATGGATGTCCGGTGTTCTAACGATGGCCTTGAGTACCGTATTGGTGTTGTCCGGTTGTTCCAGTAACGAGAGTGGAGAGTCTACGCCTGCTCCGGCAGAAGGAAACGACCCTCCAACCGAAACGGTAGCCCAGGATACGATGATTATGGGGCGTGGTGGGGATTCCGTAGCACTCGACCCGGCGATTGTGACCGATGGGGAGTCGCTGAAGATTGGGCATCAGGTGTTTGATTCGTTGCTGGACTACAAGGAAGGCGGAACAGAGGTCATTCCTGGATTAGCAGAGAGCTGGGAGATTTCGGCGGATGGACTCAAGTATGTGTTTAAGCTGAAGTCCGGTGTGAAATTCCATGATGGAACTGACTTCAACGCAGAGGCTGTTGTGTTCAACTTCAACCGCTGGGGTGATCCGGCGAGTGAATATAAATTCGAGGGAGATTCCTTCGATTATTACGATTCCATGTTTGGTCCAGAGGACGGGCGTGTGATCAAGGAAGTGAAGGCGACGGACGAGACTACGGTGGAGTTCACATTGAACCAGCCACAAGCGCCTTTCCTGCAAAATATTGCGATGACGCCATTTGGCATTGCCAGCCCAACCGCGATTCAGGAGAAAAAAGAGAACTTTAAGAGCGAGCCTGTGGGCACCGGCCCATTTGTATTCAAAGAATGGAAGCGTAACGACTCCATCACCCTGGAGAAAAACGCGGATTACTGGAAAGAAGGACTGCCGAAGCTGAACAAAGTGATCGTGCGTTCCATTCCGGATAATACCGCTCGCTTCAATGCCCTGCAAAACGGTGAGATTGATGTTATGGAAGACCTGAACCCGGACGATCTGTCCATTCTTGAAGGCAACAGCGAGTTACAGAAGATCGAGCGTCCACCGTTCAACGTGGCGTATATCGGCTTTAACTTTAAGAAGAAACCATTTGATAATGTCAAAGTCAGACAAGCCCTCAATCATGCGGTGAACAAGCAGGCCCTTATTGATGCATTCTTTGCTGGACAAGCTGAGCCTGCCGTGAACCCGATGCCTCCAACGCTGTGGGGATACAACGATACCATTGAGGATTACCCATATGATTTGGAAAAAGCAAAAGCTCTACTCGCCGAAGCTGGCTTTCCTGACGGATTGCCTGATCCGGTAACCTTCTATGCGATGCCGGTATCCCGTCCGTATATGCCTGATGGCAAGAAGGTAGCGGAAGCGATCCAAGCTGATTTTGAGAAAATTGGTGTTACCACAAACATTGAATCCCCAGAATGGGCGACCTATCTGGATGATGCGAAAGCCGGGGAGAAAGACGATATCTACATGCTCGGCTGGACAGGTGATAACGGGGACCCGGATAACTTCCTGTACACGTTGCTCGACAAAGACGCCATTCCGGGCAACAACCGCAGCTTCTATGTTAACGAAGAGTTGCACGTACTACTGACGGATGCGCAGAAAGAAACAGATCAGGAGAAACGTGCGGAGCTTTACAAACAAGCGCAGGCAATTATCAAGGAAGACGCACCGTGGATTCCACTCGTGCACACCACGCCAATTCTGGCGGGTAAATCGAACCTGAAAGGTTTCGTACCATCTCCGCTGGGCAGTGAATCCTATGCCGGTGCTTATTTTGAGTAAGCTGTAAGCTGAACTTATCCATTTCAGATAACTGCGATCTGAAGATGGCACTGCAGTTCGGAGTGAGTACGTTTAATTCTTTCTTACAAAGCGCTGGTGAGACGCAATGCTTGGCAGAACCCACATCCGGACGTAACTATCCAAAGCATGCGTTTCTGCCGGCGCTTTTTATTTTGCACGATATGTCGAAGGCAGGTGAACAGGATTGAACAGCTATATTGTCAAACGTGTGCTTGTGTTGCTGCCCGTACTGCTGGGCATGACCCTGATTGTCTTTTCCATCATCCACGCCATTCCGGGTGACCCGGCCGAGACCATACTTGGGCAAAAGGCAACCGAACAATCCAAGCAGGCCCTTCGTGACCAGCTCGGTCTGGATAAACCCTGGTTCCAGCAATATTTCGCCTACTTGGGCGATTTGCTCAAAGGTGACCTGGGAACATCCATCCGCACCAAGGTGCCTATTGCCCAGGAAATTGTGCCTTATCTGACAGCAACCCTCGAATTAACGATGGCTAGTATGTTGTTTGCTGTCATTATTGGGGTGAATGCCGGGATTGTCAGTGCATGGAAGCACAACTCCTGGTTTGATTATTGCTGTATGGTCATTGCTTTGGTGGGTGTATCGATGCCTATCTTCTGGTTAGGTCTGATGGAACAATGGCTGTTTGCGAACAAGTTGCAGTGGTTGCCATCCATTGGACGCATGAATGCACGAGATCCGGTGGAAGCCATTACGGGCTTGTATGTGCTGGATACGATGATCGCTGGACAATGGAATCAGTTGTGGACCGTCACGAAACATTTGATTCTGCCAAGTGTTGCACTGGGAACGATTCCGATGGCTGTTATTGCCCGGATGACCCGTTCCAGTATGCTGGAAGTGATGAGTTCCGATTACATTCGTACAGCGAAGGCGAAGGGACTGGGGCCGTTTTTTGTTGTATATGGACATGCACTCAAAAATGCGTTCATTCCTGTGCTCACGGTTATCGGCATCCAGACCGGATCGCTGCTTGGGGGTGCGGTGTTGACCGAAACGATCTTTGCTTGGCCAGGCGTGGGACGTTATATATATGAAGCGATTAGTTCGCGGGACTATCCGGTGATCCAGAGTGGGATTCTGATCGTGGCGTTCTTTTTCGTGGTGATTAACCTGATTGTGGACCTGCTCTACGCCGTGTTTGATCCGCGGATCAGTTATAAATAGGGGATTTATCATTCATTCATATCCAAGAAAGGAGACGCCGCATGGCCAAATTATCAACCAATACCGGACCATCCATAGACGCTGCGTCGGCGAGCACATCCGGTCCATGGCGGGAAGCGTGGAGAACGTTTCGGAAAAATCGGCTTGCCCTTGCAGGTCTAATTATTATCGTGTTTTTTATCCTGTTGGCCTTCCTCGCGCCATATATCGCTCCTTACGATTATAAGGAACAGGTGCTGGTGGATCGGCTTCAGGCCCCTTCGGCAGAGCATTGGTTTGGTACCGATGATCTGGGGCGTGACGTGTTTTCCAGAGTGATGCATGGGGCGCGTATTTCATTATGGGTAGGCTTCTTCTCTGTTATTGGTTCCATTATCGCGGGCACGTTGCTTGGTTTAATTGCCGGATTTTATGGAAAATGGGCTGACATGCTTATCTCGCGTCTATTTGATATCTTGCTCGCCTTTCCCGGGATTTTGCTGGCCATCGCCATTGTGGCGATATTGGGCCCATCGTTGCAAAATGCATTGCTCGCCATCGCCATCGTGAACATCCCGACCTACGGAAGGTTGGTGCGTTCACGGGTACTCAGCTTGAGACAGGAGGAATTCATTACGTCGGCGCGGACACTTGGAGCGGGTAATGGGCGAATCTTGTTTCGCCACATCTTGCCCAATAGTCTTACTCCGCTGATCGTGCAAGGTACACTTGGAATTGGGACGGCGATCATCGAAGCTGCTGCGCTCGGATTTCTAGGCATGGGCGCACAACCACCCGATCCCGAATGGGGTAAAATGCTGTCGGACTCCCGTCAGTTTATACAAAAAGCACCGTGGACACTGATCTTCCCCGGCGTTTCCATTATGTTAACCGTTCTCGGCTTCAACCTCATGGGCGACGGTCTGCGCGACACCCTTGATCCGAAAATGGTGAAAAAGTAAAATTTTCTAATCCTAACCGTAGTATCTTTCCCTATGCCGGTTCGAACTTTGGTTCGAGGCGGCTTTTGTTTTACCCGCGGGATTACGTTAAAATGATTGGTGATGTGCAAAAGTTGAAGGGTTATTCGATCTTTTTGTTAAAATAGCCGCCTGCGTATTGACACCCAATTTTCCCATATGTTATATAAAAGGAAGGGTTTAGCACTCCAATCATTAGAGTGCTAACAGATGATGTTTTTACTGTACGCCTACATATGGAATGATTCTGTTTTTGAAAATAGAGATTGAACCTGAGTAGGACATGCGAAGCCAAGGAAGCAACAGACTTGAAGGAGCATTCCGCGTTTAAGAGATATCACTTCATTGATGTTCTCTATCCTAAAAATCAGTCGCTGATCAGATGCAAAAGTAGTGCAGGGGACGAAATCGATTTGGAGGAAGCAGAGCGTTCGCCTTTATCACCGGATTTCTCCCTTTTAAAAAGGGAATCAAAGAAATACGGGGATAACAGCGATCCGAAAAACGATTCGTAACCGGAACGGCTACATTGCAGAACGTCGTGCACTTATTTTTACAATGAGCCAGTTAGAAGTGAATCACAATATCTGTGGACTAGAGCGATCAAAGGTTTTTGAGTCTACTAATGGCCGCAGGATTACTCAGTAACTTTCTATTTTCAATCAAATCATTCGATATCCAATTTGAAAGGAGTCCAACCACTCATGGCTAAAAAAGAATTCCAGGCAGAATCCAAACGTTTGCTGGATATGATGATCAACTCCATTTACACCCAAAGAGAAATCTTTTTGAGAGAATTGATCTCCAACTCCAGTGACGCCATTGATAAAATTTATTACAGAGCACTTACCGACGATTCACTTGTTTTCAACAAAGAGGACTACTTCATCAAGCTCACGATTGACAAAGAAAACCGCACGCTCACACTGACGGATACCGGAATCGGGATGACGCAGGAAGAGCTGGAGAACAACCTGGGGGTTATCGCGAAGAGTGGTTCCCTGGCGTTTAAGAAGGAAAATGAAGCAAAAGACGGCCACAACATCATTGGACAATTCGGGGTAGGTTTCTACTCGGCATTTATGGTGGCGGACAAGCTGACCGTAACGAGTAAAACGCTGGGCAGCGACGAAGCTTGGAAATGGGAGTCCGAAGGCGCGGATGGTTACACAATCACACCAGCTGAGAAAGATTCCGTAGGTACGGAAATCGTCCTGACGATCAAAGAAAATACCGAAGAAGATTCGTATGACGAATTTTTGGATGAGTACCGCCTGAGATCCATCATCAAGAAATACTCCGACTTCATTCGCTACCCGATCAAGATGGATGTAACGGGTCAACGTCCGAAAGAGGGCACGGAGAACGAGTTCGAGGAATATCAAGAAGAACAAACCGTGAACAGCATGGTGCCGATCTGGCGTAAAAATAAAAGCGAACTGACCGAAGAAGACTACACGAACTTCTATATGGAAAAACGCTACGGTTTTGACAAACCGCTCAAACACCTGCATATCAGCGCAGATGGCGCAGTGGTATACAATGCAATCCTGTTTATCCCGGAGAACACGCCGTTTGACTACTACACCAAAGAGTATGAAAAAGGCCTTGAACTCTACTCCAACGGTGTATTGATCATGGATAAATGTGGGGATCTGTTGCCAGATTACTTTGGATTTGTTAAAGGTATGGTGGATTCGGAAGACCTGTCCCTGAACATTTCCCGTGAGATGTTGCAACATGACCGTCAGCTTAGCCTGATCGCGAAAAACATCAAGAACAAAATCAAGAGTCAACTGCAAAGCCTGCTGAAGGACGAGCGCGAGAACTACGAGAAGTTCTACCAAGCGTTTGGCCGTCAGTTGAAATATGGCGTATATAGCGACTATGGTGTGAACAAGGATACATTGCAGGATCTGCTGTTGTTCACGTCTTCCAAAGAGAGCAAACTCGTGAGCCTGGACGAATACGTCTCCAGAATGCCGGAAGATCAGAAGTACATCTACTATGCATCCGGTGAGTCCATTAGCCGTATTGAGAAGCTGCCACAGATCGAGGGTGTTCTTGAGAAAGGGTACGAAGTATTGTACTTTACCGATGACATCGACGAGTTTGCAATCAAGATGATCACGAACTACAAGGAGAAAGAATTCAAATCCATCTCCAGTGGTGACCTGGGTATCGAAGATAACGCGGACAAAGAAGAAACGGACGCTCAGGACAACGACAACAAAGAGTTGTTTGAAGCGATGCAAGCTCAATTGGCAGGTAAAGTCAAAGCCGTTAAAGCTTCCAAACGTCTCAGAAGCCACCCGGTATGTTTGTCCACCGAAGGTGAATTGACGATTGAAATGGAGAAAATCCTGAAAGCTATGCCAAACAGCGAAAATGTACAAGCCGACAAAGTGCTGGAAATCAACGTGAATCACGATGTCTTCAAATCGTTGAAAGACGCTTTCGCACAGGATCAGGAAAAGCTGAACCTCTATACCAGCCTGCTGTACCATCAGGCATTGTTAATCGAAGGATTGCCAATTCAAGATCCAGTAGAGTTCACCAACGATATCTGTAAGGTTATGGTGTAATACCGTTGCACCCACCATCTCCACCCCGACAGGGCGTTTCAGTCCTGTCGGTTTTTTTTGTTTTTACCAACAACGGGAGGGCGCGGGGGAGGCAGACTATCATTGAAGCAAATGATGATATTTTCTAAATTGAACTTGATTTTCACTCGATTTTTTAGCGAGTTGAATGATGAATACCATTATGTATTATAAGGACAGCAAAAGTAGTGAAGGGGACGGAATCGATTCTGAAGAAGCGAAGCGTTCGCCTTTGTCTCCGGGTTTTTCCCTTAGTAAAGGGAATTCAGAAAACCTGGAGACAACAGCGATCAGAAGAACGATCCGTAACCGAAACGGCTACCTTGTGTCACAGTGAGTACTTATGGTTGTTCTGCTATGGGAGCGAGCATATGTGAATAATGAGTTCAATTTTAATCATTATCATTTAGATGCACGGATGATAGTCTGGCAG
Organism: Paenibacillus sp. FSL L8-0435; assembly: GCF_037965655.1. NCBI lineage: Bacteria > Bacillati > Bacillota > Bacilli > Caryophanales > Paenibacillaceae > Paenibacillus > Paenibacillus sp. FSL L8-0435. Next base: position 1,397,727 of record NZ_CP150185.1, read on the forward strand.
GGTATAATAAGAGAAGATGACTGTTCATCACAAATTGATGTAAGAAGAGATGACAATCACAGACAGGTTTTACTTTTCGAAACCACAGATGTTGTGTATAATCACTCAAAATAGAGACAGTCGGCTAGGAGTGATCCCCATGCAATGGAACGATCTGAGAGAACATAGACAATATCCTGAATTAACCAAATTGGATGGATCTCGTGCAGCGTATGAACGGGACTATTCGAGACTTATTCATTCACCGACCTTCCGTCGGTTACAGGGCAAATCGCAGGTATTTGGCGCAGGAACGGGTGATTATTATCGTACTCGTTTGACCCATTCCCTGGAGGTGGCACAGATTGCCCGAGAAGCTGCCCGAAGCCTAATTCGCCGTTTTCCCGAGGTGGACTGGGACCGCGCGGACAACCCCGGTCTTATTATTGATTCAGAAGTGGTGGAGTGCGCTGCAATCGCACATGATTTTGGCCACCCGCCGTTTGGACATAAAGGTGAAGAAGTATTGGATGGCATTCTGGATGACCTCATCAACACCGAGGCTAAGAAAATCATGAAAAAAAGCCGCAGCGCCAAAGTTCCCAAGGTGGAGTCTGAAGTCCGTGCCGAGTTAAAACGGAAATACGAGCATTTTGAAGGCAATGCGCACAACTTCCGTCTCATTATGCACTTGGAGAAGCGTGAAGATATCGATGGACTGAACCTGTCTGATGCGGTATTACTAGGAATCAACAAGTATCCGTACCCTGGGACAGAGAGCAAAAAAGGCATGTATCATCATGAGTGGCAATATATTCGGGAGATCCGTGATCGCTGGAACGTGCCGGCAGGCAAGAAGACGCTGGAAGCACAGTTGATGGACCTTTGCGACGATATTGCGTACTCCTCGCATGACTTGGAGGATGGCATCAAAGCAGGCAAAATTGAAGTACATGAGCATTTCCTGCAAGATCCGCATGTGAATCGACTGATTGTGGATAAAATTACAACGCTGGAGGATCTGTTCTGGAACGGATGGACCCGAGAAGCGATTGGGCAAAAGGTAGAAGAGGTCCTCGCTTCGTTCCTGCGCATCTGGAATGAGAAGATGCCGTTCTGCGAGCATGATTACTCGCGTACCCGTCGTGAGGTGAAAGCCTACTGGGTGAGCTTTTTTGTAGGCAGCCTGGGCGTTATTGACGACGGCGACTGGAAGAAGGTAACTTTTGTCCGTGAAGGGGCTGAAGACCTTGATATGCTGCGTACGGTGAGTGTGCTCAAGAGTTTTGCCTGGGTGACCATGATTCGTGATCTACGTGTGCAGCGGCTACAGAAGCGCAGTGAGTGGATGATTAAGCGATTATGGGATGCATTCCTCGATCCGGAAACGTCCAAATCCATTATTCCATCCGACTGGCTGCAACGGTATGAGAAGGATCAAGCCAAAGCCCAGCCGATCTGGACTTGGGAACACATGGTGATCGATTATATCGCAGGTATGACGGATGCATTTGCCGAGAAAATATATAATGAACTCTACGGTCTGAAGGTGGGTTCGATCTACGATCTGGATTAAAATTAACCGATATAAAGGGAGATGAGACACGTGGCTAAGCGAATGAGTGAGACGTTCAGTCTGGGCGTACTTGACCTTGTTCCAAGGTTAAACGATGCCACAGCGGAACAGGCGCTTCAACAATCGGTGACACTTGCGCAACATGCCGAGGCTTGGGGATACGCCCGATACTGGACGTCAGAGCATCATGATATGGCTGAACTGGCATCGGCCTCTCCCGAAGTACTGTTATCGCACATCGGAGCAAGGACAACAACGATCCAACTTGGCTCTGGTGCGGTCTTGTTGCCACACTACAGCCCACTCAAGGTTGCGGAGTCGTTCCGCCTGCTGGCTGCGCTCTATCCGGGGCGCATCGAGCTTGGGCTCGGACGTGCTCCGGGCGGTGGACCTCATGCCACGATGGCACTTAGTGGCAATTACTTGCACCATGTATCCAAACTGCCTGAATCGCTCGCAGCACTCACAGAACTGCTCGAAGACCGCTACATGTACGAGGATCATCCCGTGACAGCTCGTCCGATTCCCGAGCTCCCGTTATCACTCTGGATGTTGGGAACTAACGTGAAGAGTGCAGAATTTGCGGCTCGGTTTGGCATGGGATATGTATTTGGTCAGTTCATGAGTGATGCCGATGGTACAGAGGCTGTAAGGCGATACCGAGAAGGATTTATTCCTAGTGCAACGATGAAGGAGCCTGAGGTTATGGTGGCAGTCAGCGTATTGTGTGCCGAGTCAGAGACGGATGCTTTGGGCTGGAGTCTTAACATGGCGGAGAGACGTAAGCTGGATGGAAAAGAACGTTCGACCGGGCCGAATTCAAGTGGTATCGTGGTCTCTAACACGAATGATGTAGCCGTTAGTGATCAAAATGAATCGGTACGGCACTATGCAGGTACACCTGAGCAGGTATGGGCGCGATTGCAACAGGTGAGTCGCAGGCTGGATACGGAGAGGTTGCTTCTGGTTACGGCGGGACCAGATTATGAGCGCAGGTTGGATTCATATCGATTGCTGGCTGAGCATAAGACAGCAATACTGAACTAGGCTGATCGCTTTATGAAGGTAGCCGTTGAAATCCGAACAAACCGAAGAGCTGCAGATCGGGACTTTACCGTATGCTGCAGCTCTTCAGTTTGGACTTTGTCAAGATTCAACAATCTCTTACAAAATCAAGCATCTTAATGACAAAATAATGTTATAATACTTTACGTCTATTTTCCTACCGATATAATATAGATAAGTTCTTTTGACAAGAGGTCAAATAGAAGGGGAAAACAATGACAAACGCACCTGTATTCGGGATGACCGAAGAGGTCAAGGGGGAAATCATATGTTCAGCAGATTCAAGATCAAGAGTATCGGTCTGCGTATCAGCATCGCGTTCTACTTGTTAATCCTCTGTTTAATTGTTTTGAGTGTCACGATTGTCACCCGGATGAATTCAATCGAAACCAATACCAATGAAATTACGAACAATTGGATGCCATCAATCCAGCAAATTAACCGGTTAAATTATACCACAGAGCATGTCCTGTCACTAAGTTATCGCCACTTTGACGCGGAAGAGACAGACAAGGCATTTTTGTCAGAAGAGCGTACCAAGTATATTCGTGAAACGACGCAGGCGATTAAAATCTATGATCAGCAGGAGAAGTCTGCGGATGAGCTCGAACATTGGACAGCGTTCAAGAACAAATGGGAAGCGTATCTCAAGATTAATACGCAAGCGATCAAGTTGAGTGATGAGGGGCAGACACAGCTGGCGAAGGAAGTAGCTGATAAAGGTGCTGATTCCTTTGACACCATGCAAGTCGACCTCGATTATCTCGTGGAATACAATCAGGAACAGTCCAATCTTGCGGCGGCCCAAACGATCAGATCGGTACAGGATGGTAGATTAATCATCATTATCGGTGTTCTTGTTATGATTGCCATTACAGCGATCAGCATTCCAATTATTCGTTCACAGGTCGTGAAACCACTGCTGCGTGTCATTAGTGCGGTGAAACTGATTGCAGAAGGCCAATTGAATGTTCAGGACATACATACCAAACATGAGGATGAAGTCGGTGTTCTGGCCAAAGCGGTGAATGACATGAAAGGTAACCTGACTTCCATGGTTCTGAGCGTCAGACGAATTGCCGAAGCTGTCAATCTGCAAAGTGGGGAACTGGCAATATCCTCAGAAGAGGTTAAGATAGGCAGTCGGCAAATTGCTGTGACCATGGAAGAGTCAGCCAAGGCCGCAGAGAGCCAGGCAGAGACAGCCGTGGAATCAGCCCGTACGGTTGAAGTGTTGAATGATCACATTCAGAATCATACGGAACAAGGCAGCCAGCTGCGCGTCATGTCGGATCTTGTACTGGAACAAGGTCTGAATGGTCGCAAGGCGATGGAACAGTCGGTGCAGCAGATGCAACAGATTTCCGGTTCAGTCTCGGCTTCCATGAACAAGATGGAACGGTTGAATCGTAAAAATGATGATATTTCCAAGCTGGTTCAGGTCATTCATGACATTGCACGCCAAACCAATCTGCTTGCATTGAATGCTTCCATTGAGGCAGCACGTGCGGGAGAGAGTGGACGCGGATTCGCCGTAGTGGCATCAGAAGTGAGGAAGTTATCTGAGGCTGTGCAGACTTCGGTTGAAGAGATCACGGCGATTACCGAGGATATTCAGCAGGAGTCACAAGGGGTGGTTGCGGAATTACGTACGAACGTTCAGGAGACCGAACTGGGTCAGGAACATGTGCTTACTTCAGGTCAACTCTTCCGTACAATTAATGAATCGGTGGAAGGCATGGTTGGTGTCATCGGCACGATGACAGATGGACTGGGAGGCATGCAGGAAGCAAGCGGACGAATGAATGATTTCAGTCAGCAGATTTCCGCTGTTTCGGAACAATCGGCAGCGAGTGTGGAAGAAGTTTCTGCATCGGCGGAAGAGCAAGTAAGTTCCATGGAAACGATTAGCGGCAACATTCAAAGTCTGAAAGAATTATCGGAAGATTTGCTTACATCCATTGAAAAATTAAAAATATAACCTTCTCCTTATAATAGAAGAAGCTGGAATCACGCAGGTGGCGATTAGTGAGAGTCTCAAAATAAAGTAAGGCGTTCCTCAACAATGGGAACACCTTATTTTTTTTCTTTCCAAAAAGATACGTGCAAGGAAATGGATAGTTGTCTAGGAGCCTAACATTGTATACAATGGCTACCTGAAGCAAACGTTTGAGTCGTATTTGATATGTCTTCAATGAGCTTACTATTTATATAGAAGAAACATGATTAATGAAGGAAGGAGAGGGGAATTTTGCCTGATGAAACACTTGGTATGTACGCCACTTCTGGGAAACACCTCTACACCTTTGCTTGCCACGAGAACGAGCAAGAACTATGCATGCTGGAGCTGAATACGCTGCTTGAACCGAGTTTGGAGATCCGTATGGATATGGGGTCATATGTGTGGTCTGAACGATGTACTCCACCTGGACGCAGTCCTTTTATCCATGGCAGACTGGACGTGATCGGCGAAGGGGGCAGCGTGACTGATCTGCTTCCTTTTGCCAGGGATATTCATCTGTTGCCAGAAGAGACATTTAAGGTGATTTGTTTGAAAGAAGGGGATCAAGCCCCTGATTATGCACAGTCTCGTCAACTGGAAAAAGAAGTTGGCATGTGCATTAAAGGCAAGGCACAGATGAAACAACCTAAGGTGACTTTCGGCCTAATCCGAACAGGAGAAAAATGGATCTTGGGCCAGTGGACAGAAGCGGATCGATCATGGCAGATTCATCGGCAGAAGCCGCAAAATTACTCAACTGGATTTGGCATCACGCTTGCGAGAGCGCTGGTTAATATTGCTGTTCCGAGAGTAGAAAATCATCGATTGCTTGATCCATGCTGTGGTATGGGAACGGTTGTGATTGAAGCTTTATCCATGGGAATTGACGCAAAAGGTAACGATCTCAATCCTCTGGCTGTCCGAGGTGCACGTATCAATCTGCCGCATTATGGATATGATTCGGATCGAATCACACTCGGGGATATGAATGAACTGCAAGATTTGTATGATGCAGCAATTCTGGACATGCCCTATAATCTCTGCTCTGTACTTCCGGATGCTGAGCAACGAGCCATGCTGGAGAGTTTGCGCAGATTGGCAAAACGGGCAGTGATTGTTTCCACAGAGTGGGTAGAAGAGCACTTGTTGGAAGTAGGATGGACTGTAAAAGAGTACCGAACAGTACATAAAGGCACGTTTGTACGTCATATTTGGCTGTGTATGTAAGCGTAAAAAAACAAAAAATCTACCTCTAGGGAAATTTCCAGAGGTAGATTTTTTTATTGCTTACATATCCATTGAACTAACAGTTTACACTAGAACGTAGAGGACAGAAATATTTCTTTAGTTCCATTGATATCGTTGATCTGATTTGCACAATATTGCATGGGAACGGGTGTTTGTGTTAATATTTATGACTATAATCCACAAGGTTCAACGGCAGAGTATCGCCAGCGACGTAAGCTTCCAGATTTTTGACGAAAATATCGACTGCTCGATTCGTGTATTGCTCTGTACTTCCTGCGATATGAGGCGTAATTAACACGTTATCCATGCCCCATAGCGGGTGGTCTGCAGGAAGAGGTTCTTCTTCGAACACGTCCAGTGCAGCGAAGGCAACTTGGCCGTTTTGGAGTGCATTCAGCAACGCTTCCGTTTTCACACTGGGGCCACGGCCCACATTAACGAAGCAGGCACCGGATCGGAACTGCTCAAATGCAGTTTGATCATATATATGTTTGGTTTCATCAGTTAGCGGTAAAATGTTAATTACATAATCGCCCTGGTTCAAGGCTTCATGTAAACCGGTCATGTCGTACATTTGGTCCACATTGGAGACATCCTTACCTGAGCGGCGAACTCCGATCGTGCGCATGCCGAGTGCTTTGAGAATACGGGCTGTTTCCGTACCGATCTCGCCTACACCAACGATGACCGCTGTTTTGCCATGCAGTTCTGGCAGTGGTTGGGCAGGAGCTTTCCATTCGGCCTGCTGTTGATGCAGCATAGCTTGTCTCAGCCAGCGACTGTGGGATAACATCATGCCCAGAATAATTTCGGTGATTGGAATCGCGTGAACTCCATTTGCACTGGTGACCTGAACGTTTTTTTGTTGCAAATCTGCGAAGGGGAGATTGTCCACACCAGCAGACCAGACCTGAACCCACTTCAACAGGCTGTCCTGTTTTAATGCATGTTCTGTGACGAGTGGGGACCAGCCGAGAATAATCTCAGCTTCTTTCAACTCAGCGGGGTCCAATTCCTTGGCTTTTCCGAATTTCAGGGTGTATCCCGGTGCAGCATTCTGAATGCGTTGTTGCTGTTCTTCGGATAGAGATGGAAAACATACAATTTTACCCATAATGTGTGGTCCTCCTGAGATAAATAGTTTGATGAGTTTGATAATTAAAGTGTATCAGATTTGATGTTGGATGTGCATTAAGGTGGGAAATGCAGGAATCTAGCCTTATTTGCAAATGGTTATATTTGTGTCAATCTATACTTACCCAACTTGAAACGATATGTATAGTTATGAAATAATAGAGCGAACTTTAGAGAGGTGTATGCAATGAATAACCAATCACATCAGGATCAATCATCCCGACGGGAAAGATTGTTTGTAGCAATTCGTCTTCCTGTTGCTGTTCAGCAGTCTCTTCAGATGGATGCGAGGCTTGTACAGAACAAGCTGGATTTTCGTAAATGGACAGATCATAGAGATTATCATATAACCTTGCAATTTCTGGGGGATACGTTAGTTAGTGACATCGGACACCTGCGAAAAGCATTGCGCTCAGCAACAAGCGGATTTCAGCCATTTGAACTTCAGCTTTCGAACTGGGGTACATTTGGACTTGAAGAAGCCCCTAAAGTACTTTGGAAAGGTGTTAGCGGAGAGATAGAGCACTTGTTTTCATTGCAAAAACAAATCGTGCAGGCGACTTCGCCCCTTGGGTATGAAGCTGAATTAAGACCGTATGCTCCCCATATTACCGTTGCCAGAAAATATCTGGGACAAGTTCCAGGTAATGAGAATAAAGGGGTATCTGGCGTGCTTCCGGAACATTCCACAGGTGCTAATTCATGGATGGTGGAGGACATTGTACTTTATGTGACAAGGCTGGGGCAATCGCCAATGTATGAGGTCGTGGATACGTTCACTTTTTCCTGATAATCATTTTTATGCCATAAAATCACATTGACATAACGTTTATCCCTATGTAATATTAGCCAACGTTATTCAAATTCTTTTTTTTGGGTTACTTAGTTAAGGGAATTGTTTCGACAGGAGGAATCTTCGAATGAACATTATAAGCAAAAATCGTTGGGTAGCACCGATGTTATCAGTGCTGCTTGTATGTATAGTGGGGGTAAATGTCGTTCAGGCGACGGGGAAGTGGAATGAAGCTAGTGATAGTAAACAGATGACCGAACTTGCGGCTTCTGTGCAAAATAACCAAACATCTACGCAAGAAGAGAGGCGCATGATGGAAGATGGGACAAGTCTGTCCTCTAATCTGTCTGCCCAAACCGTAGCGTGGACTGAATCTCTGCCAGCGAAGAACTGGCTTACGACTGCTCAGGAAGAGCAGGAACTGCAAGAAGCGAAGGCCAAGAACAAAGCTAGAGCGGTAGCTGCGGCCAAAGCCAAAAAAGAAGCTGCACTGAAATTGGCCAAAGTGAAACGTGCCAAAGAAGTTGCTGCTGTAACAACTCCCCCCCAAAAACTATACTTTACACGGACCAAACTTCTGAACCAGGAAGACTCGAAACTCGCAACCTGGTCATACAGTGTGTCCGATAAAGAACTGCATCTGCTGCAAAAAATCGTCATGGCAGAGGCAGAAGGTGAACCGTACGAAGGCAAAGTGGCAGTTGCCAATGTTGTCTTAAACCGGCTGCGGTCAGCCAATTTTCCCGATACCATTTACAAGGTCATCTATCAGAAATCCCAGTTTAGTCCTGTAGCGAACGGACGTATGAAACGTGTGGTTCCTAACGAGGACAGCATCAAAGCAGTGAATGCTGCGTTGAACGGGAAGAAGGAAGTCGCCGATGATACGTATTATTTCTTATCATTGACGCTTGCCGACGATCTGACAGTTGCCCGCTCGCAGAAAAAAGTAAAAACGATCGGTCATCATACTTTTTACAAGTAATCGACCCGTAAATTCTGCAAACAGGCAGGGTAGTTAACTGTGTGGGCATCACACGGCCCTTGAAAAAGCCTGAATCGTAGTTTTATTTCGTTATTTTAAAATATCGTTATACTCTAAATTACCCTTTTTTCTGCCAAATCATACGGTGGAATTAGTGAAAATAAAAGAAGGTTCCCTTCCAAAAATTCGGAAGGGAACCTTCTTTGTATATCTTGAGTAATTGTCTTGTGCCCTATAACACCTCGTGAGAGCTGTTCTATAGGCCCCTAGAGGCGTCAGAATGGTATTCTGGTACCTGACAAGGACGTGGCAGCAATTCCGGCTGTGAAGCGCTCCACGGAGGTTGTTGTGACTTCGGCTGTAGTCGGGAACAATAAGTTATGAACAGCTTGAGCACAGCACTTCGGATCATAGGCCGACTGATTACCTGAAATATGTGCTACGTTCAGCGGGCTTTCAGTTTGAGTAGATACCTGCTCAACTAGTTGTCTGAAACGATTGGTGATCACGTCGGCAGAATGAATGACCTGGCCGTATCCGGCTTGTACAAAGTATTCACAGTTCTCTTCCTCTTGACCTGCAATCGGAGGAATGAACAACATCGGTAGACCCTTGGCCAGTGCTTCGGTGCATGTCATGCCACCTGGCTTCGTAATCAGCACATCGGATACATCCATCAGTTTGCTTACTTCCCGTGTATATCCCAGAATACGAATATTCGGATGCTGGAAGCAAGGCATTTCCTTCATTTTTGCGATCATTTTTTCATTGCTTCCTAGACAAAAGACCAATTGAACACGATCTGCCCAGGACGTGAGAGCTTTCATATGGTCCTCATCAAACGAAAGTCCCCATCCACCACCCATAAGCAGCGCCGTAGGCATGTTCTGAAGCCCCATCTCTTCCCGTAGCTTCACCTTATCTCCTGCTTCCCAGAAGTCTGGATGCACAGGGATTCCCGTGATCTGAATATGGGAGGGATCGACGCCCCGAATCTCAAGCAATGCTTTGACCTGAGGGGTAGAGACCAGATATTTGTTCACTTCCGGATTAATCCATGTTCCGTGCACGTCATAATCCGTCACGACCGTATAGAGCGGGATATTCAGACCCTGGCGTTTGAGCCGGGAAATGACCGCATTCGGAAAAGGATGGGTACAGATGACCGCATCGGGTTTCAGTTGGGATACGACCTGTGCCGTCTGTGTATAGAAAATTCGGTGCAACGCCAGCTTGGTAAAACCATTTAATGATTTATTGTACTGTGTGCGGTACAACAGGCTGACCAGTTTGGGTTGAACCGATAGTGTCTTTCGATATGCAGAGAAAATTAGTGGAGCTACCGTTGGGTTCAAAAATTTGCCTAGTTCAATGACACGACTGTGAACATGTGGACTGACTTTTTTGATGCCATGTGCCAGCGCATGAGCGGCCTGAGTGTGACCGGTACCGAAACCTTCCGATAATAAGAGCACTCTTGGTTTTCGCATGAGTTCACCTTTATTCATAAGTTTTAATTCAAAATGAAGATATTCATTGTTTATTCTAGCTAGGGAATGCGTTATTACATGAATATACATTGAAGCGTAAAATCATGTTTCTTCTATGAATATTTACACCATATATCATACAATGAGACAACCTAAACTTCATTATATATACGTATTATCTGAGTCATCTTACACTATAGACGACGACAGAAGGAGTTTCCACTGCATTTAGGTTAAAAAATATTAACACAATTTTTAAAATGTTAGGGTTGCAATCTGTTTTCTAAGGTGGTATTGTATATTTTGACCGAATGACCGAATTGTATTTTTGGTCATTTATGTAGAGCGATTGAACAATGAATGTGTTTAAAAGGAGGGATATGATGGCTCCGATTGACAGGAGACAGCAGGTTATTCATGCAGCAGCCCAGTCGTTTGCCATGTTTGGATACAAAGCAACGACGATGGATCAGGTCGCCAAGATTGCGAACGTTGGCAAAGGAACAATCTATACGTTTTTCACCAATAAGGAACAATTGTTTGATCAGATCCTGGTAGAAGTGATTCAGGAAATGAAGAACATCGCGCATCGTGAAGTACATCAGGAAAGTGCATTTTTCGATAATCTGTTTCGGGTGCTGGATGCATTGTTAGAGTTTCGTCGTGATCACGACCTGCTCGTTAAGTTATCTCAGGAGCTGAAGGACTTTGGAACGCTGCAGGCCAAGGAAGGTTTAGACAAGGTGGAGAAGGTAATCTCCGACTTTCTGGCTAAGGAGCTTGAGAAAGCAAAAGACAATGGAGAGATTCGAGATTGTGATCCGCAAGTCGTCGCATTTATGATGATTCGCCTGTACATTGCACTCACCTCAGACTGGAGCAAACAACATCAACCGCTGAGCAAAGAGGAAATCAAGACTTACTTTCGCCTTTTCTTAATGGAAGGAATTGCTGCTATAACGTAATCCGAATTTATATCTACTATAATATATGGATTTTCACGCGTATCAAGCAGGGAGGCTTGTCGGAAGACAGGTTGTTTTTTTGTCCTAAAGTGACCGTTTGAGGAAAGTGGTCAGTTCGTGTTTCAGTATGTTTTCTGGAATGCCGCATTGTATTTCATTATGGTTATTCCTGCTCATGGAGCAGAGAGATTAAGGGGAGAAAATGACATGAAATCTTTATCCGTGTTTTTCAAGGATGTGGGATCGGCCGTGAGAAACCCGAAGGTGTTGATCCCTGTTATTGCAATTATGTTTATACCGATCCTGTATAGTGGCATCTATCTGGCGGCCTATTGGGACCCGTATGGTCATGTGGATGAGATGCCGGTTGCTGTTGTCAATCTGGACAAAGGCGCTGAGCTGGAGGGCAAATCCCTCCATGTGGGTAGTGATCTGGTGGATGAACTGAAGAAAAATGCCGATTTCAAATGGGACTTTGTCAGTGCGAGTCAAGCCAAAGAAGGCATGAGTAATGACAAATATTATATGCAAATTACGATTCCGGAGAACTTCTCATCCCAAGCAACAACATTGCTCGATGACAAGCCGGAGCCGGCTGATCTGATCTATGAACCGAATGGCAATTACAGCTTTGTCGGTGCGCAGATCGGTAAGACCGCTATTAAGGACCTGAAAGCAAAAGTTTCCGCCAAAGTAACGGAATCCTATGCAGAGACATTGCTCGACAAGTTCTCCGAAGTATCAGATGGCTTGGCTGAGGCAGGCGATGGGGCTGGTGAACTGAATACCGGCGCAGGCAAACTGGATGATGGTGCTGTTAAGCTCAAGGATAATCTGGCGAAGCTTGCATCAGGAACGCTTGAACTTCAGGAAGGACTTTCTCCATTAAGTGATGGTGTTAACGCGCTGCATACAGGGGCAACCAAACTTGAAAGTGGAACATCGAATCTTGTATCCGGTCTGCAACAGCTTCAGGCAGCTGCTTCTAGCCAGCTTCAGAGCGGAGCAGATCAGTTGAAGGATGGCAGCGCCAAGTTGGAAACCGGACTCCAGTCTTCACTGGATGGCACAAGCAAGTTGCAGGCTGGCCTGAAATCGTCAGAACAGGGCAGTGCGAAGCTGTCGGATGGTCTGCAAAGTGCCGTTCAGGGCAGCGGTACACTGGCAACAGGCCTGCAATCGGCTGTAGATGGCAGTTCCAAGGTTGCTGATGGTGCACAGGGTGTAGCCGCCGGATTGAAACAGCTTGCTGCATCAAACCCGGAACTGGCCGAAAATGCGGATGTACAGAAACTGCTTGCGGCAAGTGAAGCTGTTGCTGATGGCAGTGCGCAACTGCATGAGAGCGAGCAGAAGCTGGCGCAGGGTGCAGATCAGCTGCATCAGGGTAACCAGCAACTGGCTGCGGGTGCAGCCGAGCTTCATGGAGGTCAGGAGCAACTTCTGGCTGGTACGAACCAGTTAGTGGATGGTCAGCAACAATTGCTGGCTGGTGCCGGGCAGCTTAGTCAAGGAGGAGCACAGCTCTCCGATGGCCTGAAGCAGTTCAGCGGCAAGTTGGGTGATGCTGCAAGTGGCGGTACATTGCTTGCAGATGGTGCCAAGCAGCTGGGCTCAGGGACAACAGCTTTGCAAACGGGTGTAGGTAAACTAAGTGGTGGCGTTCATTCACTAACCGATGGTTCGAAGCAATTGGGTGATGGCGCGGGCAAACTGGCTGACGGTCTTACCGAGCTAAAAGATGGCTCAAGTGAACTGGCAACCAAGCTGAATGACGCCGCTCAGAAAACATCCGAAGTTAAGAAAACGGATGATGTAGTGAACATGTTCGCTGAACCGGTGAACTCCTCGGAGAACACAGCAGAGAACGTGAGCAATTATGGTACAGGATTGACACCGTTCTTCCTGTCGATCGGTCTGTTTGTGGGATCGTTGATTTCCACGATTGTATTGAAAATGCGGGAAACGTCCGTACCTGGTGCAACAGGCTGGAATCGTTTTGTCAGCCGGACACTGGTATTTGGGTCCGTGAGCATTTTCCAATCGGTTATCGTGGCAAGTTTCATGTTATATGGTCTTGGACTGGAGACACACAGCATAGGGCTGTTCTACCTGTTTACCATTATTACCGGGCTGACCTTCATGTTGATTGTTCAGGCACTTGTAACCTGGCTGGATCTGCCTGGACGTTATGTTGTCATTCTGCTTCTGGTCTTCCAGCTTGCGGCAAGTGCAGGAACCTTCCCGGTAGAACTGATTCCATCATGGCTTCAGGCATTTAGCCCTTGGTTGCCAATGACACACAGCATTATGGGCTTCAAAGCCGTGGTATCGAGTGGTAATCTGGATGTGATGTGGCATCAGGCAGGTATTCTTAGCATCTATGCAGGGGTATCCATTCTGCTGACGCTTGCTTACTTCCTCTGGAATGGCAGACGTCCGAAAAAAGAAGTCGAACAGGCTGATTCTGGTCAAGTTGTGACGGCATAAGTCGAACCTGATCTTCAGCAGGGACATATTTTTGAAAAAAACTTTATTTTCTTGTAGTGAAATTATGCAATATAGTAGTCAAATAGTGCAAATAGCCTGTAGCCCCAAAAAGGGGTTGCAGGCTATTTTGTATACAAATGCATAGAGAAGTAAAGTTTCGCTGGCTTAAGCAGTGAAAATTTGGTGGAATTATGGATAAACGTAGGCTGCACATGGAACGATTTTCTTCTGTCAGCAATTTAATTCAGTTGTACTCTGGCTTAAAAAGTGTATAATTATTCGAAAAAGAGATGAATTTAAACGTCACTACTGTAAAGCTGTACTGCAAAACATTTCTTATCAGAGGTATTAAAAAGTTTAAATTGCGCTGATGTTAGGTCGGTGTTAAAATAATAGAACTATATCAAAAAAACGTCGCTCCATTTCAGTAGCCGTGCCAGCGGCTGCGTGTTGATTTATACAGGCTGTTTGCCGGATCGTCCGGATCAGCTCATCTCATTACAATGGCTTCTGCCCAATAGCAGGCATTATTTTTGACAGTCTCATGCTGTCACCTCTTCTATCTAGCAGGCTCTATCGCAAGCGAAAGGCCAGCTCCTCCCGTTTCATTGTTGCCTGTTGCCTATGTTCTTGATCTTTCCGAAATACTTCATTATAGAAAGGTTGCGTTCCATGAGACACATCGGATTACCTCCAAAACAGGGTCTGTATGACCCGCAGTTCGAAAAAGACGCATGCGGAATGGGTTTTGTTGCCAACATCAAAGGAGTACCTTCACACGATATCGTTAGTCAGGCACTGACCATGCTCAGTAACATGGAGCACCGTGGAGGACAGGGAAGTGAGCCGAATTCCGGTGACGGAGCAGGTATCCTGATTCAGATTCCACATCGCTTTTTTGCGGAGGAAGCGAAACGCCTTGGTTTTGCATTGCCTGAACAGGGATTCTATGGCGTAGGTATGTTGTTCCTCTCCCAAGACCCTGCCATTCGCAGTGCGCATGAAGAGAGCCTTAAGAAGATTATTGAAGAAGAAGGTCAGACGTTCCTGGGTTTCCGGGATGTTCCTACTTTTGATGAAATGCTTGGCCGTTCTGCACTTGCAGCGAAACCTTATGTACGTCAGGTGTTCATTGGAAGATCCGCAGATGTGAAGGATGAGCTTGGATTCGAGCGTAAGCTGTATGTTATTCGCAGACGTGCTGAGCTGGCTATTCGTTATTCGGCAGATGAAGCAGAAGGTGGTTCGTTCTACCTTCCGAGCATGTCTTGTCGCAAAATTGTATATAAAGGCATGCTGACAACTGAACAAGTTGGCGGGTTCTATCTGGATCTGCAGGAAGAACTCGTGGAATCGGCCATTGGACTTGTGCATTCCCGTTTCAGTACAAACACCTTCCCAAGCTGGGAACGTGCCCACCCGTATCGCTTCATGATCCACAACGGTGAGATCAACACGATGCGTGGTAACGTGAACTGGATGCATGCTAGACAGTCCTTGTTTGAGAGCGAGTTGTTTGGTAACGACATCGCCAAAGTGAAACCAGTCATCAATCCGGACGGTTCGGATACAGCCATGTTTGATAACACACTGGAGTTCCTGTATCTGAGCGGCCGTTCTCTGCCACACGTGGCCATGATGATGGTTCCTGAACCTTGGAGCACGGATGAGGGAATGGACCCTGCCAAAAAGGCATTTTATGAGTATCACAGCACAATGATGGAGCCTTGGGATGGACCAGCAGCAATGGCCTTCACAGATGGTTTGCAAATCGGTGCAACACTCGACCGTAATGGATTACGTCCAGCTCGTTATTATGTAACCAAAGATGACCGTATTATCCTGTCCTCCGAAGTTGGGGTACTTGATATCGCGCCGGAAGAGATCCTGTACAAAGATCGTCTGCGTCCAGGTCGGATGTTGCTTGTGGATACACAAGAAGGCCGCATCATCGCGGATGAGGAAGTAAAAGCAATCATTGCAGCCGAGAATCCGTATCAGGATTGGCTTGACGAGCATTTGATGGATCTGAGCGAGTTGCCGGAAGCACCGGAACTTCCTGATCCAAAACATGATAACGTGACCCAGCTTCAGCTCGCTTATGGTTATACATTTGAAGAACTGCGTAAAATCCTGGAGCCCATGGCAACAACAGGTATGGAAGCTACGGGTTCGATGGGTTATGATGCACCGCTGGCTGTGCTGTCGGATCGTCCGCAGCGTCTGTACAACTACTTTAAACAGATGTTCGCCCAGGTAACCAACCCGCCAATCGATGCAATCCGTGAAGAGATTGTAACATCTACGGCAACAACGATTGGTCCTGAGCGCAATTTGCTGAACCCTGAACCGGAGAGTTGTCGCCAGATACGTCTGGATACACCGGTATTGTCCAATGAAGACTTTGCGAAGATTCGCCATGTGCGTCGCCCAGGGTTCCGCTCCATGACGATTCCAATCTTCTTCACCGCTGCGGAAGGAGCAGAAGGACTTCGCAAAGCGATGGATTTGCTCTTCGAAGCTGCAGACCGTGTCATCGACAAAGGTCATAACATTCTGATCCTGTCTGACCGCGGTGTGGACGCAGAGAATGCTGCCATTCCTGCATTGCTTGCTGTAGCAGGTCTGCATCACCATCTGATTCGCCAGGGAACCAGAACCAAAGTCAGCATTATGCTCGAATCGGCAGAACCGCGCGATATTCACCACTACGCGTTGCTGCTGGGTTATGGTGTAAGTGCGGTGAACCCTTATCTGGCCTTTGAAACGCTGGATGACATGATCCAGCAAGGGTTGCTGCGTGGCATCTCGCATGAGAAAGCAGTGAAAAACTACATTAAAGCAGCTACCAAAGGCGTTACTAAAGTGTTGTCCAAAATGGGAATTTCTACGATTCAATCGTATCGTGGAGCTCAAATCTTCGAAGCGGTAGGTCTGAAATCAGACTTCGTTGACCGTTACTTTACCTGGACACCTTCCCGTATCGGTGGAATTGGGTTGGAAGAAGTGGCAGCCGAAGCGTTGACACATCATAACCGTGCCTTTACGGAAAAAGACGGTAACGATAAAGTATTGGATTCCGGTGGGGATTATCAATGGCGTAACGACGGAGAAGAGCATCTGTTCAATCCGCAAACCATTCATACCCTGCAACATGCAGTACGCACTGGGGATTACAAGCTGTATAAAAAATATTCCAAACTTGTGCAAGGTGAGAATGATCAACTGTTGACCATTCGCTCCATGCTGAAACTGAAACCGGTGGGAGCTTCCATTCCACTCGAAGAAGTTGAATCCGTAGAAGACATCATGCGTCGTTTCAAAACAGGTGCAATGTCCTTTGGTTCGATCAGTAAAGAGGCGCATGAAGATCTTGCCATTGCTATGAACCGTGTTGGAGGTAAATCCAATACCGGTGAAGGTGGAGAAGATCCGGCTCGCTTCATTAAAGATAGCAACGGGGATTCCCGCCGCAGTGCGATTAAACAGGTAGCATCCGGACGTTTTGGTGTTACATCCAACTACTTGGTTAATGCCGACGAGATTCAGATTAAAATGGCTCAGGGAGCTAAACCAGGTGAAGGCGGACAGCTGCCAGGACGTAAAGTGTATCCTTGGGTTGCTGAAGTCCGTGGTTCAACACCGGGTGTAGGTCTGATCTCGCCACCACCGCATCACGATATCTACTCGATCGAAGATCTGGCAGAGTTGATCTATGACTTGAAAAATGCCAATCCGCGTGCTGAGATTAACGTGAAGCTGGTATCGGAAGTGGGCGTGGGTACCATCGCAGCTGGTGTAGCCAAAGGCCGTGCCGATATTATCCTTGTCAGCGGTTATGACGGTGGTACAGGTGCATCACCGCAAGGTTCGATTCGCCACGCAGGTATGCCTTGGGAACTAGGTCTTGCAGAGACACATCAAACGTTGATGCTGAACAATCTGCGTGACCGTGTTGTCCTTGAAACAGACGGCAAAATGCTTAACGGTCGTGACTTGGCGATTGCAGCCTTGCTTGGAGCAGAAGAGTATGGTTTCTCTACAGCACCGCTCGTTGCACTTGGCTGTATCATGATGCGTGTCTGTCAAATGGATACCTGCCCGGTTGGTGTAGCGACACAGAATCCGGAATTGCGTAAAAATTATATGGGTGATCCGGCTCATGTGGTTAACTTCATGCGATTTGTTGCTGAAGATGTGCGTGAGATCATGGCTGATCTTGGTTTCCGTACGATTCAGGAGATGGTCGGACGTACAGATTGCCTCGAAACGGTAGAAGCCGTAGATCACTGGAAGAAAAAAGGTGTGGATCTGTCTGTATTGCTGCACGTGCCTGAAATGCCGGAAGGCTCTGCGCGTTACCGCACACAGCATCAGAATCACCAATTGGAAGAAACGCTGGATATGCAACAATTGCTGCCACTGGCACAGTCTGCTATTGAATCCGGTCAACCGGTTGAAGCGGTGCTTCCAATTACAAACGTTAACCGTGCAGTAGGTACCATTTTGGGTAGTGAGATCACACGCAAATATGGACTCGCAGGATTGCCGGAAGATACGGTTAAATTCAAATTTGTCGGCTCTGCCGGACAAAGCTTTGGGGCCTTTGTACCTAAAGGTATGACCTTGACCGTTGAAGGGGATTCCAATGACTACGTTGGTAAAGGACTGTCCGGAGGTAAACTGATCGTGATGCCTTCCCCGAAAGCAACGTTTGAGGCGGAAGATAACATCATTATCGGTAACACGGCTCTCTACGGAGCAACAAGCGGTGAAGCGTACATCCGTGGTATTGCGGGTGAGCGATTTGCTGTACGTAACTCGGGCGCCAAAGTAGTCGTTGAAGGTGTAGGCGACCATGGTTGTGAGTATATGACAGGTGGACGTGTCGTTGTACTGGGCGATACAGGTCGTAACTTTGCAGCAGGGATGTCCGGAGGTATTGCCTATGTGTATGATCCGGAAGGTACATTCCTGAAACGTTGTAATCTGGAAATGGTTCTTTTGGAGCGTATCGAAGATGTGGCCGAAAGTGCAGATCTGCGAGGCATGATTCAACGTCATGTTGCCAATACAGGAAGTGCTGTCGGTCAGCGCGTTCTGGATAACTGGCAAGATGCGCTGAATCAGTTCGTTCGGGTTATTCCGAAGGACTTCAAGCGGATGACAGAACAGATCGAACGGATTCAGGCAACAGGTCTGACAGGAGAAGCGGCGCTGCTTGCAGCGTTTGAAGCGAATATGCGTGAACTTGCACGTGCTGGAGGTTAATAACTTCCATGTTCAAAGGTGGAAGTGCATGAACAGGTTGTATTAAGAATAATAGGAGCAATATGGTTGCCATTCCGGCACCATATTGCTCCTATTTTGCTTTCGACAAAATTAGAACCCCATCAAAAAACGTTATCGCCATGAGACGACAACATCGAGGAACATTCTCAAGTATAATAAGGCTAGTTTTGGAGGGCAGGGAAAGTATAAAGATAAGAGAGGTTAGCGGAATGAATATGAAGCATCCAAACAGGGACGATCGTAGGCCGACAGGTAAACAAGTCGAAGCAACCCAGATGGACATCATGAAGGTTTTACTGCAATGCGGAATCGACCCGGAGCGTTGGAACCATTTCGTATCCTCCGTCAACAACAAGCGTCCTTGACACAATAGACAAGCAGGGAATGGAAGGGAATTAAAACACAAAAAAAGCCCAGAAGCCAGAGAGGTTATCTCTCGGGAACTGGGTCCTCTTTCGGGTTTAGTCCATGCTGCGTTCCATTCGGACAAACGCAATAAAACGACGTGCCTCTTCTTCTGTTAAGGACTTCCCATCAATCATCAGATCGAAGCGTTCCAACACTTCCTTATCCGATAACTCCAAGGTATCAACGAATTCGCGTACGTCCTCATCCATCACGACATCGCTTTGCTTTGTACGTCCTATAAGATAATCAATAGACACCTCAAAGATGTCAGCAAGTCTCGTTAACACTTCGAAATCCGGTTTGCGACGGTTCTTCTCGTAGTGGGAGAGAGCAGCTCTGGTAATATGAATGGAGCTCGCAAGTTCTTCTTGAGTAAGTCCCCGCTGTTCCCGTAATTCAGCAATGCGATTTCCGTAGCTCATAAGCTATTTCCCCCTGAACGACATCAAATATATATTGAAACAATCCTGAGCCAAGTGTTTGATCAGGGCAGCTTTCCTGCAAAAGAGTAACTCCGCATGTGTTTCCTTTAACCCATTCCCATTTGTAAATAGGTCTGTCTAAGGACATCTCAAATTGTCGTAAATCAAAAGAACCATGTCCAAATACCGCTTGACATGATACGTATTGTATCGTAAATTGGACGTATGGAGTTACAAAATGTATCATTTGGAATATTTTAAGTATCTCCTTGTTGCCTGGACCATATACCTGTGAGAAGGAAGTGGAGGCAGTCCAGTTGGCTAATCCATTCTAAAGGAATGAAACCATGTATTCAATAATTCAGGAATGGGCTGATATGAAATTAAATGTCCATATGTACATTCAGGAGTTTCATGGGAAAATGGTAGACCGCAAAAGACGCCCTGTTCTGTTACTTGGAATGGACACTCAAGCAATCACCTTCCTGAGCGACCTGAACTTGCCGGTATCATCAGAAATGCTCATTGGTTTGGATGTTGAAGATCAACATGTATGTGTACGACTTCACGCAAGGTTGCAATGGAAACAGCCCTTCGGTGAGCTCACAATGTATCATTCGAACTTGCATATTCAGCACGAACAGAAACTATATATAACTGGACAGTTAAACACAATGCTTACTGAAGTTCAGTTTCCCGCGGTTTCCCGTTTTCAGTATGAAAAGGCAACAGAACAAAAGGCTCTGCAGGAACCCTATCATTACATTGATTTCACCATATAATTCCAAGTCGATTCTTAACATTTTCTGAACAAAACATGTACTTAACGCCATTTTACTATATTTCATAGCGTTATGCATTAGTTCTTTAACACCAAAAGCATTTGCGCAATGAATAAAGGGGCGAGGGGGCTCATACTATTTCAGGAAGTTTGGATATGGTTGAAATGCACTGCCACATATTATCTGGCCTAGATGATGGTCCTGTTCGAATGGAGCAGTCCATTGCAATGGCTGAGAAGGCGGCAGCCTCAGGAATTACCTCCATTATTGCTACTCCGCATCACCTGAACGGGCAATACAACAATGAACCGATGGTGGTCAATCAGGCCGTGAACCTGCTTCACGCAGAACTTCGCAATCGCAACATTCGCCTGGAGATCCGTCCCGGACAGGAGATCAGGGTGCATGACAACCTGATTGGAGACTTATATGCAGGAAAGTGCTGCACACTCGCCGGAAGTCGTTACATGTTGTTGGAACTTCCCTTTGGTCATATTCCCTCACAGTTCCCCAGGATACTGCATGAATTACGAATAGCGGGAATTACCCCTATTATTGCTCATCCGGAACGCAATCGTGTCATTTTGAAGAAGCCAAAGTTGTTGGCTGATTACTTGAGTCAAGGCGGACTATGTCAGCTCACAGCTCAATCTTTCACTGGGCTTTTCGGACGGAAAGTTCGGCAGTGGTGTTTTCATTTTTGCAAAGAAAACGGGTTTCATTTCATTTCATCAGATGCACATGATACGTGCACAAGGACATTTGCCATAAGTGAAGGAGAGCGGGTCATCGAGCGTCGATTTGGAGCTGAAGCCGTTAAGAGGCTGGCAGAGAATACGTCGCACATTCTATCGAATTCGTGTCTGGTTACAGAACGCTGGAAACCTCGCAAATGGCTACTGTCCATCTGGTAGTTACATAAGATAGATCACAACGTATAGGAGGAATGAAAGTGGAACTGAAAGGATATTTTCGACTCTTACAAAAGAAACTGTGGTTGATTGTTGCAATTGCTTTGATAGCCGGTGTGGGTGCAGGGGTCAAAAGCATTTTCTTCACCCAGCCCATCTATGAGGCAAGTTCCAAATTGATCGTGAACCAGACCTCTAACGTTCAAGGCCAAGCGATGATGGACTTCAGCATGATTCAAACCAATATCAAACTCATTAACTCTTACAGAGAAATTATTAAATCTTCCGCCATTATGGATAAAGTCGCTACCACGTATCCAGACCTGGGCTTAACCTCTGCTCAGCTCATGAATAGCACCTCCGTCTCTACAGCCAGCGAATCCCAAGTGATGAGCATAACTGTACAAGGGACTACCTACGAAAAAGCCGCAAAAACGGTCAATGCCATCTCCAACGTGTTCCAATCTCAAATCCCCCTGATCATGAAAATCGATAATGTGGCTATCCTCAGTGAAGCAAAAGTGGATAGTAACGCATCTCCAATCAATATGAAAACCACATTAAGCATCATTGTCAGTCTGTTCGCAGGTCTTGTGCTCGCGATTGCACTCGTATTCCTGCTGGATTATCTGGATGACACATTCAAATCCGAAACTGAACTTGAAAAAGAGCTGGGCCTGCCTGTGCTTACAGTGATATCCAAAATGAAAAAAGATGATCTGAAAAACACGAAAAATTACGTATCTCAACAGAAAGTGGGGGATGGCAAATATGTCGCGGCTAACCAATGAAAATAACAGTCTGGTGACCTATTTTAACTCCAAATCTCAAATCTCGGAGGGATACCGTAAATTACGGACGAACATCCAGTTCTCCTCAATCGACAGTCATATCAAAAAAATCATGGTGGCTTCCGCTGAATCCGGCGAAGGCAAGACCACAACCATTAGCAACCTGGCGGTAACCTATGCCCAGGAAGGCAAAAAAGTTCTGCTGATCGATGCGGATCTGCGTAATCCTTCCTTGCACCAGGTGTTTTCCGTACCGAATCATATCGGTCTTAGTAGTGTGCTGTCTAATCAGTACAGTGTGGAAGAAGTGCTTAGAGAGAGCTACATCGACAATCTCCAATTATTCACTTCTGGCCCAATTCCGCCGAACCCTTCCGAGATGATCGGTTCCAACCGGATGAAAAGGCTGATTGAGAAGTTAGAGGATCAATATGATGTCATCATGTTTGATACACCGCCGGTGCTCGCGGTAACGGATGCACTCATTGTGAGTTCGCTGTGTGATGGTGTGCTGCTGGTCGTGAACTCGGGCAAGGTCAAGAAGGAACTGGTGAAGAAGACCAAGGCTGCTCTGGAACATGTGAATGCACGGATCCTGGGCGCAATTCTGAACAATATCAAAAACGCTGCAGTACCGGTGGGCTACGGAGAGAAGTAAACCTTCCATCCAATGCTCCCAAGCAAACAGGTAATGTCTACTGCACCTTTATCACTGTAGGCACTCGGTCATGCTGTGGGTTCAATGAACCTTAGACGTTAATCGTCGAAGGTATGACGTGAGGACGGGTTAGATGCCCTGATTCAACTTTTATCAAACTAAAAAAAAAGAGGATAGGGTGGTATTTATGAAAAAAGTGAGAAAAGCAATCATTCCTGCAGCTGGACTAGGTACACGATTTTTGCCAGCCACAAAAGCGATGCCCAAAGAAATGCTCCCTATTGTGGACAAACCAACTATACAGTATATCGTTGAGGAAGCCATTGCCTCTGGAATCGAAGACATCATCATCGTAACCGGTAAAGGGAAGCGGGCAATTGAAGATCATTTCGACAACGCTTTTGAATTGGAACATAACTTGCTGGAAAAAGGGAAGCTGGGCCTGCTTGAAGAGGTTCGCAAATCCTCTAACGTGGATATCCACTACATAAGACAAAAAGAGGCCAAAGGACTTGGTCATGCTGTCTGGTGTGCACGTAACTTTATCGGTGACGAACCTTTTGCCGTGTTGCTCGGAGATGACATCGTCGTATCGGAAGTTCCATGCACCAAACAATTGATTGATCAATATGATCAGGTTCAACATTCCATTGTTGGCGTACAAACCGTACTTGCTGAACAAACAGACAGATACGGCATTGTAGACCCGCTTCAATCGGATGGCCGTTTGACAGAGGTTCTCAGGTTCGTAGAGAAACCTGCCCAAGGCACAGCGCCTTCCAACCTGGCGATTATGGGGAGATACGTACTGAGTCCAGAGATTTTCGAACATCTGGAGCAACAAGAGATTGGTCAAGGGGGAGAGATTCAATTAACAGATGCGATTCAGCGCTTAAATGAGACACAAGGAGTGTATGCTTACGATTTCGAGGGAGTACGTTATGACGTGGGCGAGAAACTGGGATTCATTTTGACAACCATCGACTTCGCTCTGCAAAAACAGGAACTTAGAATTCCAATGCTGCAAGCTCTGCAACAGATTCTGGAAAAAGAGTCGGTAGAACATGTAGCCGGGGGGGAGTTTGAATGAGTCCATCTCCCCAAACGAAGGAAGCGGAGATCGTTATGGACCCAAGTCTGGGGTACAATGCATCAACGATGTCAGGACAAAATGCGGATAAAGTGTATCTATTTATGAAAAGAATGCTCGATTTGCTGGGTTCTTTCATAGGTTTGATCATTTTGTGCCCCTTGTTTGCGGTCATCGGATTACTGATCAAAATCGAGGCCCCGCAGGGGTCTGTTTTTTTTCGTCAGGTACGGGTCGGACAGAATGGAAAAGAGTTCCACATGTACAAATTCAGGTCCATGGTTGCGAATGCAGAAGATCTGCTCGAACAGCTGATTGATCAGAATGAAGTGAACGGGAATATGTTCAAAATGAAAAATGATCCCCGCATTACCCGGATTGGCAAGTTCATTCGGAAAACCAGTCTGGATGAGTTGCCACAGTTGTGGAACGTGTTCAGAGGAGAGATGAGTCTCGTTGGACCCAGACCGGCTCTGCCCAGAGAAGTGAAGAACTACACTTCCTATGACAGACAACGTCTTCAGATGATTCCGGGATGTACGGGATTATGGCAAGTCAGCGGTCGAAATAGTGTTGGTTTTGAGGAAATGGTGGAGCTGGATCTGACGTATGCCCGTGAGCGCAGCATGATGGTGGATATCAAAATTATCTTCAGAACGTTCAAGGTGCTGGTAGGTTCGAAGGATGCGTTTTGAAACACGATTCTGGCTTTAAGGTGGCATAGCAGATATGCAAAAGACCGGTATACTTGCTGCATTAAATATGAAGTCGTTTAATATCATTCTTTTTTCGCTGGTAATTGTCTTCGCAGCAATCTATCTTCCACTAGTCTCGGTTGTTGCTCTTATAGCTGTGATTCTGCTGGGCGTTTATATTAAACAGCCCAGCTGGATTTTTATGATTCTCATCGTCAGTTTTTCATTGTCCATTGATAAAATATTTAGCATTCATCTGGCAGGACTGGATTCGCTGTCCTTCTACAAGCTGGCGATTCTAGGTTTTGTCGTCTCTCTTTTTTTACGCTTTGGTATTCGCAAAGATCTGATCTATCCTGCACTGGCGATTGGTTTTTTATTTGTGGAGAGTTATTTTCTATCGGATCTGCCAAGTAAAGTTAGTCCGCTCGATCCATTCAAGGCTTTTCTGGGAGTCATTGTTCCTTTTTTGTTGCTGATGCCCCACTTCTCAAGAGAGATCAGTCAACGAATTATACGTGTACTCGCATGGTTGCCGCTGTTCAGTCTTGCTGGTGGTTATATTCTGCAACTCGCCGGCATATTGTCCATTACTAACCTGGAGATGTCGGGAGTAACCCGGTTACAGGGTGCCAACATCGCCGCGCATCTGGCCATGTTGTGTTTTATCTCCATCTGCGTCTGTCTGATTCAGATCAAGCAAGGCCATCAGGTTGTTCTGTATTACATGCTTACCTTGACACATCTGGTCATTCTGGTCCAGACGGGAACAAGGGGGCCGCTTATTGCGCTTATTCCGATTATTCTGGTCTACCTTTTTGATCAACTGAAAGCCTTCATCAAAGGCAGAGTCAGCGCGATTATTCCTCTCATTCTGTTTGTTGTTGCAGTGGCCTATATGGTCATTGCGCAGTGGGACAATTATGAGATGAGGTCAGAGAGTAAAGGGTTGTCGGGAAGGGATGTAGCCTGGAATTATTTTATTGGCAAAGCAAATGAGTATCCGATATTTGGACGTGGGCTCGGCTCAACACTTGTAGCGAATGATGGAAGTATTTTTTCTGGATTCGTTGTTCCGCATAATGAATACATTCGTTTTTATTACGATGGCGGTTTAGTTGGAGCCATCCTGTTGTTTCTTTCGCTGCTGCTGGTGTTTCGGGCTGTGTACTTCCGATTGGGCGGCATGATCCGGTTGTATTTTGCCGGTATGATTATCGGTTTTCTGACCTATTCCTTTTTTGACAATACCCTGTCCACGGTTCATCTGATTGCTCCATTCTGTATCTTCCTGAACGCGTTATATGCTACGGGAAATGGAATTCATTCCAAGTCAGGGGCTAAAGCAGAAGTGGATATACAGATACAGCGAGCCAAGGACGTATCCTTTTCAAAGGAGATTAGAACATGAAGGTCTGTTTGATCAGTTCTACAGGCGGTCATTTTGATGAATTAACCAAAATTATTCCTGCGGTTGAAGAACATGATTATTTCCTGATTACCGAGAAAAATAAAAGCAGAAAAGTAGAATCGTCTCAGGGCAAAGTATACTTCTTAATGCAACAAGAGCGGAAGAATGCGATGTTCTTGCTAATCTTTGTGGCTAATATTATCAAGTCGTTCTTTCTATATCTGCGTGAGCGTCCAAAGGTGATCATTACAACAGGGGCAGGAGCTACCTATCCTTTTTGCCTCATCGGTAAAATCTTCGGTGCCAAGCTGATTTATATCGAAAGTTATGCCAAAATCTATTCCTCCAGCGCAACCGGGAGATTGATGTACAAAATCTCGGATGAGTTCTTCATCCAATGGGAAACGTTGCAGGATAGCTATCCCAATGCAAAATACAGGGGGGCTTTATTTTGATATTTGCTATCGTTGGAACCCAGCGTTTTCCCTTCAATCGGATGTTTGAGCTTATTGATGAGGCGATTGAGGCAGGAATTATTGAAGAAGAGGTTATTGCCCAATCCGGATATACCGAGGTTCAGCCCCGAAATTTCACTGTGATTCCTTTCCTTACCCAGGAAGAGATGAATGAATATGTGGAGCGCAGCAGATGCATTATTTCTCATGCGGGTGTGGGTTCCATCACAAATTGTCTTGAACGTGGCAAGCCGGTTATTGTCATTCCACGCCGGAAAGAATGGGGCGAGCATGTGGATGACCATCAGCTTGAAATCTCCAAGGTTTTTCAGGATAACGGCTATGTGGCCGTCGCGGAGAGTCAGGATGAATTGCAAAAACTGGTTCCGTGCATAGAGGAGCTGACGTTCCAGCCTTATGTGAGAAAACAGTCTGATCTGATCTCATCCATTAAAAATTACGTGAACAGTCTGTAAGAGGTATGAAGATTAACCATGAAAAAAAGGAGTCTATCATGAAACCAAAAGTATTGGTTGTTGGATCATCCTTGAAGGATATGGGTGGAATTGTGAGTGTCATCAAAAATATTGAGGATTCCTCCATCTCGGAAATGTATGCCATGCAGCGGGTCGAAACGTATATCACGGGCAGCGTGTTCTCACGGCTGCTTATTTTTATACGGGGATTCATTCAATTCTGGATGAAGCTGTATACGTTTAAGCCGGATATCGTGCATATTCATATGGCAAACAACGGGAGCTTTTATCGGAAGTCTCTATTTCTGCTAACCGCACGAAAGTTGTTTCGAAAGTCAGTCATTCTGCATATTCATGCGGCCAGCTTTGATGATTTCTACAACCAATTTGCTCTGCAGCGTAAGTATTGTCACTACATTCTGAATCAGGCAGATAAGTTGATTGTCTTGTCCCAGACGTGGAAAGAATACTTTGCTACGATTGTGCCGGAGACAGCGATTGAAGTTCTTTATAACGGGGTCTTTGTCAAAGAACCGTTTGTGAGAGAACAACAAACAGCCGTTAATGCTCTTTTCATGGGCAGACTCGGTGAGCGAAAAGGAGTCTACGATCTGCTACAGTCCATTCAGCAATTGAAGGCGCTGGGCGTTACAGCTACCTTTAATCTGGCAGGGGATGGCGAAGTCGAAGAAGTCAAAGCAATCGTGCAGCAGTATGGAATAGAGGATCGTGTCAATGTACTCGGCTGGATTAACGGAGAGCAAAAGGAAAAGCTGATGCGGGAAGCGGATCTACTGGTCCTGCCTTCTTATCATGAGGGATTACCTATGGCCATACTTGAAGCAATGAATTGTGGCTTGCCCATTATATCGACCACCGTCGGAGGCATCCCCGAAGTGATTACATCCGGTCATAATGGGCTGTTAATCGAGCCGGGAGATGTGCACGGGCTGATATCAGCGCTGGAATATCTCATCACGGATGAAGAGGTTAGAGCAAGAATGGGTTCACATAACAGAGAGATTATATCGGATAAATTCGATATGAATCTTCTCGTAGGCAGATTGTCAGGAATATATGATGCCCTTCAAGTGAAGGTATCCTAGTGAACAGGAAAAGGTGATGAAATGAACCCCTTGGTATCTTGCATCATTACGACCCATAACCGGGCCGAGTTATTGAAAAATGCGTTGAGAAGTGTACGAGAGCAAACACATCCGTATCTGGAGATTTTCATTGTGGATGATGGTTCAGAAGATCAGACGCCAGAGATCTGTCAGGCTTGGGCCCGGGAAGATTCACGGATTCGGTACATCCGGGTTCCATATCCCAAAGGAGCCAACCATGCACGGAATGTAGGGATATCTCAAGCCAATGGCAAATACATTGCCTTCCTGGATGATGATGATGAATGGATGCCTGACAAAATAAAAACCCAGGCGGAAGTGCTGGAACGAACCCAGGAATCATTCACCTTTTGCAGCAAGTATCTCGCATACACGAATGAGCAGCATCAGGTGGTCAAACGGAAATTGTCGGTGGAACCTCGCGATGTTATTCGGTATGAGGATCTGCTTACATTCAACTGGATTGGGGAAACGTCCAAAATCATGGTACTTACCTCATTGGCCCGTGAAGTTCGATTCGATGAAAATCTGACATCCGCTCAGGATTATGACTTTTATCTGCGCATATTGAAACGAGGCTACATCGCCGTGAATGTGAAAGAACCGCTGGTGGATATTAACATCCATAGTGGTCCGCGAATTTCAACCTCTACAACGGCCAAGTACAAGGGCCAACGCAAGATCATTTTGAAATACTACAATGACATGTCCAAGGAACAGAAGCGCCGTCAGTTACACCATTATCGAATGCTCGAATGGTCGAGAAATACACTTCGCAATAACGTTTATTTGAAAAAAGCACTGTCGCTGTACCCTTGGTGGAAAGACTGGGTGCTGCTCAAGCGTAATACCAAAATTATGATGCAAGGATTTCTAATGAGATTTCATGCAAGGCGCGCAGTTGGAACGTATACAGAGGAACCTGTGCGAATGAAACTAAAGTAAGAGGTGTCTGGATGGAAAATCCGACGGTGTATATGCTGCCCAAGATGATTGAGAACAATAAATTCAATGAGCTGTTATCCGATTCCATTGAGAACAAGGGATGGGAAGTGAAACAGTTTACCAAAAGAGATCTACTCAAACTGAAAAAAAATGATGTGCTGCATTTTCATTGGCCCAGCTTTTATTACAGAGGTTCATCCGTACTGACAACAGTGATCAAGTCCATTCTGTATGTATTGATGATTTGTTTTGCACGGTTGCGCGGGGCCAAATTGTTCTGGACAGTGCATAACATCTGGCCTCACAACAGCGGTAAGACACGGTTTGATTATTGGATGAGAAAAATACTGGTCCAAAATTGCTCCAAGCTGATTGTCATGGGTAAACCCTTGATCTCGGAGATCTGTTCGACGTTTGGGATTGATTCCAGCCGGATCGAGGTTATTCCGCATGGACATTACAAGGGAGTGTATCAGGGGAAAGGCGTGAATATCCGCTCCCGGTTTGGCATCCCGGAGGATAGTTATGTGTATGCTTTCTTCGGTCAGGTGTCGCCTTACAAAGGCGTGGATGATTTGCTGGAGGCATTCAAGGATCTGGATTCCGAACAAGCCCATCTGTTGATTGCCGGCAAAAAGGTAAAGGATTATGACCTTGGAGATGAATTTCTCAAGAGCGGACATATTCATACCCATTTTCATTTCATCGAAGATGATGAATATTCGGACTATTTTGATGCAGTCGATTCGATCATTCTTCCATACAAGCAAATTGCAACTTCAGGCAGTGCAATTCTGGCATTGACCTTCTGTAAACCGGTGGTGGCACCACGGATTGGCTTGTTGGAGGAATACCTGCCCGAAGATTGTGCGGTACTCTATGAACCTTCCGATCCGGATGGATTACTCAAGGCAATGAATATGATCCGGTTAAAACAATCGGAGTTTCAGGAAGGCAGTGGTTTTGTCAAAGCGTTGGAGCGGCTGGATTGGCCAGTGATTGCCCAAAGGACACTTACCCTGTACTCCAGTTAGTACAGATGAGAGAGTGGACCTAATTGAAAAATATGGGGATGAAATGATGAAGGTAACCGTCGCGATCTGTACGTATAACCGTGCACAGGATGCGGTAGAGGCTATACGAAGTGCGATACAACAGTATTACGCAAGCAGCGACTATGAGATCATACTTATTGATAACAATTCGAAAGACAACACACGGGAAATCGTGCTCCAAACCATCTTGCAGCATGAGAACCATTCAATCCGGTATGTGTTGGAAGAAAAGCAAGGCTTGTCTGTAGCCCGTAACCGGGCCATTCACGAGGCGCGCGGCGAGTATATCCTGTTCCTTGACGATGATGCTTTTGCTTGCAGGGATTGGATTCGCCAGATCGTTAGCGTCTTTGAAATGAATGAAAATATCGGTTGTGTCGGTGGCAAGATTGATCCGATCTGGGAAGTACCTGAGCCAATGTGGATTCCACCGGAGAACAGGTCGCTGTTCACCATTCTGGATTTTGCAGATGAAGTCACTGAGATGAAAAGTCCTTATATTCCATTTGGTGCCAATGTGGCCTTTCGTTTATCCGTCTTTGATCAACTGGCCCCCTTCCGTGAAGACCTTGGAAGAGTGGGCAACAATCTTCTCTCCAGTGAAGAGAGTGAGTTGATTGCAAGAATACGGACAAAGTTCAAGGTATATTACACGCCGTATGGCGCGGTACAACATAAAGTAGCCAAAGAGCGAACGACGAAGAACTGGTTTCTGCGCAGAATCTATTGGCAGGGTGTGAGTGATGCCATTCGGGATCAGGATCGTGGTGTTGTACGTACGGCCAAACATGGGATCAAGCTCGCACAGGGGATCACAACCTCACTGATCTACATTTATAATGCAGATCGGTTCACACGTCAGCTTGCCAAAGTATGTTACCGAAACGGCATGATTGTTGGGTCGCTTCGTCAAAACAGTAAGGGATGAGGATCGCTATGGCGCAAGTTGCACTTCGCAAAGTATTCAGAGGAAACGGCTTAATGAGTGCCATATTTCAGACAAGTGGGACCAATCTGCTGGTCATGACACTGACGATGCTGTCTTCCATTTTGACGTCACGCATGTTCGGTGTAGAGGGAAAGGGCGCATTCTCGGCCATCTTGTTCTGGCCGGCGCTACTAACCGGATTGGTCGGTTTCGGACTACCGACATCCATCATTTATAACATCAAACAGAGCGCAACCGAGAAGAGTGCGCAGTATGTTCGGTTAAGTTTTCTTTTTCAAGTTCCGGTGTGCATCATTATTGGTATTGTGGCCTGGTTTGGATTACCTTTCTGGCTCTCCAGCTTTCCGCCGGAGGTCGTGCAGATATCCAGATGGTATACGATTGCTACCGTTCCTGTACTTATTGTCATCAATCTCATATCAGCGCTCTCGCAGAGTCGGGAGAAATTCGCTGTATATAATGGTATCCGGTTAATGATCCCCCTGTTTAATGTAGGCGGGCTTTTTGTGTTATGGGGCCTGGGGATGCTGAGCATTCAGCTCGCGGCTGCGATCTATTTTGTAACCAGCTTCTCCGTGGTGGCGTGGGCTATCTATGCGAACCGTGATGAATTGAGACTGAGATGGTTCAAGGATCGGGTGGACCAGAGTTCGGCCAAGAAACTTTTTGGTTATGGCAGCAGGGTGTATGGTGTTGAATTACTAGGAACATTGTATACCCAGTTTGATAAAATCATTATTTTGGCTTTGCTCACCCCGCGTGATTTTGGACTGTATTCCGTCGTATTTGCGTTATCCCGAATCTACAATGCCGTTCAAACGGCGATCAGCAATGTTGTTTTCCCAAAAGTGACCGGATTACCCCAAGAGCAGATTATTCGAACGGTTGGCAGAGCCTTCCGCATCTCGCTCATGGTCATGATGATCATTGTAATACCCACCATGTTTGTGGGGAACTACCTGATGGGTCTTCTGTTTGGCTCCGAATTTTTGGAAGCGAGCGTTGCGTTTTATATTTTGGCTGTGGAATGCATCATTGGTGGTGGCTCCTGGATTCTAGCATCTGCATTTAATGCACTGGGTCGGCCAGGACTTGTGATGATCAGACAACTTATTGCACTCTCGGTGACGGTGGCTTTGTTCTTTGTATTCACTCCGCTGTGGGGGCTCAACGGAATTGCAATTGCCTTATTGATCGGGTCCATTGTACGAATGGTGGTTACTGTGGCTGCGATGAAGATTGTATTTAAGGTGAAGTTTGCCGCCATGTTCTATGACAAGGAAGATATACCGTTTCTCTATGAACGGTTAAACAAAAAAAGAAGAAGAGTCACCCAAGGAGGAGATGGAGATGCTGGGCACTAACAATATTCATCCAATGGAAGAGTTGAAGGGACATTTACGTCAGATTTTGAAGGTCATTCCACCGCGTACCGAAATCTATTATTTGGATTACCCGGTGCATAGCAATGGTGGCGACTTGTTGATTATGAAAGGTACTGAGGCTTTCTTCCGGGACAATGATATTCATGTACGTGCCAGATACAGCATTCTGGATTGCCCTTTGTCCCTCAAGGTACCGGAAGGTATCACGATTGTGTTGCACGGGGGAGGTAACTTTGGTGATCTGTACCCTGCCCATCAGAAATTGAGAGAGCGCATGATCGCCCAGCATCCGAATCACCGGATTGTCATTCTGCCACAGACGATGTTTTACAAGAGTGATATTGAATTGAAAAAGACAGCCCAAGTATTCAATCGTCATAAGGATGTGCACTTTTTTGTCCGGGATACCTTATCTTATGAGATAGCCAGTAAAGAATTTCAACAAACGAATGTGTACCTTTCTCCGGATATGGCGCATCAGTTGTGGCCTCTTAAGTCCAAGAGCAAGCCTACCGCAGAGATGTTGTATTTCTTCCGGAAAGACATTGAGAAAACTCAGAATCAGGTGCATTACGAATCCGTCAGTGGACCCAAGGCCACGTTTAAAGACTGGGAGACATTGTACAACCGGGTAGACCGGAAGATCATTCGCATGATTACGTCCCGGTTAAAGTCAGGGAAAGGCAGCTCTTTCGCCCGCTGGTTGTGGTACAAATACTCTGATCGGATGGTACATACGGCCATTAAGGAATTCAATCAATACCAGACCATTACGACATCCCGTCTGCATGGACATATTCTGGCCTGTCTCCTGGATCAACCGAACATCCTGCTGGATAATTCATACGGCAAGAACTCGAATTATTATGCAGCTTGGACCAAGAGTAATCCGGCAGGCAGACTGGAGTCCAATCAGACCAGCACATATAACAAGCCAACCGAGACTGGCAAGGGAGCAAGTACGGTTGTGCTGTCGGATGGTGCAGCCCTATGAGAAGTATTCTGTTATCTGGTGGTTCTGGCAAGCGTCTGTGGCCGTTATCCAACGATTCCAGATCCAAGCAATTTCTTAAAGTTCTTCATGGGCCAGAGGGAAGTCCGGAATCCATGGTACAGCGGGTATGGCGACAGCTGAATCATGCGGGACTTGCATCAGAAGCGCTGATCGCGACCAGTTTGCCACAGGTGGAGATTCTGACTTCTCAGCTGGGAGATGATGTGAGACTGGTTGTGGAGCCTGAGCGCAGAGATACGTTTCCTGCGATTGCACTCGCTGCCTCCTATCTGTATTCCGTAGAGAGTGTGAGTCTGAATGAGACGATTGCAGTGTTGCCTGTAGATCCCTTTGTTGAAAAAGAATTCTTCGAGGTGCTGGCAACCTTACCGGAGATGCTTGATAAGTCTGGTGCTGATCTGGCCTTGATGGGAGTTGTGCCGACGTACCCGTCAGAGAAGTACGGATACATCATTCCGCAATCCCTATCTTCCAGTGACAATAACAATGAATACGTGAATGTAGCGAAGTTCCAGGAGAAACCCTGCGAATCCGATGCGGTCCTCATGATTGAGCAGGCCGCATTATGGAATTGCGGGGTTTTTGCTTTTAAGCTGGGTTATTTGATTAATCTGCTCATTGAGATGGAACTGCCAATCCAGTATGACGAAATGCTGAAGCAATACGGAAGATTGAACAAGATCAGTTTTGATTACCAGGTTGTCGAGAAGGCAAATCAGATTATCGCTATTCCGTATAACGGCTTCTGGAAAGATCTAGGCACGTGGAACACACTCACGGAAGAGATGGGAAGCTCGGTTGTAGGAAAAGGGTGGATTACGGGAGATTCTTTGAATACCCACCTGGTCAATGAATTGAACATTCCGGTTGCCATATTGGGATTGTCGGATGTGGTGGTCGCCGTGAGTCCGGATGGCATTCTGGTCAGTGACAAAGAAGCCAGCCCACGGATCAAGGAAATCTTAAAGAACGAGGATCAACGCCCCATGTATGAGGAGCGCAGGTGGGGTTGCTACCGGGTTCTGGATTACACAAGAAACGAAGCTGGCGGTGAGGTTCTCACCAAACGAATCTGCATCAGTGCCGGGAAAAACCTGAGTTATCAATACCATTTGCTTCGCAATGAGGTATGGACGGTTGTATCGGGAACTGGGGAATTGATTCTGAATGGGCAGAGCCGAATGATCGGGCAAGGAGATACGGTGATCATTGACCGGAGTATGCTTCATTCCGTCAGAGCCGTTACGGAACTGGAGATCATTGAGGTACAGATCGGCAGTCAGCTGATTGAGGAAGATATCGTTAGAGTGTCTACCGAATGGCAGGACATTGTTCAGACATATGTGAAGCACGCGTAACCAACACATTAGAACATGGGGGAGATTATGGAATGAATATTACGGTGATTGGCACAGGGTATGTGGGTTTGGTATCAGGCGTATGTTTTTCGGAACTGGGAAATAACGTGATCTGTGTCGACAACAATGTGGAAAAAGTGAATATGTTAATGGACGGTCATGTTCCGATCTATGAACCGGGTCTGAAGGATATCATGAATGCCAATATGAAAGCAGGAAGGCTGTCCTTCACCACCAACATTCAGGATGCTATCAGTCGTTCGGATATTATTATCATCGCGGTGGGTACGCCATCCCTGCCTAATGGCGAAGCAAATCTGAGCTTTATTGAGCTTGTCGCGCGAGAAATAGGTTCTTATATGGATAATTATAAAATAATAATGACTAAAAGCACTGTTCCTGTCGGAACCAATGATCGTATTCAGGAATGGATCAGCAGTTTGACGAATCACCCATTCGACATGGCATCGGTACCGGAGTTCCTGCGAGAAGGTACCGCTGTCCAGGATACACTCTATCCTGACCGGATAGTCATTGGGACACATAGCGAACGGGCGGTTGCCACACTGAAAGAGCTGCATCAGCCATTAACCGATCAGATTATTGTTACAGATATTCGTTCGGCCGAAATGATTAAATATGCATCCAACGCTTTCCTGGCAACCAAGATCTCATTTATCAACGAAATCTCTAACATCTGTGAAAAAGTAGGAGCAGATGTCAGCCGTGTTGCCGAAGGCATGGGCTATGACAGACGAATCGGTGCCTCCTTTCTCAAGGCAGGCATTGGTTACGGAGGTTCCTGTTTCCCTAAGGATACACAGGCTCTGATTCAAATTGCAGGTAATGTGGATTATGACTTCAAACTGCTGAAGTCCGTGGTGGAAGTGAACAAAGATCAACGCTTCAACGTCATTCGTAAACTGGAAGACGCACTGGGCTCACTCGAAGGGAAGGAGATTGCCATCTGGGGGCTTGCTTTCAAACCGGATACCGATGACGTTCGGGATGCTCCGGCGATTGAGATCATTCAACGTTTGCTTGAGCAGGGAGCAGTGATTCGGGCATATGACCCCATCGCTACCGAGAACTTCCGCAAAGAGGTGGATTCCCCATCCATTACGTGGGAAGAGCGTGCCATGAAAGCGGCGGAAGGTGCTGATGCACTCTGTGTTCTGACGGAATGGAAAGAGTTCATGGAGGTTAATCTGACTGATTTGGCAGCGCATATGAACCAACCCATCCTGATTGATGGAAGAAACATCTACGGAGAAGATCAGATTAAAGATACGTCCTTTCAATACTACTCCGTTGGTCGTCCAGGTCTAACCAATATCGATGGTAGAAAAACGGCAGTCATCTAACGGAGGCCATAACATGAGACGCGGGATCAAAATAACATTAGGTGCCATTTCCCTTGTTGCAGTTGTTATGATTGGATATTCTGTGTACCTGTATTCGCATGTCAAATCAGCGGCGGATCAAATGTATGAACCCCGGGAACCCATCAAGCAGGTATCTATTGTCGACCAGCGCGGTGGGGGAGATTTCCCTGTGGACATGGAGAATGAAGAACCTTTTAATGCTTTGATCCTGGGTGTGGATGAACGTTCCAATGATCGGGGGCGCTCCGACACCATGATTGTATTAAGTGTTAATCCTGCGAAGCAATCCGCTCTTATGTTTAACATCCCCCGAGATACCAGAACAAATATTGTTGGACACGGCACGGAGGATAAGATCAACCATGCATACGCTTTTGGGGGCGTTAACATGTCTGTGCAAACGGTGGAACAATTGCTTGACGTTCCCATACATTACTACATGAAAGTGAATATGGAGGGCTTTGCACAAGTCATCGACATGGTGGGTGGAGTGAATGTGAATAACCCGTTTGCATTTGACTATGAGGGTTACCGGTTCGAGCAAGGGAAGATTCATCTGGATGGTGAAGCGGCTTTGGGATTTTCGCGGATGCGTTATGATGATCCGAAGGGGGATCTCGGACGGAATGACCGTCAGCGGGAGATCATCAAACAAGTGCTGAAGAATACGGTCCAGGTATCGAACGTGTTGCAACTGGAGACATTGCTGGACGAAGTCAGTGCTCACGTCAGAACCGACGTTACCTTTGATGAGATGAAGCAGATGTTCTCCAATTATCGTTCGGTACTGGATCATATTGAATCCGTTGAGATTAAAGGCACGGGCAAGAAAATAGACGGAGTGTACTACTATATCGTGGAACAGTCGGAACGAGACAGGATACATCAGATGATTGAAGAACATTCAAAATGATCGGATAGGGCGGTGAACCAGATGCGTATCTCCAGACTAATGAAATTGTCCCTGATTGTGCTACTCATGTATATGCTCATGATACCGGCAAGTACAAATTATGTTCAATCAGCTCAAAACTATCAGTGGAATAATATACCTATTGGTGGTGGGGGGTACGTTACGGGGGTGGTCATTCATCCGACTGAGCCTGATCTGGTTTACGCTCGAACTGATGTTGGAGGAGCTTACCGACTGGATGTAACTTCAGGAGATTGGATTCCACTACTGGATCATTTTGGAGATGAGGACAGTAATCTGTACGGCGTGGATGGAATTGCGCTGGATCAGCAAAATCCCAACGTTGTGTATATCGCTGCTGGGAAGTACGGGAACGTGGGGCCAAGTGATATTCTGAAATCCACAGACCGGGGAGAAACCTGGATTCGAACCGGACTTAATCTTCGGAATGAATCGAATGGAAATATCCATCGAGCCATGGGAGAGAGCATCGCGGTTAATCCCACGAACTCCAATTACCTGCACGTGGGTACACGATATGATGGATTGTATACTTCCAGTGATGGTGCATCCACGTGGAGCAAGGTATGGGATGTACCTAGCGGGCTGTCCGGTGAGGGGATTCGGAGTGTAGCATATGGATTGAATCCCGTGACGAAGCAAGGTCAAGTTGTGTATGCGGGGGTTCGCGGCATTGGTGTGTATAGCAAAGCACCAAGAAGCAATGGGCAGACCACCTGGCAACTTACCGGGAGAAGCCCCGAATATCCTGCACGTATGACTGTAGCGAAGAACGGAACGTTGTATGTGACCACGGATAATCAAGGCGTATACAAGTTCAATGGTGTGCAGTGGACGAATATAACACCCAGCTCTAGTTACTCATCTTATTATGGAATCACGATTGATCCGAATAATGATAATCACATCCTGGCAGCCGTTCGAACAGGCGGAGATAATCTTCCGCTGTATCGTTCCGTTAATGGCGGGCTGAGTTGGACAACAGTGAGCAAAACGTTGGTATCCAAACCGTCATGGTGGACACCCAACATGTTTTTCTCAGCAACATCCAGTATCAAATTTGATCCGCATAATCCGGGCACCGTATACGCTACAGACTGGTTTGGCGTGTACAAGACGGAAAATATCAATGGTACCAATGGATTGACTGGCAGTACAGCGAGTACTTGGGAAGCTATCACCGATGGACATGAAGAAGTCGTCGCACTCACGGCCTCCACACCACCTCAGGGTGTTTCATTCTTTAGTGGTTTAACGGATCAGGTCGGATTTAGACATGAAAATGTAACCGATGTTCCTATTAATAAAATCCCACTCTCAGGTATGCGAGAAATTGTGAGTATTGACTATCATGAGGCAAACCCGAATTACATGATATTTCTGGGAAGCAGTGACTGGTATGGTACCACCACACGCTTATTTGTCTCTTCCAATAACGGGGTTACCGTAACTCCAATGAATGTTCCGGCTGGCTCCAAGCTGGGGAGGGTCGCCTACTCGGCCATCAATCCGAATGTAATTGTTTATTACCCCCAGACCGGTAATCCGGTCAGAAGCACGAATCGTGGCGCAACATGGCAAAATATGAATGGTGCCCCATTTCAGGCCATCGGGGGGAATATGGTCTTTGCCTATAATCATCCACTGGCTGCGGATCGCATCAATGGATATAAATTTTATATGTATGCTGCCGGTTATCTGTATCGGTCTACGGATGCAGGAGCCAACTGGTCCAAGGCCAATGCGGTTCGCCTTCCTATTAATACGGATATCAATACAAGCTTCATTAAAGTCGAGGCTGCACCTGGCGTGGCGAATAATGTATGGGTGAGTCTGGGAACCGATGGATTATATGCATCAACGAACTCTGGAAATACCTTTTCCAAGATCCCGGGTGTGCAGAATTCCAAACTATTTGCCTTTGGAAAAGCGAAGCCGGGTAAATTAGTTCCAGCTGTCTATGTATATGGTACCGTAAATAACGTGAATGGATTCTTCCGTTCAGATGATATGGGGGCAACCTGGAACAATATAGGTCCTTTAGGTAATGGAATCGGGCTGGGCAATGAACCGCAAATTATGGTGGCAGACCGTCAAATCTATGGTCAGCTATATGTAGGTACAAATGGCAGAGGCATGTATGTTGGATCAATAGAATAACGAGAGAGATATGAAAGTGGTGAAGATCAAAATGATGGAGGAGGGCTCCGGGCGCACGAGACAAAAGCATGTACGAAGAACGTACGGATTTCTCATTGCTCTGCTGTTGATTGTGATCTGGATTCTGGTCATCTGGTCCATGTCCACGCAATCCTCTCAACAGCAAGACATTCAGCCTTGGCTTCATAAATGGTCCCAAAAATTGCACATCGGTTTTACACTTCCTGATGTGCAATTCACTTACGGGGAGTATGAGTATTCGCTGAAACAGAGGCCGTATGATTTTGCAGAGTTCATCTTTCGCAAGAGTGCGCATTTATTTGTATACGCTGTGCTCGCCGTGCTTGTCTATGGCGGGCTGCGGTACAGAAGAACATCCCTTGTAACCAGTATCGTTTCTGCTCTGGCTGTGGTGTTTGTTATAGCCTCCATTGATGAGTATATTCAACAGTTCAGCCCGGACAGGACAAGCTCGATACGTGATGTTGGAGTGGACTTGCTCGGCGGTTGCTGTGGGATTGCCATATATGCAGGGCTTCAGTCCATGATCCGAAGGATCAGAAAGGAGGGAAAGCGTACTTCCATTCACAGCGAGTGATTTCCCAGGAAATTAGATGTATCGTTCAACTTCTACTTGTCTGCCATCCATCATAAGTATGGAGTAGGACAAGGAGGACTGGACATGCTGCGAAGAAGGAACCGGAATGCTTTGCTCAAAAAGATCGGGTTCATCACGATCATTGTATTATTGCTGTGGTTGATTGCCAGAACCATTCCGTATTTGTTTCAGGCAGATACAACGGATGAAGCTGCTGCTGTTGCCGAAGAGTTCTACAAATATGAGCAGACGGGTGACTTCGGCAGTTCATGGGAACTTTTTCATCCCCTGATGAAAGAGCGGTTTCCCAAGAGTGCTTACGTACAGAACAGAGCACATATATTTATGCAGCACTTTGGCGTGGAAACGTTTGAGTTGGAGATGGAGAAGCCGGAGCGCGAGTTCGATGTAACCGTGATCGATGGCGTTAAGCCATTTTCTGAAGCCTACCGAATTCGGGTCACCCAGAAGTACTCAGGTACCTTTGGCCAATTCGATATTGTGCAGACCTGTTATCTGGTAGAGGATGGCGATGAGTGGACCTTACTCTGGTATTATCCAAATCAGAAAAATGAGGATACCTCGCAGGTCGACAATAGTGACTGATCAAGAAATAATATTAACCCATACATTGAACCGAATTGTATCATTTACCTAACATCTGGCTCCATAAATGCGAGACTTTTGTCGCATTTATGGAGCTTTTTTTGTATTTTGCTTGTTTTTATGGCTTTGAAGCCTTGACATTAGTCCCGGTGTCAAGTAAATTACGAGATAGATACAAAATGTATCAATTTTCAGCGTCTAACGACAAATAACAAGGACTTCTAAGCTCCTTGTGAGGGGAAGGAATATCATTGATCGAAACGGGCCGCTTTTACTGTGTCAGTTGTGGGATGATTGTGTCGGTCACTAGAAGCTCTGTCGAAATGAAGGAAGAGGGCAATGGAGGCAATCACGTATTTCGCACCGGATTCTACCGGAGTGAAATGCCGCTTGGATGCTGTGAAGCGTGTGTAGTTGAAGCGAAACGTCAGGGGAAATCCCAGTTTGCGGGACAATATACTAAAGATTATGATACACTATGTTCATATGAGAAACGGGCATGAATGATGTGCTCGTCCATGAAGGAGGGGATTGAATGCAGCAGGAGCCGGTCGTCCGGATTCAGGGCGTCAGCAAAATCATATCCTCCCGATCATTGGTCAGCGACCTGACTCTGGATATTTCTCCGGGGCAGGTTTTTGGTTTTTTAGGACCTAATGGCGCGGGGAAAACAACAACGATTCGGATGATGGTTGGACTGATGTCCATCAGTAAAGGTGACATTTTCATCTCGGGACACAGTGTGAAGAATGAATTTGAACAGGCGGTAGCCCAGGTAGGAGCTATTGTAGAAAATCCGGAAATGTACAAGTTTCTGACCGGGTACCAGAATCTCGTTCACTTTGCCCGCATGTCGCCGGGAGTTACGAAAGAACGTATTGCGGAAACGATTGAACGTGTGGGGCTTACCGCCCGTATTCACGATAAGGTCAAAACCTATTCACTGGGCATGCGCCAGCGTCTGGGGGTCGCGCAAGCGATATTACATAAACCGAAGCTGCTTGTACTGGATGAGCCGACCAATGGTTTGGACCCGCAGGGTATACGGGAACTGAGAGATTATTTGCGTCAGCTCACCCAAGAGGAAGGTATTACGGTCTTTGTATCCAGTCATTTATTGTCGGAGATGGAGCTGATGTGTGATACAGTGGCCATCATCCAGAACGGCAAGTTGATCGATGTAAGAAACCTTCGGGCTGAAGCCGGTTCGGATGCATTAATCGAAGTTGCTTTTGAGCTGAATGATGCTGACCGCGCTGCGGATCTGATTCAGGGTGCTATCGTGCAGGGCAATGTCCTGGTGATGCGGGTGTCTCGTGAGCAGA
This sequence comes from Paenibacillus sp. FSL L8-0435, assembly GCF_037965655.1. Classification (NCBI taxonomy): domain Bacteria; kingdom Bacillati; phylum Bacillota; class Bacilli; order Caryophanales; family Paenibacillaceae; genus Paenibacillus; species Paenibacillus sp. FSL L8-0435. Next base: position 1,439,687 of record NZ_CP150185.1, read on the forward strand.
TTCCGGATATCAATGCCAAGCTGGTTAGTGAAGGGTTTCAGGTATACGGTATTCGTAACGTGACTCACACCCTGGAAGAACAATTCTTGCAAGTCACTGGGGGTGGAGGAATTGGGTAGTTTCGGTAATCTGATATTGAATGAGAATATGAAAATTTTCCGTCGTCCCCGTACCTGGATCATGTTATCGATTCTGGCGCTGATCTCGCTATTAATGCCAGTGTTACTGCGAGAAGGCATGGGGTCCAATGAAGTTTTGTACTGGGAAGCGGCTGTAACGACCATCCAGATTACGTTTTTCCTGAACACGATCTTCTGTGTCGTGATTGCAGCGGAATCGGTTGCGGGCGAATTTACCTGGGGAACCATCAAGCTATTGCTGATCCGTCCATGGTCACGAAGCAAAGTTCTTGCTTCCAAATATCTGACCGTCGTTGGCTTCAGTATTGTCAGTACATTGCTGATCATCGCGATGGCCATGCTAACGTCTTATATCCTTTTCTCGCATGATGCTCCGGGAGGAAGCAGTAGTCCGGCTACGAATGCTCTGACGTTATGGGGATATTTGTACGTTGATCTGTTCATTACGCTTGCGATTGCTTTTATGGTGTCCTCCGTATTTCGTTCAGGTGCACTTGCGATTGGATTATCCCTGTTCATTATGTTCTCACAGAGTATCTTCTCGCTCATATTCAATCCGGTCCGTTATGAGTGGGCCAAGTATGTTCTATTCAACAACATGGATCTGAGCAAATACATGACCTCCGGGGCGGATTTTGCGCTAATGGGTGGCCCGAGTGCAGGAATGACACTAGGTTTCTCCATTGCAGTCCTGGCGGTGTATTACGTTATTTTCATGGTGATTTCCTGGGTTGTATTCAGCAAAAGAGATGTGGCAGGCTAACGCCTGCTTCTTTTTTTTGCTCCAATGTTTGTTTTGGAAAGAAAATAAGTGTATATTCAGCATCGCCTGTGGCATGACTGTCATTTAAGGGTACTTATAAATGACTAGATATACATATGAACGCTCCAGTCAATTTGGCAGAGCAGCGCATGGAGGGATCACGTTTCTTGATAAATAACAAGTTCTACCGCATATGCACAGCGATTATTCTGCTGCTGCTCATCGTGTATCTGGGGGAAAAAGTGAACTTTATTTTCAGCCCCTTGACCTCACTGATTCATATCATCATCATTCCGCTGCTGATTGCTGGTTTCTTCTATTATCTGCTGCGCCCCCTCGTCGATTATATGGAAAGGCATAAGATCAAACGTGCATTGTCAGTTCTGATTATTTATGTCGTAATTGCACTAATCCTTGCAGGTTTTAGTGTGCTTGTATGGCCTTCCCTGCGTGAACAATTGATGAATTTCGTGGAGAATGCTCCAGCGTTGGTTACTTCACTCAGCGATCAGTTGAATGCACTTGAAAAGAGCAATTTTGTGTCCAGATACCTGCCTGATGATTCCAATCTATTCTCACGATTATCCGATGTTCTGAGCCAAGGGATCACACAGGTAACCAATTATGTCTCAGGGTTATTCTCCGTGGTATCCAATCTGGTTATTATCCTGGCAACGTTTCCGATCATGTTGTATTACATGCTCAAGGAAGGCAGCAAGTTTGGAACGAATCTGACTTTATTGCTGCCAAGACATTATCGGAAGGATGGGGAAGAAACCGTCCATGAGATCGATGAAGCACTAAGCAACTATATTGTTGGCCGGGTTATTGTTAATGTAGCCCTGGGGATTTTGATGTACATCGGTTTTCTCATTTTAGGTTTGCCTTACGCATTGCTGCTGACGGTTGTATCCATTATTCTGAACTTCATCCCTTATGTGGGTGCTTTGCTGGCAGCTATTCCGGTTGTCATTGTTGCGTTTATCGAATCACCTTCGATGGCGATCTGGTCACTGGTCATCATTGTAATCGCACAGCAAATCCAGGATAACCTGATCTCACCTTACGTCTATGGCAAGCAGCTCGATATTCATCCACTGACTACCGTTATCCTTTTGCTCGTGGGTGCTGACCTGGGAAATATCTTGGGTATGATCATCGTAATTCCTCTATATATGATTCTGAAAATTATAGTTCGCAAAATCCATTATCGGATTGTTGAAGATAAGACTGAAACTTAAATGGAAGTTGAAATACAACGCTATCATGTGTGCCACTACTAATGTTTGTTATTGAATCACATCGATAAGCTCATCAGGATAAGCCGCATATCAATGGTGAAGGGTCAGGTAAGTTTACCCTCGCCATTGATATGCGGCTTTTTTTCATACATATTGCTCATTCGTGTTATATCTGTTATACTTGATATATAACAGATAACAAAAAGAAGGTGAACCCTTGATTATTCAACTGGATATGCAATCCGAACTTCCCATCTATTCGCAACTTGTTTATCAAATTATTGAAGGCATTGCTAGTGGTGAGTTACAGCTAGGTGAGGCGTTACCTTCGGTTCGGAATTTGGCAGCAGATATCGGTGTTAACCTTCACACCGTCAATAAGGCTTATACCCTACTCAAGCAAGATGGATACATTCTGGTTCATAGACAAAAGGGAGTTGTAGTGAACCCTGATGGAATGCCTGGTTTAACGGATGATTTTTTGAAAAAGCAGCAAAGAGAATTAAGACCGATTATTGCCGAAGCGATCTGTCGCGGAATGACCAAAGAGGAACTATCTGCGGTGTTAGACCAAATGTATGACGATGTAAAGATGGGTCACAACAAAGAATAAAGAATCAAGGGAGTGTGTTATGTATGCAGCTATTTAATATATTACCTATCATTTTAATCTTTGCCCCATTAGCCTTACTTCTATCCTTTGCACCATATCTGACAAGGGAAACCATTAGCTTTGGGGTTACGGTAAGTCAATATAATTACTACACACCCACCTTACGTAAGCTAAGGAGTACGTTTGCTAAAGTAAGTCTGATCGGAAACGGGATGATTATACTTATCTGTCTGTATTTTCTCCGATCAGCTAATGAAGATTCTACTGCAATGATTACCGGTGTTAGTACAATGATATTTATTGTGTACTGGGCAGCACTACACATCTTATTCCATTTCAAGATGAAAAAGATCAAAGGAACACTTACAACTGTAGAAGCACCTCAAAGAGTTAAAATCGATACCACCTTCCGCCAAAATAAACTCACCTATTCCAACTATTGGTTTCTCGTTCACATGGCTATTATTGTAGCTATTGCAATCATTACGATCCTGAATTATAAGGCACTCCCTAACGCCATTCCCATAAAATATGATCTTCAGGGCCATGTCACTTCCAGTGTACCTAAAACCTACCTCTCGGTACTGGCTATTAATCTTGTACAGCTAGGAATCATTGCACTTCTGATGTTGGTGAACTGGAGTATTAAATCAAGCAAACAACAGCTTACTACGTCTAATCCTGGCCAATTTGCTGCTGAGAATATTCAATTCCGCCGTAAATGGTCCCTATTTACGCTTGTAACAGGCTTACTTCTTACCATTTTATTTGCCTTCATTCAGATCAATATGTTCGTCCCTAATCTGGTCTTGTTAACAGCTATTAGCCTCATCACTCCTGTGGTGATCGTATTAGGTGTTGTATGGCTGTCTCTCACAGGCAGACAAGGCGGTGGGAAAATTCGTAATCAACAAAAGGATCACGAACGATCTAAGGAGCAGCCTGTGAATGACGATGATTATTGGAAGCTTGGGTTTATTTACTTCAATGCCAATGATCCTTCTTTAACCATAGAAAAGCGTTATGGAATAGGTTGGACGATTAACTTCGCTCGTCCACTATCTTGGGTCCTGTTGTTATTCATCATTGCTATTGTTGTTATAAGTATAGTTCTGAGCCAATAAATGCTCATAGATCTATGCATATGATAGATAAAATGATTAGGAGGAATTATTACAATGAACAATTGGAAAAAGCTATTACTTTCTCTTACTTTCGTAGGTCTCATCCTTCCGGTGACACCCATCTCAGAAGCTGCTGAAAAATCTGCTGGTAGTGAAAATCTTGTTCCTATTCGTGAGATTGCAGAAAAGAATGGGGCAGAGGTATCTTGGCAACAAAAGACAGGCGAAATCACAATACGAAAAAGTGAGCTTACGATTATAGTTAAGGTAGGAGAGAAACAGGCGATGGTGGATGGGCAAGCCATATCCTTAAACAATCCTGTTCAGTTAACGAAAGGAACTACCTATATGGATGGGGCATTTCTTTCCGAGACGCTGAAGGCAGCACCTGAGGACAGATTCATTTCACTTATTAGTGAGGGCGATGGCAAGGAGGCTGCCAAGTATGTTCATACCTCTGTGAGTGGAGTGTTGTCACCCACGTTGTTGAGCCAGCTGTGGGGAGCTTTAGAAGGACAAAATGGCAAAATTACAAGTGAAGCCATAGCTATGCATGTAGAAAATAATACAGTGCATCGCAATGTTACCTATACGTTCAAAACAGAGCTGACTCGTTTGAATATTACGGTCAGAATGAATCATAACGGACTTGTGGATGATTTGCATATTGCCGCCGCTACGCCAGATGTGTATCAAAAACCAAGCTACGACGACCCATCTGCCTATACAGAACAAGCCATTACGGTTGGTCAGGGTGATTTGGCTTTGCCAGGGACATTAACTTTGCCCAAGGGAGAGGGACCTTTCCCGGTTGTCATTCTGGTACACGGATCTGGGCCTAACAATCAAGATGCTGCCATTGGTGGTGCAAAGCCATTTCGCGATCTTGCGGTAGGTTTAGCTTCACAAGGAGTTGCTGTATTAAGATACGATAAGGTCACGTATGAGCATACCTATAAGGTGGCTTCACAGCCTAAATTCACATTAAAACAAGAGAGCGTAGATCAGGTAAATGATGCAGTGGAATTCCTTAAAAAGAATGCACATATTGATTCTACAGCGATTTTTGTAGCTGGACATAGTCAAGGCGGGTTTGCAATGCCATTAATCATTGCTGAGGATAAACAACATGATATTGCAGGAAGTATTCTACTTGCTGCACCAAGTAGTAGCTTCGTGGATGTGCTTACCGAGCAGCAGGACGAATTGGTAGAGCGGATGAAGCAGCTTGGTTTAGACACGGAGATGATTCAAGGACAAGCCGATTTTTATAAAAATGTGACTGCGATGGTTAAAGATCCAAAATACTCTGTAGATCATCTTCCTGAGGCGTTTCCACTTCAACCTGCTTATTGGTGGTTTGAGCAGAGAGATTATGTGCCTGCGGAACTGGCTAAAACACAAAATAAACCTATGCTTGTTATACAAGGCGAAAATGATGTGCAAGTGTCTATGGATCAATTCCAAACCTGGAAATCGTCGCTTCAAGGTCATTCCAATGTAACGTTCAATAGCTATCCAAAGGTAAATCATCTTTTATCCAGCTATGATGGACTTTCAATCGGTCAAGAGTACGCTGAGCCATCTAATGTCTCCAAAGCCATTATCGATGATATTGCAAAGTGGGTATTAAAATCTAACTAAAAACGGGAGTTCCATTCTTGGTTGAATGATAAATTGGAGAAGTGTCGGATGGGGCGAGATATATAAGAAGAGCACTTACCGATATAGGCAAGTGCTCCTTTTCTTTTTTTACAAATTTGCTTTATTTAGACCAATTGGACTCTTTCTCGTCTTCATCGGTATAATCAGACATGGTCAGTGGTTCCTTGGGAACAACGGCCACTTTGTAGAACCGATTTTTATCTTTTTCCAGCAAAACAAAAATTAGATTCTCGAACTCATATTCTTCCTGTTCGTTCATCTCGGGACGATGGCTGTAGAGCCATCCACCAATGGTGTCCCACTCATCTGCATCCAGGCTGGACATAAACATGTCGTTCACCTTCGATAAGGAAACCTTACCATCCATAATGACATAGTTCTCATTGATGACTTGAATATCTTCCACTTCGTCTGCGTCGAACTCGTCGCGAATCTCACCAACAATCTGCTCAAGTACATCCTCGATGGTTACAATTCCGGAAGTTCCGCCATATTCATCGACCAGCACGGCGATATGTACGCCATCCTTCTGCATTTTCTTGAGCAAGTCCTTCACAGGAGTTGTTTCGTGAACAGCCGATACAGGCTGGATCAGGGAGGATAGATCGACAGGTTCATCGTTTCCGTAAAGTTCCAGGAAGAATTGTTTCGTATTAATGATACCGATGATATCGTCTTTACTCTCATTAACTACCGGAAAACGGGTATATTGTTCCTCACGAATGATCTCCAGGTTTTCCTCATTTGTTCTATTCACATAAAGGCAGACCATATCGGTCCGGGGTACCATGATTTCTTTGGCTAACATCTCATCAAAGGCAAAGATCCGGCTTACATAACCGAACTCGGCTTGGTTGATTTTACCACTTTCAAAGCTCTCATTAATAATGATCTGCAACTCTTCTTCGGAGTGTGCATCTTCATGCTCGGAAGCAGGTTTGATTCCGAACAGTTTCACCAGTTGGTTCGCTGAGCCGTTTAACAGCCAGATAAAAGGATACATAATTCGGTTAAACCAGATGATAGGTGTAGACGTCAGCAGTGCAACAGTCTCGGCTTTCCGGATTGCAATCGTTTTTGGAGCGAGTTCACCAACCACAACATGCAGATACGTGATGGAAGCAAACGCGATAACAAACGATAAGAATGAAGAAACCGCCTCAGGAATTTGCAAGCTTTCAAACACAGGGTGGAGAATCTTCTCTACCGTCGGTTCACCCAGCCAGCCCAGTCCCAGAGATGTGATCGTGATTCCAAGCTGGCAGGCAGACAAATATCCGTCCAGATTGGCAACAGCTTGTTTAACAGCCAGCGCACGCTTGTTTCCTTCTGCAATCATTTGGTCGATCCGGCTCGGTCGAACCCGCACTAGAGCGAATTCCACTGCAACAAAAAACGCCGAAAGTCCTATCAAAAAAGCAACCATTACTAAATTTAACGCATACCTCTCACTTTCCATTCACTGCTCTTCTCCTTTAGGTAATAAGTTTTTAACGATTATTATATCTAATTTTACGTAAGAAGACCACCTCCAGACAAAGAAATGAGGAAGAGTCTGGAAGGTGGAATGAGCAGATTGGCGTCACAAAGCGAATCTGCTCCATCATTAAACTGATATGTAGAAGGTAACACAGTCAAAATATACAATGAACAAAGTAGAAATCTGAATTTCCAGAATCAAGTATTCCGTCTGCTTATGTAAAGTTTTATCTAAGTAAACGTTACGAATAGGGGGTACAATGGGTATCTATGATTAGCTGATTACATAATCGTCAAAGCTGTGTAGGTGAGAGAAGGGCAAGGTCATGAAGCTTGCTACTTGAGGAGGAAGCCAAATGTTCTGGCTGGTCATTATATTACTCGTATTTATTTTCCAGGCAGCCACAATTCTACTGCTGGAATTTCGTAATCCGGCTAAAGCTGTGGCTTGGCTGTTTATTTTGTTCTGCGTGCCTTTGATCGGTTTTGTAGTGTACTATTTCGTAGCGCAGGATTATAACAAACGAAAAAAACTTCGCAAAGGTGGATCGCGGATCTTCCGTGAAATGAAGGAAACGATCTGGGAACAAGCCCACATCATTGGAGATGTCGAACATATGCCTGGTGATCGTTTCAGCCACCAGCATCGATTGTTTAACCTGTTATCCCATCTGTCGGAGAGCCCGATTACAGGTTGTAATAACAGTACGGTGCTCACAAATGGTGAAGAGGCATTTGCGGCAATGCTGAGCGAAATGGAAAAAGCAAAGCACCATCTGCATGTGGAATTTTACATTTTCCGTGATGATGTGATCAGTACGAAGTTTCAGGATGTCATGATTCGCAAGGCACAGGAGGGCGTGAAGGTTCGGTTTATTTGTGACGGTCTCGGCAGTCACAAGATGAGCTGGAGTTTTATCCGCAAACTGCAGGATGCAGGTGTGGAGTTTCATTATTTTCTACCGCCACTGATTGCAACGATTGACCGAAGAGTCAACTACCGGAATCACCGTAAAATTGTTGTTGTGGATGGACAGGTTGGCTTCGTGGGTGGCATTAATGTAGGCGATGATTACCTTGGACGATATCCGGAGGTGGGTTTCTGGCGGGATACACATGTGCAGATTGAGGGAGATGCCGTATATTTCCTGCAAAGTACGTTCCTTAACGACTGGAAATTGGCTTCCGGTGAGCGAATTACCGAACCCCAGCTTGTGGAATTGTTTCCACCTCATATCTGTAGCGGGGAAGAACGAATTCAGATTCTGGCCAGTGGGCCGGATCAGGACTGGGATGCCATTCAGGAAATGTGTTTTGGAGCCATTTCGGTAGCCTGTGACCGGATTTACATTACCACACCTTATTTTATTCCTGATCCTGCCCTGTATGAGGCACTCAAAACAGCCGCTGTCAGTGGCGTTGATGTGAAAATTATCATTCCGTATCAATCCGATTCAAAGCTTGTTCATTTGGCATCCCTTTCATATGTAGAGGAACTTCTGCGAGCAGGTGTTGAGTTCTTCCAATATCGCAAAGGTTTTGTACATGCCAAAGTGATGATTGTGGATGAGTTGCTTGCAACGGTAGGCACGGCCAATATGGATATGCGCAGTTTTTTTTGCAATTTTGAGTTAACGGCTGTCCTGTTCGAGTGCTCTCCGATTCGTCGTTTGATCACTGACTTTGAACGTGATCTCGGGGAATGCAGTCAGATCAATGGGGAGGTATTTCAGAGGCGTTCACGACGGCAAAAAGGCGCAGAAATGCTTTCTCGGATGCTTTCTCCGCTTCTTTAGGCGATTTAGGGCAGATTTCTGAGGATAAGTTCACTTTTTGTGAATTTATCTTCTTTTTGCTAAGTATTTTGCGCAAATTTGATCTTTTATGATATAATAGATATATAATTTATGTCTTGGTGAAGGAGGGGAGTCTGCGGGAAAACAGGCTCCCTTTTGCTCTCTTTTGAAAGTGCAAACCGGGATGAAGACCATTTTGAATCCATTTTATATCGCCTTTAGATGCTTGTGCTTGTATAGCCAGGGTACATGTAGAACAGCAGTTTGCTGTTTTCTAGATGTAGATTCACCCTGAGTATTTAAATGATTTATAAAATGGATTCACACACTGATTTAACGGGGGGGATACCATGTCCAATGTAACGGTGAAAGAACTAACAGCCAAGCCAGCTGACCGCGGGGTCAAAAGCTCGGTGTTTACATTAAAGCTGCTGCAACGTATTGTGATGATTCTGATTGGTGCTGCACTAATGGCTGTATCACTTGAAATATTCCTTGTGCCCAATGGCGTAATTGATGGGGGAATTACAGGTATTTCGATTATGGTGTCAGAGCTAACACATCTGCCACTCGGAGTATTCCTGACCTTGCTCAACTTGCCATTCCTGATTCTGGGATACAAGCAGATTGGTAAAACATTTGCGTTATCCACGCTGCTTGGGATCGTGGTGATGTCCATCGGGACTGCGTTGTTGCACCGCGTGCCTGCATTAACACCAGGAGAGCCATTGCTCGGAGCCGTATTCGGCGGATTGATCCTGGGTGTGGGGGTTGGACTCGTGATTCGTTCAGGTGGTTCACTGGATGGTACGGAGATTGTCGCCATCTTGCTGAGTGAGAAATCACCGTTGTCTGTAGGACAGATCGTATTGTTCATTAACGTGTTTATTTTCGCAGGTGCAGGATTTGTATTCGGCTGGCCGAACGCCCTGTATTCCATGATTGCATATTATATTGCGATGAAGATGATTGATATTGTGAATGAGGGACTTGACCAGTCCAAATCAGTATGGATCATTAGTGATAAATATCGTGATATCGGTTCAGCCCTGACAGACCGTCTTGGTCGTGGTGTAACTTTCCTGGATGGAGAGGGCGGATTCAGCGGGGACGAGAAAAAGATCATCTTTGTCGTGATCACCCGTTTGGAAGAAGCGAAGCTTAAGACCATCGTTGAAGATTGGGACCCGCAAGCCTTTGTGGCTATCGGTAACATTCATGATGTGAAGGGCGGACGTTTCAAGAAAAAAGGTATCCATTAGCGATTGATATACGCATGAATGATAATAGCCGACACCCTTGTGATGAGGGAGTCGGCTATTTTTTCTTCAAATGTTTGAGAATGAGCTCCACCGGTTGGGGTTCAACAGCTGCGATTAAATCACCGGTTTGGTTCAAGCGTTCAATAATGTTCATCAGATGGTAATCCTGGATGGAGACGTTGCTTCTAACCTCGTCCCAGGTAAGGGGTGTAGAGACAGTGGCCCCGGATTTGGCACGTGGTGTATAGGGAGCGGCAAGGGTCTTGCCTCCATAATGCTGGAGATAGTCAAAATAAATGCGGTCTCCACGGTCCTTTTTGAGTCGTTCCAGTGTGAACAGATCCGGGTGCTTCTGAGTGACATATTTACCCACAAAATAACCGATCTCTCTCAATTCATCAAAGGTTACTCCTTGCACAATGGGAACGATGATTTGAACTCCTGTTGCGCCCGAAGTTTTGGGAATAGACCTCAGACCAAGGGAAGTCAGGGTTTCGCCAACGATGAGTGCAGCATGCATGATCCGCGGTTCATGTTCCTGAGAGGGGTCCAGATCAATCATCCATTCACTGGGCAGATGGCTTCCCACAGTATGCAGAGAAGGATGAAATTCAAGTGCGGCCAGATTGCCAAGCCATAACAATTCCGGAAGTCCATTCATGACCACATAGCGGATGCCGTCGTGAACTTCAGTCCGCACATAATCTGGTATAGGCTCAGGGGCATTCTTTTGATAGAAAAATGTCCCTCCAGCGCCGTGGGGATATCTTATCGTGGTGAGAAGTCGATTGCTCGTATACGTGAGCAGATAAGGAGCCAGAGCGGCCAGCTTTTGCAGATAGATGGCTTTGGTGACACCCGCATCCGGCCATAACAGCTTGTCCGGATTCGTTACCGTCAGTTCTGTGCCTTCTATTATGATGGTTCCCTGGATCTTGGGGGCCATATGTAACACCTCCTATACGTGTAATCAATCTTGGACTGAGTCATTGAAGAAGCTGGTTCGCCAGACAATCCTCACGGGTTACATCCGCGAAGGTCTGAATACTGGGATGGCGTAGAGTGTGATGATGAGTCAACTCCATATATTGCACTTTGACTCCTATTCGCGGTTCCACCCAGGTGGTCTCTGCACTGCGCTCGGGTACATTATGGAACGGTCTGTCCTGTCTGATCAAAGGCTCGACTTGATGGGTGAGTTCCCGCCACGTATTGGAGTTCAATTTGCCAGTCCCGACATGACCAATATAGACAAAATTAGGCCCATCATATACACCGACCGCGACGGCATTCACAATACCGCTCCGGTACGTGACTCCCCCGATCATGGCATATACATCATGCATGATTTTGACTTTCTGCCAGCGCTGGTCCTTGCCCTGTATGCCATAACTGCTGGTGAGATCCTTGCAGACAATGCCTTCCATCTGATGTTGTCTCATGACCGTAAGCAGGGAAGAGGCATCCAGCGTATTGGTGACCTCCTGAACATGGGGAGCGGTGTTAAGGACCTCGTGCAACAGGCGCTGTCGATCTGCCAAAGGCTGATCCGTCACCCATTTCCCCTCATAGAACAGGATATCAAATACCATATATGTGACCGGAATCTGATGTATGGCTTGGGCGATACCTTCGGGTCTGCTCATCCGATCCCGCCGAAGAACATGATAAAACGAAGGTTTTCCGGTGTCTGGGTCCAGCGCAATAACTTCTCCATCCAAAATATAAGAGGAGCCTGAACATAAATTGCGTGGTGTTACCAGCTCGGGATACTGTGCGGTTCGATCATGTAATCTGCGATTCACCAGGCGCAGCTCATGCCCGTCCTCATAGGCAAGCATGCGGACTCCATCCCACTTGACCTGGGCAATCCATTGCGGTCCTGTGGGTAAGGTATCTCTGGAGATGGGTTCGAATGGAATCAACGGTTTGAACATGGGGTACTCCTTTCTTGTCCGGAGCATTAGAGAAACGAACGCCCTAAACATCATGCGTCTTTTCGATCTCCATATTTTTTGAATTTAACTTGTCGGAGTAGTCGTTAGGATGCACTAATATGGACGGTCTTATAAAAAGCGAATGAAAAAGCCCGGGTATCCGATCTCTCTGTGATGTGGAGAAATCAGGTACTCGGGCTTATGTTATGAAATTATCCATAATGATCGTGTGTGTCCTAACAAAATCAATTGGCAGCGGTTAGACGTACACGGATGTTCTGTGGGTCTACCGTAAACCAGGCATCCTCCACTTGTGTAACGACTGCACCGGAATGACGCAATTGTTCAAGTGCCTGATCCAATTGTTCCTTTGAGGCGTACACAATGGTGAAGTAGTCAATTCCTGTAGCGTTATCTGGATTAGCAGGTGCATTCACTCCTGCCCAGATATTAAGTCCCAGATGGTGATGATAACCCCCAGCGGAAACAAACAGCGCAGACATGTTGGCGAAGTTGCCCACGATATCAAAACCGAGTATGCCGGTGTAATAGTTGCGGGCTTCTTCCAGGCTGCGGACGTGGAAATGTACATGACCAATAACGGTGCCAGCAGGCAGGCCATGCCAAGGTTCATTCTCCGATATGGCAAACAGGCTTTCCACATCTACAGGATCACTTGCCATTACGTAGTTATTGTCGCTATCCCGTTTCCAGGTATCACGTGCACGGTCCGCATAGATTTCAATTCCGTTCTGATCGGGATCGGAGATATAGAAAGCTTCGCTGACCAAGTGATCACCTTGGCCGATATCGATGCCGGATGCAGCCAGATTACGAAGAGCAAGACCAAGGGACTTGCGGTCCGGCAGCAAGATGGCGAAATGATACAAGCCAGCGTGTGAGCGTTCCGGCAGGGTAATTCCATCCGTGAGCTCTTCCAATCGCAGCAGGGACTGTTTTCCGTCGGCTGTCAACGTAGCCACTTTGCCACTCCGCTCAAGTAATTTTAATCCAACCACATCGGTATAGAACTTAATTGAACGCTCCAGGTTCATAATTCGGAGACTCACTTCACCCAGATGGGTTGTGGCAGGGATTTGATACGTTGTATTCATGATGGTTTCCTCCTGAGAATAGATAATATGGGTTCTCGTTTGATTGTGTATATGCGTTGAAAACGGATTATTTAATTGCATACTGTTGAAGCAGAATTAGAGGGTGACTGTATATTCATAAATAAGTTACTTTTCATAAGTTAATATAAAATATAAATCAGCTTTCGTCAATCGCATTTTGGAATTATAACTGGAGTTTTATTGACTAGTACTGCTTCAATCGTTCTGTAAAACAAAAAAATCCGACTGTGAAGCCGGATCGGAGTAGACCTCGTTACATGAGTCATATAACGGAATCGGTCTTGCCTTAGCGACATTCAAACTTTTGGTTTGGGTGTCGCCTTTTTTCTTTTGGCTGGTGCAGCAGGTGTATCGGATTCTCCTCCGGCAACCGCTTGAGCAGGTGTTTTTCGCGGTGCACGTTTCTTAGGCTTGGCCGTTGTTGTCCCAGGGTCAGCCGGAATAGGCTTCACAGCCTCGATACTTGCCTGCAAGGCAGCCATCAAATCCATCACATTGGCTTCAGGTTTGGCTGGAGCAATCTTGATTTCTTCGCCTGCCACTTTGTGCTGAATAAGATCCAGCAGTTTGCTGCGATAGTCATCGGTGTATTTACCGGGTTCAAAAGGTGTGGACAATTGATCAATCAGCAACTTTGCCATCGTGAGTTCCTTTTCATTCACGTTCTGCACTTCAGGCAAGTTGGGCACCTGGGAGACAGGACGAATCTCGTCCGGATAGAAAATCGTCTCCATGGAGAGGCAATCTTCCAGCACACGTATGGCAGCCAGACTGCTTTTGGAGCGAATGGAGATTTTGGCGATCCCAATTTTGCCGGTATCTCGCATCGCGTTCATCAACAACTGGTAGGCATTTCCCCCAGCCTGATCGGGCGATAGGTAATATGTTTTCTGAAAATAGATCGGATCAATCTCAGTCAAGTCGACAAAATCCAGTATGGTAATGGTTTTGCTGGTGGAATCATTCAACGCTTCCAATTCATCTTTCTCGAAGAGAACAAACTTTCCTTTTTCATATTCATAGCCTTTGGTGATCTCTTCCCACTTCACGTCCACTTCACAGGAGGGGCATTGACGAACATAAGCGAGTGGGCTGCCGCAGACTTTATGGATATAACGCATGGAGATGTCTTTGTCTTCGGTAGCCGAGAACATTTTGACAGGGACATGCACAAGGCCAAAACTGATTGCGCCTTTCCAGACGGTATGCATAGATCGGCTCCTTTCAAAAGGTTGTTCAAAAATTTCCGCTTTTGATTACGAATCATGCCTAGCGGCATGATCAGCATCGAATATGAAATTCAGCCGAAATGTCCGTTGCTCACGTAGTTTGCCTACGCTCCGCTACTCCATTTCTAGCTTTATTCCATCTTCTCGGTACTGAAAACCGGACTTTTTGAACACGGATTATATTCAATAGTATGGGCATCTGGTGCGAGGGATAATCGTCTTGTAGACGAACGAATTCGTATGGTTCGGCGAGACTCGGGGATGATAACAGAAACTTGTTTGGATTCCGACAGGAAGACGAGCATGGGATAGGTAGTTATTCTCGCAGCACATATGCCGGGAGGTGCAATATTGAAGAACAGACGTGATGAGGAAGAAGCACACAAGCATGCATTTTCTCCATATCCTCTTGCCGAAGCCGAAAGTGCTGAAGAATTCTATACACCTGCTACAGCTGTAAACTGGGAAGCGGTCACTTCGGAAGAATTGCCCCTTGATCGGGAGTCGTTCATGCTCGACATTGACCGGATGGTGAATGAAGGGTTAGGCGGGGGACAGGTTACGGAAGATAACGGTTATATTGGTGATAGCACAACAGACACCATGATTAGGGAAGACCACGAAGATCCGGAAGGGGAGTATGAATAAGATGATGGATGCAAAGCGGGCCAAAGCGATCTATGATTCGAAGGATACTATTGCTGTTACGCTGGAAGGTGATCCGGTCTGGATCGAGAGTGTGGATGAAGCCAATGGCATGGCAACCGTTCAGGTGGGCAGTAACCCGGGAAATACCCATACGGTACGTGTGGATCGTTTGGAGGAGTAGATACAAGTAGTATAGTTATTGAGGGATTTGAGAATGAATAAAAGCTGAAATTTATGCATAACACGGCCGGTACCGAGAGGTGCCGGTTTTTGGTTTTTCCTAGTGGGTGTCTGAAACTTCGAAGGAAGCGAGTTTTGTGACACGTCTAATAATGCATGTTATATTTCCGCTTGCCTCCTTGGATGTTGCGGGGGAAGAAAGGGACCGATATAATAAGGTTCAAAGTGAACTCAGGCGGCTGGACCGCCAAAGGTGGGGCGAATATTGAATCAGACGCACGAGCAGTGGGTGTATCAATCCCATGGCATTGCAGATACAGAAGCACTCGCTTCCGCACTCGCCAGACAGGCAAACGCCGGCATGGTGGTTGCTTTGGATGGTGATCTGGGCGCGGGTAAAACGGCATTTTCACAGAAATTTGCCTGGCATTTGGGTGTACGTGATGTGGTAAGCAGTCCCACATTCACGCTAATTAAGGAGTACGAAGGGCGTTTGCCTTTATATCACATGGATGTATATCGCATATCGCTGGAAGAAGCGGATGAGCTTGGACTTGATGAATATTTCTATGGAGCCGGAGTCAGTCTGGTGGAGTGGTCGAGTATCATTCCCGAATTGCTGCCGCAAGAGCATTTGCATGTGCAGATTGAAACAACGGGCCTGGAGGATCGAACGATTACACTGGATGGGTACGGCGAGACTTATGCAGCCATGTGCCGACAGTTCAGACAGAATGGGGTCAAATGATGATGGAAGATTTACAAAAAGAGCCGCGTCAGCGGTTTTTGGCGTTGGATACATCCACCGCAGTGATGGCAGCTGCGATGATGGAAGATCATGCGCTTCTGGAAGAACGCAATGAACGGGCTGAGCGCAACCATTCGGTACACGTTGTACCGGTGATGGAGCAGCTGCTGGCCGCCAGCAACACACAGCCAGGGCAACTTGACGGCATTGCCGTTGGCGTTGGCCCAGGCTCGTACACGGGCATCCGCATTGCGGTGACCGCGGCGAAGACACTGGCCTGGGCGTGGGACATCCCCGTAGCCG
The DNA here is from genome assembly GCF_037965655.1 of Paenibacillus sp. FSL L8-0435. Classification (NCBI taxonomy): domain Bacteria; kingdom Bacillati; phylum Bacillota; class Bacilli; order Caryophanales; family Paenibacillaceae; genus Paenibacillus; species Paenibacillus sp. FSL L8-0435. The sequence goes on from NZ_CP150185.1 coordinate 1,455,951, forward strand.
GGGTGTCCAGCCTTCAGGCCATCGCCTGGGGCGGCTGGCACAGCGGCCTTGCCGCCAAGGCAGAAGCTGCGGCAGAGGATGCCGCAGCAGGGGCTGGCGGAACGCCATCCGTGGACCAGGGCAGCACAGGTGCTGCCCCTGTCCACTGGATCGTTCCGCTTGTGGATGCACGGCGCGGTCAAGCGTGCACCGCGCTGTTTGCCTCCGCCGGGAGCGATGCGCCCCGGCGTCTGGCGCCTGATGCCATCCGCAAGATGGACGGATGGCTGGAAGCCCTTGCCGCCCGCATGGCGGAGACGGCGCCGGAAGAGCGGCCCGCAGCCGTCTGGATCGTCGGCGAGACGGGCCCTCATGCTGCGGCAGTGGCGGAGCTTCGCTGCCCCGCAGGAACGGCGCTCCAGCTCGTACCTTATGAGCTGGAAGGCCGCTGGGTTGGGCGCCTTGGCGCCGCCGCGCTGCTTACAGGTCAGCGTGATGACGTACATGCGCTGGTGCCGAACTACACCCAGTTGTCTGAAGCGGAAGCCAATCTGCTGCGCAAAGGCTAAAAGAGGTTGTTCAAAAAGTCCGCTTTTGATTACGAAAGATACCTGGTGGCATCATCAGCATCGAATATGGAATTCAGCCGAAATAAGCGGGAGGCTTACGAAGTATGTTTCCTTTGGAAACATTGTAGTTGCTCACGTAGTTTACCCTACGCTCCGCTACTCCATTTCTAGCTTCATCCCATCTTCTCGGTACTGAAAACCGGTCTTTTTGAACACGCACTAAAGGGGGAGGGGAAGCAGATGGACAATGTGGCGAATAATAAGCAGGAAGCAACGCTTCAGTTCAGGTTCATGACACTCGCGGATATTCCCGATGTGATGGAGATTGAACATGAGGCCTTTACCCTGCCCTGGACGGAAGAAGCATTTCAAAATGAATTGACACACAATCATTTTGCTAAATATATGGTGATGGAATTGGAAGGCAAGGCCATTGGCTATGCAGGTATGTGGACAATCATGGATGAAGCCCATATTACCAATATTGCAGTCAGAGGCGCGTACCGTGGACGCAAGCTTGGCGAAAAGTTACTGGATGAATTAATGAGCACAGCGGCTTATCTCGGGATGGAACGAATGACGCTGGAGGTCAGAGTCTCGAACAGCATTGCTCAGCGTTTATATCAGAAAAAAGGGTTTGAATCGGCGGGTCTTCGTAAAGGGTATTACTCCGATAATGGGGAAGATGCGATGATTATGTGGGCGAACTTGCCGTCTGCAGGCCGGAGCGGCGAAGAGGAAGGAAGCGTACTGGATTCATGAACGAAATTAATGAAAAAATAAATTCTGCACCATCCTACATTTTGGCGGTGGAGACAAGCTGTGATGAAACATCGGTAGCAGTAGTCAAAGATGGACGGGAAGTGCTGTCCAATCTGATCTCTAGTCAGATCGAGACGCATAAGGCATTTGGTGGTGTGGTACCTGAAGTGGCTTCACGTAAACACGTTGAAGTCATTACGATGATGCTGGAACAAGCGATCGAACAGTCCGGCATTCGTCCGCGTGATCTAAGTGCAATTGCCGTGACGCAAGGTCCGGGGCTGGTCGGTGCACTCTTGGTAGGAATCGTTGCGGCCAAAACGATGGCGATGGCGCTGGGCAAACCGCTCATTGGCACACATCACATTGCGGGGCATATCTATGCCAACCGACTTACTCATGAACTGCAATATCCAGCGATGGCACTGGTCGTATCTGGTGGACATACAGAACTCGTGCATATGGAATCCGAGGGTAAGTTCAAACTGATTGGTCGTACACGTGATGATGCCGTAGGCGAAGCGTATGACAAAGTAGCACGTGCACTGGGTTGTCCTTATCCGGGAGGCCCGCATGTGGACCGGATGGCGTCTGAAGCGGAGGATGTGGTGCCATTACCACGGGTATGGCTGGAAGCAGGTTCGTACGATTTCAGTCTCAGTGGTCTGAAGTCTGCTGTACTGAATGTACTCAACCAAGCCAAAATGCGCGGAGAAACCTTGGAGCCGTCTGCGGTTGCACGTGGTTTCCAGGAAGCTGTTGTTGAAGTGTTGGTGGAGAAAGCCGTTAGAGCAGTTCGTGAATATGGTTCACGTCAACTGTTATTATGCGGTGGTGTTGCAGCTAACCGGGGGTTACGCTCGGCATTACAGGAGCGATGCACGAAGGAAGGGCTTGAACTGTTAATCCCGCCAATGGAATATTGTACAGATAATGCGGCCATGATTGGAGCGGCTGCGTATCTGAAATGGCAGCGGGGAGAAATTGCTGAATTTGATGCGAAGGCAGATCCGGGACTTTCCCTGGAGGAATGGTCCGTTCAGTCCGTATAGGCAAGCAGTTTGAGATTAAGAGTTGACAACAGGGACGTAAAGAATGTATATTTAGTTACAAATTTAAACAGGAATTCAGATTCCTGAACTGATAAACGCGATGAACAGGAATAGTAAGGTCATTCCCGGTCTTAGAGAGCTGCGGTATGGTGCAACGCAGTCGAAGGAAACCTGAAACTCACCTGGAAGCGGAACGATGGAACACGGTGACTCCCCGGGAGAATCCGAAGGCCGATCATGGCCCAAAGTACATGGTTACGGGTTGCCTCCGTGAATGGGCCGTTGTTGGTAGGACCGTTATTACAAGGATCAACTGACGATAACTGAGGGGGCTTTCAGGCTGCTTCAAGTGATCCGGATATGCGAAAGCATTCAGGGGTTGTCTTGAATGAACAGGAAGGAAGTCAACAAGAGTGGTACCGCGAAGGTGAACAGCCTGTCGTCTCTTGCATTATTGCATGAGGTGGCAGGCTTTTTTGATTTTCAAAATAAGAATGAATGAAGTTAGGTCATATTATAAATGTGATGAACGGGAGCAGTAGAACGATAAAGCGCTCAGAGAGCTGCGGGGTGGTGCGACGCAGTGGCTGGAATCCTTCGAATCTCGCCCGGGAACGGAGTTGTGGAAGCGTGGGGACGATATCAATCGCCCAGTTGTCCTGATGGACAACAACATGTGTTACACAGCAACGGTTAACCCCCGTTATAGGGTGTTTCTCCGAATGCGAGTAGTGTCGTGCGTGCACGCACATCCAGCGAATTTCGGAGACGACGAGGTGGATGGAGTCCGGCGCAAGTCTGGCCCATCAAGCGAGAGTGGTACCGCGGAGGGATAATAACCCGCCGTCTCTTATATGAGATGGCGGGTTATTTGTGTTTGCTGCCGGCAGCAGGGTGGGCATGGGAAGAACCATATGGAGATTGAAAAGAGTCAGAAGGTCAGGGTGTAAGTCGACGTACACTCTGTCATGAGGGTAAGCAGGATCGGCAAAGAGTAATGGACATGGAACAACAAGTATAGGCACTGAACATTCAACAGGTATTAGTAATCACCAAGACTAAGCTACAAACAACATACACGTTTACAAACAAAATATATAACAACAGTGACGGCGATTAGCGGGTGTTCTGTGGCTCGTGGGTCGCAACGAAAATGTCTATAAAAATTTGATGGAGGTTGATGGATATGACAACGACTAATAACAAACGCATGATTGAAATTTTTGATACAACGCTGCGTGATGGAGAACAGGCACCAGGAGCAAGTCTGCAGCCCGAGCAAAAGATTGAACTGGCACACCAACTGGCTTCTCTGGGTATCGACGTCATTGAGCCTGGATTCCCGATCTCCAGTCCAGGTGAGTTCGCGGCGGTTCAGGCGATTTCGAGACAGTTGCAGAACGTGGAAATCTGCGGATTCGCGCGTGCGGTCAAAGGTGATATCGATGCAGCTGTTCAAGCAACAGCGGATGCAGCACGGCGCCGAATTCACCTGTTTATCTCTTCTTCGGATATTCATATCGAGCATCAACTGCGCCGTCCACGCAGTGAAGTGGTAGCTACCGCTCGTGAGATGGTATCTTATGCACGCCAGTTCACGGACATCGTAGAGTTCACAGCTATGGATGCTGCCCGTACCAAGATGGACGATTTGATTGAAATGGTTGAAGTCGCCATTGAAGCTGGAGCGAGCATTATTAATTTGCCGGATACGGTCGGTTATGCCCTGCCACATGAGTATGGCGAGATGTTCCGCCGGGTGCGTGAGGGTGCAAGAGGTGGCGATCAGGTTCGCTATAGTGCCCACTGTCATAATGATCTGGGCCTGGCCGTAGCCAATAGCTTGGCTGCGATTGCCAATGGGGCTAGCCAGATTGAAGTGACCATCAATGGTATCGGAGAACGGACGGGGAACTGTGCACTGGAAGAGCTGATTATGGCGCTGGAGACTCGGGGAGACGCAATTGGTGCAACGACGAACATTAAGTTGAATCAGCTGTATGAGACTTCACGTCAGATTAGCCGTGCGATGCACTTCCCGATTGCGTACAACAAACCAGTGGTGGGACGTAATGCATTCCAGCATGAATCTGGCATCCATCAGGATGGTCTGCTGAAGAATCGGAGCACCTATGAAATTATGGACCCGGAAGCGCTGGGTATTCCGCGCAGCATGATTATTTTGGGGAAACACTCCGGTCGTCACGCCCTGAAGGATCGGGTTCGTAAATACGGTTTTGAGCCGGATGAGCAACAGATGGAGCAATTGTATGAGGTTTTCAAAGAAACCGCAGACCAGCAAAAAGTGGTCAGTGACGACCAGTTATTACAGATGGTTAGCCAGACCATGAATATTCCTGCACAGGACTATGAACTGGTTGAATTGCAGGTGACAGCGGGCAGCATGACGGATCGAATGGCCGCCGTTCGCATTCGCACAAGCGCTGGAGAACAATCTTACTCCGCTGTTGGCGGGGGACCCGTGGATGCAACCATCCGTGCGATTGGTCAGAGCATTTCCGATGATATTGCATTTGTAGATATGGAGATGCATGCCTTGAGTGGGGGAGAGGGTGCAAGTGCAGAAGCTGTAGTTACCGTGGAGCGTGCAGGACGTGAGTTCCGGGGAACGGCAACACATAATGATATCGTCATGGCTGCCGGTCTTGCTTATGTAGCGGCTTGTAATGCTGCTGGGCTGAAGGCGGAGTCTTCCGAACATCATGAACAAGAAGCACATGCGTAAAACATCTTTGCCAGATCGTATCTACAGCGGTAATAGTAGCAATTGCAATTCGATGTAAATATGCATGGCATATAGTAAATCAATGACGGGCAGGCCTTGAACGACAAAGGTCTGCTTTTGTCTTATTATGGAGGAGCATTGAGGAGTGGAAGGATGCATTTGTCAAGGTGTGACTATAGTTATCCACATATCCAGTGAAAATTGTGGGTAACTAGGATAAAGTCAAACCAGTATAGTTTTCGAAACGAAAAGGGTTTAGGGGATAGAATGACTCCTTACTATCCACAAAGTTGTGGATAAAGTGGATAACTTGGTGGATAAATATGGTTTTTATGTGTAAAAGGCTATTCTACCGCTGTATAATTAAGCTTATTAATGTGCTTGCTATCTTGCTTTCTTGTGGATAAGTGTAAGGGGAAAGGGGATGAAAATATTTCTCTTCATTCGAGTAAATTTGACAAAAGTCAAAACAGCTTCCCTAACCTCCGTATGTTAGAGATCAATCTCAAGGAACATACAGAACATAAGGTGCATACCTTCAATACTCATCCGTAACAAACAAAAAGCTGATCCCAATAAGGAATCAGCCGGTGGAACAACTACTTGTATGGACGCGATCAAGCCATGGTCTGAGTCTGTGCAATTCGTCCTACTATTCCATAGCTAGTTCTTCCCAGTCCTCGTATGCTTTGGTGAGTTCTACTTTGTGTTTCTCCGATTGTTGCTGGAGTTCTTGCAGCTTCATATAATCCTGATAGATTTCAGGCAGAGCCATCTGTGCCTCAAGTTCGGTAATCTTTGTTTCCAGCTCTGCAATCTGTTGTTCCAAAGCATCCTGCTTGCGTTGACGGTTACGTTCTTCACGTTTCGCCTGTTTTTCCGCTTCGAATGAAGCCGCTCCGGATTTTTCGGTTGTGGCTGTGTTCAGATCGGATTTGGACGAGTTCTTGGACGAAACCTGACGTGCTTCAGCAGCTTCGCGTGCGATGTCCTCAAGCTCCTGTTTCTTCTCCACATAATCATCGTAATTACCGAGATATTGTTCCGTTCCGCCAGGATGAAGCTCGACAATGCGCTCAGCCATTTTGTTGAGGAAGTACCGGTCATGGGAGATGAACAGCAGGGTGCCTTCATAATCCATTAATGCCGCTTCCAGCACTTCTTTGGCAAACAGGTCGAGGTGGTTCGTAGGCTCATCCAGAATGAGCATGTTGGCTTCCTTCAGCATCAACTTGGAGAGAGAGACACGTGCTTTCTCACCGCCGCTGAGGGAGGAGATCTTCTTAAGCACATCGTCACCGCTGAACAAAAAGTTTCCCAGTACGGTCCGAATGCGTGCTTCTTCCATCCCGGGATAGGCACTCCACAGTTCTTCCAGAACCGTGTTGGACGGATTGAGCCCAGTCTGTTCCTGATCATAATAGCCGATCTGCACTTTTGTTCCCCATTGGATCTCCCCGGTCACCGGACGTAAACTTCCCGTAAGACACTTCAGCATGGTGGATTTACCAATACCGTTTGGTCCAATCAGAGCAACCGTTTCCCCGCGCCGCAGATCGAAGGATACGTTGCGGAACAATGGAGAAGCCTCGTCATAAGCGACGGACAGCTGATCCACTCGAAGCACTTCCTTGCCGGACATAACGGCGGTTTCGAAGGAAAAATGGGCTTTTTTCAAATCTCCCATCGGTTTATCAAGCCGCTCCATTTTGTCGAGGGCTTTACGCCGGCTTTGCGCCCGTTTGGTCGTCGAAGCACGTACGATGTTTTTCTGAACAAAATCTTCCATCTTGGAGATTTCACCCTGTTGTTTCTCATATTGCTTCATCTGAGTTTCATATTCGGCAGCTTTGAGCTCCATATAACGGCTGTAATTGCCCGTATATTTTTTGGAGCGGTGACGTTCGATCTCAACGATGGTTGTTACGAGGCGATCAAGGAAGTACCGGTCATGGGATACCACGAGCAGTGCGCCTGAATAACCTCTCAGATAATCTTCCAACCAAGTAAGGGTGGCTATATCGAGATAGTTGGTAGGCTCGTCCAGCATGAGCAGATCGGGTGCCTGAAGCAAAATACGAGCAAGCGCAAGGCGTGTCTTCTGCCCGCCGCTCAGCGTAGCAATGGGGGTGTCTGGCGAAAATTCGCCGAATCCCATCCCGTGCAGTACACTGCGAATGCGGGTTTCCATCTCATAACCGCCATGGTCCTTGAACCAGTCGGAGCGTTTCGCATAACGTTCCAGCAGGTCCGCATACTTTTTCTCGTCTTCCATCTGGGCAGGGTCGGCAATATCGCGTTCCATCTGACGCAAATCGGCTTCAGCCTGTGTCAGGTGAGCGAAGACGTTCATCATTTCTTCCCAGATGCTGCGATCGGATTGCAGCCCGCTGTTCTGAGCGAGGTAACCGAGCGTTGTTTCTTTGGATTTGAAAATCTGTCCTCCATCATAGGACATTTCACCGGCTACAATTTTGAGCAAAGTGGATTTTCCTGCACCGTTTACACCAACGAGGCCGATGCGCTCGCGTTCTAATATTTGTAAGTTCACGCCGTCCAGGATAGGATCGACACCAAAACGTTTGATAATTCCGGATACTTGCAGCAGCATAAAATTAAGTTCCTCCATAGGTCCAGTTCTTGATATGACAACTATATCCCAGTTTACATGAAATACAGAGCAATTGCACCGATTGGGAACGCATGGGGCATGTAGTCTTTTTGATCAATCAATGATAAACTGAAAGAAGGCATGTTATTACATGAGGATTTTGCAGAAAATGAATCATTTTAACCATTCAACAAGATGACAACTGGTCATAACATATAAATTGTTTTAAATGAGAGCTTTTTTCTACCTTCCCTATCAACAGGAGGTTATTCAAGGATATGCAGGATCATGCGGAACTGAAAAGTCAGCTTCGATCCAGACTGAGACAGAGCCGTGATCTGATGGATGCAGGCATGCGTCAGCAGGCAATGACTAAGATTAACGCTGGAGTGAAGCGGGAGCTGGATCGCCTTAGACGGGACAAGAGCAAGGTTGTGAACAGACCACTCGTTATATTCAGTTATTTGTCCTATGGAAGCGAAGCGTCCACAGCTTTTCTGTTTCAAGAGGGCTGGAATCATGGAGATGTGATGTTTGCACCAAAAGTGTTGGCGAATCCACCTCGAATGGAGCTACGGCGAGTGACCGGAGAACAGGATCTGGAGCCAGGCATATGGGGGATACCGGAACCCAAGGATTCCTGTGAAGTTCTGTCAGCTGAAGATTGGCCGGATATCGATCTCGTATGGGTACCGGGACTTGGTTATGACATTCATGGTGGACGCATTGGTTATGGTGGCGGTTATTATGATCGTTTTGCCGAGACGCTTGCAGCACAATGTGCGATGACGGAGAGGAAACCGTTGATGGCTGCGATGGTATTACCGGGTCAGCTACAGGATGAGATTCCGATGGACCTGCTCGATCTGCGGATTGATCTGTTGATAACAACCGAAGGTATATTACATATCGAATAAAGGGTTGTGATGTGATTGAGTTCAGAAGCGAACAACGGCCAACCTTCCGGTGGCAAACTGACCCATTTTAATGAACAGGGGCGGGCCCGGATGGTTGATATTTCGGGTAAGGAAATTACCGTACGTACGGCTGTGGCCGTAACCAAGGTGACGATGAATCCAGATACACTGGAAGCGATTCGGGAGGGCCGAATCGGTAAAGGTGATGTTCTGGCTGTGGCTCAGATTGCCGGGATTCAAGGCGCCAAGAAAACGTCGGACTGGATTCCGATGTGCCATCCACTGGCACTGACGGGTGTGGATATTCGTTTTCATGATAACGGAGTGGATGAATTACACATTGAAGTTACTGTCAAAACCGAAGGCAAAACGGGGGTTGAGATGGAGGCGCTCACGGCTGCCTCAGCTGCAGCACTGACGGTCTATGACATGTGCAAGGCCATGCAAAAAGATATGATTATCGGTCCAACCATGCTGAATTCCAAGAGTGGTGGCAAAAACGGTGATTACAGCCGATAGGCAATATTTATTTTCATAGAGGAGAAGGGTGATCTTTATGGTGTGGAGAACAGCAATCCTGACAGCCAGTGACAAAGGAGCCCGCGGGGAACGTGAGGATACGAGTGCACAAGTCATTCGGGAGCTGGTGGAAGAAGAGCTGGGTGGTCAAATCGTGGAGTACCGTATCGTTCCGGATGAACCCGATGAGATCATTGCGGCTTTGATTGAGATGACGGATTATTTTCACGCCGATCTGGTGCTGACTACCGGTGGCACGGAGCTGGCCATTCGTGATATTACTCCGGAAGCGACCCGGCGCGTAATTGAGAGAGAAGTTCCCGGGATGGCAGAGGCCATGCGGTACAGTGTAATGAGCAAAAACCGTTCTGCAATGCTGTTCCGTGGGGTATGTGGCATTCGTGGACGCACGCTGATTGTTAATCTGCCAGGTACACCAAAGGGTGTGCACGAACATCTGGCTGCCATTATGGATCAGCTTCCAGAAGCGCTGCTGATGGTTACGGGTCAGTTCAAGCAATAATCGAGCACGGACTCTGGGGCAAGATATCCGATTAGCCATGACCGTTGTTAGATTGTTCTAGTGACATCTCTTATTTGTGAATTTTGCGGGTTATGTAAGTGGTTACATCTATGGTATGATGGGCTTAAATTAAGAACGCAGCAGAGACATCTATGAACATCTGGCCGAGTATGCGCATCTTCGAAGCTTGAGACGAGGAGGAATATCAATGTTAAGTTCCATTGGACCAACGGGTTTTATTTTGCTGGCCGTGATTGCATTGTTGTTGTTTGGACCTAACAAACTTCCGGAACTGGGACGTGCAGTTGGGCGTACCTTCCGTGAATTCAAAGAGGGCGCTCGCGAGATTATCTCTGAGGATGACTCGTCCAATCGCAAAGAGCAGGAGAAGGCGAAACCGCTGGCGGCTGAGAGCACACCTGCAGACAAGCCTGCTGATAAACGCCTGCCGGAATAATCTTGACGGCAACGAAAGAGAAATCCCTTCCTGCCGGAAGGGTTTTGTATTTTAAGCTGGCAATAATGGGGGGCAGGCATGACGCAGCAAATGGAAGAAATGTCGATTACGGAACATCTGAGTGAGCTGCGGAAGCGGCTGATCTACGTATTAAGTATATTTGTGCTGGGCCTGATTGCAGGATTTTTTGTGGCGGACCCGGTATACCAATATCTGACCAAGGCAGAGTCGGCAAAAGGTTTTGTATTACATGCCTTCTCGTTCTGGGACGGGATAGGCATCTACATGAAGATTGCCGGTTTGTTTTCACTTATTATTACGTTGCCGTTTACGGTGTATCAGATCTGGAAGTTTGTTAGTCCAGGGCTAAAGCCGCGCGAACGAAAAGCAACGCTGAAGTATGTACCCTATGTATTTCTTTTATTTCTGACAGGTATGGCTTTCTCGTATTATGTTATATTTCCTATGGCACTTGCCTTCACAACAGCAATTACGGAGAAGATGGGGCTTGTGGAGACCTACGGGATGAAACAGTATTTCAGCTTCCTGTTTGGCATTGTGCTGCCTGTGTCCCTGTTATTTGAGCTTCCTTTACTTATTATGTTTCTGACAGGACTGCGGATTCTGAATCCAATTCGCCTTCGCAAGATGCGCAGAGTTGCTTATTTTGTCTTGATCTTCATTGCAGTGGTCATTACACCTCCAGACTTTATTTCCGATCTGCTGGTGATGATTCCCTTGCTCCTGTTATATGAGATCAGTGTGTTATTATCCGCAATCGTATACCGCAAGCAGCTTGCAGCCGATGAGGAGATCGAATCCCGTTACGTTCGTGCCGAGGATAAGAAACATGCGGGCTGAATGAGGATAAGCTGTAATGTGCCCGGAAAAGACGGTATGTTCTTATCCGGGCTATTTCTGTAGACTGCCGACCAAACTACAGGACAAGCAGGCATATTATGTTCAACAATGGATACAATGGGAAAGGGACTGTCTGCTAACGTTGCAGAAGGACTAAACAATTTCGTAGAATAAGATTAGTGAATTGCAGCATAGAACTAGCCACAGCGGGTGTAATTTGGCTATGTTTGTGTAAATTCAACGTAAATTCTCGCAGGAATTCGTCAAAAGGACTTGAAATCATGCTTCAAGTTGAGTATCATAAAGTTGGTTGTTAGCACTGAACACTGTCGAGTGCTAATACATATGGCTACAACCTACAATGTAACGTTATATAATTTCAAAAGGAGGCTATTTTTCATGATCAGACCTTTAGGTGAACGCGTATTGGTAGAACCACTGGAGCAAGAACAAACAACTTCTTTCGGGATCGTACTCCCGGACTCCGCCAAAGAAAAACCGCAAGAGGGTAGAATCATTGCAGTTGGTGCTGGAGTATTGAAAGACGGCGTACGTGTAGCTCTGGAAGTGAAAGAAGGAGATCGCGTTATTTTCTCCAAATATGCCGGTACAGAAATCAAATTCGAAGGTAAAGAATATTTGATTATGAAAGAGAGCGATATTCACGCGATTCTCGACTAATTCAAATTTAATCGGATAACCGAACCATATAGCACCACCATTTTCCAACAAAAACTAGGGAGGTTTTCTTAAGATGGCTAAAGACATTAAATTCAGTGAAGACGCTCGTCGCTCCATGCTTCGTGGTGTGGACGCATTGGCTAATGCAGTAAAAGTAACACTCGGTCCTAAAGGCCGTAACGTGGTTCTGGAGAAAAAATTCGGAAGCCCGCTTATCACTAACGATGGTGTAACCATTGCTAAAGAAATCGAACTGGAAGATGCATTCGAGAACATGGGTGCACAACTGGTTAAAGAAGTAGCAACGAAAACCAACGATGTTGCCGGTGACGGTACTACAACAGCAACTGTATTGGCGCAAGCGCTGATCACAGAAGGTCTGAAAAACGTAACTGCAGGCGCTAGCCCAATCGGTATCCGTAAAGGGATCGACAAAGCAGTTAAAGCTGCGGTTGCTGAATTGCAATCCATCTCCAAACCAATCGATTCCAAACAATCCATCGCACAAGTTGCAGCAATCTCTGCAGCTGACGAAGAAGTAGGCGAACTGATCGCTGAAGCTATGGAAAAAGTAGGTAAAGATGGCGTAATCACAGTAGAAGAATCCAAAGGATTCGCTACAGAGCTTGAAGTGGTTGAAGGTATGCAATTCGACCGTGGATACATCTCTCCTTACATGATCACTGATACGGACAAAATGGAAGCTGTTTTGGACAATCCGTACATCTTGATCACAGACAAAAAAATCTCCAGCACGCAAGACATCTTGCCATTGCTTGAGAAAATCGTTCAACAAGGCAAACCGCTGGTATTGATCGCTGAAGATATCGAAGGCGAAGCACTGGCTATGCTGGTTGTGAACAAATTGCGTGGTACATTCAATGCTGTAGCTGTTAAAGCTCCAGGATTTGGTGACCGTCGTAAAGCAATGCTGCAAGACATCGCTGCCCTCACTGGTGGCCAATTGATCACGGAAGAACTGGGTCTGGACCTGAAATCCGCTGTTGTGGAACAACTGGGTACAGCTCGTCAAATCCGTGTAACAAAAGAAAACACAATCATCGTTGACGGTGCTGGTAACAAATCCGATATCGATGCACGTGTTAGCCAAATCCGTACACAACTGGAAGAAACAACTTCCGAGTTCGACAAAGAGAAACTGCAAGAGCGTCTGGCTAAATTGTCCGGCGGTGTAGCAGTAATCAAAGTTGGTGCGGCTACTGAAACAGAATTGAAAGAACGCAAACTTCGCATCGAAGATGCCCTGAACGCAACTCGCGCAGCGGTTGAAGAAGGTATCGTATCCGGTGGTGGTACAGCGCTCATGAACGTATATAGCGCGGTTGCGGCTGTAGCTCTGTCCGGTGACGAGCAAACAGGCGTAAACATCGTCCTGCGTGCTCTGGAAGCACCAATCCGCACAATCGCAGCTAACGCTGGCGAAGAAGGTTCCGTAATCGTGGAACGTCTGAAAAAAGAACAAACGGGAATCGGCTTCAACGCTGCAACTGGCGAGTGGGTTAACATGATCGAAGCTGGTATCGTTGACCCTGCAAAAGTAACTCGTTATGCATTGCAAAACGCTGCTTCTGTAGCAGCAATGTTCCTGACTACTGAAGCAGTTATCGCTGACAAACCAGAACCAGCAGGTGCTGGCGGCGGAATGCCTGACATGGGCGGTATGGGTGGAATGGGCGGCATGATGTAATAAAGGTGTAAAAACCTTTAAAGCATCATGTGCCTAGCAGAGTGAATTCTCGTTACGATGTGACAAGAATTTGTGAAGCAGTCACTGATACAAATTATAAATAACACAAAAACCACTTCTTAGTAATTATTAAGGAGTGGTTTTTGTGTTGTTGAATATTGGTATAATCAAAGTCAGTATTAAGAGATATGGAGGGCATATATCATGAAACATATTAGAAAAATGATATTAGCAGTTTTGATGTCTGTTGCTGTTATTATCTTAATTTATAATTTCACTTCTGATTCCGAACGAAAATTTGTAAAAGTAAATGAAGTTAGTGATACTCCATTAACGACACTCACAGTAATCAATAATGAGGATTTCGCAGGTACTACAAATACGCATTGGTTTGATATTCCAACAGGGTTTAGTTATGTGAAAGTGAGTTTTAAAAACACGGGTTCGAAACACTTCACGTTCACGATCAATGAAGGATCTACTAGTGGAACCGCGATAACGTCTGGCAGTGTTCCAGCAGATGGAAAAGAGCATACATATTATAGTGACAAAGCATTGTCGACGGGTTCGTATTATGTAAGTACCTCTTCTGCGCAAGGGATGTCTGGCATATTGGATGTTTCTCTTGGAACTGATGTTAATTAAAGATTCGGTAATTCGCTCTAAATGCAGATTTGAAGCCCTGAGATTGAAACCTTGTTTCTATGATTTCGTATGTACTGTGATACATAGAGAGCTTATCAGCAACGACTTGAGGAGGAAATGATTTTGAGAAAGGGTACAAAGTGGACATTATGGATTCTGGGCTTGATGCTCGCTGCAATTTTTATCAACTTTTTTATGAATTTATATAGCTTTGCTTATGCACTGATTACCGTACTTATACTTGCCTTTATGGGCTGGGGATTCTTAGCAAAGTTAAAGAACGACGTTCGGCAGCATGAAGATCATCATCGAAGAGAGCACGAGTCTGCGATCGATGACATTGATCGATACACAAGATAGGTAACACATACATGATTTATCACACGTAACCTAGCTTAGATCTGATCTGATAATCTGGCCAATTGATTTATCGGCCGTTTATGGAGATTGATTTTTCAATTTTTGGTTATTTTATTGTATTGGAGGGATTTTATGAAATTATTTAAATTGCCATTGATTCTTTGTATTATATTAATTGTATCTATTTTGTCAGCTTGTGGTGCGGATGATAGGTTACACGGAAAGAGCGATAACTGGGATGTTTCTCTACAGAGATCAACAGGGAGCTATAGTATTACTTATATAGGTGATGAAAAGCGTATAAAAGATTTTGTGTTTGACCTTACCGGCAATAATATAGAACAACAGGGGAAAGCGCTTGAAGAACAAGAGGTACCATTCAGTATGTCGGGAACGGTTACTGAGGCGGAGAAAACGAAAGACCCAATTACCTTTAGAATGAGTTGGAACAATCAGAGCGAGATTGTAACTTTTGAGTAACTCTCGCATTCGGGAGGTGTTCATCATTGGTTTGGTGGCAATTACTGAATCACTCCTATAGTACTTATCACACGTCAGGCCGTTCCTTCATGGAGCGGCCTTTTTGCACAATCGTATCTCATTTCTCAACAGTTATTTTGAAAATCGAGTGATCATGATCCTGTACGCTGAAGCGATATTCCAATCCGTTGCGAACCGTCCTTCCATCAAAATCAGGCTGATTCACATCGCGATCCAATAGTCCGATATCCTGGATGACATCTTGTGCATCGTTATACGAGTACTCACTATTGGTTGTGAGAATGAGTGTGGCGATAGCAGTCAAAAGAATTCCACCTGTTGGTTTACGCGTATCACCAGTTCTGTATAACCTGACTTCCTGTATGCTCTCATCTGCATTCACTGCACCAACCAAGCGCAATTCGTCATTAAATACATACTCGAAAGAGCCAGTGCCCTGCTCGGAAGAGTCCAGTATATTCAAGCGGGTAATACTCAAACCATTCAGTCGGTATTTGCCTACAGCGCCATTAAACTTGTTTTTAAATTCATCGGCAGTCATGTGGAAGCCAGAGAGTTTAATCTGGGATGAAGGGGTCTGATCTATTTCAGACTGAGTAGAGTTCGAAGATAAAGTCAGCGTCCCATACAAACCTATTAAAGCAATCGCAAAACAGGCCGTCGTTAGAAAAATATATCTGATCGGCAACCTATTACCTTTGCGAATAGATAAGATCATCAGAATAAGAAATCCCACAAAAGTAATAAAGCCAAGAATGAAGAGAGTGGTAAACAGATATTGCAAATTCTCACCTCGTAATAGAGTAATAGCTGGTAAAAATCTTTCTTGCACCTCATTCATTATAATGTTCCCATGGAAAACTTCAAACTCTCACTACCCACTGCCCCAACAAAAAAAGCACTGCCGGCATACTGCCAGCAGTGCTTGCTTGGTGTTATACAGGTCTTACCGTAAAGGTGAAGTGATACGCGCGGTTGGCTGGCAAGGTGTATTCAGCGTGGGTACGTGCTCCCCAGCTGTCATCTCCGCCAACACCCATTTGTTTGTAATTGATGCGAGCGACAGTCTGCGTGCTTTGAGGTAATTTGTACACATGGTCGTTTGCTTCCAGTTCCTCCGGTGTCCACGGCAACGCATTAATTTCAAAGGGTATGGTGGCTTCAACATGAAGGCCAAGCTGACCATCCACTGACGCAATTTCAGCAAAGCGTACATCCGTTTTGTTACCACACTCTTGTGGTTTCAGATATGGAACAAATTGATCTCGAACCGCACCTGTGTAATAACCGAGACGTGCACTGGTCAGACGGTCTGCGTAGTTGTCATGCGGTCCTCTGCCGTACCAGGATATCGTATCCAGACTGTTATTCAGTTGCATCAGCATACCGAATTCCGGTAGATCAGGTAAGTCTACGCCTGGAATAAGGGTTTGACTGATTTCCAATATACCATCCACATCAATTCGGTATGTGATGGACAGCGTACATCCCGGATGTTGATCCCACGTATAATCGGTCGTCACGAGAATGCCTTGCTCGTCTGCATGGTGCTCGAAGCGAATTAATCTGTTGGTAGCGTGAGCATCTCTCCAGAACGCAGAACGCTCATTCAAGCGGTTCCCCAGATCATTGTCTGTCATGGCTCTCCAGAAATTTGGCCGAACAGGTGCGAGCAATTGTTCCTGATTGTTGATTTGATAGGACGTTAACGCGCCAGTGGCTGGATTGAAGCTCAAGTTGGCTTGGCCTGTAGTCACTTTCAATTCATCTTGCAGATCCTGTACCTGCAGCGCATTGCCTTGCCCTTGGTGTACCGGTTGGATTGGACGTAATCGCGGAGATACCACGAATTGATCCCAAGCAATCTCATGACCTACTCCTGCCCATTTGGTTGCCACTTTGGTAACCAGAGATACAGTCAGCACTGCTTCCTGGAACAGATCGGACGATGGCGTGTAAGGGATGCGGACTTCAGCCGATTCACCAGGAGGTACCGCGATGTCCAACGTGCCATTCTCTACAGACTTTCCATCGTGTGTTACTGTCCATACGAGCGAATATTCGCTCAGATCCGTGAACAGGAACTGGTTTCGGATGCGCAGCAGGCCGTCTTTGACATCAACGGTTTCCATACGAACGTTCTGATAACATTTCTTCACTTCTTCCAGCTTCGGTGTAACCGTCTTATCGGCCAGAATCAGTCCGTTCCCGCAGAAATTTCCATCATGAGGGGATTCACCGAAATCGCCGCCATAAGCATAATATTCTACACCATCTGCCGTAGTGGTACGAATGGACTGATCGACCCAGTCCCAGATGAAAGCACCCTGCAACACATCATATTTATCGAACAACTCCCAATACAGATGCAGACCTCCACAGGAGTTACCCATGGCATGGCTGTATTCGCAGATAATATAAGGTTTCTTCGGACCCTTCATGCGCGCGTATTGCTCCACATCTTGTGGGCTGATATACATTGTCGATTCAATATCACTTGCCGAATCAGAAGGGCGATAATGGAAGGTGCCTTCATAATGAACGAGACGGGTTGGATCGACTTGTTTCAGATAATCGTACATGGCGATGAAGTTATCGCCGCCGAAGGATTCATTACCCAGAGACCAGATAATAACAGACGGATGGTTTTTGTCCCGCTGGAACATCGAGTTACAGCGATCTATTACATTACTACGCCATTCCGGTTTACTCGCGGGAATATTGTTTTCATTCATTTCCTTTTGCCCATAGTACCAAGTACCGTGGGTTTCCAGATTCGTTTCGTCAATGACATAGAGGCCGTATTCATCACACAGTTCGTACCAGAGTGACTGATTCGGATAATGGGATGTACGCACCGCGTTAACGTTATAGGACTTCATCAGCTCGATGTCACGGATCATGTCTTCCCGCCCAATAGCCCGACCGGTATCCGGTGAAAATTCATGACGATTGACGCCTTTGAACACAATGCGTTTACCGTTGATTTGCATCAGGCCGTCCTTCAGTTCAAACTTGCGGAATCCGATCCGGCTGCGAACAGCCTCCAGTGTTTCACCCGATTCATTCTGAATGGACAGCACAAGTGTATATAGATGAGGGGTCTCGGCGCTCCATAGAAGCGGATTGATAACCTCTGCTGACAACTGGAATGAAAGTTCATCCACACCCTGGAAAGTAACGGCCGCAGTAAGGGGTTGCTTCAGTACAGTCTGCTGCTGTGCATCATAGAGCTGCGCCTGAACGGACAATCCGCTAGGGGGCTGCGCGGCATTATGGTTAAATAACTTCAGGTCCAGAAGTAGCTCCGCATCCTGATACGCGTCATCCAGTTCAGTACGAACAAAGAAATCGGCGATCTGAACTGGTGAAGGTGAATGCAAATATACACCACGGAAGATTCCGCTTAACCGCCAGAAATCCTGATTCTCCAGCCAGCTTGCATCACACCAGCGATATACCTCTACAGCGAGCTTGTTCTCACCTTCGGTCAGATACGGAGTGATATCAAATTCTGCTGGTGTGAACGTGTCTTCGCTATAACCGACCAGCTCCCCGTTCACCCATACATAAAAGGCCGATTCAACACCCTCAAAGTGCAGCAGGACAGGCCGGTCTTTCCAGTCTGCAGGAACAGTAAACGTACGGATATATGAACCCACAGGATTATAGGTTGTTGGTGCAAATGGTGGCTTCAGTTCAGGCTCACGCTCGACCCACGGATACGTCATATTTGTATATTGGGGATAATCGTAACCTTGCAACTGCCAGTTGGAAGGAACGGCGATCTCATCCCATTCACTGGCATCATAGTTGTTCTCATAAAAGGATGTAATCCGTTGCTCCGGTGTCTCCGCAAAGGCAAACTTCCACTGACCATTCAGTGATTCGTACCATGGCGATGCGCTGGAATCATTGGACAATGCTTCTGCTATAGATGGAAACGCTACCATAGAAGCATGTGCGGGTAGACGGTTTACTTGAAAAGTCTCGGGATTATTGTTCCATTCCGGGTATCCATTTGCCGGAGGGGTGTGTACCAGTTTCTTTCGCATAACAGCAACTCCTTCTGAAATGTTATAATATTGTCATTATAGAATTGAATGATGACTTAGAGAATAAAGAATATTGCCCATATGTATCACAATATGAAACTAACGATGGAGAAAGTGGTGTACTGGATGGATACCCGGATTTTTTTTGGTAAAACAGAAGAAGCTGCTCGCCTGCCGATCTATATGACCACGGTCGGTTACTGGGAACACCAATATGAAACTGAGCGTCCAGAGGGATTCCCGGATTATCAGATCCACCAGATTATTCATGGTCAGGGGAGACTGATTATACAAGAGGACGAGTATATCGTTGGACCGGGTGACGTTTTCTTTCTGTATCCTGATGTCCCGCATCGATATATGCCCATCAGTGATCGGTGGGAGCTGGCTTGGGTCTCGTTTCAGGGGAGAGAGGCCAGCCAGTTATTGTCATATGCGGGGATAACCGGCTCACGCGTATGCAGACTCAGGACAGCAACGCTGCTGCGTGGCCTGGAGCAACTTCTGGTTAGAGGAGAGAATGGAGGAGATACGGATTACGCAGATTACGATGTTGAATGCTCCAAACAATTATATGCCCTTCTGCTGGATCTGAAGCCACTACTCATCGCATCAGCCAATTATAATGATGAACTGGAGCGTTTGAAGCCTGTGCTGCGTTATATCGCAGAGCATCTGGATCGTTCACTTTCCCTGAAGGAACTGGCCGATGTGGCTGTGGTCTCTCCCCAATATTTGTGCAGGCTCTTTCAGAGGGCACTCCATACTAGACCTGTATTTTACGTGAACCAGGAACGGATCAATCGAAGCAAACAACTTATGTTCAGTGAGAGAGAGCTTCGAATATATGAAGTTGCTGATCGGGTGGGTTACGAGAATGCCAGTTATTTCTGTGCGATGTTCAAAAGGCATACAGGCATGAGTCCAGAACGTTTTCGCAAACTGCACGGGCTGAATTGAAAGTCTGAATGCTGGTATTCATTTTGAATTTTGATCTGTTATTCATCCTAATTTCAGTTTCCATTAAGGTTGGGAAGGTAAGATAAGTCCTGTAAACCCCTTCTCGTGTTAAATAGATGTGTGACTGGCCCTATCGGATTGTCCTCCGGTAGGGCACTTTTTTTCTTCATATCTTCGGTTGGTGGTATGATAGATGAATACATAATGTGTAACCAACTCTAGTGACCGGAGGATGGAATTGTGGATCACAGCTTGCACCCGTTGTTTAAACCTATTCAGATGAATGGAACGTACCCTAACAGTTATTATGTTGAGAAAATACCTGCTGCCGGTCTGATGGCTTATGTGGCCTGTTATTGGGAATCAGGATCTCTTCCGAACACATATGCGGATGTTGCTAAGAGAGAAGGTCCAGAGCGATCGATGACAACGGTACCTGCACGGGTATTGCCGGATGGTTGCACGGACATGCTGATTACATATGACCCAGTCTGTTCAGAGCACTCCTATGCTTACTGTGGCAATTATACACAGCCGTTCGCTGTGCCTGAGCCATCCGATGATGGTTCCCCTGCTGGAGACTACACCTTTGGTGTCCGGTTCTTCCCGGGTGGAGCGCATGTCTTCCATGGCATGCCTCTGGAGTGGTTTACGGATAAGCGAATTGCACTTCAGGAATGTTGGCCGGAGAAGCTGAATGAGCTTCAGGAACGGATGGCCGAAACGAATCGTTTTGCAGAGCGAGTAGAGGTTATGAATGCGTATTTGAGTCCGCTGTCGGTGCAGGCAAGTACATCTGAGAACGATCTGATGAAAAATGTGCTGCACCGTATCTTTATAGATGGGGGACGTATGAGTGTCCAAGAGCTGGCGATGCGTGAAGTGATCAGTGAACGGCAGTTGCATCGCAAGTTCTCGGAATGGGTCGGAATCAGCCCCAAGCGATTCAGTGAGGTGGTTCGTTTTCATCGTGTGCTGAGTGATATTCATCAGGGGAACACGGCAGACTGGGCAATGCTTGCCCAGAATCATGGATTTTTTGACCAAGCCCATCTGATTCGGCAATTTCGCAAGTTTTATGGAGAGACTCCGTTGACAGCAGCCAGGGAGTATGGCAGAATGTTGTCCGATTTGTACAATAGATCTGTAGCACCTTCGGTTATACTGAAGTCGTGAGAATAAAAGATAAGGGAGACATCATATATGAATGGAACATTGCAGATTCGGGATCACTTGTTAAATGAATTGGAAACAGGCGTACGGACGGGAGCTTCGTTAATTCGCTTGATCCGTTCGGAGGAGTGGTCTTATCGTCCACAGGAGAATATGCGTTCTTTGGTGGAGCTAGTGCATCATTTTATCCAGATTACCGCATCCGATCTTGCTATTATGCAGGAAAAAGGTGAAGCTGAGGTTGGTCTGGTGGAGAATAGTCTGTCGGGGATTGAGGATATCGAGAAGCTTGAAGCAACGTTATGGAGCAATTTCGAATCCTACAAAGCCTATATCACGGGATTGAGCGAAGATGACTTTTTGAATCGTTCAACGAAAGCTTTTTATATGGAACATGGTCACTTGCAGGTTCAATGGCAGATTGAAACGGTAACGCATGTATTCCATCACCGTTCGCAGCTGTATAACTATCTCAAGCAGCAGGGCCATGAACTGAACTTTTTCATGCTGTATGCGTAATTAAACTTGTTATATTTAAAGTAAGCTTAGTTGGCTCTACCGGATGGTCCGGTGGGGCCTTTTTTGCGTACAGTCGTCTATTAATCTATAAAGTCTATCAAAATTGGACATTATGACGCTGGTAATTCACCGTTGCTTTAATAGATTTCAAGCATAGAATACCGTATCAAAGCAAAAAGGAGGTGATTTCAATGGCCATCCTTTTACCACAACAGTTTTACAATCTTCCAGCCGGCGTAGGCAAGTCCTACTATGAAAACTTGGCTGGAGGTACCAATGCCAGCGCTACAGTGAACAACTTTGGACCTTTTCCAGTATCTCTCGTGATCACACGTGTTAATGCACCAGTAGTCACTTACGTTGTTCCTGTAAACAGCAGTCTTACCATTTCGGCAGGTGGAGTTCTGGTTTTTGCCTTATTAGCTAACCTTGGAGGCGCAGCTTCCGGAACAATTCAATTCGCCGTAGGAGATTTGTAATTGGTGTGAACTTGAATGGAATGGCCTCTGTCGGACATCTTGTCGGCAGGGGTCTTCTTTTTTAAAATGGATATACATAGGTTTAAAAGGGGATTTTGAGATAATAAAAGTTAATAAATTACTTGCCGCTTCCTAATTAAAATTATAAAAGAAATAACCCGCCATAGGTTGCCGTATGTAGTGGAGATCTGGCTTCACAGAATCTAGTATTTTACAATCGATATTATAAAGTAATAGATAGAATAGGTAAATTATTCCAAATGTGTGTTATAGTATATTTGGGTGGGAAATATAATATTTTGAATTTCTATGAACAAGAGGTGGAAAACAACTATGAAAAATAGAAACATAACAGGTATTGTAGTGGCCATAATTTATTGTGTTGTTCTTTATGTTTTTTTAACTGATGCCCCCCCTGGTGAAGCTCCAAATAATCCGTTTTGGATTTATTTATTGATTCCAATTGGAGCTATTGTAATTACGTCTCTTTTTGATTATGTGATCAAGTTCGATTTCTTCAGGAAAAAGAAGAAATAGAAGTAAAG
The DNA here is from genome assembly GCF_037965655.1 of Paenibacillus sp. FSL L8-0435. Taxonomy (NCBI): domain Bacteria; kingdom Bacillati; phylum Bacillota; class Bacilli; order Caryophanales; family Paenibacillaceae; genus Paenibacillus; species Paenibacillus sp. FSL L8-0435. The sequence continues at coordinate 1,478,573 of NZ_CP150185.1, forward strand.
AAAAAATTTCTAAAACATTTTTTGCGGGAGTTCTGCTCTCTACATCTATCTCACGACCAGCCTTTGCTCAGGATCAGGTAGATTTACCATCTTCTTTGCCAGTGTCACAAGTGGATAAAAGCCTCTTTAGATTAGTTGAAAGCACAACCAGTAATTCTGTAACTTTTACAGATGGTTCTACATTAGTTCAATATGACAATTACTATATTGCGACCGATTCAAATGGAGAAGATGAGTTGAAAATTACAAAAGTCGATGATAGCAATTAAAGTATGAAAATCTGCAAACCGGCGAAGTGAATTATGCAATCAAAAAAGTTAGACCCATTTATGAAGATCTCAGTTACGCTCCACAGGCATTAGCAGGAGATATCATGATTATACTGGATTTATTAATACTGTTTCGAAAATTCAGACTTGCCAACCTTATGGTTGTGGTACAGTAAATGAATTGTGATCTGTTAGTAATTGTAGATTGACGTTAGTTCCAACCTAGAACCCCCTTATTAAAAGATAGAAGGGGTGAAGTTAAGAAAAGATGTAAATTGAAAGTAAGAAATGAATATTGATAAAATTGTTACTCAACTTCCTCAGCTTAAATCACCTTGATATAGCTGGGTAAACCAGAAATCCATTCTTGTAGTAGACAAAAAACAGCCCATTTACACACCTTTCTTTTTTATGGTTGATCCACACTTCCATGATACCAAACAAGAGAAGTGTTTTTTTGTCACTAGAAACAGTACTGTTTAAATCTTCTTAGGCCCACAAGGGGGTTGACTCATTATTTTAAGTGCGAAAGTTGAGTAAATAATAAATGCGTATTACCTTTAAACTTTAACAGTGCCTTTATACAGGCTTGTTTACTTTGGCGGTCATTCGATTAATTTAAGGTATAGGCGGCACGCAGACTGGTGTTGGCATACAGGAGGTTAGTCGATGATGAACAGGACCATCTTATTTGAAACCAAACGGTTGGTATGTGGGACTTGGAACGAAGGAGATCGTGCGCTGGCGTTTGCATTGTGGGGCGATCATGAGGTTGCCAAGTGGATTAGCAGCAAGGGATTTCTGAGCGAGGATGAGGTAGAAGCGCGATTGACACAGGAGATTCAAAGGCAGAAGGAAGCGGGTGTGCAATATTGGCCCCTTTTTGAGAAAGAGTCGGAGGTGTTTGTCGGTTGCTGTGGCCTGCGTCCGTATTCTCCTGAAGAGGAGATCTATGAATTGGGGTTTCATCTAACCCGGGATCACTGGGGGAAAGGGTATGCCCAGGAAGCAGCGCGTGCGGTGATTGCGTATGCCTTTGACAAAATGAACGTGAAGGCACTGTTTGCGGGGCATCATCCGGATAATGAAGTGTCACGTCACATCTTGATCAAGCTGGGATTTGAGTATACAGGTGATGAACGCTATGAACCGACAGGGAAGATGCATCCATCGTATATGCTGCGAAAATAAGAAACCCCCGGCCAATGAAGGACAGGGATTGCGTGTTAGGCGATTGGGTGAGTCTTGATCCGAATACCATGTTGTTCTCAATCGGGCCTGTAGAAAGGACTGCCATAGGTCTATCTCCTTTTTATTGTCCAAAGAGGATATATGTTTCATGCTTTTTTTATTTCGCTTTCAGCTTCTATTAAGGTAGCAGAGGTATGATAACTCTTGTAAACCCCTTCTCGTGTTAAATAGATGTGTGACTGACCCCGCCGGGCGCCGGTGGGGTATTTTTTTGTTTTATTTTCAAATAAACAAAACTAAACAAAAACAAATAAAAGTATATTTCTGTGTTTATTATTGACTATCAAAGATAAACAAAGGTATAATGAATGTGAAATAAGGAACTTACTATGTACGTGGCAAGCCATTTGATTTTCAATATAAGGAGAGATTGATCATGAACGTGACCCTTACCAATGAAACAACGCAGGCTGCAGGTTTCCATATTCCATTTGTCCGTGAGATGGCTGAAATTACTCAACATATGTGGAAAAATGGCTGGGATGAGCGCAATGGTGGTAATGTCAGCTATCTGCTGGAGGAAGAGGAAGTAGCCAAATATATCGATATCCAGCATGTGATTCGCAAGATCAAACCCGCGTTTTCGGTGCAAGAGCTGGCAGGCAAGTATTTTATCGTGACAGCATCGGGTAAATATTTCAAAAATGTACTCGCTGATCCCGAAAGCAACCTGGGGTTGCTGCGTGTATCGCAAGATGGTCAGGAGCTGGAAGTGCTCTGGGGATTGGAGTCGGGGGCGAATCCAACAAGTGAATTACCTACGCATTTCATGAGCCATATTGAACGTCTGAAATTGGACCCGAACCACCGTGTTGTTATGCACAATCATGCGACTCATGTGCTGGCGATGACGTTTATCCACGAATTGGATGAGGCAAAATTCACGAAGACCCTCTGGCAGATGTGCACGGAGTGTGTGGTTGTATTCCCGGATGGGATCGGCATTATTCCTTGGATGATCCCTGGATCGAATGAGATTGGGCGCGAAACGGCTAAGAAAATGAAAGAATACCACGCGGTGATCTGGCCGCAACATGGCATCTTCGGAACGGGCACAACGATTGACGAGGCTTTTGGTCTGATTGAAACCATCGAGAAGGCAGCCCAAGTGTATATGCTGGTTGCTGGTCACGAGATCCGGCAGAGAATTACAGATGAGCAGCTGACCACACTGGCACAAGCGTTTGGTGTTACTCCTCGTCCCGGCATTCTGGGTAGTTAAAGGATGTTTTATTGCAATATAGTCAACGCATAAATCAAGGAAGTGGTCTTTGGTTCATTGAACCAAAGGCCATTTCCTTTTTTTTGGCGAACAATCGTCATTTTGGTTCAAAAAAGTTCAAATTGCTGAACAAGAATGGCTTTGTTATCGATTATTGAATCGTAGAATGCATTATCACGCGCTGGCGAATTTCGGGTGAAATGACGTATTGTCAATGGCTCTGCGATTTTGCATAATAACAATGCTTCACAGATGAGAGACGGAAGGAAGTTATGATCATGCTTGGCAAAATGAAGAGAATCTTAATAGGCAAGCCCATGAAATCGGCTGAACTGGATGGAGAAAAATTGGGGAAATGGAAGGCACTCGCCATCCTGTCCTCGGATGCCCTATCGTCCGTTGCCTACGGTACGGAACAGATTTTGCTGGTGCTCGTTGCGGCCGGATTCGCCGCCCTGTGGTACTCCGTTCCGATTTCCATCGCCGTGCTGGGATTACTCGTCATTTTAATTTTTTCATATCGCCAGACGATATTTGCTTATCCAACAGGGGGCGGCGCTTATATCGTAGCCAAGGATAACCTGGGTACAACATCCAGTCTGATTGCCGGAGGATCTCTGCTGGTCGATTATATTTTGACCGTTGCGGTAAGTTCGTCGGCAGGGACGGATGCGATTACGTCGGCTTTTCCTATGCTGCATGACTACAGTGTTGTGATTGCACTCATTATGATAGTTTTTCTAACGATTATGAATTTGCGGGGAGTAACGGAGTCAGCGTCTGTGCTGGCGATCCCGATCTATCTGTTTATTTTTTCAATTGCGGTTCTGATTATTTCGGGCGGAATCAAATTTCTTGCCGGGGGGATGGAAGCAGCTGCACCTGAATTCGGAACAAGTCTATCCCATGTGAGTATGTTTCTATTATTGAAAGCATTCAGCTCCGGTTGTTCGGCCTTGACTGGCGTGGAAGCGGTAAGTAACGCGATCCCGAACTTCAAGCAGCCTGCCGAGAAAAATGCCGCAGGTACGTTACTGCTCATGGGTTGTATATTGGGAGCCATGTTCATCGGCATCACCTTACTGGCTTATGGGTACGGAGTGAAGCCTGATCCCAAAGCAACGGTCATTTCCCAGATTGCTGAAGCAACATTTGGCAGGGGCACGATGTATTTTATCATCCAGGGTGTAACGGCACTGATCCTGTTCCTGGCAGCCAACACAGCTTATTCGGCTTTTCCGCTGTTATCCTTCATGATGGCAAAGGATAAATACATGCCGCATGCATTTATGGTCAGAGGAGACCGGCTTGGCTTCTCGAATGGTATTATTTTTCTCAGTGTGATGTCTGCGCTTCTGGTGGTTGGGTTCAAAGGAAATACGGAAAGCCTGATTCCGCTCTATGCGGTAGGGGTGTTCATTCCATTTACCCTGTCACAGCTCGGTATGATGATTCGCTGGATCAAAGTGAAGCCGTCTGGCTGGCAGATGAAGTTGCTGGTCAATACTGTCGGTATGCTGACTACATTATCGATTACCCTGATCTTTATTTTCACCAAGTTCACGCAGACATGGGTCATCTTTATCTTTTTGCCACTCGTTGTTTATGTGTTCATGCGTATTCACCGTCATTATTGCAACATCGCAGATGAGCTGCGGATTGATATTCAGGTCGATAAGCCAGCCAAGAAAGGCAATACGATAGTCATTCCTGTTGCGGGCATTACCCGGGTTGTCATGAATACGATCAGTTACGCCCAGACGATGTCGGATCACGTGGTCGCACTCTACATTGGCTTCGATGATGAGGCCATACGCAAGATGGAGCAGAAGTGGGAAGAGTGGAATCCAGGTGTTCGTCTGGTCGTGATCAAATCGAGGTATCGTAGCATTATGGGGCCGCTCAAGAAATTCATTGATACCGTAGAGTGGAAAACGGCCGAGACCGATCACATCACCATTCTAATTCCACAATTCATCACCAAGCACTGGTGGCAAAATGTACTGCACAACCAGACCAGCTTCATGATCCGGGCCTATCTGATCAATTACAAAGACGTGATTGTCACCACGGTGCCATATCATCTTAATCGTTAACTCGAACGGTTAATCGCTTCACCGGGGTTGGAAGATTTACAGATTATTGTAAAATGAGTCGCTTTTATTAATAGACAAACGTTCATATTCCATTTACACATCAAACCGCAGGGACATCTCCAAACAGGGGAGTTCTTGCGGTTTTTTGTCATGAAATCCGGTCTGGATACCGCTTTCGAATGGATACACATTTGCGTAAAGCCCCTTGTCTATGATTAACGTTACGTTGATTCAGAAAAGATTTTGTTGTGACATTCGACTCTTACACTAGATAACGTGGTGCTGAAGTTGATGTAACATTTCACACACACTGAATGCGTGAATCAAGGGGGAAGAAAATCCGATGAGTGAGCTTGATAACCGGATCAGCTTGCCCGCCGCCGCCAAACGGCGCGTATCCGGTACGAGTGAGCGTCGTACAGCCTCGCTGCGTGTGCAGCGAATGCGGGAGAATATGCTGGCCTATGGTTTCCTGGCACCATCGCTGCTTTTGTTTGCAGTGTTTCTGTTTTACCCGATGTTTAAGTCTGTTTATCTCAGTCTGCATTCCACAGATCCGACGGGGCAGATTGCGGCTTATGTAGGACTGTATAATTTCAAGGCCGTGTTCCAATCAGGACTGTTTATGCAAGGGATGAAAGTGACGTTACTATTTGTGCTATTTACAGTGCCTACGGGTATGTTGGCTGCTCTGATTTTGGCTGCACTGACTCACAACCGGTTCAAGGGAATGCGTGTGTTCCAATTTGTATTTTCTCTGCCCGTGGTGTTATCCGTCGGTTCGTCAGCGGTGATCTGGAAGTTTCTATTCCATCCGACCCTGGGCATGCTGAATTATCTGCTTGGCAAAGTAGGTATTGATCCAATTCCTTGGCTTACCAGCCCGGATTGGGCGTTAATCTCGATCTCCATCATGACAATCTGGATGAATCTTGGGTTCAACTACATTATTCTATCCAGTGGTTTGGCGGGCATCCCGGATGAGATCTATGAAAGTGCCAAGATTGACGGCGCAGGTCCAGTACTTACTTTTCGCAAAATCTCAATGCCGCTCCTGTCACCAACATTATTTTTTGTTACGGTCGTATCGATCATTGGCGCTTTTCAATCGTTCGGTCAGATCAACATTCTAACCCGGGGTGGCCCAATGGACAGTACGAATGTTTTTGTCTATTCCATCTATCAGGAAGCCTTCGTTAATTTCCGCTTTGGTACAGGTAGTGCACAAGCCCTGATCCTGTTCGTGGTAATTATGCTGCTGACCCTGATCCAATTCAAATGGGTAGAAAGGAAAGTGCATTACCAATGAGTGCGACATGGACCAAAACGCTGTTGTATGTATTACTGACGATCTGTGCAGCACTTGTACTGTATCCGGTGATGTACACCTTTTTCATGGCCGTCATGACGCCGGAAGATGCGAGCGCTTATCCGCCGCATATCATTCCAAATTCCATCGTTTTGTCCAACTTTAGCGAAGTATTTGATATCGTTCCGATCGGCCGATTTATCGGCAATACCTTCCTTGTCGCTGGCCTAACGACGCTTGGTCAATTGATTACAGCGAGTATGGCAGCCTATGCTTTTGCGAAAATGCAGTTCAAAGGCAAAAACGTCATCTTCAGCATGTTTGTCGCAACCATGATGATTCCATGGGAAGTGACGATGATCCCCAACTATCTGACAGTTCGCAGCTGGGGCTGGCTGGATAGTTACCAGGGGCTTACCGTGCCGTTTCTGGCAACGGCGTTTGGTACATTCCTGCTAAGACAGTTCTTCATGCAGCTACCCAAGGAATTGTTCGAGGCGGCGAGGATCGACGGTTGTGGTCATATTCGCTATTTCATATCGCATGTCTTGCCTTTGTCCCGTCCGGCACTTGGAACACTGGCAATCTATTCATTCCTTAGCATGTACAATTCGTATCTCTGGCCGCTGCTGGTGACAAACACACCGGAAATGAGAACCGCACAGATCGGAATCTCGATGCTGGAGTTCCAGGAATCCACAGCGTGGAATCTGGTATTTGCCGGAACAGCCATGGTCATTCTACCATCCTTACTGTTATTGATCTTCGGGTTGAAACAGCTTGTCCGCGGAATGGCCGCAGGCGCGCTGAAGGGGTGAGAGGGGTAAGGTTTCCAACTATTAAATTGAAATTGAAGTGGAAGTGGAAGTTTTAAAGGTTTTGGATTAAACATTGTATCTTCGTACAAGGTCTACGGTTTGGTTATCAGGAGCGAATAAACAAGGCTCGTGTCTTGAAATAAGATCTTAAGAGAGAAACCACGGTAGTAGTGGAGGGGACGAAATCGATTCTGAAGAAGCAAAGCGTTTGCCTTTATACACGGATTTTCCCCTCTAAAAGGGGATATAAAAAAATCCGGGGATAACAGCAATCAGAAGAACGATTCGTAACCGTAACGGCCACGCCGTGTCAATCTCCAGATTTATTCTGAAGCGAGCCATATAAAAGGAGAGCGATTATGAACAGATTTCGGTTGAAAAAAAGAGGTACATTTGCATTAATGCTGGCTGCACTCATGTTGGTCATTTCAGCTTGCGGAACAAAAGCTGAAACAAGCAGTCCGGCAAGTGGAGCACCAGCAGAAGCGGCCGCAGCTGAAACAACACAATTGACGTGGTGGCATTCCATGTCTGGCGCTGGGGAGAAAGCCATTAACCAACTCGCTTCCGACTTTAACGCTAGCCACCCCGACATTCAGGTGAAACCCATCTATCAAGGGAAGTACGATGAGAGCTTGAACAAACTCAAAGCATCCATGGGCTCAGACAGCGGTCCAGACATTATCCAGGTCTACGAGATCGGTAGCAAGTTCATGATTGATTCGGGCATGATTACGCCAGTACAACAGTTCATCGACAAGGATCAGTTTGACCTGTCCCAACTGGAGCCAAACATCATAAGATATTACACCATCGATGGCAAATTGAACGCGATGCCGTTTAACACATCGAACCCGATCCTGTACTACAACAAGGATATGTTCAAAGCTGCAGGTCTGGACCCGGAGAACCCGCCAAAGACGTATGAAGAGTTTGAGCAAGCGGCAAAAGCATTGGCGAAAGACGGTAAGCCAGGTGCATCCATGGCGATCTACGGCTGGTTCATGGAACAATTCTTTGCGAACCAGAATGCAGATTATGTAAACAATGGAAACGGAAGAACTGAGGCAGCAACAGAGTCTCTGCTGAACTCCGAAGCTGGAGTGAAGACATTAACGTGGTGGAAAAAGATGATTGACGAGAAAACCCTCTCCAATCTGGGACGTAGCACAGACGATACAACAGCAGCATTTACCGCTCAGCAAATCGGTATGACCCTGGATTCTACGGCTGGCCTGCGTAAAATCGTAGAAGGTTCAGGTGGCAAGTTTGAACTGGGAACAGGCTTCCTGCCTCGTCCAGCGGATGCCAAAGAAGGCGGCGTTGTGGTGGGTGGAGCAAGCTTGTACATCATGAACAACAAATCCGAAGCACAACAGCAAGCGGCATGGGAGTTCATCAAGTACTTGGCTACACCAGAGGTACAAGCGAACTGGAGTGTTGCGACAGGATACTTCCCTATTACGACAGCAGCCTACAATGAGCAAGTATTAAAGGATAATATGGCGAAGTACCCGCAATTCCAGACAGCAGTCGATCAATTGCACGCTTCTGCGGATTCGACAGCAACATCCGGGGCATTAATGGGTGTATTCCCGGAAGCGAGACAACTTGTCGAAGGAGCGATTGAAACCGTCCTGAATGGACAAGGTACACCACAGGAAGCATTGGATACAGCAGCTAAACAAATTACAGACAAGATTGCGCAATATAATAGTACGGTGAAGAAATAATTTAATTCATATCAGTGTTGAATGCAGTGATTAAGCTGCATTCAATTTTTTTATTTTACTAAAAAGAAAGACTAACATTTTTTGTTAATGATTCCGAAAATAGAAGTAGGAAGCCAAAAAGGTATCCCAATAAATAGAATCATGGAGAGAAATAGACATAATAAAAATAAGAAGGAGTACAAGTGAATGAAAAGAGTAACGGTTCTAATGATGGCATTTATGTTGTTGTTTGTTTCAAGTGTTTATGCGGAGGAACTTAAAGTTAAAGATATTGAACTCATCCCTAATACTACAGTTTCGGTCGGTGGTAAGATTAATCTTAATATAGTTGTTGTGTATGATGACGAAAATTCAATACATAGCGATAACGATCCATACTACAGAAGAAATACAGGTCTTACAAAAACAGATTATACGATCAGTGAACCTCATATACTTCAAGTGCTGAGCACTGGGATGGTAAAGGTAATAGGTGTAGGTTCTTCAACAATTACTGTTAAAGTCGAAAATGTTGAAAGATCAGTTACTATTTCAGGTAGCTTGGATGAAGCAATTGATGGAGGATACATAAAAAATGGTGTGACTCTTGTTCCGATGAAAGAGGTATTCAAGGCACTGGGAGGGAGTGTTAGTTACATTGCTCAACAGGACGCCTTCGAGATTAAAGTTGGTTCTACGAAACTAACTCTCCCGAAAACGGGAACAAAAGCAACGTTAAATGGAGAGCCATTAACTCTCAAGTCCCCGCTGCTTGTTCAAAATGGCGTAACTTTGTTTCCTGCTTCTGTTCTCTCAGATGCTCTGGGTGGAACTGTGACTTATAACTCTAAAGCTAAGCAGATGCAAGTATCCATTGGTAAAGGTAAAATGACTATTAATATTGAACAACCTCAAAAACAAAACAGTGTAACAGGAACAACTCCAACAAAAGGGAAACTTTATGCTGTGCCAGCTACTGGAGATATGAAAGGGTGGAGCATTCTCAAGGGTCATCCTTACGAAAAAAGCATCCGTGTGTACTTCAAAATCAATGGGTCAAATGTACAAATATATACTAAGGATATAAGGAAGGTAGATCTGAATAAAAAAGTAACATGGACCGATTTAGAGGGGAAAAAACACACAAATACGGTAAAACAGTTGTATACTGTTTTTGGGGAATTAAGTAATGAATATACTAGTGACATACTATATAAAATGTTTGGAAAAACATATTCAGACTGGATCGGGTCAACTTCACTGAATGCAGATCGATACGTTGACCAGTACTTGGAGCAACAAGGATTAATTGAACCCTATGGAAGTAATATTACTTTGACACCAGACACAGAAGTGTATTGAAAACCGTCTGTAACATTTCGAAAAAGTGAAATTAGTATCATTTTTCATATTTTATATTATCCCACAAGAAAGTCTCTGAGAGTAATTGGAGATGTTCTTGTGGTTTTTTTTAACATTCTATTAACTCATACTGATTTTGCGCTTAATAGTTCTCTTTTATACTCAGTTAATGTGGTGATCTAAATTGATCCGTACATATCGTTTTATCATGTGAAAATGCATGTCTCAAGACTCAGTTTTTAGTGGGTTTAAAGAAATGAGTACTGTCACTAAATGTCGAATTCGTATATATATTCATTGTGAATGTTAATTTAATTGACGTTAAATAATCGTATATCTAACACTTATATAACTTTAATAGGCTTAATAACGTGTTTTTAGTTAAAAGTTAGTACTATTTATTCATTATTATAGAGATTTGCTTAGGGGATGTGATATAAGTGTTCTTTTTTCTTTCATAGATAAGAATTATTGTTTACACGAGTCTGTTATTCAGTTATCTTATATTTGAACTAATGTACATGCTGGATGAACAAATGATTGCCAAGTTGAAAACATGGGGGTAGGACGAATGAACAACAAGCAAGTGAAACGTTGGGCACAAGGGTTTCTGGTTTTCGTTCTTGTCGTTACAGGTGCGGCACCAATCGGTGGATTAAGTCGTACCGCATATGCTGATGAGGAAAGTTTAGTAACGGAAGAGCCGCAAACAAGTGATCAGGAGACATCCATACCGGATGCTGTCCCAACTGAAGAATCGTCAGACCTAGAGTCACCGAATAACGAAGATGATGATATGGATGAAACTAAAAGTGAGGAACCAGCTGAGACGGATAATGCAGAAGTGCAGGAAGCAGAAGGGACTTTAATCATATCCATTGCTGATGCACGAGTACTTGCGCCAAATACAAATGTAGCCGTTTCAGGTGTCGTAACGTACAGTGAACTCTCCGGAGAATTCACGAATTATTATATCCAAGACGAAGAGGCTGGCATTGTAGTCCGAGCGAAAAATCAAGTTGACGTGGGGGATCGCATTGAAGTGTATGGTCCAATTACTCACTACAGCGGACTCGTCCAGATTGAGAAGGATAAGTCAGGTTTTACCGAAGGATACATGAAGGTCACTGAGCAAAATGTAACACTCCCCGGACCCAAAAATATGGTGTCCACAGACTTTGTCAGACCAGCAGACCAAAGTAACAAAGGTCCTGGCGAAAAGTATGAGGGAATGTTTGTCGAAGTAAGAGATATTCAGGTAACACGGGGCAGTAGTTCGACGTTTTACGCTACGGATAGCCATGGTGCTGAGATGACGATTTACGCCAAAAACTCTCCTACCGCGCTAACTGTCGGCAAAACCTACGAATATGTGCAAGGTGTTCTGACCTTCAACAGTAATTACGGATTAGAGCTTTTGCCTAGAACAGCCGCAGATGTTGTAGAAAATAGCCTGTCTGTGATGGCAAGTGTTCCATCTGGCGGGATTCCCCGAAACAATGAAGTCACATTAACCTCTCCAGCCAAGGATGCAATTGTACATTACACAACGGACAATACAGAGCCTACTTCTTCTTCCACCGTGTATAGTAGTCCAATAGTGATTGATCAAGACATCGTAATCAAAGCCGTTGCCATTCTTAATGGACAATCCAGTGCAGTGTACACCTTTACGTATCAAGTACTTCCTGATAAAGAAAACGTGCGTATCCATGATATTCAGGGCGCAGGACATACCTCTGTTTTTAACGGATACGATGTTAAGGATATCGAAGGTATAGTTACCTCCGTCAGTACAAGCAGTTTTTACATGCAAGAGCTTCCGGATGAGATGGACGGTGATCATCGGAAATCCGAAGCCATTCAGGTTTATAAACCGAGTCATGGAGTTATCGTCGGCAACCAGGTGAAGGTATCCGGCAAAGTTACGGAATATGGGGCGGTTAACGAATTAACCACCACGCAAATTACGGCGAGTACCATTGTAAGAGTGTTAGAAAAAGTCGATCTACCTGTACCTGTGAAGTTGGGTGTCAATGGACGAATCATTCCAACAGTCATTGACTCGGACTCTTTTGTAGAATTTAATCCCGAGACGGATGCTATAGATTTCTATGAAAGTCTGGAAGGCATGCGTGTTGAACTGGAAAAGCCTGAAATTATAGGTCCTTACTCCAGTCAACCGGGTCTGGCCGTTGTTGTGGATAATGGTGAGAATAATTCACTTCGCACACCTAACGGTGGTGTTATTCTGACCGATAACAAGAAAGATATGAATGAGAGTGATCTCAATCCGCAGCGTCTATTTATCGGCAAGAAACCTTCCAAAGCAGTAAAAACAGGCGATAAGTTGGATGGGAATGTAATCGGAGTAATGACATACTCTAGCGGCAATTTCAAGGTGAGTCCTGAAGGGAATTTACCAGCAGTTATCCCGGGAGAAACGAAACAAGCGACTACTTCCATTGAACAAGCGGCAGATAAACTGACCATTGCTACGTTTAATGTGGAGAACTTCAGCAAAAAAGATTCAACACGAGCCAATAAAATCGGTAAAATCATCGTGGATAATCTGAACACGCCAGACATCATTGGCATCATGGAAGTTCAGGATAACGATGGCGATGCTGACACGGGCACAACAGCGTCCAATGAGAGTTTTCAGACGCTAATTGATGCAATCAAAACGAACAACGGACCAACATATCGATATAGTGAGATTTCTCCGGAAAATAACAAGGATGGCGGGGCACCTGGTGCCAATATTCGTGTAGGGTTCCTTTATCAGCCGAACCGTATATCGTTGGCTAATGGTATCGGAAAAGGAAATGCTACGACAGCGATCACAGTCAAAGCTGACGGCAGTCTCTCCAATAATCCGGGTCGTATTGCACCGGAGGACGAGGCATTCGCCAGCTCTCGCAAACCGCTCGCAGCGGAATTCGAATTCAATGGTGAACGTGTAGTGGTGATTGCCAATCACTTCAATTCCAAAGGTGGGGACCTGAAACCTTTTGGAAGTATACAGCCTGCAACTCGAAGCAGTGAAGTTCAACGTGCGAAGCAAGCTGCATTGGTAAATGGGTTTGTGAAAGAGTTACTGAACAAAGACCCTGAGGTAAATGTCGCTGTACTCGGTGATTTCAATGACTTCCAATTCTCAAATACCTTGAACATTGTTGAAGGTAATGAACTGGACAATCTGGTAAACGAACTACCAGAGAATCAACGGTATTCCTACATCTATGATGGAAACTCTCAGACACTGGATCACATTCTGGTGAGTAAAAATCTAACTGAGACAGCAACCATCGAAGTGGTACATGTGAATGCCGATTTTGAGACAGCGGATGGACGGGTGAGCGACCATGATCCACTACTCGCACAATTAAGTATTGGAGATCCAGTGGAAGAAGGGGACTTCAACCTGCGCGTTCTTCACACGAATGATACGCATGCGCATCTGGATAACATCCCGCGCCGAGTAACGGCAATTAAGGAAGCTCGCAATGATAACACTTTGGTGCTGGATGCAGGGGACGTTTTCTCAGGCACATTGTACTTCAATCTGTTTAACGGTCTGGCTGATCTGGAGTTCATGAACATGATTGGATATGATGCCATGACTTTTGGTAACCATGAGTTTGATAAAGGTCCAAGCGTACTGAAAGCATTTATTGAGAAAGCAGAGTTCCCGTTTGTGAGTGCTAATATTGATTATTCAAAGGATGCGAGTTTGAGCGGTTTGTACAACAATAGCATCGGTAACCCGGCTGATAAAGCCGAAATCTATCCGGCGATTATTACGGAAGTGAAGGGTGAGCGAGTCGGTATTTTCGGACTGACGACACCGGACACGGTATCTCTTTCTTCACCAGGAGATGACTTGAAGTTTGCGGATTACAAGGCAAGTGCACAAGCAACTGTACAGATGCTGCAAAATGAAGGTATCAATAAAATCATTGCTTTGACTCACCTTGGCTACTCAGAGGATCTGAAATTGGCTGAAGCTGTAGAAGGGATCGATATTGTGGTAGGTGGTCATTCACACACCATTCTGAAGGAACCGATTGTTGTAGGCAGCCAGGATGAGCCGACATTGGTTGTGCAAACTGGGGAGTATGATGTCTCTCTTGGTCAATTGGATGTTACGTTTGATGAAGCAGGTATTTTGAAGAAGTGGAACGGCAAATTGCTAAGTCTGGATGCGAAAGATGCTGCCAACCAATTCATCTATGCTGATGATGTGGAAGCTGCAAACAAGTTGCAGGAATATGCGCCTCAGCTGGAACAATTCAAGAAAACGGTTATAGGTAAAACAAATGTCTTCCTGGATGGAGAACGTGGCGCTGTGCGGAAACAGGAAACCAATTTAGGAAACCTGATGACAGACGGTATGCTGGAGAAAGTGAAATCCATTGTGCAGGAAAACGACGTCAAAGGATACGTGGCGATCCAGAACGGCGGTGGCATTCGCGCTTCATTCCAGACAGGTGATATTACGCTGGGCAATCTCCTGACTGTGATGCCATTCGGTAATAACCTGTCTGCGTTGAAAATGACAGGCAAGGAAATTACAGCCGCACTGGAAAATGGTGTTAGTGGTGTGGAAACGGGAGAAGGACGTTTTCCGCAAGTAGCGGGTATGCGTTTCTACTACGATTCCACGAAACCAGGCGAGAAAATTGATGCAACGACCAATACCGTGACCCAAGTGGGTCAACGTGTGGTCAAAGTTCAGATTAAGAATGCAGATGGAACATACACGGATATTGATCCGAACGGATACTATATCGTCGCTACCAATTCATTCATGGCTAACGGTGGAGACTTCTATCGTGCTATGAGAACGGCAAAAGATGATAATCGATTCTACGAATTAAATCTGGTCGATTATGAAGTCTTCCATGAACATCTGGACCGTGTAGGTACAGTTGATCAAAAGACAGAAGGACGCAGTACCGATCTAAAAGGCACGCCACTCCCTGGGGACGGAAATGGAAGCAATCCTGGTAATGGTGGCGGGAATAATGGAAGTAATCCGGGCAGTGGTAACAGTGGTGGAGGATCTACAACACCTACTCCGACTGTAACTCCAACCACACCGACTACACCAACCAATCCTACAAACCCAACTACGCCAACCGTTCCGGGTAATGGAGGAAATCCTAATCCAACTACTCCGGTCGTAGACCTGAAGGACATCGGAAATCACTGGGCAGCTGCTGCCATTGGACAGGCCATTTCCCGGGGAATTGTGAACGGATATCAGGATGGTAATTTCCGTCCGAATGCACCAGCCACACGTGCCGAATTCATTGTTATGTTGGGAAGAGCATTTGAACTTCCAGCCAGCAACAAAGCATTGACCTTTAAGGATGCTGCTGGAATACCTGCATGGCCACAATCCTTTATTGCACAGGCAGTGGATCAAGGGATCATTAGTGGGTATACGGATGATACGTTCCGTTCATCGGGCAAAGTATCGCGGGTAGAGATGACAGTTATGCTCGTCAGAGCACTCGGCCTCCCGGTACAGTCGAATCCGACACTGAGTTTTGCGGATGCAGATAAAGTACCTGCATGGGCTGTTCCATATATCGCTGCTGCATATGATGCAGGACTGGTAAAGGGAACCGGCAAAAATAGGTTTAATCCCCTCGCTGAAGCAACACGTGCTGAAGTGGTAACCTTGTTATTGGCGGCAAGCGAGTTACAAAAGCAATAAAACGCAAGATACCAACGGTTTAGAACAGCTTGCAGAATTCCATCTGCAAGCTGTTTTTTTTACTAGGGCGTGTCTGAAAACTCCGAAGGAAGTAGATTTTGCCGAATTTTCGTTCAAAGCAAGGAAGTTTTCTGCAGGCGTGCCGGGGCACGTCAAGTGAAAGTGACGCAGCAGGGGGCGAAAAGGCGGTGAAAGATGCACTTCAGCGAGTTTTGAGATACGCCCAATTAATGCCTGTTAATTTTCACCAAGCGAAGGTATAGTAGACAGGATTATATTGAAGGAGTGTTGACGACATGCAAGAACAACCCGTTTTAATCGCGCTATTTGCCATAGCGGCAGGAATTTTTAGTTTGCTCGGTGGTATCAACAATTGGGATTGGTTTATGAAGAGTTTCAGAGCAGGGATTTTTGTGAAGACTATTGGAAGACAGGGCGCAAGAGTGGTATATGGTATTCTCGGTGTTGTCATGATTGTCATTGGTGTACTACTGTTACTGATCGGATAGATATTGGAAATAAACGAACTCACCAAGTATCATCTACATACGATGTTCATGAGCGAAGGCGAAGTAAGAGGATATGTGAGAAGAGTCAAATGGAAAAAGCGTGTGAAAGCGTAAATTAGCAGTATGCAGTATGGCCAGGATAGAATATCAAATCAAATAGCATGCCTGAAAAAATCATAGTCAAAACAAAAAGACCACCGAAAAATTTCGGTGGTCTTTTTACCAAATTCAGGTTTATCCATCTCAATCTGGTTTAATTATCTTTTAAGTCTTCTACAGAGTTGATATCCATATACGTTGGAACAACCAGACCCTGCTTGACTCCAGTCATACTGACAGCGATATCTTCGATCTTGTCTCCATATGTTTTCCAGTAGTCTCCATGTGTAAGCGGGAGCCATACGGCTGGAGAAGCATCGATATCACCTGCTGCCAAGCCTGCCCACATGGGTCCAGCTTCAACTTGTAGTGCTTTGACGGTGTAACCGAGATCTGTCTCCAGCACATACTTCATCAGGTTGGTACTCGCAATTTCAGAGTCCCATGCAACATAACCGAGACGCAAATTGTCACCTTTAACAGGGGTTAACCCTTTGGTCCACTCTTCAATTTGGTCCGGATGTTTTTCTGCATAAGTCTTGGCAGCTTCTTCAGGCGAAACGCCCTTTTGAATGTCTACCATGATTTCACTCATTTGATCCGCAGTCCAATTAAAACGAGAGAAGAACTCATAGGCAACGGGATGATCTTCTTTGATTCCCTTACGTCCAACCGTGTGAACTTCCTCTGCATCGCCGAAAATCAAGTCGGGGTCGTCCAGATACTTCAGATCATACTGATTGAACATCCAGTGTGGAGTCCAACCCGTAACGATGATTGGTTCTTCATTTTTATAAGCTTTGTCCAGCGATGCAGTCATCGCGGCTCCAGAGCCTTCAATCAGATTCCAGTTAGACAAATCATAATGCTTAATGGCGTTTGCAGTGGCCTTCATCAGACCTGCACCTGGATCAATACCAACAATCTGGTGATTAACCTCTTCGCCCACATTAGCACTTGCCGATGGAGTGGAAGAAGCGGCACCTGTCTCCAGATCTGCAATCGAATTGACTTCAGTCATGTAACTAGGAACCACGAGTCCTGTACGTACACCTGTCATATTGGCCCCCAGATCGTCTACCTGGTCTTTGTAACGTTCCCAGTAGTCAGCGTGTGTCAATGGCAGCCAAGCTGCTGGAGAGGCATCTACGTCGCCTGAGGCAACACCCGTCCACATTGGTCCGGCTTCGACTTGCAGAGCGTTAACTTTATAACCCAATTCGTTTTCCATCACATATTTCAGCAAGTTCGTACTTGCGATTTCGGAATCCCAAGCCACATAGCTTAGTTTGAATGCATCACCGTTCACTGGAGTCAGACCTTTGGTCCACTCAGCAATCTGATCGGCATGTTTCTCAGCATAAGCTTTAGCTGCTTCTTCTGCGGATGTGCCACCCTGGATAGCAGTCATCATTTCACCCATTTCATCCGAGGTCCATTGGAAACGGGACAGGAATTCAAACGCAACAGGGTGATCTTCTTTCAGACCTTTACGGGCGATGGTGTGAATTTCTTCAGCATCACCGAAAGATTTCTCAGGGTCTTCCAGATATTTTAGATCATATTTGTTGAACATCCAGTGTGGAGTCCAACCTGTAATAATGATTGGATCTTCATTTTTGATCGCTTTGTCCAGCGTGGCCGTCATGGCTGCACCAGAGCCTTCAATCAGAGTCCAGTCAGTCAATTTATAGTCTTCGATCGCTTTTGCAGCGGACTTCATGATACCAGCCCCTGGATCGATACCAATAATCTGATAGTTCACTTCTTGACCTACAGCATTGGCTGCTGAATTGTTGCCACCAGCGGAAGTTGTGCCACCAACGAAGTATTGTGAGAAACCAGCTACAAGCACAAGGAATGTTGCCGCAGCAGTGATCCATGCTTTTTGCTTTGATGTAATGCTTGAGTTCTTTTTGCGACCTGGCATAAAAACATTTTGTGTAAAACGGTCCAGAACAATCGCGAGTACAACAACGGCCAGACCGGCTTCAAAACCTTTACCGATTTGCAGTTGTGTTACGGCACGATAGACTTCCGCACCAATACCTTGTGCACCAATCATGGATGCAATAACAACCATGGACAGTGACAGCATGATGGTCTGATTAATACCGGACATCACGGTAGGCAAAGCGAGTGGAAGTTGTACTTTGAACAACTTTTGCATGGAAGTTGAGCCGAATGCATCAGCTGCTTCAACCAATTCGCCAGATACCTGTCTGATACCCAGGTGAGTCAGACGAATCGTTGGCGGAATCGCAAATATAACAGACGCGATAACACCTGGAACGACACCTAGACTAAAGAATGTAACCGCAGGCAGCAAGTAGACAAATGCAGGCATCGTCTGCATGAAGTCAAGCAGCGGTGTAATGATCCGCGCCGCAGTTTTACTGTATGCGAGCCAGATTCCGACAGGTACACCAAGCAGGATCGAAACCAATCCTGAAGTGATAACCAGACCGAGTGTGTCCATCGATTGGGACCAGTATCCCAAGTTATCTACGAGCAAGAACCCGATAACCGTAAATAGTGTCAGTGGGAGTCGTCCTACGAGGAACGCAAGAACACCCAATATGGCAATGAACAGGAGTGGATGGGGCAGCAAGAACAGCCCGGAGAAATATCCGACAACCGCTTGAATAACGGTGGAAATTACATTAAACAATCCGGAGAGCGAGGAGCTCATCCAGTCAACTATGGATTCAATCCACGACGCTAGTGGTATTTTGGGAATCATTCACAAGTTCCTCCTTTACTGCAACTTCACCGCTAAGTGCACCCAGCAGGGCACCGCGGACGATAACACCTTGCAGACGGCCATTCTCACCAACAACAGCGAGAGGCACATGGGCTGAACTTACAATTTCGAACAATTCATGAATCAGGGTCTCAGGCGACACAGTAGGCCCGTCCGTGATCAGAATGTCTTTTAATACTTTGTTTTCACGCATCGCACGAGAAGCGTCTTCTGCTGTAATGACACCAAGCAGCTTCTTCGAACGGTCAATGACAAACAGGTTGGAAACGCCACTTTCGCGCATTAATTCGAGGGCAACACGAGGTCCGCGGTCAAGCGTGATTGTTTCAGGGCGACGCATTACGTGAGATGCTGTAAGGACCTTGGACAGATCCACGTCTTCGACGAAGCGGGCCACATATGAGTTGGCCGGTTGAATCATGATTTCTTCCGGTGTACCGATCTGCACAACTGCGCCGTCTTTCATGAGGGCAATACGATCGCCGATGCGCAGCGCTTCGTCCAAGTCATGGGTAATGAAAATAATCGTCTTTTTCATTTTATCCTGAAGCTCGATCAACTCATCCTGCATATCACGACGAATCAATGGATCAAGTGCACTGAAAGCTTCATCCATCAGTAGTACTTCCGGGTCATTGGCAAGTGCACGCGCCAAGCCGACACGTTGCTGCATCCCGCCACTGAGTTCATCTGGCATTTTGTCTTCCCAGCCCTTAAGGCCAACCAGCTCAAGTGAGGTTTTTGCCTTCTCCCGGCGTACTTCCTTATCTACTTTTTGTATTTCCAATCCATACTCCACATTATCAAGAACGGTACGGTGCGGGAATAACGCAAACTTCTGGAAGACCATGCTAATCGTTTTCCGGCGCACTTCGCGCAATTGTTCTTTGTTCATCTTGCGTAGATCCTTACCATGGACCAGAATTTCTCCGGATGTTGGTTCAATCAGACGATTGAACATCCGAACCAGTGTGGATTTACCACTCCCGGACAGTCCCATAATAACGAAAATCTCGCCTTCCTTAATGTCCATGTTGACCCGGTTGACACCAACCGTTATCTGTTTTTCTTTGGCCAACTTTTCTTTACCCCAACCTTGCTCCAGTAATTGCAGACCTTGCTCGGTTTGGGGTCCAAACAATTTACTTACGTTTTTCACTTCAAGTATGGTCATGTTTTCACCCCTTCTGATGTGTTGTGCACTTCGAACGGCTTTCAGCATCCATAAGCCCATACACTTATGCGCCCAGCCACGAAATCCGGTAGTTGTTGCTTCGCTTCCCGTCTTTCTGGGTAACGAGTTTAATACTAACAATACTTAACCAGTATATCAACCGAATAAACAGTACATAATGTTTGTACAGTAAAAACTGTACAAAGTTTTTCGTCCAAATACTCCGTCATTCTCCTTATTCTGGCTAATAAGGCAGCTTTACATTTGACATTGCTTTTCCTACAATAGAAAATGAGCTGAATTGAAGCTGAATTTTTTGGTTAAAAGATAGTCATAGGCAATTGTAGCCTGGTAAAGTTCCCATTTTCATACATTGGGTGAATGAAAGCCCTCTGGCATATATGATGTCCGGCCGAGAGCTTTCCCATGTAAGCAGGACTTTTAAAGTGTTGCAATGATTTCGCCAAAGACTGTGGAATGTTCAGAATGGAGGTTGCAAGCATGGGCTTGGACCATTTACAAGAGGAACAGCAGGCAACCGTGCTGAAGATTCGTAAACGCGTCATTGAAGCTATTGGACGTAATATGGATCTTTACGGCGTTACGCTGTCAACGGGACACTTATATGGATTGCTATTTTTTGCAGACAAACCAATGACCCTTGACGATATGGGACGGGAAATGGAAATGAGCAAAACGAGTATGAGTACAGGTGTACGAACACTGCTGGATTTGAAAATGGTAAATAAAGTGTGGAGCAAGGGCTCCAGAAAAGACCTATATGAAGTCGAATATGACTGGCATCAGACGTTTACGGATTATTTTGCAATTAAGTGGAGAAAAGCCGTGGAGAGTAACCTTCAGGTTCTACGCAAATCAATTGATGAACTGAATCGATTAGTCGAAGATCTGGATGAAGAGGCGGATGCTGAACTTATCCACATCCTGATGGAAGACAAACACAAAGTTTTGCAAGCGGAAGCATATTACAAATGGTTGGATCGGTTAATTGATACCATGGAAGATGAAGAGATATACAAGTTGGTTCCGAAGGAAGAGATTAAGGAACATTCATAATTACATGCAAAGGGCCCTTTCCGTTATAGGAGAGGGCCCTTTGGTCTGTGCAATATCTTACTGATTTATAATGAAGGAACACGATGTAAAAGATAATCTTGCCCATCGTATCAACCTATGTTCACATCTAATGTCCGATCAGACCTGCCTGAGGAAAGACTACAGATTGCTGAGCAATCTGTTTCAGTTCGTTCAGAATCTGCAACCGGCCAGCCGGGGTCCAGCATAACCGTTGCCAGTTCGAAATATCGTGAACGTTACCATACAATACAGCAGGGGATCGATTCCATGAAGCCGTTTGTTTCATGCGTCGGAACAGCTTTTCATTGGCAGGCTGAAGCGAAGCACGATGGATCAACAGGTAATCTGTGTCCAGCACCGGGATACTATCCGCAACATACTCATTTCTGGAGCTTTCGGGAGATACAAGCTCAGCGGGCTGAAGTCCCAATTCAGCATACAACAAGTGATTTAATGGATGCTCGCCAGTCCCTTGTAAGCGAATGAACTGATTCGTAACCTCCATCAGAGCCAACCTGTTTTGTCCGAAATAGGGTTGCAGGTTCAGGCTTGCTTCAAGCTTGCGAAACGCAAGTTCTTTGAAATTCAGTAACGCTTGTTTCTCACGTCCGACCAGTTCGGCGATGCGAATATGGTTCTCTTTCCAGTCATCAGTGGACTCCAAGATGATGGTAGGTGCAATACTTTTCAGGCGATCGTAATAAGGCTTGTGGTAAAAGTCACCGATGATCAAGTCTGGCTTCGCCTGCCGAAGTTGGTCTAATTGTCTGGTTAATCGGCGTTCTTGTTCATATTCATCCGATTCTCGGTCAAACACACTTTGATCTTCCAGCACAGCTACCGGGCGCAGTCCAAGCGAGGCCAAGTTCTCATGGAATCCCATAATGGATGCCGTAGCTACGCGAAGTTGATCTCTTTTCATATATACGCTGGGAGCAATCCCCAAGGTTTGTTTGAATTTGCGGCTAAAATAATATTCATTGCCATACCCGACAGATACCGCGACGTCTTTGAGGACACAGGATTCCTCTGTCAGCTGTTTTTTTGCTTCGTTTATACGTAAACGATTCAGGTAATCGGTCGGTGACATGCCTTTGGCCTTCTTGAAACTGCGTGAATAAGAGCTGGGGGTGAGTCCAGCAATCTTGGCAAGCTGATCCATGCTGATTCCTTCACTCATGTAACGTCGCATATACATAATACTGCGTTCCAAGGCAGGGTCCACTTTCTCATGATTGGCTTCCAGCCGGTTCTCTGAGAGAAATTGCAACAGTTCATGCAGCTGGCTATGTATGCTGATAAAGTGATCCGGTTGCAGACCGCGATAGGTTTCATACAGTTGTTCCAAACGTAATACAGCCTGCTGCTCATGACGAACCAGCAACCTGCCTGTCTGCCAATCCAGCGGGAAGGCGGGTGAAGAGGTCATTTTCCATTCACCGCGCACTTGCTGCAAACAAACCGTATCCATGCTTAGTAATATACATTCGGTCATATTCGAGCGTGCAGCGGCCTCAATGGCTGTTCCTGGCTTCAGTACGAATAAGCTACCGGCTTGCGCCGTATAGACTGTATCATTCAGGACCAGAACACCGTCTCCTTGCAAAATAAGACAGAGCATGGGCCGTGACACCGTCTTGCCTTGCACACGGAAATTCTCCCCACGACGGACACGGCACATGGAGGAGAGGAGCGGTAGAGATGAGGTTTCAGCAATGAAGGGAAACTGTTCAGTCATACGGACCATCCTTTTGTCTTATTTTCTTAATGATAACAATTATCATTCTCATATGGAAGATGTTTTTGAAAAATAGTTTTCGACAACCAAAAAAGGACTACCAGGAGCCATGATGGCTGCAAGGTAATCCTTTTTGTTACGGACATGTCCGTTGTATGGGCTATACGCCTGAATCAACATATATGTTAGTACGGTGTCACCAATAGAATATTGTCGAGGAAAACGTCACTCATTACTTTTTTCCCTGTTCCACCCGTTTGCACGTGATACAAGCGATATTGATCTTTGGCATTGATGTAGAAGAGGCCCGCAACATCATCTCTGATATGGAATGCATCCCATTCGTCCCCGGTAAGTTTCGTTACCTTGAGAGCTGTATTAACCGAATAGAGTCCGTTGTTGCCAGAGATGTATGCAGCCGTAGATGTACCATTGGTCAACTGATTCGCCACATAAGTTACATTTGTCAGGTTCAGGTTGGCAGACTTGGTCACTTTGTTGCCCGAGACCGTTTTGGCATAAGCCTTTTTGTCTGCATCGATAAGGACAACTTTGTCTGTACCTAAGGCACTTACTTCACGAACGCTTTTGTTATGAAGCTGAAGTGTTTTGGCTGAAGTTGTTAACGCAAACGCTTTGCCTTTGGCATAATTGTAATCCTTATTGCTGTCGAGAACGATTCCTTTGTTATACACGTAAAGATTGTTTCCCCAACCACCGGAATATACAGCATTCACATCCAGTTTGGCTTTGGGATTAACCGAAGTTGCTTTGCCAGTGTTGTAGTTCACCTTATACATGACAACAGCATTGGTAGAATAGAAATCCTCGTAGGGGTCTGTATTTACCATCAGTTGCAGTTCGTTTTTGGATTGATTTGTAAAATAACGTCCTTCTACTGCACCTGCGGCAATCCGCTGCACAGCGCCAGAACCGTTGGACGTTTTGGACACAATCCACGTATTTCCATTAACCAACGCATTATAGTAGGCACGCCCTTTGGTTACCAGGAGGAATGGGAAGTCGGTATCAGCCTTGTCAGCAATCTTGGTGACAGCTGAAGCGTCACTATTGCCATTCGCGCGATAAATGGTACCTGTAGCATCCAGATAATAGATGAATCCGTTATCCGTATAATAGCTGAGTACATCCGTAGCAAATGTCTCTGCCGCATCGCTGGACCCGTCATTCGGAACCCGAAGCAGTGTTGTGGAAGAAGCAGTCTGCGTGTAGTAGAGATAAGAGCCTGCCGCGTGCAAGTCCACACCTTGAAAATCAATTAATACTTCTGTTGTATTGCTGCCATCCGCGGATACTTTGTACAAAACGCCGTCGGATTCATAATACACTGTGGATTGGCTAAGTGAAGCTGCCTGGGCTGAGGTTCCACCTCCCAATGTCACTGCTGCAATGAGTGTAAATAACAGCAATGTACAGATGGTGCGTTGTAAGTATGTATGCCTTGTTTTCATTCGTTCATCGTCCCCTTCGTTCTTCTATATGTATGTCGTTAATTCCTTATGTTATATCGGTAAACTATGGAAGATATGTTAGATCTCAAACATGAAAAAAAGAAGAGGATGAAATTGAATTTCACACCTGTCCAAACCTGAAATCGAATTGCGCATGATGCTGCCATTCCCCTCCCAAAGCGTTCTCCGCCTGACATGATCGTGATAACATTACACTCAACCAGAGCAGAGGCCAACTGACAATCCAACGACAGGAGCGAAAAGATATGATGAATATAGCAACGATTGGTACAGGGTCCATTGTGGATGCCATTTTATCTGCGATTAATGAACTGGATGATGTTACGTGTACAGCGATGTACTCCCGGAAGAGA
Organism: Paenibacillus sp. FSL L8-0435; assembly: GCF_037965655.1. Taxonomy (NCBI): domain Bacteria; kingdom Bacillati; phylum Bacillota; class Bacilli; order Caryophanales; family Paenibacillaceae; genus Paenibacillus; species Paenibacillus sp. FSL L8-0435. The sequence goes on from NZ_CP150185.1 coordinate 1,503,568, forward strand.
GAGACAGCACAGGAGCTTGCGGTTAAGTATGGGGTCAGTACCATCTATACGGACCTGGAATCCCTATTTTCAGATACAAATGTAGATCTCGTATATATTGCTTCACCAAACAGCATGCATTACGAACAGGCCTATCAGGCACTTCAACATGGCAAACATGTTGTCTGCGAAAAACCGTTCACGTCCACGCTTCAGGAAGCAGAAACGCTGATTGCACTTGCAAAAGAAAAGAATCTGTTGCTGTTTGAAGCCATCTCCAACATTCATCTGCCCAATATTAAAGTCATACAGGGGCAACTACCAAAGCTTGGTCCGATCAGACTCATCCAGTGTAACTACAGTCAATACTCGCGCAAATACAATGATCTGCTTGCAGGGGAGACGCCGAACGTATTCAATCCACAATTCTCTGGTGGAGCGCTGATGGATATCAATATTTATAATCTGCATCTGGTCATGAATCTGTTTGGCAGTCCGAATGCCGTATCGTATACCGCGAACCAGCATGCAAACGGCATTGATACGTCAGGTGTTGTGGTTCTCCAATATGCGGAGTTTATTGCGGAATGTGTAGGTGCCAAAGACACAAACAGTATGAACTTTGTGCTCATTCAGGGTGAGAAAGGTTATCTTCAGGTTGTGGGAGGAGCAAACGGTTGCCGGGAGATCAAGCTTCAGATCGGGAACGAGCCTGCTGCGGCGTATAATGCCCAGAGCCAATCCAATTGGCTGTACTATGAGTGGGAAGCGTTCAGGGACATCCATGCAAATGGGGATTACAAAAGGTGTTACGAATTGCTCGAACACAGCCAGTCTGTGATGAGTGTACTTATGAGTGCGCGTAAGGATGCCGGGATCGTATTTGCAGCGGACCAACGTTAATCGTTAATACGTATCGCTAATGCTGCCCATGTATAACATGTCGAAAAGATAGAGTACCGAGACCATCGAAGACATTTTGGATAGCCTTAATTGTTCATTGTATCCGTAAGCCAGTAACGTTTCATCACAATGTCTGGACAGGGTTGAATGGTTGTTGCCCGTGACTGCGATGACTTTCATCTGTTTGTTGCTCAGCACTTTGGCAGCTTCAATCATGGATTGGTTCTCACCTGTGTGTGATATAACAAAAGACAGCGTCAGGTTATTGGGGTTCATCGTGTTCAAATAATGCATGTTGGGACTATTGTGAGCAATCGCAGATATGCCGAGTTCATTCCATTTGGCACAAGCCTGTTGAGCCAGATAATAATTCATATCACTGCCATAGACATCAATGCGTACGGATTCTTTGACCCAGTTCGCGATTCGTAACAAAACAGGAGCGTTTAACATCCGGCGTGTATCTTCCAGCGCCTGCTGGTACAGGTAAGGAACCGAGTCGATGGCAGCCAGCACGTTCCCTTGTTCTGCAATTGCATGATCCTGCGTCTGCAACCGGGAAGGTATCTGTTGATATTCAAGAGCAAGCTTGAGCTGAAAGTCTGGGTACCCCTTGGTACCCAGCTTTTTGCATAAGCGAACAATGGTGGATGAGCTTGTATAGGTCTGCTGAGCCAGTTCATGGGCTGTAGAATCAAATACAACTTCGGGATTGTTCAGGATATGGTTCACAATATGTTTCTCCTGTGCCGTCAATTGTGAAGCATATTTTAATTTTTGAAGTAGTTTGGATTCCATACAGTTGTTCCATTCCTCTCTAGAATCATCCCATAACATATATCTCCACATCATAACCCGCGTATATTTATTTCTCAATCTGTATAGCGGAGCGACAGTGTAAATCTGTTGAATTTCCTCGCTACACTCCACATCATTTAGATCTGACTTTCCGCCAGTTGTTGACGACTATTCCATAGCGTGACGAAACGAAGGAGAACCACACTAATCAGCATAAGCACTGCTCCAATCATGAGTAACATCCAAGGACCAATCAGCAGCATGCCACTGGCTTGACCAGCGACTAAGGCAATGAGGGGAAGGACAATTAATCCGCCGAGTTGATACGCTTCCTGGAACCCACGGACCTTGGCCGAGATCAAGACGTTCAATAAAATGACCATAAGACTACAAGCGGGAACAACCCACACCACAAGTATGATCCAGTTCAGATTGGGAAACATCAACGTTCCAAACATGGGGTACATCAGAATATTGGCAATGATTCCGTAGATCAGGAAAGTAACCCAGGATAATAGAATGGAAGGGATCAGGGTAGCTAGCACTTTGCCTTTAAAAAGAGTGCTCATACTGATCGGTGTGAATAACAACCCTTCCAGCGTCTTGCGTTCCTTCTCACCAGCGAAACTATTGGCCGTCAGAATGCTGGAGGCCATCACCGGAATGATGAGAAACAAGGGAGCGAACATATACATGGCCAAGTAATAGACAATACGATGATTATCTGTAGGCATGGAAGCAAGCTGAGGAATCTGTCCACTTTGGGTTAACGCATCCAATGATTCAAGCAGAAAGCTGATGTTGCCCAGTGAACGAAGTTCCATTCTGGAGGCCGCCCACAGGAGGGCAGAGGGCATAATGATTCCGATAATCAGTGGGACAATCAACATGGGCAACCAGAGCTGAACACTGGCGGTGACGGACCGGATATCTTTACGTACCAGTGCACGTATGGCTTGGCGGTTATTCATGGTGGTGTGCCTCCCTTATGGCAAAATAGATACTTTCCAGATCACTGCCCGTGATGCGGGCCTGATAGACTTGACCATGCTCCGTTAATTGCTTTAACAACAGTGGAATGTCCTCACGGGATCGAAGCTGAAACGTCGCTTTATGTGCGGAGATTATCTCAGGCGTAAAGTCGGTTGTCGTGTGCCATCCATCGGGCATGTCGGCTTCTACTTCGAGCTTCGGAGTGGACAGGTACCGGCTAACAATCTCCTGTTCCGTGCCTTCCTCAACGATACGCCCCTTTTCCATGAAAATATAATGATCACAGACGGCTGACAGCTGGGACAGCACATGGGATGAGACCAGAATAGTCATCTTTTCTTCCTTATTTAACTGACGGATAATGCGCAGCACCATCTGAATTCCATCCGGATCAAGGCCATTGGTGGGCTCATCCAGAAACAGGATGGAAGGACGGTGCAAGAGTACTCGTGCAAGGCCCAAGCGTTTCTTCATGCCTGTGCTATAGGTGCCGACTTTTCGATGCTGATAATCCTGCAACTCAAACAGAGTTACAAGCTCGTCGATTCGTTTCTTGGCATGCTTCAGGCCAAAAACATCTGCGAAGAAAGTCAGATTGTCACGCCCGCTCATATTTTCATATAATCCACTTTGTTCGGTAAGAGTGCCACACATGGCCAGTACTTTCTCCGCCTCACAAGCGGCGTCCAATCCGTTAATGGTTACCTGTCCACCGGAAGCGCCTAAGACCCCATTCATGATACGGATCAGTGTGGTTTTGCCCGAACCGTTGGGTCCAATCAACCCGGTGACACTGCCTTGTTTAACTGTGAAACTGACATCATGCAGTGCTTGATGCACCTTGAATTGCTTGGATATGTTACGTACTTCGATCATGCATATTCACCGTCCGATCTGAGTTTGGAGATTATACGTGCGGTAGGCTGATATCGTTCAAATGGACGACAAAAAAGATATTTTCCTCCTTCAATAGTCCCGAATGTAGGATGCACATTTACCCTGAAGTCTGCCTGAAATCGGGTCTCAGGTTTGTTTTCACTCTGCCTTGTAACATGTATCCTTATTTTAGGGTAGAACATCCGTTTCATTGCTATTCATAACGTGGTAATGAAAGATGAGGCCATACGTCTCATGAATGCCTGAAATATGCCTATAACGCCGGTCTTGGTTATCCAGGGCCGGCTTGACGTGATGTTTTGGCGTGCCTGTCACGGGGAACGTCTGTTTCTAACGATTACATAATGAATTCGTCTAACACATCCATATGAATACATCGTATGGGTACATATTGTGTTTGGACGTAGAGGAAGGTGAGTGAGTCATGACAGCATCCAATGAATATCGTTTTCAAGTGAATCTGAGTGGGATGATCCAGATTTTATCCAACCATCTATATAGCAGTCCTAAAGTGTTCTTGCGAGAACTGATGCAGAATGCGACGGATGCGATTACCGCACGAACGGAGGCGGAGTCAGGGTATCAGGGTGAAGTGCGTGTTGAACTGACGGGAACAGGTGAGCAATTGACCATGATGGTGGAGGACAACGGCATCGGCTTGACTGAAGCTGACATCCATGAATTCCTGGCCATGATTGGACAATCCTCGAAGAGGGGGCAGCAAGCTCTGCTGGATGGAGAGACGTCCTTTATCGGACGTTTTGGGATCGGGTTGTTATCCTGTTTCATGGTGAGTCATGAAATCGTCATGCTGACGCAATCCGCGAAGGGCGGCCCTTCGATGGAGTGGCGGGGCAAGCCGGATGGCACCTATACGATTCGACAGTTGGATACACAGCTGTCCCCGGGCACGAAAGTATATCTGCGCTGCACACCAGACGCGGCTCACTACTTTGAAGCAGATTATGTGAAAGAGGCCCTGTTCTATTATGGAGCGTTATTACCGTATCCGGTCACGCTGTATCATGACGGCGCGCAACATGTGGTGAATAGCGAGACACCGATCTGGCTGATGGACCCTGCACTCGCACGTTCACGCAGATCAGAGGTATTGGCATTTGGTGAACGTCTGCTTGGTGAGCAGTTCCAAGACTTCATTCCGTTGACGACAGCTTCAGGCCGTACCGGAGGTATTGCTTTTGTACTGCCACACGCGGTTAATCTGAATGCCAAGCGTTCTCACCGGGTTTACCTGAAGCGAATGCTGATTTCGGAGAAGGCTGAGAACATTTTGCCAGAGTGGGCTTTCTTCGTGAAATGTCTGATCTGGACAGATGAGCTTCAACCGACGGCATCACGGGAACATTTTTATGAAAATGAGAAGTTGGAGGAAGTTCGCTCCGAACTCGGAGACGCACTTCGCAAGGGACTGGCCGATATGGCTGAGAGCCAGACGGAACGGCTGCAGAAGCTGATTCGCCTGCATGCTCTGTCCATGAAGGCACTGGCTGTACAGGATCAAGCATTCTACGCGATGATTCATCGCTGGCTGCCTTTTGAGAGTACGAGGGGGCACCGTGAACTTGGTGAGCTGATCGATGAAGGAGAGACATTGTATTTCACGTCCTCTGTTGATGAGTACCGTCAGATTCATCATGTAGCTTCCGCACAATCGATGCTGGTAATTAACGGTGGTTATATCTATGACAGCGATTTGATGGCGACACTGCCGATGACCGTGCAAAACGTGCACACGGAGCGGTTACAGTCGGATCAGGTTTCGATGAGTTTCACCGATGTGCCACCCGCTGAGCGTAATCAGTATTATGATGCGTTGCGACTGGCCGATTCTGCCTTACAGCGCTTCCGTTGTCGAGCTGAGGTGAAAGGGTTTAAGCCATCGGATCTGCCGGTGTTGTTCACGTTGTCTCAGGAATCCTCAACACTTCGTGCGCTTGAAAAAGCAAGCGAGGAGAGCACGGAATTGTTCTCGTCTGTTCTGGGTTCATTGTCTTCTGGCATGAGTTCAGCAGGGTACTCAACCTTGTATTTGAACGTGAGTAATCCAATCATTCAGCGGGTACTGACATCACCGGATGATCAGATGACACCGATTGCCATCGAAATGTTATACGTCAATGCGCTGATGATGGGGCATTATGCCATGAGCAAGCAGGAGCTTGAAGTGTTAAATCAGGGCATTGTTCGTTTTATTGATTGGGGTTTGCGTGCAAATACGGACCGTAAGGGGGATGCTTGATGAAGACAGAGATGGATTTTGAAGAACTGATGGACGAGGCCTATGGCTTGCCCAATGGTCCGGCGAAGCTCGGTATGCTGGAGGAAGCAGCAAGAGTTGCTGATGTGAACGGCATGGAGGAAGAGGCATACGAAGCAAGATCGGAGATTGTGGAGACAGCAACATTTTGCGGTTATCCGATGAAAGCACTGATCGCTTTTTCCTGGCAGCTGGGCAAGTTCGACCAACAGCCCGAAGAATATGATGAAGAAACGTTAATGTGGTCGTACAAATGGATATTGGGCAAGATGCCCGACTTCCCGGAAATATCACGCGAGAAGATCCTGGAGCTGTTGGAGGATTTCGGACGGCGTTTCAAGTCCTACGGTTACAGCGAACGCTCTTACTGGTATTATCGGTTCCGGATCTTTATGGATTTTGGGGAGCTGGAGGAAGCGGGACGCAGTTATGATCGATTCAGAACGATGGATCGTGACTTCATGAGTGACTGCGAAGCCTGTGAGCAGGATGAGATTATGCGTTATTTCTTGTTAAAAGGAGACGATGAGAAGGTGTTGGAGGTGGCACAGCCTATCCTGAAAGGGCGTATGAGCTGTGCAGAGATTCCGCATCTGACTTTGTCTGAAATTTTGATGCCGTTATATCGGTTGGGACGGACTGCGGAAGCAGATAAACATCAGACCAAGGGATATCGCATGATTAAAGGCCAGAACGATTTTGTGCAGAGTTTTGCGGAGCAGATGGATTATCTCACACGTATGAATCCGGAAAAAGGCATTGATGTGCTGGAGGAAACACTGGTGTTCGCTGCCGATCATGAAGATCCTTACGCCAAAATGTTTTTCTATGCCAGAGCAGCATCGTTGCTTCGCCGCTGGGTGGAAGAATCTCCAGAATACCGATTGCGTCTGCCAGCGTCCTTCCTGTATGAAGGTGACCCAGGCGACCTGCTCAAGCTGGCCGATTACTTTGCGGAGTATGCTCAGACCGCTGCAGCCAAGTTTGATCAGCGCAACGGGAACCACCATGTATCTTCGTTGATCGAATAGAGACGGATATAACTGAGTAACAGATCGCTATAATAAGTTATGAAAAGTAACGAAACAGGCTTGTTCGAGAAGGATCGTACCCTTCTGAACAAGCCTGTTTTTTCTTGCATCATAAGCATAATCAATCTAATCGGTATGAAGATGTTTTATTTTTATTGTGCTGAAGTCGCAGAAGGGACCGGCGCTGGTACTGGAACCGGTGCAGTTTCAGATGTCTCCTCTGCAGCTTCGGCTTCTTCAGCAGGTTCCGCTTGCGGCTGCTGAGCAGCCATCAGTTCAGCGACGATTTGATCTGTTGGTTGGGTAAGCAGCGCATACATGATCGCAGCCTCTTCCTGACGAATCAGAGGTTTGCGGGAAAGGAAATCAACGGATCCATCTTCCAGCACTTTTACCTCAGGTCCATGGATACCAAGCTTCGCCATCATCTGAACGGCTGGTACAGCCCATGGGTCCGTGTGTCCCGCAAGTTTGACATCCGTGAACAGTTCACTAGGATATTGCAGTTGCAGAATTCTCCACATCATGACCATGGCTTCCTGTCGGATAATCACTTGATCCGGCTTAAACTGCTGTTCGTCCTTGCCAGTAATCATACCCATTTCATATCCAAGTTGAATATATCCGGCTGCTGCATGGTCGGCCCAATCAGTGCCTGCAGGAGGTGTTGTTTTGCTGGGCTTCAATCCACTCAGTTTAAGCGTGTTCTCAATAAATTCAGCTCGTGTCACAGCTGATTTCGGTTGGAAAGACTTGTTAGCATCATTCTCATAATATCCAAGAGATTGTATGGCATAGATTGCTTCAGCATAAGGACTGTTCTCACGAACATCCCGGAAGCCCATAGGCTTTTGTCCTTTTTTCTCATAACCCATTGGGTTGAGGTAAGGTTCTTTCATATAGATGGTTCCATCAGCATTTTTCTTGAATGCTGTGAATTGACCGGTCAATTCATCTTTGAAGAGATTATCTTCCACTTGAATCAGGTTGCGTTGACCCAGAAAAACGTCCGAAATGCTCAATTGTCCTGGCTCTGTGCCAGCATTTTTCAGGGAACTGACGATCGTGCTAATTCGCAGATCCGCGTACAATCCGGTGAAGCGTTGCAGCTCAGCTGCGGATTGCGGCGTGTATTCCTTGAACTGTACAGGCTCTGCATATTGCGGGAAGAAACTTTGAATGAATGCCGGGTAGAACAGATTACGAAGTGCTCCATTTTGATTATACGTCAGGAAAACGCCTGTATTTTGCTCGGGAATAAAGAAGAGATAAGAGCTGAATCCGTTCAGGTCGCCTGCTTTTGTAATAACTTTTGGACTACTTCCTGCACCGGGAAGCTGAAATGCAGCTTCGAATCCATACGTGGTGTTTGGCAACAATGGGTGAATGGAAGAACGGTACTGTTCCATGCTTTTCACCGTGGATTCCTTGAGAATCCGCTCGTTGTCCTTCACGCCATCATTCAGGAAAGCGATCATGAACTTCCCAATGTCTTCTGCGGTAGACAACATGCCGCCTTGAGGCATAGGTGTTGGAGCGATGGTGTACAGATCAAGCGGGTTGTGTGCCGCATCATAGCCAGTAGCCAGCTGCTTTTGGAACTTTTTGTCCAGCATGAAACTGCTGTTATCCATTCCCAACGGTTTGAAGATATGTTGTTGCATGTAGGATTCAAAGGGCTCACCGCTTACATTTTCAACAATCATGCCAAGCAACAAGAACGAGAAATTATCGTACATGTAGGCGCTACCAGGCTCTCGAACGACAGGAGGCATATGTTGCTTTGCGTAATCCTCCATCGCTATGTACTTGTCGAAATCAGTATGGATGTCTTCCTGCTGCGGATCACGAATCTCGAATCCGGTCGTGTGGGTGAGCAGGTTCTCCACAGTTACAGACTTGTCAAAAGGATTATCGAATTCGAGCCCTTTCACATAGGTCTGAAAATCAGCTTGCAGATCAACCTTGCCTTGCTCCACCAGCTGCATTACAGCTGCTGATGTAAACGTTTTGGAGACAGAGGCTACACGGAAAGCAGTTTTTTTCGGATCGATCGCTGTTTTGCTCTCCACATCAGAGAAGCCATATCCCTTTTCTGCCAGAACTTTGCCATTCTTCACAACAACAACGGAGGCTCCAACATAATGGGGCTTTGCCTCAGGTGAATCGAAGAATGAATCCAGAAATGCTGTAGCCGATTCGGTTGTCAGCGCTTTCGTCTTTCCTTGTTCAGCAGCGACTGGAGTCGCGGTCTCCGCCTGGACTGCGGGTACCGACAGACTGAGAGACAGGACCACAGCCATAAAAGCTCCTGTTAGGGAGGTGAACCTGAAACGGGTCTTTCGTTTGGATAAATGCATGCAAACACTCCTTTATGAAAATATTTACAAAATAGTTACCTACCCATGTATTACTGATTACTCGCCCGATAGGTTTCACGATAATAGATTCCAATGTTGGCAATCCAGATCATAGAGATCACTACAATCGGGAATGGAGCAAAGGTAAAGAGCATCGAATATAGAACCATAGAGACCATTCCGACACCAAGAAGTACATTCATCATCTGAAAAGAACGATAGGCCGCGCGATACACAACCCATTTCTCGCCTTCATCGAGCTTCTCAAAATGATCCTTCTTCATATTGCGCGAGTTCAGATCCAGAGTGCGTTCAGGATAATAACGGTTGTATCGCTTCACAGTCAGAGTTTGCACGACCACAACGATGATAATAGAGATACACGAAGCAACGAGATTCAAGAGGTTGAACAGTTCTGGAGAATTCGGCATGGTTCGGTTGGATGCATACAAGGATAAGGTAAGTGCTGCCCAGGTAAACGTAAGAATAACGCTGAATCCGCTGAGAATCATCGCTTTTCCGAGGGAACGCTCTGCTGGAGAGATGAGTGAATCGGAATCTCCATAAGCATCATCTTCCATGGGAGGGACAGATGGCGTGCGGGAGAGACTGAAAATGTTCCACACCGTCATAACTACTACAAGAGCCGCCAGTATTGCGAATAAAAGATCATAGTCATAGTACACGGACAGCGTCCAGTTCAAGTCAGAAGGGAGTTTACTGACTCCGCTAGCTCCAAGAAAACCAACTACAGCGCCACCTGCAGCATACAAGGGAAGACGCAACCGCTTTTTGATGGACGATGATGATGAATTTTTCATTTTAATCTCCACCTTTCAGTTCAAAGATTTTTTCGACAGGTTCACGAAATACATGTGCTATTTTTAGTGCCAGAACGACCGACGGAGAGTAATCTCCACGCTCAATCAGGGCAATGGTTTGACGGGATGCACTAATGAGTTTGGCCAGTTCTGCTTGGGATAGCCGGTCTCTGGCTCGTAACTCCCGAACGTGATTGTGTAATTCTTCCACTTGCTCACCTCCATGAACCTAATGTACATGATAATTGCTTAAATGTAAACTATAATATACAAAATGTTAAAGATCATTTACTTCTGAACGTTGATAATGGACATGAAAAAGAGAGCCTTCTGGGCTCCCTTGGATGATTATTTTGTTGTCGGAAAAGTTGCCAGAAAAGTGAAATCAAGATGCATCTGCACACGGCAGAGGTTGATTCTGTTTCTCAGCCTTGCGAAGTATCATTCGGAAAAAGACGAGCGCTCCAAGCCCCATCAGGATATACAGACCAGCCATCGCATAGGAGGGCAGAAAGGCTCCAATGGTTAACCCGAGACTGCCGAGGAGGGCAGCGGCGTTGTAACTCATCCCGTCAGCAGCCATATAGGCAGCACGGTCCGAATCTGGAACCATACCCGCGAGCATGACCTGACGAACAGGGGCGTACATCAACTCTCCAATGGTTAGCAATATAGCGGATGAGATGAGTAACCAGGCCCAGTTGCTGAAAGCCAGTACGGTGAAACCTGCGGTATAGAGGAGCATACCGACAGTCATAATAGATCGGGACTGGAAGCGACCTATCCATCTGGAGAATGGAATGGCAACCAAGGCGACCAGTACGGTGTTAATGACCATGATCAGGCTGAACATATGCAGACCTGAGATATCTGAGCCGAACAGTTGGGCGGTGAATTCATTTTTTAGACGAACAGCAATGTATTTATCCAACTGAAATTCCAGGGAGACTGCAAGTACAGTAGCCGTGAAAAATATCATGAAACGTTTGTCCTGAAAGACCGCCCAATACGTTTTCAGTATGTTCCTCTGGATGGGAGCATCGCCATAACCAAGTACACGTTTATCCATTGTTTCACGAATCATAAAGATCAAAATAAACAGGGTAACCAGGCTTTCAAGGCATACCAGACTGAACAATAGGAAACGAAATGATTCGAAAAATAGCCCGCCCATCAGTGCACCAAAAGTTACAGCAACGTTTGTTGTCCAATATTGCAATCCATATACATAATGGCGTTCATGTTCACTGCTTACATCAACAATCATGGCATTAGCAATCGGCACGGTGATCCCTGAACTGAGACTGCTGAGCAGAAACATGAGACAAGTAACAAGGATTGAATCCATCCACGGCGAATTGGCGATGGCCAAGCCGAGTAGAGCCATGACCTGGAGACTTTGTGCGATCACCATTAACTTCTTCCGTCCAATCCGGTCAGACCAATATCCTGCCCACAATCCCACAATCATGGAAGCTACAATATTGACCGTCAGCAATAACCCCGCCAAACCTGCGCCAATCTGAATACTCAGATAGATCGCCATGAATGGAATGATGGACTTCTGGGTCAGATCGGTGAAAAAATCAGTAATGATACGTATCCTGATGTTAGGGTGCAGATCGGCGTATTTCATAAGTCGTTTTTCTTCCTTCCCACTGGTCATGTTGATGTTACTGAGTATAATGGAGGAAAACCTGAAGAAAAACTGTAGAAGCATCCGGATGGATTTCGTATTTTAGCAGAAGGTAGGGCATATATGGACATATCAGAACATTACATTCAACTGCGATTAAACTTTCCACATGTGCATGATGAACAAGAAGAACATACAACAGTAGGTGAACTGGCCGATCTATTATGTTGTACCATGCGCAATATGAACCTCATTATGAACAAATTCAAGGAGAATGGATGGGTCAGGTGGAACCCGCAGCGCGGAAGAGGCAAAAAATCGATGCTGGTATTTTGTGTCCCGTTGCTTGAAGTGGCGCGTGAACGATTTGACCATCTTCTGGATGGGAACAGGATGGAGGACGCCTATGAACTGGCTGCCGCCTTGCCAATTACGATGAGAGAACATCTGATGCAGCAAATGGAGCATCAATTCGGTCTGCGTTCGAATAAAGGGGACAGAGGACGAGTGGATACATTGCGGATTCCGCAGAATACACCTTTTAAGACTCTCGATCCAACGCAGACAGGGATGTGGGGAGAAGTTTTCATCATTGCAGAAGTCTTTGATCGTTTGGTCTGTTATCATGCTGAACGCCAAGTATGCGAGCCAAGTCTGGCTATAGCATGGGAGAGTCAGGTAGATGGAAGGGAATGGACCTTTTATCTGCACAAAGGCATACCTTTTCATCATGGAAGGATACTGGATGCAGAGGACGTCAAGTTTACCTTTGATCGCATCATCTCTGACAAGAGTAACCCATGCAGGCCTCTGTTTGGTTCCATTGAGAGCATAGAAGTGTATGACCAGTTGACTGTACGTTTTGTGTTGAATAAGCCCAACTTCATGTTCCCGGATCTAATGAGCAGTATGGCTGCATCTATCCTGCCTAGAGATGTGGAGATGAACCCGCTTCATCCAATTGGAACAGGACCTTATCGATTGACTCGTCATGATTCGAAGCTGCTCGTGCTAGAGGTTTTTCTTGCCTATTTCAGAGGACGGGCTTATGTGGATCGCGTTGAAGTGTGGCAGCTCCCCCACTCGGGACGAGCGGAGTCCATCATCAAACATGATTTATTTCCGGATGTACAACCTCGTGCTGTACAGCATGAGATACAGGGCGGTGTATATATGACGTTTAATATGCAAAAGGAAGGGCCCCAGCATGATGTGAATTTTCGCCGGGCTGTTCAACAGCTATTGAATGCGTATGAGCTGTCGCAAGCGCTCGGAAGCACGAATACGCAGCCTGCTTATAGTCTGATTCGAGGACGAGTACAGCCACCTTTAAAGGTGGCTCCAGATCAAGGGGAGCCATGGAAACAGCAATCGGAACAACCGGATGGTTCTTTCATATCTGTACCAGTCCTTTCCGTGGAGACCTCACTGGGGCGGGCCTCAGCATTATTGCGTTGCAGCTCTTACCAAGGGGAGAGTTTAAGCCTGTGGGTGGAAGAAGGAGAGAAGATGGAGGCGGATATGGTCTGGTTTGCAGAGAGAAGTAAACAGATTGGCCTACATATCAACATTATGCCGGGAGATCCGGTCCATGCAGTCTATCAAGATGGGTTCGGGGATTGTGATCTGATCTATACAGGAGAAGTCTTCAATGATCATGTCGTGCTGAGTCTCGTGACGATGTACACCTTCCAGAATACGTTATTCCTGATTGCGATGAATGATCACTGGAGACATGAACTGGAACAGGAATGTGGACGAGTGGTCATGATCCAGGAACCTGCGGAGCGGTTGAGTAGATTGATTGGGCTAGAAGATCGACTGATTCAGGAGGCGTTGCTTCTGCCCACATACAGCTTCAAGGAAGAACACGCCCATCATGATTCGCTGCGAGATTACCGTCTTGCGGGGTATGGTCTGCCTGATCTGCGCAGATTGTGGGTGAAGAGAAGCCCTGGTGCTGAGGAAGAGGACACGAGTTATCCGGTGTATATTCCGTTGTGGTAGGACTATGCGAGCGTAGCAATGCCGTATTAACGGACTTCACCGATTGCTTGTCAAACTAGTCCGCATATATCGAACAAGTCCCTCATAACATGTACTAATCAAGTAGGGGTTCTGCTGCAAGCACAATCCTGAAGTGAAAACATGTGCTAAAGGGGATGATGTCATGCGCCGAATATCATGGATGCTTGCCATGGTATTGGTCTTATCGGTCTTGCTTGCCGCCTGCGGGAAGAAGGATGCGGCAGCTGTGGTCAAAGATCTGAACGAAGTCGTAGGAGAGATGGAAAGTTACCAGGGGGCAGGCGTGATGACGCTGCATACCGGAGATACGCCGCAGCAGTACAAGGTCGAGGTATGGCATCAGAAGCCTTCCTATTATCGTATTGCGTTAACGAATGCCAAAAAGGATGTAACACAGATTGTACTGCGTAACGATGAAGGTGTGTTTGTTCTGACGCCGAGCCAGAACAAAAGCTTCCGTTTTCAGAGCAATTGGCCAGATAATCAGGGACAGGTATATCTCTATGAAACATTGATTCGGAGCATTACGGGGGATACAACCCGTCAGTTTGCGGATGAGAAGGAGAGCTATGTTTTTGATGTAGCTGCCAATTATAATACACACGCACTTGTCAGACAGAAAATCTGGCTGAACAAAAGTGATTATGCACCTAAACAGGTGGAGGTATCCGACTCCAATGCCAATGTTGTGGTTGATGTGAAATTCGACTCCTTCAAATTCGGGACTGAATTTGAAAAAGATGCCTTTGATATGCAACGTAACATGACTGCTGCTACAGAAAAAGGCGGCCAAACAGGAACAGATTCTGGTGTGGCTCCTGCGGAGCAAACAGGTGAGGACAGCACCAAAGAACCTGCCAATCCTCAGACTGCGCCTGAACCTGACGGAGCTGTCACTGATGGACAGACCGGTGTAGGTGGTGACACAGAGCAGCAAGGTACAGAAGGTGCTGCAACTGGTCAGGAAGGCGAAGAACCAACGCTTGCAGAGCCGGAAGGTGCAGACAGCTTTGGAGTAATTCAGCCGACGTATGCGCCGGAAGGAGTCCAGCTTAAGGATGATCAGATTTTGGAGGAAGCAGGAGACTATTCCGTCATGCTTCGTTATGAAGGAACATACAATTACACAATTTTCGAAGCCAGACCACAGGATCGAGCTGTGTCGCTTGCCCCATCCCGTGTACTGGATCTGGGATTCACACTGGGCATGGTCAGCGGAGATGCACTGCAGACACTGACATGGACGACAGATGGCATAGAATATCGGATCACCAGTGCCGATCTGCCTGATAACGAAATGGTACGCATTGCAACATCCATGCAGGAAGAGTCAGGCAAATGATTTTTGAACAAATGAACGAATAGCAGCATAAACATAAGGAATGCTAAGAAGCATCGGAGACCCGTTCTCCGGTGCTTTGCTTTGATGTAAGACAGGTATTCATCTGGCGCCGTTTTTCTTACCAGATACAACTCAATAATGCAAAACGCGCTTCTACGCAGAGGGAACCGGGTAAATAATCGATATAAGCAGATTTTGCCGGGGTGGAAAATGGAATTTTGCCCTGCCAATCTCGCTTATCGGTCTTCTTCTGTGTTCGCATTTGTTCCTCAAACGGCGCACCTTACATCTGTTTTTGAATGCGAAACTTCGGTTCATTTGACAGTCACATGCTGGAGCATTACGATGGAGTCTGACGTGAGCCGGATTAAGATGATTAGAGAAGGTGACTTAACGTGCAAGGACAATATCGGCCGACCCAAGCGGAGATCAATTTGGATCATTTGTGTACTAACGTAGAAGCTTTCCGCGAGGCATTGCCTCAGGGCATGAAATTCCTCGCCTGTGTGAAGGCCAATGCCTATGGACATGGAGCGGTGGAGACGGCTAGAGAACTGGAACGAGTGGGTGTGGATTACTTAAGTGTGGCTTTTCTTGACGAAGCTCTAGAACTGCGACAACATGGGATTACGATTCCAATCCTGGTACTGGGATATACGCCGCCTGAAGGGATCGCTGTTGCATGGCAACATGATGTGACCGTCACACTGTTCAGCAAGGAAGTGCTTGACGCCATTCGACATCTGGATGCGAGCACATTCGCTAACAAACTGAAGGTTCATATTAAAATCGACAGCGGCATGGGCCGATTAGGTCTGTTGCCTGGCGATGAGGCATTGGCTTTCATTGAGGAAGTAGCTTCGCTCAATCAGGTGATGCTGGAAGGTATGTTTACCCATTTTGCCAGAGCAGATGAAGAAGACAAAACCTATACACTGGAGCAGTATAGACGGTTCCAAAGCGTGGTTCATGCGCTCAGGGATCAGGGATGTTCCATCCCGATTATACATACGGCGAACAGCGCCGCTGCCATTGATACACCGGAATTGTCCTATGATATGGTACGTGTGGGAATAAGCCTGTACGGACTGTATCCTTCGGCTGAGGTGAATCATCAGGTGGTGAAGTTGTCCCCGGTATTGACGCTGAAGACAAAAGCGGTTCTGGTCAAAACACTGCCACCCCATTGGGGGATCAGTTACGGAACCCGTTATTTTACGCAAGGGTATGAACGAATAGCGACCCTGCCGATCGGATATGCAGACGGATTCTCCAGAATGCTGACAGGTAAAGCACAAGTGCTTGTACGCGGCCGCCGCGTCCCTGTCGTCGGTACGATCTGCATGGATCAGTGTATGGTGTCGTTACAATCTTTCGCGGAAGAGGCGGAAGAAATTCAAGTCGGCGAAGAGGTTGTCCTTATCGGTCATCAGTCTGGTGGCGTAATAACCGCAGACGAGGTGGCATCCCAACTCGGTACGATTGCATATGAAGTGATCTGCATGATGGCGCACCGCATTCCACGGGTATATACCCGCGGGGAAGCAGTAGTCGCCAGAATCAATCCACTTTTGACATCCTGATAGGTAAACTGGACGTCATTACCAATAAACTTTTTTTCAGAACAGAAGGAAAACTGTCGGAGCATCTCGAATTATGTATGACAGTAAGGATTTAATTCCTGAATTGAGATGTTTGGTCTGTACGAATATTGTTCCCCGTGTTTATAATGGAGTACAGCATACTTGATATACTCGGGGCATATATATTCCTTTGTATAAAAGTTCTGGAAAAACGTAATACTGGTTCACAATGGCGAAAGGTTTGTGGGGGTGGAAGAAAGGTGGCCAACTTGCAGAACACCAAGCGGATCATGATCAGTTTACCTGATTATCTTTTGCAGGAAGTGGATGGCATCGTAGCGCTGGAGAATTCCAACCGCAGCGAATTGATTAGGCAGGCTATGAAGCTGTATTTAACGGAGCGTAAGAAACGTTACATCCGTGAAACGATGCAGCGAGGGTACATGGAGATGGCAAAAATTAATCTGACCATGGCATCCGAAGCCTTTCATGCGGAGGAAGATGCGGACAGCACTCTGGACCGCTTAGTTAGCGGGGTGTAGACATTGATCGTAAAACGTGGTGACGTTTTTTTTGCGGATCTTTCTCCCGTTGTCGGTTCCGAGCAAGGTGGAGTCAGGCCGGTTCTGGTGATCCAGAATGATATCGGCAACCGGTTCAGTCCAACTTGTATTGTGGCGGCTATCACCGCCCAAATCCAGAAGGCAAAGCTGCCAACGCATGTTGAAATTGATGCGGCGGCACACGGCTTTGACCGGGACTCGGTTATTTTGCTCGAACAAATACGGACGATTGATAAACAGAGGCTGACTGACAAGATTACCCATCTGGACGAGGAGACCATGAAACTGGTCAACGAAGCCTTACAGATCAGCCTTGGTTTAATCGATTTTTAAGGCAGCAACCAGCGTCTTGTACGCTGCCCTGCCGTCCGTTGGCAATGGATGTTCCTGTAAGGGAACACACTGAATTCAGACTGTAACCAAAAGAGCGTATGACATCCTTCGGGCTGTTATGCGCTCTTTTGATTAAAGCTTGATGAAAGCGTAGAACATTGGCGATCTTTTCGCTATAATGAAACCTGAGAAACCGTTTACCCGAAAGACCTATATATAGAGGTGGAGGAGACATATGAGCATTTACATCAATCAAGAGAAACTTCAGTTTCATTTACAGACCCGCGAGGCCAGCTACGTATTCCAGGTACTGCCCTCAGGATATTTGGTGCATTTGTATTATGGCAAAAAATTACGCGACACCGATCTGAGCTGGTTGCATGTGCGGACAGAACGAGCGTCCTTTAGCCCCAACCCGGTGCCAGAGGACCGTACAATTTCATTTGATACATTGGCAGTGGAACTACCCGTGTATGGCACAAGTGATTTCCGTAATCCGGCTATCCAACTGGAACTTGAGAATGGCTCGACGGTTTCGGAGTTTACGTATACAGGCCATCGATTGGTCAAAGGAAAGGCAGCGCTTACCGGACTGCCAGCAACGTATGTTGAATCCGATGACGAAGCAGAGACGCTGGTTATTGAGTTGGAAGACCGCGTTGCAGGCATCAAAATCGAGCTTTCCTATACAGCCTTTACGGCATTTAATGCAATTACACGCTCCATGCGTATCGTTAATGAGAGCGCTACCTCAGTGAATGTGGCGCGTGCGCTCAGTTCATCTGTTGATTTTCCGCATGCTGATTATGAATTGTTGCAATTGTCAGGGGCTTGGACACGGGAACGTGATATCGTTCGCAGACCGCTTGCTTCAGGCCTGCAAGGGATTGAGAGCCGTCGTGGTTCAAGCAGTCACCAGCAGAATCCATTTATTGCGTTGATGACACCAGGCACGGATGAAGACCAAGGTGAAGTTTACGGATTCAGTCTCGTTTATAGCGGCAGCTTCACCGCACAGGCTGAAGTGGATCAGTTCCACACCACCCGTGTATCGCTCGGGATCAACCCGTTCGAGTTCAGCTGGAAGTTGGAGCCGCAAGAATCGTTCCAGACACCTGAGACAGTTATGGTGTACTCGGCTGCAGGTCTGGACGGCATGTCACAGTCCTACCACGAATTGTATCGGGAGCGTCTTGCGCGTGGTCAGTTCCGCAATGCGGAACGTCCGGTTCTGGTCAATAACTGGGAAGCAACCTACTTTGGATTCAATGCAGACAAGATTGAACAGATCGCTCGTGCTGGACAGAAGCTGGGTATTGAGCTGTTTGTCTTGGATGATGGCTGGTTTGGACACCGGGACAGTGACAACTCCTCGCTGGGGGACTGGATTGTAGATAAGAACAAATTGCCACAGGGACTGGATGATCTGGCTAACCGCGTAACAGGTCTGGATATGCAGTTTGGATTGTGGTTTGAGCCTGAGATGATCTCACCAGACAGTGAGCTGTACCGTGCGCATCCGGACTGGTGTCTGCATGTGCCTGATCGTCGCCGGACAGAAGGGCGTCAACAACTGGTACTCGATTTCTCTCGTCAGGATGTACGTGATGAGATTGTGCGCATGTTAACAGACGTACTTGGTTCTGCACCAATCACTTATGTGAAATGGGACATGAACCGGAATATGACGGAAGTGGGTTCTGCGTTGCTTCCGGCAGACAGACAGCGTGAGACCGCGCATCGTTACATGCTGGGGTTGTATGACGTTATGGAACGAATCACTTCGGCGTTCCCGAACATTCTGTTCGAGAGCTGTTCAGGTGGTGGTGGCCGCTTCGATCCAGGTATGCTGTATTACATGCCACAGACGTGGACAAGTGATAACACGGATGCCATATCCCGCCTGCGGATTCAATACGGTACGAGTCTTGTGTACCCGGTAAGTTCGATGGGGTCGCATATCTCAGCGGTACCGAATCATCAGGTCAACCGGATAACTTCACTTGAAATTCGGGGACATGTTGCAATGTCGGGCAACTTCGGTTACGAGCTGGATCTGACGAAATTCACGGAGGAAGAGAATGACATCGTGAAAGCCCAGGTTGAGCTGTACAAAGAGATTCGTGGAACGGTTCAATATGGAACATTCCGCCGTTTGCTCAGTCCATTTGAAGGTAATGAGACAGCATGGATGTTTATTGCACCAGACGGAAGCGAAGCCGTTGTATTCTACTTCCGCGTGCTCTCTGAGCCTAATGCGCCACTGCAACGTCTGAAGCTGAAAGGATTGGACCCTAATGCAGATTACCGTCTGAAAGGCGGCTCGGAGACCTTTACCGGCGATGCCCTCATGTATGGCGGTATTTCGGTAGGCAGCACATCAGGAGACTATCTGAGCGAACTGTTCCGGTTCGAGCGTGTCTAGATAAGTGAACTACATTTTATTTACATTGATGCTACGATGACAGAACAACCTTCCAATCGCTGTTATCCCCAGATTTTTCGATTCCCTTTTCTCGAAGGGGAAATCCGGGGATAAAGGCGAACGCTTCGCTTTTTCAGGTTTTTTCTGTCCTCTCCGTTATCGTGTAAATGAGAAGTTTCACTTATTAGATTGCTATTGCATATAAAGTTTTAAACAAAGGAGGACCGAGGAGCGTCGTGTTGACGTTTTTTCGGTCTTTTTTTGACGTATTGGGGAAGGCTGGAGGATGACATCATTCTGTCAGAACTTGTATGCTTGCGGATTGATGGAAATCTGGACGTGATTCTGTGATAATATAGGGTAGAGTGGAAGAAACAAATGGTTTAACTATACTGTAATTACAGCAGCAAAGCTGCCCTGAAATGATTGTAACGAACGATTCAGGAAGGAAAGAGGGATTTATTTTGTCTGAACAGGAAACGGTTCTGGAACCCAATGAAGAAACAATAAAGGCAGAACGCCATGAACGAATCATCAAACAGGTAGCCAAGGAACTGTCACTGTCCTTGAAGCAGGTCCGTACCACGTCGGAGCTTCTGGACGAAGGCAATACGATTCCATTTATCGCCCGCTACCGTAAAGAAATGACTGGAGAGCTGGATGAGAACCAGCTGCGATCGATTGAAGAACGCATTGTTTATCTGCGCAATCTTGAGGATCGCAAATTGGAAGTCATCCGTATTATAGAGGAACAGGGCAAGCTGACCGGAGAACTGAAGCAATCCATTACGCAGGCTGTGAAGCTGCAGGAAGTGGAAGATCTGTATCGACCTTACCGTCAGAAGCGTAAAACACGTGCCAGTGTGGCCAAGGAAAAAGGTCTTGAGCCCCTTGCTGTATGGATCTGGGGTCAACCGAAACAAGGAGATGCACTCCAGGAAGCTGCGAAATATATCAATGCTGAACTGGGTGTAGAAGATGCAGAATCGGCGCTTCAGGGAGCCAAAGACATTCTGGCGGAGAATATTGCAGACGATGCTGCCATTCGTGCCTGGATTCGTCGGTACACCTTGGATCACGGGATGCTGACTTCAGAAGCGAAGGATGCTCAAGAGGAGTCCGTGTACGAGAATTATTATGATTACCGCGAACTAGCCAAAAAGATGCCCCCACACCGTATTCTCGCAATTAATCGCGGTGAACGTGAGAGTATTCTGAAAGTCGGCCTGGACGTACAGGCAGAACCGGCCCATCGCCATATGGAAGGACAGATCATTCGTGGTGCTTCTGCCGTGCAGGATATCCTGCGTGATGTGATTGAAGATGCATACAAACGGCTTATTGCGCCTTCCATTGAGCGAGAAGTTCGTGGAGAACTTACGGAAAAAGGTGAAAATCAGGCCATATCGGTATTCTCGGCCAATCTGCGTAACCTGTTGCTTCAACCGCCTATTCATGGCAAACGTGTGCTGGGTGTCGATCCGGCCTATCGTACCGGTTGTAAACTGGCTGTAGTAGATGATACGGGCAAACTGCTGGAAGTGGCTGTGACCTACCCAACGCCACCACACAACAAGAAACGTGAAGCTGCGGAAGTATTCCATCGGATGATCAAGCAATATGATATCGGACTGATCGTCATTGGTAATGGTACCGGATCACGTGAAACGGAGCAGTTTGTTGCTGAGATCATTCAGGAGAACGGTGATGAAAGTCTTGTGTATCTGATTGTTAACGAAGCAGGCGCGAGTGTATATTCTGCATCCAAGCTGGCCCAGGAAGAGTTCCCGGATCTGGATGTTGCCGAGCGCAGTGCAGCTTCCATCGCACGTCGTGTACAAGACCCGCTTGCGGAGTTGGTTAAGATTGATCCAAAAGCCATTGGCGTGGGTCAATATCAGCATGATGTATCCCAGAAGATTCTCGAAGAAAGCCTGAAGGCTGTTGTCGAATCCGCAGTTAACCATGTGGGTGTGGATGTGAATACGGCATCACCTTCGTTGCTGTCATATGTTGCCGGAGTTAACGCTACGATTGCCAAAAACATTGTGAAGTACCGTGAAGAGAATGGCCGGTTCACGAACCGCCGTCAGCTTCAGAAGGTTCCACGTCTGGGTGCCAAAACCTATGAGCAGTGCGTAGGATTTATGCGTATTGGTGAGGGCGAGAATCCATTGGATCGTACACCGATTCACCCTGAGTCCTACAAGGTGGTGGATCAGCTGTTCAAGGAGCTTCAGGTTGCACTGGACAAGCTAGGAAGCAAGGAACTGTCGGTGTTACTGTCTGAGCAACAGCCAGAGCAGCTGGCTGTGAAACTGGACGTAGGTGTACCTACATTGCGTGACATTCTGGACAGCTTGCAGCGTCCAGGTCGTGACCCGCGTGAAGAAATGCCCTTGCCAATCTTCCGTACAGATGTATTGAAAATTGAGGATCTGGTGGAAGGCATGGAGTTGCAAGGTACGGTTCGGAACGTTATTGATTTCGGTGCTTTTGTTGATATTGGGATCAAGAGTGATGGGCTTGTCCATATCTCACAGCTCAGCAACGGGTATGTTAAACATCCGATGGATGTTGTATCTGTCGGAGACAATGTAACGGTCTGGGTTATGAATGTGGATACCAAAAAAAGCCGTGTCGGCCTTACGATGAAGAAGCCAGCTTCTGCGCAACAGTCTTCTTAAATAGTAGGATTGGAGAACAGCCTTCCCTAACCAGGAAGGCTGTTTGTTGTCGACAGTAATGTTCCCGTTGTCCGTTCTAATTCCTTTAGTAAGTACGGTGGGAATAATGATGGCTTTTTCTTAAAGAGCGTGTTCAAAAGGCCATCCTTCGTAATCCAAAGCAGACTTTTATGAACAACCTCTTAAAGTTCGTTCTCCGCGCTGCGTGGTGTGCCATTTGCTGGTTTATTGCGATAAAAGAACCAGCATTCGTTCAGCAACTTGATTTGCCGGCTGTCCTTTTTGTGAAATGCACGCATCAGTTGATTGCAAAGCCATTGAGGCAAGGGTATCTCCTCCTCTTGCATAATTCATCTGTACGTTAGCATATGTGGCAATAGCCTGGACTGTGCGGGATAAGTGGAGGCCTCCGGCAAATCAATCTTGTTCACTCAAAAAAAAGCACAAATCCCAATTCAGGGAGATGTGCTTTTCGTTCTCATCATTATAAAATGATAACTGCAGTGAATTAGAGAGCTTCCATCTCTTCTTCATACCATTGTTCCAATTGGGCCTGAAGAGCCCGGATTTCGGTAAGCAGAGAAATCAAAGGATAATGGCTTTCACGTAGTGCTGCAAAAGATTCTTCAAGCGCATTGATATAATCAAGGCCGCCGATGATAGTAAGATTTTCGTTTAGGAGATCGAGGCTGTCACATTCGGCGATCGCCCAAGGCAGGACAGGGACATCTGCTGCAGTGAGTTTATCAATTTCCTTGTGCAGGCGCAGGTTGAGCGCACTGAGTTGATAGGCGTAATCTGCCGGCATTTCCACGAACTGCAATTGTTGTTCCTGCTGCAGGATGACATAGCGCATTGTAGGCATAACGAGTAATAATCTCCCCTCATACATTCTACTTGACAGTGTAGCCTACGAAACGGTTAAAATTCAAGTATTATACCGGAAAAACA
Source organism: Paenibacillus sp. FSL L8-0435 (assembly GCF_037965655.1). Lineage (NCBI taxonomy): Bacteria > Bacillati > Bacillota > Bacilli > Caryophanales > Paenibacillaceae > Paenibacillus > Paenibacillus sp. FSL L8-0435. The sequence continues at coordinate 1,527,176 of NZ_CP150185.1, forward strand.
AATGCTCCGAGGGGGTGCAAGGAGAGGATACCGATGGAAAATGAGGAATTGCAACAATGGATTGAACAGGTATCACTGGATCATTTCGGAGTGCCGTTCACCCATGAAGCGTTGTTTAACAGTCGCCTGACCACAACAGGTGGGCGTTATATGCTCAAAAGTCACCGGATTGAGATCAATCCGCATCAACTCGAAGCCTATGGGCGAGATGAGGTTGAGAAAATCATCAAACATGAGCTGTGTCACTATCATCTGCATATTCGTGGGCGCGGCTATCAGCATCGTGACCCGGAATTCAAGGCTTTATTGCAGAAGGTAGGCGGCTCGCGTTACTGCCAATCACTTCCTGACGGTAAAGGCAGAAAGCCGCTGCCATATCGTTATAAGCTGGTGTGCAAGAGCTGTGGTACGGAATATTTGCGCAAGCGGAAAATAGATCCGAAGCGTTACCGTTGTGGTCGTTGCGCGGGAAAGCTGGGCCTTCAGAATATCTGATGTGTGCATTGTTCACTACGCGTAAGTAAAGTGATGAAAGGCATGTTGACTTGGATTATTAATCATGATAAATTAATCTTATTCAAGTTAATTTTCCCTGATAGCTCAGTTGGTAGAGCACTCGACTGTTAATCGAGTTGTCACAGGTTCGAGCCCTGTTCGGGGAGCCATTTCTTGGAGAGATACCCAAGTGGCTATAAGGGGACCCTCTGCTAAGGGGTTAGACTGCGTAAGCGGTGCGAGGGTTCGAATCCCTCTCTCTCCGTTCTGAATTAAACTTCTCTGCAAAGGGATGAGAACCCTAAAGGTTCGTCGGAGCATAAGCTTCGTTAGCAATACTTCGCAGTCTCGAACGAAGTGAGAGTATCCCTCTCTCTCCGTTCTGAATGACAAAAAATCCTCTTCACATTAGACCGGTTAACGGTCAGTGTGAAGGGGATTTTTTGCGTGTACTGATCTTTGGTTATCCCTTGTATACGCTTCTGCTTAAAGTGTGATGCTCAACACCTCGTATAAACCTTTCTTGCCTGCTTCCGTTACTTCGACAGAGCGACTTCCTGTTTTTTGACGAATCCAGTCCAGTTCCGATAATCGATGTCTGAGTTGTTCCCCAAGTATACCTGAGAGATGATGACGGCGTTCGCTCCAATCCAGACATTTGCGAGCGATGGCCCGGCGTGATCCTGGCTTCATCTGAAGTTTAATTCCAAACGTAGTGAACCACTGTATTCCTTTCTCTGTAACTTGATAATCCTTGCTGTGTGCCTCTTCTGGCTCTGAAAGATACCCCTTCTGTATTAAGGCTTCACAGAGCGAGATTCCCAATTTCCCGGCCAGATGACCATAACAGGTCCGTGCATGACTCAGTTGTTGAAGCTGATCGGATTGTTTGAGAGAGCGGATCTGTACAGGCGGAGCAATACTGGCCATCGTTTCAATCAGATTAGCAATTTCTTTGTTTGCAAGACGGTAGTATCGATGGCGTCCTTGTTGTTCAACTTCGAGTAATCCTCCCTCTACGAGTTTAGCTAGATGGCTGCTTGCCGTCTGGGGAGTGACACTTGCCATATGAGCAAGCTCTCCTGCGGGCAACGCACGGCCATCCAGTAAGGATGACAGAAAAATAGCGCGGCTTGGATCAGCGATTAACGACGCAATAACAGTAATATTCGGATATACATTCATACTTCGATCATATCTGAACTATTACTGTATTACAATCCAGTTGTATCGTCCTACGGTCAGATTGAGCTTATATATCATTGGAATGGGAACAGGAGAGGTTCAGGATGAAAAAGATAACGAAACAGGACTTTGCTACAGAGCAGTTGTCCGCGAGTCCAGCAGTGATTCAACATGAGACGATTAATCCCAGTATTTTATATTATGGTACGCCCGTATTGCTGCTAAGCACATTAAATGAGGATGGGTCAACCAACCTGTCACCATTATCTTCGTCTTGGGCGCTTGGGGATTGTCTGGTTCTCGGTCTAGGTACACAGGGCAAAGCCTATGAAAATCTGAGTCGACATCCGGAGTGTGTGATTAATTTACCAGATGCGACCATGTGGAGACAGGTTGAGGCATTAGGACGTTATACGGGAGTCACACCGGTTCCTGAGGAGAAAAGGAAGATGGGCTATGAATATTGTCATGATAAATTCACTGTAGCTGGACTAACATCTGAATGCTCGGTTCAGGTGGCACCAGATAAAATAGTTGAATGTCCGCTCCAGATTGAGGCGGCTGTACAACACATACGTATTCCCGAACATACACCGTTCATGGCGATTGTGGAAGTGAAAGCGTTGAAGGTGCACGTGCACACAAGACTAATATCTGGACCGAACAAGATTAATCCAGAGGAATGGCATCCGCTGATATATAATTTCAGACAATATTTCGGATTGGGCAAGAGACAAGGGGAAAATTTCCGGGCAGAGAAGTGACCTGAGTAGAGGCTTTTTATTATATAAGATGAATTAATCATTTACACGATAACGGAGAGGACAGAAACAAACTGAAAAAGCGAAGCGCTCGCCTTTATCACCGGATTTTCCCTTGAGAAAAGGGAATCGAAAAAATCTGGGGATAACAGCGATTGGAAGGTTGTTCTGTCATCGTAGTGCCAGTGTAAATAATCTTTAGTTCAACTTATATAGTCAGGGAAAGATTGGGTAATAGTAAAGATAGACTCATGTAAGCATATACATAATGAAAGAGGTGATGTGCATGGAAGTGGAATATTTGATGCGTGTACTCATAGCTGGAATATGTGGTGTGCTAATCGGTTATGAGCGCAAGAATCGAATGAAAGAGGCGGGGATTCGTACTCATTTTGTGGTGGCCGTTGGTGCTGCCCTGATGATGATTGTATCCAAATACGGATTCCAGGATCAGGCTGGCTGGGCCAATCTGTCTCTTGATCCGTCAAGGATTGCTGCACAAGTCGTTAGCGGTGTGGGGTTCATTGGAGCCGGGATGATCTTCACACAGCGTCACACGGTCAGGGGATTGACCACAGCGGCTGGCATATGGGCTACGGCAGGCATGGGACTTGCTGTGGGTTCAGGTCTGTATTGGACGGGTGCAGGCGTGACACTGCTTATTGTCGTGGCACAGATGTTACTGCATAGACCCACACGCTGGTTGGTATCCGCCCGAACAGAGACGTTAACCATCCATCTGCAAAATGAGGGAGAGGCCCTGAAGACTGTTTTGGCACTGCTGGGGCAGGAGAAGATATCAGTCATCGGATTTAAGACAGAACAGCAAACAAGCACAGACTCCGTGGAAGAGACTGTGCTTGAGTTCACATTGCAACTACCGGGTTCGTACCGGGGTGAGCAACTGATTATTTTGTTACAGGACGTGCCTCACGTTCGATCTGCGGAGTTAAAATGAAGAGAACCTGCATGGATCAACAGGCGACCATGCAGGTTCAGTACTTAATTCAGTATGGGTTCAATTACTGACCTTCTCCGACAATCGTTTCTGGACGGGACACCGGTTTACCTTCAAGCAGGCACTCGATAGCATGGGCTACACCGTGCTCCACATTGGTCAACGTTATGGCTTTGGCTAATGCCTGGATCTCGGGTTCGCCATTACCCATGGCGATGCCGAGTCCTGCCATTTTTAACATGGAGACATCGTTGAAGTTATCGCCAATCGCTACGGTATCCTCCATGGAGATGTTCAGGTGAGCCGCCAGTTTGGTGAGGGCATTACCTTTGGATACGTCCGGGTGCTGCATTTCGAAGTTATGCTCAAAGGATACAACCATGGCGACATCGGATCGGGAAGCGAAGTATTCTCGACCAGTCTTTACTTTGTCCGGATTCATGGAGAAGGCCATAATATTATAGATGTAGGCTTCTGCCGGAATTTCGAGGTGGCTGTCTACGCGGTGGTAGTCTTTTTTGTCATAGTGTTTCTTGATGGAGCGAATCATGCGTGCGATGTCCTCACCAGGGTTCGAACCAAGAACACGTTCCATCTCGGCAAGCAAGGTCTCATGACTGCTACGCGGGGCATAGATGCCTTGTTGCGTTGAAGCCTCATAATAGACATCATGATCTTCCAGCCACTGCATGACGGAAGCTGCTGTGTCACGCTCGAGCGGAAGATGGAATAAACGTTCACCGTCTGCATCATGAATTGTCGCTCCATTGGAGCCGATAATCGGGGTTTTGATTCCGCCTTCGCGGCTGATGGTCACAACATCGGAATAGACACGTCCTGTTGCAATGGTAACTTTCATACCGGATTGCTGGGCCTTTTGGATGGCTGCGGCATTCTCCGGGCTAATCTGGCTATCTATGTTCAACAAAGTTCCATCTAAATCTGTGGCAAATAATTTCATATATTTACAACTCCTTATCATCTGTAGGTTCAGGAATGAGAATCTCAACCTGTTGTTCGGCTAGAAAAACAAGCCATTCTTTGGTTGGCCATTGATCCGTAATCAATACATCCACCAATGACCAGTCGGCAAAACGATAACCATAACGTCTATCAAACTTGGATTGATCTGCAAGAACAACAACTTTCTTGGCAGCTTTCATCATTTGGTGTTTAATTTTCCCTTCCTCTTCGGAAGCACTGAAGCCATCCATGGTGATACCACCAATTCCGATAAAGGCTTTATCTACATAATAGTGGGAGAGGGTCTCGATAACAGAGGTACCGTAGACATAACGTTGTTCTTTATCTACTTTGCCTCCGAGCAAACGAATCTGGACAGCAGTGTGATTGGAGAGAAGATCAGCGGAATGAATCGAATTGGTAATGACGGTACAGGATTTGCCGTTTAAGTTCTCGGCACAGGCCTGCACAGTCGTGGAAGAGTCCAGAATAATGATCTCGCCTTCCCTTACAATGGCCGCAGCGAGTTTGCCGATGGCCCTCTTTTCCTCAGATACATCGAGTAAACGGTCTTTGTAGGATCTGAATTCTTGCGGAGGAGGGGGGAGAATCGCACCGCCACGTGTTCGGATAATGGCATCCTGTTCCTCAAGCTTAATCAGATCCCTGCGTGCAGTATCCCGTGATACATCAAACAAGGCGACAATATCATCGGCTGAGATGCGATTGTGTTTGCGTAGATGTTCAACAATGAGCTGCATTCGTTCTTCTTGAAACAAACATGTCACCTCCGAGTGTATGGATGACCGTACTTATACTGATACTTTAATTATAAGTATTTTTAATGTGATTTGCAATATTATAAGTGAACGTAAGTTTTTGTAAGTGTTTTAATGAATGATTTACATTTTTCCTGCACAGTGATGACACTGGCATGAATAGGAGAGGTGGCGATTAACGGGCCTCTGAAGAACAGTATGCAATGGACAAAAAGGCTTGAAAAATAAATTTCAAAAAAAGTATTGCAAGTTCAAATTGTCCTGTGGTATACTCATTCTTGTCGCCAAGAAAGACAACTTGTTATTAAGGCCCGTTGGTCAAGGGGTTAAGACACCTCCCTTTCACGGAGGTAACAGGGGTTCGAATCCCCTACGGGTCATATCTTCACCACCTCATGAGATCTACATTTTCGATGAGTAATCCTCAAAGTCATTGCTCTTATAGACAAGAATGAAGCATGGCACATCCGGTGAAGTTTACAGCAAGAGCCATTAGCTCAGTTGGTAGAGCACCTGACTTTTAATCAGGGTGTCGAAGGTTCGAGCCCTTCATGGCTCACCATTTTTACAATTGAATATGCGGTCGTGGTGGAATGGCAGACACGCTATCTTGAGGGGGTAGTGGGTGTATACCCGTGGAGGTTCGAGTCCTCTCGACCGCATCACAGCAACAATATAAGATAGACTTCTATGATCATTCATGGGAGTCTATCTTTGTGTTATACGATATACCTTATCCTGTTCCAGGCATATAAAGGCTGAGCATTCAGGAATAATGTGGTATAATTCAAGCAGATGAGTTGATTATTACGGTTGGAAGGCGGTTCTTGTATGCAGTCGATCTATGAGCGAATTGAACACCTGATTGCCGAACGAGGAATGACCAAGAAGGCTTTCTGCCAACAGCTGAAGATTAGCACAGGCAATCTGGGTGATTGGAAACGTGGCAAGTCTATTCCGAGTACGAATAAATTAATTGAGATTGCTTCGTTTTTTGATGTGAGCCTCGACTGGCTCATGATTGGACGTCCATCGAAGGAAGCGATGGTTCGGGAAAAACGGGAGGATTATTTTTTTGACGTTTTGCGGCAATTGAATTGCCAAGAAAGTGAATTATCGACTGTGGAACAGTCTTTTATCAGCGAATATATTGAGTTCACCCGTTACCGCAAATCCAAGGAAAGCAAGGATGCAGGCGACTATCGCTATAAACCTGAGAACAAGTCAGAGAACGATTCTGAGGAAAACGAAGCGTAAGTGATATGAGCAGCATCCATAGACTGAATGTACAAAAACCTCTGGACTAATCCGAACACACTCGGAGACAGTTCAGAGGTTTTTGTGTTAACCATCCTTACTTCACGCCCTTATTTACGAAAGACGAGGGTTTCTTTGCTCAGCAGATGGGGGCGGAGTGTATTCCAGATTTGAAGACACTGCTCCTGAAGTTCCCAAGCTGCCATGCCAAGGAGTCGAACGCCGATTCCACCGGTTGCCAGCAAACTTGCACCTGCGAGCATTCGTCCATCTGGTGGCAGAGCAGATCTGACTTGCTCCAACTCCGCAGTACCAAGCCCCGGGGCAATCATCCATAACGCAGCGGTATGTGTGTAGTGAAGGAGGGACGCTGAGTGTCTGGGATCATCGGTATCCGGTTCGAGTCCGAATCGATCCCAGACAGCCAGTTGCTCACCTTGCCATATCTCCGTCAAGCTGCGGTAACGCTCGAATTGGAACGCTTCTCCCCGATGAATCCGTCCGGCAGACCAGATATCTGCATAGGCCAGGATTGCCTGTTCTTCCAGCTCAAAGGTTACAGCGAGCGAAGAAGAACTTCCCTTGAAGGGAATGACGCATTCAGGGAAGTATTCCAGCGTGGCCCCTTTTCCCAACCGAAAGTGATGATTAACGGATGAAGGAATGGAAGGTGTGGGATGGAGTCTGGTAGCAGATGTGCTGCTCAGCATGACATGGGTGCCTTCACCTAATTCCCACTCGGAATGATAATGATCCCCGTTAAGGACTCCAGGCGAGACGTCTGACGTGTACACACATAATTCGGTTCCGCCTCCGGGAGGTCGAAAGGATCGGCTAAACCGGAGTGGTGCGCTGTAATAACGATCAGTCATGACAGTCCGGTCGCCTTGAAAGGCAAAGGTGGCCCGAAGCTCGCTGCGGCGTGTGACGGGCGAACCTGCACTTTCATTCCCATTTAGCTCTGTTTCCGTGGGGACAGAAGATGAATTAATGCGAGTGAGTGCCATGTTCATGGCTGTGTGAATGCAGATGTGCAGCGGAAGCATCGTCATCCATATATTGATGTTCAAGCCAGTGGACAATCTCGGATACACCTTCACCGCTCATTAGATTAGACATGACATAAGGGCGGCCTTCGCGTACCCGTTCGGTATCATTTTTCATAACTTCCAGGCTTGCACCAACGTAAGGGGCGAGGTCGGTTTTGTTGATTAACAGCAGATCTGAACGTGTGATTCCGGGACCGCCTTTGCGAGGGAGTTTCTCCCCTTGGGCAACGTCGATAATGTAGATGAACACATCGGCCAGTTCCGGACTGAATGCAGCGGAGAGATTGTCGCCGCCACTCTCGATGAAGATCAGTTGCAGATCCGGGAAACGTTCAATCAACTCGTCAACCGCTTCGAAATTCATGGAGGCATCCTCACGAATAGCCGTGTGCGGGCATCCGCCTGTCTCTACACCGATAATGCGCTCTGGTGCCAGTGCATTCTGACGCAGCAAGATTTCGGCATCTTCCTTGGTGTATATGTCATTGGTGATGACAGCAAGGCTATAACGTGTACGCAGTGCCTTGGACAGCTTCTCCACCAGGGCTGTTTTACCTGAACCTACCGGTCCGCCAATTCCAATTCGCATCGGACGACTCCGATCAAATGCTTTACGTTCCCACTCCGGATGATGCGTATGATTAGCTCCTCCACACATAACAATTCCTCCTAAGTTAGATAAAAGTTGTAGTTAAGACATAAACAACCGCGCGGGTAAGGTCTCGTGCCGCATGGCGTAGATTTCCTGGGCGATTCCGAAGCTGTGCATATCTTCCGGGTCATTTTCCCGAATGAGCGCCCATTCCGCTTCGATATCATCAAGCAGTTTCTGAATCAACATCTGCGCTTCGGTTTGTCCGATGGGCAGCAGGCGAAGTGCGCTGTTCACATAAGCGTTCACTGAGGTATACAGATGCCCGGTAACGGCTTCATCCAATTCAATCTCCAATTGATAGTTGATATAACCGTGAATGGTCGTGATGCCACAATACGCGCCGTGTTCCCGTATAGCCTCATCGATCAGGGAAAAGTCCATCCATGGATAGAGTGAACGGGCCAGCTTGAGCAGTCGTTTTCCCATTTTGTGGCCGCTTTCCCTGAGTTCCCGAGGGGAGCGCTGGGCGTGGACACGTTTGTCATACAGGGCAAGTAGAGCGGCATCTTGCTGTTTTATCGCCTGATAGACGCCTTTGATGGCAAGACCATCTAGTCGTACAAGACTGGAGTGAAGCTGGCTACGAATAAACTGTTCAAGCTGCGCGGTATTTTGCACGGTGCCATCATGCGTGTAAGCTTCCAGACCGAAGGAATGGGAGAAACCACCGATGGGCAGGGCTGAATCCAGCAGCTGAACATAACGGAGTAGCTTCGTGCCACTATTCATCATGAGTGCCCCCTTATCAGCTAATCCGTATTCCTATCAAAACATAAAGTACCGCTGTGCCATAGGCAACTCGTCTGCGGGTTCACAGGTGAGTAGCTCGCCGTCGGCGCGTACCTCGTAGGTTTCGGGATCGACTTCAATAACGGGGGTGACGTCGTTATGAATCATGTCTTTTTTACTGACCGAGCGACAGCCCTTGACGGGTTCAACCCGTTTCTTCAGGCCCAATAACTCTTTGATCCCCGCATCTGCTGCGGCTTGGGAGACAAATGTGATCGATCCGCTGGCAATGGCGCTACCATAGGCTCCAAACATCGGTCTACCAAATACGGGCTGAGGTGTCGGGATGGACGCATTGGGATCACCCATCTGGGCAAACGTGATCATGCCACCTTTAATGACGATCTCGGGTTTTACACCGAAATAGGCCGGTTTCCATATGATTAGATCTGCCAGCTTTCCAACTTCCACCGAACCGACGAGATGACCGATTCCGTGTGCGATAGCTGGATTGATGGTGTACTTGGCGACATATCGCTTGATCCGATCGTTATCGGAGGGGGAATTCGGGTTGAGCTCAAGTTTGCCGCGCTGTTTTTTCATTTTGTCGGCTGTCTGCCAGGTGCGGATAATGACTTCGCCCACTCGGCCCATGGCCTGTGAATCGGAACTGATGATGCTGAACACACCAAGATCATGCAAAATGTCTTCGGCTGCGATGGTTTCGGGACGAATCCGCGAATCGGCAAAAGCTACATCTTCCGGGATGGAAGGGTCCAGGTGATGACACACCATCAACATATCGAGATGCTCTTCTACAGTGTTGCGTGTGTACGGTCGTGTTGGGTTGGTTGATGAGGGGATAACGTAGGACTCCCCAGCGGCCCGGATAATATCCGGTGCGTGTCCGCCACCAGCGCCTTCCGTATGGTACGTGTGGATCGTCCGGCCGTTGATCGCAGCCAGGGTGTTTTCGAGAAATCCGGTTTCGTTCAGTGTATCGGTGTGGATAGCGACTTGAACATCATGTTCCCCGGCGGCAGTCAGACAAGCGTCGATAGCGCTCGGGGTAGTGCCCCAATCTTCATGCAGCTTCAGGCCGATTACCCCAGCTTCAATCTGTTCAATTAAAGGTGCGGTACTGGAACTGTTGCCTTTGCCAAGGTAACCGATGTTCATGGGAAAAGCTTCTGCGGACTCCAGCATCCGGTGGATGTGCCAAGCTCCTGGTGTGCAGGTGGTGGCTTTGGTTCCGGTTGCAGGTCCTGTTCCGCCGCCGATCATGGTCGTGACCCCGGAGGATAACGCAGTCTGAATCTGCTGTGGGCAGATGAAATGAATATGGGTATCAATGCCGCCAGCGGTTACAATCATGCCTTCACCAGCGATGATTTCGGTGGAAGCACCGATGACCAGTGCGGGATGAACACCGTCCATTGTATCCGGGTTACCGGATTTGCCAATGGCGCAGATGTGACCATCCCGAATGCCGATATCCGCTTTTACAATGCCCCAATGATCGATAATGATAGCGTTGGTGATAACCGTATCAGGAGTGCCGTCGCTTCGCAGAGCAGTGGTTGACTGGCCCATTCCGTCGCGGATAACCTTACCACCTCCGAACTTGCTCTCATCTCCGTATACGGCATAATCATGTTCAATCTCTGCCCATAGTTCGGTATCTGCAAGTCTTACGGCATCACCGGTTGTTGGTCCGAACATGGACGCGTATTGTTCACGGCTCATTCGTTTCATGAAGGTTCACCTCCATCTGGTATGGGAGGGGAGAACGTCTTCAGGAATGCCTCCAGTTTCACTGGATCAGGAACTTGATCCGCAGAGCCTTCGGTTAGTCCGTTGAACCCGTGAATTTGGCGTTTGCCGCCAAAGGTCGTGAGTTCGACAGGTTTCTCTTCACCAGGTTCGAAGCGAACTGCGGTGCCTGCCGGAATGTGCAGGCGATGTCCAAAAGCTGACATGCGATCAAAGTCCAGTGCTGCATTCACTTCATAGAAGTGAACGTGAGAGCCGACCTGGACGGGGCGGTCGCCGCGGTTAAGGACAAGGAGTCGTAGGGTTGAACGATCCGGATGACAGATGATGTCGTCATCTGGCTTCAAACGGTATTCACCAGGAATCATGGTTTCTCCTGCCTTTCTCAGCGTATAGGTTCATGTACGGTAACCAGTTTTGTACCGTCAGGAAATGTGGCTTCTACCTGTACTTCAGGAATCATATCGGGAACACCATCCATACAGTCTTCACGTGTCAGGATGGTGCCTCCGTATCTCATTAATTCGGCAACACTCATTCCATCCCGTGCTCGTTCCATCAGTTCGGAGGTCAACAAGGCGATGGCTTCGGGAACATTTAACTTGAGTCCGCGTGCTCTTCGTTCACGGGCGAGGTTAGCGGCCACGGTAATCAGGAGTTTTTCCTTTTCCTGCTCAGTCCAGTGCAAGGCAATCCGACCTTTCGCTTATAGTGTCTGATATGTTCATGAATCAAGTTATATGTTAAATATACTCACACAGGGTGATTTCTTTGTCAATAAGCTTCAAGGCTTATTAGCAGTATGCATGAAACAGGTAGGCATGAAATAAAATTATGTAAGCTATATTGACATGAAGAGAGTAACCCTCCATAATTTGGATCAACGAACATTTCGGACGCAAATGACCTTAATGTTCGTCAATAGACTAAAAAAAGGGAGTGTAGGCTATTGAAGAAGAGGTCGGTCAAGTTATGGAGTATTTTGCTGGGTGCGGTCATCGTGATGACAGGATGTGTGGAGGGCGCTACGCCTCCTGAAGCTTCGGGTTCAGGTGGTACAGGAGAGCCGGCTGCATCCGGTGATACGATTAAAGTTGGCATTCTTCACTCTCTCAGCGGAACGATGGCGATCAGTGAAGTATCTGTTAAAGATGCGGAGATGCTTGCCATTGAAGAGATCAACGCCGCGGGCGGAGTTTTGGGTAAACAGATCGAGCCTGTAATTGAGGATGGCGCTTCGGATTGGCCTACTTTTGCGGAGAAGGCTGGGAAGTTACTGCAACAGGATAAGGTCGCTGCTGTATTTGGTGGATGGACTTCTGCAAGTCGGAAGGCTATGCTCCCGGTGTTTGAACAGAACAAAGGTCTATTGTTTTACCCGGTGCAATATGAGGGATTGGAATCGTCGCCAAATATTTTTTATACAGGAGCAACAACCAATCAACAGATCGTTCCATCTGTAACCTGGTTACTGGAGAACAGGGGCAAGACGTTTTATCTGCTCGGTTCAGATTATGTATTCCCAAAAACGGCCAATCAGGTCATTAAGGCACAACTCACAGCAGAAGGCGGCGAAGTGGTGGGCGAGGAATATACACCGCTAGGCCATACCGATTACAGTACCATCATTAGCAAAATCAAAGCTGCGAAGCCGGATATTGTATACAATACACTGAACGGAGATAGCAATGTGGCCTTCTTCAAACAATTGAAGGATGCCGGAATCTCCTCGGATCAGATGACGACCCTCTCGGTAAGTGTGGCGGAGGAAGAAATCCGTGGTATTGGCGCAGACGTATTGAAGGGACATCTGGCTTCGTGGAATTATTATCAGACAACGGATACACCTGAAAATGCAACATTTGTTGCCAAGTATAAAGAAAAATACGGTGCTGATCGAGTGACAGCTGATCCGATTGAAGCGGGATATGTGGCGGTTTATCTCTGGAAGGCGGCGGTGGAAAAAGCAGGATCAACCGACGTGGAGAAGGTGAAGGCAGCTGCCAAGGGTCTGGAGTTTGATGCTCCGGAAGGTAAGGTAACCGTGGATGGAGAGAATCAGCATATCTACAAAACCGTACGGATCGGTGAGGTGCAGGAAGATGGGCAGTTCAAGGAATTGTGGAATTCTGGTGAGCCTGTCAAGCCGGACCCTTATCTGAAAACGTATGAATGGGGAGCTTCCCTCAGCGCTAAATAACATAGAAACCTCGCAATAAAACAGGCAACTCGCTTCAAAGCAGTCGAAACATAAACGAGGGTGTGACAACACATCCTCTCACCGTATCGCGGTAAAGCGTTACTGTAATATGGGAATGTTCCTGCCGCTAATTGAAGTCATGTGAAATATCGAGAGTCACGGTATGGAGGAGGGGATAGCGATGGATATGTTTATCCTGCAGATGTTCAATGGTCTGAGTATCAGTTCGATTTTGTTGTTGATTGCACTCGGTCTGGCGGTAACATTTGGGCTGATGAATGTTATCAATATGGCTCACGGTGAACTGATCATGATTGGTGCATATGCAACGTATGTAACACAAAATCTGTTCATGTCCTATGCTCCGGCTGCGTGGTTTGGTGCCTACTTTGTTGTGGCTCTGCCAATTGCGTTCATTGTAGCTGCTCTGATTGGCTGGTTGCTTGAAGTGGTTCTGATCAGGCATCTGTATGGCAGGCCGCTGGACAGTCTGCTTGCGACATGGGGTGTAGGCATGATGCTGCAACAACTGGCCCGTACCATATTCGGAGCACCAAATGTGGGAGTGTCCAGTCCAGCTTGGCTCAATGGGGGATTGGCGATCTCGGATGGCATTGTATTTCCGTATAAACGAATTTTCATTATCGCACTGGTTGCGGTTGTGCTGCTGTGTATGTATCTCTATATCTATCGAACATCTTCCGGAAGACGAATGAGGGCTGTAATGCAAAATCGGAGCATGGCGGGGTGTCTTGGGATTTCTACCCGGCGGGTGGATGGTATGACCTTTGCTATTGGTTCGGGCATTGCCGGAATTGCAGGTTGTGCATTAACGCTCATTGGTCCGATAGGTCCTTCACTTGGTACGTATTATATTGTGGATGCGTTCATGGTCGTTGTCTTGGGTGGCGTAGGGAAATTGATCGGAACCGTGTGTGGTGCATTGGGGATTGGTATGTTCAACACGCTGTTCGAAACCTATACCTCGGCCTCCATTGGCAAGGTGCTTGTGTTTGTATGTATCGTTGCTTTCCTGCAATGGAAACCACGCGGATTGGTCGCGATGCGCACACGGAGTCTCGATTAACGTGAAAAAGGGGGTTAGTTCATGTCCGCTTTACTCAAGACTGGCAGTCTGAAAATGAGGATTATCTGGGCAGCTGTGCTGATTATGATGTGTCTTGCTCCACTGATCTCCACGGAGTTTCGTTTGAGTCTGTTAGCCAAGTTTTTGGCGCTGGCAATCCTGGCCATTGGTCTTGATCTGATCTGGGGATATGGAGGTGTGCTGAGTCTTGGGCATGGGGTGTTCTTTGGACTGGGTGGATACGCGATGGCGATGTATCTGAAGCTTCAGGCCAGTGGAGCAACACTTCCTGACTTCATGGGATGGAGTGGTCTCAGTGGTCTGCCATGGTTCTGGGAGCCGTTTCGCTCCTTCCCGGTGGCGCTGTTATTGGGGATAGCCCTTCCGGCATTGCTCGCCTTTGCCCTGGGGTGGTTTACGTTCCGTAACCGGATCACCGGTGTTTATTTTACCATCCTGACTCAAGCCTTGGTTCTCATTACGGTAACACTCTTTGTTGGTAAACAGGAATGGACGGGCGGAACAAATGGCATCACCGGATATAATTCGATCTTTGGTTTTACACTTCATTCCGCTGGAACGACGATTGCTCTCTACTATATAACGCTTGCTGTTCTGGTGATCGCTTATATGCTCTGTCGTCGAATGGTGAACAGTCGATTCGGTCAAGTGCTCGAAGCTGCGCGGGATGGGGAGAATCGGGTGCGATTCCTCGGATATGATCCGGCAGGATATAAAACGCTGGCTTTTGCTTTTTCCGGTGCGCTTGCAGGCATCGCGGGCATGTTGTTTGTTCTTCAGGTGGGTATTATCTCGCCATCGATGATGGGGATTGTGCCTTCCATTGAGATGGTCCTGTGGGTTGCGTTGGGTGGTCGCGGTACGCTTATTGGGGCGGTCATCGGAGCGGTGGTGCTGAATGCGGCCAAAACAGGCATAAGTGAGGCTTACCCCGAAGGGTGGCTGTTTGTCATTGGTGGGCTCTTTGTAACAGTCGTTTTGTTCATGCCAAACGGTATTGTAGGTGTATATCGTCATATCGTTCGCTTGTTGAAGCGGAGAGGAGAGAGTGCGCATGTCCAAGTCACTCGGGAAAAACCTAAAGTCTACTGAGGAATCAGCGGTGTTGGTAGCCGAGGATATTACGGTAGCGTTTGGTGGGTTCGTTGCTGTCAAAGGCATGAATCTGAAGCTGCATGAACATGACCTGCATTTTCTGATCGGACCCAATGGTGCTGGAAAAACAACGATGCTGGATGTGATATGCGGCAAAACAAAACCCATGTCCGGCTCGGTGAAGATGGCGGATGGCACGGAATTAACACGACTGAAGGAGCACCAGATTGTTCGCAAAGGTGTGGGACGCAAATTCCAGGCCCCATCGATCTTTGCGGGTCTGACGGTGCAGGAGAATCTGACACTGGCGGCGGAGACTCGCCGTTCCCCTTTGCAAGCCATCGGTATTCGTCGATATGGGAAAATGAGTGCTGCCATGGAGCATGTTACCCTCCAGATTGGTCTGCAAGACCGCGTTGATGCTCGTGCAGGAGCGTTATCACATGGGGAGAAGCAGTGGCTGGAGATCGGCATGCTGCTTCTACAGGAGCCGCGGGTGTTGTTGCTGGACGAACCAGCCGCAGGCATGACGGACGAAGAAACACACAAGACTGGGCGACTTCTGCAAGAAATTGCGCGTGAGCGCTCGGTTGTGGTGGTGGAGCATGATATGGAGTTTGTGCGAGAGTTCGCAGCCAAGGTAACGGTGATGCATGAAGGGAAACTGCTGAAGGAAGGTACGATGGCGGAGGTACAGGCAGACCCGAAAGTGGCCGAAGTGTATCTGGGCAAAAGGAGGGATGACCATGCTGTCGCTGCAACGAATTGAATCCGGCTATGGGGAAAGCAATGTGCTTCGTGGTGTGAACCTGGATGTACAGCCTGGACAGGTGGTGTGTCTGATGGGCCGTAACGGTGTAGGGAAAACAACGTTGATGAAAACATTAATGGGGCTGCTCAAAACACGCAAGGGCAGTATTCAGTGGCAAAATCAGGAGTTATCCACCTTGGATACAGCCAAGCGGGCAAGGGCAGGGATCGGTTATGTACCGCAGGGGCGGGAGATTTTCCCGCAGCTTACGGTGAAAGAAAACTTATTGCTAGGTCTGGAGACAAGTGCACCGGGAGTAAAAACGTTCCCCGAGGATGTACTGGCGATGTTTCCAGTGCTTGCGACGATGTATGGACGGCAGGGCGGGGATCTGAGTGGTGGACAGCAGCAGCAGTTGGCATTCGCCCGGGCATTGGCTTCGCGTCCGGGGTTGTTGCTACTTGATGAGCCGACAGAAGGCATCCAGCCTTCTATCGTGGAGGACATTCGGCAGGTTATTTTGCAGCTCAAGGCAAAGGGGAACCTCTCGGTTCTGCTGGTAGAGCAGAGTATTGATTTTGTACGAAGTGCCGCAGATTACATCTATATCATGGATAAAGGAACCATAACCCTGCATGGGACACCGCAAGAACTGGATATGTCGCAGTTTGAACATCATCTCTCCGTATAGTTGTAGTTAGTGTGGCGAGTGGAGAGAGGTTTCAGGAGCGCTTGTCCAGGATATTCGAGTATTTCGGATATAACCGCCGAATGCATTCCGGACAGATGTCATGGGTGAATTCGGCGTGGGTATGCTTCTCCAGATAACTCTCAACGGAGTTCCAGTGTTCCTCTTCGTCCTTGATTTGTTTGCAGACGGCGCAAATAGGCAGCAGTCCGCGCAATGTGCGCACTTCAGACAATGCCTTCTTCAATTGGTGTTCTGTCTTTCTCTGTTCGGTAATATCCATGTGTGCAATTAAAGCGAGATCGGTATCCAGAATTGAATTTGCATAAGATAGAGGGGTGAGTTCTACACGAAACCACCTCTTTTCGTTGTATACAGTATACACGCAGATGTCATATGTATGATTTCGATTAAAGGGTATTCCGCGTTCTTTCAAATTCTGTGCGACAAGTGCCATGTTAGCGTTCTTGCCTCGTTTTGCCCAGGCTTCCGTCAGATGCAGGTAATGTCTATGACTACTGTGTATATCCGGGTTTGGTGAGCATTGACCGAGTCCCTGTTGCCAGGCACGGTTACAACTTTGGATAATCCAATTGTCATCAACGATGATGAGCTGGTGACGTATGGACTGGAACGACAGCCTCTCCAGATCGGATGTAACATGTCTCATGGATGAGACCCTCCTTTGGCAGAAATCTTATCTCAGTTCATCTGGAATATCCAAAATATCAGCGACCAGGTGCCTGAATCGGGTTGCTTTGCGTGTGCCGTGAATAAGATTGGATAAACGATAGGGTGGGATGCCATGCTGTTCGCAAAAAGTCTTCTGGTCCACTTGAAGTTCGGTTAGCCGTCGTTTGATGGCCCATCCGAACGGAGTAACTGGTTTTTTCTTGTTCAAAAGGGTTCACCCCTGGTTAGAATGTAGTATTCAGCCGCCCTTTCTTCATGTAGAATGTATAGAAATGCGAGCTGTATGTTTCATTATATACGTAAATTCGTCATCTAACAATTAAAAAAGACGGAAAAAAGTGTATTTTGTGATGATAAATGGCGTAAATACGTAAATAAAACAAATAAAATGACAAAAAACACGTCGGCAAGGAGGTTGCCGCGTGTTTTTAGTTTGTCTGAATGAAGGGGAGCGGGTATGAGGAGGAAGAGGATTAGGCTCTGTAGGCATGAAGTCCAGCTCCAAGCATATGGAAACTGGGGAAAAACGATTTCATGGACATCGAGGTTGGCTGTGCCAGTCCATCCGCAGCCGAGGCGCTGACGGTCTTCCATTCATTCTCCAGATCTGTGGCCAGGCGGACCATCAGATCCTTGGTTGTATCATTGTTCAGGGGAATGACTTTGGAGGCTTCGGTTATACAAGCATTCATGGCTGAATGCAGGTAACCAAGGACCGCCTCCTCGACCGGGATATCGAGGTGGTGGTTAATCCAGGCGTGAACAGTGGAGAGGCAGCCAACCGAATCGTATTTGGCAAAGATCTGTTCGAGCTGGCTGAATTCAATCCAGGGGTGCAGAGCGCGTGCGAGTCTGATCAATCGTTTACCCATCGCGGCAGCTTGTTCTCTGAGATCTCCAGGGGTTCGCTGAACATGGACGAGCTTGTCGATCAGAGCTATCCGCCATGTATCCTTGTGATCTGCTGCGGTATAGATGCCTTTAATGGCCATACCTTCAAGACGAACAATGCTGGGATGCAACTGACAACGCATGAATGATTCGAGATCTTCAGCATTACGAATGGTACCCTCCCTGATATGGATATCCATGCCGAAGGAATGGGTGAACCCTCCAACCTGAATAGAGGAATCAAGCAGTTTGACATAATCGAGCAGCTTATTCCCACGGTTCACAATCATTCGCCTCCTGTGTTCGTTAAATGTCACTTAAAGTGACATTTATATTCCTTTTTGTTTGCTTTGTGTTTAAAAATCCGAATTATATGATAGTTATCATCCCATAAATGTCCGCTTTTTGTCAATAGTATCCGTGAAAATTAATGAATTAAATCTGGGATTTAATATTGTGTTATTTTATATAACTTGTTGTGTTATTTATATGGTGAAGTGCAGGGTGGACTATATATAAGGAAGGACTATATATAAATGAATCAATAAGATCAGCTCAAGCCGGAAAAGAGGGGATCAAATCTAATGATATGCAGTTCATGGGTAAAGATGACGAGATTATGCGATTTTTGATGAAATTGCCTAGCTGAAAAAGTAGTATTAAAAAATACTTTACTTTTGGTTCTGGACCCGGTATAATCAATTCTGTTGCCGATTATTTACGACATGCGGTCGTGGTGGAATGGCAGACACGCTATCTTGAGGGGGTAGTGGGCGTATGCCCGTGGAGGTTCGAGTCCTCTCGACCGCATCATATGAACGATTAAAAAGAAGCTTTCCATTAATGGAAGGCTTCTTTTTTTTGTCTTTTTGAACAGTTTGACATCAGAGTTGAGAAAAAAAAGGCCATCCATTACCGGGGCAATGGTGCTCTACCTTCCGGCTACGGGTGGCCAATGTATTATTTTTGCAGCAAGTTCTTGATATCTTCTTCAATCTTGTCCGGTGTTGTTTTGGGAGCATAACGTTTGATTACCTGTCCGTTCTGATCCACAAGGAATTTGGTGAAATTCCATTTGATTGCTTTGGAGCCAAGCAGGCCAGGAGCTTCTGTGCTAAGGTGTTGGAAAAGAGGGTGAGCGCTTGAGCCGTTCACATCAATTTTCTCAAACATGGGGAAACTCACGCCATAATTCATCTGACAGAACTCGGCAATATCGTCGGAAGATCCTTTTTCCTGTGCAAACTGGTTGCTTGGGAAACCAAGAACTTCAAATGGAGCATCTTGAAACTTGTCTTGCAGTTCTTGCAGACCTTTGAATTGAGGGGTAAGGCCGCATGAGCTTGCCGTATTCACAATCAGTAACACTTTGTCACGGTAGTCGGACATTTCAACTTCTTGACCGCGAAGTGTATTCACTTTGTAATCGTAGACTGTCATCTAAATCGCCTCCATTTATTTACTCTTATATCTTCTATTATATTGGTTGCAATTAAATATTGCAAAACTAATGTGGTGTTAAAAGAATCAAAACAGGCAAGTTGTGCAGAATACGTGAATGAATTGGGAAGTGATTTACGCCAGAGTGAGAATTAGATAGCCTTGAAGAGATAGATGGAGTATAACTTTGTTGTAAGCGTTATTATGGATGGGAATTGGCAAAAATCTGCCGATTTGGTGATCTGGGCGGACTTTACACCGACATGGCGCGGGTGTATGATTCATAACGTAATTTCAATTTAAACTAAATTGTACCTGAAAAACGAAACAAACGATAATATCGCTCGATCTTACCTTAAGATATACGAACGATGTTTTAATCGCTGAGTTTCCATTCATTGATGAATGGGAAACGGGGGAACCAACAGAATGCGCTGTCCAGGACAGTGGCATTCATGGGGTGAATTTTCCGGTGACAGCCGGAAATAGGGCGACTCTCGCGCCCGAATCCGTCAGCTAACCTCGTAAGCGTTAAAGGGAGAGGCAACAAGCCGTACGCTGGTTCATGGTGTTTTCGCCATGGATTATTTAAGAAGCGTTCGGGAGGCCTTGGTCCCCCACGCTTCTTTTTTGTTGTCTTTTCACGCCAAGGGAGGAACGAATGATGGATACTGAGATGATCTTAGTGACTGCTCCAAATGAAGCAGGACGCAAATTTATTAAATTGCTGATGTACAAAAAAATGCCGTTTGCCGTTCTAACCAACAGTGCAGGGGAAGAGCGCAGACTCCGTAGAATCGGAGTAGAACATGTCATTCGCATGAACACGGCTGCAGCTCAAAAATGGTTTTTGCCGCAGGGCAGCGTAGGCAACGTGTTTATTTTCGAGAACAGCCTGAATCTGACCTGTCGTTATTTACAGATCTGCCGTTCATGGACATCGAAATCCCTGTGCGTTATTACGGAGCAGAGTCATCCTAAGGGCATCTATCGGGGCATGGGCGCAGACCGGATCGTATATTCGCTCAATGGGGAAGTTGGCTTTCTCCTCAATGGTTAATGCCATCGCTTGTGATTGCTCAGGTGTAAGGTGCCTGTTATAATTGAATGTATCGATAAACGGAAGTTTGAGGAGACTCATGCAGGATGGTGAGTCTTCTTTTTTATGCTTACAAGGAGGAATTGGCGTGCCGGATGTAGGTGGATTGAAATGGTTGTTTTTTGATGTTGGAGATACACTGGTGGATGAATGGGAGCCGGTTGATGATATTATCGGACAGTTCGTCCGCGAAGCCTGTGCATTGGGGTATCCGGTGAAGATTGAGGCGGTACGCGAACTGTTCGCGAACTGTTACCAGAGATATGAGCAATGGCCGATGAGAGTGGCGATTCGCACATTCGTTGAAGACGACGGACACCAGAAGCAGATTCAGGACAAGCTGAAATTTCAAAAAGATCTTGAACGTCCTTTTCCATCAGCGGATTACGTCCTTCAGCAGTTGTCACGGCATTATCGCATTGGCATTATTGCCAATCAGAGTCCTGGAACGGAAGAGAGACTGGAGAGCTACGGCTTGCGGAAGTATGTTGATGTTCTGGCATGTTCGGCTGAAGAAGGAGTGTCCAAGCCAGACCCTGAGTTATACGCTGTGGCCTTGAAACAGGCCGGTTGTGAACCGGAGGAAGCCGTCATGATCGGCGATCGGATCGATAACGACATTATACCTGCTCTGAAGCTGGGCATGCGTACGATTCGAATTATGCAGGGTTACGGAAGATTCCAGCCAGAACTATCTGATGACCAACGTGCGGATTGGACTGTTGATTCATTGGATCAACTCCTGCCGTTACTGATACCAAATCAGGATTAGATGATTGTTTACTGGAGTTTGAGTTTTACTATAAAAGAAAACACCTTGCTGTATTGCAACAATAAAGGCTGATCAACTTGGGTATAGCATACCGGAGTTGATCAGCCTTTTTAGTATTTTGTCGATGAGAACGAGATTAGAATAACCGAATCGTCTGAATGATCAGATATACATTCAGCACAACGATAATCGCGGCAATGACCCATGAGATGATTTTGAGCCACAATTTGTTGGCGAATGCACCCATGCTTTTTTTATCACTTGTGAACATCACCAGGGGAATTACAGCAAAGGGCAATTGAAGCGACAGCACGACCTGGCTCAAAATGAGCAGTTCTTCTGTGCCATGTTCTCCTGCAATGGCTGTCACAATTACCGCCGGGATGATGGCGATCAGACGTGTGACCAGTCTGCGCAGCCAAGCCGGAATTCGAATGTTCAGGAAACCTTCCATAACGATCTGCCCAGCAAGTGTACCTGTAAGGGTAGAGTTCTGACCTGATGCTAACAGCGCCACACCGAACAGAATACTTGCAACCGTAGTACCCAATAGAGGTGTCAGCAGATGATAAGCATCTGCGATCTCGGCAACCTGCGTCATACCAGCGCTGTGGAATACAGCAGCAGATACAATCAGGATGGCTGCATTGATGAACAGGGCCAGTGTCAACGCGATTGTAGAATCCATGGTCGAGTACCGAATGGCTTCTTTTTTGCCCTGTGGGGTCTGTTCGATCTGACGGGTCTGGACAATGGAAGAATGCAGGTACAGATTATGCGGCATCACGGTTGCTCCGATAATACCAATGGCAATATAGAGCATAGCCGGGTTTTGCAGAATCTCAACATTGGGTACAAAACCATGGAGAACACCGCCCATATCCGGTTTCGCCAGAAACAGATCAATCCCGAAGCAGAGGGCGATGGTTGCCATCAGCACAATGACGAGAGTTTCCAGAGCGCGGAAGCCTTTGTTTTGCAGTACAAGAATCAGGAGTACATCAACTGCGGTGATGATAACGCCGTATAACATGGGGACGTTAAATAACAGCTTTAACGCGATGGCAGAACCAATGACTTCAGCCAGATCGGTGGCTGCAATGGCAAGCTCACACAGTATCCATAACATCATGACAACAGGCATGCTGAATCGTTCACGACAGGCTTGAGCCAGATCCCGTCCAGTGACGATGCCGAGCTTGCCAGCCAGCGACTGAAGGACAACGGCCATCAGGTTCGATAACAGGATAACGGATAACAAGGTATACCCGAACTGTGAGCCGCCTGCGATATCTGTTGCCCAGTTCCCGGGGTCCATGTAACCTACGGCAACAAGGTATCCTGGGCCTACAAAGGCGAGGAATTTCTTCCACCATGCAACATTCTGCGGAACTTTCATGGAACTATGTGCTTCTCCAAGGGAAGGGGCCATGCCCGCAGTAGACAATGATTCTCTTGAAGGAGCGTTGAACGGATTTTTTTTACTCATACGATAATCACCTGACTTTGAATTATTGATTTGGAAATATATGCGGGACAACCCGCTCATAATATATCTAAATTTTTATGTTTATTGTTACATTGTACTCCTTCAATTGTTTTTGTCTAGTGCAACTTTTATGTATCAGCACAAAATTTCGGTTCCAGCTTGTAGATGTCCCTTCGTATATTACCCAACCGTGGGGAAAATACAGCCATGGCATTGAAATGCATGAAAATAATAAAGTTGTAAAAGCTGATAAAGATACAAAATTGCGTTTCAAAATGAGCCAGAAGTTTAAATTGAAAGGAAGGCAATAAAAACTATATGGATAAGGGAGAGATTCTTAATGGAAGCTTTATATACAGCAGTAGCGACAGTTAAAGGTGGACGTACAGGTTCCGTGACTTCTTCGGATGGCGTTCTCAAGCATGATCTGAAAATGCCAAAAGAGCTTGGTGGCTCCGGTGGTGAAGGTACTAACCCTGAGCAGCTTTTTGCCGCTGGATATGGAGCATGTTATGAAAGTGCCCTCGCCAATGTAGCACGCAAAGCAGGTGTGAAATTGGAGGATGTGGTCGTTACAAGTAACGTATCCATTGGTAAAGACCCTGCGGATGATGGTTTCCAGCTGTCTGTTCGTCTGGACGTTAGCATGCCTGGTGTAGATCACAGCCAAGCAGAGGAACTGGCCCGCAAGGCGCATGATTTCTGTCCATATTCCAAAGCAACACGCGGCAACATTGATGTTGTTTTAAACGTTGTCTAAGATTTGACTCCCGGCAAGTAAAGGGAACATATAGAGCAGGGTATCCCAGATACCTGATGTTCGACTACAAGGCCCTGCTGGCAATCGGCAGGGTTTTGTGTTGATTATCATATTAGGACATGATGCAGGAGATTAGATGCCAGATCGCGTACTATTTTACATAATTGCACTCCCACTTCATGCTACACATTCCATAAAGGGGGAACAAAGATGAGTATTGAAGAGATGATTGAGCGGCGATTTGTGTGTACGAAATGCAGAGGCACGGATTGTAACATTAAGGAAGTTTCCATGTCAGGAGCAGGCCTGAGCAAGATGTTCGATATACAGCATAATCACTACTTGTTCGTGGCTTGTGCTTCCTGCGGGTATGTTGAAGTATTTGATCCGGATGTCTTGAAAGGGAAAAAACAGGGGCAGGTAGGGACTATTCTGGATATTCTGTTTGGCGGGTAGACATGCGCGAGTTGACATTGATCTGAATTTTCTTTAATATAACTTAGTACTGAGTAGTGTCATTGCATGAACCAAATTTGAATTAAACAGGTGATATCCATGTCTTATAGACCGCGTATTGCAGATTTAGAATTAGCTTATGGTAACAAGGAAGACGGATTGTATGAATTCAAAATGAATTTGGTAGACGGTACCAAATGCCGTGTATTCTACACCCGTTCCCCGGAATGGAAGATGACCAATATCAGCCGTCTGCAGAAAACGCCTTGTCCAGTATGTCGCAAAGATTTTATTTGCAAATGTATGGACCAGTGGGCAAGTGACCTGCATCAACAGATGATCGATGACCAATGGATGGAAAAGGCAGTTACGGAGTAATTGTCGGACAGATACGAGCGTGGGCACAATGCCTGCGCTCTTTTTCTTTATATTTCTCATTAATGTGTGTTCAAAAAGAACGGTTTTCAGTCTTTTTGAACAACATCCAGAAATAAATTTAGAATTAGTGAACAAGAAGGTCCAGATTGGGTAAGTTACTCTAACCGCAACAATAGGAGGCAGCCAATATGACAGCAAATCAAACAGATGTGCATCAGGGACATCCGATCGTACTGGTGGATGGCGTCTGTCACTTCTGCCAGGGCTTAACCAAATGGATTATCAAGCGTGACCCGGAAGGGAAATATCATTTTGCATCGCTCCAATCGGATGTAGCCAAGGGACTGCTGGCGAAGGGCAATCTGTCGACAGACAGCATGGACACCTTTGTTCTGATTGAAAATGGAAAATACTATACACGTTCAACCGCCGCACTGCGATTGGCCAAAGGTCTGAAGTTTCCTTATCCGTTGTTATATGTGTTCATTATTGTGCCGAGATTTATTCGTAATGCAGTCTATAACTGGGTTGCTCGCAACCGTTATCGCTGGTTTGGCAAGGATGAAGCGTGTATGTTGCCTACACCGGAGATCAAAGATCGATTTTTGTGAGTGTGATTAATAACGGAAATAATTGGGTAATGACTACAGATCATATCTATTTTGGGAGGAAAACAACTTGAAGAAGTGGACTACATTATTTATCGGGGCATTATTAGCAGTGAGCTTGGCAGCATGCGGTAACGATACAGATAATACGGCAACGCCGCCAGCGACTAACAACGAAACATCTAACGAGGGCAATACACCTGCGGAGCAGGAAACAAAGGTTCCTACTCTGGACGAATTGATTACCAAAACCAATGCAGCAACGAAAGAAATGAAAAGCTTCACAACTGAAGCAAACATTGATCAGAATCTGAAACTGGATGCTGGGGAACAGTCCCAGGATCAACAGGTTAAAACATCGCTCAAGATGGATATTATCAAAGATCCAATGATGATCTATCAAGAGATGAAAATGGAAATGTCGGGACAGGAAGCTCAGAACGTGAAGCAGTATATCACTTCGGATAAAATCTACTCTCAAGTTGGGGATCAATGGGTTGCGATTCCTGAAGCTCAAACCAAGGAACTGATTGAGCAGATGAAGGCAAGCATGAATCCGGAAGGTGAATTGGAGCAATTCAAAAAGATTGAAGAAGATACTGAAGTGACCGAAGAAGGCGACAATTATGTGATTAATGCGGACGTATCCGGTGATAATGTGAAGGAACTGGCGAAAGCCGTGATGGAGCAGAACGGATCGGATGCCCAGATGCAAGCCATGCTTGATCAGATGAATATCACCAGCATGATGATGAAATACATGATCAACAAAGAAACCTATCTGCCTGCAAGTACGGACGTAACCATGGTCATGGAGATGGAACAGAATGGACAGAAAATGACGATGGACATGAAGATGAACAGTACATTTTCTAACCAGGATCAAGTGGAAGAGATTAAGATTCCACAAGAAGCATTGGATAGCGCTAAATAATTTGGTTATGCCAAATGTGCTGAAGATGATTTAATGCGGTAAGCGAGCATCCGTGCATGCCGTTTACAGGCACCTCTGAGATAGATCTGTGTGAGCCGAGAGGTTTACCGGATTAAAATCAGGGGTGTTTTTCTGTTTAGCGGAGATTATGGTCAGGGTTCAAGGTGTTATAGTATAGTCATATTGAAGTAGAGAGGGGAGATAAAAGATGATTGAATATGCACACATCCACCATGTTAGTCTGGCTGTACGTGATCTGGAAATCGCGAAGAAATTCTATTCTGGGTTACTAGGCATGCAGGAGATTGAACGTCCAGCCTTCCGCTCCACGGGTACATGGTACGCTATCGGCAGCCAGCAGCTTCATCTGCTTCAGCACCCGGAGGGCCACACGTTACGTGAGGCTGGTATTGATACTACAGACGGCCACTTTGCGATCTGGGTCACCAGTTATTCAGGGACTATAGCCTGGCTGGAACAGCAGGGAATTGAGTATGAAGCGAGACCTGACAGTGTGGCTGGATTCGCACAGATTTTTGTACTTGATCCGGACCGTAACATTATTGAGTTCGATTCACCGTACAACTCTTAAGGGAAAAAGGGTTAGAATAAATCCCTTGCTCCCCCAGAAATTGTATGCTATATTATCCATACATTCATAGCACGTGACGGAAGCACCGTCCAAATATCGCATATTCATGCGGTTATTGGACGGTGCTTCTTTGTGCTTTTTGACAGGGAGGGAAGGGAAAATTGATTGTACTGAAGGTTGTTCTGGTTTCAAAGGATAGGGATTACATTAGCGCTTGGCTTGATTATGTACAGGGAAATTCATCTGGTCTTCATGTGCGTTTCACAGCATTCTCCCAAGGGGATTCGTTCAAGGATCACATGAAAGAGCAAGAAGGTAGAGAATTACCGGATCTGGTTATTGCGGAACCGGAGTTTCTGAATGACTGGCTGAATAACGGGGGAGAAGTATCAGGTGTACCTTGGCTAATGCTTAGTGAAGGGATGGAAGAGGTGGATGAGGCCAAGCGGCTGATGAAATACCAACCCTTGCCTACTTTGCTGGATGCTGTGATGCATGCTTGCCGGCAGCCACGCCGTAAGAAGGTTCACCATCCGGGGCAAGAGACTCTCTCTATCGGTGTAGTATCCGCTTCGGGTGGAAGTGGCAAAACGGCAGTAGCCCTGCATATGGCCAAGCAATTGGGACTTGCAGGATATGCTGTTCTCTATCTGAATCTGGAGACGCTGGACAGTACGCTCCCGTTTCTGGAAAAGGGACTCACTAGAAGTGGGCAGCGTCACCCGGATGCGGAGACGGGATTGTCCCGTCTGTTATACGATCTGAAGGTGGGCAGAAAGGAATCCGGTAAGCAGTTACAGGTGCAATCGAAGGGCGTAGATGGATATGTGGTCCGGCATGAAGCCCTGAAATCCGATGTGTTCTGGCCATTATCGAATCGGAAAGAACTGTTGCAAATGACTCGTGAGGATACGTCGAATCTGCTTCGTTATTTAACGGAATGTGGACAATATGACGTGTTAATTCTGGATGGGGATTCCGGTTGGGATGGGCGCAGTGAAGGGGTGCTGGATGCAGCAGATGCATTTGTCTGGCTCGTTGAGGATGATATATCTGCCATGCATCGATGGGGACAATGGTTACAGCATGCTGAGCGTACGAAGCCAGATTTGTACGAAAGTATGCTTGAGCGTTCACGCTTTGTGGTTAACAAATATCGGGACAATGTCGTCAATGGACTCCCACGCCCTGATCTGCATCTGGATGCAGTATTGCCCTATATCCCTTCCTGGAAGCAACTTAGTCAGGAGGAAGTCATGCTTAGTTCTCCGATCTTCCAACGTGAAGTGAAGAGATTATGTGCCATGCTGGTACAGGATGGCGAAGAAGAATTGAAGCAGGCGGGACGAATTCAGAAGCAGGATCGGTGGGCACTATGATGGATTCATCCAATCGAATACTGGATCGTGAAGAACAGTTTCAGATGATGCGCAGGGAAGTCAGGGCTGGCCTCGATTTAACCTCTTCCGCAGGAGATGATGAACTGTGGCAGGGGATAGAACGCAAAGTTCTCACTGACCCGAAGCTGGATGATCTGACCTCAGGAGAGCGTCACACGCTGGTACAGCGATTGTTTGATTCCTTTCGTGGATTGGATATTTTGCAGCCACTTGTGGATCATCCCGATATTACGGAAATTATGATCAATAGTCACAAGGAGATTTTTGTGGAGCAGGAAGGTGAAGTCAGCCAGATCACCCTTGAATTTGAGTCGAGGGAACGACTCGAGGATATCATCCAGATGATTGTGTCTGGGGTAAACCGGATTGTGAATGAGTCTTCTCCAATCGTAGATGCCCGTTTAAAGGATGGTTCACGGGTTAATATCGTGTTGCCTCCTATTGCCTTGAAAGGCCCCACAATGACGATTCGTAAATTCCCCAGTGAACCGATGAAGATGTCTGATCTGATTGAAAAGGGAGCCCTGCATGAAGAAGCAGCAGAATTATTGCAGCAGTTGGTACGTAGCAAATACAACATCTTCATTGGAGGCGGGACCGGATCGGGAAAAACGACCTTTTTGAACGCATTATCCCAGTTTATCCCTGCCGATGAACGGATTATTACTATTGAGGATTCGGCGGAGCTACAGATAGTTACGGTACCGAATCTGGTATCACTGGAAACGCGGAATGCAAACACCGAAGGCAAGGGACAGATATCTATTCGGGATCTGATCAAATCTTCCTTACGGATGCGTCCGAACCGGATTGTCATTGGCGAAGTAAGGGGCGCGGAAGCGTTGGATATGTTACAGGCCATGAACACAGGGCACGATGGGAGCTTGTCTACAGGGCATGCGAATACCATCTCGGATATGATTAGCAGACTCGAAACGATGGTGCTCAGTGGTGCGGATCTTCCCATTGCGGTTGTAAGGCAGCAGATTAGTTCGGCGATCGATATATTTGTACATTTATCCCGGCTAAGGGACCGCTCCCGGCGGGTGACAGAGATTAGTGAAGTGATTGGCATGCAGGACGGTGAGGTTATGCTGAATCCACTGTTTCGTTTCCAGGAACAAGAAGAGCGCGAAGGCAAAATTATTGGCGGGTTAGTGCAGGTTGGAAAGTTGAATCAGGTGGATAAAATTCAGATGGCTGGGCTCGGGGAATGGCTGGATGGATACATAGAACAATACAGTGTTGAAATAGATTCATCAGATAACAACGTGAATTAAAGTCATTGGAAGGTGATTACTGTTGGGTGAAGCCAGACAGATGTTGACGGATTACACCGTATATACGCTTTCCCGGAGACAACGAATGGCCTGTATGCTGATTAGTGGTCTGCTGTTTTTTGGCATCGGAATTCTGTTCTACCATCACTGGTTGGCTGGAGCGATCCTGGCTGCGGGTTGTATATGGGTGCCAAAACATTGGACTAAAGTGCTGTTGGAACGAAAAAGAATGACACTCAGTTTACATTTTAAGCAAGCGTTATATGCACTATCTTCGGCACTTGCCGCAGGAAAATCGGTGGAAAATGGATTCAAGGAATCCGTAGAGGATCTGCGGATGTTGAACCCGGAAGCGGATACCGATCTGATTCGTGAGTTCACGATCTTGCGGACACGGATGGAGTATGGACAACCAATCGAAGAGGCACTTCAGGATTTTTCGGATCGGGCTCAGATTGAGGATATTACGAACTTTGCAGATGTGTTCATTACGTGCAAACGAACTGGCGGGGACCTGGTTGAGGTTGTGCGTCGTACCTCTGCGGTGATTGGTGAAAAGCTGGACATTCAGCAGGATATTATGGTCGCGGTATCGCAGAAAAAGTTCGAATCAAAGGTGATGTTTGCAGCTCCGTTTATTTTTTTGATATTTCTGAATCTGACCGCCAAGGACTTTATGGAGCCGTTATATAGCGGGATGGGATACCTCATCTCTAGTGGTGCCTTGGCAGTACTCGCCTGCTGTTATCTGTGGATTAATCGCATTATGGATATCAAAGTATAAGGAGCTGAAACGATGCTGCTTCCCGTTATAGTCGCAGGGATGCTCGGAGCGGGATGGCTGATTCTGGATCGAACCCGGGGGCAGACCTACCGGCATCTGCGCAAGCTGGATATGGAAGGATTACGATTGAAGAAATTGCATGGCCCCTTCCTGTTTATATTGGACAAGTTCGAGATTGGACGCAGATTGCCAGTGCTCATGTTTCGAATGCAACATGCCATTCAGAAAATGTATGGCATACAGCACAGTGGAGAGAAAACGATGCTGTATTGCGCTGAAATGTTGACCTACACATGGCTCATGCTGCTGGTGGGCTGCCTGTTATCACTCGTTGGAGATATGGGCATCGGAGGTATGGTAGGTGGGCTCGCGCTCGGTGCAGCGTTGCCTTTTGCGCTCTACAAAGATCTCAATACGAAGGTGCAGCGAAGAGACCAGGATATTCTTATGGAACTGCCTGAGTTGCTGAATCGAATTGTACTGCTGGTTGGCGCAGGGGAGACTGTGCAACGTGCCATCGTTCACTGTGTGACAAGCCAGGGTGAACGGAATCATCCGTTGTACAACGAACTTAGAAAGACAGTGGGAGATTGGAATAATGGTTATTCGTTTCAACAATCATTTGAACAGTTCAGCCGCCGCTGCGGTGTACAGGAAGTGACGATTTTTACAACAACGGTGCTACTGAATTTCCGGCGTGGGGGAGGTGACTTTGTATTGGCGCTGCGGGATCTGTCACATGTGTTGTGGGAGAAACGCAAGGCTGTCAGTCGGGCGAAGGGAGAACAGGCTTCTTCCAAACTGGTGTTTCCGATGGTACTGATCTTTTTTACGATTGTGGTCATGATCGGGGCACCTGCTTTTATGATGATGAATATGTAGGAGGAATTGGGATGATGGAAGTGTTGAAAAACAAGGTAAACGTATTTTGGAAGGAAGAGGACGGACTCGGCACGTTGGAGCTGATTCTGATTATCGGGGTTATTATCATTATTGCTTTGATTTTTAAAGACCAAATAACGGCACTAATCAAGTCTCTTCTTAGCAAAGTGGATACAAAAAGTAATGAATTTTTCCCGGGTTAACAGGCTGAAGAAGGAAGAAGGGAGCTTCACCGTTGAAGCCTCCCTGATCTTCCCTGTCGTGCTGTTTATTCTTGTGTTATTGCTCTTTTTCACCATGTACATGTATCAAAAGACATTCCTGAATCAACATGCCTATGCAGCTTCCGAACGTGCAGCCTATAGCTGGGACAACAGCCACAAACAGGCGATGACAGGTGAATATGTTGCTGGAGAACATGACAATCTGTATTGGAGACTGACGGACGATCGTATGCTTGGAGCGCTGTTTGGCTGGGCGGGAGCGGATAATCAGGTTAGCGTTTCTATACCTGCTGGTGAAGGCGGCAATCTCTCGGAACAGAAATTAGCACAAGCGGTGCAACATATGCCCTCAGCCATGAAAGGAACGATTGAGTATCAGAATTCTCTGATTCAGCGGAAAGTAACAACCAAGCTGGAACAAGTAATTTCTTTGCCTCTTCCTTCTTTTTTGTTCGATTCAGGTAACCGTGTACTGACGCGGGGATCATCCGCAGTTGTTGAACCGGTTGAATTCATTCGAACGGTCGATCTGGTTCGTTATTACGCAGCCAAGTTTAAAGGCAAAGGCGGTGCGGCGACCAGTACAGCGGCAGAAGCCGGACAGGTTGTGCAGCATTTTGGCAAAAGTAAAAAGTGAGAAAAGGAGGAGGGCGGAGCTGTTTAGAAAAAAAGACGGTGAGTTGGGAGCCGTAACCCTTTTTTTAATATTAATATTGGCCGGAGTTTATATGTTTGTTGCTATATTTATTGATTACGCTCGTATAGCTGCATTCAAGGTGCAGACTGAACGCATGACACATGCTGCGATGAGATCCGTCATGTCAGCCTATGACACATCACTACGAGAGTATGGTTTATTCGGGTATGGCGACAGCAGTGGGGATGCAATCATGGCTAAAGTACTGAATGATAGCGTGAAGCCTTCAGCTGTAAAAGATGGATTTCCCATTCTGGATATCCAGTGGGATACAACTACGCTGAGCATGGAGCGTGAACTGGGCAGATACGATATATTTAATCGCCAGATTCAGGAGGATATGAAGTATCGGGCTCCGGTTGATTTTACCCTTGAAGTGATCAATCGGTTCAAACCAATGTCAGACGAGATGAAGGAAGCCGCGCACACGGTAGATTTGCTGAAAAAATTACAGAAGTTATATGACAAACGTGAAGAACTACTGGACGAAGCCATTGCCAATCAGACGGAATCCGCGGAGAAGCTGAAGAATCTTCCAAAGTTGATCATGGACCCGCCTTCACAAGCGATCTATGAAGAAATGTTGGAAGAAACACCGGAGACAGCTGCCGAGGCAGCAGCACGTTATGCAGATTATCTGAACAAGAAACAGGCAGATGAGGGACTGCCGTTGAGAGAGCAACAATACATATTGGAACTGGCTCGTTATCGGACTGGTGTTGGTAATGTGGTGACAGGCATCAGCATGATCATACAGCCCGCGTTACAGGCCCATCAAACAAAACTGGAGGAAGCACAGTCCAAGATCGAAGAAGCACGCAAGATTAATGAGGAAATGAAACGTGTGATCGCGGAGGGGGAGAACCGTTCACAGAATGCCAGCTACGACAACGTGGGCAACTCGAATCTGCCTGGGACGAGTCCTGCAACTACTGGATCAGGCAGTGAAGCTAAGAGCACACGCTCACTCGCCTCGGAGCTTTTGAGGGCGGATAGCCTGTTTGATCAGTTGAAGGCACGGGTTGTTTCCCAGAATGCGGACTTCTCTAACGTCAGAAGAGACAACATGGAATTGAATAGTCAGCTTCGCAGCGTTACGGGAATGAGTGGGGTTCCGATTAAACCTGCGGTCAGACAGGCAAGTCAGATTACGGAACGATATATGGATACCTATGTGAATAGTGGTCCTGCCAACCTCATCCAACAGAGTAAGCAGCAGCTGGAGAGTGGTCGTGGGTCGGATGCCCAACGCAAAGCGAATGACAAAGAATCCAAAGGGAAATTGAAGGAAGTCAAACGAATCTTGTCGCAGATCCAGAATGGAAGTTCGGGTTCCATGGACACTTTCAAACAGTTGGAGGAATATTATAACGCTAATATTTCTTTTAACGAGGCTAGTCGTGAGGAAGCCAAAAAGGCAGAGATTGCTGGAGACCCCTATGACTCTGGTGGCGATGCCATGAAGGGAATGGACAGTTTGTTTGGCGGGATGTCCGGTCTGTTGGACAGTCTTGGCGACGAATTATTTCAGAATGAATATGCTTTAGCCTATTTTAACTCCATGGATTTTGGTCAGTTATTTACCTGGGCTGAAGGTGGTGGAGATGCTGGTGATGTTTTCAAACTGGAGAATCAGGAACTGGAGTATATCGTTTATGGGTTTCATAATCCTTCGGGTAACATCGCTGCGGCATATGCGGAGATATTTGGGATGCGGCTGGCTATTCGAACCGCAGAAGGGTTAATTGAGCACAGCAAGCTGGGGAACCCACTTCTGGTATTATCGGCAGCAATCTTATACGGGATTACAAACGCCATCGCGGATATGGTGAAACTAGCAAAAGAGGGCAGTGTGGAATTGTCCAAGTATATCAAAGTCAAACTGACGTACAGGGACCATCTCCGATTGTTCCTATTGATGCATAGTAACAATGAACGCAAAATGTCCAGAATGCTGGCGCTAATTCGATTGAATACGGGTGTGAATCCAGATGAGAAACAGACGTATGCTTCGGGTAACATGCGCAGCAGTATCAAGCTGTGGTTTTTACCAGGGGTGGTTAGAAGCATAGGTGCAGTTATGGGTAGTGCGGACCAAGTTGAAGATGGACGATTTTTCATTGAACGGAAGGCGGATTATTCCTATTGAATAATCAGGATCGTTTCGGTGGAGGGATTATGGATAAGCAGCAACATTATGAAAAAGAAAGCGCACAAATGCAGATTCGTTTAACAAGAATAATCAGATTGCAGCGTTTGAAGTCTCTCAAAAAGCAGATATATTCTTCGGAAAAGGAACAAGGTAGCATGGTTCTGGAAGCCTCACTAGTGTTACCTGTCTTCTTGTTTTTTATCATGTTTCTCATCTTCATAGTGCAAATGACTCTAATCTCCACAGCGTTACAAAGCACAGCGGGTGAAGCGGTGAAGCAGTTATCAACGAAAATATATCCCGTTTCCCTTGCATTCACACCTTCTGATTCTGCCGGCGGAGAAGGTTCTGGAGGGGGTTGGAAGATACCAGAGTTATCTCTGACGGAATGGGCAGAAGGTTATGCTTCTTCTCTACCCGAGCCATTAAGTGATTGGGTACGTTCAGCGGCGGCCAGTGGTGAACAACCACTACAGGAGATCAAAACATCCGTCTTGGAAACCGTACTTGATCCCACGGTAAAACCGTTGCTTCAACCATTTATCGAGCCAACGCTGCTGAATATGGAACGTGTTCATGTGAATGGTATTTCGGTACCTGATCTTAAAAACAAAACAAATCCGTATTTCCGACTTGAACTGAGTTATGAATTGCCGCTAAAAGTCCCCTTTCTCAGTAAACCGCTACGGATTCAGGCCGCTGCGGCAGAACGGGTATGGATTGGGGATACCGGAGAAGGATCGGATGGCAGTGCAGGAGACGGGGATACTGCGGATTCAGCAACGGTTCTGTCGAAGCCTGACCCGGCTTACATAGGCAACAATGCAATGATCAAGGTGAAGGTAGAACCAGGAGAGACAGCCAACTTAACGATATTTTACAAGTCAGGTGAAAGTTCTGCGAAGCACATCGGCTGGGCTACCGCAGATGAGAATGGAATTATTGAATGGAACTGGTTTGTTGGTACTCGGACAACAGAAGGAACTTGGAGTTTTGTTGTCGAGACAGGGGACGGTGCCAAGACGGAGACTACGTTTACCGTGGCCTCCAGAAAATAAGGAAGGGGATGATAGAGGTGGAGTGGTTTTACATTGCCTGTGGCATATACGTCATTGCAGCTTTTATTACAGATATTCGTTCCATGAAAATTCCAAATCGATTGACTTTACCCGTGACTGTTACAGGCGTATTGGCCCATATCATATGGGGAGGTTGGGATGGTTTCTTGTTCTCAGCCGCTGGATTAGCAGCAGGTTTTGGCATTTTGTTTCTGATGTATGCGATTGGCGCCGTAGGAGCAGGAGATGTGAAATTGTTTGGTGGGATTGGCGCATGGACGGGACTTGTTTTTGGCATTCATGTCATTATTTACTCCGTTTTGTACGCGGGCGCAATAGGTCTAGTGATACTGCTATTCCGAAAGGACTCAGCGAAACGAATTCGAGGCATGGCAGGTAGTCTTGCGGGGTTCTTCATGCTTGGTTCGCTCAAGCTGGTGAACAAGGAGAAGACATTGAAGTTTCCGTTTATGCTGGCGGTGTTACCTGGATTTATCACGGTGCTTGTCTCGGGACTTTTCCCTTTATAAAAGGGAATCAAGAAATCTGGGGATAACAGTGATCGGAAGGTTGTTCCGTCATCGAAGTGCCCAGTGTAACTTTCTTTAGTTGACCTAAATAACAATGGAAAGAGAGGATTGGCATGTATGGATTAACGAGAGATTTTATTCGTAACGGCGGAGCATTCATGGTTTTGGAGAAAGAGGACGGGTTACGAATGGAGGAATTAAGCCGGGTACAGATGGGGATGTTGTCCTCCAATCAGATTCCGCGACTTCTTCCTGTTCATATTCGGGAAGTCGATCGAAATGTAACTTTGCAGTACGACATATCAGGGTACAAGATGTTATCTCAGATGTTAAAGTCAAGCAAAATCAAATTGCGTGTTCTGTATGGTTTGTTGTTCCAACTAGCTGATGCCTTCACGGAATGCCGGCAATACATGCTGGAGCCTCGTAAATTATTGATCCATGAAGAGTACTTGTTCATCAACGGTTCATTCGAACAGGGTGAGCTAGGGATGGTATATGTACCAATCATGGATACGGTTGAAGTTGATCCAACGCCGCAGCAATTCCGTGAGCTGGTGATCAGGCTTATGGCGCATGTACAGGAACTGCAGGGAGAAGGCATTCAGCGTGTTCTGCAGTTATGTGACAATGAACGCTGGGATATCAGACAGTTGCGAGAACTCCTTTTGGAATTATACGCTGACGAGCAAGAGAATGGAGGAGGCGCAGCATTTCTCTCATCCAGAACTTCGGAAACACCCAATGATTCAAGAGGTGATCTTCATTCGTCGATTTCTGAGCGAGATAGCAGGCTAGCCACTGGTACTTCTCGGCCATATCAACCCGGTACTCCCGTTCAAAATGCTGCTGTGGGACCGCAACTAAATTTCCGTCAGCCGCAGAAAACGAGTGAATCTGAGGTGGAAGACATTCCGGTGAGATCTCGAACCTTTCCAGGCAGGCGCTCACCTGAGCAATCTTCATTAGAGAGTTCAAATAGTATGGATAAGAGAGGAAGTAACCCGTATGATTCGCTAGAGCGTGTTGATATGGAAGTGGAGGAGAAGCCCGGATCTTCCAAAGTAACCTATATCATATTGGGCTGTATGGTTGCCATGGCATTGGTATGGAGATTTATTTACATGGAGCAACCGGGACAGACGCAGATGATACTGTGCATGGTACTAAGCCTTGGCTTGTTTGGTATAGCAGGATGGACGTGGAAACGTAAGGGAAGCCCTCAGAATGATTCAGAGAATAAGCGGTCTTTTTCATTCAATTTAGGTAAGAACAAAGGCAAGCAAATGGAAGATGAAGAGGAACCATTTCAGGAAAGTTGGCGCTGGAATACAGCTGAAAGGCCAGCGGAACGCATAAAACAAACGGTTGCATCCACCTCAGAAGGTAGTAGCGAGCATTCCCGTTATCAAAGTCTGCATGTGACACCTGAACACTCCGAACCATCGCTCGTTCAGCGCCATGTGGAAACGGTAGCTTCAACTTCAGAGCTAATTCGAAATGATGCAGTTGCGGAAGCAACCGTAAATTTGCAGAATCTGGCTAATGGTAAATTTACAGGGGAAGGCCCGGTGATGGCGTCTTATTATCTTGAACGAAGATCTGGCACCAGTGACCAACATGAACGGATGGATGTGCAAGGCGCATCTTTTGTCATCGGAAGATCAGCAGACATGGTTCAGTGGGTGGACACAGCGACCGGCGTGTCCCGTGCTCATGTGGAATTGAGCCGGAACAAATCGGGCTATGTGATTAAGGATCTGGGTTCCGTCAATGGCACCATTCTTCAGGGCAATATTCTTGCTCCGTATAAGGAGTATCCATTGGCGGATGGAGACACCTTTACACTTGCGGAATCAGTCTATACTTATCGGTCGGTTGGATAAGGCCTTGTTCAATCAGTCAGATAAGCCGCGATGCTTCAGATCTTCCAATGCCTGGGTTAAGGTAGGGAAAGTGAACTGGAATCCGTGGTCGAGTGCTTTTTGCGGAATGACTCTCTGCCCCTGAAGCAGAACAACGGATAGTTCACCAACTAAGGTTTTAATTAAAAAGCTGGGTACGGGGAACCAGTGAGGGCGATGATAGACCTTGCCGACCGTACGACCAAATTCATCATTGGTGACCGGATTCGGTGAGGAAGCATTAACCGGACCTGACACTTGTTTATTTTGAATGCTAAAGTCAATCAGCCTTACGATATCCATAATGTGAATCCAGCTGGTCCATTGCTTGCCACTGCCGATCTTGCCGCCAACACCGAGCATGTAAGGGAGTTTCATCAATGGAAAGGCTCCTTTTTTATGGCCAAGCACCAGGCTAACCCTGATTTTGACGAGTCTGACATGCTTGATGGCATCTGCAGCTATTTCCCATTGTTCTGAGACCCGGGACGGGAAGTTCATTGATTTTTGTGGACTGCTCTCGTCAAAGGTTTCGTTAGGGGAGGTTCCATAGATGGCCATGGCAGAAGCCTGAACGACCACTTCCGGCTTTTGTTCCAGAGACTCCACCAATCGGGCTACCCGCGCTACGGTCGTGACTCTGGATTCAACAATCTCCAGCTTCGCTTTGGTTGTCCAACGTTGATTCAGCGTTTCTCCGGCAAGGTTAACGAGAGCGTCCATACCTTCCAGCAAGTGAGGTTGTTCTTCGACTTGTTCCCACGATATATATGTAAGATTTTTACTTGGATTATGCAAGTCAGGCAGTTTTCGTGTAATAACTTTCACATGGTGCCCGGCTTGCAGCCAGTAATCTACAAGTGCTCCTCCTACAAATCCGGTACCTCCACAAATGGCAATTTTCATATCAAACATCCTCTCTGTATTTTCACTGCGCTGATATATTACCGTTGGATCGACAAACAGCCCCGTACGGTAAGCAATGCCTGTTGGGAATAACTTACCTGACGGAGCATATCTGTATCTAATTAACCAAATTTATATGTCATTTAACTCATCTTTTATTTTATTTAATCAAATGTTGATAAGGGGAATAATCGATTTTGTTTTTCTCCAAAAATTTGACCAAAAACTTATTATCCCTTTTCGGTGTGGCTATAATGTAACCTTTGATGCAGTGATCTCTCGATACTTCCGTGGCGTCGTCTTCAACTGCAATTTTACCGATCTCTGCAGCAATGGAATGTTTGGCAATGTCACGAAATGGCCCTGGCACAGGCTCCACAAGTTGATCCAAAAAAGCTTTGGCTTCATCTGTCCATAAGTGACGGCTGGCTTCAACCCAATAATTCTGCCAATCCAGTTTGGACTTTCCGTCCGCTTTTGGTAGCACTTTCAAAAACTTGCGCATCATAAAAAATCCACCGATACACATGCTGCCAAGCAATAAAAAAGTCCAGAATGCGATCGTATTCATAAACCAATTGCTGGGGGAACTGCTGGTCAGTATCATCGCGTAGGAGTCGAAAATCATTGCGGAGTCACCTCGGTTCATTGATTTTCACGGAAAGACGGATTCCGCCTACCCATGTTCCACATATTAGCTGTAAAAAATAGCCTCTATCCCGAATTATAGCGCATTTCTAGATTTATTTCGATAATCGCGTTAGAATAAGGGATAATTCAGATTAAGGGGGATCAATAATGCTGAAAATCGGCTCCCACGTGTCCTTTTCGGACAAGGGATTATTGAGTGCAACGAAGGAAGCGTCCTCGTACGGTTCCAGTTCGTTTATGATATATACGGGTGCACCACAGAATACACGTCGCAAGCCAATCGAATCCATGTATATTGAAGAAGGCAAACTTGCCATGCAAGAGGGTGGAATGGAAGATATCGTTGTCCATGCACCGTACATTATTAATCTTGGCTCATACAAAGACAACACGTATAGACTCGCTGTAGATTTCCTTCAGGAAGAGATCCGTCGTACACATGCCATTGGTGTGAAAAACATCGTATTACATCCCGGCGCTTTTACAGACAAAGATGCCCACTATGGGATCGGACGGATCGCAGAAGGGTTGAATGAAGTGCTGGAGGGTGTGAAAGAGACAGATGTGAACATTGCTCTGGAGACCATGGCTGGCAAAGGTACGGAGATGGGTCGCAGTTTCGAAGAAATCGCCCAGATTATTGAGAAAGTAACGTATAACGAACGTCTGACTGTGTGTATGGATACATGCCACATTCATGATGCCGGATACGATATCGTTAACGATTTTGACGGTGTACTGGAACAGTTCGATCGCACTGTAGGACTTGACCGCATTGCCGTAATGCATATTAATGATAGTAAGAATGCTGTGGGTGCGCACAAGGACCGTCATACACCAATTGGCTCTGGCTGGATCGGGTTTGAAGCGATTAACCGCATCGTTAACCATGAGAAGCTTCAAGGACGTCCATTTATTCTGGAGACACCTTGGATTGGTAAAGAGGCCAAGACACAGCGTCCAATGTATGAGGTGGAGATTGCCCTGCTTCGTGGGGATGTTGCCGGTCGATTCGGCCAGGAATTCCTGACAGAAGTAGAACAGTTGCAACACTTTTTCAAAGGTAAAGAGATTGAGTCTCGTTCGTATATTCTGGATGTGTGGACGCTGCTCAAAAATGATGCCAAAGCCAAAAAGGCAGATCCGCGCGAACCGCTGGAACGCCTCTATGACATGGTGGCTGAAGCTGCACTATTCCCGCATTTGAATGAAGAACAACTGAATCATCGCTTGATTGCATGGCTTGCGGGTTAATCCCGCAGGTCATGGCTTAATTGAAGGAGGAAGAATAACCCGATGGAGATCCACGCTAAACAAGTACGCCCTGATTCTAAAAACCGCGCCGATCGTGCGCGCATGCTTATTTCCTGTCCAGATGGTCCAGGAATTGTAGCTGCCGTATCTCATTTCCTGCACCAGCATGGTGCAAACATTGTTCAGTCGGACCAGTATACCATGGACCCTGCTGGCGGCATGTTCTTTATGCGGATTGAGTTTGATCTTCCACAATTGTTGGTCAATTTGCCGAAACTCGAAGCTGATTTTGCAGAAGTGGCAAGCCGTTTCCAGATGGAGTGGACGTTATCTGCGGTCAGCCGCAAGAAAAAACTGGCTATCTTTGTATCCAAAGAAGATCATTGTCTGGTTGAATTGTTGTGGCAATGGCAGGCAGGCGACCTGGATGCCGATATTGCGCTTGTGGTCAGCAACCATCTGGACATGAAGGACTATGTAGAATCATTCGGTATTCCATATCATCATATTCCGGTTACAGCAGATACGAAGAAAGAAGCGGAACAGCGCCAACTGGACGTCATCGGCAACGATGTGGATGTGATCATTCTGGCTCGTTACATGCAGATCATCTCTCCCATGTTCATTGAGCACTACCGTAATCGAATCATTAATATCCACCATTCGTTCCTGCCAGCCTTTGTGGGTGGTAAACCGTATGCGCAGGCGTACAACCGTGGTGTCAAAATTATCGGTGCGACAGCCCACTATGTTACGGAAGAACTGGATGGCGGCCCGATTATTGAACAGGACGTGCAGCGTGTAAGCCACGGGGACGATGTAACCGAGCTGAAACGTATCGGACGTACCATTGAGCGTGTTGTGCTCGCACGTGCCGTGAAATGGCATGTTGAAGACCGTGTTCTCGTTCACGAAAATAAAACCGTCGTATTTTAAGCTCATGCTTTAATACTGTGCAAGGTTGATTCGGAACCACATAATAGATTAACAACAAAGCGACCCCAATCGTTTACGAAACGGGAGTCGCTTTTTTTGTTGTGTTGATATACTTTCCGCACAAGCCAAGCACAGTACCAAACAGCAGATGTCCTACAATCCAGTAGAGGATGGCGGACACATCGTACAGCTCTGGAACACGTGATGACAATTGAGAGAGTGGGATATAGAGCAAGGACGAGACTGCACCAAGTAAAATTCCTTTGATCATAGGGCGGCCTGAATGCCTTACCCACCACAGATAGAAGATGCCGATGACAACGGACACGATGAGATGCAAAGCAAATTCAATGAATTCGGGTAAGGTTGGCGGAAGACCAGGCACAAAATCAATATTCAGCAGCAGGGTATATACTTGTTCGCCTGTGCTGGCCTGAATCATTTTGAGGAAAAACCCAAGTACAACTCCCGAGAGGATTCCCGTTAAAATACCGGATAACCAGGGTAATGAGTTTTTTACCGATGTTGATGGGTGAGCAGCAGGATCTGGCATGATCGTGACCTCCTATGATTGACGCGTGTACATCTGAAAAGTAAACCAATGCCCGAATCTCGAATCCATAATTAAGGAACATTATATGTGAATTGAGGATGAATATCTAAAAAATGCATGGTTTTCAGGTTAAAGGTTATACTTCATGCGATGGATTTGTGAGGCTCCTTAAGTCTGCTTTTGGAATTTAGTACCTTGTAAAGTACGATTTTTGCTTGATAAGCTAAGGATTATTCATCACAAACCACCGATTTTCACGAACTTCTAAAAGAAGGTTATGGAAAAGCTTCACGCCAAGTGATACAATACAAAAGTGAATAAGTCAAAATGAAACACTCAAGCGGATTCACTTATTGTGAAATTCGGTTTGCTTGTATGATGAGAGGGATTCGCTTGCGCACCCGACTTATCTAAAGACATGAGGAGGACAAACCATGACTGACAAGAACGAAGCGATTCAAAAGGACGAGAACACCACAATCGACAACCTGTCGATTACTACCGTACGTACTTTGGCGATTGATGCAATTGAGAAGGCAAATTCCGGACATCCGGGTATGCCTATGGGCTCCGCTCCAATGGGGTACCAACTTTTTGCAAAAACGATGACTCATAACCCGGACCACCCAACTTGGGTTAACCGGGACCGTTTTGTCCTGTCTGCAGGACATGGCTCCATGTTGCTGTACAGCTTGCTGCACCTGAGCGGATATGATCTTCCAATGGAAGAACTGAAACAGTTCCGTCAATGGGGAAGCAAAACTCCGGGTCACCCGGAATTTGGACATACTGCAGGTGTTGATGCAACAACCGGCCCACTGGGTCAAGGTATTGCAATGGCTGTAGGTATGGCGATGGCTGAAGCTCAACTGGGCGCAACATACAATAAAGACAAATTCAACGTAGTTGACCACTACACTTACGCAATCTGTGGTGATGGTGACTTGATGGAAGGCGTATCTCATGAATCAGCTTCCCTGGCTGGACGTTTGCACCTGGGCAAATTGATCATGTTGTTCGACTCCAATGACATCACGTTGGATGGTAAATTGGATCTGTCTTCTTCCGAAAGCATCGCGAAGCGTTTTGAAGCTTATGGCTGGCAAGTGCTGCGCGTTGAAGATGGTAACGATCTGCCTGCAATCGAAAAAGCAATTCAGGAAGGTCAAGC
Source organism: Paenibacillus sp. FSL L8-0435 (assembly GCF_037965655.1). NCBI lineage: Bacteria > Bacillati > Bacillota > Bacilli > Caryophanales > Paenibacillaceae > Paenibacillus > Paenibacillus sp. FSL L8-0435. The sequence goes on from NZ_CP150185.1 coordinate 1,570,116, forward strand.
AGATACACTGCGTCCTACACTGATCGAAGTTAAAACGGTTATCGGTTATGGTAGCCCTAACAAACAAGGTAAAGGCGGCCACGGCGGTACTCACGGATCTCCACTGGGTGCAGACGAAGCCAAATTGACTAAAGAGTATTACAAATGGGTTTACGAAGAAAACTTCCACGTACCAGCTGAAGTTCGCGATCACTTTGCACAAGTGAAAGATCGTGGTATCTCTGCTAACAAAGCTTGGGATGAGAAATTTGCCGAGTACAAAAAAGCTTTCCCTGAGCTGGCAGCTCAATTCGAAACAGCGATTAACGGCGACCTTCCAGAAGGTTGGGACCGTGATCTTCCTAAATATGCAGCAACAGACAAAGCTCTTTCAACTCGTGTAGCATCCGGTAACGCTCTGAACGGTCTGGCACACAACGTGCCACAACTGACAGGCGGATCTGCTGACTTGGAAAGCTCTACAATGACTCACCTGAACAACCTGGAGAACTTCACACCAGAAGATTACTCCGGCCGTAACATCTACTTCGGTATCCGTGAATTCGGTATGGCTGGAGCAATGAACGGTATGGCACTGCACAGCGGTGTGAAAGTATTCGGAGGTACGTTCTTCGTATTTACCGATTACCTGCGTCCGGCTGTTCGTCTGGCTGCCCTGATGGGATTGCCTGTAACGTATGTTCTGACTCACGACAGTATCGCTGTTGGTGAAGATGGTCCTACGCACGAACCAATCGAGCAACTGGCATCCCTGCGTATCATTCCTAACCTGACGGTTATTCGTCCGGCTGATGGTAATGAAACTTCGGCTGCTTGGGCTTATGCGCTTGAGAACAAGAGCAACCCGGTTGCACTCGTACTCACTCGTCAAAACCTGCCGATCCTGGAAGGTACGGTTGAAGGTTCACGTGAGAACGTGAAACGTGGTGCTTATGTTGTCTCTGATGCAAAAGATGGCAAAGCGGTAGCACAAATCATCGCTACAGGTTCTGAAGTGCAATTGGCTGTTAAAGCTCAAGCAGCACTTGCTGAACAAGGTATCCAAGTTCGCGTAATCAGCATGCCAAGCTGGGATCTGTTCGAGAAACAAGACAAAGCTTACAAAGAGTCCGTTCTTCTTCCGGATGTTAAAGCTCGTCTTGCGATTGAAATGGCTTATCCAATGGGCTGGGAAAAATATGTTGGAGATCAAGGTGACATTCTCGGAATCAGCACATTTGGTGCATCCGCGCCTGGCGACCGTGTTATCCAAGAATATGGCTTTACAGTGGACAACGTGGTTAGCCGCGTAAAAGCATTGCTGTAATAGAGGTTGTTGAAAAAGTCTGCTTTTGATTACGAAGGATGCCTCACGGCATCATCAGCGTCGAAGATGGGATTCAGCCGAAATGTCCGTTGCTCACGTAGTTTTCTCCTACGCTCCGCTACTCCATTTCTAGCTTCATCCCATCTTCGCGGTACTGAAAACCTGACTTTTTGAACACGCACTTATAGCTTCATAAGCGCTGCTATGGTCGGGAGAGCTTCATGCTGTCCTGATCCATGGCAGTAAGTTATTTCCGCAGAGCATGGGCGGTAACTCGTTATCGCCCTGATCTGTTTTGCCTTTTGTTTTCATTAACTTCAGGGGAGCGGGTACGCATGTCACAATTCGATCAAGTCAGTGTAGTGAAAGAGGCCAACATTTATTATGATGGTCAGGTAACCAGCAGAACGGTTATTTTGGGGGATGGCAGCAAAGTGACTCTAGGCATCATGCTTCCAGGCAGTTATGAGTTCGGTACGGATTCCCGTGAAATTATGGAGATTCTGTCCGGAGATCTGAAAGTATTGCTTCCCGGAGAAGAAGAGTGGCAAGAGATTCAAGGCCAAGCTACGTTCCACGTGCCTGCCGAGTCCAAATTTAAACTGGAGATACGCAGCGTTACTGACTACGTCTGCTCGTACCCGGCGGAATAACATAAGAAGGGTAAGCAGAACCGCAACCCGCGGATTCGGTTTACCCTTTTTGCTTCTTGAATTCTAACGACAAAGTTCGAGCTGCAAGCTTGTCAGCCCCGTGGATTTGAAGTATCCTTAAGGCAAGTTGTTTAGAATGGAATACGGATACGGAAAAAATATAACCGAAATCAGGAGGTTTTTGAGATCATGGCAAAAAAAGTGACATTTGACTATAGCACGGCATTGCAATTTGTAAATCAGCATGAAGTGGATTATTTTGCAGAACCGATTCGTCTGGCTCACGAGCAGCTTCACAACGGAACAGGAACAGGCTCCGATTATCTGGGCTGGATTGACCTGCCGACGGCTTATGACAAAGAAGAGTTCGCCCGCATTCAAAAAGCGGCTGCCAAAATCCAAAGCGACTCCGAAGTACTGATCGTTATCGGTATCGGTGGATCATACCTGGGTGCACGTGCAGCGATTGAAATGCTGACTCACTCTTTCTATAACAATCTGCCAAAAGACAAACGCAAAACACCTGAAATCTATTTTGCAGGAAACAATATCAGTTCCACATATGTAACTCATTTGCTGGATCTGGTTGAAGGCAAAGATTTCTCCGTTAACGTCATCTCCAAATCCGGTACAACAACAGAGCCAGCAATTGCATTCCGTATCTTCCGTGCAGCACTGGAAGAGAAATACGGTAAAGAAGAAGCTCGCAAACGCATCTATGCTACAACAGACAAAGCACGCGGTGCATTGAAAGAACTGGCAAATGCAGAAGGATACGAATCTTTCATTATCCCGGATGATGTAGGCGGACGTTACTCCGTTCTGACAGCTGTAGGTTTGCTGCCAATCGCAGCAGCTGGTATCAGCATCGAAGAAATGATGCAAGGTGCGGCTGACGCATCCAAGGAATACAGCAACCCGAACGTAGCTGAGAATGAAGCATATCAATATGCTGCAGTTCGTAACGCATTGTATCGCAAAGGCAAAGGAACTGAGATTCTTGTAAACTATGAGCCTTCCCTGCACTTCGTATCCGAGTGGTGGAAACAACTGTTTGGAGAGAGTGAAGGTAAAGACTACAAAGGGATCTATCCTGCATCCGTTGATTTCTCTACAGACTTGCACTCCATGGGTCAATTCATTCAGGAAGGTAGCCGGAATATTTTCGAAACTGTTATCCAGGTTACTGAAGTTGCAGAGCATATCTCAATCAAATCCGATCCGGACGATCTGGATGGTTTGAACTTCCTTGAAGGTAAAACTATGGACTTTGTTAACAAAAAAGCATTCCAAGGAACACTGCTTGCACATACAGATGGTCAAGTGCCAAACCTGATTGTGAACATTCCAGATATGACTCCATATTCTTTCGGATATCTGGTATACTTCTTTGAAAAAGCATGCGGTATCAGTGGCTACCTGCTGGGCGTCAATCCATTTGACCAACCAGGCGTGGAAGCTTACAAGAAGAATATGTTTGCATTGCTGGGCAAACCAGGCTTTGAAGAAGAGAAAGCAGCGCTCGAAGCGAGACTTTCCGAATAATTCATCGGTCTGCTCATATAGTTGAATAAGGTAATGTAAATCTAACTGGGAATCACTGTTTGTGTAAGATGCAGGGTTCCCGGATGTAGATAACCAGGGCAGTTCGTCCGCGTTCGCGCGGTGAACTGCTTTCTTGTAAAATGGACTCAGGAAAAGATCAGAAAGTTGGATTTGGAATGATTGAACGTTATCGCACGGTTCGAGGACCGGGCAATCTGGAAATTGTAATCAAGAAGTCGCGATTTATCGGTCATATTATGCCGGTCACGACAGAGGCAGAAGCTGTTGCTTTCATCGATGAGATCAAGAAAAAACATTGGAATGCAACTCATAACTGCTCTGCATACATGATTGGGGAGCGGGACGAGATCCAGAAGCAATCCGATGACGGGGAACCCAGCGGAACAGCAGGGAAACCCATTCTTGAAGTGATCAAAAATCAGAAATTAAAAAATGTGGCAATTGTGGTTACGCGATACTTCGGGGGAATTATGCTTGGAGCTGGCGGGTTAATTCGTGCTTATACGGATGGAGCTGTAGCAGCCATTGAAGCCGGAGAAGCCATTACCAACGTGCTGCATCGTGAAGTGTTTGTTGAACTGGATTATACGTGGCTGGGTAAAGTGGAAAATGAGTTAAGAAGCCGGGAAGTCCGTACAGGTGAAACTGGATTCACCGATAAGGTTACGTTGACTTGTCTTCCGCCGGATAGTGAAACCGAGGCTTTTGTAGCCTGGATCACGGATTTGACGCAAGGGCAATCCCGGATCACGGAGGGACAGCGGCTTTATTTTATTGAAGGGGAATAAAATATATGGCTAGAAGAGCAGTCGAACAGGAGTTGTCGAGGGAGCGGATACTGGAGGCGGCGAGGCACCTTTTTATTACCAAAGGATACCGCGCCATTTCGATGCGAAGCATCGGCCAGCATCTGGGCTATAGTCATGGGTCGCTGTATTATCACTTTAAGGAAAAGGCAGAGCTGTTCTATGCCATCGTGGTTGAAGATTTTAATCATCTGGGGCATTTGCTGCTGCAAGCCATGGTCAGGCCGGTTCGTGATGATGTGAGCAAGGTAGAGCATATCATGATGGAGTTTATTCGCTTTGGTCTGGAGAATCCATACCAATACGAAATTATGTTTATGATCAGGGACGAAGAACTGTTGTCTTATTGTCGTGCCGAACAGGGACGTTGCTTCGAATTGTTTGCATCGATTATAAGGCAGTATATGAATGAAGAGAACTGTACGGAAGAGGATATTCAAAGGGTACCGCGTACGCTATTTTTGGCTATGCACGGATTCATTTCTTATTACATTCAGGACCGTTTAACGTTTGTGGAGATTGAATCGTCTGCGCTGTCTCATGTCAAAGTGCTGTGCCGCAATCTGGGTCAGCAGTCTGGCGACCAATAATGGCGCTGTTGTTGCACCCCTACACTTCAGGGCGGTGATTTGTCATAACTTTAATCCTTTATAACGTTGTCTCGCGAAAGTTAGTATGCGCAGCAAACCAAGTCAGGCGGCTCCGACCCGGAATGAGGGTGGACCGCCTGTTTGTGTTTATCAAAAATGAACGAGTGGGTGGCAGGCCTATTGGACCCAACTAACCTTCCATGATTTTGAGGAAGTACTCCCGCTCACGTGGTCCATCGAATTCGCAAAAGTAAATGCCTTGCCAGCGGCCAAGCAGCAGCCTGCCTTCGTGAATAATCACCGTCTGTGATGGCCCTGTAGTGATCGATTTGAGGTGAGAGGCTGTATTGCCTTCGGCATGTCGATACTCGGGATGCTCCCAAGGGTATACTTCGTCCAGACGCAACAAGACATCGTGTTTCACATCCGGGTCTGCATTTTCGTTGATGGCAATACCGGCCGTCGTATGTGGACAGTAGATGAGCACCGTCCCATTCTGCACTCCGCTACTCTGGACAACCTGCTTCACGTCCCATGTGATATCCTTCATTTCGTCTCGTGTGGAAGTGGATATATTCTTCGTATATAACATGTTAGATCACTCCTTATCATCTCTGTTCTTACCCTCGATTGTACCTTAACCACTACATACCAAACAAACCACAATGACGCTGATTATGGGAATTGCACCATAACGAAGAGGACAGAAATAACCTGAAGTGATTTTTATTAATCGTTCTCATATGAGGCCCAATTATATTCAATAAAAGCATTGACGATTAGCACTGCAAACTGGTAAAGTATCAGAAAAGCAAAACCAAGTAGACTAATGGGAATAATATTAAAGTAATATCATCCAACTTAGGAAAAATGTCGTATTAAAACCAGGAAGACTGCCGACCGGAGCTAAAGCCGGAGGCTGGGAGGGAACGCAGCAATGAATACCGTTCTTCGTCATAAGGGATGGACTTGGGGATTCCGCAGTACCGTATTGTTATATTTTATCGTACTTATTGTACTTCCAATCATCGGTGTGTACGTCAATTCCTTCTCCGAAGGATGGAGCAACTTTGTTCAGAGCATTATGGACCCCATCGCGTGGAAAGCCGTACTGCTGACCATTCGGCTGGCCGTGATTGCCACGCTGATTAATGTGGTTTTGGGCACGATGATCGCTTGGGTGTTGACAAGGTATCGCTTTGTAGGTCGATCGTTTCTCAACAGTCTGGTTGATCTCCCGTTTGCACTGCCAACAGCGGTGGGCGGCTTGATGATTATGCTGCTTTTGGGTCCGGTCAGTGCCATCGGGAGACTGGCAGAATCCATGGGATTTGAGATTGTATTTCACCAGCCCGCCATTGTTATCGCGATGACCTTTGTCACGTTTCCGTTTGTTATCCGTGCGGTGCAGCCTTTGCTGGAAGAAATCGATCCTTCCGAGGAAGAGGCCTCGTACACGATGGGGGCATCCAAGGCTCGCACGTTCATGCAGGTTATTTTGCCTTCCATGGCACCTGGCATGATCAGTGGGGGGATGCTGGCTTTCTCCAGAGGACTGGCTGAATTTGGTGCTGTCGTGCTGGTGGCTGGTAACATTCCGGGCAGAACACTGACCGCTTCCGTATTTATCTACGGGGAGATTGAAAGTGATAATCCAACGGGAGCTGCTGCGGTATCCGTGTTGCTCCTGACGCTCTCCTTCCTGATCCTCTGGCTGATCAATCTGGTGCAGATGCGGGGGAGAAGACGATGAGACGACTCTTAATCGGACTGACGTTTGCGGTATTTATTGTACTGCTGATCATCCCGCTCGGACGCATTTTTATTGGTGCATTTGAAGACGGGGCAGGTGGATTCCTGAAAGGGTTAATGCGTCCTGAGGCGCTACATGCCTTGATGATGACCGGACTGGTTGTCCTGGTGGTCACCCTGTTAAATACATTGTTTGGCATCATGATGGCTCTGTATCTGGTTCGTGCCGGATGGCTGAGTGAAAAGATAAAAGGGCTGCTGAACAGCATTGTAGACCTGCCTTATGCCGTATCTCCTGTCATTGGCGGTTTGATGATTGTGTTGATGTTGGGACCTAACAGCATTATGGGCGCTTTTTTTGAAGGGATTGGATTCAATGTGGTCTATGCCTTCCCGGGTATGGTGATCGCAACGTTATTTGTTACCTTTCCACTGATGGTCAGAGAGGTTATGCCTGTCCTGCAGGAACTCGGTTCCCAGCAAGAGGAGGCCGCATCTACACTTGGCGCATACGGCTGGAGAACGTTCTGGAGTGTGACATGGCCTTCGATCCGCTGGGCGGTAGTGTATGGTCTAGTCTTGACGGTTGCGCGCTCGCTTGGGGAATTCGGTGCAGTGCTGGTGGTATCCGGTAATATTATGAACAAAACGCAGACCGCAACAACCCTGGTGTATCAGGATGTTGAGAATTTTAATGTGGCTGCCGCAAATGGTGTGGCGTTGGTGCTGGTAACCTTCTCCGTCGGGCTGCTGCTCATGATGGAATGGGCCAAGAAGCGAAAGGAAGTGCATTGATATGCATGTAGAAGTCCGTGATCTGAACAAACATTTCGGTGATTTTCATGCGGTAAAAGATGTCTCATTCGATATTGCCAAAGGCCATCTGATCGGTCTGCTTGGACCCAGCGGAGGCGGGAAAACGTCCATTCTGCGGATGCTTGCGGGTCTGGAGAATCCGGGTTCCGGGGAGATTCGCTTTCACGGAAAAGTAGTGAACCATCTGCCTCCACAGGAGCGGGGCATCGGATTTGTATTCCAGAACTATGCCTTGTTCAAACATATGACGGTATTTGAGAATATCGCCTTTGGACTCAAGGTTAAGAAGACACCAAAAGCCCAGATCCGTGATCGGGTAATGGAACTGGTTGAACTGACCGGGTTAAAAGGTTTCGAACAGCGCTATCCGCATCAGCTGTCTGGTGGGCAGCGTCAGCGTGTTGCTTTTGCCAGAGCACTCGCCCCGGAGCCACAGCTGTTATTGCTGGACGAACCGTTCGCGGCCATTGATGCCAAGATCCGTCAGGAACTGCGTTCATGGTTACGTGAGCTAATCGAGCGGGTAGGAATCACTTCGATTTTTGTAACACATGACCAGGATGAAGCGATTGAAGTGGCGGACGAGATTATGATTATCAGCCAAGGTCGTCTGGAGCAAAAGGGCACACCTTGGGATATATACAAAAACCCGCAGACCCCTTTTGTCGCTACATTTATCGGGGAGTCTACGGTTGTGGAGGATGCCTCCCAGTTGAAAGGATTCGAACATGCGGTTGAGGGTGAAGGTACCAAAGCGCTGATCCGACCGGAGTATATTGAGATCGGCTTGAAAAACGAATTCACCATGCTGTCTGCAACGGAAAAAGGTACAGTCAAACATCTTCATTTCCGCGGCAGTGAATGGATGGTAGAGGTGGACGTACAGGGTCATAAGTTAATCACATATCGTTCCCTGGAGAAAACGACATTGGAGATCGGTCAACCAATTCGAGTCCTTGTACACCGTGCATACCTGTTCAATGACTCCAACAGTTGGGTGGTAGAGAACCGACTGAAGGAAGATCCGATGCCGGTGATGATTTAGATCAAGTGGAAGAAAGGGGCTGCCCATGCAGACGAGGAAGAAGAAAGCCATACTCTTATATGTTGCCCTCATGCTTCTGCTCGTCTGCATGACCGCTGGATGCAGCAAGCAGGAGGGGGCAAGCGAACAGAGCGAGCCCGCTGGTAACGATTCATCCAATACGCTGGTGATTGGTGCTTATAGTGTAGCGAAAGATGCTGTAGGCGAATTACTGCCCAAGTTCCAGGAGGAGTGGAAGGCAAAAACCGGACTGACAATTAACTTCCAGGAATCCTACGAAGCTTCGGGTACACAGGCAAGAGCCATCGTTGGTGGATTTGAGGCTGATGTGGCCTTGCTCGCGATGGAGAGTGATATCGAGAAGCTGGTCAAGGCTGATCTGGTTAGCTCCAATTGGAAACAGACTCCGAATGAGGGCATGATCACCCGTTCGATTGTTGTTCTGGGCACAAGAGCAGGCAACCCGCTCGGAATTCAGGATTTTCAGGATTTAACGAAACCGGGAGTGAAGGTGCTTTACCCCAATCCAAAGACATCCGGGGGCGCACAATGGGATATTAATGCCATTTACGGTGCTGGATTGAAACTGTCGGAGGAGCAAGAGGGGAAGAAAGATCCTGCCGCAGCCAAGGCTTTTCTCGAACAGGTACATCGTAACGTTGAATCATTGGACAAGAGTGGGCGCTCTTCGATGGCGGCATTCGAGTATGGCGTGGGTGATGTAATTGTTACATATGAAAATGAATTGCTTGCCCGGATCGCCAAAGGTGTAGATTATGACATCGTCATTCCGAAAAATACGATCCTGATTGAGAACCCGGCAGTTGTGGTGAATAAATATGCCGACAAACATGGGAATCGTGAACTGGCGGAAGCTTTTGTCGCCTATCTGCGTACACCAGAAGCACAGCGCATTTTTGCCAAGCATGGTTTTCGTTCAGTAGATCCGGATGTATTTGCACAGACCGAGTCGACTTTCCCAACGCCAGAAGGACTATTTGATATCAACTATCTGGGTGGATGGGACGAGGTACGCAGCACGTTGTACTCCAAACGCGGCGTGTGGTATCAGGTGCTCGCTGGATTATAGGTTGAATTATGAATTTGGACGTTTGTTTACTTAGTACAGAGGCTTAAAGTTTTGTGTGATAATCGTTTAGAATATTATTGAAATGGCCTCCCCATGGTTAGATAATGTCTAACCATGGGGAGGCCATTTACAGTGAGAGTAAGTTATAACAGGATTTTTTCTAGAAATATTATTAATTAGTATTGTTGGTATTCTAAGGATTCAAGTTGACAAAAAATAATTCTGCTTGAGTCCTGTCCTTTCCAAAATCCATACGAGTAAAGGTAAGAATATCCCCGAAATTAGTAATAGGGGTATAACTTCCTTCTTTTGTGGTTAACCGTTGTTTATTACCTGTGGTTAAATCTACAGCCATGATATAGGGGGATTGTTTGTAGATAAGCTGATTTTCAAATAAAAAAGGCGAGTATCCACCGAGTAGCGAGCTGTCGTGAATAATGGAATATATCAGTTTTTTTGTTTTTCTATCTAAGATTTCAGTAGTACTCTCCGTTGTCAATACAATCCATTGCTCATTTACTGTGAAATCATAAATGTCTTCACGATCTTTAACAATAAGCTCAGGTTTGGAATGGTCTTTAGGATACATAACAATATCAAACCGTTTTTCATTATTCTGATCTTTATTTTCAAAAACCGTTTGTTGTATCAATAATCCTTCTTTTACAGGCCTTTGTAAATCAAGGAAGATACCTTCTCTGTTCTTTGATTGTTCATTTAGAAATTGTGTGGCTACCGTGGTCTTGATACGAGTCTTCACATTATAAATGTAAGCTTCGTTCTTCACGATGTGATTGGTAATCTTCTTCTCTATCCAGCTAATTTCATCTTGATTGGATCTTAATACTGGAACGGCTATCTGATCTTCGCTAATCCCTTCGGCAAAAACGGTAGCGGTTGCATCAAGATCATCTCGTTTCATTCGTTTAATTTTCCATGGAGTAGTATTATCTGTTGACTTGGATGGATTTTCTACCCAAAATAAGTCATCGCCAACGGACACTAGGGTATTAATAATCATGCCTTTCGCAGCACGGTATTGGGAGATATAGGTATTATTTTTCGTATCAAACTGAATGATTTCCATCTCCATCTCTTCAGTTGTAGAAAAATCTCTACTAAAAGTGACGATGCCGTTGTCATTTTTATAGCTGGAAACGATGGTGTTACGCTCTAGAATATCATTTTTAATTGTAATTGAATCAATAGTGTAAGGAAGCTTAAATTTAACATCGGGTTTAGCTTGTGGCAGTTCGGATAACGTTGGCTTTTGAGATAAATCTGTTAAATTAGTTTCAGGTGCAGTTTCCAATGTACTAGAAGGTTTTTCAAGTGAATGTGGATCTGTAGTTTGATTTGCTGGAGTTGATCGGTTGCAGGCTGTAAGTAATAACATAAGCACAATGATGAGATAGAAATAAATGTATTTATACTTCTCCTTCATGTTGAAGCCTCCTGTAGAGTAGTAAAGAAGGGAAGCATGCTCCCCTCCTTTAACCTAATTTTACCATATTATTGCTTGTCTAAAGTGGTTTTGATTAGCCTGCCATACTTTTTCAAGTGTGTACCACTTATTACCATGCGTTTTCCCTCTATTTCCTTGATCGTAAGGATCAGTGAGTCTTACTTTTGCATCATTTGTTCTAAAATCATAACCTGAGACATTTATTATATGTCCGCTTACAGTTCCCGTATAATTTTCTAATTCATTTCCTGTAATTTTTAAATCTAACACAGCTGGATGGTAGTTATCGGATGAATACATGATGGCATACTTCCATGATTCAATTGGAAGTGACGTAGAGTATGAATAAGTATAGTTTGATTGAAGATTATTTAGTACGTCATCAACAACTGTAAAGTCAGTTCCATCTTTTGTGGTTCCTATTTTTTGTGCATAATATGATTGTGATTCTGAACTGCCATTTAGGTAATTTAATACTTGCTTAGACGTAGCTGGTCCACACCAATATGTTGTTTCCTGTTTGAAAGGGGTAACACCTACCGTTTTTAAGTCACCAATTGCCATTATTTGGAATTTACTTTCAGCTTTATCCTTGTGAATTTGTAAATCTTTTAATTTTTTTGGAAGAACTTGTTGTTGTTTTAAGCTATGATAGTTACTATTTCAAAACAATGAAAGTAAACTTGAGACCGGAAGCTAACTCTTCATTTCAATGGAAGTAGAGATGGAGGTTTTTTACTGCCAAAAGGTTATAATAGGGGTATACTGAATCATGATTGTTACATAGTATTGCAGGAAGGTGTGAGTTGGATGAGTGCAGAGATCAAATTATCCCAAAGTACAGCGATTAGACTGGAGCAGGCCCGCGGTAAGGGGATGCCTGAGGAAGAAATATTAAAAGCCATTCAAGCGAAAGATGTTTCCGCTTTTGACGCCGTGTCTGAAGAGGAATACCGATATAACGAATTTTTCTCGTATGCGGATGAGCATGGTGAAAATCTGGAGGCAGCAGTAAAAGATGGGTACCGGATTACCTTTAACACACGTGGTGGACTCGGAATCTGGTTGGAAAAGGCCTTTAAAGTGCAGCCAGAGAAAGATTTCACGGTGGGTGAAGGAATCGTTACCGGATTACAGTTGAAACCAGAGCAGGCAGAGGTGCTGGCGAAGCGGCTTGCGTCGAACTGGGTCATTACGGATTCGAAGGATGTACCTGCGGGTCAGGAGCTGACTTTGAAGCTGCGAGCACTGGTATAGTTCCAGCGTTGGGTTAATGTGACTCGATCAGTCGGTTGTGGCCTGTTTAAAAGGTAAGGCCTGTCTTCATGCGGGCGCCCCAGGTATAAGGGGGCGCCCAGATGTGGATGAGCGCAAGCTCCCTTTGGAGCGAAGCATGGAGATGAAGTCTGACGTTGAATGGTCAGACGACGGACTGTCCCGAATTGCAGTGTAGAACTGCAGAGGGATGGTCTTTTTTTGCAAAAATAGAGGTGGACGATTACAATCTACATATCATTAATTCAGGGGGAATGCGGATTGGATCAGCTAACATTTCTGGGCACTGGCGATGCGATGGGCGTTCCACGTGTGTATTGTGATTGCGAAGTATGTACAGAGGCGAGGCTTACGGGAGAAAATAAACGCAAACGCTCTTCTGTTCTGATTGACAGTAGTGGGGATGGTACGACTGAACAGTTCATGATTGACTGCGGACCAGACTGGAGATCACAGATGGAGGATCAGGGGGTGCGTATGGTGCATACGCTGCTCATCACTCATGCCCATTTTGACCATATTGGAGGATTGCCGGAATGGGCGGATGCGTGTCGCTGGTTGGGCGTGAAGGGGCGTTTATATGCGCCACGTGAAGTGATTGTTACGATTCAGGGACAGTTTCCCTGGTTGGGGCGTCATATGGACTTTTTGGAAACGGATGACGGTATTGAACTGGGCGGCTGGAAGGTACATTCATGGAAGGTCTGCCACGGTAAAAACGGTTATTCCTATGCGTATCGACTCGTACGGGAAGGGTATAGCTGGGCGTATTGTTCGGATGCCATTGACCTGAAAGCAACCGAGAAAGAGCCGTTGCACGGACTGGATCTGCTGGTGCTCGGAACGAGCTTTGTGCATGAGCTTGCGGAATTCTCGACACGTTCCGTGTACGATATGGGTGAGGCGCAGGAGCTGCTGCGGGAACTGAAGCCAGGTCATACCTATTTTACACATATGTCTCATGACGTCGATCTACGGCAGAATTATAATCTGGATCAAGGCATTACGATTGCCCTTACCGGGATGAAGGTGCCGCTTGGAACATTAAAGCTGGAAACGAATGCGTAACCCAACTTAACTAGCGTAATAAAATAAATTCAGAAGAGCGTATCCTTTACAAGGGGTTCTTCGTTTACATAGTGTAAGTCAAAATCAATCAGGAACCAGCAAAGGGGGGCCCCCAAGATGGCCTTTGTGAAGTCCGTGGATTGCAGAATCAACAGACCACATGATGATGGTAAACAAGATAAATTCGATGTTGATTTTAATGGCAACGACAGAAAAAATCAATTGAACCAAAGCATCCGTACTCTACTACCCGATCTGATGGGTTCGTTGTATGCGTATTGTTTATCTCTGACGAAATCAGTTCCAGACACGGAGGATTTGGTTCAGGAGACCTGTCTCAAAGTGTTGTCGTCGAGTGTAGTTGGAACTTATGGGATGAATAAAGATATAAACTGGGAAGCTTATCTGATTCGTATTGCACGCAACAGCTGGTTTGATATCCTACGTCAGCGGGAGAGATTAGCATGTAAATTGGATAGCTTGAAGCCGCTCCTGCACGAGATGGAGGAGGAAAGGCAATTCGAGGAATTGGAGTCTGCCGTACAACTTCTTGTAAATACGCTACCTCCGTGGCAGCGAGTGATATATGTATTACGTGAATTAATGGGTTATAAGGCGGCAGAGACTGCGGAAATGTTGGATACGACAGAAGGTGCTGTGAAAGCAGCGTTAAGTCGAGCCCGCTCTGCCATAGCTGAAGTGAGGCACAGGTTGGAACAATCGGACGACACAGAATTGCAGTATGAGGAAGGCGCAGTGGAGGACAATCGGGAGGAACTGCGCAGCTATCTGCTGGCATTTCGTAATGGAGATACAGCCCGAATTATTGATCTGTGCCTGAACCGGACCGATGATCCGATGGCTGTGGCGGGGACGATTTTGCAGCAGACTTTGCCGTCTCCATCCATGCAGCCAATGATGTACGGGTACTCTACTTCTGGCATGAACTCGATGTCATATGGAGGTGGGTACACGGTCAACATGGTTGCCTAAATCGAGGAGGCGACACATATGAATGTAGTGCCGTATGTAGTGGAACAAACAGCTCGTGGAGAGCGGAGTTATGATATTTATTCACGTTTGCTCAAAGACCGGATCATTATGGTGTCCGGGGAGATTGAGGATCAGATGGCAAATGCCATTGTGGCTCAGTTGTTGTTTTTGACTGCAGAGGACCCGGAGAAGGACATCCAGATGTACATCAACAGTCCTGGTGGCTCGGTGACTGCGGGATTTTCAATCTATGACACGATGCAATTTGTGAAGCCAGATATCTCCACGATCTGTACAGGTATGGCGGCAAGTTTTGGCACGATCTTGTTGGTGGGTGGAACAAAAGGCAAACGTATGGCATTGCCAAACAGTGAGATCATGATCCATCAGCCACATGGCGGCACGCGAGGGCAGGCGTCGGATATGCTGATTCATGCTAACCGCATCATTCAACATCGTCAACGTCTTAACATGCTGTTAGCCGACCATACAGGACAGTCAATTGAACGGATTGAGAAGGACTCGGATCGAGACTATTTCCTGACCGCTGCGGAAGCGGTCGAATATGGATTGGTGGATAAGGTCATATCCAGCTCATAACAGTAGCCCGGAAGGTCATGTGACCTTCCGGGCTTGATTATAATCAAGAGGGCGAACAGGAAACTGACGTCCTCTTTTTTTTCGTCCAAATTAGCGAGTCCACTTCTATGGAATGATTCAGAATGAGAATAATGTGAAATAAAGATTGACCATCGGTAGGTATAGTGTATATATTATATATATACACTATACCTACCGAAAACTATTTAACATCAATGAGGTGAGGAAAGATTAACATTTTAATATCGAACGCTTCGAGCGATCCGATCTATATGCAGATTTTAACTCAGATCAGACAGAGCATCTTGAGCGGAGAATTGGTTGCTGGAGATAGTCTCCCCTCCATTCGGCAGCTCGCCAAGGATCTGCAAGTCAGTGTCATTACAACTAAACGTGTCTATGAAGAGCTGGAGAAGGAGAAGCTGATCGATTCAGTTGTAGGTAAAGGGAGCTTTGTATCCGGGGCCAATCAGGACTTTATTCGAGAGCGGCGGATGAAACAATTGGAAGAGAAAATGCTCGAAGTGATTCGTGAGAGCAGAGAACTGGGCATGAGTTCACAGGATATAATCCATCATCTTACATTGTTGGTTGAGGAGGAATAAGCATAATGAACGCGATCGAATTACGTAATGTAACCAAAACGTATCCTTTATTTAAAGTAGATAATGTATCTCTGGATGTGAAAAAGGGATATATCACGGGACTTATTGGTCCGAATGGGGCGGGCAAGAGTACTTTGATCAAAATGATCACAGGTCTGATCCAGCCCGATAAGGGGAGCCTCAAGACATTGGGCAGTGAGATGCCCAATCAGGAAGTTGATATCAAGCAACGCCTTGGCATTGTGTCCGATGAATGTTTTTACTATGAGCATCTAACGATCCGTGAGATGACACATATGATCGCTCCTTTTTACACCAAATGGGACAATAGAGCGTTCAATGACTACTTGGATCAGTTCGAACTGTCTCCCAAAAAGAAAATCCAGGATCTGTCCAAAGGCATGAAGATCAAGTATTCTCTCGCAGTAGCTTTGTCGCATGAAGCGGATCTGCTGATCATGGATGAACCGACATCTGGACTTGATCCTGTATTTAGGCGGGAACTGCTCGATCTGCTTGCAGATATGATACAGGACGAAACAAGGTCCATTATTTTCTCGACGCATATTACGACGGATCTGGAACGTATTGCAGACTATATTACGTTTATTCATCAAGGGAAATTGGTGTTCAACGAGGCAAAAGATGATGTGCTGGAAAGGTATACGATTGTAAAAGGGGATATGGGTCTGCTTGATTCCGACATTCGGAAACATTTCATCGGAATACGCGAGACAGCCGTTGGTTTTGAAGCATTGTCGGATCAAAAGGCTGAGGCCGAACAGTTATTTGGCAGGCTTGCTCTCTTACAAAGACCTACGTTGGAAGACCTCATTTATTTTACGGCGAAGGGAGGACGCAAATATGCTTAACCTACTTCGTAAAGACTTCATTGTACTGAAAAGTTCACTGTGGATCATTGCATTATACCTGGTGGTATTCAGTCTCGCATTCATACCGCAGAGTGAAATGTCGATGTATTTTGTGGGCATCTATACTGCATTTGGTTCCATTATTATGGCAACCATGATTGATATCAAGAACCATAATCATAATTTTCTGGTCACGCTCCCCGTTAGCCGCAAACAGATTGTAAAAGCAAAGTACTTGTCTGCCATAGTCTATGCGCTATTCGGGGTGCTTGCGTCGTACGGAATTCACGAGCTTGTGAACCTGAATTATCCTGAACTGAACAAGCCGAATTATTCACTTAGGGATATTGTCATTTCCATAGGCATGGTGCTTGCGTTGGTTTCCATATACATGCCTCTTTTCTACGGACTTAGCAAAAAAGGTGCTGGTATCATCAATGCGATATTCATGGTCTGTATGATTATACTGGCGCAACCCGTTGCGTACCTCATGAGTATGGCCAACGAGAACGGTATGATTACCACAACGACAATGGCATTGGTTTCGTTAGGCATAATAGGTTTGTTTTTGGTATCCTATCTTATTACGATACGCCTGTTTGCAAGAAAAGATCTTTGAGCACAGAGTGGGTTGCAGGTAAAGAGTAAAGAGTATAGAACACCAAAAAGTAAAGTCGCCATAAGGCGACTTTTTTGATGTAGCAGGTGAGAGGGCAATTGCACTTGATATTCTTCGGAGTGACGTCAGTTCCAGGGAATCGAAACCTTACATTTCTTTCGAAAGCGTAATGAGCCTGCTCATCCCTTCCCGAATCTGCTGTTCATGTGCATAAGAGAAGGACAGGCGCAGCTTGCGACTGGCTGAATTATCCGAAGAATCAAATACGGTTCCGGGTACGAATGCAACGGATTGTTCCATGCATCGGTGAAGCAGTCTTCCGGTATCCACACCCTCAGGAAGCTCCACCCAAAAGTTGAGTCCGCCCTCCGGCCGGGTCCACGTCCAGTCCGTTTCCAGCAGACACTGTTCCATCACTTCCATCCGTAGCTGGATGGCGGTCCGCAGCTTGGACAGATGCTGATGCATACGTTCTGACTGAAAATAACGGAGAAAAAGCTTCTGGTTCAGAAGGGGCGATCCGTTATCTGTCAGTGATTTTACAGCCTGTAGTCCTGGCATGAAACGCTGACGGCATATGATGGCTGCAATCCTTAGCCCGGGTGCAACATACTTGCTGTAACTGCGGATGTACAGGGTGTGCCCAGTGGTGTCATAGGTGAAAATGGGTGCAGGAGGTTTCTCCTTAAAATAGATATCATAGGTGCTGTCGTCTTCGAGCAGAAAACATCCATACTGTTCTGCAAGTTCGGGTAACTGCTTGCGCTGTTCTACTGGAACGTTAACGCCGGTTGGATTATGAAAAGTTGGCGTCGTGTAGAATAAGCGTGGTTTCTCCGATTTCATCAGATGCTCAATCTGCTCCAGATCATAACCGTCCGAGTGAATATCCGTAAAGATCAGACGAGCACCCTGCTTGCGGAAAATCTCCATTGCCGGTCCATACGTAGGCCGTTCCATCAACACCCGATCTCCGGGTTTGACCAGCGTCCGCGAGATGACATCGATCGCTTGCTGGGCACCCGAAGTAATGAGCACTTCGTCTGCGGAGAGATAGAAGCGTTCTTTTTTTGTTAGATGGCTTGCCAGCGCACTTCGCAATTCCAGATCTCCCTGAATTGTGGAATACGTTCCGAGCAAACGGGGATATTGATCCAGCAGATCACGCATCAGTTCTCCCCAATACCGGTTGGGCAGCAGAGAGGGATCGATTAACGATTTGGAAAACTGGTATTCTGCTTCAAGGGACTGTACCCGTGCAAGTGAATCCCAATGCAGCCAGGCAGACACAGCGGGATCATCCGCCTGATCCGTTACGGAGAATGGAGTTGCTGGACTGACATAATAGCCGGACTTATCCTTCACATACACATTCCCACGTTCTTTTAACTCCTGATAGGCTTTGAATACGGTCAGACGATGTACGCCGAGTAGCTCGGACAGGCTTCGTACAGATGGCAGTTTTTCATGTTCGGCCCACTCTCCCGCTTCTATACGTACAATGAGATAATGGATTACTTGCTCATATAATTTCAGGCTGTTATCTGTCATCATCATGGTTCTGCCCACCCGGCTCACACTCCTTTTGAACTCTATTGTAACAGCTAATGGGAGAAAACTGTTCTGTTTTGTTCATTCTGTTCTGTAGACCATGAGATATGATGGAGAACAGATAAAGGAGTGGTTATCATGGTGGGGATTGCATTTACGGTTATGTGTCTTATTTTCGGTACAACATTTCTGGCTATTAAAATTGGAGTAGAGGCAGGCATGCCGCCTTTTCTGTCAGCCGGATTGCGATTTGTAATCGCGGGAGCGCTGATGTTTGCATGGATGAGGATGAAGGGCAAAGTGAGCTGGTCGCTCCTGTTCCGCAAGGAGATGTTGCTGACGGGAGCGGGACTGACCTTCGGCACCTTTGCCACATTATATTGGGCTGAACAGCATGTGAGCTCGGGTGTGGGTGCCATTCTGTCAGCGACAGGGCCTTTGATGATTATGTTGATGCAGACGGCGCTGTTACGGCAAAAAACATCTGCCCGTATGATTACAGGCTGCCTGATCGGGTTCTCCGGTGTGGTTCTGGTTGTGTTGCCAGGTGTATCGTTTGGTGCAGGTTCCCTGTTCATGTGGGGTTGTATCGCGGTACTGGTGGGGGAGGTCTGTTATTCAGCAGGTGCCTTGTACTCCAAAAAGGTTATTCATCAGTTCAAGGAGGCTAGTCCTATAGCGATCAATGCGGTGCAGATGATGTATGGGGGACTGCTGTTATCCCTGCTCTCAGTCGGAACAGAATCGTGGAATATGTCTACTCTGGACTGGGTGCCTGCCGTCTCGTCGGTGATCTATCTGACTGTCATTGGCTCCATGGTGGGGCATAGTCTGTTCTATTGGATTATGTCGCGTACCAACCCGTTGTTTCCAGCAACATGGTTATACATTTCACCACCCATTGCCGTAGGGCTTGGTGCTGTTGTCTACGGTGAGCATGTCAGCTGGGTTACATGGATCGGTGTAGTGCTGGTCGTTTCAGGTCTGCTGGCGATGAATGAGAAGGTGAGCAGCTGGTTGAAGAAAAGAAGTCGTGCGAGGATGACAGTGCAGGCTTCCGAATCTGTTTTAAAATAGCTGGCCTTTCTCACATAACAGATCGAGTAGCTCCATCGTTAACAATTTATGAGTTCGGGTAACTCTCAAATCCACCTTTTTATCAATCATTTTCATCTACATCAGTTCCTTATTGTAGTTTAGCTATATATTATCAACACAATGATTCTTACATGATACGAGATTCCAAGTGTATATTGGTATTATAAGTAATTTTTTGATAGGGCTACAAGTGTAGATAAAATATGATGGATTAGAGAGGATGAAGTGGGATGTCCGAAATGAAAAAAGCTGTGGTGATCGGGGTAGGTATTGCAGGGTTAATCACTGCAAGGATGTTATCTGATTATTATGATGAGGTATGTATCATTGAGCGAGATGAATTGCCTTCTGAGCCGGCAAATCGGCAGGGTGTGCCTCAATCCTTTCATCCACATCGTGTATTACCGCGCGGCGGACTCATTCTGGAACATTACTTTCCCGGATACAATGACGAATTGGTCGCGCTTGGTGCCATTCCTTCACATGAAGAGAAGTTTATGATTGCCAATCGCTACGGTAGATTAGTTAATAAGGCGAATGCTGCTTCCTCATTCAAAATTGCATCGAGCAGCAGAGCTCTGCTGGAATGGGTACTGCGTCAGCGAGTCCAGAACATAGATCATATAAGCTTCTTAACGAGTACGGAAGTTACGGGGTTAATGGCATCAGAAGATCAGCGTTCGATTACAGGCGTGTATACCAAAATAAGAGGTCGGGATAACCGGGAAGAAATGCTTGCAGCAGATATGGTTATTGATGCCGCGGGACGTTCTTCCAAATTGATCAGATGGCTTGAACAGATAGGGTTTTCCGTGCCTGAGCCGGAAGTGCTGAAGGTGTCGCTTGGTTACAGCACCCGCTATTATAAGATACCATCCTCTATTCAAAATGAATGGGGCACGGTGATAACAGAGTCCGATCCTGTGCAAGGAATTCGTGCAGGCATGTTGTGGCGCATTGAAAATGATATCGCCGGACTGTTACTGTTCAACGCAGGGGGAGATGAATATCCTTCAACTCATCCGGATGAGTTCCAAGAGCAAATCAAACATCTGTTTGCTTCGGATGAAATCGTAGCATTGGCAGACCAGCTGGAGCCTTTTCAAGGGCCGCGGGGATACCGTATTTCCGAGTCTGTCCGTCAACATTTTGAACTCATGGAGAATTGGCCCTCCGGATTACTTGTCCTTGGCGATGCATTTTGCAGTTTCGATCCGATCCATGGCCAAGGCATGACGGTCGCTGCAATTGAAGTCGAGACCATAGCGAAATGTTTGGATGAGCAGCGAATGCATCCTGAGCCGCAGTTTGAGCGCCAAGTGTTGCTTCGTATGCAGCAGGCCATTGAACCGGCCTGGTGGCTTAGTTCTGTGGCTGATCTGCGTTGGAAAGGGGTCGAACATGTTGGGCCTTCCCGAATGAAAGGGGTTGCTTTTGCTCAGAAGTATATAAACTTGTTTACTAAGCAGGCGATGAAAAAGGCGAGTCAGGAAAATAATAAACATCTCTTTTTTACCCAGTTCCTGATGAATGCTCTAATCCTTCCTCCAAGTGAATACTTTAAAGGTGAAATCCTGAACATGATCCTGAACGACAATGGTTCCAAAGAAGAAATGGAGTTAAGAGCAGAGCTTGGTGTCCAAGATCCGGAGCTGTTTCAGCAAAGAATAGATGAGATCATTCCGTCATTTCAACTGGAATTTGATGGGCAAATCAAAAAACTGCTGGAGTCTTTCCAGCATGCCATGAGCAAGTAAGATAATAATTCGTGGTGCGAAAGTAGGCAAAATATGAAACGAATAATTTTAAATTTCATAGCTAGCATTGTAATCTCATTCATTGTATTTTTTATTGTTTTGTTTTTTGCCGATGTCCAAGATACAAATCGTGTCATCTTATCTATGGCGATTACGATTTCGCTACAATTATCCTTGATTACCGCATTGTTGCTCTCAAAACATAAAAAATAACAGAAAAATATACCTAATATAATCGTTTAAATAGGATAATGAACATATTTTTAAAATCAAAAAAACAGCCCTGTACGGCGAAATTCGCCGACTGGGCTGTTCGTTGATCTTATTTACTCTGCGTTCAGCACAAACTTCTCGATAACTTCTTTCACGCCGTCTTCGTTATTACTTGCCGTAATGTAATCCGCCAGCTCTTTCAGGGCAGGGATGGCATTCCCCATCGCTACACCAAGACCAGCAACTTCGAGCATCTCATGGTCGTTCCAGGAGTCGCCGATGGCAATACACTCGCTGAGCTGGTGACCGAAATGGTCAGCCAGGAAGGTCAAGGCGTGACCTTTAGTTCCTTCATTATGCATGATCTCCAGGAAGTAAGGTTTGGATTTTGTGATATGCACTTGTGGTCCGAGCAATTCACGCAGGTCAACGGCAACCTTATCCAAGTAGTCTGGCTCATCGATAATGAGCAGCTTCGGTGTCTTTTGTTCGATGACTTTGATGAAATCAGATTCGATGTAATATTGGGTGCCGTTTAATTTGGCATAATCACGCAGCTTGTCGTTTTCCTCACGGGCATATAACTTGTCGTCAATGTATGTTTGAAGGTGGAGATTGTTCTCCAGGCAGTAATCATACAATTTACGGGAAGCTTCCTGTGGAACGTAGCGCTCATAGAGGACTTTTTCGTCCAGCAGGTTTTTCACCAATGCGCCTTGATACGTAATGATTGGCACGTTAAGTCCGGTTTGACGAGCAAGCGCTTGTGCGGAAGCATAAGCACGTCCAGTCGCCAGTGTTACAGTTACACCATGGGCAACCGCTTGTTCCAGTGCAGTCTGTGTAGCAGGGGTTACTTCCTTGTTATCGTTGATCAAGGTGTCATCAATGTCGATTGCGATTAATTTGTAGGTCATCTGTATTTCTCTCCTTTTTTATCTGTATCTATTTGTATCTATACCCGACTTAACTATATCAGTTCAACTAGACGTTTTACACGAGAACGGAGAGGACAGAAAAAACCGGAAGAAGCGGAGCGTTCGCCTGAAAGCTTTCTGAAAGAAAGCTACATCGGAAGCATAAGCTATCACCGGATTTTCCCTATGAAGAAGGGAATCAAAAAAATCTGGGGATAACAGCGATCGGAAGGTTATTCTGTCATCGGAGTGGCAGGTGTAAACATTCTTGGGTTGAACTTATATACCTACTCTTCCAGGAAAACAAGGCCAATAAAGTCTTCCAGTTCAAGGTTGCCGAAGTAATGTTTTACATTCAGGCCCTCAAGCGCAGTACGCACCTCGGATTCCTCATACCGCTTTCCACGCAGCATATTTTCGATATCCGCCACATCGCCTACACCGAAGAAGTCGCCAAAGATTTTGATATCTTCGATGCGTCCATCCTTGATGTTCATGCGCAGATCGATGATGCCAACAGGGAATTTGCGAGTGTGCTTCACATTGCTTTCTGGAGACAAGCCATAGTTCCAGTCCCAGTTGTTATAACGCTCAGCGGAGATTTCCTTAATTTTGTCCCAGTCCTTGTCAGTCAGCTTGTATTGCGGGACGTCCTGTGGCTCCATTCTGAAAATGTGACGTAACAGCTCATCGCGGAACTGCTCAATCGTCAGGTTGGTGTCAATCAGATCCCGTATGTTGGCGACCCGGCTGCGCACGGACTTGGTGCTCTTGGATTTGAATTTCTCGGGATTGACGTTCAGGGAAGCCTGAACATGCTCCAGATTCAGATCAAACATCAATGTGCCATGACTGAACATGCGCCCACGTGTGGAAAACTGGGCGTTGCCCGAAATTTTCTTTTCGCCGACTTGCAGATCATTACGCCCGGTCAACTCGGCATTTACACCAAGCTCGTGCAGTGCTTCGACCACAGGCTGGGTGAACTTGCGGAAATTGTGGAAGGATTGACCGTCATCCGCTGTAATAAAGCTGAAATTCAGGTTGCCCAGATCGTGATATACCGCTCCGCCTCCCGAAAGACGACGAACGACCTGCACACCGTTATCCTGAACGTACTCGATATTAATTTCTTCAATCGTATTTTGATGTTTTCCGATGATGATCGACGGACGGTTGATGTAGAACAGCAGATAGCTGTCATCCTCCATCGGCAGATGCTTCAGAATGTACTCCTCAATGGCAAGGTTTACAGAAGGATCTGTAATGCCCTGGTTGTCTACAAACAGCATGGTCATTCCTCCATTAATGTATGTGAGGGATTGCTAGTCCCTTATGTAGTGAACCTTGTATATCAAAAGGAACCGAAATTCCTCTTCTATTGTAAACGAATTATGGTTGGGACACAAAGAAAACAGGATTGACCCACACCTCCCGTGCCATCCATAATAAAAAGGACATACAGAAAGGATGACGGAAGAATGACCGGTTATATCGAAGTGTTCGGACATGGCGGGGACGTGGAGACGGCTGCGTCACGATTTGGGAGGGAAGCTACTGATTTTCTGGATTTCAGTGCCAACATTAATCCGCTCGGTCCGCCGGGAGGGGTGCTGGAGGCTATACAGCAAGGATTGCAGTCGGTGATTCGGTATCCCGATCCGGCGCATCGGGGATTCAAAGCACTGCTGAGCGAGCGTCTTGGTGTGATGCAGGAGCAGATTTCCGTGGGCAACGGTGCAGCCGAAAGCATGGCGCTCATTCTGCTGGGGCTTGCCCCGCGCAAGGTGGGTACGGTGGAACCGGGATTCTCCGAGTACCGCGCGTTGGCAAGACAATTCGGTGCCGAGGTTGTGCATACGGAGGGAAGAGAAGAACTGGCGTGGCGAGCGGAACCCGAGGACATCGAGCAGCTCATGGAAAAGGTAGACCTGCTCTTCCTTGGCCAGCCCAACAATCCAAACGGTGTACAATATCCACTTGAGGTATTACAAAGGCTTGCCCGCAAAGCGGAAGAAACGGGAACCGTACTTGTCATTGACGAGGCCTTTATGGATTTTATTCCGGTAGACCGGCGTCAGTCCCTGGCAGCACAACTGAATGACTATCCTAATGTGATCATCATTCGCTCGATGACAAAGTTTTATGCCATTCCGGGCTTGCGTCTCGGATATGCTCTGGGCCGTGCCGAATACATTCAGGCGATGACAAAGAAACAGGTGACCTGGAGTGTCAACGGTCTGGCGCTCATGGCAGGTGAAGCCTGTCTGCGCAGCGGAGAACGGTACGAACAGGAGACCATATCACAGATCACGGGGGAACGGGGTCATCTCATCGCAGGACTGAAGGCGTACGGATGTGCGGTGACACCGGGAGAGGCGAATTTTATTTTGGCACGTGTGCCGGCCCCTTGGACAGCGGCATCAATGCAGGAGGCGCTGGGTAGAAGAGGTATACTGATTCGCAGCTGTGCCATGTATCAGGGGCTTGACAAAGGGCATGTACGTTTCGCGGTCAAGGATGCAGATGCCAATGCTACATTACTGGAAGTGCTGGGCAGCGTGCTGGAAATCAAGGGATATCCGAATGTTGATCAGACGAAAGATGAGGAACAGGGAGGGGAGCGGCAGTGACACTCCCGTTTTATAACTACTTTGCGAATGGAGAAACAGGTGAGAATAAATATGCGGCCACTTCCTGGCCTGGACTGAACATATCTGCACATGAACGACATATCAAAGCACAGAGCCCAAGGGCTGCCCAAGCGCTGTCAAGTGCAGTATATGGCGGCGGGATGCTTGAACTGGATCGCATATTTAACATCTATGTGGACAGGCATTACCGCTGTGATGATCCGCCACGTGATATCGAACAAGCGCTGAACCAATGGCAAGAGCCGCGGGATCAATGTGCCGGATTATTGACGGCCGTAAGACTGGAGCATACCTCCATTCAGGAATATACAAGTGATGAATTTGGTCTTCTGTGCTGCACCACTGCGGGTGTATCAAATGCCGCACGCGCGGGGTCGGAGAGAACGGTATTTGATACGGCGGGAAATAAGACGATGTCTTCCGGCCGGGAGCGCTCTGATCCTTCAGCACAGAATCTAACGTTGCCACCCTATGTCCCGGGTACAATTAACATCATGCTCTGGTTGAATGGACGCATGACCACCGGGGCGATGGTGAATGCGGTACAGACGGCGGTGGAAGCCAAAGCGGCAGCGCTGGCGGATGCGGGTGTTCCGGATTCGGAGAACGGGTTGCCCGCCACCGGCACCACAACCGATGCCATTGTGTTTGCGGTACGTCAGGCAGTGGAGGAACCTCAGCCGATGATCACTTATGCCGGAACAGCGACTACGGCAGGGGCAACGATTGGCAGATTGGTATACGACACGGTGACGGAAAGCCTTCGGGCCGGACTGTTATGGAAAGAGAGGATCAGGCACAAATGACTTTTGATGTGGAGCATCTATGGACCTGGCCGTTCTGGACAGGCATGGCGGGAGCCTGGATTATTATACTTGCGTACCTGTTGGACCGATGTATCGGAGATCCACGCTGGATTCCCCACCCGGTCATTGGCATGGGAAAAGGCATCTCGGCGTTGGAGCGTGTCATTCGCTCGCGTGTGCGCACAGATTCGGGGCTCAAGAGAGCCGGGCTGTTATTCCCGATGGTGATCGCGGGGAGTTCTTTTGCCATCACGTGGGGACTCGTATATATGCTTGGGCTGATTCATCCTGTCATTGCAGCGGCAGCTGAAGTGGTGCTCATTGCAACAACCATTGCTTCAAAAGGGCTGAAGGATGCAGGCATGGAAGTGTATCGTCATCTGAAGCAGCAGAATTGGCCGGCGGCCAGAACTTCACTGAGCATGATTGTTGGGCGTGATACGGCTCATCTGGATGAACCGGAGGTTGTGCGGGGAACGGTAGAGACGGTGGCCGAAAATATCGTGGATGCCATTGTATCCCCGTTATTCTATGCGCTCATTGGAGGCGCTCCGCTTGCCATGGCTTATCGTGCCGTCAACACGCTGGATTCCATGGTCGGATATAAAAATGACAAGTATCTGCATCTTGGCTGGGCCTCGGCCCGTCTGGATGATGTGGCGAACTGGATACCTGCCCGGCTGACCGCGATTCTGTTAATCGTGGGTGCCTGGGTCATGAAGCTGGACGCCAAAGGAGCAGCACGCATGGTTGCACGGGATGCAAGATTACATCCAAGTCCGAATAGCGGTTTTCCCGAATCAGCGGTGGCTGGAGCACTGGGCATCCGGCTTGGCGGACATAACGTGTATCACGGAGTTGCTTCATTTCGTGCCTACATGGGTGAAGCCACACGGCCGATGAAGGCCGAGGATATTGTGCAAACATCACGTCTGATGTTCTGGTCGGCAGGGGCTTTTGTGGTACTATGCGTGCTCATAACGCTGGGCGTGTGGCTGGCAGGAGGGACGCTGTTATGGTCATAAAGGAAGGAAATACAGGCAATGAAGTACATATGAATCAGCCTGAGCCGCTGAAAAGAAACATTCTGTGGGTCCGTCATGGGACAACGCTGTGGAATTTGGAAAAAAGATATCTGGGGCATACCGACATCGGTCTGCTGCCAAATGCCAAAGAAGAGCTGGCTCCGCTTCATGAACAATTGAGCGGTGTTTCGTGGAATGAGGTATATTGCAGTGATCTGCTTCGCTGCCGACAGACGCTGGAACAGATTCTTCCTGATGCCAGCGGAAAGGCGAAGTTCGACTCGCGCCTGCGCGAGAATGATTTTGGACAGTGGGAAGGGCTGACGTATGATCAGCTTAAGGATAACCCTGTGTACCGAAACTGGATTGATACGCCGCAGGAGTTCACTCCGCCCGGCGGGGAATCGTGGCAGGAGTTTACCGGACGGTTGGATTCCTTTCTCCAAGAGATGTTGTTGGAGGATCGTCCTTCGATGCACGTTGATGAGGGGCAAGTGCCAACCATAGTTGTGGTCACACATGGTGGTGTCATCCGGTATGCCTTGTCCCGTCTGATTGCCGGGCTTGGGTTCTGGGATACACATGTCGTACCGGGACAGGCGATTCAGGTTCAGCTTGATCAACAGGGGAATCAGTGGTCTGGCAGCAGAGTGACTTTTCCGCCGATCGGGTTGTAAGGATGTACAATATACCCTATAATCACAACAGAAGTGTGACTTCAGTATGGATACAGATACGCTGCAGGATGTGAAGCCTGAAGGAGTATGCAGCATGCAGAAGTTACACGGCAATGGTTTACCATATCAGCGACCAAGGGTCCCGCGTGTGAAGGCTGTTTTCATGGCAAATTAGTATGAGTCATGAACACACAAGGGTGAAATGGGGAAGCCGGTGCAAATCCGGCACGGTCCCGCCACTGTAAAACAGGATGATTCCTGTAAGTCAGGTTACCTGCCCTGGACGTACAAACCGGTGTTCCTTCGAGGAAAGGACAGCGTTTCGGGCTATTCTATGCGCATGGACAACCCTTGGTTGAACATGTACAGATCGCCATATGCGAGACGTCATCCCTGATCCTGGACGTATGGATTGGGGATTTTTTATTGTTCATGTAAAAAAAACGAACTTTTACACGCTAACGAAGAGTGCAGAACCGATCTGAAGAAACGGAGTGTTCGCCTTTATCCCCGGATTTTCCCTTTCGAAAAGGGAATCAAAAAAATCTGGGGATAACAGCGATCGGAAGATGGTACTGCAATCGGAGTGGACTTGTGTAAAATGGATGGGTTTTACTTGTACAGGAACACCAAGACATGGGGAATAAGGGTTCGAGCACGATGCAAGAAAATAGTACAAATAGAGAAGGGGAGAATAACAGAATGAATTTCAAAAATTGGAAAAACGTAGCGTCCCTGCTAAGTGCAGCGGCACTTGCACTGGCTTTGGCCGGATGTGGCAATGCAACAACAAACGAGGGTACAGGTACTTCACAGCAACCGGCACAGGAGCAGTCCCAAGGCCAGGCGCAGACGGACCTCAAAACCCAATATCCACTGACGATTACGGATGCGACGGGGGAGTCTTTCACTTTTGAAAAGGCGCCAACCAAAATTGTCTCTGTATCTCCAGCTGAAACGGAGTCTTTGTTTGCCCTCGGACTGGACAATGAGATTATTGGTGTATCCGATTATGACGATTACCCGGAAGCAGCAAAAACCAAAGCGAAAATGGGTGGCATTAACAAGCCAAATGAAGAAACGGTTATTGCAGCAGATGCGGACATCGTGTTCACAGGTATTTCAATGAGCGAGGATGCGGTGAAAAAGCTACGTGATTTGGGTATTACCATATTCAAAACGGATCCCAAATCCATCGACGATGTCATGAGTAATATCGAAACGTTCGGTAAAATTACCGATCATCAGGAGCAGGCACAGAAGTTAATCACACAGATGAAGCAGGATGTAACGGATGTGACAGAAGCGGTGAAAGCCGTTAAACCGGAGGAAAAGAAGAAAGTATATATTGAGTTCTCCCCAGGTTGGTCGGTAGGTAAAGGTGAGTTCATGGACGAACTGATCACCGTAGCCGGAGGAACCAATATTGCTTCTGATAACGAAGGCTGGTACCAGATCAACGAAGAAAATGTGATCGCCTCCAACCCGGATGTGATCCTGTACGCCAACGATGTGATTGATGAAAACTCCAAAACACTGGATCAGATCATCAAGGCGCGCAGTGGCTGGGATCAAATTACGGCTGTGAAAAATGACGCAGTTATTGGCCTGGATGCCAACCTGCTGAGCCGTCCGGGTCCACGTGTAACTCAAGGGTTGAAAGAAGTAGCCAAAGCGATCTACCCTGACTTGTTCCAATGAGTAAAAAGCTGATCCTGTTCGGAACGACGGGCATGGTGCTGCTGGTGCTCACCGTGCTCATCTGCACGGGCATTGGTTCAGTAGCGTTGCCGATCCGGGATATTGCAGGCATCCTGATTCACAAAATTCCCTGGGTGGGCGATTGGATTACACCGGATTGGAATAAGGCAGCCGAACAGATTATCTGGAAAGTCAGATTCCCACGTGTACTGCTTGCCGTGCTCGTGGGCGCATCGTTGGCGATTGCCGGTGCGGGATTCCAGGGGGTTCTTCGGAACCCGCTGGCAGACCCGTTCACCCTGGGCGTATCATCCGGTGCTTCCGTGGGTGCAGCCTTTCTGATTTTCTTCGGATTGCAGTATGCACTGATTGGGATCTGGACGTTGCCTTTGATTGCGTTTTTGACGGGTGTAATCACGTTATGGTTTGTTATGGCACTGGCTCGTGAAGGGCGTAAAATACCTACACACAGCCTCATTCTGGCTGGTGTGGTCATGCAAAGTTTCTTGGGCGCAGTTGTTTCCTTCCTGTCGACCATGTCGAAACAGACGATTAATGAAATTATATACTGGACGATGGGAAGTCTGGCTCTGCGTGGGTGGTCGTATACGGCCATCCTTTTCCCGTATTTTCTATTAGGGCTGGTCTTTCTCTGGAGCCGCGCACGCTCGTTGAATGTGCTTGCACTGGGAGAACGTCAAGCCGCACATATCGGGATCGGAGTGGACAAGCTCAAGCTGTCAGTGCTGGCAGTTGGCACACTGCTGACCGCAGGTGCTGTCTCGGTATCGGGTGTCATCGGATTCGTTGGGTTGGTGATCCCGCATATGTTGCGGCTGCTGGTGGGGCCGGATTACCGACTGCTGGTACCTTTGTCTGCCATTGGTGGAGCGATCTTCATGGTGTGGGCCGATACCATCGCAAGATCGTTGTTGGCGCCAACTGAAATTCCGCTTGGTGTCGTCACCGCCTTTGTTGGTGCGCCGTTCTTTGCTTACCTGCTGCACCGGAACAAAAAGTTGCAGAAGGGGATGATGCCATGAATTCCAGTAACAGTTCCAACTCGACTTCACTTATCTCCATTAAGGGAGCAGGGAAGTCATATGGCAATCATCAGGCACTGCGCAATGTAGACTGGCATGTTGGCGAAGGTGACTGGTGGGGAGTTGTCGGACCAAACGGCAGCGGCAAGTCCACCTTGATTCAGCTTATTGCCGGAACGGAACAGTTAAGCGAAGGTCAGATCCATATTGATGGTCGAGACATCGGCTCTTACAGCCGTAAGGACCTGTCGCGCATGATCGCTGTATTGCAGCAGGATGGCTTGCCAGCTATCTCCTATCCCGTGCGAGACGTGGTAGAGATGGGGCGATATCCGTACCAGAACTGGCTGGGGCGGGAAAAGGGTGATGGAGCACTTGTGGTGGACAGGGTGCTCGAAGACCTGGGATTGACAGAGCTGGCGGACAGACCGCTGGATGCACTCAGTGGCGGACAACGGCAGCGGGTCGCACTAGCCAAAGTTATGGCTCAGGAGCCGAGGTTACTGCTGCTGGACGAGCCGACCACGTTTCTGGATATTAAATATCAATTGCAATTCATGGAATTGTTATCGGCATGGCGACAGAGGACTAACATTACAATTGTGGCTGTGCTGCATGATCTGAATCTGGCCGCGTTATTTTGCGATCACATTCTGGCGCTGCGTGAGGGATTGACGGTTGGAAAGGGCACGCCTCATACGTTAATCAACGATGAGAACATCC
Organism: Paenibacillus sp. FSL L8-0435; assembly: GCF_037965655.1. Lineage (NCBI taxonomy): Bacteria > Bacillati > Bacillota > Bacilli > Caryophanales > Paenibacillaceae > Paenibacillus > Paenibacillus sp. FSL L8-0435. Next base: position 1,601,402 of record NZ_CP150185.1, read on the forward strand.
AGGACATATTTCGCGTCAAACCCGCGATTGTCTCCCATCCCGACCATGCCATACCTCAACTGCTGCTGCGGCGGGACATCGATTAAATGAAGCGGGGCAACCCATATTTTGATGAAGGAAGTGCTGGTTGTATGAATAATGAACAGGTGTTGGAGCATTTAACAAGTAAGATTACTGCTCTTGATCAGGAAGTCGCGGCAGAAACCTCTGCGCATGTGGATTCGTTGACGAAACCGCCCGGGAGCCTGGGCAAATTGGAAGAGCTGGTGATCCGCCTGGCAGGCATGACGGGCAATGCACGTCCGCGTTTTGATCACAGAGCGGTCATTGTCATGGCCGCAGATCACGGCGTAGTGGAAGAGGGCATCAGTGCTTTTCCTGCTGAAGTGACCCCCCAGATGGTCCTGAATTTCCTCGCTGGAGGTGCTGCGGTGAATGTGCTTGCCCGTCACGCCGGAGCTGATGTGATCTGTGTGGATATCGGTGTGAATGCCGATCTGGAACATCCGGACCTGCTTTCCCGTAAAATTCGCAAAGGCACGGCCAACATGGCCCGAGGTGCAGCGATGACCCGGGATGAGGCAGTCAGCGCTATCCTTGCAGGAGCCGAAGTTGTATCGGCAGAGGTGGCGAAGGGAACACAGCTGTTTGTCACCGGGGAGATGGGAATTGGTAATACCACCGCAAGTGCTGCGGTAATGAGCGCGTTAACCGGAGTTGCACCAGCTGCCGCCGTGGGGCGAGGCACCGGCATTGATGATGCAGGCTTGCAGCGCAAGGCTGCTGTAGTCAGCAGGGCGCTTAGCGTAAACGCACCGAACCCGGAAGATGCACTGGATGTTCTGTGCAAGGTGGGTGGACTGGAGATTGCCGGACTCACGGGGGTTATCCTCGCAGCCGCTGCTCATCGTTGCCCGGTCGTTGTAGACGGGTTCATCTCTACCGCGGCAGCGCTGGTGGCGAGACAACTTGCACCTCTGAGCACAGCCTATATGATCGCTTCTCATACGTCACACGAAAATGGACATGGAGCGCTGCTGCGTGAACTGGACCTGAAAGCGATGCTGGATCTGGACATGCGTCTGGGTGAAGGCACAGGCGGCGTGCTCAGTCTTCATCTGATTGACGCAGCATGTCTCATTCTGAACGAGATGGCGACTTTTGCAAGCGCGGGTGTCTCGGACGGGGCAAGCCATGCTTCGGACTCCGCTGCGTCGGTTGATTCATCCCTGCAAGGAGAGAGTTCTCGATGAGCGTACTGGTGACAGGCGGCGCACGCAGTGGCAAAAGCTCCTTTGCCGAGCGTCTCTGCATGCAGCGTTCTTCTGAGGCCTGGTATGTGGCGACAGCTCAGGCGTACGATGATGAAATGCGTGAGCGCATCGCCATGCATCAGCATCAGCGGGAGGCATCAGGGTATCTGTGGCACACGATGGAAGAGCCGATACATCTGCCTGCTTTGATAAGCCGCATGGGTGAAGGGCATACAGGGACTTCTGCACCCACCATTCTGGTGGATTGCCTGACGCTGTGGCTGACAAATGTTTTGTTAGCGCATGAGCATGACGAGAAGCAGGTGTTACAGGGACATTTGGATGCGCTGGTTGAAGCGATTCGAACCTATCCCGGTTTGCTTGTTTTGGTTACAAATGAAGTGGGAGATGGGATCGTACCGGAATATGCCCTTGGCAGGAAATATCGGGATTTGGCCGGTGTACTGAATCAGCGTATTGCGGCGATATGCGGTGAAGTGTTTCTGGTGACCGTAGGTATTGCGATTGAACTAAAAAGCAAGGAGTACCGCTTATGAAAGATGGCACGCCTGCTCCTCAGCGCAAACATGCGGCGGCAGCCGCTTTTCAATTTTTGTCCCGTTTCCCTGTCAAAATGCAAATCGATTTTGTCCCGCCGCTGCTGCGGGAAAGTGTAGTCTTTTACCCGCTGGTCGGTGCAGCAATTGGTCTGTGTGTCTGGCTCTTGGGAGCCTTAAGCGGTGCAGTGCTTCCGGCCTTTCCGGCTGCCGTCCTGACCCTGACGTTATGGGTATGGCTCACCGGAGGGCTCCATCTTGATGGATGGATGGATACGGCGGATGGCTTGCTCAGTTATCGTACCCGTGAACGGATGCTGGAGATTATGAAGGACAGCCGTGTCGGGGCAATGGGCGTGATCGCCTGCGTGTTGCTTCTGATGATGAAGGCTGCGCTGATCGCCGATTTTATTGCCCGGGGCCACTGGGTGTATGGTGCGCTGCTGATCCTGCCCATGATCTGGAGCCGCTGGTTCATGGTGTATGCAATGTCCGCCTGGCCGAATGCGCGCGAAGATGATGGACTTGCCGTATTGTTCAAAGGTCTGGGTGAGCGGAAGGAGGTCCAGCGTGCACGAAGTTCAGCTGTGGGCCTGACCTTAATCGCAGGGGCAATTACGTTTGCCGCGGTGTGGCTTTTCAAGCCGGATATGGGGATTGCGGATGCGATGGTGAGTGGTCTGGGAACACTGCCATGGTGGCTATACCCGGTGGTGGCAGTTATTATTCTGCCTGTGGCGTGTTATTATATCGGCCGATTCGTGGCTGCCCGGATCAGTGAACGGCTCGGCGGTTTAACCGGGGATACGTATGGTGCCATGAATGAGCTGCTGGAGGCGGCTTTGTTGACCGTGCTGAGCGTGCTTCAAGGACTGTTCTGGCTGTAACTTTTGAAGTAAGAAGCAGTATGGAAAGTGTTACGCATGAGGTTGGGAGAAAGGTGATCTGGATATAACACGGAGACAGGGGGAGAGAGCGTGGAAGATAGGCCATCACAACCAGCGGCGGTACTGATGCTGCAAGGAACGGCTTCCGATGTGGGCAAAAGTGTCATCACAACGGCATTGTGCCGGATTTTTAAGCAGGATGGCTTCAAGCCTGCTCCGTTCAAGTCACAGAATATGGCACTGAATTCCTATGTGACAGAAGATGGCAAGGAGATTGGTCGGGCTCAGGGGGCACAAGCTGAAGCCTGCGGTATTGAGGCGACAACCGATATGAACCCAATCCTGATCAAGCCGGTGCAGGACATGCATTCGCAGATCGTGGTTCACGGTGTACCTTTTGCCCAGATGAGTGCATCGGACTACCGTCAGCATTTCCTGCCTCAAGCAAAGCAGACGGTGATGGATGCGTTGAACCGGCTGCGGGATACCTATGATATTGTGCTGATGGAAGGAGCGGGCAGTCCGGCCGAGATCAATCTGAAGGATCGGGATATCGTCAACATGAATCTTGCAGGTTGGGCCGATGCACCGGTGATTCTGATCTCCGATATTGATCGGGGCGGGGTGTTTGCTTCCATTGTAGGTACGCTGGAGCTGCTGGAACCCCATGAGGTGGCGCGTGTCAAAGGGTTCATTATCAATAAGTTCCGCGGTGATCTGTCCCTGTTGCAACCAGGACTCGACTGGCTCGAAGAACGGACAGGCATTCCAGTATTAGGGGTTTTGCCTTACATAAGAGATATTCAGATTGAAGCAGAGGATTCGGTGGTGCTGGACTCCATGCGTCATGGTAAATCCGGCAAAACCGAGCTGGATCTGGCGGTGATCCGATATCCGCGAATTTCCAACTTTACAGACTTTGACGCACTTTCCCGTGAACCGGATGTGAATGTACGGTACGTGACCTCGCCAGAGGAATTGGGCAGTCCGGATGCCATTCTTCTACCGGGTACAAAGGATACCATAGGTGACCTGGCATATCTGCGTGAGTCTGGGCTGGAGCAGGCGATTGCCAGTCAGACCGAGCGTGAGCATGTTCAGCTGGTAGGAATATGTGGCGGATACCAGATGCTGGGACGTCATCTGAAGGACCCGTTTGCTGTGGAGGCGAATCAGATCCAGGAAGCAAAAGGACTTGGCTGGCTCCCGCTATCGACAACATTTCTTCAGGAAAAGCAGACCGTCAGAGCTTCCGGACGGGTGCAGCCTGGTCACCCGATTCGTCTGTATGGTGATCGAGATGTAACAGATGCTTCATTATCTATTAATGGATATGAGATTCATATGGGGGTTACGGAGTGCCACGAGCCTGAGCGTGTAACCGCGTTGTTTGAAATCTCACATCCAGGTGGTCAACCTTTCCAAGAAGGCTGGGGCTCAGTAGATGGCAGCGTGTGGGGAACCTACCTGCATGGTTTGTTTGAAAGTGATCAATTCCGACGTTCGTGGCTGAATGCCTTGCGTGAAGGAAAGGGACTGGCTCCACTTCAGGAGACGTATAGTGCGCATGAACGTAAGGAGATGGAGTTCGATCGGGTAGCCGAATCGTTGCGTTCGGCATTGGATATGAAGCGCGTGTACGAGATTATGGGTGTTCAGGCACCCGAGTGAAACAACAATACCCCCATGTCCGACTAACCGTTCTCTAGAAACGGAATGTTAGCGACATGGGGGTATTGTATATCCTATGATTAGATGAGGTTTAAAACAGGTGATGATAGGTTAATGGTTAACCTGTTAGTTTATTTTGAAATTTTTCATGGCGGATTGAAGCTCTACAGCTTGTTCATGCAGATGACGAACTGTATTCGAATGGGAATCCATCTCGCTAAGCTGAAGATCTGCTGTTGAAGCAATCTGTAACATGCTCTCACGGGATTTGGTCGTAATCTGTGCCGTTTCTTCAACGGATGCACTCACTTCTTCAGCACCAGCAGATACTTGTTGTGTAGAAGCCGAGACGGTCTGAATGGTTAGATTCACGTTCTGAATCAATTCATTCAGTTGCTGGAAGGCTGAGCCTGCTTGTTGAACGACAGTTGTGCCTGAACCAATCTCCTGGGTTACACGGTTCATGGCATCAACCGAGCGTTCAGCATCTTCACGAATGGTACCCAGATAATCCGATATTTCTTCGGTGGCTGTCTTGGATTGCTCGGCAAGTTTACGAACTTCTCCAGCAACAACAGCGAATCCGCGGCCATGCTCTCCGGCACGTGCTGCTTCGATGGAGGCGTTGAGTGACAGCATGTTAATCTGTTTGGTGATTTCAAAAATGGAAGCAACAATGGTGCCGATAGCTACCGAACGTTCATTCATAGTTTCCACATAACGCAACGATTCGCTTGCTGTCTGGCCTACACGCTCCATCTGCTCAATGGCATTCTGAGCCAGTCGGTTACCGTTAACTGCCTCGTTGGCTGCTTCACCAATCTGGTCAGACACTTCAGCGGAAGAAGAAGCAATATGCATGATACCCTGCGTAATTTCTTCCATAGCTCTGGCGTTCTCGGATGCGCTTGACGCAATGCTGATGCTGCCTTTTTCGGCATCTTCTGCGGAGCGGCTGGAGTTTCGAACCATACCGGACATCGATTCAACCCGCTGAAGCAGGTCATTGGAGCCTGACACAACTTCATTGGAAGTGGACAAGGCACGGCTAATCATTTCTTTCAGGTTATGCGTCATCGTCTGGAAGCTTGCGGCAAGCTGGGCAATTTCATCCTTACCTTTGATCTCTAGTTTAGCGGTCAGATCACCTTGGGATATTTGTTTGCTATGTTGGACGAGCTTGATGATTGGTTTGGTAACTCTTTTGATCATACTAGTGGAGATAAGCCAGCCGAGCACAAACACTAATGCTGTAATCCCCAGACACAACCAGAAAATCTGGGTAATCTTGTCTTGAATGAACTGGGCATCCATGCTCACAGCCATAATCATGTTACTTCCTGCAATGGGGATAAAGGCTGCTTTATGTACACCAAAGGAATCGGAGTAGACCTCACTGATTACCATTTCTTTGTTCTCAATAGCTGCATTCATTGCGGGTTCTACACTAATCTCATCCTGGGCTTTCATGTTTGAAGAAGGGTTGGCCACAACGACTTTGGCTGAGCCATCTTGAATAGCAACAACGTAAGCCGCATCCAGATTATGTTCTTTTGCTTTATCTGCCAGGTACGATTCCACGGTCATGGCAGCACCTTCAGAACCGGCTCCGCCACTCTGTACCTGTAGGATTTTGGAAGCTGAAGTATTTTTGTATATATCCTGAATGGACGTGTTTAGGACTTTGTCAAACTGCGGGAGCACGTAGCTTTGAATAATATTCATCGAAACGGCGTAGAAACTGATACTGAACAACAGGGAAGCAACCAGCAGAACGAGGAACAAGGTGCCTCTGATTTTACCGGCAACGGTGCGATTACGAAACATATGATCATCCTTTCACGTCAAGTTCATTAACATTGTCGCTTTTCCGTATTCATAAGACCTATCTACCAATGAAGAAAGACCTAAATTATACATTGAGAAAACTTGGGAATAAGCGGATATACCTATATTACAAAATTAACCGGAGGTTGAATAGAACAATTTTCACGATTTGGTGTATTTTTTTTCAGAAATACATGAATCTATTACATGCATATTACATAATATCAATTAATACCTACCAGAATAGTTTGTTATATGTTATATTGTAAAATGTCTTTGTCGGAAGTACAAAAGATAGAAGAGAAAACCGGATATGTTCCGGTTACACACATGCCTGAGGAGGATTTAAAGAAATGGATACTTTTCTAGTCATATTGAATGTAGTGGTTATGCTTGTTTTACTTGGCATCCTCTACTGGATGCAGAAAAAGCATATCTCCTTTACGAAACGCGTATTTGCGGGTCTGGGACTGGGGATTGTTTACGGGGTTATTCTTCAATTGGTGTACACATCAGGCTCTGATGTAGTTACAAAATCAGTCGATTGGTTCAATCTGGTCGGTTCAGGATATGTTCGTTTGTTACAAATGGTCGTGATCCCATTAATCATGGTGTCGATCATCTCAGCCATTATGAATCTGAAGGGCAAGCAAAATCTCGGCAAGATGAGTGTTTCCATTATTGCCATTCTGTTGATCACCACAGCGATTGCCGCAGGTGTCAGCATTGTAACGAGCCTTGGCTTTAACCTGACTTCCATTGAGATTCAAGGAGGAGACCGGGAGAATGCGCAGATTCAGAAGGTGGAGGAACGGCTTGTTGATGTGAAGGATCAGACAATCCCGCAGCAAGTGCTGGAATTCATTCCTTCGAATCCATTTGCAGATATGACAGGAGAACGTCGTACATCCACACTGGCGGTGGTTATCTTCTCCGCGTTCATCGGTTTAGCCGTACTTGGACTGGATCGCAAAAAACCTCAGCAGGCGGAGACGTTCCGCGGTATGGTTAATGCGGTATATGCGGTGGTTATGCGAATTGTTACGCTGGTGCTGAGGCTTACGCCTTACGGGATTCTAGCACTGATTACAAAGGTAACGGCGACAACCAATGCGGAAGAGATATTAAAGCTCATCAAATTCGTCATTGCGTCCTACGTGGCCCTCATCGTGATGTTTATTATTCACCTGATCATTATCTCGCTGTCCGGGTTCAACCCGATTACGTATTTGAAGAAGGTGCTGCCAACACTGGTATTTGCCTTCACATCCCGTTCAAGTGCAGCAGCGATCCCGCTGAATGTGGAGACACAGACGAAGAAACTCGGCGTATCGGACGGCATTGCGAACCTGTCTGCAAGCTTTGGTGCTACGATTGGGCAAAACGGCTGCGCCGGGATCTATCCGGCCATGCTGGCGGTGATGATTGCTCCGACGGTCGGCATCGACCCGCTGAGCTGGGACTTCATTGTGACTTTGATCCTCGTAGTCATGATCAGTTCGTTTGGTGTGGCTGGCGTTGGCGGCGGGGCAACCTTCGCTTCCCTGATCGTATTGTCCACCATGAATCTGCCTGTGGCTCTGGTTGGACTGCTCATTTCCGTGGAGCCGCTGATCGACATGGGCCGTACAGCGCTTAACGTGAACGGGTCCATGACTTCTGGACTTGTAACCAGCAAAATTTTGAAAGAAAACGATCGGGACACGTTTAACGATCAGAGCCGTGAGCTGGATTCTGCGGCTCAGGCTTAATTACAGAATGGATTAGATAGAAACTCACATTAAGATAGCTAGAGCCGTCTACAAATCAAGTGAGAAAAGCCGTCCTTCGGAGGAATCCGGAGGGCGGTTTTTTTACGGCAATCAAACTATGCTGTGCACAGTGGTGAAGCAGTCTTCTTTTTCTATACACGGTGCAAGGGGAATAGAGGTAGGAAAAACTAGTATGGTCGAGAGGGACACGGGAGGAGTATAGGCGGGTTCGTAGTCACTCAGGCACACTTGGAGTTATTTAGTTCTGTTCATGGGGCGAGAAATGTGATAGAGTATTCATGTTTTGGCCCTGAGCCAAACCGCGGTTCGTAACCATCCCGCGTAATCAAAACTAGGAAGGCAGTGTATGTATTTATGTTTAACTTAGGGTGGGGAGCAGTTTTTGTTCTCGTAACTTATGGATTTTTCCTGTTGTGTTACCGCTTGTTCGGTAAAAAAGGTCTCTATGCCTGGATTGGTGTGGCTACGGTTATAGCCAACATTCAGGTGACCAAAACGATAGATATTATGGGAATCGTACTGACGTTAGGCAACACGATGTATGTCAGCATGTACCTGACCAGTGATCTGCTCAATGAGAAATATGGACCAGGTGAGGCACGCAAAGCCGTATGGTTCGGTTTTTTCACGTTGATTATGACTACGGTTCTGATGCAGATGGTGTTGTTTTTTGAACCGGCACCAACGGACCTTGCACAGGATTCGATGAAAACATTGTTTGGTCTGCTGCCACGTCTGGCCCTCGGAAGTCTTACGGCATACTTCATCAGTCAGTTCTTGGATGTACGATTGTACTCCTGGTTACGCAAGGTAGCCCCAGGACGCAATCAGTTGTGGATACGCACCAACGGTAGTTCGATCATCAGTTCATTCGTGGATACACTGGTGTTCTGCGCGATCGCGTTTGCGTTCATCTACCCTTGGGATGTTTGGCTGGAAATCTTCCTGACGACGTATATTATTAAATTTGTATTAACTGCGGTTGGAACGCCGTTTCTGTATGCTGCACGCAGCTTTAAGTTTAAGGATGAGGCTTAGACAATATCGTTATGAGCGTGTATCATTAGCCAACGATGATTTCAACCAAAGGGGAATCGAACATGTACTCTACACTGCGTTATACACTGGAAAGCAATGGCACAACCTACGAGAATGATAGCATTAATGCCTCGTTATTGGTGGAGTTGATCTCCAATCTGGAATTGCATGAATACGTAGTACTTAAACCTTCGGAGCTGTTGGAGGGAAGTATGTATATGCAGGCTGCTGCGCTTGAGGAACCAGGGCAAATGGTGGCAGAGATTCGTTTGCAGGAAGGCGAGGACGGTTTCCGGCATTACAGCTACAGCACAACAGATCCAACCGGGATTATTCAATGGTTTCTGGATTACTGGGGGAAGCAACAGCTGCCACAGCTGGAGTCTTGGCAGGATATCACGCAAGAGTTTGGTTAATGGTAAATGAGTGAGCAGGAATAAGATTACGTAGAATGCAGACGGAGTAATCTAGGATATGCTTTGTATTAATTACAATCCCGCAACCCATGATATTCATGGATTTGCGGGATTTTTGTGTTCGCGTGTGTACTTTTCTGTATACAGGCCTGAGGCGTACGCAAAAGGAGTATATTATTTAGAAGATACAGTTCAGCACAGTTTGGTGCAGTTTAGTTCATGATGCATAAATATCGGCTGAGCATTGATGTATATGGGCTATTTTTGACATAGATCCAATTACATTAGTCGGTAAGGATTTGCAGTTCTTTTGGATATGTTGTCAGAACTTCCACACCCGTCTCGGTCACAATTACATCATCCTCAATGCGGACGCCGCCTGCTGCGGTATATATGCCCGGTTCAATCGTGAATACGGTACCTTCATTCAGGATGTCCATATTCTCTCCATGGAGAGAAGGATACTCATGTACGTCAATACCGAGTCCATGGCCTACTCTATGCATAAAACGTTCGCCGTATCCCGCTTCTTCCGTGACCTGGCGTGCTGCACGATCCACTTCAGCGCAGGTGATGCCTGGTTTCACGATTTGGATGGCAGCTTCGTTCGCTGCGAGCACGGTGTTATAGATGGTTTTGAGTTCAGGTGAGATGTCACCAAAAGCGAATGTACGCGTGATATCCGAAGCATATCCACCGGCATAGACACCCATGTCAAACATCAACAGGTCACCATGTTGCAGTTTCCGTTCACCTGGTGTACCGTGTGGCAGACCTGTTTTGGGTCCCGTGAGCACCATGGTATCAAAGGAAGGACCATCGGCACCCAGCTTTTTCATCTGATACTCCATCTCGGCGACAAGCTCGATCTCAGTTACGCCTGTACGAACATGAGAGAGTCCTTGACGCAATGTTTCTTCAATCAGATGAATGGCATGGCGAATGCGGGCTACCTCATCAGGTGTTTTTTTCACACGTAATGTGCGAAGCAGGGGGCCAACATCTTCAAAGCTGGCAGCACCCAGTGCGGCGGTCAGTTGCTCATAACGTGCGACCGTCACGTACTCTTTTTCGAGACCTACTCGACCCAAGCGCCCTTGATAACGTTCGAACAAAGCGTATGGATTATCCGTATCCGTGTGAGTGGCAATGTTGGATACCGAGGAAGCGGCAGCGGCAGCTTCAGCATCGAGCGCAGGTACAATCAACAGGGGCTCTTCGCCACGTGCGAGAACCAGACCTAGGAAGCGTTCATGCGGATTGCTCGCAAATCCGGTTAAATAGTAGATATGTTTTGGATCTGTGATCAGCATGGCGTCCAATCCTTGCCCGGACAGATCGGCTTCAAGACGAGATAAAGGGTTTTGATTCATAAGTGTAGTTGTCCACCTTTCCATTCATACTATCCTTCTATTATAAAAGATTATGATGGAATTCCAAACTGCGGTGATTTCATGTCCTCGGAATACCTTGAATTCTCGGTTTAAGCGGCTGGTGTGAAGGGTAATACAGGGCGAAACCGCTTTACAGATGAATAATAACACCTCAACTATAGAGAAAAAAACATTAACAATACGTTAAGCATGACTTATTTATTTTATACAAAAGAACGATATACGAAGGGAGATGTTATCATGAATAATCGAGTAACCGTTCCGCTGTATGCTTCATTATTAAGTGTAGCACTGTTAACCGCGTCATGTTCTTCAGGCGAACCCTCAACGGGAGGAGCAGAGCAGACGCCTCAGGGACAGGGAGCAGGTCAGGGACAGACAGCGAATGGAGGCAATACCGGTGCAAGTGGGAATGAGAGTGGAGCGCAGGGGGAGACGGTTATTCCGTATCAGACTTCCGTTCTGGTTGAAGGATTGAATGCACCGTGGGAGATTGTGAGTGTGCCTGATGGTCGGATGTTTGTAACGGAACGGCCTGGTGCGATTCGGGTCATCGAGGATGGAAAACTAGCCCCTGAACCACTGATTGAATTCTCAGCCCCGTTTAATGAAGAAGGTGAAGGAGGTCTGTTGGGTCTGGCAGCTGATCCGGACTTCGAGGAGAACGGTTATCTGTATGCGTACCACTCCTATCTGGAAGACGATGACATTGCGAATCGAGTGTTACGCCTCAAGGTGAATGATGGCAAAGCGGTCATAGATCAAGAGCTGCTTGGCAACATCCCAGGCGGAACAAATCATAACGGTGGGCGGATCAAAATTGGCCCGGACAAGTTGCTCTATATCACGACAGGTGAACGTTATGAACCGGAACTGTCACAGAACAAAGATAGCCTTGGCGGTAAAATATTGCGGATTGGTCTCGACGGATCGATCCCGGCAGACAACCCATGGCCGAATTCACCTGTATACAGTATGGGACACCGCAACGCACAGGGACTGGCATGGAACCCGGACAACGGTTATCTGTATTCTACCGAGCATGGGCAGCGGAATCACGATGAGATTAACCGGATTGTAGCTGGAGAGAATTATGGCTGGCCTGAGGTGGAGGGAGACGACGATGGCAACGACGCATATCAGGCTCCGCTTGCACATAGTGGGAATGATACATGGGCGCCGTCTGGTGTAGCTTTTGTAGAAGAAGGTCCTTGGGCTGGATCTCTGATTGCTGCGAATCTGCGTGGAGAGCAGTTGCTGAAGGTTACTCTTTCGGAAGATGGCACACAGGTGAAGAAGGTGGAACCCCTCTTCGAAGATGAATGGGGTCGAATTCGCAATGTGAGTGCTGGCGAGGACGGGAAGTTATATGTGCTTACGAACAATCGGGATGGACGAGGATCGCCACGAGATGGAGATGACAAGCTGATAGTGCTTACTCCAGAGAGTTAAGTCTGGAGTCAGGGGAGATAAAATCAGTGTTGCAGGACAGTGTCGAACCGGATTGGTATCCCCGTAAGGGTGAGGATGAAGTAAGTTTAAAACGAACGGTTACCACTCAACTTGAGTCAAAGCCCTGAAGTGCCCTGAATCTGAATCGCATTCAATAAAATTTTTCTAACGAACCTGACGCACCTTGAATAGAGGTTTGGTGGCGTTCGTAGTCTGAGATTCGTTACAAACAACACCAGTGCAGTAGTAGATGCACATGGTTAATTAATCAAAGGAGCTGTCCCCGTCAAATTCATGACTTATGGGACAGCTCCTTGATTGTAATGTATGTGTCATCCTAATCTTGAATGAGCTACAACGCACAATGCCCACGAAGAGAACCAGCGTTAATAGGAAGCGTTATCGTTCCAAAAACACTCACCAGTCCGCGTTCTTTACTACTCTGCGCTCTCTGCAAGAGTGGCAATTCGCTGAGCCGGGTCATTCATGTACTCTCCACCGTGATAACAGAGGACTTTATTGAGCTTAAGGTTGGTCAGTTTCTTCAGGCTTCGCAGCGCTTCAGGCATGTCCGGTGTCGCTTGTGGTGCAGGGCCAACCAGTTCATCATCGACCACACGAAGTTCATCGGCAGCGAGCAGGAACTGTTGCTCCCCGAAATACAGGCAGATATGACCTGGTGTATGTCCCGGTGTATGAATGACCTGTGTACCACCTTGAAGGGGTAACAAGTCTCCGTCCGCCAGAGTTCTGCTGATGTTCACTTCAGGCAGCTGTAAGAGCAGTTGGTCTGCCAGTGCCAAAACGGGCGCGGGCAGCAGAGCACGACGTTCAGGCGTGAATTTGATCAAAGGTTTCTCACCTGTTAGATATGGAATCTCATCGGCATGTGCCCAGATTTCCAGATCAGGGATGGCATCCAGAAGAGCACCCAAGTTACCGATATGATCGATGTCCTGATGAGTAATAATCACACGTTTGACGTCCGAGAGCTGTACGCCCTCTTGTTCCAATGCGGATTGAAGTTCAGCGAATTGTCCAATCATGCCTGTATCCACCAGGGTAACGCCATCTTTATCACGAAGCATGACGGGGAAGATGGGGCTGTTCCCGGAAGGTGTGGGAATCTGGAGATTTAGCACAGTAATCGAAGTTGATGGATGGCTCATGGTTATCCGGACCGTAGTCCGGTACACCTCCTTTTCTTTTTAAGCGATGATTGTTGTTATTCAGGGCGATTATATTTCAAGTGTTTTCTATATTTTTTTACGGTATGGAGCAGCGCTTCGAACGTTTCTTCTTCATTACTGCCATCTTTAACGATGGAGACAAACGAGAAGTTATCATGAACAAGTTTGTTCCTCGTCTGATACACCAGACTAAGGGCTTCAGCGAAGTGTTCTTTTTCGGATTCCAGAGCAATGAACTCTTTACTCAGTTCGGCCTGAATAATCTCCATATTGGAGCGTGCACGGTAGGCAGGAGTTTTCATCAGCTGGGTCGAATTAAACTTTTTCTGATATACGTCTCTGTACAGTTGATGTAACATTTGTTCAGTAATGGCGCATAGTTCGATGACGAGTGAAGCATATCTTCGGTTTTTGAGTTTTCGGGTGAGATCACGCGTTTCTTCTTTGTCCAAAATACCGTATTTTTCATACAGCGTAGACTCAACGTTCTGCAAGATTTCCTGATATTCCTGTTCGAGTAGTGCGATTTCAAGTTTGGCTTGTTTTTTAACTTTTTTAAAATCTTCTTTGGTCAGCATACTTGTCCTCCCATGGAAACCGAGATGTGATCCTATCATTATCTCATATTGTCCGTCGTCGCGCCTCTAATTTCGGAACCTCAGGTTCAGAAGGGAAGTACCTCATGTCCAATCAGACAGCAATTGTAACAGGAGCTAACTCAGGTATGGGGTTGGCAACCACCATTGAACTTGCAAGACAAGGATATCGCGTAATCATGGCATGCCGCAGTGAGAAGCGCGGACAAGAGGCTCTTCAGGAAGCTGTGCGTCAGTCCGGCTCTTCTGCGATTGAATTGATGTTGTGTGACCTGGGTTCACTCGAAAGTATACGCCAGTTTGCCCGCACATTCCGCGAGCGTCATGATCGCCTTGACGTTCTGGTTAATAATGCAGGGGTAGTGATGGTTAAGCGGAAGGAAACCTCAGATGGGTTCGAACAAAGTATCGGTATCAACCATCTGGGGCACTTCCTGCTGACCTTACTATTGATAGAACCTCTGAAAGCCGCAAAGCAGGGGCGAATTGTGAACGTTTCGTCAGGTGCGTACAAGGCCGGCAAAATCCACTTCGAAGATCCACATCTGCACAAAGCTTATAATCCGATCAAAAGCTATGCTCAATCCAAGTTGGCTAACGTGCTGTTCACTCGTGCACTTGCTCGCAAAATGTCAGGTACATCTGTCACAGTGAACTGTCTACACCCTGGTGCGGTGGGAACGAGTATTGGCGTAGATCGTAATACCGGATTTGGCACACGCATTATGGCTTTTGCAGGTAAACTTCCATTCTTTCTGTCCCCTGAAGAAGGGGCGCGAACGGCTGTTTATCTGGCCACAAGCCCTGAAGTCGTCGGCATCACCGGGCGTTACTTCTATCAACAGAAAGAGCAGCAGCTGAAGAAACATGCCGTTGATGATGCTTCAGCTGAGCGTTTCTGGACATGGAGCGAAGAACAGGTTGGGCTAAAGCCTGACGAGAAGTTGTAATTCAGCACAAGCTGATGAGTGACCCATGAATAGAGTCGTTACATCTTTTATACTTTTGCCTTCACAGCTTGTTGGATCATTTCAATAACAGCTTCAATACGTTGGATGCCTTGATCTCCCTGACCGTATGCACGGACAGAGGCGGATGAGGCATTTTTCTCATTCTCACCAAGTACGAGCGAATAAGGCACTTTTTCCATCTGGGCTTCACGGATTTTGTACCCGAGCTTCTCGCTCCGCAGATCTGTTTCTACCCGAATGCCCGCAGCCCGGAGTTGGTTCTGTACTTGGAGCGCATAGTCTACATAATGATCCGATACAGGTAGGAGTTTCACTTGTACAGGTGCAAGCCAGAGTGGGAACGCTCCTGCGTAATGTTCAGTCAGGATGCCGATGAAACGATCGATGGAACCGTAGATGGCACGATGGATCACGACAGGACGGTGTTTCAGACTATCTTCTCCAATGTAAGTGAGGTCGAACTTCTCCGGCATTTGAAAATCAAGCTGGATTGTTCCGCACTGCCAGCTGCGTTTCAGCGCATCGAGGATATGAAAGTCAATTTTTGGTCCATAAAAGGCACCGTCTCCTTCGTTAATGCGATACTCCACGCCTCGACGATCTAGTACATTCTGCAAAGCTCTTTCAGCTTGATCCCACAGTTCTTCCGATCCCATGGAATCTTCCGGGCGAGTGGACAATTCAATCTTATATTCGAACCCAAAGATGTTGTACATACGTCCGATCAGTGAGATCGCCTGATTAATCTCGTCCTCGATCTGCTCTGGCATGACGTATAGATGGGCATCATCCTGGCAGAATGTCCGCACACGCATCATACCGTTCAGGGCACCTGAGAATTCATGGCGGTGAACCTGACCAAATTCCATCATGCGAATGGGTAATTCGCGATAGGAATGAAGTGTGTTTTTGAAGATCAGCATGTGCCCAGGACAGTTCATCGGTTTCAGTGCAAAAGTCGCATCGTCCACTTCCGAGAAATACATGTTGTCCTTGTAATGCTCCCAATGGCCGGATTGCTCCCACAGCCGGTTGTTCATCATGAGAGGAGTCCGAACCTCCTGATAACCTTCCTGTAATTGCAGCTCACGCGAGAATTGCTCCAGTTCAGTGCGAACAGTCATACCTTTGGACAGATAAAAGGGCATGCCAGGTGCTTCTTCGGAGAACATGAACAGTTCGAGCTCTTTGCCAAGTTTACGGTGATCTCGTTTCTTCGCTTCTTCAAGCATGTGCAAGTGTTCATCCAGTTGGGCTTTGTTCGGGAAAGCAGTGCCGTAGATGCGTTGTAGCATCTTATTATCCGAGTTACCCCGCCAGTACGCACCAGCCACATTCAGCAGCTTGAACGCTTTGATCCGACCAGTGGATGGAAGATGGGGACCGCGACACAGATCGAAGAACTCTCCTTGATCATAGATTGAAAGTTCGGCGTCCTCTGGCAAATCCTGAATGAGTTCAAGCTTATAGGGGTCTTGGATCTCTCCGAAGATCCGGAGGGCTTCCTCCCGGTTAACGACCCGGCGACTGATCTTATGATTCTCCTGAATGATTTTGTTCATTTCCCGCTCGATGGCAGCCAAATCACTGATGGACAAGGCATGCTCCAGATCAACATCGTAATAGAATCCATCTTCAATGACTGGGCCGATACCCAGTTTCACTTGTTCTGCACCGTAGATGCGTTTGAGTGCCTGTGCGAGCACATGTGCTGCGCTATGACGATAACGATATAGACCTTCCGCACTGTCCAAAGTAACGATAACAAGTTCGCAATCTTGCTTGAGCACCCAATCGAGATCGACATTTTGACCATCTACAATACCGCCAATAGCCTGTTTTCCCAGGCTTGTGCTGATGGATGAGGCGACCGCACCGACAGTGATGCCTGCTTCGTAAGAACGTACCGCGCCACCTTGCAGACGGACCTCAATGGAATGGCTGGATTGTTGAAGATCATTTGCTTGGTTGTTAATTTCGTTACCTGATTTGTTGCTTGCTGAGTTACTGTTTTCCTGTTTGCTCATGTGAACCACTCTCCATTTCTTAAAATGAAAGCGCAAAAAACACCCGTCCCGGAAAAGGGACGAGTGCGCTTGGCTCGTGGTTCCACCCTAATTTGGTTATGGTGCACCCTGATCTCGACCAGCCGTCGTGAACAGGAAACATCATAACCCTCATTGGAATCCGTTATCGGGGATCAGACGGTGGACTCTACTGGCAGCATGCCGAACATCCGAAGGAGGTCCGAAATGCTGAGGTTGGAGGTCACGGCTGCAGAGGGGTAATTCCGGTCCGTTCGCTGAAGAAGGTTTCACCAATCCCCTCTCTCTCTGGGCAGCACGCAAACGAAATCATGTCTCTGGTCATCGCCAAATATGTTAGATCAACTCATTCAAATTATTCTGAAATATGTTGCATTCAATATCAATATATTGGAACAGGTGTTGTTGAGTGTCGATTATATAGACTGAAAATGGAAAGGTCAAGTGGAACATTTTAATTGGTTTCGGACGGCCCATCCCATATTAAGCGAATGATCGTTCCTTCACCAGGGGTGGACTGTACCTCAATACGACCATTCATGGCTTCGATCAAACCTTTGGTTACCGCCATGCCCAGCCCTGATCCAACGTCCGATGTACCTGTATCTGTACCGCGATAGTATCGTTCAAATAACTTCCATACCATCTCGGAGTCCATGCCTCGTCCATTATCGGCAAACTGAATGCTGAATTCATCTACCTGCTTACCAGAATGCACACTGACAACCAGGATGGACTCGGGCGGATTATGAAGAAGGGCATTGGCAGTCAGATTATCCACAATTCGTTCAAACGACGGAATATGGACAAGTCCATACACAGGCACTTCGGAAGGTTGGAATAGGATGCGACCTTCCCCATATGCAGGATTCCGTTCGGCGCGCTGGATCAGATCACGAAGCAACGCATTTACGTCAGTCTCTTCAACCACAGGTTGATATCCTCCGCTGCGTAATCGATAGGTCATGGCAAGGTCGTTGACAAGCCTGTCCATATACATGGACTTATCGAGCATTATGCCTGCGAATTCCCTGACTTCCTCCGCGGTCCAGCTATACTTATCCGCCTCAAGCATATGAGCATATCCCTGAATGGAGGAGAGGGGTGTCTTCAGGTCATGTGTTATGCCAGCAATCCACTCCTCGCGTAGTGAATCGGTCTGTTTCCGAAGTTCTTCATCTTGTTTCAATGTGTGAGACAAGGCCTGCATGGAGCGGAGCACCTCAGCATAAACGTGATATTTCCGTTTCCATTTTCCGTTACGACGCTGGCTGCGAGGCACTCCTAAAGCTCCGGTGGGTTCCTCGTAATGCCCTCGCTCCAGACGCTGTAACCATTGGAGCATATGCAGCATGGGTGAGCCGAATCGATTGGCATACCAGAAGGCAAGCAAGATGAGCAGAATGATGATGGATACAATCAATACAACCAATGCCGGTTCCAGAATAAAATTGTAGGGGTTCTGATCAGTGTTCACCGCTGGATCACCAGGGATGCTAATCAGCCAGGTAGTTTCATTTTGTTCGTCGTACCACGTTGCAACAGACATACCTGATCGACTCGGATAGCGAACTTGCAGAACAAGTTCCTGAATGGTGTATTCGCTAGGTACGCCCATGTCCGGTTTGTTATAGGAGGAGAGCTCGCGTCCTGACGCGTCCAATACTTGAAGATAAGCATTGGCGGCACGGAGGGCCTCCTGTTGGTCGGTCTTAAGATCAAGCTTCCCGTTGGTGAAAGCAAGGTCTGAACGAATCTTATTCATTAAGGACTTGGCCGGGTTACTCTCACCATATAACAAGGTGAATTCCTTCCCGTTTTTCTCCCGGATTAGCATGACGATCTGATAAGGGAAGGGCTTTTGGCTTTCCCAGTATGCAATCAATTCTCCCGGTTTATAGTGAGTAGGAACATCGGCCGGGGTGTGGTATGCATCTATGGCGTAACCTTGTTCATCCAGAACTTGCAGCCAGCCTTGATATTTATCTACTTGCTTCAGCAATTCGGGGTCATATCGGATGGTATCATCCGGCATGATCTCTGCTGTATTAATTAATTGGTCCAGACCGTTGGCAGCAAAATCATCTACCAGATTCACTTCATTTACCTTTTGTACGACCCAGTAAGTGGCTACAGACCCAAGCAGGATGATAAGAACAACTGCACCGGCAAGCATCCCGATAAACCGGGTCATTAACCTGCGACGAATACTCATGGGCGTGACACATGTTCCGGCTGAATCAGTTTGTAACCCAGACCCCGGACGTTGACGAGAAACACCGGATTGGAAGGATCGGCTTCAATGCGCTCCCGAATGCGGTGAATATGAACCATCACGGTATTATCATCACTAATGGCTTCAGAGCCCCAGACTCGCTCATAGAGGTCTGATTTGGTGAAGATTCGATTGGGATGTTTGCAGAAAAAGAGTAGCAGTTGAAACACAAGTGCCGGACAGGGTACGGGCTCACCTTCAACCCGAAGTTCACCAGCCCACTCCAGTACCTGGAATCGTCCAAAATCGTACACGCCTTCCGATGTGCAGCGAGATGACGTATTTACGTTAGATGGGTTGTGATCCGAGATCGCTGCGGTTTTAGAAGGTAAATAACGCTTCAGTAATGATTTAATTCGAGCAACCACTTCCAGAGGATTAAAGGGTTTGGCAACATAATCGTCGCCCCCAACGGCGAACCCGGTTAATTTGTCATAATCCGTTGTTTTGGCCGTCAGAAACAGGATGGGAGCATCGGTGACCTGCCGTAGAAAAGGACAGATTTCCAGTCCGCTTTTGCCAGGAAGCATGATGTCGAGCACGATGCAATGATACGTCTTGTTGTTGCATGCCTCAATGGCAGCTTCGCCTGTTGTAACGGTATCAATATCGAGAAACTGCTCTTTGAGCAGAACGGTTTTGAGCATATGCAGAATAGCCTGTTCATCATCCACAAGCAGTAATGAGACGTTATCCATAGTTTAAAAATGACCTCCTGATCCTTCCGTTGTGTGTATTGCTAATCATACCATCCAAGAAGGCTGTATAGTGTATGAGCTATCTTAACGGAATCTTAATTATGCAGCCTCAAAAGGCGTTGCAAGTTTAACTACATGTAAGATGGGGTTAGACGAAGGATAAGACTCATTCTGTACACTTAACTGGAAAGTATAACGATTAACGGAAAGGGATGTTGAGAATGAACAGAGAAGGTCATCTGAAATCAAAACAAAATACACAATTGAAATTGCAGAATAAAAGGGGGTGGAAGGTGCTTGCGATTACCCTTGGAGCTTGCGTGATATTGTCTGCTTGCGGCAACAGCAACTCCATTACTTCCGACCAGGCGGAGCAGCAGTCAGCCGAACAGGCATCCAATACAAATAAAGAGGGTGAGAACACTCATCAGGAACAGGATTCTGCTTCAGCAGGAACTGCAATGGTTACACCCGACAATTTTGTTGATACCCTCATGAAGGGTTCCAGTGAAGATATTTACCGTCAGTTGAGTCCTCAAATGAAGGAAGCGATCACACTTGAAAATCTTAAAACGTCTGCTGACGAGTTCCTGGAAGGAGTAACTTCCCTGGATCAAGTGTTCGCAGCTGAGATGAACAATCTGACCGAGTTCGCCTGGAAGGATCAAACAGGGACAAAAGGGATTCGAGCCTATTTTACCGAGGCCAATCAGATTGATGGTCTGTTGATCCAGCCGCTGGAAACCCATAAGAATACAGATCAAAAGTTCACCAAAACTGAATTCCATTTCCCTTTAAAGGGTGAATGGTATGTGTTCTGGGGAGGTAACGATGTGATGTCGAACTATCATTATGAGCATGAAACACAGCGCTATGCGCTGGATATCATTCGTTCAAAAGAAGGTTTTAGCTATAACGGGGATGCCAAGGTGAACGCAAACTACCATGCTTTTGGTCAACCACTCTATGCTGCTGCGGACGGAACAGTTGTCGATACCAAAAATGACATACCAGACAATATACCCGGCGTCATGAATCCCGAAGAGCCAGCGGGGAATTATGTGGTGATCGACCATGGCAACAATGAATACAGCATCACAGGACACATCAAGGAAGGTACTGTTTCGGTCAAAAAAGGAGATAAGCTCAAGCAGGGAGACCCTATCGGTGAGCTTGGTAATTCGGGGAACTCCAGTGAAGCTCATCTGCATTTCCAGGTGTCGGATGGCCCGGATCTGTTCACATCTCGCTCAATTAACATTCGTTGGGCAGACCAGACTCAGCAGTTAACTCGTGGGAACACAATTCAGGGACTTCCAGAGTAATGATGGAGTAATTCTCTGTCAGAATGTTAGAGGTGACGAAGGCTTCTATTTTCCATTATAATATCCTCTATGATAATAGAACGATCTGGAATGATGGAGGAATAGTGATGAAACTGGAAGATGTGCAGATTGAATATGCGCGCCTGGAGGACTTGCCGAGGATTGTGGAAATTTATAATTCTACCATTGAGGGCCGTATGGCAACAGCGGATTTGGAGCCGGTGACGGTGGAGCAACGTTTGCCTTGGTTCGAGGAACATACACCCGATCATCGTCCGCTTTGGGTGATGAAGCAAGCAGGACAGGTGGTAGCTTGGGCAAGTCTCAGCTCGTTCTATGGACGCCCTGCGTATAACGGAACGGTGGAAGTCAGTGTATACGTCGATCAGCAATGCCGCGGAATTGGGGCTGGCGGACGTTTGCTTGAAACGGTATTTGAGGCGTGTCCTGCACTTGGGATTACGACCATTCTCGGATTTGTCTTTGGGCATAACGAACCGAGTCTGGGGTTATTGCGCAAGCATGGTTTTGAACAGTGGGGATATTATCCCGAAGTTGCCGTACTGGATGGTGTGAATAGAGATCTGGCGATTTTGGGCAAAAAAATATAAGTGTCGTTCTTATTCGTAGGATAAGAACATTGAAAACCTTCAACCTAAATTAATAGGATTGGAGGTTTTTTGTCGTTCAACTATATTCTTTGCTATGTGAAAGTAAGGTTGTGTTTATACGCCAAGCTGCTGTTTGATCTCTTGGATCTGTCCCAGATGACGTTCCTCATGATAACTTGTAAAGTCAATCCATTGGGTTAGATCCATCTCACCAAATACGGGATGAGGAAAGGACTTGCTGCGCAGCAGGTCAGGATCATGATCCAATGCAAAGTTATTTAACGATTGGTGAGATTCGTCCAGATCATTGCGTACGTCTGCAAGTGCTTCGGGCGCTGCTGGAGGCTGAAGATGGGGTGGTGCCTCTACGGAGCGGCTGCGGTCCAACGATAATTCATATGGTTTTTTGTCCACAGACACCGTCTGTTCCTTCTCGAGGGCCAGGCGGGCTTGTTTTCCAATGACATTTTCCATCAGATTCAGATGACGTAGTACTTGCATAATACTCCACTGTTCGGGTGAAGATTTTCGGTTCAATTGTTCTTCTTCGAGTCCTGAGATGGCTTCCCAAATTTGGTTGCGTATATTGTCATTACGAGTAAACATCGTGCAATCCTCTCCTTATATACGGGTTCTATGATGCGGGTAGTCTGTGTATGTTCATTACCCAAAATGTGGATGCTTATTCTTGAAGCATTGAGAATGGAAAGAGTGAATGCGAACCTAGGCAAGATTAGCCTTTGTTAGATGTGATTTGTGCCAAATAAAAAAAGCCGTTCTCCATGAACGGTTCATTTAAATCCATCCCAAGTCCAAAAAAAGATTGACGGGCAGACCCCGGCAAACTATAATCGGTACAAGTAACTTGATATGTAAGGAGTCCTGACATGATATGTTAGTAATCGACGAGGTGTATCACCATACAGCATTGCAAATATCATCGTCCGATTTATTGTACCTTATCGAACGGCTGAAGGTCAAAAAAGAAAATGAGATCCAAACGCTCAAGCAGAAGATCGAACAGTTCGAACAGAAGCGTCGAGCGGAAGAGGTTGCTTATCAATCGTTGTCGCCCGTACGCAAATGGTTTGCGGGCCGCCCAGCATCCCATCATCAGGCGGTAGAGTATATGGTGCAGGTGAAGGAACGTTTTCGCAAGATGGAACAGATTCGCAGACGCATACGTGAATTGGATCAGATCGCAGAACGAATTAAGCATCCGGACAGCATTGAGCGGGACGAGATTGAGCTTGCGCCCGATACAATCCGTGAACTCAGACAGCTTAGTGAAACGGAGGATGTATAAACATGACTTTGGAGACGTTAAGCACCGGGATTGATACGGTCTGGGTCGTACTGAGTGCAGCGATGATTTTATTGATGGAGGGTGGATTCGCCCTGCTCGAGGCTGGCTTTGTGCGTTATAAAAATAGTGTGAACATTATTATGAAGGTTTTTGCTGACATTACGATTGGAACGTTGCTGTTCTATGCTATCGGTTTTGGACTGATGTATGGTTCGGACGTTGGCGGTTTTGCGGGAGTAACGGGATTTTTCCTGAATGGGGATTTGTCTCACCTGGACGTACCGGTATCTCTGGAGACATTCTGGTTGTTCCAGGCTGCCTTTACCATTGCTGTTATTTCCATCGTTTCAGGAGCGGTAGCCGAGCGGATCAACTTCCGTGCCTACCTGTTGTATATCATATTGATGACGGCGATTATCTATCCAATTGGTGGACACTGGGCATGGGGCGGCGGCTGGCTTAGTCAGCTGGGGATGCAGGACTTTGCCGGTTCGGCTGTTATCCATGCACTCGGCGGATTCTCGGCACTGGCGGCTGCGATTATTATTGGCCCGCGTAAAGGCAAATACACGCCACTTGGCGTAAGTGCCATTGCACTCCCGAGCAATCTGCCACTGGCATCTGTAGGTGCATTTCTGTTATGGTTCGGCTGGTTTGGCTTCAATGCTGGTAGTACACTCAGTGCGACGGATGTAAGAATTGGTCACATTGCGATTGTTACGATGTTATCTGCGGCTTCGGGTGGTGCGGTTACGTTGTTGTATACGTTATTCCGCTTCAATCGTTCAGATGCGCCATCGGTCATTAACGGTTCACTCGCGGGACTCGTCGGCATTACGGCAGGCTGTGCTTTTGTTGGTGATGTAGCAGCGATATTCATTGGGGCAGTATCCGGTCTATTGATGATGGCAGCCACTAACTGGCTGGACCGTCGGCAGATTGATGATCCAGTTGGTGCTTTCCCGGTGCATGCTGCATCCGGAATGTGGGGCACGATTGCTGTAGGTCTGTTTGCTACGGATGGTGGATTATTTATGGGCGGCGGCTGGAGGTTGCTGGGTGTTCAAGCACTTGGCCTTACAGCCTTAGTCATCTGGGGATTCGCCATGACCTGGATCGGGTTAAAGTTGATTGGCAAAATTGTGCCTGTACGTTCGACAGAAGAAGAGGAAGATTTGGGTCTGGATATCAGTTATCATGGTGTGATGGCAGCCCATCAGGCCCATGAATTCCTGGATGGTGAGGAGCATATGCGTGCTTACCAGGAGAAGTCTTCTGATCCAAATCGTTAAATGGCATATAGGATAAGGAAGTAGACTGACAGGGGATGTCAGTCTCTTTTTTTGCTAGAAGCAGGGAAAGACGTCCGGGCGGAAGAATATACAGGTGTGAACCTGAATATGTCTCAGCATAGGTGTATTGTCAAAAGGGGAGGATCTATATGATTAAGCCAGAACAATGTGAACGTCTGACCAGAAAAGCCCGTAAAACACTTGAGGAATATGGTTTGGGAGTTGCTGCCGATCTGCTGCTGTCTTCAAGCCGCTGGGGAATTCGCCTCGATGTATCCACACTGGACGAATATCGCAGAACAGGAAACTCACGTGTGGGTGGACATCCGGATTTGCCAAGTCGCATGGAATGGCCCGTAACACAAGAAGGAGTTCTAATGACTTTCCTGGCCCAACTGAACCTGGTGGATTTGTCGCCGTATACGCCGAATGATGGGCGCGGGACTTTGCCTGAACGTGGAATGTTATACTTTTTCATTGGCACGGATGAATCTGCTTGTCCCATTGAACATCGTGTGATTTTTGAGCCGAGTTCTCATAACCTGATAAGGCGAGAGCCTGAGGATGATACCGCGCTGGATGGAGCACCGTTTGTTGCACATTCGGTGACTGTGCTGCCTAATCTTGAGTTTCCTACATATGCATATATTGACTCCAACGGGCTGAATGAGCTCTCGCCGCCGAGGCTTGAGAACGATGAGGCCGAAGCGGAAGTGAGTCTGTATGACCGTTACCTTGAATTCGAGTCGAGTTGGAATCATCCAAGTACGCTGAATTGGGGTGGGATGTTTGGATATCCTGACGGGCAGCATCCGGATGCCGAGCATCGTGCCTTGTTACAGATCGCACTGGGAGAAGAGTACGATTATAATGAGCAGGAGTGTGAGAAGAAGCTGACCAAGCATTACGGCGGTGATGAGGATCGGACATGGCAGGAACTATCCGATACGCTGCTGCTGTTGAAGATAGATACGCATGATGCTATTGGTTTCCAATGGTGGGATTGCGGGGAACTGCAATTTTTCATTCGCAAGTCTGACTTGGAGGCTGGACGATTCGAGCAAACGTATTGTTCGTTATACTCAAGTTGAGCAAAGATTTGAAAACAAATAGGCAACAAAATGTCCTGAATCCCGTCTATAAGAAGGAGGAAGGACTTTTTTTGTTCGTAGATTGTTATATAAATTGAACTAAAGAATATTTACACTGCACACTCCGATGACAGAACAACCTTCCGATCGCTGTTATCCCCAGATTTTTTTTGATTCCTTTTATAAAGGGGAAATCCGGGGATAAAGGCGAACGCTCCGCTTCTTCAGGTCCTTTCTGTCTTCTCCGTTTTGTGTAAATGTTTTGTTCAATTTATATAGATTTGGGGTATATATTAGGGAGGGATATCTTGGTTGATAACCGATCATATGTTCTGTATAATGGGATAAAAAGGAAGTGTGTCTGTTGATTCAATCTGCGTTCAAACATATTGACGTGGCCGTAACATCGTTGATTGATATATGTGATCAGTTGTCGGAAGAAGATTTGGCTTTGACTCCAATTGAAGGTAAACGGCCTGTTGGAGAATTACTAGCCCATCTGTCTGTGATCTGCCGAGCGGATGTTTATATTTCCGAAGGTGCATCGGAGGAAGAGATGGCTCAATTCTATGCAGAGAATCAGGCGCATTCGCTCGGTGAGATCAAGCAGGCTTTGATTGATAACCAGATGTATCTATACCAACGGTACAGGCAGTTTAACACGGAAGAGTTATTACATGTGACGGATTCGTACTGGGGAGCTTCCTATAGTCGGCTGGAGTGGTTACTTGAGATTATGGGGCATGTATATCATCACAGAGGACAATTGTATACGATGCTGACCCTGACGGGCAAAGAACCCGAATCAGTACTTTTTAAATAGAAACGGATAGAATACATATAAGCATGTTATAGGAAATATCATGGGTTAAAGTGGGAATAGACCGACGATACTACACGCCATACGTGAAATAACGGAGGATTCGGGACGTGGAACAACACGATACATGGAATGCATCGATGGACAATACGTTAATTGACAGGTTAAAACAGATTCCTGAACTTGGTCAGGCCACGCGGATTGAACCTGTTATGAAGGGTTATTCAGCAGATACTAAATTCAAAATGTTTATCCCTGGTCAAGGCCATGTGCTGGTGAGGGTGTATGATATTGCTGAGGAATGGATGAAGCAAAGGGAATATCAATATTTGCAGAGCATGCAACAATTAGGTGTACTGTGTCCAGCAACGTTGGGCACAGGTAGATTGGATGAGAAGAACGGATATATGATTCTTAGCTACATTGAAGGCGAAGATGCTTCCGAGAGACTGCCTCAGCTGAATGAACAGCAGCAGTGGGCGGTTGGTTTGGAAGCAGGAGTGCAGCTACAGCTGATTCACCAGTTGCCGATGGAGGGACAGATCGAATCATGGTACATACGCAAGAGCACCAAGCATCAACGTTACGTGGAGCGCTATAAACAGTGCCCTATCGTGATGAAAGAGGATCATGTTATTCTAACGTTTATTGCAGACCATCTTGGTTGGATGAAAAATCGTCCAGATGGATTTCAGCATGATGACTTTCACCCGAGCAATCTCGTCGTTAAGCAGGATAAACTCGCAGGAGTGGTTGATTTTAATCGTTATGATCAAGGTGATCCCATTCATGAATTTTTGAAGCTGGGTTTGTTTGCTTCGGAGATCAGTATTCCATATTCCATAGGTCAAATTCAGGGTTATTTCGATGGCAATGAACCGGATGAGTTATTCTGGAGATTGTATTCACTGTATACGGCCATGGCGCTGGTGTCTTCTGTGGTGTGGATTCAGCAGGTGAAGCCGGAAGAGACACATGAGATGATGACCAAGATCGAACGTGTCCGTGAAGATCATGATGATTTTCGCAGTTTCATCCCTCGGTGGTATACTTTGAACAGGTAAGGGAAAAGCATAGCCAACAGATTATGCTAAGGTATACCCGGATCAGAAGATTATATTTAAGGCCAGGCAACGAAGTGGAACTTAGGCACAAGCGGTTATTACTGAAGACGTTTAATATTCGGTATGAGGAGGATGAAATGAACAATAGACACATGAACTCGGATGGAGAGCTGCCTGGTATCTCCGGATTGGGCGGATGGCTTATTTTAATCCAGATCAGTCTTTGGTTTGCGTTGGTGTTTCTCATTTCGGATGTATCGCAGGTGAATGTCATCATGGACCCTGCCAGATGGGAAGTAGACCGTGGTGTCGATCCTCAGATTTACACGGAGATGATCCGTCCACTCCTGTGGTTTGGTTTCATAAGCAGTACCATTCTATTGATGATCGTTATCGTGAATCTCATTCTTTTATATAAACGGAAGAGACAGTTTCCGCGTATGATGATGGTGATGTACCTGATGAATGTGATCATAAGCATCGTGACGTGGATTCTGATTGCGCGCAATGAAATCCCAAGAGAACAGCATGTGCTTGATGCAACTCCGGCTTTTCAGTTGATCGTACGATCGCTTCTGACATGTTGTATCTTTACCCCGTATTTCCTAAAGTCGGTACGTGTGAAAAATACGTTTGTGAAGTAAATAGACTTCTTTGATTGTCTCACTGCACTATAGTGCTCTATAAAAGCGATACGTAAGGCCCGTTGTTATACAAGATTTTATCCTGTATGCTAACGGGCCTTACGTATGCTGAATATGTGAAAAGAACAATTATTTCAATGATGATTTTGTCCGTAGTGAGGCGGGAATTCGGCGTATCATCTGGTTCAATACCTCGGACAACACGAGGCCTACGGCAATAGCGCCTGATAACATGAGTGCCTTGGCGGCCATCTCCATGGCTGCACCGTAATCATTTTGCACAAAACTTCGCATCGCATTATACGCCAGTCCACCAGGAACGAGAGGGATGATGCCTGCGACGCTAAAGATGATGACAGGTGCACGAAACATGCGAGAGAATACCTGGCTGATGACACCTACGGCTATGGTCGCTGCAAGTGTAGCAGGAACTGCATCCGCTGCATATTCAAGCACGATATAGATGATCCAGCCGATCATGCCGACAAATCCACCGTGGAGCAGCATGCGCCGTGGTGCGTTGAAGATGATCCCAAACGCGGCTGAAGCGACAAAACTGGTCAAGGCTTGTTCAATAAAATGGAGCATATCCTGCATTCCTCCGTCTTACATAAAAAGTGAAAATACAACTGCAATGCCGGTACCTATGGCAAAGGCGGTCAGAAATGCCTCGGCTCCCTTGGATAATCCGGAGACAAGATGTCCGGCCATTAGATCGCGTACAGCATTGGTAATCAGCAGCCCCGGAACCAGTGGCATAACCGAACCAATAATGATTTTGTCCCGTTCATGACCTACTCCCATGTAGATCAGGAGAAAAGCGAGTAAGCCAATAACAAAGGATGCCGTAAGCTCGGCAAAGAATTTGACCCGCACCAACCTGTGAAAGGCAATAACGGCTGCATAACCTATGCCCCCGCAGATTAACGCCGGAAGAAAGTCGCTCCAGCCCCCGCCAAACATAATGGTAAAACAACCACTGGATAACGCTGCGGCCGTAAGCTGCACCGCCGTTGAATAGGAGGAGGGCTTGCCTTCGATCTGTACCAACAGATCATGAGCTTCCTGAGCGGATAGCTCACCTTGCCCAATGCGGCGGGAGACTGCATTCACCTCAGACACCTTGTCCAGATCCGTCGTACGCTCGGAGATACGAATCAGCTTGGCGGGTTCGGTTGCATCAACAGAGAAGAAAATGCCTGTCGGAACAACGTAACTGTGCGAATGGGGTAAACCCAGCGCAGCCGCCATACGTTTCATCGTATCTTCCACACGGTAGGTTTCACCACCGCTTTGCAGCATGATTTTGCCTGCGAGCAGACAGATTGCAATCACGCGGGATTGTTCAGTAGGGTTGCTGCCAATCATACCCGTCTCGGCTTGTGATACGGGTGATGAATCATGACGTATGTATTCCAACCGGATCAAGCTCCGTTTCATATGAGATATGGGGTGGTGCGACACCATTGTATCATATTTCACACGCTCGCAAGGAATCATACCGCACCATGGCCGGGACCATAAAAAAGCCTCGTTCCCAAGACTTGAAGATCTCAGGAGCGAAGCTTCTTGGAACAGGTTCGGATATGGAAGTACAATACCCCTACATCAAGAGTGTGATAACCAACAATTCATACAGCACAAGCGGCAAAATCGTTGGTCCAAACAAGGCGCGCGGTTCAGGATATCCGTGCATCGGGGTAACCTGGAGATACAAAATTCCCCGGTCTGCACTGATGATGACACCTTCCCACACTTGCCCATCGATATTCTGGACGTGTACCTTCTTGCCTATATGCTGCCGGGCTGTATGATGAAGCATATTCCGCACACTTTGCACGGATTGAAGCATCGGTTGATTGGCTTGATACACGACACGCGCGGATGGCGTGGATGTGGATTCAGACATGATGCACAACCCTTCCTCAAAATAAGTTCTTACTTCAAGGTATGCATCTGCCTATAAAAGGTGATTACACAAACGCCATCTCAAGGCTCCCGCGTCCATTTTCATAAGCGACTTTGCCCAATGCTCCATTCACAAAGGTGAGCTGGGGCGGAACATGGCCGAGATCCACATCGTACAGTACAGGTACATCCAGATCCCCAAGTGCAGAGGATAGGGCATCGGTAAAATTGAAATCGGCTGTATCGGAGTAACCCGCAGGTCGGCCGAACATGAAACCTTTTACACCTGCAAACCAGCCAGCCTGTCTCATCTGCCACAGATGACGGTAGATATCCCCCGCATTCATCTCACAGCTTTCCAGATACCAGATGGTACCTTCGTCTGCACAGTACTGATCCAAATACGATTGGACGGGTGCATACGGCGTACCAATCAGACTGGAGATCGTATCCATACAGCCACCGATCAGCCGACCGGAGAACGACACAGCGGTATCTGCATCTTCCGAGTGGCCGAGCTGTTTCCATTGCGAAGGTGTATCCAGGTTAAATCCAGGAGATTCCGGTTTCCATGCCGATTGATAATGTGTGGAAGACGATTGTGTGATCTGTCCGCCGTATTTGGTCTGTAACACATCAATCCAGCGCGCAGTCACGGGATCGAGGGCGTTTGATCTTAGATCAACATAATTGGTGCCATGTGCGGATGCTGTTCCGGTGATCAGGGTATAGGCGAACAAGAACGTACTGATATCCGAATATCCCATGACCCATTTGGGCGGTAATGTTTTCAAAGCTTCCCAATCCAGCAGGGGCAGGATATCCATCAGAAATTCCCCGCCCCATGGAGGGATAATCGCTTGAATATTTGGATTGCGGAAAAATTCATTCATTTCTTCGGCGCGTTCCTCTTTGGAGGCACTCACACATTTGGTGTTGTGGCGGAGCGACGGGCTTTCCAGCACGCCAAAACCAAGGCGCTCCATATTACGTTTGCTCTCCTCAAGATAGTGGTATAGGGATTCGCCTACACCGCTGGAGGGGGCTGCCACACCGATCATGTCCCCTTGCGCGAGTGGTTGCGGATAACGGATTGAACGATTATTCATTGTGGAAACACCCTTTCTTGTGAACATATCGATTTAATGTAGCTGTTTAATATTTTCATTATAGTGCATGACAACGTCGAGTGGCTTGCAATTATGGCGGTTACATTTTCTTTAGGGAGTCACAGGAATTTCAATAGAGAACGGTGCGCGAATTTGATCAGGGTAAGAGAATATTTCCATTGTCAGATTTCCTTTGGCTGCGGCTCCATTTTTAATGACAACTCTTGCTTCAAAGACGGAAGGGCTCCAGCCTACTTCATTAATGTCGAAAGGGTTTCCTTTACTGTCCTCAATGTTGGTAAATGATAGCCCCGAAGTAGCATTTTGAGCATCTGCAATTGAAAACTCGAGGATCAGATTTTTGCCCTGGACCGTGCTTTGCAGCAATTTCAAACTGGATGGGCCGCCTTGTATTTCACCTGAAGATGGATCAATGCTGATAACCAGTTCTTCCTTATCCACCGCTGAAAGGCCAGACCCTTGCAAAGTCAGTTTTTTCGGAGTGGAGAAGTACATGCTTTCGAAAAAGACGGAACTTCCAGAGCCTGAGATAGAAGATGAATCTGTTCGCCATGCTCGGCCTTGCTCATCTACCAAGTGCAGATCACGAATGTTAAAGATTGTTTTGGTATTGTTCCGATCATATTCGATATCAAGTACAAGGCGAGTGGGATACAGAATGGCCTGTTTCACATGGATACGCTGCCCGTCCACGGTCATTGTTTGGTTTACGGGAATGATTTTTTTCATGCCTTTTGTTAAGCTGTGATCCACGGGGAAGGTGACTTTCCACTTATTATTCGGTTCCTTACCTCGTTCCTTAAATATAACGGTCAGCTCATGTGGCGGTAAAGATTCTATGAATGAGATATCGATTTTATCCTCATAAATTCCACTTTCTGAAGCTGGATTAAGAGAGGAATAGCTAAACGCAACAGGAAGGTCTTTACCGTTCTCATCCAGCAAATCAATGTCATAGTTGAATTTCTCGGAATCTTTCATGCCTTTCATCGTGTAGAAAATAACCATACGTGACTCGTCTGTGATAATGCCATCAACGGTCAAGGAAGTACCATCATGCTCGTCGGTGACACCGACCTGCTGTAAGAGGGACTTATCGATGGCCATCATTAATCCTTTGTCCTGGCGAATCATACTCACAATGCCCTCCATTCCGGGCAATTGCTCCACGAAGGATGCAAAAGCGGGAGAGACACGGATACATCCGGTAAACAGCAGGATGAGAGCCGCTGCCGAGATGGAACTCATATACCAGCGCAGCCGGGACTTGCGTTTGCGGGCAGCCTGGCGGATTCCGGACTGAACAGCCTGATAGGCGGCATCCGGTACAGGCATGGTTTCGTATTCCGTCTTTCGAGCATTCAGACGTTCTTCCAATGTGTCGAATGAGTTTTGTTCATCCGTCATCAGGATACATCTCCTTTCGTTTCAAGTTGATCACGGAGCTGTCCGAGTGCCCGATGTAATCGGGATTTTACAGTTCCGGTCGGGATGTCGAGAATATCGGCAACTTCAGTTAAGGAGAAACCTTCGAAATAACTCAGGATAATAATCTGTTTGCAATCCCGGTCAAGGGTGGATACGGCGGCAGCAAGATCGGGGTCCGCAGGACGATCCCAACTGCTGGATTCAATAATCTCGGTGACGGGACTGAACCGACTTTTACGTTTGCGTTCGTCCGCACAGTAGTTGAGCAGTATGCGGATGAGCCAAGTGCCAAAGTAGGAGGGCTCTTTTAATTTTTTGAGTTTATGGAACGCCCTGAACGTTGATTCCTGAATCGCTTCGAGCGCATCACCTTCGTTATGCAGGTAGGCATATGCGATACGGTACAGTTGGCTCTGATGTAATTCCATTAAGGCTGCAAAAGCCTCGGCATCCCCTTTTTGTGCGGCGATGGTGAGCTGAGAAGGGGTCACATGGCTCCTCCTTTCATCGATATGTTGAGTATTAGACCGTGTAAAGCTTCAAACGGTTCTTGTTTTCTTAGAAAAATATGTATGTACCTGATTTCTATAATAGTTGAACTACGTATTTGCATGAGAACATACAGGACAACAAATAACCGTCAGACCTTCTCTTTGTACTCCAAAAAGAGTCCTGACGGTTATTCGCGGTACTGCTCACGTTATCTAATCATTATTGCTGATGCGCTGTAACGGCTGCTAGCAGACATGAAGCTGTAGACGTGTTACCACGCTCAAGTGAAATATCCAGTGCGGTTTGGCCCGCTAAGTTTAGCGCGTTTGGATCAGCTCCATGCTGGAGTAACATCTCAATAAGTTCGATCTGATCCGTATGAAATGCTGCGGAGTGCAATGCATATTGTCCATCGCTGTCCAGAATACTTGTGGATGCCCTATGTTCGAGTAAAAGGCGGATAACTTCTGGCGAACGTTCTCCCGCAAGCGCGGCATGTAGTGCAGTATTGGACGGAATAAAGGAAATCTTGGAATGAGAAAGGGTGTTAACATCTGCTCCATGCTCCAGAAGGAGACGAACTACTTCTGCTTGTCCATAATGAGAGGCATATCCCAGCGGAGTTAACCCATCCTGATTTTCAGTATTGGTGAGTTCCGGGTGAGAAGCGAGCAATAATTGCAGGTTGGCCACATCTCCAGACTGTGCAGCCTGAAATAGTTGATTAATCTGTTCTGCATGATTCATAAGGAATACCTCCATCTGATGAGATAATTTAATTATAGATGTTCCTCTTCAGAGGTTCTTCTTCATAATCACCTTTTTGCCCGCAGCTGGGAAGGAGAGCTATGGAAGCGTCTAGTGAATAATGAACTGAACGAACCGAGGCTTTCGAAGCCCACATCATAACAGATTTTAGTTACAGACCTGTCCGAATCAAGCAAAAGCCGCTTCGCAGCCAATAGTCTGCATTCGGTCAGATAACGATGGGGTGAAGTACCAAACAACTTTTTATAACTGCGTAGAAAATGATTCACGGATAGTTGTGCAGCCGCTGCAGTCTGTTCTAGCGTTAACGGCTGATCATAGTAGGCGGAGATATACTCATGCCCGATATACACTCTTCGGTACAACTCTTCTCTGGTTGAACGTCTGATCATATCCAGTTCGTTGATCTCTTGCTGAACATTACGGTGTAGATCCAGCATGTGAAAAGCGAGCTGATGAAGCTGCTCCGCTATTGCCCAGGAATCCAGTGTGTCTTGACTGTACAAATTCCGCAAATCATTCAGAGCTGCGCCAAGCCGATTATCCATGGCATATGTACGTTCTACCCACTCAATCTTGTTAGAGGATGAATAACTATACGGCTCATCAAGTAGACGAAGATCACTGGTCATTAGATTCCGTCCGATCTCTTCCACATAACCGGAAGGGAAGAAGATACAGAAGGATTCAACTGGAGTAGATGAATCAATGTGGAGACTATATTCCTGACCCTCATTCAGAAGCAGATAGTTCTCATTATTAACTGCGAAGTGACCGCGGCCCGCTTCATAGAGCGTTTTTCCGTTACGGAATGTTTTCAGTGATAACGAGCCGCTGCCTTTCCAATCGAATTGGGAACTCGATTCATGCAGAATGAAGGGTACAGGTCGAGGAAGAGGAATCTCCAACATTTGCAAGCACCTCCAAGCTTAATTCTGGTTATATAACTTCTTCGCAGCTTCCAGCCCAGGTACGGCAAAGCAGGCGAGTGGAGAGGGCAGATCATTCAATGGGAACCAACCGATCTCACCAATGGCTCCGCCTTCTTCCAGATTACGAGCATGACCGCCAATCACCTTGGTGGAATAGAGCACGGATATCCAATGTTCCTTATGTTGTGGCTGGATCGTCTCCGCCGTACAGAGCAGACTGTCGATGGCGATATCCAGATTCACTTCCTCCTTGATTTCACGGATGACGGCAGTTTCCAGTGATTCGTAGGGATCTACTTTCCCGCCGGGAATACTCCAGGTGTATTGCTCGGGTTGACGATTCCGCCAGGCGAGAAGCACTTCGCCCCGTTCATTCAGGATGACCGCACCTACGCCGATGCGAGGTGAAATCTCAGATTCGCCTTTTGGATCTGAACTTAATTCCGACATTGACAGCGCAGCTTGTTCGTTCCCATTAGGTTGTGCAAAACCACCCGCGTCCATTTCCCCAGATTCAGGAGTACGATTAGACCGGAATGATAAGGGAAGCCCAGACTGTGCCGACCATTCTTCCGCAAGGATACTCATCGAGATCAGGTCATAATGCATGCCATCCCGCAAAACTGCAGAACGCTGGCGACCCTCTTCCCGGAATCCGGCTTTTAGGTATGCACGTCTAGCAGCTTCATTGTATTCGATGACTTCCAGCGCAATTCGGTTCAGGTTCAATTCGTGAAAGCCATACCGAAGAATCAGAGCAAGGGCATCACTGCCGTACCCTTTACCTCGATCATTTTCTTCGCCGATACCAATGGCCAGACGAGCAGAGCGATTGTTCCATTCAATCCGGTACAGGGCTGTGAAGCCAATGAATCGGTTGCCCTCCAGTGTACGTAATGCAAATTCAAATCCGTTGTCTCGGCGGACAGAGGAAGACCCTGTCTCATCCGGCGTTAACGGGATCGCGATATCGGTATCCATGTTGCGCAAGTATTCATAATCGTCTGTGAAGCGGGAGAGACGCATGCAATCTTCCGGGCATGGGGCCGCTAATCTGACTTTGGAACCTTGAAATCCATTTAAATGACGTGGAGACATGTTGCACCTCTTTTATTCGATATGAAATCAATCGTTTCTCCCCATTATACTATGAACAGAAGCGGATACCGAAAAATGGCACCAAACGAGCTATACTCAGTGGAAAAGAACCATAAAAAAAAGCAGCCGTTTCAGGCTGCTTGTACATTCATTATTTCAGATCATTCAATAAATTCTTCATTTTTTTGTAATGTCCACTGACCCGATCAACCATGTAGTTATACATGAGCTGGTTCTCTGAAAGGTCCGCCATTTCCTTGTCAATGTCAACGTTATTGTTGTTATTGTTCATCGTAGTTTCGTTGTTCTCGACAATTCGGTACTGCACGATGGAAGAATTGGGATCACTGACAGGGAAGTGTTTGTTATGAGTCCGCTTCATGGCGAGCTGATCTGTTTTGCCATTTTCAACGATACGTCTCAGCTCTTCCTGAAATTCTACCGTTTTCTTTTTGTAGTTGGGTGTGTCTGCATTGGCAATGTTGTTGGTAATGGCATTGTGTTGTGCAGTAAGCGCTTGTAACAGTGATTCGTTACGTCTTGTCGTATTCGTTTCGATCACGGGCTCAGTCTCCTTCACTGTAGATTGTACAGTTACTTCTATAATAAGAAATAAAGTTGCACACTGTCAACATAACAAAGAAAAAGACAAGCACATGGCGGAGGCCCCCCGAAAAGAAGAACCCTGCCTTCATGAAATCTTGTCTTAGACTTTGCCCTTATGGATCAGCGTTGAACAACCTCTTTAAGAGGGACGATTAATATTTTTACCGTAATAGATCTCGTCCATCTCCAGCTTCAGCCACTCCGTAATCTCCTGTTGTTCCTTCTTGCTGAGCTTATCCTTGGTGTACCCAAACAGATAATTGTCGAGATCAAACTCCCTCAGTTTACACTTGGTGTGAAAAATGTTCTCCTGATAGACGTTCACGTCAATCATGTCAAAGCTGCTCTTGATCTCGTCCGGAATATAATTCTGAATCGAGCCGATCTCATGGTCAATGAACAGCTTGCGTCCGCTCGTATCCCGCGTAAAACCACGCACCCGGTAATCCATCGTCATAATGTCCGTATCAAATGAGTGGATCAGATAATTCAGCGCCTTAAGCGGTGAGATCTCACCGCAGGTGGAGACATCAATGTCCGCACGGAAGGTACTGATACCTTCACTAGGATGAAATTCAGGGTAGGTGTGCACAGTGATATGGCTTTTATCCAGCTGCATGACAACGTTATCGGGCAGAGGGCCGGGAGATTCATCGAGTGATTCTTCAGGGATTTCCACAATCGGACCTTCCGAGACAAGCATCGTAACACTCGCACCTTGAGGCACGTAATCCTGCTGGGCAACATTAAGAACGTGGGCTCCGATGATGTCAGAGACATTGTTCAGAATTTTACTCAGCCGGGCGGCGTTATATTGTTCATCAATATATTCAATGTAAGCTTCGCGTTCGTCTTTGGTTTTGGTATAACAAATATCGTACATATTAAAACTGAGCGACTTGGTCAGGTTGTTAAATCCATGCAGTTGAATGCGCTGCTCTGGCGTAATTGTCATGGTTGCAGTTCCCCTTATCCCATACGACATATCATCGCAGTTATAATACTACTTATACCCAACCTGCCTCGAAAAAAAACATATGTACGTCATTCAAAATACGATTCTCCTCTGATGAAAGCTATGCATGAATGGACTTCAGATGATCTACATTTTTTCAGAATGAAGAATCGTCAAAGTCTATAACATCGTTCATGCGCTCATCCTCAGCTACAGATTGAATATCCTCTGAAGTGACACTGATGATTGTATAGTCCTCGTTCTGCTGTTTCTTCACGGCTTTTTCCTTCACAAAACGGGGACTGCCTTCCCCGGCATCTTCATCATAGACGAGGAGAAGACCGTCGCTTTTACGGAGCAACAGATCATCCCGTGCAGTGAACTGCCACGGCCCGATATAAGGTTGATTGCTAATCGCACCGTAATAGTCCACACCCGAGAGGATGGAACGGTAATACTCCTGCTTGTCTTCTTTCCATTGCTCCTCAGGGTTCTGAAAGGCAGTGATGATCGACAGCTTCAGATGTGGATACGTCTTCTTTAGATCAATCACTACTTCGCAGGCCCACAGGTCCACACCGTATTGTCCCGGCGTCAGCACCCATTCCAGACCATCCTCGACAAGGGGAGTGAGGCGGGAGGCAATGGCCTTCTTGATAAATGGAATACCTTCATGTTTCTGTCCAAAAATCTGCAATTCATGTGCCCGGTAACCGGTGATTAACAGGTTTTTCAGTGTCCGTTCCTCCTTTCAGGCATGATCAATCGATTAGTGAATTTTCTATATATGCACACATTAGAGGTGCAGTTATTTCGCAGGTGGAATTTCTGCACGGAACGGATACAGGAATGGCTTCGGAATATCCGTTTCAAATGACATTAACTCATCCGTTGTGGGATGGATAAACGAGAGTATACGTGCATGAAGTCCGAGACGGCCGAGGTCTCTTGTACGTGCGCCGTATTTTCTGTCACCGGCAATCGGATGTCCGAGATCTTCCATATGCACACGAATCTGATTTTTACGGCCTGTCTCCAGACGCACTTCCAGCAGGGAGAACTCACGGTTCGATTTCAGACGTTTGTAATGTGTAATGGCGTGTTGTCCATCATTCGGACGAGAACTGGAGTACATTTTCAGCGTTTTGGTTTCCTTCAACCAAGAAGAGATGGTGCCTTCTTCTTTGGCTACTGAACCTTCAACAAGGGCAACGTAGACGCGGTCCTGCACATTTTCTTTCCAGTTGTTTTGCAGCTTCTGCTGCACCTCTTCACTTTTGGCAAACATCATCACACCCGATGTATCCCGATCCAGACGATGGACAACAAAGATCCGGTTGAGCGGATTGGTGCGGCGTACATGCTCTGTCAGTTGGCGATAAGCCGTGAGGTCATCTGTCTTGTCTGCGGCAATGGACAACAGTCCGGCTTCCTTGCGGATCACAATGATATCATCGTCTTCATGCAAAATGTTAATACCCGTTAAGGACGGAGCAGCGACTGCACCTTCTTTTCGAATGTAGACAATCTGACCTGGCGTCAGCGCTTCATTAAACTTGGTTACGACCTTCTGATCCACGGATACCTGTCCACGACCCAGAATGGACTTCACTGCGTTCCGTCCTGATTTCAAATGCTGCAACAGGAAGTTCAACAGTTCATCGGGTTTGGTCACTTTGTACTGGCGTGGTGGTTCCTGCTTGCGATAGTAGGAATTACCTGGTCGTTTGGATGCGCTGGCATTTTTGGGTTTGTTGCCTCCAGCTTTCTTGGGTGCACCCGATGATTTCGCGGTTATTGGCTTCTTATTCTCCTCCGTATTACGTGATGCGGAAGCACCTGATGTTTTGGCAGATGAGAAGTTGGACTTGCCGGACCGTGCTGAAGATGAACCTGTATAAGATTTCCCCTTGGCCGAGGCCGATGTCTTGCCTGTTGGACGTTTGCGTTTATTCATGAATAGTAATCTCCTTCTGAACAGCCTGTACCGCTTGTGTGCATACGATCCGTTCATTTTCGTTATGCAGTTCAATATACCATTAACAGTCGACAAATAAAAATAGGTTCATACAATCTGCTATACATCCAATCATAAGAGTAGTGAGATTCATAGGATAGGGTATCCCATAGCATTGGAGGTGTTACTCATGGGCGTGTTTCTCGATATGAGAACTTCGATGAACTCGGCAACCGTAGGACAGCCCGGTTTGTCACTGTCAGAATCCCCGACAGCTTTCGGCACCATTGGTCTGCAGACGCAGGGTGTGGTGAATCCCATTATTACGTTGAACGGGACAGTAGGTGTTACGGGAGAACTGGGAGATACCTTTGTTGTGGAGCTTGTGCGGGGTTTTTTATATGATCCTTTCTATATCATCTACCGTGCTGAAGGTACGATTGGACAGAACGGAGGTGCCGAATTTCATTCGTTCACAGCTCAGGATCTAGCTGCACCACCAGCATTGGAAAGTGTGTATACTTCGTTCATCTCGGGGGTGTCCACAGCAGTAAGAACCGGGCCGGAGATGTTATATGGTATTGCAGCCACCGGTTAGTAGTGAAAGGCGAAATATAACAGGCAGAGTGCTTCGTCATCACTTCCGTTGACGGCAGAGTTCGCTTCATACCCCAGAAACGCAAGACAATGCAGCGATAGGTTTCGACTAGCGCTCAGCAAGAAACCCCCGGCTTAAGAAGTCGGGGGTTTTTGCCGTACAGCATCTGCACGTTTCAATACAAATCACGAATCTAAAGTTTGGAACTGTCCATGATCAGTTGGCACGGCCTTTCAGAATGATGTTGTTGGCTTTGCCAAAATCGATAGCAACTTTGCCTGCGAGTGCGGCTGTTCGCTCCGCAAGGATAACCGCGTTGACGCCACAGGAGAAGAGAGCGACATCGAAGGTCTGTTGATTATTCTGAATCCAGTGCAGCGTTTCATCCATTTGATCATAGCTGTCGAAGGGCAGGGCAGTCACAATGTTTAGATTATAGGGCTCACGTTCGAGCATCACACGCAGTTCCTCAATCTCACGGGTAACGAGTAACACACGCTTGCCTGCAAGCATCTGCCAGAAACGCGGGTTCTGCGCCAGTTCCCGATTGACACAGGCGTGACAAGTCAGTGGAGGAGAGATGCCAAAGTGTGCAAATACCATGTCGGTCAGGGGTCTTTTGAGATAATCGGGAGCATTGATGGTGCTGTCACCACGAGGAAGAATGCCCACGATATCGGCACGTTGCAAGGAAGCGGCGACTTCATCCCGTAGTTTCGGGTTGGGAAGACGAAGTCCCTTTTGCCCTAGGTTGGCTTTCTTGGCCCAACGCTCCTGAAGGACCTGTTCCGTAGGCCATACGGTTTCTTGAGACATGACGATATTCTCGCCATCACCGACTCTTACAAGAGACAGCGGTCGGTGTTCCAGAAGTGCCGCTTCGAGCTGATCAAGCACACCTTCCATTTCAAGATAGATCGAATTCATTGATGGGTTGCCTCCTTTGAAAATTGAACTGTTCTATTCTATGTTGCGAATACCGTAACGATATGTACGTTTGACCCAAAGGGCGTCATCTTCAGTTGTATATCAATCTATTTATATGAAAGTTAGTACATCTGTCGGTACCGCTTCTATCAACGTTTCATACGATATAGAGTGCTGGATTCACAAGCGAGATGTGGCTTGTAAGCAATCAGATAGATAGAAGATGGTCTTCGTAGGAAGACAGCATCAAAACTATGAAAACAGTCTGTATCCGGTAAACGGAATTTGCAGCGTTCATGAGGAGGAATGTTATGTCCAGGAAAGTTGTGATTGAGATTAACTTCAACAATTACGGGATGGACCCGCAGCGATTGACGCGGGAATGGCTGGAACGTCGGATGAGCATCTTCCGCACGTTCACATTGCATTGCCTGAAGGCACAGACGAATCAGGATTTCCTCACAGTGGTGAAGTTGTCCAAGGAATCCGGGGAATTAATGCAGGAGATTCTGGCGGGTCAGGAGCCGCTTCCCTCCAATATTCGTTTTGGAACCAATATCGAGAGTGTGCGTGCCATTTTGGCGTTTGCCAAAGGTACGGAGCAACTCTATATTGCCCGTCTGGATTCGGATGATTTATACCATAAAACTTTTGTTCAACAACTCTACGATATTCAACCGCAGCAGCAGACGATGGCATTGATTAACCAGAACGGATATCTGTGGGACAGTGTGAATAACGAGATGGCACCAGCGTTTCACCGTTCTCCGCAATTCTATGTCTACTTATATAAGACAGCCGAATACGCAGCAGGATACCGGGTCAAGCTTCCGGGCAGAGGTACACATGGCAATGTCATTGAACTGCCGCACGAGCTGCTTGCTCCGCGCAATTATGTCAACATCGTGCATTCGAGCAATACTTCAACCAAAAAGGTACCGCCCAAAGACCGGTTAAGCCGGGATGAGATGGCACAGGTACTACGCGAATTCATGATCTGATCAGGGAGGGATTCATCCATGATTCAAGGACAAACGATTCTGATCACTGGAGGAACGGGCTCCTGGGGTCAAAAGCTGACTGAGGTACTGCTGGAGCAGGACCCGGCTGAGATTCGCCTTCTGTCACGTAATGAATACGCCCAGATTGCGATGCAGCGAGAGTTCAACCATGATCCGCGTCTGCGATTCATCATTGGGGATATCCGCGATTATCGGGCAGTGGAAGATGCATGCAGAGGTGTGAATGTGCTCTTCCATCTGGCTGCGCTGAAGCACGTTCCGGTCTGCGAGGACCAACCTGATGAAGCGTTCAAGACCAATGTAATCGGGACGCAGAATATTATTCGGGCTGCGATACGCATGCAGGTTGCCAAAGTCATCGATGTGTCCACCGATAAGGCGGTAGATCCGATTAACGTATATGGCATGACCAAGGCTTTGGGTGAAAAAATGATGATCCGTGCCAACTGGCTAAGTGAAGGTACCCGGTTTGTCTGCATCCGCGGGGGCAATGTGCTTGGAACCAGTGGCAGTGTTGTGCCGTTGTTCCGGCGTCAGATCGATGAAGGCAAAAGCCCGACCATTACGGACAAAGGCATGACCCGTTTTTTCCTGACGCGTACCGAAGCTATACATTTACTGCTTAAGGCGGCTGAGGCGGCCGTGGGCGGAGAGACTTTTGTGATGAAAATGAAAGCTTGCAAGATGACGGAACTTGCATCCGTCATGTTGGAACAGGCAGGTCGTCCATCCTTCGATTATAAGGTGACGGGAATACGTCCAGGCGAGAAATTGCATGAAGTGTTGATCTCGCCCTTTGAAGCGCCGCGTACGTACCAATACGATGCGCAGTATTATGTCATCCTGCCGGAGCACAAGGACAAGAGCCTGACGGATCAGTACAGCAGTCTGCCACGTGTGAACTTCTCCGAGTATCGCTCGGACAGTGCCATGATGAACAAACCAGCGATTGCCCGGTTTTTGCGTGCAGGTGGCTATATCGATTAGGGTGTGTCTCAAAACTCGCTCGGAGTTTTCAGACACGCCCACCGAGGGGAGGCGGAGCGTTTGGAGGTGGTAGGTATGGAAGAAAATCATCAGCACAACCAGCACGAAGGTAATGAAGAGTTACAGCAACGTAACCTTATACAACATATTAATGACCGCTCCCTAAAAGCTGTT
This sequence comes from Paenibacillus sp. FSL L8-0435, assembly GCF_037965655.1. Classification (NCBI taxonomy): domain Bacteria; kingdom Bacillati; phylum Bacillota; class Bacilli; order Caryophanales; family Paenibacillaceae; genus Paenibacillus; species Paenibacillus sp. FSL L8-0435. The sequence goes on from NZ_CP150185.1 coordinate 1,644,579, forward strand.
GTCATTGGTCTAGGCTATGTGGGTTTACCCATGGCTGTAGAGATAGCACAGGCCGGTTATCAAGTCCACGGGATTGACATCGATACTTCCAAGGTAGCTAAGCTGAACGCCGGGAATTCGTATGTCATAGGTATAGAAGATGATGTTGTGCAGTCGCTTATGCAGGCTGGATTATTCACGGCAAGCACCGATTATGCAGCGGTGAGACAGGCGAATGTCATCGTGATCTGTGTGCCCACTCCGCTGACTGCCGATCATCAACCGGATATCTCGTATATCTCGGCCGCGGTGGATGGCATGACTCCGTATTTGCAGGAAGGCAGCCTGGTTATATTGGAAAGCACGACCTATCCGGGCACAACGGAAGAACGCGTGAAACAACCGATTGAAGTGGCAAACGGCTGGCGAGCTGGAGAACAGTTCTACGTCTGTTATTCTCCGGAGCGGGTAGATCCGGGCAGTGTTCATTATGGTGTGAAAAATACCCCGAAGATTATTGGTGGTTCGACACCCGCTTGTCTGAATTATGGTAAACAGTTCTACGGCTCATTCCTCAACGAAGTTGTTCCGGTTAGTTCAACAACGGTAGCGGAGACGGCAAAATTGTTCGAAAATACATTTCGTAGTGTCAATATTGCACTCGTGAATGAGTTGACCCCGGCCTGTGAACAGATGGGTGTAAACATCTGGGAAGTACTGAATGCGGCGGCAACCAAGCCGTTTGGTTATATGCCCTTCTATCCCGGTCCCGGTATCGGCGGACATTGTATCCCAATCGATCCGATCTATCTGTCCTGGGCAGCAAACCGTCAGGGATCGGAGCTGCAATTCATCCAGCTGGCGGATGCAACCAATCGGCAAATGCCAGAGAGAGTAGTGAAGCGTGCCTCGGAGCTGCTGAAGCAGAATGGTGTATCTGTGCGGGGAGCACGTGTTGTACTGGCGGGTATGGCTTATAAAAAAGATATTGACGACTTGCGCGAATCGCCAGCATTGGACGTTTTTCGGCTGCTGAGCGTAGCGGGCGCAGATGTGGTTTTCACCGATCCAATGGTGCCTGTCTTCCGGAAGGATGACGGTACGATGCTCCAGTCTCGGCCTGCTGTACCGGAATTGTGGACAGGAGCTGATCTGGTGATCATCACCACGGATCATTCGGCATTCGATTATCAGGAGATGGCGGATCATGCAAAGCTGATTTTTGATACACGCAATGCAACGGCCGGATGCCACGGGGGAAATATTGTGGTGCTGGGTCAGCCTGTACGGCGAGGAAACACGGGAGAAACCTATGGCGAATCATGACCGGGTGAGTGAACGCTATTACGGCGAGATCAATTCGGAGGATTCTCATGAAGCGACGAGAACACGTATCCACTGGATGTGTCGTGCGGCGACAGGCAAACGCATCCTGGATGTCGGGTGCAGTCAGGGCATTACGTCCATTCTACTGGCACGTGAAGGATTTCGTGTCACTGGCATTGATTTGGAAGAAGAAAGTGTCCGATATGCGCAAGCTGAGCTTGCCAAAGAGTCTAGGCCAGTTAGGAACAATGTGGATTTTCGAATGCTGGATATTACGCAATGGAAAGTACGGACGACCTTTGATACTGTGCTGCTTGGAGAAGTACTGGAACATTTTGCTCATCCGGAGACGTTGTTGGTCCAGATTCATCGGCTGCTGCAAGAGGATGGGACGCTGGTTGTGACCGTACCGTATGGATATCATCCGTTCTATGACCACAAGCAGACCTTCTATGCAGGAAGCCTGGCGATGACCCTGATGCCGTATTTTGAAGTCTTGAAACTTGAAGTTCATCATAAATATCTATGTTGCGTGGCCCGCAAACGGCGGAGTACACAACTGCATATGTCGCCGACTTTGGATCAATTGATGGAGTGGATGGAACTGGATCATGTCCATTTTGCCGAGGTGGAACATCAGCACCTCCGCGTAATGAAGCAGCGCAAGAAGGCACTGGACAGTGCGGTGGAGCAGGTGAAACGGCTTCGCCGTCAGGAGAGTGGAGAAGTGTAACATGGGATACGATTGTAACAGGATAGGATATAAGAAGGCATGTGCCTGAGAGATTAAAATTACTGCAGGTACACCGGAACTATGTACTTGAGTTAATTAGAAAATAGGGGAACTTGCATGATCGACATATTGCAATACGCGTACGACAGGAAGGGGCTCAAAACGTGATCACCATCAGTCTGTGTATGATTGTGAAGAACGAGGAACGCATGCTGGCGCGCTGTCTGGACTCGGTTGCCGGCATCGCGGACGAGATCATCATTGTGGATACCGGTTCATCGGATCGCACGATGGACATCGCTGCGCAGTATACCAACCAGGTCTACACGTATGAATGGAAGGAAGACTTTGCCGCAGCGCGGAATGAGTCATTCACCAAGGCCACGCAGGAGTATATCCTGTGGATGGATGCGGATGATGTGCTGCTGCCCGCGGAACGGGCGAAGCTGGAGGTGTTGAAGCAGCAGCTTCCGTCCGGGGGGAAGACGGAAGCTGTGATCTTGAACTACACGCTGGCCGAGGGTGCGGAGGGGAGTCCACTTGTGACGGACCGACGCCTTCGCCTGGTCAAGCGGGATGCCGGGTGCCGCTGGCATAGCCGGCTGCACGAGCAACTCAGCTTCCCGCGGGGCGAGGTCATTACGGCAGACATTGCCGTCACGCATCGCCGCGAAGCGGGACATCATTCGGCGCGAAATGTGCGCATTCTGCGCAAATGGATCGCCGAAGAGGGCATAGCCCAAGGTCGCCTGCTGTTTTATTATGCAGGCGAATGTTATGACCGTCAGCGTTATGCGGCGGCGGCACGCGGGTATGCGAAGCTGCTGGAGCAGCCAAGCGGTTACCGCGAGGATCGCCTGATTGCCTGCGCGCGGTTAGCGGAATGTTATGAACGACTGGGTGAGCCGGGCCGTAAGCTCGGAGCATTGCTGCAGTCGTTCCAGTATGATCTGCCACATGCTGATTTCTGCTGCGCCATTGCGGCCTGTTTCCATGAGCGGCAGGAACCCGTTTCGGCGATCTACTGGTATATGCAGGCGGTGGACGTGAGCAGCCGCGATCCCGGCCTGCGCCCGGTGCCTATGGCTTGCCGTACCTGGCTTCCACATGCGCGTTTATCCCTTTGTTATGCTCATCTGGGCAACTGGGAGCAGGCATTGATGCATAACACCAAAGCCCGTGAGTACTTGCCCAACGATCCCGGATTGCTTGCCAATCGGCAGAAGCTCGAAGTTGTGGTACGCAAGGAGATGAAGGAGCGGGAAGAACGTGGTGAAGTGTCACCGCGTAAGTAGGGAGACGAACTGGGACAGATGAGGACAGAAGAGTTCGAAGCGGGGGTAGAGATAGAGAAAATAGATTGAAGTAGAAGTGAAATAACAACAAAAACTAATCCGTTGCTGGTAGGATGCGATAGGGCGTATCAGTGAAAATAAGGGTTGAGTGGAAATAGAGTGTAAGCCACAATTGCGAGCAGAAGCAGAAGCAGAAGCAGAAGCAGAAGCAGAAGCAGAAGCAGAAGCAGAAGCAGAAGCAGAAGCAGAAGCAGAAGCAGAAGCAGAAGCAGAAGCAGAAGCAGAAGCAGAAGCAGAAGCAGAAGCAGAAGCAGAAGCAGAAGCAGAAGCAGAAGCAGAAGCAGAAGCAGAAGCAGAAGCAGAAGCAGAAGCAGAAGCAGAAGCAGAAGCAGAAGCAGAAGCAGAAGCAGAAGCAGAAGCAGAAGCAGAAGCAGAAGCAGAAGCAGACAGAAGAGGATTAAGAGGTAGAATAGATATAATAGATAATTATGATGCTGCCATATGTTTAAAGTCCGATAGCTACGAAGTTGGCAGTAAACAAGCATATTAGATCACAATAAAGTATAAGTAAATAAACTATAAAATGCAGAACATTTGAGCAGCCCCGCTCAACCGAAAGAGTCGGTGAGAGGGGCTTTTAACGCTTCTCGTGCCGCGTGTATCTCCTGCCATGGTGTAATGAAAGTAGCATTTGGTGAAATTTTCACGGGCATACAGAGCGTTGGAAATTCTGACATGTGGTGCAGTGAGGATTACGCATCAAGATGAGCCGTCGAGTGTTCAGAGCCGTCATATTAGCTGTTAAGTTTCTTTACTTTTCGGGTGCTAGGCATCGCACAGACTGATCTTTCATCCGTAAGCTCTTGCATGCCCAGCCCCATCCATCATATATTTCGTTCATCGATGTTGAGGGTGATGGTCTCATCCGTATATTCATTCCAGTTTTCAATCCGGAGTGTGTTTTCACTTTCCCATTCGAGATGGTTATTTCCGTGGTGCTTGGCACGAAAGATTGTTTTTACCGTGGCACCCTCAGGTGCATTTGTCTTCTTTACATCGACCCAGATTGTAACGCCGCCTGCCGCACCACCGTAAGGTACACCGTAAATTTCGGCAGTATAGTCACCATTACGTGAAGGCATGGAATAGCTTAATTCTCCTTTCTCAGAACGGTCAAACGTGGAGAAGTAAGAACGGAGCCAGAAATACAGGAATACAGTGGCAAACAGTACAAGAATCAACAATGTAAATGTAGTGAGAATAGGGTGTCTACGTATCCAAGGTTTGCGAGAATCTGTATGGGATGAACTTGAATTAGCTTGAGTATTTAAGTCCATAAGGTTGATCCTCCAATTGCACCTTACAGTGAAATTTGCTTTGCAGGAATATAAATGTCCAACTCTCCGTAGTGGTCCTGAGCCAGACTGCCATCAATTTTTTCAAAATAGTAGGGATCACTCTTCTCGTACCCCGAATGGCTCTGCCAATATTCATCGATAAATGTCCAGACACTGTCCAGATGATCAATATTGATGAGACTTGGATGGAAATCACAGACAAATTTGAATACGGCATACTGGTTGGCCGGGACCTCAATTCCGTCCAGTTCTTCAGGGATATGATCCAGACTGGTGACCTCTACAGACGGCTGATATGTACTGTAATCCTCGTTAATTTCATTGGTAAATCCGATATATACGTTGGGTTGCAGCACGTTAGGAATCGAATGAAAGTGTTTTTCAAAAAAGTCGTTGCCTGCTGAATTGGCTTCATAGTGCTCTTCGTTATCTGCATACCGAATGTGGGACCGTTGCCCAATGAGTTTCATAGCCGGTTTTCGTACATACGTTGGTTTGAAAATATATCCATATGGAAGCGTTGTGATCATGGACGAAGTCATGCGGGCTGTGAATTCAAGGTTTCCAGCTCCCTGTTTGCGATACTGCAGGGGTGTAATGCCGAAGGCTTGTTTGAAAGCACGGATGTAGGATTGTTCATGTTCAAAAGCGTAATGTCCGCTGATATCGATAATCTTCCAGTTCAGATTCACCAATTGCTCCAGGCTGCGTGCCAATTTGCGTGAACGAATGTATTCTCCAGGCAATTGTCCGCTGACATGTTTGAACATGCGATGCAGGTGGAATTTGGATATATGAGTCACAGATGCCAGATGATCCAGCGTTAATTTGTCTTGAATATGGTCTTCTATGTAGTCAAATAGCTTATCCAGTGTGTCTAACAGATCGTGTTGCATATCAATCTCCCTACTTCTAATAGTACTTACAGCAATAAATGTTCATTTTTTCCTTATCACCGATGATATCATAACCAAGTACATAATTTAATGACAAGATTGGAGAAAGCATCCATGTTTGCTGACAAAAGAACTTATACAACGTTAGGCATGTTAACTCGATTATGGACACTAACGGGCAAGTACCGTATGTTCATCATTCTGTTACTTTTCGCCGCATGTCTGGTCTCCCTGATTGAGGTCGGTTATTTGGAATCGATCCGAAGACTGGTCAAAGGCGCGACTGAAGCACAGTTTTCGTTACTCTACTCTGGGTTGATCATAGGCGTTAGCATTGTAGTATTACGATTGATTGTAACCGCATTCATGACGAGGGTCGAGACGTTATTCCAGCAAAAGACATTATTGTCTGTGCAGTCTCTACTGCTCTCATCCTTTAGCAACACAGAGACACGTGACCTGGCACATTATCATACAGGTGACCTAACCTCTAGGGTCTGGACTTCAGCCAAGGAAGCACAGAAGGGGATCAACCAACATGGCATTGAACTCGCGAAAAATATCATTCAGCTGATTCTTGCCTTTGCTTACTTCAGCTGGGTGAACTTGCCGCTGTCGTTGGCTATCACTGCATTCACATTGATCTATCCTCTTGTAACGGTAGGACTTGGTAAACGTCTACAAAGACAGCATGATCAGTTGAATGCCAGCGCAGCGTCAAGAGATGAGATACTGACTGAAATCATCCAAGCCCCAGTTGAGATCCGAAGTTACGGACTGGCGGGTTATGTACACCATCATTTTAAAGATCGAATGGATCAGGTGTTCAGACATACGATGTCCGTATCTGTGTTACAACGACTTTCGGAAGTAGCCGGACGGGTCTCAACGTATGGTGGCATGATTCTGATTCTCTATCTAGGCGGCATGCAGGTCCTGAATGGACATATGGATGTAGGCGGACTGGCAGCTTTTCTGGTAGCAAGCAGTCAGTTAACACGTCCGATTGAATCGTTATCTGGGCTGTGGAATGATTTTATTGGTTCGGCTTCTCATGCATCCAGAATCTTTGAGGTGCTGGATTTGGAGAGAAAGAACACGGTTGCTAATACCGGTACAAATACATATGTACGATCCGAACCGGGTTCAGGTGAAATTGAAAAACAATCTAAACTGGCTGGCATTAACGTGCAGCATGTGTCTTATAGGTATGCGGAGCAAGAAGAAGTGTTAACAGATATTTCTTTTGAGGCCAAGAAAGGAAGGCTTACTGTAATCACAGGGCCAAGTGGATGCGGGAAAACCACGTTATTGAAATTAATAGCCGGATTAGATACACCTGTTACTGGTTCGATCCAGGTCATGAATCAGAAGAATTCACTGAAGGATATGCACAAAGTTCAGACAGCGCATGTCAATCAGGTATATGTTCCGCAACAAGCCTTTATTTTCACAGGTACAGTGGAAGAGAATATTGTTTTTGGACAAGAGGGGATATCTGCCGATCAAGTAAAGGTTGCGGCCCATATGACGCATGCACATGACGCGATTATGCGTCAATCGCTCGGCTATGGGACAGAGCTTCAGCCGCAAGGCGGGACGATGTCGGGTGGTGAGCTTCAGCGTATTAGTCTAGCCAGAGCGCTGCTGAGGAACCCGGATATTCTATTGTTGGATGAACCGACGTCATCCCAAGACCCGTGGCATGAGCAGCGATTGAATGATCTCTTTGCCCGAATCACTGCTGACAAAGGCACAACGGTTATTGCAGTTACTCATCGATTATCGCTGATCGAACGGGCGGATCAGGTCATCTATATTCAGCAGGGACGCGTCGAAGATACGGGGACTCATCGTGAATTGCTGGATCGTCCAAACGGATATCGAAGTTATATTGCGGAGCAGGATACGGAAGTGGAGGGACAGCATGAGTAACAAGATCGAAGATGCAGCATATACCGATGAAGTTGAAATGAAGAGCAGTCATGAGAAAAGTGGAGCATATGAGATAAATGAAAATAATGAAAATGAAAAGTCTGAAATAGAAGCTCATCATCAGATGAACGAAAGTGATGTTCCAGATGACCCAAAGCAAGTTGTATCATTGGCAACGGTATGGCCCGTTATTTTTCGCTGGATGAAGCCTTATGGATTAGCTGTAGCGATCTTGCTCATTTTTATCGCAGCAGATGCTGTCTTTGATTGGGGACTTGCCTTTGTACAGGGATTCTTCGTGGATGCTATTCATGATGGGGGAGAGGAGCAGTTAAACGCTACAGCGTTGATCTTTATCGCCATTCTGGCAGGGTTTATTGTATTGCTCGCGATGCATCGTTATGTGCTGGTATGGCTCAAGGAATCGATCCAACGGGATATGTCCATGGATCTGTTGAAACTGTTAAACCGGATGCCCTATTCCTGGGTGCGCAGACAGAAGTCCGGGGATGTGATGCTTCGTATCAAGGAAGACACCAAGCATGGTGCAGAAGTTGTGGAGGCTATTGCAGAGGGTGTTACGGTTGTACTCATCATTGCTCTATCGCTGGGATACTTGTACAGAGCAGATGCATGGGTTGCGGTTATTGCCTTGGTGAGTGCAGGGGCAATCTGGTTTACGGCGAGGTTGTATGATCAGCGAATTATACATCTGTCCGATGAGGTCGAATCCAGGGAAGGCGAGTCCCAAGAACAGATCCAACAGTATGTTGAAGGGATACCGGTGATTCAAGCCTATAATGCATCACCGTGGTTTCTCGCTCGTTTTCGGACACAACAGCAATCACTGAATCGTGTTCAGGCTAAGTTGCAGATGACCCTGAGCATGTCGGATAACGTGGCGATGGCGGTGTTTGGTCTGGCTCAATTGGCAGCGTTGTTCCTTATTGCTTTGTCAGCGGCTAGGGGAACTTTGTCTCCGGGCATGGTTGTTGCAAGTAGTCTGCTGTTTGAACTGGTGGTGTGGCCAGTACTCGGCTTGTCCAGCCAGTGGAGTCAGATGCAAGCCAGCGTGGGTGCATTTGGACGTATCTCTGCATGGTTGAAATTGGCGGAGAACAAGAAGACAGACGCATCCAATACTAAGCACGAGGAGCTTACACAGGGAATTTGTAACCAAGATCAAGGGAGTACACAAAAAGGGGCAAATAAAGAGAACGAAATTGTTATGCTACGTCTTCAACAGGTTACGGTAACCGATGAAAACAGTGGTCGGAAGATTTTGAATCAGATTACGTTTAATCTGGTTCCTGGTGAACTGGTTGCGGTAGTTGGCGCTAGTGGTGCTGGCAAATCTACACTGTGCCAAGTGTGTGCAGGGCTGATCCCGCCAACAAACGGAAGCATATTGCTGGGTGATAAACATGTTGCAGAGTATATAGAAATGGATAACCAATCCAGACTGACGTCTATGCCGCAGACACCAACTTTTTTCACAGGAACGATTGAAGATAATATTCGTCTGAGTTCAGACGTTACATTGGACAGAGTGAAGTTTGCGGCAGAGCAGGCAGGTTTGCATGAATATATTGAGGCACAGGAAGGACAATACGCAGCAATGTTGCATGAGAAAGGGGCCAATCTATCTGGAGGCCAACAACAGCGACTGTCGCTTGCCAGACTCTTTATGAGGTCATCTGACCTGTATATTCTGGACGAACCAACGTCATCACTGGATATTCAGACAGAACAGAAGGTGATGAATCACTTGTTGAGCTTTATGAAAGGCAGAATAGGATTGCTTGTCACACATCGCATGGAGGTTGCTAGTCAGTGCTCTCGCATCCTTGTGATGGAACATGGCCGAATTGCCGAGGATGGAACGCATGAACAACTGATGCAGAGGAAAGGATTGTATTATCGTATGAATGCAAGAGGTGGTGATACAACATGAATGAATCTGGGGTTAAGAAAGTAATGGATACGCTGGAGTTCTTGAGTCAGGATCGGGAAGCACGTCGTTTGTATGAAGAGCGGCAGAAATATTTGCATGACGAAGCTTCTATGATTGAATGGGCTAACTGAGTCTGAGATACAGTCATTGAAAGGCTAGGAGCGTATACAGTACAAACTAGTTGTTAATTAAGCTCTTATTGTATGTTGAAATGAATGCAATCGTTTTGTCCAACTAGGGCAGGACGGTTGTTTTATTTTGATGAAGGGGCTTCAAACGTTTTACAGTAAAACGCGGTTGCTCATTCGGGGCTGGGCCGTTAAACTAAAGGGAGCGGCGTTTGCTTGACGGACAAGTCATGAGAACGCCATTTTGTTGTCAAGGAATCGGGATATGTGCCGCTTTCGGATGTCAGAATCGGATCGGACCAAGCTGGTGGAAAAACACCGGTGATAAGTAAGGAGTCTTTACATGAGTGTGCAAACACCTACATTAGAAGAAGCGCAGGGTCTCCTGCAAAAATATTATGGCTACCCCGACTTCCGTGAGGGACAGAAAAAGATCGTAGCCAGCCTGCTCGAACGTGAAGATACGTTGGGTATTATGCCAACCGGGGGCGGTAAGTCGATCTGTTATCAGATTCCCGCTCTGTTATATTCGGGTCTGACACTTGTTGTCTCCCCGTTGATCTCATTGATGAAGGACCAGGTCGATGCGTTGACGACCGCCGGAATTGCTGCCGCGTATATTAATAGTACACTTAGCGGCAAAGAAGTGAATGATCGCATCCGCGCGGCGCAGCGCGGTGAGCTGAAGTTGCTCTATGTCGCGCCTGAGCGACTGGAGCTGGATTGGTTCCGCGAGGAGATGGGCTATTTACCGATCTCTTGCGTTGCCGTGGATGAGGCCCACTGTGTATCGCAGTGGGGGCATGATTTTCGGACAAGCTACCTGGCGGTAGCGCCGTTTGTGGACAGTTTGCCGGAGCGGCCGGTGGTTGCGGCCTTTACGGCTACAGCGACGCCCGAGGTTATGGGCGATATTCTGCGGCTGCTGCGTTTGCAGGACCCGCAGACATATGTGACCGGACTTGGGCGGGATAATCTGGCGTTTAGCGTGCTGCGCGGCGAGAGCAAGAAGGACTTTGTCCTGAATTATGCGCGCGAGCATGCCAGCGAGCCGGGCATTGTGTACGCCGCGACTCGTAAGGACGTGGACGATCTGCATCAGCGTTTGTTGCAGGCGGGATTGCCCGCAGGACGCTACCATGCCGGGATGACGGACGATGAACGGTCCCAGAGCCAGGAAGCTTTTTTGTACGATGATATCCGAGTGATGGTGGCGACCAATGCGTTTGGGATGGGGATTGATAAATCGAACGTGCGTTACGTTATTCATAACAGCATGCCGAAGAACATGGAGGCATACGTGCAGGAAGCCGGACGTGCAGGCCGGGATGGAGAGCCAAGCCAGTGTATTCTGTTATTCGGGGCACAGGACATTATCACCCAGAAGTTCCTGATTGAGCAGAATCCGATGGACGGCGACCGCAAACAGAACGATTACCGGAAGCTGCAACAAATGGTGGATTACTGTTACACGACGCGTTGTCTGCGCAGTGCGCAGCTGGATTATTTCGGTGAGGTGCATGACGATACACCTTGCGGTACTTGCAGTTCCTGTACGGACGACCGCGAGTTGGTAGACATGACGATTGATGCACAGAAAATATTCAGCTGCATTCACCGCATGCGTGAACGGTATGGTGTATCGCTGGTCGCTTCGGTACTCAAAGGCTCCCGTGCCAAAAAAGTGCTTGATTATGGCTTCAACTCTCTGCCAACCTACGGCGTGATGGGTAATCGGACAGAACGTGAGATATCGGAGATCATCAACGTGATGGTATCCGAAGGGTATCTGATGCTGTCTGAGGGACAGTATCCAGTTGTACGTCTGCAACCACTAGCGGTGGAAGTGCTCAAAGGCCAGCGTGAAGTGATGCAGCGTGTTGTCCGCAAGACAGCAGCAACGGCTTCGGGTACGAACTATGGTGGACGTCGCGGACGCGATGCGATGCCATCTGCGGTTAATGAGACGGTATTTGAACAGCTTCGCCTAATCCGGCGTGATCTGGCGGCGAAAGAGCATGTACCATCGTACATTATCTTCAATGATGCGACCCTGCGTGAGATGAGTGTGGTATGTCCACAGACAGAACGTGACATGCTGGATATCAAAGGGGTCGGTGAGGTCAAGTATCGCAAGTACGGACTGCCGTTCCTAGAGTTTTTCCAGAAGCAATCGGGCGAAGAAGTGGATACGGATGACGATGCTTTTTACGAGTATGAGTAGGTATGAGTGAGTTATGATCAATTATGAGCGAGTTTGGCTGGTTGGGATGAAGTGAGGATTGTTTTTACGTTCGCGCTTTCAGGTCTTTGAAGTTCATGACGCGTAAAGCTTAATTGATTAAAAGTTGATATATATGCTTCGTGCAAGTCGATGATTTATCCATGATACGGGAAAAGTGTTTGGCACAGGTTCGACGCTAGAGTCTCAAGCTTCAAAGCTCAAGACAGTAATATGTGGATATCGAATTTTGGATGGAATGCGAATGAGGTATTTTACAGATTGAAGTGAGTTTGAAGTTGGTTGTCGTGTCTCTGTAGAGTGGACAAATGGTGGCGAATTGTCTTTCAAAGGGTGGACATTGGCGTTAGGAATGGCTGACCGCATCTTATACAATATGTAGGTTCGATGTGCTTTTTTTATACTGTATGTTGTGGTTTGGGTTTAGCGAGGTGTATATGTCTTTTTGAAAAGAGTGTCCACTCTTTGAAAGACAAAAGTTGGATATGTCCATGAGACATGGAATGGCGAGTTCAAAAGAGGTTTAGATGAACAGCATCCGGGGCAGGATGGCTGTGCAGCTTTCTTTTTACCAAAAAAAATATGGTCTGGGTGTCCAGGCAAAGGTTGTGAACCATGAAGGTTATTCTTTCTACATTAAATGCAAAGTACATCCATACCTCCTTGGCCTTGCGGTGTCTGAAGGCATACAGTGAGAAGGATTTTGATATTGACCTGGCGGAGTATACGATTAAGGACCCGGTGATGAACATTGTATCTGATCTGTACCAGCGCGGTGCGGACGTGATTGGGTTCTCGTGTTACATCTGGAACATTGAAGAGACGATCAAGGTCATTGATAATCTGAAAAAGGTTATGCCTGACGTGAAAATTCTGCTGGGTGGACCGGAAGTGTCCTATGACACGGAATATTGGATGAACCGAATTCCAAATGTGGATTTCATCGTGATGGGTGAAGGGGAAGAGACGCTGCATCAGCTTTTGATGGAGCTGGAAGGGAGTAAGAAGTTCCACTTTGTCTATGGACTGGCGTATCGCAAAGGGGAAGAGGTCATTCTCATGCCAGGACGGCCAAAGGCGGATCTGAACGATCTGCCTTCACCGCATCGATTTGAAGAGGATATTCCGGAGCTTGGGAAACGGGTTGTTTATTTTGAGACCAGCCGTGGCTGTCCGTTCAGTTGTCAGTTCTGTCTGTCTAGTATTGAAGTGGGTGTGCGGTATTACGATATTGAGCGGACGAAGTCGGACATTCTGTACCTGATCGAGAAGGGTGCGAAGCTGATCAAATTTGTGGACCGGACGTTCAACATCAAGCGGGATTATGCGCTCGAAATGTTCAAATTCCTGATCGAGAATCATCAGGGGACGGTGTTCCAGTTTGAAATTACAGCGGATATTATGCGTCCCGAGGTGCTCGACTATCTGGCAGAGAATGCGCCGCCGGGCACATTCCGCTTCGAGATTGGGGTTCAGTCCACGAACGATCCGACAAATGAACTGGTGAAACGCCGCCAGAACTTTACCAAGCTGAGCCGTACGGTCAACAAGGTCAAAGCTAGCGGCAAAATCGACCAGCATCTGGATCTTATCGCCGGACTGCCGGAAGAAGATTACAATACGTTCCGCAAAACGTTTAACGATGTGTTTGCACTGGGCCCAGAAGAGCTTCAGCTCGGATTCCTCAAAATGCTGCGTGGTACGGGGCTGCGTCTGGATGCGGAAAAGTACAACTACACGTATATGGATCACGCGCCATATGAAATTCTGGGTAGTGACGTGTTGCCGTTCAGCGACATCGTACGCCTGAAGCGGCTGGAGGATGTGCTGGAGAAATACTGGAATGCACACCGGATGGACCATACGCTGAAGTATCTGATGGAGCAGGAGTTCAATTCACCGTTTGATTTCTTCCAAGCATTTGGGGATTATTGGGAAGGTCAGGGTTGGCAGAAGATTGGTCATCAACTGGAGGATTTGTTCACTCGTCTGCACAGCTTCCTCGAGTCGCGGAACACGCCGCATATGGATATCGTGCTCGGTCTGATGAAACTGGACTATTTCCTCGGTCACAAATACAAACCACGCAAAATCTGGTGGGAAGATCCACTCCAGAAAGACCAGTGGGCGGGTTATATGAAAACGTTGGCTGAACGTCCGGAAGACGTTCGACTGCCACGTGTTGCCGGCGCCGCAGGCACGGCGTGGCTGGAAAGCAGCGGCACGGGTCCGAGTGCCGCTGGGGCAAGTTCGGCTGCTGCCGAGGAAGACTCTGCCGCAGATGCGGCGGGTGTAATCGGCAGCGAAGCCGGGGTTGCAGCGTCGCTCACTTCGGGCGACGCAACAGGGTCCGCCGCGGATGGAGCGGCGGACATGGTGGACGGCAACGCTTCGCGTGCGTTGCCGATGACCTCGGCCATGACCGCACAGACGGTCATGGGTGCCCGTGCTTTCGCCGACCTTGGTCTCGGCGAAAAGGAACTGCAGAAGCACACCGTATTGGATGTGCTTCCGTTCCGGCTTGAGCGTGTGCTAGCTGGCGCCAGCCCGCTTGCCGCGAAAGGCCGGACGCTGCTGGTCGTTGTGTACCAGCAGCATGAAGGGCAGCAGGCGCAGTATTACACGCTGCCGCTGGGAGAAGAAGCCGCTGCCATGTAGATGCAGCGACCTAGGGGTTAGCTGCATGGCCGATTGGCGGCATGCAGCGGGAGAAGCGCCACGGCTTAGCGGTCGTGGCGCTTTTTGTACGCATCACGGCTATGCGCTCGTGATGCTGCAACGGCGAGCACCGCGGTTATGGACGCCGTGCCATCCCGTGAGGTGCTGCCCCATTGGGCGCAGCACCTCACCCTTACGCGGCTTGCCACTGCATAAGCCGCGCTCCGCTCCACCTTTTAAAAAATCATATGTTTCGAAAGCATCGGAAGGTCGTCTAATTCTCTATGGGATGAAGAAGGGCCTTCCTTTTGTTTTCAAGGTCACGCCAGAGGAACTGGAAGAAGTCAAACGAGAAATCAAGGCTCATATGACCTATTACAACCACTACAGATACCAATGGAACTTAAAAAAGGATGACCCTTATAGGGTACAGTTTAAACGAAGGCCTACTTTAAGTTGATTTACATATTACTGCATCAATAATACGGTTATCGGTTCGAGATCATGGTACAGTTGAAAAAACGATCCGTTTTATCAAAGCTTGCGGCTGTTACTTGGGGATGTGATCGCAATGGATAGGATGATGGGAACAACATTTGGAAGATGAACGGGTTATTAGAATAGCACTAAAAGCAGGCCCAGAAGCATATTTATTGAAGTCACATCAATCCCAAACATGGCCCAACCAATCAAACGTTAAAAAAGGCTCAACAGTATGGCTGCTGATGTATAAACAATGATCGAACTAGGCAGAGAAACACTAAGGAGGGTTCATATGAAAGCTGTGATTTGCACCAATTACGGACCGCCAGAAGTGCTACAGATGAAAGAGATGGAAAAGCCTAAACCGAAAGACCATGAGGTTTTAATTAAAGTTTTTGCAGCCACAGCACATATTGGCGATACCCGTATTCGAAGAGCTGATCCATTCTTGGTGAGACTTGTATTCGGCATGCTCAAGCCCAGGAAAAATTTAATACTTGGCCTGGAAATATCCGGTGTGATTGAGTCGGTAGGGAAAGACGTACAATCCTTTAAGGAAGGAGACAAGGTCTTTGGGCTTACAGGGTTTTGTGGAGGTTATGCCGAATACATTTGTTTACCTGAAAAAGTGAAAAACGGAACCGGTGAAAAAAAAGGAATGGTTGCAATAAAGCCCAACCATTTATCCTACGAAGAAGCTGCGGTCGTTCCATCGGGAGCACTTACAGCTTTGAAAAATTTGCAAAAAGCAAAAATCAAGCCAGGTCAGAAAATATTGATCAATGGAGCATCCGGCAGCCTAGGGACGTATGCGATTCAACTTGCGAAATACTATGGGGCAGAAGTCACAGCGGTGTGCAGTAAAAGTAATTTTGGATTGGTAGAATCTATAGGAGCGGATAAAGTAATCGATTATACCGAAGAAGACTTTACGCAATCAGAAACTAAATACGATATCGTTTATGATGCCGTAATAAAAGCCAAACCCTCACAATGCCAAAAAATCCTAACACCCAATGGTGTTTTTCTAAACAACAGTCGACTTCCGAAAATGGAAGCAGCCGATTTACTCTTTCTCAAAGAGTTGATCGAGGAAAACAAACTAAAACCGATCATCGATCGAACCTATGCTTTGGATGAAATTGTGGAGGCCCACCGATATGTGGATACCGGGCGTAAGAAAGGCAATGTGGCAATAACGGTCAGATAGAATGAAGGATGTATATAGGAATCAGCTTTACGCTGAGGCCATGTTTTAGGGAAAAAGGTGCTGAAGATCGGCTGAGGAAAAGGTCAATCCCTGCGATACCACAGGGAGCGTAAAGCCACTGATCTATGGGGATGGATCTTATGCAGCATGAAGGGCATCAGGCGCAGTATTACATGCTGCTGCTGGGAGCGTAAAGCCGCTTCCATGTAAATGCAGCGGCTCTGGGGTTAGCTTGCATGGCCAATTGGCGACATGCAGCAGAGAGAAGCGCTACGACTATGCGGTCGTGGCGCTTTTATTGCATGCATCACAGCGTAGTCCTCCGTAATGCTGCTGGTATGATGAGCACCGCGGTTATTAAAACGCGGTGCAACCCTATGAGGTGCTGCACCCATTGTACGCGGCACCTCACCCTGACACGGCTTGCCATTGTATAAGCCGCGCTCCGTTTTACCTTTTACATCACTAAAAGCATCATTTAGGTCTGAGAAAACATCGTGATATAATTAACCAAAACCGATTAGGGCAGGAGAGCTATAGAAAATGGATGATTTTACTAAGAAGCGGATTCAAAAGATTATGGATAATTACACCCAAAATGCAGTACCCGAGCACGTGAAAAGCCAGATGAAGATAAGTTATAAAATCAGAGGAAATCATGTGACGTTAATTGAAGAAAGGCAAGCCTTTCGAAGCGAGCAATGGGTACAGATGCCGGTAGCACAGTTCAGATTGGATGAGAAGGCATGGAAAGTGTATTGGCAGGACAGTAAAGGCAGATGGCATTTCATCGATGATATCGAACCGAACGAAGATTTTGAAACACAACTCAAGATCGTTGACGAAGGTCATAACGGAATGTTCTGGAATTAATTTTTCGAAAAAAAGAGTTGGAGAGTTGAGTAAGATAATTAACATTAAAAGATATGAATGTCAAACTTGAAACCATTGAAGAGACGGATTCATTCTTTAGCTGGCATTCATCTTTAAAGAGAATTTGGAGGCCACAGAATGGACCTGAAGACATACCTGGCAGAGCATTTTCCAAACCTAACATTAGAAAAACCGCCTCTTTTCTATGATTGGGATGTTGCAATACGATTCGAACTTGGCAATCCTCTGATGTTTGGAATGAATACGGAGCATTACATGGAACGAGTTTACCATCGATCGCTTGATTTATTTAAGGCTCTCCATGGTCAAGAAGATGAAGTCCTATTAATAACTCAAGCTTATTTTACTGATAAGTCTAAACACAAAGTGAAGAAGTTGAACCTGTACAGGAAATATATCAAGAAGAAAGAGCCGATTAGAGCCTTGAGACTTGAGATACTTTCAGGTTTGGATTGTGAACCGGATGAAACCCCAGACCCAAGGAACAACATGTATAGGTACTGGACTAAATGTAGAGTTGAGGACTTGAAATATAATCAGTTAATCAGAGCTATATGTAATCATGATGTTGGAATTAAGCCAATGATTTATCATAGGGTGTATTTCATTAATATTAGTAAGAAAACGATATTTCATATCTATGATGATAGAGGTTGCGATGTTATTTCAGCATCAAGAGAAGAGCTAATGGATATTTATAAAGAATTTAATGGTTGGATTTTAGATTATGATCGAGCCAGAATTAACAATGTATTTCTAGGATAATGGGGTGGATGATCCAAGATAATTTTCTGATGTTGATCGCGCAGGGATAATGTATTATTTGAAACACAGGTTTGGAAAGAACTTCAAGGGTGTTCAGATGTAAGGAGTTAGGATTATGGATAACAAAGAAAAGAAGTTACTCATTGTTATGATTGTACTTGCTGTAGTTGTATTAGGAGTTATATGGTACCTGAAAGTAGGCTATCTATTAAGGAAACCGGAGATGCCCGAAGCAAATATTGCAATTCAGACTCAAATGGTGGATGGTGGTGCGATCAGTTTACGAAATGCTGATTACACGGAAAATCAAATCAAGGTTGGATATGAAGTGAAAGGGTACAGTTTGGAGGAATATAACATTGCTTGTGAGCTTTATCGTGACGGACATTTGATTTCAACTTCTGGCTCAACAGGTGGAGGTTTGATAGAACTGGACGAAAAGCATTATTACTTCATCGGTTATGAGAATATAACTGAGATGACTTTGCCTGAATCTATACATCTAAACGTGGAGATTAAAGTGATACCCAATGATTTTAGACAAAAATCGATAACTTCATCCTATGACGTAAGCCTAGATAAAGAAGTGCAATAGATAGAAGAGGACTGCTATTACCGGTGATTAAGACAACTGTTAAAGGGATGAGTGTTGTATGATAAAACCTTAATTCAAATGGTACTTCTCCATAACGGAGTCACGGAAAGTTTCGTATTCGGATAACTCTTCTACAGTGGAGGATTGATGTACACTATATTGAGTTATCCCTTCAAGGCTGAATTTGCCTAAATTATCATTGATCAATCCGTAATCACCAAAGGTATTTTTCATCAAGAAAAGCACACTTTTATCACCCTTCTGCAATTCTACATAGTCATTAGCTGTATATTTGACGTCTCCTTCCAGGCTAACGGGTTCGATGATTGTCAATTCGTTCTGATCTGAAGGGAAATCTTCGGGTTTCTTCAATATCTTTTCAATCTTGATGTTTGTGTTGGTGTGAAAGGATTGCATGGTCCCATCATCAAATGCAGTAATAACATGCTCTCGATCTCTGAAATCTTCTATTGCATAACCAATAACGATCAGTTCAGCGAATGCATCCAGCTTATCTATTTCATGAAATGTTAAAGAGTTGGCTGAAAGGTTGACGACGTTATGAATGGGCACGTCCGGTTTCGATTGACCATTTACGTAAGCGATTGCACCAGCAGAGATAGCCAATACGAATAAAGAGACTAGAACAACCTTCTTTTTGAAAAAAGACATGATCTCATCCTCTCTGTTAGATTTAGTATATTGAAAGTATTTTGCTTCATTTCTACTATACACATATTTGAAAATTATTGTAAATTGGTTGTGCCAAACTAAAAGTGGTAAAGCGGTGGAACAAACGAGGAGATGGTACGAATGGATCAACAAGAATATGGCCGCTATTTATTATCGATGGGCGGAGAAGATATTGAGCGAGAAGATGATGAACAGGTTGAGGCAGACCATCTCTACGGATTTTTTCAATGGTTTATGCCATCGGGAGCAGGGATTGAACGTGTGTTTGAGCCGATTCCAGAGAGCCAGTGTTTTCTGGACAGAATACGTCTGATCTATGAGATGTTGAATCCAGAGGAATTCGCTGGCGAATATGTGCCGGGTTATTTCAATGGTGGACATGAGGATGCTTCCGAGGAAACGCTCCGTGGTCTAGGGGAAGAACTAATTCAAAGATTGAAGAGTCTGTTCTCCATGGTGCCGGAGGATGATGAACTAGCAGACGTAGCTAAGAAAGCATACGGGGCTTTGGCGTGTGTAAAGGAAGTGGTTGCACTACCACCAGGGGAAATTAGCAAGTTAGAACAAGGACTGATTCAAGGCACGGATGAAGAGGATAGCGAGGTCGTTTACGAAGCACTTGGTGACCTACTTCGCTCACGCAAAGATTACAATGAAGCTATCGAAATATTGAGCGAAGCCTACTATTCCATCGCTTGCGATTATTGGGTAGCCTATTACTTGCAATGGCCCCGTTATCAAGGTTTGCAAGAGGCGGAAAACTGCTTATATCCATACTTTGAGCTATACTGCTATGGCTATAATCTTCATTGGACACAAACGAAGCTATACATTGGTAAACGTTAAAACGTTACGATTGTTTGTATAATTGATATGGTATGAATTGTGGAGGGGACAAAATATGTTTGCTGATCTATATAACAGACGCGGTATTACTTTACCTGCTACAATCGTTGAGGAGTTAGAAGTTCATCTTCAGAAACAGAAGGATTACAAGTTTTTTCTCCGATTAATGCAGCGCGACGAGATCGTTGAATCATTGGATGATATGGCTGGAATAGAGGTGTACCACAATATGATTCCTTTATGGACAGATGATCATTCGAACTACATAGGCTTACATGTGGAAGGTGCATGCCAGTACAGGATAAGTTATATCAGCCATGAGGAGACGGATATAGCTCCAGCATATAGAAGTGCAGGCTCATTCATACGTGAACTGGAACGAAATCCTCATCAGGATTGGGATGAATTGAAGAAAGACTATCCCAGCGATATTGAACTTAGTAGAGATCAAATGAATGAAGACTTAAGTTGTATTCATGAATTGAACGATGTAATTGAGTCTGATCCACGATTAAATGAGGATGTTCGTTGTCAGTACATTTATTGCATTATGGCATTAACCCCGCAAAGCCATCTGGATTCTCTGATGAAATATATAGATGATGAAGATATGTATGTTCAAGAGAGAGCATGCCAGATTATGGGGTTCCATCGTTACACGCCGGCTAGAGAAAAATTAGTAGAAGTCTCCAAAAAAGGAATGCATAATGGGAAACTAGCGGCCAAACGAGCATTAGCCAAAATGAGAGAACAACGAAAAGAAAATAAGATAAAATAAATCTAATGATAAGGGTGATCGATATGGAACGAGGACTCATTATATTTTTGAACGGAACGTCAAGTTCGGGGAAGACAAGCATTGCGATGGAAATGAAAAATCAGGGAGACATTCCGTTTCATCATCTATCTGTAGATCAATTTCTGCATAATTATGATCAATTTATCGACAATACATATCCAGATATGAAACCAACAAGAGAAGTGGAACACCATGTGATGACCGATATCCTGTTCGACCCCATCAATTCGTTGTACTGTGCAACCATTAAACTGTTTTCGGAGATGGGTCTGAATGTCATCGTGGATACGGTCATCAGCAATGACAAGTGGTTTAACGATTTTTATGAGTTACTATTGGATTATCCGATATTGTTTGTAGGTGTACACTGCTCGAAAGAAGAACTCACCAGAAGAGAGCAGAGCAGGGGAGATCGCGAGATTGGACTTGCCCATTCCCAGTTCGACTACATCTACTCTTATGATGAATATGATCTGGAAGTGAATACGGAAGAGCTTAGCTCAGCTGCATGTGCGGATAAGATATTAAGTTATATGAAGTCTGATCAGGAATACTCGGCATTTAAGAAATTAAGCAGAAGAGACTGAGGCTGTTTGCGTCAGATCATATGAGATCCATTCCAATGAAAGTTAGGGGTGCGGCCAAATCTTTTTCTTAGCGTTGCCAGGACCTAATAAGTAGATTTCATCAACATTCCCATAAGTATTAGAAAATGAAATTGTGAAGTCTTTACTACCACCGATAGGAAGTTTACTGCCTTTAATCTGAATGTAAAGTGAATTGTTATGATGTGAGAGGTAGTAGCCGTGATATCTGCTAATACTGTCTGCAAATCCACCTTGTATAGTAATAAGCTCAGGAGAAACTTCAGTTCTCGTAACCATTGTCTCGTCAGGATCGACAACTTTGTTCAACATATAAAATCCAATGATAATAGGAACAACGATAATAAAAACTGCACCAACAATAATGCCATACTTCATGCTTGGTCGCATACTCATTATTCACCTCCATAATTAGATGATAGGAATCGATGTCTCAACACTCATTGGGCATCGATTTATAATATTTAATCAGAACAGAATTCAACGTTTAGAAATATTAGGCTCATTTAAATAATATACTAATTCATTTTTTTGTAGAGATAGGTGGAGGTCACCGATGGAAATTAACGCTAAGAATCCAGAAGATCATATCCAACACATGTTACACGCGATCATCGAACAAACACAATCCATCATTAACGATCAAGGAAAGCAGTCCTTCGGCTCACTGGAATATTTCCTGGGACATATTTTAGAGTATAGGGATGAACAGCAATACCTGACAGATGATTGGCATATCCGAACACCGCGCTGGCTAGGGGAGTATGGAAATACGCCGGAGGAAGAAGAGCTTCTTTCAGACATCTACCGACTGCAAGGGTATATCGCTGAGAAATTAAAGGGCGGATAAAAGGCTTGCCATGTCGCATTAGTCCGGCTCAAATGTCGCAAAAGTACATGGTAACACGATACGGAGATCGTATATACTCTCTTTATGTGTCGATAATGAAAATCATTATCAGTATTAACCATAAGGGGGATTCATCATGAATCAAGGAACAAAGAGGCAGGCTGCCGGAAGCAAAGCATATACTGCTCACAAATCACGATTATTCCTGGGCTTGATGTTGGCCCTTATTCTTGTCCTGACGGCTTGCGGTGCCGGCACAGGTACAGATAGTGGCAATCCGTCTGCGGCAACGCCAGCGGAGACACCTGCGAATGCAGAAACACAGACCGACGGAGCTTTTCCCGTAACGATCAAGGGTATGAAGGGTGACATCACTCTAAACGAAAAACCACAGAAAATTGCAGTACTTGATGTTAAATTTCTGGATCAAATGTTAGCCGTTGGCGAGAAGCCGGCAGGTAGTGTTATCGCTGGAGGTAATACGGAATTTCCAGAATACTTAGGCGATCAACCGAGTGACGTACAGGTTCTGGGTACACGGGACGAGCCTAATCTGGAAGCGATTGTAGCATTGGACCCGGATCTGATTATCATGACGGACTTCCAGGAGAAACAGTATGAGAGTGTAAGCAAAATTGCACCTACCCTGGTACTTGATTTTTACGAAGATTGGCGTGATACGTTAGCTACAGTGGCTAAGATTACAGACAAGCAGGACGAGGCAGAGAAAGTGCGCACAACGTATGAAGACAAAATTGCCGGGCTAAAGACAAAATTGTCAGAGAAGCTGGGCGATGAAACGGTGGCGATCATTCGTCCACGAAAAGAAGGAATTCGTGTTCACGGTATTGAGCACCGCATTGGCGGTATTATGTACAATGACTTGGGGCTGAAAATGCCTGCTCTGGTACAGGAGATTAATGAAGATGGTTCCGTAGAAATCTCGATGGAAAAAGTGCCTGAGATTGGGGCAGATCGTTATTTTGTGCTGTCGGATGAGCTGTTTGCTGCAGAAGCGGAGGCGATGGTGAACAATCCGGTATGGCAGTCTCTTGATGCTGTGAAAAATAACCGCACGTATGACGTAAACTCCACACTGTGGATTGCATACTACGGACCGCTTGCGATTAATCTGATTGTAGATCAGGCAGCGGAAGCCCTGCTCGGATCGAACTAATATGAACCCATATCTCTCGACAGACTTATGGAAAGAGACGGTAGAGGATCATTCGATTTTGCTTGGTGAGCCGCCTGAACATAGTGTCCGTACCATTGCTTTGAGTGAGTTGCATGACGAAGAGGCGTGTCGAGAGTATATCCGCTGGTTTCAGAATTATATCGATGCGCCTGACATGAAAGTCGCAGCCTCCATGTTAGCCAAGCGGCTTGGCTTTCTATGGACGACTCCGCTCGTGACCGCGATGACGTTTCATCATCAGCATGTAACCTTTCAGCTGGAGAACAGCTTTCTCTATCATCCGGCGCTCTCAGATCATGAGGGCGGCACACGATTTCCTTTTTTAGCGGTGAATGGGCTTCAGGCTGAAGGACTAACGGGAGACAGGGGAGCATGGCGCGAAAAGGTGCTCGAGGAGATGTTTGCGGTACAGCTTACACCTCTGTTAAAGACACTTGCTGCGATTGCACCTCTTTCGATGAGTATTCTCTGGGAGAATATTATGGTACGGATTGGCCGACTATTCGCTCCTGATGAAGCCGAGACTGAGCAGGAAAGTAAGATCATTCGAGAGGACTTTTCATATCTGACGCAGGTAGCATCTGGGGAAGTGTTTGGTGAGAGGAAGAATCCGTTAACCCGCTTCACCGATTGTAAGGACAATGTGCATGTTGCCAAAAGCGAGCGAATTACCTGCTGTTTCTATTACCAGATGTCAGGCGAATATTGTCTCAAATGTCCGAAAATTGACAATGAGAAAGAATCTCAACTAAAATGACAACAGCAAGAATTTTACCTTTGCGATTGTCAGGAGATGAGAGAAATGCCGCTGCAAGAACAGACAAGTCTATGGAGTGATACGGCGATCAAGATGCTTGACGGGGATAGCGGTACTTTGCAGACAGGCAGCGTTTTACACGAAACGGATATAACTTCAAATGTGCTGCTGCTGGCATATGGAGGGGAAGGGGAGCTTGCAATGGATGGCGAGGGTTGCCACATTGGAGCTTCTTTTGCCTGTCATGTGGTGAAGGGATCATCCTTTACGCTGACGGCCAGATCAGAGGACATTCATTATATTGTCATTATGTACAAGGCTTCTTCCATAGGGGGAGCCTCTCTTGTTGTACCTTCATATCGCAAGCACCCGCTGCGCAGGTCATTTGTTCAAAACTCGGCAACCCATGCGGAATGGATCGAAAACGCCGAAAAAATCGTTGTCAAATGGCGCCGCGGTGAAGGACTGGAACGTTTCTATGCCAACGCTTTGCTTCAAGGAATGATCTACGAGCTGATCATGGAGTATGAACGGGGGCAAGGGGGAGCGGAGTCCGACATGGTGGATGTAGTCGCTTCTTATATCACATCGCACTATCGTCAAAACTTGGAGCTAAAAGAGCTGGCAGCCCTGGCGGGCTGTAGTGTAAGACAGCTGCAGCGACGATTCAAACAAGAGAAGCAGCTTGGACCGATGGAATACGTCATTCAGCTGCGTATGGAAAGTGCCTCACGCATGCTGCGTCATACGGATGCGTCCATTGGGGAAATTGCTGAAAAAATGGGCTACCGCGACATGTATTATTTCAGTAGGGCATTTAAAAAATATAATGGCGTCCCACCGCTACATTACCGGCATGCCGCCGCTTCGAGAAGAGATGCAGACTATGCGAATGCTTTGCTGCAACATCGCACAGCTTCTTCCTATGAATCAGCCGAAGGCCCGGTCATCTGCCATATGCGCGGGGAGTACACCGTCACCGAAATACCACAGCGTATAGCTGTCCTCGATGTGCAATATGCTGATCATTTGCTTGCACTGGGCTTGTCTCCGGTAGGAAGTGTCGGACTTGGAAGTACCGTGTTAACGTTCCCTCAATCACTCCGGTCAGGACTCCAGCATACAGCATTACTTGGTACGTATGAATACCCCGATCTCCAGGCGGTAGAGCGACTTGCGCCGGATCTGATTATTTGCACCGAGGTGCATGATCAGCACCATGAACTGTTAAGTGGAATCGCTCCAGTACTCATGTTCAAGCGTAACGAAAACTGGCAGACCATTCTAAGTCTGTTCGGTGAACTGACAGGCAAGCGAGCAGAGGCCAAGCAGATTATCGCGGATTATCATCGCCGAACAGCTTTGCTATCCGAGGAATTGTCCTCCGTACTGGCAGGAAAAAGTGTGGCATTGATTCGTCCACTCGATTCCCTCGTGCGCGTCCATTCTGCTGCTCATCGCACAGGCGCTGTGCTGTACCGTGATCTGGGTCTGCCCGTTCCGTTGTTTGTAGCAGATACCGCCGACACGGCCTATCATATCTCGGTTGAGAGATTACCTGCAGTACAAGCTAGCCACTACTTTTTGCTGAGTAATGAGCTTATGCAGGATGGGATATCTGCGACAGAGACGAGGGTTTTGGAAATGCTGGATGGGGGTGAGCAACAGTGTGTACACTCTGTTGATGCTGCAACATGGATCGGCTGTTATGGGCCGATAGGTGTTAATGGGATTGTGGGTCAGATCGAGCAGGCGTTGTTGGGGTGAGGGGGAGTTATACAATTACTCCCCTTATTTCAGTATATTCAGAGTTCATCGAATTAGTGGAGAACTTCTTCAAACAGAGATGTATCATAGTTAAGAATGCAGTCATTCTATTATGTAGATCGCATTTGTTTCTTCATTTTATTGTTACTGAGAACGTTGACAGAAGTAATTGACGAAAGATACAATCCATATATTCCCTATAGTTTCAAATTGTTTATATAGATTGATCGTTTTAAAAATAACTTCAACTCTCTATTTGGAATTTGATTTTTTGGATATACCTTCAGGAAGTGATAGTGTCTTAATACTTAAAGGATCGTAGTTCACGAAAACAAATACCTTCTTTTTCTTATCGCCTTCAATGTAGCCGTGGAGGCCTAACGACTTGCTTAAATCGGGAGGAGAGAATCTATACTCCGTAAAACGAACGGTTTCACCGTACTTTTCGAGAATATAATTTGCAGCGAACTTCTCGGCGGAGGATACAATCATCTTTTCCTCTTTGGAGGCACATGCTCCAAGCAAGAAAGATGAGATAATTAAGATTACAAACAGGAAGAAAGGTTTTCTCAAAAGGGACACCTCTACTTTCATATACTGGTATTAATATACTATAAAGATTGAATTATCACTAGTTTACATAATCATATTGAAATGTTCAATTCAGGAGGTACTTATGCGGAACGATTACATTAGCGATGAGTTGTATAAGGAAATATCTGACTTAGCCTACCAGAAAAACGTTACTGCTGGAACATCCCTTACGGAGGAGGGTGATTATGCACAATGGAAGGTCATTGAACCTGAAGGTGCTAAGCTCCACAATAAAGTGTCGGGTTTTGATTCCGTCATCCTCCACAACAATCAGACGAATCAGATTGTCATCGGTTACCGCGGAACGGAGCCAGATGGGAGCTGGCTTGGTAGAGCGGCCGATTACGAAACAGATGTGTTCGATGTTTTAGGTGGACGTACCAGAGAACTGGAGGATGCCGTAACTGATCCTAATCATCATAACATTTTCAAGAAAAGTTTTATTCAATCCATTAAGGACGATATCGATTGGGAGAACAACCAATTTCATCAGGCGGAAGTACTTTATGAACAAGTCAAAGCAAAATATCCTGACGAAAGTATCTCTCTTACGGGACATTCGCTTGGAGGTGGTTTAGCGCAATATGTGGCAGCGCGACAGGATTTGTCGGCCATGACATACAGTGCTCCGAGTGTAACCAATCTGCTGGACGATGCAAGCTTGGCGAAAGTGAACGAAGGTTACTATGATAAAAAAGTGGTAAACATCGTTCAGCCAAACGATTCAGTAGGTGCAGGAGGACTTTTTGAATATGACAGACATGTTGGCAGCACGTACTACAAAGGCCAGGATTTTGACTCGGCCAATGCGATGTACCAAAACTGGAGACTGCAATTCCAGCTCATGGTGCCGATTAGTCCGATGGGGCCCAGCGGCCCGTTAGTAACATACAATTTCCCAATTGATATCGACCTAGACAAGTTTCAGGTCGGTAATATTGTTCGATTGATGGACTCGTTTTCCAAGGAAGAAGGCAAAGGATATCACTCGATGAACCAGTATCAGTTTGATGAACAGGGAAACTTGGACGGTCCACTTATCGATCGCGCCACGGGGAAACAAATTGACATCTCACCACGCTGGAATGCTTATCAGGAATCACGGATGGCTTTGTCAAACATCGTTGGAGGGTTTGTGGCTCCCTTGATTGCGGCTGTATCCAATGGAAAGTCAGGTCAAGGTGGTGGGACAATCCGACTAACGCCGGAGGAATTGGCACAGGCAGCCAAGGAAATGCGCCTTAGTCTGAGCGGGTTTTCCAATGATGCACAAGCTTCCATCCGAATGTTCGAGGCTTATACTTCCACAAGTGAAAGCCATTCCTTCACGTCAATCGCTTACGAAGCTACGGCGACACTGGAACGAATTAACCGTTGGTATCAGGAATCCATCAGCGAGATTGCCGAGTACATTGAACGCAAGCACGAAGATTTCGTTCAAGCAGACCAGTTCTTAACGGGAGGTAATTGACATGGGAAGAATATCGGTATCTTTATCCGATCTGAGAAGAGCCGTTCAGCAATGTGAGCAGTTGCAGGAGCGCTTAGTGCAGCAGGAGCAGAAGATGCGTTCAATACATAGTAGACTGGAGCAAGATTGGGCAGGAAATGCTGCCACAACGCTAGGATTCAAAATGCAATCTTTCCTGAACGGGACATTCAGCCGAATGGATGAATTGGAGGCGCATAAAGAAGCATTGCGACGATACATTCACAGAATGGAGGAAGCTGACCGTGAGGACTTCAGAGACCGGAGGGAGCACAGCTTGCTGAGCTGAGATATTCGAACAGTGGTATGCAGATTCTGCAGCAACAAAGATCGGCACAGGGTTGTAATGTAGAAAGCCTGAATATCAATCCACGAAGTTATGACATTCAGATGATGTGGCGAAGCGATACGCTCTACCTTTTTTAAAGTTGATAGGTTCCAAATGCATCGGAAGGTCTTCGGATTCCCTATGGGATGAAAAAGGACCTTTTTGTTTTATTACTATAATGAAAGGTTCCACTGCGTACTCGCATTCTGTAAAACCCTGCATATATTCATCGTATTTAAAGCTCATTGGATCGATTGGATAAGGGGTTGAGTAAACTAATAAATCTCCTTTATTCGCCAATTTCCTTTCGTAAATGTAACAATATGGGTTATCATATATGTAGTTCAGGCACTAGTAGGAGGTTGAAAGTTGGTGAAGAATCATTTGTATTTCTGAATTCCGACTTCAAGGAAGTTCAATTATCATCAACCGATTTAATCTATAATGTGTTTAAAGATATGTATACGTATATAAGTGTTGAAATCACAGACGACATTTTATCGAATAAGGTATCGCTAGAAAAAGAATCGAGAAATCAACTGATTAAGGATATTGGAGTGCTTAAACAAGATTTGGAGTATATCGATAGTCAATTTAACGAGGATATTCTGAAAGAACAAAGTCCTAAGTGGATTGAAAACAAATGGAAAGAGTTAATTGGAGAGATTGTAAATAGAAATGCGGATTATAAGTTATATGAAAGAATGAAAACGAAATATAATCTATGAGTATTTCTTGTAAGGAAATTAATATCTTAATAACAACATATCTACGCCGTGTTGCTTTCACTTCTTGGTCTATAGAGGATATTCGAAGAAATGGAGTCAGCAGGTAACCATGCACTACCTTACTGAATTGCGGCAAGTCGCTGGACTCTTAAGGGTAGTGAGGGTTTGTAGATACAAGTTATCAATAAAACTTTTTGGGGAGAACTGATGGAACCATTACAGATTATCAAAACGCCTCCATACTTTAAGATTCTAAATTGTAATATCACGAAAGTTTTAGATGAATTACTAATAGAAGATAATTCTATTTTATTTTTAGACATTTACCATGAAGAAGATCTCGATACCTACTTATCTAAAAATAAAATATTAAAGTTAGATAATGTGATACAAATTATCGATAATTCAAATAAGATGAGTTTTATACCATATATCAAATCGAAGAAAGATTTATTAGATCATTATAGGTACCAAGACTGGGACTTTTCTTGTATTGTCTTTGATAAAAATTTTAAGTGTCTTTTCTACATAAGAGGGATAGATGATGCAGGAGAGAATGGAATTAGAATAAAAGAAATGGAGCCCAACCTATATAATAAATACTTTTTAAATTATCAAGATTAGAAGGTAACTCTTACGAAGGCGAGAGCTAATGTGAAGTGATTTGAAGAGATGTTGAAAGAATGTATGGTATAACGATGCATTACCGCTGATTCACGAAGTTAAGTGAAAGACTATAAGGAGGGATATAATGAAGCTTTTTCGTGGAAAAGAAGCCTTAATTCAAGGGACTGATCTTATAAAACCTTCAATAGATACGCCTCTTGGAACAATTGAACTTTCTCTTGCTGTCTCCAGCGAATTTTATCTTCCTAGTCACTGTGCTCAGCTCAAACATGGCGGATCACTCTACCAATATTACTACGACTCGTTTGATTGCGAGTTAGTGCTCTGTAATCTGAACCATAATCCTTCTTCACCTCAGGAAGTAGACGAATGCTGGGGAGCCGTATTTAGAATCAAACCCAATGCATATCATCAGACAAGCACGTGTAGCTTTTCTGCTTCGTGGATAGAGGTATACGGCTGGGAAGATTACGGATCTGACACGGGAGAAAATCTTGAAGCTGTCGAATATGAGAATGAACAGTACCGCTTACACATAGGAACCCAAGAAGAACCACTGATAATGGGAAAAAGAAACCAAGGTGATATGATTCCTAAATCTCTTGCTTTGAACTCTGCTTTTGAGAAGTATAGTTTTGTCTTACATTCTGATCAAGGCATTGAAGTATCTATGACAGAGATTGATTCCCACCAGATATGCCAAGTACATTTTTTAATAGCGTGGAAGAGAAAAATAGAAGAGGATATTTCTACTTGGTTAGCTGTAGATCAGCCTACGAAAGAAATCTTAAAGGGAGAAGATATTTGGTAAACTATAAACGAAAATAGTATATAAAGAACAAGAGATACATCCTTGATCAAGTAGTGGGAGAAGTGTGGTACTTTACCTATATATATAGGATAAATTTTGATATACGTCTAAGGTAGAAGGAGAGAATGTAAATGAACAACATAAACTCTCATAATTGCAACCTAAATATAAGGTATGACATGCCTGATGAGGTGTGGGCTAAAGTTTCTAAAGTATATGAGCGGATGCCAGGGTGGATTGGTTATAAAAGTGGAATTCCACATTGGTTTGGAACCGAAGAGGATGATGTCTTTATTGAAGCATCTGTTGAGCCTAGTGGATTATCATTTTATGCACAGATGAATAACGATGATTGGACTTCATGGATAGAAACGTTCAAGTTGGAAGCGTCAAAAATATTAGGTTTTGATGTTGGTGAACCTGAACATGGATATATGTGATGAATGAAGGAGGATGTAATGATGAATGGATATGGTACATTACATGAGTCAAACGGTCGTTATGCTTTGAGGTTTGAACGATTTCTTCATCATAATCCAGAAGATGTTTTCCTTGTGATCACGAAGCCTAATTCCTTCGCCCAATGGTACCCTTTCGCAACAGGAGAGATGGATCTGAGAATTGGTGGCAGGATTGCCTTCGATGATGGTGAAGGAACGACATATGAGGGGACCATTACAGAGTTAGAAAAGCCATATGTATTTGGTTTCCGTGAAGTTGATGATCTGATTAACATTTCATTGCAGAAAGAAGATAAAGGATGTCGAATGATCTTTACCCATACGTTTAACGATGATTCATGGGCAGTGAATACCGCTGCGGGATGGCATAGGTGTCTGGATGTATTGGTTCAAATTATCAATGGTAAGCCCATTCAGTGGCACGATAACTCAATTGAGTTGCGTAAAATCTATAGTGAAGCATTCAAGATAAAAGATTAACAGAATTAAAAAAAGTTATTTCAATATAACATCCTACCTCAACGTTGATCACCATATTGGGGGGTTATCGTGACTAAGGATTCGTGTATACAGATTAGTTATCTGAGACCGACATGATGGGGATGAAATAAAGATGATACTAGGACTATACAGAATCAAGGGATTGATTCGCTATAGACTGTAATCGATTAGATGTGATAATATTTCCTGCTTATATTTGGGGGAAATATGCGTGAAAGCAGATTATCCCTCTATTGCCATTCCAGTGTTTAATTCGTATAGCTATTCTTTCCAACAACGAACGAAGCATCGCAAAAACCAGTATTCAGCTACCGTGATACGATAATTAACGATAACTACAGGTGAGGGTATACAAAGAATACGATGACATCCGATAACACAGCATTCCTACTGTGGGCATACGCCCTTGATCGCTAAAAAGGATTTTCAAGCGCGTTATTAAGCGATACATTCAAACAGCTAAGTCTAACGACCCGTTCCCTACGGTCACTTAAGCTGCTTGAACGTCAGAAATGCCAAACGTTATACAAAATTGCCGAAAGGATTGATGGACGTTGATTCAAGGAGAATTAATTTATAAAACAATAGACTCTTTAAAGAAAAGATTAGAAAATAATAAATTACTAGAACTACAACTTCATGAAGGTTATTTAACTCAAGCTACCTGTCAGTTTAATGAAGCAGCAGATGAAAGTGATTTATTGGAATTCCAAAGGAAGTTAGGGTATAAACTTCCCAATGATTATCTTAACTTTTTGAAGATAACCAATGGTTGTTCATTATGTGACCATCCGCAATACAGTGGAGAATCATATTTATATAAGTGGCAGGGTATTGAAGAATCAACGTACGAGGAACCAACTGATGGGTACTTAAAGATAGCCTATATATATCAAGATAATATAATAATTGATCTGAAAGCATATAACCAAGGCTCAAATAATTACTTAAAGGTTAAGGGGCACATAGATCATTTTCATGAGTCGAGACCCTTGAATATGAACTTCGAGTTGTGGTTCGAACGATTTATTATCAGTCAAGGAGATAAGTTTTGGGAATGGTCAATATATACGGCAGAAAATTATTATAGATTAAGAGGATAAAATATTGAAGGAAATTTCTGAGGAGTACTTTCAAACTAGAGGATTCGTGAATACAGGAATGTTATGTGGAATTGTATTGAAAGAGTTGGAGTAGGTGAGTTCAGTGGTGGAGAGGAAATTTAAAAGTCATTTTTTTTATATTGTTCTACTGTCAGTTCCATTTGTAGTAGGAGAGATTTTACTTTTATTAAAATATCCTAACACCGGATTAGGCAGGATTATAAGCTTGCCCATGACCTTTATGATGAATGGTGTGATTATTCTGATCTCATCTAGTTTAGTTTATTATTTGCTTAAATACACCAGACTTAGAGTTGTTGGGCGAGTTATTCTAGGATTAACGATATGTTTAACACTTATCGTAACAGTGTGGTTGTATCCACAGGATTCATCCAAACATATTTCAAAAACCATAGTAGAAGATATTAAGAATTTATGGATTAAATGAGGAATTCGCTTGGTATATATTTTCTGATTAATTATTATTTCTAAAGAATCCATACATCAATTCTTAAAGAGGTGAATCTCCTGAAAGACAAAACCAAAGTGATGGCCTATTTTTGTTTATTTGGAGATGAATTCGATCCGAATCATGTAACTTCAATACTTAAAATTGAACCTACAAATACGGCTTATAAAGGCGATATAATCAACAAAAAGCAGCGAATAAAAGAAACATCTTGGACATTAGGTACGGATTATGAAGAATCATTAGATGTAAATCACCAATTAACAAAAGTAGTCGATGTATTAAGAAACAAAGTAAAAGAGATCAATTCGATTCGGATTGAACATCGATTAAGTACGAAATTTTTCATTGTAATAAGAATAGTAGAAGGGAAAACTCCTGCTCTTTATTTCGATTCTGATTTTATTGAATTTGTTAATATGATTCATGCTGAAATTGATGTTGATTTGTATGCAAATCCATATAATGATGAAAAATTGGAATAAGAAAATAAAGTTGTTTTCCTTAAAGGAGGATCTTAAATAATGAGAAAACGACATTCTATTGAAAAAGCGGAGTGGTCAGAAACAAGAGAGAACCAGTATCACAAAGACTGCAAGGATATGGTATTTGCATTTGGCGATAGACTCATTGAAGTGGATGGCACGGTTTATTTGAAACGAAAAGAAGTCCCAATTAAGGTAATAAAACCTCTTAAACGAAAAACATTTTGGTATGAAACATGGCTAAGGATCAAAGAAATCTACAATACATAGTCTAATATAAATTCAACATGATCGCTTAAGAGCCAGTGAAGGTTGATTAATCATTTGGTGAGTAATATCTGGAGGTAATTGAATGACGATAATTTGTCTCGAAGGTGCCAGTTCTGTAGGTAAAAGTACTACTTGTCAGCAGTTCGCTACACAATATGATGCATTTATTGTTCCAGAAACAGGGTTCCTTTTTGAATCTCCTCAACTTGAAGGTAAGGAACTTATGATGTGGTTACTGGAGAGACAAATCGATAGATGGCATATAGCATATGAGAAGAATCAACAACATGAGTATGTGATTTTGGATGGCGATGTATTTAAGATTTGGTACAGCTGGATATATGGTTCTGAGCACCTATCTTTAGATGAGACAGCGAACTTTTTTAGAAAGAAGTTATTGGAGAATGAAATATCATTACCGGATGCTTATGTACTATTCTGGGCAGAAGAAGATGAACTGCGCAAGCGAAAGGAGATGGATCAGACAAGATCTAGAAGAAATTTTGATAAACATCTACGCATGATTGAACCTCAAATGAGATACTTCCATTATCTTAATGAACTGGTACCAGGATATGTGGGGATTCATAAAGCAGAGACTGTAGCAGATAATATACATCATATTGTAAAGCATAGCGAGACATTACCGGACATAAAAAAATGCGAGAGCGAGATCTTTGATAGAGTAATTGATTTTTACAAGAGTACAACTCCTTAATCTTAGTGTGGCTTTTGATATCAGATCTCACAGCTACTCTAGCTGTGTCTTGGAACTGAACAAATACTGCGAACCAAGGAAAAAGAAATATGCGAGGTGAGTTATGGGCGTAAGAAAAAAATAT
This sequence comes from Paenibacillus sp. FSL L8-0435, assembly GCF_037965655.1. Taxonomy (NCBI): domain Bacteria; kingdom Bacillati; phylum Bacillota; class Bacilli; order Caryophanales; family Paenibacillaceae; genus Paenibacillus; species Paenibacillus sp. FSL L8-0435. Next base: position 1,679,253 of record NZ_CP150185.1, read on the forward strand.
AAACGTAAAATCGTTCGCTCCAATCGATTATTTTATTGGTATGTTGAACCGGATATTGACGATGAAGGGATAATCAAATTACATATCGTTTCTGAGGATAAGAAGTTAATCGTCACTTATGAAGTGGGACAACACAGTATTAGGAACAAGCCCCCATTTATAGTCATCATCGGAGAAGAATTCGAAGGCTGGACCAAAGAATATATAGGATACAGAAGAGTACTAACACCGAAATGGAGCGATGAGATCATCACGCCAAAATGGATAGGTAAAATTATTGATTGGTGCCTCTTGAAAGATAAAAAAATAAACATCGTTAATTGGAAAGGTGAAATTCTCCAACCTCTCTCCTAAATGGAGTGTAATTGCATTTGAGAAATAACTTAGATTCGTGTGGACTCTTTTGAAAACGCATACGTGAAAAAAGAGATGTAATTAACATTTAATATAAAAGGAGAGAAGCTAATGCAGATGAATCGTGGATATAAGACTGTTAACAAAGTAATCGCTTGTGTTCTGTCATTCATATTTATCATTATGGCAATAGCGGTACCTGCCCACGCTGAAGAGAAACAGGTGGAGACTACACCATCCAGGATTCCTTTATCCAAGTTAGAGGAAACGATTGATGCTTATGTTGCCTCGTATGAGAAGTATACCGCTGCCGTTTCGGTTGTGGCTATCAAAGACGGTGAAGCCATTGTGAATAAGGCATATGGTTACGCAGATATTGAGAATCAGCGAAAGGCGGATACCTCTACTGTGTTTGAATGGGCTTCCATCTCGAAACTGTTGGTCTATACGAGTGTGATGCAGCTTGTCGAACAAGGAAAGCTTGATTTGGATACGGATATCCAAGAATATCTGCCAGAGGGATTTTTCAAAAAGCTGAAATACGATGATCCAATTACCCTAATGAATCTGATGCATCACAATGCGGGTTGGGAAGATCAAACAGCGGCCGGGGTGTTATATTACTCCGAGAAAGAAACGTTAGAATTAGGAGAAACGTTGCGTAAAAATGAGCCGAAACAAATCTATAAACCGAATAGTATAGTGGGTTATTCGAACTACGGCGTTGGTCTAGCCGGTTACATCGTGGAAGAGATAAGTGGCCAACCTTTTTATGAGTATGTAAATCAACATATTTTCGAACCGCTACATATGAACGACACCTCGATTCATCCAACGGGGCAAGATCATCCAGACCTAGTACAAAGAAGGAATGAGATTGAAGGGTATACAAAAGATTTGAAACTGATCCCTCAGAACAGAGGATACGTAACCTTTTATCCTGCTGGGGCAGCGATTGGGACAGCAGAAGATTTAGGGAAATTTCTTGCAGCGCTGATGCCTGTGGATGATAGCAATGTATTATTTAAGAACAGGGATACGTTGAACGAAATGTTGTCAACAAGTCTATATTATGAAGGTACTTCTACTCCGCGATTTGCGCATGGGTTTGTTGAGATGGAATACTGGGTGCCTACACTGATGCACGAGGGGAATTTGAAAGCATTCTCCAGCAAAGTTGTCTTTGATCCGGAATCTAAATTTGGGATGGTCGTCATGACAAACCAGTCTTTTGAAGAAATTTATGGTTATGGACTTATTAAAGAAATTTTCGGTGATAACGCCAATTCTAATAGAGTTACTTCGGAGGGGGGAGGATATTTTCAATCCGCACGACGGGCAGCATCTAGATTTACTAATTTATTTACGGCCCTTGATATAAAGAAATTCACAAAAGCTGAGTTAAGTAGTTCTTATAACGTTGTCGAGCATAATGGTGTTGTTGAGAAAATTTCCTTTACTCCTTACATTGATTATTTGCCAATATCGAATGTAAAGGTAAACTTGATTAAGATATCTTTTATTCCTGCTGTGCTTGCCGCCATTTTCAGTTTATGTGCTTTGATCGGTTATTTAATCCGGATGCTTCTTAAGAAACTAAATAAACGAGGAAATCCTACCACCAATTTTAATAAATATCATCTTGCAATTAACTTTGCAGGTGTGGCACTCCTTCTTAATCTTTTCATCCTACAAACGAAGTTGAGGTTTCCAAATTATCCCGCTTATTCTTCGTTACGCATCAATTTAATGTTTAATCTACTTTATGTGGTTCTAGCAGTGGCGTATCTTGGCTTGCTTATCTACAAACTGCGGAAGAGCAGTTACAGCGAAAAGCAAAAGCTGATGTACATCATGTCTGGCATCTCGGCTGCTATCTTGGCTGCTTTTATTGTGGGATGGAATTTGTATGTTTAGAGTGGCAAACGCTGAATGTAGATATTTCAAGTATTACAAAGGCTCGCGGATGACTCATATATAATTGGTATTAAGTGGGATCAATTAGAAGGAGTAAAGGCAGCAGTTCCTTATCGAGGACTGCTGTCTTTGTGTAAGTACGCCTTTTGGCAACGTGTGCCTCGGTATATTTAAGGGGAATCAAGATCATCCTATTTTTTGTCTCTCAAAAAAAACATTCTAAAGAAACTGTAAATGACCACTAGAATATTCAATAATAATAGACCTATATATCCATCCGTTAACTTTGTTCTTTCAATCCACTTATTCACTAACTCTCCGGTGAGAGCTTGTTTTTCTAAATATTTATTTATATCATTCTGATGGATTTCATCCATATATATTAGTGGAAACTCCATACTGTTGGGAGAAGCAGCTAGCGGAGGATAGAACTCTACCCATTTTTGACCAGCCCATCGATCATACTTATAATTAATGTTTCCGCTGGAATCAAGGTTGTCCCATCTGAGGAAACCCAATAGTAATAAAATAAAAATCGTGACGATGCTAAGTACTAATTTCTTGTTTTTCAAATAATCCACATCCTTATATTGCACTAAGTATAACTATTTTTCAGATATACCTAGTGCTTGTGGGGTATAAATTTCTAAATCCGTCCTATTATTTTAACTCTTCTTTGATCTCTTCAACAAACTCTATCGCATTTGTATCTTTAAAATCTTTAAGCGTTTTAGAATTTGTACTAGAACTAACAATACCGTTATTATCCACTTGCCATACTCCATCATTAAAGTTATAGGACCAATAGAAGCCATCGGATGTACCGTTTAACATTAAAACAACTTCATCATCCGTTTTTATTTTATCGGTACTTTCTGTTCTCTGTAAGTAGGTTATTTCATTCCCAATTAAATCTCCAGAAATCACCTCTTCAATCTTAACTTTCACAGGAGAAACTAAATATGAAGTATCAACTTTGGGATTAGAAATACCGGACTCTCGGCGTATCTCAGGCATCTCTTCTATAACAACACCTTTAACAATCAACTCAGGAATTGATAATTCTTCAGCAATAGAGTCGCTCTGAATAGTTGCAAAATGATTATCAACATCGTGGTCATGTATTGATGAAGAGTAAACATAACCTAAGCCAACACTAAACGAAATACAAACAATTGAAATCAGAATTTTTCTCATTTTTTCCACTCCTATTTATATACACTGTTAATATCATTAATATCTGTTGACGTAGGTGTTAAGGAAAAATTATTGTCATTCCACATACTTGTTTTCATAATTGAACTTACTCCTATTAAACTGTTATGGCGAATAGTAAAGGCATGACCAAGTTCATGAGCTATAACTCCTCTTCTTCGATCTTGTTTTGTAGATGATAAAAATCCTCCAGTATCTTTGGCTATATTAATATAAATGGCAGCGTAATCAATACTGTTAGATGAAGTGCAATTATTTGTTATTAAGTTAGTAGCACAAGCAAATGTACCATCATATGGTTGTGTCCACGCATATGTGTTTGATCCCCAGCCATTATTATTCCATGTTTGTGCATTAACGGCCCTAATATCAATATTAGATGAAGCAAACGAAGCTGTTGATAAGTTTAAATTTGCACTTGTGTTCTTCCATCTGTTAATACCTTCCGTTAGGTCTGTAGAAGTATAATCTCCACCGGTAGCATATTCAGTACTAATTTTAACAGTTAATTTTCCTGATTTGATAAATGAACTTTTCCACTTGTATGGTTCCATTTGAGCGAAAACATTTGAGCTAATGAAAAATGTAGTAAAACAAACTAGCAATAGACTTAGTGCGAATTTCAAGTTAATTTTCACAATAATCCTCCATTATTTTCTAATTACTGGCCAGTTTTAACATATTATCATATTATATTTATTTTTTATATACTAAAATGTAAAATTTTATTTTTTATTCAAGGATTCTTACATTTATTATAGTAGGTGATAGGTGTTCTATGACGAGAATTATGGTTACGCCAGAGCAACTTTTAGCAATTAGTAAACAGTTCTTTACAGCTTATAGTACTCTTCAACAGATGAATGAAGTCTTCTGCAAAACATGACTGATATTGAAGCGAACTGGGATGGGAGTACTAGAGAAAGGTTCTATTACGATTTCAAGAAGTCACAGCTTGTTATGACTGAAGTTGTTACACTCATCAGTTCAATATCAACTGTGTTACATAACCATGGAGGACGATTTCTCCAAGCTGATCACGGGTCGGAAGGGCAAGTAGACGTGAACTGTTAACCACCACCGCCGAATGCTTGTGGTCTACAGGAAGGTATAGACGATCGGAATGCAGTTGAGAAGTCTGTAGATAGTTTAAAAGAGCTAGGACAAGCAGTTGTACAATCGGCAGATGACCGATATCAGAAGAGATATGATAGTGTAGGTGGATTTCTGGATTACTGGACATTTGGTATTCCGAGTGGACTTGTAAATGGGTATGTTAATCGAGCTGACAAAGCTTTTGAGTCGCCTCGAGACACACTGAACTGGTTGACATTTGGGGTCCATGGAACGATTAGAGAAGCCGTTTTGCCTACAAATGCGTGGTCAAGTGAACATTGGGCAAGTATGCTTGGTACTGGTGGTATGGTATTAGGGGTAAGCTCTGTTTTCAAACCTAAGCTGCATATCGAGACCTCTATCAAATATGAGGGTGCAGTCGATTTTAGACAGATTTTAAGTGACGGACAACGTAATGAGATACCGTTGGCGGATAGCCAAAAGATTGAGATTAAACAGTACTTAAACAAACTTGATTTCCCTGAGGAGAACATTTTAATCCCTCAACCTGGTTATTATGATACCTGGAATACAGGCATGATGTATAATCGCTTGGTCATCAATACGGATGTCTTACCAGCAGCAGCCCCAGGAGTAGGGATGCGAATACTCGTATTTCAATGAATGCTACATTAGCTCACGAGATCGTTGGGTATTATGAGGCTTCTATTGCAGGTAGAGAGTTCCCACTTTATGATCTTCCTCCCGAAGTTATCAAAAGAAACTATGCTCTTGATGAGGCTCAGGCAAGTATCCGGGCAGCAAGGTTTGCTCCTGAACTCCATTCTACTGAACGATATGCTTTATTAAGAGATGCAATGGTTAGACTACGTAATGCCGATCTCAAGGTGCGAGGTGTCAAAGGCGAGCTATTCATAGATCAGAGATAAGGAGGCCACAGAATGGAAACTAAAATGCTGTTTGGCGTTGGCTTAGTCTTCGATACACCCGAATTCGGAACCATCGTTATGGGGGCCAATGAAGAGTTGGATGAACTACTTCCTTCAACAATCAAAGAGATGATCGGTGACCAGATTATCATCAAAAAAACGGATGGGGAAGAGCAAGTATTTGAAGTTGTTTCTACTCAAATTAACCATACTATAGCTGGCAAGAAGAATATCGGTATATGTTTGGGAAAAGAGATATCCCCAGACGAAATACCTGCGGGTTCAATCGTCTACTGTTATCAATCCAAACAAATTGATCAGTAGTTCAGGCTTGGGTAAAGATGCTACGAAGTGGCGGTTTGCTATTGAACTTGCTTTGCGCATCTCTACTTCTAAACATCATATATGATTCCGAAAGCATCGGAAGGTCGTCTGATTCCCTATGTGATGAAGAAGGGCCTTTCTTTTTTGTTTTTCAGAATTTCGGAGAAAACATAACTATTCAAATAAGGGAGAGTTTCTGATGATTGAACATGCTAAATATGAAGAAGGATATTACTATAATGAAAGGTTCCACTGATCCACTTCACATTCTGAATCGCATACAACCCAGCATATATTCCGTGTATTCGCCAAATTACGGGCAGACAGTGGGAATCCAAACTGAAAGTATGGATCATCCCCTACACCATTGCTGCTGTTCAGGAGTTCATCAACCCAGTTCGATCCAAATGATGTTCAGATTACTCCGGAGCAAAGAACCGTTGCAGAAGGCGCTAAAGTTACGAGGATACAGTCGGAAAACGATTAAAGCGTATTGTAATCAGGTCGAACGTTTTCTGAGTAGCTTTCCGCTAAAAGGTACAGATGTGACTACATCCAACGTTGAGACGTATTGTTTAGGTTTGCTTGAGCGAGGGATCTCCCATTCGAGCGTGAATCAGACGATTAGCGCTCTCCGCTTTTATTGCAAACATGTGCTCCTTCACCCTACGGATATCCAGTATATTTCGTCCCAAGAAGCAGACCAAGCTTCCACAAGTGTTGTCCGAAAAGGAAGTTGCTTCATTACTCAAATCCGTAACCAACCCTAAACATAAGGCCATATTGTCTCTGTACCTATTCTTCCGGGATTCGTGTAGGTGAAGTTGTTCGTCTGCGTTGCAGCGATCTTGATATTGAAAGGCAAACACTCATCTTGAGACAGGGGAAGGGGGAAAAGGATCGGAGGAAGATTCTTTCAAGTCTTGCTTGGGATATGGTGCAGAATTAAATACATAGCTGAATACAGACCCAATCGAAGGCTGTTCCGGGACAATCTTCTGATCGACATCTTACCGAGCGGAGTGTGCAGAAGGTTTTCGAAGAAGCTAGACAGCGTGCAGGAATTGTAAAAAAGGTAAGTATTCATGCTCCGAGACACTCCTTCACCACTCATTTGCTGGAAAACGGGACAGATCTACGATACATTCAGGAGCTACTGGTCATACGAGTGCACGAACAACTCAGCGATATACGCATGTTAGTACGAAAAATATTCAGCGTATTCAAAGCCCACTGGATCGTATGGACATGGGAGATTGAGTATCCTGATATATCTCCCTTTTTCACCAAATTTTTCTTCGCAAATATCGCCGCATAGGTTATCATATACGTAGTTCAGATATCTGGCAGGATGTGTGGTATTTACGAAGTACATAGATTAATGTTAACTGAAACATCTTTATAAGCATGGTAACTCAGGATAAAAAGTTAATAAATTGATGAAAACGAACAATTTAATTAGAAAGGAACGTTGGAAAATGAAATTGAATAATTTGTATAATTTTAAAAATCCAATAAAACATTTCTTTGATATAGACTCCATGATTCTGCCTGATGACATCTCATCTTTTGAGTTACAAAAACTTTGTTGGTCAAAACCTTTTAACGTTAGAGTGAAAAAGCAAAACGATAAATATCGTACTCTAAAATTACCGAATATATTGAACTTTGTTGCTGCATATGAACATTTTAAAGATTTGCCGAATTTTAATACTATACAACAGATGGACGTGTTACATAAACGATTATCTGCAAATACTGATACTGGTGATTTTGCATCAGGTGAGTATGACAGACACTTAGCAGAAGACTTTAATAGATTATGTATCTATGATTACCTGCTTAAAATGGATATAAAAGAATACTATGGTCGAATCTACACTCATGAAATAGATTTCGAAGGTCATCAAGAAAGATTTTTAAGTAATATGAATCAAGGGGCAACGAATGGATTAATTATGGGGAATTATCTGTCGTTGTTTTTTGCAGAACTAAATTTAAAAGATATTAGCAATGATATAGAAAAAGAAATTATTGAGTTAGGTATAGATTGCGAATTCTCTTATTTTTCTGATGATTTTTATTTTTTCTGCAATAAGAGTGAAGTTGAAAAGATAGTTGGAATTTTTGATAATGTTTTAGAAAATTATCAACTTGAAAGAAATGACGATAAGAAAGAATTATGGACGTATGAAAGTTTTAATAATTACAATATTGTTGAGAGATATTGGAAAAAGGTTATTGCCTATTGTAATTTAAGAATAAGTATGGACCGAGAGAACAATAAACTTTATTTCATAAATCAAATAATATACAGAATTTCGAAGTTGTTTGATGAAAAGCAGAAAAAAGTATTTATCAATAATTTTTTTAAAACTAAATATTTTAGGGAACTAGACTTAGAGTTATTTCAAGTTAAGGATTATGATTACCATCAATTATGTTTCATATGGAAACTGTCACCAGAATCATTGCTATATTCAATTGATAAATTTTCTACAATGAGTGAATTTGATAAAGAAAGGGTAAGAAAGTTTTTCAGTATTAGGTATAAAGAAGCCTTAAAACAACCTTTTCATGAAGAACAGTTATATTATTATTATGCGATAAAAAATATGAATTTCTCGCAAATTTTAATAGAAAATAAAGATGCAGTACTTTTATCAGAAAACCAATTATTAATTTCATTTTATTTAAAAGATGGTTCATTTAGTGAGTGCGATATTGAAAAACTAAAAAAGTACATCGGTGAAAGATATTGGTTTCAAAACTATCATTTAATATTATACACAAGTGATTTACGGGATAACTTAGAAGATTGTATTAATAAATATCTAATTCCGGAATATGCAAAGAGGGATCTTCAAAAACAAACTTATGTGGATTTTTATAAAAAAAACCTTGAATTAAATAACTCTATACTTAGAGATATATCAAACGTTAGAACTGAAATTGAAAATTATATGGAATTGAGAATAGAAGAAATTGAAGGAAGGTTCGAAGAAGATAATGATGCATAAAGTAACATATGATCAGTGACTTATTACTATGAAGAAATACAAAATGAACTATTGAAAATCTTTTAGGGTAGTTCAGGGTGCCAGATGCATCAGTTAACATTATATTCACGCTGCGGTGCTTACGCCCCTTGATCGTCCGATGTATAATCATGGAAGATAACTCGAACGATACACGAGCCGGCCTAAGATAAGAGCTATCTAAGGCCGGCTCGCGTCGTGAATACTGGAACGTTATCCGAAACCGCCAAGCCCTATGAAGAATCATTAAGGGCAGAATGCATGAAAAAGATATGGGACAATCTATAATGATCATTGAAGTTGATGGTTACTACTTACAGTGTGTATTGGCTATCGACCGGAATCTTAGTCACGAACAACTTCGGAAAGCTATGTAAAGGAAAAAGAAACGTGTTCTACAATAAAAGATATACCAATCAAATTAAAAGAATATTTAAACCTTAAAGAAGTACAACATCCTGAAAGTCTTAGAATAGATTATGTGATAGACACAGATACAGGTCGGATTTATAAACCCGTTAAATAAAAGAACAATTAACAAAGAAAAGTATGATTTGTATACTACTCAAAGAAGTCAGAAAGCCGTTTGGCTCTCAATTAGATGATATATTTAATTCATTATGTAAAAGAAGAGCATCCTTAAACCCGTGTAAGTAGATTTCACGTTCTAATATTGTATGAACAGAAAGGTCTGCGTCATCGTAAAGAAATAGAGTTCTATGCATATCCTGAGGTAAAAGCTCATGTAACTGTTTGAAGTAATGATTCCGATCGGATGAGAATTGATTATAGATGGAGTTGTTTTTGAGAAGATCGCTATATACCGCTTCAATGCGATTACGAATCAACGAATCAAGTAAGACTTCTAAAGAATTGTGCATGAATGATCACCGTCCGTCATGTTTTATTTTACGAATAAAAATTTAACTTGTTGAACATTATTTTATCATAATGAAATTTGTAGTCAAGACATGTCAAAGATATTTTTGATTAAGGAAATATACTTTCATATAATTAAAGAAAAATTCAATTCGGATATGAAGGGACGCCAGATGATAAGTTATAAACCATTTCAAAAATTATTGATTGACAGGGAGATTAAGAAACAAGATCTATTAAAACTAACGGGGATTTCATCAGCAACGATGGCAAAGCTCAATACGAATGAGTATGTATCGTTAGAAGTAATTGATAAATTATGTACGGCTCTAAATTGTCAACCAGGAGAGTTGTTAGAACACATAGCAGAGTGATAATTAATAAAAACTATACTATTTAGTCAAAATTAATTGGTTTTAAAGGTGTTGTTAAGCTCTAGAACTGAGAGGCGTTTTGTGAGATAACCCGTTCACTGTTAGAATGTTTAAGAATAATTAAGTTTCACTTCCGGAAAACAGATAGTTATTAATTACTAAGGACTAATCATATAAGGAATCGTTAACTAATCAAAGTTATCTAATAATTATTGTAGGTGGTAGAATGTATCGTTTTCGAAGCGTAGAAAGTTTAATAGGTAAGTATCAAGAACTTGAAAAACAACAAATTTATTTTGCTTCAGTAGATGAATTAAATGATCCTCTTGAGGGCACGCGACAGTACTTCTGGAAGGGAGATAGAATAATTTGGATGAACTTTTTCAAACATTATCTCTTATGTTTAGAGCATGGAGTTTTCCTAACTAGACTTCTTAAAGAAGATCAAGTTATATCCCAAAAGGATATACCGATTTATAAAAGTATAGCTAGTTTACCTACTGAAATTTACAAAGAACGTATTGGGAAAATTTACGAATTATTCTTTTCAGATAAATTCGTTCAATCTTATCTGGAGTTGATTATAAATAATCCTTACAAAATATATAAAGATGAATTGCATGTGCATTTAAGAATATTGTCCAATCGAGCAATAAAATGTATTTCTGAAATTGATGTGAAAAGTGGATTAATACCTCCAAATGAGGAAGTGGAAATTAACAAAGTAGAAGAAAATATAAATATAAATATAAATTTTGAAAACATGTGGTTATATTCGGATGAAACCCAGTATAGCGAACTAATTCATGCTATTAATGATACTCTTAAACAATTAGATACCCAACTCCTCTTTAAGTACAGAGATTCACCAAAGTTACAAAGTGTTTATATTGAATTTCCCCAACTTTATTTAAATGCTGTCACTGAATTAACTTATCCTAAAGCTTATGTAGCGTGTTTTATGGATAATTGTAGTAACTCATCCATATGGGGAACTTACGGAAATAATCATACAGGGGTTTGTTTGAAATTCAAAACTTCAACTAACAATCCGATGCTGTCATTGAAGCCTTGTTCAACAAATTTAGCTCTTCTTAATAATAATTACTTAGATAATCCTTTTTATAAAATTGAATATACATCTAATTTTAGTGAAATGGATTTTTTCTGTAATTTAGGTAGGTTAACGCTATCACAAATAATTGAACAATGGTACACAGATGAAAAAGGAAATTACAGTATTTGTTCTGAAGAGTTGCTTAATCATGAAGATGACTGGAGGGAACAGTATTGGAATGCATTCCAACAGGCTTATCTAAAAAAGACTCCAGATTGGTCGCATGAAAGAGAATTTAGACTTATTGTTAGTAGTGTACTTGATTCATTTAATGACCGAGAACATAGGATATTTGAATATAAATTTGAGGATCTTGATTCAATAATTTTTGGTATAAAAACCTCTAAGACAGCAAGGGCTGAAATTATTGATGTAATCTATAGAAAGTGTAAAAAATACGGAAGGAAAAATTTTGAATTTTATGAGATGACATATTCTTTGAATGATAATCGGTTAATACAACGAAAAATGTATACTATAAACATTAATGAATGACACAGAAGAATAGCTATGAAGGTTTTTAACTATTTTGGAGATTTTTTTAGAGAAAAAAGCGATATTTTAGGGGGTCTTCAATATGAAAATGGGCCGAAATGAGCCATGTTTTTGTGGGAGTGGCAAGAAATACAAGAAATGCTGTATTGATAGCCCTATGCGTAGAGTCTCGAATGTAAACACAATTCCAATAGAAGATAGTATCTCAAATTTTGAATATATAGAGGGAAATGCTGAAAAACTAGAGTCAATCATATCCCGATACTCTATCAATGATATTTCAGTGGCTGTATTTTGCATCAACTCTTGGGCCAAAAATCGTTCAGCATTAGCTCAAGCATTAACCCTTAATCAAGCTTTAAGTAATACAAAGAGCTTTGGTAATAAGAGTATAAAAGAGTATTCTGAATTTGAAAAATTATTTAATGAAATCTCTCCTTATTTACAAATCACTTATATGGAAGATTATACATTAAGTGATTTTGGACAAATTAAAATTAAAGTTTTCGGCGAGTATTATTCAGTAATTTTAGGGACTGGACATGAACAGGTATACGCTACAATGAGTTTTATTTCCGAGTTAGCAGATATCTTAGATAAGAGAGAAGACGTTAAGGCCGTATTTGAATATAACAGCATGGTAATAGATACACTTGCTAAGAATAATGTTATTCCTTCTTCTGATGATTACAATATTGTCTACGAATTGCCTTCAGAAGAATACTGGAAAGCTGTTACATATTTATTTAAATCTAAAGAGTATTCAATTCAGAAGGATAAAGTATTCAAAATAATGGGTTATCAAAAATGTCCAATTGAGATGAGACACTTTTTCGTAAATAAGGATAAGTGTTATCCACTTTTTAATACCTCGATAGTTGTCGATCTCTATAAAAAACTTCTTTCTATAGCGACAGTAGAAGAATACCAAAGGCATATAAAGCAAACGCTTGAAAAGCTGTTAGAAAGTAACTTCAATTCTTTCGAAAATGCTCGATCCCGGGTTCTTATTGCCCCTAAAATATATGACAAGAGAACAGGTAGGCCATCTACGAATAATACTCTAGCATTTATGACTATCAATAAAGATAGAGTTCTAGTAGCAATAAATAAAGGTAGCTTTGACAATGATGAAATTATTGATTCTGAGATTAGGGCTTTTAAATTGTTGCATCAAAGCAACCAGCTACAATTACGTGAAACGTATTATAGAAAAGAATTAAATGGTGGTTATGCTTTTGACACATTAGCTCAGATGCCAGTTCATTTTTTACTAATTGAAGCATTCACCGACATCTCTACATTTGGAATGTTATTCAATGAGCAAGGAGATCACTTTTCGTGTTCTGCTTTAGATATGATATATATGTTAGGGTTTATGGATAACTTTAATGAGTTTATAGATTTCTTTGATTATGATATGAAAGAAAAAGCGCAAATAATGGCATTTGGCGGTAAAAGTAGTTTATTTTTCTCATGGAAAAGTGCTCATCAACAAATTGCAACAGGTGCAATTGAGTATGATCTAATTTCTCTTTCCTATGGACATGCAGATAGTTATGTTTATGAATACTATACAAAGAATCTAGCGAATTTTCCCTTTAATCTAAATTCCAGTTTGTTTGATAATCCACTTAGTTGGAAAGTTAAGCCTGACGATTTTGAATATTCGAGTTTTGAACATAAAGGTCATCAAGGTCTAATAGGAAAAGGAAAAAAAATTGGTGACTCGACATTTCTTTTTCTAGCACATAACGTGGAGTATTTTAATGAAGAGAATTTTGCAACTGATAATTATACAGGATTAAAAACGATAAATGAGTTAAATCAGCGACTTTTTAATAGATACGGAGATATACTTGCTACTTTCCCCGTTCTAAATAAAAGAGTACTACAAGTCATGTTTGTACCTATGCTATGTGCAACAGATGTTGAGTATTCTGGGCTTCCTTCAGAGAAAATTAGAAAGTTTGTTTATAGTGAGATTGACATTGATGGCGATACGATAAATATTCGATATGCTGTAAATTTAGATGAATTATTGGAAGCTATGATGAATGCTAGTGACAAACGAATAGAATCTGAATATTTTTTGGAACTCATATTCCCGCTAAAAGAACATGTGAACTATTTATTTGAGAAATTAGAAATAGTAGTGAATCAGGACTCTTCCCTTAGAAAAGAAGTTGGTATATTTTCAATTGAACAAGATTACTTTTATTCTGAGATTGCACCTACTTTTAAAATGGAAGAAAGAAATTACGTAAAAGCAAGAAAAGACATTGCAAAAGTTTGCCTAGAAACAGGGGCAAAGCCTGGAGAATATCGAGGGAAATCAGCAACAAATGTTATTAGAAAAATGCAAACAACAATTGTTAAAGTTTTTGAAAATCAAATTTCAAGTTACAATAAAGCAAATTTACACAAGATGGCCTTGCATTATTACTCTACCCAGTTGCATGAGATGATAGTTAATCTAAAACGATACTCAAGTTTCAAAGATTTGAGTCCTATTGTCCAACAAGAGTTTGAGGAGAAAACAAGGAGTATTCGTGAAGAGAATAGACGTAATTTGAGAACAGCCCAATATCTTTTAGAAAGTAACTTAGCGATCCATCATAAGGTTAATGCTCCAGATTGTAGAGAACATGAATTTGAAAATTTATTAGCTTTTGCTGACTGGCTTGTGGCTTTACAAGACAATGCAGACACTTGCTACTTTACAGAACTAGATCTAAAGATTGAAATTGATAATGAATATAAGGTTGATACTATCCTCTCTGAATTTAGCGATCAACAATATGCGGATATTCTTTTGCGCAAGTATGAGCAAGTAAACTACACAATTAAACATGATGAAGAAGATAAGAAATTTCTTGTTCAATGTGAAAAAGCTTTTTTGGTTGATACAGGAGTAGAACTGAGTATATTAATATCCTTGCTTGAATACTTACAATTAGAAGTCGTAGAAAAGTCTTTTGCTATAGAGAGTTATCCGAATGTATTTGAGGTAGAAACTGAAGATTTAATCAATGATTTCCTTGATTCTTTCATAGAACTAAAAGAAGAAGATAGAGAGAAAACTGTAAAAGCGCTACAATTTATAACGCTAGATTGTAGCAAGTTAAAAGTTTTAAACAATACAATTAATGAAATTTTACCAGTATGGGATCGTGAGAAACGCGATAACAGATTTGATATTAAGCCCCTTATTGTTGAAGATGAAAAATGTATATTTTCTCCTGTTTTAATTAAAAATTTATCTACATCTTGGAAAAACGGTATTATAGATTGGTATCTTCCATATGAAATTGGTTTAGAAAGTTTGAAAAAAGTTCTTGTTAAATGGAAGAAAAGGTATGAAGATGAGATGGTACAAGATATTTCTCGTTTATTCATAAAAGAGGGATTTTCTCCTGTTTATACAGATTTCGAGTTGTCGTCAAGATACCCCCACTATGATTTCCCAGAAAACTTAGGCGACTATGATGTTATTGCTGTTAATCAAGATAAGAAAGAAATATGGTTAATAGAGAGCAAAGTTCTTCAAAAAGTAGGGTCTATCTATGAGGACCAAATGCAACAGAAGAGCTTTTTCTATCAACATAAAGATGATGAAAAGTTTCAGAGGAGAATTGATTTTATTAGAGGGAACCTTACTAAAGTTGTATCTATTTTAAATTTAGACATTGCAGAATATAAGGTTATCCCATACATGGTAACTAACAAACTATTCACCTCAAGATATAAAATGCTAAATTTTCATATAATATCATATCATGAGTTAATGGTTAAACTGGGAAATGAGCAGCTATAATTTCTAAATAATCTTTACGGAAAAAAGATACAGAAATAGAGAAATTCACGAGTGGCATACAATAAGTGGCGTATCTTATCCTTGCTGACTCAAACGACTTAACAAAATAGTAAGAGGGTCGAGATCAAAGTACACATTCAGATCCAAAAACCCGAGCCGAAGCGTGAATAACTCGCTTCGGCTCGGGTTTTAATGTTTTACTTTTCCAAAAACAAAATCTTACTTACCACTTACCGACTTAAACCATTCATTCACTTCTTGCGTGATCTGATCTCCGCCATTGGATTTCCAGTTGGCTACGAATTGGTCAAAGGCATCAATAGGCAGTTTGCCGTAGATGATTTTGTTGAAGGTTTCCATCTCGGACTGGCGGAGCAGGTTCCATTTGGACACCATGGTTGGTGTGGCTGCGCCAGTAAAGTAGTTTTGTTTACGGATGTCGATCTGGGACATAACGACTTTACCTGCATACCAGTTTTCCGGTTTACGGAATTCAGCCATTTGTTTCTCGTAAGGTGTTTCAGGCTTCTCGCCGTCAGCCAGCTTCACGAGGGTTTTCATGTACAGATCCGGGATACGTGCTGGGCCGGTCAGGAACGGGAATTCGTTGGAGAAGTCTTTAATCTTCTCTTTGTCACTGGTCGGTTGTCCGTCAATGATATCCCAGTCGTAACCTTTGGCGAAGCCGTATTCATACTCACTGCCCGCTTTCGGGTTCGCAAGGTTATCCAGCAGGTAGTTGTAGTAAAGGAAGATGGCTTCTGGATGCTTCGCATCCTTGTTGATCATGATACTTGCGTTGACACCAGAGTTCTGCCACTTCGTACCGATCTTGCCGTCTGGGCCAGCAGGAACAGGGTAAGCTTTATACTTTGAGCCAGGTACGTTCTTCAGCAGGTCAGGTGCAGGCCAGTCCGGTACCCAGTTTGCGCCAGGCAGAATGCCCGCTTTGCCAGCTGTCCAGCTTTCAGCGGATTTGCCTTCGTCCCACAGAGCGGAGTCAGCGTGGATATAACCTTTATCCATCCATTCCGCCAGCTTGGCAAGGGCTTGTTTGGCACCCGGGTTAACGGAGCCGTACTCGAGGTTGCCGTTTGCGTCTTTGTTCCATTGCTCCTCAATTGTACCGTATGCACCGAACAACCAGTCGAGCTGACCCATCCAGGTGTTGGTGTTATTTTTCAGCGAGATTGCCAGCGGGAATACTTTGTCTGGAGACAAACCGTCCGGGTTCTCGTTTTTGAATTTGTCCATGATGTTCTCAAGGTCTGCAATGGTTTTCGGAGCTTCCAGGTTCAGCTTCTCCATCCAGTCCTCGCGGAGCCAGAGCAATGTATCGTCGTTATCGGTGTACTCCATGATCGGCATGTTGTATTTCTTGCCGTCCTTGGTGAACGGATACCACAGTTCAGGATGTGCTGCTGCGTGATCTTTCAGGGTTTGACTCGCGTACTTGTCGAACAACTCATCGATGGCGATGAATTGACCGGAGTCGATCAGCTGATTAGTCAGTACCGCATTGGTGGGTACGGATACAAAATCAGGCAGCTTTTCGCCAGAGGCGATAGCCAGTTGCAGTTTTTGTCTGTATTGATCGTCATTGGCCGGATACCAAGTATCTTTATGCTTCATACCCAGCGTTTCGAGCATCCAGCGATCGTGCACGTTATTTTCTTTGGTATCTCCTTGCACGTATTTCTTCGGCATTAATACCGAACTGAACTCGATGGGTGGGTCGTATTTTCCTTTAGCAAAAGCAGCTTCTGCTTCAGCTGAGCCGACAGTTCCCGGCGTATTATTACCATTGTCACTGGCTGTCTCGCCACTGCCGCACGCAGTGATCGTGATGAGCGTGATAACCATGAGCAGTGACCACCATGTTTTTTTGAATTTGATCATTGTTCAATCCCCCTACGGTGTATGATCTTTACAGTGTAACTGTACCAATTTGTGCGGGAGTGCATCTATATGAGTTTTTTAGTTTCGATAGGACTCTATTAGTGAATGTTCAAAAAGATCGGTTTTCAGTCATGTTATTTATGCTGGTCTCTGTACTCCTGCGGTGTAACGCCAAACTGGCGCTTGAACACTTTGATAAAATAAGCCGGGTCCATATAACCAATCTCCATGCTGATTTCATACACTTTTTTGGTGGTCGTGACCAGCTTGTGACAGGCCCGATCCATGCGCAGGCGCGAGATATAATCACTAATGCCTTCGCCCGTTTCGATCTTATAGATTTTGGACAAATGGGTCGGGTGCAGATTGACATGGTCAGCAAGCACACGCAAAGACACATCCAGATGCAGGTTCTTATCTGTAAAATCCTGAATCTTCTTCACATACTCGGAACGGATGTCCTTGATCTCGTTGGACGTGCCTTCCTTGAGTTTGCCCAGCACACTGAGCGACCATTTCCGCAATTTGCTGATGGTAGCGAAAACTTCCCCACTTTGTAAACCCTCGACATCATTCCCCATTAAAGTGGTCAGAGTCAGCTTGTTCCGGTGGGCAATATTGGTGAATGAAGCCGTAATGAGAAAACCAGCCTCCATGCAATGCTCCCATGATTCCGACCATTTCTCATCCAGCTCTGCGCAGACCGCGCGTATTTTCTCTTCCGCTGCATCCCACTGTCCGCTCTCTAGCAAACTAATAAAGGTGGGCGGGGTATACAGTACATCCAAGGGACCTTGTGCCGCAGGTGTCTCGACATCGCTGACACGCATGACAAATTCGCGTTCATCGCCAACGATCTGCCGGAAATAGGCGGAAGCCTGACGGAAGCGATCGTAAAGCTGATCCGGAAAGGTGAACCACTCGGTGATAACGATGGAGAGGGAGCCTTTCAGAAATTGTTTTACTTTGGATTGAAGCTGAATCGATAGCTTCTCCAGAATGGTTTCTTTGCCAATATCGCCTTTCCGATCTTTCAACTGAAGCAAAAACACCAGATATCCGTGCTCCTCCTTGACGCCCCACACTTCCATAAACTCACCCATAATCTCTTCAGCCATGTTGATGATTGCGTATTCGATCAGGGTCTGATCATTGCTGTCATAGTGTCCGAATTCTTCTTCCAAACGAACCAGCATTAATGCGGCATCCCCGGTGTGAAAGGGGAGATTGTAATTGGCTAGCTTACGCTCCCATTCGGCAGCGGCGATTCGTTGTCCTTGCAAAGCGCCTAGGAGCAGTCGTCCCTGCAAATGGGGGAGATTCTCTCGCAACGTAAACTGGGTTCGTGTCAGTGAACTGACAATTTCCCATTCGTTGTTCAATTGATCGATGGCTTTCTGCACAGCGCCCATTAATTCCTCGTCTGTCGGGGGCTTGAGCAGATAGTCTACGGCTTCAAACTGGATGGCTTTTTTGGCGTAATCAAATTCGGAATACCCGGATAACAGAATACATTTTATTTTTTTGTCCCGGATGCGGATGCGTTCAATCAGTTCAATGCCTGTCATTTCAGGCATCTGGATGTCCGAGATCACGATATCGATGGGGTGGGTGTCAATCATTTGTAGTGCTTCGTGTGCCGAGTATGCTTTATGCACATGTTCAATTCCCAGCGTATGCCAAGGCTTGGTCATGGACAGGTTATCCACCCAGTGTGCTTCATCGTCTACGATCATCATTTGCATGGTGTATTGTCTCCCTTGGTGGTTGAACCCAGACAGCTGTACACTTGCCACTCCGATGACAGAATAACCTTCCGATCGCTGTTACCCCCAGATTTTCTGAATCAATTTTATAAGGTGAAAATCTGGCGATAGCTTATGGTTCCGATGTAGCTTTCTTTCAGAAAGCTTTCAGGCGAACACTTCGTTTCTTCAGGTTTTTTCTGTCCTCTGCGTTATTGTGTACATGATCTTGTTCAAAATTAAATCGTCAATTTATTGTTTGTATCGTATCAATTCGCATCGGTATTATCTTTATCGGAATCTGTATCCTCTTTTGGTATCTCCCAGATGATTTCGGTTCGGAATCCGCCAAGTGGGGATGGGCCGAATAGGAGGTAGGAATGACTGCCGAACAGGTGCGTGATTCGTTGGTGCGTATTCCAAAGGCCACAGCCCATTTCTTCTTGTAAAGGTTCCTGCATCTTCAAGTTTAGCGCTTCGTATTGTTCCGGGCTTAAGCCTGGGCCGTCGTCATCGATGTATATTCTGCCAAAACCATTCAAGCGCTCCCCGGTAATTCGGATTTCCCCGGATGAATAGGACTTCGCCACGCCGTGTATCACGGAATTCTCGACCATCGGTTGAAGCATTAATCGTGGCACCGACTGGGCAAGCATATCTTCAGGGATATCGATGTGATACTCAATGCGACCATTCCGCAGCTTCTGAATATCCAGATAGTTGATCAGCAGCTTGATCTCTTCTTGTAGCGACGACGTCTCCCGTTCCATACGGGTGGTGTAGCGATAATACGCACTTAGGTTATGCGCCATGGAGACCACGGCTTGCTCGTCCTTCATCTGGGCCATGTTGATGATATACCCAAGACAATTATATAGGAAATGCGGATTGATCTGCGCTTGTAATTGCTTCAGCGTAGCTTCCCGGGCTCTAATTTTCTCATGGAACACATTCTCGATCAGATCTTGAATCTGATGGGACATATCGTTGAATCGGCGGAACAGGAATGAGAACTCATTCTGATTTTTGCTATACAGTCGGACAGAATAATCCCCTTGCTCTACACGGCGTAAGCCTTTAATTAGCTTTTTGATCGGATATTGAACATTCCGGTATAGCAGGATTGAAGCAGAGATGCCCACAACCAGCAGCAAAATCATACAGGTGTAGAACAGATTCTGACTGAGCGAGATGGGTTTCAAAATCTGATACAGCGGGATGACGTCAACCAGATGCCAATCCAGATAGGTGGACTTCACGGAGCTAACCAGATATTTCTTTCCGTTCAGTTCGACCACGTCCTGTGTGGTATCCTCTGGCGAGTGCGTATCCAGATACTGAGTGAGTGCTGCGGATAACTGTTTGTCCGCGCTGCGATTCAGAATGGGTGCATTTCCTTTGTGATAAAAGAAAGGATCACCTTGTCCGCCTGCTTTATACGTATCCAGCATATTCTGAATGTTCTCATAACTGAAGCTGGCTTCAATCACCAGATTGCTTCCAGTGAGCATTCCTGGTTGGGCAAGGGAGTCCGTAAAGAACCAGTAGAAGGATTTCATCTCATCTTGTGATTCGGCACTTTGGTCCCCATAGGTCCATTGTCCGCTCATATTTTTTTTCAAATACGCCTCATCATATCCGGTAGTTCGATTGTAGTTGGCGATGACATCCTCATTCTGCTGTGAATACACCGCATATCGGGTAGGCCATATATCGGTAACGCTCGTCTGAAGCGTCATTTTCTCCTGAATCACATAACGGGTCTGCATCCGGTCATATCGATCATCCCACATGTTAAGGCCGTTGAATGCTCTGACATTGGGGTCTCGGGAGAGAATTAGGCTGAAATCCATCATCTGATTGATTCGGGAGTCGATCTGACTGGACAGAAACGTGAGCTGTTTTGTGTTGGAGATCTGCAGTTCTTTGCTGACGACATCATAGGTGACGTTATTCGAGTAGGTGTACATGATTAGAATGGGGATGAACAAGACTACAATTAATAAGTTTATTTTGGCAAAAAGACTGAATCGGGATCTGGTATTACCTTGAAAAGGCATTAAGCGCTTCCATATATACATGAAAAGTCTCCTTTAAATTCGTGTGTAAATTAACCTCTTCCTAGGATGGCCCTAACAAAACACTATCAAGCCTAACAATGTTATATAGCAGACCTCAGTATGGCTTGATACTATTTATATCAGAGAACCCCATCACACACAAAAACTTTTTTTGGGAACAGGAGCAGTGCAATGGAGGCTAAATTGGAGGGTAAGCGGGTCCCGCAGGCAAACGTTGGGAACAAGCTGGAAAAAAAGAGAAAAAAACGCTATAAACAGCCATGGATTCTGCACTTCATGGTGTTGCCGGCGGCCATTATGGTCTTTATATTTTCATACATTCCGATGTCCGGGATTTTGATGGCATTTCAGGATTATAAACCTGCACTGGGATTCTTTAATTCCGAATGGGTAGGACTAAAGCACTTCAGGTACATGTGGGAAAATGATTACTTCCTGCAAATTACGTGGAACACGCTATTTTTTGCCTGCACGAAGATTGTCATGAATCTGATTATTCCGTTTGTCTTCGCCTTATTGCTAAACGAGGTACGGAAGATGGCGCTGAAAAGAACGATTCAAACGCTTGTGTATCTTCCTCACTTTCTGTCCTGGGTCACGCTATCAGGCATTCTGATCGACATTCTGGCCCAGACGGGTATTGTCAATCAGTTCTTGGTATCCGTATTCGGCATCAAACCGATCTTCTTCCTGGGGGATGGCAGCTGGTTCCGCTTCACAATTATTGCGAGTGATGTCTGGAAAGAGTTTGGATTCAACACAATCATCTTCCTCGCGGCACTGTCTGGCATTAACCCTGCACTTTATGAAGCAGCTGAAGTAGATGGGGCAGGACGCTGGAAACAAACGATGTATATTACCATCCCGGCACTGATCCCCATTGGGATCGTAATCGCAACCTTGGCACTGGGTAATGTGCTTAACGCCAACTTTGACCAGATCTTTAACTTATATAGTCCGTTGATTTATCAACAAGGAGATATTATCGATACGTTTGTGTACAGAGAAGGTCTGCTTAGTGGGCAGTTCAGTTTCGCTACCGCTGTGAATCTGTTCAAATCGGTCATCAGCCTGATCCTGATTGTGATCTCGTACCGACTGGCTTACCGATTCGCCGGATATCGAATTTTCTAGAAAGGATGACAAACGAATGTACCATAAAACGATGCCTTACCGCATATTCAGCATATTCAACAATGTGTTACTGACCATCCTTTCACTGCTCTGCTTGCTGCCTTTGTATCACTTGCTCATGGTATCACTTAGCGCATCTGCACCTGCAAATGCTGGTCTCGTAACGTTCTGGCCGATTGGATTTACACTGGAGGCGTATGCCAAGACGTTCGCCAATACCAACTTCCTCTCCTCCTTATGGGTATCCGTGGAGCGGACGGTACTGGGTACAGGACTTGCGTTAATCGTTAATACGATTGCAGCCTATGCGCTATCCAAAGAGACGCGGGTGTTCCGCGCACGTAACATCTATCTGTGGTATTTTGTCATCACGATGCTGTTCAGCGGTGGCCTCATTCCAGGGTACATCCTGATTCTGAAGCTGGGACTGATGAACACATTGCTGGCCTTGATCCTGCCGGGATTGGTTGCGGTATTTAACATCATTCTGTTGCTGAATTTCTTCCGTACCGTTCCGAAGGATCTGGAAGAAGCGGCATTTATCGATGGCGCAGGGCACTTTAAAACGTTTATCAAAATCTATCTGCCTGTCTCGGTACCCGTTATTGCAACGGTTTCACTCTTCATGATGGTTGGGCATTGGAACGCGTACTTTGACGGGATTATCTACATCCGTGATGCGGAAAAACTTCCACTCGCGACATTCATGCAGACGATCATCGTGCAGGCCGATATGTCGAAGCTTGATCCAGAAGCGGTGAAGAACCTGTCCCAACGGACCATTCGGGCTTCGCAGATCTTTATCAGCGCGCTGCCGATCCTGCTTGTGTACCCGTTCCTGCAACGTTATTTTGTAACCGGGATCGTGGTTGGTGCTGTTAAGGAGTAGTTGAATGTAGGGAATGAATAGGATTGCAAAATGGAGTCACTGAACTGGGGAAGGCCAGGGAGGTGGCTTCTTTTTGGTGTAAATATTTTCAATCCTATTAATTTGTTGTAAGATAGTACCAATTCATAAAGAAAGTGAGGTTAATCGTTTTGATACCTCCATATGTTGTAGACCTCTAGGTACGTTACTACTCATACCTGATTCTAGGTAAATCTAAAGTGCGTGCCGGGGATCTTATTGTTCAATGATAACGATGAAATGCAAGCATGGGAATTGCAACAGCTAGACAAGCACTTGGATACATGGAAGAGAATTAAAAGAGATTTCGACCCCAGAATCAAGAAATTAAATGAGTATCGAAATCACAGAAAAACCAAGCATTACTATAATAATGAGGTTAAGGACATTCGAGGACTCACCCAAAGAAGCTTTCGAAAACAATTCAAACAGAACATGCTTCTTGAAGAATTTTATCGTCCAGTACCTCATGATTATCGAACGTATGGTTGGTTGTCTTACTAAGTTGTCTTAAGTTACTAAAATGGAAAGAGAGAAGAAATTCTCTCTTTTTCTTTTGAAAGAATGATGGACAAGAAAAAGAGTACAGGCTACTTATAAGGGACATGAATTTTAACACGGAGGAGCAAAAATCATGATCGACAAAGAATATTATGTAAAGCTTAGTCAAGAGGCAAATGAGAATTATACGTTTTATAAGGAAGAGGCTGAAGCATCGATACATAGAAGAGAATATACCACTAGCAAGCGTTATGACATCTCTCTGTATTGGTATGCCCGCCAAGGTGAAATCTCTGGTGATATCTCAGATGAAGAGACGGATACATATTATGAGTTTGATAAGGATGACAGAATTAGAGTCTCGGCTTGTGATGATTTAATTGATGGGTATGCTTACATTACTTATGAAGAAAATAAAATGACCACTAGAACATATGTGGATGGGATTTTGGATTCCATCAAAGAGTACTTGTTGCAAGGTGAATTGATCCATCAGTCAGTGGAGTATTTTCCGAGATTTGATAAATTAGAGGTTGAAGACTACATCTACGAGGGGAATAATCTGGTTCAAATATACCAACCTCAATACGAAAATAATGCTTATTTTGATCACCTTCTTCGAACCTATTTCGAATATGATGAGCAAGGCAATCTCCTGCGAGTGTTAGATGGGACCAGAGGTGTAATCTACGTAAGGATGCCATCTGAGGAAGTTTTAGTACTCAGAGAAAAGGTAAAAGAGGAACTCATTCAAGCTTTAAAAGAAATCGTTAGCGATCTCTGTGAGAATCAGTCAGGCAAAGAATATTGTTTTATGTCAATCTACTTGCATGATGAAGTGCATACGGTATATTCACCTATTTTCCATCCTGGCTTGCAAGAAGTAAGAGAAGAGCAAATAGAAGAAAATGATAATGATGAGGAAGAATATTATTACACGCTCTGGAATTCAGGAGATCATCCGATGAACGATCAACAAGAACTTACGGATCAACATTTAATTCAGAAACTTAGAACTCTTATTATATATTGGCGTAGCAACGGAGATTGGTGGGAGGAAGGCGTGAGCTTGTGGAAGGAAGTCGCGTATGCCCTTAATGAAAAGACGAATTGGTCCGATTATCCAATACTCACAGAGAACTTTGTTGTATTCGTCGAATGGGAAGCGATGGATGTTATGAGTGGAGATTTGCAAGAAAGCATCCCTCCAGCGAAGTTACTGAGCTTGCAGTCTGATCGCTTGGCTCCAACGGTTTAAAATAACTCGTAAAGATGGATTTCAAAGCTTTGCTATCTCTTCCAGAGCCGTTGCCTACACTATCCTACCCTGCTATAATTTCGATATATCTATCGTATTGGGGGTTATGACGTGGCAATATGGATAATGCCGGATTGCTCGTTCGCTAGAAAGCCTTATGCAAAGCCTGAATAGGGGCGGACTTTGTGTAGGGCGCGACAAAAATGAGATTGTTGCCCTGAAATCAATATCAACATAATGTTACATCCCGCAGGCTTTGCACCTTATTTGTTCTTCCAATAAAAATAAGGGGCTGAACGCCATGCAAACACCATTTATTCAGAATCATCAATTTAATTATATTCAAAAACAAGCTGATTTCCTGCTCAAAACGCTACGCTCGGTTGTGGATCGAAAAGTATTGGAAACCGTCCGTTATACGGTCGGCACCAATGCGGTGAGCATCTTCGATGAACTCACTCCAGAGCAGAAGCAACTGTTGGAGCAGTTATCCACGTATGAGACGACACATGAATTGCAGACGTATCTGAACGGGCTGGAATCATATCTGATTCCATATCCGCATGTATCAGCGAAGCAGATTCAGAAGTTGTTTCCAAAGGCCAAGAAGCTTAAAGTGCCGGATCTCGAATCCATCGATTACGCACATACAACCTATCTGAGATGGACTGACATTGCCACGAGTCGCTTGTTCATCGTGTACCCGCACAAAGGCAGGTTCCTCGGTATTGAGGGACGGATTACACCCACGAACAAAAAAGGGTATTGCATGTTCTGTCATCGTCATCAGGAGCTTGGATTCTTCAACGTGAAGACCAAGGCTCATTCGCCGGACAACTTTTCTTCCATTGCCCAGTACGTATGCATGGATAACACAGCTTGCAACCATAGTATTACCGATATCTCTATGCTGGAGAAGTTTCTTCTCTCGACAGTAAAATAATGCAAGACACACAGGCAGGGTCGCTCTTCGGAGCGACCTTTTTGCCGTGTTCAAGCGTAATGATTCGCCATTGAACGTACCACTAAACTTCAGAATTCATATTCGGGTCAGGGTCATACCTTTTTTTTATACGATCATGAAGTCGGAATATCGTTGGCATAGTTCAGTCCCAAGTGATGTGCTTGGTTCAGCAGTGCCTCATAATGCTCAGGCTTGGATTCCAACGTTTCATATAAATACTCAACCCTCGATTGGGACACCCCACAGTAATCGGCAATACCCACATTGAGCAGGTTGGCGATTGATTGACCATAGTTGCGCTTCTGCATCTGTTCTTCCGTCACACCCGAAAGAGCGATCCACAATATCTGCTGATGAGGGAGCTTGTTCGCGCCGTAGGCAAATCCGTTGTTCATGACACGATCCACATAACCTTTCAACATGGCTGGCAGATGCCACCACCAGAGAGGAAACACAAAAGCCACAGCATCGTGTTTCTTCAATCGCTTCATCTCGGTTTCAACCTCATGCGAGAACACCTGATGTTCTTGGGTATAGTCTGGTTCATCCATTTCTCGGAGAATTGGGTCGAAGCCAATCCCATGCAAATCCAATATCTCATAACCGTGACCGGCATCGGTAAGACCCTGTGCAAAACGTTGAGCTACCTGAAAGGTCAAGGAGTCTTTTCTTGGGTGGGATACTACAATGAGTACGTTCATCTTATCTTTCACTACCTTTCTGGAATGCAGTCTTGTAGCCATAAATCAGTGGCTGATGCTATTATAAACAGGTATGAAAACATCTGGAAGTACGCACTTTGATGTTCTATAGGAAGAATGAAGTGCCATAGGAACATCAAAGTACCCTAAATGGATGCCTCGAAATAGGCTCAAATAATTGAAAGAAGAGCAGTGAAATTTTATTTTCACTTGGGATACAGCCTGATTATGGAGGGGTTCAAAAATGACGGAACATGGAGAAACGAGCGCGCCAAAGAAATATAAAGTAGGCGTGGAAGCAGCCTTGGAAGTGATGGGCGGGAAGTGGAAGCCATTGATTATTTATCATTTAATGACCGGACGTAAACGCACGTCAGAGCTTCGACGATTAATCCCCGACATTACGCAGAAGATGCTGACAACACAGCTTAGAGGACTTGAAAAGGATGAAATCGTACAGCGAAAGGTATATTCGGAGGTACCTCCCAAAGTGGAATATGAGTTAACGGACTACGGCTGGGGACTTAAGCCCGCCCTGGATCATCTATGTTATTGGGGAGAAGAGCATCTGGATAAAATCCACGGGGATAGGTTTAAAGTATTGGAGGATTTCGATTCTCAGGAAAGTTGAAGAGAGGGGCACGAGAAGGTGGATGGTGCAGAGCACGTGAAACAGGCAGTTCCCATTCGTTGTGAAGGCGTGGCTGTAGTTCTATTGAAGAAAAGCCTCGATCAATACCGTGTACTGATGCTGAAGCGGGCTGGTCGTATGTTGCATAACGAGTGGTGTTATGTTGGCGGCGGGATAGAAAAGGGCGAGAAGGCATGGGAAGCTGCACTCAGAGAAGTTCATGAGGAAACAGGTATTACGGAAGTCAGGTTGTATTCTGCCAATCAATTCGAACAATATTATTCACCCATGGAGGAGTATATCTATACCGCTCCCGTATTCGTAGGATATGTGGATGAAAGCCAGGTTGTCCGGTTAAATCATGAACATATCGAGTACCAATGGATGACGTTTGACGAAGCTAAAGAAAATGCGGCTTTGCCCGGAATTGATGATATTTTGGATTTTGTTGAGAAGCATTTTGTCAGAAAAGTCCCTTCCGAGTGGCTTCGGATTAATGGTTAGAATAATTAGGAGTTGGAACTCATCACATACAAGACGATTTATCCAAGAGCATGGTTGAGCCTACTATGTATGTTGGTCATTGAAGCTATGTTTTTCAGAAATATTATTTATGATGAAAATGGTATTATGAAGTACTTCCTGATCGTTATATTGACCTTTATTCTCGGTTATATCGTTTTTCTGCTCTGGCGTTTGTTTTTCACTAGACCCAGTATTACGCTGGAAAGCGATCATGTGATTTCTATGAAACATCAGAGATATGATGCATCTCAGATTGAGTGTATTTATATGAATTACAGACGGATTGGCATCAAACTCTATGGTAAACGGTTAGTGCCGATGGATCTATGTTTTTATTTTCAACGAGGTCAGGAGTCTGCAGGCGTAGAAGCTGTGCATGAATGGGCGGCGCGAAACGACAAAGAGATCAAACACAAATTTTTTCAAACATTGGGGTAGAGCAGTGCGTTTGTGAATATAAGGAATCGTTGAGGAAGTGCAGCTTAATTCTCGTCACAAATTAAAGAGGTCTATGCTTTAATAGCAAAGTAGATTCTATAAATCAGCAGGAGAGATGCCCATGAGATATCTAACGAAAGAATGGTATGAGCTTTGTCAGCAGACACATTTTCATTTTGGTTTAAGAGTACATAACGGAGCTTACGAGTTCGATGAAAATCTATTTTTAAGGCTGTATAAAAGAAAGGAAAAAGCGCATGTGAAACAGGAGCGAGAGTTATATAACTTGGACCCACGTTACATGCTGGAGCATGATGGTCAAGTACTTACTCGCGTAGACAAAGCTTTCGGTGAGGAAGAAGTGACAGAAGAGGATCAGATCGTATTTCACATGCAGCCAGAACAAAGAGCGCATATCGAGAAACTCATTGCAGAATATGATGTGCGTCCTCCGTTTGATGAGAAGAAATGCAAGGAAGAGTACAAAGAATCGATGGAGTCGAGTTTTCAATACAAGGCGGAACATCTGCCACAGGAAATCGTTGAACAAATTGCGGATATTCGTGTGTTTACTTTGGGATATTGCACGAGAGAGATACTACAGCAATTGAAGAAACAGAGTGCACACAATTGGAGACGTGTGGAACACACATCGAAAGAATTTAGAGAAGTGATGATGGCACAGAATATCCCCGATGAAATACATAGCCGGGTTCAATATCATGATTGTACGGTAACGGAACTGTTGACGATGGATGAAGTGGTTATTCGTTTTGACACCCGTGGGGGCTTCACCAATATAAATAAACTCACGCTGGTTGCACCCGAAATCATCAAGCAAGAGGGTGAGATTGTAGGCAGTTACTGGCTGTATCAAGAGCTGTATCGGATCGATAACGGATATGAACTTCATGTTCTATTTGATGGAGAGAATATGCCTGAGCTGATTGTTCGCTGTGCTGATATTCTTGCCGAAGAGGAAGAATGAGAGAGACCAAGAGGATGAATATGGAGGAAATAGAGATGGAATGGACCACCAGTACGTTTGGTTATCTATCTACTCACGTATTTGTCGTGGGCATTGCATGTTACTTCTTTCCTGATTTTCTATACAAAATATTTGTCCTGATGAGATATCGAAAAATTAAACCGAATTACGAGTTTGAGGATAACCCACCTAATAGTGATATCCCTAAACATATCGAAATAATATTAAAAGTACTAGGTACCATTATGGTGATCCTGGGGATTGTATGGTTTTGGTTTTCAGAAGAGTTTTACGACTTATTATTTTGACAGCAAGGAGTTGGACACCATTTTGGAATTTATCTGGGCTTTAGTGATCTCAATTATAAGTTTAATTGTCGTTCTTATCTTTGCTGCAATTGTACGTTATGCGATAGATTCATCCAAAACATCGCAAAAGCTGGATGTCCTAGTTAAAGAAGTGCACTATTTGAAAACTGAAATTAAAAAATTGCAACACCATAATCAGCAAGATGGTAGCAAGCATATTATTGATGAGAAAGTTTAGATGAACGACACGACTTGAAATTTTTCTAATAAGGGAACAGACCATGATGAAACCACAGGGAAAAGTACAAGCTGTTTTTATAGACAGAGATGGAACAATTGGTGGTACAGGTCATTTTATTCATCCGAGAGATTTCAGATTATACCCAAATGCTCAAGAAGCAATTATGCATTTGAAACGAGAAGGAATTATGGTACTGGCTTTTACGAATCAATATCGAATCTCACGTGGAGAAGCAAGTGTTGAGGATTTTGAAGAACAATTTCGCGAGTACGGATTCGATCACTCCTATATATGTCCACATGAGCAAGAATGCAGTTGCAGAAAGCCTAAACCCGGAATGTTATTACAAGCATCAGAGGAACTCGGTCTGGATTTATCCAAATGCATCGTTATTGGAGATGTAGGAGATACAGACATGCTTGCTGCCCATGCCGTAGGAGCGACCAAGATCATGGTGAGAACAGGCTGGGGGGAATCTTCATTAACCAAATTCAGAGACAAATGGATGGAGACCGAACCTGATTATATCGCAGAGGATATTTGGGATGCCGTACAATGGATCCTTCATGGAAGGGAATTCAGTAAATAAAAGACAGGAGGTAACGGTGTATGGGCATGTCAGACTATTACAAAAACCTCAGGGAAAAGATCGGCAACGAGCTTATTTTTATGCCGGGTGTAGCTGGGATTATCCGAAATGAACAAGGGGAGATTCTGTTCGGTCGTAAACATAACGAATCAACCTGGGGGTTGATTGCCGGAGCAATTGAGCTTGGTGAGACACCGGCTCAAGCGATGGCTAGAGAGGCACTGGAAGAGACAGGTCTAGTTGTTGAACCCGAGAAGATTATCGGAGTATACGGGGGTGAAGCAAGAAGGTTTACATACAGCAATGGTCATCAGGTTGAATATTTGACTATCGTATTTGAATGCAGGATCAAATCCGGGCAACTCACGCCCGATAATGAAGAGATGAAGGATCTGCAGTTTTTCTCCGAGGATCAGCTCCCAGCCATGGCAAACCAGTACCCAGATTATATTTTTAGCTCCAACCAAGAAGAACGTGCCCATTTTGAAAAATAATCCAACCCACTGTGCAACTGGAATTTAAACTCACCTTATCTTCAACAAATGAATCAAGATCCTAGTTATATGAGGGGAACCATATGTTATGTTAATTAATCCAACGATTAATGAGATCAATGACTTATTCAAGAGGCATTATATCAACGAAGAGATATCTGAAATTCAAAGTTTGTCAGGTACCACAGCTGGACGTGTTTATCGGTTGAGTACGGATCTGAACAGGAACTATATTCTGAAATCAGATGAACCCGAACAGATTCATATTGCCCAGCAGTTTTTGGATACGTATAAGAATTCTTCGTTACTGCCTGAAGTTTTGTTCACTGATCTGGATAACACTTATTTTATCTATACGTATATGGAAGGCACGACCCATTTCAATCGGGGACAGAAAAGAGACTGGTTAACTCGTCTCGTGAAAGAGCTGTTCAATACATATGTGCGTTCTTCAGATACGAAATCATGGGGCAGAATAGAGTTCCCACTGAGGACATGGAAAGAATTCAATCAGATTAGTATTCATGAGGCAAAAATGAATATCGGAAGTATTTTAACAACAGATGATTATAATCTGGTTCAATCCAAAGTGGATCGTCTCTTTCATGAGGAAGAAGAGAAGTTTCTTTTACATGGCGATACGGGGGTTCATAATTTTGTATATGATCAAAATGAACTCATCGGCGTCATTGATCCATCTCCAATGGTTGGACCTATCCTCTATGATTTCTTGTATGCTTTTAGCTCCTCGCCAGATGATATCAACACCGAAACATTATTTGCTACATTCGAACTTCTGGAAAAAGTAGATATGGATAAATCCAGATTAATAGAGGAAGCTCTGATCCATCTATATTGCCGAATTGGGCTGAGTAACAAACATCATCCGGATGATCTGCCTGAATACTTGAAGGCGTGGAATGAATGGAAACGACTATGTCAGGAATTTTGAGCTAGCAAAGTATTTACAGCTATCGCAAATGCCTTAGTTCAGACTATACAAGAAAGGAGAGATATCACAAGTTGGATAACAAAAATAGTTTGCATAGTCCGAATGCATGGACCTTCGATATACTTCATGGCGACTTACTTGCCAGTAAAGAACTTATCTATGACAAGTGTGGCTTTGGTTGCTCACAACCACATGAAGAAGCACAAAATGCTGAATATGGTGCATATGTGTTCACCATAAATTCTCTCTCCATTCGATTTCGCGTCGCCAAAACCACGCCAACCAAGATCGGACAATTTGTTACCCTATGGCAGCGGAGTGAGGATGGAACGACACAGCCATATGATGGATCAGATCCAGCAGATGTGTATGTCATTAGTACGCGAACAGGTAGTCACTTTGGTCAATTTGTATTTCCGAAACATGTATTGTTGCAGCGAGATATCCTATCGGATCAAGGAAAAGGTGGCAAGCGGGCCATACGTGTATATCCGCCTTGGGACAAGCCAGCAAGTAAGCAGGCTTTAAAAACGCAGCAATGGCAGCTGGAATACTTCTTGGAAGTACCTTTTACCAAACCGTTGAACTGTGATCAAGCTCGGGTACTTTATGGCCCTAGCGATTAAAGTAAGCGAAACAGTAGCCCAGCATCTCCAAACTCTTTTCCTCTGAATATCAACTTTCACCGATCTTTCGACATAATCTCCTCTATTCGTTATTTCTCAGTACTGAAGCGTAAGCTATGTCCTCCATTTGTTAAAAATAGTGAACGTCAGTTCATTTAATTTTTTTGAAATTTGTGCTTGCCTTAATGTGAACATTAAGCCTTAGGATGTAAAAGAACCGGCCAATGGCATCTAAAAATGAACATAAAGGAGGAGTCAGCATTATGACTTTCTCGATAAAAGAAGCTTCGGAGCGGCTGGGTTGTCCTGCACATAAAATTCGTTACTACGAGAAGGAGGGACTGCTCCCTTACATTCAACGGGATCAATATGGAAATCGGATGTTCGAGGAAGAACATCTGGATTGGATGAGACTGATGTCTTGTTTCCGGGCAACGGGTATGAAGGTAGCTACACTGAAACATATGGTTAGTCTGGCGCTGGATGGTGATTCAACGATTCCACAACGGAAAGCAATCCTTCACGAATATAAAGAGGAATTACATCGCCGCCAACTTGAAATTGCCGAAGCACTTGCAGCGGTGAATAACAAATTGACCATCTATGAAGACATAGAAACAGGAAAGCTTCCTTCAGAAAGCAAGCTGCTAGACCAAATGGAAAGCATCGGCAAAGACTAATATTAACGGATGGAGAGATGGAGAAATGAAGCAAAGAGTGCTGGGAAATAGCGATATCGTCGTATCTTCGATTGGATTGGGAATTATGGGCATGTCTCCGGGGATGTATGGGGAAACCAATGATGAGGATTCAATGAAGACCATCCATCACGCGCTGGAGATTGGCGTTACACTGCTAGATACAGCTGATGTGTATGGGAATGGTCATAATGAAGAACTACTGGGGAAAGCGCTGAAGGGACGTCGCGATCAGGCCATTATTGCTACCAAATTCGCGTATACCCCAAACTATGAGACGTTGAATGGTCATCCGGATTACGTGAAAATGGCTGTAGAAGCAAGTCTTCGCAGGCTGGACACCGACTATATTGATCTGTATTACCAACACAGGGTAGATCCTCAGATTCCGATTGAGGAAACGGTTGGCGCGATGGCTGACTTGGTTAAAGAGGGGAAAGTCCGCTGCCTTGGCTTGTCGGAAGCATCGGCTTCCACTTTACGCCGTGCACACGCCGTTCATCCAATCTCTGCGTTGCAGAGCGAATATTCCCTGTGGAGCCGGGATATTGAGGACGAGATTCTACCGACTGCGAGAGAATTGAATATTACTCATATTGCATACAGTCCATTAAGCAGAGGGTTTATCTCAGGGGAGATACGGAAATTCGAAGATCTGGATGTTAATGATCTGCGCAGATATATGCCGAGGTTCCAAGGAGACAATTTCGCCAAAAATATAGAAGTTGTGGATAAAATCAAAGAGATTGCAATGGAGAAGAGTTGCACGCCTGCACAATTGGCTTTAGCTTGGACAATGGCTAATAACGCATTGCCGATTCCGGGAACGAAACGAATCAAATATTTGGAGGAAAACGCGAACGCTGCAACGATTGAACTGACACCTGTTGACTTAGCTCGCATTGAAAAGGTAAGCCCCAAAAATGAAATCCATGGAACACGTTATATGAAAGAAATGATGACTCAGCTTAACGGGTAAATAATGTCCTTATGACTTGTTATTAGTAGTGAAGTAGTTGTTTGTTAAAAGCAAAGATGTAATACAAAAGAGACTTTCATCCTCGGAAGTCTCTTTTACGCAACACTTATAATACACAGCTTATTTCGCAAAGAACGGCAAAGTTTCCTTCAGAATCTCCGCTCCAGACAACGGGCCTTAACCCAAAGCCCATATTTCATCAATTACAACCAGGATGTGGTTGTTTTTAACCGCGTTGATGGGTTTGTAGGATTTTTCATCAAAATATAGAAGTTTTACTCAGAACTTTAACGACCATGACTTTAGGCTTGCCATTAATTTGAGAATGAGTTTGCTCAATATTCTGGTTTAGATTATTGATGACCTGATCATGTTCTTTTTCTTTCTCAAGCATCGTTCCCGGCACAGCGAATTTTGTTCCATGTCTCCATACCCGTTGGTGGAAAATAAATGGTGATCCCAAGAAAAAAAGGGATAAATAGATAATATTTGAATCGATATGATTTAATTGAGCGCCATAATTATGAATTGTATGGCGTTTTTTGGCGTTTGCGGCTGGGAAAACAAAAAAACGCATGTTCAGAATCGGTTCAGAATCGTTTGTTATAATTCACGTGAAGTTTCAAATTTTAAATGTAAATGAGGAGGAACATGATTTGAAGGGGAGCATAGGGGGCAAAAAGATGGCATCTTTCAAACGAGGGCTAGTGATTATACTGGCATTTTTGATAATGGTGGCATTCATGACGCAAAATTCTGCGCAAGCCGTTTCTGGCGAATGGGAACAGGTGAGTCCATTCCCTACGGCTAATTCGATTAGTGCTGTAGCCTATGGCAACAATAAATTTGTCGCTGTGGGACGAAATCAAGTAATTATCACTTCCACTGATAGTAAGAATTGGATAGTCTCGGACCATCCACAAGCAGTGAATTCCAATCTGGCAAGTATCATCTACGGTAATGGTAGATTTGTCGCAGTTGGATCAAGTGGTTTGATAGTAACCCTAGTAGACGGTGAAACTCAATGGAAAATTCAGAGACAGAATATCACCTCTTACGCTATAACTAGCGTTGTATTTGCCAACGGGAAGTTCGTAGCAGTAGGGGCCAATGGAATTGTTATGACATCCACAGACGGGATAACTTGGACGGGGCAGCCAGTAACCAGTACATATCATATGGGTGTTACTTACGGCAAGAATAAGTTTGTTGGTGTCGGGCAAAGAGGATCAGTGATCCAATCTGCCGATGGAACTACTTGGAGCACGGCAACAGTCAACAATACCTATATGTTTAATGGAGTAACTTATGGCAATAACAAATTTGTAGCTGTTGGTCAAGGTGGTTTGATTGCCACATCCAGTGATGGTAACAGTTGGACAACCGCAATCAGCAATTCCACGGTCACGTTTAACACAGTGACTTATGACAACCTTAATAACTTATATGTAGCAGTCGGTGGAGGAGGCACCATTGTGACCTCAGCTAACGGAACGAACTGGACAGTTCAAACTACAGGTACTATAAAGGATCTTAATGGTGTTTTTGCTAGGGATGGTCTCATTTTTGCTGTTGGTTACAGTGGTGTGATCTTAACCTCTAATAATGGAATGACTTGGACAGATCAGTTGAGGGGAACAGCTGCAGGTCTTGAAAGCCTGACTTATGGCAATGGCATGTTTGTTGC
Source organism: Paenibacillus sp. FSL L8-0435 (assembly GCF_037965655.1). Lineage (NCBI taxonomy): Bacteria > Bacillati > Bacillota > Bacilli > Caryophanales > Paenibacillaceae > Paenibacillus > Paenibacillus sp. FSL L8-0435. Next base: position 1,715,135 of record NZ_CP150185.1, read on the forward strand.
AGCTGGTTATGAAATGATAGGATCGACGAGTCTGATAGGTGCAATTTACACATCTGAAGATGGACAAAATTGGGTGAACCGAAAAAAGGCAGTTTTTCCGTATAAACGAGATTATATTAGTAGTGTTAGCTATGGTAACGGCAAATTCATAGCTGTAGGGTATAAAGAACTTTCCGGACTCTCAAATACTGGGCTTATTATGACCTCATCTAACGGAGTATCTTGGACAGAGCAATTATTAGATGAAGGGACACTCTTGGATAGCGTATATGGTGATCATCAATATGTGACTGTAGGGGCTTTTGGAAAAATAATGACTTCACCGGATGGTGAAACTTGGACGAGCCGAACAAGTGGAGTGTCAGTTCCGCTTACTGACATTAGTTATGGAAATGGTTTATATGTTGCCGTAGGCGGGAGTACAGTTGTGACATCGCCTGATGGGGTTACATGGAAGGAACAACCCAGTGACTCTTCAAGGTATATGTATGATATCGCATACGGTAACGGTTTGTTTATTGCCGTTGGACCAAGCGGAAAAATTATCACTTCTTCCAACGGGGAAAACTGGAGTACTGTAACGAGTACGGTAAATAATGTGCTTCAAGGCATACATTATGACATGAATGGATTTAAGGCTACTGGTAACTCTGGAGTCCTGCTTACTTCACCCGATGGTATCACTTGGACCAAGCAAATAAGCGGGACAAAGGTTGATTTGCGCGGCAGCATCTCAAGCGGAAGCGAGGATGTAGTGATAGGTTTGGATGGACTTATTTTGCGGAAATCGGTTATGAACAGCACGATCAATCCAACAACCGCTTCTTTTGACAAAAACAGTTCATCTGCAGATTACAAAGATATTGAAACAGAAGTTGTCTTAAATGGGAATGAATTCACTGGAATTGAAAATGGAGCCGAGAAGCTCGTATTGGACAGCGATTACAAGATGGTTGCGGGTACTGTGACGATCCGTAAGGAGTATTTGGTCAAACAAGCAGAAGGAACAATAGACCTGAACTTTACCTTTAGTACAGGGGCTACACAGAAGCTGGTAGTTACAATTAATAACACTACACCAAAGGTCGGGACGGTTAGCTACTTACAAGGCGAGCATGGGACAATCGACGGCACGAGCGAGCAGGTAGAGATTGGCGGACATCCAGTAAACGTGCCGACAGTAACGCCTGCTAAGGGGTACCATTTTGCAGGATGGAGCAGCGATGGTGGCATCACTAAGCTTAGTAGTCATGAAGTAGGTACATCCACAGTAACAGCTGATGTAACGTATACTGCACAATACACGGTGTTTGTCATGGGAGATGCAGATGGCGACGGTAAAGTGACTGCTGCTGATGCACTTTTGTTAACCAAATATATGAAAGGCAAGATTACACTTACGCCGGAGCAATTGCACGCGCTTGATATGAATGGTGATGGGAAATGGGACGATGAGGATGTCAAAGCGATTCTTGCCATCGCCGTAGGAAAGGGTTGATATGATGGCTTGGAAAAAATGGATTTCAATAATGATGGCGGTCGTTGTATTTTTAACTTTTGGAACAATGGGTTATGCCGAATCTAGTTCAGATGTAGCTTCAAACTCGATTAAGATAAGCAGCGAACAAGGATATCCTGGAGATTTCGTTGACATTTCGGTACATTTGACACCGGAGGATCTGATCAATCATTATGATATTTCGATTGGATTTGATGAATCCACGTTGGCGTTGGTACCTGGAAATGAAGTGACAGATGAGTTGGGGGTCATTTCTAATGAAGGAGGTTTTGAATCGGATTTTTCTAGTAATGGGACGATCAATATCAAGGCTAATCCAGTATTCATTACAGAAGCAGATACAAAGGCATTCACTCTTCATTTCAAAATCACGGACTCTGCAGAGCCTGGAGATTGGGATTTTAATGTGATAAAACATGACCTCTACGAGGGTAATGAACTCGCTTCCACCTCAGTTGAGTCTGGGAAGGTAACGGTAAAGACAAAAATTACGATTAAGCATACTGTGACATTCGACTCACAGGGAGGCAGTGTTGTAGAGAGTGTGACCAACGTGGACAGCGGCAAGACGATCAGTGCTCCTCCAGCGCCGACGAAGGCGGGCTACTCGTTTGCAGGCTGGTACAAGGATGCGTCCGTTGCGGATGCATGGAACTTTGAAGAAGACGCGGTAACGTCTGATATGATGTTGTATGCGAAATGGACGCGGCACGCGGTGCAGATTCAGGTTGGCTCGGTGAGCGGAACGCCTGGCTCCACGGTGGACGTACCAGTCACAGTGACCGACTTAACTTATGGAATAGCAGCCTATAGCGTACAGCTTGATTTTGACACAGAAGGTTTGGAAGTAACGGGAGTTACGGGAAACGTTGGAGATTACTTCGACTCCAATTACGATAACGATGCAGGCTGGCTCAAAACAGTATGGGTAGATAATGATGGGGGAGATACACCGATCCTGGCCGGAGAGAGAATGTTCACTGTTAGCTTCAAAGTGAAGAGCGAGGCAGTGTTAGGCGAGAAGGCGCTGACAGTGCAGACAGAAGATTCCGCTCTATTCTCCATCATGGATGAATCAGGGATAGAGATGAACAAAATACTTACCCCTGGCAAGGTAACCGTAATCGAGGGACCAGTGCAACATATGGTTACATTTAACTCGCAGGGAGGTAGCGAGGTTTCCAGTATCTCCAATGTGAATAGTGGCACGACAATCAGTGCTCCGACAGCACCGACGAGAGCCGGTTACACATTTGCAGGTTGGTACCAAGAAGCAGCGGGTACAAATGCTTGGAACTTTGCAACGGATATAGTCACCTCGGATATGACATTGTATGCGAAGTGGACAAGCAATGGTTCGAACAACTCAAACAACTCAAACAACTCAAACAATTCTAATAATACAAATAACTCTGGCTTGCCATCTGTTCCAAGTACGTCGTCCGACGATAAACCAGTCGGTTTTCAAGTCATTGTTGACGGTGTTGTGAAAGACCAAATTGCTACAGGATCGACGGCTATAGAGAACGGAAAATCGGTGCTGAAGGCTACAATTGATTCATTCAAACTAGCTGATCAACTTAAGAAGGCGGCTGACAAATCCACCGTGGTCATTCCTGTGACCGCCAAAATAGACAAAGTATTAGTGGTTTTGACCGGTGAAGCAGTGAAAAGTATGGAAATTAAACAATCGATCTTGGAGGTACAAACGACAAACGGTACCTATAAGCTGCCTGCTGGGCAAATTACCATCGATGATATTTCCTCTAAACTGGGCGAACAAGTTAAACTTTCTGACATTGTCGTTCGGGTGGAGATTGCTAAGAGCGATGAGGATACAGCTGTTCTCGCCGAGACTGCTTCTGCGCAAGGAGGCTTTGAGGTTGCAGCCCCGCCGGTCACTTTTAATGTAACAGCTTCTTACAATGGTAAAATAGTAGCTGTTGAGCAGTTTAGCAGCTACGTGGAACGTGAAATTCCGCTTCCCGCTGGTATCGATGTGAGCAAGGTGACGACGGCAGCCGTGCTGAATTCAGATGGCCGTGTACGCCACGTACCAACCTATCTCACGACTCGTGAAGGGAAGAATTATGCGACCGTGAACAGTCTCACCAACAGCGATTACTTCCTGATCTGGAATCCAAAGACCTTTGCGGATGTGGAAAGTCACTGGTCAAAGCAGGCCGTTAATGATATGGCTTCCCGATTGATTATCAAAGGTAAAGATGAGAATCATTATGAACCGAATGCTGTCATTACCAGAGCAGAACTTACAGCCATTGTGGTTCGGTCGTTGGGCTTGTCTGACACCGGCACCGAGAGTGCGTTCAATGATGTAATGTCCAGTGATTGGTACGCAGGCGCTATCGCCAAGGCTGTGGAATATGGATTGATTGAAGGCTATGAAAACCGGACTTTTGCTCCTAACCAAACCATTACTCGGCAGGAAGCATTGGTGATCATGAACCGGGCGATGAGACTGGCGGGTCTAGCAGCTGACGGAGCCTATCCAGACTCTCTGCTGTCTCCGTTCGCAGACCAAGCAAAGATTTCATCCTGGGCGAAGCAGGCCATGGCTGCAGCTGTGAAGAACAGACTTGTAGAAGGATCGAATGAAGGCTTGATGCCTACAAAGAACCTTACCCGAGGTGAAACAGCAGCGATAGTACAAAGGTTTTTGGTAGAGACCAATCTAATTGATACCCCGAATGACTGATGGGATAATTTACGGATGTAAAAAACTAGGCTCTATGTTTTTAATAGAGCCTAGTTTTTTTGTTGTTAATTGATGATGAGCAGGGAACATATATGCTAGGGCTCTTTAAAATATGGGTATTGTTATATATACTAATGATAGCTTAACCCTACATAGAGAAGATCAACGGAGAGGAGCGGTTTATTTATGCCGATCTACTACTACCTTGCAGCAGTTTTATTAGTTGTAACAGCCTATTTGGTTCGACGTAAGCTCAAGATTTTCCGTCCAGCAGGAAGACGCAGAAAACAGACGAAAGTGACGTACAGACGAAAAAAAGCACCATTGAATCTTGGACTTCGAGAAGAAGTCTCCTATCAGCAAACCATTCTTCAATTGGAGAAGAGTTACAATAAGCATTTTGCCAATAAACTCAAGATACGAATTCAACAGGAATATCCTCACATGAAAACGCTGGAGTATCGGTGGAAATTGATAGAGCTCAAGCGATATTTCATTATGGCTTCATTACTTAAGCAGGTGCCCATGTTCAGTGATGAAGTTGATGATTTGTGGCATGAGATGCTGATGTTTACGAAATCTTACGCTGATTTTTGTGCAGAATTCATGGGTTCCACCGTGCACCATGAGCCGGCAATCACCCGCCGCGAAACGCCAGGAGCGCGTGCATGGTTTGACTGGGTGTACTGTCAATTATTCGAGTTTACCCCCTACAGTGCTGCAATCTGGGGTGATTTTTTCACTTACCCATTATCCAGTGATGTACAGAAGCTGATCGCACAGGGAGATCAGTCTGAACTGGTGAATGAGCTGTTTCATGCCAGACGCATGCAGGAAGATCCTGAAGCTGCTCAGGTGATTGCCTATTTGATTGATCAACTACGTAGATCCGCAACGCTAAGTGAGGAAGAGCTATCTCCATCATCTTCCGGAAGTAGCGATGTAGCTCTCGTCATGGCTAGCGCCATGGTGTATTACTCCATGCATAACGAGGCGACATATGGGTTACACATGGGGCGGATGGAACAGGAAATTCTTCCACAGGAAAAGGCAGCCTATGGTTCCTCGTCAAGCAGTGGCTGCACGAGCAGTTCCAGCTGTTATGCGGATCAATGTACAGACAATAGTAGTTTCTCGGGAGGATCTGGATCATCCTCGGGGTCATCTTCCGACTCTTCTTGCAGCTCATCCAGCTGTTCATCTTGTGGTGGTGGCGGAGATTAATGAAGTTGAGTATTTGGGCTACAGTGAATCTGCAATCTTGAATGAAACAGCCACTAGACCAATGGAGATTGCCGGAAAGGAAGAGCACATGCGAAGCAACAAATTTACACCGTATTTAAGTTTTATAGGTTTTGGTTTAGTCATTCTGACCTTGAGTGTGCATATAAGTTTCAAATTAGGAATTGAGAAAGGCTTGGATGAAGTCCAAGCTGGAACGCGGAAAAATGAACAAAGAAGATTTCTTGGATCAGATTAAGAAAGTTAAGACCAGTTTGGGAATCAACATCAGTTATATTGTTATCCTGTTGTTTCAGCTTGGATACGTCATTATAAACTGGGAAGAGGTTAATATTTAGTGCTCTGACCGACCTTTTCTGATTTTGAATAGAAACGTACATAATCTTTAGGAGGAACATTCATTGAAAGCATTATCGATCATCAGTCTTATTTGGTACGTACTTAATTTTTTCTTTTTAGTAGCTTTCTTGGAAAGTTCGGAAGCCGCAGCAGGAATGGGAATTTTGGCTGTCCTGTATGGTCTGCTTTTCTCAATTCTAGCTCTAATCATATCTAGCAAGAAAAAAAAGCCCCCTGTGAATGTGCATGAACAACTGCTACAGTTAGGTGAATTAAAAGAGAAAAATATCATATCAGAATATGAATTCGATCAGAAGAAAGAGAAGTTACTCTCCAGATACAGGTAGTCCAAAGCCTGCTGCGATAAGGTAAAGGTCATTCCATTTTCTATTCATGCAAAAAATGAAATTCTCTAAACAAAAAAACAGGGCGTTCCCTTCATCGGGGAATCTGCCCTGTTTTTGTTATAACTATATTTTGTACTCATCTCAATGGTGATGATGTGCGTGAGCATCTGGTGCGTCGCCTTTGACCGTACATAATACCGAGGTGTCATGCAGATGTTTCTCGGACTCCACTTGGAGCGTTACATGTTTGATTTCTTTATGCTCCAGCATATGTTCAATTTTCTGAACCAGGATCTCGGATGCATAAACATCCATCGTTCCATCCACCACAATATGAGCGGTCAGCGCATTCAGGTTACTGGTGATGGACCAGACATGCACATCGTGAACACCTTTGACGCCATCAACTTGTTTAATAGTCTGCACCAGTTCATTCACATCCACATTGGCTGGAGTGCCTTCCATCAAGATATGCAGGGAGGATTTGGTGACATAGAAACCACTTCGCAATACCAACGCCGCGACAATTACACTTGCAAGTGGATCGGCCCAACCCCAGCCAAAAAACATCATAAGCAGGGCTGCCGCAATAGCCCCAACGGATCCCAGCATGTCGCTGATGACATGGAGAAAAGCACCGCGCATATTCAGATTATTTTCCGTATCGCTACCACGCATCATGATCCAGGCCACCAGAATATTGATGAGTAATCCAATGATGCTGATGATTAACATACCTACGGTTGCAACTTCCGGCGGATTGATAAAACGCCCAATCGCTTCGTAGAAAATGTATAGTGCAATGGCGATTAACGTAATTCCGTTTAACGTAGCGGCTAAAATTTCAAATCTTCTGTACCCGTACGTTTTGCCGGTATTTACGGCTTTTTCACCAAAGGTAAACGCCAGTAAAGCGATCCCGAGTGCAATGGAGTCAGACAGCATATGGCCTGCATCCGAGATAAGTGCGAGACTGTTGGTGATGAATCCACCAATGGCTTCAACGATCATATAAATGGTAATAATAATGAAGGAAAACAACAGGACTTTCTTGTTATTGGTGGTGTGAGCGTGGTTGTGTCCATGATCGTGCCCATGGTTGTGACTGTGATGATGTCCAGACATATAAATCCTCTCCTTTGGAGCGCGGCTCCGTTATGTAATATGATTTCTAGTGTGGTTATAGGTGATCCTTAGCGATGGTTACTCACTAACAAATGAATATATGAGCGTCCGTTCATATGTTATGAATTTATTATAGTTGTGCCTCATAGTAGTGTCAACCAGATTTAAGAAAATATAAACATGTCCAAGGTGTCTCCACGCATGTGCTGGCGAATGAGATTGCTTTTATGCTACCATCTGTGCAGGATCAAAGTGAGATGTACTCGCTACATAGAAGGGCGGACAACGATATGAAACATCTGCTGCTGGCAGACGATGATGCCAATATTCGAGCACTTCTGCGGCATGTCATGACCAAGGAAGGGTATCGGGTTCATGAAGCGCAGGATGGATTGGAAGCGGTCAGACTGATGCAAGAAACGCCGATTGATCTGGCGATCCTCGATGTGATGATGCCCGGCATGGACGGACTGGAGTTATGCGATTTCATTCGGCAGCATTACGACATTCCTATCATGCTACTGACGGCACGAGATCAGCTATCCGATAAGAGAGATGGTTATTTGAAAGGAACAGATGAATATGTGACCAAGCCATTTGAACCGGAAGAGTTAGTCTATCGGGTAAAGGCGTTATTTCGTCGGTACCATCGCACATCCAGCGATATTATCCGTATGAACCGGATCGTCATTGACCGTAACAATGTGGAGGTTACCGATGGGCAATCGATTCTCTTTTTGCCAATGAAGGAGTTTGAATTACTCTCACAGCTTGCCCAGTATCCGGGCCGTTTGTTCTCGCGGGATGAGCTCATTCGACTCGTCTGGGGAGCAGATTATGAAGGAGATGACCGTACCGTTGATGTACATATCAAGCGGCTACGTGATCGGTTTGCCGATTATACGGACGATTTCGTCATTCAGACTGTGCGGGGCATTGGTTACAAGATGGAGGTGAAAACGCCTTGAGGACCTTGTATGTCCGGGTATTCCTTATTACGATTGGAGTGATTATGGTCAGCGGTATGCTCGGTTTTCTTTTGTCCAACATCTACTATCATACAAAGCTCAAGGATTTCAATGATGAGAAGCTGGTGGGCATCGCGACGCATATGAAGCAATTTGTGGAGCAGCAACCCGGCACGATGGAGCAGTATTTGAACAATGCCGCCGCACTCGGGTATGAAATCTATGTGACGGATGGAAAAGGCAACGACCGATTCTATGGCCGCGAATTCCGTGAGAAAGATCTGGATAAGCAAGCTGTAGAACTGGTACTAAATGGTGAGGTGTACCATGGCGTCGCCCAGTTTCCAAGCAAACCGTTCATTACCGGTTTCTTCGATAATCAATTAAGCAATACCGTGGGTGTTCATCTACAGTGGGGCAATGCGAATTACGCTCTCTTTATGCGCCCGGATGTAATTCTGCAATTCGGTGAGCTGCGGATCTTTTTTGCGCTGATTGGAGCATTAACGGTGGGTATTAGTATCCTGATCTTTCTCATTAGTACCCGTTATCTGGTTAACCCGATTGAACGTCTGTCCGAGGCGACCAAGCGTATTGCGCAAGGAAAATATAATCTGAAATTGCCCACGGCAAGGCGGGATGAGATTGGACAATTAGCCCATCATTTCATGACCATGAGTCGTGAATTGGAGAGGGTAGATCAGGCACGGCAGCAGTTTGTATCCAACGTATCCCACGAGATTCAATCGCCGCTGACCTCAATTCAGGGGTTTGCCCAATTGGTGGCGGATCGGGATCTGCCTGAACAGGAACGGGAGCACTATGCATCGATCATTGAGGAGGAGAGCCGCCATCTCTCCTTGCTCAGCAAACAACTGCTTCTCCTGTCCTCTCTTGAACAAGGTAACGAAGATCTGTCCAAAGTAAAGTTCTCTTTGCAAGATCAATTCAGGCAAGCGGTTCAGGTGCTGCAATGGCAACTCGAAGAAAAAGAACTTCTGCTTCGGATATCGGTGCCCGAATCCATCCAGCTGGTGGGCAATGAAGTGCTGCTCATGCAAGTTTGGATGAATCTACTGGGCAATGCGGTGAACCATCTACCACAGGGAAGAAGCATCGAGATTCACGCGGAGCAGACGGAAAACCAGTGTGTGATTCAGATTCGGGATACAGGAGACGGGATTGCTGCGGAGCATCTGCCTTTCCTGTTCGATCGATTCTATCGGGTGGACCGTGCGCGGGAACGTTCTTCTGGACGAACAGGTCTTGGACTTGCCATTGTGCAGAAAATTATCCGAATTCATGATGGTACAATTGAGGTTTCCAGTTCGCCTGAGGGTACGGTCTTCACCGTGACACTTCCGCAGATGTAATCTGTTATTCATTTGCCGTTCATTTTCGCCTCCTATACTTGGGTTATCAAGAGGGAGGTCACAGAACATGTACTTGGCTATTCGGGAAATGAGGTATGCCAAAGGGCGATATGCCTTAATTGCTACAATCATGGTACTGGTTTCATTTCTGGTACTATTTGTTACAGGTCTTGCACAGGGGCTGGCGTATGATAACGCAGCTTCGATCAAAAATATGGCAGCAACCCACTTTGTACTGGAGCAGGATTCGAATCATCGTTTTACCCGGTCACAAGTGGATCAGAATCAGCTTGATCAAGCTCGCTCGGTAGTGGGGCAAGAGAACGCTGAGCCGCTCGGTGTGAAAATGACAACCGTCAGTCCAACCGGCGACACAAAAAAGATCGATGTCACGCTGTTCATGGTGAACCCGGAGAACTGGCTTGCTCCAACGGTGACCGAAGGGTCTCCGATTACGGATCAAACGGACGGGCAGGTTGTGGTGGACCAAAAGTTGTCTGAATCTGGTGTCACGATTGGCACCGTCCTGGTCGATCAAGCTTCGGGTACGGAGTGGACCGTTGGTGGATTTGTACAAAATGAGTCCTTCAGTCACTCCCCGGTGGTGTTCCTAAATGAACAGGAATGGCTCGCACTCCAGGGAAGTTCACGGACTTCTCAAGCTTCAGCAGACACCAATGCCAATGCTCCGATATACAATGCTATTGCGATCAAGGATGGGGGCGATCAGCTAGACCGCCTGAGTACTGCATTGCCTAATACGGAAGTTATTACGAAGTCGGATGCCGTATCGGCCATTCCTGGATATAAGGAAGAGCAGGGATCGTTGCTCATGATGATCGCTTTTCTATATGTTATTTCGGCGTTTGTGCTTGCGGTATTCTTCTATGTCATTACAATTCAGAAAACGAGTCAATTCGGTATATTGAAAGCGATTGGAACGCGGAATGGTTATCTGGCGGGCAGTGTTTCGTTACAAGTCTTGCTCCTGTCGGTTGGTAGTCTGGTGATTAGCGTACTGTCGGTTCGACTGTTCGAGTCTATCTTGCCAGCATCGATGCCGTTTCAATTAGGCTTGTCCACCCTCGCGCTGACCTGTGTGTTATTCATACTCATGTCTGTGGCGGGTTCATTATTCTCGGTGTGGAAGGTTACCAAAATTGATGCACTTGATGCGATTGGGAGGACTGCAGCATGAGAAACCGATTGGTATTGCAGGGAATTACACAGACCTTTGAAGATGGCGGCAGCAAACGCACGATTTTGGACAAACTGGACCTTGAGGTAACAGAAGGGGAACTTGTCGCTGTAATGGGGCCTTCCGGCTCGGGTAAAAGCACATTCCTGTCCATTGCTGGCGCACTGCTCGAACCAACCCAAGGGCAGGTTCTACTGGACGGGGCCTCTATTATGGGCAAAAGCAAACAGGATATATCCGATATGCGGCTTCAGCAGCTTGGTTTTATTTTTCAAAGTGCCAACCTCATTCCGTATTTGAAAGTAGAAGAGCAACTCATGGTGGTTGCGAAGCTCGCCGGAACGGATAAAAACAAGGCGGAGAAGAGAGTGGATGAGCTATTAGACACGGTGGGGTTGACCCATCGACGGAAGGCATATGCGGAGAAGCTGTCTGGTGGGGAACGACAGCGGGTCGCCATTGCAAGGGCGTTGATGAATGATCCGGCTGTCCTGCTCGCGGATGAACCGACAGCCAGCCTGGATGCGGAGCGTGGGCTGGATATTGTCCGCATGATTGCACGGCTCGTGAAAGAGCAGGGCAAGAGTGCAGTGATGGTTACACATGATGAGCGGATTTTGCCGCTCTGTAGCCGGGTTCTTTTTTTGGAAAATGGAAAGCTGGTGCAGCATTAGAGAGAGCATGGTCTGAGAGTCTGGAGAGAACACTGATCCAAGGCTAAGGGCAGAGCGCATAAGAAGAGGGTCACGTATTCCCGGTGGGAAGGTGGCCTTCTTTCTGTGTTTTCGAATATAATTGGAAGAATAGTGGAATTAGATAGAGAGGATCGGGTGCGGATGAGTAGCTTGAGTGCGGAATTATTTCCGGCGTTGAGTACGTCGATTCATTGGGGAATTATTGAGGCGGAGTTCAGATTAAACGACATCGTGGATGAAACGCTGGTGAGCAATATTAGCATCATTCCGTTTGTCGGGGATCAATGTGTTGTATTCCAACTGGATAATGGAGCTTGGGAGCTTCCTGGGGGTACGCTTGAAGCGGGTGAGCATTACATGGATGGACTGAAGCGCGAATTGATGGAGGAACTTGGGGCTGAAATGCGGTCCTATCAGATTTTTGGCCAATTCTATTGCGCATCCAGTGCGTTGAAACCGTATCGACCGCATATCCCGCATCCCCATTTTGTACGAATCATCGGATATGGAGACGTTGAACTTGTTGGTGATCCGCTGAATCCGGAGGATGGAGAGCAGGTGGTTGCGGTGGAAGTCGTAGAGATTGATGAGGCGATCCGAAGATTCCAGGAACAGAACAGATATGACATTGCGGAGATGTACAAACTGGCTCATATGCTGCGAGAAGAAGCTAAATAGTCAGGCAAGGACCAGATGATCTAATTCCGATATCTTACGGAGGTAATGATGATTCGAGATAAAATTAACGAGCTGCTGGATGCATTACCCGAAATGGAACTGAACCGAGCATATTGGGGGATTGAGCGTATCCATCAGGAATATATGTTCAAGAAGAATTTGCAGGGTAAAGGGGTTGTCGTGTCCGAACTGTATGAGGAATCCGAAGGGATTGTACAGCAATGGGACAGCGTGTTTGCCCATAATATCGATGATGTGGTCAAAGAGTCTATCCATTATAGTGAGTACAAGTGGCATTTGTTCAGTTATGAACAACAGAAATGTCGGACACATGATCAAGCACGAGATGCTTTCAATGCCGAGCCGAAAGATGAAGTATATGTGATGTATGAAAGTGGGGGTTGGGTGCTTTTATACGAAAACGCGAATCGGATTATTGCAGCGGATTTTGATTCGGAGCAGGATATCTATATCTTCGACCGAGCGTTTACATGGACGTACGTGCATACGCACGAATCCATGTGTGGCCCTTATTTTTATAAAATGGAACAAGCATGATTTTGAACAAAAAAAAGATAACAACGTATTAAATAAAATTTGCCTTGGGAGTGATATCTAATGCAGGAACTTTTTAAGAAGATCATCAAAACAGAAGTCAAACCCGTATTTGCCAAACACGGTTATTCCAAGAAAAATCTGAATTTCTACAAAGCGGATGGAAACCTCGCATATAAGTTCAACATTCAAAGAGCAAAGTATAACACCAGTCGTCAAGTCCAGTTTTATGTTAATTGTGGTGTTCATTCCACCGAACTTGCGGAGTTGCATTCCGTTGGATTGAATGGAGACATATTGGAGTACATATCTCATTTTACCTGCCGAATCAGAGCAATAGCCCCTTCCGCTCCGGCCCACTATACCTTAACGCCTGATATCGATCCGGAAGCTTTATCGAAAGAACTGGTGTCACATTTGGAAGAGGGCATGTCATTCCTGCACTCGCTAACAGGGGCCAGAGATATAGTCCATTATTATATGGACAAGACAGCGCTACATTTAAGCGAAGTAACCTTCCGCTTCCTGCTAAAAGCCGGTGATACGGAAGAAGCCAAGCATTATTTACAGCAACTGCACGCCAAATACGGAGCCGAAAAGCGCTGGACGATATTAGAAAAGAAATATGCAGCCGTTTTTGCCGAGTACGGATTATAGGCTTTGCTCCAGACAAATAGCCAAAATGAGAGGGGATAACATATGAACGATACTCAATATAATTTAAATTTTGAGAAACTGTGTAATGAATTACAGCTTGGTGAATTGATCAGTTCGCCCAAACCGATTTCAGGTGGACTTCTTCATCGAATGTACGCCATTGAAACGACGCAAGCTAATTATGCAGTTAAGGCATTGAATCCCCAGATCATGATAAGACCTACTGCTGTGCAAAATTATATTGATTCAGAAAAAATCGCAAGCGTGGCAGCTGAACATATCCATGCTCAACCTGCAAAAAGGTTAAAGGGTGCTTCTATGCATAACATTGATAATCAATTCTATCTAATTTTTGATTGGATTGAGGGGCAACGCTTGGAACAAGATGAAGTTACTATCAATAACAGTTCTCTGATGGGAACGATCCTTGCAGATATTCATAAAACGGATTTTAGACAACTAGAATTGCATAGTTCACAGGTGACTAATTCTAAAAAAATAGATTGGATGTTTTATCTGAACAAAGGAAAAAATGAGAATTCGGAATGGATTGAGATTTTGAATTCCAGTATGGATAAGCTATATGAGTGGAGCATGAAGGCTAAGAAGTCATCTTCAATGTTAGCATCTGAGAATGTTATTAGTCACAGAGATCTGGAGCCTAAGAATGTGATGTGGAGACAAGACATACCTATTATTATCGATTGGGAATCGGCAGGTTATATTAATCCTATGCATGATCTGGTAGAAACAGCTGTGTATTGGTCAGTAGATAACTCCGGAAGTATAAACAAGGAAAAGTTCTTGGCTTTTATAGCTGGATATGAGAAGCAAGTGGGGAGTCTAACCGCCAATTGGGATGTGGTTCTGGATAATGGTTTTGCTGGAAAGTTGGACTGGCTCGAATATAGTCTTAAACGGTCACTGTGGATTGAATGTACGGACATAGAGGAACAGTTAGTAGGAACATCACAAGTCATTTGGACTTTAGAGGCTCTAAAACAATACGAAAATATGATTTCAGATATTAAGAACTGGTTGAATACTTGATTCAGGAGGGGATGCCATATGGCCAACGATAAAGGAACACTCAGAACATGCGAACAAGGCCATTCGTATTATAAAAAAAGTGATTGCCTAACCTGTCCGACATGCGAAGCTGAACGTAAACCGACAGAAGGATTTCTAGCCTTGCTGTCAGCTCCCGCCAGACGTGCCTTGGAGAATGAAGGCATTACGACACTACTGCAACTTGCGGATTACACAGAGAAAGAAATCCTGAAACTACACGGAATCGGACCATCTGCCATGCCTAAACTTCGAAACGCATTGGAAGAAGAGGGATTGTCTTTTAAGAAATAACCCTCTTCATGTGGTTTCACTAATCCAAACCAGAAGCAGAAGTAATCTCCTCCATCGTTACCCGATACAACAAGTTACCTTCACTAAGTAGCAGACGATGTTGACGAAAATCCTGCCGTACCTGCTTGAAGGGCTGATCATCTTCATTTAGCAAATCAATCTTTTGTCCTTTGCTCAATCTTCCGGGCTTTTCCATTTTCTTAAGGACAAACGTACCATGTTTACCGTACCCGGCATCAAACAAAAAATGATAACCATCCGTACTGAAGCCGGAGGAACCGGAGATGTTTGGATTCATAAATGTCACTTTGGGTTCACTGGTGCCCCCTGAGATACAACCCAGTTCGAAATCGGTGTAGAAGTAGAACCAGACCTGGTTATCATTTACGACATTGAGTGCGTAACAATCCGCAATGTCTGCTGCGTGGTTTTCGTACAGCTTATTACCGTGTCCATCCCAGGCCAGCAGACCGTATGATCCAATTGGATCGCTCCATCCGTAGTTACCAAATATCCCTTCATCAAAGTAGCTGGTCCAAATCGTTCCCTTCTCTGTGACCTGTACACTCTGAATACCGTCTCCCAGCAAAAACTCGCGAATTGTATTTCCGTCTAAATCACACACTTTGGCGTTTAGATCATACTTTTCATTCCCGTAATTGGTACATCGTGCTCCGACGAGCAGCAGATGATCATGTAACGGTTGTACATAATGATAATTGAACGTCTGTCCCCAAATGACAACTTCCTCGATAGTTTGATCTGTCACAATGAGTACTTTGTACGTATAGCTTTGGTTTAATGTGGTCTGAACGAACATACCTCGTTCTCTTTCTGGAATCTGGTTCATCAGCAGCACATAGACAAGACCATCACCGCCCCACTGGGTGGAAACGATATCGAAGCCCTCGACATAATTTGAAATGTCGGCGAAAGGCAAAAGTTTTACTTTGGGATTGGGCATATCCATATCCTCCTTCGTAGTCGAATACAGTGTCACCATCTGCATCTGTATAAGAGGATTATGACGTACGTGTACTTTGCTGAACATGGCGGAAGTATAGCGAAAGCCTTATTTGGTTTTTACTGTATGAGTATGATTTGTAATGGCTGCTTCGTCCTTGACATATGTAGTACAATAAGGAAGTTGTGTAAAATTCCATATAATAGGAAGGCGGAGAGATCGCTATAAGGAGAGTATGAAAATACATACAACGCACGTGAAGTAAGGGGTGAGAATCACCCATAGGTTCAATGTGCAATATTAAGATGAAGACTCATCTCAGAAAAACAAAACTGGCTAAGGAAGTGTTACGAAATGGAACCACATATTCAAGAGCAAAAGGCAGATTACCGTCCACTAGGCGTCTCGGGATTGGGTGGTTGGCTTATTCTCATCCAGATTGGATTATTTCTAACGGTAATACTGCTTGTAGTGCAATTATTTCAACAGATAATACCCACATTCACAACGGAGACTTGGGAAATGCTAACCTCCAAACAATCGGACTACTATCACCCGTTATGGGGTCCGGTACTTATTTTTGAGATGGTGTACAATACGCTGTTTTTATTATTCAGCGTCTACACAATTTTTGCGTTTTATAGCAAGAAGGCAATATTACCCCGTCTGATGATCATCTTCTATGGTCTCAGTCTAGCTGTTGGTATCATTGATTACCTATTATTACTCCAGATTCCGTTAGCAAAAGAATTGGAAGATGGAAGCTCGATCAGAGAAATTGCTAAATCTGTAATCACTTGTGCCATCTGGATTCCTTATTTTATCAAATCAGAGCGAGTTCATAACACATTTGTGAGATAAATGGTAAGCAGGAAATACCCGATCTTGGATAGAAGCTATCTGAGGTCGGGTTTATTTTATATATGCCGGGCTGTCATACAGTGTAAAGGATATTGTTCATTATAGAAGTGAAAAGGAGGAGAGATCTTGAAAATTTATCTCGTAAGGCATGGGATGGATGAGGGAGGGTATCGAGGCGGATGGAGCGATCGTGGACTTACGGAGCAGGGAATCAATCAATCCAGGAAATTGGGAGAGCATTTGCATCATCATGCTGAGGAGTACAACATACATACGATTATTAGCAGTGATCTGCCTCGTGCAGTGCAGACTACACGGGAAATGGAGAAGAGATTAAACATGCAGGCTAGCCTAATGAAAGATTGGCGGGAGATGAATAACGGAGATTTGGCAGGCATGCTCCATAAGGATGCTGAGGAGCATTACCCAGGGATTTATTTCAATACTCTTGAGATGGACTCCCCGTTTCCGGGAGGAGAAAGCCCAAGGGATTTTTATAGCCGGATAAGTACAGCTTTCGAGAGTCTATTCAGGGGTTTAGAGGAGAAAACAGTAGAGTCCAATGTTCTATTAATTACTCACGGCGGAGTGATTAATATTCTGTATTATCTGCTTGAGAAGAAGGAATGGAGCAATAAGTCCAGCTTCTATCCCATGGACAACACCAGTGTACATACCGTTGAAAAGGGAAGGCATGGTTGGAAACTTAGCAGCGTAAATGTGTTAAGTCATCTAGATTAGTTGTTTTTCCATGTTAAAGAGAAGATGGAGGCGATGACATGAGTGATAAACCCATTGAACTGCTACAACGTTTGAAGTCTTTATCCGGCCCATTTCCAACGTGGGATATGGGGCAGTTACCGGATCGGCCCGGGAAGCTATTTTTGGAGTGGTTGAGATTGGCGGTTGAGAATGAAGTGAAAGAACCTCATGCCATGACGATTTCAACCGTGGATCAAGACAGTTATCCTGATGCGAGAGTATTGATTTTGAAAAACGTAATCGACGAAACGTTTTATTTTGCCTCCAGTTCGGAGAGTCGCAAAGGGCAGCAGTTGAAGGAGAATCCTCATGTCGCTCTGACATTCTACTGGCCTTCCCTTGGAAGACAGATTCGGATAAGGGGAATTGCCGAGGATCGGGGAGATGAAGCGGGCGCTGATGATTTCCGCAAACGTTCAGCTGGAGCAAGAGCAGTTGCTATGACAGGGCATCAGAGTGAGGTTTTGGATAGCGAGGAATTACTGAATAGTTCCATTAAAGCTCAGAAAGAAAAGATAAGACGTGACCCTAGTGTTGTTACACCTCATTGGCGTTTATATGCCGTGAATGCACAAGAGGTGGAGTTTTGGCAGGGAGATTCGGAGCGCAAGCATGTACGAGTTCAATATGTAAAGCAAGATGGGCAGCAGTGGAAGACACTCAAATTGTGGCCTTGATTTTACAACAGATGAGCTAGGTAATACGGACCGAACCGCTGTGTGTTTCTTTTTCCTAACAATCTGAGGGAGGATAAATCTATGAAAACGATTGAAAACTTCTTCGAACCATTTCCGATATTAGAAACCGAACGAACGCTGCTCCGACCGCTTAGCTATGATGATCTGGAGGATATGTACAGTTACTGCGTTGTACCTGCTGTATCGGAGTTCACCACTTGGGATGCGCATCAGAGCAAAGAAGACACCAAAGCTTTTTTAGATTTTGTCATGAGTCGTTATGAGACGGATCTAATAGGTCCATGGGGGATTGAAGATAAACACACTAAAAGATTGATTGGTAGTTGTAACTATCTAGGGTGTGACAGCGATAACAGGAGAGTTGAACTGGGATATGTGTTATCTGATCAATTTTGGAATAAAGGCTACATGACCGAAGTAGTGAAACGAATCATCCAATTTGGATTTGACGAAGTGGGGCTCGAGCGAATCCAGGCCAGATGTTTGGTGAAAAACACAGGTTCCGCCAAGGTCATGGAGAAGGCAGGCATGCAATTTGAAGGTATGCTAAGGAAATACATGAAGGTAAAAAATGAGCTTCAAGATCTGAAGATGTATGCTATCGTAAAAGAAGACTTCTATACTCGTGTTAAATAAAGAACGTGTTATTGAAAAGTCGTGTGTCATTTATCATGCTGGCGAGCCATGGATTTTCCTATAATCCTGAATTTATCAGTGATACACAATAAAAGCAGAAGTAAGAAAGAGCTTGAATATCTGCTTCAAAAGGTCAAGGTATCGTATTTTATATTGTCTAATTCATAATTCAATAATTATATGCCAAGCTTTGGCCCATTCCTGATCGTTGGGGAAATGGGTTTATGTTGTTTTTAACAACCAACGTACATAATGTCATATCGTCAACCTGGTGCCATCCGCTATAATCTTCAAGTTATCCAAACGTGGATTGAATGAAGGAACCAGGAGGTACAACGAATTGATAGCCAAAAACAGATATAAATCACTCGAACTGGAGACACCCGGCGTATATGAGCTGGAAGGGCTTGAGGTGGGAGTGACATCGAACTGCAACTATAAATGCGACTATTGCTGCGCCTACAATCGGGATGATGGAGCGTGCATCAATAGTCAGGAAGTCATCCGTATTATTCGTGAGCTTCCTCGTCTCAAGCGAGTGCGATTGTCCGGGGGTGAAGTCACTCTGAAATATCAGGATTGCCTGGAGATTGTGACGTACTGTGCAGCACATGGCATTGATACACAATTGAACAGTAATGCCAGCCTGCTGAATGAAGAACGAATCATCGCGTTGCGTGATGCAGGCTTGTCTAACATTCATATCTCGTTCAATTATACGGATGCGGAGTCGTATGCTGCGTACTACCGTGTGCATCCTCGCATGTATGAGAGACTGGAGCAGAATATTCGTTTGTGTACGGAAGCTGGTCTGGAGACGGTGCTGGAAACGTTACTATTTGAAGGTAATCAAGCGAACATGCAGGCCATTAGCGATAAGGTGTATGATCTGGGTGTGCGCATCCATGAGATCCAGAACAGCATTAAGATGCCACATACGGATTGGAGCCAGATTGTATCCAGAGAGTCGCTTATTCGATCTGTAACGGAGCTGATTGAACATAAGAAGCCGGATACAACGCTCTATTTTACCTGTATGGATCGGTTTGCTGAACAGTTGAATTTGCGCGAACAACCTGGGGTGTATTTCTCTAATTGTGTGGATGGCACGAAACAGCTGCACTTGCACGGCAACGGGGATATTCTCATCTGTGAGTTATGCCATCCTGTCGTGATTGGTAACATCTATAATGGAACGTCGTTGAAGGATATCTATTCGCAGCAGCCCCCGGCGTTAATGGAATTTTTGGAAAAGCGGCCTTGTCCCGCATACGATGCTCTTTTTGCAGACGCATAACAGGAAGACCTGATGAAGATATGTGATATGAATGTTGAACGAGATATGTACACGATATTAGTGGCCTTAGGATTGTATAGATTATAAATCAAGGTGATCTGGTTTCCTCAATGGGAAAACGGATCACCTTTTTTATTGAACTATTCATTTACACAATAACGGAGAGGACAGAAAAAACCTGAAAAAGCGAAGCGTTCGCCTGAAAGCTTTCTGAAAGAAAGCTGCATCGGAAGCCTACGCTATCCCCGGATTTTCCCCTTTAGAAAAGGGAATCAAAAAAATCTGGGGGTAACAGCGATTGGAAGGTTGTTCTGTCATCGTAGTGTCAGTGTAATAATCTTTAGTCCAATTCGTGTGGTTTCAGATTCATTTAAGTTATCCGGCCTAATATGGCCTTAAGAACTTAGATGAAGAGGTGAGCTTCACATGATGAAGATCTATGAGAAACCAACCCGGAAAAACCCACATAAAAGACCGATCTCCCTAAGAAAGCGCCGATGGCTCATCATCACACTTGTCATCGTGCTTGCGGTAGGTGGAATCCTGTACAGCCTGGCTGACCGTTACCTGATCCGGCATGTGCAGGTGGTTGTAGCAGATGAGAACACGGCGATGGCATCAACGGACAACACCAATGATTCCAGCAGTACTTCGACGATCCCGACGGAAGTGAATGCAACATCGGATGATTGGAATTACTCGAGTGATGATATGAAGGTCAGTATTGAAAAGGTACAGACCGGTTCTGGCTCGGATCAGATTACGTATTATGTCGCCGATGTTCAGCTGACGGATGCAAGCAGCCTGCGAACTGCGCTGGCGGACAATAGTTTTGGAACGAACATTACCGAAAATACGTCAGAGATTGCCTCAGCCAACAATGCGATCTTTGCCATTAATGGTGACTATTACGGATTCCGTGATGATGGTGTCATTATCCGAAATGGAACGTTGTATCGGGACAGCCCAACGCGGGATGCGCTTGCCCTGTTCAACAATGGAACGATGAAAACATATAACGAGAACGAGATTTCTTCCTCGGAACTGCTGGCCGAAGGTGCAACCAATACACTATCCTTTGGACCGATTCTGATTCAGGATGGCGAGATCGTCAGTGATTTTAGCAGTGTGAAAATCGATAACAACTTCGGTAACCGCTCCATCCAGGATACAAATCCAAGAACAGCGATCGGCATGATTGCTCCGAATCATTACGTCTTTGTGGTGGTGGACGGACGGCAGGATGACAGCCGTGGCATGACCTTGGCAGAACTGGCCGATGTCATGAAAGGTCTTGGAGCAACCGAAGCCTACAACTTGGACGGAGGCGGTTCATCCACGATGTATTTTATGGGCAGAGTTGTCAATAACCCGCTGGGGCGTAACCAGGAACGTGGTGTAAGTGACATTTTATATCTGACGGAGGGACAAGGATCATGACGATATTAATTCCATCATACGAACCGGATGTACGTTTACTGAATCTCGTTCTGCAACTGCAAACATTTAAACTTGGACCCATTGTGATTGTGGATGATGGCAGTGGCCCAGGGTACCGTGGGATTTTTGAAACGGCAGAAGCCTATGGCTGTACGGTCCTGACACATCCCGTCAATCTGGGTAAGGGCAGGGCGTTGAAGACGGGTTTTCAATATATTAAGGAGTACGGACCTCAGGGCGGTGTAGTGTGCGGAGATAGTGACGGGCAGCATCTGCCACACGATATTAAGCGTATCTTCGAAGTGCTTCTCGCACAAACGTCACCGGGAATTGTACTTGGCAGCCGTCGCTTCAGCGGGAAAATCCCAGCACGCAGCCGTTTTGGCAACACAGTCACCCGGGCAGTTTTTTCGCTCACGACAGGTACCCAAGTATATGACACGCAGACGGGTCTTCGAGGTTTTCCTTACTCCATGCTGGACTGGCTGAACCAGATTCCGGGGGACCGGTTTGAATACGAGATGAACATGCTGTTAACGGCACACAAGGAAGGGTATGAGATTACGGAGGAGTTTATTGATACGGTGTATCTGGATCACAATGAGTCCTCCCATTTCCGGCCGCTGATGGATTCGTTCCGGATCTATATGCCAATCCTGATGTTCAGCACATCTTCGGTGCTGTCCGCTCTGATTGATTTTGGATTGCTGTTCATTATCCAGTATTTCACGCATAATCTGTTTCTGTCGGTTGTTGCAGCAAGGCTGTGCAGCTCCATCTTCAACTATACGATTAATCGGAAGTACGTATTCTCCACAGGACGAACCTCTAAGGTTCGCCAGTCTTTGCCCAAATACTTCTCACTTGTTCTACTGGTGCTGCTATTAAACTACGGTTTACTGTATTTTTATAATGAAAAACTGATTATCCCACTGCTCGCAGCCAAGCTGTTGACCGAGGTGTCCATCTTCCTGTTCAGCTATTGGGCACAGCGCAGATTTGTCTATTAACACAGAGAGAGTGGGCATATAGGTTGCTCTCTTTTTTCAATCCAAACCGTTTCAAAAGAATATCCTGCGCTTTTTGGTTAACAAAAAAGGTCGAGAACAGGGGTAAGCATACCCTTGCTCTCGGCCTTTTAAACTCATAGGAGAACGAGCGTTACATCAGCTTCTTAATCTCATCCTTGAGGATTTCGGACTGGGTGCCGAAGATGACCTGCACAGCTCCACCACCGAGCCTCATGACACCGGAAGCGCCAAGCTGTTTGAGCGCCCGATCGTTGACGGCTTTGTCGTCCCTGACAACTAGTCGGAGGCGAGTGATGCAGGCGTCAATGCTCTCGATATTATCTGTTCCCCCGATCTCGGCGAGCACTTTGCCAGCCTTGGTGTCGGCAGACGCAGCCACGGCTGAAGTATTAGTGGGGGGATCGGCATCATAAGCGTCATCCTCGCGCCCCGGCGTTTTCAGGTTGAACTTGATAATCATGAACCGGAACAGGAAATAATAGACGACCGCAAATGCGAGTCCAACCGGGATCATGAGCAGCGGATTGGTCGACAGCTTCATGTTCACGAGGTAATCGATCAGACCTGCCGAGAAGGCGAAGCCCAGCTTAACATTCAGCAGGTACATGATCAGGGCCGCCGCACCGGTAAGAATAGCGTGCACCACATACAGCAGAGGAGCCGCGAACATGAAGGAGAATTCGAGCGGCTCGGTAATACCCGTTAAGAACGAAGCCACCGCTGCGCCGATAAAGATCGAAGCGACCATTTTACGCTTTTCAGGCCGGGCTGTATGAATCAAGGCTAGCGCCGCCGCCGGAAGAGCGAACATCATAATCGGGAAGAAGCCAGACATGAACATGCCTGCTGTAGGATCTCCGTTGAAGAAGCGGGTCAGGTCGCCGTGCACGACTTCCCCGGCTGCATTGGTATAATCTCCGATCTGGAACCAGGCGATGGAGTTGAGGACATGATGCAGACCGAGCGGGATGAGCAGGCGGTTGGCGATCATAAACACCATGGAGCCAATGCCGCCAAAACCTACAATCCAGGCGCCAAAAGCGCCGATGGCATCCTGAATCGGGCTCCAGACCATGCCGAACAGGATGGCCAACACCAGCATGGAGCCGGCGGTGACCATCGGCACAAAGCGTTTGCCGGAGAAGAAGCCGAGCCAGTCAGGAAGCTTGATATTATGGTATTTTTTATACATATAGGCTGCAAGCAGTCCGGCAAATATACCGCCCAATACGCCCATATCCAGCTTGACATCGTCAGGAATGTAACCGAATACACCTGGAACGGCTCCCAGAATCCGCGTCAGCACCATATAAGCGATCAGGGCGGAAAGCGCGGCGACCGCATCCCCCGCCAGTCCGATTGCCACCCCAATGGCAAAGATGAGCGCAAGGTTGCCGAAGATCGCCCCCGCTCCTTCATTCAGGAATGGAACTACATACTGATTAAGGAATCCCCCGATCACGGGACCGAGCGGAATGTCCTTTTCATAATTTAGAAGACCGAGGCCTTGAAGAATACCTGCCGCAGGCAGGGTTGCTACAGGAAGCATCAGGGATTTTCCCAGCTTTTGCAGTGATTTCAGCATATTGTTCTTCCTTTCTTTTTTTGATTTAGCTTATTTGGACAAGCTGACTTTCATGATAGTTCCCATGCCTGCTTCTACGCTGCCATACTCTGGGTGCGACTCCCACGGTTGTTCAGCCGCATTTGCAACGATGACAGGGGTGATGACCGGATAACCGGCCGAAGCGATCGCATTCAGGTCAAATTCAATTAGAGTCTGACCGATAGTGACCTGATCCCCGGTCTGCACTTGGGGTGTGAAGCCCTGTCCTTTCAGGCTGACAGTATTCATACCGATATGCAGCAGCAGCTGCAGCCCGGAAGCATGTTCAATCATTACGGCATGGTGCGATTTGATCAGGTGTACCACAGTGCCGTCGATAGGGGCGACCAGCCTGCCTTCCTGGGGAATCATTGCGACGCCCGGTCCCATAAGTCCTTGTGCGAACGCTTCGTCAGGCACTTCTTCCAAACTGACGCAGGTTCCGGTTAATGGGGAGGCGACGGATATTGTTTCAGATGTTTTGGCAGATTTGTTGTTTTTCCATTTCCAGATCATTGTGTGTTGTCCTTTCTGTTGTTGGTTTTGGCATGGGTTTGAAAAAGCCGGTATAAATGCATTGCGAGAAAAGCCGTTTCTTCCTCAGGCACTTCTGTACCCAAATCCTCGGCCATTACAGCGCTCAGTTTTCTAGCTAGCTGGTATTCGGACGTATATTCATTTTTCACATATTGTGCGAAGGTGGGGGCCGTCATCGGCTGCTGATACAGGCGTTCCATGGAGAAGCGCAGGTGTATCATGAGTCTTGCCTGGCTAAGGCTTCCCTGATCAAAGCGAACGCCACCCTCCTCTTCAATAATGGACTGAAGCTTGCTGATCACATTAGATACCTTAACCAACTGTCCGACAGGGACGTGATTTACGGAGGAGTACACATGGTATGTCAGGAATCCCGCCTCATCCTCCGGTATATCTACGCCAAAAGCCTCTCCGATCATGGCCGCCGCTTCCGAGGCGATTTCGAATTCTTTCGGAAAACTGAGCTTTGTCTCCGTAAGGAAAGGATTCAGAATCTCCATCCCGTTGCGGATACGATATAAGGTGAACTGAATATGACTCGGAAGAGCAAGATAGATCTTGTCATTCAGCTTGCCGGGAAACTGATCAGCGATGAGACGGATAATTCGGTCAGAGATGTCGATGACATGGGGGTCCAAATCCCTCATCAGCTCCTGAGCCTGCCCCCATTCCTCCCGGTCTTCCAGCCGGAACCTTTTCTCAATCCGCGGATCATCGGACTGCACGGTGCTTTCCACTTTGAACGCAAATCCCAACCCTTTGCCAATCAGTACATACTCCTTGCTATTCTGGTGCGACCGGGCCAGAACAATATTGCTGCCGACGACCCGCTCCACCTGCAGAATCATTCCTTTACTCACGGTTCACCGCCTCCTCGTTTCTAAAGTTAACGCTTACATGCCTCCGGAACGCAAAAAGAGCCAAGAAGCGAGTATAGTCTCATGTTCGCTTCTTGGCTCATGCCCTCTGGGGTGGTAACACGCCAATTCATTTTATGTTTTTATCAGAACGTTCTTCCTACATAATATATAAGCTGATCTGCCAACGTCAACCATAATTTTGTCATCCCACTGTTCGTCGTTTAATATAGGGAATGTGTAAACGAAAAGGTACCTGTCATAGATGGAGCCAAATCTAACATGAATAGGAGTATGCCTATGTATCTTCGAAGTGTGGAACTCATGTCGGCCAAGATCGAGAATCGGGATCAATATCCTTTTGACATCCCCGCGATCCGATCCTTGGAACGATTGGAGCTCACGAATAACGTTACTTTTTTTGTAGGTGAAAATGGTTCAGGGAAATCTACGCTGCTGGAAGGCATCGCTCATCAATGTGGATTCAATACCGCAGGGGGTGGCAGGAATAATACCTATGAGACACATGCTTCGGAATCCTCGCTCGGGAATTATCTCAGGCTGGCCTGGTTGCCCAAAATAACGAATGGTTTCTTCATGCGCTCTGAATCGTTCTATCAATTCGCATCACATGTCGATGAGATGCCGGCGTCGCTTCAATACTATGGCGGGCGTTCACTACATGAACAATCACATGGGGAGTCTTTTCTCAGTCTGTTCGTCAACCGCTTCAGTTCCAAAGGCATCTATCTGCTCGACGAGCCCGAAGCCGCATTGTCCCCAGGAAGGCAGCTCTCTTTATTGCGTATCCTTCATGATCTGTCAGGTACTTCGCAATTCATTATCGCGACGCATTCACCGATTTTGCTGGGATATCCGGGGGCAGAGATTTTAAGTTTTGACGATAACCATATTCAAGAGGTAGTCTATGAGGATACCGATCACTACCAGATTACCCGCAGCTTTCTGGAGAACCGCGACCGGATGCTGAATGAATTATTTAAAGATTAAATGAGATTGTGATACCAAGAGTAAAACTACATTTTGTATGAGGAGAGATAGGATGAAAGTAGGATTCATAATCATTGATATGCAAGAGAGTATTGTGCGAAAAAAGATGGACCAGACTTCGATAGACGATGCTTGCGAGTACATTAACCATGTAGCTAACGTACTGCGCTTGAATGATCATGTGGTCGTTCACGTGCAGGATGTGGAGGGTATGGAGGAGGCACCACCGGAAGAATATCGTATTATTCCCGAGGTGGATGTGAATGAGAAGGATATCATAGTTACCAAGGAAGCTTCCAATGCTTTCTGGCAAACTGATCTGGAGCAGGTGTTGAAGAGTCACGGAATTGAATTGGTGATTATTGCCGGGTTTGCCGCAGAGGAATGTGTTCTATTCACCTACAACGGTGCGATGGAGCGAGGTTTACTGCCGGTCATGTTGCAAAACGGAATTCTCAGCACTCATCATGAAGCGGTGACTTCTACGTACAGAGATCGCAATGTGATCTCATATCCTGTGGTTGATTATCTATATAAGTTCAACTAAAGAGGTTTACACTGAGCACTCAAATGACAGAACAACCTTCCGATCGCTGTTATCCCCAGATTTTTTTGATTCCCTTTTTAAAGGGGAAATCCGGTGATAGCGTATGCTTCCGATGCAGCTTTCTTTCAGAAAGCTTTCAGGCGAACGCTCCGCTTCTTCAGGTTATTTCTGTCCTCTCTGTTTTGTGTAAAAAGTTTAGTTGAACCTATATAATTCAATAATCATTAGCTAAGTGCTAATGGATACTTGGTGAAAAATAAAGACAAGACCAATAATCGGACTCTGTAGGGAGTCTTTTTTTTGCACAAATGTACACTTCCACTACGACAGTTAAGATTACTCCATGGTTTAAACCAAACTTTGCCTATATCTGCTGTGGTTGAAAGGATATATTGAGAACAGGGCACAGCAAACTCGTTGTGGACATCGGTAAGGTTATGTATTGATCACTAGCCAACTCTTTGACTAAGGGAGATGTGCAATGAAGATGAATGTGCAAATTACGAGTATTTTCGCAGAACAAAAGGAATTGTTTCTCAACCTGTACAACTTGTATTTATATGATCTGTCTGAATTTTCTGGCGAGGATCTACTCGAAGAGGGGGAATATGATCCAACGAACACCTATCTATATCTGGAACGCGATGAATTACATCCATTTTTGATTCAGTATGAAGGAAAGGTTATTGGATTCGTACTGGTGTGCTCACCTCCATATGTGCCGGAAGGTGTGGATTATACCGTGCAAGAGCTGTTCCTGGTCAAAAAGTATCGCGGACAGGGGCTGGCAGCACAAGCGGTTGACTTGGTTTTTGCTCAATTTGAGGGTAAATTCAAAGTGGAACAGCTTGCTAATAATGCAGCAGCAGTTTCATTCTGGAAAAAATATTATGAGCAGCATCAGATTGAATATACTGAGTCTGAATATAACATTGAGATTGACAACATCGCTGGCAGCCACCGAATTTTGTCCCAGACTTTTGTGCGTGGGAAAGAGATAGATCCTATTTAAAATAGAAGGTGATTAGTTTGATTATTATCATAGCAACCAAGGGAAGTTTGAAGTGGGTTTCGGGTGTATTTCAGGCAGAAGATTTAGCTAGACAGTACATGGATCTAATACCTGATGAGCTTAAGGCATTCCAGGAATTCATTCAGATAGAGAACATCACATATCCATTTTATATTATAGAGCGTCAGGATTCTCCATTTAGGTTTCTTGGTAAAGATGAGATGATTTCACTTTTTGATAAAACAGATGTATCAGAGGACGAAGATGAGGTACACTTCAATATCTACACGGTGGATTCAGATTATAGACCAAAGAACCCTGGAACAGATTATATGGGAACACTGAGGCATGATCATGTGACCAATGAATCTATAGAGATGTACCGAGAAGAAGGAACAGCGTTTCTGAGTAGACGAAGGATTTTATGAATGTAAGGAAGTTTTTATCACGGTCCTATTTTACTTCTCCTGATTTGGGAGGTAGATAGGATCTTTTTCAATTTCCATTTACCAATACATGGGTTATGATGAATTAAGAGGGTCTATGGGAGTGACGTGTAGGGGAAGTACGCAGGAATGCCAAAGCATCATTTTGTTATCGAAAACAAAGAGCGAGTAAACGGGAATATTCATACTTCCTACTCATGGGATTCAAAAGGGAGAATACATCGAAGTGGATTAACCACAGAGAATCATGCGACCTTGGAAGACGAATTCATTGCGTACATCTATGATTCCCTTTGCTGGTTGGATACATGGAATCCATCTACCTGTATGAGATGTAGTGGACTGAACAACTATGGAATAACCGTTATTGAAGAGCAGGATGCTTTGTTGAAGTTTCATCAACTGATTCGAGCCTGGATGGATCTATTCAGCCATGCGACGGATCCGATCGTTCTTACAGGGAATTACAGCATTGCTGGAGGCGAACAGAAGGGCTACTACGAGAAACTCGTATACAACAAAGTCGAATTAATCAACGAATTAAACAAGCTTGCGAACATGGCAAAGTACGCTGAGGTAAATGAGAAATGTATTGTGCATTTCGGGATATGAAATTTAACTCTTTTAAGACCAATTGACTAAAGAAAGGAGTTTTTATATTGCCTTGGCCTATGGTACATTTTGCAATTGCATCCGCGTTGATATCCGAGCCATCCCCTGAATTGTTACTGGGAAGCCTCGCTCCTGATTCCATCCACGTAAGAACTAATCTTCGTACTGAGAAGGCAAAAACCCACCTCATGCCAGAGGCAGGAAGGTTCGCAACAGACGAAGAACTTAAAGAATTTTTTGAGTCCAACAAGAAGTTAGCTTATAGGGATCCCAAATTCATGCAATATCTGTGCGGATACATCGCCCATATCTATACGGATCGCGTGTGGACTTTCGATATTTATCCTGAATATGAAGTCCACCCCAATGGAAGAAGCGTGTATACACAGGATGTCACGAAGCTGGAGTTTATGATTCTACGGAATTGGAACGAGGCCCATGAATGGTTAAATGAGCTGAACGTGGGAAAAGCATTTGGTTTAGGTGGATTGCTGGAATCTGAGGTGTATCAGTATAGGGAGGAGAAACTTGAGTTTTTAGCTAACTCTGACTACGAACCTTTGGGCGACTTAAATATTTTATCCATGGAAGCTATGGAAGAGTTCATACATAAAACTGCGTTAGCGCTAAAAGAATTGTATACAAAATGGAATGTGTATGAAGATTTACGCAGCACTGTGTAAGCAAGGGAGGGATTTACCTGAAGGTATACAGGAAACAAGTACGCAAAATTGTAGTGAATGATACACTGTTCCTGTACGTTGTGGATGAGCAAGCTTACGATATCGTCATTCGGGTTTATTCGAATGCGCTTAAATCTACATTTGTAGAGTTCGATGTTGCTTGGGAAGATACATGGGATATATTTGTCTATGAACCAAAACTGATAGCCAACCTTATTCAATATGCTATAAAACAAGAGTGGGACTACCAAGAGAAGAATAACAAAATGAAATTTAACAATGCGACCAGCATTGTAAGAATTCTAATGGCAGAGAAACAAACACGATCATAAGGAACTTGAACACAAATTGAAAGCAGGTCTACTGCTCTACAACTCAAATTAGAAGATATATGTACTGAAAGGCATAATTTCCAGTTAATCTTGCATCATAGAATCACATAAAGGAGGAAGGACATGGACATCGTTATGACGCTTGAACCGCACGGATGGCTGGATATCCTGGTTAAACCTAATCAAGGAGAACAGATAGAGATTCCGGTTTCTTTTTTGTCGGATGGGGTTGAGGAGATAACACGTCAATTCGTTGCATTGCACAAGGGAGCCACAGAGGTAACCATGACCATGCAGACCGAACCTGGAGAATATCGTTTCTGGATCAAGAAACGTTCACAGGTAATCGTTCAATTTATGGTGTATGAGATGAGTGATAACTTTAGCACGGAAGCCGTTACAGAGGGCCGTTTACTTATGTCCGAGGAGTTAACCTTGGTCAAGTTGACTAAGCTGTTCTACAGAGAGCTAAGCAAATTGAAGGAAATGGGACTGGAGGAATATCACAAACGGTGGAGTTTTGATTTCCCTCTGGATGCCTATGAGCGGATAGGAAGGGTCGTCCAGATCCGATGAAATCGAGTGTGTTTGACGAGAAGGAGGGGTGACGTGGCAAACGTATACAAGGGAAGATACTCCGCTCAGATTGAGGGGGAATTTGTTGTTTTTATTATCGGAATGAGGGTCAATCGTTTGTGGGCTATACACAAATGGCTGCCTGTCTTTAAGTCCATGGGCCCGATGATTAAAGAACTGTATACGAATCCGGAGACCGGATTTCTGAGTACAGAGTATTTTATAAGCTGGCGCGGGGTGACGTTACTACAATACTGGCGCTCTTACGATGAATTGGAGAAATACGCACGGGGCGGACTACACTTGGAAGCTTGGAAAAAATTCAACCGATCCATTGGTACTGACGGAACAGTAGGGATTTATCATGAAACATACAAGACTCAGTCGGGTTCCTTCGAAACCATATACGCCAACATGCCAAAGTTCGGATTAGCTAAAGCGTCTGAACATGTGCCAGCGACAGGCAGGATGGAAACATCCAGACGCAGAATGGGCGGAGAGAATGACCCGGCAGTGGAAGCACCAGAGAATCCTTAAACGTTGAACAGAGAGGAGAATGTTATGAAGGCTAGAGTGCAAGCAGAAGATGTACATTCAAAGCAACTTAGCTGGTTGTGTATTAAACCGATGCTTGTTTCTGTACGGGGCAGAGATATGGCCGCCAAAACAGAGATATACCGACAGTTACACGAAGGGCAACAAGCCTTATTTCTGTTCTATTCCTATCACAATCACACGAAAAGTCTGGCAGAATTTTATTGGTTTTCGGCGTATAACATCATCGAGATCAAGAGTTGGAATGGGATCAAAAAAGGGATGCACTTTTTTCATTTAGCTGAGATGGCGACCGTATTGGACCAGATTGAAAGTCTCATTACGGACAAAAATAGAGTGGGTGAAGAGTGGCGTGAGGTGTTAGCAACGGATCTGGATAAGGACCCGATTTTGCTTCAGAGAACAGAGGTGTTATATGCGACCTATCAGACCGTGGCGCAAGCAACAATTGCACATATGAATGAGATGATCCTGCAAAATCAGGAGATGTATCTGGAGATCGTATAAGGATAACGTAGCACCTCGAAATAATAGAATAGCTCATGCCTTGAATGCTCTGGATGAGTACATGGAAGAACTGCTCCTATGGAGTGGTTTTTTTATTGTCTACGTAGTGCCGATGCAACAAACCTGCAAAATCATGCAACAAAACGCAATACAGTGGGATAGTCATAACTATGCTTGTAATATGAGTTGTGAGAGGAGGGCAACACGTGAAAGTCATTTTTGAAGAGAACACAGCAATTGAAAAAAGGGTGGTCAAAGTCATAACTCATCCTGAAGAGAGGTCGAAGTGGGATCGTATTGAAAAAGCGATCGGCCAATCGGAAACTCAACTAACGGTCATCCATGCCAAGAACAATCGCAACGTACAGATTCAACTGAGCTCGGTGGTCGCCATTGAGTCAGAGGATCGGATGTGTTGTGTACGTGTGATTACAGGCGAGAGATACCTGCTTAACAAACGTTTGAAATTTGTGGAAGAAGACCTGGATGACGTTCATTTTGTGAAAATTAATAATCAAACGATCATCAACACACGGTATATCACCGCATTCTCTGCAACAGATCATGCTCGGATTAAGGTAGATCTGAGCGATAGCTCCAGTTACTTTGTCAGTCGATTTTATATTAAAAACTTTAGGGGGAAATTATCATGATGATGCAGCTTAGGCTTTCCTTTTTTCAAGTATTCACCGTTACTTCACTCTGGGTGACCTTGCTATTGACCCTATTCTATAATGATCAACCTATCGAAATGGGCTATCTGTGGAATATTGCCGGCATTTCAGCTATTGCCGCTGTGTTGTTTGGCGTGATGTACAATGCGCTCTGGAACCATTTTACGTTAAAACCGGTATGGAATATCGCCATTTCTTCCACATTCAATATTGCAGGAGGCATGGGGATCGTATGGTTATTCTCCACGGAAATGTTCCATTTGATTGCTCCCTGGTTCCCCGGCATGTGGTTGTTATCCATTGTGCTGCACATCATCGCTTTCTATTTTTATGCTAGAATGGATAGCAGGAAAAAAGCGGAAGAGTTAAATAACATTCTAAAGTAGCTAAGGGGAACAAATATGAACGAGGAAGAAATGTTGCAGTTGTACGGGGTGGAACCTGATGAGGTACACCGGAAGGAGGGGGACTATGCCAAGTTTGCATGACAACATCATCTTAAGTTACGAAGTTGATTTAGAGAACAATAGAATCAGGATGCGCACTCGTTCAAGTCATGCTGTACCGAAAAATATGGATGTCTTATTCTCTGGTGTAATGGCTCATGCGTTTGATATATCGCTCCATGGCAGCATTATTTTGGATCTGGATGAGTGGGATATAGAGCATTTTATTCCTTATAATCGAGAGTTGTTAGAATCGGGAAAGGGTAGTGGTTGGCCTGTCAATTATGATTCCTATGACGAATTGCAAATCCGGCTGATAGAGGAGAAATACAAGTATATGGTGATCTCATCCTCGTATGGATTGAATGGGTGGGTTTTGGCGAAGGGGATAGATATTTCTGTTCAAGAATCGGGTGAACGGGTTGATGGGTGAGTACACCCAGCATGGTAGCAAGAGGGGCGCAGGACTAAAAACGTACATTGTTGTGTTTGCTGTCCTGCTCCTTATTCTAGTCATGACCCATCCAAACGAAGAAGATTTTGTTGCATGGCTTGCAACTGAACATTATCCATTCTTCGTATAATGTGAATGAAGGCAGGACGTTTGTGCAGAAAATCGATGGTGAGGAAAAGACGCTTCATTATAAAGCTGGACATATACGGCATAGGGGGATCTATTCAACATATAGTTACCGTTTTGCGGATAATGAAGAAAACGAGGCCCAGATTGAAGCGGTCGGCATAATGAATATGCTATTTAATAGATAGCTAGATTGATTGTGGACAGTTACAAAAATTGAGTGAAAGTTCTGCTAATAACCACGCGCTTTGCATGATATAGCTTGTGCAGAGAAACGTGGTTTTTTGCATGAAATGCGCTAGAAACAGAGATGGTTAACTTCGTTTATTCGCAAATTCCACATTATGGGTTATGATGTACCTTGAGAGAAAATTTTACATACAATAGGAAGTCTTCGTTCTAAATTAAAGGTATTTAAGCTCTTTACTAGGGGAGTGTTATCCATGATTGAATGGAGGATTGATGATGAAAAAGTTAACCGTAGTTTCATTATTACTTCTACTTCTGGTGGCCTGTCAGAACCAGGAACACACTGAAGATGCACAACTGGATGAAGAAAGATCGACATCCCAAGAGAATGAAGACATCCCACCAGAGTACCTTGATGAAACAAACTATACAGGGGACAAATTGGAAATCGTCAAACTTATGAATACCCGTCTGCGTTATTTATACGAAGAGGATGAAAAGCGATATATGAATCTTTTTGATCCAAAATCTCCTATATCAGGTATGGGAAGATACAAAGTTCTCAAAGTTACTTTTATGAGCGATATAACTATACAGGAGCAAAGGAAGCTCTACCAGGCAGTGGTGACGGTTAACGAGTTAAAAGAGAACAACGAAGAGTATAACAATACGATGGTGTTTTGGAAAAAGAAAGAAGATGGCGATTCTGCGCAATGGGTTATTGCGGATATTGATTAATAACTTACTGTCTGACACATGGAAGATCCATATCTTCACACAAAATAAAGGGTGATGTAATGATGACAAGGCGATTAATACTGATTGAAGGATTACCGGGTTCAGGCAAGTCAACGGTTGCCAAGATGGTATCCGAAATTTTGATAGAACAAGGCAAGAAGGTACAACTATTTCAGGAAGGAAACCTGGATCACCCTGCTGATTACGAGGGCGTATCTTTTTATTATACAGGAGACTTCGAGGCTTTATTGAAAACGCATGAAGAATACAGAGAGATTCTGGAAAGTAATGCGATTGCCCATGATCAAGGTTTCCTGATTCCATACCGTAAGATGAAAGAGCAATGGGGAATAGAGCTTCCCGATCACATTGTACAGGATATTTTCAGCCGAGATATTTACGAAATTCCTTTTGAGCAAAATGTGAAGCTGATCACCGAGAAGTGGCAAGATTTCACCCAAAACGTGTTAAGCACGAATGATGACTGCATCACGATATTTGAGTGTTGTTTTATCCAGAATCCACTAACCATGGGTCTTGTCAAATGTAATCAATCCAAAGAGCAGAACGTTCAGTATGTATTGGAACTGGGGCGATTCATTCATGCTCTGAACCCGCTTCTCATCTATATCGACCAGAAAGATATATCCTATACATTCGATAAGGCGGTTAGTGAAAGACCAAAAGAATGGTCAGAGGGATTCATTAATTATTATACGAACCAGGGTTTGGGACAGGCACAGGGTTATCAGGGTGTTAAGGGTACGGTACAGGTTTTGCAGGAAAGAAAGAAGCTGGAGTCCGAAATCTATGGCTTACTTGAGATGGATAAGGTATGGCTGGATAATTCGGATTATGACCTCGAGGCTTGTAGGCGCAAACTAGAAAAGATTCTGTAATAACCTTAATGAAATACGAATACATACCGGAGGTCAGTTTTATGACATTTTATGAAGTAGCCCTAATTGCAACAACCGCAATCTTAATTATTATAGGTGTTCGAAGCAAACGGAAAGTAATTTTTAGATGGGGCATAGCCAGTTTAATTTTATTGCTCGTACTCATCATTCCCTCATTCATCATGGGATTCATGGACGGATTTGCTGATGGGTGGTCAGCGAGATGACCACTGCAGATAACAATAATGTATCGTATGAACAAAATAACAACAAATTCAACTTCCGTGTGGCAGGTATTGTGATGGATGCGGGAAGAGTTCTTTTGCATACGACTGAACAGGATGATTTCTGGAATCTGCCCGGAGGGCGGGTGGAATTGCACGAGACAACAGAAGCGGCTATTGTGCGAGAGATGGCGGAGGAACTGGGTGTTCATGTAGAAGCGCAAAGGCTCGCATTTGTTAGTGAAGATTTCTTTGAATATGATGGCCTGAAATATCATGAAGTTGGCTTTTATTATCTCATCACATTGCCGGAAGCCCATAAGCTCTATAATGAAATTGAATTCAAAGGTCTAGAGGATAACGGTAAGTTATTCTTCCGATGGTTTCCCTTGGACGAACTAGAGCAGATGGAAGTCTATCCTGTGTTTTTGAAAAAGGAACTGACTAATCTCCTTGATGCAAAAGGCATCAAACACTTCATTCAGAAATAGAGGGATAGGTGCCTATGGACATTACATTTATTCGTCATGGTCATGGCGAACACTTGGTAGATTATCCTAATCAATTAAATTGCCTGCACCCTGGCCTCACTGAATTGGGGAAAAGTCAGGTTATAGCGTTGCGTAAACAAGTGTTTTTTTCGCCTGAAGACGTCATTTTGATTAGTCCAACGAAACGTACTATTGAAACAGCACAACTCCTAACCTCTAACAAAAATCTTGCGTTCTTCAGCCCGCTGGTTGGCCCAAGAATGTTTCCTCAGAATCCAGAGTTTGTACCTTTCGTCTGCGATCAGATCTATTCCAAGGAAGAACTCAGCCATCAGTATACTGACATAAGAATGCTTGATTTGGGTTTTGATTGTTGGAAAGAAAGTATTAATCAGATGGATGCACATCGATTCAAGGAATTAGCTGAGCAGCTTCTTGAATGGTGCAGGCAACAGAGCGGCAATACGTTTATCATTTCACATGATGGTACGATATCGAACTACAGGATGTTACTCGGAGAAAAAGGGTTAACCAAAAGTGATTTTCTTGGTGAAGCAGGGCAGTACACGATCAGGAACTTTTAACGATCTAAGGAGATCTCATCAATCTCTTCTACTACACATTACACAAGGCTTCTGTTTTGTAAGTGGTCTATAACTGTACTAAGGGGGACTTTCAATGAAGTTATCGGATTATGAATATTTAACTTTGGCTCTGGAAGAAGCAGAACAATCACTTATTGAAGGAACGTATCCGATTGGTGCGATAATCGTGGATGTGGATGGGAATGTCGTGAGTAAAGGCAGAAACCGAGTCTTCTCGGATTGCGATCCTACAGCACATGCTGAGGTGGATGCCATTCGTCGGGCAGGAAAACATTTGCTGGATGTAGACAAGAAGAGATTCATGAAGAAGAAAGAACTGACGCTCTATACTACCTGTGAACCTTGTCCTATGTGTTCTTGTACCATATTAATGTCGGGTATTAAAAAGATTGTATGGGCAGCGGATGATGAAGAATATGGCGGGCTTCGACGTTTCAAGGAAGGACCTCATTTTATCCATATGTTTGACACGTTATCCTGTGTTGCAGCACCCTATCTTGATCTGGAAAACAGACAGAGAGCTTTGCTCGCCAAATGGAACATTGGTAGAGGTTTGCTTGATACAGAATGGGAGATTCCTAAACAATGATCTTTTTATAAAGGGGATGTTCGTATGTCTCAAAACAAATATGTTCAAGCCGCTATTAATGCAGTTCATTACGTAGAGACCAAGAAATTTGGTAACCCAGTTGAGGCTTGGAGTTTTGCAACTGGAGAGTTATTCGGTGAGGGAAGTTGGGGACAACGGAAAGGCTGTCCCAGAACTGCTTTTCTAGGTCTGTGTGAGGATGGTTATGTCAGAGGTATTCCCCAAGGGAGATATAATCATAGAGAGAACTCGTTAAATAAAAGATATGCCATTAACACGGTTAAATTATTTTATAAGAACTCTAGTATGGTTCATGAAGATAGTAAGAGATTGTGGTCAGCAGTCACTGAGGGCAAAGTGATTAAGTCAAACTATCAGGTCGATATTGTTAAAGGACTATGGGGAAAAGGAATGATCCTTACAGAAAGGAGATGAATTCACATGGAATTCGTGGGAGAGAAGGTAAGAATAACATCAGTCACAGAACAGGACCTCGACTTCATATGTCAACTTGAATGTGACACAAATATATGGAGCTTTGAGGAAACTGTTGAAACGGATGAGGAAAAGGTCCGTGAGAAATATCGCAGCCATTTTGCTCTCGCAGATGAGAAACCATATGCCTATGATTTCGTTATACGCCGCATAAATGATCCGGAAGATACCCCCATTGGTATAGTTCAGATGTGGAGTTATGTGGATTACCGCAAAAGTTGGGAACTTGGATTCGCTGTACTTTCGGAATATGCAGGGAGAGGATAC
This sequence comes from Paenibacillus sp. FSL L8-0435, assembly GCF_037965655.1. Classification (NCBI taxonomy): domain Bacteria; kingdom Bacillati; phylum Bacillota; class Bacilli; order Caryophanales; family Paenibacillaceae; genus Paenibacillus; species Paenibacillus sp. FSL L8-0435. The sequence goes on from NZ_CP150185.1 coordinate 1,753,076, forward strand.
GGGAGTGAAGCTACCCTTCTTTTGTTACAATTTGTATTTCAAGAGTTACAAGCTCATAAGGTCGTTGGCATGTGCAATTCACAAAATGTTCGCTCTGCCGCACTGATGCAGCATGTGGGTATGACACGGGAGGCCATCTTCCAGGAAGAGCTATGGTGGAACAATCAGTGGACCGACCAGTACTTTTTCTCGATTTTGGATAGAGAATTTAAGTCTGTCTAATAGGTACGGGAGGAAATAAGATGACTACGTTGGTTCTGTTAAGTGATTTGCTCTTCGAGTCTAATGATAAATTGGATCAGAGAATACGAAGCTTATTCGAAAGTGCACAGCCTTCCATCGGATATATCCCTTCGTGCTCCGATCCGGAGCGAAAGTATTTTGAACACACTAGACGTTACTATAATAAATTAGGAGTAGATAACATTCAATATTATGATCTTGATCTGGAGTATGAGGAGAGCACATTTGGCGCTATTTTCGAATGTGATGGGATTCATCTATCCGGCGGAAATACGTTTTATTTTCTAAGTTTATTACAGAAGAGAAATATGGTTGGTTTGCTGCGTTCCTATGTGAAGAGTGGCGGCATTCTGATTGGGGTCAGCGCAGGCAGTATTCTGACTACACCTACGATAGAGATAGCCGGGTATGGGGAAGATGCAGATGAAAATAAAGTGGGTTTGAATGATATAAAAGCGCTGGGGCTCGTTGATTTTGAGTTTGCACCGCACTGGGATGGTTCGGAAGACACCCTGAATTCATTAAGAGAGTATACCCGTGTTAATCGTACGGCTGTTTATGTGTGCCAAGATGGTGGCGGGCTTGTAATGGATGGTGAAAGCGTAGAGTTATATGGAAATGTGAGTCTCGTAGATTACAGAGAGAGTGGGTCTGTTGATGAGTAATATTACGGTCTATCATTATGATGCTTTCTCTACCGTTCCGGGTCAAGGTAACCCGGCAGGAGTGGTTTTTGATGCTGATCATTTCAGTGAGATGGAGATGCAGCAGATCGCTTATAAGGTTGGTTTTAATGAGACGGTATTTGTGTTGAACTCTGAAGTAGCTGACGTCAGACTACGTTATTTTACACCGGGGCATGAGATTAATCTGTGTGGTCATGCCACAATGGCATCACTGTATGGTTTGAAGACGCGTGGTATGTTAAGTGACAAAGAATTGATCACAATTGAAACCAATGTAGGTACATTACCCATACGATTTGAGCGCAATGCCGACACCATTTACATGGAAATGAAACAGGATCAGCCGCAGTTTATACCATTCCAGGGGGATATCGAGAAGCTGGTAAGCGCCATCAATCTCACTCTGAATGATGTTGACCTTTCCACGCCAATCGTTTATGGAAGTACAGGAACCTGGACGTTATTAATCCCGACTCGTGAACTGAACTCTTTTATGAAAATGAAACCGGATTCTTCCCTGTTCCCTGGAATTTTAATTGAGACTCCCAAAGCTTCCCTGCATCCCTTTTGTTTCGAAACCCGTGATTCCGATGCGATGATGCATGCCAGACATTTCTCTTCACCTTACTCTGGTACGACTGAAGATCCAGTGACTGGAACAGCCTCCGGGGTGATGGGTGCTTATTATTTAACCTATGTGAAACCGGAGATTGATGAGGTACAGTTTGTGGTAGAGCAAGGGCATGAGATTGGAAGAGATGGAAAGATTCAAGTGAGTGTGATTCGGGATGGTGAGGATATGGATGTCAGAATAAAGGGGACAGCTGTATTTGTGCGTGAACTGAACGTTGAATTGGACACCTGATCATATACCTAAAGGAGTTGATCTTGTTGAATGAAAAGACTGTTTTAGATAGCGTTACTCGTGTCTTGAAAGAAGAATTAACGGATGCCTTGGTGGGAATATATTTACACGGTTCTATGGCCATGGGATGCTTTCATCCAAATCAGAGTGATATCGATATATTGGTCGTTAGCCGGGAAAAGCGATCTGCCGACACTTATCGAAGGATTGCACAAAAGTTAATGCATATTGAAGATGAGATGCACATTACGAAAGGTTTTGAACTCAGTATTGTGCTGGAATCTACGATTGTAAGTATGGCATACCCTACTCCTTTCGAATTTCATTATTCTGCCTATCACCGGGAGAAATATCGAACGGAAGAGCAATATCTCTGTGGTGGATATGAAGATCCGGATCTGGTAGCACATATGGCTGTCATCTATGATCGAGGTATTGTGCTGGATGGTAAACCCATTAAGGATCTGTTCCAACCGGAAAATCGTGAACATATGATTGCCTCAATTACATCGGACGTGAGTTCAGCTATGGAAGAAATTGCGGACAACCCAGTCTACTATGTATTGAGTCTATCCCGGGTTCTTTTGTACGTGAAAGATTCAGTCATTCATTCCAAGCGAGAAGCAGGAGAATGGGCACTTACAAACCTTCCCACTAAATACAAGGAAGTCATCTCACAATGTCTTGCAAAGTACAATGGTGATTTGGAGAATGTGAATTTGAGTGAAGCCTTACTTCGGGAGTATGCGGAATATATGTTGAATCAGATCCAATTGAAGGGAGATTAACATTTTGCAAATTATTGATATTCGGCAGAAGCCGGACGTGCTGCAAGAAGCAGTACAGTATTTCTGGAAACAATGGGGCTCGGAATCAAGCTTCCATTTCTATCGGGATTGTATAGAGCGTTCTGTGGATACAGAGAGTGATGTACCAAGATTTTATGTGATGTTGGACGGAGACCGAATTATCGGTGGGTGCGCTTTGTTGCGAAGTGATCTGAATAGCAGGCAGGATCTTTTTCCCTGGTTTGCGTGTCTTCATGTTGATCCAGAATATCGGGGCCAGAATCTGGGTGGACAACTCCAGACCCATGCATTGAATGAGGTGAAAGCAAAAGGGTATGACAAGCTGTATTTGTGTACTGATCTGACCGATTATTATGAAAAAAATAACTGGGCCTATATCGGCAAAGGATATCTGCTTGATGATGAAGAGACGAGAATCTATGAATATAAGATTTAATAGAGGTTACACACGCTTTAGGGCGTTGTCTTGAATTCGGGAGGAATGAATCTATGATTACCGAGATTAATAAACATGAATTCCATAAAGTAAAACATCTCACGGACTCGTGTCAGAATATTGAAGTCAAGGCGGTGGCGTCTGGCTTGAACCCGGGACGGATCTATGTAGATGATGCAGAGAATATCACAGCAGCACTAATTTGGATACATGGACAGTCCGGTTTTCAGTTGATCGGCGACTCTCGAAGTGAGCCCTTTCTGAATGAATTGAAAGAGTACATGCGGGAACGTATTGAACCTGAGTTATTGGACTTACATATGCATGCTGTTGAAATTGGTGTGGTGGACGAAGCCTGGGAAGATGTTCTTCGGCACATCTCCGGGAAAAGAGAGATTTCCAGTGATATTCAACATGTATTCAAATTGAATCCAGATTCGATAAGTCATCAAGTACCTCTCGACATATGTGCTTCACAGGACGAGGAAGTCAGAATTCTCAGGATAGATGAAGTACTATTAGGAGAGAAAAGATATAACAATTCTCAATTCCTGAAGGATAAAATCTCTTACTTCTGGACGACAATAGATGTTTTTTTACAACATGGATTTGGCTATATTGCAGTGCATAACGATGATATCGCGTGTGTTTGCCTTTCGGCATTTATCGCAGATCAGACACATGCAGTTGATATTGAAACGGTTGAAGTCTACAGAAGAAGGAATTATGGTGCGAAGGTGGCAAAAGCTTTTGTGGAAGAATGCGGTCGTGTAGGCATACATCCGTATTGGGATTGTTCACCGGACAATGCAGGCTCAATTCATCTGGCACAAGGCATGGGGATGTCACTCGATTTTAACTATAAAGTCTACTGGTATGACCTCTCTATATAGATTGTGAATCGGAAAAATGAAGGAGGATGTGCTATGAGCGACTCATTACAGGATCAGATTCACTTTCTCATTGAGATTGATAAACTCAAAACGATTGAACGAAAGACGAGAATTATGCATGGTGAGAGACTTGAAAATGATGCGGAGCATTCCTGGCATCTGGCGATGATGGCTTTGGTTTTGCAGAGTCATGCCAACAAGGATGTGGATATCCTCAAAGTCATTAAGATGCTTCTCGTTCATGATCTGGTCGAGATTGATGCCGGAGATACATTCGCTTACGATACGGTGGGACACACGGATAAATACGATCGTGAACTCCAGGCGGCTCATCGGCTGTTTGGTATGTTGCCTAAGGAACAGGCTGAAGAACTACTCCAATTATGGTTAGAGTTTGAAGCAAAGCAGACTCCTGAAGCACAATTTGCCTCATCTCTTGATCGGTTGCAGCCTCTGATCCACAATCATCAGAATGAGGGAGATACGTGGCAGAAATATAACATTACAAGTGATCAGGTGTTAAACAGAAACCGTGAGATTGCAAACGGTTCCGAAACATTGTGGGAGTATGCGGAGCAGCTTATTCAGAAATCTGTGGACCAGGGAATCTTGACCAAATCATAAGGATACGTTTAATCGTATGTACTTTGAAGAAGGAGGAGCATGATGACAGAGGATTTTTATTGTGATGAAGTGCTCAGTGGTAAAACAAAAGTAAATATTGTTTGGGAAACAGATCAAGTATTAGCCTATCACCATACCCGACCATACTACGAACACCATATCGTGGTAATTCCCAAGATTCATATCCGGTCATTCATTTCCCAAGAAGCAGAGAATAATGATGAACTTTTATTGGAAATGATGCGTGTCATTAAAAAGATTGCTGCTGACATGGTGAACCAGACAGGCTCGTCGAAGATTATAACTAACTTGGGCAACTATCAAGACTCGAAGCATCAACATTGGCATATAGTCAGTGGTGAACGAACTTAGGAAACTGTATACCGGATTATAAATCTCCCACCTTCTCACACGGGTATGGAAGGTTTTTTTTATTTTTAATTATAAGTACTCTAAATGCCCTTACATCTACCAGAAAAGTTAACTGAGGAAAAATATGCTAGAATAGGGAGTGATAATTTAATAGACTAATTAGGAGGAATAATGATGATGTTTGGTTCTATCATTACAATATTCGCAATGTTGATTAATGTGTTGTTATATGGACTGGGCGTGTATGCGCTGATCCTGTTTATTAAGCTAGCCCGACGTGGGATTCAGGCACTGGATATCTACCTGTATGAGAAACGCGGAGAGCATTTCTAACGTTCAGCATCTCATACTCGAACAGAATTATCATTTTTCTCTCAGTGTTTTATCTTTTCTATTCTAGTATGATTAACGCATCAATCCAGTAAAGAGAGGTTAATGATATGGATGCTTTTTTAGAGCAAATTAACGAGTTAAACGAGCTTCAGAAAGACTTGGTTAGTCTACATCCTTTGTTTGCAGAACATTATCCAGTAGTTGTAGCCTATGAAGCTTTATTATATATCTATGATTATTCGTCCAAAACGCAGCAATATGAGTGGGTGAAGACGGTACCGGACGATTTATATATTCCAGATGAGTGCCTTGCGGCAATGCCGGTGCATCATATGAACGGACGAATGTGTGCGATTGTAACGGATGCAGCGTTCAAAGATCTGGAGCAGAAAGTCTATCTATTCCATGAATATGTTCATTGTTATGTATATGAGAAATATGATGAACGGATCGTCAACCGTCTTCAGATTAAGCATAAAATGGACCAACTGAAGCGTGTGACATGGGAACTGGATTATGAGTTTCCCTATGAAAATGAAGTCGTTGTGGAACGGATTAACTCATTGTTGTCTGCTTTGAAGAGTAAAGACCTGATACAAGTACACACAGCCAGAAAGGCGTTGTTCACTTCATTAAATGAAGAACAAGCCGAGTACTGGAGCTGGTTGGAGTGGAACGAGGGTTACGCTCGTTATATTGAGAATCTGATTCGGGCAAAATTTGGGCAGGAAAGCAATCATTTTGGAGATACAGCTCCGTTTAACCGCTTGATGTTCTATGAATGTGGGTCGGAATATATTAGTCTGCTTGTGAAGGAGCACCCGGAGTACCATACGGATCTGGAGCAGCTGTTTGACCGCATGCAAGTGGAGAGAGTTCAGGGATAATCACGCATCTACGGTGAAAAAGGATGGAACCTAGCGAAGTCTCACTATTCCAGTGATCTGTACGTTGCACCAGTAGGTTATATCGTTTCTTTTTACTAAGTATAGTAGAATACTTCCCGATAAAAGGAGATTAACTCTATGCCGTTACCTATGGTTCATCTCAATATTGCTAATCTGATTGCAGACTCGCTGCAAATGCAGACTGATCGAGGTTCATTCTATCTGGGGAATATCGCCCCGGATTCCATACATATGCGTGAAGGTACAACCAGAGATGATAAGGAGTACACCCATTTCAACCCGAAAGATGATGGAGATTACGTTGGTGAATTGAAGGATCTTTACTCATTCTATATGCACCAACTTACCGATGAAGGATGGAAGTGGTTTGTGCGAGGATACTTTATGCATGTGCTAACAGACTATTACTGGTTCCGTAGTGTGCATCCCGAATTCGTCGAACGGGTCAACAAGGTAGACCAACATACAGGCAGTAGCAGATCGAAGGATGAACTAGCGCGTTTATATTACCAGGAGACGGACCAGATCGATTTTAATCTCTATCAAGGTTCAAGTTGGAGCGAAGAGGTATGGCAGGTGCTCAACAGTTCACCGGGTTATGACATGACGGATCGTTTAACTGCTGATGAGATTGTACGCTGGCGGGACCACACGTTTTCTTTTCTTAATGGGGAAGAACCGGGAATTACTCCTGAGTTCATCACGGGTGAGAGAGTTCAGGTATTTGTGGAAGAGACCTTAGAGCGACTGATCGCTTTGTTGTCTTCATGGGACCCGGAGTTACGTAACTTGATATGAATATAAATAGTTAGTGCAGTTGAGTCATTATATACTGTATTTATTACTTCTCTACTCATTACTAGTTTATTTAATACTAAGTCAGGGAGGCGTGCAGTATGGTGAAATATGTAGGAGTGTTGCTCGTATGTGTCATTGCCGCATTCATTGCAGGGTGCAGTAAACCGAATGAATCGAACGCGGAAGAGGGGCTTCCTGTGCTGATCACCTTAACCTGTAATCCAAACCTCACTTTGGAACCATGCCAAGATGTTAAGTTTGATCGATCTGACGAGATACGGATCATGATGGAGGCCATACATAAGGCTGAGCGTATGCCCGGCATTCTCGATTATGGTACACAGTACGACCTGAGCATAACCAATGTGGATGGCTCGATAACACGGTATGATTTTTCATTAGGAATGGATCCCAAGATGCAAGGCGTGTTAGTAAACCATGAAGACACGCACACTGGATATAGCATTCCTCTTGAGGATTCGAATCAAATAAGAAGACTGATTCAGCGACGTACAGATTAAGAAGGTAAATGGAACGGAGAAGAACCTGTGGATGACAAAATTACCATTGAACCTTTGACGCGATCGGATGCAGATGGAGTGTATCAGGTGTTCGAGACAACCATTCCCTCAGCATTTGATAAGGAGGGGATTGGCTCGCTTCTGGATGATATTCAGGATGAAATAGCACAGAAAAAAGCGATGATTCACAAGGCATTGCAAGCAAAGGACAACATAGAACCAAGTGTATTTTTCCTCGTCGCCAAAATGGGAGATGTTATTGTAGGCACAATCTCGTATGGACCGTGTGGTAAGGAGATTCGAGAATGTACAGAGGGTCGGCTAAACGGTATCGGAGAACTGGGTAGCCTGTATGTGTTGCCCGAGGTTCAAGGACAGGGGGTTGGTTCGGCGCTGATTCTCGCCCTGGTTACTGAACTGCAGCGGCTGGGAATTGAGCAATTCTGCCTGGATAGCGGTTACCAGATCGCACAGAAAAAGTGGCAACGCAAATTCGGTGAACCCTATGTGGTGGCGAAGAACTACTGGGGCGAAGGAACTGACCATATGGTATGGCTGTGTGAAGTACAGGATTTTATAGTAAAATGAATGAACAAAAGAGATGACGACCTGTATTGTATAGGGGTCATCTCTTTATTTTTTTGCATCGATCGTGGACGATTATTCGTACAGTGTATCATGTGTGTTTTTATGTACCCGAGGAAAAGGAGTGAACATATGTCAATACAGTGGAATATACCCGAGCAGAGGCTTTCCCCTTATGCGGTAAACTTGTGGAGAATTAGCGCCATCATATGGAATGTAATAGGCTTTCTGATCCTTGCCGTACTGTTAATACTCGACTCCATCTATGGATGGAAGACGTGGATTGGTTGGATCTTGTGGGGCGTTACAGCCATATCTGTGCTCTACGCGGTGTGGGATATTTTGATCCAGCCGACATGGTTATACAAGCATTGGTACTATGATGTGAATGAGGAGTTCCTGCAACTGAAGCGTGGGGCGCTAACCAAGGTACATCAGATCATCCCCATGGCAAAAGTGCAATCGGTTACAACAAATCAGGGACCTTTGATGCGAAAATATGGACTCTATTCCGTATCGGTTGGCACGATGGGTTCATCGCATGAAATCCCGGCATTGCCAGAGGAAGTCGCGCTTGCACTCCGTCATCAGATTGCATCCTATGCGCGGATTAATGAGGTGGATGAATGATCGATCTGAAGCGACATCATCCATTAACCATGCTGTGGAGTCTGTGGAAACTGGTGAAGAATTCGTTCGCCATCGTCCTGTTTTTGTTTGTTTTCCGTCAGGGATCAGAGTCCCCATGGCTTTTCTATGGAAGGATCGCCTTTTATGCGGGGATTTCCATCGGCATTGTGTCGATCATCTGGAAGTGGTTTACTTCTCGTTATACAGCAGACGTTAAGGCTTTTCACATCTACAGTGGTGTGTTTAACCGTACCCGAAGAACGATACCTTATACGAAGGTCCAGAATGTGAATCGTCATACAACGCTGTTTCATCGGTTGTTCAGCGTGACGTCGATTCGATTCGAGACCGGAATTAAGGGAGAAGATGCTACCTTTCAGTTACACGTTGTTTCACTTTCCGAAGCGGAACAGCTGGAGAAAATTGTAGCAGGTCATATGGCTGAAGAAGCAGAAACAGCAGGGGCAGCAGAGGAACATGATACGTTGGATGCAGTTCAGGTTATGGAAGAGAGAGAGGCGCAATCCGAACCTTTTATAACTGTTGAAGCGATGTCTCTACCTGCAAAAGAAAAACAGGAACGGATTGTTCATTATCACTCCACCCGCAAGGACATATTCAAAGCATCCTTTACCTCGCTTAGTTTTCTCGTACTGATTCCGGTCTTGGCTACGCTTTATTCCTGGGTGAAGGACTTCTTCCCTGATGAAGAAGTAACGGAAAGTTTGTTATTAACCTGGCTTGATTCCTGGTGGATTGCCGGTTTGATGATTTTAGTTTTATTGATTATATCTATTGCTCTGGGCATAGTCAGAACCTTCGTAAAATATGGGAATTTCCAGATCACCTCGGATGCCAAGCGGATTTATATCTCGAAGGGCATGATGGAGCAAACGTCATTTTCAATCTTGAAAGAGCGAGTCCAGGCCGTGAAAATTACACAGTCACCGATGAAAAGGCTGCTTGGACTGGCGGAAGTAGAACTGACGACTGCGGGTAGTCTGGGGGAATCCGAGCAGGAGGTGAATTCGCTTTATCCTTTCTTGCCTGTGAAGCAAGCCTATATCCTGATTGAGGAGATCCTGCCATCCTATCGGGTAACGCAGGAGATGGAAAAACTTCCACGAATATCACTATGGCTGCGCCTGCTCAAACCAAGCTGGGGATGGATCATAATCACGGGTTTATTGTGGTACTTCAAACCATTGGTGTTTGGCCAGAAACATGCCTGGTGGATGATTTCCGCGATTCTGCTCGTGTGGATTGGAACATGCAGAGTGATGGACTTTTTCCATACCCGATACATTCTGCATCAGAATTTCATTCAACTTCGAACCGGAGCGCTCACTTCAACACTCTTCATCTCCAAACGTGAGAAAGTCATCGAAGTGCAGATCACCCGTAATGTGTTACAGCGTTGGTTCGGTGTGGCTTCCATTCATACGGTAAACCGCGCCAAACCAGTACTGCATCATCGGGCACATGACATTTCCCTGGATACGGCCAAATCATTTCAATCATGGTACATGGGACGTACCCAAGATGTTCAGACCCGTTAATTGCAGAGCAAGTGCAGGAAGACCACATCAGGTTATTCTGTGCTTGCTCTTTTTAATTGAAAATAGAGGAGGAAGAGCAATTTGCTGAAAGCTGTGTTCTTTGATGTGGACGGTACATTGTTGAGCGAAATAGATCGGAGTTTATCACCGCGTACAGCTGAGTCGATCCGGGGATTGATTCGTAAAGGCGTTCGAGTGGTACTCGTCACAGGCAGGCCCTATAATTTATGCGAAGAATTCAGAAATCTCGGAATCGATACGATCATTTCGGCTAATGGAGCATTGATCAAAGCAGGTAATGAAGTGATACATAAGTCTGTACTTTCAGCACAGATGGTTAGAGCATTCAGTGAGTTTGCCGAGTTGCAGGGGCACAGTATTTCATATTTTACAGAGTCATTTGAGACAAACGGGTTGTGTACAGTAGATGGTCGTGTTACTGAGGCGTTAAGAGATACACTTGGACTCATGGATTCCCCGCAGAAAATTAGCACGTTGGAACAGGACGTATATTGCATCTGTTTATATGCAGATGAAGCGGAGACGGAGAAATTCCAATCCAGATTTCCTTCCTTACGATTCGTGAGATTCCATCCGTATGTAGTGAATGTGCTGGAAGCGAGCGAAGTCAGCAAATCTATAGCCGCAGAGAAAGTTCTCGACTACCTGAAGATATCCAGAGAGGAAACAATGGCCTTTGGCGATGGGGAGAATGACGTGGATCTATTAGTGTATGCGGGAATCGGAATTGCGATGGGAAATGGCGGAGAACGAATTAAACAAAGCGCCGATTATGTCACCCTGCGGGCAAGTGAAGATGGAGTCACCCGTGCATTAAAGCAATTTAAGATTTTATGAGAATGGATCGGCTAAAAAGATGAAGGATATCCAAATTGTGGATTATAATGTAGAATGATATAGCACGTATTAAGCCCTAAAGCATAGGGTGTTGATCGAAGGGTGACTTATGAAAAAGGTTGTTATCGTAATCCTGTCTCTTGTCGTACTTGTAGGTGTATCCTCTTCCGCTTATGCTCATCCAGGCAGACTGGATAAGAATGGTGGACATAATTGTTCAGCCAAATCCAAACAAAAGGGTCTGTGCACGGGTTATCACTATCACAAAAAGAAAAAATGAGAATGAGCTGTACAAGATAAACCCAGCCATCGTTCAATGTATGGTTGGGTTTGCATGTGTACCATTGATTTAAAATGATGGAGGCGGTTACACCATGCGGATACAGGAGATATCGGTATGGAATCGTGAAGAGTTAGTGGCGATGCTGGCCGAAAGCTCCAATGAGGGGTTCAGACATATCAAGCGATTAATCCATGAATATGAGACAGGAATTAATACATTTGAGCAAGAAGATGAAGCGCTTTTTGAATGCAGAATGCACGATAAGGTTGTTGGGATCTGCGGTTTGAACAGAGATCCTTATACTGAAATGACTGATACCGGAAGAATTCGCAGGCTTTATGTGATGAGAGAATTTCGAAGACATGGGGTTGGGCGCAGGCTGATGGATGCGGTTATTCAGAAAGCGGAGAATCATTACGCTCGACTGGTTCTGTACACGGATCAACCGGTTGCTGGATCTTTTTATCGCGACTTGGGATTTAGAGAAGTGACGAGTATGGAGAAGATAACGCATGTACTGGAATTGGGGGAGAAGGAAGATGGATCATATTAAAGCGGTTATTTTTGATTTGGATAATACAATTCTGAACAGAACGATGACCTTTGGCGGCTTCACGCAGCGTTTAATCAAGACCTATTTTGGTCACTTGGAGTCAACCGAAGAGATAAGTAAACGAATTATTGAACTCGACCAGGATGGTTATAAGGACAAACCCCTTCTGTTCAACGAGTTGTTGAATGAACTGCCTTGGGCAGAACATCCGCCACATGCAGAACTGATGGAGTTTTATGGCAGAGAGTATGTGCGAAGTTCAGTTCTGATGGAACAAGCGCGAGAAGTCGTTCAGCATCTGCGGGGGAAATACCAAACCGGGTTAATTACCAATGGGCAGACCGATATTCAGTATGGAAAAATCGATCAACTCGGTATCCGGGAGGATTACGACCATATTATTGTTTCAGAAGAGGCAGGAGTCAAAAAGCCCGATCCACGCATATTTCAGCTTGCGCTCGATCATTTCGGTCTAAGCCCAGAGCAATGCATCTACATTGGCGATCATCCGGTGAACGATATTCAAGGAGCGGCAAGCGTTGGCATGAGTACGATCTGGATGAAGGTTAACCAGCCATGGCAGGACACCATTACGACTGGTCCTTTACATACGATTGAGCATCTAAGTAAGCTGAAGAAATTGCTGTAGAAGGCGGTTATATAAATTGAATATAACATTTACACAAAACGTAGAGGACAGAAATAACCTAAAGAAGCGGAGCTAAAAGCTTTCTGAAAGAAAGCTACTTCGGAAGCATAAACCTCGCCTTTATCCCCGGATTTACCCTTTAGGAAAGGAATCAAAAAAATCTGGGGATAACAGTGATCGGAAGGTTGTTCTGTCATCGGAGTGTCTAGTGTAAATATTCTTTAGTTCAGTTTATATAGACAAGTAGATTCCTATAATTACAGTTTGGAAAGCGAGGTACATATGGAGATTAGACAGATGGCTACAGCATTTTTGAGCAATGGCTCAGACATGCTGATGATGAAGAAGGCGGGTAGCAGATTGTTTGATTTTGAATTCTGGGGTGGCATTGGCGGACATTTGGAACAAGGGGAACTGAACACGCCCATGACCGCCAGCTATCGGGAGATTGAAGAAGAGACCGGATTCAAGCAAGCGGATGTCGAACACTTTCGGCTTCGATATATTCTGTTAGAGGTTAACGGTGGTGAGATTTGGCAGCAGTTTGTATATTTCGGAGAGACGAGTCATCGACGGTTTGTACCCTCGGATGAAGGGGAGTTGTTTTGGATACCGCTGGATGAGGTGCTGGATTTGCATGCGTCTATTCTGGTCAAAGCGACGCTCAGGCACTATTTACAGCATCCGGGAAACGAACAAATCTGGATTGGCAACGTCCAGAACGGAGCAGACCTAAAGGGTACTCCACAGGTAATATGGAACAGAATGCAAGAAACGATATCATTTGAGCCAAAGGGGTTTGTTGATAATGTGGGAATATAGAACTGGAATAAAAAAATTCAGATGGATAAATTACCTTATGCTCATTGTACTGATTGCTATAATTCTTCCGATTAATCATGTAGAGGCAGCAAGCACGATTACAGTGAAAACGAAGGTCCAGTATTACAAAGGACAGCAATACATACATCTTACAGGTGGAAAGAAATCTGTGACGGATATGCTGAACAAGACATTTAAACTCCACGCAGTCAAGGCAGCTAGCCTGGACAAAGAAGACAAGAAATTAAACAAGAATTATTCCTTCACTACCATGGCCAGTGTAAAATACAATGCAAAAGAAAAGATATCTGTGGTGTATGAAGATCATATGTACGCTGGGGGAGCACATGGAATGGATGCGACAAGGTCATATAACTATGACTTAAGAACGGGGAAAGAACTGAAGCTAAGCGAGTATGTCAAAGACGATACTTAGATGAAGAAGGTAGAGAAATCAATCTCAAACAGTCTATTAGCCATGTATAATGCAGGAGTTTCTATTTTTGAAGAAAATATTTATGATTTTCAGCTTGATCAAACATCTGAATTCTTTTTATATGATAAAGGGATTGTCATCCGATTCCACCCTTATGAGGTTGCACCCTACGCTAAAGGATTTGTAGATATCAAAGTCCCGTTCAGTAAATTCAACACATAGATCGTATGCAATAAAAGGCATGAATCAGTTTAAGGAGTCATGTCTTTTTTCTATATGACGGATTGTAATATGAAGTGCGACACCCTACTGAAATAAAAAAATGGCTCACAGCCTGATTCGTGTAGAATGAAAGTTACCACACCAGCATTCACACAAGGAGAATCAGTCCATGAGTTATTCACATCTTAGCATAATCGAACGCAGCAAGCTAGAAATCCTCCACAGACAAGGCAAAAGCTCAAGAGCTATTGCAAAAGAACTGGGGAGACATTCGTCCACGATTTGCCGCGAACTAGATCGTGCTAATTCATCGTATCCCTATCAGGCAGAACACGCTCAGAACGCTTATGAGAAGCGTCGTCAATCCTCTGTTTCTTCAGGTAAATGGTCAAGCACCTTAGCTGCTTCACTGGAGGAAAAACTGAAGGCAACGTGGTCTCCGAAACAGATCAATCAACGCTTCCGTACCGAAGGCTTGCCAGCAGTATCCTTCAAAACGATCTATCGCTGGATCTACGCAGGTCGACTGGTTCAAGGCACGTTACAGGTTCTTCGGCACAAAGGAAAGCGTCAGAAACCCGCAGAAACTCGCGGTAAATTTGCCATTGGCAGATCCATTTCGGATCGTCCCCAAGAGGTTCGTTCTCGTGAAACGTTTGGGAACTGGGAACTGGATACCGTCGTATCTAGTCGTGGGAAAAGTAAAGGATGCATAGCCACGCTCATTGAACGCAAAACCCGTCTATATACCGCCATTCTCATGCCTGATCGCACTGCTCTGTCTATGGAAATTGCGCTTGGTGTAGCCATCTCACAGTATCCCACAGGCACTTTCCTCACAGCCACGGCTGATCGGGGAAAGGAGTTTGCATGCTATGCCAATCTGGAAACAAGCCATGACCTGCACGTTTATTTTGCTGATCCATATTCGTCTTGGCAACGCGGTTCCAATGAGAATGCGAATGGATTGCTTCGAGAGTTTTTCCCGAAAGGCGCCGATCTCGCTCAAGTCGAGGATGAAGATCTTGCCAGTTCACTAGATCTAATAAACCACAGACCACGAAAATGCTTGGGTTGGAGAACCGCTCACGAATCTTTCACAGAGGAACTGTCGCACTTGGTTTGATAATCTGTCGTAAGTATAGTTTAAATTAAATTGTTTATTACATATTTCCAAGCTTTTACTATCGTTATAATAACATATAAGAGAAGTAGTTAATTTACTTCATAAAAATTGCAGGGGGATAACAAATGAATGATTTTTTTAGATTTGATACTGATGAAGAACGGCGGGCGTTATTAATCAGAGCAAGGAAAGTCGCTTTATCTGCAATTCGAAAGTATGACGTAGAATGGGATAACATCCAGTTTATTCAACTATCCGGCGATACGATCACGTATAAAATTGAAACCAGTACAGATAACAATTATTTACTTCGCATTCATTCGGACCGATTAAGCAGAGAGGAAATTCGTTCGGAACTCCTACTGTTACAAGCACTGAACAAATCGAAAGATCTAAAAGTACCAGAAGGGATGGCAAATTGTGATAGTATTTATGTATTGGACATCGAAACAGAGACAGGATATAGGCGCCCTTATATAACGATGATGCGATGGATAGAGGGTGAAAAAGTTGTAGGTGAATTTACAGATAGTCAAGCATATAATATAGGTGTATTGATGAGCAGGCTCCATGAAGCAGCAAAGGATTTCAATCCACCTTCTGATTTTGTAAGACCTACTTGGGGAGTAGAAAGTTTTAAACGTGAAATGGCTAAGTTGGAACGTTACTATGAGCGTTTTTTATCCGAAGAGGGATGGAAGCTGTATCAAGATGCAGCTGAGAAGGTTGTATCCCAACTTACCACGATGCATCCAAGTGAACATAACTATGGGCTCATTCATGCTGATTTACATACCGGTAATATGGTTTTTGAGGATAATCAACCCTATCCGATTGATTTTGGAAGATGTGGGTACGGATATTATCTCTACGATATGGCAGGCACCATATTGGAGCTTTGGCCAAAGCATCGATGGATGCTTATCCAAGGTTATGAGAGTATTAGGAAGTTGGAAACCGACTATATTCGGGATCTGGAATGTTTTTTTGTCATGTTCATGATCGAGAACTGCTGCCATCACGCCTCTGATCCAAGAGAAACAACCAGTTTAATCGATGAACAAAAGTATGCCCAAGCATACATAAGAGAATATTTAAATGGTAATCCATTTTTATTCGAAGTGATCAAGCCTGTAAATGTGGATTAATACTAACCGATACCGGGCTAAAATAATGATATCTTATGGTGATGATTTACAATAGGTCGCTTTTTAGAGTGTTTGTTCATAACATGCTATGCCAATCTGGAAACAAGCCATGACCTGCACGTTTATTTTGCTGATCCATATTCGTCTTGGCAACGCGGTTCCAATGAGAATGCGAATGGATTGCTTCGAGAGTTTTTCCCGAAAGGCACCGATCTCGCTCAAGTCGAGGATGAAGATCTTGCCAGTTCACTAGATCTAATAAACCACAGACCACGAAAATGCTTGGGTTGGAGAACCGCTCACGAATCTTTCACAGAGGAACTGTCGCACTTGGTTTGACAATCTGTCATATACAATCGAAATATTTTAAATAATTCCAATAAATGAGGCTCTATGTGTCTACATACCGTGTAACAGCTCAACCCATTCCAAGATGTAGGTTTTGTTATGAAGTGTATTGGAAACATGTTTCAGGCCGACTGTAGTAGCGTGCACATGCTGCTACGGTCGGCCTGAACGGGGCGAACCAGTTTAACTTAACAGAGGGCAGAGGCGGTTATTATGGGTTGTTGGAAGAAGCTGATTTCGTCCGACTACGCTGTAATAATTCGATCTTTCGTTCGTCTGTTCCGATGTTCTATAGCCTCCTCATAATCCCCGATTAGTGTATCAAAAATATGCTCCCACGACCGCTGCTCAGCCAGCTTTCTGCCTTTCAGTCCCATTATCCTCAATTGGTTCACGTGATTTCCCCAGAGACATATCTCCCGAATCAGTGCATCAGCCTGACCTGGCTCGAATAAAACACCGTTACGGTGGTGGGATATCAGATCCTTTACACCTCCGGCATTGGCCGCCACCACAGGGAGTCCTGAAGCCATCGCTTCCAGTACCACATTGCCAAATGTCTCCGTAGAGGAAGGAAACACAAACAGATCTGCCGAAGCATACATAACAGCAAGTTCTTCGCCATGCATATATCCTGTAAAGGTGACATTGGATGGGGATTGCAGACGCATTTTGGGGAGAGATGGGCCGTCGCCAACGATAATCCAGTGTACACGGGACTGCATTTCCTGGGGCAGCTGCTGCATGGTAGTCGTGAGCGTAGCGATATCTTTTTCCGGGGCAATGCGTCCAACGTAGAGTAGAATAAGGGGAGCGGTGATGTGGTATCGTTCACGGATATCCGAGCTGTGTTTATCAGGGGAGTACAGGTTGCAATCAATCCCGCGAGACCAAAGTTTCAGACGCTGAATGCCCTGGGCTTGCAGGGTGTTTAATGTTTCCTGCGATGGAGTCAGTGTTGCATCACAGGCGCGGTGGAACCATTGGATATATTTCCAGTAGAGCGGAATCATACTTTTTAACCGGTAGTATTCGAGATAACGATCAAAGTGGGTATGGTAGGAGACAACATGCGGAAGATGGTGTTTGAGTGCATACCTCAGGCCAAGCAGCCCCATATTAATAGGCGTAGCGATATGCAGCAGATCGGGCTGAAAGGCTTGTAGCTGTTTGTGTGTGTTTGCTCTGTTGGGTAGAGCAATGCGGCATTCGGGATACAGAAAAAAAGGGATGTTGGCAACCGATCGGACTTGAGTCTCATGGCTTCCTTCAATGACGGAGTTCGGAGTAAACAGCAGATGTTCAATTCTTCTGCGGTTCAGATGATTACTCAAGCGGTGGAGCGTGCCAGCAACACCATTGGTTTCCGGAAGATAGGTGTCTGTGAACAAGGCCAGGCGCATCATTACCCCTCCCAAGACTCGTGATGCCAAGATCATAACAGCGGAACATTTTCCAGAGGTCAAGTGCACGTTAACTTGACGATATTCCCTGTAAAATGACTTCTGCACGAACATGTAAACTTCCATAAGTTCAACTTATATAGCGTATTCTGCTATGATGTAATAACGTGTCGGCGTAGTTGAACTTGAAATTTACACGAAACGGAGAGGGCAGAAAAAAACTGAAGAAGCGGAGCGTTCGCCTTTATCACCGGATTTTACCCTTTAATAAAGGGATTGAAAAAATCTGGGGATAACAGCGATCGGAAGTTTATTCTGACCGCGTAGTGGTCCAGTGTAAAAAACACGTTCAAACTATTTAGACAGAGAGATACAGGAGGCAGAGAAAGATGAACAAGTTACAAGAAGAATTGCAGGAGTTGTTACCACTCGATCAGCTTGAAGAGATGTCGGGTGAAGAAGTGGTGGGGAGTGTTGCCATGGACCTGTATCGGGCTGAATTTTCGACGATTCGAGAAAGTGGGCCGGAACTTCCGCAAGTATTGCAAGATATCATTCTAATCATTGATCTGGATACCGAGCTGTCCATGAACGGGATGACCGGTTTCCTTGAGAATATCAGCGGACAGTATCTCGGTGAGACAATAGCAGCGATGGAGCGGATCGGCAATGATGCAGATGTCGTGATCCTGAAGAAAATAGAGCAGATGTTGTCCGAAAGCGGCGTAACGCACGGGCAATTACGAGATAATGTGAATGGCCTGTCCGAAGATGACATCACGACAAGCCTGCAAACACACGGGGAACAGATTCATGAGGTATTACAGCAGATTGAACTGGAAGCCGCGAATTTGAGCATGCAATCGGATAACGAAGAAAGCTTTGACCTGCTGTATCAATATGTGGATAAAAATAAAGAACGTTTGAAACAGGAGATGCAGCACGTTTTGTCTAATTGAATGGGAAGAGATCTTGTATAAAGAAATCCTTCACAACATTATTTGAGGAGGCAAAATGACAAGCATGAACAAACGATTAGCGATGGAATCCTTTCTGGTTACCTTGTTATTCATCGTTGGTTTTGCAGCTTGGAATGTCGTTCAAGGCATGATCATGACCATGAATTACGTACCTGATCTGACAAACACCGCTTCTTCGGGTACCCCACTGCAATCCAAGGTTGCTTTTGGAACTATTGTTCGGTGGGATTCTTCCATGATAATCGTTGGCATAGGCGCAGTTATCCTGTTTGGAACTGCTTATTATGTTATCCGCTCACAATTCCAGCAGCGGAAGCAGCGCCCCTAGTCGATAGTAATCTCGTAACACATATTTCTTTATACACTAAAAAGAGCCCTTATTGTCAGATCACTGATAATAGGGCTGCTTTTCGTTATCCTCATATATTAAGAATGCCGGCCGCAGCCTTCTGACCAGATATCACAGCACCTTCCATTGTGGTGAACATGGGCTGTTTAGTATAATCCCCAGCGAGGTATAACCCTTGAATTGGAGTCACTTGTTCGGGTCGCTTGGGCTCATTGCCTGGTGAGATCCGATAAAAATTCTCATTCCCCCGAACAATCCGGTAATCCGTTACGGAAGACACACCTTCGGCAAGTCCGATATCGACCAACCCTTGTTTGGTACGCTCCCATACTTCCTCATCGGGCAGATCAATGAGTTCGTCGGGATTAACCAGAATGATTGAAGCTCTGCCGGGCCGCCCGCGAAACGTTGTTCGGGATTGCTCCCCAAATGAACCGATGTCGGTGCCTGGCCCAAAGGTTGTACGGTCCTCGGGCAGGAGCGGCAGCTCTAATTCGAACTGTGCTGTAACGTGTGGCATGGCATCCAGACTCAAAAAGGGCTGAAACCATTCATGTTCACTGAAGTGCTCTTCAAGTAATTGTTGGGAACGTCGGATATTGGTAGCTACAACAACACGTGTAGCGGAGAGCTGTTCACCATTTTCCAGTTCAACACCCTTCAGACCCTCCGAATCATAGAGTATTCGGATTACTGGGGCGTTGATTCGTACTTGTCCTCCTTTTTGCGTGATGGCAGCAGCCAGAGGCGCACACATGACATCCGTCATGCCGCCAGTAAAGGCACCAATTCGCATTTTATGAATCCGAGGAATACCCGGCAGGAACAGGCCAAAGAAGGCATACGCAGAATATTTATCAAGTGGCATGAAAAAAATGCCTGAAGATAACGGTTCAACGATTCGTTGCAGAGCCTGTTCGCTTACCCCATGCTGATTCGCAAAATCAAGCACCGATATTGAATCGAGTTCCTCAGGGCTGGATACACACTCCTTGAAGCCAGCAGCTAAAAAAGGAATAAGTGAAGCCTTGTCGGCTGGCGTGATGAAATTATTGTTTCCCAGCACACCTGATAGTGTTTTGAGGGGAGCATGAATAACGTCAAGTCCAAATTCACCATGCTCATCGACATTTGGGTGACGGACTTCCATCGTTGTTTCCCATACCAACATATCATCAAGGTCAATGCCAGCACGTTCAAGCAGATCTGGCAGTGCTTTGTAATATCCAATGAATTTATGGAACCCGGACTCCACCTCCATTCCCCGCTCATTCCAGTTCCCTGTGCGTCCGCCTACATAGGGGGCAGCTTCGAGGACCAGTACAGACTTTCCCTGTTCTACAAGTTCAAAGGCACAACTCAAACCAGCGAGCCCTGCACCGATGACAATGATTCGATCTTCGTTCATCTGAGAATTGTTGGGTTGTGTAGACAATCATATTCCCTCCTTTTATATCTAATATACCCATTAACTCCTGTACAAAAGCTTCTATACATAATTGAGATCGAGTTATCGTAGTACAAAAAAACAGCACTTCGACACGGATGTGCCAAAGTGCTGTTGGTACAGATGACAATCAGATATGTTTGGAAATGATTTCTTCCAGTCCTTGAGCAACAGAATGCGCACCCCGTGCCAGGTGTCTTTCATACAGATGCAGGCGGACGAAACTCTCATCTGTGCCCATCGCTTCCGAGAACATTCCACTGAGTCCGCGAGCGCGGCGGTCGATCTGTAATAGCAGCTCCAGGGAATCGCCCATCGGATAGAACATGACTTCCAGCTCATCCAGATGCCCACGGAATTTGTTGGTTGGCACATATTCGAATTCCTGAACAAATGGCAGATTGCCGCCCAGTTTCGGTGCATAATCGTTTGTCACTTCACGGAGTTTGAAGCCGAGGATATCCATTGCATCGAGCACGGTGTTCATGTCTTTGCTAGGAACAACATGCAATCTGTCCCGGTCTGAGGGGTCTACAGCGCTTGAAATATCAAGGCCCGTTTCTACCCACACCTCTGCACGATGTAGCGTAATAGGCAGGTTTTCTGGTAAGTCAAATGAGAAGTCTTTCTCCAATTTGGCTCCAGGCTGTAATGTAAAACCTTCGGTGAGCAGATATTTGGCTATAACGGCTGTTTCTTTTACTTTACGATCATCGTGCTCCCGTATGTAATGGGTTTTGATTGAAAGATAGATTCGATCTACGTTCTGTTCCACATCTCCACCTTCAATGTACACAACCCCCGAGATGATTCCTCCAGGCGTGACCTCAGGTGTATGCAATTCTGTATTTACTCTGGCTGCTCCAACACCTACACTGGCTAACATTTTCTTGAAAAATGACATGCGCTCAACCTCCAGATCAGATGGTTTATTATATGGGATACATACGGCTTCGACCTTAATACGGAAGCTGGAAGAGAAGCGTTTCATATTTTAGCAAAGATATATCATATATCCAAACAGGAGAATCGACGTACCTATGTCGAATGTTTAAATAAAAGGGATTTTTTGTCAGGAGGAACTCTATGAGCATGGAATGGTACGATATGATTGCACGACGTAATGGAGGATACAAGGGTAGAGCTTTATATACGCTTGAAGGTAACTCTGCTGAAGATATTTTTGAAGAGAGGTTGATTAAGCTTTTGCCTCAGTATACATCCGTGCTCGATGCAGGCTGTGGACATGGGGAGTTTACGTTGAAAATGTCGGAATATACCGATCACATTATGGGATTTGATAATTCGGAAGAGATGATAAAGATAGCCCGGAACAGTCTTCATTCAAGCACGATAACAAATGTAGAATTTTTCTGTGTCAGCACAAAAGAAAAGATGCCATTTGAAGATAAGCAATTTGGTCTGATCTATGATCGCAGAGGTCCAACTTCCATTATTGAGCATGGGAGATTGCTGCAAAAGGATGGAGTTATGATTGGTATTCATACGGATATAACAAAGGTACGTGAGCGTTTGGAAAGAAATGCATTTAAGGAGATCAAGATTGAGGAATATAACGAGGCATTTATGATTTTCTCAGATGAAAAAGAGTTTGCCATCTTTCTCTCCGATATCCCCGGAAACTCGGATTATACACAGCCTGAGTACCGGGAACAGCTGGAAGTCAAGCTGAAGGAGAACCAGGTTGATGGTAGGATTGCTGTAAGAGAATGCAAGTATATTTGGCAGGCCATAAGGAGTTGAAGCCGATTGAACACAGAATTTTCAGAACAGAAATATGGTGAAACGGGTGTCAAAACCAGCTTCGAGCAGATGGCGAACGGGGAACAAAAATATAAAATGATAGCAGAAGATGGCAGTTATTATTGCAGAACCGTTGCCTCTTCCCACGGAGCATGGCAAAACAGTCATGTACATATCAATCTAACGGAGTTTTATGTGGTGCAAACCGGATGGATTGCGTATGCCAGTTATGGAGACGATCAGATATTTTCGATTCGAGTGATGCGTGCAGGAGAGCACATCATTGTCCAACCTGGAATCCACCATAATATATACATGTCTGCACATAGCTCGATACATACCATCAAGCATGGATTGAACACCTCCAGTGATTGGGCGGCATCCCCTGAGTTGGATAGGTTAACTCAATCTTTAACAGAGAAGGAGCTACTCCAGAAGTATGATTAACCAGACGGGAGGATCAGACAGATGCGTAAAAGTACAATATTTTGGACTACGGGAATAACGATAATCCTCTTGGTGACTCTGCTCATATACAGCTATGTTATTCCAAGTGTGAGTGCACAGGATGTTGTGATGGCAGGTACAATCAGGCAGATTGATACGGACGCAGTTGAGGTGGAGCTAGAGATAACGCGAAAAAGAGAAGACAAGGATCGACATATGGTGTATCCTGTTGTCCCTGGATGGGAAGGGGTCACATTCACTGAAGAACAAGATGATGCATGGTACATGCCTTCGTCTGTCGGCAGCTCCTATCTTGATCAAGTCATTCTGGAAAAGTATCTGAAGGCGCAGGGGAAAACCATGAAATCAGCTGATAATCTGATAGGATTTGCGATACCTGATGAGATAGGGAGCTACAAGTTGCGGTTAACGCTCAGATCTTCGGATGGAACGACTCAACCGCTTGAGAATCCCATGGTGTATTATGTTCACAACGAGCATTTGTTAGGGAAGGATCTGAGTTGGGTTACGGGTGAGAATCTGGAGATCAATAAGGAGTAATTCGAATGATGAATGTATATGAATCGAATGAAATCACCGTACGTTTCTTGGAAACAGAAGATGAACAACATCTGGTGAAGTGGCTGTCAGACCCGGAAGTCCTTCAATACTATGAAGGGCGTGATCGGCCGAATGACCTGGAACAGGTGAGAGAGCATTTTTACAATCAGAAAGATGGTGCTACCCGCTGTATCGTTGAGTATGGAGGACATCCGATTGGATACATTCAGTTCTATGAGCTTGAGGAAGAAGAACGAACGGAGTATGGTTATGGAGACACGGATGAGATCATCTATGGAACGGATCAGTTTATTGGTGAGGCAGACTACTGGAATAAAGGCATTGGTACACAATTGATGCAATCCATGCTGGCTTATCTGATTAATGAACAACAAGCCCGTAAAGTGGTTATGGACCCTCAGGCTTGGAACTTAAGAGCGATATCCTGTTATGAGAAATGTGGTTTCCAAAAGATTAAGCTGTTGGAGAAACATGAGCAGCACGAAGGACAGATGCGAGACTGTTGGCTTATGGAATATGCCCTGTAGATCCTGTTTGAAGTTATTTTGAATCATACAAACAAGGAGGAATAATGGATGGATGAAAGATTTCCGATAGGACCATTTGTACACACGGGCGAAGTTACGCCCGCGCAGAGAGAGCAGTGGATTCAGGACATTGCTGAGTTGCCTGAACGCGCACGAGAAGCGGTAAAGGGATTGAGTGAAGAGCAATTAAGTCTACCGTATCGAGAAGGCGGATGGATGCTCAAACAGGTTATTCACCACATGGCAGACAGCCATATGAACAGTATGATTCGTTTCAAGTTGGCGCTGACAGAGGATACACCAACGATTCGGCCTTATTATGAAGAGCGCTGGGCTGAACTGAGTGATTCAAGAGACCTGGATGTCGAATTCTCGCTTCAGATTCTGGATGCCCTCCATCGTCGTTGGGTGTTCCTGTTAAACGCGCTGACAGATGCAGATTATGCCAAACAATTTTATCATCCCTCATCGAAAGAAACGACAAGACTGGATTACAATCTGGGCATGTATGCTTGGCATGGCAAACATCATGTTGCTCACATCACATCGCTTCGGGATCGGCTGGGAATATAGCTAGAAAAAATATCTTGTTGAGGAGAAATTATCAATGAGTGTACATATCAGACTATTAAATGAGAGCGATCCTGTAATCATATCAAAGGCGTTTCAGGAGCAGGGTTGGGGGAGATTCGCTGAGCAGTATACTCATTACTTGGCTGAACAACAGAATGGGGAACGCGTAACCTTGGTAGCCGAGTTGAATGGAGAATTTGCCGGATACGTGAATGTATTGTGGTATTCCAGCTACCCGTCTTTCAGGGAACAAGGTATTCCCGAAATTAACGATTTTAATGTGTTGATGAAGTTCCAGCGCCAAGGTATTGGTTCACGGTTGATGGACCGAGCAGAGGAAGTTATTCTGGAACGAACGGATGTAGCAGGCATTGGTGTAGGTGTGTTTTCCGATTATGGCAAAGCGCAAGTTCTATATGCCCATCGCGGATACATACCAGACGGTCACGGTGTACACAAACATGATCATTACATTCAGCCGGGTGAAGAAACGATTATGGACGACGATGTTGTACTTTATCTTACGAAGAAGCTAAAAGCCACGCAATAAGTCTAATGTGTAGTTAGTACTTGCAAAGAAAGATGATAAAAAAGCGGTCCTGCATGTTATACTCTATTGGAATTTGAAGAATGATAAGCAGGATGTTGAGAGATTAGATGAGCAGAGGAGTGATTGATCCATGTTTAGCAAAGTCGGCCAGGTTATGTTGTATGTCAACAATCAAGATGAATCACTGGCTTTTTGGACGGAAGTTGCAGGATTCCACATTGTGGATGAAGTAAACCTTGACGAGGGCATGAGATGGATTGAGATTGCGCCTACCCCAGACTCGCAGACGAGTATTATTCTCCATGACAAAGAGTTCGTTGAACGGATGTCGGCGGGTGTAAATCTGGGCACACCTTCGTTAATGTTCTTCACCGATAATCTGGATCAGTTATATGCCGACTTGGCTAGTAAACATGTAACGGTCGGAGAGATTGTAGAGATGCCAACCGGGCGAGTTTTCAACTTTGCTGATAATGAAGGAAATTACTTTGCAGTTTTGGAACGGGCGAAGTAAATTACAACTCAAAACCGCTATGCCTGTAAGCGATCGACATTCATGTCGGTCGTTTTTTGTTGGGAAAAAGCTTATGTTTTGGAGTAGAAACATGCAAGGAAAATAGAGAATTACTGGGTAAAAATGTTATAATAGAGTGTGGCTGATTTATTGAAAATGACGAGGAATGAATAGTCGGAAGTGAAGGTTTGGATGGAGCGATTAAGGAGGAATGTGGTTGTGGAAAAGACGATTAAAAGTGTACAGGATCTATATGATATGCTCGATGCGGACTTCAGATCTGCCAAGCAGTTTTGGGAACCTTTCTATGAGGATCGGAACAGACCAATACCCTTTTTCCCAAACAAACCGGATGAAAATCTGGTAGCGCATCTGAACGCAGGTGTGCTAAGCGGTGGCAAGGCACTGGAACTGGGGTGTGGCCCGGGCAGAAATGCGTTGTATTTAACCCGCCAAGGCTATCAGGTAGATGCTTATGATCTTTCGGAGACAGCGATTGCCTGGGCTAAGGAGAGGGCGGCAGAAGAGCAATTGGACGTGCATTTTGAATGTCGATCTGTGTTCGAATTGTCCCCAGAGCAAGAATATGATCTTGTCTACGACTCGGGTTGTCTGCATCATCTGTTACCACATCAGCGCATTCCTTACATAGAAATGATCCACAATGCACTCCGGCCTGGAGGATACTTTGGAATGACTTGTTTTGCTCCTGGTTATGGAGATATTGGTGGGCCAGAGATCGTTATGAATGATTGGCAGGTGTATCAAGAGAAGTCGATGCGAGGTGGTCTTGCATTCACGGAGGAGAAGCTTCGCTACATGCTGGAAGATGGCTTTGAATGTGTGGAGTTCCGTGCGATGAAGACGATGGAGCAGCATGAACTATGTTTTGGTGTACCTTTTCTCTGGGCCACGTTGTGGAGAAAGAAAGATTCATAAGCTTATATGGGGATATGATCGATTGAAGATAGAGGAGGGGGAGTATCGAAATGGGAACAGAAACAGGAAGAAGACACTTTATCATTACAGGCACATCCAAAGGGATTGGTTTACAACTTGCAGAGTTATTATTGGCTAAGGGGGATTACGTTTACGGTATTTCACGCGGGGGTTCGGATCTGTTGGAATCAAGCGAGGAATGGAGCGGACGTTACCGCCATGTTCAGTACGATCTTGCCGAACTGAATGGGATCGATGATTTGATTACACGCATATTGGACCAAATTCCGTCTCAGGAAGCTGAATTCATTGGACTCATTAATAATGCAGCGATGCTGGAGCCACTAAGACCTATCGATCAGTGCAGTGCGGCAGAGATAAGTCAGAGTCTTAACATCAGCCTCGCAGCGCCAATGATATTGAGTTCATCTTTTATTCAACAAACAAATCACCTGTCCGCCAGACGTAAAATTGTTAATCTTTCATCGGGTTCGGGAAGTTATCCCGCGCCTTCAATGGCAGTGTACTGTACATCCAAGGCAGGCGTGAACATGTTCACCCAATGCGTATCTCTGGAGCAAACGGGGCAACAGAACCCTGTTGAGATTATTGCTTTTGATCCGGGGATGGTCGATACGGAATTGCAGGCTGTTGCACGAGGCAAAAGTGCAGAGGAGTTCGCCCTTGCGGGTATGTTCAATCAAGTATATGAAACAGGACAATTAAGATCGCCACAAGATGTAGCGAAGCAGTTGATCGTGCGGATCGATGAACACAGTGATGCAAGCCATGTTATACACTCCACCGAGAGTTAATATCGTATACTTCGTTTTGCCTGTTTTCTTGTGAAGTAATAAGTAAGGATACCTTTTTGATATAAGCCCAATTTCCCTGTACACTGGTAACAGCGATCGGAAGTACGATTCGTAACGGTAAAGGTGATCCTGCAACAATGGGGCCTGATTACCTTATTCAACCTTAGAAGATCAGAAACGTGGTGAATCTCTTGTTTAAAATTATGCTCATTGAAGACGACGAATCGTTATTCACTGAAATCAAGGAACGTTTGTCCCAATGGTCGTATGACGTGTATGGTGTGCAGGATTTTGGAAAGGTATTGCAGGAGTACAGCGTAATTCAGCCGCAACTGGTCATTATTGATATTCAGTTACCCCAATATGACGGGTTCCATTGGTGCCGGATCATTCGTTCGCACTCCAATGTGCCGATTATCTTTTTGTCCTCACGGGATCATCCTGCGGATATGGTCATGTCCATGCATTTGGGTGCAGATGATTTTATCCAGAAGCCTTTTCACTTCGATGTATTGATTGCCAAGATCCAAGCGACTTTGCGGAGGGTGTATAACTATAACACAGAGCATACTGAACTCCGAACCTGGCGCGGTGCTGCTATTGAATATGTGAAAAATACACTAACCTGCGGGGATGAATCTGTTCTGTTAACCAAAAATGAGATGTTCATCCTTAAAGTGCTGGTCGAGCACAAAAATCAGATTGTTTCCCGTGAGGACCTCATCCGGAGCTTGTGGGATCATGAGCATTTCGTGAGTGACAATACGCTGACGGTTAACGTTAATCGGTTACGGAAGAAACTAGAACCCATCGGCTTGGAGCAGTACATTGAAACCAAAGTAGGTCAGGGATACATGGCAACGGAAGAGGCAGAAGCATGATCGGAAAGTACATACGAGAAAGGGCTAGTTGGTTATGGCTACTGATAAGCATGCAACTTATTATTTTATTGGTGGCCTACCTGGACTCGTCCATTCCATTCCAATCTGTGATGTATATCGTAGGACTGAATGTGGTGGTATGTCTTGTTTTTATCTGGGCGAGATACCTGAAAGAGACCCGTTTCTATAGAAAATTGAGCCTCTGGGATCATACCTATGATCTGAGAGAACTCGATATCGCCGAAAGTCCATATGAGCAGATTGTACATGAGGCGGTCAGTTCCCAGACACAGCGGTACCGTAAGGAGACGTCACACCATTTTATCGCTCTAGAACAGGAGAAGGACGAGATGTTATCCTGGATTCATGAGGTGAAGACCCCACTGACAGCGTTGCAACTGATGATCGAGCGCTTGCCAGATGACAAGTTACAGAGCCAAATGACATATGAATGGTTACGAATCCATCAGTTACTGGATCAGCAACTTCATCAGAAGCGTATTCCATTTATGCACAATGACTTGTTCATCGAAGAGACGGAACTTGAACCGGTATTGAATAGCGAGATACGAGCGTTGAAATCGTGGTGCATTTCCAAGGGTGTTGGCTTTGATATGTCTTTGATGGTATCGCGCGTGCTCACAGACAGCAAATGGTTAGGCTTCATCCTCCGGCAGTTGCTGAGCAATGCGGTGAAGTATAGTGATTCATCGGATATCCTCATCGAAACGCGGGAACAGGATGGACATATTGTACTGATCATTCAGGATCACGGGCGAGGGATTGAGACACAAGATCTGCAGCGTATATTTGATAAAGGATTTACGTCTACCCGAGGCAGAATGGATGGGGCGGCAACCGGGATGGGACTATATTTGGTTCGTCAAGTGGTCCAGACGCTTCATATGAACATTCATGTAGAATCTTCTCTTGGCGAGGGCACAACCGTCACACTTACTTTTCCGCGAAAAAACGACATGGTGCATCTTGCAGGCGTGTGACAACAATGTCACATGCTTTTTGGTTTTGTTCGGTGAATCACACGATAACACTGCACATCCCGATTATGATATAGACATGAGCATTTTTGCAGAAGATTTAAGAGGAGTGAGTGGGATATGTGGATACTGGAAGCCAAAAAAATTCATAAAGTCTATGGTAATAAACTGAATAAACAGGAAGTGCTGAAGGGCATTGATCTTGGAGTGAGCAAGGGAGAGTTTGTTGGTATTATGGGGCCTTCGGGTTCGGGTAAAACGACGCTGCTTAATGTACTTTCCTCCATTGATCGGGTGAGCCAGGGCACGATTGATATTGAGGGCAAGGAATTTACCGGAATGAAGGAGAAACAGCTGGCTGAGTTCCGCAAACATCATCTGGGCTTTATTTTTCAGGAATACAATCTGCTGGATACGCTAACGGTGAAGGAAAATATATTATTGCCGCTCTCCATCACGAACATTCCAAAGCAGGAGGCACACCGGAAGTTTGAACAGATCGCCCGTGAACTGGGGATATATGAACTGAAAGACAAGTATCCATCTGAGATTTCAGGGGGTCAGAAGCAGCGGACTTCGGCAGCACGAGCATTTGTCCACGAGCCGAGTATCATTTTTGCGGATGAGCCGACAGGAGCGCTGGATTCCAAGTCCGCTTCGGATCTGCTCGGCAAGTTAAGTGATATGAACAGCGCACGAAAAGCGACTATTATTATGGTTACCCATGATCCGGTTGCCGCAAGTTATTGCAGCAGAGTGATCTTTATTCGAGACGGTCAGATCTACACCCAGTTGAATAAAGGAGACGAGTCCCGGCAATCGTTCTTCAACGATATTATCAAAACCCAGGGCGTATTGGGTGGTGTACAGCAATGAGCTTGAATTATATCATCTTCCGCAATCTCAGGAAAAATCTAAAGAATTATTATCTCTATGTATTTGCGCTTGTGTTCAGTGTGGCCTTATATTTTTCCTTTGTGACGTTACAGTATGATCCTTCCATGGATGAGGTGGCTGCTTCAACAAAAGGTGCGGCGGCCATAGGTGCATCTTCAGTACTGTTAATCGTCATTGTCGGCATTTTTTTGCTCTATGCCAATACGATCTTTATCAAGCGGCGCAGCAAAGAAATTGGATTATTCCAATTGATTGGACTGACGAAAGGCAGAATTTTTGGTATTTTGAGTGCGGAGAACAGTATCCTCTATTTTGGCTCCATGGCTATCGGTGTGTTAATTGGGTTTCTTGCGTCCAAGCTGGTATTGATGATATTGTTCAAAATTCTCGGTGTGGATGCGATTACGAAACTGTATTTCTCTCCGATGGCACTGATGCAAACGGTGATTGTCTTTACGATAATGTATCTGCTCATCATGCTGATGAACTACACTTTTATCAAGAGACAGAGCATTCTCTCACTCTTTCGGGTGTCTGCCACTTCGGAGCAGCAGGTGCAGAAGATGTCTGTCGGACAGATGATTATTGGCGTCTTGGGCATTGCCCTGATTGTGTATGGATACTTCATGTCTGCACGGCTGTTCAGCGGTGAGGCAATGGACATGCAGCAGTTGATGTATACGATGATCCTGATTCTCTTCTCGGTCATACTGGGGACATACCTGTTCTATAAGGGTTCGGTAAGTTTTATTTTTAATCTGATTCGCAAAAGTAAAAACGGATACCTTACTATTCATGAGGTGTTGTCTTTATCTTCAATCATGTTCCGCATGAAATCTAATGCATTGTTGCTCACGATTATTACAACCGTGTCGGCGCTTGCTATTGGTATGCTGTCACTCAGTTACATTTCGTATTATTCGGCAGAGGCTCAGGCGAAGGAAAGCTTGCCGGAGGATTTTTCATTTGCTCAGGTTGAGGTGAAAAATCGCTTTGTAACGGAGTTGGAACATAAACAGATTCCATATGAGGAGAATCATAGACAGCCTATTTATATTGAAATTGATGCTCATGAAGTGATGGATGAGTCCATGACGGAACAGTACCTGTTCAGCAGTGTGTTGAGTGACAACATGGTAGATAACATAGATCTGCAACCAGGTGAAGTGATCTTCATGGGATATGGAAATGCTATTAAGCAGTTGATTTACATTCAGGAGACAGGTCCAATCGTCTTGCATGGGTTGAAGCGAACGTTGGACCAACAACTGATCGGAACCACCAAACAGGGAGTTCTTCCTGCGTATTATACTAGGGGCACGCCTGTAGCGGTAGTAGATGAAACGGTATACCAACAGCTGAGACAGGATCTCGATCCCGAGCTGCAAAAATCCGAGTGGGCTGACTACTATGGTGTACGTATTCTGAAAGAGGGGCAGGCTGAAGAGGCATATGCCGTATATAAGGAGCTGCAGTTGGAAGCACCGAGCTTCTCCCAGATTGAGTTCAGAAATAACCAACGTAATAATATGGGACTGATTATGTTCATTGTTGGTTTCCTTGGTTTGACGTTCTTGATTACATCGGGATGTATCCTGTACTTTAAACAAATGAACGAGAGCGAAGAGGAGAAGGGTAATTATACCATTCTTCGTAAACTTGGATTTACGCAAGGCAATCTGTTGAGGGGAATTCAGATCAAGCAGTTGTTTAACTTCGGTATTCCGCTTGTGGTGGGATTGAGTCATAGTTACTTTGCCGTGAAATCAGGTTGGTTTTTCTTTGGTACGGAGCTGGCGACACCTACGGTCATTGTCATGATAGTTTATACATTGTTATATTCGATTTTTGGCCTGTTGTCTGTGTGGTACTATAAACGGGTGATTAAGGAAGCCTTGTAGAATTGGGTACAGGAGTATGCTGATATAGCAAAATAGGTTGAGTAAAGGGCAGCTGTATTGTTTACAGACTGCCCTTTGTCTTACAGAAATGAATAAAGCAAACTGAAAAAAAAGGATGATGGAATTGAGTCGAAATGATGATAGAGTCCATGCTTCTGATTCGTGTAAAACTGTGGAACGAGGGGAGTGGAGCAGCGTGCCTGGAATTCTATATGCCTCGAAGAAAGAATTAAGTGAGACGATTCGACGCACCTATGTATTATTTGAGGGAGAATTCAATGACATCCATAACAGTGACAAAGATAAGTGGGTTGAAGGTGTGGATAAAACCCCTGCCCAGATGATCGCCTACCAGCTGGGATGGATGAACCTGGTGATGGATTGGGAGCGAAAGGAACAGTTGGGACATGAATGTCATATGCCTGCACCAGGGTATAAATGGAACCAATTGGGGCCGTTAAATGAATCATTTTACGAAAAGTATTCAGGTTATACGCTGGAGGAGCTGCGCTCTTTGTTTCGGGAGACAGAACAACAATGGCAGAACTGGATTAACTCCCTTAGCGAAGAGGAGTTATTTGTACAAGGGATGAGACAGTGGACGGGTACCAAGCCTGGGTGGGCTATGGTGAAGTGGATCCAGATTAATTCGGTAGCCCCTTTTAAATCTTTTCGGACCCGAATTCGAAAATGGAAAAAAGGTCAGTTAGCCAACATGGATGTGAGGAGTGGAGATATCTAATGAATCTGGCAAATAAAATCACGTTGGCTAGAATCGCGTTGATTCCATTGTTTATGATCTGTTTTCTCAATCAGCAAAACGTGATGATTGCACTAATTATATTTGCAGTA
Organism: Paenibacillus sp. FSL L8-0435; assembly: GCF_037965655.1. Taxonomy (NCBI): domain Bacteria; kingdom Bacillati; phylum Bacillota; class Bacilli; order Caryophanales; family Paenibacillaceae; genus Paenibacillus; species Paenibacillus sp. FSL L8-0435. The sequence goes on from NZ_CP150185.1 coordinate 1,786,202, forward strand.
GCAGCAGGTACGGATAAATTGGATGGATATGTGGCGAGGAAATATAATCAGATCACGAATCTGGGAAAGCTGCTCGATCCACTGGCGGATAAACTGTTGATTGCGGTAGCGCTCGTCATGATGGTTCAGGAGAATATGATCAGTTCATGGATTGCTGTAATCATTATAGGACGTGAAATTGTGATTACAGCGTTACGAATGGTAGCAACAGAGCAGGGCATTGCTCTCGCAGCCGATCGGTATGGAAAAATCAAAATGGTGCTTCAGGTGGCAGCCATCATTGCGATTTTGTTGAACCATGTTCCGTTTAGTTTGCTAACTGAGGTGCGGGTTGATGTGATTTTATTATGGCTGGCAACAGGAGTTACGCTGTTATCGGGATTGAATTATATTCTAGTAAACTATAAGTTGCTACAGACAGGAAGGTAGGAATATAGGAATATAGGAAGACCCATGAACTACGGCTTCACAACGCAATTGGTTGCAAAATGATGTGGATGATCCGCTGACCAAAGATGAATTGGCGGCAGCTCTCATTCAGACTAATGGAGGATTGTATGCAAGAAATGCGGGTATTTCCGATGTGACAGGGCTGAACTCCCTGCAAAAACTAGATCTGAACAGTAATGAGCTTGTTCATCTGCCAGCTGGAATTGCCGGACTATCTGATCTGCAATACTTGGATGTGAGGAACAATTCCATCCCCCTGAGAGAAGAGCCTGACTTCACAATGCATCACACGTTGCTGCAACGTGTGTACATGTATAATTTTGATGATGCTGCCCCTGTGCTGGTGGAGGCACCTGCGGGTAATATCGCTTATGTTCATGGAGATGAGATTGAGATCGACCTGTCCTTTATGTTTGAGGATGAAGATGACGCTAGGTCGACCCTCATCCTACTGGCTGACTCCCCTGATCCACAATTGGCAGATGTCAGAATGGATGGACAGAAACTATACATTACTGCACTGGGGACGAGTAGTGAGCCAATTCGGATAGAGTTGAAGGTTACGGACCTTCTGGGCAAAGTTGGTGTAGGTCACGTGTACGTTGATCTGAGAGAAATAGAGTAGCGTATTTTAAAACAGCATATGTGAACAAATGCAAGTTACATCAACGTGCCTTCCGCTATGGAAGGTACGTTTTTTTATTTTTGTAAAGGATAACTTTATGTTAAAATATGCAAGAAATGAATGAGGCTGTGAGTAATGATGATAGGGGGAGAAGAGGATGTCCCAAATCAATATCAATCCAAGTACTTCAAAGGATTCAGAGTATGTTCGCCAGCAATTAGTCGCATATAATGCTGCACATGTGAGCGAGGAATTAAGGCATCGGTACGAAGAATTGAATTTCAATATCAAAAATGAGACTGGCGAGATTGTTGCAGGTGTGCTTAGTACACTTTGCTGGAACTGGCTGGAGGTTGATATTCTTTGGGTGGATTCTGAACAACGGCATCGGGGATATGGTTCACAGTTGTTGCTTGAAGTTGAGCGAATTGCACGAGAGAAATCTTGTGATTTTGTCATGTTGAACACTTTCTCCTATCAAGCACCGGAATTTTACAAGAAACATGGCTACCAATTGATCACAACGATCGAGAATGCACCGACTGGACACAGTCATTATTATTTTAAAAAGGACCTTACTTAAGACAAAGCATGCGAAATAGGAAAAATCAGGAGGGTTATGATGATTACCATTAAAGGAATCAAACTTGAAGATTTACCGGCACTAAGCCAGCTATACAATGAGTTGATGGGAACGCCTACCAATGAGCAACAGATGAAAAAGATGTTTCATTACATACAACAGAATGGTCATTATCATGTGCTTGGAGCATTTTACAATGACAGGCTGGTCGGGTCCGTTATGGGGATTGAGTGTATGGATCTGGTGGGTCCATGCAAACCGTTCATGGTTGTGGAGAATGTGATTGTATCGGATCAGGTACGCAGGCAGGGCATTGGGCAGAGGTTAATGCTCCAGATTGAGCGGATTGCCAAAGATATGGGTTGTGGTTACATGATTCTGGTGTCTGGTGATCAGCGTAAGGAAGCACATATATTTTATGAGAAGTTAGGTTTCAAGGATGAGAAGGTTCAGGGTTACCGGAAGCATCTTAATTGACTATTCTTCCTGTTTTCGTGACCGAAAACAGCGATTGTTATTAGCTAACACATCGACGTGGAGTTATGGTGCAGTCGACCAAGGTAAATAGAGACACGTGAGTTGGAAAACAAAAAAAAGAGAGCTGGCAGCTCTCTTTTTGTATTTATTCCTTGCTTTGTTCTTTGGAGCCGGATGAGGATGATCGAATATATTGCGGTGGATGAACATCATCAATCATTAAAATGCCGTCATACTGATCGCGTGGGACAAAACTCTCAGGGATCATGCCCCAGCTGTATGCAAATCGTGGTTCGAACATCCATGAGTTGCCTGTTTCCCTGTTCTGATACCGCAGGTCCAGAAAACTGTAGGGTGTATTCGTTGCTGACATGATGCCTTCAATGGAACCGGGTTTTGCCGGCTCAACGGCATGAAGTCCGCCGGAATTATCGGCCGTTTGACCGCTGGATGCATACAATCCCAAAACATAACTTGATTTTTTCATTTCTTCCGAAAGTTTTTCTCCCATCATGGTTATGGGATAGGGCGAGCCCATGACTTCGCTATGCGCCTTTCTTATGTGATCGTTATGTCCCCATACAATAAATTTTTCGTTGGGATACACTTCGGTAGCGAGCCACATGAGATTGTCATGCATCGCCTGATCACGCCACTCCATGGAATCAAAAAACGACTCATATTTTCCTTCATCCATTTCAGCCGTTGCACGGATCGAAAGATCGACATATTCCCTTGCTACACGAATTCGATCACTGAGGCTTCGCTCCAGCAGCATGGAAAGTTTCGGTTGATCCGGGTATTCTTTTTGCAGATAGGCCTGGTTAGATTTGGATTTCAGGGATTGAAGGACATCTTTGTATACCTTGATAATTTCATTTTTCTCAGCGCGATAGGCTTTCAGATCCGTTCCGGCAGAGAAATTGGACATCTTTTGTTCCGTTTGTGTGAGTCGCTTGGCGAGCTCTTTATCCTTCAGCCAGTTACCGTCCAACAGTGGGAATTGCAGTTGCATGTCGAAACCGGTTAGAATCAGGGGTCGTTCAGTCTGTGCGCTCGTTTTGAGATAATCGAATAAAGGCATGATTTCCTTGGACCACCAGACGCCGAAGATGGAGTTTTTCATCGTTTGTTCGGGAAGTTGCTGTTTTACCATGGTATTAGCAAGCGATGTGTTGGAAAGACCGCTTTCAAAGGCAAGAATGTTGTATCCCATTTCCTGATGCAAAAACTGGATCAGCCGGGTCTTCGCCAGATTAAATTCGGCAACCCCATGGGAGCTTTCACCCAGAAACACAATTCGCTTGTCATAGAGTAGAGGTTTCAGCATCTCCAGATCCGAGAAGGAATCGGGCTCCTGACCTGTCTTCACAGGCTGGATGCTATCCAGTCGATATGCGTGATCTCTAGCCCATTCGTTCCATTCTGCAATTTTCTCATCCGACGTTTTCGCGGATTGCACCTGGGTTACCTGCCCCTGAATGGTCTCCATGGTAGCTGATGCTGCAGCACCTGCATGTCCGGCTGGATAGAGTGAATTGGCCAGTATGGCGGTAGTCAGAGCAAGTACAGCACCCGTTTTTCTTTTCCTGAAATAGTTCAAAATAATGCCTCCTTCATCATATGCGTGATAATAAATGATTTCGTAATGGAACCATCCGGCTTATGTCTGCTCTTCGTCCCAGAACAGGTCATTCAGTGTTCTTGAGAGTGCCTTGCATATGGCAATACATAAGCTGAGGGACGGATTATACTTTCCCAGTTCAATGAGACCAATGGTTTGCCTCGATACACCAACGATCCGTGCCAGATCGTCCTGCGATAGATCCTTTTCGACCCGGGCGACTTTCAATCGTATGTTTTTCATGCTCATTCACCCTTGTATCCTTTCTATGAATCCCACTGATCTTTTCGAGCGGCTTTTTGACTCGCCTTGTTTGCGAAGTGATGAACGATGACATTGAATCCTGCAAAGAGCGGAATATAAAGCAGCAGTGAAATAATAAAAACGAAGAAGAAAAACCACCACTTCTCATTCGCCGTTTCGGCAAACAAAACAGAACTTCGGATGCCCAGGAACAAGGCCATAGAAAAACCGATAACAAGACCCGTAATTATGTTGCGCAGGCTATATGAAATTTTGCTCGTCTGGTCATGGACCTCAACTTCATCCGAATAAATGCCCAGCATGACGGAACGAATTCCGAAATAGATACTTCCTGCGAGAAGTACGATCACTTCCGTCAGCATGGAGTAAGTCTCCCAACTGAGAAAGCTTTTGATCAGGATGGAGATGCCGCAGATCCACATGATTAAAGTGTAAGCTTCCTTATACACCTTGTTTTTCAGATTGACGATACGCTCATCCTGATTGCCATTTGTTTTAAACCATTTCATGATTGACCTCTCCTTCATAGAGATTGAAAATAATGTGGTAAATATTTCTTATGAGCTTCATGATAATATTATTCGAGTCTTTTTGCAATATATATATGTCATTTTGTTTGGTATAAAATACAATCTGTGAAAATAAAACAAATCTAAAGTTACACAATAACGTACAGCGACTGGTAGAGGACACTGCAATCGAAGTGGCATTGTGTATCATCCGGCAGGAATTGATTGACTGCCCATACGGCATAAATTTTGGTAATATATACAAAGTGTTTGATAAGACAGGAGGTTTATATAGAGTATGAGAATCGTGGATAACATTAAAGTCTGGGGGGAGCCGCTGGAGAACGCCGTAAGTCAGGCGGTGACTTGCTCGCAATATGGGGATGTACTGGGTGTGGCTCTCATGGCCGACCATCACAAAGGCTACTCGCAACCCATCGGTGGTGTGGTCGCTTACCGGAATATGATCAGTCCGTCAGGTGTCGGATACGATATTGCCTGTGGTAACAAGGCTGTGCGCACAAATCTGATGTGGGACGATATTCGGGATCAGATTGTAAAGATTATGGATGACATCAATTCGACCATATCTTTCGGTGTGGGCCGCAATAATCCAACACCCGTGGATCATGAGCTGTTCGACGACGCGAGCTGGAAGCTGTTTGATACCATTGAACCGGGATTACAACATAAGCTGAAGACACTCGCACGCAACCAGCTTGGAACTGTAGGCAGTGGCAATCATTTTGTGGATATTTTTGTAGAAGAGACAACGGGAGAGGTATGGATCGCGAATCATTTTGGCAGTCGCGGGTTCGGTCACAAAGTGGCGAGTGGATTCCTTAACCTCGCTGCAGGACGCGAGTTCAGTGGCAAAGCTCCTGGTGAATCGATGGATCAGCCGCCTACATTGTTTGACCTAAATAGCGAAATGGGTGATATGTATTGGGACGCAATGACTTTGGCGGGCCGGTATGCCTATGCAGGACGAGACTATGTCATTGAACAGGTGCTTGGAATTCTCGGGGCAAGTGCTGAATATGCCGTTCATAACCATCACAACTTTGCCTGGAAAGAACAGCACATGGGTGAAGAGGTAGTCGTGGTCCGCAAAGGCGCAACGCCGCTGGCACCCGGGCAGCTCGGTTTTGTCGGTGGAAGCATGGGAGATATCTCGGTAATTGTGGAGGGGATCCACAGCGAAGAGAATACCGAATCATTCCGCAGCACTGTGCACGGAGCAGGGCGTACGATGAGCCGAACGCAGGCGGCTGGCAAAATGAACTACAAGCTGCGCACACGCATGGGCGGTGAGATTAGTGAAGCACAGATGCATGAAGCAATTCGTGCCTATGGCGTTGAGCTCCGGGGAGCGGGCACAGACGAAAGTCCGTTTGTGTACAAAAAACTGCAAGACGTACTGAACGCACATGCCAATACGCTGAAAATCAACCATGTGCTGCGTCCCGTTGGTGTCGCCATGGCCGGAGGTAATGAATTCGATCCGTATAAGGATTAGTCATATATGTTCAACTGAACATTTACACGATAACGGAGAGGGCAGAAATAACTTGAAGAAGCGGAGCGTTCGCCTAAAAGCTTTCTAAAAGAAAGCTACATCGGAAGCATACGCTATCATCGGATTTCCCCTTTCCAAAAAAAAGGAATAAAAAAATCTGGGGATAACAGCGATCGGAAAGTTATTCTGCCATCGGAGTGCCAGTGTAAATATTCATTAGTTGTACTATATATAGAGAGGGTGAACTTCATGAGAAATTGTGCGATATATAGCTCTCAATTTGACCTGGATCAGCTGTTTGAAGTGATTCTATCCATTTATCCTGAGGGTACGATTGAACGCCGGGAAGACAAGACCCATATTCAAGTGACGCAGAAAAAATGGCTCAGTAAGAAAACCAAAGGCTTTAATATCATGACCAGCCAGACACATCCTGAGGAATTTACGACAATGATTCAAGGGATGCTTGGTTTTTTGAGTCAGATTGAAGGGCGCAATGCTTCGCTCCAGGAAAAGGTACTGATCAAATGTTCCACATTGAATATGGTGGTTGGTATTGAGACGGAAGAGGACATATCGGAAGAATTCTTCGGCGAGTTATTGCGATTGGCGGACTCTCTGGATGCTGTTATCTTCTGGGGAGGTGGATCTCTGCTCAATGCACAAGGCCAGCTATTGCTGGATGTAAATGGAGATTCTGAGGTGGAGGATTACACCGTGACAGCACACACCAGCTTCCTGGATGGCGATACACCCCAGTCCGAGTCTGCAATTCAACGTAAAGTGCGGTCAGAGCAACGCTTAACCGAACAAGGGGTTCCGTTTAATGCGAACTTGCCCGCAAGAGCCGGAGACGAGCACACGACGATTCGGAGTGAAGCGGAGGTCGCGCGCCGTGCGGTTGCCCTATGTCTTGCCGCTCTTAAAGGTGAGTGTCTGGGAGCAGGCGAAAGTGCGGAAGATACGGCAGCGTTGGTTCAGGAAGTAATTGACAAGTATGAGGCTGAATCCTTTTTCTCACCCGTAGAGAAGAGGTTTATCGATCAGCACGGAGCAGAGCAGCAGGAGATCATATCGTTCTCCTGGGGATATGAAGCGTACCACGTGATGTTGTGGGCGCTTGGTTACGTGAAGGAACTGGGCGCACCAACGGAGTTGTGTAACGTAGGGAAGGATGTCGGTTATTTACAGCAGAAGGATAGCTTTACGGACTTTCTCACGGATGCATCCCTGCGTAGCAAGAGTGAGATTCTGGATGAAGCAGATCTGATCTACCGTTACAACTGGGTGTGTGTGGATAGTCGGGTAAATGACAGAACGCCTCCCGCTGGTTTGAATGGTGGGGTGGCCTATGAACGTCACCGTGCATTGAACTGGCTGATCTGTTACCTGGATCAGGACTGGGATGATGTGCGCACGGATACGTAGAACGGCCCAACATAAAATAATCAAGCCAAATAACCCAAAAGCCGTATGATTACACGGTTAAAAGGGTATTTGGCTTGCTGTTCTGTGTGGCATAAGTGTTATTCCATATATGATTTTCAGTATGTGCACTCACATATGTACCACCATGTATCCTACCTTATTAGCCGCTATGCCGGCTGAACTGTTCACGAATAATAACGTCAGCAAGAATCAGCTTTTTCTCTACGCTGCTCTCTGGGTTCGCAATGCGCCATAACATCTGATCCACTGCACGTGACCCCAGCAATTCCTTGTTCACATTAACTGTGGCCAGTAAGGGAATATTGTCGTATAGATTATCAAATCCAGTCACAACACACTGATCGGGTACACGAATGCCCATACTTTCAAGAGCTTCTATGGTGTATAGCCCATAGAAATCATTCGCACATACAAACACTTCAGGCAGGTTATCCTCATGGATCACTGAAGTGAACGTCTGGCGGAACTCATCCAATGCCTGATTACTTAGCTCGGGAATCTGGTGTATCTCCATTCCATGGCCCATGAGCACAGAAGTATAAGCAATCCAGCGTTCATAGAAGCTATGAGCATCACTGATATTGCCAACGAACTGGAAGGTTTTGAACCCCTTGCGGAGCAAATAGAGCATGATCTCGCGCATGGAAGCAAAGTTATCGGTAAATATACTGTCACTGTGGAAAACAGGGTCCAGATGATCTACCATCACAACCGGAATGCCCAGCCGCTTGATTTCAAGTAGAATCGGCGTCGAGATAGAACCAACGGTAATAATTCCCCGAATAGCATCCGGATTCAACAGCGTGAACAACTGATCTGCTGAAGGTTCCGTCAAGGTCAGGATATTTATACCTTTCTGGTTCAGCTTGGACGAGATTCCGTTAAAGACAGGTCCCCAGTATACGGACTCTTGATTTTGATAACGAACATTGGGAAACAAAATCAAGATGGTACCGCTTGAACGTGTGTTCTTCGGGTCATGTGATTCACTGCTGTGAGACAGTTCACCAGACAAGATGCTGTTATCTTTGAAATATCCAAGTTTGCCGGCGGCCTTGAGAATAACATCCCTCGTCTGATCGCTAACTCCCGATTTTCCAGACAAAGCTCGTGACACCGCGAATTTCGACAAACCCGTAAAATGTGCAATTTCCTGAATTGTTACCTTCGTTTTCATCATACCATCCTTACACTCGTAGTTCTGCCGTATTCCTATTTGGAGCGATATCCAACTGATTCTAGTATAGCATGATGTATTTCTCTTAATCTAATAACGGATAGAGAATTCAAAATGTTAGTGATTCGCAGCATTTTACGATAGCCATCCAACGTGAAGGTAAGCATATTTTCAGATAGTATGACGAATATTGTCTTAAGAATTATTATTTTGTTATTCGAATAAAATAACAAATGATTGAAATGTAGTGCTGATTATAACAAGTGTGTACTTAGGGAATGACCTGGTGAATAAGCTGTAATACAGCTAAAATATAGCTTTATCAGCATTTTATCAGAATAATTAGAAAATGTTAACAACAAAAATGTTGACGCTTACATTTCGCTGTGTTAAATTTTGTTTGTCAAAAACAAACAAGAAAATAACAAATGGTGGTGGTCGTTTATTTTCGATTGGTTGATGAGTGGGGTTAATGATTTAGGGTGAACCATGATTGGTATACACATTCGGGGAGGTTGTTAAAATCATGATGAGAAGATGGAATGTTCTACCTCTGATGTTATTGGTTGTGATTCTTTTTGTATCCGCTTGCAGTGGTGGGGGGACAACGCAGACGGGGACTGATGCAGAGGGAACAACGAATTCAGGCAACAGCACCGAAGTCGCTGAAACAGAGAAAGAAGACGTAGCTGAAGAAGTTGTGGCGAATGTGCCTGATCTGGGTGGACGTGTCATCAAGGTTGCGGCCTGGTGGGATCTGAAACCGGCGGGAGAGACGGCCTCGGATAAGGCCAGACTCGATAAAATTGCAGAGGTAGAGAAGAAATACAACGTGAAACTGGAGTTTGTTAACGTACCTTTTGAAGAATACATGAACAAATTCACAACGTCTGCACTAGCCGGCGAACCATTCGCTGACATCGTTCAGATGGAATACAAATCCGCACTACCTGCCATCCTCAAAGGGCAATTGTTGCCCATCTCCGAATTCACTACACCTGAGAACAACATCAATCAAGAGGCAAACCTGATTGCTAAATTCCCTGCCATTGCGGGCAACGAGTACGCCTTCGAATCTCCAACCAGCATCGGTCTGGGACTTCACTACAATCGTGACTTGTTCAAAAAACTGTCATTACCTGATCCGCAGGACCTGTATAACCAAGGTGAATGGAATTGGGATAAATTCTTGGAACTCGCCAAACAGGCAACCAAAGATATGGATAATGACGGCAAAACTGACGTATACGGATTTTCTGGCTGGGCGCTTGATGTCGTTCGTCATTTTACCGCAGCCAATGGTGGCACCATCGTGGATGATACAAATAGCAAAGAGGGATTATCCGATCCGAAAACGATTGAAGCTGCTGAATTCGTCAAACGCCTGTATAACGTGGAGAATGTCGTGAAGGTCAAAACCGGCGACAAAACCAACTGGGAGGAAAGCAATACGTTCAAGGATGGAGACGTAGCTCTGTTCACTGCTGCTGAATGGCAGTTGGGCGATCTCACCTTTGCTGTCGGCGTTGTACCGATTCCGAATGGGCCACAGGGTAGCAAAGAGGTAACGTATGCAAACAACGCGGCATCGGCGAAGTTCATTCCAAAAGGTGTGGAGGATCCGAAGATCGTCTACCAAATCTATGAAGAGACCTTCGACATCCCGCAGATTGAAGAGTATCCAGGTCAAGATTATCTGGAGAGTCGTTATACCGATGAGAAGGATATTGCGATTATTCGCGAGCACATCGCTGGAACGGGCCGCATTTTACTGGATGATGCTTACACGGGTTACCCATTTGGAGATTACGTGAACGATATCATCAAAAACAACGCTTCCGTGACAGCAACAGCGGAGAAATACAAAGCACAGGCACAAGCTGCCATTGATAAACTCGGCAAACAATAAAAACACTTATCACCAGCAAACGATTCAGGCAGGGGCTCGTGTCGGCAAGGTTGCACGGAGTCCCTTTTTCCTGAACCACCAAATCGGCATTGCTGGCATCAGCCTTGATGAGGAGGACTCGTAGGATGGCTGGAATTCTACAACGTAAGACATGGATATTGTCCACAGTAATCATCGTGGCGGCAGCCTGCATCATTTTATATGTAACTTCCGGCGCTGATGTGAAGAGTGCAAACATTCCGCCTGGCAGTCTGCCTGCCATTGAAGTGGATGCAGTCTTGCAGCAGACCCGGCAGAAAAAGGGGTACGAACAGTATCGATCCGGAACGGATCAGGCAACACAGCCGAATGTGGACATCACCATTGAAGCAGGAGATTACATAAAAGCCGAAGGTGAGGACGTCCGTAAACTGACTAATTATGAGGGAATGGATGGTGTATCTCTCCATACCGGAGAGACCGGACAAGTCGATTGGACCATTAACGTGCCGAAGACCGGGCTGTATAACCTGTCCGCCACCTATTATCCCGTTGAAGGCAAGAGTTCGGCCATTGAGCGTGCATTGTACATTGATGGTGAACTTCCTTTTGCGGAAGCCGCCTATTTGCAGTTTGATCGGGTGTGGGCGAATGAGAAAGATGTTGTGGAGCAGGACAATCAAGGTAATGACCTTCGCCCGAGACAAGTGGAGCAACCACGCTGGATGGAAGAAACGTTTCAGGACTCCGACGGGTACGAACAGACTCCATTCAAGTTTTATTTGGAAAAAGGGGAACACACGCTAACGCTAAAATCATCACGTGAACCCATGGTGATTCGGTCCATTCGTCTTTTCAATGAGAAGACAGCTGTTCCTTACGCGGAAACTGCAGGTGCACAACAGTCGGATTCCTCCGGGCAGCCGAAGGATGTACTTATTCGCATTGAAGGAGAAGCCGCGATTGCCAAATCTTCACCTACGTTATACCCGACCAGCGAAAGGTCAAGTTCTGCTGTATCTCCTTACAGCGCTTCCCAGGTACGCATTAATACAATTGGCGGCTTTAACTGGCGTCTGCCAGGACAATGGATTGAATGGGAAGTGGATGTGCCGGAGAGTGGACTTTATCATATCGGTTTTACCGGACAGCAGAATTTTGTCAAAGGCATCTATTCCACACGCAAGCTCACCATTGATGGTGAAGTTCCGTTTGCAGAGATGGCCAAAGCCCCTTTCCGTTATCAGAGTGACTATCGCATTGACGTCATGGGCAGCAAGGAAGCATACAAGTTTCACTTGGAAAAAGGAAAACATGTGCTACGGCTGGAGAACAGCCTCGGAGATTTTGCCCCCCTTATCCGCAATGTGGAGGACAGTCTGTACAACTTGAACTCCATGTACCGACGAATTCTGATGATTACAGGCACGAAGCCTGATGAATTCCGGGATTACCGGGTGGAGAAACAGATTCCGAACCTGCTGGAAGTGTTCAGCGGGGAAAGTAAACGACTCAAAGACGTGGCCGCACAGCTTCGACTCCTGTCAGGACAGTCCAGTGATCAGGAAGCGCTGATCAAGACGATGGCGTTGCAACTGGACGAGATGATTGACAAGCCGGATACCATTCCAAGACGGCTTGCGGCTTATAAAACCAACACGGGTGGTCTCGGAACATGGGTGCAGCAGGCACGAGAGCAACCCCTTGAGATCGACGCACTGTACGTCACTTCGATCGATCGTGATATTCCCGGAACAGGCATGGGACCACTCGCGAAGCTTGGTCATGAAGCCAAGATATTCTATCATTCGTTCTTCATTGATTATAACCAGATCGGCAATGTAGCCACTTCAGAAGATCAGCGCACGGTAACGGTCTGGATTGGTAGCGGACGAGACCAGGCGAATACGATGAAGGCGATGATTGACAAGACCTTCACACCAGACAGTGGCATTAACGTGAATCTGAAGCTGGTCAACATGGGAACCTTGCTGCCAGCGACGTTGTCCGGTGAAGGACCCGATGTTGCCATGCAGATCGGTAATGACCTGCCCGTGAACTTTGCGATGCGGAACTCGGCTGTAAATCTGACGCAATTCAGCGACTATAGCATCGTAGAACAGGAGTTCAGGGAAAGTGCAATTGTACCGTATGCCTACGATTCGGGCGTATATGCCCTACCGGAAACGCAAACCTTTAACATGCTGTTTTATCGTAAAGACGTGCTCGAAGAACTCGGACTTGAAGTGCCTCAGAACTGGGAGGATGTCGAGGCTCTACTCGCGATTCTGAGCAAAAATCACATGGAATTCGGCATGCCGGTTGTGACCCAGGCGAATATGCAGGGTGTCAATATTCCGCCGAACTCGCAGTATGCAACGATGCTGCTCCAGAATGGCGGCGCCTTCTATCGTAACGATGACAAGGAATCGGATCTGGATTCCCGGATCGGAATCGAGACCTTTAAGCAGTGGACGGAATTCTATACCGATTACAAGCTGGAGCGGGAATATGATTTTGCCAATCGTTTCCGGACAGGACAGATGCCTATTGGACTAACGGATTACACCATGTACAACCAGTTGTCTGTATTTGCACCGGAGATTCGCGGACTATGGGGATTCGTTCCAGTGCCGGGAACCGTTCAGGCAAATGGTACCTTGAATCGGGACGTACCGGGTGGAGGTAGCGCGGTCATGATGCTGGAGGGTGCCAAGGATCAGGATGCGGCGTGGGAGTTCATGAAGTGGTGGACCAGTACACCGATTCAGGCGGAATTCGGACGGGAGATGGAAGGACTGATGGGTGCGGCTGCCCGTTATCCAACGGCCAACATCAAGGCGCTGGATTCCCTGCCTTGGCCTGCGGAGGATTATGCGAATCTCAAAGCCCAATTCGAAACCGTGAAGGGTATTCCCGAAGTACCTGGTGGTTATTTTACAGGCCGCCATCTGTTCAATGCATTTTACAAAACCGTTGTTGGCCAAGTGGAAGCCAGGGAATCCATCATGGATTATACCCAATATATTCAGGACGAGATTCGCGTCAAGCGTACTGAATTTGGTCTTCCGTAAGCAGAGGGAGGGTTAATCGTGCCACAAATATCACTCCGAGACGGACAAAACAGTCCTCCTGAGAAAGCGTCAAGGATGGGCATGAAATCGTGGTGGAGCTGGAAACTCCAGGAAATGAAGGCCAGCAAACATTCCTATGTTCTGCTTGCACCTTATATGCTCCTGTTCCTCATGTTTACCGTGATTCCGGTTGTCATCTCGATCATACTCAGCTTCACCTACTTTAACATGCTGGAATTTCCACGTTTTATTGGCTGGCAGAACTATACCCGCCTGTTTCTGGAGGATGATGTATTCCTGATTGCAATCAAGAATACGCTGCTGTTTGCCATCATTACCGGGCCGATCAGTTATATTGCCTGTTTTGTCTTCGCGTGGATCATTAATGAGTTAACTCCGAAATGGAGAGCGTTCATGACGCTGATCTTCTACGCGCCCTCCATTTCAGGCAATGTGTATTTTATCTGGCTGATGATTTTCTCGGGAGATCGTTATGGTATTGCTAATGGGCTGTTGATCAAATGGGGTTTTCTGCTGGAGCCGATTCAATGGCTGAAGACAGAAGCTTACATTATGCCCATCCTCATTCTCGTGCAGTTGTGGCTGAGTCTGGGAACCGGATTTCTGGCGTTTATCGCCGGTTTGCAGACTGTAGACCGGACGCTATATGAAGCAGGAGCGGTAGATGGGATCAAAAATCGCTGGCAGGAACTATGGTACATTACCCTGCCTTCGATGCGTCCACAGTTGATGTTCGGCGCAGTCATTCAGCTGACAACCTCGTTTGCCGTGGCCGATGTGTCGATCGCGCTGGCCGGGTTCCCAAGCGTGAACTATGCAGCAGAGACTGTGGTGACCCATTTGATCGACTTTGGTACAACGCGGTTTGAGATGGGATACGCATCGGCGATTGCCACCGTGCTGTTCATGATTATGGTGGGCACCAACTTGCTGGTACAGAAACTGCTTCGAAGGGTGGGAGAATAGCTATGGCTGCAATTGCGACAGGCAAAAAGCGGGTGAATCGCTCGCTATCGGGAAGCCTCTCCCTGTTTGCCCTTCTGCTCGTATTCGGTGCTTTCATGGTACTGCCGTTGATCTATGCGATCAACAATGCATTCAAACCATTGGATGAGATCTTCACTTTTCCACCAACGCTATTTGTCAAAAATCCCACGTTCAGCAACTTTACGGATCTACTGAATCTGCTGAGTGACTCGTGGGTGCCGTTCTCACGTTATATATTCAACACGGTATTTATTACAGGTATCGGAATTGTAGGCCATGTGCTGCTAGCTTCCGCAGCGGCCTACCCGCTTGCCAAGCACAAGTTCCCAGGCAAAGTATTCATGTTCCAGGTGGTCGTACTCTCACTGATGTTCACACCAGCGGTGACGGCCATTCCGAACTATATGATCATGTCATGGCTCGGATGGATCGACACATACTGGGCTGTTATTATTCCGGCATTTGCCTATTCACTCGGGTTGTACCTGATGAAACAGTTCATGGAGCAGATCCCGGATGCGCTGCTGGAAGCAGCCAAGATTGACGGTGCCAGTGAATACCGAATCTTCTGGTCCATTGTGATGCCCAATGTGAAGCCAGCCTGGCTTACATTGATCATTCTGCTGTTCCAGATGTTATGGGGCAGTGATGGGAATGGATACATCTACAGTGAGCAGCTCAAGACCCTGCATTATGCAGCGGGTCAGATAATTCAGGGCGGCATATCCCGGGCAGGAGCGGGTGCTGCGGTAGCACTGATTTTGATGAGTGTGCCGATCACGCTATTTATTTTCTCTCAGAGCCGAATCATTGAGACGATGGCGAGCTCGGGCATGAAGGATTAAGGGGGAACGATATGGCACGCACAGTGAAAAGATGGCTTGTTCTCCTGGCGGCAGTATCTCTGCTGCTGGTGAATGCCGTGCCTGCGGCGGCCTCCCCGGCGCCGTATGAGAGTTACAATTACAACTATTGGAAAGAGGCTGTTCCCTCACCGGATGCCTATCTGCCCGAGCGTACCCTATCAGGTCGTGACCTTGGCATTAGTGAGTTCAAAGACCCCGGTGATGTGAACGTTTCTCCCTCCGGGTTGATCTATATTTTGGATAGCGGCAACAGCCGAATTATCGTATTGGACACCAGTTTTAAGCTGCTGCGCGTCATCGATGGATTCATGATGGATGGTAGCAAGGAGACCTTCAACCTTCCGGGCGGATTGTTTGTGGATGAAGAAGAACACATCTATGTTGCCGATACGGGCAACAGTCGTGTGGTTGTCCTGGATGGAGAAGGAGCGCTGATTCATACGATCACGAAGCCAGAATCGGATATCCTGTCGACCCAATTCCAGTTCCAGCCCTTGAAGTTGACGGTTGACCATGTGGGCCGGGTGTACGTTGTGGCACAGGGGGTCTACGAGGGGATTATGCAGTTTGACGAGAGCGGAAAATTTATCGGATACGTCGGTACGAACAAAGTGGAGCGGGACTACGGCGAATATATCTGGCGCATGTTATCGACCAAAGCGCAACGCGCACAGATGGTCCTGTTTGTCCCAACGGAGTTCTCCAATGCGGATATCGACCACAAAGGATTCGTGTATGCGACGAATATTGATCCTGGCTCGAATGAACCGATCAAACGTCTCAACCCGTCTGGGGAAGATGTACTGAAGCGGTTTGGTTATGTTGACGTCAAAGGCGATATCCGGTTTCGCAACAATCCTGGTCCATCGAAACTGATTGATGTGAAAGTGCTGGGTAACGGCATGTACAGTGTACTGGATGCGACACAAAACCGGGTGTTCACGTACGACGATGAAGGTCATCTGCTCTACATATACGGTGGCAAAGGAAATCAGGTGGGTACCCTCAAGACGCCTGTTGCGATTGAACAATCCGGTGAGCGCCACTTGGTTCTGGATCGGGGCAAGAACAATCTTGTCGTCTATGAGCCAACCCGTTTTGGTGCCCGTGTGAACGAAGCGGTGGCACTCCACTATCGCGGAGAGGACACTGAGGCCGTGAATATTTGGAGAGAAGTGCTGAAGCTGAATGCCAACTATGACATCGCCTATATCGGTATCGGCAAGTCCTTATTAATGGAGAAGAAAAACGAGGAAGCGCTGGGTTACTTCGAACTTGGGATGGATCGCAAGAGTTATTCTGTCGCGTTCAAGAGGCACCGGCGGGAGATGATGAAGGAACACTTCGGTACATTCCTGACCGCTGCGATCGCGCTAATTTTCATTCTGATCCTGACCCGATTGGCGGTTAAATGGAGACGGAGGAGGCAGGTTGATCGTGAAGCAGGATTTCATTAAGTTTCCACTGCATCTCATTTTTCACCCCATTGATGCATTCTGGGACCTCAAGTCGGATAACCGGGGACGGCTGCTCGTTGCTTTTGCAGCGCTCGTGCTCACCATCATCATGATGATTTTGCAGAAGCAGTACGCAGGATTTCTCGTCAATTACATCGATCCTCGTACGATTAACAGCATCATCGAGATCGCCACAGTTGCTCTCCCGTTCTTTCTATGGTGCACAGCCAATTGGGCAGTAACGACCTTGATGGAAGGGGAAGGGAAATTCAGAGAAATCGTTCTGGCGACAGGATACTCGCTCATTCCGGTTATTCTGATCTATGCCCCGATGATCGTGATCAGCCGCTTCATGGTGCAGGAGGAGACTGCTTTTTATTATCTTTTTAATAGCATCGCGTTCTTCTGGTTTGTGTTGCTTTTGTTCATTGGCATGATGACGGTTCATCAGTACACCGTGATTAAAACAATCATTACGATGGTGCTAACGCTTATTGTGATGGGCATTATCGTATTCCTTGGTGCCCTCGTCTTCAGCATGCTCCAACAGTTGTACGAATTCGGTTATAACATCTACCGTGAGTTGATTTTCCGGACCTAAAGGAGGCGGCATCCGTGAACAAAAGGCAACGACTATATACGGTGCTGGCTGGTGGTGCAGCTGTAATCATGATTGCAGCCGGGCTGCTGTATATAAACAACAGGGGGGTTCCAGCCGTGGAAGCTGCGGCTTATCTGGATACAACAACCCAAGCCATGCCCGTCACGGAGGAACCGTTGCAATTCCTTGACGACTCTTCGCAGGGGGTGCCTGGTATGCAACTGGTCGCCGAAGATCAGGGATTGGCCCTGTACTACAACGAGGAGACAACAGAAATTGCAGTACGTGACGGAAAAAGTGGAGAGATCTGGTATAGCAACCCGAAAGAACGGGATGGGGATAGTCTCGCTTCCGCATATGAAAAAGAAGTGCTGTTCTCCCAGCTGAACGTGTCTTTCCGGGATGCGATGGGAACACTGGAGAACTTCCCGAATTTCAGTTCCAGCATCAGCAACAAGCAATTCACTGTGGGGCAGATCGATCAGGGGATTCGGGTGAACTATACGCTTGGTGATACGTCGCTTGGCATTGACGCACTGCCGAAGTTGATTAGCAAGCAGCGCCTGGAGGAGAAAGTGCTTTCCAAACTGGACGCAACTGTCGCAAGATACACATCTGCCCGTTATTATCCAACCAAGAACAATCCGGATATTCTGGAGCGGCTGGATGGACAGATCTCGAAGCAACTTGTGCTGAACAAGATGTTGGCAGCCTTTGAGACGGCGGGTTACACGGCGGACGATCTGGCTTTTGACAATCAGGAGAATGGTGTCGAAGGCGGAGGTGTATCGGATAAACCCAGCTTCGTGATTCCTGTGGAATACCGACTGGAGCAGGGAGCACTTGTTGTGACCGTGCCTCTGAGCCAGATAGAGGAAAGTGGGCAATACCGCATTCGGAATATTGATTTGCTCGCTTATTTTGGTGCTGCGGATACGAAGGGTAAGGGCTACATGCTCGTACCTGACGGTTCAGGCAGTCTGATCCACCTGAACAACGGGAAAACCCAGGAAGAACAGTATGTACAGCGCGTATACGGCGCAGACCAAAATGATAATTCGCTCAGTCGTCCTCAGGTTAGTGAATCCGCGTATATGCCTGTGTTTGGTCTGAAGAACGGGGAGAATGCCTGGTTTGCGGTGATTGAAAAAGGGGACGGCATAGCCAGTATCACTGCAGATATTGGAGGCAGGCAGAACAGTTACAATCATGTGCATGCGACCTTCTCCCTGCGGGGTGAGGATGAATTGGAGATGTACACCTCGCAGAAAATGCAGGAGATTCAGCTGCTTAGCGAAGAGCCTTTCCGTGGAGATATCCAGGTGCGTTATCATTTCCTTCATGGAGAAAATGCCAGTTACTCGGGTATGGCCCGCCTGTATCAGCAGCAATTGATAGAGCAGGATGTATTGAAGCCACTCGCAGAACAGACGGAGTTGCCGTTCTATGTAGATGTACTTGGTGCGGTGGACAAAGAGGCTTCGTTCCTGGGCGTGCCATATCGTTCCACCTTAGCTATGACCACGTACGAACAGGCTACTGAAATGGCGGCGAAGTTGCAGCAGGAAGGTGTAAACCGCGTGCAAATGCGGTATCAGGGATGGTTCGGCGGTGGGATCAGTCATCATATGCCAACCCAGGTGAAGTTGGACAGTGAGGTAGGCAGTCGTTCCGAACTTCAGGCGTTGTCCGCTAAGCTTGGGCAGTCTGGCGGAGCCTTGTTCCCGGATGTGGCTTTCCAGCACATTTATCACGATGATATGCGCTTTGCTCCCTCTTCGGATGCGGCACGCTTTGTAACGAAAGAGACAGCGGAACTGTATCCATACAGTCCTGCCCTTAATCGCATGAATCAGAGCAAGGACAGCTATTATCTGCTCTCAGCGGCCAAGCTTCCATATGTGGTGACTGAGTTTGCTGATAAATTCAATAAACTGGACCTCGGTGGATTATCCCTCCGTGATCTTGGGCAAGTCCTGACTTCCGATTATCGGGATAGTCGGGTGATTCATCGGGAGACGGCGAAGAACATTGTGAAGGAACAGCTGGGACAGCTGGAACAGTCCTATCCCAACTTGATGATATCTGCTGCAAATAGCTACGCTTGGGGAAGTGCACAACATGTTGTGAATGTACCCGCAGGGTCAAGTCGGTTCAATATTACCGATGAAGAAGTTCCTTTTTATGCGATGGTTATTCATGGTTACATGAACTATGCTGCATCTCCGATGAACACGTCGGGGGATCAGGATCTCCGCAAACAATTGCTGCGCAGCCTGGAGCTTGGGGCAGCTCCGTATTTTCAATGGACATATGAACCATCTTCCCGGCTGAAACTTACGAATTATGATTCGGCCTACGCGACCGAGTATGGCTATTGGGTGGATGACGCTGTTGCCTTGTATAAGCAGGCGAATGAAGTGTTGGGAGAACTGGAGAATGAGCAGATCCTGAAGCATGAACGCATCCAGGATGGCGTGGTCCGGATCACTTATACGGGCGGTACATCCATTCTTGTGAATTACAATGTGGATTCAGTTACTGTTGGTGGAACAACAGTTGGCGGGACGGACTATGTGGTGGAAGGAGTGAACCGATGAGAACCATTCGATTATCGCTGAAGTCACGGAGAGCGCTGCTTGGACTTGCCTTTATATCGCCGTGGCTGATCGGCTTCATCTTCCTCTTTGCCACGCCACTCCTGCAATCCATCCGGTTCAGCATGAGTAACCTGTCTGTTGCTCCGGGCGGATACGTCCTGGAATACGTTGGATTTAAAAATTTCAAGGATGCGCTTCTGGTTGACGCGACGTTCAACCGGATTCTGGTTGACTCGGTTGGAGCGATGCTGCTGAATGTGCCGATGATACTGTTTTTCAGTCTGTTCACGGCGACACTGCTTAACCAGAAGTTCAGAGGCAGAACGATGGCGCGTGCAATCTTCTTTTTGCCGGTTATTCTGGCTTCCAGTGCAGTTGCAGCTGCTGAGTCTGCGGGATTAATCAATCTGATGGGAGATGCGAGTGCGGTCGATGCATCTGCCGATGGCGGGGCTTCGTTCAACGTGGTATCCATTGTGCGTATGCTGGCGGATGTGGGATTGCCGATGGCCTATGTGGATTACATTGTAGAAGCCATCATGCGGATCTATGAGATTATTAGCAGCTCTGGCGTCCAGATTCTGATCTTCCTCGCCGCGCTGCAATCGGTGCCGGGATCGATGTATGAGGTTGCAAAGATCGAAGGGGCGACAGCCTATGAATCATTCTGGAAAATTACATTTCCCATGGTCAGTCCGTTGATTCTGACGAATGTCATCTATACCATTATTGATTCATTTGCCGGAAGTCCGGTCACACAAGCTATCTATCAGACCGCATTCAAAACCCAGAACTTTGGCTTAAGCTCGGCGATGTCCTGGTTATATACCTTGGTGATTGGCCTTGTACTGATCGTAGTGGGCTGGGTGTTGTCACGGCGGGTTCATTACAACTGACGGTTAACGTTGAGGGAGGCTTCAGATTATGGCTGCGTCAGGAACAGATCGCATGGTGGTGGTTCCCAAACAGAATTACCACATGCAGCGGGTACGAAACAAGACATCGGACCTTCTCTATTCCATATTCAGATATGCACTGGTCATCGGCATTTCATTTATTATTTTATATCCGTTATTTCTCAAAGTGTCAGTTGCGTTCAAGGATAAGCAGGATATCTACAATCCAACGATTTATATGATTCCTCAGCATTTTACACTGGATAACATCCGGCTAGCGGCGCAAGTGATGGATTATCTGCCTTTGCTGGCGAACACGTTATTGTTCGTTACCATCACAACGCTTCTGACAGCGATATCCTGTGCACTTGCCGGATACGGCTTCGCCCGGTTTTCGTTTCCGGGTAGTAATGTGCTCTTTATCCTGGTGATTCTGACGATTCTGGTGCCGACAAGCACGCTTATGGTACCGATGTATCTGCATTTCCGTAGCTTTGACTTTATGGGCATTATCCAGTTGTTCACGGGGAAGAACGGCATTAACCTGCTCAATACGTACTGGCCTTCAATGATTACGGCTGCTACGGCGGGAGGGCTGAAGGCGGGGCTGTTCATCTATATTTTCCGTCAGTTCTTCAAGGGCATGCCGAAGGAGATCGAGGAGGCTGCACTGATTGACGGCGCAGGTGGATTCAAAACGTTTGCCCGTATCATGCTGCCCAATGCAATCTCGCCGCTGATTACGGTCATTTTGTTCTCGTTTGTCTGGCAGTACAATGACACGTTTTATTCGGCGTTATTCATGAGTGAAAGTCCACTGATCTCCCTGAAGGTGGCTTCCTTGCCTGCACAGGCGAACCAGTTGATTCCGCAACTGATGGGCTTTGGTTCTAACTCGGGCATCAAGGCTGATCCGAACTATGTGGCGATGATCGTGGATACAGGCATTTTGCTGGCTATTGCACCGCTGATTATTCTGTATCTGTTTGTTCAGCGCTATTTCGTTGAGAGCATTGAACGTTCTGGTGTAGTGGGTTAACATGGTAAATCCAATTGGAGGTGTAGAGATGACAGTGCGTGAGATCAGCAGAGTTCCGGTGAATAAAGCAGCGTCAGCTGAAGCAAAAGAGCTGATGGCGTTCCTGGTCGAGCGTTATCGAAAAGGAATGTTATCAGGCCAGCAGGATTACAGCAATCTTAACTGGGTTAATGAAAATACAGGCCGAAAGCCAGCTGTGATTGGCTTTGATCTCATGGAATATTCCCCTTCAAGAACAGAGCGTGGTGCGGTCTCCCAGGAGATTCGGGATGTGATGGACTGGCACAGACAAGGCGGGATTGTGACGTTATGCTGGCACTGGAACGCACCGACGGATCTGATCAATGAACCAGGTAAAGAGTGGTGGCGGGGGTTCTATACGGATGCCACAACCTATGATCTGGCCTATGCGCTTGCTGATACTGAATCGGAAGCATATCAGTTATTGATCCGGGATATCGATGCGATTGCAGTTCACTTGCAAGAGTTGAAGGATGCGGGTGTACCTGTATTATTTCGACCGCTTCATGAAGCAGAAGGTGGGTGGTTCTGGTGGGGAGCGAAAGGCCCCGAACCTGCCAAACAGCTATATTGTTTGTTGTATGATCGATTGGTTCAAGAACATCAGCTGAACAATCTCATCTGGGTCTGGAACTCGGAAAAACCGGAATGGTATCCGGGTGATGATGTCGTGGATATTGTCAGTGTGGATGTATACCCGGAAGCAGGAGACCACAGCCCGTTGGCTGCGCGTTACGCCAACCTGCGTGAGCTTGTGAAGGATAGAAAAATCATTGCACTGGCCGAGAATGGCTCCATTCCGGACCCCAAGCAGATGAAGGAACAGGATGTACACTGGAGTTGGTTCTGTACCTGGACAGGTGGATTCCTGAGAGACGGGACGCATAATGATGTGGCATTTTTGAAGGAAGTGTACCATAGCGCAAAGGTTATTACGCTCGATCAGTTACCGAAGTGGAGTTGGCTATAAGAACCCCACTTTCAACTTAAATTGGAATCAATGAAGCATTAGTATTCGCATTAATTCTTACAGCGAATACTAACGCTTCATTTGTTGGTGTGCATATGTACATGGGGCCCTCTTCCGAGAAACATGAAAATCTGGTTTGAGCAACAATCTAGTTTGACGGGTGTAACATAGCTTGGATATTGGGATATAAAGTCACGCTCGAAGTGAATAAAATATACGATTGATTCACTGTACGGATCAGAATCCTCTCGCTTGTGCCATTGACTGGACCGAGCCGAATCGCAGATGGTTCGCTTCCACCGTACGTATCATCCAGGGTGACCGATGTGATATGTGTGATGGGAATTTCAATTTTGGAAAACTGCCACCGGATGACCAGTTGATCTTCTACTTTTTTCACGTTAACACCAAACATAGGATGACCTCCTGTTGTGATTCAAATTATTGAAGTAATCTCGTTTGTCCAGTCTATCATATTTTGGATAAAATTACCTTATTAATAATAAAGAATGACGATCTCTATCAACTGATTTCGAAAGTCCAAATCTATCCTGTGCAAAGGAGGAGAATGTATGAACAACTGGAATGCCTATCATTATTTTGAACAAAGTCTTGGTCCTTTCAGAAATCTCTCCAGCCTGTCTGCGGATGAAGCAGAAACAGTTACCCAGAAGATTCGTCTTCAGGGACGGAACTTTGCCAGTCGGCGACCCGCAGATTACATGACAATTCGCAGAACACTTGAACAAAGGGCTTATGAGCAGTTTGTTGCCAAAGGTGGGAAGCCGGTACAATCATATCCCCATTATCTGACGCTCGGTGCATGCGAATGGCTGTTGTCCTGGTATTCAGAACCCGATCATGTAATCATTCCATGGGGTGACCTTCCAGTTGAAGTTGTGAGTTTTACCTACGGGGACTTGTTTCCAACAATGAGGTTTGACGATGCTAAACCTTATCGTAAGCAGATCTATACCAAGGATGAAATCATGGAAGTTATTCAGTTCTATGGGTGGCCTCAGGAATGGAACCGTAAAGGTGATAAGGGGCCGGAACGATATATTGAGGTACAGGTCTGGGACGAACGTATATCCAATCGTGCACGCATGACTGAGACCGTTATGAAGAAATTTGATATTATCATCGATCCCAAGAAGTGATCATGCGGAGATATCAGTGTACGATATCGAGGGATGGGAACTTGATGTAAAACCTACAGGATTAACCATGACATATACCGAATACAAATAGAGAAATTAGAGAACTTATACTCCAACACAAAGGGTGTGCCACATGACGAATCTATTCGAACATTGTTCAGGTCAAACATTATCCGCCAACCTGAGATGGCTGAACGAGCCAGCAGATTGGTCCATTGAAGACGGCAAAGTAACGATAACTGTTTCGCCGATCAGTGACTTTTTCATTGATCCGGGAGGTGAGCCGGTGAAAGCTTCAGCTCCATTTTTACATACGATAGTCAAGGGAGATTTCAGCATCGTCACTCGAGTACAGGTGGACATGAAAGAACAGTATGACTCAGGCTGCCTGATGGTGAGGGTGGACGATACGAATTGGGCTAAAGTCTGCTTCGAATATTTTGAAGAACAGCCGTCTATTCTTAGTGTTGTTACTCGTGGTAACTCGGATGATTGTGTATCAGCACCCGTAGACGTTAACAAGCCTTATTTACGTGTAGCCCGGGCAGGCAAGAGCTTTGCTTTCCATTATTCTCAGGATGGAGAGAAGTGGAAGTTGGTACGTTATTTCGGCCTCGACTGCCCGGATGAAATCAAAGTTGGCATTGTGGCCCAGTCCCCCATTGGGCAAGGGACGACGGTTACTTTTACAGATGTACAGCTTCAACATGGAGTGACCGGAAGTGTGCGCCGAGTAGAATAACACGAGCAGAAGGTTGCTATGTCATTCATTTCACCCGAATTAACAATCCAAACAGGCCGAGTACAGCAAAGGCCAGAAATGCCGTTGTATTGGAAAACACTTCGATCGTATACCCTGCCATGGATGAGCCAAGAAATTGCCCAACACCCAGCGCGAGAAAGGCAAGGCTAATTCCGATGGACACATTTGGACTGAATAGTCTCGTCGCCCAAACGATAAATACACTGGTCAGGAAAATATACGTGCTCCCAAATATGATCGCAGAGATGAGACTGGCAGTCATGGATGGAAGAAGGATTACCCCCAGTGAGATCGCCAATAAAAGTATGCCCATTCGGTAGGACCACCCAATCTCGAACCGTTCAATAATGCGACCGGCGCATCCACCGAGTATCCCCATAACCCCCATCACAATCCAGAACAACACGGCTTCCGAATCGGAGGCCCCTTTCTCGTCTGTGAGGAAGTTGCGGGCAAAGGTCCAGTAGATTGCAGAACTGAAACCTGTCAACAGACAAGCCATGAGCAGAGCGGACCCTGGTCTGGTTGGTTTCATACATGCCCAGAGAGACTTGGTACAAGGCAGTGTCTTCGTAGGTGGAATAACACGTCTGTTCCACAGCAGAACAACAACACCGATCACAGCAAACAGGATGTAGGTTAGACGCCAGTAATCCGTGAACAGCCAGTAGAGTGGACCTGATATTACAATCCCGAAGCTGGTCCCTGTGTTAATCCAGCTGTTGCCTCTTGCTTGTAGCTCGGGAGCAAGCTCGGCATTAACCGTGTTACCGAGGGCTGGAGAGGCCCAGCCTGTACTCAAACCTGCTAGAAATATACTAAATGTAAGAACCCATGCATTCTGAGCCAGGGCAATGCCGGTTAATCCGATCACTGCGCTGATTCCTGCCAATTGAATGACATAATGATGTCCCTTGCGATTAATCAACAGTGGTGCAGTTAGAAGGGACAGACAGTAGGCAATATACGTTCCTGAGTTAATCGCGCCAGAGGCTACATCATTTAATTGTAAAGCTTCCGAAATTTCCGGCATAAACAGTCCATAACCGAATCGCCCGAATGCATAACATACAGCGATTAGTGCAATGCCTGGAAAGATAATTTTTTTCATTTAATCCACCGCCTTTTAGATAGAACGATCATTATATTTCTTATGAAATAAAAAAGTGAGTTGAAATATTAACTCACCCGGAATAGCTTTATTTGAAACTGGTTTGCGTCATATGGATCAGTTCACGGCAGACGTCATTTACATTTTCTGTCTCAGCAAGTGCCGTGGAACCCTCCAGCAGCAGGGAGAATCGCAATAGATCTCGATCACTTGCAGCAGGCGCCAATGTTTGGATTAACGTTCTCATATGTCTTTTATGCGCATTCACTGTCTGGACGATGATATGATCTGTATAACCTCCGAATTCTTCTTTGGCGCGTAGAAATAAGCAACCTCTTGATTCGTGTTCCTTCAGCCAGGTTGCATGTCCTTCAGCCAGATTGAGGAACATGGGTTGTGCTTTATTGTCTGCATATTGCCGGAGTTGTTCCAAATAACGCTGTTCGCGCCGCAGGAGCACCTGGACAATGAGATCATCCTTCGACTCAAAATGATTGTATAGCGTCATAATCGCGATCCCGGCATCCGTGATAATCCGCTTCAAACCGATGGAATGGAAACCGTGAAGGTAGAACAATTCTTCAGCCACGTTCAAAAGCATTTCCTTTTTGCTGCTCATGATCAGTGATACTCTCCCTTCAAAATAAGATAGAACGATCATTATACTCGTAGGCTATAGTAATTTGTTTATATTGTCAAATTCTGTGAGCAGGTGTTATATGAACAACGTCTTTGCACATTAACCGGACATATGAAAGCACAACATGACAGGTTGTTGGGTGGTTTATCCGTTATATTAGACATCAAGGAGTGATTATTACATGAACTGGATCAACGCATTACAGGTCGCTATTCAATATATGGAAGACCACTTGCTCGAAAATATGACGATGGAGCAGATTGCAGCGCAGGCCCATATCTCTCCTTTTCACTTTCAACGTACCTTTGCCTTATTAACTGATGTTACTGTAGCTGAGTACATAAAACGCAGACGATTGACACTGGCGGCACATGAGCTTCTGCAAAGTGATCACAAAATCATTGATCTGGCGTTTAAATACGGTTACGACACACCGGAATCTTTCTCCAAAGCATTTCGCAGACAACATGGGATCGCACCCAGTGAGGCTCGAAAGAATAGTAACACTGTCCAATCGTATAATCGTCTGGTGATTCAAGTGAGTCTAAAAGGAGCAGAGCCGATGAAATATAAAATCGTTGAACATCCCGAATTTACGTTGGTCGGAGTAGAGCAAACTTTCTCCTATGCAGATCAAGAACATCTGCAAGGCATCGGGAAGATGTGGCAGGAAGCGTGGACGAGCGGCACAGAGGATCGTTTGTTTGAACTGAACAATGGGGATATTCCAGGTTTACTCGGTGTCGTTGTGGATCAGAGCGAAATTCAGGAAAAACAGATGCAATACTGGATCGCTACAACTTACGATGGTGAAGTACCGGAAGGATTATCAAGCTTCACCATGCCTGCTTCCAAATGGAGTGTATTTGAAGTAGAAGGCCCGATGCCGGAGAGTATGCAGCTTCTGTGGAAACGGATTATTTCGGAATGGTTTCCATCCAACCCTTATGAGCACGCATATATGCCGGAGCTGGAAGTATACCCGGGCCCCAATCAACCGCCACAAATCTGGATACCAATTAAATAAATTTTAACCGTTTCAAACTCGATCATTGTAACCCATAAACATTCGGATCATCGAAGCTGTTTATGGGTTATTTGGTTGTGATTAGTCAGAGATTCGAAGTTGTACAGAGGATGTTCAAGCGTTGTTCATTTTATTGCAGCCAGGTAAACATGATATATTGGAACGAGAGTTTATCTCTATAAGAGGACAATGAGGTAAACTGCAGGAGGCAGATATGTTACATGAGGACTTATTCATTCAGACGATCATCAAACACGAGCAATTAATGCATGACCTGCGGAGAGTTCGTAGTCTCCATTTGCCTCAAAGTTACATAGGTGCAGGATATATTCGTAATTATATCTGGGATGTTCTGCATGGATATGATCTTCGTGAACTTCACAGCGATATTGATGTTGTCTATTATGATGCGCAAGACTTGCGTGAGGAGCGAGACATACAGCTCGAACAACAGCTTCGAGAGGAGACCGGCAATTCAAAGTGGTCGGTCAAAAATCAGGCGAGAATGCATTTGCGCAATGGCACAACTCCTTATCATTCTACTGAAGATGCTCTTCGCTATTGGCCAGAAGTTGTGACTGCTATAGGCGTACAGTTGGGTGAAGAGGATCGGGTGAACATCTGTGCTCCGCATGGTTTGCATGATCTGTATCATCTCGTAGTCCGCAAAAGTCCGTTCTTCACGGATGCTGACTATTATAATCAGAGAGTACAGAAGAAGTGCTGGCAGGAACAATGGCCGAAACTAACGATAATAACAGCTTGAATAATAAGTGATTTGCGGAATAGCGGGTACAAGAAGGAGTGTCTACGGATTTGATAAAAAAGTTCTTACACAAAAATGGGCTGATCATTGATCTTGTCCTGTTGGCATGTTTTGTGGCGTTCCTGGCCTTCTGGGGCCAAAGGTTCCCAGTCATGTTTTTCGGAATGATCACGGTGGCTTTTATCGTACTAAGGCGGATTGACTATCAGAAGCATGTTATTCTGAAACGGATTATCCTTACCGGATTTAGCGTGGCTGTCGTCTCTTTTGTCATTATCGAAGCGCTTGTATTTACACAGCTTGGTGCGAATGATCCGGAAGAAGCGGACTATGTCATTATTCTGGGTTCAGGCATCCGTGGAACGGAATTGTCATTGACCCTAAAACAAAGGTTAGATGCAAGTTTGGACTACATTCGCAGTCACCCTCAGACACCCGTCATTGTATCGGGTGGGCAGGGACCGGGGGAATCGATTCCCGAAGCGCTCGCCATGAAAAACTATCTGATTGAACAGGGGATTAACCCTGCCCAAGTCATTATGGAAGATCGCTCCACAAGTACACAGGAGAATTTGGCCTTTTCCAAAAAAATCATTCTTGAATCCGGGTTAGAACACCCTGAGATCATGATTGTCACCAGTGACTATCATATGTTTCGCTCCAAGTATATCGCTGCCAAGAACGGTTATGCGGCAGAATATGGCATATCGGCCCCGTCACCGGGTTATCTGAAACCCGTCAACATGATCCGTGAATATTTTGCTACGATCAAAACACTTATCTAGTGCACATGACAGAAAACGGAAACAGGACGAAGCTGGAGATCTATGCTTCGTCCTGTTTGCATATAAGGATGTTACTGCTCCTTAATGTATAGGTTATTTCTCTGAAGGAGCAGGTACAGTTACTGAAACCTTATCCCCAGGGAGAGCTACCATTTCGGGGGATTGGGTATTCGAAGGAACGGCTACGATTTCAGGAGATTCACCCGTAAAAGGAACAGTGGCTGATTCTCCAACTTTAGCCTCAGAAGGTTCAGTAGTAGAAGGTACAGTAGCAGACGGAACTGGCACAGCTTCGGAAACTTCATCCTCAGGGAGAGCCACGATCTCAGGGGTTTCGGAAGTAGAAGGAGCAGTTACAGCTTCGGAAATTCCGACCTTGTTGGGAGAAGCTACGATTTCAGAAGATCCATCAGTAGAAGGAACAGGCACAGTTTCAGAAGCTTCAGCCTCTACTTTAACCGTATGGTTTGATGCCCATACTGCGGTGGACGTACTTACTCCTGTAATAAGCAGGAGGGCTCCCATACTTATCATCCAATGTTTCTTTTTCAGTTTCTTTACATTAAACATAATCATCAATCTCCTTTTTAATTGTTTGCCTTCACCCGATAGGGATGAACAAAATTGAGCAGGCATCTTCTTGGTTCCCGCCATCACATTTAAAATTGTCTCACCATATCGTCTCCGCTCTTCATGGGACATCTCTTTCACGACATCTTCATCACAGGCCAACTCGCTCCAGGTATGAATGTCCCGGCGAATCATATGAATCAGGGGATTGAACCAGTGCAGGGCACTAACCCCCAAGGTCACAGCCTTGACCCACAGATCTTTATGTTTTAGATGTACCAACTCATGATGAATTACCATGCTGATGTCCATTTTCACCGTATTTTCGGGTGGCAGATATATCGTGGGTTTAAACAAGCCAACCAGTATAGGGCTTCGTACTAGCGTGCTGTGAGCAAGCGTGATATTGCGTTTGAGACCCAAAGCCTCTTTGATTAATGGTAGCTGTATAGCTGCCTCACTATGACAGAGGACTGGGGTACGTGTACGAGATAATTCATTCAGAAATCTTCGATAACAGTACACCTGCCATGCAGAAAAACTGATGACTCCAATGCCCCATCCGCATAACAAGAACCAGGCAGTGGTTACCGAAATGGTTTGTTCGGGGATAAATGTTCCTGCAACTACACCCGAAGCTGCTGCATTCTCCGTATTCGGTATAGTTGATGTCGTTTGGAATGCAATATCCAAAAGCCATGAAAGGCCAAGAGATACCGGGAAGAGATAAAACAAGAGAGCCAGTTTACCGAGTCTGTAGAGCCACTTGGTCGGAAAAACAGAACCGGGTATAAGTCGTAGTGCCAAAATACAAACAGAAACGATACTTCCCGCCACGGTCAGGCTGCACAGAATTTCAAAAAAGATGTTCATCATCTGCACCTACTTTTCCGAAAGCCATTTTTTCAGTTCTGAAATGTCATCGTCTGAAAGCTTGTCGCCATCATACATGGCCGAAACCAAATTCTTGACTGAACCTTGATACAGTCCATCAAGAACATGTTGCGTTTCCTGTAGTTTGTAATCTTCGGGCTGTAGAAGAGGTACATAATCATTGGTCCGTCCACGTCTCGTGACGGTAAGTGCGCCTTTATCCACCAACCGTGACAGAAAGGTAGACATGGTCTGCGCTTTCCACGCTTTCCCCTTCTCGGCAAATATGTCTAATAGTTCTGTCGAGGTGACCGGTGGGGCGCATGACCATATAACAACCATTAACTCCATTTCTGTTTCGGATAATTTTTGAATCTGGTTCACAGTGAACACTCCTTAACATCGTTATGCGTCCATAACGATCGTATTACTACACTACGTAGTACGTATAAACTACTACAACTTGTAGTGGATAGTCAAGTTATCCTGATAGATGATTGCCAAACCATGTTATAATATAGGTCATTAATAGAAGAACGATGTAGGAGTGAATGATCATTACAGCATATCAATTACCTGCTCTCTATGAGCAGAAGCGAGTTTCAATGCACGAGATGGAAGAGATTGTACGCCTGTTGGCCCAGACACCGCTATTATACGATGATGGACAGAGCATTCAGGTTCAGGATTACATGGGAGGCTTGGAGGTCGAACTTGAGCATGAGGTACGCCGTGCAGTGACCGAGTTGTACGAACTGGCTGTTCAGGCCTGCCGCGTCTTCGCCGATCCATTGGCGTACGAGCAACTTCAGGATGCGCTTGGGTTACAGGCTGAGTTATGGCAGGAGGAAGTGCTTACTCTTGCAAAGTGGATGGATTGGTTGAAGCAGATCAGTGAAGGAAAGAGAACACTGCCCGAGTACAACTTTTCAGCGATGCTTGGGAACTTGCCGGACGGATTCATGATCCATGATTTTTATGATGAACTCCGATATCAGCTGGAACAAAATCCTGCAAACGCATGGGCTATTGAAGAGCGGGATCGCTTGTACGCAGCCCTGGGTGCGAATTAAATCAAACCAACGGGTCACCGGCGGTGTTAATCTAATATCTGCATTTTGCATGCATAGAAGCATTCCAATCTATACCTTACGAATTCTTTACCCAGTATGGGAAATGAGGGGATACCGTGAAGAAGGTTGTATTAGCTGGTGGAACGGGATTTGTCGGACAGGATTTTGCCCAAAGGTTCAGGAAGCTGGGGTATGAGGTGTTAATTATCTCGCGTCAGCCCGGTCATATTGCCTGGGAGGATCGTGCAGGAATCATAGAGGCACTGGAAGAAGCAGAGATGTTGATTAACCTGGCGGGTAAATCGGTGAACTGCCGTTATACGGATGAGAATCGCAAAGTCATTCTGGAATCCAGAACCCGTACCACGCGCATTCTCGGCGAAGCCGTTCTGGCTTGTAATCATCCTCCTGAACTATGGATTAATTCGAGTACAGCAACCATATACAGACATGCTGAAGATCGTCCCATGACGGAAAAAGAGGGCGAGATTGGCTCCGGATTCTCGGTCGACGTTGCCAAGGCGTGGGAACAGGCTTTCTTTGAATTCAGTCTGCCGTCTACGCGTCAGATTGCACTGCGGATTGCGATTGTGCTGGGCGAGGGTGGTGTGATGGTGCCCATGACGAACCTCGTCCGTTTTGGACTGGGAGGATCTCAAGGCGCAGGAACACAGCAGTTCAGCTGGATTCATATCGAGGATCTCTTCCGCATGGTAATTTATCTGCAAGAGCATCCACACTTGAATGGTGTGTTCAATGCGTCCTCTCCGCATCCAGTGACGAATCGGGAGCTAATGGCGCGTCTGAGAGAACAGATGGGTGTTCGGATCGGCCTGCCTTCTCCTCGCTGGATGCTTGAACTGGGCGCACGTTTCATTCAGACCGAGACGGAACTGGTTCTCAAAAGTCGTTGGGTGATTCCCGAGCGAATGGAGAGAGAAGGATTCACGTTCACTTACGGTACACTAGATGCCGCTCTTGCCGAGATTTTGAATAAGAAGAAATGACACTTTATACAAAAGAAAACACAACAGGAAGGGCAGAGGCATCTGCCCTTTTGTTATATATGTTCAACTAAACATTTACACGATAACGGAGAGGACAGAAATAACTTGAAGAAGCGAAGCGTTCGCCTAAAAGCTTTCTGAAAGAAAGCTGCATCGGAAGCATATGCTTATCCCCAGATTTTCCCTTTTTAAGAAGGAATCAAAAAAATCTGGGGATAACAGTGATCGGAAAGTTGTTCTGTCATCGCAGTGTAAGTGTAAATACAATTAGCTGAACTTAAATATATCAGTCAGATGAACAGAAAGAGGTTGGGGAAATGCAACTTAGAAGAGTAAGGATCGCAGGAACAGGGAAGTACCTGCCTGAACAGGAAGTCACCGATGAGGAACTGGATCGCCGCTTGGACGTGCCTGCGGGCTGGGTCAGCAAAGCCACAGGTGTAGGTGTGCGCCATTATGCTTCGGGTGAAGAAACCTCCTCTTTCATGGGCGCGCGGGCTGCGGAAGCTGCACTGGTGGATGCAGGATTACAATTCAGTGATATCGACTGTCTGGTGTGTACTAGTGGCACGAAGGAACAACCGTTGCCAAGTACGGCGGTATTTATCCAGCAGGCCATGGGGCAGCAAGATTCAGGCGTGCCTGCTTTTGATATGGATGCAACCTGCCTGAGTTTCCTGAACGGACTCGATGTGATCTCCTATATGGTAGATGCTGGACGTTACCAGCGAGTATTGCTCGTAGCCACCGAGATTGCCTCAGCCGGACTAAATTGGTCTGATAAAGAAAGTGCGGCCCTGTTCGGAGATGGAGCGGCCGCCGTCATTATTGAACGTTCGCCTGAAGGATCATCGTCGCAGATTGTACATGCTTCCCTTCAAACCTACAGCCGAGGTGCTCGCTTCTCGGAGATTGCAGGTGGAGGTACACGGCTGCATGCTTCGAATTATAAGGCGGATCAGCCTGAGCCCTACCTATTTCATATGGATGGACAGGCCATCTTCCGCATGGCATCCAGACTTTTGCCTGGATTCATTGGTGATATGTTGCAGGCGACTGGGTGTCAGATGGAGGATTTCCAATTGGTTATTCCCCATCAGGGAAGTGCCATGGCGATGAGACTGATTCGCAAGAAGCTTGGCATTGCTGAAGATCGGTTTATGGGCATCACACGAAATCACGGCAATACGATTGCGGCATCGATCCCGATGGGTCTGCATGAAGCGATTAGACAACAGCGTATTCAGCGTGGAGATCGGGTGTTGATGATTGGCACGGCTGCCGGATTATCATTGGGAGGACTCATTTTTGACTACTAGATCTGGGGCAACCGGACATCGTACAGCTGCTTCTCTCCGTGTGCTGCTTACAGGCGGAAGGGCTCCCGTAACGCTGGATCTGGCACGGATGCTTCATCGGGCAGGCCATCGGGTCTATGTTGCGGAGAGTGCCGTACGGCATCTGACCAGATTATCTCGTGCAGTGGAACAGTGTGCTGTGGTCCCGTCGCCACGTCATGAGACACATGCTTATCTGGCGGAGTTGGAACGGTTGACACAGGATTGGCAGATTGACCTGTTGATTCCGATGTGTGAAGAAGTATTCTATGTTGCTCAAGGGGCAGACAGACTGCGTGCATATTGCCGTGTTCTGGTTACAACTCTGGAGCAGCTGCATGAGCTGCATCATAAATATGATTTTATCCAGCTTGCAGGGTCACTCGGTCTTTCAGTTCCAGATACACGCCTGATCAACAGTCGGCAGGAATGGATGGAAGCTCAGTCTGTTCTGGGAAAAGTAGGAGATTGGGTGTGGAAACCGGTGTATTCCCGTTTCGCAGCCAAAGTTCGCATGCCAATACTCATGACCGATGACGCTGGGACAGGGATTGATCAGGAAGGAAACGTAAGCCAAAAGAGCCGTCGACATATCCGTAACGACCCACCGGAAGAAGGGGAATTATCCTCTGTTTCGCCTTGGGTTGCACAGGCCTACATTCCTGGTCAGATGTTATGTACATACAGCATAGCGCATGAAGGGCAACTGGTTGCGCATTCCACTTACGACAGCCGCTATCGTACAGGTAGCGTGGGAGCGAGTGTTTTTTTTGAACAGGTAGAACATGAAGGTGCCCTTGCGTGGGTGAGACAATTTGTTGAGGCAACAGGTTTTAGTGGACAGATTGGGTTTGATTTTATAGAAGGTCGGGATGGGCAGGTGTACGCAATTGAGTGTAATCCGAGGGCAACGAGTGGGATTCATCTGTTTCACCCTGGAGATGACTTGGTGCGTGCACTGACTGAACCGGAGACGTTGGTAAAAGAAAGAAAAATGATCACGCCCGCACGGGACAGCAAAGCCATGCTCATGCTTCCCATGTTGGGAAGTGGAGTACAGCAGATCTTTGGCAAAGGGAAACTCCGTGCATGGATAGCTGCGTGGCGTGGAACCAGGGATGTGGTCTATGTAGGGCAGGATATCCAGCCTTTAATGGAACAATTCGGAGTGGTGCTGGCCGCATGGCGTCTGGCAAGATCGCAGAAGTGCTCGCTGACTGAAGCTTTGACTCATGACATAGAATGGAACGGTGAACAACAATGAATAGAGCATTGGTTACAGGAGCTACGGGATGTCTGGGCAGGCACCTCGCGATGCGGCTTGCCAAAGAGGGATGGGAAGTCACTGGCATGGGCCGACAGCCAAAGGTTGGTGCAGAACTTGAGTTGGCAGGAATCCGATTCCTGAATGGAGATATACGGGATGAGGAAGTAGTAAACGAAGCGTGTGCAGGACAGGATATGGTGTTTCACTGTGCGGCACTATCATCGCCATGGGGTAAATATCGTGACTTTTATAGCAGTAATGTAGAAGGCACACAAAACCTCATGGATGGCTGCCTGCATAATAAAGTACAGCGATTCATACATGTCTCGACTCCAAGTATATATTTTAACTACATACCACGATATAACGTACATGAGAATGATCTGTTGCCATCCAAACCAGCCAATCATTATGCAGCCACGAAGCTTCTCGCTGAGCAGGTTGTAATGGAGGGGCATGCGAAGGGGCTTCCGTCGATCATCATTCGACCGCGAGCCATCTTTGGTCCGTATGATCAGACGTTATTTCCCAGGATTGTCGCAGCGAATGCGAAGTCGGGCGTGCCCATGATCGGTGATGGACAGGCATTAATCGATCTGACATGTGTGGATAATGTGGTGGATGCCTTATTATTGTGCCGCGATGCCTCTACAGAAGCACTTGGTAGAGCCTACAATATCTCCAATGGCGATCCAAGGGCGTTCAGTGAGTTGGTGAGCAGCCTGTTTGGCATGCTGGATATGCCCTTGCGTTGTCGAAACATTCCTTATCGGATGGCATATGGTGTGGCAGCGTTGCTAGAGCGAGTTCATGGCTATATTCCTGCGTTGGGTGAACCTGCGTTGACACGGTATACAGTCGGCTCCTTATCTATTCCACAGACATTGGATATTACGGATGCAAGGGAGCAATTGGGGTACGTCCCTCGGGTGTCCATTGAAGAGGGATTACAACAATTTGCAGACTGGTGGAGGGCTGAATCATGCTGACGACAACTCCAGTAGAACTATATTTGGGTGCGGCGGGTTACTGTACACATCCAGAGTTTCTGACGCTGCGCGGTGGTCGGTTAAGCCCGGTGCCTTTCCCAGCAGGATTTGCCTGTATCATTCATCCCGTACATGGACCGATCCTGTTGGATACGGGATATAGTTCCCGCTTTTTCGAGGAAACGGCTTATTTGCCTAACGCACTGTATCGTCATATTACACCTGTGGTCTATCGTGAAGAGGATAGTGCCGTTCATTTTTTGGCTCGAATTGGATTGAAAGCTTCGGATATTCGGTATATCATCCTCTCTCATTTTCATGGTGATCACATCGCAGGTGTACGAGATTTCCCGGAGGCACAATTCATCTATCTGCCAAGAGCCTATGATGCCGTGCGCTCACTCTGTCCAATTGCGGCTGTAAAGGCAGGTTTTCTTGCCGGGTTGTTGCCCGAGGATTTTAAGGCCAGATCATGGCCTCTTATGTGTCAGCCTGAGCGATGGACGAGAGCGGGGAAAGAGTTTCCTTTTGATGAAGTCTACGATATCTTCGGTGATGGCAGTCTGCTGGGGGTGGATGTATCTGGTCATGCGGAAGGCATGATGGGACTCCTGCTGCGTACAGAAGAACATGACTATTTTCTGTGCGCGGACGCAGTGTGGTCGTGTCGGGCTTTTCGTGAACAGCGCAGACCTCATGCGCTCGCGGGTATTATTATGTCGAATCGACAGGAATACCACCGTAACTTTGACAAGCTGGTTCAGCTGCATCAGCAATTTCCCCACATTCGAATTGTGCCGAGTCATTGTCGAGATGTACTGGACGCTTGGGGCACAGGAGGGCAGAAACGATGAGTAATACTTTTCGCATTGTGGTTCATTATGCACTCGCACGTGGGCTGCGAACATGGAAAACGCGAGAACAACTGGAGCGCTGGCAAGAGCGCAGGGTTATTCGGCATGTCCATCAGATCCGTGCCCGATCCCCGTTTTACCGGAAGTGGTGGGAGGGCGCGAACGCATCTGACTGGAGAAGCTTTCCGTTGATTGACAAATCAATCATGATGCAGCATTTCGATACACTGAACACGGTGGGCATTACCAAGGACGAAGCGCTGGCTCTTGCAGGTGAAAGTGAAGAAACGCGTGATTTCAAACCTTCCATTCAAGGCGTGACCGTTGGATTGTCTTCGGGCACGTCAGGGAACCGGGGGATATTTCTGGTGAGTGATCGGGAGCAGGATACGTGGACGGGCACAGTGCTGGCTAAGTTGCTGCCCGGTGGACTGTGGAAACCTGCCAAGATTGCGTTTTTCCTGCGTGCCAACAGTAATCTGTATGAATCGGTGGAGCGTGGCAAATTGCAGTTTCAGTATTTTGATCTGCTAGAGCGTGTGGAGACCTTGGTGAGACGGTTGGAAGAATACCAACCTACTGTATGGGTAGCTCCTCCATCCATGCTGCGTCTGTTGGCGGACGCCTATGTGGCAGGCCAACTGACTGCTGTACCGGATAAAATCATCTCGGTTGCCGAGGTGCTGGACCCCCTGGATCGCAAGGTGCTGGAGCAGGTCTTCGGACAGACTGTTCATCAAGTCTATCAATGTACAGAAGGATTTCTAGGTGCGACCTGTCGCTACGGCACACTGCATTTGAATGAAGACATCGTGCATATTGAAAAAGAGTACATTGATCCAGCCACCCGGCGGTTTGTGCCCATTATTACGGACTTCTCCAGAACATCACAGCCGATTATCCGATATCGGTTGAATGATATTCTGACCGAGGCGGCGCTGCCATGTGCCTGTGGTTCCCCGTTTACTGCCATTGAGCGGATTGAAGGCCGCTGTGATGACACGCTTTATTTTACACAACTACATACGGGTGAGGCGGTACCTGTCTTTCCGGATTTCGTTACCCGTTCGGTCATTGCGGCTTCGCCGGATATTGAACATTATCGTGTGGTGCAGCAAGGGGACGGAACAATGGAAGTATCTCTTCGGCTTGGCGGGAGCGCGGTGCTGGAGCAGGTCGAGACGGATGTACGGGGTGAACTGATGAAGCTGGGAGAGCGGCTTGAATGCACCTTACCTGAGATCAGATTTGTACCGTATACGTATGAACCGGGACTTACGAAGCTGCGCAGGGTGGAGAGACAGCATAATGGAGTGGCGGATTAAGCAGCAGGGGCCGTGCGGTATAGGTAGGAACGGGAAGTAAGTAATTTACCGAGGAAAGAAGGACACACCGTGACAGCAGAGGAACATTTAACTAAGGACGGGCAGGGACGCATTAACACGGGGCTTGATGCAGTGAAGAAGACAAAGGTAAGAGCGAACGCACCGGTGGCTTTAATTACGGGTACCTCCAGTGGTTTCGGTATGCTTACCGCAATCACCCTTGCCAAGCAGGGGTATCGCGTTGTTGCTACAATGCGTGATCTGAGTCGGAAAGAAGAATTGGCAAGGCTGGCTGAGCAGGCTGGGATATCTGAACGTTTGCAATATGTACAACTGGATGTAACCGATGCTGTATCAGTGGACAAAGCGGTGGGGACCGTTCTTCAAACCAATGGACGAATCGACATGCTGGTGAACAATGCGGGATTTGCGGTGGGTGGGTTCATTGAGGAAGTATCGATGGACGATTGGCGGCGCCAGATGGAAACGAATCTGTTTGGATTGATCGCTGTGACACGTGCCGTCCTGCCTGTGATGCGTGAACAGAAGCAGGGGTTAATTGTTAACTTGTCCAGCGTCAGCGGTTTATCCGGTTTTCCAGGATATGCGCCCTATGCTGCCTCCAAATTCGCTGTGGAGGGATTCACCGAAAGTCTGCGGCATGAGATGTCTTCGTTCGGCGTTCGGGTGGTACTGGTTGAGCCAGGCGCTTATCGCACGCCGATCTGGAATAAAGGTCTGGGGGAAATTCACAGAAACGAGGACTCTCCATATAAACATAAGCTGGATGCGGTTCTTCGTTATTCCCAACATGCGAGCGAGACGGCACCTGATCCACAGGAGGTAGCTGATCTGATTGGCCGAATTGCACGGATGCGTGCACCAAGACTTCGATATGCGCTCGGAAAAGGTTCGCGTGTGCTCATCATAGGTAAAGCACTGCTACCCTGGAAGTGGCTGGAGCGGATTATCGCCCGTGGATTAAAATAGAGATAAGGTACGAGTCACGATTGCGTAATTTCCGAATGGGAGGGGTTAGCCATAT
The DNA here is from genome assembly GCF_037965655.1 of Paenibacillus sp. FSL L8-0435. NCBI lineage: Bacteria > Bacillati > Bacillota > Bacilli > Caryophanales > Paenibacillaceae > Paenibacillus > Paenibacillus sp. FSL L8-0435. The sequence goes on from NZ_CP150185.1 coordinate 1,825,891, forward strand.
TTGAACTCATCGTCATTATTTTACTTCTTGCGATTGTGGGTCTGCTCTTTCATATCAATAGCAAGCTGCCAGCGCGTGACCGGGTGAAGGAAGCAATGGAACGGGATCGGAATCAGAAACATAATCAGAATGCTCCAAATTAAAACGCGGAGGTTACCAATGAAAATTGCATTCGTTTTGTTTGATGGACTGACTTTTCTTGATTTTGCAGGGTTTTATGATGTGATCAATCGGTTGAATTTCTTTGAACCTACCAAAGGAACGACGTGGGAAACTTGTGCAATGACAGATCAGGTCACGGATGAGTCTGGTCTAACGTTGAAGGTGGATCGGGTGAAGCCTGACCTGTCGGAATATGATCTCGTGTTTATCCCCGGGGGCATGGGAACGCGCAAGCTTCGATATGACGAGGCATTTGTAGGTTGGCTGAAACAGGCTGAGTCTGTGCCTTTGAAGGTTTCGGTGTGCACAGGCTCTCTGCTGCTGGGTGCAGCTGGTTTTTTATCTGGCAAAAAAGCAACAACACATCCCCGTGCATATAATTTGCTTGAGCCATATGTCACTGAGGTGATTCAGAAGCGGATTGTAAAAGATGGAAATGTAATTACAGCCGGTGGAGTAGCCACGTCCATTGATCTGGGGATTTATGTTGTTGGGTTGCTCGCAGGACAGGAAGCGGCAGCGAATGTAAAACTTCAGATCGATTATCCTTATGAGATGCAGGGAGTGGTCGAAGAATGAATGAAGGCCGAAAGCAAGAGCACTATACCATTCGCAATATTCAGCGGGATGAAGCAGACCTCTACTGGCCTTTGCGACTGGAAGCATTGAAAACACATCCTGAAGCCTTCGGGGCTTCGTTCGAGTTGTCCATTCAACTCCCCATGAGTGAAGTGCAGGAGCGCATACATAATGAACCGGATGATTATATTCTGGGAGCATATACAACAGAAGGAACACTGGCCGGAATAATGGGTTTCAAAAGGGAACACGGCCTGAAACTCAGGCACAAAGGCATGATCTGGGGCGTCTATGTAGCTCCGCCATATCGGGGAAGTGGGCTGGCTTCGCGTTTGCTCCGCGAGGTGCTGGATCGGGGAAGACATCTGGAAGGTATCAAGCAGATTAATCTGAGTGTAGTGACAACCAATGAATCAGCCCGACGTTTATACGAGCGATATGGATTTGAAGTTTATGGCATCGAGCGTAATGCCTTGGAAGTCAACGGTCAGGGATATGATGAGGCGCATATGAATTACTTTTATACAGAGCCCTCAAGATTGGATGATGATATCACCACAGGAGGAGTCCGATGACAGATCAGGTTGAACATGAGATCGATGGTGTTTCCTTTGTCTTAAAAGAGTCTCATTCTTTCGATTGGTTACGGCCCTTGGGTACGGTCTTTCGTGTATTCGATCAGCAGGATTCAGGGAATCTCTCCTTCGGTATCGTGCAAAAGGATGGAAAGCGATTGTTCGTTAAATATGCGGGAGCACATACAATTCATGCGAATCATACGGGAAGTCCCCCGGAAGCCATTCGTAATCTGAAATCATCTGTTTCGGTCTATGAGGATCTCGCGCATGACACGTTGATTCGACTAACGGATCATTTTGCAACGAATGAGGGGTATGCCTGTGTCTTCGATTGGGTGGATGGGGAGTGTCTTCACTCCCACTGGTATTTCCCGCCTCCTGCTAAATATGAAGATCCGCGTTCACCCTATTATCGGTTCAGGCAGCTTCCAGTAGAGACACGCATTCGAGCGATGGAACAGATTCTGGATTTTCATATCGAGGTGGAACGAAGAGGTTATGTAGCTGTTGATCTGTATGATGGCAGTCTGATCTATGATTTTGACAGAAACTTTATGAAAATTTGTGATATCGACTTGTATCGGAAGGGCTCTTTTACCAATACCATGGGGCGTATGTGGGGATCTTCCCGCTTTATGTCACCCGAAGAGTTTGAGCTAGGCGCACCCATAGATGAGGTTACCAATGTATTCAATATGGGGGCAACGGCGTTTGGGTTGCTTGGAGGGGAGAAAGATCGTTCCTATGAGAGATGGGATGCCGGAGAAGCAGTGTATCAGGTTGTGATACGTGCAGTGAGCGATGATCGGTCCGAGCGGTACGCATCGATTGTGGAACTTGGTGAGGCCTGGAAACAAGCTGCGATTAAAGGTCAATGAGTGAGTGGTGGGATTTTCGCAAATATGCAAAATCCATTCGTAAGTGTGTGTGAAATCCCGTATAATGGAAATTATTAAGGGGGTGCAGATGATGTGCAGATATGCCTTGTCAGGACCATATAAAGACATCTATGCATGTTTCATTTGTCGCAAATCATTTAAACAAGTTTCCAGACATGACCTGAGCCCTGAGGTGGTGGCCCAACTTGAATATAAATGCCCGCAATGTGCCACGTCTATGGTTAGCATGGGACAGGATTTCCAGGCGCCCAAGCAAAATGATACCAAACAATGGGCCAAAGTGATGATACTGTATCGTCATGGTTATACCTATCATAATTGCGGGTGCGGGGCTGGATATCGCCCGGCTGATTTACGTGAATTATCCGATTTTCTGGAGCAGCAAGAAGCTGGTAAAGGCAGTGAAGGCAAACGATTATTGCAAAGGTTAACTTCTTAGTTATGGTTCCAAAATCCAACCTGTCGTCAATGGAAATGTTGAAAATACAGGTGAGCACGTTATATACAATCAATGAGCAGCAGCATCTATTAAGCATTAACGAACCGGGTGGTGGGCAGGCTCCAGCCCTTTTTATCGGCATGACTTCTGCCGGTTCACTGATCTATTATCATGAGCAGTTACCGCCGGATCTAATGAATGAATTGGGTAAGGATTGCGAGCTTCCGTTGGATATTCAGAAACTGATTCGCAAGGTGGAGACCTTTGAGCCAGTTAACCGTGTATGGATGGGACCCGCCTATGCTTTTCCTGAGTTATCTCACGAGTGGAATCAGAAGGTTCAGTTGATTGGTCAGGAGCAGCGTTATTTGCTGGCAGAGCATTTTCCTGAATTAACAGATCACTTATATGAAAAAAGCCCTGTTGCCGCTTATGTTATTGGGGATTCTGCTGTGGCAGTGTGCTGCTCCGCAAGGCTCTCCGATCATGGGGCGGAAGCGAGCCTATATACGGCACCCGGTTATAGAGGACATGGATATGCAGCGGAGACGGTAAAGTGCTGGCAGTATTATGTCAAGGAGCGTGGGCGCATGCCAATCTACAGTACATCTTGGGATAATCTCGCTTCACAGCAAATTGCCCGTAAACTCGGATTAATTCAGTTCGGTGTGGATTTCAGTATCACAACTGTGGATTTGAGGAAGGACTGTGATATCTGATGATCCGCACTTTCGTACAAAAGGATCTGCAGTATGTCATTGAAGCGCATATCCGAATCTATCGAAACGAGTATAATTATGATCATAGCTTTGCTGAATTTATCACCCATAGGGGCGCGTAGATTATATCAATCTGTGGGCTTTGAAGTGAAGGAAATCCGCAAGCAGCTTTTGTCAGGTCAGGAGCTTACCGAAGAACAATGGGAACTTGTTCTGTAGTTAACTCGTTGTTGAAAGAAGTGGTACAGTGAATCGCAGAAGACTGATTCTGGGTTTGTTATCCGTATGCACAGCATTGACGGTAGCAGCATGTTCGACTCGGACAGAAGACCAAGCATTATCAGCAACAATTGAAATTAACCTGCAGCAGATGGTTAGCGACCCTGTCCTTCTGACCAGTAGTAATCCCAAAGATTACATTGCGGGTAACCGTGAGGCTTACGAAGACATCCTGCATACGGGTGAGGCCGGACTGCTTCTCCTGTTACAGCAGCTCGAATCCAGTCCGGATAATGGTCTCAAGGAATGGATCATGGCTCAGGCAAGTACTGAACTGCTTGGAGAGCATAACCCTGTAGAGGCATGGCATAGTGGCAAGGACTGGTTCAAGCAGTATAAAATGAGCGTAGAATAATGGCTTATCATCTTAGTGGGTGATGAGCCGGAAGTACAAACCTCACCTCCAGTCAGCATGAGCAGCATTGAGAGGTTCTTGGAACCCGAAAGAATACATTATAGAGGTGAAATCCTTGAATAAGAAAATTGCTTTTTTTGATTCAGGCATCGGTGGTTTAACCGTTTTGCATCAGGCATTACAACAGTTTCCGGAAGAAAAATTCCTGTATTACGCGGATACCCTGCATGTCCCATATGGAACGAAGTCTGCGGATGAGGTTAGAGGACATATTTTTGATTGTGTGGAAGCCATCGTTCAGGAGGATGTCCAAGCAATCGTGATTGCTTGTAATACAGCAACAAGTCTGGCTGTGAAGGAACTGCGCGCCAAGTACGCTATCCCGATCATTGGCATGGAGCCTGCGGTGAAACCAGCCGTGGAGATGAATCGCAACAGTGGGAAGAGGGTGCTTGTATTTGCTACGGCCCTCACCTTGAGCCAAACCAAGTATAACGAACTGGTATCACGTGTTGATGATCACCACAGTGTGGATTCCATTGCGTTGCCGGAACTTGTGGAGTGGTGTGAACAGCTGGATTTTGATCCGGGCAAAATCGCTGATTATTTCCGGTTCAAGCTGGCAGATCTCGATCTTCATGGGTATGGCACAGTGGTGCTTGGTTGCACGCATTATCCATTCTATACGTCCATTCTGCGCACGGTTCTGCCCGATCATATACAGATTATTGATGGCAGTACAGGTACAGTGAACCATCTGAAGCAGCGGCTTGGGCTGGTGGCTCAACATGGAGACAGAACAGGGGATCAGGTCACTTTCCTCAGTTCATCAGGCCGACCGGAAGAGCAGGAGAAGATGTGCAGTGCACTTCAATATCTTGAGATGAACTCCAAGTAGGTTACACCATAGGAGGTGATAGCTATGCAGTCCATTTATCTTATCCGTCACGCCAAGGCCACAGGGCAGGAACCCCATGCAGAGCTTACAGATGAAGGGATCAGGCAGGCTGAAAAACTTGCAGATATCTTGGCTCATCACGCCATAACATATATTGTCTCCAGTCCATGGAAAAGGGCCGTTCAGACGGCTATGCCACTGGGCATAGCAACGCTGCAACATTTACATACGGATGAACGTCTCCAGGAGAGGTTACTTAGCTCTCTTGATCTGCCTGACTGGATGGATGTACTGAAACGTACATACGATGATGTGGACTGGGTGGAAGAAGGCGGGGAATCTTCTAGAAACGCGGCTGCAAGGGGGCTGGCACTACTGGAAGAGTTGTGGAGCAGACCGGAACAGCACGGGGCTGTGGTTACACATGGGAACTTGTTATCACTGCTTATTCGTGAGTATCAACCATCCTTTGGTTATGAAGAGTGGACCAAACTGTCTAACCCGGATGTGTATGTGCTGGAGCGACAACGACCAGATACAGGACTGCTCACCATTCGCAGAATATGGACTGATTGAACGGTAAAAAGAGTGCTCCAGCGATTATTCATATCGGCCAGAACACTCTTTTCGTTTATCCATGGGGCATATTTACAATGCGGCAATCATGATCATAACCCATCCAGCCAAAAATGCGACTCCGCCAAGTGGGGTAATGGCTCCCAATTTGCGAACACCCGTTACACTTAAAGCGTACAGGCTGCCAGAGAAGAGGATGATCCCGGCGAACATCAGCCATCCGGCAAGCATGACGAGTGAAGAGGATTCAAGATGATCTGCCAGCAGTCCGATCAGGATGATCCCAAGTCCGTGGATGAGGTGATATTGAACACCGGTTTCATAGATTTTGATCATGTCAGCGGATAGTTTGCGCTTGAGCGCGTGTGCGCCAAAAGCACCCAAAGCAACAGCCAGGAACATCATAATACTGCCGAGTATAATCAGGGTTTGCAATGTGTTTTTCTCTCCTTTTAAGGGTAATTAGATATAACATCTAAGTGTACTTCACGAATGTTGTCTACAGTTTGCGCAATTGAATCTGCCCAATGGAGTGATCGGCTTCCTTTTTCAGAATCAGTCTGGCACGCCCTTTGGTTGGCAAAATGTTTTCATGCAGGTTTTTGGCATTGATATCTTGCCAGATCTGGTTGGCCGTACGCACGGTTTCTTCTTCATCGATATTGGCGAATCTTTGATGGAAAAAGGAATCCGTGTTCTGGAACGCTGTGTTGCGAAGCAGCTTGAAACGCTCAACGTACCAGTGTCGTATGTGCTCTTCTTCCGCATCAATGTAGATGGAGAAATCAAAGAAATCACTAACCAGCAAAGGCGTTTCCTTTTTGATCTGAAGTACATTAATACCTTCAATTATGAGAATATCCGGTTGACAGATCTGCTTCTCTTCTCCTTGAATGACATCGTAGGCGAGGTGAGAGTAGACGGGTGCTTTCACTTCCGGCTTGCCAGATTTCACATCACCCATGAACTGAATTAGGGATTTGATATCATAGCTTTCCGGGAATCCCTTGCGGTTCATGATGCCCTTCTCTTGCAGCACCGCATTGGGATATAAGAAACCATCGGTGGTGACAAGGTCAACCTTCGGGCTATTCTTACCTCTGGCGAGCAGTGCCTGTAGCAAACGGGCCGCTGTACTTTTGCCCACGGCAACACTTCCCCCGATTCCAATGATGTAGGGGGTGGGGAGAGCTTCTTTTTTCATAAAGGAGGCCGTTAGTTGATTCAACTCTCGTGAAACTCTTGCATATAGGTCAATAAAGTGGGTAAGAGGCAAATATATATCTTCGACTTCTTGAATCGATACCTCTTCATTCAATCCCTTTAACTGTTCTAATTCGGCTTCCGTCAGTGGAAGAGTGGTCTGATGTTCTTTAAGTTCAGCCCATTCCTTGCGGTTAAACTCGATGTAAGGAGAGTATGAATTCATGAGATCCCGCTTTCTGTATGTAATATAATTGTGGACACAACCTAGTGTATCAAATTTCAGGAAACTGACAACACCTTTACATTGTGCACTTCATAATGCCTTTCGTCAAAATGGAGCGAAATACAACTTATAGGAAAGTTTAACCCAATTTATGTTAAAGTCAACGTATACCATGCGGAAGGGTGACAGCACATGATCGTATATGAGAGAGAGCATGATTTTGTTTTGACCGCACAGCATGAGCATGGATTAGTAGCCGGAGAGATGGCTTTCCACTGGAAAAATGAATTATTAGCTGATGCTTCGCATCGGGATGAATTGATTCTAGCGGCCAAGGAACATGACCGTGGCTGGATTGAACTGGATTCATCTCCGTTCTGGAATGATTACAGTCAATCGCCGTATTCGTTTCGTGATTTTCCATTGCGTCCGCGTTTTGTATTCTACCATAAAGGGATTGAAGAAGTCCGTCAGAAAAACCTCTACGCCGGATTATTGTGTAGCTTGATGTACACGGAGCTATTTCAGAAAAATCTGGGGGCCAATGCTCAGGATGATGATGACATCCGAGATTATCTGCAGCAAGAACACAAACGTCAGCTGGATTGGGAGAAACAGCTTGGTGGTGATGCTGAAGCACTGAAACAGAGGCTGCAAAGTGATGTGGAGATCATGCTTTTCTGTGATCAGCTCAGTCTGTTCCTCTGTATGGAGGAACCTGGAACACCTGCTGCGCGTTATGATTTTTTTGCAGAGGGGCTCAGTTGTACGTTTGATGCCTGTTCCAGACAGTCGATTCAGGCAGAGTGGTTATCGAATGAAAAAGTAGGCCTGTCTTTTTTCCCGTTTGATGAGGACTTTACGATCGTTTTACCATATAAATCGGTGCCAAAGGCAAGTATCCGCAAATTTGGTATGCAACAGGCTTATCGCCGGGCTGAATGGAAGGAACGCCGGGTGTTGATTACGGAATTGAACTGAGAACTGGAAACTCCAGGCTTGAGGAAAGACCAGCATAGAATATCACAAAACAGGCGGGCTTCTGATGTACAGGTGTACAGGGCGTCCGCCTTTCGTATGCATATATATCATCATAGACTATACTGTGAGACCGGTGTAAATACGAATGAATCAGAGTGGGAATAAAGAAGGAAAACGCAGGTTATTCCCAGAAATGTTAGTGTACAGCAGAGAAGCGCATGTTAGTAGGAGGACGAATATGGATACTAGAATAGAGATATTAACAATGTGTATGGTATGGGACAAAATGAATGATCAGGTGTTGTTAATGAATCGGCCGGATCGCAAAGGATTTCCGGGATACATCGCTCCTGGGGGGAAGGTAGATTTTCCGGAGAGTATCGTGGATGGTGCCGTGCGGGAGGTTCTGGAGGAGACGGGGCTAGTAGTCAATGAGATTACGTATAAAGGGCTTGATGAGTTCTGTGATCCCGAACAAGGATTGCGGTACATGGTATTTAACTATTTGGCGACTTCATTCGAGGGTCAATTATTGCAAGATCCGCCCGAAGGCGAACTGTTATGGGTGCCTATGAAGCGGGTTTTTGAGCTGCCTATGCAGGATTGGTTTGCTGAACGTTTCCCGCGTTTTTTCCAAAAAGGCACTTTTGAGCGGAGCGTGATCTGGGAGAAGTCATCCGGACGTACGCTGCAAGAGACATTTATGGTGTATAGCGATTCCGTACTTGAACAGAGTGAGACCCAATAAGTTAAACCGTCAGAAGGAGTAAAAATCATGGGATACCAGCATGCCCTGCAAGGATACAGTGCGGCGACGCTTGATGGGGAATGGAAATTAATTCATGAGCATTTAAGCTTGGGTTAGGATAAAAATAATGCCTCAAAATGTATCATCCATATCTATATATTTATATCCAAATATTATGATATAATGAAGTTTACTATTTTTATAGGAGATGACTAGTCTGTGGGTAATAGTGTGTGATTAATAGATTGAGTTAACTAGTTTGTTGAAATGAAGAATGATATATTTGTGGATTTGCCATACATAGGCTTCTGCAAACAGAACGTAAATGAATATTGCACGATGAAAAGGTGGAGATTGGCATGAAATTGTCGTTCCGGATTTTGGACTGGGAAGAAGAGAGACCCTACGAACTTTTGTTGATGGCTGATCCTTCAAAAGCAATTGTGGATGAATACCTGAGTCGGGGTGTTTGTTTTATTGCTGAATATGAAGGAGAGATGGTTGGGGAGTTCGTATTGTTGAAGACTCGTCCAGAGACTGCGGAGATTGTTAATATTGCCGTACAGGAAGAACTGCAGGGACAAGGCGTAGGCAAACACATGATTAAGGAAGCGATGGAAGCTGCACGTAGATTGGGCTGCCGGATTCTCGAGATTGGGACGGGCAACTCCAGCTTTCATCAATTGAAGTTATACCAACGTTGCGGTTTCCGCATTATCGGGGTCGACCGTGACTTCTTTGTGAGGCATTATGAGGAAGAGATTGTAGAGGACGGTATCCGCTGTGTGGATATGATCCGTATGGCCATAGATCTGGATGCTGTTACAGAGGATGAAAACGAAAGGAAGAGCCCTTAAGTGAATCGGTATACACATATTGGGGTATATGGCTTGGTTGCTTGGGAGGACCAATTCCTGTTGATTCATAAGGCTCGCGGAGCATATCAGGGGCAATGGGATTTACCAGGCGGAAGGCTGGAATTTGGCGAGCAGCCAGAGACTGCTCTTCATCGTGAGTTTGAAGAAGAGACGGGCCTGACCCATCTACAAGTGATGATTCGTTCTGCGGAGTCTACGGTACTGGAATGGGTGTATCAAGGTGAGCCGGAAGAGCTGCACCATATCGGGATGTTGTATGATGTTGTTCTGACCGCAGCCAGTCAGCCGGATCATATAAAAAAAGAACCCGATGGCGAAGATTCGCTGGGTGCGGACTGGTTTACACTGGAGCAAGTTAGAGATCTTTCCCTAACGCCGTTTGCAGAGTATATGATTAGCAAAAGTACATCTTGATGTGCATCCTCAACTTTATTGTTAACTTAAATTTGCTGAATCCAAAGAAGCTGCTCGGATAATTCATGTCTGGGCCAGCTTTTTGTTGTTGGTCACTTGAAGAAAATCCCAATTACTTGTTGAATGTGACGTCAAATGGTTAATGTTTAACTGGACGGTTTGTTTTTGAACATAATGGACCACAATTCAATTAAGGAGGTAAAATGGGAGATCGTATGCCTATTTTGTTGTAATTAAGCGTTCGTTGTTCTACCCAAATTGATCGATTTATTCGATTCATCTAATTTATGCATCAATTGGACTAAAAATAGGAAATGCTCCTGAGCGTAAAAGTTTATAGAATAGATAGTAGAACACGGACTTCACTTGAAGAAGTGGAGAAAGTGTAACCTTCGAACGGATCAGGACAGTATTCGACATCTGTGCGACGGTATATACAATCATTGTTTTACTTTGATTTTGAAAACGCAGACAAACCTTGACGGGAGCGTCGGACTAACGTTACTACCACCAACAGCACGATTATTGGACTTCATGAAAAATTTCGCTTAAAATGTTGAACGAACGCAAATTACGGCTTAGTCAATGATTTCCGTCAAAAACTTATGACTAAATCAAGACGGAGGGAACGTCGATGACGATCGTGGAAGGCAACAAGAAGCCCTGGGAAAGTTACTATGGCCCCAATATGGGATACGTACAGGAACAATATGAATTATTCACTCAAGACCCTGGTTCGGTTACACCGGCTTATCGTGAACTATTTGAACAATGGGGTGCACCGCCGATGTCTGGCAGGGATGCACGCACAACCTTGAATTCCGGCAACGCCCAATCGGCTTCCGGAAGCGTAGACATTCAACTATTACAGAAAGCGGTTACAGCGGGTAAACTGGTATGGAACATCCGCACCTATGGTCATCTTGCTGCAGATATAGATCCGCTTGGAATCAGTGAAGATACAGACACATCTTTGCTGGAACCTCAGCATTTTGAATTAAACGAAGAAGATCTGAAAGCTTTGCCTGCTTCCCTGATCTGGGAAGGAGCAGATGGGCAGACAGCAACCGGATGGGATGCAATCCAACGCTTGCGTCAGATATACACTGGACCCATGGCCTATGAATTCAGTCATGTGCACGAAGTTCAAGAACGTGAGTGGCTGAATCGCCGCGCGGAATCCCGTACATCACCAGCTCCGCTTACGTCGAAAGAACGTAAGGCTTTGCTGGAACGTTTGGTTGAAGTCGAGCAATTTGAAGATTATCTTCACAAAACATTTGTTGGTCAGAAACGTTTCTCCATCGAAGGTAACGATGTGCTTGTGCCGATGCTGGATGAAGCTGTTCGCATCATGGCGGAAGCCGGATCAAGCCACATTCTGATGGGTATGGCCCACCGTGGACGGTTAAACGTACTGGCTCATGTTTTGGGCAAACCGTACAGCAAAATTTTCTCTGAATTTCATCATGCTCCGAACAAAGATTTGGTTCCATCGGAAGGTTCGACTGGAATCAACTACGGTTGGACGGGGGATGTCAAATATCATATGGGTGCCAACCGTTTTGTAAAAGACGGGGAAACTGTACAGGCACGCCTTACTCTGGCGAATAACCCGAGCCATCTGGAATACGTTAATCCGGTTGTACAAGGGTTTGCTCGTGCGGCTCAGGATGACCGTCGTGACCCTGGATATCCGAAGCAGGACGTGACGAAGGCAGCTACCATTTTGATGCATGGTGATGCAGCATTCCCTGGCGAAGGGATCGTTGCCGAGACGCTTAACTTCAAAGCTCTGCCAGGATATCAGAATGGCGGAACCATCCATATTATCGTCAACAATCGTCTGGGTTTCACTACAGATAGCGGTGATTCCCGTTCAACGTATTACGCAAGTGACCTTGCTAAAGGGTACGAAATTCCGATTGTACACGTGAATGCGGACAATCCGGAAGCTTGTATTGCAGCCATTCGTATGGCAGCCGAGTATCGCAATCGTTTCAAAAAGGATTTCCTGATCGACTTGATCGGTTACCGTCGCTACGGCCATAACGAAACCGATGATCCCGAAACAACTCAACCTATCGTTTATGACAAGGTGAAAAACCATCCAACGGTAAGCCACTTGTATCAGGATCAGTTGAAAGAGGAATCGATTATCGATGATGCATCCATTACGAGCATTCGCGATGGAGTAACGAACAAATTAAAAGAAGCTTATGACCAGATGAAGAAAAATGAAGTACATGAATATTATCAACGGAAAATCAGTGAGCCGGAGGCTGTTACGATTACTCCGACTGCGGTACCACTGGAGAATCTGCGCAGCATTAATGCCGATTTGCTGAAATGGCCTGAGAACTTCAATGTGTATCCGAAGTTACAGCGGATTTTGCAACGCCGGAGCACTTCCCTGAACGAAGGGGAAAAAGTGGATTGGAGCCTTGCGGAGACACTCGCATTTGCAACCATTCTGGCAGATGGCAAGCCAATTCGGATTAGTGGACAGGATGCCGAGCGTGCTACATTCGCTCATCGGAATCTGGTGTTACATGATTCGGAGAATGGAGCAAAGTTCTGCCCATTACATCACTTGCCACAGGCAAGAGCATCCTTTGCAATCTATAACAGTCCGTTGTCTGAAGAATCCGTTGTTGGATTCGAATATGGCTATAACGTATATTCACCAGATACATTGGTCATTTGGGAAGCTCAATTCGGAGACTTTGCCAACTGTGCACAGGTTATATTTGACCAGTTTGTATCAGCGGGCCGCGCCAAATGGTCTCAGAAGTCCAGTCTGGTGATGTTGTTACCACATGCGAATGAGGGTCAAGGACCTGAGCATACAAGTGCTCGTCTGGAACGCTTCCTGCAGCTTTGTGCAGAAGACAACATGACGGTTGCCAACTTGTCGAGTGCATCTCAGTACTTCCACTTGTTGCGTCGTCAAGCCTCGTTGACTGAAACGGAAGATGCTCGTCCACTTGTGATGATGTCACCGAAAAGTCTCATTCGTAACCCGCGTGTTGCATCACCGGCAGTTGAATTCAGTGAAGGCAAGTTTGAACTTGTACTGGAACAAGCTGGACTGGGGACACAGCCGGATCGTGTAGAACGCATTATTTTGTGCAGTGGCAAGATTGCCATCGACCTGGAAGATGCTATTGAAAAAGATAAAGCAGATCGGTCATGGCTTCACATTATTCGTGTGGAACAGTTGTATCCGTTCCCGGCAGAAGAGATCAAACGTGTCCTTGCCCGTTTCAGCAATGTAAAAGAACTGGTATGGGTACAGGAAGAAAACAAAAACATGGGTGCCTGGACATACATGGAGCCTCGTCTTCGTGAAGTTGCCCCGGAAGGCACAACCGTTAGATACGAAGGTCGCCCGGAACACGCAAGTCCTTCCAGCGGTTATCAGCTTGTGCATAGTATGGAACAGCAACAGATTATTACATCTGCGTTGAAACAAACGACGAAGAATAATATTCCACTGGGGAGGTAACAGCTGTGAGTGAAATTAAAGTACCTGCAATGGGTGAGTCAATAACTGAGGGAACTGTATCCAGATGGGTGGTTAAAGAAGGGGATACCGTTAATCAGGGGGATGTGCTTCTTGAACTGGAAACGGATAAAGTAAATATTGAGATCAGCGCCGAAGAAAGTGGCGTGCTGGAGAAGATCATTCGTCAAGAAGGAGAGACGGTAGAGATCGGTGAAACGATCGGTACACTCTCAGCTGGTTCTGGAGGAGGAAGCGGTGCACCCGCTTCCGAACCAGTAGCTGAAGAGAAAAAAGCCGTTACTCCTGCACCTGAAGCTCCAACATCACCATCGGCACCTGTTGCGGCAGCGCCAGAGTCATCTGATAGTGCCAAGACGGCTTCACCGTCTGCCCGTAAGCTTGCACGTGAACGTGGTATCGAGTTGGATCAGGTTCAGAGTAAAGATCCGATTGGACGGGTATACCAGGACGATGTGAAGAGTCATAACAATCAGGCTCCTGCTCCTGCTGCTCCACCTGCGAGTAAAGCTCCAGCAGCACCAAGTGCTCCGGCAACTGGAAGTTCTACCTATACCAAACCAGTGGAGCGTCAGCGGATGTCTCGCCGCCGTGCGACCATTGCCAAACGTCTGGTAGAGGCTCAGCAGACAGCAGCCATGCTGACTACGTTTAATGAAGTTGATATGACTGCGATCATGGATGTACGTAAACGCCGTAAGGACAAGTTCAAAGAGAAACATGAGATCAACCTGGGCTTTATGTCCTTCTTCACCAAAGCGGTTGTGGGAGCTTTGAAAAAATTCCCTACAATCAACGCAGAGATTGATGGTGAAGATGTTGTTCTCAAAAAGTATTATGATATCGGCATTGCCGTATCTGCGAAGGAAGGACTGGTTGTACCGGTTGTACGTGATGCCGATCGTCTGGGCTTTGCCGAGATCGAGAAGAGCATTGCAGACCTGGCATCCAAAGCTCGTTCCAACACACTGGCGTTGTCTGATCTTCAAGGCGGAACGTTCACCATTACCAATGGCGGAACATTTGGTTCCTTGTTGTCTACGCCAATTCTGAATACACCGCAAGTGGGTATTCTGGGAATGCATAAGATCCAGCTTCGTCCAGTGGCGATTGATGCAGAGCGGATGGAGAACCGTCCAATGATGTACATCGCGTTGTCCTATGATCACCGGATCATCGACGGTAGTGAAGCGGTACGTTTCCTCGTGACCGTGAAAGAACTGCTTGAAGACCCGGAATCCCTGTTGATTGAAGGTTAATCCATAACGTTTGAATATAGCTATTATTCATATCGCTTAACAAGAAAACCCCTGAACTGGAGTGCAGCGTGAGCTGAGCATCCGATTCAGGGGTTTCTTTTGGCTTTTGGTATGTTGTTCTCTGAATCTATTATATAGAGTCAGCGGTCTCAGTAGGACTCACCGGACTAGGGTGTGTATTCGAGCCAGGGGTATTCCGCTCTAGCCAGTTCACAACGTGCTGGGCTACTTCTGTTCGGTTGATCTCATGCAGCATTTCATGGCGTCCATCCGGATACAGGCGATACTCAATGTTCTCCAGCTGAAGCTTCTTATACTGCGAGACCAGATTAAGAACGCCTTTGCCATGAAGTCCAACAGGGTCCTTCTCACCTGAGAACAGGTATACGGGTTTGTGTTTGGGTATGCGCTCCATATTGTGTGGAAGATGGACTTCAAGCAGCAATTTGAAGAAGTCGCGGAAAAAGCCTGCTGTACAGACCGCTCCGCACAGGGGGTCATCAATGAATCGCTGAACCTCTTGTGAGTCCCGGGACAACCAATCAAACGGTGTCGTCGCGGGGCGGAAAGAGCGGTTAAATCCACCAAATACAATCGCGTTGAGCAGCATGCTGGGGTGGGTAGCACCCTGAATGCCACACTGCAAGAAGGCCAGCTTCTCTCCAAACCGGAGCAGACCGCGTCTTCCGTTTGTTCCGGATAAAATAAAGGCATGGTACTGCTCATGACCCGCGTACATGAGATGTTGTACCAAGAATGAGCCCATGCTATGTCCCATTAGAAACATGGGGACCCCAGGATTTTCTTTGGCGGCTACTTCGCCCAGATTGATCATATCACTCGCCATCCAGCGGAAGGCATCGATACCAGCATTACCAAGCAACTTGGCATTCTCCACAGTTTTGCCATGACCCCGATGGTCATTGGCATAGACCGCATAGCCATTTTGGGTAAGAATGTCGGCAAATTCGGCGTATCGGGCTGCCGTCTCGCCCATGCCATGTGCAATTTGCACTACACCTTTAACGTTGCATTCCGGATCGGGAAGCCAGCGGTACACATGAATACGGGTACCTTCACTAGCGACCAAGGCAAAGGTAGATTCCTGCATCTCGTGTAATTCCTCCTTCACAGGTTACATATAAGCTTTATTTAGGGCAGATAAGAGCGAAGAACAGTGGTATTCCCGTTCAATGTATAAGAACCCAGATTGGCTGGCAAGAGATAACATTGTCCAGCTTTCAATTCAATGCTGTCTGATTCAGCATGTGCCCACTCCAAAGTTCCTTCTCCTTCACAGACAACGAGAATCGTGAAGCTGTCAGGATTGGTGGCGAGTTCCCACCGTTCAGTCACAATTCCTTTTTCCACCACAAAATAAGGGCATTCCGCAAGCTTGAGCCATTCACCAGGAGTAGCGTTATTTGTTTTCATTGTTGAGGCACCTGCGCCTTCATAGGCGGTGACATTTAATGAGTCTTCAACATGCAACTCACGTGGTTTGCCGTCTAGCCCTGGACGATTGTAATCGTATATCCGGTAGGTCGTATCCGAGTTTTGCTGAATCTCAGCGACAACAACACCTGCACAGAGCGCATGCACTGTTCCAGCAGGGATAAAGAACGTATCACCAGCTTCTACAGGTACCTGACGAAGGGTATCCATCACCGTGCCGTTTTCCAATGCTTCTTTTAATGTTGCCCGATCAACGCCTTCATTCAAGCCATAGATGATGTGCGCGCCCGGTTTTGCGTCGAGTACATACCACATTTCTGTTTTGCCAAGCTCGCCAGGAGGAAGTGCCTCATACTCGTCAGTTGGATGAACCTGAACGGATAGGTCATCGTTGCAGTCAAGCAGCTTAATCAGGAGGGGGAAACGGCCGCCTTTTTCAGAGACGCCTTTGGTTCCAAGCCATTCGGTGCCAAGTTGTTCACGAACTTCATCCAGACCCTTGCCAGCCAGGGCTCCATTTAATACCTTGGTTGTACCGTTGGGATGATCTGCAATCATCCATCCTTCTCCGATATGTCCTTCAGGGGGCGTAAGGCCGAATTGCTCCAGAGCACGACCGCCCCACACACGTTCTTTGAATTCAGGTTGGAATTGTAATGGGTATGGCGTAGACATCAGTAATCTCTCCTCTAGTATATGAAATGGTGGATCGCTTTAATCAGTCATGGGCTTGTGGTCGCCATGAGCAAACAAGTGAATACGTTTGCATATGTAGAAGTAGAACACAGATCGCAGTAAGAAAAAGCCGTTAATAGCTCGCCTTGCGATTGTGTCTAGTTTATTGTATTTGGTGAACAAAGGAAATTATTTTTTCTCGATTCCGATCAGGAAAGGAGAAGTTTCTCGCTGCAATTGGCGATACATCACAACCTGTGCCTGTTCCACCGGCAGGGCAGAGGACCATTCCAATACGGCTGATGCTTCCTGTGCACCTCCGTCATGACCAGGATAGAGCACAACCGTAATAATGCCGCGAGGACGTAATAAAGCGAGTGCAGCTTCGAGTGCAGCGATTGTGCTGTTTGTCTCGGTGATGATGGAGGAATCTGCACTTTCTGAGGGCAGGTACCCCAAGTTGAACATAACTGCACCAACCGCACCAAGCCATGACTCAGGAACTGCTTCTGCCATTCGATCATGGCTTAGTTGAAGCATGGAGATGGAGCCAAGCTTGGCTTCATCATTTTGTTTTCGAATCCGGGCCTGTGCCAGCGTGAGGGCTTCACTTTGAATATCGAATCCAATGACTTGACCACGCCTGCCTACTTGTTGTGCCAAAAATAGTGTGTCTGCTCCTGTGCCAACCGTTGCATCTATCGCCAGATCACCTGGCTGCAGACGGGAAGCAATCCACTGATGTGCACAGCTGAGAACCGAAAGAAAGCCCATCTATGCTCGCCTCCAATACTTACCTTGCCATGAATCCCGCTCTCGCAGCTCACGATCAATGGAGTTCAACACTTCCCATTTGTTCATGGACCACATCGGTCCGATCAACAGATCACGTGGTGCGTCGCCTGTAAGACGGTGTACGATCATTTCCGGTGGAAGCATCTCCAGTGTATCTACGATCAGCTTGATATACTCGTCCTGATCCAGAAAACGTAAAAGACCGGCTTCGTATTGCTTCACCATTGGTGTTTTGCGCATCAGATGCAGCAGGTGAATCTTGATTCCCTGTACATCCATATTGGCAACTGCCCGTCCAGTGTCCAGCATCATCTCATGTGTCTCTTGAGGCAGACCATATATGATATGTGTACACACACGTATATTCCGTTTGCGCAGTTTCTCAACCGCCTCTTCGTAACACTTCGTGTCGTGCGCGCGATTAATCAATGTGGATGTGGAATCATGGATCGTCTGAAGCCCCATCTCAACCCACAGGTAGGTACGCTCATTGAGTTCAGCCAAATAATCAACAACGTCATCTGGCAAACAGTCTGGGCGAGTGGCGATGGACAAACCAACAACACCGGGTTGCTCAAGAATTTCTTCAAAATATTCGCGCAGCTCCTCGACCGGAGCATACGTGTTCGTATAGGCTTGGAAGTAGCCAATATAATGGGCTGTAGGCCATTTGAGGTGCTGTTTATCTCGAATTGTATTGAACTGGGTGACCAGATCTTCACGTCTGCTGCCAGCAAAATCGCCTGATCCACGCGCACTGCAGAAGGTGCAACCACCTTTGGCAATGGAACCATCACGGTTGGGACAGGTGAATCCAGCATCCAGCATCACTTTGAAAACCTTATTGTTAAATTGATCTCGCATCTCATAATTCCAGGTATGGAATCGTTTATCTCCCCACAACAGAGGGGACTGTAATGCAGGTGCATTCATCTTCAGGGTACTCCTTTGGCTGTCGAATTACAGTAATCATACGTGAACAAAAGAAGAAGCGCTATGCGATTTCCGTCATAGACGATGGATAGCGATTATAGGTGTCTTCATGAACTTTTATCATTGTATCAAAAAACTGAAAAAAAAGGGAATCGAAACGCAAAAATAGGCCGTAAAATCAAGGTTTTCTCCTTGCTATAGTTTACACCTTATGTTATATTTAAATCAGCGTCAGACACCATCTAATGGGTATTATTCATCATAGTATTTGAATCAACGTTGACGTCATGGACCATACTATACCGTGAGGTGATATGAATGAATTCCCAAGTCAAAAACAAAGAATTGAATCATGTGTCTGTTGAATTGACGGCAGAAGAAGCACTGGCTTTAACAGGTGTTCGTTTTAATGGAAATCCGAAAGTGAAAGCGGCTGCAAGACAAAAAGTTCGCGATGCTTTCGAAAAGACATTTGATTTTTCACACCAAGATAAGGTAGACTATGAACTACTAAAGTAGTTGGACCCCAATTCCAAATAAATCGAAGAGGGAATCTTTGAGATTTGCCCAAAGTGGCAGATCCGAAGATTCCCTTTTCATTGCTCTTTACAATTTGCCAGTTCTTCGGCAAAATAGTTCTGAGACAAGTATGGGACAAACGGAGGAATAAAATGCGTTTACGTGGCAGAAAAGGGATAAGAGAAAATCTGGAGCAACAAGTTGATCTTGTTGTACTGGACCCCAAGCAACATAAAGGAAAATGGTCTGAACTGTTTGGCAATGATCACCCGATCTTCGTGGAATTTGGTATGGGTAAAGGTCAATTTATCAGCCAAATGAGTTATAAATATCCGGAATTTAATTTCATCGGTATTGATATGTATGATGAACTGGTGCGTCGTGCCAGTGAGAAAGCTCGTAATGCGTGGAGCCAGGCTGATGTGGAGACACCTCCGAACCTGAAGCTTGCGCTGGCTAATATCGAACAGATCGAAGAAGTTTTTGAACCGGAAGAACTGGAGCGCATTTATTTGAACTTCAGTGACCCTTGGCCAAAAGCAAAGCATGCACGTCGTCGGTTGACGCATCCGCGCTTCCTGAAGAAATACACAGAATTGCTTAATCCCAAAGGTCAGATTCATTTCAAAACCGATTCAGAGACGCTGTTTGATTTCTCACTCAACGCCATTGCCGACTTCGGCCTGCAAATGACCAATATTTCTTTGAATCTGCATCGTGATGGTTTGAATGAAGAACATGTGATGACAGAGTACGAGCAGAAATTCATGGGTAAAGGTATGAACATTCACCGGGTTGAAGTGATTGTGGGTGAAGAGGCCTTGCGTGAGTATCAGCAGACACGTCTGGACAAGTATAAAGTTCGTGAAGCTTCTGATGAGTCTGGCGAAGAACAGGAACAGGAACAGGAATAATTCGAAAAATCTAACTTAAACTCAATTAGGTAGAGCGACACATGAGGTGAATGGTTTCATTCTCATAGGTCGCTCTTTTTTTGCATGAACAATCAATATGCCATGCTCCATAAACTCAAGTCTGGGATGATTTCAAAAGTTCTCTGAATGAAACTCTTTGCGGCGATAATCGTTTGGTGTAACCCCGTTGAACTTTTTGAACATGCGATAGAAGTATGAACTGTTGGTGAATCCCGTTCTCTCGGCAATATCGGCAACAGAGTTCTCTGTCTCTACCAGCAGATGCTGGGCCTTGGCTATGCGGGTTTCATTAATCACGTCCGTAAGTCCTTTCAAGGTAAGCTGTTTGTAGAGCCTGCTTACATAGATGGGCGACATGCCCAACTCATCTGCGATAGAAGTTAGACATAGATTGGGGTCCGCATAGTCCCGCTCAATAATGCCATTGATTTTACGAATCAATTCTTCATGTTTCAGTGTACGTTTCTCCTCCACTTTGGAGCCAAGCTCATCAAACATCCGATAGAAGCGTTCATGTACTTCACTGATGTCTTCCGCGTCTTTGACAGGCAGCATTAGACCATCCGAGACTGAATCAAGCGTGAGTTGATTATTCTTCTTGAGGGTATTTCGTACATGGTTCAGTGTCATCGTCAGATGGGATAAAGCTAGCTGGAAGACGGTAAATGGATATGCGGCTGTCTCGCCGACGATATCTGCATAGACTTGTTTTGCTTCTCGCGTCTTACCTGTCATTAGATGATCAACAAGCTGTCTTTCCTTACCTGCCGGGAATGCGTACTCCTTGGCGTGATAAGCCATGATGTCAGAGGTATAGATCAGACAGCCCGGTCCCATGAACAAACGATGCAGTGAGGCTTCGGCTGATCTGGTGTAGGATGCAATACTGTCTTCCAATGAATCTTCTTCCGTGCCGATCGTACAGGAGATGGAGCATTTCAAATGGGTCATTACAGCTGCCTGCATCATACGTAGCAGCTCTTCGATCCGGTTATGAGCAGGTTGCCCAAGTTCATTGCTTTCCGCTTTTTCATTGAAGATGAGTGTGATCAGATCACCGCCCATGTCCACAGCTTCCGCATTGTAGTGGAGATCGGCTGTCTCAGTGCAGATGTTCATCATCGCGTATTTTACAAGCTGGGTCTCATCACGATACGTTTCGTTGAATTCGGTAAAATGGTCAATACGTAGCAATACCAGTCTGGATGCACGCCGAACATCAATGGAGGAGCCGTAGAACTTCATCCGTTCTTCCAGCATACCTCCAGTTACTGTTTCGCGGCCCTGTAGGGCCCCTCGTAGAAAATCCTGCCGTAACAAATGAAGACTGCCACGTCGCTCTGCTTCCATCACACGTAAACGAACAATCATCTTATCAATAGGGTGATATAGTTTTCGGGACACAAGGTAAGAGAGCAGTAACCCTGCGAAGAGAAGTCCAACACAAAACAGAACGGTATGTGTGCGCATGCTCCGTATATCTGAGGTAATCAGATCATAAGGTGTTATTCTCACATAACGCCAACCCAGGTCATCGGGAGCGGTATAGGTGATGAGGGATTTTTCTCCGTCGACCTTCTCGGTAAAATAAGCTGACTGCTCCGTATCCTGCATAATTGGCTTCATAAAAGCTTCACTGAAGAGATTTTTCATCAATGCACGGTCGCCAAAGTCAGATAAAAGGTCTCCATTCTCATTCACGATAAAGGTTTTGCCGGGTTGATCCACAGCATTCATATTCGGACTGAGCCAATCATCCTTGATATTCACGATGACAGCATAGTTTAGCTTCGCGTTATCATTAATCGTGTCATAACAGAGATAGGTGTAGCTGTTAACCTCTGTTGCTTCGGTAGAGCCGACCTGATATGTACGCGGGATAGGCACAAAAGGTTTATAGTCATGGAAGCGTTGAAGG
This sequence comes from Paenibacillus sp. FSL L8-0435, assembly GCF_037965655.1. Classification (NCBI taxonomy): domain Bacteria; kingdom Bacillati; phylum Bacillota; class Bacilli; order Caryophanales; family Paenibacillaceae; genus Paenibacillus; species Paenibacillus sp. FSL L8-0435. Next base: position 1,847,840 of record NZ_CP150185.1, read on the forward strand.
ATGCTTGTAATCCCCTGATCATCGATCTCCGAGATGGACTGCTGCCCATTGCGCATGTTGGAACTGATAAAGAATTCTTTACTTTTGGAGTTATATACATAGATGGATTCGATAAAGGGAAGGGACATACGGTAGTTGTCTAGCTGCTCCATCGCCGATGTAATCTCATAGATATTTGGTTTGGAATAGAGCAGTAATGAAGAGATGGTGTAGTCCTGATAAATCTGATATGACAATGATTTCGCAGTCTCGGTCATTTTGGCCACTTCACGGCTGGTTTGAGTAAGACTGTTCATATCTGTACGATACACCTGGCGAAGAGCGATCCGATTATAGTTGACGTACAAAATAGAAGAAGCCACAAGTAAGGTAGCGACGGTACTGATAATAATGCCGATCAGAATCCGTGTGAAGACTTTCTGACTGTCCTCTGAACGTTTACGCATTCATCTTCCCCCTCGGACCTCCTGTTTTGGGTGAACAACATAGAAATTCATGTACATACGTGAGGCTTCATATATGGATGAGCAGAAGAGCAAGAGTAACTAGAATTATATATTATGTATGCGTTTACATCAATGCTGGACAGGCCCTTTTGCCTGTTTTGTCTACATAAAGTTCAACTTTCGCTGGATTGTTCACTAGGTGTAGCCTATGCACGATATCAACATTTGTGAACGGATGTGTGTGGATGTCTGTTCATTTCATGGTTCGTTCATTTTGTTCATAGTTCATTTCGCAGAATCGTTCATTTTCTGAAGGGAAGCTTCAGTATCCGTCAGTGAAGAGAGCATCTACAATAAAAAGAGAGCTCCACCACGCAGCACCGCAAGTAATTCGGGAGGGATCGAGCCATGCTCAAAGAATTGAACAAAAACAAAATCATGTTTCTGATGCTGTTGCCCACGCTGATCTTTTTTCTGATTAACTCGTATTTTCCGATGGTCGGCATCTATTATGCGTTCACCCGGTATGATTTTGAAGGCGGATTATTTGGCAGTCCATTTGTCGGTCTGGAGAACTTTAAGTTCCTATGGCAATCCGGAATGTTGCTCAAACTCACAACCAATACCGTGGGTTACAATCTCGCCTTCATTATATTAGGAAACGGTCTTGCGATCTTCTGTGCGATTATGCTTAGCGAGATCCGGGGCAGGTTATTCAAAAAAATTACGCAATCCGTCATGTTCTTGCCGTATTTCATCTCATTTGTACTATTAAGTGTAATCGCTTACAACATGTTTAACTACGAGTCGGGTTTTGTGAACACGGTGCTCAAACGTTTTGAGGCCGGCCCGGTCGACATTTATAACACACCCTGGATCTGGGTGTTCCTGATCATCATCTTTTATCTGTGGAAAAATCTTGGATACAGCATGGTCATCTATCTGGCTGCCATAACGGGGATCAGTGATGAGTATTATGAAGCCGCCCGAATCGACGGGGCAAATATATTTCAGCGGATCTGGTACATTACGGTACCGATGTTGAAGCCAACCTTTGTCATCCTGTTGTTGTTCTCACTCGGCAGCATTATGAAGGGGCAGTTTGACCTGTTTTATCAACTGATCGGTAACAACGGGGTGCTGTACAACGCTACAGATATTATTGATACGTATGTGTATCGTTCACTGAAAGTAACGTTTGATATCGGGATGGCAACGGCAGCTGGTCTGTATCAGTCCTTGTTTGGTTTCATTTTGATCATGACCGTCAACTATATTATCCGCAAAGTAAATGAGGACTACGCCTTGTTCTAGAACGCCCGCAGGGCAGGAGGGAGAACGATCATGAACACGCCAATGAATACTCACACTCGTACGAATACGCGTCTCAGAGATTCGGAGTTCACTTTCATGTTTCAACTGATTTCCTACAGCTTCATCATCATTTTATCAATCATGTGCTTGCTACCGTTTCTGCTGATTCTATCCGGTTCATTCAGCAGCAACGAGTCCATTGTGAGGGATGGTTATCACCTTTTTCCAACGGACTTTTCCCTGGAAGGTTACAAAATGGTGTTCAAATTCCCGACTCAGGTACTCAAGGCTTATGGGGTAACGGTCTTTACAACGGTGGTGGGAACTACGCTAGGGCTGTTCCTCATCACGATGGCCGGATTTGTGCTCCAGCGTAAGGATTTTAAATATCGGAACACATTCTCGTTTTTTATCTACTTCACAACCCTGTTTGGTGGGGGACTTGTACCTTGGTACATTATGCTGGCGAACTACTTCAATCTCACAGATACGTACACCGTACTGATTTTTCCGGGGTTGATGACGCCATTCCTCATTATCTTGATGAAAAACTTCATTCGCTCGGCAGTGCCGGATGAATTGATTGAGTCCGCCAAAATTGATGGAGCGAATGACTTCCGCATCTATGTCAGCATTGTGTTGAAACTGGCGATGCCTGGTATCGCCACCGTAGGTCTGTTTCTGGCACTGGGTTACTGGAATGACTGGTTTACCTCATCCCTCTTCATTAACAACCCGGATATGTACCAACTGCAATTTTATCTCTACAACACGATGAACACGATTACCTTCATTGACCAGATGGCGATTGGTACGGGAATCACACTCAGTCAGGATGTGCCTACTGAATCAACCAAGATGGCGATGGCAATCGTTGTGACGGGGCCGATTTTGTTCCTGTATCCATTTGTACAACGTTATTTTGTCAAAGGACTTACCATAGGTGCAGTGAAAGGTTAGAACGTGAACACGCTGTGGGTATCAGGCCATTGGCATCATTTTCGGTCTGGTCTGAAGCATGGCGAGTCTGCGCTAACATATAAAGGTTCACCACAAAAAGGGAGGATGCGTATGCGTAACAAAACAATTCGGCACCTGTCTCTGGTACTTGCCCTGATGTTGTTCGCCGGGGTGCTTGCCGCATGTAATAACGGTTCGGGGGGATCGACGCAAGGAAGTGAGCAGGGAGGAGCGTCCGAGAACAAAGGCGAGAAAGTAACGCTTCAATTTTACATGCTTGGGGATGCTCCCAAAGATCTGCCTGTCATTGAATCCGAGATCAATAAGCTGGCTGAGGCTGATCTGAACGTCAATGTAAAATTCAACTACACTTCTTGGACGGACTGGGATCAAAAATATAAACTGCTGCTGTCTTCCGGACAGCCGATCGATCTGATCTTCACAGCGGATTGGACATTCTATCAGTCTTATGCGAAGAAGGGCGCGTTCCTGCCACTGGATGAAATGCTGCCAACAGCAGCGCCAGCACTGAAAGCTCATGTCCCTGATGACATGTGGAATGCAGTCAAAATCAATGACAAAATATATACCGTTCCATCGACATGGATTGAGTATGTAACAGAGGGAATTGCGTACCGTGAGGACTTGCGCGAGAAGTACAATCTTCCAAAACCGGAATCCTTGGAAACGCTTGAAGCATATCTGGAGGGCATCAAAGCCAACGAACCCAATATGATTCCGATTGCGGATAGCAATGCCAACCATACCCATGGTATTCGTCAATTGACATCCAAGCTGGTTAATACAGCAGGTCAACTTCCATATGGACTGGATATTATGTATGACACACCATCAACTGTGACGTCCTATTGGGGATCCGCGCAACACCTGGAAGACCTGAAAACATACAAACGTTGGATGGACAAAGGATTTTTCCCGAAAAACGTACTGAATGTAAAAGATACATCCAACTCGTTGCTGCAAAATGGAAAAGCGGCCGTTGTTCTGTCCGGGGAAAACCCTAACAAATTTAATGCAGATGTAATCAAGGTACAGTCTACGCATCCAGATTGGAAACTGGCTTATTTCCCTTACCCGAATGCGAAAGGGTTTGCACAACCGGTTCACCCGATCCACAATGGTTTTGCGATTCCGCGTAGCAGTAAAAACCCGGAAAAAGCATTGGCATTTTATGAGAAACTTGTGACAGACAAACGATATAATTGGTTGACTGAATACGGTATTGAAGGCAAAAACTTCGAGGTAGATAATGGATATTACAAAATGGTCGGAGATGCACAAACAAACGGCTTCCCGCGTGAGGGCATGAATGGCTGGGCTTGGCGTAATCCGGAATTCATGCTCTATGATAAAACCTTTGATGATGTCCTGACCATGTTTGAAGATCTCGACAAAATCAAAAAGCCGGATATCTTTACAGGATTTGCTGAAGACTGGACTCCGTACCAAGCCGAGAAGGCTGCATTGGAGCAAGTGGAAAAACAATATTTGTATCCGCTTAATGTAGGTTTGGTGGCAGACGTAGAGGCTGGATTGAACACATTTATGGAGAAGGCTAAACAAGCAGGATTGGAAAAAATTCAGGCAGATTACACCAAGCAGTGGCAGGAGTACTTGAAGTCTACAGGCATACAATAGTTTGTACTTTCCTTCATAAAGAAAAGGTGCCTTCGGATTCGAAGGCACCTTTTCAATGTGGTTGCAGTCTTGTTTGAAGCCGTTGGTTAGAGGCTTGATTAGACGAAGAATACGGGAAGCGACATCCTAATGGGATAAATTCATAAACGGGCCTCTTCTGCGGATGAAGGACGAACGTCCTCCAGCAGATCGATAATACTTTGAGCACTCTGCAGCGGATGAACCTTGGCGATTTCCGCCAGATGACGTTTGCGTTTACGTACAACATCCGGGTAGTGATGCAATAACTTGTTCATCCATTTGACCACTACGTCGAGCGATGTTATGGGTTCTCCCAACCCTCTTGCGGTAAAATAGTGGACGTTTTCTTCTTCCTGACCAGGTATAGGGTTGTGGAACAACATTGGAATTCCTTTGGCCAAGCCTTCGCTGCATGTCATTCCCCCAGGTTTGGTGATCAGCAGGTCGGATACTTCCATCAATTTGTCCACTTCGTTGGTGTATCCCAAAATATGAATGTTTTCTTTGCGATACATGGGGTTCTGTTCCATGCTGATCCGTGCTTTATCATTGCGACCCAGACAAAAAATGATCTGAATATCTTCATGCCAGCGTGTCAGCAACGGATGGACCAGCTTGTCGCTGAGCATTCCCCAACCGCCGCCCATCACCAGTACAGTGGGCATGTTCTTGAGGTTGAATCTGCTTCTAATCTCTTCTCGCCCGGGATGCTCCCAGAAATTCGGATGCACCGGAATGCCCGTGACTCGAATGTTGTCTGTAGGTACGCCGCGTAGCATTAGTTTGGACTTAACCTCATCTGAAGAAACCAGATAAAGGTCTACTTCACGGTTAATCCACGTCCCATGTGCATCATAGTCGGTGATGACTGTGCATAGGGGAACCTGTACACCCAGACGTTTCAGTCTGGATATGACAGCACTTGGAATCGGATGTGTACAGACGATCGCATCGGGACGTAACTGGCGCACAACGCTGCGTGTATGTGTATAGAACAGTTTATGCAGCGCCAGTGTTGTCAGCCTGTTCAATGATTTTTTATATTGGTGTCTGTATACGTATCCGACAAGTTTGGGTTGATTGGTAACCGTTTTTTTGTATGCTGTTATAATCAGAGGTGCAACCTTGGGATTTAAGAAACTTCCCAGTTCAAGCACTTTTGTCTGCACGTCTGGCGAGAGCTTTCGCAAATTGCTGGACAGTGCATAGGCGGCTTGAGTATGACCCGTACCAAAGCCTTCAGATAATAGTAATACTCTTTTTTTCTCCACGCTTGCTTCACCTGTTCCTGCTAGGTTTTTCTGAGTCTAACATATCGGCTTTAAGACCAGAATGCAACTGTTGCAAGTGCGACTAAAGTACCTATTGTGGCACCTGCCAGAACATCGGAAGGATAGTGTAATCCCAGATAAATTCGAGAGAATCCGACAATAAGGGCCACAGGCAACAATATTAGCAATAAGATCGGATCAGTGGTCATAAAGGGAACCGTGACCGAAAAAATGGCAGTTGTGTGTCCTGAAGGAAACGAGTGATCCGTCAGGGGATTACGGAACGTAATTGTATCCGGCAAGGCCAGATAAGGTCGAATGCGGGGATACAATTTTTTCGCGATGGCTACAGGAATGTGGCTGACCGCAAGAGCGATACAAGCCTGGAGTCCTGTTGTGCTCCATGGAGCTGGAGCAAGCAGCCAGATTAACAGTGATATTGCAATAGAAGAAGTTGCTCCACCCAGATGGGTGAAATAATACAGCCAAAAATTCATAAAACGATTATGAAGCCGGCCGTTGATCCACATAAAAACATTTCGATCATAATCTTGAAACTTTAAGAATAAACGGCTCATATTGGCCTCCTGCCAGTCAGGCCGCCCGTAATGGCGGCATTATTTCCGGTGATTTTCTACATCCGGTTTCGTCCTGATTAGTATATAACCGTTTTTCATGAACTTGAGGTTATTTCAGGTATATGTTTATCATATTTTTAAATGTTGTCCTTTTCAAGAAGAACCCATGTAAAGAACGTAAAATTCATGTTAAAGAGTGGATATATACCCATCTTAACTTTTTGACTTGGGCCAGCCAAAAAAGATACAATGATTCAACATGGCTGAAATGAGGTAAAAAAATGTGAGTTCTGTTTCAAACTTTTTGAGGTCTGTTTGCGTTATTTGTTATAGAGCCTCTGACGAAGAATAACATGCTGATGAAAAAAGCAGGGACTTTAGAAATAAAAATCAAGTAAACGGCTGAAAATAAGATATAACAGGCATGAATGCGAGGTTGCGGTATCACGAAGTGTCTATTCAGCGTTTAAAGATCACATTTCTGCTTCAGAAAGTGGAATTGGGGTTTTGACAAATGACTGAAAAGGATACAGAATCGATAAAGCAGCCAACTGATAGCAACCAAGCTTTGAAACATTGCCTGATATATTCACGTAGTACACAAAAGAACAGGGTCATATTCTGCAGATCAAAAAAAAATAAATTGCAGAATCAGGAAGAGAAATGCTTGAGTAAACTGGGTTTTGAAAAAAAGGGGGTAACAGAGAACGATGTTGGACGCTATATTCGTCACGATGCAGGTCATTCTGGCACTGCTAGCCGTGTACCAATTCACGTTTTCGCTGTTCGGTCTGATTAAGAAAAAGAAAAAGAAACATTATCCGGCGACAAAATCATTCGCTGTACTCGTCGCAGCACACAATGAGGAACAAGTCATTGGTGCCTTGATGGAGAACTTGAAACAACTTGACTATCCGGAAGATCTGTACGATGTGTTTGTCATCTGTGACAACTGTACGGATGGAACGGCTCAAATTGTCAGAGAGCATGGATTAAACGCATGTGTACGTACCAACGCCGATCTGAGAGGTAAAGGGTATGCCATCGAATGGATGCTTAAGTACCTGTGGAAATTGCCACGTCAGTATGACGCAGTTGTTATGTTTGACGCGGATAACCTGGTTGACCGTAACTTCTTGCTTGAGATGAATGATGACTTGAACAATGGTTCACGTGTTATCCAAGGATACATTGATACAAAAAATCCGGAGGATTCCTGGATTACTGCAGCTTACGGAGTATCTTACTGGTACATCAACCGTCTGTGGCAGTTGTCTCGTCATAACTTGAATATGGCGAATTTCCTCGGAGGAACCGGAATGTGCTTTGAGACCAACCTGTTGAAGGAAATTGGTTGGGGTGCAACAAGTCTGGTTGAGGATCTGGAGTTTACAATGCGCAGTGTGCAACGTAATGTGTATCCTGTTTTCAACTATGACGCCAAAGTATTTGATGAGAAGCCATTAACATTCAAAGCTTCAGCGAGACAACGTCTGCGCTGGATGCAAGGTCACTTTACAGTTGCGCGTAGATACTTCTTCCCGCTGCTCTGGCAATCCATTAAGGAAAGAAGCCTGGTGAAATTTGACCTTGCTATCTATGGAGCCAATGTCTATGTGGTGTTGCTTACGTTCCTGATGACGGCTGTGATGTGGGTAGACATGGCTATATTCAGTGGTCCGCACATTGCTAATATTTATGGGTACTTCCCGTTATGGGTTGGGTTCATGGCTATTGGTTTGAACATTCTGACGTTCCTGTTGTCCATGGCGCTGGAGAAGGTTACCTTTGCCAAAGTTTATCTATATCTGATTTTGTTCCCGATCTACCTGCTGTCTTGGTACCCGATTACGTTCTACGCTTTCTTTACGCAGAACAACAAACAGTGGAGCCACACTCAACATACACGTGTTGTACGGTTGGATGAGGTGCAAAGCAAACAAGGGTAAGGAACTTGCATGCGATACCTTGTTGACATTTGATATCACAAATGTATAATTTGCGAAAAAAAAGTTGTGTAGAATGTTGACAATGTGTTTTGTGGGTGATATAGTATTCAAGTGCCTTAAAACGAATAGAAATGGAATCACAAGCAGAAGTCCGACTTCTCACCTGATCAACAAACATGTTGGCTGGTCAACGATCCCAATAATTTATGAAGTGTATACTCATGAAGAATTGTGTTGATTACAGGGATGTCGGTAGCTTGACCGGCATCCCTTTTATTTTTGTTTAAATGGATATTCAAAATGACCTGGAGGTGGACGATTATTAGTAAAGATCACATGATTAATGATGAGATTCGGGCGAAGGAAGTACGCCTTGTCGGAGCTGAAGGAGAACAAATTGGGATTACGCCCATTCGCGAAGCACTGCAAATGGCGATTGACCTGAATTTGGATCTGGTCAATGTGGCACCACAGGCTAAACCGCCGGTGTGTCGTATTATGGACTATGGCAAATTCCGCTATGAGCAACAAAAGAAAGATAAAGAAGCCCGTAAGAACCAGAAAATTGTTGATATTAAAGAAGTATGGTTCCGTTCCAATATTGAGGAGCACGATTATCAAACGAAGCTTCGTAATGTAGTTAAGTTTTTGAACGAAGGCGACAAAGTGAAATGTTCTGTTCGTTATCGCGGACGTGAAATTGCACATGCCGCGATTGGTCAACGGATTTTGGAGCGCGTTAAGGTAGAAGTTGCAGAACTTTGTACTGTTGAACGTCAACCAAAACTGGAAGGCCGCAGTATGATCATGATTTTGGCTCCTAAAGCCTGATAACATTGGAGGAGGAAACACAAAATGCCTAAAATGAAAACACACAGCAGTTTGAAAGGACGCTTCAAAATTACCGGTTCCGGTAAGGTCCTTCGTTACAAAGCTCACAAAAACCACTTGCTTTCCCACAAATCCAAACGTGCTAAGCGCGTTCTGAACGGTAACCCAGTTATGGCTGCCGGGGATGTTAGACGTTTGAAACAAGGCTTGGCTAACTTGAAAGGCTAATTTTAATTAGTAGATTCCGTATGGGGGATCGGCTACGGCCGTACACATACCACGGATACATTTATATTTATTTGGGAGGTTCTTTAATATGGCAAGAGTAAAAGGCGGTTTTGTAGTACGTCGTCGTCATAAAAAGGTTTTGAAACTGGCAAGAGGTTATTTCGGTTCCAAACACCGTATTTTTAAAACAGCTAACGAGCAAGTAATGAAATCCCTGGTATACGCATACCGTGACCGTCGCAACACGAAACGTAACTTCCGCAGACTGTGGATCGTTCGTATCAATGCTGCAGCACGTATGAATGGTTTGTCTTACAACAAACTGATCCATGGTTTGAAACTTGCTGGAGTAGACATGAACCGCAAAATGTTGGCTGATCTGGCCGTTAACGACATCAATGCGTTCAACTCTTTGGCTACTGTAGCTAAAGGCAAAATCAACGCTTAAATTGTATGATACAAGCCGCCGTACCTATATGGCGGCTTTTTTACGGCTTGGAAGAAATTCGGAGATGAATCTCTGAATGAGTAGAGCGAATAGGCTGTAGTCTGGAAGGGAACAATGAAACCAGATAACTGATGAATAACGGTCCATGAGAATACATAAAATACGAACGGTGAAATAATACAAATAAAAACAGGTAAATCCCACTCATCACTAAAGTTCACGATATGTTTTTGTTATATAACATCACATCGTTGTAACGTTAGTGTGTTAAAACGCTAAATTATTAAGCGTTTTCAATAAAAAAAGAACAAAAATATGTGATATTTGGTGATGAAACATCTGGATTTTAACACTGGTTGATTGTATAATCACCTCTAGTAGGCTAGTCCTAGATTTTTCTCTCCATGTCATAATGTTCGGTTTTTCGACAGATGATAGGATGCTACAAGGGTGAGAATGCGCTTTTAATGTCGAAGAAACCATACATTCTGCATAAAAGTCATTCCTGCTATCTGTTAACCGTTCAAATTGTAGGCTGGATTGGAATGAGGGATATATCATTAAGGGGGAAAAAGAGAAATGAAAAAGATGCTCAGCTTGTCTTTGGTAATGTTGCTGGCGGTATCGGTTATGCTCGCAGGTTGCGGTAGCAAACCGAAAGAAGAAACAAATGCCGGAGGAGATACAGGTGGCACATCCACTGAAGCGAAATCCGACCTCAAAATCGGTATGGTTACTGACGTAGGTGGAGTTAATGACAAATCCTTTAACCAATCCGCTTGGGAAGCTCTGCAAGCGACTGAAACAGAAACAGGTACTGCTGTTAAATATCTGCAAAGTAAATCCGATGAAGAGTACATTCCTAACCTGAACGAATTCGTTAAAGGCGGATATGACCTGACTTGGGGTATCGGTTTCCAATTGGCTGATGCAATCAAAACTGTAGCTGAGCAAAACCCTGATGCTAAACTCGCGATCATCGACAGTGTTGTTGATTCTCCTAACGTTAAATCCGTAACATTTGCTGAAGAAGAAGGATCTTATCTGGTTGGTGTTGTGGCTGGTCTGACAACAAAATCCAACAAAATTGGTTTTGTAGGCGGTATGGAAAGCCCACTGATCAAAAAGTTTGAAGTAGGATTCAGAGAAGGGGTTAAAGCAGTTAACCCTGATGCTCAATTCATTTCTAACTACACAGGTGCATTTGATAAACCTGACTTGGGTAAAGCAGCAGCAGCAACACTTTACAATGAAGGCGTAGATATTATCTTCCACGCTTCTGGCGCAACAGGTAACGGTGTGTTTAACGAAGCAAGTGCTCGTAAGAAACAAGGTCAAGATGTATGGGTTATCGGTGTTGACAAAGACCAATCTCTTGAGTTTGGCGATGAGATCACTTTGACTTCCATGATCAAAAAAGTTGACGAAGCAGTTAAGCGCGTTAACAAAGAAGTAGTTGATGGTACATTCGCTGGTGGTTCCGAGAACCTGACTTTGAAAGAAAACGGCGTAGGTATTGCTGATACCTCTACTGCCAATGTATCTGCTGATACACTTGCAAAAGTGGAAGAGTACAAAGAAAAAATCATCAGCGGCGAAATCAAAGTTCCTACGGAGTAATTTTGATCTTAGTCGCAAATGAATAATCATTGGGGCCGGTCTTGACCGGCCTTATGATTGCAAGAACAGGAACATTTGATCAAGTCATCATAACAATTGTACAAGGTCACTGTGCACCAACGCTCCGGTAGGAGCTTTTCTTAAGATAATGGAATTGATATGTTATTAATCAGCTGAACCATTCGATTATCGCAAGAAAAACTTCAGCTAAGCGCGGTCTGTCTTCTTTGAAAGTACGTCGATAGACGTTTTTTTTACGTTTGCGGAACCACACTATATCAGTTATAAGGGTGATTACATGGGTGCAGCAACCCCCGTCGTTGAGTTAAAACAAATTACGAAGCGTTTCCCAGGCATTGTTGCCAACGACGCCATCAGCCTTCAGCTTCGTAAAGGCGAGATCCATGCGCTACTGGGCGAAAACGGCGCTGGTAAGTCAACGTTGATGAATATTGTATTTGGTCTATATCAGCCAGATGAAGGTTCCATTGAAGTGAATGGCAAGCCTGTCATCATCGACAGCCCTAACCGAGCGATCGATCTTGGCATAGGCATGGTGCATCAGCACTTTAAACTTGTACAGCCGTTCACGGTAACAGAGAACATTATTTTGGGATCTGAACCAACGAAGGGTCTCAATATTAACTATAAAAAAGCAGCGGCTGAAGTTCAGCGTCTTTCCGAACAGTATGGACTTAAGGTGAATCCTCATGCCAAAATTCATGATATTTCTGTCGGAATGCAACAACGTGTAGAGATTGTTAAAACGTTGTATCGCGGTGCAGACATTCTGATTTTTGACGAGCCTACAGCCGTATTGACTCCTCAAGAGATCAAAGAACTGATGATCATCATGAAGAAGCTTGTAGCTGAAGGAAAGTCCATTATTTTGATCACGCACAAACTGAAAGAAATCATGGAAATCTCCGATACGGTAACGATTATCCGTCGGGGTAAAGTGATTGATTCGGTCAAAACTTCGGAAACGAATCCAAATGAACTGGCAGAGAAAATGGTGGGGCGGAATGTCACATTCAAAGTGGACAAAAAACCGGCTACACCTGGAGCCAATGTGCTCGAAGTCAGTAAATTAACGGCCAAGAATAAAGAAGGTATTTCGGTTCTGAACCAACTTAACCTGAACGTACGTGCAGGAGAGATTGTCGGAATCGCAGGCGTGGATGGCAACGGTCAAAGTGAGCTGATTGAAGCCCTTACCGGACTTCGTAAAGTAGAGAGCGGTTCGATTCTTTTGGAGGGCAAGGAGCTGTCCAATCATTCTCCACGCCATATCTCGGAGTCGGGTGTAGCCCACATTCCGGAAGATCGCCATAAACACGGACTTGTACTTGATTTTTCAGTGAGTGAAAATATCGTTCTGGAATCGTATTATAAAGCACCATATACCCGTAAAGGGTTCCTTAACTTTGATGCCATCAAACAGCAGGCAAAACGACTTGTTGAGGCATTTGACGTGCGTACACCAAGCATCGAGACCAAGGCTCGGTCCTTGTCCGGAGGAAACCAGCAAAAAGCCATTATCGCCCGTGAGGTTGATAAAAACCCTGAACTGCTTATCGCTGCGCAACCAACACGTGGTTTGGATGTAGGGGCTATTGAGTTCGTGCAAAAGCAACTGATTGCACAGCGCGATCAAGGGAAGGCTGTTCTGCTGATTTCATTTGAGCTTGATGAGATTATCAATGTATCTGACCGAATTGCTGTTATTTATGAAGGACAGATCGTTGGCGAGGTGCTGCCGGAAGAAACCAATGATAGGGAGCTCGGCTTGATGATGGCGGGCAGCACCCAAAAGAGAGGTACTGCGCATGAATAACGTATTGAAATGGTTTACCCGAGATTCATTTATTTTGCCTGTAGTAGCTATTATTATGGGTCTTATTCTCGGTGGAGTTGTCATGCTGATTGGTGGCTACAATCCAATTGAAGCCTATGGTGCATTGTTCACCAAGGTATTTGGCGACATGTACAACTTTGGTGAAGCAGTACGGGAAATGACACCACTAATTATGACTGGACTTGCATTTGCATTTGCATCACGTGCAGGGTTGTTTAACATCGGGGGAGAAGGTCAATTTCTCGTTGGTATGACCGCTGCAACATTTGTTGGTGTTAAATTTGCAGGTTTGCCGATCTACCTTCATGCGCCACTGGCTTTGATTGCCGGTGCATTGTTTGGTGGTCTGTGGGCCGCTATTGCTGGTTATTTAAAAGCGGCACGTGGGGTCAATGAAGTTATCAGTAGTATCATGTTGAACTGGATTGGTCTGTATCTGGCCAACCTTATCGTTCGCCAATTCTTGCTGTTGAAGGGCGAGAATCGTTCCGTGGATATCAGCGAATCGGCTTCGATTAGTTTGACATGGCTCTCTGAACTGATGGGCAATTCCCGTGTACACATGGGGACGTTGATTGCCCTTGTGATGGCTGTGCTCTTTTATATCTATATGTGGAAAACAAAACAAGGTTATGAAATCCGCGCGGTAGGTTACAACCCTAATGCGGCTGAATATGCAGGTATGCATGTTAACCGGAATATCGTAAAAGCGATGTTTATCAGTGGTATGCTTGCCGGTCTTGGTGGTGCATTCCAGGTTCTTGGTGTGTTCCAATACCAAACCGTAATGTCGGGTTCACCGGGAACAGGCTTTGACGGAATTGCGGTTGCCCTGATTGGTTTGAATCATCCGTTTGGGGTGTTATTGGGGGCAGTGTTGTTTGGTACCCTCACGTACGGATCTGCAGGTATGAGTTTTGCTGCGGATGTTCCGCCTGAGATTATTCGGATTGTGATCGGTTCGATTATCTTCTTCATTGCGGCACAAGGCATCGTGCGCTGGATACTCAAACCGTTCTATTCGAAGCGTAAGAAAGAGAAGGTGTTGTAGATGGACTTGTTGACAATTGGGCAAATTATCAATACGACGCTTGTCTTTGCTACGGCATTGATTTTTGCATCACTCGGCGGAATTTTTTCGGAAAAATCAGGTGTAACCAACCTTGGACTTGAAGGTTTTATGGTTTTTGGTGCTTTTGCAGCTGGAATCGGGGCACATTATGCTCAAGAAGCGGGCATGGGTGGAACGACATCGGCATGGATGGGGGTTTTGCTCGCGATTGTATTGGGCGTACTGGTATCGCTGATTCATGCCGTTGCGTCTATTACATTTAAGGCAGACCAGATTATCAGTGGTATCGTCATTAACTTTTTGGCAGCAGGAAGTACGTTGTACTTGGTTAAACTGTTGTTTGAAGGTTCTGGCGATTCACCGTTGGTTCAAGGCTTCAGCAAGTTTGATGTGCCATTGTTGAAAGACATTCCTTTGCTGGGAGAAGCCTTCTTCAAGAACGTATATCCAACGACATATCTGGCCATTCTATTCGTATTCCTGACGTATTACATCATGTTCAAAACACCATTTGGTCTGCGCCTTCGTTCTGTAGGTGAACATCCAAGTGCGGCGGATACGGTTGGTGTTAAAGTGCTTCGTTATCGCTATATTGGCGTTATGATCAGTGGTGCACTAGCCGCTATTGGTGGAGCTGCGATTACGTTGACGACTACGGGTACATTCTCACACAATACGGTTTCCGGCCAAGGTTATATTGCCATTGCAGCTATGATCTTTGGTAAGTGGAATCCGATTGGTGCCTTTGGTGCGGCTGTCTTCTTTGGATTCTCACAAGCGATACGAAACTATGTACAGTTGTTTGAATGGTCACAAAGTATTCCCCAGGAAATTATTTTCATGTTGCCTTACCTGCTTACCATCATCGTTCTCGTTGCAGCGGTTGGACGTTCTTCGGCTCCGTCTGCACTCGGTGAAGCGTATGACCCGGGTAAAAGGTAAACTTGCAATATGTCAATTTACTATCCAAAAGCTTGATAAAAGGGTCCGCCTTGTGCGGGCCTTTTTTTGTTTTCTTGATCGTTACCCAGCCACTTTTTCATGTTTACATTGGTTCTCGTGCAAGTACCCATATTTTCAGGTAGGGACAAAGAAACAGGCGAATTCAGTGATGGACGAATACACTGTTTTGAACGATCCGAGGAGGAGGGAAAAGTATGAAACAACAAGTTACGCGTGATGAAGCGATGAAATTAATAGGCAAAAATATTGTTGCAATCAAAAAAGACGGCACTCGGGTTACGGGAAAGCTGTTGAAAGTATCGGGCAACAAACTGGTGCTGAAGCGTCTGAATGGCAAAAAAGTACGTACAAAAGCGATACTGCCACTGGTATTGTTTGATCTGCTTGCTATTGCCACACTGCCTTATGCTTACGGAGGTGGTCCCGGCTTCGGTCCCGGATATGGACCTGGACCAAAACCAGGCCCTGGATATGGTCCAGGCTACGGACCGGGATATGGACCTGGAGGACCTGGTGGCGGATATGGACCTGGTCCTGGATTCGGCCCTTATGGTCCAGGTCCACGTCCACCAGGATTTTTCTAGGACATTCTATAATGTTTTTTCCAATTCGTAGCAGCGGCTTATCATGATATATCGAATCGCGCTGTATCCATTTTTTTGATAAAACTGAAGCCCTTTGGTATTGCCTTCATCTACCATAACTTTAGACCTTCGACAACCCCGGGATGCCGCAAAGCTTTCTGCTTTGAGCAACAAAGTTTGCCCATAACGTTTGCGTTGTTCTTTTGGACTAACGGCCATCATATCGACATAGAGCAATTCCCCATGCATGAGAAAATGGATGAATGCCACAGCAGCTTTGTCTGGCTCCGGCGAGACAACAAAGGTCATGCCCCTGTTCATTCGCAGGGGTATTTCTTTGCGGATTTTATTAATTTCCTTTTCGCTCATATGGGATAAAGGAACAAGTTGAGTGTCAATCAGCTTCATGATGGCGCCATCATCCAGCTTGGATGTGCGTTGCCGAATCACCATGCGGAGCCTCCTTTCAGGACCAGTCGTGCTGCTCGTATATCCTATGCCCGAAGCAAGATAAAAGGTGACTGAATGAAGCGCTGGGATTAGGGCAACCTTATAGGCTGAAGAGGGGGGAAGGAAGGTTCTCTGAATTTTTATGCAAAACAGGTATTGACTTATCGGTTGGAGGAATCATATAATGTTCCTAACATTTAACGAGAATATTTCATCGGCTATGAAGAGGACGAAGTTTTAAGGGCTCTTTTGCTCAGAGAGTGGCTGGAATTGCTGAAACCACCACCATTATCCCTTATATACGAGCTCACCTCGGAGCTGTTTTCCTGAAAAGCACTGGATGTCACTCCTTTCGCGTATTAGGGAAAATCGTATGTCTGCGTTACAGACAACAGGTATGGGAAACGACTATGTTCGTTTGAGCTATTCGTTTTGTTGTACCTGGTAAGGTCCGTTATTGCGAAATTTCGGACAAAGTTGGGTGGTACCACGGAAGCGATAACCTTTCGTCCCTCGCAAGCATGAACTTGTTTGCAGGGGATGGAAGGTTTTTTTTGTAACTTTAAATGTCAGAATGGTGTAAATTCCGAGAGGAGGATGACTAATGGGAGCTCAAATTCCAGAAGTACGATCGACAGATGAATTACGTGAAAAATGGATGAAGCCGGAGGTCATTAGCGGTTCCGAGATTCTGCTGAGAAGCTTGTTGCTTGAAGGTGTGGATTGCGTATTTGGTTACCCGGGTGGCGCAGTGTTGTACATTTACGATGCAATGTATGGTTTCGAGGATTTCAAACACGTCTTAACCCGTCACGAACAAGGTGCAATTCATGCAGCTGACGGATATGCACGTGCAAGCGGCAAAGTTGGTGTTTGTATCGCTACCTCCGGGCCGGGAGCAACCAATCTGGTTACTGGAATAGCCACGGCATATATGGATTCTGTGCCGCTGGTTGTCATTACGGGAAATGTTAATTCCAGCCTGATCGGCTCGGATGCTTTCCAGGAAGCGGATATTACCGGGATTACAATGCCGATCACCAAACACAGCTATCTGGTAAAAGATGTTAAGGATTTGTCGAGTATCATTCATGAGGCATTCCATATTGCCAACACCGGCCGTAAAGGTCCTGTACTGATCGACATTCCAAAAGATGTCTCAGCCAACAAAACCTTGTTTGAACCGAGTACTGAACCTGTTACATTAAGAGGGTACAATCCACGGACAGTACCAAACAAACTGCAGGTTGATCGTTTGGCTCAGGCCATTCAGGAAGCAGAACGTCCAATGATTCTGGCCGGTGGCGGTGTGGTATACTCGGGAGGACATGAAGAACTGTTCGAGTTTGTTGAGAAGACAGGCATTCCGATTACGACAACCCTTCTGGGGCTTGGAGCATTCCCAAGTGGGCATGAACTATGGACAGGGATGCCAGGAATGCACGGAACATACACATCCAACCTGGCCATCCAACAGTCGGATCTGCTGATTAATATCGGCGCACGATTCGATGATCGGGTAACAGGTAAGCTGGACGGATTCGCTCCACATGCCAAAATCGTCCATATCGATATTGATCCGGCTGAGATTGGTAAAAACATTGCAACCGATATTCCAATCGTTGGTGATGTGAAGACCGTACTTGAAATAGCCAACAAAGAAGTTGGACGTGCAGAGCGTGCAGATGCATGGAGAGACCAGATCAAACAGTGGAAACAAGAGAAGCCTTACAGCTATACGGATTCAGACGAAGTGCTGAAACCGCAGTGGGTTGTTGAAATGCTGAATGATACAACCAAAGGTGAAGCAATTGTAACTACGGATGTGGGACAACATCAGATGTGGGCAGCACAGTATTACAAGTTTAATCAACCACGTTCATGGGTAACTTCGGGTGGTCTCGGAACGATGGGCTTTGGATTCCCTTCTGCAATTGGTGCTCAGATGGCCAATCCGGACAGACTTGTTATCTCCATTAACGGTGACGGCGGAATGCAGATGTGTTCCCAAGAACTCGCAATCTGTGCCATTAACAATATACCGGTAAAAATTGTGATCATTAACAATCAGGTACTTGGAATGGTTCGCCAATGGCAGGAACTCATCTATGAGAACCGTTACAGCCACATTGATCTGGCAGGAAGCCCGGATTTTGTAAAACTGGCTGAAGCATATGGCGTGAAAGGATTGCGTGCAACGAATAAAGAAGAAGCAGCGCGTGCTTGGCAGGAAGCTTTGGATACACCAGGACCAGTCGTTGTAGAATTCGTAGTACGCAAGGATGAAAATGTGTATCCAATGGTTCCGCAGGGAGCAACAATTGATCAAATGCTGATGGGGGATGCTGACGAATGATTAGACATACGATTTCAATATTGGTAAACGATCAGCCAGGCGTCCTTCAGCGGGTATCAGGGTTGTTCGGTCGACGCGGATTTAACATTGAGAGTATTACAGTAGGTCAATCGGAAGAACCTGGACTCTCCCGGATGGTTATTGTTACCATTGGTGACGATAAAACACTAGAACAGATTGAGAAACAATTGTACAAAATCATCGATGTTATTAAAGTGGTTGATTTCAGCCTGAAACCGATGGTAGCCCGTGAACTCGCCCTGATCAAAGTGAAAGCAGAGCCTTCCGAGCGACCTGAAATTCTGGGTGTGGTAGAAACATTCCGCGCATCCGTTGTAGATGTGGGTCCAGGCAGCCTGATTGTGCAAGTAGTTGGAGATACGGACAAAATTGATGCTATGATTGAATTGCTCAAGCCATATGGCATTCGCGAATTGTCCCGTACAGGCATCACTGCATTGGTACGCGGCAACGTATAAAGCTATAATGAATGAAGAGGGACGACGGTTAGCTAACATATACAGTTGATCTTATGTGAGTGTCAGTCCCCTAACAGTTGTAATTTAACATTTTAGTGATGTAACGCTTGAAAATATAGCTACATTCCCGCATTAATGGGCGGGTGTCTGAACGGATCGGATCAGACCAGAGATGCTTTTGACACTCCAAGCGAGGCGGTCCCTTGAGACACCCGCTCATTAATGAAGGGTTCTTTACAATACAAAGGAGGACTTATAAACATGCCAGTAACTACTTATTATGAACAAGATGCAGAGCTTAACGTATTGAAAGGAAAAACGATCGCGGTAATCGGTTATGGTAGCCAGGGCCACGCCCAAGCTCAAAACCTTCGTGATAGTGGATTGAACGTAGTCATCGGACTTCGTGAAGGTAAATCCTTCGACACTGCAAAAAATGACGGATTTGAAGTTCTGTCCCCGGCTGAAGCAACAAGCCGCGCAGATGTAGTTCAAATCTTGCTGCCAGACGAAACTCAAGCTTCTGTATACAAAAACGAAATCGAACCAAACCTGAAAGAAGGCGCTGCATTGCTCTTCTCACACGGTTTCAACGTTCATTTCGGTCAAATCGTTGCTCCAAAAAACAGCGATGTATTGCTGGTAGCTCCTAAGTCCCCTGGTCACATGGTACGTCGTACTTATGTGGAAGGTTTTGGTGTACCAGGCCTGATCGCGATTGAGCAAGATGCAACGGGTAAAGCAAAAGAAATCGGTTTGGCTTATGCTAAAGGTATCGGTTGTACACGCGCAGGGGTTATCGAAACTTCCTTCCGTGAAGAAACAGAAACAGATCTGTTCGGTGAGCAAGCTGTTCTGTGTGGTGGCGTGAGTGCATTGGTAAAAGCTGGATTCGAAACATTGACAGAGGCGGGTTACGCTCCTGAAATGGCGTACTTCGAATGTCTGCACGAACTGAAGCTGATCGTTGACATGATGTATGAAGGTGGACTTTCAAGCATGCGTGATTCCATCAGTAATACAGCTGAGTACGGTGACTATGTAACTGGACCTCGCGTTGTAACTGAAGATACGAAGAAAGCAATGAAAGAAGTGCTGACGGATATCCAACAAGGTAAATTCGCACGTGACTTCATTCTGGAAAACCAATCCGGACGTGCATTCTTGACAGCAACTCGTCGCAACGAAGCTGAACACCCAATCGAAGTGGTTGGCGGACAATTGCGTGAGATGATGCACTGGATCAAGAAGTAAGCATTAACTTCTAGAGCATGCACTTTAAGGTAATCAAGTAAACTTAGAGCTTTAACTGGGAATAGCGGCCGTGCTTATGCGTGAGCCGCTATTGCTGGTTCAGAGAAACATATAATAACAAGTACAGGAGGTGCGAAGCGTGCGTAAAATCTATGTATTTGACACAACGCTGCGTGATGGAGAGCAATCCCCGGGAGTCAATCTGAACACTCGTGAAAAGGTGGAAATTGCCCATCAGCTCGAGCGGCTTGGCATTGACCGGATGGAAGCGGGTTTCCCGGCGGCATCTCCAGGTGATCTGGCAGCTGTCAATGCAGTAGCAAATGCAGTCAAAAATGTGACCGTAATTGGCTTGTCCCGTTCCAGAGAACAAGACATTGATGCGGTTAAGGAAGCACTTAAAGGTGCACAGGACCCATGCATTCACGTTTTCCTGGCAACTTCACCCATTCACCGCCAGCATAAATTGCGCATGGACAAAGCGCAGGTACTGGATACAGCTCGTTCCGCGATTCGTTATGCCAAGAAAACATTCTCGAAGATTGAATTCTCACTTGAGGATGCAGGTCGTACCGAGTATGATTTCCTCGTGGAAATGGTAAATATGGCTGTTGAAGAAGGTGCAGCCGTTGTGAATATTCCGGATACGGTTGGTTACCTGAGCCCATATGAATACGGCAACATTTTCAAACACCTTAAGGAGAATGTACACGGTATTGAAAAGGTACAGCTGAGTGCCCACTGTCATAATGATTTGGGTATGGCGACGGCGAATACACTTGCAGCCATTCTCAACGGAGCCGATCAAATCGAAGGGACGATCAATGGCATTGGTGAACGTGCCGGGAACACGGCGATCGAGGAAATTGCTATGGCACTGGAGACACGTCAGGAATTTTTCCAGGCGAAAACTTCGCTGCAGTTGTCTGAGATTGCACGGACCAGTCGTTTGGTTAGCCGTTTGACAGGTATGGTTGTACCTGGAAACAAAGCCATTGTTGGGGCAAATGCCTTCGCACATGAATCCGGCATTCACCAGGATGGCATGTTGAAGGAAAAAACAACGTATGAGATTATGACTCCAGAGTCCATCGGTCTGAAGGAAAGCAAACTTGTACTGGGTAAACATTCTGGCCGACATGCTTTCCGTGAACGGTTGATTGATCTGGGATATGAGCTGGAAGAAGAAGCATTGAATCGTGCTTTCGCCCAGTTCAAAGATCTGGCTGATAAGAAAAAAGAAGTGACTGACGAAGATCTGCTTGCCGTAATTGAAGAGAAATTGCAGGATGCACCTGAGGTGTATAAACTGGAATCCATCTTCGTAACGTACGGAGATGAATCGATACCAACAGCCAAAGTCCGCATTGCGACGCTTGACGGGGATACAATTGAGAAGCAAGCAGAGGGTAACGGATCGGTAGATGCAATCTACAATGCGATTGACCAAGTAAGCGGGGAAGACGTAACGCTGTCTGACTATTCCATCAAATCGGTAACACATGGTAAGGATGCATTGGGTGAAGTACATGTTGTGCTGACTCAGAATCAGGTTTCGGTACAAGGACGTGGCGTAAGCACAGATATATTGGGTGCAAGTGCACGTGCCTATGTAGACGGTCTGAATCAATTGATTGAGAAGCGCAAGACATATACGAACCGTGTGAACGTTAACCTGTAGGCTCCGATGCAAGAAGCACGCAGCCTTCATTGAACTGAACTATAAGTCGAGACACATGTATGCTGCTAGACTGATTAATCTTTAATTTAATTAAATTAGTAGATCGTTCGGCTTACTTTGTTACGTTCAGTGAGGTACGTAAAAAGTCTGACTCTCCTGTGGAGGGTCAGACTCTTTTGCTTGTATTTATATGATTATGGCAGTAAAACACAGAACCTTTTCAACGCTTACCTATTGCATTGGCTTACACTATTAAGCTATTACCACGCGTATGCATTAGGTGCATGTCCACCTGGACCCGGGAAAATCTCATCCAGACGTTTGAGCACAGCTTCATCCAAAGTCACGTCCAGACATTTGAGTGCGGTCTCAAACTGCTCCAGTGTACGCGGTCCGATAATCGGGGCGGTCACTGCCGGATTGGCTGCAACCCATGCCAAAGCCACTGTATCCTGTGGTTCACCGAGATCACGACAGAGTGCAGCAAAGTCTTCAAGCTGAGTTTGCTGCTGCTCGATCCGTCCAGCGATGCCCCCGCTGCGTGTTCCTTCCAGCTTCTGCAGAGCGTTACGTCCCAGTAATCCACCATCCAGTGGACTCCATGGAATGACGCCGAGGCCCAGCTCTTTGGCGGCGGGCAGTACTTCCAACTCAGGCAAACGACAGTTGAGACTATATTTATGTTGCTCGGAAACCAGGCCGAGGAAATGACGATTCTTGGCTTCGCTTTGAGCGATTGCAATCTGCCATGCAGCAAAGTTACTCGATCCTACATAACCGATCTTACCCTGATGAACGGCATTCTCAAATGCACCCCACAGTTCATTCCATGATACGGCTGGGTCTACATGATGCATCTGGTATAGCTCGATATGATCCGTCTGTAAACGGCGGAGGGAACCCTCCAGATGCCGTCTGATTTTGTAGGCGGAGAGGCCAGCTTCGTTGTTGGGGCCGTCTGTATCATCATGCATGGAGCCATAGACTTTGGTGGCCAGAACCACTTTCTCACGTCTGCCACCACCCTGGTTGAACCAGCGTCCGATAATTTCTTCGGTAAGACCGGAATTCTCACCCCAGCCGTAGATGTTAGCGGTATCAAAAAAGTTCACGCCTGCATCGAGTGCTGCGTCCATAATGCGGAAAGCTTCTTTTTCATCTGTAGCAGGCCCAAAATTCATGGTACCGAGACAGATTCGGCTGACCTTGAGGCCTGATTTACCCAAATACGAATATTGCATGTTGCTTATCCCTCCTGCGTACCTGATTTGAATTCAGCTATATTTTACCCCACCGGGAGGTCAGGAACAACTTGTGCAGGCTAATCTCTATTAGCTTATAGGTAAAATCTATTAAAGTCATAGATTGTATATCTTGGTCAAATGACCTTGGAATATGATACAAAAGAGAGAGTTAATATGAGACGTTACATTATGAATAAATAATGAATGAAATATAAGGAGTGGACAACCCAATGGCAGACGTAAAAAAAATTGCAGTTATTGCAGGTGACGGAATTGGCCCTGAAGTCGTAGCTGAGGCTGAGAAAGTTCTTAAACGTACGGAGGAAGTATTCGGTTATCGTTTTGAGACAGAACATGCGCTGTTTGGCGGAATCGCGATTGATGAGAAGGGTACACCTCTTCCTGAAGAAACACTGAGCGTATGTAAAAGTGCAGATGCAGTCCTGCTTGGAGCGGTTGGTGGCCCAAAATGGGATAACAACAGCAAAGAGCTTCGCCCGGAAACAGGCCTGCTGGGTATTCGCAAAGCACTTGGATTGTTCTCCAACCTGCGTCCGGCTGTCGTATTTGATTGTTTGAAGGATGCTTCAACGCTGAAGCCTGAAGTACTGGAAGGTACAGATCTGATGGTGGTACGTGAGTTGACAGGTGGGATCTACTTCGGAGAGAAGTTCAGACGTGAAAGTGCACAGGGCGAAGAGGCTGTGGATACATGTGCATATAATGTAACAGAAGTGGAGCGGATCGTTCGTCAGGCGTTCGAAATTGCGCAAGGACGTCGCAAAAAGCTGGCTTCTGTAGACAAAGCCAACGTATTGGAAACTTCCCGTCTCTGGCGTGAAGTCGTGAACCGGGTAGCACCGGATTATCCGGATGTTGAACTGGAGCATGTGCTGGTAGACAACTGCGCGATGCAATTGTTGCGTCGTCCGTCCAGCTTCGATGTCATCGTAACGGAAAACATGTTCGGAGATATTTTGAGTGATGAAGCAGCGATGTTGACGGGTTCCATCGGTATGCTCGCATCTGCATCACTGGGAGAGGGTAGCTTCGGACTCTATGAGCCGGTACACGGTTCCGCACCGGATATCGCAGGTCAAGGCCTCGCTAATCCGATTGCAACCATTCTCTCTTTGGCATTGATGTTCCGTACAACCTTTGGTTATACCGAAGGTGCAGATGCCATTGAAGCAGCTGTGTCGGATGTATTGAATGCAGGACACCGCACGAGTGATATTGCTGTAGACAAGAGCACAGCGATCAGCACGACCGAAATGGGCGATTTGATCGTGGCGGCTATTCAGAAACAAGCGTAATTATAGGACCAAAAACATGGCAGCCCTTTGTTTCCAGTTATGGAATGTACAGAGGGCTGTTCCTTTATCATTTTTGCCACGAAAAATCCTTATTTATAATGATTATAAAAAAATAATGTTTATAATCTTGACTTTGGGAAGTCCGGATGATAACATTTTACTTGTACTTGTTATCAAGTATCAAATCATTTTAATTACAGGAAAAGCGTACGCGTTTTTCTTGATGATGAGCAATCCGCAAGGATGCTTACATAATCCCAAAGGAGGAATTTTTAGTTATGGCAGAACGTTTGGTAGGTAGACCAGCACCGGATTTCGCAATGGAAACAGTATCGGGAGACGGACAAGACTTTGGTTCCGTTAAACTGTCCGATTATCGTGGCAAATGGCTTGTATTCTTCTTTTATCCTTTGGACTTCACATTTGTGTGCCCAACTGAAATTACAGCTTTGAGCGTTGCTTCCGAGCAATTCAAAGCTTTGGATACAGAAATCCTTGGCGTGAGCGTAGACTCCGTACACAGCCACAAAGCATGGATCAACACACCTGTAGACAGCAATGGTCTGGGTCAATTGAACTTCCCGCTGGCTTCTGACATCACGAAGCAAGTGGCTAAAGATTACGGCGTTCTGATCGAAGAAGAAGGCGTAGCATTGCGCGGTCTGTTCATCATCGATCCAGAAGGCGAATTGAAATATCAAGTGGTTAACCACAATGATGTAGGCCGTAGTGTTGAAGAAACACTTCGCGTACTGCAAGCACTGCAATCCGGCGGATTGTGTGCAATGAACTGGAAACCAGGCGACACTAACCTGTAAGCCAGATTAACTTGAACGGTTTTTGTTCAAGCCCTCATCCCGTTAGGGATTGAGGGCTTTTTGCACCCTTTTGACGGAAGTTATCACGAAGTTAATCAAAAGTGTTTGAACAAGCAGCTAAGCGTGTTAATAATATATTAGAAGAAAGTCTTCTTTTTATCTGTTGAAAGAGGAATTGATGGCCTTTAAGGCGAATAGGGTATGGAAACCCGGTAAATATTCCGGTGCTCTGCATTTATAATCTGTACATGAATGTGATACACTGATGGAACTATTCCTTTTCGGAAGTGCTGGAAGTGTACGGGATGGCATTTTAACAAAAAAGTCCCGGCACGAATAAGGAGGGTGAACAAAAATGAGTTACTGTTGTGGGGCAAGTATGGTTGGAACGAAGGGCACGCTGAAGCATTACCGCACCCAGGTTCATAATGTTCCCCTGCTGTTTTGCCCGGTGTGTCACCGGGTTGAGGTGCATTATAAAGTGGAAAATGAATATGAGATTCTCGCTGAATATGCGCATGGAGACGGTGCATCCGAGATCGATTTTCAGGATTATGTAACAGAAGACGAGGATGCTATCTTCGAAAACTGTGTAAACCGTGAGAGTGAGGATGCCATGGTCATTGTGCAGCGCCAGATTGATATGGCTCTGGATTTGCTCAGGCTCGCGAAGGAAACCCAAGACGAGAAGTGGGAAAGCGAACTTAAACGTCGATTAGCTGTGATGAGTCAGCGCAGACTGAAAATTCAGCATAATAAGACCGGACTATAGATGATCTCGGATATATCACAAATTAAAGATATTAAAAACGAAGCTGATTTGCCTATTGGGGTGAAACGGCTTCGTTTTTGTGCTGTATTCTGGAACTAATTCGAGGTTTTTTTTAAAATAATTTCCATTCGACACTTTCTCCGATTGACTCTCTTCTATAAACTTGTCTATGATAAAAACAGACTTGCAAAAGAGGCGGAGCAAAAAATGTTCGTGTTTGGGAATAGGAGAAGGTCAGAATGGGACAAACGTATATGATTTTCCGGATCAACTGTTGGTTACCGGGAATAGACCAGCATGAGTTCCGGCCATGCCATCCATATTTTCGGCTCAGCCCCCCAACGAAAGGGCACCGGTAATGAAAAATAAAATCGGCCCTTCCTGTTTCTGTGATGATATGATGTCCGAATGGCAAGTTTATCATTTACGTGAAAAGGAGGAACCTGACATGATTAGTGAATTTCAGGATACAGTGCCTCAACCAACGGATGGATTCCCGCCTGTGCATCTGGATAACAACAAGTATGAGAATGTACTGGAACATCTGGATAGCGGTATTATGTTGTTTGACAGTCACGGTGTATTGACGTTTATTAACGTTCAGATGGCAAAGTTGTTGGAACTTCCAAGAAGTCTGTTGAGCGGCTGCACCCTGATGCAAATGCTGCATCATCCACAGATGAGCCGATTCAAGAAAAAGAAAATT
This sequence comes from Paenibacillus sp. FSL L8-0435, assembly GCF_037965655.1. NCBI lineage: Bacteria > Bacillati > Bacillota > Bacilli > Caryophanales > Paenibacillaceae > Paenibacillus > Paenibacillus sp. FSL L8-0435. Next base: position 1,874,718 of record NZ_CP150185.1, read on the forward strand.
TTACGTATCTATCGGGAAACTATTTTTCACCGTAAGCGCTATCATGAGTTGATTGATGAGTACGGAAGGCATTGGCTGGTTACTGTGACGTACGGGGATCAGATGGACGGAGACTTCTTGTTCAGTGTCAAGGATGTATCTGATTATAAACAGATTGAACAGACCGCTTATCAAAATGACAAACTTGCGATGCTGGGGCGCATTTCGGCTTCTATTGCTCATGAAATTCGTAATCCGTTAACCGCAATCCGTGGGTTTATCCAGTTGCTTCGGCCCCATCTGCTGCAGCTTGGCAAAGACGAGTACGCTCGCATCATACTTACAGAGATTGATCGGGCGAACGACATCATCTACGAATTCTTGAATTCTTCCAAACCGTCAGCGCCACAGAAGACTGTGATGTCTGTCGACTCTTTGCTTAAAGAGGTGGTCTTGCTGACAGAGAGCGAAGGATTGATGAAGGGATGCGAGATCACGTTGGATGAAGGGGATGCCCCGCTGAATGTGTCCATTGATGTCAAACAGATTAAGCAGGTTATTTTGAATATGGTGAAAAACGCAATGGATGCCATTGAGGAAGTCGGCGAAGAACACACGGGTCTAATTCGAATATCTACCGCCACGGAAAACAAGTTCGTGCAGATCTCCATCGCCGATAACGGTCAGGGGATGGACCATAACACACTTGTGCGTCTGTTTGATCCATTCTTCACGACCAAGGAAAGTGGAACGGGGCTGGGACTCTCGGTGAGTTACCGGATCATCAAGAACCACGGAGGTACCATCTCTGTGGATAGCAAAAAAGGCGAAGGTACGCGCTTTATCATTATGTTACCTTTGGTATATTGAGAAGAGCGGGACGTAGAGGAGTCGGCAATTAGCCGACTCCTTTGTTTTTTGTTGCCAAAAAGGGTTATAGTTAGTAATGAATGCGAATACATAAGCTCCATAACGGAAGGATGAGATGCAGATGGAAATCCAAGGAATGGAACGAATGAATCAACAACTGATGGATCATGTGGGAAAAGTGATTGTGGGAAAAGAGCATACCATAGAGCTGGTGATGACAGCCATCATAGCGTCAGGACATGTGCTGCTGGAGGATGTACCGGGTACTGGGAAAACGATGCTTGCCAAATCGGTAGCCTCTTCATTGGACTGCACATTCCAACGGATACAGTTTACACCGGACTTGCTACCCTCTGACTTAACAGGGATTCATTTTTTTAATCAAAAAGAAGGGGATTTTGAATTCCGACCCGGCCCCTTGTTTGCCAATCTTGTACTAGCCGATGAGATTAACCGTGCTACACCGCGTACACAATCAAGCTTGTTGGAGTGTATGGAAGAGCGCCAGATCAGTATTGATGGTTCAACGAGACAGCTGGAACGGCCATTCATCGTTATCGCCACCCAGAATCCTGTAGATAACCAGGGAACTTTTCCGCTACCTGAAGCGCAGATGGATCGTTTTATGATGAAAATTCGTATGGGTTATCCAAGCAGTGAAGAGAGTGTAGAAATTTTGAGACGTACGGTAGCCAGTCGTTCTGTTGATGATCTCTCGGCAGTGATCAGTCGTGAAGAACTTTTGAAGGCGCAGGATACGTATAAAACAGTGCAAATTAACGAAGATTTGCTACGATATATCATTCAGTTAACCGAAGCGACAAGGCAACATCCCGAGCTCTCGCTTGGCGTAAGTCCACGAGGGGCTCAGGCATTACTCAAGGCAAGTCAGGCATGGGCTGCACTGCATGGCAGGGATTTTGTTTTGCCTGATGATATTAAAGTACTGGCGGAACCTGTGCTGGCCCACCGACTGGTATTCCGTAACCGCATCAGACAACAAGAGGGCTTGGCTGAGCGTATCATCCAGGAACTTCTGAATCAGACAGAAGTTCCTACGGAGAATCTCGCTACAAGCGGGCGTTAATCTTATGGCATTATTATGGCTTGTCCTTGTTGGAGGCATTGTCGTTGTTATACATGGTGTGTGGTTTGGACGACCTGCACTGCGAAAACTCAGGTACAGCAGACAATTCAGCAAGCTGCGTTGTTACGCTGGAGATGAACTTGAGATGGTGGAGACGATATCAAATGAGAAACGAGTCTCCGTACCGTGGCTCAGACTTGAATCGATGATGCCAGTGTCGTTTGTATTTCGTTCCGGCTCAGGTATGGATATTAGTCAAGGCGAGATCTATCAGAACCATAAGAGTATTTTTACGTTAAAACCGTTTACTCGTATTACGCGCAAGCATCCTTTTACATGTACTCAGCGTGGGATTTATCCATTAAATACAGCAACGATGACAGGTGGGGATCTCTTTGGCGTGTGGCGTTCCACCAAACCGATTCCTCTGCAAATGTCAATGATCGTGTATCCTTCATTAATGAATGCAGAGGATCTTCCTGCAATTTATCAGGTATGGCAGGGAGAAGTGGAAGTATCACGATGGATCGTTGAAGATCCTTTCTTGATCCTGGGTGTTCGGCCTTATGGTGCAGGCGACCCCATGAATCGTATTCACTGGAAAGCAAGTGCACGTACAGGTGAATTACAAGTCTACAAGCAGGGATGGACGGCTGATCCGCAATCCTGGATTGTAGTCAACATTCAGGAATCTGCAGATATGTGGAGTGTTGTCACTCGACCGGAAAAGATTGAACGGGCACTCCGTTACGCTGCCACGGCTGCAGTGGATGCCATCGGTAGAGGACTACCGGCAGGGTTCGCTCATAATGGTTATCATGTGGGTGGAGGGCGCGATACACTTCGGATTGAGCCAGATTATGGCACGCCTCATCTGGAACGGTTACTGGAAGCTATGGCTGAGACAGAGTTGAAATGTATGGTGCCCATGGAGCAATTCCTTAATGATGAAGTACGTCTGAATGAAGAAGCACAGCAAATCCGCAGCTATCTGCTGATTACATCCTATGTATCTGCCGCTATGGAGTACGAGATTGCACGTCTGCACGAACAAGGACATCGTGTGACGATTCTCCCGGTGGAGGACATGAAGGGTAATACGAAGGTGGTGAGTGCATGAGGAACAGACCGGTAGCGACGACCAAAGGACTCATAGCGATGCTTGCCGTCTTGATGGCGGGCATATACCTTTTTCCGATATTTACGCTTGCTTCATTCTACGCAATGGAACATTTGCCGTTCACATTATTCATCATGGTTGTTCTTGTAGGTTGGTTGGGACAGTTCATTCAGCATAAAATTCCAGGTTTTAGCGAGAAGAATACATTCATTCGTGGAGTAACGGCACTGGTCATAGGATTTCTCTTCGCACTCGTTGTTGGGATGAGCCTCATTCTCCCGTTGCCGGATATCATCACATTGGTACTGTGTGGAGTCATCTCGGCTTATGCAGGGCTGACCTTCCAGCCAGTCTTTCATTCTGTGTTGTTATGGCGCTTGCAGATTATGGGTGTAATCAGTGCGATCGTGCTTATGATTGCTTCGAACTCGTTGGAATTCATGCAGCCGATACGAACCTATACCCTATGGATCTATATTGCAGGAGTGATCAGTTTTGCCTTTTGGCTGGTTGGACGATATATGCTGCAACTGGATCAGGCAATACTCAATGATGGCAAGAGAAGATTGGTATTAAGAGATTTTGCACGTGCGAATCATCAGCGGTTCATGTGGATGTTTATTGTTATCGTCGCGATTGGTGCTTTCCCAAGTCTGGCTGCCTGGCTGGGACCACTACGTGATCGCTTGCTCGCATGGATCAGGGGATGGTTTGGTCCGATTTCCGGCGAGGAGCCACGATTACCAATGGACAACCCCAATCAGCCGCTAAATATACCGAATGACTGGAGAGAGCCGCCATCCGAGCCCTCAGTCTTCTGGAACATCCTCGGATGGGTAGTGATGTGTGCTGTAGCAGGAGCAATTCTGTGGCTGCTTCTGAGGTTGGGACAAAAAACGATAAACAGACTTATGGATCGATTCAAGGGGATGTTACAACCAGGTGAAAAGAAGGCAGAACCACGGACGGAGTATATCGATGTCAGTGAGACGCTTGATGCGCCAGCAAAAGTCCGAAAGAATTGGTTTCGTAAGAAAGAGGCGCCCCCTGCACAGGATGCTGAACGTGTTCGGTATTACTATCGGACTTGGATTGAAAGAGCTGCTCATCGAGGCGTGGTAATACAAGGGACGCACACTCCGCTGGAGGCTGCACAGACCATTATTCAGAATGGTGTGAAGGTAGAAGAAGATGAGCTGTCTTCGAGACTGCCAGATACGTATAATGCCGTCCGTTATGGAGAGAAAGCTCCCGATCGTTCCGATATGGTTGAGATTGACCGAATCTGGAGATCTTATCGAAGTAAATAAGTCCGGAATCCCTTTACTTTTCTTGTCACGTTCAAGTATCATGAGAGGAATACACAAGTTGGTCAGAAAAGGAGCAGACATTAATGAAGACAAATCATTGCAAAATTGTAGATTGTACGATTCGTGATGGCGGATTGGTGAATAATTGGGACTTTAGCGTGGACTTTGTTCAACAGCTATATACTGGATTGAATGAAGCTGGCGTTGATTATATGGAAATTGGATATAAGAACTCTCCGAAGTTGCTTAAAGGCGCCGAGGAAGCAGGACCATGGCGTTTCCTGAACGATGATTTCCTGCGTAAAGTTATTCCTCAAAAAGGCAATACCAAACTGTCTGCACTGGTTGACGTAGGTCGTGTGGACGAAAATGATATCTTGCCTCGCAGTGAGAGCATGCTGGATCTGATCCGGGTTGCCTGCTACAGCAAAGATGTAGATAAGGCACTTGCACTGGTTCAAACATTCCATGATCGTGGATATGAAACTACACTGAATATTATGGCACTCTCCAATGTTATGGAGAATGAATTGCTGGAAGCATTTGAATTGATCAAAGAAAGCGCTGTGGATGTTGTTTACATTGTAGACTCCTACGGTAGCTTGGACCATAATGATGTAAAATATCTGGTAGAGAAGTTCAAGACTCACTTGCCTAACAAGCGTCTTGGTGTTCACACACATAATAATATGCAACTTGCGTTTTCTAACACATTGGTTGCGGCAGAACTTGGCGTTGAACTGCTTGATGCTTCTGTGTATGGTATGGGACGTGCGGCAGGAAACTGTCCAACCGAATTGCTTGTAGCTCATCTGAAAGGAACAAAATACAACTTGCGTCCAGTACTTGGTGTATTGGAACAGTTGATGGTTCCACTGAGAGAAAAAGAAGAATGGGGTTACATTCTGCCTTACATGATTACAGGTGCGTTGGACGAGCATCCACGTTCAGCGATGGCGATTCGTTCATCGGAAGACAAGGATAAGGTTGTAGATTTCTATGATAAATTAACAACACCAGAAGTGAATTTTGATAAGTAATATAGTCTGAAATACAGTTGCAAAATAGGAAAACATGGACTCTAACTGGAGATCCATGTTTTTTTAGTTCTTAATGCCTTGTTTTTCTCTATATTTATGAATAAATATTCCTAGGAGTAACTATTTTTTAGTTCACGTATACAAAATTAAATGTTATTATGTACCAGATAGCATGTGTATGCATGTGAATTGAACGTTGGTTAATATGATTTTGTCGAATCGTGTAGTAAGTTTTAAGTTTGGTTAATGTAATTCAGGATAGGTGATCCCGGGAAGGAAAACACGGCATGAAGGTTAATCTGCAAGATCAGAGAAACATAAGTTGGGTCGCTGTGTGCGGCTTATTGTGTTTCCTCGCAAGTCAATGGTTTCGTTCTTCTTCAAGCTCTGATCTGATCATATCGGGTTACCCGGTTTTGACACTCTTGGGTGGATTTGCTGCGGTAGCGGCTTGTATCGGTATTTACAATCAAAGCTGGTTGTTTCGGACACAGAAGCTAACTCTTCGGAGGGCATTATTGACAACACTCTTTTTATTGATTGGTCTGTTTGAACTGGTTCATATTGTTTCATTTGCAGAAGAGATCCCAAATGGAGCCATGATGGAATCGGAGTTCTCCTTAATGATGTCAACCATGGGATCTTTGGTATGTTCAGTAGGTTTACTGCTCGTGTATACCATAAATGAGAAAGAAATTGCATTACCACGCAAATTCTTACTGTTCAGTGGGACATTGGGTACCTTTGTTATTTTGTACATAATGGCTATTCAGGAATGGAGCATGTTGCCGAGTATGCTTGACGGGGAAGTGCTGGGTGGTATCTTCACCCGAGTTCATCTTATGGTCGGATTGCTCTATGGCATTATTGCGGTTCTTATGTTTGTGCAATGGAAAAAAACCAAAGATGCTGATCTACCAACCATTCTATGTGGCATTCTGTGTTTCTTTTTTGGTGAATGTTATTTTGTTTCAGCAACTGGGGTGAACGATCTCAATCTGTTATTAGGATTGCTGAGTAATTGTATGGCATATTTTTTCATTCAAAAAGGACTGTATACGTCCGTAGTGGACACGCCTTTCCTGCAACAGCAGGTGGCGGAAGCCAAGATGAACTATATTGCTCATCATGATGATGTAACGGGACTTCCAAACCGTCGTCGCCTTTCACAGCGGTTGAAAAAAATGATGGATGATGCCGTGGTGCAGGAACAGCTTGTTGGTGTACTGGTCCTGAATATTAATCGGTTCAAAACCATTAATGATTCGCTCGGACAGCAAGCAGCTAACCGGGTTTTGCGTCAGGTAGGTCAACGACTGAAACATTCGTCACTTCCAGGAGAAGAAGTCTTTGGATTGGGAAGAGATGAGTTTGCATTAACGATGACAGATTTTAGTTCAACCGATACAGCGTTGCGTCGGACAAGATCCATTTTGCAGCTTTTTGAGAAGCCCGTCTTGGTTGATGGCAATGAGTATCATCTTACACTTGGAATCGGGATGGCCATTTTCCCACACGATGGGGAGTCACCACTGGAGATTATTCAGAATGCAGATACGGCTTTGCACAGTGCAAAGGAACAAGGAATGGAACTGAATCGTTTTGCCCATGCGATGCAGATGAAGGCACAGGAGCGTTTGCAGCTTGAGAATGATCTGCGCAAAGCGTTGGATCGGGGTCAGTTCTACCTGGTCTACCAGCCGCAGGTTAATCTGCAAAGTGGACTAATCGTTGGCATGGAAGCCCTGGTGCGTTGGCAGCATCCGCAGCGAGGCTCGGTATCTCCGGCGGAATTTATTCCTCTGGCAGAAGAGAGTGGGCTCATTGTGCCACTTGGCGAATGGGTGCTTCGTGAGGCGTGTGCACAAAACAAACAGTGGCAGGAAGCCGGTTATCGTAAACTGTGTGTTTCGGTGAATCTGTCGATGAGACAATTCAGGCACTCCCATTTGTTGGACAATATCAATGGCATTCTCAAAGAGACGGGACTAGAGCCTGTGTGGCTTGAACTGGAGATTACAGAGAGCATGACATTTGATAAAGACCGGTCATTCGAACAGTTGCGCAAAATCAAAGAAATTGGTGTGCATATCAGTATTGATGATTTTGGAACGGGATACAGCTCGTTGCACTATCTGAAGGATCTGCCGATTGATCGGCTCAAGATTGACCGTTCATTCGTCAATGAAGTCATGGAGGACAGCAATAACGCCGCGATCGTATCCACCATCACTTCAATGGCGCATCATTTACAACTGAAAGTCACAGCTGAGGGCGTGGAGAACGAAGATCAGATGGTCTTTCTTCGCAATCAACACTGTCACGAGGCTCAGGGTTATTTCTTCAGCAAACCGATTAAAGCCGCTGAATTTGAAAAGCAGTTTTTGAGAGATGTGGATAAGCCTACAGGATAGGAAACAGCGGGGGCGCGAGGGTGCTCCTGCTTTTTTTGATGGATGTGTAATGAAAAAAATGGGAAATGTGACTTGCATGCTATAGAGGATCATGGTATATTATTATTTGTAAAAACACTGTTAAATTCCTAAGGAACTTAACAATTAAATCTTCAATCATGCGGGTGTAGTTCAATGGTAGAACTTTAGCCTTCCAAGCTAATAGCGTGGGTTCGATTCCCATCACCCGCTTAACGAAGTAGTACCGGAGCCCTTGCGATGCAGGGGCTTTTTCTATTGCCCTAAAGGAAATCCGGTGGCAACAGAGATCAGAAGATTGTTCTGTCTTCGGAGTAGCGAGTAAGTAAGTAAGTAAGTAAGTAAGTATGCTTTAGTTTAATTTATATACCCTTTGCTTTTTTACAATGATCTGGTACAATAACGGAGAAATTGATACTACACATGAATGAGAGGTAACCATACGTCCCATGAAGTAAAACACATGAATTGAACCCCAGTTAACTGCAGACGGTTTTATGACGCAGTCAGCCAGAGCGGCTGAGCAATGAGGGGATTCGTGTGTCCAAATTCAGCTATGGGAAAAGGTATGGAGCAAGTAAGCCATTGAGGTTTACGTGTACCCTGTATTTTGGGTTTCTTTGTTCATGCCGTAGCTTACCTTAGATCTGTCTTTGAATGCTTGATCCAACCCTGAATTGCCAAACCGCCGGCTGATGCCAGCGGTTTTTTTGTTCAGCAAAAAGGATGCAGGAAGGATGAGGTCTCATGATGACATTGGTACGCTTACATGAAGTATCAAAAGAGTGGAACGGTATTGAATTGTTTACAGGATTGAATTTGGAGATTAATGAGGGCGAACGACTCGCCATTTTGGGTCGCAACGGATGCGGCAAGACAACATTGTTACGCATCATTTTGGGTGAGGAGCATGGTGGGGGACGGATTGAACGTCATATTCCTCAGCAGGAATGGGGGTTCATGCGCCAGCGCTCGGAGATTGAGACCGGGATGAATGTACTGGATGCGGTCCGGCGTGAGAGCGGTCAGATCTATGAAGTGAAACGGAACTTGGAAGAACTGGAACAACGGTTGAGCATGAGCACTGAAGCGGATGAAGAGCTGCTTGCAGCTTATACACAAGTGATGGAGCAATACGAACAGTTGAACGGTTATATGTGGGAGACTGAGGTAGAGAAAGTACTGACCCGCCTTGGATTATCCGCAGAGCATTGGAATAGACCCTATCATTCCTTGAGTGGTGGACAAAAAACAAAGGCTCGTTTGGCGGGGCTGCTTGTCAGCAAACCCAAGTTCCTGATTCTGGATGAACCGACGAATCATCTGGATGAGGGAAGCATGCGTTGGCTGGAAGAGTGGTTATCCTCATATGAAGGTACGCTGTTATTTGTATCACATGATCGTACATTTATTGATCAGGTAGCAACAGGAGTCATTGAGTTCAGTCCAGATACCCTGACCAAATACAAGGGCGGATACTCCGACTACAAGATCCACAAAGAGCGTGAATTACGTGAACAGGAAACGATCTACCGCAGGCAGGAATTGGAGCGTAAGGCGCTGGAAGAAACGATTCGAAATTATCAGGAGTGGTTCCATAAAGCGCATAATTCAGCGACTGATGTGGAGGTGAAGATCACCCAGAGCTTTTACAAAGCCAAAGCTAACAAAAATATTTCACGTTACCATGCGAAACAAAAACAGCTGGAGCGTTTGGAGCGGGAACGGGTGGATAAACCTCGTGAAGCCGCCAAGTTGAACATGGAATTACAGATGAATCCACTGGCTGCACGCCAGCTGCTTGCGCTGGAAGAGGTGAGTTTTTCATATACGGGAGACAAACCATTGCTGCGCGATCTTCGGATTGCTGTGGAACGCGGCGATCGGCTTGCTGTACGAGGTCCTAATGGAACGGGCAAGACAACACTGCTGAAGTTGATGATTGGTGAACTGGAACCTTCCCAAGGCAAGGTCACACGGCATCCACAGCTGAAAATCGGTTACTTTTCACAGGAGCTGGAAGGGCTTCCCGAAAATCTGACGCTGCTGGACAGCTTGCTTACCCTTCCATCCATGACACAAAGTGCGGCACGTACCATTCTGGGATGTTTCCTATTTTCCAGAGATGATGTGTTCAAGCACATTGGGGATTTGAGCATGGGGGAAAAGTGCAGAGTGGCATTTCTGAGACTGTACTTTGGCGGAGCAAATCTGCTGGTGCTGGACGAACCGACGAACTATCTGGACATCGATACCCAGGAAGTCATGGAAAATGTATTAAAGCAGGCTTCAGGTGCTTTGGTACTTGTATCCCATGACCGGATGCTGACGAAGTCACTTGCGAATCGATTATGCGATCTGGAGGCTGGTGGCACAGCAACTCTGTTTGAAGGAGGTGTGTCGGATTGGGAGCAGTCCACCAAACTTCGGGAGGTGGCGCTGGAGACCCGGGAATCCGATGACGAGCGGTTACGATTGGAGATGCGACTATCGGAGTTGCTGTCTCCTGTGAGCACTGCTGGAAAAGACAGTCTGACACAGCCCGAGCATTCGAATGAGCGAGCAGTCGAGGCAGTTGAGATTCGTGAAATCCAGCAGCGCCTGAAACAATTGAAAGATAAGGGTGCAAGCATTAATTAGAACATGGACGGCTTGCTATTTCGATCTATTTTGCATATAATTATGAACGATCATCGATGATTACATCGATATAGGTAAGTGTTCAAAAAGATCGGTTTTCAGTACCAAGAAGATGGGATGAAGATAGAAATGGAGTAGCGGAGCGTAGGAAAACTACGTGAGCAACTACAATGTTTCCGAAGGAAACATACTTCGTAAGCATCTGCTTATTCGGCTGAATTCCATATTCGACACTGATCATGCCGCTAGGCATCATTCGTAATCAAAAGCGGACTTTTTGACAACCTCTAGAGGTTTAACTTAAAAGCAAACGTGATGATGGAGATAAGTAAGCAGTGCCTCTGGACAGGGAGGAAGCGCCGTAGATTGAGAGCGTTTCTGTAGAACAAGGCTGCCGAAATTCACTCCGAAGCGGTTCCCTGAACCTGTTTGTGTGCAGACACAGAGGCAACAGTAGGGGCAAACGGTTAACGGTCGTTATTCCGTACAAAGTGAGACAGAACCAGTTGCAGCCAGAAGGCCACGCAGCAATGGACGTCTAACAAGGGTGGTACCACGGTCTTTTCGTCCCTTCAGGGGAGAGAAGGCCTTTTTTTGTTGCAAAAACACCACAAAAAGGGGGCAATTACACATGAAAGAACGTTTAGAGGCATTGAAGATCGAAGCGCTGGAGCAGTTGTCTGGTGTGAATGATCCGCAGACGCTCGGTGATCTGCGTGTAAAGTATTTGGGGAAAAAGGGTGCATTAACTGAGATTTTGCGTGGTATGGGTGCACTTAGTGCGGAGGAACGTCCAGTTATTGGTCAAGTAGCCAATGATGTTCGGGCTGCCATTGAGGAAGTTATCGACAGCAAGCAGGACCAGTTCCAGAAGGAAGAGACGGCGAAGCGTCTGCAATCCGAGAAAATTGATGTAACCCTGCCAGGACGTCGTGGGCGTCAAGGCGGACTGCATCCGCTGACCAAAGTGGTACAGGAGATCGAAGATATTTTTATCGGTATGGGATACCGCGTTGCGGAAGGTCCTGAAGTCGAAATGGATTATTACAACTTTGAAGCATTGAATCTGCCGAAGAATCACCCGGCGCGCGATATGCAGGATTCCTTCTATGTTACAGAAGACTTGTTGATGCGTACCCACACATCTCCAGTTCAAGTACGTACCATGCAGAGCATGAAGGGCGAAGTGCCTGTCAAAGTCATCTGCCCAGGTAAAGTGTACCGCCGTGATGACGACGATGCGACCCACTCCTTCCAATTCAACCAGGTTGAAGGGTTGGTCATCAGCGAAAACATTCGTATGAGCGATCTGAAAGGAACCCTGCTGCAATTCGTGCGCGAAATGTTCGGTTCCCACACGGAAATTCGACTGCGTCCAAGCTTCTTCCCGTTCACGGAGCCAAGTGCGGAAGTAGATGTAACTTGTGTACAATGTGGCGGCAGCGGCTGTCGGGTATGTAAACAAACAGGCTGGCTCGAAATTTTGGGCGGCGGTATGGTTCACCCGAAAGTGCTTGAGATGGGCGGTTATGATCCGGAGAAATACAGTGGTTTCGCATTCGGAATGGGCGTAGAACGTATCGCGATGCTGAAGTATGGTGTTGATGACATCCGTCACTTCTACAACAGTGATCTGACCTTCCTGAAGCAATTCGGACGGCTGTAACACTAAGACAAGAAAGATTAACCATATAGAGCAAGCGAATGAACCGGGAACACCAATTTATAGATGAAGGAAGTGAACGTCCATGAGAGTATCGACAGATTGGCTGTCTGATTATATTTCCCTTGAAGGTGTGACGCCACAGGAATTGGCGGAGAAAATCACCCGTGCGGGTGTCGAAATTGATGTAGTGGAGAACCGCAACAAGGGCGTGAATAAAGTTGTTGTAGGTTATGTGAAGAGCAAGGAGAAACACCCCGATGCAGACAAACTGAATGTATGTGTCATCGATGCCGGACAGGAAGAAGATCTGCAGATCGTGTGTGGTGCGAAAAATGTGGATGCAGGCCAAAAAGTAGTCGTAGCCCTGGTTGGAGCGAAGCTCCCTGGTGGATTGGATATCAAAAAAGCCAAACTGCGCGGTGTTGTCTCCCTTGGCATGATCTGTTCCGCCAAAGAGCTGGGCATGAACGATAAATTGTTGCCCAAAGATCAGCAGGAAGGTATTCTCGTTCTGCCAGAACAAACGGAGGTTGGCACGCCAATCAGCCAGGTTCTTGGTCTCGACGATCATGTGCTTGAACTGGACCTGACACCGAACCGTTCCGACTGTCTCAGCATGCGTGGTGCGGCTTATGAAGTGGGTGCCATTCTGGGTCGTGAAGTGAAGCTGCCAAGTCCCAAAGACCAACTGGTTGAAGTTGGTGATACGGCTGCGAATCATATCTCTGTAGAGATTAAGGCACAGGAGCAATGCAGTCACTATGCAGCTCGTTATGTAACCGGCATTAAGCTGGGTGCTTCCCCGCTGTGGATGCAAAACCGTCTCATGGCAGCAGGTGTTCGCCCAATCAATAACATCGTTGATATCACGAACTATGTCATGCTGGAATACGGTCAACCGCTACATGCATTCGATGCGGATAAGCTGGAAAAGGGCCATATTGAAGTGCGGATGGCTAAAGAAGGCGAAACGATTGTTACACTGGATGGACAGGAGCGCAAGCTGGAGCCGCACATGTTGCTCATCACGGACGGCGTGAAACCTGTAGCCATCGCTGGGGTTATGGGTGGTGAGAATTCCGAGGTATCGGAGGGCACGGTGAATCTGTTGCTGGAGTCCGCCAAGTTCGACGGCGGAACCGTTCGGAAAACGTCGCGCCAACTGGGGCTGCGTTCCGAAGCAAGCATGCGTTTTGAGAAGGAAGTAGATCCGGGTGCAGTCATTACAGCTTTGGATCGTGCGGCTGAACTGATTCAGCGTTATGCTGAAGGTGAAGTGCATCAGGGAATCGTGGAAGCTGGAGCAGAAGCTGCGGAGAAACGTGTGATTCAATTGTCGCTGGACAGACTGAATCGTTATCTGGGAACCGATCTGTCTTTGCTTGAGGTAAAAACCATCTTCGCTCGTTTGCACTTTGCATGTGGTGATGCTGATCAAGGATTGCTGGATGTGGAAGTGCCAACACGCAGAGGGGATATTACGCTTGATGTAGACTTGTTTGAAGAGATTGCACGCCTGTACGGATACGACAACATTCCAACCACATGGATTGAAGGACCAACGACTCCAGGGGCATATACACGCTCTCAAGCGATGCGTCGCACCATTCGTGGATTGCTCTCAGGCAGTGGCTGGCAGGAAATGATCAGTTACTCCTTTGTACACCCGGATAAAGCGACATTGTTCCCGGCATTGACACAAGGCAGTAAAGCCGTGAAACTCGCGATGCCTATGAGTGAGGACCGCAGTGTGCTTCGTACGAGTATTTTGCCGCAAATGCTGGATGCAGCGGTATATAACATGAACCGTAAACAGGATTCACTGGCTGTATTTGAAGTGGGCAATGTGTTCTTCACGGAAGAAGATCAGTTGACCAAGCAACCGCATGAAATCCCAGTATTGGGGCTGCTGCTCACCGGGAATCGTGCAAGCCAACAGTGGAATGTTGGAGCGGAGAAAGTAGACTTCTTCGATCTGAAAGGTGCGCTTGAGCATCTGTTCGCCTATGTGGGGCTTGAACAACGCATTCGCTTGGCAGCAAACAGCCCTGAAGGATTCCACCCGGGACGTTCCGCATCGGTTTACCTGGAAGGTAAGGATGGCGGAGAAGGCGCATTGATCGGTACATTGGGTCAATTGCATCCGGAACTGCAACAGCAGTATGATCTGAATGATGTGTACATCGCAGAGATTGCACTTGAATCGATCTACAGCGAAGCAGACGCTGACATTCGTTATCGTGAGCTTCCGCGTTTCCCGGCCATGGAACGTGATATCGCGGTTGTTGTAAATGAGGATGTTGAAGCTGGAGATATGCTGCGCGCCATTCGTGAATCGGCGGGTGAATTGTTACAAAACGTACAGGTATTCGATGTGTTTACTGGCAGTAAACTGGGTGAAAACAAGAAGAGCGTGGCGATGGCACTGGTATACCGGAATCGTGAACGTACACTCACCGATGAGGAAGTTACTGAAGTTCATGCCCGTGTAGTGGCTCGTCTGGAAGAGCAATTCGGAGCGGAATTGCGTAAATAGGACAAAAGAAGATTTTTTGAACAAAGATTAGCAGGAATTGTTTGAAGTCACATCGAATCCTTAGCATTAGAGGATCGATGTGACTTTTTTGTGATTACAGCTTAGAATCAACATACAGACTTGAAGGAGGGCACAACTGTGACTACACCTGATCGTACACGCGTCACCGTAGAGATCTACGGGACTTCCTATAAACTGGTTGGCAGCAGTGCCGACTATATGAAACAAGTAGCTAACCTGGTAGATGAGCGTATGGGCGCAATCTCCAAGCAAAATTCCCGTCTGGATACTCCGCGTATTGCGGTACTGGCGGCTGTACATATGGCTGAACAGTCTCTTCAGACTCAGGAAATCCGTAATGAACTGAAGATGCTCACTGGAGAACGTACAGAACTGAGAAACGAATTGAATCGGTTGAACGCCATACAAAATGAACATCAACAAGAATTGGAACGGCGTGACCAGGCTCTTGCTGATTTGCAAAAGCTGAAGATTGAAGCAGAGCAGGCGCTGCAAAAGTCCGAAACGGACAAAAATTCAGAGATAGCCAAGTTGAATACGCTGCTGGAGCAAGAACGCGCTCAAGCAACGGAGCGAGTGCAGAAATTGCAGGCCCAAGCGACGGCACAACTGAAGGAAGCAGAAGCCAAGGGAACGAAACAGCTGAAGGAAATGGAAGAGAAAGCGGCTAACCAGCTTAAAACTGCACAGGCACAGGCCGCTTCCCAGCTCAAAGAAGCTCAGAACCGTTCTGCAGCCGAATTGCAGCAGGCTCAGGCCAAAGCTGCGGCGCAATATAAAGAGTTGCAGGACAAGACTGCAGCTCAATTAAAAGAAGCCGAAAGCCGTGCCGTTGCAGAACGTCAGCAGATTGAAGCCAAAGCTGCGCAGCAGGTTCAGACAGCCAAGGAAGAAGCCGAGTCGGCCATTTTGTCCGAGTTGGAGCAGGCAGAGAGCAATCTGAAGAAAGCTCAGGAAGAAGCAACGCTGCAATATAAGGAACTTCAGCAACAGATGGAACTTCGTCTTCAACAGGCTGAAGAAAAAGCGTTGCAACAGACACAAGAGCTCACGGCTCAGGCGAATCGGGAACGGGCTGACTTGCAGGAACAAGCGGAGCAGCAGCGCCTGACTGAGATAAATCAGTTGAATGCGGAGTTCAAGGCGTTATCCGAGCAGTTGGAACTCGAATGGATGGAGAAAGAAGCAGCCCTCGAGGAGCAATTACAGCAAGCCAAGGAAGCAGCAGCGTCCCAGGCGAAAGAAGCCGAAGCGGCGGCAGAGGCCTTGTTGCAAGAAGAACAGGGCAAGCTCAAACAGCAACTTGAGGAACAACGTAAACAGGCGGAGGCTCGACTATTAGATGTCGAAGAGCAATTAGAAGAAGTAATGACCCAGCTCATCAGTGCACAGGACATGGTTGCAGAGCAAGAACAGCAGCTTCAGCACGAGCGTGGTCAATTGGAATCGTTACGTCATGAGCATGGGGTCCGTAAACAAGAGCAGGAAGTTCAGACTCGCCGAATTACGGAACTGGAACAACAACTGGAGCAGTTGAAAGAGGACCGTTCCCAGTTGCAGGAGCTTCTGCGTGAAACGGAACAGGCTGCCCAGCAATCCCGTGATTCACAGGAACAATGGAAGCAGAAGTATAATGAAACTGTGGATAGAGAAACCTCTCTCACAGCACAGTTGCGCAAACTTCAGGAGCAACATGCACAGCTTGAACAGGAAGCCCAAAAGCTTCGTGAGGCTGAAGTGAAGTCGGAAGAGGAACAGCGCAGACTGCAAAAAGTGCTTGAACAGGCTCATGCTGCGGTGCGTACATTGCAGAATGAGATCGGTACGCTTACGGAACGTGAGCAGTCCTGGAAGAACCTTGCTGAGCAGCGATTGGCTGAGATCGGGGACCTGGAGAATCAGATTCTTGAAGTTGCTGAACAAAACGAAACGTTGGAGTCTGGTGTGCAATCCCTTCATGATGAACTGTCCGTGGTGAAGGAAGAGTCTCGTTTTAACCATGAAGAGGCTGTGCAATACCAGAAGGATGCAGAGCTTTTGGAAGAGAAACGCAATCAGCTTGAAGTTGAGCTAAATGTTGTTCGGGAAGAGCTGAACCGACTTCAGGATAACTATAAACAAATCCGTAATGATTACAGTGATGCATTACAACGGGAAGAGAATTACAGTTCCAAGCTGGATGAATTGAGCAAGGAGAAACAAGAGATTGTGAGCGCACTTGAAGAAGCGAGACAGTCTTCAGCTAAACTTTCCGAGCGCTACTCGGAGCAAGAGAGCCGGCTAGCCCAGACTGAGGAAGAAGCATTGGAGTGGCAGATCAAACACGAAGAACTGTCAGCCAAACAGGCCGAGTTGGCATCCCGTCTGGAGCAGTTGACAAGACGTGAAGAAGAACTTCACTCAAGCGTTGAACAAGCAGAGCAGAACAACCAGGTGTGGCAACGCCGTGCAGACGAATGGGCGGCTCAGGAACAATCCTGGCAGGAGCGCTGGGCTGCACTTGAGAATGAACTAACGGTTTGGAAGAGAGAAAGTGCTGCAAGTAGTGAGTTGCTGGAGGGGCTGGAGCAAGAACGACAGCAGCTGGACAAGTTACGTGCAGAAGCGACCCAAGAGAAAGAGATCATGGAAACTGAACTGCTTGCGATGGGGGAGCGTTACGAACTAGCGGCCAATCAATTACGTTTGTTACAGGTTGAACGTGAAATGGAGCAGGAGAAGGCTGAGCAGCTGAACACGGAATATCGTCAGTTGCATGATGAATATACGAAATTGCAGACGGAATATAACGAATGGATTGAATTGATTGAACAGGACCAGACCTAGCGGATTGATTGTAGCAGAACTGGCTCGTGTGCAACGCACTCTGGTACAATTTGTTATACTAAAGAAGGAGCTCCCGTCGCTGCGGGGGCTCCTTGTCTTGAATACTATTCTTCAACGATAATTTTGGAGATCATGCTGCTGTGTCCGGAACCACAGAAGACCGAACAGGACATTTCAAATTCACCGACTTTGTCCGGGGTGATCACTTTGGAACTATTTCTGGTGTCGAGCGTAAGATTCAGCTCAGGCACAAGAATACCGTGGTTTCCGTTCACATTTTCATAAACAATCTTAACCGGGACACCTTTTTTAAGATGGTACTCGGGTTGATCAAATTTGTAGTTGCTTGCCTTGATGACCAGTTCTTCACTGGCTGTAACGCCAGCATCCGACCCGTTGCTGTCAGAGTCTGCGGACGGATTCGCTCCTCCACATGCAGTGAGGACCAGAATTAACATACAGGCAGCGAGCCATGTTATGCCTTTCTTCATTATGTGCCTCCTTAAAGCGTGATATGGATAAAATTTGAATGATTGCTCCAGTCATCATACCGCAATATGTGGATGCCTGTACACGCTGCGTATGTCGTTTTTTTGAAAATTGTACGTGTACGGCAGAGCATGCGTACTGCCCGAATGAAATAAACCCCTTCCGGCCCAGGGCCTTCAGAGGTTTAGGAGAATTCATGGGGTCGTTAAGGTGAAGTGGAGATTAACTTTTGGAGCTTCGTCCGGCATCAAAAGGGGTGGATACCGGGATGAAGAGATCGATAATCCCGATAACCAGCGCAGCGAGAATGGCACCGAGCAGGCTGACTTCAACATGATCCACAACATATTGACCAAGCCAAATCACCAGTGCGCTAACGATAAATCCGACAATACCGCGACCAAACGGATTGACCCTTTTGCCGAAGATACCTTCAACGATCCAGCCGAGCAGGGCAATGACGAGAGCAAGCAACAGGGCGCTCCAGAAGCCACCAACGGCGAATCCGGGAACGATCCAGCTGACCACCATTAATACAATTGCAGCGATGATAAATCGCACGACATGTCCCAGGAAATTCATGGTGTTTACCTCCTTTTATTCGGATTGAACTGAGCATGGCAACTCCAGGGGGATGGAGAGGTTGCACAATCCTGACACCTGTAGTTTGTGGTGCTATGGTTGAAGTTATGTGTGGAAGGATTCGTTAAATAGCGTAAGAAAGTTTCTTTCGTTATAATACAGATATAGTTTGGAAGGAGTTGTACACTTGGACACGAAAATTTTACACACACTGGAATATCGCAAAATTTTAAATACATTGCTTAGCTTTGCTCAGACGACCATGGGAAAAAAGAAAGCGGAGCAACTTGAACCAAGCAGTGAACTTGAAGAAGTGAAGCGCTTGTTGCAACAAACCGATGAAGCCTTCACATTTGATCGCCTGAAAGGCTCACCGTCGTTTGGGGGAATTGTAGATATTACGGCTTCCATCAAACGTGCTGAAATTGGAGGCACACTTAACCCTCACGAACTTTTGGGAATATCCAATACAACCTTCGCGGCGCGGCGATTGAAACGTCAGATTGGTACTTTGCATGAAGATGAGCCCATCGAATCATTGTTCTATATCAGTGATCAACTGTCAGAGCAAAAAACGCTTGAGGATGCCATCAAAATCTGTATTGACGATAATGCAGAGGTTGCCGACAGTGCAAGCGTAACGTTGGCGCAGATTCGTCGTGAGCTGCGAGGCGGAGAAGCACGGATTCGCGAAAAACTGGATTCCATGATACGATCCTCTACCGTATCCAAGATGCTTCAGGATCAGCTCATCACCATCAGAGGAGACCGTTTTGTAATCCCGGTGAAAGCTGAATATCGTTCGTACTTTGGCGGGATTGTGCATGATCAATCCGGTTCGGGTGCGACATTGTTCATTGAGCCGGAATCCATTGTTGCCATGAACAACAAATTACGTGAAACCCGGATTCGGGAAGAACGCGAAATAGAAATTATTTTGCAGAAATTGACGGCACTTGTCAGTGAGCAGGGAGAGTGGCTGTTGTATGATGTCGACTTGCTGGGATCACTTGATTTTATCTTTGCCAAAGCACGTCTCGCTCGTGAACTAAAAGCAACATTGCCTCGCATGAATGACCGCGGGTTCCTGAAGCTTAAGAAAGGCCGTCATCCACTGATTGCGATCGAAAATGTGGTTCCAATCGACATAGAGCTGGGCAATGATTACACATCCATTATCGTGACAGGTCCGAATACGGGTGGTAAGACGGTAACGCTCAAAACGATTGGATTGCTCAGCCTGATGGCAATGTCCGGTTTATTTGTTCCGGCTGAGGATGGCAGTCAGTTATGTGTATTTGATGCGATTTATGCAGACATTGGGGACGAGCAGAGTATCGAGCAGAATCTGAGTACTTTCTCCAGTCATATGACCAACATCATTCGCATTCTGAAAAACATGACGCCGAAAAGTTTGGTGTTGCTCGATGAACTTGGAGCAGGGACAGACCCGGCTGAAGGTTCCGCACTGGCGATCTCCATGCTGGAGCATATGCACCGGACGGGATGTCGCATGGTTGCAACCACTCACTACAGTGAACTGAAAGCATACGCATATGAGCGTAAAGGTGTCATTAATGCCAGCATGGAATTTGATATCAACACACTGAGTCCAACCTATCGCCTTCTGGTGGGTGTACCTGGACGAAGTAATGCATTTGCCATTGCAGAGCGACTGGGACTGCCGGGTTACATTCTCGACTACGCCCGTGGCGAAGTGAAGGAAGAGGATCAACGGATTGAGCACATGATTGCTTCTCTTGAAGAGAACCGTCTTACGGCTGAACAAGAGCGTGAGAAGGCAGAGAGCTTACGCCAGGATATGGAGAAATTACGCAGTCGTCATCAGACCGAACTGGAGAAGCTGGAACAGCAGCGTGATCGCCGGATTGAAAAAGCAGAAGAAGATGCACGCAGCATTGTGGACAAGGCGCGAGCGGAAGCGGAGAAGATTATAGCCGATCTTCGCCTGTTGGCTATGGAAGAAGGTGCTTCCGTGAAGGAGCACAAACTCATTGCTGCCCGCAAACAGCTGGACGAGGCGGAACCGGAGAAACGCAGAAAAACGGTCAAGAAGACGGCAACAGCGCCGAAGACTCGTGCCATCGGTCCAGGTGATGAAGTGCTTGTCTACAGTTTGAATCAAAAAGGCCATGTTGTAGAGATGTCGGGCAGCAAAGACGCTATGGTACAACTGGGGATTATGAAAATGAAAGTATCCCTGGATGACCTGGAACTGCAGCAATCGGCTCCTGCAGCCAAACCGAAACAAAAACCGGTAACGGGTATGAAACGCACACGTGATGACAATGTGAAAAGTGAATTGGATCTGCGTGGTACCAACCTGGAAGAAGCCCTGATGGAGACAGATCGGTTCATTGATGAAGCTTTCCTTGCCAACCTGGGCCAAGTTTATATTATTCACGGTAAAGGTACGGGAATTTTACGTTCCGGTATTCAGGATTACCTGCGTAAGCATAAACATATTAAAAGCTACCGGCTGGGCAATTACGGAGAAGGCGGGAACGGTGTGACCGTCGCAGAGTTGGAATAGCCGGTCCATGAATCAATGATATTTTGCGACCTTATTCATGAAGTTCGCAGATGGGGAGAGGGGAACGGTGCGTGATAGAAAGCATTGACCAATTGCTGTCTCATCCCTTGGGGATGGTACTCGGTTTTTTCTCGGTAGCGATTATGGAGTTGCTTGTATTTCTGGCTTGCTTCGAACTGGTGACCAAGTATAAATGCTGGACGGAGATCAAGAAGGGCAATGTAGCCGTTGCGATGGCTACAGGAGGTAAGATCTTTGGAATCTGCAACGTACTGCGTTTCTGCATACAGGCTAAATCTTCAGTGTATGAAGCCATGACGTGGTCGTTTGTTGGGTTTATCCTTCTGCTCATTGCCTATTTTTTGTTCGAATTCCTGACACCCGTGTTCTCCATTGATAAGGAGATCGAAGCGGATAACCGAGCTGTCGGATTGATATCCATGATTATTTCCGTTTCATTGTCGTTTGTTATTGGCGCGAGTATTATCTAGGGGGACCGGTCATGAAGATACTGATACGGATTCTGTTTGCGGCATCAATTGTGTTTTTTGCCATCGGTGTGATCTATGTGATGAATACATGATGATTGAAAGAGAAAGGTTGATTTAATATGGAGACAACAGTATGCCCTTGGTGTCAAACGGAGATTGTATGGGATGAGGAACTCGGTCCTGAAGAAGAGTGTCCATATTGCCATAATGAATTGAAGGGATATCGTACACTCAACATTGACATCGGAGATGAAGAGCAAGATGAAGCTGAAGACGACATCTATGATGTGGATCATGCAAACGATGATAAACAGACTACGGATCTTTCAGATCTGTGGGGGGATGAAGTTGAGCTCAAATTGCCCGAGTTGCGAACGTTAACCAAATACGCGGATGAAGGTAATGACCTGATTCAATATGAACAAGGTGTCCAGAAGCAACTTGATCATCAGGAAGAAGTACCCGAGTGCCCGAATTGTCGGGAATTCATGATTCTTGCTGGTACTCAAGCTGCAACGCAGGATAACTTTACTCCAGTTGCTAACGCAGCTTCAGGCGAAGGGTCACTATTGTCACCACCGTTTAAGGTATTGACCTATGTATGCTCGGGATGTTTCCAAGTTCAGTACAGTCTGTCTGAGGAAGATCGTCTGCGTCTGATTAAGAACCTGAGCACACAGGAATAAACATTTCGGAGATTCTAACCAATTTCATAGCAATCCTGAAGATTCATCATGTTTTCCTCTTGCTTGGGGCACGTTAACCCTAAGACCTACCTGTGCACAGTTCATTTCAGGTGGATGAAGGAGGAGCAGATGAAGATTACTTTAGACCGACAATCCATTCTGCTTTTGGGCGTGAATGGATTGTTTGCGTTAGCCGGAGCGTTGTCGGGAACCTTTTTGAATGTGTTTCTGTGGAAAAGCCGTCCGGATTATGCCATGTTGGGGTGGTTCACTCTCAGCCAGCAACTGGCCATTGGACTGACATTCTGGCTTGCTGGCAAATGGGTCAAGGAACACAATAAAATGAGTGCACTACGATTAGGTACTGCGCTGTCCGGCATATTTTATATGATAGTCCTCTGGGCTGGTTCCAAAGCTGTAGACTGGATATGGCCTCTGGGTATACTACTGGGTTGTTCCCTGGGGCTGTTCTGGATCGCATTTAATGTTGTGTATTTTGAAATAACGGATCGGGAAAACAGGGATCTATTCAATGGCTGGGTCGGATTACTTGGCTCGATGACAGGAATTATAGGCCCATGGTTCTCTGGTCTGATTATTACCCGAATGGCGGACAATACAGGATATCGACTCATCTTCACGGTATCACTCGTTATTTATGTCATAGCGGTAGTGTTTAGCTTTTTTCTGAAAAAGAGAAAGGTGAGCGGAACATACCGCTGGTCCGAGCCTTGGATACAGTTATCCAAACCGGATAGTCCCTGGAAGACCTTGGCTTTGGGTTTGTTCGCTCAGGGTGCGCGTGAAGGGGTCTTTGCCTTTCTGATTGCACTGCTTGTATACGTGGCTACTGCACAGGAGTATAAGTTGGGACAGTTCTCACTCATCACTTCTGCTGTGGCATTAATAAGTTATTGGGCAGTAGGGAAATGGTCCAAACCACAGTATAGATCCAGAGGCATGTTCATCGGAGCTCTGATTCTGCTGATTGTGCTGATTCCTCTTCTGTGGAAAGTGACCTATGTTACGCTGTTAATCATGGGGATTGGAAGTGCAGTTGCGATGCCATTGTATATTTTACCTATGATATCAGCGGGATTCGACATGATGGGCACGAGTGACGAAAATGTGGAGAAAAGGGTTGAACTTGTCGTATTGAGGGAGTTGTGTCTGATGGTTGGCCGACTTTTTGGGTTGATCATATTTATTATAACGGTCATGAATAGTCCGTCCCTGCGCATGTTAATCTGGCTTATTATCGTTCTGGGTGCTTTTCCGCTCATTGGATGGATCTTTATGCGCAAGTTATTGAATCGAACGGAAGGGCAAGACCCCTCGGCTTAGCAACTTTCAAATATATAAACAGGGTACAGCGGCGGGAAAAGAGAACTTTCCGTGTGCTGTAACCCTGTTTGTCGTTGTATTGGTTCAGTTGGTGGTTATACAGGAGATGGTTTACTTGTACGTGTAAGTGAGAATAGATCCATGTCAGGGTTCTGTTTGCCCGTAATGGCATCCACAATGAGAGAGGCAGCAATCATACTGTACACGGTACCGTTGCCTCCATACCCTTCAACAAAGTACGAATTCGGATAGTCTGGGTGTGAACCGATTAGCGGAAGACCATCATGGGTGCTTCCAAAAACAGCTTCCCAAGCGTAATCAACTTCGAGATCAGGTAATGGGAAATACTCGGCAATCTTCTGTAACAAAATCTCACCTTTATGAATCGCCTTGATCGCCCGTTGTTCTTCTCGAGGACGATTCTCATCAAGTCCACCAGCAATAATTCTTCCGTCTGGAGTTGTGCGCATATATAGATAAGGTCGTTCGGTCTCCCATATCAAGCTTCGCTTATGCCAGCTGCTCAGATCCTGTAGTGGCTTGGTAGCGATAGCATATGTGCTTTGAAGGTATGCGCCTCTGTCCTTTTTGATTTCTTGTGTTTCATAGCCTGTTGAGAAAATAATATGTTTGGCGCGTACAGTGCCATCAGGTGTGTAACATAGGACACCATTATCATCATAATCACAATGGGTTAATTCACTATGAGCGTAGACTCTTGCTCCTTGACGTGAGGCTGAATGGAATAGTGAGTGAACCAAACGAAACGGATTAACCTCAGCATCTCCGCTTGTGTATAGTGCAGCACGTTTGCTGAACGGGAACACTGCACTGATTTTTTCCTGATCCCACAGCTCTATATCAAATCCATAATGCTTCAGGTTACGATATTCTTCCTCCAGCAACGGTACATCTTCCTCGTGACTGGCGCAATACAGACTTGTGCGAGGCACAAACCAAGGATCAATCTCAAGCTTCGATGAAATTTTTTCGAGATGTTGCATGGCATCACGGCATAATTCGTAGAATCGAACACCGCGTTCTTCTCCGAATGTCTGGATACAAGAGGTGAGCGTTTTGTCGTTCGTATATTGGAGCAGGCCCAGATTTGCCATGCTGCTGCCATGACCGATATCTCTTTTGTCAATAACAACGGTATCAATCCCCTGATCTATCAGAAGCTTGGCAGAGAGTGCGCCTCCCATTCCACCGCCGATGATTAGGCAATCACAGGACAGATTTTCTTTCAAAACAGGATAATGGGGATGGGAATCAAAGGTGGTTGGCCAAAACGTTTCCCCGTTAATAAGTTCCACAATTAATCACCTCTGTAGAATGTAGTTGAAGTATACTTTTTCAGGTTAGGGTAACAATAAATTCGCATTAACTTTAGGTTAAGGAGGTCAGACATACATGCAAAATTCACAAATGCAAGCACTGAGCCCCAAGGAACTAAACTATATCGCGGATTCAATTTCCAATGAGGAAATGCTGATCAAACAATGTGCAGCTACAGCCTCCATCACACATAATCCGCAAATTCAACAGGCACTGAATCATTATGTTCGCTCACATGAGCAGCATCTGAATACTCTTGTCAATGCGTTACAGCAACATCAATCTCTTGCACCAGCGCAATCACAGTAAAGCTCAAAACACGACAAGTTATTCCAAAGCATAGGAGGAAAATAAGTGTACACTCAATCTTTGTCATCTGGTGGGAATTTTATGCAAGAACAAGATTTGTTGAAGTCGATTCTTGCAGATTTAAGACGAACTTCACGTGAATATACAACAGCAACTACTGAATCTTCCTGTCCCACAACTCGTAGAATGTTCAATGAGTTAACGAACGATACATTAAGATTGCAAGGTGAATTGTTCAACCTGATGCAACAAAACAACATGTATTCCGCTTCATCCAAAGCACTTCGTCAGGATGTGGACAAACAAATCCAGTCTGCACAACAGACCCAACAGAAGTGTCAGCAATTCATTCAAGAAAAGAACATGCAGAACAGTTCATATAGCCAAGCTCCTAATGTGCCTCAGCATCAGCCGAATTACGGTAACCCTTATTACATGTAACCTGTGTATAAGAGGTTTGAGCACCTAACGATCCAGGACCATACCACCGCTTGCCTGAATTCAGGGCAGGCGGTCTTTTGTCTTTGCATCAACGTTAAATTCATGTAATATAAGTATTAATTCATTTTCAGGAACCTGGATGACGCTGGAGGGAAAACCATGAAAGATTTGAACGATCTGCAATTAAAAGTTCTGGATCTTCTAAAGGAAGACGCGAGAAGGACTCCCGCACTGCTGTCGACGCTGCTGGGGGAGTCGGAAGACAAGATCAAGAACGCCGTGGCACAGCTTGAACAAGACCACGTCATCGTGAAATACGCAACCGTCGTGAACTGGAGTAAAATAGATGATGAGAAAGTAACGGCCCTGATTGAGGTGCAGATTACGCCGGAGCGTGGTCGTGGTTTTGAAGGAATTGCTGAGCGCATTTATCTATACCCGCAAGTGAAGTCCGTATATCTCATGTCAGGCGCATACGATCTGCTCGTTGAAGTGGAAGGTGGCAACCTGCGTGAAGTCGCTAATTTTGTGTCGGAGAAACTGTCTCCGATTGACTCTGTACTTTCAACCAAAACGAATTTTATTCTTAAAAAATATAAGCAGGACGGGATTATTTTTGAAGACCATCAGGAAGACAACCGTCTCATGATCTCGCCGTAAAGGAAGATGTGTCATGATAGTGAATGAACAGACAACCGGGAACAACAAGAAAATGACATCATATCTGGCACCTCTCGTGCAGCAGATACCTCCATCCGGAATTCGTAAATTTTTTGATCTGGTTGGAGACAACAAGGATATTATCACATTGGGTGTGGGTGAGCCTGATTTTGTTACCCCTTGGCATATGCGTGAAGCTTGTGTATACTCGCTGGAAAGAGGCATGACCAGCTACACATCCAACGCAGGTATGCCGAAGTTGAGAGAAGCCATCAGTGAATATCTGGATACGCAGTTTGATACCAAATACGATCCCAAGGATGAGATTATTGTTACTGTGGGTGGCAGTGAAGCGATTGACTTGGCTTTGCGAGCATTAATTGTACCTGGCGACGAGATTCTCATTCCTGAACCTTCGTACGTGGCTTATTCACCAATCGCTTCAATCGGTGGCGGTATACCGGTTGGTGTTGAAACCTATGCGAAAGATCAGTTCAAGTTAACGGCCGAAGCACTCGAAGCTGGCATCACACCGAAGTCGAAAGTGGTTATTCTGTGTTATCCGAGTAATCCCACTGGAGCCATCATGACGTATGAAGAGTGGCTGCCTATTGCTGAAGTGATTAAAAAGCATGATCTGATTGTGATCGCGGATGAAATTTACGCTGAATTGACGTATACGCAAAAACATGTTAGTTTTGCAGCTATCCCTGACATGAAGGAGCGGACCATTCTCGTAAGCGGATTTTCAAAGGCTTTTGCAATGACAGGTTGGCGGATTGGGTACATGTGTGGTCATCCTGAGCTTATTGCAGCCATGCTCAAAATCCATCAGTATACGGTAATGTGTGCGCCGGCCATGGGTCAGGTTGCCGCACTTGAGGCGTTGACGAATGGTTTGGGTGAGAAAGATCGGATGGTAGAATCGTATAATCAGCGTAGACGTTTAATTGTGCAGGGATTCAGGGATATTGGACTTGATTGTCACGAACCTCAGGGGGCATTCTATGCATTCCCGAGCATTCAAAAGACGGGTATGAGTTCCGACCTGTTTGCTGAACGATTGTTAACGGAGAATAAAGTGGCTGCTGTTCCGGGCAATGTTTTTGGTCCTCAGGGAGAAGGCTTCTTGCGTTGCTCTTATGCTACTTCTGTAACCCAATTAAATGAAGCTTTGGAACGAATCGGAAACTTTGTTTACAAACTGCAAAAAGAGGGTTAATACTAAAATAGAATCTTTTTACAAATGAGACATGGTTGTATTGGAAAAAAAATAACTTTCTTTTACAAAATAATGTGATATAATTTCAATTTGAAATAAGTTTTCATAAATTTGGAAACCATTTTTCCAAGGAGGGGTTAGCTTTGTTTTGTGTTGAATATGATTTACCGACGAATCGTGGGCACTATCTGGCAGAAGGCGATCATGGCGACCGATGGTCGGTGAAACCCGATAACGCATCTTTGCATGACATTTCCTTGGAAGATGAAATTCATATGCTTCGTCGCAAGATGGAACAGATCTTCCTCGAAGAGAAATCATTCACATCCGATATTGTAATTGAAATCAGCAGTTTGTTGGATTTAAAGATTAATGAATATATGAAGGCTAATCCGATTAAAGGAAAATAACGTTTATGCTGGATTGAAACGTTTCATTAATTGAGTTAGAAAGGGAGACCTGAGAAGGTCTTCTTTTTTTTGTGCGTAAAGGCAAGGTGATTCCCCGATAAGCCAGGTTATTTTTTTGCGTGGAACAATTGTGATATATTGGACATAGGAGACTAAAGGGGGAACTGGAATGAAGAGATTTTGGGGGCTTACTGCAATCATTTCTATCGTTTTTCTGCTTGCTGGTTGTGGAGGTAAAGATGGTTTTTCCATATTCATCATTGATAATCAAGGAAATCCATCTGTAATCTCAGAGCAGTTACAGGCCAATCTGCAACAGAAACTGGGTGAGGAACCCAAGGTGGAAGTGATTACCAGTGCGATGTATGATGTTCAGAAAATTATGGTGGAATATGCGGCTGGAGGACATGATATCTTCATTTTGCCTGAGTCCGACATGAAACAATACGGAAGTAATGGCTCCAATGTTCCGCTGGATGATACTTTTGATCCTAAGAAGTTTGAACGGGGTGTATTTGAGGGTGGAGTATTGGTAGAGAAGGGTGAAGGAGATGCAGGTTCAGATCTCAAGCAAGAATCACATCTTTACGGCATTCCACTCGAAGATATGAAAATGTTTAAAGATGTAGAATATGCTGCGAGCAATTTGTTCGCCACCATTCCAGTGTCATCTTCCAATGTCGAAGAATCCAAAAAAGTGCTGAAGGCGCTGACAGAGTAAAGAAAATTCAGAATGGCTATGGAAGGAGGGGAGCGGATTGCTGATTACGGTCACAGGCGGCATAGGTAGTGGTAAAACCCGGTTTGCCCTCAAGTACGCAGCTGGAATTAGCCGGGAGGGTGTATATTTATCCACTGGTGATCATGATCCCGTTATTCCCGAATTGCCATCCGCTCATTATCGTGCCATTCATGCCGGGAACGGTCAGCATCTGACAGAGGTGATCACCCAGATTAATCGGGAATCCAATCTGTTTTTGGCGGATCAGCGAATTGTAATTGTAGACAGTCTGACCTCCTGGATGGCTGCCGGTTTCAGGGCAACAGAGGATCTGGATCATCAGCGTTCAGAGACACAGCTTTTGCTTGATGCTTTATTGTCTTATCAGGGGAAGTTGCTTGTGATTACCAATGAAATGCATGGTACATTGCATCCTACCGAGGAAGAACGAATATTTACAGCGAGAATGGCTTCGGTGAACCGGATGCTGCAGATACATGCTGAAAAGATGTACATGCTGGTATCCGGTCTGGCTATCGATCTTAAAAGTCAGGGCATGCGAAATGAAGATGAACGATAGCGAGATGACATAAACGGGTGACATAAAGAAGCCTCCTTAACCACGAATTGGTGGCGAGGAGGCTTTATTTATTAAGCTATCCTTTTTATTTCTGCTTTTTGCTACGTCTGATCCACCAGATGATACATCCGATGACAATGATGGCCAGAATGACGTACACTACAATGGAATAGACGTCCATAAAGTGCAAAATGCTCTCCCATGATGCGCCAAGCGCAGCACCAACACAGACAAGAATGACATTCCAGATTAATGTACCAATGGTTGTAAAGAGAAGGAATAAACCAAATTTCATATTGGACATGCCTGCGGGAATGGAGATAAGACTACGGACGAGGGGAACCATTCGGCAGAATAATACGGTCCACATGCCATATTTGTCAAACCATGCATCGACACGGTGAATATCCTCTTTTTTGATGCGCAGAACATGTCCCCAACGTTCCACAATTTTCTCAAGGCGTTCGACGTCAATGAGTAGACCAATACCATACAGGATCACAGCACCAAGGACAGAGCCAATAGTTGCGGCGATAATAACTCCTGGAATAGTGAGACTGGTATAGGTGGTCATGAATCCGCCAAACGGTAGGATAATTTCGGATGGAATCGGGGGAAATACGTTCTCAAGAGCAATAATGAGTGCGATGCCTATGTAGCCGTATTGTTCCATGAAATCGGTTATCCAGTTTTGCATAATCGTCTCCTTTACTTTTGGTTTCCTTTGATTTGTCGTATACTCGGCAGAGCACACCAATTCTTCTATACGTGTCAAGCGATAGACGGGTTTCTGAAAAAATGGCATTCCCGTATTCATTATTATATTACCAATTGGAGGGATAACGATGGGCATATATACACGAACAGGTGACGAAGGACAGACTTCGGTCATCGGTGGACGCGTCATCAAGGATGATGACCGAGTTGAGGCTTATGGCACGATTGATGAATTGAACTGTTTTGTAGGCCAGGCGATCAGCCTTATTGATCCGGCTCAAGGGGAATTCGAAGATCTGCGTGAACATCTGCTGGAAGTTCAGCAGGAACTGTTTGATTGCGGGTCGGATCTGGCCTTTGTGAAGATTAGTGAAACCAAATATAAGGTGAGAGATGAGATGGTCACACGTCTGGAACAATGGATTGACCAGTATGATGCTGAGAATCCAAAAGTGGAACGGTTCATTATTCCTGGTGGCAGTCAGCTGTCTTCTGCTCTTCATGTGTGCCGTACTGTATGTCGTCGCGCAGAGCGTCGCACGGTAACACTTGGACAACATACAGATATTAATCCGTCTGTACGACGGTATCTAAACCGACTGTCTGATTATTTCTTCGTGGTTGCACGGACGGCCAACGCGAGACAACAGGTGGCGGATATTGAATATGTGCGGAGCAAAAAAGTATTCCGCCGCAAAGAATGAGCCAATATTATTCGCCGATTGTCTACACGGTGACCGAACAAGAAGATGGCTGGCTGCTGAAGACCGTGCTTCAGCGCCGGCTGCTGGTGTCGCGTAAGCTTTTGTCCAAAATCAAGCTGACTGAACAAGGCGTCATGTTAAATGGAGAGCGCGTGTATATTAGCGTGAAGGTAGCTGCGGGTGATGTCGTTGAAGTTCGGATGGAGCAAGAGGAATCGGATGATATTTTGCCTGAACCTATTCCATTTACCGTTTTGTATGAAGATGAGCACTTGCTTATTGTTAACAAGGATGCGGGCATCATCGTTCATCCGACGCATGGACATTATACGGGTACTTTGGCAAATGGCGTTGTTCATTACTGGAAAACCAAGGGCGAGCGCTTTCGGTTTAGACCGATTCATCGACTTGATCAGGAAACGTCAGGTGTTCTTGCTATAGCCAAGAACCCTTATGTCCATCAACATGTCTCTGAACAGATGATCGCTGGAACAGTGGACAAGAAATATATTGCACTTGTGCACGGCAGCCCTGTCCCGGAACAAGGGTCGGTGGACGGACCGATTGACCGCGATCCTGAAGAGCCACACCGCCGAATCGTAACACCTGATGGTTATGCTGCAAGAACGTTGTACACGACCGTAACACGTTGGTCAGGGGGCAGCGCCAGTGCGATAAGCCTCAAGCTGGAAAGTGGCAGAACCCATCAGATCAGGGTACATATGACGTCCATCGGCTGTCCATTAATCGGTGATCGAATGTACAAGACACTACCTGTGCACGAGATCGATGAGCAGACCATGGTTGTCCGGGATGAACGGGACAGCTGGATCGAACGCCAGGCCTTGCATGCCTGTGAGCTGACGTTCGAACATCCCATTCTACAGGAACGCATAACGTTCCAGGCTCCTTTACCAGCAGATATGGCTGCGCTGGAGAAGCGTTTGAATGATGAGGCAGCTCCAAGGGAGATGCTCTAGGAGAAAGCGTCAAAGCACTTCCCTAAGAAATGACGGCTTTGCCGTAGTTTTGTGCAAAGCCCGTCCTGCTTGTCAGTCAACGCTAGTTGGCTAACTTGTGTGAGGGATGCTTTATGCACCCGAACAACATGCCGTAGGCTAATCTTTATGGTTTAATGTATTGATGTTTACCCATTTCATGTTAAATATTTCAAGAATTCAAATCTCAAAAGCTTTTAAGGATATAAAAACTGTAAGATTTTGACCCAAAAAATATAGCGAATGTGTGTTTTTGATCTCATTCGCCAAAGTCAGTAAAGTTGCATGGCGATGGTATCGATTTGGAGCGACTTTTGGATTTGCGAAGCAAACCAAGGGAAGCGAGAAGTCGAAACCGGAGCCACACCGGAGCCACACACTAGGAGGCAAATCAATGAGTAACTTAAAAGTATATCAATATGCCAAATGCGGCACATGCCGCAAAGCAGTAAAATGGCTTGAAGCTCAAGGACATGAGCTGGAGTTAATCCCTATTTTTGACTCACCGCCATCAGAATCTGAACTAACAGAACTCATCCAACAGAGCGGGCTCGAAGTGAAAAAGTTCTTTAATACGAGCGGAGAAGTATATAAAGAACAACAATTGAAGGACAAGCTGCCAGGCATGTCCGCTGATGAACAGATTCGTTTACTGGCTTCCAATGGTCGTCTCATCAAACGTCCGATCGTTACGGATGGAGAAAAGGTGACGGTTGGATTCAAGGAAGAAACGTACGAGCAGGAATGGAATAACGCATAAACGCGCTGAATGTCAGCCTTGAATTGTTCAAAATTCAGGGCTTTTTTGGCTGAACGATGGTTGGCGGAACTATGCTATAATGATAGAATTAGTTTCGTATTTTATATGCTAGATTTAGATAGGAGAGAACAAATTCAAGTGAATCAACGTAATGAACCTACTTTGTTGCTGGTAGACGGTATGGCGGTGTTGTTCCGTGCTTTTTATGCGACATCTGCAAGCGGATATATCAGACGTACAAAGGCAGGATTGCCTACCAACGCAGTCTACGGATTTATCCGTTATTTCTGGGATGCGGTTCAGACTTTTGGGCCAAGTCATGTTGTATGTTGTTGGGATATGGGCGGTAAGACGTTCCGCGGTGAAGAATACGCAGCTTACAAAGGCAACCGGGCAGAAGCTCCGGATGACCTGATTCCCCAGTTTGCTCTGATTCGTGAAGTCATGGATAGCTTGGGTATTCCGAATATAGGTGCACAAGGATTCGAAGCCGACGATTGTATCGGGACGCTTGCGAAGTATTATACCGAAGAGACAGATATGAATGTTATGGTACTGACGGGTGACCACGACATGTTGCAACTGATCAATGACCGCACAAGTATCATTATTATGAAAAAAGGCCATGGCAACTACATGGTGTACAACCCTGAAACGCTCATGGCTGAGAAACAACTGACACCTCGTCAAGTGATTGACATGAAGGGTCTGATGGGAGATGCCAGCGACAATTATCCTGGAGTGCGGGGAATTGGTGAGAAAACAGCGTTGAAGCTTGTACAGGAATACGGCTCCATTGAAGGGATTCTGAGCAACATGGATAAACTGTCCCCTTCGGTGCGTAACAAGATTGAGAATGATCTGGACATGCTTCATCTGTCCCGCAAACTGGCAGAGATTCATTGTGCTGTTCCGGTTGCCTGTGCGCTGGATATCTGTGAATTGCGTCTTGACCCGGATATGGTGATGGACAAGTTTGAACAACTTGAGATGAAGAGCCTTGGCTCTTGGATGGGAGTGGCAATAGGGTGAGCAACATGCAGAACGTACGAACAGGCAAAAAGTGGTGGACAGGGGCTATGGCCCTCGTCCTGGCCTTGCCCGTAATTCTTTCGGGAGCAGTAAGTGCACCACAGACAGTGGATGCCAAAGCAGCAATTAGCACCAAAGTACAGAAAGTAAAAGCAGCAGGACGTAATTTTACCGTACAGACCGTTTCGATTCCAAAGGGAACACCGGTTACCGTGGGACTCGCGAAGAAGCAAGTGGGCCAGACGGCAACATTGCCATCGATCGTGAAAGCCTATGGTGCACAAGCAGCCATTAACGGAGCATTTTTTGAAGCATACAACGGAGCACCAGACCCATATGGCATGTTAATAGCAAATGGTAAGGTCATACATATTGGAAGATACGGAACATCCATCGGATTTAAGGAAGACGGCTCCGCGATCATGGACTCACTTCAGGTGAGTTTGACAGGTAAAGTAACGGATACAAAAGGTAAATCACGCAGTTGGTATGCCACCTTTATTAATCGAACGCCTTCAGCGAACGCAAGCATTACGATGCTGTATACGCCAGAACGAGGTGCCACAGTCGGGTTCAAAGGTGGCACTGCGGTTGTTATCGAGAAAGGTATCGTGACCAAAAAAGTGCCCAATACAAATGTAGCGATTCCTAAGAATGGCTCGGTATTGGTCTTCACAGGCAACCAAAAGTCTTCTTCAGACCGTTTCACCGTTGGTTCGACCGTAGAAATGAATTATAAGTATACGAACGCAGCAGGCAAAGAGATCCCTTGGCAAGATGTAGTGACTGCTGTTGGGGCAGGACCACGTCTGGTAAAAGACGGTAAGGTAGCTGTCAATCCGACGAGCGAAGGTTTCAAGGATGCCAAGATTCTTAATGCTTCCGGAGCCAGAAGTGGTATTGCGATTATGGCGGACGGTTCTGTTATGCTGGCTACCGTTTCCGGAGCAACAATCAAGGAGTGGGCAGCGGTGATGCAGAAGCTTGGTGCCAAACAGGCCATGAATCTGGATGGCGGTGCTTCCTCGGGTATGTATGCCGGGGGCAAAATGCTGACTTCTCCAGGCCGGCTCTTGAGTAATAC
Organism: Paenibacillus sp. FSL L8-0435; assembly: GCF_037965655.1. Lineage (NCBI taxonomy): Bacteria > Bacillati > Bacillota > Bacilli > Caryophanales > Paenibacillaceae > Paenibacillus > Paenibacillus sp. FSL L8-0435. Next base: position 1,909,367 of record NZ_CP150185.1, read on the forward strand.
ACTGGTATTTGGCGGCTCTGTGCGTTAAAAGAAAGTGATTATTGGGAGGTATGACGCAAATGACACTCACATCTGATCGAAAGCCAGGGGAGGGTAATACAGCTGTTCTGGCCATTAATGTAGGGTTGCCGCAGCCGCTCCCTGGGCAGAAGCGTGAAGTGCTGAGCGGCATTGTGAAACATCCTGTATCCGACGCGGTTTTCCTGTCATTCACTGGAATGACAGGGGACGCGCAGGCGGATCTGGTGCATCATGGCGGCCCTGACAAAGCCGTTTGTGTATACGATTACAGTCGTTATACGGTGCTGGAACAGCTGATGGATCGCAAGCTGAACTGGGGAGCTTGTGGAGAAAATCTGACAGTTGAAGGCTGTGCCGAAGAAGATGTCCGGATTGGTGATGTGTACGAGTTGGGCGAAGCCACAGTACAGGTCAGTCAGCCCAGACAACCTTGCTTCAAACTGGGTGCGAGGTATGACTATAAGGAGTTGCCTGTTTATTTTCAGGAGAGTGGACATACCGGCTTTTACTTTCGTGTACTGCAAGAAGGGGAGGTTCGGCCTTCATCGATATTTCGACGAATCAGCACCGATCCTTCATCCATGACGGTTCTTGAAGCCAATCGAATTATGCATCAGGGGAAAGAAGATATGGAAGATATTCAGGCGTTACTGGCCATACCTGCGCTGTCAGACAGCTGGAGGCAGACGTTAATGAAACGGTTGTCCAAGCTGGAGAACAAGTAACAGGGTAATTATTGTGTCATCAAGTAAAGTAATCCGAATTCCTTTTTAAACTAACTTGGGAGTGTGACTAACATGACGATCTTAGGCGCAATTGAAGCAGGCGGAACCAAATTTGTATGTGGTATTGGCACAGAGAACGGAGAAGTTCTGGAACGCGTAAGTTTTCCAACAACAACACCGGAAGAGACCATGGCTCAAGTGATTTCATTTTTTGAAGGCAAAGGCATTAAAGCTCTGGGTGTAGGTTCATTCGGTCCGATTGATCCGATTGAAGGAAGCCCAACATATGGCTATATCACAACAACACCAAAACCACATTGGGGACAGTATAACGTGATTGGCAAGCTCAAGGAGCATTTTGATGTACCGATGACATTTGATACGGATGTGAATGGTGCGGCACTTGGAGAAGCAACTTGGGGCGCTGCACAAGGTCTTGAGAGCTGTCTGTATATCACTGTGGGTACAGGTATTGGTGCAGGTGCTGTGGTTGGCGGTAAAATGGTCCATGGCTTGTCACATCCAGAGATGGGACATATCATTGTACGCAGACATCCAGAGGATACATACGAAGGTTTCTGTCCGTATCATGGTGACTGCCTCGAAGGTCTTGCAGCAGGACCAGCCATTAACAAACGTTGGGAGCAACCGGCTTATGAACTGCCTGCAGATCATAAAGCTTGGGAGATCGAAGCGCATTACCTGGCGCACGCACTGATGAACTATGTCCTGATTCTCTCTCCGCAGAAAATCGTCATGGGTGGCGGAGTAATGAAGCAGGAGCATTTGTTCCCGATGGTGCGTAGCAAACTGCAGGAGTTGCTGGCAGGGTACGTTCAGCATCCGGCGCTTCAATCCGACATTGACCAGTATGTTGTGTCACCAGGACTTGGAGACAATGCAGGTCTGTGTGGTTCGCTGGCGCTTGCCAAGTTGGCATTGAATAAATAGGTCATTAAGGGATTGACGAATTTTACCATTGTGGTATGATATGGGCAACAGCATAGTACGGTTAATGAGGAAGCACCTCTCTTGCATGGATTTTGCAGGAGGGGTGTTTTTTTGTGCTGCCTGTAGGTAGCGTAACTAACCCGTATAGGCTGAAATGTTAAAGGGAGGGAACAGAAAATGGAAGTCATTTTCATGAACAGATTGTCCAAAATGTCAGATCAGAATGCAGAGTATGCACAGCTATGGATTGGGGAGGAGGAAGATAGTTGGCAGCTGGGATGGAGCCGCTACGAGGAAGGAGAGCGTGAGGACAGCATCTGGTATGAAGGGACTTCTTGGGAGGAGTTGCTTCATATTTACCGTCTTCAGCTTGCCATACAGATGAGTGAGGGGTACCGACCGCAGTTGCAGGGATTATTTCATGAGAATGATGATCTGAAATCACGCAGTTATGGTGGACAGCGCCTCCATTGTTACAGTGAGTTATACGGCAATGAGCAATTATATACGGATCTGTGCACATGGCGCAGGAAGAGAGCTGTGTCTGACCGGAAGGCACCGTATTTTGTTGCAACAAATCGTCTGCTGCGCTTGATCAGTGCCTTCGTTCCGCAATCGCTGGATGAACTGATGCAACTGCCGGGCGTAGGAGAGAGCAAAGCGACTGAGTATGGTACGGAATGGATGGAGATTACAAGCGGATTGGAGCGTTCAACGACATTCCCGCTGGACTGGGTATATACGGCGCTGAAGGAAGAAGAGTATGAGAGTTGGTTATACAAGCAGAGAGAGCAGAAGTACAAGCAGGAACTGGATAAGTTCACCACGCGCAAGCAGGTGCTTGAAGGCATGAAGGAAGGATATACGTTAGAAGAGATTGTTAATCGATCCGGATTATCCCGACGCGAATTGATTGAGCTGTTGGAGACACTGGATCTGGAAGGTTATGACACCGATTGTCTTCTTGATGTGGAGCTGGCAGTGATGCCAGAGAACGAACAAGAGGCCGTATGGAGTGCGTATGAGGAGCTGGGAGATACGTTCCTGAAGCCAGTATTACATAAGGTGTATGGAGGAGAGAAACCCGATGGAGGAAGTCTGGAACAGGTCTATGAAAGACTGCGCATGATTCGAATCCGCTTTCGTCGGCACGCAGAGACAGAGAAGAATGTTGGTTAATGATCAGAAATGAAAAAAGACGAGGCGTTTCTCCCGGAGGAGCGCTTCGTCTTTGTTATTTCATATGAGTTCATACCCAGTCTTTCTTGCGGAAAATGAAGAACATGCTCAGGCCCAGGGTAACCATCAGGCCAATCACAACAAAATAGCTGTATTTCCAGTTAAGCTCTGGCATATTCGTAAAGTTCATGCCGTATATACCCGTAATGACCGTCAGCGGCATGAAGACCGTGGTAATGGCGGTAAATACACGCATGATCTCATTCGCCCGGTTCGCAATACTGGATTGGTAGGCTTCTCGCAAGTTTCCCATCAGGTCGCGATAAGTCTCAAAGGTTTCAGAGATTTTTACAGCATTCTCATAGATGTCACTGAAATACTTTTGCAGTTGATCATCGATGAGACGCAGATCTTTTTTGTTTAGGGTGTTAATGACCTCTTTCTGAGGTCCAAGCACTTTTTTCAGCCACAGGATCTCACTGCGCAGCCCGATAATCTCATTCAGATGTGACTTTTTGGTGTGCATCAGAATGTCTTCCTCAAGCTTCTCGATCCGTGCTTCAATTCGGTCACCTACGGTGAAATAATTATCAACAATCAAGTCAACCAGCAAATACAGCAGACGATCCGGTGTACTGATTTCCTGTTCCCACAGGATTGGTTTCAGTGTGCGCAATTCGCTGACCTTTTGCTTGGTAACACTAATAATGAAATGTCTGCCGAGAAACAGGTTGACCGCACGTAGAAATATCTCTTCATCATCGAAACGGATGCTATTAATCACAATAAAATAATGGTTCTCATAAATTTCAATCTTCGGACGTTGTTCTTCATCACTAAGACAGTCTTCCACAGCCAGATCATGCATCAAGAACAGCGGCTGAAGTACCGCCAAATCGTCTACGTCTGCATCAATCCAGTAAAATCCTTCCGCTGGTGGAGTCAGCGCCTGCTGAATGTCGTCCACCGGAATAAATACACCGTTGTTTACCAACCGGATTTTCATCGTTAATCTACTCCTTCTGCACCCGCCAACTTGGCGGATATTATCATTATGGGCGCAAAAAGAACAAATCAGCCGGTCGGCAGCGGAGCCTGGAGATCAGGGCTGCGTTCACTATATACTCAAACGGAAGTCACGTCCCGCTGCCGGCATGCTGATGTCAATTCTCTATGCAGTTTGTCGGAATTCGGCTGCCAGTCAGGCCTCGGGTCGCCATCCATTTAATATGTCACCTCTCACATAAGGGTTTATAACACCTTGTTTAGTATACCGCTGGTACAAGGTGCTTTCAAGCGCAAAAATGTGTCTATTTCGCGCCCTGAGGCAGTGTATGACAACGGATGATGAACGGTTCCGATCTGGGAAGCAGACATCGAACTGCATCTTGACGTGAGGGCATTAATGTAATAAAGTAGACGGTGAACCATATTTAATTACAATCTAATACAGCGAAATCTTATCAAGAGTAGGTGGAGGGACTGGCCCGATGAAACCCGGCAACCGGCGGTATACCGCACGGTGCTAATTCTTGCAGCGACTAAGTGTCAAGTGGCACTGTTGTAACTGAGAGATGAGAGAGGCGCATATCTTTTTTACATATGACCTTTCTCGAAATCCGAGGAAGGTCTTTGTTATATGCCCCGACTTCTCAGCAGTGATTTTCGCTAAGGAACTTGAGGTTGTTTGTAACGTTGGATGAAAGAGCAATTCAATGTTTTTACAAGCTCAAGGCAGTCTATAACTGTATTGATGTGAAGACATCAAGCCAGGGGTGGCTGCATCTATCTATGCACAAGGAGGAGTTAGATTTATATGCCAATCAAAATACCCGATACTCTACCAGCAAAAGAAGTACTTGAAGGAGAGAATATCTTCGTCATGGATGAAACTTCTGCATATCAGCAGGATATTCGTCCACTCCGTATCGCTATATTAAACCTGATGCCCACAAAGGAAACGACCGAAACACAATTGCTTCGTCTGGTGGGAAACACGCCTATTCAGGTGGATGTCGTTCTCGTACATCCCAAATCCCATACGTCGAAGAATACGTCTCAGGAGTATTTGGATCTGTTCTATAAAACCTTTGATGAGATTGAGCACCGCCGTTTCGATGGAATGATCATTACGGGTGCACCGGTGGAACAGATGGATTTCGAAGACGTGAACTATTGGAATGAAATCCAGGAAATCTTCGAATGGACCAAAACCAATGTGACTTCAACCCTCCACATATGCTGGGCTTCCCAGGCGGGTTTATACCATCATTTTGACGTACCCAAGGTTGCACTTGATGAGAAGTGTTTTGGGGTTTTCCCACATACCATCAATAAACCACATGTTCCGTTGTTGCGTGGGTTCGATGAAGTATTCAACGTTCCACATTCCCGTCATACGGAAGTGAGACGCGAAGATATTGAAAAGAATGAGAATTTAGAGATTTTGGCTGAATCCGAGGAAGCGGGGATTTTCCTGGTTGCTACCAAAGACGGCAAACAGATTTTTGCCACAGGACATGCCGAGTATGACCCGTTCTCATTAAAATGGGAGTATGACCGGGATGCAGCCAAAGGGTTGGATATCGCATTGCCTAGACATTATTATCCGAATGACGACCCTTCCCGTGTGCCACCGGCTACTTGGCGCGCTCATGCCAACTTATTATTCTCTAACTGGCTCAATTACTATGTGTATCAAGAAACACCTTACGATATTGGCCCGCAAATCTAATCGAGATTACAGGAGGATGCAGCAATGGAAGACAACAACAAGTTGAAAATCGAAAGCCGCTTAGCACAAATTGGGTCCATCAATGAACCGGTAACAGGCGCCATTAACTTTCCGATCTATCAATCCACTGCGTTTCGCCACCCGAAGCTTGGACAAAGCACGGGGTTTGATTATATTCGTACGACTAATCCAACACGTAAAGTATTGGAAGAAGCCGCCGCAGCGCTGGAGTCCGGTGATGCAGGGTTTGCCTGTAGCTCGGGAATGGCCGCGTTGCAAACGATCTTTGCCATGTTTGGTCAAGGGGATCATCTGATTGTATCGCTGGATCTGTATGGTGGAACCTATCGTCTGCTGGAACGTATTCTGTCCCGTTTCGGCGTAACTGCTAGTTATGTGGATACGAATGACCTTGCAGCACTGGAGAAGGTTCGTCAGCCGAATACCAGAGCTGTATTTATTGAGACACCAACCAATCCACTGATGATGATCACCGATGTGGAAGCCGTTGCTTCCTGGGCGAAAGGTTACAACCTGTTGACCATTGTTGACAACACGTTGTTGACTCCATTTTTCCAACGTCCGATTGAACTGGGTGCCGATATCATCATTCATAGCGCTACCAAATATCTGGGTGGACACAATGATGTGCTCGCCGGACTAATTATTACCAAAGGTGAGGCATTATCTGCAGAGATGGCGTTCCTGCATAATTCCATTGGAGCGGTATTATCTCCAAGTGACTCCTACCAGTTGATGAAAGGTATGAAAACGCTGGCTCTTCGCATGGAGCGTCATGAGCACAATGCACTTACGATTGCTAAATACTTGCTTGAGCACCCAGCGGTGGTTGAAGTGTATCATCCAGGCCTATCCGATCATCCGGGGTATGAGATACAGAACAAACAATCCACGGGTAACACAGGTATCTTCTCTTTCAAAGTGAAGGATGCACGTTATGTTGAACCGTTGCTGCGTCATATCAAACTCATTGCTTTTGCCGAAAGTCTCGGCGGAGTTGAATCACTCATGACTTATCCGGCAGTACAGACTCATGCGGATATTCCGCTTGAAATTCGTGAAGCCGTAGGTGTGGATGACCGTCTGCTCCGGTTCTCCGTAGGCATTGAACATGCGGATGATCTGATTGCAGATCTCGGCAATGCGCTGACAGCTGCACAACAAGAAGTGGAAGGAGGCGTGCACTCATGAGTGAGTCCAACAACAAGCCCAATTCCGAGTTGAAATTTGATACCAAGTTGCTCCATTTTGGCGATGAGATTGACAAAACGACTGGAGCCTCCAGTGTACCGATCTATCAAGCATCAACCTTCCATCATTTTGATATCTTCAATCCGCCTCAACATGATTACAGTCGTTCGGGTAATCCGACACGTCAGGCTTTGGAAGATTACATCACATTGCTGGAGGGCGGCGCACGAGGCTTTGCCTATTCTTCGGGGATGGCTGCGATCTCAAGCGTGTTCATGATGTTCTCCGCAGGGGATCACATGATTGTGACGGAAGACGTATATGGAGGTACGTATCGTTTGCTTACTTCCATATTAAGCCGTATGCAGATTGAGACAACCTTTGTAGACATGACCAATATAGATGAAGTAAAAGCGGCACTCAAGCCAAACACCAAGGCAGTTTATATGGAAACACCGTCCAATCCTACACTGCGGATTACGGATATCGCTGCTGTAACTGACTGGTCGAAGGAACATGACCTGATCACGATTCTGGATAACACCTTTATGACACCGTATTATCAGCGTCCAATCGAGCTTGGTGTGGACATCGTCGTACATAGTGCTACGAAGTTTCTCGGAGGTCACAGTGATGTACTGGCAGGGTTAGCCGTTGCTCGCACGGAATCACTTGGCGTACAACTGAAACAGTTGCAAAATGGACTTGGAACTGTACTCGGGGCACAAGAATCCTGGCTTCTGATGCGCGGGATGAAAACCTTGGGGGCTCGCATGGCTCATAGTGAACGGAGCACAGCCAAACTGGCGGCATGGCTTAATGAGCGCAGTGATATTACCGCTGTCTTTTATCCAGGACTTGAGGATCATCCGGGCCGTGAGGCACATGAGCGCCAGTCCACAGGATATGGAGCTGTCGTTTCATTTGATGTCGGTTCAGGTGATCGTGCAAAAGCAGTTCTTAACCGGGTGAAGCTCCCCATTGTTGCTGTAAGCTTGGGAGCTGTGGAGAGTATTCTGTCCTACCCAGCGATGATGTCTCACGCTGCAATGCCGGCTGAGGTTCGCCGTGACCGTGGCATTACAGATGGGTTGCTGCGCTTCTCTGTAGGTCTGGAAGATATCGAAGATCTGATTGTAGATTTGGAACAAGCACTTCAGGAATCCTAGCAAAACTGGATGACCGAATAAGCCGATGCGTATCACTTAAGTTTGAAATAATTCTTTTCCATATGTAAAAATTTTTACTTATTTTTAAAGCACCTGTACATAAGGTGCTTTTTTTCACATGTAACCTGTGTTACGATATGTGGAGTACAGAAATACGATGTTGCCACCAGAACTTGCTTTTCTTGAACAAGTTGGGACGGATCGTTATATAATTTCTCTTCATGAGGGAGGCTTTTTTACGATGAGTACGGTAGACCGTATCTTAGATAAAGCCCTTCGGGGCGAACGGTTGGACTTGGAAGACACGATTCAGCTATTTGAATCCAACGAAGTGGACAAAATCGGGGCTGCTGCTAATGTCATTATGAAACGCATGCACCCTGAACCATACAGAACATTTGTAATCGGGCGTAACGTCAACTACACGAACGTGTGTGATGTGTACTGCCGTTTTTGTGCTTTTTACCGCAGACCTGGATCGGATGAAGGTTATGTACTTCCGGACGAAGTTATTTTCCAGAAGATTCAGGAAACGGAAGATGTGAATGGTACCGAGATTTTGATGCAAGGTGGAACGAATCCAAACTTGCCTTTCAGCTATTATACAGACCTGTTGAAAGCCATCAAAGAGCGTTTCCCAAACATCACGATGCACTCTTTCTCCCCAGCGGAGATTATGAAAATGGTTGAAGTATCCGATGGCCTTACATTGGAAGAAGTTGTTCGTGCCATTCACGAAGCTGGACTGGATTCCTTGCCTGGTGGCGGTGCCGAAATTCTGGATGATCGCACACGTCGGAAAATCAGTCGCTTGAAAGGTTCATGGCGGGATTGGATGGACGTTATGCAAACTGCACACCGCATCGGTATGAACACCACCGCAACGATGGTTATTGGCCTTGGTGAATCGATGGAAGAGCGTGCACTGCACTTGCTCCGTGTACGTGAAGCACAGGATGAATGTATTGCGAACAAGTATGATTCCGAAGGTTTTCTGGCGTTCATTCCGTGGACGTTCCAACCGGATAATACAAATCTCAAACTGGAGCGTCAGACGCCAGAAGAGTACTTGAAGACTGTTGCCATCAGCCGACTGGTGCTGGATAATATCAAGAACATTCAATCCTCATGGGTAACCATGGGTCCCGACATCGGTAAGAAGTCCCTTGAATTTGGCTGTAATGACTTCGGTAGCACCATGATTGAAGAGAACGTTGTATCTGCTGCTGGTGCAACTTACAAAGTTAACATTGAATCCATTCTGCGTTTGATTCGAGAGTCCGGTTATATTCCGGCTCAGCGTAACACCCGATACGAGATTGTACGCATGTTCGATGAAGAGAATTCCGTGCATGAAGATTTTGTAATGCAGAACTAATTCTGATTATTTGAATACTACTCCCATAAATGCTGATCTATAGATTAGTATTGATGAAGCCAAGCCCGCTGACTACTCCGTTTGGAGAGACGGCGGGCTTTTTTGATTTCTTCTGCGGTTCGAGATCATCAAACAGTACATGTTAGGCAATTGGCGATATTTTATATTGAAATTGAACTGTTACAATGAAAGGGAACTTGTGTAGTCAGACATGCTGGAAGGGGTAAACCGATGAAGAGAAGAATACTTGGCAAGACGGAACTGGACGTACCTGTATTGAGCTTTGGAGCATCCTCACTCGGTTCTGTATTTCGTGACATTGACCGGGACGAAGGGATTCGCACTGTACATGCGGCTGTAGATGCGGGGATGAATTACATAGACGTTTCGCCTTATTACGGGCTGACAAAGGCGGAGACAGTGTTGGGTGAAGCCATCCGCAGCTTGCCCCGCAGTTCATATATATTATCAACCAAAGCCGGACGGTATGGGGAAAATGAGTTTGACTTTTCACGTCAGCGGATTCTGAATAGCGTGCAAGAGAGCCTGGATCGACTGCATACAGACTATATCGACATTCTGTTCCTGCATGATATTGAATTTGTGCCAGCAGAGATTATTATCGAAGAAGCTTTTCCAACGTTGCTGCGTCTGAAAGAGCAGGGAGTTATACGACATGCGGGCATATGTGGATTACCCTTGCCTTTGTTCGAGAAGGTTCTGCCACAGATCGATGCGGATGCGATCATATCGTATTGTCATTATTCATTGAATGATACCTCATTATTGTCGTTATTGCCCTTGTTGGAAAAAAAAGAAATGGGCCTCGTCAATGCTTCGCCTCTTTCTATGGGCTTGTTGAGTACCCGAGGGGCTCCTGCCTGGCATCCGGCAGACGATCGGGTGAAAGAGCTCTGCCTGAAGGCTGCCCGCTTCTGTGCAGAACAAGGCAGTGACATTGCCAAGTTGTCCGTGCAATTCTCCACGTCGAATGAACGAATTCCGACAACACTGGTGAGCAGTGCCAGCCAGCGCAATATCCTCAATAATGCAGCCTGGATAGAGGAACCGATGGATCAGAGCCTGCTGGATGAAGTGCTGCGCATTCTGGCTCCATTGCATAACGAGACGTGGTCAAGCGGACGACCAGAATATAATACGAAGCCAAGCAAAACCACAGCAGAAGCATCCAAGGGGGAACAACGATGAGAGCCATTGTATGTGAAGAAATAGATCAATTGAAGCTCCAGGACCTGCCTCAACCGGAACGAGCAGAAGGAGAGGCGTTGGTTGCCATTCGGCGGATTGGGATCTGTGGAACGGATCTGCATGCGTACAAAGGCAACCAGCCATTCTTTACCTATCCTCGTGTTCTGGGTCATGAACTGGCGGCTGTTATTGAAGAAATCGGTCCGAACGAGGCTGGGTTACAGCCTGGGGATCAGGTAAGTATTATTCCGTATCTGCATTGCGGTCACTGTATTGCATGTCGCAATGGAAAAACCAATTGTTGTGCGTCCATGCAAGTCATGGGTGTGCACGTAGACGGAGGCATGAGAGAAAGAATCAGCGTGCCTGTCTCACATCTGCTCTCAGCAGAAGGTTTGACGTTGGATGAGACGGCAATGGTAGAACCATTAAGCATTGGAGCCCATGCCGTCAGAAGAGCGGGAATCAAGCCTGGTGAGCATGTGGTTGTGATTGGAGCTGGCCCCATTGGCTTGGGTGTGATGGCATTTGCCAAACAGGCGGGAGCGCGTGTTATTGCCGTTGATCGTAATCTGGACAGGTTGGAGCTTAGCCGGACTTGGGCTGGAGCGGATGACTTGGTTCAGGCGAATGAACATTCTGTGCAGCATGTGGCTGAAATCACGGGAGACGACTATGCTACAGCTGTTTTTGACGCAACCGGTAATGTGAATTCCATGAATGAGGCCATTCAATATGTTGCGCATAGTGGTCAACTCATTTTTGTAGGACTAGTGAAAGCAGATATTACTTTTCATGATCCTGAGTTTCACAAGCGGGAGATGAGCATCCTGGGCAGTCGAAACGCAACCCGTGAAGATTTTGAACAGGTCCTGTCCACCTTGCGTCAAAAGAAATTAAATATGGATGGGTATATCACACACCGAGTGGAATTTGATGAGTTACCTACGGCAATAGACCAATGGTTATTGCCAGATTCCCATGTAGTCAAAGCCATCGTTGAGCTATAATAACAAGTAAGTCTGATAACAGAAAAAAACGCTCTCTGACCTTGGTGGACAATACTGTCCATCCATAGGGGAAGAGAGCGTTTTTTGTAAGTTGAATTAAAATTACACGATAACGAAGAGGACAGAAAAAACCTGAAAAAGCGAAGCGTTCGCCTGAAAGCTTTCTGAAAGAAAGCAGCTCCGAAAGCATACGCTATCCCCGGATTTTTCCCTTGAGAAAAGGGAATAGAAAAAATCTGGGGATAACAGCGATTGGAAGGTTGTTCTGTCATCGTAGTGTCAGTGTAAATATCTTTAGGTCAACTTACATGAGCTATTATTTTTCCGGATTCGTTACAATGCCCGCATGTGGATCAATGTGACGCACAATGGACTTCAACCAGATTATCTCCAGAACATGTACCTCATAATAAAGTGCACCCGGGATTTGCCTGATCCATCCTTCCGTCATCGCGAGTTGTGTTGAGTCAGAAGTGGCTTCCAGCGTTCCAGGTTCACGGCGCAGCCGTTTGCGTACAGCTTTTTCAACTTGAGAGCTTTGTGTGGTCAAAATGCATACTTTTCGTTTGGAAGAAAAGCCCCTGAACGCAATGTACACCATTTCATAAGCAATAAGATAGGCGATTACGGAATACATCGCTTGGTCCCAGCCAAAGACAACACCAGCGGCTGTCAGTATCAACAAGTTAAGCAGCATGATTATTTTTTCGATAAGCATCCGTTTTCCACTAAACACACGTTCAGGTGGGCGGGAAGACGGATCACCGATTTCCAGCGTATCCAGTGTCCCACCATACCGTACGACGAGCCCAATTCCGAGTCCGAGGCATAATCCACCAAACATGGCGGCAGCCAGCGGATGCTCTACAAGTGGCGGCATGGGATGAAGCACAATGGCACCGATCGAAAAGACAACCAGACCCAGAACAGTAACCAGTACAAATTTCTTCTGCACAATCTTGTAAGACAGAAATATAAACGGAACATTAAATAAAAATAGGAACAATCCAATCCTCATTTCGGTCCAGTGGGCGAAGAGTGAGGAAATGCCGGTAATGCCTCCAATAATAATCTTATTGGGGTGTAAGAACAATTCAAGTCCCACGGAGGCCAGAATTCCGCCCGCAATAACGAGAAACAGGTTTAACCAGCGGCGGGTAGACGATATCCTGGTCTTGACGGTGTTTGGCACCGGATTAGCCGATATCAGAGGTGCTTTCATAGGTCATCCTCCTTAGTGCGGCTTTCGAGCCATTCTCCCTGGGTTAGTCACAGAAAGATCGGCGTAAGAGCCGCGAAGTACGTTAGTATGTCTGTTCTGTACAGACATAGGAATTATCCTTCTTTCTGTAGGACCTTTGGTTCTTCTTTCTTTTTCCGAGGATCTTTGAACTTGAATATTTTATCCAATAAACGGAATACATGTTTGGACTCTTTGGTTAATAAAGGACCCAGAATGGCCAGAATTAGGACATACAGCGCGGCAAATGGTTGAATCATTGGCAACAGTCCACCGGCTTTACCCATATTGGCCAAGATGATGGAAAACTCACCCCGTGAGACAATGGTTAATCCAATATTTGCCGATGCTTTGGGCGATAGCCCTGCACTGCGTCCAGCCAACATACCGGCCAGGAAGTTACCGAACAATGTAATAACAACTGCAATCAGGGCCAACCATACGGCTTCGCCACCCAGGGACAAAGGATCAATGGACAATCCAAAGCTGAAGAAGAAGATGGCTCCGAAGAAGTCACGGAACGGTAGAATCAAATGCTCAATCCGCTTCGCGTGTTCTGTTTCAGCAAGCACCAGACCAACCAGTAATGCACCAATCGCTTCGGCAACATGAATGGTTTCAGAGAAACCAGCTACCAGGAACAAGGCTCCAAATACAACGAGAGAGAAGAGTTCATTCGATCGAATTTTAAGCAATTTGTTTAGTAGCGGTGTTGCTTTGCGTCCAAGGATAATCACGATAAGCATGAATCCAAGGGCAATAAGTGCGGACATGATGACGCCTCCGATGGAGGATGAATCACTAAGCACAAGTCCGGACAAGATTGAGATATATACAGCGAGGAATACATCTTCGAACATAATAATACCCAATATCATCTCTGTTTCCGGGTTGGCTGTTCGTTTCAAATCGACGAGTACCTTGGCCACAATGGCACTGGAAGAGATGGTAGTTATACCTGCGATAATAAGTGCTTCTGCAACTGGGAAACCGGAAACAAAACCGAATATTAATCCCAGCGTAAAGTTAATGCCGATGTAGATCGAGCCGCCAACTGCAATGGAGCGACCCGATTTAATTAAACGACCTACCGAGAATTCAAGTCCAAGGTAGAAGAGAAGGAACAGGATACCGATCCGACCCATGAATTCAATAAAAGGCTGACTCTCAATAAAGCGGAAGTCCAGATGCCAGATTTTCATGGCATGTGGACCAACGGCCATCCCGATTAGAATATAAAACGGAACAACCGAAAATCTTAGTTTTGCCGATAAAAGGCCGGCTGCCGCAATGAGCACAAGGGCCAGACCTACTTCGAATATCAAATGATCCATCTATTTACCCCCTTCCAGTCAGGAGGAGGGATTTAAACAGTTTCTGCTGATTGCGTTCGCCAACGGCTACCACCGTGGATTCTGCACTGATAACTACCTCCGGACCTGGGCTGATATGTTTTTTGTGATTTTTCTCTACAACGGCGATAACCGTTGCCCCAGAGTTTTGACGTACGTCCAATTCACCGATGGATTTACCGATACTTCCAAAAGATGGTTCGATTTTGTACCACTCGATAATCAGGTCGTCAAACGTTACTTCAATATTTTCAAGCTGCTTTGGTTTGTAAGTTAATCCGCCAACAATAGCAGCAATCTGTCGTGCTTCGTAATCGTCAAGTGTGATCATCGAGATGCTTTGATCGGGATCATCATACTCGAAGTGGTACATTTCCCGGCGACCGTCATCGTGAATAATAATGACAATTTTATCACCGCTGCTTGTTTCAATTTGAAATTTTTTGCCAATTCCCGGCAAGTCTGTTTCGCGTACATCCATGGATTGTTGCCTCCTTATAATTAGGGGCTGGCCACAGAAGACAGGCTTATTTCCCGAAAATGATTAATCTGCTGCTCAACGGAACATCAAAAGATGCGGGTAAACAGAGCCAGAAATTCCTGACACAGCCATATGATTTGAATTTGTCGGTGTGGGTACAACAAAAATAGGTACTGTCAGAACATTGGTTTATCTAACGTGTGCTTAAAGGGTTATAAGTTATGCACAAGCACACCGTCTTATAAATACAGAGGTGTCTCCATGCAAAAGCAACCTGTAATACGTCGTAACGGCTAGTGAAGAGCGTTCACGTATTTTGGTGCTATAGGGGTGAGGGATACATACATGCTGGTAAACTTAATAGGTAGCAGAAATAATCTGCGTTTAAACAGACAATACCACGGTTTAAAGGACAGACCCGTTGTAGGGATTCGCAGCATCAATACCAATGCGAGGACAAGAAAGACAGGCTTATTATGCGTAACCGCAATCAGCTTGGACATGACTTGTGGGTATTTGCGAATGACAGGTTTCTGCTGGGATTCGGGTATTTGCAACAGCACTTCCTTGTTGGAAGTTGCTTCTACAGACACCCCAACGGCAGATTCGGTCTGCATCGGAATAGGGAAGCACAAGGCTTGGAAAACGCACAAAATGATAATGATAGTGTAGTGGAGTATTCTAGGTTGTTGTCTCATTTTGGCTTCCCTCCTTTTCCGTGAAACATACTGTTATTAAAATAATAACACATTTTTGTCTTAACTCCAAACCTCTTCATAATATACTGAGAAATCATGACACGCTTTCCATCAATCCGCTTCGTATATCCCCATCGGCCTTGCCATATACTTTGAACAGGAAGGAAAGGAGTGATTCTTGTGGAACTGTTTGCTGTATGGACCGATGTATCGGGGCAAGAGGAAGCGGATCAATTTTATCGTTGTGTCAAGGAAAAAACCAAAGGTTTACATATAAATAAAAGAGGTTTCCGGCTCACCTTCAAACATAATGATGGAAGAGCAACCTGGGTGTGCAGAGGGAATGAGAATCACGAAGACTTCCAGCAATGGCTTCCCCGGATCAGTGATCTGCTCTCCCTTGGACTCGCCGACTTCATTATGGAGACACAAGAACGAGGCATGGTGGAGGATATGATCGCCAAGGCGTGTTCTGTCATGGATGAGCATGAGGTGGAGAAGGTCAATCGAATCTGCATGCCACTTCTATTAAATGGTGATCTGGATCAGCCCGGACTTCGGGAGCGCCGCCGTACTACGTTAGCCAGTGGACTACGGCAGGATCTGGAGGATGTTCACTTTTTTCACCTTGAAGGTATTATCAATTTCCGTATACGGCCATATAAGCAGGAACTTCAGGAATTAGTGGAGTATGCACTCGATGAGTTCTGGATGGATCGGCAATATGAAGAGTTTATGGGGCTGTTAAAATATTTTGTGTTTTTTCAAGAAGCCAAAGTACCACTAGTTCATCTTGTACACAAGGGAATGCATGAATTTCAGGTCTTGGATGCTGGACTTAATCTGTTACCTGTGCAAAAGGATGAACAGGTTGTTGTGGAAATGCCGGGTCTGGAACTGGAGATGGATATTGAAGATATGATTGTAAGTACACTCATCTCGATCTCTCCTGAGAAGGTCATGCTCCATACACGCACCCCGGATCTGCCAATCATCTCGACCATATGCCAGATCTTTGAAGACAAAGTGCAAATATGTCATCATTGCCCGGAATGCGAAGTGCTGCGCTCAGGATTGTTGACAGGTCTTGACGCAAGTGATCTCGGCAATTATAATAACTGTTGATCCATGAATTTTTCATGAGAACCATTGAACCAAAAGCGTTGACAAAGACAACAACCACACGCAAGATCGGTGCAGAGAGAGGAACCTAGGCTGGAATTTCCTCCGGATATCACGTATGGTTTACCCCTTTGTAGCTGCAATTTTGAAAGTGGAGTTAGAATATCGCCTTTATGGGGGATTATCCGCGAGTAAGGATCTGCCGGGTCATGCCCGTTATCGTCATGCCAATGAGGGCTGTATTTCCGAATATGGATGAATCAGCTGAATTAGGGTGGAACCACGAGTATATAACACTCGTCCCTTTGCCGGGACGGGTGTTTTTTGCGTTCCTTTGCAAAATGACTGGAATAGCAATAGATTATCAGTCCATAAATATCTGGACTCGAAGGTTACATTAACAGGAGGAATGAGACAAATGGCAGTGAACATTAAATTACCGGATGGTTCGGTACGTGAGTATGCGGATGGCAGCAGCATTGAGGATGTAGCCGCTTCAATTAGCAGCGGATTGCGCAAAAATGCCGTAGCCGGCAAGTTGGATGGCATCGTGGTGGACTTGTCCACAACACTTCATGAGGGAGCATTGGTGGAGATCGTAACGCTGGATTCACCTGAAGGACTTGAAGTGATGCGTCATAGTACAGCTCACTTGATGGCTCAAGCAGTGAAACGTTTATATGGTAACAAAGAGGTACGCCTCGGTATCGGCCCTGTCATTGAAGATGGTTTCTACTATGATATGGATCTCGAACATGCGCTCAATCCTGAAGATCTGCAAAAGATCGAGAAGGAAATGGAACGTATTGTGAACGAGAACTTGCCAATTGTACGTAAGGAAGTTAGCCGCGAGGACGCGATCAAAACGTTTGAAGAAGTGGGCGATCCTTACAAACTTGAGTTGATTCGTGATTTGCCGGCGGACAGCGTGATTACGATTTATGAGCAAGGTGAATTCTTCGACTTGTGTCGTGGTCCTCACGTACCATCGACTAGCAAAATCAAAGTGTTCAAACTGATGAATGTCGCGGGTGCTTACTGGCGTGGAGATAGCAAAAACAAAATGCTTCAACGTATCTATGGTACGGCTTTTGTGAAAAAAGCACAGCTGGACGAGCATCTGCACTTCCTTGAAGAAGCTCGCAAACGGGATCACCGCAAGTTGGGTAAAGAGCTGGAAATGTTCACATTCTCCCAACTGGTCGGTCAAGGCCTGCCAATCTGGTTGCCTAACGGCGCGAAGCTGCGCCGTACTCTGGAGCGTTATATTGTGGATCTGGAAGAAAGCCTGGGATACCAGCATGTATACACACCGGTTCTGGGTAACGTGGAATTGTACAAAACATCTGGACACTGGGAGCACTACCAGGAAGATATGTTCCCGAAAATGGTTATGGATAACGAGGAACTCGTTCTGCGCCCAATGAACTGTCCTCACCATATGATGGTGTACAAGTCCAGCATGCACAGCTACCGTGATCTGCCAATCCGTATTGCGGAGCTTGGCATGATGCACCGTTATGAAATGTCGGGGGCATTAACAGGTCTGCACCGTGTACGTGCAATGACACTGAACGACTCACACATTTTTGCACGCCCGGACCAGATCAAAGAAGAGTTTGCTCGTGTTATCGAGTTGATTCAAACAGTGTATAAGGATTTTGGTATTAACGAATACCGTTTCCGTCTGTCCTATCGTGATCCGAAGGATACCGAGAAATACTTCCAGAACGACGAGATGTGGGAAATGTCCCAACGCATGCTGCGTGAAGTTGTGGAAGAACTTGATCTTCCTTTCTATGAAGCTGAAGGTGAAGCGGCATTCTACGGTCCGAAGCTGGATGTACAGATCAAAACAGCCCTGGGCAAAGAAGAGACATTGTCTACGGTTCAACTGGACTTCCTGTTGCCTGAGCGCTTTGAACTTGAATATGTGGGAGATGACGGACAGAAACATCGTCCGGTCGTTATTCACCGCGGTGTAATTAGTACAATGGAACGTTTCACAGCATTCTTGCTGGAGAACTTTGCAGGAGCTTTCCCATTGTGGTTGTCTCCGGTACAGGCAAAAGTGATCCCGGTATCCGGAAACTTCGACGATTATGCGCGTGAAGTGGAAGCGAAGCTGAAACGTGCGGGAATCTCTGCTGAAGCCGATCTGCGGAATGAGAAGCTTGGATATAAAATCCGTGAGGCGCAGCTTGAGAAAATGCCTTATATGTTTGTAGTTGGTGAGAATGAGCGTAATGCAGAAGCAGTATCCGTGCGTAAGCGTGGAGAAGGCGATCTGGGCATGAAACCGGTCGATGAAATAATCGCTCAATTGAAAGAAGAAATCGCAACACGTTTGGTATAAATGAACAAATGATCTATCGGATAACCAGTGCATAAGTTGCGCTGATCACTCTGCATAACGCCTGAATAACATGGGATTGCCCTATGTTATTCAGGCGTTTTTTCGTAGTGTTTGGTGTAAAAAGTATAGATTAATTGCTTTTTGGAAAACCTTTGCAGTGAGGGGGAGGTTATACAATGAAAAAGCAATTCTCAATTCAAAAGAAACATATACGTGGTTTATTGGTTGGCTGTATGATGTTCGCCGGAATGATGATTAACCTGAATCAGGCGGATGCCTATACATTTGAAGAGGAAAGTACAGTACTGCATGTCGAGAGTCAGAGCAGCGGCAGTGAAGGTCCGATTATTGAAGCTTCGAGCAAGTCGGATCAAGAATTTCCAGAACAGGTCAGCCATCAATACAGCGATGAAGCCCAGCTGACGACCATGGTGTATATGGCTTTATTGTGGTCACCACAACCAATGGTCCTTCCAAGACCTGATCTTCCAGAAAAACAAGTGGCAGATCCGTCTATGCCAGTGCTTGCTCCGCGTTCAGAACAAATCCTGGGTACACAAAAGGTTACAGCAACGGGATATACGGCAGGAGTGGAGTCTACAGGAAAAGGGCCTAAACATCCTCAATATGGAATTACGTATTCTGGTGTCAAAGTACGCCGTGATAAAGAAACGGTCTCCACGATTGCAGCTGATCCAAAATTGTTCCCGATGGGTTCCATTCTGTATATTCCGGGCTATGGCTACGGAATTGTTGCAGATACCGGTTCAGCGATCAAAGGCCATAAGATCGATCTGTATTTCCCGACAACCAAGCAAGTGTACAAAGAGTGGGGCAAAAAGGATGTGGAGGTACAGGTGATCAGGCAAGGCGCTGGGAAATGCACAGAAAAGATGCTCAGCGAGTTGGCAGATGCGATCGACGTGTACAAATCCGTACCGGACTCGTGGCTGGACAAGGCCATATAATTTCACCTAGTCACATGAATAACTGAAGTGCTCTCTTCACATAATATTGACTGGGGACGAACCCCGCGGTGCAGCAATGCAACGTAAATATGAAGAGAGAGGTGATTCGTTGTGGCTAAGAAATCACAAGGACAAGGGTACCAAACGCCAAACGAGAAGTACAATGCAGAGTTTGGAGAAGAGAATGCAGCAGCTAAAGTGAAACAATCCGCTCAAAACAAAGTACAAGATAATTTCCAAACACCTGATGAAAAATTCAATGCCGAGTTCGGTGTAGAAAACACGGGTCAAACAAACCAAGGCCGTGCAGGGAAATTCCAGAAATAATTGAAGATAAAGATTCAGCACCCTGGAGCAAAAGCTCCGGGGTGTTTTACATATGCGGATTTTTTACATAAATATCCTCCCATCTCAGTCTCGAGACCGAGATAACTTCCATCTGCCGCCGCTGTTCTCATTGTTCTGTCTGAGTTACACTGGATACATAATACAGACAAAGGAGACATGAGCGATGAAACGATCGACGCGTGACCGCTGGTGGGTTGGTATACCTCTTATTGCTATTGGTGCGATGATCTTGTTCAGACAATTGGGATATGACATTGATGTAGGATATATTTTCAGAACATATTGGCCGTTATTTCTAATCTGGTGGGGGGTCAAAGGAATCTCCGAGATTCGTCGCAACGGGGGTTACGCTTTTATTGGACCGGTAATTGTACTGGCGATCGGTGGTTACTTCCTAGCCCGTAACCTGGGATGGATTGATTACTCCATGGGTGAGTTTATCCGTTATCTGATCCCGGTTATGCTGATTGGCGGAGGATTATTTGTACTGATTGGTCCACGACGTCGTGATCGGAAACATCATGACAAGATGCAGCCACCTCCAGTACCAGAGCAACCATATAAACCGTTGTCCCCTGAGGATCTGGAGATGCCGTCGTCGTTTGACGAACAGTTCGAGAAAACATTTGGCAAACCAAAACAGGAACAGAAGAACGATGCACATGGCCCTCATTTCACAGGATCAACGGATTCATCATCACAAGGGCATCAATATAAGAAGAAACATCAATCGTATAACTCTAACGATACCGGATATGGAGAACATTATGATGATGGGTACGGAAATGGTTATGGGAATTATGGCAGTGGCAATACCATTAATAAATCAGCGTTCATAGGGGATTTGTACATGGGACAGGAAGTGTTCTCGTTGAAACCCATGAACATCTCGGCTTTTATCGGAGATACCGTAATTGATTTGACCAAAGCACAGATTCCATACGGTGAGACGAAAATTGTCATTTCTTCATTTATTGGGGATGTGAAAGTATTTGTTCCAGAAGATATGGATCTGGGTGTGACGGTGACGACTAATTCCTTCATTGGAGATATGTCACTGTTGAACCAGAAACGCGGCGGATTCCTGAGTAGTGCCCAGGCTGAAACTGCCCATTACCATGAAGCAAGCAAAAAAGTGCGGATTATTGTAAGTGTGTTTATCGGAGACGTCAAAGTGAATAAGGTGGGTTAACGCATGATTCGAACCATTCTCAAGGCCAATAAATGGGAACTGATGATGTATTTTGCGCTAACTGGTCTGATTACGCTGGGCGGATTCTATCTATTGTATGGAGAGGTGTTGATGGGGGCTGGTCGCCAGCGGGCATGGACCTATGTTGCCGTTGTTGTGCTGGCCACCGTTATCACCGGATATATCGCTGCTTTACGACTCCAACGCAAGATCGACCTGCTTGATCTCAACATGTTGAAAGTGTCCAAGGGTAATCTGGCGGTGCGTATGCCTGAAGCGGATGACGCTTCGTTTGGTCGTGTCTATCAGGAATTCAATGTCATGATGGATTCGATTGAGAAAAAGATGAGACTGCTTCAGCGCCTCGGTGAGCAGGAAGTCATTGAGAAGGAGCAAGCCTCGGAGCGGGCTGTGCTTGAAGAGCGCAAACGAATGGCAAGGGACCTCCATGACACGGTTAGCCAGCAGCTGTTTGCCATGCATATGTCGGCTTCGTCCTTACCTCGTCTGCTGGAGATGAATCCTGAACATGGCGGTAAAGTACTGGACCAGTTAATCCAGATGTCACATATTGCACAGCGTCAGATGCGAGGACTTATTGCCCAACTTCGACCGGTGGAGCTGGAAGGGCGTGACCTCACCGCAGCACTGGATAGTTGGTTTCCTGATTATTGCAGGCAGAATGGTCTTAAAGGTGTGAAAGAGCTGGAACTGGATGGCGGAATCTCGGATGCCATTGAGCACCAGCTGTTTCTTGTTATTCAGGAGGCTGTTGCGAATGTCGTGAAGCATGCAGAGGCGGGAGTGGTTAGTCTGTCCATACGGGAGAGTGAACATCAGATCAGCATGAGCATCAGTGATGATGGTCAGGGATTTTTGCAGCAAGCGGAGCGTCCGGGTTCATACGGGTTATCTACTATGCGTGAACGGGCGGAGAAGCTTGGGGGGCAAGTTCAGATTATATCAAAGCCGGGAGCGGGAACGACGGTACGGGTATTGATCCCGAAATTTCCTAATGTATCTGAATGAACTAGAGGGGGAGACGCAATGAGTGGGAAAGTAAACGTAATGATTGTGGATGACCATGACATGGTTCGAATGGGGCTGAAAACGTATCTGATGCTGGAACCTACTTTTCATGTGATGGGGGAAGCGGGCCACGGGCAGGATGCGCTTGATCAATTGCGTAAGTTAAATGATAGTGAAATGCCGGATCTGATCCTGATGGATCTGATGATGCCTGTAATGAATGGCGCTGAAGCAACAAAAGCCATCATGACTGAATTTCCAGGGATGAAAATTGTGATGCTCACCAGTTTCCTGGAGGATGATCTGGTTGTGCAAGCGATTGAAGCGGGTGCGGTAAGTTATGTACTGAAGACAGTCTCTGCTGAAGAACTGATCTATGCTCTTCAAGGGGCCTATAGAGGCATGCCTGTTATGACAGGTGATGTGTCGCAGGCATTAACCCGGGGAATCAGACAACGTACAGCGAGAGAGAGTGAATCGGGTCTGACTGAACGGGAGAAGGAAGTGCTGCTGCTTATTGCAGAGGGAAAGACCAACAAAGACATTGGGGAAGAATTACATATCAGTATCAAAACCGTCAAAACACATGTGAGCAACCTGCTGATGAAATGTGAGATGGACGATCGTACACAATTGGCCATCTATGCGCATCGTCAGGGTTGGGTGAAAACGAAAGGGTAAATGCTGTCATGACGGGGAAAAGAATGTATTCTTACGTGCTTTTATCTCCTTTTTAATTGTTTTTAAGGTACGGTTAAGGTTTAAAGTACAAAATAAGAACAGTTAAAGAATATCTCTTGGGAATAAGAGATTGGGAGGTAGAGAGGCATGGACGAACGCAACTATAGATCGAACCGTCAAGACGAGGAAAACGAAACCAAACAAACGGAGAACCGCAATTCTTCCGGAACGGACGAATCCTCCTATTATTATTCTTATGGACCTTTTCAGTCCGTGAATCAGGAAGATACAGCAAATCACATGGGAAGCAATAATCAACGTGAAGAAGGAAATGTAGAGATTACAAAACCTGATCCGGTGAGACCCGTACCTACTTACTATAATAGCGAATCATCCGAACAAGCGAAAAGATCATCAGGCGGCGGAAACGGCTCAGGTAACGGTGGAGATCAAGGGAATGGCGGCAAAGGCAACTGGAACTATAATAACCGCAAACCACGTTCTTCCGTAAGATCACTTCTATTTTCCTTTATTGCCGGTATGCTGGTCATCACCGTTCTCATGTACACAGCTGATAGAACAAACATGTTCACACCGGAGACGGCACTTACGAACACGGACAATCAAAGTTCAGGACAGGAAGCGTCCACAAACACAGGCGGAGGCAACAATGTTACAGCGTCGTTACTGCCAACAGGCAAAGAGGATGTGTCTTCCGTAGTGACAAGTACAAGTCCAGCAGTCGTCAAAATCGAAACACTCGCGAAGCAGTCCTCACGTACAGGATTGGGTCAGGGTGGATCAAATACAAGTGATCCGCTGTACCAATACTTCTTTGGTAATGGCGGCGGAACGGAAGGCAATCAAGGCCAAAGCCAGCAACCACAAAGCAGTAATCAGCTTGTGCCTATGGGCATTGGTTCGGGGTTCATTTTTGACAAAGAAGGATATATCCTGACGAATCAACACGTTGTTCAGGGTGCAGATGTAATCCAGGTAACCCTGGAGAACAACAGTAAACCTTATGAAGCTAAACTGCTGGGAAGCAGCTTTGATCTGGATTTGGCTGTATTGAAAATTGAGAAAAACAGTGGTGACGATGCGTTCCCTGTAGCTCCACTAGGTGATTCCAACAGTACTCAAGTCGGTGAATGGCTTGTAGCTATTGGTAACCCGGAAGGATTTGAACACACCGTTACAGCAGGTGTACTGAGTGCCAAAGAACGTACAATCAGCATTCCAGATGAAGAAACAGGAAAAACACGTGAGTACAGCCATTTGCTGCAAACCGATGCTTCGATTAATCCGGGTAACTCCGGTGGTCCGTTGCTTAATCTGAACGGGGAAGTTATCGGTATGAACGTTGCAGTAAGCGCAGACGCACAAGGGATTGGTTTTGCGATCCCATCAAGTGTCATCTCTGAAGCGGTTAAATATCTTAAAGAGAACAAAGAAGTTCCCAAAGAGCCAGTACCCTTTATCGGTGCATCTCTGATGGCTCTCACACCTGAAGTCGCTAAACAAATGGGAACAGATGTGACCGAAGGTTCAGTTGTAGCCAGCACGCTCTTCCAATCGCCGGCTTACCAAGCAGATCTTCGTGCATATGACATCATTACAGGTGCGAACGGTACCCCTTACGCCACAAGTCAAGATCTGATTGATTTTATCAAGAAACAGGAAATCGGCAGTGAAGTGACATTAAACGTGGTGCGTGACGGTAAGAAAATGGATCTGAAAATCAAAATCGGCAACAAAAATGATTTTGATACTTCACAAACAACAGGTACACAACAGCAGCAACCATAAATATCGGTCAAGGATTAACAGAACGGAAGGGTTTAAAGGCCCTTCCGTTTTTTTTGCCCTGATGGAGCAAGGTTACAATGGACCAGTACGGAATGGAGACCGCCTACTTGAAGATGCAGATTGTGCTTCTGCCTGTTACAATGGGATAAAACGTTAGGATAAAGGAGAAAGACCATGCGCTCAACTATTTTGATTGTGGATGATGACGAAAAAATTGTATCCATGCTCCGCCGGGGGCTGGCTTTTGAAGGATATGAGGTACAGACGGCTTCCAATGGAGCCGAAGGCCTGAGCAAACTGATGGACAAGGAGCCGGACATCGTTGTGCTGGATGTGATGATGCCTCAGATTGACGGATTTGAGGTATGTCGCAGATTGAGAGAAGCAGGCAGCAAAGTACCTGTGCTGATGCTGACGGCCAAGGATGAAGTACAGAGCCGGGTGACCGGACTGGACACGGGAGCCGACGACTACCTTGTAAAACCTTTTGCGCTGGAAGAATTATTGGCACGTGTCCGTGCATTGCTGCGCCGCAAGTCTGATAGTGCGGGTACGCCGGACAACCGCTTAATGTATGAAGATATCATTTTGGACAATGACTCACGTGAAGTATTGCGAGATGGGCAGCGTCTGGAGCTGACTGCCAAAGAATTCGAACTGTTGAATCTGTTCATGCAAAATCCAAGACGGGTACTGTCCCGTGATCTGATTATGGATAAAATCTGGGGTTATGATTACAGCGGTGAGTCTAACGTGCTTGAAGTGTACATTGCCATGCTCAGACAGAAGACCGAAGAATACGGTGGCAAGCGTCTAATCCAGACCATCCGGGGAGCCGGCTATATTCTGAGAGGTGACTCTTGATATGTCCATCCGGTTAAGATTAACCGCATGGTATTCTGGCATTTTGGCGGCTGTTCTGATCTTTTGGGGCGTTGTAATCTATGCCTTTGTTTATTTTAACTCCTATCAGGAAGTCGAACAGCAATTGAAGGTGAAGAGTACCCGGATTACGGAGCAGATCGGTGTTAATCCTCTTTCACAGTCGTTGGATCTGGACCCATTTACAGAGAGTCAGCTTCAAGAGGCACAAATCTATATTCAACTCTGGGATTATCAGAGTCGCTCAGGCAGGATTTCGGGTAATATGGAGAAATTGCAGATTCAGTTTCCGGTACTAAAAGCCAATGAGATACTTAAAGAGCGTGGCATATCCAAGATCTATGTGGACGGTACACCGTTTCTGGTGAATCAGCTTCCCCTTTCTCTTCAAGGTACCAATGAAGTACGTGGAATTCTTCAGGTAGGAGCCAATGTAAGTTCACAGGAGCGCTTGCTGGAAGCGTTGCTTAATATTTTGGTTTTTGGCTGGCTGGTGGCTATGGCATTGGCTATAACCTCAGGTCTCGTTCTGGCCCGGAAGTCGATGCGTCCGCTCGTGAATGTCATTGATGCCGCGAACCAGATTCAATCGGGAGATGACTTAAGTGTACGTATTCAATATGCGGGGCCAAAGGATGAGATCGGGCGTCTGATTGAAACGGTGAATAATATGCTTGAACGTACAGAATTGTCATTCCGTGGTTTGGAGGAGACGAATGCTGCCCAGCGCCGCTTTGTATCCGATGCATCACATGAACTGCGTACACCGCTGACCACCATTCGCGGGAACGTGGACTTCCTGAAGAAGTTATGGGATCAGGAGGGAACCGACCGACCGAATCTGGATGAGGAGACCGTCAAGCAAATGTCGCTGGAAGCCATTGAAGACATGGCTGACGAGGGAAAACGTATGAGCAGGCTGATCAGCGACATGTTATCGCTGGCGAGAGCGGATACGGGTCAGAAAATTGAACTGAATCCGATCCCGCTGCAGATACTCGTACAGGAAGTGGCACGCAGAGCACAATTTCTGGATCGTCAGGCAGACTGGCTTCCAGGAGATTTTTCCATCCTGAACGGCATTTATGTGAACGGTAGCAAGGACTATCTGCAACAGATGTTATTTATTTTCATCGAAAATGCGTTTAAATACACACCTGAAGGCTCTGTGACGCTGGATGCCGTATTATACAAGGGCCAGGTGGGACTGCGCATCAGCGACACCGGTATTGGGATGGATCGGGACGAAGTGCCGTTCATCTTTGATCGCTTCTATCGGGCAGATGAATCCCGTGGGGCTACACCGGGCATCGGTCTGGGACTTTCAATTGCGAAGTGGATTATTGAGGAACACCATGGATCGGTTGAGGTTGTGACCAGACGTGGAGAAGGAACCACCTTTATTATCTGGTTGCCGGTTGTCTTTGCTCCGCCTATCGAATAAAGGTATAATAGACAGGACTGCAATTACATCGGCAACGTTGCCGAGAAAGAAAGCGGGTGGCAACCAAGTGGAAGTATTACGAATTTCGCCGCGGGGATATTGTTACGGCGTTGTGGATGCGATGGTGCTCGCGCGTCAAGCGGCACGCAATCTGGATTTACCACGACCTATTTATATATTGGGTATGATTGTGCATAACCAACATGTGACGGATTCCTTTGAAGATGAAGGTATTATTACATTGGATGGTCCGAACCGGATGGATATTTTGAGCCAAGTGGAGAGTGGCACGATTATTTTTACAGCTCATGGTGTATCTCCTGAAGTGCGTAAGCTGGCACGGGACAAAGGATTGACAACAGTGGATGCAACATGCCCTGATGTGACCAAGACACATGATCTCATTCGCGAAAAGACAGCAGAAGGTTATCAGATTATCTATATTGGTAAAAGGAATCATCCTGAACCAGAAGGTGCTGTTGGCGTTGCGCCAGACCTCGTTCATCTGATCGAGAAGGAAGAAGAGATCGAAGAACTGAACGTACCTTCAGGCAAGATCCTTATTACGAATCAGACAACGATGAGCCAGTGGGATATCAAACACATTATGAGCCGTCTGCTGGAGAAGTTTCCGGGAGCTGAGATTCATAATGAAATTTGCCTCGCAACTCAGGTTCGTCAGGAAGCTGTTGCTGAACAGGCAGGTCAAGCGGACCTGGTTATCGTGGTGGGTGATCCTCGCAGCAATAACTCTAACCGTCTGGCACAAGTGTCGGAGGAGATTGCGGGTGTTACGGCCTACCGTGTATCCGATGTTTCCGAGATTCAGCAAGAATGGCTGAAAGGTGTAAATAAGGTGGCGGTTACTTCGGGTGCATCAACACCAACACCGATCACGAAGGAAGTCATCCTTTACCTGGAGCAGTATGAACATGACAAGCCGGAGACGTGGGAAATCAAACGTACCGTGAACATGAGCAAACTGCTGCCTCCAGTTAGAGAAAAAACACGTACACCTTAGGCGCAACTAATGTAAAAGTAAGTCTAAGTGTATGTGAATTAAAAACGAGATGTGAATGAGAAGAATCCTGTTACGCAGATCCGAATGTCGGAGCCTGTGGAGCAGGGTTCTTTTTGTATATGGATAAGGAATGTGTACCTTGACGCAATAAGAGAACTATGGTATATTCACTTTAACGGATAAAAGCTTAAAAGCGAACAAGCGTTTAAGCGCGACAGAGTTCTTATATTTAATCAGACGCACGTTAAGAAATGATTGTGCTCTCATACAAGGAAGGATGGGAATTAATATGATCGTTATTGCAGGCAAGGCTACACCGGAGGAACAGATTCAGGATATCGTTTCAGTTATTGAAAAAGAAGGGCTTCAGGTGCATATCTCTCGCGGAGAGGATCGTACTATCATTGGTTTGATTGGTAAAGTTGAACCTAAAATGCAAGAGCATCTTCGCCAAATGAAAGGTGTCGAGAATGTCGTGAAAATCTCGAAGTCCTACAAATTGGCAAGCCGCGACTTCCATCCGGAAGATACGGTGATCTCCATCAAAGGTGTAGATATCGGCGGAAAAGAACTTGTTGTCATGGGCGGACCATGTGCGGTTGAATCCGCTGCACAGATTGATGAGATTGCAGGGCTTGTGAAAGCTGCTGGTGGGCAAGTGTTACGTGGTGGTGCATTTAAGCCTCGTACGGGTCCTTACAGCTTCCAGGGAACGGGTGTAGAAGGATTGATCATGATGGCGGAAGCAGGCAAGAAACATGATCTGCTGACCATTACAGAAGTCATGACACCTGAGTATGTGGATATTTGCGCCGAGTACGCAGATATTCTGCAAGTAGGTACACGTAACATGCAGAACTTTGACCTGCTCCGCAAATTGGGTGAGTGTGGCAAGCCGGTATTGTTGAAACGTGGCTTCAGTGCGACATACGATGAGTTGTTGAATGCGGCTGAATACATTCTTGCGGGTGGTAACCCAAATGTTATGCTGTGTGAGCGTGGTATTCGTACGTTTGAATCCTACACACGGAATACGCTGGATCTGTCAGCGATCCCTGTTCTACAGTCTCTGAGCCATTTGCCGGTTATTTCTGACCCGAGCCATGGTACTGGACGACGTGAACTGGTGGAACCGATGACAAAAGCTTCCGTTGCTGCGGGTGCCAATGGCTTGATCATTGAAATGCATACCGATCCGGATAACTCCATGACAGGAGATGGTGTGCAATCCCTGTTCCCTGATCAATTCGCTAACCTGTTGCAGGATTTGGAGAAATTGGCACCAATCGTGGGTAAATCATTCAGCACAGCCAAACAACCGGCAGAATTTTTCCCGGCACGTGTAGGCGTGTAATAAGAATTTCATAATCAAGGTCTGGATCATCATCCGGGCATCTCATCTGGTCTCGTTCATTGCGACGGAATCAGATAGATGCTCGGTTTTTTGCATAATTTGCAGTTTTGAACGTATTTATTAATCAATGGTGATAAGAAACATTTATGATGTGAAGTTTTTCCCATGATTTAGGTTAAAATAGAGGTCGCTTTACCGCATTAAACCAGTTAAATATATATAAATGTAGTTGTTATATGAATTTAAGTTATTTATAAAATGTGAGTATATCTAACATACCTTCAAAAAATACCTTACATAAGTATTGACGATGTCATGTTTTAAAATTTATAATGACGACAGAAAAAAATTCGAATTTAGACATTTTCTTAGTGGGGTTGTTTAATGTTCGGAATATTTGGGAGGACGAATACATGTCGGTTGAAAACGTATTGAAATCAATTCAAGAGAATAACATCGAGTGGGTAGATTTTCGTTTTGTAGATTTAGCTGGTCGTGCACATCACATCTCGTTGCCAGCTTCGGCTGTTGATGCAGACACGTTCGTAAATGGAGTAGCTTTTGACGGTTCTTCGATCCAAGGTTTCCGCGGAATTGAAGAGTCTGATATGGTTATGATGCCAGACCCTGAAGCGACTTATGTCGATCCGTTCACTGCACACCCTACATTGAATGTTATGTGTGATATCTTCACTCCGGATGGCGAGCGTTATGAGCGTGACCCACGCAGCATCGCTGTCAAAGCAGAAGCTTATTTGCAAGAGAGCGGTGTAGGTACAGCGGCATTCTTCGCACCTGAATCCGAGTTCTTCATCTTCGACGATGTACGTTATGAGAGTGGCACGAACAGCTCTTCCTACTATGTAGATTCCGAAGAAGCTTCATGGAACACCAACCGCAAAGAAGAAGGCGGAAACCTGGGCTTCAAAGTTCGCACTAAAGGTGGATACGTTCCAGTAGCGCCAGTGGATACACAGCAAGATATTCGTAGCGAAATGTGTCGCCTTTTGGAAGAAGCGGGCCTGTCGATCGAGCGTCATCACCATGAAGTAGCGACAGCGGGCCAAGCCGAAATCAACTTCCGTTTTGATACACTGAAGAAAACAGCAGATAACCTGCTTGCATACAAATACATCGTGCACAACACTGCACGTCAATATGGTAAAGTAGCAACATTCATGCCTAAACCATTGTTCGGTGATAATGGTAGCGGAATGCACGTTCACCAATCCATCTTTGATGGCGATTCCCCATTGTTCTATGACAAAGCGGGATATGCTAACCTGAGTGAAATGGCTCTGCACTACATCGGAGGTATCCTGTACCATGCTCCGGCACTGATCGCTTTGACTAACCCTAGTACAAACTCATTCAAACGTCTTGTACCTGGTTACGAAGCACCAGTAAACCTGGTTTACTCCAAAGGTAACCGTTCCGCAGCAGTTCGTATTCCGGTTGCAGCTGTGACACCAAAAGGTTGTCGTATCGAGTTCCGTACACCAGACTCCACAGCTAACCCATACTTGGCATTCTCCGCGATGTTGATGGCTGGTCTGGATGGAATCAAACGCAAAATCAACCCAACTGAGCTTGGATATGGTCCGCTCGATAAAAACATCTATGACCTGTCTGATGCAGATAAAGAAAACATCCGCAGTGTGCCAGCTTCCCTCGAAGAAGCACTTGATGCATTGGCAGCTGATAACGAGTTCTTGACTGAAGGCGGCGTATTTACAAAAGAATTCATTGAAAACTACATCAACCTCAAACGTGATGAAGCGAAAGCAGTAGCGATCCGCATTCATCCGCACGAGTACAGCCTTTACTTCGACTGCTAATCGGTCGGGGTCGGAACAGTTCTTGTTCCAACTTAAAGCCTCCGGGACACGCTCTCGGAGGCTTTTCCTTGAATTAAACAATGTAGTGCTTTAACTTTGCAGGGTGATAAAGGAATTTGATGGCCTGAATTCAACACTTCAGTGCATATTGCCCTTGAAGCAGATAGAGAATACTGATATCATAGCGATAATATTCACTTTGTATGTCAGAGTTACGGATGGAAAGGGCGGGGGATTTTGTGACAAAAAGAGCGTATAACTTTAATGCAGGACCTGCGGCGTTACCACTTGAGGTACTGGAGCGTGCACAGGCGGAATTTGTAGATTTTCGTAATACAGGCATGTCGATTATGGAGATGTCTCACCGTGGAGCGGTGTATGAGTCTGTACATAATGAAGCTCAGGAGCGGTTGTTGTCGCTTCTAGGCAATCCAAAAGGATACAAGGTTCTCTTTCTGCAGGGCGGTGCAAGCACTCAGTTCGCGATGTTACCAATGAACCTGCTCGGTGCAGGGCAGACTGCAAGTTACGTGATGACTGGCAGCTGGGCCAAAAAGGCTCTGTCTGAGGCGAAGTTGATCGGCGAGACGCATGTTGCTGCATCTTCAGAAGCAGAGAAGTTCATGAAATTGCCGGATGTTTCGAATCTGAGTTTGCCCGAACGTACGGCTTATGTACATCTGACTTCCAACGAAACGATCGAAGGTACGCAATTCAAATCGTTCCCGGATACCGGTTCAGTACCTCTGATTGCGGACATGTCGAGTGATATTTTCTGTAAACCATTTGATCTTAATCAGTTCGGCGTGATCTACGCGGGTGCGCAGAAGAACCTGGGTCCATCCGGAATTACGGTTGTCATTGCCCGTGAGGAACTGGTGAGCGAATCGCCTAAAACGATTCCAACCATGCTTCGTTACAGCACACATGTAGATAACAATTCCCTGTACAATACGCCGCCATCCTTCTCGGTATATATGGTGAATGAAGTATTGAAATGGATTGAAGAACAGGGCGGACTGGCTGGTATTGAGCAAAAAAATACGAAAAAAGCGGAATTGCTCTATAACACAATTGACGCTTCAGGCGATTTCTACCGTGGTTGTGTGGAAACAGAGGATCGTTCCCTCATGAATGTAACCTTCCGTCTTGCTTCTGAGGAACTGGAGAAAAAGTTCATCAAGGCTTCGGAGGAAGAAGGATTTGTAGGTCTGAAAGGACATCGCAGTGTGGGTGGTCTCCGTGCCTCCATTTATAATGCTGCTCCTTATGAGAGCGTTAAGGCACTGACAGACTTCATGAGCCACTTCCAGAAGACAAATGGATAATTAAGTATAGGTACGGTGTAATGGACCTTTGTGTCTAATCCTGTGCCTTACCAGAGCCTTCCACATTGACGTGTGGAGGGCTTTTCTTTAAGATTAGAGGGTTGTCGTCAACATGAAAATGAAAAGGAGATTGAACACATATGGCTTTACACATCGTTCTGGTTGAACCAGAAATTCCGGCGAACACAGGCAATATTTCTCGTACTTGTGCGGCAACCGGTACCCATCTGCATCTCGTACGTCCACTTGGATTTCGAACAGATGATGCTACATTGAAGCGTGCAGGGCTGGACTACTGGCATGCTGTTCATATTGAATACCACGACTCATTCGCTGAGGTTCAGGAAAAATTTCCGGAAGGTCGTTTCTTCTACGCAACTACGAAGGCGAAAAACCGATACAGTGATTTTAATTTTCAGGATGGAGATTTCCTTGTTTTTGGTAAAGAGACTAAAGGCCTGCCACCTGAATTAATTGCTGCGAATCCCGATACATGTATGAAAATGCCAATGACTGGTGACGTTAGATCATTAAATCTATCCAATTCGGCAGCAATTATTGTATATGAAGCGTTGCGCCAGCTCAATTTCCCAGGGTTAGAAGGATAAATTCAGGTTATAAATGACGGCTAGAATTCGAAAAAAAACATTTTTCAAAAAAAAGGACAAAAAATGTTTATTTCCAGCAGGATTCGACAAAATCTTGGCGAATCTATAAACATAGTACAAATGTACCTAGAAATTTAGAGTAAGATAGGAGAGGTGTGCCGTAGCTATGAAGCCAGCTGGAGTAGTTCGCAAAGTTGACCAATTAGGTAGGATCGTATTGCCTAAATCTTTGCGTAAAAGGTATCAAATGAATGAGGGAGATCCTGTAGAAATCTTAGTACAAGGGGACCATATTATCTTGGAGAGATATCGTCCAAAATGTATTTTCTGCGGATCCATCGAGGAAGTCAACGAGTTCAAAGAGCGTTACATATGCGCACAATGTTTAGATGAAATGACTCAGCTTCCACAGCACGGATAAGAAATAACGTCATGGGGTCCATTGACCCCGTGGCGTTTTTTTGTTTTATTCTCAATCGGATGGCATAATTGCAAATTTAAATAAGATAAGATACGTAGACTAACCCTTGGTGTAAAGGGGTAAAACCGCATTCCAAACGGCATTCAGGATGCCTTGCATATTTTCTTCCTCACTGTTAATACATATGACAGCTTCCTTAGAGGGAATTACAATACACAATTGACCATAGGCTCCATCGGCGCGGTAAGCGCCATGAGAACACATCCAGAACTGATACCCATAACCTTTTCCCCAATCACCGTCTCCAGTCGTTTCGATCTGCTGGGACGTAGCCTGTCTGATCCAATCCGCAGGTACAAGCTGTGTGCCTTCCCAAAGCCCCTCCTGCAGCAGTAACTGTCCAAATCGACTCAGTTCCTCATTGCTTATCCAAAGACCTGCACAGCCAAGTGTTACCCCCAATGGAGAGGTTTCCCACTCTACTTCATGGATGCCAAGCGGATCAAATAACCGTGGAGTCAGGTAATCTTTCACGGTTTGACCGGTAGCAGCCTGTAGCATGGCTGAGATCATAAATGTATCCCCGCTGCTATATGTAAATTGTTCTCCAGGTAACCGGTCCAGAGGCAGCGACATGTAATATTTCGCCCAGTCCTTTTCAGTCAATGAAGCTCGTTCATCAGCCCAAAGAGGGGGAGAGTCATGGCCCGAAGACATTCGGAGAAGATCACGCAATTTTAATTCTTGCGGCGATGGGAGTTTGTGCTGTGCAACGGGTACATGATCATAAGAGAAATAATCACCAAGTGTCGCATCCAGATGTAACAGACCTTCTTCAAGCGCAAGACCAACGGCCATACACGTGAAGGATTTACTGATGGAATGTTGTACCCTGCGCTGGTCCTTATCCCGGTCCCAATGGGCAAGCAGATGCCCTTTTTGTAATATGCGAATGGAAAAAACATTCAATTGTTGCTCCGTAATCGTATGAATGAAACCTTTGAGTTGTTCAGACATATTAACCTCCCTAATATCAGGTGAAACCTGAGTAAAATCGGTTGGTGAAACGTTTCCGTAATTCGAATGCAAAATCAGAACCCATGTTAGTATAAACCTGGTTTGGTGTCAATTAAAGTTGTAATCGCACTTACTAAATTTTCATTTTTTCGTAATAATAGTGTCTTTGGACGCAGATTTAGACTTAAAATAGCATTTTTTCGAGAAAAAAACGCGAAATTTGTAAAAAGGTTATTGACAGGATTTACTCATCGGGCTTATGATTTATTCGAAACGATTCGAAGAAATCGCTTCCACATTAAAAGTGTTGTAATGAAGTCCATGTGGATCAACGTTGGCTATGTTTTGAAACGATTCGAGAAAATCGTTTCGATAACCCATCGTAATACAAGGGAATCTACAACAGCCTGCAATCCAACGCCAGAGAAACGAATGAGTAAAGACAGCAGGCGATGATGAGAGGGGTTACATTTATGGCACATATAACGATCGAAACTGGATCGCCAACCTTATGCATGAATACCAGCATACATGTTGTGTCCAGTGACTCCGGAGAGACTTCAGGCGGTACACTATATCTGTTGCACGGGGCAGGCGATAATGCGAGTACCTGGCAGCGGTTAACCACAATTGAGATGTATGCAGCGCAATATGGCTGTACGATCATTATGCCGGAAGCGAATCGTAGCTATTACACCGATATGGAATACGGCCTGAATTACTTCCACTACATCACTCAGGAGTTACCTGAAATATGCAAGCGTCTGCTCAATCTGAATCCTGATCCGGAGAAAACATACGTCGCCGGTTTATCCATGGGTGGATATGGTGCACTGAAATGTGGACTAACTTATCCAGAGCGATATCGCAAAGTAGTGTCCCTATCCGGGGTAACGGATATCCAGACACGACTTCGTGATCCTCATATGCCAGCGACCATGATCAAGGAAATGAAAGCGGTTTTTGGAGAACGTTTACAGGTAAAAGCCGATCAGGATATTTACGCACTGTCGGCCAAGCTGCTGGAACAGGGTGTTCCTTTACCGGATATCCTCAGTTGCTGTGGCGATAGTGACCCCTTCGTAGAGATGAATCGCGACTATGCGAGATACATGCAGGGGACTGCCTTTGATTTTCGGTATGTGGAGACGCCGGGGGCTCATGAATGGAGATTTTGGGAGCACCACCTGAGAACGATGTTTGATTTTCTGTACAACGACAAGACCATAGTAGAGTGAGGAGATGCAATGTGAAACCTGCAGCCGAAGGACCTAGCAAAAAGCTGAAGGGAAACGTGAAGGGCAATTCGCTCTGGACTGAAATCTGGAAGCACCGAATGACATACACCCTGCTTATTCCGGGGCTTGTCTGGCTAATTCTGTTTGCCTACATGCCGATGGGTGGCCTGTCTCTGGCATTCAAAGATTACAAGGCCAATCTGGGCATCTGGGGAAGTCCATGGAGCGGATTCGAGAACTTCAAATATGTTTTCCGTGATCCAACCTTTATCGACGCAGTATGGCGTACGCTGTACATCAATATTCTGAAACTGATTATTCAGTTCCCATTCCCGATCATTCTGGCGCTGTTGCTGAATGAATTGCGGATGCGCAGAGGAAAAAAATTGTTCCAAACCGTTCTTACGTTCCCACACTTCCTGTCCTGGATCATCGTATCCGGGGTAGTCATCAATGTGCTGGCATATGACGGACTGGTAAACAGCGCGCTCGGACTACTCGGATTGCCAACGATTAACTTCCTGGGGTCTGAATCCAACTTTGTACCCATGTTGCTGTTGACTGATATTTGGAAATCAAGTGGATGGGGCGCGATTATATTCCTGGCTGCCATTTCCGGTATTGATCAGGATCAGTATGAATCAGCACAGATTGACGGGGCATCCCGTATGCAACAGATGTTCAAAATTACTTTACCGAACATCCTTCCAACCATCACAATCATGTTTATTCTCTCGGTTGGTGGATTGATGTCTTCCGGGTTTGACCAGATCTTCAACTTGGCAAATGCCGCTACCAAAAATGTATCGGAAGTACTCGATGTATATATCTATCGGATTACGTTCCAGTCATCTACCGATTTCTCATTCTCGACAGCGGTCAGCTTGTTCCGTTCCCTGGTGAATATGGCCTTGCTGCTTCTTGCTGACAGATTTGCCAAGTGGCTTGGCGGAGACGGTTTGTTCCGATAAGAGAGGAGGAAAAATGAGATGAGCAAGAAAGCTAACAAAAAACCGAGAATTGGTACAGAAAAAATGACACTTCTCGATTACATTATTTTTGCCGTATTACTAGTGCTTGCCCTGATGATCCTGATTCCGTTCTGGAATGTCATCATGATCTCGTTTGCAACACAAAAAGAATATGCTGACAATCCATTTTTGATGTTCCCTAAAGAATGGACATTGGATTCCTACAAGGCATTGTTCGCTGACGGAACGATTCTGTCTGGGTACAAAAATACAATTATATTGCTAGTCATCGGCTTGCCGCTCAGCTTGTTCCTGACAACAAGCATGGCATATGGCCTTAGTCGTAACAAATTTCCGTTTAAGAAATTTCTCTTTTTCCTGGTACTGTTCACCATGATCTTTAATGGTGGTATCGTACCGCTGTACCTGATCATGAAATCACTTCATCTTACAGGTACGCTGTGGTCCGTCATTCTGGCGGGAAGCTTCAGTGCGTTTAACATGATTCTGATGATGAACTACTTCTACACCTTGCCTGAATCACTCATGGAATCGGCGAGACTGGATGGAGCCGGAGAGTGGAGAATTTTGTTCTCTGTTGTTCTTCCGCTGGCTACACCAATTATGGCTACAATCACGTTGTTCTACGGTGTGGCTTACTGGAACAGTTGGTATGATGCGATGATATTCCTTCGAAAAGCGGATCAGTTACCGCTCCAGAATGTACTCCGAAATATTATCGTGACATCTACGACGAATGCATCCAATGCATCCAGTGTGGATGCTGCCCAGGCAAGCAACTTCTCAATGGGCATGAAGATGGCAGCCGTATTTGTCACCATGGTACCAATTATGTGTTTCTTCCCAATGCTGCAAAAACACTTTGCCAAAGGGGTATTAACAGGGGCAATCAAGACCTGATATACGTATAGGATTTTGCAATAAAATTCTACTAAAAAACATGGGGGTAAAACATGAAAACGAACAAAAAGTTGTCAGTAAGAGCTCTCTTTGCCATCACGCTTAGTGTAGTTATGCTGATGGTGACCGCTTGTTCCAGCCAAGGAGCTTCAGGTGGTAACGAAAAAGATGCAGAGGGAAATTACAAAGATAACCTGACCATCTCTGTAGCTAACCTGACAGAAATCAAAAACGGGAACCTGGATAATGACTTCCACAAGTTCTGGACAGACAAATTTAATGTAACTTGGGACTACAACTATATCGATTGGGATTCATGGGGCGAGAAGCTTCGTCTGTGGATCAACTCTGGCGACTTGCCGGATGTAGCGGTATGGAACTACGTACATGGCGATGCCATTAACAGCATTGAACAAGGTTTGTTCTACAAATTCCCGGATGACTGGAAAGAACGCTGGCCTAACGTCGCAGCAGCTTACAATTTGACGGGTCTTGGAGACAAGTTGGAAGAATTGACGGGTGGAACATATGTCCTGCCTAGACCAATCTACTTCGAGAACAAACCAGCTGATCCACTGACGAACCAAATTGGTGTCATTGCGCTTCGTAAAGACTGGGCTGAAGCGGTTGGTTTTGAACTGAAAGATGCTTATACAACAACTGAATTGAACGAATATGCTGCGCTAGTGAAAGAAAAAGATCCAGGCAAAGTGGGTAACAAACTTGTACCTCTGTCCTACAATGCGGCAGATGCCATGACAAACATGATTATGCCAAACAGTGTGCATGCCATGACTGACTCTCCTTTCTACAAAGGTGAAGATGGCCAATTCCACTGGGGACCAGCAGATCCTGAAACGCTGACAGGACTTAAATTGATGCAAAAAGCCTATAAAGACGGACTGCTCAATCCTGAGTTCTACACATGGAAAAACAATGAAGGTCAAAACAATTTCAAAGTAACAGGTACAGCTGCTGTAACAAGTCTGGGCGGACTGGCTTCGTACAGACAAGGTCTGGATTCCGATATGAAAAAAAATCTGGGTGTAGATAGTGATGAACTGGTACACACAGCAATCGTAGTGGGCGATGACGGGAAATACCGTAACATGGAGCAAGCCAACTTCTGGTCTGCATTGATCTTCAATCCAGACATCAGTGACGAGAAATTCGAACGGATCATGGATCTGATCGATTACTCCGCAACAAAAGAAGGACAGTTGCTCATCAACATGGGCTTTGAAGGAAAAGATTGGAAGTATGATGAAAACAACGAACTCGTTAGCTTGTTGCCAGAAGGAACGGTATTGGAAGATAAATATCCAGCACGTTTCGAAGGTCTGTATCTGCTCGGTGACGACTTCAGTGTTGTAAACCCTGCAATCAAAAAAGATTACCGTGATAGAGCCGTGAAATTGTTCGAAGAAAAAGCAAAACTTGGTACAGAAGGCAAATCGCTTGCACCATACGATTGGGATGTCAACCTGTACGATTCCAAAGCTAAGAGTCAGGCTTCATTCGACTACCAGAATGAATATGCCAACTTGATCCTCAAAAACGGAGATCTAGAGGCAAACTGGAAAGAATGGGTAAACAGTAAAAGGTCCCTGGTTCAACCTTATCTGGATGAGCTAAACGATAAATTCTAGTAATCATTCAGTAATTAATTTTGAACCCGGTGCGCGGTCTCTCCCCGAACGCAGCCGGGTTCTTTATTTCAACAACTTATAGTGGAGGATACGATTAGATGAATAACGACCAGTTGTTAGACCTGGTGAAACAGATGACGTTGGAGGAAAAAACAGCACAACTTCTTCAGTTGACTGCCAACTTCTATGAAGGAACGAATGTGGAAGGTCAGATCACAGGGCCAATGGAAGAGATGGGAATTACGGAGCAGTCCGTGGATGCCAGTGGGTCCATTCTGGGATTGTCCGGTGCGCAGGCTATCATTGATGTACAGCAAGCTTATATGAAGAAAAGCCGTTTGGGCATTCCGCTTTTGTTCATGGCTGACGTAGTTCATGGATTCAAAACTATTTTCCCGATTCCACTGGCGATCGGTTGTTCATGGGACACAGAACTGGCTGAGAAAAGTGCTGAAATTGCAGCACGTGAATCAGCTGTATCCGGTTTGCATGTTACCTTTGCACCGATGGTGGATCTGGTTCGTGACCCGCGCTGGGGCCGTGTGATGGAAACAACAGGAGAAGATCCTTATCTGAACAGTTTGTTCGCGGCTGCGTTTGTACGTGGATATCAGGGCGATAGCTTGAAGGATGAGCCAGATCGTCTTGCAGCCTGTGTGAAACACTTTGCGGCTTATGGAGCGGCTGAGGGTGGTCGGGATTACAATACGGTGGACATGGCTGAGCGTAACCTGCGTGAGTACTATTTGCCAGCATACAAAGCAGCGTTGGATGCGGGCGTGGAAATGGTCATGACTTCGTTCAATACGGTTGACGGTATTCCGGCAAGTGGCAATGAGAAGTTAATGCGCGGCATTTTGCGTGACGAGTGGGGCTTTGATGGTGTATTGATCTCGGATTGGGCTTCCATTCGCGAGATGATTGCGCATGGTGCTGCAGAAGATGATCGTGAAGCGGCA
The DNA here is from genome assembly GCF_037965655.1 of Paenibacillus sp. FSL L8-0435. Taxonomy (NCBI): domain Bacteria; kingdom Bacillati; phylum Bacillota; class Bacilli; order Caryophanales; family Paenibacillaceae; genus Paenibacillus; species Paenibacillus sp. FSL L8-0435. Next base: position 1,949,882 of record NZ_CP150185.1, read on the forward strand.
TATCGTGCCATTCGCGCAGGAGTAGATATGGAGATGATGACACCTTGTTATGTGCATCATTTGCCTGAACTGATTGAGAGTGGTGAAGTGGATGAGAAGCTCATTGATGAAGCCGTTCTGCGAATTCTGCAACTGAAAGAAAAGCTGGGCTTGTTCGATAACCCACTTCGTGCAGCTGATCCTGAACGTGAACGTGAGATTGTATTCTCCAAAGAGCACCGTCAGGTATCGTATGAACTGGCAACCAAATCGGCTGTCTTGTTGAAAAATAATGGCAGCGTGCTTCCACTTCAACCTGATGCTAATGTAGCCCTCATTGGTCCTTTTGCACAGAGTCCTGATATTCTGGGCTGGTGGTCCTGTGAAGGGGTTAAGGAAGATGCAGTCAAGTTGGGAACAGCTCTGCAAGAACGCCTGACGGGTGGGAAAGTTCAATTTGCTCAAGGCAGTAATGTTCATACGATTACAGCTGAGCAGATTGCCGAAGCCCTGGAAGTGGCAAGCAAAGCAGATCTGATTGTCCTTGCTCTTGGTGAAGACTCCGAGATGAGTGGAGAAGGTGGCTCACGCACGGATATTCGGCTGCCAGCAGCCCAATTGGAATTGGTTAAACAGCTCAAAGCAGCGGGAAAACCGATTGCCAGCGTTATCTTCAACGGCCGTCCATTGGATCTGCATGGTGTAATCGATGAATCGGATGCTGTTCTTGAAGCCTGGTTCCCAGGTAGTGAAGGCGGAGCAGCGATCGCAGATGTTCTGACAGGTGTGGTGAATCCATCCGCACGTCTGACGATGTCCTTCCCGCAGTCCGTAGGTCAGATTCCGGTCTATTACAACCATTTCAATACAGGTCGTCCACTGAACCCGGAGAAGACAGAAGAACGTTATGTCTCCAAGTACATTGACAGCCCGAATGAACCTTTGCTTCCGTTCGGTTATGGTCTCTCATACACTTCGTTCTCTTATGGTGATCTGGAAGTGTCAAGTAACGAGATGACTGCCGAAGAGTCCCTGAGCATTCAAGTACGTGTAACGAACACGGGTGAGCGCGCAGGCGTGGAGACCGTTCAGTTGTACGTTCGTGATGTAACGGGTGAAGTCGTTCGTCCTATGCGTGAGCTGAAAGGATATGTGAAGCTTGCACTGGCGCCAGGCGAGAGTGGTACAGCCACGTTTACATTAAATGAAGAACAGCTTCGTTATCACCATTCCGACTTAAGCCACCGCAGTGATCGAGGCGAGTTCCATATTCTTGTGGGTGCAAACAGTCGGGATACTCAGAAGAAATCATTCAGACTTGTTTAATCCGGTGAATGGAAAGAGTAATGTGTCAGGCCTTTTGTTATGGAAGGCCTGATGAACATAACAGGGGAGCGAAGAATGTGGTCAGTATCAAGGATATCGCCAAACAGGCGGGAGTTTCCATCTCTACTGTGTCATATGCGCTGAATGGCAGCAACAAAGTGACCGATGAGACGAGTTCCAAAATTTTGGCCATTGCCAAAGAACTGAACTATGTTCCAAATGCCGCAGCAAGAACACTGAAGAAGAGGGAATCCAAAATTCTAGGTGTATTCTTGACCGATTTTAGAGGAGATGTGTATGGAGACTTGCTGAGTGGCATGAAAGCCGTATGTAATGCTCAAGGTTATGACCTGATCGTGTGCAGTGGTAAACAATCCCATCGCATGCTTCCAGAGAGGATGATTGATGGTGCGATCATTCTGGATCATACGTTTGCAAGTGAGGAACTAATGCAGTATGCCGATCGTGGGCACAAAATCGTTGTATTGGACCGTGAGATGGATCATCCTAACATTAATCAGGTTCTGCTGGATAATAAGGCCGGGGCGACACTTGCGATGGAACATCTGATTGAACAGGGACATAAGAAAATCTACGTGGTGACAGGACCGGAAGGTTCGTTTGACTCTGTGCAGCGGTTAAAGGCTGTGAGACAGGTTGCGGAACGTGAAGCCGATGTGGAATGGATTGAGATCACGGGAGATTTTGAAAAGAGTGGTGGAGAACAAGCCGCAGATCAGATTGTGCAGGTGTATGATGGACCCGCAGCGGTATTCTGCCTCAATGATGAGATGGCTATTGGCTTGTGTGATCGTCTGGCAGACAGTGCACTCGGCGTTGGTCAGGAGATTGATGTCATCGGATTCGACAATATTGAATTGAGCAAATACGTCCAGCCGAGATTGGCAAGCATTGATTATTCCAAGCGCAAGTGGGGATCGCTTGCTGCCGAACAATTGATCAAAATTATTGCTGGAGAACCCGTTGATCATGAGCGAATTTATGTGACATTAGTTGAGGGTGGGTCGGTGAGTGGGCCTAGTCCGTCTGATTCGGTTATATCTATGCGGAATGACAGGGCGGTTAGCTATTGATCCCGAATACAGCAAGAGACAAGGCTTAGAAGAATCGAATCATTCTTTTAAGCCTTGTCTCTTGCTGTTTCGAGGATGAAGCAATAGAAAAAAGCCTCTCCGGAGAGAGGCTTGGCCTTTACAAGCCTTTTGTTTTGTCATTGTTGTAGGATGAAGTGAGAATGCCTGTAATGAAGAGAGTCAATACGATTGCAATAATCCAGAATGTCAGTGAAAATGACATACCCTTCGCACCTCCTGCACAAGCTCATTTTCTTCTATTATAACCATTATAGGTAGAAAAGAAATGCTTCACCCTATTATTTGTAAAATAAAAAGTGTGTGGGCACCGGTCTGAGGCTGCCATCTGAAGGGTTATTCACGACCCGATTATTCAGAATAAGCGAGGATGATCCACCGCCATCCAGATTATAGGCGTCGATCACCCCAAGCTTGTACAACCGCCCTTGCAGCTCTTCAAGGGTAGCACCGGAACTTCCGCCCTCATTATATCCGTCAACTACAATAATCAGTAACTGATCATCCTTATAATTGCCAATGACTGTACGTGGGGCTCGTTTGGGTGATACCTTCCACTTGTCGGGAATTGCAGTTTTACGTCCATTCTGTAGCAGCACGGGTACAAACGTAGCCCCAAATTGTGGTTGCAGGCGATCCAGTGAGTTTTTGTCGAAGAACTTGCCTCCGACCAGTTTGCCGGCATCGTTAAGTCCTACAAAAAACAGATCTTTGAAACTGGCTTGGAACCCGTTCACGTACTTCCCGTCCATGACGGTTGTGCTAAGTGGATAACGTTTGCCCCCACTGTCAGCAAATCCACCTGCGTTAATCCCGGCAATTGCGCCGTTACGCTTCACAGCCTGCATGGTCGTCTCAGAACGCCCAGGTTCACTGTCTAGAGCCATCTGCATGGCTGTAGGGTCTTTTAGCTTGATCTTCATGGCATAGCCCTTATAGCTGCCAGGATTCACTCTGTACATTTCAATCGTTAACCGGTCACTGTCTACCCGTTCAAATGGAACGCCCAGCTTGGATGAAATCCGTTTGTTGTAGATCATTTCCGGACGATCCGCTTGGGCGGAAGCCTTCTGTACAAGTGTAGACATCGTACTTGTTGTTTTATTATAGAGCTGTGTCGTTCTTTTAATAGAAGAAGAAGTCTGGACAGCAGCATCTTTTGCCCCCGCAAGCTCTTGGCTAATTGCTTGGGTCCGGGGTGTAATCGTATCCTCTGACAGTTCGGTAGGCATCAAACCTCCGGGTTCAAGTGGAGGACGAAGCAGCAGCAGGCATAATATCAATCCAACAAAAGGAGCGAGTGCAAGCATAAAAAAACGATTAACCTGTTTGACGGGTGTAATCATTTGAGCAGGTCCATCTTTTTCTGGAGTGTCTCCAGTTGTTTTTTGACTTCGCTCAGCTGGGTATACAGTTTGTTGCTGTTATCCGTTTTGTCACTTGCATTATCCTTGGTGAAAGTCAGCAATTCATTGAAGGATTGAACCTGTCCCTGCAGATCTTCTACTTCCTTTGATATCGTTGTTAGCTGATTTTCATAGTCGGTTTTTAGTGCTGCAATCTGCTGCTGATTATGGGCTTGAAGCTGGTTAATCATCTGTTGCTGGAGATGGTTACTATAATAGTAGGTTCCAACGACTCCTAGTGCAATGAGAACAATCCACATTACCAGAAACAGCTTGATTGAAGATCCAGCCTTGCCTTTGGCGCTCCGGGTGTGATGGATGTCAGAGGACGGGGCAGATGGTTTCATATCATCACTCCTGGTCATTTATAGGTACAAAAAAATTTCCAGTCCTCATTCTATCATGCCCCTATTGATTACGCAAAAATGAAATTCTTTACTTAATAGAGTAAAAAGAGATTGCATCGGAAGGAAGTCCTAGGATACAATTTCTTATAGATGCAATAAGTAGGAACTTTGGGCAGGTTTTTCGACTTTTTTAGATAGAAATGCAGGAAATTTATACTATATTTTGACCTTCCCGGGGATGGGAAGATGGACGTCATGGTGTTTTTATAACAAAATACAGTGAAAATAGAGCCTTTTTATCGGCTTCCTCCTGTATTTTTCTGTTTTTCGACATAATCCGACCTATGCTTCTTCTATACTCGGATTGTCGCATAGACGATGAATTCATCATGACAGAATTTAAAAGTTATTTGTCCAATACATAACAGGGGGAACAACAATGAAAAAAGTATGGCAGGTGGTCATCATAGATATCCACCCCACCAGCATGCTCGGTACAAAATTGATTTTGGAAGAGCAGCAAGATCTGACGGTACGTGGCATGACTTCGACCGGAACAGAAGGGCTCGATCTGGTGAATATTCACCAGCCTGATCTGATTCTAATGGATTATCGTCTTCCGGAGGGTCAGGCAGATCAATATATTGCCCAGATGAAGAATCTGTCAGCTCACAGTCACATCATTATTTTGACGGATGAAGACAATGTGAAGCTGTTTCGTCATCTGATGAGCCTTGGTGCAAGCGGCATGTTATCCAAACAGGCTTCCCCTAGCCAGCTGATTCATCTGATCTCTGGATTACGTGAGGGCCATGTGTCCATTCCATTGTCGTGGTTAAACAGTGCGGAGTGGGCGCAACCTGTGGAGTCTCCGACAGAAGCACGTGTCATTGAATTAACAGAAACCGAAACTTTTATCATGGAAAGAATTGTTCAGGGTGTAACCTATGATAAAATAGCGAATGAGATCAACGTTAGCAGACGTTCCATTGATAATTACCTGCGTAAAATATACGTGAAGCTGGAAGTAAGCAGTAGAGCACAGGCCATTGAACGTTATGCCTTGCATGCAAGACAAGTGAAGACGGGATCCTGACGAAACAGGTTTGTTCTTCCCATGATCACAACAGTTCGGTATGCATCCGGTCATATTCGATGGCGAGCAGGAATAGGTTGTAGGGCTGCGGACTGCGAGTACAGTTTCGGAATAGGGATGAAAGGGGAACGGATCGATGAAATATTTCTTTGCTTCCCGTACCAACAGGCTTTTGTCATCACCACTGAGGGATATACGTGAGATGTCTGGCAGGGATTATTTCATATCTCTGGCAGAAGAATTGCCTGCGGAGGAGTTGTTTCCTTTCAAATTGTTGGAAGAAGCAGCGGTGTCTGTCTTTAGTTCAGGCCCCTCCGCATTGCAATATGGAGAGCCAGCAGGCTACACCCCCCTAAGAGAGTGGTTGAACAAAGACTGGAATGCACGCAAAGGCATACGAACGGTACCCGAACAGATTCTGTTGACCACTGGTACCCAGCAGGCCATTGATCTGGTGATGCGTCTATTGCTTGAGCCAGGAGATTCTGTACTGGTTGAACATCCCACATCTCCAGGCTGTCTTGAGGTTCTGGAGATGCAAGGAGCCAAAATTGTGCCCGTAATGGGTGATCGGGACGGTATACTGCCAGACCTTTTGGAGCATCACATGCAGCAGGTTAGACCGAAGCTGCTTTTTGCTGCCCCCAGTTTCTCGAATCCGACCGGTGCTTTGTGGAGTATGGAGCGGCGGGAGGCTGTCCTTGAACTGTGTTCGCGCTATGGTGTACTGCTTGTGGAAGATGATTCATACGGGGAGCTCCATTTCGATGGTCTTGAGCCAACGGAATTCTATCGTAAATATCCTTCACTCTTTGCACTGGATACTGCGGATCAGGGTGGACATGTTCTCTACATTGGTTCGTTCAGCAAAACGGTAGCGCCCGCTCTTCGAACCGGATGGGCTGCTGGACATCCTGCGCTGATTCAGGCCATGGCCTCGGTTAAACGAATTGCAGATGGTCAGTCCAGTCCGATGAATCAGCGTCTGTTGTATCAATTGCTTGCCCATTCCCCTTTTCGTTGGAGTGATCACCTATCCATGTTGAATCGGGAGTATAAGACAAGACTCAAACTGATGCTTGAACTGTTGAAAAGACCTGGCTGGAAAGGGTGTCAGTACAACATCCCTGAGGGCGGAATGTATCTGTGGGTACAGTTGCCTGAAGGATTGGATAGTGGCGCTCTGCTTAAGGCGGCTTTGCCCAAAGGTGTATCTTTTCTTCCTGGATCACTATGCTCCACAGGTGTACAGGATCAACGTTACATTCGATTGAACTTTAGCCATCCGGGCCGGGATGAATTACTGCTTGGCATGAACCTGATCAGTGAAGCCATTTCCGAATTTACGGCTCGTAGCTAAGTCAGATCAAAAATAGATTTTTTAGCAAAAATTAAAATGGGTTCATGACCAAAGTGATTACGTTATTGCATCCACTAACATTTTTATATATAATATGAATTAATGAGTTGTTGGTTTCTTTATATAAGCTACAATGGTGGCCGGTTCAGAAAATGCACTCATATATTTTATCTAACGGGGGAAAATTCAACATGTCTAATATTTTATTTGTTAAAGCAAATGACCGTCCTGCAGATCAAGCAGTCAGCGTTAAATTGTACGATGCATTCTTGAGCGCATACAAAGAGTCTCACCCAGGTGACACAGTTACTGAGTTGGATCTCTACAATACAGAATTCCCATTCTATGGTAACACTGCTATCACCGGTACTTACAAAGCAGCTAACGGTTTTGAACTGACAGCTGACGAGCAAAAAGCAGCTTTACTTGCAGCACAATTGCAAGATCAATTCCTGGCAGCTGACAAAGTTGTATTTGCATTCCCACTGTGGAACTTCACTGTTCCAGCTCCATTGGTAAACTACATTGCTTACCTGAGCCAAGCTGGTAAAACATTCAAATACACTGCTGAAGGTCCTGTAGGACTTGCTGGCGACAAAAAAGTAGCTTTGCTTAACGCACGTGGTGGCGTATATTCCGAAGGCCCAATGGCAGCTGCTGAAATGTCCCTGAACTTCCTGAAAACAGTTCTCGGCTTGTGGGGCATTCAAAACCCAGAAGTGGTTATCGTTGAAGGACATAACGCTTCTGCAGATCGTGCTGAAGAAATCGTTACTGCAGGTCTGAAATTGGCTTCCGAAGTAGCAGTAAAATTCTAATAGCAATCATTTATATAGAACACATCAAAACGCCTGTAGTCTCCAGTGGAGATTACAGGTGTTTTTTTGCATTCTCATTTTTTCGTATCCGTTACTTTCAGATGATTCAGAATAAGATCTTGCCTGTATTTTTCAAGTACTGCTCCGCTGTTTCAGCGATGTATGCAAGGTCGTCCTTATTTTCACCAGATACAGAATACGTTACATCGAGTTCATTAATAGTTCGTTCAATCATATCATTATCCTCAAGCATGTGTGCATGCTCGGTTAACGCCTGTACTCCCTTAATCGTCAAAATATATTTTCCACGGGAGAGGCGTTCAAACCAGCCATAATAATTTTTTTGCAGAATCCCTGCTGCAGAACCTACGCCTGTCTGTCTGGCAAGGTTGGCTGGAGAGGCTTCTCCGTTCGTCCGTAGAGCGGATGCGACACGTAAAGCCTTCTCACGATATGCTGTGACCAGCTGTCTTCGTGTGCTGCCTCCCGTATTGTAGTCTCCGCTGCGTTCGTCGAATTCCTTGAGCAATCGTTTCCGCCGAACACCGCTTTTGCGAGCAACTTGATTGGCGCTAGTAAGGGGTGTCTGGGCTGAAGGTTCGCACAGTACATCAATCAGGGGAGCTTTGGTTTTGTAAAATGTGACAGTCAGTAGCCCCAGACCGAGCTGTCTGCATAGTGCGGTCAGTTCGCTCCAGCGTTGGTTTACGGCTCCGCGTTTACTGCGATTGCGCTCGACGGCCAGATACACGAACGGGCTAAGTTTCAAGCGCTGCATGCCCTGTAGCAACAAGGAGAGGTTAAATGTTTTTTTCATCTCCACAATGAGTGGTTCGTCCTGGTCCGATCTGACTCCGACGAGGTCACAATGTCTGACTTCCGCCTTGACGTCGAAGCCACGCTGCTCGAAGAAAGCCTTCACAGGCGAATATAATTCGGTTTCGTATTTCACTGCCATCGTCCGTGCTCCTTTCCAGAAGTGGCCTGTCTCTGACCATGTGTTGTCCGGTTTCCTAAATTTAGAACCCTCATTATATCATATTCGTTCTTTTTTTTCTGAAGGCACAAGATGTCTGATAGAACAGGGAAAAGCCAAAATTCGAAGTGGTGGATTGAAAAAAAGAGGTCAACTTATCCGAATTGCCGCATAGGTATGTAATACACTTTTCACAACAAAACAAGACGTTTGGACAGAGGGTGGCGGGACTACACAGTACCGCAAGATTGGTATTCAAGCAGGAGCCGCAATTCTATTGATTTCTTCATACCATTCGGAATGGTTGACAATCACACTAAAGGAGCCATGGGAGGTACCAAGCATGAATATTTTTGAACGCGTTGCGGAACATCGGGCAGAGAGTGACCGTTTGACATGGAACGGAACATTTGAAGATTATATTGCACTGCTGAGAGAGGACCCGACTCCGGCAATGACGGCTCACGCCAGAGTGTATGAGATGATTGAATCGTTTGGGGTGGAAGAAGTAGGTGGGCATAAGCGGTACAAGTTTTTTGAACAGGAGATCTTTGGGCTGGACCGTTCGATTGAAAAGCTGGTTGAAGAATACTTTCACTCGGCAGCACGCCGTCTGGATGTACGGAAGCGGATCTTGCTCCTGATGGGTCCCGTAAGTGGAGGAAAATCGACGCTGGTGACGCTGCTGAAGCGGGGGCTTGAACAGTTCTCGCGGACAGAGAAAGGTGCCATATACGCCATTGATGGATGCCCGATGCATGAGGAACCGCTGCATCTGATTCCACTGGAGCTTCGTCCTGAAGTGGAAAAGGAAATTGGAGTCCGTATTGAGGGTAACCTTTGCCCATCCTGCCAGATGAGACTCCGTACCGAATATGGTGGTGATATCAGCAAGGTACCGGTGGAACGGGTCATTGTTTCCGAAGATAATCGCGTGGGAATAGGAACGTTCAGTCCATCCGATCCGAAATCACAGGATATTGCCGATCTGACGGGTAGTATCGACTTCTCCACCATTACGGAGTTTGGTTCCGAATCCGATCCACGTGCCTATCGTTTTGATGGGGAGTTGAACAAGGCGAACCGTGGGTTAATGGAGTTCCAGGAGATGTTGAAATGTGATGAGAAATTCCTGTGGAATCTCCTGTCGCTCACGCAGGAAGGAAATTTCAAAGCAGGACGTTTTGCCTTAATCAGTGCGGATGAAATGATTGTGGCGCATACGAATGAATCGGAGTATAAGTCTTTTATCTCCAACAAGAAGAATGAGGCACTGCAATCCCGGATGATTGTCATGCCGATTCCGTACAACTTGAAGGTATCCGAGGAAGAGAAAATCTATGCCAAGCTCATTCAGCAAAGTGACATGAAGCATGTTCATATTGCACCGCATGCACTGCGGACTGCAGCCATTTTTTCGATACTTACCCGCTTGAAGGAAACGAAGAAACAAGGCATGGATCTCGTTAAAAAGATGCGCATGTATGACGGTGAAGAAGTGGAAGGATACAAAGAAGCCGATCTGCGCGAGATGCAAAATGAGTATTTGGATGAAGGGATGTCCGGCATTGATCCGCGGTATGTCATTAACCGGATCTCCAGTGCTTTGATCAAGCAAAATCTTCAGTGCATTAACGCGCTGGACATTCTGCGGGCGATCAAGGACGGTCTGGACCAACATGCTTCGATTACAAAGGAAGAGCGGGAGCGTTATTTGAACTTCATTGCTCTTGCACGCAAGGAGTATGATGAACTGGCCAAGAAGGAAGTGCAGAAAGCATTTGTGTACTCATTCGAGGAATCCGCAAGAACATTGTTTGAGAACTACCTCGATAACATTGAAGCATTCTGCAACTGGTCCAAGATTCGTGACCCGCTCACGGATGAAGAGATGGACCCGGATGAGCGTCTGATGCGATCCATCGAGGAACAGATCGGGATCTCCGAGAATGCAAAGAAAGCGTTCAGAGAAGAGATTCTGATCCGAATCTCGGCATACTCCCGCAAGGAGCGCAAGTTCGAATATAGCAGCCATGACCGTTTGCGTGAAGCGATCGAGAAGAAGTTGTTCACCGATCTGAAAGACATCGTCAAGATCACAACCTCAACCAAAACACCGGATGCAACACAATTGAAACGTATGAATGAAGTCATTAAACGCTTAATTGAGGAACATGGATACACCGCAGCCAGCGCGAATGAACTGTTACGTTATGTGGGCAGTCTGCTTAATCGCTAATCGGCAACAAACCATTCCGGATCAGGCTCCTGATGTCTGCTGTGAGGCTCCTTCACAGCAGAGTCAGGGCCTTTTTAATTACATGAAGGTCATATTAATCTAAAAAGCTGACAAATAAGGTTAATTTTAAAGAGAATTAGTTCTAATGGTATATGTATATTTAGGTATTTTAGTCTATAATCACTACATATATTTACAATTTAAAGTAATTTAGTGTTTATTAAGGAGCTGACTGAACCCGATATGAGCAGTATTTCCGCAACAAGACAGAAGCAACTTGACTACATGGGATTAACCGCAGGAGATCTAACACTGCTTGCCGAACATCGGCCTGTTTTTAAAAAAGTCGTTAATGAAGTGGTAGATCATTTCTACAATCATGTAGGGAATTATCCTGAATTGGTAGATCTGATCGCAAGATTCTCTACCATTGATCGTCTAAAAGAAACACAGAAGATGTACTGGTTATCGATGACGGATGGAATCGTGGACGACGCATATATTGAGCAACGGATTGCGATTGGACTTGTGCATTCACGGATTGGTCTGTCTGAAGATTATTATCTGGGTACCTATATGGTCTACCTGGATATTGCAACGAGCATATTCCAACAAGTTATCCCTGAGTCCTGGCATCTTGTCATTCAGGCGCTCAGCAAAATGTTTAATCTGGATTCACAGCTTGTCCTTGAAGCCTATGAGAAGAAAGAAAAAGAAAAGTTACATCAGCTTGCCGATGACCAACAACATACATTACAGGCAATTACGCAGATTACCCAAGAGCTTACAGGCATGATTAGTGAATTAAATGAAAGTGCAATGGCTATATCGAATGTTGCCAAAGAAACAGCGGCTTCTCAGGATCAGGCTCAGGTTATGCTTACCGAATTAACAGGAGAGATCCAGCAGATCGGAAAAATGGGTGAACTCATTCGCGAGATATCGGATCAGAGTCATCTTGTTGGTCTGAATGCAGCGATTGAAGCTGCTCATGCAGGAGAGTTTGGACGTGGCTTCGAAGTAGTCGCCAGTGAGGTGCGCAAGCTTGCAGCCAGTTCTCGGGACGCTCAGGGTAAAATTCAGTCTAATCTGGAGCAGATCATGAAGAAACTGAGCAGTGTGCAGCAGGAGTCGGATCATACGTCTCGCGGAGCACGTAGCCAAGCTTCACGCTCGGCTGAACTCGCTGTATTTGCAACAACAATGGAGAAACTGTCTCTGGATTTGAAGAATCTGGAACAGCAGGAATAGAGCTTAAAAGCATTAGGAACTTCCATACCGTTTCAGGCTGTTTTAAGCTATAATGGGTAGACAAACCTGCCGATGTTATAGAAAATGCAGCCGGAGACAGGGGATTTGAAAGAGGTTGAGGTGATCAGATGGCTTCTATCCATGATGTAGCCAAGGAAGCGGGAGTATCTGTTGCAACCGTTTCCAAAGTGATAAACGATTATCCTGATGTAAGTGAAAAAACACGCAAAAAAGTCAATATAGCCATCGAATTATTGAAATATCAACCCAATGTGGTCGCACGTGGACTCGTCAAACGCCGTTCATGGACGGTGGGCGTACTGTTAACGGTTCCGTTTACGAACCCTTTTGTGTCGGAGTTGCTGGAAGGGATCAAGACAGCGCTGGAGAACAGTGGATATGATCTGGTCCGGTTGTCTACTCGATTCGATGATCCGGCGTACTCGTTCATCAAACATTGCCGCAGTCGTAATGTGGATGGCGTTGTGGTATTCGGGGAAGGCAGAGAAAACACGAGTATTCAGGAACTGGTGGATGCAGAGATTCCAACAATGTTTATTGATACGGACATGTTGGGCAAACGTGCCGGTTACATTACTACGGATAACGCGAACGGGATCTCGATGGGTGTCAAACATCTGCATGAGCTTGGGCACCGCAAAATTGCCTATATCTCAGGGACACTTGGACCTGCCGTAGCCAATCTGCGATTGGAAGGATATCGGGAAGGGCTGCGAGAATGCGGCATCCCGTATTCTACGGTATATCTGGAGATCTGCGATTATTCCTTCGACGGAGGAAGCAAGGCTGCCCGACGATTGCTGGCACTTCAGGATCAACCAACGGGAATTGTCTGTGCATCAGACATGTCTGCTTTTGGTGCGATTCATGAAATTGAAAAGCATGGACTGAGTGTACCAGAAGATATCTCGGTTGTCGGGTTCGATAACACGTATTATGCTGAAGTATTCAAACCGGGGTTGACCACGGTGAATCAGAATATCTATTCCATCGGCATTAAGTCCATCGAATATCTGATTGCCATGATCGAGAATCCATCTTATTCTCCTCCCGTGGTGACGGAACCTTCCAATCTGGTTGTCCGTCAGACCACAGCACCTTTAAAAGTGTAAATATGTAATGACGGTGACATGGAGCACAGCTAACAAGCTGTGCTTTTTGTCGTTTTATCTTATTGTGAAGTTTTTAAAATAAGTCCTATAGTTTAACGGGTAAACAAAGTTCGCTGGCAATCGTATAATGAAAGTGCTTACAATTTCTGTTCAATAATGACTATCCAATCCTGCACAACGATCTTGTAAAGGGCTGGCGCATGACAGAACAAAGGTTACTCTTCACAAACAACCAACCAAGGAGGAGATCGGATGCATTTGAGAAAATGGTGGAGCTTGTGCTTGTCGGCTGTATTGATCTTCAGTTTGTTCCCAAGTGTGGGAACAGGAGGGACACGTGCTGCGGCTGCGGACGTTAAGACTGGCGATGATGAAGTACTGTTTGAGGCTAATTTTGAAGATGGTGTGTTGGGACAATGGCGTCCACGTGCGAGTGAAAAGCTTGATATCGTAACGCAAGTAGGTCACGACAGTACACGGAGCCTGAGAACCTCTTCCCGTACCGAAACGTTCCATGGACCCTTAATTGAAGTAATAGACCATGTACAGAAGGGTAGCACGGTTCATATTTCATTTTGGGCCATGTACGATGAAGGGCCGGACAGTCAGGTCATTAACGGTTCACTGGAGAAAGAGTACAATAACGACGCTTCAAGTCGAGAATATGCTACGTTTGCCTCTGCAACTCTGAACAAGGGACAGTGGAAAAAAATCGAGGCAGATGTGGTGATCCCTGGAGATAATAGCGGCATCACCGGATTCCGCATGTATGCAGAGACACCTTGGAAGACGTCAGCGGAAGTGACGTCGGCGGATACGATTACTTTTTACGTGGATGATGTACTGATTACGGAAGCCGAAAAAATTGAAATAGAGCCGAACATTCCGAATCTAGTGGATGTTGTGGGACAACACTATGCAATGGGAGCGGCAATCGACCAGTCTGCACTGGACGCGGAAGATCCGCATTCCCAGCTGTTGACGAAACATTTTAATAGTATTACAGCTGGAAACTTCATGAAAATGGATGCGATGCAGCCTCAGGAAGGACAGTTTGTCTGGTCAGAGACAGATCGCCTGGTGAAGTTTGCCGAAGCAAATGACATGGAAATCAGAGGTCATACGCTGTTATGGCATAGTCAGGTGCCGGATTGGTTCTTTACGGATCCGGATGATGCTTCGAAACCTGCCACGCGGGAACAGTTGCTTGCACGGATGAAAACGCATATTCAAACCATCGTGAGTCGGTACAAAGGAAAGGTTCATACATGGGATGTCGTCAATGAAGTCATCTCAGACGGAGGCGGCTTGCGGAATGAGGCCAGTAATTCCAAGTGGAGAGATATTATTGGGGATGTGGATAGCGACGGAGATGACAGTGATTACATTGAACTGGCTTTCCGTTATGCACGTGAGGCTGACCCCGATGCGGTATTGGTGATTAATGACTATGGAATGGAGGGCAATGGAAACAAGGTAAATGATATGGTGAAGCTTGTAGAGAAGCTGCTTGCCAAAGGAACACCCATTGATGCGGTTGGATTCCAGATGCATGTGTCGATGTACGGACCGGATGTAAAGCTCATTCGTGAGGCTTTTGAGAAAGTGATCGCTCTTGGTGTGAATGTACAGGTTACAGAGCTGGACGTTTCGATCTATTCAAGTAATTCTGAACTGGAGATGCCTGTCACAGATGAATTAATGCTGCAACAAGCTTATCGTTATCGTGAACTGTTTGACCTGTTCGAAGATTTGGGGAAACGCGGCGTGATGGACAGTGTTACGGTCTGGGGACTTGCAGATGATGGTACATGGCTTGACAATCATCCGGTCAAAGGACGCAAAGATGCACCGTTGCTGTTTGATCGTAAATTAAAAGCAAAACCGGCATTTTGGGCACTGGTGGACCCTGCCACCCTTCCGATCTATCGTAATGAATGGACAGCATTGAAGGCCAGCCCTTCTTTCCCGAATCATAAAGGACAGGAAGATATTCTTTGGGGTGCTGTGAAAGGACTGGAAATTAATCATCTGGCAGATGGTACATCTGCGGTTACGGGTGAGGCTCGTATGATGTGGGATGCCAAAAAGGTGAATTTACGAGTGGAAGTGAAGGATACCACACGTCGCAAAGGGGATCAGGTGCAGGTTTTCCTCGCGGAAGAAGTCAAGGGGACAGGTGCTGCAACTTCTGAAGCTGATCTGTCTGCCAAGAAGAAAAATCCGCCGTCTGCCAATGGTCAATATACATTTAAACGGGATGGTGGTAAAGGCAAAGATAAAAATACTTACAATGTACAGGAGACAAAAACCGGTTATGTTGTATACGCATCACTGCCTATGTCAGCTGCTTTACTTACTGAAGGCCAGGTCTTGTCTCTGGATTATCGGATTACGGATGAATATGCTGCTGGAAAGACAGCGACCATCGTTTGGAATGATATTTCCAATCAACAGCCCGACAAACCAGCCAACCGGGGCAAACTGAAGCTCGGTTCTGTCTTGAAACAAACCAAGGTCACTTATGGCAAACCTGTAATTGATGCAAAAAAGGATAACGTCTGGAAAAAGGCTGCATCTGTTAAAACGGATGTCTGGGTGGTCGGAAACTCCGGTGCAACGGCGACTGCACAGCTGTTATGGGATGAGAAATACCTGTACGTATTGGCAGATGTGAAAGATCCTTTGCGAAGCAAATTAAGTTCTAATGCACATGAGCAGGATTCGATCGAGATTTTTATCGACCCGAGCAAAGATCAGACAACATTCTATCAGGAGGATGACGCCCAGTACCGGGTCAATTTTGATAATGAGGCTTCTTTTGGAGGAAATGCACGGAAAGAAAGTTTCAAATCAGCTACCCGATTAACAAGCGGAGGGTATACAGTTGAAGTGGCAATCCCACTAGATAGCGTTCGTGCTGAAGGGCAAAGATGGATTGGATTTGATCTGCAAGTTAATGATGATGGCGCGGGGGATGGCAAGCGAAGCAGTGTGTCCATCTGGAGTGATTCATCAGGTAACTCTTATCAAGATACTTCCGGTTTTGGCAGTCTGTTATTGACTCGCAAATAGAATATTTTGTTGTGAATTAGAATATGAAAAAGTTAGCTAATCAACATCGTATATCTGGAAATAAGTGTTGATTTTAAGGGCTGGGACGTTTAGACTATATACATTCAAATAAACGGGTTCCAATGTATGACAACGGCTTCAACTAAGTCTGTGGTCACGAGTCAAATGATGCGGAGGGAGTGCCTGTCATCCAGACAGCGCACTCGCTTCTTTTTTACATTTTTGCATACATACAAGGCATTTCCCGGTCGAAAGGACAGAGTGAGTGGAGCACCTACATGGTACGTACAACTTAGAACTTGTTATTTTATCCTATATTATTGCATCGTTAGCTTCATACGCAGCCCTTGACCTTGCAGGCCGTGTAAGTCAGGCTAGCGGGATGGCGCGGAATGTATGGCTTACCTGCGGTGCAGTCTCGATGGGGCTGGGAATTTGGTCCATGCATTTCGTAGGTATGCTGGCTTTTGTTCTGCCTACGCAAGTCTCCTATTCCACCGGTAAGGTTATTTTATCTGTTCTACTTGCTATTGTCGCATCAGGGGTGGCCTTGAACATTGCGGGTAGACAATCGGGCAGGATAAGCCAGCTTATGATTGCTGGAGTGCTGATGACAGCGGGGATCAGCTCGATGCATTATGTGGGAATGGCAGCGATGTCAACTCCGGTTACGTATGAACCAGGCAGAGTGGTGTTATCCATTCTGATTGCAGCGCTTGCTTCCTTTGCGGCATTGTGGCTCATGTTTTTCTTCCGTTATCATCAATCAAGACATACCTGGGTTTACAAGATGGGCAGCGGTCTCATAATGGGGATTGGAATCTCTGGCATGCATTATACCGGGATGTCAGCCGCGCATTTCCATCATTCACATGGCTCGATGGTAAGTTCAGGTATGCAGATTGAGCCAGGCATTCTCGCCTACTTGATCGCATCGGGCACATTTATTGCTTTGGGCTTGACGTTGTTTGGCATATTTATCAATCAGCGAATGTCACAGAAAGATCAACGGATTCATGAGAACGAGCAATGGTATCAGGCCTTGTATCATAACCATTCGGATGCCATTATTTCAGTGAACAAGGAAGGGATTGTCAAAGGTATTAATGCTGCTGTAACAACAATCACCGGATATCCTGAAAAAGAGGTCATGGATCGTTCCATTGATGATATCGCTCAGCAGATCGATATCGAGTGGATAAGTGAATTTGATTCCATCGATTGGGATGATCATGGGCTGGAGCAGGCGCACTACATGGCCAAAATGAGAGACATACAGGGTGAACTTCTGGACCTTAGTATTGTTGTAGTTCCTGTTGTCATTGATGGCAGACATGTGGGAAGTCACATTTTGATCAAAGACGTTACAGAGGAGAAACAGGCTCAGGAGAAGATTCGTCACCAAGCTTTGCATGATCCGTTGACGGGGTTGCCCAATCGGCGCAAGCTGGATGATGTACTGGCTTGTACGATTCACGATTCAGAAGAAAAAGGGAATTCTTTTGCCGTTATGGTGATGGATATAGATCGTTTCAAGATGATTAATGACTCGCTGGGACATTCCATTGGAGATGTATTTCTAAGAGAAGTCAGCAACCGGATCATGAAAGCCATAGAAGCTTCTGATCCCTTGGCTATGGAGAATGTCATGCTGGCCCGGATGGGTGGTGACGAGTTCACACTCGTTGTGACCCAGGATCAAGCGACAGAAGTACAAGTGGCAGAACTTGCAAAACAGATTGTTGAAGCCATTCAGTTACCTTATCGACTGAAGGAGAATGACTTTTACGTAACCGCCAGCATTGGAATTGCGATGTACCCGGATCATGGAGTTGGCGTGGATGCTTTGCTGAAACATGCGGACTCCGCCATGTATGAAGTGAAGAAAAACGGCAAAAATGGTTTCCAATTCTACACTGCTCAACTGGATTCGGAACTTTATGAACGCATTGAGCTGGAGGGTTATCTTCGTAAAGCTTTGGAACGCGATGAGCTGGTCCTGTACTATCAGCCACAGATTCGTACCGAGGATAGCCGCATGATTGGTGTGGAGGCTCTTATACGTTGGAACCATCCACTCAAAGGTCTGCTCGCACCCAATGTATTCATCCCGCTTGCAGAAGAGACAGGCATGATCTATGAGATTGGCAATTGGACGCTGCGGGAGGCATGCAGGCAGATGAAACTCTGGCATGCCAGTGGCGGACCACTCATTCCGGTATCGGTTAACTTGTCCAGCCAGCAGTTTCACCAATCCAACTTAGTGGAACAGGTCAAGAATGCCCTACATGAGACAGGGCTGGAGGCCCGTTATCTGGAGCTGGAGATTACAGAGAGCATGATGATGGATGCAACAGTGTCCACGGCAATCCTGAAAGAACTCACGGCACTGGGGGTAAAAATCAGCCTGGATGATTTCGGTACGGGATACAGTTCACTCAGTTATCTGAAGCATTTCCCGATTCACAAGCTCAAGATTGATCGTTCATTCGTGACGGGTATTACAGAGAGCCATAGCGATCAGGCAATTGTAGCGACCATTATATCGATGGCCCAGAATCTCAACATGGAAGTCATTGCCGAAGGTATTGAGACGAAAGGTCAACTGGACATTCTGATGCAGAATGACTGCCGTGAGATTCAGGGATATTATTTCAGTCGTCCTCTGCCGGCAAGTGAAGTTGAACATGACTTTTTTGTACCGCTGCGCTTGCAGGGCAATGGTACAACGCCGGTACCATCCTAATTTTATGAAATGCCAAGCGGCAAGTTCCCGTGTATGTCGGGGACTTGCCGCTTTTGTGTATTTTATGTAAGTCAGTATATACCTGTTGAGGAAAAGTTAGGTCTGATATTTATGTAAATTCATTATATATTCTGAAATAAAGCATTCTAGTTAAATTAAATCGAGGATGTCAGATGAGTTCCCTCCAATTCCTTATAGAGGTTATCTGGTCCCATCCCGACAATAGACAAATGTATTGAAACAACAAAGCGTTGGACATGATGGAAATACAAAGGAGTGACATTATATGACGATATTGTTCAGTATTGTGCTTTTGTTCACCTGCTACCTTGTGTACAAGTATTACAAACAAAAACAAATGATAGAGGACTATCGTAACAATGCTCTTGATGCAATTTCATCCCATGAAGATATGAAGGATACTCTTCGAATCGGTTTGTATAACCGCTTTAAACGAGACCTGGAAGAGGAGAAAGAAGAAGATCCATTATTGTTCGAACGTTTTGTAGCAGAGATCATGTCATCTGTCCGAGGCGGCAACACATACGTGACGAAGAGCTCAGGAGACTTCGGCATCGATATTGAAGAACATACTGATGAGGGACTATATCTTGGTCAAGTGAAATGTTATAACGACATGAATTTGGTTGGTTTTGGTCCGATTGCGATAATTCACTCCCAGATGGTTAAGCAGGATGCTGTAGGCGGTTATGTGGTAACAACGAGCGACTTTACGAGTAACGCCCGTAACTATGCTGAAGGGTTGGATATCGATCTGATTAATGGCACACAGTTGGTGGAGTTATGGTTGGAACATTTGGAGACTAAGAGCGAACGTGTTATGGCGCTGAATCCTGTTTCGCAAATGTAATCGACAAAAAGCAATGGTTTAATGGCTGGGCTGAGATGCCACCTGGTTGTATGCTATAATTCAGGTAAAAGTATGAATCACCAAATTTAGCGATATCATCAAAGGAGGTTGCGGAGGATGAACTTTAGTCTTAAGGCTCCTGATGGCACTGTCATTGAATCCTATGAGAAGGATCATAAGGAATTCATTCGTATTGCCGGTCTGGAATATGAAGTCTATAACCCGGTGGATGAGCTAGACTCCGATCCGGAGATACGGCAAATGATTGAAGCTTCTGAGAAAGACATAAAACAAGGCAAGCTGTATTCAACAGATGACTTGATTGAACTGGTGAAGCGTGGTGAGCTGTAATTGATGGTTCAATGGACCGCCACGGCAATGAACCGACTTCGCCAGATCAAAAGCGAACATTTTACAGATCAAGAAACGATGGAATACAAAATGAATCTCATTCGCCGTGTTGAAGAGAAGATTGTTACTATGGGAACAATGTTGCCGTCTCGTGAGTACCGCAACACGTACTACTGTTTCGTGGATCGATACGTTGTATCTTACAAGCTGTTGGACAACGGTGAGCGATATGTAATCACTTCATTTAAGCATGGTGCAATGAAACGTAATCTTAAATATTAATTATGAAATGCCAAGCGGCAAGTCCCCGTGTGTGTCGGGAACTTGCTGCTTTTTTATGTCTGATCTTTTTTATTATTAATCTCATCCATGATAAGAGCATTTATATTTTCGGTTCCAATAATGATAATCGAAAACCTTACATAAATTTGCGGTGGTGCTTCTTGCCGTCATACGTAAACCAGATCGGTTTATCCTCGACACGTGTCTCTACATGTACCGTACGCCCCCAGAGGCGATACAGATAAGGCATGGTGCGCTCCATATATTTCAGATCCAACTCAATGCCTTCATATTGATGTTTCAGCACGAGTTCCCCGGTCCGCATATAGTCGGCATCTTGCACGACCAGATAAGGGGAGCCCCCGTTGACACGTGAAAATACGAGCTGATCCCGTATATTTTCCCAGGACTTGTCGGTGATTTTCCAGTCCGGGCCTTTTTTCTCAAAGACGTAGAGGTCGAGGTCCTCAGTTAATTGTTTAGTCATGTAATTCCGAATAAAGGAGGTATCGGAATCGAATTCACGCACCTCGAACATTTTCGCACGACCCTGGCCTGGTTTACGGCCCCAACGATCCTGTTCTTCCCGGGTTGGGTTATCCCAGCGTCGTTCAATATCCTCGAAAATCTTCAGTCCCAGATAATACGGATTCAGACTTTGTTTGGATGGCTGCACCACGGAGGAGTTGAGCTTCGCGAATTCAATCGTATCCTCACTGTTGAGATCGAGTTCACGGATAATGCGTTGATGCCAGTAAGAAGCCCAGCCTTCGTTCATGATTTTCGTTTCCATCTGTGGCCAGAAATATAACATCTCTTCACGCATCATACTCATGATATCCCGCTGCCAGTCGGTCAATACTTCCGAGAATTCCTGAATAAACCACATGACATCCTTCTCTGGTTCAGGCGGAAAGTGATGGACCTGAATGCCTTCGGCTGGTGTATCTTCGGTCTTCACATCATCAAGCGACCATAAATCATCATAGCGGCCTTCCGGTTTGGGTGCTTTCTCACCGCGCTGCTCCCGCATTTTCATCTCCATGTAACGTTGTTTGTCCAAATGGCGGGGTTTAATCAGCTGTGGATCTACATGTTCCTGAATTGCGATCACGGCATCGATAAATGCTTCAACCGCTTCCGTTCCGTACTCCATCTCATAATTGCTGATCCGATCCGCCGTAGCAGCCATGCTTTCGACCATATTACGGTTGGATTTGGAGAAGCGGGCATTGTTTTTGAAAAAATCACAGTGTGCCAATACGTGGGCTACGATCAATTTGTTCTGAATCAGGGAATTGCCATCCAGCAGGAAGGCATAACAAGGGTTGGAGTTGATGACAAGCTCATAAATTTTGCTGAGTCCAAAATCGTATTGCATTTTCATCTTATGAAATGTTTTGCCAAAGCTCCAGTGGCTGAATCTGGTCGGCATGCCGTAGGCTCCAAATGTATAAATAATATCCGATGGGCAGATTTCGTACCGCATGGGGTAATAGTCCAGACCAAAACCATTGGCAATCTCCATAATCTCGGCAATAGCGTATTCTAGGTCGCGGATCTCATCTGTCATCTAACGCTGCCTCCTTCCCGTTTCTGGAAAAAGCTGCGCAAAGCTTTGTACACTTCGCCTTTTTCTTTGATCACATAATACATAAACTGATCCATCTTGATATGGCGGTAAGCCGACATCAGTGTGCTACTGCGGTTATATTGATTCACTTCGCCGTATCCAAACATATTGCTACGTTTCATTAACTCCCCGATCAGCTTCACACACCGTTCGTTATCCGAGGTCAGATTATCCCCGTCAGAGAAGTGGAAAGGGTAGATGTTGTAGCTGGAAGGTGGATAACGGCTGTCAATAATATCCAGCGCCTTCATATATACAGAGGAGCAGATGGTGCCTCCGCTCTCGCCACGGGTAAAGAACTCTTCTTCGGTTACTTCCTTGGCTTCCGTATGATGGGCGAGGAAAACAATCTCAACTTTCTCATACTGACGGCGTAGAAAACGGGTCATCCAGAAGAAAAAGCTGCGCGCGCAGTATTTCTCAAACGAACCCATGGACCCGGATGTATCCATCATGGCAATAATAACGGCATTGGATTGAGGAATGATTTTGTCTTCCCATGTCTTGTAGCGCAGGTCATCCGGACTGATATGATGGATGCCTGGCGTGCCAGTCGTAGCATTGCGACGTAGATTCTCCAGAATGGTACGTTTCTTGTCAATATTGGACTGCATACCTTTTTTGCGAATATCGTTGAAAACTACCGTATGTGTCTCAATCAGATCCTTGTCTTTCTGCTTCAGATCAGGTAATTCCAGCTCAGCGAAGAGCATATCTTCCAGTTCCTCAATACTAACTTCGGCTTCCACAATATCATGACCAGGCTGATCGCCAGCTTTTTCGCCTTTGCCGGGTTTCTGCGAAGCAGCGGGATCACGACCGATGACGTCTCCGACCTGACTGTCACCGTCTCCTTGACCGACATGTTTTTGCTTCTGGTAGTTATACACAAAACGGTACTCATCCAGACTGCGGATTGGTACCTTGATGATTTGTTTTCCATCAGACATGATGATGTTTTCTTCCGTAATCAGATCAGGCAGATTCTGCTTGATGACATCTTTCACCTTTTGCTGATGGCGCTGCTGGTCCTGGTACCCTTTGCGGTGAAGCGACCAATCTTCCTTCGACACGACGAACGAGTAAGGCTGGTGTGAATTTGACATGTAGGCACCCCCCATTGATTACGCGGCACAGTTTGGCCTGTCGGTAATTAAGTATATTCACGGGCGAGGACGATATGTGATGAGAGTGGATATAAAATGATACAATTACGCAAGTTCACCTCGGAGGTAAGGTGAGTTGCAAGAACAGAACTGCACCATTTTTTACAGAAACAGTGAACAAGTGTGATATCCTTCCTTTACAATAGGAGAAAGACATCAATCATTATAATAGTTGCATGTAAAGGAAGGATTTATGTGAATAAAAAGGCGATCAAGGCTTGGATTATGTATGATTGGGCCAATTCGGCTTACGCGACAACGGTGTTGGCAGCGGTCCTGCCCGTATTCTATGCTTCGGTTGCTGCAGCAACGCTGGATAAGGATACCGCCGCCTCCTACCTGGCTTATACACACTCCATTGGCATGTTGTGCGTAGCTCTGCTAACACCGTTGCTAGGAACGCTGGCTGATTTGTCAGGACGTAAGGGCGACTTCCTGCGTGTATTTGCAATCATAGGCGTCCTTGCTACATTGGGATTCAGCGCAATCGGTGAAGGGGACTGGTTACTTGCTTCCGCTTTGCTGGTCATATCTACGATTGGTTTTGCAGGTGGTAACACCTTTTACGATGCAATGCTGCCGGATCTGGTACCTGTTGAACGAAGAGACATGATATCCTCCAAAGGATATGCCTATGGTTATATTGGAGGAGGATTGCTGCTTGCGGTGAACCTGCTGATGATTCAGCAACCGGGATGGTTCGGGATGAGCAGTACACTGGCAGGCACAAGACTTGCTTTTATCTCCGTCTCGTTGTGGTGGTTGCTGTTCTCGATACCGATCTTTCGTCATGCTCCGAGACGGCCTGCATCACCGGACATGCCCGGCTCGTGGACAGGGTATGCTGCGGTGGGCGTGCGCAGACTGCGGCAGACCTTTCGTCAGATGCGGCGTTTTCCCCAGTTAATCCGCATGTTGTTGGCTTTTTGGTTTTTTAATGACGGCATTAATACCATCATTCTGATGGCTACAATCTATGGGACAAGTATAGGTATTGGCACAACCGACCTGATGCTCGCGCTACTGTTAACCCAGTTCATCGGGTTCCCGTGTACATTGTTATTGGGAGCATGGGCACAGCGTTGGGGAGCAAAGCAGGTATTAATTGTTAGCTTATCGGTTTACATATGTATTGTGATTCTCGGTTATTTCATGACACAAGCGATCCACTTCTATGTGCTCGCCGGGCTGGTTGGAGTCGTGCAGGGTGTGAGTCAATCCACAGCGCGTTCCCTGTTTAGCAATCTGATGCCGGCAGGCAGAACAGGAGAGTATTTTGGTTTTGTGAATATTACAGGCAAATTCTCTTCGATCTTCGGTCCATTTGTGTTCGGTTATGTCGGACAGATCACGGGTTCCACGCGTTGGGGCATTCTGTCGCTGATCTTCTTTTTCATCGCAGGCATTGCTGTATTGTTAACTGTGAAGGTACAGAAGGGGATGCAGGATGCTGCATTGGCAGATCAGGAAGAAGAGCAAAATAGGAGTGTCGGAGCTCCTGGGAAGAGTTCAAATGTAAGGTTCACCTGATGATTGTTCAACGGTTTTCATAGTAAGCTTCTCAACGGATTACGCATGGCTTCAGGCATTGTTCCTCACAGAACATGTCTGGAGCTTATTCGCGTTTGTGCAATCAGAACATAGTTGATCATGAATAAGTGCTTAAACGACAGACAGGAGAATACAGTGAAAGAGTAAGAATTTATGAAAAGGTGAAAATAAAAGATTGACATGATACATTTTGTATCATAGAGTAAAACTATAAATACATATTGTATCTGAGAGTTGTCGAAAGAATATGTGTATTTGCATCACTCTCGGGTAAGGTTCCGACGGAATGTTGCAAAATACTGACCTAATAGTTTGCGTAGTATTCGTTTTGCCAAACACAAAAGTAGAGTCTGGTCTATCCCGGCTGCATGCTTAATTTATTGAACAGAGGAGAGGCTGCCATTGATCGACGCTCAAGGTAACGGACTTGTTTTCTTACTATGTGTTCCCCGCAGTGGTAGTTCATTATCCACAGTCATGCTGCAAAATCACAGTCGTATATTCGCCACCCAGGAAATGTGGTTTCTGATGAGTCTTGTCGATCTGCCAAAAACCGATTCACGCGCTTATGGTGGCAGCTCCATCATGCGTCAGTTCTACAATGCCATGGTATCCGAGGATGTCTTCGAAAAGGCGTGCAGAAGTTTTGCTCTTGAGATCTACAATGGATTCCTGGAAGGGAGCGGAGCAGACTTCATCGTTGATAAATCTCCGCGTTATTATTACATGCTAGAATGGCTGGATCGTCTGTTCCCACAGTCCAAGCGCATTCATCTCCAGCGTAATCCTCTGGCCATAGCAGCATCATTCAAAAAGGTAAACCGTCATACAGGTGAAGGATTCGACCTGACTCATAGTTTGCAGAGCTCCAAATTAAATATGAAATCTGTAGATCTCACACTGGGTATGCTCCGCTTGAATGATTATTTTGCCGAACCACATTCCAATGCGTATGAATTGCAATATGAACGAATGGTTTCCAATCCCCAGGAAGAACTTGAAAAACTATGCGCGTTTCTGGGAATTCCATATGAACAGGGTATGGAGCAGTATGGACAGTTTCTGGACAGTGCCAAGTCTGACATGTTCTACAGTATGGGCGTGGGTGATCCATTCCTTTCTTCCCATCAAGAGGCACATCAGGGTTCTGTTAACAACTGGAAAAACATATTAGAACCACATGAAGTTGAACTGTATTGTCGTGTGATGGGAGCGGATCTGTTCCATCGGATGGGGTACAGTGACCAGTTGGCAGAAGCCGAACAATGGACGGGTGTTCGTTATGAAGCAAGTCCGGATCAAGAGGTCATCGAGCGAATTACGCATCAGTTGATTACAGCGACCGGTTGCGACTGGCAGCAGCACTATCGGATGCAGCCAGCTGATTCTCTCGTCCATGATTCCCATGAAAATCGGAATGATTCAGCTCTCGAAGAACCGGAAAAGATAGATCCCACACTGGCTGCACTGGCAACGATCAGACAGCTGCAGGCCGCACTACGGGCGGCAGATCATCGTCTGGAACGAGGATACAGTGAGCGAGAACGTTTGAAAGTCCAGCTGGCTTCTGCTCAAAGCAAAATACAGCGTATCAAATCATGGGTACCATTTGGTCACCAGATCAGCGCTTGGGCTTCACAGCGCAAGATTCTACGGGGAGGCAAGTCATGAGCGCCATAGCAGGAATTGTACACAACGATGGTCAGCAGGCGCTATGGGAAGACAGCTGGCGTCTTTACGCAAGCCTGGGGCATGTCCCTGCGGATACAACAGGGGTGTGGAAAGGCAATGAGGCGTTCCTTAGCTGTCACGCCCAATGGATTACACCGGAAGCGGTTAGCGAGAAGTTGCCTCTATATGATGAGGAAAGTGGTCTGACCATCACGGCAGATGCCATTCTGGATAACCGGGAACAACTGGCAGATCAATTACAGATATCCAGAGCTGAGCTGGCGATGTTATCGGATAGTGAATTGATCTTGCGTGCCTATCAGCGCTGGGGGGAAGATGTAGCTGTCCGATTGCTGGGGGATTTTGTATTCGCGATATGGGATGAGCGGAATCGAAAACTGTATGCAGCGAGAGACATTACAGGCATGAGAGCTTTTTATTACCGACATGATGGCTCACGTTTTGCTTTCTGCACACTCATGAATCCGTTGCTTGGGCTTGAAGGGGTACATAAAGAACTGGATGAGACCTGGTTGTCCGAATTCCTTGCCATTCCTGACATGCATGATTCAGCAGATATCAATTCAACCGTATATCGGGGAATAAGCCAACTGCCTTCTGCACATACACTTGTTTTCCGGGATGGGAGACTGGAGCTGAAGCAATATCATCGCTGGAATGAAGTCGAACCCCTAAGGCTGAAATCCGATGGTGAGTATGTAGAAGCGTTTCGGGAGGTCTTTGGGCAGGCGGTTGGATCGCGATTGCGAACTCACAGGCAGGTAGCTGCTGCTTTAAGTGGCGGACTGGACTCGGGAGCCGTGGTTGGTTTTGCTTCTGGAACACTGAGAAGTCAGGGCAAACGGCTGCATGCTTATAGCTATGTTCCCGTGCCGGATTTCACGGATTACACGTCGAAAACGTTGCTTGCTGACGAGAGACCATTTATACGTTCGACTATTAATCACGTCGGGAATATCACAGAGAACTATCTGGATTTTGAAGGCAGAAGTCCTCTCAGTGAAGTAGACACCTGGCTCGATATTATGGAAATGCCCTACAAATACTTTGAAAATTCATTCTGGATTCGCGGATTCTATGAAAAAGCGAGCCAGCAGGATGCAGGTATTCTGCTCACAGGAGCACGCGGTAACTTCACCATCTCCTGGGGCCCGGCTTTGGATTATTACGCCAGTCTGCTGAAAAGTGGCCGCTGGTATCGCTGGTTCCGTGAGATGCAGCAGTACAGTGAACGGACCGGTATGCCCTTCTCCCGTATAGCCAAGATCACCGGGAAAAAGGCATATCCAGAATGGTTCAAGGCACAGTCCAAAGGAGCAAGCCAGGCCGCTTCTGTACAGTTGATCCATCCTGATTTTGCTCAAAGAACAGGTGTACTGGAAAGACTCAAATCCATTATTGTTCTGCAGGGCGGTGCCCAGGCTGATGCACTCAAAGTACGTGCCGAGAAATTCAATAACCTGGCCATTGCGAACAAAAACGGTGCTGTAGCTACAAAATGTTCTCTGCGTTACCGCGCTTGGGAACGTGATCCGACAAGTGATGCCAGAGTCATCCGGTTCTGTCTGTCCGTTCCGATTGAACAATATGTGAAACAAGGGACGGATCGTTCATTGATTCGCCGGGCTACCTCACCGGAGTTGCCTGACAAGGTCAGACTGAATCAACGGGTACGGGGGGTACAACCGGCGGATTGGCTGCATCGCATCATTCCGAATTGGGATGCTTTTACGGCCGAGTTGCGTGCCTTGTGTTCTGATAGCAAGGTTGCTGGCATATTAAACACGGAGCGTATCAAGTCTGCCCTGGCCAATTTCCCCAGTCCAAGACCTGAACTTGCTTCGCATCCAGATCTGCGATTGATGATGCATAGTCTAATCGTCTATCGGTTCATTCGGAAATTCTGAATGAGCGCACATGAAAGGAGGTGAATACGATGCAAATGGAAAAAAAGGAATGGCAAGCACCAGCTCTTGAAGTGTTGGAAGTCAATCAAACGATGGCCGGTACTGGCTACAGACAAATTGACTGGATCACGGTTCACGATGCGGATCTGTACGATCCAACTTCCTAAGTTGTTTAGTTCCAAAACGTGTCATCATACTTAAAGGGCGGAATTGGAACCAATCCAGCTTTTCGCCTCCGCCCTTATATTGAGCAACATGAATATAAGGGCTTTTTTTTACATTTTATTACGAAGGAGGCGTCGTTCATTGTTGCCTGTGCACTATGTGGCGTATGGTCTGCGCTGGTCGAGCCAAACTCGAATGCCTGAACTACAGATCGCACCCAAGGATGCGGAGAGTGATTTTGACGTGGATGTGCACATCGAGTCTTCAGATCTGATCCCATTGTGGGAGGATTGGAATGTAGGCAACGACAACTTTGTGGCACGAGAGGGCAGTCTTTTTTTCAAAATCGAAGATACAGGTCTGTTTCTAATGGAACAAGGAAAGCGCATTGTCGTGTCCCCCATACCGGGTGCAGATGAGAAAAAGGTCAGATTGTTCATCCTGGGCACATGTATGGCGGTCATTATGATGCAGCGTGGCATTCTTCCATTGCATGGTAGTGCAGTTGTTATTGATGGATGGGCTTACGCATTTGTTGGACATTCGGGAGCAGGCAAATCAACACTCTCGGCCGCACTGGCATCACGCGGATATCCGCTTCTCACCGATGATGTTGTCGCATTGACCTGGGATGCCGGGGGAAGGGCTATCGTATCACCTGGTTACCCGCAACAGAAATTGTGGCAGCCCAGTCTGGATGGCTTCGGTATGAAGGAACAGGATTATGCAACGGTTCACGCGGAGATTACCAAGTATGCAATACCTGTTCAGCACTATTTTCATGAGATGGCCGTACCACTAGGTGGAATATTCGAACTTGCTCCACAACCGGAGGAAAACCATACTTCTGTTCAACTGGTTGAAGTGATGGGGCTAGAACGACTGCATCTGTTATGCTCCCATACGTTCCGGGGTGGACTCGTTGCAAGACAGGGGCTGGCACAGTGGCTGTTCGAGACGGCTTCAAGACTTTCAGCAAGTGTGGAGATTGGCAGATTGGTCAGAACGGGTGCTGAGTTTACAGCATTTGAGATGGTGGATCGGATCACAGATCATATACGTAAAGGAGTGCATACAGGACAATGACAGCGACTACACCGATGAATGTGGAAGACCGGGTAACCCGGAAGGAAGGCAATCTGGTCAGTGATATGGGCAGTGAGAAAGTTATGATGAGCATTAGCTCTGGAAAATACTATAATCTCGGGAGTACCGGTGGACGAATCTGGGATCTGATCGCAGAAGAACGCACGCTGGGTGAAGTTGTTGAGGTACTTGCTGCGGAGTACGAGATTGAGCCAGATGTATGTCGTGAGCAGGTGGTGCAATTCCTGGAACACCTGTCCCGTGAAGGTTTAATCGACGTTACTCGCGGAGTGTAGAATGATGTTGCGAAAAATAAAGGTTTATCTCTCGCTCCCGCGGTCGATGCGTCGACTGGTATGGGAGGCCTATATCCTCCTTGGCTGGGCACGCATACAGAAGGCTATGCCATTTGCCAAAATCGCGCCAGGGCTGGGTACACCTATGGTTGAAACACCGATGACAGGACTTGATCGCAGCGAGGTCATCACTATACGGAATATTTCCAAAGCAATATCGCTCGCCAGCAAATATACGTTATGGGAAAGCCGCTGCCTTGTAATGGCGATTGCCGGGATGAAGATGCTTGAGCGACGCAAGATAGAGAGTACGTTATACATGGGGACAGCACGGAATAAGCAAGGACATATGATGGCTCATGCCTGGCTGCGAAGTGGTAAATTGATCGTGACCGGAGCTGATACTATGGACCAATATACGGTTGTCGGTGTGTTTGGCAAACGGTGTCCGGAGAAGGGATCTGGGGAGATTGTCTATGATACATGAAAGTGAACTCTATTCATCAGGGTTTCCGAAGGAGCTTAAGCTGATTTTGAGCATGATTAGAGGTGATCTGACGGCTCTATCCCCTGAAGAACTCAAGGCAGGTTTGCAAGGAACGGATTGGGAGCTCTTTCTGCGGCTTGTCTATCATCACCGCTTATACTCTGTCCTTTATTTGAAAATGAAAGAATTGAACTCTGCAATTATTCCTGCAGATGTTATGGAGAGTCTGAGACAACAATATACGGTCAATACGTTCCGCATGTTACATCTGACAGCTGAGATGGAGCAGGTGTGTGGAGCATTTCGTGAACGCGGCATCCGCAATATTACACTAAAGGGGCCGGCGCTCGCCCATGATCTCTATGGTGATGTATCCATGCGAACCTCCAAAGACCTGGATATCCTGATTCCGTTTGATGATGTAGAAGCGGCTGAAGGAATTCTGGCTACTCTCGGATACGTATCCAAGGAAGGGGAGCGAGCACCTACGGTGCGCAGCTGGAAATGGCGGGAACATCATATCTGTTATACCCATCCGGTCAAAAAGACTCAAGTAGAGATTCATTGGCGTCTCAACCCGGATTCGGGGAAAGAAACCGATTTTGAATTGCTGTGGAAACGCAGCCGATTCAGTTCATACACACAGACACCTGTCCGTATGCTTGAACAAGAAGACCTGTGGGCTTATCTCGTAACCCATGGTGCACGACACGGCTGGTTCAGACTGCGCTGGTTACTGGATATCGACCAGATGATCCGCAGCATGCCACTTGATGTGAAGAAAGTGGAAAGACGTCTGAAAGCGGAGGGGCGTTTATCCATCGGTTCACAGGCTCTTTATCTGGCCTCGGAGCTGCTGAATACGCCGCTGGATGTAGAGTACAGGTCCTTAATGTCCTTGAGTGACCGTACAGGCAAGCGATTAGCCAATGAAGGTGCAAAGTTCATGAACGACATGCTGGAAAGTCCGGCTGATATGAAGTCTTATCAATCGTACTTGTTTAAACTTCGAAGTACCAAACAGAAATGGTTTTTCTTTATCGAACGTTTATATCCAAGTACATGGGATGTGGATCAATTGCCGCTTCCGCGTTCTTTGTTTTTTCTGTACTTTCCGTTACGTCCGTTTCTCTGGTTCTGGCGGCGAATTAAAAGGTATACGGTGACGGAAAGGGGTAAAGTATGATCTCAGAATTAAGGTATTTCATGCGAAAGTTGCATCATGTCACGGGGCCCATTTTATATTGGAATCTGCTAGGGATGATCTGTATCAGTCTCATGGAAGGGATCGGTATCTACATGCTTGTTCCGATGCTGAGTCTGATTGGCATATTTGAGATGGGCTCCACAGGCTTAAACATTCCCTGGCTTAGAGACGTATTGAATCGTTTTTCTGAAAATAGCCAATTGTTACTCGTATTGTTCACCTTTGTATTGATTGTCTCCGGACAGGCCTGGATGCAGCGTCTCCAGACGATCCGTAATACGCGAATCCAGCAGCAATTTGTACGCACGCTGCGCATGGAAACCTATGGTGCCATTATTATGGCGCAATGGTCATTTTTTCTCCAAAAACGAAAATCCGATTTTAACCATATATTAACGACTGAACTTGCACGTGTGAGTCAGGGAACGAGCATTATGCTGCAAATGGCAGCCTCTCTGATCTTTACGGGCATTCAGATCGGTCTCGCTTTCTGGTTATCCGCCAAGTTGACGGCACTTGTGCTGTTCTGTGGATTGTTATTATTTTTTGTCTTGAGAAAATTCGTCAAGCGGGCCAAGCAGATCGGAGACCAGACCTCTGAATATTCGCAAAGTTATTATAACGGCATTACCGAGCATTTTAACGGAATTAAGGATATTAAGAGCAACATGCTTGAGCGCTCACACATGAACTGGTTTGAGCGCATGTGCAGACAGATAGAACGCAATGTCATTCAATTTAGTCAATTGAACAGTGGAACACAGTTGATTCACCGGATGTCCGCGGCAATCATTATTGCGGCATTCATCTATCTTTCTCTCCGTGTAATGACGGTGCCTCCAGCAAGTCTGCTGCTCATCATCCTTATCTTTTCCCGCTTATGGCCAAGATTTACGGCGATTCAGTCCAATCTGGAGTACATCAGCTCCATGCTGCCTGCGTTTCGGGTAGTCAGAGAACTGCAAGCGCAGACGGCGAAGAGTCGTGAGATTAGTGCAGAGATTGCTTCGGCAGGAGATGTTGGAACTGATGGTATTCAACCTATGGAACTGAAGGAATCTATCACGTGTGAGGATGTCTGCTATCGCTATGAGGGAAGTGATGCTTACTCATTGAGAAATGTGCAAGCTTCGATTCCAGCAAGGGGTATGACCGCAATTGTAGGTAAATCTGGAGCAGGCAAGAGCACGCTGATAGATCTGATTATGGGCCTTGTGAGGCCTGAAACTGGTCGTATTCTGATTGACGGTGTGCCTCTGTCAGAAGAACGATTATTAAGCTGGCGAAGTTCCATCGGATATGTCTCCCAGGACCCATTCCTGTTTCATACGAGTATTCGTGAGAATCTGCGTCTGGTTGATCCAAATGCAAGTGAAGAACAGATGTGGCAGGCTTTACAGTTTTCCTCTTCTGCGGCTTTTGTGAGAAAGTTGCCACAGGGTCTGGATACGATCATTGGTGATCGGGGTATTCGGTTATCCGGGGGGGAGCGTCAGCGATTGGTGCTTGCCCGGGCCATGTTGCGTAATCCTTCTGTATTGGTACTGGATGAAGCAACGAGTGCGCTGGACAGTGAGAATGAACAGTACATTCATGAGGCCTTAGAACGGTTAAAAGGACATGTGACCATTATCGTGATTGCGCACCGATTGTCCACAATTCGGACGGCAGATCGTGTAATTGTGCTCGATGAAGGTCGGGTGATTCAAGAGGGTGGATATCAACAGTTATCTACTGATCCGGTAGGGACGTTCAGCAAGCTATTGAACATGCAAGCGGGTGTTGTAGGGCAGTAAGTGAGTGAGTGGACATTAGAAGACGTTCAAACGCGATGATAGAGCATGTGTATCTTCTTCTCTTTATTCATTTATCGATGGTATAACCAGCAATGGGTTCACGTAAAGAGGCGCGCCACGATGGGCGCGCCTTTCATGTAGGTGGTTCGTGTATTGAGCAAGGACTAATGAACAACAGCTCTTTTCGTAGGAAGTGGCAGTTGAAGAGCACCGAGTTGCTCCAAATGCTGTACGATCTCTTGCACAGCTTCCTCAATGGACCATTGTTCTGTATCGATGATGACTGAAGGCGATCTGGGTACATCATAGGGGGCGGAAATGCCTGTAAAATGCGGGATGTCACCGTTGCGGGCTTTTTTGTATAGACCCTTGGGATCACGACGCTCACATTCTTCAATTGAACAACGCACATAGATTTCAATGAAATCATCTGGTTCAAATAATTGTCTAACCATCTCCCGATCCTGTTCATGAGGAGAGATAAAGGCCGAAAGTACAAACAACCCGGCATCCACCATTAACTTCGATACTTCCCCAATTCGGCGCAGATTTTCTTGACGATCCTCAGCTGTAAAACCAAGATCGCGGTTCAGTCCATGACGTACATTATCCCCATCCAGAACATAACAGCTTACGCCTTGTTCATAGAGATTTTGCTCCAGGGCAAATGCAAGGGATGACTTTCCTGCACCTGATAATCCGGTAAACCATATGGCACGACTACGGTGCCCATTATGCTTCTCCCGGTCTTGTCTGTTGATGCTGGATGATTGCCAGGTTATATTGCGCTCTTCCTTCGACATGAGTATCCCGCCTTTTCCCTACCATGATATGTATAATATTTTAACATATTTACAAGATTATAGCACCTTACAGATTTCTTCAAAATAAGCGTGAATCGACAAAATATCGGGTATAGATGTAGTACATACATAAGCATTATGCATATATCCAAGGAGTATTTTGAATCGATTGATGCAAAATGCTCACATCGCAGGAGGAACAATGTCATGAACGAAAACATACAAAACATACAAGTTGGGTTCAAATGCCCGGATTGCCAGCAGGATATCCGAGCGGAATTTATAGATGAACAGGTCAGCACGGTTCGTTGTAAAGGTTGTGACAGAGCGTATACACTTTTGAAGCCAACCATTGGTGATGAGATTCTATTGGATTGGGAGCAGGAGGCTTTGTATCACAAGCTGAGGGCAGAGCGGTCTGAACTGGATAATCACAATATGTCGGCCTTGATTATCAAAGTTATCGAGTTGCTTACATGGCGTGATCGGGGAGATGGACAGACCCGTGCCATACAGACCGTGAGGGAATGGCTTGCTTCCAGTGGCAAACCTCAGACCTTACTTGAATTGTTCCATCAATCTCCGCCACAAGCTGAAAATAAACGTTTCGATCGTTGATGATTTACATACATTAGCCGTTCCTGTGGCATATTACCTGAAGGTATTCGTGTGTGCAAACGACTAACCGAATTTTTCAGGAACAGGAGCGGATAGAATGAAGCGAATGGTTCTATATATACTGTTGGGACTGTTGTCCATCAGTATGGTACCGGCACAGACTGAAGCATCACCGGTTACCGGAGCGTATCACTTTGGCTTCAAAAAAAGTCAAAACGGTCAACTGCCCTCCATTGATCAGGAAGGCTTTAAATCGATCTTACAACATAACGATGCCATTTTCCTGGGGGATACAAAACAGAAGGAATTGTATCTCACGTTTGATAACGGGTATGAGAATGGATTCACACCTGCCATACTGGATGTTTTGCGTACCAAGAAGGTACCAGCTGCTTTCTTTGTGACAGGTCATTATCTGAAAGATCAGCCTGAGTTGGTCAAACGTATGGCGGCAGAAGGTCATATTGTCGGTAATCATTCATGGAGTCATCCGGATATGACCCGCATCTCCAATGAAAAGCTTAGAGAGGAACTCGAGAAGGTCAAGTCAGAGGTCAATCGGCTGACGGGTCAACAAGCGACCTTTTTACGGCCACCGCGGGGGATTTTTAACAATCGTACGCTTGCAGAGAGTCATGCCCAAGGGTATGTGAACGTGTTCTGGTCTGTTGCTTATAAAGATTGGGATACCAATGTGCAGCGTGGTGCACAATATGCTCATCAACAGGTGTTGAAACAACTCCAT
Organism: Paenibacillus sp. FSL L8-0435; assembly: GCF_037965655.1. Taxonomy (NCBI): domain Bacteria; kingdom Bacillati; phylum Bacillota; class Bacilli; order Caryophanales; family Paenibacillaceae; genus Paenibacillus; species Paenibacillus sp. FSL L8-0435. The sequence goes on from NZ_CP150185.1 coordinate 1,985,402, forward strand.
CCGGGCGCTGTCATTTTGCTTCATTCGGTATCCAAAGATAACACGGAGGCTCTGGGTTCCATTATTGATGAGGCTCGCAAGCAAGGATACGCATTCAAAAGTCTGGATGATCTGCGGACCAAAAGTTATTGATCCATTATCATAATGAGCAATGGACCAAGTGTAGGTCATTCAAAGTTTAGCAAAATATTAAAGGGCATCCTGAGCGATTAAGCTCGGAATGCCCTTTTTAGTTATACCGATATGCCAGTCCAAGTATTGGATGTACCACATACAGATCTAGAAGAAAGGATTGGATTGGGTAATACGATACGATGTAGCGTGTAATACTATAAAACAGTACTATAGATGATTCCAATTGTTTTTGGGCCGCAGTGACTGCATACTACACAACCAGCAGTGGTTAGTTCCACACGGGCACCCGTTTGTTCCTGCAAAGACTTCTGCAAGTCAAGCGCATCCTCTTCAGCCATAGTGTGCACAACAATCAGCAGGTCTGGATCGATCTGATCCTTCTGGCTGAGCGTATTATTCAGCATTTGTTCCAGAGCTTTTTCCCGTTTGCCGCGCACTTTATAGGCAGGTGCCATCTTGCCATCTGTTACCCGGATGACAGGACGAATCTTCAACAGGCTTCCAATCAGGTTCTGCATGCCCGAACAGCGTCCACCTTTATGCAGATACTCTAGTGTATCGATGACAAACTCCGTGCGTACATTTGATTTCATCGCCTCAATCAGGTGTGTAATCTGAGTCAGGTTTTGCCCTTTATCAGCAGCATGTACAGCTTTCATCACCATCAGTGCAATTCCTGATGAGAGATTCTGTGAGTCAATGACCGATATTCGACCTTCAGGGAACTCGGAACTCGCTAGTCGTGCATTTTGATAGGTAGAGGAAAGTTCAGAAGATAAGCTGATATATAAAATCTCATCCCCTTGATCTATGTAAGGTTGAAATGCCGTTATGAAATCAGCGGGGGAAGGTGCAGCTGTTTTGGGAAGACGCCCATCTTGGCTGACACGTTCATATAGCTGTTCAGGCTTAATCTCAGCACCGTCTTTCAGTGATTCTTCACCGAACACGACATATAAGGGAATGATACCGATATCGTGCTGCTGGATCCATTCTGGAGCCAGATCACTTGTGCTGTCCGCAAAAATTTTGATTCGTGACATGTCAATCTCCTTTGAAAACAATGATTTTGGCAAAAAATATAGATTATTCTTATGTGTAAACCCATTCATTTTAATTATAAGGAAACATGACGCTGATGCAAAGCGTTACATCAGCGTCATGCCTACCAAGATAAGTCCAACGAATAACAGAATCATGATCCCATTTAATAGGGTTCCGATAATGGCAAAAACTTTCTTTCGATTCTTGAGGACAAGACCAATAATTCCGACGATGACTCCGGCCAGATTGAGAATCAGGCAGACCAGAATGGCTAATGAAGCCAGAACCACTGCTGGATGCAAGGCGATCTCTTCTGTCTGCAACGGGGTGAGAACTCCGATGGACTCGTTTACAGCCATGGTGGCAATAAAGAATATCAGAATATAACCCAAGATTGCAACCAGCCCAATGACAAAGCTGGCGATTCCAGGTCCGGAATGTTTCAGTGGTGCCATCGGTTGCCTCTGATGATCTGGCGGGTATGCTTCATGCCCATTGTTATTGTATGGATCTGCATGGCCAGGATTCTGATCCGTTTTGTTATAACCTGAATTATAGGAATCGCGATTATCCATAATGTTGACTTGCCTCCCTTAATCATCGTACTGAGTGTTATTAACCTAATCGATGAGTAATGATTAGCTTCATCCCATCTTCTCGATACTGAAAACCAATCTTTTTGAACTTGCACTTAAAATACAACGATTACATACCTGTTTACTTTTCCATAAATATCGATAAAAATCAAGGATTTACGCTTGTTTCCTACAATTTATAGGGCAGGGATAGAATTGTTAAGTATAAACAGACATATGATCTTTGAAGCTCCGTCACGACTGGTAAAGGAGGAGGGGATTCGATACAATAATAGGAGTGAACTGTAGTTAAATTAAGGGAGAGAACTTATATGCAACGAAGATGGATGATGCTTGGAGCTGTAATGACCATGTTATCGGTGGCGATTGGAGCGTTTGGTGCTCACATGCTCAAGGATACGATTGGGCCCGCGGCCATAGCTACATATGAGACAGGTGTACAATATCACATGATTCATGCATTGGCTTTGCTCATTATTGGCTTGACGGCTGGTCAACTTGGAGCATCGACAAAACTGAAGTGGGCAGCGCGTCTGTTGTTTATCGGAATTATTGTGTTCTCGGGCAGCTTGTATGTGCTTAGTATTTCTGGCATCAAGATTCTGGGTGCCATCACACCGATTGGTGGGGTAGCCTTCATTGCCGGATGGTTGTTATTGGCATTAGATGTATGGCAGCGAGGTAAAGATCGCTCTTGATCGGTCCAAACAAATCTCGGAGGGTTCAATCCTACATGAACCATAGAACTAAAAAGCAACTTGCGTTAGAATGTCCCGTCATTCTAACGCAAGTTGCTTTTTGTTTTAATCCGATGAAGTTAGTTACAGAAACTCATCGATTTCATTGGTTCGGAACGTATACACCTGTTTTTCATCAACATGGTAGATGCTCACAATACTGGTATCACGATCAAAATTCAGAATACGGCAAGGAATGCTCTGATGTTTACCGTTCTTGTTATTGACAACAATACGAGTGAGTTTATTCTCTTTAATGAGCGTGTCAATCCACGCGTCAAATGAGTTTCCATCGGATACATTGGATGTTTGGGTGGCAGGCTTTTTCTCGCTAACCGGTTGTTCTTGTAGATTCTGTGTTTTGACTGGAGCAGGTGAGGCAGGTGTCTGAGCTGCAGTGGACGCCTTCTGTGCTGCGTTGGCTTTTTTGCGTTCGTTGTGAAGTGTGACGAAAGAGTCCTTCTTGGACTGGAGTGTCGCTTCAATAATTTTGCCTAGCTCTATGCCGGATTGAATCCGAAAGTCCGCAATTTGTTCTTCATTGTTTATGAACTCCAACAGGGACTGCAGTGCCAATGCATTTGAGCGGCTCTTAATAAGTATATCGACATTAAATAAAAAGCCGATGTCCTCTTGATTGGATAAGGTTTCTTTCATTCATCCCAGCCCCGTTAAAAAGTATGTCAGCTCAAAAAAACGCTTCAATTCACTATATCATTAAAAAGGAAATTATCATAGTGCTAGAGACGCAGAAATATGCCGATTAGAATGGGGAAATATCACAATTAAACCTTATTATTCACGTCTTTTCGAAGTTGTCCACAAGACAATCCAGAATGAGGAAACAACATTCGTGACCTGTGGAACAGGAGGTGGATCGGGAAATTTGTTGACCGATGCAGTCTATTATTGTTGGAGAGCGCGTATTGGCATGTGCGGAGCAACTTATCGTATCTCATTTTGGAGTAGAGTCGCAAAGTGCTGTTACACGTAAATAATAAACTGTATGAGACAACATTCATCTTATGCCCACTTTAATTGTTTGTACTCTGACGTTTAACAACCGTCTTCTCGTTATTATGTTACAATATGCTCATCACACATTAAGGAATGAAGACCATGCATCAAGAGGACAGTGTATTTGAACAGATTATGAAGCAGAAAAGATTGAAGCCTGTCAAGCCTGAAACTACAAAAGTTGAAGTTAAACCAATACATAAAAAGAAACTAGCTCAGGAGCCATTAAGTGAATTGGATGTCCAGTTCAAAAAGTCGGTAGCTGAATCAATAGATCGAAGTGTACTTCATAGACGTGTACTGGGAATTAGAAGAGAGTTAACGGAGATAAGGCGATTAAAGAATGATGAGCATACGTTTTAAAGTAGGCCCAATTCAACTCACCTTGGGTGAGGGGGGCTTTTATTGGTGTTTATTCCCTGCGTTCTAATCCCTTCTATCGAATCCCATAGACCCGCTCCTTTTGGCATGGTATAATCATTCCATAATTTAGGAGATGAGGTCTACATATGAAGAAGTTGGTTTTATCGTTTTTAGTTTTATTATTGTTTGTCGTTTCAACTACATATGAACCAGCAACAGCAGCTACTAAGTATGATTTTAAGAACGTAAATTGGGGTATGACAGTTAGTCAGGTTAAAAAGAAAGAAAAATCTAAATTGCTAGATCAATCAAAAATAAAGGATATCTCGTTATTGGAGTACAAAACAACGGGATTCAGAGTCAACGCAAAACTAGTATACATATTCTACAAAAACAAATTAGTACGTGCAGTATACGAGATTTATCCTAATGATTTTAAGAAAACGACTATGGACAGAGTTTATAAATACTTCAGTATAAAACGTGACCTCTTTGACGAATATGATGCTTCAATTAACTTCCAAGATGGTTTAACTCCAAATGGAAAGCGAGTTCATTATGACGATGACATAGAAAAAAATCTACTCTCGGGTGCGGTTGCTTTGGAATGTAATTGGGTAATTGACAAGAAAAAAACCAGTATTAGTTTGATGTTGGCTAGGGTTACTGATGCTGTAAGGCTTAGAGTGATATACACTGATTATAATTTGAAGTATGACCTTGATGAACTTATAGACGCTCAAAAATATTAACGATTATTATGAGAGCTACCTCATTTCTGAGGTGGCTTTTTATATTTCATTGAAAGCTCAGTTCTACTATCTAAGTCTGCGAAAAAGAATTACCAACAATATATTTGAACTGTAAGTACCCACATTTTCTCAAACACGGCAGGTGTCCACACGACAATCCAGAATGAGGCATACAATTATCGTGACCTGTGGAAGAGGAGGTGGATTGGGGAATTATGGTGACGATGGAGCCCATTGTAGTTGGAGAGCATGTATTGGTAGGGGTAGAAGTCAAGCTGCCCAAAACAACGTTGTTGACCATTAACACATCCAAAGGATATATCATGTGCGGAGCACTCGACGTGGGATTACTTAATGAGAAGCTCGGGGATCGCAAAATTATTGCGGCTCGGGCGGTTGGTGTGCGTACACTGGAGCAATTGTTGCATGCACCTATGGAGTCGGTGACAACAGAAGCCGAGGCCATGGGCATTACGGTTGGCATGACGGGTGTAGAGGCTTTGTTGAAAATGATCTAAGCACTAACAAAAGGGCTCCCCATGTGGGAAGCCCTTCTTTAGCGTTGCATTACAGAGCCGACATATCGTAACTAGCAAAGCTATACACGAACGCTTCTCATTAAATTAAGCTTCTTCCTTCGCGAACAAGGCAGCCAGATTTTCTTGGAAAGGTGCGCGAACAACGCCTTTTTCCGTGATAATAGCTGTTACATATTCGTTAGGCGTTACGTCAAATGCTGGATTGTATACTTTAACACCTTGCGGTGCTGTACGTTTGCCAAATCCTTCGGTCACTTCCTCCGCAGCACGTTCCTCAATTGGAATCAGGTCCCCGGATGGAGTGGACAAGTCAATGGTCGACAATGGGCTGGCTACATAGAACGGAATATTGTGAGCCTTAGCAAGCACTGCGACACTGTATGTTCCGATTTTGTTAGCTACGTCACCATTCGCTGCAACACGATCCGTTCCGACGATAACGGCTTGAATCCAACCTTTGGACATGACCATGCCTGCCATATTATCACAAAGCAGTGTAACGTCAATGCCGGCTTGCTGTAACTCAAAAGCAGTCAGGCGTGCGCCCTGAAGTACGGGACGAGTCTCGTCTGCAAATACCTTCAGGTGAATGCCACGTTCCTGCGCGAGATACATTGGAGCAGTTGCCGTACCGTATTTCGCCGTAGCCAGTCCGCCTGCGTTACAGTGAGTGAGTACACCCATCCCATCTTCGAACAAAGGCAGTGCATTCTCGCCGATCATGCGGCATACTTCTTCGTCTTCCTTCTGAATCAACAGAGCTTCTACTTCAAGAGCATCATTGCCCTCATCCAGGCTCAGGCCGGATTCAACGACCTCATTTGCTTTTTGCATCATGCGATCCAGTGCCCAGAAAAGGTTCACCGCTGTTGGTCGGGAAGTAGCCAGATGAGCACATATGGATTTTACGTGATCCAACCAACCTTGAACGGTTGTTCCGTCATATGATTTGGCACCCAATACAACACCAAATGCAGCAGCAATACCAATCGCCGGAGCACCGCGTACTTTCATGGAGTGGATGGATTCCCATACTTCCTCGGGTGTATACAGTTTCAACATGAGGATCGTTTCGGGCAACAGACGCTGGTCAAGCATTTCAAGCTTGTCCTTTTTCCAGATAAGAGAGGACAGAGGCTGATATTCAGGGGTTGTCATAGGGGGTTCCCTCCGTTCCTTATGTTAAGCCTTAGTAGTAGTAACAGCTGTGGATACAATATCCAGTACTTCGCCGATGGTATTCAAGCGACGATTGTTCTTGATTAATGCTTTACCAATGGACAATGCTTTACGCTGAGCATGTTCACGTTCAGTCGCATTTGGAATCGTATCTATATCCGCCACGTGAGCGAGTCCCACGATACGACGAACCATTTTGGCACCTGCAAAGCCGATCGAATCTCTGAACAATTGTTGCACATACAGATCCTGATAGCCTGGTGTTTTTGCCATCGGATCGACGAGGTCATTAACCCAGAGGGCACGGAAACGAGACTCGAATTCAGTCCATACATCACGAACCATATTAAGCAAAAGCGTCTCACGCTCACGCAAAGCAGACTCATCCTGAATCCATCCTGGAAGGGATGCGTAATTCAAGAGCAGGTTCGCGAGGACTGCACCGACATCGAATCCCATGGGGCCGTAATATGCAAATTCGGGATCGATGACCTTGGTTGATTCAGGTGTAACAAAAATACTGCCTGTGTGCAGATCTCCATGAAGCAATGCCTGCCCATGTGTCAGGAATTTTTCCCGCAGCAAGGCCACTTCAAGGTGAAGTTCTCCATCTGTGCGAAGGGCTTCAGCCTCGTCCTCAATGGAAACATCATAATTATTTTTCTCGGCGATCCGGTAGGGTTCATCAAAGATCAGATCCTCCGTTATTTTGCATTGGTCCGGATTAATGAATCTGCCCTGTTGTTCCTTCTTCAATTGCTGATCCATGCCCAAGTCGGATGTGAAGAACAGCGTTCTTGCCATGAATTCCCCAATATGCTGTGCAAAAAGAGGATAGGAAACACCTTCGATCAGGCCTTTACGCATGATCACATGATCACTCAGATCTTCCATAACCGTTAACGCGAGGTCATCATCGTAATGATACACTTCGGGTACCATCCCTGGACATAGACGATACTCTTCCTGAAGAATCTCACGTTCAATGCGGGCACGTACCAGAGAGAGCGGCCATGATTCTCCAACCACTTTCGCATAAGGAAGCGCCTGTTTGATAATGATACTTTTATCGGAGTTCTGATCCGTGATGTGGAATACCAAATTCAGATTGCCATCGCCGATCTCGTGACAATCCAGATTCGCATCTGCCGCAAATGGACCCGGTAATGTTTTGGCCAGTTCAATTGCATCCTGGGGGGTAAACGGGCGATATTGGGACAAAGGTGCCACCTCCATATATATGAAGAAACAGGAAAACCCACTTCTTTGCTTGGTATATGTCAGTATATCGGAAATAACGCGGTTTTTGAACTTTTTTTTGAGACAAGTCAAGTCGATCCTGATTCGAACTTCCGGTTCAAGGGTAAAAACAAATAGGCCGGACGGTTGAGAGAAACGCCGTTAACAAGCCTCTCCACTACATGTGGTGACACATTATTAACTCTCTGTTATGCATTGTGGGACAACCTGCTTATCATGGCATGACAGACTAATTTTAAATAAAGGATGGGATTAATATGGCTACAAAAAACAAAACAGATCAAGCAAAATCGGTGGAACAAGTACTTAATCGTCAGGTAGCTAACCTGAACGTATTGTATGTTAAAATCCATAACTATCACTGGTACGTTAAAGGACCTAACTTCTTCACATTGCATGTGAAATTCGAAGAGTTCTACAACGAAGTTACAGTACAAATGGATGAAATCGCAGAGCGTATCCTTACGCTGAAAGGTAGCCCGGCGGCTACAATGAAAGAGTATTTGGAGCTTTCCTCTATTCAGGAAGCAGCAGGCGGAGAAGACGCAAAAACGATGGTACAAAACCTGATCGAGGACTTCGCTACACTTTCGAATGAATATCAGGAAGGTATCGATGTTGCAGATTCAGCTGAAGATCAACCAACATCCGATATGCTGACAGGCTTCAAGGCTGACCTTGAGAAACACATGTGGATGCTTCGCTCTTTCTTGGGTTAATACAGCCAAGATTTAATCTAATATAAGTATGTTTCTTACGTAAGCTTCCTGATCCCCGATCATGTTGTCAGAAACGCCCAGAGCGTCTATACTGCTGACAAGAACGATAGGGGAGGGAACCGCTTATGTTAGAACCAACGATACCGGCTTTAAAAGAATGGGCTTCTGCAATCAAAGCACTGGAAACGGGTCGCCAAATTATGGTGATGCGCAAAGGTGGAATCATAGAGGAAACCCGACATTTTGAGCTGAAAAGTCCGGCGTTTTACCTGTATCCGACTTATGAACATCAGCGTAAAGAACTGATTAAGTCCTCGGATCAATCCTATGTTGAAGAATCACTGGCCGAATGGGTGCCCGAAGCTTCGACAATCCGTATTACTGCATATGCCGAAGTAACGCAGGATCTGGAGATACGAGATCAGGAGATGCTGGATCGACTTCTTGACTTTCATATGTGGACAGCGGATTTTGCCGAAGACCGTTTGAAATGGAAACGGAAAGATCCGCTCCATGTATTGATTTTACGTGTGTACCTTTTGAAAGAACCGATGGAAATCCCCGTACTGCCTGAATATAACGGTTGTCGTTCATGGATTTCTATTCCGAATGGTCCGGTGCCGCGCGAAATGACGCCGGTGGTGGACGTTGCGGATTTTGACGAACAGGTACAGAAGATTAACGAGATGCTCAAATTGTAAATAGTAACGTTATTTAACGGGAGGACTTGTCCATGATATGGATAAGTCCTTTTTTTAGATTAGTGTACAGCAGATGACATAAAAGCTTGAATTGCTGTGATTTTTCTCACTGTACATTTGTGAGTAAGATGTTTTCTAATTTGATTCAATTTGTCTTTTAATATAGAATCAGAAAGAATAATGTTTCCTGCAAGGGACAAACGTTCTTAGGAAATGACTTGATTATCATTGAGAATCAGTTTAGAATTATTCTAAAGTGTTCTTGCTTTGAAAGATTCAAGTACAGGAGAAATTCAGGGGAAGCCCTGTTCAGATATAATAGGCGCTTTTTCTTTTTCGACAACAACATCAATTTAATCAATGGAGGGAAACAATACACATGGCTACGAATTTCGTCATTGAAGGTCTGAAAGCGACGATCGAAGGTAAGGAAATCCTGAAAGGCATCAACCTGGAAATGAAAGGTGGAGAAATCCACGCAATCATGGGACCAAACGGAACAGGTAAATCCACTCTGGCTTCTGCATTGATGGGCCACCCTAAATATGAAGTAACAGACGGTACAATTACACTTGATGGTGAAGATGTATTGGATATGGCTGTAGATGAGCGTGCACGTGCAGGTCTTTTCCTGGCTATGCAATACCCAAGTGAAATTGCAGGTGTTACAAACTCCGACTTCTTGCGTAGTGCAATTAACGCACGTCGTGGCGAAGGTAACGAGATCTCCCTGATCAAGTTCATTCGTCAAATGGAAGGTAAAATGAAAGAACTCGACATGAATCCTGAGTTCGCTCACCGTTACCTGAATGAAGGTTTCTCCGGTGGTGAGAAAAAACGTAACGAGATTCTGCAAATGATGCTGCTTGATCCGAAAATCGTAGTACTTGATGAAATTGACTCCGGTCTGGACATCGATGCTTTGAAAATCGTGGCTGACGGTGTGAACGCTATGAAGAGCGAAGACCGTGGCTTCCTGATCATCACTCACTACCAACGTCTGTTGAACTACATTACGCCTGACTATGTTCACGTAATGATGCAAGGTCGTATCGTGAAATCCGGCGGACCTGAGTTGGCTCACCGTCTGGAAGCGGAAGGGTATGACTGGGTAAAGGCAGAGCTGGGAATTACAGACGAAACTGTAGGCCAAGAAGCGTAAAGACAAAACGGAGGAGGATTAATTAATGACTACACAAACAATTCTTCCGGTTGAATCTGAAGCGCTTCGCGCCTTGTCGGAAAGCAACAATGAACCCGGCTGGTTGACCGAACAGCGGCTTGAAGCTTTAAAGCTTGCGAGCGGGCTTGCGCTTCCTAAACTGGAAAAACAAAAAATCGAACGCTGGAATGTCAGCGAGTACGGAACATATAAAACAAGTGAAGCCATTTCTTCTTTGACAGAAGTACCTGCTTCTATCAAAGATCTGGTTCAGGATCAAGCTGAGGGCAGTCTGGTTATCCAGCGCAATTCCGGTACGGTATACTCCAAGGTGTCTGCTGATCTGGCAGCAAAAGGAGTTATCTTCACGGATCTGGCTACAGCGGTTCGCGAACATGGCGATCTGGTAAAACAATATCTGAACACAGCAGTGAAAGCGGATGAGCATTCCCTCGCTGCATTACATGCGGCACTTTGGAATGGCGGGGTCTTCCTGTATGTTCCGAAAAATGTCGAAATCGAAGTACCACTGCAAGCAGTGTTGCTTACGGACGACGCATCTGCAACGTTTGCCCCTCACGTGCTTGTAGTTGCAGAAGCAAACAGTTCAGTAACTTATGTTGATAACTATGTATCTGGCGAATTGTCCGCACCTGTTTTCCATAATGGTGTTGTGGAAGTATTCGCAAAATCCGGTGCTAAAGTACGTTTCGCATCGGTTCATCAACTGAGTGTGAATGTAACTGATGTTTCATTCCGTCGTGCAGTGTTGGAGAATGATGCTTCCATCGAGTGGATTGTAGGTGAAATGAACAATGGCGACACAGCGAGCAACACGATGACCGTGCTGAAAGGCAATGGATCAAGTTCTGATTCCAAAGTCATCGCTGTAGGTTCCGGTTCACAGAAAATCAACTACACCACAGAAGCTCGTCACTTCGGCAAGAATACACCAAGCCAGATGATTACACGTGCAGTTATGCGTGAAGAAGCTTCTGCAATCATCAACGGCATCACGAAGATTGAGAAAGGCGCTACCAAAGCTGATGGACAGCAGACAGAGAAAGTATTGATGCTGAGCCCTAAAGCACGTGGAGACGCCAACCCAATCCTTCTTATTGACGAGGATGATGTAACGGCAGGTCACGCTGCTTCTGTTGGTCAAGTCAATGCCGAGCAGATTCATTACTTGATGTCGCGCGGAATTAACCGTACGGATGCCGAACGCCTGATCATCTATGGCTTCCTGGCTCCGGTGGTGGCGGATATTCCTCTGGAAGCACTGCGCACCCAATTGCAGTCCCTGATTGAGAAGAAGCTGGGACAATGAACCCGTCCATTCGCGAGCAGTTCCCGATCCTCCACCAGGAAATTAACGGACACCCGCTCGTATATTTAGATAGTGCTGCAACTTCACAGAAGCCTCATGCTGTGATTGAAGCAGTCAAACATTATTATGAGTATGAGAACTCCAACGTACACCGAGGTGTTCATACCCTTGGAAGCCGTGCAACGGACGCTTACGAAGGCGCACGTGAGAAGGTAGCCAAGTTTATCAATGCCCGCCGTACACAGGAGATTATCTTTACTCGCGGGACAACGACAGCCCTCAATCTGGTGGCTTCATCGTACGCCCGCGCCAATTGCAAAGAAGGCGATGAAATTGTTATCACGCAAATGGAGCACCATAGTAATCTGATTCCTTGGCAGCAAGTTGCCAAGGAGACAGGTGCAACATTGAAATACATTCCGCTTCAGCCTGACGGTCATATTGAATTGGCTGATGTTGAGAAGACGATTACGAACAATACTAAAATTGTAGCAATCGCTTATGTATCCAATGTTATGGGTCTGATCCATCCAGTGAAACAAATTGCTGAAATTGCACACCGCAATGGTGCTGTCATCGTTGTTGATGGCGCACAAAGCACACCTCACATGAAGGTGGACGTTCAGGATCTGGACTGTGATTTCTATGCATTATCCGGTCATAAAATGTGCGGACCAACCGGAATCGGTGCACTCTACGGCAAAAAGGCGCTGCTGGAGTCCATGGAACCCATTGAGTTCGGTGGTGAAATGATTGATGATGTGGGTCTGTACGAATCCAACTGGAAAGAGCTTCCCTGGAAGTTCGAAGGTGGAACCCCGATTATCGCAGGTGCGGTAGGGTTGGGAGCTGCCATTGATTTTCTGGAGCAGATTGGTATGGATGAGATCGCACATCATGAAAGTGTGCTGGCAGCTTATGCAACAGAACGACTGGCTGAGATCGATGGGTTAACCATCTATGGCCCAGCCAAGCGGCATGTGGGTGTCGTTACCTTTAATCTGGGGGATGTTCATCCACATGATGTGGCAACTGTGCTGGATGCGAGTGGCGTAGCCATTCGTGCCGGACATCATTGCTGTCAACCGCTAATGCGCTGGCTTGAAGTTAGCTCAACAGCTCGTGCCAGCTTCTATCTATACAATAACGAACAAGATGTAGATCGGCTTGTCAGCGCCTTAATCCAGACAAAGGAGTATTTTGGCGATGCAACTTGATGATCTGTACAGACGTGTTATAATGGACCACTACAAAAACCCGCGTAACCGCGGAACATTTGATAATGACGCTGTCACGGTGAATTTGAACAATCCAACGTGCGGCGACCGGATTTCACTGCAAATTTTGCTGAAAGACGGAATCGTTCAGGAAGCCAAATATACGGGTGAAGGCTGCTCCATCAGCATGTCCTCTGCATCGATGATGACAGAGGCTGTCAAAGGCAAAACGATGGAGCAGGCACTCGATATCGCTAACCGTTTTTCCTCACTGATGAAAGGTGAAGAAGTCGATTTCGACGATTATGAAGATCTCGAAGCCCTATCCGGTGTGAACAAGTTCCCTGCACGCATCAAATGTGCCACTCTGGCCTGGAATGCATTACGCAAAGGGATTGACGAAGAGAATAAAGTACAATAACGATAGGGAGGTAGAGCAAGATGGCTAAAAAAGCACCAGAAATGGAAGAGTACAAATATGGTTTTCGCGACGAGCACAAATCCATCTTTCAAACCGGTAAAGGTCTGACTGCAGAAGTGGTTACCGAGATTTCCAAGATTAAGAATGAACCGGATTGGATGTTGGAATTCCGTTTGAAATCCTTGAAACAATTCGAAAAGATGCCAATGCCAAAATGGGGCGGAGATCTCGACGGATTGGATTTCAATGAAATTCAATATTATGTGCGTGCTTCTGAAAAACAAGGTAAAACATGGGAGGAAGTTCCTTCCGAAATCAAGGAAACCTTTGATAAATTGGGTATCCCTGAAGCAGAGCAAAAGTTCCTTGCAGGTGTATCGGCTCAGTATGAGTCCGAGGTTGTATACCACAACATGCAAAAGGAATTGGAAGACCAAGGTGTAATCTTCATGGATACGGACACGGCTCTCAGAGAGCATCCGGAAATCCTGCGTGAATATTTTGCAACAGTTATTCCGCCAGCAGATAACAAATTTGCTGCATTGAATAGTGCGGTATGGTCCGGAGGAAGCTTCATCTACGTGCCTAAGGGCGTTAAATGTGAAGTGCCTCTGCAAGCCTACTTCCGGATCAACTCCGAGAATATGGGACAATTCGAGCGTACACTCATCATTGCCGACGAAGATAGCTTCGTTCACTATGTAGAGGGCTGTACAGCTCCAATCTACAGCACGAACTCACTGCATAGTGCGGTCGTTGAGATCATCTGTAAGAAAAATGCCCGTGTTCGTTACACAACGATCCAAAACTGGGCACCAAACATCTACAACCTCGTTACGAAACGTGCGGTTGCAGAAGAAAATGCAACGATGGAATGGGTCGATGGTAACATCGGTTCCAAACTGACGATGAAATATCCAGCGGTTGTATTGAAAGGCCGTGGAGCTAAAGGTTCCGTACTCTCCATCGCTGTAGCTGGTAAAAACCAGCATCAGGATGCAGGTGCGAAAATGATCCACTTGGCTCCAGATACAACATCTACGATTGTATCCAAGTCCATCAGTAAACATGGTGGTAAAGTAACGTACCGTGGTTTGGCTTCCTTTGGACGTCAAGCTGAGGGCGCGAAATCTAACATCAAGTGTGATACACTCATTCTCGATAATGAGTCCACATCGGATACAATTCCTTACAATGAAATCATGAATGATAACATCATGCTGGAGCATGAAGCTACAGTATCCAAAGTGTCTGAGGATCAGCTCTTCTACCTGATGAGCCGCGGTCTGACTGATGCGGAAGCAACACAGATGATTATCATGGGCTTCATTGAGCCATTCACGAAGGAATTGCCAATGGAATACGCCGTTGAGATGAATAGATTGATCAAATTCGAAATGGAAGGCTCCATTGGCTAATCCAATGCAGCGCCTTTCGAAGCCGTAAAGCTAAACCTAGCTGCTGATGTTAAGCAGTAGATATAGTTTCAAGTGATCGAATACCCTCTAGAGCAGACTTTTAAAAAGTCTCTCTAGGGGGTATTTTTGTGGAATAAAATAAGACCAATAGCACAAGCCATTTCATAGATTTAAGCATTTAATGATAGAAAAGGATGTGAGTGTATGAGCGTAAACCCTTTCGAGGGCTATCGGATTACAAGTTCATTCGGCTATCGAATTCATCCTATTCATGGTGGACAGACATTTCACCGCGGAATCGATCTCGTGACAGAGCCCTGGAATGGCCCCGTCTATGCCTTTATGGAAGGTAGGGTACGTTTTGCTTCCGAAGGAGTTACAGGCTCCGGATTCGGCGGTTACGGGCTTACAGTTGCCCTTCAGGATCATCGTGGCTACTTGCATTGTTATGCGCACCTTTCACGTATTGCTGTAAGCGTTGGACAGCAGGTGAAGCGAGGCCAGCTTGTCGGTAATCAGGGGAGCACAGGTCAGAGTACTGGTCCGCATGTACATTATGAGATTCGTAAAACAAGTGCACCATCTTATGGGTATACAGCCAGCGAAGAGGGTGTGACGGAACCGGGTGCGTATCTACAGGCCGAATACGGAACTGCATCTCAGGAACAGGAGGCTCCGCCGATGACCACTGAGCAGAAGAAAATGTTTGAAGCCATGCAGAAAACGCTGGAGATTCAAGGGGGATGGATTCAGCAACAGGAGCAACTTTCCAATATGGATTGTCCCGCATGGGCGCAGCAAGCATTTGATTATTATCGACCGTTTATTATGAACGACAAAGGCAGTTATGAATTTTGGAGATTACTTGTTATCATGTACCGCAAGGAAAAAGGCATCCAGGTTCATTCGGATTCCGACACATAGATTCCTGCAAAGAACAGGGAGTAACAGAAGGCTGATCCACTCAGGTAGATGCAGACAGACAACCATTTATCGAATGTTGCCTGTTCGCCCGGTTCATTCCACCGGAAACGTCATATGTTAGGGTATACCTGATGAAGAGGAGGCAATCACATGAGCGAAGTAGGATATGGCTGTGGTGGCAACGTAGGCGGAGTAGGCGGAGTAGGCGGCGTTGGCGGATACAATATGTTCACAAACACTGGTGCAATCTTGGTACTGTTCATTCTGTTGGTTATCATCACAAAAGCATTCTGCGTGTAATCCAACATGATTGAATCGGAATAGACAAAAGGGAAGCCGATTACGGCTTCCCTTTTGTCATATGCCAACCTATGAGTTGGTTATTCAAGCTACTTCCTGTTTGTTGCTTCGTATCCATCCTGTGTGCTGAGTACAATGAACAGATAGGCTTGTTACACCACTACTGTACATAAATTTCAACGATAGCAATATCTCTTTCTTTCGCTAAATCGATAAAGGCTGTAGAGGTCTGAACGAGTGGTCGGAAATAATCCGCAGGATTATTCATGACAATGAGTCCCGTCTGACCCGTGGTGAGCAGAACCCTTTTACCGATAAAATTAGGTAGCATATGCTTGATCAGTTCCTGCGTTGCTTCACCGTTTAACTGACCGAAGCTGAGACTGTACAGTTCACACAGAACAGAGATCAGTTCCTGTTTGGTCTGGTACACCCGATTTGTCGTCATGGCGCTGTAAACGTCTGCTACAGCAGTTATACGGGCATATGGGTGGATTTCGTCCCCTCGAAGTCCATGAGGATAACCACTTCCATCCTCGCGCTCATGATGCTGAAGTGCAACCATTGCCAGAATTTCATCCTGCGTGGATTCTTTAATGATATCGTACCCATAGAATGTGTGTTTCTTCATTTCGTCAAATTCTTCCGTGGTCAATTTACCAGGTTTATGTAAAATCTCAGAAGGAATCTTGGACTTGCCGATATCATGAAGATATCCTGCTTTGGCTACCGTTAGACATTCCTCGGGGTTGTAACCCATCCAGCCGGCGATATAAAAAGCGAGCATTCCGACTTGCAATGAATGGTTGTACGTATAATCGCTTTCCCCGTCCAGCATAAGCAACAAGGAGACAACATCTTTTTGTTTTTCCAACTGTTCTGTTAGGGTAAACAAAATCTCATCGACCTGTGTCTCATCAATAAAACCCTTCTCCATCGCTTGTTGAAATAGAGATTCAGTACCTTTGATCGTATCGTTAAACAAGTTAGTTAACAGACGGGTCTGATCGGAAGGTAAGGTTTGTGCATCAGAGTGTAGGTCGGATGGTGTGTGTTCTACATCTGCGTACTCGATTCCATGTTGCAACAGTTTGGATAGGTCATCTTCACTGAGGGTGGAACCTTTCATCAGCATGTGGAGACCCGAACTGTTGTATACATCATTTTTTAACAGGTCACCCGGTTTAAGATCAGTAACATGCACTCTCACGTATAAACCACCTTTTCTCGACTAATATCGACACATATAATTATAATAACAAGAAAAAAATGGGTTGACAACGACTTATTTACTATTAACCCACTCAATCTAAAAGGTGTAAAGGCTCATTATTTAGTTCTCCATGGGGTTCCATGGTCCTAATTGATGTCCCTTCCATTCAGATCCATCTTCCCAAATTTCCTTTTTCCAGATCGGAACGGTCTGTTTGAGTCTCTCTATGGCGTAACGGCTTGCATCATAACAGTCGTTGCGATGAGGCGAGGAAACGGCAATGACTACACTAATCTCTGCCACATCCACTTTGCCAATTCGGTGACTGATTGCACATAACACACCAGGCCAGCGATCGGAGATTTCCACACCAATGGCAGCCATCTGAGAAAGAGCCATCGGCACATAGGCTTCGTATTCAAGATGAACGGTGCGCTGTTCACCAGTCATTTCACGAGTCGTGCCTACAAAAGTAAGAGCTGCCCCGTGATTCGGGGTAATCACTAGCGCCGTTGTTGCTTCCACGGACAAGGTGGACTCTGTGATCAGAAATAAGCCATCTTCAGTCCGATGTTCTGGAACGGTAGAGCGAAGCTTTTCATCGGATATATCCGTACCATCACCTCCAGAGACGGGAGGGATTAACGCAAGTTCATCTTCTGAGCTAAGTATAGTATCGGCAGGAGCGTACTGCTGGTTAACTGCCAAAAAAGATGTCCTTATCTGAGAAGCTGCCTCTGGATAGGCCAGACTCAGTTTTTCTTTTAAATCGGCAGCGGTTGGAAGGTCTCCAATGTACTCAAACTCCAGAAGGGATGTATTTAAACGTTCTGCAATGCCTGCAAATAGTTGAATTGTCAATTTCATGGATATGACTCACCTCTTTTTGATCTCTAAACCCTTTAAATATATCATAACGACGCGGAAAATGTTATGCTTATCCATTAGAAGAATGAACGTTTATTGAAGAGCAGGGGAGGCGGTGTGATGAGCACCAGGGAGAAGCAAACGTTAACGATTCTGCACACCAATGACATCCATAGCCACTTCGGCTCCATGAGCACCATCGCCGCTATGATTAATGAAGAACGTGACCAAGGTGGCAACTTTCTAGTACTGGATATTGGCGATCATATGGACCGGATGGCCGTTGACACAGAAGGAACACTGGGTACGGCTAATGTTGATGTTATTAACCTGACGGGCTACGATGCCATTACAATCGGTAACAACGAAGGTCTAACCTTTACGCCAGATCAGCTCTCGCAGTCCTACGCTGGACTTCTGTGTCCTGTGGTATGCGGCAATGTTGTGGAGCAAGATACTGGACTTGCACCAGTGTGGATGAAACCTTCTCTGATTGTGGAGAAAGGTCCATTTCGCGTTGGTCTGCTGGGGGCAACGGCCCCTTTTACCACGTTTTACGAACTGCTCGGGTGGGATGTTCTGGACCCTGTGGAATCATTAAAAGTTCAAGTGGAAGCATTACGTAATGAAGTGGATGTGGTGGTTATTCTTTCACATCTGGGACTTTCGACAGATCGGAGACTGGCGGAGCAGATTACTGGAATTGATGTTATTCTCGGTGGGCATACCCATCATGTTCTCGAAGAGCCTTTAGTCATTTGTCAGACCGTGTTGGGCGGGGCTGGAAAATTTGGCCAATGGCTTGGGAAAGTGGTTCTGGAACGAACAAATGTGGGAGAACCTCTCCAACTGGTAAGTAGCGGTTGTATGGCTGCCAAGAGTATGTTACTGGATGATCAGGTTGCGCTGGCAATCGCTGCGAATCGTACGGAAGCCGAAAGAACACTCAATCAGACGGCAGTGATAACGGATCGGGTGCTGCCTATCACGTATGATCGGGAATCCCCGTTTGCAACATTGCTTGCACAAGCTGTCCGTCATTTCACGGGGGCACAGCTGTCTCTGGTGAATGCAGGTCAGCTTCTCGGAGAGCTTCCACAAGGAAATATTACAAAAGGAATGTTGCATTCCCTATGTCCATCTCCTATAAATGCTTGTACAATATGCTTGAGTGGAAGTCATATTCGTGAAGCACTTGAGCAGTCCTTGTTGGACGAGTTTTCAGGTAAGCCCATTGTGGGATTTGGTTTTCGTGGTCATATTCTAGGCACGTTATGTATGGACGGAATGGAAGTTCAATACAATCCAGATGCGCCAGCGTATGAGAAAATCCAGGCCATATCCATCAATGGGGAGCCTATGGAAGAACAATGTGAGTATATCGTTGGAACACTGGACATGTTTACGTTCAATGTGGGGTATCCTCCTCTTGCTCATGGAACCCGTACGCTCTATCATCTTCCGGAATTCATACGCGATTTGCTGGAAACGGAAATAAAACGACCAGGGGCTCTGGACGACAGCCTGCGAGCCCGCTGGCATCAAAGCTAAATTTAAAGTACTTGCCTTCTGCTGAAGCGGCGGCTAGTGGTAATTACATCTACGGAGCGGGAGAGGATAGGCTGTGCGTTTAGTACATATAAACTTATTGCAGCCTGGCATGAAGCTGGGGAAACGTATTTATAGTGAAGAAGGCCTTGTATTACTTAGTGAGGATGTAGAGCTAACCAGTCGATTGATTGGACGCCTTAAGGATCTCGGAGTCGGTTATGTGTATATTAAAGATGCTGTGACAGAGGACATCATCGTTCCTGAAATGTTGCAGGAAGAGACCCGAAGGAAAGCACTGGTCGAGATCAAACAGCAATTTCAGAGTATGTCAGGACTGAAAACCAAAAATCGGATTCCTCATTTCGGTAAAGCGCTTAGTGGTGTGATGAATGCGATTCTGGAAGACATCGGCAGTCAGAAGGAAGCCATGATTATGCTGATGGACATGAACTCCAGCGATTTTGACCTATATAACCATTCTCTGAATGTATGTGTGTACACGCTGGTTCTTGGTGTCGCTTCGGGTTACACACGCCAGCAATTAATGGAGATTGGTCTGGGCGCTTTGTTGCATGATATCGGCAAAACACAGATTGCACCAGAAATTTTGCATAAACCCTCCAGATTGAGTGACGAGGAATTCAAAATCATTCAGCAGCACACTACATATGGACACCGTATTCTCAAAGATGAACCAGGTATACCGCTTCTATCCGCGCATTGTGCATTGCAGCACCATGAACGAATTGATGGCAGTGGATATCCCTTTGGTTTGAAAGACAATGAAATTCATGAATATGCCAAATGGATTGCGCTTGCTGATTCGTATGATGCCATGACAACGAATCGGGTGTACAAGCAAGCCTTGCTGCCGCATCAGGCAGTAGAGGTGTTGTATACAGGTTCAGGAACCCTCTATGAACAACGGATGCTGGAGAAGTTCAGGGATTGTGTCGCGATATACCCGGTAGGTATTTCAGTCAAGCTCAGTACAGGAGAGGTCGGGGTAGTTGCATCAATTCATTCACGTGTTCCTCAACGTCCACTTATCCGTGTTCTAAAAGATGCGGACGGCCAGACTTTATCTTCGCCTTATGAAATTAACCTGTCTACAGCACTGTCTGTGATGATCACAGGTGTAGAGGGTGTGGAAGATACACCTTCAGTGGCTCAAAGTGAACAGGTGGAAAGTTGAACTACTTGAAAGTTGATTAGCGCTCATGTCGTAATATCCGGGCCGTTTCGCAATGCGGTCCAGAGTTGCCTGAGCGTTTTTTGTCATGTAATGGACAGGGTCTACGTATGCCGGAGCATTCAAAATTGTGCTATGATAAAAGATAACTCCAAAAAGAGAAACACAAGGTATGATGTAAATAAAACTTTTTAGGTTAATAAAAGGAATAAGGTGAAGAACAATGACCATGCTAAACTCAGGATCGGTACAACCGATGCCTTTATCGCCAACGAATGATCCGTGGGATCCGATCGGCTCTCTGCGTACATATGGACGCCATGTGCTGACCAGTGTAGAAATGACCGTGACACATCTGTGCAATATGAGGTGTGAGCATTGTGCCGTGGGAGATATGCTTACGATGCGTGAGGCGCCGGCTCTTCCGCTTCCTCTGATGCTGAAACGATTGGATGAAGTGGAGCATCTGCAGACGATTAGTCTGACGGGTGGCGAGCCAAGCTTTAGCCAGAAAACAGTGGATGAGATGATTATCCCGCTGCTCAAATATGCCAAGGAACGTGGAATTCGTTCCCAGATCAATTCGAATTTAACGCTGGATATCAGCCGGTATGAGCAACTTTTACCTTATCTGGACGTTATGCATATCTCATTCAACTATCTGAATGCTGACGATTTCCATCAAGTTGGATTTGCGAATAGTGGCAGACCTGTGAAACGTGAAGTAGCGGTGAAGATGTATGAGAAAATGATTGAAAATTCACGCAAACTGAGTGAAGCAGGCATGTTTATCTCTGCAGAATCGATGATTAACTTCCGTACGCACGACAAGCTGGATGGTATTCACCAATTGATTCGAGAGATGGGCTGTGTCCGTCATGAAGTGCATCCGATGTATAATTCGAACTTTGCTTCGTCACTGCCCGTGTTATCACTGGATCATATGAGAGCAGCGATTCATCGTTTGCTTGATGTGCGTGACAAAGATATTTGGATGTTATTCGGGACCCTGCCATTCTTCGCGTGCAGTGCAGCAGAGCAGGATCGGGAACTGATCAACCGTTTATACAGCGAACCCAATGTGACGGTACGTAACGATCCGGACGGACGCAACCGTGTTAACGTCAACATGTTCACGGGTAATGTGTATGTGACGGATTTTGCGGATATCCCGGCGTTTGGCAACATTCGTGATCGTAAACTGGATGATGTGTTTCATGAATGGTCAGCTGAACATCCGTTGAATCAAACGGTCAATTGCCATTGCGATATTGCATCCTGTTGCGGACCAAACCTGCTAGTGGCAGATATGTATTACAAGGGTGTGGATTTCAAATCGAGAAAGGCAATCACACGTTGATATTCCAGGTGTATTCCTGAAATAGATAGAAAAGGGGAGTTTCAACTTGGATATTCATACTGAATTTCATCTTGGACAGCTGGTATTTAATCTGGTCTGTGTCTTTTTGCTCGTATTTTTGAATGGCGTATTTGTTGCAGCGGAATTTTCCCTTGTGAAAGTAAGGCAGACACGCTTAACTCAATTGCAGAGTGAAGGAAACCGTTTGGCTGGTTATGCACTGAAGGTGAATAGTAAACTGGATTCCTATCTATCGGCAACTCAGTTCGGGATTACATTAACATCACTTGGACTCGGGTGGCTGGGAGAACCAGCCATCTCTGAATTGCTCGTTGAGCCTCTCATGTTTAAGCTCGGTGTAGGAGATACAGGGCTTATTTCGACCGTGTCGGTCATTATCGGTTTCTGTATCATTACGTTTCTGCATATTGTGCTGGGTGAGCTTGCACCTAAATCGTTGGCAATTCAAAAAACAGACGGAGTGGCATTGTTCTTATCTGCACCCTTGCTGTTGTTCTACAAAATCTTCTTCCCGTTCATCTGGGTACTGAATGTATCGGCCAATGCATTGCTGCGTTTGGCAGGTATCGAACCTGCCAGTGAAGGAGAAGCTCACTCGGAAGATGAACTTCGAATTCTGATGAAGCAGAGTGCCAAAAGTGGTGTCATCGATAAAGATGAGATCAAACTGATGGACAACATCTTTGATTTCTCCGATATGCTGGCACGTGAAGTGATGCTGCCACGTACAGACATGGATTGTCTGTACACGCATATGTCTTTGGAAGAGAACCTGGAGATCATTAATGCAACCAAACATTCCCGGTATCCCGTAGCAGTAGAAGACAAGGATGAGATCATCGGATTCATACACATCACCGATCTGTTGCTGGCTAAACCGGAGCAACAACATGATCTGGCTTCACTTGTTCGTCCAATCTTAAACGTTCCTGAATCCATGGAAATCAGCCATGTGCTGCGTCTCATGCAGAAGAAACATTCACAGATGACGCTAGTTGTGGATGAATATGGCGGCACAGCTGGATTGCTGACTGCGGAAGAAATTCTGGAAGAGATCGTTGGAGATTTGTATGACGAATTTGAGGATGAGCGTCCGCATATGGAACGCAGTGGTGATTCGTTTTCCATTGATGGTCGTTCGCTTATTGAAGAAGTTCATAAGTGGACCGGAGCCATCATTGAGGATGAAGAAGTGGATACCATTGGCGGATGGCTGTTTAAAGAGCTTGGAGGTAGTCCAGCCAAGGGCAAAACTCGGGAGCTGAATGGATACGTCTTTGAAGTGGAGGAGTCCACTCGTTTGCGAATTACCCGGGTTCGCGTGTACAAGCAATCTGTTCCTCAAGACATGAATTCGGAAGAAAAACCAGTAGAATAGATTTTGTAGTAATCTGATGATGAGTGAGATGAGCAAGTGTGAACATATTACTCATTTTACGAAATACAGACCTTTGGAAGTGCCGTAAGAGGTGCTTCCAAAGGTCTTTTTTGATTGAGAGTGAAGTTGGCATGAGAAATTCCTTTATGAAGTTTGGATAAATGGGGATTAACCTGTAGAACTGAAACATATACATGTAGAGACGGGAAGCAATGGTTTGAATGGTATGGGGAATGCACGTAAACATCGTTGAAGGAGGCGTTTCGAGTGAAGGATCCACAGCTTCGAGCCTATGCTCCTTTTGTGGGGCCGTTTGATCCTTGCAAACCGATGGAAATCCGCACGTATCTTGTTCCACCGCAGTTGTTTATACCTTTCCAGCCCATGGGTTGGCCGCAATACAGTCCGGCAGAAGCGTTGAGACTGGGAACATTATGGCCTGCATTATATAGCCCTTACACATCCAAGAAATCAAAGGAGAGGAAGGTGGAGGCAGATGGAACCTGAAGCACCGAAAGCCTGTGATGCAAAATACTACGAGTTGCTGGAAGAACTTCAGGCGCTGGGCTTCGTGTTAGTGGAACTGAATCTGTACCTGGATACCCATCCAGGTGACTTCCAAAGCATTGAGCAGTACAACAAGTTCAGCCAGGAGCGAATGCGGGTAGCTCATGAGTTTCAACAGCTGTATGGACCGCTGATGAATTTTGGTCACGCCTTCTCGAAATATCCGTGGGAGTGGTCCCAGACACCATGGCCTTGGCAGGTATAAACGTTAAAGGAGGAGTCTTGCAATGTGGGTATACGAGAAAAAGCTACAATATCCCGTTCGAGTGAGTAAATGTGACCCTCATATGGCCAAATTACTGATGGAGCAGTATGGTGGAGCAGACGGGGAATTGGCAGCTGCTCTGCGGTATCTGAACCAGCGTTATACGATTCCAGACAAAATTATCGGCCTGTTAAACGACATTGGAACAGAAGAATTTGCCCACCTCGAGATGATTGCAACCATGATCTATAAGCTGACTAAAGATGCTACAGTTGAACAGCTGGAGCAAGCCGGGCTGGCTGCTCACTACGTTAATCATGATAAGGCCCTTTTTTACAGCAATGCAGCAGGTGTACCGTTTACCGCTACGTATATTCAAGCCAAGGGTGATCCGATTGCGGATCTGTACGAAGACATTGCAGCGGAAGAGAAGGCCCGGGCTACATACCAATGGTTGATCGACATGACGGATGACGTGGATCTGCAGGACAGTCTGAAATTCCTGAGGGAACGGGAGATCGTGCATTCCTTGCGTTTCCGGGAGGCTGTAGAGATCCTGAAAGACGATCGCGAGACAAAGAAGATTTTCTGAACGTTTGGTATAGAAGCAGAAGTCTGGCAGTCCGATAGGGCTGCTTTTTGCTTTGAGTTAATTACTATGAGTTAGTTAATAAAGCCAGAAGCAGTATACGTGGTGGAGTGAGGATTCCGTTCAAATAAAAAGACGATCCTTTTTGAATTAAAATAAAAGGGATCGTCCTAGTTATTATTCTGCTGAATAAAGATATGATGGCGAAAAAGGCTAGCCTAGTATTCTACCACCATGGCTACATTTTGCCACCCGGCTCCAACCGTCCAGAACAACACTTTGTCACCACGCTGAATCTGACCGCTTGTAACCGCCCGATGCAATGCAATGAATGGACTGCTGGTTGAGGTATATCCGAATTCATCGCCAATGTAGACGGCAATATCATCAGCAATGCCGACATTCTCGGATACAGCCCGAATATTACTAATGGATAGTTGAGAGAAGCAGGCGGCTTTGATCTCGTCTGGTGTAATCTCGTTGCGTGTTAACAGGGTACGGATGGACTCAGAAGCGGCATCCACGCAGATGGAATCATCGAATGGTATGAATTTCACATGAAAAGCACCCGCATCTACACCCGTTTTGCCCAGTTTAGCCAGGCCTTCTGCAGGAAATAGCGAATTACCATACACACACGTATCCGTCTGATAGATTGAATCAATGAAACCGACAGCTTGTTCATCCCGCTCCACAATAACCGCCGCTGCTGCATCACCGAAATTGGCGAAGTATACGGGATCGTCCGGGCTGGCGTGAGGAGCCACGTAATCCGAGCCGATGATTAAGGCACGACGAATGCGAGGATTGCCCAGCATCTGCCGGCTAACCTGTTCGAAAGCTGCTGTCATGCCTGCGCAGTTGGCGTTGCTGTCAATGCAGATCGTATGAGAGGCTCCGTTAATCAGGCGATGGATCATCAAGGAATTCGTAGGAAAGATGTATTCTGGCGTTTGGCTTGCATAAGCAATCAGATCAATATCTGCACCGGTGAGTCCGGTTTTTTTCAGTAGGTTACTGGCTGCCTCAAAGGCCATGCTTAGTGAGTTTTCGTCATCGTTGTCAATTTTATAACGTGTATCACGACCAAGTGCCTTTAACAATCCTCGAATATCTACACCTCTTGCGTCAAAATGTTCAATATAAAAGTCATTGTGCACCTTGGTTGCTGGATGATAGATATCGATATCTACAATACGAATTCCGGCCATCTTCATTCTCCTCTTGAGCGGAAGGGTGAATTCTCAGCTTGTCCGCCTGGTTTATTAAGTGGTAACGGTAGAGATGATTTCGAGATTGTCCAGACCGACTGACCGGCCGAGCCGGGACAACTGCATTTTTAGAATCGCGTTGTTCTCGAGGGTCAATACGATTTTTTTATATTCATCTTTTTTGAACATTTGAAGGCATCCTTCCAGAAGAGGCACAATCTCCGGAGCCGTAACATTCAACTTTTTGCAATCAATGTTCAGGTTATACTCCTTGGTATTAATAGGAGCGATCGTATCCTGATAGGCCGAGATGGAACGCAAACCGTCTTCTTGAGAGAAAGAACCCTCCAGTTCAATGTTTAACACCTTGTTCGAAACGTCAGTCTTCAGAATGAAATTTCCCATGCTTGATCTCTCTCCTTTAAATGAGTTAAGGCTATCCTGTTAGTGGATACACAGCCCATTGGGCCTCTGCCGAAAGCTTCTAAGATGCGAGCTGGTTCGAAGGATAATTTAACCATATTATAAAGGTAGGAATGTAAAAAGATCAATAAAAAAGTCGAATCATGTATAAAAATGTAGAAAAGTGAATTACTGTATTTCGTCTAGAGTGGCAAGCAAAATATTAAATGCACTAATAATGCGTGGAGCACCCACACATGGTGCCAGATGTAGCAATATTCCCTTGAGCTGATCCACCGTCACTCCCACGCTTAGAGCCATCGTGTAATGCACGCCTAGTTGTTCATACTGTCCTTGGGTGATCAACGAAGATATGATAGCAACTTCCTTCCATTGATCCGAAATGGTGGTGCGCTGAAAAATATCCCCATATGCTGTCCCCATAATAAATTCAGATAATTCGGGAAAATGCTCCTTGATTGGTGCAAGGGCTCTTGCGCCGTACTCACCAGAAAGTTTAGCAAAACGGTCCAGGCCCTGAGCTACATGTTCGCTCATGATATGCTCCTCCTAATTCAAAGTTACGGTGCGGTGAGCCGTAGGTGGAATTTCATCTCGATCAGTCAGAAGCTCAATGACAGTCACCTGATTCAACGTTTGGGCTGTGCTCAGCGCAGATGAGAATTCTTCATGTGTCTCTGCCCGGAAAGCGACAGCTCCCAGAGATTCGGCGAATTTGGCTGCATCCATGGGAACCTCAAATAAGGTGCCATCGATCCTGCCTGTTGTTTTTTCCATTCCTTTGAGTGCCATGTCCAGTTGTTTGTTGTTAACAACAATGAAGATGACGTTCAGATTGTTGCATACCGCGGTATGGATCTCCGTCCCCAGCATCATGAAACATCCATCCCCGGTGATACATACGACGGTCTCTTCAGGTGAAGCGGCCTTTGAACCTATCGCCATACCAAT
Source organism: Paenibacillus sp. FSL L8-0435 (assembly GCF_037965655.1). Lineage (NCBI taxonomy): Bacteria > Bacillati > Bacillota > Bacilli > Caryophanales > Paenibacillaceae > Paenibacillus > Paenibacillus sp. FSL L8-0435. The sequence continues at coordinate 2,012,744 of NZ_CP150185.1, forward strand.
GGCATTACCCATGCAGGCAAAGTAAGCGTCAAACACAAAGCTGCCTGGTTTCTTGACTTTATATCGCTGGACCGCATGAAATCCGTGGCTGCCATCATCAACAAAAAGCTTATGATCGTACGGAAGCAGATCACTCATCCCTTCCAGCACAGAAGCCAGAGACAGGTGGGGCAGATCTGGTAAAGGGACAGTGTAATCGATGGGTGCCGTGGTTCTCACAGGAGTAGGGAGGTCTTCTAATGTGCCCAGCAAATATTGCATGTTGTCCTTCAAATCACCGGTGATATGTAAGGTTTGAGCACTCAGAATCTTACCCACAAATGTAGGATCAGTATCAAATTGAATGAGGTGTGCCGGGTGGTTCTCAGGTTTCAGATTGCATAGGGTCATATCACTCAGACGTGAACCGAGTACAATATAAAGGTCACTTTGGTTCAACATGTCGTCTGCATGTGGGAAACCTCCAACACCACAAGGTCCATGGTACAGGGGATGGTCCCACGCAATCGCTCCTTTTCCACCAGGCGTAGTAATGACAGGAATGTTGAACGATTCGGCCAATTGAAGCAATTCATCATGGGCTCTGGCACGACTTACACCTTTACCAGCAATAATTAAAGGGCGGTTGGATTGTTGAATGAGAGGGAAAATACGATTCAGGTTAGATATACTAAAAAGAGGTTCCGGTTCGGGAATGATAATCCGGCATTCCGATAACAATTCAGTCTGTACGTCAAAAGGAAGACAGAGGTGAACAGGGCCTTTATTCGGACCAAGGGCAATGGATAAGGCATGATTCAGTAGGGTGCCGAAGTGATCTCCACGCTCAACGAGTTTACTGAATAATGTGGCAGGCCGGAACATCTCGGCTAGATCAGCCAGATAGGAAGAGGAATCCTGGCACTGAGGTAGCCCCAGTTCCTGGATGGATTGATGACCCGTAATAAATAGAACGGGCAGATTGTTGGCCTTTGCATGGGCTGCTGCAGTAAGCAGATTAGTTCCGCCTGGACCGGATGTGGCAAAGGCAACGCCGAGTTTACCCGTCTGTAATGCATAGCCGGATGCGGCAAAACCTGAGCTGGATTCATGACGGCCTGGAATGAACTCTAATCCGTAATCCACCATTTTCAGTACAGCAGGGCAGATGGATTTACCAATAATACCAAAGACATGAGTAACGCCTAGATTACGCAGAGTTTCTGCCAAATAGTCCGCAACTGTTCTCATGCGGGACACCTCGCTTCATGAAATAGGTTATTAGAACCATACGCATATTCCATTTGTTGAATGCAAGTTACTATCTAAGGTTGTAAGAGGAAATATTCATTGTTATTAGGAAGAGTATCTTTTTTTGTGGTTTTTTGTCAACCTGTATTTGTGAGTCTAAATTCCTGATTCTTAAGTTGGTAACGCTTTAAGTGATGCTGGATAAAGTGAAAACAATTGGTTATATATCCCTGGAACGAATTACCCGGTTGTTACGAAGTTACAAATAATGTAAAAATATGACTAACAATGATGAATTTCAGTCTCTAATAGCGACTTGAAAGCTAGGGATTTATCTTTTTTCGTATCAACGCATCGCATTCGCAATTCTTTGCTTTCTGCTATACTGGAAAGGAATTGGGAGGGGATGGAATGACAGTCATCAAGATGGCTCTGATTGGGCTGGGTAAAATGGGATTACATATGGTTCATCTCATCGAGAATACAAAGATGGACACGGAGATTGAGATTGTTGCGGTGTGTGATGCGAATGAGGAAAGTTTGGCGTCTTTTGCAGCTTCTCATCGGGGAGTTAGGACGTATACGGATTACAAGCAATTGATGAATGAACATCAGATTGATCTGTTGTATATTGCAGTTCCGCCGAAATTTCATTATCCGGTTGTCATGGAGGCGCTGGAGCGCAAAATTCATGTATTCTGCGAGAAACCGCTTGCCAATAGTATAGAAGAAGCCAAAAAGATGCTGGATGCAGCGCAAAAAGCGGGCGTTGTTCATGCCATCCACTTCTCGATGCCGCATGAACCTTCCGTGCTGAAGTTGCAAGAGATGATTGAGCAGGATACTGTGGGGGCCATTCGCAAAATAGATCTCATTTTGCAATTCCCGCAGTGGCCACGATCATGGCAACAGAATGCATGGATTACAAGCCGGGAGCAGGGTGGATTTATTCTTGAAGTGGGGATTCACTGGATTCATATGATTCAAAAGGTGTTTGGTGCCATCCGGGTAGTGAGCACCCAGGTTCAATATCCTGATAATGGAGACTGTGAACTAGAAGTGCAGGCTGCAATGGAACTGGAAGACGGAATCCGAATTCAGCTGAACGGCATCTCTCAATTTGCGGGGGAAGAACGTGTATCCATGGTGGTGTATGGCACAAAAGGCACGATTGCGCTGGAAAATTGGGAAGAATTGAAGACTGGCATGGTGGGGCAGCCACTTTCTCCTGTGGAAGTGCTTGAGTCCGCCAGTGAATTGCCGGTTCTTAAACATGTGATTGCACGTATACAAGGCAAACCAGCTAAGATATATGACTTTAACGATGGGTATCAGGCACAATTGATACTGGAAGCGTTACGGAACACGGAACAATCAGGATAAGAAAAGGAGTGTCAGGTTTTTTCATTTCGAAGTGCCTGCTGTACCTTTAAATGTATCAGCTCTCCGTAACACCAAGAAGCATCGCAGTGGCCCAGGTGTGCCTGTCTGCGATGCTTCTTTCCTGTGTTTTGGCGCAAAATAGAGCTACATAGACATTCTATCGTTATGTTGTATGTTGATTCAGGTCACGCCAGCTTGAATCGCTTAACCAGCTGATCAAGTGTATCCGACATTTCATTCAACTGCTTGGACGTGTCAGACATTTCCTGCAGGGAAGCAAGTTGCTCCTCCGTCATCGCAGATACTTCTTCCGTGGCTGATGCAGTATCTTCCACAACAGCCGATACTTCATTGATGGACTTCATCACAGCCTCACTACCGGAAGTTAACTCCTCGACAACAGCAGATACCTCCAAAACTTCACCGCTGAGGTTATGAATATGCTGAGTAATGGTTGAAAAAGCATTACCTGCATCCTCAATGGTCCGCAACCCTTCATTCACATGTAGAGTACTCTCATCAACCACCTGCACCGTACTCTGAACACCTGCTACCACGGTTTCCAATATACTTGTAATTTCTTTGGCTGATGTTGCACTTTGGTCTGCAAGATTACGAATTTCCGCGGCAACAACAGCGAAGCCGCGTCCATTTTCCCCAGCGCGGGCAGCTTCGATTCCGGCGTTAAGTGCAAGCAGATTGGTTTGTCTCGCAATACCCGACATTGAATCTGCAATGTTGATCACTTGATCAGACATCTTCGAAATTTCATTAATGGCTTCCTGTACAGAGAGGAAGGATTGCTCAATGGAACTCATTTTACCTACAGCATTATCAATGCGCTGTTGCCCATCCACGGCAATGGATTCGGTACGAACTGCACGGCCTGCCACGTCACTTGCCGAGGAGGCGACACGATTAAGGCCATTGAGGGATTGCTGCATCGCAGCTACCATGGTTTGCGTAAGAGCAACCTGTTCATCAGCGCCTTCAGCCACACGTTCCATGGCAGTGGCAACTTCTTTTCCTGCAAGATGGCTATCGGCAACGCCTTTATCCAATCGATCCGAAGCTTTGCTCAGAATCATGGCATTGCTCTGAACGTCCAGCATCATTTGCTGCAAACCAGTGAGCATTGTATTGGCTGCCTCCGCGAGTTCACGAGTTTCGTCTTTCATTGGCGTAGCGATTCTCAGTGTCAGGTCACCATTGGAAGAACCGATGTCATTTAATGCCTGCTTCACGGTACGGATGTTTCTAACAATGGCACGTGACAGGACCAATGCAGTGATGAACGAGATAATGGCCACAACGATAAGTGCCCCATACAGTTCCAGGTTCAGTAGTGTGTTTTTTTGCTTCAGTGCTTCTGTACGGTTATCGGTTAACGTATGCTCGTTGGTTCGAAACGTATCGAGAGCAGTCCGAATCTGGTCCATGTCTCTTTTACCTGGATCATCTGCGAAAAAATCTCGAATGGCCTGAGTATTATTGGCTTGACGAAGAGCGACCACAGGTTCACCAGCGATCTGGACCCAGTTCTCCATATTAGTATGTATGTCTTCCAAAAGTGCAAGTTGAGCCGGATTATCCGAAATTAAAGCAGCAAGTTCATCTCTGAGTGTAATAAGTTGCGCTTTTCCTTGGGTGTAGGGATCGAGATAATTGTCCTGACCCGTGATGATGTAACCGCGTTGACCTGTTTCCATATCTACCATGTTTCTTTCGAGTTCATAGGTGAGGGCGTGTACCCTCATATCGTGATCGACCAGAAAATCCAGTTCCCGTTGGAGCTGACTTGTGCTGTTCTGAATCAGCAGGATGCAACCAGCCAGTACAGCCAGTACGAGTAAATATCCTAATCCGATCTTATAAAAAATCTTAAAGGTCTTTCGCTTTTTCATGTTTGTTATTCCTCTCTATGGGGTATATGTAGTTGTCGAAAAAACCGGAAATATGACAATTGTAGGTCTTTAGATTAGGTGTCTAAAGAACTATTTTTTAGTATTATACGTAAAGAAACTTCTTTTGTATATAGTTCGTTTAACTATAATATAACGTTTGATTTATGTTGTATAAGGTTGGGGTTGATGATGTTTTACAATCGTTGGTTTACACGTTCAAACGTTATGTTTATCATGGGAAGGGAACGATTCCAATTACATATACAATATCCCAATCCGAAAGGAACATTGGACATGAATAAAGAGAAGGTATTGCTCAAACCGGAAGCGATGATTTTTGACATGGATGGTACGCTGTTCCAGACAGAGACCCTGTTGTTGCCAGCTTACCAGCAACTATTTGATACATTGCGTGCCGAAGGGCATTTTGAAGGAGAAACTCCACCCGAGGAACGGATGCTGGGAAGTTTGGGCATGTTGCTCGAGGATATATGGAAAGTGGTTATGCCTGAGGCATCGGAAGTGGCACATCGCCGTGCAGACGAACTGTTGCTTCAACTGGAGATTGAGGGGCTTGATCAAGGAAGTTCCCAATTGTATCCTGGGGTGAAAGAAACACTGCAAGCATTAAAACAACAAGGAGTGCGTCTTTTTGTCGCAAGTAACGGGCTGGAGGACTATGTGAAGGGTGTGGCGTTTGCACACGAGATTATGCCTTTCTTTGAAGGGGTATACAGTGCAGGCCAGTACAAGACTCCTTCCAAGATTAATCTGGTGCAGATCCTGCTTGAGAAACATCGTATTCAGGACGCATGGATGGTAGGGGATCGCTCTTCTGATGTGGAAGCTGGTAAAATGAACGGTCAGGCGGTCATCGGCTGTGCTTATGCCGGGTTTGGCCGTGATGAGGAGCTTGCGGGCTCAGATGTGCTCATCTCTGATTTTACAGAACTGCTGCGTCTGTATGATGAAGCAGAGTAGCCTATACGCTACATACGTATACTGAGATTTAAGATTACGAACCGCATGATATGAACCTGTAGACTCAACGGAAATTCGTTGAATACAGGTTTTTTTGTATGGTCATGCAGTCACATTCTCCCCTGTAAAAAGTTGATTTCCCTATCCCGCCTACCTCCATATTCCCTCTATACTTCATTCAAAAGCTATAGGGGGTCCGATTCTGGTGAAACCATCCAAAATACATGCCTATATGTTCATCTTTCCAAGTCTTTTTTTAACCCTTGTATTTGGGATCTATCCGCTGTTATGGGCGCTGCGTTACATGTTCTATGATTATCAAGGCATCGGGACGCCTGTCTTTATCGGGCTTGATAATTTTGGACGCATTTTGCGTGACGGGCAATTCTGGGATTCTGTAGGCAACACGGGTGTGTACGCCCTGGGCAAACTCGTTGTTACAATTCCACTGTCGTTAACTCTGGCGATTATTCTGAATCGCAAATGGAGAGGGCGATCCCTCTTTAGGGCGATCTATTATCTCCCCACTATTTTTAGTGCTTCGGTCATGGCGATTGTATTCTTTATTATTTTCAACTCTTATAACGGAATATTGAACCAATTGCTGCTCAAGTATCATGTGATCTCCGAATCCATTAGCTGGCTGGGGGCTGAACATGCCATGCTAACAACCATCATCATCGCCATCTGGGGGGCTGTGGGCAACTATATGTTGTTGTTCATTGCGGGTCTTCAGAGCATTCCCGAAGAGCTTTATGAGGCGGCATCGCTGGATGGAGCGAGTGAGTTTCAGAAACTGCGGAATGTAACAATTCCATTGCTGGGTCCAGTCTTGCAGATGATCATCATGCTGGCAATTACCACGGCGCTGAAAGGTTACGAGAGTATTATGGTGCTTACCGAAGGAGGGCCGTATGGCAAAACAGAGGTGATGTATCTGTATTTGTTTAAACTGTTGTTTCCCGTGTCGGCTGACACCCAATCACTCCAGCAGCTCGGTTATGGCAGTGCGGTTGGTTTCACAACGGCTCTCATCGTAGGGGCTGTGACGCTCATTTATTTCCGTATATCCAAAAAGCTCAATGATGTCTATTAAAATGAAAAACAGACTTTTTGAACACGTATAAATTAATCAGGAGGAAACGATGATGACTCAAAATGTGCTTGCGCCCTCAGGGTCTCCCCAACTCATTCGCTGGACCAAACGAACGGTACTTTGGCTGTTTTTGATCGCAATTGCTCTGCTGTCGTTGTTCCCCATCATACTTGTATTGCTCGGTTCCTTCAAAACAAACCAGGAATTGACCGGAGGGGCTACCATCTGGCCGAAGATTTGGCAGTTCTCCAACTATGCTCAGGCTTGGAAAACCGCCAATTTTTCGGGTTTTACGATGAACAGCGTGTTTGTTAGCATCAGTACAACAGTTGGCACGTTGCTGGTAGCTTCGATGTCAGCCTACGCTGTGGATCGAGTGAATTTCAAAGGGAAAAAGGGGTACACCTTGCTCATGGCATCCACTCTGTTTATTTCCATAGGCGCGGTTGTGCTGCGTCCGCAATTTGACCTCATGGTTAAGCTGGGGCTGAATACCACGTTGTGGGGCGTTATTATTATACTGATCAGCGCACACGCTGCCACATACTTTATTCTCATTGGTTTCTTCAAGAGCATCCCGCGCGAACTGGATGAAGCGGCGATGATTGATGGCTGTAATTTCTTCACCACATACTGGCGAATTATTCTTCCGCTCCTGCGGCCCGGACTCGCCGTTGCAGGTCTGGGTGTATTCCAGAGTTCTTGGAATGAATATATTCTTCCTTTTGTGTTCACCATGAGCAATCCGGATTTGCAGACTTTGCCGGTTGGGCTGGCTAGTCTGCGATATGGCATCGGAGCTGCGGCTGAGGTCCAACTGATGATGGCCGGAGCCTGTCTGTCCATTTTGCCGCTGCTCATCGTTTATATTTTTGCCAACAAATCATTCATGCAGGTGACCTTGGGAGCTGTGAAAGGATAGGCGTGAGCACAATCATGGAAACGGTTTTACGGGTTATTCCACTGTGCTATACTCATTTTAATTCACAGCGGACGGGCCAAGCCGTGTTCAAGGAGCGAGCGCCGATGATATTCGACTTTTATAAAATGTCCCTGAAAAAAAGAATACAGCTGCTGTACATTTTTCTCGTTGTCCTGTGCATCAGTGTGACCGGGATATGCTCTTATCTCTTTGCTGCACGAAGCATTGAGCAGAATGCACTTGAACTGAAACAAAGCATTCTGAACAAATCAGTGCAGGTTATGGATGAACATCTAAGGCATATTGTTGTATCCTCTTTTTCTTTTATGCTCAATGAAGCATTCACCCAGGTCATGAAGGACGTGGGGAAAAATAACACATCTCATTATTATCAGAATCTCTCGCTGCTGCAAACATCGTTTGCTCAATTGAAGCTCGTAGAGCCACTGATTGATACCGCATATCTGACAACACCCATCGGTGATTTTTTCTCGACCAAAGATTTTCCGAATCGCAATAACCCGTTCGACAGGGAATACGGACGCTACGTGAAGCTGCAAGGCTGGAATACGATGTGGTTTGGTTCACATCAGAGTGAACTGTTCCAATCCCAAGGAAATGTGTTATCTCTGTTGCTCAAACCCATTGTGATCGATAATCATACCTATTCGAATGTATATATGGTCGTCAATATGAAGGAAGAGGCGATGCGAGACATTCTGACGCAGGATCTCATGAATAACCAGATTCAACTGTTTTTGCTGCACAAAAACGGAAATGAAGTCATTCGACCCAGGTCCCGAAATTACGATTTCATTATGGAGCCGGACTTTACCCAACAGTTTAGCCGTGGCGATGCTGGAGATTTTACCTATAGGAACGATCAGGGGGAGGACATGCTTGTTAACTATTCGGCATTGTCGATGAACGAGGATTGGGTCATGGTAAGTGTACAGTCCAAGGCTGACTTGTTGTCCCCCCTCCAAAAGATACGCTGGCTGATCATCCTGATCATGTTGTTTTGCATTTTGCTCGCACTTGGGTTGTCCAGGCTACTGGCATCCGCTCTGCTGAAGCCACTGAACAAACTGCGACGCCTGATGGTTGAGGTGGAGTCCAATGATCTGGATGTACGGTTTCGCAGCAAGTATGACGATGAAGTCAGCGCTGTAGGGCATCGTTTCAATCGGATGTTGGACCAGATTCAGGTTCTGTTTGAAGAAGTACGGACAACAGAGCAAGACAAACGGCGGTTTGAAGTCAAGGCGCTTCAGGCGCAGGTTGATCCTCATTTCCTCTACAATACGCTGAATACAATGTTCTGGAAAAGTGAGAGCGGAGAGAAGAAGGATGTAAGTGAGATGATCGTCTCCTTATCCTTGTTATTCCGTCTGGGACTGAATGATGGGAAAGACATCACCAGTGTGGGGCAGGAGATCAAACATGTCGAACAATACATGCAGCTTCAGCAAAAATGTTATGAGGATCTGTTCGTTTATCGAATTGAGGTGGGGGACCCCTCTTGTTACGCTGTTGATATTTTAAAAATATTGCTTCAGCCCTTGGTCGAGAATTCCATCCTGCATGGATTCAATGACAAAGAAGATATGGGCGTTATCCTGATCCGCATTGATCGTCAGGGTAACACACTACGGCTGGAGGTGGCTGACAATGGATGTGGGATGGATGTAGCCAGCATCTCTGCTGAGGATGCTCCTGACGGGGGACGCAAAGGTTATGCCCTATCCAATCTCCATGGCAGACTAAGCCTGCACTACGGGGATGTGGCCTCGATTGTGTTTCATAGCAGTACAGATGTAGGGACAACAGTTGTTATCACGATTCCGATCACCTGAGGAGGGGCAGTATGGGCCAATTGACGATGTGTGTTATGGATGATATCCAGGCAGTTGTAAAAGGCATATCCTCAACTATTCCGTGGGAAGATCATCAGGTTCGGATTGTAGGCACGGCGGGCAATGGAGAGCTCGGTTGGTCCTTGTTGCTGGAGCAGCAACCCGACATCGTGATTAGTGATATCAGGATGCCCAAGCTGAGCGGACTGGACCTCATGAAGCGGGCATTGGATGCCGGACTGCGAGCCAAATTTATTTTCATCAGTGGTTATTCGGATTTCCAATATGCACAGGAAGCCATCAAGCTGGGGGCATCCGACTATTTGCTCAAACCGTTTACCCCTGAAGAAATACTCGGTGCGGTGTTGAAGGTAAGACAGGTGATTAAGGAAGAGCAGGCACAGTGCAAACAGTTGGAACAGTTGGAGCAGAAGGTGGAGAGCAGCAGCCAGTACGAGCGTCACAGCTATCTCCTGGGTTTGTTGCGTCATGAAATCGGGGGCTTCCTGAATGAAAGTCGCTGGAACGAGCTGCATATTGATCTCGATTCCTCCAATCTTCTCGTGATGGTCATTGAGGTGGATGGTTATACGCGATATGGATACACGATGCATCTGGATGCCGAAATCGTTCCTTTTGCGGTCCAAAATATTGTGGGAGAAACCTTGAACCGCTATACCAAGGGCGTTGTTTTACGGGAAAACCGATACCGGCTTGCCGCCATATTTAACACACCAAGTCAGATCGATGTCTCCGAGCTCCTGGAGCAATGCCGCCAAAATGTGGAGCGATTCAGCAAAAAAACAGTCTCGATTGGTGTGGGTACGATTGCCCACAGACCACAGGAAATCTGGACGTCCTACGCACATGCAGATCAGGCGATATCCTATCGTTTTTACAGTGAAGGAAATTGCATCCTCAAGTATGCTGAACTGGAGAATCAGGCCTGTGTGGCCCCGGTATATCCTTTGGAGAAGGAAAAAGAGCTTTTTTACGCACTGAAATGTGGTAATGAGAGCACTTGTCACCGGATCATTGATGAAATTCTCGAAGAATGGCAGGTTTCCGAAGGTTTTCCCGAGCCGCTCACGATGATTCGTTTGTTGTCTGGACTGGCCTTTGCCATCTACCGTGCCTTTTGTGATGAGATTACAGCAGAGGAACGCTTGCGTCTGGAGGCCGACCTGACAGTGCTTGAGGCGATGCGCTCCTTGACATTTGAGGGCTGGAGGGGATATATCAAGCATTTTAGCAGTATGGGATGCGAGATTATGGACAAAAAGCGACTCACCGATGTCAAACAGGCGATTAGCAAAGCACAGGAATATATCAGTCTGAATCTTGCAGAAAATCTGACGCTGCATGCCTGTGCCCAATCCGTGCATTTAAGTCCGAGTTATTTTGCCAATGCCTTCAAAAAGGAAACGGGCATAACGCCGATTCAATATATTACTAAGATGAGGATGGAAAAAGCAAAAGAGTTGCTGGTTGCAGGTGTACAGGTGCAAGAGATCTGCCAGAGGCTGGGTTATGAGGACAGGCCTTATTTCAGCGGTTTGTTCAAGAAATATTGCGGCATGACGCCAACCTGCTTCCGGCAAATGTATGAGAATTGAACCCGATACGGATCGTCATTTTTCCCACCATGCAAAGTCAGAATGTCCCTCACTTGCATGAAAGCTTAGCGATTATCATTACGTTAACGGATAACCAAACGGGTTGTCCAGACAAGCATAAGGGGGCATATCAATGGTTAAAAAGTGGATGGTGACTACGCTAAGTGCATTGCTGGCGCTAAGTTTGGCAGGTTGTTCTGCTGACAGTGGTACTTCGGCAAATAGCGAATCGGGGACCAGCGGGGAGAATGCCGGAGGGAAAACCAAAATCATATATTGGACACCGGACCGCCATGATGCTGATTTTATGAAATCCAAGATCGATGAGTTCAACCAGACGAACAAGGACAACATTGAAGTGGAGATGACCGTGATGGGGGACAACTACCCACAGGCGGTCGATATTGCTTTTGCCAGCAAGCAGGCACCCGATGTGCTGCAAGTTAATGATTTTCAGACGTATTATCAGAAGGGGTATCTCGCCCCGATCGATGGATACATGAGTGATGAGATGAAGGCCGTGTTTAAAGACAGCTTGATTGAAAATAAAAACACGATTGATGGAAAAATATATTCCCTCCCCAATACAGGGCAGGTCTGGCGGCTTGTGTATAACAAGGATATTTTCAAAAAAGCAGGGATCGAGAGTCCGCCAAAAACGTTGGCTGAGATGGTTGCGGATGCCAAAAAAATTACCGAAGTTGGTAAAAGTGAAGGCATCTATGGTTTTGCCAGCCCGTTCAAGAGCAGCAGCGGCTTCTGGAGAGCAGCCAATACGATCGCAGGTGCAAGCAGTAATGTTGGTATTGATGGTTACAACTACAAGACTGGCCAATTTGATTTTGGGATGTACAAGGATATCGCAATGGCACTCCGTCAGATGAATCAGGATGGCAGTATGCTGCCAGGGGTAGAAAGTCTGGACATCGATCCACTCAGAGCCCAGTTTGCACAAGGAAAAATTGGAATGTACATTAATCACTCCGGCGAACCAGGGGTATATAAAGATCAGTTTCCTACCAAAGAAAATTGGGCAGCGGCTCCTGTGCCAACAAATGATGGAACGATCAAGGGCGCTTCGCAAGTCATCGGGGGCTCCTACATCGGCATCAATGCAGATTCTGCCAATAAGGAAGCGGCATGGAAGTTTATGGAGTATGTGTACAGCACAGATCTTCAGAGTGAGTATTACGAAAAGGGATACGGAATCTCACTGATTCCTGCTGTACTAAGCTCTGACAAAAAACCAAGCATTCCGGGCATTGAAGGTTTCCTGCCCAAACGATATGATGCCATTTTCCCGGCAAATCCAAGTGTGGTGACCGAGAGTTCACTGGAAGGCACCAAATGGGGTGAGGCTTTTTCAATCTTTGTATTCACGGGTGGCGATCTCGATGCTGTGATCAAGGATCTGGATACAAGGTACAATGCAGCTCTGGAGAAAACCAAAGCGGCAGGGCTGACCAACATAACTGCTGATCCATCGTTCGATTCTTCCAAGCTTCAGGGTAAATTGTCCACAGAAGACTAATAAACGTTCATAGCGGCCGTGGTTTAACTACTTCGGTCGCTTATTCACAAGGAAAGGGGAAAAGCAAAATGATTATTAATCATGCGTCTACCGATGCATATATCATAAACGAAACGAGTTCCCGCAAGATCTTGGGCATGGGCGGTACATTAATGATGGTGGAGGTTACCTTTGCTAAAGGTGGTATTGGAGAAGTTCACTCTCATGATGCGCACGAGCAAGTCAGCTATATCGTCAAAGGCAGCTTTGAGGTACAGGTCGGTGAAGAAACTCGTATCTTAAAAGCAGGGGACAGCTTTTATGCCGGTTTTAACGTTCCGCATGGGGTCAAGGCCCTGGAGGACTCCGTCATTCTGGATGTGTTTACCCCATTCCGTCAGGATTTCCTCGAGGCGTCCCAATGAGCGATTTTTACCTTTCGGCAACGGATCTGCAACGGGCTGCCCAATATTATGAAAAACATTTTCCGGAAGAAGCCCGAAATTCGCTCACGATTGCCAATCGTGCCATCCTGAATGAATTTATCGTTCCTTATACCAACGATCTGAATCGCTGGATTCCGATGGGGACACCTGTGGACTGGCTCGACAACCCGACCAATGATCTGGAGTTCACATGGGGCATCAATCGACACTGGCATATGCTCGATCTGGGCAAGGCGTATCTGATGAAGGGCAATCCGCTATATGTAACAGCATTTATTGACCACTTCCGTAGCTGGAGACAGCAAAACCCGGTTTCTGTAAATCTGGTTTATGACGAGGCTGTGTTCTTTCAAAGACCCGGTCCGTGGCGCCTGCTGGAGACGGGACTACGTGTGCAGTCCTGGATATCGGCATATAAATATATGGAAGCGAGTTCACTGATAGACGAAGGTTTTCAGGCGGAGTTCCGACAAGGTCTGGAAGAGCACGCCGAGTTTTTGACCCGTTACCTCGGCAGCACGGAAATCAATCATGCCATTATGCATATGCAAGGCTTGTTCATGATTGCTACGTTCTACCACCAGCACCCGCGAAGTCCACACTGGCGTCAAGTGGCGATGGAACGTCTTGAGCTGTGTTTGCTGCATCAGTTGGGTGAAGAGGGAATACAGGTTGAACTGACAACACATTACCACAATGCCAGCATCGAGATGTTTGGCACGCCTTATCGGTTGGGTGAGATTTCAGGACATCCTTTCTCGAAATGGTATGCCAGCTGTCTACGCCAAATGGCAGCATTTACTGAGGCGCTGATTCGACCAGATCACCAGTCTACCGGTATTGGTGATTCGGATTGGGTTGGCGATGGACGACAACGACTGACCCTGCTTGGAGCGATCCTGGACGATGATGATTTGATGGCTCGCGGAACGGATAGCTCGGAGTGTCTCTGGTTGCTGGGTGTGGAGAAATATGAGCGATGCCTCCGTCTACAGGCTTCTTCTTCTCCGGCTTTGTCGAGCCGGGCTTTTCCGCAGACAGGATATTATGTTATGAGGGACAAGTATCAATATCTTTTTTTTGATGCGGCTGCCATGGGCGGAGCACATGGACATGCAGATGCGCTGAATGTGGAGTGGATGTGGAAGAACCAGCTTTTCTTCACGGACACCGGACGTTACACGTATGAAGAAGGGGAATGGCGTCGGTATTTCAAAAGTACGCGGGCGCACAATACCGTCACGGTGGATGGTCTGAATCAGACACCTTATCTCTCCACACAGCAATGGGGTGAACCGGAGGCTCAGGCCACAACGTTACGTTGGGAGAGCAATGACAGCTATCACTTCATTGATGCTTCGCAGGATGGATATACACATTTGCCAGATCCAGTTACACATCGCCGGTGGATGCTGGCAGGGGTGGAGATTCCTATACTACTAATTGTGGATTGGCTGGAGGCAGAAGCAGAGCATACTCTGGAGCAACGTTTTCACCTGCATCCGCAAGCGGATATTGCGTTGAGGATGAATGAAGCTGGAGAAATGACGGCGGATATGAGCTATGAGGCATCTTCCATAACGCTGACGATGCAATGGGTTACGGCAGGCATCGGGAAGGGAGCCTTCGCGTTGACGGAGCAGCCCGGCTGGGTATCTGAGGTGTATGGTTCCAAGTCGGAAACATCGGTCATCCAGGGCAAGACTGATTTCTCGGGAAAAGTGGGTATTCTGACGTTGTGCCTGCCTGCGGATCATATTGACCAGGTTACATGTGTTACCACATGCCAACTAGAACCTGACCTGATGAGATTGGCATTATCTTATGTGCAAGGTGAGGAAAAAGGGTATATTGTGATTGACAACGATACGCTGCAATGGACGAAAGAACAGAAATAAAAAACAGTAAAGCAGGAGTCTATGCTCGCACTTGGCGAACATAGACTCCTGCTTTATCTAATCCATTCACTTGACTTTCCTTTTTCTTTTTACTCTGGTGGATTTTTGCGAAACGGGCCTGGGAGTGGCTGGTTTTCTGGACGTTCCGGGAGGTCTGTTGCGATATACATATAAGGCATACTCCAGCGGTTGAGTGATGGCTTTATAATAGATATCCCGCTCCCCGATGCGAGCGAATACTTCACGCGCAGGTTTGGGATTAACTTCAAGCAGGTAGATACGTCCGCTTCTGTCAATCGCCAAATCCAGTGCCAGCTCACACAGGTCGCCATACGTATCTTCCAGAAACGAAGCAACATCAATGCCGAATTTCTCTGCAGTTGTGTTAATTTCTGCCCGGAGGTCGTCATCTTCGATCCATTGCTTCATGAGTCGGTTCATCGCTATTGCCTGACCGCCGCCATGCAGATTGGAGGTCACGCTTTTTTCTGCACCCATGCGTCCAGCACATCCAGTAAGCTCCCATTGTCCTTCACCATTCTTCTGAACGAGCATGCGATAATCATGCACACGTCCATTCGGAAGCTGAAGTTGAATCCCCTTTTGTACAAGATACTTGTCTTTCATGTTCCAGTGCTGGAGCAACGCGCCAAGTCGTGAGAAATGAACTTTACGTGGAGTGATGATACGACGTTTCTGATCCCGCCCCTGAACAAGCACCGTATTAGCCTCGCTACTGCTGCGTTCAATGCGCAGAATACCACGTCCGCCTGTTCCATTAATGGGTTTGAGATAGACCAGGGAAGAAACTTTGAGCATCCGGTTTACATCGGACATATCCTGAAATAGAGCGGTTTCCGGCAGGTGTTCACGAAAGTTGGCTTTTTGTAAAAGGGTCTGGTGGATGGTCCATTTATTGCGCAGTGGCCTGTTCAGAAAGAGCAGATGCCCATATTTCTCACGAAAAGCAAGCAATTGCTGGAACCTTCGGTTACGTTGAATCCGGCAGCGATCAAAGATCAGGTCCGGGAATGATCGCCACTCCCTGGACCAGCCTTTTCCCTCATGAAAAACCATGGCTTCAATTTGTTTGCCCCCGGGGTGTACGTCGGCTGGTGTGAATACATAGATATCGAGTCCCCGCTTGCGCCCTTCAAGAATCATTCTGCGATAGACGCTTCGTTCTTCAAGAGCGCGATGTTCATTTAAGTACAACGTCATAATGCCCAGAACAGGTGAGGACACAAACAATCACCTTCTTTTTGCAGTATTCCTGTCTATCATCGTTTGGACTGACGGGCAAGATAAGCGCTGTAGTGAAATATACGTTCCAATGACCGCCGTCTGATCTGTGGTTCATCAAACTTCATGGGCTTTGCATTGGCTTCGAAGAACCAGAGTTCCCCCAGGTCATCAATGCCCAGATCCATGGACATTTCTCCGAGTGTGAAACCAGATCCCCGTTCTACCTGTCTTGCGATCATTAATGAAGTGGATTTCACACGTTTCATCAGGGTTGTTGACATTTCTTCGCCAAAAAGCTCGGTCAGCAGCTTCTCAGGGTCTTCTACGCTCCCGCCGCGCGGCACATGCGTTGTAATGCTGCGGGAGCCAGCAAGTCTCGCTCCTACACCGGTTACGCTCCATTGGCCCTTGGTGTTCTTTTGTACAAGAACACGCAAATCGAAGGGGCGTTTACGAGAGGATGCCAATTCAATGCCTTGTTGCATGATATAGGGCGTAAGTCCGGTTTCTTTGCGAATTCGTGCCCATAACTTGGCAAGTGTAGCTGCTTTATAGGTCGTGCTTTTACGTGTGGTTTGTATTTTGAGTCGGTAGGGAAGTCGTTCTTTTTCCTGAAATTTAAGCATCATGATTCCTTTGCCAGCTTTGCCGCTCTCGGGCTTAAGGTACAGGTAGGGATACGCCCGTAGAACGGCACCCAGAGAAGAAGCACTTCGCATCCGCCGAGTATAAGGGATCAGTTGCTGAGTCGATTTGGACTTCTTCAGCCATTCGAACAGATCCCATTTGTTGAAAAAGAATGGGTTATACAGTTCGATTCCGGATTGCATGCATTCGTCAATTTTACGCTGTACGGAAGGTTTTCCTTCGTCTTCCCGGTTGGGAATACGATTGTACAGAACATGGGGAAGGGGGAAAGGTTGTGAAACCCACTTTCCACTCCCCTTGTTGTACGTATATCCTTTCACGGTGGGACCACTCACGTTCAGATCCCGAACAGTTACAATGTACACCACGTATCCCATGCTTTCGCCTGTCTGTAAGATATCCTGAAAATTTTGATGATTTCCCCTGAACATGCGCTGTTTATCATGCATGGTCAAAACAGCAATGACAGGTTTGAAATCATCATGAAGGCTCATCAAATTTCTTCCTTCTTCCGGAACTTGCTCAAATACAGGCAGTGTTCCAAGATGTGCTCCACCGACGATTTGCCCTCCACCCGGAGTGAAGGGTGACGGAAAATGGAGCGCCCGGGTTTGGCGTTCGCTTCGAACATCCATACATGTTCCTCCTGATCAATGCCCAGATCAAAGCCAATCTCACCAATCAGATGCTGGTGCTGGGTTTCAATCGCCTGGGCCAGTGTAATAGCGACGGATTTGGCATGCTGAAGAACTTCTCCCGCACGATCGCCGAAGTTGCGACTGAGCGCCTGCTCAGGAGTCATTAGGGAGCCGCCATTTTTGATGTGTGTTGTGACGCTGCCACGTCCTGCCTTTTTGGCTCCAATTCCGACAACAACCCATTGATTGTTACCATTTTTATGCATGTGAAAACGAAAATCAATTGGACATTCATCAATCTCAATTAGACGTATTCCCTGCTGAACGACATATCCGCGTAGCTGTTTGCCATGTCTTCCCTGAAGCATGCGCATCAGACTGTTGAAGGACCCAAAACGCAGGAGTGCATTACCGCCTTTTTTGCGATAACGTGCGAAATATCCACGTTTGGGCGAGTAAGTCAGGCGGTAGATCCCGTTCCCCAGACTTCCGGCAGTAGGTTTATAGTAGACGAACTGATGGCGTTCCAACATTTCCTTCATCTGTTCAACGGACGGATTGGTAATTGATTCAGGGATATACCTTCCGGCTGTTGGTTCGTTCTCCAGCAATGTATAGATATCTGATTTGTTGAAGAAGCTCCAATTGAAGAACGGAATTTTCCGACGAATAAATCGTTCCCGCAGTTGGTTAATGGCTGGTGAGAAATCTGAACGACGGCTTGGTAACCGGTTGTAGACGACATCGGGCAGAGGTACCGTTTTGCGGGTAAAGCTTCCGTTATCATTCAGAAAAAAACCGGATACCGTCTCATTCTGCCAATTGATATCCCGGGGAGTAAAGGCATAAATATAGGATTTTCGGCTGCCTTCACGGAGTAACTGTTTGATGAAACCAGTACGGGAACCGAATGGATTCGTGCTCGTCGCAGGCCCATCAGAGAGTACGCCGATCAGTGGACCTAACTGGACCTCATCATTTTGCAAATTCCGGAGATAAATACTGCCCCGTTTCGGAACGTTCATCATATTACGGATACCTGAAGCGAGATACAGATGTTTACCTGCTTTTTTGATTGGTTTGATCGTTGCAGGTACCCGGTCACGCCCGAAGCGAAGGTGCACCGTTTTTTTGCCGGACAGGTTGAGGCTCTTCATTAAAGCGTTGGATACATAAACCACTTTATCCGGTTGCTTGGTGAAATGCAGATTGCAAAAGGTCAAACTCATGATTTATCCTCCTATCCTGAAAAGATCCTTGGGCTCCATGGCAAGCGGGCGCTGCGGGCCTCAGCCGCCGTGAATCGGGATGGGTTTCAGGCCAGCTTTGCTGGATGTATTCGGCAATTTCATTGGACGAATGACGTCCGTGAGAACATGTTGTTGCAACAGATAACGGGCATAGGCAAGCGGCCGGGTATAAGTCAGAGTATGCATGCGTCGGTCGCCCGCTTCTGCAAATGAGGTGCGGCCTGGTTTGGAGTTGACTTCAATTAGCCAGAGTTGGCCCTCTGCATCTGCTCCGAAATCAAGCCCCAATTCGGCTAACCTGCCGAAACGGCTTTCCAGCAGGGTGGGGATAAGAGTAGCAGTCTGCCGGATGCTCTTCAGCAGAGTTTCTGTGCGAATCGTTCCATATCGCTGGAGCAGATATGCGTGGGCAGGATATGCTTTACCCCCACCGTGAAGATTGGACGTGAGTGAACCTTCGGGTCCTTCCCGTACCATATATCCGGTAAGCGTCCAGCGACCTTGCCCATTCTTTTGCATTAGAGCCCGTATGTCGAATGCTCTTCCATGATGGCTAAGCTCCAGATATGGCTGCACGATCATCTTACGCTCAGCCTGATGTAATGCTAGCCAGGAAGATACAGCCTGGGTATGGTTGAATGTAAGAAAAAAGGGTTCATTGTCCTCGTTACGCCCCTCCACGATCCATGTTGATGGAGTCGTTCCCCGAGACAGGCGAAAGGTATTTTTGCCATGAGTCCCGGATACCGGTTTGAAGAACAGTCCTCTGGGCCAACGGTCCAGCCATGTTTCCCAAGGAATATGTGATCCGATCCGGGTTGTGGGAGCAAGTTGTGACCTCAATTCAGGATTTCGGGACAACACACGATGTACCTCCCATTTTCCTGGAAGGGAAGCAGACCAATAACGGTGTTGATCTGTGCCGTTGGTTGGTATCCATTCCTTAAGCTGTTGTCTGACGTACCTGGAGATCGGGCGAAGACAACGATCCATAATGAGATCGACTGCAGGAACAGGTACCGAATTCCACTTCCCTTGATGATAGACATATCCCCATTGAAGAGGGAGATGGACTGCATCATTTGATATCGGGATCACAATAATCTGAAGGGCGTATCGCATGCTCCCCACACTGAGACGACGACAGAAAAGTTCATCTGTAAAGGGAGGTGAGCCTTCGGTTGCACGTACCAGAATGGCCAGTGTCTTGGTCTGAGATGATGGAAACATTACGCTGCACCTCTCCTCTATCAGATTTGTTTCCAGTAGGGAATAACTTTTCAAAAACCCGCCAGGTACGTAGAATATTCAAGCATGGCTTTGACGGAAGGGCGGATCTTGCTCTCACTCAGTGGTGTATTATCATTCTTGGATGGTTTGGAGTTGACTTCGAGCAGCCATACGCGCCCAGTGGTGTCCAGAGCCAGATCAATACCAAGTTCACCAAAATGAGCAGGGATGGCACTCTCAATCCCCTTTGCGATATCCAGTGCTGCGGTGTGCAATCCTGCATAAGCGGAAGCTTTGGCTGATCCAGATAACTGTGTTTTGGCAACAGCATCCTTGACGGTGCTGAGACTTCCACCCCGTGCCAGATTGGATACGTAGTGACTCCCGCCTGCAATCCGGGCGACGATGGAGGTTACACTCCATTTACCTGTACGGTTCTTTTGCACGAGCGCACGGAAATCCACGGGTCTGCCACTGTTGTCAATGAGAGTCAGCCCTTGTTGGATCTGATAACGCGTTGTTTTCATTTTCCCAGACATACTGGCATACAGTTTATCCAGAGAAGTATACGTTTGTTTCCGGGTGCCCCCGACGCCAGTTGCCAGAGTCAGGAAGCTTCCGTCCGTCTGACGTGAGACCCGGATGATCCCTTTACCCAAAGAGCCGCGTACGGGCTTCAGAAATACAACCGGATGTCGATTGCACATCGTCTTGAGCAGGGCTGATGTCTTGAGTAAATGAGACTCGGGAAGAACTCGTTTAAGCGTTGAAATGGACTTGAGTGCGTCAAACACTTCGTTTTTGTCCAGAAACTTTTCATTGAAGGTTTGCGTGCCGTAGAGCGATTTTACTTCTTTCATAAAATGCTGTACGCTAGGTTTGTTCTCAAGCTTGCGGGACGTTAGCCGGTTATTGACGACGTCTGCTACAGGCAGAACAGTCTTTTTCCAGCCGTCATCATACACCCAGCCTTTCATATAACCCGTTACCGCTCCAATATCCTCCGGTGTGAAAAAGGATACATAGGCGCCTTGCTTACGGCAGGCGTTCACCAGTTCTTGACAGAACATCGTGATGGAGCCAAAGGGCCGATCGGGCTGATCGGGATAATCCTGGCTAACCAGTACACTGATGTAGGGTCCAAGACGAAGCGTACGGCTGGCTGAACGATAGGATACCCTCAGAACCGAACGTGGAACGAGACCGGTCTTGCTGGCAACTGTCTGATTGATGCGCAGCCCGTCATACCTTGGTACCGGAATAACAGTGACTTCGCGACGGAAAGATCCAAATTGCAGCTGAAGCGGCCTTCCTGAAGGGATTTTAAGTGCCTTAAGCACCCCTTCGCCCAGCATGATGACGTCGTCCTGCAGGATGCCCGAGCCGGTAACCTGAATCGTTACTTTTTTAGTGGACATCACGGATCTCCTTCCGGGCGGCAACTTGATGTCTGATCTCGAAGTTGAACGGCATCTGAACATGGCATGTGCTTCATCATATGAGGACATATAACCCTTGGTGATTGACCCATATGGATTAAATGCATTTGATTTCGAGGCAGGTTATGGATGGCCTGTTTCAGATCGTCCTTGTTTGACAGCGAAGAAAAGCGTGTATTAGCACGGATGAACAAACCAATCTGAGGAGGAATAATAGTGAACATTTATGACAAAGCCAATGATTTGGCCAAAGCACTGAGAGAAAGCAGCGAGGTGGAAGAGATTACTTCCGCGATGAAGCTGATTGAAGCTGATCCGGATGCAAAAGCAATGCTGGATAACTTCCGTGATCAACAAATGGAACTGCAACAACGTATGATGAGCGGGGATATGCCAGCTCCGGATGAGATGGAGAAAATGGAAAAATTGTTTGAGGTACTGAGCTTGAATCTGAATATCCGTCGCTTGTTTGACGCGGAGCGTCGCCTCAGTGTCATCATTGAAGACGTGAATAAAATTATTGCTGACAGTCTGGGTCATCTGTACGGTGGCGCTGAAGCGTAAAAAAGGTAGTTCAAAAAGGTTGTCTTGTTTTTTTACCTGAACCTTTCATATTGGCTCCTTATCGTTCATAGACTAGACATATAGAGTCGATCAAGAACGAAGGAGCTGTGAATGGTGAAAAGGTTGAAAAAAGCAAAACATGTAATCTATCTGCTTATTGCGTTGTCGATGCTGGTCATAGCACTGCCGCGGATTTCCTTTGCTGGAGGAATGGACTGGGTTAATATTTTTGGCATCGTATGGGTGCTGTTCTCCTTATTAATCGTTGGCGCACATCTGCATTTTATTCTTGGTGTGGATGAAGAGAAGAAGCGTGCGCTGGAAGCCGTTCGTCGGGCGAAGCTGCGGCAGTGGGAGATGAAACTGCTGGACAAGCAGGAGCGGAGCGAGTCTGTATAAAGGATAGAATTACAATCCGTATGCCAGGGCCAACAGCGTTGGTTCTGCCTCTGGAACAAGACCGGATTCCCTTGCACATAAGGGGCCGGTCTTTTTGTTATATACAAGGATCAGGGAATAATCAGAAGATTGAATTCAAGCAGCCCATTTCCCAATAAGAATGGGATAGGAAGTGGGGTTATTTTCCTGACGTCGTGTTATAATAGGTACAGTATAGTACAGATGCATCTTCGGGGGTGGTACAGTTGGACGGACAGGAAGAGAACGTAACGAAGCATGAACAGTTACTTCAACATATTGAACAACTGAAGGTTGGCAGCAAAATATCAGTACGTGGACTTGCGCGGGAGCTGGGTGTAAGTGAAGGGACAGCATATCGTGCGGTGAAAGAGGCGGAGAACTTCGGGCTGGTCGTGACCAAGGAACGAATTGGAACGGTGCGGATCGAGAAGAGACCTCGGGGCATGTCGGAACAGTTGACCTTTGCTGATGTTGTGACCATTGTGGAGGGCCATGTGCTGGGGGGGAACGAAGGTCTCACCAAACCGCTGCACAAGTATGTGATTGGTGCGATGAAAGAACAGGCAATGGCCCGTTATATTGACGCTGGGAGTCTGCTGATTGTAGGTAACCGTGAAGATGCTCACTCGCTTGCCCTCGAACAGGGAGCGGGCGTGTTGATTACGGGTGGTTTTGGGACAAGTCGTGAAGTAAGAATTATGGCTGACGAGCTTGGGCTACCCATTATCTCTTCCAGACATGATACATTCACAGTGGCTTCAATGATTAACCGTGCGATCTTCGATCGGCTGATTAAGAAAAAAATTATGCTTGTTGAGGATATCATTGGTCAGAAACCTCGCTTGCAGGTATTGAAGGTGACCAGTTCAGCCGCAGATTTTCATATGCTGGTGTCGGAGACGGGTGAACATCGCTTCCCGGTGGTGGATGAATGGAACCGGGTCATCGGGATTGTGAGTCTGAAGGATGTCAGTGAGCTGAAAGAAGATCAAAGTATTGAGAAATGTGTGATACGCCGCCCGATTACGGCTTCATTGCAGACATCTCTTGCTTCTGCTGCCCAGATTATGACCTGGGAAGGCATCGATTTTCTGCCAATCGTGGATCGGAACCGCAAACTGATTGCGTCCGTCACACGCAAGGAAGTGCTTCAGGCCATGCGGGATGCACAGAAGCAGCCACAACTGGGAGAGACGTTTGATCATCTGATCTGGAACGGGTTTGCTGAGGAGCGCGGT
This sequence comes from Paenibacillus sp. FSL L8-0435, assembly GCF_037965655.1. Lineage (NCBI taxonomy): Bacteria > Bacillati > Bacillota > Bacilli > Caryophanales > Paenibacillaceae > Paenibacillus > Paenibacillus sp. FSL L8-0435. The sequence continues at coordinate 2,036,258 of NZ_CP150185.1, forward strand.
GAACAGAACGAATTGTTATTCCACGGATTCATCATTCCTCAGATGGCAACGGATCTGGGTACGATCTCCGAAGGTGTTCTGTTGAATGTGATGACACAGGCTGGCCGGCGGGCAGCGTGGGATGTTACAGGGAACGACCATGTGGTCGATAATGTAACGACGTATTTTGTTCGACCGGTACAGATTGAGGATCAGATCCTGGTTCGACCGTTAATTCTGGAAACCAGCCGTCGAACCTGCAAAATGGACATTGTGGTTACCCGTGAAGGCAGTGTGGTATGCAAAGCGGTAATGACATTGCAGTCGATTGACCATGCCTAGCAGGGTACGTTGCCTCGGGCATAGACAAAGAGAGTACTCCCTGACCAATAAGCTCTGCCGGGTTGCGCTGTCGCGCGGTTCTGGCTTCGCTTAACGAAGGGGAAGTACTCTCTTTTTGCAGACACAATGATAGCGCTGCAACGGATCATGCAGATTGTCCGGAGGTTTTACCTGATCCCTTATTGGACCGTTGTTGAAGCCGCGCATAATAACTGCGGTTACGTATTCCGGCAAATACATTATACGCACCCATAATCAGAAATAGCGCTTCCACAATCACGGATAAAGTGGAACCCGTGAAGACAAACATCAGAATCAGTGCAAGCACGACAAGCATGCCACCCATCCAGATATTTGTCCACGAACGGTACAGACCGGCGCTGGTAGCATCTGAACTTCTGTGTGAACGAATGCTGTTCAACGCTGCAAAAACCATGGCAACAGCAAAGATGGCGATTAGAGCATATTTGAGTACATCAATGAACACAAAGACGCAGCTCCTTTTCTGGAAAGCATTTACTGCCCTTATTGTACCATGCAGAGATGCAGACAAGGGCAGTTTTTTGCTGTTACGCAGGAACGTGCATGCGAATCTGTACCCAAACTTGCAGTACGCCTTCCATAACCAGCATCGTTTTGACCTGAACGGTGTACTCCTTTTCCCTGACCGAGTAGACTTTCTGATTCAGCATGATTCGCGTCATTTTGCTATACTCATCGATGTTGAATACATCTCTGCCCCGAAGTACCTCAAGTTCGTCTCCGAGTTTCTGTAACATCACTTTCAGAGAAGCTTCGTCTGGCCCCTTATCCGATTCTTCTGCACGGACCTTGATTTCCTTGATAACGGTTTGGCGTTTACTGTATTTTTTCAGCGTTTTGATATCCTCCTCATTCTGATGCAGCTGAAGCTGCAGCTCCTGATTGTTCAGCCATAACGCATTGTAACTCAGGTGAAATACACCGTTGTAGACGACACATCCAGCGATCATTCCCAGAACAAACACAGCGGTCATTCGCATCAGCGGGCGGTAACGGGAAAATGGCGGAATTCTCATGAACGCTGTTCCTGTCTCATATTAGCTCCGGCCTCCGCCGCACACCCATTTCACCAGCTCGGTTCCCATATGTGCGCCCATAAAAGCAGAGATCAAATACAGAATTTGTTTGACCGCCGGAGACAGGTTACCATCCAGGAAATTGCTCTCGATGACACGCATGGGATCTATTGTGCCGCCGACAGCGGCTGCGAGTGCCCATATCTTTATTTTCCCGGAAATATCGAGCATCGTCTGTGTCGGAGGCTGAAGTGAAATCACTGCTCCAATACCTCCGATCATCGCGCCGCCCAGCACGATTCCAAACGCAATAAAGAAATCAAGAATGGCTTTGGACAAAAATGTGCTCACTGGCAACACCCCTTTCAGACCTAGCAGCACACCTCCTGTCTTCGGTCTGTCACAGGGGGAGCGGCTTGTACTTCTATTGTATGGGCGTGCCCCCGAACGTTATGATAAAATAGAATAATAAAGTCTCCTTTTTATGAGGTTGTCACGAATTTTAATAGGAGATTCCATTTTTTTTTTTTATTTAATTCATATATATATGAGATAGATAGGGTAGCAGACGGATCAGAAGATCGATGCTGCGACTATCTGCGGCGAAAGGAAGAAAAAAACATGAGTTCTTTTGTGCATTTGCACGTTCACAGCGAATACAGTTTGCTGGACGGCGCTGCGCGTATTCCGGATCTCGTGAATAAGGCTGCAGATCTCGGAATGACGACACTTGCGCTGACCGACCATGGCGTGATGTATGGTGCAATTCCTTTTTATAAAGCATGTATGGAGAGAGGCATCAAGCCGATTATAGGGTGCGAGGCATACATGACAGCAGGGTCCCGCAAAGAGCGGGGAAGCCGCAAGGATCAACCGATTCATCATTTGATTTTGCTGGCCAAAAATATGACGGGTTACCGTAATCTGATGAAATTGTGCTCCATTGGACATCTCGAAGGTTTTCATTACAAACCCCGTGTAGATATGGAAAGTCTGGCTGCCCATCACAAGGGCATTATCTGTCTAAGCGCATGTCTGGGTGGTGAAGTACCACAGCATCTGCTGCATGGGCGAGAAGAAGAGGCAAGACGTGCCGCGTTACGCTACAAAAATATCTTTGGTGCCGATTTCTATCTGGAACTTCAGGATCACGGGCTTTCCGAGCAAAAAAGGGTAAATCCGCAATTGATCAAACTGGCTGCCGAGCTTGAGATTCCGCTTGTAGCGACCAATGATGCACATTATCTGTCGGAAGAGGATGCTGAGCTTCAGGATGTGCTGATCTGTATCGGAACGGGCAAGACCGTGGATGATGAGACTCGGCTTCGGATTGGAACCAATCAGCTCTATCTGAAAAGTGAAGAAGAGATGGCTCGTTTGTTTCCTCATGTACCCGAAGCTCTGGCGAACACCGTCCGCATTGCGGAGTCCTGTGAGTTGAAGCTGGAATTCGGCAAATCGATTTTGCCGGAATACAGACCACTTCCCGATGGACTCAGCCCTTCGGCGTATCTGCGTCAGCTGTGCGAAGAAGGAATGGAGGAGCGTTATGCGCAGTCCACACGTTGGACAGATGCGGAGCTTCGATCCGAACTCGAACAACGATTAGCGTATGAGCTGGGTATAATCGACAGCATGGGATTCTCGGATTATTTCCTGATTGTTTGGGATTTTATCGCCTATGCGCATAAACAAGGCATTGTTACTGGACCAGGCCGTGGCTCCTCGGCAGGTAGTCTTGTAGCGTACACTTTGCATATTACCGATGTTGATCCGATGAAATACAACCTGCTCTTCGAACGATTCCTGAATCCGGAGCGGATCTCCATGCCGGATATTGATATTGACTTCAGCGATGAACGGCGAGATGAAGTCATTGATTATGTCGCGCATAAATATGGCAAAGCCCATGTCGCCCAGATTATTACGTTTGGAACGATGGCTGCCCGTGCAGCCGTACGTGATGTTGGACGGGCACTGAATGTGCCTTATGGTGAAGTGGACAAGGCTGCAAAGCTGATTCCGGCGCAGCTTGGCATTAACATTGAGCGGGCCATGGAAGCTACACCTGAACTGAAGGCGCTGTATGAAACCAAGCCTAAGACACGTGAGCTGCTGGATATGGCGATGAAGGTAGAAGGTATGCCACGCCATGCTTCGACGCATGCAGCGGGAGTGGTTATATCCCGTGACCCGCTAACCGATGTGGTGCCACTTCAGGAGGGCAGTGAAGGGACAGCATTAACCCAGTATTCCATGGAAAACCTGGAGTCTATTGGTCTGCTTAAAATGGACTTTCTTGGTCTGCGTACCCTCTCGATCATTGAGCGTTGTGTGCGCTGGATTGGGGAACATGGAGAAATTCCGGACTTCCGTCTTATTCCCGATGATGATCCGTTAACGTACGAGATGCTTGGGCGAGGGGACACGATGGGCATATTCCAACTGGAGTCTGCCGGGGTACGCCGTGTGCTGAAAGAGATGAAGCCAAGTGGTTTTGAAGATGTAATCTCTGTACTTGCCTTGTACCGTCCGGGCCCGATGGAGTTCATATCCAAATACATTCAGGGCAAGCATGGACAGATTGAAGTGGATTACCCCCATGTGGATCTGGAGCCTATCCTGAAAGATACGTACGGCATCATCGTGTATCAGGAGCAGATCATGCAGATAGCCTCTCGGATGGCCGGTTTCTCGCTGGGTGAGGCAGATTTGCTTCGCAGAGCGGTCTCCAAGAAGAAACGGGAAGTGCTGGATCTGGAGCGTGGACACTTTGTACAAGGCAGCCTGAAACAAGGGTATAGCGAAGAAGAGGCAGACCTGGTCTATGATATGATCGTCAAGTTTGCCAACTATGGCTTCCCGCGGGCTCATGCCGCGGCATATGGTGTGCTTGCGTTCCAGACAGCGTATCTGAAGGCGCATTATCCGGTTCATTTTATGGCATCCATGTTAACAGCCGTAATGGGCAGTCATCGGAAAGTGGCAGAGTACGTGGTGGAATGTCGACGTATGGACATGGAGGTGCTTCCGCCGGATGTGAATGAGAGTGGTATTCTGTTCACACCTGTATTTGTGCCATCCGGCAGCGCAGGAGCTGGGAATCAGAGCAATGTATTGCGGCAGACTGCGGGAGCAGATGCAGAGAGTGACGCCGGAAGCCCTGCCGAAGAACATGCCACGAACGGTAACGAGAGTTCCTTCAGGGAAGATCGCGTTCATGAGCATGATGGGCATTCGGGACAAGCCGAATATGGTGAAGCACCTCTGCCGGATGATCCCGGTCCTGGACCCGAAGAGGACAGTGGTAAATATGAGTGGCAGGCAGCAACATCCATGCCTGAGACATCCGACAACCGGAAGGAACCTGGATTGGTGACGGCTTCTTCAATGGAAAATGGTAATGACGAGGGACAAGAGGCGTCTTCCTCGCGCGCGGAGCAAGGGGAACTCTCCTCAGCAGAGAAGAACGTTGCAGTGTCTAATGATAATCCGGATGAGGAAAAATTAACGGGCGCAATACGATTTGGTCTGGCCGCTGTGAAAAATGTCGGTACCCAGGCAATGGAAAGCATTATGATCGTAAGGCAGGAGAGACCGTTCGACAGTTTGCTCGATTTTTGTCGTCGTGTGGATCTGCGTGTATGCAACAAACGTGTGATTGAATCGCTGATCCAGGCCGGAGCTTTTGATACATTACCTGGGCACCGGGCTCAATTGCTCGCGATGCTGGATGAGACTGTTGAAGCGGCTCTGAAATGGCGCAAGGAACGCGAGGATCTGCAGATTCAATTGTTCGACTTTGTTGAGACGCCAAACTGGGAGATTGAGTATCCGGATATTCCTCCTTATTCCTCAGGGCAGCAACTGGAGCTGGAGCGTGAGTTGTTAGGTTTGTATCTCTCCGGGCATCCGCTGGATGACTATGAAGATGTGCTGGAATCGAGTGGGGCTGACCGGATCATGGAGCTGACCGAGGCGGCAGACGACACGATGACCGTCGCCGCGGGTATGGTTGTGTCCGTGAAGTCGATCACGACGAAACAGGGCAAGGCTATGGCGTTCATGGAGCTGGAAGACCAGATCGAACGCTGTGAAGTGGTTCTCTTTCCCGAGGTATGGCGGCGAAGCCAGCAACATGTCGGGAAAGGTGAACTGCTCATCGTGCGTGCCAAAGTGCAGCAGCAGGACGAAGGGTTTAAGCTGCTGGCTGAGGAAGTGGTGCCGTTGTCACCGGCGGCACTGGAGCAGCAGCTGCGCAGCCGCGCCCGGCGCGGCAAGCCCGGCAGCGGCAGCTCTTCGCGCCCGGCGCAGGCGGCTTCGTCGCGGCGGCCAGCGGGCGCAGGAGCCGAAGCGCAGCGCAGCAGCGCAGGCGGGGATGCTTCGGCTGCGCGTAGCAGCGGGAGCCACGGCTCGGCAGCGACGCGCAGCGATGCGGCGGGCATGGGCGCAGCCACGGCGGCGGCTTCCCGGCCTGGCGGTGCCGCAGAAGCGGCAGGCAGCCCGGCGCAGAGCCGCGAACCGCGGGCCGTGGAGCAGCGGGTGTTCGTGAAGATTGCCCCGCATGCGGAGAAGCCTGAGCTTCTGTCACGTCTGAAGCAGCTGCTTCAGGAGCATCCCGGACCTGTGGCGACAGTGCTCTTCTATGAGCAGCAGCAGAAGCTGCTTGCGCTGAGTGATGCCTACCGGATTAAGCCATCACCAACCTTGTTCTCCGAGATGGAGAAAATGCTGGGTGAAGGCACAGTCAAAATTAAATAAGAGGCTGTCCCATAAGTGATAGCACTTATCCATAGTATGAAACCTGTTTGGCTCAATGCTGAACAGGTTTTTTTGTGATTATTTTAGCGAGGTTCCCTGACGACAGGGTTTAAACAGATGAATGACAGACTTGTTATAGGCCAGCTACAGACCAGAGCGGAATGTACAAACCTGCAACATGTCCTGGGTGCGACTGGTCTTAACCATCCGCACATTTTATGAACATTTTAACAGGTTGCTGCATACACTTGAGAACACCGAAGGACCTCGCGGTCCTCGGGGGATTGATGCGGGAGGTCGAGATATGTCATATGAAATCGTAGAAGCCATGCTGGCCCGGCGGGGTGTACAGATTGATGCAATCGCAGCAATTGTATACCGTCTGCAAAAAGGGTACCACCCCGAACTGACCTTGGACGACTGTGTAACCAGCGTGAAATCCGTTCTGCAGAAACGAGAGGTGCAATATACGCTCTATACGGGTATTGCTCTCGACGAACTTGCGGAGAAAAAACTCTTGCCCCAACCGTTACAGGCTATTATGGAAGCGGATGAATCCCTGTATGGAGTGGACGAGACTCTGGCCCTCGGCATTACTCATGTGTATGGTATGATCGGTTTAACCAGCTTTGGTTACCTGGATAAAGAAAAAATAGGTGTAATTCATGATTTGAACGAACACACAACAGCCATTCATGTCTTTTTGGATGATCTGGTCGCAGGGGTGGCCGCTGCGGCTTCTGCCCGGATTGCACACAAAAATATTAAAGCCAAAAAATACCCCTCAGACCTTTAACCTCCTGTATTTCCATGCTTGCCTGTTATGGTTAATCTAATGGCTCATATGAAGGTCTACAAGGGCGGCTGACGCTGCCCTGATAAGCTTGTGGCTGTTTATGGAAGAGGTAGGAACAAGAAGATTTCGTCAACCATATGAGTTATTCGTGGGGGACTAATGTCCCTCATGATCCCAAATTCTCCCCAAAGGTCCCGAACCCTTTCTTGCAGAAAAAAAGTGAGGTATGTTATCATTAGTCCAATATACGGGCTCTGAACATTAGCTTAGGGGGCGGACAAGGCATGTGGACGGTGATTTACATTGCACCGACAGCAAAGGTTGCGGACAAGATCAAGACCAAGCTTTCGGAAGAAGGTTTTCTGGTACAGACCCGTCCCATCAGTTTATCCAAGCAGCAATTTGAGATTCGCGTCCCTTCTGGGGAATTGGAAGAGGTCCAGGAAGTGTTGAATTCCATTCTGCATTCCTGATATGTTCGACATCGACGTGCCTTGGCAGATGAAGAAGTACCATCGGTACATAAGGGACTAATCGCGTAAGCGGAGAGAGGAATCGACTTGCATGTATTGTATGCTGCTGTCCTTCCTTCTTTTTTTGTTAGGACAAGGACCGACCTGGTTGCTACCGGAGACCCTACCAAGATAGATTCAAACATCGGCGCAACAATCTTTCGGTTTTTGCAGGTAACATCAATCGTGCTGACAGAAGCCGCTGATCCTTGCCCTGTACCGGCGGATTTTTTTGTTGTGAATGCTGGACAAGGCCCAGGGCAGCGTGTGGGTCGTAAGCGGTTTACCGTAGCACGCGGATGAAGCTGCCACAAGCAGCGCTCTGCAGGTTGCGGCCATCAAATCAACGGCTGGAGAGGTGTAGTTGTGTTCAAAGATATATTCCAGAAGAAACGGAAGTACGCTACCATACCTTCCGAGCGTGCACTTCCCGGCGAAGGCCAGGAAGTCCTAGAACGCCCAAAACGTGAAATACCTGAAGGGCTTATGAACAAGTGCAGCAAATGCGGCACCATTCAATATAGCAAGGAATTGGAGAAAAATCTGAAAGTATGTCCTGCCTGCGGTTACCATATGCGTCTTAACGCTATGGAGCGCATTGCTATGGTACTTGATGATCAAGGATTTGTTGAATTTGATGCTGATATGATATCGGTTGATCCACTTGGCTTTCCTGGATATAGCAACAAATTGGAACAACAGCGTCTGAAATCGGGCCTGAAGGAAGCGGTAATTACAGGGGAAGGAACTATTGATGGCCTGCCTGTAGTTGTGGCTGTCATGAGCTTTGATTTCTTCACAGGAAGCATGGGTTCTGTTGTGGGGGAGAAAATTACCCGTGCCGTTGAGCATGCAACAGAGAAACGGTTACCATTGATTATTTTCTCTACATCAGGTGGTGCCCGGATGCAAGAGAGTATTCTCAGCCTCATGCAAATGGCCAAAACAAGCGCAGCTTTATCCCGTTTGGATGAACAGGGCGGGCTGTACATTTCGGTCATTACGGACCCAACGACAGGTGGAGTCTCGGCAAGTTTTGCGAGCCTGGGCGATATTAATATTGCCGAACCTGGCGCTGTATTTGGTTTTGCCGGCAGAATCGTTATCGAACAGACGATCCGTCAGAAGTTACCTGATGATTTCCAGACGGCTGAATTTAATATGCAACATGGTCAGTTGGACATGGTTGTGCACCGGAAAGAACTACGGACCACTCTTGGTAAGCTTCTGGATATGCATAGTGAAAAAGGAGGGGTCTAAATGGCGGGTGAGTTGCCATATGAAGCGCCTCTGGTTGAGATGCGCAAAAAGATTGATGAACTCGTACAGTTTGGACAGGAAAAAGGCATCGACTTCACGGACGAGATTGCCCGCCTGGAAGAACGTTACCATAGACTTGAAGAAGAGATCTACACTGGCATAACAGCAGCTCAGAAGATGCATCTGGCCCGTCATCAGCAGCGCCCAACGGCGCTGGATCTGATCCAGCTGATATTTACGGACTTCATTGAGCTGCACGGTGATCGCATGTTCGGAGACGATCTTGCGGTTGTTGGCGGACTTGCCAAGTTGAATGGAAAGACAGTAACGGTAATCGGACAACAGCGGGGGAAAGACACGAAGGATAATATCGCCCGCTTTTTCGGCAGCGCTCATCCAGAAGGTTTCCGAAAAGGACTTCGTCTGATGAAACAAGCGAACAAATTTGGTCGTCCTATTATTACGTTTATTGATACTAAAGGGGCATATCCGGGTAATACTGCAGAAGAGAGAGGTCAATCGGAAGCGATTGCTCGCAACCTCATGGAAATGGCGAAGCTATCGGTTCCTGTTATTGTTGTGGTCATCGGCGAAGGTGGAAGCGGCGGTGCCCTCGCTATGGCTGTGGGTAATCGTGTGTTGATGCTGGAACATGCGATCTATTCTGCAATCTCTCCAAACGGCGCTGCTTCGATTCTTTGGAAGGATGCATCCAAGGCAGATCAGGCGGCTGAAGCCATGAAAATAACAGCCAAAGACTTGCTGGAGATGGAAGTCATTGAAGAGATTGTCCCTGAGCCACGCGGCGGTGCTCATCGGGATTATGAAGCGTCTGCTGCTTTCATCAGTGAAGCTTTGGTCCGTCATCTCGACGAGATGAAGGGTTGGAGCGGGGATCAGCTGAAACAGGATCGTTATGAGAAATTCCGTAAAATTGGATCGGTCACGATTGAACCTCAAGCCTCCATTGAAGCCCCTCAAGAGCTTGTAGAAGTCGATGTTGCGAGTAATTTGTCGGGAAATGCTGAATAATGTGACGAATTTCCTATACAAATGAGCAAAAGTATAGTAAATTTAATAGTTGGAAAAAGAAAAATAGATAAAGAGTAATACCTTTAAAATCGGAGGAAACCCAAAATGCGTAAAACGAAAATTGTATGTACCATTGGTCCATCCAGTGAATCTCTGGAGAACACCAAAAAATTGATTATGGCCGGTATGAATGTGGCCCGTCTGAACTTCTCCCACGGTGATTTCGATGAGCACGGCGGACGGATCATTGCGATTCGCCAAGCATGCGAAGAGTTGAACAAAACAGTAGCGATCCTGCTGGACACCAAAGGACCGGAAATTCGGACAGGTAAACTCGAAGTTGAACCGATCGAATTGGTTCAAGACGAGTACATCACTTTGACAACAGAAGAAATTCTGGGCACCAAAGAACGTCTTTCCATTACGTATACAGATCTTCCGAATGATGTTGAACCGGGATCTACAATTCTGATCGACGACGGTCTGATCGGACTGACCGTGGTGGAAGTACAAGGCACCGAGATCAAATGCCGTATCGTTAACGGCGGATCGATCAAAAGCAAAAAAGGTGTTAACGTTCCGGGCGTTGCCATTTCTCTGCCGGGTATCACCGAAAAAGACGCTAACGATATCGTATTTGGTATCGAACAAGGTGTCGATTTCATCGCAGCTTCTTTTGTACGTAAAGCAAGTGACGTACTTGAGATTCGTGAACTGCTTGAAAAACACAATGCTGGACATATCCAAATCATCTCCAAAATCGAAAACCAACAAGGTGTTGATAACCTCGACGAAATCCTTGAAGTGTCTGACGGCCTGATGGTTGCTCGTGGAGACCTGGGTGTTGAGATTCCTGCGGAAGAAGTACCTTTGGTACAAAAACGCATGATCGAAAAATGTAACGTTGCAGGTAAACCGGTTATCACAGCTACACAAATGTTGGATTCCATGCAGCGTAACCCACGTCCAACACGTGCGGAAGCAAGTGACGTGGCAAATGCAATCTTCGATGGTACGGACGCAATCATGTTGTCTGGTGAGACAGCTGCGGGTAAATACCCAGTTGAATCTGTTCTGACCATGTCCCGTATTGCTGAAAAAGCAGAATCTGCTCTGCCTTACCAAGAGTTGTACCTGAAACAACGTGTTGCTCAACAAACAACAGTTACAGAAGCAATCAGCCAATCGGTTGCCCTCTCAGCTCAAGATTTGAACGCAAAAGCGATCATCACTTCAACTGAATCAGGACACACTGCACGCATGATTTCCAAGTATCGTCCAGAATCTCCAATCATCGCTGTGACTACGGAAGATAGAACTTCCCGTCGTTTGGCTCTGGCTTGGGGTGTAACTCCTGTCAAAGGAAGACTGGTTGATTCGACGGATGCTTTGTTCGAAAACGCAATTGAAGGCGGCGTAAAATCCGGACTTGTTAAAGAAGGAGACCTGGTTGTGATCACAGCAGGTGTACCTTTGGGTCGTTCCGGTTCTACCAACCTGATTAAAGTAAGCCAAATTCCAAACAACGCTTAATAGCGTCTTGGATGGAGAAGCAACAGGAAAGAAGCAATGGGGCTTTATTGTCCCGTTGCTTTTTTTCCATCTTCTTGACACTTTACAACGAAGTAACACGTATGAATGACAGAACGAAGGAGGCCGATAACGTGCGAGAACAGAGCAACGGCAGCTGGTATGCGGCACGTCTTCGTGTACGCTATCAAGAAAGTGACCAGATGGGCGTGGTCTACCACGCGAACTATTTGAATTGGTTTGAAATCGGTCGAACTGAGATGATTCGCCAAATGGGGTATACATATCGTAAAATGGAGGAACAGGGGTTACTGCTTCCCGTAACCGGACTGGATGTGAAGTATCACAAGCCTGCCCGATATGATGATGAGATTATCATTTTCACCCGTATTGCTGCATTTAGTGGTCTGCGACTGAATTATGAGTATGACGTAAGACGCATGTCTGAAGAACCTGATGAGCATATGGCGATTGGAGAACGGGTATGGTTAGCTGATGAATCACTTCCAGGTGAACGCCTAGTTACAGGCTCTACCCAGCATGTATGGGTGAATGGGGACTGGAAGCCGGTTCGGCTGGATAAGGCAGCCTCTGAGCTATACAGCGCGCTTGAAAAGGTGTGGCTTTTGGGAAAGGGGTAATACGTCAATGCGAAAATGGATGTGGGCTTTACTCTTAATCATTCCGGTGATTGAATTATTTGGTTTTATTCTGATGAGTGACTGGATCGGAGCCGGAAAGACATTGCTTCTCATGATTCTCACGTCCTTGATTGGTATAGCAATGTTGCAGTTTGAAGGGCGAAAAGTACTTGTGGACGCCAAATCCGAGATGGAGCGTGGCAAGGTACCTGGAAGAAAAATGGTCGATGGTCTTTTTATTTTTGTCGGTGGTTTCCTGCTCTTGATTCCAGGTTTTGTAACGGATCTGATCGGGTTTACACTAATATTTCCATTAACACGTCCGGTTTACCGTCTGTTCTTCCTGGGGTGGCTGGAGAAAAAAATGAAAAGTGGAAAAATTACGTTTTATCGTCGTCCGAAATGAAGCACCAGTTGTTATGCATAATGGAAAAGGCTCCGCTCAGCAGATAATTTCTGTTGAACGAAGCCTTTTCTATTTTTCCTGTGTCATAAGATGATGCCTCATCGGACACGTCCGTTGATGATATACGTTCTGAGGTCGCGTAATACGTTAGCCCGATTGAACGCATCGAGAATCACGAGACTGACAGGGCCAATGATCAAGCCCAGAACACCGAACAACTTCAAACCCACAAACATGCCAACCAGCGTGGCGAGTGGGTCGAGCCCAACACTGCTTGCAAGTACCTTTGGTTCAATAATCTGACGAGCGATCAGTAAGATCAGATAGATAATACTAATGCCAATACCCAGATACAGATCCCCATTCATAAAGAGGTATGCTGCCCAAGGCACCATGACAAGGCCAACACCCAGATAAGGAAGCAGATCGACCAAACCAATCATCAGAGCGATGGTGAAGGCTGAATTGACTTGCAATATAAGCAGCCCAATCATAACGAATAGTGCTGTAATCGAGATCATGATTAATTGTGCTCTTGCGTATCCGAACAGGGCCTTCTTAAGGTCAGTCCATATATCGGAGATCGGCTTGCGAATGGAAGAGGGCACCCATCCCGATACGGTGATGTTGTGCCTGGTCCAACTTTTGCTAATGAAGAATGTAGACAACAGAACAACGATTAATACCGCGCCCATGTTCGGCAGGGAAGTCAGCAGACTCAGAATCATGTTGAAAAATCCGGTGACCAGATCTGTGACGGCTGTACCCACCGTCTCAGTTGTTTTACTAATATTGCTGTTGATGGTTTCCTGGTAGTTGGGATTTTCCTTGTAAAATTCATTGATCTGCGCAGTCAAACTTTGAATGGTGTCATTCTGGGTCCAGCGCACAAACGTGTCCTTGATCTCATCAACATGAAGATCAAAGCTTGTCGTAAGTGAAATGACTTCTTTTACCATGCGGGTAATCGCCGCAGACAGTACTACCGCAATGGCTCCAAAATAAAGGATCAATGAAAGAGTCACAGCCAGCCAGCGGGGGAATCGTGCTCGATGCTGAAGCAGTTTCACTAAAGGATTCATGGCATAGGCGATAATCCAGGCAATCGCAAAAGGGTACAAAAGCGGGAACAGCAAGTATATGGCAACGGCGATCAGAACGGCCGCAATGATAACCCATAAGCCGCGGAGCAGGCGTTTCATTATGATTCTATCCAAGCATCAACTCTCCTTATTTCAATTAAGCCGACCTATGTATGATCCATAAAGCAGTATTAGAAATAGATGGCTATCTTAATTAATATAGAGCATTTACAAGGTTTTGAAACGCCGGGATGTTACCAGATCTTGTTCAAAAGCGGAGTTTTTGAACAAGATCTGCGGGGATTCTTTCTTTTGCCTAGAGTATGCCTTAGTATTACAGAATATAGCAATAGAAAGTTCTTCATACGACAGGATTGGTTAAAAAACATTAAATGTCAACCTTGTTTTTGTAAAGGCTTTCAAAAATGCTTTATCGGTCCGATAAAGAAGTTTGATGTGCGAATGAACTCTCATCATGTTCACATAAACGACAAAATCCAGTATGATGTTATAAGTAAATACCGATTGACAGATAGGAAAACCGCAGTTTGAAATATTTGTTAATTTTAAAATGAAAATGTTTACAAAAAGAGAATAGGTGCACTTTGGCACTTATATGCACTCTGGAATGGTTCCTGATTTCGCTTATTAAAGGAGAGATGTAATATGACAGCTACCAAAGGTCTGGAAGGCATCGTTGCAACAACCTCTTCGATCAGTTCTATTGTAGACGGTGTGCTCACATACCGTGGTTACGATATCGACGATTTGGCTGAACATGCCAGCTTTGAAGAAGTTGCCTATTTGTTGTGGTTTGGTAAATTGCCAACAACGGATGAACTGAAATCCCTTCGTAAAAGCCTGAGCGATTACGCGCCGATTCCGAGCGAGTTGATTGCACAAATCCAATTGTATCCGAAAAACGTCAGCACCATGGCAGCACTTCGTTCCGCTGTCTCTGCACTTGCACTGTACGACGAGCAAGCGGATGAGATGACAACGGAAGCGAATGAGAACAAAGCGGTTAAGTTGCAAGCACAGTTGCCAACGATTGTGGCAGCCATCGCCCGTATCCGTCAGGGTAAAGAACCTGTGGCTCCAAAAGAAGGCGCTTCCATCGCAGAGAACTTTTTATATATGATGACTGGTGAAGAACCATCCGAGACCGCAGTGAAAGCATTGGATCAAGCCCTTGTCCTGCATGCGGATCACGAGTTAAACGCTTCGACATTTGCAGCCCGTGTAACGGTTGCGACGCTGTCGGATATCTATTCCGGTGTAACTTCCGCCATTGGCGCACTGAAGGGACCACTGCATGGCGGTGCTAACGAAGCCGTTATGAAAATGTTGAATGAGATTGGTACGCCTGATCGACTTGAAGCGGCAATTCAGGAAAAACTGAATAATCGTGAAAAAATCATGGGCTTTGGACATCGGGTGTACAAAAACGGTGATCCACGTGCCAAACATCTACAGAAGATGTCCAAGGAACTTGGCGAGATGAACAATGATACGCGCCTGTATGATATGTCTGTGAAGATCGAGGAACTGGTAACAGGACAAAAAGGACTGAAGCCTAACGTAGACTTCTATTCTGCTTCTGTATATACCCAACTGGAGATCGAACAGGAATTGTTCACTCCAATCTTTGCGATCAGCCGGGTGTCTGGATGGACTGCGCATATTTTGGAACAGCTTGCGGACAATCGCATCATTCGTCCACGTGCGGAGTACACTGGCCCTACAGAACAGAAATACGTTTCTATTGAACTTCGCTAATAGCCGCAAAAACGGTATAATAATATGGACGAGGTGAAGGGTTGGAAAGCAGAGGCTTTACTGGCTTAGGCTCTCAGGACCCTTCTCTCAACAAGACTAGTGGTATGATGAATACTGCATATACGAAACCTAGGAGGAATTTTAACTATGAAATTAGAAAAATTTGCTCACCCAACTGAAGGCGAAAAAATCCAAATTGATAACGGTACACTTCAAGTACCTAGTAATCCAATCATTCCATTTATCGAAGGTGACGGTACAGGCCGTGATATCTGGAAAGCTTCCAAACGTGTATTGGATGCAGCTGTTGAAAAAGCTTATGATGGCAACAAAAAAATCGCATGGTATGAAGTGTTTGCTGGACAAAAAGCATTCGATACATACGGTGAGTGGTTGCCGAATGATACACTGGAAGCCATTCGTGAGTATATCGTAGCGATCAAAGGACCATTGACTACGCCAATCGGTGGCGGTATTCGTTCCCTGAACGTAGCCCTGCGTCAAGAGCTTGACCTGTACACATGCTTGCGTCCTGTTCGTTATTTCGACGGTGTACCTTCTCCGGTTAAACGTCCTGAGTTGGTAGACATGGTCATTTTCCGTGAGAACACAGAAGATATCTATGCAGGAATCGAGTATGCTGAAGGTTCTGAAGAAGTGAAAAAAGTGATCCAGTTCCTGCAACAGGAGATGGGTGCTAACAAAATCCGTTTCCCTGAGACTTCCGGTATTGGTATCAAACCAGTTTCTTCCGAAGGTTCGAAACGTCTGGTACGTGCAGCAGTGCAGTACGCAATTGACCATAACCGTAAGACGGTTACATTGGTACACAAAGGTAATATCATGAAATTCACAGAAGGTGCCTTCAAAAACTGGGGATATGAAGTGGCTGAAGAAGAGTTCGCTGACAAAGTATTCACATGGGCACAATACGACATCATCAAAGAAAACGAAGGTACAGATGCAGCGAATGCAGCACAAAAAGCTGCTGAAGATGCTGGTAAAATCATTGTAAAAGATGCGATTGCCGATATCGCTCTGCAACAAGTATTGACTCGTCCAGGCGAATTTGATGTTATCGCAACATTGAACCTGAACGGTGACTATCTGTCCGATGCACTTGCAGCGCAAGTTGGCGGAATTGGTATCGCTCCTGGAGCAAACATCAACTACGTAACAGGACATGCTATCTTCGAAGCAACTCACGGTACTGCACCTAAATACGCGGACAAAGATGTCGTGAACCCTGGTTCCGTTATTCTGTCCGGAGTAATGTTGCTTGAGCACTTGGGATGGCAAGAAGCAGCTAACCTGATCTACAAAGGTATGGAAACATCCATTAACAATAAAACAGTAACGTATGACTTTGCACGTCTGATGGACGGCGCTACTGAAGTGAAATGTTCTGAATTCGCGGATCAAATCATTAAAAACCTGTAAGGGGAGATGTGAATCTTGACTATTCAGCGCAAAAAAATCACAGTAGTCGGCGCCGGTTTTACCGGTGCTACGACCGCATTAATGCTTGCCCAAAAAGAACTCGGGGATGTTGTGCTGGTTGATATTCCTCAACTGGAGAACCCGACGAAGGGGAAAGCACTCGATATGATGGAAGCAAGTCCTGTTCAAGGATTTGACAGTCATATCGTCGGTACTTCCAACTACGAAGATACTGCAGGTTCTGAGATTGTAATCATCACCGCTGGCATCGCCCGTAAACCGGGTATGAGCCGCGACGATCTGGTCAATACGAATGCGGGTATCGTGAAGTCCGTTTGTGAAAATGTGAAAAAATATTGCCCTGATTCCATCGTCATTATTCTAAGCAACCCGGTGGATGCGATGACTTATGCAGCTTATCAGACCCTTGGTTTTCCTAAAAACCGTGTTATCGGTCAGTCAGGTGTTCTGGATACAGCACGTTATTGTACCTTCATTGCGCAAGAGCTGAATGTATCTGTTGAAGATGTTCGTGGTTTCGTTCTTGGCGGCCACGGAGACGACATGGTGCCCCTCGTTCGTTATTCGAGCGTAGGTGGTATTCCGATTGACACGCTGATTCCGGCAGACCGCATTGAGGCCATTGTTCAACGCACACGTGTTGGCGGAGGCGAGATTGTGAATTTGCTGGGTAACGGCAGTGCCTATTACGCACCAGCAGCTTCGCTTGTTCAGATGACCGAAGCCATTTTGAAGGACAAGAAACGTATCATTCCAGTGATCGCTTATCTTGAAGGTGAATATGGCTATAATGATCTGTTCCTCGGTGTACCAACC
The DNA here is from genome assembly GCF_037965655.1 of Paenibacillus sp. FSL L8-0435. Taxonomy (NCBI): domain Bacteria; kingdom Bacillati; phylum Bacillota; class Bacilli; order Caryophanales; family Paenibacillaceae; genus Paenibacillus; species Paenibacillus sp. FSL L8-0435. Next base: position 2,053,713 of record NZ_CP150185.1, read on the forward strand.
ATTTTGGGTGGTAATGGCATTGAGAAAATATTCGAACTTGACCTGACAGCGGAAGAAAAAGCAGGATTGGACAAATCTGCTGACTCGGTTCGCAACGTCATTTCGGTAGTAAACCTGTAAGTTTGAAAACTTTTTGAACAGAAGCTAAAAGAAAACCTCCGGTAAACCCGGAGGTTTTCTTTTCTTTGGATAAGTTCCCCAGTATAATGGGATGTGATGTATAGCACACCGAAAATGTTGAGGAGGATGAAAATTTTGACAATGATTATGTATCTGCTCCATATTGTTGGAGCACTGGCGATGGGATTCTATTTGATTCTGCCATTTGTGGTCGGTAAAATCCGTACTTTGAATGCCGCAGCACAAGAGGGAGCCTTCGCATCACTTCGTTCTTTGAACAAAGTCGCGCAGTATGGACTTGTAATCCAACTTCTTACTGGTGGTTACCTGATGACCAAAGGTGAGTATTCTCATGTCTGGATGGCTGTTGTTGTTGTTCTGCTCTTGGCTATTGCGGCTATTGGAGGAATTATGGGTAAACCGCTGCGACTCGCTGCTGAAGGTGTGAAAAACAAGCGTGATGTGGGTCCTGAGCAAAGCAAGATCCGTATGTTCAGTACACTTCTGGCTGTATTCTTGCTAATCATGGTGTACCTGATGGTGAATAATCAGGTGATCTAAGTGCGTTGTGGACGGTTAATCCATCCTACGAAGATGTATTGTTAGTTGTTGGTTAAGCGTTTGCAGACGTAATTAGGACAAGCCAGATGATATGTAAGATGGTGTTCCGTTGAAACAAATAAAAAATAGACAGCCTCATTGGCTGTCTATTTTTTTATTACCGAGATGAGATCAGCGGTCCTCGGTGTATTTGAACTGGAACTAGAGGGATCACTACCCTTCATAACAGCATGCATACTCCATCAGACACTGTCTACATTGGTTAGGTTGTACTCACAGTATACGCACGCACTGCATTTCGACCGTTGCGCTTGGATTCGTACAAGGCAGTATCAGCGTCGCGTAACAAGGACTCCAGCGAATCTGACCCTCCATTGTACTGGGCAATACCAAAGCTTGAGGTCAGTGTAATAGGCACTCCCTTAACATCCAGGGGGTCATTCAATAAGGCAACTCTCAGTTGTTCGGCAAGTTTCTCGGCTTCTTGAAGCGAGGTATTCGGAAGGGCGATGACAAACTCTTCTCCTCCATAACGGGCAAACAACATCTCAGGACTTAAATATCGATTACAAACAGAGACCACATGAATGATGGCCTGATCGCCAACATCATGCCCGTAAGTATCGTTGATGCGTTTAAAGTAATCAATATCAAATAAAATAAATGAAACAGGTTGTAGATTAAGCTGAGCTTCACTCAAAATCTCCCGTCCTCTATGCAAAAATTGAGTGCGGTTATAGATTTTGGTCAAACCATCGAAATAAGCCAGTTGTTTCAGCTGTTCTTGCAAGAAGCGTTGTTCCGTTATATCGATTAACATAATTAGACTGCCCACAGTCTGTGCATCCTTGTTATACACGTAAGATGTCCTGACCTGATAACAGACGGTCTCTCCATTTAACTGCCAGTACAGATCGGTTTGCAATCCTTCTCTTCCGTATTCAACGGGAAACGTCTTTCCAGCAAGATTAAGCCAGATATCATCCAAGGGTTGGCCAATCATAGTTGTATCAAGCTCTGGTAACATGTCACGCAGAGATCGGTTGTAATCGACCAGTCGATTGAAACTATCCAGTACAATAACACCTTCACGCATGCTCTCGAAAATACTGTCTTTGGCGATGGGTACGATGGTCAGTAGACGTGAGGATAGAATCGCCCAGATATACATAGCAGACGTGATACACATGAGTACGGGTACGGGGTCCATCCCGCCGGGGGTCACACCAAGCAAATACAGAAAAGCTGCGACCATAGGAATAATCTGTGAAGTAATGAGAGTGAGTAATTGACGACGATACATCTTCTTGGTATGTCTCCATTGTCCGATCAGAATGAGGCAGGCACATAACAGACAGGAAAAGGTGAATGCACCGTGTACAACATACCATTGACCCACTGCGATATCCATCAGAGGAACGGGACTATCTTCTCTCAGCCATACTTTTTTATAAAATAGATGATGAAAGTCATTGGTTGCAACCATAGCTAGTGTAATGGAAGGGATTACAAACAATGAGGCAGTTACCTTTTTGGATAACGTTTTTCCTGTGTACTTTATCATCAACATGAGGCCAAGAGATGCGGAGAAGGGCATGCCTATATACTCTACGGTGGTCCAAAACTTCATCTGTTCCAGCGTGTTGCTGGCCAACTCAATTGCATAACCAAAAGTGTATATGGAGAGTGCTGCTGTGTAGAGAATGAATATTTTGGAACTGGGGATCTCGGATCTTCTGAAATAGGTATATAAACACAAAAAGACATTCAGCACGGCTGAAGTAGCTACGAGTGTTATATATGTATTAATATGCGATTCCATTGTCAGGTCTCCATGTTAGGTTAGAATGATTAAAACAATAAAAATGAGAGTTAAAGCACATCAGTATACTGTACATTGTACATCAGCCCAAGCAGCATAGGAATACACTTTGTATCATGAAACAGTCTAATTTCGAATAAATTTCGAATTTTGGCAAAACAGGCATTAAAGCAAATAGGTTGTTTGATATCCAAAGAGAGTGGTAAATAACGATTAGAGACAGCACGCTGAGGCTTGAGTTGCTGTTGATCACAGAAGAATAATCTGGACTGTTACTGCCATCCTACAGAATGAGACTTTTTTCAGAGAACGAAAGACAAGGAAGTGTGCAGTTATGTCCATGTCTTCTGTAATCCAAATATGTTCACATTTTGAGAGGAGAATGTTAGATGTCAACTACACCGCAAAATCAAAAAACAATGCCAGCACAGCATCAAGATCAACGCCCCGGAATCGAATCAGAGATGCATCCCAGACCGGAATTTGAGAAGCCTGAATACAAGGCAGCAGGTAAACTGACGGGTAAGGTGGCGCTTATTACAGGGGGTGACAGCGGAATTGGACGTGCTGTTGCTGTTACGTATGCCAAGGAAGGCGCGGATGTCGCCATTGTATACCTGAACGAGCACGAAGATGCCGAGGAAACGAAGCGTCAGGTTGAACAAGAAGGGCGCAAGTGCATCTTGATTGCAGGTGATATTGGTGATGATGCCTTTGCGAAGAAGTCGGTTCAGCAGACAGTGAATGAACTGGGCAAACTGGACATTGTCGTGAATAACGCAGCAGAGCAGCATCCACAGCAGAATCTGGAGGATATTACGCCAGAACAGCTGGAGCGTACATTCCGTACCAATATCTTCGGCATGTTCTATGTGACACAAGCAGCCCTTCCACATCTGAAGCAGGGCAGTACGATTATTAATACAACCTCCATCACAGCCTATCGCGGTAGCCCGACCCTGCTTGACTATTCATCTACCAAAGGAGCAATCACTTCGTTCACTCGTTCGCTGTCGATGAATGTGATTGAGAAGGGAATCCGTGTTAATGCCGTTGCACCAGGGCCGATCTGGACACCGCTTATTCCATCCACATTTGATGAGAAAAAAGTAAGTGAGTTCGGCGCAACGCAGCCAATGAAGCGGCCAGGACAACCGGATGAACTGGCTCCCGCCTATGTATATCTAGCTTCAGATGATTCTTCGTATGTGAGCGGACAGGTGATACATGTAAATGGCGGTGAAGTGGTGAACGGATAATACGTAATGAACGTTTAGACTCAGGATAGGATTGATTATATAGAGAGGCGTATCGCTTTCAGCATGGCTGAGCGGTGCGCCTTTTTGATATCAAGTGAATATGTATGTCAAAGATGCGGTTTAGCACCTGTTTACAAAAGTCGGCATCTCTGTTGATACAACTATGATATTTTATTATTAGCCTTGTCTGACTGCAGTTAAATAGCGTATTGCACAGTATTGACTAAAAGATTGGGAGTCCCCTAATCTGTGATATGATAGATTGAGCAATTATACTCGGAGGGACAAGTCATATGAAAATGAGCAAACAGAATGCAGCGCATTATATATGGGGTGCACAGTGCGATGGTTGGCATCTCGTTCAAAACGAAAAACTGAGCATCATTCATGAGCGAATGCCGACAGGAACGGCTGAAATACGACATTATCATTCGGTAAGCCGTCAGTTTTTTTTCATCCTCAGCGGTGAAGCGTGTATGGAACTTAATGGAGAGACGTTTGTGCTGGAAACCCATGAAGGAATAGAGATTGCACCCGGAATGCCGCATCAGATGATGAATCGGAGCAACGAGGAAGTGGAGTTTCTCGTAATTTCCAATCCAGGTACCCGTGGGGACCGAATTGAACTGGATTCAATGTAGAGCAATTCATAAGATATTAATCTGATCATAAAGGAAGAGATAGATGAGACCGTTCCGAATTCGCCTTGCCATCATTATGATGGTGCTAATCGGCGTATCCGTCATTGTGGCTGGATATACGATGGGCAGAGTGTTTAAGACTACGCATATAGCCGCATTGGAGCAAACCATGGTGCGCGAGATTAATTTGCTCAAAGCAACTTTTCCATTCCATGATGCAAGTGATCCAACCTCGGAAGCCACACGAAAGTATTATTCAGATCGGGCGTTGGAACTGGATCGTCTGACGGATTCCCGGGTAACCTTCATCAATAAAGACGGCATGGTCATTGGGGATTCCGAGAGTGATCCGGCATCCATGGATAATCACTTGAACCGTGAGGAGATTAAGGGTGCCGTTGGAGATGGATACGGGCAATCCATACGTTACAGTGAGACACTGGGACAAGACATGCTGTATGTAGCGCTACCTGTGAATTCGGATCAAAGTGACATGATTGAAATACCTAGCGGCAAATTTGATGGTTACATTCGTCTATCCATGAGTCTACAGGCTGTAGATCAAGGGCTTCAGCGTGGTTGGATGATTATGTTTGCTGCACTTGGACTATTGTTCTTAATTGTCGCGTTTGTCAGTTATCGGGTTGCACGCGGATTAACATCCCCCATTGAGCATATTACAAAAGTGGCCCATCGGATCACCAAGCTGGAATACGATGCCAGAGTTGATGTAACGCGTAGAGATGAGATCGGACAGCTGGGGCTTGCGATAAACGGAATGGCTGACAGCTTGCAGTCTCAACTGAAGACGATTCGTGACAATGAAGCGTTGTTACAGAGTGTCCTTGCGAACATGACTGGAGGTATTGTCATGATCGACGCAGGGCAATCTATTGCACTGGTCAATCGGGAAGCGGAGCGTATGCTTGGTATTCAGGCAGGAAAGGTTACGGGTAAACCTTATACTGAATTGAAAAGACACTACGAATTAACTCGTACCATTGAAGAGAGTGTTGCACTGAAAGAACGGATGCATGAAGAAGTGAGTGTGTTCAATCCGGAGGAAAAACTGATCCGTATTGATGGAGTACCGATGTCTGAAGATGATGGCGGTTATCGAGGCATGTTGTTCCTGTTGCAGGACGTGACGGCGATTCGCCGATTGGAGTCAATGCGGAGTGAGTTTGTTGCAAATGTCTCTCATGAGCTCAAGACACCAGTTGCTGCAGTCAAAGGGTTTGCCGAAACGCTGCTCAGCGGCGGGGTACAGGATAAGGAGACAGAGAGATCATTCCTGAAAATCATCTATGATGAAGGAGATCGACTTAACCGATTAATCGGGGATATTCTGGAGTTATCCAAAATTGAATCGAAACGCGCACCGTTGCAATGCTCACCTGTCCATGTACACTCTTTCTTCGAAATGGTGCTGGGCACCTTGTCCAAGGTGGCGGAGAAAAAGCAGATTCGTCTGGAAATGCATGTTCCGGAGGAACTGTACATTGAAGCAGATGAGGATAAGATGAAGCAGATATTCATCAATCTGTTATCGAACGGCATCAACTATACCCCCGATGGTGGACGAGTGAAGTTACAGGTGACGATGGATAACGATGATGAAGTCATCTTTGCGGTTTCAGATACAGGAATTGGCATACCGAAAAAAGATTTGCCGCGAATCTTCGAACGGTTCTATCGCGTTGATAAAGGCAGATCCCGTAATTCAGGAGGCACAGGCCTTGGACTTTCCATCGTTAAACATCTGGTGGAACTGCATCATGGCAAATTGTCTGTAGAGAGTGAACTGGGCATGGGGACAACGTTCCGTGTGATCCTTCCATTCATTCAAGACGAAGAGATGTAGGCGTCTGGTATCAAAATGTAAAAAGTGTGTATTGTTTTACACCGCGTTAACAAATTAGTGCTATGATAGAAAAAGTGTTGTGGCAACAGACAACCTATGAAGAGAGAAGGGGTATCATGGCACAGCGTTTGCTAGTTATTGAAGATGAACCTACATTATCAAGATTACTCACGTATAACCTGACACAGGAAGGTTACGACGTTACAGCAGAGGATCACGGATCTGCAGGATATGATCGGGCCTTGTCCCAGGAATTTGATCTCATTTTGCTGGATTTGATGCTTCCGGGCATGAATGGTCTGGACATTCTGAGCAAGTTAAGAATACAGGGTGTTAGTACACCTGTTATCATTCTGACGGCCAAGAACGGTGAAGCCGAGGTTGTGCAGGGACTGAAATCAGGTGCCGATGATTATATTACCAAACCATTTGGTGTATCTGAGTTATTAGCCCGAGTGGATGCGGTATTAAGACGTTATTCCAATGGCGAAGATTTACCACAGCTTGAGGACAAGGATGGCTCACGAATTATTCTGGGAGAGCTGGAGATTTATCCTCTGAAATATGAAGTGACATTGGGTGGACAATCCATCAGTCTGCGTCCGAAAGAGTTCGAAGTACTTCTATATTTGGCCAAAAAGCCGGGTGTGGTACTGACAAGGGATGATCTGATGAACGCTGTGTGGGGCTTCGATTATATCGGAGGTCAACGAACCGTGGATGTTCATGTCAGCTCATTACGTAAAAAGCTGGAGCTGGACCCGGAATCGGTTCACATTGATTCCATTCGTGGTGTAGGTTATAAATTGGTTGTCAAAAGAAAAACTCCCCATCATTCAAGTTAGCAATGATCGGGGAGTTTTATTTTACGTTCATTTAACATAAAGGAAGATTTTACTTTACGTAGAGGGAGTAGCATGGACTTATATTAGTGATACTTTGTACCTATACCTCCCACCTCAAGACGGAGCTAATACGTAAAGGAGATTGCGCATTTATGCCCATGTTGCTCGAAGTGAAACCCGACCAGCCTCATGTTGTTTTACATAATGAAGAATTAACGACACCCATAATGGAGCAAACTGAAGTAGCAATAGTTGCTGAAGAGTCTGTAATCCATTTGCATGACTATTATCGTCAGGTTCCTGTCGCGGGGGTCCATACGACCTGCGGAGAAGCAGCGACGATGATGAATCAGGATCAGGAGCACCCATGTATTGTATTGTGTGATGAGCAGATGAAACCTACTGGATTGTTAATGCGAGAGACGTTATATCGGATGTTAAATGGCCGTTTTGCCGCAGATCTATTCTACCGTAAGCCGGTCATACAAGTAGTGAATACATCTCCGGTTATAGCAGATATTCATATGGAAGCCGCAACGATTATTGATATCGCACTTGGACGGAATGAACAGCATTTCTACGATTGTCTGCTGGTTACGGAACAAGACAGACTGCTTGGTGTGCTGACGATGCGTGATGTGATGTCCCTCTCCCGCAGGCTGCAACAGGCTTCATCGGCAGAGCGTGTGCGTACGGTAACCGAGAGCAGACAGGAGATATCGAGAATCAACGATGCGGTCACCAAGCTGGTGCATGCAGCGAATCAGACTGTACATGAAGCACGTGAGATCATGGCATTGTCTAAGCATGGGGAAGAGAGTTTGAAGGACGTTGATGCTTCCTATAACCGGGTACATCAGCATATGGAGAGTCAAGGTCAACATGCAGATCACATGCTGAATTCGATCAAAACAGGCTCAGGCATGGCACAATCCATTCGCTCCCTGGCAGATCAAAGTGGCCTCCTCGCCCTGAATGCTTCCATTGAAGCAGCTCATGCTGGAGAATATGGAAGAGGTTTTCAGATTGTTGCAGGGGAGATTCGAGCGCTCGCGAAACAGACCCGTGAGGTTGCGGGCAACATGTCTTCATTGCTAGAGAATATTGGTGGATTGACCCTTCAGACTGTTGAACTGGTTAAGGAAAGCGGAGCGGAGATTGACGACAGTTCGGTGCATGTCACTGCAGGGGGAGCAACGTTCCGACAACTGAACAGTGCAGTGAGAGATTTGTCTCGTATAGCAGAAGAGATCGCCATGGAAGGTGGGAAAGCTGGAGAAGTTGCAGAGCACATTCGTACGAAGCTGGATGAGATGGTTTCGAATAGTTAGTAAACTATAAGGTAGTCATTAAGGCAGGCATCAGCAATCAGATTGATCCATTAAGCAGATCATGAAGGTTAAGGATGTCTTTTTTTACATTCCGTTAACATGAAAGTGATACTGTTTTTACAATGAAAGGGTAGGATATTAAAGATGGCCGAGCAGCGATGAAAGATTATCAGTATCGGTCTCAACGTAAAGGGAGTTTCCGTGTCCCTGCAGCGAAGGAGAAGTGAACATCCATGAAGGACCTCATTCACATTGAAAATCTTAATTTATATTATGATACGCATCACGCGCTTAAAAATATATCGATGGATCTGCCGGAAAAAACTGTTACTGCGTTCATCGGGCCGTCAGGTTGTGGTAAATCGACATTGCTTCGCACGTTAAACCGGATGAATGACATGATTCCGGGTGTTCGTGTGGAAGGACAGGTTATGCTGGATGGCTCTGACATTTACAGTAATGAGATTGAAGTGGAGACACTGCGCAAACGAGTTGGCATGGTGTTCCAACAACCGAATCCTTTTCCAAAATCCATATACGATAACGTGGCTTATGGACCGCGCTTGCACGGGGTAACCCAAAAGGCTGAACTGGATCAGTTGGTGGAACAGAGTCTTGTCCATGCTGCCCTATGGGATGAAGTGAAGGATGTATTGAAAAAGTCGGCACTTAGTCTGTCTGGCGGACAACAACAGCGTCTCTGTATTGCACGGGCGCTGGCTGTACAGCCAGACGTTCTGCTGATGGATGAAGCAACGTCTGCCCTCGACCCGATCTCCACATTGAAGATTGAGGAACTGGTGAAGGAATTGCATCACAAGTACACGATCGTTATGGTTACCCACAATATGCACCAGGCGGCACGGGTATCTGGACGCACGGTATTTTTCCTGAATGGTGAAGTGGTGGAGGCAGCTGATACGGAGACGTTATTCTCCACACCGCAAGATTCCCGGACCGAGGATTATATATCTGGAAGGTTCGGTTAAGCGAGCTGAATTGGAATGATCCCGGCATACCCGGAGATGATGGATAAGGAGGACATGAAATCTATGATTCGCAGAAAAGAATTTGATCAGGAGCTTGAAGAGCTGCGTACCTTGCTCAAACAAATGGGTGAACATGTAGGAGCAGCATTGGATGGTGCTATTGAGAGTTTACAAACGATGAACGCGGAGAAAGCTCAGGTCATCATCAAGAATGATGCGAATCTGAATGCCCTTGAAGACAAAATTATGGAACTTGGCTCCAAACTGATCATCACACAACAGCCGGTGGCAAAGGATCTCAGACGTATTATCGTGGCATTCAAAATCTCCAGTGATCTGGAGCGTATGGGAGATCTTGCGCTCGACGTGGCGAAGGTGACACTCCGGATGGATGGACAGAAGCTGATTAAACCGCTGGTGGATATCCCGCAAATGGCAGAAATCGTGAAATCCATGGTCGATGAATCCATCGAATCTTTCCTGAAAGAAAACACAGACCTGGCCTATAAAATGGCTCAAACGGACGATCAGGTAGACCAACTGTATAGCCACATGATCAGTGATCTCTACACGTTAATGACGGAGCATCCTAATCAGGCTTCACAGGCTATGCTGCTGATGATGGTTGGGCGTTATATTGAACGTATTGGTGATCATGCAACCAACATTGGTGAGAGCACGGTGTACCTGGTGACAGGTAAACGTCCGGATCTGAATCAATAGAAGAGCATTGCTTTGGAATTGGGGAATCAGTACTGATAAAGTAATGCAATCATATGAATGGAAAAGGACTTTCTCTCAGGTAGGCTGCGTACAGCTGTCTGCGGAGAAGGTTCTTTTTTTTGCAATTAAAAATGAAGTGAAAAGAGGCTATTCTTTTTGATGTGACAGGTGGGTATGGTATCATGAGAGTAGATGTAATTTGAAGAGGTTGACCATATAATACGCGAGGTGCTGGAATGGACAAGTTTATTCTCATAGATGGAAATAGCATTATTTACAGGGCGTTTTTTGCAATGCCGCCTCTGACCAACTCGAAAGGTCTGCATACCAATGCGGTATATGGCTTCACTACGATGCTGCTGAGATTGCTTGAAGAGCATAAACCTACACATGTCATGGTTGCATTTGATGCAGGCAAAATCACGTTTCGCCACGAAGGGTATCAGGAATACAAGGGTGGACGGGAGAAAACACCGCCAGAGTTGTCAGAGCAATTCCCTTTGCTCAAAGAGCTGCTGAAAGGACTTGGCATTGCTCAGTTTGAACTCGCTGGATTCGAAGCGGATGACATCATTGGAACGTTAACCAAACGGGCAGATGAAGCGGGCAGACAGGTGCTGGTTGTATCGGGTGACAAAGATATGCTGCAGCTTGCTTCCGAACATGTACATATCGGGCTGACGCGTAAAGGGGTAACCGATATTGAGCTGTACGATCCTGCTCAGATTAAAGAGCGTTATGGTCTGACGCCGCTGCAAATCATTGATCTCAAGGGTCTGATGGGCGATGCGTCCGATAATATTCCGGGTATTCCCGGGGTTGGAGAGAAGACAGCGTTGAAGCTACTGCACCAGTTCGGATCGGTAGAAGATGTGCTGAACGGCACAAGTGAACTGAAGGGCAAGATGAAAGAGAAGATTGAGGCACACGCCGAAGATGCCCGGATGAGCAAACAACTTGCGACGATTCACCGGGAAGTTCCGCTGGAGCAGACGTGGGAGGATATGCAATTCGCTGGATTAAAAGAAGAACATGCTGGCCCTGCACTAGCTAAGCTGGAATTCAAATCTTTGCTCGAACGCCTGTCGTTCAGTGGCAGTATTGGTTCTGAACAGGAAGCGGTTCCTGCTGCCGAAGTTGAATCCTCCATTGCAACAGAGGACAACATCAGTGAGCTGTTCAGTTCACTGGATTCCATTGATGTACTCCACGTGGAGACACATGGGGATAACCCGCACCAAGCGAAATTGATTGGACTAGCTCTAGGTTCCGCTGGAACCTATACGTTCATATCTCCCGAATTGCTTCATTCAGAGGCTGCGGCTCCAGTGCGGGCGTGGCTTGGTAATTCAGACCAGCCGAAGCGCGGTTATGATCTTCATCGTGTAGATTTGGCCCTGCATGCACATGGCATTGAATTCGCTGGTGCGTCATTTGATGTACAACTGGCTGCGTATTTGCTTGATCCAACGGAATCCAACCAGACGATTAGTGGACTCACGACCAAGTATGATCTGCCGTCCCTCGTAGAGGATGACACAGTCATGGGCAAAGGCGCCAAGTACAAGGTGCCGGAAGTGGAGATCTTGGGCGATTTCTTGTGCCGTAAGGCTGCTGCAGTAGCAGCCATTATCCCACTTCAGGAGCAAGTGTTGGACACGGATGAGATGAATTCGCTGTTCCATGAACTGGAGATGCCGTTGTCACGCATATTGGCGGACATGGAGAAACAGGGCATCAAGGCCAATACAGCCGATCTACAGGCTTTGGGCAGTGAGTTTGAAGAACAGATCAGCAGGTTGATGGCTGAAATTTACAAGCTGTCAGGAACGGAATTTAATCTGAATTCACCAAAGCAACTGGGTGAGATTTTATTTGATAGACTGGGCTTGCCCGTGGTGAAGAAAACAAAAACGGGTTATTCCACAGATGCGGAAGTATTGGAGAAATTGGCTCCTTATAATGATGTGGTCAAGCATATTCTGCAATATCGTCAGCTTGCCAAGCTGCAATCCACTTATGTGGAAGGATTGCTCAAAGAGATATCCAATCGGGATGGCAAGGTGCATACGTATTATCGTCAGACCATTGCTGCAACAGGACGACTTAGCAGTCAATTTCCGAACTTGCAGAACATTCCGATTCGGATGGAAGAAGGTCGCAAAATCCGGAAGGTATTTGTTCCTTCCGAGCCAGGATGGTCCATTTTGGCAGCAGACTATTCCCAGATTGAACTGCGTGTACTGGCACACATTTCGGACGATGAGCGCTTGAAGGAAGCATTTGTCAATGATATGGATATTCATACAAAGACCGCTTCGGATGTATTTGGCGTGAAGCCTGAGGATGTGGATGGGGATATGCGTCGTTCCGCCAAGGCAGTTAACTTTGGTATCGTGTATGGCATAAGTGATTATGGTTTATCACAGAACCTGCATATCACACGTAAAGAGGCCGCGCAGTTTATTGATCAGTATTTTGAAGTCTTCCAGGGTGTACGCCGATATATGGATGACATTGTGAAGGAAGCTCGCCAGGATGGTTACGTCAAAACGTTGTTGGAACGACGTCGCTACCTGCCAGAGATTAATGCCAGCAACTTTAATTTGCGTTCCTTCGCAGAGCGCACGGCGATGAATACACCGATTCAGGGAACAGCGGCAGATATCATCAAGCTGGCCATGGTACAGATGGATGAAGCGCTGCGGGAACGCAAGTTGAAGAGCCGTATGTTGCTTCAGGTGCACGATGAACTTGTATTCGAAGTGCCTGCGGATGAATTGGAACTGATGAAAGAGTTAGTCCCTTCTGTTATGGAAAAAGCATTGGAACTGTCGGTTCCGCTGAAAGCAGAAGTCAGCTTTGGTGATAACTGGTACGAAGCGAAATAAATCAAGCACTGCGCGGTTTTTCCGGTATTTTACAATAGACCCTTCCATGTTCGAGATATAAGAAAAGGGTCCCGCTGAGCGCCATCTTCCGTTATAATATAGGGGAGGTGAGAACATCATGCCGGAATTACCGGAAGTCGAAACAGTCAGAAGAACATTGAATCAACTTATTGTGGGCAAAACGATTGATCATGTTACCGTTAGCTTGCCGCGGATTATTCAGCGGCCGGACGACATAGATGCATTTGCAATGGAACTCGCGGGACATACCGTCATTGGGGTGGAGCGCCGCGGCAAGTTTTTGCGTATTTTGCTGGACGGGCTGGTGCTTGTCTCCCATCTGCGGATGGAAGGAAGGTACGGTGTGTATGAGCATCATGAAGATGTGGAGAAACACACACATGTGATCTTCCATTTTAACGATGGTACGGAATTGCGTTATAAGGACGTGCGTCAGTTTGGTACGATGCATCTGTTTAATGCAGGTGAGGAACTGGTGTCCAAACCTTTGCTGAAGCTGGGACTGGAGCCGCTTGATCCAGCCTTTACGGTAACTGCATTCCGCGAGGCGGTTGGCAAGCGTACAACCAAAATCAAGGCTGTACTTTTAAATCAGGCATATGTGGTCGGTATCGGGAATATTTATGTGGACGAGGCTCTATTTCGCGCAGGTATCCATCCCGAGACCATTGCCAAGACACTGACCGAAGCTCAGTTAACGGTGCTCCATGAAGCGATTGTGGCTACGTTGCAAGATGCAGTGAATGCAGGTGGATCTTCCATCAAGTCCTATGTGAATGGACAGGGTGAGATGGGGATGTTCCAGCATCAACTGAAAATCTATGGACGCAAATCAGAACCTTGTACAACTTGTGGTACGTTAATTGAAAAAACGGTGGTTGGTGGCCGTGGAACGCATTTTTGTCCGAACTGTCAGCTGCTGTAACATGAACTGAATGAACGAAATGATGAAATCATAGCACCCTTGGATTCCTCCCTCCATATACTGATATGGCAGAAATAAGCGGGCGTATACCCATACTGGCATCTTCAGTTGGCACGAGTACCGCACAGAGGAGGAGTCCGGGGTGCTGCATCATTTTATTTCATTGCTGGCGCTTGCTTTGGCGCTTAGTTTAGATGGTTTTGGAGTCGGGATTACATATGGGTTACGGAGGACTAAGATTCCCCTGTTATCTATCGCTGTTATTTCGATCTGTTCGGGATTGGTTATTGCCTTGTCGATGCAAGTAGGTGTGTTGTTGTCCCATGTGGTGTCACCGGATATCGCTTCGATTGTGGGAGCCGTTATATTGATAGGTATTGGTGCATGGTCACTATTGCAACTTATTCGAAAGCAAGGCAAAGAACAGCAGGAAACAGACACTGGAACGAGTGGGGAAACAGAAGCAACGGTAACTGGGGTGGGAGAAGCACAAGAGAGACTGTCGGATTCAAAGGGCAGGAATCAGGTGCTCGCACTGGATCTGGAGCAGTCGGCTTCAAGTGGATCACTGGAACGAATGGTATTTACACTGGAGCTGCGCAAGCTGGGCGTTGTCATTCAGATCCTTCGCAGTCCCTCCAAGGCGGATATGGATAACTCGGGGAGTATATCTGCCCAGGAAGCGATGTGGCTGGGTATTGCCCTGTCTCTGGATGCGTTTGGAGCAGGTTTGGGAGCGGCACTTCTGGGATTCCCTACACTATGGACAGCACTCATTATTGCACTGTTTAGTGGGGCGTTTCTGTCACTCGGCATGAAGGTTGGCCTACGATTCTCAGCTCTGCGCTGGATGCGAAAACTGTCTGTATTGCCAGCGCTAATGTTAATGATTATGGGAATAATGAAGCTGTTATGAGGTGAAACGATGAATATAGGCTTAACCGGCGGGATCGCGACAGGCAAAAGCAGTGTTTCCGCCTATCTCGCCAGTAAGGGAGCGTTGCTCATCGATGCAGACGTTATTGCCCGGGAAGTTATGATGCCCGGGCATCCCGTGTTGGCCGCCGCTGTTAAGCGGTTTGGACAAGCCATACTGAACGAAGATGGAACACTGGATCGGAAAAAGCTTGGAAGTATTGTTTTTCAACAACCAGAGGAACGAAAGGCATTGGAGGCGATCACACATCCGGCGATCCGAAGAGAGATGCGTGAACGGGCTGCTGCATACGCGTTGCAGTATCCGGATAAACTTGTGGTATCTGATATTCCTTTGCTCTACGAATCAGGTCTGGAGGACGGTTTCGAGGAAGTCATGGTTGTATATGTCCCGAGATCGGTACAACGAGATCGCTTGATGAGTCGGGATGGAATGACTGCAGCACAGGCCGAGGCTCGAATGGATGTACAGATGGATATTGAGCGCAAAAAACAGCTGGCAGACATTGTCATCGATAACAGTGGCTTATGGTCTGCGACGGAGCAGCAAATTGACTCATATCTACGGCCTAAGGGTTTGTTATGAGAATATTGCGTAAGAAACGTGTACTGCTGTTGATGTTTGTGTCCTTTGTACTGGTGTTATTTCTGAATACAAACTGGATGGCATGGTTCTATCCCATACATTATAAGGAAGAGATCCGTGCCCAATCTCAGAGTTATGAGGTTGATCCGTTTCTGATTGCTTCCATTATCAAGGTGGAGACTAATTTTAAGACAAGCAAGGAATCCAAGCGAGGTGCCATTGGGCTCATGCAACTGATGCCGGACACGGCGAATTGGATACTGGAACAAGCCAAAATTCCCGACACTTCGCTGGAGGAATTGAAGCACGAGCCTGAACGAAATATTCAATTAGGCACATGGTATCTGCGGAATCTATCCGATCAATTCGATGGCAATGAAGCGGTCATGATCGCTGCCTATAATGCGGGTCCAGGCAAAGTGAACAGTTGGCTCAGAGATGGTGTGTGGGATGGCTCGTTCGATACGGTGAAAGATATTCCGTTTGGTGAGACGCGTCACTATGTACAAAGAGTCATTTACTATTATAATCAGTATGTAAAGATCTATAATACGTTCTAAGTATATAAGTAGAAGCACAGAGCAGGCCGGTTATTCACCGGCCGCTCCATGCTCCTCTGTGTAGCGTATTACGATGCAGATATTATTGGTATTGACCTGCCAATTGCTGTTCTGCAATTGTTACCAGACGCTTCGTGATGTATCCACCGATCGAACCGTTCTCGTAAGAAGTCATGTTACCTTGGTATCCGTCTTGTGGGATGCTGATTCCGAGTTCTTGAGCAACTTCATATTTCATTTGCTCGAGTGCTGCGGAAGCTTTAGTTACCACCAAGTTGTTGGAGTTACCATTGCTTTGTGCCATTGCTGTTCACCTCCTCGCGGGTTGGTAAAAGTATTATGTGTCGGCAATGCATTTTTCATTACAAAATCAAGACAGGGAATATGTGGTAAAAAGTAAAACGTGGGAAGTGATCTGAGTTGAAGTGTCCTTATTGCGGTTATATGGGTACCAAAGTGCTTGATTCGCGTCCGGCCAACGAAGCAAAATCGATTCGTCGTCGCCGTGAGTGTGAGCAGTGTGCCCGAAGATTTACAACGTTTGAGATGATTGAGGAGACTCCACTGATTGTCATTAAGAAAGATGGCAGCCGGGAAGAGTTCAGCCGGGACAAGATTCTCCGCGGGCTTATTCGTGCCTGTGAGAAACGTCCAGTCTCCGTAGAGACCCTGGAGATGATGGTATCTGAAGTAGAGAAATCTCTGCGCAATACAGCTGATGCTGAAGTGGAGAGTCGCCAGATTGGTGAGTTGTTGATGGAACAGTTGTTTCCAGTCGATGAAGTGGCGTATGTCCGTTTTGCGTCGGTATACCGCCAGTTCAAAGATATCAATATGTTCATGAAAGAACTGAAATCCCTGTTGTCCAAAGACGATCTGGAGGATTAGTGAAGTTGGTAAAGGGAGAAGAGCAGTCTGGAGTTCCAGTCCGTGTGTACCAGAGAAATCGGTTGTTCTTCTCCAATCACTTTGGATCTTAAAAAGTGATTGACAGCGAAAGCTGGATTTTATATGATATAGGAGTCGCCTGTGGAACGTAGCAGCGCTGGACAAGTTATCTACTTCATATCCTGGGGCCTTAGCTCAGCTGGGAGAGCGCATCGCTGGCAGCGATGAGGTCAGGGGTTCGATCCCCCTAGGCTCCATAATCAAGAATGCCATCACATTATTGTGATGGCATTTTTTTGTGGTGAAATAAATCAGAACATGCATTAATTAATTAGAATTTTTTGGACTTGGGGACGAATATTCTAGATGAAAAAATAGAGGGTTTAAAGTCCTGACTGTGGAGTTGTCAAAAAAAGTACAGTTTGAAAACAGGAGACCCTTCCGGCTGGATATTGTCCAACCGGAAGGGTCTGCATTTTTCTGTATACGCTTTCAGTTAGCCAGATATTCGACGAATCTTACAAAGATCGTGGCTACTTCGGCGCGGGTGGCGGTGGCTTTGGGAGCAAAAAAGTTGTCCGGCTTGCCTAATACAATGCCGATGCCCCGTAGCGTCTGAACGGCCTCCAACGCCCAGGAGCTGATCTCACTCTCATCCGTGAAGGACTTAGAGTGGCTTTCAGGTAGCTCATAGCCCTTGTACTTCATGTAGTTGTACAGGATCACCAGCATCTGCTCGCGCGTCATCGGTGAATTGGGGTCAAACAGGTCTGCGTTTGTACCGTTGACTATGCCTTTTTCGGCCGCCCACTCGGCTGCCGCCGTGTACCACTGTCCGTTCGTCACGTCGCTAAAGCGGGAACCCGTGTAGCTGGAGAGGTTTACGTCCTCAAGATTGGCCAGTACCTGCACGAACATTGCACGCGTCATTGCGCTTCCAGGTGAGAATGTTGTGGACGTCGTGCCGTTGAAAAGATTGTATGTGTAGGCGAAATTTATATCGTTGTAGAACCAGTCGTCCATATTGGCATCCCTGAAAGGATTGCCCGATAGCACGTGGAAGCCCAGTGGGGTGGCGTCATCAAACGCCAGCTCCGTAGCCTCACGGATGTTCAGCGACATGCCGTTGTCTAAGCCAACTCTTGCGCCGCTTGATCCTACCACAACCGTTCCGCCGCTCCGTATCTTCGATCCGTCGTGGATATGCACCTGGTTGCCGTTTGGCAGGTTCACATGCGCTTCTTTGCCGCCTACTGTAACCGTACCGTCGCTCGCGATCGTCGAGCCGCCCGAAATGGTCACTGTGCTGTTGCCGCCGGGTAGTGTCACTTCGGCGCTCTTGTCTGCTGGAATGGTTACCTTACCGTTTGAGTCTATCGTTGTGCCTTCGGGTACTTTAATCTTCGTCCCGCCTTTGGTCGTAAGCTCGCCGCCTCCGGGGAGGGTGGTGTTGCCGTTTTTGTCTGTGACCGCGGGCTTATCCTTCGGTGTATTCACTGTGTAGGCCAACTTCGATGTTCCAGCGTCTGTCCCGGTGCCCGTATTGTCGGTGTTGCCCGTATTACCGATGTTGCCGGTATTTCCGGTGTTGCCCGTATTGCCGCCAGAATCAGGCACAGTGGGAGTCGTCGTCTTCATCGGCATGGCCGTCACACTGATCTCCGCGCCGTCGCCCTTCGCGTTCATCGCGATGATGGTGAAGTTGTAGCCTTGGCCGTTTGTCAGGTTCTTAAAGGTATATTTGGTCTCCGTCGCATCCAGTGTGACCGGCGTCACGTTGCCATACCATACCTTGTAGCCCAAGATCGCACTGCCACCGTCGTCAGCAGGGGCGGTCCAGCTTAATGTGACCTGTCCGTCACCGGCTGTCGCCTTGAAGCCGTTCGGAGCACCGGGGACGACCGGTTTTCTCTGCGCGAACATCCAATCAAAGACATCTGTGTAGTCATTGTTCCAAACCGGCAAGTTAGAGGACTGCGCCGTGGGAGCTATGCTCCAATTCCCCATAGTTATCTGGTTGTAAAGAACCGCCGCTTCAACTTCGTGCGCTATGTAATCAGCCAGAACAGGTGTGTTGGCTGGATTCGGCCTCAGATTTGGCTGATCAAATTGATTGTAGGGCCACGTAAGGACCTCATTACTCTCAAAGCGCGAAGCCCTCGCGTTGATCATTTTTGGCATATTGTTATTGATGAAGTTATTGAGGTTAGTCTGGTAGCCTGCAACGTTATGAGCATTTACAAACATCCAATAGGCCAGATTGTTGTGAGCGTCGTTGTCCTTAGCATTCGGTGAACCGCTTACCGGGGCCATAGGTGCGGCGGCGGCGAAGAAGCCAGGATGGCTGTTAACTAAGTTGTTTGTATACTGGCCGCCCCATGAGAAGCCCGCCGCGTAAACACGATTAGGGTCTACTTCGCCGCTGGCAATCAGGGCGTTTATGACCTTCTTAACATTCTCTGTTGAGGGAACAGATACGCCATTATAGGAAATATTCAGTACATGGCTGGCGTACTTGTCAGGATTTTTCTCCATTTTTTTCATTAGAGCGACCGAGCCGTTGGCGGATTTCATGGCCGCTTTTTGGTCTATCGCAGCGTTTGTGCCGCCGCGTGACATACCATGTGTATAAACATACAGCGGCAATCCTTTCATCACGTTACCGTCTTCACTCTTGTGAAGGTAGAGCGAGCGATTGACCGAATTGTCCGTGAATGTTGTAAACTTGTCAAGGATCGGATTCACAACTTTTTCCTGTTCAAAAACCACGTTGCGAAGTGGACTCCCTTCTGTCAGTACAATCTCTCCGTTTGGGACGATGTTGTAAACCTGCTTTGTTGAGTTACTGCTGCCATCCAGCGTTGTTTTGCCGCCGCTCGCTGAATAAAACTCAGACTCAACTACGATGTAACGGCCGCTTGCCAGTCCGTCCTGATAATCCGGTGAATTGCTTACCGGCCCCAGATAGCCGCGTACCTTCGGTTCGTCATTAGCGTATACCCTTGTGATCTTGCGCGTTCCTTCAAAGGTCACCGCTTCGCCGTTCAGGGTTGTGTTCCTGGCTGACAAGGTAAACAAGTCCGGATTAAGCTCGGAGCCTAACGCTGCCTTCCCCTGGCCTAAGTCGATGATGACAGCCGTTGTGTACTCGCCACTGGCGAAGTTGTCATTCCATACGATAAAGGGAAGTATCCCCGCGTCCGGATCGTTCTTGAATGTCACATGAATGGTATGGTTAGTCTCAATATTCGAAAAGGTATAAGTGCCAGCAGATAGAGTCACGGTCTCGCCGTCTACCGTTACGGTATCCACCATTTTGCCGGAATCGGGGGTAAACGTAAATTCTTTGTTAGCGTCCCGATCTACTCTCAGAACATCGCCGGGTGGGTTCGGCGTTATTCGGCCGCCCGGTCCCGCAGTGGCAGTGATTGAGAATCTAGTGTCCACTTCATTGGCTGAAGAGAGCTGCAGGCTGTCTGTAAAAGAAGCAGCGCTGGTGTAAGCCGCGTCTGGATCTCCGAAACTGGAAACGACTTCATAGCGGTCACCGCCTTTTTCCGTCGAGTTATTAATATAAACCTCAAAGGTAAGCTTGCCCTCCTCCAAGGTCAAGGTTCTTTTGGGTATTCTCATCTCCACGATATATCCTGTTTCCGTGATCTGGGTCCATGCAGCTCTGCCCGGAGCGGCCTGCCCTGAGAACACACCCGTCGCGCTGACGCGCCATTGGTTTGAGCCTCCAGTTCCGGTACCGACATAAAATTCCAGGCTGTCGTATTGGTGATCTCCGCCAGCTCCCAGATATAGATTACTGTCATTCACAACTACTCGGGCATATAGGTAGTCATGGTCCCAAAGGATTCTGGCTGTGCCCGTGGCATGGGGTCTGGGATCGGCGGGCACAGTGCTTTTGTTGATGTGATGCTCCATGGTCTGGCTCCAGAGTGGGTCGTTTGACCCGAGTTCGGGAGTTCCAAAAATGGCGGTGGGTGTTTCATTCGCTACTGTGTTCTCGATGTTGTCAGTGGCGGCGGCATAGCTGGTAGGCATTAGCGACGCCACCATTACCAAGCAACAGAGGAAGGCGAGCATTCTGCTAAATCGTTTTGGCATAAATGAAAATCCTCCTTATTTTTCGATGCGGTGCGCCCATGGCTTACCGCATCGTATTCGGACACGTTGTTCATATGACAAGCGCCCAACTATATATATTATGTTTATCAGGCGTTCAATCCTTTAATTTAAACATAGAGTATATTTAGAATGAAAACGATTACTTCGAAGTATAGGGATAGTGTTGAAGTTTGAGTGAATTGCAATAAAAAAATCCACCTTATGAACAAGATACTACATTGAATTGGAAGTGTTGAAGACGTAATATGAGAAGGAATGTAAGCGCATTCTTTTTTTAAAAAACGTATCTCTATTTCCTTCAGCGAGGTGGTCTGGTTTTATAGGTGAGAGATATGGGTTGTATGCTTCTGAAAATTAATCGAAGGGAAGAATGCTATGCGGAAGCAAATTACAATCCTAATGTTAGTTTTACTTATGACCTTCAGTAACTGGTTTAATCTTGTTCTGCCATTTAGCAATCAAGCTTCAGCGGACACAATAACACCAACGATGTTGGCGCATTATCCATTGCTTGAGGATGTACAGGATATATCAGGTAATGAAAAGCATGGAACGGCCGTAGGAAACATTACGTACACGGATGGTCTCACTTTACCTGGGGGAACAGATAGTAATACAAACTACGTTCAGCTTCCTAGTGGTTTGTTTGATAATCAAGAAAATACAACGATATCTGTATGGATCAAGAGCAACACTGGAAGTGGGAACTACTCAGCATTATTCTACGGTACTCCAGCAGCTGGCAATAACTGGCCAACGAATTACTGGATGTTTAATCCATCGAATCCAAGTGGCGATTTTAAGTCGGTATTTACGAATAACAATAATGTTGACCAGCCTTGGACGACTGAGGTAGGGGTATCAGGCACTTCAACGACACCGAACGAAGGTCAATGGGTTCACTATACGACGGTTATTACAGAACGCTCTATTACAGGTTATATTAACGGTGTTCATATAGGCACGACCGCGAAAGAGAAAACAACAGCAAGCTTTGGTACTGATTTGCAGGCTTACATCGGTCGCTCCAATTATTTAGGGGATGCTACTTTTGCGGGCAGCTTTCAAGATTTAAGAATTTACGGAGAGGCACTAAATAATGAAGATATCGCTGTAGTATATGAACAATCGTTTAATGAAAAGCAAGTACAACAAGGCAAAATAGAGCTAACGTTAGGAGACATATCGGCAGTTACAGAATCTCTTGAACTACCTACTGAAGGTAAGAATGGCGCAATGATCACATGGACTTCTAGTGATGAGAGTGCGATCAGTCCAACTGGGGAAGTGTTCTTACGAGAAATGAAGCAACAAGTCACGTTAACTGCAACCATTTCTTTGGGTAAAAGCCAGGTAACGAAGGAGTTCATGGTTACCTTACTACCTAAGGATGACTCTATTGAGCAGATTGCCGTTAAGAGTGTCTTGCTTAATGAACCTACATTTATTTTATCAGTGGGGGACAGCGAGACATTAGTGGCTTCGATTTCACCTTCAAATGCAACAAATAAAAGAGTTATCTGGGCATCTAGTGACTCCAGTGTAGCGATTGTCAATTCAACGGGTAAAGTTACAGCTGTTAGTGGAGGTACAGCCACAATTACGGTACAGACTGAAGATGGAGAGTTTACAGCTACATCAGCCGTTACCGTTAAGGGAAAATCACTGAAAGATGATCTTATTCTTCAATACAACATGAAAACAACCGAAGAAGTAGACGGTCAACTCATACTGAAGGATGTTGCCAATAAGGCAGTTACATTTGACGGAATATTTAGAAATCCAAACAATGGACAATTCATTTCAAACAGTGAGGTTGGCTTTGTTTCCTTCAATGGTGGAAGTTCTACATCTAATAGTGGACATGTTGAGATTCCTAAGGGCTCAAATGGACTAGATCTACTACATGGTCTAAATGAGATTACAGTATCTTCAATTGTGAACTGGACGAATGATGGTACGAATCGCTGGATCTTCGGTTTGGGTACTGTATTAACACCAGAAACGAACAAATATTTCTTCGTAACACCACGTCACGGTAGCGGATCAGGTAATATGATTGCTACAGGTATCTCTAAAAATGGCTGGCCGAACGAAGCATTAGTTACAGGTAGCGCAAACTCAAACCTTATCGGTGGGCAGTGGAAGCATGTAACGGTGTCCTTGTCCGAAGCTAGCAATAGGATAACGTTATTCGTGGATGGAGTTAAGGTTGCTGCGGGTAATGCAAAGGGACTAAAGCTGTCAGAAATTATTAATCCGGATGCTACTTTCTCTGGCTTTATCGGTAAATCAATCTTCTCAAACGATCCATATCTTCAAGGTAGCGTAGCTGATTTTCAAGTACATGATCGCGCGTTGACAGAGCAAGAAGTAGGCGAGTTATATCAACAAGAAGGAGCAACTCACATCTCAAAAATACGTCAGCTCACTGTTGATGATGCAGCGAATCAACTTAACATCAGTCGTTACTTAGGTGAAGGCGATAAAAGCACCGATAAGATAACGAGAACCGTTACATTACCAACAAGCGGTAAAAACGGCGTGAGCATTACTTGGAGTTCTAGTCATCCTACTGTCATTTCTAACCATGGCACTGTACAGCGTCCAGCTGTTCAAGCAGATAATGTTCAGGCAGAGCTTACGGCTACTTTAACGTATCAAGGCGTATCAACTACAGCTGTATTCCCTGTTACGATCTTGAAACAATTCGATGATCAGCAGAAGGTTGATCTGGACGCTGAACAAATAGAGATCTACAATGCTGACAACATTAAAGGTAACTTACGTCTTGTTGCTACAGGTGAACAAGGCTCCACAATTACATGGTTATCTAGCAAACCGGCTGTTTTGAAAGGAACGGCTGAAGCGGCTGGTGACGCTACACAGCTAGGCTGGGTAAGCCGTCAAGCTACGGATACGCCCGTTACGCTAATAGCTACAATTACGAGTGGTGCAGCTTCTAAACAGCTTACGTTTAACGTTACGATTAAACAAGCAATTGCGCCAGTACAGCATGATGCTTACTTCTTTGCGTACTTTACAGGTGAATATGAGGGTGGTGAAGAGATATCCTTCGCTACAGCTGAAGATCCATTGTTCTGGAAAGGGTTGAATAATGGTAAGTCGATCCTTCAATCTGATATGGGTGAAAAAGGACTTCGTGATCCATTCGTTATTCGGTCACCAGAAGGTGATAAATTCTATATGCTGGCAACCGATTTGAAAATGGGCGAAAGTACAAATTTCGACCAAGCTCAAATTACGGGTAGTCATTACATGATGATTTGGGAGTCGGAGGATCTCGTTGATTGGAGCGAGCAGCGTATGATCGAGGTTGCTCCTAAGACTGGAGGAAATACGTGGGCACCAGAAGCGATCTATGATCCAGTAACTGGAGAGTATATCGTATTTTGGGCATCATCGATGAAAAACACAGAGACATACGGTGATTATAACGGAAGACCTGCAGGTCAGTACAATGTGATGTACTACGCAACAACAAGAGACTTCTACAACTTCTCTGAGCCAAAGGTCATGATTGATGAGTCACTTCCGACCATTGATACAACGTTTATTGAGCATAATGATATGTTGTACCGATTCACCAAATCAGAAGTAAATACTAAAGTGTATGTGGAGAAAGCACCAACTTTTTACTATGACAAGGACGGTATTGCAGCAAACGGCCTTCAATACGACGCTGTTCCGGGTACACGTGATAATAAACTTGGCTTGATCGGAAATAATGGCAACAACGAAGGGCAAACGATTTTTAAGGATAATAATAAAGACCAATGGTATCTGTTCCTTGATTCATGGCCATATCATGTCCGATATACAACAGATCTGGATAGTAGTATGCAATATATGAACAATGTACTAAGTAGTGATAAATATGCACTTCCGCCAGGACCACGACACGGAACCGTAATTCCAATCTCACGTGCAGAGTATGATGCTTTGCAAGAGAAGTATGCCTGGAAAGGTCCAGCACCATCAACAGACCCGGTTGTACATTACTCATTCGATGCAAATACAGTGAATGGTACAACGGTGAATGACATTTCTGGCAATGGTCATCACGCAACACTAGTAGGTGGAGCAACGATTAATGAAGAGGATCGTATCGGTAAAACGGGTGGTGCACTAGAGCTTAATGGATCAACAGGATATGTGAAGCTGCCAGATAACTTGATTCAATCCTTGAATCTTGAGAAGGCTACGTTCTCTACATGGGTTCAAATGGACAGAAATCAAGCAAATCAAAGAATATTTGATTTTGCTTCCGACACAGGCAGACAGGTTAACCGCAACACCATGTACTTGAGCACACAAGGTGATACAGGTAGTCTAGAGTTCGCTGTCGTAACCCCTTTTACAGAGAAATTTAGCAATGACAGCACGCGACTGGGATCAGAATATAAATATGCGGTGAGAAATTCTGGACTATTACCAACGAAGACTTGGCAGCATGTTGCAATTACAATGGATGAATTTGATGCAGTATTGTATGTGAATGGTCAAGAGGTTAAACGTAGCTCGACATTTAACGTTGAGCCGAGAATGTTACTGGAAACAACGATGAATTATATTGGTAAATCGAGAAACAGCTCTCATAGTTTATTTAATGGTAAATTTGATGATTTCCGTATTTATAATCGTGCATTATCCGTTGAAGAGATTGCAACATTAGCTGATGAAGACGTTACTCCTCCAGTAGAGCAGCCATCTGGGGCAGAGCTCATTCTTCACTACGATATGAATGATATCGATGGTGCGACGGTTATTGACCAAACAGGAAACTTCAATGGAAAATGGATGAATCCGTCTAAAGCAGAATGGATTCGTACACAAGATGCTGGTGTACTAAGCTATACTGGTGGCACAACTAACTCTTATGTAGAACTGCCACAAGGAGTTCTCGATGGTTTAACGGATATGACTGTTTCATCCATTGTGAACTGGAGCGGTAAAAACGCTGCGGAGTGGTTATATGCATTAGGAAGACCAAATAATAATACACACTATACGTATTTCACACCACGTTATAACGCTAACGGTCTGGCTCGCCTAGGTATCGCGACGAATGCTTGGAACAATGAGTCTTCAACTTCTACCACAGGCTTAAAGAATAATGAATGGAAAGTCGTTACGACTGTTGTTTCAGGCACGGATGGTACACTAACGCTTTATATTGATGGTGTTGCTGTTGCATCAGGCTCAACGAATGGAATGACACTAGAACAAATAAAAAATACTTCAGGCAGTAGTGGATCCATCGGTAAGTCATTCTATACAGCTGATCCTTACTTCGGCGGTTTGATTGCAGACTTCCAAATCTATGATGGTGCTATGACTGCGGCAGATATTACATCACTTAAGGCCCATGCAGATCAGAAGATTGCTTTAATGGAGGGCATGCTTGTATCGGCTGCGACAGAGAAATTAACGATTCATGATCTTCTTGCTTCTAATGCATCAAAAGATGCGATTATAAGCAATGTAACATTGCCAACATCAGGTGTTTATGGCACAACAATAAGCTGGACTTCAGATAAGGGGAATGTCATCTCAACTACAGGTGCCGTAACCAGACCAGCTAACGCAACAGGTGATCAAGTTGTAACGTTAACAGCAGTATTTACAGATGGTACAGAGACAGTTAACAAAACTTTTCAGTTGACGGTTAAGGCATTGCCAAACGATGTCACTTCTGTAGATGAAGCAAAAGCAGCACTAGTCGTTCATAACATTAATGATGTAAGAGGTCATATCGCACTACCAACATCTGGTCTATATGGAACAACGATTACTTGGGCTTCTGCACAACCAAAAGTCGTTTCAGTTACTGGAGAAGTAAAACGTCCGGTACACGGTAGTGGAAATGTAGATGTGAAGCTTACAGCTACGATTACATTAAATTCAGCATCCACTACGAAGGAATTTATTGCGAAGGTGAAGGAACTGCCTGCTGATGAAAAATATGCGGGATACTTTTTCACATATTTCACTGGAGAAGGTACTGCAACAGGTGAGCAAGTTTACTTTGCACTAAGTAACGGCAATGATCCGTTGAACTGGCGAGAATTGAATAATGGTAAACCTGTATTAACCTCTACCTTAGGGGAGAAGGGGGTACGTGATCCGTTCATTATTCGTTCGCCTGAAGGTGATAAGTTCTACATGATCGCTACCGATCTAAAAATTAACGGCAATGGTAACTGGGGTAGAGCACAGACATGGGGCAGTCGTTCCATTATGGTTTGGGAATCGAATGATCTAGTCAACTGGACAGATCAACGCATGGTAGAGGTTGCACCGGAAGAAGCGGGTAATACATGGGCACCAGAAATTATGTACGACAACACAACAGGTGAATATATTGTATTTTGGGCATCAAGAATGTTTGATGATGCATCCCATACAGGTGATGCTTATCAAAAAATGATGTATAGCAAGACAAGAGATTTCTATACGTTTACTGAACCGCAAGTATATTTGGATTATGGATATTCAATCATTGACACAACGATGATTGAGCATGAAGGAAAAGTGTATCGCTTTACGAAAGATGAGCAAAACAACGGAGCTTCTGCTCCATTTGGCAAGATGATCTTCCAAGAGGTGGGTGACTCGATCTTAGATCCAACCTTCAAGATGATTAATCAAGGCGTTGGTAACATCAAATGGGTTGAGGGTCCAACGATCTTCAAATCAAATACCGATAAAAAATGGTATTTATTCGTAGATGAGTTTGGTGGAAGAGGTTATGTTCCATTCGAGACAACAAATCTTGCATCAGGTGTCTGGACATTATCTTCTAACTACAACTTACCAGCCAGTCCGCGTCACGGAACGGTAATTCCAATTAGACAAAGTGAGTATGATGCACTCAACGGGAAGAACGTACCCGTTAGCGGAATTAGCTTGGACAAAACGACGTTGTCAATCGTAGAAGGTCAATCAGGGCAATTGACAGCTACGGTAGCACCAGCTAATGCAACGAAAAAAGCAGTAACATGGAGCTCTAGCGATACAGCTGTAGCGACTGTAAGTGCGACAGGTCAAGTAATAGCGGTGGCACCAGGAACAGCAAGGATTACAGTAACTACAGTGGATGGTGGTTTATCATCCAGCGCTACGGTAACGGTAACACCATCGATTGATGGAACACCACAAGCACCAAGCAGTGGTAATGGAAATGGTGGCGGTGACGGTAACATTCCTGCACCTACAGCACCACCAGCTCCAGGTGGAAGTGATCCAGTGGTACTGGACAATGGTCAAATACACATTAAGCCTGTCGTAAATGAGAGCGGTGCTTCTAAAGTGAAATTAAGTGCGGATACGGTGAAGCGTGCGCTTGATCAAACGACAGGCGGTAAGTTACACATGCAAGTTGAAGCTGATGCAAGCTTGAATGGGCTAACGATTGAGCTAGCAGTAGATGCGCGCTTAACAAGTGGATCTTCTACGGTAGATCACATCGAGATCAACACAGGCTCTGCAGTCGTAACCGTGGCAACCGAACTGCTTGGAACAGGAACAAGTGCGGGGAAAACGTTAGGATTGTCGATTAAGAAAATCGCAGCTAATCAATTGCCAGCTGGCGCACAAGCTCAGCTGAATGGTGAGGTCGTATACGATATTGAGCTAACGATTGATGGCAAGAAACTTACACAGTTTGATGGCAAAGATGATCTCGTGATTGAATTGCCATACACACTAAAGGCTAACGAAAAACCAAACAACGTCGTTGTATACGATGTGAAGGACAACGGAGAGCTAAGAGTGGTGACGAATGGTAAATACAATGCAGCGACAGGAAAAATAGAGTTCAAGCCAACGTATCTGAGCAAGTATACGGTAGCGTATGTTGCAACGAGCTTTAAGGATGTGAACCAAGACTGGGCGAAGGACGCGATCTCAGCATTGGGAGCAAGAGGCATTGTGAAGGGTGTAGGCGATGGAGAGTTTAATCCGAATGGTCAAGTGACAAGAGCAGAATTCATCACCATGCTGATGAAGTTGTTTGATCTATCGGATGAGAGCGCAACGACAAGCTTTAGTGATGTGAAGCAAGGAGCATGGTACCATGGAAATATCGCTACCGCGCAGAAGCTGGGGATTGTGAACGGGAAACCAAATGGACGATTCGGAGTTCATGAGAACATTACGCGAGAAGATATGGCGGTTATGGTATACAAGGCTGTCCAAATTAAGCAACTGGCGTTAGTAAGTGGTGAAGCTACAGCCTTCAAGGATGAAGCAAACATCGCAAGTTATGCGAAGCAAGCGGTAGAGGCAATACAGGGAGCAGGCATAATAAACGGTGTAGGTAACGATGAGTTTGCACCGAAGAAGAATGCTAGCCGTGCAGAAGCAGCAGTGATGATCTATAATTTGTTGGGTTTGATGTAGACACTTTAAGTATAAGGCAGTTACTATTGATTCACTCAGATAATAAAGTTGGGCGGAAGAACTTGTTCCGTCCACTTTTACCTAAATACGGGCTCAATTCTTCCTCTAAGATTATCTGTATAGGCCAGATTTCCATCCGTCGTGATTACGGCAGCCTCGATATCCTTCATTTTATTAACTTTATGAATAATGGAGACCGCATCTAACCCAAATAATTCTGTAGTATATATATCACAGTCGAGCGATCTATCCGCAATAATCGTTAAAGAAGCAATATTACTTTCGATGGGATAGCCTGTCCTGCTGTTAAATATATGATGGTACTGACCCCCTTTCTTCTCTAAAACTCTCTCGTATATTCCTGATGTAACGACGGATTGCTCCCGTATACTAACGAGTGCTGCTGCATTTCCTCTAGGTAAAAAGGGATTTTGGATTCCGACTTTCCAATGACTGGACCCGGTGGGAGAATCGCCATGAACCAGAACATTGCCGCCCATATCGACCATAGCTGATACAGCTCCGTTTTTCTTGAAAAATGCCATCACTTGATCGGCAAAATAACCTTTAGCAATCGCTCCAAGGTCGATTTCCATGCCCTTTTTGGATAAATGAACCGTTTGCTGCTCATCATCAAGCTGTATATGCTCTGGATTCAAGAGCTTCAGCACTGCTTTAATCTCGGTATCTTCCGGCACATGTGCCTCGCGGAAACCAATTCTCCACAGTTTGATCAAAGGCCCTATCGCAATATTTAAAAATGAATCTTTATTCAGGCTGTGTTCTTTGCCTATCTTAATAAGATCATACAGTTCCTTGTCTACTCTAAGCGGATGTGATGCGGCTTCTTTTTTTAACATGGCAAGCTGCGAGTGCTCACTGTTGGCACTAAACACTTGTTCATAATGGACGAGCATATTCACGGCTTCATCGGCAAGCTCTTCAGCATCTGTCCCCTCGATATAGAGGGATATGTTAGTTCCCATGAGTGGTACCGTTCTCGTAAAAGGTTTCATGATAGCCTCCTATATCGCACATTGTTGTCCGTGATTGAGAAAAGTATGGATGAGGTCATGATCCACGCTATTCAGCTTTTTTGCTTCATGATGGGCTATAAAATAATCCAGACTCATCTTCTCTACAGGGATTGGATAGATGTTGTATTCCGAAGGGCACTCCTTGATATGGATACTTTCAGGTACAAAGGTCAGACCTAAATTATGCGTTGCCAGCTTCAGTACCGTGTAGATTTCATTACTTTCCATAACGATATTAGGCTGTACCTTGTAGACACTGAGCAATTGATCAATCTGTTTTCGGATTGCCGAACCCTTGGACGTTAGAATAAGCTTTTGATTCAAAATGGTGCTGATCTCAATCGTGCCCTCCGGGATAACTGCAACATTCTCTTGATATAATTCGCAGCAACGCGGAATGATGGCCTGGTAACTGTGTCTGCCCCAGTTAAACGAGTTCAGGTTAGGGGAGATACTGCTTGAATTTTGCCCGATCCAGAAGTCCAACTCATTATTTTGGAGACGTTTCTCATTTTTTTCAGGTAAATCCTCGACAAGATTAATTTTATAAGCAGGATGAAGCTCCAGAAAATCTGGTAGAAAAAGGGGTGTTAAGTAAACACCAAGGCTTGGAAGAATGCCGATCCGTAACACTTTATTGTCGATATCCGATATATATGAGATTTCCCTAATAAGCTTGGCGTAGCTATGTTCGAGTGACGTTAAGTATTGATAATATATTTTCCCCTGCTCGGTTAATCGGTACGGAAGTTTGTTACGAGTGATTAGCTCACAGCCCAACTCAATTTCGATTTTCTTGATAACCTTTGTGAGGTAGGGCTGAGATATGTATAGAGATTGGGCAGCCCTGCTATAGTTACTGTATTTCAATAGGCTGTCAATGTAACACAAGATATCTTGAGATTCTAACTTAGACATGTTCCTCACCACTTGTGAAAAAAGTAACAAACTTTGAATTTGAGGTGATTATAACAAATTAGTTATCAAACTGCAATGAATAACTATTAGATCATTTGAGCTTTGATATGTTAGAGTTAGGCCGAAAGATTGAACCTGACAGTTACTAACATCATCTCGAATGACAGAGAGGGGATTACGATGAACTATTTAGCTATCGTGGGCACGAATTCGGATGTGTCAACGAACCGGACGCTACTTCAATTTATGCAAAAACATTTTGCTAGTGAAGCCCAGATTGACTTGTTTGAAATCAAGGATATGCCTGCCTTTATTGAAAAAGATGAATTAGAGGATGCTGAAGTTGATATTCCTGTGAAGGTACAAGACTTATTAGATCAAATCTCTAAAGCGAAAGGTGTCATTATCGCTACTCCTGAGTATGATCATGCGATTCCTGCCGTGTTGAAAAGTGCGCTGGAATGGATCAGTTATACCACTCAAACCCTGAAAGACAAGCCTGTTCTGATTGTGGGTGCTTCACATGGTGCACTCGGTTCTTCCAGGGCACAAGCGCATCTTAGACAAATCCTGGATTCGCCTGAGCTTGGTGCGAGAATGATGCCTAGCAGCGAGTTTCTTTTGGGAAAATCACAGAGTGCATTTGATAGCAATGGTAATCTCATTAACGCTGACAAAGTGGCGGAGCTTGCCGAAATCTTCAATGAGTTTGTTTTGTTTACGGAGATCACTACGGAACTGTTATCAAAAAGGACGTTGAAGAAAAAAACGAAAAAATTTTCCTGGCAAGAGTAGGGGGCTAATCACAATGAAAATCATAGCGATCGTTGGCACAAATGCAAAGAAATCGTATAATCGCAAGCTGCTTCAGTTCATGCAAAAGCATTTTGAGTCCAGAGCAGCCATTGAAATTCTCGATATTACAGATGTTCCGATGTTTAATCAGTCCGATAACCATACAAACAGTGAAATTATACAATCGTTTAATGAAAAAATTATAGCAAGTGATGGTGTCATTATTGCGACTCCAGAATATAACCATTCCATCCCTTCATCCCTTAAAAGCCTGCTGGAATGGTTGAGCTTTGAAATCCATCCGCTGGCTGGCAAACCCGTGATGATCATAGGTGCGTCCCAGGGAACACAAGGTTCCTCGCGTGCACAGTTGCATCTTCGTCAAATCCTGGATGCACCGGGTGTTGAAGCCAATGTGATGCCAGGGTATGAGTTTTTACTTGGAACTGCACATAAAGCATTTGACGAATCAGGTGACCTGAACAATGAAGGAACGATTGATTTCCTGGAAACATGTTTCCTGCGATTCCTTCGGTTTGCCAAAATTTCAAATCAGCTCAACGAAGAAGAGGAGTTTACCTACAAACCCGGTGTGTATGAGATCAATGCCATAGGTCACAGTGGCAATCTTCCGATGAAGGTATCCTTTAGTGAAAATAGAATTGAAAGCATCGATATCGATTCGAAGGGTGAAACCGAAGGCATCGCCGATGTTGTTTTTGTAAGAATTCCGAATAAAATCATTGAGGGACAGACGCTGAATGTAGATGCTCTCTCAGGTGCTTCTGAAACCAGTAATGCTGTCATCAATGGTGTAGCCAAAGCGGTTAAGCTTGCCGGAGTGAATCCTGACATCCTGAAAAGACGTCCAAAACCTGCTAGCAGCCAGATGAAAGATGACGAAGAATACACTTGCGATGTGGTCGTTGTAGGTGGAGGTGGCGCAGGACTCAGTGCTGCTGCTACAGCTTTACAACAAGGAGCAAGTGCGATTGTACTTGAGAAATATCCGGCTGTTGGGGGAAACACGATCCGTTCAGGTGGTCCTGTCAATGCTGCAGATCCTGTATGGCAACAACAGTTCACTGAGAATCCAGGGGAAAGACAGACAATTGAGAATTTATTGAGTACGGATGAGAGCCTGGTCCACCCGGAATATATCGATGATTTCCATGCACTCAAAGAAGAGTTTACTGCGTATCAGGAAAAGTTCGGCACAGAAAAGGCTTATTTATTCGACTCGCCACTTCTTCACAGAATGCAAACGTATTTTGGGGGCAAACGAACGGATCTGAATGGAAACACGATCTATGGACAATACGATCTGGTCAAAGTACTTACAGACCGTGCCTTGGAAAGTGTAACGTGGCTTGAGGATATCGGGGTTGAATATGATAAGAGTATCGTATTTGCTCCAGTGGGTGCTCTTTGGCGCCGCGGCCATAAACCTGTCAAAAGTTATGGCTCTGCCTTTATCATTGCACTTAGCAAATATGTAGAAGAGCATTCAGGAAAAATGATTACAGATAGCCCAGTCAAACAATTGATCATCGAAGATGGAAAAATAACAGGTGTTATCGCAACAGGTGTTAATGGTCAGAAAATCACCATTCATGCCAAAGCCGTTGTGCTTGCCAGCGGCGGTTTTGGTGCAAATACACAGATGCTCAAGGAATATAACACGTACTGGAGCCATATTGACGATGATATCAAAACAACAAATTCCTATGCGATGACTGGTGATGGAATATCGCTAGGTAAGAGTGCAGGAGCAGCGCTGACAGGCATGGGCTTCACTCAAATGATGCCTGTAGCTGACCCGGATACGGGCGAGCTGTTCAGTGGATTGCAAGTACCTCCTGAAAACTTTGTCATTGTTAATAAAAAGGGAGAACGATTTGTTAATGAATTCTCTGGACGAGATGTCTTAACAAAAGCGGCTATCGAGCAGGGAAGTTTATTTTACCTGATTGCGGATGATGAGATCAAGAAAACCGCAGCGAACACAAGCCAGGAAAAGATAGACCTTCAAGTCGAAGCAGGTACCTTGTTCAGAGCCGATACGTTAGAAGAGCTGGCCGTGAAAATCAATATGGAACCTGAAGTTCTTAGAAATACGATTGATAAGTATAACTCATATGTGGATGCGGGGTTTGATCCGGAGTTCCATAAGGATACGTTTAGCTTAAAAGTTGAGAAGTCTCCATTCTATGCTACGCCTAGAAAACCGGCGGTTCACCATACCATGGGCGGAATCAAGATCGATACCCACACTCGCGTATTGGATGAAAACGGTCAGCCAATTGCACATCTGTATGCCGCTGGGGAAGTTGCAGGAGGTATACATGCAGGCAACCGTTTAGGCGGTAATGCCTTGACGGATATCTTTACTTTTGGACGAATCGCTGGTAAGACTGCTGTTGATGAAATGAATGATGTAGAGAACATCAAAAAAGAAATGTAGATCACTCCAGATTCCATATGTAAAGAACCCGCTTAACACAAGGATTTTCAAGTGTTTTGCGGGTTCTTTCTAGGTGAAAATGGTTTGGTTGTGTGGTCGTAGTCACACGAATGTTCTCAGACCCCAAACCAAGCCCGGTGAAGGGCATATACGCCTTCTGTAATATCCTCAATACTCAATCCACCAAAACCAATCTGAACCATGGATTGCTCCGCTTGAGCTGGTTGCACCCAAAAGGGGGATACCGGGTAGACCTGAACACCTTCTTTCTCAGCAGTAGCAATCAGCTTGTGTTCATCCATTCCGTTATGTACTCGCAACAAAATATGAAGTCCTGCATCCTCACCAATGATGGTAACTTGAGCACCCATCATCTTTTGAAGCATTGAGATGAGTGTGAGTTGCTTCTGTCGATATACCTTCCTCATCTTGCGAATGTGGGCTTCCCAATGCCCATTACTCATAAACAGTTCTAAGGTGTTCTGCTGAAAATGAGAGACCGTTTGATCATATAATCGGTAGTCTTGTTTACGGTGTAGCTCTAACATGGTCTGTGGTAGAACCATATACGCAATACGTAATGAAGGCAGAAGGCACTTTGAAAATGTCCCCAGGTAAACGGTTCGCTGTTGAGTATCCAGGCTTTGCAGGGAAGGTATCGGTTTGCCGACATATCTGAACTCACTATCATAATCGTCCTCAATAATGATCCCATTCTGGTCTGTTGCCCATTTCAGTAATTGCATTCTCTTGGCGAGCGGCATGACCATTCCATAGGGGAACTGATGTGACGGTGTAATGTAGACGATGCGGGAATTGCTTTCGTATAACTTGCGGATATGAAGCCCATCGACTTCCAGCGGAATAGGGTGAATGTTTAGACCTTTATGTTGAAAAACCGTCCGAACACCGTCATATCCCGGGTCTTCCATCGCGATCCCATGACTAACGTCACCTATTAATCCAGATAACACACCGAGCAAGTACTGAACACCAGCTCCAATTATAATTTGATCAGGTGAACAATTTACTCCCCTAGAGCTGTGCAGGTAATTTGCAATTTCCGATCGCAACCCCGGTTCTCCGAGCGGATCACCATAAGAAAACAACTTCATTTGGTTCTGGAGCAAGCTCTGATTGGATAACTTGCGCCAAGTGGCAAATGGAAAATGCTCAGCATCTACGTCACCATAACGAAAATTGTATCGAATCTCGGGGCTATCCTGAATAATGTTTTCCAACCAATTTGTACTCACTACGTGGGATAGGGGCAATGCTTCCAGCTTTAAATCCATGATGTATAAGCCACTCCTTGGCCTGCTCTGGACATAACCCTCAGCCAATAATTGTTGATACGCCATATCCACTGTATTACGGCTAATGTGGAGGTGGCTGGACAGTGAGCGAATAGAGGGAAGTCGAGTATGGGCTGGTAACTTTCCGTTCAAAATATCTTTCTTAATATAGTGATAAAGCTGAGCGTATAACGGATCTCCAGACTCTCTGTTCAACAATAATGTCAAATCAATCATGTTAATCCTCCTCGTTGCCAGAACTGACCCTGTTATTTTGTTGAGAGTTGTCACTACTTATGGGGTCAATCGATTGTTACAATTATATCAGTTCCAGTCGAATTAAAAAGATATCAGTCTACTGGATTACTATTGTTGTAGGAGGAGAAGGAATGAACAAACCTATAGATGTTATGGAACGAATAGAAAATCCGTCAACACAAGCGTTACACAACTTCAATCAACACCCTGGTTTCCGCCGCATGTTTGCCCCGGACCAGTTGACAATCGGGCTGTTTTTACCACTTAAATTTTATAAAGGTCATATGGATGTTCTAAAAGGTCAAGCTGACCTCGTGGAAATCATTGATCAACGAAATTTTGCAGCCGTATGGGTGCGAGATGTTCCTTTATTTGATCCTGCCTTTGGAGATGCTGGACAAGTATTTGATCCATTTATCTATCTTGCCTATCTTGCTGCAAGAACCCAAAACGTCTCCCTGGTAACAGGAAGCGCGATCTTCACGCTTCGCCATCCGATTGATTTAGCCAAGGCAGCTGCATCCATTGATGTACTTTCGGGCGGACGACTTGTGCTAGGGATTGCTTCCGGCGACCGACCTGCTGAGTTTCCGGCTTATGGGATAGATGGGGAGCATCGTGATGTGCGATTCCGGGAGACTGTGGAGTTTTTTCGTGAGCTTATACAGGATAGAACTGGCGCAATTCAATCTTCTCTTGGTCAATTGAAAGGGCTTGAATTGCTCCCGAAGCCCGTTGCTGATGGCATTCCGCTCGTTGTGACGGGCTCAAGCAGGCAGTCTTTAGATTGGATTGCAGAGCACAGTGATGGTTGGCTCACTTATCCCGAAGCAACGGCAAACGAATCCGGTCCTCAAATGCTTGGTCATAAGATTAATGCTTGGCGTGAAAAAATACCTGGTGGCATGTTCAAGCCGCATATGACGAACGAATGGATTGATCTTGTCGAAGATCCCAATTATCCTCGAACACCGCTTCGTGGCGGGTACATATTGCGGACAGGACGAGCAGGTCTGATTCAGCTATTGGAGGAATGGAGAGCAGTTGGCGTCAATCATGCTGCACTCGGTATTCATTTTTCGAGTCGACCTCCTGCTGAGGTGATTCAGGAGTTGGCAGAGGAAGTATTGCCACTCTTTCCCACGCATGTGGGTCCGAAGCCGTTGTTTACAGGGTGGTAGAACATGAAATTGGTGCCTGATGACACAGATAGCTTTTCTCCGCATTTCTATTAACGATCTGGAGAGTATCGATCCGCTGACAGCGATGAGGTCAGGAGTTCGATACTCTAGATACCATAAAGGAAAAAGACGTCATCATGTAACATATGATGGCGTTTTTTTGCCTCTATGTAAACGCTTTAATTAAATATAGACAAGGGATGCCGTCGGTGATAATATTGTTTCTATAAGAAACAATATTGTTCTTATGGAATACAATATGTTTCTTTATCTATTCCCGATTTGAAGCTTTTGATCTTGCAAGTAACAAGAGAAAAAGACCAAAAAAAGTCGTCCTCCACATTCTATTGGGTATTATGAGCACCTCATTCTTAAGTATACGAATAACGCCCTGTGCTAAAGAATTTAATTGTTTGGTGCTTGAGCGTAACGAGAGGATCGGGAAATATTATGAGTATAATTGAAACAACAATCGAATCTTTTGACGGTACTCGGCTATATTCTAGTAAGAATTTAGTTAGTGATGCAAAAGCCGCTGTCGTTATTGTTCACGGACTAGCTGAGCATGCAGGGCGCTACGATTATGTGACGGAACAACTAAATAAACGTGGTTTTAGCGTGTATCGCTTCGATCATCGTGGTCATGCCAGATCCGAGGGACAGCGTACGTTCTATAAAGAATTTGATCATCTTATTGAAGATGTTCATGTCATTGTGGAGGCGGCATTGCAAGAGAGTGGCGATCTTCCGCTGTTTGTGATCGGGCATAGTATGGGCGGTTTTGCAACCTCGTCCTTTGGAACGAAATATCCAGGCAAGGTCAGAGGCATCGTACTATCCGGAGCCCTCACTCGTTACAATACAAAAGTTGCCGGAGAACTGCCAATGGATCTTCCTGCAGGCACGTATTTCCCTAATGAGCTGGGCAGCGGCGTATGCAGTGATCCCGCAGTTGTATCCGCTTACGCGAATGACCCGCTGGTTGAAAAGCAGATCTCTGTAGATTTATTTAATAGTCTGGGAAATGGCGTAGCATGGCTGAAGGAGAACCCGAAGCAGTTTACAGATCCCGTGCTTGTACTGCATGGAGCAAATGATGGACTGGTCAGCGAAAAGGATTCCCGTGACTTTTACGGCGATATCGCTTCCACGGATAAAACACTCAAAATTTATGCTCATCTGATGCATGAAATATTTAATGAACCGACTCGTGATGATGTTATTGAAGAAGCAATTACATGGATTGAAAAACGAATCTGATTTCAGTAGAGTAAGAGAGAATCTGAATATGAAAGGGATTACGCATGAAATTAGATTGGATGGGCGACCATCGGGAACTGATTGAGAAAATTATCAAATACGGTAATGCGTACTCGAACACGTACAAGTTGCAACGAAGTTATGGTACAGACATGATGTTCTCGGCTTCACAGATTCAGACGCTGGAATACATTCTGGAAGCCGAGGACAAGGAAGAGAAGATGTCGGAAATGGCCGCACGCCTGGGCGTAAGCCGCAGTACATTTTCCAAGAACGTGAAGAATCTGACGGAAAAAGGCCTGCTCGAAAAATTTCATTTAAGCGGTAACCGCAAAGACATATACGTCAAACCTTCGCCGAAAGGTCGCGAGGTATATGCGAAGTATACCGAATTTGTAAGGGAGCTTTGCTTTGATGAGATTTTCAAGTATGCAGATCAGATTTCAGAAGCGGATAAGCAGAACTTTGTTCGCATCATGGATCTGTTTGCCGACGTGCTCGTCTGGTATGGTGAAAAAGAACAGGAAGCGCGCAAGTTAATCAGAATTGATTCCTCTGAAACATGAACCTTGAAAATTAAGGGCACCAGCCCATTCCCTCCGCGAATGTCCGTCATACAGTATAAAGTGCTTGATGCAGCAGAGGCTGTAGGACGATTATTCAGCAGGGAGTGGGATGTGTGAAATCATCAACAAAGCTTACCGGACGGGTTATTTATAAAGGAGATCCGGGATACGAAGCGGCGCGCAAGAACTGGGACCCGCATACCGACAAATATCCTAAAGTTTTTGTTTTTGCCCAACGGACGAAAGATGTATCCAACGCTATCCGATGGGCTCGTGAAAATAATGTACCGATCAGGCCGCGGAGTGGAAGACATGCGCTTGAGGTTAATCTTTCACAGGTTAACGGCGGAATTGTCATTGATGTAAGTGATCTGAATTCCATCAAACTTGATAAAAAAAATGGAACCGTTGTTGTGGGTACGGGTAACCGAGTAGGGAGAATTGCGAATACCCTTGCCAAGCAAGGTTTCATAGCTCCTTTTGGTGACAGCCCTACTGTAGGGATCGGTGGAATTACGTTAGGTGGGGGAATTGGGCCTCTCCAGCGTACGATTGGACTCATCAGTGATAACCTGCTTGAGGTAGAGATGGTGGACGCCAAAGGAAAAGTTATCCGGGCCAATAAAAATCGTAATGCGGATCTCTTTTGGGCCTCGCGGGGAGGCGGCGGCGGTAACTTCGGAGTGTACACCCGTTACAAATTCAAAGTGCGCCGGGCTCCAGCGAAGGCGACTGTATTTAAAATCACCTGGCCATGGGCTCAATTCGAGAAGGTGCTCAAAGTATGGCAGAGGTGGGCTCCCTCTGTGGATACAAGACTGGGCAGCGAGTTGTCCATCGGACCGAAAAAGGGTGGCAATGTCGTCATGGAGGGGCTGTTCCTAGGGTCAAAAACAGAGGCACTCCGTCTATTGGAGCCGATTACGAGTGTTGGCACACCGACAAGTTCCATTGTTCGTTTGTTACCTTACACGGAAGTTGTGAAGTTCTTATTACAACCTGATCCGACCGAGACTCAACGGTATAGTAACCAGTTCTCGTCCGGTTTTGGACGAAAACCATTCCCCGACAAAGCCATTAAATCGATGCGATCATTCTTGGAGAACCTGGAAGAGGGACCAGGCGGATTCTATTTCCTCAACTGGGGCGGAGCGGTAAGTCGCAAATCACCTAGATCTACCGCATTCTTCTGGCGCAAAGAGAAGTTCTATGTGGAATGGACCAGTACGTGGCTCAAACCATCCCATGCCGCCAAAAATATCGCACTCGCTCGTAATACTCGCAAGAAATTGCAACCATACATTGTGGGTTCCTATATCAACGTTCCAGACCAAGGGATCAAAAATTCCGGTCCAGTGTACTATGGAGCCAACTATGCCAGACTGCGGAGAGTCAAAGCCAAGTATGACCCGAAAAATGTGTTTAACAATCCGCAAAGCATTACTCCTGCTCGGATAGTGTAAGGTAGAGCCATTCATTTTTACTAGCAGCTAGTGTTAATCAGAAGTTAAATTCATCTATGTATTACTAATAATAAAGACACGTCTTTTATGGCGTGTCTTATTGATTTTTATGGTAGTATAGATGCCAAAACGATATATGAAATGATACAGTTGCTGTTCGACCCTTGAATGGAGGTATGGCTCATGTATGCACCGATCTTATCTACGAAATTAACCATTCCAGTTCAGCGCTCCCATGTAGTGGATCGTCCCCGCCTGTATGTCCGTTTCGGCGAGGGGATGCACGCTAAACTCATACTGGTCTCTGCTCCTGCAGGATCAGGAAAAACACTACTAGTCAATCAATGGGTTAAGTTTTCTTCAATAGATACAGCTTGGCTTTCGCTGGAAGAAGCGGATAACGATCCTTCACGTTTTTTGACATATCTATGTGCTTCGTTACAGACGATTTTCCCCAAGCTTGCTGAAGGAATCATGGGATTAGTTCAATCTTCCGAGCCTCCACCGATCGAGATCATTATTACATACCTTCTTAATGAAGTTTCTGAAATAACCGATCATTTTGTACTTGTTCTGGATGATTATCATCTCATGACTTCAGAAGTGATCCATCAATCGCTTGCCTACTTACTGAGGCACATGCCCCCGCATATGCATATCGTCATGACTACGCGTCAGCAACCCAAGTTACCTTTGGCTCGACTGCGGGCAAAGGGGGAATTGATTGAAATACGTGGTAGTGATCTGCGTTTTACTTCTGCCGAATGCAGTGAGTTTTTGGATCGGGTCATGGGATTGAAACTTTCAGAGGAACATGCTGCTCTCCTTGAAAAACGAACAGAAGGCTGGGTTGCCGGGTTGCAGTTAGCGGCCTTATCCATGCAGGGTTCTTCTGATCCAAATCACTTTATGGAAACGTTCAGTGGCAGAGACCCATTTGTACTGGACTATATAATGGAAGAAATATTACAAGGGCTAACCGAACAAGTACAGAACTTTTTGTTGAAAACGTGCATGTTGGATCGATTATGCGGTTCATTGTGTGATGCGATCTTGGATATAGATGAACCAAAGGAACATGAATCCGTTGATTTTACCGGACAGGACATGTTGGAGTGGCTGGAGCAAGCCAATCTTTTCATCGTTCCCTTGGACAATGAGAGGCGATGGTATCGTTACCATCATCTGTTTGCAGATTTATTGCGTAAAAGAGTACACCAGAATTCAAATTATGCGGGCACAGCAAAGACCGATCTGTCTGTTACTGAGATACATAAGCGAGCGAGCATCTGGTATGAGAGGCATCAAATGGAGCTGGAGGCTTTCAATCATGCTGTAGCTGCGGCAGATACTCATCGGGCATCGGTTCTGTTGGAAGGTAAAGGTATGCCACTTCTTTTTCGCGGGGGTGCTGTTCCTGCGCTTCAATGGTTGAGTTCTCTATCTTCAGCAGTAATGGATTCAATACCTTCCCTATGGGTGATGCATGCGGCTGCGTTATTAGTGTCAGGACATATGATAGACGTCGAGCCCAAATTGCAGTCTGCTGAACAAGTGTTACAAAATACGGAACCTGAAAAGACCAATTCTGATCTCATCGGACATATTGCTTCCATCCGAGCCACGCTGGCTGTCAGCCGGCACGATGCGGATGCGATTATTACTGAGTCGCTCCGAGCACTCAAATATTTGCATCCTCATAATCTCCCTATTCGTGCAGCAACAGCTTGGACGCTAGGATATGCATACCAGCTTCAGGGAAAACGTGTGGAAGCCGAATTCTCCTACGAGGAATCATTAGCGAACAGTACCAGGATCGGACATCATATTATCACGATGATGGCGACACTGGGCGTGGGGAATATGCAGGAATCCAACAATCAGCTACACCTGGCGGCTGAAGCCTATCAGCAGGTGGTACATATGGCAGGTAAGCCCCCGCTACCCATTGCATGTGAAGCCTATTTGGGTCTGGCGCGAGTTCATTATGAATGGAATAACCTTGATGTGGCGATGTTGCACGCTCAACAGAGTGTGCAGTTGGCACATCAATTTGTCCAAACGGACAGGGTTGTTGCAAGTGAGTTATGGCTCGCCCGAGTGACGCTTGCGAAGGCGGATCTTCATCAAGCCGCTATCATGTTAGATAGAATCAACGAAACGGCCCAACGGTTAAATTTTACAAAGGCGATCCCTGATATTACTGCTGCATACGTTCTTGTGCTCCTTCGTCAGGGTGATCTGAAAAAGGCAATACGATTATCATGGGACAGAAATCATGCGCTTAGTCAGGCCAGAGTATTGCTGAAGCAGGGGAACACCTTGGAGGCACTTGGTATGATGGAATCCTGTCTTCGCTTGGCCATAACCAAAGGCTTCAAGGATGAACAGCTCAAGGCAACAATCCTTCTGGCGGTTATCCATGAGGAACATGGAAATAGAACACAAGCTATCGAGCTCCTGACTGAGGCCATGATGATGGCAGAGCCAGCAGGCTTCATTCGAATATTTGTAGACGAAGGTGTTGTTGTGCACAGTCTTTTGAAGAGTATGAGAGCACGCGGTGACTCACGTTTATATCTGCTTCAATTACTGGCTGCATTTGATGAAGCTGAGGACAACAGAATAGAAATGATTTCGGAAGAGACAGATGTATATCCGTACGTTTCTGAACTGCGAATTGATCCGTTAAGTGTGAGAGAGCTCGAAGTATTACATCTGATTGCGCAGGGAAGATCCAATCGGGAGATTAGTGAGATACTTCATATTGCACTGCCTACCGTGAAAGGACATAACCGGATTATTTTTGACAAAATGCAGGTGAAGCGACGAACCGAAGCCGTGGCAAAAGCACGTGAATGGAAACTCCTGTAACGGATGTATCTTTGAAACAATACTTTAGTATCTAGGGGCCGAACCCACTTCCCGATATACTCATGGCAAACAGGAACATGTGGGGGGAAAGATATGAGAGCTATCATATGTACGAAGTATGGGTCACCAGATGTGTTGCAGCTTAAAGACATAGCGAAGCCATCACCCAAAGATCATGAGATTCAGATTAAAATACACGCAACAACTGTAACATCCGGGGACTGCAGAGTTCGTGGTTCCAATGTTCCGTTTCTGTACTGGGTACCGATGCGTCTTTTTTTGGGATTCCGAAAACCTCGAAATTCGGTCCTGGGCGTAGAGTTGGCAGGAGAAGTTACGGCGATTGGCAAGGAAGTAAAGCAATTTAAGTTAGGTGATCAGGTGTATGCCATCAATGGATTGTCTTTTGGTGCCCATGCTCAGTATATATGCCTCTCTGAAGAGGATCCAGTCGCTCTGAAACCGCTCAACGCAACGTATGAGGAAGCAGCAGCAATTCCGTTTGGTGGAACTACCGCCTTATATTTTCTGCGCAAAGGAAACATTAAACGGGGAATGAAAGTGCTCATCTATGGAGCTTCGGGAGCCGTAGGAACTGCTGCTGTACAGCTTGCGAAATATTTTGGAGCAGAAGTGACGGGGGTATGCAGTACAACGAATGTGGAGTTCGCGAAGTCACTTGGTGCCGAGCATGTTATAGATTATATGAAGGAAGACTTTACAAAAACAAGTCAGCGGTATGATCTGATATTGGATGCAGTTGGCAAAGTCTCGAAAAGTCAGTGTCGGCACCTATTGGCACCTAACGGCACATATGTCACTGTTGATGGGCAAGGCATCGCAAGGGTTACTGCGAAGGATCTGATACTTCTTAAAGAGTTGATGGAGGCTGGTAAGATGCAAGCGGTGATTGACAGACGTTATGCTTTGGAGCAAATTCAGGAAGCTTATCGCTATGTGGAAACAGGGCGAAAGAGGGGAAATGTCGTGATTACGGTCAAACATGAGAACTAATTGGCAGTGTGTCGAACTTACTTTTCAAAGGAATGAAAAAGCCAC
This sequence comes from Paenibacillus sp. FSL L8-0435, assembly GCF_037965655.1. Classification (NCBI taxonomy): domain Bacteria; kingdom Bacillati; phylum Bacillota; class Bacilli; order Caryophanales; family Paenibacillaceae; genus Paenibacillus; species Paenibacillus sp. FSL L8-0435. The sequence goes on from NZ_CP150185.1 coordinate 2,098,403, forward strand.
CCTCGGTCATATGACCAAGAGCGGCTTCTTTACATGCCAATTCGCATATCAGCCATTCAGCTATTATGCTTTAACTTGTTCTCCAGCAAATACTTCAACGTTCATTGGAGCGGCCATGAATGCTGCTGCTTGTTGAACAAAAGCTTGGAAATGCGCGCTTGTGTTGTGGGAAGCTGTAGCAGCTTCATCTTTCCACAGCTCGATCATCGTGTATTGTTGTTCGCGTTCTGTGCTTTTTGCCAAATCGTAGCTGATGTTACCTTCTTCTTGACGTGTTGCAGCAATCAGTTCTTTCGCAGATGCGAGGAATGCTTGCTCTTGGTCCGGTTTAATTTGCAGATGAGCGTGAATGATAATCATAATGTATAACCTCCATATTGTGTTTGTTTGGAATGTGTTAAGAATATATGCTTATTGACCCATTTAACCGAGACTTACAGGGAAACCGTCCCTGATATTATGCCCAAGTTGTGATGGTTTCTACAGGCAGACGGTAGGAAGGGTGACCTTCTTTGGCCGATTTACCGATCGAGATCAACATAACGGGTTGATAACGCTCTTTGTCCATGCCAAATGCTTCTGCAATCTGGTCTTTCTCATAACCACCAATTGGGTTGGTGTCATAACCATGAGCACGAGCAGCAAGCATCAATTGCATGGAAGCAAGGCCAGCATCGATCAGGTTAACGTCGCGAAGATCGGAAGCAGCCATCTTTTCGTAATAAGGCATTACAGTTTTGAGCTGCATATCCTTAATGTCTTGTGGCATGTAACCAAGTTCTACAGCTTTACCAAAAATCTCATCCATGTATTCAACGTTGTTCATATCAATAAATACGCCAATAACAGCGGCAGAAGTCAACACTTGATTTTGATTAAATCTCGCAAGTGGAGCAAGCTTTTCTTTACCTTCAGCCGTATCAACAACCAGAAAACGCCAAGGCTGCAAATTGATCGAAGATGGTGCACGGGAAGCTTCGGACAGAATTTCTGTCATCTCTTCACGGCTGATCTTCACTTCAGGATCGTAAAGTTTAACAGAACGGCGACCGTAGGTAATTTCGTTAAAATCATTGGTTTTCTGGAATTTGCTTTGAATTGTACTCATGCATGGATCTCTCCTCTATATATGGGTTTAGAAATTGTTGTGCATACGTTCTAGGAGATCGGCGAGTGACTGAACTTCGTCTTCACTGAAATCCTGTAAAATCTGGTTGATAAAATTGGTCTTCTCTGCTTTGTAGCCTTCAATCTGTTTCCGACCGTGGTCCGTCAAACGAACAAAAGTGACCCGATTATCGTCGGGGTTCTTGCGTCTTGTAACCATCAGGTCCGCCTCAAGCTGTTTCAAGTGGCGTGTAATCGCAGCACTATCAATGTTAATGATTTTCTGCAGCATGGATTGGTTAATCTCATCTACCTGATCCAGCTCATGCAGAATTTCGAAGCGAGAGGAACTGATACCTGTACAGCGTTCAAACTTGGGACTGATTTTGTTACCCAACACGTTCAACAGATTGATGATTTGTTCTTCTTTGGAAACAATACGTGTCATGACTAGACCTCCCGGGTGAATCTGAATCATGAACAACGGCGTATGTTAACCAATGATTAATGTTGCAGTATACAATGCCATTGCCTAATGATTATTTGGATGCTCTCGATCATTGATGTATCAATATTTGATGCATCAATCATTGATGGCTCAATTAATATATCATGCCTTTTATGATTTTGCAACAGGTTAGAAAATGTTGCTGATTCTAGTGTTATTATCCCGCTATGTTACATTACAGTCCGTATATGTTGTCCAAATGGATAAGTTAATATTGATTGGTTATGTCATTGAGAATTGTTATCAATTAATTTATAATAAATGAAATGTGCATCATGAGCGAAATTAACAGGCATTTCCTAACAGCAACAAGAAGGTATGTCGATGTAACATGGCGGGAGGGAAAGTACAGCGGATATGAATTTGAATGATCACATCAGGTTGTGGAATCATGTTTTTGTCAAAATACTGGATGTACGCCAGAACGCTTTGGATCCTGGGGAGAAGCTGAAGAATTATCAACTACCAGCGAGTACCTATCTATATATCACCGACGGAAGTGCACGGATACGAATGGATCAACACAGATACATCGTGGAGGGATTCCACATCATTCATGGAGGCAAACAGGCGAATTTAAACATGGAGACGGATTCAGGCGTGACGTATTATATGATTTTGTACAAAGCCATTCTGGCCTTGCCCTGTGGGATGGAAATTCAGCATCTGATGGACCATGAACGTCCGTTCCAGGACCAATACGCACTTGTACCAACCCGTCCGCTGCACCTGTATCAGTGTATGGAGGAATTAAAACAGGAGTGGGAACAGTCCACTAAGCTTGCAAAGTTACATGCCAAAACCTTATTTCATCAATGGGTATATTCTTTGTTGGCAGACATATACGAACAATCCATTCAGCCACATAAACCGGATACGGTCACACAGGCTATTGAATACATGAATGCTCATCTCCATGAGCCCATAGCTCTTGACGTAATGGCAGAAGCAATAGAATGCAGTGTGGGGCACTTGTCCAGGTTGTTCAAACAAAAGTTAAACATCAGTCCCATCCAGTATCTTGGACAGATCCGAATGGAGAGGGCAGCACATCTTCTGGTGCATACCCGTGCTACGCTGCAACAGATTGCAGAACAGGTCGGCTATCCGGATGCACATTCACTGAGCCGCAGCTTCAAAAAAATAAAAGGTCTTTCTCCAATTCGTTATAAAAAAGGAGTAAGCCAACGGTTTAACAAGTCGAAACAGACATTGGTATTGAACAACAAGCAAGATTTGCCCAGTATAATGCAAGAAAATGCCCTTCATTCGTTACATTCCTATCTATATAATGATATTGATTATCAATATCAAAAGAATGTTGGAGGGGAATTAATAATGCAAGGAAAATTCAAAATGACAGCACTAAGCATGATGCTGTGTCTAACGCTATTGCTCACGGCCTGTTCCAGTCCGGCACCGTCTGCAAGTGGTACGCAAACAGAGACCAATGCGGCTACTACACAATCGGGTAACCAGACAACGGAGACAGGGAAATCGACTGCACAGCCGGAGACGCGGACGGTCTCCACAATGAGGGGAGATGTGGTAATTCCAGCCAATCCTCAGCGTGTTGCTTCAGATCAATATATGGGGTACCTGCTGAAACTGGGCATTGTACCGGTTGGTGTAAGAACATTTATGCTGAACGAAGGATGGATTGAAAAGTCTGGCATTGCTGCTGATATTATAGCGGGTATTGAGGATTTGGGAGGAGAGTTCCCAATGAATCTGGAGAAATTAGTGTCACTTGAGCCGGATCTCATCATCGGTTCCATTGATAAAAATATTGAGGATTACGAAAAAATTGCAACGACCGTCTTTTTACCTTATTGGGAAGGCGATAAAACTTCTGGTCCACTGGAAAAGCTGCGCCGGATTGCTGGTGTTTTTGGTAAAGAGAAGGAAGCAGAGCAATGGATCACGACATATGAAGAGAATATCGAAGAGACTAAGAAGCAGATTGATGGTGTGATTAAAGAAGGTGAGACCGTATCCATCATTCAAATAGGATACAAAGCGTTGTATGTCCTTGGTGCAGAAGGCGGGAACTATGGTAGTTCCACGATCTATGAGATGCTGAAACTGCCTCCTACTCAGCAAGCACTCGATATGAAGGATGGATTCGAGACGATCTCCCTTGAAGTACTGCCTGAGTATATGGGAGATCATATCTTCTTATATGGTTCGGGTAGCGAAGACGCCAAAGAGATCCTGAACAGCGAGGTGTGGAAACGTCTGCCTGCTGTGCAGAAAGGACAAGTCTACGCCTATGGTTCCTTGGATGGAACAGAGGATGAGTTCGTCATGGAAGATCCCTATTCACTGGAGTTGCAGTTGGATAGTATAAAGAATTTACTATTGGGAGCTAAAAAATAGAGTTAATTAGTTCACACAGAATCGGATCAGAACGGGGAGGGGACATGCGCATGGAGGAGAATGATTGGATCAAACAACTGGAGCAACTACATTTCTCTGCTGTCCACGTCTGCCATTACTCTAGCAATCCGGGGGCTGTCCAGCGTCGGATCTGGAAAAGGTTCGCCATTTGCAGGGTCATCGCTGGCAAGGGATCTTTGTCTATGGATAACATTGTACATACGGTGTCTCAAGACGAGTGGTTTTTGTTGAAGCCAGGAATGCATGTGGAGTTTCAGACGGATATGGAAGCACCTGTCCGATATCAGATCATTTTATTTTCCTGTGTTACACTTACCCGGCGTCGGAATGCTTGGCATACCGAGGCATTTGATCTCCCTGTGAAGGGCAAACTTAATGTTCCTTCCAATACACGTGATATTCAGGAGATGATGGATACCCTGGTGAGTGGAAAGTACTCCATCACGAGTCTGGAAAAGACGCGCAGGAAACATCTTTTGCATCAGTTGTTGATTCAGTTAATGGTGCACGTGAATGAAGCAACACCCCCTGAAGCGGGGATGGATTTGGCACTTGATTATATGACGCATCAGTATATGGAAAACATTCGAATGGATCAGATGGCCCGCATGGCAGGGCTTAGTGTGAATCATTTTATAAGAACATTCAAACGGCAACTCAATATGACCCCGATTGAATATATACTGAAACTACGTATGGCGAAGGCCAAGCAGTTGTTATTTTCTTCAGATAGAATCAAGGAAATTGCGGAGCAAGTAGGTTATAAGGACGAGCACTATTTCAGCAGAGTCTTCAAGAAAAACGAAGGAATCGCCCCAACGTTGTATATGAAAAATAAAGTGAATCGCATTGCCACCTTGTATTACGGGTTGGACGATTATGTGATAACGCTCGGTTTGAGGCCAGTATCCGCTTTATCCTATGGTCAGAGGGTAGCTCGTCATGTTGCCGTACCTGCGCTTCAAGCACACAGTCATCAGGGACTTATTCTGGATAGCTTCAATCAGAACTATGATGATTTGAGGCGAGTCCAACCGGACCTGATCATTACAAGTGATCGTTTGGAGCCAAATGACTCCCTGAATCGTATCGCGCCTACCACCATGCTGGAGCACACCAACCATTTTGGGGAGAGGCTTCTGTATATGGCGGACATTATGGGCCGCACCGAACAGGCTGTACAGTGGATAGAACAACATGCTGAACTGAGCCGGGTTCTTCGAGGACGCATTCAATCGAGGTGGGGGAAACAGAGTGCCATGTTCATCCGGGTGACTTCTCATTTCTACCGAATGTATGGATTGAACAACCAGACAGGGGCGCTATTGTATGATGATCTGGGATTTTATTTGCCTCGTGATTTTCCGGAACAACAGTGGGCTGTAGAGAGTAAAGTTCGCGATTTGCAGTTATACGACGCGGATCATGTGTTTGTAATGGTCGATCCCACAGAAGAGGCACGTGCTCAACTGAGGCAATTACAGCAATCCAGTGCATGGTTGGCATTAAAGGCTGTTCAAGAAGGCCGTGTATATAATGCAGGAGATATTTTCTTCAAAACGCTGGGTCCGACCGGACGCATGTGGGCCATGCGATATGTGGCAGAGCAACTTGGGGTTACCTTAAGGTGATATTATGCAAGAGAAGAGAGTGGAATAATCCATGGTCAGCCTGTGCGCTTTTCCCTACTATAGTGATAATGATTATTATTATTAAATAGTAGAGGGGATTTACTACAAATGGTAAGACAGAGAGCAACAACGATGATACTGTTGACCCTGCTTGTGCTCGTTCTGACGGCATGTAGCAAGGCAACAGAAGCAACGCCTCTGCAACAGGATACGCCTGTGGAAGAGAGTGGTACACAAACGATTGAGCATCTTAAAGGAACAACGGTTGTACCGCAAAAAATAGAGCGTATGGTGGTATTATCTGCTGCTTACATCGATCACATGTTGACGATTGGTGAGAAACCAGCAGGCGTTAATGTAGAAGTTCGTTACGGAGGAGATTATTTGCCTTACTTTGCAGATCAGCTTGCCGGCATTCCAACGGTAGGGTCTGCAGACAGTCCTAACCTGGAGGCTATCCTTCAGATTGATCCGGATGTCATCGTTATTGAGAGTCGAACTGCGGAGAGTACGTATGATCAGTTGGAGAAAATCGCTCCGACGATTGTACTTGGTACTGAATGGCTGGATTTTGTTGATGATACAACATATTGGACACAGGATCTGTTGACCATTGCCGGGATGTACAACAAAGTGGATCTGGCAAAAGAAAAGATAGCCGAGGTAGAGCAGCAGGCGAAGCAACTAAAAGCGAAGATCGAACAACTGGATCAAAAAAAGTTGGCTTATCTGCGTGTAAGAGAGAAGACCTTACAAATTTACGCGGCAAAGGGACATCCAACCAACACACTTTTGTATCATGATCTTGGATTTGTGCCAACGACTGTGACACCTGCCGAACAACGTGAGGATTTGTCCATGGAGAAAATTGCAGATGTGGATGCTGATTTCGTAGTTCTGGAGATTGACCCGAATGCCGATGAGTATTTAAACAACATCAATGCAAGCTCACTCTGGAAGAGAGTACCTGCTGTTGGTACAGATCAGGTCTATACGACAGATTCCTTCTGGTTGTTTAAGGGCTGGGGAGCAATTGGGCGAAGCGAGATTATCAACGAAGTTGAAGATATGATTCAGTAGATGAAACGTTATCCAAGACATGATTATTCAGAGATGTTGGAAGCGTTACAGCAATTTTTTGTGACGACGATCCAAGCCACTTGTGATGATTCCAAGTATCCTTTCCGTGTGAAGGATCTGTTGAATGAAGAGAAACGAAACTTGATATTGCGTGAACAGGCTATGCAGCAAGGGCTTCAACTGGGCGGCAGAGGAAGTGCGGCTGTTGGTACACTTTTTGCCAAACGTTACTCCGTATTTGTTATGTCCATAATCTCAGCATTCAGTCTATACGATACGATACTTAGCATTGCAGACGATGATGTGCGGTTTGAATTGAATGGAGCAGGTGGCATGCGATATGCGACTCGGCTGGAGAGAACCTCTCTGGAGGCTGAAGATCCTGTTCAGCGCAGGTCAGAGAGTGGTTTGCTCAAGAAAAGAGTGCTGTTACATCTGGAACCTGTCCTGCGAGCGGTAGCCGTCGGAACAGGAGCGAGCGATAAGGTCATGTGGTCTCTGGTTGCGCATAATGTGCAACAATTGTATGCACGAATGATCCATGATCAGAGCATTTGGAAGACAGATGAACGGCTTGCAAAGATTCAAGAAGATCAAAGCCTCTGGCTGGACCGGCAAAACGATAATGCATGTACATTTGCCAATGAGCTACAGTGCTTCGAACATTCCAGTTGGCAGGGACCGCCGTTCCTGATACGTCGATATTGTTGTTTGGCATATCAGGTTGGGAGCGGCAGTCAAGCACATGCATATTGTAACAGTTGTCCCAAGCTGGATTCGGAATCCCGATTGCGCAAACTTCTCCAGCAGTGAACAGACACTCTTGTACCGCATGGTACGTATCTGTTTCAGACAATCCATGTTCTCTTCGGTTTCCAGTGGATAGAATCTATGATAGACAAGCTACACAACCTGCAGCGGCTTGAGCCAGCGTCTGCGGGTTTTGTTGGCTTTGTACAGGGTCATAATACCTTTGCATTGAAGGATAGTATTCGTTATACTACAAGCTATTGATTAATTAATCACTAACTATGGGAGGACGAATTATCATGGCTAAAGATACAGCAGCGTCGGTTAACCGGCGAAATGATATTATCTCTGCAGCAATTGACGTCTTCGCGGAAATTGGCTATTATCGTGCGACCACAGCCCAGGTGGCTGAACGGGCACAGATCTCACAGCCGTATATATTTCGTTTTTTCAAAACAAAAGAAGCTTTATTATTAACTGCACTTGAGGTCTCATGGACACGGGTGATTGATTCGTTTCGAATTGTGGTGGAGACGGCGACGCCAGATCAGCTAGAGAATGATCTCATTGAAGCCTACGATAGGATTCTGGAATCTCACAAGAGCGAAATACTGCTTCAGATGCAGGCGCAAACGATCCAGGAAGAAGTTATTCGTCAGGCCATGCAAAAAGGCATGAGTGATGTAAGAGCCATGGTACTGGAAGCTTTCACAGTTGCAGGAATTGCCGAACCTCTGAAAAGAACAATGATTTTCCTGGCGATCGGGATGTTATGTAATATATCTACTGCGCTGGATATGCCAGAGCTCAAGGATCGATAGAGAGGGAGGTAAAGTCCCTTTTTGAATTTTAGTTATTGATCAATCACTAAATATGATTTATATTATTTTCAGATAAGTAATTGATCAATAACTAAATGGATGGAAGAGGTCGATATACGATGAAAAAGGCTATTGTGATTGGAGCCACAGGTGGAACAGGTGCAGCGATTACGGAGGAATTGATTAGACAAGGGATTTCTACGATCGCATTTGGGCGCTCCCGTCAAAAGTTGGAGCAACTTGCGGTAAAATTGGGATATCCGGATCACCTGTTAATTGCAGTTGGAGATGCATTTCGGTCGGAGGATATTATTGCTGCTTCCCAAGGTGCCGATGTCATATTTCATTGTGCGAATGTCCCTTATAACGAGATGGAGAGCAGGCTGATTCCGCTCGGTGAATCTGTGATGGCGGCGGCAGAACACTTGGGTCTGAAGGTGGTTGTTATAGACGGAATCTACCCTTATGGCAGAAGACAAATGAGCGAGGTAACGGAAGAACATCCGAAGCAGCCGCATACCCGCAAAGGCAAGACACGACTTGCCTATGAACAGATGTTATTCAGCACCAGATGGAGTAGAGCTCAGGTGATGATCGTTCGTTTGCCAGATTATTATGGCCCATCGGCTAATCAAGCTTCCTATCTGGGTTCAACCCTTGAAGCGATAGCAAAAGGAAAGATGGCTTTTTTTATCGGAAATATGAAGACACCAAGAGAGTATATTTATTTGCCGGATGCTGCGGTAATGGTGGTGGAGCTGGCAAGCAGAGAGACGACGTATGGACAGAACTGGAACATTCCTGGATCGGGGATCATCTCGGGTCATGACATCGTGCGATTGGCACAAAAGGCTGCAGGAAGAAGTAAACCTGTGATGGAGTTAGGAAAAATAGGGTTGTCGGTGATCGGACTAGGTGTACCCGTTATGAAAGAAATTGTAGAAATGTTATATCTGACCGAGGAACCCCTGATCTTGAGTAGACAGAAGTATGAGGAACGGATTGGCCCAGTTGTGGCAACATCTTTTGAAGAAGGAATTGCGTTGACGATTAAGGAGTTGGAGTTGCAGGGGGAGTAGAGGGGAATATATTTTTAGAAGAAAGTAATTGATTGATCACTAATTATAAAGGTTTCATAGGTATATTGAATAGGGGGCGCACAAAGCTAGTCCCGGGCATAGAGTGTACTATTGTAAAATGCGGAGAATCGACGTGGTGTACGAGGAGGGGGGATTTTCTTGTGAGCGGTATATCCAAAAGGAAACGCAAAATTTCCTCAAGTAGTACAGGCAAACGGAAAGCAAAAAAATCAAAAAAACACTCTATCCCAAAGAAGAAGAGTAAGTCTTGTAAGAAAAGCAAACGTAAATGCAAAAAAAAGAAAAATCACAGGATTCCTTTCCTTCGCGGCCCACGGGGGTATCAGGGAATGAGAGGATTCACTGGAGCAACAGGTGCTACTGGGTTAACCGGAGACCCTGGGTATCCCGGCATATGGGGAGCAACCATTTTAACAGGACGGACTGGAGCTACTGGAGCCACTGGAAGTACCGGAATGAGTGGTGCAACAGGAGAAACTGGAGTTACCGGACTGACTGGAACTATAGGATCTACAGGTCAGACGGGTCCACCGGGTGAGGCGGGAGCAACTGGATCTACAGGAAGTACAGGAGCTACAGGTGCAACTGGCACTGGATCAACTGGAGTCACAGGAACAACCGGCGCAACTGGAATTACCGGATTTGGTGTTAAAGGCGTGACCGGTGCTACAGGAAATACTGGTATAACCGGCTTTACAGGTCCAACTGGAGTTGCAGGATTAGCTGGGGCTACCGGGTTCACTGGAGCAACTGGCCCAACTGGAATTGGTGTGATGGGACTAACAGGATCTACTGGTGAAACAGGAATAACGGGAGTTACCGGAACAACTGGCCCAACCGGAGCAACTGGCCCAACCGGAGCGACGGGTCTAATAGGTATTACGGGTGCGACTGGATTAACGGGAAGTACTGGCGAAATTGGAACCACAGGCCCGTCCGGCCCAACCGGTGAGACAGGTATCACCGGAGTTACAGGCGCTACAGGATTTACTGGGGCGATAGGAGCAACGGGAAGTACGGGTCCAACTGGAAATACAGGCATAACTGGCACGAAAGGGATAACAGGTGCGATCGGCGCAACTGGTGCCACTGGGGGGATTGGGTCTTCGGGAGTTACTGGAATTACGGGTGTAACCGGATCTACTGGAAGTACTGGTGAGACGGGGCTAACAGGAGTCACAGGTCCAACTGGTGTCACTGGCGTAACTGGCGTTACGGGTACAGCAGGTACGACTGGACTAACTGGCGTTACTGGAATTGCGGGCACAACAGGAACGACTGGAGTAACGGGTGCAACAGGTATTACTGGATTTATAGGTAGTACAGGTCCAACAGGGGTCACAGGAACGACAGGTGTGACGGGATCAACTGGCGCAACTGGAGAAATGGGGATTTCAGGTGCAACCGGAGTTAGTGGCACAACAGGAATTACCGGAGCTACCGGAATTACGGGTGCTACAGGAAACACCGGGACGACAGGTGTAACTGGAGAAACAGGGTTCACAGGACTAACGGGAGTTACCGGTCCAACAGGAACGACAGGGTTAACAGGGGTAACCGGAATCACCGGTGAGACTGGAACCTCAGGGATTACAGGTACAACTGGACTAACTGGCATTACTGGAACCACGGGTCTCACAGGCGTGACTGGAGCCACTGGTGCGACTGGGACCACAGGAAGCACGGGTACAGCTGGTGTAACTGGCCCAACAGGTGCGACTGGAGAAACAGGAAGTACAGGTTCCACGGGAGTAATCGGCGCAACCGGAACAACTGGTGCAACTGGAGAGACAGGACTAACAGGTATAACTGGAGCTACTGGAAGTACGGGTGCGACGGGAACAACTGGTTTTACAGGTGCAACCGGAGTTAGTGGCACAACAGGAATTGCTGGTGTAACTGGCGCGACAGGACTCACCGGGGTTACTGGTTCAACTGGTAATACCGGAGCTACTGGCATAACCGGGGTCACCGGGGAAACAGGGCCAACCGGCACAACTGGCGTTACGGGTACAATTGGTTTGACCGGAGCAACAGGCGTCACCGGAGAGACGGGTCTAACTGGGAGCACAGGAGCCACAGGAATTACTGGAGATATAGGTCCAACAGGGGTCACAGGTACGACTGGCGTGACGGGACCGACCGGTGCAACTGGAGAAACGGGAATTACCGGAACCACTGGCGTTACTGGGGAGACAGGTCTAACAGGGAACACAGGTGTAACGGGACCAACTGGCACGACTGGTTTAACTGGCGTAACGGGACTTACTGGTGTGACCGGAACTACTGGTATTTCGGGAGTAACCGGAGCAACAGGTGTCACTGGAGAGACAGGTCTAACAGGAGGTACAGGTGCAACTGGACTAACTGGTATTACCGGAATCACGGGTACAGCTGGTGTAACGGGCCCAACAGGTGCCGCTGGAGCAACAGGAAGCACAGGTGCCACGGGAGTAACCGGAACAACTGGTGTAACTGGAGAGTCGGGTCTAAGAGGAGTCACTGGTGTCACTGGGGAAACGGGTATAACCGGGGCCACAGGTGTAACGGGCCCTACCGGTTCGACTGGCCCTACAGGAGAGACGGGGTTAACCGGGGTCACAGGTCTGACTGGTGTGACGGGACTGAACGGTGCAACTGGAGAAACTGGAATTACAGGTACAACTGGACTAACTGGCATTACTGGAACCACGGGTATCACAGGAGTGACCGGAGCTACCGGACTGACTGGTGTCACTGGGGAAACGGGTCTAACAGGATTCACAGGCGCGACGGGACCGACGGGATCGACTGGGGCGATAGGAGCAACGGGAATTACAGGTATCTCGGGAGTGACTGGAGTAACAGGGTTCACAGGACTGACGGGAGTGACCGGGGCCACTGGTGTTACTGGGGAGACCGGTCTAACTGGAAACACAGGTGTGACGGGCCCTACCGGTTCGATTGGCCCGACTGGTTTAACTGGCGTAACAGGAACAACTGGTATTACGGGAGTAACTGGAGAGACAGGACTAACAGGTGTAACTGGAACTACTGGAAGTACGGGCGCGACGGGAACAACTGGTGTTACGGGTGCAACCGGAGGTAGTGGCACAACAGGAATTACTGGTATAACTGGCGCGACAGGACTCACCGGGTCTACTGGTTCAACTGGTATTACCGGAGCAACAGGCGTCACTGGAGAGACGGGTCTAACTGGGAGCGCAGGAGCCACAGGAATTACTGGTGCAACCGGAATTACTGGAGATATAGGTCCAACAGGGGTCACAGGTACGACTGGAGTGGCGGGCTTAACTGGCGCAACTGGAGAAACGGGGATTTCAGGTGCGACCGGAGTTAGTGGCACAACAGGAATTACTGGAGCTACCGGAACTATGGGGGTTACAGGAATTACTGGAGATATAGGTCCAACAGGTGAAACAGGAATAACTGGAGAGACGGGGCTAACCGGAGTCACTGGTGTCACCGGGGTAACGGGTCTATCCGGGGCCACAGGTGTAACGGGCTCAACCGGTTCGACTGGCCTAACAGGAGTGACAGGACTAACAGGTATAACTGGAGTCACTGGAAGTACGGGTGTGACAGGAGCAACAGGAGCAACAGGAGCAACAGGCGTCACTGGAGAGACGGGTCTAACTGGCAGCACAGGTACGATTGGGGCAACGGGTATCACGGGAGTTACTGGTGTAACAGGAGCCACAGGAATTACTGGTGCAACTGGAGCTACTGGAGCTATAGGTCCAACAGGGGTGACAGGTACGACTGGTGTGACGGGATCAACTGGAGAAACAGGGTTCACAGGACCAACAGGTGCGACTGGCTTAACTGGTGTTACGGGTACAACAGGTGCGACCGGAGCCACTGGGGTCACAGGGGAAACGGGTACGACTGGAGCAACGGGAAGTACGGGTACTACAGGAGCTACTGGTGTTACGGGATTAACTGGAGCCACGGGCATTACAGGAGAGACGGGGGTAACAGGCGTTACCGGCACGACAGGACCAACAGGACCAACAGGACCAACCGGAGCCATTGGTGCGACTGGCGTAACCGGAGTCACTGGTACGACTGGAGTTACAGGAGCAACGGGGAGTACGGGTTCTACAGGAATAACTGGCGTAACCGGGCCGACTGGTGCTACTGGAATTACTGGGGTAACTGGAGTTACAGGAGTTACAGGAGTAACCGGCACGACCGGCGTAACTGGCATTACGGGTGTGACTGGAGCTACCGGAATTACAGGTGCCACTGGAGAGACGGGTGTAACAGGGGTCACAGGTACGACTGGTGTGACGGGACCCACCGGGGCTACTGGAGCAACGGGAACTACGGGAGTTACTGGCGTAACCGGCGCGACTGGAACTACGGGTGCGACTGGTGCCACTGGCATAACTGGCGTAACTGGTGTTACGGGTACAACAGGTACGACTGGAGCCACTGGGATAACAGGTGTGACTGGAGCAACAGGAACCACGGGCATTACAGGAGAGACGGGTTTAACAGGCGTTACAGGCACGATCGGTGTAACGGGACCGACCGGAGCAGCTGGGGCTACAGGGCTCACAGGTGTATCAGGAGCCACAGGCACAACAGGAATTACGGGTATCACGGGGGTGACCGGTGCTACAGGAACTACAGGTACAACGGGTGTAACAGGAGCCACCGGAAGTACTGGTTCAGCAGGAGTTACAGGTATAACTGGCGCGACCGGAGCAACTGGAGAAACAGGAATAACGGGAGCCACTGGAGCAACAGGAATCACAGGAACAACAGGTGCAACCGGGGCCACGGGCTTGACAGGAGCCACTGGACCAACCGGCCCCAATTTTGCAACACAAGGGTTCTCTGCCTTCCTGGCTACACTTTCGACAGCAACGAGCGCACAATTAACCAACTGGACAACAACGAGTCCTTATTACGGTAATGCCAACTTTAATGCAACTACGGGGAATTATACCGTCCCGGTAACTGGAAGATACTCGATTGTGGCCACGATCAATTATGCAACGACCGCAGCGATTGCTCTATCTCTGGGTGCTGGTGTTAACCCAGCCTTTCTTGTACAGAGAACATCCCCTACGGTAACGACACTTGTCAGTGGTTTGTTGCCCGTCCTAAATGTCGCGATTACGCTACTCACACTGCGGGCAGTGCTGGGAAGTGGTTCAGTGACTTTGGCAGTAGAAGTCGCACTGAACGCGGGAGATGTGATTGGACTGTTCTATGCTGCAAACGGGTTGACGATTACATTGAACCTGGGCAGTGGTGCTACAAATGGCATTGTGTGGTCTGTGCATGAGATCACCTAAACACTTCTCAACGGATTGCGCCTATGGACAAATTCGTAAAGTTGTAATAAGTTAGTTTGAAGATATTCGAAATATCTTTTGGAAATTGGACTAACAAGTGAGGTGGATTACATGATTCCTATTTTGGGACGCATTAACGAATTAAGTCGAAAACAACGTAGCAGCGTCGGTTTGACAAAAGCTGAACAAAGCGAGCAGCACGAGCTTAGAAAACAATATTTGCAGGCTATTCGAGGTCAGGTGCTGACAACCATGCTGGCAGTATCCGTTGTGGACCCACTGGGGCATGATGTGACCCCTGAGAAATTAACCAATGAAAAATTGCAGCGCCGTGAACAAGCCGGCCAATAGCATTCCTTTAAAAAGACAGACCAAGGTTACATCTTGGTCTGTCTTTTTTTGTTTTCTGCAAATCTTCCGTCTAAAAGGAAGCACATCAAAAGAGGAAGGTACCATCTAATTAGGTATTTCGTGAATATTAACAAGCATGTTAGATATTTTTAGTGTTGATGACAATAAAGCTGCCGCGAACTTCAAATAATCTCGGATAACTCATATAATAACGCTAATATATTTCAGAAATACAAGGTGAAAGCACAATTAACCTCAATATAACTAACAACAAACTTACATCAAATAATCAAAGAAAGACTAGTTCATATGTGTCCTTGAAAGGGTTGATGAATCATGAGCCTGGAAGATTTGAATGAACGTGTGAAGAAAGATCTAGCTTATTTGTCATTTGGTGGTTCGAACTGGGTACGCCCAAGAGAACATGCGGATGGTCATGTCTATGATGTTGTCATTGTAGGCGGAGGCCAGAGTGGATTAGGGGCAGCATTTGGACTTCTTCGCGAGCGGATATCCAATATTGTTGTTATTGACGAGAATGCATCGGGGCTTGAAGGACCTTGGGAGACTTATGCACGCATGGTTACTTTGCGCACACCCAAGCATCTGACTTCCATCGATCTGGGTATCCCCTCGTTAACTTTTCGCTCATGGTGGGAAGCACAGGTGGGGCCCGATGGTTGGGAAGAGGTAGATAAGATCCCGCGTGGAGACTGGATGAATTATTTACGCTGGTATCGGAAAGTGCTGAATCTGCCTGTGTTTAATGAGGTGAAATTAACGCTGGTTGAGCCAATAGAGAACGGAATACATCGACTTCATGTGAACAAGGCAGGAACTCAGATGGACGTTATCCTTGCTCGCAAAGTAGTGTTTGCTACGGGAATACAAGGTGGTGGAGAGTGGCATGTGCCATCCATGATTGCGGATAGATTACCTCGGGATCGGTATGCCCATACGTCGGAAGCGATTGATTTTGATCAGTTAAAAGGTAAAAGGGTGGCTGTGCTTGGGGGCGGCGCTTCTGCATTCGATAATGCGAGTTATGCCCTTGCCACCGGTGTGGCGGAAGCTCATGTATTTGTACGACGGGAACAACTGCCAAGTGTTAATCCCATTCGTCAGATGGAACAATCCGGTATGATTGAGCGATACCACGCTCTTCCGGTTGCTGATAAATATGAAGTGATCTCTCATTTCTTCAAATTCAATCAACCGCCAACTAACGATACGTTTAATCGTGCGGCAGCCTGGCCTGGATTCGAACTGCATTTGAATTCGCCTTGGCTGAGTGTGGAAGCGACGGAGCAAGGCACGATAGTGCATACGGCACAGGGAGCATATACGTTTGATTTTCTAATTATTAGCACAGGGCTTCTCAGTGATCCGGCACTCCGTCCTGAGCTGAAGCTTGTGGAGCCATACATCGCGCGTTGGGAGGACGGTTACCAAGCTCCACCAGGGCATCGCAAT
This sequence comes from Paenibacillus sp. FSL L8-0435, assembly GCF_037965655.1. NCBI lineage: Bacteria > Bacillati > Bacillota > Bacilli > Caryophanales > Paenibacillaceae > Paenibacillus > Paenibacillus sp. FSL L8-0435. The sequence goes on from NZ_CP150185.1 coordinate 2,114,933, forward strand.
GCGTTGCTGGACGCACATCCATACCTGAGTTCCGGGTTTGCAATGACAAGCAGAAGTGAACAGGGTGAGAAAGCGTTGCACGGACTATTTGTATTCAACTACTCTGCACTTGCCAGCTGTGGTCTGTCGGCATCGGCAATATCGGGGACCAAGAGTGCAGTGCCGAAACTGGTCTCTGCTATAGCGGATCAGTTGTTCCTCGATGATCGGGAGATTATTTTGGAGCAATTCTATGCGTATGAAGAACAGGAATTTACGGCTACATGGGTGAAAAGTGGTCCCCTCGCTGAGTAATTGCACTCTATAATATTGTGAACGTGTGGCATCTGATGCTGCACGTTTTTTTGTTTTTCATATGATGAAGGTTACACTTGCCTTTAATTTGTTGTAAAATGTCGGTTGGAACATGTTAAAGGCAGGGATAATAGATGAATGAAATGAACTATGAACAATTTAGAGCCCATTTGAAGAAAGCGTCGCGTAAACGAAATGTACCTTTGATTAAGATCGTAGCATTTCAAGAGAAATACATGAAGATTGAAGAAGTTCAATTTTACGATGTGGAACAAAATCATATGAGTGTTCAGGCCTGCAATACGTTGTGGATGCATCTGGAGAATAAATCTTTCCGTAATATGGTGTCCCAACATTTGCAGTTTTATAGAGATATGGAGAACCTGGGTCGGCATTCCTTTGAGAATCTGATCAAAGAACTATATGATACGTCTGTTCCTGTGCTGCTCGATTACAATCCCGCTCATTATTACACCTCGGGGCAGCTCGCTGAGATTCTGGTCATGGACGAGGAGAGGCTGATTGAACAATTGGAGATGGGCCGCTTCAAGGGGGCTTTTATTAATGAAGATGGAAAATGGCTTAAACTCAAACCTGATGCAATGGTTGTAGAGTCATAAACGTCATAAAGTTCCCATGATAAGCAAAATCCTGCAACACCGCGCATCAAGCGCTGGAAGCTGCAGGATTTTTAATGGAGACACGAAGGGCACGGAGTTCCTACTTTAAAAACATGAAGAGAGAAAGGGACAATTGGACAAGAAAATAAGTCAAAAGATGCGGGTTTTGAATGTTTTTAAATTATTTTGAATGAAGTTGGTTGTTTTTTGAGTGGATTATGATACTATAGAAGCAGTTGGAGGAATGAAGATGCTGACTGAAGAACGATATGCTGCAATTATAGAGCGCTTACATTTACAGGGAATTGTGAAATTGCAAGAACTAGTTGATGTGTTGGGTGCTTCTGAATCAACGATTAGGCGTGACTTGATCGATCTGGAGAGTCGTCAGATGCTCAAACGCATCCACGGCGGTGCCGCACTGGTGAATGAAAAAACGCTGGAACCGGGCATGGAAGAAAAAACGTTCAAAAACATTCAACAAAAAACGACGATTGCCCGTTTGGCTGCACAGGAGATCGAAAATGGCGAATGCATTTATCTGGATGCAGGGACGACAACGTTAGCCATGATTCCTTTTATTGAAGCTAAAGACGTAACGGTTGTTACTAACGGACTTTCACATGTTGAAGCTTTGGTAAGCAAACGTATTCGCAGTTATTTGCTCGGAGGTATGATGAAAATTCATACAAAAGCAGTCATTGGCAGTATCGCATTACAGAACATGGATAATTTCCGTTTTGATAAATGTTTTCTTGGAAGCAACGGAGTTGATCCCGAAATGGGGTATACAACACCGGATCCGGAGGAAGCCTTGATTAAAAGGCGTGCACATCAATTATCGGGAAAATCTTATGTGCTGGCTGATTCCAGCAAAATAGGGGAAATTACTTTTGCCAAATTGTTTGATTTGGAGGAGGCCGATTTGATTACTGAGCAGATGCCAGAACACTGGCGGCCTGGAATCGCCCAGAAAACTAAAATAATTGAGGGATAACGATGATATATACGATAACACTTAACCCGTCCATTGATTACATCGTGGAAGTGGATGAGCTGAAACTTGGCGGATTGAATCGAATGAATCGGGATTTGAAGCTCCCTGGCGGCAAAGGCATTAATGTCTCTCGCATACTGAATCAACTTGGAGCAGATAACACGGCCATTGGTTTCCTTGGTGGATTTACTGGACGTTTCATTAATGACAAATTGCAAGAAGATAACATTCGGACAGACTTTGTCACAATTGCAGACGATACTCGCATTAACATCAAGCTGAAGCATAGAGAAGAGACAGAGATTAATGGTCTTGGACCTGCAATTAGTGCCGAAGAGGCAGAGCAGCTACTTCACAGATTGTCTTCATTGGAAAAAGGAGATATTGTCATCCTCTCCGGAAGTGTGCCTCCTTCACTTGGAACGGATTTTTATGATCGTCTCATTAAAGTATGCAAGCAAACGGGTGCCGAATTTGTGATTGATACAACTGGCCCTGCGTTAATGGAAGCTCTTGAACATGCACCATTGCTGGTGAAGCCAAATCATCATGAACTGGCTGAACTGTTCGGTGTAACGATTGATACACGTGAGGAACTGGTGTTATACGGGCGTAAGTTGCTGGAAGCCGGTGCTAAACATGTGTTGATTTCCATGGCAGGTGAGGGTGCACTATTCATTACCAAAGCGGAAGTTCATCATGCTAATGTGCCAAAAGGCACTGTGAAAAACTCGGTTGGTGCCGGTGACTCCATGATTGGCGGATTCGTAGGTACTTATGTACAGAGCGGAGATTTGCTGGAAGCTTTCCGCACAGGGGTTGCATCTGGAAGCGCGACTGCGTTCTCGGATGATCTGGCAACACGTGAATTGATTGATGAACTACGCAATCAAGTGACCATTACGACAATCTAGTTTAAAAGACATATAAAAGCTTTTCATTGTAATTGTAATTGTAATGTAGTGAGGCCTGCCTACGCGGGCCGACTGAACTTAAGGGAGTGTACCAAGATGAGAATAACAGACTTGATGATCCAGGAAACCATGATCATGGACCTGCAAGCCACAACCAAAGATGAGGCTATTGATGAACTGATTTCAAGCCTGAACCGAAGCGGACGAATTAATGATCCGGTCCTGTTCAAGGAAATGATCTATAAAAGAGAAGCTGAATCCAGCACGGGGATCGGTGGCGGAATTGCGATGCCACATGCCAAGACAACAGCAGTGAATGAACCAACGGTTGTATTTGCCAAGAGTAGAAAAGGGCTTGATTTTGAAGCGTTGGATGATCAGCCAGCTCATGTGTTCTTCATGATTGCGGCTCCAGAAGGCGCAGGTAATACCCATCTGCGTACGCTTGCAGCTCTTTCGAGGTTGTTGATTGATAGCGATTTCATCTCACAACTGATGAGCACAGATACACCTGCAGAAGTCAGTGCATTGTTTGATGCCAAACAGGCGGAAGCAGCAGAGAAGGAAGCAGCCAAAGAGAAAGCAAAAGCTGAAAAAGCTGCCAATGCCGCATCCGCTTCTACTACTGGTCAGCAACAGAATACTTCTGGTGTGATTGTAGGTGATGCAAATTCGGAAGATTTTGTTGTCGCGGTTACAGCCTGTCCAACAGGTATAGCTCATACATTTATGGCTGAAGATGCACTTAAAAAGAAAGCTCAGGAAATGGGCATCAATATTCGCGTAGAGACGAACGGTTCCGAAGGCGCACAGAATGTTCTCACTGCTGACGAGATTGCCCGCGCCAAAGGGGTTATCGTTGCCGCAGACAAAAATGTGGAGATGGCACGTTTCGATGGCAAACCGGTATTGCAAAGACCGGTGAGTGATGGAATTCGTAAATCCGAAGAGCTGATTCGCAAAGCCGTTAACGGTGACGCACCGATCTATCACAGCCAAGGCGGAAATGCCAAAGAAGATGGCGCAAACACTGGTAAGATCAGTGTAGGTAGCAAAATCTATAAAGATCTGATGAACGGGATTTCACATATGCTTCCGTTTGTCGTAGGTGGAGGAATCCTCCTGGCTATTTCATTCCTTATTGAACAGCTTGCGGGCGAGGATAATCCCCTCTTCCAGCTGCTTCAAACGATCGGTGGCGGAACAGGTGCGTTCCACTTCCTGATTCCGGTACTTGCCGGATTTATCGCGATGAGTATTGGTGATCGCCCGGCCCTGATGCCTGGTATGGTCGGTGGATTGATGGCAGTTAACTCAAACGCCGGTTTCCTTGGTGGTCTGGCTGCCGGTTTCTTGGCGGGTTATGTAGTTATTGGTCTCCGTAAGTTGTTCAAAGGATTGCCAAAAGCGATTGATGGCTTGAAACCAATCTTGCTGTATCCGGTATTTGGTTTGCTGATCGTAGGTGCCATCAGTTTCTATGTCTTTGATCCAATCTTTGGTTCCCTGAACACCTGGCTGGTAGATGCACTAGGTAACCTGGGTACAGGTAATGCGGTATTGCTGGGCTTGCTGCTTGGCGGCATGATGTCCATCGATATGGGTGGACCATTCAACAAAGCGGCTTACACGTTCGCCATTGGTGTGTTCACATCCAGTGGTAACACAGACGGTGCATGGATGGCAGCGGTTATGGCAGGCGGTATGGTGCCTCCTCTGGCGATTGCACTTGCAACAACGTTCTTCAAATCCAAATTTACAGAGCAAGAACGCAAATCAGGCCTGACTAACTATGTACTTGGATTTTCTTTCATTACAGAAGGTGCAATTCCATTTGCTGCGGCTGATCCATTGCGTGTATTGACTTCTTGTATTCTGGGTTCCGCTGTTGCTGGCGGATTGACACAATTGTGGAGCATTAATGTGCCAGCTCCGCACGGCGGCATCTTTGTTGCAGCACTGGCGAACCACGCATTATTGTTCCTGCTCGCTGTTGCAATTGGTTCTGTGATCTCCGGTCTGATTCTGGGACTGTGGAAGAAGTCACCAACGCTTGTGAAGTAACAGATATAAGAAACATCTCCTGGGTGAAATTCACTTGGGAGATGTTTTTTATTTCAGCTTTTTCGTCAGGTAGTGGAAAGTTGCTTCCGTATTTGTGTAAAATGCTTATTTAGCTTTTACATTCATGTGTGGTAAACTAAATATAATTATATTTTGAAACTATGTTTCGTCTGATGAAACTTATGCGGAGGGAATTGGAATGTCTGATGTAATCAAAAGTCAGGTGCAGAAGCAGTTTGCGAAAAATGCAGGTAAATACGTGACGAGTTCGGGGCATGCCAAAGGTGAAGATCTCGCGTTGCTCGTGGCTTCATCTCAAGCTACTCCGGATATGAACGTGCTGGATATCGCCACAGGGGGAGGGCATGTCGCTAATGCATTGGCTCCACTTGTTCAGCGGGTGACAGCCCTCGATCTAACGGAAGAAATGCTTCAGGTAGCTGAACGATTTATCCAGGGGAATGGACACGGTAATGTAGATTTTGTAGCCGGGGATGCAGAGAAGCTGCCATTCGATGATGATGTCTTTGACCTAGTGACCTGCCGAATTGCTGCCCACCATTTTCCGGATGTTTCTTCGTTTGTTCATGAGGCATTACGAGTTATGAAGCCCGGTGGAAGGTTGTTATTCATTGACAACGTGGCACCTGAACGTGATGAGAATGACCAGTTTTACAATGAAGTGGAGAAGTGCCGGGATGCAAGCCATGTTCGAGCATGGCGCAAGACGGAATGGATTCATATGCTGGAGTATGCCGGCTTCCGAATGGTAACGATGGTTTCCTTCCAGAAACGCTTTAAGTTTGAAGAATGGTGTAACCGTGCAGCACTGCCGGAACGGGAGAGAGGGGAGCTTGAAGCAAGCATGTTGAGTGCACCGTCTATCATTAGAAAATTTTTCGATTTTGAAGTGACCAAGAACGGGAAGCTTGACAGCTTCCAAGGAGAAAGTGTGTATATCCAAGCGATTAAACCGGCTCATATCTGATTAGGTAAAGGACCATTTAGCTGAGCAGTTTATGCAACGGTAACAGGATGAATGTGAATGTTGATAAAATAAAACAAGCAGAGTACCTTGAATAGGTAGTTCTACTTGTTTTATTTTGCATATTGATAATCAAAGCGACGGTTCAGGGTTTTAGTATAACTTTGGTACATTCGTCTTCATGATCGTTGAAAATGCGGTATGCATCGCTTGCATTCTCCAGTGAAATCCGATGGGAGATGATCTCCGTTGGATCAAATTCACCAGCAGTGATTTTGCGGAACAATTCAGGCATGTAATGTATAACAGGAGCTTGTCCCATTTTAAGATTGATATTGCGTTCAAACAAATTACCTAACGGAAACATGTTGTAGGAAGAGCCATATACACCCGTAAGTTGGAGTGTACCGAATTTGCGGATCGCTTTCATGCCGATTTCAATCGCACTCAGTGAACCGCCGTGAAGTTTCAGCTTCTGCCCGATTTCTTCCAGCATGTTCTTTTTACCATCCATACCTACACAGTCGATAACAACGTCGGTTCCGCCTTGTGTAATCTCGCGAATGTGCTCACCCATATCATCGTAATCTTCGAAATTAAAGATCTCTGCATCGTTCAAACGTTTGGCTTTCTCCAGTCGATAGGGCAGGCGATCCACAGCAATAACGCGTTTGGCACCTTTCATCCAGGCGAACTTCTGCGTCATCAGCCCAATGGGTCCGCTACCGAGTACAGTGACTGTATCTCCCGGTTTAACTCCGGCATTCTCGACGCTCCAGTATGCGGTTGGAAGAACATCGGACAGGAACAATAGGGCTTCATCTTCCAGTTCACAGGATTCCGGAATCACAAACGGAGTGAAGTTCCCGTAGGGAACACGCAATAATTCTGCCTGACCTCCGGGGTGATTTCCGTAGCGTTCGGTGAACCCAAAATAACCCCCTGTATGAATATCCGGATTGCCATTGGAATTATCGCACTGGCTCTCCATGTCATGATTGCAATAGAAGCATTCACCACAGGCGATGTTAAAAGGCAGGACCACACGGTCCCCCTTCTTCACACGTGTCACTTCCGGACCTACTTCTTCTACTATGCCCATCGGTTCATGACCGATAACGTAATCTTTTGCAGCAGGCAAGGCTCCCTGGTAAATATGCAAATCGGATCCACATATAGCTGTGGAAGTAATACGAACGATAATATCATCCTTCTGTTGCAGTTTGGGATCTTCAACCTCTTTGACTTGAATGTCCTTGATTCCCTGAAACGTAACGGCTCTCATCTTTCATATTCCTCCTTATATAGTGGGATTCTCTGACAATTACCCCATTTCAGCTTAAATGATAGATATACATACTAGATTAAACGACAGGCCATTTTACTTTACGCAAGGCATTGAGCAACTCAGGCGGCGCATTCAGATTGTCACGGACCAGATCCTGCGGGGTTAACGCCATCCACTGATTCAGCGATACATCCTCGAATCGATCACTTCGGAATATTTCCAAAAACCATAAAGTGTCTGTGCCGGTATTCTCTATATAGTGTCCCATTGCGACAGGAACATATCCGACATCTCCAGCCCGATAGTCAAATGTGCGAGCAATGCCATTGCCTCCAAAGACAGTCATTCTTCCTTGTCCTGTCAGATAGTATTGCCATTCATCTGCATTGGGATGCCAGTGCAGTTCACGTATAGCACCAGGTCTGATCTCAACAAGTGCGGCTGCAACGGTAGTTGAGATGGGGAAGTTGGTGGAGTCTACAATCCGGACGCTTCCGCCAGGTGTAATTAGCGGTTCCTGAGCCAGCAATCGGTGTTTGAATGTGAGAGGAACGGTACCGTATGGCGACTGAACTTCCTGGCTTTCGATGGAACCCGGAACGGTATCTTGGAAAATGTAGACCTGTTCCTTTGGCATCGACTGAAATGCAGATTCGGGCACACCGAAATTGACAGACAATACCTCTGGTGGTGTATGGGCAAACCAATCGGATATGGATAACGTATTCAGATCGGAGAAGGAGCCATCATCAAACACGAGCAGAAATTCACAACCATCCTCCAGTCCCTGAATGGAATGAGGCAGACCTTTTGGAAAAAACCAAAGATCGCCAGGCCCGACATCCGCAATAAAATTACGTCCGTTCTGATCTACCGAAGTGATTCTTGCCGTTCCCCAGATCATATAGGCCCACTCCGATTGTTGATGCCAGTGCAATTCCCGTACACCTCCCGGTGTCAGGCTCATGTTCACACCAGCCAGTGTAGTGGCAATAGGGAGATCCCGTACGGTGATTTCACGTGACCAACCCCCATGGTTCAATTGCATATGGGTATCGGAAAAAGACATTTTCAGATTGGGCAATAACCCGTTATCGGTTGCCGGAGGTACCAGCATATCGGGGTTTTGTATATCTCTCATGACGTCTCTCGGTCCCAGATCAGGTCCTCCTGCGCCATCACTGCGAATGGGTTGCGGGATGATAAATGGTTTTTCGTTTGGTTGCTGTCCTTTGGTCATGAAGTTATCCCTCCAGATTCAGTCCCATGGCACACGCGACATGGTATCGTTATGTTTACACCTATGAATCAGGGCCTGGATAATATGAGGGACAACATCCATCATGATTAAGCTGGGTTGGTTGGGGGCTTTCCTGACTACAGTGTACGGAAACGCTGTTCATAAATCTCGTTTACCCGGTGGAGAACGGCAGGGCCCTGCTCTGTGAAACGAAGTGCTGTCGCCTTATTTTTCACCAGAAATGTACCGGATTCATGTCTGGTGGGTGATAAAGTCGCACTGTAGAGCAATGAAGCGCCATGACTTGGATGGGGAAAGAACCATTTCATAATGGGTTTGATATAGAAGGGCAGGCCGGATGTTTTGTTGCCCCTTAGCGTATTATTTCCACCGGGATCTACGCTTAGCAGTTGTATGCCACCCGCACTGGCAGACTTGGCAACCTCGCGTGTCCATAGGGATAAACCGAGCTTTGAAATGGCATAGGGACCAAACAGCTTTTTGAATTCAGCTGGTCGTTCCAGGATGTTCAGATCGAATTGTTTGACCATTTTGAAAGCAGTGGTAGAGGTATTAACGACGGTTTTCATCTGTCCTTTGAGCAATAGATCAACTAAATCCATGTAGATGATGTGAGGGACTACCGTCTGAAGTTCAAAGTGCATTTCATGCCCCTGATCAGAAAAACGAAGTTCAGCAGCGCTACCTCCTGCATTATTAAATAAAACATCGATCGAATCGGTATCGGATTTAATCTGATCCAGTGCCGTTCTCAGACTGTCGTAGTTGGTCAGGTTGGCCTGAACCAACCGGAGCTGGCCTGATCGTAATGCATTCTGAATATCGGTATCGTCAGTCGGGAAAGTGGAACGATTGAGACCGATGACCTGCCATTGTTCAGCCAGTAACTTGCGTGTCAGTTCAAGACCAATTCCTGACGTTGACCCTGTGATGAGAGCGGTGCGAAGCTGATTTTGTATATTCATATATACCTCCAGAAGAAATGAGATTACAGAACGAATCTGTATGCTGCGCTCATTCTATAACTTGGAGTCGACTCCAAGTCAAGGGGGGAGATAGGAGAGCCGATCATGCTTGACTTGGAGCTGACTCCAAGTTGTAATATGGAGAGAAATGAAAGTGGAGGAGGCCCATATGATGAGCGAAAATGAATTGTTCTCCATTAAAGAAACGTCAGAACAGGCCGGATTATCGGAAGATACAATTCGTTATTATGAGAAAATTGGACTTCTTCCTCGAGCTGAACGCAAGGTCAATCGGCATAGGGTATACCGCCTGGAAGATATTCACACGATGAAGTTGATCACTTGCCTGAAAAAAACAGGGATGTCTCTGGAGGAAATGAAGCCTTATTTACAAATGTCCATGGATTCCGATCTTGCTGATTTCCCGGATGAACGGGAGATGCTGGTGAATCACCGGAAGAAAGTTGAAGCCCAGATTGCTTCGCTACAGCAGGTGGTTGATTTTATCGACGAGAAGTTGGAGAAACGAAGTATGTATCCTGATGAATGTCCTATTAGCGGGGAGAATCAGTTGTCTGTTTTTGAAAAACAGAACCTATTCTCTTGATGGCGCTGCTGCCTATATGAATCCGAAAACCCACGTCATGATGACGCGGGTCTTTTTGCTGTTTCTATTATTTAATATCGAGTGTATGACGAAGTCGTTTGATATCGCTTTTGGGAGGGAGACCATACATGCGGGCATACTCCCGGCTGAATTGAGACGGACTTTCATAGCCAACCTGGAACGCAGCGTCGGCGGCATCAGTTGAACCTGCAAGCAGCATTCGCCGGGCTTCATGCAATCGAATTTGTTTCTGGAATTGCAAAGGGCTCATGGCGGTAATAGCTTTGAAATGATGATGTAATGAGGAAGAACTCATGTTGATCATGGCAGCAAGTTGTTCAATCCGAAGTGGCTTAGCATAATCAGATTGGATGACTTCGATCACCTTGGCGATGTGCTGTGCATGACTGTCCTGAATAGCAAACTGCTTGATGGAATGTCCATGTTCATCCTGAATAATACGATATAGAATTTCGCGGATAAACATAGGGGCAAGAACGGGAATGTCTTCAGGTGTGTCCAGCAGCCGAACCAATCGGATCACGGCTTCAAGAAGGGAAGGTTTGGTTGAGCTAACAAACAATCCTCTTCGTGTTGAATGGTCAGGTTTGGGTTGTGCAGAAGACGTATCCTGAATCAGATCGAAAATCTGCCCTGAATCAAAATCCAGTCGAATACATAGATAGGGATGTTTGGTTGTAGCCTTTACAACCTGCCCTGAAATAGGCAAGTTTACGGAAGCTACCAAATATTGTGACAGGTCGTAGGTGTAACTCTCGCGGCCGAGTATAACTAATTTGGAACCTTGAGCGACAATGCAGAGGGCAGGCTGATGAACGGAATATATGGGTTGTGAGATCTCGGAGGCACGGATTAAGGCAAGGGATGGAATTGCTGTTGGATGTATCCCGTCATTTGGGGTGAAATGCTCAATAAGTTGAGCCAATTGTTGCTGCTGCTCTGTGATGCCTGTATCTGCTTCATTGGTTTTGATAAACATGAATTGCAGCCCCCTTGTAAACCACTATTACTATTATTTTAAAACGCGCTGGAGGAATAGGCAAGAATACTGCGGGATTTTTCTATCGTACAACGACTGATCCTCTACATAATGGAGATAAGCAACGGAATCTTTTGAAGCAGAGAGGAGTGAGAAACAATGGAGCGCAATTCAATGGGCGACCAACAAGAACCCAAACACCCGTATGTGGGGATGTGGGTCACAAAGGATGGATATATCAGACACGAACTTCTTCCTTGCGGTAGATATGATGAAGCAAGAGGAGATCGGCAAAGTGCATATCAGGGTTGCTATGTTGTTCATGGGGAACATATAGAATACGTGGATGATACGGGATTTACAGCGGATGGAGACTTCAGGGACGGCGTTTTGTATCATGCAGGCATGGTTTTGTATAGAGAAAATGTACAATAACAACCAAATAAGGAGCGATATAATATGTCCAATGTAAAAGGGAAAGTTGTTGTGATTACCGGTGCGAGTAGTGGAATTGGTGAGTCAACAGCTCGATTGCTTGCACAGCATGGAGCGCATGTAGTTATTGGAGCTAGGCGTGTGGACCGTTTGGAGACATTGGCCTCCTCCATTCGTTTGGAGGGCGGATCAGTGGAGTATCATTCGCTGGATGTTACCAGATTGGAAGAGATGCAAACCATCGTTGACCTCGCTCTAACTCGCTATGGACGTGTCGATGTTATTTTAAATAACGCTGGAGTCATGCCGCTATCTCCCCTTGAAGCGTTAAAGGTAGATGAGTGGAATCGCATGATAGATGTTAACATTCGTGGTGTTCTGCATGGCATTGCGGCTGGACTACCCGTCATGAAAAAGCAGGGTTTCGGCCAGTTTATTAATATCGCCTCTATTGGAGCCTATGCCGTGTCACCAACGGCAGCGGTGTATTGTGCAACCAAATACGCAGTCCGCGCCATCTCGGAGGGGTTGCGACAGGAAGTAGGCGGAGATATCCGCGTAACCCTTATATCACCAGGCGTGACGGAATCGGAACTCGCGGATACGATTTCTGATGAAGAAGCACGTGATCTCATGAAAGAGTATCGGCGCATATCCATTCCCGCCTCGACGATTGCGCAAAGTATCTTGTTTGCCATTAGCCAGCCGGCAGAGGTGGACGTAAATGAGATTGTAGTCAGACCGACAGCAAGCATGGCTTAAGGTCTGATCCTCTTTTGGTATATAATAGATTCAATTGATACGAAAAGAGGAATAGTGCAGTGACATTACAACAACTAAAATATGTGATCGAAGTTGCCACGCGCGGTTCCATGAATGAAGCAGCCAAAAGGTTGTTTATCTCGCAACCCAGCCTTTCGAATGCCATTCGGGATCTGGAGCAGGAGTTGCGAATTACTATTTTTGAACGCACCAATAAGGGAATATCTCTGTCTAAAGAAGGCGTTGAGTTTCTGAGTTATGCACGTCAGGTGGTAGAACAAGCTGAATTGCTGGAGAACCGTTATCTGAACGCCAAGCCATCCCCGCAGCACTTCTCCGTATCGACGCAGCATTATGCGTTTGCAGTGAATGCCTTTGTTCGTCTGGTACAGCAGTATGGTCAGGATGAATACGAGTTGGCGCTTCGGGAGACAAAGACCTACGAGATTATTCAGGACGTGAAAAGCCTGCGTAGTGAAATTGGCATCCTGTATTTGAATGAGTTCAATGCTAAGGTGATTAACAAATTGTTAAAAGATGCGGGTCTGGTCTTCACGAGCTTGTTTACAGCGAAGCCCCATATCTTTATCAGTGTGAAGAACCCGCTGGCGAAGCAGGAGTCGGTTGCCATCGAGCAATTGCAGGATTATCCGTACTTGTCATTTGACCAGGGAGAGTACAATTCCTTTCATTTTTCCGAAGAGATCCTGAGTACGTTATCTCACCCCAAAAGCATACAGGTTAATGACCGCGCAACATTGTTTAACCTGTTGATTGGTCTGAATGGTTATACGATCTCTACGGGTGTACTTAGCGCTGATCTGAACGGAAACGAGATTATTCCTGTACCGCTGGAATGTGAGGAATCCATTAATGTAGGGTGGATAAGCCACAAGAGTACTTCTCTCTCTAATCTGGGCGTAGCATATGTCCAGGCTCTGCATGAGGCCATAGGGTCTTAGAAGTGTTAAATGGTTCATCAAAAGGCCGTTTCCGGTTGAGTCGGAACGGTTTTTTTGTTGTACTATGATCTTTCAAGTATAGGGTGGAATGTTGTCATCCCGTGTAATAGAATGAAGGTATATGTCGAATAGGCGTAAGAGATCGAAGGGAGAACGGTTAGTGAGAGTTCTGTATCGGAATAAAAGTGAACAGCATGAGCTGACGGTATATGATACCAAAAAGCTTTATGGAGAGAAGGGTCAGTTTCGTGTATTAGAATTCTCGAACGCAGCTGTGCAGGGAGCCATGGATCTGGATGAGCCTAAGCGGATGGTGTTGGAGTATCCGAGAGCGATGGTGCATCTAATGGAACGGAATGATCCTGAGTTTGATACCGTATTTGTGGTGGGACATGGTATTGGCACATTGCCAACCTACTTGTCTGATCGTCAGGTAAAAGTGGCTGAGCTTGACGCAGAGGTCGTGGAGTTGAGCCAAACCTTTTTTGGATATGAGGGAAGTCCTGTGCTCATTGGGGATGGTCGTGAATTATTAGGCCAGGAAGCCGCTGCGACATATGATTATATTATTATTGATGCCTTTACGGCAACGGGTACACCGGAGCAGTTTATATCCAGTGATTTTTTTGCCATGGTCAAGGACAAGCTGGACTCGGACGGAGCTGTGATCATTAATGTGTTCGGGCGTGCGGGCAACGATCGGCTTGTCAATGCGATCTATACGACACTTCAGGCGCAGTTTGTCTATACACGTGCATTTGCATTACCTACAGAAACAGCGGATGAAGTTCAAAATCGCGTTTTAATGGGTAGTCATCACCCGATCGAATTTCAGGTTCGTCAGATGGCAGGGTTTGTTGAACAAGAGCCAGAAGAAGGTTATATCATTGTCGATTAGGGCGATCCTGAACAGTGATTCTTCCAGGGAAAGTAAAATGTCATTAAATCGTCAATCTTACGATGTAATTGTTAAGATTTCTCAAACTCTTTATTTGATCTTAACAACTTTCGTATAAGATAGAAGGAATATGCCTTTTCATGAAAATCCGGGGGAAGTAAACGATGATTGCACAGATCAAGAGATCTAGATTACGAAAAAAAATAAAAAACATCAAGAAGATCAGCCTCACGGCTTTACTCGGCGGGTTGGTCACTATTTCAGTTATAATGACATTGACCCTCATGGTCATCTCATCTTATACATCTCAGAAACAGTCACTCATTGATAACACCCTGTCCCTAAACTATGCAAGCGCTGTGCAAATGAGCCAAACTCTGGATTCGCTTTTTGATTCCATGCAGGAGAGCTTAAAATATGCAACCCAGTATTTTCCTGATGTGGATCGCTCCAATACAAAAGAGTTGAATTCCACATTGGATTTGGTTCGCAATAGCAGTAATTTTTTTAATTCCGTTTCTTTGGTAGATAAAGCGGGAGTAGTCAGGTCTACTTCACCTTACTCACAGGCTAGCGTAGGTCACCATGTTAGTTCCAATGCAGCAAAAGAAGCGGTTAGTTTGAGGGCTTCGTATATCTCCGAAGCGTACCAGACACCCAGAACCAAACGCAGAATTGTATTTGTCAGTGAACCGATCTTTGATTTGGCAGGGGAGTACCAAGGAACGATTGGTGGAAATATCTTTTTACAGGAAAATAATATATTGAGTCTGTCTTTTGGCAGTCAGCTCAAGACAAGTAATGGTTCCTACTTTTTTATTGTGGATAAGAAGGGCACTTTGTTATTTCATCCAAACACCAACCGAATTGGTGAAAATGTCAGTGAAAATGAAGTGGTGCAAAAGCTGTTAGCAAACGAGAACGGTAAGGAACAATACAAAAACCTGGCAGGTGTGGATTCACTTGCAGGTTATTACAAAGTTCCATCAACAGGTTGGGGCGTCGTAATCGTGTCTCCAACCCAAACGGTGTACGATCAGTTGAATCATCATATCCGTATGTTGTTGCTGTACACTTCAGTGCCTTTCCTGATCCTGACCCTTATTGTGGTTCGGGTTGCACGCAAGCTGGCCAGTCCTTTTGCTATGCTTGCTGATTTGGTGAATCAGGTCGATAAGGGACAAGTGGATCTACCGGTGATAAAACCTCACTGGAATAGAGAGGCAGACCTTCTAACGAGAGCAGTTGTTGGCGCATTGGCGAACTTTAGAAAACAGACAAACCAGCTTGTCTATGATGCCAGAACCGATGTTTTAACAGGCATGAACAATCGCAGAACCTTCGAAGAAGTCATTCAGGAATGGATTCAGGATGAGGTGCCGTTCTCCATTATTGTTCTGGATATCGACCGCTTCAAGTCCATTAATGATACATTCGGGCATCATGCTGGGGATGAAGTATTGAAACACATTGCCAATATCATTCAATTGTCTGTTCGACCAGAAGATGTCTGTGCCCGGTTTGGTGGAGAGGAATTTGTAGTCTTGTTAAGAAATTCCGAGTCTAACGTGGCTTTTGAGATTGCTGAACGTATCCGAATAACGGTCGAAGAAAGCGTATTGCCTATAGATCGTTCCGTCACCATCTCGGCTGGAATTGCTGAATATCCGAAGCACTCCACAACATCCACAGAACTGTTTCACTTGGCGGATAATGCATTGTATCAAGCGAAGGAAGAGGGACGTAACCGAACAGTTACGATTCAGACGGTTATTAAATAAGCAAGCAAAGAAGCTGTCCCCTAAGAATAAGGGACAGCTTCTTTTGTGTATTATACCTCTTGTGAGGATCTGGCCAGAACCTCATTTGTATACGTTTCTCCCCAATCTCGCATGCTGAAGATAATCGGCCGTAACGTCTCACCAAATGGTGTGAGGGAATACTCCACTTTAGGTGGGATCTGGGGATATATTTCACGATGAACAATTCCGCTGCCTTCCAACTCTCGAAGTTGCAGGGTGAGCATACGCTGGGTGATGTCAGGAAACAATTTTCGGATCTCGTTAAATCTCAAAGGACCGGAGAATAAATGATACAAAATGGCACCTTTCCACTTGCCTCCGATCACACTAAGGGTAACTTCTACGGAACAGCCGTATGGCGCGGGACATAGCTTGGTTGCGTCCTTTTTCATTATAAGTACACCTCCACTTTACGGTGATTTTCTATAGTATCTATTTGGGTGGTTACATTATATAAAGTACGTATGGTACATGAAAGAGCATATCACTTATAATTCAGATTATAAACCCTAATTCTAGGCGAAGGCAGATGCGATGATGTCTATAAGATAAAAAAGAGCCCCGGTTTCAGGCTCCTCTCTGGATGTATAAAATATGATGATGAGCGTATATCCGCTACTTCAGTGACGCTAGAATGGTGTCACATAGAGCCATCGTTGCAATATTATCCTTGGCGCTGGAATGTGGGACAGTCTGATTCTGGCAACACGCGATAAAGTGCACCATTTCACCAACAAACCCGCGTAGATAAAGGTCGCGATAAGCTCCTGACATGGGAGATCCGGAAGGTGTATATACGGTATCTTGCTCTTCGAGAGATTTCCAGGGAAGGTTGGTCGAGCTTCGGGATTGATGAACAGTAAGTGTGTTGATCTCTTCAACTGACGCAAATCCGTTGTCGAAGGTGACGAGTACACTTTCACTCTCCCGTGACCAAGCACTCATGCCGGTAAAATAAGCGCTGCCTACGACGTTATTCTCAAATACAAGGGAAATGCTTTGATTAATGTGTTCCCCATCCTTCACAGTTGTGCCTGTAACCCGTATTACTTCCCCGAATAAGTAACGCATCAGATCGACCATATGAATGGCAGCGAGCTTCATGAACTGTTCCTCATCCTTGCAAAATGGAGTACTGTCTACAGCGAATTTCATCTGGAATGAACGTACCTTACCTAGCGAACCACTATCAATGAGCTCCTTCAGCTTTATGTATACGGGGGCATAACGTTTCATAAAACCGACCATGACAACGACTTCAGCCTGCTGAGCAGCTTCTGCTACAGTGGCGGCTTCTGCTGCATTCCATCCGAGCGGCTTATCCACATATACATTCTTGCCTGCCCGAATGCATTCAAGGACAAGAGCGGTCTGATCTACAGGCTGGGCGACCACAACGACTCCGTCACAGATTTCCTGCTGCAACATAAGCTGAGCATTGTCATACGCTTTTCCGTTGCTGCCAAATCGCAGCAGAGCTGCTTCAGAGCGTTGCATACTCCGTGTGGCAATGGCCTGGATCCGCGCTCCGGCTTCAACAACAGAAGGGTAAATATTCGTGGATGCATGAAACCCGGCACCGATAAAGCACAGATGGGTTGTTTTCAAGGTGGATCTCTCCTTCATTTTTGCATTCGTATGGTTGAATATTTGTTTTATTGCTACGATAGGGTATTTGAAGTTGAGAAAAAAGGACATATGTCCTTTTTTTGAATGTATAAAAAAGAAGTTGCATTTTTATTTTGGAGCATGTATACTCTGAATTACGGTAAAACAAGGAATTGCTTCACCGGAACGCTTTTCATCGATGGATTAGGAGATACATATTATGCGGTCGTGGCGGAATTGGCAGACGCGCACGGTTCAGGTCCGTGTGGGCTAACCCCCGTGGAGGTTCGAGTCCTCTCGACCGCATCTAACAAAAAAGGTTCGTGAGTTGCTCTAGGGCAATTCACGAACCTTTTTTTATTTTGTGGATCATTCGTGTGAAGCCTACATTTTGCTACCAGCATGCCAATGCTAATGTTGCCGCTGGCGCAGAATGACTGCCGTGATGACCCCGGCAATGGCTCCTGCAATACCAAATAGCGTAACACTGGCAACCACTTCAACCGACTGGAGACGAAACAAAAAAGCGATACCGCTGCCAAAAGTGGTTCCGGCGAGAAATCCGAGCGAAATTCCTAATTCTTTCGTTAATTTCATTGCTTCACCTACTTGGAAATGTGAGATATGGATTTGCAAATATTGGGTACAGGCAGTAAAGTGTGATCAGGAAAATCATCACATTTTATTTCCTTTTTTATCTTGTGGTTTTAACCCGTTAATTATGCATGATATCTCATATGGGAGGGTAAGAGCGAATGAATATGAACGAACGAATTGCAGCATGGAATGAGGAAGCACAGCAGTGTGCTTGCGGTCATCAACACCGGATGGTGGATATGCTGATTCATCTGGAACCTGGGGCCATTCAGAGGTTACCGGGTTATTTGTCTGAGCAAGGATATCGTCAGGTGACAGTTGTTTATGATCGACATACGTTTCGGGCCGCTGGATCTGATGTGCTGAGTAGTATTCGCGAAGCTGGAATGCATGTGGATGAGATCTCTATACCGGAGAATCGTACGGGTGATATCATTGCGGATGAAGCAGCTATTGTACAGGTCATGTTGGGTGTGAGACTCGAAAGTCAGGCTGTAATTGCGGTGGGTTCAGGTACCATTCATGATCTGGTGAGATTTGTTTGTTCCAAAATGAACAAGCCCTTTCTGTCGATACCGACAGCGGCTTCAGTGGATGGGTTTACCTCTGCGGGTGCACCCTTAATTGTAAGCGGCATCAAACAAACATTTCAGGCTGTTCCGCCTGAGGCTATCTTTGCCGATCTGGATATTCTGGAGCAAGCCCCCCAAGTGATGACAGCTGCCGGATTCGGAGATATGCTTGGTAAATATACTTCACTTGCAGACTGGATTGTTTCTCGTGAACTGGGCGGAGAACCGTTCTGTCCAGTTGCTTATCGGATGACAGAAGAAGCGCTGAAGACCTGCGTAGATCATGTACAAGCTATTTCGGAGGGGCGAGCAGAGGGAGTAGCTGTATTAATGGACGCATTAATTATTTCCGGTATCTCCATGCTGATCATTGACCATTCCCGTCCGGCATCCGGAGGTGAGCATCATCTGTCCCACATCTTGGAGATGGATCTGATGCAAGCGGGAGAAAGACCGGTTCTGCATGGTGCCAAAGTTGGCGTAGCTTGTGCGTTGCTTACGGTGAAATATAAAGAGCTTGCACAGACATCGGGTGAACCGGTGTTTGGGATATATGACCAATTGCCGGAGGCTTCTCAGCTCATCGCATGGTTGGAACAAGTAGGTGGACCTGTGACTACTGAGCAACTCGGTGTAACTCCGGAGATGGTGGAACATGCGTTCAACACAGCGCATACGCTTCGTCCTCGATATACCGGATTGAGATATATCAATGAAGTATTAAACACGAGGTTAGGATAACCTTTTAGCGAGAACGGTCATGATGAAATGTATAAACTTAGCTTGTAGCTGGCTGTGATGGCTCTCCTTGGGATCAAAAGGCGAAATAGGGTAGGTTACTGACATTTCTCAGGGAATAGCCAGAACAGTGCTTCAAGTCCGAGAGAGAAGGCATGTATTTCATTTTAAAAAGGCTCTGGCCTCCCTATGGGGAGATCAGAGCCTTTTGGCTGTTCGCTTATTTAGTTGTTGCGACGATCTTTCAAGATGACATCTGCGAACAAAATAGTTTTCGGGATACGGAAGAATTGCTCCGCTTGTTCCTGAAACGCAGCAGAAGGCAGTGTTCCCTGATGCAGCCATTTGCGGAAAGTGCCGGGATGAACCCCGATCCAGTGGCTGACATCTGTCACCGACAGATCATGGACCATACACAAGCCTGTCAAAATACGGTTACTAACCGGAGAACGGGTCACCGTACGCTTCATGAAGCGAGATGACTCGGGTTGACATATGACAGGGCTATTACGCACAACTTCTTCATTGAAGAGAATATGACGCGGGTAGCCGAGTAATTGGCAAGTCTTGTCCAAATTGGTACTGCCGGGTATCCGTCCTTCATATACCCACGCACTGACACTGCGTGAAGAGATGGAGAGGTCTTCAGCTAGCTGGGACAACTTGATATCATTGGCCATCAGCACGGCAAGAAGAACACGATTGCGGATTTGACAGCGTGTCGGTTTTCGGAATCGTTTAACACGGACGCCTTTTCCCAAGTATTTACGGTTGATCAGAGACCACGCCTGGATGGAATGTTGTTCTGGTTGATTAGGCATATTTCCTCCGATTTTTTTTAACCAAATACTACAATAAACAACGGGGTACTTTCAAGTGCCGGGTTTACCGGTTACAAATGCATCAATGCGTCAATTCATGATAAAGAGGGAACTACGAACTAGACCATGCGCAATTCACATCCTAGTATATTCCTAGATTACAATGTTTCACTAAAAATGAGGGGAGAAATTCGGCAGGAATAAAAATAATATAGTTCTAATTACTTATTATTAGGTCTAAAGAACTTTTATCTGTTTTTTGTTGATATGATGCGGTTTATTTCCCTGAATTCCCCAAAAGCATGTGATTTTCGTTCCCCTGCTGCGAAGAGGATGTGCACAAATCTGAAATGATAAATCCGCATGTTCAGCATGACATGTGACCTGTCAAATCTCTTACTTTTACATATATTGTATGATACTCAAGTGTAAGGGAGAGGTGAGGAACGTGCATCTATCTGTGAATACCTTTGCTGCCATCTCGGGAGCATTTGTTACGTTTGCTTTTGGCGGATGGGATCAATTGCTGAGCCTGCTCGCGGTCGCGATGGCTGTGGATTATATAACAGGTTTGGCAGCGGCGGTAAGAACAGGTACCGGGTTAAATAGCAACATTGGATTCTGGGGGATTGCTCGCAAAGGGCTCATGCTGACTGTTGTTTTGCTTGCTCATCGAATTGATCTGATCATGGGAACCGATTTTATCAAAGGCGGAGCTATTTATTTCTATCTGGTGAATGAACTCATTTCGATTACCGAGAATTATGCCAAAATCGGTCTTCCATTGCCTGCAAAGCTCAGACAGGCCATTGCAGTGTTGAAAAAACAGGAGGATCAGGAGTATCTGACGAATCGTGAGTGGTCCAAACCGCAGCAAACTCCAGACAACATCAAGCAGCAGGCTGAAACAGGACAAACTTTGCAGGATGAATCCGCGAAACAGACGGAGGATAGTTCTCAAAAGAAATCCGAATCGAAAGGAAACGGTTTGGATTAGTTTTTCTTATCAAGAGAACGTTTCCAAGTATCCTTTCGTAATAGAGAGCGTTATGATATATTTTGGATACATGAAAATTCATTCATTTCTACTATTATATTAAATGAGGTGCTTGCCCAGATGATAAAACATATTGTCCTGTTTAAAATGAAAGATCGTTCAGCAGAAAGTATTGAAGCTGCAGCCCAGGTGCTTCGCAATCTGGAAGGTAAAATTGATGTCCTAGTTTCACTTGAAATCGGGATTGATGTGCTTCGCTCGGAGAGATCGTTCGACATTTCACTCACGGCGGAGTTTGCGTCACTGGAGGATCTCCAGGCGTATCAGGTACACCCGCTTCATCAGGAAGTTATCAAGTACATGAACGAAGTCAGAGAACAGTCAATTGCAGTGGACTACGAAATCTGATCTGTCATTCAAACTACGTTGAGATAAAGGGGACTCTGCATGAGCGATTTAAGAGACGTTATGGAATTTCTATATATTTTTGTTGTGTTTCTAATCGCTTGTCCTGTGATGATATTCTGGCTTAAGCGAAGAGGGAAACGGAACCGATAACTCACTGAACGGGAAGTGAACGAATGTATTATGTGAACAGAGAACAGATTGCCCGCCGGCTTGCTGCTGTACCGGAAGTAGCTGAAGGGCTTCGCGGGGCAGCAGAAGCTTGGGATGGCAGTCTCATGCTGGGTATGGTACAGGAACGTTGTCTTCACCTGGCGATCGAGATTGTTACCGATGTGGGAAGTTATCTGATCGACGGCTTCATCATGAGAGATGCAAGCAGCTATGATGATATTATTCAGATTAATTATGAAGAAAAGGTTTTTGATAATCCGACCTATGAGATATTGCGTCAGCTTGTCACGTTACGCAAGCCACTGGTGCAGGATTATTACACCTGGGAGCGGTCTGAGCTCCATCCACTTAGCGTAGAGTTGCCGAGTATACTTGAACATTTTACTACTCAGGTTAGCGCCTACGTGGAAAAAGAACTTGGTCCTTTCAATACGGCACAGGCCGAGGGACAGCGTAAGGAATGAGGGAAATCGCATGACAAATGAATCAAAAGAATTCAATGAAGCTAATACTGAAAGTAACGAAACAAATGAAACACCTTCCGGATTCCATCCGGTGTATATGGTTGAACTTTTGTTCCGGGAACGTCCAGAGGTGGATCGCCTGCGTTTGCAGGAAGCTATGATCCGTCATACAGGACAAGTCCGACTGGATGTGAAACAAGAGAGCGGAGGGCAAAAGCATGAGATGCTTGTCTTCTATCATCTGGACCACAAGGTATCCTTCCAGGAAGGGGATATCCCTGCTCAGACTTGCATGCTTCCTGTGAATGAAATCGCAGATCGTGCTCGCTTTGGCGGTGCTCTGCAACAAGCATGGCATTGGCCGGATGCAGGACAAGCTGTGGAAGCTGCGCGTTACTCCATTCGGATACATGATATGTTCACGGCTGCCATGCCTCGTAAACAGCGTCTGGAGCTGTTTCAGAAGACTGTACTGGCAATCATGGAGAGTTTGACCTGTGACGCGCTGTATTGGTATGGCAGTGACAAGCTGGTTGAACCGGAAGCATATACGCAAGCTCAGGAACGTGAGGAACATCTGTATGCAGCCATGAACGTTCGAATGTATCAAGCTGGAGGTACAGAGGAACAGCGCGGGTTGGTCATGGATACCGTGGGATTATCTGCGCTGGGTGTACCTGATGTCCAGTGTCACTTCGTCGGTCTTGATCCGGATACGGTGGCTCAGACCTTACTGGGTGCAGCGTATTACATATTTGATCAGGGGGATGTTCTGCAAGATGGACAGACGCTGGGTTCTTCAGGTGGACGTCGCTGGCGTTGTGAACATCAGGCAGCATTGATTGCACCTGGACGATATGTGATTGATTTGGACCCGGGGGATGAGCATGCCGCGTCTAATCTCGAGCCGGCTCGTCAGAACTGAGTTTAAGCCAAGTCATTTGCATCCATTCAAAAAGGGCGTTCAGATTATTTTTAACATCTGGAGTGTCAAGTCAAGCCTGTGCTGCTTATAATGCATCAACAGAGTAGGCATTCGCCCGGATGGCTGAGCGACAGACCGTTGCTTCTAGTCCGGTACTTAAACAATAGTAAAGGGAGAGATGTGACGTGAAGGATTCTAACAAAAGTTTGTTGTGGGGAGCTCTTATTGGCTCCGTGGTTGGTTCAGTAACGGCATTATTGCTGGCGCCGAAATCGGGACGTGAACTTCGTCAGGATATTACAGAAGGTGCTCGTCAGGTATCGGAGAAAGGTCAGGAACTGGCTGGTATCGTGGGAGAACAAAGTTCGCAGATCGTATCCAAAGTTAAAGAGACCGCAGATGTCGTGATTCAGGATATTCAATCCTGGCGCAATTGCGCTGAAGGGAAAGAAATTCGCATATCGGCAGCCGTTGTTGATAACGATATCGATAAAACAGTGGATGAACCCGGAATTGACATCGTAGCTAAGCTTCCTTCGGATGAGTCCAAGGACGACAACTAAGCAATGCTCGATAAGCAGGCTTTCCTCTATTTAGAGGAGAGCCTGCTTTGTTGCGTGTCCACACATAGATGACGTAGCGTGTGGATTTAATTTGAACCCTGCGATGAAATCGGGTAAGATGTAGGTACCTTTTTGCCGGAATGTTCATACGGTAGGAAGAAAGCTCTGAGAAACAATCGTTTTGAGAACCAATTCAATGAAGAAGGAAGCGGTGTGTTCGTGCAGCAAGCAATCGCTATATTAGACTCCGGTGTGGGGGGATTGACGGTCGCCAAGGAAGTGATGCGTCAGCTCCCGCGGGAAAAGATCATTTATTTTGGGGATACTGCCCGGACACCGTACGGACCCCGTTCGTCCGAACAAGTAAAACAATTTACGGAACAAATCGTTGATTTCTTGATCCAATTCGATCCGAAGGTTATCGTTATCGCCTGTAACACAGCAACAGCAGCCGCGTTGGAGTATATCCGTGGCAAGGTGAATATGCCTGTCATTGGTGTTATACATCCGGGTGCGCGGGCCGCAATCACAGCGACACGTACAGGACGTATTGGTGTGATTGGTACCACGGGTACCATAGGTAGCGGGGCTTATACATCAGCACTCAAGCAGTTGTCCCCCTATATTGATGTGGTCAGTCAGGCTTGTCCGGCGCTGGTGCCGTTGGTGGAACAAGGTGAATTTCGTTCCGAGCACACGACACATACGGTGGAACAATCATTGGGCGGGATCAAACAACAGCCAATAGATTGTCTTATTCTGGGTTGTACGCATTATCCCTTTCTCATGGACACGATTCAGGAAGTTATGGGACAGGAAGTGAAGTTAATCAGTTCAGCAGATGAAACGGCACGTGAAATCAGTACGATATTATATGATAAACGAAAGCTGGCCAGTGGGGATGAGACTCCGGTGCATCAATTTTTCTGCACGGGTGACCCGCGAATGTTCCAGAATATCACCCGTCGATGGTTGGGGGAGCAGATCTCCAAGACCCCTGTTGTCTGGCAAGTAACGCAATTATCATAGTTATATTCAAATTATGCATGAATAAGACTTTTAATTAATGTAATTTGGTTGTGGATTATCCCGGAACTGTGAAGTTCCGGGATTTTTTGTCGTCATTATGCATTAACCGAAGATAAACATGATTCATGTCACATGATGGACAACCTGACCTGCATACATATGTTACAGACACGAGATTGGTCAGAAGTGGACAGGAGACCTGTCTTTTCCTGTGGAAAGGAGAACAACATGGATCTGCAGTGGATTATCGTTCAGCGGGGAGATACGTTGCCGCGAATTGCGTCAGCACACCATATGACCAAAGAGTTCCTTGCTGCACTGAACCCGGAAGTGGCTTCCCAGCCATACTTGCTGGCAGGTCAGATGCTGCGTATTGTCCCCGGGACAGGTCGCAGATACGCTGTACCGCCTGGAGAAAGTGTAGGAGAGATTGCAGGGAGATTTGGAATGGACGAAGAGGTGTTGCGCCAGGCCAATCCCGAAATCACCAATGTAACCGACTGGGTTGGTCGCTGTATTCATATTCCGGCTTCGAATGGAAAAACTATCGTGAAGATTCAGGGAGAGTATGGTTATCGAGAATTAATCAGGGATATAGACAAGCTGGAGAATCAATACCCGTTTATCGAGATGGGGTCCATTGGAACAAGTGTTATGGGGAAGTCGCTGCCTTATTTGCGAATTGGGCAAGGGTCGAGACATATTCATGTTAACGCTTCCGTTCATGCGAATGAGTGGTTAACAACAGCAGTTCTGATGAAGTTTATCGAGGAATATGCCGAGGCGTATAGTGCGGATAGGACATGGCATCAATACCAGACAGAACGCTGGATGCAAGAGACGACACTCTGGGCCGTGCCGATGGTTAATCCGGACGGGGTCGAACTGGTTCAGGAAGGTGTGGTCAATCAGCATCCACATGCGCAGCAGTTGTTAGCCTGGAATGCCGGCAGATCACATTTCACCCATTGGAAGGCCAACATCAGAGGGGTGGATCTGAATGATCAATTTCCAGCCCATTGGGATGAAGAAGCAGCGAGAAGAGGTGTGACCTCACCTGGCCCCAGGGATTATGCAGGGACAGCGCCATTGACAGAACCGGAGGCACAGGCGCTTGCGCAGTGGACGCAGCAACATACATTTGATGCGGTAGTATCCCTGCATAGTCAGGGACAGGAGATTTATTGGAACTATCGCGATCTTGAACCCAGGGAGAGTGGACCGCTGTCGCGTAGACTCGCCAAAGCTTCCGGCTACAAGGCGGTGAAGCTCGGTGGCAGTGATGCCGGATATAAGGACTGGTTTATTCAAGATTTCGGTAAACCGGGCTTCACGGTGGAAGTTGGATTGGGTGTTAATCCGCTTCCCGTAGAACAGTTTGATGATATCTGTATAGAAGTGGGAATGTTACTGGCTGAACTGTTATCCAATGGACAATGAGGCAAGACCCTGAATTATGAAGGTGTGAAACTTAACAGTAGATCATTCGTATAACAGGAACGGACGCCATGAGCGACGTTCCGTTTTTATTATTTTTTATAATGACATTCTACGTCATTCGTTCTGAATGTTTTTGAACGGGTAATGATGGATGTGCCGTTTCGGCGACATATACAATTATACGGAGGGATTCAAATGAAGTGGAGAAGACTGCTGTCGTTCAAACGATGGACACAAGTTTTCAAAAGGCTCCCCCGGCTGCTCCGGGCTCCGCAGATTCCTTTGGGAGAAAAGCTGTTGTTTATTATTCCGGCGCTGTTATACTGGGTACTTCCTGACGTAATGCCGTTTATGCCCATTGATGATATCGGGGTCACTTTGATTCTGATGAACTGGTTTGTAAGCCGGGCAGAACGTAAATATCCTGTGCTTCAGGAGGGGGCACCTTCTTAATTTGCGGCCCGATGGATCATTTTAACATTGAATTCGCATCAATGTTATTGCGAAGAGCGGTAACTTTCTTTACAATAGATGCTGTAGTTTAAGAATGCTGAAATTGTTGAAACCTGCAATTACAATATAGGAGATGAAGAGAATGAACTGCAAAATTACGCGTAATGCTGCTAAAGTATTGAAGCTTGAATTGGACAAGCCGGAGAACGAAGGAAAAAAACTGCGCGTTGTCATCACACATGCGCATGGTGACCATGCTCACTACGGGCTTGATCTCGACACACCTAAAGAAAATGATACGGTTGTATCTACCGATAAAGAGATTGATGTCATTCTCGCGAATGATCAGCCTTTGTTGAACGGTGTTAAAATTGACTACCTCTACTTCCCGGAAGAGGGATTTGTTATTACGAATCCGTCCCAAGGTAATCACGGCGACCACTAAGGGCGCGAAGAAGGGGAACTCATGGCTAACGATATCCGCGTATGCGAAAAGTGTAATCATGTCCGACTGAAATCGATTGTACCCAAGCTGCAAAAAATGGCTCCAGACACGGAGATCAAGATTGGGTGCAAATCCTATTGCGGTCCTTGCGCGAAACGTGCATTTGTCTTTATCAATGGTCGGTATATCAGTGCGCCGACAGAAGAAGAAGTGCTCGCCAAAGTTGCAAAGTTCGTGAAGTAAGGGATATAACAAGGTGAGTGGACGAAAACTGTTCACTCATCGGAAAGGAGGGGCAACATGCCTCTCCTTTTTTACGTTTGGGTAGCAGTGAAAGGATGTGTTACTCTATAGCACCTTTGACCATTTCAGTAATTTGGAAGGTATTTTCTTGAATTTCAATGGCGATGACGGTATTATCCTTTTTCAGAAAATGTACATGTCCCAGCCGTTCTTCCTCTAATTCCACCCATCCTGTATCCGCTAACTTCTGAAAATAATCCATTGGCGGGTATAGTCCTTGCTCACCCCCAATATGTTTCAGCTCGTACTTAATGCCTTTTTTAAGGTTGGGATCATCGGAATAAGCTATGTTTTCAATAAGCTTTGCATTGGTTGGAACAGGAATGTCTGGGTTCATGGATGACGCTGTATATCCTTCTATCTCGTATGTTGCAGGAGCGCAGCCTTGTACCCAAATGAGCAAGGGCAACATACAGAGTGTCAATAATATTTTCTTCAAATAAATTCCTCCTGATTTGGAATGATTACCTAATAAACGTAGCGAAATCAATTAAAGTTACGATGAAAACACAAAAGAAGAATAAGGAAGGCTTGTGTTATCCATCCTAAAGGGGTAACAGGAACATGATAATCCCAAGGAGGAATACTCATGCCGAAGCGTTATGATTCCAGTTTGCAAGCCGATACCACCGTATCTCAGGCGCAAAATGCGGTGAACAAGCTTCATTATGCTGTATCTCAGGCCGTGTCTCATCCGACGGCACAGACCATTGTACAGGCAGAACGACGTCTGGCACACACGGAGCAGGCGATGCAACAAGCAGAGCTTTCACTCGGAGGGCAAGGTGTTGAGTTGGCAGAGGAAATGTTCATCGAGGAGAAGAGAAGATTGAATTCAATCCAGAGTCAGCACGGTCAAGGGAATATATAACGTTCCTGTCACACCAGAACCCGCAGGGCAGCAATGCTTTGCGGGTTTTTCATCTCTTTTGCAATGACTCCCCATCCATGGGTCTACTCCGACAGTATGTCGAATGGTCGCTTAAAATTCTGTGAGAAGGTTAATAGAACAAGAGCAGGCAAAATTCCATACGGGAGGTACAGAATGACAAAACATATTACGGATTGTACAATTCTGAACAACGGAGTAACGATGCCATGGCTAGGATTTGGAACATATAAAGCAAAAGGTAAGGAAGTACAACAGGCGGTTGAGACCGCTTTGGAGGTTGGATATCGCAGTATTGATACCGCGTCCATCTATGGCAATGAGGAAGAAGTGGGACAAGCTATTGCAAGCAGTGGTGTTGCCCGTAACGAACTGTTTGTGACGACCAAGCTCTGGAACGAGGATCAGGGATTTGATTCAACATTAAGAGCATTTGAAGCCAGTCAGAAGGCACTTGGACTAAATGTGATTGATCTTTACTTAATTCACTGGCCTGGCAGAGACCAGTATAAGGAGACGTGGAGAGCATTCGAACGTCTATATAGCGAAGGAAGCATCCGTGCGATTGGTGTGAGTAATTTTCAAGTTCACCATTTGCAAGATATCATAGATGAGGGCGGAACGGTGCCTGCGGTAAATCAGGTAGAGCTGCATCCAGGTCTGATCCAGCAGGAACTTCAGGATTTCTGTGGGGCGCAGGGAATTCAACTGGAGGCTTGGAGCCCGATCATGAAAGGCAAGCTGAACCAAGAGTCCACCCTCAAAGCGCTGGCCCAGAAATATGGGAAAACGCCAGCACAGATCATTCTGCGCTGGGATATTCAGAATCAGATTGTGACGATTCCGAAGTCGGTTACCCCGGAGCGTATTCGTGAGAATGCGGACATCTTTGACTTTGAATTGACACCGGATGAGTTGAGACAGATTGATGCGCTGGATTCCGATAAGCGGACGGGTCCACATCCGGATCAACTGTTCTGGGATTGAGTGGGTAGGCGCTAATTGAATATAATTGTTTGATGAACTACTGGTGGTTGTTCCGGTTACGTAATCGTTCTTTTGATCGCTGTTGTATCCAAATTTTTTGATTCCTCTTTTCAGAGGATAAAATTTGGATACAGCTTATGCTTCCGATGCAGCTTTCTTGCAGAAAGCTTTCAGGCGAACGCTTCGCTTCCTCAGAATCGATTCCGTCCCCTCCACAGTAACTGTTCATCAAACACAAATATATACAATGAGCTAGAATCGTTTGTAGTATATAAAAAAGCAGCAGGATCAGGGGATACTCCCTGATCCTGCTGCTTTTTGTATGTGAATTGGCTTAATTTTTTTTCGGGACTGCGCATCCGTCATCTGTGCAGATGCCACTGCCGTCTGTTTCTGTTGTGTTGGATTCAACCATGGTGAAAGGGGAACGCTCGTCCCATGCTTTTTGAATGGCATCCAGAAACACCTCGTCAGGCTGAGCACCTGATACGGCGAACTTGCGGTCGAATACAAAGAACGGTACACCGCGGATGCCGAGTTGCTCGCCTTCCGCTTGGTCAGCTCGGACATTGTCGGTGAATTGATCACTGGACAGCACTGCCGTAGCTGCATCTCGATCCAAGCCGACTTCCTCTGCTAACTGAGCCAACACTTCAGGGTCGCCGGAGTGTTTACCTTCAATAAACACAGCTTGGAATATCCGTTCACTCAGTTCGAGCGCTTTGCCTTGTGTGTCTGCCCAGTGTGTCAGGCGGTGAGCTGAGAAGGAGTTCGTAGGGATCATGGCGTCGATATTGTATTCCAGTCCTGCCGTGCGAGCATTGGCATTCATCTGGGCATTCATACCTTTGGCCTGTTCCACGCTCATATTATATTTGGCAGCCAGATATTCCGAATTGGTTTTGCCTGGGTTCAATGCAGCGTTTGGATCAAGCTCGAAGCTTTTGAATTGCAGCTTCACTTCATCACGGTGTGGGAACTGTTCCAGTACATTCTCCAGGCGGCGTTTGCCGATATAACAGAAAGGGCACAGAAAATCAGACCATATCTCAATATTCATTTTATTAAAACCTCCATCATCCATTTAGTTGAAACCAATATGGTTACAATTATAAAGCCACTTTCTATAATTCGCAAGGAGATTACTTTTTATCCCGATATGCCTTGGACCAATGGTACGGTTGGATCTCATCCAGTCTCTTGAAGACCAGTTGGCCAGAAGGATCGTAAACGGCAGCTTTAACTTCTTCACCCCAGTAAAATAATCGTTCCTGGCATACACCGCAAGGTGTAAGGACCTTGAATTCTGAATGCTCATCATCACGAGCGATACAGAGGGAGTGGGTGACGCGTTCGTTCAATTTATGGGCTTCCAGATAAGCTCCTGTTTCCATACATAGATGCGTGGCATCGTTGATGACCTCTGGAGCTACACTAATCAGCAGGGAGCCAGCTTCGGTATAGACGGCACCCGCACCGCCCCATCCCTGAGGATAACGTTGCTTCACAAATTTTGCGGCTGCATCGAACAATTGCTGTTCAATATTGATTGGTTCAGTGAGTGATGTCATGTAATGTAAGTTCCCCTTTTTAAATCCAATTCAATTCATTTCGTGTAATTGTTTAGCTTGTCATTACGATATTGCTCATTGCGATGTTGCTGTTGAACTGTCTTCCTCTCGAAAGCGCTGAATCAAATCATAGGTAATGACCGTGTCCGAGACATGCAATCGCTTGGCTGCTTCATCATGACCGGGGCGGCAAGCATTGATATCTGTTTTGTCACGTGTGGACAGGTCATAACAAGCGCCATTCTCATAGATATAGTCATCCGATGGAATGTAGAATACAGAACCATCCGAGAATGCCCCATTACGCAGCACAACCGTACGTGCAGAACCGTCATATACGTCGTTACCCATATGATAATAGGACTGGTCGGACAAGCCGAGCAGATGCAATACGGATGGCGTGATGTCCAGTTGTCCCGAAGGTTCGTCGATGGTTCCGGCAGCTGCTCCGTCCGGTAAATGCACGAGCAGGGGAACCTCGTTCATGATCTGTGCCATATCCAGTTCGTTCAGCGAACGTCCCAGGAACTGTTCGTATTGTGATTGTTCCTTGATCGAGTTGTCGTGGTCCCCGTAGAACATAAAAATGGTATTTTCCCATAATCCCCGATTTTTCAGATCCTCCACCATCTTGCCGAGCGCCGAATCCACGTAATGAACGGATTGCAGATAATCACCGAACATCGTTCCCTGGAACTCGCCTACATCCAGTTGCTGCTTCTCTTTTGGCAAAGCATACGGATGGTGGCTGCTGAGTGTAATGAGGAAGGAATAGAATGGTTCGGTCACCTCACTGCTCATTTTCTCAACGGATTGGCGGAAAAAGGATTCGTCAGACAGGGACCAGCCAAGCGGGTCATCCTGTGCAAAATCATTTTTACTATAAAACTTGTCGTACTTCATGTTCTGATACATCGTATACCGATTCCAGAATCCACTCTCATAAGCGTGAAATACATTGGTGCTATACCCGTTATCCTTCAGGATGGAAGGAAGGGAATGATACGTATGGTCTGCATATCGTACAAAGGCTGATCCAACCGGAAGTGGATGTAAGGAAATGTTTGCGCCAAAATCGGCATCAGACGTTCTGCCCTGACCTGTCTGGTGATAAAAGTGACTATAATACTGGCTTTCCTTCATCAGTTCGTTGAAATGGGGCGTGATCTCCTGACCGCCAATGTTCTGGCCAATCATGAAGTTCATAAAAGCCTCACCCTGGACAATGATCACATTGCTGTCTTTATATTTGCCAAACAAGGCATCATTCTGCTGGGCAGTTCCCTGCCTTTCAACGAAGAACGCTTTTGCTTGCTCAACATCAGCGGGATCAGCCTGCGGCCCGGAGCCGATATGGTCTTTGGCAAAGTTGTACAGATCATAACCATGAAAAGCGAGTAGTCCGGTCACGTTGTACATGGATACATTCCACCAGTTGTTATCGAACAGGCCTTTGGCCCATGTTTTGCTGTAGAAATAAATCGGGCCGACGGCGAGACCAAGTCCCAGCACAAGGGCGATGCTGCCAGACGTGAGACGGCGGCGCAACCGTGCCTTGCGATCGTTATGTGAATAACTCCCGTAACCAGTAACAGACGTACTGGAGTGCTTCGAACGGTAACGTCTGCTGAACAGTACGATAGCTGCGAACGGAATGACGACAAGCCAGTCGGCAAAGAACCAGAGATCACTTGTGTAGATCAGTGTAGCGATGCTGTCACCCAATGCGTCAACTTGTCTCGCCTGCAACAATACCGGGATGGTCAAGAAATCCTGGAAATAGCGATAATACACCATATCGGCGTAGATTAGTGCGGTGAGCAGCAGGTTAAGCACGGCGAGAGACACGATCATACCTCTACGTGGCAGCAACCAGGCCCAGAAGGACAAGAGTAGTAAAGATCCAATGGCAATGACTTTATCCAGCAGTCCCATCGTAATGTTATAAGCGTGAAGATTGTGATGGAGCCACATGAGTTTGAGCAGCATGAGCACAAGAAAAATAAGATATAACGTTAATGGATGATTTAGAAGCCCACGTGGCATAGAGCTGCGTGTAGGCCGAGTAACAACCATATGTATGTCCCCCTTGCTTTTGTTGTTTTGTTATCGGAATGTAAAATAGGGCTCCATCCATTATAGCGTGGCCTCATGTGTTTTCAACTATGCCTCAGGGAGAATTGATTTCTGCGGAAGCGAAGACCGAAGTCAGTGAATTCACATGACCAGAAAAGCGCACAAAAAAAAGCGCCCCGGCCATGGATGGCAGGAACACTTTAGATTCGTTACAATTATGAAGATTGTGGTGTTTTATTTCGTGGGGGCAGTGGGCCCAAATACTGATAGTACTGGGTTTCAATTCGTCCGTTGAACAACTTGCGACGTTTGTCTGCCTTATGACCGAAATACTCCTCAAAAGCTTTGGTCGACGTGATTGCAAAAAAGGACCATGTTGGCATGTCGAGGTAACTGCGCCCTAATGAGCGGAGCAACTTCTGAACTTCTTTTTCTTCACTCAAGCGTTCACCATATGGGGGATTGGTAATGATGACACCATATTCACCCTGTGGTCTTGCGCGATGAGCGGGCAGGACGCTGACTTCAATATCTTTGGCGAAGCCAGCACTTTTGATCGCTGCCATAGCAACTTCAATCGCTTCCGGATCAATATCGCTACCTGAAATTTGTAACGGGACATCGTCACGTACAGCATCGAATGCTTCTTCGCGCGCCTGTTCCCACAATTCTTCAGGAATGACAGCCCAGTCCTCAGAGTTGAAGGTCCGACGAAGTCCTGGTGCAATGTTCCAGCCGATCATAGCGGCTTCGATCAGCATTGTGCCTGATCCACAGCACGGGTCATAGAATGGGCGGGATACATTCCAGCGGCTGAGCTGAATAAGAGCTGCAGCAAGTGTTTCTTTGAGTGGTGCTTCGGTGACGAGTTTACGATAACCCCGTTTATGCAGACCTGGTCCCGTTGTATCTAAAGTAAGCAGGGCGCGATCGTTCAGTAGAATAACCTCAATCACATAACGAGACCCATCCTCTGGGAACCACTCTGTGTCATAAGTCAGCTTCAGTTTCTCTACGATTGCTTTTTTCACGATCCCTTGTGATGCAGGCACACTGCTTAACTGGGATTTTTGAGAACGACCCTCTACAGGGAATTCGCCGTCGGCTGGAATCCACTCTTCCCAAGGCAGTGCTTTGGTGCCTTCAAACAATTCGTCGAAAGTCGTGGCAGGGAATTCACCCATTTTCACCAATACACGATCCGAACTTCTCAGCCACAGATTACAACGGCATATATCAATATAATCTCCTGTAAAGAAAACCCGGCCGTTGTCGATCGTAACATCTTCATACCCCAGTTGTTTCAGTTCCCGGGCAACAACAGCCTCGAGTCCCATCGCCGAGGTTGCAATCAATTGCAATTGAGCCATGTGATTCATTTCAACTCCATTTCAAGCTGGAAAAGGAATATCCTTCTCTCTGCTGTATAGTGACGGCGCGGCCTTGCCGCTTTCCGTGAAAAAACTTACAATGAGAAATGCGGTGAATGTATGTACTCCTCTTTCGAGGTGATACACCAGTCAACCGCCTGTGTTGATAACAAACATTTATTATAGAACATTGGCATCCATATGGAAAGCAGTCCAAGTGTCCAAGGAGGATTTTAGTGGTGAATCTGACCCCTGATGAATATGTAAATCAATTATTTCAAGAGGATGACCTTTTGCTGAAAGTGAAAGAGGCTATCCGTTCGAACGGTATGCCGGAAGTTTCGGTTGCTGCAGCGTATGGACGATTGCTCACTTTTCTAGCGAAGACATCCAAAGCAGAAGCTGCGCTCGAAATCGGCGTGCTGGGCGGTTACAGTGGGATCTGCATTGCGCGAGGCTTGCGTGAGAATGGAACCCTGACTTCGCTGGAACTG
The DNA here is from genome assembly GCF_037965655.1 of Paenibacillus sp. FSL L8-0435. Lineage (NCBI taxonomy): Bacteria > Bacillati > Bacillota > Bacilli > Caryophanales > Paenibacillaceae > Paenibacillus > Paenibacillus sp. FSL L8-0435. The sequence goes on from NZ_CP150185.1 coordinate 2,149,708, forward strand.
AAAGAGGAATATGCGGCAATGGCGCGTGGTCATCTGGAAGAAGGCGGTTTTGGCGAAAAGGTGGAGTACCGCATTGGCCCGGCGGCAGACAGCCTGGAGCAATTGGAGCAGGAAGGTCGCACATTCGATTTTTTCTTTATTGATGCAGATAAGGAGAATTATCCGGTATATCTCGATTATGCCATTAAGCTGGCCCGGCCAGGTGCTGTCATTGTAGGTGATAATTGTTTCCTGCGTGGGCGTACGCTGAATCCGGACAAGCAGGGTCCGGCCGTGCTTGCTGTTCGTCGGTTCAATGAACAGATGGCGAGTGACCCGCGTCTGGTGACGACGATGTTGCCCGATTACGATGGGCTTGTACTTGCTTGGGTAAAGTAAAAGTGGAAATTTCCTAAAGATAAAACTCCGATGGAACACGATCTCACGCTTTTATGTTTGTGAGGGGATCGTGATTCTGTACGGAGTTTTCTGAAAACATACAAAGAAAGAGATGACAACATTTTGAATGACAGAAAATGTGTCGTCTCTTTCTTTGTGTTTACAGATATATCGTTGTAGTAGTTCTATTTAGACTTCAGGTGTTCCGTACGTTTCAAACCATTTTTTGATGGTGTCAAAATCATCACTGAAGGACAAGCCCAGCATCAATAACACACGAGCTTGTTGTGGACTGAGGTTGTCACCTGCAATGATACCTTTGCCGCCGCCGTACACACTTCCTGAACCCGTCCGAGTGGTGGTCACAAAGATGACACCTTCTTCAATGGCTTTGGTACGAGCTTGTCCCATAGCTCTGGAGATACCGCCAGCTCCGGTACCGGAAGTCACGATTCCTTTGGCACCGCTGCTCACGAATCCTTCAATGGCTCCGCCGCCAGCTTCTTGATATGAGATCGCAATTTCCACTTTGGCCAGATCTGCCTTTGTGATTTTACTTAGATCAAATACAGGCTTTGCTGTGCCTTCAGGTTTCAAGGCACGTGCAGGAGCACGGTAGATTCGAATGTTCTCTTCATCTATATATCCTACAGCGCCGAGCATCGGTGTTTCAAACGTATCTGTCCGATAATCATTTGTCTTGGTTACACCACGAGCAAGTTGGATTGTGTCATTCAACATGAGCACTGTGCCGAATGAAGTGGTACGACCACTGCCTGCAAGTTTGATTGCGTTGTACAGATTGGCTTGAGCGTCAGAACCGATGACGGTCCATGGACGCATGGAGCCTGTGATCACGACAGGTTTGTCACTCTGAACAGTCATATCGAGGAAATAAGCGATTTCTTCCATAGTATCTGTACCCGTGGTAACGACAACACTGTCATACGTTGCCAGAGCTTTGTCTACCGTCTGCGACAAGTCATAGAGGTCGCTCATGCTATAGGAACCTGAACCTGAGTTTCCGAATTGGAGTGTGCTAACATCAGCAATCTTCTGTTTATCCGGTAAGGCGTCTACCATCTCTCCAATCGGAAGTGTACCTGCCTTGTAATTCTGGAAGCTGGTGGCATCCTCGGATTGACCGGCAATCGTTCCGCCAGTTCCGATTACCAATACATTAGGAAGTGCAGATTGCTTGGAAGAGTCTGGTATTGCGGGAATGGAAGTATTGCGAGCTGGGGTAGTAGTTCCTGTCTGAACAGCACCTGTTGTGCCTTTCACCTCTACCGTAGCTGCGTGCGCAGCGTAGGTTCCAATGGGGGACAACGAGATGGTTAGTGCTGTTAAAGCTGCGGTACTCCATACGGCCCAGGGACGAAGATTGGATGTTTTTCTCATGAATAGCACTCTCCTTCAAGTAAGTGTGATGTTAAGTTTGTTAAGAAGAATATGTATACCATTTCAAATTGATTGTATTTCATGTTAAATAATATGACAAACATAGATAATGGTAGAGTAATCGGTTACATTCATAGATAATGAGAGTAAAATGATTGTTTATAAGGAATTATGAAAGATTATTCATATTGATAGAGATAGAAAAGAAGTGGTTTTAGCAGTTTTGAAGGAAAATAAGCCCTTATAATGTTAGTTAACATTACATAATGAGTCTTTTGTACTGATAAAATGAAGCATTTTAATAAAAGAATGTCGAATTGGGACTCATATCAGAAGTAAGTAACAGAATAAGAGGATGATAGTAACGCATATTAGGTAATGGGGATCAATTACGGTCTAAAGAGTGGTTTCGTTATAGAGTTATGTTTATAATAGGGGTGATCAACATATGTAAATAAATATATAATAATGATTGGAGGAGAAACGATGAAACAGGCACCGAGAAAGTATGCAAATTACATTCCGATTCGGGAACTGGAGACTTTGGAAGAGAGGTTATCTCCCTTCAAGGTGTATGCAGAACTTCGTGATAACACTCCAGTCCGATATGATGAGCATCGAGAATGTTGGGATGTTTTCGGGTATGAAGATGTGAAGTACGTTTTGAAAAATCCGAAACTGTTCTCTTCTGCACGTGATCGCGCCAATACGAGCATGTTGACGACAGACCCTCCCAAACACAAACAGCTGCGTGATCTGGTGAACCAGGCGTTTACACCCAAGGCAATTGAAGCATTGGCTCCGCGTATTCAGGAAATCACAGATGAGTTAATTGCTCCACACCTGTCAGAAGGACATATGGAACTTATTGATGACCTTGCAACACCATTGCCCGTCATTGTCATTGCGGAATTGATCGGAGTCCCTGCGGCGGATCGTCAAAAGTTCAAAGACTGGTCTGATGTGTTGGTGAAAGGTGCACGTGACGATAGTGAGCAGGCCTTCCAGGAGTTATTGGAGGAGAAAAAAAGAAATATGCAGGAGTTGCATATCTATTTCACTGGCATTATGGAAGAACGTCGGTTGCAGCCAAAGGATGATCTGATCTCATTACTGCTTGCTGCGGAGATTGATGGTCAGCAATTGACTTCAGATGAAGTGGTGGGCTTCTGTATTCTCTTACTTGCTGCCGGTAATGAAACAACAACCAACCTGATTACCAATGCGGTTCGTATTCTGTCTGAACAACCCGAGCTACAACAGGAGTTGCGCGAACATCCAGAACGGATTACTTCTGCGATTGAAGAGACGCTGAGATATTATCCGCCAATTGTCGCGATTGGGCGGGTAGCCAAGGAAACTGTAGAGTTGAATGGCCAGATGATTCAAGCTGGGGAGCAGGTGATTTCCTGGGTTGGAGCAGCCAATCGGGACAGTGCCCAATTTGAAAACCCGGAAGATTTCATCTCTGATCGCAAGCCGAACAGGCATATGGGCTTTGGTTTTGGCATTCATTTTTGTTTGGGTGCACCACTCGCTCGATTGGAGGCAAGGGTAGTCCTTCATACATTGCTTCAGCACATGGGAAACATTCAGCTTGTGCCGGGAACGGCTCTGCAACCGATACAAAGTGCTTTTGTATTTGGTGTGAAACATTATCCGATACAATTCAATCTAATAAATAAATGATGAATGGCGCATGAATGACAAAAGCCGCTCTCAGGCCAATTAGGCGCTGGAAGCGGCTTTTTCAAATGAAAAAGTAAGATGTACTCATTAAGAAATGGATAGGGAATCAGGATTCCCGAATAGAAGGAGGTTTGTTATACAATTTGAATCGGACCCAAACCATATTAAGCAGCAGCAGTCCACCAGATACGATAAACAGACCTTCGATCCCGATGAATCCTGCCATAAATCCTCCAATGATCGCTCCAAGCATGTTGCCCAGCGCCAGAGTACTTGTATTAAAACTGAATGCACGGCTGATCATGCTATCGGATGTATAGGAACGGATCAGGGCATTAACGCTCGGAAGCAGGCCACCCATGAACACACCCATCATGAAACGAACAAGAATGAGCTGCCACACAGTCTGAACAAATGCCTGCGGAATAAGCATGAGTCCTGTACCTATGAGGGAGAACGTCAGCACCTTGTGAGGACCAATCCGGTCACTCAGCTTCCCGAGAATCGGAGACATCGCCATATTGGATAGTCCCGTAACTGCACCGACAAGTCCTGCCCAGAAGGCCACATTTACATCCGAAGCATGCAATTTTTGCACATACAGCGGCAAGAGTGACATAGGGCTAATCATCGCAAACTGCAACAGAAACGTCACAGCAAACAGTGCGGGCAGTTGAGGTGACTTGTTCAATTCCTTCAGACCGGACAATACGGATTGTGCCGGCAGTTTGGCTGCTTCTTGACGGTCAAACTTCTCTCTCACCAGGAACATGGCGAGCATGGAAGCAACAAAGATCAGTCCACCTGTAATGTAGAAAATGGGGCGGAAGCCTACCGCATCAGCTAACAAGCCACCAATGAGTGGACCCAGGATTGTGCCGGCAACCTGCCCGGACTGACTGATTCCCATGGCAAAACCCATGCGGTCTTTCGGTGTGGTACCCGATATCAGCGCAACAGCTGCAGGGTTGAAACCGGAGATGGTACCGTTAAGCAAACGCAATAAGAGAAGCTGCCAAGGATTCTGTGCCAGACCCATAAGGGCAATTACGATGGCCATCCCGAATCCCGAACGCAGCAGCATTACTTTTCGGCCATACTTGTCTGATAACTTGCCCCAGAGTGGTTGGAACAAAAATGAGGTGAGGAAATTGGCTGCAAAAATAAATCCCGCCCATATGCCAATTTCATGTTCGCCAACAACGCCCAGATCTCTTGCGAGATAAAGAGACAAAAATGGGGTAATCATGGTCATACCCGAATTGACCAAAAATTGTCCGAACCAAAGCACAATGAGGTTTACTTTCCATGTTTTCAAAGTGCTTTCACTTCCTTTCAAAGATATTTCTGTAATTCTCAAAAAAACACCATTCTTTCATTATAACATAATTGGCATATGAGGGATGGGTGTAAGGAATGTCATAGTATTGTCACGTAGAACGCATCTGCATGTGGTTGTTACGGCTGTTTAAAAAGGGCATAATGGTAATTATGAGTCCAAAAACTATTGGAGGCTTCTTACATGAGCTATAATGATCGACTGATTCGGGCAAGTTTCAAACAACAGGTAGACCGTGTTCCGGTATGGTACATGCGTCAAGCTGGGCGTTACGATCCTGAATATCGCAAAATTAAAGAAAAGTACTCCTTGTTAGAAATCTGCAAACAACCCGAGCTGGCGGCTGAAGTTACACTTATGCCGGTACGCAAACTTGGTGTAGATGCGGCTATTTTGTATTCCGATATTATGAATCCGGTTGCCTCATTGGGCATTGATTTTGACATTGTAAAAAATATTGGTCCAGTTATCGATAATCCTATTCGTTCCGCTGCAGATGTGGATCGGCTGCGTCCTATCGACGTAGAAGGAGATCTGTCACATATTCTGGAAACCATTCGAATTCTGGATAAGGAGCTTGATGTGCCTCTGATTACGTTTGCGGGCGCACCATTCACGATTGCGAGTTATCTGATTGAAGGCCGACCTTCGAAAGGGTATATCCGCACCAAAACGATGATGTACAGCGAGCCTGAGGTGTGGCATAAGCTGATGCAGAAGCTTGGTGATATGGTTATTACATATGTCCGTGCGCATATTGCGAATGGCGGTAAGGCATTCCAGTTGTTTGACAGCTGGGTTGGAGCACTTTCTCCCAAAGACTTCAGAACATATGTGTTGCCTACGATTACCCGTATCTTTACCGAATTATCGGATTTGAATGTACCGAAGATTTATTTCCCTGGTGTTGCATCCGGTGAGTTGTTGCCAGCACTGCATAATCTGCAAGCCGATGTGATTGGACTCGACTGGAGAGTATCCATTTCGGAAGGGCGTCAACGTCTTGGCGGCAAATTTGCAGTACAGGGTAATCTGGACCCATATTTGCTGACTGCCCCGATGGAATTGATTAAAGAGCAAGCCAAAGTGATTATTGACGAAGGAATCAAGGAGCCGGGTTATATTTTCAACCTCGGACACGGATTATTTCCTGAAGCATCGCTAGAGAAGCTCAGAGAACTAACGGCGTATATTCATGAATATTCTGCCGAAGCAATGAAGACTGGGGTGACGGTAACCAATGACTAATACTGTAGGTGTACTGGTGATGTCGTATGGCACACCGGAAAATATGGAGAGTGTTGAAGCGTATTACACACATATCCGCAGAGGACGTCCGCCTGAACCGGAGCAATTGAAGGAACTGACGGACCGTTATGAAGCCATTGTTGGCGGTGTTTTCCCACTTCGTGAGAACACAGACAATCAGGTCAAGGCCCTTCAAGAGACATTAAACCGCGATGAGCGTGGCGCTGATGTGGAATTCCGTTGTTATCAAGGACTGAAGCATGCCTATCCGTTTATTGAGGATGGCGTGGAGCAGATGGCTAAGGATGGAATTCAGACAGCCATTGGTATTGTACTGGCTCCTCATTTTTCCACGATGAGTGTAGGCAGTTATATCAAACGTGCGCGTGAAAAAGCAGAAGAGCTGGGCGTTCATATGTCCTTTATTGAGAGTTATCATCTGCATCCGAAGTTAATTCAGGCGTTGTCCACACGTGTCAGTGCCAAGTTGGATGCGTTCGAAGAAGCTGGAGCAAAACGCGGAGATGTGAAGGTGTTGTTCAGTGCGCACAGTCTGCCGGCACGTATTGTGGAGATAGGTGATCCATACCCGCAACAATTGCTGGAGACTTCGGAAGTGATTGCCTCACGTGTAGGAATAACCAATTGGCAATTTACGTGGCAGAGTGCCGGACGAACAGCTGAGCCTTGGCTTGGACCGGATATTCTGGATACGTTACAGGAGCTTTCTCGTGAACAGGTAGAGGATGTACTTGTGGCACCAATCGGGTTTGTCTCGGATCATCTCGAAGTGCTCTATGATCTCGATATTGAGGCCAAATCGATTGCCAAAGAGATCGACATGCGCCTGATGCGTATTGACTCCCTCAATAGCGATCCTCTATACATGGAGACGTTAAGCGACGTTATTATAAGCCAATGGCAGCAAGGGTCGGATGAGTAATGGGTGATAAGAAACGCCGTGTTGTTGTTGTCGGCGGTGGCCTTACCGGCCTCAGCGCGGCATTTTATATCCGTAAGCATTACCGGGAAGCGGGAGTTGAACCCGTGATTACTTTGGTCGAGAAAAGCTCCTCCATGGGAGGTATGATTGAGACACTGCACCGGGATGGATTTGTGATTGAAAAAGGGCCGGATTCTTTCCTGGCTCGCAAAACAGCAATGATTGATCTTGCCAAAGAATTGGAGATTGATCATGAACTGGTCAGTCAGAATCCGGAGTCGAAGAAAACATATATCATGCAGCGTGGCAAGCTTCATCCTATGCCAGCAGGACTTGTTCTCGGTATTCCGACAGAACTAAGACCATTCTTGAGAAGTGGTCTGGTCTCTCCAGCAGGCAAACTGCGGGCATTGATGGATTTTGTCATCCCGCCACGTCGTACAACAGAGGATGAATCGCTCGGTTATATGATTGAACGTCGTCTTGGAGCAGAAGTGCTGGAGAACTTGACGGAACCACTGCTCGCAGGAATCTATGCAGGTGATATGCGGCGATTGAGCCTCCAGGCTACCTTCCCGCAGTTCGGAGAAGTAGAGCGTGATTACGGCAGCTTGATCCGGGGCATGATGACGGGGCGCAAACCGGCTGAGACGCATACCGGAACAAAACGAAGTGCCTTTCTGAACTTTCGTCAGGGACTTCAGAGCCTTGTTCATGCACTCGTCCATGAGTTGCAGGATGTGGACCAACGTCTGAACACTGCGGTGAAGTCGCTGCAACGCCTTGATGGAGCGGAAACCAGATACCGTGTTGAACTTGGTGATGGCGAAATGCTTGAAGCCGATGATGTAGTGGTTACTGTGCCAACATATGTCGCATCGGAGCTGCTGAAGCCTCACGTCGACACAGCGGCACTGGATGCGATTAACTATGTGTCTGTAGCCAATGTAGTGCTCGCTTTTGAGAAAAAAGAGGTGGAGCATGTATTCGACGGGTCCGGTTTCCTCGTTCCGCGGAAAGAGGGTCGGAATATTACGGCTTGCACGTGGACATCGACGAAATGGCTGCATACGAGCCCGGATGATAAGGTGCTGCTTCGCTGTTATGTTGGTCGCTCCGGTGACGAACAGAACGTAGAGCTTCCGGATGAAGCGCTGACGAATCTCGTTCTCAAGGATCTTAGAGAGACGATGGGTATTGAAGCAGTGCCGATCTTCTCCGAGATTACAAGGCTACGTAAATCCATGCCACAGTATCCGGTGGGACACCTCCAACATATTGCCGTCCTCCGTGAGGAGCTTGGCAGCAAATTACCGGGTGTGTACATTGCAGGTGCAGGTTATGAGGGCGTAGGTTTGCCTGATTGCATCAGACAAGCGAAGGAAATGTCTGTTCAGGCTACACAAGAGCTTGCAGCAGATTAAGTACAGCAAGAGTGCTGTCTCAAACGTAGAATTATCTACTGGAGAGATGGCTTTTTTTATGTGAAGATCTGGAAGCTAACTGAGTTCATACCCTTTCAATCGATACAGTTCCAACGAATGATGGAAATCCAGAATATGCCTGATATAATGGTATGTATGGCTGTGAAGAAGAAGAGGAGTTGCTTATGTATCCCCCAAGATCAGAGCGAAGCGTAAAGAAGAAAAAAGGTAGTAAACGCACCCGCAATACAATCACAATCATCTGGACAGTTAATATTGTATTGATCATTGCAATTGGTCTGGTGGGCATTTTTTATGTCATTGATACACGTCAGCAACAGGCAGACCAGCCGGTGAAACAAGAAATCGTCGATCAGGATCAGCCTTCCATTGGAGACGATGCCAAAGGCGGCGATCAAGTAACTTCTCCAGACTCGGAATCCGATGAGAATTCGGAAGAAGAACACGAAGCTACGGATGAAGAGACAACAGCGGATGCAGATAAGACATCTGGAGTAGCGACACCTGACACTTCAGGCAATACCAATAGTGAGAAAGCAGAATCCGGAACGAAAAAACCTGTAGCAACTTCGACACCATCCAGCACCAAGGGAAATGCAGGTGTGGATCAGGAATCAGGGACGTCGAAACCTTCCAATTCAGCGAAGGATGTCACGATTAACTTTGTTGGTGATATTCAATTCTCGGGCAAAGTTGCTGAGTTGCTGGATAAGAACGGTTATGACTATCCCTTTGCCAAACTCGGCAGATTATTCAAGGATGATGATCTTACCATCGGTAACCTGGAGACACCAATAACTCATGGTGGTACCAGTGCAGCTGATAAAACCTATGTCTACAAATCATCGCCCAAAGCATTGGCGGCAATGGCTTCAGCCGGTTTTGATGCTGTCAATTTGGCTAACAATCATATTTTGGATCAGGGCGTAGAGGGCTTGGTGGATACGTTAACTTATCTCAAGGAATATGGCATAGCTCACACCGGGGCAGGTATGAACAGGGATGAGGCCTATGCACCAGCATATCTGGAACGCAAAGGCATGAAGATTGCATTGCTTGGGTTCTCCCGCGTTGTACCGGAAACGAGTTGGAAGGCTGAAGGCAATCGGGCTGGCGTGGCTGAAGCCTACGATTCCACAGGAGCAGTCAAAGCGATCCAGGAGGCCCGTAAGAAGGCTGATCTGGTGATCGTGGTTGCACACTGGGGAGAGGAACGTGTAAGTACTCCGAATAGTGACCAGACCCGATTGGCTCATGAGTTTGTAGATGCTGGCGCTGATCTGGTCATAGGTGGTCATCCTCATGTGTTGCAAGGGTTGGAGTACTATAAGGGGAAGTGGATTGCATACAGTACGGGAAATTTCATTTTCTCCAGATCAACAACCGAAGAGACTTGGAAAACGGCGGTATTTCAGGCTCGCTGTAGTCAAGATGCAGCTTGCAGCATGAAAGTTATCCCTTATGAGGCTGGGCTTGGTCAGGCCATTCCGATGATCGATGAGGCGAACAAACTGCTGTTGGAACAGATGGCTAAGCTCTCCCCGGGTATTCGATATGATGGGAATGGGGTCGCTTCACCTAATTAAAAACCTTTTTGAGGAGGGAATCGAATGAACAACCTTTGTGTAGCGCACCGTGGATTTTCTTCTATTGCACCAGAGAATACGATGGCTGCATTCCTGATGGCCATGGAGCGGCCTGAAGTTCAGTGGATGGAGCTGGATGTGCAGTTGTCGCGTGATGGTGTGCCAGTGGTTATTCATGATTTTACAGTGGATCGCACGACGAATGGCAAGGGCCTGGTTCGGGAAACCGATTGGGCTGATCTGCAACGTCTGGATGCCGGAGCATGGAAAAATAAGTCTTACAAAGGCGAACGGATTCCGGCGCTAAGTGAATTGTTAGATCGCTCGTGCGGCAGAGTGCGTTTGAACATTGAACTGAAAACGCAGGGAGACATGTACCCGGGTCTGCCTGCGGCTGTTGTACATGAAGTGAGAAAAAGACATATGCAAAATGATGTTGTGATTACTTCATTTGAACCAGCCGCTCTGATCGAAGTGAAGAAACTTGCACCGGAGATCCAGACGGGGCTGATTATCGATGCACGACCAGGCGATCTGTTAACCGCCCTGCGGAAGATGAATTGTACATTCCTCTCGATTGGATACACCAATGTAGATAAATCCTTAATGAACGAGATGCGGAGTGCAGGCATTCGGGTGATGGCTTGGACAGTGGATGACAAGACCATTATGAAGAAACTGGCGGCGGTTGATCCAGAACTCATGTTATGTACGAACCGTCCTGACGTATGGGAGCTGGCATTTCAGGAGACGAGCAGCCGATTTTTCAGACCCTAACTTTCCTATATGCACTAATGAATCCGATAAAGGTGGTAATATACCCATGTTGACTAACATTCGCAATGTATACTGTGTAGGACGCAATTATAAACTTCACGCGGAAGAATTGGGTAACGCGGTTCCGGATGAGCCAATGATCTTTATGAAACCTTCTCATGCAGTCGTGCCCCTGAATGGCGAAACGCTTGAATTGCCTGCTACCAAGGGTGAAGTTCACTATGAAGCTGAATTGGTCGTTCAAATCGGCCGGAATTTTGAGCCAGGTATGGCGGTAGATGAACTGGTGGATGCGTATGGGTTTGGTATTGATTTTACGTTACGTGATGTACAGACCGTGATTAAGAAAAAGGGCCACCCGTGGACGGCGGCCAAAGGGTTCAAAAATTCCGCTCCGGTTACTGCATTTCAGGCATTCCCGGGTGCGGCAGCATTACTGGAAAAAGACTTTACATTGACCAAAAATGGTGAGGAAGTCCAGCGTGGTAACATTCGTAATATGATCTTCAGTTTACAGGATATTGTGGATTATGTAGGTCACCATTACGGCCTGGGGCCGGGCGATGTCATTTTTACAGGAACACCTGAAGGTGTTGGACCAACACAAGCAGGAGATGTGCTCGAACTGGCATGGGACGGCGAATCCTTGGGTGCCTGCAAGATTGGGGCAGCGCAATAAGGATTACACATCAACCTGCTTGAGATGAATAGGTTACAAGAAAGGGGCGTGAATACGCTCCTTTTTGCTTTGTTATCGTGGATATATGTTTATACCTTCATTGTACGGATACGCTAACGCTACTAATTTACGCCAAGCTGTATGCTGTATTTGCGCTCTGTGTGACCAACTCTTCCAGTTCAGCATGTTGTGCAGCATGTTGCTCCGAACTGATACTTCCACTTGCGAGCCGTTCATCCAACTGCTCTTTGAGTTGTCTTACTTGTATAGCAATGACCTCATCCAAATTCCCGTTATTTTCTTCCGTAATTGTCCTCAGTGATTTTCCGTTGTACAGCTCCTGATACAGATCTGCTTCTGAAGGCTGATTCAGAGCGCTGAGCAGCTCGTCGCTGCTTCCCTCACGAGTGTCCAAGTCAACGATGGACCATTTAGCAGTAGGTATGGGAGAGATGGCAGACTGGCCCCAGGCTGTTCCAGCGAAGGACATGGTGACAATCATTGTGCCTATAATAATGACTCTTTTCATATTCATATGGATAATCCTCATTTCTGTAGTTGAGTACGAACTGAATCGTAGCTTGTCGTAAGTGTATTTGTTCATGTTTCGATCTGAGAATAGTGTAAACGGGAAACCTGAAGTGAAACTTAAAACAGGATAAGTAATTTCAACCTAGCGGAGAATGGCTGCAAAAAGAAAAGATCATTAATATAATTCACACTTGACAGGTTGGGTTAGTTGGTTATATGATAATCTCAATTATTTTAATACTCATTAAATGAACAGTGAACTAATTTGAACTGAAAACTGCATTGAGCTGATTGGACCACCAAAGGCTCCCGGGACTACTCCTCTAAGGAATGTCCTCGGGGGCCTTTTTTCGTATCTTTATTGAAGCTTCAAACGAACAAGGAGGTTATGGAATGAGCGATAGAGACTGGGAAGCGTTGGAGCGGACGGATTGGTTATTTCGCAAAATGGTCAGACGATTCGTCAAAGAGCGGGATCGCATCTCTGTAGAAGGTATCAGCCTGCCAGGCATGCTTATCCTGCACAAAATCATTCGTGAGGGAGAACAGCGGCTTGGAGATCTGGCAGAACAGTTGGACTTTACATCGGGTGCCATTACAGCTCTGACCGATAAGTTGGAGAAAAAGGGACTCACCATCCGCAGACGAAAGGAAGACGACCGCCGGACGGTTTTACTGGATATCACATCAAGCGGGCGGGAGATGTATGCGAGAAACAGCAACATCGGTGCCCGATGTATCACGCTTCTGTTTGAGGGTTTTACGAGTGAGGAACTGGAGCAGCAAAGTCAATTCTACGAGCGGGTAGTAGCGAATCTGGAGGGGTTCTCGGACGCGGTGCTGGAATTGGCGGAGAACAACGGGATACAAGAACATGATCGGTCCTCGACAAGTAACCTTGAGCAGAAGCAGCAGGACAGTACCGGGAAGAGTAACTATCTCAGTTATTGAGGTTGGGTCAAAGTAACGACATTTGATATACCACAAACATTCTAGGGGAGAGATGATCAATGGGACACTCAACGATATATCCAACTGGAGCAACGTTATACAATCCGGATAAGGCTTGGGGCGGTTATACCGTTTATCAGGCAGGTGAGGAAGGCGTAGTATTGATCGATATGAATGGAAAGGAGGTCCACCTGTGGAAAGGATTGTTAGGTTTTCCGGCCAAAATATTACCTGGCGGCTACGTGCTGGGCAGCACGGGTCGGAGAGATCCGAAGTTCGGTATTCAGGACAATGTCGATCTGGTGCAAGTGGATTGGGACGGCAACATTGTATGGAAATACAATAGCTACGAACATATTGAAGATCCGGGGTATGAGCCACTATGGTATGCCCGCCAGCATCATGATTATCAGCGTGAGGGTAATCCGGTAGGTTACTATGCACCTGGCCTTGCGCCGAAGGCGAAGAGTGGTAAAACGCTCATCCTGGCACACAAAAATGTGAGTAATCCTCAAATTTCAGATAAGCCATTACTTGATGACGCCATTATCGAAGTGGATTGGGAGGGGAAGGTAATCTGGGAGTGGCTGCCTAACGAGCACTTTGAAGAATTAGGTTTTGATGAAGCTGCTCGAAATGTCCTGTTCCGTGATCCGAATACACGTTCTTTCGGTCATCTGGGCGGTGGCGTCGGTGACTGGTTACATATTAATTCTGCCTCTTATGTCGGACCCAACCGTTTCTATGAAGAAGGAGACGAACGGTTCCACCCCGACAATATTATCTGGGATGCCAGAGAGGCCAATATAATTGCCATTACGGACAGACAGAGTGGAAAGATCGTGTGGAGACTAGGGCCAGACTATGCTTCAACTGAAGCGAAACACATTGGCACAATTATCGGACAGCATCATGCACATATCATTCCCCAAGGTCTACCGGGAGAAGGCAACTTGCTCGTATTCGACAATGGCGGCTGGGCAGGTTACGGCCTCCCAAATCCGGCTTCTCCATTTGGATTGAAACATGCGATTCGGGATCACTCCCGTGTACTGGAGATTAACCCGGTCACCCTGGAGATTGTCTGGCAGTATACCTCGGCAGAAGCAGGTTTCTCGGTTCCGACGGATTCTTATAAATTTTATAGCCCATACATCAGTTCCGCCCAGCGTTTACCTAACGGCAACACCCTGATAACCGAAGGTTCCAATGGCCGATTGTTCGAAGTCACAGCGGAGCATGAGCTGGTCTGGGAGTATGTCTCCCCGTACACGGATGGGCGGAATACCAATATGGTCTATCGCTCATATCGAGTTCCTTATCAGTGGGTTCCACAGTTGGAGAAACCGCAGGAAGTTGCCATCGAAGCCATTGATGTCTCCACCTACAGGGTCCCGGGAGCAGCACCCAAAGGTTCTGCATCCATCGTGAGCGTAGAAACAACTCTTCCATTTGTGGAGGGTGCAGCCTGTGTGGCAACGTCGGATGAAGGCAAGTCGGGCAGTTAAGCGTCAAGAATCATGACTAGATCGAATGGGGTGTATATTGTGAGAAAACCATCCATAATTACAGGCGTATTGATATTATTCCTGGCTACGGCACTCCTATTATCCGGATGCAGTTCAAACGCAGCAGGATCTGGAGCAAAAGACGCTACCGGCAAGAATACCGATAATGTAAAAATTCGAATTGCAGATACAAGTACGAACCCAACGTTCAGGGTAGCCATTGCCAAAGGTTTCTTTGAAAAACGGGGCATTGATGCAGAGAGTATTACGTTTGGCTCACCGGCTGAAGGTGTAAATGCACTATTTATCAAACAGGTAGATATTGCGTACGGGGCGGACTTCCCTGTATTAAATGCTTTGGCTAAAGGGGAATATTCAGTCGTCGCTTCCGCAGGTCAGACTACGGATGAAGCGGCAGCCGCCTGGAAGCTGTATGCAAGAGAGGATATTCAGAGTGGAGCGGATTTGAAGGGCAAGAAAGTGAGTTTCATTCGAGGCACATTTATTCCGTATCTATGGGATGAATATTTGAAAGATCAGGGAGTGGCGCTGAGTGATGTGACGCAAATTGGTCAGGGGGCTTTTGATGAAGCCTACATCGCACTGAAACAGGGAGACCTTGATGCCGCTTGGGTTATAGGTTCCGCGTTAACCGATAAATTCGATGCACTCGAAGGAGTACATCAGCTGACGGATATGTCTCAGACCCCTATACGCCTTGGTATGGGACTGGTATCGAATAATGAATTCATCCAGGCAAACCCTGAAAAGATAAGTGACTTCCTTGCGGCGCTGGATGAAGCATCCACGTATGCTCAAGCGCATCCTGAAGAAGTTGCGGATCTGATGTATCAAGAGACCAAACAGCCTAAAGATGCCACGTTGAAAGACCTTCCGATCAATCCATGGGAAGTTGGATTTACGCAGGCTGCTTATGATAGTTTGGCAGGTCAGAAGCAATATATGGTGGACACCGGAATCATCGAACAGGATTTTGATCTCGACACCAAACTCGACTTGACTTCTCTCCAACAGGCTCTGCCGGAAAAAGTGACATACAGTAAATAATTCTTATTGAAATGAAATGGGAGGTGTCCGTTATGTCCTTACCTGCAACTGAGCATACCATTCATATTGAACAGCTTCGGAAAACGTATCATGCCCCGACCAATGGGGATGTGCATTATATCATTAAGGATGTCGATCTGGTTATCAAGGGAGGAGAGTTCTTTGTCCTGCTTGGTCCCAGTGGTTGCGGGAAGTCAACGCTGCTGAACATGATCGCGGGTTTTATTTCCAAGTCGGGCGGACAGCTCAAGGTAGACAACAAGGAGATCGACAGACCGGGCAGGGATCGGGCGATGGTGTTCCAGCAGGCGGATTCTTCTCTCTTTCCATGGCTAACCGTGAGGGAAAATGTTGAATTCGGACTTCGAATGTCCAAGGTGCCCAAGACACAACGACGTGAGATCTCTGATCGATACATCCAGCTTGTGGGACTGAGTGCTCATGAGGGGAAATTTCCGAAAGAGCTATCAGGTGGTATGAAGCAGCGTGTTCAATTGGCCCGCGTACTTGCGAATGACTCAGCGATCTTGCTGATGGATGAGCCATTCGGTGCGCTGGACGCCATGACGAGACGAACCATGCAGAAGGAACTTGTGAATATTTGGAAAGAAACACATAAAACTGTTATCTTTGTCACACACGATATTCAGGAGGCGTTATTGCTTGGGGAGCGCATAGGCATTATGTCTGTAGGTCCATCTTCGAATATCACGGATATTTACCACAACACGTTACCTTACCCGAGGAACATCGCCTCGTCTGAGTTCAACACCCTGTATGACCGAATTCAAGGCCATTTTGAAGAATAATTGAGGTGATATGTAAATGAAATGGTTGGAGAAAAAATGGGTGTCTATCCCGCTTCTATGGGTAACGGTCATCTTAATCTGGCAGCTTGGTGCCCTTATCTATGGGCCTGACGTAATCCCTGGTCCGTGGCACACGATCCTGGGAGCACGCGAACTGATTGCTGACGGTACGCTGATGGAGTATATCGGAATCAGCTTCACTCGTGTACTGGCGGGCTGGGTACTCGGAAGTATCATTGCTATTCCGGTAGGGCTGATTATTGGCAAAGTTCATCTCATCCGGCTGTTCGCGGAACCGTTCCTTAACTTTATACGTTTTATCCCGCCGATCGCCTTTATTACCTTATTTCTGGTGTGGTTCGGAATTGGTGAGCAATCCAAGATCGCGCTCATTATGTACGCAACCTTCTTCATTGTTGTGTTGAATACACTGACAGGTGTACTCTCCGTTGAAGAAGACAAAATCCGGTCGGCCCGCAGTATGGGAGCCAATGAACGGCAGATTCTGCTGCATGTGATTGTGCCGGCGACAACCCCGTATATCTTCACGGGTGTGCGACTGGCGATGGGAACCTCGTATATGGCCATAATCGGTGCTGAGATGATTGCCTCGAATGAGGGAGTGGGTTACTTAATCTGGAATTCCAGACTCTTTTTCCGAACAGATTGGATTTTTGTCGGGCTGATTTCCCTGGGTTTTATGGGATTCCTGACGGATCGATTGTTCAACTGGTTTGGTCGCAGAGTACTCTACCGATATGGGGTCATTGGAGGAGCGAAGCGGGTCTGAAACAGAACCTGGGAACACCGAATTCCAGACGTAACTTGAAAAGGGAAGTTATCTTGTTTTAACGTTTGATCAATAACCTGTTTTGGCACTTCTACACGAGGCCAAAACAGGTTTTTTGTGTGCTGGCCTCTGGAGTTTCGGCATTGACATCAAACCGTGGTATAATTGAGTTTCAAAAATACAATAAACGTCATGCGGACTGTGTATACGCTGCATGCAGGAGACATTATGGATTGGATTATTGGCGCCGTATGCGCTTCTATGGTGGCAGGTGCTGCCTATGCGAAAAAGTCGCTAACCCTGTCTGGCTGCCTGGCAGCAATTATGATGGGAACGATATATTACGGAGCGGGTAACCTGTTCTGGTTTGGCACGTTATTGTTGTTTTTCATCACTTCAACGTTGCTCTCCAGGTTTCGTAAAGATCGGAAGCAGGAGCTGGAGAAATCCTATGCCAAGTCAGGAAATCGGGATGCCGGACAAGTGATGGCTAATGGTGGGATGGGCATGTTCCTGTGTCTGGGATACTGGATATTTCCACATCCGGCATGGATATATGCTTTCATTGGCGTAATGGCTACCGTTACATCGGATACATGGGCAACCGAACTCGGGAGTCTCAGTCGTAAGCCGCCGCGCTCTGTTCTCACGTGGAAGGTACTTACTCCAGGTGCCTCAGGAGGCGTTTCACTTCTGGGTACCCTGGCTGCAGCTGTAGGCGGGGCTCTGATTGGTGCGGGAGCATTTTTCTTTTCCTGGATCGCCGGGGTAGAAGGGCTTGGGCTGCTTAGTTGGACTTTTGTTGGCCTTGTAGGCGGATTGGCAGGTGCTTTTGCCGATTCCTATCTGGGCGCAACGGTGCAGATGATGTATCGTTGTACCGTGTGTGGTCGTGAAGTTGAGGTGCATGAACATTGCGGGCATCCAACGGTTCGGGCTCGTGGCTGGTCATGGATGAGTAACGACCTGGTGAACGTGCTTAGCTCGGTCATTGGCGGATGTGTGGCGATTGGATTGGGTAACATTTTGGCGTTGTAGGAGGGAGTAACATTTGAACACTGTACATGGAGACAAATCGGAGGCTATTTTGGATGCAGCCTATGGTATCTTTGGCTCGAAGGGTTTTTATGAGACGAAGATGTCTGATATTGCAGACGAAGCTGGCATCGCAAAAGGCACCATTTATTTATATTTCAAAAGTAAGGAACAATTATTTGTAGCAGTATCCAAGCGTGACTGTAACAGTTTTATCAGTCGTCTTGAATATGCTTTGAACTCGCATGAGAACACAGGTGATAAACTTGGCGCAATAGCCAAGACCCACCTTACGTATTATTATGAGCGTCGCAATCATACCAAGCTCTTTTTTATGGCACCTAATAATGATCCGGATCTGATGCAATTTATGAAAGAATTTATGAATCAATATATGAGCATGGTGTGCGAGGTGCTGGAAAGTGCAAGTGTACCTGAGCCAGTCTTATTAGCCAAATCGTACATTGGGATTCTGGATCGTCTGAAGATGGATATTATGCTTAATCCAGAGTTCAACGAAGAAGATCTGAACAAACGAATTGCCTTCTCAGCAGCATTATTTCTGGACGGGTGTCGGTCTTTTTTGAAAACGTAAGTGCTTGTGTGGGTACGAGTAATATTGAATTCTATTTTACAGAGAAGTGGGTACGCGCAATGAACATAATGACGGTAGAACAAATTGCAAAAAGTTATGGCGAGAAAATATTGTTCAAGGACGCTTCATTTGGTATGGCTGATCAGGACAAGATTGGTGTCGTTGGGGTAAATGGAACTGGAAAATCCACGTTTTTGCGTGTGATTTCTGGTATGGAACCTGCAGATGCGGGACAGATCTCCATCAGTAATGATGTACGCATTCAGTTTCTGGCGCAAAATCCGGACTTCAATCCGGATAATACGGTACTGCAACAAGTATTCGAAGGTGACAGCATGGAAATGAAAACCGTGCGTGAATATACAGAAACGATGGAGTTATTGGAGCTCAAGTCATCTGATCCCGCGTTGCAAGAGCGACTATTACGTTTGAATCAGCAAATGGAGCAGCTTCAACTCTGGCAGATGGAGAGTGAAGCGAAGAGCATTTTGTCCAAATTGGGTATTCGTCAATTCGATGCACTGATGGGCACATTGTCGGGTGGACAACGCAAAAGGGTAGCGCTAGCGGCTGCGCTGATTCATCCTTGTGAACTGCTCATTCTGGATGAGCCAACGAACCATATTGATAATGACTCGGTAGTATGGCTCGAGCAGTACTTGCAGAAGCGCCGCGGCGCACTGCTTATGATTACGCATGATCGGTATTTCCTGGATCGTGTGGCGAATGTCATGCTTGAATTGGATCATGGTCGTTTGTTCCGATATGAAGCCAACTATACACGTTTCCTGGAACTGAAGGCGGAGCGGGAAGAACGTGAAGCTTCTTCTGAACAGAAGCGTAAGAACCTGCTTCGGACGGAGCTTGCGTGGATTCGTCGCGGTGCCAAGGCACGCACAACGAAACAAAAAGCGAGAATTGATCGCTTCGAACAACTCAAAGATCAACAAGGAATCCAGCGCTCGGGCTCATTGGAAGTATCGGTCGGTTCCACTCGTTTGGGTAAAAAGATACTGGAGATCGAGCATCTTTCCAAATCCGTCGGTGGTCGCACACTGATCGAAGATCTGAGTTATATTGCCGTACCTGGTGATCGGGTAGGCATTGTCGGACCGAATGGTAGTGGTAAGTCCACGCTGTTACAGATGATATCTGGCAAGTTGGAACCCGATGCTGGAGTGGTTGACGTCGGCCCTACAGTCAATCTGGGTTATTTCACACAGGAACATCAAGAGATGGATGAATCACTTCGTGTGATTGAGTACATCAAGGAAGTGGCCGAGAATGTGAAAACGGCCGATGGCTCTCTGATTACAGCATCCCAGATGCTGGAGCGCTTCCTGTTTACCCCGGCTTCCCAGTGGACGCCAATCTCCCGTCTGTCTGGTGGAGAGAAGCGTCGCCTGTATCTGCTGCGTGTGCTGATGGCTGCGCCGAATGTATTGCTCCTGGATGAGCCGACGAATGATCTGGACATCCAGACACTCGCTGTACTTGAAGACTATCTGGATGATTTTCCGGGTGTTGTTTTTGTGGTATCCCATGATCGCTATTTCCTTGATCGTACTGTGGATAAAGTGCTGTCTTTTGAGGGCAATGGTGCTGTACGTGTACACGTCGGCGACTACAGTGAATATGCAGAATGGATGCTGAAAAATGCGCCTGGAGCTAATCAAGAGAGTGATACAGGAGCAGCGAAGGTGAAGCAGTCATCAGATAAAACGACGCCTGCTGTGTCAGCGGCTAAACCGAAGTTGAAATTCAGCTTCAAGGAGCAACGTGAATACGACCAGATTGATGAAAATATTGAGAAGGCTGAAGCCAATCTCGTCCGGATTAACAAAGAGATAGAAGAGTCATTTAGTGATTCTGCCCGTCTGCAGGAGTTGATGGCTGAGCAAGCTGAGGCTGAGCGCCATCTGGACGAATTGATGGAACGCTGGACCGTTCTGAATGAACTTGCAGAGCAGATTGAACAGAGCAAGTCTTGATTTATAACTAAACATCGCCCTTTCTTCTATAGTGACTTTATGTCGCATTGGAGAAAAGGGCGATTTTTTTGTCTGTGAATTGCGCATTAAAGTGAAACGTTCTGTATGCTCATTACGTTTTATAAGTAAAGAATTCCATAGAAGGGAGAGAACACCGCACTTATGTATAAGGAAATTAATCAACAGTTGGCAGTGCTCAAGGAAAAGGGGAGAATTTACGAGAAATGGACCAAACGTTTGGAGAAGCTTCAAACGGAGGAAACTGAATGGGAAGCAAAGGTAAAACGTCGTCTGGAGCATCTCCAGAAGGAGCAGAAGGACGTTGAGCGATTGAACAGCATGACATTGTCAGCATTTTTCTATCAACTGATTGGCAAAAAGACGGAACGTCTGGAGAAGGAAGAGCTCGAACTCATGGAGAGCAAGGCTGCATACGACACCGCTTGTCGCATGTTACAAGACGTACAGGAGCAACGAATCCATGTGGAGCAGGAGTTGGAGGGTCAACGGCAGTATCAGTACTGGAAAAGCGATTACAACGCTCTGTGGGGGAAGAAGGAAGGTCGACTGCTGGACCAGGATGCGGAATTGCAACAGATGGCTGAGAATCGGGAACATCTGGCGAGCGAGCTACAGGAACTGGATGAAGCTTTCCGGGAGGGAGAGTATCTGGTTGATGCCCTTGAACGTGCCGAGAAGGCTTTGTCTTCGGCAGGTAATTGGGGCGTATATGACATGATGGGCGGTGGGGTCATCTCCACGCATATCAAGCGAGGACGAATGGATGACGCTCAGGTCGCCATCATGGATGCAGGTAAGCGTCTACGACGTTTTCAGAAGGAACTGGAGGATGTAGAGATGGCTGTACACGCGGATCTGCATCTGGGAGGTCTGCTTTCATTCGCAGACTATTTCTTCGATAACCTCTTTGTGGACTGGATGGTTCAGGACAAAATTCGCAAAGCCGAACGTCAGGTGAAGGATGGACTAAGCGCGGTTAGGAAGACCATGCATGTGTTAAGAAATGAAATACATGACCATAAGGCAGAGTTAGAGATATTGGATCGTAAATATCATGCATATGTGGAACAGGCAGATTAAGAGATATGACAACAAAGGCCCCTTCCAAGCACACCGAATTGCTGTGCTTGGAAGGGGCCTTCTGCTTAGACGAACATGTGGTTGTTATCCATGACAATTTCGTCGATCAATGATTCTGTTTTACTTGGTTGTAATGTAGGCTGCGAGCAATCGTGCCGTATTCAGTACAGCATCCTTATGCGTACGCTCCATGGAATGAGATGCGTGAACCCCCGGACCGATCAGTGCTGCTCGGATATTGTTTCCTCCCCGTAATGCTGCACTGCCATCTGAGCCATAGTGGGGATAAATGTCCACGACGTAATCCATCCCATCCTGTTTGGCCAGTTCAATGAGACGACTGGTCATATCGTAGTCATACGGGCCAGAAGAATCTTTGGCACATATGGAAACGTCAGTTTCTTTACAGCTCAGGTCATCGCCCATGGCTCCCATGTCTACAGCGATCATTTCACTGATTTCCGCAGGGATATACGATGCGCCATGTCCAACTTCTTCATAGTTCGAGATAAGCAGAGAGACGTTATGTAATGGTTGCCAACCTTCACGATGTGCAGACTCAAGGATGCCAAAGAGGGCAGCTACGCTGGCTTTGTCGTCCAGATGACGTGATTTGATATAACCACTCGGCGTGATGACTGCGCGAGCATCAAAGGAGATAAAGTCGCCGACAGAGATCCCGAGTTTCAACACATCTTCCTTGGAGGAGACAACTTCATCGATTCGAACTTCCATATGGCTCTCAGTCCGTTCAAATGTGCGTGCATCCGGATAGACGTGGACAGACGGATGAAGGGAGAGAATGGTGCCTGTGTATGTCTTTCCATCCCGAGTATGGATGCTGCAATATTCGTTTTCGATACTTTGCATGGAAAATCCACCGACAGAGGTGAGCTTCAATGTGCCATAGGATGTAACCGAGCGTACCATGGCCCCTAGCGTATCCACATGGGCGCTTAAAGCGATTGTCTTGGACGAATCCTGTCCGGGCAATGTAAGCACCGCACCGCCCTTGTTATTCAGCTCACAGGCGATGCCCAGTGCTGCTGCTTCCTTCCAGATCATCTCGATAATATGATGTGTGTAACCACTTGGACTTGGTGTGTCCAGCAATTTTTTCAGAAAAGACAGAACGTATGATTCATCAATTGTAAAACTCATTGTGTAATTTCCTCCTCGGATCGTGGGTATGGTGTGAAACAAAATACAGCCTGTCTGGGGGAGAGAATGTGATACTACCATTCCTGACTCGCCAGCAGGCTGTCTCTGATTGGTTACAGTGTTCCCGTAGGGTTTTCTTTTCGCTGACTCTGGATCGAATCCTTCTCCAAAAGACTATCGGATTTATTTGAGTCAATCGAATCCATCGAATTGAAAGAATCCAATGTAGATTTGCTTGTCGCGGAACTTTCCAATTCAGATACACGCAATTTCAGTTGTTTATTTTCACGTTGCAGTCTGTATTGGCGATAGATGCCATATGACCCTACAATAATTCCACCGATCAGGGTACAGCCGAGAATGAGCAAGATCAGAGGGATTTGTACCGTGTTAAATAACAGGTTGACTTGTACGGAATCCACATTAATGACCGCAAAGATTCCCGTGAGCAGTGCAAAAACAAGACCTGCTATGAGTGCCCATTGCATTTTCATGGTGTTGCCTCCTTGTTGAACAATTGAGAACTAGATATGCATTACCCATATTCGGGTAGGTTGCATCTTGCAATGATGATAAAATCCCCTGCCCAAACGGGCAAGGGATGCAGGTCACATGGATAGACAACCTTATTTGGTTAGTTGCTCCATCTGTTCAATCAATTCCTTGAACACACTCATAGCTTCACGAATTGGCTGTGGTGTAGACATATCCACACCTGCTTTTTTCAAAATGTTGATGGAGTAATCACTGCCACCGCTCTTCAGGAAGCCAAGATAACGGTCAACAGCCGGTTGGCCTTCT
Organism: Paenibacillus sp. FSL L8-0435; assembly: GCF_037965655.1. Lineage (NCBI taxonomy): Bacteria > Bacillati > Bacillota > Bacilli > Caryophanales > Paenibacillaceae > Paenibacillus > Paenibacillus sp. FSL L8-0435. The sequence continues at coordinate 2,173,534 of NZ_CP150185.1, forward strand.
TCCAAGATTTGCTTGGAAAAGCTTGTCGCTGCGGAGAAGCCTGTAGCATATTTGTAAACGTAGAAGCTGTTATAGAAGTGGGGAATACGAGCCCATTCCATTTCAATTTCTTTGTCGACAGCCATGCCTTTTCCGTGATATTTAACGTTCAGATCATAATAGATCTCGGATAACAATTGTGGTGTTAATGCGTCACCTTGTTCCGCACGTTCATGAATGATTTTCTCGAATTCAGCAAACATGGTCTGACGGAATACCGTTGTACGGAATTGGTCGGCATAATAGGTCAACAGATACAATTTTTCCTTTGGATCTGTTGATTTGTTAAGCAGATAATCCATCAGCAACGCTTCGTTGGTTGTGGATGCAACCTCAGCCAGGAAGATGGTGTACTGGGCATCACGATACGGAAGTGTTGTATCCGAGTAATGTGAATGCAGAGCGTGACCCATTTCATGTGCGAGTGTGAACATGCTGTTCAGGTTATCTTTGTGATTCAACAAGACATACGGGTGAGTGCCGTAAGCGCCCCAGGCATATGCGCCTGAACGTTTATTTTCATTCTCATATATATCGATCCAGCGGTTATCATATCCAGTCTGCAATGCGTCAGCATAATCCTTGCCGAGTGGTTTCAGACCGTCTTTGACCGTTTGTTTCGCTTCCTCATAGGTAATGTCCATTTTGTATTCGTCTACGAGTGGAGCGAACAGATCGTACATGTGCAATTGATCCACACCCAGCAACTTTTTGCGCAGGTCCATATAACGATGCAATAACGGAAGGCTCTCGTGAATGGTGTCTACCAGATTGGTATACACATCCGTTGGGATGTTATCTCCGTATAAGGACATTTCCATCACGGAAGGGTACTTCCGAACATTAGCATAGAACATATTTTTGGTGACATTTGCATTCAAGGCTGCAGCTATTGTGTTCTTCTGTTTGGCATAGGTTTCATATACCGCTTTGAAGGCGCGTTCGCGAACTTCACGATTAGGATTCTCCAGGAACTGAATGTAGCTACCGTGTGTCAGCTCAACTTCGTTACCATGTTCATCCTTGATTCGGGGGAACTTGAGATCAGCATTATTCAGCATGCTAAAGATTGTCTGTGGTGCTTGTGAAAGGTTGCCTACCTGTGCAAGCAAAGCCTCTTCTGCTTGGCTAAGAACGTGGGCTTTTTCGCGTTTCATCTCTTCCAGCGTAAATGTATAAGCAGAGAGTTTTTCGTTCGCAATAAATGCATCCAACTGGTCATCTGGCAGGGAAAGAATCTCCGGTGTGACAAAAGAAAGTGCTTCACCAACCCGTACGCCTAATTTCTGGGCTTTTTGGGACAGGTTTTGATATGTAGGATTTGCTGTGTCTTCATCTTGATGCATACGTGCGTACACAAAGAGGCGTTCTATTTTGAGGCTGATCTCATCTTCAAATTCGAAGCAAGATTTGAGTACATCAGGTTGATTCAGTTTGCCTTGGAATTCGGAGGCCTTCTTGGTCAAAGACGATACTTCTTCATATTCCTGATCCCAGGCTTTCTGATCGGCAAATAAATCTTCCAGTTTCCAGCTATGTTCAGCCGGTACCTCGGAACGTTTCAATAATTGACTCATGGAAATCCTCCTTTGATGATCTGATGAATGTATGGACGAAGCTGCCTTCGTCGCACTCGCGTGTGCGGAGAGAGACGAAGGAATCAGACTAAGTACCAGGATAACAGATAGCGATTTCTGGTATTTCAACGGCCTTCCTCCTTACGATACGAATAATCTCGTATAGTATGACCTTAGGCACGTTGAAATATTTGAATATCTGGGTCCCCGTTATTAGGTTCCCATGTTATACAGAAAATAAACGATCAGGAAAAAGGCAAAACAAATGAGCAGTGTAGCAATAAGAGCCATTCCCCGTCTCAGTCGATCCGGGATGGAATTCCGTCCCAGAATAAGCACAATACCAAGGGAGAAGGCAAGGATAATAAAGATGACGACATTGCTTGAGTCAAGCTGCATGGGTTAGACCCCTTTGAAGGCAGCCATCAATTGACGCCATTCATCCTCACGGTTCTCAAAATCTGCTTTTGGGAAACGGCGTTCAGCCCAGTGCATTAATGCAGGACGGCTAAGGAAAGTATGGCATTCTTCGCCCCACTCTTCCGAAATTTCTCGCAGTACGAGATATTTGCCTTGAACTTCTACGGTCATCATATTCCACTTGTCTGTTTTGTATATTTCATGTTTTTTTATCATAGGTAGTCTCCAAACTAACGGTTTTGGTAAAATGATACCGTACCCTACGATTCAAAGCAAATTTTTTCGACATTTATGGAAAGATAAATTGCAAAATGGAAGCCCATACAGTATAATAAGGGTATTCGCCATAGATGGCGATATTTTTAGGAGGTTTTTCATTTGAAAGGTACAGTTAAATGGTTTAACGCAGAAAAAGGCTATGGCTTTATTTCAGTTGAAGGCGGCGAGGACGTATTCGTACATTTCTCCGCAATCCAAGGAGACGGCTTCAAAACATTGGAAGAAGGTCAAGCGGTAGAATTCGAAATTACTGATGGAAACCGTGGTCCTCAAGCAGCTAACGTAAACAAACTGTAAGAATTTTTCCGGTCAACGGACTTCTTATATATGATAAATTTATAGCTGAATATTAGAACCTAAGCACAGTCCCCCATGGGAGGCTGTGCTTTTTTTGATTCTAAAATTTCCAGTGTAAATATCGGTTGAATATGGAGTATGTTTCCCTGTGGTTTCAGGATACACGATTGGTCATGCTGGACCATAACTTCAATCCGAAACCGATCAATGCAGCCAGGGAGAAAGCCATAGCGGTGAGATAGAAGGTTTGTCTGCCTGCATGTTCCAGCAGCAGTCCGCCCAACGTTCCACTAAGAAGTCCCGAAGCACTGGACCAGACAATGGTGAACAAAGCCATACCCGTTGCTCTGTAGCCGTCCGGAACTAGGCGAATGATGTAGCGGACCGCCGTAACGTAGAAAATACCAAAGGTAACACTATGCATCGTCTGAATGGCAACGACAGCTGCAGGTGTATCGGATATGGACATAAGAAGCAAACGAACTGTATACATCAGTGCAGCAAAAGCGATTAGTGGCAGTTCCTTATAACGGTTTCCATACTTGCTAAGCAGCAGGAAAATGGGAATTTCACTTACGGAAGAGATCAGCAAAGACCAGCCGATCAGCCCCTCGCTGGCACCCAGATCTTTTAGCGTGATGGTAAGAAATGCTTCGTTCATGCGATGTCCCATGGCAAGCAAAAATACACAGCCAAAAAAGGTGAGCACATCTCTGCGTTTCAGAATAGCCCATAACCCCGATAGATCCATTTTGCTACTATTCCCTGAAGGTTGATCCTTCAATTGAAAACTGATCAATAATGTAGTGGCAGCAAGACCGACGCAAAGCCATATCGTCCATCCTGGACCGAAAGATCCAAGGAAATACCCGATACTTAATGCAAAGAAGGCATAACCGATCGATCCGAAGACTCGAATGGAAGTGAAATTTCGGCCGTACTTGCTGGCCGTTGTAATAGCCATCGTATCGGAGAGTGGATAGACCGGATAATAGAAAAAGTAAAACAAAGTCACGAGTACAAATACCTGACCGAAAGTTGTCGCGTTGGCAAGCATGATCCCTGTGATCAATTGACCACCAAGCAGAATGATCATTACTTTGCGTACCGTTTGGTAGCGGTCGCTGGCCATGCTCCAGAACATATTGGAGAACACAGAGATGAGGGGGCCAATTCCGTAGAGATATCCAATCTCAGCCCGACTGAAGCCCAGATGACTGAAGTAAAGCTGGAAGTAGGATACCACCAGAACGGTGGAACCAAAGATGGTGAACATGAGAGCCCGCAGCCAGTTCTGATCCGGGCGGGCGTTGTGACTTAATTTCATGATGAGAGACTCCAATCTTGATAACAATTCAATGATTTTATTACCCTTTCAGGGATGTTGATTTACGGGCTTTCGGCACAGACATCGTAGGTTCTTGCTTCGTGCGCCGGATGACAAGCCAGACAATGACAAGTTCGGCGAGCAGGCCAAGGGATTGGGCAATAGCTCCAATCATGCCGTTCCACGCAGGGAAAATACTAACCAGTATAAGCAGCACAATTACCGTGCAGATTGCATTCGCCGTTTGCGAACGAAACATCGTTTTTGTCTGACCGCGAAGCAGAATGAGGCCATTGCTGAAATCCAGAAAAGGGAAGATCAGCGGAAATAAGACAAACGCACGCAGTGTCCACAGACTTTGTTCCAACAGTTCGCCCTGAACGCTCATGACATTTTCAAGTACCCATGGTCCCAAGGGGGTATAGGCAATCGACACCATCATCGCAAACGGAATAAATCCGGTGACAAGTGCGAATTTTCGTACCAGTTTGGCATCCACAAGGTAGAAATTCAGCACGATCTGATGGATGTATGTAAAGAAGCTTAGCATCAACTGCATCAGACTGCTTGCTATGGCAAAGGATGAAATGGCTAGTGCGATCCCGGTCGTTTTGCCAAGTACGATGTTAATAACCGGTCCTATGAACAGCGCTACAAAGCTGGATAACAGCAGTGGCTTATAAAAGCGAAATACGTCTCCCTTGCTCTCGACGGGATGATCCTCAAGCTTGGCTGGCATCTTGCGCTTGATGCTGTTTCCCTCCAGAAAGCTGACGAGCGCTTCAATCATCATGCCAGCAGCAAAAATGATAGCGCCTACACGTCCACTGTCAATGCTGTCTGTGTATATGAAATAGAGGGATAGGCCGTACATGCCGGCTAAACGGAATACCATGCCGATGGTTAACCACTTGGTGCGGTTATTCGTAATGATGATCCCCTGATAGATGTTGCGGATCACTGAAAAGATACTCACATACATGAGAATTTCATATACGTCGATGACTTTGGTCAGCAGATCCGGACTTACACCAAACAAGTATTTGAACACCCCGGTACCAACGGGAGAGTATACGATGAGAAACCCAATGAGAAGCACACAGGCAAGAAATATTTTGGTCACAAACGTGAGGGCCTGAAAGGAAAGGCGATCGCGAACCAGTGCGGAACAGGTTTGCCGCAGCAGGGTGGAGGGGCGTTCCGTGAGGGTTAACAAGCTACCGGCGATGGCATAGCTGGCAATAACCGTCTCGGGATGAGCGGAACGTGCTAATGTGCTGTTTATGATGACGTGAGAAATGGTGACGAGAGAGGCGGAAATGCCAAGTGGCACAAAAAAAGAAAATAACCGTCTCCACGAAAGTGATTCACTTGACGACATGTCAACGACTCCTTTGATGGATGAAATATGGATAGTATATCACAAAGCTTTGAACGCCGATGCGATTTTTTATGCGGAATATGCGGCAGATCATTTGTACAATTAAAGGGATCATATTATAATAGGAATGGTTAAAAATCGCTCTAATACGTATTCAACCAAGTGGAGGCACATTTATTTTGAGCCAATCAAATCGAAAACGTCATCAATATCCGCGTGGACCGCTGGCATTGATGAGAGGGGTGTACAAATACACCATTCCGGAAACACGGAAGGCACTGAATGGATGGCGTGCTCAAGCTGAGGCGATTCCGAATGAGGAGTTGCGTACACAGGCACTTGCCAGTCTGAAGGATAAACAGTTTCACTGTGAAGGCGGAACCGTCTACGCATTAGCTGATTTGCCCAATAGGCACATTCTGATTCCGCTGATCGTTTCATATCAAACTATTAGTGATTATTTGGACAATCTGTGCGACCGCAGCACCTCGATGGACCCGGATGATTTTCGTCTTCTCCATCAATCCATGCTTGATGCGGTAGATCCCGAAGCAATTCCCGTCAATTATTATGCCCTCCGTGAGGAGCAGGATGACGGTGGATATCTGCGGAATCTGGTGACCACATGTCAGGAACTGACCCGTCAGTTACCAGGCTATACGTCCGCCAAGCCCCAAATTCAGGATCTGGCAGGCCTATACACGGACCTGCAGGTATATAAGCATATCAAGCCGGAACTGAGAGAAACGGCACTGCTCGAATGGTGGTCGGAGCATCGTCATCGCACACCTCAGTTTCGTTGGAACGAATTCGCTGCTGCAACTGGCTCTACACTGGGCGTTTTCATGCTGTTTCTGGCTGCGAGTGACGATCAGTTGACTGAAGAGCAAGCGGCCTCGATCCATACGGCCTATTTCCCACATGTATGCGCATTGCACATTATGCTCGATTATTTAATTGATCAGGATGAGGACCGCATCGGGGGAGATCTCAACTTCTGCAACTATTATGAGAATGTGGAGACAATGCTGGACCGAATTGCTTTTATTGTGGAGATGGCACGCAGTGATGTACAGAAGATTCCGGGAAGCTCCTTTCACCGGATGATCATCGAAGGACTGATTGCCATTTACCTGTCTGATCCCAAAGTCAGCGAACAACAGGAAGTTCGCGTTGTATCCAAACGTCTGCTGAAAAATAGTCCGATCACAAGAATATTTTTCTTCATTTTCAGTCGCTGGATACGGAAAAATATGTAAGTCAGGTGTGATATTGCGGAGCCTGAAGTGAAACTAGAGGAGGAAGAAACATCATGACAGCAGTAAAGAAAATCGCAGTATTAACGAGCGGTGGTGATTCACAGGGGATGAACGCGGCTGTTCGTGCGGTTGTTCGCAGCGGACTGTTTCACGGTCTCGAAGTATTTGGAGTTCAACGTGGATACCAGGGTCTTTTGAATAATGACATTTTCCCAATGGATTTGCGGAGTGTAGGGGATATCATCCAACGTGGGGGAACGGTTCTTCAATCGGCACGTTGCAAGGAGTTCTATACCGCTGAAGGTCAGCAAAAAGGTGCGGACATTCTGCGTGCGCGTGGCATTGACGGTCTGGTTGTTATCGGTGGGGATGGTTCCTACAACGGTGCGAATAAACTGAGCAAGCTGGGCATTAACACCATGGGTCTGCCAGGAACGATTGATAACGACGTTTCATTCACCGACTATACCATCGGATTTGATACAGCTGTAAGCATAGTAGTTGATGCAGTAAACAAATTACGTGATACGATGTCTTCACACGAACGTTCTTCCATCGTTGAAGTTATGGGTCGTCACTGTGGGGATATCGCTCTGCATGCCGGACTTGCTTCGGGTGCTGAAACGATTCTTGTCCCAGAAGTTCCATTTGATATGGACGAAGTAGCAGATCGGATGAAAGCTAACTTTGCACATGGCAAACGTCACAGTATTATCATCGTTGCAGAAGGCGTAGGCAAAGGTGAGGATGTAGCAAAAGAACTGATGGAACGTTGCCCAACGTATGAGCCACGTGTAACCGTTCTGGGTCACATTCAGCGTGGGGGTACGCCAACACCTTTCGACCGTAACCTGGCAAGCCGTCTTGGCGATTTCGCTGTTCGCAGTCTGATCGCAGGCGAGACAGACAAAGGTTGTGGCATTATCAAGGGTGAACTTACCCTGACGGATATTGATAAAGTGGTTAACACAAAAAAAGATTTCGATATGGTGACTTACGAGCTTGCACAACGTTTGTCCCAATAATTCGATTCATACGCAAAGAGCACAATCCCGCTTTAACGTGGATTGTGCTCTTTTTGTTGTTTCACGGAGTGAGTATATCAATGTTACGCCTTGCGGAGTGCGGCTTGTTTTTGTACCCGAAAGAGTCTCCAGAGAAGCGCTGTTGCTCCTACAGCAAGGCCGGCAATAAGGCCGATCCAGTATCCGAAGGCACCGAGTGAAGTATACGTAGCAGTTAGATAACCTACAGGCAACCCAATAATCCAATACGCTACAAACGTAATGATCAATGCCGGGTTAACATCTTTGTAGCCACGTAGTGCTCCTTGGGTTGGTGTAGCAATCGCATCTGAGATCTGAAAGAAAATGGCGTAGATGAGGAAATGCTGCGTAAGTGCAATGACCTCTCGATCGTTTGAATACACGCCTGCAATCTGTTCGCCGAACACAATCAACACGATCGCTGTCAGCAGTGATAGCCCAATGGCCCCACCTATTCCGAGCAGGCTGTATTGTTTGGCGTCTCTCAGACGCCCGGCACCTGCCTCGAAGCCCACAAGGATCGTAAGAGCCATACATATACTCACAGGCAGCATGTAGAGCGTAGAAGCGAAATTCAGCGCCGCTTGGTGTGCAGCAATTGTTGTGGTATCGAAACGGCTCATCATTAAAGTCACAGCAGCAAAGATGGACGTTTCGAAAAAAGTCGCAAATCCGATGGGCACTCCAATCTTGAGTAACTCTTTCCATTTGGACAATGAGACACGGGTCCATTGACGGAAAATGCCATACTGGGCGAAAGGTTCGACCCGATGGACAAAAAAGAGACTAATAAGAAAGATCAGCCAGTATGTACATGCTGTAGCCACACCGGCACCAACACCGCCCAATTGGGGGAAACCCCAGCGGCCGAATATCAGCAGATAATTCAGTAAGATGTTAACGGGCAGGGAGACCAACGTAATGAACATCGTAGTCCGTGTCTGGCCAAGTGCATCCATGAAGCTGCGCAGCACCGTATATCCGAAGAGTGGGATAATGCCAAAAGCAAGTGCGCACAGAAAATAGAAGGCGACTTGGGCAACCCGAGGTTCCAAAGGCATTCCGTTCAGTATAGGGCCAAGTAACAACGCCCCGGCTCCGATCACGACGAGACTGACAGCAATTCCAAGATACAGCGCCTGGATGACGTTATACCCGATCTGATCATTACGTTTGGAACCTAACAGATGGGAAACGACAGGTGTAATACCGATCAAAATCCCGCTTAGTCCAGTTTGAACGGGCATCCATAGACTTGTGCCAATCGCAACTCCTGCAAGGTCGGCCGGAGAAAACTTGCCTGACATATTGGTGTCAAAGAACGACATGGCAGAGAGGGCGATTTGAGTGGTGAAGATGGGCAAAAATATAATCAGGAATTGCTTCACTTTTTGGGAAAAACTTGTTGTGTTCATGTTCACTGGCAGTGCCTCGCTATTCTAAAGAGATGTCATCCAAGTGTCATGTCTGGACAGCTATACATTGTAGTGGATTTTGTCCGTTTTGGATAGGGACAGATACAGAGGAGAGGCACTCCGAGAAAAATGAACACCAAAAAACCTCGCTCCGCTTCAAGCAGAACGAGGTTGGATGAAATGAGAAGTATGAAAGAGTGCGGATTACTTATATTGTACACCTGAGGAATATCGGTTGGACGCATTCCAGAGCAGATATTCATGTACATCCATGTCCTTCATCGCTCTGATCTGATCTTCCACTTGTTTCTTGCCATACTTGATATAATGCCCACTTCCCAGCCAACTTGCTGTGAAGTCCTGAATCCACGGACGAATGACAGGTTTGAGCTCTTTGGTAGGGTCCAGTTTCTTATGTGTATCTTCCATTGAACCCTTGATGGTTGTGTAAGGATCTTTGTCAGGGTCCTTGACCCCGTACCAGCCAGTTGAATAGTGACTAGGGTATACCATCGGTGAGATCACGTCCACATTTTCGGATATTTTAACAAAATCCTGTCCAATGCCTTCAGCCGCAGGTACGGAAGCTGCATAACCGAAAATATCAACCGAGACACGCACACCTAACGGTGCCAGCTCTTTGCGTGCATATTGCACGAATTCAGCTACAACATCGACCCGGGACTTGTCAGATTTGGTGTATTTGAGTACATCAGCACGAGTTTCGAAACCTTCCGGGAAACGAACGTAGTCAAATTGAATCTCTTTGAATCCAAGTTTGGCCGCTTCCTTGGCGATTTCGATATTATAGTCCCATACTTCCTTGCTGTATGGATTCACGAAGCTGTCGCCTTTGCCATTCGCCCAAACCGATCCATCCTTGTTGCGGAAAGAAAGCTCCGGATTCTTCTTCGCAAGAATTGTGTCTTTGAATACAACGACACGTGCAATCGGGTAGACCTCATGTTTTTGCAATCGTTTCATCAAGGCATCGATATCCCGAATAAAAGGTTGGGATTTACCCATTTTCTGAAGCGCTTTGTTTTCTGTGGGATAAGTTATGTATCCGAGATCGTCTTTGATATCAATGACCATGGCATTCAGTTCTGTACTGTCTGTCAGCTCCAGCAATTCTTTCATGCGTGCGCCGCCGGCACTGTATGCCGTTACATAGATACCTTTGACGACGGGGGCATCAGGTTGAGGGTCTGTTTTAGCAGGTGGATTATCGGCATCGATAACAACCTGATCTTTTTGAGATTGGATAATTGCGGTGTTAAAACTGTTGGTTAACGATTGGAATTGAGGATTTCCCTGATCTGCCACTGCCGGAGCAACACCAAAGCCTCCAAAGGCCATAGCCAGTAAAGCCCAAAACATGTTCATTCATTTCCACTCCCTTATGTGTGCATTCCATGTATGAATTATACATTAAAGCCTCTGGGCTTTTAACCATATTAATCAAGTAATGAAACACATGGAAAAAATGAAAACCGCTTCCTGCTGAGGAAATCCCCTGCAAGAAGCGGCGTGATCAATCTGAAAAAATTATTGAATGTAAATCTCATTTTGATGCTCACAAATACTGTACTGAATGATTTCCATTGCGTCTCCCTGTTCCAGGATGCCCAGCCCATCCCGGAGGACAATCAGTGAGTCGAGTTCATTCGGTTTCAAGAAAGGGAGCATTTCCGGGCACCATCTGTTGACAATCTCAAACAGTTTTACCGTTTCCATATCCACAATAATCACCCTCTCCTACTCGAATTCCAAAATGGTAAGTCATTCGGCGCGATTCGGGAAAGCATATGGCCTGTGAAATTGAAGGGTTGAACCTGCTATACAACATATTTAGGAGCCGTACACCGTTATTATACCACAATGTTGTGAATTGTTAACCGTACAGGTGTCTCAACTTCTGCGGAATGAGCCCATAACACCAACCGTTTCCACAATGTTAACAAAAGCGTTTGGATCTGTATCCTTGATAATACGTTTAATTTCAACCAACTCATAGCGGGTGGTTACGGTCATGAGCATGTCCTTTTCAATATCCGTGTATGCTCCCTGAGTCTTAATTTTGGTAACTCCACGAGGCCGAATAAGTAATTTTTTTAACATGGCTTCGGTTTCGTTAGTAATGATGTACAGTGTTACTTTGACGTGACTGATATGGATCAGATCGAGCACTTTGCCTGTAATGTAGATGGATACCATCGAGGCCAAGGCTGTGTTCCAATTGTCACTCAGGTATCCTGCTAGCATAATGATGGTACCGTTCATGCCTGCCATCACTGTACCAATCGGAAAGTCTCGTTTTCGCGTGAAAATGGACCCAACAATGTCGAGTCCTCCTGTGGAGCCGCCGACTCGGAAGGAAACGCCTGTGCCCATTCCAATAAGGACACCGCCAAATACAGAACTAAGTAAAGGGTCTGTAGCCACAGCAAAAACAGGCAGAAGCGCAATGAACCAGGAAGTGGCTGCTACCGAAAGAATACTTAATGTAATGAAGCGTCGTCCAAGAATAAACCAACCTGCAATGAGCAGGGGAATGTTAAGAACAAAATACATTATACTAAGATTCAACGTTGTAAAATAACCCAGAAGCATTGAAATACCGGACACCCCGCCGCTTAAAAGCTGATGGGGGACCAAAAACCAGTTAAAGCCGCAGGCAATAGCTGCAGCACCCAAAATGATCACTAAAGAGTGCCAAATTATTTTGGGCAATTTAATCACCTCATTTATATTTAAAACCAGATTGCTGGTAATCTTGAATTGTTTTGTGATATAATAATTTGTGGATATTCTTGAGTAGGAAACTTTTCCTAAATGGAGCAATAAAATTTTGAAATGTTTCAAACACATGTATGTAGTTTTAGTCTTATGTTGGGGACCCATTCATGGAATTATATTCGTTAGTGAAAATAATTCGTCCCGTTGGGATACCCTATAAATATTAACGCTACTTAAGAATACAGACAACAAAGTGGATTGTCCACCATGTCCACCATATAAAAGGAGCATGAATAATTTTGACAAATTTAAACTTTACAGATTTCAATCTTGAACCACTGGTGCTGCAAGCCATCACTGAGCTCGGGTTTGAAGAAGCAACACCGATCCAATCCAAAGCGATTCCTTTGGCACTCGAAGGCAGAGATTTGATTGGTCAAGCTCAAACAGGTACGGGTAAAACAGCTGCATTCGGTATTCCGTTGATCAGCAAAATCTCAAAAAGTGACGAGAAAATCCGCGCCCTTATTATGGCACCTACACGTGAACTTGCAATTCAAGTTGCTGAAGAGATCGAAAAACTTACTCGCTTCAAAGGTCTTCGCTCCCTGCCAATCTACGGCGGACAAGATATCGTGCGTCAAATCCGTGCACTGAAAAGAAAACCACAAATCATCATTGGTACACCTGGACGTCTCCTTGACCACATCAACCGCAAAACAATCAAACTAGATGATGTACAAACTGTTGTACTGGATGAAGCAGATGAAATGCTTGACATGGGTTTCATGGAGGATATCCAATCCATCCTGAAACAAGTTCCAGACGAGCGCCAAACCATGCTGTTCTCAGCAACAATGCCTCCTAACATTCAAAAATTGGCACAACAATTCTTGAACAATCCTGAACACATTTCTGTGATTCCGAAACATGTTAGTGCACCATTGATTGACCAATCCTATATCGAAGTACCTGAGCGTCAAAAATTCGAAGCATTGAGCCGTTTGTTGGATATGGAATCTCCTGAACTGGCGATCGTATTCGGACGTACAAAACGTCGTGTTGACGAATTGGCTGAAGCTTTGCAAAAACGTGGATATTCTGCAGACGGTCTTCATGGTGACTTGTCCCAGAATCAACGTGATGCGGTAATGCGTAAGTTCCGTGACGGCAGCATTGACGTACTCGTTGCAACAGACGTAGCTGCACGTGGTCTCGACGTATCTGGCGTAACCCACGTTGTTAACTTTGACCTTCCGCAAGATCCGGAGAGTTATGTTCACCGTATCGGTCGTACAGGTCGTGCGGGTAAAGAGGGTGCTGCTTGGTCCTTCGTTACACCGCGTGAGATTGATCACTTGCACTTCATCGAGCGTGTAACACGTCACCGTATTCCACGTAAACCACTGCCAACAATGGCAGAAGCGGTTGAAGGTAAACAACGTTTGACAGCAGAGCGCTTGCTGGAAATCGTACAATCAGGCGAACTGAACGAATACAAAGGTATCGCGATTCAAATGCTTGAGCAGTATGATTCTGTTCAACTGTTGTCGGCTGCACTGAAGCTCCTGACAGGTGACAAGAAAGATGCTCAAGTTGATCTGACTCCTGAAGATCCAATCCGTGCAAAACGTCGTAAACCGGATGTTCGCTCTGGCGGACGTAAACCATCAGGTTACAGCGGTAACCGCACAAGTGGTAGCGGCGGCAGTGGTGGTGGTTACAACCGCGATCGCAACAGCAGTGGTGGCGGACGCGGCGGTTACAACCGTGATCGTAACAGCGGCAGCAGCACTGGCGGTGGAAGCAGAGAAGGTGGTTACAACCGTGACCGCAAACCGCGTCCAAGCAGCAACGAAGGACGTCGTCCAGCGAAAGATTCTTCATTCGAGTAATATAAACGTATGATCTGAAAAATGGAGCGGGCAACTGCTCCATTTTTTTATTTTCAAAGTGACTGCATCATTTTATTTTACTATCAGAAGCGGTCAGAAGCGCTAGCTAAGGGTAATGACGATCTGTTTTCGGGAAGTGCTGGCTTTTCCTATATATAATAAGGTATATTAATATTAGACTTCAGGTAATACGCAAGGCTGCAGAGGAGGAGAAATGTTTGGAATTTAAAGGAGCTATGGGTGGGATCTACCGGCTTACAGAGTGGATTACGAGACTGGCCGCAACCAATCTGTTGTGGGCTATTTGTTCGTCTCCGTTCTTGTTTTTCTTGATTATGAAACTGCTCGTGATGCAGCAGAACCTCGCAAATGAATCATTGCAAATGAACTGGGCTATAGCTATTGTGGCACCGCTTACACTGTTCCCGGCGACTTCGGCGCTGTTTACGGTTGTTCGTAAATGGAATATGGGCGATACGGATGTACCGATCTTCCGTACTTTCTTTGTAGGTTACAAGGAAAACTACAAGCAAAGTTTAATTGGGGGCATTTTTTACACACTGCTGTTCGCGATTATGTATCTGGATTATACCGTGTACATGACGCAGTTCCGCAATATGCAGCTCGTAGGAATCATCATGTTAGTACTGCTTCTCTTGTTATTTGTATCACTCTTTAACTTTTTCTCGATGGTTGTACATTATCATATGTCCATCGGACTCATTATCAAAAACGCGGTATTGCTTACGCTGATCAGACCATTCCGTGTATTTTCCACATTGCTGGGAAGTGGATTGCTGTTCTACATCGGTTTCCGTTATCCGGTTTTGTTCGTTTTCTTCATTATCAGCATCATTGCTTGGTTCGCTTTCTTTAACTTCTACGCAACCTTCAACAAGATGCAGGAGCAGATGGAGAAGATGCAACTCAAGAAGGAAGAAGAGGAAGCTGCTGCGCTGGCTGAACAATCAGCAGAGAATGGTGAAACATCTGAGCCATCAGACGACAAAAACATTACATTGCACAAATAAAACATGATGGATCGCCATTTACTTTTTACACAGTTAGGGATATAATAATTGTACATCCTGCGATGTACGTTTCGGTTATTCGTTGTTTTGAACCAATGATGATGTCTTCGGGAGATCAACACAGAATGTTGCTGAAAAGCCCTGTCTATACGACATGGGGACTTCAAAAAGCATTTTTGCGGTCACCCACCTGCCAAGCAGGTTCATAAGACAATGTAGCCGGACGGCATAGGCGGGTTCCTAAATTTTATGTACAGCACCCTGACTTTTCCTCTTCAGAAGGAATTTCAGGGTGTTTTTAAGTTGTGATGAATGTTTTTGATTGGTTTTATGATAAATATGATGCTTGCCCTTTTGTTACTACTTGAACAATGTTACACTAAGATACATAAATGGAACGGTTACTATCAAAGGAGGAAGGGTCTTGACCTTAAAGAGAACGCTCGTCGGTATCATCCGCAGCATGGAGGGGACCAGCGATCGAGCCAAGGATCCCAAATTAAAAACACGGTATTATAACTTATCCAAAGACAGAGCCTGGGAAGAGGTCTCTTCGACACTCAAAAAGATTCCGGGTTATAAAGTACTGCACGAAGTGCCTTCTGTTGGAGAAGTTATTCTGGAGAAGCGGACTACCTTTGGACGGACGATGGACATTACAGTTTCCATTATCTCGGTAAGTCCTGTTCGTAGTGCAGTGGATATGTATTCAGCTTCCCGTGGTTCACTTGGAGACTTGGGCTCTAACTATCGCACGATCATGAACTTATTCTCTGTACTGGATAAAAAGCTAAGCAAGTATAAAGCAAATGATTGAAATAGATGATAAATAACAAAAAGCGAGAGAAGGTTAACCTTCCTCGCTTTTGTTCTGAACGTATGATTACTTCTACAGCAAAGCTTTTACAGCTGCAATCGCTTGTTCGAAGTTAGGGGAGTCTGTCATTTCAGGCAGATACTCCACATATGTAATCCGGTCTTCGGCATCCAGAACAAAAATGGAGCGCATGTCGAGTTGGAATTCTTTGATCAGAACGCCGTAGTCTTCACCGAAAGAACGTGTTTTGTAGTCTGACAATGTAACTACGCGGTCAACACCAGCTGCTCCACACCAACGGGCCTGAGCGAACGGAAGGTCAACGCTTACTGTCAAGACAACAACATTGTCTCCGAGTTCTCCAGCTTCCACGTTGAAACGACGAGTTTGCGCATCGCATACGCCAGTATCCAGGGAAGGAACAACGCTGATTAATTTGATTTTGCCTGCGAAGTCTTTCAGAGAAGCATCTTCAACCAGGTTCTTGCTCAGTGTAAAATCAGGTGCTTGATCGCCCACTTTCAGTTCGGGTCCGATCAATGTAATAGGGTTGCCTTTAAATGTGGCTGCGCCTGTACGTTCTTGTGTCATAATAATGTTCCTCCTTATAAATTGGTGATCCGTGCCAAAATCCATTATAATCTTTTATGAAAGGCATTGTCCAATTCGGACATGTACCATTACGATGGATCAGAGATGTAAGTCCGATCTGAACAGGGTGGAGTGAAAGAAGAAATTTATGATATTTATTCGCTATGAGAACTGGAAAGGTTATTTGAAGTATTTCCCTTTGACGTCGCTTTTTTTAATTGCCAATGTAGTCATGTTTATTGTGTTAACGGTGAACGGTGGATCAACGAACAATATGGTGCTGCTGAAATTCGGGGCACTTACGAATCATGAACTGTTCGCGCATGAATGGTGGCGTTACATTACATCCATGTTCCTGCATGCGGGCTTCGGTCATTTATTGTTTAACAGCTTTGCGTTAATTGTATTTGCTCCACCGATGGAGCGGTTGCTCGGGTCGGTAAGGTATGGTGTATTGTACCTGGGTGGCGGTGTATTGGGTAATATTCTTGCTGTAGCGTGGTACAACTCGGTTGGGAGTATTACCATCTCGGTAGGTGCTTCAGGAGCGATCTATGCCGTCTATGGTGCATTCCTGTATGTAGCGCTGTTCCAGCGAACGATGATGGACGAGGCTTCGCGCAAAACGATGTACACATTGCTTTTATTCGGGATCATATTCTCCTTTGCCATGTCGGGCATCAACTGGATGGCTCACCTTGGCGGATTGTTGGGTGGGTTCTTTATTTACGGACTGTTGATCAGATTGTGGAAACCCCGTAGCTTAAAGCGGTAGTCAGAACGTTCTCAAGATGGAATGCAATCAAGGATAAGTAGGGTATAACAGATTGGAGCGATCAGGCGAGTGGAATTAAGACAGTTGCATTACTTTTTGAAAGTGGCACAGAAGGAACATGTAACACAGGCTGCTGAAGAGTTGCATGTGGCACAGTCGGCGGTGAGTCGTCAGATTCATCAGCTGGAAGAAGAACTGGGCGTGGACCTTTTTATGCAAAAGGGGCGAAATCTGCAGTTGACTGCAGTAGGGCAGCTTTTTTGCAAACGAATTGAAGGTATCTTGAAAGATTTGGACAAGGCAGTCGGGGAAGTTCATGAGTTTCTGGACCCGGAGCATGGAGAGATTCGAATTGGATTTCCGCATAGCCTGGGGATACATCTCATTCCTTCCGTGGTGGCAGCTTTCCGTCAGCGTTACCCCAACGTGAAATTCAGATTCAAGCAGGGGATGTTCCCTACACTGATTCGTGATGTGTTATCCGGAGAGGTAGACTTGGCATTTATTTCTCCTTTTCCAGAGAAGCATGATCAAGTGGATGGAGATATAGTACTCACGGAAGAATTACATGCCATCCTTCCTCCTAATCACCCGTTAGCTGGTGAAGAGACAATTGCACTTGAACAACTCAAGGATGATAAATTTGTACTGTTTAGCAAAGGTTATTCTCTTCGTCCTATTGTGTGGCATGCCTGTCTGGAAGCTGGTTTTACACCCAAGATCGCTTTTGAAGGGGAAGAGACCGACACCATCCGCGGATTGGTCGCTGCGGGCATGGGGGTCAGTCTGCTGCCTGAGATGGCGTTATTCCAGACGAATCCGTTGCAACCGGCACATGTGGCTATCTCCCATCCAAAAGTAACGCGAACTATCGGGTTAATTCATCGTGCGCATGATAAACTGCCGCTGGTTGCTCAGTCCTTTCGTTCATTCTTGCTTGATTATTTCGGTTTACAACAAAACAATACCCCATCCGATTAACGGTGGGGTATTGTTTTTTGTTTTTTGTTGTATTAAGTATCCAATTAATCGCGGCTGTTGAAGATTCCGATGTAACGAATCAACTCAAGCAGCGAAATCAACGCTGCAGCAACGTAAGTCAAGGCTGCGGCATTCAGAACTTTTGCAACCCCTTTTTCTTCTTCATTACGGATGTACCCTTCGGATACCATAATCTCTCTAGCACGGTTACTTGCATTGAACTCAACCGGTAAAGTGATGAGTTGGAATGCTACAGTTACGGAGAAGAAGATGATACCGATACCTACAAGGTTCATGGCATTGAAGATGAATCCTGCAATCAACAGGAATGGAGCTAATCCGGATGCAAAGTTCACAATTGGGAAGATCCGGTGACGTAGTGCCAGCATCGGATAACTTTCTTTATGCTGAATGGCGTGGCCAACTTCATGACACGCTACCGAAACAGCTGAGATTGAGTTTTCATAATATACTGGTTCCGATAAACGTACAACCCGATTAATCGGATCATAGTGATCAGAGAGTGTACCACGTACAGGTTCAATTGGAACATCATGCAGGCCGTTAGCATCAAGCATCTGGCGAGCGGCATCGTAACCAGTCATTCCGTTCTGGTTCGGTACCTCCGACCAACGTCTAAACGTACCTTTAACGCGAAATTGCGCCCATAAAGAGAGCAAAAAGGCGATAATGATCAATACGAACATACCGTTATTAAAACTCATATTCATTCCTCCGCTTTCTAAGAATAAGCTACATCATGGTGTTCTCAAGCAAGATTTTTAGTGCCTCCATTGTACCGGCACTTTTGGTGAGGAGTCCTGCCATCATTTTACGTGCTTGTACAGGTTTCATCTCTCCAAGTAGCGGTTTGAGTTCGTTAACCTCTCGCTCAAGTTGTTGTACATGAAGCTCCAACGTTGTCAATTTGCTGGCAACTTGTTCTTCTGTACTAACCAGACGCCACTTCTCAAGAGATTGCTTAATCTCGTCGAGACTATACTTCTCTTGTTTCATCTGTACAATACGTTCAAGCCTCGTTAAAGTTTCATTACTATAGAGACGATAATTTTTTTGTGTACGTTCTTCGGGAGAGATTAGTCCAAGCTTTGTGTAATAATCAATCGTCCGTTCACTAACACCAGCGGTCTTGGCAAGTTCGCCAATCCGAAAAAGTTTCATATCCCCAATGATATTCACCTCGCTTGCAAGTTCAAATGTAGGGAATTGTAGTTTCCACTTGTGAATTTCTAGACTACGCCCAATTTTTCTTACTAATAAGTATGATACATGATCTTTAACCGTACAGTCAAACGTTATGCTTTGGCAATCAGCATACTGCATTTCTATATCTATGTACTCATAGAATGTGATTATGTACTTAAGTGCAAGAAAAAGACGTATGACTTTATTCCCAGAAATAATTTTCAGTTTTGATGAAAATACTCTTGTCAACTTTCCTCTCTTCTGCTTATAATGACATTAAGAGTTTCACGTTATGTGAAGAAACTTAACATAAGAGGGAGTGGGGTATATGAGAAAGAAATGGTTGGTTTCCGTGTTAGTAATGCTTACTTTGTTCGCTTTTCCGGTCAGCGCATTTGCGGCTGCGGAGGGCCCGACTAACATTGAACTTCAAAGTGGTTTGAACTCAGCCTTTACGTTTTTGGCTGTTGTACTCGTGTTCTTGATGCAAGGGGGATTTGCTTTACTCGAAGCGGGTTCAACACGAATGAAGAATGCAGGACACATTGCGGGTAAGACCATCCTGACATTGGGAATTTCAGTAATTGCCTTCTGGGCTTTGGGCTTCGGTCTTGGTTTCGGTAATGGTAACAGCTTCTTTGGAACAACAGGATTCTTCCTGAGTGGTGACAAGATGGCTGCTTCCTTCGAATCACTGGCTTTCTCCGATGTTCCACTGACTATTAAATTCGTATTCCACCTCGCTTTTGCGGCGGTATCTCTGGCCATTGCCTGCGGTGGTATGGCTGAACGTGCAAAGATGAGCGTATATATTGTATTCGGTACTCTTTATACCATTATCATGTATCCGGTTGTTGCTCACTGGGTATGGGGCGGCGGCTGGTTGGCTGAGCTGGGTATGCAAGACTTTGCAGGATCGACGGTTGTTCACTTGACTGGTGCAACTGCAGCATTGGTAGCTACCATCTTGTTGAAACCACGTATTGGTAAATATAACAAAGACGGCAAACCCAACATCATTCCAGGTCACAACCAAGTGTATTCCGTACTCGGGGTTATTATCCTCTGGATCGGTTGGTTCGGGTTCAACCCAGGTAGTACATTGTCTGCCATGGGGGATGGATTCTTCGGTTATGTTGCATTAACTACTAACGTAGCTGCAGCAGCTGGTGGTGTTGCTGCGCTGTTGATCTCATGGGCAGTACTTGGTAAGTCCGATATTCCTAGCATGTTAAACGGTGTGCTTGCGGCACTCGTTGCGATTACAGGAGCATGTGCATT
Organism: Paenibacillus sp. FSL L8-0435; assembly: GCF_037965655.1. NCBI lineage: Bacteria > Bacillati > Bacillota > Bacilli > Caryophanales > Paenibacillaceae > Paenibacillus > Paenibacillus sp. FSL L8-0435. The sequence goes on from NZ_CP150185.1 coordinate 2,193,890, forward strand.
CGTTGAACCTTGGGCAGCTCTGGTTATCGGTGCTTTGGCGGGTATCATCACATTCTTCACAGCACAGTACTTCGATCGTAAAGGAATTGACGATCCAATCTACGCTTTCTCCGTGCATGGTATTGCTGGTATGTGGGGTGCGATCTCCACGGGCTTGTTCGCTACTCCTGAACTTGCCGAGAATGCGGGTGTAGGTCAAGCGGGTCTGTTCTATGGCGGTGGATTCCACCAATTGGGCGTACAGCTTCTCGGTCTGGCAGGTGCTTTTGCCTTCGTACTGGTAATGTCCTTCATTATTCTGGGCGGAATGAAAGCGATCATGGGCATCCGTGTTACTGAAGAAGAAGAAACAATGGGTCTGGATATCAGTGAGCACGGTACTTACGGATACCCTGAACAAATGAAAAATGCAGATTCTAAATCCAATGGTGGTACGTTCAGCTCCTGAAGTGAATGATGCTGAATCATGCTTCAAGGAGGCTGGACATGATGGAACCCATCTCGTATACAAACTATTCCTGGTCTTATCAGGGAATCGATGGTGCGGTGTCTTCTCAAGAGCTGCGCCAGGCACGTGTGATATTACAGAACGAGCTCCAGGAATTGTTGTCCGCTTCCTTGTCGCCGATCGAGTGGTACCAAGCGGTAAATGAACTGCATGACCGGATTGCACGGAAAGCAGTAGAGTTATGCATTCAGGGGATGGTTGAGGAAGGCTTCGGCCAACCTCCCGTCCCCTATGCCTTTATCGTATTTGGCAGTTCCGGCAGGGAAGAAGCAACGTTATGGAGTGATCAGGATAATGGCATGATCATTAGCGATACTCCGCATGAAGGTAAGGAAGAATATTTTACTCTGCTCGGACAGCGTATGACGGATATGTTGGAAGAGCTTGGTTACGCCAAGTGCGAAGGCAAAGTCATGTGCTCTGAGCCCCTCTGGAGAAAAACGCTGGCGTCATGGAAGCAACAATTAGCAGATTGGAGCTCGGATCTGAATTGGGAGCCTGTTCGTAATCTGATTATTGCTTCAGACATGCGTTTTGTTGCAGGTGAGCAAAGTCTGGCGGAGGAATGGATCACGATTTTTTATGAACAGTTCAGACTGGTTCCTGAACTTTCGGATGCAGTTCTTCGCAATACGGTTAAACATAAAGCTACATTAAATGTACTTGGACGTGTGGTCACAGAACGATTTGGTGAACATGCAGGCGGATTTGATGTCAAGTATGGTTTGTACATTCCGCTGGTGAACAGTGCCCGTTATTTGGCTTTGCAACATGGGATCAAGGAGTCATCTACGTTAAAAAGAATGGAGAGATTGACTTCACTTGAAGCTGTTCCATTTACATTACTGGATGCATGCCAGCGGGCCTTCTTTGCCGCTTTGAAATTTCGCAGAAGTACACCGGTTGTCATTCAAGGGGATTTGCAACATAGCAGTGGGTTCCTGGATGAGAAACAGATGAAACAAAAGCAGATTCATTATGAGCTCAGGGATACGCTCGGATTGGTACGACGAGTGCATCGTGCTTTGCAAAGACAGTTGCGTTTTGCAGAAAGGAGACGTCCATGAGAGAGCCGGCAAGGGGCAATACAGGATTCTGGAATTCGCTGCGTCAGGGAGGGGTTCCTTCCGCCATCGCTTCCATTATGGGAGCCCCTACGGCGCAACACATGGCGTTTATCCGTTCGATGATGAGAGAACAGCGCAGACCTGAGGTTCTGCATACACCTCTAAATGAGCTGGACGCAGTTGTATTTGATCTGGAAACGACGGGATTTTCACCCCAGCATGGGGATGAGATTATCTCATTTGGTGCGGTCCGTATACATGGTGGTGTAGTTCTGGAAGGAGAACAGTTCTATACGGTGGTGCAGTCCAAGACTGCGGTTCCGGAACATATTACTGAACTTACAGGTATTACACAGGAGATGACGCTGGACGCACCAACTTTGCTGGAAGGGCTGCATGATTTCATGTCTTTTGTAGGTGGAAATGTTCTGATTGCACACGCAAGTGCGCATGACCGAGCCTTTCTGAATGCTGCTCTGTGGCGGACTTCAAAGGTAAGACTGACACATCGTTTAATTGATACGATGATGTTGGCCCGCTGGCTTGAACCAAGCAGGCCGGGGTATGGTCTGGATGAATTGCTGGAATCCAGAGGGATTCCGATCTATGGGCGTCACCATGCACTGGAAGATTCGAAAATGACTGCGCAGTTATGGTCCTGTTATCTGGAGGACATGACTCGTAAAAATGTGGAGACCTTGGGTGATCTGTATACCCAGCTAAGTCACGCATAACGGAACGGGAAGCAGATTGTATGAAGGTACAACACGGTGTGCCGGATCCTGCGATTCCTTCGAGGATTCAATCTTATAACCGTTAAGCTGCATATGAGATCGCAACCCGCTTGTTAAGTCAGGTGAGCCGATGAGGTACATCTGAAGCAAACCGGCGAAGGCCGGAAGAGCTTGCATGTCCTCTAAGGAAGGAACAGGCCTTGTCTGCGGATGAGAATGGAAGATGCCAATGAGCTTAGGCTCGGAGAATACGCACCGAATCCATTCGGCATCGTCCAGAGTAAAATGGTGCAGCGGGTCAGGTGCTACGTTACGAATGGGCTGAAACCGACTGATTCGTATACCGCCCGCTGCGGTTTCACCCAGCATAACCCCGCAGGCTTCTTGTGGCAGCGAAAGGAACATGTGCTTTGACATCTCTTGTTCTACGGAAGAAGGGATGTAGAAGACGTTTTGCTGCCCGTGAAGTGCTGCCATTTGTATTCACCCCTCTCTCTTTGGCTCCTGCTTAGGCAGGAGTCCTTTTTCATTTTATTTTCTGTGATGCGGATTGTAAAATTTTAAAGGAAAAGGGTACAATAATAAAGAGAACATTGGGGAATCATGTTCTGGTGAACTGTCATAGAGCGTGATAAACACTTAGCATGTGCAGAAATTACGGTTTCAGTTTCAATATGCTAATTATATAAAAGGGTGGCGGGTTATGAAACGAAACATATACATACTCCTTGGTGTTGTGTTGCTGGTTGGTATTGCACTGGCCCAGAATAAGGGTGACGGCATTGCAGCCGTCTTTAAGCAGGAAGAACCCATGCCTACAGAGACGGGACCACGTGCGGGTCTTCTGGCGCCTGCTTTTTCTCTGACAGCAATGGATGGGAAGACGTACAGTGTGGGCGGTGCCAAAGATAAGGCCACGTTCGTCAGTTTCTGGGCATCCTGGTGTGAGCCGTGTAAGCAGGAAGCTCCAGAGCTGAATAGAATGGCTGCGAAATACAAGGATAAGCTTGACCTCTACGGTGTTAATGTAACATCATACGATAAACTCAAGGATGCCAAAGCTTTTGTGGATGAGTACCAACTGGCATTCCCTATTCCTCTGGATGAGAAGGGGACTGTGTATGCTCAATACAATGGGGTGGCTTTTCCCACGAATGTTCTGATTGACTCCAGAGGAGTTATACAGGAGATTGTCCTGGGCATATTGCCCGAGAAAGAGTTGGAGCGTAAGATTAAAAAGTTAATTGCGAATTAATTTCTGCAAAGAAACAAAGAAGCCTTTGCATCCATGAATCATGGGTACAGAGGCTTCCTTTTTATTTTCCGGGAAATAAGCGTTAAAAGGTTGTTCAAAAAAAGCTTTTTTGAACATGCATTTTAGTGGTTGCTTATCCCATGAGCAGGAATAGGGAGTGTGCCCGGCTCATCCTGCAATTTTTCTTGAAGCAATGCATAGCGGAAACTGTGAACGAGCGCTTCCCAACTTGCTTCAATGACGTTCTCGGATACACCAACAGTGTTCCATGTGTTCTCCGTATTTTTGGATTCGATCAATACACGAACTTTGGCGGCTGTGGCATCTTTCTCATCCAGTACACGTACTTTGTAGTCCGAGAGGTGCATATTGGCAAGTGAAGGGAAGTATTGCACCAGTGCTTTCCGAAGCGCGTTATCGAGTGCGTTAACTGGACCATTGCCCTCAGCAGCGGTATAAGCGCTTGTTCCAGCGATATTCACTTTGACAAAAGCTTCAGAAACAACGGATTTGCCTGCTGTTTTCTCCACAAGCATTTTGAATGATTCAAACGTGAACAATTCTTTCATGTCACCGTTCGCTTCACGAATTAACAATTCGAGCGAGGCATCTGCACCTTCGAACTGGTAACCCTGATGCTCCAGGTCTTTGATCTTCTCAATAATCTGACGTGAATTGGCACTGCTTGGATCGAACTCAAGCCCCAGTTCCTGTGCTTTGGATACAATGTTACTTTGTCCGGCAAGTTCCGAGACCAGCACACGTTGCTTGTTACCAACCAGTTCAGGCACGATGTGTTCATAGGTACGTGAATCCCGCAGGATGGCAGAGACGTGAATCCCACCTTTGTGAGCAAAAGCAGCATTGCCGACATAAGGCTGATTAATCGGCATATTCACATTGGCAATCTCGCTAACATAACGAGCCACGTTTGTAAGTTGTCTCATGGAATCTTCAGTAACACATTCATAACCAAGTTTCAGTTGCAGGTTCGGGATAATGGATGCGAGATTGGCGTTACCGCAACGCTCTCCATAACCATTCATCGTTCCTTGCACCTGACGGGCTCCGGCTTGTACAGCGCTGAGTGTGTTGGCCACAGCCAGTTCACAATCATTATGTGTATGGATGCCGAGATGTGCATGAGGCAGGCTTCTATGCAATGTGGATACGATCTCGTGCACCTCGTTTGGCATCGTTCCGCCGTTGGTATCACACATAACGAGCCAGTCCGCTCCAGCTTCATGAGCCTTGGTCAAGACCGCTTGAGCATACTCCGGGTTATGTTTGAATCCATCAAAGAAGTGTTCTGCATCAAAGATTACTTCCATACCATTTTGTTTCAGATAGGCGATGGAATCATAGATCATGGACAAGTTTTCTTCCAATGTAGTCTGCAAAGCGGTATGCACATGGAAGTCCCATGATTTACCGACCAAGGTTGCAGCCTGAGCACCAGATTCGATCATGCGCTTCAGGTTGGCATCTTCACTAGCAACGCTGCCTTTACGGCGGGTACTGCCAAAAGCAACAACCTTTGCGTTCAGGTTTAATTCCTTGACTCTTTTGAAAAACTCAATGTCCTTGGTATTGCTGCCGGGAATTCCGCCTTCAATATAATGGACACCCAGGTCATCAAGCTTCTTGGCAATTTTGAGTTTGTCGTCTGCCGATAAGCTGACACCCTCCCCTTGTGTGCCGTCACGTAAAGTCGTATCGAAGATGGAAATGGCCTTTGACATGAAGATCCTCCTTTGAGATAAAGCGCTCTTTTAAAAGTTTGGATTGTAAGTTGGGAAAAGCTGTTAAGTACGTTAGTGGACGAATCCTTCGATTCGGCAACGCTACACTGTGTTAAACTGGGTGCGCTGATTTGTCCTAAAGTCGTCAATTTGTATAATTAATTATTATAGCACCATTATAGCCAAATGCTACATAGAAATCGCAGTTTCATGTAACAATTAACGTATTTTAGAGAAAAAAGAAGGATGTTAATCATAATCCGGATGTATGTTATAATCTATTATTGAGTTTTAATTGGAATATATGGAAGAAAAGGAGGGGGGATTTTGACTTTTTTATGGGGAAATACGATTATTGCTCTGATCACTTTGATACTTTTTGTGAGTGTAGGCTGGTTAATTATTCGGTCTCTGATCAGATCTCGCAGAAAATAAATGCTCGTAACTGAATTAACATAACGGGTTTGATATACTATAGAAGAAAGAAATTCGTTTCATTAATTGGTGTGCAAGAAAGGGCGGGGGTTCATGATGTCTTCAGACGGCAATCCTCCAGCAAATGTGGATCAATATTACCCTGCAGCCGGACGGGTGATTCTGCATGTCGATATGAATGCTTTCTACTGCTCTGTACATGAAGCCGAGGAACCAGATTTATATAGAGGAAAAGCAACGGCCGTTGCGGGCAGCAGTGAACTGCGAAAGGGTGTAATTGTAACCTGCTCATATGCCGCTCGTAATCGAGGCATCTCAACAGGTATGGTTGTCCACCAAGCCATGAAAAAGTGCCCTGATCTCATTGTGATTCGTCCTGATTTTCATTTATATCGTCAATATTCAAGAGCGTTCATGCAGATTGCGTATAGTTATACGCCTCAACTTGAGGCGACATCCATTGATGAATGTTATCTTGATATTACAGGTTCAAGGCAATTCGGGAATCCAATGGAGATTGCGGAGAGCATTCAGCGGAGAATCAAGGATGAATTGGGGCTGCCATGTTCCATTGGCATTGCACCCAACAAATTATTGGCGAAGATGGCTTCGGATCTGAAAAAACCGAATGGTATCTCCATTTTACGCATGAGGGACGTACCCCGGATTCTTTGGCACAGACCATGCAACGAGATGTTTGGCATTGGCAAAAAAACGGCTGAAAAGTTGAAAAAACTGGGCATTGAAACGATTGGTCAATTGGCCAAATCGGATGAGAACATGTTGACCGAACTATTTGGAGTTAATGGAACATGGCTCAAAAATTCCGCCAATGGCATTAACCACTCCGCAGTTCACGCGGAACGTGAGGCCAATAAATCCATTGGGCATACAACCACTTTACCGGCGGATGTATCGGATATGAATGAGATTCATCGAGTGTTCCTCAATATAAGTGACCAGGTAGCCAGAAGGTTGCGCAAGCACGAAATGTTCAGCCAGGGTATTCAGATTACAATCCGGACACCGGATATGAAGACAATCACCCGATCACGTCTAATGGAAGTTCCTACGGAGGATGCAACGGTCATATACCGTGAGGCCTGTAAACTATTTGAGAAGCATTGGGGTAGTGGCAAGCCTGTACGCATGCTGGGTGTTACACTTCAAAACCTTATTCCAAGAGAGGAATCAGCTGTACAGATGGACTTGTTCGAATATGAGCAGAAGCCCAAAAAGGACAATCTGATTCGGATTATGGATCAGTTACGTGATAAATTTGGTGAGAATGCTGTTGTGACCGCCGGCATGCTTGGAGACGATCCTTCCGTGTTGCTTCGCAATCATAAAGTACGTGGTACTTCCCTGCAAAAAGATAACTTGCAAAGTCTTGATTAAATAAGGGATAATAGAGACTTGTGGTTGCAAAATGATTTGTAATTATCCTTACTTTGTATTAATATGTTTCTAGATAAAGACACTGTACGTTTCGAATTTTAGGAGGAGAGAATGTAAATGAGTAAATATACTTGGGTTGAAAAAGACACATGCATCGCATGTGGCGCTTGTGGAGCAACGGCTCCAGACATCTACGATTATGATGATGAAGGTTTGGCAGAAGTTATCTTTGACGGCGATGCTAACCATGGTGTCAAAGCTATTCCAGACGACTTGTTTGATGATATGCAGGATGCATGCGATGGCTGCCCTACAGATTCAATCAAAGTAGCGGACGAGCCTTTCAATAAAGAAGGCTAAGTATTTCTCCTATGAACACAAAGCACCTTCTTTTGTCTTAACGACAAGGGAAGGTGCTTTTTTTTGCATTCATTTAACTGTGATTATCTGACTATGGATCAAGGACGAACATTGTCGAACCCCCTTTTTTCCACCGGGTACTCAAGTCCTATGGATTCAACGCTTGGTTATGCCGATATATAATGATATACGGAAAAAGGCGAAATAGTGGAGGATCGGATGCAAAATACTCATCTAAGAACATATGTCAAGAAACATCCAGACAATAAAATGGCTTGGTACTTGCTCGGAAAGGAGTACTTGGGCGAAGGACAGGAGGCCAAAGCCAATTATTGCTTTCAGCAAGCGGGCGAGGTTTATGAGGCATTTGAACGCAGTAAAGCTCCTGCTGACATCTGGGTAGACTATCAGGATAAACTGGTCGAGATGTCCGAGCAAAAAGAGAAAAAACAACGTAGACGCAAAATGTGGCTTACGTTGTTCATGCTGCTTGTGCTGGCAGGTCTGCCACCTGCGGACGCTCCGGGTTTCAGTCGTGAAGCGGCCGACGCACTGTCAGCAGCACTGGAATCCACAGATGATATCGCAGCGCCTGTAGAAGCGGATCAACAGGCTGGGACTGCATCCATTGCGCCAAGCAATGTGTTCACTGCTGCGGCATTTGGTGGAGGTAATCATGGCGAGGCTGCTCTCGCAGCTGCCTGGTCTGGGTCTGGTCCAAAAGTAGAGACTTCTGCTGTACTGGGTATGCAAACCTCGGATGACTGGTCTTTATGGAAGCGAAATATGCCTGTGAAATACATAGTACAAACCAATACAAGCGGGAAATTGACTGCACAGAGTTATGATGCCAAGCAATGTAACTGTGAACCTCCTGAAATTACACCGAAAATCAAAAAGATGGCCTTGGCGTGGACCGCCAAGCAGGAAGCAGCTGCATCCTTATCAAGTGCAATCGTTGCCTATCGCAAAAAAAATGACGTTTGGCCCAAGAGTGTAACGCAAATGGCTCAGCCATTTCCGAACAATATTCTGGGAGAGACTGCGTCAGGGATGACCGAGATGTTTCCGAAGCTGTTAGCTCAGCATCAAGGAAAGGCACAGGAAGGAAAGAACGATTCGAGTGGTAAAGAGAGCGGTTCAACATCTTTGAATTCGTCTCAAGGCAACAATGCCGCTTTTGCAGATACGCTGGGAGGTCAGCCTTTTTTGCAGGAACCGCTGGAGATTGTTATTGATAAGGATAAACATAAACTTGCATTAATCAGTGGGGATACCATTGTTCGTATGTATGATGTGGGACTTGGCGGTGATCGAACACCGGAGGGTTCATTTGTCATCACAGATAAAGTGGTTAATCCGAATGGGCGCTCGAACGGTGAGTTTGGAAGCAGAGGTATGCAGCTCTCGAATACGAATTATGCCATCCATGGGACCAACGAGCCAGACAGTATCGGACTGGATGAGTCCCTTGGATGTGTGAGAATGCATACAGGAGATGTAGAAGAGTTATTCGCTCTTGCTCCGCAAGGCACTCCGGTACGCATTGGAGAAGATGTACTGCCAGATCTGACGCTTGTTCCAGAAGCAAAGCAGCGTTATCAGCATACACTTGTTCCAAAGCAGAATAATCCGAACAAAACGTATCACTGGCTGAATTGATCTGTTTGATATGTAGAATCAGATGGATTCAGCCTGAATCATCTACATGTTGGCAATAATGATAAGAGCACCAATGATGATGATCAAGCCGCCTACACTGGCTGCAGTCCATGCAATGGCTTTGCGATTCACTTCTTCTTTCTTTTGCTGTAATGCAGGTGGTTTACGTTTGGGAGCCATGAGTTATTCCTCCTTATTTGGAATAGAACTGGTGTAGAGTAACCATGCTCTCATTGTAAAGAATTCAACTCGTCATTACCAGTGGGCGGGTGGATTTCTTGTGAGCATTTTGTATTATTCGATTTGTGCTGTCTATGCGCAAACTACTTTCCTTTTTAATAAGAAACAGATAGACTTGTGTGTAGAGTGTTTTTTACATATGAAAAGACGGAAAGCGGCTTTTTGGCGTACCGGACCAGAACGGAGTGAGTGATTTGTTATACAGAAGTCTTGCTAAACCTTTGTTGTTCAAAATGGACCCTGAACAGGCCCATCATCTGATTATTGGCGGCCTTAGTGGCATGGGTAGCATCCGTCCGGTTCCTTCCGGACTGCGAGTGATGTACGGCGTTCGTGAAACGTCTGATCTGGCTGTTGACATGTTTGGGTGTCATTTCCCTACACCTGTTGGTCTGGCTGCGGGTCTGGACAAAAACGGACAGGCCGTAATGGGCTTTTCTTCCATCGGATTTGGATTCATGGAAGTGGGAACCGTGACACCACTTGCACAACCAGGTAACGATCAACCACGGCTGTTCCGTTTGCCTCCAGATGAGGCTTTGGTGAACCGAATGGGCTTCAACAATCTTGGTGCGGAAGCGATGGCGGGTGAATTGGCACGTCTACAGGATCGGCGTATTCCAGTGGCTGTTAACATCGGCAAGAATAAGGCAACGTCTAATGAGGAAGCTCACCTGGACTATTCGAAGTGCATTCAGGCACTATACGATTATGCTGATCTGTTCGTGGTTAATATCAGTTCACCAAATACACCGGATTTGCGTAATCTGCAACATGGGAATGAATTGAAGGAACTGCTCGCTGCGGTTATGAACGAGATGAATGTGCAGCATGTACGAGCGGGTGGAGCGACCAAATCCGTTCTGGTGAAGATCGCACCGGATGTGAATGATCAGGAACTTGAATATATGGTTCGCACAATTGCAGACAGCGGTGTTGCTGGCATTATTGCAACGAACACAACCATTAGTCGTACAGGACTTTCTCACCAACATGCAAAGGAAACTGGCGGTCTGAGTGGTAAACCTCTGCGTGAGCGTTCTACGGAGATTATTCGTCAGATCTATCGTCAGACCGAAGGCAAACTTCCGATCATCGGCTCAGGTGGTATTTTCACAAGTGAGGATGCATACGAGAAAATTAAAGCCGGAGCAAGTCTGGTCGAAATATATACTGCATTGATCTACGAAGGACCTGAGGTGAATCGGCGTATTCATGCCGGACTGCGTGAGTTACTTCGAAAGGACGGTTATCGTCATATCTCTGAAGCGGTTGGTGCGGAGCATCGTTAAGAAGGAATGTGGATCCCCGGATGGAAAATATAGAAGCATGGAAGAGCGTAAAATGGTTCGGGACTCTTCCCCCCACCAAACATCATGTATAATGGAATAGAACAGGGGACGCTATAGAGACAGGAGGCATAAGCATGGACGGTAGAGACTGGGGTACATTTTTACTTCCTTATGAACAAGCGGTAGAGGAATTAAAAGTCAAGTTTAAGACAATGCGGGCGGAGCTGAAAAAACGGGAAGAATATGCCCCGATTGAATTCGTTACCGGTCGTGTCAAAAAAATATCCAGTATTCTGGAGAAATCCAGACGACTGAATGTGTCGCTTGATGACGTGGAAACAGGCATTGAGGATATTGCAGGTATCCGCATTATGTGCCAGTTCGTGGATGATATCCGTCGGGTTGCCGAGTATATTCGAGGTCGTAAGGATCTCACGGTACTCATTGAGAAAGATTACATTACGAATTTCAAAGAGAGCGGCTATCGCAGCTTCCATATGATTATTGAGTATCCCGTTCAGACGGCTCTTGGACAAAAGAAAGTTTTGGCCGAGATACAGATCCGGACGCTTGCCATGAACTTCTGGGCTACCATTGAACATTCGCTGAGTTACAAGTTTCGGGAAGGGTTACCTGATGAGATGAGAACCAGGCTGAAAAAAACGGCTGAGGCTGCGTTTATACTGGACAACGAGATGTCTGCAATTCGTCTACAGATTTTGGAGGCGCAGAAGGCATTTGAGGATGATTCCAATATCGTGTCAAGAACATTAAATATCATTCATCAATTATACTTCTACCATCTTGTCAGTGAAGCAATTGAAGCACAGAAGCGATTTAACGATTACTGGGAACGGCATGATATGGAAGGGCTCAAAGACTTGCTGGATGACGTGAAGAAACTTCTGAACAACGCCAGAAAGGGCGAAAACCCGGATGAGCATCTATGAGCCACTGTACGTTGACTACTTAAGCTACTTCAATCGTGATCAGGATTATTTCGAGTGCCATGAGGTGCTGGAAGAATTGTGGCTTGAACGTAACCGGGATTCTCTCTATAAAGGGTTGTTGCAAGTTGCGGTTGGTTTATACCACTTCAGGAATGGCAATCTCCGCGGAGCAACGATGATGTTACAGAGCTCACTTGATCTTCTGGAACCTTATCCTGCTACGATTCTGGGCATTGACCTAGGGGTTTTGGTACGGGATGTACAGGAAATCGTGAAGCAACTGTCCCAATCAGATGTTCAGTCTGTGACTTACAGGGATTTGTCCATACGAATTGTTGATGAGGTCTTGGAACAGGAGATATCTAGAAGATCGCTTGAGCTAAAACCTAATATTCCGCAGCGCCGGAGTCCTACCAGAGGGCGAATATACGAAGAGAAGATAAAGGCGATGGATCAGAGTAAAAGTTGAACCGTAATCAGCGTTAATATTCAAATGAGCATCCCATGGATATGAAGTTACATGGTTATGAAACACCCCGACGATTCCTGTAAAGGGAACGATCGGGGTGTTTTTGAATGTTGCGTCATATTCAGATGATTGCAGGTGGCACAGCCTGTCCTTCTATAGAACAGTGTCGGTGATACAAGTGCCTGATTGTAGATATTTGTAGTAGAAACGGATCTGGCAGTTAGCTTGCCGAAGGAGCGGCACTGCCTTTATATTTTTGGAAAAATTGTTTGTAATCATCCAGTGTGTAGCCTTGGTCACTGCCATTCTCTTTCAGTCCGCCAACCATACGGTCTTTCTCGACACCAGCCTCATAATAGACGAGTGTAGGTGTGAACTCGATATTGTAATCAGTCCATCCTGCTTCGAATTCACGCAGATTGAACTGTGGAAGCTCAATACCTTCACTGTCAACCAGTGGCATCAACTGAGGTGTTGTGGCACGGCAGTGCGAGCAGTCGGAAGCAAAGAAATAAACAAAAAAGCTGTCTTTGTTATCGATTTTGGCTTTGAGATCAGTGGGAACAATAATTTGTTGATAGTTGGGATCACTAAGTAGCTCCCTTGTAGCTGGATTAAGCTTGGAAGCAGCGATGCCATAAGCATTTTCCACTGAATCCATCTGTTTCTTGGATTGCTGGTCTACGACAACCAGTGCTGCAATCATAATGATTAAAATACCCAGGAATATAAGGATCGCAGCACTTTTCTTTTTCTTCTTGGATTTCATTGGACATCCCCCATCGATCATATCGAAATATAGTTTGGGCAAAAATAAAGGTTGGGATAATATGCATAAACACCCGAATTTTTGCTCAGGAATCAATCTACTTGCCATTATACTACATTACACGCTGTAGTGGAATAGATACGATATGATAGGAAAGCAAAGCTTGGATATGATAAAATAAAACGATATTGCAATCTTACCAAGACAGGATGAGTGGGAATATGGGTGTAAAGTTACCTTTGATATTTGCTGAGCGAATGAAAAGTTTGCTGGGCGATGAGTTTGAACAATTTATGAAATCTTATGAACAGTCTCCTCATGCGGGACTGAGAGTGAATACGCTAAAAATATCGATGGAACAATTCGATGAGATTGCTCCGTTTGATCTAAGACCTATTCCGTGGTGTGAGACAGGATTCTATGTACCTCATGGTGTTAAACCGGGGCTGCACCCTTATTATCATGCAGGTCTGTATTATATACAGGAACCAAGTGCAATGGCTCCCGTTGAATTATTGCAAGTGGAACCTGGAGATCGCGTGCTTGATCTGTGTGCAGCTCCGGGAGGCAAGACGACACAGATTGCAGCAAAGCTGCAAGGCAAGGGCGTGCTTGTCACGAACGATATCCATGCGGAACGCACCAAAGCGCTGGCCAAAAACGTGGAATTGTACGGGGTGCGTAACGCCGTTGTTTTGAATGAGTCGCCAGAGCGGATCGCAAATGCATTTCCTCATTATTTTGACAAAGTATTAATTGATGCGCCTTGCTCAGGTGAAGGCATGTTCCGCAAGGATGAAGACATGGTGAAATCGTGGGAACATCATTCGGTGGAAAAATGTGTGCTCATGCAGCGGGATATCTTGGAGACTGCGGCACGGTTACTGGCCCGGGGAGGAACCATCGTATATTCGACATGTACCTTTGCGCCGGAGGAAAATGAAGCGATGATTGCGGAGTTCCTGAATGTAAACCGTGATTTCGTAGTAATGGACATTCCTAAAGAGACAGGGTTTGCTCCAGGACGTCCGGAATGGGTACGTCAGATGATGCCGGAGAAGGCAGAAGAGACGGAAGCTGTACTGGATCAAACGCGTGGAACCGTAAGATTGTGGCCTCACCTTTTGGAAGGAGAGGGACATTATGTCGCTGTGTTGCAGCATCGTGCAGGGCAAGAATTAGAAACAGATCAACCTGGAGTAGTTAAAGAAGGAGCAATGGAGTATGGACAGGTCGTGGATGTGTCCAGGATTGAAGCAGAGGGGAACAAGGATCACTCTATTGCTGCTTCTTCAATTGCTATGACCAAGGCTGATCGTAAAAAGGAACGTTTGTTGCGAATCGAATCCCGAGAGTCCCATGACAGACAGGCTGGGGGCGGCAAGAATTCGGGTAAACAGGGCAAAAAAGGTAAAGATCACGGTGGACGTAAATCGGAACGGGGTCAGGGACGCGGAGCTGATTCGGCAAGTATTGATCCGGTTGCGATCTACAGTCAGTTTATGAAAGAACAATTGGAGATTGAGTTAACAGGAGAGACGGTATGTTATGGAGATCGTGTGTATCAATCATCGGTTGGTGCAGCTCGGTTGGAGGGACTGAAAGTCACTCGTCCAGGCTGGTTTATGGGCACGATCAAGAATGGACGATTTGTTCCGTCCCACCCGCTTGCGTGTGCTCTGAATGCATCTGAAGCACGGCGAAGCGTAAATCTGTCATCCGCTGATGGCGAAGCCGTGAGGTATCTCAAGGGTGAAACGTTAAATATGGAAGAAGAACGAGTGGTGCTCAAGGCGGATACGGTTGCCAAAGGGTACGTTCTTGTATGTGTAGATGGTTATGCTGCTGGCTGGGGGAAATGGCTGGATGGCGTACTGAAGAATGAATATCCGGCAGGGTGGAGGTGGACATCGGTATGAGTGGAAAAGGCAAACAAACGCTGCGTCTGGACAAAATATTAAGCCATATGGGTGTGGGAACACGAAGTGAACTCAAAAAGATGGTGAAACAAGGCAGAATCCATGTGGACGGCAAAGCGGTGAAAAACAGTGGTGTACAGGTGAAACCTGAGGTCAACGTCATTGAAGCCGATGGCGAGCGGATTGTGTATCGGGAGATGATCTATCTCATGCTGCATAAACCTCCGGGTGTCGTGTCTGCTACCGAGGATAACAGAGATAAGACGGTACTGGATCTGCTGCGGAAAGAGGATCGGGTCTTCAATCCTTTTCCTGTGGGACGACTGGATAAGGATACGGAGGGACTGCTCATTCTCACGAATGACGGTCCACTTGCCCATGATCTGTTATCTCCACGCAAGCATGTGCCCAAAACCTATGAAGCCCGTGTACTGGGAAACGTGGATAAGGAGGATGTGCAACGTTTCAAGGCGGGCATTCAATTGGATGACGGGTACGAGACGCTGCCGGCCGAACTGACTATACTTGGTCAGGAAGAGACGGAAGAAGGCACGATCTCGTCGATCTCGCTTATTATTCACGAAGGAAAGTTTCATCAGGTGAAGCGTATGTTTCAGGCGGTAGGCAAGCGAGTGATCTATCTGAAACGCGTAGCCATGGGTGAACTGGAACTAGCCTCCGATCTTGCTATCGGAAGCTATCGTGAATTAACCGCAGACGAGTTGAACCTTCTGCGGAAGTAAAAGCTCCCGTCCTTCGCGAAGCGGAGCAGGGAGTCGTGGAGGGAAGCGGAGCCCCGATACTAAAGCCGAAGGCGAAAAAGCTCCCGTCCTTCACGAAGTGAAGCAGGGAGTTGTGGAGGGAAGCAAAGCCCCGATACTAACGCCGAAGGCGAGAAAGCTCCCGACCTTCACGAAGTGAAGCAGGGAGCCGGGCAGAAAGCGAAGCCCTGCCCGTATTGGTCCCGGTTAAGCTTGGGCGGGACCGCCGCTGACCAGCGGTGTGCCCGGCAACAAGTGTTCCTACGACAACCGTGACATAGCAAGACCCGGCCTAACACCGGTGAGCAGGACGGGAGTCCAGAGGGCAGAGCCCTCTGGGGCCCTCCCTCGGAAGGGAGGGTTTGGGTGGGTGCGACTACTAACAGATGAGGATGAAGCCAGAATGACTTATAAATTAATTGCACTAGATGTAGATGGAACACTGCTGAATGATCATCATGAACTTACCGAATGGACTCAGGAGACCTTGATCAAAGCTTCCCGTCAGGGAGCGGAGATTGTCCTGTGTTCGGGTAGAGGTCCGGCCAACACGATTCCTTTTATGGAGCAGATGGGACTGGATGGATATGTGATTACGCATAATGGCGCCGTTACCGCGCAAGTCGATACCCGTGAGGTGGTTCATCATTTTGCATTAGATGGACAAGGACTGGAGCCAATCATATCCTACTGCCGAACCAATGGAGTACATTTTGACATCAATACAGCATTTGGTCTGTATGTGGATCAACCGGAAGGTTTGGGTTTGCAGGTGCGCGAGATGTATTACAACTTTATGGCAGAGCCACTGAAGTTACCCAAGTGGGTTGACATGACAGAACCGCTGGCGAAATTCACTGCATTTGGTCCGATTGAACAGATGGATGCAGTACTTCAGGAATGGTCAACTTGGAATCTGCCTTATTATATGACACGGAGTGGTGACTTTTTTATTGATCTGATGCATCCCGAAGCGTCCAAAGGCGCTGCGCTGAAAAGGCTTGCCGAATCGAAGGGAATCATGCCTTCGGAGATTATGGCGATTGGTAACTACTTCAATGATATTACGATGCTGACCTTTGCGGGCAAAGGCATTGCCATGGATAACTCACCGGACGAGGTGAAAGCTGCTGCGGACGAGGTTACACTCTCCAATAACGAGCAGGGTGTGGCACACGCAATCCAAAAATATGTGTTATCCATCTAACCTACATCTTATTTTTGAAATGCACGCTTCCCTCATAATCTACCGTCTTTAGGGGCATCCTAAGAGAATAACGTTAGGAATGAAGGAGGACATGTGATGAATTATGATGTGGAATTGGTTGCAGACCTGCGGACATCAGGTGGAGAAGTACAGGACGTGATGGACAATGGACAATATGCAGGCTCACTTTTCCTTGTGTACAGAGAAGGAGATCGTTTATCAGGTAGTCTTCAGATCGAGCAGGAGTCTCTG
This sequence comes from Paenibacillus sp. FSL L8-0435, assembly GCF_037965655.1. Taxonomy (NCBI): domain Bacteria; kingdom Bacillati; phylum Bacillota; class Bacilli; order Caryophanales; family Paenibacillaceae; genus Paenibacillus; species Paenibacillus sp. FSL L8-0435. Next base: position 2,210,910 of record NZ_CP150185.1, read on the forward strand.
CCAGATGGTACAGAGGAACGTATCGTGGAAAAAGTGCATGCCTATGTCCGATCTCTTGCAGATGCGTTGGAAGCTGCTTATTATGAAGTACTGGTTAGTTGTGGTTCATTACACTCGGTTCTGCATAAGCCTGAGTCAGAGACCGTGTGGCCGTCTGAAGATATGAATCATGACGAAGGCAGTTATGACGATATAGACAGCAGTGGAAGTAAGGTAATCCCTGTTTCACAAGCCGAATCGTTTACATATGAAGATCGGGATCAGGTTCTGGAGATGGAAATGGTAAGCGCAGGACGCAGCATATCGACGTATATTTTCAATGATGTCGAAGGGCAGGAACTTGCAGAAGCTTCCTTAAAACAATATGGCGCTGATGTACAAGGTGAAATACACTGGTATGACGAGCCGGAAGAGAATCAATTGGAAGCTGCGGCAGAGTTGCTGGTCAGAGAGCTGGATGAAGATATCATCGATACGATTACGATCCGCATGTGGCATCAGGGCAACGAACTCGAGACGTTAGAGTGGGTACATCGCGATTTCTCCGAGGATTTTGAGGATACCGATGAATCGGATCTGGATGAGCTGGAAGCTGCTGAAGAAACATGTTATGTCATGCTGAAGCGTAAGGATCGGGAGTTCCGGGTATATGAGCTTTTTCTTCAGGAACGAGGTGGATTGCCTGTGGGAACAGCAACAATAGATACTTCTCATTCCGATCTGACGGGATACATTGATTACGAGGTTCCTGGTACCAGCATTCAGCGAAAGAGCCTGGTCGAAGTGTTGATGCAGGAGTTGGACAAGGAAATGGAGTTTGATACCTTGCACCTGACGATGTTGTATCGAAATCAGATTATCGATGAAGCCAGAATAGATGGGTAAAGGGCAACCGCCTTTTACCTTTTTTAATTCTCATTTTGACGAAAAATTCATTTCCCGGTATAGTACCATTAGTTTAACAGAGATCAGGAAGCGGAAGGAGAACAATGATGCACTCATTCAGGATCAGTAGCGAATATATTAACGATGGTTTTCAAGCGGTTCAGGCGAAGCCGGAAGATACGGAGGATGTGATGTCGCTGCTGGTGGAGACAGCCGAGTGGTTACAGAGCCAAGGTTCTTCCCAATGGAACGCTTTGCTTAAAGGTGAAGATTCACATGATACGGCAGGGGCAATCCGGCGTGGGGATGTGTTTGTATTTAAAAAAGGAGCGGACGTAGCGGGGATGGTCATCCTTTTGGTTCAGCCAAGCCCTTGGGATATTCATCTTTGGGGTTCAAAAGCTCATGCCGAGGATGGTGCAATTTATCTGCATCGGCTAGCGATTCGAAGAAAATATGCTCAGAGCGGTCTCGGACGGTCCATTTTGCAATGGTCCAGCAGCGGCATACATTTTGAAGGCAAACATACTGTTCGGTTAGATTGCGGAGCGAGCAATGCTACGTTGAACGCCTTTTACACGCGGAACGGGTATACTTTTTTGGGAGAGACCGATGGTTACAGTACATATGAGAAGCCCGTGGAGCTACGGAGCTGAGATTCTGGTTATCCAATGAATATGTTGACGACAAGCGCGAGTGGTTGACTGCTGGATTAAAGCTTTTACTTCTGAGGGGAACGTTTCATGAATATGTTGTATATACGAGTTATCGTAATATAGATGTTCCGGCTTCCCTATGTCATAATGGATAGTAAAGCAGTACGTAAGTTAGAAAGGGGGAAACTAACGGTGAGATTGCTGCAGGCGCTTTTCTTTCCTCCGGAGCAGCCCGGAGGTGTATCCTCTATGATTCCGTATATGCAAGAGAGATTTACAACCCCGAGGTGGGAAATGGATCTGTTCTCGTTGCCAAAGCGAATTCGCAACAAGGGCAGAGAGGAAGTTCAGTTCGAAACGTTTGACTGGACGGAATATCAGGATAGTCCTGTTGTCCAAAAATATATTCAAACTTATCGTGATTATCTATGGTGGACCAAACTGCGTATTCAGAAGCCCTATGATCTGATCCATGCCCACCACCCAATTGCAGGACTTGCGATGAAAACGGTTTTCCCGGATACACCCCTCATTCAGACGATACACTCCAGTTATGAACGAGAATTAATCCTTAATGGACGCATTGAAACGGATGGACCGGAGCATCGATTCCTGCTTGCGATATATGGTGAGCTCGAACACCAGGCAGAGCGCCTCTTAACGGTGTCGGATTCGTTCCGTCGTTATCTGGCTCCCTACGTGAAGGAACCTGATGTCATCGGTGTGATTCCCAATGGATTTGATGAGAAGCGGTTTAAGCCGATTCCTCATGATAATGCGATACCACAACTGGTCACGGTATGTCGGCTTGTTCCGGCAAAAGGGTTGGATATTCTTTTCAAAGCTTGTGCGGAACTGAAGGGCCGAGGTCATGATTATGTGTTACATATTATTGGAGATGGACCGATTCGTCCTGATCTGGAAGAATTGGCGCAACGATTAGGGATCTATAATGAGACCATTTTCTATGGTTATACACTGCACCCTGAGGAATTCATGCCATTCTTTGATATTTTTGTACTTCCTTCACGGGCAGAAGCATTTGGTTCTGTCTTCGCTGAAGCGGCGCTGAGTTGTCTTGCCCTTGTGGGTACGGATGTAGGTGGAATACCTGAACAGATCGAGAACGGTAGCAATGGGTTGCTTGTACCGGCAGAAGATCCTTCTGCATTAGCTGAAGCGCTTGAAAAAGTGATGCTGGACCCGGCTTATCGTTATGAACTTGCCCGTTCGGCGTGTGAAAAAGCCAAAACACATTACTCGCTTGGCAGATCGGTCAATGAGTTAAAAAAGATGTATCTACAGTTTCCTAGCAAAGCTTAAAACGTAGAGCAAAAAGTGCGAGCCGCTGTGATAAACAGCGGCTTTTTGTCATGTTTAAGGAAAGAGTACCTGCGATGACTTGTGGTTATGAGGCAAACAGATGCTCATATTCATGAAGTACATGGACCGTGAGATTTATATATTGTTGCGTCTACGAAAGGCGCCCCAGCGGTTCAGTACCAATTTGGCAGCCCAGATTAATGCCATACTTCCAAAGATGGGGTAAAGGATGGACAGCAGGGAACTGAATCCAAACTGACTGAGTGAGTAACACAACATCATAATGGTTAATGTAATGAAACGGGGATGGACACGTATATGTTGGCTGAGTTGCAAGGTCATTCCATAGATATCGGCTACAAAGGTACTGAATATTTCCATGAAAATAAGGGATACATATACAGATTGCACTGCCCATCCAAGTTGAAAGGCAATGCTACCCATCGGGATTTCGAATTGAATGATGCCGGGCATTTGGGCTGACATGGCAAAATGAGCTGCCATCAGCATGAAACCTACGCCAATTCCACCCAATACTCCACCCCACTTCAGCACATTCCGACTACGAATCTGGTTACCTACAGGCACAAGAACAGCTTGAGCCAACACCAGATTGAATGAAGTATACAACAGTGGAGACAGCCACACTTGAATAGGGTTTGAATCTGTCGTCAGTGTGATGAATCGGGAAGCACCTGGATGATGGATGGTACTGGTGATCATGAGCAGAGATAACAGGAGCATCATGGGCACGACAATGCTATTCATTTGTAGGATGGCCTGAATGCCTCGACCGAGAAGCAGATATGACCCTACAAGTGTGACGATCAGACCTGTCTGATAATGCAAACCCAGATGTTCAACAAAAACGGAACCTGCTCCGGCAAGCATGACACTGTTCACGCCAATGAGAATGAGAAGGGTCACCCAGGTGATCCATTTGCCCGCCTTGTGGCCGAATAAATGTTTGTTCAGATCCTCATAAGAGCGGGAACCGGTATCGTGAGCGATCAGCATCATTTTGGTACCTAACCAGACAAAGAGTATGGTGGATAAGCCTATGGTGACGGTGGCCCATTTGCCATACTGGGTAAAAAACTGCAAAATTTCCTGCCCTGTAGCGAAGCCAGCTCCAACAACCGTTCCGATGTATGTAAATGCGATCTGCAGCACCCGAAATGCCTGTTTCATGTGTTTCCCCTCTCAGGCCCCTGTATAGTTTGGACATGCGGGTACCATGGTACAAGGTATGCTTGACCCACGAAAGTCATGACAATCGATAATGAGCTTTGGCTTGAATTGTGTCTCAAGGACAGCGCCCAGGCAATTTCGCTTGAACTTATAGATAGATATATGATACTTTTACCTCATAGGATAGGCTTGGGAGGTCAAATCATGGAATTATTGAAACAACGAATTTTACAAGAAGGTGTGGTTATCTCGGATCAGGTATTAAAGCTGGATGGTCTGTTGAACCACCAGATTGATCCTGCATTAACGATGGAGATGGGACGTGAGTTCGCTGCCCGTTTTCGTGAAAGTGGAGTAACTCGGGTAATCACGGTAGAATCCTCAGGGATTCCGGTTGCGTTTGCCGCAGCCTATGAACTTGGGGTGCCCCTTGTATTCGCCCGTCGCAAAAAAACACTTCTGGCTGATCCTGATGCATACTGTGAACGTGTACCGTCCTTTACCAAAGGAATTGTAACTGATATTATGGTATCCCGCGAGTTCATTCATGAGAATGACCGCATTTTGTTCATTGATGATATTATTGCCAATGGAGATGCCGCTCGTGGCGTCATCAAAATTATCGAGCGTTCCGGTGCGGAACTTGTCGGATTCGGCGTTGTGGTCGAGAAAAGTTTCCAAGCAGGGGCACGCACGATTCGTGAACAGGGTATTCCGGTGGAAGCCTTGGTACGCATTCGTTCCCTGAACGATGGTACGGTACAATTTGACGATAACGAAATGTGACATTTTAAAGGAATAGGGCCTATTTTTTGAACTATGCCTTTGCATGACCGCGGATTTCATTTATAATGGGGTTATGTTAGGGAGAGGAGGCAACACCATGGGGAACCAACTGGCAACAGAACAATTTTTTAATGATAAGCTGGCGGAATCGAAAGTTCATTTTGAACGTGCCCTGGATTGTAAACATACGGAATTCGATGACCTTTATCCCTATATGATTGAACATCCTCAATTTTTCTGGTACAAACGCTATGTTGCCTGGTCAGAATTACTGACGATTGTAGGCTTGTGCGAAGAGTTGTCCTTCTCTTGGAAAGAACAATTTACACCGCATCAAGTGGAGTACCTTGAAGAACGTGTGATGTCCGCCAAAGTGCTTGATTTTTGGTTTGAGAAGAACGACAGCAAAGAGCACGCGCAGCGGTAACTTTCAGTCGGGACATAATTTCGAATGACATGACAGTCCAATACAGTCACGTGAGACCTAAATGACTTTTCATTTAGGTCTCTTTTTGTAAATAAATTTGAAATATAGGAGCCATGAAGATGATTAGTGATACAGAATTGGACGCTCTGCGTCTGTCAGGTGAGAAAGTTAGAGTAGTACGGGACGAGCTGGAATCGAACGACGTGAAGGGGATTGTGGTTGCCTGGGATGGCGAGCAGGTACTTATCCGTCGTCAGAATCGACGTGTCGTTAAGCTGGACCGAGGTTACAGCTATCAGCTGTTCAGCGAGCCGCGCCAGAGTCCACTTAGTGAGTAACAGCTTATAATTATGGCAGAGCCATGAGCGTTAAATGTTTGGAATTACCATGATTTCTTGGCATAATTGACTCATTCGGGAGAGAAGATAGGTACAGTGAGGAAGATCTGTAACTATAGCCGAGAGGGTGTGCTACAAGCGATGACATTGATGAATGATAAAGTTCATGCCTACAAGGATCAGATTGGAGCATTAAGCGATGTACTGCCAGGTGTGGTGAAGTCATATCATGAGTTTACCGGAGAATGTTTCCAACCTGGCGTGATTGATGCGAAGACAAAACAGCTAATTGCGCTTGGGATTGGATTGTTTGCCAACAATGAGGTATGTACCTTCTACCATGTAGAAGAAGCCCGTGCTAAGGGTGCAACAGATCAGGAGATTATGGAGACCGTTGCGGTGGCCGGAGCTGTTGGAGGAGGACATGCACTGTCTCAGGGTGCGATGCGAGTGCAGAAGGCGCTGCATTAGTAAGTAATGCAACATACATTTTTAAGTACAAAAAAGGCATCCGGTTAATAACCGATGCCTTTTTGTATGTGAATTACATTTTACCCAACATTTTATCATACATAAACTGTCCAGTTACCCGACGTGCTGTTACATAGCGGTCATTAAAGTATGGATTCGATAACTTTGTGATGCTTACACCTTTACTGCTGGAGGCATGAGCGAATTGTCCGCCGCCGATATATACACCTGTATGTGAAATGCCTTTGCCTGTTGTATTAAAGAACACCAGATCACCTGTCCGAACATTGCTCTTGGATACAGGCGTACCTGCTTTGGCTTGCTGCTGAGAAGTACGTGGCAATTCAATGCTGTATTTGTTGAAAAGATATCTCATAAAACCAGAACAGTCGAAGCCGGCTACAGTTGTGCCACCCCATTTGTAAGGTATACCTGTCATGTTGTTCACTACGGAGTTGATACTGCTTGCCTCTGTGCTTGTTGCCCCGGATGTAAATAATACAGCTGCTCCAAAAATGGAGATAATCAGTTTTTTCAAAATCAATGTTCTCCCTTCGATGCCTACGGAGTTAGCTAAGGGTTCGGTAGAAGGTTCCCTATATTTCCTATGTATAAGAATAATTCACCCAAATTGGTTCCCCCGTTTTCAAACATGAAACTCGGCAATGAATAATTAAGTTTTTGTAACTATTTGAAACTATATTGCATAAATGCGTAATTGTCAAACCTATTTAAAACCCTTCGTAATACCTCAATGTTAGCGGAATTAAGGTTTTTATATGAAAGAAGGGATCAAGTTTGGGTATCATTCATGACAAAAACGTCATTATTGATTCGTTTAAGACGAATTTGGATAAATAAATAGGTTTGTCATGAGTTAAAAGAACTATCCCGTTATGTAGAATTAGAGAGATTATATTCATTAAGTTGCATATATTGACAAAAATCGATTTTTTGCATATTATCTGATTATCCAATCCACATATTGGATTAAAATTGATTTTATTATGTGATAAATACAAATAAAGGAGGTTTGGGGACGCGTATCATAGGTAAGTAAAAGTGGAAGATTTATAAAAACGAACATAGGAGAGTGTTACATTTGAAAGCGAAGAAAATAATTACTTTTGTCCTGGCATGCACGATGGTGTTCTCGGCAGTTGGAATGGCAGTTCTCCCTGTAGGGACGGTATCTGCTGCGGATGCATCGGGTACTACAGCGAGTATTTCTGATATTTTGAAGAACCAGCTGCCGGATGGAGGTTGGAGAAAAGATTATAAACAGACAAGTGGAGAGTGGGCGAAGTCCACGATCGACAACAAGGCTACATACTCAGAAATTAGAAGATTGGCGAAGGAATTTAAAAAGACGAATGATCCGCGTTACTCCACAGCTGCAATCAAAGGAATTAACTTTTTGATCAACATGCAGTATTCAAACGGCGGATGGCCACAAGTTTACCAAAGCTCCGGATATCACAAGCACATCACTTACAATGATGATGCCATGATTAATGTAATGATCATGTTGGATGAAGTAGCGACACGTAAAGGTGATTTCTCGTTTATCGACAGCACACTTGCTAACCGCAGTAAAAACTCAGTTGCCAAAGGTGTAGATGCAATTCTGAATACACAGGTTGTTTCAGGCGGTAAGCTGACAGCATGGGGACAACAACATGATTCCAGTTCTCTTAAACCGGCAAGCGCAAGAATCTATGAAGTACCATCACTGACGGCTGGAGAGAGTGTAACGATTGTTAAATTCCTGAAAACCAGACCTGCTACCGCTAAAATTACGGCATCCATTAAGGGAGCTGAAGCATGGTTTAACAAAGTGAAGATTACGGGTTACAAGTATGAAAGAGCAAACGGAGACAGCAAAATTATCGCTGATTCCAAAGCTGCACCGATCTGGGCTCGTTTCTACGAAGTGGGAACGGATAAACCGATCTTTATTGGTCGTGACGGGGTCGTTAAATACAAACTAAGTGATATTGATAAAGAAAGAAGAGGCGGTTATGCTTGGTACGGTAACTGGCCTTCCAAGCTGTAATTTGTATTATGTTTCCGTTATAATGAACCAAACTATTAGCAGTTAAAGGTAAAGCCCGAATCGAAATGGACGTCTGTTTCGATTCGGGCTTTATTGTAATTATTTTCATTGTTGACATGATAGATTCCACATGATATATTACTTCTTGTCGCCGATATTGATCACGGAGATACAATATGCGGTCGTGGCGGAATTGGCAGACGCGCACGGTTCAGGTCCGTGTGGGCTAACCCCCCGTGGAGGTTCGAGTCCTCTCGACCGCATCTAATAAAAATACTCCTTAAGTTAACGCTTAAGGAGTATTTTTTTGCATTTTTTGATATAACACTAACTTTAGACTCGAGTATCCAAGAGGTTAGTGCTTAGCTGCACGTTCAGCAAATGTCTTCCATCAGCCATACGGAACGTTTATTGTGCTGCGGTAACATTAACGCTATCAATATTCGGTCCTTCCGATCCAGTGGTAACCACTTTCAATGTATTGGTCCCCGTGTTCATGGGGACCTGTATTGTTTTTTCAACCCAAGTGGACCAGCTTCCCGTAGCTGGAAAGGGCTCGTTGCTGATGACTTTGGTTCCGTTCACAAAAATGTCGAGGTTCCGAGTGCCGCTTTCCAGCGCATAACGAAACTTTACGTTTTTGGTACTTGTTGTAGTGTTATTAATGCCGTTCCATTGAATGGTCGAACCAGTCATCGCATTGAAGTTAACATACCCGGAGCCAGTGTAACCGGGGTAGATTGTTTCAATGGCAGCTTCCGTAAGTGAGGTTCCGGTCTCTGCTTCATACGTAGTGCCACTGCCTGTATTCCCGCCGCTATTACCGCCAGTAACGTTGGCAACAAACGTTGTTACGCTCTGAGGTGGGAGCTGTGCCGTGAAGGCTCCATTGGATACAGTAAGCGGGGTTCCGCTTGCCAAGTTTCGACCGCTGTCTGTAATCCATGAGGACACAGTGGAGGCATTACCATTCTGCAGAACGAATTTTTGGCTTGTGGCTGAAGTTCCACGGTTAATTGCCACAACGACGACTTTGTTATCACCTTTATAGGCTGAGACAAATGTGTTCGTATCCGGATTTTTCGTTGCATCGACTCGCAGGTAGCCTGGACGAACGAATTTAGAGAAATGAGCCATATTATACCCGCGTTTGCTTATGGTACCGTCCTCTTTCATCGGACCATACTGTCTGCGGATGTACCACCACACATAGGCCTGGAAATCACCTTCTACCATGGCATTGTGCATGTGATAGGAAACGTCTAATGCTTCAGGCCAGCGGTCTGCTGAGTTGTTATCACTGTTTGGAACATACACCTCAGTCATCCACAGTTCTTTACCGGCTCCTTTTTGCTTAAAGAGAGGGTAGGCAAAATTCGAAATCTGTGTTCCATACGTATGCGCTCCCAGAATGTCCATGTTGGCAAGCGCCTGCGGATCATTCAGGATTGGGTCGGATATGTTCTTTAAGTACTGGAAGGATTCAGGCGCCATGACTTTGGTACCTTGAATGGACCCGGCATTTTCTTTCATGAATCGAAGGATCTCTTGTGGAGTCCACCAGGTCCAGTCATGAGCATAATCCGGTTCATTTTGCACAGAAATGGAATATAAATCTACGCCGTTATTTTTCATGTAGGTTACAAAGTCGTTCAGATGTTGCGCATAGGCGGCATATTTGTCGTATTTCAGGCGTTTGGCATTTGTGTCTCCATTGTGGTTGAACGTTTCAACCATGCTGCTTGGAGGATTCCATGGGGATGCGAATACGATAGCACCCTTTTCGATAGCCCGTTTGGCTGTGGCAACTTCACGGTACCAGTTATTAGAATCTGGATCGACGTAAATCCTGAGAATTGAGAAGCCTAACTGATTCTGATCATTACCAAAAGCAGTTTCACGTTGAGCGGGAGTCAGATCACCAATCCAGGCAGGAAGGTTAATGCCTCCAAAGCCCTTGATTAGCTGTTTTTCCGAGGACAAATTAATGTTGGCATCGCTGGCTGCTGACACATTTGTCGGGGTTAACATCAAAGGCAGAGCTGTTAAACAGGCCAAAAGAACATTAATCGTCTTTTTTAGTTTGAATTTCACTACTTTCATCCTCCTCGATAATAGTAAATGGTTACATAGAGAAACCGCGACCAGGGATAACAAACAAGAATAGCGGATTGTCTGGCATTTATTTTATGTAAACCCTTTCAAAACCTCCTTCCATAAATCATAGGAAAGAAATGCAGCACATAACCTCTTTCATTTGTTGATTCTACTAAATAATTCCTAAACTGAAAACCTGACAAATTACAGTATTTTTTCTAATTAATCTCTATTCTCTAACTGTTCAATGACAGTTTTTGTCTGAATGCAAAGGAGAAAACGGGAATGATGGGGATCTTCGCTTGAGACAGAGGTCTCCAATGGCGGGGATATTGTTATTAAGGAAGGCTTTGGCTTACATAATCCTCCCTTCATTATCAAACAATGAGATCACAGAAGTTACGGGGAGGAATCATGATGAAGGAACAGAGAAAGAATTATGGATTCATTGTAGGTATCATGGCATTTTTGATTGTGTTTTACGCAGGCATATCGGCAGGAGGGCCTACAGCGGCAGCTTCAGAGTCCCCATCGAATGACAAACGGTTAGCGATTATCATCGATGATGTTGGTAATGACATGAGGGGTACGGCAGAAATCCTGGCGATGCCAGTTAAATTAACGGTAGCGGTCATGCCTTTTTTGCCAACAACGAAGAAAGATGCGATAGCTGCACATGAAAAGGGGATGGATGTGATTGTGCATATGCCCATGGAACCCAAGAAAGGACGACCTGAATGGCTGGGCCCGGGTGCAATCACATCCAGTCTAACAGATGAAGAAGTCCGCTCACGCGTGGAGAAAGCGATTGATGATGTGCCCCACGCCATTGGCATGAACAATCATATGGGTTCCAAAATTACTTCGGACAAACGCATCATGTCCATTGTACTCGATGTATGCAAGGAGCGGGGCCTCTTCTTTGTAGACAGCCGTACGAACTTTCGCTCCGTGGTGGGGGAACTGGCCGTATCCAAAAATATGCCACCTGTAGGTAATGACATTTTCTTGGATGATCAAAACTCTAAGCAACACATTCGCAAACAACTGGATCTGGCTGCTCAGCGTGCGATCGATAAGAATATCTGTGTTGTCATTGGTCATGTCGGTCATTCGGGGATGAACACATCCGCAGTCATTCGTGAATCCGTCTCCCGTCTGCAAAATCAGGTTCAATTTGTGGGAATCGGTGATCTGGTTCGAGATGTGTGGCAATGGCATTCTGCTCCTACACTACCGACAGATAATAAATAATGCCATCGGCAATGGACTGGGCGATTCGTTTTTGCTCAGCGGGATCACTCATTCTGGCTCGATCTGTCGCATTGCTCAAAAATCCGGTTTCGACGATAACGGCAGGTTGTTTCACGTAATTCAATAAATAAAAGGGCTTGCCCCATACGATCCTGTGCTCCGTTCCGTACAACTTGTTCATGGCATCCTGAATGGATTGGGCCAGCAAATAACTCCTGCCTTCCTTCTGGTGTAGTACCACCGGGCCGTGTACATTCGATCGGGGACTCCAGTTCGCATGAATGCTGACCACGATATCTGTACTTACTTCTTCGCTAAGGCTTTTACGTTGGGCAAGATCTCTGGTATGACGGGAGCGGTTGTTCAGCCAGCGGTTCTCATCACTAAGTGCATAATCACCAAGTCGATTGATGATAACGGCATAACCTTTGCTGCGAAGCAGCAGATAGACCTTTTGGCTAATGGCCAGGTTGATATCTTTTTCCAACACACCTTGGGCTGACGTACCACCGTCAATACCGCCATGGCCTACATCGAGCAGGATAACCGGTGCTGCAAAGGCATGATGACTTGAGCGATATGCATCTCCATCGGTCACTGGTAGCATGGATGGACTGTTCTGGGACGGGGCTGCTTTTCCATAAGCCACATGGGGCAGCATGAGAAGGCAATGGAAGCTGATTAGCAAGGCTACCGAAGCGGTCAGCAGCTTATACATGGGAATACACACTCCTTCATGGAATAGGTATCGAATTTCAGATTAGTGACTCGATGGATACCTTTGGCATTAGACTGTGCATTCTGAGGGTTTTCATACTTCTTTAAATAAAAAAATGTTTAACCAGTCCACATCCTGCACACAATAGAACTATCGTAAGCTCCGCAAATGTGCAGGAGCGAAGGAGGCAGAATTATGGCCAAAAGTGATGAATTGGTAAAATACATTACGCAGCGTGTTGTTCATTATATCGATACACCGAAGGATGAGCGGAAAGGTCGCACCAAAAGGAAAGAGCCGTGGGCGATGAAGTGGTTTGGTATGATCCCTTTCGCTGTATCCCTGTGGGTGGGGAAAAAGGAAAAAGAATTCGATACAAAGTCTCATAAACGAAGTTCTTCGGGCAAAGGGTGACCATAGCTTACCTATTTCACTAATGTAAAACCAAAAGACGCAATCCCTTAATATAATGGGAAGGCGTCTTATTTGTTGTTTAACAGTTTATCTGACTGGACTGTATCTTAAGAGTTAGCTGATGATCAAGGATTTACGATGTAAAAATGGCCATCTTGCTGCAATGTGCTCAAAGGGACAAATCGTTGAATGGATGATTTTCCACCTAGCGCTACATATAGAATAGACTCTGCTACCTGATCAGTATGCCACAGCTGATACCCGCTAACAGGTAGAGGACCGCCATATACAACGTTACGATCACCCGCTGAGAAAACAATCTCTTGATTCTCCCCGTGTTGTATCACATCTTTTGCCCGGTCGGCATCAACAGGCTTGGAGGTAATCCACAACAGATTGTCAGTCGGATTAAAGACGGGTCGGAGATGAAGTGGGTCGACTGATAAAGATGGTGTTGTGGATAAATCAGTTATGCTGACAGAGGTCTGTTTGGAATCAGCCTCCAGCAGGTTCAGGAACTCTGACGGTAGTAAATCTCCGTTCGTAGCATCAATATAAAGTGCAGGATGGTTAGGTTGTTCCACTTTCCAATAAGCCAGCAGGGGAAGAGTATAACCAAGATGAAGCTCTCCTCCGCCAGCAAGTAATGCCTCAAGGTTCACATGTTGTCGATCCAAGGCTTGTCCAAGAAGTTCATTGTTGTATGGTGACTGTTCTCCATGACCATATTCACTAAGCATCATCTGACCCTGCTCTGTGACTGTAATAATCATATATCCGATCGGTTTGCCTTCAAACTCAGCTTGAACGAGCCAGCTATGTGTACCCGGACCCAGAGGGTAGAAGTCCAGGTCGGCGTTCTTCCAATGCGCTTCGGTATCAACTGAGCCAAGTGCAACAGCTTGTTGCTCTGCAAACCGTTGTACAGCAGCGGGAGCTAATTTGTCATTCTCAACGGCAAGATGTTCGGGACTATACTCTGTTGATGATGCGGGGGACAGTGAAGACGTTTCTTGTTCCTCTGCATTGGCTATCGACCAAAAAGAGAATAGGGCAAGACAACTGAGCAAGCCCAAGGTTATACAGGTTGTTTTCCGAGCGTTGTTCCAACACGTATGAAAGAATCGTTTCAAATTTACACCTACTTTTCATTTATCCGTTACCTGAGCGGCTCCTAGTTTCATTCTAGGGGACAGGCTATGCAAAGGTTGCCGCAACCTGTCGGGCAGCTGATCATGAATAAACACTACTTTTGCCAGCATTTGCAGGAAAAGTAGTGTCTTCGTCTATCTTAAGTGAAACATACCGCTGCTAATGGCAGTCACTTTCACTTTGGGTTCATATTGCCAGATCATCTCGGTCCGGCGTGTCTCATACTGCAATTTCATAGCTTCACGATCTATTACCGCCTGTTTTGTTTTCTCTTCTTCGGCATCTGTCTCGGAGTCGATCGGTACTGCGGCTTCTGCCGCCAGTTCTACATCTGCTCCAATGGGTTTAGCGTTAGTGATATCCAGAACTTTTTTCAGTGGTACAGGTGGCGTGCGGTTAGAATGGACATTCTCCGTGTCTGAGGTTGTCTTACCTGGTGATTCTACCTCAGGCGTATCTTCTCGGAGTACTGCTTCATAGTAGGTGTCCAACACGTCCAGCTCCAGATCAAGCCGCTCTTGGGCTTTCTCGGCCCAGCTATAATCGAGTTCCAGCAAGCGGTTTGTCAAATGAGATTCCAGAGCAGCTCCGGCGTCAAATATCGAAACTTTAGCTGTCTGCACATGCATGTTCTCCGCAAGTCTTGGACTGAGATCACGTCGGTTCAGCTTGGTGCCGAATTTCTCTATAATTTCACCCGAGCGTAGGGAGATGCCGAGAAAATGCAATTCCTCCCGTTTCAAATCACAGGCGAATTCCACCTTGAAACACACACCAAGCCAAGGCTCATATACGGCTGGCGCTGTAGCCCGCAATTGCCGTTTGGCAGCCTGTTCGAACAGATTCACGAAGGCACCGCCTTCACGGGCAGCGCCGAAAATCTGCTGGAGTCTGCGACTGCCGTACACCACTTCTTCACGTAATATTCGTCCTGGCCCCAGCTGTGGCAGTGATGGCGTAATACCGAAGTAACGGCCTAGAATAGTTTCTTTTGGTGGCTCGCCTTGAGGACTGCCGTTGGTTATGCCATTCGTTTCAGCAGGGTTAGGCACAACAGGAGGTGATGCTTGCGCAGCTTTGGCTTCTGCTGCTTCAATGGCCTGCTGATACCTGTCAGGATCAAATATAAATGTAAAGGACATCGTCTCAGCGGGTGCTCCGGTTCGTTCCACGAACCCCCAATAATAGGGGCGATTGGTCAACGCTTTGTCCGCCTCAGGCGAGAGTTTGACTGTAACATGGGCAGGGGAACTCTCCATAATCTGACAATCGAGTGCTTCCAGATAGGTGAGAACATATGCCTGCACTTCATGGGGAGACATGGTCATGAGTTAGCTACCTCCTTTGCGAAGATCTAACAACCCGGATACGTCAGGGCCTTCATCGGCAACCTCACGTTGAATGGAGTTCAGCGATTGTCCAAGTGAGTCCATTTTACTGCGAATATCTTCATCAGTTTGTGATTCCAATATGATTTTGTACAAACTTTTCTCAATAGACTCCTTTTTCTCCAGCCGTTCGAGAATGACATCCAGCCCGCCGATCACCATTTCAAACATATTGATCTTCTCATGCAGCAGACTCAGAATATGTTCCTCAATGGTTCCGGTCGTAGATAAATTGAAGATGTTCACGTCATTTTGCTGCCCAAGCCGGTGTACCCGGCCGATCCGCTGCTCTACCCGCATAGGGTTCCAAGGCAGATCAAAGTTGATCATATGATGGCAAAATTGCAAATTGATGCCTTCACCACCCGCTTCGGTTGCAATCATGGCCTGCACACGCCCGCGGAAGAGATCCATCATCCAGTCTTTTTTGCCACGATTCATACCACCCCGATAGGGTACAGCCGTAAGCCCATTGTTGCGGAAATAGTTTAGCAGATACTCCTGCGTGGCCCGGTATTCGGTGAAGATGATTACTTTTTCATTCATGTTCCGAATCAGTTCCATTGTTTTCTCGGCTTTGGTATTTTCCTTGATCGCTTTAATATGGGCAACGAGTTCCCAAATCTTGTCCCGAAGGGGAGAGTCCAGCGGAAGTTTCTTCGACAGATTAACCAGCGTCACAAATACAGCATCCCGACTGCTGCACACTTCACGCTGCAATGTAACAAGGGAGAGCATGCTGCTCAGATTGCCGCCAGCTTCCTGGTACTGGTCTTTGACAAAGGAAGTCACACCATCATAAAGCGCTTGTTCTTCGGGCGATAATTGCAGATTCACGTTGGAGACGTTCCGTTTGGTAAATTGAACGGGGCCTTCGCCGCGGCGGTTACGAATCATGACTTTGGATAACTCGTTCTTAAGCTGTTCCTGATTTTTCGGAACCCGCTTGTCTACAACAAAGTTGGCCGCAAAGTCACCCTGACGACCCAGTTGACCGGGCTTCAGCAGGTTGATCAGATTGAACAATTCACTCATATCGTTCTGCACAGGTGTAGCTGTGAGCAGCAGGCAATACTTTTTGCGCAATTTCAGCATGAATTGATAGTTGGTTGTTTTTTTGTTTTTGAGCTTATGAGCCTCGTCAATAATGATCATGTCGTAATCGGTATTCAGCAGCATATCTTTGTGCGGGTCACGTTTGGCTGTATCCATGGAAGCAACAACCACTTCATTCTGCCAGGAATAGGCCTTTTTCTGGGCAATAGCAGGGATGCCAAATTTCGAATTCAACTCCCGTACCCATTGCAGCACAAGAGACGCTGGCACGAGAATGAGTACCTTGGATACGAGACCTCGAACCATATATTCTTTCAGAATGAGACCGGCTTCAATGGTTTTGCCAAGACCCACCTCATCGGCGAGAATGGCCCGGCCTGACATTTCAAATAATACTCTGCGTGCAGTGTCCATCTGATGAGGAAGTGGAGTAAGGCCTTGTAGATGCTTCAAACACTGGATCTCGTCAAAATTGGGAATCAGATTGGTTTCTTCGGCTTGAATGCCCAGTTGGAAGAGTCGATAATCCCCCCAAGGACCTCCTTTATCCAGTCGTGATTCCAATTGATTAATCCAGCTTCGATCAAATTCCAGCGGAACGGGCAGCTCGGCTACAGGTTGATTCGTGTGGTGCGGGTTTTTCCGGTTCATGGTGTTTCCTCCCCTGCCATACGTGATGACGTTTTATTCGTAGGTAATAGTATGGACGAATGAGAGTCAGTTCATAACTATATAAGTTGAACTACAGTTTATTTGCACGAACACTACGATGACAGAACAACCTTCCAATCGCTGTTATCCCCAGATTTTTTGTGTGCCAAAAAATTCACAGATATCGTATTCATGCGTATGAGGGTGTGTGAAGAAGTTTGTCCGAGCAGGGGAGTCTATAAAATAAAGTCTGTGATAAAAGTCTTATGGAAAATCAATATATGGTGTAATATACTGGTTTTATATCACTATATGTGGTGTTTTATCATAATTTACTCTTATAGTGAAAATGGAGATCTATTTCGGGAGGTTGAACGTAGCGATGAAATCGAACCAACGATCGTACCCATTAGAAGGACTCAGCGAAAAAATATTTCTGGACCGATACGCCTGGAAGGACGCCGATTCGAATCATGCCAAGGTCGGAGATGTGGTATTGGTATTAACGAAGGATGATCCGAAGTTCCCAACCAAGGAAGTGGGCGAAATCATAGAACGTCAGGGTCAGCTTGTACAGGTAAGGACTCGAAGCGGAGAGATCATCGAGACAAACGTGGAGAAATTGACACTCAACATAGAAAAAACACCGGAAGAGATGTGGGACCGTCTTGCCAAAGCGATGGCTTCTGTCGAATCCACAGCGGATCAGCGGGCAACGTGGGAGTCCAAGTTCCGCTCCGTGTTGGAAGATTGGAAGTTAGTACCCGGAGGCCGCATTGCTGCCGGTGCGGGGGCAAGCGATGAGTTGACACTTTTCAATTGTTATGTCATTCCGTCTCCGCAAGACAGTCGGGGTGGCATCATGAAGACTTTGACCGAGATGACGGAGATTATGGCACGTGGGGGAGGCGTTGGCATTAATTTGTCCTCTTTGCGTCCTCGCCGAGCGGTGGTGAAAGGTGTCAACGGATCATCCAGCGGTTCCGTATCGTGGGGCGGATTGTTCAGTTATACGACTGGACTGATTGAACAGGGTGGGAGCCGCCGTGGTGCGCTCATGCTCATGATGAATGACTGGCATCCGGATGTGCTTGATTTTATTACCGTGAAACAAACGATGGGGCAGGTGACCAATGCCAATCTGTCTGTATGTGTGAGCAACACATTTATGGAGGCTGTCAAGCAGGATGGAGATTGGGACTTGGTTTTCCCCGATACGAACGATCCGGACTACGACACCGAGTGGAACGGGGATATGCAGCAATGGAAAGCAGCAGGTCATTCGGTGGTGCACTATCGTACACTGAAGGCGCGCGAAATCTGGCATACCATTATTGAATCAGCCTGGAAATCGGCAGAGCCTGGTGTGGTATTCATGGAGTACTATAACCAGATGTCCAACAGCTGGTACTTTAACCCGATCATCTGTACTAATCCATGCGCGGAACAGGGTCTGCCTGCCTGGGGTGTATGTAATCTGTCTGCCATTAATCTGTCCAAATTCTACGATGAAACAAATCATGATGTGGCATGGGATGAACTGGCGGAAACCACTCGCATCTCGGCTAGATTTTTGGACAATGTCATCGATGCAACACCATATCATTTTGAGGAAAATAGACTGAATCAACAACGTGAACGCCGGGTTGGGCTTGGCACGATGGGACTGGCAGAGCTGATGATTAAGCTGCGTATTCGATACGGCAGTCCTGAATCTCTTGTTTTTCTGGATAAACTGTATGGATTCATGGCGAAGGAGGCCTATCTGGCATCGGCAGAGATTGCAGCAGAGAAGGGAGCTTTCCCAGCTTTTGAAGCTGAACCGTATTTAAAGAGTGGATTCATGAAAAATATGGTGGCGACGTACCCTGAAGTGGGAGAGGCCATTCGTAAACAGGGCATTCGAAATGTCACACTGATCACACAAGCGCCAACGGGAAGTACAGGTACGATGGTGGGCACATCAACAGGTATTGAGCCGTATTTCGCCTTCAAGTATTTCCGTCAAAGCCGTCTAGGTTATGATGAACAGTTCGTACCGATTGCACAAGATTGGCTGGATGAACATCCGGGTGAAGCCTTACCAGATTATTATGTAACGGCGATGGATCTGTCGGCTGAAAATCACATCCGGGTGCAGGCTGCCATTCAGCAATGGGTGGATAGTTCGATCTCGAAAACGGCAAACTGTCCGGCTGATTTTACAGTGGAGGACACGGCTGAGCTGTACGAACTGGCCTTCGACCTAGGCTGCAAGGGAGTAACGATATATCGCGACGGCAGCAGGGATGTGCAGGTGTTGTCCACGTCGAAGAAGGAAGCGACCCAGGCTGAAGATCAGAACACGGCGGAAGCTGAAGAGAAGACAGTCGTATCTGTAATAGAAAACCCGAATAATGCTGAAGTACAGGCAAGTGATAGAACTTCCAATAGCCAGGATGGTGTTAGCACGCATTCTTCCGAGCAACCCCCTTCCTCTTCTACAGTGCTGGATAAACAATACAGAAACCGTCCTCAAGTACTGCGCGGTGCGACATACAAAATCAATACGCCATTTGGGATGGCTTACATTACGATCAATGATCTGGAGGGAACGCCGGGTGAGATCTTCCTGAACGTGGGCAAAGCGGGCTCGGACGTGTTTGCGATGGCTGAAGCACTCGGTCGAGTATGCTCTCTGTTCCTTCGATACGGAGATCATGGGCACAAGGTTGAACTGTTGATCAAACATCTCAAGGGAATCGGTGGTTCGGGCGCGATTGGCTTCGGAGCCAACCGGGTTGAATCGATTGCTGATGCAGTCGCCAAAGCATTGGAAAGTCATGTACAGAGCAATGTGCAGGAGAACGAAACTGGAGCAGTACAAGAACAGAACAAAGTGGAGAGCACGTATCCCAAAGTGGAGGATCAGAAAAGCTTTATCGAATCGAGAGATTTATGCCCTTCATGCGGCTCGGCATCCCTGATGAATGTGGAAGGATGCAAAACATGCAGCAACTGTGGGTACAGTAAGTGCAATTAAATAGCATTTGGAAAAAGTAAAAAAGAAAAGGCATTCCTGACTCCATTACGAAGTCAGGAATGCCTTTTTGTCATTTAGCTAACTAACACCAATCCTGGCATCGATCTGCAAGTGATTGCAATTCATTAAATAAAACGCCAGCATGGTAGCCGTCACACACGGCGTGGTGTAACTGAACAGATAAGGGAAGATAGACGTTATCGTTTTGTTGAACATATTTTCCCATCGTGAAAATAGGCAACAAGTAGGTTCCCTCATTGTAAATATTCAGATTAAATCCCGTAAAGTTCACCCAGGGAATGCTGGAAACGGGAAATGTATTTGGCGGTTCATTGGGTTTGGCAACAAATTGTTTGTGATCTTTGTAATTCTTCATATCTTCCAGATAACGATTGTGGAACGTCTCGAAATCTTCATGGAATGCTGTCCAGATCGTTGAGAAACTTTTGTTGTCCTCATGAAAAATCGTATAACTCGGAGACATTTCGTCCCAGTAGCCCAATTTCCCCTCGGCATCAAAACAGGTTCGAAATTCCCTGTGTGCATTGACGACCGTAGAGATCATATGAATAAGAGCGGGATAGAACTTCAATCCTTTAAGCTTGAGTTTGGTGATCAATAGCGTGATATCCAGATTAGCAGTTATGCTGTAGGTACATCTGACCTGATTCAAGTAGTGGTCAAAGTATGGCTTTCGATCCCACTGATCTAACACGATTGAATTAAACATAAGTTATAACCTCCTAAATTTGAATAATGTCTTTATTTAGGAGGTATATTTGACTGATTTGACCATATCCTATCACATTCCCAGTATCGTATTTTTAGAAATTGACCATCTCAGTATAACATGATAGTTGATGTGTGTTGCTTATAGCGAAATCCTCTGCAAAGCGCTTTTTCAACCAGCATCTTTACTTTATAATTAAAGTTGTGTTTATAACGAAGAAGAGAGGGGATTAGATGCGTCAGCCGATAGAAGAACCCATATTTTATTCTTATCCTGGAATGGTAGCGGTGGTGACTTCACGTCATGAGGGAGTTCAGAATGTGATGGCGTCTGGATGGCATACATACATCGGATCATCACCAGGCGTATATGGCATCTCCCTTCGTAAGGAAACATTCTCCTATGAACTCATTGAGAAGAGTGGCGTATTCGGTGTTCATTTTCTGCCGGGTCATCGTTCGGAGTGGATTCAAGCTGCAGGAACGTTCAGCGGAAGAGATACGAATAAATTCACAAGATTCGGCATTCCGTATGAGGAAGGAATCAAGGTAAGTGTACCGATTTTGACAGACGCTTATTTTGCCTATGAATGCAAGGTTATGGATATTACGACATATGGTGACCATGAATGGATTGCAGGGGAAGTGTTGCAGCGATATCAGGATCAGAAGTACTTTCTAGAGAATGGAATGGTTGATCTGGAGAAGTTGCAAATCCCAATGTACACAGGGCGTTCAGCATACCGGATCATGGATGCGCGGACAGAAGAAAAGATTCACCCGTTCCACCTCTAGGGTCCTAGGCAAGAAGAAGCAATTATGAGCAAAACTTTCAATCCGGTCTGACATAGGTTTATAATGGATATTGGCTGCTGAGCAAGTCGGCAGCCTTTTGTTATGAATTCAATTGTTTCAATCGATGTGTGCGTGGGTATGCTGGTTTGCGCAAGCGGGACAGGTAATTTTAGCCACTCGATGAAAAGTACTATATTTAACGACAAAATTAGAGTATGATTTTACAGCTATATGAGCTGGCAGGAAAGGTTACATCGGTTTAATCGTTTGTAACTATTCCTGTAAAGTATGAGGCTTATTTCGGGCGTATAATGCTAAACGTGAACTCACGAATGAATATAAAGAATATTTTAATAATTAAACTTAATGGACAGGCAACTCGTCTTCTTTAAGATTATAGAATTTACACAGAATGTAGCATCATCGGATCGTGCTTCAAACAGAGGCTTTTCTAATGTTGTAAATGAAAG
This sequence comes from Paenibacillus sp. FSL L8-0435, assembly GCF_037965655.1. Taxonomy (NCBI): domain Bacteria; kingdom Bacillati; phylum Bacillota; class Bacilli; order Caryophanales; family Paenibacillaceae; genus Paenibacillus; species Paenibacillus sp. FSL L8-0435. Next base: position 2,232,789 of record NZ_CP150185.1, read on the forward strand.
ATGGAAGGTGCAATACGTATGTTAATGACAACCAGAACGATCAGGAGTTCCTTTATGCCCCCAACACCGATGTTGTTGACTCACAGTAACAAGGAGGGGCATGCATGTCACAATCGTTAAATCGTAAGAGACATATGAACGGACTTGACGGCTTGCGAGCCATCGCTGTACTTGCGGTAATCGCGTATCATCTGAATTTGGATTTTATTCCGGGCGGACTGCTCGGTGTAGGTATATTCTTTGTTCTCTCGGGATATTTAATTACAGATATTCTCGTGTCACAGTGGCAGGAACATGGACGCATTTCACTCGGTGATTTCTGGGTAAGACGGGTAAGGCGTTTGCTTCCAGGCATGCTGACCATGACAGCTGTGGTGATGATCTGGTTAGCTTGTACAGACCCATCCCGACTTGCTGCGCTTCGTGGTGATATCGTTTCGGGTGTATTATACATAAGCAATTGGTGGTATATCTTTCACAACGTTTCCTATTTCGAAAGTTTTGGCCCTCCATCACCGTTTGGACATTTCTGGTCGCTGGCTGTGGAAGAGCAATTTTATCTTATATGGCCTCTTCTACTGATCGCAGCAATCGTAGTGTTCAAAAGAAAGGGATGGCTGGTCGTTTTCATTGTCGTCGCAGCTGAATTATCTGCTGGCGCAATGGCCATCATGTATAATCCGGATTTGGACCCGAGCCGTGTATATTATGGAACAGACACGCGGGCATTTGCACTGCTTGCTGGTGCTGCTCTTGCCGTGGTGTGGCCTAGTCGCAAGCTATCGAGCTCTCTGTCTGGCATGAACCGGCTTGTGCTCGATGTGTCGGGACTTGCTGCGCTTGCTTTGTTAATCTACATGATGCTGAACAGCAGTGAATATGATCCGTTTCTGTATCAAGGGGGCATGGTGCTTCAGGCTATTGCAACAACGTTGCTGGTAGCGGTGTTGGCTCACCCATCGTCTCTCCTGGCACGTATCATTGGCGCGAAGCCATTACGCTGGATCGGAGAGCGATCCTACGGATTATATCTGTGGCATTATCCTGTTATTATGCTAACCAATCCCGCGGTGGATACGGGAGGAGCACATCCTGTACGAATCATTTTACAGGTTGCTGCAACGGTTGTACTGGCCTCATTGTCCCTTAAATATATTGAAAATCCGATTCGGTACAATGGATTCCGTGATTCTTGGTCCCGATTATGGGGAAGAGGGCGGTCATCGATCGGTATACGTAACGTATGGTGGAAGCGTGCAGGTCTGTTGATGACGATTCTGCTGTTGTCCTATACGGTATCTCAGATGATGGTCTCACATGCAGCGAACTCCGACTCCCATTCGGTATCGATGTCCAACACATTGAATGGAGAGAATTCCGTAGCGGAGGAACAGGGACAGGATGTGTTGCCAGCTATTACAGCAACGTCAGGCTCTGGCCAAAAGAACGATGCTCATACCCATAAACTGGAAGCAGGAACGAAAGATGATCCGGGGAAAAATGAGAAGCCAACAGGAGAGCCTGCACCAGATTCAAAACCTGACGAACAAGACAATTCAGTGAATCCTGGCAAGGACGGTCAGTCTGAAGATAAGCCGGCTGATGAATCCGTGACGAACGAGAATGATATACCGGATGACGCCGGGGCGAATCAATTCGATGATACAGATCATGCGGATGACACACCTGATTCATCTCAGGACAATGAAGAAACGGCTCCTCCTGCCCAGGATGGCAAGGTTCATTATACCGTCATTGGAGATTCGGTGATTTTGGATGCAAAACCGTACTTGGAGCAAAGTATATCGGGAGTGTATGTGGACGGACATGTCGGTCGTCAGATGTGGCAGGCAGGCGATGTATTGGAAGGTCTGAAGCAAAATAACCAAATGGGCAGCAAAGTGGTGCTGGAGCTCGGGACGAATGGTTCCTTTAACTCCAAAAACTTGAATGCTGTGCTTGATTATCTGAAGGATGAGGATCGGGTATATCTGGTTACTGTGCGCGTACCTCGTCCGTGGGAACGAACGGTGAACAGGGCGTTGAATGAGGCAGCATCCAAATACACCAATGTCTCGTTGATTGACTGGAACAGTGCAAGTGAGGGACATGACGAATATTTTGAAAAAGATGGCGTACATCTCACTACGCAAGGGTCCGAAGCTTTTGCAGAACTGGTGAAGAACAGTATCCAATAATACGCAATCCATATTTAATACGATTTAGCACTTATTCAATATATATAGCCTGGGGTGAAGCTACCGACGGCTGCAACAAGAAAGAGCTCTCATTGTGAGGGCTCTTTTTATATGTTATGAACAATAAGCCAGCAAAGTAAATTCCAAACAGGGGAACCGATATTTTTCACCCCTGCATCCGTGGATCGTCACCTTACGGTATGATAGCGTTACCATTTACAATAAGTGTATTCAAATCGCCGAGGGGGATTATAGAGATGTTGAAAAAATGGCTTTCGGGTTTCCTGGCAATAACATTGTTCTCCATTATTCTGGCTGGCTGTGCTGGCGGAGACACTTCAGAAGGAGGCAGCGGCAATGACAAAGTAACCGTCACACTCTGGCACAACTGGACCGGACAGGATGCAAAGGCGGTTGCGATGCGCAAAATAATTGAAGATTTTCGCGCGGCGCATCCAGATATTGAAGTTGTGGATGAAGGTCTGCCAACAGATGGTCTCAAAACCCGGCTTCGTACGGTGGCAGCTGCTAACGAGATGCCAGATCTGTTCGTGATGTGGCCGGATGCCATGACCAAGGAATTTGTGAAAGGTGACCTGTTACAGCCCATTAATGCAGAGCTGGACGCAAAGCCGGAGTGGAAAGACAACTTTATCCCGAATGCACTGGATGGATACACTGTGGACGGGAATATCTACTCCGTGCCCATGAATCTGGCGCCGAGTTCCTTCATCTATTACAATGAAGCTCTTTTCAAGCAGTACAACGTAAAAGTGCCTGAGACATGGGCGGAACTGGAACAAGCGATTGCTACTTTTAATCAAAATAAAGTCATTCCCATGGCACTTGGCAACAAAGCCAACTGGGTAGCTCAATCAACGATATTCAGTACACTGGCTGATCGGATTACCGACACGGACTGGTTCCTGAAAGCGACAGCACAAGAGGGTGCAAGCTTTACCGATCCGCAATTTATTGAAGCCTTGAACAAGATGCAGGAGCTTGGCAACACCAAGGCATTCCAGGATGGATTCAATAGTATCGATGAGACACAGATGATGCAGCTTTATTTCCAAGGTAAGGCAGCGATGGTCATGAACGGCGGATGGGCCTTGGCAAATCTGGTGAACAATGCACCTGAAGAGGTGTTGAACAACACCCATATTACGATTCTTCCTCCAGTGGACGGAGGTCAGGGTGAACCAAGAACAACATCCGGTGTAGTAGGAACCGGGTTGGGTGTAAGTAAAAAGCTGAGCGGTGCACAAAAAGAGGCAGCAATGGAGCTGTTCTACGCGCTGGCAGGACCTGATGGTCAGAAGGCCACATTGGATAGCAGCACATTGGTGAGTTACAAGATTGATCTGGACAAAACCAAGGCACATCCATTGTTCGTTGAATTATATGATCTGATGCAGGAAGTGAAAATCACGCCAGTATACGATTCCAAGCTGGGATCGGCAACGGTTGAGGTTATTAATAATGCATTGCAAGAGTTGCTTATGGGCGGTAAGGCCGAAGACATTGCAGCTAAAATTCAGGCGGCTCAAGCCAATGCAGTTAGTCAGTAACCATTCGTTAAAACCCCTTCCCGGCAGGGGAGGGGTTTTAAGTATGGATAAGATAGTCAGTTGCAAGTTGAGAAAGGCATTCAAGGAGGGGAAGTGAACAGATGAACGCACTGCGAAGTCGGCGTTTTATTATGCTGGGGCTGGCCCCGGCAGTCATCATTTATGCATTGTTTGTATTTGTACCGGTCGTATGGTCGGCATACTACGGTTTCTTCAACTGGTCCGGCATCGGCGCATCGAAATACATTGGTATGGATAATTACGTGGAGATCTGGCATGATCCTGTGTTTTGGCGGGCACTGAAAAATAACGTTATTTTTGTATTGGCATCGGTGTTTGGACAGATTCCGTTAGCGCTGATGCTGGCGGTCATCTTACACAAAAGCAATCCATTACAGCGGTTTCTGCGCTCAGCCGTATTTCTGCCGATGGTGTTATCCACTGTAGTTATCGGTATGATCTGGCAGTATATCTATCATCCGCAGATCGGGATATTGAACTTTCTGCTGGACGCCCTGGGGCTGGAAAGTTGGAAGCTGCAATGGCTGTCCGATGACAAGATTGCCATTTTCTCATTGGTACCACCGCTGCTCTGGAGCTTTGTTGGGTTGTATCTGATTATCTTTATCTCGGCACTGCAAAATATTCCCGGCGAGATTCATGATGCTGCCAAAATAGACGGTGCTTCAGGAATCCGGAAGCTGGTATCGGTCTCATTGCCCATGATCTGGGGTACGGTTCAGGTTGCGATCATTCTATGTATTTCGGGTAGTCTGAAATCATTCGATCTGGTCTACATCATGACCAAGGGTGGTCCGGCACATGCGACGGAACTGCTTGCAACGTATATGTACAATTCAACCTTTACAACATACCGATATGGTTTTGGTAGTGCGATCTCAACAACCATCGTACTGATCTCGTTACTGCTGATCGGAACAAGCCAGTGGTTAACCAGTCGCAAACGAAAAGAGAATCAATAGAGAGGAGGGGCTATCATGCGCGTGACACCTGTATCCATGCCATCACCACGAAGCAGCTCGGGCCATCCGATTCGTCGCCTACGTAGCGGAATTGTTTGGACGCTGCTAACGGTCTATGGTATTTTAACATTGTATCCGTTCTACTGGCTCGTAATTAGTGCATTCAAAACAAATGAAGATTTCTATAGCCGTCCCTTTGGACTGCCGGAAAACTGGAATGTTGCCAATTTCAGCAATGCATGGGAAAGCTCCAGGCTGGGGACCGCTTTTGGCAATTCACTAATCGTATCGGTGGGGTCTCTTATTCTGACGCTGTTTATTGCAGCGCTGGCTTCATTCATCCTGGCTCGTTTCCAGTTTCGCTGGAAAGGGTTAATCATGACCTTCTTTGTTGTTGGCATGCTCATTCCGATCCATAGTACACTTGTCCCCTTATTTATTCTAATGAAACAGATGTCCTTGTTAAATACGTACTGGGCCTTAATATTACCTTATACGGCTTTTGCACTGCCTACGGCAATTTTTGTGCTTACGGCTTATCTGACAAGTGTTCCACGTGACATTGAAGAGGCGGCTTTTATTGATGGAACAGGCCTGTGGGGACTATTTACCCGAATTATGCTGCCGATGTCCGTCCCTGCGTTGTCCACGGTTACGATCCTGAGTTTCCTGCATGCGTGGAATGACTTTTCATTTGCGCTTGTGTTCATCAACAAAACCGGATTGAAAACGTTACCGCTGGCCATTGCGAACTTTGCGGATGGATATCAGACGGATTACGGATTAACGCTTGCTGCCATGACCCTGTCGGTCATTCCAACCATTATTCTGTATCTTATATTCCAGGAACAGGTTATGAAAGGCATGACCGCAGGAGCTGTTAAAGGATAAGCGAAAGCGCATCCAGAGGAGGAGAAACGTTTGGCACGCTGGCTCACATCTTCGTTACAAAGGAAGCTATCCGTCGTTGTGACGGCTTCAATGATTGTGCCTTTGCTGGCCTTGGGCCTGTTCGCCTTTCTGATCTCTTCCCGCATCACAGAGCAAAAAACAAAGCTGTCCGGCATGGATACGCTGAAACAGGTAGAAGCAAATCTTCGTTATATGCTGCAGGATGCCGAGAATCTCTCCATTTTCCTGATTGGAGAACGGGACATCCAGCAGTACCTTAGCCACAATGAAGATCATGAGCTGGACCGGGTGGATATCCTGGGCAGGATGACCAATCTGGCGGCTTCCAAGAAATATATCGCCAACATCGCGATATATCCGGGAGGTTTTGATGCTACATTGTCAACCGCTACCTGGTATGAATCCAATGAATCCAACCTTTCGTATCCCTCTGTTCCCAGTGGTGAAGCAGTCAAACAATGGACGGGAGTATACCCGGTTCAGAATTACGCGGGTATTCAAAATGTGATCACATTGGTTCGGCCAATTCGCAGTATCCATGATTATCGACCCATCGGCTGGTTAGCCATTAGTCTGGATGAGAAGGCCATATCCAAGGGATGGGCCGCTCTGGGATTAGGCAGAGGGCAAGGCAGACTGGAACTCATCGGCAGTTCTGGAGAGATTCTGTCTTCGATGGACAAATCCCGGCTTGGGCTTAAGCTGGAAGGTGTCGAACCAGGGATTACAACGTTGATTCAGGATGGCGGTAGCGGAACCACCACGTATGGCAGTGGTGACGATAAACGGACGTTGCTCTATTATCCGGAAGAACTGACGGGGTGGACGTTGGTTGGAACGGTTCCTTATGACCAGTACAAGTCGGAGAATCGGTACATTCTTATTCTAACTGGCTGCGCCGTTGCCATGTCTGCTGTGATCAGTGCTGGATTGGTCTGGTTTACGGTGCGGCGTGTGACGAGGCCGCTTCGTGTACTCACCCGGCATCTGTCTCGAATTGATCCGGAACGCCCGCTTCCTTTGTTTCGATCAGAAAGTGATGACGAGATTGGCAGGCTCGGGGAGAGTTACAATCTGCTCGGTGCACATATTCAGTTATTGAAGGAAGAGGTTATTCGAGGTGAAGCTCGCAAAAAAGAAGCGGATCTTCGGGTGCTTCAGGCGCAGATTAACCCGCACTTTCTGTATAACACACTCTCTTCAATTCATTGGATTGCCTTGATGTCTGAAGAGAAGCGGATCGCGGATATGGTTGAGGGCTTGAGTGATTTTCTACGTATCAGCTTGAATAATGGTCAGGATTACTGCCCTGTGGAACAGGAGATTGCTCATATTCGCCATTATGTGCGTGTGCAGTCGATTCGTTTCCCTGATCAATTTGTGTTGCATTATATCGTAGATCCAGCGCTTGAGAAGCGAATGATGCTGAAGCTATTGCTGCAACCGCTGGTTGAGAACGCCATGATTCATGGCATTCAGCCGAAATCAGGCGTGGGCACCATCACCATAATGATTCGCAAGGACCCGGATAATGAACGGATGAATGTGCTCGTGCTGGATGATGGTGTCGGCATGGAGTCGGACAGACTGGAGCAATTAAGGATAAGCATTAGGGAATGGAAGGGAAAACAGCCGGAAAAACAGCTAAACCAAGGCGGTTATGGGCTCTGCAATGTGAATGAGAGGCTGCTGCTCCATTATGGAGCGGATGCACAGCTTGAAGTAGACAGCAGGGTTGGGGGAGGTACCCGGATTTCGTTTTCCATTCCAATCTTGGAGGGTTCGCCATGAGACTATTAATTGTTGATGATGAAGTGATTATCCGTACAGGGCTTGCCAGCGTTATCGCTTGGCATGACCTCGGAATTGAACTTCTTCAACCTGCTGCCTCGGCAGAGGAGGCGTTAACACGCATGGCTGAGGAACGTCCACATATCCTGATGACGGATATTCGGATGACAGGCAGATCGGGACTAGAACTGGCAGAAGAGGGCCTGCAATTGCTACCTGAGCTGGAGGTCATTATTTTGTCTGGATACGATGACTTTTCTTATGCGCAACAGGCGATTCGCCAAGGAGTCACAGATTATCTGCTCAAAACAAGCAAGCCGGAAGAGATCATCAAGACCGTATTACAGGCCAAACAGCGAATCACGGAACATTGGGCAGAGAAGTCCAGAGAGGGACAGCTTATACGGGAGAATCGGGAGCGGTTATTTGCCGGGTGGATCATTGATGGTGACACCGCTTCGGGCTATTTTCCTTCATTCTTGCGATCTGATGCTGGAAAAGAGGCAGGGGTTGGTGGCCTTGATGATGAACAGATTCTCAGACAAGTCATTATTCTTCGAGCGGAGGGTTGGGATCGATCCTCGGATGCGCTATTACGATTTGCGGTGCAGAATACTCTGGAGGATATGTTACCTGGTGCCATTGCTCATGTAGAGAAACAGCAAATTATTTGTGTAGTTTCATGGCCGCCTGTGGAACATGAAACTACGTTCAGGCTGGAGAGTGCATTACGTCGGGTGGAGCAATTATTGAAGTGCACCCTGCGCGCAGCCGTAGGTCTGCCTGTGCGTGGATATGCAGATCTGCACGAAAGCTACAGAACTGCTTCAGCTGCATTCCGATATCGGGGTTTGATGAATTACAAAGTATGGCATTATGAGCACGTTCAGGATCGCCAAGGCGGTAAAACTGTACTTACGCACGAAGAGGAGACCAGACTTGGTACAATATTGCTGGATAATGATTCAGTCACGTTAACGACATGGACGCGGGAACTTGTGGCTAATCTTGTTACGGAACCGGAGGTCACACCAGAATCGTTCAGTGCTTGTTTGCACTCAGCCGTCATTGCAGGTCATCGCTGGCTAACTCGCACAATGCGAGCCACAGGGCATGAAGAACCCACAAGGCTCGAGCCCTGGTTGCCGGAACCGGATGCTGAAGCTGGTGACCTCGGGGATATGCTGTTCCATCATCTGTATGGTCTGATGCATGTCTATCATAGCCGAATGGGTCAGGGACAGGCTGCCCATGTGCAGAGGGCTATCGGTTATATTGAATCTTCATTGGCGCAGGATATTAATCTGCAGCAGGTAGCTGGACATGTTCATTTGCATCCGGGTCACCTCAGTGAACTGTTTAAAAAAGAAATGGGTGTGACCTTCGGAGATTTTGTCACCGATATGCGTATACGAAGAGCGATGGATATGCTCGCGGTGTCTCCAGCTAAGGTTAGTGAAGTCGCTGCCATCAGCGGTTACGAGGACGTAAAATATTTTAGCAGGCTGTTCAAAAAACATACGGGCAAAACCCCGAGTGAATATCGCGAGGAGGCAATGTCGTTTAAGCCTTCGGGAAGTTAGAAATGAGCAGATTGGGAAACATGTCTTGCATTTCTGCAAACGTTTTCGCGATATGGTATTACTCAGGGATATTGGAGAGTGAGGGCATACTGATGAAGACCCATAGTTCAAGTCAGGATTTATCGGGACAATGGAAGATACAGCATTTTGAAGTTGGAGAGAAGCGGGCAATGGATGTGGCAGCTGCTGCACTGGATGACCGTTTCTGGATTGGGGCTGAAGTGCCTGGCGATGTACACGCTGCACTGGTTGAACGAAGTATCATTGATCCGCCCTATTACGGACATAATGATGCCAAAAGTCGCTGGATTGAGCAAAAGGAATGGTGGTACCGCACAACCTTCAATCTGGTGAAAGATGCAGAGACCGAGGAGCACTTTGAATTGGTGTTCGAAGGATTGGATACGTTTGCAACGGTATATGTCAATGGCCATGAAGTTGGGAAAACGGCCAATATGCTTATGTCACATACGTTTAATGTAACGTCTCTGGTACGCAGCGGCTGGAATGCGATTGCTGTCAAGTTTGATCCGCTTCACCTGCATCACCGGGACAAAGAAACCTTCGACTGGTCCTCGTATACGAAGGAACGACCGTGGTTGCGCAAAGCAGCGATGAACTTTGGCTGGGACTGGGGTCCGCGTATGGTTACGGTGGGGATCTGGGGTGCTGTACGGCTGGAAAAACGAACAATCGCCAAGCTGGAAAATGTGTATGCCCGAATGGAATTAGTCAGTACAGAGCTTGCTGTATTACATGTCACGGCGGATGTGAAGTCGGTCTTGTCTTACCGTAGCAGACAGAAACGTGAGCAGGCTGTGGTTGCGACCTGTAATATTCGTCTGCTGGATCGCAGCGGAAACGAGGTGGCAGGTGCCACTGAACTACCTGTAGAAGGTGGAAAGGCAGATACCACATTAAACGTTACGTCACCTCAGTTATGGTGGACTCATGATCTGGGTGAGCCGTATCTGTATACGCTGGAGGTTACATTATACGCCGATGGCGTTGAGGTGGATCGTTATAACGAGCCTTATGGGTTACGAACGATTGAGCTGGCTCTTCACAATGAACAGGGTAAGGATGCATTTACTTTTATTCTGAACGGAGTCAAAGTATATGCCAAGGGTGCCAACTGGATTCCGGCTGATCATCTGATTGGTGCCATCCCAAACTCCCGGTATCGTGAGCTTGTGGAGCTGTCGGTGGAAGGTCATATGAACATGCTGCGTGTATGGGCTGGTGGTATATATGAGAAGGATGTCTTCTACGATGAGTGTGATCGGCAAGGGGTGCTGGTGTGGCAGGATTTTGCATTCGCGAACGCATTGTTCCCGGATTTCAATCGTGATTTCATGGATAATGTACGGCAAGAGGTAGAAAACAATGTCCTGCGCCTGCGTAACCGTGCCTCGCTTGCCCTCTGGTGTGGGAATAATGAAATAGATTGGCTCTATGATATGAAGTCTGCAAGTGGAGATATTACCAGCCCGTTCTACGGTGAACTTATCTATCATGAGCTGATCCCTGAAGTGCTGGAGCGCTTGGATTTGTCTCGTCCGTACTGGCCTTCTTCGCCGTTCGGGGACAGCAACGGTCAGGATGCGAATGACCCGGATGTGGGGGATCGTCACAACTGGCAGGTATGGCATGGTTCGGTCTATCCAAGGAAGCATGGAGAGCCGCCGCTGCTGGACTACAGTATTGAAGGTGTAACGTTCAAAAATTACAAAAACGATCATGCGTTGTTCAGCAGTGAATTTGGTATGCATGCCTCGGCCAACCGTTACACGCTGGAGAAAAATATGCCTGCAGGGCAGTTTTACTGGGGCAGTCCGGAGATGGCCTATCGCAACAAGGATACCAATCACCAGAAAGGCATTTTGCTAATGGAGGGTTATACAGGGATTCCGCAAAATATAGAGGAATACATGAACTATTCCATGCTTACTCAAGCAGAAGGATTGCGCTATGGAATTGAACATTTCCGACGTATTAATCACCGTAACAGTGGTGCGCTTGTGTGGCAATTGAATGACAGTTGGCCAGGGACAAGTTGGTCCATGATTGATTATGAACTGCTGCCGAAGGCATCCTTTTATTACGGGAAAATATTCTTTCATCCTGTCCTGTTGTCACTGGAGCATGAGCCGAGGGAGCCGCTTGCGTTGTGGGTTGTGAACGATACACGTGACGTCTTGAAAGGGGAGCTTCGACTCAATATCTATGCATTAAATGGAGAGAAGATCTACTCCAGCTCACATGCTGTTGAAGTAACATCCCAATCCTCACGGTGTATTGCTGAATTAACTGAAGTAGAAGTGTTACAGGGTAGACGCGCGGAGGAAGTAATGGTTGAGTTGGTATCCGAAGGATTTGCGGCACCGAGCAATCGATACTTCTTGCGTGATCCTAAGGATGTGATGTTGCCAGAGTCGCAATTGAGCGTACATGTGAACGAAGAGGAACAGTCTGTAACGGTTACGGGCAGTGGAGCAATTGCACGATTGGTGAAGCTGGAGCTTCCCCTTGGGCGTGTCCGATTCAGTGACAATTATTTCGATCTGCTCCCTGGTGAGAGTCGAACAGTAAGACTTCGTCATCCAGAGCAGTCGTCTCTGCCTCTGACGGAACTTCGAGTTAGTGCCATGAACGGCAGAGAAGGATAAAAGAATAAGAATAGACTTCGAATCTTATTCGAGGTTCAAGGTGGTAATCCTGATCAGGGATGCCACCTTTTTTACTTTTGCAGCAAGTGAGTTCATTTCGTCGTGTCAGGCGATCTTGTCCTTATTCCACAAGCGAAACTTCCCATCGGGTTCACATCTTGGATCGTTAAGGGTAGAATGATAGAAAGAAATCGTTTTCAAAAGGAGGTGGATTCATGTCATTTGTCTTTTATCCCGAGATGGTCATATTCATTCTGATGTTGATCCTGTTGATTATTGGTATTGTATATATCGTTCGTAAAAGCAAACAAGTATTGCGCCGCTTAAGCAATCTGGAGAAAGCAGTATATGAAAAAGATAACATCTCATCCTATCCGAAGGACGTCGATACTGTACAAGAAGCACCCAGAGAAGACACGTTTGCTCCACGCAAACGAAAATGAAGAAGGATACGGAATTACATAAAAAAGATAAACCAACAAGCCAAACAGCCGATTCTTCTCTATGAGGGAGTGATCGGCTGTTTGGGCATATAGGCATTTAATCCGTATTAACTGGGTTTAGAGAAAGGATTCATAACGCTGTTGGAAAGAGGATTCCATCTCCACTTGCCGAGCAAGTTGCTGCTGTACCTTTGCACCGCGAATCGTCTGAAGTTCCTGGAGTTGTGCAGTGGAACGGAATTGATCTGCAGCCATTTGGACAAGTAATTCGGAGAGCACATCCGCATCTTCGAGTGCAGCATTAAGTCCAAATGCACCGGTTGGTGTCATGGTATGAGCGGCATCACCGATGAGTACAACATTGTCCTGTGCCCACGACTTGCAATAGCTGCTTTCAACAGATAACAGAACAAAATCACTCCAGCTCTGGATGTTGGCTGCTACTGAATCAGACAGGCAAGGAAAAGCAGATACAAGTTTATCTACAAAAGGAGCAATCGGCTGCTCTCGCAGCTTGGAGTAAGCCCCCTCGGGAATGTTCCATCCAATCTGAACATAACCGCCGAACTGTGAGAACAGGGCGAGCTGTTGACCATCCATGTTGGCCATTCGAACAGCGGGTTCCCAGCCTACGGGTGCCGGAATGCGCGCCCAGAGCAGATCATACCCGTGCTTGCGAATCTCCGGGGTCATACCGGAATGTTTGCGTACAGCAGAGTATCTGCCATCAGCACCCACAATAACAGATGCTTCAATGGAGGCAGGAACGCCGTTCTTCCGAATGTTAATACCCACGACCTGGCCGTTCTTGTCTCGTAACAAACCGGTCATAATCGTATTGAACAGTACTTGTTCATATGAACTGTGCTGCTGAGCGTGTGACACGATGGCTTCCAGGAGATGATCTTGGGGTACATGAATACCAACATGAGATTCTCCATTGCCCGGTGATACCGTATGAATAATCTGCCCATTTTCCCAATACTGAATCTGCTCCAAGAGCAGCGCTCCGCGTTGCTGAATGAGGGAATAGAGGTCGTGTTTATTTAAAATGGCTTCGCCGTCCACATTGAGCAACTCCCCGCGAAACGACTTGTGCAGATGGGGCTGCCGCTCAATGAGCATCGTGGAAATTCCTTTTTGATTCAGTAAATAAGAAAGCAAAGCACCGCCAGGTCCAGCGCCGACGATGCAAACATCTGTTTTGAGTTGAGATTGTGTATTCTGATTCATGTGCATAAGTCCCTTGCATTATAATGGTGACGCTTTATTTACTTTATAACAACAGATTTATTAAAATCATTAAGTAACTAAAAGTAACTTTAAAGATATAGGTTATTATAAACAAACCCGTTGCCATAATGCAATAGGTGAAACCCAAAATACAACAAGAGTCATGCAGTCAACGATAGGGTGCCGGATACAAGCGCATTTTTCACAAACATCATAGTGTAAATATGTTACAATATAAGGTAGGTTATGATGAAAGGCGGAGGAACGTTTATGAGCCCGGATACGGAGCGAAACTCTCAATTGGCAAATGTAGATCAATTGTTGGAGGCCTTCTTCAGATATAAAAACAAAGTATTGGATCAGCAGCAGAAGAACGAAACCAACTGTAAACTGAATCCGACAAAAAGTCATATATTGGGCATGATTTTACGTGAAAAACGCTGCATGGCGGTTGATGTGGCCAGACAACTCAGTTTGTCTTCCGGCGCAACCACCATTGTACTGAATCAACTGGAGACGGAAGGGTTGATCCAGCGGGTGCGCAGTGAAGAAGATCGGAGAATTGTGTGGCTGTCCTTAACGGATGAAGGCGTGCAGCTTGCCAAGACACTTAATGCGAATCGCGGCCGAATGACGTGGGAATTGTTGCAAGCACTTTCCGAAGAGGAGCAACAGCAGATGTTTGGCATGCTGAAGAAAATTGAACTGAAACTGCTGGAGAACATGAAGTCGTTTGAGCAGATCCACCGATAGTCCATATATGACTTGATTCCTTGAATACGTCAGTCCTCATGAGTTCGTCCCTAATTGCGGGGGGATGAACCTTGAAGACTGGCGTTTTTGAGTTGGTTACAAATGAAAGCGAACCACATGATCCGTAAAGCCTTCCTGGATCAAAACTTCTTTTTGTTTGCTGCCCATCAGGTCAAAGTGGGGAAATGGCTGCCGCCGATGAATGTATCGCGGGTTCAGCCCATGATCATTGCACCAACGCTCGAGACGTTCCAGATCTGCACAGCCAACTTTGGTGACACTGGTGATACCGGGGAATCGGTTGTCAATCCAGAAATGAGTGAGGTACGCAATCTCACCACGAGCCACTTGTTCCTTCCACGCAGCAAGCTCCTGTCGTTTAATTCCAAATGCCATAGATGCAAGTTCCTTTCCAAACGGGTATTGTCCTGAGCATATTGTAACATCTTATATACAGAATCCATCAGAAATCTTTCATTCAGACTGGTCTGAGCCCAGTTGAATGGGTATATGAATATGACAACATTTTTATAACAAAGGTTGGATTATGTTAAAATAAGCCTATACAACAAAGGTTTCACCACTTCTATAGCGGAAAGGGATTGTCATCATGGAAATATTTATAGCCGTACTTGTCTTACTGGTCCTGATCGGTTTATCCAATATTTTAAACCGGTTTGTACCCTTTATTCCCGTTCCGCTCATTCAAATCGTGCTTGGTGTAGCTATAGCTTTGCTTCCTGCAGGTGTTCATCTACCGTTGAATCCGGAGTTGTTCTTTGTGCTGTTCATCGCACCTTTGTTATACAACGACGGTAAGCGAACACCAAGGAATGAATTATGGAATTTGCGTGCACCTATACTTCTGCTTGCGCTGGGGCTTGTATTCGTGACGGTGGTCGTGGCGGGATATGCCATTCACTGGCTGATTCCTTCGATTCCGTTACCTGCTGCTTTTGCTCTTGCAGCCATACTGTCGCCGACAGACGCTGTTGCCGTTGGCGCCATGGCAGGGCGGGTACATTTGCCCAAAGGCATACATAGGCTTCTTGAAGGTGAAGCATTAATGAATGATGCATCTGGCCTTGTGGCCTTCAAATTCGCGATTGCAGCCACGGTTACAGGTGTGTTTTCCCTGGCGCAGGCAACCTTCAGTTTTATTCTGATTGCGATTGGCGGACTTCTTGTCGGGGCATTGTTATCTTTTCTGTTAATCAGGCTCGGGGTATGGATCCGTAGACTGGGCATGGAAGATGTGACCATTCACATGTTGCTGCAAATCCTGACGCCATTTATCATCTATCTGGTGAGTGAAGAAATTGGAGTATCAGGTATTCTTGCGGTAGTGGCAGGCGGTATTATCCACGCCATTGAGCGTGACCGCGCTGAATCGGTTCAGTTGAAAATGCAGGTGGTATCTGCGAGCACTTGGTCAGTCATTTTATTTATACTAAATGGTCTGGTGTTTGTTATTCTCGGTGTACAGGTCCCGGATGTGTTGAGTACCATTTTTGAAAATGTTTCGTTTAATAATCTGCAGGTGTTGGGATATGTAGGCTTGATCTCGGTGTTACTGCTGGTTCTGCGCTTTCTCTGGATCTATCTGTTCTGGCAAGGGAATGAATTGCTGCGTACCAAATCCTCAATTGGCAGGCCTAGATTCAAGGATATAACGATCATTTCCCTCTCTGGGGTGCGGGGGGCTGTAACATTGGCGGGTGCGTTCTCCATTCCTTATGTGCTTCAGGATGGATCACCTTTCCCTGAACGGGATCTGATTATTTTCCTGGCGGCAGGGGTTATCCTCTTCTCTCTGATTGCGGCGAGTGTGTTTCTTCCAGTTCTGGCCAAGGACGATGGGAAATCCACAGAAGAAACACCGCAGAAGTCAGAACGAAAAGCGCATGACATTATGCTGAATGCGGCAATACGAGCTGTCAAATCCGAAATGAACGATGAGAACAAAGCTGCGGCTCTCGCGGTCGTCTCAGATCTATCCAAATACATCAGGCAGGCCGCAGGTCAGCTTACCGCCGGTAAACGCAAAGATATTCAGAAACAAGAAACGGCTATTAACCTGATCGCCACCCGTGCGGAGCGTAAAGAAGTTGAAGTAATGCTGGACGAAAATGCAATTGCTTCTGATGCGGCCTTCAAATGTGACAGCTGGCTGGATCGCAAGGAAATGATGCTGGCGAATCGCACAAACACTCAGTTCATGACCTCGATCAGCGAGATCGGTCGTGTGTTAGGACATCTGTTCACCAACCGGTCCCAGAAGCCGAATCAACCATTCATGCTTGAAAATGCAGAACTGTTCCGTCAGGTGAAGCTGCGCACCTCTGAAGCAGCCATTAAGGCTATTCGTGCCCATATGAACGATGGGAATCGAGTCGTCGCACTGTCGGTCATTGCCAAGTATGAGCGAGTAATTGCCAAATTGCGCACCTGGAACCAGGGTAAAACGGAAGATCCGTTTAATCAGGAGAAATTGGAGTTGCAAATGGTGGCCATTCAGGAGCAGCGCAATACGGTTCAGCAACTCTATGAGAACGGCGAAATCACACGTGATGTGGCTGCCAAACTGCGCCGGTTTATTAACGACGTTGAAGCTACTGCGCTGAAAAATACCTAATCCGATAAATCCAATATTTTATATATGCTAAGCGGTTTGATATAATATGGACAAGAAAGACGTCACAACTAAATTGTACTTATTCGATCAGTGAAGGAGAGATGAGACATGGCAGAACAACAAATTCGGTTGGGCAAGACGGATCTGATCGTGAATCCCATTGGATTGGGTGCGAATGCAGTAGGCGGACATAATATCTATCCGGACATGCTGAATGATGAGACGGGAAAGGAAGTGGTTCGTACAGCTTTGAAACAAGGCATTAACTTTGTGGATACGGCATACATCTATGGACCTGAGCATTCCGAACGACTGATCGGTGAAGTATTGAAGGAAACCGGTCAGCGTCAGAATACCATCATTGCAACCAAGGCAGCTCATAAATTAGTGGATGGTAGGATTGTCATGGATAACTCACCTGCTTTTCTGAAAACATCCGTGGATGAGGCGTTGAAACGTCTGCAAACCGATTACATTGATCTGTTCTACATCCACTTTCCGGATGAACATACGCCTAAGGATGAAGCGGTTGATACGTTAAAACAATTGAAAGACGCTGGCAAAATTCGTGCCATTGGTGTATCCAACTTCTCCATCGATCAGTTGCGTGAAGCCAACAAGGACGGGCATGTAGACGTACTGCAATCTGAATATAATCTGTTCAAAAGAGATGCCGAGAAAGAGCTGTTGCCGTATACGGCTGAGCATGACATTTCTTTTGTGCCTTACTTCCCTCTGGCAGCGGGACTGCTGGGTGGTAAATATAATCGCAATACAACTTTTCAGGATGGACGGGCGAAGAACCCGTTGTTTACAGGTGAAGCTTTTATTGGAAATCTGGATAAAGTTGAGCAACTCCGCAGCATAGCACAATCCAAGGATGTTGAGGTCGCTCATCTGGTTCTGGCCTGGTACCTGACTCAGCCTTCCATTGATGCATTGATTCCGGGTGCCAAGCGACCAGAGCAGGTCATTAACAATCTGCAAACATTAAATGTGGAATTAACTGCTGAGGAAATTGCAGTCGTGGATCAGATCTTTCGTTAATGAGTTCGGGTGAATCGGGAAATGCTAACAGGGAGTTTACGTATGAAGACAAAGTGAGGACACCACATGAACCTGAAGGCAGCCCGAGTCATCGGAATGTTCACGCTAATTATTTTGCTGGGTAGCAGTTCTGCCTATGCAAAGCCTGTACAGAAGAACCGTCAGTATTATGAGGAACGAGGAGAGATTGTGTGGGAAGTTCCCACACAGGATAAACTCATCGCCCTTACCTTTGATGATGGACCAGATCCGATTCAGACTCCGCAGATCCTGGCTTTGTTACAGCAGTATCATGCCAAAGGAACTTTTTTTGTACTTGGCAAATGGGCAGATAAATTTCCTGAACTGATTAAGCAGGAACAGCTCGAAGGGCATGAAATCGCCAACCATACGTATGCGCACACGTATGCAGTTCGATCAACTAATGCGGACAAGTACATGAAGGATATGAACGAAGCAGAAAGTTCCATCATTCAAGCAGGCGCGGAGCGTCCCCTGTTGTTCAGGCCACCGGGCGGCTATTACAATGACATGGTCATCCAGGCTGCCAAACAAAAAGGGTATACCATTGTACTCTGGTCTTGGCATCAGGATACACGGGACTGGGCTTCTCCAGGTGTATCGGCCATTGTTAAAAAAGTACTGAATAACGCGCGTAATGGGGATATTGTACTCTTCCACGATAAAGTGGAAGGCAAGTCCCATACGGTAGCTGCGCTCAAAACAATCTTGCCGAAGTTACAGCAGCAGGGATATCGGTTCGTGACGGTGTCTGAGCTGCTTGCTGTGAAGGCACGCGAAGCTGCGAAGGATGGAACTTCGCCTTCGTCTATTCTGAAGCATGTGCAGCCCTGAACATGGCCAATCCAAATAGAAACCGTAGGTCTCAGATGAAGAGACCTGCGGTTTCTTTATCTTGGTCTTCAAATCAACCATGGAATCAGCCTTTAGGAGGTTATTGACGTGTCCCTTTTGTTTTGAAACCAAAACGTCTACAATAGATGGAGCTTTGTGTTTAAGGGTATATAGTATACACGGTATGGATCACGACATAGAGGAGAGAGAACATAATGAATGGACAACAACGTGTAAATATTAAACCAGGTCTGGAAGTGGACATTGTGCTGAAGCAGGACCAAGCTACAGGAAAGCTGACACGTGGCATTGTGAAGGATCTGTTAACCAAGTCACCTACGCATCCACACGGAATTAAAGTACGACTGACGAGCGGTCAAGTGGGACGTGTGAAACAGGTCATTACAGGAGGCACGAACTAACTGTGGCCCAAGGCGGGGAGATGAGTACTACCGCAGAAGTAATGGCACATCTGGCTTCGGGTAATGCACGTCAGCAGGACGCCTATCATGTGTTGCAGAGCAGTGGATTGCTCGATATATTAGCTGACTATCACCCATATCCAGCAGGAACGGTACCGATTGATATTGATCTTCCGGGCAGTGATCTGGATCTGCTGTGTTATGCAGAGGATCTGGATATGTTTGAAGCCGAGATATACGATCGAATCGGAGCCGTTGCTGAATTTCAATGTGTACGTGGTGGGGATCTTCCAGACCAACGTCCTTATGTGACTTGTAATTTGCAAGTGGGACATTGGCCTGTGGAGATTTTTGCCCAATCCGTGCCAGTTAACAGGCAGAATGCATACCTACATATGATCGTAGAGTGGAGATTGTTGCAACTGTGGGGAGACGCGGGACACCGTGAGATCCGCAGACTGAAACAGGCAGGGTGGAAGACGGAGCCTGCATTTGCTTCTGTTCTTGGATTACAGGGAGATCCATATGTGGACATGCTGCATCTGGCCGAGATGCAGCGAGAAGATCTCTGGAACTGGGCACGTTCACGCACGTCTTTTTAAACGGTTTAGCATAACTTTTGGTCAGATTAGAAAGATGGCTACAATTGTTGTTACCGTAAGTCCCAGCAGTACAGGCTTCAGGTTGCGTCTTGCAAGTTCAAAAGGATTGACGCCGCAGATTGCAGCAGCAGGAATCAATGCCCATGGAATCAAGGTTCCACCACCCACCCATATAGCTGCAACCTGACCTAATGCTGTCAGCACAGGTGCGGAATCTGCCGATCCTGCAAACATGGACGCAATCGAGCCAACCAGGGATATCCCCGAGAACCCCGAACCATCCATTCCAGTAACTGCTCCGGTCACCGTCATTGTAATGGCGCCCACCGTATCATTTAATGGCACCAGCCCAGCAAGTGCGACCCCCAGGTCATTCACGATCCCGTGTGAACCTTCAGGAAGAGGGGTGATGAACAACTCCGTAATCGCAGCATCTCCCAGATAAAAAAATGCAGCTATAGGAATAACCGGTCCAAACACCTTGAAACCAAACTGAAATCCTTCTATTAAATAATTGGTCGTTTCCTCTGGTCCGGCATGACGATGTGCGGCAAGGGTGACAGCGATCAATATAACCACAGCGGTTCCGCCAATCAGAGCTGTTGCGTCGCCGCCTTGCAACTTCAATACAAACATCAGAATCACATCAACTGCGAATAACAGAGGGATAAGCAGAGCGAATGCTTTTTGCAAACGGAGTGAAATTGCTTGACGTTCAACAGACAAATTGCCTGGTTGAGAAGTAGACACAGCCTCTGATGAGGAAGAAGGTTCCGTGCTCATGGTACCTGATATAACGTTTGGGGAATGAGCAGGTGAACCTGATTTCATCTCTTTGCGCAGCATCCAGAAGGCTGTAAGTGTAGATACCGTTCCCATGACGATGACCAGAGGTATGCTGGCCGTCATGACGGAAGTAACCGGTATACCCGCCGCATCAGCTGTAAGTTTGGGAGCCCCCTGAATAATGTAATCCCCCGACAGTGCAATCCCATGTCCGAACAGGTTCATGGCAATAGCAGCTCCAATCGGAGGAAGACCTACACGCACGGCTACAGGAAGCAGTACTGCACCGACGAGTGCTACGGCTGGGGATGGCCAGAAAAATAGTGATACTACCATCATGATCAATCCGATACCCCAATACGCGACCTGAGGAGAACGGATAAACCGGGTGACGGGTGTTACCATGACCTCATTAATGCCTGTTCTGATCAGAACACGGCTCATTGCCACAATAATCGAGATGATGAAGATCGTACTCAGCAATTCTTTTGTTGCATAGATAAAACTGCTGAAGATCCCAGCAACTGACCCGCTTAAGGTTTCGGTTGCCAGAAGTCCAATGGTCATAATACCCGCAACACAGATGATCGTGGTGTCCCTGCGCCGGATCATTACGGCGATGATCAAGACGATAAATGCCAGATAGACATAGTGTAACGCAGTGAGTTGAATATTCATCGAACAGGCCTCCCTACATCCTGGTGACTAACCCGAGGAGTGATATATCGTATGCATGTCAAGATCGGGCGTTCATGGAGTCCGGGGCTTGCCGCAGCATTTATTTTTAGGGAGAAGCTTCTGAGCTATAAATGAAGGATTTATTTTACAACTGGAGAATTTATTACAACATGGAGCGTGTTACTTTTGAAATTGGAGCGGATGAAAGTCACCAGAATTGATATGTGAAGGTCACGGGACCCCATAGACAATGGCAAGCAGGGGTGATTACAATAAACATGCCATCATAAGGAAGAAAATAGAAAAACTATGTTGAAATAAAGTGTGTGTTCAAAAAGTCTGGTTCAGTACAGCGGACTTTTTGAACTACCTCTAAGAGGGCGGGAATCCATAATCCATGAGTTTAATCCGTTCACTTCGTTTTAAATTTATAGTGGGTCTTACATTGATCATGCTGCCATTATTCATGCTGCTTTATTATAACAATGTCTACGCCATGAAAGTTGTACGTGACAAAGTATCCCTCACCAATATGAATCATCTCGCCAAGAGTGTGGAGCAGAATGAACGTGTGTTACAGGAGACGAATCGGTATTTATATAGTCTGGGCGAGCGGGACCCGGATATTATCTCTCTGTTTTTTCTGAAATACGGCAGCGGTGATTATATCATTGCAAAGCAACGGATTATGAACAAATTCATGACAGATATCGGTTTTTATAATCTAATCGATTCTTTTTTTCTATACGATGCCGTGAATGATGATCTTCTGCTCGCCACTTCA
Source organism: Paenibacillus sp. FSL L8-0435 (assembly GCF_037965655.1). Classification (NCBI taxonomy): domain Bacteria; kingdom Bacillati; phylum Bacillota; class Bacilli; order Caryophanales; family Paenibacillaceae; genus Paenibacillus; species Paenibacillus sp. FSL L8-0435. Next base: position 2,254,734 of record NZ_CP150185.1, read on the forward strand.
GGCAATTATGATGTCAAAAAGTCGGTTGTGCAGGAGAGTATGCCAGTCCAGATGCAGCAATTGGAAGGGGATATCCAGAAGCCGGAATGGAGCATCGTGCGTGGCGGGACGTGGAATGCGCTGGTGAAAACGGTGCGAATCAACCAACAGTTCTATGCAGGTGCACTTGTCGATATGAATGCACTGAATCATACACAACAATTCACTGAATCCGGAGATCGGGGAGGTGCAGTCATTGTTGGAACAGATGGTGGGGCACTATCGGATTCCACATTGAATACTGCACAGATTCAGCTGGCTGCAGCACATCTTCCCGGCTTGAAGAATCCGTATCAGGTGATCTCTGAAGTTGTGAATAAGGGAGAAGCACGTCAATATTTGATGTTGGGTACTGCCTCGGCCATGTCCCAGATGAATTATATCGTGCTGCTGCCTGAGGAAGACATGATGCGTAACCTCCCGTTTTTCCAGCAGATCATTCGTCTGCTCCCCATTGGTGCGGCAGTAATTCTGGTTACTGCACTGATCTTTTTGCGGCATCTGTTATTCCGCCCGATGAATGCGTTAATTCGAGGCATGAGAAGGGTGAGTCGTGGAGATCTCGATGTGAAGCTGGACCCGCCATCTTCCTCTGAGCTTGAATTTATGACACGAAGTTTCAATCAAATGACCAGTGAAATCAGGCATCTGAAGATTGATGTGTATGAGGAACAGCTGCGGACGCGGGAGGCCGAGTTCAAACAACTGCAGATGCAGATCAATCCTCACTTTTACCTGAATTCACTCAATATTATTCATAGTCTGGCTTCCTTGCAAAAGCATGAGTTGGTGCAGCAGATGGCGGGTCATCTGGCCGATTATTTTCGATTCAGTCTGCGTGCAGGCAAACGTATTATTCGTCTGGATGAAGAGCTGGAGCACATTCGTCATTACTTAGAAATTCAAAAGCTGAGGTTTCCAAGCAGATTCGATTTTGAACTGGATGTTGAGCCGAATCTGGGACATTATGTGATTCCGCCATTAACCATTCAGCCTTTTGTGGAGAATGCCATTATTCATGGATTTCAGCGCCGGACACAAGCCTTTGTCATTCGGATCGTGGCGCGCCTCGATGAGAAGTCGTCCGGTCAGGTCGATGGGACGGTGCTTCAACTGATGATTGTGGACAACGGCGTCGGATTTGATGAGGAATTGTTGGGGCGTCTGCAACATGGACAATACGCTGAAGACCCGAATGGACAGCATATCGGGATATGGAACGTGGCTCATCGGCTATTAGTGAAGTATGGTGATCAAGCCAGTTTGCAGTTTGGCAATGAGGTGGATCATGGCGCCAAAGTCATCATTGATTTACCCGCTCAGACCGAAGAGGAAGAAGGGGGAGCCTATGCGGAACCTGTTGATCGTGGATGATGAAGTGTATGCATTACAAGCAATGGTTGAAGGAGTCGATTGGCAAGCAGCAGGCATTGACCAGGTATACAGTGCTGGTGATGCCGAAGAGGCAAGAAAGATTTTAAGGGCAGATGCTATTGATATCATGATCTGTGATATCGAGATGCCTGGTGAAACAGGGCTTGACCTGCAAAGTTGGGTGTTGAAACATGATCCAGGTATACTGACCATTTTCCTGACAGGGCATGCTTTATTCGATTATGCTCAGACAGCAATTAAGCTAAACAGCTTTGATTATGTGTTGAAGCCGGCTCCAGCGGATCAATTGATTAAGGTAGTAACCCAGGCGGTGGAGAAGATCAAGGATGGAGAGCAGCGTACCCGTACCAACGAAGTTTATGAGACCGTATACAAACGCTGGAAAACCCATAAACCGCTGCTGACAGAACGCTTCTGGAAAGATGCCATCTCTCAGCGTATCACGTTAACCGAACAACGGCTACAAGAGCTCGCAGAATTGTATGGTGCCGAGATTGACCCGCAAGCTCGTGTGTTACCCATTGTGATCTCGGTAGAGGAATGGGTGCGTGACTTTGATTTGCGTGACGAAGAGGTATTGGAATATGCCCTTCGTAATGCAGCCAAGGAGATGCTGCTTGGCGACAAGCCCGGTGAGGTATTTCAGGATCAAAGTGGATTAAATATTGTCCTTGCTTACGAGCAAGACAGTATCATTCCGAGTGCGAGCGAAGTGGCACAACGTTGTCAGGGGTATATTCAGGAATGTGGTACGTATTTCTACTGCCGGTTGTCCTGTTATGTTGGAGCCCCGGTTGCTGTAACTGAGCTGCAAGGCATGTTAAATGAACTGATGGATATGGAGCGGCGCAATATTAAGGAGCTTGAAGAAGTGTTTGTCTATGATGAGCGGGGAAGAGATCAGGAAGATCGCTTTTTGCCTATTCCATGGTTTTCGGAATTATCTATTCTTTTTGAGACGGGTAAAGTAGGGGATTTGCGAGAACGTGTGGATGAGATTTTTGAGTTGCTTGCTGCCCAGGAGGGTTTGTCTCCTGAAATGCTGCATCTCTACTATCATGCCATGCTGCATGTGGTCTATCCGTTGCTTCATCAGAAAAACGTGTCCATACGCAGTCTGTATCCGGGTGAACGGGAGCCGGAAGAGGGTATGGTGACAAGGTCGTTGCCGCAGTTGAAGCAGTGGACGTCTGATCTGATTGATCGTGTTATCCCGGTGTTGTACCCGGACGATCATAGCCCCATGACCATTGTGGATCAGTTGTGCGTTTATATTGAAACTCATATTGGTGAAGAACTTATGCGAGAGGAGCTTGCAGCTTTTGCCGGATTCAATCCCGCTTATCTATCGCGTCTGTTTCGGAAAGAGAAGGGGATGTCCCTATCTGAGTTTATCCTGCAGGGCAGAGTAGCCAAAGCGAAGACATTGTTGTCCCAGTCCACCGTCAAAGTGACGGATATCGCTGGCAAGGTGGGGTACTATAATTACTCGCATTTCACCAAAATGTTCAAAAAGTGCACGGGTATAACGCCACAGGAGTTCCGAAAACAGTCACGTACCGTATAGTTCAGGGCGCAGCATGCTGCGCCTTTTGATTTGTTTATTTTGGCACTAAAGTCATAATTTGATAAGTCAACAGGTCACCACAGCAGATAGAGGTCTTACTCGCCCCGCCGTATACTTGAACCACAGGAGCCGCAACGGAGCTTCATCCTGAGGAAGAATTCAAGAGGAGTGAGGGAGAACAAGTTATGAAGACACAACCCCAGGCGGGTAAGGGAGTACGGATATCGGAAATACCGGGAGAAACAGTCCGAAAGCGCAAGTCGGTGTGGCACAATCTTGGCAAATTCAAGGTGCTGTATCTCATGTTCTTGCCAGGTGTCCTGTTTCTGCTGGTGAACAACTATATGCCGATGTTCGGCGTTCTGATCGCATTCAAAAATGTAAACTATGCTGATGGTATTTGGGGTAGCCCATGGAGTGGATGGGACAATTTTAAATATTTGTTCTCAACCAGTGATGCATGGGAAATTACCCGAAATACACTCGCGTATAACACGGTGTTTATTGCACTAAATCTCTTAGTAGGTGTCGGGCTTGCTATTCTGCTCAATGAAGTGAAGAACAAGGCAATGTCCAAGTTATATCAATCACTTATGTTATTGCCGTATTTCCTGTCCATGATTGTGGTCAGTTATCTGGTACTGGCTTTTCTGGGCAAGGATTCAGGCTTCATGAACTCAACGGTTCTGCAGATGTTTGGCGGTCAGCCGATCGATTGGTATTCAGAGCCGAAGTATTGGCCGTATATTTTGCCACTGGTGAACACATGGAAGAATATTGGATATTATGCTGTCATTTATCTGGCAGCTGTCGTGGGTATCGATGAAGAATATTATGAAGCAGCTGTGCTCGATGGAGCAACCAAATGGCATCAGATACGCTTCATTACCATTCCGTTTCTCGTGCCATTAATCGTCATTATGACGTTATTGCAAATTGGTCGTATATTCTATGCAGACTTCAGTCTGTTCTATCAGGTTCCATTGGAATCGGGAGCGCTGTTCCCTGTAACGAATGTACTGGATACCTACGTATATCGTACGTTCCTTATCGGTGGAGATATCGGGATGTCATCAGCAGCCGGTCTATATCAGGCAATCGTTGGATTTGTGCTGGTTCTTGTATCCAATACCATCGTAAGGCGAATTGATAAAGATAATGCATTATTTTGAGAGGAGGCAAGTCAGCTGTGAAATCACGTGATCCACTAGCCGTATCGAAGCGTTCCGCATCCGTTATTCATGCGATGTTTCTATTCTATGCCATTGCCTGTATCGTGCCGATCCTGCTTGTCTTCGCCATCTCATTTTCGGACGAGACAACAGTAATTGCCAATGGATATAAGCTTATTCCAGAAAAATTCAGCCTGACGGCTTATGAGTTTCTGTTCAGAGATATGGATCAGATCATTCACTCGTATGGTATATCCTTTATTGTTACCGTTGTAGGAACCATTACAAGTGTTGCGTTGACCGCATTATATGCGTATCCGCTCTCACGGAGAGATCTGCCTTACCGGGGCTGGTTCGCCTTTTTCATCTTCTTCACAATGTTGTTCAATGGGGGTCTGGTACCTTGGTACCTGGTCTATGTCAACGTATTGGATCTGAAAAACTCCCTACTGGCACTCATTATGCCGCTACTGCTATCCCCATTCTTTGTACTGGTCATGCGTACATTCTTCGCGAACTCCATTCCGGTGTCCATTCTGGAATCGGCTCGGATTGATGGTGCGGGAGAATTGAGAACGTTTGCACGTATCGTGCTTCCGCTCTCTCTTCCCGTAATGGCAACCGTCGCGTTGTTCAGTACATTGAATTACTGGAATGACTGGTACCTTAGCATGATTTTTATATCAGATAACCGGACGATCAGCCTTCAGTACCTTATGTACCGGACGCTGCTCGATATTCAATATTTAACAACCAACTCCAACGTCTCTTCACAGATTTCGTCGCAGGGTGGATTGCTGAATCTGCCTAACAAAACTCTGCAAATGGCGATGGCTGTGGTCGGTATTGGTCCAATTGTACTGGCATATCCGTTCTTCCAGCGTTATTTCATCAAAGGTCTTACGGTTGGCGCTGTGAAGGGATAACTCTGAACCGGTTAGCGGAGTGGGCAAGGTAAATGAAGATGGACTGAAAGGGCATATACAGAAGTAGTTATCGGTTTAATTGTGAATTGGGGAATTCGGTTGTATGGTTCAACACATGACAGGAGGGGTTTAATTGGTTAGATCATTAAAGGTATGGTCACGCATGATGGCAACGGTGATGACGCTGAGCCTGGTGCTGGCAGCTTGCTCATCAGACAAAGGTGGAACAACAACACCTGGCGCAGAAGGCGGAGGAGCAAGTGAAGGTGGGGGCAAACCCTATGAAGTGACACTGTTCTACCCAGGGACACCACAGAAGGATGTCGCTCTGGTGGAAGCTGAGATCAACAAAAAGATGGAACCAAAGATCGGGGCCACGCTTAAGATCAATGCGATTGACTGGGGACAGTGGGATAACAAGCTGAATCTCATGATTTCTTCAGGTGAAAAATCAGACATTATCTTCACAGCAGCTTGGCAGAACTACACGGTGAATGTAGCTAAAGGCGCATTCTTGCCGTTGAATGATCTGCTTGATGCACATGGTCAGGATATCAAGAAAAACCTGGACCCTGCCTTTCTGGAAGGTTCTCAGGTGGACGGCGTGAATTACGGCGTTCCTACGAATAAGGAACTCGCGGCCACACGTGGTGTGTTGGTACGTAAAGATCTGGCTGACAAGTATAAACTGGACCTGACAGCTGTTAAGACATGGGCTGATCTGGAGCCACTTCTCAAAACAATCAAGGAAAACGAGCCAGCCATTACACCGTTCTATATGTCCAATACCAATGGTAACGGGCTATTGGAGAATCTGGATTGGGATTATCTCGGTGATGCCTCCGTACCTGGAGTGATCTCCAAAACAGCAGGAGGAACAACCGTTCTGAATGAAGTGGAGACCCCTGAATTCAAAGAAGCGGCTGAACTCGCTCGCAAGTGGTATCAAGCGGGATATATCAACAGTGATGCTGCTACGTCCAATGTGTTCCCGAAAGACCAGGCGAAGGCTGGAAAAGCGTTTCTCTGGACGGATGGCATGAAGCCAGGCAAGGATAAAGAAGAAGAAGGGTATGTGGGTTTCCCGCTCACTCAGATTGAGATGACACAGCCAACAATCACGACGGGTGATGCATCTGGAGCGATGCTTGCAATCTCCCGTTCTTCCGAGCAACCGGAGAAAGCGATGCAGGTCATTAACCTGCTGCATTCCGACAAGGAAATTAACAACTTGCTGAACTTCGGAATTGAAGGTACACATTATGTGAAAAAAGACGGACAGGATAATATCATTGCTCTCCCTGATGGCGTAGATGCCAACAGTCGTACCTACAATCCAGGTGCACAATGGCAACTGGGTAACCAGTTCCTGAACTTCCTCTGGGATAATGAAGATCCCCAGAAATGGGAGAAGTTCAAAGAGTTTAACGCCAAAGGTGTGAAGTCGCCAGCACTGGGCTTTACGTTCAACAGCCAATCTGTCAAAAATGAAATTGCTGCGGTCAACAACGTGAACAAACAGTTCAAGCCGGGTATGACATCGGGCGCCGTTGATCCAAATGAGATGATTCCGAAATATCTGGAGAAATTGAAAGCAGCGGGAATTGATAAAATTATTGCAGCCAAACAGGAACAACTCGATACATTCTTGTCTAAGCAATAAATGATCGTCAGCCATGCCAGAGAGACCTGTGTTACTACAGCTCTTGTCAGCGGTGAAAATGGAGGACGTTTTCGGTGAACAACCGAAGACGTTCTTTTTATTGTTGTTTTTTGATTTGGATTGTTAATCATAAATAGGAAAAATATGATATAATAAGGTGGTTGATTAGGGGGTGTTCGTGTGTCGAGAACCAGACTTGTGTTCTCAGGGGCTTTATTGCTATTTGCTATCATCTTTACATTTAACCATCATCTTGGTTTTTCTATTGGGGATACCATGCTGTCAGCAATAGGTATATCACCGTATACTACGTCTTATTTAAGTGGTGTACATATCACACTTTTCCTCGGATTGGGGATTTTCGCCTGCGGCTTCTACCTTACACGCAAAGAAATCGGGAAATCATTCCCCGGTCTTGCAAAAGGGTTATGGATCGTAGTTATCGCTATTATTCTCAGTTATTCGTACATGACGGATAAATTCATGTATGTAGCCAAGTGGGGAGCTACAGGCATTGATGCGGTATCCTATGTACAGAATGCAAGCTCTTGTACCTTTAACGTGCTGAAAACGGGTGAGACCCGAGCCACCTGTGACCTGACACTCAAAAATTACGGCAGAGATTCCGTATCCGCCGTGTTATTGCCTGATCTCGCACGCAGTTATAAGTTTAAGGACGATCCACTGTTGGAAGCCTTGCAGTCTGTCCAGTTAAGGCCGGTACATGTTGAGATTGAACCCCATGGAACGTTTACAGGCAAGTTGGAGTTTTACGGGAAAGCGGAATCCCCTCTGTTCGTCAATGGGAAGCTTATGGATATTGTGCTGGATGTAGGCGTGGATGGAGCGAATACGGTATTTGATTATGATATTCCATAGTTGATATTTTTATAGTAAAAAAGAATAATTACATAAACAGAAGTGGAATAAGGTTTGAGTAGAATAGAAAGATCAAAGGCATATACTGAAATTAGAGAGAGCTGGCTAATCGCTGGCTCTTTTTGTGCGTGGAAGTTGCAATTAGTGCAGAAATGTTGGTTTTATCTCCTTCCCCCTTGAATTGGTAACGCTTACGCTAGATAATGAATCGGTTTGTCTCAAAAAAATAGTTTGTCTTTAGCGCTTACATCATTACAATTAATGTCACGACAAATTTAGACAAGGTGAGATGAAAAGATGTCATATCGGACAAACCTGTTTTCCAAAATGGTCATTCTTATTCTGATTATGCTGATTCCTGTAGTGCTTCTGTACTGGTACTCCAATCACAAAACAACAGCTGTTCTCAGAGACGAGTTGAATCGATCGAATAGTAACCAGCTTGAATTTTTCCAAAATCAAGTGAACACACACATCGAACTGTTATCCTCATGGCCAAATCTGCTCATACATGATCCTGATATTGCCAGCTTCCGCCGAATCTATGCGGACAGTAATTACTTTGACCTAGATGCGATCAACCTGGTCAAACGTATTCAGAATAAGCTGAGTATTCAGGAAAGCTCATCCAATTGGGCCACGAAATTATATCTGTACTCCCCTTCGCTAGGCAGGGTAGTTTCCGAAAGGGACGCACGTTCTTACGATAAACAAGCGTTAAGGGAGAATATCAGTTCCGGCTGGGATGTACGCAAAATTCAGGATGGGGAAGAAGATCGGTTCATGTTTAGCTGGATTACAGTATCTCCGTACGGCATTAAAGACCCAGCTAATAATGCGGAAACGATTATCAAACTGGAGTTTGATAGTGACAACATTCGGGATATGCTCGACAAATTCAAAGACGATGGCAGGCATGATCCCTTCTATTTCCGAGAAGAGTCGGGGGTTATCTATAATCGGACTTCAGACCATTCATTAACGAATCAATTGATGGAAGAACTGTCCGCCCATAAACTTCAGGACGTTGATAATCGTACAGTAGTGATCGGGAATGAACCTTACATGGTTAACACCGTGAAATCCAGTACAACAGGCTGGTATTTGGTGGACTACATGCCCCTGTCAGATATTCTGAAGCCCATTCATCAATCCAATATGTTGTTCTATTCTTCCATGATTTGTTTGTTGTTAATGAGTTTTGGTGTGGCGTACTTGTTCTATGTTCAGGTACAGGTACCAGTGAAACAACTCATTCGCGGGTTCCAGCGGTTGAAGCAGGAAGATTATTCAGTGAGGATTAAGCCAAAAGGCCGCAATGAATTCAGTTTTCTGTCCGAACGTTTCAACTTGATGGTGGAGCAGATCCAGCAGTTGTTTGAACACGTTTACCTGGAACAGATTCATGTGCGTGAAGCCCGGTTGAAGCAGCTGCAGTCGCAGATTAACCCGCACTTTTTCTACAATTGTTTCTCCTTCATCACAAGTATGGCGAAGCTGAAGCGTATGGACGCTGTTGTAGCGATGTCGCATAATCTATCGCGATATTATCGGTATACGACAAGACAGGAGCGGGACGTGGTACCGTTGACAGAAGAGATTGAATTTGTCAGCTGTTATCTGGAGATCCAACGGATGCGTATGGACCGCATTCATTACAAGATTGATCTGACTGATGAGATGTTAAGACAGGAGGTACCGCCACTCATCGTGCAACCACTAGTGGAGAATGCGGTGATTCACGGTATCGAGGCGGACGCGGAAGCCGGAGAAATAAGAGTATCCGGGGAAAAACAGGGCGGTGTCATGGTTCTTGTGGTAGAAGATGATGGGCAAGGCATGACGCAGGAGGCACGTGAGGCGCTTCTGAATAAGCTCAGGGGAACGATGGATCAGGAGATGGGCTGTGGCCTGTGGAATGTGAATCAGAGACTCCAGCTTCGATATGGGGAGCAGGCAGGGCTTGATATAACGGAATCGGAACTTGGTGGATTACGAGTTACGCTGTCATGGCCTGCCGAGCAGGAGTTTCTTCTGGAGAATGAAGGATAAGCACTTGGAATGTGCAGCGTATGATGAACGATGGAATCTATTGGCAGAATGAACGAAATAGGGAGTGAATCACTTGATTGATATATTACTGGTAGATGATGAGACATACGTAACAGAAAGTCTGGAACTTACGATCCCCTGGGGAGAACTTGGGGTAACGACCGTGCTGCGTGCCGCATCCGGTAAGGAAGCGCTGGAGATTATGGAGGAAAATGCAGTAGACATCGTAGTTACCGATATTCGAATGCCTGGTATGTCGGGATTGGATCTCATTGCAGAGGTAAGCAAACGCTGGTCTCATATCCGCTGTATCTTGCTGACCGGTCACAGTGATTTTACTTATGCGAAGAAAGCTATTCAATTGCAGGCAGCGGATTATATCCTGAAACCCGTAAACGATGATGAATTTATGAGTTCCGTGTCGGCAGCCATCACGTCTCTTCGCGATGAATGGGATGAATTCGATAAATATCACCGGCTCTTATACAGCCGGAAGTCTGACTATAAAATTTTACGGGAAAATCTCATGCATGATCTGCTGCTGGGACGTGAAATCACGGCGAGGGCACTTCGGGAACAACTGCAACAGTATGAGATTCATATTGATCCGGAACAATCGGCTGTGATGATGCTGATTCGCCTAACAGGACGTTTCTCATCAATGGACCAGCAGTCTCTGGATCTGATGGATTTTGCGGTAGGTAATATTGCTGAGGAAGTACTCGGAGAGCAATTTAACGTGTGGTTTGGTCGCGGACCCCATGAGTGTCTGGTTATGTTCTTGCAGAATCAAGATCAGATCGAATCTCCGCAGATGGACTTGGAGACGTTGAGAATCTCCGCTGAAACATTCCGTGAGCATGTCATTCGATATTTACAGGGAGATCTGTCCATGGTAGTTACCCCGTCATTTCCCTTTAATGAGTTGACAGCAGCTTATCGAAAAAGTCTGGGTTCGCTTGTCCTTTCTGGACCGGAAGAACACAAGATCATATATATGGACATGGATCAGGCACTCAGCAAAAGACCGGAGAATGATGCGACGCAGGCGCTCGAAGAGCTGTACAAACCGCCTGTACTTCCGCAATTGCTTGAGACCAAGCAATGGGAAGCGGCAGCCCGTAAGCTGAACATGGTCTTTGACGCGGCAGAACAGGTACGATTGTCCAGAGAACATGTGTATGAGATGTATCTGTCGGTAACCAATGCATTTATGTATATCGCCCATAAACAGGGGCATCTGGTGCATGAGATTGATCATGCGGGATTCGACCTGCTCCTTGCCCATCAGTTGATTCAATCACCCGAGAAGCTGCGGCGCTGGGCAACCGAGATGCTGGCGAAGCTTCAGGAAGAGTTGTCCGATCAGGAAGGTGTACAGAGCCGCAGACATGTGATCAAGCAAGTTCAGGAGCTGGTGACAAGAGATACAGGACAGGATCTGTCGGTGAAGATGATTGCGGACAAGGTATATTTACACCCCGTATATCTATCGAAAATTTACAAGGCAGAGACTGGGGAAGGTCTTGGGGACTACATGATTCGTATGCGCATGGAACGTGCCCTGTATCTGCTTAAGAATAGCAATAAAAAAATATACGAGATTACGAGTGAACTTGGCTATCAAAATCCGCAATATTTCAGCAAAATGTTCAAAAAGCATTATGGCATGACACCCAATGAATTTCGGGATCAGGCATAATTACAACAACATTCCAGAATATAGGTTGGCAAAGGTGCAGAAATCTTGATTTCGTATCATAGGCTCAAAGGCCTGGTCAGCCTATAATGAAAGGGTAACCAAAACGATTTAAGGGGGAACAACATGAGAGCGCAATCAACGAAAAAGAGATTCTTGTCGCTTCTCGCTACAACGCTGTGTCTGACTGTCGTTCTTGCAGGATGTTCAGGAGGCAGTGGAGGCGGAGATAATGCAGCTTCAAACACAACAGGAACTGAAAACGAATACAAAGAGAAATACGATCCGCCAGTTACGATTACAACAGCCTGGGGAATCGATCCAGAGCTGAAATTCAAAAATGGCGAATCCATGGAAAATAACGTGGCAACCAAGTGGGCCAAAGATCAATTCGGTATTGAAATCAAATCGTTGTGGTCAGTAACAGACACAAACGGAGCATTTGCAACCAAGCTTCGTCTTGCGATGTCATCAGGACAGGAAATGCCTGATATTGTAAACGTGGGTGATAATCTGCTTGCTCAGGATCTGATTGATTCTGGAATGTATCAAGAAGTAGGGCCACTGTTCGATAAGTATGCTTCGGATACATGGAAAAAAGCAATTGAACAAGATCCAAACGTATGGAACCAATATAGTCGTGATGGCAAAAGAATGGGTATCCCTGTTCTGGACTATGCCTACAACAATGATTATCTATTGTGGATTCGTCAGGATTGGCTGGACAAGCTAAATCTGAAAGCGCCAAAAACAATTGATGAATTAGAAGTTGTTATGGAAGCATTCAAAAATAATAACCCTGACGGCTTGGCTCCTGATAAAGTCACTCCGCTCAGCATTGGCTTCAAAACTTCCATGAATACATGGATGGGAGACCCATCATGGATCTTCGGAGCATATGGAACATTGCCGTTCCAATGGAATCTGGGGGAAGACGGCAAGCTGGAGTATGGCTCCATCAATCCGGGTATGAAACAAGGTCTGACCAAATTGAGCGAATGGCTCAAAAAAGGATATATCCCGCAGGAAGCAGCTCTATGGGATGAGAACAAAACAGCAGAGCCAGCAGTTGCAGGAACTGCCGGTATTATTCCAGGACCTTACTGGATGAGTGGATGGCCACTTCTCGATACAGTGAAAAATGTACCGAGTGCCGTGTGGAAACCGATTGAAATTCCGTCTGGTCCTGAAGGCAAAGCGATGCGTCACGGGACACAGTTCGTTAATGGTGTTACGTTGATCAAAAAAGACATGGCGCACCCAGAAGCATTCTTTACGTACCAGAACTACCTGTTCGACAATTATGCAGACCCGGCACCAGGTAGCCCTTATGACAATGGTCTGTTTGCAGGCTATGACTATCAATTAGATGCAAATGGAAAACAAATGCCGATTGACGAGATCGAAGGCGGATATGTTAACGTTGTACGTTATTTGCTTGTTCGTGACGGTGCTCGTATTCCAGATGCACAGATGAAAGCTCTGATGAATTTGGCCAATGGCAAAGAGCCTGAAACCAAGCTTGAGAAAGATGTTGCTGTCAACTACGGTAAAGAAACTCCAGCAGCAGCGAAAGTCTTGCTTAGCCAAGAAGAAATTTCCTTCAAAAACATGTTCACAGGTCCGACAACAAAGACGATGAAATCCAAGCTTGACTATCTGAACAAAATCGAGAATCAGGCATTTAACGAAATTATCTATGGCAAAAATCCGGTTGATGCGTTTGATACCTTTGTACAAACGTGGAAATCGGGTGGCGGCGACCAAATCACGCAAGAGGTTAACGAATGGTATGACAGTGTGAAAAAATAGTTACAAGCAGCGCCCAGACGACTAACGTCAGGGCGCTTTTTTTTGTTTATTCATGCTAAGGCAAAGTGGTTGAATTTGTGCCATTTATATTGCTTTTATGTGCTGTTTGGACCCCGTAAAAGGTTGATATAATCGCTTTATAAGCCACTCAGGGAGTACTTGAGTAGGAAGAAATACAGGGGGAGCAATCATGAGAACTTTGAAACGCACTTGGCCATTCCACGTTATGCTTTTGCCAGCCATTATCTTTCTGATTATCTTCAGTTATGTGCCTATGGGCGGGATTATTATGGCATTCCAGAACTACAAGCCATGGCTTGGGATTAGCGGTTCTGAATGGGTTGGGCTGGACAACTTTAGATATTTGTTTGAACGTGAAGACAGCTTACAGGTCATCTGGAACACATTGATTATTGCTGTACTTAAACTGATCTTTAATTTATTTGTTCCATTTGTTTTTGCCATTCTTTTGAATGAGGTTCGCAAGATGGCTGTACAGCGAACGATTCAAACACTTGTCTATTTACCTCACTTCTTGTCCTGGGTCATTCTGGGCGGGATTTTGATAGATCTGTTGTCAACAGGCGGCTTGGTTAACCGGGTTCTGGGAACCTTCGGACTCGGGCCATATTTCTTCCTGGGAGACAACAGTTGGTTCCGATCTACGGTCATTCTGACAGATGTGTGGAAAGAATTTGGCTATAACATGATCGTCTTTCTGGCTGCCCTTGCCGGAATTAATCCAGCATTGTACGAAGCAGCGGAAATTGACGGAGCAGGACGCTGGAAACAGACACTGCACATTACAATCCCTTCGCTTGTGCCGATGCTGATGGTTGTAGGAACACTGGCACTTGGTAACGTACTGAATGCCGGATTTGACCAGATATTCAACTTGTATAACCCGCTCGTATATCAAACGGGTGACATCATTGATACATTCGTATATCGTTCCGCAATGCAGAATGGTGAGATGGGCTTTGCAACCGCGATCGGATTATTCAAATCGGTCATTAGTATGATCTTGATTCTTGTATCGTACAGCTTAGCCAAAAAATACGCCGGATATCGCATATTCTAAACGAATGAACAGAGAAAGAAGGGACCACGATGTATCATAAATCATTGCCTTATCGCGTGTTTAATATAATCAATACCTGCTTTCTGATTTTGGTCGCCATTATGTGTATTGTACCAATGATTCATGTACTGGCAGTATCCTTTAGTACAAAGGCTGCTGCCGACGCCAATCTGGTCAATCTCTGGCCCGTAGGTTTTTCACTTGAGGCATACAAAAAGACGATGAACAATCCAATTTTCTTGAACTCGCTCTGGATTTCACTTCTACGTACAGTAATTGGTACAGCGATTACCTTGCTGATTACGTTCCTGGCGGCGTATCCGTTGTCCAAAGAGAATAGTGAATTCAAAGGCAGAACGATCTACTCCTGGATTTTTGTATTCAGTATGATTTTTAACGGGGGACTGGTGCCATTTTACATGGTTATCCAGAAGATCGGGTTGATGGATTCCTTCTGGGTACTGGTACTCCCAGGGGCAGTGAACACATTCCTTGTCATTTTGATGCTGAACTTCTTCCGCGGTATTCCAAAAGAGCTGGAGGAAGCGGCGCTGATGGATGGAGCTAACCATTTCAGAACATTATTCAGGATCTTCCTTCCCATTTCGATGCCGTCCATTGCAACCATTGCATTGTTCAGTATGGTGTTCCACTGGAATTCCTGGTTTGATGGATTACTCTACATGAATAACGCCAAGGATTATCCACTTGCTACATTTATGCAAACGGTCATTATTGGACGTGATATGAGTAGCATGAGCATGAATCCAAAAGAAATGGAAGCTCTCTCTCAAACCACGGTAAGGGCAGCTCAGATCTTCATCGGAAGTGCACCGATATTGATTGTGTATCCTTTCCTGCAACGTTTCTTTGTCAAAGGTATGACGTTGGGCTCAGTTAAAGGCTGAGCCTGTACCCCAAATTAATGGAGGTTGATACAGTGAGCAACTTGACGGAAAAGACATTCATTCTGGGAATGGATGTGTCCTTTATGGATGAAATCGAACAACATGGCGGGAGTTATAGTGATGTGGATGGCAAGGAACAAGACTTGCTGTCCATCCTGAAGATTAATGACACTAACGCGATACGACTTCGAATCTGGAATGATCCTGTTGGTGGATTCTGCAATCTGGAGCGGACGGTGGAGGTAGCCAAACGGATCAAGAAACAGGGATTGAAATTTTTGCTTGATTTCCATTATTCCGATCGCTGGGCTGATCCAGCCAATCAATGGAAGCCGAAAGCATGGGAGAATCTGTCCTATGAAGAGCTTCAACGTGCGGTATGCATGTATACGGCTGACGTTCTGAGAACGTTGAAGGAACACGATGCGCTTCCGGACATGGTGCAGGTGGGCAACGAGATTACACCAGGCATGTTATGGAATGAGGGACGTGTCGGTGGAGAAGAGCATGATACGGATGAACAGTGGGAGCGTTTTGCAGGCCTTGTGAAGTACGGAATTGCTGCGGTCAAATCCGTTGACGCGGATATTCAGATTATGATACATATTGATCGTGGTGGAGATAACGCCGAGAGCCGCAAGTTTTATGATCGCTTTGAAGCACTGGGTGTGGAGTTCGATATCATTGGTCTCTCGTATTACCCTTGGTGGCATGGCACACTCGAAGCGTTACGTGACAATCTTCATGATCTGGCTGAGCGTTATGGCAAACCGATCAATGTAGTTGAAACCGCTTATCCATGGACGCTGGAGCAGCCGGAAGGCATTGAATGGATTTTGAATCAGGAAGATATGTTGTTACCAGGATACCCTGCAAGTGTAGAGGGACAGACCAAATATCTGAAGGATCTATTGCAAATTATTCGCGAAGTTCCTGGTGGTTTGGGGCACGGATTCTATTATTGGGAACCTGCCTGGATACCAAGTAAAGAAGAATGGTCCGTCGGTCATCCGAATAACTGGGGCAACCTCACCATGTTTGATTTTAAAGGTCGCAAGTTGGAATCGTTTACAGCACTCACTACTGTTGAAGAATCAGATGTCGTGACATACGTGTAATCTAGCGTAATATGTATTGTCTGTGAAGTCGTTGTTATCGTATATAAATTTAAAAAAACAGCAATTAAAGCAAGGGAGTTGTCCTTATGACATACAAATTTCCACCTGTAAGTTCCAAAGCCCCGCACATGTTGCATGGCGCAGACTATAACCCGGAGCAATGGCTCCGCTATCCTGAAATCCTGGAAGAAGATATTCGCTTGATGAAGCTTGCCAAGTGTAACGTGATGTCTGTTGGTATCTTCTCATGGGTGTCCCTTGAGCCGGAAGAAGGCGTATATACATTCGAATGGCTGGATCAGGTGTTGGATCGTTTTGCAGCTAATGGCATCTATGCATTTTTGGCTACACCAAGTGGTGCGAGACCAGCCTGGATGTCCGCCAAGTACCCGGAAGTACTCCGTGTCTCTGAGAAACGTGTCCGTAATCTGCATGGTTTCCGTCACAACCATTGTTATACTTCCCCGGTATACCGTGAGAAGGTTACTGCAATCAACACAAAACTGGCAGAACGTTATTCGGATCATCCGGCTGTAATCGGCTGGCATATCTCGAACGAGTTCGGCGGAGACTGTCATTGTGATTATTGTCAGGAAGCGTTCCGTGGTTGGGTTCAGAAGAAGTATAAAACACTCGATGAACTGAATCATTCGTGGTGGACGACATTCTGGAGCCATACGGTTACAGACTGGAGTCAAGTGGAATCTCCGGCTCCACACGGTGAGACACAGGTACACGCAATGAATCTGGATTGGCGCCGTTTCGTTACGGATCAGACAGCTGATTTTATCGTGCATGAAACGAAACCATTGAAAGCTCAAAATCCCGATCTGCCAGTCACAACGAACCTGATGGAATTCTATGGTGGTCTGAACTATTGGAAGTTCGCCGATATTCTGGATTTCCTCTCTTGGGACAGCTATCCGACTTGGCATGATGCAGATGATGACGCGAAACAGGCATCCCGGATCGCCATGATGCATGATATCGTTCGTTCCATCAAAGGGGGTCAGCCGTTCTTGCTGATGGAGAGTACTCCAAGTTCGACGAATTGGCAAGATGTCAGCAAACTGAAAAAACCTGGCATGCATTTGCTATCTTCCCTCCAGGCTGTGGCACACGGTTCCGATAGTGTTCAGTACTTCCAGTGGAGAAAAAGCCGGGGGTCTAGTGAGAAACTTCATGGTGCGGTGGTAGACCACGTAGGAACGGAACACACTCGAGTGTTCCAAGATGTCACCGACGTAGGAACGGCTCTTGAAGGCATGGAAGCTATTGTAGGAACAGCGGTTCCGGCAGAAGTTGCAATCATATTTGATTGGGAAAACCGCTGGGCCGTTAATGATTCCCAGGGTCCGCGTAATATCGGTGTGAAGTATGAGCAGACGGTGGAAGAGCATTACGAAGCGTTTTGGAAAAAGGGAGTCGCTGTAGACGTTATTGATATGGATGCAGATCTGTCCAAGTATAAGCTGCTGATTGCGCCAATGCTCTATCTGGTACGTGAAGGTGTCGGGGAACGTATTGAGAAGTTTGTAGAACAAGGTGGTACGTTCGTAGCAACTTACTGGTCTGGTATTGTTAACGAAAACGATCTGTGCTTCCTGGGTGGATTCCCAGGCCCACTGCGTAAGACACTTGGTATCTGGTCTGAGGAAATTGACGGATTGCATGATCGTGATCTGAACGGAATCATCCCGGAGAAGGGCAATGAGCTTCAGCTCAATACAGCGTACGATGCAATTGAACTGTGTGATCTGATTCATCTGGAAGGCGCGAAGTCCCTGGCTACGTACCGTTCAGACTTTTATGCCGGACGTCCGGCATTGACCGTTAACCAGTTGGGTTCAGGGAAAGCATATTATGTAGCGACACGTCTGAAAGCACCATTCTATGATGATTTCTATGCGAAACTAATCGCTGACCTGAACATTGAGCGTGGACTTGAAACCGAGCTGCCTGCCGGAACAACGGCGCATACGCGTACAGATGGTACAGCTGATTATGTGTTTGTACAGAACTACACACCAGATGAGAAGCTGGTTGAATTAGATGGACAGTCCTATACCGATCTGCTCAGTGGTGATGCTGTGGAAGCAAGTCTCAGCTTGAAGCCATATGACATTTGTGTTCTGCGCAGACCAGTTGCACGGAAATAATATAGATTCTATATGGTACTAAATGAATGAAGTTAGTATTGAGAAAAGATGGCTTGAACGCCTGCATTGGTGTTCAAGCCATCTTTTTTATTTATGCATTTGGCTGTTGAACCACTTTTTCTGGACAAGATAAAGGATAAACGTGTCCGCGTAGCGAAGACAAACACGTAACATGTAACTCAAGACTTTCAGTCTGGGAGGAATGGAAATGAATCAAAGAAATCTGGATGGTAACAGCATTATTATTCGACTGGAAATGACAACTAAGGATATCAAGTTTGGCGAAGTGGCTTCGGTCATCTCGGAAGCTGGGGGAGACATCATTGCCATCGACGTGATTTCCACCAATCAGGATGTAAGCGTGCGCGACTTGACGGTCGCAGTTACAGATGCACAAGATAACAGTAAAATTATAGAAGGGGTGCGCCAGCTTAAAGGTGTATCCATTATTAATGTATCGGATCGGACGTTCCTGCTTCATCTGGGCGGTAAGATCGAAGTAACACCAAAGACCCCAATTCAAAACCGGGAAGATCTGTCACGTGTGTACACTCCGGATGTGGCTCGTGTATGTTCAGCCATTTCAGAAGAACCCGGCAAAGCCTTCTCATTGACAATTAAACGGAATACAGTGGCCGTCGTATCTGATGGCAGTGCGGTGCTTGGGCTTGGTAATATTGGGCCTCGTGCAGCGATGCCCGTCATGGAAGGTAAAGCAATGTTATTCAAACAGTTTGCAGGTGTGGATGCTTTCCCAATCTGCCTGGACACACAGGATACCGAGGAAATCATACGCACTGTGAAAGCGATATCACCTGGTTTTGGCGGCATTAATCTGGAGGATATCTCTTCACCGCGTTGTTTCGAAATTGAACGTCGTCTGAATGAGGAATTGGACATTCCTGTATTTCATGATGACCAGCATGGCACAGCGGTTGTGTTATATGCCGGTCTGATCAATGCGCTTAAACTGGTGGGCAAGTCCATTGAAGATGTGAAGATTGTGGTCTGTGGTATCGGTGCAGCAGGTGTAGCATGCAGTAACATCTTATTGTCCGCAGGAGCCAGTCGACTTATAGGTGTCGATCGTGAGGGTGCGATTGTACGGACACAAACCTATGAGAATGAAGTCTGGAGTGACTATGCAGCTCGTACTAACCCCGAACTGGAGACTGGCTCGCTGCGTGATGTCATTCGCGGAGCCGACGTGTTCATTGGCCTGTCCCGAGGGAATCTGTTAACTCGCGAAGATGTGCAGACCATGGCGGAAGATCCAATCGTGTTTGCAATGGCAAACCCGGTACCAGAGATTATGCCTGCCTTGGTGGAAGACATTGTGGCTGTAATGGCAACAGGCCGATCCGATTATCCGAATCAGATCAACAACGTGTTATGTTTCCCGGGCATGTTCAGGGCAGTTCTGGATTGCCGAGCCACCGAAATTAATGAAGAAATGAAGCTGGCAGCCGCGCAAGCGATCGCTTCGGCCATTACGGATGAAGAGCGTACACGCTATTACATTATTCCGAGTGTGTTCAATGATAAAGTGGTCAAATCGATGCGCAGTCGCGTGATTGAAGCAGCTGTTAAGACGGGTGTAGCTCGGCGTATTCCTCGTGAACAGGCCCGTGAAGGTGGGGAATCGTAAGATGCCAGAGAACCCTCTTCAACCTGGTGGGAATTTGCAAGAATCAGGGCACATGCATAATATAGATGGAATAACGGCAGGAGAGGCTGTTCTGCGCGCCGCGCGATCCTTTGTTCAAGGGGACTCATCCAAGCATAGTGATGGTCATGACTGGCCGCACATTGAACGGGTAACGGCACTTGCGGTTGAACTCGCTCACCGCATGGGTGCAGACCCATTTGTCTGTGAGCTGGCTGCATTATTACATGATGTACCGGATGAGAAGCTGAATGAGAGCTTGGAAGCCGGGATGGCCAAACTGAATGACTGGTTGGATACCCAGCCTCTTGACTCGGATATATGTAATAAGGTTGTGGGTATTATTAGCACCATCTCATATGCGGGAGGTCAGCGTCCTGCGGTCAGTTCGCTTGAAGCACAGGTTGTTCAGGATGCAGATCGACTGGATGCACTGGGTGCGATTGGGATCGCGCGAACCTTTGCCTTTTCAGGAGCCAGAGGGCGCGAGATGTACGATCCGTCCCTTCCCCCACGGGAGCAGATGACCCGTGAGGAATATCGCAATGGGCGCAGCACAACGATAAATCACTTTTACGAGAAGTTGTTCAAGCTCAAGGATCTGATGAATACCTCCTATGGCAGGGAGCTGGCGGAACAGCGTCATGATTATATGGTGCAGTTCGTGGACCAGTTCAAAAGGGAATGGGAGGGCACGGACCGTTAGGCAGGCATAATAAGCATGAGTATTCCACAGAGGTATAATTAGTAACCGAGGCGAATCTTTGAAGTGGCGAAAATCCATTTTGAAGATTTGCTTCTTTTTGGGTTAATAATGTGTATTAACATACATAAAGAAATTAATTTCACAATAGCTCTGACTTATGACATGGCAACGGAAGACCTTACATGGTACAATAAATCGTTCTCCTGAATGAATTCAGGCAAAAAAAGAAATATGGGGTAATAATGAACATGATTATCAAATGTAAAATTTCAGGTTCGGTAAAGAGGAGGGGTCACCACCATGTCGTTTGGTGCACGTGTACTTAAGACGGGGATCGCGGTTACGCTTGCCTTGTACCTTAGCAGCCTGTTCTTGAACCCGCAATCTCCCGTGCCTGCCGCAATCGCGGCTATATTCGCCATGCAGCCTTCCATCTATCGTTCCTGGAAATACTTCCTGGATCAATTGCAAACGACCACGCTGGGAGCTATTGTCGCCCTGGTGGGGGGCATGGTGTTGTCCAATGAGCCAATCGCTGTTGGATTAATTATTGTACTTGTCATCATGATCTGTCTTAAATTGAATATGGGTGAGACGGTTGGCCTGACACTGGTCACGGTTGTATCCATTATGGAAGCATCGGGTGACTGGCATTTTGCACTCAATCGTTTTCTGTTGACACTGGTTGGTATTGTATCGGCGTTTCTCATCAACATTACGGTATTTCCGCCGAAACCGAAGGTTCAGTTCGTGAAGCAGATCCATAGTGTATTCAGCGGTATGTCGTTGCTTCTGCGAACCTCGATCTCGGATGAGATCAAGGAAGTTGTATTCCGGGAGGAGAAAAGCAACCTGGGCGGTTCCATTAAGTCTTTGTCCGACAAGTATAACTTGTTCGAAGAGGAACAGAAAAAGATGAAACGTTCGAAATTCAGCGAAACTCGTCAGATGGTGGTCTACAAACAAATGCTGCTGAGTCTGCAAAAAGGGTATGAGGTGCTGGATTCGGTGGAACGCCACTATTTCCAGGCACCGCGGACAACGGCCATGGATCAGTTTTTTGACTCACATCTTGAACTGGTTATCAAATTCCATGAGCATGCACTGCTCAAGTTCGAGGATAAGCTGAAGCCTAATGGTGAAGAGGCCGCACAGTTTGTATTGGATAATGACCGTTTCATGGAGCAGGCGATCACCCAGTTTGATATCGACAAGGAAGGGATGTTACGATTGTCCATCGTGGCTGCTGCGATCTATGATTACGGATATCAGCTGGAACGTTTGAATCGACTTGCCGAACATGTGCATAGCGCTAGCGAAGACAAAGAATCACAGGATAAAATTTTGAATTGGCTTAAGTGGCCTTAATGCGAATTGCGCACCTGCTTGGCGATCATATACAATGTAGTTACAACATTGCCCGGACAATCGTGTCCGGGTTGTTTTGTCATACATACGGCTGAAGGGCATGAATGAATATTAACGAACTGAGGGATAGAGACATGATTATAGAGGAATTGGACGCTGGACTAATGGAATGGTTGAGTGGGACAAATCTGGCGCATAAACAGCATGAAGCCATGCAACTGCTGACCGTATCCGAGGATCAGTGGCCGCATCAGGCGATGATTAGTATGGGGGAAGTGATTGCGATAAATCCGCATCAGCTAAGACTGGCTTTATGGCAGGGTACACAGACCAGTATGAACATGAGCAAAACAGGCAAGGCTACCTTGATTGCGGTTCAAGGACATCGATTGCTGCATATTCGTACAGAAGTAGAACGGCTGCCTGAGATGAAGGGGGCTGTCCATCCGAGAGATCGTTTTGAAGCACAAGTGCTCCATGTACGTGTGGATTACGCGCCATATGCGGAGATCACTTCAGGAATAACCTTTCAATTAAAAGATGAACTTGGAGCAATTACACGCTGGAAAGAGACGATTGAAGAATTACGAAAGTAGGCAAGAGTAGCTAAGTCAGTTGAGGACCCGGTGATTGGGTAATAATGAAGAAGAAAACAACAAAAAACGCCTCCGCTTGCATCGGGACGTTGTCACTGGTACAATAAAAAATGGTTTTCAGAAAATTAGAACTAATTAACATATAATTAAAATGTTTACTTTCTAATAATTATACCATTGCCTTTTCGGGCTTGTCAAATGGGATTTTGAGGACACAATCCGGGGAAAGAGGGGCTATTAACATATGAGTACAGATCAGCAATGGAATGTGGAACAACAACGGGTCAACACCGTGACCGATCAGATTGAACGCAAGATCTCAACGCTGGAAGATGAAGTAGGTTCCTTCCGGGACGAAGTGGTTGGCATGAGAAAAGATTTCTGGGACGAAGTCACAATGAACTTTAGTGAAGCGGATGATGTCGGGGAAACTTCAACCAGTATGCGGCAGCAGTCACAGGTACTGTCTGATCGGGAGCGCAGTCATCTCAATACAGCGGCTGCATTGGACAAAATGAAACGACTGCATCATTCACCGTATTTTGGCCGCATTGATTTTAAGGAAGATGGGTATCCAAATGCAGAACGCATTTATCTGGGTATTGCCTCGTTACTGGATGAGAAGGAAGAATCCTTTCTGGTCTACGACTGGCGTGCACCAATCTCTAACCTGTATTATGACGGAGCGCCGGGTCCAATTACGTACCAGACTCCAAGCGGTGAGATCAGCGGTGATATAGAGATGAAGCGGCAGTTTGTCATTAGGGACGGACGTATCCGTTTTATGTTTGACACGGGGGTTACGATTGGTGATGAGTTGTTGCAGGCCGTGCTCAGTCGAACTTCGGATGCACAGATGAAGAGCATTGTGGCGACCATTCAGAAGGAGCAGAACCGGATTATCCGTAATGACCGGACACGTATGCTCATTGTGCAAGGCGCAGCCGGCAGTGGCAAAACATCCGCGGCGCTCCAGCGTGTGGCATATCTTCTCTATAAATACCGCGAGCATCTGCAAGCGGATCAGATGGTTCTTTTTTCACCAAATCCAATGTTCAACAGTTATGTCTCCACGGTACTGCCTGAGCTTGGGGAGGAAAACATGTTGCAAACGACCTTCCAGGAGTATCTGGAGCGCCGTTTGGGTCGTGAATATCAACTGGAAGATCCGTTTATTCAACTCGAATATGTACTTACGGGGACGGAAGATCCCGATTACGATGTTCGCATGTCCAGCATTCGCTTCAAGTCGTCCGAAACGTTCCTCAAGGTGATTACACGTTATAAGGAAAGTATGTTGTCAGGTGGCATGAAATTCAAGCCGGTTCGCTTTCAGGGCCGAGCGATTGTCACGTCAGAGGCTATGGCTGAGAAATTCTACAGTTTCGAGTCATCCGTTAAGCTGGTGAGTCGACTGGAGATGTTACGGGACTGGATGCTGAAAGAACTGTCTGCCTTTGGTAAAGGTGAACTGGATGCGCCTTGGGTTGATCAGCAGCTTGATCTGATGGAGCCGGAGGATCTGCAACGTGCGTACCAACGGTTGAAGCGCAAGCAAAAAGGAAAGACCCATACGTTTAATGACTTCGAGCAGGAAAGAGGGATTCTGGCACGTATGGTGGTCAGTGACCGACTCAAACCGTTGCGAAAATGGATTAAGTCCTTACGATTCGTTGATATAAGACAATTATATGCACATCTATTCAACGATCAGGCTCAGATGGAGCGATTGCTGGGTGACGAATCGCTGCCTGCTCAATGGGATGAAATCTGTAAGATGACGTTACGCAGATTGAAGCTTCAGGAGTTGGCATATGAAGATATTACGCCATACTTGTACTTGCGTGAGCTTATGCTTGGATTCCATATTAACTCGAATATTCGTCATGTCATTATTGATGAAGCCCAGGATTATTCCGCGTTTCAGTTGGCATTTATGAAGAGATTGTTCCCACGGGCGAAAATAACAGCACTTGGTGATTTTAATCAGGCAATCTATGCCCACTCTTCAGTACTTAGTGGAACAGGACCCTTGACTAACCTGTACGGACCAGACAACACGGAAGTCATTGAGCTTACCAGAAGTTATCGATCTACCCGGGAGATCGTGGAGTTTACACGTGGCATGGTGCCTGGTGGGGAAGAGATTATTCCATTTAACCGTAGCGGTGAGAAACCTAAAGTGATCGTTTCTTCTGATTCAGAGCGTCATATGAATGTCATCACGACAGACTTGAAGCATTTGATTAAGGAAGGGTACGAATCGGTTGCAGTTATCTGCAAAACCGCCGAAGAGAGCAGAGACGTACATGCTGCATTGAGTAAGGCGCTACCCATAGCACCGAAGTTAATCAAAAAAACGACGCTGGCTTTTGAGCAGGGTGTTCATGTGATCCCGGCGTATCTGGCTAAAGGTGTGGAATTCGATGCTGTCCTGATCTATGATGGCTCTGCGGAGCAGTATGCTCAGGAGCATGAACGCAAGTTGTTCTATACGGCTTGCACACGAGCGATGCATCTGCTGCACGTTTACTGTGTGGGCACACCGAGTCCGTTCATTACCGCCCAGTCGGAAGAACAGTATGATCTTGGCAAGGTGTCTGCTACGCAAGTGGACTGACATAACACTTCATATGCATGAAGAAGGCTTCCGTTCAATGGAACGGGAGTTTTTCTGTATATGATACATATATCGGGAAGAAGCTAGCTTAGCGAGGGAATTATACGTGATGAGGTTACAGCCATATAGGTGATCGTATTGATAAAAATACCTAACGTGAATTCGTAAGGATTGGGTCCCGTGGATAAATACGTCTGCATAATTTGTATTTAAGCACAATCGATGTGATTTTTCTTTACACATGAAGTCCGGACTCATATAATCGTAACAATATATTTTTTTTGGATCGTTTATTAAAGGAGGCAACAAAATGAACAAACCATCTTTTGAACGGCCACTTATGGCCGATTGTGTACCGGATCTGGTCGCTACAGCACGGGGAGATTTGCCAGCGACTTTGGTCATTCGGGGAGGTACGCTGGTAAACGTGATATCGGGCGAGATTTTGCCTGAGATGTCCATAGCTGTACAGGGAGCTCGAATCGCTTATGTCGGTAAAGATGTAAGCCACACTATCGGAGAACATACGCGGATTATTGAAGCAAACGGTAAGTATATCGCTCCTGGTCTGCTGGATGGACACTGCCATATTGAAAGTACACAGATGAAAGTAACCGAGTTTGCGAGAGCGGTGTTGCCTTCAGGCACGACCGGAGGTTTCTTTGACCCACATGAGATCTCCAACGTGCTTGGTCTGAAAGGTCTGAGACTGATGCTAGATGAAGCACGGACCACACCGATGGCAGCTTATATGCAGGTGGCTTCCTGTGTGCCTTCCACGCATCCAGGATTGGAGACAACAGGTGCTTATATCGGGCCTGAAGAGGTAGCTGAGGCTCTTTCCTGGGGTCCGGACATGATTGGTCTTGGTGAAGTGATGAACTTCCCTGGAGTGGTCTATGGGGATGAGACGATGATTGGTGAGATACAGGCAACGCTCCGGGCAGGTAAAGTGGCAGACGGTCATTTCACCTGGGCTGCAGATGACTGGCGTCTGCCAGCGTATGCAGCGAGTGGAGTTACAGGGGATCATGAATGTGTGACCAAGGAAGATGTGGTTGAACGTCTGCGACTCGGGATGTACGCGAAGATGCGCCAAGGTTCAGCATGGCATGATGTGGCTGAGACAATCAAAGCCTGCACTGAGCTTGGACTGGATACACGCCGGATGATGCTGGTGACCGATGACCGAAGCTCTGAATCCTTGCTCAAAGAAGGACATATGGATTTTGTTGTTCGTCTCGCAATCTCCCAAGGGGTGAAGCCGGTTACGGCTTTCCAGATGGCAACCATTAACACGGCTGAGCGCTTTGGTGTTGCGCGCGACATTGGTGCGATTATTCCGGGCAATATAGCCGATATTATTCTGCTGGACGGTCGGTTGGCGGATGTACGTGTAGGCATGACGATTGCTGCCGGGCAAGTTGTAGCGGAGAATGGGAAAATGACGGCGGTCTGGGACAGCTTCACGTACCCGGAGGAAGCGCTGAACACGGTGAAGTTAGAAGCTAATATTCAGCCGGAAGATCTGGAGTTGGCTGCACCGATTCAAGAGGGGACGATTGGTGCCAAAATCATTCATGTGACAGAGAACCATGTGGATACTAAGGAGAAACACCTGCCAGTCTCCGTAGAGAACGGCAAGGTTGTGGTTTCAACTTCAGGGGAAGTATGTAAAATTGCGGTCATGGAGCGTCACAAACAAACCGGGAATCGAGCGGTAGCGCTTGTTGGAGGCATCGGCTTCACATCACCTGCAGCGATTGCGATGACGGTTGCTCATGATAGTCACAATCTGTTGATTATCGGTAATGATGATGAGCTAATGGCTGAAGCCGGTAATCGCGTCATTCGTATGCAGGGCGGGGTTGCCGTGGTAACGGCAGCAGGTGTAACCGAATTCCCGCTGCGGATTGCAGGTTTGATGTCAACCGAGCCATTCGAAGTCGTTGCAGCCCAATCGGCAGCAGTCAGTGAAGCTTTACAGTCCGCAGGATGTACGTTGAATAATGCGTTCATGACGCTTTCGTTGCTCGCGTTGGTTGTTATTCCGGAATTACGTTTGTCCGACAAGGGGCTTGTGCGGATCTCGGCAGAAGGTATTGAACTGGTGTCCCTTTTCGATGAAGTGGTTGACAATACACCCGTAGCTCCATCGGGTAATGAATGAAAGGAAATGTCGACTAGAACATCATTAAATAGGGTTCCATATAAAGCCGCCTTAGGGCGGTTTTTTGGTGCATTTTGGGAGAAAACGCTTTCTAGGTCTTCTGGAGCTTGGTGTACATATGGCAATAATGACTGAAGTCATGCTGAAATAAGGATTGAATTTAAAAAAAATGAATAATTGCGACTTTTGAACTATACATACAGAACTACGAATTCCCGAAATATAGTTATATGATTCTTTCGTCGTAAGTCTTAAAGATGATATTGCATATAAAAGCAATCCAAATTCGTCGTACCTAATAAGTATCCATTAAATGAATATGAAACGACACAATTTCATCCAGATTTGCACGTCAGAGCTGATAACTTCAGAGGGAGTGTACAAATATGAAAAGCAAAAGGGGTTACCGTTTTATCTTATTACTGAGTTGTTTGATCCTGTGTGTGAGTACAGCCTGTTCTTCCAAAGCCATTGCGGATGGTTCAGTTGACAGTTATGCAACGATTCATGGAGAACTTGATGTGCCGGTGAGAGCGACTTGGGTGTGGGATACCACCCAGATCCGAAGTAATCCTCAAGAGGTGTTAAACTACGCTACAGCGAACAAGATCAATACGATCTATCTGCAGATGAACCGGGATATAAAGGTTCCTGAGTATAAAAGTTTTATCCGCCAGGCGAGAATCAAGAATATTGCGGTGGATGTCATGGACGGAAGATCAGCCTGGGGTTTGACGGAAAGCCGGGAGCAGATTGCTTCTTTCCTGGACTGGATCGAGGCATATCAGGCGCAGGCGTTGCCTAATGAGAAGTTTGCTGGTATCCATCTGGATATTGAGCCACATGTGCACCCGCAGTGGAAAATCAATCAGGCTAGTGTAATTACCCAGTGGCAAGGCAATGTGGAGTACATTGTTGAGCGAGCATCACGGATGAAGATGCCGGTAGCGGCTGATCTGCCTTTCTGGCTCGATAACTACAAAATCCCGGGTTCCACGATGGCCGTAAGCAGTTGGATGATTCGCAAATTTGATTCCATCACCATTATGGCTTACCGCGATACAGCTGCTGCAATCTATAGTGTAGCGAAGGATGAACTTGCAGAAGCAGCTCTGCTTGGCAAGACGATCTCAATCGCCGTGGAAACTAAGCAAAGTAAGGAAGGCGACTTCATTACTTTTTATGAGGAGGGATCTGCTTATATGGAAACACAATTAAAGTTGGTCGAAAAAATGGCTTCAGTTCATACGTCTTTTAACGGTTTCTCCGTACATGAGTACACTTCATGGAAGACCCTGAAAAAGTGAGACACCAGTAAGCTCCTTAGCGCAATGCTTGAAGTAATATATGAAAGAGTTCTAACTGAAACAACGTGCCTCAAAGCGTGTTACTTTGTTAGTTCTTGGGAATTGGAAGTTGATAAAAGAAGGTCTTTGCAGCTGAATAGCTGCGAGCACCTTCTTCTTTTACACCTGAACCAGGGCAGAATCCATGGCCACGTTCTCATAGAACATTTTGCGATACTGTGAAGGTGTGGTGGCTTTATGCTTTTTAAATGTAGTGATGAAGTAGCTTAGATGCTCGAAACCCACATCCATGGCGATATCTACAATTTTGTGATCCGTATTCTCAAGCTGAACGCAGGCCTGTTGAACACGGTAATAGTTAATGTAATCAACAGGTGTTTTCTGCACCATCTGTTTGAAAAAACGGCAGAAGTGCCCTTCGCTCATATTGGCTTCATCGGCCAGTTCTTTCAGCTTTAATGGTTCAGGATAACGTTTGTGAATATAACCGAGCACGGATTTCAGGCGCTCTACCTTGTCATGACTCCCTGTAGCCACGGTGCCTTTGAGCGGAGCAGGTCTCATATGTTCGAACATTCGGGAAAATATGAGGTACAGGTACGCTTTTGTTGACATTTCACACGTTTCGGTTCGGGTAGCATGGTCTGCAAATATACGTTTCAGGAGATCCAGAATTTCTTGTCCCCAATCCTCATCTGCCTTGATATGACTGGGGGGAATTACCGTTTTGC
Organism: Paenibacillus sp. FSL L8-0435; assembly: GCF_037965655.1. Lineage (NCBI taxonomy): Bacteria > Bacillati > Bacillota > Bacilli > Caryophanales > Paenibacillaceae > Paenibacillus > Paenibacillus sp. FSL L8-0435. Next base: position 2,284,368 of record NZ_CP150185.1, read on the forward strand.
GTACCAGTGGACCGATGAATTTCTCTTGAACTGTATCGAAGGTACGGCTGCCAAGCAGCTCTGGATTAAATACAATGGAAGAGAATACACAGGGAACATCGCCCTTCAGATACCCCGCATGAATCTCGCCTCGATTGATGAAAATCGCTTCTCCAGCTTGGACCTCAACAGTGTTCATATCGATCTGAAAGACAGCGCAGCCCTTGGTCACCATAGTGAACTCCATCTCATCATGCCAGTGGCAATCGAGAATGCTATCCCCGTTCAGTTGTTGAATATCCGGGTACACACTGACGGGATACATGGCATTGCCGTGAATCCGGTCTTCCCGTAATCGTTCACGTTCCATATCAGATTCTCCTTTTTGTATCATTATTAATGTAATCGTTTCCATAGTTTGGTGATGATGTTCAAGAATCGGATGTTTATTATCAAAATCGTGATATATTTGGTCAAAATAAGAGAAGAAATTCATTATTAATATCAATATTATTATAATATAACCAAAGGGGGAAAGAAAACATGAAATTTACTGATGGATTCTGGATGACTCGTGAAGGGTACCAGATTCAAAACCCGACTGACATTCGTGATATTGTGCAAAAAGACAATTCTGTGACCGTATATGCGGCAACTAAATATATTCGTAGCAAAGGCGACACTCTGAACGGTACATTGCTGAAAGCAACGTACAGCTCACCAATGCCTAACGTTATTCGTGTAACTCTGAATCACCATAAAGGCGGCGTGAAAAAAGGGCCTGTATTTGAGCTTAACACACAAGAAGCCAACGTTGAGATCGCAAAAAATGAACAAGGTGCTGTTTTGAAAAGCGGCAATCTGGAAGTTCAAATCGACAAAACAAATGGTTGGGACATTAGCTTCCTGTATGGAGGAAAACGGATTACAGGTAGCGGTCAAAGAGCTGCTGGTTATATTACAGGTCCAAGCAAGGAAGCATACTTCCGCGAGCAGCTTGATCTCGGTATTGGTGAATACGTTTACGGACTCGGTGAGCGCTTCACGCCGTTTGTTAAGAATGGTCAAATCGTAGATACCTGGAATGAGGACGGCGGTACAAGCAGTGAGCAGTCTTATAAGAACATTCCGTTCTATTTGTCCAATAAAGGATATGGCGTATTTGTAAACCATCCTGAACGCGTATCATACGAGATTGCATCCGAGAATGTATCCAAAGTTCAGTTCAGCGTTGAGGGCGAGACGTTGGAGTACTTCATTATTGGCGGTGACAATCCTAAGGATGTACTTGATAATTATACGAAATTAACAGGTAAACCAGCGCTTCCACCGGCATGGACATTTGGTCTGTGGCTGACAACATCATTCACAACGGATTATGACGAAGCAACGGTTAACCATTTCGTAGATGGCATGGCTGAACGTGATCTTCCGCTGTCTGTATTCCATTTTGACTGCTTCTGGATGAAGGAATACCAATGGTCTGATTTTGTATGGGATGAAGCGATGTTCCCGGATCCGGAAGGCATGCTTGCACGTCTGAAAGAAAAGGGACTTAAAATCTGTGCTTGGATCAATCCATATATTGCAGAAAAATCCTACTTGTTCGATGAAGGTATGGAGAATGGTTATCTGGTTAAAACAGCCGATGGCAGCGTATGGCAATGGGATATGTGGCAAGCAGGTATGGCTCTGGTTGATTTCACGAATCCGGATGCTGTGAATTGGTATAAGAGTAAGCTTGAAGTCCTTCTGGATCAAGGTGTAGATTCCTTCAAGACCGACTTTGGTGAAAGAATTCCGACTGATGTTGTGTACTTCGATGGCTCTGATCCGGTTAAAATGCACAACTATTATACACAGCTCTATAACAAAGCTGTATTTGAATTGCTCGAAGAGAAGATTGGCAAAAACGAAGCTGCCCTGTTTGCACGCTCTGCAACAGCAGGTGGGCAACAATTCCCGGTTCACTGGGGCGGTGACTGCTCTTCCACGTATGAATCCATGGCTGAATCACTTCGCGGTGGCCTTTCACTGGGACTTTCCGGTTTCGGATTCTGGAGCCATGATATCAGTGGTTTTGAAAGCACGGCGAGCCCTGACGTATACAAACGCTGGGTACAATTCGGACTTTTATCTTCTCACAGCCGCCTGCACGGAAGCACTTCGTATCGTGTGCCTTGGTTGTTTGACGAGGAATCCGTGGACGTTGTTCGTGACTTTACCAAACTCAAAATCAGCCTGATGCCGTATCTGTACAATTCTGCGGTGGAGTCAACGGTAAAAGGGATTCCGATGATGCGCGCTATGCTGCTGGACTTCCCAGAGGACCCAACAACATACAGCCTGGATACGCAATATATGTTTGGTGATTCGATTCTGGTAGCTCCAATCTTCAACAAGGAAGGCGATGTTCGTTACTACCTGCCTGAAGGAACTTGGACGAACTATCTGACAGGAGCGAAAGTACAAGGTGGACGCTGGATCAGTGAAAACCATGACTTCAAAACACTGCCAATGATGATTAAACCAAACAGCTTGATCGCTGTAGGTGCGGTGGATAGCAAACCGGATTATGACTTTGCGAATGATGTGTCCTTGCACTTGTTCGAACTGGCTGATGGTCAAACGGCTCAAGCTGTCGTTGTGAACCAAGCGGCTGAACAGGAGCTGACAGTGAACGTTACACGTAATGGATCAGTGCTGGATGTTCGTGCAGAAGGTGCGGGCAAACCATGGAGCTTGGTGCTTCGCGGCATTGAGAGTGTATCCAGCGTTGAAGGCGGTTCCCAAGTGTCTGGTGCAAATGGTGTTGTTGTTACGGCAGCAACAGGCTCAAACGCGCTTACAATCCAACTGTAACATGATATAGTAGAAGAAAAGGACGGTGCCGAATGGTGCCGTCTGTTTGTCTACGATGATAGGAGATTGAATGAAATGAGCACAATGAATTCGGGTTTGCACTGTACGATATCAGCAGAGATGCTGCATCAACTGGTAGAAATTCATTTTGGAAGCGATACCAAAGTGAAGGGGTTTGGTCTCCTGCAAGGTGGACTTTTTAATACAACCTATCGGATTCACCTTGAACATACATCCTATACGGATGTGATTTTACGTTTGGCTCCAGAGCGGGGAGAGATGGCCGCTGGTTCTGCGGGGGATCCACTATTTTCGTTCGAACGCACGATGATGGCGGCTGAACCGATTGTATATGAATATTACCGCAAGGGAGGCATTCCTGCTCCCAACATTATCGCCTGTGATGACAGCGGGTCCATCATTCCGAGAACGTACATGTTTATGGCGTTTATCCCGAGTAAGCAGCTGGATCACGTATCAATTTCAGACATAGACAAAGAGCGATTGTATCATCAGCTTGGTGTATATACCGCCATCATGCATCAGATCGAGGGTACATCGTTTGGCTGGCCGCAGGGTGATGGGACGATTAAAGGCTCGGATCAATGGTCCGAGGTGCTGCACTCTTTTGCAGAAGAAACTGCTCTTAAAGCGGCCCAAGCCGATTATATGCTAGGTGTAGGGGAAGAGATCGCCGCTATTTTCATCAAAAATAAAGACTTATTTGATCAAGTGACCCGCCCGGTACTCGTTCATAATGACCTCTGGGAAGCAAATGTACTTGTTCATCAGGAAAAGGGTGAGCTGAACATTGCGGCAATCATTGACGGGGATCGATCCATGTTTGCCGACAGGGAGTTTGAAGCCATATTGTCGACAGAGTCGGTGGCTTTCCATGAAGGATATGATCGTCCTCTGGACTCATCTATTGAAGGACAGGCACGCAGGCTTGCCTACCGAATACTGTCTTCGTATTTCAATGCCTACGTTCATGAACATCAGGTTAATCAACCTGAAGATGGTCAGAAGTATCGCCAGCGTACGCTGGATTTATTGGAGCAATGGAAGCGACTGGAATACAACTAACTCGTAGGAGGAATGAAGGATGAAGGAGTATCATCAATACCCGATGTGGGACGCGTCACGTTCACTTGAGGAACGTTTGGATGACCTGATTGCACGATTGACAACGGAGGAAAAGATCAGACTAATTCCTACACGCGAAGCAGCTGTACCAAGACTGGGCATTCCCGCCTACAACGTTGGGGGCGAAGCTGCCCACGGGGTTGCATGGAAAGGGGAGGCAACGGTATTTCCGCAACCTCTCGGTCTATCAAGTACCTGGAATACGAGACTTATGCGGGAGATTGGTTCAGTCATTGGCGATGAAGCGAGGGCATATCATCACCGTGATCCTGAAGTTCATGGGTTAACACTGTGGGCACCAACAGTTGACTTGGAACGTGATCCACGCTGGGGCAGAACGGAAGAGGGATATGGCGAAGACCCGGTCCTCACGGGAGAAATGTCGGCAGCACTCGTTAAAGGCATGCAGGGAAATGATCCTTTTTATCTGAAAATGGTCGCGACATTAAAACACTTTTTTGCCAATAATAATGAGAAAGATCGTCTGAATTGTTCATCCAGCATCGACCCTCGCAATCTGCGGGAATATTATTTAAAAGCATTTGAAACGCCATTTGTGGAAGGCGGAGCCTTGTCCATGATGACAGCTTACAATTCCATCAATGGTACACCTGCTATTGAAAGTCCATATGTGAATGATGTGGTTAAGGGTGAGTGGGCGATGCCAGGTTTCATTGTATGTGATGGTGGAGACCTGTCACAGACGGTGAATTATCATGGTTATCATACCAGCCATGCCGAGTCAGCAGCAGGTGCGTTGAAGGCAGGAGTGGATTGTCTTACAGATGAAGTTGATCTTGTTGTGTCTGCTCTGGAGGAGGCTCTTGACCGGAATCTGTTGGATGTCACTGATATGGACCGAGCGATTCGTAACATCTTTGGTGTGCGGATGCGACTTGGACAACTGGATCAGTCGGGGCAAAATCCATATGCGTCTATTCCCGAGTCGGTATTATGTGCACCGGAGCACGCCAAACTCAGTTATCGTGCCGCTGCCGAATCCATTGTTTTGCTCCAAAATGATGGATTGCTTCCATTGCAGCCAGAAGCGTTGCAGAAAATCAGTGTGATTGGACCCCTTGCGGATGTTGTCTATACCGATTGGTACAGTGGCACACTGCCTTATCGTGTATCCGTCCTCGATGGACTGCGTAATCGACTACCTCAATCAGACATAACGTATGCAGATGGGAATGACCGTATTCAGCTGAAGACAACAGACGGACAAGTTGTAACTCTTGGTGCGCAAGGTACACTCGTCGCTGTACCGGAAGCCAGTGCACCTACAGCCGCCGAATTTGTACATCAGGATTGGGGTTGGGGAAGTCATACGCTGAGAAGTGTGAACAATAATCGATACGTTAGCTTAACCGAGCAAGGTATCTATCAGGCAAATGCACCGGAGATTGGTGGCTGGTTCGTGAAGGAAGTTGTTCGCATAGATCCTCTAACGGATGGAAGTAACACCTTGCGGGCGTGGAACGGTATTCCTGTTGGGCTGAGCGAATATCAGGGACAGTCTGCTGTATCTCCACTCCGGCCACAAGGAGAACAGACTACAGCTACAGGTACAAATCCGAATGATATTGGTGACTCTGGACACGCAAGTCAATCACCTGGCAATACACAGATACCTTCTGCATTCAATATTGATATTGTGACAAATGGAATACAACAAGCTGTAGAAGCTGCACGTAGCAGCCAGGCATCTGTCGTTGTTGTTGGCAACAGCCCATACATCAACGGCAAAGAAGAAATTGACCGCCCAAGTCTGCTGCTTCCGCCGAGTCAGGTCGAACTTGTCAAAGCTGTGTGTGAAGCCAATCCCAATACAGTGGTTGTCATTATGGGCAGTTATCCATTTGCCTTGCAGGAGTTGAAAGGTATTGCCCGCGCAATCGTTTATATGACACATGCAGGTCAGGAATTGGGGAACGCGCTTGCAGATGTGCTGTTAGGTCATTATGCGCCAGCAGGCAGATTGAACATGACATGGTATGAAGATGAATCACAGCTTCCTGACATGATGGATTATGACATCATTCAGAATGGCATGACCTATATGTATCATGAAGGACCGGTTCAATATGCATTTGGTCATGGCCTGACGTATTCTGAATTCGAATACGAAGCGATTCGTGTAAGTCGCAGTGCTACAGAGGAATCCACCAATACAGATCAATTGAAAATTGAAGTGGAGGTACACAATACAGGTGAACGTGACAGTGATGAAGTCGTACAGATCTATGGATCTTCGCATACCTCCCGAGTGAAACGTGCTCAGAAGCAACTCCTTGCTTTCCGCCGTGTTCATGTCAAAGCAGGGACACGTGTTACGATAAGTCTAGAAGTCCCTGTTCAGAAGCTGGCGCTATGGGATGTTACCCGAGATCGATACTGCCTGGAGACAGCAACATGGGCCATCCTGGCAGGGCGTTCTTCCGCAGATATACGTCAGTCGGCTGATATTGAAATTGAAGGTGAGACGATTCCTGATCGTCCGCTGCACTTGCTTACCTTTGCCGAGAATTACGATGCTTGTGCAGGTGTTCTACTGGATGAATGTCTGGAAGGGCGTTCGGCAGTTCGGGCAATCATTCGGGAAGAACCCTTATATCAAGAGACGCAGTTGTCCTGGATCGCTTTCAACCATAATGCTGTTCAAGAAGTGCAAGGATTTGAAGCCAGAGTGGCAGCTTTTGGGGAAGAGGGCAGTCTGGAGATTCGTTCTGGAGGACTGGAGGGCGAACTGCTCGGTGTATGTGAAGTTTCTGGACCTGGAGGCAGTGTGAATGGGAAAGATATCAAGTGGACAACAGTCCAGTGTTCGCTTGAGGCGCCACATAAGGTGAATGAGCTGTATATTATTTTCAAAGGCGGAGCAGCGTTACGGCACTTTAGATTGTTGTAGTTGTAGCATGTCCTGAATAATCAACCTCCGAAACAAGCACAATAATGCTGTTGTGTGTAGAATCTGTAAAGGTGGTTGTGGTATGAATGATAAAAAGTGGGACCTCGTCGCACTTGCTTCCATCCCTTTAATTATGACCTTGGGTAACTCCATGCTTATACCGATCTTGCCACAGATTGAACGTGAATTGAAGGTATCTGCATTCAAGGTCAGTATGCTTATTACAGTCTACGCTGTAGTTGCCATCCTGCTTATTCCAATAGCAGGGTATTTGTCTGATCGTTTTGGCAGAAAAGCAGTCATTATTCCCAGCCTCATCATTGCAGCCGTCGGGGGTGCTGTAGCTGGTGTAGGTGCATGGATGCTGGATGGAAATGTAGCTTACTGGACCATTTTGGGTGGCAGGTTATTACAGGGGGTTGGAGCAGCCGGCGCATTCCCTATTGTCATTCCATTGGTTGGGGACATGTTTAATGATGAAGATCAGGTTAGCAAAAGCCTGGGAATCATTGAAACCTCGAATACATTTGGTAAAGTGTTAAGTCCGATTTTGGGTGCAGCACTGGCTGTTTGGCTATGGTTTTTACCATTTATGGCTATTCCTGTATTGTGTTTAATCTCGGTGATTCTGGTTATTTTCCTGGTGAAGTCTCCCAAGAAAAAAGAAAAGCCACCCACCTTTACGGAATTTGTGGCTTCCATTCGGGACGTATTGAAAGAAAAAGGTCGATGGTTATATGCTTTGTTTGCAATCGGTGGAATTTGCATGTTTATTCTTTTTGGTGTGCTTTATTATCTATCCGAGACGTTGGAGAGTGAGTTCGGCATGAAAGGGGTCGTAAAAGGTCTTGTACTTGCGATTCCGTTGGCAGCCTTATGTCTTTTTTCCTTTTTCGGAGGAAAGTGGATTGGAAAGAGTAAGCCTCGCATGAAATGGCTCGGATTCGCAGGACTAGTTCTTGTAACCGTTTCGCTGGGTGTTATTGGGATTTTTGATAATATCTACGTTGTGTTGGGACTGTTCACATTAGGAAGTGCCGGAGTAGGAGCAACCTTACCATGTCTGGATGCTCTTATTACTGAAGGTGTGGATAAGAAACAGCGTGGTACAATTACAGGTTTGTTCAGCAGCATGCGATTCATCGGTGTATCGCTTGGTCCTCCTGTTGTGTCCCTGTTGATTGGCACACAACATTTTTGGCTTTTTGGTGTGCTCGCCGCATCTGGAGCTGTAGGGGCATTGCTCACCTTATTTGCGGTCAAACCCGATAAGGGAGACCAACCTACTTCAGGAAGCGGACATAAACAGGATGAACGACATATCGATCGGATTGAGACGAGTCGAGGTTATGCTCCTATACGGCGCAAGAAAAGTCCACTCTAGATGGATGGTATTAGCCGACAATTCATTCTTATCTTTAATTGAATACCATGAACCATAAAAAACGCGTTTACGCCTGAGAAAGTTTGCATCCTCGGTGTAAACGCGTTTTCTTGATCATGAGAATAAACCACGTAATCGTGTCACTCCCATTGACGGGTTTATTTTTTATTTTTGGTATCTTGCGTATTATGTTCCGAATCCTTGGGCTGACCTGTATTTGTTGCAGGTATATGCGTATGAGCGAGCAGAGCATGAGGTTCAATGGAGAAGCTGCCGCTTCGTTTTCCCTGAATCAGATAGATAAGCAAGAACAGAATCATAAACATCACGGAATATCGATACATATCGGTATAACTGGTTATGGCTGCAATGGCGCCAAGAAGAAGGGCACCGGTTGCGATACCCAGATCCAGCGAGTTCAAAAACATACCATTAGCCATACCCCGCTGAGATGGAGATACAACTTGAATCATCCAGGTCTGCAGAGATGACTGCATGGAACCATAGCCGATCCCGTAGATAAAGGCAGCAATGAACAAGATGGACATGGAGGTTGCATACGAGAGCAGAATGAGGCCAACAGCAATAAATATAGCCCCTGGAATGAGCAGTGCTTTTGGACCCTTAGTGTCATAGATCCGTCCTGCAAAGGGTCTAACCAATAACACGGCGAGTGCATTGAACAAAAAGAACAGCGCAGGATTGGCCAGATTGGCTTCCTTGCCATACAGAACGATGAATCCAACAAGCCCACCATAGGTGATGGATAACAGGCAATTCAGCACACTGGGCAGAATCAGCTTGCGGTTGAAAGGTGTCTTCTGTTTTGGGTTGGACCCTGAAGCACTTGTTGTGGCTTGTGGCATGATGGTTGTACTGTTATCGGTTCTGACTGCTTTTTTGCGTGTCAGCGAATAACTCAGTGGATAGATCACAGCGAGGACACCCGCAGTACATAACATGAGGGTTACAAATCCAGCACCCTGTAGCAGAGTGACCCCAATAATTGGCCCCATAGACATAGCCAGGCTAGTCGATAGACCAAAGTAACCCATACCTTCACCCATTCGTTTGACAGGCACAATGTCCGAGGCCATCGTTGGAAAAGCGGTACTGCTCATACCAAACCCGATACCAAACAACATTCTCAGCAACAAGAGCACAGCTATACCGGCAGCAAAATAATAGCCGAGCGTTGCCAGCAGGGCTACGGACAGGCCTATATAGATCATGGCGTTACGAAGGCCCTTCTCCAGTGCTTTCGCGGAATAAAGACGGGCTGCAATGGCACTTAGTGCAAACAGACAGGTGAATAAACTTACTTCAAATGCATTGGCGTGAAATCGCTCCTGAACGTAGGACGGAAGCGGAGAGACGATCATGTGCAGTTGCAAGAACAACAAGAAGTTGCACAGCATCAGCAGAATAAAATCGGTGGTCCATAGTCTAACTTGTGTAGATTGTTCTTTCATGATGATGTATTCCCCCTGAGTTGTGATTCATTACAAGTTGCGGTTAATGAGGGAAAGAGTATGTTTAAATGCTTCCATCTGGTCTTCGGGTATACCTTCAGCAAGTTCTTTATTCATTTCTCTTTCAATCGGAACGAGGATATCAATTAACGCTTTGCCTTCTGTGGTGAGATATAACAGATAGGCTCTGCGATCCTGTTCACTGGTCCGGCGTTCTACCCAGCCTTTTTTCTCAAGCAGATCAATAATCCGCGCAGTGGTGGGTTGGTCTTTGAAGACACGTGCAGCGAGCTCCTTCTGATTCACACCTTCACCGCGGTCAACATTAAAGAGAACAGAAAATTGCTCTGTCGTAATATCATAAGGTTTGAATCGTGTTGCAAGTAAAGCTACAGCTTTACGATGTGTGAAACCCAGCATGAATCCAACAGATTGTTCCAGTGTATAGTCCATGTGATTGCTAGACCTCGCTTCCCTAATAAAATGTCCCAATCAATTAGTTGTTATAACAACTATATGTTAAACAAGTATTTTTGTCAAAATGAAATATTCTCATATTGAACGTACGGGTACGCTGTGCAATGATCTGAAAATACTGTTAGAATAGTAATGAAACCGCTTTTATGGAATCGATGTCTAGAGTGCTTGAAAAATGTAGAAAACCAATTTGCTCTAACAAATGTTGGAGATGACCAAGGAGAGCTGTGCATGCTAAAGAATATACCCGCAATATTACCTCCAGAGTTACTCAAAATCATGTCCGAAATGGGCCATGGAGACGAGTTGGTTCTGGCGGATGGCAATTTCCCCGCAGCCAGTCATGCCAAGCGACTGGTACGCTGTGATGCACTGGGAGTCGTTGAACTGCTGGATGCCATCCTGCAATTATATCCACTGGACACCTATGCTAAGCGTCCCGCTGCTGTCATGCAGGTTGTGGAAGGGGACCAGGTGATCCCGATCATATGGGAAGACTATCGCCGGTTGATTGAAGAATATGAAGGAATAACGGATGCTTTTGATCATGAAGAGCGATTTGATTTTTATAAACGTGCTTCGAATGCCTATGTGATTGTTGCAACTGGTGAGCGAGCGCAATATGCCAATCTGATTTTGAAGAAAGGTGTCATTTTCCCCGATGCTGATCCTGGTCAGGAACAGCAGAATGCTGAATCGAACTGAATAATTACGGCGACGGAGCAGTGGATGCTCTGGTCGCCTTTTTATTTTTGCCATTGCGGAGCCAGTATACCAGAACGTACAGAATGGGCATGGATTCGATAAGTACCGTGTACAAAGGTACAGCGTAAGAGCGGATAGCCAACTCGTAAGAGGCGGCATCTCTGGCATATTGAAGGACAATGGCAGCAGCCGTTCCCCCAATTAGATACACAACAGATTTTTGCTGCCTGATCCCGCTGAGTTTGGAGAGACAGACGGAAGCGACATACAACAGAAATGAGCTGCGAGTGAACATCGTTGTTGACCAAATTGCGATCAGAACAGGGTCCAGATTATCCAGAAAATCTCCGTATCGCGCAAAGCGTACCATCTCAAGTAAAGGATAGCGAAGCCCGGCGGCAACATACGGACCAAAATTCATCAAGATGAATATCCAGAATACAACGATGAATATAACAACGGTGATGCCGGCAAATAACATGCTTTTCAGCATAGGACGCCTGAAAGCAACGACCGGTGCGAGGAAGAGGAAAAACATCCATTCGGAGAACCATGGCATGGTGGACAAAGAACCCATCATGATCTCACCCAGATCATGATGGGTTGCCATCGCAAGCAGTATGCCAGGATTGCCCCCACCCCCAACCGCCGGAATAAGTAAGCCGGAAGTGAGAAGCTGTACCAGAAAAATACCTTCCGACATAAATACAATGGTAACCAATCCTGAACGCGCAGTCAGGCAGATGCACAGCAAAGTGAGGGTTGATGTTAACCATATCGGAGTCTGTGGCAGATACATCGATTGCAGGAAGATAATGAAATTCTCCACATCAATGGACAACAAGTAGATACACAACATTACAATTAACCCGATATAAAAGCGATGCACAACCTTGCCCACGATATCTTCTCCATAGGAAATCCAGGGTTTGTCGGGGTTAATGGAACCCAAACGGTATGTAAAGAACAGAAAAATCAGACTGATTAAAAATCCGCCGATCGTGGATAACCATCCCTGATAGCCACTCATTTTGAATAAACGTTGCAGAAGAAAGGCAATGGGTTCGGAATACAGGTAAACAAACATGAAGCGGTAACCCTGCCCCGCAGTCAGATGGTTCATGGTTAATCTCCTTTCTTAATCATGTGATCAGCCCAGCCAAAGACCAACTGGATTACATCATTGGGATTAGGCCATGCTGACCAGCTTACAGCGAGCGTGTTCCATACGAGAAATAGGCCGAGCAGTATGAAATAGGCACGTCTGATTGTTTTTTTGCTTGTTTTTACAGATGACCAATCCAGTAAATACAGTCCCGCAAATACTAAAACGGCTAACACGTATGTAACCTCCTTAAAAATCCATTCCCGTGCAAGCTAGAAGCTTGACTCCGAGCCAACAAACTGAATGTTGATATTTGTGTTGACAGTAAACTGAAGATCATTCTTTACATAGTCGATCCATGTAGGCCGCAGCTTCTTCCATACCTTCGGATATCTCCATTCGAGCCGATATCCAAGCATGAGTATGTCGGAGCCTTGGTGTTTCGCGGTTTGAATGGCCTTAGTAAGATGAGCACTCACTTTTTCATTAGCAGCTTGTTCAATGTCCTTAATCCCAACAATATCTTCGGCCTTTAGTACAGGAATGACCGAATTCAACTCCGCTTTGCCCGACAAATTGATTACAAAATGTGGTTCACCATTCTGGAGCTTTACATGTATATCCGAATGCATGCGGTATAACTTCATGCTTGCTTTTTGTTTTTTGGTTCTAACCGAAATGGTCATCGAATCCAGGTTTTGTCCTGCCCAGGCAACAGCGCGTGCTTCATCCGGTGAGAGTGTTCCAACCATCCGCATCTGACTGAATATGGAGCCACCGATTTGACTGACCCACTTTTTGGATTCTCCCTCTTCACTGACCATGTTGGTTTGTTTGCTGCCTAACATCGATGAGGCAAATCCCTGATTCATTTTATCGGATGTAAATATGCTTAACACCTGGGTTTTTAGCAGGTTTTCCTCGGTGGAGAATTCCCGAAGCACGTCACTCGGCGTTTCTTCGAACACCGGAGTCAGATCAGAAACGTCCTTGGCTCTGCCATTCGCAACCATTACGTAGCTGCTCAGGTGGAAAAGGGGCTGACGTGCAATCCATTCCATCGTGTCTTCAATCCCCTCACGTGCATAAGCTTGGCCAAAGACAATCACTCGCGTATGTCCCCAGGATATTTTACGTGTCAAGTCTGTCTGGATACGCTCTATCGCATCGGCAATTGTCGGTGCAGTTGCCGAAACCGCTGCATAGGGATCTTTGCCTGTACCCCCACCTTCGGGAGAAAGACGATTGGGGAGCGGCATGCTAAGGGTGACCTCGATCTCTCCAGGAGTATCTGCTTTGTCCACGTACATGGCCGTAATAAAGGTGCGCTCATTAATCTCGACTTTCGACCAGCATCCGGTACATAACAGACAACAAATAATGACGACCATAAGTGGAAGGGGAGACTTTCGAAATATTATGATGTATCCTGCCTCCTTTCATTATCGGTCGCATAGGCTTTGGTTCGTTTTTTCATCAAGAACCAAGGTACCCGAATAAACGTATCCTTAAAATCACGCAGGACGAGTGGGGCAAAAGGCTGCATGTACGGAACACCAAATGAACGCATGCTGACCATATACCAGTACAACAGATAGATAGAAATGACTACACCGAATAGGCCCAGTGTTCCACCCATCAACAGGACAGGAAAGCGGAGCAGTCGGAAGGCCAGACCTAACTCGAAATGCGGAATAATAAAGGCTGCAATGCCTGTAATGGACACCACAATAACCAAAGGGGCAGAGACTATACCTGCCTGTACAGCAGCTTGTCCAATGACAATACCGCCAATAATAGAAACCGTCTGTCCAAGCGGCTTGGGAATACGTATTCCGGCTTCACGTAATCCTTCGAAGGTAATCTCCATAATGAAGGCTTCAATTAATGCCGGAAAAGGAATGTTCTCTCTCGCGGAGGCAATTGTAATGAGCAGATTGGTTGGAATGATCTCGGGATGAAATGTAGTAACTGCTACATATACGGAGGGCAGCAGGAAAGCAATGACGGCAAACAGCAAACGGATAATTCGGATAAATGAAGCCGAATGGAACCGCTGATAATAGTCCTCGGACGACTGCATCAAAGAGAAAAATGTGACTGGAATAAGCAGGGAGAAGGGTGTTCCATCCTGCATGACCCCGATTCGTCCTTCTACGAGAGCAGCTGCAACGGTATCTGGTCTTTCGGTATATTGATACTGTGGAAATGGAGAAAGCGGATGGTCTTCCAGAAACTCTGATAGATAGCTGACCCCGAGACTGCTGTCCATATCAATCTCACCCAGACTGGTTAATACATTTTCCAAAATCTCAGGTTTGCATAATCCTTGAATGTAAATAACAAAAACTTCGGTTTTGGTATATTTGCCGATGGTAAATTTGATCATTTTAAAATCGGAATGTTTGATTTTGTGTCGCAGCAGAGACATATTTACATTAATATCTTCGATAAATGCTTCCTGGGGGCCAACGACGACGACTTCATTTGTTGATTCAGGTACGGAGCGCTTCTGATAATATTGAATTGAAAAAATGATCATGCCAGACATGCCTTCGATATAGAGTGCTGCGTTACCGGTTACGATATCATCTACCAACGTTTCCGCTGAATCCCTGTGCTCGTTTTCAAGAGAAAAAAAGGTTCCGCTCACGACTTGCGTAATGAAATCGGGACCGACCTCGTTCCGTGCAGCCTCCTCAAGCAAAGGCTTGACAATAGCTTCACGCATGATCTGTGTATCGACAATAGATTGAATATAGAGCAAAGTGCAATGGAGCGGACCGATCTGAAGAGGCTGATAGATCATATCTGCCACGCCGATTAGACGTGATTGCACCTGTATCAGAATGCTTTCTTTCATAGATCCCTTCCTCCTAAATCAATGAATGGCTCGGTTGCCTGTCCGCTATGAGCGATACTATAGTGTGCAACGCTTCGACTGAAATATACTCCGAACGATGAATGTTCGGTATCTCTAGAGAAAAGTTCTGGATACTACAAACATTGATACAGATGATGAATGGGGAAAGGGAGGGGACTGTTTTACAATTGAAGAAATACAAACGATGAGACGATGGTCTCCATCCCAGAGGAGTTGAGTGAAATGCAGCATCGAATCAGACAAGCGGGTCTTTCAGATTGTAACGAAGTGGGACAAATGTTCAATGAGTACAGGATGTTCTACAACCAAAATGCTGACATTCAGGCAGCACGTCAGTATATTGGAGAACGAATGGAACGCCATGAATCGGTGATTTTGGTAGCAGAAAAGCCACTCACGAATGGCTTAATTTGTACTGGATTTGTTCAGCTATATCCCAGTTTCAGTTCGGTATCGATGGGGCCTGTCTGGGTGCTAAATGATCTATATGTGCATCCGAATTATCGTCAGCAAGGCATTGCGAGGAAGCTCTTGCAAGCAGCCAAGCAATTGGCATCTGAACGTGGAGTTCTTCGTATATCACTGTCAACTGAGTTAAATAACAAGCAAGCCCAAGCTTTATATGAATCCGAAGGATATGCACAGGATACCAAATTCATGTATTATGAACTTAATGTATAAGAGGTTGCTCAAAAAGACGCACTATATAAATGAATGGCAGACTCGTGTCGTCGGGAACAAGGGAGGGGAGTCGCAAAATGATGCAGTGGATTGCCATGATCACGATGTTAATTGATCATATAGGGGCTGTCTTTTTTCCACATATTATAGAGTTGAGGATCATAGGTCGTATCGCTTTTCCAATCTATGCATTTGCAGTATATATCGGTTATAAACATACACGAGACGTGCAAAAATACATATGGCGGCTGTTCTGGATCGCGATCATATCACAGGTGCCGTTCATGGCTGCGTTTAATCATTATTCTCTGAACGTGGTATGGACATTATGGTCAGCCCTGTTGGTATTATTCGTTATTGATAAATTGCCATCCAAACTATTGGGGATTCCGATTGTAATTGGAGCAGGTTGGTTCATGGAAATTAGCCAAATGGATTACGGGATGTACGGGTTGTTATTGGTTCTGTTATTCCGCTATTTCCAGGGTCCTGTACTTGTCGTGGCACATGTCTTGTTAAATGCACTATATCTTCTGCTGCATAACAGCTCTGTGCAAATGTATAGTGTGCTCGCAACCGCCGGCATTGCTATTGCTCAGTATTACCAAGCGGGATTCCGTATGAAAGGTCCACGTTGGGTGTGGCGCTATTTCTATCCTGCGCATCTCGCCATTATTGCAATTATCCGATGGGTCTAAAAGAATGATCCAAAAATGCGAAGTAAAGAAGCCATCTTATCGTCAGTGAATGACGATAGATGGCTTCTCTTCGTATGACCTTATTTATTAATTAATGCTAATGATTAAGTGAAACTTACTCCATCGCTGTAGAAGTGCCGTTATGGTGCCGGATTGCAGACGGGAAATATCCAATCTGAACGGCGTAGTCCAACATGGCGGAGATGAAGCGATCATCTGTTCTCGCACATGAGATTCCGGCAGGCTCCACATAAGCCGTTGTGACAGGGCAAGCATAGACATATGCTGAATCCTTCGCACCGTCGCCTTCAAGCTGTGCAATAGCCAACTGAAGAGCTTCCGGCTCCTTGCTGATGCTCGCATCGAACAACCAGCGTGTGTAATCCGCGAATGGTAGCGTCTCGACTTCGTAACCAGCCCGATTCACAGAACGGATCAGCTCATCATAGCGGATAGGCTCCGGATTACAGATGTGGAATACACGACCGGCGGTATCCTGACGTAAGGCCAGATGAACGATCGCTTCACTTGCATAGTTAATCGGTGTAAAATCAACCATCCAGTCAGCTGCAGGAGCCTTACCGAGCAATAACATCGCTTTGATCATACGATAGAAGGCGTTGCTATCAATATTGGACTGGAAGCGTCCAGTCTCAGAGTGGCAAGTGAGGTTACCTGCACGATAGATGCTGACAGGTACACCTTGCTCAGCGGCAATCATGAGCACTTTCTCGGCTTCAAGCTTGCTGTCCGAATACAGGTTGTCCACATGCAAGTCAGCCGGGAACCGATCATATTGCAGGGAAGATTCCCATTGTCCGCTGAGTGCCAGATCTTCCGGAATACCCATCGTGGATACATGGTGGAAGGAAGCACCTGGTTTGCTGCGAATCAAGTCTAACAATGCGACCGTTCCTTCCACGTTTGTTTTGGCGAACTGGTCGGCATCTCCGAAATGACGTACGTCTGCAGCGCAGTGGATGACACGGTCAATTCGATCCTGTACATAAGCCGTTTGTTCAGCGGACAGACCAAGATTAGGTTGTTCGAGATCCCCTTCAATAATCTCCACACGAGTGGAGAGCTGGTCAGTCAGTTGTTTGCCGAAATAACCTTCCAGTACGTTAGTCAAACGTTCCATTGCAGTTATTCCATTGGATGGTCGACGAACAAGGGTGTAGATTCGTGTACTGGAATTCAGAATTAACTGTTGCAGCACATGAGAGCCCAGATAACCAGTTGCTCCGGTCAGTAACACATGCTCAGGTTCACGAATGAGCGGATACCCCAACTGGGATGTTAGCTCCACAGGGTGTTCGGATAATTGTGTAATCATACCATCGGTCACCACTGAATCCGTAACTTCTGCTGCACTGAGAGACAATACTTCCACACGACGAGCGAGAGCGCGGACTGTTTTCTCGGCAAAGAAATCGGCAATTTTCAGTTGCGGATAATGTGGCTTCAGAATGACCAGTACATGAATGACCCGGAGTGAATCCCCACCAATATTGAAGAAGCTGTCTTCGACACCGAAGTCATCATGCTGAAGGATTTCTTTCCATGCGTCCAGGATAATGGATTCCGTCTCCGTCTCAGGCATGACTCGGTCAGGACGATCTTCATGTCGTTCCACATGAGGCAGGGATACCATCGCTTTGCGATTGATTTTTCCAGTCGGTGCAATCGGCATTTCATCCAGCTGACAGATCCACTTCGGTACAAAATAAGAAGGAAGTTTCTCCGTCAGTTCTGCCTTGATGTCCGAAACAGAGAGCGTACTGCCATCTTTCGATGTAAAGTAACCAACCAGCATATTTTGTCCGTCGGATTCTTTCTTCGGAATGACGGCAACGTTCTGGATCTGATCAAGCCGTGCAAAGTGATCTTCAATCTCCCCAATCTCAATCCGGTGACCACGAATTTTTAGCTGTGAGTCACTGCGACCAACATATTCAAGCAACCCGGAATCCAGCAATTTGGCAATATCGCCAGATTTGTAGATTTTCTCACCTATGGCAAACGGGTTCTCAATGAATGCTTGCTCTGTACGTTCTGGCTGATTCAGATAACCTTTGGCCAGTGCAGGGGTAGAAATATATACCTCACCAGGTACACCTGCGGGACAGAGCTGTTGTTCTTCATTTACAATGTATACTTTATAGTTATGAATCGGTTTACCGATAGGGATGTTCACCACATGTTCGGGAACCTGCTCACTGATGCGGTGAGTAGTTGTGGCTACTGTACATTCGGTAGGTCCGTACACATTAACAATATCAATCTGGTTTCCAAATTTACGCTGGAAGGCACGAACTTGTTCACCATATAACGCTTCTCCGGCTACAGTAATGATTCTGACTTTGGCCAGCTTGTGGAAACCTTCATCGGATAAGTAGGAAGCAAGCTGATTGAAGAAAATCGTAGGCAGTATCGTAATGATGGTTGTTCCTGTCCGTTCAATTGCACTTGCGAACTCTTCAACGGATACACGTTCTTCCGCAGACAATAGATATAATTCTGCTCCATAGAACAAGGCGCCAATGGTATCCCACACGGATGCATCAAAGCTGTATGTGGCAAACTGGGTTAATACATCACCTGGTTGAATGTCACAATCACGCTGAACCACACTGCCAAGATTGGTTACACCCCGGTGGGCAATCAGTGCACCTTTGGGTTTACCGGTCGACCCTGACGTATAGATAATATACGCAAGATCATCTGGCTGAATATCCAGATTGGGATTACTTGCAGCAAATCCGGCTAAACGACCATCCACAGCGAGAATCTGACGGACCGTAGCTATACTGGAGAACAAGCTGGAAGCTTGGGCATAAGAAGCCTCCGTTGTCAGCACGAATGAGGACGCCGTATCTTCCACGATATAACTGTTACGTTCTTGTGGATGCTCAGGGTCGATCGGAACATATGCACCACCTGCTTTCAGAATACCAAGCAGAGAGATGATGGTCTCCAGACTTCGATCCATAAAGATACTGACGAATTCACCTTTCTGCAATCCATTGGATAACAGAACACGTGCAACCTGATTAGCTCGTTCATTCAATTCCCTGTACGTATAACTTTTGGATGGCGATGTTATCGCCGGTGAATCCGGATATGCCGCTGCCGTTGCTTCGAACCAGCCATGAACCGTTTGGTTCTCTGGTTCGAGAACAGAAGTATCGTTCATTTCACGGTAAAGCAATCGATCTGAGGCGGAAAGAATATCTACCGTACCGATTGCTTTTTCACCGTCACGCACTAGGGCGAGTAGAAGAGTCTGATAATATTCTGCATATCTCAGCACGGTAGACTCTTTCAACAGTGAACTATCATAGAACAGATCGAGAATGAGCATGTTCTGATCATCTCGAACGTTCCAGTTTAATATTTGAGGAGCTTGAGGCAACTGCACACTATTCAGCATAAAAAACGTTTCAGGGTATCCACCGTTTTGCAACGTGTATTCAATCTTGAGCTGCTCTGACACCTCATGACATAGTTGGCTGAAGGTCAATTTTCCCTGAATCTGTAATGAAAGATAGGAAGCTGCCTGATCTGGGGAAAGTATACCTATGGCAAGTTCCTGTTCAGCTGACAATCGGAATAACAAGGCTGCATAAGCTGAGAGGAGTACCGGGTACACCATCTGTTCTCCATACTTCTGTTTAAGTTCACGGCTCAGAGAAGCATGTAATGTGATTTGAGCAGACTGATAAGAGAATGATTGTTGACGTCGCCCAAAATCCAGTGGAATCTGCAGAACTGGCAAGCTAGATTCCGTGGAATGGGAAGAAGATGCTTGGTTTTCAATCACTTCAGTTATTCCTCCTTGGTTCAAACCGAATGTTTTTGGATTTGAATTATTGTTTGCTTACATTGAAATGAGAGATCAATTCTTGGAGTTCCTCAGACATGCTGTTAAGACGTGTGGAGGAGTCTACCAGTGTAATCAAAGATGCTTTTTGCTCATCAACAGATGAGGAAATCTGTTCACTGCTGTTTGCTGTCTTACTTACGCTTGAAGACAAGTCGTCTGCTGTAGCGGTCATTTCCTCCGTACTCGCAGAGATTTCTTCCGTCGCGCTTGATACTTCCTGAATCTGATTAGATACCTTTTTCGCTGCTTCTAAAATATCTTCGAACAGTTGTCCTGTTTGATCGGCTACGCTGAGCCCTGTATCTACTTCTGAAGTACCTTGTTCCATAGCACGTACAGCCTGTTTAATTCCAGCTTGAATCTCTTGGATCAACACGCCAACCTGGCTGGTTGCTTGTTCAGACTGCTCGGCAAGTTTGCGTACTTCACCTGCAACAACTGCAAATCCTCTTCCTTCTTCACCAACACGAGCTGCTTCAATGGATGCATTAAGAGCAAGCAAGTTGGTCTGGCTGGAGATTCCCGAGATAATATTGAGAATATCGCCGATTTCCTGTGAACGACTCTCCAGAACCTCAATGGCAGAAGCGGTATTCTTAACCGATTCCGTAATCAGATTCATCTGTTCAGATACCTGACGGACAACGCTGTTACCTTGTTGCGAACGACGTTCCATCTCATAGGCTTCATCCGCTACACTTGCCGAGCTGCTGGCAATCGTCTGGATTACGGTAGCCATCTCGGACATGGCACGTGCACTATCCCGGGTTGCCTGTTCCTGTGAACGAATGTTGGAAGTAATTTGAGTCACATTATTATTAATAGAATCTGCATTCTCACTGTTGCGCTCGGAAACTTCATATAGCTCTTTGGCAGACTGATTTACTTCTTGAGATGTGATTTGCACTTTTACGATCGTATCGTTGATTTTGCGAACCATGGTGTTGAACTTCTCGTTAACGAGTCCCAGATCGTCTTTGCCTGTCGGAATGTTGACATTCAAATTACCCCGACTGACGTCATCAATTCCTTTGATCAAGTGACGGATAGGGGAAAGTGTGTTTTTAACTACAAGGTATTGGATAATCAGGAATAACAGCAAGAAGGCCACAAGGATGATAATTCCGTTTTTGAGCAAGGAGTTCAGTCCCGCGGGTACGGCTGATGCATCTGCATCAACGGCAAAATATGAGAAAATCTTACCGTTGCTGTCTTTGATAGGATATGCAATGGTTGTCCATGTACCGAAATCATCAGAATAAAATGTTGTGAATGTTGGGCGATCCGTATTAAGCATTTCTTTCAGTGCATTGGCTACAACGACTGGCTGCTCATACATGTCACCAATATTTACGTTCTCACTTTGAAAAGCCTCTCTTAGGTTGGTCGGCATCGCTACAAGGGAAGTTAATCTCTTGTTATCGCCACCGAGCTCAACACCGAAGATGTAGGCTTGTGCAATGTTAGGATAATATTCTTGCATTTCATCGAAATACGCTCGTAATTTCGTTTGTGTTGCTCCATCATAGCTACCTTCCGTAATAGCAGCTTGTACCTCGGCAGGATTGATATCTTCAGCCCACTTCTTGGTAATTTGCTCCACCTGTCCATGCAGTTGATCAACAAGAACTGTTTTTTGAAAATAGTAACTGCTTGCGATAAGTGCTACCCCGATGATAACGATATTAGTAAATGAGAGTAACAAATTTTTGGAGAAAAACGACATGCTTTTCCAACTTAATGATTTCACTAAATTCCACTCCTGATCTTCTTTAAATTAAGAAACTTTAGGTTTGCATTGGTACAGTGAACTAGATCATTCCGTGATCCCCTCCAAAGGAAATTTATGCGACCATGGTCTTGGTTTATCAGTCGCTTTCGTAGAGACTTATGTACCGTATGAACCATAGGTGTCTAATTATTAAAACACATCTATAATTAATATGTCGTATAAAATGTCGTTAAATTGAATAGTATCGTTAAAATTTTTTTAATATTTTACGTATTTATGGACATATCAGATGGTTTATAGGTATTTAGAACTGTTTATTTTAAAATTTCCCATTTTTTAGCTTCATTCTGTATTCTATAACATGGTGGGTAAAAATACATCCTTCAACCAAACAAAAATATGTTGGCAAAGATGCAACAGAAGGCACGGATATACATCGGAAGCGGTTTTATCTATAATAACTACATATGCATTTCTCAAATTATGAGCAGCGGGGGTTTATAGATGAATCTTAAACAGATAGCAGCAGAGCGTGCGGCAGAATATGTTGAGGATGGAATGAAGGTTGGATTGGGTACAGGTTCAACAGCTTATTATGCCATCTGCCGAATCGGTGAGCGGGTACGCGATGGATTGAACATTCAAGCGGTTGCCACTTCAGAGGCTTCGGACAAACTTGCCCGTGAATGGGGGATTCCCATCGTACCATTTGACCAGATTGGGCGTCTGGATCTGACCATTGATGGCGCTGATGAAGTAGATCCCGAATTTAACCTGATTAAAGGGGGGGGCGGGGCTCTTTTGCGTGAGAAAATCGTGGCAGCCAATAGTGACAAATTGATTATTGTGGCGGATGGCAGCAAAGCTGTGCAAAAGTTGGGGAAATTCCCGCTTCCAGTTGAGGTGGTTCCATTTGCTTCTGAGTGGACCTTCCAGGCGCTCGAAAAATTGGGGTGTCAACCACAGTGGCGGATGGATGGACAGCAACGTTATCTGACAGACAACGGAAACCTGATAGCAGATTGCCACTTGGAGGCGATTGATCACGCTGCGGATCTTAATGTTCAATTGAACATGTTACCAGGTGTTGTTGATAACGGACTATTTGTGGATATGGCTAGTACAGTCATTCTTGCCAATGCGGACGGAAGTATCGAAGAGCTTCATCGTTCTTAATATGGAAGAGGGTGCTTTTCATCGTATGAAAGAACTGCCAATCGTTGATGGTGAACTTGTACTCAGGTGTGTGGAGAAACAGGATCTGAAAGAACTCTATGAATTGATCTACAGTGATGACGTACCTGAATGGAAGCAATGGGATGCACCCTATTACCCACTTAAACACGAAAGTTATGAAAGTTTTGAACAAGGTATGCTCAAACGTATGGACGTAGATCCAGGCGATTCCAAACCCGTATCAATCCGTATCATTGAATCCGACAGACAAATTGTGGGTACAATCAGCTATTACATAGAAGATGAGTTATCCATGTGGCTGGAAATGGGGATTGTAATATACAGATCTGTTCAGTGGGGACGTGGGGTTGGCACACGTTCACTTGTCATGTGGTCAAGTCATTTGTTCGAACAGCTGCCTTTGGTTCGGGTTGGATTGACTACTTGGTCTGGTAATGAACGAATGATGCGTGCGGCTGTGAAAGCCGGATTTCAGGTGGAGGGGCGAATGCGGAAGTGTCGTATCGTTCGTGGGCAGTACTATGATTCAATTCGTATGGGGATGCTCCGTGAGGAGTGGGAGCAGAAGCTGGCCCCCCATACGAGCCGAAATGTAAACAACTGATGGAGGATTATTGAAATGCTGAACACGGAGGACAACCGGGAACTGTCTTTACAATTATTCGTGGTTCTTGTTCGGGCCTACAATTCTGTGACCTCACGTTCCAATCGGGACATCCAGAGTCACGGACTGAATACGACAGAATTTGGTGTGCTTGATTTGTTATATCATAAGGGACCGCAGGCATTGCAAAAGATTGGTGAAAAGGTCTTGATGTCCAGTGGTAATATTACGTACGTTGTAGATAAGTTGCAAAATAAAAATCTGCTGTTTCGTCGACCATCCAAGGAAGATCGGCGTGTCATTTACGCTGAGTTAACCGAGGAAGGAAGAGAATTGTTCACACAGATATTTCCTCAACATCATCAGGTCATCATTGATGCTTTGGAAGGACTTGATCCTTCTGAGAAAGTGGATGCGATTAAGATGTTGAAGAAGCTGGGACTGGCTGCAGAAGGGAAAACTGACTTGCGTTCATAACGCAGGTCAGTTTTTTTGTGGAACTCGAAAAGTACAGGCATATACTGGCTGACTGACTTGCAAGGCTCTCCATAATATAGGAAGATTGTTCTATACATCCATCGTGTGTAAAAAATGATTATCGAAAGTTCATGTATAATGGAACAGAACAATTAAGAGCGGAATGGATGGATTGGAATAAGTAGAAGAACCTATCCCGATTGCAAGTTAGCTAACATTGATCTCATTCTGGATTAGCCACGAATGAAGATTGAGTGTGATGCGGGTATGAGGAGGGGGGCATCTATGAGTCATCAAGAAGCAGGAGAACGATTGCTCCAAGAATCTGCAAACTTAGCTGATAAAATAACGGAGAAACAGTATCTCAGACAGCCTGATTTACTTGAGCGATTTGGCGAGAATGGAAAAATGCGAACCAAACAGGATTCGGAGTATAGCTTGAACTATTTGGCAGAAAGTGCGCTCGTACAGAGTCCAGGTCTGTTTACTCATTATATTGCCTGGCTGAAAGTTCTACTTGAGGGTTATAAGGTATCACCAGAAGACCTTATTATTAATCTCAATCTGATCAAAGAGACATTGGAAGAAGAATTTGACCATCCGTCAAAGGCACTTCTGCTCGAGTATCTGGAGATGGGAATATATAGAGCAACACACATGGAGTCACAGGCGGGTTACATCAACGAATCCATGCCATATGCAGATGCCGCGCAATCGTACTTACAGTGTTTGCTGGAGAATAAACGGACAGAAGCCTTCGAGATCATTGAAGCCCAGTTAGAAGCTGGGGTGACGATTCGTGATATTTATCGATATATCTTTCAGCCCACCCAATATGAAATTGGACGATTGTGGCAATGCCATCGTATCAGTGTGGGGCAAGAACACTTTTGTACGGCAGCGACCCAGTCATTCATTTCACGTCTTTATTCCCGCTGGTTGATTCATACAGGTCAGGATAAAAAACTAGTGGCTACCTGTGTAGGCAGTGAACAACATGAGATCGGACTGCGTATGCTCACAGATGTGTTCGAGATGGAAGGTTGGGATACGCACTATCTGGGAGCCAATGTTCCCAATGGAAGTGTAATAGAGGCTATAGTGCGGCATCAGGGCGATGTTGTTGCGATTTCAGTTACGATGACGTATCACCTTCATCTGGCCAAAGAGTTGATTCATCTGATCCGTCATCATCCGGCAACGGCACATGTGAAGATTATGGTTGGGGGATATCCCTTCAATATTGATCAGGAGTTGTGGAAAACGATAGGAGCTGACGGTTATGCTCCAGGAGCCGATGAAGCGGTAGCGGTTGCAGAACAATTACTGGCTCAGCCAGCTGCATGTAATCATCTTGATATGGTTAGGGATTAGGAGAGGGATGATGTGATGTCTAATGAGAGCGGAGAGATACAGAGGCTACGCAGAACGATTGAGCAGTTATCGGATCAGATGATCAGGAGTAAAGAGCAAGAGGAACGGACACTCTCGGAATTCTCGGATATGAATAATGAACTGGTGACACTCCAGCGTCTGCTTGCGAAGAACAATAAAAGTCTTGAAGCTGCACGTCAGCAAGCAGTAGATGCGGGTGATTCAAAAAACGCATTTATTGCAGGCATCAGTCATGATTTTCGCACGCCATTAAATGGAATATTGGGGATGGCTGAGATGCTTAAGTTGTCCCCCTTGTCTGAAGAACAGGAGAATTCCGTTTCCGTTATACAGGATGCTGCCAAACTGCTGCTTAAGCTAATTCAGGATCTTCTGGATCTGTCCAAACTTGAGGCGGGTCAGATGCGACTTGAACTGGGAGAAGTGGATCTGCAAGAGACGATAAACTATATTATTCGTTTGCTCGAACCCCAAGTCAGAAAGAACGGAAATCAGTTATCGATAGACTGTGACCCCAGAATCTCTACTCTTCTTGTAGGGGATTCAACGAGAATCACACAGATACTGATCAATCTAATTCAGAATGCGAACAAATTCACATCAGAAGGTACGGTGCGGATAAGAGTCACCCTTATGAAAGATGATGAGATTACACAAATGATTCGCTTTGAAGTCGAAGATACGGGGATTGGTATCTCGGAAGAAGATCAGAACCAGTTATTTCAACCCTACATGCAGACTGAACGAGGACGCTCAAGTGAATATGGAGGAACGGGCCTTGGATTATCGATCTGCAGGTCGCTCGTTACACTGATGGAAGGTCAGATTGGAGTAGACAGTCAGGAGGGTGAAGGATCAACATTTTGGTTCGAACTTACACTTGGTAAGAAAGACGGTAACCAGTCCACTAACCCGTCCGTTGCTTCCACTCAAGAGCATCAGGGGCAGAATATGGATGATGAAGCTCCTTCTGTATCTGTATTGCTGGCCGATGATAATGTCATCAACCGGCAGCTTGTTATATTGCAGCTCAAAAAACTGGGAATAACCCAAGTGGACGCTGTAGTGAATGGGGAAGAGGCAATAGCTGCTTTTCTCAGCAAAAAATACAGTTTGATTCTCATGGACTATATGATGCCATTAATGGACGGTTTGGAGGCAACACGCAAAATTCGCTCTATAGAAATGGATGAAATGCGCCATACCACACCCATTATTGCAATGACAGGTAATGTGATGCAGGAAGAGAAAGACAAGTGTATGGAAGTCGGGATGAATGACTTTATTGGCAAACCCTTCACGCTGGAAATTCTGAGTAAGATGATCCAGAAGTGGCAGCAATCCTCCGAACCAACCGAGGTACTAAATATGAGCATCGTACATGAGATTGCGGAATTAAACACCGATGGCGATCGTACACTCCTCGGTATATTGTTGGACATGTATCGTACCGAAACACCCGGAAAGATTGAGGTGCTGCGTAGACATATTGTGTCGGGCGACCATGTTGCTGCAACCGAGGTAGCCCATGATTTGAAATCAGGGAGTCTGAGTCTGGGGATTCGTTATTTATCAACTTTGTTTGCCCGGGTAGAGCAGTTCGCGAAGGAAGGTCAATCACGGAAAGCAGAACCTTTGCTGGATGCTTTGTTACCCGCCTATCAAGCAGCATGTGCATCACTGCAACAAATAAGTAAAGATTGAACATATCTTAATGAGGAAAGAGGGTAGGACTCGTTCATGTTATTCTACGTACTTGCAGCACTGGTACTGATCGTTCTTGCTCTTCTGTGGACAGGTGGGCTTTATTTTTTCAAAACGGCCATTCGCCGTACGCCAAAAACATTTTTGGTGGATAATCCGAATCTGATGCCTGAACCGGACAATGAAATCATTAGCAGTGCTTCTGACCTGAAGTGGCTGGATGCTCAGCCTACAGAAGAGATATCTCTTCAATCACATGATGGATTAAAACTGTATGGTACATGGCTCGGTTCCAATAAAGGGTCGGATCAGACGGTTATTCTGGCACATGGTTATTCGGGGAGAGGCAGAGAAATGGCTGGGTTTGCCCGGTTTTATGCGGAAAAGCACGGTTATAACGTACTCATGCCAGATGATCGGGGTCATGGCCGGAGCGAAGGTGATATCATCGGTTTTGGTTGGTTAGATCGGAAGGATTATGTCAAGTGGACCAACTGGGTGCTTGAAAAAGTGGGTACACAAGGGGAAATCCTATTGCACGGCATATCCATGGGAGGAGCAACCGTACTGATGACAGGTGGTGAAGCCCTGCCGACTCAGGTTAAAGCGATTATCTCTGATTGTGCGTATACATCCGTAGAAGAAGAACTGACGTTCCAGTTAAAGCAATTATACAAGCTTCCTGCATTTCCGTTTATACCTGTCACAAGTCTAATCTCCCGATGGAAAGCAGGGTATTCCTTTAGAGAGGCTTCGGCTCTCAAGCAGCTTGCCAAAGTTAACGTTCCCGTGTTATTCATCCACGGTGAGGCTGATACGTTTGTACCAACGGAAATGGTGTACAGGTTGTATGAAGCTTGCCCAACCGAAAAGGAATTGCTGACCGTCCCCCGTGCGGGCCATGGCACAGCGTTTCAAGTCGATCGCACTGGATATGAGGCGGCACTGGAATCCTTTATGAAGAAAAATCTGTCGCCTGCTTTTAATTGATTTTTTTGTGACAATCTGGGTATTAAGTAGAAGATGCAAATCATTTTCTAAACGATGGGGGTATCTTGATGGGAAACGAACAATTTGAGACTGCGCGAAAAGCAGAGGCAGGTTATCATTCCAACTTCTATCAGAATAATGAATTATTCGCCTCCGGTACCTGGATGTCGAGGCCCATGCCTATGGTGATGGATATGCTGGAACGTCTACTTGCTCACAAGGAGGAATTGCGTGTCCTCGATCTGGGATGCGGAGTGGGGAGGCATACGATACCGATTGCACAGCGTCTTGCTAAAACGAACAGTGAAGTCATCGGTGTGGATTTGCTGGATGAGGCAGTAGACGGACTTCGCAAGTATGCGAAAGAATATCAGGTTGATCATATCGTGCAGGCAGTGAAAGCAGATGTTGAACATTATGCTGTGGAACCAAACTATTTTGATTATATCGCTGCTTGTTCTTGTCTGGAGCATGTCTCCAATAAGCAAGCCTTCATGGAAGCGATAGACCGGTTACAGGCCGGAACTCGCACAGGTGGTATTCATTGTATTACCATGAGTACCAATGTGGAGGAAAAAGAAATCAATACAGGCAAGGAGATTGAACCATTAATTGAACTGAACTTGTCGACAGTTGAAGCGATCGCATTGCTGGAGGATGTCTACAAAGGATGGAATATTCTGCTTCAGGAACATGTTACACAGACGATTGAAGAGGAAAAGTATGATGAACCGACACAATTTCGTTGTGAACTGCTTCGTTTTGCTGTACAAAAGCAATGAATTCTCTGCCGGGACCTGACCATGGACCCGGCACTCTTAATGTGTGGTTTGAAGGGAGATCGTTAAGGATGAATACATATGTAATAGGGATCGATGGAGGAGGGAGCCACACGCGTGTGGCTGTCGCAGATCAGAACGGGAAGATTGTATCCTATGTGCAAAAGAATGGTTGCAACCGTTATCACGATACCAATGCTGAGCAAAATGTGCTGGAGGGTATCGCTGAAGCCATAACTCAGGCTGGACTCCAATCAGATCAGATCGCTGCCATTCAGGCCGGAATGGCAGGTCTGAATCGACCTGAAGATACAGTTTGGGCGGAGGCATTACTCGCTCGTACGGGGATTACAGGCAGGATCAGTGCGGTAAACGATACGCACATCGCACATACAGCGGCCTTCGACGGTGAGCCAGGTATTGTCGCTATTGGAGGAACAGGATCTCTGATCCTTGGCAGAACCGAACAGGGAGCTTGGCTCCGCAATGATCAGTTCGGTCATTATGCGCCGACAGCAGCACGTTTTCTGGCTTACGACACGGTTCATTCCATACTGGCTGGACGTTATGAGTTGCAGGATCAAGAATGGGTTGAGCAGGTTTTAACGTATTGGAATGTTGCCTCAATTCGAGAGCTCGCTGCGCTGGGGATAGCCGGTTTTGCCGAAAATAAACAGGCGACCAACCGAAAATTTGGTCAGATGGCGTCTATGGTGACTGAAGCTGCTACTCGCAATATTCCCCTCGCAGTTAGGGTGTGCGACTCGGCTGCCGATACGGCTGTTGTGGGAATCCTCATGCTGGCATCCTGTTTCGATCAGCCCACAGTGTCCATGACGCTTACCGGAAGCTGTCTGCGTTCACCATATATGGTGGAGGCTGTTCAGAAAGGACTGGATGCTGCCTATAGGCCCGAAGGGAAAAGAATTCAATACATAACCAGTAACTTGCTGGCAGTTGGGGGTGCGCTGCTGGATGCCTATCATTTGGCGCAGATCAACGTATCGGATAACATCTCAACTGTGCTTCAATCGGAGCTGAATCGGCACACGACTTGAACTTTTAGAGGCTAACGACTACAATACGATAACGGAAACAAGCAAGGTATAGGAGGAATCAAGGTGTTAATTAATCTGAAATCACGCATACAGGAACCGGAAGTACAGGAGCTGTTGTCCTACTCGGTCTTTCCTGATCCGGATCACTTGAACCGTGCGTTGCAACAATATGTAGAGAGAGACGAACTGCAAATGGCCGGTTACGAAGATGAGGGACAATTGATCGGTCTGATTGGATATGAGAAAACAGGAACAAGTGAGGTTACCATTCATCATATCTCGGTTTTACCTGAAAACCGCTTTAAAAATTATGGACGTGGTATGATCTCACAGCTGTTGGCAACATACAATCCAGATAGACTGATTGCGGAGACCGAGCTGGAAGCCGTCGAGTTTTATCGGAATACGGGGTTTGTGGTATATAGTCTGGGTGAATTATACCCAGGTGTGGAGCGATTCCGTTGTGTGCTCGAAAAAGAGGAAGATACAGACGAAGAGTAGCACAGAGGCCTTTTATTACTTTAGGAATATATGGATTATAATCATTACAGGATGTTGGATTTGGCAATGAGCTGAGTCGGACGTCCTGTTTTTTTGTCGTTTTCATCAAAAAAGCAGGAAAAAAGTATTGCTTTGTGAGATTGTTTCATTATAGAATAGTTTCACAGAAGAATAGTTCGTTAAGTGAACTATATAGATTCGGGAAAGGAGAATGAAGAATGACTACACCGGATGCAAAAAGTTTGGTGAACCGCTATTTGGATGCTTCCTTTATGGTCAATAAGCGGTTTGATACGCGGATACGCGAACAAGTGGGGCAGACCATAACGACCGATCAGTTCTGCGCACTTCGTCTGATTGAAGAGAAACCTTTCTGCACACCCTCTGATCTGGCAGAGCTTCTGTGCATAGGCAAGAGCAGCATTACTGCTTTGGTCAATAAGCTGGTGGATCGCGATTTGGTCCATCGGGCCGGGGATGAACGCGACCGCCGCGTTGTATATCTGACACTGACGGATACCGGACGACAGGTATACAGGGAAACAGAACAGGAAATACAGCAGATTCTGGAGCCGTATCTGGTTCATTTTAAACCGGAAGAGGTTCGGATTTTCATTGAATCTTTTGAGAAGCTTGCAGCTTTGCTAACGCATGAAGGAGGACAGGAGAACGAATGAGAACGATACTAAAAGCAAGATGGTGGTTAATGGGGCTATGGGTTGTTGTAGCTGCCGTGCTGATGTTTACCGCCCCTAACATGAGTGAACTGATTCGGGAAAAGGGACAGTTTTCGGTTCCGGAAGGGTACTCTTCCACCCAGGCAGCGGCGATTCTGAATGAAGCTGCAGCACAAAAGGGAGAGCAGCAAGGCAGCCAGATCGCCCTTGTATTCTATAATCCCGATGGGCTGGGTACCACGGGGAAACAAGAGGCAGAGAAGGCCGTTAAAAACTTGGAGGCCGACAAGGAGAAGTTGGGCATTCTGTCCATTCTGGAACCTTTCTCTCAGCCTGAATTGTCAGAGAAGATGATCTCAGCTGATGGCAAAACGATTCTAACATCGCTATCCATTGATCAGGGAGATCGTACGGTCAAGGAAATGCGGGAAGACCTGAATGAAGCATTGAAGTCCGTCAATGTGGAGCACTACATAACCGGTAAAGGTCTGATTGATGAGGACACCATTGAAAGTTCCCAAGAGGGACTTAAGAAATCGGAATATATTACAGTTGTCTTTATTTTACTCATTCTGTTCCTGGTCTTCCGTTCGTTTGTAGCTCCGTTTGTCCCGCTGCTGACGGTAGGGATCAGTTACATTGTATCGCAACAGATTGTTGCATTCCTGGTGGATGGGCTCGACTTCCCGATATCCACATTTACACAGATCTTTATGGTCGCCGTCATGTTCGGGATTGGTACGGATTACTGCATCCTGCTGATCAGTCGGTTCAAGGAAGAACTGGCTCATCATGAGAATACGTGGGATGCCATCATTGCTACCTATCGTACTGCCGGTAAAACGGTACTCTTCTCAGCACTAGCTGTGCTGGTTGGATTCATTGCGATTGGCTTTGCCCAGTTTATGTTGTACCGTTCTGCGGTTGCCGTAGCTGTAGGTATTGCTGTGATGATGCTTGCCTTGGTGACCATCGTGCCATTCTTCATGGCGGTGCTGGGCAAGAAGTTATTCTGGCCGTCGAAGGGTTCACTTGAACATGCCGAGAGCAAGATCTATGGTGCAGCTGGTCGCTTTTCACTTAAACGTCCATGGGCTGCGCTGCTCATCGTTGCAGCTGTCTGTGTGCCTCTTCTGGCAACCTACGATGGCAAACTGTCGTTCAACAGTCTCGATGAGATTGGTGAGAAATATGATTCCGTAAAAGCATTTAACATTATCTCTGACAGCTTTGGTCCGGGTGAATCGCTGCCAGGTCAGATCGTTATTCAGAACGATGAAGCGATGGATAATGCGAAGTATATGGCTGTTGCCGAGAAAATTAGCCGGGAAGTAGAGAAAGTAGCCGGAGTCGCTGGTGTCCGCAGTATGACACGACCTACGGGGGATGAGATTAAAGATTTTGAAGTTACACAGCAAGTGGGAACATTATCGGATGGACTGGGTGAAGGCAAGACGGGTCTGGACAAAATCCGTGATGGTCTGAGTGAGGCCAGCAGTCAGCTAAGTAAAAATGAACCACAGTTAAAAGAAGCTGCTGATGGAGCAGGTGAACTCACCAAAGGAACCTCCCAGTTGCAATCGGGTATCACGCAACTCAGTCAGGGACTTGGGCAGATTGAAAAAGGCATTCGAGATGGTTCGGCAGGTGCAGGGGATCTGAAAGCAGGGCTCCAGCAAGCCAAAACAAGTGCAGATCAACTTGCACAGGCGAACAATCAGTTGCTTGAAGCCTATCGTCAGGCGGGAGCAGGAGTCGCTGCACTGGGGGATGGAACCCGCGAACTGGAACAACAGCTGAACGGGGTTTCATCAGCTCTAACCAGTCTGTCCGAATCCTTCACAGCACTTGAAGAGCGTTATCCTGAATTGCAGCAAGATGCTGATTACCAGCGTATCAAAGGTACGATTGGTGAAACAGGTTCTGGCACAGCGCAGCTTGCTCAAGGTCTGGGTCAGATTAAGACCAAACTTGGGGAAGCCGCTGCTGGAATTAATCAGGCCAATGAAGGGTTTGCCTCCGCCGCAGCCGGACAAAAGGCGCTTGCCGATGGCCTGGGCCAGATTGTAACGGGAATCAGTCAGTTGCAATCCGGTCTCAAACAGGCTGCAGATGGTCAAGGCAAAGTGATTAGCGAAATTCCTTCCATCCAGGATGGACTTGGCCAGCTTCAGGGTGGTCAGGAGAAAATTCAGCAAGGTTTCTCGGATCTGAGTGGTCAGCTAACACAACTGACAGATGGACTGAACCAGAGTGTCGATGGTATTAAACAGGTATCCGGGGGACTGGATTCAGCGCAGGATTATCTGACACAACTGCAAAATTCACCAGATTCCGATCTGGCAGGCTGGTACGTTCCTGATGAAGCACTGAACAGCAAAGACTTCACACAGGTATTTGATACGTATCTGTCTGAAGATCGGAAAACGATGACGATTGATGTTATTTTCGCCGAAAATCCATATGGAACAGAAGCCATTGATCGTGTTCCTGACATTGAGGCAGCAGTACATCGCGCGGTACAGGGCAGTACGCTTGAAAAAGCAGACATCGCCATAGGTGGCGTTACCAGTACGTTTGCAGATCTACAGGAGATCTCGAATAACGACTATACACGTACTGTAATGTTGATGCTGGCAGGCACATTTATTATTCTGGTTGTGCTGCTTCGCTCGGTCATTATGCCATTGTATCTGATCGTTTCCTTATTACTGGCTTATTTCACATCGATGGCGTTAACCGAAGTGATCTTTGTTAATATCCTCGGGTTCGCAGGCATCAGCTGGGTTACTCCGTTCTTCGGATTTGTTATGCTGATTGCATTAGGTGTGGATTATAGCATCTTCCTGATGGACCGTTTCAATGAGAACAAAGGCATGAAAGTACAGGATGCCATGTTGTACGCGATGAAAAACATGGGAACCGTTATTCTATCTGCCGCGGTCATTCTGAGCGGTACATTTGCTGCCATGTATCCATCCGGTGTTCTCTCGATGATGCAGATTGCCACAGTAGTCCTTAGCGGATTGATCTTGTACTCTCTGCTGTTCCTGCCATTCTTCGTCCCAGTGATGGTGAAGATGTTTGGCCGGGCCAACTGGTGGCCGTTCCCGAACAAGGAACAATCAGATTCCGTTGATTCGGATCGGACCATAGGCATGTAATGCATTGCAATGAATCTGGCTCTGCCGCGTTATGCGGCAGGGCTTTTTTATTTTTTGCCTCTACAGGAAAGCTGCAACTTGTGCAAAAGAAAGGTGCATGCCTAAGGACACCGTCCCGCGCTTTGTCGTCCCACTCATCATAAGATATAGAGCAGTTCATTATTGTTCAGAGACATCACAGCAGAGAGGGGCGACGGGATGGTATATCGATATGTGGCTATAGGCGATTCATTAACGGTAGGTACAGGAGCG
Organism: Paenibacillus sp. FSL L8-0435; assembly: GCF_037965655.1. NCBI lineage: Bacteria > Bacillati > Bacillota > Bacilli > Caryophanales > Paenibacillaceae > Paenibacillus > Paenibacillus sp. FSL L8-0435. The sequence goes on from NZ_CP150185.1 coordinate 2,319,088, forward strand.
TTGCTGGGCACCGGCTTTGTTCCTTTATATCGGCGAATGGCGGAAATGAATGTTCGTACGTTTGTATCCATGGAAAATATGGGCGTGAATGGACTGACGTCGGGAGAAATGTTACAGATGATCTCTTCGCATCCCCGTGTACGGCAATCGCTCCGTGAAGCGGATATCATTACCATATCCATTGGCGGGAATGATCTGATTCGTACGTTTAAAGCAAGTAATGGCATTCCAAATGCCAGCAAAATGACACAGGTGCTCGGAGAAACCCGCAGTAATGTATCCCAGATCATGCGGCACATTCGGCAGTTAAAGGGCAACCATGAGTATATGGTCCGATCCATCGGATTGTACAACCCGTATCCACAAGCGACGGAAGCTGCGTACTGGGTGCGCCAATATAATTCGTTTTTGAATGGTGTGGGATCAGGCAACTATGCGTGTGCTCAGGTGTATGACAGGTTTGAAGGTCGTGAACGTGAACTGTTGTTCTGGGACAGAGTGCATCCCAATGCAAGAGGGTATCGTGTCATTGCAGAGCAGCTTAATCGGACGGGATATTACCCGTTCTCTTGATCACTTTGGAACAGAACTAGACCGAGCGATGGACTTCCTTTAAGATAAATAGAAGACAGTTCCATTTTGTGAGATAAAGGGGTTAATTTTTGGTGCAAAACATCGATTCCGGTTCCCTCCATCCTTCAGAGCAGCAGCGTATATCCGAAGTGTTGACCTTATATGGCTTTACATCGGATTGGAAAGGCGAGCGTGGAAAGGGTGGGATGAATAATTCTACTTACATGCTCCATGTAGACGGGACTAATTACGTCATGAGACAATATGAAACACATAATGATCCGATGAAAATCGCCTTTGAACACGAGGTGCTGGCAGCCCTCCAACGTTCGAACTTTAAGCTTGATACACCTTCACCTGTAAGGCGGTTATCTGGTGAGGGAGGTACATTCCTTCCTGTAAAAGATACCCTCACAGGTCATACCAAAATCGTGACTCTGTTTCATTATAGGGAAGGCATCAATCCCATCTGGCATACACCAGATCAATTGCTAGGGCTCGGTAAAGCGGCGGGGGCGCTGTCTTCTGTTATGGCTACGTTGGATATACTACTTGAACCTGTGTATCCACCATACTATCGAATTCAGGATGCGTATCCGCTCTGTTCACCAGAACGATTATTACAGCTATGCACATCGCCGCCGGAGCAATTGGCCGCATGTGCGAATGAAGTGAAGCAGTTGAGAGATGAGCTGCCAGATCTTTTTGAAGCTCTGCGTGGTATGGAACAGTTGCCGCATCAATTGGTTCATGGGGACGTGAATGCCTCGAATGTATTGGTAGATCAGCAGGATGGTGAAATCTGTGCCATTTTGGATTTTGAATTTGCGACATGGGATTTGCGGGTAATGGAGCTGGCTGTTCCGATGTCTGACCTCCTTACCATGGACAAGAGTGAAGATTGGATGTGGCAGGCACAGGAGGGACTGATCATGGGATTTCGTGAACAGGTCAGCCTGAAACCGGAAGAGTTGCTGGCCATACCTCGATTGATTTTGCTGCGTAGTCTGGATGTGGTCATGCATTTCATCAGTCGGATGTTTGAGGGTACAGATGAGCCGGAAGTGGCTGTGGAGCAGATTGTGAAACTCAAACAGCGGATTGACTGGATGCGTCTTCATGAAGAACGACTGCATGAGATATTGGTGTATTAAATATCGTTGTTAAGAATAAAGTGCACTGTTTCTGCTCATACGAGGGCAGAGATCAGTGCACTTTTATTGGTTAGAAAAGTGATGTATGAAGATTACAGCGTATAGCGAATGACATTACAATCCACGTTTGCGGAACCAACTGCGGACAGCCCAGCGGCGCTCCTGACGTTTTTTGTATTTGGGTAACGAACGATAAACGTTCAACGATTGCTCGTATGCCTGCTTCGCGTCTGCGTTGCGTCCGAGGGAACGGTGAACCGAGCCGAGCAGATAATAAGCTTCACTGGAAGAGGAATGAATCTCCTGAAACTGATGCACATAATCCAGCGCTTTGTCCTCATGCGTATCTTTGAACGCTCCAGCAAGGGTTAGGTACGGGCGTCCATACTTGACTCTGGGATTGATCTCGAGAGCTTGTAATATATGACGTTCTCCTTTTTCGATGTTACCCAGGTGAAGCTCAGTCGTCCCTAGTGCCTCCCAGTACTCAGCCGATTGTTCGTATGGGCGCTCCAGTTCAAGCAATAAGGCATGTGCCTCACTGTAACGCTTGCGCTCAATTAACAGGCGAGCCAGTTCAAGCTTGGAAGAAACTTCATTAGAACTCATCGCAAGTTGTTGCCGAAGCCGGGAGATGTTACGCATTCGCTTGAGAGGTTTCGTGAAGCTTGGGAACACCCCAACGTAACGACGATCCAGGAAATACAGTATAACGAGTAAAATGAGGATGGCAATGAACGGATTACCTACAATCCGCCATAGAAGTCCAAAGATAAGAAATTTAATAAGCACAGGTTCAACTCCATTTATGATGTAATCGCGTTTCGTACACTTAAAATATACTTCGACTGATCCAGCGGGTTAACTCCTCTGCGTTTGCGAGCATGATTCACATCCGCAGGACAATCCTGGTATCCGGCAAACGAAGTCGTAAGCACCCCGCGGCCGCTTGTCTCGGAACGCAGTTTCACCGGATAATCCATTGAGGTGGCAAGAGGCATAACTCCTTCAATAATACAACGTCCACTACCAATGACGGGGGCTTCGAAGGTTGCCCGCATATGTACCAGATCGCTAAGGGCCTTACCGCCGTATTCCTCCGGGACCGTCAGCCGGAACTGAAGAAGGGGTTCCAGCAACGTGGTACCTGTTCTCGACAATCCATCCATGATTCCCATAGGCGTGGCTACAACAAAATCCAGCGGATGTGTATGCCAGACATGATGTTCCCCTTCCACCAGCGTGATGCGCAGATCGGTTACTTCCCAACCGAGCATACCTTGAGACAAGGCTTCCGGAATTCGTCGTTCAACTTCATTCTGATAACGTAACAGCAGATCATCTGTCCTTACGGTTGAGGCATAGATCAGACCGCTTCCGCGAGGCAAAGGTTCAATCTTGAAGCGGAGGATGGCCCAGCAGGGCTTAGGCATCGTATAGGCGATGTAACCTTCTCCGGCTGTACGTGGTGTCTCCTTATAGATGACGGATGGTGGATCAAACACGACATCCAATCCGAAACGACTTAGCAACAGGCTGGATAAAATCTCAAGCTGAATGGTTCCCATGACCTTGAGATGCAGTTCACGTTCCTCCGGCAACCATTGCAGGTCGAGTAAGGGGTCTTCATCCGTCAACTCTTGCAATGCTGCAACAAGATCGGGGTAACGTGCCGGGTCCTTGCCATGTACTTGTACGGTCAGCAAAGGTACAGCCATCTGTGGCAGAGGAGGTACACCCTCAGGATTGCCGATAATGTCACCCACATGTGTGTCACTCAGTCCGTACAGCGCAGCAATCTGCCCCGCGTGAACGGCACCGGTATCCGCCCATTTCCGTCCATCCATGCGGCGAATCTGCGTCACTTTCTCTTCAAGCTCCCGCGTCGAATTATGGATGGTATCCCGATTGTGTAAGCTGCCAGCATACATACGGACGTAAGCCGTGCGACCCATCGTACGGTTACGTTCAATCTTGAATACAACACCCGATACGGGAGAATCCACTGGTTGTGCAGGTGGGGGCAGGAATGCAAGGACCATGTCCAGCAATGCCGTGACACCAATTCCTTTGCCGGAAGCGCCATAACACACAGGGAACATCTCACCCTGATGCACATACCGCAGGAATGCTTCATTCAGATCCCTTTGCGATAACGGAGTCTCCTGGATGTAGGCTTCCATGACCTCTTCGTCCAGCTCGGCAAGGATCTCGACCAGACCTGGAATGGAAGGTGTGCCATCTGACAGAGAATCTTGATTCGGGTTCCATAGGGAGTCGATGCCATGAAATGAATCTTCCTGGAGCCGATACGTTTGGATTTCGCATGCGAAAGGGGACAGGCTGGAACGAATCTGCTCCATTACCGCTGGGGCAGATGCGCCAACCCGATCCATTTTATTAATATAAATGATGGTTGGGATGCGAAGTGAACGAAGGGCATGCCAGATGGCTTCACTCTGGGACTGAATGCCTTCTACTGCCGACAGAATGAGAATAGCGCCATCCATTACCCGTAGCGTTCGCTCTACTTCGGAGCTGAAATCGATGTGACCAGGCGTATCAATGAGGTCAATGATGGTGTTCTTCCAGATCAGAGAGGTCATGGCTGCCTGAACGGATATGCCACGTTCTTTCTCAATGTCCAGGGAGTCTGTGGCTGTTGTTCCGTCATCTACACGTCCCGGACTACGGACGACACCACTCTCAAATAACATATGCTCGGTGGTGGTTGTTTTCCCCGCATCAACATGAGCGAAGATGCCAATATTCCTGCGATTTAATTCGTTTAACATGGAATGCTAAGCTCCTCTGACAACGGAATGCAATGTTTCCGACAAGTAATAATCCAGATTATCATACCACATCTTCCATATGGAAGAATATGTGGATATATATGATTAGACCCAGGAACCTACGTCCAGTCTGGTTCTATTTTAACGAGAACTGTTCATGGTTCTGCGGTAAGCTGCGGGCGTTGTACCGGTTAATTTTTTGAATTGACGGTAAAAATGAGGCAGGCTGTCGAACCCGCAAGCATCGGCAACGGCTGCCATCGTCTCATCACTTTGCACCAGATGCTCTTTCGCCATAATGACCCTTCGTGCTAATGCGTAATCCGTTAGAGTCATACCTGTGTATCGTTTGAAGGCACGACTGAAATGGGCAGGGGATACAGAGGCGTACTGCGCCAGTTCAGGGAGGGAAAGGCCATTCCGAAGGTTATCGTCAATATGAGAGATCGTAGAAGAGAGCCATGAGGGACCCGGAGCGGATTTACCCGGATTCGCAGGTCCCGCAGCTTCCAGACGTTCCAGAAAAATGAGCAACAGTTGCAACCTTAACAGGGCCGCATGTGCGCTTAGATGATGACCGAGCTGGATTTCGGTCTGAATATCATCAATGAGGGCGGCTACCTGTGATTGCTCCTTTGTGTTCAGATGCCTCTTATACACACGTTGTTTACGACAACGTTCAAACAGGCTTAGCAAAGAAGAAGCAGCACCTCCGGCGGTGGATGCCAGCAAGCCCGGGCTGAAGAACAATGCGGAAGATGTGACAGGATTTCCTGCATCCGGCAAGGCTCGGTGAACCGTGCTGCCCGGTATAATGAACAGATCTCCTTCTTGCATATTCTCAAGTCCAGTATCAATAAAGATGCTTCCCTGCCCCCGATATACATAGATAATTTCATGCCAGTCGTGAAGGTGATCTGGCAATTCGTTCTGAGGGGATTTGGTGTCGCTGTACACCAGGCGGAACGGAATACCGGATTCTGCTTGAATAGTCGTACGAACAGGTGAACGTTCCATAAAGACTCCTTTCCAGACGATCGTCTTCAACGAGATGTTATACCTGGTCATGAGAGAGTATATTTACCGCAATATAAGCAATTTAATTTCCTTTTATTGATGATACAATGAATTTAAAGCGTTTACAATAAAAGGGTGCAGAGCCTTTGAGCTGCATTCCGACAGTACAAATAATCGATGAGGTGAGTGTCCATGTCGGCGAGCACGAAACGGCCAAGGTTGAAGCTGAATTTACTGGGGAGCGATGGTCAGCGCAAGTGCAAGGAGATTATGGAGCGTCCCGTGAAGGTTTTGCAGATCGGAGAAGGTAATTTCTTGCGGGGATTTGCAGACTGGATGCTTCATGAGAGTGCCAGACAAGGCAAATTCCATGGAAGTGTAGCTGTTACCCAACCACGACCGGGAGGCAAGGCCAAGCTGGAGCAGATTCGCGATCAGGATGGGTTATATACAATGATTACGCGTGGTCTGTCCCAAGGAAAGCCGGTTGAGCGGACAGAGTTGATCTCTATTTTCTCACAGTGTATCAATCCGTATGAGGAATGGGATGCCTTTCTGAACTTGGCGGAACTGCCTTCACTTGAGTTCGTTATTTCCAATACAACCGAATCAGGATTGAAATATACGTATGCGGACTATATCGAGGGTGAACCGGTCCAATCATTTCCGGGGAAATTAACGGTTTTCCTGCATCAGCGATATTTGAAATTTGATGGTGATCCATCCAGAGGTTTGATTCATCTGCCATGCGAGCTGCTTGAAGGCAATGGTGATGTGCTGCGCAGTTGTGTCCTCCGTCATAGTGAGGATTATGGGTATTCGGATGGCTTCCGTTCATGGATCGAGAACCATAATCACTTCTTGAACAATCTGGTAGACCGAATTGTCACAGGTGCGCCGACCCAGGAGGAAGCCGATTCCCTGACAAATCGTTGGGGGTATGAGGACCAGTTGATTAATACGGCAGAGCCATATCATTTCTGGGCCATTCAGGGTGATGAATCCTTGGACAAAAAACTTCCTCTCAAGCAGGCAGGTCTTAATGTACATTGGGTGAAAGATCTGAAGCCTTTCCAGGTACGAAAGGTTCGTATTTTGAATGGGGCACATACCTTAATGTCATCCCTCGGCATTCTGCAAGGCAAGCAGCATGTGAGAGAAACGATGGAAGATCCACATTTTGGCACATGGATCAGGGAAGCTGTGCATCAGGAGATCGTGCCTGCTCTGGATATGCCCGATCATCAGCTGGACCAGTATGCAGAAGAAGTGTTCGAACGGTTCCTTAACCCGTATATTAATCACAAATTGCAAGATATTGCTTTGAATACGATCGGAAAATTCAAGGTGCGTGTGCTGCCAACACTTTTGTCTTACGAGCAAAATCAGGGAAGTTGGCCAGAACGTTTAATTCAAGGGTTTGCTGGATTATTGTGTCTCTATCGTCCGGTAAATACGCCAGAAGGTTACAAGGTACAACGACTGAATGGGGAGGATATTCTGCTGCGGGATGACCCGGATGTCCTGATTGCTTTGGCTTCACACTGGGACGGTTATGACACGCTGAACAGGGATCAGAACCAATTGGATGACCGGGTAGCGGCTGTGTTGTCAGATACCCTGATCTGGGGAGAAAATCTGGATGCAAGAGAAGGGCTGCGTGCAGCACTTGTTCGTGAAATCGGATTATTGGAAGGTGAAGGGAAATGAACACAACAAGTACAATCAATGACTGGATTGCCATTCAACCACAGGATGATGTCATTATAGCGCTTCGGGATTATGCCAAAGGAGAATGTATTACATTGCCAGACGGTGTTTCCTTTACATTGCTCGATGACGTGCCGAAGGGGCATAAGATTGCTGTGCATACCCTGGCACCGGGTGATGATGTGATGAAGTATGGTTTCTCCATCGGGATTGCCCAAGAGCAGATTGAGCAGGGAAGCTGGATTCATAGTCATAACCTGAAGACGGGTCTGCACGGATTGCTTGAATATGAGTATCAGCCGGGCGCGCAGGTTCAGACGGACATGCCTCCGGAACATCTGCGCTCATTTGATGGATATTTGCGCCCCAATGGTGACGCAGGTATTCGTAATGAGATCTGGATTGTGAATACGGTTGGATGTATCAATAAAGTGTGTGAAGCTTTGGCACGTATGGGTCAGTCCCAGTTTGGAAGCCGGGTAGATGGTGTATTTCACTTTCCGCATCCATTCGGGTGTTCACAGCTTGGTGATGATCTGAAGTATACACAACAGTTGCTGGCCTCCTTGGTGGAGCATCCGAATGCAGGAGGCGTGCTCGTCATCGGTCTGGGCTGTGAGAACAATCAGGTCGATGAATTCCGTGAGTGTATTGCTCCGGAATACCGAGGCAAAGTACGGTTTCTCAAAGCACAGGAAACGGATGACGAGCTTGAGGAAGGGCTTCGACTGATGGAAGAACTTGTGGAGATCGCTGAACATGAACAACGGCAGCCGCTTCCGCTCAGCAAACTCAAAATTGGTTTGAAGTGTGGTGGTTCCGATGGTTTATCTGGCATTACAGCCAATCCGCTGGTCGGTGCGGTTGCTGATATGCTGGTTGCTGCCGGGGGTACGGCTATTCTGACGGAAGTTCCGGAGATGTTTGGTGCGGAGACGATCTTAATGAACCGGGCTGCCAATGAACAGGTATTTCACGATTTGGTAGACCTTGTGAACGGATTCAAGCAATATTTTGTAAACCATGGCCAGAACATCTATGAGAATCCTTCACCTGGGAATAAGGCTGGTGGCATCACAACGCTAGAGGAAAAGTCACTTGGATGTACGCAAAAGGGAGGACGTTCTTCCGTAGTCGATGTGCTGCGCTATGGCAAACGTGTAACTCAAACCGGTCTGAACATTGTAGAAGCACCGGGTAATGACCTGGTATCTGTAACGGCACTGTCTGCGGCGGGTGCACATATTGTGCTCTTCACAACAGGGCGGGGGACTCCCTTCGGAGGTCCGGTACCTACCGTCAAGATTGCGACCCAATCTGATCTGGCGAATCGCAAAAAACACTGGATTGATTTCAACGCAGGCCAGCTGTTGGAGGGGCGCACGATGGATGAGGTGAAAGTGCAGCTGTTCAGCCAGCTGATTGACATTGCTTCAGGACGGTCACACACACTCAGTGAGCAGCATGGATTCCGGGAGATTGCCATATTCAAGGATGGCGTAATTCTCTAAATCCATTGTCGATGGGGGCTGTTGATCGTCTGGGTTGCATTATATGATGAACCACAGCCAATTCCGGTTGAAATTTGCACTACAACCGGGATTGGCTTTATTTAGATTCCACGGATGCCAAGCGCTTTGGAGATGCTTGATAATGCGGCAGGTGAAGCATGTTGTTGTAGTTGCACAATCAATAGTTCACGTGCCTCTTCTATGCTGCCTTCAAATGGCTTAATGCCGTGACGTTCCATCCAGTGACCAGCAGTCTCGTATGCGGAGCTGTTCCAGGCGACTTTGCCTTCTGCGAGCCCTTCTTTTTCTTTGGTGCCACTGATCACAATGGCTGCACAGCCCTGAAGGTCCAGAAGTCCACGGTCAAATGTTTTTTTGTCCTCTTTTGCCCCGAAACCGGCTTGTGATCGCAAGGCACGTCCATCGATGCCTTCTTGTTCTGCAACTAACGCATGGAGTTTGAACGCTTCACGGGAGAGTAGACCCGCTTCATACTGTTCCTTGATGGTTCTGGAGTCGGCAAGCAGTCGGTGTACCCAAGGGAAGTATTCCGATGAGACAAGAAGCGCTTTCTTTTTGACAAATTTTCCATAGGCAGCAATGCCCTCCTCAGCCAGGCGTGAACGCCATAACCAGGGATCGAATTCATCATCCTTGTGCCAATGTTCTTTGGGGGTTAGCGATGACAGAGAAGGATATTCGGCAAATAGTGGTGCCAGAGGCAGCAGCCCTATAGACTGGATACGCTGTACTGCTTCTTCGTACGTTATAACGGCTTCATATGTCATGATATCAGTAGGCTCCTTTTTGTGTGTAGTCCAGGCTACGACTTGGTTGAAGCAAGGTATCTCCGGCTCACTTCCTCGGCATGCTGACGAATCTCACTGCGAAGTTGGAGGGGTTCGATCACTTCAGCTTCACGTCCCAATCGGTAAAAGAATCGTACGGCCCAGTCCCATTCCCCTGGTGGACAAAGGAATGATAATTCCCAGAGATCCGGGGCAATTTCAATCATCTTTTCACCAATATGCTCGTCCTGTTCAGCTTCAATCATTCCCCGATAACTCAGTTGTGCCTTAACCAGGGTTGGCTGCTGTTCTGGAGGGATCGGCTTGCTCTGCTGTTGCTCGGCCTGTTCGTGAAGCACCTGTGCATCCTGTGGTTCGATCGCTTTGACATCGGTAATTCGGTCAACCCGGAACAGACGCTGTTCACCATGTTCGAGGGAATATGCTTCACAGTACCAAAAGCCGGAGGAAGCATATACCCGTGAGGGACAGATATGCAACCATCGCTGACGCGATACGGAGCGATACAGCACACTGAGCCACTCGTGTTCGGGTATGCATGCCAGCAGTGCGTCCAGATGAGGAAGAATGTAATTGCGGTCTGGAATATGATGATACAGCTGTTGGAGCATAGGATCAATTCGCGACATAATATCATCCGGAATGATGGCCTTAACTTTGTTCATCAGGGTCCAGCGTTTCTCATGAAAGGGTGTGTCGGCGTAGCGACTTAGACCTTCAAGAGCGAATAGGAGCGTCGCTGCTTCTACCGGGTCCAGCTGTAGTGGGGGTAATACGTAACCCTCCATAAGTCTGAAACCGCCTCCCGGACCGGAAATGGCAATAATGGGCACATTCATCTCGGAGAGGGACTGAATATCCCGGAGAATTGTGCGACGGGAAACCTCAAATTTCTCGCCTAATGAGTGTGCCGTTTCGTGACCATGCTGTAATGCCATTACAATGGCAGCAAGCCGATTTGTTCTGTTCATGTCAGCCACTCCGTTTCGATCTGCGCCGCCGGAAAGTGATGTCGTAGTTATATTTCTATTGTAACAACGAATAAGTGACATCATGAGTGTCACCAATATATCTCAACTGTTCATTATTTTATAATGGATCAGCATCAGGATTCACAAGTATGTTCCGGCAGGCTTTGTTAAAATGTGTTTCTCGTCCAATTCGCTTTGCATACTGATATTTCCTTCTATCAAAAAGACCAAAGATCATGCCAAAAACCCGTATCCGGTGTAGACGGATACGGGAAGTAGCAGCTTTTGGCTTACAGAAGACGATAAAGGTCTGAAATCTATACCAATATCCTCGCTGAAGACAATAACAAGTATAAAAGGAACGAATATGTGACACTTTGTATCACGGGTGTTTTATCACATTATATTATTCCAAATGATTCGAATTAAGCGAAATCGCTTATTTCATTTCGAGTAATTGCACCCCACGGGCTTCAATCTCAACACTTCCCGAAAGCTCACGATTGGTGAGCAGATCATGTGCCTTAGCTGTTCCCAGATCATAGGATTGCGTGGTTGCGTTATGGTTCATGACGAACAGGTAGGGTTTGCCGTCTTTGGTTCGTGCACTTACTTCAACACCTTCTGGAGTCTCAAGCAAGGACTCTACGTTCTTGGCTGCTGCAAGCTGTCCCAGCAAACCATCCAGGAAACGTTCATCCGGGTCGGATGCAACGTACCAGGCTTCACCTTGACCAAAGGTGTTACGTGTCACAACAGGCATGCCTTTATAAAAGTCGTCTCCATATTCTGCGATGACTTCGGCTCCTTCACTGTGCAGCAGGTCACACAGCATGCCGCAGCCATACTCTCCTTGAAGATCGCCGTAGGTTTCTCTGAGGACAATGCGGTTCTTTTGCTCCGGCAGCAGGGCATCAATCTCTTCCACCCAGATCCCGAGCAGTTTACGGAGTTCTCCCGGATATCCACCTGTGGTCACGAGATCGTTCTCGTTGACAATGCCACTGAAGAAGGTCGTCAGGAATGTTCCACCTGCTGCAACATACTTCTCCAGTTTGGCGGCAAATCCTGGTTTAACCATGTAAAGAACAGGGGCGAGGACAATGTCGTATTTGCTCATATCCGTATCCACACTGACGATATCTACCTGTATGTTGCGGCGGAAGAAGGCTGCGTAGTATTTATGGATCTGATCCACATAGTTCAGGGCAACCGTAGGTCCGCTTGATTTTTCGATGGCCCACCAGTTATCCCAGTCGAACACAATCGCTACTTTGGATTCAACAGATGCATCCAGCGTGGTATCTCCAAGGAGCTGCAATTCCTTGCCCAGCTCAGCGACTTCGCGGAATACACGTGTATTCTCATGTCCAGCATGCTCAATAACTGCACCATGATACTTCTCACAGGCACCGATGGAGCGGCGAAGCTGGAAGAACATGATGGTATCGGCCCCGTGCGCAACAGATTGATAACTCCACAGACGCATGACACCTGGACGTTTCAGTGAGTTATATGGCTGCCAGTTCTGCTGACTTGGTGTTTGTTCCATCAGCATGAACGGTTGGCCATCCTTCAGTCCGCGCATGAGGTCATGAGCCATTGCCGTGAAGCTGACAGGAGTGGCGAGACCAGGATAACTGTCCCAGGAGACGATATCCATGTATTTTGCCCATTTGAAATAGTCCAGTTGCTTGAAGAATCCCATCAGATTGGTTGTAACGACAGAGTCCGGAATATGTTTTTTGATCGCATCGTATTCCAGGCGGTAACAATCCAGCATGCTGTCGGAGTTGAATCGGGAGTAGTCCAGCGAGATTCCCTGGAATGTTGAATTATTGTTACCCCAATGTTCGCTCAGGTTGCTTGGTAATACAATCTCGTCCCAATCGTAGAAGGTATGCCCCCAGAAATTCGTGTTCCATGCTTTGTTGACCTGTTCCAGAGTCTGATAGCGTTCTTTCAGATACACGCGGAACGCTTTCTCACAGTTGTCACAGTAGCACTCACCGCCATACTCGTTGGAGATGTGCCATACGAGAACCGCGGGGTGATCCTTGTATCGTTCGGCCAGTTTATCCGCAATCTTCTCAGCGTATTTGCGATAGGTCGGGCTGTTGGGACAGGAATTATGGCGCCCCCCAAATTTGCGTTTGCGTCCATCGGCATCTACACGAAGCACGTCTGGATATTTCTTTGCCATCCAAGCCGGATGTGCAGCCGTGCTTGTTGCAAGGCATATATAGACACCATTTTCATATAAACGATTAATCAGTTGGTCGAGTTCTTCAAAACGGTAAGTAACTTCATCAGGCTGAATTAGTGCCCATGAAAATACGTTGATTGTGGCAATATCAATACCTGCCAATTGGAACATGCGCAGGTCTTCAAGGTGGGTTTCGTGATCCCACTGTTCCGGGTTGTAATCGCCCCCGTAGAACATTTTGGGCAGTTTGTTACTAATCAATGTGTTCACCTCTTGTATAAGAATAATCCTATATTATATGATATATATGACTTTTAAAATATAATAAAAGTAATGGCTGATATAAGAATACGGAAGTGTATTTCAGCTTATAACCAAGGAGGCATCCTATGTTTATTTCCCCCCGACATCAACGATATTTCATGACATCACGTGATCAGCCCTTGCCCCTTTATATTGAGAGCCTGGGTTATAACGGCAATCAGGAGAAGGTGTCCAGACCTGTGGGGTATCCCTGTTACCATTGGCTTCAGACAGTAAAGGGAGCCGGAGAATTCAAGTTTGCCGGGTCCACGGTCGTACTGGGGGAAGCATCCGGTATTTTGCTGCCGCCGAATGAACCGCATGAGTATGTGCGCGCCCAAGGAGAGTGGGAGACACTTTACATAACATTTGGTGGTTCCCAGTGTCCGGCAATCTTGGAGTCACTTAGTCTGGGTGAAGCGGCGTTCTATCAGTGGGAGCAGAGCAGTCCGTTCAATGATTACGGCCAGGAAGTGCTGGATTCGATCAGAAGTGATCAGGATTTGTCGGGACTCGAGGCGTCAGCGGATATATACCGATTTCTGATTTTGCTCAAAAAACATGGCATGACGGGCAATCGTTCTTCCATCTCACATTCTGTGGAGAGACTTGCTCCGCTCATTGCATTCATGGAACAGCATTATGCGAATCCCGAGATTGGGCTCGAACATATGGCTGACCTCACAGGGATCTCATCCAGACATCTGAACACCTTGTTCAAGCAGTCCTTTGGCATGACAGCCTACAGTTATTTTATTTTGCTGCGCATTCGCAAAGCCAAGGAAATCATGACCGCAGACTATAGACCCACGATTAGGGAAACTGCAGTTAGGGTAGGGTTTCGCGATGCAAGCCATTTTGTAGCAACCTTTCGCAGGATTGAGGGGGTGACTCCTGAACAGTTCCGTAATTTGTACTAACATGTACCCAAATAAACAAAAAGTGATGCCAGGAAGGTATTGATGCGTTAGGGTCATTACCGTTATGATGGTATCGATTCCTGAGATTCGAAAACGTTTAAACGGACCCATGTATCCGTTCTACTTGGAGAGGATGATTGAAGATGACAACAACTATACTCTTATGGGATCATGCTGCACCTTATGCAGCCCAGGGCCATGAAGACGAAATGCCACATTTGATTCCATTTATTCAGCCCGGTTCCGAGAGCGCTGTCATTGTATGTCCAGGTGGCGGCTATGGATTTTTGGCTGATCATGAGGGTGCTCCAATAGCCGAATTGTTGAACCGTGCAGGTATAAGTGCATTTGTCCTGAAATATCGGGTGGCGCCTCACCAGCATCCTGCACCTATAACAGATGGTCAGCGTGCCATACGTTATGTTCGTGCTCATGCTGAGCAGTATGGCATCAACCCTGCCAAGATTGCAGTGCTTGGTTTCTCCGCAGGCGGACATCTCACAGCAACACTGGGAACGCTGTATGACGAGGGACAACCGGATCATGAGGACCTTATTGAACGCCAAAGTTCACGCCCGGATCGAGTTATTCTCTGTTATCCGGTCATTACGATGGAGTCCTATGGACATGCTGGGTCCCGTGAGAATTTGCTTGGGCCTGATGCGTCAGCCGAGCAGATCAAGGCTTTCAGTGCGGAACAACAGGTGAGAGCGGATGCTCCAGAAGCATTCATCTGGCATACCAGCGATGACCAGGCAGTACCTGTGGAGAATAGCTTGCGTTATGCACTTGCTTTGGGCGAGCATGGCATTCCCTATGACTTGCACGTTTTTGAGAAAGGTTCACATGGTCTGGGATTGGCTGAGGATAACCACGCGATTCGGGTATGGTCGGATCTGTGTCTCACATGGCTCAAGAATCAGGGCTGGTAATTTTATTGGCTGATAGCAAGTGAACGGTCCTAACCAATCGAGTAATCCGTATATTAACGCCTTAGAGCGAAGGAGAAAATAACGATGAAATTGCAGAAAAATGACAAGCTTCTGTTTATCGGGGATTCGATTACAGATTGTGGTCGGGAACATCCTGTAGGCGAAGGCAGTTCAGGTCTGGGCCATGGTTACGTAGCGCAAGTCTATGCCCTCTTGCGGTCCATCTATCCGGAATTGATGTTGCGTGTCCAGAATGTGGGTAATGGTGGAAATACGATTCGTGATCTGAAACAGCGCTGGGATCGTGATGTGCTGGACCTTAAACCGGACTGGCTGACGATCATGATCGGCATTAATGATGTATGGCGTCAGTTCGACAACCCATTATCAACAGACTCACATGTGTTTCTTGAAGAATACGAATCCACATTGCGTGAACTGGTGGCTTCGGTTCGTCCCAACCTGAAAGGTCTGGTACTAATGACGCCTTATTATCTTGAAGCCAACCCGGAAGATCCGATGCGGGCAACGATGGATATCTACGGAGAAGCAGTTCGCAGGGTAGCGAGTGAGTATGATGCAGTGTATGTGGATACACAGGCTGCATTTGCTCCATTTTGGGATCATTTCTATACGTCTGTGCTGACTTATGACCGGGTACATCCGGATGCAACGGGCCATATGGTTCTGTCCAAAGCATTCTTGGATGCCATCGGATTCGAATGGTCAGGCGGCGTCAAATCTGAATAAGGACGTGAGGGCATGAGCGACGTAACTGTAGCAGTACAAACCCAGGCATTACTGGGGGAAGGTCCAAGCTGGGATGCGGAGAACAATCGATTGTTATGGGTAGATATTGAAAGCTTCAAGGTGCATGTGTATGATCCGGTTACAGGGCAGGATCAGTCTTATGATGTCGGTGAACATGTCGGGGCTGTTGTTCCCTATCGTGGTGACGAAGTTGTGGTTGCTTTACGCAGTGGATTCCATACGTATCACTTGCTTACGGGTGAGCTGCATGCCATTGAGGACCCTGAACAAGATAAGGATACGAATCGTTTTAATGATGGAAAATGTGATGCGAAGGGCCGCTTCTGGGCAGGCACAATGAGCATGAATAATGAGAGCAAAGCCGGATCATTGTATTGTTTGGAGCAAGGGCAACCCGTTCGCACAATGGTACAAGGTGTGTCTACATCCAACGGTTTGGGCTGGAGTCCGGATCGGCAGACCATGTATTACATTGATACCCCGACACGTTCTATTGACCGGTTTGGTTTTGATCTGACGGCAGGTACCATACAAAATCGGACAAGTATCATTCAAATACCGGAGGAATTCGGTTTTCCGGATGGGATGACGGTTGATGGTGAGGGCATGCTGTGGGTTGCGCACTGGGGCGGAGGAAGAGTCACTCGTTGGAACCCGCATACATCAGAATTGTTGCAACAGATCGAGGTGCCGGCAGATCAGGTAACATCCTGCTGTTTTGGTGGACCGGATCTCGAAGAGTTATACATTACAACTGCACGGATAGGGATTAAGGAAGAACGTCTGAAAGAGACACCGGATGCGGGCTCACTTTTTGTCATCAGACCGGGAGTTAAAGGGCAGGAGACTCACACTTATGGTAGCCAGCAATAAACAGGTGCCAATTATGTAGTGAACCTCAGTGAACCTTTGCCTGGTTTGCCAGGAAAGAAACGATTCCTTTTTTTTACTCTTATATAAAATGTCGAAAGGTGCTGTTCTAACAGCATCTTTTTTTTGTTGTATAAACAAGTTTAAACACTGAAAATATTTTACAAAAATCGGAATTTCGACAGAGGGGTTTGGAGATTACCAGCGAATGTTATTTATTGAAAGTATTATCCAGATAACCGCGAATTAAGAACAATCATGTAAGCGCTTAACATGATGACTGGAAGGGGGTGAGGCTCCTTGTATCAAGGGATGCATTGATTCGTCTGGCACGCCATCGTCAGCACGATGAGACAGCGGGGATAGACCGAAATGCAGTAACGAAGTAGAAGAGGAGGATAAGTTGATATGAGAACGTTTATGGGGAAATTGCGAATGATGAGCCTGACGGTTGCCGTAGTAACCGCCTCGCTGGGAGGACTTGCTGGAACCACAGCGGCGGCACCAAGTGAAGCCTATGAGTGGAAAAATGTGGTGACTGGTGCAGGTGGCGGGTTTGTGCCGGGCATTATTTTCAACGAGTCGGAAAAGGATCTGATCTATGCCCGTACGGATATCGGGGGAGCCTATCGCTGGAATGCGGCTGACGAGAGGTGGATACCCTTAACGGATTTTGTCGGCTGGGATGACTGGAACAAGAATGGTGTGGACGCACTGGCTACGGACCCGGTTGATCCCGATCGGGTGTATATGGCAGTTGGAACGTATACGAATTCGTGGGACCAAAATAATGGCTCCATCTTGCGCTCTACGGACCGGGGAGATACATGGCAGACCACAACACTTCCGTTCAAAGTGGGCGGCAACATGCCGGGACGTTCGATGGGAGAACGCCTGACCGTGGACCCGAATGATAACAGTATCCTGTATTTCGGTGCACGAAGTGGTAATGGGTTATGGAAAAGTACCGATTACGGTGTGACCTGGAACGAAGTCACAAGCTTCCCGAATCCGGGAAATTATGTACAAGACCCTTCGAATGAATACACAAGTGACATCGTAGGTCTGGCATGGATTACATTTGACAAAACAAGCGGTTCGGCAGGGCAGGCAACCCAGACGATCTATGTAGGCGTTGCGGATAAAGATCAAAGCGTATATCGCAGCACAAATGGCGGCCTGACCTGGTCAGCTGTTGCTGGTCAACCTACAGGTTATATTCCGCATCATGGCGTGTTTGATTCAGACGGAAGCCTCTATATTACGTACAGCGATGGTGTTGGACCGTATGATGGGGAAAAAGGTGACGTGTGGAAACTAGCCACATCGACAGGTGTCTGGACCAACATTAGCCCTGTTCCAAGCAGCAGCACGGATAATTATTTTGGATATGGCGGATTGGCTGTTGATGCACAGAATCCCGGTACATTGATGGTTGCGACATTGAATTCCTGGTGGCCGGATGCCACTTTGTTCCGCAGTACAGATGGCGGAGCGACGTGGACACGCATATGGGAATTTGAAGGATATCCGAACCGGAAGTTACGTTATACACAGGATATTTCGGCAGCGCCATGGCTCACATTTGGCACCAATCCTGCCCCACCCGAAACAAGCCCAAAATTGGGCTGGATGATCGGTGATCTGGAGATTGATCCGTTTGATTCGGATCGCATGATGTATGGAACAGGTGCTACGATCTATGGAACGAAGAACCTGACAGACTGGGATGATGACGAAAAAATCAATATTTCAGTGATGGCGAAGGGGGTTGAGGAGATTGCCGTACTGGATCTGATCAGCCCGCCAAGTGGTGCACATTTGATAAGCGGAGTGGGGGATGTCTCCGGATTCCGTCATAACAATCTGGATCAGGCACCAGACACCATATTTACGAGCCCAAACTATTCTTCCACAGAAAGTCTGGATTTTGCAGAGTTAAGTCCCAATACGATGGTTCGCGTAGGTAAAGCAGATTATGCTGCTGATCCAAATGCAAAATCCATTGGTTTGTCCAGTGACGGAGGTACTACGTGGTATAAGGCCAATGCAGAACCTGCTGGCACAACCGGAGGGGGAACCGTAGCGATCTCTGCGAATGGTAACCGACTCGTATGGAGCACGTCAGATAAAGGCGTACATTATTCGACTGGCGGCAATTCATGGACGGCAAGTACGGGGATACCTGCACAGGCGAAAGTGATTTCGGATCGTGTCAATCCAAACAAATTCTATGGATTTGCAGCGGGTAAAATCTATGTAAGTGTGAATGGTGGTGCTACCTTCACGGCATCACCTGCGACCGGACTCCCGATGGAAGGAAATGCCGATCTGGATGCCGTTCCAGGTGTTGAGGGCGAACTCTGGTTTGCAGGTGGCAGTGAGGAAGAAGGTCCTTACGGATTATGGCATTCCACGGATTCAGGAGCAACATTCACAAAGCTTGCCAATGTAGAGGAAGCAGACAGTATCGGATTTGGTAAAGCCGCCCCTGGGCAGAACGTTGTTGCGTTATACACGGTTGCACAGATCGATGGAACACGTGGATTCTTCCGCTCCGATGACGGTGGTGCCAATTGGGTTCGTATCAATGATGATCAGCACCAGTATGCTCGTGTAACTACAATTACGGGTGATCCGCGTTTGTATGGAAGAGTATATCTTGGAACAAATGGCCGCGGAATTTTGTATGCTGACCGTGTTGGAGGTAACAATGGCGGAGGAGACGGCGGGGGTACACCAGTGACCAACTCTGTGATTACACCGGTTACAGCCGAATTTGATCGCAAAGCAGACAATCAGGTTAATATTCCAGTCACGTTAACACTTAACGGCAATACACTTGCATCCATTCGCAACGGGAATGCAACGCTGGTTTCAGGTACAGATTACACGTTGACAGGCAATGAGGTCGTATTAAGTAAAAACTACCTAGCTTCACTGCCAAATGGCGCAGCGACGCTAACCTTTCAATTCAGCGCAGGCGCTCCTGCGACCTTGAATCTGCTCATTAAAGACACGACAGCTGCACCTGTTGGAACCATACGCATTGAGATGTTTAACAGCAACACTTCAGCAACGGGCAGCTCGATTAGTCCCAAATTCAAACTGACAAATACGAGTACTACAGCCTTGAATCTGTCTGATGTGAAAATCAGATACTATTACACGATAAACGGTGAACAGCCTCAGAACTTCTTCGCTGACTGGGCGACGGCTGGCAGTGTGAATGTAACAGGCACGTTCAGTGCACTCAATCCAGTACGGACGGGTGCTGATCACGTGCTTGAGATCGGATTCACAGCTTCGGCTGGAACACTGAATGCAGGACAAAGTACGGAAATCCATACGCGCATCTCCAAGAACAATTGGACCAACTATACCCAAACAGATGATTATTCTTTTGCAGGTAGTCAGACTTCCTATACGGACTGGTCCAAAGTCACCGGTTATATCGCGGGAAGTCTCCAATGGGGAATTGAACCATAAGTGAGTGATTTAACGAAATAAAGGATTGAAATAGGGGTCCTGATTCGCCAGATGATCAAATGGCGAGTCGGGGCTTCTTATTTTGTCGAAATATAGTGTAAACTATAGATAGTTACCATTGCTTAAAGGATCGTTTTAGGATATAAAAAGATGTACAATCAATTTAAAATTAATGTAACCGCTAACACTGGAAAGTGTTTATAACCGATATATAATAGTTGGTATAGCCTGTACAGATATAGAGGAAAGATTAGACAAGGGGGTCGCGATCATGAACCGGTTGTGCAAGGTGCTGATTGTTGACGATGAGTTCTTGGTAAGGCAGGGCATAAAGCACCATATGAACTGGGAAGCGGAAGGATTTAACATTGTGGGTGAAGCTTCCAACGGTGAAGAAGGATTACAGCAGGTGAACCTGTTAAAACCGGATATTGTGATCACCGATATTGTCATGCCTGTCATGGATGGAGAAACGTTTGTCCGTACACTAAAAGCCAGTAATCCGCAGATTGAAGTTATTGTACTTAGCAGCTTCAGTGAATTCGAGTATGTACGTTCTACGCTTCAGCATGGGGCAGCCGATTATATACTGAAACCAAAGCTGGATACAAATGAATTATTGGAGGTCCTTCAACGCACAGCGGGTAAAATTCCGGAGTTACAGTTCGAGCCGTCGCATGATGGTTGGAGACTTGGGCAACTGATGGAGAAGATGCTGTCCGGATTCACACTGGATGAAGATAGCGAAATGCCGATCATTCGAGATACCTTTCCGTATGAATCCTTTCGCTTGCTGGTGTATAAACCCGTGGGTGCTGGAGGGAATCCACTGAAGATGGATCAGGAACAGATTGAATCCAAGCTCCGCAGTGATCTGCCTGAAGTAGAATGTGCAATGGTTCCCGCAGAGGGTACATTACCTGTGATGCTTCTTAATGTCGATCCTGCGAGAGATGAATGGATGCTTGAACGGATCAGACAGTTGGCCAGTGAAAATGCAGCAGGAGAAGGCAGTCCTGGTTGGGTGCTTAGTGAAAGCTTTACTTCATTTGAAAAGATGGGTGTTGTTTACCGGGAACGCCTGATTAAGCTGATTGAATATCGCTTCTATTATAAGGATCGACCAATCCTGGTGTATGGTGAACTGCCTCCAATGCATCCCGCAGGTTACCAGTTTAATGTAAATATGTTTTTGCAGCATGTGAAGCGTAACCGGGTCGAAGCGGCAAGGGAGTATTTACAGGATCATGCAAAAACACTTGGACGGGATTATATTGCCGATGTGTTTGAGATCAAATCATTTCTCGGTAACTTGATCTTTAACGTGACCATTACCCTCGCGGATATGGATGTCCAGTCTGCGGGGCTGGAAGAGAGCAAATATACGTATTTTAAAAATGTGGATGGTGCTTCGAGTCTGGACGAAGTGATGACTGTGCTTGACCAATTCATGACGGAAGTTCAGGAGTGCACCGTTGGTGCGGGTGCAAAACGAAGTGATCCCAACATGAAGATGCTGCTGGATTACATGCATGAGCACTTTGATCAGCCGCTCGGGCTGGCTGAAGTAGCCAAGCATTTTCATTTTAATCCATCGTATTTATCCAGTTATTTCTCATCTCACAAAAAAGAAGGATTTAATGAATACTTAAATAAAATTCGGATTGAAAAAGCCGAGGAACTGCTACGATCCGATGATGTAACGATCTCTGAGATTAGCAGTATGGTAGGTTATTCCGATCATAGTTACTTTTGCAAAGTGTTCAAAAAATTCACCGGATTATCACCAAGCCGATACCGGCGCAAATTCTGGGCATAAAGTCAGAAGGATAAGATCATGAAGAAATGGATGAACCAATTATCACGTCTCGGATTGTTTCCCAAGTTGTTTCTGGTTATGGTGGTCAGTATTGTCCTCGTTTCTGTACTCATCTTATGGACGACCATTCACATGTCAACCAATCTGTTTACTGAGACGTTCAGTATCACAAACTCCAAGGTGCTTAATCAGATCAAAACAAATTTTGAATCTTTTAATGAGGCCATTGCTGCCGTATCGAATAATGTGACGCAGAGTGGGGCGATTCGAGGGTTCCTGTCCGAAGGTGATGCCGATTCCCTCACGATGGCCAAGTCCTTCTATAATATGAGGGAAACGATGGACCGCGTTCAATCGATAACGGAATCGTATGAAGTAGGGATAACGATTATCGGGATCAACGGGCGGAGTTATTCCACCAATCGTGCTCACCTTGAGATGTCAGTGGATGAATTGAAAGAGGAACCGATCACAGTGGAAGCCGCTGAGACACCGAGTCGTCTTATCTTTGATGATTACCAAAACGATGCAACGGTCGGAAGTCAGCAGATGATCTCTGCCACGAAAGCACTGACAGATCGAACCCGCAGCCGAATATACGGTACGCTTTATGTCACGATGAGAGAAGAGGCGTTCCGTCAGTTCTATGCCAGCTTTACTAGTCGAGGCAATGACGTGGTCATTATGAACGAAAAAGGTGAGATTGTATCTTCAAATCGTGAAGACTGGATTGGGACAACTCAGCTGGATTTGCTGTCCTATGCCCGAGAAATGAACAAAACGTCTCCGAGGAGCATCAATGCTCGTGTGATGGATCAGGATAGCGTTGTTCTATCGGAGTATTTACCGTTCTATCGGTTTTACATTGTCAATGTCGTGGATAAGGATCTGGCGATGGGTCAACTCATCGACATGAAGACGGTTGCCCTAATCTGTGCAGCAATTGTTGTAGGGGCTCTTATTCTCGTATTTCTCATCACCAGCCAGATTACCAAATCCCTGCGCAGACTTGTGAAGCAGATGTCCAATATTACGAAAAGTGATCTGGACAACTATATTCCAGTGAGCGGAAGCTACGAGAGCAGGCAGCTGGGCCATGCTTATAATTACATGCTTGATGAGCTGCATGATTATGTGGATCAATTAGTGCAGACCCAGCATGAACAACGTAACGCAGAACTTGCAGCTTTACAGAGTCAGATTAATCCGCACTTCTTGTACAACACACTTGCTTCTGTCAAAGTTCTGGTGCAACAAGGTAACAAGGACAGGGCAGCGGAGACCATTAATGCGCTGATCGGATTGCTACAGAATACGATTAGTGATGTGAGTCAGACTGTTACAGTGGAACAAGAAGTCGAGAATTTGAAAAATTATGTCTTCATTAATCACGTCAGATATGGAGGCCGGATTAAAGCAGCTTTCTACGTCGCTCCGGATTGTACACATTACCATGTACCGAAGCTGGTCATACAGCCGTTTATCGAGAATGCATTTTTCCATGGATTCATCAAGAAAGAAACGGGTACGATTCATGTCATGGTTTCTAGAGCTGGAGAATCACTCATCTGTGAGATTATGGACAATGGTGATGGAATTGAAGGGCTTGTCATGGGAGAAACGCTGCCCAATCCAAAGAACAATCGTCAACTATTCAGTGGTATCGGTATTCGCAACGTACATGACCGTATTGAGTTATTATATGGTTCACCTTATGGCGTCACCATTATGAGTACGGTTGGGGAAGGAACGAGAGTCACCGTTACACTGCCTTTAATCACAAGTTGAATGGAAACCCGATTCGATTGAATACACTAAAATCGAGATCCCTCGCTTCTGTTTTTTACAGAGGCGGGGGATTTTCGCGTGTCAGAGGTAAAGCAAAATACATATTTGTACTATTTTAAGATCAAGAAATTACAAAATCAAAAGAAATTACAAAAAGCCAAATTTAATGCAAACGGTTTCTGTAAAGGTTTTCATTGTGGCAATAAGATGACAAATCCGTACAAAATTATTACTAACGAATGAAGATATGGGAATGATAAGATGAATACATCGAAAGCAACCGCTTTCAGAAAACGTAAACAAATTACACACAAAGAGGTCGAAGGGGAGTTGAATGTTTTGAAAAAAATGTGGGTATTGATGCTCGTTACAGTACTGCTGTTGTCCGCATGTTCATCCGGTGGCGGAGGTAATTCTGCTAGTGGTGGTGACGAAAAAACAAACGAAATTACAGTCTGGGCTTGGGACAAAGCTTTTAACGTAGCTGCAATGGAAACAGCAAAAGAAGCATATCAAAAAGCAAATCCTGATGTGAAAATCAACATCATTGAATACGCTCAAGCTGATATCATCCAGAAACTGAACACGGGGCTTAACTCCGGAACTGCCAGCGGTCTTCCAAACGTAGTTCTGATTGAAGACTATCGTTCACAAAGCTTCTTGAATGCATATCCGGATGCGTTCAAAGATCTGTCTTCCAACATCACGGCTTCCGACTTTGCAGATTACAAACTCGGACCAACAGCTTTTGATGGCAAACAATATGGAGTACCATTTGACTCCGGCGTTGCTGGTTTGTACTACAGAACAGATCTGCTGGAGCAAGCTGGCTACAAAGCAGCTGATCTGCAAGACATCACTTGGGATGACTACATCCAAATTGGTAAAGACGTAAAAGCTAAAACAGGTAAAGAGCTTCTTTCTCTTGACCCGAATGACCTTGGTTTGATTCGTATGATGATCCAAACTGCAGGTAAATGGTATTCCGCAGAAGATGGTAAAACACCTGACATTGCAACTAATGCCGCTCTGAAAGAAGCGTTTATTACTTACAAAGCAATGATGGATGCCAACATTGTTAAATTGCACTCTGACTGGAGTCAATTCGTTGCCAACGCCAATAACGGTAGCGTAGCAACAATTCCTACAGGTAACTGGTTCTCACCATCTGTACGTCAAGAAGCTTCCCAATCCGGTAAATGGGCTGTAGCTCCAATACCGAAAATGGCTGGTCAAGCAAACTCTGTTCACGCATCCAACTTGGGTGGTAGCTCTTGGTATGTTATGAACAACGTTCCTGGTGCAGATCAAGCAGCTGATTTTGTAGCTAAAACATTTGGTTCTGACAAACAATTGTATCAAGATCTGTTGAACAACATCGGCGCAATTGGTACGTACAAACCAGCAGTTGATGGTGACGCGTATGCCAAAGCAGACGAGTACTTCGGCGGACAAAAAATCTTCACAGACTTTGCGAATTGGACGAAAGAAATTCCAAGCGTAAACTATGGTATCAACACTTATGCCATTGAAGATATTCTGGTTGTAGAAATGCAAGCATTCCTGAACGGTAAATCAATCGATGACGTTCTGGCTGATGCACAAAAACAAGCTGAAGCACAATTAAACTAAGATACCCAAGGTAACTTATAGAACCCTAGGAAACATCGGAGCCGTCTCCCACGTCCGGCGCAAGTCGAACCGGATATGGCGAGAGGCTCCGTGGGTTCTACCCATGTTCCATGGAGAGAGAGGAGCCATACTGTGAAAGCCATGAATACAGGAGACAGTCTCCAAAAGAAAAATAATTTGACTGGATGGGCTTTTGTTTTGCTGGCTGTTGTCGGGATTGTTGCATTTTACTTCTACCCGATGATTCAAGCGCTGCTCTTATCGTTCAAGTCTGGTGTAGGAGCCAATCTTGAATTTTCGGGCCTTTCTAACTACAAAAGATTGTTAGTTGATACAACATTCCGTACAGCATTATCGAATACATTTATCTACTTGATTATTCAAGTGCCTGTAATGATTATTCTTGGTTTGTTTATTTCCGTATTGCTGAATGACAGCACACTACGTTTTCGGAGCTTCTTCCGTACAGCGATTTTCTTGCCTTGTGTAACTTCATTGGTAGCGTACTCTGTTGTATTCAAATATCTGTTCGCACCAGATGGAATGGTAAATCAATTCCTGATGGGCTTGCACATTATTGGGGATCCAATTCAATGGATCACAGACCCGTTCTGGGCTAAAATTACGATCATAATCGCCGTTACTTGGCGTTGGACCGGATATAACATGATTTTCTATCTGTCATCCCTGCAAAACATCGATCAATCGATCTATGAAGCTGCAAGAATTGACGGAGCGAATGCTTTTACACAATTCTTCAAAATCACAGTACCTTTGCTTAAACCGATTATCCTCTTCACGTCCATCACATCAACGATTGGTACATTGCAAATCTTTGATGAGATCATGAATATTACCAAAGGTGGTCCAGGTAATGCGACCATGTCGATTTCACAATACATCTACAACCTTTCGTTCAAATATTCACCGGACTTCGGTTATGCAGCAACAGTGTCGTATTCCATCGTAATCTTGATTATTGTATTGTCCATCATCCAGTTTAAAGTGGCAGGTGATAATAAAAATGGCTAAAGCTAAAGCAAAACGGATTTTCACGTATGTGTTCCTATCCATCGTCGCCTTTGTATCCATTTTCCCTTTCTTCTGGATGCTGGTCAGTTCAACAAATGCATCTGTCGATGTAACGAAAGGCAGATTGTTACCGGGTTCAGCTTTCATTGATAACTTCAACAAACTGATTGATTCGACGAATCTGGTACAGGCTCTCGGAAACTCGGCGATTATCTCTGTGGTCTCCACTCTCTTGGCACTGTTTATTGGTTCCATGGCAGGTTATGGCTTCGAGGTATATCGCACGAAGTCTCGTGACATTGTGTTTAATATCCTGTTGTTATCCATGATGATCCCGTTTGCAGCGATTATGGTACCCCTGTATCGTATGTTTGCAACAATCTCGGGAGTTGCACCGGTTATCGGTATTAACACCATGGCAGCAGTGATCTTGCCAACCATTGCAACAGCGTTCCTGATCTTTTTCTTCCGTCAGAACACTAAAATGTTCCCGAAAGACTTGCTGGAAGCTGGACGTATTGATGGTTTGAGTGAACTTGGGATCTTCCTGAAAATCTATATGCCAACCATGAAAACAACATATGCAGCGGCAGCAATTATTACCTTCATGAGTAGCTGGAACAACTATCTGTGGCCACTCATTGTATTGCAAACACCTGACCAACAAACGATTCCACTGTTGATCTCGAACCTCGGTGCTGGTTATTCTCCGGATTACGGAGTAATCATGACAGCAATCGTTATTGCAACACTACCTACAGCAATCGTTTTCTTCATCATGCAGAAACATTTTGTTGCAGGTATGGTAGGTTCAGTGAAGTAATGAAAACAGCATAATCCGTGCAAATGACGGGTGCAGGAAAGAAGAGAGGGCGCTGTTATGGCGTACCTCTGTCTTTTTTGTTTATGTAAAGCAAAAAGGAAATTCAGAGTAAACCTTGAATAAGTCAAACTATAACGTTTTAAAGGGAGAGAGAGCCGATGAAAGCAACAAAGGCAGATATCAACTGGTTGGGGGACGTAAGTGTATTTGAGGTGAACCGTCTTCATGCCTATTCCGATCACCGTTATTACCAAACGATGGATGAGGCTGTAGGTTCAGGCGCGATGTCCATGCGTTATGATCTGAATGGTACGTGGAAATTCAACTATGCGATTCGTCCAGACAGCCGTTCTGAGTTTTTCTATACATCCGATTTTTCCAGTGAAGGCTGGGATGATATTGAAGTTCCGGGGCATATCCAACTTCAAGGATACGGTCAGATTCAATATGTAAATACACAATATCCTTGGGATGGTTTGAACGACATTCGTCCACCGGCATTACCACAGGATAAAAACCCGGTTGGAAGTTACATTCGCACATTCCACCTGCCGACAGGTTGGGAGTCGAATCCGGTATATATTTCTTTCCAAGGTGTAGAGTCTGCATTTTATGTATGGCTTAACGGACAATTCGTAGGATACGGGGAAGACAGCTTCACGCCATCTGATTTTGACCTGACGCCATTCCTCCAGGATGGAGAGAACAAACTCGCGGTTGAGGTGTATCAACGCAGCACAGGCAGCTGGCTGGAAGATCAGGATTTCTGGCGTTTCTCCGGTATTTTCAGAGATGTGTATCTGTATACCGTCCCAACTGCACACGTTCGTGATGTTCATGTTCGCACAGATCTGGACAAGTCTTACACTAACGGTACGTTGCAAGTGGATCTGAAGCTGGAAGGAAATGCGGTTGCAGGAGCGCGCGTAGAGGCTGAACTTCGTGATCGTGAAGGCAATACCGTTAAAACGTTTGAATCCAAAGTTAACGATGGACAAGTAAGTCTTCGTGAAGATATCGGCATAGTGAACCTGTGGAGCGCAGAGATTCCATACTTGTACCGTCTCTATATTCGTGTATATGATGCTGCGGGTACACTGGTTGAGGTTGTTCCTCAAGCCGTTGGTTTCCGTACATTTGAAATGATTGATAAAGTGATGCACATCAACGGTAAACGTATCGTATTCAAAGGTGTGAATCGCCATGAGTTCAACCCGCGTCGTGGACGTGCGGTTACGAAGGAAGATATGCTGTGGGATGTTCGTACGATTAAACAAAACAATATGAATGCCGTACGTACGTCACACTATCCAAACCAAAGTCTCTGGTATGAGCTGTGTGATGAATACGGACTCTATGTTATTGACGAGATGAACCTGGAGACACACGGATCTTGGCAGAAGCTTGGCGCCGTTGAGCCTTCATGGGTTATTCCAGGGGACAAACCGGAATGGCATGATATCGTTATGGATCGCGCTGTATCCATGGTGGAGCGTGACAAAAACCATCCGTCCATTCTGATCTGGTCATGTGGTAATGAATCACATGGTGGTGAAGTCATCTACAAAGTATCCCAATATTTCAAATCAGCTGATCCAACACGTCTGGTACATTACGAAGGTGTATTCCATGATCGCCGTTTCGATGAGACCAGTGATATGGAGTCTCGCATGTATGCCAAACCGGCAGACATTGAGGAATTCCTGAATGCAAACCCGACCAAGCCGTATATCAGCTGTGAGTACATGCATGCCATGGGTAACTCCATTGGTGGTATGCACAAATATACGGAGTTGGAAGACAAATATCCAATGTATCAAGGTGGATTCATCTGGGATTACATCGATCAATCGATTTACAAAAAAGATCGTTACGGCAAAGAATTCCTCGCTTATGGCGGAGATTTTGGTGATCGTCCATCAGACTATTCGTTCTGTGGCAACGGTATCGTCCATGCTGACCGTAAAGTAACTGCGAAAATGCAGGAGGTTAAATTCCTGTACCAGAACATCAAGCTGTTCCCGGATCGTGAAGGTGTTAAAATCGTGAACGGTAATCTGTTCGCAGATACATCTGCGCTGGAACTGGTATACAGCCTGGAGCGGGAGGGACATGAAGTGCTGCGTGGAACATTGGAAGTCAACGTGGATGCCCAAAGCGAGACGGTAGTGAAACTTCCGCTTGGTGCAGAAGCTCTGGTAGGCGGCGAGTACGCTGTGAACACTGCATTTGTGTTAAAAGAAGCTACACTGTGGGCTGACAAAGGCGAAGAAGTGGCATTTGGACAGTTTATTTTCACCCAGGATCAGGTAAATGATGCAGTTGAAGTCGACTTGAACCTTGTAAGTGATGTACAAGTTATCGAAGGTGACGTTAACATCGGTGTTCGTGCCGGCAAGACACATGTGCTGTTCTCCAAACAGTTTGGGACACTGGTTTCCCTGAAATTGTCTGGTCGCGAGACGATTGCTGTACCACCTGCACCACTCTTCTGGCGTGCAATGACGGATAATGACAAAGGTATGGCGATGGGCTTTGAACTGGGCGCCTGGTATGCAGCGAGCCTGATGCCACGTTCTGTAGAGTGGAAAGCGGAACAGAAACCGGATCAATACCGGATCGAGTTCACGTACAAGCTCAACATCTCGGAGGATGTACAAGTAAAAGTGGTATATACCGTTCATGCAGATGGAAGTGTACGTGTTCATAATACGTACAAAGGTACAGCCGGATTGCCAAATCTGCCAATTCATGCATTGTCCTTCAGAACATCACCTGACTTCGAAAACGTGGAATGGCTTGCGATGGGACCCGAAGAAAACTATGCAGACCGCGCATTTGGCGCACGTCTCGGTATCCACGGCAGCAAGGTAGCTGATACCATGGCTCCATATCTGGTACCACAGGAATCAGGCAACCGTACGGGCGTACGTTGGGCCAAATTGACAGACAACGTGGGACGTGGCTTCAAAATTGAAGCATCCGGAACTCCGGTTGAGCTGAATGTTTCACCATATACGGCATTTGAGCTGGAGAACGCACAACATGCGTACGAATTGCCTCCTGTGCACTATACGGTCGTGACTGTAGCAGGTAAACAAATGGGTGTTGGCGGTGATGATAGCTGGGGTGCTCCGGTTCATCCGGAATACCTGATCCCTTCAGACGGCGAACTGACATTTGAATTTGTCATTCGTGCACTGTAAGTAAAAGAATCGTACAGAATAAAGAATGTATTCTATAAAGAACAGTGGTCTTCGCTCATCGGAGGCCTCTGTTTTGTTATGTCAATGAACAGCTTGAGAGGCTTTGTATGAAACCGTTCTCTCTCCAACCTCGTAATGTACGAGACAGGAAACATAAGGGGGGGGTCAAGATGAGTAAAAAAGCAAAGACAGGTATATGGGTGACGGTGTTGGTCTTCTTGGGCATCATAGTTGGATGTTTCATATGGTATTTCAATACCGCTTCAGGTGAACGTGCACTCAAAACGATGAGGTCCAATAACTCGGGTGGCCTGGAGAGGGTTGTTAAAGTGTACAGCAATAACGGTGAATTGATTCAGACCTATGATGGCAAAATTGACGTGGAAGATACGGAATACGGGAATAAAGTATTATTTGATCTCAATGGGAAACGTGTTGTGATCTATAATGCAACGATTGTTGTTGAAGAGAAGTAAACGTAGATTGCCAGCTTGAAGAGACGCTGGTTCGGAATTAGGAATGACACCCTATTGCTTATATGGTAAAATTAAGGAAAAAGATATAAGGGTCGGGTGAGATTTTTATGGTGGATATGTACCTCATAATCCTTGTTGCCATCTTGGGAATGATCCTGTTCTATAGCTTGATCGCATATTTCTTAATTCGTTTCATTTCGAAAAAAGCATTCAAACTGACGTTAACCAAATATGAAATGACGGAGATTATGACTTGGCTCGCCGTGTTGTTTATTACCTTCATGATGATTAAGAATGGTTCAATAAATCTTCTCTTACCGGTTGTTGTACTCATCATTCCATTGATTAATTTGCGACTCTCCAATCGAAAACATCGAGAGCTGAACTCGTAAGGTCTTGCTACGTTGGGATGAGGCACAAGAAGGATGAACATAGGAAAGGTTGACGGAGATTACATCACTAGTCAACCTTTTTCAGTTTCATTATGAATGGTGAAAATGAACAAGGAGGAGTTTAGTGATGATTCTGGGCCAATCAACTGACACTTCAGGTTTAACGCAAGTTGCCAATCTTTCGGATGAGTTGCAGCCTGTTTTTGATAAAGCAGAAAGCAAATATAAAATAGTCGATATTGAACTCTTCTTTGTTTTCAGGTGTCTTCCTGAAGAATATGAGCGGAAGTCGACGGTCAGACATGTGAAGAAGGAGAATGTCATCTATTTTGATCTGGTGGTCAGCGAGGATCGGTATAAGACATTAAGCAAAAGCAAACAACGGTATGTGTTAAGCCATGAGTTTTATGTTTTTTTAAGTGAAAAGATACAGAAATACAAGATTGAACATCTAAACACAAATGAATTTATTGCAGATATGGGCATGTGGCTGAGGGAGATTGGATGGTTGCAGACCGAAGAGGAAGCCGAAATAAGTGAATTTGAAGAAAAGTATAACTAGCAAAATAAATGAAAACATAAACAACAAAAAGAAGCTCTCTTTCGAGAGCTTCTTTTTCATGGGAGAGGAGAAACCGGACGAAGAGCTTATGGGGAAACGTAAGTCTTCTCCGCGGTTGTCTACGACACTTGTGATGTCGATAATTATAGAATCGCCCGATTGTTTCCTTTTTATACATATGCGTCAACAATTCGTCAACAATTTTCCAAGGGAAATGAAGACCGCACATTTTTCAAACTGAACCCGAATGTGGTACGATAGTCGTATCAATAAACTTACATAGAGAAAAGGTGACTCGTCAAGTGAGAGTGGTATCTGGGAGTGCAAAAGGCAGGCCGCTGAAGGCTGTTCCTGGCACGGGTACGCGGCCAACCACCGACAAGGTGAAGGAAGCGTTATTTAGCATGGTTGGTCCTTATTTTGAGGGCGGCACAGCATTGGATCTGTTTGCAGGCAGTGGAGGTCTCGGTATTGAGGCGCTGAGCCGCGGCATGGACAAGGCTGTTTTTGTTGATTTGGAATCAAAAAGTATTGAAGTTATCCGCATGAATCTGAAGGCGACCAAGCTGGAAGACCAGGCGGCCGTATATCGTAATGATGCAGGTCGTGCGTTGAAGGCACTCGCAAAACGAGGCACAACGTTTGATCTGGTGTTTCTCGACCCTCCATATCGCATGAAGAATGGGCACGAGTTAATGCTGACCATGCACGAACTGGAGCTTCTGGAACCCGAAGCAACCATCGTGCTTGAATATGAATCCAAACATGATTACCCTGAGCAATTCGGCCCGTTTGAACAAACGCGCAAGGCTTTGTATGGGGAGACGGCAGTATCCATCTATTATTATGCGCCTGAAGCAGTTGAAGATGGAGAATCCATTACACCGGAAGAGGAGGCTCCTCATGACTGAAATGATACATCGACAGGAACGGATCGCCGTATATCCTGGAAGTTTTGATCCCGTAACGATGGGACATCTGGATATTATCGCCAGAGCGTCGAAGCAATTTGATCGCGTCATTGTGGCTGTGTTGAACAATATGAGCAAAAATCCGCTGTTTACGGTGGAGGAACGCAAAGAACTGATTACGGAAGTAACCCGCCATCTACCCAATGTGGAGGTGGACAGTTTCCGCGATCTGACAGCCAATTACGTCCGGCAAAAGGAAGCTCAGGTCATCGTCCGCGGTATACGCTCGGTAACTGATTTTGAATATGAGTTGCAATTGGCATCGACCAATAGCAAGTTGAACCCAGATGCGGAAACCATATTTATGATGACAAATCCCAAATATTCCTATTTAAGTTCCAGCATCGTCAAAGAAATTGCTCATTATCATGGAGATGTTACAGATCTTGTCTCACCTGAAGTGGAAGCTGCGCTCCGTCAGAAAATCAGCGAGAAAACCGGCGGTTAAACCAGAAGGTAAGACCGGATAGACTAACCATGACTGCAAGAAGTAACGCAAGACCCATGCATGCAACAGGGAAGACACTCCAAATGGTGTTGATCGTGTATGTGTTACCTGGACTATGTATGAATAGCCAACCGAATGGTGTCGTGAGGTTCTGCTCTGCATTCGTCTGTAATGTGGTCCAGACTTCTGTGCTATAACGGCTGAACGGCATCCATAGGAACAGACTGATAAAAAAGGCGATTAAGCCATGAGTCAGGCGAACTCCAGCAAAGTACAACATCGATTTGGTGCCCGGACCAGTTGTTTTCAGGACAGCAGAGACTTGCAGATGGGAACATAAACCACCCCATCCCAGAACGGCTGCAAGTAGAGACATGAGCAGCATGGGTGTAAGTGAAGTCTGGCTCAAATGATAGGTGCCCAGATGAAGCTCAAAGAAAGCTGGCCACAGCGCAGCAGAGGACCCGGGCGTCAGATAAAGGGAGACCAGCCGGATAAACACGGCAAAACCGATCATGTATCCTCCAGTCATCATCAAGGTCTGCACAGCTTGGGATACGGTGTCACCTAACAGTTTGCCAAATCCCCTTCCATCACGACGATGGGCTTCCCTGGCTGCAATCATCATATCGGACCATATACTGCGTCGTTTGAACGTTGCGTGGTTCGGTGCAGATGAGCGACTTGTGGAATTTGCAGGCTGAGAATCAAGAGAGCTGTTATCTGCTTGTACGGCTGTTGAGCCAACCTTGTTTGTCTGGTTACCAGGTGCAGGCAGGAGACGTGTGGCAAGAATGACAGCAATCCAGCCGCTGATCCAGT
Source organism: Paenibacillus sp. FSL L8-0435 (assembly GCF_037965655.1). Classification (NCBI taxonomy): domain Bacteria; kingdom Bacillati; phylum Bacillota; class Bacilli; order Caryophanales; family Paenibacillaceae; genus Paenibacillus; species Paenibacillus sp. FSL L8-0435. The sequence continues at coordinate 2,353,090 of NZ_CP150185.1, forward strand.
GGACCACGAGTAGAAAATATCCGGCCGCTGGCTGGTGGAGAAAAGCAGCACCAACGACCAAAATGATCATCATTGGATTGGCAAAATGAGATGCCGCCGCAAGGACAACCGCCTGCTTGGCGGTAATTTGTCTATCCTGAAATAAACGGGATACCGCATCTGCTCCTGCGGGAAATCCGCCGCACATGCCTACGGCAATCGCCAGACCTGCGTTGCCTGGAAGTCTGAACCAGCGTTGCATTAACGGTCCAAGCAAGGCGCCGATCGCGTGGGTGAAGCCAAACGCAGTGAGCATTTGGGATAACATGAGGAACGGGAGCATGGCAGGGAAGATGATTTTCCACCATATATCCAGACCTTGAATAGAGGCATCAAACGCTTCTTTGGGGGAAGCAACTACCGCAATGACCAACATTAAAGCGCCAGTACTTAGGATTATCGTTCGCAACGGGCCAGAATCTCTAACCTCGCTCTGTAATGTCATCGTTTCACCTCATATCAGATAACGCCGATTCGGCATCTTAATCATTATGGACGGCCGAATAACGCCCGAAGGGCGGTTCGGCCTTGACCGGACAGGATTTTGTATACAGCGGCCTATCCGGCCTGTACCATTGTATGCACAAGGACCAGAGTGTTAGACTTGAAAAAAATGATTAAACAGGATGGAATTACGATCGCTTATTATAGAGATACAAAGAACGGAGGCTCATGCGATGAATCGGATTCGGAAATCTGGCGGATTCAGAGCTTCGATCTTTGTGATCGTGGTGGCTCTGGTCGTCTATGTTGCCGTGTACATGCCAACGCCGTATATCATATATATGCCTGGCAGTGCAGATGAAGTAAAACCAATGGTAACCGTTAAGGGTGGAGACCAGGAAGAACGCGGTGTGTTCATGATGACAACCGTGTCGGCAACATATGCCAATGTGTTTTTGCTAGGAACCTCTCTGTTCAATAAAAATGCTCAAGTGGATAAAAAGGAAGACCGACTGCGCGGCAAAAGCGAAGCGGAATACTCTGCCGAACAGGTGTGGTTCATGAGTGACTCACAATCCTCCGCAATGGAGGCTGCATATGAGCAGGCTGGTGTGACGTACTCTATTGTACCTGAACATATCTTTGTATTTGGATTGTCCGAAGACCCAAAACCGGAAGGAGATATTGCTCCGGGCGATATTATTCTGGGAGTGAATGGAACAGCTACGCCGGATAATACGGTGCTTTCTGCCCAGTTAAAAGATAAAAAAGTCGGAGATACGGTCGAAATGCAACTGGAACGTGGTGGGGAGACCATTAGCCGGGACGTGAAACTGATTCAGGTAAAAGACAGTAAAACGGGTGAAGCCCGCTCGGGACTCGGAGTAATGATCGGTGCGGTTCAGAAGGTGAAAGCTGAAGACCCGAACAAACAGATCTCTTTCACAGATACTCAGGTTGGTGGTCCGTCTGCCGGCTTGATGTTTACGCTGGAGATCTATAACCAGTTAACACCTGGAGATCTGACCAAGGGGCATCGAATTGCGGGTACAGGTACCATTACCAAGGATGGTGTGGTGGGTGCCATTGGCGGTGTAGTGCACAAGATTGTAGCCGCTGACCGAAAAGAAGCCGAGATTTTCTTTGTGCCGAAGGATAACTATAAGGAAGCAGCAGCCAAGGCTGAACAGATTGGCACCAAAATGAAACTTGTGCCTGTGAGCACGGTGGAAGATGCGCTGGCTTACCTGAAAACCTTGTCCGTGAAATCATAGGTTATAATCGGGCGGGAAGAGATCGAGCCAACGTTGAACCGGATGGATAAAGTACGGATGAATTCGAATAATTGATTACAGTGGAATGAAGTGTAATCAAGGGATTGAGAAGATCAATAGAAGTTAATAAGGAAATCCCCTTGTTGCGAGGTGCCTGAGTGGCGTGCAGCAAGGGGATTTTTTGAAATTGTATAGTTGAGTGTCGAATAGTGGATATCACTGATCTGTTTGATGATGGAATAAAAAGCTCCATAGAGATGAAGCCTTATGGTCAAAAGCGGTTTACAGTCTCACAGGCGACTCATAGTAGTCACTGAACATCCTCCGTGTGTCCCTATGCTCGCAAGCGAGCCCATACGCAACCTGAGCTTGTATATCCAGTTCAAGTTGATTGTGTGTGAACGTCGACGGTTTCAGCACAACAGGAAGCGATGCAGTCTTCTTCATTCGTTTAAGCAGGCTCTGTCCTTGAGTATTAAATCCGAGGACTCGGAGATATCCGGGTCCGGCAGCCAATTGCTCTGGTGAACACTCGGCTTTGGTGTGATTCAGGAGCAGGTGTGCGAGCATACGCTGGAGTTTGGTGCGTGTGTAACGTTTGGTCTTCAGTGCATTCAGGAGTGTTTCGACTGAAGGCTCCGGGAGCTGAGCGAGTGCACGGCTCAGCCGGTGTTCCAGGCCTTCTGTGACTTCGGTGATGCGTTCCAGCTCAGAGGCACGGCGGGTGGCCGCAAGGTGCAACAGCGGCTGTGCAAAGCGCTCCCAGTGTATGGGGGCGCGCCCTTCTTGCCATTCGCGATGCAGAATGGCAAGGGTTGTCGCCGGCACGTATGGTGCGGCGGCATCGGGTCCGTCCGCCATCAGCAGGCGGCGGACGGCTGTAGCACTGGCGATCGCCCCCGGCCCGGGCGTCGCCTCATGATACGCGGCACCGGTACGCGCCGCCGTAAAGGGCTGGATCGCGCTGCCAAGTCGTTGCAGCGCGATCAGGTAGTGCAGCCCAAGCGAATTGTTGGGCTGCTCCAGCAGTGCAGCGGCGTCGTGAGCATCGACGCCGCCGGGCGCCAGCGCCGCCGCCGCGCCTGCGTACGCGGCGGGGTAGCTGGCGCCTTCCCGCAGGCGGCGCGCGATGTCCTCGCGCATCCCTGCGGGCTCCACAGCCAGCACGCGCGCAATGCGCTGCAGGCTGTCCAGGTCGCCGGACTCGCTGCCAAAGCAGAGCGAGTCCACAATGCCGGTGCGGTGCAGCAGCGAGACCGCACCGAAGGCAAACCACTCGGCCGGTTGGACCGCGTAGGCAACCGGCAGTTCAAGCACGAGATCGGCGCCTGCGTGCAGCGCCATCTCGGTGCGTGCCCTTTTACCTACGATGGCGGGTTCGCCACGCTGGAGAAAAGGGCCGCTCATGACCGCAACAACGGCGTCTGCGCCGCTTAGCCGCCGAGCTTCCTGCAAATGATAAACATGCCCATTGTGCAAGGGGTTATATTCAACAATGACGCCTACGGCTTTCATGATTAGACGTCCTCCTTTCGATTGGATAACCGAGTATGTATAACATCCATTCCATCATAGGGGATGTCATGTATTAGATCAAATCATGCACCAATTCAGACAAGAAAAAGGCACAAATCCAACATCAACGGATGTCAGACTGTGTGCCTGCAAATCTATTGTATAGTACACATTTTTGATAATCGACGAACGTCCTCTTCACCTTGATAAATCAGCAGGATAGGACACGTACCTATACACTTATACATTAGGAGCTAATCACATTTCACAACGTTTAGACACTTTCCGGTGCGGGAGAAAGACTTGCTTTGGGCCCGAAAAATTCATAATGAATGTTGTCCGCTGCAACACCAAGCGCCTGAAGCTCCGTATACACTGCCCGCATGAACGAAACGGGTCCGCACAGATAATAAGTGGAATCCAGTTCATCGATCACTTGACGAAGCCAGGCCGCATCCATATAACCTTCCTTATGAAAGTGATTGTTCGTACGATCAGAACCCTCAGGTTGAGTATAACAATAATAAGCTTTAACGCCCTGATTACGTTCGGCCAGACTGTTCACATGATCACGGAAGGCGTGAGATTGACCATTCGGACTTGCATGTAAAAATGTAATTGCACGGTTATCGTTCAAGTTAACCAGCGTATTTAACATGCTGATCATGGGCGTTAGACCGACACCACCACTCAGGAGAACAACAGGTCGTTGATCGTCTGCATTTAGCGTGAAGTCGCCAGCAGGAGCGGATATCTCCACCTGACTGCCTTCTTCAATGTGATCGTGTAGATACGTCGAGATAACTCCGTCAGGGCGCTCTAACACACCTCGTTCACGCTTAACGGAAATGCGATAGTGGGGTTTACCCGGGGCATCTGAAAGGCTATACTGACGAATCTGGGTAAATGACTGTGCCTCTGGCTGGATTTTGATGCTGATGTATTGTCCCGGTTCATAACTGGCAATGGACTGACCATCGGCTGGAACGAGATAAAAGGACGTGATGACTTCGCTTTCCTGAACTTTCTTGGCAACTTTGAATGTCCGGAATCCTTCCCAGCCACCTGTCTGGTTTTTCGCTTCTGTATACATATCCTGTTCGATCCCGATAAAGGCGCCTGCAATGACATTATAGGCTTCGCCCCACGCCGTGATAATTTCATCCGTTGCCGCATCTCCAAGCACATCTTTGATGGCTTGAAGCAGATAGGTGCCGACAATCGCATATTGCTCGGGAACGATACCCAGGCTGCGATGTTTATGTGCAACTTGCCGGACGGCAGGCAAGATGGAGGACAGATTATCGATATGAAGGGCGGCGGTGTACACCATATTGGCGAGGGCGGCTTGCTGCCGCCCCTGTTTCTGATTTGTATGATTGAAAATATTCAGCAGTTCCGGATGAGCTGTGAACATCGTTTCGTAGAAGTGGCGTGTGATCGCTTCGCCGTGGACTTCAAGTACGGGGACTGTAGATTTAATGATTCTAATTGTGTGCTCATTTAACATATATTTTCCCTCCCGATATGATATGAAATAGTTGGATAATAAATCGGTCATGGAGCTGATCGTGCCTCGGTTTATAGCAAGTATAGATAGGGAGCAAGTAGGTCTGTGTGATATAGATCACACTAAACGTTAACGAAATGTGACCGATGTTTGCAAGGAACTACAACTAAAATGACGACTTGTAGTTTATCTTGAAGTGAGTCTATAATAGACCAGATGGAGTAAACGGTTCTGAGCCATTGGTTTTAAAAAGGGTGTAAAGTTAAAAGTGTTGACAAACGTCTTGAAAAATCGGTATAATGATTTTTGTTTGTTAAGTCAATTTCATAATACTTTTAACGATGAAGCGTCAGAATACATACAGTCAGGATTTACTGCTTTACAAAAGAAGGCTTGACCTGTATAACTGTCGTGATACGTTTGATACGAATTATGAAATTGGTTTCGTTTGGAGTGATGGAAATGTTAATGCCATTTCGCAAAGTGGCTACCAGTGATGGCCCGCTGAAGTTTAACGAACAGTGGGATATCAAGGAACTGGTTTCTAACCGACAAGATATCACAGCCGTTACCCCGCTGACTGCGGATTTATCTGCAGAATTCAGAGAAGGTGACGTTGTGGATGTTCATGGCAAGCTGACCATAGGAGTGGACATGTTGTGCTCCCGTTGTCTCAAGCCGATCAATGAACATTTTCATATTGATTTTCATGAGCAATTCAAGCAGGGAAAACAGCCAGAGGGATTACACGAAGACGATGATACGCTCTATGTGGATGGAGATAGCGTTGATCTGAAGGGTTATGCTGAGGAAGCTTTTCTGCTGGATCTTCCGTTTATACCGCTATGCAGCGATACATGCAAAGGGTTATGCCCCAAGTGTGGCCATGAGCTGAACGAAGGTGACTGCGGTTGTGATAACCAGGTTATCGATCCGCGGCTTGCAGGGCTCAAGGATTTTTTTAAATGAGCATGATTGAAAATCGAACATTGTAACAACTACCTGCAAAGGTTGATTTTGATAAGGAGGTGGGAATAATGGCAGTACCTCAACGGAGAACGTCCAAGACGCGTCGCGACAAACGTCGCACTCACTTTAAATTGGCTGTACCGGGCATGGTGAAATGTGAACAATGTGGCGAACTTAAACTTAGTCACCACGTGTGCAAAGTGTGCGGAACGTACAAAGCAAGAGAGATCATCTCTCAATAATAGTTGGACATTAAGTAGCACTTCATTTCGATGAGGTGCTACTTTTTTTGGATTAGAGGGTGGCTATAGAGGGAGTTGGCAGGCATGAAATCCGTGCTTCACAGGGGTGTATTGTTTTTGTTAGGCCAGTCTTTCTTTTTGATACGGGATGAGATATACTATAGTTTAGTACCAGGTTCTAAGATTTGACGTTACATATAGATGAACCATAATCCGTTTGAGAACGACCCTGGTGACCAGGGATGCAACTATAGAAGCAACACGAAAGAATGGTTGAACTGGCCGGACGGGACGGTTCCGTAAACGATACAGCGGGGGGTGTCAGGCATCGAACGTGTACCGAAGAGACAGAGGCAACAGCAGTTAACCAAAATGATAGAAGAGAACCCGTTTGTGACGGATCAGGAACTTACACGCCAATTGAAGGTGAGTATTCAGACGATTCGTCTTGACAGGCTGGAACTTGGAATACCTGAACTTCGGGAACGCATGAAACTGATGGCAGAGCTCTCGTATGATCAGGTACGCTCGTTGCCCTTGCATGAGATTATCGGTGATATTGTGGATCTACAGCTGGATAAAAGCGGGATTTCCCTGTTTGAGATTAAGGAAGAACACGTGTTTTCCAGAACAGGCATTGCACGTGGACACTATGTCTTTGCACAGGCTAACTCCTTGGCTGTAGCGATTATTAATGACGAGATCGCGTTGACTGCATCAGCAGACATTCGCTTTGTCCGTTCGGTTCATTTGGGAGAGAAATGTATTGCAAAGGCTTATGTGAGATCGATTCCGGGTCAAAAGGGCAAAGCCAAAGTGGAAGTATTCACTTATGTAGGTGAAGAAATGGTGTTTCAAGGCAACTTTGTAATCTACCATTCAGGTGGAGAAGACAGCGGAGAAGGAGGTCATTTGGAATGAAAATCGTCATTGATGCCATGGGAGGCGACAATGCACCTGCATCAACGGTAGAAGGTGCGATTGCCGCAGCCACGGAATGGGCGGATACACAGATCGTCCTGATCGGCGATGAAGCCAAGCTGGAACCTCTTTTGAGTCAGTCAGGTGTTAGACCTGCCAATCTTACGGTCCGGCATGCTTCCGAAGTTATTGGTTCGGATGATGAACCCGTCAAAGCAGTGCGTCGCAAAAAGGATGCCTCCATGGTGGTCGCAGGCCGTATGCTGAAAGAGGGCGAAGCGGACGCGATGATCTCGGCGGGCAATACTGGAGCGCTCATGACAGCGGGTTTGCTTGTTGTAGGTCGCATGGCAGGCATTGAACGTCCGGCGCTTGCGCCTATGATTCCAACGATTGATGATGTAGGTGTGCTTGCGCTGGATCTAGGAGCGAATATGGATGCCAAACCGGAGCACCTTGCACAATATGGCCTGATGGGCAGTTTGTATCGGCAAAAAGTACAGGGCATTGAGTCCCCACGAGTGGGCTTGCTCAATGTAGGAACAGAGCCAGGCAAGGGAAATGAGTTAACCAAACATGCATACCCTTTACTGGAACAACTCCCAATTCGGTTTGTCGGTAATGTTGAGGCACGTGATGTGCTGACTGGTGCTTGTGATGTGCTTGTATGTGACGGTTTTGCAGGGAATATCCTGCTGAAATCGCTAGAGGGCACAGCAGGTGCCATTTTCGCCTTGCTTAAGGAACAATTCTCATCTTCTCTCAAAAGTAAACTGGCTGCAGCTGTACTAATGCCTGAGCTGCGTGGGTTGAAACGTAAGCTGGATTATACGGAGCATGGCGGAGCGCCACTCCTTGGTTTGAGTAGACTGGTTGTGAAAAGTCATGGATCTGCTGATGGCAATGCCATCAAAAATGCTGTGCGTCAAGCTCGGATTGCAGTGCAGAATCAGCTGGTAGAGAGCATATCTAAGGAAATTAGCGGGAAGTGAGTGACGATATGAATAATTTGCGCCCAGTAGGGGTTATTGGTACAGGGAAATATGTGCCTGAGAAAATTTTGACAAATAGCGATCTGGAGAAAATGGTCGATACCAATGACGAGTGGATCGTCAGTCGTACTGGAATCAAAGAGCGTCACATCGCTGCACCCGATCAGGCAACTTCTGATCTGGCATACGAAGCGGCTATTAAAGCCCTTGAATCTGCAGGCATGACAGGCAGTGATCTTGATCTGATTATTGTTGCAACCATTACCCCGGATTCTTCGTTCCCATCGACAGCTTGCATCTTGCAGGACAAATTGGGTGCAAAAGGTGCCGCGGCATTTGATCTGTCGGCTGCTTGTTCCGGATTTGTATACGGTTTGGCTAGTGCTACGAGCTTCATCCAAAGCGGTATGTACAACAATGCACTTGTTATTGGTGCAGACTGCTTGTCTCGCATTACGGATTATACAGACCGCAACACATGTGTCCTTTTTGGTGATGGAGCAGGCGCGGTAGTCGTTGGTGAAGTTCCGGAAGGTCGCGGCTTCAAAGCATTCGATCTCGGTGCCGAAGGTGCTGGCGGTAGTCTTCTTCAGATGGAAGGCGGCGGTTCCCGTCTGCCTGCTTCCGCAGAGACCGTTGAAAATAAAAAACATTACATCTACATGAACGGTCGTGAAGTGTTCAAGTTTGCGGTACGTGTCATGGGGACGGCTACCATTGAGGTATTACGCAAGGCTGGCATGGAGCGTACGGATGTGGATCTGTTTGTTCCTCACCAAGCGAATATTCGGATTATCCAATCTGCGATGCAACGACTTGAACTTCCTGAAGAAAAGGTTGTAGTCAACGTGGATAAGTATGCAAACACATCGGCAGCTTCCATCCCGCTTGCTCTGGTAGAAGCTGCGGAGGAAGGTCGCATGAAAGCCGGAGATACCGTTCTGATGGTTGGATTCGGTGGCGGTTTGACATGGGGTGCATCGGTACTCGTTTGGTAAAATAGACATCTGGGAGATGAATGAGATGGGTAAAATAGCATTTGTATTTCCCGGACAGGGATCACAGGCTGTAGGCATGGCCAAGGACGCGTATGAGTCCGTGCCTGCGGCAACTGAAATTTTTCGCACAGCAGATGAAACATTGGGTTTCTCGCTGAGCAACCTTGTATTTGAAGGACCGGAGACCGAGTTGAAACAGACATCAAATACACAACCGGCTCTGTTGACAGCAAGTATTGCCTTGCTTGAAGCTTTCAAAGAAAAAGGAATTCAGCCTGACTATACGGCTGGACACAGTCTGGGAGAATACAGTGCACTGGTGGCAGCGGGCGTTCTTTCGTTTGCTGACGCAGTGAGCACTGTACGGGCACGTGGTCAGTATATGGAACAGGCAGTACCAGGTGGACAAGGAGCGATGGCTGCTGTGTTGGGTGCGGATCGGGAAGCGCTGGGGGTGCTTTGCCGTGACGTATCTGAAAGTGGTCATGCGGTTGAACTTGCCAATATTAATTGTCCGGGACAAATCGTCATTTCTGGTGTGAAGGAGGGCGTAGCTGCTGTCGCGGGACGAGTGAAAGAAGCAGGCGGTAAACGCGCCATTGCATTGGAAGTAAGCGGTCCGTTCCACTCTTCATTGATGAAGGGTGCAGCTGAGAAGCTGGCAGAGAAACTGAAAACCGTTACGTTCTCACCGGCAGCGGTCCCTGTAGTCGCTAATGTGACTGCAAGACCTGCAGAGGATGGACAGGTTCAGGATTTGTTGACAGCTCAGGTCTATTCTCCTGTATTATGGGAAGACAGTGTGACATGGCTTATTGAGCAAGGCGTGGATACGTTCATCGAGATTGGATCTGGCAGTGTATTGACCGGTTTGATTAAAAAAACAGATAAAACCGTAAAATTGTACAATGTGAACAGTATTGAAACGCTCGAAGCAACGGCAAGTGAATTAGAAGGAGTTATATGAGTTAAACTAAACTTTTTACATGAGAACGGAGAGGACAGAAAAAATCTGGGGATAACAGCGATCGGAAGGTTATTCTGTCATCGGAGTGGCAAGTGTAAACATTCTTTGGTTGAACTGATATAGATTTGGGGAAAGGAGGAATGATTATGTCTAAACCATTAGAAGGTAAAAATGCACTCGTTACCGGGGCATCCCGGGGCATTGGGCGCAGTATTGCACTGGCACTTGCTGAAGCTGGAGCGAACGTAGCCGTGAATTATGCGGGTAGTCAAGCGGCAGCTGAGGAAGTGGCGGAAGCGATTCGTGCCAAAGGAGTCAAAGCGATTACACTTCAAGCCAATGTTGGCCTGATGGATGAAGCTGAACAAATGGTCAAAGCTACACTCGAAGCATGGGGAAACGTTGATATTCTGGTGAACAATGCCGGTATTACCCGTGATAATCTGATCATGCGTATGAAAGAGGAAGAATTCGATCAGGTTATTGAAACCAATCTTAAAGGTGTGTTTAACTGCCTTAAGGCGGTTACACGTCCAATGATGAAACAACGGTCGGGAAGAATTATCAATATCTCCTCGGTTGTAGGTGTGCTCGGTAATGCTGGACAAGCAAACTATGTTGCTGCCAAAGCAGGAGTCATTGGGCTGACAAAGGCATCTGCTCGTGAACTGGCTTCTCGTGGAATCACAGTTAACTGTGTTGCACCAGGTTTCATTGAGACAGATATGACAAAAGAGTTGTCCCAGGAGCTGGTGGACGGTATGCTAAGTGGTATTCCGTTGTCCCGTTTGGGTCAGCCGGATGAAATCGCCGGTGTAGTCACTTTCCTGGCTTCACAGGCTTCATCTTATATGACAGGGCAGACGCTGCATGTCGATGGTGGCATGTACATGTAATTCTTCCCGGACTTGAACAATAGTCGGGGAACAGGCGCTGGACGATCCGAAATGCCGGAAAAAGGCCGGGTTCCCCGGCCGGGAGCCGCATATGTCTTCTATGGCATTTTGCCTGCGATTCTCGTATAATACCAAAGAAGGAGGTGAACCGGATGTCCGATGTATTGGAGCGTGTAAAACGCATCGTCGTCGACCGCTTGGGCGCAGACGAAGCTGAAGTTACACTTGAAGCATCTTTCAAAGAAGATTTGGGTGCTGATTCTTTGGATGTAGTGGAATTGGTCATGGAATTGGAAGATGAATTTGATTTGGAAATCTCTGATGAAGATGCAGAAAAAATCACGACCGTAGGTGAAGTTGTAAACTACATACAATCTCATACCTAAAGTCATTTTTAGTCCCGCACATGTTTTCGAACAGGCGGGACTTCTCATCATTCATTGGTTTTTCTCATTCCGCAAGCAGCTCTACTCAAACAGGCCTATCTTGGTTGAATAGATGCCTGTTTGCGGATATTCCCACAAAATACTTGCGTAATGCAGTCGATATAGAGGTGACTCGGTTTGAAACAAAGAGTAGTAATTACCGGAATGGGCGTAATGACATCGCTCGGAAAAGATTTGGAAACGTTCTGGGGCAGTTTAATGGCAGGAAAGTCCGGAATTTCTCAGATTGAGGCGTTTGATGTTAGTGAATACACGACACAGATTGCAGCCGAGATCAAGGATTTCAACCCGGAAGAATATATGGATCGCAAGGATGCTCGCAAAATGGACCGTTTTGTACAGTTCGCTGTGGCAGCCGGCTTCAAAGCCGTTGAAGACAGTGGTCTGAAAATTAACGAGAATATTGATGCAGAGCGATTCGGTGTATCCATCGGATCAGGTATTGGTGGATTGGGTACGTGGGAGGACCAACATAACGCATTGTTGCAAAAAGGTCCAAAACGGGTAAGCCCATTCTTTATTCCCATGATGATCTCCAACATGGCTTCAGGCCAAATGTCCATTTCTCTTGGTGCCAAAGGTCCTAACATTAATGTTGTTACTGCTTGTGCAACAGGTACACACTCCATCGGAGATTCCTTCAAGCTGATTGCGAATGGTGATGCAGATGCCATGATCTGTGGTGGTGCGGAAGCAACAATCAGACCAACGGGTCTTGCAGGGTTCTGTGCGATGCGCGCAATGTCTACACGTAATGATGATCCTGCGAAGTCAAGTCGTCCTTTTGATACAGAACGTGATGGTTTTGTTATGGGCGAAGGCGCTGGTGTTCTGATTCTGGAATCCCTGGAGCATGCTCAAAAACGTGGTGCACGCATTTATGGTGAAGTGATCGGTTACGGTCTGACAGGTGATGCACATCACATGACAGAACCAGATCCGGACGGAGCAGCACGTTGCATGAAGATGGCACTTCGTAATGCGGGTATTGAGCCTGAAGAAGTAGACTACATTAATGCACACGGAACTTCGACGCCTGTAGGCGACAGATCCGAAACGCTTGCAATCAAAAAGGCGTTTGGTGATCATGCGTACAAGCTCGCCGTGAGTTCCACTAAATCCATGACGGGCCACATGCTTGGCGCTGCTGGTGGTGTAGAAGCGGTCATCTGCGGATTGTCACTGACACATCAGACACTGGCTCCAACGATTAACCTGGAAAATCAGGACCCAGAATGTGATCTGGATTATGTACCAAATGTTCCACGTCAAACCAAAGTTAATATTGCCATGTCCAATTCATTTGGATTCGGCGGTCACAATGCCACCATTATTCTCAAAAAATTTGAAGCATAAGGGGCTAGTTCGTTTGAGTGAAGATCTGAAGCAGTTACAACATAAACTTCAAATCAAATTTGACAACAGGCAGCTTTTAAAACAAGCGTTTACCCATGCTTCTTATGTAAACGAACACCGGTTCAGTCAGCATCAGGACAACGAGCGTCTGGAGTTTCTGGGCGATGCCGTGCTGGAACTGACTGTATCGGAGTACTTGTATCATTTGTATCCTAACCGTCCGGAAGGTGAATTAACTAAGCTGCGGGCATCCATTGTCTGTGAGCCTTCCCTCGTCAAATTTGCTGAAGCGTTGGGTTTTGGGCAGTATGTACTTCTTGGTAAAGGTGAGGAACTAACTGGAGGACGGACACGGCCGGCTCTGCTGGCAGATGTGTTTGAATCTTTCATTGGTGCATTGTATCTGGATCAGGGGCTTGCGCCTGTCCGGACATTTCTCGACCAGCATGTCTTCCCATTAATCGTATTGGGCAGCAAGCTGCAAATGAGTGATTACAAAACGGAACTGCAGGAACTTACTCAGCATCACAATATGGGAGCTTTGGAATACCGTATCGTTGAGGAACGGGGACCTGCCCATGAACGTGAGTTTGTCTCGGAGGTCCATATGGGTCAAGAACGGCTTGGCAGAGGTACAGGACGTTCCAAAAAGGAAGCGGAACAACAGGCTGCATCTGCAGCACTTGATCGACTGAAGCTTCCGGAAGCCGGAGCTTAACCGATAGCGCATAGACAAACGAAGAGCAAAGAGCAGCCCGCGGGTCCGCCCCGGCGGAAGTAATCGGCCGGACTGCTTTTTGCTCTTTTTTTTGTAAAGAGGTTCAGGGGGAGTTTGCCTGATCGTTAACTCATAAGTTGAATCTTATTTTACACAAAACGAAGAGTGCAGAACCAATCTGAAGAAGCGAAGCTAAAAGCTTTCTGAAAGAAAGCTACATCGGAAGCATATGCTCTGCATTTATCAACGGATTTTTCCCTTGGATAAGGGAATCAAGAAAATCTGGGGATAAGAGCGATCGGAGGATGGTACTGCAATTGGAGTGATCATGTGTAATGACAATTGTTCAATTTATTTAGCGCTTGAATGCAATACTTGAAATTTGCAAGAGGAGGTGACGAGAAACCCTATGTTTTTAAAACGGATTGAATTGGGTGGATTCAAGTCATTCGCCGACAAAACGGAGATGGAATTCGTTCGTGGCATTACGGCTGTTGTAGGTCCGAACGGAAGTGGCAAGAGTAATATATCGGACGGAATCCGTTGGGTTCTGGGGGAACAGAGTGCCAAGTCGCTGCGTGGTGGCAAGATGGAAGATATCATCTTTGCAGGCAGTGACGCACGGAAGGCCGTTAATTTCGGTGAGGTGTCGCTAACACTTGATAACGAGGATCACGCACTTGCATTGGATTTTGGTGAAGTGACGGTGACTCGTCGTGTACATCGCAGCGGAGATAGTGAATATTTTATTAACAAGCAATCTTGTCGTTTGAAGGATATTACGGAGTTGTTTATGGATACCGGCATCGGTAAGGAAGCCTACTCGATTATTGGACAGGGGCGAATCGAAGAGATTCTGAGTACCCGTTCAGAGGATCGCAGAGGCATCTTTGAAGAAGCTTCAGGTATCGTTAAATATAAATCCCGCAAGCGGGATGCGACGCGCAAACTGGATGAGACAGAGCAGAATTTGCTGCGGATTCATGATCTGGTGACTGAACTGGAAGATCAGATTGGACCGCTAAAGGAACAATCGGAGAAAGCGATCCATTATAAGGAACTTCGTTCACAGCTCAAATCACAGGAAATTTCCATGTATGTGTACCAGATCGAACAGATCCATGCGTCCTGGAGTAAGGCGAATGAGCGACTGCAATCCCTGAAGCAGGAAGAGGTTGGACTGGCAGCGATTGTCTCTACGCATGATGCCAAGCTGGAAAATGATCGGAATGCGCTGCGTATCCTGGAAACAGAGACAGAGCAACTGCAAGCCGCTTTATTGCAATTCAGTGAAGCGACTGAGAAAAGTGAAGGGCTTGGGGAATTGCTCAAGGAGCGCTCACACCATCTGCAAACGAATCAGGAGCAGCTCAAAGTAACGCTTGCCGCCAGTGAAGAGAGACATCGCGAACGGGAAACGGAGCTGCTTGCACTGCGTGAGAAGTTTGGCAAGCTTGAGCATGAACTGAATGATGTGAGAAATCAGTTGTCTCAGGAAGAAGCCAAACTCATCGGTGTTACAGGTGGCATTAGTCAACAGCAAGAGGAAAGCCTCAAAGGCAATTTGCTGGAACTGATGAATCAGATGGCTCAGACACGAAATGAAATTCGTTATGTGGATCAGCAGAAAGAAACGCTGGAGCGCAGGATGAATCGCGCGGCTGAAGAATCAGGCAAATGGGAAGATCAGAAAGAGACACTGGAAAGTCGCAAAGCGGACATTGAGAAAAAAGTTGTTCGTTTGGGCAAAGAAATCAGTGATCTGCGTGGTGGTTACATTACGGAAAGTGAACGACTTCAGTCGTTGCAGAAGCTGCTCGAAGAAAGTCGAGGCACGGTCCGTAAATGGGAACAGAAGCGTGAAGCTCAAGTCTCCCGCCGCGATACGATGAAAGAGATGCAGGATGATTTTGACGGATTCATGCTGGGTGTCAAGGAGGTCCTGAAGGCTTCACGTAAAGGTACGCTCAATGGTGTTCATGGAGCTGTGGCTGAACTTGTTAAAGTTCCCGAGAAGATCGAACTTGCCGTAGAGACTGCAATGGGAGCATCCTTGCAGCATGTGGTCATGGAAAATGAATCAGTTTCCAGACAGGCAATCGCTTTCCTGAAGCAACGCCAGTTGGGGCGTGCAACGTTCCTGCCTCTGGATGTCATTCGTCCTCGTGCCATTGGAGCGGCTGAACGTTCCATGATCGAAGGTATGGAGGGTTTTGTGGGGATCGGTGCTGATCTTGTACAATTCGAATCCAAGTACGCTTCGATCATTGGCAGCTTGCTCGGTAATGTTATTATTGCCGAAACGCTGGAGGTTGCCAATAAAATTGCGGCTCGTTGCCAGTATCGTTTCCGTGTCGTGACCCTTGAAGGTGATGTGGTCAATGCCGGTGGTTCCATGACGGGTGGTAGCCAGCACAAGAAAAATGTGAGTCTGCTCAGTCGGAAACGGCAGCTGGACCAGCTCGACCAGGATATTTTGGATACCGAAAATCAGATCGTGAAACTGCATCGCAGTGTGGATGATGTAAAAGTTCAACTGGAGCAGTGTCAGGACAAACTGGATGAACTTCGTCAGTCCGGTGACGATACCCGAAATGCAGAACAGCAGGCTTCGATGGAAATGAAGCAGGTAGAGCATGAGCTTCGCCATGTGCTTGAACAGGTTGCCGTTGCCGGGCAGGAGAAGAGCGGCTTCACCGAAGAGATCAAAGAGCTGGATACGGCTCGTATCGTCGCTGTGAAGAAGCTGGAGCAGCTTGAAGAGGAAGAAAAAGCGACCCATCGTGCCATTCATGCAGCTGAGTTTGCTCGGAAAGCCAATGAATCCGCGAAGGAAGAATTGCAGAGCCAACTCACCGAATTGAAAGTGCGCGAAGGCAAGCTTGATCAGGAGCGATTCTCCAATGGAGAACAATTGCGACGTTTGGAGCGGGAAGTGGAGTCGTTGGTGAAAGATCTTCGTCAGAATCGCACGTTGCTGGCTTCGATGGAAGCAGATCTCAAGAAAACACAGACCGAGAGTGTTAAGCAGATTGAAGATCTGAACCAGTACAAGCTGAAAAAAGCGGAAGCTTCCCAGGAGCTGGACTTCAAACGTGCTGCCCGAAGTGAGTTGTCGAAGAAGCTTGAGCTTGCCGAGAGCGAAACGAAGGAACAGCGCACGCAGTTAAAAGCTGTGGAAGAGCAGATGCGACAGACGGAAATTTCCGTGAACCGGCTGGATGTTGAGCTGGAAAATATACTTCGAAAACTGACGGATGAATACGAACTGGGCTATGAACTGGCCAAAGAGCGTTATCCTGTGCCGGAAGACGTGGAGCATACACAGGCAGAGGTACAGAAGCTGAAGCGCAGTATATCGGCCCTGGGTGATGTGAACCTGGGAGCGATTGAGGAGTTCCAGCGAGTCAATGAGCGATACGAGTTCCTGAGTGAACAGAAGAATGACCTGGTGGAAGCTAAAACAACGTTGTATCAGGTTATTCGGGAAATGGAAGACGAGATGGCGAAGCGATTCAAGATCACGTTTGATGCCATCCGCCGTGAGTTTGGTACCGTGTTTAGCAAGCTGTTTGGCGGGGGACGTGCTGACCTTGTTCTGATGGACCCGGAGCGCTTGCTTGAAACGGGAATAGATATTGTGGCTCAGCCACCAGGCAAGAAACTGCAAAACCTGCAACTGTTATCCGGTGGGGAGCGAGCTTTGACGGCGATGGCTTTATTATTTGCCATTCTGCATGTCAAACCTGTACCATTCTGCGTGCTGGATGAAGTAGAAGCAGCACTGGACGAAGCTAACGTGGTACGTTTTGCTCAGTACTTGCGTGAATTCTCCGAACAGACACAGTTTATCGTTGTTACCCATCGTAAAGGTACGATGGAAGAGGCAGATGTGCTGTACGGTGTTACAATGGAAGAGGGCGGAGTATCCAAGCTCGTTTCGGTTAAACTGGAAGATGAGGAAGCAGTAATTGCCTGATCTGATCCAAACCTGCGAGACAAATGAACTCATTGTAATCATTGAAAATCATTCAGATTGAGCATTTTTGCAAAAGCGCTTAGATTATGGACACGATGGAGGGGCTTTATGAGTTTTTTTAAAAAGCTGAGAGACAGCATTGCAAGCAAAACGGAGTCGGTCACCAAACAGTTCAAGGATGGATTGGAAAAGACACGTAAAGGGTTAGTGGAAAAAGTGTCGGATCTCGTAATCCGCCGCAAAAAAATCGATGAAGAGTTCTATGAAGAACTGGAAGAGATTTTGATCGGAGCAGACGTTGGCGTGAATACAGTCATGAATCTGATCGAAGACCTGCGCGTTGAGGTGAAAAAACGCAAAATTGAGGACGCGGCTGAGCTGCAGCCTGTATTGTCCGAGAAACTGACGGATCTTCTTCGCGGTGAACAGAATAACGAATTGAAAATGAACCCGGATGGCATTACCGTCATTTTGTTCGTTGGTGTTAACGGTGTTGGTAAAACAACAACGATTGGCAAGCTGGCACATCGATTTAAACAACAAGGTAAAAAAGTCATCATGGCTGCTGGAGATACGTTCCGTGCAGGAGCTATTGAACAGCTGGAAGTATGGGGACAACGTGCTGGTGTCGATGTTATCAAACAGCAATCTGGTTCTGATCCAGCAGCGGTTATGTATGATGCGGTACAAGCAGCGAAACAACGGGGTGCGGATGTTCTGCTCTGTGATACAGCAGGTCGTCTGCAAAACAAATCCAACCTGATGGACGAGCTTAACAAGATCTATCGTGTCATTCAGCGTGAGATTCCGGATGCTCCGCATGAAGTACTGATGGTACTGGATGCAACAACAGGTCAAAATGCTTTAAATCAGGCTAAACTTTTCGGTGAGAAAAGCGGTGTAACTGGCCTCGTATTGACGAAACTGGATGGAACAGCCAAAGGCGGGATCGTTGTTGCGATCCGTCAGGAGCTGGACTTGCCTGTGAAGCTTGTAGGACTGGGTGAGAAAATTGATGATCTGCAGCCGTTTGATTCGGAGCAATTTGTGCATGCTTTGTTCGCCGGATTGATCCAGGAACAGCCAGCTGAAAGTGTTGAAGAAGAGGAAGCAAATTCCTAGAACCATTAATAAGTAGGATGAATTAATAATGTTAACCGTATTGCCAGTGATATACGTGATAAGTGTCACGTGTAATGTCACTGGCAATACGTGTATAATGGAGGTATAAAGAAGGCAATGTTAAAGGGTTAGAAAGGACGGTTGAAAATGGCCAATACGTATACCTATTCTCGCCGTGAAGAAGTCGCCAATGCGGTGACACATGGAATCGGCGCTGCACTCAGTGTAGCTGCACTGGTGATATTGATTGTATTTTCAAGTATGAAAGGCACGGCCTGGCATGTGGTCAGTTTCACGATCTACGGGATCACCATGCTGCTGCTCTATACAAGCTCTACACTCGTGCATGCATGGAAAGATGGAAAAGTGAAAGATTTATTTGAGATTTTCGACCATTCTTCCATATATTTGTTTATTGCCGGATCATATACTCCGCTTTTGTTTATTGCTGTTCGCGGTACACTTGGATGGACCCTGTTCGGTATAATCTGGGGAATCGCATTATTCGGCGTGATCTTTAAGGCATTTTTTACGAAAAGGTTTCTATTCATGTCCACGATTTTCTATATTGCGATGGGCTGGCTCATCGTTATTGCCTGGCAACCGCTTATGGCTGCCATTCCTACAGGCGGCATTGTGCTGCTGGTTGCTGGAGGCCTGATGTATACACTGGGTACGCTCTTTTATGTATGGCGTGGATTTCCGTACCACCATGCGATTTGGCATCTCTTTGTGCTAGCAGGCAGTATTCTTCATTTCTTTATGGTACTGCTGTACCTGACGCCACTTCGTTAGAACACCATAAACGGATGCATCTCCACGGACTGAGACGCATTCGTTTTTTCTTCTACATAGAGGTGGGTCGCAGAGATACAGATTGGATTTGCTTGTTGTAAAAAGGGTATAAACCACCCGTTAAACATCGAAATAACATATCATCAGAGCTGTTTTTATTGTGACAAGTATTTTTGCTTGACAACCTGATTTGTTTTAGGTATTATTAGGAACGTTGCAAGAGTGTAAAGTGTTTTTCCTTGACGAAGGGAGTGCCCCGATGTGAGTCAAGAAAATCGGCTTGAGAAGACAAACCGGATTAACTTGCTGTTTGCTTTTTATGAATTGTTACTTACCGAGAAACAGCAGACTTTTCTAAAGTATTACTTTCATGACGATTTCTCACTTGGTGAAATTGCAGCCGAGTTTGAGATCAGCCGCCAGGCGGTATACGAGCATATCAAGCGTGCCGAACAAGTGCTGGAAAATTACGAAAGCAAGCTGGGCTTGCTGGAAAAGCATGAACGGCGTAATCGCAATCTTGAAGATTTGCAAAATGCATTGGAACGCGCAGGCGTCTCCATTGATAACAACAAACAAATACACGATATCGTTGCTCAGCTTAGTGAATGAAAAAACTGGCTGAGCGGAACGTATCGGTCTTGAAAACAGTATTAAAGCTTAAGGAGGTGGGATCATGGCATTTGAAGGATTAACGACCCGATTACAGAATGTGTTCAGCAAGCTGCGCGGCAAAGGCAAGGTGTCTGATGAAGATGTAGCCGAGGCTATGCGCGAGGTACGTCTGGCATTGCTCGAAGCGGATGTAAACTTCAAAGTGGTCAAGGAATTCATCGCCAAGGTGAAAGAGAAGGCTGTTGGCAAAGAAGTGATGGAGAGCTTCACGCCAGGAATGGTCATCATCGACATCGTTAACAAGGAACTAACGGATTTGATGGGTGGAAGCCAAGCGAAACTGGCTAAAGCGAACAAACCGCCTACGGTGCTGATGATGGTTGGTTTGCAGGGTGCTGGTAAAACAACCACATCCGGTAAACTGGCTAAAATGCTGCAAAAGCAAAACAGCAGACCATTGCTGGTTGCAGGAGATATTTATCGTCCGGCAGCGATCAAACAGTTGCAAGTACTTGGCGAGCAGATCAAAGCGCCGGTATTCTCACTGGGAGATCAGACAAGCCCTGTGGAGATCGCACGTCAAGGTCTCCAACATGCCAAAGATAACGGTAATGACTATGTCATTATCGATACAGCTGGACGTCTGCATGTTGATGAAGAACTGATGGAAGAACTTCGCCAGATTCACAGCGTAGTCAATCCGGATGAAGTACTGCTTGTCGTAGACAGCATGACAGGTCAGGATGCGGTTAACGTAGCAGAACACTTTAACCAGCAGCTTAATCTGACCGGGGTTGTCCTGACGAAACTGGATGGCGATACTCGTGGTGGTGCTGCACTTTCTGTCAAAGCAGTTACGGGTTGTCCAATCAAGTTTGCTTCCCTTGGAGAGAAACTTGACGCTTTGGAGCCGTTCCACCCGGAACGTATGGCTTCACGGATCCTCGGTATGGGTGATATGTTATCTCTGATTGAGAAAGCACAATTAAACATTGATACTGATAAAGCCAAGGAAATGGAACGGAAGATGCGTAATGCAGAATTCACGTTTGAAGATTTCCTGGAGCAGATGGATCAAGTGAAAAAGCTGGGACCAATCGATCAGATCATGGATATGATTCCTGGCATGGGCAAGATGAAACAAGCCAAGGATCTGAAGGTTGATGATAAACAGATGGGCCGGATTGAAGCGATCGTTTACTCAATGACGACCGAGGAGAAACGCAACCCGGACATGATCAACCATAGCCGCCGGAAGCGTATTGCTACCGGAAGCGGAACATCTCTGGCTGAAGTAAATCGTCTGATCAAGCAATTTGATGAGATGCGCCGCATGATGAAACAGTTCTCGGATATGATGGGACCTAAAGGCGGTAAAAATAAAGCGATGAAGCAGCTTAAAGGTATGGGTAAAGGAATGAAGTTTCCTTTCCGTTGATTTAAGCGAAGCTGGATCATATACAGATTTCATTGAAGGAGGTGAATTTTCAAATGGCAGTTCGTATTCGTCTGAAACGTATGGGTGCTCACAAAGCTCCTTTCTACCGCGTAGTGGTATCGGATTCCCGTTCCCCACGTGACGGTCGTTTTATCGAGGAGATCGGTTACTACAACCCGGTTGAACAACCGGCTGTTGTTAAGATCGATGAAGATAAAGCATTGGCATGGCTTCAAAACGGTGCACAAGCATCTGACACTGTCCGCAACTTGCTTAGCAAAGCGGGCGTGATGAAGAAGTTCCACGAGTCTAAATTATCTAAATAAAGTGCTGATTCGGAGGGTCATCTATGGAAGAATTAGTAAGCATAATTGCTAAGGCTTTAGTCGATCATCCGGAAGATGTGACGGTTCGGACGGTTGAGAAAGACCGGCTTGTCGTTTATGAATTAACCGTTCATCCTGACGATGTCGGGAAGGTAATTGGTAAACAGGGACGAATCGCGAAATCACTTCGTACGGTCGTCACATCAGCAGCAGTTAAGATGGATAAACGGGTTACCGTTGATATCATATCTTAAAGATATACGAAAGGGGGTTAGGATGCATGTCCTAGCCCCTTTTCGTGCATGCTGAACTTAATACGTTGGATTAGATATTGAATTAAAATATTTTTGGGTATGAGTGAGTTCGAAGCAGTGCAGGGGACGGGATCGATTCGGGAGAAGCGTTAGCGTTCGCCTTTATCACCTCATTTTCACCTTTTAAAGTAAGTTCGAAAAATGAGGGGGTAACAGCGATCGAAAGAACGAACCGTCGCCGGAACGACCGTACGAGAGTCGAAGTAGCTGCTTAGTTTGATTTAATTTCGTAGGAGGAACGTATGGCAGAGTTTATGAATGTAGGTAAAATCGTTAATACGCATGGAATTCGCGGTGAGGTGAGAATCATGCCTTTAACCGATTTCCCGGAAGTGCGTTTCGCGAAAAATGCAGAGTTGTTTTTCTTTACACCAGATAATCATCCAGTCATGGTTAACGTGGAGTCTTCACGTTTGCATAAAAATATGTATATTCTTCGTCTGAAAGAGTACGGCAATATTAATGAAGTAGAAAAGTTTAAAGGCGGCATGGCCAAAGTGTTAAAAGAGAACCTGGCAGAGCTGGACGAAGGTGAATACTACTTCCATCAAATCGTTGGGTGTTCGGTCATCACCGAAGAGGGTGAAACGCTTGGAACCATCTCTGAAATTTTGACTCCGGGTGCCAATGATGTATGGGTTGTCAAAACGCCAGCAGGTAAAGAAGTGCTGATTCCCGTTATTGATGATGTAGTGCTTGATGTGGACATCGAACAGAAGCAAGTGAAGATTCACCTGATGGAAGGGCTGCTGTAACATGAAAGTGGATGTATTAACGCTATTCCCGGAGATGTTTGACGGTGTATTTGGAGCAAGCATTTTGGGTAAAGCCCAAACGAAGGGGCTGGTGTCCCTCGGTGCAACCAACTTCCGTAATTATGCGACCAATAAACATAATACAGTAGATGATGCCCCTTATGGTGGAGGTGGAGGCATGGTGCTAAAACCAGATCCGATCTTTGCTGCTGTAGAAGATGTTCTGGAGCAACGCGGAGAAGCTGCGGCATCGATGAAACCTCCACGTATCATTCTAATGTGTCCGCAAGGTGAGACGTTTACACAGAAGAAAGCAGAAGAACTTGTGCAGGAAGATCATCTGATTTTTATATGTGGACATTATGAAGGTTACGATGAGCGCATCCGCGAATTTCTCGTGACGGATGAACTATCCATTGGTGATTACGTACTCACGGGTGGGGAGTTACCTGCTATGGTTGCGATCGACAGCATCGTACGTCTTATACCCGGTGTGCTTGGCAATGAGACAAGTGCCGTGACGGATTCCTTCAGCACTGGACTTTTGGAATACCCACATTACACACGTCCACCCGAGTTTAGAGGCATGAAAGTACCGGACATGCTGTTGTCAGGACATCACCTGAACATTGAGGCGTGGCGCAGAGAGCAATCTTTGCTTCGTACGCTGGAGCGCAGACCGGAGATGTTGGAAACAGCGGATTTGACGGACAAAGAACGTATTTGGTTGAAAAAGATACGCTCAAACCGTGAAAATGGCACAGAGTAAGTATAATGGTATAAACACGTAAATATTAAATATCCAGAGTTGCAAAAGGCCAACCTTGATACCCACAGGTTGGCTTTTTTTGTGTACATTGAAAAGAATACTGGATTTTTATTGGTATATTCTATAAGATAAAAATATAATTAATGAAACTAGGTTTCATTAAGTGAAACGAAAGGCGGTGTATGAATGTACAATATTATTGGTCTTGATCATATTCAGCTCGCAGCACCAGAAGATTGTGAAGTGCAGGCGCGTCATTTTTTCAATAAAGTACTGGGCTGGACGGAGATTCCTAAACCTGAAATTCTGAGAAAACGTGGTGGTGTATGGTTCGAGTGTGGCAGACACCAAGTGCATATTGGAGTACAAAGAGACTTTATTCCCGCCACAAAAGCTCATCCGGCATTTCATGTACAACATTTGGATCAGTTGCGTGAACATCTCATTCATAACCAAATTCATATTGTCGATGACGAAGCAAGGGCAGATGAAGGTGTAAGACGTTTCTATATAAATGATCCTTTTGGCAATCGCCTTGAGTTTTTAGAGTGGGTTTAAAATCATTCGTTTACATCGTTTAATTACGTAGGCACTTTTTTGCAGCTTTGAACTTTTTTGCATGATTCTAAATGGGGTTGTAAAAGAAAGGGATTTTCTTTATGGTGAACTCAGCTGGAATTCAATAATAAAGATAGCTGAGGAGGAAGGTTATGAATCATCAGCCTTATGAAATCGCCAGAGTAGATATTAGCCAAGCCGGAGAACGCTGCAAAATGCTTTTGGGAGATCTGAATGGGGACGGTAGACTTGAAATGTTGCTGGTACAGGCAGATGGGGGTATAGACGATCGGTATGTTCCGCATCAGGTATGTTGTTTGACTGTGTTTGATCTGGAAGGAACATTACTATGGCAGGTCGGAACTCCCGATCCCGATGCAGGTGGTCCGGGTTCAGACTATCCCGCTCAGGTCGCAGATTGGGATGGAGATGGAAATAATGAAGTATTGTGTGTGATGGACAAACAATTTCTCGTATTGGATGGCCGGACCGGAGAGATCAAAGAAACACGTGATCTGCCAGGTGATGAAGCACATGACTGTATTATTCTCGCCAATCTGACGGGTAACCAGCAGAGAATGGACATTATACTGAAAGACCGCTATAAGACGTTATGGGCACTTGACCATGATTTTAATTTGTTATGGAAGCATGAAGGGAATCCAGGACATTTTCCATGGGTATATGATATCGATGGAGATGGGAAAGATGAAGTGATGGCCGGATATGACATGTTGGATCATGATGGGACGTTATTATGGTCTTGTCTTAATCTCGATGATCATGCTGACTGTATATGGTTTGGAGACGTTGACGGTGATGGGGAAGTTGAGGTTGTTATCGGTGGCAGTGTTACGGTCATGATGGACCGCTATGGTAATGAGAAGTGGCGTTATGAAGATTCGATTGAATCACAGCATATTGCGTTAGGTCATTTTTGTACTGGAATGGAAGGTTTACAGATTGCAGGTCTGGACCGGATTGTCCGTGGGGATGAGAATGGTAAGGATGGAATGTTCATGCTGGATAGCGCAGGGAGAGAAATTTGGAAAGAAAATCGCACGACTCGTGGTTGGTTAACCATTATAGAGCCTGTTTGTAAATGGGATGAAGGTGGACTCGATTATATTTTGGCTTATCGCCGAGGTGGAGATGTGTTGCCTTCTTTGGTGGATGGAAATATGAAAACGGTTACTGAATTCCCGAAAGAGGGATATGTAGTACATGCAGATCTGGTTCAGACCGGACAGGAACAGATCATCATCTATGACGCAAAGGAAGCAGTGATTTATTCCAGTTCTCCGATGACATTATCACTTACCGATGCAAAAAGAGCCAAGCCACAGCTCAAAAGGCTGTATAGCTCGACTCTGTATCCAGGCGGTGAAGTTAAACTCTAGGTTTCACTGGTCATTCTCCGATGCAGGTAATTCGTTCTGCGGACTGGATTCGGGTTGAAGCAAGGACGCCAGATCAGTACCTGTCGAGACCGTCAAGCGAGGCAGCTTCATGGGATGATCTCCTGGATGCACAAATCCAGACTTTACGGTAAATGCCATGCGATATCCATGTTGTTGTAACTTGTAGATCATCTGTGTGCTGGTATAACCAAATGGATAGGCCAGATAAGGTGTGTCGATTCCGGTTTGCTTCATATGCTGGATATCATCATCCAGAAGGCTGGTGTCCAGACCGACAGGCACACTGTTACCACAGCGCATAAATCCCTTGTGATGCAGGTTATAGGTGTGGCTGTTAAATTCAAATACGTCAGTTGCCGCCTGCATCTCTGGCTTGGAGATGAAACTGTTAATGGCGGGCTCAAATTCCGAAGGTTGATCTTGAATTTTACTGCCTATGACAAACAGCGAGGCGTGAAAATTATATTTCTGAAGCACAGGGTAAGCTAATGTATAATTGTTCTGGTATCCGTCATCAAAGGTAATGACAATGGACTTCTGTGGTAGGGAAATTCTCCCGTTAACATATTGTTCAAGCTGATTCAGTGTAATCGTTTGGTAGCCTTCATCATGCAGGTATTTCATATTTTGCTCAAAATCCTCCAGATTAATGATGGATTTATTATCTGTCTCGTGATTATTCAATTTGGGCTCTATGTAATGATACATCAGTACAGGGACTTCTGTAGCCGTACCTTGTTCAATCTTGAAGGTAGAACGATCCAGCGCAGATTGGTTAGAGAAGTCAGTGTGTGACAGCTCGAATGCTTTGCGTTTGACTATGTCCCAGGATGTGCAGGCTTTGTGTGACAGTGCATTCGTGGGATGAGTTACGGCATATGCATATAGTGTAATGGAGCATGTGAGCATGGCAAGTAGGGCCAGTGTGATCTTATTCCAATATTTCATGAGTCTTTGGATTCTCCTTTTAAAGTGGTCAATAAGTTATATCATAGACGATATTGCTACACGGGAAGTTACAGTATTTTTTCCTGCATCAGGTTGACTTGCAGATGAGAACGTTGATTCATGATCCATATGAGAGAATGTATTTTAGAATGAGGTCAACATGAGATGGAGATGAGTATCAGCGTTGCTGATTGAACAATAGGCATTCTGTCTAATTTCTCTTGTGTTTTGATATGCTGCGTGATACAATAAGTCTGTTATGTGGAATACGGCGGTCCTCTATGGATAATGAAGGAGACAAGGTGATCTCTGGAAGAAGTATGAACGCCTGTACGGAAGGAGGGAGTCATAGATGAATATCGTTCAAGCGATTACACAAGAACAACTTCGTAAGGATATTCCGAGTTTTCGTCCTGGTGACACTTTGAAAGTGCACGTTAAGGTAATCGAGGGAACTCGTGAGCGTATCCAATTGTTCGAAGGTGTTGTGATTAAACGCCGTGGTGGTGGAATCAGTGAGACTTTTACAGTTCGTAAAATTTCTTACGGTGTAGGTGTGGAAAGAGCTTTCCCGCTTCATTCCCCAAAAATCGATAGAATCGAAGTGGCTCGCCGTGGTAAAGTTCGTCGTGCGAAGCTTTATTATCTTCGTGAACTACGCGGTAAAGCAGCGAGAATTAAAGAAATTCGTTAATATAACGGATACCGGGAAGGGCTTGGAGACAAGCCCTTTTCGTTTTTGTCCGGGAAAAGTTGAACCGGAGGTACACTTCCGAGTAAAATGGTATGGCAACGCATGCGGGAATAGTCCGGGAGGCTTGTAAAATCAGTTATTGGAAAACATTTGAATTGTGGATTAAATGTACTGTAATGCTTGGTGAAAGATTACATAACTGATGTGAATGTTTTGTATCCATCCATTGAGTTATTGGAACGATACAGAATGCTGGATGTGTGTACTGCTATAAACATGTACTGTGAAGAGAGGAAGATCTTGAATGGAACAAGAAGTTCAACATGACCGGGGCAATCCTGCCGAAGAGAAAAACAGTCGATCCAAAAAAGCCAAAAATGAAATTGTTGAATGGCTTAAAGCCATTGTTATCGCATTAGTTCTCGTCATTCTCATTCGGTGGTTGCTCTTCAAACCGTTTGTTGTGGACGGTCCGTCCATGCAGCCGAATTTTGAAACGGGTGAACGTGTGATCGTCAACGAGATCTTATATGATATCAGAGAACCAAAGCGCGGTGAAGTTATCGTCTTCCACGTACCATCCGAAGGTCGGGATTTCATTAAACGTGTTATTGCTGTAGAAGGTGATACCGTTGAGGTTCAGGACGATACCGTGATGGTTAACGGTAAAAAGGTTGATGAAACGTATATTCAAGGAGCCATTGATGCAGCTGAAGCAAATGGTGGAACCTATAACGTGAAGGATTTCCCGAATGAGCAGTTCCCTGATGGCAAAGTGCCTGCAGGTCATGTGTTTGTCATGGGAGATAACCGTCCAAATAGTACAGACAGCCGTATGATCGGTTATGTTTCGTTAAAAGATATTATTGGTCGTGCAGATGTGATTTTCTGGCCGATCGGTGAGATCAAGTGGATCAACCACTGAAATTGAAGTAAATAATGAGGTGAAGACAAGGTGACGATACAATGGTTTCCAGGTCATATGACTCGAGCCAGACGCCAGATTCAGGATAAGTTAAAGCTCATCGACGTGGTCATCGAACTATTGGATGCCCGTCTGCCTGTCTCCAGCCGTAATCCGATGATTGACGAAATATTGCTGGATAAACCCCGGATGATTTTGTTGAACAAATCGGATTTGGCAGATGCCAAAGTGACGCAAGAATGGATTGAATATTTCAAAAAAGAAGGAATTACTGCTTTTCCTGTAGATGCTTCGACAGGCACTAATGTTAAAGACATTCCGGTACAGGCGAAGCTTCTTCTTAAAGAAAAAATTGACCGTCAAATTGCTAAAGGGATTAATCCTCGTGCGGTTCGCGGGTTGATCGTAGGGATTCCCAATGTAGGAAAATCAACACTGATTAACCGACTGGCTGGACGGAGTATTGCGTTAACAGGAGATCGTCCTGGTGTGACGAAGGGGCAACAGTGGATTAAGGTAGGCAAAGAAATGGAGTTATTGGATACTCCAGGTATTCTTTGGCCTAAGTTCGAAGATCAAAATGTAGGTTATCGTCTTGCCGTAACTGGTGCGATCAAAGAAGAAATTCTGAATGCAGAGGATATCGCCTTTTTTGGAATCAGTTATCTGATGCGTTATTACTGGGACGCTTTGGAAGAGAGATACGGACTTCAGGAGTTCTCCAGGGATGCAGATGATTCGGACAGTGTTATTGCGATTATGGAACAAGTCGGCCGTATCCGTGGTTGCATTGTAAGCGGTGGACGCATTGATCTGGAAAAGGCATCACGAGCATTTCTGCGTGAACTGCGGGCGGGTAAAATGGGACGTTTTTCTATGGAAGCTCCCTATTAAAAAAATGGACTTTACACGATGAAGATCATTATCTTTATCTGTTCATTTCATATATACAAGTGCCGAAAGAAGCGGCCGTTACCGGATTACCGGGAGCGGTCGTTTTTTTGTGTATACCAACGTGGGAGTAGAGCTGGAACATACGTCGAAAACGATAAAATGGAAGAGGATTGAAGAACAGTGCGCTTTATGGAATTGGCAGACCTATATATCAGGTGCGTCAGAATCGTGCTATGATGAATGGTGGTGCAAATTAGAATACACGAGGTCTGATATATTCAATTTAAACCATCAAATACCGATAAATGAAGACATCACTATCTTTATATTGAAAACCCTCAAGGAAAAGTTTTGCTGTGAGAGACAGGTTGTACAGAACAAAAGACAGAGGATATACGTCTATATTATAAAAAATTGTAAGTGATACACATGCTGAAAAAGCGTGGGTAGAGGAGATGAACGTTATGGTTGAAAATAAAGAAGAGATCGGGTTGAATCTACTGGAGAACCCAATTGGACCAAAGAAGAAAAAAGAAGCCAGTGAACCTCGAGATCTGTTGCTCTATGAGCGGGAGTATTGGGACAGTGGATTTGAACGTATTGCTGGTATTGATGAGGTAGGACGGGGATGTTTGTTTGGGGATGTTGTCGCAGCTGCAGTTATTTTACCGAAGGATCTCATCCTGGAAGGTGTGAATGATTCCAAGAAATTAACGGAGAAAAAACGTGATGCATTATATGACGTCATTATGGAAAAAGCGCTGGCGGTAGGTATCGGGTACGCGGATGCCGAGACAATTGATCGGCTTAACATCAAGCAGGCTGCGAGACTTGCGATGAAACGAGCTGTTGAAGCATTGGGAGAAACTCCTGATTATATGCTGGTGGATGCCGAGAAGGTGGATGTGAATGTACCTCAACTGTCCATTATTAAAGGTGACGCCAATAGTCAATCGATCGCAGCGGCATCTATTATTGCCAAGGTAACGCGAGATCGGCTGTGCAAGGAAGAATGGGATACGTTATATCCGGAATATGGTTTGTCGATACATAAAGGATATGCAACAAAAGTTCATCGGGAGCAAATTATGGCATTGGGGGCAACCCCGATGCATCGGCGCAGTTTTCTGGGCAACCTGCTTGGAGAGCAGCAATCGTTGTTTTAACACAGGTTTAAAGAAAGGAGGGGGAGAGATTTGAATATCGGTTCCATGATAAAGGGGTTAATGGGAGATAGTAAACCCGGCAATGCCAAACCGCTTGAATTAAAGGAAGGTCAGGTGGTTCGTGGCTCCGTCGTTAGTGTATCCGATGATGGGGGAGAAGCAGTTCTGCAGATTCAAGGTGTGCAGGTGCGCGCCAAGTTGGAGACTCCACTCCGTCCGGGTGAGACCACGTTACTTCAAGTGCAGCCTTCAGGTGAAAATGGCATAACGGTAATGAAACCTATGTCCGGAACACTTGCTGAGCTGCCACAAGCTTCGCTGAACAACCTGCTTAAGGATGTAGGACTACCGGATACAAAAGGGAACCGGGAACTGTTACTTGCCATGCAGCGTAGCGGAGTGCCGCTAACGAAAGATAATGTGGCAATGGTTCAAAATATGATGACTGCCAAACCTGCACAGGTCCCTGTGGAAGAATGGGTGCAGGCGACAGGAATTGCTTTTCAGCGTGGCCTTCCGGTTACGGCGGAAACAGTAAAAGGATTACACCAGACGGTGTTTGGCCCCCCTCTGCATCAGTTATTAAGCGGGTTGGCTGACCAGTTGGAAACGATGCTGACACAAACAACAGGTAAACAGGTACTGACTGGAGAACAATCTGCTACGTTGAAACCAGCAGTCATGGCTGGTGCACCTGTAGTACCGAATGCATCACAGACAGAAGAAGGACTGGCTACATCAGGCAATGGTCGTCAGATGACTGGAACCGGAACACCTACTTTGTCAACGCAACAAGGACAAGCGGCATTGGCAGGATCTATATCCATGACTGATAGTGGGGCAGAGGATGCAGGTACTGCGGTGAAAGGAAACATGCAGACTGGCGGAGGTACAGGAAATGCTGAAGCCGGGGCAAAGGCAGTTGCCAGCAACGTTGAAACGGCTGGCAAAGGAGGTGCCGGTATTCCGTCTGGAACCGGAATACCTGGCGAGAGCCCGCGCGGGGCTGACGCGGGGCAAGCTGTGAGCCGCCCGGGAACCCCAGGCGCGGCTACAGAATCTGTGGCTGGCCGTGCAAGTGCAGGCCAGCCTGAAGCAGGCGCGGCCGGGCGAACTGACGGCCGCGCTGAAACGCCTGCTGCTGCGGGGACTCCGTCCGCAGCAGGCCAGGCGGCGCCAGCAGCGCCTACGGCAGCGCAGCTGGCGCCCAAGCTGCTGACGCTGCTGGACGCCCTGCGCAGCGCGTCCACTGCCGCACCGGCACAGCCTGGTGCGGCAGCACAGGCCGCCCCTGCATCGCAGGGCGGCCAGGCGGCTGTGGCTGCCGGAGGCGTGCCGCAGCCGTTGCCAGCCGGCGCTGATGCGCCGCCGGCTGGCGGTACTGCCGCAGCACCTGCGGGAGCTGCGGCAGTGCACGCGCCTGTCACCCACGAGGGGGACCCGTGGGTGGGGCGCGTGCTGAAGCTGCTCGGTGCGGAGCACGAGCAGCAGGCCGTTCACGGCGCGGTAGCGCAGCCGCGCGTAGGGGATGTGGCGAGTCCGGCGAATGCGGACACGCTGAAGGGCTTGCTGCTGCAGCTTGCCAGCAGCGAAGGTGCACCAGCAGCGCTTAAGGATGCCGCCGGACAGGCCGTGCAGTATCTGACAGGTCAGCAGTTATTGCTAACGACAGATCGCAGTGCTACTTTTGCACAGATGCACTGGTTTATTCCGATCACTGGACCGGACGGGGAAGAAACGGCGTCTGTTCAGATTCAGTCTCGCAGAGGTCAACGTGGAGAGCTGGATGCGTCCAACTGCCGTCTATGGTTTGATCTGGACATGAAAAGTCTTGGGCCTACTCTGGTAGATGTGCATGTGGTTAATAACATTGTCAGTCTGCGTGTATTGAATGATCGCGAAGGAATGGGACCGCTCCTGGAGAGTGGACGAGAGGTAATCCACCAGGCATTGGACAAGCTGGGCTATCAACTGCTGACCTTCAAGGCGGAACCGTGGCCTGCCGGCCAGGAGCCGGGCGCGGAACGAAAAACGAGGGCCTCGGACTATAGTCCTGAACGATACAAAGGGGTGGACTTGAAGGTATGAAAGACGAGTCGTCACAACCGGACCTGCTCTCCAAAAAGGCGGTTGCCCTAAAATATGTCCCTGGAGAGAGCGAAGCGCCTGTTGTTGTAGCCAAGGGGCGCGGCAAAGTGGCAGAAGCCATTCTGGATAAAGCCAGAGAAAACGGCGTGGCTGTTCAGGAGGATGCAGCACTTGTGGAGGTACTCTCCAAGTTGGATCTGGATGAACAGATTCCGGCAGAACTGTATCAACTGGTCGCAGAGGTGCTAACGTACGTCTACCGTGCAGATCGCATGGCCTCAGGACGTGAGGAAAATGAGTCATGGTAGAACGTAGATTGGGTCAGGAGCCAGGATTAAAGCTCACACGACAGCAGAAAGGCCGATTAGGTGAAGAGGCTGCCTGTCAATGGTTGCGAGAGCACGATTATCGGATCATTAGACAGAACTGGCGTTGCCGTAGCGGTGAGATTGACATCATTGCTTCCAGCGAGGGCCTGATTATCTTTGTGGAAGTAAGAAGCAGAAGTGGAGCCGCTCAGTACGGTACACCTCAGGAATCGGTTGATATGCGTAAAATGCAGCAGGTGCGTTCAACCGCATCCGTGTATTTGCAAATGACGGGAGAGACGGAACTTCAGATCCGTTTTGATGTAATTGCCGTAATGCTTGATCAAGCAGGAGAGATTGTCTCTCTGAATCATATTGTTAATGCTTTTTAAGAATTACACTCGAAGTTATTGCTGTATCAATAGATACGATTTGTATCATTTTAGTGTGAGTCGGTCAGTGATTTCGAAGTACAAGTTTAATTATGTCTTATCTTTGCATTGTTTTAGTTTTGAAATTAGTTAATATACTAAAGCCGCAATTCCTATTTATACAGGAACTGCGGCTTTTTTTGATTTAACTATGAAATCACAAAACGGAGAAAATAGAGCATTGATAATAAAATCATTGTATTTCAGAATTTTTAGATACAAATCGTATCATTTGTAATAAAATAAGAACGTTGAAAAATTTAAAGAGAGGTTGGTGGGATGTATGAAAGAGCTTCAGAATACTTCGAACAACACAGTAAAACAAGTATGGGAGTGCCCTCGGATGGAAGTGCTGGATATCAGCGAGACCATGAACGGTGGACAGGGGATTTGGCAATATGTTTGGGACGGAGAATTCTGGAAGCTTGAACTTATGGTCAGTTAATTTAAGAGGTTAAAGAGGAATGTTTGATCAATAAAATAAATGGTGAGGTGTAGTGGAAGATGCAGACAAGTATCAAATGGATCATTCGACTAAGTACACTATCTTTATGTTTCATTTTGTTTGGAATCATGTATTCCGGAGTTTCTTATGCTGCTGAATCTGACAATGCGGTTAGTGTGTCAGGTAAAGTGATTGATCGTCAGGGATTGCCTGTCAAGGACGCCACAGTCAAGTATTGGCTTGATTATGGGAATAAGGAACACAGCGTGGAGACAGATGAGAGTGGGAATTATCGTATTATTGAATCCGTTGAGAACTATACTGTATTTACCTTTTCAGTTGAAGCAGAGGGGTATGTGCCGTATCGACATCACACTTACTATAGTTTAAGGGGTGGAGAGCAAAAACAGCTTGATTTTCATATTTATGAACCTTCCACGATTGTAGGAACAGTCAAAGATCAGGCGGGCAGACCTGTTCCAGATGCTCGTATAAAAGTAACAAGTGTCTTTGATCGTATAGTGAAAACTGATCAGCAAGGTCGATATGCGGTTACAGGAATTGATTACGCCTATAATCCGAACATTGCAATATGGATAGATGCCGATGATTATATGCTATATGAACAGGATCGCTTGGGTGTCCGGGAGGGGGGAACCTTGAGAAAGGATGTTGTTTTGGCAGAGGCGGCACACGTGCGTGGAAAAGTAATAGATGAAGCGGGCAATCCGATAACTGGTGCTAAAGTTTATGCTGGCGGTTCGGCAACGACAGATGCTCAAGGCGATTATTTTATAAAGCGCGTACCAACAGGGGCCAGAACGATAACGGGAGAAGCAGCAGGATATCTAAAAACGAGCCTAAGCGTTACTCTTGTAAAAGGAGATCATAATACGTTTAATATCGTACTTAAGAAGGATGCAGATATTACACCTCCAGTAACCAAGTACAGATTAGTTCCTATTACAGATACTGTGAACGGGAAAATATACATCAAAGGATTTACATTCAGACTTCAGGCAACAGACGAAGTCAAAGGTTCGGGCGTAAAAACAACGCAATATCGAATCAATGGGGGAGAATGGAAGAACTATGAAGGACCCGTCAAGTTTTATGCCCCTGATGTCAAGGTGGTAGAGTACTATAGTACAGATGTTGCAGGTAACCAGGAGAAGTACAACAAAATGGATTTTGTTAATGGCACATTTGAAGGGAATGGCACGTTTGAAGGGGCGAGTTATGACGATTGATTACTTGTTGATAAGATATGTGAATGAATAACAACATGAGAATAAAAGACGGTTCTGACTTGATGATCCCTCGTGGTGAATCAAGATTCAGAGTCGTCTTTTCTGTTCGTAATGAACTTAACGGTAATGACCTCTGCCGCCCCTTTGAATCTCGTGATCAGATGGGTGTATAATCAAGAAGGTAAACTGGAATTTATTTTTTATGTCATAAAGAAATTATAATGAGTGTACTAGGCCGCGAATCACTATTGCGGTTGCAAATGATTTTATAATCAGGGAGGTACGGCCGATGAGTAAAGCTACGAAAACAACAAATGAAGTCAGAAATGCGATTCAAAACCGTCGTACGGTGAAAAAATTCAAAAAAGAAGCTGTTCCTACACAGCAGATTATAGAATTGCTGGATACGGCAGTCTGGGCTCCTAACCATAAACTGCGTGAACCTTGGAGATTTTTGTTGTTTACCGGAAATGGACGGAAGAAACTGGCCGAGGCTATTGATGCAGAAATGGGAGAAGACAACAAATTTTCACCCAATATTATGCAAGTTCCATCCGTTATGCTTGTCGTGCTGGAAGAAGATCCAAGACAGAATATCTGGGACGAAGACTTTGCTGCGGTCAGTGCATTGGTTCAGAACTTTATGCTTGCAGCCTGGAGTGAAGACATTGGAACGTTCTGGGTGACCAAGCCATTCTTGTACGCTCCCAAATTCCGCAAATCGCTTGGAATAGAGGCGGGAGAGAAGATTGTAGGTATGATTTATATGGGATACCCTGATGTTATTCCTTCTGCCAAAGAACGCACACCAGCTAAGGAGAAACTCACTCTTTTCGAATAAAAAATTATTAAAAACCTTAGCTACCTACGATCCCCGTATGTTTATGTTTCAGGAAACTCTACGTACAAGTACCTTTCTCCACAGAAGAGAAGGGCTTGTACGTTTTTTTGTCATGTTGGTGTATCCGGATTGTAGAATCTGCATAAAGAATCCTTCTCGATCTTCCTCTGTTGTTTACAGTTTCATGCCCATTTCACTACCTTTGGGTAAATCGGCCTGTTCTTTCCTCCATATGCTTCTAAAATAGCTTCAAAATAAATTAAGATCCAATTGACGATACTGGATGGCTTCAGCCACATGAGCTGTCACAATTTCACCTTCATGGTCCAGATCGGCAATTGTCTGTGCCATCTTGATAATTCGATCATGTGCACGCATGCTCAGGTTTAACGTTTGCAGCGTTTGCTCTAACAGTTGCTCTGCCTCTTGAGGGAGTTGGATTGTACGTCGCAAAAGCGTGCCCGAAAGCTGGCTATTCCAACGGACCGAACTTTGAGCATAACGTGAAGCCTGAATTTGATGAGCGTGGATTACTTTTGCCTGCATTTCTTCAGATGAAGGGGAAGCAGCAGACTTGCGCCACTCACCTGGTGGAGGAACCTCGACCTGAAGGTCAATGCGGTCCAGCAGTGGTCCTGAAATTTTGGCTCGGTACGCGGCAACACGGGCTGGACTACATATGCATCGTTGTTCCTCCGAATGAGCGGACAAATATCCGCAGGGACAGGGATTCATGGAACATGCAAGCATGAACTGGGCCGGAAAGGTGAATGCAGCGCGAGCCCGACTAATTGTCACTGTGCGATCCTCTAACGGCTGCCTTAATACCTCCAGCACTTGGCGCTGAAATTCAGGTAATTCATCCAGAAACAATATTCCCCGATGGGCAAGGCTCACTTCACCTGGTTTTGGGATACCACCGCCTCCAATCAGACCAGAGGAGGATATCGTGTGGTGAGGGGAGCGAAAAGGTCTGTCTGCAATCAGGCCTTGAGGCGCTTCTTTTAATTTGCCTGCAGCACTTAATACTTTGGTTACTTCCAACGCTTCATCTTCTGACAAAGGAGGAAGGATGGAGGGCAGACGTTTGATTAACATCGTTTTGCCCGTGCCTGGCGGTCCAACGAGCAGTATGTTATGCATGCCTGCTGCAGCAATCATAAGCGCGCGTTTTACATGGTGCTGCCCCAGAACATCGCTATAGTCGTCTGCAAATAATGGTGTTTGTCTCGGCTTCCTATCCGCCATCTTATGAGTCTTATCCGTTATAGGCGCAGCGAGGTGTGCATAATTTTTCAACACGACTGGTCCTGCATTCGAATTATTGGGTATTCCAACCGAACTTGCAGATTGATCTAAATTTTCCGGAGCAATATCCTGTAAATGTCGAATGCCAAACACCTGGATACCTCGAATCAGTGACGCTTCCTCTACGTTATCCAAAGGCAGGAGCACAGAAGTAAAGCCTTGTCGTTTGGCCAGGTCCACCATGGATAAAATGCCGGGCACGGACCTGATCGAACCGTCCAACGCCAGTTCGCCAACCACTAGTGTCCGTTCCTGGGGAGGCAGTACAAGCTGACCGCTTGTCATAAGTAAACCAATAGCAATGGCCAGATCAAAGGAAGATCCTTCCTTGCGCAGATCAGCGGGGGCCAGATTGATTGTGATCCGCTGTAAAGGGTACTGATATCCGCAATTTTTAATCGCTGCACGGACACGCTCAACGGCCTCACGAATAGCTGAATCCGGTAAACCGATGATGGATGTCTGTGGCAGACCATTGGATAAATCGGTTTCCACCTCGATCAGTACACCATCGATTCCGTACAAACACGCACTGTGTAATTTTCCATACATAACAAAGAAACACCTCACTCGATTCTTGACTCCGCAAAATACGGGCCAGTCTACGAATTAAGGTGCTTCCTCAGCTTCTATTAAGCATTTTATATAAAAGGAATCATGGAGTCAA
The DNA here is from genome assembly GCF_037965655.1 of Paenibacillus sp. FSL L8-0435. Lineage (NCBI taxonomy): Bacteria > Bacillati > Bacillota > Bacilli > Caryophanales > Paenibacillaceae > Paenibacillus > Paenibacillus sp. FSL L8-0435. Next base: position 2,390,434 of record NZ_CP150185.1, read on the forward strand.
CCTGTCATTCTCATTGCTGTAGTCATCTTTCCTGATCCCTGAATTTTATTTTTGGAAGGAAATCATTAAATAGCTTTGGCGAAAATGGTTACGTATTAAACTTTCATTATGATTATCAAATTTGGCCCGAGAAAACGCGAATGTATTCCATGGACCTTATGTAATATTTTTATCGAATTATGAGATGTACTTACGGCTCATCTATTCGTTTTTTTATATTTCACACAATCTAATTTATCATAATTAAATTGAATAGTAAAATCATTTGTGCTCAATTATTCTGTTTTTTTTCTAATTTGTGATAAGATAGATTTATAGTTCCTTTTTTATAAGGAATAGAATGCACAATAGGCAGGTGAGAAAGATATATGCAGACTGACAGTTTGAAGCTGGATAACCAATTATGCTTTGCCATATATGCTTGTTCACGGGAGATTACGAAGATGTACCAGCCTTATCTCGAGGTGCTCGGCGTAACGTATTCACAGTATCTGGTTCTGATGGTATTGTGGGAACGTGAAGAATGTACGGTTAAGGAGATCGGGGAGGCACTCTATCTCGATTCGGGAACGTTGACACCACTTCTCAAACGGTTACAGTCAGCAGGACTTATTAATCGCGAACGCTCTGCTCAGGATGAACGAAAAGTATTAATTACATTAACCGACTCCGGCCGTGAGCTGCGGAACAAGGCATTATCCATACCTGAATCCATTCAGGGTGATGCGTGTTTGAACAGTACAGAGTTTGAAGCTTTGCTGGGTCAGTTCAAAGGGTTGCTGGAGAAAGTTCACCAAACCAACACGAACGCAGCCAAAAAATAAAATGTAGTTTTAGATCAAGGAAACCTTAGCTTTTAGCTGAGGTTTTTTCCATATATACCCAAGCATTCACAATATGGGATCATACTCATATCAAAATACTGTCTATTAACCATTAATTTTTTAAGGAAAGCGTTTTAAAAACGTGTTACAATGAATTGGGTTTAAGTGAAAATAGTCAACATTTGTCTTTTGTTAGTCTACCAACCCGCCTTGTTGCAGTCATGTTGATAGGAGGATTCGAGAATGAATATCCATGAATATCAAGGAAAAGAAGTACTGAAACAGTATGGAGTTACCGTTCCAAACGGAAAGGTTGCTTATACAGTCGATGAAGCGGTTGCGGCCGCAGAGGCACTGGGCAGTCCGGTGACTGTTGTTAAAGCGCAAATACACGCAGGTGGCCGGGGTAAAGCCGGCGGCGTAAAAGTGGCGAAGAGTACGGATGAAGTTCGTGCCTATGCTTCCGAAATTCTGGGCAAAGTATTGGTAACACACCAGACTGGACCAGAAGGCAAAGAAGTGAAACGTCTTCTGATTGAAGAAGGATGCGATATCCGCAAAGAGTATTATGTGGGTGTTGTTGTGGACCGTGCCACAGGCCGTGTAGTTATGATGGCTTCCGAAGAAGGCGGTACTGAGATTGAAGAAGTAGCTGAAGCTACACCTGAGAAAATTTTCAAAGAAATTATTGACCCTGCTATTGGATTGCAAGTGTTCCAGGCCCGTAAACTGGCTTACAGCATTAAGATTCCGAATGAACTGGTGAACAAAGCTGTTAAGTTCATGCTCGCGCTGTACACTGCATTTGTCGAAAAAGATTGCTCTATTGCCGAGATCAATCCTCTCGTTGTTACCGGAGATGGAAACGTTATCGCGCTAGATGCAAAATTGAACTTTGACTCCAACGCCCTGTTCCGTCACAAAGACATTTTGGAACTGCGTGATCTGGATGAAGAGGATGAAAAAGAAATCGAAGCTTCCAAATACGACCTCAGCTACATAGCACTTGATGGCAACATCGGCTGTATGGTCAATGGTGCGGGACTTGCGATGGCAACGATGGACATTATCAAATACTACGGTGGAGACCCGGCCAACTTCCTTGACGTTGGGGGCGGTGCGACAACGGAGAAGGTGACTGAAGCATTTAAGATCATCTTGTCCGATGCCAAAGTAGCTGGGATCTTTGTTAACATCTTCGGTGGCATCATGCGCTGTGATGTTATCGCCAATGGTGTTGTTGAAGCCGCGAAGCAGCTTGGCCTGACCAAACCGCTGGTTGTTCGTCTTGAAGGAACTAACGTGGAGCTTGGCAAACGTATTCTGGGTGAATCTGGCCTGAATATTGTTCCTGCTGATTCCATGGCCGATGGTGCACAGAAAATTGTTGCCCTCGTAAAATAAGTTCATTCCTTAGTACCGGAGCTGTCCGGGAATTGAAAAATAACCGTAAGGATGTGAAGCAACGTGAGTATTTTGATCGATAAAAATACAAAAGTCATTACGCAAGGCATTACGGGTTCAACGGGAATGTTCCACACGAAGGGCGCATTGGACTACGGAACCCAGATGGTAGGCGGAGTTACACCGGGTAAAGGCGGAACTAATGTGGATATCACGTTGGAAGACGGTACAGTAGCTAGTCTGCCGGTGTTCAACACTGTGGAGGAAGCGAAGGAAGCTACAGGCGCAACAGCGAGCGTCATTTACGTTCCTCCTGCATTTGCAGCAGATTCCATTATGGAAGCTGTTGATGCTGAGCTGGACCTCGTAATCTGTATTACAGAAGGTATTCCGGTTCTTGACATGATCAAGGTTGACCGCTTCATGGAAGGCAAAAATACCGTCCTGATCGGACCAAACTGTCCAGGTGTCATTACACCAGGAGAATGTAAAATTGGTATCATGCCTGGTTATATCCATATGGCGGGGCACGTAGGCGTTGTTTCCCGTAGTGGAACACTTACCTATGAAGCCGTTCATCAACTGACGACACGTGGCATTGGACAATCCTCTGCTGTAGGAATCGGGGGAGACCCTGTAAAAGGCTCCGAGTTCATTGATATCCTCAAACGGTTCAATGAAGATCCACAGACTCATGCGGTCATCATGATTGGTGAGATTGGTGGTACAGCTGAAGAGGATGCTGCAGATTGGGTACGTGAAAACATGACCAAACCGGTTGTTGGCTTTATCGGTGGCGTAACAGCGCCTCCAGGCAAACGGATGGGCCATGCTGGCGCTATTATCTCTGGTGGTAAAGGTACAGCCAAAGAGAAAATTGCGAAGCTGGAATCATGTGGAATCAAAGTAGCACCAACTCCTGCTGAGATGGGTTCGACTTTGGTGAGTGTACTTGAGGAACGCGGTATTTTGAATTTGTGCACGACACATTAATTCTTTTTCGTTATAATAGAAGAAACGGCTCGGAAATGATCTATTTCTGGTAGACCGACTATTATGGTTACGGAAAAGGTAAGCAACCTTTTGTCCTTAAACAGGGCGAAGGGTTGCTTTTTTGCGTTTTTTTTACGGCAAAAAGGGTAGGAATTGTCTCCCACCTGCGTAAACGCTTGCATTCCGTGGTCACTTAACACACAATATGAGGGAAGATCTCTTCCCGCTTTGGGAGGTTTATGGTATGGAAGAACGATGGATCTTGTTTGGGTTACATGAGATGGAGGGTATTGGCAAGAAAACGATCTCGAAACTGATTCTGGGACAACATGAATTACCCGATCTATTGAATTATGGGGAAAGCGACTGGGTCGCAGCAGGCTTGCGCAAAGATCAGGCTGCACGTTTGGCTAGCCAATTTACTATCGATTGGATTGAGAGTAAAAGAGAACACGTTTACAATCTGGGGATAGAGGTTATTACTTATCTGGATCAGAATTATCCCATATTAATGAAGGAAACCGTTCAGCCTCCCTGGGTAATGTATGCTCGAGGGGATGTTAGTTTGCTACACAATTCGTCTATTGCCATGGTGGGAACTCGTATGCCAACCGTGTATGGGCGCAAAGTTGGAGAGAAGCTGGCAGAACAATTATGCAATGCAGGACTGACGATTGTAAGCGGGCTTGCCCGCGGTATTGATAGCGTATGTCATGAGGTAGTACTACGTGCTAAAGGAAAAACGATTGCCGTATTCGGAACAGGGATTGATCATATATACCCACCCGAAAATACAAGCCTCGCAGAGCGAATCGCGGAGACAGGTCTGCTTTTGTCGGAATATCCACCAGGTACAAGAGCACGCCAGGGATTATTTCCGGAACGGAATCGAATCATTGCCGGTCTGACACTGGGAACATTGGTTGTTGAGGCTGACATTCGCAGCGGCTCACTCATTACAGCAGATGCTGCGCTTGAAGCAGGCAGGGATGTATTTGCAGTCCCTGGACCTATCACATCACCGAAAAGTCAGGGAGCACACAATCTTATCCGTCAAGGGGCCAAATTGGTCACTTGTGCAGCAGATGTATTGGAAGAGTATCGATTGGGCTTGCCAAATGCAGAACAACTTCCTTACAATAGAGGACGTTCGACCGAAACAACCGAGTCTTCCGGGCGAGGGATATTCGCTGAGGTTAAGCTCTCTCCAGATGAACAACGTGTGATTTATCTGTTGGAACAGGGAGAACAATCATTGGATCAACTAGTTGAGCTGCTTGGTTGGGATTTTGGACATTTGCATTCAGTTCTGTTATCTTTAATCATAAAAAAGCAGATTAGCCAATTACCAGGCACTAAATACGCGAGGGTATGACGAAGCTACAACCTACGCAGTGTGTGGAAATATATAATTAGCAGAAGTTATTAATTATGCATAAGCTTACAGAAACAGTTTCATGACAGTTTCATGACTGAGAGGAGGATGAACCTATGGCGGATGCACTCGTAATCGTGGAGTCGCCCTCAAAGGCGAAGACGATAGGCAAATATTTAGGCAGCAAGTTCATCGTAAAAGCTTCGATGGGGCATGTTCGCGATTTGCCAAAGAGTCAGATCGGCGTTGAGGTAGAGAATGATTTTAATCCGAAATATATTACGATCCGCGGCAAAGGTTCAATTTTGAAAGAACTGAAGGATGCACGGAAGAAAGTGAAAAAAGTGTATCTCGCAGCTGACCCGGATCGCGAAGGTGAGGCTATCGCATGGCATTTGGCCCATGCCCTTGAACTGGACGATACGGCAGATTGCCGGGTTGTATTTAATGAAATTACAAAACAGGCGGTCAAAGATGCGTTCAAAACGCCGCGGAAAATCAATATGGATTTGGTTAACGCGCAGCAGGCAAGACGTATTCTGGATCGACTCGTTGGATATAAAATTAGTCCGTTATTATGGAAGAAAGTGAAAAAAGGTTTGTCTGCAGGCCGGGTTCAGTCCGTGGCTGTAAAAATCATTTTAGATCGTGAAAATGAAATTGATGATTTTGAGCCGGAAGAATACTGGAGCATTACCGCTAAACTGACAGCAGACGGCAATCCGTTTGAAGCCAAGTTTCATAAACTGAACGGGGCCAAAACAGAGCTGGGTAGTGAAGCGGAAGTGCAAGCGATCTTGAAACAGATCGAAGGAGCCGACTTTACGATCAAGGAAGTTAAAGAGAAAGAACGGAGCCGTAACCCTTCCGCCCCGTTTACGACGAGTTCTCTGCAACAGGAAGCGGCGCGTAAATTGAATTTCAGAGCTTCCAAGACGATGTCGGTCGCCCAACAACTATATGAAGGTGTAGACCTTGGAAAAGAAGGCACAGTAGGTCTCATCACGTATATGCGTACGGACTCCACACGAATTGCGGCATCTGCACAAGAAGAAGCCAAAGAATATATCGTTGGTAAGTATGGTGAGCCATTTGCACCTGAGTCTCCACGAAACTATTCCAAAAAAGCAGCTAATGCTCAGGATGCGCATGAAGCAATTCGTCCAACTTCAATTCTGCGTGATCCTGACTCAATCAAGTCATTCATGAGTCGCGATCAGTTCCGCTTGTATAAACTGGTATGGGAACGTTTTGTAGCGAGCCAGATGTCTTCGGCTATCCTGGATACACTCTCTGTAGATATTGCTGCGGGGGACACCATTTTCCGTGCAGCAGGTTCGAAGGTGCGGTTCCAAGGTTTCATGAAGGTATATGTTGAAGGAAACGACGATGGTACAACCGATGAAGATCGTCTGCTGCCTCCGTTGAAAAGTGGAGATGTGCTTGATAAGCAGGAGATTGAGCCAAAACAGCATTTTACACAACCGCCACCCCGATATACGGAGGCAAGGTTGGTTAAGACGCTTGAGGAATTGGGTATAGGGCGTCCGAGTACATATGCGCCAACACTGGAGACCATTCAGAAGCGCGGATATGTTGCGATAGAGGAAAAGAAATTCATGCCAACCGAGCTTGGTGAACTGGTCATCGAACAGATGGAAGAGTTTTTCCCGGAAATCCTGAATGTAGAATTTACCGCAAACATGGAAGGTGATCTTGACCATGTTGAGGAAGGTTCCGAGGATTGGGTCAAAGTACTCGCAGAATTCTATGAATCTTTTGAGAAACGCCTTGAGTTTGCGGAAGAAGAAATGAAAGAAATCGAGATTGAAGACGAAGTATCAGATGAGATCTGTGAGAAGTGCGGCAAACCGCTGGTTTATAAACTCGGGCGTTTTGGCAAGTTTCTTGCGTGCTCTGGCTTCCCTGATTGCCGGAATACCAAACCGATTATCAAGGATATCGGCGTGACTTGTCCGAAGTGTAAGGAAGGTCATGTTGTTGAGCGTCGTAGCAAAAAAGGACGTATTTTCTACGGTTGTGACAAATATCCTGAATGTGATTTTGTCTCATGGGACAGACCTTCAGCCAAACCATGTCCAAGTTGCGGATCGCTAATGATTGAAAAGCGGAACAAAAAGGGAGCACGATTGCAGTGTACTTCATGTGATCATCAGGAGCCGGTGGATGAACCGGATGACGAATCAGCGGATTAGTATATATGTGAATCAATTCAATTATAGTGAAATATGAAATTGCTTTATGGGGGTAAATGATTTTGACAAATGAACAACAAGTAACCGTTATTGGTGCCGGGCTTGCAGGAACAGAAGCGGCCTGGCAGATTGCAAGTCGCGGCGTACGCGTAAAATTATACGAGATGAGACCTGTTGTGAAAACGCCAGCTCATCATACGGATAAATTTGCAGAGCTGGTATGTAGCAACTCGCTGCGTGCGAATGGATTGACCAATGCAGTGGGTGTGTTAAAAGAAGAAATGAGAATGCTCAATTCTCTTGTATTGTCAGCAGCAGACAAACATGCAGTTCCTGCAGGTGGGGCACTTGCTGTGGACCGGGATGGATTTTCAGGTGAGATTACATCCACGTTGCACCAGCATCCGCTCATCGAAGTGGTGAATGAGGAACTAACTTCTCTGCCGGAAGATGGCATCGTTGTTGTTGCAACGGGGCCGCTGACTTCACCCGCATTGTCTGAGCAAATCAAGGCACTAATGGGAGAAGAGTATTTCTACTTCTATGATGCAGCTGCACCGATTATCGAAAAAGATTCAATTGATATGAACAAGGTGTATCTGGCTTCCCGTTATGATAAAGGCGAAGCGGCATATCTGAACTGTCCCATGACAGAAGAAGAGTTTGATGTCTTCTATGAAGCTCTCATTACTGCTGAGGTTGCTCAATTAAAAGAGTTTGAGAAAGAAATCTACTTTGAAGGCTGTATGCCAATCGAAGTGATGATGAAACGCGGAAAACAGACAGCTCTGTTTGGTCCAATGAAACCGGTAGGTCTGGTTAACCCTCATACAGGAGAGTTACCACATGCGGTTGTTCAGCTTAGACAGGACAATGCAGCTGGAACCCTGTATAACTTGGTTGGCTTCCAGACGCATCTGAAATGGGGAGAACAGAAACGAGTCTTTTCCCTTATTCCTGGACTTGAAAATGCAGAGTTCGTTCGTTATGGCGTAATGCACCGTAATACATTTATTAATTCTCCTAAACTGCTTCTTCCGACGTATCAGTTTAAAGAGCGTCCTAACTTGTTCTTTGCAGGTCAGATGACGGGTGTAGAAGGTTATGTGGAATCTGCTGCATCAGGGCTTATTGCCGGCATGAACGCAGCCAAAGCAGCACTTGGGCAGGAACTGGTGGTATTGCCCGTAGAAACAACACTTGGGAGTATGGCTCAGTATATTACAACGGCTGACTTCAAGCACTTCCAACCAATGAACGCAAACTTTGGTTTGTTGCCGAAGCTTGAAACGAAGATTCGTAACAAAAAGGAAAAAAATGAAGCTCTTGCACAGCGTGCACTGGATGGCATCACGAGTTTTGCTGAGGCAGAAGGTCTAACTGTTCCGGAACGCGTATAAATTATTCGTGGGAGGATGCTGATATCATGGATATGTCATTTCATGCTACAACGATCTGTGCTGTTCGTCATAATGGTAAGGCTGCAATCGCAGGAGATGGTCAGGTGACCATGGGCCAAAGTGTTGTGATGAAGAATACAGCCAAGAAGGTAAGACGTTTGTACCGCGGACAGGTTGTTGCTGGCTTTGCTGGTTCTGTGGCGGATGCGATCACCCTGTTTGAGAAATTCGAAGGTAAGCTGGAGGAGCACCATGGTAACTTGCAGCGTGCTGCTGTAGAGCTTGCCAAGGATTGGCGTCAGGATCGGATCTTGCGCAAGCTTGAGGCGTTGTTGATTGTAATGGACAAAACAGGCATGTTGCTCATCTCAGGTGGCGGCGAAATTATTGAGCCTGATGATGACGTTATCGCTATCGGATCAGGTGGAAACTTTGCCTTATCTGCTGCGCGTGCGTTGAAACGTCATGCAGTAAACCTGGAAGCAAAAGATATTGCGCGTGAATCGCTTCAGATTGCCTCGGAGCTATGTGTATATACGAACAGTAATATTATTGTAGAAGAGTTATAAGCCAAAGAAATCTCCCGTAGTGGAGCATGATTCTGTAATCTGCTCCAGGACGTCTAGGGGATTCTTTGTCCTTGTTAGGTAAAATAAATTCAACATACTGGTAGGAGGGAAGCAATATGAATACTCAAGCGTTAACACCGAGACAGATTGTTGCAGAGCTTGACAAGTATATTGTAGGTCAAAAGAAAGCTAAAAAATCGGTAGCGGTAGCCCTTCGTAATCGTTATCGGCGTAGCCTTTTGCCTGAGCATACTCAGGACGACATTGTGCCTAAAAATATCTTGATGATTGGACCTACCGGTGTGGGTAAAACGGAAATCGCCCGTCGCCTCGCTAAACTGGTAGGTGCGCCATTTGTGAAAGTGGAAGCTACCAAGTTCACTGAAGTGGGTTACGTTGGCCGTGACGTTGAATCGATGGTACGTGATCTGATTGAGACATCACTGCGGATGGTGAAGCTGGAGCGCACTGAAAAAGTGAAGGACAAAGCTGAAGAAGCGGCCAATGAGAGAATTGTACATATTTTGGCTCCTTCACAGTCTAAGTCCAAGAATCAGCGTAATCCCTTTGAGATGATCTTTGGGAATAATGGCAACAACGTTCAGGAACAGGATGAGCCAGAACCGGATACCGGGGTTGCCGAACGCCGCCGTAAGATCAAGTTTGATCTGTTATCTGGCAAGTTGGAGGATGACATCATTGAAATTGATGTCGAAGACACTGCTCCTAACATGATGGACATGTTTGCTGGTCAAGGTAATGATCAGATGGGCATGAACATGCAGGAGATGTTTGGTAGCTTGTTGCCACGTCGTACAAAAAAACGTAAACTCGCTATTAAAGAAGCGCGTAAAGTGTTGATTCAGGAAGAAGCAGGGAAATTAATCGACATGGATGATGTTACCCAGGAGTCCATTCGCCGGGCGGAGCAGACAGGTATCATTTTCATCGATGAAATCGACAAGGTTGCCAGTCAAGGACGCGGTAGTGGACCCGATGTATCCCGTGAGGGTGTGCAACGTGACATTCTGCCTATCGTAGAGGGCTCTACAGTAATGACGAAATATGGCCCTGTCAAAACGGATTATATTCTGTTTATGGCAGCTGGCGCATTTCATGTCGCTAAACCCTCTGATCTCATTCCCGAGCTTCAGGGACGCTTCCCAATTCGTGTGGAACTAAGCAGTCTAACACTGGAGGAGTTTGTATCCATTCTGACTGAACCCCAAAATGCACTGACCAAGCAGTATGTGGATCTGTTGCGCACCGAGAATATTGAGATTGAGTTCTCGGATGAGGCCATTCGCGAGATTGCCAAATTGGCTGAATCCGTCAATCAAAATACAGAAAATATAGGTGCTCGTCGATTGCATACAATTCTTGAAAAGCTTTTGGAGGATTTATCCTTTGAGGCACCTGAGCTTACATTGGAACGTATGGTGATTACTCCGGAGTATGTCCGTGAGAAATTGAATGATATTGCACTTGATCGTGATTTAAGTCAGTATATCCTGTGATATAGGGTTGCAATGTAATTGCTAAAAGGTCGAATGAATGAACGATATGCACTGGACCGTAGAGAACACTTACGAGATCGACGAAGGATAATCATTCCTTAGACGAATCGTAAAAGGTTCTCTCTCCGACCGGTGACATATCGTTTATTTTTGTTTCTATCTAAAGGATTTCGATGAGATAGCCGATAAAAGATGTGTGGTTGTTGTCTGGATCGACAAAACCTAGGACTTGTGCCGCATGCAAAGCGTGTTAAAACCTATCGGAGTGGTAGTTATTTCTGATTTTTATATCCAGTCATTCCCATTAAAAGAATGTTTCTTATTCCAAGTCTGGGCATCGGTTTAGTTGACAGATTGGTAAATGTTGCGTAAATGCGCAAAAAAAGAATTTATAGAAGAGTGCGAAGTCACCAATTGTTTTCTGGGGATTAAAATACGTAAACCCTACTTAATTGTTAAGAAAGTGTTGTGTAGAATTGGTGAGAAATCTTAATTCGTGAAAGATAACTTGTCAATTGATTAATACACAGCTTCGTATGCATACCTATCATGTAGTCGCTAAACCCTTAATCTAACGGCAAAAAATTCTAACATTATCAACGATGAATATTTCGAAAATATACATAATTACAGGCTTTATACAGTGCTGCCGAGACGAGAAAGGTTTTTTTTATTTTAAGAATGTTTAAGAACAATCAGGGAGAGTATTAACATACTTTTGTTTTGGGCCTGAACATTTACGAAAAAATTCATAATTTGCAGAAAATACACAAAAAGCCCTGTCTTTCAGAAAAGATAGGGCTTTTTTCTTATTGTAATATATCCCAAACTCGAAGAAACTTATGTTATACGACAACATCAGAGTTAATTCTACTTAAGTCCTAGAAAACCGTGTAAAGACGAATGTTTTTGTCGAAAAAACATTAGGATTTTCAAGGAAGAAGATTCAATCTTTTTCCATAACTTCTAAAGAGAGGAGGGGGATTGTGAATCTTTTAAACGATATCAGTTTTAAAAGATTGCAAGGTGCACTCGATGCGTCCAATATCAGACAGCGAACAATTGCTGACAACATCGCGAACGCCGATACCCCGTATTTCAAGCGCTCGAACGTTTCTTTTGAAGAAATGTTACAAGGGCAAATGAATGGAGATATGCCTGTTCTTAAGGGTAAAGTAACTGATGCAAGGCATTTTGTCATAGGTCCTTCCTCTTCCGTACCAACGCCAGTAGTTAATATGGACCAGTCAACCTCCATGAATAACAACGAAAACAATGTCGACATAGACAGAGAAATGAGTCTTCTGGCGGAGAATCAGTTGCGTTATAACGCTTATATTCAGCAAGTGAACGAACAAATTAAAATCATGCGTGTTGGCGTGGAAGGGAGATAACCTAAATTGAACATTAGTAATAGTTTTAGTATCAGTAGCTCAGCTCTGACAGCCCAACGGTTGCGGATGGACGTTATATCTTCCAACATTGCCAACGCAGAGACGACGCGCGCGAGCGTATCCAATGGTGAAGCGGTCCCTTACAAACGTAAAATGGTTGTGCTTGAGCCGAATAAAACGTCATTTGGTACGATGCTGCAAAATCAGATGAGAGGTAGCGGTTCAGGAGATGGCGTGAGAGTAACGGAGATTCGCGAGGATCAGTCACCTTTGAAGCCTGTGTATGACCCTTCTCATCCGGATGCCAATGCAGAAGGATATGTATTTATGCCTAATGTGGATATTGCGAAAGAAATGGTCGACATGATCTCTGCTTCCCGTTCCTATGAAGCAAACGTAACAGCACTGAATTCAACCAAAGCAATGATCTCCAAAGCTTTGGAGATTGGAAGATAAGTTGCTTTGAAATGAAAATAAGAAAAATACAAACCAGGATGAAGGGGAGGGACATTAATGATTCAGAACAACATGTTTAGCACACAGGGGATACAACCGCTACAGATGAAGAGTGCAACCGAAAGTAAGCCTTCTACACCAGCCGAAACCATTCAGAGCTTCGGTACATACTTACAGAATGCATTAGGGTCCGTTGCAGCACAGGAGGCTCAATCTCATGAAATGTCGAATCAATTTTTGGTCGGCAAAGCGAATGTGGATCAAGTGATGATTGCTTCAGAACAGGCCTTGTTAAGCCTACAACTCACAACTCAAGTCCGAAACAAAGTGGTTGAAGCATACCAGGAAGTTATGCGAACGCAGTTATAAAACAACCTACTTGCGCTTCGATAGTAGCGCTGATCATTACAACAAAGCAGCTGCGATGCTGCTCCTGATCGTCAACCTATGAAACGGATGGGGTTGAGTAAGGACAGACTAAGCAAAGTTTCGGATGGGGTGACAGAGTGAATGAGAGAATCGCCCAGTACAGGGATAAGGCATCCCAGTATTGGAATAGTTTTAGCAAAAAGCAAAAAGTATTATTTATATCCACCTTCCTGTTTCTGATTTTGGCTGCAGTTGTGCTCACGATGCAGTTGTCCAAGACGGAATATGAAGTTGCTTTTACAGATTTGAATGCAAGTGATTCAGCGGGCGTGATCAGTTATCTAGATTCATCTAGCATTCCATACAAATTAAGTTCAGATGGCAAGACCATATCCGTACCGAGTACAAGTGTTGCAATCGCAAAGGTCAACGTTGGATCTCAAGGGATTATTCAAAATGGTTCATTAGGGTATAAGTCATTTGAGGAGTCATCATCACCTATCGGGATGACGGATAAAGAGTTTGATGTAAAGTACAACAACGCTATAAACGGAGAAGTTGAACAGTTACTTCAGCGGATGCAAGGGATACAGGATGCTAAAGTACTCGTTAATATGCCGAAAGATAACATTTTTGCTGGTTTAGAAGAACAAGACAAAGCATCAGCATCGGTAGCTCTCCAATTCAAACCGGGTTATCACCCAAATCAGGCAGCGGTAGATGGCTACTTTAACTTGGTTAAGACTGCAATTCCTAATCTGCCTGTTGAGAACATCACGATTACGAACACAGATGAAGCAGAATTGATTCCAACTGCCCGAGGTGGCAGTGGCGGGTTGTCTTCCGAAGTTCAAGAAAACATGGCTTTACAGAAAAAGTTTGAAAACGATGTCCGTAATAACGTAAAGCAATTCCTTTCCCAGATTGTAGGGGAAGACAAAGTTAATGTTTTGGTAGCCTCCAAGCTTAATTTTGACAAAGAAACACGTAAGGAAAATCTGGTCACACCTGTTGATGTAGATAATATGAAAGGCATCGAGATCAGTGTGCAGGAGATTCAAAAGAGCTACACTGGCGCAAGCAACCCAACAGGTGGTGTTGCTGGCACAGGACAAGAGGAAGTTCCGGGTTACCCATCATCTGATGCAACCGGTAATTCTACCTCTGAAGAATCATCAAGCACTATAAACTACGATGTTAATCGAATCGCCAAGGATATCATTTCCAGTCCATATACTGTAAAAGACTTAACCATTAACGTTGCAGTTGAACCACCAAATGGAGAAACAGAATTACAGGGACCGGTTCAGGACGCAATTGAAAACATTTTGGTTAACATTGTTCGTGCTTCACTGGCAGACTCAGGCACTGTAATAAGTGACGCCGATCTGACAAAGAAAGTTTCAGTCATGTCACAAGGATTCCAGTCTGCCTCTGCAGACAATACAGGTTTCCAGCTTTCCTCAACGATGATGTGGGGTGGAGGCGCACTCATAGCGGCATTGATCGCAGCGGTAGTTATTTTGTTAGTACGCCGTCGCCGCAAACAAAACGAAGTCGAAGAAGAAGAGATTCCTCTTCCAATAGCAACAGAGTTCCCGTCCATTACGCTGGACAGTGTAACGAACGAAAGTCAGGTGCGCAAACAATTGGAGAGTTTGGCCAAGAAAAAGCCAGACGAATTCGTCAATCTGCTGCGTACATGGCTGGCTGACGAATAGAGGTGAACGCATTGGCGAAGGCAAGCAGTCAAGGTTTGACTGGAAGACAAAAAGCAGCAATTTTGTTGATTACATTAGGTCCGGAAGTATCGGCTCAGATCTTCAAACATCTGCGTGATGAGGAGATTGAGCAACTTACGTTGGAGATTGCCAACGTTCGCAAGGTTGATTCTTCCGAAAAGGACATGATCATGGCCGAGTTTCACCAGATCTGTCTGGCGCAGGAATATATCTCTCAGGGCGGTATCAACTATGCGAGAGAAATCCTGGAGAAAGCTCTGGGTTCATCAAAAGCACTTGAAGTCATTAATCGTTTGACAGCTACGCTGCAAGTTAGACCATTTGACTTTGCGCGCAAAGCAGATCCGAATCAAATTTTGAACTTTATTCAGAATGAAAGCCCGCAAACGATTGCCCTGGTTCTGTCTTACCTGCAATTCGAACAGGCAGCAGCGATTCTATCATCCTTGCCACAAGAGAAACAGGCAGATGTCGCTCGCCGGGTGGCTGTTATGGATAGTACTTCGCCAGAAGTTATCTCTCAAGTGGAGCGGGTTCTGGAACAGAAGTTATCTTCTACCGTAACACAGGATTACACCAATGCGGGTGGTATCGAATCGATCGTTCAGATTCTGAACGGAGTCGATCGGGGTACAGAGCGTACCATTTTGGACTCGCTTGAAATTCAGGATCCAGAGCTTGCAGAGGAAATCAAAAAACGTATGTTTGTATTCGAAGATATCGTCAATGTGGATGATCGTTCGATCCAGCGTATTATCCGGGATATCGACAACGCAGATCTGCAACTCGCACTCAAGGTGGCAAGCGAAGAGGTTCGGGATGCTGTGTTCCGGAACATGTCGAAGCGGATGTCCGAAACATTCAAAGAAGAGATGGAGTTCATGGGGCCTGTGCGATTGCGTGATGTTGAGGAAGCTCAGACACGCATTGTAGGAACGATACGGAGATTGGAAGAAGCCGGTGAGATCATTATCGCACGCGGTGGAGGAGATGATATCATTGTCTAATTTGATTAAATCTTTCCAGTATGTACCGGTTGATGACCGCAAAAAACTTGAAAATCACCATCATTATGGTGGTGCTGAGGAGTCTGAAACGGAATTATACGGTGATAGTGCTGAAGGTTCTGAGGCAGAAACGCTTCAAGCACGCGTGGACGAAGAAACACAACGTCTTACCGCAGAAATGCTGGAAGATGCCAAGGAGTTTGCAGAAAAGCAAGTACGTGAAGCTTCAGAAGAGGCAGAACGCATGCTTCAAGAGGCCCGTGAACAGATCGACAGCTGGTGGCAGGAACAACGACAACAGGATGAACATCTGACCGAAGCGCTACGTTCACAAGGTTTTCAACAGGGTTTTGATGAAGGCAAAGTACAAGCTGAACTGGATCTCCAGGTGCAGATCGAAAAGATGATGATTGAAGCCCAGGAAGTGCTCAAGGAAGCTTATGTAGCTAAAGATCAGATCATTCAGGAAGCCGAACCGTTCCTCGTGGAGCTCGCTTGCGGGATCGCTGAGAAAGTCATTGATAAGCAACTTACCATTGAACCCGATCATACATTGGAACTGATTCGTCAGAGTTTGTCACGTAAACGGGAGCAGGGTTTGATCACACTCTGTGTGGCACCTGATCAGTTTACATTTGTACAGGCAGCTCGTGAAGAATTGTCTCTGTCTATTGACTCTCAGGCAGAATTGCAGATTTTGCCTGATTCAACGGTCAAAGATAAGGGATGTGTCATTCGTTCTTCGTTTGGAAGTGTAGATGCGAGAATTGATACACAGCTTGCTGAGATTAAAAAAGAACTGGTCCGCATAGCACTTGAGGATGAGGAGCGAAGAAATCAACATGAAGGTTCTTAGTTCACAGCGATATATGGAACATTTGCGCCAATTCGATCCTGTTCGTATTAACGGTAAAGTTACTCAGGTCATTGGTCTTATGGTGGAGTCAGAAGGGCCAGATGCAAGTATCGGTGACGTATGTTATATCTATCCTGGTAAATCGGCCAAGCCTCTTCAAGCCGAAGTTGTTGGGTTTCGAGATAACAAAGTGCTGCTTATGCCACTGGGTGAACTTCAATCCATCGGCCCTGGTTGTGATGTAGTAGGTACGGGTAAGCCACTTGGTGTTCAGGTAGGCTCCGAATTGCTCGGTAAAGTATTGGACGGACTTGGACAGCCGCTGGACGGTTCCCTCCTTCCATCCAGAATGCCGATGTATTCTACCTCCAATACTCCGGTCAATCCAATGGATCGTCCACGTGTACTTGAAACGATGGGTGTTGGTGTAAGGGCTATCGATGGATTGCTGACCGTAGGTAAGGGACAGCGTGTGGGTATTTTTGCCGGTTCTGGTGTTGGTAAGAGTACTTTGATGGGCATGATCGCTCGTAATACCGCGGCGGATGTCAATGTCATCGCGCTTGTAGGTGAGCGTGGACGTGAGGTTCGCGACTTTATTGAACGGGATCTGGGTCCGGAAGGATTGGAACGTTCCGTAGTCATTGTTGCAACATCAGATCAGCCTGCTCTGATTCGGATTAAGGGAGCAGTTATTGCAACTACCATTGCAGAGTATTTCCGAGATCGTGGAATGAACGTGATGCTTATGATGGATTCGGTTACTCGATATGCGATGGCTCAAAGGGAAGTCGGTTTGGCTGTAGGTGAACCTCCGGCAATGAGAGGATATACGCCATCGGTATTTGCGAGTTTACCCAAACTGCTTGAACGGGCAGGCACAGGGCCTACGGGTTCGATTACAGCCTTTTATACCGTTCTGGTTGATGGGGATGACATGAACGAACCGATCGCCGATGCGGTGAGGGGTATATTGGATGGCCACATTGTGTTAAACCGATCCATTGCGAATAAAGGTCATTTTCCAGCGATCGATGTACTAGCCAGTATAAGTCGTGTCATGAAGGATATTGCTCCGGAAGAGCAGCTGGAAGCCGTTAATAATATGAAACGTTTGATGGCTGTGTACAAAGAGTCGGAGGATTTGATCAATATTGGAGCTTACCAGCGGGGATCAAATGCAGCGATTGATGAATCCATAGACCAGATTGATAGTATATGGAACTTTACCAAGCAGAAAGTTGACGAGAAAGTCACCTTAAATGAAGTGCAGGAACGTTTGATTCTTGAATTTGCAAGGAGATGAATGGTTAAGCGATGAAATTTCGATATCATTTCCAGAAAGTTGTTGACCTGAAGAGTAATGAAAAAACACAGGCAGAGTGGATGTTATCCACAGCGATCGGTAAACTTCAGACGGAGGAAGAGCATCTGATACAACTTCTGAACGATAGAAATAATCTGGTCGGGATTATCCAATCTGCTACGGAAAATACAGCGTCTGTAAACAGTCTGCAGGAGATGCAGCGATATGTACATCATCTTGACGAGTGCATTTCACGTAAAAACAATGATGTTAAACATGCTCAGGTCAATGTGCAGCGGAATCAGACGTTTCTGAACGGTAAGATGGTTGATGAAAAAGTATGGCTTGGAGCGAGAGACAAGGCCAAGATCAAATTTCAGCAGGATATGCTCCTCCGGGAACAGAACGATCTGGACGAGATGGCTACTGTACGCTTCGCTGCCAAAGCCGGACGCGCGAATTGATGTGAGCCGGACGCGAAGTTGTCTCGTGAAGGAGGAATGAACGATGGCTGTTAAAGACGATAGCGACATGGAAAAAGAATCGGGAGGCGGCTGGGAAAAATTTCTCATGATTTCCATCCCGATTGTATTCACCGTAGTATTGCTGGGCGTATTGCTTACGCTTTTTAATGTAGATATTCGTAATAATTTGTTCGAATTCGCCAACAAGATCCCGGTAGTTAAGGAATGGGTACCTGATCCTGTGCTGGACCCTGAGAAAGATAAGCTGGAGAAAAGTGAGCAGCAGGTTGAAAGTGCTGAAGCCACAATCGAAAAGCTGAAATCCCAAGTAACTGCCAAAGAAACAGAACTTAAGGCAGCACAGGAAGCGACAACAACTGAAGCGAAGAAGGCCACGGACCTTCAGAAGAAGTTGGATGATGCGGAAAAAGCGGCTGAAACAGCTACGGCAGCAACGCCAGAAACGGAATCCGATTATCAAAAGCAAATCAAAGATTTAGCAAAAATGTATGCGGACATGAGCCCAAGCAAAGCTGCACCGATTTTGCAAAATATGACGAATGAGGAAATGGTATTGTTGTTGAATGCCATGCAGTCATCTGCTCGGACCAAGGTGCTTGAAAAGATGGACCCGAAAACAGCAGCCGATGTCACCATGATGATGAAGGATGCCAAACCGTCTGGGGATCTGGCGCTGGATGCGCTGCAATCCAGATTGAAGAAAGAAACCGCAGCAACTTCAACCGCATCCACAACCACAAGCAAAAACCTGGATAAAAACCAGCTTAGTCAAACATTTGCTTCGATGTCTGCTTCAAGTGGTGCCAAGCTATTATTGGAAACATACAAGCTAAGTCCTGACAAAACATTGACCATCCTGAATTCAGTAGATGATGCAACACGCTCTCAATTGCTTGAGAACATGTCTTCAGAGGACTCGGTTGAAACTGCAAAAATTTTGAACAAATTAATGGGCAACAAGTAGAACTGATTACACTGTAGAACCGAGAGGAGGTGAAAATAAATGTCGATTGTATATCAAATGGCATCCACAGCATCTGCAAAAGCAACAGGGGCAGTTCAGACAACCGGAGCACAATCGAAAGGTTCAGCTGCAGGTGCTAGCGGTGAATTTCTCCAAACTCTTGCACAATCGTTATCTGGAGGAAACACAGAAGGTGATAGTTCAAGCGCTACTGGAAGCTTAACTGCCAATCCGTTGGTCTTTTCCTTTGCTACAAGTGAAGAAGGAGAAGCGGCATCAATCACAGCTATACTGAATTCGTTGTTCACGGACTTGGATTCACTTGACGAAGCTTTGGAAAATGACCCAGCTCTACTTGCAGGTTTGCAAACTCTGATTCAACAGATGTATACACAATTAAGTAAACCTTCAGGTACTGATGCAGAAGGTTCCGACGAGTCTTCGAACGGAGCGGAAAGCGCAAAAACAGTACCCGCAATTGAACTGTCGCAGCATCCGGCAGCAGTACGTTTTGTTCTGCAAGATATGCTTACACAATTAGTAGCTGGAATGAATGATCCTGAGAGTAATGTTGCGAAGAACGCTCCTGAATTCAAACATCTGTTACAATCTCTGCAGAGTCAGCTTCAAGAGGCTGGAGTGGATACCACTAGTAACAAAGGATGGACTGAACTGAAATCCATACTGGATACATTGACTGCAGTTAAGGATCAGACTGCACAAGTCGCTACAAGTACTTCGCTTCAAACATCTAAACAGGATTCTGTTGTGCCACAAGTTATTGTTGCGGCAGTGGCGAATTCTGGAACCCAGGTGAAAGCTGAGGCTGAGACAACATCTGCTTCAAATGCAGGTGGAGAAGCGGAACACTCAACCATCATTACTGCAGGAGAGCTGTCTTTGCGTTCATCAGGTACAACAGCAGGAAAGCCGGCTGAACCTGTAATGCAAACATCACAGTTTGCCAAGGAAATGACACAGTTTGTTGTTAACAAGCTGGATATTGTCCAGCAAAAAGGATTTTCCGAGGCGACCATCTCACTTCGGCCTGAGCATTTAGGTAAGTTGGACGTTCAAATTACCATGCAGAACGGGCAGTTGGTTGCACGGTTTATGACTGAACATACGATGGCTAAAGACATGCTTGAACAACAAATGACGCAGCTACGTTCTTCACTTCAAGCCCAGGGAATTCAAGTGGAACGACTTGAGGTTACTCAGAACAGTTCAATCGGATCACAGATGTATCAGGACGGAGGCCGTCAGCCGGGAAGTAATTCTCAGCAACAACGCCGTTCGCGTGAGCGTGAGGAACAATCGGATGATGCTATAGCTACAGCAGGAATTCAAGAAGAATTGCGTAACTGGCGTAGCGAGCAAGTCGAAGGAAATGAATTACAGAGAGATACATTTAGTGCTAAGGCTTAAACAGAAATGAGGTGAGCAAATGGCTAATGAAATTGTTTCAACGAATAATACCTGGCCGAACTATTCGGCAGCCAATAAAGCAACTACAAGTGCTGCAACAAAAGAATTGGGTAAAGATCAGTTTCTAAAAATCCTGATTACCCAGCTGCAAAATCAAGACCCGATGCAGCCGATGGAGGATAAGGAATTTATCGCTCAAATGGCACAGTTCAGCTCAGTGGAACAACTGGTCAATATTTCTACCCAGCTCAAAACATTGAACCAGTCACTTGGTGCTGTATCCGGCATGATTGGCATGGAGGTAAGTTGGCTTTCTTCTAATAAAGATGATAACGGAACTCTTCGCCAGGGTATTGTAGATTCCATCATTGTAAGAGATAGCGTTCAATACGCAAAAGTGGGCAAAGACGAGATTAAGCTGGATGAGATCATTCAGGTGAATTATCCAAAACAGGCAGAAGAGAGTCAAACTCCGGTACAGAACGTTCAGGACGTAACCCCTGAAACGAACGAGAGCCAGCCAGTTGAATCATCCACTGAAACGGGTGACACGGAAGATAGCGGGAAAACGATATGAGTGATCGCATAACGGTTGGACAATTATACGCAGGCCCGATTACACCGAATATGCTTCAAAGACCCAAAACGGGAGAAGCTTCGGTCATACCCGAAAAACCTTTTGCAAAGGTGCTGGAAGATAATCTTCTGAAATTGAGCAATCATGCTGCCAAACGATTGGAACAGCGTGGTATTGAACTCAAGACCGAGCAAATGGAACAGATTGGTTCTGCTTTGGACAAAGCTGCTGCTAAAGGAGCCAAAGAGTCATTGATTTTAATGCAGGATATGGCTTTTATCGTCAATGTCAAAAATCGTACTGTGGTTACAGCTATGGATAGTGAGAGCATGAAGGATAATGTGTTCACTCAGATTGATAGTGCCGTAATCATTTCTTAACCGGCTGGCCCTTCTCGGGAGCCGGAATGCCGCTGACCGACTGATGCGGTAACCAAATGAAGACTGGGAGGATTTTTTAAAATGATAAAATCAATGTACTCAGGCGTTTCCGGGATGCGGGGTTTCCAAACAAAACTCGACGTAATAGGTAACAATATTGCGAACGTAAACACGGTTGGCTTCAAAGGCAGTCGGGTTATGTTCAAAGATATTATGAGCCAAACAACGGCAGGGGTAACTGCCCCTGGCGATGCAAGTGGTGGTGTCAATGCGAAACAAATCGGTCTTGGTGTAACGGTAGGTTCAATTGATACGCTGCATCTGGCAGGTAGCCCAATGACAACGAATAATCCAACAGATCTTCGGATTAATGGAGATGGATTCTTCTTGGTACGTTTGAGTGAAGATCAGGAAATACCTTACCTGACTCGTGCAGGGGATTTCCATGTGGATGCTGCACGTAACCTTTTGACTTCGGATGGATTGTTTGTTCTGGATAATGGTGGTGGAAATATTACGATACCGGATGATGTGGTTTCCTTCACGATAGGTCAGGATGGAACAATTAACCAAACCATGGCAGACGGAACCATCGAAGCAGGTCCACAGCTTGGAATAGGTAAAGTTGTCAATCCAGAAGGCCTTGAGAAAATTGGGGGCAACTTGTACCGTATGACAGCAAACGCGAATCCGGATGGGGCGCTGGAACCATTAACAGCGAACAGTGCTGAGGACGGAACAGGAGCAATCATTGCTGGACAGCTCGAGATGTCTAACGTGGATCTGACAGGAGAGTTTACTGAGATGATTGTAGCTCAACGTGGATTCCAGGCAAACTCCCGGATCATTACAACGTCGGATGAAATACTTCAGGAAGTTGTTAACCTGAAACGTTAATAGCTGATTAATGAATTTTTAAAACGTGGGGGAGCTTGCTCCTCCCACTCTGATCAAGGGGGCTTAGCATGATTTCGGTTACGCGGTTAAATGGTTCTCCCATGTGGTTAAATGCGCTGATGGTTGAAATTGTGGAAGAGACGCCGGATACGTATATTACTCTGGTAACTGGAAAGAGACTGATTGTGCTTGAAAAAGCCGATGACGTTATTTCCAAGATTAAAGATTACAACCGTGAAATCGGGGTTCAGGCAGCCACTATTAAAGTGCAGCAAACGGAGGAATCCTGATGAAAAAAATGATGCCCTGGCTTGCAACAATGTTGCTGGCGATAACACTCATTGTGGTGGTTGTGTTTGTATTTATGCAAGGACAGAACGGAAATAAGGACGACACACATACGGCGGCGGCTTCAGAAGCCAAGAAGATGACTGCGGATGAGATTGTAGAGGTTTCCTCTGAGCTTGGAGAAATTAAAACCAATTTGGCTGATACGGATCATGTTGTAGTTGTCAGCTTCTCATTCAAGTTGTCAGACAAAACAGCCAAAGAAGATTTCGAGAAAATCAAAGAAATTACAGTGAAGCCTATTATCATTCAGACGTTTGCGGATACAAAGTCTGAGGAGCTGGCTACAGCGAAGGGCCGCATACAATTTAATGAGAGATTGACGGGACTAATTAATGAAGCTTTACCTGAAGGTAAGTTGAGCAGCACCAGTTTTTCAGCTTTTGTAATGGCGCCAATGTAATGAACAGAACACGCTGTAGACCTGTAAGGGGGTGAGAACATGGTGGATGTATTATCACAAAATGAGATTGACGCCCTATTAGCAGCCCTTTCTTCTGGTGAAATGGACGCAGAAGAATTGAAGAAGGAAGAAACTCAGAAGAAAATTAGATCGTACGATTTTAAGCGGGCAGTGCGTTTTTCCAAAGACCATATCAGAAGCTTGACACGTATTCACGAAAACTTTGCACGCTTTCTCACCACTTATTTTTCAGCCCAACTGCGGACGTTCGTTCAAATCAATGTCGTTCAGGTCGAACAGTTGCCTTATGATGAGTTTATCCGTTCTATTCCTAAGATGACGATATTGAACATTTTTGAAGCGGAGCCACTACAGGGACGAATGGTGATGGAAGTCCATCCAAACGTGGGATATGCTATGTTGGATCGCCTTCTTGGTGGAACCGGGAGTGCTCCAACAAAGATTGCATCGATGACGGAGATTGAAACGACCATCATGGAACGAATATTCAGCCGTGCATTTGAAAGTTTGCAAGAAGCATGGAAGACCGTGTTGGATATTACCCCGAGGATGGAAGCGCTCGAGACCAATCCGCAATTTATGCAGATTGTATCTCCCAATGAGACCATTGCTCTGATCTCGCTCAGTACCAAAATTGGTGACACGACAGGCATGATCAATCTATGTATACCGCATGTCGTTCTTGAACCTATTATGTCACGGTTGTCAACTCATCAGTGGTTTGTTTCGGAGAAGAAAACGAGAGCTCCGGAGGAGTATGATGCTCTAAAAGAGCGTGTGAACAAAGCCAAGTTACCCATCGTTGCGGAATTGGGAGAATCCAGAATTTCAATTGCAGAATTTCTGGGTCTGTCGGTTGGCGATGTCATTACGTTGAACAAACCGGTTGATGAGGGACTTTCCATTAAAGTGGGTGACAAACTGAAATACATGGGCAGTCCGGGGACAATCAAGGACCGTGTGGCTGTGCAAATAGACGAGATTGTCACCGAAGGAGTTGAAGAATTTGACGAGTAAGGATTATTTATCCCAGGAAGAAATCGATGCTTTGCTCAGGCAATCGGAATCGATAAACAGCTCGGAACCCGCCGAAAAGACGGTTGATGATTTTTTGACCGAGCTGGAGCAGGATGCCTTGGGGGAGATTGGTAACATCACATTTGGTAGCGCGGCAACAGCCTTATCCACGCTATTAGGCCTCAAAGTAGATATTACAACACCTAAAGTTTCTATCATTAGTCGAACGCAGTTTGAAGAAGCTTTTCCTAAGCCGCATGTTGCCGTTCATGTGAATTACGTGGATGGATTCGAAGGCATTAACTCACTTGTTATCAAGAAGAGAGATGCTCAAGTCATCGCTGATTTGATGCTGGGTGGTGAAGGAAATCCGGTCGATGAAGAACTGAATGAAATCCATATTAGTGCGGTACAGGAAGCGATGAACCAGATGATGGGTTCCTCTGCAACCTCAATGTCCACGATTTTTAATCGTTTTGTGAATATTTCCCCTCCGGGTATCGATATTCTCAATCTGGAGAGTGGAGAGGGTGTAAGTAATCTTCCAGCAGATGAGACGCTCATCCAGGTTTCATTTCGCTTATTAATCGGGGATCTGATCGATTCCAATCTGATGCAGTTGCTACCAGTGCATTTTGCCAAAAACATGGTAGACATGCTGATTGGAGGCGCTCAGGAGTCAACTGCCAGCGCACCAGTGGCATCAACACCTGAACCTGCGCCAGCAGCTGTACCAGCAACGCCGCCACCGGTTGCAGAGCAGCCGCCCGTTCAACACCAACAGGCTCCACAGGCTCCACAACAGCCTGCTCAGGACTATAACGGATATGGACAGGCCCCGATGGGTATGCCTCAAGGAATGCCGCCACAGCAGCCGTATGGCATGCCCCCGCAGCAACCTTATGGTGCACCTCAACATTACGGTGGAATGCCAAATAGGAATGTTAACGTACAACCAGTTCAATTCGCCAATTTGCAAAACGGGGCGTATGGTCAGGTAGACGAAAACAATTTGAATTTATTGATGGACATTCCCCTTAAGGTCACCGTAGAATTAGGAAGGACCCAGAAGCAAATTAAAGATATTTTGGAACTGTCACAGGGTTCGATTGTCGAACTGGATAAGTTAGCCGGGGAACCTGTCGATATTTTGGTGAATAACAAACTGATCGCCAAGGGAGAAGTTGTCGTTATTGACGAAAACTTTGGTGTTCGTGTTATAGATATCGTTAGCCAATGGGACCGAATTCAGAAATTACAATAAGCACAATTTAGGGAGGACTTGAATCAAGATGGCAAACCGAATTTTAGTCGTAGACGACGCTGCATTTATGAGAATGATGATCCGGGACATTTTGTCCAAAAATGGATATGAGGTTGTTGGTGAGGCACAGGATGGCTCACAAGCAATTGAGAAATTTAAAGAGCTTCGTCCGGATCTGATCACAATGGATATTACGATGCCTGAGATGGATGGCATTGCAGCTTTGAAAGAAATCAAGAAGATTGATGCTAACGCTAAAGTAATTATGTGCTCCGCGATGGGGCAACAAGCGATGGTAATCGACGCTATTCAAGCAGGTGCCAAAGACTTTATCGTTAAACCGTTCCAATCGGACCGGGTTATCGAAGCGATCAGCAAGACACTGGGCGTTTAAGAGACATGATGATGGCTCAGGGTGATATTCCAGGAGGAGCTGGCGTGGGAACCAATTATTATTTACAGCTTGTATGGGTGATTGTTGTCCTGGCCGTCATCCTGGCCCTTATTGTTTATCTGATCCGTTTTTTAAACAAACGGAATCAGCAAATGTTCCGGCACGGCACAATTCGTACCCTGGGCGGGGTTGGACTGGGGCAAAACAAGTCGCTGCAAATTATTGAAATTGGTGGAAGTGTATATCTGCTTGGTGTAGGTGAAGACATTCAGTTGGTAGATAAGGTTTCAGATCTGGAAGAGGCGCAAAGAATCATTGATTCCTTCGAA
This sequence comes from Paenibacillus sp. FSL L8-0435, assembly GCF_037965655.1. Lineage (NCBI taxonomy): Bacteria > Bacillati > Bacillota > Bacilli > Caryophanales > Paenibacillaceae > Paenibacillus > Paenibacillus sp. FSL L8-0435. The sequence goes on from NZ_CP150185.1 coordinate 2,416,369, forward strand.
CGAGATGCTGCTGCACAACAAGGGAATCTCTCACCTCTCATTGCCAAGCTCACAAAACGTTTCCGTAGAGAAGAACCGCCGCGGGAAATGGAACTAGAGGACACAACTTCTTTTCACGAAATGTTTGAATCCAAACTTCGGCAGATGCCTAACCGTAAAGAGAAGATGGAAAAGCTCCTGGATAAAGACAATACTACAGATCGGTCGAGGGATTCATGAAGAAAAAGATTTGGTTAGCGTGTTGTTTATTAGGACTTATCAGTCTGGCATCTGTAACGGTTGCCTTTGCCGAACCCATTCCGAATATTGATATTCAGATTGGAAACGGTGATGGAGGGACACCAAGCACGAGTTCACTGTCCATCATTCTGTTAATTACGGTGCTTAGTATTGCTCCAGCAATGCTTGTACTGATGACCAGTTTTACTCGGATTGTGATTGTGCTCGGTTTTATACGTACATCTTTAGGTACACAACAAATGCCACCGAATCAGGTGCTGGTCGGTTTGGCGCTATTTCTGACACTTTTCATTATGTCGCCGACGTTGTCTTCCATAAATCAGGTAGCGCTTCAGCCCTATCTCCAGGGAGAGCTTACGCAAACCGAGGCACTTGAAAAAGCAGCTGATCCCATAAAGAAATTTATGTTTAGTCATACCAGAGAAAAAGATCTGTTACTGTTTATGAAGTACAATCAGACTGAACAACCAAAGACCTATCAGGATATCCCAATTACTGTTATGGTGCCGGCATATGTAATCAGTGAGTTGAAGACAGCATTCCAGATGGGGTTTATGATTTTTATTCCGTTTCTGGTTATAGACATTGTTGTCGCGAGTACACTCATGGCAATGGGGATGATGATGCTTCCGCCGGTCATGATCTCATTACCTTTCAAAATACTGCTCTTTGTCCTTGTAGACGGGTGGTATCTGGTTGTCAAGTCACTGTTACTGAGTTTTAATACTTGATCCGGAAAGTTAAAGGAGGACGGTCATGACTTCGGAATTTATTATCGGTCTGGCCGGGAAAGCGGTATACACGTCATTGCTGGCCAGCGCACCCATGCTTATACTAGCTCTGGTTGTAGGACTTGCAATCAGTATTTTTCAAGCGACAACTCAAATTCAGGAACAAACATTAGCTTTTGTGCCCAAGATTGTTGCCGTACTTCTGGCAGTACTTTTGTTTGGACCTTGGATCTTAAATATCTTGGTCGATTTTACGTTTAACATTCTCGATAATCTATACAGATACATAGGGTAGGCTTTAGCAGATGGAGACATTGTTGCAAAGTTTCCCTGTCGCTCTGCTTATGTTTTGTCGAATCACATCATTTTTTGTAACTGCACCAGTTTTTTCGGCTCGAAATGTGCCGGCTTCAGTTAAAATTGGTATCTCTGCATTTGTCACATTGTCTGTCTATCTGATCTATGGAATAGACCAGACCGTGCCTACAGACCTGAGCTATGTCTTATTGATCATCAGAGAGATTTTAATTGGCCTGCTTTTAGGTTTTGTGGCTTATCTGTTGATGACGGCTGTCCAGACTGCGGGGACCTTTATCGATCTACAGATCGGTTTTGGTATGGCTAATGTATATGATCCAATGACAGGTGCTTCAGCTCCACTTACGGGTAACTTGAAGTATGCATTTGCAATGCTTCTGTTTCTGACGATGAATGGACACCATTATTTGCTGGATGCGATAGTTTACAGTTACCGGTGGGTACCATTATCGAATGTGTTTTTCCTACGGTTGGCAGATGGAAGTATTGCTGAATTTTTGATTCAGACCTTAGGTCAATCATTTATGCTGGCTTTTCAGATGTCGGCTCCAATTGTAGTTGCGTTGTTTTTGACGGATGTTGGATTGGGTTTTTTGGCCAAAACTGCTCCTCAATTTAATGTATTTGCAGTTGGGTTGCCGCTTAAGTTACTCGTTGGTCTTGCTATTTTGCTTTTGCTGGTTCCCAGTTTCTCCTTTGTATTTAGTCAATTGTTCGAAGCGATTTTCAGATCGATGGAAAAATTGCTTGGAACCATTGGACAAAGGCCCGGCTGAGTGAAACGGAGGAAAAGACACGGATGAAACTTCAACTCGACCTCCAGTTGTTTTCAGGGGAGAAGACGGAGAAAGCTACCCCGAAAAAGAGACAGGATACACGAAAAAAAGGACAGGTTGTAAAAAGTGCTGAACTATCTGGCGCATCCATTCTCCTAATCGCGTTTTTGATCATGATGGTATTCAGCAATTTCTATAAAGAACGTATAGTTCGTCTGTTTACAGATATCTTTATCAATCGATTGAGTATGGATATCACCGGAGAGAATGTGATGGCGCTTATGATGCGCTATGGCATTGAAGTTTTGTTACTGATCGCTCCCGTTTTGCTGGGTGCGTTATTGGTTGCTTTGATCGTTAACTACATGCAAGTTGGTTTTCTTCTTGTAGGGGAAGGTTTGAAGCCAAAACTTGAGAAACTGGACCCGATTAAAGGTTTCAAAAATATATTCTCTCTCCGCTCATTAGTGGAATTTGCTAAATCCATTTTGAAAATGTCGATTATCGGTTATCTCGTTTACAGTACAATTAAGGGCTACCAGTCAGATATTGCTTCACTTTCTCATTTTTCATTGGATGCTATTTTACATTTCGCTGCGTCGATCACTTTAAGTCTTGGTATCAAGATTGCAGTGGCATTAATGATACTTGCGATATTTGATTACATGTATCAGAAGTATGACCATGAGAAGAAGATTCGCATGTCCAAGCAGGACATTAAGGATGAGTACAAGAAAATGGAAGGCGATCCGCTGATCAAAGGTAAAATCCGGGAACGTCAGCGTCGTATGGCTATGCAGCGTATGATGCAGGAAGTGCCGAATGCGGATGTAATCATCACGAACCCGACCCACTTCGCGGTTGCGCTAAAGTATGAAGGTTCCGAGATGGAGGCACCGCAGATTATTGCCAAAGGTCAGGATTATGTCGCCTTGCGTATTAAGGAAATTGCCAAAGAAAACGGTGTTATTACGATGGAAAACAAGCCGTTAGCACGAGCATTGTTCCAGAGAGCCGAGATTGGTGACGCTATACCGGCCGATTTGTTTCAAGCGGTAGCCGAAGTGCTGGCTTATGTATATAAACTAAAGGGCAGAACGAAATAAAAGGGGATCGGAGGCCGTACATTCATTGAAGATTAAAGATATAGCTGTCCTTGCGGGTATCATTGGCATTGTGTTGATGATGATTCTCCCGATCCCGCCCTGGCTGTTGGACTTGTTGCTGGTCGTGAATATTTCAATTGCTCTGATGATACTCCTTGTTGCCATGAACAGCAAAGAAGCGTTGCAGTTTTCTATTTTTCCAGCTTTGCTGTTGATCACTACACTATTCCGACTGGCACTGAACATTTCGACAACCAAGCTAATCCTTGGTGATGGGGATGCCGGAGCTGTAGTTGCTACCTTTGGTAGCTGGATTGCTGGTGGGCAAATTGCGATTGGATTTATCGTGTTTTTGATCCTCGTTGTCGTTCAGTTTATCGTTATTACAAAGGGGTCTGAGCGCGTAGCTGAAGTTGCTGCCCGATTCACCCTCGATGCGATGCCTGGTAAACAAATGAGTATTGATGCGGATCTGAATGCGGGTCTGATCAACGAGCAACAAGCTCGTGAGCGTCGTTCCAAAATTGAACGTGAAGCCGATTTCTATGGAGCGATGGATGGAGCAAGTAAATTCGTAAAAGGTGACGCAATTGCAAGTATTATCATCCTCCTGATCAATCTCATTGGTGGATTTATAATCGGTATGACTGTGCATGGGATGGCTTTTGCAGATGCAATGTCAACGTACTCTGTACTGACGATCGGAGATGGATTGGTAAGCCAAATCCCTGCTCTGCTTATTTCTACAGCAGCAGGACTTATCGTCACCAGAGCGTCATCCGAAGGAAACCTGGCAGATGATATTACAGGGCAACTGTTTACATATCCAATACTTATTTATATCGTAGCTTTCGTTATCGCCATGCTCGGTTTCTTCACACCCATTCATGTTATTACTACGCTTCCGTTGGCAGGTGTGTTGGCATATGCCGCGTGGCGTATGCAGAATAATCTGAATTTGAAACAAGTAGCGGAAGAACAGTTGGAAGAAGAACAGCAGATTGAAGAGGTTAGAAGTCCTGAAAGTGTAATTAACCTGCTTCAGGTGGACCCTATTGAGTTTGAATTTGGTTATGGTTTAATCCCGCTTGCTGATAATCAGCAGGGTGGGGACTTATTGGATCGGATCATTATGATTCGGAGGCAGTGTGCTCTTGAACTGGGGTTGGTCGTACCGGTCATACGGATTCGAGATAATATCCAGCTTAGACCCAATGAGTATGTTATCAAAATTAAGGGTAATGTGGTAGGCGGAGGAGAACTGTTGCTGAATCATTACCTTGCCATGAGTCCTGGCTATGATGAGGAGTCTGTGACAGGTATTGAAACGACGGAGCCTGCTTTTGGACTTCCGGCACTATGGATTGATGAAGTAACCAAAGACAGAGCTGAACTTGCAGGATATACGGTCGTTGATCCGCCTTCCGTTGTGGCTACACATCTGACTGAACTGATCAAGAAACATGCGCATGAGTTACTTGGAAGACAAGAGACAAAAGCACTTGTGGATAATCTCAGAGAGAACTATTCTGCCCTTGTGGATGAACTGATCCCTTCGCTACTTTCCATTGGTGATGTACAGAAAGTTCTTGCCAAGTTATTGCGTGAGAAAATATCTATTCGGGATATGGTTACCATCTTCGAGACACTGGCGGACTATGGTACGTATACGAAGGATCCTGATGTGCTGACTGAATACGTCAGACAATCCCTCTCACGTCAGATTACTCAGCAGTTCTCTCAAAAAGGTGAGACACTTCGAGTGATCACGGTTGGACCTGGTCTTGAGAAGAAAATTGCTGAAAGTGTGCAACAATCGGATCAAGGCAGTTATCTTGCGCTGGACCCTGTATCTACACAAAGTGTATATCAGAAGCTCAGTGAACAAGTGAACCGTTTGATTCAATCAGGTCAGCAACCTGTTGTATTAACTTCTCCAACCATTCGGATGTATCTGCGTCAGGTTATTGAACGTACTATGCAGGACATTCCTGTGCTTTCCTACAGCGAGTTGGAGCCGAATGTTGAAATTCAAAGTATCGGGGTGGTGAACTTATGAGAGTAAAACAATACGTTGTTGAGACCATGCCCGAAGCTATGCTTCAAATTCGCAAAGACCTGGGAAGTGATGCCGTTATTCTGTCCACCAAAGAGATTAAGGTGGGCGGTGTAATGGGAATGTTTCGCAAAAAACGGATCGAAGTTGTAGCTGCAGTGGATAAGGAAGAAAACAAGCAAACAACAAAGCCAGTACAAAATCAATTCACACCTGTACCTCGTGCATTTGTACCTGAGGCTTATCGGCAAACAGCTCGTTCGTTTGTTGCGGCTTCTGATGAGTCGGCGACAATGAGTACAGGTGATCAAAGTGCACAGGACCAATCTGCGGCTGCGCCGTCTGTGTTTGAATCGCGTAATATCGGTTCAGACATAGACAGCGGCTCTGGTTCTTCGAGCACGGATCATAAACCGCGACCGCAAGGGGCGGATTTTTCGGGTTCAGCAACTGGTCCGAAGCCAACAGGTTCAGACCTGCAGCAGGATAAGTTGATGACTGAATTGCAGGATCTTAAACAGATGGTAACCAGGCTTTCAAAGCAAGGTACTTCTGCGGATCCTGTGCCAGAGGAACTGCATACGATCCGAGAACGTTTGACAGAACAAGATGTTTGGCCTGAAGTATGGGAATCCTGGTTTGATTCAATTCAAGCAAAATGGTCTGAGGATGGATTGAAAGAACAGGATGTAGAGCAAATAGTGAAGCTTGAGGTTATGCACTTTTTGGAGCAACGTATTGAAGAAGGCATTCTTCCTACCACGCGAATCGTCTATGTAGCTGGACCAACCGGTGTAGGGAAAACAACGACAATTGCAAAATTGGCTGCTGAACAAATGTTCAAAAAACAGCGTAAAGTTGGATTCATTACATCAGATACGTATCGGATCTCGGCGGTAGAACAGCTTAGAACATATGCATCTATACTGAATGTTCCACTTGAGGTGGTACAATCACCCGGTGATACACAACGTGCCATTTCTCGATTAGAGAATTGTGATTTGATTTTTATGGATACAGCGGGTAGAAACTACAGAAATGAATTACTTGTTTCGGAATTGCAAAGTTTGCTTGCTCCTGTAGAGAATAGCGAAACCTTTCTGGTCATGAGTATGACTTCCAAAAGTGCTGATATGGTTCAGATTACGGAACATTTCAGTAAATATGGTCTAGATAAGGTGATTTTCACCAAAATGGATGAGACTGGGAGTTGCGGTCCGTTATTTAACTTGTTACACCGTTTTCCACTCAAGCTCGCATATGTGGCAAATGGACAAAATGTTCCGGACGATTTGTTGAAGCCGGATGCAGATTCGTTGTCCAAACAGTTGCTGGGAGAATGGTCACAATGAAGGATCAGGCAGCTGCACTTCGAAGTATGGTCTCCGCGCCATTGGAATTGGAAGGCATTGAGCGAGATATTCGATCCTCGAAAATCATTACTGTGGCCAGTGGTAAGGGAGGTGTTGGTAAATCCAATTTCACACTGAACTTTGCCTTGGCATTGCAGGCTTTGGGGCAAAAGGTACTTGTATTTGATGCTGATATTGGAATGGCTAATATTGATGTTCTTATGGGTACGTCTTCTTCCTATAATCTTTACCACCTGTTGTACCGACATAAATCCATAAGGGAAATCATACAACTGGGTGCCAGTGGCTTGCCTTACATTGCTGGGGGATCAGGCATGAAAGAGTTGTTCTCATTGTCTGATCGTGATCTGGAGTTTTTCGCCAGTCAAGTCGAGGATATTGCCCAGGAAATGGATTATGTCATCTTTGACACTGGGGCAGGACTCTCCAGAGAGAATATGAAGTTCATCGGTGCTGCTGATGAATGCCTGATTATAACTACACCTGAACCGACTTCAATAACCGATGCTTATGCTTTAGTCAAAGTTATGCACGGCCAGGAAAATGCTACGCCCTTTCGGATGATCGTTAACCGGGTGGAAGACGAACGAGAAGCGGAACGGGTGGCAGATAAAATAGCTGGAGTGGCGAGGCGGTTTTTGCAGACGGATATTCCGCTACTTGGGTATATTTCAGAAGACGCCCAGGTAGTCAAGGCGGTTAAAAGGCAAATGCCCTATAGTCTGGCTTATCCCAATGCCAAAGCCTCCAAAGATATAGAGAAACTTGCTCTTCGTTATCTGGCTGTACCTGCAACTCCGGGATCCGGAACCTTGACAGGAATCAGGGGATTTATGAATAAGTGGCTTAAACGAACAACATGATTTCTGAATAAAGGAAACAGGGGTGACACAACATGGCGGTGTATCAAGTATTGGTTGTCGATGATTCCGCTTTTATGCGTAAGATTGTTACGGATTTGATCCAAGCGGATCCGGAATTCAAGGTTACGGCAACGGCATCAAACGGTAGAGAAGCGATTCAAAAATCACTAGAATTGAAACCAGATATTATTACAATGGACGTTGAGATGCCCGAAATGAATGGGTTGGATGCTTTAAAATCAATTATGAAGGAATCTTTCGTTCCTGTGATTATGCTCTCTGGTATCAATGAACAAGGTATGAAAGAAACCATTATGGCGCTTGAAGCCGGGGCATTTGACTTCATTCGCAAACCATCTATTTCACATGACCAGGATATTGCTCAAGTCGGTAAAGCCTTGGTTGAGCGCATGCGTGCTGCGATGAATGAGATCAAAAGAAAAGCTGATCGTGAGTTATCCATGAAAAATAGAGACATGTTGCGAGGAGCAGTTGCTCCCCCAACTCAGCCAGTGCAGAAAGAACTGCCGGCTAGGGATCGAGCGGAACCTGTGAAAAAAACGATCGAACCTGTCCAGACGAGTCAACACTCTCTTCGAGAGCGGACTGAAGCTTTTCAGGCCAAGTCAAAGAAAACAATTGAACCATTGTCACCTTCAAAACCAAGTCGCGTAGAGAACAAATCAGAGCCTTTGCCGAAGGCTGAGCGTAATCTGGGGACGAAGGCAGAAAAAGCAGTGAGGTCAGCTAATACGGTACAGACTCCAAAGGAAGTTCGACTACCTAATGCAGCTAGAGTGGCAGCCGATCAAATAGCGGCAACTTCTGCCTCTGCAAAAGCCAAGGATGTAATCAAGCCTAATCCTGTCCCCAAAGGTGGAGGGGGGCTGGAAGGACCATTCAACAAACTTGTGGCAATAGGTTGTTCTACGGGTGGACCGAGGGCTCTCAAAACATTGCTTGAGCAGTTGCCTGCTGATTTGCCTGCACCGGTTATTATTGTGCAGCATATGCCGCCCAACTTCACACGTTCTCTGGCTCAACGATTAAATACATTCAGTCCACTGCATGTGGTTGAAGCTGAAGAGGGCATGGTTCTGAAAAAAGGAACTGCCTATATAGCACCCGGCGGATTCCATGTGAAAGTTAACAAAACAGCAGACGGGAAGTTTATCGTGAAGCTGACTGAAGATCAACCAGTGAATGGCCATAGACCTTCAGTGGATACGATGTTTGAGTCACTTCTGCCGTTTACATCTTTACAAAGGCATCTTGTTTTGCTCACGGGAATGGGAAGTGATGGAGCACGTATGATGAAGAGATTATACGAAGCTGGAGTTACATCAACCTTTGCCGAGAATGAAGAAACATGTGTTGTATATGGTATGCCGCGTTCTGCTGTAGAGCTGCAATGCGTTCGTCATCTTCTGCCATTGCAGGAGATTGCGTCTAAACTTGTTCAAGCAGTGAAATAACGGAGTGTAACTCACGGAGGAGGTGCCTCACAATGGACATGAACCAATATTTATCCATGTTTATTGATGAGTCTAATGATCATCTGCAATCGCTTAACGAAAACATGCTTCAACTCGAAGGCAATCCGGAAGACCTGGGCATAGTTCAGGTTATATTCCGCTCTGCTCATACCTTGAAGGGTATGGCAGCAACTATGGGCTTTGAAGATTTGGCATCACTGACACATAAAATGGAAAATGTGTTGGATCTGGTTCGTAATGAGAAGTTGAAAATGCAGGATTACATTTTTGATACCATGTTCAAGAGTCTGGACGCTTTGGAAACCATGGTTCAGGATATTACCGAAGGTGGACAAGGTAAAGCAGATGTGTCGGCAATCGTAGCTTCACTTCAGGCCATTGAAAATGGTGAAATGACAAACGGAGACGGACCTGCTACAGAAACAAACAAGCCAGCTAACGCTTCAATTTCTTCGGCTGTGGAGCTGGATGAATTCCAATATTCAGTGCTGGATCAGTCGATCGCCGAAGGTCATCGTGTGTTCTACGTGGATGTGCTTGTTAGCGAGCATAGCCAGTTAAAAGGTGTACGGGCTTATATGGTCTTTGATATGCTGGAACGTTCAGGTGAAGTCGTTAAGGCTTACCCATCCGTTCAGGATATTGAGCAGGAGAAGTTTGAGCGCAGTTTCTCGTTGTATTACATAACAACTAAAGAGGCGCACGAACTGGAAGAAGGCATCATGAGTATCTCTGAAATTGAAAGTGCGAAGCTCATTCAACTGGATCAGGAGACTCTTCAGCAGATGGCCAATCAGGTAGCAGCTACAGTTGAAGCGCCACCCGCACCAACAGCTGTAGCTGAGGTTGCTTCGCCGGATAAGAATTCTGTACCGAAAGAAGAAGCCACAACGGTACCAGCTAAAACAGCTGCACCGAAGCAAGCTGCTGCACCTTCACGTACCATTCGTGTGGATATTGAACGTCTCGACGTATTGATGAACCTGTTCAGCGAATTGTTGATTGACCGTTCACGTCTGGAGCAACTGGCCAGTGAAACAGGCAACAATGATTTATCCGATACAGTAGCTCATTTAAGTCGAGTTAGCACAGATTTGCAAAATATTGTACTGAAATTGCGGATGGTTCCGGTAGATACTGTATTTAATCGATTCCCGCGCATGATCCGTGATCTGGCTAAGACACTTGATAAAAAAATCGATCTGGTGATTACAGGTGCTGAGACGGAACTGGATCGTACGGTAATTGATGAGATTGGTGATCCGCTTGTGCATTTACTGCGTAACGCGGTTGACCATGGTGTGGAATCCATTGCAGAGCGTGTAGCTGCAGGTAAACCAGAGATGGGAACAGTAAACCTGCGTGCCTTCCACAGTGGGAATCACGTATTTATCGAGATTGAAGATGATGGTAAAGGTATCTATCGCGACAAGCTTTTGAAAACCGCGATCAAACGTGGTGTTGTAACCGAAGAACAAGGTGCCAAGATGAGTGACGATGAAGTAAATCAACTGTTGTTCGCACCTGGTTTTAGTACTGCTGATATTATCTCGGATATCTCTGGCCGTGGCGTTGGCTTGGATGTAGTAAAATCGAAGATCACTTCGCTTGGCGGTAATGTAACCATTCATTCAACTCCAGGCAAAGGCACGAACTTCTCTGTTCAGCTTCCATTGACTCTATCCATTATTGCTGCAATGCTTGTACGACTTGGTTCAGAGAAATACGCTGTTCCGTTGTCCTCCATTGTAGAGACGGCCATTGTACAACGTGAGCAAGTTCGTAATATTCACGGCAATAAAATGATCACGTTCCGTGAGTCACTGATTCCGTACTTGTCCTTGAGCGAAGTTTTCTCCGTACCGGATTTCAATGACGCTGATGAGCCGGAAACAGAAATTGTCGTGATTCGCAAAGGCGACCGTCTTGCAGCCGTAGCTGTTGAAGAATTTATTGGACAGAGTGAGATTGTTCTCAAATCAATGGGAACCTATCTTCCTGCTATTGAAGGAATCTCTGGAGCAACCATTCTCGGAGATGGACAAGTAGCCCTGATTCTTGATCCTAATGCATTTATTAAATAAGCATAGAGCTAAGTCTTACATTTAATAGGGAGGTTTTTTACATGGAAGAAGAGTTGAAAGTCATCGTCTTTAAATTGGGTTCCGAAGAGTATGGTATTGAGGTAGATAAGGTTCAGACGATTGAGCGCATGATGCCAATTACCCGTGTTCCCAAGACACTTTCCTTTGTAAAAGGAGTTATTAATCTACGCGGTGTTGTAATTCCGGTCATTGATCTACGCGGTCGTTTCTCCCTTCCGGAAACGGAATACACGGATCAGACTCGTATTGTTATCGTAGGTGTAGACGACATGCAAGTTGGCTTTATCGTAGATTCTGCCAATGATGTTATTGATATCAAGAGCAGTGCAATCGATAGCCCACCAGAAGTGGTTGGCGGCGTCAAAGCAAGATACCTGCGAGGTGTTGCTAAATTGGAGGATTCACGCTTGTTGATTATGCTCAACCTAAACGAAGTATTAAATAAAAGCGAGATTGTACAGCTGGAAAGTGTTGAGGGCTAGTACCGTGGAGATGTTCAACCGATTTGAGGTATTCCAGATGGATGTGCTCAAAGAGGTCGGTAACATTGGAGCAGGCAACGCCGCAACGGCGTTGTCTCAACTCCTCAACAGACCGATTGACATGGGTGTACCTACAGTACAAATGCTCCCTTTTGAAGAAGTTGCCGAAAAAGTGGGCGGAGATGAACGCATCGTGGTTACCGTGTTTCTTCGTGTAGAAGGCGAAGCACCGGGAAATCTTTTCTTTATGATGACACCAGAGGCTGCTAAAATGTTGTTGAATAGACTTGCCGGGTTTGATCTAAAAGAAGGACTCGCTTTTACAGATATGGAACAATCAGCGCTTTCCGAAATTGGAAATATTTTGGCTGGATCCTATCTTTCTTCTTTGGCAGATTTCACGAAGTTGTCTATGTATCCAACTGTTCCTGGACTTGCCATCGACATGGCGGGTGCCATTCTAAGTTATGGCTTGCTGCAATTTGGCGAGATGGGTGACGCTGCATTGTTGATTGACACATCTTTCTTTGAAGGTGAAGATCAAGTTGAGGGTCAGTTTTTCCTCATTCCGGATCCACCATCCTTTGCAAAGATATTTGAATCGCTAGGGGTGCCACTGAGCCATGATTGAGGACAAAAGCGTCGTTAAAGTCGGTATGGCGGATTTAAACATCGCTCATCTTCCTGGTGTAATCCGTACGACGGGCTTGGGCTCGTGTGTGGGATTAACAATGTATGACCCACATTTGAAGCTGGCTGGAATGGCGCATGTCATGCTTCCTACTTCAGAGATCGCCCGTGAAGGGAAACTGAACACTGCGAAATATGCGGATACGGCGTTGCCTGAGCTTTTGGAAAAGATGATAAAACTAGGCGCTTCTCACTCACGTATTGTGTCTAAAATGGCCGGGGGCTCTCAGATGTTTGCCTTTGCTGGCGCAGGAGATACAATGCGCATTGGACCAAGGAATGCAGATTCTTGTCGAGAGTGGCTTCAAAAACTCAATATCCCTCTTCTAGCAGAAGATACGGGTGGGAATTATGGACGAACGATTGAGATGGACTGTGAAACTGGACTTTTGACTATTCGAAGTGTACAAATGGGTGTAAAGGAATTATAAGACTATGATAGGAAACTACCGCATTAATCTTGGAGCAGGCATCGTTGGGTTTATTCTTACTTTTTTTGTAGCATACAGCAGCAATGTGCTGATGACCAGTTTAATTCGCGGATTGATCGGATTCGTAGCCTGGTTTGTCCTTGCATATGGTTTACGCTGGGGATTGGGATTGCTGCTGAACCCTCAGATCGAGGGAAATGGGTATGGTTATGATTCACCAAATGCTCAAGATCAAAGAGGTTCACAGGTGGACATTAAAATCGAAGACGATGGACAAGAGCTGAATGATTTGCTCAAGAGTGGACAGAACGCTTCATCTGGGGACGATCTTCCGCCATCTGAGACGAAAGCTCCAACGGGATTCGCCCCTTTGGATCCGCCTAAACTTGTCCGGACCAAGGATCCGGAGGAATTGGCGCAGGCCGTTCGTCACCTGACAGACAAATAAGGAGGGTGAAAGCAATTGAACGAGCGTAAAGCTTCACATTTGAACCATTCTGATCTGTGGGAAAAGTGGAAAGAACATGGAGATCTTGAAGCCAAGAAAACGTTGATTGAAAAGTATCTTCATATTGTAAATTATGTATCCGGTCGACTGGCTGTTGGTTTGCCCAAAAATGTTCCCAAGGATGACCTGGAGAGCAATGGCGTTATGGGGTTAATTGATGCATTGGAGAAGTTCGACTATGAACGTGGTCTGCAATTTGAAACTTATGCATCATGGAGGGTCCGCGGAGCCATTCTTGACGGTCTGCGTCAAGGTGATTGGGTTCCGCGTTCTGTGCGGGAGAAGGCCAAGCGAATTGAAGACGCCTACCAACAGCTGGAACAAAGTTATCTCAGGTCTGTTAGTGATGAGGAAATGAGCGAGTACCTGGACGTGTCCACTAAAGATTTTCAACATATGCTTCAGGAAGTGGCAGTCATGTCACTTTGCTCGCTGGAGGACCCAATTCGTGAGGAAGAGTCTGAGACTCGTCTGTCTTTGATGGTGGATGAGAAAGCCAAAAACCCGGATTATAAAGTGAATGAGTTTTATTTGAAGGAAGCTTTGGTGCAAGGGCTTGACAAGTTGACGGTAAAAGAGAGAACGGTTGTTTCACTCTTGTATTACGAAGATCTTTCTCTTAGTGAAATTGCTGAGGTTATGTCTCTTTCTCCGTCTCGTATATCCCAGTTACATTCCAAGGCAATATTACGATTACGCGGCACGTTGGACAAACAGAAAGATTTGTTGATGCGTAAAGATTAATAGAGAGAAGTAATATCATTGGAGTTTGGGGAGTGGAAAGTCTAAAAGGGGGAAGAATTGCAGTGACACAGCGGACTGCTTTGGAACAATGTTTAAACATTGTTTTATCGGACGACAAATGCACAGCCTACCTTGAATTTTCCAAAGAGGAAGAAGGCTTTGCCTGCACGATCGATGAACTTGAACAATTTGTGGCGAACAAGGGCATCAAACAAGGTGTATCGCGAGAGGCATTATTACTTTTTGTGAGCAACCCTGAAACCTACTTGAAAGATAAATACAAGATTGCAGAGGGTGTCGCTCCCATTCAAGGAACAGATGGCTTCATCAAGGTTCTGGTTGGAATGGACGATACGAATGAACGACGACCATTGGAATCGGAAGATGGAACCGTCGATTACAAAGAAGTGACCCGGTTAAACAATGTCCGTAGTGGTCAGATCATTGCAGAGCGGATCGCTCCTAGCGATGGCATACCAGGCAGGGCAGTAACAGGTGAGGAAATTCCTTATCGTCCGGGAAAAGAAGCTCGGTTTAAAGTTGGGAAAAACGTTGTGATTAACCCGGATGGTTCTGCGATGTATGCTGCACTGGATGGGCTGGTTACCAAAACGGACGGTAACAAACTGAATGTGTTTCCGGTCTATGAAGTCAATGGTGACGTTGACTACAATAACGGTAATATCGACTTTGTAGGCACAGTTGTCATACGAGGCAATGTACTTACCGGATTTAAAGTAAAAGCAGCAGGTGACATTCGTGTTGTCGGAGGTGTCGAAGGAGCTGAACTGGAAGCAGGCGGCTCAATCGAAATTACCGGTGGTATTATTGGTTATAACAAAGGACTGGTACAAGCAGGCCATAATGTTAAATGTACTTTCATTCAAGAAGGTAACGTAGATGCCGGTGAAGATGTTCTGGTTTCCCAAAGTATTATGCATTCCAATATTCGTGCTGGCCATGGTGTCATCTGTGCGGGCACCAAAGGTCTAATCGTAGGTGGCTCCATCCAGGCTGGTCAGAACGTCTCAGCGCGTGTTGTAGGCAACAGCATGTCCACGGTCACTTCCATTGAAGTTGGTGTGCTACCAAAGCTACGTAACGAACTCAATGATTTGCGCAAGGAAGTCAGAGAGCAGATGGATTCCTTGGATAAAACGAAGAAAGCTTTGACGTTGCTGGATCAATTAGCTGCCGCTGGACAACTCACTCCAGATAAGATGTCGATGCGAATCAAGCTGAATGCTACGCAGAAATCTGCTCTTCGTATAAGTGAAGAAACGAAAACGCGTATCTTTGAAATTGAAAAGGCACTTGAAGATACAAGTAAGGCTCGTGTTGATATTCTGAAGATGATTTATGGAGGCTCTAAAATAGTTATCGGCAGATACACGAAATTTATTAAAGATCCAGTGAGTCGAATTTCATTTTATTATCACGATGGTGATATTACGATGGTTCCATACGTTTAAGTACAGCATTCAGGCACAGGAAGAAATCCATTCGAAACCGTGAGGTGAGCGTATGAGTTTCAAAGCAGTGGAGTTGCAGATTGCGGTACCACGAACAAGTGAAGCGGGACGTTATCAAAGTGAAGCCCAGCAGCGACCGATTACGGATCAGAATCTTTTGGCAGAGCAAACATCGAAAGAAGCAAATGAAGCAAGGCAACGAAGTGAAGCAATGGACGAAACTTCACAGACTTCGGTGCGTGATGGTCATAACCATGATGGGGATCAGCAGAGTGGTTCCGATGGACAGGAGTCTGCTCAGGCTCAAGAAACTGTCAAACCTGCAGAGCACCCGTACAAGGGAAAACACATAGATCTGTCTTTATAATAAATGGTTGTTATGGATATGGAATCTTGCGCACCGATGGTTGAATCAGAAGGAGAGAACCCAATTTGTCACCATGGATCATTATTGTCATATTAGGGGCCTGCGCCATCGCCTATGCTTGTATTATGCCTCGGAAAAACAAGGCGCAAGAGCCTGGGCATCAACTGGTGCAGGAGATGGAATCTACGCTTGAACACTACATGACCGAGATCGAAAATGATAATGATGCTCTTATTCAACGTGTAGCTGAAATGAAGGGAGAAGCGACAGCAGCCGATCAACGTATGCAATTGCAACTTCAGGAATTACAGCAGCGGTTGGATCAGCTGGAACAGAGCAAAAAGAACGAACCTGTCGCTGCACCTGTTCCACACTCCGGTAATGTATCCGTACCATTTTCCGAAGGTTTGCAAGCACAAGCGCTCGTGAAAAGTGTACAAGCAGAGGCGGCCCAGCAGGCGTTAGAAGCAGACGAACAGACCAGTGAAGTCGAATCTTTGCCTGGGAGTGAGTCGATTAAAGATCGATATGCAGAACTCTTTAATCTACATGCTGAGGGTAAGTCGATGGATGCCATATCCAAGCAGACAGGCATTCAGCGTGGTGAGGTACAGTTAATACTGCAACTGGCAGAACGGGAGGAAAGCTAAGTCATGGACAAGCGATCCTTATGGATTGGTATAGGGAGCGGCTTGATTATTGGTGCGGTTTTGCTACAACTGGCCACAGTTGGACAAAATGCATTATCGGATAGTAATCTGGACCCTGAGCAGACCGCCAATATGACCAAAGAACAGCTTGAAACAGTCGCAAAAAGCCTGGATATGAAGGTGGTTGGTTCTGAAGAGGGATTGTTCACAGAAGCTGAGTGGGTAGAGAAGAAAAAGCAAGAAAGCAGTGAGTTGCAAGGGGAAACAGCAACACCGCCGGAGACAGTAACCTCTACGGAAACACCCGCAGAGCCTGAGAAGCCACAAGAGCCTGCTGCAAGTGAAGGTGAAGGGCAAAAAGAGATAACTGAGCCGAAGACAACAGAACCTGTAACGCCGAGCAATCCGAAAGGCGCAACAGTATCATTCAAGGTACGCTCAGGCAATAGTCTGGCGATCGTTGCAGCAAACCTAAAAACCGCGGGAATCGTAGATGATGCTCAAGCGTTCATCAAGGCTGGCAAAGCTGAGCGAATCAATACGAAAATCCAAGTGGGTACCTATGCGCTTGAAAAAGGCGAAAGTTTCAAATCCATTATCGCAAAAATTACGAAAGAACCGTCAAACTGAGCATGCTCGGACAGGACGGTTTTTGCGTATTAAACGGTGCATTTTCAAAGCTTGATAATAATTAGCGCCTGAGTTACATATCAAGTTTAAAATGATTCGATACTAGCAAAAAACGAAAAGTAGATTTTAGCTTTAAAGACTGTTGCATCGGACAGTCAATTATGCTATATTAGATAACGGTGTTAAAACACACGCATGTGCTAATTTTGTTGAGGGTGCTTTCCTTATGGAGAGTCTTGGCGAAAAATGATGCCGGCGGAGGACACAATAAAAACCATATTAGGAGGTGTGTGAAGATGGCAGTAATCTCCATGAAGCAGCTTCTCGAAGCTGGGGTACACTTCGGTCACCAGACTCGTCGTTGGAACCCAAAAATGGATCGTTATATCTTCACTGAAAGAAACGGAATTTATATCATCGACTTGCAAAAGACGGTGAAGAAAGTCGAAGAGGCTTACAACTTCGTTAAAGGAATCGCAGGAGAGAATGGTAAAATTCTTTTCGTGGGTACTAAGAAACAAGCTCAAGATTCCGTTAAAGAAGAAGCTGAACGTGCTGGTCAATTCTACATTAACCAACGCTGGCTTGGCGGTACCCTGACTAACTTCCAAACAATTCAAAAACGTATTGATCGTTTGAAACAGTTGGAAGCTTGGGAAGAAGACGGTACATTCGCTGTATTGCCTAAAAAAGAAGTTATCTTGCTTCGCAAAGAAAAAGATCGTCTGGAGAAATTCTTGGGCGGTATTAAAAATATGAAAGGCCTGCCAAGCGCCCTGTTCATCATCGATCCACGCAAAGAGCGTATCGCTGTTGCGGAAGCTCGCAAATTGGGTATCCCAATTGTAGGTATCGTTGATACTAACTGCGATCCGGACGAGATCGATTATGTTATCCCAGGTAATGACGACGCGATCCGCGCTGTTAAATTGCTGACAGGTAAAATGGCTGATGCAGTAATCGAAGCTAACCAAGGCGAAGAAACTTCCGCTTAATAGATTCGAACATATGTTATAAACTAAATGAAAAGGGTGGTTGGCAGGTGGATAACCTCTCACTGCCCTTTTTTTAGAGTGTACGTACAATACTTAATGTTGGAGGGAATTTATAATGGCAGTTAATGCGAGTGCGGTAAAAGAACTTCGCGAAAGAACGGGCGCTGGTATGCTCGATTGTAAAAAAGCACTGGAAGAAGCAAATGGTGATGTAACAAAAGCAGCTGAATTGTTGCGTGAGAAAGGTCTCTCTGCAGCAGCAAGCAAAGCAGGCCGTGCAGCCACTGAAGGCGTTGTAGAATCTTACATCCACGCTGGTGGACGCATTGGTGTCTTGGTTGAAGTTAACTGTGAAACTGACTTCGTTGGTAAAACGGATCAATTTAAGGATTTCGTTAAAGATGTAGCTATGCAAATCGCTGCAGCTAATCCTAAATTCGTTACACGCGAAGAAGTTCCTGCAGATGAGCTGGAAAAAGAAAAAGAAATCCTGAAAGCTCAAGCTCTTAATGAAGGCAAACCAGAGAAAATCATTGAAAAAATGGTTGAAGGCCGTATCGGTAAATACTACGAAGAGTACTGCCTGCTGGAACAAACTTTCGTAAAAGATCCAGACAAAACGATTTCTCAATTGTTGAACGAAAAAATCAGCCAAATTGGTGAAAACATCTCCATCCGTCGTTTCGTTCGTTACGAACTGGGTGAAGGTCTTGAGAAAAAAGTAGACAACTTCGTAGAAGAAGTAATGTCCCAAGTAAACAAATAAGACGGTTTCTATAAACCGGCGAGCAAAATTGATTTTCGAAGATATAAGAATGATGAAACTTCGAAGCGTAAACTCCCTTATATCTCAGAAAAACAGTGCCTTACCGGTTAAACGTTTTTCCTAAAAGAGCGGAACACAACTGTGTTCCTTTCTTTTTAAGCAGGAGGCCATGCGCGAGAAGTTTTGTTGGTTGAACACCAAGCGTGTTCAATTCAAAGTGGAGGGTGAATAATTGGAACAGCCAGTATTTAAACGTGTAGTCTTAAAGGTCAGCGGAGAGTCTCTTTCCGGTCAAAACGGCTACGGTATTGATGCAGATACGATCTCGTCGATTGCCCAACAGGTAAAAGAGGTTGTTGCACTTGGTGTACAGGTTGCTATTGTTTGTGGCGGCGGAAACATCTGGCGTGGAATTGCCGGTAGCGAAAAAGGCATCGATCGTGCAACTGCCGATTATATGGGTATGCTGGCGACAGTGATGAACTCGCTGGCACTGCAGGATGCTTTGGAACAGATTGAAGTGCCTACGCGTGTACAGACATCTATTGCAATGCAACAGATTGCAGAGCCTTATATTCGTCGTAGAGCTATTCGCCATCTGGAGAAAGGCCGGGTCGTTATTTTTGCAGCAGGTACAGGTAACCCGTTCTTTTCCACGGATACAACAGCAGCACTGCGCGCAGCGGAGATTGAAGCAGAAGTTATCTTGATGGCCAAAAATAAAGTTGATGGTGTATACTCAGCAGATCCGTTTAAGGACAGTACAGCTGTGAAATTTGATCAGTTGACTTACATGGATATTCTTAACAAAGACCTTGGTGTAATGGATTCAACGGCATCCTCGCTTTGTAAGGACAACAACATCCCGTTGATCGTATTTGCCATTACGGAACAAGGTAACATCAAACGTGTTGTTCTGGGCGAACGTATCGGAACAATCGTTAAAGGGAGTGTAGATTAATGCCACAAGCGGTTAAACAACATGCCGAAGAGCGTATGGAAAAAGCAATTCAAGCATTGCGTCGTGACCTGGCTACTTTGCGTGCAGGCCGTGCAACTCCAGCTCTTCTGGACCGAATCCAGGTAGAGTATTATGGAGCAATGACGCCATTGAATCAACTCGCTAATATCAGTACTCCGGATTCCCGTACACTGATGATTCAGCCTTGGGACAAATCCTCCATGGGTGACATCGAGCGTGCCATCATGAAATCGGATCTGGGTCTTACTCCAGCCAATGATGGTAGCATGATCCGTTTGTCTATTCCGGCATTGACGGAAGAACGTAGAGCGGAACTTGTTAAGCTGACGAAGAAATTCGGTGAAGAAGGTAAAGTAGCGATTCGTAACATTCGCCGTGATGCGAATGATGACATCAAGAAAATGGAAAAGTCAGATATTTCCGAGGATGAATCCCGGAGACATCAAGATGATATCCAAAAATCGACCGACAAGTTTATTGCTGAAGTCGATAAGGTACTCGCTGCCAAAGAAAAAGAAATCATGGAAGTGTAAGACAAGCGCAGCCCCTCCAATACGGTGGGGTTTTGTCTCTTTTTCCAAGCTTCAGATAAAGAAACTTCAGGGATTTTGGAGGAACAGGAATGATCAAACGGGTTCGGTCGTGGTGGAATGGGGCTGACAAGCAGGAAACGCTGACTATATCCGAGGACAATATCCCGCAGCACGTCGCCATCATCATGGACGGCAATGGACGATGGGCCAAACGTTTGGGACTCCCGCGTATAGCGGGGCACCAAAATGGCATGAAGGCGGTCAAACGTGCGACCATCGCGGCGGATGAACTGGGCATCAAATATCTGACGATGTACGCTTTTTCGACAGAAAACTGGACGCGTCCAAAAGAAGAAGTGGATTTTCTGATGCGACTTCCGCAAGAATTTCTAGCCATAGAGCTGGATGAACTTATAGAAAAAAATGTGCGCATTCGCATGATGGGTCAAGAGGAACATTTACCTTCTCATACCATTAATGCCTTGCGGGAAGCCATTCGTCTTACGGAACATAATACAGGTCTCGTTTTGAACTTTGCAATGAACTATGGAAGTCGTCGTGAAATGACGGACTGTGTTAAACAGATCGCTCTGCAGGTGAAATCGGGGGAACTATCGGCAGAGGACATAACACCTGAACTCATTGATAGACATATGCTGACGGTTGACATGCCCGATCCGGATCTGCTGATCCGGACGAGCGGAGAGTTGAGATTAAGCAACTTTATGCTCTGGCAGCTTGCATATAGTGAATTATGGTTTACGGATATATACTGGCCCGAATTTGGCAAAAAGCATTTGCTTGAAGCAGTAGCCGAATATCAGCGCAGAACAAGGCGTTACGGCGGTTTGAAATAGATGGAGGATGAAG
Source organism: Paenibacillus sp. FSL L8-0435 (assembly GCF_037965655.1). Taxonomy (NCBI): domain Bacteria; kingdom Bacillati; phylum Bacillota; class Bacilli; order Caryophanales; family Paenibacillaceae; genus Paenibacillus; species Paenibacillus sp. FSL L8-0435. The sequence continues at coordinate 2,437,553 of NZ_CP150185.1, forward strand.
CCGTTGAAACAGCGATTAACGACAGGAATCATAGCAGGTGTGTTGTTTTTAGGTTTTTGCATGCTGGGCGGACCCTGGTACCATGGTTTGGTATTGCTTATGGCTCTCATCGGTTATTATGAATATGTTAAAATGACCGGGGTGATGCCTTTTTCAGGTGTGGCCCTGATTGGATATGCTGGTGTTTTTGCCATTGTGTTTCCTTGGGAAATGCTTTGGGAGGCAAGACCGTTATCCTTATTTCAGGTCATCTGGATAGTAATGCTTGTGCTGATGACAGCTTCGGTTGTCACCAAAAATAAGCTTCCCGTGAATACAGTGGCGATGCTTTTCCTCGGCGTGTTGTATATAGGGATCGGTTTCTATTACATTGCAGAATCCAGACATCTGCATCATGGATTGTTCTGGACGTTCCTGTTGCTGGGTTCCATATGGGCCAGTGATGCAGGAGCTTATTTTGTAGGGAAACTCATTGGTAAAAACAAACTGTGGCCTTCCATCAGTCCAAACAAAACCGTGGAGGGTGCACTGGGTGGCATCGTGATTGCAATTGTTACTTCTGTTATTTTTGCATTAGTATCAGATGGTTTGCTTTCCTGGCAGAGAGCGATTGTGATCGGAATTGCCTGTGCAGTTGTAGGTCAGATGGGTGACTTGATCCAGTCTGCATACAAACGTGTATATAATATCAAGGATTCAGGCAGTCTTCTCCCAGGGCATGGAGGCATTCTTGATCGGTGCGACAGCTGGATTGTTGTTTTTCCATTCGTACATATACTAATGCTATTGCCCTACTAAAGAAGAACATGAGTCTGAGATAACAGCATTGTTCGTTGTAGGCATTGATAATTAAAGATGAGGTGCAGCATGAAAAAAATTGCGATTCTCGGGTCAACCGGTTCCATTGGAACCCAGACACTGGATGTAGTTGACATGCATCCAGAACTCTTTCAAGTGGAGGGACTGGCTGCCGGAGGCAATACAGACCTGCTGATCGAACAAACCAAACGTTACCGGCCGAAGAAAGTATCGGTGGGGTCCAAAGAATTGGCGGAGAAGGTAGCTCCACATTTGCCGGCAGGAACGCAACTGTTTTATGGCACTGAGGGACTCGTAGAAGTTGCGGCAGGAACCGATGCGCATACGGTTGTTACAGCGGTGGTGGGGAGTGTTGGATTGGAGTCAACGCTTGCTGCCATAGACGCAGGCAAACAGATCGGGCTGGCCAACAAGGAGACATTGGTTACGGCGGGGCATATTGTTACTACAAGAGCGGCTGCCAAAGGAATCTCTTTGCTACCCATCGATAGTGAGCACTCTGCGATATACCAATGCTTGAATGGTGAAAACAGAGAACGCTTGGCAGGCATTACGCTCACCGCATCAGGCGGATCATTCCGGGATCTTACACGTGAACAGTTGAAGAGCGTGACTATTGAGGATGCGCTTAAACATCCGAATTGGTCAATGGGGTCCAAAATTACGATAGACTCGGCAACGATGGTTAACAAGGGTCTCGAGGTCATTGAAGCACATTGGTTATTTGGTCTTCGATATGATCAGATTAATGTATTGCTTCACCCAGAGAGTGTTATTCATTCCTATGTGGAATTTGATGACACCAGCATCATCGCACAACTGGGGAATCCGGACATGCGAGTTCCCATTCAATATGCACTGACTTACCCTGACCGCTTGCCATCACCAGCACAGCGTCTGTCTCTTGCTCAAGCTGGAAAATTACATTTCCGTGAGATGGATATGGAACGGTTTCCGTGTTTAAGAATGGCGTATGAGTGTGGTAAAATGGGAGGAACCGCAACAACGGCGTTTAATGCAGCCAACGAGGTTGCTGTAGCCCGTTTCTTGCGTAAAGAGATTTCATTCCTTAAAATAGAAGATATTATTGCTTCTGTGCTGGAAGCACACCACAATGTGGACGAGCCTGATCTGCAGGAGATCGCGCGTTGTGATCAGGAGAGCCGTAAGCTTGCGGCCAGTCTGTAATCTCTTTTTTCATAACAAATTGGAAGAAGTGATTCTCTTGTGCGGCATCAGAGAATAATGATAATCTAGAGGGACAGACTGCGGTATGTGCCGTGAAGGAGGATGGATAGGGATTGGAAACCATACAAGTGGTATTTCTAACGGTGCTCATGTTCTTTGTCATCGTGACGGTTCATGAATGGGGGCATTATTATTTTGCCAAACGCGCCGGTATTCTTGTACGGGAGTTTGCGATCGGTTTTGGTCCCAAATTGTTCTCATATAAAAGAAACGAGACCCAGTTTACATTGCGTTTGTTGCCTTTTGGTGGATATGCACGAATGGCAGGGGAAGATCCGGAACTGGTAGAGATCCAGGAAGGACAGACCATCGCGGTAAGATCAGCGGATGACCAGGTGAAGATGATCTATCTGGATCAGTTGGATAACCGTAAAAATGTAATACGTGGTGAAGTCATCTCCATTGATATGGAGAACGCCCTGAAGCTTCAACTGGATGTAGATGGTGAGATTCAGGCGTATCGTATTCATCCTCAAGCAATGTTGGTAAGTCGTGGTAAACAAACGCAGATTGCACCGAAAGATCGTCAATTCGGCAGCAAAACCGTTGGACAGCGTGCATTAGCTATTTTTGCGGGCCCACTCATGAACTTTATCTTGGCCTTTGTGTTGTTTGCTGTATATGCGCAGATGGCAGGAGTTCCGGTGGAAAATCCAAAAAATCTTCAAATTGGTGAAGTGCTTGAAGGTGGGGCAGCCGATCAGGCGAACCTGCAAAAGGGCGATATTATCGAAACCATCAATGGTACTGCAATTGGTACGGATTCACAAAAAATGGTGTCGATGATTGCCGATTCCAAAGACAAGCCGATGGAATGGACGCTGCGCCGGGGTTCGGATACGTTTAATATAACGATTACTCCACGTGCTGTAGAAGGACAAGAGGGCGGTAAAGTGGGAATCGTACCTACGCTACCAACCCGATCTGTTGGATTTGTAGAGACATTTAAAGTCTCTGGCGTGGCCATGGTTGATACAACCAAGATAATATTTGAAGGTTTCAAACATCTGATCAATCAATTCAACATGGATGATATTGGTGGCCCAGTTCGTACATTTGAAGTGACAGGGCAAATTGCTAAACAAGGGATTGAGCAGTTAACGAGATGGGCAGCGATTTTGAGTCTATATCTTGGGATATTTAACTTGCTACCAATACCTGCACTGGACGGCAGCCGTCTGGTATTTTTGGGAATTGAAGCGCTGCGCGGCAGACCTGTTGATCCCAATCGCGAAGGCATGGTGCATTTTATCGGATTTGCGATGTTGTTTGTGTTGATGCTGGCAGTAACTTACAATGATATATTACGTTTAATTAACGGATAATTACGGTTGGACTACGCTCTGGAGATTCAGAGATAGTCGTTATGGGAGGACGCTGGAGTCTTATGTCAAAGGAAAATGATAAACAGTTCGTGACTGAAATCACACCACAGGGTGAGGATTTCTCACGCTGGTACATTGATGTTATCAAAAAAGCTGATCTCATGGACTATGCACCCGTACGCGGTTGTATTGTGTTCAAACCAGACGGCTTTGAAATCTGGGAACATATTAAGGATGAGTTGGATCGTCGTTTCCGGGAAACGGGTCATCGCAATGCGTACTTCCCGATGTTCATTCCTGAGAGCTTCTTTCAAAAGGAAAAAGAGCACGTGGAAGGTTTTAACCCTGAATTACCATGGGTTACTGAAGCTGGCGGAGAGAAGCTGGAAGAACGTCTGGCAATCCGTCCTACATCCGAAACGATTATCGGTCACATGTATTCAAAGTGGATTCAGTCTTATCGGGATCTTCCGGTACTGATCAACCAGTGGGCTAACGTAGTTCGTTGGGAAAAAAGAACGTTGCCGTTCCTTCGCACAAGTGAGTTCCTGTGGCAGGAAGGTCATACAGCGCATGAGACGGAAGAAGAAGCACGTGAAGAAACGATGAAAATGCTTGAAATTTATCGTGAAGTGGTTGAGGAATACTTGGCTATTCCTGTAATTGTGGGTCAGAAAACCAAATCCGAGAAGTTTGCGGGTGCGGTGGATACGTACTCGATCGAAGCCATGATGAAGGATGGACGTGCTGTACAAGCAGGTACATCTCACTATATGGGGACGAACTTTGCAAAAGCATTTGAAATCCAGTATCTTAGCCGCAATAATGTGCTGGAGCTGGCTTACACTACTTCATGGGGAGTAAGCACACGTTTGATCGGTGCATTAATTATGGTTCACGGAGATGACCGTGGTCTCGTACTTCCTCCTAAAGTGGCACCAACACAAGTGGTCATGATTCCAATTGGACCTCCGAAAACGCGTGATGCTGTTGTTGGGCGTGCAGATGAGTTGTTCACTGAGTTGAAAAAAGCTGGAGTCCGTGTGAAAATGGATGATCGCAGTGATGTTCGCCCAGGTTGGAAATTCAATGAATACGAGATGCGCGGTGTTCCGATTCGTCTGGAGATTGGTCCACGTGATATGGAAAATGGCGTTTGTGTACTCGTATCACGGATCACAGGTGAGAAGAAAGTGGTAGAACAAGCGAACCTGGTAGAGGAAATCCAGGCTATGCTGACACAGATCCAGGTAGATATGTTAGAGCGTGCTCGCACATTTATGTCGGATAACTTCTACTCCGTGGATACACTCGATGAGATGAAAGAACTGATGGAAAATAAACGCGGGTTTACACTGGCTGGATGGTGCGGTTCAGAAGCTTGCGAAGATAAAGTAAGAGAAGTTACAGGTGCAACAAGCCGTAACATTCCGTTCCAGCCTGCGGAAGAAAAGCATACGTGCCTGGCTTGTGGTGAACAGGCAGAACACACGGTTGTGTTTGCAAGAGCATACTAAGTCAGGATCACTTGACGAAAAGCACTTATTCACCGTTTAAGTAATGAATGGAGAGCTTCTGTCGGATAAAATGAGTCGGTGCGAGTTCGGATCGGTGACATTTTTGAATGCAGGGGCTTTTCATGCTTTAAGGGGGTACAAGGAGGAACACGATGAGCGGATTCGAGGAGAAGAGAAAACGGTTTGAGTTGCTGATGAAACAGGCAGAGCTTCCGGCTGGTCTGTTAGAGCCCTATTTTTTGGATGGATGGATTGAACAAGTAGAGACCAATCGAAGTAATCGGGAATGGAATATTCTGATTGCGAAGGATACGTTGGTACCAGCTCCAATCTATCGCACATTTTGCCTGCATATTCAAGAGAAGATGAATCATATCGCCAAAATTTCATTTGGCTTCAAATACACGGATCAAGTACAAAATGGTGATATCGTCAGTGAATATTGGAATCTGTTTCTGGAGTGGGTTACCCGTGAGATTCCATCTGTAAATGGTTGGATGAACCGGACAACCTTTGAATGTGAAGAGGATCTTCTACAACTGACAATGAGTGATGCAACGTCAATGGAGTTGGCTCGTAAGAAACAGATTGATCAGGCTATTACAAAATTCTATGATAAGTACTTTCATTTACCTCTTCGCATCAAGATGCAAGTGGGTGAAGTGGGAAGTAATAAAGAGGCCATGGAACAGTTCCAGGCCCAAAAACGTGTAGAGGAACTTGAGGTCATCGAGAAGATGATGAGTGAAGTGGACACAGAAATCCCGGTGGATGAGGAGCAGGGTGATCTGCGTTTGCAAATGGGTTACGATATTAAGGAGCCACCAGTACCCATGCAGGAAATCCAGGATGAAGAGAAAAAGGTCACGCTTCAAGGTTCTGTATTTGGTCTGGATCGCAAAGAATTGCGAAACGGAAATACGTTGTTTACCTTCTACCTGACCGACTTCACGGACTCCATGCAAATGAAGATGTTTGCCAAAACAAAAGAGGATGTTAAAATTCTCAGTTTGCTGGCTAACGGTAAATGGGTGAAAGTGCGTGGCCGTGTAGAGTATGACCGGTTTATGCAGATTCCTGAACTCGCCATGATCCCTTCAGATCTGATAGAAGTCAAAGCACCGCCGTCTCGCAAGGATAATGCACCAGAGAAACGGGTAGAGTTCCATTTGCATTCTACAATGAGCACGATGGATGCTGTAACTTCGATCGACAAATACGTGAAAATGGCAGCGGAGTGGGGACACAAGGCGATTGCTGTCAGTGATCATGGTGGGGTGCAGGTATATCCTGAGGCTTCCAAGGCTGCCAAGAAAAATGGGATTAAAATGATCTACGGCCTTGAGGCCAATGTCGTGAATGACTCTGTTGCCGTTGTAATGGCTCCTCAGCCATTGGATCTCCAAACAGCAACATACATCGTATTTGATATCGAGACCACAGGTTTGTCGGTAACACAGAACAAAATCATTGAGATTGCAGCAGTGAAGATGCAAGATGGTAAGGAAATCGATCGGTTTGCAACATTTGTGAATCCGCATGAACGCATTCCCTACAACATTCAGCAGTTGACCAATATTAATGATGACATGGTAAAAGACGCACCTGAGCTGGAGCCTGTTATCCGTGACTTTGTGCAGTTTGCTGGTGATGGTGTGCTTGTTGCGCATAATGCACGTTTTGACATGGGCTTTATCCAGGCTTCCCTGAAGCAAATTGGATTGCCAGAGCTTCCTAACCCGGTCCTTGATACATTGGAACTGGCGCGATTGTTATTTCCCAAAAATAAGAACCACCGTCTGAATACGATGGCGGATAAATATAAGGTTGGACTCGAAAGTCATCACCGTGCCATAGATGATACGGTTGCACTCGCGGGTATACTGATCGGATTATTAAATGATGCTGCTCAGATGAAAGGTTTAACAAGGCTTGATCGCTTGAATGATTATGTAGGTGTCGACTTGTCGAATACAAGACCTTTCCATTGTGGAATCTATGCATTGAATGATGTCGGCAAGAAAAATCTATATAAGCTGGTATCTCTCTCTCATACGGAACATTTCAAGCGGGTACCGTGCATTCCCAAATCGAAACTGATTAATTTGCGTGAAGGTCTTGTTATTATTTCGGGCTGTGAAAAAGGGGAATTTTTCGAAGCGGTGCTTAACAAATCGCTCGAAGAAGCAGAAGAGATCGCTGAGTTCTATGACATACTGGAGATCCAACCGCTTACCATGTATATGCATTTGGTGGATAAAGGGTTGGTGGCTACGCCCGAAGAAATCAAAACAGCGATCCGTAAAGTTATCGATATAGGTGCAAAACTGAATAAACCGGTCATAGCCACAGGTAACGTGCACTATTTGGAACCACGTGACAAGTTATATCGGGATATCACCATTCACGGAATTACAGGATTTAGTCCACTGAAAGATCAGCGTAAACCGGATGCACATTTTAGAACGACAGAGGAAATGCTGGAAGAGTTCCAGTTCCTGGGCCAAGATAAAGCTTACGAAGTCGTTGTTACAAATACGGTGGAGCTGTCTGATCGATTTGAGGAAATTAAGTTATTCCCGGACAAACTGTTTACTCCGATTCTGGAAGGTGCAGACGAAGAGATCCGTAATACCTGCTATGAAACTGCCAAGTCCATCTATGGCGAGGAGTTACCGGAAGTAATCGTGGCACGATTAGAGAAAGAACTCATTCCAATTATTAAATACGGTTTTTCTGCCAACTATCTGATCTCGGAGCGCTTGGTTAAAAAATCGAATCAGGATGGTTACCTCGTAGGTTCACGGGGATCAGTAGGCTCCTCTGTTGTTGCTACATTCCTGGGGATATCCGAGGTTAATCCACTACCTGCTCATTATATTTGTGTGAATTCGGAATGCAAACACAGCGAGTGGTTCCTGGACGGCAGTGTACGGAGTGGATTTGACCTTCCAGAGAAAGAGTGTCCGGATTGTGGTGGCACACTTAAAGGAGAAGGCCAGGATATTCCGTTTGAGACCTTCCTTGGATTTAAAGGAGATAAAGTTCCCGATATTGACTTGAATTTCTCTGGTGATTATCAGCCTCATGCCCATAACTATACGAAAGTACTCTTTAGTGAGAAGAGTGTTTTCCGTGCGGGGACCATTGGTACGGTGGCTGAGAAAACAGCATTTGGTTTTGCCAAGAAATATGAGGAAGAACATCACAAGAAATGGCGCGGAGCTGAATTGAATCGTTTGGCTTCGGGATGTACTGGGGTGAAACGGAGTACTGGACAGCACCCCGGCGGTATTGTCGTGGTACCTGATTATATCGAGGTGGAAGACGTTACACCTGTTCAGTTCCCAGCTGACGACGTTAATGCGGAGTGGAAAACCACACACTTTGATTATCATGCTTTTGAAGAAAACTTGCTGAAACTTGATATTCTGGGGCATGATGATCCAACTATGATGCGGATGTTGCAGGATTTGACAGGGGTCGATCCAACGAGCATTCCGATGAATGATCCCAAAGTCATGAGCATGTTTAACTCAACCGACGCTCTGGGTGTTACACCGGAACAGATTAGGTCGCCAGTCGCGACGTTTGGCGTACCAGAGATGGGAACGAAGTTTGTACGTCAGATGCTTGTCGAATCCCAGCCGACGTCTTTTGCCGATTTATTGCAGATTTCCGGACTCTCCCATGGTACAGGGGTATGGCTTGGAAACGCTCAGGATCTGATTAAGAACGGAACGTGTAACATTAAGACGGTAATCGGTTGTCGGGATGATATCATGTTATTCCTGATCTATAAAACGGGAATGGACGCAAGTCTGGCATTTAAGATTACCGAGAGTGTTCGTAAGGGACGGGGCCTGCCGCAGGAATGGATTGACGAGATGAAGAATTGTAAAGTGCCTCAATGGTACATTGATTCATGTCTCAAAATCCAGTACATGTTCCCGAAGGCACACGCGGCCGCTTATGTTATTTCGGCAGTACGTACGGCGTTCTTCAAGCTGTATCATCCGATTGAATATTACGCAACTTACTTTACCGTTCGGGCGGATGAGATTGATATCGAACTGATGTGTCAGGGATATGACGCGATCTATCGCAAAATTACGGAAATTGAGCAATTAGGTTTCCAGGCACCTCCAAAAGAGAAAAACATGTTACCTGTTCTGGAAATGGGTCTGGAAATGGCAGCACGCGGATTCTCGCTGAAATCCATTGACTTATACCGTTCGGAAGCGACAAAGTTCATCGTTGACGGAAAATCACTAATCCCTCCATTTTCGGCGTTGGCAGGAATCGGGGATAATGCTGCTCGCAACATTGCTGCAGCAAGAGATCATGGTGAGTTTCTATCGGTTGAGGACTTCCAGCAGAAGTCGAAAGCAAGTAAGACCATTGTTGAACTCCTGTCCAATATGGGATGTTTCCGTGGCTTGCCAGAGAGCAATCAGCTTTCTCTTTTCTAGGATTGAATTTGGATCTAAACATCGCGATTGCTGGGGGAACGTAATTTTTCCTTCATTAGTAAGTAAACTGCCAGAACCATCGCTTACTTGTCACTATTACCAGACTATGTTATAATTTTTGAAGTGAACGAGATAGTACGAATTTCTAAAGAGTGGGGAAACCCACTCTTTAGTCTTTGGTATACAAGAATCTTGGGTATTGAATAATCTGCCAGTGCTTTTTTGCTGGTGTAACCTAAGTTGGAGGTTATTGGTTTTGAGCACAACGAACATTAAATCTACCGTGGAAGAAATGATCCAACCCTACTTGAACGAACAAGGCTTCGAGCTGGTTGACATCGAATACGTCAAAGAAGGCAGCAACTGGTTTTTACGGGTGTATGTCGACAAAGAGGGTGGCATCGACATCGACGATTGCGTCTTGATCAGCGAAAAGCTGAGCGCCAAGCTGGATGAGAACGATCCGATTCCAACCATCTATTTCCTTGAAGTGTCTTCTCCCGGTGCGGAGCGTCCACTGAAAAAACCTGAGGACGTTACCAAAGCTGTAGGCAAAAATGTTTTTGTTACAACCTACGAGCCGGTGAACGGATTGAAGGAATTTGAAGGCAAGCTGCTTTCCTTTGATGACGAGGAACTCGTGATCGAAGCAGGCAAAAAACAGCATGCCATTTCTTATGATAAGGTTGCCAGTGCGCGCCTAGCTATTTTGTTTTAAGTGCCTTGTTCACTTTATTAATGAAAAAGACACATCTCACGATAACGGCAAGGTGCTCATGAGTTCAGAGCCTTTCGCCGTTTTACGTATGAGATGCCATGTTTGAAAGGGGGATCAACATTCATGAGTATGGATTTTATTGAAGCAATGAATGAATTGGAACGGGAAAAAGGGATCAGCAAGGATGTGCTGTTTGAAGCGATCGAGGCTGCACTAATTTCCAGCTACAAGCGGAATTTCAACACGGCCCAGAATGTGCGTGTTGACATGAACCGTAATACGGGAGTTATTCGAGTGTATGCCCGTAAATTGATCGTGGAAGAAGTCCTGGATTCACGTACCGAAATTTCATTGCCTGCTGCACGAGAAATCAACCCACACTTCCAGCTGGAAGATATTGCGGAGATTGAAGTTACGCCGCGTGATTTCGGACGTATCGCGGCACAAACTGCCAAACAGGTAGTGACCCAGCGGATTCGTGAAGCCGAACGCGGCCTGATCTACAACGCTTTCGTAGATAAGGAAGAAGATATCGTTACGGGAGTGGTGCAGCGTCAGGATTTGCGCAATATCTACATCGATCTGGGCAAAATCGAAGCGGCTTTACCGCTGACCGAATTGATGCCGAACGAGAAGTTTGTTCATGGTGACCGTATTAAGGCGTATATCACCAAGGTCGAGAATACGACGAAAGGGCCGCAAATCATTTTGTCCCGTACCCATCCGGGCCTCTTGAAACGTCTCTTTGAACTGGAAGTGCCTGAGATCTTTGACGGTGTAGTTGAAATTCGCTCCGTCGCTCGCGAAGCAGGGTTCCGCTCCAAGATTGCCGTACATTCCCGCAACGAGGAAGTTGATCCAGTTGGATCTTGTGTAGGTCCTAAGGGAATGCGCGTGCAGACCATTGTGGGTGAGCTGCGCGGTGAAAAAATCGACATTGTTCGTTTCTCCGATCAGGTAGACGAATATGTTGCTAATGCACTGAGTCCTTCCAAAGTATTGGAAGTTCATGTATTTGAGGAAGAAAAGATGGCTCGGGTTATCGTTCCGGACTATCAACTGTCGCTCGCAATTGGTATCAAAGGCCAAAATGCCAGATTGGCAGCCAAATTAACCGGCTGGAAAATCGACATTAAGAGCGAGAGCCAGGCGGAACAGGAATTCGGCAGAGAAAAAGATTCTTCTTCTGAAATGCATCAGGATTCCGTCTCCGTCGACTAAAGTAAAGTACGGGGGGCGCTGACGTATGAAACCAAAAAAAGTGCCGCTGCGCAAATGTGTGGCATGCCAAGAAATGATGCCCAAAAAGCAGCTGATTCGCATTGTTAAAACGCCAGAGGATGAAGTGCTGATCGATTTGACTGGCAAAAAATCCGGACGTGGTGCCTATTTATGCGGCAAAGAGTCCTGTTTTAAGCTCGCACTCAAAAACCGGGCTTTGGATCGGGCGTTGAAAGGCAAAGTCTCACCTGAAATTTACGAGCAATTAGCAGCTGACTTCATCGCGGTTGAGGATGAATTCAAAGCAGCACAGGAGCGTGAACATGACTAATATTAAAACGCTGTCTTATTTGGGACTCTCTATGCGTGCAGGTAAACTTGTAACAGGTGAAGAAATTGTACTTAAAGCGATCCGTTCTTCCGAAGCTAAAATGGTTATTGTTGCGGGTGACGCCTCAGCCAATACACAAAAGAAATTTCGCGATAAATGCGGAACTTATAAGGTTCCTCTGTTGATCGGATTTGACCGGGATAGTTTGGGTTCAAGTATCGGTAAAGACACGCGTGTTGTTCTTGCAGTAACGGATCGAGGGTTTGCAAAAATGATCTCCAAGCAAGTCGGTATAATGTCGGAGGTGGAGTATATTGAGTAAACAGGAAAACAAGGATAAATTGCGAGTTTATGAATATGCGAAGTCCCTTAATATGAGTAGTAAAGAAATTATAACCATTCTTAAAAAGCTGGAAATTCCCGTAAACAATCATATGAGTGTCATGGAGAATGGTTCAGTCGGTAAGGTGGAACAATTTTTTAAAGATATAAAATCCACTGCTGCTTCGAAACAAAGTAACGATGCAAAACCAGTTGCTACTTCGGCAGTGCGCAGTGACAAACCAGTGGACAGCAACAAGCCGGCCGGCGGAGTGAACACGCCGAAGAGCAGTAACCCATCCGGTAGTCCCGTACAAACAAAAATACAACAGGAAAAGCAGGTAGGTATGAACAATAGACCAAATTCCAACAATAACAATGGCACCCAAAGACCCAGCGGCCAAGACAGCCGCAACAGAACGAACTCTTCCCAAGGCTCAAGCCAAGGAGGACAATCAACTAACCGTCCAAGACCAGCTCAAGGTGGACAAAGCAGTACTGCATCCCGTCCGCAAGGATCGGGTCAACGTCCGAATAACAGCGGTGGCGGTCAGGTAAGAACTTCAGGACCTAACAGCGGTGGTAATACAGGTACTGCTGGCAACCGTAGCGGTGGCCAAGGTCAGAGCCAAGGACAAGGCCAACGTAGAAGCGGCCCAGGTGGCACTACTGGCAGCAACAACAATAGTGGTAACCGTTCGAACAGCGGTGGCGGTGGACGTCGTTATGATGACAACCGTGGCGGCAACTTCCGTGGTAACCGTGGTGGCAAGAACAACCGCAACAGAAATCAACAACAGTACCAACAACGTGAAAAAATTGATAACACACCTAAGAAAATCATCGTTCGTGGTGATATGACTGTTGGTGAAACAGCGAAGTTGCTCCATAAGGATGCTTCCGAAGTTATCAAAAAGCTCATCGCTATGGGCGTTATGGCAACAATCAACCAAGAGCTTGATATCGAAACGATCCTTCTGCTTTCAGGTGAATTCGGTGTTGAGGTTGAAGTGAAGATTGTGCTTGAAGATGACCGTTTCGAAACACTGGAAGAGAATGATGATGCTGCTGACTTGCAGGCTCGTCCACCAGTAGTTACGATCATGGGTCACGTTGACCATGGTAAAACTACTTTGCTGGATGCTATTCGTTCAACGAATGTATCCGATGGCGAAGCAGGCGGAATCACGCAACATATCGGTGCATATCAAGTTGAAATCAACAACAAAAAGATCACGTTCCTGGATACTCCGGGTCACGAAGCGTTTACAGCGATGCGTGCACGGGGCGCACAAGTTACGGATATGACGATTATTGTCGTAGCTGCGGATGACGGTGTTATGCCACAGACAATTGAGGCGATTAACCATGCCAAAGCTGCTGGGCTACCAATCATCGTGGCTGTCAATAAAATTGACAAGCCGGGTGCTGATCCAGACAAAGTGAAACAAGAACTAACTAGCTATGAACTCGTTCCTGAAGAGTGGGGCGGAGATACCATCTTTGTTAACGTGTCAGCGAAACAAAGAATGGGTCTGGAAGGTCTGCTTGAAATGATTCTGCTGGTTGCAGAAGTGAACGAATACAAAGCGAACCCGGACAAACGTGCCCGTGGTACAGTGATTGAAGCCGAGCTGGATAAAGGACGTGGCCCAGTTGCACGTATCCTCGTACAGCACGGTACATTGAAAGTCGGCGATGCTTTCGTAGCAGGTAACTGCTTCGGTCGTGTCCGTGCGATGGTCAATGACAAAGGTCGTCGTCTGAAAGAGGCTGGACCTTCAACACCTGTTGAAATCACAGGTTTGACTGAAGTTCCAGGTGCGGGAGATCCATTCATGGTGTTTGAAGATGAGCGCAAAGCGCGTTCCATCGCTGACAAACGTGCGATTACGCAACGTGAATCCGATCTGGGTACACATACTCGCGTAACGTTGGATGATCTGTTCCAACACATCAAAGATGGCGAGATCAAAGATCTGAACGTAATCATCAAAGGTGACGTACAAGGTTCGGTTGAAGCATTGAAAGGTTCCCTTGCGAAGATCGAAGTTGAAGGTGTACGCGTGAAAATCATTCATAGCGGCGCTGGTGCAATCACGGAGTCCGACATCATTTTGGCAGCAGCATCCAATGCCATCGTGATTGGTTTCAACGTTCGTCCTGATAACCAGGCGAAAGCAACTGCAGATCAAGAGCAAGTAGACATTCGTCTGCATCGCGTAATCTACAGTGTTATCGAAGAAATTGAACAAGCGATGAAAGGTATGCTTGATCCGATCTACAAAGAAAAAGTTATCGGTCATGCTGAAGTTCGGAGCACGTTCTCCATCAGTAAAGTGGGTACCATCGCTGGTTGTATGGTTACCTCGGGTAAAATTACGCGTTCTGCGGAAGCACGCCTGATTCGTGATGGCATTGTCCTTTACGAAGGTAAGCTGGATTCCCTGAAACGTTATAAAGATGATGCCAAAGAAGTAGCCCAAGGTTACGAGTGCGGTATTACACTGGATAAATATAATGATCTCAAAGAGGGCGACGTTATCGAAGCCTTCATTATGGAGACAGTACAACGATAAGCAAGGAAGCATGAGGTGAACAACGATGGCTAAGATTCGTACAGGTAGAGTGGGCGAGCAGATCAAGAAAGAAATCAGTCTGCTCATCCAGTCTGAACTGAAAGATCCACGTATCGGCTTTATTACGGTAACGGGAGTCGAAGTGACAGGAGACTTGTCGCAAGCCAAAGTTTATCTGAGTGTCTTCGGTGAGCAGGAACAAAAAGATAACACGCTCAAAGCTCTGGCAAAAGCAAATGGATTTTTGCGTTCCGAGCTGGGCAAACGTATCCGGTTCCGGCATGTTCCCGAGTTGATATTTAAGATTGACGAATCCATCGCTTATGGCAGCCGAATTGAGAAGCTGCTTGGCGATATTGGTTCCGACAAGAACGAATCCCAGTAACAGAATAGAGGAGACGGCAATGCACACTTATGAACAGGCGCTCCAGGCCGGAAAGCAATTTCTGCTGGAGCATGATGATTACCTGGTCGTGTCGCATGTACAGCCGGACGGTGACGCAGTCAGCTCGACGGTAACGGTGGGCTGGCTGCTGTCATGTCTGGGTAAGACATTCACGATGATTAATGAAGGCGAAATTCCCGGGCGTATGCATTTTTTGTGGGAAGCAGGCAACATTGTGAACATGACCGAACAACCACCGCAGCGAAAATATAAAGCTGTTATTTGTGTGGATTGTGCAGACTTTGCCAGAGTAGGTTTGACACGTCATTATTTCGAAGACGATGCTGTTATTTTGAATATTGATCATCACCCTACAAATGACGGTTATGGTACAGTCAACATCATTAAGTCAGATGCTGCTGCAACCGCTGAAATTTTGTTCGATTTTCTTAACCTGTTCCAAGTAACATGGGATAAAGATGTTGCGACGGCAGTTTATACAGGATTGCTTACGGATACAGGTGGCTTCCGCTATGCCAACACCAGCCCAAATGTAATGACAACGGCCTCCAGACTGCTTGAACATGGCGTGGATGGACCCTATCTTGCCCAGACCTTGTTGGAGCAGGTGACTCTTCCGCAAGTTCGGATTTTGAATCAGGCACTATCAAGCCTGCAGATGACGGATGATGGAAAGATAGCCTGGGTTGTTATTACACCAGATGATATGGTGGCTTGTGGAGCAGCTAATGAAGATCTTGAAGGGGTAGTGAATTATCCGCGTAACATTCAGGGCGTGGAAGTTGGTATCTTTTTCAAAGTCATCAACGAGAATGCGGTCAAGGTTTCTTTGCGTTCAGCTGGCAAGATTGATGTTGCTGCACTAGCCCAGACCTTTGGCGGAGGCGGGCATGTGCTTGCAGCCGGATGTCGTCTGGAAGGCAGACTTGATGATATTGTCACAAAAGTACTGAAGCAGGTGAACTCACAATGGTAAAGCCATTTGAAGGTGTACTTCCGGTATATAAACCGGCGGGATTTACTTCTCATGATGTTGTAGCCAAAATGCGTCGCATTCTCAAAATGAAGCGCATTGGGCATACGGGCACACTTGACCCACAAGTTACAGGCGTTCTGCCGCTCTGTCTTGGACGGGCGACACGTGTGGTGGAGTACATGCAGGAGCTTCCGAAGGAATATCTGGCTACGCTCAGATTGGGACTCTCTACTGACACAGAGGATATGACAGGGGAAGTCATTGAGCGGGCTGAAACGACTGTGGAAGTAACACAGGAACAGGTTCAACAGGTGCTAGAGCAGTTTCTGGGCACGATCTCTCAAGTACCACCCATGTATTCTGCGGTAAAGGTAGACGGCAAACGTCTTTATGAGCTTGCTCGTGAAGGTAAGACGGTAGAGCGTAAGAGTCGTGAGGTCACAATCTATGAGCTCGAACTTACAGGGATTGAGACTCAGGGTGAGACCACCGATATATCTTTCCGGGCTTTATGTTCAAAAGGTACCTATATTCGGACATTGTGTGTAGACATTGGCCGGCAACTCGGATATCCATCGACCATGGTTCAACTGGAGCGTACAATATCGGCAGGTATCTCTGCAGATCGTTGTCTTCGTATTGAAGAAGTGGAACAACTTATGGCTGACGGGACTTTAGCGGAGGCGCTGATTCCTGTTGACGAGGCTATTTCTTCAATTCCGGCCCACAAGGTTGGAGAAGAACAGACCAAAGGAGCACTTCAAGGTCAGAAACTGTCTGCACGTCTTCTGGAACCACCTGTAGAGCAACCTGGGTTAATGCGGTTGTATGCTCAGGATGGTACGTTTCTGGGGATATTTGAGCGGGATGAACTAAAACCAACGGTGAGGGCAGTTAAAGTCTTTTTGCCGGAATAAAGAGGTTTCGGGCTTGGAGTTGTGGTGATGCTCAAGCTTGGCCTATCTAGTGAAATGCAGGTGAATGATTGTGAAAACCGTAATGCTAACCTATCCGCAGACGTTACATTCGACTGAGCTGAGCACACTGCCCCAAGTGCTTGCGATTGGTCAATTCGACGGACTGCATCTCGGACATGCAAGTGTCATTTTATCAGCTGTCCGCATTGCGCGGGAAACGGGCATGCAGGCAGCGGTCATGACCTTTCATCCACATCCGAAGGAAGTTATGCGCAAAGGGGATTACGAGGGTTATTTAACTCCCTTGAGAGATAAAGAAGATATCTTGGCAGGAATGGGCGTTGATGTACTCTATGTGGTGGAGTTCAATGAAGATTTCTCACGGTTGACGCCGCAACAATTCGTACACGACCTGTTGATTCCTCTTCAGACACGAACAGCGGTGGTGGGTTTTGACTTCCGTTTTGGTCACAAGGGTGCAGGGGATGAACAACTTCTTCGTACTTTGGGAGAAGGAGAGATGACGGTGGAAACCGTTCCTCCGTTCTTGTTAAATGGTGAAAAAGTGAGCAGTTCTCTCATTCGTGGCCTGTTGAAGCGTGGGGAGATGGATGAGGCCAGTCAGTGGCTTGGTCGACCTTACAGCATCAGAGGAACCGTCATTCATGGGGAGAAGCGTGGACGAACGATTGGATTTCCTACAGCCAACCTTGAACTCACGGATCATTACGTTACCCCGTCGAAGGGTGTTTACGCTGTTCGTGTGCAGTATGGCAAACAGGAACTGCATGGCGTAATGAATCTTGGTGTGAAACCTACGTTTCACGAAAGCGGGATGAAACCTACGTTTGAAGTGCACCTGCTTGATTTTGATGGACACTTGTATGACCAGGAACTAAAGGTTGAGCTCGTTCACTATATTCGTGCAGAACGAAAGTTTGACTCCATTGATGCATTGATTAGCCAAATTCGTGAAGATGCATTAACTGCCGGCCGCCTGTTATCTTAAAGGTTCAGGATTAAATGCATGTTTACATTTACTTTAACTAGGCAATTATGATATACTATACTACGTTGTCGATTAAGACAACATTAACCTTGGCTTGGTTGCTTGCTCTCACCGGCGGTGACGAGGCTAATGGCGATTATATTGAAGGAGGTGAACAGGATGGCATTGACTCAAGAACGTAAACAACAACTGATCGACGAGCACAAAACTCACGAGTCCGATACAGGATCTCCAGAGGTGCAAGTTGCTATCCTTACGGAAAACATCAGAAGTTTGACAGACCACTTGCGTACGCATAAGAAAGACCACCACTCACGTCGTGGACTTTTGAAAATGGTAGGTCAACGTCGTAAGCTTTTGGCTTACGTGAAAAACAAAGATGTTAAACGTTACAGCGCACTGATCGAAAAACTCGGATTGCGTCGTTAATTATCGTACATGTTTTCAAAACCAACCTGGCTGTTATCCGTCATTCTTTTGTCTAAAAGGACAAGCGGAACCTACAGCCGGGTTGTTTTGTAGATGAACATGTTGCCATATATTTGTAGATGGGGCTCCGTGAGGAGCTTTTGTTGTGCAGGTTAGCATGTTGAAAGTTCCATACATAGCTAATGAATGCAGGACAAGCAGGAAATACTGTAAATATGCAGAATCCATTGAATTAGGAACGAATATAAGGAGGGGTTTCATGGAACAGCGTGTTGAAATGCAGCTTGGTGGAAGAAAGCTTACGCTTGAGACCGGGCGTTTGGCCAAGCAGGCTAATGCTGCCGTTAAGGTAACATACGGGGATACCGTGGTATTGTGTACCGTGACAGCATCAAGTGAGCCGAAAGATCTGGACTTTTTCCCATTAACGGTGAACTATGAAGAAAGATTGTACGCCGTAGGTAAAATCCCGGGAGGATTTATTAAACGTGAAGGCAGACCGAGTGAGAAAGCCATTCTTTCAAGCCGTCTGACAGACCGTCCAATTCGTCCTTTGTTCCCGGAAGGCTTCCGGAATGATGTACAAGTTCTGAATATCGTTATGAGTGTGGATCAGGATTGCGAACCGCAAATTGCTGCAATGATTGGTACATCGGCAGCATTGAGTATTTCGGATGTTCCATTCAGCGGACCGATTGGTGGCGTGAAAGTTGGACGTATTGATGGCGAGTTCATCATTAACCCAACGATTGCACAGCTTGAAGTCAGTGATATTGAACTGGTCGTTGCAGGAACCAAAGATGCCATCATGATGGTTGAGGCGGAAGCAAACGAAGTGCCGGAAGAAGTGATGCTCGAAGCAATCATGTTTGGACATGATGAGATCCAAAATATTATTGCTGTAATCGAACAACTTGTGCAAGTTGCTGGAAAAGAAAAAATGGCTGTTAAGTTGCGTACCGTTAATACTGAAGTTAACAGCAGCGTGCGTGAATTCGCCAGCGCTCGTCTGGTCGAAGCGGTTAAAATCGCCGAGAAACATGCTCGTCAAGATGCAATCGATGTAGTGAATGACGAAACCGTTGCTCACTTTGAAGAGAAATATATTGAAAGTCCGGAATTGTTCAAAGACGTGAAGGAAGTTCTGCACGATATCGTCAAAGAAGAAGTGCGTCGTCTGATTACGCATGATAAAGTTCGTCCGGATGGACGTGGACTTGCTGAAATTCGCCCAATTGAATGTGATACATCTCTGTTGCCACGTGCACATGGTACAGGACTGTTTACGCGCGGTCAAACGCAAGCACTTAGCGTTTGTACACTGGGTGCACTGGGTGATGTTCAGATTTTGGACGGAATCAGTCTTGAAGAAACGAAACGATTCATGCATCACTATAACTTCCCACCATTCAGCGTAGGTGAAGCTCGTCCATTACGTGCTCCAGGCCGTCGCGAAATCGGACATGGTGCTCTGGGTGAGCGCGCGCTTTCCAAAGTGATTCCTTCCGAAACGGATTTCCCATACACGATTCGTTTGGTATCTGAAGTTCTGGAATCCAACGGTTCATCATCTCAGGCAAGTATCTGTGCCAGCACTTTAGCTATGATGGATGCAGGTGTACCAATCAAAGCTCCAGTTGCGGGTGTAGCTATGGGTCTGATCAAAGATGGAGATCATGTATCCATTCTGAGTGATATTCAAGGTATGGAAGATCACCTCGGTGACATGGACTTTAAAGTAGCTGGAACACCTGAAGGTGTAACTGCAATCCAAATGGACATCAAAATTGCTGGTATTAATCGTCAAATTTTGTCTGATGCATTGGCGCAAGCCAAAGAAGGTCGTATGCACATTTTGGGCAAAATGAACGAAATTTTGAAAACTCCACGTGAGCAGTTATCACAATATGCACCTAAAATTACAACGATGCATATCAACCCGGACAAAATCCGTGATGTTATCGGTGCAGGTGGTAAAATTATCAATAAAATCATCGAAGAAACCGGTGTTAAAATTGATATTGAACAGGATGGACGTGTCTTTATCGCTTCTTCCAACCAGGAGATGAATGATAAAGCCAAAGCGATCATCGAAGGTATTGTGCGCGAAGTATTGGTCGGCGAGATTTATGTCGGCAAAGTAAAACGCGTAGAAAAATTCGGTGCATTTGTTGAAGTACTTCCGAACAAAGAAGGTCTGGTACACATCTCGCAACTGTCAACTGAACGTGTTGCCAAAGTGGAAGATGTTGTAGCTATCGGTGATTCCATTACGGTAAAAGTAACGGAAATTGACCCACAAGGTCGAATCAACTTGTCCCGTAAAGCAGTTTTGACTGCTGAAGCTCCGGCTCAATCCTAGGATACCGAAGCGACAGGTTATAAATGGATAGATTGAATGAAGAGACAGAATGTGAATTTCTGGCTCTTTTTTTAACGTTTAAATACGTAAAGCAAGGATGAAAACATGGCTTAGCATTCATATTCTTGCCCTTGTCCTCATATGATGGGGACAAAGACGGCGGGAGGATGGAGCTGTGGGAAACCAATCCAAAAAGCTGGCGGCTGTTCTGGCGGGTGTGACTGCGGTCATATTGATCGGACAAGTTGGCAGTGTACGTACATACATTACGGAGATCCGTGATGGGCCAGGTACGCAAAATGCTTTTGACATGTTTAAGGAAGCAACTGGAGAAGATGCGCTGTTGTCTGCGATTCGGGATAAAGCGGCTGAAACGAAAATTGCTCCGGTGAATGCCAGAGTGGATCGGGTATGGAAAGCAATTCCTGGTTATAATGGCATGGAGATTGATGTGGAAGCGACATACCGTAAGGCGCTGAGTGGAACGTTGAATACCAAAATAGCGTATGTCTACCGTCAGATTGAGCCGGAGATTCAGCTTAAAGATTTGGGTGCACATCCGATCTATCGGGGAAATGCAAACAAACCGATGGTTTCTTTTATGATTAATGTGGCCTGGGGGAACGAATACATTAAACCGATGCTGGATACGCTCGATGCCGAGAAAGTGAAGGCTACTTTTTTTCTGGATGGAAGTTGGTTAAGCAAAAACGTTGAACTGGCCAAAGAAATTCAGAAGCGTGGGCATGAGATGTCCAATCATGCGTATTCTCACCCGAATATGAGTCGATTGAGCGCAGAACGGGCCAAGCTGGAAATTAGCAAAACCCAGGATCTGCTCCATAAAACACTGGGTGTAGAGAATCGTTGGTTTGCTCCGCCTTCCGGTGACTTTAATCAGAAGACCGTTGACATTGCTTCATCCATGGGGCTGCAAACCGTGTTATGGACAGTAGATACTGTGGATTGGCGTAAGCCAAGCCCGGATGCCGTTGTTGCTAAAATTGCAAAAAATACCGAGGCAGGCACGTTAATTCTAATGCACCCTACAGCTGCTTCTTCGGGAGCTTTAAAGGGCATGATTCAATCCATACGGGCCAAAGGTCTGGTGCTCGGAACAGTAAGTGAGACGTTGTCTTCGGAACGTGTAAATACGTCTGCGGTTGAGTGAACGTTGTTTTTTTGTTAATATCAAACAGTTGGAACCAAATGTCGATTTCAATTTCAAGGTTGAGATCAAGGCAATTATAGAGATGTAGGAGGGCCAACCATGAAAAAAATTCAGCTGGGCAATGGCCTCAGAGTTGTCATGGAACAGATACCGACCTGCCGTTCTGTGTCTTTCGGAATATGGGTCAAGACAGGTTCGCGCAATGAGCAACCTGCAAGTAACGGAGTATCACATTTTATTGAACACATGTTGTTCAAAGGAACAGATCGTTATGATGCCAAGGCGATTGCAGAGCAGTTCGATGCGATTGGCGGTAATGTGAATGCGTTCACTTCCAAAGAATACACGTGTTATTATGCTAAAGTGTTGGATGAACATTTGCCGATTGCGGTTGATGTATTGTCTGATATGTTTTTCCGCTCCAAAATGGATGATGGTGAATTGATCAAGGAGAAAAACGTCATTCTGGAAGAAATCTCAATGTATGAAGATACGCCGGATGATATGGTTCATGATCTGATGGCCTTGGCCGCCTATGGTGAGCATCCACTCGCATACCCAATCCTGGGTACGGAAGAACGTCTCAAAGCGATGGATTCCAGTCATCTGCGTGCATATATGAAGGAGCACTACACGATTGAGAACACGGTCATTAGTATCGCGGGTAATATTGATGACAGTGTAATCGATCTGATGGAGAAGCATTTTGGTGCTTTTGATGTAAATGGGGTAACGGAAGCAGTCACGATGCCAGCCTTCCAAAGTGGACAGCTCTTTCACAAAAAGAAAACGGAACAGAATCATATCTGTATTTCGTTCCCGGGCTGTAAAATCGGAGATCCGCTGCAATTCGCTATGGTTGTTCTGAATAACGCCATTGGTGGAGGCATGAGCTCCAGACTGTTCCAGGAAATTCGTGAGAAACGGGGTCTTGCGTACTCCGTGTATTCCTATCATAGCTCTCATGCGGACAGTGGACTTTTCACGATATACGCGGGTACAGCACCGAAACAGACCAAAGAAGTGCTTGACCTGACCAAAGAGGTTCTGCGCGACCTGGCTGTAAACGGCTTGTCCGAAGATGAACTTCGTAAAGGAAAAGAACAGCTGAAAGGCAGCTTGATTCTGAGCTTGGAAAGCACAGGCAGTCGCATGAATCGTTTGGGTAAAAACGAACTCATGCTGGGCAGACACCATACGCTGGATGAGATGATCACCAAAATTGAACAAGTTACCATGGACGATATTAACGCGGTACTTGATCTGATGTTTGCTGAGCCTTTTGCACTTGCTATGGTTGGCGCTTCAGATAAGACGATCGCTGGATTGAGAAGGGATGATTTTGTTGCATTACGTTCAAATACAGAAACTGCCGGGCAATGAAGATATTAAACTGCCTCAAAAAATGTCGGAGCTGGCATCCGGCTTTGATGTAGTAGCTGCACTTCAGGAAGATGTTGTATTGCACCCGGGTCAGCGTACGCTGATTCCTACCGGACTTGCGATGGCAATGCCAGCTGGATTGGAAGCACAGATCCGTCCTCGGAGCGGACTGGCATTCAAACATGGCATTACCTGCCTTAACACACCGGGGACCATTGATGCGGATTATCGCGGAGAAGTTAAAGTGCTGTTGATTAATCTGGGTCAGGAACCGTTCACGATTGTACGGGGAGAGCGCATCGCACAGATTGTCTTCCAGACCGTGCCTGCGGTTGAATTGACGGAAGTGAATGAACTTTCGGAAACGGTACGTGGCGAAGGCGGATTTGGTCATACCGGGAAATAAGCAGCGTAAATATACCCATTCTTTAGAGTCGTCCCTGACAGGGGCGGCTCTTTTTTACATTCGAGAAACGGACGGTGGAATGCAATTATTGTTTTCACCCCCCTGTGGGCCCTTGCATACGATAAGGCATACATGTGGTGAAAGGAGTGACGTCCCGATGCTGACCGGAGTCCGGATTGTAGTCCTGGGCGGAGATGCGCGGCAGCTTGAAGTCATTCAAAAGTGCGCTGAGCTGGATGCAACGGTAAGTGTGGTGGGTTTCGATAAAATAGAGCGTTCCATTCCAGGGATTGAGCACCAGGAACTGGAGGACGAAGTGTTTGCTTCCGCAGATGTACTGGTACTGCCTGTCGTCGGTTGCGATGATCAGGGGAAAGTAAGTACTTCATTCAGTGACACACCGATCTATTTGAAAAAGGAACATATTGCAGCATTACCAGAGCATTGTATTGTGTTCACAGGTATGGCAAAGCCGTTCCTGCGCGAACTTTGTCTTGAAAATGGGCTGCGACTTGTTGAAGTACTTGATCGTGATGATATTGCACTTTACAACTCTATTCCAACAGCTGAGGGAGCCATCGCCATAGCTATTCGGGAGACGGACTTCACAATCCATGGTTCGGAATGCATTGTGCTTGGCATTGGTCGAACAGGATTCACAATGGCCAAAACATTGCAGGGACTTGGAGCAAATGTACGGGTGGGAATCAGGCGGGAAGAGGATGCTGCCCGCGCTACAATAATGGGCTGGAAGCCTTTCATGACAACGGATTTGGCCGCTCAAACCGGGGAAGTTGACTTGCTTTTTAATACGATACCGACTATGATAATCACAGCACAAATCCTGTCCAGAATGCCGCAAAAGGCTGTCATTATCGACCTCGCATCCGCTCCTGGCGGCTGTGATTTCAGGTATGCTGACAAACGCGGTATCAAAGCGCTACTTGCGCCTGGCCTCCCCGGCATTGTTGCTCCCAAAACGGCTGGCGGCATTATTGCCGACGCGTTGATCCGTTTGCTTTTGGAAGAACAGAACGCACGGGAGGTTAAATCATGAACTGGCAGGGAAAAACGGTAGGTTATGCAATTACGGGTTCTCATTGTACGTTTGAAGAGGTTATGCCGGTAATTAGCCGCTTCGTAGCTGAAGGTGCCAACGTCATTCCGATTATTTCGAATTCGGTTCTGACGACGGATACACGCTTTGGTACGGCGCAAAATTGGCAAAAACAGTTGAAAGATATAACAGGTAATGATATCATTTCTACAATTGTTGAAGCGGAGCCATTAGGGCCTTCCAAGTTGCTTGATGTGCTGGTGATTGCTCCATGCACAGGGAATACAACAAGCAAGCTGGCTAATGCGATGACCGACAGTCCAGTGCTAATGGCCGCCAAAGCGCAGATGCGCAATCAGCGTCCGCTTGTGCTCGCGATTTCCACGAATGACGGTCTGGGCTTGAATGCTGCGAATATCGCCAAATTGCTCGTGGCCAAATATTTGTATTTTGTGCCATTTGGGCAGGACGATCCAATGAAAAAACCAAACTCGTTAGTCGCCAAAATGGAATTGATTCCAGAGGCTTGCTGGAGTGCTCTTGAGGGCAAACAGTTGCAGCCGATGATTGTGGAGCGTTCTTCACAGGCTTGATGGAACAATGATTCGGTGACAACGTTTATGCGCTTGGAGAAATGAAGGGGTTCGAGAGACAAAGAAAATCATGGGGGACGATATGCTGGATTGAACAGCTACTATGTCCACGTTCCTGTATATAAGGCATTCCTGCTTGCGGGCAGTACAGGTTAAGCAAGCGGGAGAGGTCTATTGTGAATGTATGCGTCATGACCTCGTATAAAATGCTGAAATTATCGCATCAGAACGCTCCCTAGAGTGATCCATTTGTTGATTTGACCCGTGTCCAGTCTTCTTGCGTACACAAATGGAGGAATAAAGATGCGTATCATGGTACAGAAATTCGGAGGCACGTCTCTCTCCACTGTTCAGGCGAGAGAGCATGTGCTCCGTCACGTTAAACGTGAACTTGAAGCAGGATTGAGTCTGGTCATCGTTGTGTCTGCGATGGGCCGCCGCGGCGAGCCATATGCGACTGATACATTGCTGGACTGGGCTGCACAGAACGGAAACGCACTATCCGCACGCGAAAAGGATTTACTGCTGTGCTGTGGTGAAATCATATCTGCGACAACGTTGAGCAGTTTACTCGAACATGAAGGCATTCCAACTACAGTGCTGACCGGCGCACAAGCAGGTTTTGTGACGGACGACAATTTCGGGAATGCCCGGATATTGGATGTCCGTCCTGTTCGTGTGTTGGAGCAGCTTCAGCTCGGCCGTGTCGTTGTTGTAACCGGATTCCAGGGGCAGACAGAGAACGGAGACTTCACGACACTGGGTCGTGGGGGAAGTGATACGTCTGCTACAGCTCTCGGTGCAGCATTACGTGCTGAAATGGTGGATATCTACACAGATGTGAACGGGATACTTACCGCTGATCCGCGAATTGTTGAGGATGCACGTCCACTGACTGTTGTGAGTTATGCAGAGATCTGTAACATGGCCCACCACGGGGCCAAGGTAATCCATCCACGTGCGGTTGAGATTGCGATGCAATCCCAAATTCCAGTGCGGGTAAGATCTACTTTTGCAGACACGGAAGGAACGCTGGTTACGCATCCGGAAGGATTTCAGGATGTGCAGACAGGCATTGTTGACCGTTATGTAACAGGCATCGCCTACGTGAGCAATGTAACGCAAATTACGGTGGATGTGCCTGGTGGTGCAGATCGATTGCAACTTAAAGTGTTCAAAACCATGGCAGAGAATTCAATCAGTGTTGATTTTATTAATGTTACCCCCTCGGGAGTTGTCTATACGGTTTTTGACAGTGATTCCGAGAAAGCCATACAGGTATTGCAGGAGATAGGTCTCAAGCCACAAAGCTTGTCCGGTTGTGCCAAAGTGTCCGTCATTGGCGGAGGCATTAATGGTGTACCTGGAATTATGGCTCGAATCGTGGAGTCCTTGACACTGGCAGACATTCAGATCCTGCAATCGGCAGATTCGAATACAACGATCTGGGTACTCGTAAAAAAAGAAGATATGGTTCAGGCCCTGAGGGCACTTCACGCCTCATTCGAACTTCATTTGTAAATAACTGAAGTTAGAGGAGCCAAACCTGTTTTGAAGGAGGAATCGAATTGGACTTTGGAAGATTGATTACAGCAATGGTCACTCCGTTCAATGAACAAGGAGAGATTCATTGGGAGGAAACGGCACGTCTAATCGACTATCTGATTGCAGATCAAAAGTCGGAGACGCTTGTGGTTTCTGGAACAACAGGGGAGTCTCCAACACTTAGTGATACTGAGAAAGTTCAATTATTCGAATTTGCAGTGAAACATGCGGCCGGTCGGTGCAAAATTATAGCCGGAACGGGAAGCAATAACACGGCACATTCCATCCATTTGACACAGGAAGCTGAACGTGCCGGAGTGGATGGCATATTGTTGGTTGTTCCGTATTACAACAAACCTAGCCAAGAAGGTTTGTTCAAACATTTTGAAGCGATTGCAGGCTCCACCAAGCTGCCAATTATGCTCTACAACGTGCCTGGGCGTACTGTAACCAGCCTGTCAGCAGCGACAACACTTCGTCTTGCGCAGATACCTAATATCGTCGCTACGAAGGAATGTGCGTCTATGGAGCAGGTTACGCTGATTGCAGCAAGTGCTCCAGAGAATTTCAGAGTCTATTCCGGTGATGATGCTTCAGGCTTACCAGCGATTGCGGTTGGAGCACATGGAATTGTCAGTGTGGCCAGTCATGTCGTAGGGGCAGAAATGAAGAAAATGATTGACGCCTTCTATGGCGGAGCACCTCTTGAGGCTGCTCAGATTCATCAGCAGTTGTTCCCAGTGTTCAAAGGCCTGTTTGAGTGTCCACAGCCTCTACCAAACCCGGTAGCGGTGAAATATGCGCTGACATTGCGTGGTCTAGACGTTGGTTCTGTACGATTGCCCCTTATTCCACCAACGGAAGAGGAGCAGGTTTATATCAAAGGTTTGCTTAATTTGTAATCATTTTGGCTGCATAAGGACTATTTTATTAATCATGGGAATATTCTTCAGATCAGCAAAAGAACCGCTCCTCTTCGTCGAGGCTGCGGTTCTTTTTTTTACGAGTATTGTGAGGTTTCTTTTCGAATGCTAAGGGGAAACCTACAGGTTAACGAGAGAGTGACTTGTTTTTTTTGTTTTTAATCATGTATAATGATGTCAAGTGACTGGGTGCGGTATTTTTTTGAAATTGAAAGCGACATCGTTTCGTGGTGTAGCTTTGCGGTGAAAAAGGAAGGAACGGCTAAGAGGGAATTTCAAATCCAACTTGTTGGTCAAAGGGAATAACTTCGAAGAACTTCTTCCAAATATCGTGAATAAAGGTGTTCTTTTGCATTCATCCCGATAGGTGGGTATGTGATGTATGGACTACTTTTCTTAACTTACAATAAATAATAAGGTACGACGTCCAACTACCATAGGAGGTTTAGATTCATTTGTCTAAGAAAAATAATAACGATAAACTGATGATTTTTGCTTTGGGCGGCGTAGGCGAGATTGGTAAAAATATGTACGTCATCCAATACGCCAACGACATTGTAGTCGTAGATGCTGGTCTTAAATTCCCGGAAGAAGATATGCTTGGTATTGATATTGTCATCCCTGACATTTCTTACCTGACTGAGAACCGTGACAAAGTAAGAGGAATTATCCTTACTCACGGACATGAGGATCACATTGGTGGTCTGCCATATGTTCTCAAACATCTGAATGTTCCTGTATACGGAACAAGACTTACGCTTGGACTTGTAGAAAACAAGTTGAAAGAAGCGAATCTGCTGGGTGAAACAAAACGTATTCTGATTGATGCTGATTCCGAGATCCAACTTGGATCTGTTCTGAAAGCATCGTTCTTCGCTACTAACCATAGTATTCCGGATTCTGTTGGTGTATGTGTCGAAACACCGGAAGGTGCAGTTGTTCACACAGGTGACTTCAAATTCGACCATACTCCAGTCAATGGTCAATATGCAGATCTTCAGCGTATGGCACAGATCGGAACAAATGGCGTGTTAGCGCTGTTGTCCGACAGTACAAACGCTGAGAAACCTGGATTCACACCATCGGAGAAAAATGTGGGTATCGTTCTGGAAGATATCTTCCGTAAAGCTAGTCAACGTGTTGTTGTAGCGACATTTGCTTCCAACGTACACCGTATCCAACAAGTGATCAATGCAGCAGAAGTGACTGGACGTAAAGTTGCAGTTATCGGACGCAGCATGGTGAATGTGGTTGGTATTGCTTCAGAACTGGGTTATCTTGAGATTCCGGATGGCATGATCATTGAACCTGAAGAAGTAGGTAAGATGGCAGCTGATCGTGTCGTAATTCTCTGTACAGGAAGTCAAGGAGAGCCAATGTCAGCACTGACACGTATGGCTCGTTCCACACACCGTAAAGTGGACATCCTGCCAGGTGATACCGTTATTATCGCAGCAACACCAGTTCCAGGTAATGAAAAATATGTAGGCCGTACGATTGATGAACTGTTCCGTCTGGGTGCTAACGTGCATTACAGCGGTGCTAACAGTGGCGTCCACGTATCTGGTCATGGTAGCCAGGAAGAGCTGAAACTGATGCTCAACCTGATGAAACCGAAATTCTTCTTGCCAATTCACGGTGAATTCCGTATGCAGCGTCGCCACGCGGTTCTTGCTGAATCTGTAGGGGTAGAACCTGAGAACATTTTCATCACGGATATCGGTGAAGTGATTGAAATTCAAGGTGGAGCAGCACGTAGAGCGGGTAAAGTTACTGCAGGTAATGTGTTGATCGATGGCTTGGGTGTAGGCGATGTGGGTAACATTGTACTTCGTGACCGCAAATTGTTGTCACAAGATGGTATCCTTGTTGTTGTGGTAACCCTGAGCAAACAGGATGGAAAAATTGTTTCCGGTCCTGACATCATCTCTCGCGGATTTGTGTATGTACGTGAATCGGAAGGACTACTGGATGAGGCCAACCGGATCGTTAGCAGCACATTGCAGAAGTTGATGAGTGAGAACGTTAACGAGTGGGCTTCACTCAAAACGAATGTTAAAGATGCATTGGGACGCTTCCTGTATGAGCAAACTCGTCGTAGACCGATGATTTTGCCAATCATTATGGAAGTTTAAAATAAGCTAAACAAAAACATATATTCAGGCACACAGTCGCCCCTTCTCTACGAGTAATATTGGACGGTTCCTCGTAGAGAAGGGGCTTTTTTTGCGTTTTCAGGAAGATCTGCAATAGGGTCAATATGTGAAGCAATTTGATGTAGCGGGTATAAGGCGGTTGGAAAAATCCCCATACTAAGGAAATACATTAAATGTTTCTGGAGAAGGGGATTATTGAAATGAATGAACGTATGAATGGCAAACAGGCGTCAAGATCCAATCAACCGGAAGTTGAAGCGCCGGAGATTCCGATTCAGGAGGACAAGGCCATCTCTCCCGTGACAGAGACTATTCAGCAATTTGGGCAGACACAGTCGCCTGCAGGTGAGTCGAATATTTTCTGTATGACCATTATTGGACAGGTCGAAGGGCATTTGATTTTGCCGCCACAAAATAAAACAACAAAGTATGAGCATATCATTCCACAGCTGGTGGCTGCGGAACAGAATCAGCGCATTGAAGGTATACTGATCATTTTGAACACGGTAGGTGGGGATGTAGAGGCGGGTCTGGCCATTGCAGAGATGATTGCTTCTCTAAGCAAACCTACGGTTACTGTGGTCATTGGAGGTGGGCATAGCATTGGAGTACCGATTGCTGTTGCTTCAACATATTCCCTGATTGCGGGAAGTGCAACGATGACGATCCATCCGATTCGGATGAACGGCCTTGTCATTGGTGTACCTCAAACGTTTGAGTATATGGAGAAAATGCAGGAGCGGGTTGTTCGGTTCGTGACTTCGCATTCGAATATCTCTGAAGAGATGTTCAAAGAACTAATGTTTAAGACCGGTGAGTTAAATCGGGATATTGGTACAGCTGTAGGAAGCGCAGATGCAGTGAAATATGGATTGATGGATGCGGTAGGCGGAATTGGACAAGCCATTGCTCAGTTAAATCAGCTCATAGGAGACAAGAGACAGACTCTGCAAGCGGGAGGTTACACCCAATGACATTATATACCGTGATGCCCCCTGAACAATTATGGTCAGGCATGTGGAAAGAGAGTGAAGATACGAGAGAGATCAAGATGAATGGATTATTAATGCAGGTGAGACCTGTTAATGACAATGAAGCCGTTATTGTACGTTTGCTGGATTGTCCACTTGAAGCCTATCTGAATCCTGCTAATATGCCCGGTTCGACCATTCCGCTTTCGGGTAACTTGGGACCAGCATAACGCGACGAATTCAGACAAATTGAGCAGAAAAAGAACATATGTACGGATTATATTTGTATGGTATAATATTCTTCTGGGGGTGACCTGATTTTGGCCAGAAGAAAAAAGAGGAAAAAAAAGGGCGCTGGTTTTAGTGGCGTTTTAAAATATGAAATTTACGGGATTGTGCTTATTACCCTTGCTGTCATAGCATTATCGGGTGAAGCCACCGTTGGACGTTCGCTTTCCAAGATGTTCGGACTGATGCTTGGTAAGTTTTATTTTGCGATTCCACTTGTTGGTATTTATTATGGTCTCATGGTGATGATTCACCGGAAATGGCCGAGTGGCTGGACCACACGCAAGACAGGACTTGTTTTGCTGGTCTTTGCTTTAACTCTCATGAGTACTGTTTCTGCAATGCACCAGAAGCTCATTCCGGTTGGTGCGCTTGAGCCTGGTGCTGTGATTACGCAGGTACATAATGATATGCAAACCGAGTTGCTAACCCCTGCTGCGCCAGGTGAGAGGGACTCCATGCTGAACAAGGACATCAGCGGTGGTTATCTTGGAGCTGGGCAATTTGCTCTTTTCCTGTGGCTGTTCGGCAGTCTTGGGGCGAGACTCATCATGATTGTCATGTTTATCATCAGTTTTATGCTGATTACAAGTCTATCTTATGTGGATCTGATTCGAATATTCCGAACCAAGATTTGGGATGCCGGGAGTTCGATGTACAAGAAGCTGGAGTCGAGGCCCTCTGCACGTTCTGCTTCAGCATCTGATGGAAGGAAGAAAGGTAACGCTCGTAAAGTGGTGCCTGTTCCTGTTGAAGATGACGAAGACGAGTATGAGGATGAATTAGAGGAACAGCATCTGCCAAAACGAAAAGCGCCCATATTCTTCCAACTTTTCGGAAAATGGGGAGCTAAACGGGAACAGGCGACATCAGGACGTGAAATGGATGAGGTCGATTCGGCAGAAACAGAACAGATTGTGTACCGCGCCGAACAAGATCACAATGTAGAGGCGTGGCAGGATGCGACCGAAGACGTAGTGAACAAATCAGCTTCATCACGTGTTCCTGTTCAGGCTAAACCTAACTCAGCGCCGATCATTCGAGACTTTTTCGAGCACGTCAGAACAGAAGAGGCAAGCATTGAAGATGATCTGGACGATGCTTATCCTTTCCCGGATAATCTGGCCGATCCAAACGTAGTACAACAGGACGAGCATGCCATTAAAATAACGGATGAACTGGTAGAGACGGAGTGGTCTGCATCCGATGCGGGTACAAACGGGATGAATGCTGTGGATGAGATTCAGAGTGGAGAAGAAGTACCTAATGATGCAATGCAGGGAACAGATACTCCAACTCCTGAAGGGCAGGACACACAACCGGTGAAACCACCACCGCCACCTCCTAAGCCGTACAAGCTGCCATCATTCCGTCTCCTTGCCAAGCCAAACAATGGGGGCAAGGCGGGTGACCAGAAGGATTATATGCAGACAGCACGCAAGCTGGAAGCTACACTGGAGAGTTTTGGTGTTCGTGCCAAAGTGCTTGAAGTGGTACGGGGCCCTGCTGTTACAAGGTATGAAATTCAACCTGATATTGGTGTTAAAGTCAGCAGAATTGTCAGCCTAACTGATGATATCGCGTTGGCTCTGGCGGCAAAAGATATTCGGATGGAAGCACCGATTCCCGGAAAGTCTGCGATTGGTATCGAAGTACCTAATGGTGAAGTATCGGTTGTAACGATGCGTGAAGTAATGGAGACAGCAACGTTCCAGGATGCAGAATCCAAAGTGACCATTGCCTTTGGCCGAGATATCTCGGGACAGACGATTATTGGTAACTTGGCTCGTATGCCCCATTTGCTGGTCGCGGGTGCTACAGGTTCCGGTAAGTCGGTGTGTATTAACGGAATTATTACCAGCATATTGTACAAAGCCAAGCCGGATGAAGTGAAGTTTCTGATGGTCGATCCCAAGATGGTTGAGTTGAACGTATATAACGGAATTCCACATCTGATGGCACCAGTAGTAACTGATCCTAAACGAGCGTCACTTGCTCTTAAAAAGATTGTGGTTGAGATGGAGAAACGATATGAACTGTTCTCCAAATCAGGCACACGTAACGTCGAGGGTTACAATAATCTGATGAAAGATAATCCTGCGGCTGTTCTGCCTTATATCGTTGTCATTGTGGATGAGCTGGCAGATCTGATGATGGTTGCAGCCGGAGATGTAGAGGATGCCATTGCACGACTTGCTCAGATGGCTCGTGCAGCCGGAATCCATCTAATTATTGCCACACAACGTCCTTCTGTTGACGTTATTACCGGGGTAATCAAGGCTAACATTCCATCGCGGATTGCCTTCGGCGTATCCTCCCAAGTCGATTCCCGAACGATTCTGGATATGGGTGGGGCTGAGAAACTGTTGGGCCGTGGAGACATGTTGTTCATGCCAATGGGCGCATCAAAACCGGTTCGTGTACAAGGTGCATTTATGAGCGATGAAGAAGTCGAGAATATTGTAAACTACGTACGTGGTCAAGGTGAAGCACAGTATGATGAGTCCCTTGTACCTGAGGTGGATGACTCTATCCAGGCTGAAGATGAAGTACAGGACGAGTTATACGAAAAGGCAGTACAGATTATTCTGGAGGCCAAGCAAGCGTCTGTTTCTCTGCTACAACGTCGAATGCGAGTAGGATACACCCGTGCCGCACGTTTGATTGACTCCATGGAAACCCGGGGCGTTATTGGTCCTTACGAGGGTAGCAAACCAAGGGAAGTACTGATTTCACTTGAACAGTATCAGCAGAATAAAATAAGCTCGTAGTGTAACATGTAACATGGTTACAACGAATCGTTTAAGCCCTCAACCGTATTGGTTGAGGGCTTTTTGCTTGCTCAGTAGACTGAAGTTTTGCCATCTACTCCAAAGATCGGATGATTTGGTGCATAGGAAACAAGCAGGCTTGTCATAATAACCTTAGCGATTCTGTTAATCCCACAAGAGAAAGGTAGAGCACAGTCGATGCGAAAAATGAACCTATGGCTTTTCACTGCTATTTTGCTGATATCCGCATTGGGAATTCGTTATTTGCTTCCTGGGAATACAGCAACTGAAAGTTCAGCCGAGCGTACACCGCAGGTAGAAGAAAAGGCCTTGCCTACGTTTAGCAGCAATACAGTGAAATATGGAAGTTATGGTCAGGATGTATATGAGCTTCAGGGGCGTCTGAAGTACCTGGGATTTTACAATGGTAAAATCGACAGTAATTTTGGCAGCAGCACACTGAAATCCGTTAAATGGTTTCAATCCGAGTTTGGCATGAAGGCAGATGGTGTGGTTGGAGCTGAGACCAAGCTCAAGCTGTACAATGCGTCAACTAAATGGTCGCCAACAGAGCCGCCGCTACACAAGGAGTCCTCAGGTGGGGGTGGAGGCAGCAACAATACGGCAGATAAAGAGCAAGATAATATGGGATCTGCCAATGCCCTTGGTCTCTCAGAGAATGAACTCAAGATTATGGCTAACGCTGTATATGGTGAAGCCCGGGGTGAACCGTTTGAAGGTCAAGTCGCAGTAGCAGCAGTAATTTTGAATCGCGTAAATTCACCAAGTTTTCCAAGTACACCTTCTGGTGTAATTTTTCAACCAGGCGCATTTACGGCTGTAGCGGACGGACAGATCTATCTGGAACCGAACGCACAAGCCAAAAAGGCAGTTGAGCAAGCCCTGAATGGATGGGATCCGTCCGGTGGATGTCTCTATTATTTTAACCCGAAGACAGCAACATCCAAATGGATCTGGACCCGCCCGCAAGTGAAAACAATCGGACAGCATATCTTTTGTATGTGATGATGTTGGAAGCAACCAGAAGGCGTGACTTCGGTTGCTTCTTGCCTTTTGAATGGGTTAAAATGGTTGTTACGTTTAGCATAATACGATTGCATGATAAATGACGCCGTAAAGGGGTTTTGACATTTGAATACATCAGGATTCGAACGAGGTAACAAGAGAGAGTTTCGTATACATGTGCTTCCGACTAAACGTTTCAAAACGTTTGCTATATCGCTATATGCAGGAGTTCCCTTACGGGAAGATACAGTAACCAAAGTAGCGCTGACACCTTTTGTTCTGCGACGCGGCACGGAGTCCTATCCGGAAACAACGCAATTTCGTGAGCAACTGGAGCATCTGTATGGAGCAGGTTTTGGTTTTGATGTCTATAAACGCGGGGATTATCAGATTGTACAGTTCCGAATGGATACCATTAATGATTCCTTTGTTGGAGGGGATGAGCAGCTACTGGATCGTTCATTTGCCTTCCTTGGAGAGGTTCTTACACGACCTGCACAGGAGAATGGACATTTCAGGACGTCTTATGTACAAGCAGAGCGAGAGACTGTTCGTAAAAAGCTGGAGTCCATCGTGAATGATAAAATGCGCTATGCCGCTGAACGCAGTATTGAGGAAATGTGCAAGAACGAGCCGTACCGTCTTCACCCACTGGGTGAGCGAAAGGCTCTGCCCGGAATCGAGCCTGACACACTGACTGCGTCTTATCAGGAGTGGCTGCAAAAGGCGAGTATGGATCTATACGTGGTAGGGGATACGACACTGGAGGAGGTCGAGAACCTTGTTCAGCGTCATTTCAATGTAGATCGAACGTCCTCCTCTGATTATCAGACACAGGCAGCGGTTCGAGGAGATAAGGAAGTGGAGACCGTTGTGGAGCGACTGAATGTGAGTCAGGGAAAACTCAATATGGGACTCCGTACATCTATCACTTATGGAGATCCTCAGTATGCCGCAGCACTAATGTACAACGGGATTCTCGGTGGTTATCCTCATTCCAAACTGTTTGTCAATGTTCGTGAAAAAGAAAGTCTGGCGTATTACGCGTCTTCGCGTTATGACGGACATAAGGGTATTGCAACGATTCAATCCGGGATTGAAATCCCTAATTATGAGAAGGCTGTCACTATCATCAAGCAGCAGCTGGAAGAAATGAAAAGTGGTACAATCAGTGATCTGGAAATGTCCCAGACCAAAGCAATGATCCGTAACCTGCTTAAGGAAATGCAGGATTCTGCTTTTGAGATGATCGCTTATGACTTCAATCGACAGTTGTCCGGCAAAGAGAGAACGGCTGAAGAATTGTTGGCTCAGGTAGAACATATTAGCAAGGAAGATGTGCGTGAGGCGGCAGAACAATTCCGCCTGGATACGATTTATTTCTTGCGGGATGAGAAGGAGGAATAATCGGTGGAGAGCATTCGGTATGAGCATTTGCAGGAGACACTATATTACGAAGTAATGGATAACGGACTGCATGTCTATATTTTGCCTAAACCGGGATTCCAGAAAACGTATGCTACGTTTGCAACCAAGTATGGATCGGTGGATAATCATTTTCAGGTTGAAGGAAAGGAAGAAGTGAAGGTTCCGGATGGGATTGCTCATTTCCTCGAGCATAAAATGTTCGAAGAACCAACAGGAGATATTTTTGCCACGTTTGCGTCTCATGGTGCTTCAGCTAACGCATTTACGAGCTTTGATCAGACGGTTTATTTGTTTTCAGCGACTGAATATGTGAATGAAAATATACAAACATTAGTCGACTTTGTGCAAAATCCTTACTTCACGGATCAAAATGTTGAAAAGGAAAAAGGCATTATCGGACAGGAAATTGATATGTATGCTGACAATCCGGATTGGCGTGTTTATTTTGGATTGATTGAGGCCATGTATCAGAAACATCCAGTGCATATCGATATTGCAGGAACGGTGGAGTCCATCCGTACAATCACCAAAGAGATGTTATATGAGTGTTATAACACCTTCTATCACCCGAGTAACATGCTCTTGTTTGTGGTGGGTGGTGTAGATCCACAAGAAGTTATTGATATGGTTCGATCGAACCAGGAGCAGAAGGATTATAAGCCACAGGGGAGTATTCAACGTTTCTTCGAACCGGAGCCTGAGCAGGTAGGAGAAGCCAGACGGGAAGCAAAACTGGCTGTTTCACTGCCCAAATGTCTGTTTGGATTCAAGGAGACGGACGTTGGACTTACCGGGGAACAATTGTTACGGCGAGATATGACCACGCAGCTGATGATGGATCTTTTGTTTGGCTCAAGCACACGATTATTCCAGAAGCTCTACGATGAAGATCTGATCTCGGACAGCTTTGGACATGAGTATAACAGTTCGCCGCAATATGCGTTTTCAGCCATTGGTGGTGATACAAAAGACCCGGATCAACTGCTTGCGCGTATACGTGAAGAAGTGGATGCCATTGTAGAAAAAGGGTTCGAATCCACAGATTTTGAACGTGCACGCAAAAAGAAAATAGGCGGATATTTGCGTATGCTCAATTCTCCGGAGAACATTGCGCATGAATTTACACGTCAGCAATTCCGTGGCGGTGAGTTTTTCAATATGCTCCCGCTCTATGAATCGATTACACTGGAAGATGTAAATCTCAGACTGAGAGAGCATATTCGCTGGGATCAACTGGCTGTATCGCTAGTCGTGAGTCCTTGATATGGAGAGGGGAACAGGACAATTGAAGGCAATCGGGGAAATGACTGTACTGGTAACTGGCGCAAGCGGTGGTATTGGAGCGGCGATCGCAGAACGCTTCGCCAGAGTGGGAATGAATGTTGTTATACACTATATGAAATCGCATGAAGCAGCGAATGAAGCCGCTAGACGGTGCATGGAACAGGGCAGTGGAAAAATCATGACCGTGTCTGCGGATCTTCGCAGCCGTGAACAGATTGAGCGCATGCGTGAGAAGCTCGAGTCGCATAATCTTATGCCTGATATTCTTGTGAACAATGCAGGAATCTCACACTACGGAATGTTGGCTGATGTTACAGAGGAGATCTGGGATGAAGTGATGGCGATTAACCTCAAAGGCACGTTTATGTGTACACAGGAAATGATGCCTCACATGATCTCCCAAAGGTATGGCCGAATCATTAATGTATCGTCAATCTGGGGACTGTCTGGTGCTTCTTGTGAGGTGCTGTATTCCACAACCAAGGGTGGGGTGAATGCATTCACCAAAGCGCTTGCGAAAGAACTCGCACCTTCCGGAGTAACCGTAAATGCCGTTGCTCCTGGAGCCGTTCAGACATCCATGCTGAACCATCTGGATCAGAGTGAACTGAAGATGCTGGAAGAGGAAATTCCGGCAGGAAGGCTTGCTCAACCTGATGAAATCTCATCACTGGTTTATTTTCTGGCCCTCCCTGAATCGGGTTATATCAATGGGCAGATCATCAGTCCAAATGGCGGTTGGTTAACGTAAAAAAGCAAGAAAACTTGACTGGCTATGAACGAAACAGGTGAAGGTTGCCGAGAAGCGGCCGTCTTCCGGATTATTTTCAAATTGCTCGTATATAAAATGTCTCGAAAGCACATATTACAACTGTTGATTTTAAATCTCATGCGTCATCTAAGGAGGATTTATCATGTCAACAGAAAAAACAGTGCTCTCCAGTTTTGACACATGGAAGAAGTTCCTGGGTGACCGCGTACTGCAAGCAGAGAAGATGGGGATGAGTGAAGAAACCATCAACAAACTTGCGTATGAAATCGGCGACTTCCTTGATGAGAAAGTCGATCCGGCGAACCATTCCAACCGGGCATTGAAAGAGTTATGGGATGTCGGCGATGCAGATGAGCGTCGTACGATTGCGACCCTGATGGTCAAATTGGCCAAACAAAACGCATAAGATTACAGATGAAGAGCTCCCGCAAGGGGGCTTTTCTCTAATGATTACAAACGGATTACAGAGCTGTTCTTGTAATTCATTTTCATTTTATATATCATTAACGTGACCCATTTTTAGAAGATGTCTCAGATTGTTGTCCAGTGGACACGTTCTGTTGCTGTCGAATAATGTGGAATAATGCATTACGGGGTGTTGAAATGGAATCTAAACAATGGTACATGGAATATAAAATACATAAGAACAGACCTGGTTTGTTAGGCGATATTGCCTCTATGCTGGGGATGCTTGAAGTGAATATATTGACCATTAACGGTGTTGAAGGCAAAACTCGAGGCATGCTGCTTGAATCGGATGATGATGAAAAGATCCGTTTGCTTGGTGAAATGCTTGGCAAAGTAAACAGCATCACCGTCTCGGCTTTGCGTCAACCTAAATTGGTGGATATTCTGGCCGTGCGTCATGGCAGATACATTGACCGTGACTCGGATGATCGCAAGACATTTCGTTTCACACGAGATGAACTTGGGTTACTTGTGGACTTTTTGGGTGAAGTATTTAAGAGGGAAGGCAATCAGGTCATCGGTTTGCGCGGAATGCCTCGTGTTGGCAAAACGGAGTCTATTATTGCGGGCAGCGTATGTGCAATGAAGCGATGGACGTTTGTTTCCTCCACACTTCTTCGTCAGACGATAAGGAGTCAAATGTCCGAAGACGAATTGAACCCGAACAATGTGTTCATTATCGACGGAATTGTAAGTACGATTCGTTCAAGTGAGCGGCATTACAATTTGTTGCAGGATATTATGTCCATGCCTAGCACCAAAGTTATTGAACATCCGGATATTTTTGTTCAGGAATCCGAATATGATTTTAATGATTTTGATATTATAATTGAACTTCGCAACAATCCGAATGAAGAAATTATTTATGATACGTTTACGGCTAGCTACACCGATGAATTGTAAGGAACCGTACGGAATCATGGAATAGATTAGCAACAACTCAAGAGATAAACATAAGGAGGAGATGGCATGTCTGAACTGGGTCAGCAGTTAAGGGAGGCCCGGCTGCAAAAAGGGATGAGTCTTGACGATGTACAGGAAATGACAAAAATTCGCAAGAGGTATCTGGAGGCCATAGAAGCAGGAGACTATAAAGTGCTGCCGGGCAGCTTCTATGTGCGTGCTTTCATCAAAACCTATGCGGAGACTGTGGGACTGAACCCTGATGAGCTGCTGGAGGGACACAAAAAAGACGTACCCGCAGAAGAGACGGAAGCAACGATGGAACCGGTTATTCAGAAGCGTTCCAGCCGTCCGGTTGAGCGAAGTAATCGGTGGATGTCTGTTGCGCTGATGTGGACATTCCCTGTTTTGATCGTAGTGCTGTTGTATGTATACGTGGTGTATAACAATGGTGATGAATCAGATAATCAGGGGCTTGATTCAGTCAAAATTACAGACAGTCAACAACAGCCTGAAGATAAACCGGATCAACCTGCCGACAACGGACAGGCATCTAATCCGCCTGCGACAGATTCAGGTACTGACGGTACTGGTGAAGGCGACGCTGGCGGTAACGGTGGCGGTACTGACACAGAAGGACAGACGGACGGTCAAACTGATGGCCAAACTGATGGTCAAACTGATGGTCAAACGGACGGACAGACGGATGAAACTGAGGAAAAACCAACTGACAATTCACCGTCTAATGTGACTGTTGCAGAAGATGGGAAATCAGGGAATATTACGAACTTTAAAGTTAACGGTAGTGCAGGGCAACCTGTAACGGTTACGATCAAAGCAACAGGTAATAGCTGGCTGGAAGTGTATAAAGGCGAAAACTCCAGTGGAGAGAAGTTGGAGTATGGTAACACAGCCGAAGGTGACAGCTATACCTTTGAGTTGGATAGTGTAGGCATGTATATTAAGTCTGGTTACGCTGCAGCGACCACGATTGAAGTTGGCGGGCAAGTTGTTACGGATGGCAAGGCGACCAATCGGATCCGTTTGAAGCTTGGTGAAGACAGTAGTAGCACTACTTCTTCCACAGGTGTTGAAAATGGATCAACGGATGCTACAGGGGGTACCACGGGTAGCGAATAACCCGGTCAACTGCAGGAGACAATAATCGTGTCTTAACTTGCAGTTAACTTTTGGTGAAGTGAGGTGGATGGCTGTGACAGTCAGCTGGATCGTAACAGGTTTAGGGATCATTGTCAGCCTCCTGGGTTATTACCTGACTCCAAGTGCTTGGGGTTACGGAATATTGGGTTTTGGACTTGCACATGTACTTTTGGGTGTGCTCGATATGTTCAGACAGCCCAACCGCAGCCGCTATTAGTTGGAAGCTGGACCAGCAAAGCATTTTTGGCAGCCACTTCAAGTGGAAGCCAAAAATGCTTTTTTTCTTTGTGTAAACAGCTTGAAATTAGACTTTTGCTTAAGGTATCCTCTATAATGTTACAGAACATACGATTAACTGAAAGGGTGACTGGTTTGAGCTCAGAAAATTCATTTGATATCGTGTCCAAAATGGACTTGCAAGAACTGACAAATGCCGTTACACAAACCGAGAAGGAAATTGGCACTCGTTATGACTTCAAGGGCAGCAAGAGCAGCCTGAAACTGGATAAGGATGCGTTAACGATCGTATCTGATGATGAGACCAAACTCAAGGCTGTCATTGACGTGCTGCAATCCAAAATGGCGAAGCGTGGTCTACCATTGAAAAACATCGATTACGCAAAGGTAGAGCCAGCGTCTTCTGGTACAGTCCGCCAGCGTCTGAATTTTAAACAGGGGATTGATCAGGACATCGCCAAGAAAATCAATATCCTGATTCGGGATTCCAAGATGAAGGTGAAGAGTCAGATTCAGGGAGACCAACTCCGGGTAACTGGTAAGAGTAAAAATGATTTGCAAGCTGTCATGCAGCTGTTAAATGGTGCTAACCTGCCTCTGGATTTGCAATATACAAATTTCAAATAATATGGCCTTTCTGTAGCCAACGTGTTTTTTGACACGGTATTGGGCGTATATTATACTAAGTGTGCATTGCTGGCAGTCAAGCATCAAGTCCAGTCCTCATCGTTTGCTGACTTTGTGAAAAGCAGTACATCTTCTGGAAGTCACCGGAACGTTTAAAGCGTTTTGCTTTTGAGCGGTTGACTTTATTTTTTGCGTTTCTACATAGTGGGATCATGTTAATATGGATTGACATTGAAACTTGTACATTTCATGTTCCGGATGATGATAACGGGATTATGATGATTGTTTGGAGTAATGGAGGATATGAGGGAGGGCGTCTTGTGAATTTACCCAACCGGATTACGCTTGCACGAATTTGCTTAATCCCTTTTTTGATGGTGTTCCTGCTCGTGGATTTTCCATTTTATCCAGAGCCGTTGCAGCTTGGAAGCTTGTCGCTTCCGTATAATCAACTGATTGCTGCTGTTATTTTTATCATCGCCGCAAGCACAGATGGAATTGACGGATACCTTGCGCGGAAAAATAACATGGTTACCAATCTGGGGAAACTGCTCGATCCACTCGCAGACAAGCTGCTGGTTACTGCAGTTTTGATCTCGCTTGTGGAGATGGGCAAGCTGGATTCCTGGATTGCAGTTGTGATTATTAGTCGTGAATTTGCAGTTACCGGCTTGCGTCAAATTGCATTGCTGGATGGTTCGGTTGTTGCCGCCAGTGCTTGGGGCAAGCTGAAGACTGTAGTGCAGATTGTGGCGATTGTGCTGTTGCTGTTGAACAATTTCCCGTTTTCATACACGGGTATTCACGTCGATATTATCGCGGTATGGGCAGCAGCGCTTATTACCATCTGGTCGGGTATCGATTACTTTATCAAAAACAAAAACCTGCTTCATTTTACAAAAGCATAATGGTTTGTTCTTAAATGGGTAATCATGAAGGAAGCATTGGGTCAGGGGCAATAGGAAATTATCCTATTGCCCTTTGATCACTCACCACGTGTACAGGAGGATGCTCAATGAAGGCAGAAATCATTGCAGTTGGCACAGAGCTACTGCTTGGACAAATCGTCAATACCAATGCCAGATACCTATCCCGTGAATTGGCTGCGATGGGGATCGATGTATATTTCCAAACGGTGGTTGGGGATAACCTGAACCGGCTTAGTGAAGCTATTCGCATTGCGCAGAGCCGTGCAGACGTTATTTTATTTTCCGGTGGCATCGGACCTACCCAAGATGATCTGACCAAGGATGCGCTCGCAGCTGTTCTTAACCGGAAACTGCATACAGATCGAATGGCTATGGACAAAATTGAGAGCTTTTTCAGAGATCGTAATGTGGACATGACAGAGAATAACCGACGTCAGGCGATCGTTATTGATGGCGGAACACCTCTGGCCAACGAAACAGGCCTTGCGGCAGGAAATGCGATTTCTGACAATGACAAATATTATGTTGTGATGCCTGGACCACCTAAAGAGCTGATTCCAATGTTTGAACAGGAAGTCAAACCTTGGCTGTTCCAGCATGTACTCACAGAAGAGATGCCGATCTATTCCCGAATGCTCAAATTCGCAGGTATTGGTGAATCTGCTCTTGAA
Source organism: Paenibacillus sp. FSL L8-0435 (assembly GCF_037965655.1). Classification (NCBI taxonomy): domain Bacteria; kingdom Bacillati; phylum Bacillota; class Bacilli; order Caryophanales; family Paenibacillaceae; genus Paenibacillus; species Paenibacillus sp. FSL L8-0435. Next base: position 2,480,973 of record NZ_CP150185.1, read on the forward strand.
GATCGACTTCTGGATCTGATTGACGCGCAGACAGACCCTACGATTGCTCCTTACGCGAGCGAAGGCGAAGTTACGGTACGTGTCTCCACAAAGGCTGCGAGTGAGGGAGAGGCGAAGCTGAAGCTGGATGCGATGGAGGTTCAGATTCGGGAGCGTTTGACAGAACATCTCTACGCGAACGAGGATGTGCCTATAGAGTACACGATTGTAACCATGATGTCTGACATGGGGCTGACGCTCAGCGCTGCTGAGAGCTGTACAGGAGGGCTTGTCATGCAAAGTCTGACCTCTGTACCCGGAAGTGCGTCAATGCTCAAAGGTGGAATTGTTTGTTACTCCAATGAAATTAAAGAAAAGCTGCTGAATGTGCCTCATGATTATCTGGAAGGTGAAGATGCACCTGGGGCGGTAAGTCCTGAGGTTGCAAAAGTACTTGCTGAGCAGATCCGCATGATTGGCGATGCTGATTTTGGCCTGGCTGTTACCGGTGTAGCTGGACCGGGATATTCGGAACGCAAACCACCCGGACTTGTCTTCATCGCTCTTGCCGAACGTGGAAAAGAGACGGAAATTCATGAGCTGCGTATTAATGGTAATCGTGAGACGGTTCGCATTCGTTCAGCCAAAGCGATTCTCTATCGCTTATGGCAAAAACTTGTGGCGATGGATTGATTAGTTAATAGCTTCAATTGCATTTACAGTTCCAAGCAAGTATAATTAAGGAAGACGGAAGAACCGTAGAATTAGGCTTTAAAGCCTTGTTTACGGTTCTTTTTTCTGTTTAATGGAAAGTTTCCTTGAGGAAGAGGCGCCTCGGCCTTTACAAAAAAAACGAATGTATGTTCGAAAAAAAGCTTGGCAAACGTGTTAAAACAAGGTATTATTATCTTATAAACAGTAAAGGGTGTGAGCTTATTGTCAGACCGTCGTGCCGCGCTTGATATGGCGCTCCGTCAAATAGAGAAGCAATTTGGTAAAGGATCCATCATGAAACTGGGTGAGTCCACTCATATGAATGTGGAAATTATTCCCAGCGGTTCCTTGGCTTTGGATATTGCATTAGGAACAGGCGGCTTGCCTAAAGGCCGTATTGTTGAAATATATGGACCCGAATCCTCTGGTAAAACAACCGTAGCATTGCATGCTATCGCTGAAGTACAAAGAGCGGGTGGACAAGCTGCATTTATCGATGCCGAGCATGCTCTTGACCCACAATACGCAAGCAAACTTGGTGTTAATATTGATGAATTGCTTCTGTCTCAGCCAGATACGGGTGAGCAAGGGCTGGAAATTGCAGAAGCTCTTGTACGCAGTGGTGCAGTAGATATCGTCGTTATTGACTCTGTAGCCGCATTGGTTCCAAAAGCAGAGATTGAAGGCGAAATGGGTGATTCACACGTTGGTTTGCAAGCGCGTTTGATGTCTCAGGCGCTGCGTAAACTGTCTGGTGCAATCAGCAAATCCAAAACAATCGCAATCTTCATTAACCAGCTTCGTGAGAAAGTCGGCGTTATGTTTGGTAACCCGGAAACAACACCTGGTGGTCGTGCTCTGAAGTTTTATTCCACAGTACGTCTGGATGTGCGTCGTATTGAGAGTATCAAATCAGGCAATGACATGATTGGTAACCGTACTCGTATTAAAGTTGTGAAAAACAAAGTGGCACCTCCGTTTAAACAAGCGGAAGTGGATATCATGTATGGCGAGGGTATTTCGAGAGAAGGCAGTATCATTGACATTGGTACAGAGCTGGACATCGTTAATAAAAGTGGTGCATGGTACTCCTACGAAGGCGAGCGTTTAGGACAAGGTCGTGAGAACGCCAAGCAGTTCATGAAAGAGCATAAAGATATTGCTGACATCATTGAACAAAAAATTCGTGTAGCCAGTAACTTGGTTACTGCAGTTCCTGCGCCAACGAGTGAAGAGCAACAAAAAGAAGCAGCAGAAGAACAAGAATTGTTTGAAATCAACGAGTAATCTCTCAAAACCTCCCTTGTAGGGAGGATCCTGAGGGTGTTCCCCACTGGACTCCGTAAACTTATCTGATTGAGCTTGGATCAATCTGGATAATGGATTGTAGTGGGGTACTCGTGCTGTCCAACAGCCCCTGTCCCAATGGACAGGGGCTGTTGGCACGCTAACTGTGGAGTAAAGGCCGGGCAGAGTTCCCGGTCTTTTGTATTATTAGTGTTCTATGTCTTATGTGAAGATGTGCTTGGCGTAGTCAGAATGAAAATGTTATGAAAGGGGAGACCAGAATGGATCAACATGACGAGGATTTATATGAAGAAGCAGAACAGGACGGCCTATCCCAATTTCCGGACAACGAAGAACTGATTATTACACGTGTAGAACGAACGAAGAGCAGGCAAGCTCGTTATCGAATCACTTTTGGCAACCACTCCATTACGGTTCTTGAAGATGTGATGATTAAATACAGGATGACTCAAGGTAATACGTTTATGAAGAAGGATCTGGAGGAAATCATTGTAGCTGATGAGCGACAGCGGACGTATGCACAGTCTCTGCGTTTTTTGGAACATAAGCCACGTACGCGCCATGAATTAAGTCAGAAACTTCGTCAGAAGGAGTTTGCTGCACCTTTGATTGAAGAGGCGCTGGATCGGCTTGAGCGGGAGAACCTGGTGGATGACGATCTATTTGCGAAGGAATGGACAAGACAGCGTATGGAGGGCAAGCGGAAGGGAAAACTGTGGATAAGGCAAGAGCTGCGTCAAAAGGGCATTGCCAATGATCTCATTGTTGAGGCACTAGAAGGGATCAGTACAGATGCGGAATTTGAGACTGCCTTGAGTGCAGGACGCAAAAAATGGAATCAGGTCAAAGGGGACGTCAAAGAGAAGAAAAATAAAACGCTTCCCTTCCTAATGAGACGTGGTTTTTCAATGGATATGGTGCGCAAGGTCGTGAATTGTTTAATTGAAGAAGATGAGGCTGGGGACCCTGAAGATGACGAAGCGTTGTTATGGGATTAGCAGACTAGAGTCTCTATACTGCATTCTCTTGACAATTTCTTTCGTCAAATACTAAAATGGACATGAGTCTGTAAGAAATGGACAACCCTTTTTCCTTCCAAAAAAGCGGTTTCGGTTTCTTAAGATTTATACCATTCTTAATTATGGGTTCGCTGGAAACAGTGAATAGTACGTGGAAACATGTACATGTGAAATGAAAATCGGCGGGGGATCGCCGTGAGTATTCGTTATTCCCAAACATATGTAAGGTTTGAAAACTGCAAATTGACCCAAGGAATGCCTTGGAGGAACCAACGAGGAGGTGAACAGTATGGAAATTGCAATCACGATCGCTCTCGTTGCAGCCGCGCTATTCATTGGGTTCGGAGTAGGATATTTTATTCGCAAATCTCTTGCAGAGGCTAAAATCTCTAGTGCGGAACAAGCTGCCGTACAAATCGTGGAGAACGCGAAGAAAGAGGCAGAAGCACTGAAGAAAGAAACGGTGCTGGAGGCGAAGGACGAAATCCATCGCATTCGCGCTGAAGCTGAAAAAGACACTCGTGAACGTCGGAATGAAATTCAACGACAAGAAAGACGATTGTTGCAAAAAGAAGAGTCGCTGGATAAAAAATTGGAATCACTCGAACGTAAAGAAGAGCAAGTGGCTAACAAAGAGAAACGAATTGATGAGACTCAGCAGCAGATCGAAATGATTTACAAAAACCAGGTGACAGAGTTGGAACGTATATCCAACCTCACCATGGAAGACGCACGCAGTATCATACTGTCCAACGTAGAACAGGAAGTTCGTCATGAGACGGCTCAAATGATCAAGGACATTGAACAACAAGCGAAGGAAGAAGCGGACAAAAAGTCCCGCGAGATTATTACACTCGCCATCCAACGTTGTGCGGCTGACCACGTAGCGGAAACAACGGTATCTGTTGTTACCCTGCCAAATGAAGAAATGAAAGGCCGGATTATCGGTCGTGAAGGACGTAACATCCGTGCGCTTGAAACCCTTACAGGGATTGACCTCATTATCGATGATACGCCAGAAGCTGTTATTCTGTCGGGCTTTGACCCGATTCGCCGTGAGATCGCCCGTACTGCCCTGGAGAAACTGGTGGCTGATGGACGTATTCACCCGGCACGGATTGAAGAGATGGTTGAGAAATCCCGCAAAGAAGTGGATGAGCGCATCCGTGAATACGGTGAGCAAGCTACCTTTGAAGTGGGCGTGCATGGTCTGCATCCGGATCTGATCAAAATTTTGGGCCGGTTGAAGTTCCGTACAAGTTACGGTCAGAACGTCTTGAAACATTCCATGGAAGTCGCTTATCTGGCTGGATTGATGGCTGGCGAACTCGGAGAAGACGTAACTCTGGCAAGACGTGCAGGTCTATTGCATGACATCGGTAAAGCGCTGGATCACGAAGTGGAAGGATCACACGTCGAAATTGGCGTGGAACTGGCGAAGAAATACAAAGAACATCCGGTTGTAATCAACAGTATCGCGTCCCATCACGGAGATTGCGAAGCGACTTCGGTCATTGCCATGTTGGTTGGCGCAGCAGATGCGCTCTCCGCAGCAAGACCAGGCGCACGCCGCGAAACGCTGGAAACGTATATCAAACGACTGGAGAAGCTGGAAGAAATCTCAGAGTCCTTCGAAGGTGTCGAGAAATCGTACGCCATTCAGGCCGGACGCGAAGTTCGCGTTATGGTACAGCCTGAGAAGATCGATGATGCTGAAGCCTTCCGCTTAGCCCGTGACATCACGAAGATGATTGAGAATGAACTCGACTATCCGGGTCACATCAAAGTCACCGTCATCCGGGAAACCCGTGCGGTTGAATACGCAAAATAGAGCATTACGGAAAAGTGGCCGCAGTAGTGGGCCACTTTTCCTGTTGATAGCCTGTTAAAAGGCAACTATACATCATGGAGCATGAGATAGAGTCCTGCAAAGGTTCCACATTTGAAGTAAGAGGACTTTGCAGGAATTGAGGAGGCAGTAATCAATGAAAGTTTTGTTTATTGGTGACATTGTAGGTAACGTGGGACGTAAGGCATTAAAGGAAAATTTACCTTACCTGAAATCGAAGTATAAGCCACATGTGGTGATTGTGAATGGTGAAAATGCGGCAGCAGGTCGTGGCATTACCGGTGCAATTGCAAATGAGTTTTTCAACTGGGGAGTACATGGTATTACACTTGGTAATCATACTTGGGACAATAAGGATATTTTTGATTTTATAGATGATGAGCCCCGCATGATTCGTCCAGCGAACTTTCCACCAGGAACACCAGGACGAGGGTACACGGTTGTCAAAGGCGAAGGGAAAGAGCTAGCGATTGTCAATCTTCAAGGAAGAACGTTCCTGCCTGCTCTGGATTGTCCATTCCGTGTAGCTGATGAAATTGTAGATGAGCTGCGCCAAGACCATAAATGTATTTTGGTCGATATGCATGCTGAAGCGACGTCAGAAAAGATTGCCATGGGATGGCATCTGGATGGACGTGCGTCTCTCGTTGTAGGTACACATACGCATGTACAAAGTAATGATGATCGGATTTTGCCTGGAGGAACAGCTTACTTGACGGATGCAGGCATGGTAGGGCCTCGTGACGGTATATTGGGTATGGAGCGTGAGGCCGTGCTGCGTAAGTTCTACACCCAGCTACCTGTACGTTTTGTTGTGGATGATGGCAAATGGCACTTCCATGGTGTTTTTGTTGAAATTGATGAAGCCACAGGTGCGGCAACACGCATTGAAAAAATTCGCCTGACGGAGGACGAGTGGCGCATGGAATAGGGGGATTGTCCCTTTTTGCAGGGAAACCCGTCTAAAAAGAAGGAATTTTTTTGCCTCCCGCGAATAACATCTAGTAAGTGGAAACAAACTTTCAACATTCCCAGGGAGGTACTTACCATGGATGTATTAAAAGTTTCAGCAAAGTCCAATCCTAATTCTGTAGCCGGCGCTCTTGCAGGGGTTCTTCGTGAACGTGGAAATGCTGAACTGCAGGCAATTGGAGCAGGAGCACTGAACCAAGCCATTAAAGCGGTAGCGATAGCCCGGGGATTTGTAGCACCAAGCGGAGTTGACCTGATTTGTATTCCAGCTTTTACAGACATTGTGATTGACGGCGAGGACCGAACGGCCATTAAGCTGATTGTGGAGCCCAGATAATACATGCAGTATGCATTGAACCTGTTTACGATGTAGACAGGTTTTTTTGCGTTTTTTTTGCAATAACATATGGAGGAGGGTTTAAGATGTCCATGTCTGATTGGCGTGTAGCTGATTTTCACTGTGATGCACTGAGCAAAATTTTGATGCAGCCTGCTCTTTCATTCCAAGATGCTCCACAACTGGATGTGAACTTGCAACGTTTGAAAGAGGGGAATGTAGGGTTGCAGGCGTTCGCCATCTATTTACCCGAAGTGCTGGGCAGAGGCAAGTTTGAACATGTGATGGGACAGTTGGAGATTTATCGTAGACGTGTAGAGGGAAGTCAGGAGCGGCCTGACGGCACACAGACGTTGTTATGGCGTGAACAGGTGGCTCAGGTGGGGCAAACAGAGGGTCCGTGGGGATTAATCACACTGGAGGGTGTGGATGGCCTGGAGGGCAACCTGTTCTATCTGGAGTTATGTTATCAGATGGGCGTTCGAATTATTGGACTAACGTGGAATTATGCCAATTGGGCGGCTGACGGAGTAATGGAGAAACGTGGAGCAGGTCTGACCGAGAAAGGGAAGCAGCTGGTGCACCAGTGTAATGAAATCGGAATGCTGCTCGACGTGTCACATCTGACAGAGAAAGGTTTCTGGGAACTGGCTGATTTGAGCAAACGTCCTTTTATCGCCTCCCATTCCAACAGTTATAGCGTGTGTCCCCATGTGCGTAATCTGAAAGATGATCAGATTCAGGCTATCATTGCCCGGGAAGGGCGGATCGGACTGACGTTTGTACCCTGGTTTGTAAAGCAGGAGGGGGAAGTACGTATAGAAGATCTGCTGCCTCATATTGAGCAATTCTGTTCTCTCGGCGGGCAGGATCATCTGATGATGGGGTCCGATTTTGATGGGATCTCAACATATATTCAGAGACTTGAACATTCAGGACATTATCCGAGACTGACGGAAATCCTGCTCAAACATTATGATGAACATCTGGTTCGTGGCTGGTTGTGGGGGAATGCAATGAGTTATCTGGGGGAACACTTGCCAGAGAGCAATCCGAAGATGCAGATGAAGGGCAATTCCATGAAATAGTGAACTGGTGTGTGTTAAATGTGTTGAATTGAAACTGGTTTTCCAAATAAAGGAGGGGAATGATGGCGAAATAAGTGTATTTCATGAATTTTCACCACTTCGTTTTCATTTCACTCCAAAAAGGGGTATAATACCATTGGATTGTTAAGAGCCTGAGTACAGGCCATAGATAAACAAGGAGTGAATTTACAATGAGTAAAACAGTACCTGTGGGCGTATCTGCCCGTCACATTCATGTATCCCAAGAGCACGTTGAAATTTTGTTTGGCAAAGGTTATGAACTGACTGAATTTAAACCTCTGTCCCAGCCTGGCCAATACGCTGCTAACGAAACTGTAGCGGTAATTGGTTCGAAAGGACAGTTTGATAAAGTGCGTATCCTTGGACCTGTTCGCCCTGAAACGCAACTGGAGATCTCCATGACAGATTCATTTGCGATTGGTGTTAAAGCACCTGTACGTGAATCTGGAAGCATTGAAGGTACACCAGGAATCACAATTAAAGGTCCTGCTGGCGAAGTAACAATTGAAAAAGGTGTTATCGTTGCTGCTCGTCACATTCACTTCCATACTTCTGATGCTGCTAAATGGGGTATCGAGGACAAACAAATGTTGAAAGTTCGCCTTGGCGGAGATCGCGGTCTTGTACTGGAAAATGTACTTGCTCGTGTATCCGATTCTTTTGCACTGGACATGCATATTGATACAGATGAAGCTAACGCTGCTGGCGCTCGTAATGGCGACACTGCTGAAATCATCGATTAATTACATGTAATAGCTTCAGCCGCCAATTGGGGCGGTCTGAATAACATATAAACCTGAGCACAGCCAACAGGGGCCGGTTAATTCCAGCCCTGATGGCAAGGCTCAGGTTTTTGTGTTTTCTGAGTGTTCTTCTGCGCATGGCATGTTTCGGATTAGACGAAGGGACATACGGTTTGGATGTGGAACTACAGCCCAATTCATGCTATAATTTGCTGTAATGCTCTTTTAATGTTCCACGCAAGAAATTCATGTGGAACAGGGATGAATGTACGATTTTTTATTAATAGAGGCTGTAAGGAGTGACCGAAGGAAATGGCTAAAGACTCAAAAAAGGATTACTCCCAATATTTTGATTTCTCGGATGCCAAAGTAATTTCGCAAGATGAATTCAGCAAAAAGATAAGAATCCGGGGCCGTGAGATTAACATCAAATCGGAACCCAATCATCGTCAGGAGAAACAGCGGGGCAAGGAAGACGTCCAGGTGCTTTACGAAAATGCCGTTCCCGATGAACTGAAAAACATAGGGAACGGCAAACATTATATTGTATATACGTATGGATGTCAGATGAACGAGCATGACTCGGAGACCATCAAAGGACTGCTTGAGTCTATGGGATATCAGGCTACAGAGAATCGCAAAGAAGCTGATGTTATTCTGCTCAATACGTGTGCCATACGGGAAAATGCGGAAGATAAAGTATTTGGTGAGCTTGGTCACTTGAAAACGCTAAAACTCGAACGTCCGGGATTGTTACTTGGCGTATGCGGTTGTATGTCCCAAGAAGAAGGCGTCGTCAACCGAATTATGCAGAAGCATGGATTTGTGGATATGATCTTTGGTACACATAATGTGCATCGACTGCCACATCTAATCCAGGAAGCGCTGTTCAGCAAAGAAATGGTTGTTGAGGTATGGTCCAAGGAAGGCGACATTATCGAGAACCTGCCGAAGAAACGTGAGGGTATGCGCGGCTGGGTGAACATTATGTATGGCTGCGACAAGTTCTGTACATATTGCATCGTTCCGTTCACACGGGGCAAAGAACGCAGCCGTCGTCCTGAAGATGTCATTGCCGAGGTTAGGGATTTGGCACGACAAGGCTTTAAGGAGATCACGTTGCTTGGTCAAAATGTGAATGCGTACGGCAAGGATTTCACCGACCTGAACTACAGCTTTGGTGACTTGATGGATGCCATTCGCCAGATTGATATTCCAAGAGTACGGTTTACAACCAGTCACCCACGTGACTTCGATGATCGCTTGATTGAAGTGCTGGCGAAGGGTGGAAACCTGGTGGAGCACATTCATCTTCCGGTGCAATCTGGCAGTTCGGAAGTACTCAAACGTATGAGCCGCAAGTATAGCCGGGAACACTATCTGAAGCTGGCTGACAAAATTAAAAAGGCCATCCCGGATGTTGTGTTGACAACGGATATTATTGTTGGTTTTCCGGGGGAAACGGAAGAACAGTTTGAAGATACACTTTCCCTTGTCCGTGAAGTAGGGTATGATTTTGCCTATACCTTTATTTATTCCCCACGGGAAGGTACACCGGCTGCGGTGATGGAAGACAACGTACCGATGGAAGTGAAGAAGGAACGTTTGAAGCGCTTGAACGAAACGATCAACGAATACAGCCACCGAAGCAATGAACAGCAACGCGGCAAAATCGTTGAAGTGCTCGTTGAAGGCGAGAGCAAGCGGAATTCCGAAGTTCTGGCAGGACGTACGCGCAGCAACAAGCTGGTGCATTTTGAAGGACCTAAAGAATTGATCGGTACTTTTGTACAAGTGGAAATCACCGATCCGATGACTTTTTATATTCGGGGCAACCTGCTCTCTGAGCCGGTAGCTGCCAATCAGTAATACACACACCAATAAGATGAATGATTTTTGCACTTGGCGGGGTTACGGTTGAGCGTAGCGAAGGTGACGGAATCGATTCTGTAGAAGCGAAGCGTTCGCCTTTGTCTCCAAATTTTAACCTTGAACATTTCAATCGAAAAAATTCGGAGACAACAGCGATCAAAAGAACGATCCGACACCGCAGCGGTCACTCAGCAGTCAGCTGAACTTAGAGCAACAGTGAGTATTCATCTTATATCATCTCATAGAATGGAGCGATTTCAGTGGCGCAGGAAGAAGTGCAGTACAACCATTATGGAATGCCAACCTACGATACGCGCAATCTGGTCATACGCGACGACATTATGGGAAAAGCCAAAGAATTGGCTGATATGCTCGGAACGAGTGAGGAAGTTAGACAGTTTCAACAGGCTGAAACCAAAATTCGGGATCATGAGCGCATCCAGCAGTTGATTGCAACGATCAAGAAAAAACAAAAAGAGATTGTTGCTTTTGAAAGCTTCAAAAATGTGGAGATGGTCAGCAAAATTGAACAGGAAATTGAAGATCTGCAAAGCGAACTGGACAGTATTCCATTGGTTACGGAATTCCAGCAGAGCCAGAGTGACATCAACTACTTGCTTCAACTAGTGATCTCCGTAATCCGGGATACGGTTTCTGAAAAAGTAAACGTGGAGGCTGGAACGGATTCACCTCCGACCAGTTGCGGTTAAATGACGGAAGGGTGCGGACGCTGTCCGCGCCTTTTTTGACATTACATAACCGTTAACGTGGAGTGGCTATCGCCAAGTACTCGGAATATAATTCCAAGCAAAGCTCCACGCTGTGGGGTTATTTTGTGTGGCGCAGCTGATTTTTAATGATAAAGGCACATGACATCAAGAGAGCTTGATACGTACAGTGAATAAAGGAGAAATGAATAATGAGTATTTTGGACAAAATGGTGGAAGACGGAGACGGACGATTCTGGGGATTTCTCGGCTGTCGTTATATTAAAGGAGACGGCAAAGAAGTACAGATCGCGTTGACAGCAGGTAAACATCATACCAACTCCATGGGGATTATACATGGGGGTGTATTAACTTCACTGATGGACCAGGCGATGGGTATGGTTGCAACAGCAGCAATGGAAGTGGACGGCTGTGTGACAACGAATCTGAACGTACATTTTCTCGCACCAATGAAACAAGGGGAATTAATGGTGACAGCTACGGTACTGCATCAAGCTGGACGCAGTGTTACGACTCATTCGGAGGTTCGTGATGAATCGGGTACGTTGGGATGCATGGCTACGGCGACATTCCGCATAGCACGCCCTAGAACGTAACGCACGAATCCTGCGGTTGACAAAAGATATTATTATGTCATAATGAAATTATCAAAATGAAAATAGTCGGTGGTGCCCATGAGCGAAAACTACGAACACTTCAATGCAGAGAGCGACGAACAAGCAGCACGTGCTTATAGTTCCAAAAAATATCGTACCCCCGATGGTGTTCCTGCGGATATCGTTATGTTCACCTTAACCAAGCGGGAGCGCAAGACGGTGACGAAGACACTTCCCATTCGGGAACTGAAAGTGATGCTGATCAAGCGCAAAGGCTGGCCTTTTGCAGGCAGATGGGCATTACCCGGTGGATTTTGTCAGGAGAATGAATCCATCTATGGTGCAGCTAAGCGTGAGCTGATGGAAGAGACAGGTGTAGACGGTGGACATCTGGAGTACTTGAATGTATACAGTCAGCCAGGTCGTGACCCGAGGGGCTGGATTATCTCTCACGCATTTTTCGCGCTTGTGGAAGAATGGATGCTGGATCAACGCCAAGCAGCAGATGATGCTGAGGATGTTGGATTGTTCACCATCCAGGAGGCGCTGCAAGAACTGGAACTGGCTTTTGATCACAGAACAATCATTGAAGATGCTTATCGACGTATTCAACAGCAGATGCTGGAAACGACGATTGCTCGTCAGTTTCTGCCACGTGATTTTACATTAAGTGAATTATATCAGGTTATTCAAAGTGTTGTGCCGGATTTTGAAGAACCAAACTTCATTCGCAAGATTACGTCTACCCGCAGCCGTAAAGGCATTGTGGAAGAAGTACGGGATGAAGAGGGGAACCTGGTGAGTTCCAACCAGTACTCGCAGCGTCCGGCGCAGCTATATCGTTTTACAGAACTCGTACCACGCCTTTCCATCTATACGTAATAAGGTGTAGATGTGTCAATCTGAATCAGGATCAACCATTTCTGGGCTAAGGGAGTGTTGACGATGAAAGCACTGATTGTCATTGATTTTACGAAGGATTTTGTGACAGGTTCTTTGCCAGTAGGTCAGCCGGCAATAGAGATCGAAGAGACGATTGCGGCTGTAACTGAAGCCTATTGTAAGAATAAACATGAAGTGATTATGGCTGTGGACCTGCACGAAGAGAATGATCCGTATCACCCGGAGACTGTACTTTTCCCACCTCATAACATCCGTAATACGGAGGGAAGACAGTTATATGGTCGTCTTGCCCAAGTGATGGAAGAACGGAAAACGGATATACAGTGGATGGATAAGACGAGATATAGTGCATTCTGTGGGACCGATCTGGAACTCAGACTGCGTGCACGTGGTATTACGGATATTGCACTGATTGGGGTATGCACGGATATTTGTATATTGCATACCGCAGTGGACGCTTACAATAAGGGTTTTCATATTACGGTATATGAAGATGCTGTTGCCAGCTTCAATCCGGCAGGGCATGAGTGGGCACTTGGACATTTTCGTTCCAGCCTTGGTGCTTCGGTGGTTAAGGCGAGCGAGACAGTCTTGGCCTAATCTACTCCATAGTCATGTTTGGTTGACCTCACGTTAGGAACCGGATGAATGTGGTGAATGGTGTATAGAGTTTTTTACGGGAGACTTGTTTGTTTAATACGGATGAACAGAATCATGAAGAATAAGTCTCCATATGTTAACCCGTGTCCACAGATGAATTCTGGGGGCACGAGCGGAAGTCAGAGAGGATGAGACAAATGCAGACAACTAGCCTGGCTTTACATACGGATAAATATCAGATCAATATGATGTACGCCCATTGGGTGAATGGTACTCACAAGCGGAAGGCGGTATTTGAAGCCTATTTCCGCAAACTTCCTTTTGGCAACGGATATGCAGTATTTGCCGGATTGGAACGTATTGTGAACTATATCAGCCAGCTTCGGTTCACGATGGACGACATCAAATTTTTATCCAAACAAGAGGAAAATTACGATCCGGTCTTTCTGGAAGAGTTGCTCCAGTTTTCATTTCAGGGAACGATTCATTCCATGAAGGAGGGTGCAATTGTTTTCCCTGACGAACCGCTCATTCGGGTAGAAGGCTCCATTATGGAGACTCAATTGGTGGAGACGGCGATACTTAACTTCATGAATTATCAGACGTTGATTGCAACCAAGGCTTCGCGGATCAAACAGGTAGCGCAGCAGGATATTTTGCTCGAATTCGGCACACGGCGTGCGCAGGAAGCGGATGCTGCCATCTGGGGCGCACGTGCCTCGTATGTGGCAGGCTTCCATGCAACGTCTAATATGCTGGCCGGAGAGCGCTTCGGGATCCCAACAGCAGGTACACATGCCCATTCCTGGGTACAGAGCTTTATGAGCGAACAGGAGGCGTTTGACGTGTATGCCAAAGTGTTGCCTGATCAGGTTACGCTGCTGGTTGATACCTTTGACACGTTGAACAGTGGAGTACCTCACGCCATCAAGACAGCCAAGAAGCTGGAGAGCCAAGGCAAAAAGATGAATGCCATTCGTCTCGACAGTGGTGACCTAGCGTACTTGTCGATTCAGGCACGTCAGATGCTGGATGAGGCTGGCCTGGATTATGTGAAAATTGTTGCATCCAATGATTTGGATGAAAATACGATTTTCAACCTGAAGGCTCAAGGAGCACGGATTGATACATGGGGTGTTGGTACACAGTTGATTACCGCTTCTGACCAGCCATCTTTGGGTGGAGTGTACAAACTGGTGGAGCGTGAAGTGGACGGTGCCATGTTGCCTACGATCAAAATATCTGCCAATCCTGAAAAGGTGTCCACTCCAGGTAAAAAGGAAGTGTTCCGGATCATTGATCCGAAACATGGCAAAGCGATTGCAGATTATATCTGCTATCCAGATGAAGAGCAGCCGCTACAGGGCGGACCGCTCAAGCTGTTCAACCCGCTACACCCTTACCTGAAAAAGACGGTTACCCGCTACGAAGCGGTAAATATGCTGGAGCCGATCTTTGTGAACGGACGCAAAGTGTATGAACTGCCTAATTTGGATGAGATTCGTGCGTATCATCGAGAGCAGATGGACCTTTTCTGGCCTGAATACCAGCGGAAGCTCAACCCGGAGATCTACCGTGTGAACATCAGCCCTGCGGCATGGAATATGAAGCAGAAGCTCATTGCGGAACATGTGAAATCCACAGAGGAATGATCTACTCATAAGAATTACAGAGAGGCATAACCAGTGAGGAATACTGGCTTATGCCTTTTTAATATGATCCCGATGAGATGGACCAGTGATGTAAGAAATCTCATGGACAGACTGCCGAGGTAACAGGCTATACTGGAAATAGTCATGCCCAATTCAAGAGGTTGTAGGGGGAAAGCAGTAATTATTTCTCGGGAAAGCGCAGGAGACGCCAAATTCTGCATCGCATTGTTTCAATCCCGTAGCTGTAGGGGATGAAAGTAAGAGGAGGTGCAGACATGAGATGGATATTAGGACTGGTCTGGATCGCTTTTATTGCCTATGCATTGTTGGTGGCACCGGGGCAGTCACCTGGAAGTGATCCGATATTCAAAGAACTGATCACAATGCAAAACAAAGAACCTTGGTTACTTACGGTGTTTTCGTGGTTAGGTATTTTCCCGGCGGTTTATGCCTGTATGCTGTTAAGAACATCTGTGAAAGAACGAGGTGGCCGTGTACCGGCTTGGCCTTTTGTTATACTTTCTTTCGGACTGGGTGCTTTTGCGCTGCTTCCCTATTATGCATGGTTATCACCCGCAAATAGAGCTTCGGGTTACGCAAGCTTAGATTTTGGTCGTCAGCGGGAGTCGGGAATTGGACGGGGAGCAGCCCACAAGCTGACGCATGTAGTGCTTCTGCTATTGACGCTGGGGACGGCACTTTATGCCGTGACGCAAGGCCATCCGGATGTATATATGGAAGCATTCAATCAATCTGCCTTTGTACATATCATGACGATTGATTTTGTACTGCTGACCTTACTTTCGATGA
Source organism: Paenibacillus sp. FSL L8-0435 (assembly GCF_037965655.1). Lineage (NCBI taxonomy): Bacteria > Bacillati > Bacillota > Bacilli > Caryophanales > Paenibacillaceae > Paenibacillus > Paenibacillus sp. FSL L8-0435. Next base: position 2,496,164 of record NZ_CP150185.1, read on the forward strand.
TTGGGATATACAGGGATACTGAAGTGAGTCGACGTTCAGCAGCTTGGGCAGCGGCAGGGATCTTCCCTATTGTGGGTCCACTAATCTATCTGTTGACGCTCAGAAGAGACATAGCCTGATCATTAACATCTGAAGAATGCAGAAGTAAAAGGTAGCCCTTAAGCCTGAATGCGAACAATTCATGTGCTTAATGGAAAAATATAAAATCCAAAGAAGGAGTGGCTATCGATGAAAAATCATTTTAACGCATATGTAGTCCGCAAAGAAGACCAGGGGGGAGTAAAAGTAGCTATAGAGCAACTGAAGAAGGAAGATCTGCCAAATGGAGATGTAACGGTACAGGTGCAGTATTCCAGTGTCAATTATAAAGACGGGCTCGCTACCCTTGAGAAGGGTGGTGTCGTTCGTGAATACCCCATGGTACCGGGGATTGATCTGGCAGGAACGGTAGAGGAATCGGTAAGCGGACGTTTTGCACCGGGAGATCGGGTGATCAGTACAGGATTTGAACCTGGCGTATCCCATTACGGAGGGTACAGCGAGTATGCTCGTCTGCGCAGTGAATGGCTGGTGCCTCTGCCACCGGGTCTCAGTGAGAAAGAAGCCATGGCAATTGGAACCGCAGGATTTACGGCTGCACTTTCGGTTGAGGCGCTGTTACAGGCTGGAGTGACACCGGAGATGGGCAAGGTTCTGGTTACGGGTGCAACGGGTGGTGTTGGCAGTATGGCAGTTGCCATTCTGGCGAAACTGGGCTTCGAAGTAACAGCCAGTACAGGCAAGAAAGATCAGGAGGAGTCATTGCTCCGAAACTTGGGGGCCTCAGAGGTTATTACTCGTGAAGAAGCTGATGCTCCAGCTAAAGGAGCCATGGGGAAACAGCTATGGGCGGGAGTTGTTGATCCAACAGGAGGACCAGCTCTTGCGGAGCGATTGAAACAGATTCAATACGGAGGTGCGTTAGCGGTATCCGGCTTAACCGGAGGCACAGCTTTTGAGTCCACGGTACTTCCGTTTATTTTGCGTGGCATCCAGCTTATAGGTATAGACTCTGTATATTGTCCAATGGAACGTCGGGAACGATTGTGGAAACTGCTCGGTGGAGAATGGAAACCGGAGCGCGCACTGGAACTGGGAATCCGGGAGATTTCTCTAGACCAATTACCTCATACACTGGAGACGATACTCCAAGGTGGTGCAGTAGGTCGTACGGTGGTCAATACAATATCAGATCTGCCATCCGCATAAGATTCTAAGTCCTTAGACATGCTAATTCTACCTGATTGGGTCACAGTACACGTGGCTGGAAAGGAAGGATTGGCATGTGGTTTGGTAGAAAAGGGCGAGGTCTGGTTGGAAAAACAATGAAGTCGGTACTTGTAAGTGGCGTGTTGATCACAAGTATCTGGTCCCTGGTGGCTTGTTCGGCATCATCCATTGAACAGGAGCGGAAGGTCTATACCCGCGAAGCGACAGATGAAGGAAATATGCGGGCACAGAATCAAGGACACGGATTAAACGGTGAATTGGTGAGTGAGATCAGTAAGAGTTTTGAATCAAAAGGCATTCAGCTGATGAATAATATGTCTGCCGATGACGGCCATGGTGGGATCTCTTATATGTATTTGTTGAATGGAAGTGGCAGACACATCGTGAAAGTTCATATTTTCAGTGATAAGGCTGCACGAGCTGCCAGCATGAAACAAATGTATAGTGAGGATCGGGATGAGGCTGTCTTGGAGAATGCGCTTGGACGGACAACGATTCGCAGCAAAGGATATGTATCACTCGTTTATACAGCTTCTGGTGGAGAAAAGGATAAGTATGAACAGGATGTTATGCAGGTATTCCAACATGTGTTGGAGCAATTAAGGTAGGAGAAGATGGGAGCACAGAAAACTTTCAATCCTTACCGTACAGCTGAAAATAAACCCTAAAACCCGTCTGATCTTTCAGACGGGTTTATATATTTCACGCATCACATGCCGTAGCTCGGGCAAAATGAGTTTTTCCATGGCCAATTTGACAGCTCCTTTGGAACCTGGCATGGAGAATACAGCTGTGCGTCCAATCGTTCCAGCGACGGCTCTGCTCAGGATGGCAGCGGAACCGATATCTTCGGTGTAACTGAGAAAACGGAAGATCTCACCAAAGCCCGGGAGTTCCTTGTCCAGTAGTGAGGACACCGCTTCGTAGGTTGTATCTCGGGGTGCAATCCCTGTTCCGCCGCTAAGCAGCACGGCTTCAATATCATCACGAACGGCTGCATCTTGCAGGATGGTTCGAATGCTCTCCGTTTCATCTGGTGTAATGATGTATTCAACAATCTGATAACCGGCTTCATTCAGAAGCTGGTGCATGAGCTGGCCACTGGTGTCAGTGTCTTTAGTGCGTGTGTCCGACACCGTAACAATCATGCACGATACCGTGTCAGGGGCTTCCTGGCGATGTTGTTCCACTGAATTAGTCATGAAACTTCCTCCTTCAATCAACATGTCCTCATAGCATAGACCATCCGTTAGAATCAGGCAATGTACTGGAGAAGAGTTGAACGTTATTGCACAACGAATGCGGGATGGTGTACACTCGCTAGATATAGAAAGATCAGGTTACAAGAAGGACAATCAGAGAGGTGTATACGCATGAATGAAACGATTTTAAAAGAACAATCCATACCTGTATATATACTGTCAGGTTTTTTGGGGAGTGGCAAAACAACACTGCTTGTTCAGTTGATTGAACATTGGCAACAGCAGGGTTTGCGTCCCGCAGTGGTTATGAATGAGTTAGGCGAAGTCAATCTGGATGGTCAGATTGTGGATTCCACCGTTCCGATGACAGAGATGTTAGGTGGATGCATCTGTTGTACCGTACGTGGTGACTTGGGGTTGCAACTTGCTGATCTCGTTCAAGAGGAATCACCGGATGTGATCATTATAGAAGCCACCGGTGCCGCGAACCCAATGGAGATTTTGGATGCGGTAACGGAGACCTCACTCTACATGCGACTGGAACTGAAAAGTCTCATTACCGTTGTGGATGCAGCACATCTATCTGGTCTGTATCAGGAGCAGAAGGGGCAGACGTTCAAACTGATGCAGGAGCAGATTCGTTGTGCGTCTGTGCTTCTCTTGAACAAAACGGATCGGGTGAGTGCACAGGAACTGCAAGATCTGGAACAGCTTTTGGCAAAATGGAATGGCTTCGCACCTGTAATTCCTACAGTGAAATGTGAGGTGGAGATGGATCTGCTGCTTCGCAGCGGGGCAGACGTGCATGTACGTGATTCAGCTTCTGAAGCAGGCAAGCCGGCTCACCAAGAGCATCATGTGCATACAGAAGCCTGTGGTACACATGGATGCAGTCATGGTCATGAACATACAGATCATACAGTTCAAGGCGATGATACGAATACTGACGCATCCCATAGCCATGTCCATGCCCACAGTCACGAGCATTCCGCGCCTCATGCATCACACGAACATGTTATGGTATATACGCATTATTTCAGTCATCCGGTGAACAGCGAAGCATTTGAACAATTTGTATCTGCTTTGCCACGGGATGTGTATCGGGCAAAAGGCATTTTATCGTTTAGTGATACGGCGAGCCGTTTCTGGTTCCAGTATGCCTACCGCGAATCGGACTACATGAAGATCACACCTCAGGGAGATGTCCCTAATGTTGCAGTGTTTATAGGTGAACATTTTGACCAAACTGTCATTCGTGACCAATTACTGGAATTGGAAGCGATAAAGTAGGTTAGATGATTCAAAATTCCTCCGAACTGGGTATTAAGATGCATAGCAAACTTTGCCTGGGAGGTAACTTTAAATGACACAACAACAATATCAACAATGTATCGATGCTTGCCTGGAGTGCATGAATGCTTGCAACGTATGTTACATATCGAGTCTGAAAGAATATGATCTGGCGATGCTGCGTGATTGTATTCGTTTGAATCGGGAATGTGCGGAGATCTGCAGTTTTGCTGCACAAGCGATGACACGTGGAAGTGATTTCATTGCTGAAATATGCGAATTGTGTGTGAAAGCTTGTGAAGCTTGCGCCGCAGAGTGTGGCAAACACCACCATGATCACTGCCAAGCATGTGCAGAGGCTTGCCGCAGATGTGCAGAAGCTTGCCGGTTAATGGCAGCAGTGGCGTAAATATTATTTCACTGGAATATATAATTAAAACCGATAATGACGTTATCCCCTAAGTGAAGGCAGTGAACACAGGCATTTGAGACGATGTGCCTCTGTGTTGCCTTTCAATAGGGGATTTTTAATGCAGGTTGCCAAGTCTGATCGTGGTATGTATAATGATGGCAATGAATTGAAACGAAGAACATCAACGATCGGGAGAGTAGCCAGATCCATACATGACAGCGAGCCGGGAGAGGTGGAAGCCGGTATGACATGACCTGAGTGAACCGCACCCGTGAGATGGTTATCCGAAAAGATGAATTTATCCCGATTGGGGATAGGTCATATCTGTCTGAGGGTAATTCGGCTTGCGACCGTTATACGCATCGAGCGGAACAGGTTCTACAGGTATGCATGTTGATGTATATTAGGAGTAGCTGTTCACCTAGAGTGGTACCGCGGGAACTGTTAAGTCAGCTCTCGTCTCTTATTTAGAGACGAGAGCTTTTTTGTGTTTATTTTCAGCCAATCATGAATGGATAAGGAGTGTTTGACATGTTGATGAAGAAGGCTGCGGCCGATATTGCCCCTTTAACGGGATTGAATGAACAAGAGGTTCTGAGATTACTGGAAGTCCCACCACAGGCAGAGATGGGGGATGCAGCATTCCCTTGTTTTGCATTAGCGAAGTCATTAAAAAAAGCACCGGCAGTCATTGCGACCGAGCTCGCAACAAGTCTGCAGGCATCTGGAATTGAAGCGACTCCCGCTGGGCCGTATGTAAATATCCGATTCAATCGGGAGAAGCTTGCGCCGAATCTGCTGAAAGAACTGGGGGATGCCGCATTTGGTAAGCTTCAGATTGGCGAAGGCTCACGTGTTGTGATTGATATGTCTTCCCCTAACATCGCAAAACCCTTCGGAATTGGACATTTGCGTTCTACTGTAATCGGTGCAGCACTGTATCGGTTGTATAACGAAGCGGGTTATACCTCTGTAAGTGTGAATCATCTGGGAGACTGGGGAACCCAGTTTGGCAAGCAGATCGCAGCGTATAAACGGTGGGGCAATGATGAAGCGTTGCAGGCAGACCCGATCCGTACGTCTCTTGAGCTGTATGTGCGTTTCCACGATGAGGCGGAGAATGATCCTTCTCTGGAGATTGAGGCACGGGATTGGTTCCGCAAACTGGAGCAGGGAGATGATGAAGCACAGCGGTTATGGGCGTTCTTTGTGGAAGTTAGCATGAAGGAATTCAACCGGATGTATGAACGTCTGAATGTACAGTTCGACCATACGCTGGGAGAAAGCTTTTACAATGACAAGATGGGTGCAGTGGTTGAAGAACTGAAGGCAAAAGGTTTACTTGAAGAGAGTGATGGAGCACTCGTGGTACGTCTGGAGGATGAGAACATGCCCCCGTGCCTGATTATCAAAAAAGATGGAACAACAATCTATCCTACACGGGATTTAGCTACGGCGGTTTATCGTCATGAGGTGATGAAGGCAGATCGGTTGTTATACGTGGTCGGAGGTGAGCAGAAGTTACATTTCCGACAGGTATTTGCGGTCCTATCCCGGATGGGTCATGAATGGTCTGCGAAGTGTGAACATATTTCGTTTGGATTAATGCGTTTTGAGGGACGGAAAATGTCTACCCGCCGGGGTAAAGTCGTATTTTTGCAGGAAGTATTGGATGAGGCAGTCGCTCGTGCTTTGCAGATTATCCAGGAGAAAAACCCGAATCTGGAGGACCCTCAGAAGGTGGCTGAGGCGGTTGGTGTAGGTGCCATTGTCTTCGGTGATCTGCGTAATAGTCGGTTAAACGATGTGGACTTCTCCTTGGAGGATGCGGTGAGTTTTGAAGGAGAGACCGGACCTTATGTGCAGTATACCCATGCCCGGATTCAAAGTGTGCTTGCCAAGGCAGAAGAGGCGATCCGCGTGGAAAATGAAAACCCTCTGTCTAACCCCAGTCTTGCGGATGGTGAGATTGACACAGTGACCACTCCATCCTGTATCGGAGATACCTCATGGGCATTGCTGAAACTGCTTGGTGAATATCCCGAGTATCTGGAAAAAGCAATTCATCGGAATGAGCCTTCGGTCATTGCCAAATATACAATAGATGTCGCTCAAGCGTTCAACCGCTTCTATCACGCCGAACGGATTGCAGATGCGTCATCTGATGTAAGATCCTTCAGGGTGGCATTGGCCAAACGGACTGCCGAACGCCTCGCGTACAGTTTACATTTGCTAGGTGTGCAAGCTCCAGAGCGGATGTGATCCCAGGTGATATGGAGTACACGTGGACTTTTCAAGAAAGCCAATCAAGATGTACCAGACTCATTAGGTCGAGGTATGTTGCTTCAACGAGTGAGCAAGCGATTAGGTAATGCTCAAGTACTTGATGAAATTAACCTGGAAGTGAAGCAGGGAGAATGTGCTGTACTTGTTGGCAGAAACGGTTCTGGCAAAAGTACGTTGCTACGTATGTTGGCAGGTATTTTGTTACCCGATACAGGATCGATACAGCGCACAATGAAGGGTTCTGATGGGTATGCAGTAGATGGCTTGCCACGTTTACCCTTTACTTCTGGAGAGTACTTGTGGGACATGGGACGGATTCGGGGCATTCGCCCCGAAATACTGCGTGAGCGGATTAGAGAACTTAGTGAACTTTTATATCTGGATACCGCGATCGATCAGAAGTTACCCCTATTATCCAAGGGCACATTGCAAAAAGTGAATTTGATTCAGGCCCTGTTACCTGGACCGGGTGGACTTTTGCTGCTGGATGAACCTTTATCAGGCTTGGATATTCCAGCTCAAGAGGGCATTGTATCCTTATTGGGGCAATGGAAGGATGAAGGGACATCCATCGTTACAGCTTGTCATGAACCGTTGCTTATTGAACGTTTGGCAGACCAGGTAATTGTGTTGAAAAAAGGCAGCGTGCTCCGCTACTGGAGTCGTGAAGATATACTTCAAGCTGGCGAACCCGTTGTACGTATTCAAAGTCTGATGGAAGCTGGAGAGGATCTGGCTGACGATCCATCCATTTTACAACAACGGGGAGTCCTGTCTTTAGTCCGTAATACGAGCTTGGAGAAATCCAATGCTTGGTTGTGGGATTGGAAAGTAGTTCAACAATCAACAGATGATGTCCTCAGAATGATTCTGGCATCCGGAGGTTCGGTTGTGTCTGTACAACAGGAAGAAAGTCAATTACATATGGAAAGTCTGCTGGAAGGACAACATCCAGCTGTACATGCGAGTCGTGGAAGTGTCACAGGATCTGTGGACTTTAGCTCTTCCATGGATGATGCGGGGGGAGAAGCCGAATGATCTATCTGACCCGATATTTGTTAAGGCATCACATTCGCTCACAGAAATATTTTGCACCGGTTATCTTTTATATCATCGCCATGCTGCTGATCTATTCCTACAAACCCAACCCTATTGCGGACAGTTACAGTGTCACGGCTATGCTGTTATTTCTGGCAGCTGCTTGGCTCGGAGTAATGGTGATGAATACCGAACCTGCTAAGCAGTATCAATTACTCGTCCTTCATACAGGAAGCAGGCGTAAGGTTGTAATAAGTCAACTCATCTGTGCCTGGATAATGCAATTCATGCTCACCGTAATCACTGTGCTGTATCCCGTGTTCGCGGGAATGTTCGAGAGACAACCTACAGGTGAGGAGTGGATGATGACTTGGTTAGGACATCTGGGATTATCACTGCTGGGATTAGGCATCAGTGTATTTTTTCAAAAATCGTACATTCCCTTGCTTAGTCGCAGTATGCCTGCTCTCATTATTGTATTATTACTATCGTTTATCCAAGGTTCCTTAAGTGAACGTTTGCCTGAATCGTTAGAATGGCTTGGCCGCATTCTTCCACCAGCCTTTTATCTGGTTCGTGAGATGATGTTATTTGATGAATCAAAGATGGACTCTTTTGTCTCGGTTATGCTGTGGACTGTGCTCTATGCATTAGGGTTACTAATCATCCATGTGTGGCTGTCCGGAAGAAGAGATCTGCGGAGTTAGGAGACGCGCTTCCCGATAACTTGAATGTTGCTCTTGGTTTGGTTAGGATAGAGGGACATGGAATGGTTAACATTGTACGGTTGAAGGGGGCGCTCGCATATGCAAAATACAGATATCCAGAATGGTGACATGCTGGACAGCGAACACTCCAGGGAATTGTTTGCCTATTACGGATTGGCAGTGTACTACGGGCAGGCGCTTGAACAGCAGCTGGTCAATCTGATTTTATTAATGAAAATGTCTCAGGGCAAAGCCGTGTCTGAAGAGGATCTGGAAGATCTGTACGAACGAAAGATGAGCAGTTCACTGGGGCAGCTCATTCACGAAGTGCGCCATCATTTTACATTCTCTGAGGAAGAGACTCGCCAGTTGAATGAATTATGGCAACAACGTAACCGTATTGTACATCATTATTTCAAGGAACGAATTCACGAGACATTCAGTCCGGAAGGACGTTCACGCATGATTAAGGAATTGGAGGATTTCAAAGACCGTGCACAGGAGTTGGAGATCCGACTTCAGCAATATACGGGTGCCTGGATCGCAGAGCTTGGTCTGGATGCCGAATCCGCAGCAGCTCTGCAAACGCTGGAGCGGATGCATACCGAGAGTATGCAAGCAAGGGCTTTGGAAGAGGATGAATGACAAGCAAACGGATAACGAAACGCTGGATATTAATGACGGCTCTGGCTATAGTATTAGTTGGAATCCTGTGGACTGTAGTTACGGCAGTACGTATATCAGCCTATACGAATGAGGACTCATCCAGGGTATCGGATGCAGCGATCATTCTGGGCGCAGCCGTGGCGGGGGATGACCCTTCACCTGTATTTCGCGAACGTATTGAACACGCGATTGAATTATACCGTCAGGGTACCGTTCGTAATCTGCTTTTTACAGGCGGGTCAGGTGATGATGGAGAACATACGGAGGCTGAAGTTGGTCAGAAGTATGCCATTGAACATGGAGTAGATCCAGCGGACATTCGTGTAGAGATCAAATCCAGAATCACCGAGGAGAATCTGATCAATTCAATTCCAATAGGAGAACAGGCCGGATATCAAACCTATACGATTGTGAGTGATCCGTTACATATGAAACGGGCCATGAAGCTGGCTACCGGACTGGGTATGGATGCCGTACCATCTCCGACACGAACTACGGCGTATCGAACCTGGCGCAGCAAGTTTCCTTTTCTCGCAAGAGAGACCGTGATGTACATGGGATATACGATCAAAGGATGGATAGACAATCCGCAGCAGCCATGAGGTTGCACGCGGATTTTTTTTTGTCTGGCCGAAATCGAAATAAACAGTATCGGAACCTGAATCCCGATGAAAATACAAAAAACCGATTTACACCGCAAACCCTGAGGTAGCTGTGTAGATCGGTTTTTGTGTTGCCGTCGAGTACATCATTTTGATTGGTTACTTAAAGAGCTTTCTGTTTTACTCTGTTATGCATTGCCTCCGGCAAAGGAGGTTGAGATTGGAATGATCTCGCCCGACGGATTCTCGCTAGTTGCACCCGCTGCTTGCGCACCTTGCTGAAGCTGATACATCTTAAAATAGCGGCCTTTAAGCTCCATCAGTTCATCATGTGCACCTTGCTCAACGATACGCCCGCGATGCAGAACCAGAATCTGATCTGCTGAACGAATGGTGGAGAGACGGTGAGCAATGATGAAGGTGGTACGTCCTTTTTTGAGGACTTCGAGTGCGTTCTGAATCAATGCTTCCGTTTCCGTATCAATATTGGCTGTCGCTTCATCCAAAATGAGGATGGCAGGATCAAACGCCAGTGCACGAGCAAAGGAGATCAATTGACGCTGTCCAGCGGATAATGTGCTTCCTTTTTCGATGACAGGTTCGTCAAAGCCTTGAGGCAAATGAGCCAGTATACGTTCAGCGCCTACATCACGCAGCGCCTGTTCAATTCGTTCACGGGAGATCTTCTCATCGCCGAGACTGACGTTGGAAGCAATGGTGCCTGTGAAGAGATACGGGTCCTGCAATACAATCCCCATATGCTCGCGAATCCACTGTTTAGGCAGATCTTTGACGTTCTGACCGTCAATCGTGATCTTGCCTTTTTGCGGGTCATAGAACCGGAACAGCAGGTTGATAATTGAGCTTTTACCTGAACCGGTGTGACCGACCAGAGCGACGGTCTGACCTTGGGATGCTTTAAACGAGATATTGTTAAGCACATAATCCTTTTTATAGGCAAAGGATACATCGTCGAAGACAACATTCCCCTTGTATCTTGGCATGGAGCCATCCGTTACAGCTTCTCCCTTTTCATCCATCAGCTCAAAGACGCGACCAGCAGATACGAGGGAGGAGTCCAGGTTGGCGAGCTGATTCACCATGCCCGTAATTGGCTGGAACAAGCGCCCCAGAACATCAACGAAGGCATATAGAACACCCAGTGAGATAATACTTGTGCCATCCAGCACACTGGAACCGAAGTACCACAGGACCACCGCAAAGGCGATATTCCGTAATACGTTAACCAGGTTGTGTGAGGTGAAGGCATTCAGGTTCAGCATTTTGTTCTGGTGTTTCATATAGTCATCATTCAGATCTTCGAATTCCTGTTTGGTTTGTTTCTGATGGCGGAATACGCGGATAATGGACATCCCCTGAATGGACTCGTTAATGATTGCATTGATCTCACTCAGTCGTGATCGAATGATCGTGTTGTAACGAGTGGCGAATTTGCGATAGAGCACAATCCATGTAATGAGCATCGGCACAACGAATAATGAGATTAGACCCAGGCGAACATCAAGCAGGAAGAGTGCGACATACACACCTGTAATCGTGATGATTCCTGAGAAAAAGTTCGAAAGAACGGCAACGAACAGATCCTTGACGGCTTCTGTGTCGTTCGTGACCCGAGATACAACTTTACCTGCGGGCAGGTTATCAAAAAAGTGCACCGGCAGTCGCTGAATATGGGCATACACATCGTTACGCAGTCTTTGAATGACCTTGTTGGCCGAGGACTGCAGCCAGAATGTTTTACCAAACTCCATAATGACCGAGATCACGAGGAAGATCATGTAATACACAATTAATTGATAGATGCTGGGCATCTCCGGTTTGTAAAAAGCAAACAGTTCACCAGCGGACAGCGGTGTTGCCGCATATTGGCCTGTCACTTCACCTGCGCGTGTAACCGTGAGGGTTCCATCCGTATATGTGCGGTCCCCGTCAGGTGCGCTTACCGGTTCGTTTACAAAATAAAAACTTCTGCCGGCTTGTAAAACCCGCACTTCCGAACCTTTGTTTTCATCCGGTTCGAACAAACCTTCGCGTTTGTAGTTCTTACCGTTGTATACTGCGGCTTCATCTGAAGCTGTTGTCTCATAGAAAGGCTGCTCAATCGCGAGCAAGTGATTGTCGATCATGGATTTGGCGATGAACGGCCCGGCAAGCTCGGCCGCAACACCAATGGTAAGCATAATTAATGCAGCGATAAATGTTCCTTTGGCTTTCAAGGCGTAATCAAGCAGCCTTTTGCCTGTATTAGACTTCAATGAATTGACCTCCTACGTGGACAGATTGGACTCGACCTGTTGCCGTTCATACTGTTCACGGTACCAGCCGTTCATGGCTAACAGTTCCTGGTGAGTGCCTTCTTCCGTAATTTTCCCGTGCTCCAGTACGATGATTCGGTCAGCATGTTCAATAGCAGACAGGCGATGAGTCGAGATCAGCGTGGTTTTGCCCGAGCGTTTGTTGCGTATATTTTCAATGATTTTGGCTTCAGTACGTGCATCGACAGCAGATAAGGCATCATCCAGGATCAGAATATCAGGATTAGCAATAAAGGCACGCGCCAGCGATACCCGCTGTTTCTGTCCACCGGACAGAGAGATTCCTTTTTCACCAACGAGTGTATCCAGTCCATCGGACAAGGTTCCCAGATCACCGTCAAAAGCGGCGGTACGAATGGCTTCCATGATAACTTCATCACTGGCCCCAGGTTTACCAAATTGAATGTTCTGACGAACTGATTTGGAGAACAAAACTTGTTCCTGTGGTACGTACCCAATCCAGCTGTGCAAGTCATCTTTGGCGATATCCTGAATTGGATGACCCGAGATGCTTAATGTGCCCGAACCGGCAGGGTATTCATGAAGCAGTTGTTTGAGCAAAGTAGACTTACCGCTACCCGTACGACCCACAACACCTAATGTTTGACCCCGTCGCAACGAAAAGCTGATGTGACTGAGATTGTCCACAGTGGAACTTGGGTAACGGAATGTAACATCCTGCATCGCAATTTCTGCTGGATTCGTAACGTGAGCAGGTTGATCAACATCTTGTACGGCAGGTTCTACCGATAAAGTCTCGTTGACCCGATCAAGCGAAGCGCTACCACGTTGCATCAGGTTAATTAATTCGCCGATGGCAAACATGGGCCAGATCATCATCCCCAGGTACATATTGAACGATACGAGATCTCCCAGGGTAATTTCATTATGAAATACAAGATATATGCCGTAGGCAAGTGCAATCACATAACTGAGTCCAACGAAGAGGCGGATGGTAGGTTCAAATAGGGCATCCATTCTGGCAACAGCCAAATTTTTGCGATACACATCTTCGGTCACATCGGCGAACCGTTTCTCGTCCAGACGTTCCTGCACATAGGCACGCACGACGCGAATACCGGCGATGGATTCCAGTACCTGGTCGTTCATATCTCCGAATGCATCCTGTGCCAGGGTGTAACGTTGATGTACAGCTTTACCATAGATCATCATGGCAATGGCGATAAAAGGTAATGGCAGAATTGCCGCCAGGGTCAGTTTCCAACTAACCAGGAACCCCATGGCGAACAATACGGTGGCCAGAAAGGCTGTAGAGTCTGTTAAAGTCAGCATGCCGAAGCCTGCTGTAGTAGCAATGGAACGAAGATCATTGGTGGCCCGAGCCATCAGATCTCCTGTTCGGTTTTTCTCAAAAAAGGGAGGAGTCATCCGTAACAAGTGGTCCATAAAGCGTGAACGAAGCAGCCGCTCAACCAGGTTGGCACCACCAAACAGTTTGTGCATCCAAACGTATGTAACCAGATAGATAATGATGACCGTTCCCAGAATAAGCAAAATATAACGGGTAAGTGAGGTGCCGGTAATGGAACCGCGCACAATCTCGTCGATGGCATTGCCAAGAAGACGGGGAGGCAGCAGTTCAGCAATGCCCACCAGAATAAGCAAAATGACACCGGTTAGGTATCGTTTGCGTTCCAGCCGGAAGAACCAGGCCAGGTTTTTAAGTACAGAGAACAAGTGTTATCCCTTCCTTTCGATGTCCGAGAAATGCAAATTCCGTTCATGTATGCCGAAATGTACCCACAAAAAAAGACATACCGCACGCAGGCGGTATGTCTTCATATAATCATACGGCAGCATGGCTCAGAGAACAGAGCCGTCACCATATATAAGTTCGATTGTGAGTATACATCACAGAGGTTCTAATGAAAGAACGCCTTGTCATGCCGACTTATGAACGGAATAATGATTTCGGGTGTGCTCCGGTATTTAGTTGTGTGCTGAATTGACCAATCATATGTTTGTTAAACACCGTAATCACCCTTTCTTTTTTTGGAAATAAATACAATGTAGACCTCGTATGTTTGCATCTTAACACCAGCTTTTACAATCTGTCAAACATTTTTCACAACTTAATTTGTCTTTATATGCTCTCTCGGGTTTGTATTCAAGTCCCTGTCGAGATATGATGGAACATATATATACAGAAGGAGCTGACACCAAATGAGTACCATACATGTATCCGATCAAGCTGCTCGCTGGTACAAGGAAGAACTGAATTTGAACGAGGGGGACAGCATCCGTTTTTTTGCCCGTTATAGCTCTGGCGGAGGTCTTCATCCTGGATTTTCGTTAGGTATTGCTGTGGAGAAACCAAGACATCCTGCGGATCAAACCGAAGTGTCGGGAATTCAGTTCTTTATGGAAGATCACGATTATTGGTATCTGAAAGGGCACCAACTGCATGTGGATATCGTTGATGAAGGTCAGGATATCGAATACCGTTATACGGAAGTCTAGGGCGATTTTGAGACATACCCTAATCCTTGAAGTATTCTGCTAAGTAATAGATGGATTACAGGTCGCCACCGGCTTCCGAGTAGGAGGAGGGGATAAGCAGTGAATCTGCCAGCACGAGATTTGGCCCAGTATATCGCAAAACGCTCTCATATTGTTGTAAAGGCGGCTGTGCGGGCTGAGAACGAACAAGGTGAATTACTGCTGATTCAGCATGCTGAACACGGTCACTGGCGGTTGCCAGCAGGTGAGATGCGCCCGGGTGAGGCCATTGAAGATGCTGCACATCGGGAGTTATGGGAAGAGACAGGTTGGACTGCTGATACCATGACACTGGAAGGTCTCTATTCGGGGCCTGAACTTCGGTATCTGCATTCAAGCGGAGATGAAGAGTATTATGTCATTGCTCTGTTCCGGACAGTGATCATTCAGGATGACCTTGTAGAGTCGCGTGTAAATAGTGATGCAGGTCTGAAGTTTTTTGCGCTGGAGTCGTTACCACCTCTTAATCAGATTAGCCGAATCCTGTTAGCGCGGGATATTGCAGAATAAAATAAGTGTTGACCGCAAAAAAAAAATGACCTTGGCATGCACGATAAAGTGGATGCCAAGGTCATTTTTTTAAAAAACCAATTCAGGTGCTCAGAGCATGAACTACACTTGATCCAGTGGTTCATCATCCATCGCAAAATCAAAATCATCAATATCAAATACCTGTACAGGCGATTCAGACTCAATTATGCGTGCAATCAGTTCAACCTGATCGGTGAGAATCGGGATACTCAGGCGCTGAGATGTCAGCAGCAGTTCGGTCTCAATGGGATCGAAATACTCCCCGTACTGTGCCGTATCTATTGCATTGATAATGGCAATGGATACTTGGTCACCAAATAAAATGGAGGGGCTTTTGGCCCATGGAACAAGTAACGCACGCTCTATTTTTTTCTTATTCAGCGGTTCCTCGAAATAAGAAATCATTTCATTGATTTTGGATTTCACATGCTGATCATCTGCCGGGTTATCCATCATGGGATCAGGACTGGTCTGGAATTCATATAGCTCAAGGATGGTGGTATAAGGAACAATATATTCAACAGGCGCGGGCGGCGCTAACAATTGACCGTAAATGGCCACCATCACGGCTTCTGTAATAAACTGACGTGACATGGTTCCTGAATCCTCCTGCGCCATTAATAGTTGCAAAGTGAATCTATATTTCATGCAACAGCATAACCTCAATATGCATTATTCTGCTGTAGACTCGTGTACATGATTTGCATGAATAGAAGTATATCACACAACGGTGGGAAATACAGCCAATCTGCATAGCATGTCAGGTCACAACCTTCACAACTTCAATCAGGATTTGCCCAGTAGCAATGATAAAATTCCCGCCGCAATCAATGGACCCACAGGTACACCCTTGAACAGGGCAACCCCAAGTACCGTTCCGATTAACAGCCCTGCAACGACAGTTGGCTGTGTACCCATCAGCGTAGCGCCACGTCCTCCAAGATATGCCACCAATAATCCTACGCCAATGGCGAGCAGTGACTTCCAGTGCAGGAAAGACTCGCCGATCGTCTGCAGACTCATCTTGCCACTGGCAAGAGGTGCCATCACGCCAATGGTCAGAATGATAATGCCCAGTGTAAGTCCGTATTTTTCAAGCCATGGAAAAGCCTGATTCAGGTTCAGGACTCGTAGCAACAACAGAAATACCATCGCTACGGTCACAGGTGTGTTGCTGCTGATAATCCCGAGAGCCGCAAATACGAGCAACAGCAGGGAAGTCATATCCATTGTTTTCATTTCCCTTCAGTCTGTCCACGTTGTTTGCTAACGATATGTTCCGCAATATAACGTCCATGCCAGCGCCCGGATTCAATAAAGACTTCATTGGCATTACGACCCGAAGCGATGACTCCGCCTACATATACACCAGGTACGCTGCTTTCCATCGTTTGTGCATCAAATAGAGGTTTATCCATATCATCAGACATCTCCACACCTACCGAAGTGAGTAGTTGACGATCCGGGCGGAAGCCGGTCATTGCCAGTACGAAGTCATTATCCAGCTCCCGAGTGGAACCATCCGTGTGTATCAGACGAATCGAATCATCCAGTATTTCATTCACGCGTGATTCCAGGTGCAGTGTGATACGACCTTTTGTCACCATGCTCTCGAATAGCGGACGTACCCATGGTTTAATATGCTGGGACAGACCACTGCCGCGATAAACCATATCGATATGTGCTCCGACCCGAACCAGTTCCATGGCTGCATCCACAGCTGAGTTGCTTCCGCCAATAATGGCGACACGTGTACGGGTATAAGGGTGGGCTTCCCGGAAGTAGTGGGTTACTTTATCTTTATCTTCTCCAGGGATGCCCAGATAGTTAGGATGGTCAAAATAACCGGTAGCTACAACGACATTGCGTCCAACGTGTACGATGGCCTCCCCGCGGCGATTGAGCGTATGTACCTCAAACGTACCATCATCCTTGCGTTTAATTTCACGGGCTTCCTCATAGTTATGAACACGCAGACCAAAATGTTCGGCTACCCTGCGATAATAGGCAAGTGCTTCATAACGAAACGGTTTATCATTAGGTGTGCTGAACGGAACGTTTCCGATCTCAAGCAATGGGGCTGTGCTGAAAAACTGCATATGGGTTGGATACAGATAAATAGATTGAACGATATTGTATTTCTCAACGATCACAGCGGACAGTCCCAGCCGCTCACATTCAATGGCAGCAGACAGACCGCATGGGCCTCCGCCGATAATAATGACATCTTCCATGTTCTTAATCCTCCTTATTTCAAGCAATATAATCCTACCGTAAATAACGAGCCAATGCCAGTTCAAGCGTGTAGTTTAATTAGACAAGCTTACTTGAAACCAAAGGAGTTGACGTGCAGAGAAGAAAAGACTAATATCAAATTAGATGTATATCTAAATGAAAGTGAGACGAACGATGATGCAACTGGAGAAAATTGTGGCTTATCATAAAGCGTTGGCTGACCCGACCCGGCTTCGCATGCTGCTGTTGTTGGCACAGGGTGAACTGCACGGACAGGCACTTGCCGAGCGGCTGAATCTGTCACAGCCAACCGTGACACATCATGCATCCAAGCTGAGAGAGGCGGCGCTGATTAAGGAACGACGGGAGAAAAATACAGTGTATTTCACACTCAATCCTTCCTTTATCCGCGAGAATGCACAGGCTTCGGTTGATTTTATCTTTAACCGAGAGGAGGTTACGGATATGAGTGATGTGAACGAAACATTGAAAGCGTCGGTCATGAGAAATTTTTTCTCCAAAGATGGACGACTGCGTCAGATTCCGGCTCAATACAAGAAAAAACTGATTGTACTTG
The DNA here is from genome assembly GCF_037965655.1 of Paenibacillus sp. FSL L8-0435. Taxonomy (NCBI): domain Bacteria; kingdom Bacillati; phylum Bacillota; class Bacilli; order Caryophanales; family Paenibacillaceae; genus Paenibacillus; species Paenibacillus sp. FSL L8-0435. The sequence continues at coordinate 2,513,835 of NZ_CP150185.1, forward strand.
GTCATCTGGTCGAGCAGCTTGAATTTGGTCGGAAGTATACGGAAAAAGAAATCAATACATTTATAAAGCAATACCATGAAGACTTTGCCACGATTCGGCGGGAATTTATCATGCATCAGTTCATGTATCGGGAAGAGGATATCTATGAATTGAATCCGAAGGAAATGTGGACACGCTGGGATCAGGTCAAATAAAGTGGGCTGGTGGTAAAAATAATTTGGGCTTGACAACTGTAAAGCTCAGTGTGTAACATAATGGATAATTCTACAAGGGAGGCGATTGTTTATGACAAACTTAAATGCAGTATACGTTAATTTGAATATGAACAGCGTCTCCGGAACGGATCAAAGCATGTAATTTTGCGTTAGCTGGATAGCAATATCCATTGTAACGTGAAGTATCACATGCTCAGATGAAGCCACGGGTGACGCACCCGTGGCTTTTTTGTTTGCCGATAAAAGGGTGTTCCTGAATGGTTTATATCGGATGCTTAAGTATTCTGTCCGTTAGATCTGCAAGAAGGGATGATCTTGATTCGGCTAACTACTTATTGCCGCGGGTGTATTTCTACTCGTGGTTTTTTTGTTTTGATCTGAACCGGAGATGATTGTTCACTCGGCTTGAACGAAGTAAACAAACTTATTTTGGGAGGAATTTTTATTTTAGATAACCATATTGAGAAGTACGGCTGGTCTGCAAAGTGGCAGGAACTGTGGCAAGAGACAGGGATGGAAGAGCAGGAGAGAAAACCAGCCAGAATTATCGCAGACCATGGACATCTGCAACGTTTGATTACAGAAGAGGGCGAATGCTGGGGAAGGATTTCGGGTCGACTGCGTCATGATAGTCTGGAGACCAGCTTGGTTCCAGCGGTTGGCGATTGGGTGGCGATTACAGGTCAGGCAGGTGAAGAAGCTATTATTCACAATCTGGTGCCACGTCGGAGCAGGGTATCGAGACAGGCGGCAGGTCCAGTGACCAAGGAACAATTAATCGCCGCAAACGTAGATACACTGTTAATCGTGGCTGCACTTAATCATGATTTCAACCTTAGACGACTCGAAAGATACGTGATGATGGCTTGGAATGGTGGCGTGAGGCCAGTCATTGTCTTGAGCAAAAGTGATCTGTGCAACAATGTGGAAGAACAGATCCGAAGTGTAGAAGGAATTGCTCCAGGCGTTGAAGTGCTTGCGATATCTGCAGTGGAGGGTCAAGGGAAATCCTTACTGGAAAGATATTTGCACCCAGGGTTGACTGTTGCGCTCACAGGATCTTCTGGCAGTGGCAAGTCTACGCTGGTGAACTGGATGATGGGTGAGGATCTGCAGCTTACGCAATCCGTCCGCGAGGGAGACAGCCGTGGGAGACATACGACAACACACCGGGAGATGTTTGTACTTCCACAGGGCGCCGTATTAATCGATACTCCAGGAATGCGCGAGCTTAATCTCTGGGATGAGGGCAATGATGGACTGTCGCATGCGTTTGGAGAAATTGAAGAACTTGCCGCCACGTGCAGATTTCTGGATTGCAGTCATACACGGGAAGCTGGATGTGCAGTGAAAGAGGCCATACAGGACGGTTCATTGGATGAAAAAAGGCTGAATAATTATCTGAAAATGCAGAAGGAATTGCAATATCAGCAGCGCAAGGAAGAAGTGGCATCCAGAAGGCGTACCGCCTCCAGCAAACCGGCCAATAGTCGCAAACCCAAGCACTCCCGTAGTGTGAAAGAGTGGGAGGAAGCATGAAATCAGGCGGGCATCATCCAGTATCTTGCATAAGATAGGTCAGGAGGGATGTCATTATGCCAGATTACAGGATTATTGTAGATCTGTCTGACCACATGTTATATCTTCTGGATGGCAATCAGGTGATTAAAGGTTATCCCGTAGCCACCGGCAAGATGCTCACGCAGACTCCAAACGGGGAGTTCACTATTATTAACAAACAATCTAATCCAGGTGGGCCATTTGGCGTGTTCTGGATGGGACTGTCTGCTCCCCATTATGGGATACACGGAACCAATGAGCCTTGGTCTATTGGCAAATCCGTCTCCCATGGTTGTATACGCATGTACAACTCGGATGTATTGGATCTGTCTTCCAAGGTATCTGTAGGCACGAGAGTAACGATCCGGCCGTAGGGCCGGATTTTACTTTATAAGAGTTAGTTCAGTGGATGAGTTTGGAATTATAGAAAGATGAATATATAATATGGTAAATTTGAGTGATAGCTATGCTGATCAGGCGGGCGCGTGAAGGGGATGCGCAAGGAATAGCCCATGTACATACAGAGAGTTGGAAAACAACGTATCGGGGAATTGTGCCTGACGATTTTTTGGATCATTTGACTATAGAATCAAGATTGTCCCAGTGGGAGAAGACCATTCGTTCTGGCGAAAAGGATCAGATCTTGGTAGTAGCTGAACAGCATGATGGGAACATTGTCGGATTTGCCTGTGGGGGTAGGGAGCGTGAAGGCAAATTAGCTTATGATGGAGAGTTGTACGCCATATATTTGCTGAAGAAAGTACAACAAACGGGGATAGGTCAGCAACTGGCGACACATGTCGTTCATCATCTGCAGACCCACAATATGAAACGTATGATCATATGGGCTTTGGAGCGTAATCCAGCTTGTCGCTTCTATGAAAAGATGGGAGGTACTCCAGTCCAAACACAGTCCATCCGCATTGGTGGTCAAGATCTGATCGAAGTTGGCTACGGATGGGAAGACTTGAGCCTCTTTGGAGAGAAGAACCTGCCCGACTGTTGAAAGACGTCCAGATGGCGACAGAATAGTGTGAAATGTATTGTTTCCCTTAAGCTTAAAGAATGGAATAGCTAATTCAGGTCTGCACGTTTGCGTAATTCTGAACAAGGTTAATGATGTATTACACCGTTGTGCAGGTGCGACATTTTATCTTGATCAGGAGGCGTATTCACATGACTTTAATGGACACTGAACATACAACATGGACGAAACAATATATTAATGGCCAATGGGTAGATGGCTCCGGTGAGAAAACAATGGAGAATATCAATCCTTATACGGGAGAAGTTATTGCCACATGGCGCTCTTCCAATAAAAAAGACATAGATAAGGCTTATGAGTCAGCTCAGAAAAATTCGGTTGAATGGGCGAAGTCATTACCTGCTGCGAAAGAAGAGGTGTTGCGTAAAGTTTCATCCCTGATGACAGAGCGAAAAGAGGAGATCATTCAACTGTTGATCACGGAATCCGGGAGTACCCGAATCAAATCGGAGGCGGAATTTGCAGCGGCTAAACGCATTGTGGACGAAGCAGCATCTTTTCCTTATCGCATGAAGGGTGAGATCATCCCGTCCAATACCCCTGGCAAAGAGAACCGTGTGGTTCGTGAGCCGAAGGGAGTAATTGGTGTTATCGGGCCATGGAACTTCCCTTTGCATCTATGCCTGAGATCTGTAGCTCCAGCGATTGCTCTTGGTAATGGTGTGGTGATTAAACCGGCATCAGACACTCCGATTACGGCAGGTTGGCTCATTGCCGATTTGTTTGAACAGGCTGGTCTGCCTGAGGGCGTGCTGAATGTCGTTGCCGGAAGTGGCAGCGAGATCGGGGATTACTTTGTCGCTCATCCGGTTCCCAAAGTAATTTCATTTACGGGTTCCACAGAAGTTGGACAAGGGATCGGTAAACTGGCGGGTGAACATTTAAAAGAAACAGCACTGGAACTAGGCGGCAACAACGCCATGGTTGTGCTGGAAGATGCGGATATTGAACGTGCTGCCGAAGCGGCGGTCTTTGGCAAGTTTCTGCATCAGGGACAGATCTGCATGGCTCTGAATCGTATCATTGTGCATGCCGATATTTACGACCAATTCGTCGAATCATTTGTTGCCAAAACGAAGAATGTCCAGGCAGGTGATCCAACGGATGCCAACACACTTGTGGGTCCTCTCATTCGGGAAAAAGAGGTAGAACGACTGCTGGAGCTTGTGAACAAAACCAAGGCCGAGGGCGCACGGTTAATGCTCGGGGGGACCAGTAAAGGCAGTGTGCTGTCTCCTACTGTACTTGCCGATGTTAAACCTGAACAGGATATCGTGCAGCAGGAATTGTTTGGCCCAGTAGCAGTGATCATGAAGGCTCATGATGAGCAGGAAGCTGTACGTTTGGCGAATGATACGCCTTATGGACTTAGTGGTTCCGTATTTACCAGAGATCTGAATCGAGGATATCAGGTTGCCCAGCGCATTGAATCTGGTATGGTGCATGTAAATGATCAGTCTGTGAACGATGAAGCGCATGTGATGTTTGGCGGTGAAAAAGCTTCAGGGATTGGACGTTTCGGTGGGGATTGGGCGATTGAGAAGTTTACACGTACTCGTTGGATCAGCATTCAGCACCAATATCGGGAATATCCGGGAGTGAAATAAGTCGAAAAAGGGTGAACTAGCAGGGGCATTTATGAATGATTAGAGTGGGTTACAAAAAGATCGACAATTCATGCGAAAGTCCGTCTCCAGCTTGGTGAGACGGGCTTTTTGCACAATTTTACACCTCGGCAAAATATGGCTTAACATAAGAGTGGAAAAGCTGTTTGGGGCTGACGCTATCTGGTTATTTATGGATACACGGAGGAATCGATCCGTAAATCCAATGGCAAAGGGGCTTTAAATTCATGTCCATTGACCGCTTTATTCTGAGGAAACTGAATACCTGTCAGGAAGAACATACACGTGCCAATTTGGTTCGGCTGTTTGTCATTCGTATTCGTAAAGCCGAGATTGCGGAAGAACATGATGCCGCCTATGTCCTGAGCAAACTGCACTGAGTGATGGCTGATAATAATTGCGATCCGCTGTTAACGTGTATACAACTCAAAAAAGGAAGCTTGTCTATATAAACTGTACCCTATAGAGTAGATACTTTAAAAAAGTCTCTCTATGGGGTATTTTTGTTATATACCATGTACGAGACAAGGACGGAGAACGATTAATGAGTAAGAAAACATTTACAACAAGCGAACTAGAGCAACTTGCTACAAATCCCTATGTGAAGTCTGTTTCGACCAAGGGAATCACTTATACGGACGAGTTCAAACAACTCTTTATTACATTAAATCAGCAAGAAAGGCTGCCTAGAGAGATCTTTGAGACTTGTGGATTTGACGTTCAGATCATTGGAATGACTCGGGTCAAAGCCGCAGCCGACCGATGGAGAGCCAGTTACAACGAGCAAGGGGCTATAGGCTTACAAGATACACGAGGCAAACATTCAGGAGAGTCTCTAAAACGAGAGTTAACCTTGGCAGAAAAGAACGCGAAACTCGAAGCGCAGATTCACCTGCTCCAAGCAGAGAATGAACTCTTAAAAAAGATTCGCCTGGCCGAACGGGGGTGGAACCACGAGTAAAACTAACGCCTAGCCTTCGATACAGGTTAATCCGAACCGTGATTGAGAAATACCATCTTCAGCGAATGGTAAGTGTTCTGTGTGAGACTGCTGGGGTCTCCAAAAGCGGATATTACCGATACTGGAGCACTTCAGCCATTCACAGACGCACGAAGAAGGAACAGGTTGATGAGGAAATAGGTGTGTACATTCGTCAAGCCTTCCAGTTTAAGAAACGTAACAAGGGCGCTCGTTCCATTAAGATGACGCTGCAAGGACAATTTCAGATCATTTGGAATCTCAAGCGCATCCGAAGAATCATGAAAAAATACGATATTGTATGCCCTCATCGACGAGCTAATCCCTACAAACGAATGATGAAGGCAACCCATGAACATCGAACCATGCCTAACCTGTTACAACGCAACTTCAAACAAGGCATCCCGGGCAAAGTACTTCTAACAGATATTACATACTTAAGTTACGGCCAAGGGAAACGCGCCTATCTGTCCACCATTAAGGATAGTTCCACCAATGAAATTTTGGCTTATCATGTGTCGGAGCGAATGACGATGGATCTGGCGACAAACACGTTGCTTCACTTACAGAAAAATCGCAAATTCAAGAAGAGTCGTAATGCCTTCATTCATTCCGATCAAGGTACGCATTACACTCATCCGGATTTTCAGAAGAAAGTGAAACGGATGGGGCTTGGACAATCCATGTCAAGACGAGGAAATTGTTGGGATAACGCACCGCAGGAGTCGTTTTTTGGTCATTTTAAGGATGAAACTTCCTTAAAGAGCTATGCCACGTTAGACGAAGTCAAACGTGAAGTTAAAGCCTATATGACCTACTATAATCACTATAGATACCAGTGGAACCTAAAAAGGATGACCCCTGTACAATACAGAGATCATCTTCTTGAAGCCATATAGTTTTTTTTAGAAATGTCCTTTACATAGGGTACAGTTTAATAACGACAGCTTCCTTTTTCATGTCTTGTACTGACTGTGTCTTGTTTGACTCCTTTTAATATAAGGATAAAGCAAGGGAGTCGTTTTCACTTCGACTGTGGAGAATGGCTTCTCCATTAACAATCTCAATACTAATTAAAGAATGCAGACATTTTTGAATGGCGCGTTTACCGTTGCTAATTTTATGCTCAAGAGCACTGCTAAGCAATCTTAATGTCTTCTGCATAGGTTGTTTGTTTTCTTGATTAAAATATACAGGGATTGATTTGTTTTGAAAGGTTATTAGGGTTCTCACTTGAAATCACCTCACGGTTGTTATTTCATACAGCTAATATTAAATTCCAATGCTTAAAATTACCTTAAAATCAGCTTATGAAAACATAAAGGTGGGTAATGTTTGAAAAGTGTTCACAATTCAATTGTGAGCGAAGGAATAAAAGTCCTGAAATACGTAACTTAATTACCATTTAAATGGAACAAAAAACGATAATTTTCGTATCCTCGCAATATTTAATTGCATAACTGCCACGAAAGTTCTGAGTCGAACGTACGATATTTTAATATATACGTGGGTCATATGTAACAAAATTACAGGTGGTACATTGCAAACAGGGTGTTTATGTAAGAAAATAGGGTTGATATAACGATTCATTCTCTTTTTTTTGATTTAATCTGACATTAGGACAATTTACATATGAGACCATGGGAGGGATTCGGATGATTCTAACCGTGTATTCCGGCCGCGAGGAAGGAGAATGGTTCGACATCGATGTTCCGGACGAATGTACCATCGAACATTTGAAGACATTACTCGGCGTTCGCATTTTTGGACAGGCACCGGGCGACGGCATTCAGTACATCCTTGAAGCCAAGTTTCCGGAAGGTCTGTGGTTCTCTCCACAGAACGCGCAGCAGTTAATGGAAACCGGGTTGCGGCAAGGCAGTTGCGTACGTGTCCAGCGGGCATTTTCAACGACTTCAGAAGAAGCGCCTGTATATGGAAGACGTTCATTGTTTCAGCAGGACAGCAACAAATAGGGCTTTTGAACGTATACATTCATTATTGAACTAACTAAAGGAGGTCTTCTCTTCGTGAATGTGTTATATCAGCGTTCTCCAAGAATGACACCGGTTCTCAAGGAAGAGAGACTCGAAATACTCAGGCCTCCAACAGAACCGAGCAAACCCACGTTTTCCATGATATCCATTATTGTGCCGATCATGATGACCATGGTCAGCATTGGTTTCTACGTATATATCAATATGACCGGCAAAATGAATAACAGTAATTATATGATGTTTCAGATGATGACGGTCATGATGATGCTTACTTCTTACACCATTCCATTCTTCGTGTATCTGAGCAACAAGAAATCATATCGCAAAAAATTGGAAGAACGAAAAATAATGTATCTTGCCCAACTGGACAAACACCGGGAAGAACTGAAAGAAGCTCAGGCGGAGCAAGTGAAGAGCCTGTACGAAATTCATGGTGATCCGGGTGTGTGTCTTCAAGTGGTGAAGAACCGGAACAGTTCCTTGTGGGAGCGTTCACCAGAGGATGATGATTTCCTTCAGGTGCGCATTGGTACGGGAGAGATTCCATTCCGCATCAAACTTCAGGTTCCGCGGATTGATGGTTATGAGAAGGATGAGCTGATTGAAGCGGCCCATGAACTTGCGGCTGAATTCCAGACGGTACCGGATGCTTCCATTACATTGCCTTTGTTCCAATCGAAGGTTATGGGACTTGTCGGTGATCGGGAGGAAGTGCTTGCTTCCCTGCGAGTCATCATCTCACAACTGACGGTACGCCATTCCCCGGATGAACTGAAGCTTGCTGCTTTTTATGAAGAGAAGGACAGCAAGGAATGGGACTGGCTTCGCTGGATGCCCCATATCTGGGATGAAGACCAAGGACAACGCTATATGGCCGACAGGCACAGCGGTGCGCATCAATTAGCGGACAGCTTGTTTTCCGTGTTGAACCGGCGCCGTAACAATAAGGAAGACCGCTACAAGAAAAGCATACAAACGCCATGTTACGTTGTGATTCTCTCCGATACACAATTGATTGAAGAAGAACCGTTACTTCCGCTGCTGCTGGAGTCGGCTCAAGACATTGATGTATGCACCATCATACTGGCTAATCGCAAGGAGTCTCTACCGATGCATTGTCAGTTGATTATGGATGCCTCCAAAGGCAAAGGGGTGTATATCAAAAAAACGGAAGATGCGGATGTTATTCAGCAAACGTACAAGCCTGATGTAATCTCGAAGGAGATGGCAGAGGCACTTTCCCGATATATGTCACCGATTCGTTTGAAGCGTTCATCTGCGTCGGATATCCCGCAACTGCTCCCGTTATTCGATATGCTGAGCACATCACGTGTGGAGGAACTGGATGTGGTGTCCAGGTGGGGACAGACAAGATATCCTGACACACTTCCCGTTCCTATGGGCGTAAGAGCTGGTGGCAAAAAAATTGCTCTTAACCTGCATGATAAAATCGAACGTCAGGGTCATGGTCCCCATGGTCTGATTGCAGGTACAACTGGTTCAGGTAAAAGTGAAGTCATCCAGTCCATCGTAGCTTCACTGGCTGCTGAATTCCATCCACATGATCTGGCGTTTATGTTGATTGACTATAAAGGTGGCGGTATGTCCAACACATTTGTCGATCTGCCTCATGTGGTAGGGACGATCACCAATCTGGATGGGAATCTGATCGAGCGGGCGAATATCTCACTTCGTGCCGAACTGGTCAGAAGGCAAAAGATATTAAATGATGCGGGAAATCTCCAGCATATTGATGAATATTATAAAATTCTGCGTTCCAGACATGAACAGCCACTGCCACATCTGGTTATTATCATTGACGAGTTTGCTCAATTGAAACGGGATCAGCCGGAGTTCATGGATGAATTGATCAGTATCGCGGCCATTGGCCGGACACTAGGGGTTCATCTAATTCTGGCAACCCAAAAGCCTGCTGGTGTTGTGGACGATAAAATATGGAGTAATTCGCGCTTCCGGATCTGCCTTCGCGTACAGAGTGAGGGAGATAGCAGGGACATGATCAAGATTCCAAATGCTGCCTGGATTACAAAGCCTGGTCGTGGATATTTCCAGGTTGGTAGTGATGAAGTGTTTGAAGAAATGCAATTTGCCTGGAGTGGTGCACCATATAACCAGCAGGAGGATTCAACGACGGTATTGCCTGTTATGGAAGTGCGCCTGAACGGTAAGCGGGAGCCTCTGTTAACTGGTGAGCGCAGAGCCGTTCTCAAAGGGGAAGATGTTCCGAAACAGCTTCAGGTATTTATTGATTATGTTGCACAGTCTGCAGCGGATGCGGGTATCCGTCGTTTGCCAGGACCATGGTTGCCACCTTTACCAGAGACACTGGAATGGGAAGGTCTTCAGGACTGGCAGGAAGAAGAGAATCGGGATTTGCTGCTTGATGGCGGAGCGAGTGGTTTGAAACCACTGGTGGGTTTGCTGGATGATCTCCCGAATCAACGCCAGCAGCCGCTCGCATTGCCTGTGGATCAAGGACATCTGGTCGTGTACGGCATGCCAGGACTGGGCAAAACAACATTTGTTCAGACCTTGCTTATGTCCCTGGCACGTTCCCATAGAACGGAGCCTTGGCATGGTTACATTATCGACATGGGCCGTATGATGAAGGATTTTGCAGCACTACCTCAGATCGGTGGCGTGATGATGGCTGAAGAGGAAGACCGGATCAAGCGATTATTCCGCTATATTCTCAAGCTGTCAGCACAACGTAAAGATATCATCTCGGAGGCGGGTGTTAAAACGATTTCGGCGTACCGCCGTTCAGCTCACGCCGCAGTCCCGCAGGTTGTGGTCGTTATTGATGGTTATCTTTCATTCCGCAATGCCTATCCGGAAGAAAATGAACTTCTGGAGACGATCCTGCGTGAAGGCGGAAGTCTGGGTATCACCTTTGTGCTTACTGCGAATCGGGTAACAGATGTATTTGAAAAATTCAGAAGCAATATTCCCAATGCGGTTTCATTTGAGTTATCCGATCCAAGCGATTATTATTATGCCGTGGGAAGACCTTCCAAGGCGCCAAGTCAACTTCCGCCAGGAAGAGGTCTGGTCAAAGGGCAAGTGCCTCCGTTAATGTTCCAGGCGGCATTACCTTCTTCCGGGGCAGATGAGGGCAAGCGTTCATCTGCACTGCGCCGTACGATTGCTGAGATTCGCCAAGGCTGGACAGGCGAAGAAGCGCCGCAGATTGCTCCACTTCCGGAAGAGATCAAACTGAAAGATCTGCTCATTCAGACAGGATCTTATGGTCAGGCTTGGGATACATCGTCTGTAACTGTTCCTGTGGGACTGCTTACGGATGATCTGGAACCATTCGAGCTTAATCTGCGTGAAGGTCCGCATTTCATGGTAACGAGTCCGATGGAAGGCGGCAAAACGACATTTTTATTGACATGGATGTTATCACTGGCTTATCATGCTTCTCCGGAAGATGTGCAAATATACACAGTAGATATGCGTTATGGCTCAGGTGGGCTGGGGGAAATCAGCAGTTTGCCCCATGTCCGTGGACATGTATCGCGAGAAGAACAGCTTGCACCTGTGATTCAACAGTTGTACGATGAAGTTCTGAAAAGAGGCGAGATTTCCGGTGGACCGGAACTTGTGCTCGTTATCGACGATGCGGACACCTTGTCCAAGCAGCTAAACGATTTTAATGTAAAAGATCAATTGGGAGCGATTGTTCGTCAAGGAAGGGATCGCGGTGTACACGTGATTCTGTCCGGGGTTCCGGCAGACTTCCCAACCTTTGGTTCTGACTGGGTAACGGATGTGAAGGCTTCCCAGAGCGGAATGCTGTTCGGGACTTTAGACCCTAACGATCTCTCGTTCTTCCGTATACCTTATTCCGAATCTGGAGGTAGTACAGGTGGGCTGAAGGTACTGCCTCCGGGTCAAGGTTATTATGTAAAACGTAAATATTCCAGGGTTAAAGGTGCAGTTCCATGTGATGACAGCTGGAAAATGACCGATTGGATTTCTGAAATTCGTGACCGATGGCATGTTGTAGTTTGAGGGGAGGTGGCTCATAATGTTGACGGTTCATGATTCTAAGCAAAAGGTAGTCACGTTGCAAACAAAGGAACTTTTTTTCCTGGCTGGTATTCTCGGTTCAGACCGACTGCTTGGTGTGGAAGATCCGTTTCGCGGCTATATGGCGGAGGATATCGCGATGGAGTGGGAGCGTGTCAAAACCTCCCTGCTGGACAAAGGATATCTGATTCGGGATCAGGATACCGATGAGCTGATCATGACACCGACCGTTTTCTCCAGGGTAGCCATTGCCGGATTGTCCGACAGAGCTTGTTGGATTCGCTACACGATCAACGGAAAGTCGTATGAGAGTTATATCCATTGCACGGATGAGCGGGTCGTTGAAGTTTCCCGTGTTGACGACGTACCGGACTCGTTCCGGCTCAGCGATCTGGGAAGTGTTCGTGAAGCCATTGATGTTCTGATAGAGCGGATGAAATGGAGCGGCCATTCTCCTGCGGAGAAACCGGCCCTAATGTGCTCCAAGAAAAAATTTTATGATGTCATGAATGAGCTCGAAAACAGCGGGATACAGACCGTAGCAAAGGAGCTCGAGCAGGAGACAAGTGATCCTGAGGGCTCACTTGCACTGGCACGCTGTCTGGTGGGTAAGGAGTCAGACGGGGAGCTTAGGTTGCTTGTATGGAATGAAGATGGGTGGAAATCACAGTCGGCAGCATTTGCTGCAAGTGCGGTCTCCAACTGGTTGTTCCGGATGAGCACTGCGGCTTCAGATGATTGGCTTGTTGCAGCACTGACGACTAGAGAACAGTTTCACGAGATGCTGCTGGACTGGCTTAAACAGCCTGCAGGGGAAGAGGAAAGGTGATGGTAAATGCGCATTCGTGTGGAACCGGATGTGCTTCGGGCACTGAGCAAGCAGATTCAGTATGCAGCGGAGCAAATACAGCAAAAGATGACAGTGTTGGATCAGGCGATTCATTCGCTGGAGTGGGAGGTTGAATCCCGCGCAGCGGTGATGAATGAATGGAATCACAGTAAACGACTGGGCGAGGATGCGCTGCGTCGATTAATGGACTTAAGCGTACAGCTGGGACGCAAAGCGTTGTTATTCCAGCAGGCAGACATGGAGTATCGTTCCGTGCTGAGTCATGTGAACACAGCCTATGGTAATGCGGTCAATATGCTGAATGTTCTTCAGAACAATCGTACAGGAGAAATCATGCCTGCACATTCTGCAACTGTAGCTGTAGTATCCGATCCCCTTTCCGCAATGGCGGCCGTATATCGTGTACAGGATGCCGCTCCGCCTGATGGCTCCCCGGCTACACTGGTGCAGGCTATGCAGCCTGAGCCTGTAGCATGGAGATTCACAGATCCTTCCTTTCGGGGGAGAAGAGGGACCGAGCCTGTGGTTTCCTGAGCAAAGTAAATGAAAGTAACAGCAGAAAGTGAATTTTTTTTTTGTAAATAGGCTGTTAGGAGAAGTTTCAAATGCTGAAAATGGGGTAAATAGGATTAGGTCCTTCGGCTTTTGTCCGATCGATCCTGGTATAGTACAATTTGAACAAGCTAAAAATTTAATTGCACAAACCAAGGAGGAATTTACAAATGGCAGGACGTATTTTAGTTACCCCAGAGCAGCTTGATCAGGTTTCCAACCAATTTAAACAAAGCGGTGAGCAAAGTCAGCAAATCGTATCTACATTGACTCAATCCATCACAAGCATGGAAGGACAATGGGAAGGTATGACAAAGCAACGCTTCTTCCAGGAGTTCCAGGAAGCTAGCAAACAAATGCAATCATTCGTTCAAACGCTGAACAGTATCAGCGCTGAACTTACAGCTATTGCTAACAAATTCCGTACAGCTGACCAAGCTCGTTAATCTGCTTTACATAGATCAGGCCGATGTGAAGTCTGAATTCGTCCTGAATTATAGGTGGATAGCAAGCTGAAGATGTACAACTACAGCAAAAACCGGGCGTTTTCACAACACCCGGTTTTTGTTGCAACTATGACACTAGGACAGAGAGAGGGATAAGCATGTCTTTTCAACCAAATCCCGGGGATGAAGTGGTGATTAACGACATTGCCTATACGATTGGGCAACATCCGGCTGCGCCGGGTCTGGCTTATGCCCAAGCCGGAAGGCAGGGGATTGTTTATCAGTTGATACCCCGTAATGGTTCCATTCATGGGTCCAAAGCACTAAAAGTCTTTTTTCCTAAATTCCGTATTCCGGCTATGGTATATCAGTCTGAACATATGGAGTCTTATAGTGAACTGCCAGGTTTGCAGGTATGCAAGCGTGATGTGCTCACTCCGGAAAGAAACGGAGCGCTCATTGGAAAACATCCCGATCTGTTATATGCGGTGTTGATGCCATGGGTGCAAGGTCAGACCTGGTTCGATGTGATCAGTGATCAGAGACAGTTGACGGCTGAGGAGAGCCTGAAGCTGGCTAGAGCGCTTGCTGGAACGGGTTCGGCTATGGAACAACGTGGACTGGCTCATTGTGATATGTCCGCTCCCAATGTAATGATTCCGTTTTTTTCCGAAGTGGAGAACCTGGGGAAGGCGTCTGCGGTAGAACTTGTGGATGTCGAGCAGATGTACGGTTCCAAGATGGATCGTCCGGATGCCCTGCTTGCCGGGTCACCCGGTTATGCAGCCCATCGAACAGTGCACAGCGGTTTGTGGAGTTCATATGCTGACCGATTTGCCGGAGCTGTTATCATTGCTGAAATGTTAAGCTGGTCGGACCCTGTGATTGTAGAGAAAGCGTGGGGCGAAAGTTATTTTGACCAGCATGAAATGCAAACGGTGAGTGAACGCTATTATGCGATGCGGGAGTCCCTTGAGAAGCGTTGGGGTTCCAAACTGTCCGATCTGTTCATTCGAGCTTGGGAAAGTCACGATCTGAGCAGCTGCCCGACGTTTGGTGAGTGGTATGTTGCATTGGCTGCGGTAGACGTGAATCAGGCCAATGCGGCTGCTGCTGCGACATCGGAAGAAGAAGCTGCCAATCCGTCCGAAGCTGATGTGAATCTGAAAAAGAGCTCAGAACCAGTAATTGAACCGGTGAATACGCAAGACGGGAACCGTCCTCAAACGCCGCACTCTCCCGATCAGGAAGCGGTTGTGAACCGTCTGTTCCTGCAAGCAAGAGCCCTGGAGGATGAAGATAAACCGGCTGCAGCACTGGAAGTGTACCGCTCGCTTTATCATTTTATTCCTCATAACAGCGCGATGCAGATGGAAGTGGAGGCTGCAATCAAGGAACTGGATGCCAAGCTTAATCCAAAAGAAGACACAGACAAACCTGTACCTGTGCCATTCTACAGATCCAAAAAGTTCATGATATCCTCTGCTGTGCTTATTGTATTGCTGGCAGGTGGCGTGCCAACGGTCAAAATACTCGCCGATCAGGCAGAGGTGAAGCAGAAAGAACAGCAGGAAGCCACACGACTGGCAGATATCAAAGCTGCGGAAGAGGCTGAAGCAGCAAAGGCAGCTGCGCTCAAACAACAGGAAGAACAAGAGAAGCAAAAGGCCGCAGATGCTGCAAAACTGGACGCAGAGGAAAAGAAAAAGCTCGCTGAAGCCAAGCAGAAGGAAGCTGAAGCAAAGAAAAAGGAAGAAGAACGTAAGGCGTTACAGGCCAAGTACGACAAACAGGCGAAATATGAGGCCTTTCTGGTGAAGCAGGAACAGCAGAAGAAAGAAGCCGCTAAGAGAGCGCAGCAGGAGAAGTACGATAAACAGGCGAAATACGAAGCTTATCTGGTCTGGAAAAAAGAGAATGATGCGAAGCTTGCAAAACAGGAAGCGGAGCGTAAAGCGGCAGCTGAAGTTAAACGTCAACAGGAAATTGCTCAAAAAGCAGCTCTGAAGAAAAAACGTGCCCAGAATGTGGTCACGCTGATTGCTCATTACAATAAGACGTATAACGCGCAAAAAGGCAGAAAAATTGAAAATGCGGAAGCATATGCCCGTGATTTCAAAAATCTCTACAATACCGATGCTTCCTATTTCAAAGGTGTCGGCAAAGTGGCTGCTCGAATGAGTGCCATTAACAAATTCCTGAGCAACAACAGCTACACGTTGCCTAACTTATAATACGTGTTCAAAAAGGGCGGTTTTCAGTACCGAGAAGATGGGATGAAGCTAGAAATGGAGTAGCGGAGCGTAGGAAGAACTACGTGAGCAACTAAAATGTTTCCGAAAGAAACATACTTCGTAAGCATAAGCTTATTCGCTGAATTTCATATTCGATGCTGATGATGCCTACAGGCATCCATCGTAATCAAAAGAGGACTTTTTGAACAACTTCTTATAAAATAACACGTGAATGATGGAGGTGACTCATCCTAGATGAACTACACGATTCAAGCATCACAGCGTACACCTGCACTTATTATATATTTAATTGATATTAGCGCCTCCATGAACATGGTTCTGGAAAATCGTCGACGGATTGACGTCGTCTATGATGCCTTATCTCTCGCGATCCGGCAAATGGTATTTCGGTCTACTAAGGGAAATCGTCTGACACCGCGCTATCGTATAGCCATATTGGCTTACAGTGATGATGTATATGACTTGTTGAACGGAATCAAAGGGATTGACGAAATTGCTGCAGTTGGTTCTTTGCCTGACCTGACACCGAGACGGTTTTCAGATTCTGCGAAGGCTTTCCTGCAGGCGGAAAAGATTCTACAGGCCGAGATTCCGAATATGCAGGACTGTCCTGCGCCACTTGTATGCCACATGACCGATGGGGTGGCTACAGGTGAAGATCCCGAACCGATTGCCAAGAGAATCATGGGCATGAGTGTGCCGGACGGCAATGTGTTGGTCGAGAATATTTTTATATCGGATCATCTGCTGGATGGGCCAATTGCTGAACCTCGAAGATGGAAGGGAATCTCTTCGGAAACGAATCTACAGGATGAGCATGGAGAGAAGCTGCGGAATATGTCATCCGTCCTGCCCGAAAGTTATCGGGAAATGCTTGTTGAAGCTGATTATTTGCTTGCTCCCGGTGCACTCATGATGCTGCCAGGTACCTGTGCAGAATTGGTATCGATCGGGTTCCAGATGTCCGCTGCTACGCCTGTTAGATAGGAGGGGAATCATGAGAGCGATACGATTGGCAACATTGTCTGCTGGTGATAAGGGGGGCCATGTCGAGCAACGGCATGGCAACTTTCGGTATGTGAGTGTGCAGACCGGAGAACAGCCATTAACTCGTTATCAAGGTGCATTCAAGTGCAGATATGGTTACGGCAGAGCCGCAGAGACGGTTAATCAGGGTGATTCCGGACAGGATTTTGCTGCGGTCCGCATGAATGGGAATGTCTGCAATTTTGTATTATGTGATGGAGTAGGCATGAGTTATCTGGGCGACTTTGCAGCACGGTTTCTGGGAAATGCTTTGCTGGATTGGCTGGAAACGACGCAGCATCCGACGGTTGAGGCCGTGGAACGTCTTCTTCATGATCTGACCCTTCCTGCATCCGAGCAACTGGAGAAATTACAACCACTGGAAAGTTCCCCTCTGTTACTGCGTGAAGTATTAATGGAAAAACGAAGCCGTGGGAGCCAGGCCATGTATGTCTGTGGGCGGATTGAGCTCACGGGAGGAGGACGCAAAAGCCGTGTGTGGTTAGCGTGGCAAGGAGATTCACGTATTCGCCTTTGGCGCAATAATCAGGAACAGTCTGACATGTTCCAGGCACATTGCAAAACGAATGAGCGTTGGTCTACACTTGATGGTCCCGTGGGTGGCAAGCCGCACATCTATGAGACAAAAGGTTCAGCAGGCGATTCGCTGCGGCTCCAGTTATATACGGATGGACTGAACGACCTGGATGCCATTCAAGCCTATGTCCCGGATGAACACATTCAGGTACTGCTGGATGCTACACATACGGGCGGACTTGAAGATGATGCCGCTTTCATTGAGCTGGAATGGTGAGTGCCGGTTATAAAGTTGTGGACTGATCCTGAAGTTGCTGTGACGTTGGTGTAGATCAACGGTGAAAAAACTTGCTGGTGTTGATTTAAAAGACACTCTTTTTGGGTAATCTTGTGAAGAATTGATTTTGAGCTTGAACGTACATTCTTACATAATTGCTAAATCAAAGGAGTGGAATGGATAATGACACAACATAACGGCAAGTCACGGTTTCAAGGGAAGGTTGCAATTATTACCGGAGCAGGCTCCGGGATTGGGAAGGCCACTGCAGTCAAGCTGGCTAAAGAGGGTGCACATGTTGCATTGTTTGATCTGGTGAATGATCGGATCTCGGAAACGGAAGCAGAGATTAATGCGCTGCACCCTGGTGCGGCAAGAGCATTTGATGTAGACATTGCCGACCCGGCACGTGTGGAAAAGGCTGTACTGGAAACCGTTGAGTTATTCGGCGGTTTGGATATTGTTTTTGCCAATGCGGGCATTAATGGGGTATCGGCACCCATTGAAGAGATTCAGGTTGAAGATTGGCAGCAGATTATTACAACCAACCTGGATGGCACATTTTTCACCGTTAAATATGCATTGCCTCACTTGAAAAAACGGGGTGGCGGCAGCATTATCATTACAAGTTCGATTAACGGCAATCAACGCTTCTCAAGCTTTGGTATGTCGGCGTACAGCACATCCAAGGCAGGGCAGGTTGCTTTTGCGAAGATGGCGGCGCTTGAGCTCGCGAAGTTCAAGATACGTGTTAACGTGATCTGTCCGGGAGCAATTGCGACCAATATCGATCAAAGTACGGTCAAAACGGATGATCTGCAACAGATCATTATTCCAATGGAGTTCCCGGAAGGCCAGCAGCCACTTGCAGATGGACCTGGTCAGCCGGAACATGTTGCGGATCTGGTAAGCTTCCTCGCTTCGTCTGAATCCAGACATATTACCGGAGCAGAGATCGTCATTGATGGTGCCGAATCATTGCTCAGCTAAGTGAGCATTCTGGATAAATTCCATTTTACTTAAGTCGTGTCTTAGGATATGTCTGCGATAGTCGTTCCTCTGGAACGGCTTTTTTTGTTATAATGCTAACATTCGAATAGAGATACTGAAGAGCAGTAGGGTACATTCATTAGGAGCGATTATATGCATATAGAGTTACCGATACAAGAGGTTATTCCTGAATTAAGACAGTTATTTCGGAATCAAGATACAGGTGTGTTAATTGCAGAGCCAGGAGCGGGAAAAACGACGGTTGTACCGCTGGCTTTGCTGGAGGAGCCGTGGGTCGCGGGACGGAAAATCATTATGCTGGAACCCCGAAGGTTGGCTGCGCGTTCGGCTGCATCGAGACTGGCGGCTACGCTAGGGGAAAAGGCGGGGCAGACGGTAGGATATCGTGTACGCATGGATACCCGGGTGAGTCAGGTGACACGGATTGAAGTTGTGACGGAAGGGGTATTGACCCGGATGTTGCAGCAGGACCAGGGTCTTGAGGATACGGCGATGATTATATTTGATGAATTCCATGAGCGGCATTTACATGGGGATTTGGGTCTGGCTCTGGCCTTGGAATCGCGAGCGATGTTACGTCCGGATCTGAAACTGTTGATCATGTCGGCAACCCTTGATCCTGTTCCGGTCTGTGCATTGCTTGGTGAAGGCACAAGATCAATTCATTGTCCGGGCCGTACGTTTCCGGTGGAAACACGATATGTACCGAAACCAACAGCCATGCCACTGGAACAATTCACGGCTCAGACGGTGAACAGGGCATTAGCCGAACAGGAGGGGGACGTGCTTGTTTTCCTTCCTGGCGCAAGAGAGATACACCGTACAGAACGGGAGTTATCAAATGGATCTCTTCCTGGACATGTGAATGTTCATTCCCTGTATGGCAGTATGCCGGTGGAACAACAGGATGAGGCCATACGGCCGGCCCCTGAGGGCGCGCGCAAAGTGGTGTTGTCCACCTCCATTGCGGAATCCAGCCTCACACTCGCTGGAGTTAAGATTGTGGTGGACGCAGGGCTGAGTCGTGCATCGGCATTCTCGCCGCGCACCGGCATGAGCCGACTCGTCACCCTGCCGGTGTCCAAGGCGTCAGCCGATCAACGGCGGGGGCGTGCAGGGCGAATTGCCCCGGGGGTGTGTTATCGGCTATGGAGCGAAGAGGTTCACGGGGGACTGCCTGAGGCAGCACGCCCGGAGATCACCTCCGCGGATCTTGCGCCGCTGGCGCTGGAGCTTGCCGTCTGGGGTGTCCAGTCCCCAGCAGAGCTGCAATGGCTGGACACCCCGCCTGACGGCGCCTACGGCCAGGCACAGGCGCTGCTGCGCCAGCTGGGCGGCCTGGACGACGCAGGCCGCATCACGCCCTTCGGGCGGCGGATGAACACGCTTGGCGTGCATCCGCGACTGGCCAGCATGTTGCTCCGCGCAGCGGAGCTTGGGCTGGCCAGCTACGCCAGCATGCTGGCGGCACTGCTGCAGGAGCCTGCGGGCCTTCGCAGCAGTGGCAGTGCAGGCGCGGGCACGGACCTCCGCCCGCGCGTAGAGGCGCTGCTGACCGCGGACAGCAGCGGCATGTCTCAAGCGGCCGCGGCTGTCGCAGACGGCGCGGCCGTGCGGCGCATGCTCCAGGAGAGCCGCCAGCTGCGCTCGGCGCTCGGCCCGGCGGCCGATCCGGTGCGGCCGGATGAGGACAGCTGCGGATTGCTGCTGTCCTTCGCCTATCCGGACCGGATCGGGCAACGCCGGGAGGACGGCCGCTATCTGCTGAGCAGCGGCCGCGGCGTACGGCTCGCAGCGACAGAATCGCTGAGCCGTTCAGCGTATCTGGTCGCAGCCGAGGCAGACGACCAGGGCGCAGATGCTCGCATCCTGCTGGCTGCGCCGCTGCAGGAGCAGACATTGGTGCAGGCAGGGCAGCACTTGCTGCACAATGAAGTACAAGTGGCCTGGGATTCCAATACCCGCAGCGTTCGCGCACATAAGAGACTTCGTATTGGAGCCCTTGTGATTAAAGAGAGCAGTATTGCACAGCCACCTGAAGATCAGGTGCTGGAAGCACTGTTAACCGGAATACGGATGGAAGGGCTTGATTGTTTGCCCTGGACAAAAACATCCAGACAACTTGCGGACAGGCTGCGGTTCCTGCATCTCCATCTACCTGAGTGGCCCGACCTGATCGAAGATAATCTAACAGAAGAGTTGGCAGAACATCTTACCCCTTATCTGATAGGCATGCGATCGGCAGCCGACCTGAAGAGATTGTCGATGCAGGATGTATTACTGGGTGGATTGAGCTGGACGCAACGACAACAACTGGACGATGAAGCGCCGACGCATATACAGGTGCCCAGTGGTTCTCGTATTCCCGTGGACTACAGTCGTCCAGAGGACCCGGCGCTGGCGGTAAGATTACAGGAGATGTTTGGACAACAGGAGACACCGCGTATAGCGGGTGGGCGAGTCCCGTTGACCATCCACCTATTATCACCGGCTCAGCGACCTGTACAGGTCACACGAGACTTGGCGAATTTCTGGCGAGAGACGTACTTTGACGTCAAAAAAGACCTGAAAGGTCGTTATCCGAAGCACTACTGGCCGGATAATCCACTTGAAGCGGTCGCCACGAATCGAGCCAAACCACGGGGCAAGTAGATGAATTACTTCATTCTTTAAGACATCAACGATTCCATATAAACTAAAATGAAGACCCAAAGGCTAATAAGCCGTCCCCGGTTCCTTAGAATATCGTCTGGACAATTCACCAGGATCAGCCAGTCTGGACTTCAAGATGATTTGGACGCCCACGTCCTTCAACGTAGAGCATGCCTGACAACGTATCATATGCCTGAGTTTGAAGGCACACCATGATGAGGAATAAAAGGAATGAACCTCAGCAATTATTTGCTATCAACACATAGTATATTGACTTGCGAGCGTTTAAAAGAAACTTAGGCGGGTAATAACATAGCGAACCACTCAATAATATGAGGAGGAATTCACTATGCAGAAGAAAATCGTAGGTGTGTTTAATACAGAACGTGAAGCATCGCAGGCTATCGAGGGTCTGAAAGCACAAGGATTCACTTCAGACGAAATCTCCGTTGTTACACAGGATCGGGATGAACTGAAGGCTATTCGGGAAGAGACAGGTACCAAAGCCCCTGAAGGTGTGGCTGCTGGTGCAGCAACAGGTGGTGTCCTTGGTGGCGTAGCCGGTCTGCTCGCAGGTATCGGTGCACTAGCCATACCTGGCATAGGTCCCATTCTGGCCGCAGGCCCTATTGCAGCAGCATTTACCGGTGCAGCCGTAGGTGCGGGAGCTGGCGGACTGGTGGGTGGACTGGTAGGTCTTGGTATTCCGGAAGAGGACGCTAAACAGTATGAGGAGTATGTACAGAATGGTAAAATCCTGCTGCTCGTAGATTCTACGGATCGGGACTCCGATGTGTACGATGTGTTCAGTGGCAACAGCCAGCTTAACCGGGACAGAGCCGAAGCAGCTCATCGCGGAGATGTGCCAGCCGAACGTCCGGATCTGGATATGGAAGAACGCAGATTGGAAGCCCAAACCAAGGCAACGCGATTGGGTAACAATACATTCCTGTAATTTTGCCGCGAATTCGGTTGATATGAAATAAAACCCAATGACTTAATATCTGTAAAATGGAGTGACATATATGATCCACCAGATGGTCATTAGCCGGTTTCCTTAAGGGAAGCCGGCTTTTGTCCCTGTGTTGCATATGGGTGGGTGTCAATAATGTCGGATGGTGTTTTTACCCAGTCAAGCAGGGAATAACAATACATATAACAGTACAGCCAAAGCGAGTCCAATCACCAGTAGCATCATGGTAAGGAACCGGATTAATCCGGTCGATGCCTGAAACGTCTGTTCATTGATTTGTGTACGCTTCCGATGATAGGCTGCTGCCGAATATACAATGATGGATATGCCGCCAATCAGAGAAGTGATACCGGTAATAATCGCCGCAATATGTGCAAGCCGATCATACGCCGATGAATTGAAACCAAATCCGGCAGCAAGAAAGCCAATGCCCGCCATGGCAATACCTGTGCGTACCCAGGCCAGAAAAGTTCGCTCGTTAGCCAGATGTTGCTGGACATACTTGGAATCGGTAGTGGTTACATCTTTGTCTGTGAAAGAAATGTGAATCAACTCCGTTCATTAAATATACGGCTTCATTGTACTTTGTTTGTATCGCAAAACCAAGAAAGGATGGCTGAATGTATGCCTCGCAAAGAACGAATTACAGAAATAGAGAGCTTAAGGGGAATTGCCTTTGGAGCAGTGGTTCTCCAGCATTCCATCGCACATTACTCTCTGGTCCCGGAAACGAGACTGGAGGATGGGGTGTTACTGGCCATACTGCTGATGCTCTCCAAATTTGCAGTTCCTTTATTCATATTCATAACAGGGATGGTGCTTTTTTATAACACGGGAGACAAGCTGAATTATGGCCAGTTCATGAGAAAAAGAGTAAACGACGTGATCGTGCCTTATCTGATCTGGTCACTCATTTATTTTACACTAGCACCGCGTGGTTGGACCGGATTTGGATTGAATGACATCCCAGATCTAAGCTTGAAGTTGCTTACGGGCAAAACGACATCACACTTTTGGTACATCATTATGCTGATCCAGTTTTATCTGTTATTTCCGCTCTTCTTGCGGGCCATTCGTTATGTATATAACCGATATGAGGCCAAGGGACGCTTGATCGCATTATTGATTTCTGGTGTGGTGTATCTGGTACTTGCGGATCAATTAAGAAACATCGCCAAATTCATGGAACGACTAAATATACCGGTGCTGACAGATGCTTTTACAACGTATGCAGACCGCAATTTCCTCTATTTTTTTATTTATTTTGTGCTAGGTGCAGCCGCGGGGTTATCCGTCCAGCACTGGAATGAATGGATTCATCGATTGCGCTGGATATACTGGACAGTGTTTATTGTTCTGGGTCTGCGGTTTACTTATTTATTAATGCTGGAGTTTCAGAAGCCGGAAGGAATCAAAATTACATTTTACACAGTCAGCTTGATCCGCCCTGATATGGCACTCTTTCTGATCGCTTCCATTATGGTCATGTACCAGCTGGCCGGGAAACTGCATAACCTCAGGGCTACACGATTGCTGGGATGGATTGGTGGTGTATCGTATGGCGGTTATCTGATGCATATGTTGATGCTGCGGTATAGCTACATTCCAGATGAGTTGTTTTACGTTGCTATGGGCTGGAACCCTGTCGTCCGAATGATCATCACCTGGTTGTTGGCTCTTACATTATCCTGTGTACTGACATGGCTTATCTCGCGTGTAAGCTGGGGCAAATGGATTGTGGGGTCTGTACCCAAGCCTGCCCGCAATAGATGAATATATCAACATATGAAAAATTCACAACAAAATCACACCTGTACAGGATTGTTCAGGTGTACGAGAGTATACGATCACAAGATACAGAAGCACAGGTAGTACAGCTTTTACAGCTTTTGCACAGACTTTCTTGTCATTAAAATTCGATCTCACGACTCCCTGAGCCCTGAAATAAACAATTTTTGAACTAATTTCATAACTCACTAAAATGAATTTCTGTAACTGGATATAGACAAATTGAACGGTTTCGATCTATATCCAGCCTTGATTGAAGCAGCTAAAGGTATTATGAAATTAATTCTTTTGAATAAAAATTAAAATTTCATTACCTGAAAAATTCACAACAGAAAACCTTTTTCCGTGCTTCCCTCAGATTAACGCGAATTCACACGATTTCTTGCTCGTCCTCCTTGAAGATAGATAAAAGGGAGGCAAAGCGGAGAAAGATGGCAGAACACGAACATAAGTTTTATAATACTAGATATATAGGTTCTGACAGGAGGGGAATGAACGTGGCTTTTATGATTGCACAGCGGGCATTTATCAAGCTGTATCTGATTACGATGGTTGAACAGCACAGGGGGTATGGTTACGAGATGCTGGAGGCGATGAAGCAGGAATTCAAAGACTACGGTTATGTACCACCCCAGAGCGAGGTATATCGGGCACTGCATGAATTGGTACAGCAAGGTGTTTTTTATCGGACAAAGAAACTTAAAGGCAATGATCCAAAGGTCGATTTTCAGGAAATCGTTTTATATCATTTTACAGATGATGGTGCGGAAAAAGCTGAGTTATACAAAAAACAGGTCAAAACGGATCTGGATCGTTGTCTCGGCATGTTACACAAGGCAGAAGAGGACAATTACGGTACGAAAGGAAGATGAGCATGAACAGACAGTTACAGTGGGGAGTACTCGGTACGTCAACCATTGCCAAAAATGCAGTCATTCCGGCGATCCAGCAGTCTGAACGTGGTGAGGTGTTGGCGATTGCCAGCCGCAGCAAAGAAAAGGCGGAAATCCTTGCCGAAGAACTCGGCATTGCCAGATCGTATGGCAGTTATGAAGAGCTCATCGCTGATCCGGACATCGAAGCCGTCTATATTCCTTTGCCTAACCATATGCACAAAGAATGGACCATCAAAGCGGCACAGGCTGGCAAACACGTGTTGTGTGAGAAACCTGCTGCCTTGAATGCAGATGAATCGGCAGAAATGATCGAGGCGTGTGAGCAGCATGGTGTTCTTTTTGCAGAAGCGATTATGTATCGATATCATCCCAAGCACAGACGTGTGCTAGAGATTATAGCTAGTGGAGAAATAGGCATCGTCAGAGCCATCCATGGTAACTTTACCTGTAATACCGCTGATGACAAGGAGAATGTAAGGTTCAAAAGAGAGATGGGCGGCGGATCATTATTCGATCTTGGCGTGTATCCGATCTCGGCAGCCCGGATGTATCTGGGACAGGAACCGGAAGCGGTGACAGTACACGCTCTATTCTCGGACGAGCATGATGGCGTGGATATGATGGCGTCGGGACTGGTAGAATTTCCGAATTCAGTAGCTTTAACTTTTGACTGTGGCATGTGGGCTTCAGGACGAGCGGAGATGGAGATTCTTGGGACGGAAGGGCGGATTGAACTGCCAAAAGTGTTTGGCTGGGAGAACAGTGATATTCCACCTCAGATTATTGTGCACACGGATTCGGTCAGCCGTGAGGAGCGTGTATCGGTGTCGAATTCCTATGTGCTTCAGGTGGAGACGTTTGCAACGGCTGTGCTTGAAGGTGAAGCCCTACCATTTAGTCCGGAAAATACCATTCAAAACATGCGCGTTATTGATGCATGCCTGGAATCGGCTCGAACTCGTCAACGTGTGCAATTGATCGATTAGATTAGGTCAGCTCAGTTTAAACATACTAGAAAAGTAGACTCCATCTTCAGGGATGAGAGTCTTTTTTTCTGTCTTAAAATGTTAGAATTATAATATTTTACAAATTAAACGTCTTCATTTGATATTTCTACCAAAATGATGTGATATAAATAGTCATGAGATGACTTGTTTACTATAATCTAGCAGAACATACAACTAGACCGTTACAGCTTGCAGAACGCATATCGTGACAACGTTCATCTACTTTGAGGGATCGGGAGGCCGGATTGATGAAAAAGTTGATATCCACCGCATTACTGGCATTGTTGTTAACGTTTGTTTTCCTCACAGGTTCACAGTTCACTCCAGTCGGACAGCAGAAGGCATCTGCTGCAACATGTACCATCATCAATACGTTTACAGGTGTAGCAAACTATTTAAGTGCAAACGGAACGTTGCCATGTAACTTTATTACCAAATCACAGGCAACAGGACTTGGCTGGGTAGCGTCAAAAGGAAACTTGGCTGTAGTTGCTCCTGGCAAAAGCATCGGTGGGGATACATTTGGCAATCGGGAGGGGCTGCTGCCTTCGGCCAGCGGACGTACATGGCGCGAAGCGGATATTAACTATACTTCCGGCTTCCGTAATTCGGATCGAATTGTGTACTCCAATGATGGGCTCATCTACAAAACGACAGATCACTATGCATCATTTACACGTTTGAAATAGAGGAAGGAGCAGCCATGAATACCGTGATTCTGGATGGAGAAGACTTTACGAGTAGCACTGAACTTCATCAACAATTAAAGGATAAGCTGAAGCTGCCGGATTTTTATGGCGGTAATCTTGATGCATTGTGGGATTGTCTGACGGGTACGATTGAACTTCCACTTGAGCTGAAATGGACCAACTACCTAATCAGCGAAGAACGCCTGGGGAATGAAGCAGACCGGGTACGTGATTTGATGTTGGAGGTACAGGCTGAGCAAGCTGGATTTCAATTGCGTCTTGAGAAGTAGGCAGCAAATGAAGGCAGTTCAAATATAATCCGTCAAGCCGAGCAGACCACATGTGGTCTGTTTTTTTGTGTTATAGGAGGTTGTTCAAAAAGGTTGTCCCAAAAATCTTTGTGTTGATTACGAATCATCTGAAAGAAGAACGAGATTTTACTTTTCTTCCTTGTCGTTAAAATTATTTTCACGGAAGTATTGATTTCTGCATAACTTACGTTAAAATAAAATTAACATGAAAAATATTTTAACGTTGAGGAGTGAAAAGGGATGAGCGATAACACAGCAGTTGGCAAGCAAGGTATGGGTGAGTTAATACGAATCAGACCGTACATGCAATTTATGCTTAGTAAAGTTGTATCCAGATTTGGTGATTCGATTGACTCGATTGCTTACAGTTGGATGGTGTACATTCTAACCGGTTCGAAAGTGCTGATGGGTACGTTGCTGGCGGTGAATTTTTTGCCCAATATCCTTCTGGGTCTGTTCGCCGGGGCTTTGGTTGATCGCATGTCTCCCAAAAAAGTGATTGTGATTACGAATACCGGTCGCGGGTTGTTGGTGGGGATTACAGCTCTGCTGTTTGGATTGGGCCAACTTGAAGTCTGGCATCTGTTTGTTATTACAATTCTGAATTCTTTGCTGGAATGCTTCACTAGTCCTGCGGAAGTGTCCAGTGTCCCCCGATTGCTTCCCCAATCGATGCTGCTTTCGGGTAATGCCATGTCCTCTTCCGCAACCAGAGTGGCCGAACTCGCAGGACTTGCAGTGGCGGGTGCCCTTATTGCTACAATAGGCATTGCCTGGACGATCTTGATTGATGCGGGGTTGTTTGCGCTAAGTGCTTTGATTATGAGCCGAGTAGGCTACCCTGAAGCCTTAACATCTGTTAACAATGAAGATAAAACATCAATTGAAATAAATTCTCTTCCATCCGACAAAAGTAGTATATTCTCCGAAATGGCGGAAGCTTTTCATTTTCTCCGTAAACATGCCTTATTGTTAATTGTCTCCATCCTGTTTGCCTTCGTTAATTTCTGCCTGATGCCGTTTAATGTTCTCCGTATACCCTATGTCATTGAAACGCTGCATGCTGGCGCTGGGGGATTAAGTCTGCTTAGTGGGCTGATGGTGGGAGGCATGCTGCTCAGTGGTGTATGGTTGACACAAAGGGGAGCGAATTATCGTAAAAGTGTGCTGGTCATCAGCGGTATTGTCATGTTGGGTCTCAGTTATGCGATGACGGCACTACCCGCTTATATGACTTCCTTCCAACTGCCGGTTGCAGCGGCCTTTTGTCTACTGATGGGTATGGGGATTCCGCTGGCTACAACACCGCTGGCCACCTATCTTATGGAAGTTACCCCTTCGGAGATGCTGGGCAGAGTGTATGCCCTTCAGGGTATGCTCGTCTTGAGTGTTTCACCCCTTGGGAGTCTGGCTTCGGGAGCACTTGCAGATTGGATGACCATGCCTGTTCTGTTTATCGTTTCTGGTATTATGCTTGCCATGTCCGCAGGTATGCTGTTATTTAGCAAAAGTTTTCGAAGTGCTCTGTGAAGATATTCAGAAGTGATCCTTAGCCGATTTTCTGTATCAAGTCATTTCTGGCTCGTTTTGACCGAAGTCCTGACGCAGCGGTATAATAGAGACATCGATGGACAACAGGTACCCCGGAAATGAGGATACAGGGATGGAGCACAAGGTTCTTTCAACAATTGAAGAAATTAAAATCTACTCCGATCCGTATCGGATTCAGATTATGAATATGTTTAACAAGCAGGGCAGACCATCCACTGTCAAAGAGATCGCCGACCAGATGGGTGAGGTGCCAGCCAAAGTTCACTATCATGTAAAAAAGCTGGAGAAAATCGGTCTGCTGACCATCGTTTCCACACGTGAGATTAATGGGATTATCGCAAAATACTACGAACCATTCACCGGAGAGATCCATCTCCGTCACGAAGATGAAGATAAGGAAAACTCTCCATTGAAACAGGTGTTTCGATCCGAGACGCTCAAATTATTAAATGAGATGTTCGAACAAAGTCGTCAGCGATTCATGCATCAGGCGGAAAACGAAGATCGGATGTTTCTCTCGGACATCACGCTGTATGCAACCCGTGAGGAAGTAGAGCAGTTGTATAAAAACATCATAAAACTCTGTGAACCCTATACTACAAAAGAGAATCGACAAGGGGAACAGGAGGTTTTTCAGTTATTCTCTGCTCTCTCCAAACCTATAGTGAAAATACCTGCTTCTAAGACAAATGCAAAAGAGAAAAAGAATGCTACGTCTGATAAGGACAAAGCAACTCCGAAAACGTCTCGATCTGTGTCTAAGCGACAGGAATCTGCATCATCTGGTAGTGAGTCGGAAGAATAAACGGATGGAATACATGGGTTCAGCCTTATCGCTGGAAGCAAGTAACCGCAAACGTGAGAGGCTGCTTTGGAGAAAACTAGAAAAAGCCGCCCAATGGCGGCTTTTTAATGCGTGATAAGGAAGGCTAATGGTGGAGCAGCCTATGGAATCAATTAATTTTGATGCCTACCGTTTCAGTTCATAACGAAGTTACATGTTCTCATCGTAGCCCTTCACATCACGTTTGGCTGCGGTTGCGGGGGAGTTGGATGTGCCATATTCTTCAACTGCTTCCCAGGCATCTGCGTTGTCGAACTTGCCCGCTCGCTGCTGTCTTCCTTCTCCAGCACCACTTGGAGGCATGGTCATCACTTCTTCTTCAACGGGCCGATCGTTGCTGATCTCCCGATTAGGTGTGTCGTCAATACAGTAAGCGGTATAAGGGATAGCCTCAAGTCGTTCGAAAGGAATATCTTCTCCGCACGTTACACAGGTTCCGTATGTACCTTGTTCCATACGTTCCAATGCGTCGTTCACTTGATTGAATTCGTCTGTTAATGTATCGTCAATCGCCAGATCACGGCTGCGTTCAAATGTTTCTGTACCGGCATCTGCCGGATGATTATCGTAGGAGGACAGCTCACCGGTTGAATCTTTCAGCGACTCGACTGGAGCACCGTCTTCCATGCTGGATTCAAAATGACGCTGCAAGTTTTCACGTTGCTCCAAAAGGGCGTTTTTCAGTATTTGATGTTGATCTTTAGTTAATGTACTCATAAGGACATGCTCCTTTCCCGTTGTGGGGTGTAGTGTGTCTTTACCCGAATTGGAAGAAAAGCAATCATTTTCGTGAGGAATAGGGCTGTATCGTTTTATATCTGACGGATTATGTGTTATAAAAAATAGAGAGAGAAATTGCCGTGTGTTCTTCCCAGGAAATAGAACTACGGCTTGGCTTATAATGGAGGTTGTCAATATGGATGAACATATGAAACGAAGATTGGATAAACAAAGACAATTGTTCAAACAATTGGGTGTGCAGCTAGATGCGTTATCGATACATGAAAAACAATTTAATTATAAACTTCGTGGTTATGATCCGGATGAGGTAGATGCTTATCTTGATCTGGTCATCAAAGATTACGAACGTTTCTATGCCAATATTGCAGATCTAATGGACAAATGGCAAGAACAGCAGTTAACGATCCGCGATCTCAAGTCGTCCGCGAAACCGGTGGAAGATCCAACCAAGATTGATCGCAAACAGCTGGATGATATTGTGAAACAACTGGAATACAGTGTGCGACAGCTCAAGATCAGAGCACGTCCCGAAAAGGATCTGTTCTCTGAATAAGGTCGGCATGTCCTGGATTATATTAAATAAAGGTGGTTAATCATGAGTACTCATTTTTCGGTCAGTGTGCATTGTTTGTTGTTATTGTCACTCAGCGCGCCTGAACGAATCACGTCTGCACATATTGCAGGTAGCGTGAATACCAACCCTGTCGTCGTCAGACGTATTCTGGGCGGGCTGAAAAAGGCAGGATTAGTGAACTCCTCTCCTGGAACAAGAGGTTTCTACTTAGCGAAGCCATCAAGTGAAATCACATTAGCCATGATCTATCAGGCTGCCAAGGACGAAGGTCCATTGTTCCCGATTCACGGCAATTGTAACCCGGATTGTGAAGTGGGCTTGCATATAGACAGCTTGCTGACCAATCTGTATCAGGTTGCCGAGGCGAAGGTGGAGCAGTTCTTTGCATCCATTACACTCGAAGATATGGAACGTTCCTGTACTCAGATGCAAGCTGTTCCATCACAGACAGAGTAGATTGCAACAAGACGAAGGAAAGGTGGGTTGTTATATGAAAATTGTAGTCATCTCTGACACGCATTGTTCACGTAAATCACGGAAGTTACCGACTAGGCTCCTGGATGTATTGCCGAGTGCAGATCTCATTCTTCATGCCGGTGACTGGTCGGATTGGAGTGTATACCCATTGCTTAGTGAGTATGCACCAGTTGAAGGTGTAGCGGGTAATACGGACCCGTCCGAAATCGCTGAAAAACTGGGATATTCCCGTATTGTTGAAGTGGAAGGGCTTCGTCTGGGTCTTGTGCACGGTCATCTGGGATCAAAGGGTACGGAGCAGAATGCGATTCA
Source organism: Paenibacillus sp. FSL L8-0435 (assembly GCF_037965655.1). Taxonomy (NCBI): domain Bacteria; kingdom Bacillati; phylum Bacillota; class Bacilli; order Caryophanales; family Paenibacillaceae; genus Paenibacillus; species Paenibacillus sp. FSL L8-0435. Next base: position 2,545,081 of record NZ_CP150185.1, read on the forward strand.
TACCTTTGCAGGCCAGCATGTGGATGCTGTAATCTACGGACACTCACACATCCCGGTGATGCATACCGTCGATAACACGCTGGTATTTAATCCGGGGTCGCCTACGGATCGGCGTTTTCAGAAACAATACTCATTTGGCATCATGACAATAGATCAGGGGAAAATACAGGCTGAACATGTATTCTTTGATCGGGATTAGAGAGATAATGCGCGGGTTGCAAGTTGGACGAGTACAAGAACCAGAACCAGCTACTGAAGTGGCGACTGGATAACTGATAGGGAACCTTTTCCTTAAATTTCATCTTATATATATGATTATTGTACAAGGCATCTTTGAGCAGAATTCAAATCTGTTCCAGGGATGTCTTTTTTGATTTTTGATCACATCATTCTCTTGGAAGTTATCTCTGAATGGGGAATGTGCTCTGTTCGTTATCTGTCATTCATCTGTTGGCGTTTTTCCCTATGGTGACGTTCAGTGGAGTGATACAATGCCTTTACGACATGAAATGAATACGTTTACATAAGGAGATGGATCATGATGAAACTGTCTGTATTCACGGTGGCTACCCCTGAACTGAATGCAGAAGAATTGGCATCGGCTGCGGCAGCAGCAGGGATTGATGGAATTGAGTGGAGATTCCGTGGAATTCCTGAAGATGCTATGTCTGAAGAGCCTTCTTACTGGAGAAATAATCGATGTTCTGTAGATCCGAGTCGCTGGGAGGAACAGGTTCCTGTTTTTCGTGAAGCAGCGTTAGGGCAAGGTAGGAAATCCATTGCACTTGTGCCGTATCTGAACTGTGGAGATCTGTCTGCCACTGAGCAGGCGTTTCAGGCTGCTGCTGGTTTAGGAGCTTCAATGATGCGTGTGGGTGTTCCTGGATATGATCGCAAGACCAGTTATCCTGAGTTGTATCGTAAAGCTGTTGATTACCTGAGTGAAGTACAGGATATGGCCAAACAGTACAACATCAAGGCGATTGTAGAGACACATCATCAGACGATAGCACCGACGGCATCGCTGGCCTATCGGCTTGTGCAATCACTCGACCCGCAGCATGTGGGTGTATTGTACGATCCAGGCAATATGGTACATGAAGGATATGAGAATCATCGTATGGGACTTGAGTTGCTGGGGCCTTATCTGGCTCATGTACATGTAAAAAATGCCGGGTGGTTTGAAGCAGAAGGGAAAGATTCGCAAAAGGCTAATGTGACTGAGAAAAGCAGCAGAGTGGCTCTGAATACAGCCTGGAAATGTCAGTGGACACCGCTGACTAAAGGCATGGTCGATTGGGTACAGATGGTGCGAGATCTTCGTGCCGTTGGGTATGACGGTTACTACGGAATTGAGGACTTTAGTGGTGCCTTGGAATCCAAGGCGATGTTACAGCATTTTGCAGACGTTTTCGCCGAAATCGAGCGTCGTGTGGACGAGGAGGAGCAGTCATGAGTATCGTACGAGTAGCGGTGATTGGCATTGGAAACATGGGAGCAGCACATGCCAGAACGTTGGTGGCTGGAGAAGTACCCGGTGCAGAGCTGGTCGCCGTATGTGATGTAAGAAGAGAGATGGAGAGCTGGGTATCCAGTCATCTTCCGGCAACGGTAACCTATTGGCAGGATGCAGAGCAGATGATGGCTTCGGGTACGATTGATGCAGTCATTATTGCAACGCCGCACTATGATCATCCGGAACAGGCCATTCAGGCGTTCCAGCATGGCTTGCATGTCATGATTGAGAAGCCAGCAGGTGTGTATACAAAACAGGTACGCAAGATGAATGAAGCGGCCGCAGCCAGCGGTAAAGTCTTTTCCATGATGTACAACCAGCGGACCAACCCACTCTATATTAAACTGAGAGACTTGATTGCTTCAGGGGAACTGGGAGAGGTACGGCGTACCAACTGGATTATTACGAACTGGTATCGATCCCAAAGTTACTATGATTCCGGCGGCTGGCGGGCAACATGGGCAGGTGAAGGGGGCGGTGTACTGATTAACCAAGACCCCCATCAACTGGATCTGTGGCAGTGGACCATCGGCATGATGCCGGTACGAATGCGTGCTTTCTGTTCGTTTGGCAAGTATCGGAACATTGAAGTGGAAGATGATGTAACGGCTTATGTGGAGTATGAAAATGGAGCAACAGGTGTCTTTGTAACGACCACTGGCGAAGCACCGGGTACCAATCGATTCGAGGTCAACGGAGACCGAGGTAAAATCGTGATCGAAGATGGAAAACTTACGTTCTGGCGACTTCGGGAATCTGAGCCTGAATTCAATCAGCGGTTTACCGGAGGTTTTGGACAGCCAGAATGCTGGAAATGTGAAATCCCGATTACAGGTGTGGAAACGGGTCACCCGGGTCTGATTCGTAACTGGGTTGATGCGATTCTTACAGGCGCACCACTTATTGCTCCCGGTGAGGATGGTATACACGGATTGACGTTATCCAACGCTATGCTGCTGTCTACCTGGACGGATAACTGGGTCGATCTGCCGATCGATGAGGATCTGTTCTACGAGCATCTGCAGGAACGCATTGCTGGTTCAACGACGAAGAAAGACAAGGCATTCAGTGGCAGTCAACCTGCTGATTTGAGTCAGACGTTTAAATGAAGATGATATATAAGACGAGTTCATTGTAATCAACATTTTATAATAAGGATGGGATGACATGGCTAAAGATGGGATGTTTTATGCACCAAAAAGCGTTACAAAAGAGGTCGTATGTGGTCCGGGTGAGTTCACGATTGCTGCTGTTGCGCTGGATCATGGACACATCTACGGCATGGTTGGGGCATTGTTGGAGGCTGGAGCTACTCTCAAGTGGGTGTATGATCCGGACCCGGCGAAGGTGGAGGCATTTCGGAAGCAGTTCCCACAGGCTCAAGTCGCTGGATCTGAAGCGGAGGTGCTTGCAGACGATGAGGTGTTATTGGTGGCAAGTGCAGCGATCCCTTCAGATCGTGCGCCGCTTGGCATGAGAGTATTGGCCGCAGGCAAGGATTATTTTACAGACAAAGCCCCATTTACCACGCTGGAGCAATTAAAGCTTGCACGAGAAGAAGTGAAGCGAACGGGCAAAAAGTATATGGTGTATTACAGTGAACGACTGCATGTAGAAAGTGCGATCTATGCGGGGCAGCTCATCGAACAAGGGGCAATCGGCAAAGTAGTGCAAGTTATGGGTACAGGCCCGCATCGCCTGAATGCTGGAGGAAGACCCGACTGGTTCTTCAAGCATGAGCAGTATGGCGGTATTCTCTGTGATATCGGGAGTCACCAGATCGAACAATTTCTGACGTTTGCATCATGTACGGACGCTGAGGTAGGGTTCAGTCGTGTGCATAACTTCAATCACCCACAGTTCCCGGAACTGGAGGACTTCGGCGAAGCTTCTCTGATTGGTGATAACGGAGCTTCCGGTTACTTCCGAGTGGACTGGTTCACACCGGATGGTCTGGGCACATGGGGTGATGGGCGTACAGTTATTCTGGGAACGGACGGTTATATCGAGCTGCGGAAGTATATCGATGTAGCGAGAGAACCGGAAGGAGATCAGGTCTATCTGGTAAACCATGAAGGCGAGTTTCGCTACAGCGTGAAGGGCAAGGTCGGTTATCCGTTCTTTGGTCAACTGATTCGCGATTGTCTGGATCGCACCGAGACAGCCATGACACAAGAACATGCATTCAAAGCGGCAGAACTCTGCCTGATTGCACAACATAAAGCGATGAGCGAACGCGTGGTGTGGAGTAGCGGAGCGAAGTAAATGTTTTAGGTGAAGGGGAGCAAAGGTTGATTACTGAAGGTTATGAGTAAAGTTGAGCGAAGAAAGAGCAGCCCAAATGTAAAACTGCATCCAACAGGTTAGTCTTTTCTAACAAATGGAGCAGTTCGCACTGGGGCTGCTTTTTTTGAGTATGTTCGTGACTTCGCAGATGGATTAATATGGGTTATATTATATGTAGTTCGGATATTGTTTGATAAGAGAGATATTTACGAAGTTCGTAGATATGATGTTATGAGAAATCAAATTAAAGGGGAAACCAAGAGTGGGAAAAAAACTAACTATATTTCTTGTGGATGGGTCAGAAACAGGGCCTAGAACAATTGAAATCGGTAATTGGTCAGGTAAGGCTTTATATTCACAGCGTTCTTCTTTGCCTAAAATCATAGAGCGACCCGAATTTAATAGACCAGGAGTCTACATTCTAAAATCTTTACCTAACAACGAAAACTATAATGAACGCATATACATAGGTGAAGCAGAGAATCTTAAAAAGAGATTAAAGCAACACTTAGCGGATTCAGATAAGGATTTTATCGAAATTGTAGCCTTTATAAGCAAGGATGGAATGCTTACTAAATCTCATATCAAGTATTTAGAATCTCGAATTATTTCTTTATCTAAGGATGCGAAAACAGCCGAAATTGATAATGCTGTACAGCCTGAGTTAACAACTCTCCCTGAAGCTGATATTTCAGATATGGAATACTTTTTAGAGCAGATGAAGTTGATTTTTCCAGTAGTTAATTTTATGTTCTTGGTTCCTTCTACCCTTAAACAATCAAATGATAATGTAATTTCATCACCTCCGGTTAGTAGTGATATCATATACACGCTAAAAAGCAAAAGAGCTTCTGCTAAATTGATAGAAACTGAAAAAGGCTATGTAGTTCTATCTGGATCTCAAAGCTGTAAACAGACGTCAAGTTCAATTTCCGAGGGATGGATCAAGCAGAGAAACAAATTGATAGAAACTGGAGTTCTGATTGATGGCGGGGAATTTTATATATTTAATGAGAATGCGATTTTCTCCAGTATCAGTGCAGCGACTGCTGTAGTATTAGGCCGTCAAGCAGCAGGCCCTGTAGAGTGGATAGATGTTAACGGAAGAACGTTTAAGCAAAATCAAGAAAAGAAATTTGAAAGTGAAAGCAATGAAGAGTAATTTGACATCTCATAACATAATATTCTAGCAGCGGCTCCTGATGGAGCCTAGCTCTGCGGGAAGGATATCGAAGAGGGATTTCAGCAGACAACCACTGCTACGGTTACCCCTTGGTCAAAATGATGTTTTTGGCAGGGGAGTTGATTTATGTGACAACTTGCTGCGTAAGTTTGTGAACACAAAAAAGTTAGCAAAAATCAGGGGAATGCTTAATTAAAAGATTGATAACTATTAGTTAAGGACGGGGATTAAAATGAGTAGCTTGTTACTAACCTCTTGTGGTTTTTATACTGAAGATATTAAAAATCAATTTCTGGATTTTATTGATGGAGATATTTCTCAATTAAAAGTCTCAATTATTACAACAGCATCCCCTAGAAAAGAAACTAATAGATATGCACAAAGTGCGATGCAAGAGTTTAAGGACATGGGATTTCAACATATCAATTTTGTAGATATTGAATTTGATGACCCGCAAATTCTCTTACATAGAGATGTTATATATATCAATGGTGGAAATCCATTTACTTTATTGTATTACGCTAAGAAAAGTGGTGCTGATAAAATTATTAAAACACTGGCCGCACAGAATGTAATTATAGTTGGAGTAAGTGCTGGAACGTTATTACTGGGGCCGAATATTAACATTGTCGATTTCTTTACTCCACAGATGAACACAATGGATTTAACGGATTTTAAGGCATTAGGTGTAACCGACAAGCTTATTTTCCCTCACTATGACAGAGAGGACGTATTTAAAGATAGTTCTAATAAAACAATTGAAGAGAGAATATTAGAATTTGAATGCAATGAGAAATGTAAGGTGACAAGGCTTAAAGATGAAGAATATATCTCAATCTTAATGAACCAAGCACATTGAAAGTCGTAAATTCATTGAAAGTAGCTCGAAGAAGCCCCTAAAATCTTGCCAACACCGTATTCACACTGCGGGGCTAAGCCCCTTGGTCTGTCAGTGGGGTTTCGAGGAAGTAGTATCCAGTAGACAACTCCTGTGAGGCTAAGTCTTCGACCTAGTCGCTCCTTTAAGTCTCTCGGGTTCGTGAATACAACAACGGTAAATAAAATAACGAAGTAGTTTATATTGGGAGTTGATTCATTGAAGTATTCAACTGTAGTTCTTGACTTGGACGGAACATTATTAAATTCAAAAAAAGAAGTATCTAAGAGAAACGCAGATGTGGTCTTATCTTGTTATCAGAAAGGAATAAGAATAATATTTGCAACAGCTCGACCGCCGAGGGCGGTTAATTGGTTGCTTCCACAAGGATTAGTAGATATCGGGGCTTTTGTATATTACAACGGAGCTCAAGTGATATGTAAGGAAACCAAGATAGAAATTAATGAATCAATCCCTGCTAATGTAACTACAGAAATTCTTGATTACTGTTTGAAGTGTGGCCCTCAAGTTGAGTTGACTATGGAAGTGAAGGATGAGTGGTTTAGTTTAAGAGAGCTTGATTATATTAGCTCAATGAACACACAATCAAACCCCATAGTAAAACCCTTAAAAGAATTAAAGCAATATGATGCTACGAAGATACTTCTGACTGGCAATAATCACAATCCTGGATTGTTTGAAAAATTCGAGGGTAGAGTGAATATACTAATTACGGATAATAATAAATTAGTACAAATCATGCCTCTTCTGGCATCTAAGGAAATGGCAATTACTAAACTCTGTGAATTATATAATGTAGAATGGGATTCCGTTATTGTATTTGGTGATGATCATAATGATGTAGGCCTCTTTAAGATGGCGGGATATTCTATTGCTATGGGAAATGCGATTAGGGAATTGAAGGAAATCGCTGATGAAATAACCGTTAATAATGATGAAAACGGTGTTGCTGTAAGTCTAGAAAGATTTTGTGGGTAACTCAAGGTTACTTTATCTCACAGTACATTCATACACCGTCGCACTTGCTCCTCGGTCGCCAAGAAGGATATCGGAGAAGTTGATTAAGGCGACACATTCAATCAGCTAAGTCTATTGACTCGTTCCCTACGGTAAGCTGCTTGAACGTCAGGAATACAACAACGTTAGCCGAAACAAGTTCTTATTTTAGGAGGAGTCTATATGATATTAGAAAAAGTTATAAATAGAATTACAATACAAAGTGAATATAAGGATTTGGTTGATAAGTATATAGATCATATACTTAACGAATTTAAAGGTAAGATTCATAGCATTTATATGTGTGGCTCGATTCCAAAAGGAACAGCTCAACCTTTTAAGTCAGATGCAGACTTTACTATTGTATGTGCAAATCCCGAAGATATTGATTACGAAAGATTGTCAATGATTAAAGACAGGCTTTTGGAAGAATATCCATTCGTTACTAAGATGGATACGATCATTTGCTCGATTGATGATGTATTAAGTAGACCGAATGATTGGGGTTTTTGGATTAAGATCATTTGTGTTTGTATACATGGGGAGGACATTGGTGAAAAAGTACCCCCGATCAACATTTCTCAAGAATTCATTTTAGACTTAAATACAGATACCAAGGAGGAAGTAGATCGTGTACATCGATCACTTTCTAATGTTAGTGATCACGCAATGAAAACTAGATATATTAAAGGTTACTCTAAGAGATTAATTCGTGCATTATACTCTTTGGTTTTAGAAGATACAGGGGTATGGGAAGATGAAATCATTAAGATGAAGAATGCCATATTAAACTATTGTGAGATTAACTCCGCTTTAGTTGAGTATCTGTATGCTTGTTACTTGGATAGCGATGTATCTGCTGAACAGTTTCTGGAAATCGCAGATGAAGTATATCGCTATTTTGAGAACGCTTTAAATACAATGGCTGCTTCTAGAAATTCATTTGGCTAACAATATATTGAAGAGTTTTAGAATGTAATTCAATGATGCCGGCAACAGCGGATAACATTGTTTTCACCCATCGTACTCCAATACTGTCCTTCGGTCACCAGAAGGTAAGGAACCAGGAAGCGGTGTCAGGCGATCACCCCTGCACTGGCAAAGTGGCGGAGCCACTCGGCCTACCTACCTTAAGCCATTGAGGCGTCGTGAATGCACGAACGTTATGCGAAAGGCCGAAGAACGTATAAACCATGAAAATTTAAAGGATGAAAGAAATGAGTAAGAAGACATATCTTGTGAATATAGCTTATCTAATTGACTTAACTGACGAAGAATATAAAGAAATCGATGGGGATTTGACTCCTGTACTAGAAAATGAAATTACAATAAGGAGAGATTTGAAATTACATTGGGAGAGCAGTTCCTCTGTATATCTCGATCCAGAAGCAATGAATTGCGGAAGATGCGCAAAATGTAATTCATGGGCAACTGATAGAGAAAAGCCAAATCATATTGATGAACTCAATAACGGAGCTGTTGTTGAAGGGCAATTACTTTGTGATGAGTGTTTGCCAGAGGAGCATAGATGGGCCTTCTAAAAATGGATAATGGTTAGTAATTCGCAGAAGTCTGATCCATCTCACTCTTCGAGTCATTCGGAGCTCGGTCCGGCCAAAGTAAGATGAGGATTCGGAGAAGTATTTGGTAGCTGCAGGGAAGTGGAATCAGCTGTACACATCCGCACCGACTAAGCGCATCACGCCCAGCGACTTCGTCTCTTAAAGTCGGTGGGACGTCGTGAATACAAGAACATTAGCAAAAACCTCTGTTAAGAACTGTGTTAAAGAACAGAATCAAATACAAAAATTTTCAGACTTGCGTCATCGTAATTCAAAGACAGTTTATACAGAGGAGTGGGGATTCATGATTAGAAAATCGGAGGAATTTTTAAAGATAATGTTAAATTTCTTCCCTTCCACTAGTACTGATTATAAAAAATCAATTGAGAATCACGGTATGGTATTAGAAACTGTCATAATTGAGGGAATATTCATGCCGGAGATTATTAAGTTATTAAGCGAGAATAGAAATAACAAGCTTCTAGAAAGTATTTTTGATTATTTTGAAGAAGTATCTAATTGCAAAGATGATTACTTAATTGATAGCATTTTTTCAGTTACGGTATCGGAAATATTGGGTAACGACGAAAAGATTCTTAGGGCTGCACAAGAGTATATGGGACCTAAAACCATGCAACTTCAATTAGAGGCTGATAGAGGATTAGGTAGGATTAGATAGAAGCTGATTAACGTGGCGGGACATCGTGGATATAAGAACGGTTATCCAATACTACCAATCAAAACAACAAGCATAGGAGCAATATTATGACAATTATTTTCAAAGAAATAAAAGACATTGATACACAGGCAATTCAAGAACTGTTTCATTCGGTGGACTGGAAATCAGGAGATTTCCCAGAAGATCTTAGACAAGCAATAAATAACTCGCATACGGTTATTACTGCATGGGATGATAACAAATTAGTTGGTTTAATAAATGCATTGTCTGACGGCGTGATGACAGTATATTTTCATTACATGTTAGTACACAAAGAATATCAATCATTAGGAATTGGAAAGAGAATGATGGAACAAATGCTTAGTCGATATTCTAATATCAAGACAAAAGTGCTTATATCTTATGATAGTGCAGAAAAATTCTATGGATTATTTGGATTTAAGCCAGAAGAAGGAACTAAAGCCATGTTTATTTCAGATATGGTATAGCATTGAAGTAAAGATTCCGATCAGATGAGAATTGATTATAGATGAATTTGTTTTTGAGAAGGTCCTATATAAAGCTTGAATTCGGATATGAAGGGATACCAGATGATAAGTTATAAACCATTTCAAAAATTATTGATTGACAGGGAGATTAAGAAGCAGGATTTATTGAAAATGACGGGGATTTCATCGGCAACGATGGCAAAACTTAATACGAATGAGTATGTATCGTTAGAAGTAATCGATAAATTATGTACGGCATTGGGATGCCAGCCTGGAGATCTATTGGAGCATATAGCAGATCAATGATGGGATGATAACATCTGCTGGTTACTCAAAGTTGAGATTCCGTCGTATGACATAAAGCAACGGCTCCTAACGGAGCCTAGGTCTGCTAAGTGGATTTCGAAGTTGATATTATGGTAGACGCCTCCGAGTTTGTTGAACTGCATAAAAACAGGAAGGTGATTAGAAATCACTGCAATAAATTAAAGAGGAGAAGCTAATTATGTCTAGACCTTTAAGAATTCATATTATAGGTTCAACCGGTAGCGGGAAAACATATCTTGGTCAAGTTTTATCAGAGAAATTAAATATAAAATATTACGAACTGGATACAGTCATGTGGAGCAGTAGAGTGGAATTTTCAGGAAAGAACCCTCCAGACATGAGAGATAAATTACTACATAAAATAATTGATAATGATAGTTGGATTGTAGAGGGAGTATATTATAAATGGCTTTCTGATAGCTTTTCAAGAGCAGATGTAATTTATTACCTAGACACTAATGTATTGATTCGACATTTTAGAATTATCATGAGATTTGTTAAACAAAGAATAGGCGCAGAAAGATCTATATACAAGCAAACATTAAGAGGACTAATTGAAATGCTTATTTGGAATCATAAATTCAATAGTACAAATCGGAAAGAAATCTGTAGTTTCTTGTCCCCTTATAAAGACAAAGTGATAATCTTAAAAACCAACAGGCAAATGATAAGTTTACTCAATGAAGGCAGTGAAATCACATAACTCCGCATTCACACACCCAGCATACGCTGGGTCTTATATACAGAAAAGTATGTGAAATCGACGAAACTATTTAATGAGGGTGAACGATGAAGATAATAAGAGATAGGGAAGAACTTGAAGGAACTGGTTAAATTGAAGTTTTACCCGGGAAGTACCTAGGGCAATGTTGGAATGAGAACTCAATTTACTTTGATGAAGAAGTATTCGGCTATATAGAGAAATCAATAGAAAATATATTTTCTGGATATGATCATTATGCATTTAACGAAATACATCGGAAAACGTGGGAGGTGATCCTTGAGGATTTGAAAACGTTTGCTAATCTCCTTGATGAAAAAGTAACAATGGAATTAATAAATGAACATGTATATTTCTTCTTTGGCAGTTCTAAAGATGAGTTTCAACAAGATTTTCTCAATAATGTTCAGAGACTTCGTGAATTAATCATAGAGTTTGTTGTATGGATTAAAGAGCAATTAACAACAAAAGATTATGTTTCAGTTCTAGGAATTTAGCTATAGCTATTAGAGGACGAGTGGTTATTTAAACCAACATAGGAGGAATTAGAATGAAATTTATCGTTTCTGCAAGTGTAATCGTTCTCAATGAACATAATGAGATTTTACTTATGAAAGGTCGAAGAGGTTGGGAAATGCCTCAAGGTTGTGTTGAAGAAGGAGAGACTATTAGGCAGGCAGCAGTTCGAGAAGTGAAAGAGGAAACAGGAATTGACATCGAATTAATTAAATTTTGTGGTTTGTATCAGAACATAACGCGTGGCGTATGCAACAATATATTTACTGGAAAACCGATTGGTGGAGCTTTAACTACCAGTGATGAAAGTGAAGAGGTGGGCTACTTTACTTTAGAAGAAGTTGGGCAAATGATAACATGGGGAAATTTCTATGACAGAATTCATAATGCACTTGATGAGAAAAGCCATCCTTTTTTGATTGAATTTTCAGAATAAGATCACTCATTATGGTAGACTCCACCTTAAAGTCGCTCCTCTCTTGCTTGGTGATGTTCTGGACAAGCACCATTCTACCCAAGATAGGGGCGCTTCTTATATAATTGTACCTTCGTAACTCAGGTTTAATTGTGCTAGTTTTCTAATCCAAATACAGATATGAGAGTAGTGTAATATAAGGAGCAGCCCGAGAATAAAGGTTGCTTCTTTTTTGCTTTTATACTTCGCAAATGGAACATTGTGGGTTATATTGGATATGATTTGGTTCTATAGTAGAGAAATGGAGAGAGGTGGTCAACCTTGGATGAAAATATACGCTTTCCGATAGGACACTTTGAGCCAAATCTTAAACTCTCTAATGAGGAAAGAATCCACATCATTGATCAAATTCCCGGAATTACGAAGACCATAAGAGAGGTTACAGAACATCTCAATGATGATCAACTTTGTACTCCTTATCGTGATGGCGGTTGGACGATTACACAGATTGTGCACCACCTTGCGGACAATGACATGAACGCTTATATCAGATTTAAGAGAGCGTTAACTGAGGATGAACCGATGGCAAGCTCATATCGAGAGGATTTATGGGCATCATTACATCATTACAGGAATACGCCCATCGAAGATTCAATTTTGCTGATGGAGATACTGCACAAGCGATTTCTCACGCTGTTGTATAGTTTACATCTCGATCAGTTTAGACGAAAACTCCGAACAGAAGTGTTAGGTACAATTTCATTGGATATCGCCCTTCAAAGATTTGTATGGCACGGGCAGCATCATATTGCTCAAATTAAATCTTGTATAACATCGCAGAGGTGGTAGGGTTTTATACATCTCAAGTGTGGAGGTAACATAATGGGAAATTGTGAATTGAATTTCTGAGGAGCCTTGGGCTGCTGCTATCAATTACCTAGGATTAGTATGTAAACGGATTCAGAACTAGATGAGTGACTGCGTTTTAAATATAAAGTCAAATAGAAGTAATCTTGATTAGGGGGATACGGATGTTGATTGAAGATGAAAAAGTATACCCTGATTGCGCAGTTGAAATAAGAATAGTAGACGTTGGCGGATTAACAAAACCACAGCTTATACAGAAACTGGACCAACACTCTATTTTATTGAATAAATATGGAGAACAGTTGTTAAATGATGAGAGATTTATAGTTTCCAGTACAAAGCGAAGCTTGCAAACGGTTGAGTTGACCGTCAGACAACTTGGATTTTCGGATGGTGCTACGACTTTTCAGCTCTTTCGAAGAGCAAATGATCTTGGGTTGGAATGTTGTCCGGTTGAGTTAGGTCCTTATCTAAGAATGCAATATTTAGATCAGCCTGAGATATGTTCTACCAATATTTCAGAGGGTAACAAAGCTCCGTCCGGCTCCATTACGATAGCATCTGCAACCCTTACGGAGGATAATGAATTTCCAAAAGGTTTTTATCTCAGACGAATAAACGACAAGTTATGGTTACGAGGATATCTTGCCGACGATTTGCATATTTGGAGTCCTCATGATCGTTTTATCTTCTGTAGGTCTCAGCTTTCTATAGCATGAAGATCAGAAAGGTATTTTTGAAAACAAAGGAGTGAAAGAACAATGGATATCAAAAACAAAAGCGGAGATGTGCTTGGAAAGATTCAAATTGAATCCTTACGCAATGATCATGCGATTGACCGAATCGTCATTGACTTAAAGCCTGGTGACGGGAAGGCGATTTACACCGCAGATGTTATAGAGAATCAATTCACGCAACAGACCAATTATGCAGCCATTCCATGGGAAGATGGTCTGGAGCTATTGCAACGGCATTACTCTCCATGGCAGCCGAAATTTCCGATTGATTCTGATATAGATGCCATTCATGTATTTTATGGATTTGATAATTTAACTTCGCAAGAAATCGATGAAATGATTGAAGAAAGTAACAGGTCAGGCAGAAATGTAGTGATACGAGAATTGAAGCCCAATAAGAAGGTTGTGGGCATCAGCATCACGTATAAAGAATACGGTGGTTATAAACTTAATATTTTCGGGACAACAAAGAGCCGGATCGCATTGTCTGATCATGATGGTACTAAGGTTAAACAGGTAGCCATACGTGGCGTCCAAGCATTTTATATTTTCAATAACGAAACTTCCCAATTGATATGGATCGAAGAGGATGTGCATGGGAAGGCGTTGCAATACGAGATCATTGGCAGAAATATGTCAGAAGATCTTGTGATGAAGATTGCGAAGTCAATGAACGGATAAATGATGATATTAATCTGAGTGAGGTGCAACGATGAGTTACAAAACTATTCTCATAGACCAATTAAACGCTTGTTATCATGACAAGAGCTGGTTTATACCGCTTCATGATATTTTGACAGACCTCAATGCGGCGGAAGCCTCTTATGTAAAGAATGAGGGAGAGCATTCCATTTGGGCGATCGTCAATCATCTTATTTTCTGGAATGAGAAGTGGCTTGAGAGATATATTGCCGAACAGGTCAACGGGCAGAATTCAGTGAATAATGAGGATACATTCGACATAGATACGTCTAACCTGAATGATGTGGAGTGGCGCAAGACATTACATAGACTGAAAACCGTGTTTAGTGATTGGAACAGGGCACTCGAAGATAGTGAAGAACATAAATTGACCCGTGAAATCCCTGCCTATTTCAACGCGCCATGGTGGGGAGTTGTATCAAATCTATGTATTCATAATGCCTATCATATTGGCCAGATCATGCTGCTCAAAAAATCAATGAAACACACGTAGTACATGCTGTATTACGTTTATAAAATTATACTTAAGCAAGGAAGATGACTATCATGGAAAAAGGCAAAATTATATTTTTGAACGGTGTAACCAGTTCTGGTAAAACTTCAATTGTAGAGGCGATGCAATCATACGATGATCCGTTTTTCTATGTTGTGGCTAATGATTTATTTGAAAATACGATTGGTGATAAACATCTTCAGACGGATTACTGGAAGTATCTGAGTGAAGCGATTGTAATGATGTATCATACGGCAAAAGTATTTTCATACCATGGAAAGCATGTTCTGATTGATGGCATTCTTGTGGAAAGACCGGAGCTCGCGCCGCATTATGAACAAGTCAAACAGATTTTTGAAGGGTATCCACTGGATATCGTTGAACTGCACTGTCCTCTCGATATCTGTCGTCAGCGTAACATTGAGCGTGGTGATCGCAGAGAAGAGCAATCGGATGAGCAACATCAAATTATGGCCCAAAACATCAACTATAGCTATTCGATTGATACAAGTATGAACACACCGGAAGAATGTGCAGAGAAGATTATTGCAGCGCTGTTCAAGCCCCATCATGAACCATTGAAAAATATGTAAAAATTATATTACGAAGCTGTAGCGGAATCGATATCTAGTGACAACTTTGTCTGCTTTGGTCTGGAGGATTAAATGAGGATTTCAATGGAGTTACAAACAAGAAAAAGTGTAGTTAATGATTTAAAGGCAATGGGGATAAGGAAGGGCATGACGATAATCGTTCATGCCTCCTTCAAAGCAATAGGTAAGGTTATAGGCGGCCCGGTAAGTGTTATTTTAGCTCTGGAAGAAGCCGTTGGAACCAATGGAACCATTGTCATGCCCACTCAAACAGAACATCTTTGTGAACCTTCAGAGCATGACGCGAACCTGTCCTCAGCGGAAATTGAGTTCATCAAAGACAATATGCCTATTTATTATCCTGATTTAACCCCAACCTCGTATATGGGTATCATTCCTGAGGTGTTTCGGAAGCAAGATGGTGTGTTTCGAAGCTCACATCCGCACATGTCTTTTGCTGCCTGGGGGAAAGAGGCAAAACGGATAATGGAAGATCACAACTTGCATTATGCATTAAATGAGAAATCTCCGTTAGGAAAAATCTATGATTTGAGTGGATACATTCTGTTACTTGGTGCGCCTACAAATAGTAACACCTCCTTGCACCTGGCTGAATATAAACAGCAGAATTCATTTGTTAAGCAAAAAATCTGGGGAGTAAAAATGCTGGTGGATGGACTTGAGCAATGGACTACATACCATGATATTAACAATGAATCAGATGATTTTGAATTGATTTTTAATGAGTTTAAGATCCAAACTAACGCTGTTACCGAAGGAATGGTAGGGGAAGCTGTGAGTTATCTGATACCCCAAAGAGAGATGGTTGATTATGCTTTGGGATGGATGAATCGGAACCGAAGAGAGCAGTGAATCATCTCAAAAAGAAAGAAGGGGGAAATGTAATCATGACCAAAGAAATTGAACATTTGCTTCAAACTTTTGAAGAATGGGCGTTGTTTGTCAAGACGATGAATCATCTCAAGGAGAAGACCTGGAATTCCAGCATGGAAGAAGGGAAGTGGACGATTAAATCCATCGTCAACCACATGATGTTATGGGATCGATATTTTTACAAAGAAGCGATTGAGAAGATTGCTCTGAAGCAGGCAGTTACGTTGAAACATATGAATTTTGAAGAGTTTAATCGCAAAGCTATTGAGTACGGTAACCGCACTGAGACGTCTGAAATCGTAAATAAGGCTATCACGTACCGCCATAAAATTATGAATGACATTCGAGGGTTATCGGAAGAACAGCTTCATCAGACGTATTTGGACGCAGAGGATAACGTATTTTATATTCCCCAATACCTTAAAGATTTTATATGGCATGACCAGCATCATATGGAACCGTTGAAGAAATATCTTGCCAACCTTGAAGCGTAAAGGATTAAGCAGATGGGTGAGTTGTACGGACTAGATCGAGTGGAAGCGATTGCACTTGGAAGCGCGGTAATTGACCTGCGTATCACCCAAATTGTGAATGGCGTGAAGGGTGTGCATGCTGTCCTTCCGCATGATGCTTTTAAGTAACTTAAGGCCTGTTATACGTTGTATTAGAACTTGGGGGTCGATAAAATGAAAGGCAGACCACAGATCGTTTTAGATATCGCAGGGGTTTTGTTAAGTAATATGTCGTTGACGTGCTGGAAAGATATGAGTGAGGAAACCAACCTATCGGCAGAATCTTTGAAAGTACATTTTGCAGGAATCAAACGAAAGCTCTGGACAGGAATGATGAGGGAAGAAGAGTTCTGGCAAT
Source organism: Paenibacillus sp. FSL L8-0435 (assembly GCF_037965655.1). NCBI lineage: Bacteria > Bacillati > Bacillota > Bacilli > Caryophanales > Paenibacillaceae > Paenibacillus > Paenibacillus sp. FSL L8-0435. The sequence goes on from NZ_CP150185.1 coordinate 2,561,824, forward strand.
CGTTGAAGGAGATGTATCCCGAATTATCAATAAGCCGAGCGAAGGACATCTTATACAATTCAATCGGTCCCTTACCAGCCGCTCAATACCTTGAGCGATGGAGTGAGTCCGCCGATATCCATCTACTCAGCAATCATTGTAAGGAATGGATTGAGCCGAATCTGAGCTGTTTAAGCTCATTTACCAAAAGTGTAACCATCTCTAATCAAGTGGGTTTATGCAAACCTGAGATTGAGATATACCAACGGGTCAAAACCCTCCTGGCAGCTGGAGAAGAGGTTCTATTTATAGATGATCAAGAGAAAAATTTACATTCTGCTAAGCTACTTGGTTGGAGGACTTTACTGGCTGACGAAGAAGGAGATTGGGTTAATGAAGTTGAGTCATTGCTAATTTAGAATGTAATCCAGAAACCAATCAGTTCCGAATATTACCTGCTAAACTCCAAATTGTTTTAGATGATGATCTAAATGCTTGTATATGCCTTTACCCCATTGCTCGGCTGTTAATTTTCCGAAGAAGGGATGGGGGTGGCGGGAGAATTTTTCTGAAGCACCTTGTTGAAAGATATTAATCTGCTGCTCAAGCTTTTCTTTTTCTGCCATAAACTGTCGTTGGTCATCAATAATGATTGTCGGGATCGTAGACATATTATGGGGCAAGGGCTTGTCATTATAAAACATTGGTTTTGCGAACCGTCCTATAAGTCTCCCAAGTAATCCTCTAGGTGGAAAAGCATTTCCTAAGGGAATATCATGAAATGCTGAACAGTGAGCCAGCATTTGAGAGACCTGCATCGTGCCCCATTCAGGGATGGAGTTTTCACTAAGTTGAGCCATGCGCTCTGTAATTTCAGCAGCATTGATCGTATCAAATATGCTTTTCACAAGAACACCTCAGTCCTCTAGGATATAAAATTTGAACTTAAACTATCATCATTCTCTTATTGAAAGGTTTATCCTCTTACTATCAAGAATAATAAGATATGGTAAGTTTAGTCAATGTATTATAGGAAAACCACAATTGAAATCGGAGGATGCGAACTTGGAAAATAAGGAAACGTTTAATCTCGTAGCAGATGAATATGAACGATATAGACCCGTCTATCCGAGTGAAATGTTTGATGATATTTTTACATACCTGAATCTTAATAAAGAGGATTCCATTCTTGAGATTGGTTGTGGGACAAGCCACAGGGGAACAATTGAATCATAAGGATGTTCAACATACAGTATCCAAACGGCAGTTTTAAGTTTACAAGAGGAATTAGAGAGGTTAAAGATGCAGGCGATAATGGGGTGGTCCAAAGAGTTCCGAAATCTAGAATGGTATGGTTTGAAAAATGGAATCCGTGTATTGGAGGTTGGAAGCGGACCAGGTTACATTACAGAGCAATTATTGAACAGTCTGCCGGACAGCGAGCTTACCTCACTTGAGATTGATCATTCACTGCAAGCACAAGCCAAAGAACGGCTGAAAGATATTCCTTCCACACGATTACAATTTGTAGAGTCTTCCATCTACCAGATGGATCTGCCTGATGATTCTTTTGATTTTGTCGTGGCAAGACTGATCTTTCTTCACTTGAACAATCCAAACGAAGCTGCAAAAGAGATATATCGTGTACTGAAGCCTGGCGGCCGTCTTGCCATTATTGATGTGGATGACGGCGTTTTTGGAGCAGTGAATCCTGATGTTCCTGCTTTGCATACGGTATTAATGAAAATTTCGGACTATGTGGCACAACACGGCGGTAACCGTTTAATTGGTAGAAGTCTGCCGCGTCTCCTTTCTGAGAGCGGATACATCAATGTTGACATTGATTCCGTCCTTCAACATAGTGATCTGTTAGGCATAGAAGGCTTTAAGCAGCAGTTTAATCTTAATCGTTTTGTACATTTTGCTGAAAAAGGTGTGATCAGTTCGGAGGAATTTGCTCAGCTGCAACACGCTTCTGAAGCGATAAATCATTCGCCGGAAGCCTATGCCATGATGAATTTCATTACAGCTTGCGGCACGAAGCCATTGACATAGCTGGGTTGAAACTAATTAGGGACGGAGGATGGAAATGAATATCGTTCATTCTTTTCAGGAATTAGTAGTTCGAGGGGATCATCAGGGTATGATTGAGTTACTGAAAAACTACGAACAATCCAGAAAATTGTCTGTCCATGAACAGGGCTGGGTCTACTGGAATATTTCAGATGGTTATGCCTTGTTAAGAGAGCCGGAACCGCTTTATGCCAATCACCAGGAATTCTTCAAATGGGGAAAAGAAAAATCTCGCCCCGGAGCAGTTACACTGGATCGTTTCGGATTCGACACAAGCGTTGTCATTATCTCTGGGGAACTACTTTGATCATTGGATGGACTGGTACCAATATGCTTGCGATCATGCTCCGAAGTTGGATACCAACCGAGGTGTTCGATTCGAGAGCCATCGGGCTTTGGGTGGTTCGCTTTGGGTTTTGGAGAGATACAGTGAAATGGACAGTGTGCTTGAAAATATGAACCAGCTTATACAAGAAGATGAGACATGGTCCAATATTCTTTTTGCCCGAATTACATACAACAAACAGCGTCTGGTCTATCTGTATCATGCCGGGGATTTGGCGGGCGTCGAAGCTCTTGTAAACGAAACGATGGACTGGATTGATGAAATGAATGATGGAGCACTACGGATTTCAAGAAAAGATAAAGTGGTCGGCAGCTGGGAGGATTTTAATGTCTCCAGAAATTCGCAGAGAGATATCAACATTGCGTTAAACAATTTGGCATGTATTTTAACGGATATCGAAAAGTATGAGGAAAGTGTGAAATTGTTTATGCAGATAGAGGAACGTGGTCACCACATGAAGGCACATGGCTTTTCCAAATGGATATATTCGATCTGGAAGACAAGAGGGGCTGAGACAGTTAAAGATGCATTAGCAGATAATGCATCTTATGAAATAGCGGACCTTGTGAAACATACTCCTAAATTATCAGAAATCAAAGGTTTAGCATGAGGTGATTTAAGTCGCAAGAGGCCTGCACAACAACGTGAGAGGAGTGATGTGATATGAGAAACATTACAAATCCGAGTAGAAGAAATGAAGTTCAAGAGGTGTTTTTGTCTAGCGCAGAGGACCCCCAAGGAAGGGTTCGGAGGGATTCCTCTGTGTAATTTTCACGAGGAGGAATTTCAATATATGATTCATTTAAAACGTGTATTGGTGGATAATTGGTATGCATGTACTCAACTGAATGTAACGGAAGAACAGAAAAAAAGTTTTCCCGCGCCAGTTGTATATTGGATTGCTGAATCCAAAGTAGTGGAAGACTTTCAACCCATGGCCATCTATTTTGATTCGGATCTGGTTGGATTTGCTGTATACTCAGATAAGCCGGATCATGAGGATAACTACTGGCTTCTTGCTTTAATGGTAGATACAAAATATCAGGGCAGAGGTTATGGAAGAGAAGCGCTTAGGAAGTTGATTGATCTAATGAAAGAATCGCTGAATTGCAAACGCATCATGATTGGACACAGGCCGGAAAATGGTATCGCCGGAAATCTGTATGAATCACTTGGTTTTCACAGCGTAAGTGAGGGATTGATTGATGGCGAAGTCGTTCGGCTTCTAAGATGCAAGTAGTGCCAAAACACACGCGATGTGGATTGTAAAGGAGGTAGCTTGTCTTTGAAGCGTGTACACATTATTTTCTCATTACTCTTTATCATGTTAGGAATTGTGATTATTACGATCTCGAAAATGATTGAAGAGGTGATTCCCAAGCTGGGGTATGCAGCATTCCAGTCAGCAGCAGCTGGCAGTTATACTCCGACTGATTATCAAGTAAATTTTGAGCTGAATTATTGGATAGGCGCGATATGCATTTTGGGTGGAGTTATCTGTTTGATTAGTACAATGAATGTTGTCCGAAACTACATTCGTGAAATGAATATAAGAAACAAAGCGTTTGATGAAACTCGTAACTATGACGATACAAGAGAACTGAAATAGGATATGATATGACATAAAAAAAGAAGGGGCGGTATACATGATTACATTCCAATACTTTGAACCGGAAGATTTTGAACAACTGATCGAATGGAGTGGGGATGAAGCATTTTTGCTCCAGTGGGCCGGCCCTCAGTTCCATTATCCACTTTCCAGAGAGCAGCTGTCGGATTATTTGCAGGGTGCCAATGATAAGAACACTTCAAATAAGTTCATTTATAAAGTGATGGATGAATCAACTCAGGAGATTGTAGGCCATATTGCTCTTGGCGGTATCGATCGATATAATCGTTCAGGACGTATCGGTAAGGTGCTTGTTGGCAAGCCATACCAAGGTAAAGGTTATGGGAAGCAAATGATCGATGAGGCACTTCGCATTGGATTTGAAGAGGAGAAGTTACACCGGATCAGTCTGGGCGTATTTGATTTTAATGTCTCAGCCATCGGATGTTATGAAAAAGCGGGCTTTGTACAAGAAGGACTTATTCGTGATGCGAGAAGATACGAAGATACCTTCTGGAATCTTATCGAGATGAGCATATTAGAAAACGAATGGAAAAAATGACTTCTCAAAAAGGATCATCATACTTGAGAGTCATCTTTCTTGAGAAACACTTCCATGAACGGATGTAATAACTACGTGTACGAAAATTTAAAAGGGGAGGTCCTACTGTCATCAGAATGACAGTAGGACCTCCCTTAATTACTACCTTCCTTGTTTATTTCAATGATCCCCGTATCAATAAATTCCTCCACAGGCACACCGTCGCTAGTGAGTAACAGGGTCTCCATCATTTTGGCACCCCAGACTCCTTCATTCTGCGAAATAACGGCAGACAATTGACCGTTGAGCAACCCGTTTTCACTGGTCGGGCTATCACCGAACGCAATTAAATGCCGGTTAAGGCCTTTTGCTTTCCAGATCAGGGTAGAGGCAGAGACAGAAACAAAATCGAGCCCGATAATCGCATTGAAGTGAGGGTGAGCTTGAATCATGTTCTCCATATCGGACATGGCTTGATCTTCATTCCCTTGATGATAACGAACTTCCAAGATTTCGATGTCTGTTTCACTGCGGATATAATCAATGAATCCATTAAGCCGCTGCTGCAAACCTTGCATCTCCTCCAAACCATTCTCGACAAGAATCATGCCTTGATTATGCAGAAGTCTTGTAGTCGTCATCGCGAACTGCTGGCCAGTGCGATAGTTATCGGCGCCCACATAAGCGATTCGATGACTGGATGGGACATCTGACTCAAATGTAATGACAGGAATACCTGCAGCTTGGGCTGCATCAATAACGGGTGTAAGTGCAGCAGCATCCACAGGAGATATAGCTATCCCGTCCACATGTTGTTTGATCATATTCTCCATGATACGGATCTGTTGTTCGGTATTGGCTTCATCAGGGGCGTTTACAATTAATGTAATATTGTGTTTCCCTGCATACTCCGTTGCATCCTTCGTGATCATCTCATAGGTTGGATACGTCATTGGATAGATAATACCGAAAGTTTTGCTCGCTGCAGATTTCTCTACAGGTGAAGTCGCAGGAAGTGTTGCAGCCATCTGCTGTGGGCGAATGTGTGCCGAACCGGATGAAATGATCATCGGGAACAGAAGTATTAGTGTAAGTAAAAGTGCAAATCTGGCTTTATTCATACATGGACTCTTTTCTCATATCTGATGGTCTGGCCTGCGATTCCTCGGTTCCTTGAGTTCGATATTCTCTTGGCGTAAAACCTGTTGTTTTCTTGAATATATTAGAAAAATAGTGAGAATCGTTGTAACCGACTTTGTAAGCAATTTCAAAGGTTTTGTTACTGGTTGTTTTCAACAGCTCCTTGGCTTTACCGATTCGAATCTGGGTTAGATGCTCCGTTATCGTTTGACCGGTTTCCTGACTGAAAATCTTGCTTAGATGACTTGGACTGATTCTGACGTGTGCAGAAATCATCTTCAACGAGACCTGTTCGTTATTGTATTCACGGGATACATAAGCTTTCACCTGATCAATGACATCACTGTATTTTCCGGAGCACGCTGCTCTTCTCTGCCATAACAGGTTAAGGAGGGAACAGAGGTATTGGGTGCAATCCTCCCAGCACGTAATCTTCCGAATCGTCTGTTGCAGGGAAGTAATGTTCTCATCCGAATGGTCACTCATGCGGAACAACTGATTCGCGAGCCGAAAAGACTCCAGCGTAAGATCATTCAACAGATAGAAGCCATACGAGGAGGACTTCCAGTCGAAGGACTGTAAAGGAGCGGCAAACTCCTGCACAAAATGGTCACGCAGGTTGGGGGTGCCGATTTTGAGAAATTCAAGAAACGAATTCCTGTCAAGAAAAAGAGTCGTTTGCTCATCCAGGTTAATTTCATGTAGAGAAGCTCTGTTCTGAAGAGTGAGTCGATTAATATATTTATCCTCCTCCGCTTCCAGATAAGAGACGTGAATTCCTTGCAGACGTTCCTGCTGACTGCCAATGCCCAGAATAATATTACATTTGAACGTATGCTCAAGTTCCATACGAACCCGCCCGCGAAGCTGCTCGAGATAGACGGATATGCTGTCATCGGAGTGATACTTGAGCAGGAGCACCAACTCGGTCCGGCTTCGAATATAAGGAAGAAGTTCAACGTGGGGATCGCGAGTTTCCTCCAGTATGGGAAGCAGCTTCTTCATCAGGGATTCCGGGTCCCGGGAATCATCTGTTAATCGAACATCGATAATGACAATTGTATAATACCTGGCCGAGAGAGGAAGTGAGAGTTGTTTGGCTGATTCAATCGCATCGGTTGTACCGATGAGTCCTCCGCACAGATCGGCTAGCAGTTTTTCTTTGGTGATCGTCCGGTTTGTCATACGTTGATGTTCTTCATCCATTTGTTTGCTGACCTTATGAAGCATTTGGATTAGCTCTGCTGCGCTAATGGGCTTTAGACAGTACTCGATCACACCAAGTCGGATTGCCTCCTGGGCATAGCTGAATTCATCATGACCACTCATAATAATGATTTTGATATCAGGTTGTTGAGTGCGAACAATGGAGGTCAGTTCCAATCCGTTCATAAATGGCATTTTGATATCTGTAATCAGAATATCCGGAGCCCATTCATGAATTAGTGGTAACGCAAGTTCGCCGTCGGGTGCATCCCCGCAATAGTGAAAACCTTCCTTTTCCCAATCAATGCAGCTGCGTATATTCTCCCGAATTCCAATTTCGTCATCCACAATCATCACCTTTTTCAACGGTTAACCTCCTTGCTTTTGGGGATACGAATCATAAATGTGCTGCCTTCCATATACGTACTTTCCATTTCAACACCATAAGATGGTCCGAAATAGAGCCGAATCCGGTGATGTACATTGAGTAGACCGAATCCGCCTTCCTGCTCGTTATCTTGGGGTGAATGTGAACCGGCCGGCTTCTCCAGCTCTTCACGTAATTGTGCCAATCGATCCGCAGACATGCCAATTCCGTTGTCTTGTACGGTGAGAATGATGCTATTGTCCTCTACATATCCGTGTATGGATATCAGTCCTTGACCGCGTTTGTTCTTGATCCCATGGTAGAGCGCGTTTTCAATCAGGGGCTGCAGCGTCATTTTCAAAATGGGATAATCCTGAAGCTCACGATCAACGCTGATCTCGTAGGTGAGAATATCGTGGTACCTCATCTGTTGAATAACCAAGTAACTCCGCGCATGTTCAAGCTCGGTTTGAATGGATACCCAGTCGAATCCTTTGTTCAGACTCAAACGAAAGAACTTCGAGAGGGCCTGCACAAGTTTGATTACATTTTCTTTTTTCTCTGCTTCAGCCATCCATAGGATGGATTCCAACGTGTTATACAGGAAATGAGGGTTGATCTGAGCTTGTAGCGTACGTAGTTCAGCTATTTTCACCTGTTCATTCTCTCGAATGCTCTTTTCGATTGACATTTTGAGTTTATCCAGCATCACATTGAAACTTTTGCCCAGATCAGCAATTTCGTCCGAGCCGTGTGGTGTGACTTTGGCTTCCAAGTAACCGTTTGCAGCTTTACGCATCTTGTTCATCAGAATTTGGATGGGAAGAATCAGTCGATTATTCAGGAAAAAATATAACGATATCGCAAAGAAAGCACTTAACAAAACCGTAATGATGATCAATTGGCGAATGCTATTGGCCTCTGCAATGATTTCCTGATAAGGAGCTACCCCGATCATTTTCCATCCGGTCTGTTTTGAGGTGCTGTATACAACAAATTGGGGCTTGGATCCTGCAGACAGGATAAAGCTATCGTGCTGTAGATGTAAAGGGACCGATCGGATCTGATCCATCATGGTTATGGATGCCGGGGTGGCATCCGGCCTGAAGAGTGTATTTCCGTATTGATCACTAATATAGAAAAAACCGGAATCCTTAATAGGGGTATTCGTCAAAAAATCATCAATGAACGAATCATTCAAATCAATCACTATGAACCCGATGACCTCATGTGTAATTCGCTCTTTGACCGTAGTTATAATTGAAAGCGCATTCTGTTTAGGGTAAGCAAACCCATCCAGCCTGTTATATTCGGCATAGGCTGCAGAATGAGGGATGCGCAGAATCGCATCCGGATACTGTATCAGATACTTGAAGTACGGGTTACGTAGCGGATTTCGTTCCAGCTTGAACACGCCTTTTCGTTCACTTATGCCTTTTCCATAGAAATTCACGAACGAGATATTAAGTACCTTGTCATACTTGTAGGTTTCGCGATAAAGATTGTATGTCTGAAGGATGGCTTTGGCTTCCGGGTAGGACTCCGATTGAGAATACAGGTATTGAAGCACTTGCGGGTTCTTGCCCAGTTCAAGCAGCCGTTCCGTATCCTCAAACAAGATGTCAATGTTCCTGGCAAGCTGGTCGGCAACCAGCTGTGTCGAGGCCTTGTTATGATTGGATACGACCGTATAGGATTTGTGGTAAGAAATCAATCCAACCACGATCAGTGGTACTGAACTGAGGATGATAAACATGCTGAGTAGTTTAAGCCTGAGGCTTGAAGCAATCCATTGAATGAGTTTCAACGTATTCCACTCCATCTGAAGGGATCAAAAATGTATCATTAGTATAACATGATTTTCTAATATGTAAGAGAATCGCTAAATACTACACAATTAAACAAAGAAATTACACGTTCTAAACTCCATTTTTTGAAATTACTAAATTATTACATAAATAAAGTATGAGACTCCATATAAGCTCGGAATGAAAGCGTTCTATAATGTGGTCACACCACAAGGTGAAACGAAAAAAGGGAGGATCACAACATGCGAACCAAAAAAAAGTGGGGACTTGCCATAACATTGGCTATGGTGATGCTGGTCAGCACGGCATGTAGCAGTACCAATGGAGGAGCAGGCTCCGATAAAGAAACTTCAACGAGTGGGAATGGCAGTACACCTGCCAGCGCCAAAACAATTACGCTTGGTTTTTCGCAGGTTGGTGCGGAGAGTGGTTGGCGTTCGGCGAATACCAAGTCGATTCAGGATTCAGCCAAAGAAGCGGGTTATGATTTGAAATTCTCCGATGCGCAGCAGAAGCAGGAAAATCAAATTAAAGCTTTGCGATCCTTCATACAACAGAAGGTGACGGTGATTGCTTTTTCCCCTGTTGTGGAATCGGGTTGGGACACCGTATTGAAGGAAGCGAAGGATGCAGGCATTCCCGTGATTTTGACGGACCGTGCTGTGGATTCGCCGGATAAAACCCTCTACAAAACCTTTATTGGCTCCGACTTTGTAGAAGAAGGACGCAAAGCAGGTCAGTGGCTTAGTGACCAATACAAGGACACACAAGACGAGATCAATATCGTTGAGCTGCAGGGTACAACAGGCTCTGCACCAGCGAATGACCGTCAAGAGGGCTTTATGGAATTGATTGCTTCCAATTCGAAGCTTAAAGTGATTGCTTCACAATCGGGTGACTTTACACGTGCCAAAGGCAAAGAAGTCATGCAAGCTTTCCTCAAAGCACATAAAAAAATAGATGTTCTCTATGCACATAATGACGATATGGCACTTGGTGCAATTCAGGCCATTGAAGCGGCAGGATTGAAACCAGGCGTAGATATTACCATTATCTCTGTGGATGCCGTGAAGGATGGGATGCAGGCTGCTGCTGATGGCAAAATCAACTTTATCGTTGAATGTAATCCGTTGTTGGGACCTCAATTAATGGAAGCGGTTCAATCGGTAGTGGACGGGAAAGACATCGAACCCCGAATCGTTACGGATGAGACGACCTTCACATCAGAGCAAGCCAAAGAAGCATTGCCATCACGCGAATATTAAAAGCAGATTCGTATAACACCGAAAAGTCATTTTTCGACCAGGCTGTCGCTAAATGACTTTTTTCCATAACAAAGGAGAGGGTTATATGGCTGAGCAAGCACCCATTTTGCAAATGTCAGGCATCACCAAACAATTTCCCGGGGTTAAAGCGCTATCCAGCGTCAGCTTTCGCTTGTTTCCGGGCGAGATTCATGCCTTGATGGGTGAGAACGGAGCGGGGAAGTCGACGCTTATTAAAGTTCTGACCGGCGTTTATTCCATTGACGAAGGAACGGTAACCATGGATAACCGTGATCTCTCGATCTCCGGTCCGCTTGAAGCGCAAAAGGCGGGAATCAGTACCGTTTACCAAGAGGTCAATCTCTGTCCAAACTTAACGGTTGCTGAGAATATTTTCATCGGGCGGGAACCGATGCGATTTGGCAAAATCAATTGGAAGCAAATGAACAAAGATGCGGAGAACCTTCTGCGAGACAGATTACATCTGTCCATCGACGTTAAGGCTCCTTTACAGACCTATTCGGTCGCGATGCAACAACTGATTGCAATTGCAAGAGCACTCAGCATCTCGGCAAAAGTGCTCATATTGGATGAACCCACATCCAGTCTGGACAAAAACGAGGTTCAGCAACTGTTTCGTATTATGCACAAATTAAAGAGTGAAGGTCTCGCAATTCTTTTTGTCACTCATTTTCTTGATCAGGTATACGAAATGTCGGATCGTCTAACGGTGCTCCGTAACGGGGAATTGGAAGGAGAGTACATAGCCGCAGAACTTCCACGCATGGAACTGGTGCTCAAGATGATCGGCAAGGAGCTCGAGGTCCTTGAGGAGCTTCCGAAGGAAGCGGATGCTGCCCAGGCGGAGTCGGGAGAACTGTTAATTACCGCTAAGGCACTTGGACGCAAAGGAGCAATTGAGCCGTTCGATCTGGACATTCGCAAAGGAGAAGTCGTGGGCTTGGCTGGGTTATTGGGGTCTGGTCGTACCGAGATCGCTCGCCTTTTCTTTGGTGCAGATCGTTCAGATGTAGGCAAGCTGCTCGTTGTAGATACAGGAAGTACGGTCAAGTCGCCGCGTCATGCAATTGATCAGAATATTGCTTTTTGCTCCGAGAACCGTAAAACCGAAGGCATAATCGATGATTTGACCATTCGGGAGAACATTATTCTGGCTTTACAAGCGACACGAGGCTGGTCCAAACCAATCTCACGCAAGAAACAGGATGAGATCGCCGAAAAGTACATCAACCTGTTAAATATCCATCCGAAAAACCCGGAGCATTTAATTAAAAATCTGAGCGGCGGTAATCAGCAAAAGGTGTTGCTTGCACGGTGGCTGCTGATGAACCCCGATCTGTTGATTCTCGATGAACCTACGCGTGGAATTGATATCGGTGCAAAGACTGAGATACAGAAGCTGGTGCTCTCTCTGTCGAAGCAGGGCATGGCCGTGCTGTTCATTTCGTCCGAGCTGGAAGAAGTGATTCGTGTCAGCCACCGGATTGCCGTAATCCGGGACCGCAAAAAAGTGCAAGAACTTAGCGGGGATCAGATCCATCAACAGCAAATCATGAAAGCAATGGCAGGAGGTTAAAGAGATGGCGGGCAAGATGCGTAAACATCATTTGTTTTGGCCGTTATGTATGCTTGGTTTACTTTTAATCTTTAATTTGCTGTACTCTCCGGATTTCTTCTCCCTCGTCATGCGTGAAGGGAATCTGTATGGCAGCTTGATTGATATTCTCAATTTTGGAGCGCCCTTAATTCTGGTATCGATCGGCATGACACTGGTGATTGCAACCGGAGGTATCGATTTGTCCGTGGGCTCTATTGTAGCGATCTCCGGTGCCGTGGCTTGTATGAGCATCAGCAGAGGAGTGGATCAGAGTTCGCTCTGGCTTGTGTTGGGTGCACTTGGATTATCTATAGGTCTCTCACTGATCTTGGGCATATGGAATGGGGCGCTGGTTTCGGTCGCCCGAATCCAACCCATTATTGCAACGCTTATTCTGATGGTAGCTGGACGTGGGATTGCGCAATTGATTACGAGTGGACAGATTATTACTGTATCCAACGCGAACTACGCCTATATCGGTGCAGGTTCGCTTGCAGCATTACCTTTTTCCATCTTCATCGTATTAACTGTGCTGCTTGTTGCCTCATTGCTGACGAGAAAAACGGCACTTGGACTGTTTATTGAATCGGTTGGAAGTAACGCAAACGCGAGCCAACTGGCAGGTATTCGTTCAAAAACGGTTATTCTCACGGTATATGTCTTCTGTGGTCTGTGTGCCGGCATTGCCGGGCTTATTCTCAGCTCGAATGTATCCAGTGCGGATGGCAATAACGCAGGTCTGTGGTATGAACTTGATGCCATTCTTGCTGTAGTCATCGGGGGTACTTCGCTCAATGGTGGTCGTTTCTATCTAATGGGTACCGTCGTTGGAGCACTCATTATCCAAACCTTAACAACGACGATCTATATGATCGGAGTCCCGCCAGAAGTTACGTTGGTTGTCAAAGCCTTTGTTGTACTGGCCGTATGTTTGATTCAATCCGATTCATTCCGCAATTCTATGGTGATCCGTTGGAAAAAACGGAAGTTTCCAGCCGAACAGGGGGTTAACCGCCATGTTTCTTAATCGTAAGTATCTCCCGGTCTTTGTCACTTTCGGCTTGCTGGCCGTGATGTTTGCCATAGGCTCTTTTCGGTATACGGGGTTCTTCTCCACACAGGTACTGCTTAATCTTCTCATTGATAACGCATTTCTGATTATCACGGCGATTGGCATGACTTTTGTGATTGTATCGGGAGGAATCGACCTGTCGGTAGGTTCTGTAATTGCGCTAACGACCATCATTAGCGCAAGTCTGGTCGAGAAGCAAGGGTGGTCGCCTGCGATTGTTATACCTATGGTGCTTGTCATGGGTGCGTTGTTTGGCACAGTCATGGGGGCGATCATCCACTATTTCAAAATCCAGCCTTTCATCGTGACACTGGCAGGCATGTTTTTGGCGCGGGGGCTGTGTTATGTCATCAGTCTCGATACCATTACCATTACGAATCCATTTTACACACAGGTTGCGCAGGCGAAAATTTCCCTGCCAGGGGGCAGTTTTGTCTCCATTAATGTGATTATTGCTCTGGTTATTGTACTGCTCGCAATCTACCTGGCACATTACACTCGGTTCGGGCGCAACGTTTACGCCATCGGCGGAAGCGAGCAATCCGCGCTGCTTATGGGACTGCCGGTTGCACGTACCAAAATCCTGGTGTACACGTTCAGCGGTTTGTGCTCCGCGCTTGCCGGTGTTGTCTTTACCTTCTATATGTTATCCGGTTATGGATTACACGCCATGGGTCTTGAACTCGATACCATCGCCGCTGTTGTAATAGGAGGCACCTTGTTAACAGGTGGTGTAGGGTATGTGGCGGGAACCTTTATTGGTGTATTGATCCAAGGGGCTATCCAAACTATAATTAGCTTCGAAGGTACGCTCAGCTCATGGTGGACCAAGATTGTGATTGGCCTGATGCTGTTTGTTTTTATTTTGTTCCAACGACTTCTTAGCGGGCGGCGAGTATCCTCGAAATCACTGCATTAAGTTGATCGAATTTAAATGATATTGAACACGGATACCGAAACAATGATATAACAATGAGATGGGGGATGCGTGAGTGAGAAGACATGTGAACGGGTTGTGTTTGTTCATTCTACTGCTGCTTGTCGGCTGCACAACCCCTGAGTCTGAATCTGTTCCTCCTCCCATCTCGTCTAACAACTTGGAAACTCTTCCCTCCGTTGAGGAATGGATGGAATCAGCGGTAGCAAGGGATACCTCTACGAAACCGATTGTTTTGGGTTTTTCCCAACTGGGCAGAGAGAGTGCCTGGCGTCTGGCAAACTCCACGTCTATCCGGAATGCTGCGGCTGAATCGGGAATCTCCCTTGTAATAAAAAATGCAGAACAGTCTCAGACGAAACAGTTCGAGGCTGTTCGGTCGTTCATCAGGCAAAAGGTGGATGTCATTGCCATTGCACCGGTCGTGGAATCGGGCTGGGATGGTATTCTTCAGGAGGCCAGGGATGCAGGTATACCCGTGATTATCGTAGACCGGTCAGTTGATGTCAAAGACACTTCACTTTTTGTAACAACGATTGGATCGGACTTTTATGAGGAAGGTGTGAAGGCCGGGAAGTACATTCAGGATCGGATGCGAAATCATCCGGGTTCGATACGAATTGCCGAACTGCAAGGCACGAGTGGTTCTACACCTTCCATCCAGCGTGGCGAAGGCTTTAGAAGCATTTTCGACACCAGAGCAGATATCATATTCTCACAAAGTGCTCCTGCCGATTTTACGGAGGACAATGGGAAACAAGTGATGAAAGAATTCCTTCAGGTCCCGGAAGACGAACGGCCGATGGTTCTTTTTGCCCATAATGATGAAATGGCTTTTGGCGCCATACAAGCGATAGAAGAAGTTGGGCTGAAGCCGGGAGAGGACATTATCATTGTCTCGGTGGACGGCTCCCGCAAAGCACTTGAAATTTTGGCGAGTGGGAAAATCAACGCTGTGGTGGAATGTAACCCGCTGCTTGGTCCTCAGCTTATGCAGGCTACAAAAGAAATTATTGCAGGGCGTACACTCCCGAAGCGCATGGTGCCCCCGGAGGATATTTTTACAAAGGAGAGTGCTGGACGGGAGATGTACAACAGGCGATTCTAGAATTCGTGATAAATTAGAACATTTTGGATAAAATTCAATTTACTTTAAATAGAGGTATCGTTTATACTGAACTCACCTTGAACTAAAAGCTCTTCTCTATGAGAAAGGACGTAGCGGATTACATACTTTTGAAAGCGCTTTTTTGAGGGGTGAGAGTTCGATAAAGAGAGGGAGTGTAGAAGGTATTATGCTGTGAATATAATATGAGGGAGGTAATTTTATGTTCAAAGTAAAGCTGGCAAAGGCGGTAATATCTCTCGCACTTTTCGGTACCTTGTTTTCTATTCCGGGGGTGCCCGATGCTCGTGCTGCAGATGCAAGTTGTCCGAATGGTTATGTAGGTCTGACGTTTGATGATGGCCCATCTGGAAATACAACAAACATGCTTAACGCGTTGAAGCAGGCGGGCTTACGGGCAACGATGTTCAATGTTGGACAAAATGCGCAAAATAATAAATCTCTGGTTTCTGCACAAGTAGCAGCTGGTATGTGGATTGGCAATCATTCCTATACACATCCAAACATGACTACATTAAACAGTTCTCAGATGTCGTCAGAGATTACTCGGACACAGCAGACGATCCAGTCCATTACCGGAAGTTCACCTAAACTATTCAGACCTCCTTACGGTGCGACAAATGCGACCTTGAAATCCGTTGTGAGCCAAAACGGTCTGAAGGAAGTACTGTGGAACGTAGATTCCCAAGACTGGAATGGTGCCAGCGCAGCTCAGATCGTAGCAGCTGTGAATACGATGAAAAGTGGTGACGTCATTCTAATGCATGATCAGTACCAGACGACACTTCAGGCCATTCCGCAGATTGCACAAAATCTGAAGAATCGTGGCCTTTGCTCCGGCATGATCTCATCAACGACCGGTCGGGCAGTCGCACCCGATAGTAGCACTACGAATCCCCCAAGTAACGGAACAAAAGTGGAATCTGAGAACATGACCAAAGGTGGACAATACACCGGCAATATCAGTTCTCCTTTCAATGGTGTGGTCCTTTATGCCAACAATGATTTGGTTAAATACACTCAGAATTTTGCAACGAGCACTCATAATTTCTCGCTTCGTGGAGCTTCAAACAATGCCAACATGGCTAGAGTTGATTTGAAGATTGGCGGACAGACGAAGGGAACCTTTTACTTTGGCGGAAGCGCTCCAGCGGTTTATACCCTGAATAATATCAGCCACGGAACGGGAAATCAGGTCATTGAGTTGGTTGTAACAGCCGATGACGGGACATGGGATATATACATCGATTACTTGGAAATACATTAACAAGCTCAAGGTTGATTGGAAAATAATGCACTATGATGAAATCCCGTTGGGTTGACCCAATGGGATTTCATCATGTTTTGGCCATTTTGTAACACAAAAGTGGAAGGAAAACATTTATAATGGATGAAATTGTATGTAAAGAATCTGGTTTCTATTGAAAAATTTTATTGAATAGGAGTGAAAGAATTAAATGATTATTATGATTAATGGAGCGTTTGGTTCGGGAAAAACTTCTGCAGCAGAAGCACTTCAGCCCTTAATTGCAAACAGCATGATCTACGATCCTGAAGAAATAGGTTATATGCTCAGAAAACTTCTTCCGGAGAATTGTAGAGAGGAAAGGGAACGTACGGATGATTTTCAAGATATCGATCTATGGAAAATTCTAACCGTAAAGACGGCTAAAGAAGTAAAGCAGAAATACAACAAACACTTAATTATCCCCATGACCATTTATAAAGAGGAAAATTTTAATTACATCTATAACGGGTTGAAAGAGATCGATCAGGACATTCATCATTTTTGCCTTACGGCTAAAGAAGAGACAATTTATCATCGTTTGGCTAAACGCGGAGATGAATATGGAGGCTGGCAGTATCAACAAGCACCAAAGTGTGTTGAAGCTTTTAAGGATGAACAATTTCAAACTTGCATTATTACCGATCATCTGGTGACTAGTGAAATCATAGAACTCATATTGAAAAAGGTCCTATCCAAATAATTATCATTTTTTTAATAGGAGGGTTTTATGATGATGATGATTGTACATGTGCTCTCGAGAAAAGAATGGGAAGCCGCGTTGATCAATGGGATTCTAAAATAAAGTCAGAAGTTATATGGGAAGATCTGTATAATGAAGGCAGGGAATATCCTCATATTTCCGGTGAATTAAATCTAGACGCGGTATTTCATACATATGATGAAGAAATGAACAGAAGAGGATGGAACCTAATTGACGACTGTGACTTTTGAAGAGGTAACCGAACAACACCTCCCTGAAATTAGAGAGATTTATAACTATTATGTAATGAATACAACGATTTCGTTTCATACGGAGGAATTAGATCTTGATCAGATTAAATCCTCTGTAATGAACAAGGATACACGGTATAAAACTTATATAATTCTTGAAAACAATCAAATGATGGGCTATGTTCTGATCACCCAGTATAAGAGTAAACAGGCATATGACATTTGCGGTGAAGTCACCATATATTTAAAGCCCGATATTTTGGGAAAAGGCTTGGGGAAACAAGCATTAAGTTTTATTGAGAAGATTGCAAAAGAACAAGGGTTCCATACCTTAATTGCGACGATTTGCATGGAGAATACAAGAAGTAAATCATTATTTGAGAGAAATGGTTATGAACAATGTGCTCTGTTTAAAGAGATTGGATATAAATTCGATAGAAAACTGGATATTGGAAGTTTCCAAAAGATATTGTAAGGAGAATACGAAATGAGTAGAAACCTATATATTATATCTGGACCCCCTGGAGTAGGGAAATCTACAACTTCCAAGCTGCTGGTTCAGACTTTAGATAAAAGTGCCTACATTTCTGGAGATGCGGTTAGTCACTTTCCGGTCAAAGGGCGAGGTAAACCCTGGCTTGATAAGGATACAAACGACTTAACTTGGAAAAATATATCTAGTCTAGTGAAAAACTTATTGGATTATAAATACGATGTAGTGCTGGACTATGTGGCCTTTCCGGAAGACATTGATGAATTAATGACAGAATTGGCAGACTATAATGTTCGCATAATCTATGTTGTACTCATGGTTGATCGTCAAACGATTATTCGTAGAGACCGTCTAAGAGCAGAAGAATATCAAATGAAAGAAAGAAGTATAATTCTGCTGGATGAGTTTGAAAATCATCTGGATTTGAGAGTAGACAACAAGCTCTATACTAATCATTTTACAGAAGCACAATTACCTGAAATAGTAAGTGAAATTATAAATAATGAGAA
Organism: Paenibacillus sp. FSL L8-0435; assembly: GCF_037965655.1. Classification (NCBI taxonomy): domain Bacteria; kingdom Bacillati; phylum Bacillota; class Bacilli; order Caryophanales; family Paenibacillaceae; genus Paenibacillus; species Paenibacillus sp. FSL L8-0435. Next base: position 2,580,152 of record NZ_CP150185.1, read on the forward strand.
ATATCGAGTGAAATAATCCTTCACTCTTCACTTGGTATACTTGATTATAAAAGAGACAGCGAAAAAGCTGTCTCTTTTATTCTTCTAAACCAATTTATGTACAACTTTATACAAACCTATCGAAGTTACTCTTCTTCATTTAGAAAAACAAAATCACTGTCAATAAGCCCCTGTAAATACTCGTCAAAGCTGTTTGCAATCACTACGTATTCGTCAGGATCGTGCAAAAAGCGAACAATTTGACCGTGTACACCTTCATCAGTAGGGTTAAAATCAATATAAAGTCTCGATGTTCCACCATTATTCATACAGTCTGAAAAGTGAATGTATTTCCCTGGAAGAAGCCCCTCACGATTGATCTTAGAGTCAACGGCATACTCTTCATCTTCGTATACTAAAAGATAAGAGACGTCTTCTTCATTTTTTGAACTTTCGAGCATTTGTTGGGTAGAGAGTAAGTAATATGGATATCTGCCTTCTTCAACATCTGAGCCAAGAATACAAACCGTAATTTCTTTTCCTCCGTACTTCCTCCAATATGTACCATCAATATTTTCTAGTAAACCGATGAGTGATTCTGGACAATTTGGATATTTTGATCTTAAAGTAGTTATATCTTCTTTTGTAGCACCGCTCGCTGTATTCAGTTCCTCAAGTTCTTCTGGTGATAATGCTGCTCTTAATCCATTTAAAAATTTGTTTACCAAATCCATTATGATGACCTCCCAATCATAAAATATAAAGCAAATATACGCAGATAAAGTAAAGGTACTGCGTTGGTGTGAAAAATCTTTCCCCCTACAATATGTTCTGTATACTAAGATCAGTTTATCATTTTTCTCTAGTTTATTGGCAACTACAAGTATTAACTGTCTGTCTGGTGATAAAGGTGCATGGGATTAACTGCTAAGGTTAGATAGACCCTCCCATGCTTTCGTAGTACAATTATGTAAGTAATTGGAATCCTTGGTTTTATAGTAACGATATAGAGGAGCGGAATACATTGTCATTACATATGTTTTTAGGAATTGGCCTAGCTTTATCATTATTGTCCCCCACAAATTCAGTTAATGCACCCTCGTCCGTTCAACTCATCCATTCTACAAATCATAGTAGTTATGCTTCTTATGAAAAGACCTTTACAATGGACCCTGATAACGGTGAAGATGCGCATCTGTGGATTGAAAATACCAGTAAGAGCAATCTTTATATGAAAATTTCCGTGGGCAATAACACTTCACTTGAAGTTCCTATTGATAAAGGAACTCAAAAAAAAGTGAATTTGGCTGTGGGGGTAACAACCGACTTCAAAGTTTATGTTTTCAGCAGTACAGGACATAAAGTTGATATAACGATCAGTGCACGGCAATTTTAATAAATATGATAGGCGTTTTATGAGAGTTTTGCTCACTAGCTCCATAACCAGGATGTGAGTGAGTGGAAATCTCCTATAATATTTGATATTTATGAATACGATTACATCATATGAAGGGGAAGATAATGATATATCGGAGAAAAACCTATACTATTGCGACTTCTTTTGTAGAAGAATTTAACGCTTTATTTAATGATATTTTGCTGCCATCACAGTTGAAATACGGATCAAGACTGATTGGGAGATGGCACACGCCTATCGATGATGAAACCAGTGAAATTTTTGCGATGTGGGAATACGATACCCTTGAACAATACGAAGAGATTGAGAAAAAGATACAATCAGATACAGAACACGTAAAGCGAGTTCAAGCGCGTTTTGATCAGATTGGAAGACATCGGTATAAAGAAGTATTTCGAGAAGAGATTAGACAAGCGTTTTTCACATCGACAGTAGATCGAGAACAAACGATTTTGAAGTGAAGTAAATGCATAAGGAGCTGAGAGAATGATGGAGACAGAAAGACTCATATTTCGGAAATATACCAAAAATGATTTCGATTTACTTTTTGATATGACAAGTGAGCCGAATATGATGAAATTTATAAGACATGGAGGACCTTGGACGAAGGAAGAAACCATGCAAAGTCTGGAAAAGTTCATCAACTGGAATAAAGACGATAAAGGGCTGTTCCTCGCATTCAATAAAGAGGATAACAAGTTAATTGGAACCTCTGGACTGATTCCTCAAATCATTGAAGGCGCTGATGAGCTAGAAGTTGGTTACTGGGTTGTAGAGCAATACTGGGGAATGGGTTACGGATATGAACAAGCAAAAGCGTGGAAAGAATATGGAATGGATCACTTGAAGCAGAAAAGATTAATATCGTTGATTCAACATGGCAATGTGGGTTCTATGAAAGTCGCGCAAAAGAATGGCATGAAACACGAGAAGGACGTAGATATAATTGGGAAAAATGTAGCAGTATACTCGATTGAGGTGAAGTGAATATGACTCGATTTCCTGAGCTAGAAACCAAAAGATTGCTGTTAAGAGAGATTAAACAGAGTGATTCCCAAGACATATTTCATATTTTTTCTTCAGATGAAGTTACAAGATTCTACGATGTAGAAAGTTTCACAACTATAAAACAAGCAGAAGAACTTATACAAAGGAGGAAAGAACGATTCGAAAATGGTCAGGTGATCCGCTGGGGAATTGCTTTGAAATCGGACAACAGAATTATTGGAACATGCGGATTTCATGGTTGGATGAAACAACATTATAAAGCTGTGATGGGATATGAGTTAGCACCGAAGTTCTGGCGGCAGGGTTACATGACCGAGGTAACTCGGAAAATCGTTGAATATGGATTCAAGAACCTTGAATTAAACAGAATTGAAGCATTTGTAGAGCCAGAGAACGCGGGATCAAGAAAGTTGCTTGAGAAAATTGGTTTCAGTGAAGAAGGCATATTGAAAGAACATTATTATTGGAAAAATCGATTTGTTGATAATGTCATCTATGCATTTTTTGAAGAAAGAATATGTATGAGAATACGAATTATTGGATCTTGCGGCAGTGGGAAATCAACATTAGCCAAAGGATTGTCGGATAAATATGGTATTCCTTCCTATGAATTAGACAATCTCACATGGGACAGAAGTGCAGAAAATCTGAGATATCCTGAAAGTGTTAGGGATGAATTGGTCCAATCTATTGTCAGTTCAGAAGCTTGGATCATAGAAGGAGTACAGTGCAAAGATTGGACAATAAAGTCCATCCAGGAAGCGGATTTGATTTTTGTATTAGCTCCAAATGTTTTCATTAGAGATTATCGGATTATAAAGAGGTTTGTATTGTCCAGAGTGGGCTTGCGACCGTGGAATTACAAGCAGTCATTCAAGAACTTATGCAAGATGATTGTGAAATGGAACCATCAATATAATATAGAAGAAGTTATGTGTACAATTAACAAAAACCATAAGACTGCAACAATCACGAAGAATAAAAAACAAGCGATACAGTTGATTGAACATCATTTGGAAGTGGTTGTAAGTGAAAGTGAAAAGAACGTTAGAATGAATTAAGGAATGTCGAAAGAGGAGATACAGTGGTGAATATAAAAATACAACCAGTCACACGAGAGAATTGGGAAGAGGCGCTGAAGATCTCTTTGTATAAACACCAAGCGTCATTAGTTCCATCTGTTATTGAGGGGATAGCTTACGCCTATATAAAACCGTGGGATGAAGCATTTGATCCTTACGTACTTGAGATCGATGGGAAGGTTTTTGGTTTCTTTTATCTAAGTTACACTCCCAATAGTACAGATAATTACTGGATTGGTGGTTTTCAAATCGATCAATTCTATCAAGGCAAAGGAATGGGAAAGCGCGCTATAAGAGCCATTCTAGATTACATTACAAAACAGCATCCGGTATGCAAGGTTATTTCATTAACGGTTGAACGGGATAACGAAATAGCACAGAACTTGTACAAGGGCATGTCCTTCATTAGTGAGAATAGAACCAATTCAGATGATGAAATGATCTACAGGTTGGAAATAAAATGATAGACTCAACATTTCAGAGGGCAATATATCTATATGAAGAAGGCTATAGAGCATTTGGTAAAATAGATGAATATCTGGCTGAACAAAACACAACTAGGAAGTGATAAGATGATTAGTTTGAGAAAAATTACGTTGGATAATCGTCGTGCAATATTTAATCTGGAGGTCTCGGATGATCAACGGCAATTCGTGGCCTCCAATCTGTCGAGTGTAGCTTCATGTTATGTTCTTTCGCAAAATGGAGGTCATCCATTTCCTTTTGCTATATATATGGACGATCAACCGATAGGATTTGTGATGATTACCTATGGCATTACTGGATATGATCTACCCTCTATCGCGGATAATAGTTATTGCATTCTGAGACTGATGATTGATCATCAATATCAGAACCGCCGATATGGACGACAAGCTATGGTAGAAGTTTTGGAATTTGTTCGTACATACCCAGCTGGACCTGCACAATATTGCTGGATTTCCTATAGTCCCGAAAATGTCAGCGCGAAAAAATTATATGAAAGCTTTGGTTTCGTAGACAACGGCGAAATCTGTCATGATGAGTTAATAACCGTACTGGAGCTTTGAATCACAGGAGAAGGGAGTGTTATATATCACTGAATTTAATGATCTCGAAAGAGAGATCAAAAGAAATAAAGCGTAGAGTTGCATGATATACCGAGAAAACTCAATTCAATATGAATACTATCGAAATCAAAAAACGAAAGAAAAACAACATAAAGTGAATTCAATTACAAAAAGTGTGCTCTCCGCATTGGTGGGAATAGCTATAGAACAGGGATACATTGAGAATGAGGATATTCCAATTGTGAACTATTTTAACGATCTGGATGATAGCAAAAAGGGGATTACCATTAAGCATCTATTAACAATGTCCTTGGGCCTACACTATTCGGGGAATGAAGCGATGATTCCATCTAAGAATTGGACGAAATTTGTTCTTGAGCAGCCTGTTGAATTCGAACCTGGAATTCAAATGAAATATAGTTGTGGGAGTTCGCATATACTTAGCGCCATATTGCAGAAGGCGACTGGTATGAACACTTCGGAATTTGCAAAAAAGTACTTATTTGCACCTCTGGTATTAACGATTTTCACTGGTATCAAGATACACAAGGGATTTCGATCGGTGGTTTTGGTTTGCGAATGAAGATCGAAGATATGCTGAAGTTTGGAGTGTTATACGCTCAGAATGGGGAGTGGAATTCGAAACAACTCATCTCTGCTGAATGGATCGCTAGATCAATACATAATATCCCAAATATAGAGTCTCAGTATGGATATCAGTGGTGGATAATGAAAAGCAACAAGGAAGAAGACGCTGAAAATAAAACGTTTTATGCTATGGGTATGGGCGGTGGAAGAGGGCAATACATATTTGTTAACCAAGAGCTACCATTGGTTGCGGTATTCACTACAATTATATCCAATGATAGCTTGTTATCACTTCATTGGTTTAACAATTTTATGTTGAAGAATAGTTGTTTATAGGAGAGATAACATGAGCCACTGGTTTGATCTAGATGAACTCGATCCGGAGTTAATCAAATTTGCAGTTATGATCGCGAAATACAACAATAAATTCATCATTATAAAAAATAGGAAAATAGGAAAATAGGAAAAGAGGAAAAGAGGAGGTTGGGAGATCCCAGGAGGCAACAAAGAAATAGGGGAAACCATTTTACACACGGCGAGTCGAGAACTCTATGAAGAGACAGGGGCAGTACGCTTCGAATTAACTCCTTATGGAGTATATGAATGGAATGGGAGCTTTGGTATGGTTTCTTATGCTGAGGTTAAATCGCTGGAGAGCTTACCGGAGTCTGAAATCGATGAAATAAAGCTTGTGGATGTATTACCTGAAGGGATGAACTTCGGAGATATGTTATATCGTTTCTCAGACAGATGGGATGGACTTGAGAACCATAAGCTTAAGAAATACACTATCGAAATAAATCATTTGAATGAGTTACCTGAAATTAAAATAAGCTGATTTAAGTATCACGAACGAACAATAGCCGTTCCAATGGATATGTCAAAACTAATTGAAGAGAACAAGGAATACACTATTTTGTACGATAAAAGAGTCTTTGATAAATACAGACTTCGATCAATAAAGCCATAGGATCTTAGAAATAACATGGGAAGGAGAGCTGGCAACGACCATGATAGCGTATAGAACGTTGACCCTTGATGATGTGAATCAGCTGCAGGAAATAGATCGCTCGGAACATATTGATCTCATCTATGAAATGAGAGAGAACCGATTGGTTGAGCTTGAACAAAATCATGAATGCTCAAACTGGGATGAGATGCTTTTGAAAGAGATTCAAAATCGATATGTGTACGAATTAGAACAAGGTGGCATGGCATATGGTGCGTTTGCTGACGATCAATTAATCGGATTTGGTGTGCTGGCACATCAATATAGAGGAAAAGAACGAAATCAATTACAAGTTGACTTGATGTATGTCTCACGCGGGTACAGAAGACAAGGTATTGGTAAACGTATTCTAAACGAGTTAGGTGAAGAGGCTAAGAAACGTGGTGCACAGTATCTGTATATCTCCTCCACAGAGACGAAATCAGCGGTATCCTTTTATAAAAGTCAGGGCAGCCAGATTGCAAGCGAGATTGATCAAGAACTTTATGACAAAGAGCCGAACGATATACATATGATAAAGGAGCTGGGCACATGACAACGGTTGGGATACTTGGCACCATTCATAATCCTGAACTCAGGGAGCGATATCATTGTTCCCTTTCTCTTTACAAGGATGTGATTACTGAGTTTAAACCAGATCTCATTTGTGGTGAAGTTCATCCGCAGAGTTGGATGAGGTATCTGAAGGACAAACATGATAGAGGATACTGGGGAGAACCAGCCAGTGAGTATTGGGAATTGGTCTTCCCTTTATGCGAGGAGCATAACATCCCATTTGTCCCTATTGACTGGTTTGAATTGGATGTGTGGAATGCTTTTGATCCATTCAACGGTTATTCGGACGTGGAACGCAAAGAACTTGAACAACGGGATGATCACTGGTTTGCAGAGCAAATGGAGACGTATCAGTTTGGCGAGATTCCTTTTAATTCAAAGGAGTTCGATCGTGTAACCAGACAAAAATATGAATGGTTGCATCAGGTAAACGCGAAGGCACAGAACTTTCGATGGGTGGTCCGCAATCAGATTATGGTTCAAAGAGTCAAAAATACAATTGAAGCTCATCCAGAAAAACGAATCCTCTGTATCGTTGGAGCCGATCACAATTACATCTTCCAACAAGAGCTGATGATAGAACCCGTTGAATTGTTGTATCCGTTACGATAAAGGAATCGCTGGTAGAATTACAAATGAAACTTATTATTTAAGGAGCATTACATGCGCAAAAAAATACGTAAAACACTCAAATACAGCATACTTAGTATTATTTTAATGGTTATAGTAGCTCTGATATTTCCCACATGGACACCCAAAATTAAAGGTGAAAACAGCATCAGCATGTTAGAGCAGGTCGAAATTAACGGTACAGGACATGAAGTCATGATCAGGGGTGTTGATCGGACTAACCCTATCCTGATTTTTGTGCATGGCGGGCCGGGATGCTCGGAGATTCCATACGTAAGGAAGTATCAGAAAGAGCTTGAGCAACACTTCACGGTGGTGCATTACGATCAACGTGGGAGTGGGAAGTCCTATCACTTTTTTGAGGATTACTCGAATCTCACAACAGATGTATTAGTAGATGATTTGTTAGCGTTAAGGAATTATGTATCTAAGGAGTTAGGTCAAGAGAAGGTTATATTAATTGGTCATTCATTTGGTACATACATCGGGATGAAAGCTGCGGCTAAAGCACCCACTCAGTTTCACGCTTATATAGGCATTGGACAGATGGCTAATACAATTCAGAGCGAACTGGAAAGTTTGGAGTACACGTACGGGCAAGCGAAACAAGCCGGTAATGCAGAGGATGTTAAAAAACTGGAGCTAATTCGCAGCTCGATCGAGCAAGGAAAGGAACTTACACCTAGAATGTTGTTGCAAAAGTACGGTGGTGCAGCCAGGCTCATCCATGAGAATAGAGATTATATTTCAGGATTCCTTTTAAATCCTGAATACAATGGACTGGATATGATTCGCTTTTATTCAGGGATGTTTAGTTCACAAGACATCTTACTGAAGGAAGCATTTGATCAAAATTTACCTGATATTGTTGATCATCTGGAGATTCCTACCTATTTTGTAATGGGTAAATATGATTATATGACCACTGCGAATGCAGCACGTGATTATTTTGACGTATTGGATGCACCGATCAAAGACTTCATTGTATTCAACGAGTCAGCGCATTACCCACAGTTTGAAGAGAAAGAAAAATTCGTAAAGTGGTTAAATGGGCTATTATAATATGCATTGAGAGGAGTAAGATCATATTGTTAAGTGAATTCATTGAGCTTGAAGAAGAGAGTGATGAGAGTTACCGGTGTTACACTCTGCAAAATACAGTGCAAATATTCAAACATTGCATACAGGATGAGGATTTAAATGACGTCCGAATATATGTGTCCACAAATACACCGTTAGATTCAATTGTTCATAAAATAGAAGACTACATTAAGTGGTTTTCAACTTGTGAGACTGTCTTTCGAGATTATTATGAGAATGAACTTCAGGAAAAAGTACATCAAAATTGGTTGAATGAGATTGAAGTCTATCGTGTGGATATCACATTTAACAGTATAACCGACTACGGCGCAACAATATCTTGCGGAGATCATATTTTGCGCGATCACATCATGATTATTGATTTTGATAGAGAACAAATTCAAGCAATCCACTTAAATGGATAGATGGATTATTTTGTAGTAAATAGTCACAAAAAACAATAAAGATATCGCTTTATTTTCCATAAATGTGTTATTATGTTGGTGTCGGACGAAGAATTCATTTGTTTGATCGATAGAGAGAGGAGGCACGTATTCTCGAATCATTCAATCTGTATGCATAGATTAACTGCACTGCTTGTTAAAAATAATAGAATAAGCGGAGGTATGGTTATGTTCAAAAAATGGAAGAAATTTGGCATCAGCAGCTTGGCACTGGTATTAGTGGCTGCGGTAGCTTTTACCGGATGGAGCGCTAAAGCATCAGCAGCGGACGCTTCGCAAATAGTGTCTGAGATGGGTGCAGGATGGAATCTCGGCAATCAGCTGGAAGCAGCGGTGAACGGTACACCGAATGAGACAGCTTGGGGCAATCCTACGGTAACTCCAGAGTTAATCAAAAAGGTAAAAGCGGCAGGCTTCAAATCCATTCGTATTCCCGTTTCCTATTTGAACAACATTGGAAGCGCTCCCAATTATACAATTAATGCGGCATGGCTGAATCGAATTCAGCAAGTCGTGGACTATGCGTACAATGAAGGTCTGTATGTGATCATCAATATTCATGGTGATGGGTATAATTCCGTACAGGGTGGATGGCTGCTGGTGAATGGTGGCAATCAGACTGCCATTAAGGAAAAATATAAGAAGGTTTGGCAGCAGATTGCCACCAAGTTTAGCAACTACAATGATCGCCTTATTTTCGAATCCATGAACGAAGTTTTTGATGGTAACTATGGCAATCCAAACTCGGCCTATTACACCAATCTGAACGCATACAACCAAATCTTCGTGGATACGGTTCGTCAGACTGGAGGTAACAACAATGCCAGATGGTTGCTAGTTCCAGGCTGGAACACCAACATTGACTACACTGTTGGTAATTATGGCTTTACTCTTCCGACAGATAATTACAGATCCTCGGCTATTCCTAGTTCGCAGAAGAGAATCATGATCTCGGCACACTATTACTCTCCGTGGGATTTTGCAGGTGAGGAAAACGGCAATATCACACAGTGGGGTGCAACTTCTACGAATCCTGCCAAAAAGTCTACTTGGGGACAAGAGGATTATCTTGAATCGCAATTCAAGTCCATGTACGACAAATTTGTGACTCAGGGCTATCCTGTAGTGATTGGTGAGTTCGGTTCCATTGATAAAACGTCTTACGATTCCAGCAACAATGTTTATCGTGCTGCATATGCCAAAGCAGTTACAGCAAAAGCCAAGAAATACAAAATGGTTCCTGTGTATTGGGATAACGGGCACAATGGTCAACATGGATTCGCATTATTTAACCGTTCAAATAATACCGTGACTCAGCAAAATATCATTAATGCGATCATGCAAGGTATGCAATAATTTACTGTCTATCTGCATCCGTGCAAACGGCGTGTTCCTCCAAAAGGGACATGCCGTTTTTTGTGCTACCCGGAGATAAAGTTGAACAACATTTACCAATGCATTTTACATAAGCCACATACAGAATTCATTAAATCCCACACTACCTTTTATATACTTAATTTGCTTGATATAGCGAACTAAAAGGACTAGGTGGTAGACAGAATGTTAAAAAAGCGTGATTTGCAGGAATGCCTTCCACTGTACAGTTTAATGATGGACCCCGCAGTTTCTCCTTACGTTCGTTATGCATGCCAATCGTATGAGGAATATCTATTCCTGACGAAACAATTGATGGCTGAAGAAGAACAAAAGACAGTGATATCCCGAACGATTTTGAATGAAACAGGGCAGCCTATTGGAACCATTGATCTATATCATATTGAGCATCAAACCGGTTTTTTAGCCACTTGGATTGGATCACCTTTTTTTGGAAATGGGTATAGCCAAAGAGCCAAATCAGCCTTTTTTGTTGAATTGTTTCTGGAACATGGGATTGAAACGGTATTTATGAAGATACGCAAGCAGAATATAAGATCCAGAAAAGCCGTACAAAAACTGCCTTATGTGAAATTAGCCAATGATGTGTATCCAGATGTATATCAACGGATCAATATGAATGAACAGATGTACGATCTGTATTATGTTGAACGGTCAGCCTTTTTCCAAAATAGTATGGATCTGCACCAAGTGTTAGCTACGTAACTTATTCAGAGAGCGTTAACAGCGGCGTCAGTGATGACGCCGCTATTTGATATGATATAGGAACGGACCGTTAATATAAAATGCAGGAATATGGACTAGAGAATCGAAAGACATTAAGTAGATAACCTCATAAAATAGTGGACGGCTCAAGAAGGAGGCATTAAATGAATAATATTAACAAGATTTTGGGTGTAGTCCTCATGCTTGGCAGTGTGTTCATTTCGACAATGGAGAGAATTTCAATCCGAGTATCTGTCGCTATAGTAGAAGCAGGATATGCTTCAGGAGGGACTAACGTACCCCAGTTTGCTCAGACGAACGAGCATCCAACAGGTTTACTCGTATACTTCATGTTCTTTGTTGGATTCATACTATTGGTTGCGGGATTCCCGGGGAGTTATAAGAAAAATCGTAATCATGGGCATAGCAAGGAAGTTTAGCTTGAGGAGGGATGAAAGTGTCCGAACAGGAGGAAGCGTTATCGGGAGGTAATGTGAATCAGGTTGTCAGAATAGGTGAGACGGTTCGCCGGTATGCCAAACCAAATCCATACGTGATTGAATTGCTTTTACATCTCGAAAAAGTGGGTTATGATCATGCCCCTCGATTTTTGGGAATAGATGAACTGGGGCGAGAAATACTTTCTTACCTCAAAGGCATCGTTCCAGGCAATGACTACCCTGATCTAGAAGAGTATATGTGGTCAGACGAATCTTTGATTGAAGTCGCAAAACTGTTGAGAAGTTACCATGATGCGACCGTTGGATTTACAACAACATCAGTATCAACGAACAGATATCCAGGCATAACTGAAGATGAAGTTGTATGTCATAATGATTTTGCGCCGTATAATATGGTGTTCAGGGACGGCCGTCCTCAAGGAATGATTGATTTTGATATGGCAGGTCCGGGTCCTCGTCTGTGGGATATCGCCTATGCCTTGTACACGTCCGTTCCACTCGCAGATTTCTCACCAATGATGGATGGAAAGGGTGTTATGCCTTACTCTAGCCAGGCACATGGATCTGTGCGAAAAGAACGCATTACATTATTTATGAGCAAGTATGGACTGAGTGTGCCCACAGACCTGAAGGAATGGGTTATATCACGCATTCGTTTTATGTGTAAAACACTATCAGATCGCGCAGCTGCTGGGGAACATGCTTTTATGAAAATGGTAGAGGAAGGTCATCTCGCACACTATGAGAAAGAGCTTGTCTTTCTAGAAAAGCATTTTGAGGATTGGACTTAATTAAGGAGTGATCACTTCAATGTACAAACTTAAAACAATAATAACAGACCAAAGTGTCATTGAATTTATTGAACAGATCGAGCATGCAAAGAAACGTGAAGACGCTTATCAATTATTGGATATCTTCACGGAGACGACAGGTTATGATGCGAAAATGTGGGGACCGAGTATAATTGGATTCGGTGCATATCATTACAGATATGAATCGGGTCACGAAGGAGATGCACCACTAGTGGGCTTCTCGCCACGAAAGGCGAAGATCAGTTTGTATTTTGCCACAGGGGATAGCGAGCGAGAAAATCTATTAAAGGACTTTGGAAAACATACAACAGGGAAAGCATGTGTATACATCAACAAGGTCGCGGACATTCATGTGGATGTGTTGAAAGCGCTAATCGTGCAGTCTGTTGAGTTCTTAAAAGAAACTTATCCGAATCAATAAATCTGCACGCTCAACAAGTACTGAATCACTAGAGAACATAAAACGCTTCTATCTATCACATAAACGTTATAACGCATAAACAGGCTGTTTTGAAGATCAAGACAACCTGTTTATTGCCAGCAGTTCTCGTTCAGGAGTGGAGAATCTTATACATATGACATGTTTAATTCGTACCGTAAATATCCAACGTATATGTTGAGCAGGACCATAATCAGTTAACAAAATGAATACGCTCAGAGTCCTCTACCGTGTAGCTTGCCCGTAAGTCCGAATCTCGATCAATTCCGCATACCTGCTGCCATTAGTAGCATCAATGATTACTCTAAGCGCTTGCACATACACAGGTGTATCCAAGGAATGGATGACTTTTCTTCTGCGGTTTTCCGATACGTTTATAATCTCGATCCACTCATCAGACGGATTCAATACTTCCACTCGATAATCGCGTACAAGTTCAGGCATGACGCGGAATGTGGTGTGATGGTGATGTAAATTAACCAGATCCTCGTTCACATCATCATTAAACGTCAAGTGCAACTCAGCCAAGGTTTGTGGCTCTTCCCATGTCAGTTGTACCCATTCTGGCTTGCCAGACTGCATCGGCTGTGACATCCACTGCTGCGGACCACCAAAGGGGCGATGGTAACCGTTGATCGTGTTGTCCGCTGTATAGGCCGTGGTCTCAGAGAGGGTACGACAGCAGAAGGGCTGACGCGCCAACCCTTGCATGGACCATAATACGACAGGCTGATCTGTGGCGTGGTCCTCCAGATTTTTGGACACGTGGTTTTCTTCTGTTTTGAAGAAGATCAGCACGCCGCTGTGTGCTTCTGTCGAATGGTAGAGTGAGACGGCTTTGTTGGAGCGGATGATAATAAAAGCATTCTGCGGTTCTTCCGGTCGCCATTCGAGCGGCAGCTTCACCCACTGCGCAGTTCCTGTTGTAACGTTAACAGTCGCCGTAACTTGTAACAAATGCGGGACGTAGTTCTCCTTACGCCTCGTATCCCACAGCTCTACCGTCAATGCGGTATCGCTGGATGCATCCAGCAGCAGCTCCAGGCCGCTGAGCATTGGATGCACAGGCAGCAGCAGTGCAACATCCGTACCCAGTGGGTACGTCTCGCCAGGCTGCTCCAGAGCGATGCCCGTCAGCGTGCTGGAGGCTGTAACCTTGGCACGCCGGGCCAGATCCAGCTCATCGTGGCTGCGCACCCCAATGATGGAAGCGTCCTGCCGCAGCAACGTCTGCTGCAGCACCGCCAGATGCCTCGCGTGCAGCTCGCGCGGCGATACCCCCATGGCCGCGCAGAGCGCTGCGCCCGTACCCGCGGCTTCGCCGATGACCGCGCATGTTGCCATGACGCGCGTTGTGCCGAAGGCGACATGTGATGCACTGATGTCGCGTCCGGCCATGAGCATATTCCGCACATTTGCGGAATACAACGAGCGGAACGGCACGTGATACACGCCATCGGCATGCATATGCTTCGAGCCGCTCGCTTCGGCATACATGCCCTGCGGAGGATGCAGGTCAATGGACCAGCCGCCAAAGGCAACGGCATCCGGGAACTCCCGCTGGCTGATAATATCGTTCTGGGTGAGCACATAGTCACCCGTGAAGCGGCGGTACTCCCTTTTGCCAGGCAGAGAACCAATCCACTCTAGCGTCATATGGTCGGCATCAAACTTGCCGGAATTCTTGATATAGTCCCAGATCCCGTAGATCACGGACCACAGTTCATCACGGATCAGCTCATTGTCATGAACGGTGTCATGTTCACCGCCCCATTCAATCCACCAGTAATGACAACCGGAATCCCCGCTGCGAATGACCCGGCGAATCGGAATGCTGGTCTGTGTAATATCCTTGGCAAAAGAAGGCGGGATATAACGGACAGGCGCACCAGCATCCTTGGTATAAAAGAGAAGTGTACTGCCCAGCGTGATCTGATCAGCTACCTCTGGTGCCCACTCTTCGCCATATTCGCTGCGGGCTTCCCGGCCGAGTGCAAACTTGGCACCTGCCAGAAAGCCAACCAATCCATCGCCCGTACAGTCCAGATAGATCTGACTTTCGAATCGGATTTTGCGCTCAGATCCCATCATCCACCCGGTAACGGAGGTGATCATGCGTTCATCTCCATCCCCAGTGGCCTCGACTTCATGTACATCCGTGTTCAGGTACAGGCTGATGTTGGATTCAGCCCGAACGGCCTCCAGAATGATCAAGTCCCAGAGATAAGGATTGCCCTCTGGATTACGATACTGATTCTCTACAAATAGTTCCCCCATGATGCCCGTCTCGCGGGCATAGCGGTTAATTCCGTGGGCGGTAGCGCCGCAGACCCACACGCGTACTTCACTGCTGGAATTGCCACCGAGTACAGGACGATTCTGTACCAGAGCGACATGTTGGCCCAGCCGGGCAGCAGATATGGCAGCGCATACGCCAGCAAGCCCGCCCCCGATGACGGTGATATCCGGTTTAACGAGTTCGTGCTTCATGTGAACACCTCTCTCATTGAATATGGATGAGCCTAAGCTCAGATTTCATATTTCATATCTATAATTTCATATTAGTTCTATATATTTACTTTTCAAA
This sequence comes from Paenibacillus sp. FSL L8-0435, assembly GCF_037965655.1. Lineage (NCBI taxonomy): Bacteria > Bacillati > Bacillota > Bacilli > Caryophanales > Paenibacillaceae > Paenibacillus > Paenibacillus sp. FSL L8-0435. The sequence continues at coordinate 2,595,412 of NZ_CP150185.1, forward strand.
TACACTATATTATCATCGAGCATATACTTTATTTCATAACAAAGGCAGGTGTGTCATGGACCTCCTTAATCACATCTACTGGAAGAAGAAAGCTGAATTTGCTCTGACAGAAGATATCTACGACGCTTGGGTGGTCTTTGCCGTTGAAGAGGGTGTATTTCGTTACGAGATTGATGGACAGAGCGGAGAGGCGGGTTTTGCTGATCTGGTGTTATGTCCGCCCCACGTTCCTTTTCGCAGAGAGACGGTAACCCCGCTGACGTTTCACTATATGCTGTTCCGTTGTAACTCCGCAGAGGATGAGCGTCTCCTGCCGCCAATCGGAAAATCCCTCATTAATGATACAAAGCGTCTGGCTTCAACATATGCCTACCTGCGTCAGGCGAGTGAGGACAACGATGATGCTACAACAGGATGGAAAACCCACTTGATGTTGGATTTGTGGCGGCTATATCAATGGGAGCGCAGACAGAGCAGGCTAATGGAAACGAAGTTCACGGAGGATGGCCTCATGGCTGAAGCGGCAGTATTGTTGGAGGAATGGGCGGGAGAGGCGGTCAGTCTTCGAACGTTGGCCGAACAGTTGGCTTTGAGTCCAGTCCAGCTCACCCGAAGGTTCCGGGAGGCCTTTCAAGAGACACCATCCGATTATCTGAAAGCGATTCGTCTCAAAAAAGCAAAAGCTTTGCTGGCAGATAGCCGTCTGACTCTCACGCAGATCGCTGAGAGATGTGGATATGAGAACGGATTTTATCTGAGCCGTGTATTTTCGTCCACCATAGGAATCAGTCCCTCAGAGTATCGGAAACGACATCAAGTATGAGGTAAGGGTCTCGTCCATCCAGCCTTCCATCCATTCACTCATTCATTTCTTGCTTACACCAATAGAACATATCTGTGTAGTTCACATGGATGCAGGCAGCGAATATCACAAATCCATGCAAATCATTCGACTCCGGCTGTAAATGGCAGGCAGGTGCTATAATGGGGTCATTAATTGTAGGGGAGCGAGCACTAAGGAATGAAGAAGCCAAATTGGAAGAGTTGGTTACCACAGCGGCTCAGATACCGCCTGTTCGGTGCATTTGTGGTGTTGATTCTTTTGCCGTTCAGTGCATTGAATGTCTACAATTATCAGCAAATTGAATCCCTGGTCGAGCAGAAAATCAGTGAGCAGAGTCATGAGCAGCTAGTCCAGATGTATCGCTCTCTGGAGGACCAGATGAGCATTGCCTTCAAAACGCTTATTTTTCTGGAACAGGATTCCGCGGTAAGAAATGTGCTAACCTCCCCGGGCAGTCGTACGCCGCTTGAGAACAAGTCGCTGGTAGAAGAAAAGTTCAAGATGATCAACAACAGTTTCTTCCTATATAATCCTTCGGTGTACTTTACCTTGCTGGATTTTCATGATAGCGTTTACACTTCGTATTTGCCCAAAAAAGCACTGACGTATGGCCCCTATCTGGAACAATTCCGTGAGCGTCTGGGGAAAATAACCATTCCAAAAGGCGGTGCGGATTCACACTCGCTTCAACCGGAAGAACTCTTCTATCGCTGGGATGCACGGGATTCCAACCCTGTGCTTAGAGAGTTATCTTCCAGCCCATATCTGTTGTCGCTGTATGCTTACATGAAAGATAGCGGCGGCAAGCGATACGGGCTGGCACGAATTAGCATTGATTATTCCTACTGGTTCCAGACCATGTTGAAGGATTCACAGAGTAACCAGGAGTATTACCTTATTACAGGTAGTGGAGAGACCATCACCAGTTCATCCAAAACAGCGGTGCTCTCCCCGGAGGTTACGCGTGAAATAGCTCTTCATCCGGCACAGGCTTACCTGACCGATCCAGCCTCGGATACGCTGATTAACTACGTGTACATCGAATCACTGGACTGGTATATGGTGAATCGCATTCCACTTTCCATCCTGTTTACAGAGATATCCGAGCTTAAACAACGTTACTTTCTGACCTTTTTTGGTTTCACAGGAGCATTTGTAGTGATGGCTTTTATGATCTCGGCAACGTTTACGCGCCCCTTGTCGCACTTACAGAACAAGATGAAGGAGGTTGTCCGCAAAAACCTCAAGATTCGTATTCCCGAAGGCCGCAGCCGTGGGGAAGTATTGGAATTGACACGCACGTTTAATACGATGCTGGATGATGCTAATCAGATGATCAACAGACTCAAGGCGGAGGAACGTCAAAAGGAAGCGGTACATTTTCATATGCTTCTGGCCCAGATGAATCCGCACTTTCTCCTGAATACATTGAATACAATGAAATGGAGCGCGATCCGCAGCGGGAATGAAGAGATCTCCGAGATGTGTGTTTCCTTGGGCAAATTACTGGAAGTCAGCCTGAATTCACAGGTCGAATTGGTATACTTGAAGGACGAGATTGAGTTGGTTCAAGCCTACCTTCATATTCAGCGGATTCGTTACCGCGATAGCTTTGAGGTGACTTGTGAATTTGACGATAAATTGGAGTATGCGCTCGTGCCCAAGCTGAGCTTGCAGCCACTGGTGGAGAATGCCATTCATCACGGTGTCGGGCCACTGGAACAACTTGGTCAGATCCGCATCGGAATTTACAGGCAAGACACAGGAAAGCTGATGCTGGAGGTGGCAGACAACGGAATTGGAATGGAGGAATCCCGGCGTCAGCAGATGACTCGCACACGTCTGGGGATCGGCCTGTCTAACCTTAAGGAACGATTGCGATTATTGTTCAAAGGCCAAAGTGAACTCGAAGTGATTGATACCAAGCCGGGGACATTAGTGAGGTTCAGCATTCCTTTTTTATTGTCGACGCCGTACGTACAGAAGCGATCTGACTAGCCGACTGGAGAGGGGAATCTGGCATGTGGAAAGTATTACTTGTAGAAGATGAGGTATTTGTACGTGAGTCGGTGCGAGAGATTATTTCCTGGGAAGAGCTGGGCTTCACGGTCATCGGAGAATCCGGTAATGGGACCGAAGCGCTGGCGATGATCATACAGGATACACCGGATCTGGTACTGACCGATATTGTCATGCCAGGTATGGATGGTCTGGAATTACTTAAACAGACCCGTCAGGCCGGGTTAAAAACCAAATTTGTCATGCTCACCTGTATGGGGGAGTTCGAATATGTACGCCGGGCAATGGAATACGGGGCATCCAATTATATTTTGAAACTGTCCATGAGTGTGAATTCACTGCGTGATACACTCCGTAAAGTAAGTGCAGAACTGGGAGCTTCAACTGAAGCCCGGACAGAGACAGATCATCATGAAGTGCCACCTTCCACACCGGTTCTCCCATCAACGCCTGATTTGCCTAATTCTCTTACGGTCTCTTCTGCGCCCCCGTCTGATACGGATCTTCCATTTACACCTGTTCGTGAGCCGATTGTGAAGCATCCGGAGATTAGCAAAATAATTCAGTATATCGGACAGCATTACGACCAGGACATTACCGTCAAATCCATGTCACGATATGTGATGATGGGCGAGAATTATGTGAGTGCTCTGTTCAAAAAGAAAACCGGTCATACCCTGATTCATTACCTGCATGGGGTACGGATGGAGAAAGCGGCTGAATACTTGCGTGAGACGGACCTTCCTGTACAGGAGATTGGTTACCGGGTAGGGTTCGGAAGTGATAATTATTTCATCAAAATATTCAAGCGTTGGACCGGTTGCACGCCCAGCCAGTATCGCCATCGTTCGTGACTCACAGGATGAGTAGAAGGAATATGTGTACCGAGTGCTCAGGCAAGCACAAGTAAATCCGCATTTTTGTTCAATCCGAATCATGGATATGTATCTTATGAACCCAGCAAGGTCCCTGCTACGATGTAACGGAAGGTACACTTCAATTCAGGGAGGTCATGTGACCAGATGAAAATCAAAAAAGGATTAACGGGGTTAATCGTAGGCGCGCTGATGCTGGGATTACTTGCCGGCTGTGTAGGTAAAAATGAGACGAACGGTGGAGATAACGGAGGTGGAGCGGCAGAGGGAAAAGTGAAGCTCACCATGTGGGGCGCGGTGCCGCCTGAGAATGGTCCACAGGAAGTGGTGGATACCTGGAATGCGGAGCATCCTGATATTCAGGTGGAATATGTGCGGTTTGTGAATGACGATGATGGCAACCTGAAGCTGGATACGGCGCTGTCCACCGGGCAGAACGTTGACCTGTATGTCAACTATACCCTTACAAATCTGGATAAACGCATCAAGGGCGGGACAGCGCTGGATCTGGGCGAGTTCACCGACTACAACATTGATGAGAAAATGGGTGAAGATGCGGCTTCCTGGAAAGTGGACGGTAAATATTACGGGATGCCAACCAAGAAAAACGCTGCCTTCTTCGCTTTAAATATGAAAGCGCTTGATCAGGCCGGACTGAGTGTACCGAAAGCTTGGACATGGGATGAAGCCCGTGAATATGCACTCAAACTGAAGACAGCTGGCTTCAAGTACGGATTGGTGCAGCATACCGCTTCCTATGTAGACCCGCTCGATTCCGTTCTGGTGAAGAACGGTTATGTTAAGGCAGACGGTTCTTCCAACCTCGATGATCCACTCGTTACCAAATGGCTGGAGACGTTGAACGGGATGATGAAGGAGGATGCAACCACGCCTCCACTCGGGGAGCAGCTGACTTCCAAAATGCCGGTGGAAAACATGTTCCTTGGCGGTGAGTCTGCCATGATTAATATCGGCGAATGGCTGATCCGTACATCCAACAATATGACTGAGTTCCCTCGGGATTGGAAAATCGCCTTTGCCCCTGTACCGAGACTGGCTGCAGAGGAAGCGGATATGGTGAAGAGTGGAGGACTGGGTGACTTTATTGCGATCAATTCCAAGTCGAAAAATAAAGAAGCCGCATGGGAGTTCCTGAAATGGTACGCCGATGGGGGAATGATGCCGATGGCTGCGGGTGGACGTTTGCCTTCCTCCAATGCGGTCGATCAGCAGACTGCCATTGATCATTTGCTTGGTGATTATGCTGATTCTTATGACAAGGAGTCACTGGAATTTGTGTTGTATGGTGACGAGACACCTACGTTTGTCCGCAGCATTGCGCAAGAGGTGGTTGATCTGCGTGCACAGGAGTATGAAAAATTCTTCCTTGGTAACCAGACTGCCGAAGTTACGGTACAGAACATGGTCAAACGCCATAATGATTGGCTGAAGCAGAATCAATAGATTGCAAAAGCATTAAGTCCAAAGGCCGTCCCCAATGGGGCGGTTTTTTCTATATAAGTAATAGAACAATTCCATGTTGTTTCCCTCCCGAAAGGCACTGCCGAAATACATATATCTGTGATATCAGGTACAGGGTTATGTTCCTTAAATGTTAGAGGACATCTTGTTATGCTTAATTCCAGAACAGATGTTAAGGAGTGGGGGAGCATATGCATAAATCCTGGATGAAACGGCAGAGCAGACTCGGGTATCTGTTTATTGGGCCCAATATGATTGGTGTGCTGGTGTTTTTTATTATACCGGCTGTCTATTCGTTCTATCTCATGTTCACTGATTACAAATTCATGAGCCCGGAGACGAATTTCGTCGGGCTGGACAATATCCGCCGGATGTTGAATGATGATCTGTTTGGCGTGGCGCTGCGAAATACATTTGTATTTCTGTTAGCGGTTCCGGTATCAATGGGGTTGGCTTTTATCGTGGCGGTGGCGCTGAACAAGTCGGTGTATTGGCAAAAAACGCTGCGTGCTCTCTATTTCATGCCCTATATCACCAGCGGCGTTGCCATCGCTTTTGTCTGGATGCTGCTGTTCCAGCCAACATCGGGGCCCATTAATGGCTTCTTGCGGGGAATCGGTATTACGAATCCACCCGGCTGGTTATCAACAACCGAATGGTCCATGTATGCGATTGATATCATCTGGATCTGGTTCATGTTGGGTTACAACATGATTATTTATCTGGCCGCTTTGCAGGAAATCCCGGAGGAACTGGTTGAGGCTGCACGGATAGATGGAGCCCGTCCCTGGCAGACGATACGCCAAGTGATCTGGCCGCTTGTGAGCCCAACGACCTTTTTACTGCTAATTACGGGACTGATTATGACCATCAAAAACTTTGGTATCATTCAAGCGATTACCCAGGGTGGGCCGGGGAACAGCACAACCGTCCTGTCGCTGTTTATCTACCAGAATGCCTTCCGCTACTACGAGATGGGCTACGCTGCTGCCATTAGCTGGGCACTCTTTGCCATCATTATGGTCTTCACTGTATTGCAGTGGCTTGGTCAGAAACGTTGGGTTCACTACTAGGAGAGGAGGGATCGTTATGGAGAAACAAATTGCCGCGAATGCAAAGCCTACAGCTCCACATTCACCTAAAGTTAAAGTCCGCATGGAGTCCTTGAGCCAGATTCGAAAAATCATACTGACACTTCTGATGTCCGGGTTTGCCCTGCTGATGATTATGCCGTTCATCTGGATGATCAGCACGTCGTTCAAATCTCCGGCGGACGTATTCACCTATCCCATCCAGTGGATACCCTCCAGCCTGAACTGGGAGCATCATATTAAGGTCTGGAGCGGGGCGGATACTTTTGCGACATATTATCTGAACTCGTTGAAAATATCGCTAATTAGCACGATCGGAGCTGTATTTCTCTCGGCTTTTGCAGCCTATGGCTTCGCACGGATTCAATTCAAAGGTCGGGAGACATTGTTCCTGATCTATCTCTCAATGATGATGGTGCCACCGCAGGTACTCTTTGTACCGAAGTTCCTGATGTTTGAATGGGTCGGCATATATAATACGCATTGGGCATTGATCCTGCCTGGGATGTTCACAATCTTTGGGGTGTTTATGCTGCGGCAATTCTTCCTCTCGGTGCCTTCGGAAATCTCGGAAGCGGCGTTCATCGACGGTGCTGGACACTTGCGTATATTCTTCAGGCTGATTCTGCCCTTGGCAAAGCCAGCGTTGGCTACACTGGCGATCATTGACTTCTCCTGGCACTGGAATGACTATGAAAATGCGCTTGTGTTCCTCATCGACAAAGACCTATACACCGTGCCGCTCGGACTGCAGAATTTTATTCTGGAGAATAATGTGGATTACAACGGCATGATGGCCGCTGCAACGGCAGGCATTATCCCGATGATCATCGTTTTCCTCGTGGGTCAGCATTATATCATTCAGGGCGTAGCCGGAAGTGCCGTGAAAGGCTGAATCTGCTGTCACTGTGATCCCATATAATAACCCTTTTGCTGAACGAAGAGATTTTCGTGGCAGAAGGGTTTTCTGTGGTGAGGGAGAGTAACTTATCTTGCGCGATACAATAGTTCAAACTTCGTATATAATTAACAATGACATATGATGCTGTATGACTACATAACTATCGCGAGGTGCACTAGACTTATGCCAACCATCTACGACTTTACCGTAACCAGAACCAGTGGAGAGCGTTTCCCGCTCTATCAATATGAAGGAAAACCTGTGCTCATCGTAAACACGGCAAGTAAATGTAAATATACGCACCAGTTTGATGACATGCAGAAGCTGTATGACCAGTACAAGGATCAAGGGCTTCAGATTATTGGTTTCCCGTGTAACCAGTTTGCAGAGCAAGAGCCTGGAAGCAGTTCGGAAGCGGAATCCTTTTGTCAGATTAACTATGGTGTGAAATTTCCGATGTTCTCCAAACTGGATGTGAATGGAGAAGCGGCGCACCCGCTCTACGACTTTTTGAAAAGATCAGGGCCTTTTGCTGGCTTTGATGAAACAGATATACAGGCCAAATTATTGAAATTAATGATGGCTGAGAAGGCACCAGAATGGTTACACGGCGATGCAATCAAATGGAATTTCACGAAATTCCTGATTGATGCAGAGGGTCGTGTGGTCAGACGCTTCGAACCTATCGACTCCATCGACGAGATTCAAGAGAGTATTAAACAGCTTCTATAATTTCACTTTCATATATCCTACAGGGGCATGACACAAATCGTTTCCCTCTTCCGAACAGGAGGTGCATGAATGTGCCGAGCATGATGCAATTTAGTGCTTCACTGGAGTATAGTTACCGATCCACTAGCACGTTTAACCCAGGCAAGTCAGATGGATTCCATTCACATCCACATTATGAGATTTATTATTTTCATGATGGAGAATGTACTTACATCATAGGGGACCGGGTATATAACCTGGAGCCGGGTGATCTGGTGCTGATGCATGGCTTGACTCTTCATCGACCACATCCGAAACCAGGCAGTGCTTATGAGCGAAGCACACTGCATTTTGATCCGTCTGCAATCCGCAGCAGCCTGCATCCAGACCGTATGGCTGAGGTCTTGAGGCCATTTGAAGAACTCAGAAATTGCCGGGTCAATCTGAAGGGAGATAGCTGCTTTGAATTCGAAGCTCTATTGCATGATCTTCATCGTCTGTCTCAAAGTCAGAGCAATTTCAGGCAAGAGCGAATGAATGTCAGACTGTGTGATCTGTTGTATTTTGTAGCAGAGATCTGCCAGGGTGATGTCCAGGAACAACTTCCCTCATCGGAGAGAGAGCGGCATGTCCAACACATTATTCGTTATGTGGATACCCATTATATGAAGGACATTGGTCTGGATGATTTGGCACTGGAATTACATCTGTCCAAGCCATATCTGGCAGGCATGTTTAAGGAAATGACAGGTTTGACGATATTCAAATATCTGTATGACCGCCGTATCAATCAGGCGAAGCTTTTGTTTCAGTTTCAGCCTGAGATCACCGTGACAGAAGCAAGTCGATTGTCCGGTTTCAAACGCCTTTCGCATTTTAGTCGGATGTTCAAACAAAGTGTGGGATGTTCGCCTGATCTGTACCGTACCCAATTGCATCGCCAATCATAGAAGTCTTGTTTGAGCTGACCAGCTTGTCTGGTTGGCTTTTTTTGTTGATTTTCGTTTGAGGAATGCATACCACTGTGTTTAGAGGACACGCAGAACAGGTAAAGAAAGGTAATGAACCTAGAGGAGGCGAATATGAATGAAACAGCGCACACCGGATCAGAATAACAGCGATACCCATCAGGAGCAATCCCGTGACAATCCTGAACAATATAAGACAGAGCACGAAAGTCTGCTTGACAGATATGAAGAAGAACAGACTGTAGATCCAATTCCGATGGAAGATCTGAATATGGAGGCTCAGGAAGAGAAGAATAAAGACCAGACAAAAAGCAACTCGTCTACTGAAGAGAAATACCGGGCGGATTATCGTAAAAAGACGGGCGAAGGATAATTTCAATTGCTGTATTGGGCAAACTTGTTGAATTGTTTTCGGTGAATGTATATTTAGTGAAAATAAATTAGTTTGTTGACTAATGTATGTTACTATATTATAGTTACTGTGTTGGCAATTGAAAAAAATTGGGAGGCGATTAAGAATGACAACTTTTTTTGATGCGTTGAAAAACAGAAGATCTTATTATGGGATCAGCAAGGAATCTACAATTTCGGATGCTAAAATCCAGGAAATCGTAGAAGAAGCGGTGAAATATACACCAACTTCCTTTAACTCACAAACATCCCGTGCCGTTGTATTGCTCGGTGAACAACATGATAAATTGTGGAATCACACAGAAGAAATTTTGCGTGAAGTGGTAGGCAATGAAGAAGCCTTCAAATCCACAGCAGAGAAAATGACTGGATTCCGCAGCGGATATGGTACGGTTCTCTTCTTCGAAGATAACAATGCGATCGCACAGCTTCAACAAAATTTTGCAGCTTATGCAGATAACTTCCCAATCTGGGCTAACCAATCCAACGGCATGTTGCAACTGGTAATCTGGACTGCTCTGGAACAAGAAGGTCTGGGTGCATCTTTGCAGCACTACAACCCGTTGATTGATGAGAAAGTGAAGCAAGAATGGAGCATTCCTGAGAACTGGAGATTGATCGCTCAGATGCCATTTGGTAAACCAACGGCAGCACCGGGTGAGAAAGAATTCCAACCCATTGAAGAGCGCGTAAAAGTACACAAGTAAGCTTCGCATTTCCCAACATTTAACCACATACGGCCTCGCTTTAATTTGATACGATGATAGTTGATCGTAATCCAATGAAGCGAGGCTTTTTGATGTGAATAATAGATTAAAAGACATAACAAACCAACGGATATGGAAAATAGCTTTATGCGGGTTATTAACACTTGGATCGGTGGCTGGATACGGCTCTACCGTTCAGGCTGCAAGCGTGCAGCAACAGTTTCAGGATACGCACACCAGTTACGCTAAGGATGCCATTACACATCTGGTGGCCAAAGGTATTGCTGCCGGTACGTCAGAGACTACGTTTGAACCGAAGAAAGCCGTTACTCGTGCAGAGTTTGCGACGTTTGCGGTTAGATTGCTAGGTTTGAAGCCCGTTAAAAATAATATAAATCCCTATCAGGATATAAGCATGAATGCTTGGTATTACGGCAACGTTGCTGCCATGACGAATCTTTTTATTTTGGAGGGTAAGGGTCAGGGAACTTTCCAGCCTAATGCTTCCATTACGCGTGAAGAAGCGGCTGCCCTTCTTGTGCGGATGTTAAAACAACAACCCGTAGAGACATCACTCTTATCTTCAACGTATTTTGACGCAGCGGATATCTCGGACTGGGCACGTCCTTATGTGCAGACAGTATATCAACTTGGACTAATGCGGGGAAGCGGAGGCGTGTTCCGACCACATGACCAGGTAACGCGGGAAGAAGCAGCCGTCATGCTTGATGCCATTTTACAAAAGAAAACATGGTCTGAGCAGTTACAACGTGGGGACGAACTTGGCGTTCAGCTGGGCTGGCAATATAACTCCACTACAGCTGAGTTCAAGAAGCAAGTGGAACAGTCTGAAGTGAATACGCTTGTCCCGCGCTGGTTTTTCCTGAACAGCAGTATGAAAGTAACTGATCACGCAGACCCTGCATTGATTTCCTGGGCATCCGCCACCGACAGGCAGCTATGGCCATTACTTGGGAATCGTTCCGATTCGGCACTTACGCATCAGATGTTATCCAGTTCGGCCAACCGAGCGGCAGTGATCTCACAGGTAGCCGCTTATGTCAAAACCTATAAACTGGACGGCATTAACGTGGACTTCGAGAATGTCGATCCTGTGGATCGTGAAGGATTAACGGCATTTGTCACCTCGTTGACGGCAACGTTGCACGCACTGGGTGCAGTTGTCTCCGTGGATGTATCGCCAGACCTGGGTACAGATTGGACGGATGCATTTGATTATGCCAAGCTGGGCGCTGTATCGGATTATATGGTGCTGATGGGATATGAGGAACACTGGAATGGTGATCCAAAAGCAGGGTCTGTGGCCTCTCTTCCATGGGTGGAAAAAGCTTTGGATACCATGCTCTCCGAGGTGGTACGTGCCAAAACAATTTTGGCCCTTCCGTTATATACACGGGACTGGTCTTCCGTTAATCCAGCAACCAGTTCTTGGGACATTACACTGGCAGAGCAGGGAATGCGTGCGCATGCTACGGGATCTGTAAGACGATGGGATGCAACTCTGGTTCAATATATTATTGGGTACAACAGTAACGGTATGCCAAGATATATATGGGCAGAGGATAGTCGTTCTTTATCAGCCAAAGTGTTAATGAGTGAGCAACGGCAAATTGCTGGACTGGCTTACTGGTATATGGGCGGCGAAACAGCCGATGTATGGAACGCCATTTCAAATGCTTCGCGATTTGAATCGTATAACTTCTAAGTAATCATAAATCTTATAGGCCCAAACTCACCGTGATTCCTACGGATGGTTTGGGCCTGTTTATTTTGGTATAAGATAAGGAATAAGAGGAATCGTTTAAGCTTTGCTGAACGGTTTAATGTATAGAAGGACAAAATATATATATATTGAGCTAAACATTTACACAAAACGGAGAGGACAGAACGAATCTGAAGAAGCGAAGCGTGCGCCTAAAAGCTTTCTGAAAGAAAGCTGCATCGAAAGCATACGCTTATCCCCGGATTTACCCTTTGTAGAAGGTATTAAAAAAATCTGGGGATAACAGCGATCGGAAGGTTGTTCTGTCATCGGAGTGACCAGTGTAAATATTCTTTAGTTCAATGTATATAGTTCAGGAGGAGAAGGAGCATGCGAGAGGTTGATTGCATAATAGTAGGTGGAGGGCTCGCAGGGCTTCAGGCAGCCATTCAGCTTGGACGTTATTCAGCTCATCAGGTGTTGGTAATCGACGCGGGAGAAGGCAGATCGACGTTGTGCCGGACTTATCATAATATCCTCGGTTTCCCCGATGGGGTATCCGGTGAAGAGCTTAGAGAACGAGGCAGGATGCAGGCAGAGCGGACCGGTGTATCTTTTGAGAAAGATCGTATTGTTAAAGCAGGACGTCATGGAGAGAAGATCCAATTGTTCGGTACTTCAGGAACTGAATATAGGAGCAAAACCGTGTTATTGGCAACGGGGCTCACGGATAGAGTTCCGGACATTCCGGGACTAACCCCTACGCTGGGCCGAACCGTGTATGTCTGCCCTGATTGCGATGGTTATGAGATTCAGGATCAACGTACGGTACTGTTGGGATCTGGTGAAGCAGGTGCCAATATGGCAATGATTTTAATTCAGCGTACGAATGATCTGTTATATATTAATCATGAGCAGGCCCCCATATCTGCAGAGCTGCATCGCAGCATGAAAGAGGCGGGAGTGCGTTATCTGGAAGCGGCTGTCCAGGAAGTGCAACAGATTGAGGATGGTCATATCACCGGTGTTCTGACCGAAGATGGACAGATCTTTGAGTCGGAGCGTGGATTTATCGCATTTGGAGGCAATCGTGTACACTATGAACTGGCGGAGCAGCTTGGAGCTGTAATCGCAGATAACAAACATGTAGAAGCTGATCCACGCAGCTTGCAGGCAGCGACTAATGTATGGATTGCCGGGGATCTGGGCCTGCACGCAGAGCAAGCAACTGTTGCGATGGGTGAAGGTTCCATTGCCGCGATCTGGATTCATAAGGCGTTACAGCAAATGACAAAGGATTCACGTTGAAATGTACCTCTGGATAAGAGGCTGATTATTCAATTATTACCAAAAAGTCCTCCCAAGCCATGCGTATGGCAGGAGGATTTTTTGAGTTATCTTTTGCTAGGCAGAAAAGCATTACGCTTGTTTGTCTGATGAAGCCGTTGACTTGGAAGAAGAACTCTTGTCCTTCGAGTCATGTGAGAAATCTTTGCGAATGTTGTCCACGATATCACCAACCACGCCTTCGATCATATCGGTTGGTCCGGGATTATTTTTGTCTGGATGGATAACGGTATTTACTCCTGGTTCAAGTTCATCGTTTGTCTTCTCATGTTTTGTTTTATCACGCATGGGAAATCCCTCCTGGTTCGATATTGTATAAGGTGTTCATTAACATATCCAAACACCGTTACGTATATGTAAACGATTAACCGCTGTAGTTCTTTTGAAACGTGTACTTGCTCATATATAGAAGATATACAGAATTGAACGTACTGATTAAAGTTCTGCAATACGTTTATATTATAGATAACCAGTGAGTATTAAGTTTAAAGCTCCAAACCAATAAACAACTATTATGCAGGAGGTTATTCAAATGAATGAAGAAAATCATGTAATCCATAAAGATGGCCAGGTTTCAACGGACAAGGTGGACAATGCAATCGAGAAGATTGCGCCGGAAGAAAGAGAACAGATTCTACAGAACTTTGATGCATTCAAAGAATACCTGGGTAAGCGAATTGCCATGGGAGAATCGATTGGACTAAGTGAGGAGCAGATGGCCAAAATTGCCGAGAAAGTAGCGGATTATCTGGCAGCTCGGGAGGAACCCCGGAATCGTGAAGAAAAACTGCTTCAGGAGCTGTGGAATGTCGGCAAGGAAGATGAACGTCACATGCTCGCTCATATGCTCGTTCGTTTGGCACAAAGCTCCACACCCAATCATTAAGATTAACATCTATGCGGGAACCTGTGACGTCTTATTCAAGGGTTTGAAAGTCCCGCAGCAAACTAAGGAATCTGAGACGCGCTATATTGGTATAAACGGCCATTAATTTCGTGTTTCAGGGAATTTTGGCAAATAACGTGTCTCATGTTCCTTTCAAAATAAAAGGAGCGCCAGAAGAGCAAAAAAGACGTCCTCGGCTCCTTAGTTGTCTGGACCATTCGTCAGGACGAGGCAGCTTGGACTTCAAGATGTTTTGGACACAGACATCCTTCAACGTATCACTTGCCTGAGTTTAAAAGACACACCCTAGTAAAGAACCTCTGAATGGCGATGCCTTCATTGGTTCTTTGCTGTTTACGGAGACTATAGACAGAAGTAATGACGCGCATTGTAACTATTTTTAATCTGGCTGATACTTTTATAATCCCTGTTCTAAGTATGATAGGAAAAGAAAGAACGTTGGAATTAATAGTTCACATGAACGTTTGAGAAGCAAGACTTCCGGTTAAGGAATAATAACGTTCATATTAAGGAGAGATGTTACCTATGAAGAACGCGACAAAACAATGGAAACTACGAATGATCGGTGCAGTTGTTGCTTTACTTGGTATGATTGTGCTGACTACATATTTACTTACCCCTGCGAATGCTCAAGGTAGTACGGATGCTCAACAACCTTCTGCGAAAGAAGCTCAAGTTGCAAACTCCGAGATGTTTACAGCCTATGTTGAAGGTATGCATATAGAAGACGGCAAATTGTTTATGACAGTGGACAAGATTGGCTGGTATCAGGGTGAAGAAGCCGATGCAATTTTTGCACAGCGTAATCCAGAAGCAGGTATAGACGGTGCTCCAGATGGTTACTATATTGTCAATGACAGCAAAGAGCAGGAACAAGTTGAGGTTAGTGCCAATGCTGAAGTGTTGATGCAGTTGTATGATCGGGATGGTACGATGCAGGGCGTAGACATTCAGTGGAACGAACCCGTGACATTATCCAAGTTCGAATCGTTGTATGAGAATACCCGTATTCTTGATCTGTCCGTATTCCCGTATCATCTGACGGTGCAGGATGGAAAAGTGACTAAAATTGTGCAACAATACATCCCATAAAATAAGATGAAATTCATCATTCAAGCATTCCTCCTGTTCATTGGAACGGTGAGGGATGCTTTTTGGTTATGACAAATTCATGAAAGCGATTGTAATTAATGGTAGGTACATGTATCATTATTGGAATGGCGTTTTTACATAGTTCAGGAGGAGCCTCATGCTTAAAGACATGATTGCATTAACTAAGCCCGGACTACTAAGGTTAAATGTGTTTGCGGTGGCGGTAGGATTCTGGGTAGCTTCAAAATGGGATATCAACTGGTTATCTCTGCTCATGGTCGTGATTGGATCAACTTTGGTTATTGCTTCAGCTTGTGTAATCAACAATTATTGGGATCGTGAATTGGACCAAAAGATGGAGCGCACCAAAAAAAGGATGGATTACATCAACCATCTGAAGCCAGGGTTTGTACTTGGCTATGGCATTATCCTGGGTGTTGTGGGACTAGCAGTACTGTATCTCCTGGTGAATCCGTTATCAGGCTGGATGGCACTGCTTGGGTGGTTCGCTTACATCGTGATTTACACGATGTGGTTGAAACGCAGTTCGACGTGGAGCACGTCGCTGGGTGGAATTGCGGGAGCGATGCCGCCTGTCATCGGTTATACGGCTGTAACCAATGAGATTGATGCAGGTGCCTGGTTGCTGTTTGCACTATTATTCTTGTGGCAGCCACCACACTTCTGGTCATTGGGTATTCGCCGGGTAGAGGAGTATCGCGCTGCGGGCTTCCCGTTGTTGCCAGTGGTTAAAGGGGTGAAACGCACAAAGTTTCAGATGATTCCTTATGTTTTTCTGCTGCTTCCTGCTGTATTTCTGTTGTATTATTACAACTACGTAGGTCTGGTATTTCTGATTGTATCTCTGGTCGGTGGACTGATCTGGTTCGTGCATACACTTAGCGGACTGAAGACACAGGATGATGAGAAGTGGGCAAAAGTAAACTTTCTGATCTCGGTTAATTATCTCATGCTCGTATTTATTGTCATGGTAGCAAATACGGTATGGTCTTAATTAGACGATGAACAGATCATTTTCAGAGAGATTTCACCGTTCTGTCATCGAAGTGTCCAGTGGAAATATGCTTTAGTCCATTTTTTATAACAAGCTGCATCGAATGAAAAAGCACACGATGGAATAGCGTTTGGACAACCTTAAGTTGTTACAACATATTCTCTGGGGTGCTTTTTTGGTATAATAAAACAATTGAATCATATATGTGGAAATTATATTGCAAGATGGGAAGTGACAGCATGAGTAATTTGGAACAGGCCGTACGATGGAGACAAGAAGGCAAGGTGCAGGAAGCGATTGAACTACTGCAAGAGATTACAGTCCAGGAACCCGAGAATGCCAATGTCTGGTATCAGCTCGCTTGGGCACATGATTCGCTTGGGTTAGAGCGGGAGGCTGTCCCGCATTATGAGAAGGCACTAAGTCTTGGACTTTCTGGCGAGGACAGAGCAGGTGCAATACTTGGACTAGGCAGTACATATCGAACGCTTGGACAGTATAAGCAGGCGAAGGTTTGGTTTGAAACGGGCATGAAAGAATTCCCGGCGTACCGGGAATTTGAAGTTTTCTATGCCATGGTGCTCTACAATCTGGGTGAACATGCAGAAGCGATGCAAAGACTGCTCGTGCAACTTGCGGACACATCAAGTGACAAGAGAATCAATGACTATAACAGAGCAATCCGTTACTACGCAGATCAGCTCGATCGGGTGTGGGAATAGATCGAATACACAGAAAAGGGGATGTATGAATGAACTCCAATCAAGAACTGAAACAGGTAAATGAAAGATTGGATCAGATTGAGCAAAAGCTGGATAACCTGGGAGGCAACCAACGGAACAAACGCTCACCTGGCGTACGCTTCCTGATTGGTTTTGGCATCACGATTGCGATTATATCTGTACTGCTGCTGACTCTTGGTGTTATCCAATTTGTGAGTATCGGATAGGAGAAAAGGATCATACAGAAAAAGGTAGTGATTCTCCACATTTACTTACATAGCCTGGCCGAGCCACTGTTGCACCTCTTCTATAAAACGTCGCGTAGCGGGCGATAGATTACCCAAAGATGGGCAGGCCATGCCAATCGTACGATAAGGATCTCCAGTGAGTGGCACGAGCGCGAGTGAATCATTATGATTTTGAAGTACCATTTCCGGCAGCAAACTGATTCCGAGACCATTCCGGACCATCGCCATGATGGCTTGATCCTCTGCAACTTCATAGACGACATTAAGCTTGGCTGCATGCTGCCGGATCAGTCGTTCAATCTCGTTATCTCCGCCCCACTTGGGCAGAATAAAGGGTTGCTCCAGCAGAATATCAAACGAAACAGACTCCTCTGAGGCGAGAGGATGATCCAGAGGCAGGATACACATCATCCTGTCTTTTTGTAATGGGATCGTCTCAAAAGGTGATGAATCACCGAGGGACAGAAATCCGAGATCAATGGCACCTCCAGCTAGCCAGCCCTCAATCTCAGCATAATCGCCCTCCCACAGTTTGATCTCAATTCCGGGATGACGCAGGCGAAATTGTTTCAGGATGCCGGGCAACCATTGTGTGGAGACACTTGCGAAGGTACCAATACGCACCGTACCAATCTCCGCTCCGCGAATGAGGGAGATTTCCTGGTTCATCAGTTCCGTCCAGCGCAGAATCTCACGGGTGTATCCCAGAATGCGTTCCCCTTCAGCGGTAACCCGTACACCGGAGCGGCCGCGATGGAGCAGTGAAAAACCACATTCTGTCTCAAGACTTGCGATGGCATGGCTGACTGCGGATTGGGTGATATTCAGAGCTTCAGCTGCTTTGGTGAGACTGCCATATTCCACAACGGTATTTAATATTTCGTATTTGATCAGTGACATGAATGGTTCCGTTCCTTCCCATTTCTGATGCATGAATTTGTTTCATATAATCCATTATAAATATTCATTTTTATAATGCAAAGAGATCGTTTATACTTGCCAAGGCGAGTTAGTTTGACGCACGATCACACAGATCAGAATACATAGAATGAAGGTTGAAGCAAGATGAATGGTGTACAGGTTAATCAAGGTCAGACAACAAGAAGAGCGGACATACAGATGCTGCTCGCAACGGTTATATGGGGATCTTCCTATCTGTTTATGAAATCGGGTCTGGAGTCCATGCAAGAATTGAATCTGGTCGCATTTCGTTTTGGAATTGCCTTTATTGCCGCAGGACTTCTTTTTCATCGGCGGTTGTTTAACATGGATCGCAGAACACTTGTGGCAGGCGCTATTATGGGGACAGCTTTATTCGCTGCATTTGTATTCATCACCTATGGTGTGCAACGAACCACGACATCTCAAGCGGGATTCCTAATAAGTTTGGCCGTTATTTTTGTACCGATCCTGACGACGATCCAGCATCGTCGTATGCCAGATAAACGATTGACGCTCAGTATCCTGCTTGCAGTTACCGGTCTTGGCTTGCTGACGCTTCAACATCAGCTTAGTCTGCACACGGGAGATATTCTCTGCATACTAGCAGCACTTGTGTATGCCATCTATATCATGATTGCTGGCAAGTTCACACCGAAGCATGATCCATTAACATTAGGGACAGTTCAATTGGGTGTTGCGGCGGTGTGGGGAATTGCAGCTACATTTATGCTGGAGACGCCACGTATGCCCGATACGGCTGAATCCTGGGCAGCCATTCTCGGGTTAGGTGTTTTGTGTAGTGGCTTGGGGTATATTCTGCAGACACTCGCGCAGCGTCATGCCTCTCCTACAAGAACAAGTCTGATTTTTTCACTCGAACCACTATTTGCAGCGGCCTTTGCATTTACCTTTCAAGGAGAGTCGCTAACGTTGCAAGGGTATGCAGGAGCAGCTTTGATGTTGGCCGGTGTTCTGATCACAGAGATCAAACTTCCACAGCCTATCTTCTGGCGCAGAAAACGCCCGGTTTTACAGTCGGAACTCGGCGATCAGGGAGCACCAAGTGTATAATTGGAGGACAAAGGGTCCTTTCGTCATCTTCTATGAAGGTGGGGAGAGGGCCTTTTTGGTTATGTCATACACCTTGTGAAACAGGTAAACAGCTACCTAACAAAAACGGGAATAACATAACCTTGTTTTGTTGATTTTTGTTTTTTATGCTACACTGAATGGAAAATTAGGAAATACGGGTGAGTAGGATGGCCAAAAGAGTAACGATGCAGCAAATTGCGGATGCTGCAGGGGTGTCCAAATTCGCAGTCTCCCGTGCGCTGACAGGCAAGCCTGGTGTGAGTGAGCATACACGCGAGATGATTGTCAGAACGGCGGGGCAGCTTGGGTATTTCAGAACTGAGCCTAAGCGTTATCCGGGGGAGACACAGATATCAACGGGGATGAAGCCGGAAGCGGAGCGACAAGGCACCATATTGATTTTGTTTCCCAACATTCGTTCTCAGAATCGAGCTTCCTTATACTGGGGGCCTGTGTTTGATGGCATTTCTGAGAGGCTGAATGAGAAGGGAATGGATATTCTAACGCTGACAGAACCCTCTTCAGATCGGATGTTCTCGGTCCTTAATCCCGACGCAATCAGCGGAGTCATTACCGTGGGCACCATCTCGACATCGGTATTGCTTGAGATTTACAGGCTGCGTATTCCGCTTGTCATGGTGGATCATGAAGACCCTGCCATATACGCTGACTCGGTTTTTACGGACAATATGAAGTGTATGAAAGAACTGGTTCTGATGCTCGTTGGAAAAGGGTATAGAAAGTTCCAGTTTGCCGGGCAACTGCCCGATGCGGCAAGTTTTAGAGAACGCTGGCTTGGATATCGTACGGTGCTGGAAGAGAAGCAGTTGGAGGGGGAACAGCAAGAAGGATTGCTGGGACCAGAGTATGATGAGATCCGGAGATCCATTGCTGAAATGGAGCTGGAGGATATCCCTGAAGTATTCGTGTGTGCAAATGACCATACAGCTGTCATTGTCATTCAGGCACTCCAAAGTCGAGACATTCAGGTGCCTGAACGCTGTGCTGTAACCGGATTTGACAATACGCAGACGGATGAACCCATTCTTGCTTCGGTACATATTAACAAAGAGAATCTGGGAACAAGAGCAGTAGATCAGCTGTTGTGGCGGATCAAACATCTGGATGAACCTTATGAACGCAAGCTGATCTATTCGGAATTAATTATTCGTGATGAATATAACGCCAGTATAGAGTAATGTGATATAAAGTTGATGAACTATTCTAACAATGAACATACGTGTAAATGAAATCAGGTGAAAGACATGGAGAGGTTGGAGCTTCATGTCTTTTTGTTATGCAGAAACCATTTAACAAATTAAATTACAAAACAGATTGACTATAAGAAGTAAATCGTGTTAATTTTGTTTTGTAAGTTATTTGTTTTTATAATAACAAAACCTAACAAAATAATGTTTACCAACTCTAACAACAATGGAGGCTGTCATGAGCACAATACAATCACATGTTTTTCAGAATTGGACGTTCAAGGCTTGCGAAGATCAAGAGTGGATGCCGGCTCAGGTGCCCGGCTGTGTGCATACAGATTTGCTGAAGCTGGGCAAGATTCCAGATCCTTTTTATGGAACAAACGAGAAGGAAGTACAATGGATTGATAAGATAGATTGGGAATATCAGACGGAATTTGACGTTGCCGAAACGTTGTTCTCGCAGGAACATCTGGAACTGGTGTTTGATGGTCTGGATACATATGCGGATGTGTATGTGAATGAGATGCATGTGTTATCAGCAGATAATATGTTCCGAGTATGGAAGGCAGATGTAAAGTCTGTATTGAAGGGGAAAGGCAACATTCTCCGAATACGTTTTCGGTCACCAATTCAGGAAGATCTGCCGAAGCTGGAGAAGCTCGGATATGCATTACCAGCATCGAATGATCAGTCCGATGTTGGCGGACTTGGCGACAAGAGAGTAAGTATTTTTGCACGTAAAGCCCCGTATCACTATGGTTGGGACTGGGGACCGCGTTTTGTAACCAGTGGGATCTGGCGTGAAGCACGTCTTGAAGGTTGGACACAGGTACGAATCAATGATGTGTATATCCAGCAAAATAAAGTAAGCGCTACCTCAGCTTCATTAACTGCTGTTGTGGAAGTCGAGACATCACAAGCGGTAGATACGATTATTCGTATCGGCGCAGATGGACAGAGATGGGAAAGATCCGTATCACTACAACCCGGAACTCAGACTGTGGAGATTCCAATCTCCATGGATGAACCGAAACTGTGGTGGAGCCGTGGACTTGGTGATCCGCATATGTACAACTTCCTTACCGAAGTGCTTCAAGGTGAGCGAGCTGTGGCTGAATCTACAGTGAAGACTGGGCTTCGTTCCATTCGGCTGGTACGTGACAAAGATGAAGCAGGAGCATCCTTTTACTTTGAACTAAATGGTGTTGCGGTCTTTGCCAAAGGGGCCAATCACATTCCGAATGATAGCTTCATCACTGAAATTACTCATGAACGTTATCGTCATGAGATCGTATCCGCAGCCGAGTCCAATATGAATATGCTGCGTGTGTGGGGTGGCGGAATCTATGAGCAGGATGTGTTCTACGAACTGTGTGATGAATACGGAATCCTGGTATGGCAAGACTTCATGTTTGCATGCAGCATGTATCCAGGAGATGAAGCGTTCCTGAACAGTGTAAGACATGAAGCCATTGATAATGTGAAACGTCTACGCAACCATCCAAGTATTGCACTCTGGTGTGGGAACAACGAGATTGATTCGGCTTGGGCTCACTATGTTGAGAATGGTGGCTGGGGTTGGAAAAAGGAATATACTGCCGAGCAGCGTGAAAGCATCTGGGCCGATTACGAAGCCATCTTCCATGATCTGCTGCCAGAAGTCGTTGAAGCGTATTCGCCAGGTGTGGATTACTGGCCTTCCTCACCACTGGTATCACTGACAGGGGATGAGACGCAGCATGCGCACCCGTCCACAGCCGAAGGTGATATCCACTACTGGGGCGTGTGGCACAATGTAGAACCATTCGAGAACTATAACGTGCATGTGGGTCGTTTCATGAGTGAATACGGATTCCAGTCTTTCCCGGAGTACAAGTCAGTACGCACTTACGCGGAAGAAGAGGATCTTGCTCTGGAATCGGAAGTCATGCTTGCACATCAGAAGAATGGCGCTGGTAATCGTCTGATCAAACAGTACATGGATATGTACATGCATGAATCGAAGGACTTCCCATCGTTCCTGTATATGAGCCAGGTGCTTCAGGCCGAAGCGATGAAGACAGCGATCGAGGCACATCGTCGCCGCAAACCATTCTGCATGGGCACACTTTACTGGCAAATGAATGATTGCTGGCCGGTGGCTTCATGGGCAGGTATGGACTACCTTGGTCGCTGGAAAGCATTGCAATATTATGCGAAACGCAGCTTCAGCGATGTGTTGGTATCGGTAGATGGAACAAAAGAAGATACAACCGATATATATATCATTTCGGATCAATTACAACCTGTAATAGGGCAGTTACAGATTCGTTTGCTCGGGTTCGATGGAACGGTGCATCGTAATGAAACACATGACGTGACCTTGGCATCTAATACAGGAGATCAAGTGCTGTCATTACGTAACGCGGAATGGCTTGAAGGTCATGATACAGCTAACACGCTGCTGCGCCTGGATCTGAAACAGGAAGGTGCGGCGAATATTGTACAGGAACACTATTTTGTACCGTCCAAAGACCTTGCTCTGCAGCCTGCAAACATCAATGTAAGCGGGGGAGCGGATGAGAACGGCGTTCATCTGGTACTGGAAAGTGATGTGCTTGCTAAACAGGTATGGCTATCTTCGGATGTGGAGGGTGTCTTCTCAGATAACTTCTTCGACTTGATTCCTGGCATTCCGGTGAAGGTGCACTTTACGTCCAGAGAGGGAATGCAGTCTAATGATGTGATATCAAATCCGGGACCGATCGAGGTTCGATCCATGATTGATTTTATTCGTTTGACCTAGAAGACACGGTTGGAGTCTCTCGTAAGAGAGATTTCAACCGTTTTTTTATTGAAACCTGATCCCATTTATATATCGTAATGGTTTCGTAATACTTCGCTTAGAGAATCGTAAGCTGTCTTGCTTATTGTAATCCATGTAAGAAATAAACCAATGGAGAGTGATAAGAATGATGAAAACAAATAAGAGCAAAAAAGTGATGGTAGCAGTGGTATTGATGATGTCTATGGCCTTTTCTGGATTGGCAAGTGCTGCAGATATGAAAACGATTAAAAAGGATGGCATGGAGCTTGTTCAATTGAGACAGGCAGCCAAAATGTATGATTACAGCATTATGTGGGACAGCAAGGATAGATCTGTAACTCTGATGTATATGGGCAAAATGGACGACATGATGATGAAAGACGACAACATGATGGAAGATGACATGAAGATGAAAGACGACAAGATGATGAAAGACGACATGATGATGAAAGATGACAACATGATGAAAGATGACATGATGGAAGAAACGATGATGCCTGCGGGGAAAACGATTAAATTGTGGATTGGATCGAAAAAAATCATGGTAGACGGTATGCAAGTTAACTTGAAATCGATGCCTGTCATCCATGAAGGGAATTCGTATGCGGCTGAGTCTGTAATTAAACAATACATGATGCCAGCCATGGGAATGAAGTAATTTAAGGGCTAAGCATCGCCATCACCATATGATATGATTGGCTCAAATGTATTTTCTGGAATATGGGGTGGGTTCGTTTGAATGAATGTGTACTGGTTGCTGATGATGATACCAATATTACGGACGTTTGTCGCAGGTATCTGGAACGGGAAGGTTATCTTGTCGTGACGGCCAAGGACGGTTTGGAGGCTATTGAGCTGTGGCACAGTCAAACACCAAGCTTGATTGTGCTCGACCTGATGATGCCACATAAGAATGGCTGGGAAGTTTGCAACGAGATTCGGCAAACTGAGGATGTGCCCATTGTAATGCTGACGGCCCGTGGTGAGGAACAGGACCGTCTGATGGGACTGACGATGGGGGCGGATGATTATCTGACCAAACCATTCAGTCCGAGAGAACTTGTTTTGCGTGTGAAGGCAATCCTGCGGAGAATGCGAATTGCGCAGGCATCACCTGTTACAACATCTGAATATACGATCAATTATGAAGGGCTTACTATTGATTTTACCAAGCGTGAAGTGCATATCAGTGGGCAGGCCATTGAATTGACCGTTACAGAGTTTGAGATGTTGTATTTGCTGGCAAGTCACCCGGGTCAGGTGTTCTCCCGTAACCAGATGTTAAGCAAGATTTGGGATTTTAGCTATGAGGGAGATACAACAACGGTGACTGTACATGTTCGGAGATTACGCGAGAAGATCGAACAAAATCCTTCTGATCCAAAATATATTAAAACAGTTTGGGGTATAGGCTACAAGTTTGCGGGTGGCAGTTCATGAAACTTCGCACATACTTGGTGTTGTCCAGTCTCACAGGCATTGGCGTATTATTAATTTGTTTGTTCATCAGTTATTCCAAAATGCTGCTTACGATCGAACAATTGTATTGGTTATCGGCTATAACGGCAGGGGTAGGCTTACTTTCGTTTATTCTTCAATATTTGCTGACCAAGCCATTAGAGAAATCAATTGCGCGAATTACACAGCAGACAATACGAATTGCCGAAGGGGATTTCCATACGGAAGTCCCTCTCATCGGTACGCAGGAATTTAAGCTCCTGGCACAGCAATTTAATGAAATGAGTTCCAAGCTGAAGGAAAGCTTTGATCATCTGCATCACTCAGAAACCGCGAGACGAGAGTTGATCGCCAATGTTTCCCATGATTTACGGACTCCCTTGGCATCCATTCAGTCATTCGTCGAAGCGTTGGAGGATGATGTCATTAAGGATAAAGAAACCTTTCAACGTTACCTGAACACGATACGACTTGAGACGAAGCGTTTGGGAGGGCTTATTCAAGACTTGTTTGAATTATCCAGCCTGGAAGCGCAAGGTGAGGTATTTGACCCTCAGCCTTGTCACGTCGATGAGTTGCTGCTCAGTACGTTGGAGAGTTTTTCGTTTCATCTCGCCGAGAAAACGCTGAACGTTGAAATCGATTTGCCCGATAAATTACCAGCCGCGGTCATGATGCCTGCACAAATGAAGCGGGTCCTTTCCAATTTGCTGCAAAATGCCATTCAATACTCTTCTATTGAAGGAAAAATCATTCTGGCTGCCGAAGAGAAGGGGCCGTTTATACGAATTTCAGTTACGGATGAAGGGGAAGGCATTGAAGCGGAGGAAACTTCGCGTATATTTGAACGTTTTTATCGAATTGACAAATCACGTAGCAAGAGCAATGGTGGGGCCGGGCTTGGCCTTGCCATCGCTCAATCGATTGTGGAACTCCATGGTGGCGAGATCGGGGTTCAGAGTACAAAAGGAGAAGGAAGCTGCTTCTGGTTCACACTTCCGATCTACGTCAGTCGTTAACCTTGGTTAATCAAACGCAGTATTTATTCAGGTGGTGAATGACTTGACCAGTGATTTAGTATTCCTTTTCGGCGTTTTTGGTGCAGGATTGTTATCGTTTTTTGCGCCATGTATTCTGCCACTGATCCCGGTATACGTATCTTATCTGTCGGGAAGTATGGTCAACGCTACGAATCAGCAACAGCCTGACACCAATTCGGTTCGGTTGCGGTCTACACTTGTTTTGCGGACATTTTTATTTGTTCTTGGGCTGTCCCTGGTATTTGTTTTACTCGGTTTTGGTTCGGGCATCGTTGGTAATTTGATCACAAGTCCTGTGTTTATTGCCATCTGCGGAGCCATCGTGGTGCTTTTTGGGATTTATCAAACCGGGTTGATCCGGCTATCCTGGCTGGAACGGGAGAGAAAGCTGTCAAACAATCAAGCCAAACGGGGAGGGTATGTCGGAGCGTTCCTGTTGGGTCTGACGTTTAGTTTTGGCTGGACGCCTTGTATCGGGCCTGTGCTGGCGGCCATTCTTGGTATCGCCGCAGGAGAAGGCTCTCCACTGTATGGCGGGTTTCTCATGTTCCTGTATACCCTTGGGTTAGCGATTCCCTTTCTGATTCTGTCCGTTTTTTCGGAATATGTTATGAAGCGGATACGTCGTTTATACAGGTACATGGGTGTCATCAAAATAACTTCCGGCTGTATTCTTATTATCATGGGACTATTGTTAATGACAGACCGACTAAACAGCTTGGTGACCTGGTTTCAATAATCATTGGAGGAATTTGGTATGAAGATGGCACGGAAATGGATGGTATCTGTAATCGTATACGCTGGAGTCCTGTTGATCTTGAGCGGATGTGGATCACAGCAAACTGAATCAAAACAAACGGGGTCATCATCAACCCCAGCATTAACATCCGATATGAGTTCGTCAACCATGATGAACAATGGCGAGACGGCTCCTGAATTTTCATTGCGTGATCTGAAAGGAAACACGGTTGGACTCTCTGATGTTCAAGGCAAGAAAGTGTATGTGAAATACTGGGCTTCCTGGTGTTCCATCTGCCTTGCGGGTTTGGAAGACCTGAACAATCTAGCGGGTCAAGACAATGATTTTCAAGTCATTACGATTGTGACGCCAGACTACAAAGGGGAGAAATCCTCCCAAGCGTTTACCGAATGGTTTGACCAACAGCCGTATGATAACATAACTGTTCTTTTGGATGAGAAAGGTGTATGGGCCAAGAAATTTGGTGTAAGAGCGTATCCTAGTTCCTTTTATATTGGCTCTGATGGTATTTTAACGAAATCGCAGCCAGGGCATGCATCCAATGAACAGATCATGGAATCATTACAAGAGATTTTGTGAGAAGGGAGGAAGTGTCATGAAAAGGACGCTGCTCGGCTTGTGCCTCCTTGTTATAGCGATAGTTGTGTCTGCTTGTGGAAACAGGGCTGAGAGTCATTCATCTTCATCTTCGATATCCACTCAACCTGTCAAGGCATCGAGTGTCTCCGAGGAAAACCTGAGTAACCTGTACTTGGCAGGAGGCTGTTTCTGGGGTGTGGAGGCATATATCGCTCGTATTCCGGGGGTTCAGGATGTGACTTCCGGTTATGCCAACGGTGAAGGAGAGAATCCAACCTATGAGGAGGTTATTCGCGGGGACCGGGGGTTTGCGGAGACGGTTCATGTAAAATATGATCCGCAGCAAGTATCTTTGCAGAAATTGCTTGAATCTTATTTTCGAGTTATTGATCCTACCAGCTTGAATAAGCAGGGCAATGATCGTGGCGTTCAGTATCGGACTGGCATATATTATACGTTGCCTGAAGATGCCAAAATCATTGAGCAGGCTGTAGCGGTAGAACAAGAAAAATATGACCAACCCATTGTAACGGAAGTGATGCCTCTGCAGAATTATTATTTGGCGGAGGAGTACCATCAGGATTATTTGGAAAAAAATCCGAACGGATATTGTCACATTGATATGACTGTCCTGGATGACCTGGAGATTGGAATTGATCCGGCTCAATATCCACGTCCAACAGATGAACAATTAAAGGAACAATTAACAGACGAACAGTATGCGGTTACGGTAAACAATGATACGGAGCATGCGTTCAGTAACGAATACTGGGATAATGAGGAGCCCGGTCTGTATGTGGATATTGCAACGGGAGAGCCGTTATTCACCAGCCTGGATAAGTACGATTCCGGTTGCGGGTGGCCAAGTTTTACAAAACCGATTGTACCTGAGGTTGTTACCTATACAACGGATACGAGCTTTGGGATGGAGCGCACGGAGGTACGAAGCCGGGCAGGTGACATCCACCTCGGTCATGTGTTCGATGATGGTCCCGAAGATCGCGGCGGCAAACGTTACTGCATTAACAGTTCATCGATCCGGTTTATTCCGTTAGACAAAATGGAGGAAGAACGATACGGGTATTTATTGTCTTTTGTCGAGTAGAGAAGGGCAGCTGACTTTATCAAAAGATAATAAGGCCATAATTTTAGAACGGTTGAGATCTCTCTATGAGGGATTTCGACCGTTTTTTGTTCTGCGGCATCTAACAAAAACGGAGGTAGGCTTCTAAGATGGTTCCATCATTGTTATAATTGATAATCATTATCAATTATAGGTGGGTTTTTAGTCACAATGCCAAGGTATTGTGTGTGTTTGATCGCTCAGGAGAGGGAGTTTATATGGGAATTCAGAATGACATCAAGCTGTGGGATCAGGTACAGGTTCGCGTGCTTGATGTGCGTCTTATATCACTCGCAACACACGAGTTCATACGCAATTATGTGTTACCAACCAGTGCATTTGTGTATGTTCAAGGCAGGGGTCAGGTCTGGCTGGATGAAGAGGTATGGACTACAAGCCAGTTCTTGCTGCTGCATGGTGGAAAAGGAAGACGTCTGACACTTGAAGCGACAGGGGTTATGGAGGTACATCTGATTTTGTACAAATCAACCTTGCCCTCCAACGTGCTTGTGGAGTACCGAATGATGTTGAACCAGCGTAATCCGTTTGAAGAGTCCTGGGCGACAGTGCCGGATCATACACTTGAGCTACGTGAGCTTGTGCGGAATATACATGAATATTGGTCAGGGCAGGAGCGAGTGAGCAAAATTCAAGTCAAAGTGTATTTTTTTCAACTGGTACAGCTAGTTTTGTTACAGCGGAGTCGCATGTTTAACGAAGTTCAACAGCCTTCGCTTACCGATCAGGTTTTGCGATATATCAAAGCTCATTACCGGGAATCCATCTCACTTGATTCGCTTGCCCAGTCCTTGAGTTACAGTCCGCAATATGTATCACGCAAATTCAAGGAACAGACGGGATGTACACCGACAGAATATGTGATTCGGTTACGAATGGGTGAGGCAAGGAGTCTGCTTGCGTCCACAGAAGCTTCATTACAGGAGATTGCTGCGTATGTGGGTTATATGGACCCGTTTTATTTCAATCGCATATTCAAAAAAGAGACCGGTATCACACCGGGGCAATATCGGTTGAAGCAGCAGGAAAACTCGAAATCAGTTTCAAAAAGTACATTAAATGCAACAAATGAATCCATTGTAACAGGTGGGGATGAACGTTATCCTTTAATTGATGATGATAATCATTATCAATATAAGGGAGATGAGGAAATCAACATGTTTAACCATTTTAAATCAGCGATCATGTCGCTTGCGCTTGTACTCACATTAAGTGCTTGTGGAACAGCCCAGCAGGGGGCAGAAACATCCGAAGCTGCAGCTGAACCCGAACAACCGGCAGTCGTGGAGACCCAAATGGTAAATACGACCTTTGGTGAGGTAGAGATTCCTGCACATCCGGAGCGAGTTGCTGCCATAGATTATCTGGGAACGGTGCTTGCTCTTGGTGTCAAACCGATTGGTGGAGGCCAATTTCTGATGAACAGCCCTTATCTGGAAGGTCACTTGGATGGTCTTGAGACCATAGGGGATTCCGTTGAACAATTGATGGAGTTGGAACCTGATCTCATTATTACATTGAATCCGGACAAGGCGGCTTATGAGAAATATAGCAAGATTGCTCCAACCGTTTCGATCGCATCCATCACATTCCCGACACTGAAGGATGAAGTGAACTATTTCGGTAAAGTCCTTGGCAAAGAAGCGGAAGCAGAGAAGTGGCTGTCTGATTTTGATGAGGAGGTTGCCAAAATCAAACAGGAGGTGCAGAGCGTTGTTCCAGCTGATGCTACATTCTCCGTTATGCAGGAATATGATCGTCAAGTCTTCATTTTTGGCAATCAGTCGGGCCGAGGAGGACGTAACATCTATGAATTGCTTGGATTGCAAGCACCAAAGAACATTCCATCCGAGTTGATGCAGGGCGCTTATCATGAATTCTCCATAGAACTGCTCTCCAAATACGCTGGAGATTACATTGTGTTGACCAGCAACTCTCAACTGAAAGACCTTCAGGCAGATCCGATCTGGGGTTTATTGCCTGCAATCAAAAATGGAAAAGTGTACATATGGACGGAAGAGCAATCCTGGTTCCGTGATCCGATCGCCTTGTTGAAACAGACACAGGATCTGGCTGAATGGATTATTGGACTTAATACACCGTCTAAGTAAGGAACTTCAGAAAAACCGTGCCGCCCAGTTTGCTGAGCAGCACGGTTTTCATATTCTTATGTAGGACTGAACAGTAGAGGGGATTAACTGCCTGTAGGTAGATGAAATAACAGTGTGATTACCTAAGAGTTTATTCGCTCTTTTGTTCGTTCTGAATTTCTTGCAGATCCTCCAGCTGGAGTGTAAGGTCATTCTCGGGGTTTGCACTCACAATGACTTCTGACTGTGATTGTTGCTGACCTGGCTGGTTCGACTTGGCGGCAGATTTGATCACGTAGAGACTTTGAACGGAGTTGAGCAGGCTGGCTGGGGTGTCTTCATACGTTTCCAGGAAGAGTACATAGTCTTTGGTAGGAATCAGCTTGAGGTTGTCATCATTAATAATCTCGGTGTTGCCTAGTTGTCCGCCAAGTTGCTTCACTTCAAGTTTTTCCCCGGCAGTGTAACTGCCCTTATAGGATTCAGCGACCTGAATCGTATGGATCGTATAGATTTTGTCAAAGGAAGATGGCTCTCCGCCCGGATCGGACGCGGGATTTAACTCGTTCTCATTGGCAGCATCAGTAACTTGTACAATATCGTTTAAAGCTTCCACACGAGTCTCAACAACACTACCTTTCACAATGGTATTTGCTCTCTCGGACAGGTCGCCAATGCTGGCATAACTCGGGTAATCTTCAGAAGCAATAATGGTCATGGGTGCATCGGATGGGGACGCGGTAGGTGTAACAGAAGAACATCCAACAGCAGATAAAATGAAAATGGAAGAAAGAAGCAGCGTTAATACTCGATTTTTGTTCATGGATAGGAATCCTCCTTGGATTTTGGGATAAGTTCGTAGCAGATTAGTACTTGGATCTTACGTTATTGATATCAAAAGTTTGGGGTTGGGTCATGGAATTGCGGTTGCGGGAGTAAGACATAATGGAAGGACTGCTTGTTGTTGGGTTGTCACCGAGCCATATGGAGTGCCCGAGTTCGTGGACAAATACGCTTTGAATGAAGTTGGATAAGTTGGTTGCGTCAGGGGTGATCGTGGCTGCATTGAGTTCGATGCGGAAGCTTACGACTTGACTGCCGGATACAGAGGCGTAGTTGACACCATATGCTGTATTATTGAAGTTTCCTGCGGTGATGGTGTTTGGGGAGTTACTTGTTTTGGTGAATTTAACTTTGGCACCTGCATTGTTCCAGTTGGTAAGGGAAGCGTCCATGGGAGTCTGCCATGCGGAGGCGTAATTATACGTACGAATGGGGATGGTGGTGCTTGGATAACCGTAGGTCAGAAAGGTTGCCGCATAGATGGTACTGCCAAACATCGCAATCGCTGAGAGCAACATGATGCTCATCAAAAACTTCCTTTTCATACTTAAAACCTCCAATAAATGTATTTTATTCTCTATTATAGTAACAAGTAATATTGGAGTTGAAATGAGTCCGAGGTCGTTGTTTTTGTTGTGAAAAACATGAAATATATCTTGATCAGACCCTAATGGTGTCAAAATAAGTCATTTTCTGTTCGATATGCATGCATAATTTCCCTAAAATTACAAACAATACGTTCAACTTCTCATAGGGAAAGGTAGTGCTTGAACATGTGCAACCGATTTTCATTGGCAGCCGATTTGGACGATGTCAGAGATCATTTCAAGATTCAGCGAGTGATGTATTATTACAAAAACCGATACAATATCAGCCCAACCCAGCATACGCCGATTATTTTGCATCAGGATGGTGAGCGTGTACTGGATGAGTTCCGGTGGGGGTTCATTCCATTCTGGGGTCGTGATGCCGTTAACGCGAATCTTATGACGGTACATGAGAATCCTTCCTATTACAAACTGGTAGAGACCAAGCGCTGCGTCATTCCCTGCAATGGATTATATTACTGGCGGCAAGAGGGCAAAAAAAGTTATGCAGTTCGTGTTGTCATGCCAGATCGCGGTCTGTTCGGCATTGCCGGGTTATACGAGGTGTGGAGAGATACACGGAAAGAGCCGCTTCGTACCTGCACGATGCTTATGACAGGCGCAAACATGGTTACACGCGAGTTTGGCAGTAAAATGCCAGCCATTCTCTCCGAAGAAGAGATCAACACCTGGCTTGACCCTGCCAATACACGAGTGACTCAGTTGTTACCGCTATTGAAATCGTATAACAGTACAGAGATGAATCTGTATCCAGTCACCCCAATGGTCGCCAACGATGAACACGACTGTTACGAATGCGTGGAAGAGATGGATCAGAAGCTGGCTTACGTTCGGAGTTTCTGAGTATCCTTTGCATGATGTGAAGAAAATGAAGAGGGCTGAGAGTCTGGAGACACTCTGCTCTTTTTTCCTTTCAGAAAATGAAAAGTTGCAATTGCGGTGAAACGTAACTATAATCATTACAGTAAGTGAACGCACATATTCATATATCTATTAAAAGAGATATTTATAATCAGGAGGGAACCACGAATGAATCCAAAGTTTAACCAGATGTTTGAACAAGTTTCACTACCGACTGGCATTACACTGAAAAACCGTATCGTGCTCGCTCCGATGACTCATATGTCCTCGAATGCTGATGGTACAATATCCGACGCTGAACTTGCTTATTATGCACGTCGCACCGGTGGTGCTGGCATGTCAATTACGGCTGTAGGGCATGTAACAGAGACAGGCATTGGTTTCCCGGCTCAATTTGGTGTTTATGACGACCGCTTCATTCCTGGTCTGAAAAAACTGGCTGATACCATGAAACAACAGGGCTCCGTAGCCGTATTGCAAATTTTCCATGCGGGCCGTCTAACTCCTGAACAAGCTGTACCTGCGGGTCAAGTTGTTGCTCCTAGTGCGGTTGCAAGCGAGCGTCCGGGCTCTCCTGAACCAAGAGAGTTGACAGATTCCGAGATTACTTCGATTATCAAAGACTTTGGTGAAGCGACACGTCGTGCCATTGAAGCCGGATTTGATGGTGTTGAGATTCACGGTGCTAATGGTTATCTGATCCAGCAATTCTTCTCCCCGCATTCCAACCGGCGTGAAGATCGTTGGGGCGGAAGTGTAGAGAAACGTCTGACATTCCCACTTGCTGTAGTGGATGAGATTCAGAAAGTGGTTGCCGAACATACCAAACTGCCATTCATCATTGGTTACCGTTTCTCTCCGGAAGAACCGGAAACACCGGGACTCACAATGGAAGATACGTATGCACTGGTGGATGCGCTGAAAGATAAAAACTTGGATTACCTGCACGTTTCCCTGAACGAATTCTGGTCCAAACCAAGACGTGGCGAAGCAGATACGCGTTCGAGAATGGAATTCATTCTGGATCGTGTGAACGGTAAACTGCCTGTTATTGGCGTAGGTTCAATTCATACGGCTGATCAGGCCGCTGAGGCGCTTCAAACGGGAGTACCTCTGCTTGCCATTGGACGTGAGCTGATTATTGAACCGGATTGGGTTGAGAAAATCGAGAGTGGACGGGAAGAAGATATTGAGACGATTCTGACCAAATCCGATCAGGAACGTCTGGTTATCCCTGACGGGTTGTGGAATGCAATCATCCACACACCAGGCTGGTTCCCTATGGCAGAAGATAAATAAGATACACTTCAGAACTGGAATGGAGGGGGCGAAAGCTCCCTCTTTTTGCACATGGTCCAAATTCTCCTTGTCATCGCTCTGTGGTATGATGGATGAACAGGATTAACTGGATAATCAACGGTTTGGAGTGAAGGAATATGCTCGTAGCTGAACGGTATGAGAAAATAGTGGAATGGGTGGATACGCAAGGCAGCATGCGTGTGACCGAACTTAGTGAGCGCTGCGGGGTGACGGAAGAGACGATTCGTCGTGATCTGGACAAGCTCGAACAGGCAGGCAGGCTCAGGCGGTCCCATGGCGGGGCGGTCAGCGTAAAATACAAGGATGAGTTACAGTCGGAGATTCCGTATCCGGAACGGGCTATAGCCCATGCAGAAGAGAAGCGCAGAATTGCAAGCGAAGCAGTGAAAATGGTGGAATCCGGCGACCGGATCGCCCTGGATGCAAGTACAACGGCGTGGTATATGGCGGCAGGATTGCCAAACATTCCACTGACGGTATTAACCAACTCGATTAAGGTCGCCGCTGAGCTGAGTAACAAGGAACAGATTCGAGTTATTGCCACAGGTGGGCAACTGGCTTCGAAGTCACTGTCTTTTGTAGGACCGCTGGCAGAACGTTCGCTTGATGCCTATCATGTGGATAAAGTATTCCTGTCTTGCAAAGGAGTGCATCTGACCAAAGGCATCAGTGAATCCAATGAATTACAGGGCTTGGTGAAGCAGAAAATGATCCATATTGCGGATGAGGTCATTTTACTTGCAGATTCCAGCAAATTTAACATACAGGCGTTTACCAGAGTTGCTGAGATGAGAAGTGTGGGCAAAGTGATTACAGATCAGGGTGTAGATGAAGAGCACGTTAACGCATTGATCGAGCAGAATATTACGTGTATACGTGTGTAAACAAGAAAGGAATGAATGTCATGAAACATCCTTTTCATCTGAAAGCGGTATGGAATGGTGGGCGTAACAGTGAGGGAACAATCGATGCAGGTGGATTAAAAACGGTCATATCGATTCCGCAGGAGATGGGCGGACCCGGTACGGGAACTAACCCAGACGAGATGCTGCTGGGTGCAGCCTCCACCTGTTACCTGATCACGCTGGCAGCGATGCTGGAGCGTTCGGATATTACGCCGGATGAATTAACGCTTGAATCGGAAGCAACGGTAGATGTTACAAATAACGTATTTACGTACGAACGGATCGTACATAGACCCCGGATTGTACTCAGCCAAGATGCTTCAGAAGCGGATCTGACCAAGGCTGAGCGCCTGGCGCATAAGGCTGAATCCTCCTGCATGATCTCCCGAGCGGTGGCAGGTAATGTTCAGATGGAGACACAGCCTGTCATTGTTACTACAGGAGCTAACGCGGTGTGATATACTGAAGAATAGACGATTCAAGTTGTCATTTGTGTAAAATAAGGAGTAATTCAGTATGAACACACAGAAGCGCAAGACTAACCGCTGGGTACGTTTAACACGTGCTATGAAGCTGAATTTCCTCAAATTGTTACGTGCTCCCGGAGGTGCCCATAAAGTATCTACCGGATTTGCCATAGGGTTCGGACTGGAACTGATCGTGATCTCGACGGCTTCCCTGATCTATCTCGTATTTTATCCGATTGTGCGACTGTCTGGGGGTTCGGTGCCAGCAGCGATTGTTGGCAATGTGATCGGGAAACTTACGTTTTTACCTATTATTCTGATGCCACTCGCCAAACAAATTGGCTCATGGATATTGCCTGCTCACAGCATGGGACAGGGACTGGTACATGAGAGTGCATTCATGGAGCTGTTTCGCGGGAACTGGTCGGCCGTGAGTGAATTGTTGCTTGGTGGACTGGATATTCTGGCAGGCATGTCCGTGTTTGGTGTCATTCTGGGTGTGATTTCGTACTTTGTCGTGAAATTCTTCTACGTCAGAGCGCTCAACCGGCGTTATGAACGCCGGTTGGAGAAACGCCGACAAGCGGACATCGCTTCGGTATCACCTCCGGTATTAATCAGGAAGCCATCACAATCATAATGGGCAGCATCAACATGGATGCAGCGGTGGTCCACAGAATACAGCGGGATACAAATTGCGGAGAAGCATTGAACTGTTCAGCCAAAATAACGGCGTTCACTGCGGTCGGCATCGATGCGAGGATCAGCAGCACACTGAACAACGTACCTTCGACCTGAAGAGCGGTCAGTATCAGCCAGGACAGGATCGGCGCAGCTGCGAGACGGACCACAAGCCCGGTCCAGAAAGCTCGGCGTACATTGGGTAGCCAAGGCACCGTTGCACCTTTTGGTCTGAGCATCTGGGCTCCCAGAATGGCGAGTACGACAGGAGAGTAGCCCGCAGCCAGCATAGAGATCCCTCCATCCAGTGCTTCAGGCAGGCTCAGATTGGATGCACGCAGCGCAATGGCGATGCCGGCAGCATAGATGGATGGCATGCGGAAAACGGACAGGATCGCATCTTTTACCGCGAATTCGGATCTCGCAGCAAAAAAGATACCTACCGTATTAACAATGATCATCTGTCCAATGACGTAGACGGAAGCCTTGTCGAGCCCAAGCTGACCAAAGGCAAGCAGCACAAGCGGGAGCCCGTAATTCACGCAGTTTGTAAACGTGGAGACGAGGGTGAGACCCGCTTTTTCGCTTGCACCCAGACGGAAAATCCGGCTTAACAGCTCGGCGAGTGCCCACAGGGCAATCAGATTAATAATAGAGAACCAGAATGTGCTGGTGACGTCCGTCCAGGTAATCTCTGCATGCAGCAATGTATTGAAGATGAGCGCAGGGCTCAAAATATAAAGGGAAAAGGTCGAGAGCGACCGGGTATCCCAATTTTTGAAGCGTTTTAACAGAATACCTCCGATCACGGGAAGTGAGATCGGCAAGAACACATGGTATAACGTGAGTAAAAATGAGTGAAGCAATGCAATTCAGTCCCTTCTGGATGAAAAACCTATCTTATCATAGCAGAAGATGCATCTCATATGAATGGATTTCAGTATGATGATGTGTAGTAATCGCCTTGTTTAACTAAGGATTCCCCTGAGGGCAGCGACAGCGGATTGCTATTTTGATATGGCAGATTTATTATAGAAGAGGTGCAACAAGATTACATACACATAGAGGAGGAAACTGTAATGAGTGAATCAAAACGCTTGCTCGTACTTGCTGGCTCTTACGCTGAAGCGGAAAATGAGGGCATTTATGCATATGAATTGAATGAGGATACAGGAAGCTTGTCCAAGCTTGACGGCATCGCGGGCGTGAAAAACCCAACGTTTGTCAACGTGGATGCTGAGGGTAACAAACTGTACGCGATTGGTGAAACAGCGTCAGCTGAGGGCAACAAAATGTCTGAAGCTGTAGCTCTGAGCATTGATCCTTCTACAGGAAAATTATCGTTGCTGAACCGGAATAACTCCATTTCAGCTCCGCCATGTCACATCCAGCGTGACCCTTCCGGCAAATTCTTGATTCTCTCCAGCTACCACGGTGGTCTGGTAGGTCTGCAAGCCTTGACGGATAACGGTGAAGTTGGAGCGCTTCTGGACGAGAAGAAACATGAAGGACAAGGTGCGCATCCTGAACGTCAGGACAAGCCACATGTGCACTCCGCATTCTTCAGCCCGGATGGTAAATACATGATGGTACAGGATCTGGGCGCAGATAACATCGCGATCTATTCCATTGATGCAAACAAAAATGAACTTGTGCTGCACAGTGAAACCAAAACACATCCGGGAGCAGGCCCACGTCACTTGGCGTTCCACCCGAATGGTCAATTCGCTTATGTCATCAATGAAGTGGATTCATCCATTACTTCGTTCCAATATGATGCAGCAGCGGGCACGTTGACTGAATTGTCTACAGTATCTACACTGCCTGATGGATATGATGGCAAAGAAAATACAACAGCAGAAATCACGGTTTCCAATGATGGACGTTATGTATATGGTTCCAACCGTGGACATGACAGCATCGTTGTATTTGCAGTAGATGCAGACCAAGGTCACCTGACACTGGTTGAACATGTATCTGCTGAAGGTGAGCACCCGCGTCATTTTGCTCTGACACCTAACGGCAAATTGCTGATCGCAGCTAACCGTGATACGAACAACCTCGTGACATTCACGGTAGATCAGGACAGCGGACGTCTGAAATACACAGGTCACAGCACAGGTGTATCCAAGCCGGTATGCGTGAAACCTGTATATCTGTAAAATGATAAATTTCTAAACCAGCCCTGGCTGGATTGAAAATGATAAAGATAAAGACCCTGCCATGTGGCGGGGTCTTTTATATTGAATATTTAATGGGATGATTAGGTTGCTGTTCTGCTGTAAGCAGGCGTATTGGAATAGAGGATTAATTCTATGTTGGATTCATCTAACAACGAAAAGTTGTCAATAGTATCGCCCAAGTAACTACCCCACTTCAAAGTGCGTACTTCCTGAATGGATAGTCAGAGTCTACAATAAGTGAGTAGCCAAAACAAACACTGCATGCATCTGAACAGACAAATTGGTGCAGGCTAAATATCTGATTATTATTTGTACAGGAACGACTCATACTTGAACAACAAAGGAGAAATAAATGATGAAATTGCAATTGGCGCTTGACTTGGTAAATATCCCTGAAGGTATCGCACTGGTTAAAGAGGTTGAACAATATATTGATATCGTTGAGATTGGTACACCAATCGTTATTAATGAAGGTTTGCACGCGGTTAAAGCGATGAAAGAAGCATTCCCTAATCTGCAAGTTCTTGCAGACCTTAAAATCATGGATGCTGGTGGTTATGAAATCATGAAAGCAGCTGAGGCTGGTGCGGATCTGATCACTGTGCTTGGGGCAACCAATGACAGTACGATCAAAGGTGCAGTAGCAGAAGCGAAGAAACAAAACAAACAAGTTCTTGTGGACATGATCAACGTGCCTAACCTTGAACAACGTGCTCGTGAAATTGATGCGCTTGGCGTAGATTACATCTGTGTACACACAGGTTATGACCTGCAAGCTGAAGGACAAAGCCCGTTCGAAGATCTGCAAACGATCAAAGCAGCTGTGAAAAATGCTAAAACGGCAGTCGCTGGTGGAATCAAGCTGGAAACATTGCCAGAAGTCATCAAAGCACAACCGGATCTGGTTATTGTAGGTGGCGGTATCACAGGACAAGCAGACAAAGCGGCAGTTGCAGCTGAAATGCAACGTCTCGTTAAACAAGGGTAAGCGAATGACCAAAACACAATACGCAGCTGACATCTTGAAGGAGCTGGAACGCACGTTAAGTCAGATCGATGATGCAGAGATGCAAGCGATGGCTGAACATATTCTGGCTGCAGAACAGATTTTTGTAGCAGGAGCAGGACGGTCGGGACTTATGGGAAAGGCTTTTGCCATGAGACTGATGCAGATGGGGCTTCGTGTATATGTGGTGGGCGAGACCGTAACACCTGGGATCAGCTCGAAGGATTTCCTCTTGCTGTGCTCTGGCTCAGGAGAGACAGGCAGTCTGGCAGCGATGGCTCAGAAGGCCAGTCAAGCAGGTGCACCTGTAGGACTCATTACAATTAAGCCAGAGTCCACGATTGGGAAATTGGCGACTACGATAGTGCGCCTTCCGGCTTCAGCCAAAGAGGACACAGCAACTTCCGGAGCGGCAGTAACCATTCAGCCGATGGGCTCGTTGTTCGAACAAGGACTATTAATCGGCATGGATGCTCTCATCCTTACGATGATGGAAATGAAGGGTATGACCGGAGCGGATATGTTTGGCCGCCACGCGAACCTGGAATAGTGAATAGTTGAAGACTGGAATCCTTTGATTATGAAGGGTTCTGGTCTTTTCTGCGATACATAGTCATTCATCTGTGTAGGTTTTATCCGTGATTTTCAGTTAAACTTTGCATCCCGACCAGGCTGTAGTAGAATTACTAGATAGCTGTATCGAATGAATGTACTTATTACATCATGCATGGAGCGGAAAGCTTACCTCGTGTGAAGTGTCCCCGTGATATGTGTAACATACGCGATATAAGATTGAAGATGAGGGGGCTCGGAGCCATGGCAGCCGAAGTCAAGGAACGGATTAATCTGAAAGAAATCAACTGTGAGAAGGAATTGACCCTTGCGGTGATCGGTGGCAAATGGAAACTGATTATTTTGTGGCATTTGGGTCTGGAAGGCACCAAACGTTTCAGCGAGCTGAAACGCCTAATCCCTCATATTACCCAGAAGATGCTGACCAACCAGCTTCGTGAGCTGGAGGAAGACAAGCTGATTGAGCGCAAGGTGTATGCAGAGGTACCTCCTCGGGTGGAATATACGTTGACCGATCACGGTCAGAGCCTGATGCCCGTCCTGCACGCGATGTATAACTGGGGTAAAAATTACGGTGAAAATGTAATCTGGAAAGAAAGCTAAACAAGTTTCTAAGAAAGCTAAATAAGTATGTTCTATAATGAACCGCCGGGTAAATGGATACTTCCATCACCTGGCGTTTTTTTTAGTTACTTTTAAATTTTGGTCAGTGGATCAATAGTTTACTCCAAACGCAGCGGGCAGAAATAGACTTAAGAAGCGAAGCGTTCGCCTTTATCAACGGATTTTCACCTTTAAAAAAGTGAATCAAAAAATCCGGGGATAACAGCGATCGAAGGGCTATTCTGCCAGCGGAGTAATAAGGAGTAATCCATTTGTCTGCTCTACCATAAATCCATACCAAAAGTCTCATTTTAGGTCATGTCATGTATAGATGAGCGGAATATGATACGATGAGAGATATTGGAAAATGCAAGGAGGATGACAACTAAAGATGGAAAAAATACGTACACGCGCTGAGGTAAATCAGGAAACGACTTGGGATTTGAGAGACTTGTTTGTAACCGATGCAGAATGGGAGCAGGAGCTTCGATCACTTCCACTGGCTGCTGCCCAGATCGAAACGTTCAAAGGACGTCTGGGCGAAGGCGCTGAACAATTGCTGGCTTGTCTGGATGCGCGTGAAGCTTTGCAGGAGCGGATCGGCAAGACGGCTTCTTATGCCCGCTTGAAGCAGTCCGAGGACAGCACCAATCCGGTGAATATTGAGAATTCAGCTAAAGCAGGAGATATCCTATCAAATCTGTCGTCGTCCTTGTCTTTTGTCAATTCGGAGATCATTGATTTGCCGGAGGGAACCGTTGAACGTTACCTTGAAGAACTTCCGGGATTGGAGCCGTATGCACGCAGTTTGGAGCGTTTGATTCGAGAAAAAGCACATCGGCTTACGCCAGAGACCGAGAAGGTACTTGCCTCACTTGGAGAGGTACTGGATTCTCCATACCGTATCTATCTGCGCGGTAAACTGGCAGACATGACGTTTGACGATGCTCTTGATGGAGAGGATAATACTCGTCCACTGTCCTGGTCATTCTACGAAAATAATTATGAGATGTCATCTGATACAAAGCTACGCCGTTCTGCTTATGCTGCATTCAGCTCGACATTAAATGATTACAAAAATACGTTCGCAGAAGGTTATGCAACCGAAGTGAAGAAACAGGTTGTTTTATCCAGGCTACGTGGTTACGACGATGTTACAGATATGCTTCTCAGCCCACAGCAAGTGAGCAAAGAGATGTACAATAATGTGCTCGATATTATCCAGCAGGAACTCGCACCTCATATGCGCAGACTGGCGGCTCTTAAGAAACGTGAGCTGGGTCTGGACAAACTGATGTTTTGTGATCTGAAGGCGCCGCTTGATCCTGAATTTAGCCCTGCCATTACATATGATGAGGCGTGCACACTCATTCGAGAAGCACTTGATGTGCTTGGGCCGGAGTACGGCGAGATCGTAGAGCGAGCATTCCGTGATCGCTGGGTGGATTACGCAGATAATGCAGGCAAATCCACAGGGGCATTTTGCTCCTCCATATATGGTTCACACTCCTATATCTTAATTTCATGGGCAAACAATATGCGCGGAGCATTTACGCTTGCCCATGAAGTGGGGCATGCAGGCCACTTCATGCTTGCGGGACGTTACCAACGGCTCACGAATACACGGCCATCTCTTTATTTTATTGAGGCACCGTCGACCATGAATGAAATGCTGCTGGCAGACCATCTATTGAAGCGTTCCGATAATCCGAGAATGCGTCGCTGGGTCATTTTGCAATTGTTGAACACATATTACCATAACTTCGTTACACATCTGCTGGAAGGTGAATTACAGCGCAGGGTGTACGCACGCGCAACCAATGATGAGCCCATTACGGCAAAGACGTTGAGTCAGCTCAAGGGAGACATCCTTTCCGAATTCTGGGGACCTGATCTGGTAATTGATGAAGGGGCCAAGCTCACGTGGATGAGACAACCTCATTATTATATGGGACTATATCCATATACCTATGCGGCAGGCTTGACGGCTTCCACAGCGGCTGCACAGCAGATTCGTGAA
Source organism: Paenibacillus sp. FSL L8-0435 (assembly GCF_037965655.1). NCBI lineage: Bacteria > Bacillati > Bacillota > Bacilli > Caryophanales > Paenibacillaceae > Paenibacillus > Paenibacillus sp. FSL L8-0435. Next base: position 2,637,664 of record NZ_CP150185.1, read on the forward strand.
GAAGGACAGCCTGCGGTAGATCGCTGGCTTGATGCACTCAAAGCTGGTGGAAGTCTCACGCCACAGGAGTTAATGAAGCTTGCGGGTGTGGATATGTCCGGACCTGAGCCGATTCGCTCTGCGGTTGCTTATGTCGGCAGTCTGGTCGACGAACTTGAACGTCTGTATTCCTGATCTGGTTCATATAGTATACGGACAAGGCAGAACGGGTTGTCTGCATGCACCGCCTTCCTTGCGTGGGGGGCGGTGCATCTTATTTTTGCAAGGGGAAAGGAACGATGATGAATGGCGTTAACAAGCGAGTCCTCATCGATGGGCCGATTAAGCGTAGACGGCTTTGGTGTGTTTGACGACATGAATGGAGTACCAGGTTTTGAAGGCAATCAGGGTGGTTTTTTTTCGGGATTTAGTGAGTTTGCTGCAATGAATGCATTTGCTTCGATTTTCATTGGCGCCATATTTCTCATCATTGCGGGAGTTATTGTTTTTGTTATTATTTCAGGCATACGCTCAGGGATGTCAAATAACGCGGCAGCCTTGTTAACCCTGCACTCAACGGTGGTGACCAAACGAACGGAAGTTTCAGGTGGCAGCGGGGATAGCCGTGCGACTACCCGGTATTATGTTACATTTGAATTCGACAATGGGGAGCGCACTGAACTAATTGTTGGCGGAAACCATTATGGCATGATGGTGGAAAATGATCGAGGGATGCTGACGTATCAGGGGACACGATTCAAGCATTTTGAGAGAGATGTACAGCCCCAGTCCGGGGTAAGCAAAGGTCAATTTTATACGTAAAAAAAGAAATGCGGCTCCTCCCAAGTGGGAGAGAGTCGTTTTTGGTATACCCAAAAGAAAGAAATACCGAAGGGTATTCAAACGCTTACAATGGTGATATACTCGTAAAATAAAGTAAAACAGTATTAAACAAAAACAAACAAACAATAAATACAGAATAAAGTACAGGGTTACGGACTGAATCAAGAGATACCGTTTGGAAAATAGGATGGGTTCGAAAGGTTGGTGAAGCGCGGTGAGTGTGCTGGCTTATGATTTGGGCGCTGGGAGCGGGAGAGCGTTACTGGGACATCTGAATGATCGAGGGATCGAAACGAGCGAAATTCATCGGTTCAAGAATGAACCAGTGAAGGTTGGCGAGCGGATGCACTGGGATATTCTGCGATTGCATCATGAATTGTTGCAAGGGCTTACACTTGTGAAACAGCAGGGAGAAAAACCAGAGAGCCTGGGGATCGATTCGTGGGGCGTTGATTTTGGTCTGCTTGGCAGTAATGGTGAGTTGCTGGGTAACCCATATCATTACCGTGATACACAGTTTAACGGCATGATGGATCAGGTGCGCCAAGAGCTGAGCTCCCAGCGAATCTTCGAACGTACAGGGATTCAGTTTCTTAGCTTTAATACCTTGTATCAATTGGCGACACTTCAACGCAGCGGTTCCCCGTTACTTCATGAAGCAGAGCGTTTTCTCATGATTCCGGATTTACTACGTTATTTCCTGACCGGGGAAGCGGTGAATGAGTTTACCAATGCAACCACAACCCAATTATACAATCCATCAGCGGGGCAGTGGGATAGTGAGTTGCTGGCGCATATTCGCATTTCGGAGAAACTGTTTGGTGAAGCCGTGCTGCCAGGTACCCGTGTTGGACAATTGCGAAGCAGTATCTGTAACGATCTGGGATTGTCCCCGATTCCCGTGATCGCTGTTGCGGAGCATGATACGGGTTCAGCCGTTGTGGCTGTTCCTGCAACGGAACGTTCATTTGCTTATCTGAGCTGTGGAACCTGGTCCCTGATGGGTACGGAGATAGATCATCCTGCGATAAGTAGCCAGAGTCTGGCCTTGAACTTCACGAATGAAGGCGGGGCGGGCGGAACATTCCGTCTGCTGAAGAACATTATGGGCTTATGGATTTTGCAGGAAAGCATGCGGGAGTGGGACCGCCAGGGGCAGGGAATTAGCTATGATGTGTTATTGGCAAAGGCCGAACAGGCACCTCCATTTGCTAGTTTGTTTGACCCGGATGATGAACTGTTCATGCCCGCAGGAGATATGACGAAGCGTATACGTCAGTATTGCCGTGATACAGGGCAAGTGGTACCAGAGGATCAGGGGGCTATTGCCCGGGCAATTCTGGAGAGTCTGGCATTGAAGTATAGGAGAGTTCTGGAATGGACGGAGCAATTGTCGGGTCAGATGTTCAACGGATTGCATATGGTCGGTGGAGGCATCCAGAACCGCCTGTTATGTCAGTGGACTGCAAATTCCATTGGCAAGCCGGTATGGGCAGGTCCGGCAGAGGGAAGTGCCATCGGGAATATGGCTGTGCAATGGATGGCGAGCGGAGCTTTTAAAGATATCTGGGAGGCTCGTAAGGCCATTCGAGATTCATTTCCGGTAACTACGTATGAGCCGCAGGACAAGTCAATCTGGGAAGATGCTTACGGCAGATTTCTGCGTGTGACGGCTTCATCCAATTCACAAGCGGGGAGTGAGGTGTAACATGCTGGCAGCCGAGCGGTATGACCGAATTGTGGAGATGGTGAACGTAAAGGGCAGTATGCGTGTATCCGAGCTTAGTGAGCGCTGCCGGGTGACGGAGGAAACCATCCGGCGGGACCTGGATCGGCTGGAACAGGCAGGGCGACTGCGCCGATCTCACGGTGGTGCAGTGAGTGTGAAGGAAGATCAACCGGAGATCCCTTACCGGATCAGGGAGACAACACATGCGGAAGAGAAAAAGCGGATTGCACAAGCGGCTCTGGCGATGATTAATCCGGGTGATCGCATTCTGTTGGATGCCAGCACAACGGCAGGTTATATGGCAGCGAATATGCCGGATTTCCCGCTGACGGTCTTAACCAATTCGATTCAAATCGCCACTGAACTCAGCAGCCGTGACAAGGTTGAGGTCATCTCAACAGGGGGGCAGCTGGCATCGCGCTCGTTATCTTTTGTTGGGCCGCTGGCGGAGCGTTCTCTGGAAACGTATCACGTGGATAAAATGTTTATGTCGTGCAAAGGTGTACATCTCGAAGGTGGCGGAATCAGTGAATCCAATGAACTCCAGGCAAGGCTGAAGCAGAAGATGGTTGGCATTTCCGATCAGGTCATCTTACTTGCAGATGCCAGTAAATTTGGTGTCCGTGCTTTCGCCCGGGTATCCGGGTTAAATGCAGTCCATATGATCGTTACCGATCAGCCATTGGAGGCTGAACAGACAGACCGGTTGAGCGGATACGACATAGGGATCATTACAGTTTAAGATTTTAGAATTTACTTATATTAATTGAACTAAACATTTACACGAAACGGAGAGGACAGAAATAACTTGAAGAAGCGAAGCTAAAAGCTTTCTGAAAGAAAGCTGCATCGGAAGCATATACTGCGCCTTTATCCCCGGATTTTACCCTTACAAAAGTAAATTAAAAAATCTGGGGATAACAGCGATCGGAAGGTTATTCTGTCATCGGAGTGTCCAGTGTAAATATTCTTAGTCAATTCATCTACTAATCAGTTAATAGGAGCGTGTAATTATGAAGGTCTCCTTATTCATTACCTGCCTCAGCGATGCCATCTATCCCCGAGTGGGGGAGGCTATGGTCAGATTGCTCGCGGCTCATGGTGTTCGGCTGGATTTTCCGCCGAATCAGACCTGCTGCGGTCAGCCTTCCTACAATAGCGGGTACTGGGATGAGACTCGGGTAGCGGCCAAGACCATTCTTGAAGCGTTTGACGACAGTGATTTTGTGGTATGTCCTTCGGGATCGTGTACGTACATGATTCATCATTATCCCGAACTGTTCGCGGATGAACCAGTATGGTTGGAGAAGGCAAAACGATTGGAAGCCAAAGCTTATGAGTTTACTCAATTCCTCGTTCAAGTACTCGGGATAACCGATCTGGGCGCACATTTTCCGCACAAAGTAACCTATCATCCATCCTGTCATGGTAGCCGTTTGCTGGGTGTAAAGGATGAACCGATGGCGCTGCTCTCTCAGGTGAAAGGACTGGAATTGGTTCCACTCCCATTTGCTGAGGATTGTTGTGGGTTTGGAGGTACGTTTGCCATCAAAATGTCCGATATTTCAGGAGCGATGGTGACGGAGAAGGTCGATCATGTCAAAGAGACACAAGCCGAAGTGCTGGTTGGGCTGGACATGGCCTGTCTGATGAATATCGCAGGTAATCTGCGTTATCGGAATGAACCGGTGCGTGTGATGCATCTGGCGGAACTACTGTATGAGGGGGTGCGAACAGGATGAGCCAACCGGGAGTTATGGATACGACGGTCAAAGAACGTGCCGGACTGGCCTTGAATGATGATTTTCTGCGTAAAGCGGTCAAATTCACGACAGAACGATTGCGTAACGGAAAGAAGTCTGCCTCAGAAGAACATGGAAATTGGGATGAATGGCGGGAGCGTGGCCGTCAGATTCGTCTGCACACAATTGCATATCTGGATTATTACCTAAATGAATTTGTGAATAACGCCCGTGCGAACGGGGTTCATATTCATTTTGCAGATACATCGGTGGAAGCAGCGGCAATTGCGCTGGATATTGCGGCGCATAAGCAGGCTTCTACGGTGGTGAAATCCAAATCGATGGTGTCGGAGGAAGTGCATCTGAATCATGTGCTGGAGTCGGCGGGCATTGAAGCCATCGAGACTGACCTGGGTGAATATATCATTCAGTTGGCAGGCGAAGCTCCATCTCATATTGTCATTCCAGCCATCCATAAGAACCGCTACCAGATTGCCGAGTTGTTATCCAAGGAAGCGGGTGAAATTCTGGAGCCGGATACAACGGTACTTGCCGGATTTGTTCGCAAAAAGCTGCGCGAGAAATTCCTCGAAGCAGATATCGGCATGACCGGCTGCAATTTTGCGATTGCAGAGACAGGTTCCATGGTTTTGTTCGAAAATGAAGGTAATGCCCGTATGGTATCCACTGTTCCCAAAACACAGATTACACTGATGGGCATGGAGCGAATCATCCCGTCGTGGACGGATCTGGAGGTCATGGCAACCTTGTTACCACGCTCCGCAACAGGTCAGAAACTAACGATGTACATGTCAGGCATCACAGGTCCGCGTCGTACAGCGGATGGAGATGGACCAGATGAAATGCACATTATTATCGTGGACAACGGTCGATCCCTACAGCTTGGTGATCCTGAATTCCAGGAGTTGTTGAATTGTATTCGCTGTGGTGCTTGTCTGAATGCTTGTCCAGTATATCGTCATATTGGAGGTCATGCCTATGGTGGCACCTATAGTGGTCCGATTGGCGCGGTACTGACACCTGCACTCAATGGCAACATTGATGAATGGAACGATATTGCGGGTGCTTCGAGTCTGTGCGGAGCCTGTTATGAAGCATGTCCAGTTAAAATTCCGCTGCATGATATGCTCGTTTATTTACGTAGGCGTAAAGTGGAAGACGGCCATGGAAACAAAATGGAAAGCATGGGCATGAAGGGATTTGCCGCTGTTGTATCCAATTCCAAACGTTTCAGTGCGGCCATACGTCTGGGACAGATCGGGCAGAAGGCAGTTGTACGCAACAACGGCATTTCTCTCAAATTGGGACCACTTAAAGGCTGGAACAATTATCGGGTTGCGCCAAGCCTCGCCAAGAAATCCTTCCGGCAACAATGGAACAAGCTGGATCAGGAACTGAACCAGAAGCAACCGGCCTTGGATTCTTCTGTTCGCAGTCGCATGGAGCAAATTATACGTGAACGAGAGGAAGGGGAGGGTACTAAGCATGGTCACTGAACATCAGCAATGGCTTGCACAATTGGAGAAGAAGTCCATGGAGAAACAGGAGCAGTTCATGAATGACATTGCTTCGAAATTGAAGAGACCAAGGCAACGCCATGCGCCGACCCAACCCTTTCGGGGAGCCCCCGACTTTTGGACTGAACTGGAATGGGATGAAGAGAAGCGTATTCAAGCATTTACGGATAACTTTGTGAATGTAGGCGCACACATTGCCCGGGTTCAGAACATGGAAGAAGTGTCTCAATTTATAGCCAACAAATCTCATGAACTGAGTGCCAAATATATCATTCGGCAGAATGAACAGGCGTTACAGGATCTTGGGTTGGAAGAGCAGCTTCCGGACGTACAGATCTCAGTCTGGAATAGTCAGGCGGATGAGAACTGGAAGGCTCGTGCAGCTGAGGCAGATATCGGTGTGGTCATGGCGGATTATGCAACAGCATACACAGGCTCGGTCACTGTACTTTCTTCACCGGAAAAAGGTCGTTCAGTCAGTCTCTTGCCTACGGTACTCATCATCATTATTCCAGTGGACCGACTGTACACCAGACTGGGTGAGACGCTGGATCGATTTGACGAAGCGGGAAGAGAGAATCTTCCGGCAGGCATTCACTTTATTTCCGGGCCAAGCCGATCTTCCGATATTGAAAATGATTTAACCATTGGCGTACACGGACCAGGCATTGTTTATGGTTTAATTATGGGTTAACGGTGTCGAGTGTTATGGCACATCATGATTTTGATAACTGTCCGAGATGCAGTATTTGACTGCTGAGGGCAGTTTTTTATATGGCCTGCTATAGTTAAAAACTATCATAATTATATCAATTATATATTTTACCTATTAATAATGGAGGTGTATAATCCATCTCAAGAGAGAATTCATATGAGATACAAAAGAGAAAGAGGAGGATGAATACAGATGAGTATATTTTCTTACCAAGTTCCGTTTATGGATGGAATTAAGGGTGATTTTTCTGCTTTTAAAGGGAAGGTTCTGCTTATTGTGAATACAGCAAGTCGGTGCAGCTACTCCCGGCAATTCAGTGAACTTCAGCAGATGTATGAGAAATATGGTGATCAGGGGCTGGAGATTCTGGCGTTCCCGTGCAGCCAGTTTAACGACAAAGAACCTGGTAGTAGCGCTGAGGTAGCTGAGTATTGCAGAAGTCAGTTTCAGATATCCTTTCCGATTTTGGAGAAGGTTGAGGTCGTTGGGCAATCGATGCATCCTGTGTTTCGTTATCTGACTACAGAAGCGCCATTTCAAGGTTATGATCTGGACACGAAGGAAGGAGAGTGGATGGACACCTTTGTGAAAGAGAAGCATCCAGAATTGTATCAAGGTGACGGCATCAAATGGAGTTTCACCAAATTCCTGATTGACCGTAATGGGGATATCCATGGCCGTTTTGAAACGACAGTTGCTCCATTAGAGATGGAGTTGGCAATTCAGATTCTGTTAAAGAAATCATAAGTAACCCTTAATCACTGTCCTGAGGTCCTATGACTTTGGGACTGTTGAAGATTGGAACTGGAAATGTTAGGGTAAAAGAAGATAACGAAGTCATCCATTTTTTTTAATCAAAAATGACCAATATACCATTTCAGTCAGTTAGTTCTTTAAATGGTTTTATCGTTATCTGGATGAAATATGAAAATGTGCAAAAAATAACTTGAATCTGTTGATCTGAAGAGTAAGTGTAATCGCGTCTGTAAACCAAGTCATAATTTTTTAGTTGTAGAACTCTTAACTTGGAAAGAAGGAGTGAGTGTCATGCCACCAATTTCAGTGCCTCAACCAAAAACATTTGGCCCACTGGGCAATCTGCCGCAATTGAATTTTGAAGAGCCGGTGCAATCCTTGGTGAAACTTGCCGAAGAATATGGACCGATCTTTCGTATGGAGTACCCCGGGCGAAGTGAATTGTATATTTCAGGTCACGAACTGGTCGCCGAGGTAACAGATGAATCCAAATTCGACAAACGTGTGTGGGCCCCCCTTGCGAAGGTTCGTGCATTTGCAGGAGATGGACTATTTACGAGTTGGACCGAGGAGCCGAATTGGAAAAAAGCCCATAACGTACTGCTGCCAAGTTTCAGTCAACGTGCCATGCAGGGATATCACAACAAAATGATTGATCTGGCTGTGCAGCTGGTTCAGAAATGGTCACGATTGAACCCGGATGAGACAGTTAACGTTCCGGATGATATGACACGTCTTACGCTCGACACGATTGGCCTGTGTGGGTTCAACTATCGGTTTAACAGCTTCTATCGGGAAGAACCACATCCATTCATTACGAGCATGGTTCGTGCGTTGGATGAATCCATGAGTTCATTGCAGCGACTACGTCTGCAAGACAAGCTAATGATCACCAAAAAGAAACAGTTTGAACAGGATATCCGTTCCATGTTCTCCTTGGTGGATCACATTATTGCTGAACGCAAAGAGAAACCGCAGGAAGGCGCAGATGATCTGTTGTCCCACATGCTCAGCGGCAAGGACCCCGAGACAGGAGAAACACTGGATGATGAGAACATCCGTTATCAGATTATTACATTCCTGATTGCTGGACATGAGACCACAAGTGGGCTGTTATCCTTCGCCGTTTATTATCTGATGAAGAATCCGGATACGCTGGCTAAAGCCCAAGCTGAGGTGGATCAGATTCTGAAAGATCCGGTTCCCACGTACAACCAGGTTCGCAATCTGAAGTACGTCCGCATGGTTTTGAACGAAGCATTGCGGTTATGGCCAACGGCCCCGGCATTTTCTTTGTATGCAAAAGAGGACACGGTACTTGCAGGTCAATATCCTTTGCAAAAAGGAGACAGCGTCAGTGTACTTATTCCCAAACTGCATCGCGACCGCGAAGCCTGGGGAGACGACGTAGAGGAATTCCGCCCGGAACGGTTCGAAGATCCGAGCAAAGTGCCGCATGATGCCTATAAACCTTTTGGTAACGGTCAACGGGCCTGCATTGGTCAGCAGTTTGCACTTCAGGAAGCAACGCTGGTACTGGGCATGGTGTTGAAGCATTTTGACTTCATAGATCATTCTGATTATCAGTTAAAGGTGAAAGAAACGCTGACACTTAAACCGGATAACTTCACAATTCGGGTACGTGCGCGTGGGGGGCAGCCAGTCATGGCCGTTCCGGGTGTAGCGGTCGAAGAACCAAAGCCGGTTGCCAAAAGAACGGAGCCGGATGCAGCGAATGCCCACCACACACCGATGCTTGTTCTGTACGGTTCCAATCTGGGTACCGCTGAAGGCATTGCACGTGAAATTGCGGATACCGCCAGATATCAGGGTTTCCGGAGTGAGGTCGCTACGCTGGATGATCGTGTTGGCAAACTGCCAAAGGAGGGTGCCGTCATTATTGTCAGTGCATCCTATAACGGTCAGCCGCCAAGTAATGCCAAGATGTTTGTCGAGTGGATTGAACATGCGGATGCCAATGAATTCAAAGGGGTGCGTTTCGCCGTTCTTGGATGCGGTGACCACAACTGGGCCAGCACCTATCAGCGTATTCCGCGTTTAATAGATGAACAGTTATCTTCCAGAGGAGCAGAGCGGTTATCACCGCTGGGTGAGTCAGATGCCAGCGGTGATTTTGAGAAACAGGTGGGGGATTGGACGGAGCAACTATGGCCGGATCTCGCACGAACGATGGGACTGAAGCTAAATACAACCTCCAATAGCGAACGCAGTTCACTATCTGTACAGTTTGTCAGTGGGCTCGCCGTAACACCGCTTGCGGATACGTATGATGCCCATGTAGCGGAAGTACTGGAGAACAGAGAGCTTCACGACGCAGGCAGTGAACGCAGTACACGTCACCTGGAGATCAAATTGCCTGAAGGCATAACCTACAAGGAAGGGGATCATCTGGGTATTCTGCCGCAGAATCCACCGGAGCTGGTGGAACGTGTATTGCGTCGTTATGGATTCACCGGAACGGAGCATCTCGTTCTGGATGCATCTGGTCGAAGTGCCGCGCATCTGCCGCTGCATCAACCGGTTAACCTGTATGATCTGCTTAGTCATAGCGTTGAGCTTCAGGAGGCGGCAACTCGTGCGCAACTGAGAGAAATGGCAGCATACACCGTATGTCCACCGCATAAGAAGGAGCTTGAAGCGCTGCTTGATGAATCTGTGTATATGGATGAAGTGCGGAACAAACGGATCTCCATGCTGGATTATCTGGTGAAATATGAGGCATGTGAACTGCCGTTTGAGCGTTTCCTTGAATTACTGCCTTCATTAAAAGCCAGATATTATTCGATCTCCAGTTCACCGCGTGTTCAGCCCGATCAAGCGAGTATTACGGTCAGTGTTGTGCGTGCCCCGGCATGGAGTGGGCAGGGAGAATACAGAGGTATTGCGTCCAACTATCTGGCTAACCTGAAGTCGGGTGATGAGATCGTGATGTTTACGCGGACACCGGAATCCGGGTTTCAACTGCCGGAGGATGCACAGGTTCCCGTCATCATGGTAGGTCCGGGTACAGGTGTTGCTCCATTCCGAGGTTTCTTGCAGGCAAGGCATGTATTGAAGGAACAAGGCCAAGAGGTTGGCGAAGCCCATCTGTACTTTGGATGCCGGAACCCTGAGCATGATTATCTGTACAAAAATGAACTGGAAGCAGCCCAGCAAGAAGGGCTTGTGAAACTTCATACGGCCTTCTCCCGTGTAGACGGGGAGGAGAAATGTTATGTACAGCATCTGATGAGAGACGATGCCCATCATCTGATTCCTTTGCTTGAAGAGGGTGCGCATCTGTATATCTGCGGTGATGGCAGCAAGATGGCACCTGATGTGGAAGCTACACTCCAGCATGCGTACGCTGATATTCATGGCAAGTCCGCGAAAGAAGCAGAAGACTGGCTTAATCAGCTTCAGCAGGAAGGTCGTTATGCCAAGGATGTGTGGACAGGCATCTGATGTACACATGTGAAGGTTCAGCTTGATCCGTAACTGGCTGAGCGGTGAGATACAGAAGCAGTTCTGTTCTCACCGCTTTTTGACATAAAATGATTCTTCAGCAGATGAGTGGTTGCATGGGTTATAATTATATATTGGAAGGGAGCACCCGTATGCAGACATTTGGGAACCTTTGTATGGCTTGCGAAAAGAACCAGCTTTACTTCCGCCTACAAGGACGTTTCAGTTTTTTTCTTCCGGCGCATGGTCGATAGATCGACTCAACGCTGGAGAGAGGAAATAAAATACGGGAAGGAACTCTGCCTTTTCCCTGGAGTTCAAGATAATCCAGTCCCACGCCCACAAGTCTGATATTGTTAAATGCATTCCTGGAAGGGAAAGTCGTGCGGATTCCCACTCTGACGCCTCGCCGTGTTCGAGGAATATCGAATACCCGAATGGAATTCAGACTGAGTGGAATGAATAACTGCCGGTTTACTTTGATAAACTGCCTTGGATAGACACGACGAATACGTCCCGGTTCCAAGCCGGAGAGTGGAGTATTCAGTTCTGCAAGGTGCCCCTGGAGTTCTGCTAGGCGCTGCTGAAGTGTTTTTCCAGTATGGAGATGCCGCCAACTCATAAGTATTCCTCCGTTCGCCATTTGTACCTATTATATGAAGGAACGGGGTAGGAAGGTGTACGTTTGATAGCCCATGTTCGTTACGGCTAACGGGGTTTCATTTTATAATAGAGGAGTGATTCACATGATCGTAGAGATGTATAAAGATCTCATTCAGGATGAGCGTGGCAATTATTATCTGGCAGTACAGATGGATGGTAATGAGCTTACGCTTGTTAATGCATTCGTTGAAGCGGCATTCACACCTGAACTGATCTACAATGAAGAGTTTCGTACCAAACATAAAGAGATGGAAGGCGGGTTTGTAGGCAAAATTGCGATGGACCTGCTCAGGCACGATGTGGTCATGGGGATGAAGCAAATCGACCGCAAGCTGTTGAACCTGTCGGATGTGGAACAGCAGTTCACGGTGAATTATATTGATACGATTGAATTTTATCGTCACCCGGCGTGGAACCGGAAGGTGTAAAAGGAAAGACATTTCCTCTGTAAACAGAGAGAAGGTTCTTCTCCAATCCAATTGGCCATGATCTTACTTATACCAGCAACAGAATATATTGAGATGTAAAAGCGCAAGTGCAGGGCAGTAAGCCTTCGCAACTTGCGCTTTTTGACGTATATGGTCAACGACCTAGGAGACTTAGAAACGAACCAGATTATTGACGTTGACAGGCAAGCCCGTGGCGATAGCGCGATTGGCCGCAATACCCGTCAGAATGGATCTGGCACCGTCCACGTGGTTAGCTGCACGATGGAACGGATCTTCTACAGGCTCTCCAAACAGATCGTTCAGCAGAACCGGGTCACCTCCGCCATGTCCACCTGCTTTCTCTTCCACTTCAACCTTATATGGCGCATCAAACATTGGAAGAACCCGTAACGTTTTACCGATCAAAGCACCTTCTTTACTTTTGTCACCCAATGAATTGACATAGGATTGCTCCACAATGTTCATTTCAATCCGGCCTTTGGTGCCATTAATGGCAATGCGGTAACCTTCCCATGGCTGGTAGGCAACGAGGGAGTAGGTCAGAATGGCTTTGTTCCGATACTTCACCAGAACACCCATCGTATCCTCAATGTTGATGCCATCCCCAAATACGCTTTGATCCCGCTGATAACCATCTTCTGATTCAGCATCCAGATACATGGACTTCATATGAGCATCCGAATCCAGATGAAGTGCAAAAGGATCTTCTTTTGCGATCGGATTGCCAGTTGCCCGATTGTAGAACTGCGTTACACCGCGTTCTTCTGCGTTTTCTCTGCCGTAATACATGAGATCACCAAATGCAAACACGGTGTCCGGCTGTGAGCCGATCCAGAAATTCACCAAGTCGAAGTGATGGGTAGATTTATGCACGAGCAGTCCGCCGCTATTACGCTTGTCCCGATGCCAACGGCGGAAATAGTCTGCCCCGTGGCGGGTATTCAGCAGCCACTCGAAGTGAACGGAAGTGACTTTTCCAATGGTATCATTTTGAATAAGTTCCCGAATCTTAGTATGGTGCGGTGCATAACGGTAGTTAAAGGTGACCCTTACATTCTGGCCAGTTCGCTTGACAGCATCCAGAATATCCTGACATTTCTCCTCATCGATCGTCATTGGTTTCTCGGTGACAACGTCACAACCCAGTTCCATCGCGCGAATGATGTACTTGTGATGGGTACGGTCAACGCTCGTTACGATGACATAGTCAGGCTTCTCGTTCTCAATCATCTGATCAAACTGATCTGCAGGATAAGTAGGTACCTCGGGATAATTGTATTTTTCCTTCAACAGTTGATTCGCGTAATTCATACGGACTTGATTTATATCACAAAAGCCGACAAGCTCGGAAGTATCCCTGTAATCCCGGGTTAAAGCACCATAAAAAAATTCGGCGCGGCCGCCGGTTCCAACTAATACATAACGTTTCTTGTTACTCATGTCTATCGCCTCCTTGAATATAGCTCTAGACTATAACAAGGGAGTACTTCTTTCGCCGCATTTTATGCGTAACCGCTTTCAAATGCCGCATATTTTGCTATAATTTATGGAAAGGAGAGAGGGAGACATGACAGAACCTTTTCGTGCGGATTTTCATGATCCTACGGATTTGCTGCACATCGAATATGATCGTCGCATTGGATATTTCTCGATGACGGATGACCATCTGCATGATCATTATGAGTTGTATTACCTGTTGTCTGGCGAGCGTATTTATTTCATTAAGGACCGAACCTATCGGGTAAAGGCTGGCGACCTAGTGTTTGTTGACCGAAATACGGTTCACAAGACATTGGAGAGCGGCATGCCTGACCATGAGCGGATGGTGCTGTATATGAAGCCTGAGCTTTTTGAAGCCATAGCTATTTCCGCAGAGTTAGTTGAAGGATTGAAGGAACCCTTTTGCTGGGAGATTCCTATTGTAAGGTTTCCATCTCAAGTCACTGAGGTTCTGGAACGGATGGTTAGCGAAATGGTGGATGAAATGCTTCGTCCTCAACCTGGAAGCAACCTGTTGCTTCGTCACCGGGCTATTGAATTGTTGCTGCATGCCTATCGTAATCAACACCTGGGCAGGTTAAGCTCCGATGATCGTGAGCCGGTTCTTCACCCCAAGACACAGGCAGTTGTACGTCACCTGAATGAGAACTATCAGAAACCACTGACATTACCGGAGGTGGCGAGCATGTTTCGCATTAGTCCGCATTATCTGAGTCGATTGTTCAAACAAACGACGGGCTTTACCTTCAGTGATTATCTGAATCTGTTACGGGTGAAGGAAGCACAGCGTTTGCTGCGAGAAAGTGAAGAATCCATTACGGACATCGCCTGGCTTGCGGGATTCAGTAACTTCTCTCATTTTGGCAAGATGTTCAAGCGTACCGTTCAGGTATCACCAAGAGTCTATAGGCAGGAATACAATGAATCGGGTTCCGTGAGGACCTTAAAAGAGGGAGAGAATGTACGATGATTGAAGCGAGATTAAATGAACTGGGGATTATTTTACCACAGGCCAGCGCCCCCGCAGCGAAATATGCCAATGCCGTTATTGTGAATGGAATCATGTATGTATCCGGGAAAGGGCCTGATACCTCCGAACGCGGTAAAGTTGGAGCAGACTTCACAACAGAACAGGGATATGAATTTGCCCGGAACGCTGGACTGGAGGTACTCGCTGTCGTTCGAGACGTGCTGGGTTCACTGGATCGGGTGAAGAGAGTGGTTAAAGTGCAGGGGTTTATCAATGCGTCCGCTTCGTATCAGGAGCATCATAAAGTGCTGAATGGATTCTCGGATCTGATGATGGAGGTATTTGGGGATCAGGGGGTACACGCTCGTTCCGTATTCGGTGCAGTGTCCGTAAGGGATAATTTTCCGCTGATCATTGATTCCATATTTCAGGTAGAGGAGTAAGTATAACGATGACCGAATCGTCTTCATTTAATCCAATTATGTTAACGATACCCGAGAGCTTCCATACGGAACGCCTCACAATTCGAGCACCGAAGTGGGGGGACGGTGCGGCTGTTAATGAAGCCGTCCGTGAGAGTGCGGAGCAGCTGCGGTTGTGGTTACCTTTTGCCAAGAAAATTCCTTCATTGGAAGAGTCAGAAGTCACTGTTCGCAAAGCAAGACTGCAATATCTGGAACGTACCGACATGATGTTACATTTGCGTGATAGACATACGGATGAATTCGTAGGCAGCAGCGGGTTACATCGCATCGACTGGAATGCACGCTGTTTTGAGATCGGTTACTGGATTCGAACATCGCGAGCTGGTGAGGGTTTGATGACAGAAGCGGTGAAAGGGATAGAGAATTTTGCCATTACTCATCTGGAGGCGAACCGGCTGGAGATCCGCTGTGATGCCCGCAATGTGCGAAGTGCCAAAGTAGCCGAACGAGCGGGTTATACGCTGGAAGGTATACTGCGCAAGATGCGGCGTGACAGCACAGGTACGCTGGTTGATTGTATGGTTTTCTCCAAAGTCAGAGGCAGTGAGTTCGAGTAAAGGGAGGGTAGATATGGAGCGAATTGGTCAGGGAAGAACTGCGGAAATCTATGCCTATTCGAACGAGCACATTATGAAGTTATATCGAATGGATTTTCCTCACGAAGCGGTTCAAAATGAATTTAGAATAAGTGAGCTGGCATACAAAAAAGGACTACCCGTCCCGCAGGCAGTATCCTTGATAGAACATACTACGTCGCGTGCTGGCATTGTTTTTGAGCGAATCCAAGGGATTACCCTGTTATCACTTATCATTCAGCAACCGGAGTTCCTAGAGCAGCTGGCGTTTAAAATGGCTGACTGCCATTACAGACTTCATTGTGAGCGAGATGATGAAGGGACACTCCCCTTACAGAAGCAGATTTTATCGGGAGCGATCCGCAATGTTCGATTATTGTCGGAGGACGATCAAGCGCGAGTCCTTTCTTACTTAACAACATTGCCTGATAGACAGCAGATCTGTCATGGCGATTTTCACCCTGATAATGTTATGCTCAGTGAGGCTGGCGATCAATACCGGGTCATTGATTGGATGACTGGAATGTCCGGTGATCCTGCGGGTGATGTGGCTCGAAGCTGGGTAATATTAATGAGTGCCACATTGCCGGAAGATACAGATCCTGCTATACGAATGGGGTTTGAAACGGCTCGTGAATCGCTGGTCAAATATTACATCCATCATTATATGCAACTTTCCGGGATTACACGTGTAGCAATAGAGTCCTGGATGCTGCCAGTTGCCGCCGCGCGTCTTGACGAGGATCTGCCTGCTCAAGAGGTGGAACAGCTGCTCAAGTTTGTTCAGGAACGAATTCGTCTGTTATAAAAGTTGAATTACATATTATTTACACTGACACTACGATGACAGAATAACCTTTCAATCGCTGTTATCCCCAGATTTTTTTGATTCCCTTTTCCGAAGGGGAAAATCCGGGGATAAAGGCGAAGCATATGCTTCCGAAGCAGCTTTCTTGCAGAAAGCTTTTAGCTTCGCTTTTTCAGGTTTTTTCTGTCCTCTCCGTTATCGTGTTAATGATTAGTTCAACATCTATAGACGAATCTAATGATTTTATATATAAGGGTAGAGAAAGAGAGGGGACATATTAATGCTGCATTCATTAAAGGCCATACAATCATACAAGTCAGGAAACACGCCGGAAGCCCAGCCATTATGGCTGCAACTGCTGGCAGCAGCAGAGAAGCCCCATATTAACCTCGAACGCATTCATTCCATTGCCGAACTTGAGGGAACAAATCCGGTGCTGGACTACACAGAGCGTACACTTCACGTGCTGGAGGAGCTTCAGGTTTCTTTTTGGGTGCGAGAAATTATGGAGGACGTATTAATCTGGTCAGAGACGGCGAAGGCCGGATCATTGGAGCAGCGGCGGGTATGGCAAAAGCAGGGCGTTAACTTGTTTGTACATAATGTGGGGTCCGCTCAGTTATATGATCTATACGCAGGGGCAGACCACCTGGATAATGACATCGGTAAGAGCAGGGAGACGAGTTTAAATCAACTTGGATCTCCGGGCGATGCCTTAAGTAAAAATGCGGATATAAACGAGCATGATGCGCTGAATTCACACACACCAAGGCATGAGGTTATTCGTACTCTAATTGCTACGCATGGACTTATTGGTCAATACATACGCGGCGAGATTCCATTTGCCGAGAATGCTTCGCTCCACGCCTTGATCGTCAAAGGATGGCTTACTACAGATGAGTTGCACACCATACTGATGGCACTAAATGAGTGCATTATCGCAGGTGTTGATCGAGCGTTATGGAATCAGGTTCAGGCTGAGGTACAGCGAATTGTAGGCTGGATTATCGCTGGACCGGATCATGAGGACTGGAACGTGAAGGAACGGTTATCCCGCTTAAGAAGTTCATCCATTCGGCAGGGAGAGGCAATGGATACGGCGTACGCCAAACTCCAAACCGAACTGGATGTAGAACAGGCGTTGGCTCCGCTGGCTCATCGTACTCTGTGGTATGTGGAGTCGGCCATGCAGGATTTTTCGTTGCAAGAGATGGTGAAAGTGTTCCTGTTGACGCTTCGCAGCGATAGCATGCATCCCGCATGCATGGAGAGTCGATCTGAAATCGTTCGCCATATCAGCTTCGAACCATTGATGAATACGATGTATTACGATTACAAAGGCGTCAAGAAGCTCAATATTTACAAGAAACGAATGATTGAAAAATATTTGGAACAGTATGCGTGGGAACAGATTACGGCAGGGGAGCAGATCGTCTATCCCCATCTAACACATCGCATTGAGCGTCATGCGGATCTGCCGGATACACTGTTTGTGACCTTTGAATTTTCTCCAGCGGCGGAGAAGCTGATTGCATTCTGTATTGAAGCAGAAAAGTCACCGTTATACGAGAAGGCTGTACTGCTGTTATTTGACCTGTTCGGATTGCGCCGGGATGCCTATGACCGCTTCCACAACGAAGAAACGTATTTGTCCGATATGAACAGCTCCGGTGATTATAAAAAAGTACTGCTCGACTATATCGTTGGTAAACGGGTACTGGATATCGGTCCAGGTGGAGGAATTCTGCTGGATCTGATTGAGCAGGAAAAACCGGAAGTGGAGCCGATTGGTATCGATATCTCAGCCAATGTCATTGAAGCGCTGGAGCGCAAAAAACAGCGTGAGGGACATCGCTGGCAAGTGATGAAAGGCGATGCCCTGCAACTGGAGCAATATGTGCAGCCAGGCACAGTGGATACGGTTATTTTTTCATCCATTCTGCATGAATTATATTCATATATTGAACTGGACGGTCGAAGATTTAATTCCGATACGGTTGTAGCAGCGCTGAGAAGTTCATTCCGTGTGCTGTCACCTGGAGGAAGAATTCTGATTCGGGATGGGATCATGAGTGAACCGGAGGCACAGAAGCGCCGGATTCGTTTCCTGGAAGAGGATGGGATGCGCTGGCTGGAGCGGTATGCAGAGGATTTTCAGGGACGTGCAATTGAATATGAGCGGATCTCAGACGATGAGGTCGTATTGCCGATTAACGATGCGATGGAATTTCTTTACACGTATACGTGGGGTGAAGAGGCATACGTGCATGAAATTCAGGAGCAGTTCGGTATATTCACGCCGACAGCCTATGAGAGCTGTATTCGAGAAGCGCTGGGTGAACAAGCCGAAATTATTACTCTCCGACATTTCCTTCAAGAGGGGTACACGGAAGCACTCGGAGAACGAATGATCTTCATGAAGGAAAATGGTGAACCTGCGCCTTTGCCAGACAGTACCTGCCTGATTGTCATTGAGAAGAAAAAAGGGTTGGCGGATGGATGATGAGTGAGGCCAGTACGTTTTTGTATTTTGTCAGACATGCGGAGTCTCGATATGTTGAAGGAAGAGAACGCGAGCGTGGACTCACAGAGCAAGGTCATCTAGATGCAGGAACGGTTGCCAGTCTGCTCCATGGGGAGCAGATTCAACTGTTCTATTCTAGCCCTTACAGGCGAGCGGTGGATACGATTCAGATTCTGGCAGATCGGTCAGGTGGAATTGTGGTGACAGAGGAAGATCTGCGTGAACGCCAGTTGTCGAGTTCAGATGTGAAGCATGATAATTTTCGTGAAGCCAAGCAGCGGTTGTACCGTAATCCTACGTATGCGTATCCAGGTGGGGAGTCTGGTGAACAGGCTCGCTCAAGGGCAGTAGCGGTGATCGAGAAAATTTTGGATACACATGTGGGTCACAAGGTAGTCATTGGAACCCATGGAGATGTCATGACGCTTATTTTACAACATTATGATTCTTCCTACGGGTATGATTTCTGGGAGAAGACTACGATGCCGGATATCTATAAGTTGCAGTTTGATGGAACGCGCAAGTTGGTCCAGGTCACCCGATTGTGGGAGTGACAGAGTTATATATGAGGAATGCATTAGCCAGAATGATAGTGGGGAGGAGTGACTTGGACGGATGAAAATTACGCTGTTGCCTGATACATACTTTATTGAAAATCTAATCGTATCTTCATTACAGGATAGAATGTACTGCATATTTGATCTCGAAGGGACGGGCATTAATCCCGTGGTGGAGAGTGTGACTCAATTTGGTGGGATGCACTACCAAAGAGGTCAACGGTGTAACACAACATTTTCTTCACTTGCACGTGCAAACAAACCTATACCAGAAGCTGTGGCAAAATTAACAGGCATTTCGAATGAGGATATGATAGAGGCTCCATCGTTCGTAGAAACATTTCAGGAATTTCTGAAATTTATTGGGGATAATGTGCTTGTAACACAAGCAGGATATGAGTATGACCTACCCATCTTGAAGCGGCATTGTGATGAGTATGGGCTTCCGATGTTGACTAACCCGGTACTCGATACAAAAGCGATGTTCACCTACATTCATCCTGAGATTAATGAGGTCGTCTCTACGGATTTTTTGATTCGGTATTACGATCTGAATACGGATGGAATACACAGGCACAATGCTTTGGCAGATTGTGGTGTGATTGCTCGTATCTTTGAAAGTATCCTTAGCGAATACGAGGAACTTCAATTGGATCATTTTACAGCTGATTCTAATCGAATGATGAAGCGGTTTGTTATACCTGAGATGTATCTGACATGATGATGAACTGGAGGGGAGATCAATGAGCAAAGCAGACGTGGAGAAGCTACTGGGGGATCTTAACGAGGGGCGGATTCTGACCCAGCAGACATTCGAAGGATTGGATGTGGAAATTTACCTGGATAAAAGGGATGCCTCTGCATTTGCTGACGAGTGGATGCAAGCTTTTGAACGATGGGCTCAAGATACCGCGGTGGCTGAAGAAGAGGTGCTTCGCGCATGCAGGGAACAGGCGTTCAAACAGACCTTGGCTCTCACCGGCGAACCTGAGTTAGCGGGGTATGTAAGTGATGATATGGGTTTAATTGGTGCTGCATTGTTACAGAGTACGGCGAACGATTCCTTTGTGGAGAAGCTGTTGGAAAGTTATCGTCAAGGCAGGTTGCCCCTGCGATAAGCGGGGGAGGACCACAGGGTTGTTTCGTTTGTATAAAAAAACAGCATCAAATGTACATTGTGGGTCGACTGAGGCATAAGGTACAATTCACCTAAGCAATCGATGAGAATGATAATCATTATATGTGAAATATTCTCACGGTTACATCAACAGATCACATAGGGGTGAAGGGTAACATGGTAGGTTTAGTTAAAGGTTTCAAAGGGTGGATGATTACATTACTGCTCATGGGTCTGGTTATTTCAGGATGTAGTACAAATACCGCTACGGATGCGGAACAGACTCCTGCAACTGAAAGTGCAGCCTCTGGAGAAAATACTACTGAAACCGAAACAGAGCCTACTACACGGGTTGTACAGGATGAATTTGGAGATGTGACAATTCCGGTTCAGCCACAGCGGATTGCTGGAATATATGTGGAAGATTATCTGAAGGCGCTCGATATTAACCCTGTAGTGCAGTGGTATAATCCGATGTGGGGTGTACAGGATTATTTAGGACTGGATGTTCCTCAATTTGATACCACAGGGAGCATTGAAGCTTTGTTGGAATATGATCCGGATCTCATCATTGTAGATGGTGGGGTAGATATGGAGAAATATGAGATGTACTCCAAGGTGGCACCGACGTATCGTCTGCCTGAGAGCGTACTGCAGGATTCGAACCAAATTTTGAAAACCATTGCCGATGTTGTAGGTAAACCGGACAAGGGTGAAGAAGTTGCTGCGGCATTTGAGGCTAAGATTGCAGATGCTAAGGCGAAGCTGCAGGAAGCGGTTGGAGACGAGACGGTCGCAGTTGTCCGGCTGAATGTTAACGATGACACACTGGCTTTGTTCGGTGTGAAGAATCGATTTACCGGATTTATTTATTCCGAGCTTGGTCTAACACCTCATCCTCTGGTTAGCAAGATGGAAGAATACCAGGAAATTCTGTCTGAGGAGGCCGTGCCGCAACTTGATGCAGATCATCTTATTGTTTTCCCTTCCAATGGTGAATGGTCTTCTCCTGAGAACAAGGAAGCCTTGAAGGTACTTGACAGCAAATTGTGGAAATCTCTTCCGGCCGTTAAGAACAATCAGGTATATATAATGGAAAGATCACATTGGCAATCAGGTGCGATTACAGCGAATTCCATGAAAATTGATGATCTCTTGGAAAAAATGACTCCATAAGTATAATCTCATAAAGAAAGTTCTTCAGCCAGGGTTGAAGAGCTTTCTTTTTTCGTATACACTATTTTAAATGATAATAATTCTCAGTTAAGGACGATGAACATGTGCCACACCATAATACAACTTATCCCCAAGCCCTGGCTATGCTCACTTCAGCATATGGAATACGTAGATCACCATAAGTCTCATATTGATAAACGTTTGTTATACAGAATGTCGTCTTCACACGCCATATTTGTTGTAACGTCTGGGAAGGGGTCAATAGTTTGCTCAGATCGGGAATCTCATTTGGAAAAAGGAATGATTATGTTTGTTCCGGCTGGAACATCCGTTAAAATAGAAGGTTCGCCTTGGACAGAAAGTGAATTGCAGTATTATAAGCTTGATCTGATGGTGGGTGAGTTAAGCGAAGAGACTTCGAACGCTTTGTCTAGAAGAAACACGGAGGAGCGGCAGGAACTTTCACAAAGTCCAGTTTCTCCAACATTATTACCTCTTATGCAACTCAGTTACATCCCGTGGAGTACCTGTCTGGAAGCCTTGGAACAAATACTGCGTCAACAGGTCACTGGCGATTGGCTGGATCAATGGGAGGTACAGCTTCGTTTCCAGGAGTGGTTCCGTGCCTTGCTTCGCCAGAGTGCCCCCGAAACAGAAGTACCCGATGACCGTGCCCGTCTTCAAAGTTCAATTCGTTATATTGGCGACCACTATGATCAGACGATAACTGTGGATGAGCTCGCAGCAGATATTGGTCTAACAAGAGCCAGCTACACTCGGCAATTCAAAAAAATTACGGGTAAGCTCCCGCTTGAATATGTAAATGCGGTTCGGCTGGAGCGCTCGAAGCAACTATTGCAGCTCACGGATGATCGCATCCATGAAATTGCACAGAATGTGGGATTTAGCAGCGAGTATTATTTTGGTCGTCGGTTCAAGCAATATGCTGGTATTTCACCTGGGTTATACCGCCGTCATCACCGTCAAGAGGTTCGTGTCTTTGCTCCGTATCTGGAGGACTTTGTGTTGGCTCTTGGCGTAAAACCTGTACTGCAATGCTCCCATCATTCTTGGGGGAGACAGCAATATTTGGGGTTGGATGATGTACCCGAATTTGATGTAAGCCAGCAGGATGCTCAATTTAATGTGGGCAACATACCTGACTTTATCATGCTGGACAAGGGATTTGATCGATGGAATCTGGACCGCTTTGAGCAGGTAGCACCTACATTTTACGTAGAACATCTGGGAGAAGATTGGCGCTCCATTCTGAGATCGACAGCTGATGTGTTGGGGAAGGTGAATCGGGTTCAAGATGTAATTGGTGCGTATGAGGACAAGGCAATGGAAGGTAAGAGTCGGTTATCACGTTATATGCGTGGCCAGACTGTAGCTTTTTTACGCATATCCGCTTCGGATATTACTCTCTATGGGGATCAGCAGGGCTACGTCGGACCTGTAATTTATCAGGATCTTGGACTGACTCCACACTCCCGTGTGCAGCAATGGACAAGACACGAGCGGAGGATTTTCATTGGATTGGATCAGTTAAGTCAGCTTCATGCGGATCACTTGTTGATTACATTTGACACTGGAAACTCGGCCAAACCTGGAGATGAGCGCGAACTGCTCGAAAGGGATGAATGGAAATGTCTGCCTGCGGTGAAGAGTGGCAATGTGTATGAGGTGGATTTTATGAGCTGGATGAACTACGGTGTGATCTCTCATGGGAAGAAAATCGACGATATACTGCGGTATATGGGTTAAATGATGCAATATCTGAGAGATGTGTTAATTTGTAGTAGCGATGGCTGTCATTAGCGTTCCGTCAGTATGTTCACTGAAACCACCAGTTCCTATAAGCATAACTTCCTGTATTTCCTCATTGGAGTTTAATACATCAACCATACTTAAGTCATCATTGAAAGTATATTGGAAAGTTCTTATATCGCTCTCTTGTGACTTAGTTAAATCTAGTCTGGTTATACCTAAACCATTTAACCGCTCTTATCCGTAGGGCTCATAGTTAAATTCTTGATCCAGAAGAGAAGGAAGCAATCGATATTCGGTTTATTAAAGGGTATACCCGAAAGGAAACCATTCTCTTTATGAGAAGGGTGTGGCAGCCAGTACCGTGGAGGCTGCAATAGCGGCATATGACTGGTGTGTTCCTCATCTCGTCTTTTCCAATTCTCAGCAAAAGCAAAACAGCTGATGGGCCAACCGGGAGGCAGTCGAGCAAAGGGGAACTCCTGATAGAGTTTCTGGCTATGCTCCTTATCCTGACTATCCGCTTCCTGAAGAAGCCAAAAATTTAGTTATGCTCTTAAGACTTAATATTGATGGAAGCAATGTAATGTTCTCTGATGTTTATCAAGGTTCGCCATTTATTGCTGGAAATAATATAAGCCTTTCCTTAGTTAATGCTGACATGGATGGAATTAAAGCTGCATTCGATAAACTTAAAGTAGGCTGCACTGTAGTCATGGAGCTTCAAGAAACCTTTTGGTCCAAATTATACGGTGGCTTAACAGATAAATTCGGGATTACTTGGCAGTTTAGTTACGATGATGGTTCCACGAACATGTAATTTTAAATATACACGGAACAAATATTAAAGGATATAGAACTTTTCTTAGTTAAGAAAAGAGTCTATATCCTTTTTGATTGTTGAAACAGACATATATATTTAAGCTTCAACTTAGCTCAATTGAAATTAATTCATACAGAGCGTTCACATTACATCCAATTGTGTCGGCGATAGATATTGCGATTTTAAGAGGCATGATTCGCTTCTTATCTATAAATTATGTAATGCGCTCGGGCTTATAAAATAAGAGCTGTGCAAGTTCATCTATGTTCATGCCACGACTGAAGAAGATTGAAGGAGAGGGATAATTGTGGCACTAAAGATGCACTAAAGATTAGAATCCGAAAGCATCGGTAAAAGAGGACGCTATTGGCATAACACCCACAGTATCTTTTTTGTTTGTTAATATTAGTAAGAAAGTTATAAGTTCCATTAGAAACAATATATCCGAATCTCATCTGCTTAAATTAAAATAGTATGCCTTCATAAACTGTTAAGAATTGCTCTCTATAATTCAAACTGTAAGCATTAAAACAAATTATTAGGAGGGCATTAATATGAAAAAAAAGAGATTGAAGTGGGTTGGATCAACAGCATTATCACTTGTACTGGTAACTAGCATATTACCAGTGGCAGGGGCGACTGGTGTGTCTAAAGTTAATAGAGTTACGGAAGTGAATGGAACTGTGACTACAAAAAGTGAGAAAAACAATGTATATGTAGAGAGTGAATTCGCTACGCTAAAAAGAGTTGTATTGACACAATCTGAAGCTTTTATGCACTTCAATTTTGATGATTTTCCAGAAGGAGACATGCCTATGCCTGAAGGAGGCATGTCTATAATGAATACGGATCCGGCAGAGGCACAGAAAAAGTGGGAGAAAGAGCGTGAAGACCTTAAAAAGGTTCTTGAAAAATACGGTGTTGAGGTTCAACGTCCACGCCTTTTAAATGAAAAAGAAAAACAACTAGGGGCTGTGAAAGATGGCATTACAGGTGGAGAAGGAGTAACTAATTTCTTTGTGAGAGATCCATTCTTCACAATCGGAAATCATCTAATTGAAGGTTCATTTAAATCGGCTTACCGGAGACTTGAGGTTTTACCTGTTAGAAGTATTCTGGATAAGGAAGCAGCCCAAAATAACGTTCCGCATGTAGCTGTCCCACAACCAGACGTTTCTAAAGGAATCAACTCTGCTGCCGGTCCTTACCTTGAAGGTGGAGATATCCTCGTGTATGGAAAGACTGTATTCGTCGGTAATTCTGGTCTAGCTTCAAACAAAGCCGGTATTGATTGGCTCAGAAACTATTTGACACCATCAGGGTATAAGGTGGTTGAGGTGAAGCTAGAGCCTGGCACATTGCACCTGGATTGTGCTATCAGTTTTGTAAGAGATGGATTAATGATTGTTAGCATGGATTCGTTAGCCAATGGGCTCCCAGAAGAACTTAAAAATTGGGACAAAATCGAAGTGAGTTACAAGGATGCTCAAGATTTGGCGGTAAATGGATTGCCAATCAGTAGCAAAGTATATGTTACGGACATTGCATTCAAAAATACAATTGGAAAAGAGCTAGAGAAAAGAGGAATCAAAGTAGAATATGTTGATTACGAAATTTCTCGTTCTTTCGGCGGAGCTTTCCGTTGCAGTACACAGCCATTGCTTCGCACGGATAGTTAAAAGTTAAATCAAGTATGAGGTGAACTATGACAAGCCGGATTTTAGTAGTTGAAGATGATCAGGAGATTCGTGATCTATTACGTATGTCTCTTGTCCGTGAAGGTTATGAAGTAACAACGGCTAAAGATGGAGAACAGGGAATTGAATTAGTAAATGAGTCATTGGATTTGGTGATTCTGGATATTATGATGCCTGGAATAAACGGACTGGAGGCTTGTATACGAATCAGAGAACGATACAATGTTCCTATTCTTTTTCTAACTGCTAAATCCGGAACTTTGGACAAAACGGAAGGTTTGCTTGCTGGTGGAGATGATTACTTAACTAAACCTTTTTCTGAACAGGAGCTTCTGGCAAGAGTTATTGCTTTGTTGCGTAGGTATACGATTTATCAAGATAAAAAGGATTATGGCGAAACATTTCTTATCGGAGGACGTTTAAAAGTAAGTGAACAATTTAACGATGTATGGAAAGGCAGTCAGAAGATTGAGCTTTCCGATCTGGAGTACGGTCTACTAAAACTGTTGATGACCAGAAGAAATAAAATTTTCTCTGCCCAAAATATTTATGAGAGTATTTGGAAGGAACCTTATTTCTACAGTTCAAATAATACGGTAGTAGTACACATCCGAAAATTACGATTGAAAATCGAAGAAGATCCAGCAAAACCAGCGTATATCTTAACAGAATGGGGAAGAGGTTACCGTTTTGGCCACTCATAAACTTACTATATCTAAAAAGTTGACAATTTTAATAATTATTGCTCTCACCATAAGTGTTCTTTGTTTTTTACTTTTGCAGTCCATAAGCAATCGGGTTATGGATCATTATTTTACTTCTGATGAGCGTTTAAAGTCCGAATCTCAAGTTTACGTCCAAAAATTTTCAGAATATGTTTCAGCAAACGATCTGTCAACGACAGATCGTATTGCGTTTTCAGACTGGATTAAAAGTCAGAAGAGTAATTTATTTTTATACGTATTTCAGAACCAGGTGCTTCAATATGATTCCTTGTACCATGCTGATGACGAAGGAGCATATGGAAGTCAGCCTGAAACTGATTATGATCGACGGAACTCTTACACAGTACAATTTAAGGATGGGACAGGTAACGTTTCAATCTATGGATTTTATTTTTCCCACTACTATAATATGGCCTACATGCTTGAAATATTGCTGTCCGCAATGTTATTTATAACCATTGTTTTATTTGGAATACGTAGAGGAATCAAATATTTACGCACAATTAATAATGAAATTCATATCCTTGAAGGCGGCTCATTAGACTATTCTATAACGGTACGAGGGTATGATGAATTGGCGATGATTGCGGAAAGTATAGAGGAACTACGTAAAGCATTTTTAGGCAGGTTAGAAAGGATAGACAATTTGCAAAATGAGAGTAGAAATCTTGCAACCGAAATGTCTCATGATATGCGTACGCCACTGACATCTCTCATCATGTATTTAGAGTTTGCCCGTAATACACCAGAAGATTTATGTGTAGAAACAAGGTATCAAATCGAGAGTGCGTATCAAAAGGCTCTCCAACTTAAGAATCGTACAGACGATTTGTTTTCATATTTTTTATTAGATAAAGAGAGGGAGGCAGATTTAGTAACCCTTTCCGTTCGGGAATCAATTCATGATGTATTGTCAGATATTACAACTGTACTCAGAGCGGAAGGATTTCAGGTGCTTGTAAATGGTTCCCCTACGGATGTCATGATTACTGTAGATATGGAAAATATTGGACGTGTATTTGATAATTTTCTGTCAAACATACTGAAATATGCAGATCGAGAGCAGGATATTAATTTATTTACTTATATAGAAGATAATCATTTTGTGATTTGTGTAGAAAACAAATTAAAAATAAATAATGAATCTGTAGAAAGTTATAAATTGGGTGAAAAAATCATAGAAAAAGTTATGCATCGGATGCTAGGACAATTCTCTTCATCTGAAGATCAAGAGAATTACAAAATTATCTTGAAATTTAAAATAAGTCGAGCTTTTAAATAGCTGACTAAAATTGCATGTAACGTGTTTTCGTAGATCTATCACGTTGACTGTATTCAATTCGTTCGACGATGAAGAGATAAAGGGAGTCATCACATCAATTGACAAACCAAGCAAGAGAGTCAAAATTGAACGCGGCGAAGAAGATTACAGTTGGATTAAATTAGAGGAAATTATTACAGCCGGGAACTAAAAAAGTACTCTAGCCTTTAAGGCTAGAGTAACACAACTACAAAAATTACGAAAAAATAACAATCTCTGCGAATGCTGGTGAATTCATACGACTTTAAAGTATGATGAACCCGCTAAATAACAGTGAAAATCAGCCTAAACGATTCAAGGAAAATGCATGAGAATATAGATAGAACATGTCGTGGATGAACCATGATGTGATTTCTTATGGGAAGAAGATTGAGGATGTACTGAGATTTATGGCGTGTGGGGTGGGAGTTAAAACTACAAACTAGCTGGTTTCAATATTAAATTAAACTCGAAGAAATTAAAAAATATTCTACTAATCTGATTTACTGTATAATATAGGAAAAATGAACTGGAGAATAGACATCCTATGAAGAAAAAAATCTGGGCCTCACTTATAGTAGTAGCTGTTATTGGAATGGCCCCTGTTACAGCAATATCAACGACTGCGGTCGCCGAATCGCATGAAATTTTGGGTGAAGATCTTCCTGAAAGCTTACGATATGATTCTAACCATCCAGATATAATTTATGTGAAGGATTGTGGGGTCTTCGAGAAAGTTGATTCGAGTTTAGTAGATTACGGCGAAGAAGAAGTTGTGTTCGATGATTTACAAAAGGTAACAGATAAAACGAATGTAATTGTTGCTTATGATGCAACTTACGTTAAAAAAGGCGAATGGGAATAGGAAATTCATAAATTTACAATTTAGGAGCGCTAGGAAGATTTATATCCAATAATAAAATAAAATTTCGAGAATTTAGCTGAATTTTATAGATGAGCAAGTTTATGTTTAGACACATGAACCTATGTACACTAAAGTGAGTTTGTACATAAACACTTTAGGAGGATTCATGTGAAAACAACATTGTTTAAGAAAGTCGGATTATTGATTGGAGCATTAATTTTTGCTATCAGTTTCGCACCTAATTCAGGGGTACATGCTGCGGTAGATTATAGCGGAGGGCTCATGGATAAGATGTTAATGACACTCAGCGATACTGAAAGCAAGGGAAGTAAATCTACATATGCATTAACAGATAATAATGAAGCTACAAGCGCGATTATAGAAAAATGGAACACTCCATCTACAGCGGTTGATCATGCAGTTGGAATCTTTAATGGAACAGTTACAGCGAATGCTATCCGTGTAAAAGCAGATTTTGATGTTTCAATTGGATTATTCGATTCCACTGGAAAGGCAATTTTACCGACGTATTGGTACACAGTAAAAGCAAATCAGGCTGATGGAAGATTAATTTATCTTCCTACAACGTACAAAGGAATAGCAAAAGTTAACTTGTTTAATTATTCCAATACACGGACAGTCAGTGTATCCGAGTTTCAGCTGTATAATATGACACCTCCAGCTAATCCATTAGATCTCGCAGCATCTGCAGATGAATCATCCATTGGATTGACCTGGAATGAAGTAACGACAGCAACCAGTTACACGATTAAAAGATCCACTACGGCAAATGGGCCATATACAACATTGGCAACTGGAGTAACTAAGGCCAATTATACAGATTTAGATGTAACTCCAGGTACCACCTATTATTACGTAGTGACGGGTGTTAATCCTGTTGGAGAAAGTATTGACTCAAATGAAGCCTCGGCAATTATTGAGAGCAACGGTCAGGTTGATCCTGAACCAGAGCAACCAACCACACCAGAACCAGAAGAACCTGCAACTCCGGAACAACCAGAGGAACCATCCACTAACCGTGCCATTTTTGTCGTTACCATGACAACGGGCTTGGAGAAGGAATTCGACCTAAGCATGAAAGAAGTAAATGATTTCATCAACTGGTATGAAGCCAAGCAAGCTGGAAGTGGCAAGGCATCGTATGCGATAGATAAACACGACAACAACAAAGGGCCTTTTAAGAGTCGGAAGGATTATATCCTGTTTGATCGGGTGCTCACGTTTGAGGTAAGTGAATACTAAAAATGTGAAGTTCCTCCAGCTTAGCTGAAGGGGCTTCTTTGTTGTTTATTTTGATAAATGAGCCAATACAATTACCAAAAAGGCTAGTTTGATCTTATTTTAGTGTAGCGTTTACAAAAAAACTGGATAACGAGCACAAAATGCAAAAGCGAATGTCCTTGACTGAACGATTGCGACATACCATTAGAATGAAGGCTGATCTGTAACGCAGGGTTTGAAGTCTTCAAGCATAGCCATGAACGGCGGATGGGAGAACTGTAATGACAAAACGGGTAATTCTGTTGGAAGAAGGTACGGCAGAGATGAAAGGGCTAATGGGCAGTAAAGGGGCTGATCTTGCAGAGCTAATCCATGCAGGGTATTCTGTGCCGGCCGGATTTGTAGTCACTACGGAATGCTGTCGCGAGTTCTGTACCCGTCTTGGACATCTTTCCAATGAAGGAGAGAAAGAGATTATTAACGCGATCCGGCATCTGGAACAGCAAACCGGGAAGTTCTTCGGACACTCGGAGAACCCGCTACTACTCGCGGTACGTAAGGACCAGGATCGAGCCTCAGCAACTGCGACACTGCTCAATGTTGGTCTGAATGATGTTACTGTGGAAGGACTCGCACGTCAAACCGGTGATCGGTTGTATGCACTCCAATGTTATCTAGATTACTTAAAGGAATATGGACAGCTGGTATATGCAATTCCGTCTGAATCTTTCACAGAAATATCGAGTCACGTCAAGGGTCGGGATGAAACGGAACTTGAATTAAGCATTACCAAATTTAAATATTTAATTGAAGGGGAGGGGCGTAACCCTTTTCCTCAAGATGTTCAAATTCAATTCAAAGAAGCAGTACGTGCGGTATATCATTCACAGCGTATTATAGCATCCAGATCTCAGGACGAGATCGTGCGTAAACCATATTACATCTCTTCGGAGCAAAGCGCTCCTGTTCTTATACAGACGATGATGCATGGAACATGCGGAGAATCAAGCGGGACCGGAACAATATATACACGTAACCCACTGACAGGAGAGAGGGGAATTACTGGACAATACGTCATAACCGGGACCTACCATCAAACGGATCAAGGTCTAGAGCGGTTAAGAGATGACGAACCTGAGCTGTACACAAGTTTGCTGGAGATTGGAGACCAGTTGGAGACGCGTAATGGAGAAGTGCAGGAAATCACCTTTGTGATTGAATCCGGCGCGTTGTATGTTGTGCAGACCCAGCCCGCACGATTATCCTCCACAGCCACACTAAGGAGTACTGTATATTTTGTGCATGAAGGACTCATCACCAAAGAGGATGCACTGTTACGCATAGAGCCTGGGCATATCACGGAAGTGTTGGAGCAATACTACACAGATTCTAACAGCGAAGCGAGCAATGGACATCTGCCCATACAGATCCAGCCATTAGCTAATGATGAATGTCCAGCTTATAACAACTCAGGTCCACCTTTATCAGCAGATCTGCAACTACTGCTCGATTGGGCTGATGAAGTGAAAGAGCTGAAGGTACTGGCCAATGCTGATCGACCACAGGATGCCCTGAAAGCACGGCTACTGGGGGCAGAGGGGCTAGGTCTGTGCAGGACAGAGAACATGCTGTTATCACCTGCGCGGTTCCCATTTGTACAAAAAATGATCCTGGCAGACAGTGAATCCGAACGCAGGCGTGGTTTGGAGCGTCTGTTGCCGATGCAGCAGTCTGATTTTGAACAGATATTCGAAGCGATGGATGGATGCCCGGTAACGATACGTTTGCTCGATTTGCCGTTACATGAACTACTACCGGATCTGGGAGTGTTGGAGAAACGACGTGAGTGGTTACAAGCAGAGGAGTGGCAGGAGCAAAAAGACCATCAGATTGAACTGGAGGAGCTGGAGCGCGTAATTCGCAGAGTCTGTGAATTGCATGAACATAATCCGACATTGGGGCAACAGGCTTGTCGGCTGAGTACAGTGTTCCCGGAAATCGTTGATATGCAGCTGGAAGCGATATTCCGCGCAGCGGTGAAAGGCATCCGGCAAGGCTGGTGGGTACGTCCCGAGATTATGATCCCGCAGATCGGTCATGTGCATGAACTTCAGGTTATGAGAGATCTGGTGGATCATGTGGCTGACCAAGTACTTGGTGAGGAGAAGCGGCATTGTCTCTATAGAGTGGGAGCGATGATCGAAGCTCCGAGAGCAGCGCTAACGGCGACTCACATTGCTCGCCAGGCAGACTTTTTCACGTTTGGCGCGGATGAGCTGACAGAGATGACATTTGGATATAGTCGCCAAGAAGCCGAGAAGCGATTCCTTCAACGTGATACGGACTCTCGTACGGTAACGAATAATCCATTCCATGTGCTGGACATCGAGGGAGTTGGACAACTGGTGGAGATGGCTGTAGTCCAAGGTCGAATTCGAAAACCTCATCTGAAGACAGGGATCTGTGGAAAAAATATTGTAGATCTGGTGTCGATTACGTTCTGCCACCGCATTGGTCTGGATTACGTAAGCTGTTTGCCTGAACAGATCCCTTATGCACGAATTGCTGCTGCACAAGCAGCCATTAAGGGACAGAGAGAGGGAGCGGACACGCAGAACACGGATATATCTACAATTGCGTAACGCTCACCCTGTCTTACACGGAACTTCCATGGAATAGCAACCAGAAAACTGTTATACTGAAATATGCGTTTTGTAAAATGAACGTAAAATTTCAGGGTAAGGGTTGAAGGCGACCATGTATAATTCCAAAAATGAACGAACTCCATCACGGACCTTATTCGCCGTGTTATTCATTCTTATGCTGTTGAAGCTGTCACTGCTGCGGTATTTCTTTTTCCAGGGTCTGTCCGGCATCGGTCTGTTAACTGACGCATTAGGCGCACTAACTGTGGTATGCCTGCTGGATCTGATCGTGCCCAAAGGCTGGAAGCGAGCAGTATACGGAGGATTCAATGTTCTGTTTTCTCTGGTGCTGTTCGCGGCTACGCTGTATAACGTTCATTTCAGTTCGGTACCCACCTATACTGTGCTTAGTGAACTGGGGCAAGTTGCTCAAGTGCGGGGAAGTATAGGGCCTCTTGTACGACCAACGCACTTTTTGTTTTTCGTAGACATTATCCTGGCGTTGCCAATATGGCTAATTATGCGAAGACGTTCAGCCGGGCGTAACCGCAACAGTTATCACGATAGCGGGTTGACGTTTGGCAGAATCCGGAGACGTTACTGGGGCAAGCTCGGCGTCGCGCTTACCGCCGCATTCTGCATCGTGCTGTCTGGCAGTTTTATTGTCAAAGGTGAAACAATTGATAATGAGCTGGTTCGGGCCGAGAATCTCGGTTTCCTGAACTATCAGGTATCGTCTGCCATTCTAACGAGCAAAGAGAATGAGGCCATTGCGAATGGTAACATTAACGAAACAATTGCCAAGATCAATGAGCTGGTTAGCCAGTATCCGTATCAGAATAAGTCAAGTGATGGTACAGCCGTGAAAGCCAAATATTTTGGTCAGGCCAAAGGTAGTAACCTGATTGTACTGCAACTGGAGTCCTTTCAGAATTTCCCGATTAATGCTTCATTAGACGGTCAGGAGTTAACACCGGTACTGAATGATCTGGCCAAAGAAAGCTATTATTTCTCTCATTTCTTCCAACAGATCGGACAGGGAAACACATCAGACGCGGAGTTCATGTCGAACACGTCTATCTATCCAACTGGCGTTGTTCCCATGTCAGCCGGGTATAGCGATCGTGATCTTCCCAGTCTACCCAAGGTACTGGCGGAAAAGGGATATGAGTCAGAGACGTTCCATGGGAATGACGTTACCTTCTGGAACCGGAACAAAATGTATCCGGCACTCGGATTCACTCGTTACTTCGACAAGCCCAGCTTCGAGAACGACAGATTCAATGACTTTGGACCATCGGATGAAGAGTTATATCGTGTAGGTGTGGAAAAAATGACTGCGCATCAGGCTGCGAATCAGCCGTTCTATGCTCAGTTCATTACGGCTTCAAGTCACTCGCCGTTTACGGTTCCAGCTGATCGTGCACGGATCACGATTCCTGCGACCATCACGAATAAACTGCTTCACGATTATCTGCAAGCGATCAACTATACGGACTACGCGGTCGGTCAGCTCATTGATGAGTTGAAAGCGAACGGATTATGGGATAACACAACGTTAGTGCTCTACGGGGACCACTTTGGTCTGCCTGCTGACGAAGAGATTACACAGCAAATCCAGGCGAATCTTGGCGTCCCTTATGACGGTAAAGTAAGTCGATTCAACATTCCGTTAATGATTCATACGCCGAAACAGACCAAAGGACAAGTGATTGAGCAGCCAGGCGGTCAGTTGGATATGTTGCCAACGATCATGAACCTGATGGGTGTCTCCCTTCAAGATGAGAAGTTTACTGCCTTCGGACATGATCTGCTCAACATGGACCACAATGCCTTCGGTATCCGGTATTACTTGCCGACGGGTTCATTTGTCAACGATGACATTATGTTTATCCCGGGTGCGGGCTTTGACGATGGAACAGCCTATTCGCTGAAGACTTACGAGACGGTAACGGATTTGGAACCGTATCGTTCCGATTATGAACATGTGCTCAGCTTGATGAAACTGTCTGACGAGTATGTGAAGTTGTTACCAAAACGTGCACCATAAATCAAAATTTCTGCAACAGGTCAGATCAAAAACGTCACCAGTTCAAAAGCTGGTGACGTTTTTTTGCATGTTTCTTGCACAAGTGTGGTAATAAAGAGAATAACTAAAGTTTGAAACTGTAATAATTAATGTTACAATGGAATGAGCAAGAATGAAGTGAGCAAAAGCGCGTAATATTCGCAGATCTCATATTCAAAGTACTTATGAACCTAACAGACGAGAGGATTGAATATATATGAAACTGAGTGTACTTGAACATGGACATATCAACGAAGGTCGAAATGTACAGGATACGTTGCAGGAAACGGTCAAACTCGCACAACATGCGGATCAATTGGGGTACTCCCGTTTCTGGATGTCGGAGCATCACGGTAGTGGTGCGCTGTCTTTCTCCAGTCCTGAAGTTATGATTGCACATGTGGCTGCCCATACGGATCGAATTCGCGTAGGTTCCGGTGGCGTTATGCTACCTCATTATAGTGCTTATAAGGTTGCAGAGAATTTCCGTCTGCTGGAAGCTTTGCATCCGGGGCGGATAGACCTTGGGATTGGCAGAGCACCAGGCGGCATGCCGATTGCCAGCAGAGCGCTGAATGAGGGGAAATCTTCGAATGTACACTTTTTCCCCCAACAGATTGCGGATCTCGGCGGATACTTTCATGAAGAATTGCCTGAGGATCATCGGTTCGCATCCCTTGTGGCGGGACCATCAGTTCCCACGGTACCAGAAGTGTGGTTGCTGGGTTCCAGCTCTGAAGGTGCAAGAATTGCTGCAGCGCAAGGGACGTCGTATGCGTTTGCCCAATTCTTCGGAACACCAGGCGGCGAAGAAGCGATGAAACATTACCGCAGACATTTCAAGCCGTCCATCCTGAATGACAAACCACATTCAATGATTGCTGTCTCGGCATTCTGCGCGGAGACAGAGGAGGAAGCCGCTGAAATTGCACGCAGCAATGAACTTTTCTTCTTACGCCTTGGACGAGGTCTTGAACAAAGTTCATTCCCATCTCTGGAGACGGTGAACAACTATCCATTCACAGCGATGGAGATGGAACAGATCCACCAGCGCCGTTCTTTTTCCATCGTGGGTACACCGGATCAGGTGAAAGACAAAATTACCGCAATGGCAGAACGCCATGAAGCAGATGAAGTCATTATTGCATCAGCAGTCCATTCGTTTGAAGCACGTCTGCGCTCATTCGGCTTGATTGCAGAAGCCTTTGGACTCAAGCAGGACTAATGGTGAGCAAGCGGGAATAACTACTCTAAACAGACTGGAATCTTGCTCTTGCAAGGTTCCGGTTATACTCTTGCGTGATCAGGGAGAGGA
The DNA here is from genome assembly GCF_037965655.1 of Paenibacillus sp. FSL L8-0435. Lineage (NCBI taxonomy): Bacteria > Bacillati > Bacillota > Bacilli > Caryophanales > Paenibacillaceae > Paenibacillus > Paenibacillus sp. FSL L8-0435. The sequence goes on from NZ_CP150185.1 coordinate 2,673,705, forward strand.
GAGATTCACATGCCAGATGTGTCATTAGTGATATTCATGGCTGTTACGATGAATTTAATGCACTGCTTAAGCTTGCAGATTATAATCCGCAGCAGGATGAATTAATTTTACTCGGTGATTATGTGGATCGTGGTCCAAGCAGCAAACAGGTCATTGAACAGATTATGCAGCTTCAACAACAGCACCATATTATGGTGATCAAAGGCAATCACGATGCCATGATGGTCAAGGCGCTTACCCAGGATGTTGAGCAATATGATCAACACTGGATTCGTAATGGCGGATTACAAACGATGGCAAGTTATCTGGACCTGGAGCTTACTTTTGATGAGCAACAGATAGATTGGGAAGCTTATGCTGAAGCTAAAAAGTGGATACGTACACACTATGAACACCATCTACGCTTTCTGGAACAGCTTCCGCTGGTGTACGAAATTCCGGGTTATATTTTTGTGCATGCCGGGATCAACCCGGATATCGAGGATTGGAGAAGCCAGTCCGAGCGGGACTTCATCTGGATTCGTGAATCATTCTATTCCAGACCAACGACGATTAGAGAGACGGTCGTATTTGGACACACCCCCGTGAAGCATTTGCATGATGAGACAGGCATTTGGTTTGACCCGAGCGGAGACAAAATTGGCATTGATGGTGGTTGTGCCTACGGAGCACAATTGAACCTGCTGGAGATTAGAGAAGACGGGAGTCTACAGACCCTTTTTGTACGGCAAGGGCAGAGCGCGGAAGAGCCTGAGATCTAATGTTTTCGTTGCTTATCAGAGTTTCATATGCTAATTTTTAAGGTTGTACGATGGAATAAACAGGATACATATCATATCGACTTGAGGGGTATGACCAAGTTTGGCTATTTTCAAAATGACTTGCCTGAGAATGATTTGCAATTAATTCGCTGTAAAGGGATTGGAATTAAGCCTTATTAGCGCTATAATCAGTAAGGGTATGATTAAATATGACATTTATTTTCTATATAAGTTCAACTAAACTTTTTACACGAGAACGGAGAGGACAGAAAAAAGCTGGAGAAGCGGAGCGTTCGCCTTTATCACCGGATTTTCCCTTTAAAAAGGGAATCAAAAAATCTGGGGATAACAGCGATCGGAAGGTTATTCTGTCATCGGAGTGGCAAGTGTAAACATTCTTTGGTTAAACTTATATAAATCAGAATTGACGGAGGGCTATGAATATGGAAAAAGCGTTAATCTTCGGTCACAAAAATCCCGACACGGATACGATCTGTTCGGCAATTGCCTATGCGGATCTCAAAACAAAATTGGGTCAGGACGTTGAAGCTGTTCGTCTCGGCGAAGTCAATGGTGAAACCCAGTTTGCACTGGATCAATTCAAAATTGCAGCACCACGTCTGATTAAAACAGCTGCAAATGAAGTAAACAAGGTTATTCTGGTTGACCACAACGAGCGTCAGCAAAGTGTAAGCGATATTGAGGAAGTGACTGTTGTTGAAGTTATCGACCATCACCGTATCGCTAACTTTGAGACAAGCGGACCTCTGTATTTCCGTGCAGAGCCTGTAGGTTGTACCGCAACCATTTTGAATAAAATGTACAAAGAAAATGGCATCGAAGTGAGTGCACCGATTGCTGGCCTGATGCTGTCTGCAATTATCTCCGACTCCCTATTGTTCAAATCCCCGACTTGCACAGAGCAGGACGTAGCCGCTGCACGTGAACTGGCTGCCATTGCTGGTGTAGATGCAGACACATATGGTCTGGACATGCTGAAAGCCGGCGCGGATCTGAGCCAAAAAACAATTGCTGAACTAATCTCCCTGGATGCCAAAGAATTCGTAATGGGTCAATCCAAAGTGGAAATTGCACAGGTTAATGCCGTTGACGTGAATGATGTTCTCGTGAAGCAACCTGAGCTTGAAGCAGCTATTGAAGCGATCATTTCCAGCAAAGGTCTCGATCTGTTTGTATTTGTCGTAACAGACATTCTGAACAACGATTCCGTAGCTCTGGCATATGGTACATCCACTAAAGCAGTGGAGAAAGCCTACAATGTGACGCTGTCTGATAGCAGAGCTATCTTGAAAGGCGTAGTATCACGCAAATCACAAATTGTACCGGTCCTGACGGAAGCATTCAACACGCTGTAACTCAAACCGATTGGCGTATTTGTACGCTGATATGTATTACAAATACGTAGCAACACCATCCTAGCCTGCTCTGATCCGTAAATGGTCAGGACAGGCTTTTGATGTAGAGGAGGAAGAAATCATGATCAAAAATGAAAAGATCAAAGCAGCCGAAGTGCAGTTGACCGGCCTGAATGGTGAAGATCTGGGTGTGATGTCCACGCAGGAAGCACTTCTACTTGCGAAGCAGCATAAGGTAGATCTGGTGTGCCTGTCCTTGATGACGAGTCCGCCTCCGTGCAAGCTGATTGGAGCTGAAGCGGCCAAAGCGGAAGCGCAGCAGGCGAAGAAAAAAGCGAGTAAATCCCCCGATAAACGTAAAGTAAAGGAAATTCGCTTGAACCTTGCGATGGAAGATCATGACCGGGAGACGAAGCAATCTCAAGCGGAGCGCATTCTGAAGAAGGGTGATTCGGTAAAACTCGTCATCCAGGTGCATGGAGCCAAAGAAGGAGTTGCAGGCAAGGAGTGGGCTGAGCAACTGAGCAAATCGCTGGCTGAATTCGGTAGCAAAACGACAGGTGTTCAGGTAAGTGGTAAACAGGTTGTTGTGCAACTGGACCCGATTGCTTAAACTGCCAGGAGCGATCCTCGATGTAGCACAAAGGTAAGGCGAATATTGATACCGTAATGATCTTTTGAATGTAAAGAAGCCCAATGAGGTGGCAGGTTAACTGCTGCTGTATTGGGCTTGTTTGTCATCACTTGGATTGAAGTATCGTGCAATTTAATGTAAAAGCCGTTTCTGTTCCAGTAGTTCAGCTGCGTAAATAACGGCTGCCACCAAGTCGTACATATAACTGTCCGGGTAACACAGGCGTAGAACCAGCGGCCATATTATTCTGGTTGTTTTTGGCGAATCGGGATAAATAAAAGAAGTCCGGATAGATCACCATATCCATCAAGTAGGCGGAGACCCGACTACCTGGAACGCGGAACTGATTCAGGGTACGTATAATATCTTCGCCGCGTGCAATACCAATGCCGTGTCCGTAATACCAGTTCTCGCGCAGCATGAACGTATTCTCTCCCTGCCACTCGGGAGTTTCCGGAGAAACATCCGGATTCTTGAAATACAGCACATCTCCTGGCAGGGCGGTTTCGCTACCGTTTTTTTCGGTTAATCGCAGGTCACTGTCATAATGCCAGTCAAAGAGTAACAGATTTCGAAACAGGGAATTAAAGGCGTCTTCGCGAATGCTTCCCAGCACGCCACCATACAGCACAATAACGGTAGCTGTTGCACATTCAAAGGCATATAAGTGTCCATTCCTCCAGATATCCCGGATACCGTCGGCGGGGGACACGTTTGATCTTAGTTCGAACCCACCTTCCGCATTACGATTCCAGTAGGCAGGATTACATCTGGATTTTTCAAAGGATGCAAAACTCACACCACTTCGATCCAATCCTTCCGCTGCATCCACGAGAGAGCCCCTCAAGTCCCACTCAAAACGAAGATGATCCATGGATTGGTATACATACCTTGTAGGCCGATTCTGGAGTTGCTGTAACCAATGCCATTCAAAAGCAGACCATTCCGAGCGGTTCAGCTGGGCGGGTTGATTAGCAACAATGATCATGATCCATAACCTCCGTTCCTATTCGAATATTCAACTTTGTATAATCGGGAGAGCACGGGTATTGTGTAGTATATGTCGGTTCATGCAGGAATTTTGTCCGATCTCGTTTATTAATCCTTGCATTTGGGGTAGTACTCTATAGATGAAGTTATGTTCAGGTCGATCTATTCATACGGAATACATTCAGATTCTCATAAAGGAGGACATGTAATGTCGAAATCCATTACAGAGAGCCGATCTCTGTTTGAACAGTTGTATACGCACGCACCAATCGGCATTGCTGTCGCATCGCATGTAAATGGACGGTGGTTGCAGCTTAATCCTGCATTTTGCGAGATGCTTGCATACAGTGAAGATGAACTGATCGATACTTCGGTCATACATATGATCTACGAAGAAGATCTGCATATGGAGGAATTCCGCAGCAAGTTTTGGGAAATGACCCATGAAACAAGTCCGATGTACGAGACGGAGGTGCGTCTGAAACGAAAGGACGGTTCGTTATTATGGGCAACCATTAGAGCTTGTATTGTTAGGGATGAAACGAATGGTGAGCCCTTGTATTTGCTGGTACAAGCTGCTGATATTACGAAACAAAAAGATGCAGAGGAAATCCTCATTGTGCAACGTAAACAATTGGAAGAGAGCAGTCGCATCTCTCGGCTGTTGGCGGAGTCTTCACTAGACCTGATTGCAATACATGATGCCGATTCTAGTCGTACATTTAAATATGTATCAAATGCATGTAAAAGCATGTTGGGCTATGAGTTGGAAGAAGTTATAGGTAAGCCGGGAACATTTGTTATCTATCCGGAGGATGTGCCTTTGGTTGAAGCGTACGTAGAAGAGCAGAGAAAGGGTCTTGCTCCCAAACGGCTCAATTATCGCCTGCTACATAAGGATGGATCTACGGTATGGGCAGATACGATTACGCACTATGTATATGACGATGCAGGTGAATTGATGGAGATGGTCGCCGTAACCCGGGATATCACAGCCAGCCAGCAACAACAGTTAAGCATGCAGGAGTACAGATCGTTATTTGACTGCAATCCCCTAGGTGTGGCTTCTCTTGATCTGGAAGGCAATCTGCTGAAAGCCAATATGGGTCAGGAACAGTTGACAGGACACACCAAAGAGGAGCTGCTGAATCGACCTTTTGATCACCTCATTGATCCTGTAGATCTGGAGAAGACTCGATACCATTTTGAGGAGACGGTGAAGGGCAATGCACAGAGTTACGAGATAGGCCTAATTCACAAAAATGGGCAGCGAATTGAAACAAATGTGATTAATGTTCCTATTATACTTGAGGAGAAAGTTGTCGGGGTCTATGGGATTACCAGTGACATTACTGAGTCCAAACGTTACGTCGAGGAGATCGAGAATCTTAGTTATGAACGGGCATTGATTTTGAATGGCATGTCTGAGGGGGTTATTGGACTGGACCTGGATGGGAATCTGAACTTTGCCAATCCGGCCGCTGCGGAGATCATGAACTTCTGTCCAAGTGAAATGAATGGCAAACCATTAGAACAGATGATGATCCAAATGCAGAGCGATGGCATCCCATACCCATCCAGGGATACACCTATTCTACAGGCTGTTCGTGAGGGACGAGGTCTGCCGCGTACCGAATCCGTATTCTGGAGACAGGATGGGTCCAGTTTTTTGGCGGAGTTCCAATTGAAGCCGATTATGGATCAGGGTAGAACCCGCGGAGCAGTTCTGGTCTTCCGTGATATGACATCTGTTAAGGACATCATACGTGCCAAGGAAGCAGCAGAGCATGCAGACCGAGCCAAGTCCGAGTTTCTCGCCATCATGAGTCATGAGCTTCGTACGCCATTAAACGGCATCATGGGCATGGCCCATCTGTTAATGGAAACCGAGCTGGATGATGAACAGAAAGGTTTTACGGAAATTATGATTGATAGCGGCGAATCCCTTTTGTACATTTTGAACGAAATTTTGGATTTCAGCAAAATCGAAGCCGGCAAAATGGATCTTGAGCGCGCACCTGTAGATATTAAGGCGATGCTGGGCGGGGTGATCGAGCTGTTTGCACTGAAGGCATCAGAGAAAAATATTGAACTCTATTGTGAAGTGTCGGATCACATTCCTGAACGCATTCGAGGGGATGAGACACGAATCCGGCAGATTTTGATTAATCTGGTGGGTAATGCCGTTAAATTCACAGAGCAAGGCCGCATTGAGGTGAGCGTAGGTGCTGATTTCTCAGATGAGCATGGTCAGGATAAACTGATGTTGACCTTTAAGGTGAGAGATACAGGGATCGGAATTCCAATAGAAAAGCAGCATCAATTGTTCCAATCCTTCTCACAGCTTGATCCGGCCATCAATCGTAAGTTTGGCGGGACAGGTCTAGGCCTTGCGATCAGCAAAAAACTGGTTGAGTTAATGGGCGGAGCGATTGGCGTACAGAGTGAGATCGGTGAGGGGGCAGAATTCCAGTTCACCCTCGTAGTGGAGCGGTGGTTAGAGGAAAGTAATGATCCGATTGACATCACCACGAATGATGAACTGCAATTGGATCGAGCTAGTCTTGCCCATGACATCAAAATTTTGATTGCTGAGGATCAAACGGTCAACAGTCATCTGTTGGAGGAGATGCTGCGCAAGTTTGGCGGAGTATGTGATATCGTTGAGAATGGTGCACAGGCCGTCGATTCTTTGAACAAGGTTCAATATGACCTGGTGTTTATGGATATTCAAATGCCAGTTATGGATGGGATTGAAGCGACCTGCCACATCAGAAAGAGCCACCCAGACATACCGGTTATTGCAGCGATTACAGCTTTTGCAGGCGCCGGTGACCGTGAGGAGTGTCTGAAATGCGGGATGCAGGACTTTATCAGCAAACCGTTTCATTCCACGGAGATTAGCCGCGTACTGAATACATGGGTTCCATATATTCGCTCTCAAAGGGTAACGTAACGGAAAAATAACCTGCGCCTTGAAATTCAAGGTACAGGTTATTCTGTCATTTACGACCAGCCTCCGATTAAACCGGAGAGAGTCACACATTCGTCATCTTCCAAATCTGCAATCAGAGTGAGTTCTTCGTTGTCTTGTGGATCAACGGAGAATAATTCACGGCGTCCGTCCTCATGCACAATAATGACTAACTGATGGCCGCCCTTTGTATCAAACTGGTACTTAACTCCGATACCAGGTAGTGGGCATTCGCGGATATTCATGAAACTTGTCACCTCTTTAGCTTTGCTTAATAAAAAATTAACCGTTCACACAGTACGGATGTATTCTACTATCCATAACACCGTTTGGCAAGTCACAAATAAAATTGGTGTGAAGAATTAATTTTTTCCGCGATGTGACCTTGCACTTTGGTGCTGTCTGGCCCGTCTGCGACGAACAAAAAACCAAATGAGCAGAGCAGCGATTAATAGTAGGCCAATGACTGCCATGATAATGATGTTCCGAATATTGGGAACCTGTACAGTCAGATCCAGTTTATTCATCTGGAGGGGTGAAACGTGCCAAATCAGCGTTTTTCCGCCATCCTCTACCTGATCTGCATTGGAATCAGCTGCCTTGATGGGCAAAGACAACTTAAAGTCAAAGTTAACATCCTTTAACAAGAGATTTTTAAGAAAGCTGGGTACCTTGTTAATCTGATTTTTGATCTCACCATCGGGCATGGACTCCATGAGATCGGCTTCTGCTGTAATATGCATTTTGGAAGTGAAGAAGCCAGGTGAAGTTGATTGTTCAACCTTGATCCCTTGTGGTAACTTGGACGTATTAAAGCTGGTTTTATTGCTTTTTTCATAATGGGTGGTCGCTGTGAGTTGCTTCTGATCTCCTTGTTCCGAAACCTCTGCCTGGAAGTTATTTCGATTCAATGCATCTGCAATCAGAGGCATGAGATTGTCTTGTCCAATTTTTCCAAGAGCGGAGTTCTTTACGTTGAGATTGAGATCCAGATCCGTTGATCCATCCATATTTACCGTTAGATGGGCTTCTCCATCAGCACAAGCGGATAAAACAGATAACATAAGGGCTAATAAAACAGTAAGAAATAACTGACGTAAGGGGATGCGAGTTGACATGTCTTTCAACCTTTCTGCTTAAAAATCCAAATTCCATTTCATAGAAGTATAGTATACACCGTAAGCATGGCGGATGAAACTTTGCACCGTGCAGCGAGGTACGTATGATTTAGTGTGATCGGGGAAATAATCCATTTATTAAAATTAAAGATTTCGTATTTTTGTCAATGTTCGGTCAATTCAAATGGCGCTTCACCGTGTACACTAGTAGTAGTGTGATGAATATACGGAAGCAGGGAGGTTACATTCATGACATATATCATTATTATGGCTGTTATTATGGTCGTGGGCATGGTCGGAATGGGCTGGTTCTATCAGATTATGGATAAAGACCAAAGCTAGTATTGTTTAAATGTGAAAAGAAGAGAGACAACCTATAAGCTGGCTTCGCTAACGCGAGGCGGGCTTATTTGTGTGGGGAAAATGTTGAGGCACTGACCTTACATAAGTACGTAATATATGTAACCAGTCGTGTTGCACAATTTGACCGATGGACAAATATTTTTCGTAAAGATGGGATTTTTTAGCTGCTCTTTTGTATAATAGGGGGTAGTTTAACTCGGGATGCTCCCGAAATTCTGCCAAACAGGAAAGGGTGTACATAATGAAATTTAGTGAGTATACGTATACACGTCCGAATCTGGAACACATCAAGACATCTTTCCGTGAGCTGTTGAGCGGTTTTGAAGCTGCGGCAACGGTTGAAGAACAGAGTGGATTCATGGATCAGATTAACGCGCTGCGCAGTGATTTTGAGACACAAGCCCAATTGGTCTACATCCGTCATTCCATTGATACCAATGATGAGTTTTACAAGGCAGAGAACGAATTTCTGGATGAGAATGCACCAATTGTGCAGGAATATATTACGGATTTTTACCGCGCACTGGTTAACTCCAAATTCCGCAATGAGTTGGAACAGAAATGGGGTTCACAGCTGTTCCAGCTGGCAGATCTTTCACTGAAAACATTCAGCCCGGAAATTATTGAAGAACTCCAGAAGGAGAACAAACTTTCCACAGAATACAATCAATTGATCGCATCCGCCAAAATTCCGTTCGAAGGTGAAGAACGCACGTTGCCACAGCTTCATCCATTTGAACTGTCCACGGATCGCTCCATGCGTGAGCGCGCTTCGGAAGCCAGATACACTTTCATGGCTGAACATGAGGCTGAATTCGATCGCATTTACGATGAACTGGTTAAAGTACGTACACAGATCGCGAAGAAACTGGGTTATCCAAGCTATGTAGAACTCGGTTATGATCGTATGAACCGTACAGATTACAACGCCGAGATGGTTGCCAACTTCCGTGCACAAGTTCGCGATTATATCGTGCCTGTAGCGACCAAGCTCAGAGAGCGTCAGCGTAATCGGATCGATGTGGATACACTGTATTATTACGATCAGGGCTTCAGCTTCAAGACGGGTAACCCGACACCTAAGGGTGACGCGGACTGGATTATCGAACATGGTAAAAAAATGTACGCTGAATTATCGCCAGAGACGGATGCTTTTTTCCAGATGATGACCGAAAACGAGCTTATGGATCTGGTAAGCAAAAAAGGTAAACAGGGCGGCGGATATTGTACGTTCCTGAACGATTACAAAGTGCCGTTTATCTTCTCCAACTTCAACGGTACATCCGGTGATATTGATGTATTGACACATGAAGCAGGTCATGCTTTCCAGGTGTATGAGAGCCGTGATTTTGCAGTGCCTGAATACAACTGGCCGACATATGAATCGGCTGAGATTCATTCCATGAGTATGGAGTTCTTCACATGGCCGTGGATGCAGTTGTTCTTCAAGGAAGATACGGACAAGTACAAGTTTGATCACCTGTCTTCCGGTTTGTTGTTTATCCCCTATGGCGTAGCCGTGGATGAATTCCAGCATTTTGTATATGCGAATCCGGATGCAACACCAGCGGAGCGTAAGCAGGCATGGCGCAACATTGAGAAGACCTATCTGCCACACATCAATTACAAAGACAATGCGTATCTGGAGCAGGGTGGTTTCTGGCATAAGCAGGGTCACATTTTCTCATCGCCATTTTATTACATTGACTACACGTTGGCACAAATCTGTGCATTCCAGTTCTGGAAACGCAGCAATGAGGACATGAAGTCCGCATGGGCCGACTATCTGACATTGTGCAAAGCGGGAGGAAGCCTGTCCTTCACCGGATTGGTTGAACTGGCTGGATTGAACTCACCATTCGAGGATGGCTGTGTATCCTCCGTAATTGGCGATATTGAGGCATGGCTTGACGGCGTGAACGATAAGGCGCTGTAAGCCTTCGTCAGGATGCTTTTAGTAATAGTACCTTCAGTAAGGTATAAGTAGTGGATAAAGCTTTAAGATAGATAAGTAAGACGGCTTGGAGACCTTCGGGTGTCTGGGTCGTCTTTTTCATTATAGGTAAAAATCAACCTTCAGTGTAACATTTATCGGACTCATTGTGATTTATTTCACTATATCTGAAAACGGATTCAGTTACAATGGAGATAGTAAATCAGGGGTTACAGGAGGCTGGTTCAAATGGCAACACATGCATATTATGTTCCGCCCGTGAACTTGATGGGTAGAGGCTGTTTACAGGAAGCAGGTCAGATGATTGAACAGATGGGTATCCGCAAGGCGCTGGTTGTAAGTGATCGTCAATTGATTACTTCAGGCGTTGCTGAACAGGTACTGTCTATACTAAGAAAATCAGGGTTAGAATATGTTGTATATGATGAGGTTCAGCCTAATCCAACATGTCAGAATGTACATGATGGACTTCAAGTATTCCAGGATCATGGCTGTGACGCCATTATATCGATAGGCGGAGGTTCACCGCAGGATGCTGCCAAAGGGATTGGTATTGTAGCTACGAACGGTGGGCATATCCGTGAATATGAAGGACTGCATCAATCGAAACATAAGTCCGTACCACTTGTGGCTTTTAACACAACAGCGGGCACATCGAGCGAGGTGACAATTAACTACGTGATTACAGATGAGGAACGTAAAGTGAAGATGGTTATGGTAGACCGCAACAGTCTGGTCTCGCTGTCGGTTAATGATCCGGAGCTGATGCTCAGCAAACCTGCAAGTCTCACAGCGGCTACAGGAATGGATGCCTTGACCCATGCCGTAGAAGCGATGGTTACACCGGGTGGATTTACAGTGACAAGTGCGACAGCTGCAGCAGCTGTTGAATTGATCTTTGAATATTTGCCTAGAGCCGTGAGAGACGGCAGTGATCTGGAAGCGCGGGAACATATGACGTATGCGTGTTTCCTTGGCGGGATTGCTTTTAATAATGCGGGCCTGGGTTATGTCCATGCGATGGCGCATCAACTGGGTGGCGTATATGATCTGCCGCACGGTGTCTGTAACGCAATGTTACTCCCCTATGTGGAAGAGTTAAACGCCAAGCATGTACCCGGCAAATTCCGTCATATCGCTAAGGCAATTGGTATGAATGTGAAGGGTAGAAGTGATGAGGAGTGTTCCAATTACGTCATTGAGGCCATACGTCAGCTATCGAAGGAAGTAGGCATTCCTGAGAAACTGTCTGAATTGGGTGTAAAAGATCCCGATGTGGAACTTCTTGCGGATAACGCGATGAAAGATGCCTGTGCACCAGGCAATCCCTATCAACCGTCCAAGGATGAAGTGATGGAGTTGTTCCGCAAAATTATATAGACTGTTTCAGAAACGGATACATCAAAGTACAATCTTGTTGAAGCTAGAGGATCATGAACCAAGCAGGGTCCAAAAAATAACAGACAAAATGAGCCGGGATGGAAAGTCGGCTTTTTTGTCATGTGAACTCATACTTTTTACTTATTTTCCCATTTAATGATTGTACAAAAACTAAAGGATTTTGTTTCTCTATTATCGAATATAATATGAATAACAGCGGCACGAGAAAGGGTGATCTTACCCGCAACTTGATGTCGATGTTTTCCAGTAAGATTCCCCAGTCCGTTTCGTGTTTAATGTAAATAGGAGTAGTCTATTTCATTGTTCACGAGCTACACCTGAAGTTCTGCATCTAACATTCACCTCTGTAAGACAGTCAAGGCAATTCTACACCAGCATCATCTCTATTTCAGGCTTTACAATCCAAGAAGTTCAACTGCAATAAGATTCATCCAGTTACACATCTGTACAGCATGCTCCTAATCATGACAACAGTGTCCACACAACAGAATATCGATTATGGGCTCTGAAATGAATCAGAACGAATGCACGTGGAGGAGGCTGTAATGATGGCGAAAAAAGAAGTTGTAGCGATGCTACTTGCCGGAGGGCAAGGTAAGAGGTTAAAAGGATTGACCAAATCACTGGCTAAGCCGGCTGTATATTTTGGGGGCACGTACCGAATCATTGATTTTCCGTTGAGTAACTGCTCTAATTCTGGTATTGATACAGTGGGTGTATTAACTCAATATGAACCACTTGTCTTACATTCCTATATTGGCATTGGCAGTGACTGGGATCTGGATCGGAAAAACGGCGGGGTATACGTACTTCCTCCGCATGAACGTGAAGACGGTAGCAACTGGTACCGGGGTACAGCGGATGCGATCTTCCGCAACCTGAACTTTATTGAACAATTCGATCCTGAGCATGTGCTCATTCTGTCAGGGGATCATATCTATAAGATGGACTACGAAAAAATGCTCCAATATCACAAAGAAAAAGATGCGGATTGCACCATATCGGTCATTGATGTCTCCTTGGAAGAAGCCAGCCGGTTCGGTGTGCTGAATACCAACGATGACTATAGCATCTATGAATTCGAAGAAAAACCTCCTGAGCCCAAGAGCACACTTGCTTCCATGGGTATCTATCTCTTCAAGTGGGATGTACTGAAACGTTTCCTGATCCAGGATGAACAACAGGCATCCACCTCCTATGATTTTGGTAAAGATATCATTCCGTTATTGCTTGAAAATGAAAAATCCTTATACGCATATCCGTTCGAAGGGTATTGGAAAGATGTAGGTACCATTCGCAGTCTGTGGGAGTCGAATATGGATTTGTTGGACGAAGATACCCCGTTTAATTTGAATGACCCGGACTGGCGTATTTTCACACGTAATCCGAACCAACCTGCACAATACATCTCGCCTTCGGCCAAAGTGCGGAATTGTATTATTAGTGAAGGCAGTGTGGTGCATGGAGAGGTCAATCATTCCGTTCTGTTCTACGGAATTGAGGTTGGGGAGAACAGCGCCGTTATAGATTCTGTCATCATGCCAAGGGTGAAGATCGGGCAAAATGTGCGTATTCACCGAGCAATCATTGCAGAAGGATTGGTTATTCCGGATGGAACACAGATTTCGCCCGCACCGGGAGATGAGAGTGATATATTACTCGTCGATCAGGAAGAACTGGAGCGTCAGCTTCGCCAAGGAATAACCAGCAAGGCCTAATTGAAGCCAAAAGGACGGTGCATGCGATGAAATCATTGATCGGAGTTATTAACCTTGACCATGAACTTGAGGAATTGAAGGAATTGACGTACTTTCGCTGCGGAGCCGCGGTGCCTTATGCCGGGCGTTACCGTCTGATCGATTTTGTTCTATCTAATATGATGAATGCCGGAATTGAGAGCATAGGGGTATTTGTCCGTCGTAAGTATCGCTCGCTGATGGACCATCTCGGTGACGGCAAGCCTTGGGATTTGGATCGTAAGCATGGGGGCATGTTTATTTTACCGCCGGACTGGAACGACCCAACAGATACATCACAGGGGGACTTGCAGCATTTCCATAACAATCTGGACTTCTTCCGCAGAGGTGCAGGGCAATATGTAGTGCATGCGGGCAGTCGCCATGTGACCAAAGCAGACCTCCAGGATGTCTACAGGTATCACATCAGTAAAGGAGCGGACGTTACACTGGTCTGCAAAAAAGTGGATCAGCTGCTGCCTGAGCATGACGCCTGTGTCAAAGTTGATCATGACGGGGACGGTAACGTGGTGGACATTCACCAAAGCGCTAATCACGCGAATATATATACAGAAATTTTCATTATGGAAAAGGAATTGTTCCTGCGCCAGGTGCAGCGCTGCATTGATCATGGCGAGAGCCATTTCTTTCGGGATGTGATTCAAAAAAATCCGGATGGATTGAATATCGCTGCGTATGCATATGATGGCTATCACGCAGTCATCAATTCCATTGACAGTTATTACCGCAACAGTATGGATCTGCTGAACACAGGGCAATATGAACAGCTGTTCAAGGAAGATCCGATCCAGACCAAAATTAAATACGAAGCACCTGCCAAATATCTGGATACCGCCGATGTTAAACATTCACTTCTCGCGAATGGCTGCATTGTAGCTGGAGAGGTGGAAGACAGCATTTTATTCCGGGGCGTACAGGTGGCTAAAGGTGCCAAAATTAAGGGTTCAATCATCATGCAAAAATGCTACATTGGTGAAGGAACCGTACTTGAGAACGTCATTCTCGATAAAGACGTGAAGCTCACCGGAGGACAGACGCTGATCGGTGACCCGTCGAATCCATACATTTTAGCGAAAAGTACTATTATCTAATGCCCACACGTAACCGATATCTTCTATAAATATATATAAAATAAAAATCCTGTAGGATGGATTTAAGGTTCATACACTTTCGACGAATGAATTGCATCTTCGAAAGTTCTCACCAGCATGCAAACGTAGTGAAGGGAACGAAATCGATTCTGAAGCGTAGCGGTCGCCTAAAAGCTTTCTGCAAGAAAGCTGCTTCGAAAGCATATGCTGGTTTCAAATTTTATCCTGTATTATATAAATTCAACTTGAATAATTACACAAAACGGAGAGGACAGAAATGACCTGAAGAAGCGTAGCGCTCGCCTTTATCCCCGGATTTTCCCATTTCAAAAAGGGAATCAAAAAAATCTGGGGATAACAGCGATCGGAAGGTTATTCTGTCATCGAAGTGGCCAGTGTAAATATAATTTAGTTCGATTTGTATGAATCGCCACCATCCTGCAGGATTTCCCCGGGAGGAACCTACTTTTGTTTGACAACAAGGAAACGTTCAAGAGCATATTTACACGGAATCTGGTCAGCAAATTGGGCAAACCGATTGAAGAAGCAACACAGGAAGACGTGTACCATGTACTGGGAAGCATGATTCGTGAATATGCAGGCCAGGATTGGGCAGCGTCGAATCAGGGGTTCAAGCAGCGCCAGGATAAACAGGTCTATTACTTCTCGCTGGAATTCCTGATTGGACGTCTGCTCGGCAACAATCTGCTGAATGTAAATGAATTGGAATTGGTCCGTGATAGTTTAGCTGATCTGGGTTTCTCCTTGGAAGAGGTGGAAGAGCAGGAGGCGGATGCAGGACTCGGTAACGGAGGTCTGGGACGACTCGCTGCCTGTTTCCTGGATTCACTCGCTTCACTCCGATATGCAGGACATGGTTGCGGGATTCGATATAAATACGGTTTGTTTGAGCAAAAAATCATCAATGGTAATCAGGTCGAGTTACCCGACAATTGGCTGGATAAGGGCAATGAATGGGAAGTCCGCCGTCCAGACAAAAAGGTGGAAGTACAGTTCTGGGGCCGGGTAGAAGCTCATGAGCAGGATGGAGAATATCAGTTTGTTACAAAAGATGCCGAATCGGTTATCGCCATTCCCTATGACGTGCCTGTCATCGGTTATGGTCAGACCCATGTAAATACATTGCGACTCTGGAGTGCCGAGCCAAAGCGCGAGACTTCACTCGACACCCCTTCGAACTATTACGGTTATCTGGATTATAGCCGTTCGGTTGAATCAATCTCGGAGTTTCTATATCCAGATGATTCCCAGTATGAAGGAAAGCTGCTGCGATTGAAGCAGCAATACTTCATGTGCTCGGCAGGTGTACAGAGTGCCTTGCGTACGTTCAACAAGCTGGAGCTACCGTATGATCGGTTGCCTGATAAAGTGGCCTTCCACATTAATGACACGCATCCAACCTTGGTTATTCCAGAACTGATGCGCATCCTGATTGATGTGAAGGGGTATGGCTGGGATGAAGCATGGGATATCACAACCCGTACTGTATCGTATACCAATCATACAACGCTTAGTGAGGCGCTTGAGAAGTGGCCTGTATCCATGATCAGCAGGCTGCTGCCACGAATCTACATGATCATTGAAGAGATCAACAAACGCTTCTGTGGCATGCTGCTGGACCGGTATCCAGGAGATCAGGATCGCATAGGGCATCTGGCGATTGTTGCAAACGATCAGGTACGGATGGCACATCTGGCGATTGTAGGCAGTCATAGCGTGAATGGTGTTGCTGCTTTGCATACCGAGATTTTGAAAGAGCGTGAGATGGCTCCCTTCTATGAACTGTATCCAGAGCGTTTCAATAACAAAACGAATGGTATCACCCATCGCCGCTGGTTGATGCATGCCAATCCGAAACTGTCGGATCTGATTACGGATACAATCGGTAACGATTGGATAACAGAGCCGGGCAAGCTGGAGCAGTTGGCTGGCTTTGCGGATAATACATCATTTCAGGAGCAGTTCCGTTTGATTAAGCGGGATAACAAAGAGCGGCTTGCTGCGTATATTCTGGACCATACCGGGACAGCAGTGAATCCGGATTCCATCTTTGATGTACAGGTGAAGAGGCTGCACGGGTATAAACGTCAGCTGTTGAACATTCTGCATGTCATGCATCTGTATAACCGGCTTAAGAATGATGCTTCGTTTGATATGGTACCACGAACGTTCATCTTTGGTGCCAAGGCAGCGCCGAGTTATTATTTTGCCAAGAAAATTATTAAGCTGATCAACACCGTGGCTGACACAGTGAATCGGGATGCGGCCGTGAATGACCGCTTGAAGGTATTTTTCCTCGAGAATTATTCCGTCTCTCTCGCAGAGAAAATCATTCCCGCTGCGGATGTTAGTGAACAGATCTCAACCGCAGGTAAGGAAGCTTCCGGTACGGGCAACATGAAATTTATGATGAACGGTGCTTTAACGATTGGCACGATGGATGGAGCCAACGTGGAGATGGCGGAGCAGGTCGGGGAAGAAAATATGTTCATCTATGGTCTGCGTGCAGACGAAGTGCTTGAGTACTATCGTTCGGGTAGCTATCGTCCGAATGAGATTGTGCAGCACGATGAACGCATTCGCGAGGTTGTGGAGCAATTAGTACATCCAGGTGCATTCTGTTATCGTGACGGGGAGTTCTGGGATATTTATGACTCCTTACTGGCCCATGGTGATGAATACTTTGTATTGCGTGATTTTGCTGCTTATGCAGACGCGCATGCTGCGATTGACCAGGCGTATCGGGATATTCCGGGCTGGACTCGGAAAGCGATATTAAACACGGCTCATTCCGGCATATTCTCCAGTGATCGTACCATTAGTGAGTATGCGACAGATATCTGGGGTATTCATCCCGTGTCCGGGAACTGGAAAGGTTAAGAATAGATTGTTAGACTAACAAGTCCCCTTGTTCACAAGAGACATCTCTGCTGGTAAATCAACCATCGTAGAGAGCATCTCCTTGTAGAACAAGGGGATTTTGGCATACAGTGTATCATAGTGTCATTCAACTTGAAGATAAGCGAAACTCGCGTATTTTTCATCATACAAGTTCGCACACAAAATCAAAAAAAAGATCTGGATCTCAGTCATACTACATAAGAAATCGTTTGATATTTTGAATTAGATAGGGGAGCCGTCACTATGGATCATTACACACGAATTCAGCTTGCTATTGAGTATTTGGAGCAGCATTTGCAAGATGATTTTAATATCAGAGAGACGTCCGCTGCTGCGAGCTTTTCGGCGTTTCATTTTCAGCGTTTATTCCAGGCAATTACGGGATTCACAGTACTGGAATACGTGCGCAGACGCAGATTAACGGAGGCTGCTGCGATGTTGCGGGGCACATCGGAAGGCATATTGGACATTGCGATGAGCTTTGGCTATCAATCTCAAGAGGCATTTACACGTGCATTTTCAGCTTACTTTGGAATGACACCCGCGAAGCTGCGTAAGTTGGAAGTGGATCAGTTGTCATTTTTGAAGATGCAGCGGAGCATTGATTTTAACGATTATCGAACTCAGCTTGATGGAACTTTCCACATGAACACACCCCGTCTGGTCACATTGGCACCGAACTGGATTGTCGGCTATGAATATAAGACCAACCTGAATGACAATCAGCATTATGCTGAAATCCCCGGATTTTATCACGATTTTGGCATGGAACAGAAATTCATGGCAATCCCGGAGAGGACACGCCCTGATATGGCTTATGGTGTGGCCTGTCATTTTGAAGAGGATGGAGCATTTTCTTTTATTGTGGGTGAAGAAAGCGGTGGAACATCGCAGGTACTTGAACCCGGTTTTACTTCGATTGAAATTCCGGGCGGCTTGTATGCAGAATTCACCGTGGAAGGCTCCGGGCAGGATATTCGTAAAATGATCTATGGCAGCTGGCTGCCGCAGTCGAACTATGAACGGAGGGAAGGGCCGGACTTTGAAGTGACGGATGTCTGGAAATCGACCCCTGAACAACTGGACATGAAGATCTATATCCCGTTAAAATAGACCTTACCGCTTCGCGGAATTCAAGGTCGGAGGACAGATGAATGAGCGAAAAGTCGTGGCTCCACTCCAAGTGGATGCTGACCATTGTTACTTGCATGGCAGTCCTTTACCTACTGATTATGGGCATTTTACTGTTTGTCAGTGGACGAACACCTAGCATGTATTATCAATATAATCTCGTACCCTTCGAGACGATTCGTCCACTTCTTATGGAGAGGGAGAGGTACAATACAGATACCTGGGTCAAAAACCTGTTTGGCAATATCGTATTGTTTATTCCGCTGGGTATCTGGATTCCATGGTTGTTTCGGAGGTGTCGTTCGTTCCTGACATTTACATCTACAGTTGTTTTACTTCTGCTGGGTGTCGAGGTCACACAATTGATTACACGTGTAGGTTCGTTTGATGTGGATGACATTATTCTGAACACGATCGGTGCCTGGATCGGATACGCCGGATTTAAGTTAGTCTTATGTTCACAAAAAAGGACTCGGAATTGAACCGCAGATCGCGGTCCATGACCGGGTCTTTTTGCATAAGATACCTTTCAAATGTTTACAAGGGAATCATTTCGGATAAAACATATTAACGGCTTATTTATATCGTGAGCAGAGATTATATATATAAATTGAACTAAACTTTTACACGAAACGGAGAGGACAGAAATAACCTGAGGAAGCGAAAGAGTTCGCCTAAAAGCTTTCTGAAAGAAAGCTGCATCGGAAGCATACGCTATCCCCGGATTTTCCCCTTATAAGGGGAATTCATAAAATCTGGGGATAACAGCGATCGGAAGGTTGTTCTGTCATCGGAGTGTCCAGTGTAAATATTCTTTAGTTCAATTTATATAGTGGACAAAGATGAGAGCGAGGTGGGCGATATCGTTTGGTGGAAAGAGAGTGTGGTATACCAGATTTACCCGAGCAGCTTTAAAGATTCGGACGGGGATGGATATGGCGACTTGCAGGGAATCTATGAAAAGCTCGATTATTTGGAGAATTTAGGCGTGGATGTGATCTGGCTCTGTCCCATTTACGATTCACCAGGACATGATAACGGATATGATATCCGGGATTACTACGGCATTTTACGCAAGTATGGCACGATGGAGGATTTTGATCGATTATTGGCAGAGGCACACAAGCGTGGTCTCAAGATCATGATGGACCTGGTGCTGAATCATACGTCAGATGAACATGCGTGGTTTGCTGAATCGCGTTCGTCAAAGATGAATCCGAAGCGGGATTATTATATTTGGCGTTCAGGCAAAAATGGGCAGGTGCCGAATAATTGGGAGTCCTATTTTGGGGGTTCGGTGTGGAAGCATGATCCCGAGACAAATGAATATTATCTGCATCTGTATTCCGAACAGCAACCGGATCTCAACTGGAACAATGCACAGATGGCTGAAGAGATGTATGAGATGGTGCATTGGTGGCTGGAAAAAGGGGTCGACGGATTCCGTTTCGATGCAGTGGCGCATATCGCCAAGGCAGAGGGTCTGCCAAGTGCCCACAATCCGGATAATCTGCCGGTGGTTCCAGCGTATCAGCTCTTTTCCAACCTGGAACAGGTACACTCGATCTTGAAGAAGCTGAATAACATGATCCTGAAACCCTACGGACCCATGACAGTTGGCGAGACTTCGGGACTTGGGCCTGAGCAGGCCTTGGCTTATGTCGGGACGGATCGTGATGAGCTTAATATGGTATTCCAGTTTGAGCATATGTTTATCGATGCTAAATCCTCCGGAATTGGTAAATGGAACTATAAGGAATGGAAATTGACAGATCTCAAAGAAATCATGAGCCGGTGGCAAACGGTTTTGCATGGTAGAGGCTGGAACGCCAATTATATGGGCAACCATGATCAGCCACGTCCGGTTTCCCGTTTTGGTGATGATGGTAAATATCAGGTACGTTCTGCTAAGATGCTGGCGACATGGATGCTTACACTCGAAGGGACCCCCTACATCTATCAAGGGGAAGAGATTGGCATGACCAATGTCGCTTTCCCGGATATCGAGCAGTACCGGGACATCGAGACCAAAAATTATTACAATCATTACATTGGTCAAGGTAAGTCGAAGCATGAAGTCATGCAGGCGATCTGGCTGAAGAGTCGCGATAATGCCCGCACGCCGATGCAATGGGATGAGACGGAACATGCAGGGTTTACCCAGGGTCAGCCGTGGATTCAGGTGAATGATAATTATCCTGAGATTAATGTGGCTGATGCCGAAAGTGATCCGCAATCCATTTTGCATTATTACCGTAAGTTAATTGTGCTTCGCAAACAGCATAAAGTGCTTATCTATGGGGCGTATGAACTGTTACTGCCGGATGATCCGGATATCTATGCCTATACACGAACGCTGGATGATGAGCAGATGTTGGTCATTCTGAATTTTCGTGGGCATGAACCGGAGATGCACTGGCCGGAAGGCTGGGATTCCGAGCATGCCAAGCTGATCATCAGCAATGTAAGCAGACGTTATTCTACCGATGAAGGCGCGATTCAGCTTCAGCCGTATGAAGCAAGGGTATATCGTAAGCAGCGGTGAGACGGAGGCTAGCGTAATTTTGCGTTGGTGAAGAGCTATGATTTATAATAAATAGTGGTTTTCAAAATAATCAAAACATATGTCGGGAGGAATCCAAGTTGTTGAATATTACGTTCCACGGTCACTCCAGTGTACAGCTGGGCACAGAAGAAAAGTCTCTGATCATTGATCCCTTCCTGCGTGGCAACGAGCTTGCCGTCACGAAGCCTGAAGATATTAAGACCGATGTTGTGTTGCTGACACATGCACATATGGATCACATCCTCGATGCTGAACCGATTGCCAAAGCAAATAACGCCAAAGTTGTGGCTATTGTGGAATTGGCTACATATATGTCTTGGAAAGGTCTGGATACACTCGGCATGAACATGGGCGGAACGGTAGATCTTGATTTTGCTCAAGCCAAAATGATTCAGGCGTTCCATACTTCGGGGATTGTGCTGGAAGAAGAACAACGGATCATGTATGCAGGTTTGCCTGCTGGATATATCATTAATATTGGTGGTAAAACGATTTTGCATGCCGGAGACACAAGTCTCTTCGGGGATATGAAAATGATCGGTGATCGTCATGATATTGATGTAGCTTTCTTGCCGATTGGTGGACATTTCACCATGGGACCTGAGGATGCGCTGCAAGCGGCCGAATGGTGTAATGCCAAACTGACGATTCCGGTTCATTATGATACGTTCCCGGTAATTCGTCAGGATGCGGAACACTTCGTGCAACAACTGGCTGCAAAAGGGTTGGAAGGCCGTGTGCTCGCCCCCGGAGAATCTATTACCCTGTGATGCACATTTAACCGCTGTTCAATAATAAATAGATTTATGGATAAAGACGAATATCACGTCAAGATAACTGACGTGATATTCGTCTTTTTTCGGTTTCAGGTTCAATTTTCACCGATAGAGTTGGTACAAATGACAAAAACATTGAAATTCCATTGTTGAACTCCCGTTTAGAATGATATAAAAAGTTACACGGGAACCAAACAGAAATCCGAATTGACCGCAAACAGGGGGAGCGTTCATGTCATTTATGAAATCATTATTTTTTCAAATTATTGTAGCGGTAATCATCGGGATTGGCGTAGGCATCCTGTGGCCGGATCTGGGTAGCTTGCTGCAACCGCTCGGAACAGGTTTCATCAAATTGATCAAGATGATCATCGCACCACTGATTTTCATGGTGATTGTGACAGGTATTGCCAAGATCGGTGATCTGAAGTCGGTAGGTCGCATCGGACTGAAAGCCATCGTGTGGTTCGAGATTGCAACTACAGTGGCGCTGGTACTTGGATTGGGAACAGCCAATCTGCTTCGCCCCGGTGCCGGAATGAACGTGGACCCTTCAACCATAGATGCAAGCGGCATTGAAGCAAAAACCAATGGTTCCGAGTTACCGCATACGGTAGACTTTATCATGAATATTATTCCGACAAGTGTTGTGGATGCCTTTGCACAAAATGCACTTCTGCAAGTATTGCTCGTGGCATGCCTGTTCGGGGTTGCCCTGGCAGCAACAGAGAGTAAGGCAAAAGAGAATGTACTGACGCTGATTGAGAACTTGCTCGGCATTGTGTTTCGTATCATCGGTTATATCATGAAACTCGCGCCGATTGGTGCATTTGGAGCCATGGCCTACACGGTAGGTGCTTATGGGGCTTCCACATTGTCGTCCTTTGGTCTGCTGATTCTGGCCTGTTACGGCGCAGCACTGCTGTTTTTGGTCATGTTGGCATTGGTTGCCTGGTGGATTACCGGGCTAAATTTCCTGCAATTTGTGAAATATACCCGTTCTGAAGTGATGCTGGCGATTGGAACCGGATCATCAGAAGTGGTGATGCCACGCATGATGGACAAACTAACCAAGGCGGGTTGTGATCGTGCGGTTGTGGGTCTTGTGGTGCCGACGGGGTACTCGTTTAATCTGGATGGCGCTTCGATCTATTTATCCTTGGCTACAGTTTTTGTTGCTCAGGCTGTAGGGATTGAACTGACATTGATGCAGCAAATTACGATTTTACTGGTGTTGATGTTAAGTTCCAAAGGCATGGCAGGAGTACCTGGCTCCGCATTCTTGGCCCTGTCCGCAACGGCAGTGGCTGTCAATGCTTTTCCGGTAGCAGCGGTTGCTCTGCTGCTTGGTGCAGATCGATTCATGGATACAATGCGTGTCTTCACCAACCTGATGGGCAACTGTGTCGCAGCATTTGTGGTGGCAAAATGGGAAGGTCTGCTGGATCAAAAGCGAATGCGTGCCGTACTCTCTGGTGAGATCAGTCCTGCTGAACTGGAAAGGGAAGAGCAAGCTGCACTATCTTTATTGAAGTTGAATATGCAGGATAAACAAGGGAAAGCCGTAGTTTCACCGGAGATGTCGTAAGAGGCGTGTCTCCGTTGTGGTGATGAAGTCAAGTGACAGCAACTTTATAATAACAATCCATTACAACAGTAAAAAAACAGTAAAATACATTTAAAAAGTTCAACCAAGTTCAACCAAAGAGACCGTCTGTTGCCCGCATCCATCGTGGGAAGAACAGACGGTTTCTTGTTATCCCAATACAGATATCATGGAGTTCACGAACGCAGATTCCAAAATAAATGTTACAGAGGAAAGATTTATGGGGAATGTGTAGAAGAGGAGAATAATATACATATTATAGTTTCAACTTGTATATACATGTTTACTTATGTAATATAGATATGAAGTTAACCGAGAACATCACATAAGAGCATTACAATTTATTGGAGGCGTTAACATGAGTTCTAATAACACAACTCCGTCATCTTGGTGGAAGACATCAACGGTGTATCAGGTATATCCGAAGAGTTTTAATGATACAACCGGATCGGGTACTGGAGATATTCGTGGATTAACCGAGAAGCTTGATTATTTGCAGCATCTGGGTATCGATATTGTGTGGTTGCAGCCGGTATATGTATCCCCGCAGCATGATAATGGATATGACGTAGCGGACTATTACCGGATTAATCCGGATTATGGGACGATGGAGGATTTTGACGAACTGCTGAAAGGTCTGAAGGCTCGTGATATGAAACTGATGATTGATATCGTGGTGAATCACTCCTCGACCGATCATGAGTGGTTCCAGCAATCCCGTTCTTCCAAGGATAATCCGTATCGGGATTATTATATTTGGAAAGATCCTGCCCCAGATGGCGGTGTGCCGAATAACTGGCAATCGAAGTTCGGTGGACCTGCTTGGCAGTTCGATGAACAGACGGGACAATACTTCCTGACTTTATTTGATAAAACGCAGGCAGATCTGAATTGGGAGAATGAAGAAGTACGCAAAGCTGTACGCGATATGATTAAGTTCTGGGCGGAAAAAGGTGTGGATGGTTTCCGTATGGACGTGATTAACCTGATCTCCAAAGACCAGCGTTTCCCTGATGATGATGGCAGCGTGTCACCGGGTGATGGACGCAAATATTACACGGATGGACCGCGTGTGCATGAGTACATCACCGAGATGTACGATGAAGTATTTGGGCCTTACAACATGGTGACTGTAGGGGAGATGTCCTCCACAACACTGGAACATTGTATCCAATATTCGAACCCGACTTCCCGGGAGTTTTCGATGACGTTTAACTTCCATCACCTGAAAGTGGATTATCCGAATGGTCAGAAGTGGGAACTGATGCCGTATGATTTTGAAGCGATGAAACAGCTCTTCAGTGAGTGGCAGACAGGCATGCAGGCCGGTGGAGGTTGGAACGCGCTGTTCCTTAATAACCATGATCAGCCACGGGCGCTATCCCGATTCGCTGATGATGGTGATTATCGTGCCGAGAGTGCCAAGATGCTTGCAACAACGATACACGGAATGCAAGGTACGCCTTACGTCTACCAGGGTGAAGAGATCGGCATGCCGAATCCGGTCTGGAATGACGTTAGTGAGTTCCGCGATATCGAATCAACGAACATGTACCGCTTGCTTCAGGAAGAACGAGGCAAATCTGCTGAAGAAGCATTCCAAATCGTGAAGGAGCGTTCCCGGGACAACTCCCGCACACCGATGCAGTGGAATGGAAGTAAGAATGCAGGCTTCACTACCGGAACACCTTGGCTGAAGGTAGATGAGCGGTATCCTTCCATTCACGTGGAACAGCAGTTGGCTGATCCCGATTCGATCTACTATCACTACCGCAAATTGATTGCCCTGCGTAAACAGGTTAACGTGCTGATTGACGGTCTGTATGAACGATTGGACGATGCACACCCGGATGTATTCGCGTACGCACGGACCAATGGAAGTGAAACCCTGATTGTTGTATCCAACTTCAGTAAACGAGACGTCACGTTTTCGCTTCCAGAAGTGGTCTGGAATGATCATATTGCAGGCAAATCAGCAGAGTTACTCATAGGGAATAAGGAGGCAGCCCCTGCGCTGACGCAGGAAATCTCTCTCAGTCCGTATGCATCCTATATGTGGCTTGTGCCACAACAGGACTAATCACATTTTATAAATAGGAAGTGACACTATGGCAATCGATAAAAAACAGGTTGAGGAGATCGTCCGGGCAGTCGGTGGCAAAGAGAATATTGAAGCTGCTACGCACTGTGTTACACGACTCCGGTTTGCCTTGTACGATGAGAGTAAAGTGGATAATGAAAGTCTGGATCAGAATGATCTGGTTAAAGGTCAGTTCTCTTCCCAAGGACAATTCCAGGTCGTTATTGGGCCTGGCCTGGTGGATAAAGTCTATGATGAGATGATTCAGATTACTGGGGGAGATCGTTCTTCCAAGGATGATGTGAAGGAGGTTGCTGGTAAAAAGCAAAATCCAATCCAGCGAGCGATCAAAACACTCTCGGATATTTTCATTCCGATCTTGCCTGCAATCATTACGGCAGGTCTTTTGCTCGGGATTAACAATATTCTGACAGGTCCAGGCATTTTCTTTGATGGAAAATCACTGGTGGATGTTTATCCAGCCTGGAAGGATCTTGCGTCCATTATTAATACGATCGCAAGTACAGCCTTCACGTTCCTGCCGGCTCTAATTGGTTGGGCAGCTGTAAAAAGGTTTGGCGGCAGTCCGCTGCTCGGCATCGTGCTGGGTCTCATTCTGGTACATCCCGATCTGCTAAGTGCATATGGTTACGCTGATGCTGTGAATAATGGCACGGTGCCAACATGGAATCTGTTCGGTTGGGAGATTGAGAAGATCGGTTATCAAGGGCAGGTTCTGCCGGTACTGGTATCGGCCTATCTGCTTGCAAAGATGGAGATTTTCCTGAACAAAAGGGTGCATGATTCGATCAAACTGCTGGTCGTTGCACCAGTTACGTTGCTGATTACCGGATTCCTGGCATTTACGATTATTGGACCGGTTACATTTGCTATTGCAAATGCAATTACATCCGGCTTGATCTATGTATACGATTCATACGCGGCGCTGGGTGGTCTGATCTACGGTGGTCTGTACGCTTTGCTCGTTATCACCGGTATGCATCACACGTTCCTCGCGGTGGATGTTCAGCTTATTGGTAGTCAGGGCGGTACGTTCCTGTGGCCGATGCTGGCATTGTCCAATATCGCACAGGGTTCGGCGGCACTTGCGATGATGCTTGTCCTGCGTGAGAAGAAAATGAGAGGACTTGCGGCAACGTCCTCGGTGTCGGCCTTCCTCGGGGTAACCGAGCCGGCGATCTTCGGCGTGAATATCCGTTATCGTTATCCGTTTATCTTCGGTATGGTTGGTTCCGCTATTGGTGGTGTGTTGCTGACGATGAACAATGTTCAGGCAACCTCCATTGGTGTAGGTGGCGTACCGGGTTTCCTGTCTATTTTCCCTAACAAGTGGGGCGTCTTCTTCATCGGCATGGCGATTGTTCTGGTTGTACCATTTGTACTGACCGTCCTTTTTGGCAGAGCCAAACTGAGAAAAGAAGATCGTAGTGCAAGCAATGAAACCGTTAATGAGCCTAAAGCGGCTACATCGCAGTCTGCTTCGGGTGTTACCTCTTCAACTGTAAAAACAGATCCAAACCAGCGCACACGTAGTGCAGCTCAAGTAGGGGACGAAGCCGTGAATACACTGGAAATCATGGCGCCATTAACCGGCCAGGCCGTGTCACTGGAGCAAGTACCTGATCCGGCTTTTGCCGAGAAACAGATGGGTGAGGGTGTAGCGATTCAACCTTCCGGCAACCTGGTTGTTGCCCCGTTTGATGCTCAGGTAGCTCATGTGATCAAAAGTAAACATGCAGTGATTCTTGAACATGCGAGTGGATTACAGGTTCTGATCCATGTCGGGATCAATACGGTATCCCTCAAGGGTGAAGGCTTCAACATGCATGTGGAAGCTGGCGAGCATGTAAAGGCTGGACAAAAGCTGTTGGAGTTTGATCGTAAGGTAATTGAAGATGCGGGACACCCGCTGATTACCCCGATTATTATTCCAGATGGTCAGGATATGGTTGAACGGGTGGAAGTCACGACAGGTGATGTTAGATCCAATCAAAATGGTGTGTTGAAGGTTCATCTGAAAGGTTAATTGAATACAACAACAAGAAGGGGCTGCGTGATGTGCAGCTCCTTTTTTGTTGTGAGATCGTTATTTTCATGGCGATCATGGTAAACTGTATATAAAATGGAAGAATCACATTTTTAAAATAATGGTGGTTGGAAAGGTTCTTCTGACAAAGCAAGCTTCAGGCATGTTCGAGTCGTGGCGTTCATATGGTGGAGAAAGAGTTCCTAGATCGATGAGGAGGAGAGCCATGACACGTATTGCGGTGATGGTCATTCATGGGCTGGGTATGCGGAAGGATGGGTACGCGGACAAGCTGATTGCTTGTTTGCATAAGGAATTGGACAAGGTGATGGTCTTGCCTGGAGCCTCCAAACAGATGCTCGATATCGAACCTGTATATTGGGCGGATGTATTTGAGGAGCGGGAAGAGGCGCTCTTTCAACAGCTCGTCAGCTCTCCGGGATTGAACTTTCAGGCGTTGCGCCGATTTGTCATCCACTACCTGGCTGATGCGGTTGCTTATCAACCGGTGGAAAATCAAGGCCATAACTACGATGCCGTACATCGAACGTTGAATCAGGCGATGCATACCCTTGCACAGCGTAATGGACCGGAAGCTCCGCTCTGTGTGGTTGCCCATAGTTTGGGTGCCGTAATCGCCAGTAACTTCTTCTACGATCTGCAATATCCGTCCAGTCGTGTGCCTGAGGTTGTGGATGTGAACTCGGCTCTGGAGCGGGGGGATACCCTGACCCATTTTTACTCGTTTGGTACAACCCTGCCCTTATGGAGTTTGCGTTACCATGACTTTAGTTGCCCAATCCAGGTGCCCTCTTCCCATGTGAATCAGTATTATGCCGGACTGGAAGGGGAATGGGTGAACTTCTACGATCGGGATGATATTCTGGGTTATCCGTTACGCCCCATTGATCCCGCTTATGAGAAAGCGGTCAAAGAAGATATTGAAGTGAACTCTGGCGGCGTGGCGATGAGTTGGAATCCGTTAAGTCATGGTGGGTATTTTTCCAATCGAAGTATGAATCGGAGAATTGCTCAGGGACTGGCTCGAACCTGGACCTGGATAAATCGCTCATAATTAAGAGGTAGTTCAAAAAGTCCGCTTTTGATTACGAAGGATGCCTAATGGCATAATCAGCATCGAATATGGAATTCAGCCCATCTTCTTGGTACTGAAAACCGGTCTTTTTGAACATGTATTGTAAGTGTATTGAAATTAGGAGGGAATATGTATGGAATGCAGGACAGGCTGTGCCGCATGTTGTATCGCGATTTCAATATCATCACCGATACCTGGCATGGCTCATGGCAAGCCGGCAGGTGTACGTTGTGTGCAGCTTACCGATGATAATCGCTGCGGAATTTTTGGCCAAAAAGATCGTCCTGCGGTATGCAGTGGATTGCAAGCTGAGGAAGAGATGTGTGGTAGCACCGATCAGGAAGCATTTGATATTCTAACCTGGTTGGAGCAAGAAACTGCACCGAGGGTAATATGAGTAGGTTGTTTTAATGAATTGGGATAATTATACTTAATAGGGAAGAAGGTCGATCAGAGAGAGGAGACGCGAATACAATGGGGCTTGTTAAACGTTTTGTATTGGTTGTTGTGAATATGATCGGAGAGTTATGGATGGGGTTTTACCGACGTAACTCGGATTATTATGACCATCAGACTTCGGAGTCCAAAAGTAAGATTGGCTATTATGCATTTATTATTGGGGCAACAGTTGTTACGGTAGGCATTGTGGGTTGGATGTACAACCGAATTTATTCATAATTAGTCATTATGCTTAAAATTGAATGAGGCCAAATGCTGAAGTAGAGTGTGTACAAATAAAAGAGAGTATCCGCAGGATGTGACATCAAATGGATACTCTCTTTGGCATGGGATCAGACAAGATATGATCATTGAAGTGAGGGCTTAACTTTCTTTTCTTTCAACATATGTACAAGAATCATCTTCAGTACGGAAGAGACGATGAAAAAGATAAACAGGATGCGGAACAATTGATATCCGGATACAACCGAAAGATCGGCATTCACTTCATGTGCCATGATACTCATCTGATCCATCCCGCCAGGGGCCATACTGAGTAGTGAGGTTGCCGCGGAGAGGGAGAACACATTCATTAATAGATAACTCAATCCAAGCGCACCAACAATGAGCAGTACACTACTCATCACCGCTAGCGTGACTGTCTGTGTCTTGCGTTGCAACTGTTCCGGCTTGAGCATCAGTCCAACGTGACTGCCAATCATCAATTGCGATACGTTTAAGAGAGAGGTTGGCAGACTTGGCGTGTGCATCGTTGTACTTAATTGAACGACACTCATGACAATCATGGGACCCAGCATAAAGGCCGTCGGAAATCGGAGTTTGCGTGCAACCCATGCACCAGCTACACAGAGCGGAGCATAGACAAGAATCTCGGGGAAAAGGGAACCCCACGTCGCAACGTCAATGAACGGATGATCCAAACCGCCACCTGCGATACCTCCAATCCACGGACTGAACAGCAGGAACGGAACACAGAAGACAATCATGATCAGCCGAGTCACCTGCAAAAAGGTAACCAGCGTCAGATTGATGGATTTCATCTCTTCTGCAAGGGACACCATCTGGGACAGTCCTCCTGGAATGCTGCCAACCAGCAGGGAGGGGAAGTCAAAGTCGGTTATCTTTGAAGCGATGTAGGCCGTAATTACACACAATCCGATTAACAGCAAGGTCATCAGAAGCATCATGGGAAGTTGTTGCAAAATGCCATGCAGGGCCTCTTTTGTTAAGGTGAGTCCAATCGAATAACCAACAATCAGAATGCCATAGTCCCGAATGGAGGCAGGCCACATGAGTGGCCATTTGGCGACTTGGGAGCCAAGCAGCATAAATACCATTGGCCCGAGCAACCACGGGATCGGTGTATGAATGATTGTGAACAGCAATCCGCCAAGAACAGAGACACCCAGACTAAGAAAAAACCGAAAGACAACATGGGAACCAAGCTTGCGCATCAGTTCCATCCGTTTAGCCTACCGGTTGAATGAGGTGGTATGGGATTCAGGTATGCATTCAGGTTTAATGAAGGATTCATGTTCATGTGTGATCACTCCTGATGATGAGATACGTTGCGTTATCTGCGGAACAACCAGACTGCTTCTGTTCAACTCATTAAGATCCTGCAAGAGCCGTAGCGGAAGGTTTGGGTTCTCTGAACATTACATAGTACATCAGTGATGAAATAACGTATAGACAGCCTGTGATGCTGAAAGTGATCGCATAACCCCAATACGTTCCGTACGTGGTGACCAGATAGGATTGGACAGGCCCCATGGTCGCCCAACCAATCATGAACGAGGTCTGCATCAGTGAATTGGCAATGCCGCGGCGTTTGTCCGAGATCCGATCCACCAGTATCGCTGAATGAATGGGATTGGCTGCGTTCATTAATGCTTGTCTGAATAAGAAACTGAGCGAAGCGATGAACAACAGATTGGTGAAGCCTGTTAATAGAAGGAAGGGTAGCGACATGACCTGGAAAATGACAACGGCTCTTACGCTTCCGACCTTTGCCGCCAAGGTAGGACCAATCAGCATGGATACAATCGTCATAATCTGACCAAGTGCAATCAGTAAGCTCATGCCGCTCAGAGAAACCGAGAAGCGATTGGTGAAATACAGATTCAGATACGGTACAACCAGTCCGGAACCTAATCCAATTAACAACTGAGTCACTATAAACTGACCAATCAGTCGGGAATCTTTTTTCTTCGTGATCGAATCGTCCGTGCTTGGGGTATTCGTTGAACTTTCTTTTAGATCCGCATTGGGTTGAAGAACGGGTTGCGCCGGGATTGTTGTCTGCGGAGCAGCCTTGCCTTCGGTTACAAATAACAGCGGTATAAATGCAGCTAGTGTTGCTGCACCACCGACAAATAAAACCGTCTGCAATCCGGTCACTTTGGCGAGTCCTGCCGTATGTAACAAATCTGCGAATACACCGCCACCCAGGCTACCAAGCACTTGGGAAGCGAGCACAAGAGATGAATAATAACTGAACATCTTCAGCCGCTGGCTTTTCTTGACGTTTTCCGCCAGATAAGGAATGGCTAGTACTTGGAACACCCCAGCGAAAAGGCCAGAGAATACCGCGAACCAGATCAGTCCTGTAGCCGAATAATCGAAGGAGCGTCCGATCAGAAAGATTCCGCTGAATAACGCCCCGGTAATGAGTAATCGCTTGCGGCTGAACAGATCACCGCATAGACCGATAGGAACAAACATAATGGCTGTTGCGAGTGATTGAATACTTACAATCTGGCCGTTCATTGTATCATTATAGCCCAGACCCTGAATGTACAGATTGTACAAGACAGAGAACATGCCATTTCCGATCTGATACAGAATGCTAGCCAGGAAAAACAGTTGAATATTGCGGGACCAGCCGCGAATTTCATCATTAATATGTTGCAAAACTCTCAAGTGGTTCCCCCCAGTCTGCCTGTGCAGTGATTCCAGTTTAACAGGAAAGGGGAATTTGCGGAAGAATTGACCACTGTTTATTTTGGTTCAGGGGCATCAATCACACGAGCAATGACGAATCCATCGTAACCTTTGCTACCAACCGTTTGCAGTGCTGTAGCTTCAAGCCGAGGGTGATCCGAGATCAACTGCAGGAATGATCGAACGCCTTGAACTCTGGGGTCTGTGCTGTCTGTGCGGATCACTTCACCGTCCCTGACGATATTATCACCAATAATAAGACTCCCCGGCCGAGTCAGTCGCAGGGCCCATCTCAGATAATCGGGATTACTCGGTTTGTCAGCATCGATGAAGATCATATCAAACGGTTCTCTGTATTCTTCCTGAACATCGGGAAGGGTGATTAGGGCAGGACCAACTCTAAGGTCAACCTTGTGCATCAGCCCTGCTCGTGTGAGATTGGCTCGGGCCAAGTCTGCATGGTGCCATTCTGATTCCAGTGAGACGATGCGTCCGTGTTCAGGCAGCGCTCTTGCCATCCAGATGGTACTGTATCCACCCAATGTGCCGATTTCAAGTACACGGGATGCGCCTTGGATTTGAAGCAGGAGTTGAAGTAACTTTCCTTGATTTGGTGTTACGTCATGAGCAGGGAGTCCAGCTTCGGCATTGCTTTGCAGTGTATGTTCCAGCAGGGAATCTGATGGAATCAGCAGATTATTCATGTAGTCGTCGACTTGAGTCCAGGTATTCTGTAGTTCGGTTGTATTAATATTCTTCATCTTCACATGTTCCTTTCCTTGTTCCTTGTATTGGATTTCATATTTCAACTATAAATGGAGTAGATATATAAATAAAATATATATTATGTATGATAATATAACTTTAGATTATGTATTTGACGTGGAAGAGGTGTAAACATGAATCTGCATGGATTACGATTATTTCATGCCATCGTGAGATATGGCGGGGTCACTCGTGCGGCAGAGGAACTAAATATTAGTCAACCTGCGGTATCTTCTCAGGTGAAGAAGTTTGAACGTGAATTGGGAATCCAGCTTTTTGTTTCGGAGGGAAGAAGACTGGTGCTTACGGATGCGGGGATACAGTTAACAGGTTATGCGGAACGTCTGTTCATGCTGGAGCAGGATGTCGAGAATTTTGTGCAGGATTTTCGGGAGGGCAAGAAAGGACTGATCCGTCTTACGGCAACCTACTTGCCTTCGAATTTTCTGCTGCCTGGCTGGATTGCGCGGTTCAAGCAAATGCATGAGGATGTGGAGATTGTTGTGAGCACAACCAACACCCGGATGGCTTTTGACCAATTACTTCGTTATGAGGCAGAGATTGCAGTGTATGGTGGAAGTGGAATTACACATGCAGGTGTCCAATGGGATGAATTGTTTGACGATGAGATGTGGTTTGTTGTGCACCCTGACCATCCGTATGCGGGAAAAGAAATCGAGCTGCATGAGATGATGGCAGAACCGTTCATTATGCGCGAAGAAGGCAGTGCCACGCGTGAGCGACTCGTTTCCCTTTGCACAACAAATAACCTGGCCGCTCCCCGCATTGCGCTTCAGTTCAACGGGCTGAACGAAACGATTAGTGCGGTGAAGGCAGGTTATGGGGCCAACTTTATATCTTCTTTGGTTGTGAACGAGGATGTGCAGCAAGGCAGGCTGGCACGTGTGTACGTTCGAGGTGTACAGCTGAGAAATACGGTTGCCGTATGTACACGAGCCGGGGAGGTACTATCACCTGCTGCACAGCATCTGGTCAAGCTTATCCGCCAAGAAGCTGCTTTGATGAAATAAATAGCGTGATTGTACTTAAAATAACTTAAAGTCCATGTTCCAAAAGACCAGTTTTCAGTATCCTAAAGTGGATTTTTGCACAGCCTCTTGAATGGACAGATTGCTTCTTCTACTATTAACTTTTATTAACTTTCGCTTTGTTGTGAAGTTCCCCATGCATGTAATCGGGCGTATAGGGTTACGCCGCCAATGATCAGGACAGGAATCCAGACTGCAATCATGGGCACACGGTGGAATAACAATGCGGCTGCAATGACGCCGATCAAATAGATGACAACAGCACCTGCACGAAGGTAGGAGTCTGTAAACAAGGCTTTGGTTAACGATCGGATATTGGCATGTCGCAGCTTTTTGAGAATGTTCACGGTATCCTCGACCACAGCGGCCAAATTATTGGTGAGCACGGTTGTTGAGATGCCAGCAATGCCAATGCGGCGTGCCGCAGTTGTTTGCATCCCCATTGCAACGGCTAGGATGACAATTAACAGATAGGACAGTTGTTCTGAAAATGGACTAATCATGGCGATCGCGAACAGTAGGAGCAATATGCTTTCAACAGTAAATACAGCTGTGACCTTAGAAGACCAGCCATTTTTGGTCTGCACAGGTCCAACCATATGTGCTGCAATGGCATTGCCAGTAATAAAACCAATGAGAGCAAGCAGTGACCGCAGCACGACAAATTCCTGAGCACGGGCAATGGCAATACCCAACAAAACAATATTTCCCGTCATATTGGCTGTGAGCACATGCCCCAGTCCCAGATATCCGATCAGGTCCACCATTCCGGCAGACATACAGAGAAGCAACATGGCGTATTTTTGGAGGGTGCTTTGATTCATCCTATCCGTCCTTTCAAAAAAACGTAGCTCCTCCAGTATACAGCCATAACCCATGCATCTTCAAAATGAAATTCATCGCGCAAGATTTAAGGTGCAGCGAGCCAATCAAACATATTGTTAACCGCTGACTGATGTATTTTCTCGTGAAAATGATGATCCTGCCCGCCATAAGCGTGAAATGTGACATCCGCACCTCGGCGTTTAAGCCAGTGATACATTCGGGTGCCATGACTGTAATTCACCTGTGTATCCGATGTGCCATGCATGATTAGCACGGGACAAGATAGTTTGTTCGCTTTTGACAAGGGAGAACGGGCGAGATAAGCTTCCGGAACTGCGCGTGGGGAGCCACCCAGCACCCGTTTCAATGTGCGCCTCAGGTCGGTTCGCTCATGGTAAGTGCGTTCCACATCGGCGACACCGCTCCAAAGAACTAACTTATGTACTCTGTCCAGTCCCTCATTATAGGCAGTTGCGGTATGTACAGCATTAATGGCTCCACGGGAGAACCCCATTAACGATATCCGAGTCGGATCGACAAAAGGTAATCGTTTCATCAACCGGTAAGCGGCATGCACATCTTCGGCATCTTTCCCGCCATACTCGTCACGACCTTCACCTCCTTCGTTGCCACGATAGGATGGAGCGAACACGATATAACCTTTATGTACAAATTGCTCAAGCCAAACGGTATTTACCCCGCCATAGCTGCCAAGTCCGCCGCGACAATAGATCAGCACAGGCCACTGTTCCTGTGTGTGAGCGATATCATGCATTCTGGCAGAAGGGTAGTGGCTGGCGAGCGGTTGCAAATGTAGAGACTTATGTATGGAAGCGAATTCCGGAAAGGCAGAGGAGACAGAGCCGGAATGAGAAGTTTCATATGTCGTGATATCAGGTAATGAACAACCTTGTGGCAGGTATAAATAAGCTTTAACCCGAAGTGTATCGGATGAATACGTCACTTGATAGAGCAGGAAAATCCACCTCTTTTATTAATAATTGCGGGCCAAATGACAGGGATGTTTCTATAGGATGCGCGTAAAATAACTTCCCATACCTTCCAGGCAGAATCGCCAGCCCAAATGTGAGAAATTCGTTTATTGGCTCCATATGATTTATAATGGTTCAGGAGACCTGTGGATTGACCGCTTGTTCTCATATTCATAAAACTAATTTTAGTGTGCAGAAAGAAAGGGAGAAAGCCATGATGAACGCTCCACATCCAATCGATCAATTCAAGAAATTCAAATATGAAATTACCAGATTTATGATGATCTATAAATTTGCTCTGGATCAAATGGAGACCAAGATTGAAGTCCTGAAGGAAGAATTCCAGTCTTTGCATGATTACAGTCCAATTGAGCATACAAAGTCCAGACTGAAATCTCCTGAGAGCATTATGAATAAGATGTTCCGCAAAAATCATGAGTTAACGTTTGAGAGCATCAAGCAAAATATCAAGGATATCGCCGGGGTACGGATTACATGTTCTTTTATCTCGGATATCTATCGCATTAAGGATATGCTGTGCAACCAGAGTGATCTGCGTGTACTGGAGGTCAAAGACTACATCGAGAATCCAAAGCCAAACGGCTACCAAAGCCTTCACCTTCTGGTGGAAGTGCCTGTGTACATGTCCAATGGTGAGGAACGAGCATGTGTGGAGATTCAGATCCGTACAATCGCGATGGATTTCTGGGCGAGTCTGGAGCATAAGATTTTTTATAAATACAATAAGGATGTTCCCGAGCATTTGACGAGAGAGTTAAAGAGTGCGGCAGATTCGGCAAATGCGCTGGATCAACAGATGGAGCGACTTCACCGGGAAATTCAGGAGATCAAGGACGCGGATAACGAGCGGGATGAAGAAGAATTACGCCGTATTATTATTAACAATCAACAGTTCACACTGCCGTCCAACCTGCTCAAGCTGCTGGGTAGCGGGGAGTAGTATTTGATGAAAAGTACAACAGCTTCATTGAACACGAACTCTACATCTCGTGTACGGATGGCTTTAATTCTGGGGACACTGTCGGCCTTTGGGCCGTTGTCCCTGGATATGTATTTACCCGCGTTGCCCACGCTGGCTGATGAGTTTGGTTCTTCTACTTCGTATGCTCAACTCAGTCTGACGGCTTGTATGATTGGACTTGCGGTTGGACAGTTGCTTGCCGGACCTCTAAGTGATGTACGTGGTCGGCGAACACCGCTCATTGCAGGGCTTGTGCTCTATACGATCGCCTCCATACTTTGCCTGGTTAGCCTGACGATGGGCTCTTTTGTTGTGCTGCGGTTCATTCAAGGAGTAGCTGGAGCGGCAGGGATTGTCATCTCGCGCGCAATCGTCAGAGACGTATATTCGGGCCCAGAACTGACACGGTTCTTCTCTCTGTTAATGCTGATTAACGGCGTAGCCCCGATTGCTGCACCAATCATTGGTGGACAATTGTTGACGTATACGTCGTGGCGCGGCGTATTTATTTTGCTTAGCCTCATCGGTATACTGACGTTGTTGGCTGTCATTTTCGGTCTCGGGGAGACACTGCCTTCCAACCGCAGATCAAGCGGGGGACTGAAGCAGACATTAATTACGTTTCGCCAAATCGCAGGGGATCGTCAGTTTATGGGTTATGCGTTGACCCAGGGTTTCGTAGCGGCTGGCATGTTTGCCTACATATCCGGTTCACCGTTTGTGCTTCAGAAGATATACGGGGTATCCCCGCAAATGTTCAGTGTCTGCTTCGCCATTAACGGACTTGGCATTATTCTGGCCAGTCAGGTTGCTGGCAGACTTGCAGGTAAGGTATCTGAAACCCGGCTGTTAATCGCGGGGCTGCTAATCGCGGCGCTCGGAGGAACTTCACTGCTCATCGCCATTCTGGCCGGAGGTAATCTGATCTCTGTGCTGATTCCGTTATTTCTGGTGGTATCCAGTGTTGGGTTGGTCAATACTGCGTCCTTTGCCTTGGCGATGGCCAATCAGGAGAAATCGGCAGGCAGTGCGTCTGCACTTATTGGTGTGATGACGTTCCTGTTCGGAGGTATTGTCGCTCCCCTCGTAGGTCTTGGGGGAGAAGGAACAGCTGTGCCAATGGGAATCGTTATTGCGTGTGCTGATCTCGGTGCCTTGGTGATTTATTTCCTAATGGTCAGTAGAGGTAGGAAGCGCCAGAACAATTAAGTATTGAGTTAAATGCACTGATTCTGCACAACCTTGCGTTTATGGAGTCTTAATAGTGTAAAGTGACTTTGGGTTAAAAGAACGAAAAAGAGCCTTATTTGGAAGGAATCATGCTTCCAAATGAGGCTCTTGCTGTAGGTAAGGACAGGTTTAACAGAGCGCAAACAAAATCTGTGTATTGGACAGTATACCTGGCGTGAGGAATGGATAGAAGTACCCCACCACAAAACCAAACAGATTAATCGCAGGCCACATCAGGTAGACATCATTGTATGTGAAGACAAGGGACCACCGGTTATAACAAAAGTTGGGCAGCGCACGTTCTTCGTTATCTCGTGGTGCCGCTGCACCAGTCTGTGCAAATTGCACAGCTTGAGTGAGGTTTTGCGGCTGTTGCTGGAGGAAGAGCGGAAGCAGACCCGGGCTGCTTTTGATCAGGTTATACAGAAAAAGCATCTCTGCCGGAGGCTGACCTACCGGACGAGGATAGGCACTAAGCAGGGTGGGCAGGTTTCCTTGAGTCAGTTGCGTAGGTACACCCGGTGCTGTACCCGGGATTGTACCTGGAATGCCTCCGGGGATATACGGACCGGGTACTCCGCCTGGAATGTATGGAGGATAGGAGCCTTGACCGCCAGGTATACCCGGAAACGTCGTACCACCCGGGGTGCCGCCACCGCCACCTCCTGGGAACAGTGGAGGCAATTGAAAGGAACGGTCTTCTCCATAACTTAGATAAGGGTTATATTCGTAATACATGTACAGAACATCCTTCCTGTCGTCGTATTCTGCATTCAGCATATGGCGGCATCTGCCTATATGTGAGTGCCGTCAGAAGATTTTATATGATCAACTCGTCGCATAATCGGATTGACAATTGAACTGATAACAATTATCATTGTCAATGAAATCGGACAAATGTACATACGGATATTATATGTATCAATATTTTTGAACATTAAAATCTGTCACAATAACGCCGAATAAGGTTTTTATAATGAAATGAGAGGGGTTAACAAATTGCTTAAGAAAAATAGAAAGATGATCATGCTTCTGATTACGGTGATGGTTATGTCCATCTGGTTGGCCGCGTGTGGTACAAAAACGGCAGAGAATGGAGCAGCAGGAGAGAGCGATACAACAACGGAGACAGAGACACAAACAGAATCCGCTACAGAGCGCACATTAACAGATGCAATGGGACACGAGGTTACCATCCCGGCTAATCCGGAGCGCATCATCGCCTCTTATCTGGAAGACCATCTTGTTACACTCGGTGTTAAGCCAGCAGCACAATGGGCCATCAACAACGGCAGTGGTTTGCAGGATTATCTGCAAACCGATCTGAATGGCATACCTGGTATTGCAAGTGATCTACCTTTTGAAGCCATGGCCAGTTTCTCACCAGACCTGATTATTATGGGTTCTGAAAGTACAGTTGAAGGGGAGAAATACGAACAGTACAACAAAATTGCCCCTACTTATGTACTCGGAGATGAGGTCAACAAGGACTCGCGTCAGGCTCTGCTCAAGATCGGCGAGCTTCTGAACAAATCGGATGTAGCGCAGAAGGCGCTTGACGATTATGATGCCAAGGCAAAGGAAATCAAAGAAAAAGTAACTGCTGTTACTGGAGGAACAAAGTCGGCCGCAGCGTTGTGGTTGTTCAATAACAAGTTTTATGTTGTAAGCAACAATGTTTCCAGTGGTGAAGTGATGTACAACGAACTTGGACTTGCAGAGCCTAATGTTGTGAAGGAAGCATCTGCGAAGGCAACGGGTAACTGGTCTGAGATTTCATTGGAGAAGATCGCGGAAATGGACGCAGACTATCTATTCCTGGTGAACAGTGACAAGGGAGCAGGCTCAGAAGCGCTGAAAGATGCCGTATGGCAGAGCATTCCTGCTGTAAAGACAGGTAATGTCTTTGAATTCACCCGGTCCAGTAGCTGGTTGTACAGCGGAGTTCAAGCGAACCTTCAAATTATGGAAGACATTCAGAACAGCATTGTTAAATAAGAAATAGTCGGTATGAAAAAACATGTTCCTACTTCCTGGTGCAATCGCACCAGGGAGTTTTTTTGTTAATTCAGCATTTTACGTTATATAATAAATATGAGTGTGTTATCGTGTCCTGAAGTGAAATTGACACTTGTTACACGAGCATGGAAGGGGATATTTACATATGTATACATTGGATCCACGTGAAATAACGGGAAGAGACAATTATAAACTGATGAGTGGTTCGGTGGTACCACGTCCAATTGCTTTTGTGACGACTCGTTCAGATGAGAATGGTGTAATTAATGCGGCGCCGTTTAGTTTCTTTAATGTGGTTAGTTCGGACCCGCCGCTGTTATCCATATCCATTGCACGTAAAGACGGTATCATGAAAGATACTGCACGTAATGTGCTTGCTCATCAAGAACTGGTCGTGCATATCTGTGATGAAGCAATCATAACAGAAGTCAATGAAACAGCAGCCATACTGGAACCCCACGAAAGTGAGCTTGAGCGGACAAAACTTACTACAGTGCCAAGTACCAAGGTTGCTGTGCCAGGAATTCAGGAAGCACTCATTCGGATGGAGTGTGAGCTGTATCAACACATTCCCATCACGAATGATGAGGGCAAACCCGCGAGCGACTTGCTGCTGGTACGTATTGTACAGTATCATTTCAGCGAACAAGTCTATAATCCTGATAAGGGCTATATCCTGATGGATCATTTGAAACCAGTCAGCCGACTGGCGGGTAATGATTATGCCAAGCTTGGGGAGAGATTCACGATAATTCGACCTGAATAGTTCTTACAGACCGAATTTGTAATATATGAATGGGTTCAATCCGGAAGCAAAGGCGGACAGCACGTGCGAAACTCGCATATGTTGTCCGCCTTTGCTTGTTAATATGAACATAAACAGGACAGGGAGTGAATAGACTTGTACTATATCCTGCATGTCATATGAACCTATTTTATATATAGGTTGTTTAAAAAGCCTGCTTTTGAACACGTACTATAAGGGGGTTAAGCCGATGAACCAGCTTGAGGCAAATACTGGGGCAAGTATTATGGGAATAGGAACGGCATGGCCTGCCCACCGTATTGAGCAAAAGGATGTGTCTGCCCGTCTCGCGCAAGCGCTGGAACATGAGCCGGATGCGAGAAGGTGGGCCAAACGGATCTTTAATCAGTGCGGTGTGGAGACTCGTTATACGTGTGAACCGAATCTGCTTGAGCCTGTTGATTCTTGTCGATATTTACCCTTTACCAATGCGGGTGAGGTTCCGACTACATCCGAGCGTATGGGCAAATACAAAGCCGCTGCTGTTCCACTTGGTCTCGCGGCGGCCGGACAGGCCCTTCAGGATGCAGACGTAATCTCCTCGGAAATTACACATCTCATTACGGTGAGTTGCACGGGGCAATTCCTGCCCGGACTTGATGTTCGGCTGATCCAGCAGCTTGAACTGTCACCGCAGATCAACCGGATTCCACTGGTGTTTCAAGGATGTGCAGCCGGTCTGAAGGCGATCCAACTGGCGAATTCAATCGTAACGACAGATCAGAAAGCTACGGTTCTCATCGTGTG
The DNA here is from genome assembly GCF_037965655.1 of Paenibacillus sp. FSL L8-0435. NCBI lineage: Bacteria > Bacillati > Bacillota > Bacilli > Caryophanales > Paenibacillaceae > Paenibacillus > Paenibacillus sp. FSL L8-0435. The sequence goes on from NZ_CP150185.1 coordinate 2,715,164, forward strand.
TGTGGAACTATGCACACTTCACTTTCAGCCATCTGCCAAACGGGACGACCTGTATGCCGCATCGTTTTTCGGAGACGGAGCCTCTGCCTGTGTTATTGGTGCATCCGGAACAGACCGCCATGAATGTTTTCGATTAGGTCGTGGGCACTCAACGCTGCTCCCGGATTGTGCAGAAGAAATGATCTGGGAAGTGGGCAATACAGGCTTTGATCTCTACCTGTCACCACAGATTCCGAAGCTGCTTGGTTTGCATCTCGGCCCAGAGGTAGAACGGTTGCTGGAGGGGAGCGGTTTCCCGCAAATATGGGCAATCCATCCGGGAGGCAGAGGTATCGTGGATGCCGTTCAGAAGCTGTATCAGTTGACAGATGAGCAGGTCTCCTACAGCCGAAACATCCTGCGGGATTATGGCAACCTGTCGTCCGTGACGATTCTTTTTGTTCTTCAAGCCATCCGCGAGGATTACAGACAGAAGGAAGAGCATTCCAGTGGGATAGCGCTGGCCTTTGGCCCGGGACTGACAGCAGAGTTACTTCCTTTTACATACATCCCTGCCCCCATAGCGAACAGAACACCTGTGAATCATGGCATCCAAAGTTCACGAACCCGAGTGAAGGAGATATACACAGCAAGTGTATGAATGTACTTATGATCTTACCCTTACCGATGAATGTAATCGAATGACTAATCTGATCGCAGAGGAGCTTAGGTATGGGTTATCGCAGACTTGCTGCCTTCATCAGCCGATATCCGCGGTTCATTATTCTCTGCTGGGTATTTATCATCGGGATGTCAGCGGTCTGGGCGTGGAAGTTACCTGACATTGTTCAGGATCACGGATTAAAACGGGTTCACGGGGATGCGCAAGCAGTTGAAGCTGTTCTGGAGGACGAATTCGGATCTCCTGCTGATCCGGTTATTCTGGTGTTTGAGAAAAAGGAAAATACCTCGCCGTTACAGTTCCGGCAGTGGATCAAGGATCGTTTGACACAGGTTCAAGTGTTGCCTGCGGTAACCTCTATCACATCCCCTCTGGATGTTAGTGAAAGAGTGACGCTTCAAGACCATAGGGCATATGCCCTTGTGAAAATGGATGTGCCCGCGCATCAGATGGGTCCCCCACTGGAGCAGCTACGCGCCGTGCTGGCAACAGACGGTCCAGGTACGGTGCAATTGACGGGGAAGGCAGTCGTGCAGCAGGATGTCAATCATCTGAGCTTTCGTGATCTGGAACGGGCAGAGATGGTGGGCCTACCGATTGCCCTGATCGTTTTGTGTTTTGCATTCAGGGGGCTATATGCCGCGTTGATTGCTGTCATGATGGGGATCAGTGCTGTGATTACTGCGATGGGAGTCACGTCACTCCTTGGTCATCATCTGGAATTGTCCAACTTTATCATTAATGTGATTCCCATGGTGGGCATGGCACTGAGTATAGACTTTGCCCTGATCATCCTGAGCAGGTACAGGGAAGAAGTTCAGCGGGCTTATGAAGATGAAGGCGAAGCTAATTTTACGGGCAGTAGCCTGGATATGCAGAGCGAGGTTTTGCGGAGCGAGATTCTTCAGCGAACATTGCGTACAGCAGGCAGAGCAGTGTTGTTCTCGGCAGCTTGCGTGCTCCTTGGGCTATTGGGTCTGCTCTGGATCAGACTGCCAATGTTTCTAAGTGTATCATTGGGGGCCATTATTGTTCTGCTCCTGTCGCTACTGTTAAATGTTACGCTGCTGCCAGCTCTCCTATCACTGTCTGCGGATCGGGTATTCAGGCGAAAGTTAGTCCATTGGTTACCCAGACGCTCGGTATGGCATAGATGGTCAGCAATGGTCATGAAACGACCCGTCAGTATGGCCATTGGAGGTACGGTTGTGCTTCTCCTGTGTGTTTATCCAGTAACCCAGCTGGAACTGTCCGTCCCGGATGCCTCTTCACTGCCAGAGAGAATGGACTCCCGCCAGGCAGCAGAGCAGTTGCAACATGATTTGGGGCAAAAGAATACCTCCACCATCGAGATCGTGATTGGCGGACAGCGGGAACTGTTGACTGCCTCTCACTGGCATTTGGCCCACCACAAAGCCCGTCAACTACTGCAGGACTCAGGCGTATTGAGCATTGTTTCACCATGGGGCCTATTACAGCCGAATCAAACTGGCTCGCAAAGCCTTTTTCAAATTCCACCGTCGGCATTAACTCCTTCCATAGAAGGCAAGGAGTCAGCAAGGACGGCATGGCTGCGTTCAACGGTCTCTGATCACTCCATACGGTTGATAGCCAACGTGTACGGGGAGCCCGGGTCGGAGCAGGTCGCAGACTGGCTGGAACAAATGAGGAATAGCGATCATGCACCAGGTTCCAACAACGTAAAACTACGTTATGGTGGGGAAGCTGCCAAGCAGTATGAAATAATGCAGGAAGTCACAAGTCAACTGCCCAAAGTGCTGGTATTTGTAGTGGTCACCAATTATCTTGTGTTACTGGCGGCATTCCGATCGATGCTCATTCCAATCAAGGCAATTGTGATGAATCTGCTCAGCTTAGCCGCTTCATTTGGCATATTGGTGTGGGTGTTCAATGAAGGACATCTAGGTATGGAGCCGTCAGCTATTGCCATTATGATTCCTGTATTCATTGCAGGACTGGTGTTTGGCATATCCATGGATTATGGTGTGTTTATGCTGAGCCGTATTCAGGAAGTGTATAGACGAACCGGAGACAGTGATGTGGCTGTCCAACAGGGATTGGCTTCCACTGGCCGTCTGGTTACCTCCGCAGCGGCAATTCTGCTTGCGGTGACCGTGCCGTTTGCTTTTGCCGAAGTTGCAGGTGTGAGGCAGTTAGGGATCGGAATCACGGCAGCGGTGTTGATTGACGTTACATTAATCCGTCTAATACTGGTACCAGCATTGATGAAATTAATGGGCAGGTGGAACTGGTGGCTGCCAGGTCAGACGAAATGAAGGGTATTTCCGTAACCTGTCTTCAGGTTGGAGATATCCTTTTTTTGGCTAGAAATCATGTGATTCCATTCAAAACAGGCAAACATGTTCAATTCATGGGTGACCTAGATGTTCTATAATGGATGGGATTAATTCCATACAACAGTCTTTTATCTACGTTATCTTATGAAAAACAGGAGGGACACAGGCCCATGTCTGATATTGAAGCCTATCTACAACAACAAACGAATCTTCGTGGTCGTTCCGCGTATCATGCAGATCAACCCCTGGAGTTATGGTGCAGTCAGTTACGTACTCGTGTGAAAGAGCGGCTGGGCGGTTTTCCAACGATGGCGGCCACACTGAATCCTGTCTTACTGGAGCGCATTACATGTGACGGATATATTCGGGAGCGGATTGAAATCACGACCTATGCAGGACTTCGCATGCCTGTATATTTATTAATTCCGGGTGATGGAAGCGTTACTGATACAAAGAGACCTGCTATTGTTGCTTGTCATGGGCATGGCTACGGTAGCCGAGAGATATCGGGCATGGAACCGGATGGATCGCCACGGACAGGAGAGCCCGGATTACACAAGGACTTTGCAGTAGCTCTTGTGAAGCGTGGATATGTGGTTGCGGCTCCAGAGCTGCTCGGATTTGGTGATCGAAGATTGGAAGAGGACCGCGATGCGCCACCAGGGGTAAGCTCCTGCACGAAGATTGCTGCGCATCTGCTCATGGTGGGGAAGACCCTCGCCGGTCATAGGGTGTATGAAACAACACGTGTATTGGATTATGTATTGACCCGGCCAGAAGTGGATTCGGAGCGAATTGGAAGCATGGGTATCTCGGGTGGTGGGTTGGTGACCGCATTTACAGCCGCGTTGGATGAACGGTTCAGGGCAACTGTAGTAAGTGGTTATGCAAGTACATTCCAGGGCAGCATACTGGATCGGAACCATTGTCTGGACAACTATGTGCCAGGTATCCTGCGTGAAGCGGAGTTGCCGGATCTCATCGGCCTGATTGTGCCTAGGCCACTTTTTGTTGAAGCCGGAAGTGATGATCAGGTGTTCCCAATCCATGCAGCGAGAGAGGCGTATGCCCGTTTGACACACATATATGAGCAGGCGGGAGCATCAGAATCACTGGATGCGGATTTCTTTACAGGTGGACATGAGATTAGCGGTGCGAAGGCTTATGACTGGCTTGATCAAGTGCTGTGAAGCTGAGGCTTATTACCATCTATATAAGTTGAACTAATCATTTACACGATAACGGAGAAGATAGAAAAAACCTGAAAAAGCGAAGCGTTCGCCTTTATCACCGGATTTTCCCTTGAGAAAAGGAAATCGAAAAATCTGGGATAACAGCGATTGGAAGGTTATTCTGTCTTCGTAGTATATTCGAGAGGAGAATTCAGTGATGAAATGGTCAATATCAGTAAAGCTTCTGCTCTGTTTTGTTCTGTTTGCGAGTACAATGGGCATCGGTTTGGGAAGCAGTGGAGGGCAAGTCGCCGAAGCGGCAACGGACAATTACAGATTTGATTTTGGTTCGGGTGCTGTTGAGAGCGGTTACACAGGCGTGTCCGCAGGAGATGCCTATACGCCTACGAAAGGTTATGGCTTCAACACACCTGCACAGATGAGGAATGTGTCTGCCTCAGGAAGCGGGGTTAAGAGTGACGCTGTGCAGTTTCTGACTTACGGCACCAAGAGCACCAATACCTTCAATGTGAATCTGTCCAATGGCCTATATGAAGTTAAAGTGATCCTGGGTAACACCTCCAGAGCGAGTGTAGCTGCAGAAGGTGTGTACCAGATTATTAATATGACGGGCAACGGGGCAACGGACCAATTTCAAGTTCCGGTGACTGACGGGCAATTAAACCTCCTGGTTACGGAAGGAAAGACAGGCACCGCCTTCACACTTAGTGCACTCGAAATCCGAAAGTTATCCAATCAGACCGTTACCAACCGCACAATCTACATTGGTGGTGACTCAACAGTCTGCAATTACTATCCGCTGGGTAGCAGTGTACAAGGAGGTTGGGGACAGCTGTTTCCGTCCTATGTGAACAATTCCACCTTCCAGGTTCGAAATATGGCGGCAAGTGGTCAATTTGCGAGAGGTTTCCGCGATGATGGTCAGATGGAAGCGATTCTGAAGTATATCAAGCCGGGAGATTATTTTATTTTGCAATTCGGAATTAACGATACCAATGCCAAGAATAATACAACGGAGGCACAGTTCAAGGAAATTATGCGGGATATGGTGCGTCAGGCGAAGAACAAAGGAGCAACGGTGATCCTCTCCACGCCTCAGGGCCGGGCAACAGACTTTAATACAGCCAATGTACATCAAGCGGAGAACCGCTGGTACAATCAATCCACACGTGCACTTGCTCAGGAAGAGGGAGTCACCCTTGTTGAACTGAACAAGCTGAGTTCTGCCTATTTCACGTCTATTGGTCCTGCTGCAACACTTGCTCTGTATATGACAGGGGATAGTCTGCATCCGAATCGTCAAGGGGCTGCGGAGCTTGCACGTATTGTGGCTGCGGATCTGAGAAGACAGGGACTGAATGGATTCTGACTTTACTACTTAAACAGTCTGCATAATCACGGCTGATAGGATCCGTGTATGCAAAATAAAAAAAATAACCCCGAGAACAACCCGCGAAACGGGCGGCTGATCCTCGGGGTTATTTGTTATGCCCAGGCTGGGGATTACTCCATCATATCCTTGGCTTCATGGTTCACTTTTTTCCCTTTTAACAAGGGTTCCAATTCATCTTGTACGCTCTGCTCCCACAGGGGTACATCAGTGCGATAGGCGGCCCGTCCGTTCAGATGTCCGGCGACCGGAGCCGTGATGAATACAAACAGGATACCTAACAACAAGCGGGCACTGATATAGTTATCGAAATACCAGAAGTAGAAAAATGTAGCGCTTAATACACAGAACACTCCGAGTGTCATACTTTTGGTTGCGGCATGGGCACGTAGATATACATCAGGCAGACGAATAAGTCCAAATGCGCTGAGTGCACTGAGTAGTGCACCGAGCAGTACGAGTAGACCTATAGCGGTTTCAGTGGCTACTTTAACGATCTCCATCATTTTTGAATACCGCCCCCCGTTCGATATAACGTGCAAATGCCACTGTACTTAGAAAAGCCAAAATGCCAATCAGCAAGATAATATCCAGATAGGCTTGGGTTTGCAGCATCATCGACAGAACGGCAACGATGGCAATCACATTGATACCGATGGTATCCAGTGCCGTGATCCGGTCAGCCATGGATGGTCCCCGAAGCACCCTGTACAAGCAACCCAGAATGGCTAAGGAGAGAATGAGCAATGAGATGAACAACAGCGAGGATAACATTAACGCGTCACCTCCATAATTGCTTTTTCGAATGTATTTTGGATATCATCTCTCATTTTCTGTTCATCCTTGATATCCAGTGCATGAATAAACAGTTTGCGTTGGTTACCCGAGATCTCAAGCGGCAGAGAACCTGGTGTCAATGAGATGAGTAAGCAGAGCAGAGTAACTTCCCAATCCGAGGACAATTGAGTTTTATACGTAAAAATACCGGGCCTTATATCTAACTTTGGCTTGATAATCTGGCGTATAACCTCAATGCTGGCTCGCACCAGTTCCTTGAACAGCAGTGTAATCAGTTTGAAGATGGCCCAGACTCGAACAACATAGAAGCGCTGGGGGAAGAATCTGCGCATCCCCCCGATGAGAAGCAGTCCGAGCAGGTAACCTATGAGAAAACCAACACCATTCCAGGCATTGTTCAGAAACATCCATACAAAAGCAATGATAAGATTCAGTACAATCTGAAAGGCCATAGACATCTACTCCTTCAATACGGCATCAATATAAATATTGGGATGCAGTAGAATATCGCCTGCGCGGGAGGTCAATTGGAACATGCCTTCAGCCCCCACACCCATTACGATGATGAATACAAACAGAATTCCGGCAGGAATCAGAAGGCCGTTCACCGCGTAAGGGCGTCTTGTAACCCCGGCAGGTGGTTCGCCCCAGAACGCTTGTATGAAGATGCGTAGTACCGAATATAACATCAATAAGCTCGAAAGCACCGCAATGCCGGTAAGACCATACAGGCCTGCCTGCAAGCCTCCTTCAAAGAGAAGCAACTTCCCTGGAAATCCACTAAATGGCGGCAAACCTGCCAAGGCAAGTGCGCTGATGAAGAACATCCAGCCGAGCAGCGGATAGCGATGGATCAGCCCGCCCATGTTATCGAGTTTGGATGTTCCGGCAACAGCGATCAAGGCACCGCCGAGCAGGAAGAGCAATGTTTTGATCAACATATCATGCAGCATATAGAAGAGCAGACCTTCCAGTGCAGGGCGACTGGCCGAGGCCATACCAAAAGCGACAAACCCTACACCTGCGACCACGTTGTAGATGAGAATCTTGTTTACATCGCGGTATGAGATCGCACCGATGACACCAAGGACCATCGTTGCACCAGCCATCCATCCGATCAGTGCATGGAAGAAATCCGGATCATGATAGAAGATCAGTGTGAATGTTCGCACAATCGCGTACAAGCCAACCTTGGTTAGCAATCCTGCGAACAATGCAGTGACGACAGCAGGTGGTGCCGCATAAGAGCCCGACAGCCAGAAGAACAGGAACAGTCCGGCCTTGATGCTAAATACGATCAGAAAAAGTACGGCAATCAGGGTAATGACCCCACTTTGTCCCACTTCAGCAATCTTTACAGACAAGTCTGCCATGTTCAGTGTGCCAGTAATGGAGTAGAGGAAGCCGATGGAAGCGACAAACAGTGCTGAAGAAACGATGTTAATCAGGACATATTTGATCGTTTCCCGAAGCTGTCTTTCCGTACCTCCCAATACGATCAGTGCATAAGAAGAGATGAGCATCAGTTCAAAGCTGACAAACAAATTGAACAAATCTCCGGTTAAGAATGAACCGTTAACTCCTGCGATCAGAAAATGAAAGAACGGATAAAAGTGATGCTCTTCCCGCTCCTTGTTCACACTGCGGAACGCATACAGCAGACACGCCAGTGCAATGATGGAAGCGGCAACGACAAGTAGCGCCGAGACCATGTCTGCAACAAGCACAATACCATAGGGAGGTGCCCATCCACCCATATTAAGCGTTAGAACTCCAGTCTGAGCTACCCGCGTAATGAGTATCGTTGAGACCGCTGCTGTAAACAAAAGTCCAATGACACTAATGATCCGCTGGATATTTATTTTTCGGAAAAATAGCAGGGCCAGAACACCTGTAATCAAAGGCAACAGAATGGGCAGAACGACGAGATTATTCATATGGGCGCCCCCTTACTTCTTCCATATCGTCTGTTTTCAGCTTCAGATAAGAACGATAGGAGAGAACAAAGAAGAACGCAGTGAGTCCAAAATTAATAACAATCGAAGTGAGTATCAAAGCCTGAGGAAGAGGATCGACATAACGTTCAGCCATCTCCCCAAGCAGTGGTGGTGCCCCGGTTTTGAGACGTGACATGGTGATCAAGAGCAGATGCACGCCATGGGTTAGTATGGACATGCCTAGTACGATACGGAGCAGGCTCCGCGACAAGATTAAAAAGACGGCAACCGCAAACAGAATGCCAACGGCTACACACATCAATATTTCCATATCAGCGATCCTCCCCGATCTGTAGAATGATGGTCATGGTGACACCCAGGACAGCGAGATACACGCCAAGATCAAATAGCATGGCCGTGGCGAGTTCTGTCTCTCCCAGCAAAGGAAGTTCGAAATAGCCGAAGGTTTGACTTAGGAACGGGACTCCGAATATAAATGAACCCGCACCTGTAAGTAAGGCTATACCCAATCCGATTCCTGTTAGAATACGGAAGTCAACCGGTAACGCTTTGCGTATCGTATCTGTACTGAATGCCAGAGCAATCAATACGAGTGCTGCCGCTGTTACCAAGCCGCCGATGAAACCTCCGCCCGGATTGTGGTGACCTGCAAAGAAGAGGTGCATGGCAAACGTCAGTATGATGAACACAACGACTTTGGTGGTCGTTTGCAGCAATACATCATTACTCTGCAAGGGGACGGTATCCCACGAGGATGAGCTGCGTTCCCGGTTACCATACTTTTTCGTATTGTCCGCTTCATCATCCAGAGCAGGTTCGGAATCCTGTATCTCGTCCTTCTTACGGAACTTCAAGCGGGCTCCGAGGTCTTTCGCTTCGAGGTTCAGATTAATCATGGAGTAGATGGATAATGAAGCAACGCCAAGCACCATAATCTCCAATAACGTATCGAAGCCACGGAAATCTACCAGCAACACGTTCACGACATTTTTACCACCAGCCGAGTCATAAGCTTCCTGAAGGAAAAAGGTAGAAATGCTGTCCAGTGATGCTGTTCCGCTTGCGGCCAGTGCAACAAAAGTCATCACGATTCCGACTGCAATCGCTACGATCATATTTACCGTGAGATAACTGCGGCTTGATTTGCCACGTTGAAGCTCAGGCAGATGGTAGAAGCATAGCAGGAACAATGCAACGGACACCGTCTCAACAATCATCTGTGTCAACGCCAGATCCGGCGCCCGGAAAAGTACAAACAGCAGCGTTACGAGGTAACCAACTGCTCCGGTCATAATGACTGCCGACAGTCTGTTCTTGGCAAAAGGAATCGAAACTGCAGCACCGATGAGCGTGACTAGCAGTACCACCTCATAGAATGAGTAAGGTGCATTGCCCTGCAGATTCCAGGTAATATTTTCACCTGAACGGAAGAAGGCATAGACCAGCAACGCGACCGTGAATGAGAAAATGTAAACGAGATAATTACGAACCGAGCCATTCATATAGGCTTCCGTCCATTTGCGTGCATAATGCTGGAGATTATCCAGTACGACATGGTACATATTGTTAATCGTTAATCCTTGTGGATAGTGCTCATAAATATTCCTCCATCGTGGCAACAGCTTGTAGAGAGTGATTCCGAGAATCACAACTCCGATCGTCATAATCAGTTCCGGAGTCCATCCATGCCACAGGGAGAAATGTACATCGAAGCGCTCATTCCCATTCAAGAGGGATGGGAGCACAGCGGCCATTGCCGGTTCAATCAGTGAACCGGCCAGCAGATTCGGGAAGAGTCCGAATACAATGACAAGAACACCTAGAACAACAGGCGGAATGAGCATGCCAGCGGGCGCTTCGTGCAGCTTCTCGGCAGGGATCTCGCTTTGGCTACGACCGAGGAATGTTTTGAACACGATAATAAGCGCATAGATCAGGGTAAACACACTTGCAAGCCAAGCGAATACCGGCAATAGAATACTCCATGACCCAAGTCCAAAGATTCGTAGATGCGTGACTTCGACCATTGCCTGGAAGAATAACTCCTTGCTCAGGAATCCGTTGAACGGCGGAATACCCGCCATGGCAAGTGAACCGATCAATGCCACGGTGAATGTAATTGGCATGAATGAAGCAAGTCCACCGAGCTTTCGAATGTCACGTGTACCCGTTTCATGATCGACAATGCCTACGACCATAAACAGAGCGGCCTTGAAGGTCGCATGGTTAAACAGGTGAAGCAGCGCAGCGGTTATTGCCACGGTATACATCGCAGAGGATTCGCCATATCCGAAGTAGAGAGCAGCAGATCCAACCCCTAAGAGGGACATGATCAGACCAAGTTGAGAGATGGTTGAATAGGCGAGAATCGCTTTGAGATCGTTTTTTTTCACCGCCAGGAATGATCCATAACACAAAGTCAGAAGACCAACGCCGGTAACGAGCCAGAACCAGAGTCCCTGTCCACCGAAGATTGGTGTAAACCGGGCTACAACGTACAGTCCGGCCTTAACCATGGTGGCTGAGTGAAGATAGGCACTAACAGGTGTCGGAGCTTCCATGGCATCCGGCAGCCAGATATGAAATGGGAACTGAGCTGACTTGGTGAAAGCTCCAATCAGGATCAAGACAAGTGCGGGTAGAAATAATGCGCTCTCCTGAAACTGACCCAATCCTGTAATGGTTGCACGAATACTGAATGTTCCGGTAATGAGATACATCATCATGAATCCGGTAAGCATGGCGAAACCACCAAATACCGTAATCAGGAATGATTTTTGTGCTCCTGAAGTCGAGGCTTTACGTTTGTAATGGAATGCAATCAACAGGAATGACGTAATACTGGTCAATTCCCAGAATCCGTAGAGCACGATCATATTATCAGACAGCACCACGCCCAACATGGCTCCCATGAACATCAACAGATACAGGTAGAAACGGTTCAGCGCTTCTTTCATATCCATGTAGAAGATGGAGTAGAGAACAACGAGGACACCGATTCCGGTGATTAGCAGTGTCAACATGAGGCTCAGACCGTCCAGATACAGATTAAATCCAATGTCCAGTGAAGGAATCCACGGGATATTTCCAGATACGGTATTGCGCTGTGACACAGCGGGTATGAGACTCGCAAAGTATACAAATAATAGTGCCGGGACAAGGAGAACCGGCCATCCCAAATGTTTTTTACGGAAGAAACGATGCAGCATGGCAAGAAAAATGCCAGCGGCAAAAGGCAAAATAACAGCAACATGAAGCAGGCTCAACATTACACCCCCAATGTTTAGTATTTCGATTACTCTCTCTGTGACATACAGGCGCATGATCCTTTGAAGGATATGCTTGCTCTCTATATTCATAACCCAAGTATGTATATACAGAATCGTGTCTATTCTTTGAATGGAAGAAACACGGTGAAGATTTCAGTATAATATTATATGGGCATGTATAATAAAAAAACATACAAGTTCCGATAAATATGAAAACGATTAGGTGACATTCCGTGTACTCTTTGCAGCATAGTTATGTTGAAAGGCAAGATGGTTTCACCGTGTAATGGAGGAAGTAATGTCATTCAAAATTAGAACTGTGCTTACAGTCATCTTTGCTGTGTTATCCTTGCTTGTTACCCTGACGATTGGGTCTATTTTTAGCCAAAAGTCATTTGTTGCTGTAGAGACTGAGATTGGTCACTCGCTTACAGGCACGGCCTCACAGGCTTCGGACAAGCTGGATCGATTCATGTCCGCTCGCGCGGGTGAACTGGACCTGCTGGGCCAAATGGCTTCGTTGGAAGATGGATTCCAACCTGATGAGATTCAGATGCTGCTGGATCAGTTACAAGATAGCTTTCCCTCATTCTCATGGGTTGGATTCATGGACCCGAAGGGAAAAGTGTTAGCTGCCACGGATGGTATCTTGCTTGGGGAAAATTTATCAGAGCGACCTGTGTATCAGGAGGGAATAAAGGGTAAATTCATTGGAGATGTGCATAATGCAGTACTTCTTGCCAAGCTGCTTCCGAATCCAACGGGAGAGCCGCTGCAATTTGTCGATATCAGTTTTCCGCTGAAGGATAGCAAAGGAATGATTCAAGGTGTGCTCGCTGCACATTTAAGCTGGGAATGGGCGAAGGAAGTCGAGGAATCCGTACTTGCCCCATTGAAAAGGGAAGAAAAAGACATTGAGTTTTTTATCGTGAGCAAAAAGGAACATACCGTGTTGCTGGGGCCGAAGGAATGGGTCGGTAAACCGTTGGTATTGCCTGGTATCGAAGAGGCCCGGCACAACAAAAGCAGTTGGTCCATTGAAAAGTGGCCTGACGGTAATGAATATGTGACAGGGTTTGCCTACAGCCAGGGCCATCTGGATTATCCCGGATTAGGCTGGACCGTAGTCATTCGTCAAGTCAAGTCGTCTGCTTTTGCTTCTGTGTTTGATCTGATGTGGTTTAATGTGTGGACTGGACTCGCCGTTACTGTGCTGTTTGCACTGATTGGCTGGTTTGTCTCACGTCTGATCTCTGCCCCCCTTGTGCGTCTTACCAGAGTAGCCAATCGACTGCGTGCAGGGGAAGAGCTTGAGATTCCTGCGATTAAGGGAATTAAGGAGATTGAAGTGTTGTCCCGTTCGCTTCGGGATATGCTGACCTCTCTTATGAATAAAGACTCAGAGCTGGTCGTGATGCAGAATCTGGCGCATTTTGATCAGCTGACTAGACTGCCGAATCGGACTGCCCTTGAAGTGTATCTGGAGGAGTCTCTGGAGACCGAAAGTGAAAATCACACGTTGACTTTTCTCTATCTGGATCTCGATGGATTCAAACGGGTCAACGATACACTTGGACATCAGACTGGAGATGTGCTGCTACAGAAAGTGGCCCAGCGACTGTCTGCTCTTGGTCAAGTGAAGGGGATAACCGTCCGATTGGGCGGAGATGAATTCCTGATTGTACTTCAGTCTGTTGGAAGTCATCCGAGGGAAGAAGCCATGGCTTATGCAGAAGCCATCATTCAAAGTCTGAACAAGCCGTTTATTATCGAATACGAGCGAATTCGAATTGGATGTAGCATTGGAGGTGCTGAATATCCAACCAACAGCGACAACCCAAGTGAGATTATTCGGATGGCGGACGAAGCTCTGTATGAGTCCAAACGTTCAGGCAAGAACAGAATGACATTTTATTCCGAGTTGAAGCAGGACCATTAGCGTATAATAACATTAGCTGGGTTATCCCAATCATCTTTGTGCGAATGTACGTATAAACAAGGAGGGGTGAAATGTCTGGAAAATATACAACTGTACCTTATGGTTATGAGCCACCTGCGGCCAGCCGCAAAGGCACACTGACTTTTTATGACTCGTTTGAACATGTAACTAATGAGCAACTCGAGCGTGCCGCTTCAACAGTGGATACCCGTTCATTCGTACAACTTGTGCTGTATCCTTTACACGAGAGTACGTTTAAGCGCATGAGCAAGGAACCGATACGGGCATATTACAAAAGAGAAGACCGCCTGCATGATTGGCGGCGGGAACATCCAACTTCTCGTATACGTGTGGAGGGGCTTGAGGGCAAGAGAAAGAAATATACACCTGTGGATAGCGCGCTGCGCCATATCACTGCGGAATATCCAGCCCCTCACTTTCTTTATTTGACGATAGAGATGGCAAATATGTTTGCTTCATTTGATTCCTTCAAGGATTGGATCAAAGAGCTGCGTCTCATCATTGACGGATCGTCCGAATACCTGCATCCTGGACTGGAGCAAAATCGTCATCGCTGGGAATGGGCGGAATGAAAACATAGACGTATGAAGAAGATTGGCCTGCTGATCGTATTCAGACCCAAAAAAAGTTGTGTTGTACAAACCGGAACTTCGGTGTACAGCACAACTTTTTTATTTATAGTTTCTCTGACAAGGATGAAGTCAGATCAAGTGATGTTACGGTTTTGTTTTTACCTGTTCGTTTGGCTGCATACAGACAGGCATCCACTTCCTCGAACAGTTTGTCTTTGGTTAGATTAGGACTGTAGCTTTTGAGACCGATACTCACCGTGACGGAAGCTCCTTCAAGTTCAAGATGGCCCATCAGGGCAATCTTCTGACGAATCTGTTCCACCAAGGCATAGGCCTGCTTGAAAGATTGCTCAAATATCAATAAGGCGAACTCTTCGCCCCCGTACCGTGCTGCAATATCACTTGAGGTAATGGTTTCCTGAATGATCAGGGACACTTTCTCCAAAATGATGTCTCCAACCCGATGACCAAAGGTATCATTAATGGATTTGAAGTCATCAATATCGATCAGGGCCAGGTGCAGACTCATGCCACTGTTGGCATACTCAAATGCTTTTTCATAATAATCCTTGAATGAGCTTTGATTATAAAGGTTGGTTAAACCGTCTGTTTTGGACTGTTTGGTCATAATGGCATTTCGCACAATAAGGTCCTGCTTGGCAAGCATGCTGGCCTCAAGATCATCGAGCACCTCAACGCCGCTGGTTACGATAACCTGTGCTACATATGTGCCTAAGATTAGAAAAGCAGGAATGGATACCATGTCAAATGAAGAAAGGTAGGATCGGTAGGCAGGGTCGAACAGAACGAGAAGGTAACCAATCATCTGCATCAGGAAAACAATCCAGACTCTCTTTTTGCTGAAGAACAGAACTGAAGCGAAGATGGGCAACAGACAGATTGCTAATATAATCCGAATGTCATAATTGACATAAATAATCGTCCAAGCGATAACCGTGCTGGCTATAGACATGGTGTAAAAGGAATATGAGCTGGAGCGCCGATCAACCCAACTTGCGAACAAAATGCATGAACTGCTGACGGCCGTAGGCCAGAACAGGACATTTATCAAGAAATCTGTAGGTGTGCGATCATACTCCAGATACAGGAAACAGCCAATCTGAATGGCGAAATGTGCAATAATAACAACCCAGTAGGCATGGAGCATTTTTTGAATCCATTTGGAATGTTTGAACTCGTATTCTGTTGGAATATGACTATTGTGAGTATCGAAACCTTTCATATATCACCGCTGACTGCATCATAATGGTACGACAGAATTACTCTCGTATAAGATGATTATAAATCACAATGAACAAAACGCAAATGTATTTAACTGTTCTATGAAAACAAGACTCACAGAAGTTTCGCGTTGTCACAAACTTTTTATGGAGGACAAACAAAACTCAATGATACACTCATAGACTATATAACATGGCTCCGATCCATATGTAGGAAATCATTGATGAAGGGGAGGTGATCTTCATTCCTCTTGTCGTTCGTTCAACCGTTAATGCTACGGGAGCAATTACATTTACAGGAAATACGCTTGGACTGAGTCGTTCGGAAACAGCAGGGGTACCCGGAACACAGGACAGTATTGGAGGTTTTACCACAACCAACACCAGCCTCCAGTACGGCATCTATCCATTGGGAACGACAAGTCTGTATCAGAGCAACAGTTCAGCAGCCATTCTTACACTGCCTGCTGGAAGTACCGTTCTATATGCAGAATTGATCTGGGGCGGCAGTTACATCAATGGTACAGTCAATCTGAGTGCTGCCATCAACAATCCAGTTACGTTTATTACTCCCGCAGGGACAGCCAGTATTACTCCTGACCCAGCTACTTATAATCAGTTTGATCTGGGGAACGGCGCTGCCGGCTATGTGCGTTCAGCCAATGTTACTTCACTTGTACAAAATGGGGGAGCCGGTACATACACCACTGGAGCAGTGGTAGGGACTATTGTCATCACTAATGATTCTACAGCCAATCATGCAGGCTGGACACTTGGAGTCATTTATCAGAATCCCAGTCTGCCCTTTCGCAACATGTCCTTGCGTGCAGGTGGGGTACTGGTTCAAGCCAACTCTGGACCAGTTGTTACCACACTGACTGGATTTGCTACGCCAATCTCTGGTGCATTGGGAGGAAGAATACTGTTTAGTGCGCAGGAGGGCGACGCGAACCGGACCGGTGACCAGGCATTATTCGGGCCAACCTCAGCTACATCGGTTGCTTTGTCCGGGCCCAATAATCTAGCTGCGAACTTTTTTGCTTCTCAGATTAACGGAGATACCGGAGCGCTTAATACAACAGGAACGTTTGGGACACGAAATCAGATTAACGGAGCTCCAGGTACCAATATTATCGGTGGACGTCAAGGCTGGGATATTACCAATGTGGATGTTTCAGCAAGACTGATCAATAACCAGTCATCTGCGGTGTTGACATTAACGACCTCGGGGGATGCCTACATTGTCAACGCCAATGCGATTCAAGTTGATATTAATGCGCCCAAGATCACATTGGCTAAGGCAACGGTCGCCGCCGGTGCAGTTGCCGGGGATAGTATTCTATATTCGGTTACCGTTACCAATGCAGGCACTGCGAGTGCGGCCAGTGTTGTTTTATCCGATTCACTTCCTGCAGGTCTTACCTTTATTCCAGGCAGTGTCACGGTTGCAGGTATATCCCGTCCAACACTTGATGTGACGGCAGGCATTCCACTGGGTTCGTTAACTTTATCCAGCAGTGTCGTTGTAACCTATCGAGCACGCATCGGTCAGGATGCAAGTATCCTGCAACTGGTGAATTCGGCCAATGCAGCCTTTACATTTCAAAGTGTAGCAGGGGGGCCGGTCATTACCGGAGTTATTCCGTCCAATAACTCCACCCTTACTGTTTATTCGCCAAACCTGTCCATTGTGAAATCGGCGAGTACCACCAATGCCACGGTGGGTGACCAGGTAACCTATACACTCCAGGTGAACAACGGAGGGAATGTTGCGGCCAACGTTACATTGAGGGATAACATTCCAAGTGGCAGCTCATATGTAGCAGGTAGCTTTCGTCTGAATGGAAATGTGATTGCTGGCGCCAATCCGGTTACCGGGGTTAATCTGGGTAGCCTGGCGGCAGGAAGTACCAATACGGTGACGTTTCAGGTACTTGTAACAAGCTTGCCGACACCGCCGACTCTTGTGGATCAGGCGACGGCTTCTTATTCCTTCAATTCACCTGATGGTCGGACGGTCACGGGAAACATCGCCTCGAATACCTTAACAATCCCGGTAACATTGCCCAATGTGACCACGGTAAAATCAGCATCCGTTACCGATGTTGCTGTCGGGGAGACCTTCACGTACACCGTAGTTACTACCAACAGCGGTATTCAGGTGATTAACAATGTGGTACTTACAGATGCGCTCCCTGCCGGAGCAACATTTGTTTCCGGCAGTGCAACCGTAAGGGGAACTGTCGTACCGTCTGCGAATCCGAGCAGTGGCATCTCTATTGGGACATTGGATGCAGGAAGTTCTGCAACGGTGACATTTCAGGTGAATGTGCAGTCTCTGCCTGCTTCAGGTTCATTAGTCAATCGAGCGGTAGTGTCCTATAGCTCTGGTTCGTTCACGGGCATTTCCAACTCCAATACCATTACAACCCCTGTCTACCAAGCCGTTGTCGGTATCAACAAGTCGGCAAGCCAAACCAATGCGACACTGGGGGATCAGATTGCATACACACTTGCGGTCACGAACAGTGGAAACATAACGACTCAAGTGAATGTGACCGATACCATTCCAGCGGGGTTGACGTTTGTCCCGGATTCGGTAACCGTGAATGGTACTGCACGTCCTGGAGCCAGCCCGTTAACCGGAATAACACTGGGTAGCCTCCTGCCGGGAGTTACAGCTACGGTGGTGTTTCGCGTTACACTCACCACACTTCCGACTCCCCCAACACTGGAGAATCAAGGGACTGCAAGTTATATGTACCAGCTTCCAAGTGGACGGAATCTCTCCGGCAGCAGCTTATCCAATATCGTTCGTATACCTGCATCGGCTCCCAATGTTTCTATTAGTAAAACAGTAAACACACCGGATGCGACAGTAGGAGATGTGCTTACGTATACCGTTGTTGCAACAAACGCAGGAATTAGTGCAGTACAAAATCTGGTGATTTCGGATGCACCATCCGGCTCTGAATTTGTCCCGGGTAGTGTCACGATTAATGGATCTGCTGTTACCACCGCAAGTCCCGTTGCGGGAATCGCAGTGGGTACATTAAATAGCTCAAGCAGTGTAACTGTGACCTATCAGACCCGAGTGAGTTCTGTTCCATCCACGGGTTTGGTTAGTAACCGGGCCAATGCAGCATTTACATCAGGCAGTTTTAATGGTGTTTCTTCTTCCATATCAGTAAATACCCCCATATTTCTGCCAGTGATCCAAGTGGTGAAGTCAGCAAGTACAACAAGTTTGACGGTCGGCGATACGTTTAATTACACCATCCAAATTAACAATACAGGTAATATAGCTGCAACGGTTACCTTGACAGATCCCATTCCAGCTGGAGCAGTATTCAGCACAAATAGTGTCATTATTAATGGCGTACCTACACCTGGGGTCGGCCCGGAGTCGGGAATCAGTCTAGGGGAGATTGCTGCGGGTTCAGGTGCAACGGTCACCTTTGTTGCGACGGTTACCAGTTTGCCAGATGCAAGGCAGTTAATTAATCAGGCGGTTGCTTCATTTGCCTACACGCTTCCAAGTGGGAGAACGGTTGCCGGTCTCTCGTCATCAAACACCATCACTATTCCAGTGTCTCTGCCCAATGTTACGATTGTTAACAGTGACAATGTAGAGTACGGCGTAGTCGGGGATGTTATTCGATACACATCTGTTATTCGTAATAACGGCACAGTAGCTGTTAATAATGTGGTATATGTCAATCCTCTTCCTTCGAATACCCCATTTGTACCCGGAAGTGTCATTGTGAACGGGACTTCGTTCCCGCTCTCCAATCCGACCGCCGGCATTCCAATCGGTACGTTGGCTCCAGGAGCCGAGGTTACCGTAACTTTTGAGGTGACGATTACCATGCCGATTCCTTCGCAGATTAACAATCAGTCGACGGTCAGCTTCACATCCGGTTCATTTTCAGGGTCATCATCGTCCAATACCACTCAGACTCCGGTCATACAACCGCAGATTTCACTTGTCAAAACAGCAAATACCGTAAATGCAACTGTAGGTGATACAGTTGTATACACGGTAACGGTCAGCAATGCTGGCAATCTGGAAGCAAATGTTACTCTCACAGACAACATTCCTTCTGCGACTACTTTTGTACCCAACAGTGTGGTTGTATCCGGTGTGCCAGAGCCGGGAGTAACACCAGGAACAGGTATTCCAGTAGGTATTGTAGCAGCGGGGGCGACGGCTGTTGTCACGTTTGCCGTTGTTGTGGATTCACTTCCATCTCCGCAGCAACTTAGCAATTTTGCTACATCATCCTTTACATTTACACCCCCAGATGGGCGGACGTTAACTGGCTCAGCCACATCGAATACACTCACGTTCCCGGTCTCGTCACCAAACGTCGCTGTTGTCAAAAGCACAGCTTCCACTGCGGCAACTGTAGGCGATACGGTGACCTATTCCATTCTGGTGACCAACAGCGGAATTGCACCGGTGAACAATATTCAGTTTTCGGACCCGATTCCAGCCGGAGCCTCCTTTGTTACAGGGAGTGTCACAGTGAATGGGGTTGCGCAACCTGGAGCCAATCCGGCAGGTGGAGTATCCCTTGGGACATTGGGGCCCGGAACGTCCGCGACGGTCACGTTCAGTATCCGTGTCGACGTGATCCCGCCAAGTGATCAGTTGAGCAATCGCTCTACGGTCAGTTTTACCTCAGGTACGTTCTCAAGCACAACATTCTCTAATACCGTGGTCACTCCGGTGTACCAGCCTATTCTTTTAGCACAAAAAACAGCCAGTACACAAAATGCTACCGTTGGGGATACGGTCAGCTACACGATAACCTTGAGCAATCAGGGAAACTATGGAGCCCAGATTAACCTGACAGATAACCTTCCAGCCGGAACCATCCTTGTTCCAAATAGCGTTATTGTGAACGGTCAACCACTGCCAGCAGGAAATCCGGCAACGGGCATCCCCGCAGGCAATGTGGCTCCCGGAGCTACGACCACCATTACCTTTTCAGTGGTTGTTGATACGCTGCCAAGTCCGCAACAACTGGTGAATCAGGCTACGGTAGCTCTATCATATACATTGCCGGATGGGCGGAACATCACGGAGTCTGTTCTATCCAATGTGCTGACTATTACTGTATCGGCACCAGATGTCGATGTCGTCAAATCAACAACTTCGACGGCGGTATCTGTTGGTGATGTCGTAACGTATAGCATCGCGGTAACCAATAACGGAATCGCAACGGTGAACAATGTGGTTTTCACGGATGCAGTGCCGACAAGTACCGTTCTTGCGCCAACCGGCGTGTTTGTCGATGGTGTTCTGCGCCCTGGAGCCAATCCTTCTACGGGAATAACACTGGGTTCCATCGCACCTGGCGTTACGGTAACCGTTGTATTTAGTGTGCAGGTTACGGCGCTCCCGGCGAGTGCAGTGTTAAACAATCAGTCCACGGTCAGCTTTACATCAGGGGCTTTCTCAGCGACCACATTTTCCAACACAGTTACAACTCCGGTCTATCAACCTATTCTGGCTGCAGTCAAAACGGGAGATCAGACAGTAGCCACAGTGGGGGATACCGTTGTGTACAGCATCGCCATTTCCAATACCGGGAACTATGGGGCATCTGTCACTTTAACGGATACCATTCCGGCAGGAACAGAGCTTGTTCCAAATAGCGTTATTATTAACGGGGCTTCTGCGCCAGGTGCAGATCCAGCTTCGGGTATTCCGCTTGGGGTCGTTTCCACAACAACTCTAGTTACCTTCTCCGTGGTGATTGTGACTTTACCTTTGAGCCAGTCCATTACCAATCAGGCTTCTGCGACATTTTCGTATACCTTACCTGATGGAAGAACACTTGGAGGCACGATTACGTCCAACGCACTCAACATTCAAGTATCTGCTCCGAATGTGAGTGTAGTCAAGACGGCTTCGGTAGTTGATGCCGTGGTAGGCGACACGATTGTATATGAAATGGTTGTGACCAATGAAGGAATTGACCCGGTAAACAACATTGTGATCACCGATCCGATTAACCCAGCCACCACATTTGTTACAGGCAGTGTTCTGGTGGACGGCGTCCCACGTGCCTTGGCCAACCCTGCGCTGGGCATAGCCCTTGGTAGTTTAGCCCCTGGAGCATCGATAGCGGTATCGTATGCAGTGCGGGTCAATACACTGCCAACACCACCGGAAGTAAGCAGTCAGTCTTCCGTAAGTTTCACATCGGGTGTTTTCTCGGGAGCAGCGTATTCCAATACGGTTGTAACACCAATCTATCAGCCGATTATTGACTTAACCAAAACAGGGAGCACTTCCAATGCAACGATTGGTGACACCATCACGTATTCTTTTGCCATTATTAATAGTGGGAATCTTGCTGCTAATTTGACATTAATCGACAGTATACCGAACGGAGCGGTGCTGCTTCCCAACAGTGTTCTGATTGATGGTGTTCCACAGCCAGGTGCCAATCCGGAGACGGGCATCGTTGTGGGTACTATACCGTCCGGAGGTACGGTTACTGTAACGGTTACCCTCGAAGTGACTGTAGATTCGTTACCGCAGGATCAGCAACTGGTTAACCAGGCGGTGGCCAACTATACATTTAGCCCACCAGATGGCCGTCTGTTGACGGGGACCGTATCTTCGAATGTTCTGGTTATCCCTGTATCTGCACCAAATGTTGTTGTTGCCAAAAGCACAAGTGCCATTGATGCAGTTGTTGGTGATGTAATCACCTATACGGTTGTAGTAACCAATAGCGGCATTGAAGTGGTGAATAATGTGGTCATGGTTGACCCGGTACCTGTCGGTACAGTATTTGTGCCAGGAAGTGTTACGGTGGATGGTGTGCCAAGACCAACAGGCAATCCGAATACAGGCATCACGCTTGGTTCGATTGCTGCGGGTGCTTCCGTTACGGTTACATTCAGAGTAGAGGTTGTGGTGATATGAGCCAATCTCCCGGTCCGTTGTCCCATTGGCTAAAGAATCAGTCCCTGGTTCGATTCAGCTCGGGTGCGACTGAACTGGAACAGGTATCCTATTCGAATACAGTTGTAACACCGTGGATCGGCCCCAGGCTTGAAGTCAGAAAAGTCTGCAATGTCACAGAGGCTGCCTTGGGGCAGTCTCTTATCTACCTTGTTGAAATTGTTAACACCGGAAATCTTACGGCCCTAGTGCACCTATTGGATCAGCTATCTGCAGAGACGGCACTGCTTCCCAACAGTGTATTGCGTGATGGTATTCCATTACCGGGAGCATCACCGGAGAGAGGATTGCCTCCAGCTGAAATCGCGCCGGGAGCCACGTTGCGATACCACTTCCAAGTTGTAATCTTGCGTTTACCTGAGGCACTGAAGCTGCTGAATCAGGCACAGGTTAACTATGAGTTTTTGACACCGGAAGGCAGAACGGTTACGGGTATGGAACAATCCAATATCGTGGAGGTCAATCTGGTCTCATCCCGGCTGGAGATATCCTTGCAGGCGGATCGCATTTATACCTTCTCAGGGGATATTGTCATGTACACCGTCATCGTGAGCAATCCGGGTTTTATTGCAGCTACGAATGCCCAAGTAACGATTTCTTTGCCACGAGGTATTGTTTTTATACCTGCCAGTGTCATCGTAGATGAAATGTTTGCGCCACAAGTAACGCCTGATACGGGCATACAACTTGGAGAGATTTTGCCTGGAAGCTCAATTAGGATCCAATATCGGGTTCAGGTTATGGCGGGAAGCGATGCGAACGGAATATCAAGTGTAGCTGCACTGACGTATATCTCGGCAGGGCAGCAGGAAACGGTCTACTCCAATCAGGTTACCCTGGAAGTGATACAGCCCCAGGTCTCTGTGCTGAAAAGTGTACTCCCGCTAACGGCCACATTGGGTGATGCCGTCCAATATAATATTACCGTCTCCAATGCAAGCAGTTATGCGGTGGATGGAACTCTCCTCGATGTACTGCCAACAGGTGTGACATTTATCGAAGGCAGTCTGGGCTGGAATGGGGTTAAACGTCCCGGATCCAATTTGGCTAAAGGGCTTAATCTGGGGACGTTGACAGCACGGTCGGTTCTGAATATTCAGTTCGAAGCGAAACTTCCAGATCGAGATGAATCGATGCCTGATGACTACAGGTATGTGAATCATGCTAGCCTGATGTATACATTTCGGTTGCCGGATTCACGGTCAGTGCAGCGGATGATTACATCCAATGAAGCTGTGGTTGAATTAAAAGCCCCGATAATTCAGGCTTATGTTCAAGTGACACCCACTTTGGTCGAGCAGGGAGGTACGGTCACTTTTCAGGTACGTGTGGGGAATACGGGCAATTTGCCGGCACGTGTACAACTTGGGAGTATTCTACCTGAGGGTGCCAGATGGCTTGGGCAAGCTACGGGTGAGATCCAATTGAGCTTACCAGAGTATTCCACACCACGGGTTCTGCATGTGGGTGTGATTGAGCCTGGAACGGAAAAGAACATCTCCTATGTAGCGAAGTTAGCTTCTGAGAAGACGGGTACGCTCCAAGGAGCCTTGATTGCCAGGTACACGTATGAATGGAATGGACAAAAACGGGCTGGCGAAACCCGTTCGAATGAGTACAGCATCATTGTGGAGTATGGAGAAGAATAGGAGGTATCACGGTTAACGGTAACTTGCCTGAGGAATTTGCTCATTCTGGATGCCATGAGATTACACGAACGTAAATGAATGGTATACTAATTGAATATGAACTCGGCAATCAACCCGTGGAATCGGGACGTCGGAGTAGAGGAGGCAGCCACATTGGCAAAAGCAAAAGTAGCAAAAAGACCTACACGGGATGAGTTTGAACTTGAAGAGTTGGGAAACCAGCTGGTTGAAGCCTTTCGGGAACGTTCGGAAGTACTGTTGACGGTATGGGGCAAAGAAGATCAGGTGCAAGGAGTCATCGTCAAAATGGACTCCCGTACACGACTCGTGCATGTAGAGTATACCGAAGAAGAGTTCACGGCGAAGGTGCCTTTTCTGGATATCATGCGTGTGCAATCTCCCCGGTACTGAACGAAAAAAACAGCAAATTGAATAATTAGGGCATCCGCCCTGTCAAAGTCGTTCTTCCTGCATAAGATATCCCATACCTGTTGCAGAGGAGGTACGGTCAATGAGCGAAGTATTAGGTGGAGAAACAAGAGGCTACGGATACGGAGGTTTCACTTCTGTAGGTGCCATTCTGGTTCTGTTCATCCTGTTGGTTATCATCTCCAAAGCGTTCTTGGTATAATTGCATATCTCTTAAGAATGAAAGAAGCTCTGCCATCGCGGCAGAGCTTTTTTGTTCGTTCAGTCATTGGCGAATTTTGTAGAAAATCGGTGTAAGTCCTGCTTACGTTATGTTAGAATATAACCATCCCTAGAGAAAGAAAGAGGTGTTTTGATTATGAGCCAAGCGTTAACAGAATCTTTAAATGAACAGATGAATTTTGAGTTTTATTCCGCTCATGTATATCTGGCTATGGCAGCCTATTGTTCCAGCAAAAGTCTGGATGGATTTGCGAACTTCTTCATCGTGCAAGCGGAAGAAGAGCGATTCCATGGCATGAAAATATACAAATTCCTGAATGATCGTGGACAACGTGCCACACTTGAGGCTTTGCCAGAACCGAAGAATGAATATGCTTCGATGCTGGATGTATTTGAGCATGGTTATGCTCATGAACAGCAAAACACGAAAAAATTCTACAATCTGGCTGACATCGCTCTGAATGAACGTGA
The DNA here is from genome assembly GCF_037965655.1 of Paenibacillus sp. FSL L8-0435. NCBI lineage: Bacteria > Bacillati > Bacillota > Bacilli > Caryophanales > Paenibacillaceae > Paenibacillus > Paenibacillus sp. FSL L8-0435. The sequence continues at coordinate 2,740,280 of NZ_CP150185.1, forward strand.
ACATGCAACGATGTATTTCCTGAAATGGTTCATTGATGAGCAGGTTGAAGAGGAAGCATTGTTTGACAACATTATTCAGAAGCTGCGCCGCATTGAAAAAGACAGCAATGCCTTCTACATGCTGGATGCCGAGTTTGGCAAACGTTCGTTCACTGCTCCTGCTGAATAAATGCACGTAGGGAGTCGATAAGATTCCAGCGTCAAAACACCATTTACATACAGCATGAGGTAATGATCCTGAAAGCAATGGGGGCAATCTCCTTGCAAGGGATGATGGTTTGATGCCATATGCTGATTGAATACAAAGAAGCCTGCACTTGTGCAGGCTTTTTTGCATGCAACGATATGTAATGATTATATTGATTTGCTTGAAATGGAGTAAAGGTCTATCAAAATTCTGAATGTGGGTAATAGAGGATATGTCACAATTGATCTATCCTGACGGGATCTTATTTTGCGCAAATCTATCAAATTCGTATTAAATTTTAGGTTTATCTGACAAAAGTGTAACTCTACCGTAGCCTTTGGAGCGAGAACAGGAGCCACTATCTTTGATAGTATTAGGATTAATCGCCAAGGGATGAAGGTAAGAAAACATGGACACCCGGGGAAATATAACACATAAGGGAGACTTTAAATTATGCTACATATTCGTAAATCTATCATGGTCACACTTGCAATTCTATTGATCATTCCACTATTATTGCCGCAGTCGGTATCTGCCAAATCAGCTGTATCCAAAGATGGAGCAAGCAAAGCAAATTCCAAAATCATATACCTGACGTTTGATGATGGGCCAACCGCTCATACGGGTCAGTTACTGGATATTCTGGATCAATATCATGCGAAGGCAACGTTTTTCATGCTGGGACCTCAGATGGAGCAATTTCAGAAGGCTACCAAACGAATCGTAGCTGACGGGCATGGATTGGGTCTGCATGGTGTGACCCACGTTCCAGGCAAATTCTATAAATCTGCATATAGCGGATTAAAAGAGATGCAACAGGCCAATGTAAGTCTGAACAAGGTTGCCGGAGCTAAAACAAGTCTCGTGCGGACACCATATGGCAGTAAACCGTATCTCAAACCGGCATTCCGGAATGTACTGCTGGGCCAGGGGGGATTCCACCTATGGGATTGGAATGTGGATTCGGAAGACTGGAAATACAAGAAAGATCACCAGAAAGTCTATAACAGTGTAATGAAGCAGATCCACAATGTGCAAAAGAGCGGAACAACACCTGTTGTGCTTATGCACGACCAGGAAGCGACGCTGAAAGTATTACCGCAAGTATTAAAAACATTGAAGGCAGAAGGGTATCGTTTTGAAGTATTAAGCAAAAAAGTGCAGCCGGTTAACTTCTGGAACGACAAGCGTTAATCTTTTTAATTTTTCGATTGGCTACAACGAAGGAGGTACACATCATGAAGAAACAACGATTATGGATCACAATTCCAGTAACGACAGCCGTTTTACTTGCTCTGGCAGGATGTGGCGGACCGGATTCAAATGCAGCATCATCAGAGAATAGTTCTTCACCAATGACAACTGTGGGTGAGCAGACCGAGACTGGCAGTGGTGGTGCTGATTTCTCTAATGAAAATGAAACGGGAATCAAAGAGAATACGAGCACAGCCGATAATGAAAACACATCAGGATCCAAGGCAAACGACAACCAGGTTGCCACTGGTCAATCAGGTGTGAATGATGTGATCAAGCAAGTTCGCAACCAGTTGAAGATGAAGGATGCAGCGTTACCCACTTCATTCACATTGGACAAGGGTACGTCTTTGGGTGCGGCAATACTGTCCAATACTGCTGATGCATTTAAGGTAAACTTCTACGCTACCACTCAGTCTGTTGCCATTAATGATCAATCCTTAACTGCATCCGACAGTAAGATACCTGTACTGGCTTCCTATGAAGTGAAGACCTATAAGGACCCGAATCAGCCAGAAATTTTCCCTGAGAAGGACCTGAAAGATATTCCAGCAGATATGGCTGTGGATCTGGGACATGGCATCAAAGGTATGAGTGAAGGTGCCGCAGGCAGTCAATATCTGACTTGGCAGGAAGGTAGATGGACGCTGGAAATTCGTTCGGTTACCGAAGATGAAATGAATAATCCGGGCATAGCGAAGAAAATGGTGGAGTATCTGGAGTCACATACCTTGCCTGTACCTAAAGATAAAGGGTATATCAAGGTTGAATATCCAAGTGGTGGAAAGTCTGTTCATGTAACGATCTCATGGCAGGACGGTAACCAAACTCATCAGCTTAAGACCGATCAAGTGCCACTAGAGGCTCTTGGCATGGTTGTATCTGTAAAATAAATCTTGAGTGTTTACGGATATTCTGCAATGTAGAAGAGATGAGTGTTGGATTGTTACGATACACATAAAAAAGCTTGGACCAGGAAGAAATTACTGGGCCAAGCTTTTTATTTTGAGCATGTTATCGCAGCTTATGCAGTCGGGGTACATGCTTATTTTTGTTTCAATGGGTTAAAGCGGTTCTTTCATTTGAACCACCCTTTTTCCTTGGAGCGAGTGATGGCCTCAATTCGGTTACTGGCATTTAACTTGTTGAGAATAATGGAGATGTAGTTACGTACCGTGCCCGTTGTGATGAACAGATGCCCGGCGATTTCCTTGGTGTTCTTCCCATCTGCCATGAGGCCTAGTACGGCATTCTCCCTTTCTGTAAGAGGGTTTTCTTCTACATAAGCTTCATCTACCAAGTCCGGAGCGAAGATGCGTCTGCCATTCATAACTTGGCGGATCGACTCGGCAAGTTCTTCAATTGGACTGTCTTTGAGCAGGTAACCACGGACACCACCCTTTAGGGCACGTTCGAAATATCCGGTCCGGGCAAAAGTGGTCAGGATAATGACCTTACAGCTCATTCCTTTGAGTTCTTCTGCGGCTTCAAGGCCGCTTTTCACGGGCATTTCTATATCCATCAGACAGATGTCTGGTGCAAGCTCCTGGACAAGGGCAAGGGCTTCCTGGCCGTTGCTGGCACGTCCGACGACTTCCATATCTTCCTCCAGATTGAGGAGAGAAGACAAGGCGCCGAGCATCATGCGCTGATCTTCCGCGATTACAATTCTAATCATGATTCTGCCTCCTTTATCGGTTTGCGAACGAGTTTCGGAACATGAATAATGATCGCTGTGCCCTGGATGTCTGTTGCAGAGCGAATATCCAGACAACCATTCACAAATTCAAGTCGTTCCTTCATGCCCAAAATTCCTGTTCCGCGCCGATCCTGTTTGCGAGTTCGTTCTATTCCAACACCGTTATCTTGAACGGTTAATACATTATCCGCTAGTGTTTCTTTAATGATGATAGTACAGGTTGTTGCCTGACTGTGTTTGACGACATTGGTAACAGCTTCTTTCAAGCACATACCGAGCACATTTTCATTCAATTGTGACGTATCCTGTAACTTCGGATTACCTTCCAGCACAAATTCAATCGAAGCGGCCTTCAGAATCTGCTCCGCCCGGAACAGTTCATCAACCAATTGTGTACCACGCATGGTGGTGACCATTTCCCGGACTTCCTTCAGAGCTGTACTTGCCGTTTGCCTGAGGTCGTTCAATTCAATCTCGGCCTGATCGGGATTACTGCGGAGCAACCGTCTCGCCAGATCTGTTTTCAGACCGATCAGAGAGAGCTTCTGTCCAAGTGTATCGTGCAGATCACGAGCGATACGCTGGCGTTCTTCCATTTTTACGAGATCATCAAGTCGCTTGTTCGCATTCTCCAATTGGCCTTCCAAATGTTCAGTTTTGTTTTTGTTATACGTACTGATTGGGAGCAGGATGGAGGCCATTAAGCTGATGAATACAAACGGGAGTTGGCTCACCAACAGAGAACTCTGATTAATGAAACCGTAATTAATGGTTACGAAACTGGCTCCCAGGTTCACCGAGTAGAGGGTGAAGAATCCGGCTTTATTTTTAATATTCCCAATAAAAAAAGCAAGAAACAATGAGAAATACGCATAATCATAGGCGATCGTCATCGTAATGGATATGGCAATAAGCATTCCAATCCACATGTACACCTGCCAGCCCTTGGTGATGAAGGCGAGCAGGTAACAAACGAAGAAAACGAGGATAATGATGATGCCGGTTACCATCGTCCATAATTTAGAATATTGCGATATAAAATAGAATGGCAGGATGAAAAAGGCGAGCCATACATAAAGGTTCAACCCTGTTTTTTTATAAAAATTTTGCATCCACTTTTGAATGTAATTCTCCTCCTTGCACTTGTACTCAACTTTAGCATGACTGTAGCATGACTATGGCTTGAACACAAGAAAACGAATCCGACAGAGTTAAGGCTTCTCTGTCAGACCCGCTGGATTGGTTACTCGGATAGGCGGTTGAACATACGGCTTGCGGGATAAGTTTTTGAGCTGTCTGAAGCTAATAAACTGTTTGGAATCTTCATCCCACAGACGGAAGCGCAGGGCAACCAGACTGGAACGTAGTGTAATAGTTGTTGCTTTTTGCAAAGGTGGTGTTGCGTTATGTGCTTCTTCCAAGAAATAGTTAGGTACACGCGGGCTCAAGTGATGCACATGGTGGAACCCGATATTACCACTGATCCATTGCAATAATTTTGGCAATTTGTAATAAGAACTGCCTTCAACAGCTGCTTTTACATAACTCCACTCATCTTCATGTTCAAAATACGTCTCTTCGAACTGATGTTGAACGTAGAACAGCCAGATCCCAAAGAAACCGGAGAAGAAGAAGATAGGTGCCTGCACCATTACAAAAGCCTGCCATCCGACTAACCAGGACATGAATGCATAGAGCACTACGATCAATACGGTAGTCAGGTGTGTATTGATACGTTCTTTACGTCTAGCACCTTTACGGTTAAAACGGTAAGCCAACAGAAACACGTAAATGGGTCCGATACAAAACAATACAAACGGGTTACGATAAATCCGATAGAAGAGACGACCCCAAGGAGAAGCTGCTTTATATTCGTCAACCGTCATAACCCAGATATCACCTACACCACGTTTGTCAAGATTACTGCTTGTTGCGTGATGGATAGAATGCTCGTTTTTCCACTGCTGATAGGGTGTAACTGTTAATACACCAGTAATGGTACCGAGAATATCATTGGCGCGTTTGCTCTTGAAGAATGAACCATGACAGCAGTCATGGAAAATAATAAAGGTCCGCAGTACAAATCCGGATGCCACCAAGGCAATCGGGAAGGTCAGCCAGTAGGAAACCGATAAGCTAAAGTAAGCTGCAGCCCATAACAAGAAGAGCGGGAGCAATGTATTGATTAACTGGCGGATACTTAGTCTGAGATCATTTTTTTCGTAAGGGGTAACTTCTTTTTTTAAGGCCATTTCTTTTGATCTGTTCATAAAATTGTGTCCTCCTTCAATCGTTATAACTGTAATCAGCTACAACTTGGCGTTTCCCGCTAGACTTTCCTGTGGGAAGCGTTTTTATCATTGTAAAACAATCCGAACATGACAGTAAGTCATAAACGTCAGCCTTCTGTAATGATGAATATCAACGATGGACCATGACATTTGTCATGGGTGTTATGATACTCAATAGCTCTGCAGAAGACAGAAGAGCAGGTTTTACTAATTCCTTTGCACAAATTACGCAACAATTTGTATTATGTATACAAATTTTGTTGGGAGCATGGTAAAATCTATCCTTGAGTGGTTATGACAACTTATGAGACGGGTCGATTAGGTTGATTTCTGATGGATTGGATGGAATGCATAATGAAGAAACGAATTACGGATATCCTATTTATTATGGCAGGTGCATTTCTGTTTGCACTGGCGGTGAACCTGTTTGTCATCCCGAACGATTTGGCTGAAGGCGGCGTCACGGGTATCACGATTATTTTGTATTACCTGTTTGAATGGTCCCCTGGACTGATGAACTTGATCCTGAACGGTATTTTGTTAATTGTGGGATATCGGTTTCTTGATAAAACGACTACGGTATATACAATTATTGCAGTGGTATTCAACTCGTTGTTCCTGCATCTGACGGAGAGTTGGACGATTGCATCGGATGAACTCTGGATCAATACCATTTTTGCTGGATTATTTGCCGGTCTTGGTATTGGCTTGATTGTTAGAGTGGGAGGCACAACGGCGGGAACAGTGATCCTGGCCCGACTTGCCAACAAATATCTGGATTGGAATATCAGTTACGGACTTCTGTTCTTCGATCTGATTGTGGCTTTCTCCTCATACTTCATCATTGGACCACAAGGATTAATGTGTACAATTGTCTTGCTGTTTGTTGGAACAAAAACGATGGAGTTCATTATTGAAGGGCTCAATCCGAAAAAAGCCGTTATGATTATCTCTTCCAAACAGGATGAAATCGCAAAGCAAGTCATTGAGAAGATGGATCGCGGAGTAACCGTCCTGTCCGGTCATGGCTATTACACAAAAAATAAGAAAGAAATTCTATACATTGTGATTAGCAAGCAGGAAGTTTCTATGCTGAAGAAGATTGTACGAGCAGAAGATGAGATTGCTTTTATCACCATTCATGACGTGCGTGATGTTTTCGGTGAAGGATTTATTGAGCTCTCCAAAACTTGATGAATATATGTATATAAGGAAGAAAAAGTTGCGGTGAATATCACCGCAACTTTTTGATAGGTTAATGGTATGCGGTATTAATCTAGTTCGATAAGAAAGAACCCTTCTCCGAAGAGAAGGGCAAAAGAGTATTAATAATGTTTTCTTTTTTTGACTGGACAATATTCAACAGTGACATGACAGTGTTTTTTACACTTTGTAGGGACATATTTAACTTTGGTAACACAAGTTTTCGTAATTTTTTTGTAAAAACACTTTGGTCTTGGATGATGACATTTATGATGCTTTCTGTACATATTAAAACCTCCCTGATCGTGATAAGGTATTCTATGAACAGGTCACTGTTTCGGAAATGTATAAACGTCTATTATTGTATAATAATTCCTTTATTAGGCTTTTGTGTTACAGGTGAAGGTGTGATTCTTTCTAGTAAAAGAGTGCAATGACAAAAAGCTGTACACCTACCAAGCACGATGATATATTGAATTTAATTATTTTGTTAATAAACTTAACTAACTATAGGAGGAGGCGATAATATGGCTGGCACACCGCAATATATTCGCAATCTGAATGAAAATCTCATCATGGATGTTCTTATAACTCAGGGAACCATGTCGAGAGCGGATATCAGCCGTCAGACCGGACTTAGTAAACCAACGGTATCTTTGGCGGTCGAACATCTGATTGACCGTAATCTGGTGAAGGAAATGGGGCGAGCTGACAACGCTCAGGGTCGAAAAGCAACCCTCATTCGTTTCAATGAAACGGCTTATTATGTCTGTGGTATAGATATCGGTGCAACACGTATTCGGATTGCGTTATCCGATCTGAATGGAGAGATCATTGCCTATCGAACATATCCCATGGTTGTTCAAGGAGCTTATGAGCGAGCAGAAGCGACAATGCTGGAGCTTCTTCGAAGCCATATGAACGAACTGCTTGATGAGAATCATCTGAACTGGGATCAGATTCAGTGCATCGGGTTCGGTATACCAGGCGTAGTGCTGCCTGATTCAGGGCGTATCAATCGTATTGTGGACCCGTTAGCGGGTCTGGAAGAAGCTTTCTCTCTAGAGTCGTTGTCAGGAGCTTTTCCCTGTGAAGTAATACTGGAAAATGATGTGAATCTTGCGGCGCTTGGGGAGTATCGGAGTGGTGCAGCAGCAGGGTATCCCTTGTTTGTTTTTTTCTCCATCGGTACAGGGACGGGCGCTGGCATCATGGTACATGGCCAACTGCTTCGAGGTTTAGGTGGCTTAACTGGAGAGATCGCGGAGATGTTGGTGGACGATGGCCGACGTCTGGAGGAAGTGCTGTCCGCTGATGGTCTGATGCAACTGGCAAAAGATGATCTAGATCAGCATGATGAACTATTATTGGAGGCTGCTCATTCGGGTGCGGATGTTCTTCACAGACACCTGACTCCTGAGAAGTTATTCGAAGCTGCACGCAGTGGAGAAGTAGAGGCTGTAGAGATTCTACAACAATACAGCCAGAAGATTGCTTCCGCTCTGCGTCAGATTAGCGTTGTGCTTGCTCCGGATCTCATTGTGCTTGGCGGAGGTGTAGGAGGAAACGGTGATGTGTTATTGCCTTTACTGAGGCAGATCATCTCTGAGCAATTCCCGGTGCAACCACAGTTAATCTGTTCCAAGCTTGGTGAGCAGGCTGTTGTCACTGGTGCGGTACAAGTAGCCATACAACAAACGATGCTGAACCTTCAGCAGGAAGCCATGGAATAAGAGATTGGATAGACAACATGTGAGGAGGGAAAGGCATGACAGAATCCGTAAAAAACGTAAGTAATGATTATCAGTCCAATCAGAATGGTACGGTTGGAGGGGATCCATCCGGCTGGATTGCAGGTATTGACATTGGAGGCACCAAAACATTAATGCTCTTGTCATCACAACAGGCTGGAAATGAAGTTCATGAACGAATCTTGCCTACTCTTGCCAGTGATCAGCCGGATGTGTTTTTCCGATGGTTATTCGCTGAACTGGAAACGTTCTGCCGTGAGGTGGGGTGCAGTCTGAATCAACTTTCAGGTGCAGGTTTGGGATTTCCTGGTGTGATTCTGCAGGAGGAAGGAATACTGCGAAATGCTCCAGCTTTTCAGTGGCCTGAGCAAGATATTCGTCCTATTATTGCGAAGTATTACACCGGGAACATCATGTTGGATAACGATGTGAATATGGCCGCAATGGGAGAATATGATCAAGGGGCAGCGCAGGGACATCGCCATTGCGTGATGGTCACGGTTGGAACCGGCATTGGAGCTGCACTAGTTCTGAATGGACAGCTATACAGTGGTCAGCATGGAGCAGCCGGCGAGATTGGGCATTTTATTGCAGGAGACGAAGGGCTTCATTCAGGCTACGTTGCGGATGCTGATTCATTTGGTGTATTCGAGCAAGCGACTTCAGGTACCGGAATTACGGAACAGGCAAGGCGGTATTTTGCTGATGGAAAGGGAAGTTCCTTATCCGTGATCATGAGTCTGGCAGGAGGGGAATCGGAACAGATTGAAGCCAGGCATGTGTTCAAAGCAGCGGAATCGGGTGATCTTGCTGCCCTGGAAATTCTGGAACTGCCCATGCGTTATATGGCTAGAGGTCTGGCGAATATTACGGCTTTACTCAATCCTTCCATTATAGTGATCGGTGGTGGCGTGGCTGCATCCAACCCATCCTATTATCTAAATGAAGTGCATACACGCCTCCAACGTTATACTGTTCTGCCTACACTTTTAGCTGTAGCTGAACTGGGGAACAAAGCAGGAGCAATCGGGGCATTGGCTGCAATCAAGTCGAGTCTGACACGCACATAAAAATAGAGAATAGGCGAAGCAACTACAGACATAAAGGATGGAGATCCGGATGAGAAGTAGACATATGAAGGCTTACACAGAGAAAACAAAAGCCGATTCCAATGATGCAAAACGTGTTTTACTCCAATTGCAGGGGCTATATCTGTTTATGGGGCTTGCCGGGGGGATGTTTAATCCGTACATTAATCCCATATTGGTAGCACAAGGGTTTTCCAGTAAAGAAACCGGATTTATTATGGCGTTTGGCACACTTGTATCCATTATTCTTCAACCTATATGGGGAATTCTGGTAGACAAGTTTAAAAAGACACGGTTCGTACTGGTGATAAGCCTGCTTGTTCCTGCATCGTTAGCGTATTTCTACAATATTCAAGTGTACTTTATATTAATATTGATTTATACTTTATGCACTATATTCCAAGTGACTCAAATACCCGTTGCTGACTCCTATGCGGTTACAGCTGCGAGAGCCGCGAACACCTCATATGGCATGATCCGACTCTTCGGCAGCATAGGAACGGGAGTTGGGGGATTTGCCGCAGGGATGTATCTCTCCCAGTTTTCCATTCACATGTTATGGCTGCCATTTCTCCTGTTTAACATTCTGAGCGCTATACTGGCAAGTACACTTCCCCGGCAGACGAGCATATCCTCGTCCTCGGTAACCTTCTCCGTAGGTTTGGCAAGATTGCTCCGAAACCGGACATTCCTTCTATTTCTAACAGGTTGTTTCCTGATTAACCAAACGCTCACTGCGTTTAACTCCTTTTTTGTTATTTCATTTCAGATGGCTGGCGGTTCTGTGACCATGACAGGTACAGCACTGTTGCTGGCGTCAATTACTAATGTTCCATCCATGTTGGCAGCGGCATTCATACTCCGAAAATGGGGACATGAACGGACGATGCTGCTTGCAGCGGGGGCGTATATGTTACGTTGGGGAATACAATGGCTATGGCCATCGCCTGAGGTCATGATTGGCGTTCAGGTGCTGCATGGGTTATCCTTCGGATTCTTTTATATTGCAGCTGTGGAATATGTGGCTTCCGTTACGGGACGGGAGATGCAGGCCACAGGTCAAAGTTTATTTAACATGGTATTTGCTGGCCTGGGCGGAATTGTTGGTAATATGCTTAACGGATATTTGCTCGATTCCGGCGGTCCATCACTGATGTATCTGGCTTGCACGATCAGTGCAGCACTAGGATCAGTGATTCTGTATATCGTCAGCAGGCAGGCCAAAGAACAGAGAAGAGTATACTCATTAGAATAGAGATGGAAGGAGTTGGAGCCTATGAAAGTAAATCTGAAGCGGAATTGGCACACCAAGTTAATGTATTCGTATTTTCCTATTTTTCTGCTTACGATTTCCATTCTGATCTTTCTCTCCTTCCTGATTGTCAACGAACTCTCACGTAACGAAACTCAAAAAGCCGACATGATCTCCACCCGCTATATCGTGGATACACTGGAGCGCTCGCTAAGTGACATTGAACTTCGGTTGCTTGAAGACATTGGTGCAAACAAGACATATAGTCGCTTTCTGGAAGCTGGACAGGGACAATTATCGAGTCAGTTCATCTATGATGCGGCAAGTGGACTGGGACGTATGCTGGATCAGCAGGATATGATTCAATCCATTTATCTCTATCGTATGTCCGATTCCCAGATTCTTACGCCCAGAGGCATGATGCGTTTGGAAGATTTCGAAGATCGTGACTATATTGAGCAAGCCTTGAAAGATCGCGAGAACCTCGGTTGGAACTTGCCACGTGATTATAAGGAACGTTCCTTCGACGTACCTTCACAGGTGATTAGCATGAATAAATGGCTTCCTTTACCGTGGGGCGGGGAAGGACTACTCGTCATTACCATCCGCATGTATGCAGTGGAACGGCAGATTGATAACATGACCAATGAAAAGTTATCTGTTCTTCAGGTTCGGGATAAAAGCGACAATCTGATCTATACCGCCCATCAAATGGACCCTTCAGCAGGTGAAATCCTTAATCGTGTGACTGCGGACAAGCTTGGTCTGATCTTTGAGAGTGGTATTCAATCCGGACAGCTGTATTCATGGGTATCCCTTGTCTCTTATGTGTGGATCGGTATTGGATTATTAACGATTGTTGGTGCGGTGGCTGGACTAATCTACATTACTCGCAGAAATACACGCCCCATTCAGCTGATCATGAATCGAATTCAGGCGTTACAGCCACGTGCCGAGGAGGATGAAGCAACTCCATCCGTCAAAGATGAACTGGCACTCATCGATCGTGCGCTGGAACATCTGATTGCTCAGACGGTTGACTATGAGAAACAACATCATGAAAACTTGCTGATTCATCGCAGACAGTTGCTTGTTGATCTGATGGAAGGAGAGCGAATGGATTCGTTCCGTCAGCGACTTCGCCATCTGCAACCGCTAGAGGAACGATTCATGGAACCGAAGAGTGTTGCAGTCCTCATTGCGGAGATGAATGGTGACGATCTCTCGACCAATCAGAATATTCTGAAGATTGCGCTTATGAACGTAGTGGAAGAACTTGTGCAGAATGAGACCCAGTTCGGCGGTTGGGCTGAATGGTTTGGGAACCGCAGGCTTATTGTAGTGATTGCATCGGATGAGCAGGAAGGACTGGATCGTGAATTACTTATGGATCTGGCTAAGCAGATGCATATGTGGATTGCGGAAAACTTCCGCTTACGGTTTACGTTCGGGATTGGACGAACCGTACCGGGCTGGGAGGAGATTACTCGTTCCTATGCGAGTGCAGATGCGGGTTTGCAGCATAGACTTACGCTTGGTAAAGATGCCATCGTTCTCAGTGAGCAACTGCCGGATCGTATTGAGCTGCAATCGTACAAGTATTTGCAGATGCTCGCAGACTTTGTCCGTGAATTTAGACTAACCGGTGATGGTTGGCGAACGCAGCTGGACCAGATGTTTGTTGCGTTCAGCGAAGATCAGATTACAGATCACGATATTCGCATGTTGCTGCAGGCGTTAATCCAGATGTTGTCCCGTGAATTCGGGGAGCTGTCTGAGCGGTTGCAAAGCCAATTTGCCGAGGAAATCCTGACTCGTCTTCGCAGTGATATCCAGCAGGTGGAGACACTGGAGGGGATTCAAGAGATTTTGCAGGAGTGGCTTAAAGAGGTTTATCGCAATTATGTGTCTGTAAATGAAACGAAAAGTCATCGCGCGATGATCAACGAGCTGCGGATCTATATTGAAGAGCATTTTGATGATCCGGATCTGTCGCTGAAACATTTGAGTGATCGGTTCCAGATCTCGGGCAAATATGCGAGTTATCTGTTCAAGGAAGAGTTTGAAATGAAGTTTGTTGATTTTCTGGTAAAACTGAGGGTCGAAAAGGCCTGCCGTCTGTTGTCTGCATCCGATATGGCTGTTCAGGATATTGCTCTGCAAGTGGGTTATGCCAATGCCATCTCCTTTGGCAGAGTATTTAAACGGATTATGGGCGTGACACCAGGGGACTACCGCAAGCAGAGTGGAAAACAAGGAGATCAATAACGGAATTGCACGTGTTAGAACATCCGGGTATCGGGGGAAATCGAATAATCCTAGAGATATCCATGAAATCTCCTGTATGAGGGAATAAGGTCCTTAACCTTGTCTTCCTTTGCAGGAGATTTTTTACATGCGGGAAATGCCATCGATATTTTGTTTGGTCAAATGAAGTTTAATCTTCCGCCAAGGAATTAATACGTCGAATCGTTCTACTCGTGTTGCTAAACAAGGAGATCACATAAGATGTGGTCTCTTTTTCATTTTTTGAACAGATATTTAATGGAAAAAAGATTATTGCAAGTTGGGGGATGCCAGATTGGGTATGAGAAATCAAATAGAATACAACATTTTATGTTATTATAGTTAACATTAAAGGTGTGAAAATTGTATATTGTCAGGAATTATGTTTATATATCGCGGTATTTAACTTAAAAACCGTGAGTTTTACATTTTGAAAATAGTTTATTGTCTAAATATCAGATCGTATGTAATGATTAGTAACATTCACAGGTGCAACAAAATGGGATGAACAAAGTGGAGTGGCAATCATGTGAATTCATTCAGAGAGTGTGCGAAAGGGGAAAGGTCAAATGAGATTATTTCAAAGACGTAAGGCAGGCAAGGCAAGTTCAATCCTCGCAGTGGTAACAGCATTCACTCTATTATTATCTGCATGTTCATCAGGAAGCGAATCGACATCTTCATCAGGAGAGTCGGGTTCGGGGGAAAAAACAACTTTGAAAGTAGAAATCTTCGACCGGGGAAACACCCCGGCGGGCTACACCATTTCGGACAGTTATCTGACTCGCTTCATTCAAGAGAAGTTTGGTGATCCAAACAACATCGACGTTCAGTTTGTTCCGGTACCACGCTCGGAGGAAGTACAGAAGCTTAATGTTCTGATGGCGAGTGGCTCTGAAGTACCTGATATCGTCTTTACCTACGATTCGGGAACATTCAACCGGTATGCAGAACAAGGAGGTCTGACCGAACTTACGGATCTGATCAATCAAAGTGGTCCTAACCTGAAGAAGTTCCTGGGAGATGAAACGCTGGCCTACGGTCAATACGATGGACAACAGTTCGCGGTTCCAGGTAAACGTCTTGTACTTGGCAAGTACGCATCCTATGTCCGTCAGGACTGGCTGGACGCGCTCGGATTGCCTTCCCCTGAGACAGCTGAGGAGCTGCATACAACACTGAAGGCCTTTAAGGAAAAAGATCCGGGTAAAGTCGGTACAGGACTTATTCCGATGGGGATGTCGATTGCCTCGGCTCAATATGAACCACTGATCTGGTCATTCATTGAACCGCTGACGGAAGAACAGAAATATACATTAACGCAGCAACTGGGTTCCAATGACTATCCAACGTTGTTGCCTGGTTTCAAGGACGCCCTGAAATATATGAACACACTTTATAATGAAGGATTAATGAGCAAGGACTTTGGACTCGACAAAGACAAGAAAAAGCTGTGGGAAGATGTATCTAACGGGAAAGTTGGATTCTACACTGAGGATGCAGGGGAGATTTATATCTCTGGTACGTACAAAAACCTGCAAACCAATCAATCGGGTGCAGTGATTACACCCATTGATGCATTCAAAAACTCGGAAGGCAAATTCGCCAAACCAGCATATGCACCCAATGCGATGTATGTCATGATCCCGAAATCGAGCAAAAATGCGGAAGCAGCGATGAAGTATCTGGATTGGATGGCTTCGGGCAACAACCTGTTCGACCTGCAATTCGGTGTTGAAAACGAGAACTATGAACTTGTGGATGGGGTACCACTGATCAAAGATGATGCTTCTCCTGAAATTGCAGGCCGTATCTATAATTCCGGTGACATTGCCATTATCGTGAACGGTAAATACGTTGGGGATGACAAGAAAAATGAAGAGGCCTATGTCGTACAGGTAGAGTCGAAGTATCGGGATGATATGCGCAAGTCGGTAGCGATCTCTAACACGGACACCATTCAACCAGTACGTTTCTCCAAACCGATTGATGCAGAAGCACGTTACGGTAACGGTTTAAAAGACAAGTTCATGGAGTTTTTCGTCAAAACTACCATTTCCAAACCCGCTGATTTTGAAGCCACGTATGACAGCATGATGAAGGACTACATGGCGAGCGGTGGTCAAGCAATCCTGGATGAACGTACAGAAGCTTACAAAGCGATGAAATAAGTAGAGTAGAGATCACATCTAAATGTGTATGACAACAAAGAACAGGGATTTCATTAGGGCGATGGCAACATCGCCTTGATGAAGAATCCTGAATGACATGGGGGGAAGGTTTATGAAAACAAGCATCTATTTCCGCAGAAACTGGCAGCTATATGCGTTGCTCCTACTGCCCATGATCTACTTCATTATTTTCAAGTATGGGCCAATGTATGGCGTGCAGATTGCGTTCAAGGATTTTAACTTCTTTCAAGGGATCTCTGGTAGTGAGTGGATTGGTTTGGATGCATTCAGAGAAGTTTTTCAAAATCAGGGGTTCTACACGGCATTACGCAACACGTTAGTGCTAAACATGCTGGATTTACTGGTTTCCTTCCCGGCGCCGCTTATACTGGCCATCTTATTATTCGAGCTGAAGAAGGCCTGGTTCAAAAAGTTGGCACAGACCTTACTGTACATTCCTCACTTTATTTCGTGGGTCATTATTGGAGGAATCGTACTTCAGGTATTTGGTACGCAATCCGGTTTCATTAACAATATCTTAATGAGCATGGGGTTTGATCCATTGCCTTTCCTTTCAGACAAAAACTATTGGCTCTTTACGTATCTTGCGGTAGGTGTGTGGCAGAGTGCAGGCTGGGGTACGATTCTGTATCTGGCATCCCTGACGGGCATTAACCGGGAACTCTACGAAGCGGCTGAAGTGGATGGAGCAAGTCGGTTACGCAGAATCTGGCATATCTCCTTGCCAGGCATCAAAACAACGATTGTTACCTTATTGATCATCAATGTCGGCAACATGATCTCCATCGGTTTCGACCGACCGTTTATTATCGGAAACGTGGCTGTACGTGAATACTCGGATGTACTCAGCACGTTTGTCTATCGTGTCGGTTTACAATCTGGTCAGGTCACGCTCGCAACAGCTGTAGGTTTGTTCCAGGCATTAGTTGGACTTGTCTTCATACTGGGAGCGAATTACACGTCCAAGAAATTAACTGATGAGAGCATTATGTAGTGGATTAGATTCACATATGATCTGTAAGGAGTGAGTGAGATGTCTGAAAACACGGCGAATCGAATATTCAACACGGTAAACGTCATTCTTATTATCATTACGATGGTGCTGTGCCTTGCACCATTCATTCATATTATTGCGATCTCGCTCAGTTCAAACCGGGCGATCGGTTCAGGAGAAGTTTCCTTTTTCCCCAAAGAGTTGTCCTTTGAGGCGTACACCAAAGTATTTGCAGATGGATCAATGATTCGTTCCCTGATCTATACCATTTGGCTGACCGTCCTGAGTACGGTGCTAAGCATGGTGATGACTATCGCAGCAGCTTATCCACTGGCGAAGAGTAATCTGAAAGGGCGCAAGTGGTTCATGCTTGTCATTGTGGTGACGATGTTCTTCAGTGGCGGCATTATCCCCGAGTACATTCTGATCAAAAATCTACATTTACTCGATAGCACATGGGGACTTATTCTGCCTGGATTGATTAGTCCGTTCTACATGATTATCCTCATTACCTTCTTCCGAGGTATTCCTGAAAGTCTGGAAGAAGCAGCAGGCATTGATGGAAGCAGCCACTTCGGAACACTTATGCGCATTATCTTGCCGCTGTCCCTACCGGTTATGGCGACACTGAGCTTATTCTACGCGGTAGGACGGTGGAATGGTTTCCAGGATGCACTCATGTATATTACGAAGCCTGAGCTATATCCTTTGCAATTGAAGTTGTATCAGATGATTCAGCAAAACCAGATTACAGAATTGATGCAGAACGAAGGCATTGGTGCTGTTCAAGTACTGCCTGAGAGTCTGAAAGCAGCCAGCGTTATATTCTCAACGTTACCGATCCTGCTTGTGTACCCGTGGTTGCAGCGGTACTTTATCAGTGGCGTAATGGTAGGTGCTGTAAAAGGTTAACAGTCTCGGGAGGTCCATGACATGACACAACGAATGGTAGAGAAGATGTCGAAAGAGCAGCAGTATCTTATAAATCAGTCCATGTTGATGATGGATAGCTTTTATGACGAGGAATTGGATCTGCTTCGGAGTTTTGAAGAGGAGGATTCATCGCAGCACAGCACACGAGCGAGTGCACATTATGCACTCGGGTTGTTGATTCGAAATGAGCCTGGTGATGTGGAACGCGCGATAGGAGTGTTCCACAAGGTGCTCGATGTTCAATATGACGCTCCGGATGAGATCTATCACGGGACCTTCGCGACCCGACCCAATGATGTGCATCCACCAGCGGGTCACTACGCTTGGAAATCTTTTGCGCCAGGCACGGCCTATTTCCTGGAACGCACCTTTGAGAAGGTGTCTGCGCAGTTTATCCATAAACTACAGGAAGAGGGTTCTCTGCTAACAGAGGCAGCAGACCCCAAACAACTGAAAAACCTTTTTTATTCGGCAGTGAATCAGGTTCTGCCACCAGTCTGGATCAGCTATGATCCCAACTGGCGTGAGTTTATCGCTTGTGTCTGTGTGGTTGTAACTGCTGAATTCCCCGATCTACTGCCGGAGACACTCGTGAAACGGATGGATTATGCGATGGAACTGGCTGTTCAAGGATCAATAGAACGCAGGTTATCCGACGTAATCCCGATGAACACCAATATTGAGTTAATGCATATTTTCATCACCCACTACTACGGCCATCGTTTGAACCGAACAGATTGGATTCAGCATTCGGATGAACAGGCGGAGGGGTTGATGAAGGAGTTTGAACAATACGATGGTACATTCGCGGAGTTCAATACGACAACGTATTATGGGGTGGATCTGTCCGTGCTTGGCATGTATCGAAAGTATGGACTCACCGAACGTTTGATCGAAATTGGACACCGGATTGAACATGGGCTGTGGAATAACATTGCGCTATATTACAATGCCAACCTCGAAAATCTCTCCGGCCCGTTCTCTCGGGCGTACGACATGGAGATGCGAGAGCATAGTTCAATCGGCGTGTTTATCTATCTCTTGCTTGGAGAAGGGTATGAATATCTGGCAGGAATCAACTGTGAGTCAGGCCATGATCCACTGATTGCGCTCCTTGGGGTGGATGTGCCCGCTGAAGCCGTGCCGTATTTCAAGGCTCATCAAGAAGATCGGCTTGTGCAGAAACGGTTCATGGAACTGTGTGAGCGCAATGATCCAACGTCCAATCGGAATTTGTGTACAGCCAAAGCTTGGATCGGTGAGGATCGGATGATCGGGGCCATGTCGGGAAGTGTGAATACGAATGGACAGATGCATCCAGCCACGATCCACTGGCAGACACAGACGGGGGAGCGTTATTATCTTCGCTTGATCCGCCGTGAGGTGGGCGAGGGGTGGAACAGTCATCTGCGCGGAGTAACGTTCGATGCGGATCTCACACCTGATTCGTTAACCATTGATGTGGAGCTGGATACGGCGGAAGAGATCGATGTTTATTTTGAAATCAGTGGGCCATCCCTTCGTCAGCAGGATATTACACCAGTGTTATGGCAGTTCCCTGGACTTACGTGTACCGTGAAGGCTGAAGCACCTGAACCATCCGTGTTAATGTACGTGAATCATGCGGAGATCATCTATCGTTATGTGCCTGGGAAGACGGCAAACAAGATGAGATTTGAATTGACTCTCCGTGAAGACAACGGTTAGAGGGATGAATAGGTATATAAGATGAACTGAACATTTACACGAGAACGAAGAGTGCAGAACCGATCTGAAGAAGCGGAGCGTTCGCCTGAAAGCTTTCTGCAAGAAAGCTGCATCGGAAGCATAAGCTATCACCCGATTTCTCCCTTTGGAGAAGGGGATCAAAAAATCTGGGGATAACAGCGATCGGAAGATGGTACTGCAATTGGAGTGATCTAGTGTAAAGTTTATTGGTTCAACTTATATAGATAGAGATAAATGGAATATGAATGGGCGATAGAATGAGAGACAGGAGGAACCAATGATGTATACGGACAAACAGGAATATTCGTTCTCAACATGTTGGAATATCAAACGTCATACGAACGGACAAGGCATGATCGAAGAGATCAAGTCTCTTGGATTCAAACAAGTTGAACTGAATTATAACGTTACGGAAGAGATGCTGCAGACGATAGAACCAATGATTGAACGGGGTGAGATCGGTGTATCCAGTGTGCATAATACATTTCCGCATGTGGCTGATCCGGATTACGGGACGGATTCCGTCTTGCTTGGGTTCAATGATGAACCGCGCCGCAAACGGGCGATTGAGCTGTTACTTCGCTCAGCCGAGTACGCACATCGTTATGGTGCCAAGGCTGTCGTTGTACATCCCGGTGAAGTTCCGTTCGAATACAACATAGATGAAGCGTTGAAAAAGATATACCACGATCAGGGGCCGGACTCACCGGCATATCAATCTTTATGGCAAGAGATGCTGGAGATACGGGAAGATGGTAGCGCACATTATCTGAGCCGGATTCAGGATAGTCTGGAAGAGGTATGCGACTTGTCGGAACAGCGGGGATACGGTGTGAATTTCGGTATTGAAACCCGTTCACGCTGTTATCAGATGCCGACTTTGCATGAAGCCGGAACGATTATTGGACAAATGAAGGGCGCGCCGCTTGGTCTCTGGTATGATATTGGTCACGGTATGATGATGGATCGAATGGGCCTGTACGATAATGTACGTGAGGCTAACGCGTTGATTGATCACGTGGTTGGCGTGCATATTCATGAAACCGTAGGGTTGGCAGATCATTGGTGTCCATACATCCATAGTAAAGACATGACCTTTTTTGATTCGTTTTTGGATATTATCGACCGTTCTCCGGTGAAAGTATATGAGCTGAAAGCCGCGTGCACACCGGAAGAGATTGATGAGAGTCATGGAATAATCACGGCTCGTATTGCTGAACGTCAGCGCGGATAGGGAGCACACGCATCAAGCATGAATGCACTTTATAGAAAAGTTAACCAACAGATAGAGCGGTTCAGAACAAACCTCAGGTTGTATTACAGGGGGTTCTGCCGCTCTTTTGTTGTTCTTTTTAAAGTGATATATGTTTTTACCGTTTCTCTGGGAGTGTTACGTCACCGAGAATCCCTGCCTGATAGCCTTTGACTACAGCACCAATTCGAGATTTCACACCAAATTTCTGTGTAATGGAGGTTATATGATACTCCACTGTACGTTGACTGATCGCCAGATCCTGCGCAATCTCCTTATTGGTCATCTCCAGTGCAATGCGGTTAAGCACTTCCCGTTCAGTTGCTGTGAGTGATTCCTCCAGATTAGGGGATAACATGGTCTCTGGAATAAGAACATGACCCAACATACTTTGGTGAATGGCGTTGATAATCTGTCCATACGTTGCTTGTTTAGACAAGTAGGCATGGACGCCCAGATCATAAGCTTTTAACTGGAATTCGTGATAGTTGTATCCGGATAACAATATAATTTTGACGGATAACCCGTATTGATCTTTCAATCTTCTCACAACCTCGAACCCGTCAAGCTGGGGCATGCGGATATCCATCACAACGACATCTGGTCGCAACGCCTCTACTTCGGATAAAAAAAGTAATGGATCGCTGAATGTCTTTACTACCTGTATGCCGGGTTCACGATTCAAACGGTTGTTGAGACCTTCCATGACCAGGGGGTGATCATCAAGCAGTACGACTGTAATGGGTTCGCTCATTGTTCAGTTGCTCCTTTGGTTAAAGGCAAACGGATGTTGATTGAGGTTCCTTTGCCAAGGCTGGAATGTATGGTGAATTCTCCACCGAGATGTTGAATACTGCTTTGTATGGATATCAAACCGAAGTGCCCTGTTGCAGTATCAAATGTGGTATGAACATTAAACCCCAAGCCGTCATCCTCTACTTGGAGAATCAAGTCATTATCCCTTGTATGTACCTGAATGGAGCAGAACGACGCCTGTGCGTGCTTCATCACATTCATGATAAGTTCGCGGATTGTCCGAAAGACGGTGGACTTCAGAGGTTCGTGCTTCAACTCTTCAGAGAGGGCGTTGTAGTTTAGTTCCATTCTAATGCCACTTTGCATTTGAAGTGTACGGATGAGCCATTGCAACGCTTCCTCAAGATCACTTCGATCCATAATATGAGGGTAGAGATCATCACACAATTGGCGTATATCTCTCTGGGAAGCATACAGGCACTCCAGCCAAACAGCCGTTTGATCCTTATGCGTCTCTCCGGTATCGTGTAATTCCTCCAAATCACGAGACAGGAAAATCAGGTTTTGTAGCAGTTGATCATGAAGGAAATAAGAGGTTTTCATACGCTCTGCCTGTTGGGCTTCCATCATAATATCATTGAACTGCCGATGACGGCGTATCTGGTGTTCATGAAGAGCTGTCTGGTCTACACGGTATTCATAGCGCTTCTGCAGATCAGATAAGAGTCTGCCATTGACGAGCATTCGAATCGCTTCCAGTCTGCCTTGATCAATGATATCCTGCTCTTCTGCTGAAAAAAGGGTGCGATTTTCTTTGTGACCGATGCCCAGAAATCCTATCGTCTCCGTAGTGGGTTCACCTGAGAGCTCCCAAACCTGTGCCAAATCATATTTTTGTCGTAAAACTTCAATATCCAACGCCTGGTTATCTATATTCTGAATGGAAGCAAAAATCCCTGTGCCTTCCTGAGAATATCTGTGTTTATCATCAATCCATATGACAATTACACCTTCAATATCCAGCATCTTGTGGAACATCTCGGCAAACACGTGAATCATGTCCCGCATGTTTTGCTGCTCAGCCATTCGCACAGTCAACCGCAGTTGCTGGTGTTCCAACCAGTCTTTGTTAAGTTTGTTTTTCTTGCGTGAGCGGGTGATTATGTACTGATACACCCAAGTGATCAGCAAAAACGAGACAAACAGTAAGCTGATATGAATTAACGAATGCAGGTGAGAAGCAGCCAAAAACAGTAAAAATACGATTAAAACATATAGTCCATGAATTATCAATCTTGGCATAACCAGTTTGAAGTCAAGCATACTCCGTTGTACAAGTACATAAGTGAACATCCATGATAAAGGCAGAAATCCAATTAATGTGTACTCTACAGGCAATAATGGTTCACCTTGAAGCAGGGTTGGAATAGCAAAACAGATGATGAAGGGAATCAGGCTAAAAAGTATTCCTGTTAACATGAGCAATAGCTGGTTCTGCTCCTTGCGATTGTAGCTTTTACGATTAACCCATGTCATCCAGATTAAGATCAGAAGGGTTGCGCAAAGAATAAAGTTTAGCAGATTGGTTGGACCAGACGGTGCAGCAGGTGTGCTAATTAAAGTAATGCCTTGATTGATCTGAACATCGGTCATCATCCACTGCTTGATGTACAGAAAGGCAAGGCCAGTAGAGTAGGCAACGGCAACACCTCTGCTGATGAATAGTAACCACCGGAAACGATGCAGGTGGGTACGGAACACAAAAGACACATAAAAAGCAGTTAGACAGTAAGGTAACCATGCCGCACAAAAGGCCAGAATATAATTGGATAAAGGCAACTGGGATGTGTATATCGTCAGTATACATATGGCCATGGACAGGTTAAGGAGGTAGAACAGGCGCATCACTCGTGAACTGGGTTGGCTAAACAAGGCATAGGTTCCGGTCAACAACAGCAATAATTCTACAATGGATGAGAAGCCGATGTTGAACCATTCACGTGGTCCAGGCTTCATTGTATGTTCGGATGCCTGACCGTGAGAATTCTCAACGCCGATGGTGTAGGCTTCAGTCACTAAGAATACACCTTTTTGATGGAGTAACCGGACTTCTCCTTTGGATGCCAACGAGTTAACGGTGTCACCCGATCTAATTCCGGATGTATAAGCTAAACCTTGCGGATCTACATCATGTACTGCCCAAGAATTAGAGGCATTTGGCGTTAACGAAAGTCCGATATAAGGATTTGAAAATGAAGAGATATGGATATACGTGGCTGTCAGCATAAAGCACAACATCGTTACAAACCACACGAAATTAAATTTAGTTTTCATGAATCTATGTAATGAGAGTTTTAGCCGCATGGTAAAATCATCCGTTCTTATAAAATGCATCATTGGTAAAATGAAGTGGTAAAACAAGCCATGTAGCAATGACATGGCTTGCCGAGCATCACTCTATGTTAATGTAGCAGAGTGCCTAACATTTTGTACATCAAAACTGATGATTCCTGCCTGAGCATAGGTTGCTTCGATCTATAATCCACAGCACCGCTGCTGGATACGGATACTTCCGGACCGTAGAGACCTAGAGCAACCACAAACTGAACACCTTCTTCAGCCCAACGATCCTGTGAACCGATGAGATTGGCAGTTACGGCAGGTGCGCCAAGGAGTTGTTGTGCCGTTCTCGATATGATCACCGCTGCCTCTTGCCTTGTTATGGCTTGCTCGGGATGGAACAATCCATGGCTATTACCTTGCACAATACCCAGTTCAAGCGCTGTTTGAATGTAGGCGGCATAGGGACTTGATTGGGTATCTTTAAATGTTGGTGATTGAGCTGAAATGGACATCCCGCTTATGCCCACAACCTGTGCTACAAACTCCCCCCGACTAACAGGCTTCTCTGGTTCAAATAGGGAATGATCCTGTGGATACAGGCCAATCTGTGTTAAGCGATAGATGTATGGAGCATAGGGATGGTCTTCTGGCACATCTTCATAAGGTCTGGCTTCTGGCAATTTCTCGGACCAGCTATCTGACTTGTTGTAATAGAAATACGTGATTTCACCTGACTGATTTTTTTTGAAACCAGCGAGCTTGCCGTCCTCATCCTTGAACAGCGTGTCCTTAACGGGTGTTAAAGTGTGAGTGCCATAAGCATCTATAACCTGAAGACCTTTCTCTGTTGCTGAAATATCATACAACCATGCGGGCAGACGGATATCTCGATATAGTCCCTCGTAGGTAAGAAGTAAAGACTTGGGTACGCTATAATCACTATAATGCGTCTCGTTGTTTGGATAAAAATGATCCATAAATACTTGGAAAAGCGCTTCTCGCACATCTGGTCCATCACTGTTGGAGACGATAAATAGTCCAGTCTTCTCGTTAGGCAACAGCCACAGATTGGAGTGGAATCCGTCAAGATCGCCTGCTTTACTCACGACTTTCCGTCCATGATTATACTGCGAATAGGTGGATTCGAATCCGTAACCTGTGCCAGGTATATCCGGGTGTATGGACACATCCAACGTTTGCATCGCTTGGACGGATGACGGTTCGAGTATACGTGCACCCTGGTACGAACCTTGATTGAGCTGCGCAAGCATAAAGTGAGCCATATCCCGTCCAGTTGTAATTAATCCGCCCTCAGGGGAGCTGTCCGGTATATTGGGGTATTGCGGAAGCTCCTGTCCTTCAGCGCCATAAGGAGTTGCGAGTTTTCCCAGCGTGTCTTTGCTTAGGGTAAAATGGCTATCCGACATATGAAGAGGGTTAAATATATGTTGTTGTACATAAGTCTCAAACGGAAGTTTGGACTGTTTCTGAACGATGTAGCCCAAGAGTGCATAGCCGTAATTGTCGTAACGGAAAACTTCTCCTGGATTGCGAACAACGGACGGTTTGTTGTCTTGGATGAATTGCTTAAGCGGATAAGAACTTTCAAGTTCTCTGTCTGTAGCTGCTGCATCTGTGAAATCAAACCCGCTGGTGTGGGTCATCAGATGTTCCAATGTTAACGCTGTTCCGGTATGGTTGGTCAGATGCAAAGCGTCTGTGTATGCGCTGATATCCTGATCAAGCTTTACGTTACCTTGCTCGGCCAATTGCATAATGGCGGTTGCTGTCAGCGTTTTGGAGATGGAGGCTACACGGAATAGAGTGGAGTCGGCGTCGACGGGGATTTGTTTTGCCACATTGGCATAACCATATCCTTTATTCAACACGATCTGTTGATCGTGAACAACGGTGACTACCGCACCTTTCAGAGCAGACTTCACTTCAGGCTGGGCGAAGAATTGATTGATGAACGATTCAGTTTCCTGAGGGCTTACCTGAGGAAGAGGGGGTCTGCTCTCTGCGGATACACTGGTTATTGTGGTAAAACTCAGAGATGCAACCAGGAGGATGTTGGCTATGGCACGTTTCCACCTGTGATTTGATTTGTAGTTCTGTTCTTGTTGTTGTCGAGTTGGACATGTTGCTACGTGAGATTTCATGAAATTCTCCTTTGAGTTGAGATATGTTCGTTCTCTTACATCTAAGTACATCTATAATCTATCAGTTCAAATGTGATGGCGATTCCGTAGTACGCGCTTATTACGGCAGGACTTCCGCAAACCTTTTTGCGTGATCCCGCAATTATGGAGTATGAAGAGTGAGTTTTGAATGATCTTGAATATATGAAAAGAGGTATTTGTCATGATGGACCCAACAGGGACCTCGACAAATACCTCTTTTTGTTTCGTCTTTTATTTTCTATGCAAAGCGACATAGTGCAAAGTAATTGGGAAGTAGATTTTATAAAACTATTCGTACATCCGTCGTTCAAGTTCAGAATAGGCAATCGCAGGATCATCACTGGAATTATCAATATAAGCGACGGATGCAGAAGGGAGGGGCCAGGCTATTTCTTTACGGACGAGAGAAGCTGTGAAGGTATCCCAATTGGCTAACTTCCATTCATCTAGTGGGGATTGTCTTGCTGTGATCCGCTTGTGATACAACACTTCATTCTCTAGATAAATATAGGCAACACGCACATCCGTATCATCCAGGGTATGTCCAATTCGTGCAAGTTCCTGCTCGATCCAATCCGGGGTACCGATTTCCTTGGTAAATGGCCCCACAACGATCGTATCGATACCCAACTGAACGTTATCCAGAGCAGCGTCCATCGTGATGCGGTACCCAAGATCACGGCATAACCTTTTGTATTCAGGCGAATCTCGGTCGGATGGATCAAGTCCCTGAAGGGTCATGATCGCCTCAGCCGCGGGACGAAGCAGAATATCCATATCGAAGAAAGCAGCTTTATGTTTACGGGAAAGGGCTTTGGCTAGTGTGGTCTTGCCACTTCCGGCCCCACCGAGAAAGAAAATTAGTTTGCTCATGAATGTAATGCCTCCTTAGTATGGTGCAAGTGCGTGTAAGATGTAAGTTAGTATCATTTATTTTAGCACAATCCATAACAATCTCACTTCATCACCTGCGAAGGAAACCAGATATGACGCAGATTCGCCCAGCCCTGGCTGTTGAAAGATAGACCACGTACCGAAGGCAGATAAGCGGTTTCTACCGGTTTTTCGGATAAATGGAATAGTAAATTTTGATCAACCAAAAATTGCTCAATGCGATCTAATTCGAAAGTTCGATCTGCTGCGATGGGAGAGGCGACGATGGTTTGCAAGATCTCATGGATCGTTATACGAGCAGAATCTTCCAGATGCTCAGACAACGTGGAGTAGAGATCATATCTTCGCAGTTCTTCGTCCCTGTCCCGAATAAGTGAGAAGAGAATCAGATCAGACTCCAGCCGGAGATTTCCTTTGAACTGCTCCATCGTAGCAGTATGGACGGTACAGGAAAAACCGCACTGCTCCAGTATGGACGCCAGATGTTGAGCATCCCTGCGATATTGTGGAATGGTTGCAATGTGCAAGGAGATGGGACTGGAGGATACGAAACTCATCGATATATCGCTAAATCCCTCCGAGTGGACTTGGACTTTCTTGGTATTCACGGCACTAAAATCAGTCTCCACGACCTCAGAGGTATCTCCACGTCCGTCATCTCTATACATTCCAGCAAGGCATGACTCAAGGTGTGCTCTTACTTCCGGATCGTTTAACGGTCCGGTTTTTTGCGTATTACACGTGAGTAATTTATGAACCATCACCCCTGCACTAATCTGTGTCCAGTCTGCACCCGCAGACGAAGACGGATTATGAACAAGATGAAAGAACGGAGTTTCGATATCTTGGCTATCATCCATTTTTGCCGAGGCACTCCACGGAATTTGCAGGATATCTACCCGGTCCATATGGGCTCTACCCTGAAAATACGATGAAAAGGCTTCAAGTCTGCACAAGTGATCATCCCAGGCGGTGACCTTGAACGGTCCCGTCCCAACAGGTTTTTGCATCCCATGCACATCACTCGAATGCTTCATCTTATGTTCGTTTGTTCCTGGTGAGGGTACAATCGCCGCACGACTTGTTGTCAGGAAGGACAAAAACAATTCATGAGGATTTTTAAGCTGGAAACACACGGTTAAGGAATCGACCGCTTCAATAGATAGAATCTGTTTACTTACATCACGGTACAGTGTCCGGCGATCTGTAGATTGCAGTCGTTCAAACGTATGCACTATATCATGGGCCGTCAACAACTGACCATCGTGAAATGTAATACCTTTTCGCAAATAAAAGATCCAGGTCTTTCGGTCTGCACTGACATCCCAGGTATGAGCGAGACAGGGAAGAATCTCTCCCTGTTCGCCCCGCTGGACCAACCCATCAAAGACATGGCTGGTAACAAAGGATTCAGCTAATAGATTAATGTACAGCGGATCAAGCGCATGAAGCTGTTGGCGGAGGGGCAACCGAAGCGCATCAATCTGCTCATTATTGGTGCCGGCTTCCGTATGATGTCCTGAATATCCAAGCAACCACTGGTTTAGATGATCCTGCATGATTGTTGAACTGGAGAATGCGCTCACCTGCTCGGCAGCTTCCTGTAACTCCCGGCGATTCATGGCCTGCATCATATATTCTGCGGCGATTTGATCAGCCGGAACAAGCAAAGTCAGTGAAGAACGCCGACCCCGGCCACGCTGGGAAACCCAACGAATCCAATCATGGGCAACCATCTTTTTGACAATCGTTAACGTATTGCGGTGTGTACAATTTAGCAACTCAGCGAGATCGGCGAGTGTAAGTTCATGTTCTGTATGGTGACCGTAATGACGATGCAACAGCAGATATTGCT
This sequence comes from Paenibacillus sp. FSL L8-0435, assembly GCF_037965655.1. Lineage (NCBI taxonomy): Bacteria > Bacillati > Bacillota > Bacilli > Caryophanales > Paenibacillaceae > Paenibacillus > Paenibacillus sp. FSL L8-0435. The sequence goes on from NZ_CP150185.1 coordinate 2,768,421, forward strand.
GATGTAGTTTCAAGTGTTGATTCCCTCCTGGAGGTGAACTTTGACGTATTCCTCTAAAATAAGAAGTTTTGTCGATTTTAATTTCTATTTATATTCCTATTTTATCATCTAGAATATAGCATAGAAAGGTTAATGGAGGTTTTTCCCATGATTGATAAAATAATGGCTTCACCGCAACGCGCTCTAATCACGCTACTGTCTGCTTGGATGCTGGCAATCATTCACCAGTATTTATTCTATGGTAATGAGATTGGCGTATCGTATCCTATCTTTGTAATTCTCTTTTATGTGTTCATGTATCTGTTTGCACGGGATCGCATGAGGTCTTTCAAGTTCATTGATGCTTTTGTAGCGGCTGTAGTGCTATTGTTGTCAATAACGTTCCTGTTATACGACAATGAACTGCTGTATGTTCTTAATTTTCTGGTCATACCTGGCGTAGTTATCTTACATATGACGTATCTGATGGGCAGAAAACGGAAGCAGTGGTGGGAGATTGGCTTGATTGGTACGGCTATTGACCACTTGCTGCCTCAAGCCATACGTCATTGGGGGACTGTTGCTGCTATTGCTGTGAGAGCAGGCGGGCGTGGCATGGGCAAATCCCAGAAAACAGTTGTTTTCAAAGTACTCATTGGTCTTGTGGCGTCCTTGCCTATCCTCATTGTAGTCGTTGCATTACTGTCCTCTGCTGACGGGGTCTTTGATCAGTATTTAGCCGGTTTTCCGGAGTGGCTGAATCAATTGGCTTTTACTCCAGGGATACCGAGAATCATCTGGATTGTCATCGCAGGTGTATTGCTGTTCGGTTATGTATGGGGATTTGTACAGCCAATGCAATATGAGGCAGAGAAGAGAGCGAACGCACATTGGAAAAATGGAGCAGCATCCACGGTTGATAAGCGTGATCACACCTATATATTCTCTCCTGTGGACCCGGCCACTGAAGGTCAGGTTACCAATAAGATTACATCCGAGCCCGAACGCACTCCGGTTCATAGGGAACCATTCAGTTTGGACCCCATCATTGTGGGGACGATGCTGATTGTCATTAACTGTGTGTACGTTTTGTTTGTTCTTGTACAGTTTTCGTATCTGTTTGGTGCAGGAGAGGGGCATCTTCCGGTAGATCTGTCTTACGCAGATTATGCGAGAAGTGGATTCGCAGAGTTAATTCTCGTCACAGGTATTAACTTCTTTATTCTTATTGTTGCTTTGCAGTATACCCGTTCGAGTGGCAAAGCGGGTTCCATCGTGCATCAGGTACTTCTCCTGATTCTGGTCAGTTGTTCAGCAATTATGTTGTATTCCGCGTTTATGCGCCTGAATCTGTATGAGCAGGCATATGGATATACGTACATCCGCTTCCTGGTACACGCATTCATGATCTTCCTCGCACTCCTGTTGCTGATTGCCGGCCTTCGTATACGGTACACATCAATACCGCTGATTCGCTGGTATATTGTGCTGGCGCTCACAGCTTATGTTGCAGTCAACTATGTGGGCATGGATAAACGGATTGCCGAGCTGAATATTGAACGTTATCATCAGACTGGCAATATTGATGCAACCTATCTGGCGAGTCTGTCAGCAGATGCAGTTCCGTTACTTCGTGAGTTTGCTCTGGAGGAGTTTCCGGATCTCAAGAGGGAAATGCTGGAACGTCAAGCATATCTGGATATGGATACATCAGATTGTTCCTGGCCTTCTTATAACGTGGCAAGACACCGAGCTGAGCTAGAGTTGTCCAAATTGAGAACGGAATAGCTGAATAGTAGTTGTTTTCACGTACGGATTTATGCAAAAACAATATGTAAGTGTTATAATATAAAAACTAACCTATAAAGGGGGTGAATCCCTTGTTTGAACTTCAGGAACTATTACCGTATTTATTCTCGATTGGACTCATCTTCACCGTCAGTTATGCCTATATCGCCCATCTTCACTGTGGCATGACAGAGTATTGGATGGAAGGTAGCGCCGGTGGTGGACTTGAACCAGTACTTCCCGCTTTGAGTTTGGACAGACAACACAGACAGGAAGTCTGGAGCCGCATGATCAGACGAAGAGAAGCGCCCGATGAAGATGATTCAGATTGTCATTCCTCGTTGAACGATTGGTCTACAAATCAACGAGGAGGATATATATGGAACATAAGACCAACAAGGGATTCACTTTTACTTCGGGCAAGGGACGGATCTATGGCCTGATTGCCATTTTGTTTGCAGTCATGCTGCTTGCCGGATGCAGCAACAACGTGTCGGAGATTACTTCATCGACACCGGGATTTTTTAATCACTATATCGTATTTCCACTGTCGTACCTGATTCAGCACATTGCCACCATATTTAACGGAAGCTACGGGGTCGCGATTATCGTGATTACGCTGGTCATTCGTTTAGCGCTGTTACCCTTGATGATGCGTCAAGCCAAGTCCCAGCAGGGAACACGAGTCATTATGAACGCCATGAAACCCGAGATGGATGCGCTCAAGAAAAAATATGAAGGCAAAGATGACCCTGTTGATAAGCAAAAGCTGTCTCAGGAAACGATGGAGCTGTACAAGAAACATAAGTTCAATCCACTGAACATTGGTTGCTTGCCGATGCTCATTCAATTGCCTATACTTTCAGGTATTTACACAGCCATCCGACTTACACCGGAGTTATCCTCCCACTCGTTCCTGTGGTTCAAACTGGGAGCGCCGGACTACGTACTCGCAGTGGTGGTCGCGGTCATATATCTGATTCAAGCCAAGGTATCACAAGCCAATATGGCGCCTGAGCAGCGAAAACAGTTCGCTATTATGGGTTATCTCTCCCCAGTGATGATGGCATTCTTTTCTCTTACAGCTCCGGCAGCGATGCCGCTCTACTGGACAGTTGGGGGGGCATTCCTTGTACTACAGACATTATTGTTCCGCAAAATGTACCCGGTGGAACATCCGCAGGAGCCTGCTACGATTGAGGTGAAAAAGATCAAGTCTGTGCAACATAACAAGTCCAGAAAACACGCCAAGTCACAGTGACTTGAGGCGACATCACAACTACGCTATTTCACCCTATGGAGCAGACACGTCGTCTACTTTATAGGGTGTTTTCGTGAGAGTGGAAACGAGTGATCAAAGAACAATTCTCATCACTCAACAGGTTTTAGTATATAAGGTAAGGGGTTGACATATTTATTCTATAAGGGGTTTTCAGGTCAAGTCCAGTTTGAACATGATGAGGTAGATTTATGGAATAAAAACAAATAAAATTTATTCATTGGATTTATTGACAAAATTTGATGCATCCATTACCATTTTGTTTAAGAGTTTTGGGGAGGAGCGAATCTAGTGTAAATGTTTATCAAAATATAACGATTTTTGTGAATTCATACCACGATAAATTTAATTCATTGGATCTGGAGGAAAATTAGTGGATATTATTATCGGGCTTATACTAGGTATAGTGGAAGGACTTACGGAGTTCGCCCCAGTGTCATCTACAGGTCATTTGATTTTGGTGGGACATTTGCTAGGTTTCGAGGGTACTGTGCGTGCTTCGACATTTGAGATTGTAATCCAACTCGGTTCAATCCTGGCTGTGGCTTTTCTGTTCTGGAAACGAATTCTCAGCATCCTCGGTATCCATGTTGGAGAAGATCGGAAAGCGACAAAGTCTACGGAAAAATTAACACTTATTCATATCATTATTGGTGTTATCCCTTTTGGTGTTGGGGGCGTATTTTTTTACGATTACATAAAAGAGGTTTTGTTCAGTGCTCAAACGGTTGTTGTAACGTTAATCCTTGGCGGGATTCTGATGATTGCAGCCGAAATATTTAAACCAAAAAAGCCGGCTGCAGAAACATTGGATCAAGTCACGTACCGGCAGGCTTTAATCGTAGGTCTGTTCCAGTGCTTTGCACTTGTTCCCGGTTTTTCGAGAATGGGTGCTACGCTATCGGGAGGTTTGCTAGCAGGCATGAGTCACAAAACAGCCTCGGAATTTACGTTTATAATGGCACTTCCTATTATGTTCGGAGCTTCACTGAAGGATTTATACGAGAGCTGGGATTATCTGTCGGTTGATGATCTTCCCTTATTTATTACGGGGTTTGTGACTGCTTTTATTGTAGCCATGATTGCAGTTAAATTTTTCCTGAAGTTGATTAACCGGATTAAACTGATTCCTTTTGCAATCTATCGTTTTGTATTGGCAGCCGCTTTTTGGATCTTTTTGCTAAACTAGAGCATTCTTATTATCTATTACATGTGAATAAATTAACCGTCGCCGGGAGTCTTATCCATGATCAGTGTTTTTATCAACTCACATTGAAAAGGAAAGATTCCCTTTTGCTTTTTTTTTGGAAATAGGTAGTTATCAAGGGAGATTCATCTACTGGGGTGGGAGCGCAAAATATGACACCATTCATCATAAAGCAAAGCATCATGTTTGTCATACTGTATGGAATCCAATTTTTGATCGGTACGATTGTACTCAAATATCAGTTGCGTGTGAATTACGCTCGTAAAATTGTTCATTTCATGTCTTTTATTACACCAATGGCTATTGAATTGATCGTGAGTTCCAGTACAGGATATACCGGGCCCATTTTTATCGTCGGAATGCTGATGAACTGCGTTATTATGCTCATTTATATTAAGCCAATTCGCGAGAAAAGTGTATTGGTTCAACGCATGTTTGCTTCTTTTGATCGTCCGGAAGATCGTCCTCATACTTTGCTGTGGATGAATACGCAATTAATTGCCGGCTACGTCGTTCTGGCACCCTGCTTTCTGTATTTTCAAAGCATAGGTTATGGTACGCTGGCCTTTATTCCCGTTATCATCAATGGACTAGGAGACGGGCTAGCCGAACCGATCGGTATTCGCTTTGGAAAACATAAATATCGTGTTCATGCCTTATTTTCGAAGAAAAAGTTTACGAGAAGTATCGAAGGCAGTTTATGTGTGTTCTTATCCGCAGTATTGATCCTTTTGGTGTTTGCAAGCAGTTTTACAGTTCCACAATTAGTTGTTGCACTGCTGGTTCTTCCTATAGCTGTAACTCTAGCTGAGGCATTCTCACCCCATACTGTAGATACACCGTTTATACTTATCGTTGGTTTTGCGTGTTTGTACATGATCATTTCATTTGTTTAACAAGGAGAACTTCATATGACAACCAGTGAATACAAGGTGATTTCTATTAAATCCAGTTATGAAGCATTCATTAATTATAGCTATATTGTCGTTGATGAAACGACCCGGGAGGCAGCGGTTATTGATCCTTCCTGGGACCTCGAAGCCATTCTGGATTCCCTGGAAGCTGAGCAGGCCAAACTCACACACATCCTGTTGACACATTCCCATACGGATCATGTACATCTTGTGGGGGCATTGCTCGACCGTTTTAATCCTCAGGTTTATATGGGGGGTGCCGAAATTGATTTTTTTAGGTACCACTGTAAGAATTTGAAGCCTGTAAAGGATCGAGATGCCGTTTTAATGGGCAATACACTAATATCCTGTATAAACACCCCAGGACATACGCCGGGCTCTATATGCTATTCATTAACAAATCATATTTTTACAGGAGATACTCTGTTTGCAGAGGGATGTGGCATATGCTCCGAACGCGGAGGGGATCCAGGTGCGATGTATCAGAGTTTGCAAAAAATACGGCAGCAAATACACCCTTCCGTCAGGGTATACCCTGCACATTCATTTGGCATTGAACCGGGTCAGACACTTCAGATGCTGCTTGAGAGAAACATATATTTTAATATTTTCGATGAAGAACAGTTTATTGCTTTCCGGATGAGAAGGAATCAGCCGGATGCCAAAAGCTTTGTGTGAAGGAACAAGAGGAGTGGCATATGAAAGAAAACATTGTTTTTATGTTCTCCGGTCAGGGTTCACAATATCTTCAAGCGGGAAAAGAATTATACCGGAGTTATTCGGTATTTCGCCGATGGATGCAGCAGATGGATCGTTGGGTTCAAGACATCGGCGGCAGATCCATTATACAGGAATTATATGATTCAAATCGGCCTTATTCTGATAGTTTCGAAGAAACTCTAATTACACATCCCGCCATTTATATGCTGGAATATGCGCTTGCAAGGACATTAATGGAGAACGGGGTTATACCCACAACCGTTGTTGGTACCAGTTTGGGGGAGTTCGCTGCAGCGGCTGTATCCAACGTAATAACTCCCAAGGCGGGACTGGAAGCAGTGTATAGACAAGCTGAAATTATACACAGGACTTGTATTCCGGGAGGCATGCTGGCTGTATTGCATAGTCGTGACATCTATGACACTAATCCGGAGCTACATGCGGAGTGTGAGCTTGTTGCTGTGAACTCGTCAAATCATCTAGTCATCTCGGGGGAGTTGAAAGGGCTTACAATAGCGGAGAATTGGCTAAAAGGCGAAGGGATTTCTCATGTCAGACTGTCTGTTACTCATGGCTTCCATTCAGCATGTATCAATCCTGCGGCCAAAGAGTATTTAGCCTATCTGGACAAGCTGTCTTACGATGCACCCCAGATTCCGCTTGTCTCTAGCTTGACCGGACAAGCTGTCACCAAGGTATCAACCGATCATTTTTGGCGAGTTGTCAAGGAACCGATTCTTTTCTCTCAGGCGATATCTCATATACGAGAAGAGAAACCGGATAGTATATTTCTGGATTTGGGGCCTTCGGGTACACTTTCCAGCCTCATAAATCAGATTAGCCACAGGAAGGAACGAACATATATAACCATGACTCCCTTCCATCAGGATGCAAAACATGTGGAAGAGATCATTAGTCGTTACGCCAATTCGAATGAAACTGGAGGGGATGAACCTTTGTGGGCATATGTATTTCCAGGGCAGGGATCACAGAAGTTGGGCATGGGTGAAGGATTATTTGAGCAGTTTCCAGAGTTGACCCGGCAAGCGGATGATATTCTTGGATTTTCCATTCAGGAACTGTGCTTGTACGATCGGTCTCAGCAATTGAGCCTGACAGAATATACGCAGCCGGCTTTGTTTGTTGTTAATGCCATGATGTATCTACATAAAATCAAGGAAACGGGCAGAAAGCCAAGTTTGGTTTCGGGCCACAGTTTGGGAGAATACAATGCGCTTTTTGCCGCAGACGTATTTGATTTTGCTACAGGATTGAAGCTTGTACATAAAAGAGGAGAAATCATGAGCATGGCCCCTAAAGGGGGGATGGCCGCGGTTATCGGTTTAACCGAGAGTGCATTGAAGACAATTCTTCAACGATTTGGACTGTATCAACTGGATATCGCCAATCTGAACTCCCCGACCCAAATTGTTTTGGCAGGGCCTCAAGAAATCATTGATCAGGCCAAACCAATTTTTGAACAAAACGGTGCACAGATGTATATCCCTCTCAGGGTCAGCGGCGCATTTCATTCGCGTTATATGGAAAAATCAGCCAAACAATTCGATCAGCATCTCCAGCGTTATACATTTTCCGCTCCTACGATGACCGTCATCTCAAATTATACAGCCCGACCCTATCGTACAAATGAAATTCATGCCAATTTGGTCCGCCAAATTACACATCCGGTTCGCTGGTCTGAAACGGTACGGGTTCTGATGGGCATGGGCGTAAACACAATAGAAGAGATCGGTCCAGGCAATGTGCTGACTAAGCTGGTTACCAAGATTCAGACAGAGTGCGAACCCATCGTATATCGTCCTGAAGACATGTCTGTCAAACCATTATCGTCAGCAGTCCACCCCGATACTCCAATATCATCCGTTGTACAGCCTGGCAACCAAGAAACTCGACTGGCCGAGTCTCTTGGCTCGAAACCCTTCAAAAAGGACTATAATCTGAAAATGGCCTATTTGACAGGTGCAATGTACAGAGGCATTGCTTCGGCGGAGATGGTTGTTAAAGTGGGGCAATCGGGAATGATGGGCTTTTTGGGCACAGGGGGGTTAAGCCTGAAGCAGATCGAAGAAGGAATCGATTATATACAACACCATTTGCAGGATGGACAGGCATATGGGTTAAATCTTCTTCATCAAATGACACATCCTGAACGTGAAGAAGAACAGGTTAACTTATTACTACGTAAAGGTGTAAATACAGTAGAGGCTTCTGCCTTCATGGGTGTTACTCCGGCATTAATCAAGTACCGTGCCCATGGACTGAAGCGTTCATCAGACGGGCGGGTATCCGCAACCAATCGCATTATTGCAAAAGTATCCAGACCTGAAGTGGCTGAAGCATTTTTAAGCCCCGCTCCGGAATTCATGGTTGAGAAGATGTTGAAGGAAAACAAGATTACATCTGTTCAGGCAGAACTCCTGAAAAAAGTACCCATTGCAGAGGATCTGTGCCTTGAGGCTGATTCGGGTGGACATACAGATGCGGGTGTGGCGTATGTCCTGCTGCCTGCCATGGTTCGTCTTCGCAATACAATGATGGAAAAGTACGGTTATTCGAAAGAAGTCCGCATTGGTGCTGCCGGTGGTATTGGTACACCTGAAGCAGCAGCAGCTGCTTTTTTGCTCGGAGCGGATTTTATCGTAACAGGTTCAATCAATCAATGCACGGTTGAAGCAGCTACTAGTGACGCTGTCAAAGATTTACTACAGGATATGAACATTCACGACACGGAATATGCTCCTGCTGGAGACATGTTTGAGATTGGAGCCAAGGTACAGGTTCTCCGCAAAGGTGTATTTTTCCCCGCCAGAGCGAACAAGCTCTATGATTTGTACCGGCAGCATGATTCTTTAAATGACATTAGTGAAAAAAACAAACAGCAGCTGGAAAACAAATATTTCAAAAAAACCTTTGAAGAAGTATATCGCCAGGTCGTTCAGTATAGATCTCCGGAGGAAATACAAAAAGCCGAACAGAATCCCAAATACAAAATGGCATTGGTATTCAAGTGGTATTTTGCCCACAGTACGATGCTTGCAATGGAAGGAACAGCAGGTCATCAGGTCGATTATCAAATCCACTGTGGTCCTGCCTTGGGAGCTTTTAATCAATGGGTGAAAGGCACACCGCTGGAGGACTGGAGAAACCGCCGCGTAGCTGAAGTGGGCATAAAGTTAATGGAAGATACGGTTTTGGTTATGCAAGAGCGCCTGAAACAATTGGCTATGGCCGTTGAGATGAACTAACTTTTAGCATTGTGGGGACAGGGGGGTGTGATGATGCGACAAAAGAAGAACATGGAGCCAACATCCGATATTGATCCAGGATTTCGCCTTACAGATATTGCAATTGTTGGTATGGCATGCAGGTTTCCGCAGGCTGATCATTATACGACGTTTTGGGATAATCTTGCGAATGGAGTGGATTCTGTCAAGGAGATTCCTCCAGATCGATGGGATGTATCGAAGTTCTATTCTCAAGATATTGACGCCCCGAATAAGAGCATTGGTAAATGGTGCGGTCTGCTTGATGATGTGTATTCTTTTGATCACCGCTTTTTCAGTATCTCTCCCCGAGAGGCCAAAAATATGGACCCACAGCAACGAATGATGCTTGAAGTTTCCTGGCAATGCATTGAAGATTCCGGGATTTCACTTCAAAGGTTACAGAATCAGATCACTTCCGTTTATGCCGGAGTAATGACGGTAGATCACCGCCAAATGGCGTGCCTTCCCGAATTGGAGATAGATAGCTACGCTTGTCTTGGAAATTATGAAAGTATTCTTGCCAATCGAATTTCTTACATTATGGACTTCAAGGGCGCGAGTATATCAGTAAATGCAGCTTGTGCATCTTCATTAGTAGCCGTCCATGAAGCCAAACAAGCCCTGCAACGAAAAGAGTGCAATTACGCCTTAGCTGCATGTGTAAATCTAAATTTGCATCCCTGGAAGTTTATCTCATTTTCCAAGTCAAGAATGTTAAGTCCGGATGGACGTTGTAAAACCTTTGATAAGGAAGCCAATGGTTATGTACCAGGGGATGGAGCAGGCGTGTTGTTGCTTCAAAGGCTTGAAGATGCGTTAGCAGAAGGTAATCATATCTACGGGGTTATCAAAGGATCTGCCTGCAATCATGGTGGAAGAAGCGCATCCATAACTGCTCCGAGCATGAGGGCACAACAAGACGTCATCTTGGCTGCTTATCAGGATGCAGATATTTCCCCGGAAATGGTCACGTATATTGAGGCACATGGAACGGGAACGTCATTGGGAGATCCGATTGAAATTGAAGCGCTTAAAAATGCATTTGCTGCCTATACTTCCCGAACCCAATTCTGTCGGATTGGCTCGGTAAAAACCAATATTGGCCACTTGGAGAGTGCTGCTGGCATGGCTGGTATTGTGAAAGTGATCATGATGATGAAACATGGTAAAATACCTGCCAACCTTCATTTTAACGATCCTAATCCGATCATAGATTTTAAGAATACTCCTTTTGAAGTGGCGGGGGCTCTAACTGATTGGAACAGTGCTGGCGAAGGTTTACCTTTAAGAGCGGGCATAAGCTCTTTCGGTTTTGGTGGAGTCAACGCACATCTGGTGATTGAACAGTGGTGCACTGCACCCTCGAACAAACAGAAGGATGCCGTCGCCGCCCGTTCTCAACTGTTCACGCTATCAGGCAAATCGAAATGGCATTTGGAAAAACAGCTTGAATCGTGGAGAGCATTCTCGCTAACATCCGAGTTTGATGAGTGTACGCTGCGTGATATTAGTGGAACATTGTCCACGGGAAGAGTGGCTTTTCCTTATCGTTATGCTGTGATGGTAGACAATTTACAGCAGTTGAAGGAAGAGTTGCATTCGGAATCAAGTCGTCCTTTCATGCCCAAGCAGCAAAAGTGGGCAATAAGAATGGGGCACTTTTCCTATATAAACTATGAGCAATTTAGCAAGTTAACCCGTGGTTTACCGCATGTGGAGGACATCATCCAATCCTTACTGAATCAAATTGCCGATAGTGATCGTCCACTTGCCGATCACTATCGGCAGATGTTCTACAATGGACCATGGGAGCAAGAGACACTTCCGTGCTGTCAGTTCATTGCTGGATATGCCGTACTTCGATGTTTACTTGATGCGGGCTTAAAAGTGGAATGGATGACAGGGGAGCATACAGGGATGTGGGCTGTTCTTGCCGTAAACCAAATGATCGCTCCCGAAGAAATCCTTTTGAGGCTTTCAGGAAAAAATGAAGCTGATTTCATTAAACTACATCGTCCGTGTCTGCCTTACTATGACCCAACAGTGCAAGATATTTTGTATCCGATGTCCTTTGGCGAGTCTTATCTCCGGCGTTTGTTGGGTAGCTCGCAAATTGAAAGTGTGGACTCTGGGAATAGCGAGCATGATCGATTCGAATATCCAATGGTAAGTGATCACGAACGGGTTAAATATTATCTGACTAAGGGTCAATCACTCATCGCTCATCAGTTCACCTTCAGAAAGTATGTAGATGAATGGTCGAATCTTCTAGGTAAAGTAAGTGGGGACGATTGGAATTTGGAGGAGTTGCTTGGAAAGCCTGTTGATGTCTTGATGTGTACGGAGCTTTCCACTCAGCAGTTGTTCATTATAGTTACCGTTGTGGCTTATTCCCTAAGGAAGTTGAACCGCAAATGGAATTTGACGATAATGACTGAGCCCGATCCACGATTCGAAGAAATGTTGGATCTGATGAACGATCACATCTTACTTCCTGAAATGGTCGCCCGGCTTGTTTTGGATTCCAATGTGGACTATAAGGTTGTTGCCGAATCCATGAACCTGAAACAGCGAGAAAGGGATATGGAGCCCAATGAGAACCGATTATGTGCTCGAATTGATAACGTGCCCGAAATTGTAAATGTTGAGCAATGGCTGCATCAAACACAAGAAAGCCAAGTTGATCTGGAGAAGATTTCGTCAGACATCAAGATCATTGACATCGGAGTAGTTCAATCGGCCGCACCTGATAAGCTGAAACTTGCTTTAAAAGAGGATGAAGCGGGATATGACTTCTGGAATATCCTCGGTCAGTTATGGCTCCATGGCGTGAATGTGAGGTGGGACCTATGGTTCCCTTCAGGAACATTTAACAAGCTTGCCCTGCCTACTCAGCGTTTCGAGTCTGTAATACATCGATTACATGACCATAATGATACGGTAGCTCATGAAGCTAATCAATCGGTTAGCGATGTATATATGCTTACAAGTGTATATGAGAACAGCTTGGATAGGGCGTTGCACCCGATGATCGGCCGGAATACCTCAACCTTGGATGAATTCAAGTATCAAACGTTGTTTACAGGCAAAGAATTTTTTCTGAATGATCACCGCGTAGACGGTAAACGAACATTACCAGGTGTTGCTTATTTGGAGATGGCATTAGCCGCTGTGCAGAATGCAGGCATCCAGGAGGTCATCGGTTTTGGTGATGTGGTGTGGTCAAGACCCCTAATAGTCATGGAGCAACCTGTTGAAGTAAACATTTCGTTGTCTAAAACCCAGGAAAAAATTCAGTTCCACGTATGGACCGGCGACGATGTGAACCCTAGAAAAGTTTATGGGCAAGGGACGTTGTATGGAATAAAGACAGATGGCAACAAACAGGACACACGACAAGGCAATCCTTATAGGGTTAAACGGGATATCGATGCGATTAGAGGAAGATGTGTTGACCCTATTTCAGGAGTATATCGCAAACTTGAAAAGAGTCATCTGGTCTACGGTCCTTCCTTCCAATCCATTATGGACTGTTGTATGGGTGAGAACGAAGCTATTGCCAGGTTTGTCCTTCCAATCCCTTGTTATGAACAGTTACACGCTTATACGCTTCATCCTGTAGTGATGGACAGCGCACTGCAGACAGCGATGTTACTTGCCCAAAAGGTGAGCTCTGCTCCTTGTATGCCCTATTCCATAGGTGCGGTCAAATGGTGGAAGCGGCTTCCAGACAAGGGGAGTGTATATGTCAGGCAGCAGGGTACGCAAGGGGAAAAAGCATTCAAGTTTGATATTGTACTGCTTGATGAGCAGGAACTAATATGCATGGAAATGAGCGACTTTACAGTAAGACAGGTTCAGGACAAAAAGAGTCATGCGAAGGACCCATTGAAAACACTTTTGCGAAAATTGGAAGCCGGAGAGGTTGAACCTATTGATGTCTTAACTTATATGGAGGAACGATGAGAAAAGATCAGATGTTATCACTGGATCAGATTCTTGAAATGGTGAAGGGACGACGTCTCTCATCAGAGACAGCCTACCAGCTTATACAGGAAATAGAGCGGCATGATACTTCGGCTTCCAATAAGAAAAACCTGCATCAGAATACGTACCTGTATCCATCCTGGGAAATTCAAGACCTTCAACGTACCGTATTCAAAAGTGAAAGGCTTCTGTTATTTGTTTCTGGTGAAGAACACATGCAGCAATGGAACCAGAGCACTTCCGTAATTCGTGTGTTACAGGGAAATCAATTCATTGAGCAGGATGTTAATACATTTATAGTCCGCCCGGGACAGGAAGAGGATGTTGACCGTTTGTTCAACAGGCTGTCCGAATTACAGTGGATTCCTGATACTGTCGTTCATGGATGGAGTGGTACGGTACTTCCAGAAAATGAAGGGACCCTATTGAACAAGTGGCTCGCCCAGGGTGTGTACACCTTATTTTATACATGCCGATGGCTGGCGAAATGTGCTGACAAAAAGAAAGTACATCTTTTATATGCTTATTCCAGCGATCGTAAAGAAGATCCGGCAAATGAAGCTGTAAGCAGTTTCATGCGCAGTGTGAAATGGGAACACCCGCAATGGACATGTCGTACATTGGACATGGGAAATGAACCAGTCGATATGTTTCACCTCATCCAACAGGAGATGGAAGCTCGGGACCAGGCGGTAGAGGTACGTTATCGGGGCAATCGACGTTATGTGAAGAGATTGCTATCGCTGCCGAAAACAGAATATTCACAAGTAGAGTGGAATAAACAAGGCGTTTATTTGATTACAGGTGGGATGGGTGGTATCGGCCTCCAGTTTGCCTCCTTGCTTGCCCAATCCGCTCGAGTCATTGTTTTGTCTGGACGTTCCATTCTGAGTAGGGATCAGGAACAACAATTGTGTGATCTAGGGAAGTTTGGAGCTGAAATAGTGTATATTGCGGCGGATGTATCGCAACGTGAGTCCGCTTTTAATCTCATCCGTGAGTGCAAAACCAGATTTGGGGGCATTCATGGTCTGATTCATTGCGCTGGCGTATTGAGAGACTCAATGCTTCAATCCAAAAATAAAGTGGACATGGATGCTGTTATCGCTCCTAAAGTATACGGAACGGTTTGGCTGGACGAAGCTTCTTGTCATGAACAGTTGGACTTTTTCATCGTTTGCTCTTCCGTCATGTCCATTCTGGGCAACGCTGGACAATGTGATTATGCTTTTGCCAATGGCTTTATGGACAGTTTTTGCCGTCAGCGGAATCGGTTGAACAAAGAGGGGATGCGTTCGGGTCAAACGCTCTCTCTGAATTGGCCTCTGTGGTTGGAAGGAGGGATGGGAGTAGATTCAACCCATCGTCTTTTTTTGGAAAATACGCTCGGGGTTTCATCGATATCCAGCGAACATGCTATACAGGCTTTTGAGGATGCTTTTCATTGTAAGGAAAGTCAGCTAGTGATTGTTGGCGGGGATGCAACCAAATTTCAGAAGGTACACGAGAAAACGTCGTTTGCGGATGAGGACTCGGTTCCAAAAGAAATGTTGTTAGAGAACAGCATAAATGAGGAGGTTTTACTAGAAAGGGCTTCAGAAATTATGTTGACCATATCCTCACAGATTCTCAGTGTTGATGTACATGAAATGGATCTGGATGCGGATAAAAGCGACTATGGGTTTGATTCCATTTCGACGACTGACTTTGTCAATCGACTCAACGCAACGTACAACATTGATCTAACGCCCCCTATTGTGTTTGAATATGCGACTTTAGGGGCCTTTGCAACCTACCTAATCGGAGCTTATGGCGAAGACATCGCCCGATATCATGGAATGAGTGGCGGGCACGTTGAACTCGAATTGCAGACTCCGCATATGGTCGGTGATGATGAAACACATGAGATTGCAAGTGAGCCTATCGAACTCCATAGGAGGAATAAAGAACCCATTGCCATTATTGGAATAGGCGCTCACATGCCTCAATCCGAGAGTATGGATGAACTATGGGAGAACTTGGTTTCCGGGAAAACATTCATTTCCGAAATCCCTCCTGAACGCTGGGATTGGCATCAATATTATGGGGACCCAATAAAAGAAGTCAACAAAACCAACATCAAATGGGGCGGATTTATGAAAGCCATTGATCAATTTGATGCTTCGTTTTTTGGAATTTCGCCTCATGAAGCTGGGTTGATGGACCCGAGACAGCGCATTTATTTGCAAACTGTATGGGAAGCCATTGAAGATGCCGGTTACAGGCCATCGGAGTTGTCCGGGAGTAAAACAGGTATGTTTGTCGGGGTGGTTAGTTCAGATTATTATGACCTGATTCACCAATCAGGCGTTCCAACTGAAGCACATACAGCTTTGGGCATATTTCATTCCATTCTGGCTAACCGAATTTCATATCTTCTAAATCTGCATGGACCTAGTGAACCCGTGGATACAGCCTGTTCCGGTTCACTGGTCGCCATTCATCGGGCAGTGGAATCGATACACAACGGAGAATGTGAACTGGCAGTTGCTGGAGGCATCAGTGTTATCGCAAGTCCACAGCTGATGATTGCCTTTAATCAGGCAGGCATGCTCAGTGTGGATGGTCGCTGTAAAACCTTTGATCAAGGTGCTGATGGGTACGTTCGTGGCGAAGGTAGTGGGGCATTGCTGCTCAAACCGTTGTCCAAAGCGGAAGCGGATGGAGACCATATCTATGGAGTAATTCAGGCAACGGCTATAAATCATGGGGGACATGCCAACACTTTGACATCTCCAAATCCTAATGCACAGGCAGAACTTATTGTTGAAGCATGGTCCAGATCCGGAATTGATCCGAGGACAGTAGATTATATTGAAGCACATGGTACGGGGACCCCATTGGGTGATCCGATCGAGATAAATGCGCTTAAAAAAGCTTTCTCTCAGCTGGTTCAAGACTGGGATGAGTTGCATGGTAAGCCGAGCGGTTCTGCCTCTGAGTCCTCCGTTCCGCACTGTGCAGTCGGAACGATAAAAACCTATATTGGACACTTGGAGGCAGCAGCAGGAGTGGCGGGAGTCCTCAACGTGGTACTCAGTATGAAGCATAACCGATTGTTGCCGAATTTGGAGCTAAATGAAGTTAACCCTTACATCCAGTTGGAGAACAGTCCGTTTTATATCGTAAAGGAAGGGCAGACCTGGAATCGTAAACATGATGCTGCCCCAAGAAGTGCAGGCGTAAGTTCATTTGGCTTTGGAGGTGTCAATGCTCATATTGTCATCAGCGAATACGTGACTAAGCATGACAGTTCCCTGATTATATTCAATCGCCCCCAGTTACTCATCGTTTCTGCAAAGAACAGAGATCGATTGAAAGCATATGCGAGGCGAATCGTTGAATTTCTGAGTCAAACGGATGGGATTACCCTGGCTGATGTTGCATTTACAATGCAAACGGGCAGGGAAGAGATGGAGGAAAGACTTGCATTGGTGAGTTCAAGCATCGATGACACCGTGGAAATGCTTAATCGGTTTATTGCAGATGAGACAGAAAATCTATCTCCATGTTGGCAAGGGAGCGTAACCAAGCGCAAGCCCTCACAAGATGAACAGGCTATAGCTTACCATCAGCCTTCCACAGATCAGGATTTCATGGTTGAAGCAGAGCTCCATAAACTTGCTCAGCTCTGGGTAACTGGCAACCGGATTGATTGGTCTTCAATGGATAAAGGAGAACGGAAACGGAAAATTTCCATCCCGACTTATCCGTTTGCAGAGACACGGCACTGGCTTCCTAATCCAGTCAAACGGATAGAAAGCCAAGAGATTCATCGGTCGGGAGTGGACAACAGATTCATGATGAAGCTGGAAAATAGATCGGATTTTCGCGCATACAGCTACGAATTTGCATTTACTGGACAAGAATCCTTTTTTCGGGATCACGAAATAAACGGATATAACGTATTGCCTGCCTCAGCTCATATTGAATTGATCAGAGCCGCTGTCATGATGGCTGCTCAACCAGGAGAGGGCGAACAAATCAGCCTTAAAAAGCTCGTATGGCTCAAACCTGTTGTCGCCAAAAAAGGCATGGGAAGGCTTCAAATACTTCTTAAACCATCTTCGAATGGATTTATTGAGGTCACCGTTCATTCTCCAACTAGTTCTCAGGGGGATGAGACAAACACCGTGGTTTTTAGCCAAGGGACTGCTGTGATAACCAAGCGTGAAGTACGTAAAACATACGAAATGGAGACTATCCTGAGCAGCTGTAGTCTGGGAAATTTTACATCAGAGCAATGTTATTCCTTTTTTTCAGCCAGGGGTATGCAGTATGGTCCAGACTTCCAGGGTCTGAAATCTGTAGCAGTGGGTCATGATCAAGCTCTGGCCAGAATTGCCTTGCCTCCGGGTATTATGGATGGATATCAGGACGGCACCATTCATCCCGGACTTCTGGATAACGCTTTTCAGGCTGCAATCGGGATCTGGCTAAGTACTTCGGGAAGTATTCAGGACGAGCAGCAAGATACGCCTTTGTTGCCCTTCTCTATACAACAAATTCAAATCATTGGCTCCTGTGAAGCTGAGATGTGGGCTCATGTCCGAGTCCATCAGGAGAGTGGCAGCGCTGCTGTGCACGCGGATACCGAATATGACATAGATTTGTTTAGTGTGAAGGGTGATGTACGGGTATCCGTTAGGGCAATGCGTTTTAGAAGACCTGAGTCGAAAGTTCCAGATCTTGAAGAAACTAAAGGTGTGGAGACTTACGAGTTACAAATGTTGGCCCCTGTATGGAAAGAGCAGACAATCGGCTTGTATGAACATGAACGTGTACTCAACGATCTCCCGGGAGAAATATGCTTGGTAGGTACGAAGAGCTCGTACTTGACCCAGCTGCTCAAACACCTGCCACATGCCGAGATGATCGTTTTGAATCCACAGGATTCGATCATGCGCATCTCTGAACAACTAAACCTAATCATGAACCTTCGTCATATGGTGTGGATATCTCCGATCACGGCTGGAAGCTCGCCTGATGTCAAGGGAATGGTTGAGGCTCAGGAAGATGGCGTGTTTCTTCTATACAGACTGATTAAGGCACTTTTTCAGAATGGATATGGGAATCGGAGCATGGAATGGACTGTAATCACGATGCGGGCAAACGCCATTCATACACTTGATTCCGTTGATCCCACTCATGCCGGGATACATGGTCTTATAGGAGTCCTGTGCAAAGAACGACCCGGATGGAAGGTTAGACAGGTGGATTTGGATCAGTTGAATGATAAGAATATGTACGAATTGTTTTCGCTGTCTGCTGATTCCTATGGATTCCCATATGTAAACCGACAAGGCGAATGGTTTCGTCAACAACTTGTGCCCGTTACATATTCTCCTGTGAGTTCCGGGCAGTCTCATTCCTATCGCCATGGGGGTGTATACGTTGTTATTGGAGGAGCAGGCGGAATCGGAGAGGCATGGAGTGAATATATGATCCGGCATTACAAAGCCCAGATCATCTGGCTGGGAAGAAGGGAAATGGATGCTGATATTCAGGCGAAATTGCAAAGGCTGGGCGAGCTTGGCCCCGCGCCCTGTTACATGGCTGTTAATGCAACGGATTCAGAAGCAATGCGTCAGGCATGTATAAATATTAGGCGGAATCATCAAGCCATTAATGGTTTTATTCATTCTGCCATCGTGTTGGAGGATCGCAGTCTGGAATATATGGACGAAGCTTCTTTTCGGAAAGCTTATTCCACCAAGGTAGACATCAGCATCAATATAGCCAAAGCGTGTATCGGAGAGTCGCCTGACTTTGTACTCTTTTTTTCGTCCATGAATTCCTTTTTGAATTCGGCCGGACAGGCGAATTACGTAGCCGGCTGTACGTTCAAAGATGTATTTGCCCAATTTTTGAGACAGTGCTGTGATTTTCCTATCAAAGTGATGAACTGGGGATATTGGGGAAGTGTGGGTTCGGTACGTTCTGAATATTATAAGACACGCATGGCGAAAGCAGGACAAGGTTCAATCGAAGCTCCTGAAGCGATGGAGGCTCTAGATGTACTGATGAATGGTGTGCTGGATCAGATTGCATTGATAAAGAAACAGTCTTTGGTAGATATACAGATCTTAGATGAAGAAGAATCCATTATGGTCTATCAGGGGGCTGTACCGTCTCAGGTTATATAACAGGGGTCTGAAGAGCGGGGATTATCAGACGGTGGGGGGAACGTGTAATGACAGAACTGAAAGAGTTGTTGGGTCAATTATTATGGGGCAGACTGCATGCTGCAGGACTTTTGAGTAATTTCCGGGGTGAAGATGCAGCTGTAGCAGAAATACCTGATTCATTGATCGAGCGTTACGAAAGATGGTGGCGGGAGAGTTTCCTTTATTTGCGAAAATACGGTTATTGCACCTCTACTGACGCTGTAAATCCCTTGATTCAGACCAACGATACGGACCTGGCTCATGCATGGAAGGAATGGGATAGGAAAAAATTGCTGTGGCTATCCGATCCAAATGTGTCTTCCTACATTCCACTGCTGGATGCCACGCTCCGAGCACTGCCGGACATTTTGACTGGTCAGAAGTCCGCAACCGACATTATTTTTCCGAATAGTTCCATGCATCTGGTGGAGAACATTTACATGAACAATCCTGCTGCCGATTATTTCAATGCCGTTTTGGCAGATCGGGTTGCAGCTATTATAAAACAGCAACTTGTGCGGGAGCCGAGTGCACATATTCGCCTTGTGGAGATCGGAGCTGGAACAGGAGGCACGAGCCAGGCAGTTTTTAACCGTCTGAATGATTTTTATCCCCATATTCTGGAATACTGTTATACGGATCTTTCCCAGGCTTTTTTAAGTCATGCCCAAAAGGTATATGGCCCGCGTTATCCGTACCTTACATACGGAACGTTTGATTTGTCCAAACCGGTGTCCACCCAATCTTTGCAAGCGGGGACCTATGATATAGCGATAGCAACTAATGTCATGCATGCTGCTCCTAATATTCGCCTTGCCTTAAGGAATGTTAAGGCATTGCTCCGTTGTAAGGGTGTCTTTTTGATTAATGAAATTACCGAAAATACGCTTATGAATCACCTTACGTTTGGGTTATTGGATGGGTGGTGGAGCTATGTGGACCCTGCTCTGCGTATTTCCGGAGGACCTTTGCTTGAACAGGAAACTTGGAAAAACGTATTGTTATCCGAGGGGTTCGGGGAAGTTCAGTTACTGGCTCACACTGACGAATTCAAGGGCCAGCAAGTGATAATGGGGACAAGCAATGGCGTGGTACGTCAGCAAACCTTGAAACATGAGCAAACGGTAAAACATCAGGTCCAAAGTCAAACGAGCCGTAATTCGCAGAATATGCAGGAAAAACCGTCAGAAATCCGGTTACCTGAATTGGAGAGTTCACGTTCATCCGAAGAAAAACTGAAGTACATAAAGGAAGTGCTTGTTCGGGCACTATGCGAATCTTTGAAAGTGGAGGCACAGCTTATCGACCATGAGGAGGCTTTTTCCGATTATGGGGTTGACTCCATAACGGGTGTTCGATTAATTCATTCGATTAATGAACGATTGGGAACGGAGCTGTTCACCACTGATATTTTTGATTTTCCTTGTGTCAACCTGCTTGCACAGTATATTGCCCCTATGTATCAGGAGAAACCGCTGGAGCCAGAACAACAAATGGAGTTTCATGGAGGTTGCAGTGCCGAGAAGCCCGACGTTCAACGAACTGAACGGATTAGTGAAGAGCGAGAGTTCACGTTGGATGATGCCATGGAGAGTCATTCCGATGGCGATATAACATCCCCCGGTTCCAACAACAGACACAAGGATATTGCGATCATTGGCTACAGCGGCAGATTCCCGCAATCGGATAATGTGGATGAATTATGGGAGCATTTGGCCGCAGGTCATGACTTGATTCAGCGTGGGGCGCGGTGGACTTCGGAACAGACAGGATCATCCGTAGAGAAAACGGAAAATAATCATGGAGCTTTTTTGGAAGATAGCGACTGTTTTGACCCCTTGTTTTTCAAAATTTCCAATGTTGAAGCAATGCATATGGACCCACAGCAGCGATTGTTTCTGGAGGAATCGTGGAAAACCCTTGAACACGCTGGATATGCAGGGGAACTGATTCATGGCCGCAAATGCGGAGTCTACACCGGATATTGCGGAGGAGACTATGAGAAGTTGGTCGGTGAACAGGCACCTGCACAAGCTTTTTGGGGTAATGCTGCATCCATCGTACCTGCCCGGGTATCCTATTTTCTGAATTTACAGGGGCCAGCAATCGCAGTGGATACCGCATGTTCTAGTTCGTTGGTTGCCATTCATCTGGCTTGTCAAGCTCTATGGTCAGGGGAAGTGGAGCTTGCTCTGGCAGGTGGAGTGTTTGTGCAATCGACGCCTGATTTTTATAATTCTGCTAGTCGGGCGGGCATGTTGTCCCCTGCTGGAAGGTGTCATAGCTTTGATGAACGTGCAGACGGTTTTGTACCGGGTGAAGGTGTTGGAGCCGTGTTGCTCAAACGGCTGGAGGATGCCATCCGAGATGGCGATCATGTACACGGGATCATCAAAGGCAGCTGTATCAATCAGGATGGGAGTACCAATGGTATCACAGCCCCTAGTAGAGCTTCGCAGGAAAGACTGGAACGCCAGTTATACGACCAGTTCGGTGTTAATCCGGAGCAGATCCAATTGGTTGAAGCACATGGTACTGGAACGAAGTTGGGTGATCCCATTGAATTCGATGCGCTGAATCGAAGTTTCCGGAAGTATACAAGTCGTTCACAATATGCTGCACTAGGTTCGATCAAGTCCAATATGGGACATTCGATTGCAGCAGCGGGCATAGCTGGTGTGATCAAATTATTATTGGCCTTGAAACATCAACAGATTCCGCCATCCATTCATTATTCCAAAGCGAATCCAGATATTGATTTTTCGAAAAGTCCATTCTATGTCAACACTCAATTAATTCCATGGCATACACCCCCCGGACAAAAAAGGGCTGCACTTGTAAGCTCATTTGGCTTTAGTGGAACCAATGCTCACCTTGCCATTGAGGAGCCTCCCGGAGAGTTGTCTCCTTTAATACATAAACCGGGTTATCTATTGGTGTGGTCTGCACAATCGACAGGACAGTTAAGGGAACAAGTGAGACGAATGGTGCAACATTACGGGAAAGTGGCTGCCCGGCTTGATTTTGCTAGTGCAAGCTTCACTTTGATGACGGGGAGAAGGCATTTGGAGCATCGGGCAGCCTGTGTAGTCCAGCATTCGGACGATCTGGCCTCCATTTTGGAACAATGGCTGGACACCGGAGGCTCATCACAGATCTACACGACGGATTTATCAGGCCAGCCTTCCCAAGAGCAATCCGTTCTTCGACGTTTTGGCAATGAATGTATCCAACAAATAGCTACCGAATCATTAGATGATTCGCGATATGTTGAAAACCTGCATACTATTGCAGAACTGTATGTACAAGGGTATGAATTGGATTATAACCGGCTTTATTTGACAGAAAAGTATAAAAGAATACCTCTGCCAACGTATCCTTTTGCACGGGAAAAATATTGGGTGAGGTCTGGGATAGCGACGAGGTCCGTTGAAACAGATGTAAAAAGTGAGATTTCGAATGTTGCTTCTGACAACAAAGAGGAGAGAATAGCAAAGCTTCTTTTGAAGCAATGGAAGCATTCGGCAGTTACAAATCCTGATCCTGGGCATGGAAAAGTTGTGGTTGGATCTACACTGGAAACCGTTGGGCTTGCCAATAAACTTTCACAAATGATACAGGGCAGCCAGGTTGTGCTTGTGAGTGAGGAGGAGCAGGACTCTGGACGTTTGCTCGATGTTTTGATGAATTGTGATGCTTTTATAGATCTGTCAGGCTGTGGGCGAAAGATGGAAGCAGAAGAAATGATGCTGGACAAACTGATCTACTGGTTAGCAAGGCTTCAACAAATGATTGATACCCGTGGTCACAAAGAATTAAAGCTGCTTGGAGTCACTATGGGGCTGGAGTCTTTCCAAAATAAATCGATTTATCTAGGTGGAGCAGAACGGGCTGGGCTCTACAGGATACTACAAAGTGAGTACAGACATATTATTTCGCGGCATATCGATGTGGACCCGGCTGACAGTGAGCTTGATGTCGCAGCACAAATCGTTCAGGAGTTAACTCATACGGGTAAGGAACAGGAAGTCTGTTATCGTGAAGGACAGCGGTACAGTGCTTATCTTGATACACTCGAAAACATCAATATACAGCAGTTGAATCAAAACCGACTCGCTTTTCCCTCCAATCACGTTCTTTGGGTCACTGGAGGGACACGGGGTCTAGGCATGCATTGTGCGCAGCATGCCGTCCGACACTACGGGGTCCGTAAACTTGTTCTGATGGGTCAGACCCCATTTCCATCTCGACATGAATGGGGGGCACGACGCGAGGACAAAGATGAGATCGGCAGTAAAGTTAGAAGTATCCTGGAATTGGAGAAGCAGGGCGTTCAGATTGAAGTACTGTCTTTTGATATAGGTGATAAAGAGAAACTTCTGGAGGCTGCAAAACACATACGTTCAACGATGGGCGTAGCCGGAGGAGTAATTCACGCAGCTGGCATAGCCGACATGGAAAATCCCGCCTTTATTCGTAAACCACTGGAGTCGATTCGGAACGTATTGTCTCCCAAAATATTAGGCACTGTAGCACTCTATGAATGCTTCCGTCACGATCCTTTGAAATTTTTTGTCCTGTTCTCTTCTGTGGCTGGAGCCATTTCGAAACTTGGTGTCGGACAAAGCGATTACGCTATGGCTAACACCTACATGGATTATTATGCCGAAGCGAATGCCCATACCAGTCCACTCATCAGTATCCAATGGCCGAACTGGAAGGAATCCGGGATGGGTGAGTTTCCAAGTCAAGCTTATAACGAAACCGGTCTGCTTAGCATCACGGATGAAGAAGGATTGAAGCTGCTGGACTGGGCACTAATCACTCAACCAGGTGCAGTTATGCTTCCGGCAATCGTGAGTAGCGAATTCATTGACACTGAGGGGAAATTGGGAATTTCCAGAGTGGTGAAAGCAGAAACGATGTCCGAAATACCTATGACAAGTGGTGTTCCTTTTTCTGATACATCCGAGATATTACAGATGAAATTAAGTTCCATATTCGCCGAGGAATTGTGTATTGAACCCGAGAAAATGAACCCGGACCGATCCTTCGAACATTTCGGGATGGATTCAATCTTGATTGCTCAGCTGGCACGCCGGATGGAACGCGAACTTCAAATTCCTGTGGTGGAACCTGGTCTTTTTTTGGACTATCCAACGATTGCAGGACTGACAGGGGCTTTGCTGCAAAAATACGCAACAAGTCCACGTACATCTCCCGAACAGATCAACAGACATGAGGCTCGACAGATTCTCCAGCCGCCCAAAGATCGTTCTCGATCCCGAGTGGCCATCATTGGAATGGCCTGTCATTTCCCGGATGCGGTGAACCCGGAACAATTTTGGAACAATCTAAAAACAGGCAAAAACAGTATACGTGAAATTCCGTCATCCCGGTGGGATTGGAGAACGTACTACCATCCTGATGGCAAAGCCGGGAAAAGCATGAGCAAATGGGGGGCTTTTCTCGATGAGCTGGAATGGTTTGATCCCGATTTTTTCGGAATGGATCATTCCCTGGCAACTCATCTGGACCCTTTGCAAAGGCAGTGGCTTGAGGTTAGCGCTGAAGCACTTGCAGATGCAGGATATGGAAAGAGTCAGCTTGAGTCGCTTGAGGTTGGTGTATTTGCAGGGGCAAGAACAGGTCATTTCATGAGCAAAATACGTCGGGACAACAAACAAACCATTATTGGCACAGGTCAAAATTTTATTACGGCACATTTGGCTCATTTATATAACCTCAGAGGTCCCAACATGGTCGTGGACACCGCTTGTTCCAGTTCCCTAACAGCCATCCATCTGGGTGCCCGGAGTTTGCAGAATGGGGAAGCAGATCTGGTGATCGCCGGTGGGGTTGAAGTTTTATTGGACGAGACCCCTTATCTTTCCCTGACTGCATCAAAGGTGCTGTCACCAGATGGACAATGTAAAACCTTTGATGCCTCCGCTAATGGAATTGGGGTTGGGGAGGGCTGTGGAGTAATCGTCATGAAACGATTGGAACAGGCCATAACGGACGGTGACAAAATCTACGGAGTGATTGATGGCTCTGCGATTAACAATGATGGTCATACAATGGGCGTCACCACACCGAATCCCCAGGCTCAGCAGTCGTTAATCGAACGTGCCATCAAGGATGCAAATATTGATCCGGCTTCAATCAATTATGTAGAAACACATGGAACAGGCACGGTCATTGGAGATCCCATTGAGCTTAAAGCGTTAACCCAAGTGCTGGGAACCAGTATGACAAAGGGGGATCTTTGCGGTGTGGGAAGTGTCAAAAGCAATGTGGGACATCTGTTGAGTGCAGCAGGGGCAGTTAGCATGATCAAGGTTTTGCTGAGTATGGTACATGGTCAGATCCCGCCCAGTTTAAATTGTCCGCATCCGAATCCGAGATTTCGGTTTGAAGAAAGTCCGTTATTCCTTGTTCAAGAACTTACACCTTGGACCAATAAAGTGTTGCGTGCGGGTGTCAGCGCGTTTGGACTCGGAGGAAATAACGCTCATATCCTTGTCAGCAATGAAGGTGTACCAGACCCAAATAAAGCAACACTGGAACCTCGTTTCAATCGCATTATCTGGAATAGAGCCCGGTTTTGGCCGGATGAGGTTGAGGAGAAAAACTTGGTGTTCGGATCGTCTTCAGGACAAACCCATCGTAAGCCTGAGCATATGCTGTCTTTCTTCACACCGAAAAAATTGCAGTAAGGGGGAACTGTCGTTGATAGGTCGCAATCAAGAAACATACGTGCAACGTTTAAGCCACAGCAACGCCATCGTTCAGGATCATCGTGTACACGGAATTTGTACGTTACCCGGGGTCACCCTACTGGATATGATCTATCGTTTGTCGGCTTTATATTTGGAGACACACTCTGTCGAATTGCGGCAGATTTTGTTTACAACGCCCATTGTGACATCAGAGCAATTTGATCGCGAGATTGCTGTGACGTTCTCACCTGTACCTTCAGAGTTGCAATGGAGGGTAACCATTACAAGCAACAAAGTGATGAATGGTACCATCGATCAGGGCAGTGAAGAACAACATATGCAATGTACGATGTTTCTTGTTGATCCTGAGTTTAATCCACCCGTGATCCATATTCAGGATCTGAAAACTCAATCCCGAGATCAGTGGAGCATGGATGAGGTTTATCAATTGGCGAGGCAGGTCAACATCGAGCATGGGCCATTTATGCAAACTTCAGGGGTCGTCTACCAATATGAGAATCAGGAGCTTATGTGTCTGAATCTCAGTGAGCAGGCTTCCGTTTACTCCAATGAATTTTATGCACATGCAGCTTTTTTGGATGGGGCAACTTTTGCGGGCTCCTCATTTCGTTTAAAGGAAAAAGCACAGGGGATGTTTGATGATCAGACTCCCTATATTCCTTTTATGATTGAACGCTTCTGTATTTATGGTCCGTTACCTGACACCATTGGTGTGTACTCGCTCGCTCGACCATTGATAAACGATAATTCTGTCTCATCACCAGATCTGATTTCTACAGATATTAGAGTGGTTGATTCTGCTGGCAAGTCCTTGGTTGAATTTGAGCGTTTAACCGCTAAACGTATTCGTAATCCTCATTTGATACAGCAATGGGCCGAAGTACATCAGAATCCAAATGGGGTAGCAGGCTCAGGTTCAGAGGATTCATCTGTACCAGAGCTGGCCACAAAGGTCAATATACAAGATTCACCTGTCATCATAGATGATACATCCGAACTATCGAATCAGCGAAGAGGTGTTCCAGAAGGGAACACGAAGCAGGTTGCGGACTATTTAAAGGTAGAGATAGGCAAAGTGCTTGGAACATCTGAAGCGAATTTGGACACAGAACTGGGATTTTATCAGATGGGACTGGATTCCTTGCAGCTTATCAACCTTTCAAGGACGCTGGAGAACAAAGTGAAGGAGCAGCTTTACCCCACGCTGTTATTTGAATATTCCAATATTAAGTCTCTTGCTGCATACCTGCACCAACATTGGCCTGAGGCATTTACTGAAAATCAGTACACGGAGAGCAAAGCTTCGGCCAGCAAGGCAAGCATCAAAACTTCAGAACTCAATCATGATCGGGGAAAGAGTGATGATTACTCATCTGTCATGCTCGAACCCTTCTGGGAAGAGGTCACGCTGCATATGCGTAACACCTCAAACACAGTGCGGAGCCACGTTGTTATTCTTTGCGAGCAGGCAATTGGACATGATCAAATGATCAAGGAATGTTTTCCGCAATCAGAGGTTGTCACACTAACCAGTGAACGTACCATGCCACAGTCATTTGAACAAATGTGCGAGCAAAGTATAGTCTGGCTTCAGAATTACATGCAGCAGTTTCCCAAAGCGGAGACCCATATTCAAATAATTGGTCCGTCAGGAACGGGCACTGATTTTTCAGGCGCGATGGGAGCCCTTTTAAGAACAGCTCATGCAGAGAACCCTCATCTACATGGACAGATCATCACGGTGAATGATATTCATAACGTTACAAGAACCCAATGGGCGGACTGGTTGGAGAAAGAGCGAGTAACACATTCCTCGGGAGTCAGTGAAGTGTGTTACACCGGAAAATCTCGTGTGCGGATGGTGAAAAAATACCGTGAGAAGCCGATACCGATGCTGCAGAAAAGCCAGTATGTTGCAAAAGATGGTGTTTATCTGATTACTGGTGGATTGGGTGGATTAGGCTTGATGGTAGGTCGCCATTTGGCTGAGCAAGGGAGGGTTACATTGGCGCTGGTGGGGCGTTCTTCTCTTGGCAAAAAAGAGTCCGATAAGATATCGGAGTTGAAGAGTCTGGGAGCGGATGTTCATTATTTTCAGGCAGATCTAACGCATAGCGAGCAGACGAGTCATGTCATCCAGCAGATTCGGACCAGTCTGGGAGTTATTCGGGGAATCATACATTGTGCAGGAGTTACCCGGGACCAATTCATTTTACAGAAAACAAAAGAGAATATTTCGGAAGTGCTAGGCCCTAAAGTGAGCGGACTTTGGTACCTGGATGAATATACTCGTGATCAACCACTGGACTTTTTTATTTTATTCTCTTCACTATCGGCTGTGCTCGGGAATATGGGACAAGCAGATTATGCTTGTGGTAACGCTTTTATGGATCGGTTTGCAGAGCGGCGTCAGCAACAGGTTGTGGCAGGACAGCGATCAGGCAGAACCCTTTCAATTAATTGGCCTCTATGGGCGAATGGAGGCATGTCGATCGATCCAGTTTACCAGCAGCAGTTGGAAGTCAAAACGGGATTGGCCCCGCTGCCTCAAGACGAAGGAATGCAACTGTTCGATTCGCTTATGATGAATGCATCAACGCAGACTGTTGTGATGTATGGTAAACCTTCGTTTATCCGAAGTTTTGCACAAACTACTATCCATGTGGAGGGCCCTTCTGCAGCAAAAGTTTTAAATCATGAGGTTTCTCGAAAAGAAAAGAGACCATCGGAAATGCATACAGAAGATATAGCCATTATTGGTGTGGCTGGCCGCTATCCGATGGCTCGGAATGTGGATGAATTTGCTGCCAATCTGTTATCAGGTAAGGATTGCATTACAGGTTTTCCCAGAGATCGTTGGGAACAGGGGCGGTTTTCGTATACGCCGGAATCATATTATCAGTTTGGGGGATTCATCGATAAGATTGATGAGTTCGATCCACTATTTTTTAATTTATCTCCCCGTCAGGCGGAGATGATGGACCCCCAGGCAAGACTTTTTCTGGAGACGGCATGGGAAGCCTGTGAAGATGCGGGATTTCGCGTTGAACGCAGTCAGCACCAGGATGCTTCAACAGGTACCCGGAGTGTAGGTGTATTTGCCGGCGTATTCTGGAATCATTATGAGCTGTTTGCATCGGAATTGACAGATCGCGGTGTACCTACATCCTTGGGGATCAGTGCAGCGTCCGTTGCAAACATGGTATCGTATTGCATGAATTTCCATGGTCCTTCTCTTGCGGTAGATACCATGTGTTCCTCCGCACTAACGGCCATTCATCTGGCCTGCGAAAGCATTCGAAATGAGGAATGTGAGTATGCTCTTGCTGGCGGAGTCAACGTCATTACGCATCCACATCGATACATGTTTTTGAAAGAGGCACAGCTATTATCATCCGATGGACGATGCCGCAGTTTCGGAGAGGGCGGAGACGGATATGTGCCGGGTGAGGGAGCAGGAACGGTGTTGCTGACCAGTCTGAGTCATGCCGAAGAGCAAGGTTATTCCATCTATGGTGTTATTAAAGGGTCTGCAATCAATCATGGAGGAAAAACATCAGGCCCAACGGTACCAGACTCAACAGCACAGTCGGAAGTTATTAAACATGCATTCAAACGTTCAGGGGTTGATCCTCGAACGGTCAGTTATTTTGAGACACACGGCACAGGAACGTCCCTCGGAGATCCGATCGAGGTACAGGGACTGAATAAAGCATTGGCGGACTGGTCACTGCCGGAACAGAGTTGTGCAATTGGTTCACTGAAGTCCAATATCGGGCATTTGGAAGCGGCTGCGGGTGTGGCTGCGTTAACCAAGGTACTGTTACAGATGAAACACAATCGGATTTTTCCTTCCTTACATGCGGAACGTCTGAATCCGTACATTCCTTTTCAGAACACTCCTTTTTATGTGGAGAGGGAAGGAAAGGACTGGAGAACTATGAAGGCAGATCGTAACACTCCAGAAACCCATCCTTTGCGAGCGGGTATTAGCTCCTTCGGAGCAAACGGCAGTAACGCCCATTTGATTGTTGAAGAATATGCACCAACAGCAGTAAATTCCAGTTCAGATTTGGAGTCCGAGCTTCCAGTCATTGTTCCGTTATCTGCCAAAAGTCAAACAAGTCTGCTTGATCATGTGCGCGACATGATGAATTATCTCTCCACCAGTAAGGAACATCAAAATTCCGCCGCCACACGGGGAATCAAGCTATCCAATCTGGCATACACGCTGCAGGTGGGCAGAGAGCATATGCGATACAGGGTTGCCTTTGTTGTCAGTTCTCTTGAAGAGCTGAGAAGGAAATGTACAGAGTATGTGCAAAGCAAAGACCAAGGCCAGCGGATTGGATCTTTGAACAGTCGGGCTGGTTATGAGGGAGAAGTCAGGCTTCAAGAAGATGCGATCACAGAACTGTTTCAATCAGATGAAGACATTCGGACAGCAATCGAAATATGGATGAACAAAAGAAAGATGGCTTCAATCGCTGAAGTATGGGCCAAAGGAATAACCATTGATTGGAACAGCATGTACCAGAAGGACAGCAGGCCTACTCGAATCAGTCTCCCTACCTATTCATTTCAAAGAGAACGCTATTGGGTCCCCATGGTCCATGCAAAAAGGGAGAGCGGGACTGCAGGTTTCGGCAAAAAGGTTACAGTTCTGCACTCCATGCTGCACCACAACCGTTCGGATCTGCTGCGGGGCCAGTGGTACAGTAGTCAGTTCAATGGAAATGAGCCTTTCCTAAGCGATCATGTTGTACAGGGGCACAAGCTGCTTCCAGCTGTTGTTCAGCTGGAGATGGCCCGGGCAGCAGCGGCGCATGCAGCGAATTGGCCTCCGCTCACACACAGTCTGCTGCTGCGGCATGTAATGTGGAGCAGGCCGCTCGTTGTTGGAGAGGAGCCTCTGGAGGTTCATCTCGTGCTTGAGGCCGAGGCAGATGGAAGCCTGTCCTATGGAGTTTCGGCAGCGCCAGCAAATGAGTCTGCAATTGAATCTGGAGAAGCGGTGTATAGTCAAGGGCGTGTAAGTGTGGGAAGACCTCTCGTAGAAGCCGTGCAAACCTTGGATTTGCAGGCTGTGCGCAGCCGGTGTACAGAGGGACAGGCCAGTGGAGCAGTTTGTTATGAAGCATTCCGAAAACTGGGTCTGGAGTACGGTCCGTCCCATCAGACCATTGCCGAATTGCAATGGGGGGCAAACGAGGCCTTGGCGCAGTTGCGTCTGCCACAAGCGCTCTTCGAAGGGCAAGCGGATACTGTGCTGCATCCCGGTATGGTGGATGGGGCCTTGCAAGCATCCATCGCCCTGCTGGCCGGAGATCAGATCGCGGAAGTGCTGAGATCCACTACTCAGGAGGGGGCAGTAAGCTTGGAGAGCACGGCCCTTGCGAGCACAACAGAACGACATGGGAACCCGCCCGCCTCCGCTCCGTTGCCTTTTGCACTGGAGGAGGCGGAAGTGATATCCCCTTGCCAGGCGCACATGTGGGCGGTGGTGCGTGTTCGCCCCGAGTCTGCGGCATCTTCCGCTGAGGCTAGCGTCCGTAAACTGGATCTGGAGCTGTGCGATTCAGAGGGACAGGTTTGCATTCGACTGCGGGGCGTGACCTCGCGTGTACCCGAAAGCCGGGAAGGTGTGCTGCTGGTGCAGCCCGAGTGGCAGGAGCTGCCGAAGCGCTCCCTACCGGCTGAAGCTGTGGGGGTTGAACCCGCGGTGCTGCTGTGTGATTGGGCCCCGCAAGACTTCGCGGCTGCGGATGTGTCCTGGAAGCAGATGGTGTTAACGGGGTCGTTGGAGGCGCGATACGGACAGGCTGTTCAGGCCATTCTGCACCATGTGCAGCAGCAGCTTGCGATGCAGCGAAGCCACCGGATGGCTGTGCAGGTCGTCGTGGCGGGAGATGAACAAGGAAGACGGTTCGCCGGCCTGAGCGGGCTGCTGCGGACGGTGCGACTGGAGCATCCGGGCTGTCTGGCACAGCTTGTCGAAGTCCAGCCAGAGACATCGGCCGCCATATTGACCGAGCAGTTGCACCAGTGTGCGCTCCATGCGGAGGAGAGCCATCTGCGTTGGGAAGCGGGTGAGCTGAAGCGAGCGGGCTGGCAGGTGGTCGACGTGGACATGGATACAAATGTGGATATGGATGAGATGACGAATGGGAATGCAGAGACAGAGGTGAAGACAAAGCGGAAGAGCGGCTTCCCACTGTTGTCCCCTTGGAGAGACGGAGGCGTGTACGTCATTACAGGCGGAGCCGGTGGCCTGGGACGGATCTGGGCCCGGGAGATTTCAGCCCAAACGGAAGGCAGTACGCTTATATTGACTGGCCGATCCCCGGCGATGCCAGAGGCGGTACAGCGAGAGATGGCGCAGCTCCCTGCCCAGGTGCTTTATGAAGCAGTGGACGTCACCGATCGGGAGGCGGTCCACGGACTGTTCGGGCGTATCCGTCAGCAGTATGGCCAGGTGAACGGGGTGCTGCATTGTGCCGGAGAAATCCGGGACAGTCTGATGCGATACAAAACGGAATCCGACTGGCAGGCCGTGCTGGCTCCGAAAGTAGTCGGCATACGGAATCTGGAAGAAGCGATCGGGACCGAAGCGCTGGATGTGCTGTTGCTGTTCTCCTCGGGTGCAGCGGTGACGGGGAATGCAGGGCAGGGTGATTATGCCGCCGCCAATGGGTATATGGATGCGTATGCGGTGAGCCGAAATGCGCGGATGAAACGCGGGGAGTGTCAAGGGAGAACCTTATCCATCAACTGGCCGTTGTGGGAAGAAGGCGGAATGCAGCTGGAGGAAGAGGGGAAGCAGCGTCTGTGGAAACAGCATGGACTGAGACCGCTGGGAACCGCGTCGGGAGTAAAGGCGTTGTATCAGGCCTGGGCGAGTGGAGGCAGCCAGGTATTGGTGGCGGAAGGCAAGCTGTCGGTGCTGCGAAGAAGCCTGCTGGAGCCGGTAGATTCGGGGTTAACTGAATCGATCGAGCCAGCAAACGCAGACGCAGATAGGCAAGCGCCTTCGCCGGAATCGTTATCCATCAAGCTTGGAGCCCCTCTGGCGGGAGGCATGACCCAACAGGAAGCTGTATCTGTGCTCACGTTGGAAGTGGCCGCTTTGTTGAACGTAGGGGAGCAGGACGTGGACCCGGACATGGACTGGAGCGAATATGGTTTGGACCCGGTGCAATGGAGTGAACTTTCCCGCAGACTGCTAACTCGGCATGGATGGGATATTTCTGCAGAGACACTGTTGGAACAAATGAGCCTCCACGCAACCGCTGAGCAGTTCGTGGGTCAATTAAACCTTTCCAAGAGTTCAACAGCAGATATATCTGTGAGTATCGAGGATACGGAAGAGGTTGCTGGACTTGAAGGCAATCTTGAGGATCAAACCATCCTTTGGTTAATTAAAACATTGGCTCCCGTGATTGGCTTGCCAGAATCAAGGATTGAGCCAGATGTCCCGCTGGAGCAGTATGGTATCGATTCGCTGCTCATTATGAAGATGACGGACGTATTGGAGAATGAATTGGGGTCTCTGTCCAAAACGCTGTTCTTTGAATATCAGACCCTGAGGGAACTAAGTCATTACTTTATGAACATTCATCAGGTTCGTTTGGATAAGCTGCTTCAGCAACGAGGGATGAAACCAGCCGGAATGACACAGAAGAATGTGCTAGCGATTTTACAGAATGTGTCGGACTCCCAAACACACGCACCAACACACGCCGTGATGTCGAAACGAACGCTGCTGACAGGAACCCCATTCGAACCCGAAGCCGAACCTATTTTGAAAAAAACGGACCCGGACCTTGCCATTCATATGGACTCACCTTCTGGTGGTGAAAAGGGCAAGAATAATCAGCATCAGGATATTGCCATTATCGGAATGGCGGGCAGATATCCTGGTGCCCGTAATATCGGTGAATTCTGGCATAACCTGCGTAGTGGTATGGACAGTATTACCGAGATTCCATCTGAACGTTGGGATCACGGGCAGGTGTATAACCCAGAGCCAGGAATTCCAGGCAAAACTTATGGCCGTTGGGGTGGTTTTTTGGATGGTGTGGATGAGTTTGATCCGTTGTTTTTCAAGGTATCTCCTCGTGAAGCCGAAACAATGGACCCTCAAGAACGACTTTTTTTGCAGTGTGTATATGAAACACTGGAAGATTCGGGATACACAAGACAAAGCTTGAGCACGGAGAAAGTGGGCGTCTATGTAGGTGTGATGTATGAGGAGTATCAGCTCTATGGGTCCCAGAATTCCATGGCATTCAACGGTAATCCTTCTTCCATTGCCAATCGGGTTTCGTATTTCTGTAATTTTCGCGGACCAAGCATGGCCGTGGATACAATGTGTTCGTCGTCATTAACATCCATTCATTTGGCCTGTCAAAGCCTGAGACAGAACGAGTGCCAGGTAGCTGTAGCTGGCGGTGTGAATGTGTCGGTTCATCCCAACAAATATATTCTTTTGTCTCAAGGGAATTTTCTGTCCAGCAAAGGACGGTGTGAGAGCTTTGGCCAAGGTGGGGACGGCTATGTTCCGGGTGAAGGTGTCGGCGCGGTTCTGTTGAAACCGTTGGCGAGAGCCATAGCGGATGGGGACCGGATTTACGGTGTGATCAAAGGATCGGCGCTGAATCACGGGGGGAAAACCAATGGATACACCGTGCCAAATCCCAACGCACAGGCTGAGGTTATCCGTGACGCCCTGCTTGAAGCAGGTATCGATCCGCGAACGATCAGTTACGTGGAGGCGCATGGAACAGGAACCTCGCTCGGGGACCCTATTGAAGTGGCCGGTTTAACAAAAGCATTTCAGCGGACGGTCCAATCCAACTTCAAGTGTGCCATCGGTTCAGCCAAATCCAACATTGGTCACTGCGAGAGCGCAGCAGGCATTGCTGCGGTAACCAAAGTGTTGCTGCAGCTGCAGCATGGGGAACTCGCGCCATCCTTGCACGCGGAAGAGACCAATCCAAACATTGATTTTACCCAGAGTCCATTTGTGGTTCAGAAGTTGCTCGAACCATGGAAGCGTCCGGAAATAGATGGAGTGCAGATCCCAAGACGTGCAGGCGTATCTTCATTTGGAGCTGGGGGTGCCAATGCACATATCATCATTGAAGAGTATACCCAGACAGGTATGTACTCGGAACAGATAACAGTTGGCAAAGATCACCCTAAATCTCCTGTTATCGTTGTGTTGTCCGCAAGAAATCAGGAACGACTCTTGGCAAAGGCCAAAGACTTACTTGAAGCGTTATACACCGGAATATATGTGGATTCGGATATGAGGAACCTGTCCTATACTTTGCAAGTTGGACGTGAATCGATGGAAGAGCGTCTGGGCTTGCTGGCGGTGTCCATAGAGGAACTCATTGCGAAACTAAAAGAGTATGTTGAACAGGCAAACAATCTGGAAACACAAGCTTCGCAAATGGTTTTTTATACCGGTCATGTGAAAAAGGGTAAAGAGATGCTTTCCATCCTTAGTCGGGATGAGGATATGGAAGAAATGGTGAACCGGTGGATTCAGAAGGGCCAGCATGAGAAATTACTGGATTTATGGGTGCAGGGTCTGAACCTGGACTGGAATACATTATATGTTGCTGAGGGTAAACCCCAACGGATCGCCCTACCGACCTATCCATTTGCAAGAGAAAGATACTGGATCCCGCAGCAATCTCAGGGCAACACGATAAGTGAATCAAAAGTTAAGCAGGAGGAACCTCCTCTTGCAACCCCATCGGAGCCATCGGACCATAATCTTATGCTGACCCCAATATGGGAAGTAGTCGAAAAGACTGAAAAGTCCGAATTCAATCCTGGATATAAACGATGGCTGGTCATTGGAGGTACAACGGAGCAATGGGAGATGGTTCATCAGATCCATGCAAAATCAATCCGTATGGATGCGGAAACTGCTGTAGATCCCGTCAGTCTGATGAATGCCTTGAAAAAGGTCGATACGATTGATCATATCATTTGGTTATCCAATCATATGTCTCTCCCTCCAACGTCACTGAATCATATGATATTGGCACAGAATATGGGCGTGAAAAATGTGTTTCGAATCATTAAAGCCATGATTCAATTGGGATATGGTCATCGTCCGTTGGAATGGTCATTCTTAACCTGTCAGACACAATCCGTATGGTCTAGCGACCGGGTTAATCCTGCGGATGCCGGAGTTCATGGTCTTGCCAGCTCAATGGCGCAGGAGTTTCCACAATGGTCTGTGCGTCTTGTGGATTTGCAAGCTGGTAACATCAATGAACGTTCCATTCGTGGAGCGCTCTCACTGGAACCGAAAAGTAAAGGGGATCTCCAGGTCCATCGAAACAACCGCTGGTACAGTCAGGAACTTGTTCGCCTGGAGAGCAATGCCCCTCAGGACAACAACAATTATCGTTATGGTGGAATATATGTTGTCATTGGCGGGGCAGGCGGGATCGGAGAAGTATGGAGTGAATATATGATTCGGACCTATCAGGCGAGAGTGATATGGATCGGGAGAAGTGAATACAACGACGAGATACGGAATAAACAGAATCGTTTGTCAGCTCTGGGGGCTGCTCCCGAATATATTTCGGCCAATGCAGCCAGTGAAGAGGAATTAATGAGTGCGTATGAAACGATCAAAAGCCGGTTCAAGACCATAAATGGTATTGTGCATTCAGCAATTGTTTTGCAAGATGGCAGTCTGGAGCAGATGACAGAGGAACAGTTTCAACATGTATTTGTCGCCAAACTGGATGTAAGTGTTGTGATGGCAAACATATTTGCGAAAGAAAATCTGGACTTTGTCCTGTTTTTCTCATCTATGAACTCTTTTACCAGACAACCAGGCCAGAGCAATTACTCGGCGGGCTGTATGTTTAAAGATTCGTTTGCGCATTGGTTGCGACAATCCTGGACATGTCCGGTCAAAATTATGAACTGGGGTTTCTGGGGGAGTGTAGGCCGTGTGGCTTCATTGGAATACAGGGAACGCATGAACCGGATGGGTGTGAGTTCAATTGAGGCGCCAGAAGCGATGGAAGCCTTGGAGATGCTCATGAGCATAGATCTTACACAGGCTGCCTTGTTAAAAACAAAAACAAATTTGATTCCTGGAATCAATATGCAAAAATCTGTACAAGTCTATATGTCGGATCAGCCTCTAAAGGCAAGCAGGCCAGTGACTCGTGACCTCGTGCATACCTCTCACCCAGACAAGAATACAAGCCATTTGCTCCAAGAGATGGAGCCTTTGCTTGCAAAACTGATGTGGGTGCAGCTGCAAGCCTCCGGTTGGTTTGAATCCGATGTTAGCTCTGGTACTCTGGCTGAATTAACACAGAATTTGTCGGACACCTATGCGCATTGGATCAGAGGAAGTTTGACCGCGCTAGTCCGTTACGGCTATCTGATGAAAACCGATTTTGGTTACAGGGTATGCAATTACGACGAGCCGAAAGCCGAAACGGCTTGGCAGGAATGGGAGCATAACAAACCCGGATGGATCAAACACCACGGCGCGGAATCACAAATCAGATTGGTTGAAACGATGCTGAAGGCGCTGCCAGATATTATCGGCGGAAAATGCCTAGCAACCGAGATTATGTTTCCTGATTCCTCTATGGAATTGGTCGGGGGGATATACACGTGAAAATAAACCGTTATAACGAAGTGCTTGCTGAAACAGCACTACATTATGTG
This sequence comes from Paenibacillus sp. FSL L8-0435, assembly GCF_037965655.1. Lineage (NCBI taxonomy): Bacteria > Bacillati > Bacillota > Bacilli > Caryophanales > Paenibacillaceae > Paenibacillus > Paenibacillus sp. FSL L8-0435. The sequence goes on from NZ_CP150185.1 coordinate 2,806,252, forward strand.
CAGCATAAAATCCAGTTGGACAGCTCTGCTCTCCGCATGATGGAGATTGGGGCGGGAACCGGAGGAACAAGCGCAGCCGTTTTGCACAGACTGAAACCGGTGGAACAACATATTCAAGAGTATGCATATACGGATGTATCCCAAGCATTCCTTTTGCATGGTGAACAGAAGTATGGAGCAGGCAGGTCATTCCTGAATTATCGTATGTTTGATGTTCGTTATGCTCCGTCTGCCCAACAGATAGACACCGGTGCCTATGATGTGGTCATCGCAGCCAATGTGCTGCACGCAACTCCCGATTTGCGGACAACACTGCGTAATGTGAAGGCTCTGCTAAAACAAGGCGGAATGCTGTTAATTAACGAGATTAGCAGCAATTCCCTTTTTACTCACCTTACCTTTGGTTTGTTGGATGGATGGTGGCTGTATGAGGACCCCGAGCTTCGTCTAACCGATTCTCCCGGAGTAGCACCTCATGTATGGGAACAGCTGTTACTGGAAGCGGGTTTTCATTCTATCGAATTTCCTGCACAAGATTGGCACGAGGAAGGGCAGCAGGTCATTGTGGCATACAGTGACGGCATAGTAAGGCAGATCGACGCGGAAGTTACTCCAGTTGGATCATCCAATCAGGCACGGTCTGAATTACAGTCCAATGATTCGTTCTCTCCAGGAAGCCGTCCTGAACTGCAAGAAAAGAAGCCGAGCAAGTCATCTCTTGGTTTGGAGAGCACTTCAGCAACCACATTGAAAGCACATGTAAGAGAGATCGTTACAGATATGCTGTCTGCTTCGCTTAAAGTGAACACCACCATGATTGATTCAGAGGAACCCTTCTCCGAATATGGTGTGGACTCCATTACAGGCGTACGGCTTATTCAGTCGATCAACGAGGCGTTATCCATATCTTTGCAGGTCTCCAGCCTGTTTGATTATAGCTCCATTGAGTTGTTATCCAACCATATCGTTGAAAAGTATAGGGACGGCCTTGTGCAAACCATCGAAAAGACTTCCAAATCTGTAGATCCGGTGGAGTTGAGCTCTGAAGCTGCTGCCCCGCATGCATACAAAACAGAAGGTTCATCCGAACACAATCATGACCAGCATTTTGTGTTCCCAGAGTCTTATAGTCCTTTAAAGGTGGAGCGGGGAGATATCGCTATTGTTGGGATGAGCGGGCGATTTCCGCAGTCAGATGATATTCATTCCTTATGGGGGAATTTAGTCATAGGAAAGGATCTGGTCGAGAGAGTTACGCGTTGGGATCTATCATCTTATTTTGAAAAGGATACTTCCTATTGCAGCCATGGTGGATTTTTGGAAAACATAGATGAATTTGATCCTCAATTTTTTAACATTTCAGGTACGGAAGCTGCTCATATGGACCCGCATCAGCGAATTTTTCTTGAGGAATGTTGGAAGGCGCTGGAGGATGCTGGATATGCAGGGCAGGCAGTTGCCGGGCTGAAGTGTGGTGTATACGCGGGATTTAATGAGCTTGATTACCGGACACTGCTTGGACCGAATCCTGTTCCGCAGGCATTCTGGGGCAACTCGGGTTCAGTCATTCCTGCTCGAATTGCATATTATCTGAATTTGCAGGGCCCTGCTATTGCAGTGGATACGGCATGTTCAAGCTCACTCGTATCAGTTCATCTGGCTTGTCAGGGATTATGGTCTGGAGAGACGGAAATGGCGCTTGCCGGAGGAGTCTTTATACAGTCCACCCCAGGTTTTTTCATTGCATCCAACCGGGCCGGCATGCTCTCAACGACAGGAAAATGTCATACTTTCGACCAGCGGGCAGACGGATTTGTGCCTGGAGAAGGTGCAGGAGTTGTAGTGCTGAAGCGTTTAAGTGACGCTTTGCGTGACAGGGACAACATCCATGGGGTTATTCGCGGTACAGCCATTAACCAGGATGGAGCCTCAAACGGGCTCACCGCGCCGAGTGCGAAGTCTCAGGAGCAACTCATGAGTGAGGTCTACAATCGTTTTGACATCCATCCTGGAAATATCCAACTGGTTGAAGCCCATGGAACGGGAACTAAATTGGGAGATCCCATTGAATACAGTGCGCTTGTGAAAGCGTTCCGGTCATACACCGAGGAGGAAAATTACTGTGCTCTTGGTTCAATCAAAACGAATATTGGACATGCTGCGGCCGCTGCCGGTGTGGCTGGACTGATCAAAATTTTACTTTCCTTAAAACATGCAAAAATTCCAGCTTCCCTTCATTTTCAGGAAGGCAACGAACACATTCCGTTTGCAAGCAGTCCTTTTTACATCAATACAGAGACAATCGATTGGATCACACCGCCAGGTGTTAAAAGGATGGCCGCAATCAGCGCTTTTGGCTTCAGTGGAACGAATGCGCATATGGTCATTGAACAAGCACCTGTTATGGGAAGTCAGAAGGTCAATCGTCCCGGGAACCTGATTGTTTTATCGGCTCAGTCACAGGAACAATTGGAAGTTCAAGTCAAGCAACTGGTTAGCTTCTGCAAAGAACAATCCGATGTGAGCTGCTGGGATATGAGTTATACATTGCTCATGGGACGAAAACATCTGAACTCCCGATTGAGCTGTGTTGTCCGTAATGAGCAAGAGTTGATCAGAATATTGGAGAAGTGGCTTGAAAAGGGAGCCGCAGCAGAAGTTCAGGTGGTGGAACTGTCACATACACTTCGCCCGCAGTCTTCATTAATGCGTTATGGAAATGAATGTTTGCAGCATTGTTCGGAATCACCGAATTCGGCTGAATTTACGGAAAAATTAGCAGCAGCAGCAAGCTTATATATGCAGGGATATCATCTTGATTTTGAATTGTTGTTTAAGCATGCGCCCGCAGGACGAATCTCACTGCCCGTGTATCCGTTTGCCAAGGATAAGTACTGGATTGATGCTGGTCACCCACCAACAAATGATCATACGATCCAACAACATGCTAACCAGAGCATAGAGGACTCAAACCAGTTGCTTCATCCTTTGCTGCATCGTAATACTTCGAATTGGGCTGCCCTCCAATTCAGTTCCACCTTTGATGGCGAAGAGCTTTTCCTGAAGGATCATATTGTGCAAGGGGAAAGTGTATTTCCGGGTGCAGCCTATCTGGAGATGGCTCGTGCTGCAGTGGAAATGGCTCATACGCATGATGATCTAGAACAGACATGGATAAGTCTGAGCCATATCGGCTGGTATGGACCACTACAGGTGAACAAAGAGCCTGTTCAGGTTGACGTCTTGCTTCATCCGCTTGAACGGGGAGCAATCGAGTTTCGGATACAGAGCCAAGGTGCGGAAGAGACTGTTGTTCACTGTCTTGGGCAAGCGGCAATGATGGAGCCGCAGGAAGTTGGACAGACAGATCTGACACAGATCAGAGCCCAATGCACCGAAGGGTTTTATACAAGAGAAGGTTGTTACAACCAGTTTAAACAAATGGATCTGCAATACGGGGATTATTATCAGGGAATTGAAGAGTTGTACATCGGGACCAATCAGGCGCTTGCCAAACTGAGCCTTGCAGGAGAGTTTTCCCATGAATATGGCGGAGGTCAGCTTCACCCTGGTCTTACAGATAGTGTCCTACAGGCATCCATTGGACTTCTGTTGGTGGCAGCAGGAGGTCCACCTGTTACAACACCGGTTCCGTTTGCCATGGAGCAAGTGGAGATACGGGGAAACAGTGCATCATTAATGTGGTCGCATGTTCGCGTCTGTACTCCGAATGACGCTCTAGTTGAAACGAAAAAGGTTGATATTGATGGATATGACGATAAGGAACAGCTTGTCCTTCGAATCAAGGGGCTGACGTTCCGCGAGCTTTCTAGACAGGTAGAGCAGCATGGGGATGAAGGGACTTTGCTGGCTGAACCCTATTGGAGAGTGGCACCTGTTGACACATTTGCCGGAGGTGTTTCCGGGAATGAGACCTTAACCGTGGACAATCATGTGGTGCTTTTATTCGAAGATAGCAATCACAGTTATCCAGGAATCGAGAAATATTTACAGCGATTTTCCATTCAAAGTGTACGTATTCCGTCAACGGATTTCAACCAGTCTTGGGACAAATTATTTACCAACGGCGCTTTGCAGGTGCTTGAAGAGATCCGGCTTCTTCTGATGCAGGCAGTGCCCCATGTTAACGATGAAAAATGGCTGCAAATTGTCATTCCTGGCGAGTTGTCGTTGTATCGCGGAATTGCCGCTATGTTAAGAACGGCCGAACTGGAGAATCCATTCTTTCATGGTCAGGTTATTGAGATTTTGAATGAAACGGAATCGGAGATGCTGGCAAACATGCTCGTAGATAATCGGGACTACCCAGAGCATGGTTTAATCCGTTATAAGAGTACACCAGGGCAATCAGGTGTTGGGCTTCGTCATGTTCAGGACTGGAAAATGATTGAACATGATCCATTTGAAAGTGCATTCGACATCCCATGGAAACCCGAAGGGGTCTACGTTATTACCGGGGGAGCAGGTGCTCTCGGGATTATCATGGCTGAAGAAATAGCGCTTCATGCACCCTCCTGCACCATTGTTGCTGTAGGGAGAGCATCCTTGTCTACCATTCGGAAGCCATTGGATGCTTTACGTGAGAAAGGAATAAACCTTCTTTACAGACAAGGGGATATTTCGGATCGACAGACCGTGCAAGAATTAGTGAGTTCATTCAAGATGGAGTTTGGTAAGTTGAACGGGATCATTCATTGTGCAGGAATTATACAGGATGACCCCATTTTTGCTAAAAGAGAGGACGATTTTCGCAACGTTTTTGCACCGAAGGTGTCCGGTATTGTTCATTTGGACGAAGCCACTCGGGAGGAGAAACTGGATCTGTTCATCGTTTGTTCGGCTGTTGCCGCGATGTTTGGCAACCCTGGACAAGCCGACTATGCGGCAGCCAACGCTTTTATGGATTCTTTTGCATCTGAACGGCACCAGCGAGTGCAGAAGGGTGAGCGGTACGGGCGGACCTTGTCCATAAACTGGCCGCTGTGGACTGAAGGGGGTATGACGATACCTGAAACCGTTCAGCAAAGGATGTTCCATCGTTACGGTTTGGCGGGAATGGAAACGTCAAGCGGCATACAGGCCTTCTATCGGGCTTTGGCAACAGAAGCTGGACAGATTGCTGTTTTGTCGGGTGATATGACCCGGATCAGGAGGCTTCTACATTCCAAAAACCAACAGGGATTCCTGGCTTACAATGGTGAGAGCGAAAGACTGGAAACGATGAAAGAAATAAATTCTCCTGTGGGGGAATCAAACCGATCACAGGCAGCTGACAAACCCAAACGAACGGTTCAATTTTTGATCCAAACTCTTGCCGAAGTTATTGGACTGCCCGAGTCTCGCGTTCGAGCGAATGCACCTCTGGAGCAGTATGGAATCGATTCAATCCTGATCATGCAGATGACAAACAAACTGGAAAGTTTATTTGGACCACTGCCCAAAACATTATTTTTTGAATACCAGACGATCGGGGATTTGAGCAGTTACTTTCTACAGGAGCAAGGCGAAAAACTGGACAGGTTGCTAAGGGAGGGAGATCCCGACACAACTTCAGATGCAGCATCCATACCTTTGGAAGCCAAGCATGTCAAAGTACAGCAGACCTTAGTGCAATCTGTCTTATCCATCCCTGGAGAGACCAGATCGCCCTATCTAACTTTTGGACAGACTCAAACGAATGCACCACGGATGAATGAATCACAGACTAATGTCTCCAGACAGGACACACCTGTCGATACGCAGCAGGATATCGCCATTATTGGTGTGGCGGGAAGGTACCCGGGAGCACGGAACATCCATGAGTTTTGGGAGAATCTGCGCAGTGGAACGGACAGCATTACCGAGATTCCATCTGAACGCTGGGATCAGGAGCAGGTATATGATTCAGAGCCGGGCACACCGGGCAAGACCTATGGACGCTGGGGCGGATTTCTGGACGGTGTGGACGAATTCGATCCGTTGTTCTTCCAGATTTCTCCTCGGGAAGCTGAGATGATGGATCCGCAGGAACGATTGTTCATGCAGTGTGTGTACGAGACGATTGAGGATGCGGGGTATACGCGGGAGCGTTTGGCTACCGACATCGTGGGTGTGTACGTGGGCGTGATGTACGAAGAATACCAACTGTACGGGGCCGAGTCCTCAATTGCGCTCTCCGGTAATCCGGCGTCCATCGCCAACCGAGTGTCGTATTTCTGTGATTTCCGCGGACCGAGTCTGGCGGTGGATACGATGTGTTCATCTTCGCTGACTTCCATTCATCTGGCGTGCCAGAGTTTAAGACAGAATGAGTGTCAGGTTGCGGTCGCAGGCGGGGTGAATGTGTCGGTCCACCCGAACAAATATATCATGTTGTCTCAAGGACGATTCCTGTCCAGCAAAGGTCGCTGTGAGAGCTTTGGTGAAGGGGGCGACGGGTATGTGCCGGGGGAAGGCGTGGGCGCGGTCCTGTTAAAACCGCTTGCACGAGCCGTTGCAGACGGGGACCGGATTTACGGCGTGATCAAAGGGTCGGCCTTGAATCACGGTGGAAAAACAAACGGATATACCGTGCCGAATCCCAACGCCCAGGCGGACGTCATCGGCCGGGCCTTGCGTGAGGCGGGCGTTGACCCGCGGACGATCAGTTATGTGGAAGCCCATGGCACGGGTACGTCGCTCGGTGATCCCATCGAGATTGCGGGGCTGAGTAAAGCTTTTCAGCAAGATCCGTCGGAAGAGGCCTACTGTGCGATTGGTTCAGCGAAATCCAATATAGGACATGCAGAGAGCGCAGCAGGCATCGCGGGAGTCACCAAGGTGCTGCTGCAATTACAGCATGGAGAGCTGGCGCCGTCCCTGCATGTGCAGCAGACCAACCCGCATATTGACTTTAGCCAAACCCCATTCACGGTCCAGCGGGAGTTAGACGTTTGGGAACGTCCGAGAGTGGGCGGTCAGATTGTGCCGCGACGGGCGGGGATTTCCTCGTTTGGTGCAGGTGGAGCGAATGCTCATCTCATTTTGGAGGAATACCGGGAACCCGACCTGACGCGTGAAAAGATGAATGAGCAAAACGAGCAAAATGAAGTGCCAGGGATGATCGTGCTGTCAGCGAAGAACGAGGAACGGCTGGTCGTGCAGGCCCGTCAGTTGCGAGATGCACTCCGTACCGGGCAGAGCAGCTGGAAAGTGAGGGAGATCGCCTATACACTGCAAACCGGACGTGAAGCAATGGAGGCACGGCTGGGTGTGCTGGCGCAAACGATGGAGGAGCTGCTTGCCAAGCTGGACAGCTATGTGGAACAGGTGGGTCAGAGGGAACCAGCAGGCAAAGGAAGCTTGTACTATCAGGGGCATGTGAAGCAAGGGCAGGAGCATCCGGGTTGGTTAACCGATGAAGAAGACATGAAAGAGAATGTGAAACGCTGGCTGTCCCAGGGTCGTTATGAGCATGTACTGGACGCGTGGACACGAGGGGCAGTGATTCAGTGGATGGAGCTATACGGGGACAACAGACAGCAGCACCCGCGCCCAGTCAGTCTGCCGGCGTATCCGTTTGCAGCTGAACGTTACTGGGTACCTGAACCCCTTGTCTCAAGAGAACAGAGGAGCAAAGTAATACAACATACAAGCGTACCTATTTTACATCCGCTCGTACATTGCAATACATCCAGCTTTGGTTTGCAACGATATGCCAGTACGTTTACGGGCGAGGAAACGATTTTGGCCCATCATCAGGTCCATGGAGAGAAATGGCTTCCGGGTACAGCCTATCTGGAAATGGCCAGAGCGGCGGTTCAGCAAGCTGTTGGACTTTTCGATGATTCGTTGCAGGTACGGTGTATTCAGAAAGTCACATGGATGACACCTCTACAGGTGGATCAGCCGGTTGATGTTCTCATCGAACTTAAACAGCAGAATGATGGAATCGTAGGTTTTGAGATCTATAGCTTCACTCATGGATCTGAGCAACTCAAACGAACACATTGCAAGGGTTCCGTTCTGCTGGGGGGAATACAGGCATCCGTTCAACCAAACGGAAACAAACCTTGGCTGGTTGAGAAGGCAGAACGTGTCCTAGCAGGTAAGGAGTGTTATTCCTTGTTTGACGGATTGGGTCTATCCTACGGGTCCGCCTTTCAGGGACTTACACAGCTGTTCATCCAGGATCATCAGGTTTGGGCACAGTTGCGGTTGTCTCCGGCAGTCGGACATACAGAGCAATATGTAATGAATCCATATTTGCTTGATGCGGCGTTCCAGGCCTCCATGGGTCTTTTGCTGAAGCAACATGTGGAGGGGGGCCGAAGTCCTGATTCAGTGCCACTGCCGTTTACACTAGATCAGTTGGAACTCCTGTATCCTTGCACAGAAGAGATGTGGGTGCGTGTCCAACAGATGGATCACTCTTCTGGGGCACAGGGGCTGATCAAGTTTCAGATTGAGATGTATAGTCCGGACGGAAAGTTATGCATTCGGATGACAGAATTGGCATGTAAAGCTCCCACAGCGGATAAGCTTCTTTTATTTCAAAATCCGTTGACGACCGGGGGGATACCTCCTGTTGGACATGTTCTGATGACACCCATATGGAGTGTATTTACGCCGGAGGAGATAGCGCTTCCGCTATCCGTTGGTAACAAGGTGCTCATCATTAGTGACAACGATACAAGTCATAAGCAAGCTCTGAAACTATATCCGGGCGCAATGCATATGTTGCCCCATAACAGCGTACTTGGTTGGAAGGACAGCCTGTCGGAGTTTGCCATTCTGGATCACATTATATGGCACGCTCCTTCCCCCGGTAATGTTTGCATGGCAGATGATTCGATTGTTGAGGGACAGGAGCAGGGGGTTCTTCAGCTGTTCAGAATGATCAAGAGTCTACTAGAGCTTGGATACGGTAATCGAAGCTTGAGATTGACCCTCATTACGACAAATGCGATCCCATCCTCTCCAATGGATGAAATTAATCCTACCCATGCAAGCATTCATGGTTTTGCGGGCTCTTTGGCCAAAGAATACTCCCGGTGGAGCATAAAACTGCTCGATCTGGAGCATGAGGTTGAATGGGCGGAGACCCAAATGCAAGAACTACCTTGGAATGGGCAAGGAAACGCCTATCTGTATAGGGATAACGAGTGGTTACGCCAGGAGTTGATCCCGGTAAATGTGCACAATGAACATGCAATTAAGGATGCTTATCGCCAAGAGGGAGTATATGTGGTCATTGGTGGGGCAGGTGGCATTGGACAGGTGTGGAGCGAATACATGATCCGGCAGTACAATGCACGTATTATCTGGATCGGGCGCAGGGAACCTGATTCAAGCATTCAACGTTGTATAGAACGTTTGGAGTCCCTGGGCAGTGCTCCCGAGTACATTGTGGCAGATGCGACAAATGCAGATTCCCTCCAGAAGGCCTATGAACAGATCAAGCGAAGACATCCCCTTATTCATGGTGTAATTCATTCTGCGATTGTATTGCAGGATCAGAGTATCGCCAATATGGAGGAGGATCGTTTTCAAGCTGTCTTATCTGCAAAAGTCGCTGTAAGTGCACGCATGGCTCAGGTATTTGGACAGGATGACCTCGATTTCATGCTGTTTTTCTCATCCTTTAATTCGTTTACCAGGTCTCCTGGGCAAAGCAATTATGCGGCTGGCTGCACCTTCAAGGATGCGTTTGCTCATCAGCTTGCAATGGAGCGTTCCTATGATGTCAAAGTCATCAATTGGGGTTATTGGGGAAGTGTGGGAAGTGTAGCCTCGGAAGAATACAACACCCTTATGAGCAATGCCGGTATCGGTTCTATTGAAGTAGCTGAAGCGATGAAAGCACTGGAAATCCTTTTGACAGGATCACTGGATCAACTGGGGCTTGTCAGAACGACCAGACCTCTTTTTATGCAAGAGCTGAACTTGAACAAAGTTGCATCCCTGAATGGTTAACAGAACGATGTGTTGACAGGGTGCATGAACCGTTTTGCACGGTACGGGAGAGCAGCAGAACATAAATGTTTCCAATGAATGGGCATCTGCCACCACAGGGAGGTTAAAACAATGGATGATCAGGTGTATATTCCGATTACAAAACATATTCCCGAGGGACTTCGCAGTGAGACAGATCAGTTACACGGGTGGCTTGTCGCATTATTGTCAGCGGAATTAAAGGCAATGGGGTTAGTTGAAAAAAGCTATTCCAACACCAGGGAATGGTTAGAGAAAAACGGGATACCCGTTTTGTTTCATCGCTGGATGGAAGAGACACTTGCTGTGTTAGCCAAAGAAGAGGGGAATGGCGCTGAGGGCGGGCAAACCGCTACTACCTTCGAGAATGTGTGGCAGAAATGGGATGAAGTTAAACAGCAATGGCTGCAAAAGGGCCACCTTCGATCCCAGGTCCTTTTGGCAGAAACGGCATTAAAACACCTGCCTGATATTCTTCGGGGATACAAGCAGGCAACGGATGTTCTTTTCCCCAATTCAAGCATGACACTTGTCGAAGGCATATACCAAAACAATCCCATCGCCGACTATTTCAATGAGGTTATGGGATCGCAACTTATAACAATTATTGAAGAAAAAATAAAAAAGAATGCAACCATTCGGTTGAGAATCATTGAATTTGGCGCGGGTACTGGCGGAACCAGTACCCCTGTGCTTGATAAGCTCAGACCGTATGAGCAGTACATTGAGGAATATTGTTATACGGATATCTCTTCCTCTTTTCTATTGCAGGCAGAGCAGCGCTATGGAAATGAACACCCATATTTAACTTATAGAAAAATAGATGTGACCAAACAACTGCAGAATCAATCCATTAATGAAGCTGTCTATGATATAGCAATCGCGGCCAATGTGCTGCATGCTACACCCAATATCCGTCAAACCCTCGGACATATCAAGGCAGCGATCAAAAAACAGGGGTATTTGCTCCTGAACGAGATAACCGATAATACACTTTTTGCCCATATTACGTTTGGTTTGTTGGAGGGCTGGTGGTTATACGAAGATGAGGCACTGCGTATTCCGGGCTGCCCAGGACTTACACCTAATACATGGAAAAAGGTGCTCGCCAAAGAGGGGTTCAGAAATGTTCGTTTTCCGGCATTAAATGCTGAAGAGTGGGGACAACAAATCGTTGTATCTCAAAGTGACGGCATCATTATACATGAAATAAAACAGAGTCCTGTATCTCATCCTGTACTGACACAAACCAGAGCGATTCCTGACGTGGAATGGAGACCCAATTCATCCCCGGTTATGGAGACTGGAAACATTCAACCTACAGCAGATATTCCTGACCACCTGATCCGGGATCATATTATTACGGTCATCCGGGACAGCATAGAAACTTCACTTAAGATGAGTCAGAACCGGATCGATAATCATCAAAGTTTCTCTGAATATGGCGTCGATTCGATTGTTGCCGTCAATCTGGTCAATCTTATTAACGAGCAATGTGGAATAGTGATGCAGACTACAGTGCTGTTCGATCATAACACGGTCCATGCCTTAAGCAAGCACATGCTGGAGCAATATCGACAAGAAATTGTGGCGTACATGCTGCCTGACCCGGCTACATCTCCACAGAGGAAAGACGAACAAGCCATCATTTTGGACATGAGCAACGATAATCGTAAGGCTGATAAGCCTGCTGTGCATAGGAATGAGGATTGGTTGCCAGTTCGGGATGAGAGGAGTAATCCTAATGCGACTTGGACAAGCACAATGGTTAATAACGAAAAGCTGGGATCCATTTCGGAAGGTTCATATTATCGATTGCTGTTGGAGAAACCTGGAGAATCCGATGAACTTAAACTGATTCAGGATCAATCGCGTTCACTCCAGTCAAACGAAGTGCAAATTGCTGTACATGCTTTTTCACTTAATTTTGGAGACCTGTTATGTGTAAGAGGACTGTATCCAACCATGCCCGCATATCCGTTTACCCCTGGCTTCGAAGTCAGCGGGGTCGTTGTTCAAACAGGTTCCGAGGTTACAGACCTTCGAAGTGGTGAAGAAGTGGTGGCCATGATGGGTGAGCAGATGGGTGGTCATGCCAATATGGTGATCTGTCCGGCAGCTCATGTAGTAACCAAACCGAAAAAGTTAACATTTGAAGAAGCCTGCTCACTGCCGGCCGTCACTATGACCATGCTTGATGTGTTCCACAAAGCCAAACCACAGCCAGGTGAAAAAATATTGATTCAGACGGCGGCCGGAGGGACAGGTCTTATTGCCGTACAGCTGGCGCAGCATTATGGTCTGGAAATCTATGCCACAGCGGGTTCAGATGTAAAACTGAACTATCTGCAACAACAGGGTGTGCACCATACCATTCAGTATGTGGAGCAAGATTTTGCCGAGGAGATCCACCGTCTTACGAACGGGCAAGGTGTAGATATTGTTATCAATACTTTATCGGGTGATGCGATTCAAAAGGGGATGGCTTGTCTTGCTCCCGGTGGCAGATATATTGAAATTGCTATGACTGCCCTCAAATCAGCCAAAAATATTGATTTATCCTTGTTATCAAACAATCAGGCATTTTATTCGGTAGATTTGCGACGCATGGCCTTCCGTGATCCTTCTATAATTCGAACCTATATGAAGGAAATGGCGATCCTAATTGACCAGAACATCGTTCGTCCAACGATATATGCCACTTATCCTTTTCAGCAAGTGAAAGAAGCATATAAGGCTATGGGAAACCGCAGTAATATCGGCAAAATTGTGGTACATATCCCTGAAGAACAACGTTTTAAGCCATATTCTGCTAAGCCATGGGAGCAAAACGTTGTGGTAGAAGAGGCCATAATGAATCAAGAAACACCGTCAGTCAGGGAGGAAATAGCGATTATTGGAATCAGTGGCCGATTTGCACAAAGTCGCAATCCTGAGGAGTTATGGCAACATTTGCAAGCCGGGAATGATCTGATTGGAGAGGTAAAACGTTGGGATCTGGACGCTTATTACGCGGATCAGCAGTCTTATTGTCGACATGGCAGCTTTATAGAGGATTTTGATCGTTTCGATCCTCTGTTTTTTAATATATCCGGCGTGGAAGCCACCTATATGGACCCGCAGCAGCGCATTTTTTTGGAGGAGTCCTGGAAGGCGCTTGAAGATAGCGGTTATGCTGGCAAAAAGGCCGAGGGCCTTCAATGTGGTGTCTATGTAGGCTGCAGCGGCATGGATTATCAAAGCATATTTGGACATGAGGGCCCTCCGCAGGCTTTCTGGGGGAACGCCAATTCTATTGTGCCTGCTCGCATAGCCTATTACCTGAATCTGCACGGTCCGGCCATTACAGTGGATACAGCCTGTTCCAGTTCATTGGTGGCCATTCATCTGGCATGTCAAGGATTATGGTCAGGCGAGACGAATATGGCTCTTGCCGGAGGCGTATTCATCCAGTCCACCCCTGGATTCTACATTGCCTCCAATCGAGCGGGAATGCTGTCTCCAACAGGACGGTGTCATACCTTTGATGAAGCAGCAGATGGTTTTGTTCCAGGAGAAGGCGCAGGGGTTGTTATCCTGAAAAGGCTTAGCGAGGCGCTGGATGACGGTGACCAGATTTACGGAGTCATTCGAGGGAGCGGAATAAACCAGGATGGGTCCACCAATGGAATTACGGCTCCCAGTGCGAAATCCCAGGAACGGCTTGAGCAGAACGTATATGAGACTTTTAATATTAATCCTGAACACATCCAGCTGGTCGAGGCTCATGGGACAGGGACCAGGCTGGGAGACCCGATTGAGTTCAATGCATTGGCGAAGGCGTTTAGAAAACATACGGACGAAAAGCAGTTCTGTGCGATCGGCTCGGTAAAAAGCAATATCGGTCATACGGCCACGGCAGCTGGAGTAGCGGGTTTGTTTAAAATTATGCTGGGGATGCGTCATCAAAAAATAGCCCCCTCCATTCATTTTCATCAAGCCAACAGCCAGATTGCCTTAAATGACAGCCCGTTCTATATCCCTACAGCCACGATGGAATGGAAAGCCGGGTCAAGTGGCAGAAGATGTGCTGCAATCAGTTCATTTGGTTTCAGTGGTACGAATGCACATATGGTCATTGAGGAGGGACCTCTGCAATCCAGAGCGTCAGAGCCGATGCCGGGATATTTGATTGCACTTTCAGCCCGTACCGCCGAACAATTGCGTCAGCAGGTTGAACAACTCACCGCCTACGGAAGACAATTGCCGGAACAGGATTGCGGTAACTTGAGCTACACGCTGTTATTGGGACGCAAACATATGGATTTCCGCCTCGCCTGTGTGACCCGAAGTCTGAATGAAGCGATGACTATACTTCAACGCTGGTTGGATAAGGGAAGTGCACCACAGGTTCGGGTTTCACAAGGAACACCGGACACTTCACATGAGCACTCCTCATTACAACGATATGGGAATGAATGTTTGCGGAGTTGTCAGAAGACGACACATGCAAGCGAATATTTAGAACATCTGGGTACTGCAGCGGATCTGTATATCCAGGGATATGAACTTGATTATGATCTGTTGTTTGAGCAGGGTCACTATTGGACCATATCCTTACCCACCTATCCATTTGCCAGAGAGCGGTATTGGGTGGAGCACGAAGAAATGAATTGCTCACCATTAATAGAAAAACCAACAATAGTTAAACCATCAAATGAGAGCATATTACTGCACTCCATGCTGCACCACAACCGTTCGGATCTGCTGCGGGGCCAGTGGTACAGTAGTCAGTTCAATGGCAATGAGCCTTTCCTAAGCGATCATGTTGTACAGGGGCACAAGCTGCTTCCAGCTGTTGTTCAGCTGGAGATGGCCCGGGCAGCAGCGGCGCATGCAGCAAATTGGCCTCCGCTCACACACAGTCTGCTGCTGCGGCATGTAATGTGGAGCAGGCCGCTCGTTGTTGGAGAGGAGCCTCTGGAGGTCCATCTCGTGCTTGAGGCCGAGGCAGATGAGAGCTTGTCCTATAAAATATCGGCCGCGTCATCAATTGAGTCCAGCGAAGGGGTGTATAGTCAAGGGCGTGTAAGTGTGGGAAGACCTCTCGCAGAAGCCGTGCAAACCTTGGATTTGCAGGCTGTGCGCAGCCGGTGTACAGAGGGACAGGCCGGTGGAGCAGTTTGTTATGAAGCATTCCGAAAACTGGGTCTGGAGTACGGTCCGTCCCATCAGACCATTGCCGAATTGCAATGGGGGGCAAACGAGGCCTTGGCGCAGTTGCGTCTGCCACAAGCGCTCTTCGAAGGGCAAGCGGACACTGTGCTGCATCCCGGTATGGTGGATGGGGCCTTGCAAGCATCCATCGCCCTGCTGGCCGGAGATCAGATCGCGGAAGTGCTGAGATCCACTACTCAGGAGGGGGCAGTAAGCTTGGAGAGCACGGCCCTTGCGAGCACAACAGAACGACATGGGAACCCGCCCGCTTCCGCTCCGCTGCCTTTTGCGCTGGAGGAGGCGGAAGTGATATCCCCTTGCCAGGCGCACATGTGGGCGGTGGTGCGTGTTCGCCCCGAGTCTGCGGCATCTTCCGCTGCGGAGGCTAGCGTCCGTAAACTGGATCTGGAGCTGTGCGATTCGGAGGGACAGGTTTGCATTCGACTGCGGGGCGTGACCTCGCGTGTACCCGAAAGCCGGGGAGGTGTGCTGCTGGTGCAGCCCAAGTGGCAGGAGCTGCCGAAGCGCTCCCTACCGGCTGAAGCTGTGGGGGTTGAACCCGCGGTGCTGCTGTGTGATTGGGCCCCGCAAGACTTCGCGGCTGCGGATGTGTCCTGGAAGCAGATGGTGTTAACGGGGGCGTTGGAGGCGCGGTACGGACAGGCTGTTCAGGCCATTCTGCACCATGTGCAGCAGCAGCTTGCGATGCAGCGAAGCCACCGGATGGCTGTGCAGGTCGTCGTGGCGGGAGATGAACAAGGAAGACGCTTCGCCGGCCTGAGCGGGCTGCTGCGGACGGTGCGACTGGAGCATCCGGGCTGTCTGGCACAGCTTGTCGAAGTCCGGCCAGAGACATCGGCCGCCATATTGACCGAGCAGTTGCACCAGTGTGCGCTCCATGCGGAGGAGAGCCACCTGCGTTGGGAAGCGGGTGAGCTGAAGCGAGCGGGCTGGCAGGCGGTTGACGTGGACAGAGATGAGAACGTGGACACGAATGAGATGACGAATGGGAATGCAGAGACAGAGATGAGGACAAAGCGGAAGACCAGTGTCCCACGGTTGTCCCCTTGGAGAGACGGAGGCGTGTACGTCATTACAGGCGGAGCCGGTGGCCTGGGACGGATCTGGGCCCGGGAGATTTCAGCCCAAACGGAAGGCAGTACGCTTATATTGACTGGTCGATCCCCGGCGATGCCAGAGGAGGTACAGCGAGAGATGGCGCAGCTTCCTGCCCGGGTGCTTTATGAAGCAGTGGACGTTACCGATCGGGAGGCGGTCCACGGACTGTTCGGGCGTATCCGTCAGCAGTATGGCCGGGTGAACGGGGTGCTGCATTGTGCCGGAGAAATCCGGGACAGTCTAATACGATACAAAACGGAATCCGAATGGCAGGCCGTGCTGGCCCCGAAAGTAAACGGTATACGGAATCTGGAAGAAGCGATCGGGACCGAAGCGCTGGATGTGCTGTTGCTGTTCTCCTCGGGTGCAGCGGTGACGGGGAATGCAGGGCAGGGTGATTATGCCGCCGCCAATGGGTATATGGATGCGTATGCGGTGAACCGAAATGCGCGGATGAAACGCGGGGAGTGTCAAGGGCGAACCTTATCCATCAACTGGCCGTTGTGGGAAGAAGGCGGGATGCAGCTGGAGGAAGAGGGGAAGCAGCGTCTGTGGAAACAGCATGGACTGAGACCGCTGGGAACCGCGTCGGGAGTAAAGGCGTTGTATCAGGCCTGGGCGAGTGGAGGCAGCCAGGTATTGGTGGCGGAAGGCAAGCTGTCGGTGCTGCGAAGAAGCCTGCTGGAGCCGGTAGATTCGGGGTTAACTGAATCGATCGAGCCAGCAAACGCAGACGCAGATAGGCAAGCGCCTTCGCCGGAATCGTTATCCATCAAGCTTGGAGTCCCACTGGCGGGAGGCATGACCCAACAGGAAGCTGTATCTGTGCTCACGTTGGAAGTGGCCGCTTTGTTGAACGTAGGGGAGCAGGACGTGGACCCGGACATGGACTGGAGTGAATATGGTTTGGACCCGGTGCAATGGAGTGAACTTTCCCGCAGACTGCTAACTCGGCATGGATGGGATATTTCTGCAGAGACACTCTTGGAACACTTGAACATGAGTCAAACTGTCCAGCAAGTTACCGGTCAGATCCACTTGATGGGGAAGGAGCGAATGGACCTGCATAAAAAAGAAGAGAACCTTGGCCTTGTTCATAAGAATGATGCTGATTTGCGAGTGAAAACAGTTCAATTTCTGCAAGAGCGTTTAGCCCGTGTCATCGGTCTTCCGAAATCAAGGATTGACGTAGATACTGCAATGGATCGATACGGGATAGATTCGTTACTTATTATGCAAATGACCACTAATTTGGAAGAACAGTTTGGCCTCTTGCCCAAAACACTTTTTTTCGAGTATCAGACCCTTCGTGCTCTGAGCGAATATTTTCTTGAGCACCATCATGAACCATTGCGACTCATTTTAGGGGAAGAACTTCCTGAGGAATCCGATGGTATATCTCGTGCTTCGGTTGCTGTACAGAATCCGGGGATAGAGGACGTTAAATCCAAGGGCATTTTACGCCAAAAGAGGACGTTAAAGAATCAACAAGCTACTAATCCAGAGTCGAAGAACGTTGATTCATTGAAATCTTTGAATCCAATTGAATCATCGAATCGGGTTCAAGAGGATGAGGAGAAGCAGGATATTGCCATTATTGGTGTGGCGGGAAGGTACCCGGGAGCGCGGAACATCCATGAGTTTTGGGAGAATCTGCGCAGTGGAACGGACAGTATTACCGAGATTCCATCTGAACGCTGGGACCAGGAGAAGGTATATGATTCAGCGCCGGGCACACCGGGCAAGACCTATGGACGCTGGGGCGGATTTCTGGACGGTGTGGACGAATTCGATCCGTTGTTCTTCCAGATTTCTCCTCGGGAAGCTGAGATGATGGATCCGCAGGAACGATTGTTCATGCAGTGTGTGTACGAGACGATTGAGGATGCGGGGTATACGCGGGAGCGTTTGGCTACCGACATCGTGGGTGTGTACGTGGGCGTGATGTACGAAGAATACCAACTGTACGGGGCCGAGTCCTCAATTGCGCTCTCCGGTAATCCGGCGTCCATCGCCAACCGGGTGTCGTATTTCTGTAATTTCCGCGGACCGAGTCTGGCGGTGGATACGATGTGTTCATCTTCGCTGACTTCCATTCATCTGGCGTGCCAGAGTTTAAGACAGAATGAGTGTCAGGTTGCGGTCGCAGGCGGGGTGAATGTGTCGGTCCACCCGAACAAATATATCATGTTGTCTCAAGGACGATTCCTGTCCAGCAAAGGTCGCTGTGAGAGCTTTGGTGAAGGGGGCGACGGGTATGTGCCGGGGGAAGGCGTGGGCGCGGTCCTGTTAAAATCGCTTGCACGAGCCGTTGCAGACGGGGACCGGATTTACGGCGTGATCAAAGGGTCGGCCTTGAATCACGGTGGAAAAACAAACGGATATACCGTGCCGAATCCCAACGCCCAGGCGGACGTCATCGGCCGGGCCTTGCGTGAGGCGGGCGTTGACCCGCGGACGATCAGTTATGTGGAAGCCCATGGCACGGGTACGTCGCTCGGTGATCCCATCGAGATTGCGGGGCTGAGTAAAGCTTTTCAGCAAGATCCGTCGGAAGAGGCCTACTGTGCGATTGGTTCAGCGAAATCCAATATCGGACATGCAGAGAGCGCAGCAGGCATCGCGGGAGTCACCAAGGTGCTGCTGCAATTACAGCATGGAGAGCTGGCGCCGTCCCTGCATGTGCAGCAGACCAACCCGCATATTGACTTTAGTCAAACCCCATTCACGGTCCAGCGGGAGTTAGACGTTTGGGAACGTCCGAGAGTGGACGGTCAGATCGTACCGCGACGGGCGGGGATTTCCTCGTTTGGTGCAGGTGGAGCGAATGCTCATCTCATTTTGGAGGAATACCGGGAACCCGACCTGACGCGTGAAAAGATGAATGAGCAAAACGAGCAAAATGAAGTGCTAGGGATGATCGTGCTGTCAGCGAAGAACGAGGAACGGCTGGTCGTGCAGGCCCGTCAGCTGCGAGATGCACTCCGTACCGGGCAGAGCAGCTGGAAAGTGAGGGAGATCGCCTATACACTGCAAACCGGACGTGAAGCAATGGAGGTACGGCTGGGTGTGCTGGCGCAAACGATGGAGGAGCTGCTTGCCAAGCTGGACAGCTATGTGGAACAGGTGGGACAGGCGGAACCAGCAGGCAAAGGAAACTTGTACTATCAGGGGCATGTGAAGCAAGGGCAGGAGCATGCGGGTTGGTTAACCGATGAGGAAGACATGAAAGAGAATGTGAAACGCTGGCTGTCCCAAGGTCGTTATGAGCATGTACTGGACGCGTGGACACGAGGGGCAGTGATTCAGTGGATGGAGCTATACGGGGACAACAGACAGCAGCACCCGCGCCCAGTCAGTCTGCCGGCGTATCCGTTTGCACGAAATCGCTACTGGGCTCCAAAGAAAACCGAGTTGGTATCGTCCAGCGCGGTTGGTACGAACGGATCAGCCATGCTCCATCCACTTTTGCATAGCAATACTTCGGATCTTCAAGAGCAACGGTACACTTCACTCTTTACAATGGACTCGCCTATGCTTATGGATATCAATAAAGAGCAAACAACAAAATTATTGCCCGACTTGCTTCATCTGGAAATCGCCTATGCAGCTCTGGATTTGGCCATACCTGATGATCATGATTCAGCAGAATCAGCATTATCGATCCAATTGCAGGATGTGATATGGGACAACCCTATTTATGTGTCTGATCAGCCACTTCCGTTACACATCTCATTGCAATCCGAATCACATTTAACAGTGGGATACGTCATATATGGTGAAAATGTAGGGGGATTTCAACCCGTATATAGTAGCGGAATGGCCAAAAAGGTGGCTTCAGAGTTCACAGGATCAGATGCTCTGGAAATTGATTCTATCGATATGCTCTACACCGCTGAGCTGGATTCGTCAATCACTGCTTTTGCGAACCATGCTTCAAAGTCAGCCTTGTCCTCATCTCCTTATGCGGTAGAACGTATATATGTGGGGGAAGACCATATTCTGATCAAGTTTGAAGATGCAACGGATGTGTTATCTATACCACCAGTGTACAAACTGCCAGTAGATGCAATTCACCTTGCCGTTTATGGGGGGCTAGGCTGGACAGAAATTGAAAATGAAGCAAAGCAGCAGTTGGATATGTCTGCTTCAAGTCCTGTTTACATTCAATCCCTTCAAAGACTTGATGCAGTAGGCGCATCAAATATTTCTTGGGCGAGAGTAGACAGAAGAGAGCGAATGAATGGGGCGTCAGGACTTGAAGTGTTGGACATTCGTTTGTATTCATCAGAAGGACGCGCAGTGTTGAAGATTCAGGGATTAGAAGCAGGCTTTACAGCCATGTCGCAGGGGACAGAAAACGACGGAATAGCGGTACATTCGAATGCTGCAACTACAAGTGCAGGTGCATTTGTACTTGAATCTTCATTCGGTGAATCCGAGAAAGAAACTGTGATCCTCTCCAAAGAAGCTTCATCTGCTTCCATGGCTTCTCGCCGGAGACCGGAGCTCTTGGGCCTAACAACGTCTGAGTGTGTAAGGTGGGAGTTAAAGGAACTGGCAGGCCAAACGTTGAAAATTCCAAGGGAACTGATTGATGGCAATGAAAATCTTGCCGAATATGGATTTGATTCCATTAGCCTGACTGAATATGCAACGGTTCTTAATCAGCATTTTGGAATGGACCTGGCACCATCCATATTTTTCGATCACACCACACTTCATGAATTGGCTCATTATCTGGAGCGAGAATTCGAGCAGACCATCACGGATCAATATGCAGATCACGACATTCAAACGGGAGAAAAACATACAGAGCAAGCCGCACCGTTAAAAAGCAAAGTGGCACAGCATCGTTCCAAAGCCCGAAAGCCTAACGCCCAGAGACAAGCATCTGGCAAGTACTGGCGTTTGGGAGATACACGGCGAATGCAAGCGGCCGATGAACCTGTTGCCATTATTGGTATCAGCGGACGATTTCCCGAAGCGCGCAATGTAGATGAGATGTGGTCGATTCTCGTAAATGGACAAACGGCTGTTAAGACCGTTCCCTCGGATCGATTCACCAGCAGTAAAAAGGATGCTACTTGGAAATGCGGTCTTGTGCCAGGGATACGAGAGTTTGATCCCCGCTTCTTCGAAATCTCTCCACGCGAGGCCGAGAGCATGGACCCACGTCAGCGATTGCTATTGCAAGAATCCTGGAGAGCGCTTGAGGATGCCGCTTATGGCAAAAAACAACTTTCCTCCGGTCGGGTCGGCATGTTTGTAGGAGTGGAGAATAATGAATATTTGCAGTTTGTTGGCCTGGATGGACCGCTTACGTCCAATCACAATGCCATTCTGGCCGCCCGGTTGGCGTATCTGTTGGACCTGAATGGCCCGAATATGGCGATCAATACGGCTTGTTCTTCGGGTCTGGCGGCTGTTCATCAAGCTTGTGCCAGCCTGCGGGCGGGAGAGTGCGACACAGCTCTTGCGGCAGGAGTAAGCCTGCTGCTCACTGAGCAGGGGTTCGAAGCGATGTCCCAAGCAGGCATGTTGTCTGAGGACGGTCGCTGTTATGCGTTCGACCAGCGTGCTAATGGCATGGTGCCGGGAGAAGCGATCGCGGTTGTTGTATTAAAGACCTTATCTCAGGCTGAGGCGGATGGAGACTCGATCTACGGGGTCATTCGGGGCAGTGGCATGAACTATGATGGCAAAACGAATGGAATCACCGCGCCGAGTGGTGTGGCACAGACGGCGTTAATGAATGAGGTATATGCCCGGTATGGCATTCCGGCGGAGAACATGCAGTACATTGTGACCCACGGGACGGGAACACGCCTCGGAGACCCGGTCGAAATCAAGGCTTTGCAGGAAGCCTATAAAGGACGGAATATGGCGCCAGGTTCCTGTGCGTTAACGTCGGTAAAAACGAATTTGGGTCATACCCTCGCTGCATCCGGTGTGGTGAGCCTGATTAGTCTGGTACAGGCGATGCGTTATGAGACGATCCCGGCAAGTCTGCACTGTGAGGAAGAGAGTGAATATATCCAGTGGTCGGAGGGGCCGTTTTATGTAAACAAAAGCAAACGGCCTTGGCCACGAACGGAGCAGGGCAGGTTGGGCGCGGTAAGTGCTTTTGGCATGAGTGGAACCAACGTGCATGTCGTGGTGGAAAGTTATGAAGGCAACGGGCAAAAACAAATGGCTGGAAATACAGCGCCTTATTATTTGCTGGCACTGTCCGCCAAAACGGAAGAGGCACTACATCGCAAGGTGGAGGACATGATCGCCGTGCTGGAACGGGAAGAGGAGCCGGATCTGGCGGCAATCAGTTACACGCTCCTGGAGGGACGACAGCATTTCCGTCACCGTTGTGCGGTGGTTGTACAGTCCCGGGCGGATGCTGTGCATGTCTGGAAACAGTTCGGTACGAAAGAAAATAACGGGAAGATGTTTCGCGGGACAGTGGGCCGGGAGTTCACTGAACAGCGCATTGTTCGGGAACACGGTCATGAGCTTTTGCATCAACTTCAGCATGGAACTCAAGCGATCGCAACCGGGGCATACCGTGACATTCTTCATGTGCTGGCGGATTTATACTGTCAGGGTTACGCATTGGATTGGATGAATATGTACGGTGAGTCTGTTCCTGAACGCATTCATTTGCCTTCATATCCGTTTGCCCAGGAAGAATACTGGGTGACCCAGTCATCACCTGAAGCAAGCCGGTTGAACGAGCAGCTTCTGACAGCAAAGCTCCACCCGCTTGTACACCGGAATACGTCAACGCTGCGCGATCAGCGTTATAGCTCTGTTTTTGCACGGGAAGATCCGTTGTTACATGACCCTATGGAATCGGGTTACCAATGTTTGCCAGATTCAGCCCACTTGGAGATGGCCCGGGCTGCTGCGCAATATGCGTTAAAGGGAGCGGGCGAGATGAACCAGGCCCCGGTCCGGATGAAGCTGACCGAGCATCAATGGGTCAATCCGGTTGTGGTGACAGAGCAGGCGCTGGAAGTTCATTTGGCCATTATTCCAGAATCAGATCAATCTTTAATCTATGAAATATTCAGTGAACGAGCTGACGGTGATGAAGAGTTGTGGAGCAGGGGCCGTATTGAATATGAATCACAGGAATTCGTGAGTCCGCCTATGGACATGCAGTCCATCACTGAAAGATGCACACATTTGGAGACTGCAAAACTTTCTTCAGAACTTAAAGGATCATCCATTGTTTGTTGTTATACCGGCGAAAATGAAGTGTTAATAAAGCTTTCAGCTGAAATTAATGCTCAGGATCGGACTTTGTTATATACTCCAAAGTTACTGACTGAAGCTGTATCACTGGCAGCAAACATCTTTGAGACAAGATCAGTAAAGGCAGCAGATTATCTTAACAAGGCCATGCCAGCAAAAGAGGCCGGCGAGTCGAGTGTACATGAAGTGCTGAGTGAAGAACAAAAACATACTTGGCTCTCTATGGAATCCATGGAGTTTACGGCAGATCACTTGCAGCATCCGCTGTGGATGTGGATCAGGGAGTTGGATTCCGGGCTGGATGTTACTTTCTGTGATGAGAAAGAACAGGTAGTTGCACACATGGCGGGATTACAGGTCCAAAAGAATTTGATGACAAAAGATATGCCGGAGGACATGGAAATAAAGGAGATAGAACGTGAGGTCGCTGATGGTAGCCTTCTAATGGCTTTTGAGGAAATCTGGGAAGAATCGGAGCCAGAACTTTATCATGAAGAGAACCCACAGACCATATTATGTGTACTTTCCCGTCAGGAGAATCAGGAGAGGTTCATTTCACTGATGAAACATCACAATCCTGAGATCCAGCTGGTCTTCATCGATCCGGGAATGTGGGAAAAAGAGACGGATCTTGATCATCATGCGAAGTACAGGGAAGCGCTTCAGGAGATCAGCCAGCAATATGGGAATGTGGATACGCTACTACATTTGTCGGCACTAGAGGAGCCACTACTGCTGCAAGACACGAAGCCAATTTTACTTTTGCTTCAGGCATTGGCAGCAGAGAAGATCAAGCCTGGCCGAATTCTGCTCGCCGGGGAATATAGAACAGGAATCGAACGTTGTTACCTAGATGCATGGATTGGTTTTGAGCGTTCACTTGGGCTTGTTATGCCCCATACGAAATTACAAGTGATCAGCAGCGATAAACCATCCAGTAACGAAGTGAACTGGAAAAGGTGGAGTGAACGGCTGTGGCAAGAATTAAGGTCGAACCAGCGGTGTAGCGTGCGGTATGAGAATGATCTGCGCAAAGTAAGCCGTATCAGACCAATCCCGCCTGCCGAGCATTATAAACAGGGGACAGAATACGTGTTGCCAGGAAAGACATATTTGATAACGGGCGGATTGGGAGGAATTGGCCTCGCTTTTGCCAGAGCATGGGCTCCGCTGGGAGTAAATCTGGTGTTGATGGGCCGATCTTCTCTGGATTCCGTGAAGCAGCATAGGCTCGATGAATTGATCGAGGCGGGAAGTCAGGCTATGTATGTTCAGGCTGATGTTGCCGTACTGGAACAAGTCGAAGAAGCGGTGCGGGCTGTCAAAAGCAAATTTGGCACTATTCACGGACTGATCCACGCCGCCGGGATTGAAAGTCGGGTAAGTGTGCTGGATAAATCAGCAGCTGATTTTGAACGTGTGCTTGCTCCCAAAATTCGTGGAACATTGGCATTGGACAAAGCACTGGGTAACGAATCGCTGGAGTTCCGCAGTTATTTCTCTTCTTCATCGGCTATTTTGGGTGACTTCGGCTCCTGTGATTATGCTGTGGCGAATCGATTCCAGATGGCCTATGCTCAAGAACAGCATCGCACGGGTCCTATACACACGGTATCTATCAACTGGCCGCTTTGGAGAGAGGGCGGAATGGGCACAGGCGAAAAGAATGCTTCGGCTATGTATCTCAAAACCAGCGGTCAACGTTTTCTGGAAAAAGACGAAGGGGTGGCATTATTTCCAAAAATTCTAAATGAACCTTACGCTCACCAACTCGTTATGGCGGGGAAACCGGAACGCATACATCGTTTTCTGGGTGTTGAATTCACACCTGAGGAGCCGGCCAGCACATCTCATACTTCGTATGAGGTCGGGAATCCAGTCTTGAATGAGGCGGCGCCTGCGTTAGGGCTGCGTGTAGAGTTGCGTGGCAAAACGGTGGCTGAATGCGCGCAGTGGGAGCTTGGAGAAATAGCAAGCGAGCTGTTAAAGATACCTCATGAAGAATTGGACCCTCAAGCCAATCTCGCAGAGTTTGGATTTGATTCCATCAGCTTGACTGAGTATGCAGGACGGTTGAGCCGTCATTACGGAGCAGAATTGACACCATCCATTTTCTTTGGACATTCCACATTGAAAGGATTGGCTGAATATCTGGAAAATGAACATCGGGATGTTCTAGTAGGCATGTACGAGGAAAGGAAGGCCGTGACCGACATGAAATCCAATGTCGCGGACCGAGGTTACCGATCCGGACGTTCCGGAAGATGGGCTGGCGGCAAATCCTTCCCTGCATCCGATCTTCGTCCAACTGCACGTAATCTGGATAAAATGGATCAATTCATGGAACCTGTTGCCATTATTGGTATTAGCGGACGGTTCCCCGAAGCACGAGATGTGGACGAGATGTGGTCCATGATCAGTCAGGGTCAGGAAGCGATAAGAATGGCACCGGAGGACCGGTTTTCCACCCACAATGGGCGTGAACCTTGGAAATGCGGTCTTGTACCAGGAGTACGGGAGTTTGATCCACGCTTCTTCGAAATTTCTCCGCGTGAAGCCGAGAGCATGGACCCGCGTCAGCGATTGCTATTGCAGGAATCCTGGAGAGCGCTTGAAGATGCCGCTTATGGGAAAAGACAGCTTTCCTCCGGCCGGGTAGGTATGTTTGTCGGGGTGGAGAATAACGAGTATTTGCAAGTTGTCGGTCTGGACGGGCCGCTTACATCCAACCACAATGCCATTCTGGCTGCCAGATTAGCCTATCTGCTGGACCTGAATGGTCCCAACATGGCGATTAATACGGCTTGTTCTTCGGGGTTGGCGGCTGTTCATCAAGCTTGTGCCAGCCTGCGAGCCGGAGAGTGCGACACGGCTCTTGCGGCAGGGGTGAGCCTGCTGCTTACCGAGCAGGGACTCGAAGCGATGTCCCAGGCGGGCATGCTGTCTGAGAATGGGCGCTGTTATGCGTTTGACCAGCGTGCCAATGGCATGGTTCCGGGAGAAGCGATAGCGGTTGTTGTATTAAAGACCTTATCTCAGGCTGAGGCGGATGGAGACTCGATCTACGGGGTCATTCGGGGCAGTGGCATGAACTATGATGGCAAAACGAATGGAATCACCGCGCCGAGTGGTGTGGCACAGACAGCACTAATGAATGAGGTGTATACACGGTACGGCATTCGGGCAGAGAACATGCAGTACATTGTGACCCACGGGACGGGAACACGTTTGGGAGACCCAGTTGAAATCAATGCTTTGCAGGAAGCCTACAAATCAAGAAATATGGAGCCAGGCTCCTGTGCGCTGACGTCGGTAAAAACGAATTTGGGTCATACCCTCGCCGCTTCGGGAGTGGTGAGCCTGATTAGCCTGGTACAGGCGATGCGTCATGAGACGATCCCGGCAAGTCTGCACTGTGAAGAGGAAAGTGAATATATCCGGTGGTCGGAGGGGCCGTTTTATGTGAACAAAAGCAATCGGCCTTGGCCACGAACAGAGCAGGCGAGACTGGGAGCGGTAAGTGCCTTTGGCATGAGCGGAACCAACGTGCATGTCGTGGTGGAAAGTTATGAAGGCAGCGGACAAAAACGAACGGCTGGTTATGCGTCACCTTATTATTTGCTGGCACTGTCGGCCAAAACGAAAGCAGCACTACAACGCAAGGTAGAGGACATGATCGCTGTACTGGAACGGGAAGAGATGCCGGATCTGACGGCAATGAGCTACACTCTGCTGGAGGGACGACAGCATTTCCGACACCGTTGTGCGGTGGTTGTGCAGTCCAAGGAAGATGCCGTATACATGTTGAAACAGCGGGGGCAATCCAAGTCAGGGGTTTTGTTTGAGGGCGTGGTGCCAAGAAGGTTTACTGGACAAAAGCTGTTACAGGAACATGGGGATGAATGGATTATCAAAAGCACCGAAAGAAGTTTGTCCTCGGAGAAACAGAGGGATATACTCCATGTGCTGGCTGATCTGTATGCCCAGGGCTATGATCTGAACTGGGGACAGATGTATGGCGATGTACCACCATCACGCATCAGCCTGCCAACGTATCCTTTTGCCCGAGAGGAATATTGGATGGCGTCAAAGGAAAGAGAGCAAGAGGAAGAGCAGCCATCGCGGGAGCGCTCATGGGCTTCTCTTCACCCCCTGGTGCAACAAAATACGTCTGATTTCACTGAACAAAGGTTCAGCTCGGTCTTCAATGGAAGAGAATTTTTCCTTAAGGATCATATTATTCATGGAATCTCCGTACTTCCCGGGGTGGCCCAATTGGAAATGGCTCGGGCTGCATTGCAGCTTACCGTTGCCGGCACAAGACCTGTTTTTCTGCAAAATGTGGTGTGGATCAGTCCCGTAGTCATGGATGGAGATGCAGCAATCCCTAACAGCATTCAGGTAGAAATCGGATTACATCCTGTCACAGAAAATCCTCAACGTATAAGTTATGAGATATACCGGCAAGACCAGCAGGTTGAGGGGAAACGTCATGTATACAGTCAAGGACAGCTGGGATGGAATGAAGAAGCTGAATCCCCTCCAATTCATGACCTGAACGAACTCATGGCTGCATGCAGCCGATCGACCTGGACGGGTGCAGATTGTTACAACGCATTTAGGCAAGCCGGTATCCAGTACGGACCTGCATTTGAGGGAATACAGCAATTGTTCATCGGTGAAAGGGAAGTTTTGGCCCAACTGAAGCTGCCTGAGCATTTGTTGCCGGAAATGAACTCATATGTCCTTCATCCCTGTATATTGGACTCCGCGTTGCAGGCCTCTATTGGCATGATGCTGGAGCATCCTGAAGTGGATGGGAAAAAGGCGGGACATGGTTCAGGTGGACCACAGCCTTCGGTTCCTTTTGCGTTAAAGAAAGTTCGGATCTATAAAGCTTGTGCTCAAGACATGTGGACATGGGTGCGCTACAGCTCCGATTCCAGTTCGGATGGGAAAGGAATGACGTTTGATATTGATTTGTTTGATCAAGAAGGAAGTGTCTGTGTTCGTTTAATTGGCTTTTCCTCTAGACAGCTTCCCGATCCAGAATCCACAGCGCCAGGTGCTGACACAACCGCTCGGTCTGAAATGCTGCTGTTAAAGCCGTATTGGCGGGAGATGGAGGTGGAAGGAGCCGGTCGGAGCTGGAAGACTCCAGACGCTGAGCATATCGTTATTTTATGTGGTGCACTCGCTTGCAGGTTGAGTGAGATGCAGCTTGAATTTCCGTCAGCATCGTTTATACCGATTGGGTTGGATCAGGGAATGGCCACAGCCGAAAAGTGGTTTGAGGATGGTGCCTTGCAGGTGTTTGGTAAACTTCAAACGATACTGTCCAGTGAATCGAATAAACCGCGAATTATACAGGCCGTTGTGCCTAATGATGGAGAGCAGCGTTTGTATGCTGCGCTGTCGGGTATGTTGCAAAGTATTAAACTCGAATATCCGGCTGTTGCGGGACAGTTGATTGAAATGGACGAACAGTTGGATAACGCAGATATTTTACAGCTATTGAAGTTGGACGTTTGCGAGCCTAAAGATAACTGGATTCGTTATACGGGTCGTCGACGGGAATTGGCAGACTGGCAAGAGATTGAACCGTCCACTGTTCTTGAAAAACGGTTTTGGCGTGATCATGGTGTTTACCTCATTACAGGTGGTATGGGAGGGCTTGGACTTGTATTTGCGCAAGAGATCGCCACACAAGCCAAGCATCCAACACTTGTTCTCGTGGGCAGATCACCGATGGACGGTCTGATGGAACAATCCCTTGAAGTATTGCGAGAGCAGGGAGCACGGGTGGACTATTTGCAGGTTGATGTAACGGATGGTGAAGCCGTGGAGAACCTTGTTGGTAGCATCAAACAAGTCTATGGCGCTATCCACGGCGTTATTCATGGAGCAGGATTAATCAGAGACAGTTTGTTTCTTGCCAAGACAGAGGAAGAATGGCGTCAGGTTATGAAACCCAAAGTGGCGGGCACTATACACCTGGATCGTTCTACACATAAGGAAGCATTGGATTTCTTCATTCTGTTCTCCTCTGGAACTGCCGTGCTCGGCAATATGGGGCAGAGTGATTACGCTACAGCCAATGCATTCATGGACCTATTCGCAACATACCGGGAAACGATGGTGAGTCAGGGCAAACGAAGCGGCAGGACACTGTCCTTAAACTGGCCACTATGGGAAAATGGCGGCATGAAGGTGGACTCATCTGTCAAACAAATGATGTGGCGGCAAATGGGAATGAGACCCCTGCATTCGAATCAGGGAATTGAGGCATTAACCCTTGCACTATCATCCACTTCTTCCAGAGTGATGGTCATGGCAGGGAACCCTGAACGAATTCGGGGCAAGATCAGAACTGTAAAATCACAAACACTAGGTATTTCCTCCCCAATGTATACAGCTTCTCCCAAAGGGGATAAGCCCAGGGACGACCGCTATTCGGAACTGGTTAATCGTGTTCTGGACGGGGAACTAACGGAGTCACAATTTGTTGAAGCGTTCATGAAGGAATAGGAGTGATCGGATGAAAGACGACTTGTATCAAATATACAATGATATCAGAACACGTAAACTAAATCCGCAAGATGCTGCCAATCAACTAACCTCTTTAATGGCGCAAAATCAACACACCCAGACTTCCGGCGAGTCTCAGGAGTCCGGGAACACGCTTCAGGCTGATACCGAGTTACATGAAAAGACACGCAGAATGTTGACTAAGGCTGTGGCTGATCAATTGAAGGTACGACCGGAGGAAATTGAAGCCGATGTGGAGCTCAGTGAGTATGGATTTGATTCCATTATGTTAACCGAACTGAGTAACTCCCTGAACAAGAACTACAGACTGAATCTGACCCCGGCCGTTTTTTTTGAACATTCAACGTTAGCGCAATTTACAGACTATGCTTTGGAAACTTATGTTGATCAATTTGCAGAACTGTGGACATCTCCTGCCTCGGCAGGAGATGTCCAGAAAACACATATTTCGTCTGAGTCCACAATGAAGAACAGATTTAAGTCATCCGAAAATTTTGAAATGGCTCACCAGTATGAGAACGCTGAGAATGCTGGAACTTCCGTAAATGATGAAAGCTTTCATCAAGCTCAGAAAAGAAACTCTCCAACCTTTCAGCGAGCAGACAAGGCGATAACAACGTTTGAACCTGTTGCGATCGTAGGCATGACAGGAAGGTTTCCGATGGCACAGGATACGGATGCGCTGTGGGAAAATTTAATCGAAGGAAGAGACTGTATCACCGAAATTCCATTGTCACGCTGGGATTGGAAGTCCATTTATGGTGATCCCCTAAAGGAATCGAATAAAACCAACATTAAATGGGGCGGATTTATAGATGGTGTAGATGAATTTGATCCTTCATTTTTTGGCATCTCCCCGCGGGAAGCGGAACTTATGGACCCACAGCAGCGTCTACTGATGCTCTATGTATGGAAGACCATTGAGGATGCGGGCTATGCTGCCCAAAGCTTGTCTGGAAGTAACCTGGGTATATTCGTGGGCACCTCCGGAACGGGATACAGCAGTCTGATTTCCCGTTCCGGAATGGCTATTGAGGGGTATAGCTCAACCGGAATTGTTCCATCCGTAGGACCCAATCGAATGAGCTATTTTCTGAATGTACATGGTCCAAGTGAACCGATAGAGACGGCTTGTTCAAGCTCGCTAGTTGCTATCCATCGGGCAGTAACAGCGATGAGAAATGGGGATTGTGATGCAGCCATCGTTGGCGGTATTAATACCATCCTGACCCCGGAAGGGCACATCAGCTTTAACCGTGCAGGGATGCTGAGTGAAGACGGGCGCTGCAAAACCTTTTCCGAACAGGCTAATGGGTATGTTCGCGGTGAAGGTGTCGGCATGCTGATGCTAAAGAGGGTGAAAGATGCAGAACAAGCGGGAGATCACATCTATGGGCTGATTCGGGGTACAAGCCAGAACCATGGTGGACGGGCCAACTCCTTAACGGCACCTAATCCGAAAGCACAGGCTGACCTATTGATCCAGGCCTATCGCAAAGCCGATATTGATCCAAGAACCGTTGGTTATATCGAAACCCATGGAACGGGGACACCTCTGGGTGACCCAATTGAAGTGAATGGGCTGAAGGCCGCTTTTAAAGAGCTGGCTCGTCAATCAGGAGATGAACCGCTTGGAACACCGCATTGCGGTTTGGGTTCTGTAAAGTCTCATATTGGACACCTTGAGATGGCTGCTGGTGTGGCGGGTGTCATGAAGGTACTGCTTCAGATGAAGCATCGTAAACTCGTGCCAGGCTTGCATCTGGATCATATTAACCCTTATGTCCAATTGGACAACAGCCCGTTTTATATTGTGCGGGAAACAAGAGAGTGGGCTGCCCCGAGAGATAGCGATGGCAGGGAAATGCCTAGACGTGCGGGAGTGAGCTCCTTTGGTTTTGGCGGCGTGAACGCACATATCATTTTGGAAGAGTATATTCCGAATCGGGAGAATCATGAAAAAAATACAACAGAAATCCCCGGACAACACCCTGCGATCGTAGTGTTGTCCGCCAGAAACGAAGCACGATTGCGTGAACAAGTGAATTTACTGCTTCAGGCCTTGCGTGAAGGAAAGTATGCAGAGAACGATTTGGCTAATATGGCCTATACGTTACAGATCGGACGCGAGCCTATGGAGGAGCGATTGGCACTGATTGTGAGGACTATGGCTGAATTGGCGACTGGCCTGACTCATTACATGCATGAAGGAGCAGTCACAGGTCATGACGGGATTGAAACGTACAGAGGGCAAGCCAAACGCAAGGACACACTCCTGTCACTAACAGAAGATGAGGAAATGCAGGATCTGGTCCATAAGTGGTACCTGCGTGGCAAGCTGGGCAAAGTCGCAGAGATCTGGACAAGAGGGTTCATTGTCCAATGGTCAGCTCTGTATGATGGGAAGAAACCAGCCAGAATCAGTCTGCCAACGTATCCGTTTGCCCAAGAAAAGTATTGGGTTCCGATCCCTGATTCCCGAATGCCGCGGCCATTCGAAGATGAATATTCGAACTCGGCAGGGGTTCTGCATCCCCTTCTACACAGTAACATTTCTAATTTATACTCACAGCGCTATAGCTCCATTTTTACTGGAACCGAGTCATTTTTGCAAACTTCTGCTACATCGGGCAAACGGACTTTTCCCGATGTAGCCTGTATGGAAATGGCTCGTGTGGCGGCGCAGCATGCCATGGAGTCGTCAGACGGGGATGGGCAATCGGTTATGAAGCTCAGATTATCCGATGTGAAGTGGGTGCAGCATGACACAAACATCCCGAACACGGCGTTTCCATTACAGATTCAAATTGAAATTTACCCTGAAGAAGATCATAAAGAACTTTTTTTCGAAATCAGCAGTGCTGGCGACAAAAAGGAACGGCAGTTATTAACGACGGGAAGAGTCTCCAGACCGGAAAGCTCTGCCTACGACCTAACAAGGTTTGACCTGAAAGTTATACGCAAGCGGTGTGAGTTGGATTTCAACTCAGCTACATTGAACGCAGACAATGTATGGTCTGGCGGACAGACGACGGGCCGTGTGAAACAAAGTTATAAGGGGAATGGAGAAGTACTGCTACACATCTCCAGTTCCGAAGAAACTACAAGATCTACCAACATGTTCATTGATCCAGAAATGCTGAAAGACGTCATTCAAGTTGGATTATGTGAACTCTGTGGGCAACAGGGTCAAGTGAACCTCGGGGGAGCCATTACCATAAAATCAGTCCATTCCTTGGAGGTTTTGCAGGATGGGCAACCTGTTTGGGTATGGATTCGCCTGGGCACGCCGCCACATCATGATTCGACTGGAGCGGTTAGATCCGATCTTAGACTGGACGTAGCCATAGCCAATGACGCTGGTCAGGTTCTGATCTGGATGGAACAAGTCACCGTGAGTATGCCCGAGGTAGAAGGCGTAATCCTTCTGGAGCCACACTGGGAAACGGCCCCAAACCGCATGTCTTCTTCCGTACCGGTTTCATACAGCGAACACCGGATTATCCTGTGTGGTGAGTTGACAAATTTCACGATGACCGAAATGTTGAAACAGGAAATGCCAGGGGTTTCCCTGATACAACTCGGTTCAGCAGGAACCCTTGTACAACGTTACGAAGCATATGTGCTTGCCCTGCTGGAGC
Source organism: Paenibacillus sp. FSL L8-0435 (assembly GCF_037965655.1). Taxonomy (NCBI): domain Bacteria; kingdom Bacillati; phylum Bacillota; class Bacilli; order Caryophanales; family Paenibacillaceae; genus Paenibacillus; species Paenibacillus sp. FSL L8-0435. The sequence continues at coordinate 2,839,980 of NZ_CP150185.1, forward strand.
AGTTCAAAGATGGTGAGAGCCTTCGTCATGAAGGAAGCAAATTCATTCAGGTTGTCATACCTGACGATGCAGAACAATCCAGACTGTGGACAGGGCTGTCTGGCCTGCTCCGTACCGTTCAGCTTGAACATCCGCAGGTACGCTGCCAGCTTATTGAAATGCAGCGTGATACGTCACTGGAACAATGGGTGGAGCGGCTTAAGTCCTGTGCAAATTTGCCGAATGAGGATCACTTGCGATATATGGAGAATCAACTGTACCGTGCATCATGGAAGGAACTGGTTCAGGATGTATCCACCGAGGCAGTGAGTTCCATCAGGGAGCGTTCTAATCGAGAAGGCCATGAGCATCTGCCCCCCCATCCGTGGCAAGATGGGGGCGTATACGTTATTACTGGAGGAGGCGGTGGTCTTGGACCCATTTTTGCACAGGAGATCGCATTCAAGGCGACCGGGACAACGATCATCTTGACGGGCAGGTCTCCAGCGTTGCCAACTGCCGTCAGGCAGAGGATACAGGAACTGCCTGCCCACATTCAATACTTGACCATGGATGTAGCGGATGAAGAAAAAGTTCAGACAGTGCTGGCGATGGTCCGTCATACGTATGGGAAAGTAAACGGCATTCTGCATGGCGCAGGCATTACCCGGGACCGTCTGCTTGAAAATAAAACAGGTGCAGAGTGCAGAGAGGTGCTGGCATCCAAAGTTGCAGGGACGGTTTATCTGGATGAAGCAACACGGAGGGATGACCTGGATGTCATGATTTTATTTTCTTCCGGTACAGGTGTGACAGGAAACATTGGACAGGCAGACTATGCGGCTGCCAATGCTTTCATGGATCGTTTTGCTGCTTATCGCAATACGCTTGTCCACCGAGGAGAGCGGACCGGACAAACGTTATCGGTGAACTGGCCTCTTTGGGAATCGGGAGGTATGCAGATCAATGAACAGCAATTACGCAATTTGAAAAAACAGACGGGCATGCATCCTCTGCGTGAAGAAGAAGGAACGGCAGCCCTGTATCAGGCGTTGGCAAGTGGAAGAAGTCAGGTACTGGTTGCGGCAGGTGAAGTGACTCGATTGAGACAGAAGTTTTTGTCTTCCCCCGATGCTCTTGACTCACGGAATGCGGGACAGCAAGCAATCCCAGAGGAACAGACGGATACAGCCTGGCTTGAAGATAAGGTCAGGGAAACGATGGCTTCCATGATTTCGTCACTTCTTAAGGTGCAGGTTACACACATTGATCCCGAGGTTGAACTTGGGGAGTATGGACTTGATTCCATCATGCTGACGGAACTGACCAACACACTTAACGAGAATTTCAACATGAGTCTTACCCCGGCACTGTTTTTTGAATATTCGACGCTGCAAGCCTTCTCGCAATATGTAACACGTACCTATCAACAACAATTTTTGACGAGATTCTCATCCAAGATGGTTCCCACACAAGCAAAGAGTGGGACTGAACGAGCTGAACCTCTTGTTTTCCGACAATTTACAAGTAAACATGCCTCGGGCGTGGGAAGGGTGAAGCCAACAAACGTCATGGAGGATCAAGGCATTGCAATCGTAGGCATGAGTGGTATTTTCCCGATGGCTGCTGACCCAGATGAGCTGTGGGACAATCTGGCAGCCCAGCGGGATTGCATTACGGAAATTCCTCGGTCTCGGCGGGAAAAGTATGCTTATCAAAAGGATTCTTTTAACGAGACTGGGGAGCTCGACATGATCTGGGGAGGGTTTATTGAGGGTGTGGATCAATTTGATCCCGGATTCTTTGGTATTTCTCCCCGTGAGGCGGAACTTATGGACCCGCAGCAGCGGCTGCTAATGCTGTATGTGTGGAAAGCAATTGAAGACGCCGGATATGCTCCGCAAAGCCTATCTGGCAGCAAGCTGGGCATATTTGTGGGAACGGCTGGTACGGGATACAGCAATCTCATCGCGTCTTCAGGCATGGCTATGGATAGCTATACGTCCACGGGAATTGTACCTTCGGTTGGACCGAACCGGATGAGTTATTTTCTTAACGTCCATGGCCCGAGCGAGCCGATTGAAACCGCATGCTCCAGTTCGCTGGTTGCGATCCATCGCGCAGTCACGGCGATGAGGAACGGGGATTGCAATGCAGCCGTTGTAGGCGGTATTAATACCATTTTGACACCCGAAGGATATATAAGCTTAACTAAGGCAGGTATGTTGAGCAGTGATGGTCGGTGTAAAACGTTCTCCGCTCAGGCTGATGGATATGTTCGAAGTGAAGGGGTCGGCATGTTGATGATCAAACCTCTCAAGGATGCCGAGGAAGCAGGAGATCATATCTATGCCGTTATCCGTGGAACAAACGAAAACCATGGAGGTCGCGCCAATTCATTAACGGCACCCAACCCCAAAGCTCAGACAGAATTGTTATTTGAAGCGTACAAAAAAGCGGGAATTGATCCGAGAACGGTAGGTTATATTGAAACACACGGCACAGGCACTCCTTTGGGCGATCCGATCGAGGTTAATGCGCTTAAAGCGACGTTTAGGAATCTGTATGAACACACAGGGGATAGACAAATGGGTGAGGCGCATTGCGGACTAGGCTCGGTAAAAAGCAATATAGGACATTTGGAGATGGCTGCTGGTATTGCAGGTGTAATCAAAGTGCTACTGCAATTAAAACATCAAAAACTGGCTCCAAATCTTCATCTGGATGAAGTGAATCCTTACGTGGAACTGGAGGATAGTCCGTTCTACCTTGTTCGTGATCTGCAAGAATGGAAGCCGATTACAAACGCGGACGGAAAGGCGATGCCAAGACGAGCGGGGGTCAGTTCGTTTGGTTTTGGCGGTTCCAATGCTCACGTCATTCTTGAAGAGTATACGGGAAAATTGGATAAAAAAGAGGCGAATCACTCAGCGGCACCTGAATATCCGACAATGATTGTTCTGTCTGCACGGAATAAAGGTGAGCTTCAGGAGCAGGTTCGTTTGTTGCTGAAGAGATTGCAGTACGATTCATATATGGATACTGATCTCCGCGATCTGGCCTATACGTTACAAGTAGGACGTAATGCGATGGAGGAGCGGTTGGGTGTGCTGACTTCCGGCATCGCCGATCTGAAGGAAAAGTTGAGCGCTGCACTGGATGGAGGCATGGAACAACTACCAGAAGGTTTAATGTACCAAGCGGGTCTGCAAGGTGGCAAAGAAGCATTATTATTTAACATGGACGAAGGCACAGAGGAAATCGTAAACCAATGGATGCAAAACGGTTCCTATGGAAAGGTGCTGGATCTGTGGACCAAGGGATATCCGGTTCGTTGGGAGCATTTATATAAAGATGATCAAGATAAACCTTCCAGGTTAAGCTTGCCCACGTATCCATTTGCTAAGGAAAAGTATTGGGTGCCGTATCAGTTCGCCCAAAAATTCGAATCGGGTTCCCCGGCCGAAAGACAACAATTTGTTTCTGAGAGTCAGCACGTACCATCGGAAGAAGCAACGGAACTTTTTTCTTTCCAGGAAATTTGGGAAGAATCCGCTCACCTTGACTCAGATTCGGCCAAGCTGGACAGAGAAAATGTCAGGGGACTGATATGTCTGTTATCCGATAAAAACAAACAGTCCATCATTCGCGAAATGTTGGCTCGCCGCAGTCCAGATACCGAGGTCTATTTTGTTGAAGAAACAGGCCTGGAGGCAGGGGAAATGGATCGGGAAGTATACTGTCAACAATTTCGCGTGATCGCCAAGCAAGGAGATCATATTGATGCGGTTCTGTATCTGTGGCCGTTTGATGATGCCCAATATTTACGTGATACAAGTCCGATTGTACACATGATCCAAGCGATGGTTATGGAGAATATACAACCCAAACGTATTTTACTGGCTGGAGAACATGCCACTGCGCTGGATCAGTGTTACCTCGACTCATGGATTGGCTTTGAACGTTCAATAAGTCTGAGTATGAAGAAGACGAAATTAACCGTATGCAGCTCGCAGGCACGACAGAACTCGGATATGTTGGCATTTGCGGACCTGTCGAACCTGCTGTGGGATGAACTTTTATCGGAATCGCCACAAAGTGTTCGTTTTGAGCATGGACGTCGTTTGGTAAGTCGAATGAAGCAAGTTGATTTAACGGAACATGCTGATGAGTATACCCTTTATCCGAAGCCTGGACAGACTGTATTGATTACTGGTGGACTTGGCGGATTGGGTGTTATTTTCGCAAAAGTCTGGGCTTCAAAGGGAATCAATCTTGTTTTGATGGGGCGATCTCCGCTGGATGAGATGAACAGGCAATTGCTCAAGGACCTTGGAAAAAATGGCAATAAGGTCATATATGTTCAGGCAGATGTGAGTGAAGCGGCGGAAGTAACAACGGCTCTGGAATCCGCAAAAATGCAATGTGGCGATATCCACGGATGGGTCCATGCCGCCGGAATGGAAAGTCAGGGAACCTTGCTGTCCAAAAGCATAAAAGAGTTCGATCAAGTGTTACGTCCCAAGGTTAAAGGATTACTTGTGATGGAGGAAGCATTGCAAAACGAACCTCTGGCTTTTCGTTGTTATTTTTCATCCTCGTCGGCGCTGCTGGGGGACTTTGGTTCCTGTGACTACGCTGTGGCCAATCGTTTTCAGATGGCGTACGCCCAGATGCAGGATCAGAATATTCGTACAATCGCCATTTTATGGCCACTTTGGAGAGAAGGTGGAATGGGCTCCAGAACGTCAGAAGGTACGGACATGTATCTGAGAACAAGTGGATTGCGTTTTCTGGAAAAGGATGAGGGGATCGCTTTTTTTGATCAGGTGATCAGACAATCCGGTACACATCAGCTTGCTCTGGCGGGAAGGGCAAGCCGGATACATCGTTTTTTGGGCTTGGACATGCCGGTTTCCAAGCAGTCTTCCCCTGGATTGCGCATAAAAGCGACAAAGCAGGATCAGGCCCAAATAAGGAATTCACATTCACCATTAAGGAAGACTTTACAGGAATGTGTAGTGCAAGAACTGAGAGACTGGGCTGCCCAACTGTTAAAAATGGAAGCAACCAAGTTGGACCCAGACCGGAATCTGGCGGATTATGGTTTTGATTCGATCAGTCTGGCAGAATTCGCTGAGCTTATGAGCCAGCAATTCCGGCTTGAATTGTCACCGACCGTCTTTTTTGCACATGGCACCCTGAACAGACTTTCGCAGCATCTGATCACATCCTTTTCCGAAGAAATGGAAGCAAGGTACAGCATGATGTCAACCGCATATCCAACACAAATACAGGATCACTCCCATACAGACAGAAACACCAATCCATCTGTAATGGAGCAGCTTGACGGATCAATGGATCATCCTGTCCCTGAACCTACTGAACTTCACAGGGAAGAACCTATAGCCATCATCGGCATGAGCGGAAGGTTTCCGCAGGCAGGCAACATCGAGGATTTGTGGACAAATGTTGAATCAGGTTCTTCATGTATATCGAGATTGCCCCGCAGTCGTTGGACCTCAGAAGGCGGGAAGGATGTAACCAATAAGGATGCTGATATTCCTGCATGGGGAGGTTATTTGGCGGATATCGATCGTTTTGATCCGATGTTTTTCCAGATTTCACCGAACGAAGCAGCGATGATGGACCCCAGACAACGTCTGTTTCTGGAAGAGGCGTGGCATGCTCTGGAGGATGCCGGTTATATGGGGGATCGTATTCGTGGCCAGAATTGTGGGGTATACGTTGGGGTTGAAGAAGGCGAGTATGGTTATTTGACAGCAGAGAAAGGATCGATTAACGGTAATCAAAATGCCACACTTGCGGCCCGTATTGCATATGTTCTGGATCTGAAAGGGCCCAATATGGCGATCACCGCCGCATGTTCTTCAGGGCTGGTAGCTCTTCATCAGGCGTGTCAGGCGTTAAGGAGCGGAGAGTGCGACACAGCCTTGGCCGGGGCTGTGAGTCTGATACTGTCTCCCATGCTGCACACAGCTCTCCATCGGGCAGGCATGTTATCCCCCGATGGCCAGTGCCGCGTATTTGACGAACATGCTAACGGAATGGTGCCTGGTGAGGCTGTGACCGCGTTGGTGCTCAAACCTTTGAAACAGGCCATTCGGGACGGAGACCATATTTATGGCACAATTAGAGGCAGTGGTGTTAATTACAGCGGACGAACCAATGGATTGACTTCGCCTGATCCTGAGTCACAGGCAGAGTTGATGAAAATGGTGCACAAACGGTATCGGATTGATCCACGTAGCGTGCAGTTCATCATGTCGCAAAGTGTGGGATCACCGATAGGAGATGCAATTGAGATGCAGGCATTATCCAACGTATATGGTTCTTACAACGATCAGGACATATCCGTGGCGATTGGTTCCGTAAAACCTTTAATCGGACATACCTTTGCGGCATCCGGTTTGGTTAGCCTCATAACGATGTTGATGGCCATGAGGCATAGAACAATTCCGGCTTTGCATTCCTATGAAGAGCCTAATCGGCATATCAACATGAGCATGGGCAGCAACCTCAATATCAATAAAGAAAACAGACCGTGGAGAACGTCGTTGAATGTATCAAGAATGGGAGCGATTAGCACCACAGGCATCAGCGGGACAAATGCACATGTGGTTATCGAAGAGTACGTAGCCGCTGAAACAGAGCAAAATGATGCAGTGAGCGAAGATTCGGTGGCCCAAGTTGTCATTCTATCGGCGTTGAACAAGGAACGCTTGCAGGCCGCTGCGCAGCAACTCCTGAATACAGTCATATTAAATAACGAGATGAGCCTGAGGGATGTGGCGTACACGCTACAAGTGGGCAGAGAAGCGATGCCGGATCGCTTGGCTCTAATTGTGAGTCATAAAAAAGAGCTCATTACAGGGCTGAAGAAGTTTTTGAAAGCGGAAAAGCCAAATAAAAACTGGGTTGATTCTTGTCCGATGTTTACTGGAAGGGCAGAAGAAGATTCGGCAGTGAAGGAGCTGTTGTCAGGAAGAGCTGGCGAAAAAATATTGAGAGCTTTCATGGCTGATGGCAGCCTTGATAAAATTGCACTGTATTGGTCCAAAGGAGGCAACGTTTCATGGGAAGGTCTGTATGAAGGAAAGCCTGCTCAAATCATTTCATTGCCTGGGTATCCATTTGAAAAGAGAAGATGCTGGGTTGACCTTACTCATACTCTTGCTCATGCTAAATCTGTAGTCGTTTCCAGCCTGGAGGAAGGAGCTCCTGATTCCAGTATAGATGTAGCCGGGAATACATCACTGGAACACAGGATCACAGCCATCATCCTGAATCTGCTTGGCTTGGAAAGCGGTGAGATTCAGGAATCAACACCTCTTGTGCAATATGGAATGGACTCCATCGTGTTTATTCAGTTGATTCAACGATTGCAAACCGAGCTGAATCCTGAAATCAATGCAGCAGATTTGCAACATTGTTTGACTTTGGCAGACATCATAGCAAGTCTGACAGACAGAATAAATCAGACCCCTACGCTTCAGGGCAAGCCAACAAGTTTTATCGTCACCGGACCGGAGGAGAAGACAAATGGTACTTTGAATTCGATTGTTAAGTCATGGTCACAATTCCCCGAACTTGTTCGGCTGAATCATGCTTCTGAAGGTCGACCCATCTTCTGGTTTCACGCCGCAATGGGTGGGGTGGAAGGTTATCAGGTTATTGCATCCCGGTGTACACGGCCCTTCTACGGGATCCAGGCAAGAGGCTGGACGACTGACCGCTCTCCGTTATATGGGATCGAAGGCATGGCAATGTATTATGTGCATGTCATAAAAACCGTTCAGCCGGAAGGGCCATATGATCTTGGCGGTTATTCTCTTGGCGGCCTGATTGCATATGAGGTGTGCAGGTTACTTCAGAATCAGGGTGACCAGGTAAACAGCGTGGTGATGCTCGATTCCATCCATCTCTCTGATGAAGACGAAATGACTTCGTCGGACAAAGGTTATATTTTACAATCCGTGAATATGTCGCTAATGTCTTCGATTCTTCATCAACCGGAGAAAATTGCAGACACGTTAATTCACCGCGATGAAATCAATATGGAACTAAGTAATGAGGATTTTCTTAAACACTTAACAGAAATTGCGGAATCCAGAGGGCTTTTCAAAAATGAGAAGCATCTACAGCAGCTCATTGAGCAATGTGTCAAGGTTCAGCAGGCATATCAGGCAGATCAGTACCAAGTTCAATCGCTTGCAGATCGAGATGCTGTGGCATGTTATTATTTCCGCAATCAAAGCGGACACTTCTTTGGTGAACTTGAGCCTTACTTTGTCACGGAGGAAGATTGCATCGAACTGAACAACTCAACCTATTGGAGTATATGGGCGGAGAACATTCCGAATTTTAATTTGTTTGACATCGATGTATCCAACCATATGTTACTGTTGTCCAATCCCGCAAGCTCTGATCGAATAGGTGCTTTCTGCAAGCAGTTGTATTCAAGTGAAGGGGTTACGGAAAAAGACATTCAATCCTTCAAAAAAAGTACCAAGGTAAGAGTCCCACGCAAGAGTTCCAAAAACCAGATTAAATAAGATCATCAAAAAAAGCGTTGCTCATGAATGAGCGACGCTTTTTTTTGATGATCTTACGATCTTACATAATGGTCATCTATTGTTCAAGCGGACAAGCAGTCGTTGAAGACCACGAAAGCCTACATTGGGAAGCCATTCGGGCTCATCCTGAATCCATTCCATATGAGGATACCTTGCGATTAGGCGGCTCATGGCAATCTCTGTTTCCATCATCGCCAACTGGGCACCGATGCAAGAATGAATTCCTACACCAAAGGCCAGATTTCGCGCTTCATTGCGTTCAATATCAAATAGATGAGGATCGGTAAATTTTCGCGGATCATGATTGGCTGAACCGAAGCAGAACATGATCAATTCTCCCTTTTTAATCTGCTGATCCAGAATTTCCATGTCTTCAAGGGCGGTTCTTACGGTAATCTGTGCAGGGCTTTCATAGCGAAGGACTTCCTGAATGGTGCTTTTAATCAGACCTGGAGAGTCTTTCAATTTCTGAAGTTGTTCCGGATGTTTCATCAGTGTAAACATGCCATTCCCAATCAGATTACGTGTGGTCTCATGTCCGGCGAAGAGCAGCATGGCACATTGCGCATGAATTTCTTCAATTGTCAGGTGCACACCATCATCATCAGTTGCTTCTATAAGATAAGTAATAAAATCTTCCTGAGGATGTATTTTTCGTTCTTCAATCACATCTGTCAAATAGGCAGTCAACAGAACCAAAAGATTTTGTGCACGCGTGACATCCTCATATGTAACCGTCATGGAACCGAACAAGTGAACGAGACTATCTGCACATTCGGCCACACGTTCATACTGTTCCTCAGGCAGACCCAGTAGTTTCATAATGACTTTGGTGGGAAGCGGGTAAGCATAATCCCGAATCAAATCCACCTCTTCTTTTCCTTCCATTTCATCAAGAGAGTCGTCGATCAGATCCATAATGTAGGGAGCCAGATTTTTGACCGACACGGAGAAGGCCTGGGTTAACATTTTGCGATATCTGATGTGAGAAGTGCCATCCTGAAGGGACATCCACATTGAAAACAGACGAATAAACTCCAGAATTCCATAGAGCTGTTGCTCCGAAAACTGGACTGCCCAATATTGTTGTGCCGTGTTATGGGAAATGCGTGGGTCTGCAATGTACTTGTTTACGGTTTCATATCCACCGATGTACCAAAGTCCTCCATACAGATTCACTTTGTGAATTTCGCCTTGCTGAATCAGCTGTCGATACACGTCATACGGATTACCGAAGAAGTTCTCATTATAGAATGTGGTTGGATCATTTACATCAATGACAGGTATTGACAAGTGGTTTCCTCCTTTTATCACGGCTTTTTTTGAAAAATAAAGGAAATTATACAAAAATAGAGTAGCATGTATACTAGAATCTGTCGAGTTATGCTCAGAATATTCGCCAAATTTTACTTTCATTTTACTTAATAAAGCAAATAAGTAAATAGATTGACATGGAAATTTTAGGATAATATAATAAAAGTATTCTGCTTGCAAAGGAAGGATATCGTTATGATTACTGGACATTCCAATATCAGAGAGAATCCGACAGTGAACGAGAATAGAACAGACTATCCCCGCAATCATACCATCCATCAGTTATTTCAAGAACAGGCCCGCTTGCATCCCGATGCCATTGCGGTAGCCTCAGACACCATTCAATATACGTACAAGGAAGTAGATCAGTATTCAAACCAGATTGCCGCACTTCTTCGTCAGAAGGGAGCAGACCGCGACAAAATAATCGGTATTATGTTAGAGAGATCCCCTGAAATGATAATTGCTTTAATAGCCGTTCTCAAATCAGGGGCTTCTTATTTACCGATTGATTCCGAAACACCTGGGGAACGAGTGAATTATATGCTCAAGGATAGTGGGGCATGTATGCTGCTGACATCTCATCCTGAAGAGAATTACATAGAATGTATCGGTTTGGAGGTTATTCATCCCACCATTGAGGATTATTGTGACTTTCCATCCGATGCATTGACGGATATTAATCAGGCAGAAGATCCGGCTTACATCATTTATACATCGGGATCAACGGGTCTCCCCAAAGGAGTGGTGATCTCTCATCGATCAGCCATTCGTGTTGTATGTAATACCAATTACATCACCATTACGGAGCAGGACCGCATGCTTCAGATGTCCAACTATTCATTTGATGCATCGGTGTTTGAAATATTTGGAGCCCTACTGAACGGAGCAAGATTGGTCATTATTCAGAAGGAAGAGGCACTTCACATGCCCAGCCTGGCCCGCTCCATTAAAAAAAATGGGATTACCGTTATGTTCATCACAACTGCTTTTTTTAATGCTATCGTGGAACGTGAAATATCCTGCTTCCAATCGGTTCGCAAAGTGCTCTTTGGCGGGGAAAGAGTTTCGTTAACACATGTAAAAAAAGCGCTTGATTATATGGGGAGCGATAAGCTTATTCATGTTTATGGACCTACGGAAAGCACGGTTTTTGCCACATATTATCCTGTAAATGAAATCGAAAAGGAAGCGCTTACAGTGCCGATTGGCATTCCAGTCGCTAATACCTCCGTTCTGGTATTGGATGAGCATGATCATCCCGTCCCTGTTGGAGCAACCGGTGAATTATGCATATCCGGTGATGGACTTGCGCTCGGTTATTTGAATAACGATGAACTCACAGAACAAAAATTCATTCCGCATCCCTTATTTACATCAGAACGGATGTACCGCACGGGTGATTTGGTTCGCTGGACGCCTGAGCATACCCTTGAATTTTTGGATCGAATGGATCAACAGGTGAAGCTTCGTGGTTTTCGGATCGAGCTGGGTGAAATTGAAACCCATTTGTCCCGGCATGATGCGGTAGCAGAGGCATTTGTCATGATGCGAACAAACGATGCAGGCCATGCCTATCTGTGTGCATATATGGTGTTGACCCAAGAAAGCTCGATTGAGGAGCTGCGTCTTTTCCTGGAACAGAGAATACCGGAGTATATGGTGCCAAGCTATTATGTCAAACTGGAGCTGCTTCCGTTGACTGCTAATGGCAAGATTAACAAAAGTGAATTACCTGAGCCGGATAGCAGCATCCATTCAGGCAGGGAATACGTTGCTCCGACAACAGAGTTGGAACAACACCTGTCCATGATTTGGAAGGATGTACTACAGATCGAGCAATTGAGTGTAAATGACAGTTTTGCACATCTGGGCGGTCATTCCCTTAATGCCATTGAAGTGATTGCACGGATTAATGAGGATTTAAGTGCAAGTCTGCCATTAAACCAGCTTTTCCGTCTTGGAACGATCCAAAATATAGCAACATTTTTGGAAGAAAATAATGATGAGGATAACACGGAGGCTTACTTTACGGATCAAGGTGATCCTGCCAATATGCTTGAGCCATTTGGTCTTACGGGTATTCAGCTGGCTTATTTGATTGGACGTGACCCTGCATTTGAGCTGGGTGGAGCTGCAACCAATTTTACGGTCGAATTCGAGGCCGAGGCGGATATGGATTTGGTTAATGCAACTTTGCAGAAATTGATCAATAGGCATCCTATATTACGAACAGTTGTGTACGAGAACGGGACACAGCAAATATTGAAAAGTCCACCGTTATACACGGTAGAAGTGATAGACGTGTCAGAATGGGATACGGCATATCGTAGCTCGCAAATGGAAGCAGAGAGACAACGAATGATGACAAAAGTGATTGTTCCAAGCGATTGGCCATTATTTGAAATGAAAGCTTACCGGATGTCAGAGAATCAATATTATTTTTTTCTGAATCTGGACCCGCTTATCTGTGATGACAGCAGCTTGAAACTGCTCATCAAGGAATTCAAATGGCTCTATGCGAACGGGGATCAGGAGCTGCCGGAGCTTCAATATAATTTCAGGGACTACGTTCAGGCAATGGCACGTTTCAAACAGTCTGCACGTTATTTCAAGGATCAGCGCTACTGGATGGACAAGCTGGAAGACTTTCCGGGTTCTCCGACTTTGCCGCTCAAATGTAATCCGGCAGACATAAACGTGCCCCAATTCAGCAAATTCTCGAACTTTATAACGGGTGAACATTGGAACAAGCTTAAACAGCAGGCAAGGCAGCATAACGTTACCCCAACTTCCATTTTATGCTCAGCCTATGCCTATGTACTTGCGCATTGGTCAAACCAGGAGAGATTTGGGGTCAACCTGACCGTATTTAACCGGATTCCGTTTCATGAAGATGTGAAGAGGATGGCGGGAGACTTTACAACGCTGATGCTGCTGGATATTGATGCCCAAAAATCTCTGAATTCGTTCTGGACATTTACAGAGTCAGTGCAACATTCATTGCTGGATGCATTGGATCACAGACATTATGATGGCGTTGATTTTATAAGACAATTGGGCAAAAAACATGATATGCACAAAAGAGCAGTCATGCCAATTGTATTTACAAGTGTCTTAAATGAAAATGTGGAAGATTCATTTGACGCTTTGTTTAACTTTGACCAGATCAAGTATTTCAGTACAAGAACCTCACAGGTTTATATTGATAATCAGGTCTATGAAATCAATGGCGGTTTGTATATCACATGGGACTTTGTGGATCAATTGTTTGAACAAGAAGTGATTGAATCTATGTTCCAGCAGTATCTGAACATTCTGAACCAAGTGATCTCTGCAACACAAGTTACCAAGCTTGAGTTAAGTCAAGCGAGCAGGCAACTCATCAAACAGTATAACGATACGAGCAAACCGTTTACTCTGAAGCCTTTGCATGACCTGTTAACTGCAACAGCGACCAGATTAGGAGATCGGGTGGCGATTCAGCATCATGAACGTTCCATTTGTTACATAGAGTTGGAACGCAGATCGAATCAGATAGCTAGGTATTTGATCGATCACGGAGTACAGCGGGGCGATTATATTGGTGTGTATGGCAAGAGATGCATTGACACCATTGTGAATATATTCGGTGTGCTCAAAGCGGGAGCAGCTTATATTCCGCTTGATCCGGACTATCCGGAGGAGCGTAAGCAATATATTCGCGAAAAGGCCAACTGTAAATTTTTCATCATGCCAGAGCTATATGAGACGGAATCGTTAGAAACCTACTCTGCGGAATCCATAAACAGCAGAGTGACGAATGATGATATGGCCTATGTTATTTTTACTTCTGGCAGCACGGGCAAGCCCAAAGGTGTGCAGATCAAGCACGGCGCAGCAGCCAATACGATCCTGGATATGAATGAAAGATTCAACGTAACATCCAGTGATCGAATGATGGGCATATCTTCATTATGTTTTGACTTATCCGTCTATGATATTTTCGGCGCAGTCAGCAGCGGGGCTTGCCTGGTTCTTATTGATGATCAGCGTGACATGTTTCAGCTCAAGAACGTGATGGAACAAGAAAAAATCACCATTTGGAATTCGGTTCCTGCTCTTATGGACATGTGTGTTGATCTGTATTCACCGGGAGAGAAGAACAACGACCTTCGTCTGGTATTGCTTAGTGGTGACTGGATATCTCTGCGGCTTCCTCAGAAAATAGTAGACGTATTTCCTGAATCTGAGGTGGTTAGTTTGGGAGGAGCCACTGAAGCATCGATATGGTCCATCTATTACCCAATCACGGCAGTGTCTGAGCAATGGAAGAGTATCCCTTATGGTAGACCACTAGCCAATCAACAAATTCATGTGCTGAACAGACAACTTCAACCATGCCCTGTAGATGTTGAGGGGGAATTGTACATTGGAGGAAGCGGTGTAGCAAGCGGTTATCTTCATGACGAGGAAAAAACAAGACAGTCATTCATTGTTCATCCACAGTTCGGGTACATCTACAAGACAGGCGATTTTGGTGTCCTTCGATCCGAAGGTTATGTGGAGTTCCTGGGCAGAAAAGATAGCCAGGTCAAAATCAAAGGTTATCGGGTAGAACTTGGTGAAATTGAGAACGTACTTTTGCAAGCTGAAGATGTGCAAAAGTCAGCCGTTATTGATGTTGCTGACGAGAACGGAGTCAAGAGCCTTGTTGCCTTTGTTGTTACAGATCAGGATGTGGACACACTGCCACTGAAAGCCCTTTTGCAAAGTAAATTACCAAATTACATGGTTCCGTCCATGTTCCTGAATGTAGATGAAGTTCCGCTTACTGCCAATGGCAAGGTCAACAAAGCGACACTTGAACAAGTGGCAAGGCAGCATCAACTCACTGTTCGTGAACATGCTGTAGTGGATACAGAGCCTGTCAATTCCATTCAGGAACAGCTGCTTCAGATCTGGAGTGATGTGTTTGGCTTGAAGCAGATTGGCCTGAACGTAAGCTGTTTTGATCTCGGCGGAGATTCGCTGAAAATTATGGCAATGGTGGCTGAAGTGAAGAAGCGTCTTCATGTTGAAGTTCCCATTGGTGAAATGTTCCGAAATGATACGATATACAGCTTGGAACAATACTTGGTTACCAAAGCACATGTCAAACCTGCTGTGATCATTGAGAAGTTAAGTCGCCGTGACCGGTATAAGGCTTCTGCAGCCCAGAGAAGCATGTACACCCTCTCGCTGCTTGAAAATAATAGGGGAGCTTATCACATTCCCATGGCGTTGCTTATGGAAGGAGAAGTACACTTCGTACGGCTTGAGAGAGCGCTTCAAACGTTTATTGAGAGGCATGAAATACTGAGAACTGGATTTGAAGTGATAGAGGATGAGCTTATTCAGACGGTTCATACAAACGTAGCCTTTGAACTTGAATATGATGATCTTGGAGAACTCGATACAAATGACCATGAACTCGTTCGTTTGACAAGCAACCTGTGCAAACAGTCCACTCAAGCTTTTGATCTCCGCCAGCCTCCTTTAATGAGGGCAAAACTGGTGAGAATTGGCCATGGACGTCATTTGTTTATTATAAATTTCCACCATATTGTGGCTGACGGTACATCTCAAGGCATATTGATGAACGAATTGCTGGAGCTCTACAGTGGCTCAATTCTGCCAGACGTTGATGTGCATTATCAGGATTATACGGCATGGCAGGAACAGTACAGTCATTCGGATGAGATGGCGAAACAGGAGGCGTACTGGCTGGATATATATAGTAGTACCCCGCCAACACCTGAGCTTCCGTACGACTTCAAACGACCTGAAGTTAACAGGTATGAAGGAAACAACATCTACAATCACTTGGGCGAGAGCCTGACCTGCGACATCAGGCAGCTTGCCAAGGATACCGGATCAACGTTGTATATGGTGATGCTTAGTGCCTATTTCCTATTACTGCACCGGTATACACATGAGAAAGACCTGGTTGTGGGTACGGCTGCCTCTGGCCGTCTGCATGAGCCGTTACAACATATGTTTGGAGTATTTGTGAACACCATTGCATTGCGAAACCAGATGAACGAATCGGATACGGTCAGACAGTTTATTGAGCAAATCAAACAATCAACCGTAGCAGCCTTTGAACATTCAGAGTATGCATTTGATGAACTGGTGCGAAAAACAGGTGCGCAGCGTGAGTTCAATCGTAATCCGTTGTTTGACACGATGTTTTCGCTAGAGAACGCTTCGCTGTTTACTCGTGAAAAAGAGGGTATGCAGGTGTCGCCTGTCATGTTTAATCTGGATAATGCAAAATTTGATCTGACATTCAACATCCTTGAGTTTGAAAATGAAATCGTGCTTAACGTGGAGTACTCCACCGATTTGTTTGGTCAGGAAACCATTCAGCGCATGAGTGAAAACTATATTGCCTTAGTAGGCAACATGATATCCGGTCTGGAACAGCCGCTTAGCGAGATTGAAAGTGTGTCTCCGAGAGAAAGAGATCAGTTGATTCATACCTTTAATTCACCATCTATGGAGTATCCGTTGCATCAAACTGTGGATGAGCTCTTTGAACAGCAAGTGAGACGTACACCGGATCATGTTGCTCTGGTGATGGGCGAAAATCATGTAACCTATCGCGAGTTGAACCAACGAAGTGAACAGCTTGCTGATCTACTACGGAAAAAAGGAGTGCGTGATAACAACATCGTCGGGGTCCTCGCAGAGCGTTCAATCGATGCGGTGATCGGAATGCTGGCGGTTCTAAAAGCAGGCGGAGCATATTTGCCCATTGACCCAGCCTATCCAAATGATCGTATCCATTACATGCTTGAAGACAGTCAGACCCAATGGGTATTAACACCGAAGGAACGGTTTGAACATGTCGTTCAGGGAAAAGAAAGCTCTGTCCATCTCATTGATTTGCAGACTGAACTTTTGCAAACGGACGAATTTCTGGTCTCCTCTTCCTTGCAACCAATACGGGGGCAAAGTCGGGATCTGGCTTATGTCATTTACACATCAGGTTCCACAGGTCAGCCCAAGGGAGTGATGGTTTCACACCAATCGCTTGTTCATTTGTGTACATGGCATCATAAACGGTATCAGATTACCGATGCTGATCGCAGTGCCAGCTATGCAAGCTTGAGCTTTGATGCTTTTGTGTGGGAATTGTTCCCATACCTGTTGTCAGGAGCTTCCGTACATCTGATTCAGGATGAAATCAGGCTGGATGTGGTGCGCATCAATGATTACTTCCATCAGCATCAGATTAGTATTGCGTTCCTGCCTACAGCGATTTGCGAGCAGTTTATCCGGCAGGAGAATCGTTCCCTTCGAACATTGCTGACGGGGGGAGACAAGCTGAATTATTTTGAATCCCGAAACTATGAGGTTGTAAATAATTATGGACCAACTGAAAATACAGTCGTCACCACAAGTTTTACCATAGATCAGATGTATTCCAATATTCCTATAGGTCGACCACTGCCGAATACCAACGTGTTTATTCTGAGTGGCAGTGACCAGCTTTCGCCTATAGGGGTTCCGGGTGAATTGTGCATAAGCGGAGCCGGACTTGCAAAAGGGTATTTGAACAGGCCGCAGTTAACGGCAGAGAAGTTTGTTCAACATCCGTTTAATCCAGAACAACGGATGTATCGGACCGGAGATTGGGTTCGTTGGCTTTCGAATGGCAATATTGAATATTTGGGTCGTATGGACGATCAGGTGAAAATACGGGGATTCCGTATTGAGCTTGGAGAGATTGAACATCTGCTTTTGCAGAACCCAGGGGTGTTAGAGGCGACAGTTGTCGCGCATACAGACCCGGCAGGTTCGACATTTCTTTGCGGCTATGTGGTTTGTCATGAGGGGTATCCTGTGGGATTCATCGATGAGATTAAAGAAGAATTGACTCGGTGTTTGCCTTCGTATATGGTGCCTGCCCATCTCGTCATAATGGATCGTTTGCCTTTAACAGCTAATGGTAAAGTGAACCGTAAGGCATTGCCGATTCCGACACTATCGGACAACCGAACAGCTATCGCGTATGAACCACCAAGGAATCCGGTTGAAATTGCACTGGTCACTCTTTGGCAGGACATTCTAAAGATTGGAAATGTGGGTGTCCATGACCGGTTCTTTGATATTGGCGGACATTCCCTGCTGGCGACCATACTAATCTCCAGATTACACAAGGAGATGCAGGTAGAAATGCCACTGGTACAGATTTTCCGTACGCCTACAATCCGTGGCATGGCCCAATTCATTCTGGATCATAAAAAAAGCAAATATACATCTATTCCCCATGCGCCATTGCAGTCCTTGTATGATTTATCAGCAGCGCAGCAAAGAATTTATATTTTGAGCAATCTGGATCCTACGGATACAGCCTATAATATGCCTCTTGCTATGAAATTAAAGGGAAGCATAAATAAAAAACAATTGAATGAGGCGTTCTCCCGCCTGATTGCAAGACATGAATCGCTTCGAACTTCATTTGTCATGAATCAGGGTAAGCCTGCTCAACGAATTATGCCAAGCGTCGACTTTGAAGTTCAGTATAGTTCCCTCCATACCGCAGGGGAACCACCTGTTCTATCCGAGTGGGTACAACCTTTTTCATTAGAAAAAGCTCCGCTGATGCGGGCTGAACTTGTGCAAACCAAAGCAGATGAACATGTCCTTTTGTTTGACATGCATCATATGATTTCAGATGGAATTTCGATCGGGATTCTATTGCATGAACTGGCCGAGTTCTACAATGGCAAAAAATTGCCACCTGTCGCTACACAGTACAAGGATTATTCACTCTGGGTACACGAGCGACAATCTAACAGTGACTCGATGCGGCATGAGAAATATTGGGCTGATGTATTGAAGGAAGAGGTTCCGGTTCTTGACCTGCCTTTGGATTTTCCACGGCCGAAGACTAAGACGTTTAATGGTGATCAGATTCGTTTGCATCTGGATGAAACACTGACGGTTTCCCTTGAGCAGCTGGCCAATGATCAGGGAGCCACCATGTATATGCTGTTTGTCTCGGCATTTACAACACTGCTCTCCAGATATACCGGACAGGAAGATATCCTGATTGGTACACCGGTATCAGGTCGGAATCATGATGATCTCAACCGTGTTGTCGGCATGTTTGTAAACACAATAGTTCTCAGAAATGCGCCGCTGGGCCATTATACCTTCCAGCAGTATCTGGAACAGGTGAAGGAAAATACACTTCAGGCCTATGAGCATCAGGAATATCCATTTGAACGTTTGGTGGAACAGGTTGATGTGAAGCGTGATCCTTCACGCAATCCACTGTTTGACGTCATGCTTGTTCAAAATACAGATCATCTTGATCTCCAGATGAACGATGTAGAGGCCGGTTTGCTTGAAGATGGCATTCAACGTTCCAAATTTGATATGACGGCCAGAATGAACAAAACCAACCTGAGCTGGAATCTCGAACTGGAATATAACACGGATGTGTTCCGGGCGGAGCGTATTCAGCGCTTTGCTGAACATTTTGTCGAGATATTGAGACAGGTCGCTGCTGCTCCAGAAGTACGACTGGATCAATTGGATATTCTGACGCAACCTGAGAAAACCGTTCTGACAGGGTTCAACCCGCCGAGACAGGCCTATGAACGGGACAAAACATTGGTCCAGATGTTTATGGAGCAGGTTGAACACAATCCGGACAACATCGCTTTAGTTTTCGAGAATGAACAGCTGACCTACCGCATGTTGAATGAGAGGGCGAATGTCCTGGCTTGCGAGTTACGTCAGGAAGGAGCAGGACCAAATCACATTGTAGCTGTGATGGTTGAGCGCTCCATAAATATGATCGTTGCGATTGTAGGTGTGCTCAAATCAGGTGCGGCTTACATGCCGATCGATCCTGAACTTCCTACTGAGCGTAAGCGTTATATGCTGACTGACAGTGGTGCGCGTTTATTATGTACAGCAGATCATTCCATGGTGGATGACCTTGTGTTTGAAGGTACAGTTATTTTATTGGATGCATTGGATCGTTCAGGGCTACGTGAACCAGTACGTGAACCGGACTTGATCAACCATTCCAGCGATGCGGCTTATGTCATTTATACTTCGGGTTCTACTGGCAAACCCAAAGGCGTCGTTGTTGAACATTACAATGTTCACAATCTGGTGGACGGATTGGTGGAAGCGATATATCAGCACTATGAGACCCCTTTGAATATTGCATTGATTGCGCCATATATCTTTGATGCCTCGGTGAAGCAGATTTTTGCTGCTTTGCTGCTGGGACATGCACTGCATATCGTGCCTAAGAGCACAGTCTGGGAAGCAGATCTTTTGCTGAATTATTATGCTCATCATCATATTCATGTGTCCGATGGTACGCCTGCTCATCTGAAATTGCTCACTCTGGCCTCGAACGGATGCAAACAGCAGTATGAACTGCAAGAGCTGATCATTGGTGGGGACGTGCTGACCTTCGATCTTCTCGATGAAGTATATACCACGCTCCCTGGAATGAGAGCAAACGTTACAAACGTATATGGACCGACGGAATGCACGGTGGACGCGGCTTGGAACAGAATCATGTATGGGATAGGCGAGCGATCAGGAACGATTCCGATTGGTAGACCGATCCGGAATACAAGTATTCTGATTATGGATCGTTACAATCGTCCTCAGCCGGTTGGTGTACCCGGTGAGCTGTGTATTTCTGGTGAAGGTGTAGCACGCGGTTACTTGAATCAACCGGATCTTACGGCAGAGAAGTTTGTGGACTCACCTGTAGACAACGATCGGAAAATGTATCGTACAGGCGATACCGCCAAATGGCTACCGGATGGAACCATTGAATTTGTTGGTAGACAGGATGATCAGGTTAAAATCCGTGGTTATCGAATTGAACTGGGGGAAGTGGAGTACCAGTTAACCCGCCTGGAGGTAATTCAAGAGGCATATGTTAATGCAGGTCAGGATGACAGTGGTAATGATTATCTGTGTGCTTATATTGTGATCACTGATCCGGGGATCTCCATTATGGACGTGCGTGAGAAACTTGAGTTACAGGTTCCTTCATATATGATACCAGCCCATTTTGTCAAAATGGACCACTTGCCGAGAACGGTAAGCGGAAAAGTGGATCGCTCCCGTCTCCCTGAACCGGGCAACAGCATACTGGATGACTCGAAGTATGAATCGCCGAGGAATGACAAAGAGCAAAAGCTTGTTCAGATATGGGAGAACATCTTGAATCTGGATTCCATTGGGATTCATCACAACTTTTTTGTTATGGGTGGGGATTCCATCAAGGCACTTCAGACGATTTCCGGATTGTCCAAGCTGGGTTTGAAAGTAGAGATGAAGGATCTCTTTGCCAACCCGACGATCCGGCAGCTTAGTCCATATGTTAAGCAGTCCCAGACCCCAACTACTGGGAATGCTGAGGTGACAGGTGAGGTTTTCCTAACGCCCATTCAGCAGCGCTTTTTTGCAAGAAACGATACGGATCACAACCATTACAATCAGGCTTTTATGTTATTCGGGCAGGATGGGTTCGATCAGAACGCCATTCGGCTTAGTTTCGATAAACTGATGGAGCATCATGACGTGTTAAGGATGGTTTATGAATATAACTCTTCTGGAGAAATGATCCAGACTATCCCGAGCTATAGAAGCGGTATGTTTGAGTTCGATATTGTGGATGTCAGAGGCGCAGCACAACCAGAGGCAGAGGCATTCATTGGAGAGCAGGCATCGTTATTGCATAAGAAAATGCGGATTCATGAGGGACAGCTCGTTAAACTCCGGCTCTTCCGGCTTGATGAAGGCGATCACCTGTTAATCACTATTCATCATTTGGTCATGGATGGTGTGTCCTGGAGAATTTTGCTCGAAGATTTGGAGTCGTTATACATGCAAGCGGTTGAACAAAAGCCGTTTGATGTGGGACCCAAAACCGTCTCTTACCAGCAATTTGCTGCTGCATTAAAGTCGTATTCCAAACATCACCTTTTGCAAAAGGAGCAGGCGTTCTGGAAAAACGTGTCCAGTGTGTATACGCCATTCCTGGATTCTCAGCGCCAAACAACGGACACAGTCCATGACCATGGTCATAGCGCTACCCTTGTATCTGAGCTTGATCGTGAACAAACCGGCTGGCTTCTTCAACAGACAAACAGAGCCTACCAAACGGAGATTAATGACATTCTGTTGACTGCACTTATGCTAAGTGTAACCGAAATGACCGGTCAATCCCGATTCAAAATCATGCTGGAGGGGCATGGCCGACAAGGACTTGAAACCGAGCTGGATGTCAGCAGAACGGTCGGATGGTTTACATCGGTATATCCGGTAGTATTTGACCTGTGTCAAGAGCTGGAATTGCCTAAAGCAATTAAAACAGTCAAGGAAACACTGAGAGCCGTTCCCAATAAAGGCATCGGATACGGAATTCTCAAGTATATGGCTGCTGATCAGCATGGTTTTGCAGATGAAAAGGAAGCATCTATTTTGTTCAATTATATGGGTGAACTGGACAGCAGTTTGGAACGGAACTTGTTCAGTTCGTCTCATATCCCGGTAGGACAAACGGTGGGTGGGCAGCTCATCAGAGCGCATGATTTTGAAATAAATGCAGTTGTAATGGATGGAAAGTTCACCGTTCATACGACTTACAGTGATGGAGCATATGAAGGTGACATTGCTGAACAGCTTAATCGGTTGTTCATTTACAACTTGCATCAAATCGTTCAACACTGCCGGAACAAGCAGGGCACAGAGAGAACCCCGTCCGATTATGGGAAGCATCCTGTATCCATAGCGGAGTTGGAAGCCATACAAAATAGGGTTGATCCACTTGTGATTAGCAAAATTTATCCGTTGACCTTAATGCAATCCGGCATGCTGTACCATTCGCTGGAGCAAGAAACATCACACGCCTATTTTGAGCAGGTATTTGTGGAATTAAAGGGTAACGTTGATATGGAGATATTGAAATACAGCTTTGGACGGGTGATACAGCGCCATGAAGGGCTTCGTTCCATATTTGAATATCAACTTGTACAGCAACCTCGCCAGCTTATTATTGACCAGCAGCAGGCTGAATGGTTGATGCTGGATTGGACCGGAAAGAGCCAGGATGAACAGCTTCAACGGATGGAGCAGTTCATGACTGCTGATCAGGAAAGAGGGTTTGACCTCAGCCGGGAGTTATTAATCAGATTCTGTCTGATCTCCAGAGGGGTGGATGCGTACACACTGGTCATCAGTCATCATCATATTTTGCTGGACGGCTGGTGTCTGGACATCCTGATTCATGAAATGTTTGAGATTTATGCCAGTCAGCAGGCTGGGCAGCCTGAAATGCTGGAAGAAACCAGGCCGCTGGGGGACTACCTCGACTGGCTTGATCAACAGAACAAGGAGGAAGCACTGGCTTATTGGAAACTGTATCTCCAGGGCTACTATGAACGAGTCTCTTTGCCCAAAACAGGGGCTAACCTGGATACAGCAGCGCCAACGTTGCGGGAGCAGGAAATTCAATTCCCGCGTGAACTCACAAGTCAGCTAAAACAGTTCGCTGTGAACCATCAGGTTACATTTAATGCGTTGATTCAGGCAATATGGGGCATGGTCTTGTGCAGATACAGTGGTACAGAAGATGTCGTATACGGCACAGTCATTTCCGGGCGAGACGCAGATGTTGAAGGAATAGGGAATATGGTCGGGTTGTTTATTAACACGATTCCTACGAGGGTGAAGCTTGAATCGGATGAGCTTTTTGCCAATGTTCTCCGCAGGGTTCAACAGGAAGGGATGGAAGGTCAAAAGTATGGCTATGTTCACCTGGCAGATATACAGGATCAAAGTGAATTAAAAGCTGATTTGCTTGACCATGTACTGGTATTCCAAAATTTTGGTAATGAACAGGCTGCGAGCCTTGCGGCGGAGCATGTGACAGGAGTCACGCTGGAGCGCGTTTATGGCAATGAGCATACACACTATGATTTGAGTGTGACTGCTGTTCTGGACGATACATTCAGACTTAAATGGTCTTATAACAGTAACGTACTGGATTCAGATCTGATGAATGGTCTGGGTAATCATGTTCTCTACGTGGCGGAGCAAATTAGTGCAAACCAGAATATTCGTGTAAGCGAAATTGCTCTTATTGGCGAGCAGGCCCGCCATAAGATGGAGTTGTTATCCCATGGCCCGATGACACCATATCCCAAAGAAAAGACATTATCTCAGCTATTCGACGAACAGGCAGAGCGAACTCCGGATGCAGTTGCATTGGTCATGCATGAAAAACAGTTCACCTACCTGGAGCTGCAGGAGAAATCAAATCAGATGTCGGAACGTTTGCGCATGCGAGGCATTCAAAATTCATCCATCGTAGGACTGATGGTACAACGCTCTTCCGAGATGATTATAAGTATTCTTGGAATTCTCAAATCCGGAGCAGCCTATTTACCGATCGATCCCGAATGGCCAAGAGCACGAATTGTGCACATGCTGCATGACAGCGCTGCAGCCTTGCTACTTACGGAGGAACAATGGATGGAGGATTTCACAGGCGTCACTGAAGTCATGAATGTACATGCGAATGTTGAAGACACCATCCGATTAGAGAGCATAGGCATGAAGGAATCAGCACCAACCTTGGCATCCGAGGATAAGGCCGGAGACGATCTGGCTTATATTATCTACACTTCGGGCTCTACGGGGAAACCAAAAGGTGTAATGATCTCCCATGCCAATGCCATTCGGGTAGTGAAAGATACAAATTATATTCAGATCTCTGCATCCGATTCGATATTGCAGCTTTCAAATTATGCCTTTGATGGCTCGATATTTGACATCTTTGGAGCGCTATTAAACGGCGCGAGGCTGGTCATGATTGAACAGGAGACACTGCTGGATATTAACCAATTGTCCAAAGTGCTGACAGAGGAGAGAATTACGGTCTGTTTCATGACGACTGCTTTGTTCAACCTGCTGGTTGATCGTGCGCCTCATTGTTTGCTTGGACTTCGAAAACTCCTGTTTGGAGGGGAGCGGGCTTCGGTCTCCCATGCCCGAAGAGCTCTTTCTCATATGGGAGCAGATAAACTGATTCACGTATATGGTCCTACGGAAAGTACAGTGTTTGCAACAAGTTACCCTGTACAAGCCATAGGTGACAATGATGGAAGTCTTCCGATTGGCAAGCCCATTGCGAACACATCTGCATGGATTCTGGACGACAATCAACAGTTTGTTCCAAATGGAGTACCTGGAGAGCTTTATCTCTCAGGTGATGGATTAAGTCTCGGTTATCTGAACAATGAAGAGCTGACTGAAGCCAAATTTGCCAACAATCCATATCAGCTTCATGGACGAATGTACCGTACTGGTGATCGGGTACGCCGACAGTCTGACGGAATGATTGAATTTTTGGAGCGAATGGATCATCAGGTGAAGCTGAGAGGTTATCGGATCGAGCTTGGGGAGATTGAACAGATACTGATTTCGCATGAGCATGTCCGTGAAGCCACGGTTGTAGCTGTCAAAGATTCGGGTGGGCAGGATACATTGTGTGCTTACCTTACCGTCCTGAAAGAAGTCAATCGGGTGGATATGCAATCCTATATGGAAGCCCGTTTGCCAGGCTATATGGTTCCTTCCTATTTCAAGGTATTGGAGCAGCTCCCACTTACGCCAAACGGGAAAATAGACCGCCATGCGTTGCCTCGCCCTGAGATCGCAGTCAAATCAGAGACAACGTATGAGGCACCTTCCAATTATGTGGAGGAACAGCTAGTAAACATATGGGAAGAAGTGCTGAATGTGAAGCCGATAGGCACCGCCCACCATTTCTTTGAATGCGGCGGGAACTCCCTGAAAGTGATGCATGCAGTTCAGTTGACTAACCGAAAGTTGCAAATGGAATTAAAAATCAGTCAATTTTTTGAGTATCCAACGATTAAACAACAGGCCTCTCATATATTGGGCGGTAGCACAGCTGGCCCTGATGTGAATGAATATGTGGAAGAAGAGATTTAGCAGTTCGTTCTTTATGTACAATAAATGAGTCAATGATCCGTGAGAGACTGCATCACAGATAGCCCCTTCATTAGATGCGGTGTAGAGGTGCAGTTTCTCCCGGAATTCCACGTCTTAGGCGTCATACTGAAAGGAATGGTGAATTCCTATGAACATAGCGGAGTTTATGAATCATTTACAGAAGAAGAACGTGAAATTGTACCATCAAGACGGAAAAATCAAAATGATTGGACCGCGTGAGGAAATCAATGCTGATCTTAAATCACAGATTAAAGAACACAAACAGGCACTTATTCAGTTTCTGATCCATCAGGAAGAAGTATGGAATGCGCCTATTCCAAAGGCCCAAGAGTCGACCAACGAGATGTACCCCTTGTCCAGGGCTCAGAAAAGAATGTATATTCTGCATCAAATGGACGATCAGGGAATTGCTTATAACATACCAATGGCGGTGAAGCTGACGGGTCATCTTGAACTGGATTCACTTGAAGCAGCGATTGGGCGTGTGATCGAGAGGCATGAAGCGCTTCGAACTTCATTTGTCGATGATCAGGGTGAGCCTGCTCAGAAGATTCATCCTCAAATTCGGTTTAAGCTTGATTTCAGCGAACGGAATGAATCAGATATCTTGGTCAAGATCAAACAATTTATTCGACCTTTTGATCTAACGCAGGCTCCGCTGCTGCGGGCGGAACTGGTTCGCTTGGATCAAGATCATCATGTACTGCTCATGGATATGCATCATATTGTATCCGATGGGATGTCATTTGCGCTGTTTTTGAATGAACTGGCTGAACTATACAGTGGAAAACCGTTGACACCTGTTTCCATCCAGTACAAGGACTATGTAGCATGGGAGAAAGCCAAAGAACGTTCAGGTGATCTGAAGAAGCAGGAGACATATTGGCTGGATACGCTGAGTGGGGAACTGCCACAACTTCAAATGCCTCTGGATTATGCCCGCCCGCCAGAGCAAAATTATGCCGGTCAGCGAATGGTTACCCAATTGGATCAGGAATTAACGAGAAAATTGCAGCGTCTTGCCGATGAGCATGACGTAACGATGTACATGCTGCTTTTATCAGCCTATGCAGTCCTTTTATCTAAATATACTGGACAGAAAGACATTATCGTGGGTACCCCGATCGCAGGCAGGTCGAATGAACATCTCAAATCAGTAATGGGTTTGTTCACCAATACAATAGCAACAAGACATAACATCGACCCGGAGCAGACATTCGTCGCGTTTTTGAATCAGGTGAGAAGGCATACCTTATCTGCATATGAGAATCAGGATTATCCTTTTGATGAACTGATTGAAAAACTGAACTTACCTATGGATCGGAGCAGACACACACTGTTTGATACAATGTTTGATTTGCAGCACGCCGAGGATTATGTGTTCCAACTTGGTCAGCTTCAAGCGGAAATGTGTGAATTCGATCTACCGGTCTCCAAATTTGATCTCAGTCTCACCGTAATTCATTACGGAAGTCACATGAAACTGGATCTGCAATATGCTTCCGGATTGTTTGCCAAAAATAGCATGGAACGTTTTTTAAGTCACTTGATGAATGTGTTGAATGAGATTGCGTTGAACGTCACGCAAAAGGTAAGTCAGCTTCGCATGTTGTCCAGTCATGAAGAGGATCAGGTGTTGTATGAGTTTAACAGCAAGCGAGTGGATTCGTACCAGGGTACCTTAAATGATTGGTTTGAAGAACGCGCTGCATCTACACCTGAACGGATCGCAGTAGTCCACGGGGAAAAATCCATGTCGTATAAGCAACTTAATGAACGAGTAAACAAGCTGGCACGCCTGCTTCGAATGAGAGGGGTGAAGCCCGATTCGATCGTTGGTGTTATGGTGGAGCGTTCCTTGGATATGATTGTTGGGATACTTGCAGTTCTTAAAGCGGGGGCTGCATATATGCCGATTGATCCTGAACTGCCTGATGACCGAGTATTATACATGCTCAGGGATAGCGAGGCCGTGTTGCTTTTGAACGGGTGTCCTTTGAGAGACAGACTCCACATCACATCCGAGCTGGAGATGGACGACCCGGAAATTGAACGTATGGAACCACACAATCTGGAAGGTGTTAATGAGCAAGAAGATTTGGCCTACGTGATTTACACTTCCGGTTCAACGGGTGCACCTAAAGGGGTCATGACCACTCATGGAAATGTATTGAACTATATTTCTACATTTTTGAACAGAGTACCGCTAACAGAGGAGGATGCGGTTCTTCAGGTAGTGTCCTTTTCTTTCGATGCGTTCACTGAGGAAGTATTTCCGTTGCTGGCTGTATCCGGGCGTATTGTCCTGAGTGACAAGTTAAACGAAACGCATGTAGATGACCTGGTTATGCAGATTGAAAAAGAGAACATCACTGTCTTAAGCTGTTCCCCGCTCCTTCTAAACGAGTTGGACAAAAACTGGCATCTGCGTCCACATGCCAACATGAAATTTATCAGTGGCGGGGATGTCCTGAAATACGAATATGTCCGGAATATGGTCGGTTCGGCTCAGGTGTACAATTCATATGGACCTACCGAAGCAACGGTATGTGCTACATATTATCGTGTGATGCCACAGGACG
Source organism: Paenibacillus sp. FSL L8-0435 (assembly GCF_037965655.1). NCBI lineage: Bacteria > Bacillati > Bacillota > Bacilli > Caryophanales > Paenibacillaceae > Paenibacillus > Paenibacillus sp. FSL L8-0435. The sequence goes on from NZ_CP150185.1 coordinate 2,868,508, forward strand.
AAGGAAGAGTGTCAATTCCCATAGGCAGTCCTCTTGGTAACTATGAGGTGTTTATACTTGATGAACATCAACAACCCGTTCCGATTGGTGTAGCAGGGGAATTATATATCGGCGGAGCAGGGGTCGCTAAGGGATATCTCAACCTTGCCGAGCTCACACAATCCCGTTTTGTAGATCATCTGCTTGCATCGGGGAACAAAATGTACCGCACCGGGGATATGGGGAGATGGCTTCCGGATGGAAATATCGAGTTTCTTGGAAGAAATGATGAACAGATTAAAATCAGAGGATATCGCGTTGAAATTCGGGAAGTGGAGCATCATCTGGCAGATCATCCCGATGTAAGCGACGCTGTAGTTATAACTCAAAAAGACCAACAGGGTCAGCTCTGCCTATGCGCTTATATTGTCTGGAATTCGCCAGAACATGGACATGGCTTTGATGAACTGAAAACACATGCGAGAGAACGATTGCCAGCTTACATGATTCCTTCATGGTTTATGAGCTTGGAGCAAATTCCGCGTACCCTCAATGGTAAAGCGGACCTTAACGTTTTGCCCCATCCCGATGTGGACAGCATGGCCAATACGACGTATGTGGCCCCAAGCAATGAGCTGGAATGTATATTGGCATCCATTTGGGAAGAAATATTGGAACTTCGGCCGATTGGTGTAGATCATAGCTTTTTTGAACTGGGTGGTCAGTCTTTGAGAGCATTTGCCATGATGTCAGCCATTCAGAGAAAGTTAGAGCTTCGGATTACACTCAAGGATATCTTTAACATGCCTACAATCAGGCAGCTGGCTGCATGGCTTCTAACAGTGGAGACACAGCGCACTTGCCCAATCCAAAAGGCAAACGAAAAACCGTATTATCCATTGTCCGCAGCACAGCGAAGACTTTACATTCTGGATCGGGTGCAGCAAACGGGTTTGATGTATAACATGCCACTTATTATCCGTTTGTCCAAAGAAGCTGAACAGGTACGAATGGAGCAGACATTGCTTGAAATGATTCATAGACATGAAGGGCTGAGAACTTCTTTTACAGAAATCGATGGTGAGCCCGTGCAGCATATTCATGCCCAAGTGAACTTCTATCTTCTTGTAGGCAGCGGGTTGCAAAAGGATTTCGATCCGTTCATACATTCATTTATCCAACCCTTTGATCTGGAGAAGGCCCCTTTGTTCAGAGCTGCATTATGGCGAACAGAGACCAGCCAATATTTATGTCTTGATATGCATCATTTGATTTCAGACGCGGTGTCCATGGATATCCTTATTCAGGAAATAGGGCAAATCTATGAACATAAACAATTGGCACCATTAACCCTTCAATATAAAGATTATGCTGAATGGTCTCTGGCCCCGGAACAACAGGAACAAAGGCAAGAGCACCAGCAATACTGGACAGACAAGCTTAAAGGTGAATTGCCCGTGTTAAATTTGCCGCTTGATTTCTCCCGACCTGCGATTCAGAGTCATGAAGGAAACCGGCTTCAATTTGCAGTGGATTCCGAACTGACACAAAAACTGCGTTTGCTGGCTGCCGAAAACGGTGTAACGCTGTTTGTTTTGCTGTTAACCGCATATACGATACTTCTTGCCAGGTACACTTCCCAGGATGACATCATTATAGGGACTACGGTGGCAGGACGAGAGCATCCGGAATTGGAAGATATGGTGGGCATGTTTGTTAATACGCTGGCATTACGCTTCTATCCTGAACCCGATATGTCCTTGCAGCAGTTGCTTCATCATATTAAGGATACTACGCTTGAGGGCTTTGCCCATCAGGACTATCCGTTTGATGAACTGGTAAGCAAACTTGAAGTGAAAAGGGATGCAAGCCGGAGTGCGCTATTCGATACACTGTTTACTCTTCAGGCTGAACAGACAACGGGAATGGACGCTAATGATTTGCTGGCTGAATACTATCCGTTCAGTCACCCCACAGCCAAGTTTGATCTGAGCGTAACCGCGTTGGAAACAGCGGAGGGTATAGAGATGTTTTACGGGTATGCCTCTAGGCTGTTCAAAGAAGAGACCATTGAGAAACTGGCTGGGCATTATAACGAAATTTTGAAAGAAATTGTAAAAGATACTCAACGCACCATTGGTGAGATCAACATGGTGACGGAAAAGGAAAGGGAGCTGCTGCTGTACCAGTTCAACAACAATGTTCGGGACTACGCCCAACGAAAGTCCGTTCCGGAACAGATTGCAGACCATGCAATTCATTTTCCCGATAAAGTAGCTGTTGTATATGATGGGCAACAACTAACCTATAGCGAACTGAATGAACGGGCTACCGATGTTGCGGAAGCTCTGCTGGATCTTGGATTGCATAAAGAAATGCCTGTAGGCATTATGATGGATCGTTCATTGGAAATGATGGTTGGTTTACTCGGTATTCTCAAATCGGGTGGGGCATATATGCCTTTGGACCCTGCCTTTCCCGAGGAACGTATTCGCTACATGCTGGAGGATAGCGGTGCCAGCGTGGTTGTAACTCAAGAGCATTTGTTGTCCCAAGTGAAAAAATACAGTCATTCCATTAAAACTCTGGTGCTTGACAGTTCTTGCTCACCATTACAGAGCATTGAGGAGAAGGGCGGCCGCCAGGAACGGAATGGTGTGTCCCGAATAAAGCATGATGACCATGATTTGGCCTACATCATTTATACCTCAGGCTCAACCGGATTGCCAAAAGGTGTATTAATTGAGCATGGATCATTCGCCAATTTATGTTATGGCTTCAGTGAATCTCAGCAGATCACGGAGCGAGATCGTGCAGCTAATTATTTGCAAATTACTTTTGATGGGTCTATTATCGATATTTTTCCGACATTGGTGGTGGGGGCCGAGCTGCACATCATCCCATCTCAGCTGCGCCTGGATATGTCACGGCTAAATGCATATTTGAATGCACACTCCATTACATTGATCACGTTGCCGCCTAAGGTGTGTGAAGTTTTTATCCATCAACCTAATACCTCATTGCGTTTGCTAATTGCTGGAGGAGAACAGCTGAAACTTTCGTTTCTTCCTGACTACCCACTGATTAATGCATATGGGCCTACCGAGAACACAGTCGCTACCACCTACCAACGGGTAGATCAGGTTCACGGCAATATTCCGATTGGCAAGCCGCTCCCCAACATCTGGACGTACGTGATGAATAGTGATCATCAACTGTGTCCAGTTGGTGTAGCAGGAGAGTTATACATTGCCGGCAACAGTGTAGCCCGGGGCTACCTTAATAATCCGGACATGACTTCGGAGAAATTTGTGGACAACCCGCATGAACCCGGCGGCAAAATGTACCGGACAGGTGATCTGGTGCGCTGGCTGCCTGGTGGCCAACTGCAATTTATGGGGCGTACCGATCAACAGGTGAAAATCCGTGGATACCGGATTGAGCTTGGCGAGATCGAGCAACAACTGCTGAAACATCCGGCCATCCGGGAAACAGCGGTTCTGGCTCATCAGGACCCGCAGGGAAATGGGGCGCTGTGCGCCTATGTTGTAGCCAAAGGTGAAGCAGTGTGGACAGCTGCTACTGTTCGGGACTGGCTGGAAGCGGAACTGCCGGATTATATGATCCCGGCCTATGTGGTGCAGCTGGATCAGCTGCCGCTGACGTCCCATGGCAAGCTGGACCGCAAGGCGTTGCCAGAGCCGGACCACCATCTGCCTGCCGGGCCGGAGACGGAAGCACCGCGTAGCGAGGTGGAGCGCCTACTGGTGGAAGTTTGGCGTGATGTGCTGAACATGGAGGAGCTGGGCATCAATCACCAGTTCTTTGTCTCCGGGGGAGATTCCATCAAGGCACTCCAGATCGGATCACGTCTGGCCCGAGCGGGACTGCGGATGGAGGTTCGGGATTTGTTTGCCTATCCAAAGATTCGGGATCTCTCCCCGTATGTGAAATGGGATCAACGTGAGCGCCAGAGCCAGGAGCCTGTGGAAGGAGAAGTGCAGCTGACCCCGATTCAGCAGTGGTTTTTTGCGAACAACACGACGGAACGAAATCACTTCACGCAGTCCTTCATGCTGCATCGGGCGACCGGGTTCAAGCCGGACGTGCTGGAACCAGTGCTGGATCGGTTGCTGGAGCATCATGATGCGCTGCGCATGAGATATGAGATACAACCAGATGGGAGTATCCGCCAATTCAACCGTCCGGTTCAAACTGGAGAGCGGATGTATACCTTGCACCGATTTGATATACGGGACTGGAATGAACCGGAGCGTCAGGTCTATGAGGCGGCTACCCGGGTGCAGCAGGCATGTAACCTGGAAGAGGGCAAGCTGGTGCAGGTCGGGTGGTTTGAAGCCGAAGATGGAGACCATCTGCTGCTGGCGATTCATCACCTGGTCGTGGACGGGGTGTCCTGGCGAATTCTACTGGAAGACCTGGAAGTGCTGTATCAGCAAGCGGAGCGGGGAGAAGCGCTGGATGTGGGCGAGAAGACCGACTCTTACCAGCGTTTCGCAGAAGCCGTGCAGGATTACGCGAACAGCCCGCATGCCGCCAAGGAGCGAGCCTACTGGGGTAGACTTGCAGCGGAAGGGGCTGGACTGAACCTGGGAGAGCGAGAGGAAGCGGCGGAACCGGATCGATTTGCGGACAGCCATACCCTGCAAAGCACCCTGAGTGCGGAAGTCACCCAACAGTTGCTGCGGGAGAGCAATCGGGCCTATCAGACGGAGATCAATGATCTGTTACTCAGTGCGCTGTATCTTGCGGTGCGTAAGCTGACGGGTGAGCTGAAGCTGAAGGTGAACCTGGAAGGCCATGGCCGGGAGGATGTGCTGGAGGGTATCGATCTCAGCCGCACCGTGGGCTGGTTTACGACCCTGTACCCGGTTCTGTTGGAGGGTGAAGCGGAGGACGAACTTTCGACCACCATCAAACGGGTGAAAGAGGGATTAAGGAAGGTACCGCATAAAGGCTTTAGCTATGGAGCGCTGAAATATGTGGCCCAGATGCCGGAGTTACAGGCGGAGAAGAAGGCTCCAATTCTATTTAACTATTTGGGAGAGATCGGAGCATCCGCAAATTCCGGGTGGGTTCATGCTTCACATTTTAAACCGGGAGAAAGCATGGGCGAGCACATTGCACGCATGAACCCGATTGAGCTGAATGTAGCCATCTATAACGGAAGCCTGGCCCTTAGCACAACCTATACCAAGTCTGCGTTTTCAGAAGAAATGATTCTTAATTTAAACCATTATTATATCGAAGCAATTGAACAAGTGATTAATCACTGTATCAGCAAAGAACATACGGAGAAGACATCTACCGACTATGGATTTAGTGACTTGTCATTAGAGGATCTTGAAGATTTATTAAGCGAATATGAGCTGATTGAGGATTAATATTTGTCTATTTTCATCCCATGTTTAGGACAGCTTAGGTACGATCCAATAAGGAGATGATATCGGTCCATGAAGGCAAAAGTCGAGAAAATATACCCATTATCCCCGATGCAAAAAGGAATGCTGTTTCATGCGCTCGAAAATCCGTCTGAAGATGCCTATTTTGAACAAACGGTACTGGATATACGCGGGGAGATTGATCCCGAAATTCTGGAGCAAAGCTTCAATCAGCTGCTTGAACGACATGAAATATTGAGAGCCTCGGTTCATACCAAATTGGAGGAACCCGTTCATGTTGTTCTTGCGAGGCGGACGATCGGGTTTACCTTTCATGATCTGAGGGGCAGGTCAGACGATGAAGTCGCTGCCTTAATGCAAGATTTTATGGAGAAAGATCGTGCAAAAGGGTTTAATTTGTCCAAGGATAACCTGCTTCGAATCGCTCTTGTTTGTAATGGTGAACAGCATTTCCAGATGATCTGGACGTTTCACCATATGATACTGGATGGCTGGAGCATGGGCATTCTCTTCAATGAATTGCTGGATATATATGCTGATAGATCCAATGGCCTACCGTCTAAAATGGCAGATACCCGTCCTTATAGCAATTACATGAAGTGGCTCCAGCAGCAGGAACAGGAATCGGGCCTTGGGTACTGGGAGCATTATCTGTCAGGATACAGTGAGAAGACCGGCTTGCCTTCGATAAACCGATCAACAAGTGAGATTTCGTTCTCCAGAAGAGAGAAGAAAATAGAGTTTTCTCAAGCTCTCACCACAAAAATGAAAGAGATGGCGCAGAAACATGCCGTGACACTCCACACCGTCATTCAAGCGATATGGGGGTTTCTGCTCGCCAAATATAATGATAACGAAGATGCTGTCTTTGGGACCGTTGTATCCGGGAGGGATGCAGCCGTTGATGGCATTGAAAATATGGTTGGTTTGTTTATCAATACCATTCCTACACGTGTTACCTTTTGTGGAGAGCAGCCATTTGTGGAGCTTATGAAAAAGATTCAGTCGGACGCATTGAACAGTCAGGCGTATCAATATTTAAGTCTGGCCGAGGTGCAGGCCCGCACTGAACTCAAACATGATCTGCTTGATCATGTCGTTGTGTTTGAGAATTATGCTCTGGATACGAGGAAGATGGCGGAGAGATCCAATCTGGGTTTTGAAATCAACGAGATCACTGGAGAAGAACGAACCAACTATCCGTTTACGATGGCTGCTGGACTTGGGGAGAAATTGACGCTGCTGCTCATTTATGATGAGCATGTCTATGAGTCGGCTCTGATGGATCAGATTGAGAAGCATATGAAAGCGATTGTCCATCAAATTACATCAGATGAGAGTATCCAGATCCAGGACATTACGCTGGTTGGAGACGCTGAATTTCCGATGCTTGAAATGGTTTCAAATGGGGCTGTGACGGATTATCCCAAATGGAAAACCATTCCTCAGCTTTTTGATGAACAAGTCCAGAAGACACCTCATGCCACCGCCCTTATTATGGATGACGTGCATATCACCTACCGTGAATTGCAGGAAAAAGCGGATCAAATGGCATCCCGGTTATACGAATTTGGGCTATCCAAGCAGGCAGTGGTAGGACTGCTGGCAGACCGCTCGATAGAGATGATTGCAAGCATACTCGGGATTCTGAAAGCAGGGGCGGCTTATCTTCCCATGGACCCGGGTTGGCCGGAAGAAAGAATAAGTCATATGCTTCAGGACAGCAGGGCTACGGTGCTCTTGACACAGCCCGAATGGATCAGCCAGGCACCGCTGAATTTTCCAATATTACCGCTGTATGTGGACTACATGGATCATATGCCTGCGGTCATGGAGATGGCGGCTGCCACACAGGTAATGGAAGTGAAACCTGACAAGGAGAGCCGCATGGATGATCTGGCCTACATGATCTACACGTCTGGCTCTACCGGATTGCCCAAAGGAGTGATGATCTCTCATGCAAACGTAATTCGGGTTGTATGTGAGACGGATTACATCGATATTTGCCCGGAAGACCGGATTTTGCAGCTTTCGAATTATGCGTTTGACGGATCTGTCTTTGATATTTTTGGCGCACTATTGAACGGAGCCAGTCTGGTTCTGCTCAAGCAGGATACGGTTCTGGACACCCAAGCGCTCGCCGAAGTTATCGTTCGTGAGAAAGTCACGGTTTCTTTCATGACGACCGCACTGTTTAATCTGCTTGTTGATCGTGAGCCGGAATGTCTCCGTGACTTCCGCAAAATATTGTTTGGGGGCGAGCGGGCATCCGTGGTCCAGGCCAGGAAAGGACTGGATATTCTCGGAGCGGATCGCCTGATTCACGTATACGGACCCACAGAAAGCACGGTTTTTGCTACAGCTTATCCCATCAGGTCCATCGAAGCAGCGGTTACCAATCTTCCCATCGGAAAACCAATTGCCAATACTTCGGTCTGGGTTATGGACCGGTACCAGAATCCCGTTCCAGCTGGTATTCCAGGAGAGTTATGTATCTCCGGAGATGGTTTGAGCTTGGGGTATTTGAATAACAAGGAACTAACCGATTCCCGATTCGTTCCACATCCCTTACTTGAGGGAACGCGGATGTATCGAACAGGTGATCGGGTACGCCGGCTCCCAAACGGAGATATTGAGTTTCTCGAACGCTTGGACCACCAGGTTAAATTGCGCGGTTACCGCATTGAGCTGGGAGAGATTGAGCATGTTCTGCTGGAGCATGAAGGGATTCGTGAAGGGGTCGTAGTGACGAGAAAAGATGCAGCCGATCAGGACATATTGATTGCATATCTAAAGGCTGATCCAGCGCTGACAATCACTGGAATTCGTACGTATGTATCGGAGCGCCTGCCGGACTACATGGTTCCTTCCTACTTTATCCTGCTCAATGAGCTTCCCTTAACAGGAAATGGGAAGGTTGATCGCAGGGCGCTGCCTGAACCGGCAGAATGCATAGAACATTTGAAGCATGACCAATATGAAGCACCAAGTACGGTGCTGGAGAATCGCATTTGCACCATATGGAAAGAAATTTTGGGAGTGCAGATTGCGGGGGTTCATGATCACTTCTTTGAGTCCGGCGGTCATTCACTCAAAGCGACAGCACTGGCATCACGAATTCACAAAGAGATTCAGGTGATGGTGCCGATCCGACAGCTTTTCCTTGCTCCAACCATCCGAGGTATTGCCAATTACATTGAATCTGCTGCCAAAGAGGACTATCTTTCCATCCAACCGGCCGAATCAAAGCCCTATTATGCACTTTCGTCTGCTCAACGCAGACTTCATATGCTGCATCAGATTTCGGATACCGGAACTTCATACAATATGCCTGCAGTGATGAGAGTATCTGGAAAACTGGACGTGGCGCGATTTGAAGAGGCATTCCGGCAATTGGTACAGAGACATGAGTCATTCAGGACGTCCTTTGTCATTGTGGATGGCGAACCCGTCCAACGGATTCATTCACATGTTCCGTTTGCTGTTGAACATATTGAAGCAGGAAGCCGATCATTGGAAGAAACGCTTTCGGATCGAATTCGTCCATTTGAGCTGGACAAGGCCCCATTAATGCGGATCGAACTTGTGAAAATCAGTGAACAGGAACATGTAGTCGTGATGGACATGCATCACATTATCGCAGATGGTGTGTCAACGGGGGTGCTTGTTCAGGAGTTCCATGAATTGTATGAGGGGAAATCTCTGGCTGAGCTGAAGTTACAGTACAAGGATTATTCGGAGTGGCAAAAGGATTGGTTTAACAGTGAAGGACTCAAGACACAGGAAACCTACTGGCTTAATCGATTCGAGGGAGAAATTCCGGTCCTTCAATTGCCGACAGACTGGCCAAGGCCGCAAGTATATTCTTTTAAAGGAAATCGGGTGCAATTTTCATGTGACGAACAGCTTACACGCGAACTGCATCAATTGGCCAGAGATCATGAAGCGACATTATATATGGTACTGCTGGCGGCTTATACAACTTTACTTTCCAGATATTCAGGACAAGATGACATTGTCGTGGGATCTCCGATTGCGGGGCGCAAACACGTAGATCTCCAACAGGTGATCGGTATGTTTGTTAATACACTTGCCATGCGGAATTATCCTGTAGCGGAACGGTCCTTTAATGATTTCCTTGGAGAAGTGAAGGAGAATGCATTACAGGCTTACGAAAATCAGGATTATCCCCTTGATGAGCTCATCAACAAACTTCATGTTTCAAGAGACAGAAGCAGAAACGCATTGGTGGATACGATGTTTGTGTTGCAAAATCTGGAGCTTGAGCGTGCATACGGACAACAATGGGGTGATTTACACGTTGAGCCTTATGAGACGGAGCTACCCATTGCCAAATTTGATCTGACTCTTGCTGCTGTTGAACAGAATGGCCAACTTGAGTTTGAACTGGAATATTGCAGTGATCTATTTTCCCTTCAAACGGTTGAAAACATGGGCAATCACTTTATTCAATTATTAAAAGGGATATTAAGCAATCCCCAAGGCAAGCTGGGTGAGTTTGAAGTCGTATCTGAGGAAGAGAAGCAGACGCTGCAGTATGTCTATAATGATAACACCTGCTCTTATCCGCTGCACCAGCGGGTATACGAGTGGATTGAGCAAAATGCTCTGCGGACACCTGATCAGGTTGCTGTTGTGCATAAAGGCAGAAGCATGAGCTATCATGAACTGAATGAAGCGGCGGATTTACTCGCAGCTCGTCTGCGTCAGCGTGGTGTAACCAGAGAAATGGTCGTTGGTATTATGATGGATCGGTCTGTAGAAATGATTGCGGGCATTCTCGGTATTATGAAATCAGGAGGGGCTTATTTACCACTGGACCCATCAACTCCGGTTGAGCGAATCCGGTATATGCTTCGGGACAGCGGAGCAAGGTTGATAGTGACCCAGAACCATTGGTCAGATCGGCTCAGGGCTGCTGATTCCGAATGTGTGACACTCATACTGGATGAGGCAGCATTGAAGGATTGGAATGCTGCGGCATCACTCCAAATTCCGTCTGTGGCTGATTCGGCAACGATGACAACAAACCCTGATGATTTGGCCTATATCATCTACACGTCAGGCTCTACAGGTATGCCAAAGGGGGTACAGGTTGAGCAATGTGCCTTGACCAACTTCTGTTGTGGATATATAGATGCTCTACAGTTAACAGAGAGAGACCGGGTGGCAAACTATCTCCAAATGACCTTTGACGCTTCGATTAGTGAAATTTTCCCTGCACTAATGTCAGGGGCTACACTTCATATCATTCCGACCGAGCTGAGATTGGATATATCGAGGCTAAATGAATACTTATCGGAGTATGGAATAACGGCTGCAACGTTCTCTTCCAAAGTATGTGAATCATTCGTTGAACTGCCAAATTCCTCTTTGCGTTTGCTAGTTTCGGGGGGAGAGCAGCTTAAACTTCATGCCCTTCCGAATTACAGGCTGATCAATGCATACGGGCCAACGGAAAATACGGTGGTTACCACTCTGCATGAAGTTGATTCCATAGACGGTGTCATTCCTATAGGGAAACCTTTCACGAATACAAGAATTTTTATTCTGAATGATCATCTTCAATTCTGTCCGACAGGTGTGACCGGGGAGATGTACATTACCGGTCAAAGTCTGGCACGGGGTTATTTGAATAATCCAGAACTGACAGCCGAGAAATTTGTAGACAACCCGCATGAGCCCGGCGGCAAAATGTACCGGACAGGTGATCTGGTACGCTGGCTGCCTGGTGGCAACCTGCAATTTATGGGGCGTACCGATCAACAGGTGAAAATCCGTGGATACCGGATTGAGCTTGGCGAGATCGAGCAACAACTGCTGAAACATCCGGCCATCCGGGAAACAGCGGTTCTGGCTCATCAGGACCCGCAGGGAAATGGGGCGCTGTGCGCCTATGTTGTAGCCGAAGGTGAAACAGTGTGGACAGCTGCTACTGTTCGGGACTGGCTGGAAGCGGAACTGCCGGATTATATGATCCCGGCCTATGTGGTGCAACTGGATCGGCTGCCGCTGACGTCCCATGGCAAGCTGGACCGCAAGGCGTTGCCAGAGCCGGACCACCATCTGCCTGCCGGGCCGGAGACGGAAGCACCGCGTAGCGAGGTGGAGCGCATACTGGTGGACGTTTGGCGTGATGTGCTGAACATGGAGGAGCTAGGCGTCAATCACCAGTTCTTTGTCTCTGGGGGAGACTCCATCAAGGCACTCCAGATCGGATCACGTCTGGCCCGAGCGGGACTGCGGATGGAGGTCCGGGATTTGTTTGCCTATCCAAAGATTCGGGATCTCTCCCCGTATGTGAAATGGGATCAACGTGAGCGCCAGAGCCAGGAGCCTGTGGAAGGAGATGTGCAGCTGACCCCGATTCAGCAGTGGTTTTTTACGAACAACACGACGGAACGAAATCACTTCACGCAGTCCTTCATGCTGCATCGGGCGACCGGGTTCAAGCCGGACGTGCTGGAACAGGTGCTGGATCGGTTGCTGGAGCATCATGATGCGCTGCGCATGAGATATGAGATACAACCAGATGGGAGTATCCGCCAATTCAACCGTCCGGTTCACACTGGAGAGCGGATGTATACCCTGCACCGATTTGATATACGGGACTGGAATGAACCAGAGCGTCAGGTCTATGAGGCGGCTACCCGGGTGCAGCAGGCATGTAACCTGGAAGAGGGCAAGCTGGTGCAGGTCGGGTGGTTTGAAGCCGAGGACGGAGACCATCTGCTGCTGGCGATTCATCACCTGGTCGTGGACGGGGTGTCCTGGCGAATCCTGCTGGAAGACCTGGAAGTGCTGTATCAGCAAGCGGAGCGGGGAGAAGAGCTGGATGTGGGCGAGAAGACTGACTCTTACCAACGTTTCGCAGAAGCCGTGCAGGAGTACGCGAACAGCCCACAGGCTGCGAAGGAGCGAGCCTACTGGAGCAGGCTTGCCGCGGAGGGAGCTGGACTGAACCTGGGAGAACGGGAGGAAGCGGCAGGGCCGGATCGATTTGCGGACAGCCAAACCCTGCAAAGCACTCTGAGTGCGGAAGTCACCCAGCAGTTGCTGCGTGGGAGCAACCGGGCTTACCAGACGGAGATCAATGATCTGCTGCTCAGTGCGCTGTACCTTGCGGTGCGGAAGCTGACAGGCGAGCTGAAGCTGAAAGTGAACCTGGAAGGCCATGGCCGGGAAGATGTGCTGGAGGGGATCGATGTCAGTCGCACCGTGGGCTGGTTTACGACGCTGTACCCGGTTCTGTTGGAGGGAGAAGCGGAGGACGAACTTTCGACCACCATCAAACGGGTGAAAGAGGGATTAAGGAAGGTACCGCATAAAGGCTTTAGCTATGGAGCGCTGAAATATGTGGCCCGGATGCCAGAGCTGCAGACGGAGCGTCCAGCATCCATTTCGTTTAACTATCTCGGTGAAATGGACGGAGGCATGATTGGGGAAGCCATGTTCCGGGAGTCCCGTTTCTCCACGGGACAAACGATTGGTGGCCATATCGCCCGAAATAACCCGATTGAACTGAACACCTTCGTATCTGGTGGGAAGTTACATCTCAACGTAACAGCAAACCAAACTGCAGTGGACATGCCGCTTGTAAGTCGATTTGCAGAGACGTTTTTGGAGCAATTAACGGAAATTGTGGACCATTGCTTGTGTCAGCGTGAAACGACATATACGCCTTCCGACTATGGTGATCCAAGTCTGGCACTTGAGGAGCTGGATCTTATCAAATCTGCCTGTCCGGGCGTGATCATTGAAAGGATTTATCCGTTAACCAATATGCAGCAAGGCATGCTCTTTCACGCAATGGAAGATGAGACATCAACTGCGTATTTTCAGCAAACGGTCATGGAGATTCGCGGGGAAGTGAACCCGGATTACTTGCAATCCAGTTTCAATGAGCTCATGAACAGACATGAAGCATTGAGAGCTTCATTTATGCATCATGATTTGGAAGAACCGAGACAGGTCATTATGCAAAACCTCACCATTGAATTTGAATTTCAAGACTGGACAGCTTTGGAAGCACATCATTCAGCAGCTCAGTTGGAAACTTTTACTCAGCAGGATAAGGCTCGCAGTTTCCGTTTGGATACACAGCCACTTATGCGTGCAGCTCTTTTTCGCACCACAGATCAATCCTTCACCCTTGTATGGAGCCATCATCATATTTTGCTGGATGGATGGTGTCTGGGAATTATATTATCGGAGCTGTTCCAGATCTATAAGGCCAAACTTGAGAATAAGGCGCATAACCTGAAGGACCCGAAACGATATCATCATTACATTCAATGGCTCATTCGTCAGGACAAGGATGAGGCCCAAGCGTATTGGAGACATTATTTAGAAAATTATGACACACAGTCGAGTGTTCCAGGTTTGCTTCTTACAGAGCATGATGTTCCATATTTGCGAAAAGAACAGACGATATCTTTGGGTCAGGAGGTAACCCGCCAATTAAATGAAATAGGTGTTCGTTATGGTGTGACGTTGAATACCGTCATTCAATGTATCTGGGGTCTGGTGCTGGCCAGATACAATGATACGGAGGACGTCATATTTGGAACCGTAGTCTCTGGCAGAGAAGCGCCAGTTGAAGGCATAGAAGAGATGATAGGGTTGTTCATTAATACGATTCCTGTTCGGATTGGTTATCCGCATCAAAAGCATTTTGGCGATGTACTTCAGGCCGTTCAGAAACAAGCCGTTGAAAGTCAGCGATTCAATTATTTGAATCTGGCTGAGGTTCAGGCATTGAGTGATCTCAACAAGGAATTAATGGATCACGTCTTTGTATTTGAGAACTATGCCCTGGATCATGGAGCTGTTCAACAATCCAGCACGGGGGTTGGTTTTGAAATTACCGGACTCTATGCGGAGGAACAGAGCAACTACGGATTCCTGATTTCAGCAACACCTGGTGACAGCCTGACCCTTGTGATTACGTATGATGGGAATAAGTATGATTCATCCATTATCGAGCATATGGATCAACATTTTAGGAGTGTGGCGGAACAAGTTACTTCAGCTGATCATCAGCAGCTTGCTGACATTCAACTTGTAGGTGGTGCAGAGCGTGAGGTGCTCCTGAATTCTTTCAATAACTCTGATGCGGATTACCCGCGAAATATGACCATTCATGAGCTGTTCCAGCAGCAAGTTCGACGTACGCCTGATCGAATTGCTGTCCGGGATGAGCATCGTCATATGACGTATATGGAGCTGAATGAGCGTTCCAATCAACTGGCCCGTATGTTGTTATCTCTTACAGGAGGAACAGAGCAATTCATTGGAATTATGGCGGATCGGTCAGTCGATATGATCGTTGGCATCATGGCAGTGTTAAAAGCGGGAGCTGCATATATACCTGTTGATCCCACCTATCCGGATGACCGTATTAGCTATATGCTGGAGGATTCGGGCATCCACCTGCTGATGGTCTCTGAAAAAGGAATGGATCGCGGACTTCACCGGGGTTTATGCGTTGTCTTGGAGGAAGAGAACTCGTATCACCTGGATGCAGGAAATCTGGAGACATCCGTTCAATCCCATGACCTCGCCTATGTCATTTATACCTCAGGTACAACCGGGAATCCGAAGGGAACATTGATTGAACATAAAAATGTCGTGCGTTTGTTGATCAATGACCGTAATCGTTTTGATTTCAGCGAGAACGATGTATGGACGATGTTCCATTCCTTCTGTTTTGATTTCTCGGTGTGGGAGATGTATGGAGCGCTGTTGTACGGGGGCACATTACTTATCGTTCCACATCTGGTCGCCCAACAGCCTGGAGAATTCCTGCAATGGTTAATCCGTGAAAAGGTAACTATTCTGAATCAGACGCCATCTTACTTCTACCGATTGATGCATGAGGAGGCAAAACGTCCGAGGAAGGAATTGAGTTTGCGAAAAGTCATTTTTGGTGGAGAAGCGTTAAGTCCGTCATTATTGGCAAAATGGTACAAGCGTTATCCGTCTACAAAGTTAATTAATATGTACGGCATTACAGAGACTACGGTTCATGTTACCTACAAGGAGATTACGTTGTCTGATATAGAAATGGGCAGAAGTAATATAGGTCAGCCCATCCCTACACTCAGGGCATATGTTCTGAACCAGTATCGTCAATTGCAGCCTGTAGGATGTGCAGGTGAGCTATATGTTGCAGGAGAAGGGCTTGCCAGAGGATACCTCAATCGATCCAGTCTTACGGAAGAACGATTTGTCGAAGATCCGTTCTATCCTGGTGAGAAAATGTATCGTTCAGGCGATTTGGCCAGATGGCGTGCAGATGGCAACATGGAGTACTTAGGCCGGATGGATCATCAGGTCAAAATTCGGGGATATCGAATTGAATTGGGTGAAATCGAACATCAATTGCTTCAGCTTTATATCGTAAAGGATGCATTCGTTGTAGCCAGGGCGGATGAAGAGCATACACAATTTATATGTGCATATATCACCCTGAATGAGGCAGCAGATGATGCGGTTACGCAACAGATCAGACAACAGTTGTCTCTTCAATTGCCGGATTATATGATGCCAGCCTACATTGTAAAGATGGATCAATTGCCACTGACCTCCAACGGGAAAGTGGATCGTAGAGCGCTGCCAGCCCCGGAAGCGGGCATGTCTGCACTTGGGGGTTATGAAGCTCCGGGAAGCAGGGTGGAAGCGGAATTACTTGCACTCTGGCATCAGCTTCTAAATAATGACCGTATTGGCGTAAACCACAATTTCTTTGAAGTTGGAGGACACTCGCTGAAGGCTTCGGCTCTCGTATCTCGCGTCCACAAGGCATTCGGTGTGGCCATACCATTGAGACAAGTATTTGCAACGCCTACGGTCAGAGCCTTGTCCAAGTGGATTGATTCTGCTCGTTCCAGCAAATATGTGACCATAACCAAAGCGGAAACCAAGGAGTACTACCCGCTCTCGTCAGCACAAAAAAGACTTTTTATTATGCATCAACTGGAAGATTCGGGCCTGGCCTACAATATGCCTTATGCTATGAAAATAACTGGCAATCTGGATGTATGCCAATTGGAAGGAGCCTTTCAGGATCTGATCAAGCGTCATGAATCATTCAGGACTTCCTTCCATATGGTTGAGGGACAGCCTGTTCAACGAATTGATCAACAGGTGGAATTCAGGATCACATCCCTCGAGCTGGGTGAACAGACTTTAGAAGCGTGGCAGGCGAGATTTGTTCGTCCATTCAATCTGACTCAGGCTCCGTTGCTGCGGGTGGAACTTGTGCAGATGGGACCTGCGGAATACAGTCTGATTATGGATATGCATCATATTATTGCGGACGGTGTATCCATGGGCGTCTTGACCAGGGAGCTAAGCGCCCTGTATGAAGGACAAACGCTTGAACCACTCCAATTGCAATACAAAGATTATGCCGAGTGGCAGGCACTATCCAGGACAACGGAAGTGATTCAGGCACAGAAGGACTACTGGATAAGGGTCTATCAAGAAGAAGTCCCGCTACTGGATATGCCAATCGATTATGCAAGACCACAACACCGTAATTATGAAGGTGAACTGTTCCCATTCGAGTTATCTGAGGGTGTGTCGCAACGGTTGTCTCAATTGGCTCATCGAGAGAGCGTAACCTTATTTATGCTTCTCCTTGCTGGCTATACAGCACTGTTACATCGATACACCGGGCAAGAAGATATCATCGTGGGGACACCGGTAGCAGGTAATTCACAGCCGGAGCTGCAAGATGTAATCGGTTTGTTCATTAATACACTGGCACTTCGGAATCGTCCGGTAGGCACGTTTACGTTCAAGGAGTATCTGAACAAGATCAAGGAGAATACACTTCAAGCCTATGAAAACCAGGATTATGCATTTGATGAACTGGTTGAACAGCTTGCCTTGACAAGAGATATGAGCAGAAGTGCCTTGTTCGATACGATGCTGGTATTCCAGAATTATGACAGTGAGGAGCTTGCAATCGAGGGTGTGCAATTCAGTTCACTTCCTCCAAGTAACATCCGATCCAAATTTGATCTCACCTTAACCGCAATGGAAGCTGAGGGCCGGATCAAATGTGTGTTTACGTACTCTACGGAGTTGTTTAAGCCTGAAACAATAGAGCGTATGGCAGGCCACTTGACTGAATTGCTGGATAATATCAGTAATGATGCCACGTTACGGTTGCAGGATATTCAATTCATCCCATCAGAAGAGACAAAGTCCATTATGCAGCTATCCTGTGGTCAGCCTGTGCAATACAGAACAGATGCAGCCCTGATCGAACTATTCGAGGAGCAAGTAAGGAAGTCATCCGGGCAACGGGCAGTGGTGTCAGGGGAAAACGAATTATCTTACGAAGAGTTGAATCGCAGAGCTAATCAACTGGCTCGCTCGCTGAGATCAAGAGGGGCTGCACCGAATTCGGTTATCGCAGTAAGCATGAATCCATCTGTGGACTTGATTATAAGCATGCTGGCCGTTCTTAAAACGGGAGCCATCTATTTACCGATTGATCCTGAGCAGACTGTGAACAGGACCAATGTTATTTTGAATGATAGCCAGGCTATCCTTGTGTTGACGGATCATCCGTTGTCCAAGGAGTTATCTTTCAGTGGGGATGTGTGTCAGGTTAACGACAGCAGTATCGAAAGCTTTGACTACACGGATCTATCTCTGCCGATTTCGCCTGAACAGCAGGTCTATATGATCTATACTTCAGGCTCGACAGGTACTCCGAAAGGGGTAATGGTTCGCAACCGAAATATTGTTAATTACACACAATGGTTCATCCGCGAAGCGGGAGTTTCTGCGGCAGATCGAACGATGCTGATGTCTTCCAGTGCTTTTGATCTGGGATACACAGGTGTATTTTCATCCTTGTTGCAAGGCGGTGAGCTTCACGTTCCAAGAAAGGAAGACTACACCAATCCGGCTAGAATATTACAAATAATGGCTCAACAGCGTATCACATTCATCAAACTGACCCCTTCATTATTCAATCTGCTGCTCCATGATGCTGCATTTGCAGAATGGCAGCCTGTGCTGAGGCTGGTTGTGCTTGGTGGGGAGAAGACAAATACAACGGATGTGGAAAAGTACCTTCAAGAGTTTCCAAACAGCCGGATCATGAATCATTATGGTCCAACTGAAACGACGATTGGTGTAGTTTTTCATAACATATCGTCTGTGAATGTTCGTTCCTTTATAGATCATCCGGTTATTGGCAGACCGATTGATAACACTGTGGTATACGTGCTAGATAAGCATAACCATCTGGTGCCCCGGGGTGTATTCGGTGAAATTTGTGTTTCGGGTGAAGCAGTGTCTAGCGGGTATTTCAATCAGGTTGAAATGACCCGGGAGAAGTTTGTTGAAGATCCATTCCAGCCGGGGCAGATCATGTACAAAACAGGAGATCTTGCCCGTTGGACACATGATGATGAGCTGGAACTGGCAGGTCGGAAGGATAATCAGGTGAAAGTGCGTGGTTATCGGATTGAGCTGGATGAAATCAAAAAACAAATGCTGCTTCTGGAAGATGTACGGGAGGCCGTTATCGTACCTGGAGCAAACCAGGAACAGACTACAGTGCTCTGTGCCTATTTCACCGCAAACAGATCCATACCATTGGACGAAATTCGCGTTCATCTAGGTGTCGAATTGCCTGAATATATGATTCCTACGCATTTTATGCAATTGGATACCCTGCCGCTGACCGGCAATGGGAAATTGGATATACGTGCACTTCCCGAACCGGATGCAAGCATGGGTGGAGAGATGGTCTATGAGGCCCCAAGAAACGAGGCGGAGAGCCTGCTCGTTTCCATCTGGGAAGAGGTGCTTGGCTTCAAGCCAATCGGCATTAACCATCACTTCTTTGCTTCCGGTGGTGATTCCATCAAAGCATTGCAAATTATATCCAGACTGTCCAGAGCTGGCAAAAAGCTGACCATGAAAGAGCTATTTGCTAATCCACAGATCAAGTTGCTGGGGCGTTATGTTAGAGAAGATTCCCATGTAGACCGGATGAAGCAGCGTGTGACGGGTCCGGTTGATCTTACACCCATCCAGAAGTCTTATTTCTTGCAGCATCAACGTACAGGAATGAACCACTTTAATCAGTCCTTGATGTTGTACCGCGAGGAGGGATTCAATCCAGAGATAGTCCGGCAGATCATGGAAGAGTTAATGATGCATCACGATGTCTTGCGGATGTCCTATCGTGAGGAACAAGGTAAGGTGGTGCAGACCCATCTCGATTATGAAGCAGGTCTTTTCCAGTTGGACGTACAGGACATGAACGGTCTTGATGAGCAGGAACTGTACACCAGGGTGCAGCAGGCAGCCTCCAACATACAGGAATCCATCGAAATTTTCGAGGGACCTCTGGTGCGAGCCGTCATTTTCAGGACCGATCAGGGAGATCATCTGGTCATTGTAATCCATCATATGCTGATTGATGGGGTATCTTGGAAAATTCTATTGGAAGACTTGGCCATAGGATACCAGCAGCTTCTGGAAGGACAAGATCTTTCTTTTTATCCGGTTACAGATTCGTACCCCTACTATGCAGCTTTCCTGAGCGACTATGCGAAGGGAGGTCGTCTCGCCAAGGAGCGTGCGTATTGGATCAAGACGGATCAAGAAGAAGCCGGCTTTCTTCCTCGGAATGAAGTTCATCTGAGCGAATATCGATACGGAGACAATCGAATGAGCAGCGTATCGCTGGACCGAGAGATGACAACTCAACTTTTGAGAGAGACAAACCAGGCCTACTATACTGAAATTAATGACATTCTGCTGGCTGCTCTAGCTCTCTCCATCAAGGAATGTGCAGGAGCGAGCAAAGTTAAGGTAACGATGGAAGGTCACGGTCGTGAGCTTATGGGAGACGAATTGGATATCAGTCGTACGGTTGGCTGGTTTACAAGCAAATATCCAGTATGTATCGATCTCGGGAATGAGGAAGGGATTGGTACAACGATCAAGGAGGTAAAAGAGCAGCTAAGAAGGGTTCCAGCGAAAGGAATTGGTTACGGAATATTGAAATATATGACTACTGAATTGCCAAAGTTGAAAGAGCAGACACCACTCCTGTTGTTTAATTATTTGGGACAAATGGATCAGGATATCAACAGTGGTCTGTTTCGTTCGTCCTGGTTGCCAGCGGGCAATTCGGTTGGTGATGATGTCATTCGTGCCAATCCAATGGAAGTTATTGCCTATGTGGCTGAAGGTCAATTGATGATTAACATCACCTATAACCACAAGTTGTTTGATAACTCCATCGTAGAGAACTTTGCGACATCCTACCAAAAAATGCTCCAGTTGATCATTGAACATTGTGTGCAGCAACAGCAGGCCGAAAAAACGCCATCCGATTATGGAGATCCATATGTAACACTGCAAAATTTGAAAGTGATTACGCAAAAGTTCGGCCCAGATCGAATTGAAAAAATATATCCTTTGGCCAACATGCAGCGAGGTATGCTGTACCATGCACTTGAGAATCGCGGAGACAGGGTTTATTTTGAGCAGTTGATCATGAACATCAGAGGAAATCTTGACATTGACCGGCTTCAGGAGAGTCTGAACCTGTTGATGCAACGTCACGAAATGCTTCGTGCGTCCATTGAGTACCAAGTTACAGAAGAGCCGCGGAATATTATTTGTCAAAACCGAGAAGTTGCTTTTGTATACCGGGATCTTCGAGGTTTGCCAGAACAGGACAGAGGCGCTCGTGTATTGTCAATTGCTAGGGAGGACAAAAGAAAAGGCTTTGATCTTGGAAAAGATACACTGGTTCGATTTGAATTGTTGCAGACCAATGAGGAGCAATACTCGTTAATCTGGAGTAACCATCATATCTTGCTTGATGGCTGGGCAAGAGGCATCATTCTTGCAGAGCTGGTCCATCTCTATGAATGCAAACGTACTGGGAAAAACATTCAGCTCCACGAGCCTGTACCTTACAGTGAATATGTGGAATGGTTGCAGGCGTTGAACAAGGATGAAGCCATCTCGTACTGGAAGAATGTTCTGGGCGGATATGAGAACAAGGTTCAGTTGCCAGCAGGAATTTCTCGTTCATTGAACGATGGGGTCACTCCACAGGAGCATCAATTCCGCATTTCCAGACAGCTCACGAAGCAAATGAATGACCTTGCCAACCGGAACCATGTCACATTTTATACGGTTATGCAGTGTGTCTGGGGAATCATGCTTGCCAAGTACAACGATACTTCGGATGTCGTATTTGGAACGGTGGTATCCGGGAGAGAAGCGCAGGTAAGAGGGATCGAAAACATGGTTGGTTTATTTATCAACACCATTCCTGCACGGATTCAATGGGATGAGGGACATACCTTCAAACAACTGGTTGGAGATATGCAGGCCTTATCGATTGAAGGGAGTCAGCATCACCATCTGGGTCTGGCTGAAATTGCGTCTTTGAGCAGTCTAAAAAGAGATTTGATCGATCATATTATGGTTTTTGAAAATTACTCGGTGGATTCAAGTCTCGTTGAACAAGGCTCGAATGATATTGGGTTTGTCATTGAGGACGTCCATAGTCAGGAACAGACGAATTATGGATTCAATCTCATTGCAATACCTGGTGAAGAGCTTGTAATCAAGTTTGCTTATGATTCGGGCAAATATGATGAAGCCCTGATGAAAGTCATGGAAGACCATATGCTTACGCTGTTGAATCAAATCGTGACAGATGAAAACTTGCGGGTTGATGAGATTCAAATCATGACCAAACAAGAGCAAATCATCCTGTTGGATCAGTACAACGATACCGCATCAGCCTATCCAAAGGGCAAAATGATGCATCAGTTGGTCAGTGAACAAGTCCTCAAAACCCCTGAACATGTCGCCGTAGCGTTGGGCTCAGATGTGCTGACCTACAGACAGCTTGAAATAAAATCGAATCAGTTGGCAAGACATTTAAAGGCTATCCATGTTGGTCCAGGTTCCATGGTTGGTATTATGGTTGAACGCTCACCCGAGATGATTGTTGGCATTCTGGCTATTATGAAGGCGGGCGGAGCGTATGTGCCCATTGACCCGGAATATCCCGCAGAACGAATTACATTTATTCTGGAGGATAGCGGTTCACCGATCATATTGGAAATGGGAGAAGGCCATACCGGGTCGGGCAGAACATCCGTAGCGATTGATGCGGATTATAGCCATTATTCAGCAGAACCATTGGAGCAGCATGCTGGACCAGAGGATGTAGCGTATATGATCTATACCTCAGGATCGACCGGGAAACCAAAAGGCACAATGATTCCGCACAGCGGTCTGATCAACTATATTTTCTGGGCGAAGGACGTTTATTTGCAGAATCGGGAGCTTGATTTTGCCCTGTACTCCTCGTTTGCGTTTGATTTGACGATCACTTCGATCTTTACACCGTTGGTTACTGGAAATAAAATAGTGGTATATCCAACCAGCGGAGATGAACCGGTGATCCTGAATGTATTCAGGGATCGGCAAGCAGGCGTGGTTAAATTGACACCATCACATCTGAATCTGATTAAGGATATGGACAACACTCGATCTAGTATCAAGTGCCTGATTGTAGGCGGTGAGGACCTGAAATCGGAATTGGCTCGGGAAGTATATGAGAGTTTTGGAGGCAAGGTTCAGATCTTTAATGAATACGGGCCAACGGAAACGGTTGTAGGCTGCATGATCCATCCGTACAATCCCGAGACGGACACGAGAATCTCAGTACCTATTGGGAAACCTGCTGCAAATGTGCAGTTATATGTGCTGAATAAACATCAGCAACTGCTTCCGGCTGGTTCGCCAGGGGAACTATACATTGGAGGTGACGGAGTATCCCGAGGATACTTCGGACGTCCGGAACTAACGATGCAGAAGTTTGTACCCAATCCGTTCAAAGAAGGGACTACCCTATACCGGACAGGTGATCTGGTGCAATGGTTGCCAAATGGAGACATGGAGTTCCTCGGTCGAATTGATCATCAGGTGAAAATTAGAGGCTACCGTATTGAGCCGGGAGAAATTGAGTATCGTTTGCTGCAACAACCGGAAGTTAAGGATGCAATTGTGACCTCGCGGCAAGATGATGCTCAGCAAAGCTATCTCTGTGCGTACATCGTACCTGTGGACCTGAGTAAAAAGATGGACATCGTTCAACTGAAACAGGGATTGCTTGACGAGCTTCCTGCATATATGATACCTGCATTCTTTGTTGTGATGGATCAGCTTCCATTGACGGTGAACGGAAAAGTGGACTTGAAGGCATTGCCTGAGCCCGAGGGCAGTGTGACAGCTCTGCAATCCTACACACCACCGGAAACGGAACTGGAACGACACATGACAGATATTTGGGAGGACGTTCTTCCAGTGAAGCCGATTAGCATACATGCAAATCTGTTTGAGCTGGGTGCGAATTCGTTAAATGTGATGTCTTTTGTATCCCGATTGTACAGTCTGTTGAATTTTAGAATCCCGTTTAAGGATATTTTTGAAAAACCGACCATTGCTGATCTGGCGGCCTTTGTTGAGAAAGCCAAAGATCTGCTGGAGGACTACACCGAAGATTGCATGCAGCTAACCCGGACAAGTGAGGAAAATCGGATCGTTTTCTGTTTTCCTCCCGCTGCTTCCATGGGGATTGCCTACATGACACTTGCTCAGCATCTGGACTCGTTCGGAGTTTACAGCTTTAATTTCATCACTTCAGAAGATCGGATTGCTCGTTACGCTCAAATGATGATTGATATTCAAAAGGAGGGCCCATTCACGCTGATGGGTTACTCCTCGGGTGGAGTGCTGGCCTTCGATGTAGCCAAAGAGCTTAACCGCAGAGGATATGAAGTGCGTGACCTGATTATACTGGACTCAAAATACCGAACAGAAGTGGAAGAGCATCGTCTGACTGAAGAAGAGATTAGGCAGGAGATTCAGCAAAAGTTCAACATGAGTCAATATCAGGACCTTGAGAAATTGGCGAATGACTATTTGCTGGAGCTGATTACGAAGTCTTACCTGTATGTTCATGAAGCCATAACCTTTGGTACGATTGATGGTAACATCAGTTATGTGACTTCAGGACTTTTGGATGCCAATGCTTCGATTGCATTGTGGGCCCAATCCACCACAGGACAATTCAGACAAGTGAAAGGTTACGGCAAACATATGGAGATGATTGACAAAAATTATCCGGAGATTGTGAAACAGAATGCAACGCTCATCAACGAACTCTTGCTGACAAGCACTAAATAATATTTCAAGGTTGGCGTTTCGTGAGTCAGAAACGCCAACCTTTTTTTTAGAAAGAAGGTTGAAATCATGCAAAATATTCGTGTACTCATTGCTGATGACGATAAGGAGATTCGAGACCTGATCCGAAAATACCTGGAGCGGGAGATGTATACCGTAGATACTGCCGCAGATGGTGAACAAGCGCTGCAGCTGTTTCAACAGCACAAATATAATATGGTCATTCTTGACCTGATGATGCCTCAGATGGACGGTACGGAGGCTTGTCGAAGAATTCGCAGTATCAGTAATGTACCCATCATGATGGTGACAGCCAAAGACCACGAAACAGATAAAATTATAGGTCTTGGCATCGGTGCAGATGATTACATTACCAAACCATTTAGCATTCATGAACTGGTTGCTAGAATTAAGGCACTCATGCGTAGATTTATGGTTCTTGGGACGGAGGTTCCTGACCATAGTGAGGTCATTCGCTTCAAAGGATTGATGATGAATTTGAAAACATACACAGTTGATGTCCAGGGAAAAGAGACCGATCTGACTGGCAAAGAAACGGAATTGCTCAAATTTATGATGTCCAATCCTGGCCAGGTGTTCACCAAAGCCCAATTATTCAGGAATGTATGGGATAATGGGTATTTGGATGATGACAATACCGTCATGGTACATATCCGAAAGCTACGAATGAAGATTGAATCCGATCCTTCGAATCCACAGTTTATAAAAACCGTTTGGGGTATCGGTTATAAATTTGTAGGTGAACGGGATGAATAGAGATGCCATCTTGATTTTATCCGGTCTACAGTTGATCATCGGAGCTGGGGCTCTTGCTCTGGAATACTACACGAGCTTGACGCATGGTTCACGAATGTGGTTGTTTGCAGCGTTTGTTTTCACCAGCATCTGGGTACTCGTTAATCAATATCAGATTCGAAGCAAGCAGCAATCGATTGCTTCTGAACTGCATCGGGCGGTCAATGGAGAAGGAAAAAGAAGAATATTAAGCAAAGGGAATGTACTGCTGGATGAGATCGTTTTTGCAGCAA
Source organism: Paenibacillus sp. FSL L8-0435 (assembly GCF_037965655.1). Taxonomy (NCBI): domain Bacteria; kingdom Bacillati; phylum Bacillota; class Bacilli; order Caryophanales; family Paenibacillaceae; genus Paenibacillus; species Paenibacillus sp. FSL L8-0435. The sequence goes on from NZ_CP150185.1 coordinate 2,894,240, forward strand.
ATGACCTGATGGAGCAGCTTGAAGGCGTAAAGATCGAGGCCCAGCGCTCTCAGGCAGTAAGAAAGAGTCTGCTTTCCAGCATTTCTCATGATATTCGCACACCTCTGACTTCGATGATTGGTTATGTGGATGCGCTCAAGGATGACATTGCTTCTACAGAAGAAGAGAGAAGAGACTATATGGATATTTTGTCGCGAAAATCGAAGGACTTGAAAAAAATGATAGATGAGATGTTCACCATGGCCAAACTGGATGCAGACGAGATGCCCATGCAGGCTGAGCCGTTGGATCTGGCCGAATTGACCAGGGAGATTTTGATTGAATTTATACCCAGTCTCAAAAAAGCAGAAATGGATCTAAAGATTCAGATCCCGGATTATCCTTGTTTCGTTATGGCAGACAGGTTGAGTATCAATCGCCTCATCAGTAATCTGATTCAAAATTCTATCCAGTATGGACATGAAGGGGGCGTTCTGGGAATTGAGATAACATGTTATCATCTTAATTTCCAATTAACCGTATGGGATCAGGGACCAGGGATATCAGAGAAAGAGCTAAATCTAGTGTTTGAACGTATGTATCGCAGTGACCACTCACGTAGCCCTGTCTTTGGGGCAAGCGGGCTTGGGCTTTCCATTGCCCGGACATTGGCTGAGAAAAATGAGGGGTATTTGAAGGCAGAGAGCAAACCTGGCGTGAAAACATCCTTTATATTCACAATCCCCAAGTATAAGCGGCTGTCAAAGTCACAGCACAATTAAGAGATAGTTAAGATTTGGATAAGCGCTATTTAAAATCTGAAACCTAGAATGAAATTATCAGTTCTTGGAAGGAAGGTGCGCTAGACGTGAGTGTAATTATCAAAACAACAAATCTTACCAAACAATACGGGACTCAAAAATCAGTTAATTCACTGAACATGACCGTTCAACAAGGTGGGATATACGGCTTTCTTGGACGCAACGGGGCAGGGAAAACGACGACAATCCGTATGCTGCTCGGTCTAATCAAACCAACGCATGGTGAGATTGAGATATTTGGAGAGAACCTATTTACCAATCAAAAAGAAATATTAAGAAGGACCGGTTCGATTGTAGAGGTACCCGGGTTTTATGAGAATCTGACTGCCCGCGAAAATTTATCCATCAACGCTCGAATTATGGGGATATACAAAAAGAATGCCATTGAGGACTCGCTCGAAATCGTAGGTCTGCAAAATGAAACCAAAAAATTGGTTGGCAAATATTCTTTGGGAATGAAACAAAGGTTAGGCATTGCCCGAGCCCTGTTGCACTATCCAGAATTGCTGATTCTTGATGAACCTACCAATGGACTTGATCCGATTGGGATCAAAGAAATTCGCAGGCTGATTAAAAATTTGGCCACCGAGAGAAATATTACCATCTTGATCTCAAGCCATATTTTATCGGAAATTGAACAACTGGTTGATTACATGGGCATTATTCATGAAGGGAACCTGCTGGAGGAAATTTCATTTGAGCAGCTTCGGAAAAGGAACCGTAAATACACCGAATTTCAAGTTTCAGATGATAATAAGGCTGCGGTCATTCTCGACGGTTTGGATCAGGCTGAATATGAAATTCATGATGAACGCAATATCAGGGTGTATTCCCATTTGGGACAACAAGGTAAGTTAAACAGAATCTTTATGGAGAATGACATCAATGTAACCAAAATTATGGTGAGTGAGGATCGTTTGGAAGATTATTTCACCAAGCTGGTTGGAGGTGGAACCATTGGTTAATTTGCTTTACACTGAACTTCTCAAGCTGAAACGCTCCAAAATGTTTCTGCTTAGTATCATCGGAGCGGCCGTTGCCCCTTTGATGGTAGCTGCTGCCATGTTTGTGCAAATGAAAACAAAGGAGCCTTATCTTGTCGCACAATTCAGTGTGCTTATGTCCAACACAAGCATATATGCTGTACTGGTCATTGGAGTTCCGTTGTATGGTGTCATTACCGCTTATCTGTATAACAGGGAATATGCGGAGGATACAATGAAGAATCTGCTGACCATTCCAGTTTCCAGAGTCGCTCTGCTAATGTCCAAATGGATTATGTTGCTGGGATGGATTATGTTGCTTACATTATCAGCGTGGGCGCTGGCGATCATTTTTGGTTCACTGGGTCAATTTGCAGGTCTTACTCCACAGTTTGTGCTTAACTCGCTCAGCAATTATGTAGTGGCAGGACTGCTGTTGTTTCTGTTGTCGACCCCGATCATTCTGATTACGCTCGTATTAAAAAGTTTTGTGCCAGCGATTATCGTAACCATTATTATTACACTGGTGAATGTGATGCTGGCTACAAGTGAACATCGCGGACTATTTCCATGGACCGCAGCACTGGATATTGCGAATGGAACACTGGAGGCCAAATATCCTCCAGAGTATTCATATATTTCGATCGCTGCGACGTTCATCATCTGTCTTGGACTGGCCATTGGTTATTTTAAGAAAATAGATATTCATTAGATCTTGTCTTCAAACTCATCCAAACCTTCTCCGAAACATGCAAAATCCTAATCAATTCGGTCGCATATGACTGCGAAAAACATAATGGAGAAGCCCTGATCAGTATGGATCAGGGCTTTTTTTTCAATGATCAGGTTAACCCGTAGTTACGGGTTGGCCTTTTTTGTTCTCGTTTTACGATAGGGGAAGCTGGGTTGAAAAGCATAACGTCCACTGCCTGTTCCCCACTATCACTTAATGATGATATACTTACCTGATGGAATATGATATTGATTATCAATATCAATTATCAATCTCAATTAATGAGTGATGTATACATTGGAAAAAGTGAAACGAGGGGCGCGTATAGATGCAAGAGAAAGAAGCGACACAAGGATTTACACCGGAGATGATTGATACAATGGCCAGTATCTGGACACGTTCGATCATTACAATAATAGATGTACGTTTTCAGAATATAGCGTCACAATACCCGTTGGAGCAATACAAAATGCCTAGTAGCATGTTTATCTATGCATATGGGGGAGAAGCGCAAATCCAACTGAATGAAACCACATTTGCAATGGAACGCTTCGGTTTAGTTCACGGCGGGAAGGGGAGCCTGCTCAGTATTACGCCTAAAGAGGAGATGGTGAAGACCTTTATGGTGTTTTATAGAGCAGAATCACCTCTCTTTTTCAAGAAACATCTGCAGCAATTACTGGAGCAAGTCAATCCATTTGTTCAACATTTTGGATATACGCCAAGTAATCCCATCTTGCTACGCGATTGGTTCCAACGGATGATGAATGGCTGGAAACGTGGCAAAGCAATGGATCAGCTACAGGCCAAAAGTTTTTTATATCAATTGATTCATGAGGTGTACAGGGATTTGGAGGGTGGTGAGATTCGGTATCTCCAGCCTGATCCAGCCTCTTCTGCCAAGATATATCTCGATAAACATTACAGGGAGCCGATTATGTTTCAACAAATTGCCGATATGTTTGGGATCAGTGGTGGACAATTGACGCGGTTGTTCAAAAAAAGGGAAGGGATGAACTTACAGGAGTATCTCATTCAGAAAAGGATTGAAGCTGCCTGTCATGATTTGAAACATACAGAAGCAACGGTTAAAGAAATCGCAACAGGAGCTGGGTTCGCAGATGAGAAAAACCTGTTCCGCATGTTTAAGAAGCATTACAAGATGACGCCAAGTGATTATCGGAAAATAAACGCACTATCCATGCAGGTTGATGGTATTGATAATGATTCTCATCTCACTTACGATGAGAGGAAACTAGTGAGTCTAGTCAAGTCTTATAGAGATGGGGAATCAACGATGTTTGGATCATTAAGAAGTAAAGAAATGATTTTGGCGGCAGCGATAAGCATGATGCTCTTATTGACAGCATGTACGTCAGGGACGCCAGCGAATAATGGGGGAACGGCGAATACACCACCTGCGCAGACACAACAGGAAGGGTCGGAGACAAAAGCTTCAGAAGCAGTCACGCAGACCAGAACGATATCCACAATAAAGGGTGATGTTGAGGTGCCTAACAACCCTCAGCGAGTTGTAGTTGATTATTTGGTTGGTGATGTGGTAGCCCTAGGTGTAACTCCTTTAGGTGTGGCTAGAGCTGCACGGGGAGAGACAGAGCCAGTTTATGCTAACCAGATTACAGACTCCATAAAAGTAGCCATGGAGCCGGAAGATATCATGACGCTTGAGCCTGATCTTATCATTTTGGCATGGAGCGATGAGTCGTATGATGATTTATCCAAAATTGCCCCGACCATTTATGTTCCCTATGGTGATATGACTACAGAAGAGCGGATACAATTTATTAGCGATGTTTTGAACAAACAGGAAGAGGCTAAGGATGTTTTGAATGCTTATACCGGAAAAATCGAAGAAGCAAAGCTAGCCTTTCAGAATGCGGGCCTATCCGATGTAACGATTACGGTTGGAGAATTCAGTGATAAAAGTAACTACATAGCTGGAGCCAAGCATGCCGTTGGCGAGCTTGTTTACGATGAACTTCAATTGCAGGCACCTTCAAAAGTCCAAACGGATATTATCGATGCAGATAAATATTGGGGCGATGTCTCCATGGAAGTATTACCCGCTTACTCGGGGGATTATATGATCTTCTTAGGAGATGGAACAGTTGCTGGTGATAATGCAGTGTGGAATGCCATACCTGCTGTTCAACATGATCGGATCGTAAAGGTAGATTCTTCGCTATCTTGGTCCACCGACGTAATGACTTCCAGTGCATTGATTGATTATATTGTTAGTCAATTGCTGGCATTAGCTAAATAAGAGTTAGAACGAAATTTTAATTGAGCACTCCAAATTTTCAAACATGACCAGTCGAATTTATGGACGTTAATATCCATATTCGTTTGGATTGTCAATAGGTGATGAAAGGGAAATGAGATGAAAAGCAAGCCTGAACAAAAACGCCGTGGGGCGATGAACTTCACCATGTACATGGTAGTAGGGCTTGGATTAACGGTTCTCATGTCGGCGGCATCAATTATGTTTGGTGCTGCTGATATGAGGTTAGCAACGGTATGGGATGCTATTTTCCGATTTGATCCAATGCTCACTGAACATCAAATTATTCAAACCATGCGTCTCCCGCGTACCGTAGCTGATCTGATCGTTGGGTGCAGCCTTGCGGTATGTGGCGCTATCATGCAGGGGACGACGCGCAATCCGCTGGCCGACTCCGGGCTCATGGGGATTAGCTCTGGCGCAGCATTTGCAATTGCACTTTGCCTGGCCTTTCTGCCGGGTTATTCGTATTGGCAGATGATGTTGTTCGCTTGTCTGGGAGCAGCGATCGCCACTGGTATGACTTACTTTACCGCGTCACTGGGAAATCGCGGAATGACGCCTCAGCGGCTTGTGCTGGCAGGTCTGTCCATTTCAATGTTGTTTGGCGCACTCAGTCAGTACTTGGCGATCAATTATAACCTGGGCCGAGCATTAACATTCTGGACAGCGGGTAGTACAGCGGGGGTCAAATGGGGTGAACTGCTGATTATCTCACCGCTCTTTGTTGGTGGTATAATGCTGGCACTGGCGCTGTCCCCTTCCGTTACATTGCTCAGTTTGGGAGATGATGTGGCAAGTGGACTCGGCATTCGTAGCGGATTGGTCAAGATTTTATCGACAATTATTGTACTCGTGCTGACTGGATTGGCTGTTGTTGTGGTTGGCCCGGTTGGTTTTGTGGGTCTGATTACCCCGCATATTGTGCGATATATGGTAGGTGTCGACTATCGATACATTATTCCGGCAGCGGCGTTATATGGTGCGTTGCTGACCGTATCGGCCGATTTGGCTGGACGTTTGATCAATAAACCGTTCGAAACGCCGATTGCCATTATATTTTCTATCATTGGTGTGCCGTATTTTCTCTTCTTGGCTCGAAGAAGACAAAGGAGGGAATATGAATGACCAAGCGGCGTTATACGGTGAAACGAGGTATTATCATCAATGTAGTGCTTATGGTGCTCATTCTTGTGTTTGCTATCATTAGTATGAATTCTGGCAAGATGAATCTTTCACCGCTAGAAGTGCTGAACGTTCTCGTGGGAAACGGTACCGATAAGCAAAATCTGATTGTGTTTGATTTTCGTCTGCCACGAATTGTACTTTCGATCTTGGTAGGTCTGGGAATGGGAGCGGCCGGGGTCGTGATGCAGAGTTTGCTGCGTAATGACATGGCTAGTCCGGGGACACTGGGAATTAGTTCGGGATCGGGTTTGTTTGTCCTGTTCTTCGTTGTATTCATTGCATCCACAGGAAAGAGTTCCTTTATTGCTCTGCCTCTGTTGGCTTTTGTTGGCGGACTATTGGCGGCGGGTTTGATCTTCTTATTATCGTATCGCCGCGGACGAGACATCTCACCAATCGGTTTGATCTTGACTGGGGTCGCGCTAGGAAGCGGGTATGGGGCGCTGACGACTTTCTTGACACTCAAGCTGGATGATTCGCAGATGAACTTCATGCTGTATTGGCTGGCGGGGATCCTATGGGGCGATGATTGGGGCTATATTTCCATACTGACACCATGGGTCTTGATCTTACTCGGCTATATTTTTTACAAGGCTCGCATACTGAATGCCCTCCATCTGGGCAATCAGACAGCACAGGGGCTTGGTGTTTCCGTGAAACGGCAGTTCTTGGGGTTATCAATCGCTGCTGTTGCTTTATCCTCTGGCAGTGTAGCCGTGGGGGGAAGCTTCTTTTTTGTTGGCTTGATCGCTCCGCATATGGCCAGAAAACTGGTCGGTCCCGATCACAAATTGCTCATTCCGGCTGCCAGCTTGGCCGGTGGACTAGTCGTGGTGTTGGCTGACACGATTACGCGCACGGTTAGCCTCATAGGAGATGTGCCGACAGGAATCGTTATTACAGTCATTAGTGTTCCATATTTTCTTTATTTACTAGCAAAAGCCAAATAACACAATCAATGATATGGTCTGAATATTTTGTAGAAAACGGTTGGTAGAACTGTGCGCTGCGTTTTAAAGCAGAATGCAAGATATGAAGTTCAACGATCGAAGCTAGCCTGCATTACCGCTATGCATCTTAATCAAATGCATATAAAAAAAGATGCCATTACGAAGATTCGTATTGGCATCTTTTGATTTTTACTCATTATTTTGATAGTCAAGTTGATTACTGGGAAATTATATCAGGATTTATATGGCAGGCTCATCCGACAGCTGGAACCGGGAAACGAAATACCAGATGAGCTCGCGACGTGAGGATACTTTGGTTTTGGCGAAAATGGATTTCAGATGATCCTGAACCGTGTACACAGAAATATGCATCGCGGCAGCAATCTCTTTGGAAGAATAGCTGCGCAGTACATAACCGAGCAGTTCCCGTTCTCGACTGGATAATCCATGGCTCTCGGCGAGCAAGGGCAGCAAATCCTGCGGCATTGCCTGCTCCAGGCGGATGGCTATCTGGTCCGGTCCCGCGAGCTGTTGCATGAGACTGGCATGAAGTATGAGGTAACGCCCATCCGGTAGTTGGATGCAAACTTTGGATGGTGAGTCGTGAGCGATCTGAGTGTCGTGAGCACGTTCTGCCTGATACTTGCGCTGCAAGTGGGAACTCACTGCACGTACCGGACGGGGCAGAACATCCGGCCCTACATGTTCCAGCATGCGCAATTGGGACAGCCAATACTCGGCCGAGACGTTCAGGGATAAGAGCTGGAACGTGTCTGAGGTGATCAAAATTCCGGGTTCCTCGGGACTTTCACTCGTAATCTCATCGATCAGTGTCAGGCTCGTAGACCGCAACACGGATGCAATAGAAGCGGTCCAGGACTGAATCATCAACCGCTCTTCCTCTGTAAAGACAGCACTTTCTGTCTTACGATACAGGGTCAGATATCCCCAGCAAGCGTCTCCATTGACCAATACAGCGCGCAATTCATCACCGAACCCCGCTGGCTGAAGAATGTTGATATAACGTGGGCTTTGTTCAGGCTGTGCGTTTACGGATGTGTGGAGTGTAGCTGTATGTTCACCGCTGCGAACTAATTCAGCGTATTTATGTATATCTTCTTCCATGTATTCGTTGATGAATAACCGATCATGAATGACTTCAATGCCATCTTCTGTCACAGCTCCTGTGGAGAGAAGAGTCAGAGGATCAACGGTAGTGAAACAGTATGCGTCGTAAGGTATAACCGTATGGATCTGCTTGAGAACAGCTTCCCGATAGGTACGCGAGGTCCAGGTTCCTTTTTCAAGAGAAGTGATAAGTCTGTGGTTCCGATCAATACGTGATGTCAACAAGAGTACTCCCCTCTCTGTGCGCATATCCCAATGTTCTGGGATTGTAGGCTCGCTGTATCCTTCTATAATGAAATTAGACGAACAACGAGTCAAGTCTAACTTCAATTCAAGAGGAGTGCGGTGTCCATGAATCACAATCCATCACCGATGAGCTGGGAAACAGCAGATGTTCATCGTTACGAACAATCGATAGCCCTGAAAATTCCGGGTTATTCTCATATGCATGATCTAATGGAACGGCTGCTTTCAGCATCTTTTGCCGATAACAACGATATTCATATCCTTATTGCCGGAGCGGGAGGGGGAAAAGAGATTGCTCTGCTCGGATCACGTCATGCCGGTTGGACACTGACTGGAGTAGATCCTTCAGAGCCCATGCTGCAACTTGCTGGGAAACGCGTCGCGGAAGCAGGCATCGGTTCCAGAGTGAAGCTGCAACCTGTCACGGTTGAAGAATTGCCGGAGGATATTGTATATGATGGGGCGACAAGCATGCTCATGTTACATTTCCTTCAGGGGATGGAGGCCAAGAGAACGTTTCTGACGAGTCTCGCAGCGAGACTTAAACCGGGTGCACCACTGATCATTGCGGCTGTAAATGCTGATCTTCGTTCACCTGCACATCCAATCATGATGCAAGCTTGGAAGGATCACATGTTGAGTGTGGGCGTCCTTCCTGAAGAGTGGGAGCGCTTTGCTGCTTCCCTGGGCCATGAATCCGATCCCATATGCTCTGAAGAGATGACTCAGCTACTGACCGAATGCGGTTTCTCACATATTACACGTTACTTCGGGGCGTTCTGGGTGGAGGGGTATTATGCAATTCGAAACTAACGTGAAACCTATGAAAGATCAGATCTGGGTGGTTGGCGGTTATGGTCAAGTGGGGCAGATGATATGTACTCAACTGGGGAAATTGTTCCCGGGTAAAGTATGGGCTGCGGGTACACGCATGAATCGTGCGGAAGAATTCAGCAGGTCTACAGGTGGTGTTGTGCGACCACTTCAACTGGATATAACAAAACCTGTGGAGCCTTCAATGTTACGGCCTGTGAAGTTGGTCATTATGTGTGTGGATCAGAGTGATACCCGGTTTGTTGAAGCCTGTGCACAAGCCGGAACCGATTATATTGATATTTCTGCAAAATATGATTTTCTCGCTCAGGTTGAACAGCTGCATACCAAAATGCAACGTTCCCAATCGACCGCGATCCTCAGCGTTGGATTATCACCTGGAGTGACTAATTTGCTTGTACGCGAAGCGACCATGCATATGGATCAGGTGGAGGAAGCAGACATTACCGTAATGCTGGGACTTGGAGAGAAGCACGGAAAAGCTGCCGTGGAGTGGACCGTTGATCAGATGAATGCCACCTACCAAGTGATGCAAAAGGGCAAACCTGCTGAGGTACAAAGTTTTGGAGATGGCAAAAGGATTGATTTTGGAGCAGAACTGGGGAACCGGAAGGCATACCGATTTAACTTTTCGGATCAGCATGTGGTTACTCGGACGTTACGTATTCCAACCGTATCTACCAGACTCTGTCTGGACTCCCGCTGGATCACAGGATCCATGGCGCTTTCCAAAAGTATAGGATTGTTTTCCTTGCTCCGTATCCCGTCTATTCGGAATGGAACAGTCAAGGCATTTGGCCTTATTCCCGGAGGAGAGCCAATGTATGCGGTCAAGGTCGATGCTGTAGGATGGGAAAATGGTGAGCAAATCCGCGTCGAACAACTACTGGTTGGCGCAAAGGAAGCAGATGCAACAGCGGCCGTGGCAGCAGCCGTGGCGGAACGCGTATATAGAACTGAGTCAGAGTTACCTCATGGTGTATTTCATATTGAACAGTGTCTCTCTTTGCAGGACATTCAGGATGCACTTCCTACGCCGCTAAGCGTGATGACCACGATTACCTGAGTTCATGTTCTTTTGTTAGGACCCTCCGATCTGCTATGATGGAACAATAATCATGGCATGAATGGAGGGAGATCATGAACTGCGTTGCTGTATTACCTTATTACAAAGTGCAGAGGAAAGTGACGGGTCTCGCCCAAGAGATTGAGATGAATGCCCGCTCCATGATGCTGTATTCCGATAAAATCGTGACCAAATACCGCGAGTTCAACATCACGGAAGTGTTTGACATGTCATTTCGCCGTATGGGTGATGAAGGTGGATTTTTCTATCTGCATACAAGCACAGGAGTATATCCCTATATGGTCGAAATCGATCCTAAACCCTTTATACAAAGTTTCAGAAAGATGACGATCCAAAAATTAAAATGACTTGACCTTGCCGTTACGTAAAGGCTTACCCTCGGATAGGGAATGAACGACAACCAATCCAGAGGAGCCGTGAACGTCATGAGTATATTGATTCAGCAAGCTACGATTCTAACCATGAAAGATGCCGATGCCCCCTTTATGGGGGATATTCGTGTTGAGGGAGATCGCATTGTACAGATTGCGAACCACATTCCTCCTCAACCTGAAGATGAGATTATCGATGGCCTAAATAAGGTTGCCATGCCGGGCCTCATCAATGCACACCAACATACACCAATGAGCCTGCTCCGGGGATTCTCGGATGATCTGAAGCTGATGGACTGGCTCGAACGTAAAATGTTGCCTGCCGAAGCACGGATGAACCCGGAAGACATCTATTGGGGTGCCAAGTTATCCATCGCCGAGATGATCCGTTCGGGTACCACTGCTTTTGCGGATATGTATATCCATATGAATGAGATTGCAGAAGCGGTTAAGCAAACGGGTATGCGGGCATCGCTTACACGTGGAATGGTATTCATGGAGGATGATGGGGGACGCAGGTTGCAGGAGGCGATCGATGTTGTGCAACGCTGGTCTGGAGCGGCCGATGGGCGGATTACAACCATGTATGGACCCCACTCACCCTATACATGTCCTGTAGAGCCGCTACGTGAAGTCATTGCTCTGGCTGTCACTGAGGATATTCCTCTCCATATTCATCTGGCTGAGACAAAGGAAGAAGTTGTGAAGATTCGTGAGCGCTATGGCATGACACCGACAGAGTATCTGGAAGAGGCGGGGATGTTCGAACAGGCACAGGTGTTGCTTGCGCATGGTGTACACCTCAATCGCAGGGACATCGGCAGATTGAAGGGCATGCGCGGCGGTGTAGCACACAATCCGGTCAGTAATCTGAAGCTGGGGTGTGGAATTGCTCCAATTACCGAGATGTTGGCTCAGGGAATTAATGTGGGAATCGGAACGGATGGAGCGGGAAGTGCCACAACCGTCGATATGTTCGAGGAGATCAAAGCCGCGACCTGGCTGCAAAAGCTGGATTATGGCGATCCCACTCGCTTGCCAGCCAAGGACGTACTAAGCATGGCTACACGCGGAAGTGCCAGTCTGCTTGGTCTACAGGATGAAGTAGGGATGCTTGAGGTGGGGCGCAAAGCTGATCTGATCCTGATCGATCTGGCGAAACCACATCTTCAACCGGTACATGAAGTGGAATCCTTATTGGCTTACAGCGTAAATGGGGCGGACGTGGACACCACGATCGTGAATGGTCAGATCCTCATGAGAGGCAGAAAGCTGCTCACGATCAATGAGGATGAACTTTACCGTGAGGTGAAGGTTAGAGCCAAACGAATTGTAGAAGGAATTTAATTTTAGCTGAATTTGATCCAAACTGGAAAATGATTTGTGTTCAAAACGCTATGGAGGCATACTCCATAGCGTTTTTTGTCGAATTACAATTGGAAATAGTTCCATGGTCCTGTTCAGAATCGGTTCAGAATGGCTCGTTATACTGAGCTTGTAGTTGTTCAAATTTGAAATGTACACGAGGAGGAACATGAATTGAAGGGGAAACAAAACAAAAAACGGCTTAAGCCGATATTGAAAAAAAGCATGTTGACTGCACTCGGGTTGGGCATTGCGTTGCCTATAGGTGGAGCGCTTCCTCAAGCTAACGCAGGAGAAATTGGCCCAGAGATTAACATTTCACGGCCTGTGCTCAACGACGGCATCCATTGGTTAAATTATTCATCGGAACAAAACGATCCTTCTTTTGTGTCCGGTGTACCCATCGAGGTAACGAACAATAGAGTTAGAATTGATTTGAGTACCCATTTACGATCTGATGAGTTTAGTATGCTCACAGCCAACTCAAGTGATAACAGTATAGCTAGGGTGTATGTAGAAACGATAGAAAATGAAAATATATTGGTTGTTATTCCTTACAAGAGCGGCAAAATCAACATCGAATTGAAAGCTCAATATACTGTATCTGATGTACCGGAAACGGTTACGGATAACTTTGAACTTAACATTAGTAAAAAAGGGGATGTAAATTCAGACGGAAAAGTGAATTCTGCGGATGCAGCAGAACTTTTGACTTATCTTCGTAATATGGTCAGTCGCCGCGGTTATTCTTATGTAGAGATGAACCGAATGGACGTGGATCGTAATGCGGAACCCACTTTGGGGGATATGAATGCGTTGTTAAACGGATATGCCAATAAAACACTTGGCGCAAAAAACAATGACTATGTGTTGACCTTTCAACAAGTGGACGATGCGCCGTATGTGCTGAATGGTCAATTGAAGAATTACATGGAGAACGCAATTGCCACAGATTATGATTTAATGGATGTTGATGGTGATGTTATTGCTACTCCTTCTTATCAGTGGTATCGCGCAACAGACCCTTCAGGAGAAGATATGGTTCCAATAGAAGGGGAGACACTAGAACAGCATACCGTTACATCTGAGGACGAGGATCATTATCTTGTGCTCGAAGTGACTGCTCATTCCACTTCGGACGCGAATACGGAGCCAAGACGAGTATACATTGTTGGAAAAGAAAAAATACAACGCCCTGATTAATTCATATTTCTTAATTTAGATAACGAATAACAATATTTTTTCTATCGTTACCAAACGATCTATCAATTGATACAGACATGGAGGCTAATACATGTTTCAACCGAAAAAGAAACGTCCAAGAATCAGAAGAACAATGTCAGGTCTCATCGCACTGACGCTACTCTCGTCTCTCGTATTCCCGAGTATTGCTGGGGCAGAGCCGGCAGAACCATCACAGGTTCAATTTGCAAATGTAAGTGTACAGCCGGGGCAGACGGTTCATGTCCCTGTTACATTAAAGCAGTCCTATTCTCAGGTTAGCGCTTATAATATGCAGATTGATTATGATACATCTGCCCTGGAGTTTGTCCGGATCACGCCTAAATCTGTAAGCACCATTAGCACATCCCCAGAAGAAACCGGTACAGGAGACTTCCAGTACGTAATTAATAACGAAGAAGGCTGGGTACGGATCATCTGGGTTAATTTCAATGCAGGTGAACGTTTGATTTCAGACGAACAGCAATTATTTGATATTGAGGTCAAAGCCAAAAGTAATGCGACTCCTGGAACAAAACAGCTCACAGTGGTGCAAAGCGATTCAGAACATTGGCTTTTTACAAATGTAGAACACAATAGTGGTGCTCAGTTGTCCGGTGGAACAATCACAATAACAGCAGCAAACTCAGGTGGCGACAATTCTGGCTCGACACCTACACCGAATCCTGGTAACTCTTCGGGTGGAGGGGGAAATGTATCTCCAACTACACCTGTGGTTACCCCAGTTCTATCGACTCCAGCGGTAACCAAAGGTGTAGACATCTATGTGAACGGTCAGAAACAGGAACAATCAGCGACAGCTACCACTTCAACGGTAAATAATCAGGTTACCACCACGGTTCACGTGGATAATGACAAAGTCATCAATCAGATTGGAAGTGGACTAAAAACGCTTCTGCTGCCTATTACAGGTACTGGCAAGGGTGCAGTCGTTGGTGAACTGAACGGCAAGCTGGTCAAAACAATGGAAGGAAGTAATGCCGAAGTTGTCATTCAGACTGACAGTGGTACGTACACCCTCCCAGCTAATCAGATTCAGGTAGATCAGATTCTGAACCAATTCGGAAGCACCGTTCCATTGGAAGATATTACAATCCAAATCGCTATTGCGCCTAGTGCCACATCTAAACAAACAGCAATTCAGGCCGCAGCGGATAAGCTGGAGAACACAACGGTGATCGCAGCTCCGATTGATTTTGAAGTAAAAGCGATCTGGAATGGACAGCAAGTTAATGTAGATCGTTTCAACTCTTATGTAGAGCGCTCGATTACTTTGCCAGAGGGTGTCGATGGTTCAAAGATCACGACAGGGGTTGTGCTTCAGTCAGATGGCAGCCTTCTGCATGTACCGACCAAGGTTATCAAAGGTAACGTGCAAGATTCTGCTATTATTAACAGCTTGACGAACAGTACTTATGCGCTGATCTATCATCCGGCAACATTCAGCGATGTATCAAGTCACTGGAGTCGTGATGACGTACAGGATCTGGCATCCCGTCTGATCGTACAAGGTACTGGTGAGAACGTGTTTGCGCCAGACCGGAGTATTACGCGGGCAGAGTTTACGGCTGTTTTGTTAAGAGGTTTGGGTCTGCACGCACCGCGCAGTGCAGAAACGGCATCGTTCACGGATGTGAAGACGGGCAGCTGGTATGAGGATGAGGTTGAGACGGCAGTGTCCTACGGACTGATCTCAGGTTATACTGACGAGAGCTTCCGTCCGAACAGTGAAATTTCTCGTGCTGAAGCGTTGACCATTGTGTCACGTGCGATGAAACTGGTCGGTCTGGCTCAGGCCGACGCATCAGAGACAACAAGTCTGCTGAGCACATACAGCGATAGCACTAAAGTACAGGCATGGGCAGCAGAGCCGGTTGCATCGGCGATTAAACAAGAGCTGGTACAAGGTGCTGATGGCAAACTGATGTCAGATGCAGACATTAGTCGTGCGCAGTCGGCGGCGATTGTGAAAAGGTTACTTGCAAAAGCTGGACTAATCTAATCAAATTTCTGGACACCTACACTTACTTGAAATGATTTATTTCAAGCAAGCTGTAGGTGTTTTTTTACATATAACTTGTGTTCGAACTTCCTCTTATAGGTACAATGGTCCAGTTCATTATCAGTTCATACTGATTTGTTACAATATGAACATCAAATAGATAGATATTGTGCATGATCAGGAGAGGAAGAGATCCATATGAAAATACTTGAAGTTAAAAATGTGAAGAAATCATACACGTTATATGGAAAAGAAAAAGTTCCGGTACTCCACGGTTTGAACCTGAGTTTTGAGACGGGAGAGTTCGTCTCGATCCTTGGCGAATCTGGGTGCGGTAAGTCGACCCTGATGAATATCATTGGTGGCATGGACTCCGACTATGAAGGGGACGTTGTTGTTCGTGGCAAGAACTTAAGTGCCATGACAGAGAAGGAAATGGATGATTATCGGAAGAATAATATCGGCTTTGTCTTTCAAAATTTCAATCTGATCCCGCATCTGTCTGTCCTCGAAAATGTAACGATTGCAATGCAAATGACGGATACCAATGAGAAGGATCGCAACCAACGTGCTGTTGATATATTGACAGAGGTGGGACTGAAGGATCATCTGAACAAACGTCCCAACCAGTTATCTGGCGGTCAGAAGCAACGGGTTTCCATAGCACGGGCATTATCCAACAATCCGGACATTATTCTTGCAGATGAACCGACGGGTGCTCTGGATAGGGAAAACGGAGATCAAATTCTCGCTCTGCTGGACAGTATAGCCAAAAAGGGAATGCTGGTGATTGCCGTAACTCACTCGCAGAAAGTTGCTGACTCCGGTACACGTATTGTGAAGGTTGAAGAGGGGCGCATTAGTGACGATATTCACCTGAAAGATCCTTCTACGACTGTTTACGAGAGTGGTAAGGATTCTTCCCGGAGCCTGAGCTTGCTTGCTTCATTCAAGATGGCACTTAAAAATATGAAACTCAACGGCAAGCGTAATGTATTAGTAGCATTGGGAGGATCTATAGGTATATTAAGTGTACTCCTGATGCTCTCCTTGGGGAACGGGATAACAACGTATATGAATGACGAAATCAATTCAAGTATGGACCCTTTGCTCGTGGATATAACAAAGCCGAGTGAAGAAGCCAAGGATATGCAAGGTCCCGAGGCCTTGATGGCACCAGGTGAACCGTTCACCGAAGATGATGTTGAGACGATTCGCAATTTTCCTAATGTGGATTATGTAGAGACGATCACGACCATTACAGGCAAATCCACGATGGTGAATGAAAAACAAAGTGTAGGACTCACACAGTTAACAACGTTAACGGATGCTTTTGATCCAGCACTGATGACAACTGGTGTTCTGCCGTTAGAAAATCAGATGCTGTTACCTCTCAATACGGCGAAACAATTAAGCGGAAATGACCAGGCTGAATCCATGATCGGCAAGTCCGTGTTTCTATATATCAACGAGATGGATAGCAATAATAAACCAGTGACCTTGGAGAAAGAAGTAACCATCTCAGGGATCTACGAAGCGGCAGATCCGCAATCTCCAATGCAACAATCCCCGGGATACATTTCATCAGAGACGTTGGAGCAAATGTATACAGACAAAGGAATAACAATCGGGCCGATTCAGGTTAACGCCTATGCTACCGATATGAAATATGTAAATGAAATCAATGAAGCTGCTGTTGACGCTGGTTTCGCAGGCTCCCAAATGGCCAAGGTCATGGAGAATATCACGACATATGTAAGTATGGCTTCCATTGTACTCGCGGGTATTGCAGGCATTTCGTTGATCGTATCCGGTATTATGATATTGGTTGTACTCTATATTAGTGTCGTGGAACGGACGAAGGAGATCGGCATTCTTCGGGCGATTGGAGCAAGAAAGAAAGATATCAAGCGAATATTCTTCTCCGAATCTGCCTTATTAGGCGTATTTAGTGGTATTATTGCGGTAATCTTTGCAGTGATCATCAGTTATGTATTAAACATTCTTTTGGACAATGCGTTTGGAGCCAAACTCATTAATCTCTCGGGATATTATATTTTGTTTGGTATCGTGGTAAGTACAGCGATTAGTATTGTTGCCGGTTTGATGCCATCATCAAAAGCGGCGAAGCTGGACCCGATGGAATCCCTACGATACGAATAAAACCAATTGCGGAAAGGATAATGGCTACATGAACACAATTCTGGTGGTGGACGATGATTCCCATATCCGCAAATTAATCCGAATCTATCTTGAAAAGAATCAATTCTCCGTGCTGGAAGCACCAGACGGTCAAGAGGCGTTAGATATCCTCTCGCATACGAAAGTGGATCTGGCGATTGTGGATGTAATGATGCCACGAATAGACGGTATTGAACTGACGGAAGATATTCGGTCTTATCTGGATATTCCCATCCTGATGGTGACAGCCAAGGGAGAATCCAAGGACAAAGTCAGAGGATTTAATGCTGGGTCAGACGATTACCTGGTTAAACCGTTTGATCCTGTGGAATTAATCTTGCGTGTAAAATCGTTACTGAAACGATATAACAAAAGTTCATCAAACATGATTCAGATCAGCGGCGTAACGATTGATTTGGGCAATCTGATGGTTGTTGCGGATGGACAAACTATCGAATTGAAAAAGAAGGAATGTGAATTGTTATTTTCTCTGGCGAGTTCGCCAGGGAAAATATTCACACGTACACAGCTTATAGATGATATATGGGGCATCGATTACGAAGGAGATGAACGTACGGTTGATGTACATATCAAACGGTTAAGGGAACGTCTTGAGCATGTTCCAGAGTTAGTGATCTCAACGATAAGAGGACTTGGTTATCGCCTGGAGCGGGCATGAAAATGTTTAGGAAGAGCCTGCGACTTCGCATCGTAGCTACGTTTATCGGGATTGTTCTGGTTAGTTTAATTCTTTCCTTTATGATAAATAACGGGTCCCAGGAAAAGACACCGAATCGTTTTATGGTTACTTTTGCTGAAGACCTCGCTACACTGATTAACCTGATCGATGATCCGGAAAAAGTGAAATCAAGCTTGGATATTTTTGCTCGCTACGGCTTAAATATCACTCCCGTGAATGAACAAAGTGAAGTGTTATCTTCCTTGCCAGAGGACAAAGTTCATTCGTTATTTGATTCGGGTACAACGGATGCCATTTTTCTGTCCAGTAAAGATGGAGTCGCGACCATAGGTGTTCCTGGAACAAAAGAGGGGATTGGCACATTTCTGATTCAAAGTGATTTCTCCTCTCTTTTTCATACACTGAGAAACACGCTCTTAACCTCACTGTTAACGGTTCTGGTCATTGGCAGCTTATTAATCCTGTTCATGTCCGGGTATATTGTGAAACCGATTAAGAGATTAACGGTTGCGGCGAAGGAGATGTCATCAGGTGACCTGTCGGTCCGCCTGAAACACAATAATAAGGATGAGTTTGGGGAACTGATGGAGAGTTTTAATCATATGGCCAGTGAGTTGCAAAAAATCGATTCGGTTCGTGATGACTTTGTCAGCAACGTCTCTCATGAAATGCAGTCTCCGCTCACATCAATTAGAGGATTCACCAGAGCACTACAAGATGGTGTTATTCCATTAGAAGAGCAGAAAGAGCATCTGGATATTATCTATGAGGAAACGCTGCGCTTATCGAGGCTCAGTGATAATCTGCTTCGGCTAGCCTCGCTGGATTCGGAGCATCATCCGGTTCATTTCACCACGTTCCAGGTAGATGAACAATTAAGAAGGGCGATCTTACTGGCAGAGCCGCAGTGGGCTCAGAAGGACATACAGATCGAACTGGACTTGTTGCCCTGCGAGATCACAGTGGACAAAGATTTGTTTGATCAGGTCTGGCAGAATTTAATAAACAATGCGATCAAATACACAGGTCCTAAAGGTACCATTCATGTCGAAATTGAGACGTCATCTTCACATGTGAAGATATTGATTAGAGATTCAGGACAAGGTATACCTGAGGACGCCCTTCCGTATATCTTTGATCGATTCTACATGGTGGACAAAGCACGGAGCAGCTCGCTTCGAGGGAATGGATTAGGGTTGTCCATTGTGATTAAAATATTGAAATTACATCAATGTACAATTGATGTAGAGAGCGAAGTAGGAAAAGGAACGCAGTTTATTGTCACGATTCCCAGATCGACCATTACACCTACACCTACACCTTAAGGCAAGCCAGAACAGAGAGAGCAATATTGGAAACAATCGGTCCCTGTGCGTTCAGGATTCAGATTGCTGCCATATTGCTTTTTTTGATATCTGTATTCGCGACAAAATTTCACATATAGTTTTGTTTAGCAGAGGATCATTTGTTAAAATAGAAGAGACGTTATGTGAATCTATGAACTTAATCAATTTATCATACACAGAATGGAGCCATCCAATGAAATATCGCAACATGGAAGATTGTATTAACGATCTGGAGCAGCACGGTCATTTGATTCGGGTCAAAGAAGAGGTTGATCCTCATCTGGAGATGGCAGCGATCCATATGAAAGTGCACGAGGCTAAAGGCCCGGCATTGTTATTCGAAAATGTAAAAGGCTCAAAGTTCCAGGCCGTATCGAATCTGTTCGGCACGGTGGAACGAAGCAAGTTCATGTTCCGGGGTACGCTGGAAGGCGTACAACGGGTCATGGCTGTTCGTGACGATCCCATGAAGGCGCTTAAGACGCCATTTCAGCATGTCCAAACAGGTCTAGCTGCGTGGCAAGCGCTGCCAAAACAGAAATCTATCAGCCTACCCGTGTCGGCGCAAGAGATTCAAATCTCGGACTTGCCGCTCATCAAACACTGGCCTATGGACGGTGGGGCATTTGTGACGCTACCACAGGTTTATTCGGAAGATCCGGACAAACCAGGCATCATGAATTCAAACTTGGGGATGTACCGGGTTCAACTGGATGGCAATGATTTTGAAATGAACAAGGAAATTGGATTACACTATCAGATTCATCGCGGAATCGGTATACATCAAGCCAAAGCGGTCAAAAAGGGAGAACCACTGAAAGTTAGTATTTTCATTGGGGGTCCACCTGCACATACACTTTCAGCAGTTATGCCTTTGCCTGAAGGACTTAGTGAGATGACATTTGCCGGTCTGCTCGCTGGACGTCGCTTCCGGTACAGTTACAAGGACGGATATTGTATCAGTAATGATGCTGATTTTGTCATCACGGGTGATATCTATCCAGGCGAGACAAAACCCGAAGGTCCGTTCGGGGATCATCTGGGTTATTACAGTCTGACACATGAATTCCCGTTAATGCGTGTGCATAAAGTCTATGCCAAACCGAATGCCATCTGGCCGTTTACGGTTGTTGGTCGTCCGCCGCAAGAGGATACGGCGTTTGGTGATTTGATTCATGAGATTACGGGAGACGCGATTAAACAGGAGATTCCTGGTGTCAAAGAAGTGCATGCGGTCGATGCGGCAGGGGTCCATCCATTACTGTTTGCAATCGGCAGTGAACGTTACACGCCGTATCAGGCGGTGAAGCAGCCGACAGAGTTGCTTACGATTGCCAATCGTATTTTGGGTACGGGTCAGCTCAGTCTGGCGAAGTACCTGTTTATTACCGCTGAGGATCAGCAACCTTTGGATACCCACAAGGAAGTTGAATTCCTGACCTATATCTTGGAACGTATGGATATGCAGCGGGATATTCATTTCCATACCCATACAACGATTGATACACTCGATTATTCGGGTACAGGACTGAACAGCGGCAGCAAGGTCGTTTTTGCAGCATATGGCGACAAGGTTCGAGAGTTGTGCACGGAGGTTCCGGAGTCTTTGAAAAACATTCGTGGTTATGAGAATCCACAGCTCATCATGCCGGGTATCGTTTCGATCCAGACATCGGCCTTTACGAGTTATGCGGATACAGCACAGGAGATGCAAGCATTCACGTCTCTATTGAAAGAACAGGGAGGTCTGAACTCGTGTCCAATGATCATTCTATGTGACGACAGTTCGTTCCTGAGTGCTAACCTCAGCAACTTCTTATGGGCAACCTTTACTCGCAGCAACCCTTCACATGACATGTACGGGGTTAATAGCGGATATGACCACAAGCATTGGGGCTGTGATCAGGTGATTATTGATGCACGCACCAAACCTCACCAGGCACCGCCGCTGATTCCTGATCCTTCGGTGGAGAAGAGCATTGAACGTTTATTTGTAAAAGGTGCTAGTCTGGGTTCGATCAAAATCTAATTTGAGATGTCTTGAAGAAGTTCAAACGGAGCGTTTGAACTTCTTTGGCTTACTCTGATACGGCGATGAAGCACAAAAGTGTGTAAAAGTTTAAAACCGGGACTAATTTGGATGTTGGAGTGAGGATAAAGTCTTAGGTGTTCGTATTTACCATTGTGATTAAGGTCGTTTGAACTATGTATGAAATGAAGAATTATAACGATATAAAGAAGTATAGGTATTTTTGTGGCCCCGTTCCGTTGGGTGCTGTTACTATAATGAATTGTTCAGGGGGAATACCGATTTGAGAATCCATATTATGAACCTGCAAGACGGAGACCGTCTAACTGCAGATACATTCAGCGATGCAGGATTACACGTTCTCGGGAAGGGAACTGTGATCAAAGGTGAGGATATCACCTTGCTTATGCAGCACCGTGTAGATTATGTAGATATTGAATCACGCGAAGAAGAAATCACTGAAGCAGAATTTTTTGCTGCAGCGGCAAAACATGCTTCCGGGATAACTACGAAGGAAGAACCGCCTGAAGAAGAGCTGAAGTCCCAATTTATTCAGACTGTACATAATTATCAAAATGCTTTTCTCGAAGCTCTGACCGTTGGCAAGTTCAACGCCACCATGGTGGATGATGCACTGCAACCGATGGTTGAGGGACTGGATGAGCAGAAAGATGTCGTTCATCTCCTGATGATGCTGGAGCGGGATGACGTCAATAACTATACACATTCAATCCAGGTAGGATTGTTGTCCTTCTACCTTGCGAACTGGCTTGGATATTCTCAGAAGGAGAGTTATCAGATTAGTCGCGGTGGTTATCTGCATGACATTGGAAAGTGCAAAGTATCCCACCGGATTCGGAACAAAACAGAACCGTTGACGGCGGATGAGCAGCTTGAAATGCAACGTCACACCATATATGGTCATGAAATTATCAAAAATTCGATGACGGATGAAGTGACAGCGCTGGTTGCTCTGCAACATCACGAGCGGGAAGATGGTTCGGGTTATCCGATGCAACTGGAGAAAAGTGAAATTCATCCCTATACCCAGATTGTATCTGTAGCGGATATCTATATAGGTATGAGATCCGGGAATCACGGAGGAAGCAATCCAAATCTGATCAACAACCTTAGAGATATCTATGGAATGGGATTTGGTAAATTGAATGAAAAACCGGTTCAGGCATTGATGCAACATTTGCTTCCTAATTTCATCGGGAAACAGGTTCTGCTCAGCAATGGAGAAAAAGGTGTGATTGTCATGAACAATACATCTGATATTTTCAAACCACTCATCAAAGTGGAGTCTGAAGAATATCGCGATCTCTCCAAAGAGCGTACGCTTGCCATTGATGAATTGCTTATTTAATCTAAATATGATCTGTATTCCTTATTTATATTGAGAACGGGCCTCCTGCACTAAGACAGGGGACCCGTTTTTTGTTATATCATCTAGATGTGTTGTTCGACCAAGGAAGCAAGCGTATACTTTGCAAAGACCTTATTTTTCCTGCCAAGGAGCGATCGCCATGATTGAAGTGACAACCGAGATTACGATACATGCCTCGATTGAACGGTGCTTCGACTATGCCCGGGATATTGATATACATACTCAGACCGTCTGGAAACATACGAGAGAGCGAGCAGTCGCAGGAGTAACAACAGGAAGAATTGGAGCAGGGGATACCGTTACATTTCAGGCTACTCATTTTGGTGTCAGACAGAAGCTGAAGTCCCGGATCGTGCAGTTTGAACAACCTTTCCTCTTTGTGGATCAGATGGAGAAAGGGGCTTTCAAGAGCATGCGACATGAACATCATTTCAGCGTAATTGGGGATCAGATAACTTGCATGAGAGACACACTTCGATTCGAAGCTCCACTTGGATTGCTGGGATGGGCAACGGAGCGACTTGTGCTGAAGAGATACATGCAGGCATTTCTAGAGGATCGTAATCGTAAGCTCAAAGATATGCTTGAGCAGTAGCCAGAATTGAATGGATAGAGGAGAGAAGACATTTGATGGATAATGAATATTTTGTAGGTTGGGGCACACTTGCCTTGATTAATGCCGGACTGGCTCAGGGAAAAAACAGAAGTGGTCGGAACTGGTTTCTGATTTCCCTGTTATTTGGTCCGTTGGCAACTCTTTTTATTGTGGTGTGGAATAAACTGGACTAATTCAACGATCGAGATTCCGATGCATATAACGATCGATTATCCAGAACACAAGGGCTACTGCACTAACGCCAGCACCTAACCAGCATACGGCTGTCCAGCCCGCCCAGGCATACACTTGGGTTGAAATGATGGAGCCGGTTGCACTGCCGATGGAATAAAAGATCATATAGGCTGCCGTCAGGCGGCTCTGTGCTTCGGGGCGAACTTCGTAGATCAGGCTCTGGTTGGTAACATGTACGGCCTGCACGGCGAGATCGAGCAGGATAACACCCAGGATCAGGAACCAGAGAGAATGATGGACATACCCGATGGGCAGCCAGGATAAGAGCAGAATGACAAGGGCGACACCGGTTGTTTTCTGCCCAAGGCCCCGGTCGGCAAGTTTACCTGCACGGGCAGCAGCCAATGCTCCCGCCGCTCCTGCGAGACCGAATGCACCTATGACTGTATGAGACAGGGACAGTGGAGGGCTACTTAGTGGCAGTACCATAGAAGTCCATAAGATGCTGAAGGCTGTAAAAATCAGCATGGCCAGCACACCTCGTACTCGTAACACACGCAACTCACGGTACAGTTGCAAGACGGAACCGAGTAATTGGGTATAGCTTTGTTTTACCTGTGGGGACTGCTGCTTTGGGAGAACAAGATATAAGGCGACAATTCCGAGTAATGTAAGGCTTGCGGAGAAGAGATACACCGATCTCCACCCGAGCCAATCGTTCAGCGTACCTGCAACCGTTCGTGCAAGTAAAATGCCAATGACGATTCCGCTGGTTACCAACCCGACAATGCGACCACGTTCGGAAGGGGCTGCCAAGTGTGCAGCAAAGGCAACGAGCGTTTGCGTAATGACCGAGAGTAGACCTACGACAGCCATGCCCATGAACAAGAGGGAACTGGATTGTGCGGTTCCTACGAGAACCAATGCAAGTACGGATAAGAGCATTTGAATGATGATCAGCTTGCGGCGATTTAAGAGGTCACCAAGCGGAACAAGAAGGAACAGCCCCAAGGCATAACAGATTTGAGTCACTGTGATGACAATCCCTATGGATGATGGAGAGAGGCCAAACTCATGAGCAATGGAGTCCAGCAAAGGCTGAGCATAATAGATATTGGCGACCGCAAGTCCGCTGCACACGGCAAAAAGAAGAGCAACTAACCGTGACATGGCAGGACGATCCTTATTGGATAATTGTGCATCTGGAGAAGAAGTTTGCATGAGTAGTTGTCACCTTTCTATTATGTACTGATCGGTATGTTATGTTTCGGGATAACCATACTTTATTTGCGTGAATTCTGTCAACAGAGAATTGGGTGAGGGTTAAACTGAAGGTTATTTACCCAGAGAATACGACGATAAAATAACCATATGATCGCTTCTATTCCAGAATTTTCGATTCATTTATAGCTAAAAACTCCTTTCCGGTTATTAGGTTTTGACTTTGTAATAAGAGTGAGGTTAAAATATATAAACATACTGATCGATACATAAAGAGGTGAATTGTATGGTTAGACAACGGGAATTTGATACGGATAAAGCACTCGATGCAGCGATGCATACGTTTTGGGACAAAGGGTTCGAAGCGGCATCTTTAAATGATTTGACGACCGCAATGGGCATACAACGTCCCAGTCTGTATGCGGCTTTTGGAGATAAAAAGGAATTATTTGAAACAGCACTTCGCAGGTATACCACTCAGCACGCGGCTCAAGTCAGAGCCAGACTTCAACAGGGTTCCTCCGTACGGGAAGCCTTTCGTGGATTGTTTGAACATATTGGAGCAGAGGGGAGTGTGACCGAGCCTAGTCACGGCTGTTTTTGCATTAATACGATGGTTGAGCTGGCTCCACATGATCCCAAATTCGCTGTCCTTACACGGGAGCATCAGATGTACCTGGGTGTTCTTTTTAAAGAAACGATAGAACGAGGGCAACAGAGCGGGGAGCTGTCCACTGACATGAACGCGAGTGCGGTTGCACAGTCTTTGGTTGTATCCATGATTGGACTGACTGTACTGATGAAATCAGGACCGGACCGCTTGTTTGTGGAGCAGAGCATCCAGGTTACGCTGTCTTTGTTACAGTAATAGGGAATTATTCTGTTTAAAGTGATGCGGAGTTGCTACAATATATTTAAGAATGGAGCAAATATAGGAGGAGATCAGAAATGAATACGAAGTTGCGCTGTGCCGTTTTGGATGACTATCAGAACGTTGCGCTGACGTCGGCGGACTGGGGTCCGTTGATGGATCAGGTGGAGATTCAGACATTCAACAACTATATGGGCTCGGAAGATAAAGTCATACAGGAATTGCAGGATTTCGATATTGTGGTGCTGATGCGGGAGCGTACACCGTTTCCGGAGAAGGTCATTTCACAGCTTCCTAAGCTAAAACTTCTGATTACAAGTGGTATGCGCAATGCGTCGATAGATCTCAAGGCTGCAGAGAAAAACGGGATTATTGTGTGTGGAACCGAGGGAAGCTCTAATCCGCCCACGGAGCTTACATGGGCACTGATTCTGGGGCTGTCCAGACAACTGGTTACAGAAAATAATGCACTTCGCTCCAATCGAAACTGGCAGAGCACGGTCGGGTTGGATCTGCATGGGAGAACACTTGGATTGCTCGGTTTGGGCAAGATAGGCACTCGCATGGCTGAGATCGCACAAGCATTTGGCATGAATGTGATGGCCTGGAGCGAGAATCTAACACAAGAAAAAGCTGAAAAACATGGTGTGATCTGGTCCGAGACCAAGGAGCAATTGCTTGCACAGAGCGACATCGTATCCATTCATCTAGTATTGAGTGATCGTACGCGAAATCTGATCGGACAAGCCGAATTTCAACTAATGAAATCGAGTGCGCTATTAATAAATACGTCGCGAGCGGGCATTGTCGATCAGGAAGCTATGGTAGAGGCACTGCAGCGTGGTGTGATTGCTGGTGCAGGTCTGGATGTATATGAGCAGGAACCGCTACCAGTTAACCATGTGATGCGAACATTGCCCAACGTTCTGGCTACACCGCATCTAGGTTATGTGACTCGTGGCAATTATGAGATCTATTATAATCATACCGTAGAGAATATAGCGATGTTCCTGAAGGGAACGTCGATCAGGCAACTGCTTTCTTAGAATGAACGTATGCGGACGGAGTATGAATCTGCTATAGTTGTACAGAATCAACGACAAATAAGGTGCTGCCAGGAAAGAGTTAGACCTGAGCAACACCTTTTTAGTATATCTGTGTAGAAAACAAATGAAGGGACGGATGTAAAACACATCCTATCCTGCTGAGCCATCCACTCACCAAATTTAACTGTGTGGTCCTCGCTGGGAAGAATGAATCATAGCAACGCTTGATTCACGAACGATTAAGCGTGGTTCAAATTGGATGTGTTCGTAATCGGTCGTATTCATCTCCCGAATTCGTTTTAACAACAGCTCGGTAGCAAGTCTGGCGACTTCTTCGCCCATTATGGAGACGGAACTAATCTGAGGAGACGTGACGGTCGTCCATTGATTGTTATCCACACCCACAACAGCCACATCTTCAGGTACACGAACCCCTAACTCCTTGAACCGATTAACCAATCCGATGGCAACCATATCATTAATGGCATAGACCGCATCTGGCATATGCGTAAGTCCGTAGAAATAATCTGCAGCATTGGCACCTGTATTTAATGAAAAGTCCTCACCAAAGTAGACGAGAGAAATGTCCACGTGACCTACGGCTTGCTCATACGCACGAAAGCGTTCTTCAATAATGTCCTTCGGTGCTCCTGCATAAGCGATTCGAGTCCGGCCGATTTTGAACAGATGTTCCATCACCAATTTGCCTTCGGGTTGAGAAAGAGAGACGATATCTGCCTTCATGCCAGGTTCCAGTTTTTTGCCGTAATTAATCATCGAGATAGGGAGCGGCGCCTTATCAATCAGTCCGGGTAACGTTTTGGGGTACGCCAGAGGCATGAAAATCAGTCCGTCCACATGCAATTTTTTGACATTACGAATGGTTTCAAGCTCCGTTCTGGCATTGCCTGCCGTATTGATCTGCACGACATGGTACCCATGCTGCTTCGCCGTTTGTTCTACAGACCAGGAGATTTCCGGAATGATGGCGTTTCGTATGTCGGGTACAACAAGAGCGATCTGGTGCGTTTGCCGGATTTTCAGACTCTGTGCCGAGGTGTTGGGTACAAACCCCAGTTCTTCAATGGCCTGCATCACCTTATCCCGTGTTTTACTGCTGATGCCTTCTGAATTGTTGATGGCCCGGGATACGGTAGCGATGCCCACGCCGGCACGCTCTGCAACATCCTTGATCGTAAGTTTCTGTTCTTTCCTCAATGTACAGTTACCTCACTTTATCGGAAACGATTCCGAATTATTAGGAATATGTATGAACTTCACGATAGTTATATAACTTGATTATAACATTTGAACAATGAAGTATCCCATGAAAGGACCAGATTTATGGCGAGGCCTGATTAAATTTCAATGGGACTACAATAGTATTTGCCATAATATATGTTAATAACAAGGATTACATCGTTTGTAATACTGCTAAGATCACTTGAATTATAGTATAAGCATTCTTAAAGTGAACTCGATACGATCACGAAATAGACATATTAGTGGAGAAATATGTTTGACAGCGTATCTAAAATGTGACATATTTAATTTACGGAAACGTTTCCGATTATATCAAAAATTATGATCTGGGAGATGAAATGAATGAAAGCATTACGTTGGCATGGAGTCAAAGATTTACGTCTCGAAAATATTAATGAACCTCACCCTGAAGAAGGGAAGGTCAAAATAAAAGTGGAATGGTGCGGTATCTGCGGCAGTGATTTGCACGAGTACACAGCAGGTCCAATCTTCATTCCCGCTCAAGCACCGCATCCGCTAACAGGGGAACAAGCGCCTATAGTTATGGGGCATGAATTCTCAGGACAGGTGGTTGAAGTAGGGGAAGGTGTTACACGTTTCAAGGCAGGCGATCGTGTTGTGGTAGAACCCATCTATGCATGTGGACACTGCGAAGCTTGTAAACAGGGCAGATACAATCTGTGCGATCAGATGGGTTTCCTTGGACTCGCTGGAGGCGGAGGAGGATTCTCCGAGTATGTAACTGCTGCAGAAAACATGGTACATGCCATTCCAGATTCAATTTCGTATGAGCAAGGGGCGTTGGTTGAACCTTCAGCTGTAGCACTTCACGCTGTGCGTCAAAGCAAGCTGAAAGTGGGAGATACGGCAGCCGTGTTTGGTGCAGGCCCAATCGGACTACTGGTCATTGAAGCGCTTAAAGCTTCAGGAGCGTCAGATATTTATGTGGTGGAGTTATCGGATGAACGGAAAGCAAAAGCCGAAGAGCTCGGTGCTATTGTGATTGATCCAATGCAGTTTAATGTCGTGGAAGAGATCCATCAACGTACACAAGGCGGCGTTAACGTAGCCTATGAAGTAACCGGTGTTCCACGTGTTCTGCAACAAGCTATTGATTCGACATGTATTGGTGGAGAGTTGATGATCGTCAGCATTTTTGAACAGGAAGCACCGATTCACCCGAACTCTATTGTTATGAAAGAACGTACAGTTAATGGCATTATTGGTTATCGCGATGTGTTCCCGGCGGTGATCAGTCTGATGGATAAAGGTTTCTTCCCGGCTGACAAGCTGGTGACCAAACGAATTTCGTTGGATGAAGTAGTAGAGCATGGATTTGAAGCACTGTTGAAAGAGAAAAATCAGGTTAAGATTTTGGTGAAAGCTGAATAGAAATCACAGATAGTATGAACAAGTAGACAGCACATCAACAGATGTGATTGTCTACTTTTTTTGTATAAATAGGGCGGAATTTGTTGCATGTACGGGTCGAATTACATAGTATAAAAAGATACAATTTGTATCATCTTGGTGTGAAGGTAATAATGATGAAAAAATGAAGGAGGAAGCGGACATGCAGAGACATACAAAATGGACAGCCGTAATTTTGACCATTGTCGCAGGAATGAGCTGGATGCTTATGGGGAACTCCAAGCCGAAAAATACCACGTCAACGAGTCAACCCCCTGCGACGGAACGTGGGCTTGCCAAGGTGTCGAATGCACCGATCAGTTCAGCGGATGTAACATCGAAGATCGAACTGCTAGGCAGACCTTTTACCAAAACACCATATGCTAATAACGTTTGGGACATGCAACTGTACAACGGCAAGATATATTTGGGCCACGGAAATAGCAGCAATCTGGGCGTAGCTCCTAATTCAGGCCCTATTCCAGTTATTTATTATGATACAGCGAATGCAAAATTCAAGACCCAGTCGGTGACGAACAGCAACCCGGGCATCTTGCCATCAACGAAGATGTATGTGGATGAGGAACAGATTGATATCTACAGAGTACTAAACGACAAGTTATATATTCCTGGCAATGATTCTGATAGTGAAAAGTGGGAACTGGGTAACTTCTATCGTCTGGATGGAGAGGTGTGGACCAAATATCGCAATCTGCCGCTGGGTGTACACGTATACGATCTGGCATCGTATCAGGGCAAGATGTTTGCCGCGTTGGGGACAGATTCCAAACCAACGATATTAATCTCTCATAATGAAGGTGAAACTTGGCAGAAATATGCGACCATTAATACGTTTGGTTTCCGGGCTTATACCATGTTCCATCTTAATGGCAAGTTATATGCATCTGGCATGATGTATCCTGCCAATAAAATATGGAATGACAGAACCAATATTCTGGAGATTAACGAAAAGCTTGAGAAACGGGATGTTGTCATCTATGGTAGCAAAATGCTGCCTGGACTAAGCTATCAAACGGGCACAATTCCTTATAATAAAATAGGCAAAAATGTTAACTTTAACAACAAGTTGCTCTATATAGCGGGAGGCGTGTTCAATGATGGGCAGCTGCTGCCCAAATCTTTGAATGTCATGACCGACATCAATCAGGCAAGGCGAGTTAATTTCCCGGATGCCAAGGCGCTCCCAACCGATGTGCTGTTGCGTGATGGCAAGGTGTATGTGCTTACGTACACTCGCCAAAGTGCCAATCTGTATATCAATCGGGTCTACCAATCCACGGATCTGACCACATGGAATGAGATTTTACGTTTTAACCAGGACACCTATGCCAAGTCTTTCGAAGAGAACGAGGGTGACTTCTACTTTGGTCTGGGTACTGATCCGGATGTGTTATCGACTTCATCAGGGAAATTGCTTCGAGTGAACCGGAGTGATATCCCCGTGAATGCTAATTAAATTGGAAGGAAGATTATGGATTATATACTATGCTACATCCACATTATTGGTGACGGGGAAATACTTTAAGATGTAGTAGAGTATATGTCAGACTGCTTCCGTAGTGTGATCAAACAGAGGCTGCCGTAAGGTAGCTTTCTTTTTTTCTATAAGATTACTTTGAACGCCCAACTTCGAAAATTTGTAAATAAAATTAAGAAACTATAAAATGGATAGAGAAATAATCCTAAACCAGTCAACTGGATTACACGTGTTAAAATATACAAAAGCATGTCGCATTTCATGTGGATGCGGAGTTCCATACTTCCAATTGCAAAGGAGCAATGTACTTATGAACGTACCTTCAGCTTTATTCAAACCTTTCACCTCGGACAAGCTAACATTGTCTAATCGAATCGTTATGGCACCCATGACTCGCGGATTCTCACCAGAGGGCGTACCTGGACCAGAAGTTGCTGAATACTATCGTCGCAGAGCAGCAGGTGGAGTGGGACTCATCATAACAGAAGGTACAGGCATTAATCATCCATCTTCGGTTAGTGGAGCGAGTATTCCATTATTCCATGGAGAAGATTCGTTGCAAGGATGGGCTAATGTTGTGAAAGCAGTACATGAAGCGGGTGGCAAAATCATGCCACAATTGTGGCATGTGGGTACAGCACGTCGTTCCGGTGACTTGCCTAACGCAGAAGCTGAGCCTGTAAGTCCGTCAGGGGTTAGCATGGCAGGTGAACCATCACGTGAACCATTAACGGAAGAGGAGATTCAAGGTCTTGTACAGGCATTTGCCCAAGCGGCAGCGGATGCACAGCGAATCGGGTTTGACGGCATTGAACTGCACGGAGCCCATGGATACCTGATTGACCAATTCTTCTGGGAGCAGACGAATCGACGGACCGACAATTATGGTGGTGATTTGGTACGTCGAACCCAATTTGCGGTTGAAGTGATTGAAGCTTGTCGTGCGGCGGTTGGTCCTGATTTCCCAATTGTGCTCCGGTTCTCCCAATGGAAGATGGGGAATTATGAGGCACGTCTGGTGGAGACGCCAGAACAATTGGAGCAATTCCTGGCCCCACTCAGTGCTGCTGGCGTAGATATATTCCATTGCTCTACACGCCGGTTCTGGTTGTCTGAATTCGAAGGATCTGAGCTGAACCTTGCGGGTTGGACGCAGAAAATCACTGGCAAACCAGCCATTTCGGTTGGATCGGTAGGACTTGAAGCTGAATTTGTAGACAGAGCAACCGAGAACCAGGGAACAGGGGATGCCCACTTGGATCTATTAAATGAGAAGCTGGAGAACAATGAATTTGACCTGATCGCCTTGGGTCGTGTTCTGCTTAGTGATTCCGAATGGCCTGCCAAAGTTCGTGAAGGTCGCATATCCGAAATCATTCCATTTACAACGGAAGTGTTGCAAACACTCCATTAATAGAAGCCTAAGAACGTTTGGTGCAAGGTGAATCAACGTTAAACAGCAACAATTTACAACGAAATTAAAACAAGAACGAACAAATAGGCCGCCTTTGGGCGGCTTTTTGATCTGCCTATACTAATAATTTCAACATATGAAAAATTCACAATAGAAAATCATTTCCTGCACCGTTAATCCTTTTTATTCTCCACATACATCCCACACGCGCCTAGTCACAACACCATTAAGTTCCACATCTCAGGTTCTATAGCAACCATTTTTTTTGCTGCATATATGTCAGCACAACGATTCAATCCTCAGAAGCGCTCATTTTGAAAATCATTCACCTTGTGATAAGGTTAGGCCTGAACCTTTAGATTACCAAGACGACATTACATAAGGAGGATGAATATCCTTGCACAACTATAGGTACAACTCGAACAATAAACGAAGAATACCACTGCAGGTGCTGTGTCTGCTGCTGGGAATCGTTCTGCTTTTATCGGCATGTGGCCAGGCACAGAAACCTTCCTCCGCAACGGACTCAAATACTGGCTCCAACGCTGGCTCCAACTCAGGGCAATCTTCCTCATCGCCGGAGCAGAATACCGTTCCACCGCAGGAAGAAGTGCAAGAGGAACCGCAAGAAGAAGTCGATCCGGTGCAGGAGCAACTCAGTTCATTAACGTTAGAAGAGAAGATTGGACAGATGATACTGGCCGGTGTTCAAGGGACAACGTTGGATAATCAAACCAAACAGATGATTACGGATCAAAAGGTAGGGGGCATTATTTTCTATGCCAACAATGTATCGACACTTGAGGGAACAGCCAAGTTTGTACAATCCATCAAGGAAGTAAATCAGTCCAACCCGGTACCGATCTTCATGAGCGTAGATCAGGAGGGCGGCAAAGTCAGTCGAATGCCGGACACGATGGAATCCATTCCTTCCAGTAGAAAAGTAGGCGAGACGAAAGATAATGCGCTTGCTGAAACGATGGGCGAATTGCTGGCCAGACAAGTTCAGCTTGCGGGGTTTAATGTGGACTTTGCTCCTGTGCTGGATGTGAATAGTAACCCGAAGAACCCGGTGATTGGAGATCGTTCATTCGGCAGCTCGGCAGAACTGGTGTCACGTATGGGGATTGCAGAGATGAAGGGACTACGTAGTGAAGGCATTATTCCGGTAGTGAAACATTTTCCGGGTCATGGTGATACGTCTGTGGATTCCCATCTTGATCTTCCTGTCGTGAATAAAACGGAAAAACAACTGGCCAAGCTTGAATGGATTCCATTCCAGGCCGCAGTGAAGGAGCAGGTAGAGGCGGTCATGGTTGCACACATTTTGTTCCCGAAGCTGGACCCGGATCATCCAGCCTCCTTATCGGATGTCATTATTGGTGAACATCTGCGTGGAAAGTTCAATTATGACGGTGTAGTCATCACAGATGACCTGAGTATGGGTGCAATCGCGAAGAACTACAAGCTGGATGAAGCTGCCTTGGCAACTGTTAAAGCAGGAAGTGACATTCTGTTGGTCGCTCACAGTTATGAGAGTGCCAAGACGATTTTTGATACGCTAATAAGTGCAGTGAAGTCAGGCAAAATCACCGAGTCCCGAATTGATGAAAGTGTATATCGTATCCTGGCATTGAAGCAACAATACAAGTTATCTGATGATCAGAAAGCTTCCGGAGACCTGAAGCAATTGAATGCAGATATTGTGGATTGGCGTAAGCAAATCGATGCTAGATAATAAATCCTGTGTTATGATTTTGCCAGAGGTGAGATCCAATAATGTATACCATTATGATAATAGAAGACGATCCCAAGATTGCGGGATTATTGAAATCTCATATTGAGCGTTATGGAGACCGGGCCGTTCTGGTCGAGGATTTTGAGATGATTGTGCAACAGTTTGAGCAGGTACAGCCACATGTGGTACTTCTGGATATCAACTTGCCCAGTTACGATGGTTTCTATTGGTGCCGCCAGATTCGTACGCTTTCCACATGCCCCATTTTGTTTATCTCCGCGCGGAGTGGGAAGATGGATCAGGTCATGGCACTGGAGAACGGGGCGGATGATTATATCACGAAGCCATTTGAGCATGAGATTGTGATAGCGAAAATTCGCAGTCAGCTGCGCCGGGTATATGGGGACTATGCTGCACGTGATGAAGAACGCAAGGTGGAACTGGACGGCTTGGTCGTGTACTTGGAAAGACTGGAGATTCAGCTTGGTGATCGCAAAGTACAGCTGACAAAGAAGGAAACGATTCTGCTGGAAACGTTGCTGCGCCGCAGTCCCAAGCTGGTGAGCAGAGAGACTATCTTGGAGAAGCTGTGGGATGACTCGTTTGTGGATGACAACACACTCAGCGTTAACGTTACTCGGGTGCGTAAACGATTAGCCGAACTTGGTATTACGGATGCACTTGAAACGGTCAGAGGTTCGGGTTACCGATTGAACAATACCTGGAAGGCCTCTTCATCATCATGAGATTGTTTTTACGAGAACATCTCGCTTTAACGTGCTGGGTTGTTGCCATCTTGTTCACCGTTGTTGCAGTGTTCTGGTATGACGGTTACAACGATTGGGTCACGGCTGCTTATGCCGTAGCGTTGGGATTATTTTTATACATCGGATATTTGGTGTATCGTTATTATTCACATCGCTCCTTTTATACCCGGATGTCACGATCGATGGATTCGCTGAAGGAATTTGTACCATTGAACGAAACAAGTCCTTTATCACTGGCGCTGGAAAAGCTGCTGGATTCTCAATACGGACAGTACCATGCTCATCTTCATCGGCTGGAACAACGGCAGCAAGAATATCTGACATTCATGAACCAGTGGGTCCATCAGATGAAGACACCGTTATCCGTCATTGAGTTGACCGTGGAAGGCCAGGAAGATGACGATCCTCGGTTCATAAGCATTCGGGAGGAAGCGGACCAGATGAGGCGAGGTTTGGAGACTGTGCTGTATGTGGCCCGGTTGGATACCTTCGAGCAAGATTTCAGTGTGGAACCTGTGATACTGAAGACCGCTGGGGGAGAAGCGATCCATGAACTCAAGCGATTCTTTATTCGCAATCACGTCTATCCAGAGATGCATATAGAACCTTCGTTGGTTGTACAATCCGATGCCAAGTGGATTCGGTTTGTCCTGGTACAGTTACTGTCGAACGCAATCAAGTACTCCGCGGGCAACGGGCAGAAGATCTATGTGCGTGCATATGAAGCGGAACGCTCTATCATGTTGGAAGTGCAGGATCAGGGCATCGGGATTCCGAAGTCTGATCTAAACCGGGTATTCCAACCTTTCTTCACCGGGGAGAACGGGCGGCATTTCAAAGAGTCCACAGGCATGGGGCTGTATATTGCCAAAGAAGTGTTAACACGGATGAATCATCGGATTGATCTTGAATCTGTGTACCGCGAAGGAACGACTGTCCGAATTACATTCAACTCTTGAAGTGACAGGTTGAAGATAAGATGGGGACGTAAGGTGTGTGTATTATTAAAGAAGTATGAGTGGAGTATGAATTACAGTGTAAGTGTAAGGTGTAAGTATAGACGTCTATTGCCTGATCGAGGCGAAGGCGTCTTTTTGATTTTCATGATGCAACCTTACAACATTGTCATGTTGATGAAAGGTTAAACCATAGGAGAATGGCCGAAACTTCGATAGACTATAGTCATAAGAGTACAGGAAAGGCCACGCACAATACGCATGCACACAGCATGAAAGTAACTTGATTTTGAATTCATATATCACTAAGGAGTTGTAACCATGGAGATTTGTTCTGTGAAACAGATCAGTAAAATCTACAAAGGCATCGTATCTTATGAAGCGTTATCAGGTATTGACCTCAGTATTCAGGAAGGTGAGTTTGTTGGCATCATGGGACCATCGGGTAGTGGCAAAACAACACTGCTGAACATGATCTCAACCATTGATCACCCAACATCAGGCGAACTGCGGATTGCAGGGAAGAATCCGTTTGAATTGGATCAGGACGAACTCGCGCTGTTCCGGCGCAAAGAACTTGGATTTGTTTTTCAATCATTCAATCTGTTAAATACACTGACAGTCAAGGAAAACATTGTGCTGCCACTGACTCTTGACGGTGTTTCGCTAGCAGAGATGAACACTCGTGTTGAACAGCTGGCAAGCAAGCTGGGGATCGAGGGTATTCTGAACAAACGGACATATGAGATATCAGGAGGACAGGCACAACGTACGGCCGTTGCCAGAGCGCTTATCCATTCCCCGAAGCTGATTCTGGCCGATGAGCCAACAGGCAACCTGGATTCGAAGGCGGCAAGAGATGTCATGGAGATTCTCGAAACTCGCAATCAGGAGGATCAGGCTACGATGCTGCTGGTCACTCATGATGCTGTAGCAGCAAGTTATTGCAGTCGGGTTGTCTTTATCAAGGATGGCAAACTGTATAATGAAATTCACTACGGCGATAATCGCGCAGCCTTTTACCAGAAGATTATTAATGTATTATCCCTAATGGGAGGTTCAGGACATGAATTTTCGCCAGTTCGCCATTAATAACGTTGTTCGCAACAAACGAATTTATCTGGCTCATTTTCTGAGCAGTACATTTTCTGTTATGATCTTTTTTACTTACGCATTGCTCCTGTTCCATCCTGATTTGAAAGCAGGGTTAAAGGGATCAAGTGGGACGGTTACGTTGCTTGCGAATCAGGGGTTTATGATTGCAGAGATCATTATATTCATCTTTTCATTCCTGTTCCTGCTCTATTCCGTTGGTTCATTCCTGAAGACACGCAAGAAGGAATTTGGTATTTTCCTGATCATTGGCATGACACGTAAACAGATGAACCGGCTTCTGTTTATGGAGAACATGTGTATCGGATTAGCTTCCATCATTACCGGGATCGGACTCGGAATTATTTTCGGCAAATTGATTCTGCTGATCTGTGGCTCCATGCTGGCTGTTGAGAACAGCCTTCGATTCTATTTCCCGCTAAAAAGCATTGCCCTGACGGCAGGTGCATTTCTGCTGCTGTTTGTTGTAATC
This sequence comes from Paenibacillus sp. FSL L8-0435, assembly GCF_037965655.1. Lineage (NCBI taxonomy): Bacteria > Bacillati > Bacillota > Bacilli > Caryophanales > Paenibacillaceae > Paenibacillus > Paenibacillus sp. FSL L8-0435. Next base: position 2,931,676 of record NZ_CP150185.1, read on the forward strand.
GCGATGTCATCATCCTTGCTCATCCGCAAAGGAACTCTCATTGACCTTGTGAAATCAGAGGAAAAACCGAAACCGGAACCCAAAGCATCACGTCTGCTCGCCTTGTTATCGGTATTGTTAATTGGCGGGGGTTATGCAGGAGTATTCACTTTTGTATGGATAAGCTTCTCCTTTCCGTTATTACTTGCAAGTGTCGTGGTTGTTATTGCAGGTACGTACTTTCTGTTCACACAGCTCAGTGTATACATCATTCGGGCACTGAAAAGAAATCCAAGGTTGTTTTTCCGTAAAACCAATCTGCTCTTCCTATCTGAACTTACCTATCGAATGAAAGATAACGCCATCATGTTTTTCATGGTAAGTATCATTTCAGCTTCTTCATTTACGGGAATTGGCACCATGCTTGCTATTGCTGACCCGGGGTTGTCGTCCATGTCGAATCCATACGCATTCAGTTATATGAATAACTGGGATACTCCCAACTCCGAGCGACATATTCGGCAGATTGAAGAAACGTTGATTGATCATCAAGTTCCCTACGTGAAGGGCAGTTATGCTCCTATAGGTGAAAATAATAATGGGAAGATTATCAAACTGAGTGATTATAACCGTCTTGCGAAGGCACTCGGGTATGAAGAACGTACGTTGAAACAGATCGATGAGTCATTTATGACACCAAGTAATTTGGCGATGCGCAAGGAGTACCGTGAACAGGTTGAACAAGGAGTCTCGGGAGGAAAGGTCAATCTGGAGGTTGATAATCAGCGCGTGCCTGTCCAGCTATCGACACCTGGTACCGAGATTGTGATTCCTTTTCAATATGAAATTTATCTTTACGTCGTAACCGACGAACTGTTTAATAAGATGAGACCTGCGTACAACGAAGAAGTTGGCATGCCTGAAGGGTTCTATTCGATGCGAACGATACAATTTATCGTGAAAGATTGGATGGGTACACGCAGCTTTGCTCCTGAATTGATCAAATCCATTCAAGATGATCATTCCGAAAAAGGTTATTACGAGGTCAGCGCGCTTGTGGTGGATTGGCTTAATTCCAAGCAGACCAATGGCATCATTCTAATTTTGAGCGGTCTGATCGGCATTGTTTTCTTCACCTTTGCAGCAAGTTTCACGTATTTCAGACTTTACGCAGATCTAGAACGGGATGAAGCGCAGTATCGCATGATTGGCAAAATGGGACTGAGTCGTCCCGAACTCCGTAAGATCGTAACAAGGCAGCTATTGCTTATGTTCTTCCTGCCGATTCTGGTGGCGGTCATCCACAGTTCGGTTGCTTTTGTGGCGTTGCAGCAACTAGTTGATTTCTCGGTCTTTGGATACAGCCTGCGCATCTTCTTGGTGTTTGCTTCCATGCAGATTTTGTATTTTGCACTCGTGCGCTGGCGGTATCTGCGTCACATGTATTCCAAATTAGTCTAAAATAGCATGGCCCAACAGACACCGGACTCATCGCTCGGTGTCTGTTGACTTTTCTAGCTAAGGCACAGTACTATTTCATTAGATACAGAATGTATCATTACATAGTTTCTCAAGCAGTTAGAAGGATGGAGTTACAGAAATGTCAGGCCGGTGCCTGAGAGGGAGGACATATCATGAGTATCACGATGTCTCGTGGACAAGCTTACATTCAACGTTTGAATGATGAGCGGAATGTATGGCTGGACGGAGAGCGTATCCAGGTAACTGGGCATCAGGCCTTTCAGGGAACACTTCAAACCATAGAAGGTTTGTTCAATCTGGTGGATGACCCGGAGACAAGGGAAACCGTGGCCTATTGGGACGAACAGACGGGAAGTTACGTGCATCGCTCTTTTCTTGTGCCTCGTTCAGTTCCTGACGTGAAGAGCAGGGCGGATGCTTTTCGGCTGTGGGCCGATCGGACGTATGGGGTGATGAGCCGATTGTCTGATTATGCCCGATCCAGGCTGACGGGTTGGTATGCAACACGACATGAGATGACAGCGCATGACCCGGCATTTGCAGACAAAATATCGGATTATTTTGCCCAAGCCAAACGAAACGATGCATTCCTGACAATTGTCCAGCGGGACCCACAGATTAATCGTTCCTTGCCTGTTGGAGAAGATGAGGATGCCATGCTGCGAATTGTCAAAAGGAATACGGAGGGCGTTGTGATACGCGGGGCCAAAATGGTGGCAACAGCAGCGCCTTATACGGATGATATCATTGCTTATCCCGTTCAACGAATTCCAGGCCACCTGCCAGAGCTGGCCCATATGGTAATCGTAGCCGCGGACAGTCCGGGCTTGCACATGATGTGTCGTGAATCTTTTGCCACAAAAGATACAGATAAATCACATCCACTCAGTGCGCAGTATGATGAGATGGATGCTGTATTATTTTTTGACGATGTATTTGTGCCCTGGGAACGTGTATTACTGCACAATAACCCAGAAGCCGTATGGCAGATTCGCTGCAATACAGCTTCTGCCAGTCTGGCCTATCATCAGAGTGTCATTCGATTACACTCGAAACTGGAGTTCATTACAGCCGTGACCTCATCCATTGCCAAGGAGATCGGGGTGGACTCTTTCCTGAATGTGCAGGAACAACTTGGAGAGCTGATCAGTCAGATGCAAACCATCGAGGGACTGATTATTGCTGCTGAAGCACAGTCCAAGCCGGACGCATTGGGCAACTGGCTGCCGGAATTCAAATATATTGAAACCGCACGTAATCTGGGCAATCGCTATTATCCCCGCGCGGTGGAGATTTTGAAGACCATTGCTGCGGGTGGTCTGATTCAGATTCCTTCGGGTACGTTTGAAATGAATGAAATGATGGGTTCCATGATTGGCAAATATCTTGGTGGAGTAACGATGCAAGCCCCGGAGAAGATTCGACTCTTTCAACTCGCATGGGAGCTGACCGGAAGTCCACTCGGAGCAAGGCATGATCTGTATGAACGTTTCTACGCGGGTGATCCTGTGCGCAATCGGGCGAACCAATATGTGCAGTATGACAAGGAACGTTTATTCGGAAAAGTGGAGCCGTGGCTACGTTCGCTTAAGGACTGATCTGATGATCTAATACAAATGCTCCGAATGAAGATTGAAAAGCCTGAATGAAGAACGAAAAGCTTGAATGTAGGCTGAAAACAGCCCTATTTTAGTTAATGCCTTGGCCTGAGCCAGGGCTCTATTTCTATTTATTTAGATTATCTTTAGAAATGATTTAGGTTGAATTAAGAGACGTAGTATATAGTAATAATGTAGAGATAGGCATAGAGTATAGGAAATGAGAGGAATAACATGAGATACACCGTATTGATTGCAGATGACGAACCAGAGATTGTTGAACTGCTTCAACTATATCTGGAGAAGGACTATACCATTAAGACTGCGGTGAATGGAGCCGAGGCATTACAATGCATACGTTCAACACAGATCGATCTGGTCATACTGGACATCATGATGCCTGTAATGGATGGATTGCAGTTGATCAAACAGATCAGAGCCACATATCACATGCCTGTACTGTTCCTATCTGCTAAAAGTCAGGATCACGATAAAATCCTTGGATTGGGACTTGGGGCAGATGATTATATCGCGAAGCCATTCAACCCGCTTGAGATTGTCGCCAGAGTAGAGGCGTTGCTCAGAAGAGTCAATCATTTTGATGCAACGGAGATCCCCGCAGCGAAAGAACAGAATCTGGTTTTAGGTGATCTGATGCTGGATCGATCCCAATGTATCCTTTTTCGTTCAGGAAGTCCTGTAACATTAACCTCTACAGAGTATAAAATTATGGAATTGTTGCTTGATCAACCTGGCCGAGTGTTCACCCGTAAAAAAATATACGAAGCGGTCTGGGGCGATTATTATGCGCACGAGGACAGCACGATTATGGTACATATCAGCAACATTCGGGAGAAGATCGAGCGTGACTCCAGACAACCGGAATATCTCAAAACGATAAGGGGACTGGGATACAAAATTGAAGCGCCCATGGAAAGCTAGAGAAAAGCGACTGCTGCAGACATCCCTGACACTGGATTTCTTGCTGTTCAACTTCTTTTTGCTGTTACTGGTATTGATTGTGTACCTTATGGTTTCACTGGATGTCGTGGATTTTCGCATTTCGGATCAGGTAGTTGATCCCGATCTGAATGTTGAAGCCCACGTGTATGTGGAAGAGCTGGAGAACGAATTTTACTCCGGTGGAGGTTCGGTGTCGAAAGGCAAAGACACAGAGATTCAACGTCTCAAGGACAGCGGTGGCTGGATTGAGATTCTGGATGCGAATCGCAATGTCATTCGTCATGTGGGAGACAAGCAAGATGCGTTCACCCAATACAGTGAAGCCGATCTGTATGATGGACTGGAAAATCGGAGTGACCAGGAATACTATTATTCGATCACTCCTCTCTCGACAGAAGGAGCGGCAGCGTATGTACTGCTCAAAATCCCGCGTGATCTGGTCAGCGTGCGAATAAATGATAATCAGTTGATTACCAATCTGAAACATCCATTATCCTTTTACATTATGATTGGCATCGGTTTGGTTTTATTGTTGATCTTTGTCTACAGCTACTGGGTCGCACGGAGAATCAAAAAACCACTCAGCATCCTCTCCTCGGGTCTTACGCAGATGATACAGGGGAATTATAGTACGCGGATGTCGATCTCAGCCGAGAGGGAATTTGTTCAGATAGGTGAGACCTTCAACTACATGGCGGATGTCATTGAGAACACCTCTGCGGAGAAGCGTTACGCCGAAGAGAGCAAGCAGCGACTGATTGTAGATTTATCACATGATCTGAAGACACCGATAACATCCATACAGGGGTACGCTCAGGCTCTGGTGGAAGGACGTGGAGAGGACAAGGACAGGCAGCAAAGATATCTGGGATACATCTATAACAAATCTGTTCAAGTTGCACGCATGATACAGAATATGCTGGAGTTGCTTAAGGTGGATTCGCCCGATTTTCGCATGCATATTCAGAGAAGAGAGATTGGAGAATTCCTGCGCGAGATTATGGCAGATACCTATGGGGAGATTGAACAGAAACAGTTTGTCCTTCATGTCCTTGTTCCTGATGAGGTGATCTACGCGAGGTACGATCCGGAGCTGTTATCCAGAGTCATCCAGAATCTGATTACCAATGCTCTGTCTTATAATCCAATCGGGACCGAACTGCGCGTCGAACTCATTCCGCTTCATACCCATGTGGTGATAGAGGTGGCAGATAACGGAGTCGGCATACCTCAAGAACTATGGTCAACGATCTTTGACCCGTTTGTACGAGGGGATGAGGCGCGGACAGCGACCGGAGGCACCGGACTTGGTTTGTCCATCGCACGACGTAATACGGAGAAAATGGGCGGACGGCTGATCCTTTCCCGGCGTGGGCGAGAGACCACCGTGTTTACCATTGAGATTCCAAATTAAACAAGAGAAGAAATGTCCATGTGGAGGGAAATATTTTGTTCAAAGTAAATACGTTTGTCCGGTTCAGTATTGCACTGGCGCTGATATTGGTTAATATCTATTTATTATCACGTGTGAGCTTCATCTTTCAGCCGCTCGTCACCATGATCACGGTCATTACCGTGCCGATGATGTTGTCGGTGTTCTTTTATTATCTGCTTCGACCGCTTGTGAATTATATGGAGAAAAAGAAAATAAATCGCACGCTAAGTATTTTGCTAATCTATCTGGTTATTGCTATTCTGGGAGTGTTCTTCATCATTGGGTTATGGCCATCGTTACGTGAGCAACTGATCAATCTGGTTGATAACGCGCCGAATCTGATCAATTCATTAAGTGAACAGCTGAGAGAGCTGGAGCAGAATGGTGCCATTCAGGCCTTGTTCCCTGAGGGCTCGACACCTTTCTCCCAGATCACGGAGTATATCAACAAAGGATTTAACTTTGTAACTAACTATGTAAGTGGATTTTTCTCACTTGTTTCCAGTTTTGCGATCATCTTGTTTACACTACCAATCCTTTTGTTCTATATGCTGTTACAAGGCGAGAAATTTGGACGTAAATTGGCACATATCGCTCCAAAACGTTTCCAAAATGACAGCCGTGAAGTCGTAATTGAGATTGATCAGGCGCTGAGTGGTTTTATTGTGGGAAGAGTTTTGGTCAATCTGGCACTGGGTGTACTGATGTATATCGGTTTCCTCATCATTGGACTGCCGTACGCATTACTGCTCACGGTGATCGCGGTTATTATGAACTTTGTTCCGTTTATCGGAGCGATTGTGTCGTCCGTGCCTATTGTGATCATGGGTCTAGTGGTCTCACCATCGGTTGCCATCTGGTCCCTGATTATTATTCTTGTCGCTCAGCAGATTCAGGACAACCTGGTTGCACCGTACGTATTCGGCAAAAAGCTCGATATTCACCCGCTCACGACCATCATTTTGGTATTAGGTGCAGGGGACTTGGGTGGAATTATTGCCATCCTGATTATTATCCCGGTTTATATGATCGTTAAAATTCTTTTGGTTCGAATCTATAACATGTTCTTCAAGGACAAATGGCAGAATGCATAGAATTTAATTATTCGAAGGAGTGGAGCACATGTCTGAAATTATCGAAAAACAATACAACGAACCTGAATATATCGCACCTCAATCTGTTCAAATGGGTACCATTCACATCTCGAACGATGTGTTATCCAAGATCGTGGGGATGGCCGCTCAATCAACGGCTGGCGTATCCTCCATGTCCGTTGGACTGACTGAAGGGATTGCCAAGAGTATCAGCGGCAAGAGTCTGCAAAAAGGGATTGACGTACACGTCAAAGACGATCAGGCAACCATCCAGCTGCGAATTAATATTCAATATGGCAACAAGATGCACGAGGTTTGCCGTGAACTTCAACATAATGTTCAACAGGCTGTAGAACAATTAGCCGGCGTCATGGTCAATGAAATCAAAGTGCAAGTTGTTGGCATATCCATGCCGGAGATGGTATAAACAAATGAAAAGAATGTAAGGAATCACGACTGTAAGGATAAACGATTGGCACAAACAGCACCTTCCCAATTAACAACTTAACTGGGAGGGTGTTGTTTTATGTTTGCGATAATAGGTGGGCGCTTCGCCCATCACTTTTTTGAACATTTTGGAGAAAAGCAATTGATCCGTATAGCCCACAGAACGGGCAATATCACCAATGGTCAGACCGGGATCAAGCGTTAGTTCGGCTGCCCTGCGCATCCGATAATGGACCAGATAAGACTGAATACTGCTTCCCATCTGGTCCTTGAACAGAGAGCACAGATAACTGCGCTGCAAACCGACATGGGCCGCGATGGACTGAACGGTAATGGCATTGGCATAGTTCATTTCAATGAAGTCCATTACCTGCGTTACATACGTTTCCTTCGAATAATCCTGCATGGGTTGAAGATGCTCTGAATTAGCCTGATCAATCAAAATAGAGAAGAATTGATACAGCAAACCAGTCATGCTAATCTCCCAGCCTTTGTGGGTATTGCGGGAATTGATCATTCGGTGCAGGCAGGATCGCATCTCGTCATCCTCATTACCCAACTCAAAAATCGGGTGATGCTCGGACAGACATGCTTGCTGTAAAAAGGAAGAACTATTGCTGCCTTGAAAAGCAACCCAGCTGTATTCCCATGGATCATCCTGATCTGCTTCGTAATGCACGACGGAATGCGGAACGATCAGAAATCCTTGTCCTTTGTGCAGGGTATACGTTTTGCCACCAACTTCGAAGGTGCCTTTGCCATTCAAAATATAATGAATTTTATAATAGTCTCGCATGGCAGGGCCAAAGTGGTGACCTGGTGTACAGGCTTCCGTGCCATAATGAAGGAGCTGAAGCTCCTGAAAATGATTGTTTTTGAACATATACGTAATCAAGGGTATTCACTCCTGTACGATTTCGTCTCATCTTGCATTTTAACATACTACATATCTGAAAATATTAAGAATATAACAATAGTATATATAGATAACAATCATTTTTCCATATGATTATAGCGAAATGCCATATCGTTTATCCAGGAAAATGTCTAAGATGAAAAGGAATTCAACAAACCTTACAGGAAAGTGAGAATAACGATGCCCTATACTGCGAGCGAACAACGATATGATGAGATGAAATATGTGCGTTCAGGCAAATCCGGAATCAGACTGCCGCAAATTGCGCTGGGTTTATGGCAGAACTTTGGTGGCAACCGTACATTGGATATTCAGGAAGAGATGATTTTGCGTGCCTTCGATCTCGGAATTAACCATTTCGATCTGGCGAATAACTATGGTCCACCTCCAGGATCAGCCGAAGAGAACTTTGGTGTGATTTACAAAAAACATCTGCGTCCTTATCGGGATGAACTGCTTATCTCGTCGAAGGCAGGCTATCACATGTGGAGTGGACCTTACGGCGAGTGGGGCTCCCGCAAAAACCTGATTGCCAGTCTGGATCAAAGTCTTGGTCGGATGGGACTGGATTATGTGGACATTTTCTATCATCACCGTCCAGATCCGGACACGCCATTGGAAGAAACGATGACGGCGCTGGATCACATCGTGCGGCAGGGTAAAGCACTGTATGTGGGCTTGTCCAATTATAATGCAGAACAGACGCAAGAAGCGGTAACCATTCTCCGTCGTCTGGGTACGCCATGTCTGGTTCATCAGCCAAACTACTCGATGCTCAATCGTTGGATTGAAGACAGTTTGCAGGACGTACTGGATGAGCAGGGCGTAGGTTCAATTGCATTCTGTCCGCTCGGCCGCGGTCAGCTGACGAATAAATATGTTGACAAGATCAAGGCAGAACGAGCCAATCCAACAGGCAATTTGAAAAAAGAAGCATACACAGACGAACGGATTGCCAAGTTCGATGCGCTTCAGGCAGTTGCCGAGCGAAGAGGGCAGACGATCTCCCAACTGGCTCTGAACTGGATTTTGCGTGGTAACCGTGTAACTTCTGCATTGATTGGTGCAAGCCGTGTGTCCCAGATTGAAGAAAATGTAGCTGCGCTCAGCGCACCTGACCTGACAACGGAAGAGTTGAATGAGATCGAAAGCATTTTGGACGGAATGGGTAATTATCCGTGGTAACATACACAGTATAGCTGTTGTGAAAATTGTAGTTAGGTAAAATTAATGTAATATAAATGAAGAAATGAAATGGCGCCTACCTGATCAATCAGGAAGGCGCCATTTTGTATATGTCATTTTCTTTATAGGATAAGATCTATTATAATAGTTCATTAATTGACCTATGTTTATTTTTTCAGAATGAACCTAGTTCATAGCACCTGGTCCTAGGATTTAGGGTATAATATATAGAAGCTATACAATTGAACTACGAAGGAGAGGCTCCATTTGAACTTTGAACAGTGGATTTCGCCTGAAAGCTATAACCTGACATCCGAGATGGAGAATCATCCATCAGACCGGATTGCACTTAGATGGCTCAGCGATCAACGAGAATTGGAAGAGATCACGTATGGTGATTTATTCAAGCAGGCGAATCGTCTTGCTGGAGGATTGCGTGAACTTGGACTAGAGAAGGGTGATCGGGTGTTGGTCATGGTACCACGCCGTATTATTGCCTATGTCATTTATATCGCTTGTCTGAAACTGGGGATTGCCGTTATTCCTTCCTCCGAGATGTTACGGGCAAAAGATCTGGAATATCGTCTGCGTCACTCTGAGGCGCGGGCTGTTATTGTATGGTCCGAGACGACCTCAGAAGTAGAAAAAATGGACGCGGATCTGCCGTCACTGGCACATCGCATCGTGGCATCACCGAATGGAGAAGTTAGCGTACCTGCTGAAGGTTGGGTCAATGTGCATCAGTTAATGCAGAATCAACCCGATGAGATGGCTGCGGTGGAAACACACCGTGATGATACGGCTATCCTTGCTTATACTTCGGGTACAACAGGTAATCCCAAAGGAGTTGTACATAGCCACGGTTGGGGATATGCCCACCTGCGGATTGCTTCTTCATTATGGCTGGATATTCAACCTTCAGATACCGTATGGGCAACGGCTGCACCTGGCTGGCAAAAATGGATCTGGAGCCCGTTCCTGTCGGTACTCGGAAGAGGCGCGACTGGCTTGGTCTACAATGGATCATTCCAGCCCAAGCGTTACCTGGAACTGATGCAGGAACATCAGATTAATGTCCTTTGCTGTACCCCAACGGAATATCGGTTGATGGCCAAAGCCGATGATCTTGGACATTATGACCTGTCTCATCTGCGCAGTGCAGTTTCAGCAGGTGAACCGCTCAACCAGGAAGTTATTGAAATCTTCCAGCGTCACTTCGACCTGACCATTCGGGATGGATATGGACAGACTGAGAGCACGTTGTTAATCGGCAGTCTCAAAGATGCGCCTGTACGTATTGGTTCCATGGGTCAGTCGATTACACCTGGCTTGATTGAAATTATTGACGAAGAGGGACAACTTGTTCCTCCGGGTGAAGTAGGAGATATAGCGGTACACAAAGAGATGCCGGCCTTGTTCCGTGCCTATTATCAGGATGAGGGACGGAAGGAAGCGAATCAGCGTGGCGATTATTTTGTAACAGGGGACCGTGCACGTAAAGACGAAGAAGGTTACTTCTGGTTTGAAGGGCGCAGTGACGATATCATCATCAGTTCGGGTTACACGATTGGACCATTCGAAGTGGAAGAAGCACTCATGAAACACGCCAGCGTGAAGGAATGCGCGGTGGTTGCAAGTCCGGATGAGATCCGTGGCAATATTGTTAAAGCATTTGTTGTACTGCGAGATGATTCACTGGCTTCACCAGAACTGATGCGTGAATTGCAACACCACGTCAAAGAAATTACAGCACCTTATAAATATCCACGTAAGATCGAATTCGTTACGGATCTGCCAAAGACCAACTCTGGTAAAATCCGCCGGATCGAGTTACGTGAACAAGAAAAACGTAATGGTTAAATCGTTTTGTATAAATGAAATTTTAGATATTAAGCCTGCGTAATGAAAGAGAAGGAATCGATTCTGCAGAAGCGATAGCGGTCGTATTTGTCTCCAAATTTTAACCTTTGAAAATACGATGAAGAAAATTTGGAGACAACGACGATCTAAAGAACGATCCTTCGCTGTAACGGCCACTCAACAGATCCGAAGTCAATTTCCAAACCGATGCCATTAATATATTAAAATGGAGTGAATACAACTATGAGTCAATTTGAACAAACCTTTGAAAAGTCATTGGAACAATACGCAGAACTTGTTGTTAAAGTTGGCGTGAATATTCAAAAAGGACAGGATCTGCTCGTTACTGCACCGATCGAAACGCTTGAATTTACACGTCTGATTGTGCAAAAAGCCTATGCGGCTGGTGCAAACTATGTACAGGTGGACTTTGATGACGACAACATTACCCGCAGTCGTTTTGAACATGGTTCCAATGACAGCTTCGACTATTATCCAGCCTGGAAAGCGGATATGATGGAGAATTTTGCAGCAGCAGGCGGCGCTACCCTGACGATCAAAGTTCCAGATCCTGAACTGTATAACGGAATTGACTCCGATAGCGTTTCCCGTGCTACCAAGGCAGCTGCACACGCACGTCGCGGATATGCCAAATACACACGCAACCATGAAATTAGCTGGTGTCTGATCAAGGCCCCGACCAAGGCTTGGGCGAACAAAGTATTTGCCGACATCCCGGAAGAAGACCGAATCAACGTGATGTGGGAAACCATCTTTAAAATGAACCGTGTAGATGGCGGAGACGCTGTACAAAATTGGAGAGAGCACCTGAATACCTTGACTGCAATGGGAGACTTGTTGAACAAAAAGAACTATAAGAGCCTGCACTACCGTGCGCCAGGTACAGACTTGAACATTGAATTGGTCCACAACCACATCTGGGGTGGCGGTGGTAGCGAAAATAAACAAGGTGTATACACGGTCGCCAATATGCCGACTGAAGAAGTATTCACCATGCCTAAGCGCAGCGGAGTGAATGGGTATGTTAGCAGCACCATGCCTTTGAACCTGAACGGGCAACTGGTAGACCAGATGAGAATCACATTCAAGGATGGACAGGTTGTAGCGTTTACGGCAGCATCTGGTGAAGAGCATCTGAAGAACCTGTTTGCTACTGATGAAGGTGCACGTTATCTGGGTGAGGTCGCACTCGTACCACATGACTCTCCGATCTCCAATCTGAATCGCATTTTCTACAATACGGGTATTGATGAGAATGCATCTTGCCACTTGGCTGTGGGAAGTGCGTATCCATTCAACATGAAAGATGGCACAACCATGTCGAACGAAGAGTTGCTGAAGCATGAGTGCAATGTGAGCTTGACTCACGTCGATTTCATGATCGGTTCCGCTGAACTGGATATCGATGGTGAGTTACAGGATGGTACAATCGAGCCGGTATTCCGTAAAGGCAACTGGGCATTTTAATTTCTAATCTAGTTATATAAGTTGAACTAAAGATTATTTACACTGACACTACGATGACAGAATAACCTTCCAATCGCTGTTATCCCCAGATTTTTTTTGATTCCCTTTTCCGAAGGGGAAAATCCGGGGATAGCGTATGCTTCCGATGCAGCTTTCTTTCAGAAAGCTTTTAGGCGCACGCTTCGCTTTTTCAGGTTTTTTCTGTCCTCTCCGTTATCGTGTAAATGATTAGTTCAACTTAAATAGTAGCAGTAATATTACTGAATAAAAAAGTGACTTCAACTTGAAGTCACTTTTTTCGTTTCCTCGTAACATGGGTTACACAGGTTTCACAGGCACACATATCTCGCAATAATGCTGATGGAGCAGTTCCCAACGATATCGTTCTATAACCGGCTTGTTGTCCATCCGATAACCACTTGTTTGTAAATGAGGGATGATCACATTCCATGCATGCTGAATATCTTCTGCCGTGTGCTTCACTTTACAGATGAGATAATCTCCGCCTGTTAACTCGCCAATCTTAACAAACTCATCTTCCAGACGTTCAGATTCTGTGATAACAATACAGGCATCATATCTACATTTCTCGGGCGGTGTGGTAGTAGGGTCGTCTTGGGGTATGCCCAGTAATGTTGCTGATTCATGAAGCAATTGTTTTTTGTCTGCCCATTGTTTCAGCGTATTCATCGCTTGAGCATTGGCTGGACCGTAAGGACCAACTTGTCGAACATAGGCGATACGGTATGACGGAAGGTTTTCGATAACCATTTCCATGAAAATCACCTCTCTATATGGTTTTCTCTTACATGTTGGATGCTAACATGGTATAAAAGAATTTGCTTAGGTAATTGTTGAATCCCGGCGACGAACCTCATAGAATAGGGATAATATGTTGGAAGACTGTTCCAATAGAACAAAACGAGAGGGGGAGGTATCAGATATGGATATTACTTATGCCTTCACGGATGAACATTTCAGGCAAGTTGTGTTGGAACGTTTTTGTGATCAGCGGGATTTCATTCAGGAGAGTGACGTTTGTGAGGTTGAGATATTGCAACTTTCCAATCACAATATTAGCAATCTTGATGGAATTGAATATTTCAGGGATCTTCAAGAGTTGGATTGTGCCTATAATCAATTGACAAGTGTGGATTTAGCTCAGAATCACAAGCTGAGAATATTACGTTGCAGAGAGAATCAACTTCTTACACTGGACCTCAGTCTCCATTCGGAATTGCAGGTGCTGGACTGCAGCTTTAATCGACTTCGAAAATTAGACCTTTCTCATAATTCCAAACTTATAACGGTGGAGTGTCATTGGAATATGTTGTCGAAGCTGGCTTCGGAGCCCCTTGAGCAGTTGGAGGAACTTAGTTGCAGTTATAACGCTCTTTTCTCACTTGAACTTGAACACAATAAGCAACTGCGGCGACTTGATTGCGCCAACAATTACATGTTGGAACTTGATGTAACAAGTTGTCCAAACTTGATTGAACTTCGTTGTAACCACAACCATATCAAACAGTTGGATTTTCGTTCAAATATGGTTTTAGAGAGTGTCCGTTGTTTTAACAACCATATTAGCAAGCTGAATATTCGCCATAACATGCAACTAAAAGAGTTGTACTGTTCCGAGAACAAATTAACTGAGTTGGATTATAGCGCTAATCCCAAGCTGGAAAGACTGCAGTATGCAGATAATCTAATGTTTGAATCCAATCATGAAGTTCCGGGTATGGGGTTGTTTCAGTATGACGTCTCGATGTCCAACTATCAGATGCGCTTACTTACTCAGGATAAAGAACTGGTAGTCACTGCACAGGTTTCAACCAAGACAGAGATGGAAATATTGTCCCTATATATGGAAGAGACGTGGAAACGGTGGGACATGCTAGGTGAGCAGGCACTTAAAACCATTGCCGAGGCTCATCCGGACGAAGATATCAATGCATTGATTTTGGCTGATGCAGAATTTCAGGGAGATCAATATTTCCGATTGGGTTATGATGCGGGGGATACACCTGCTGGTCGACTGTACATATATGCGGAGTTTGACGATGAATTTCACATGTTGGATACGTTGATCTATGAAACGTATTAAAGCCACGAGATCGTGGCTTTTTTGCTGTGTTGAACTAAAGATTATTTACACTGACACTACGATGACAGAACAACCTTCCAATCGCTGTTATCCCCAGATTTTAATTCCATTCCTTTTCTAAAGGGGAAAATCCGGGGATAAAGGCGCACGCTTCGCTTTTTCAGGTTTTTTCTGTCCTCTCCGTTATAGTGTAAATGTTAGTTCAACTTATATAATTTGTTATATTATATGTTATTCAGCGTGCATTTTGTTGAAGCTAACATATTCGTTAATCGGTTTACGGTAACCGCGTGGGCGCTGTTTGGCTTCCGACTTTTTGCCGATGGTGATCAGCATAACCGGTACGTAATGGTTAGGGATTTCCAGACTCCGTTGCAGTTCTTCCGAGTCAAAGCCAATCATTGGACAAGTGTCCCATCCGCGATCCTGAGCGATCAGCATCAATTGCATGGCAGACAGGCTGGCATTGCGAATCGCATCCTCACGTTGGAAGAATCTGCCGCGAGATTCGTAAAATTCGGTGACACTTTGGGATTCCTGCTCGTATTGGAACGGAGTAAGAGCGCCTAGGTTCAGCAGGCCTTCGTTAATCGTGCGGATATGGTGATGAGCGTTGACGTCGCCCAGTACCACGATGACCGCAGAAGCTGTTTTTACCTTATATTGCTGGGAAGCTTCATAGACTTTCTCTTTCTGTTCCTCGTCTTTAATCACAAGATAGTGCGTGTGTTGCAGATTAAAGGCAGATGGTGCAAATTTGTTCAGGGCAAACATTTCTTGCAGTTCCGAATCCGAAATTTCAATTCCTTCTTCAAAAATAACGGCCGATCTACGGTTTTTGACCAGATTCTCCAACTCACTCATGGTAGTTTCCCTCGCTTATGTATGATTTATAAACTGACTATAACACACTTAGTTACTTTATGTAAGTATTATTTTAGAATAAGACAAGGATTGTCTGCCATACGCTAAAATAAAACACTAGAGGTGATTCATGAAAGCATTGATCGCAAGGTATATGGGAGGACATGACCCTCATGAATTTCGGGTATATGTAATCCAATCTTCGACGTTAAAACGTTTTGTAGTAGTGGAGATTATTCTAGGCCCCATCGTGTACAATGTCGCACTTTATTTGTGCCAAAATGCAATACTGGCTGGAGTAGGCTCTTGGGCTGGAACAGAAGGTCTGAAGAGACTGCCACTGGTCTTCAGAAAAATCGTTGGGACATGATGAAGTGTGTAAATGAAAAATTGAAGCAGAAGAGGGCCAGTTGCGGCCCCATCTTCTCCTTCAGTCATGTTATCTATAGTCACGCTTCTTTTATCTAATCCAATAACTGTTTAGGCTTTGGGCTCAAACCTGCCTTATTTGGCACGTTCCAAATACTGCTCCAGCGTAAGTTTCTGGTTGGTAATCTCACCAGCAATATACACCCCTACATAACGTACATGCCATGGCTCATAGGAGTAACCAGTCAATTTCTCCTGATCTTTGCCATAACGGATGATGAAACCGTACTTGTGGGCATTGGCTTTCAGCCATTTGCCTTCTTTGGTGTTGCCAAAGCTTTGCTGAAGATCATAACCAGCCGAAGCGCTGGAGATATCCATAGCTAGACCAGTCTGATGTTCGCTTTGTCCTGGCCGAGCACTTGTTTTATTGGCAACAGCTTCACCTTTGATACTGGCATTACGGTCAAAGATCGATTTCTGGGTCGCATAAGAACGATAGCCAGACACCGCTTTGATATCAATGCCTTCTTTTTTGGCAGCGGCAAATAGTTTCTCTAGCGCTGTTGCAGCCACTTTACGCATTTGTTTCTTCGGACTGGAGCCTGAGAAGCTAAAAGGAATATTAGGCACAACCAAATCTTGAGGTGTATAAGTTGAAGGCAGATTTCTCTTTTTATTGACAAGTACAACTGTACTGGACACATTGGTCACAGTTGCCACATTTTTAATCGTTTTGATCGTACGACCAGGTGCATTGTCATGCAGAAATTGAGTGAAGCTAGAGCTTGCCGCAGACGCGATGGGATTCAGGCTTGAAGTGATGGGAAACGTAGTAAAAGCAGAACCTGCTACAACAGAGCCTACGAGAATTGTAGATATGATGGATTTACGAGTGAAAGATTTCATGATGTGTGTTCCTCCTCGGAATATATGAATCTATATACCGAGTATACTAGAGGATTATATCCATAGGTTCTCCAATTGTTTCCGAGTTGTAAACAAAGTTTGCTATAAAATCTAACTAGAGGATATTTACCTTGCCACTTCGATGACAGAACAACCTTCCGATCGCTGTTATCCCCTGATTTTTTTGATTCAATTTTATAATGGTGAAAATCTTGTGATAGCGTATGCTTCCGATGCAGCTTTCTTACAGAAAGCTTTTAGGCGAACGCTTCGCTTCTTCAGGTTCTTTCTGTCCTCTCCGTTTCGTGTAAATGTTTAGTTTATCTTTTATAGAGTCTTTTTTGCAACTCTGATAGAGGCATATAAGGAAAAGAACGTTAAAAAAGCCGTTGCATTAGATGCAACGGCTTTTGATGTGAAGAGAGATAATACTAGATTACTTCAAGTATGCTGGAAACTGTGTTACAACATGCAAGCATCGGATCCACCGGAGTTTCCCGCAGTTACTGCACGGGTATCACGAACGCGAACGTTGGCGCTGAGCACACCAGAATCACTGCTTAATTTGAAAGAAGGATAATTCTCTTCTGTATCCAGCTTCATGTGTTGTTCTAGGTTTAGCTGCTGCTTCGGGTCAACATAGAACGGAACCAGATTGGTTTCAATCTGCGCGTCGAGAGCCGCAAGTTCATCAACAATGATAATAGCGATAACTCCGTTACATCCGCAACCTTCCAGGTCATAGATCACTTTGAAATATCCAAGTTGGTCATTCAGGCTTTCCGTCAATCGTTTTGCAGCCAAATCTGTAATTTGAATATACATATAGGTACACTCCTTTATATGTGGTCATGGTTGTAAGTGGTAAAAGAATTCATTCAGCTTCTATTCCCATTATACCACTTTGGCAAAAATCAAAGCATTTATTTTCTTGACTGATCAGTCTGGAAAAGGTATTCTTTAGTTAATGAATAGGGAGGTGAGGTCTGAAATTGGGAAGAGCCAAGGAGTTTGACACGGAGACCGTTCTAAGAAAAGCAACGTCTGTATTTGGAGCGTACGGTTATGAAGGTACATCTTTGAGCTTACTGCTGAGTGAACTTGGTATTGCGAGGCAAAGCCTGTATGACACCTACGGAACTAAACATGATTTATTTGTCTCTGCTCTTAAATTCTATATTCAGCAGAAGACAGAGGCGGGGATCAGAATATTAAACGAATGCACAAGTGTGAGGCAAGGCGTGACGGAGTTGTTCAACGAAGCGGTTAACGTGTTGACAGACAACGAACGTCGTAATGAATGTTTCATCATTAATAGCGCGGTTGAACAGGCACCACAAAATCACGAAATCGCAGCCTTTATTCAAACCACTAACCAACAAATGGAAGATGTTTTTCATAGTGCACTGTTACGAGGCCAAAGGAGTGGCGAATTGAAGCACACAGAGGAAGACTTGCCCGGACTTGCCCGTTTTCTAAATTATTCCCGACTCTCATTGACCTTTACGGCGAAGAGTGGTGCAAGTGCAGAAGCGCTGCGGGATTTTGTACAGATGACCCTAAGGGCTATGGATTAACGTTTTACATGATATGAGTAAGAATTCTTTACGTTTTTTTGAAAATGAACGCTTAGGGCGTTTATTTTTTGAATATTATAGACCGATTGGTCTGGAAAAAGCGCCGAACAAACAGAAGGAGGAAATAAGGATGACACAATCTCAGCAGTTGGAAGCGGGCAATAGTACACCGTATCGGATCATGCAAGGATTTACTCAATTGCTACTGGAGGGAAAACTAGAACAATGGTTGGAGCTATATACATCTGAAGCTATCTTCGAATTCCCATACGCACCAGCAGGATACCCTCAGATACTGGAAGGCAAAGCCGCAATTAAGAATCATCTTCATAATCTGCTGGGGATGATTGAAATTCAGCAGTTTTCTGAACCGGTGATCTTGGCTGATTCCACGAAACAACAGTTTGTGGCTGAATTTACTTGTAAAGGGCGTTCATTAGTTACAGGCAAGCCATACAACCAAACGTACATCTCTGTAGTGAGCCACTCTAATGGAAAAATTACACATTATAAAGACTATTGGAATCCGATGGTCGTACTCGAATCGGACTTAGGAGGAAACAAGCATGATCAATGATAAACCGTTGACACTTATTACGGGAGCTAATGGAAAAACAGGAAGCCGTGTTGCGGCCATACTTCAAAAGCATCAATATCCGGTGCGTTTGGCAGGAAGAACGAAAACATCTCTTTCTGGTTCTGCCGATAATTATGTCTATTTTGATTGGTATGATTCCGAGACATATGCGCCGGCGCTGAAAAATGTGAACCAGGTGTATCTTGTTGTGCCAGTCATGGACATGACCCCAGAAGACGTCATGATTCCGTTCATCAAGGAAGCATTGTGGAACGGCGTTAAGCGATTTGTCTTGCTTGGCAGTGCTTCAATTGATGAGGATGGTCCTATTTTTGGCAAAGTACATCAATATTTAAAAGCCCATGCTCCTGAGTGGGCTGTATTGCAGCCTTCCTATTTTATGGAGAACTTTACGGAGGGGCCACATCGGGAGACGACGAAACAACTTGGGAAAATATACAGTGCTACGGGTGACGGGAAAATTGGATTTGTTAGTGCAGATGATATCGCAGCGGTGGCCTTCCATGCTCTGACAGATGTTGTCCCTCATAATACGGAGCATATCATTACAGGGCCAGAGACGTTGTCCTATGGACAGGTTGCAGACGTCTTGAGCCGTGTACTGGGTCAGTCCATTCAGCATGAATCTTTGTCCGATAATGAATTGAGGAACAGCATGATTCGCGCAGGAATGTCAGAAGAATACGCTGCTGCCCTCGCAGGACTGGATGTGCCTATCCGGGAGGAGGGGAGAGAAGATCAAAGGACGGATACGGTGAAAAAATTAACGGGGAATAACCCGATTTCATTCGAGCAATTTATTCTAAATCATATGGAAGTATGGGAATAATGGAAGAAATATTTTCATATTCAATGAGAAGACGGTGCCTAGTGCCCGTCTTTTTGCATGTCTGCCAGCATGTTGACATCGTTGATTCGAATATGGATCTCTCTCTAACCTGGGTCACTACGGAAAGCAGTGATTATACGAACTCACTTTTGGGGAAATAGATGAGAATGAATGTTAGGGCGTGTCTGAGACACGCCCTAGATAAAGGGGCGAAGAGAGCGAATGATTCAGTTCGAAAATGTATCGAAACAATATCCTGATGGAACAACGGCTTTGCGTCAGGTTAACCTCAACATTAACAAGGGAGAACTGTTTGTCATGATTGGTCCGAGTGGATGTGGCAAAACCACCATGCTCAAAATGATCAATCGCCTGATTGAGCGAACAGATGGAACCGTGCGCATTAATGAACGCCCAATCGATGAATACAACATTCACGAATTGCGCTGGAATATCGGATATGTGCTGCAACAGATTGCACTATTCCCGCATATGACCATTGCCGAAAATATTGCAGTTGTTCCTGAACTGCGAAAATGGAAGTCAGATCAAATCAAGGAGCGTGTACATACGTTACTGGACATGGTGGGTTTGCACGGAGATACGTACAGTGAGCGTAAACCGTCCGAGTTATCCGGAGGACAACAGCAGAGAATTGGTGTATTGCGTGCACTCGCTGCCGATCCCGAGATAGTTTTGATGGATGAACCGTTCAGTGCACTCGACCCAATGAGCCGCGAGAAATTGCAGGACGATATTCTGGATATCCAGCGTCAGATGAAAAAAACAATTGTGTTTGTCACCCATGATATTCAGGAAGCGATGAAGCTGGGGGATCGCATCTGCATTATGAAGGATGGACAGGTTTTGCAGGTAGGCACCCCGGAAGAACTGATCCGACAGCCAGCTAATGATTTCGTACGTGAATTTGTTGGAAGTGCTAACACCGATACAAGTTCACAATCTGATTTTGATCTCGAATCCATCATGTCACCACTCTCACCGGGTCATGTGCCTAAATCAGCCAAAACTGCCGTTCCTGTATCCATTACGTTGATGGAGTTAGTTGATATCATGGCTTCCCATGACCATCTGCTGGTTGAACGTAACCGCCAGGTTATTGGTGAGATCAGTCGAGTTGATCTGATGAAATACTGGTCTGGTCAGTTACAGGAACGAGGTGAAGGACATGAATAGATTCTCGGAGGTGTTCAGTGAGCGCAAAGGTCAGTTGTTGTCTGCTCTGCTGGAACATATTCAGATCTCATTTATCGCCTTGTTCTTTGCTGTCCTCATCGCTATTCCGCTTGGTATTTACTTGACACGCAAGCCAAAAGTCGCTGAACCGATTATTGGGGTTACGGCTGTGTTGCAGACGATACCTTCCTTGGCGCTTCTCGGATTGCTCATCCCGTTATTCGGCATAGGAACACTTCCTGCAATTATTGCATTGGTGGTGTATGCGCTGCTTCCTGTACTTCGCAACACGTACACAGGCATATCCGAAGTTGATCCTTCCATGGTGGAAGCAGCGAATGCGATGGGCATGAATAGTTGGCAACGTCTAATCAAAGTGGAACTGCCACTGGCGATGCCTGTCATTATGGCCGGAATTCGGACCGCTATGGTGCTTATTGTAGGAACGGCGACGCTTGCTGCCTTGATCGGCGCAGGAGGTTTGGGTGCATTAATTTTGCTGGGCATTGATCGGAACGATACGGCACTGATCATCCTTGGAGCCATTCCGGCCGCCTTGCTGGCGATTTTGTTTGATGTACTATTGCGTCAGTTCCAACGATTATCCTTTAAGAAAACACTGGTTACCCTTGGTTCGCTGGCAATAATCGCGATACTTGTGATTACCATTCCCTTCGTGGCACGTGGTGGACAGAAGGATCTCGTCATTTCCGGAAAATTGGGGGCGGAACCCGAAATTCTCATTAATATGTACAAATTGCTAATTGAAAAAGATACAGACCTGACCGTTGAACTAAAACCCGGATTAGGCAAAACGCCATTCCTTTTCAATGCACTCAAGTCAGGTGATGTTGACATCTATCCCGAATTCACCGGGACAGCGATCTCCGAATTCATGAAGGAAACAGCAGTCAGCACCGATCGGACAGAG
Organism: Paenibacillus sp. FSL L8-0435; assembly: GCF_037965655.1. Classification (NCBI taxonomy): domain Bacteria; kingdom Bacillati; phylum Bacillota; class Bacilli; order Caryophanales; family Paenibacillaceae; genus Paenibacillus; species Paenibacillus sp. FSL L8-0435. The sequence goes on from NZ_CP150185.1 coordinate 2,953,501, forward strand.
GTGTACGAACAGGCAAGAGATGGAATGCTGAGCCAGTTCAACATGGTGCTTCTGAACCCTATGGATTACAACAATACGTATACGTTGGCTGTTCCAAAGAGCATCGCAGATCAATACAATCTCAAGACCATTTCGGATCTCAAACCGGTTGAGCAGCAGATCAAAGCAGGATTCACACTTGAATTCTCGGATCGGGAAGACGGATACCTTGGCATACAGAAAAAGTATGGGATTGAATTCCCGAACGTTGCAACAATGGAACCCAAGCTTCGTTATGGTGCTCTTCAGCGCGGAGATATCAATCTCGTTGATGCTTACTCCACAGACAGTGAGTTGAGACAGTATGAACTCGTTGTGCTGGAGGATGATCAGGAGTTATTCCCACCGTATCAAGGTGCGCCGATGCTTCGTCAAGAAACGGCAGATCAATATCCACAATTGGTTGAGGTGCTGAATCAGCTTGCTGGAAAAATTACGGATGATGAGATGCGTCAGATGAACTATGACGTGAACGTAGAGGGCGAGAATCCTGAACAGGTTGCAGCAGAATACCTTAAACAGGCCGGATTGTTGTAACTTCAGGCATCCCTGCAATAGATGTACCAAAAGGATGAGGAGGAACCATGATGACACAAGAAACGTATGACTTGATTGCGATTGGCACAGGAAGCGCGGCAAGCTCTGTAATCACCCGTTGCGCTGAAGCTGGCTGGAGAGTTGCTGTAATTGATGAACGTGAGTTCGGCGGAACGTGTGCACTGCGTGGCTGTGATCCCAAGAAAGTGCTGGCTGGAGCGGCTGAGCTGATTGACTGGAATGAACGGATGCAAGGGAAAGGAATTCAGGGACAGGCGACCATCAACTGGTCTGAACTTATGGCCTTTAAACGCACCTTTACCGAGAGCATACCTAGAGCAAGTGAAGATCAATTCAAACAGGCCGGAATGGATACGTTCCATGGTAAAGCTTCATTTGTCGATGAAGACCATATTCAAATTGGAGAAGAAGTGCTCCATGGCAAACACATCCTGATTGCTACCGGTGCAACACCTGCGCCACTTGAGATTGAGGGCTCAGAGCATCTTATATATAGTGATGACTTTCTGGATCTGGAACAGCTGCCGGATCGATTAGTTCTGGTAGGCGGTGGATACATTGCATTTGAGTTTGCGCATATTGCGGCCAGAGCCGGGACGGAAGTTCATATCCTGCATCGGAGTGAGCAGCCTCTGAAATCGTTTGATGCGGAGCTTGTAGAATCTTTGTTGCAAAAATCAAAAGAGATCGGCATTCATGTTCACTTGAACGCGGAGGTGAAGTCCATACGGCAAGAGGGGAACGCCTATGTTGTTCATGGCACACGTAATGGTGCAGATCACCAGTGGCAGTGCGGACTTGTCGTTCATGGAGCCGGGCGTGTTCCTAATGTGGATGGGCTGGAATTGGAGAAAGCCAACGTCAGCTACAGCAAAAAGGGGATTACGGTGAACGAGTACTTGCAAAGTGAAAGTAATCCGAGAGTGTATGCTGCTGGCGATGTAACGGATACAAAAGGGTTGCCTTTAACCCCGTTAGCAGGTCAGGAATCCCGGGCTGTATCGTTCAATTTGTTGGAGGGAAATCAACACAAACCAAATTATAAAGTGATGCCTTCCATTGTGTTTACTGTCCCTGCCCTTGGAGCTGTAGGTATGAGCACGGAACAAGCCAAAAAAGAGGGCTACGAGGTGCAGGTTAATGATATGTCGAAATGGTATACTTACAAGCGAACTCATGAAAAATTTGCCATGGCCAAAGTGGTGATCGACAAATCAACCGGACGTATTCTGGGTGCGCATGTGCTCGGGAGCAAAACAGAAGAATTGATCAACCTTTTTGCAATGGCGATTCAGTTCAATCTGACTATCGATCAGTTAAACACCATGAATTTTGCATATCCTACTGCTGCATCGGACGTGGGTTCTTTAATTTAGAAGTGATGATGAATGAACTCCCCTTTGGGACGGAAGGAAGGATGAAAACAACGATGTCATCGGATTTTATTGGGCTTCATGAAGGCAAGTGGACAAAGGAACCCGTTGCTGCACGGATGGATGGGGATCGTTTCGTTGTGGAAGCTCGGGAAGGCAGTGACTTCTGGGAGAACACATTCTACGGGTTCTGTCATCGGGATGGACATGCCATGCTTGCTCCATGGGACGGAACGGAAGCGATTGAGGTATCGTTTGATCTAAGCTCATTCACCCAATTGTATGATCAGGCTGGACTAATGTTATGGTACGGAGAAGACCAATGGATCAAGGCCGGAGTTGAGGTTAATGATGGCGTGGCACATGTTGGAGCTGTCGTGACGGATACGTATTCAGATTGGTCACTCTCTCCTGTGCCAGAGTGGGGTGGACGAATCGTAACAATCAGAGCCTCCTACAGTAATGAGGCTGTTGTCATTCGTGCTCGCACAGATGAGCATCCTTGGCGTACGATTCGGGTTGCACGGTTTGCCTATCCAACGAACAAACATGCAGGTCCATTTCTGTGTTCACCAAAGCGTGCAGGGTTCGAGGTAGCCTTTACCAAGTGGAGATCCACGACACCCGATCAAGACTTGCATACAGATCCGCCGATTACGGATTAAAACAAGTTCAGATGCACGATAAACAATGAAACATGAACAGGTGTATCTGGCTTAGAAAGCAAGACAACACAAATAAGCAAGTCTTCCATTAACGGAGGACTTGCTTATTTGTGTGTTTAAACTTTGGACTGTTAAAAGTCTCCAGTTACTCGTTTCATCATTCACCGGGGTCAGTGAGTTCTTTTCCCACATACAATAGAGTACTTGCGAACTTTACTTGAGTTTAACGTTTATTTACTCGTGTCCGTATCCAGGGACTGGGGTTCGGTCTCTTTTTCACCCTCATCATCATTGGACTTATTGAACTCAAGCATACGCTCCTCGTAATCATCAAGGAACCATAACGGGTCCATACTATCTTCCTCACCGTTGTAATTGATTACGATTTCTTCACCAGCCTTGATGTCTGTATACGCGTAGAAGTCAAAGGTGTGGTTATCAAAATTGATATCATAAGTAGCGTTGGGTTCATAGGAGTGGTTGATCAGACTGCCGTAACCGAGCAAAATAGCGGTATGATTCGCCCCATATTCGAACACGTAATCTTCCAGAATCGTTTTTTCCACATGCTCATGATCTTCATTTGGGTAAGGCACAACGGGTGCCTGATGAATAAGCGTTCCTTTGGCAATATCAACGGTAGCAAATACCCCGCGGTTAAACTCACCACCATCACCCAACTTGGATTGTTTCACTTCAATCATATTGTTCACCTGATGCTCTTCGAAGAGCTCCGTTCTATATAATAGTAATTCGTTAAGGCAAAATTTTAACCCATACTTTCATATAAGGCAAATTTCAGACAAAAAGGTGCAATATTTTTAATATGGCGTTGAGTTGTGCAGGATATAACGCTTATAATATACAAAGAATTAAGTCTATATAGAAAAGGTGTCATGAATGAGCATATTAAATGTAGAAAAATTAAGTCACGGTTTTGGTGACCGTGCTATCTTTAACGACGTTTCATTCCGCCTGTTGAAGGGCGAACATATTGGTCTGATCGGGGCCAATGGTGAAGGTAAATCCACCTTCATGAACATTATTACAGGAAAACTTCAGCCGGATGAAGGCAAGGTAGAGTGGTCCAAACGGATGCGTGTTGGTTATCTGGACCAGCATGCTGTATTAAACAAAGGCCAATCGATCCGTGACGTACTTCGTGGCGCGTTCCAGTATTTGTTCGACATGGAACAGGAAATGAATGATATGTATGGCAAAATGGGCGATGTTACCCCGGAGGAACTTGAACAACTACTTGAAGACGTGGGTACGATTCAGGATACGCTGACAAACCAGGATTTCTACATGATCGATGCCAAAGTGGATGAAACCGCACGTGGTCTGGGTCTGACGGATATCGGTCTGGATAAAGACGTCAATGACCTGAGTGGTGGACAGCGTACCAAAGTACTGCTTGCCAAGCTGCTGCTGGAAAAACCCGATATTTTGCTCCTCGATGAGCCTACGAACTATTTGGATGAATTGCATATCGAATGGTTGAAACGTTATTTGCAGGAATATGAGAATGCTTTTATTCTGATCTCCCACGATATTCCGTTCCTGAACAGTGTTATCAACTTGATCTATCACATGGAGAACCAGAATCTAACTCGTTATGTAGGCGATTATGATCATTTCCAGGAAGTGCATGAGATGAGAAAACAGCAGCTGGAGTCGGCGTACAAACGCCAACAACAAGAGATTGCTGACCTTAAGGATTTTGTGGCGCGTAACAAAGCAAGTGTAGCAACACGCAATATGGCGATGTCCAGACAGAAGAAACTCGACAAGATGGATGTTATCGAGATCGCCAAGGAGAAACCGAAACCGCAGTTCAACTTCCGTGATGCAAGAACATCTGGCAAGCTCATTTTCGAAACTAAAGGTCTTGTAATTGGATACAACGAACCGTTGTCCAGACCACTGGATCTGCGTATGGAGCGCGGACAGAAGATTGCCCTTGTTGGTGCGAACGGAATCGGTAAAACAACCCTGATGCGCAGTATTCTGGGTGAAATTCAAGCTCTGGAAGGAACCGTTCAACGTGGTGAACATCTGGAGATTGGTTACTTCCAGCAAGAGATGAAGGATGCCAACTACAATACATGTATTGAAGAGATCTGGCAGGAGTTCCCTTCATATACCCAATTCGAGGTGCGTGCTGCACTTGCAAAGTGTGGTTTGACTACAAAACACATTGAGAGCAAGGTAGCTGTACTAAGTGGTGGCGAGAAAGCTAAAGTGCGTCTCTGTAAGCTGATCAATAATGAAACCAACCTACTTGTGCTCGATGAGCCGACGAACCATCTGGACGTTGATGCCAAGGAAGAGTTGAAACGTGCGCTCAAGGCTTACAAAGGCAGTATTCTTCTAATCTCCCACGAACCGGAATTCTACCGTGATGTCGTTACGGAGACGTGGAACTGTGAGTCTTGGACAACAAAAGTATTCTAAATAGAGGTTGTTCAAGAAGTCCGCTTTTGATTACGAATCATGTGCGAGCTTGCGAACAAGCTCGAAGCGTGAGAAAAGGCGCGAATTTTGCTTGCAAAACAAGCAGAACTCGCGCCTTTTTTGTGTGGTTTTAACGAAAAATGTTTGAGCCCAATGCACAGTTGACAGCTTGAATAAGGCAATAATATAATTCAGGAAAGCAATTACATTTATATATTAGAAACCTGTTTCACTGCATAGGGGCAAAGAAAACACGGTATTCCGTATGGGTATCATTGCACTTAGAAGGGAAGACGGGTCTTTTTTTGCATTCAAATGAAACCGGTTTCATTAAAATAAGGAGGTGGACAAAACTCGTTACTGACCACTGGTTGCTGAGGATAGGCTGAACAACAACACCACGCGTTCAAGAACCATGCTTTCATCTTTCACGCCAAAGGAGAGAATGAACATTGGCTAAACTCAGGAAACCCATGATATTTATGTTATCAGCAACACTTGCGCTGTCTTCGGGACCGTTGATGCTACCGAGTAAGGCGTATGCCGATCTGAGCAGTATACCCGCCACGTTGTTGCAGGACGATTTTTCGGATGGGAATTACACGGAATCACCCGCGTGGAACGTAAGCTCAGGCAACTGGGAAGTGTTCGCTGACCCGACAGATGCGTCCAACTTTACGCTTTTCCAGAGCGATACCAATGAAGGCATCATCTCTACTGGAGACTCCATGTCGGACATGACCGTGTCCATGCGCTTTTATACAGGAGAAGGTAAAGGATTTCCGGGCATTTTGCCGCGGTTTCAGGATAAGAGCAACTTTTACTATTTTCAAATGCATGTTCCCAATAATAAACTCGTTTTCTCCAAACGGGTAAACGGATCAGACACAACTTTGAACACGATGGACTATGCGTTTGCCAAAGATACATGGTACACACTCAAAGTGGTGTTATCAGGTACCACCATTCGCGTGTATATCGCGGAAAACGGCTCCGATCAGTTGGTATTTGATCTGGTCGATACTACATACGGGTCAGGTACCGTGGGCATTCGGAATAAGTGGCAGTCGTTACATGCAGATGACGTAATCATTGCCGAGCAGCCGCCTGGGAACGATATTCAGCTCTCCATTGCTGAGCAGACGGCGTCTTCGGTTTCACTGCAATGGTCTGAAATCGCGGGAGCATCAGCCTATCGCTTGTACCGTTCCTCTACGCCTGAAGGCGGCTATTCCCTGGTAACCAGTACCGGAACTTTGGAACACACGGATGAAGGATTGAGCGGGGATACGGTGTATTATTACAAGCTGGCTTATGAATACGGAGGTCTAACCGAATCATTATGGACTGCTCCGCTGGAAGTTCGGACGACAGCATCGGCACCACAGGCTCCTGGCGAATTAAAGGCCGAAGCACTCAACGCAACAAGCGTGAAGCTATCTTGGTCCGCCGTGGACAAGTCAACTGGTTATCGCGTGATTCGGGCCAAAGCTGGCAGTGAGCAATACGAGCAAATCTATGAAGGTAAAGGGCTCACATTCACGGATAATGCACTTGAGCCGGGCAACAGCTACAACTATCGCGTAACAGCCTATAACGCAGCTGGGGAGTCAGCATTCACTGTTGCAGAAGCCACGACATACTCCATTGACTCTCCAGCAGAGTTCGCTGCCACAGCTGTGACGGACACATCAATCTCTCTGGGGTGGAATGTCTTGCCTGGATCTGATGTAACGTATATCGTGTCCCGTGCAACCAGTGCTACGGGTACGTATCAGCAGGTCTATAGTGGCAATGAAAACACGTTTAACGATGGCGGTCTGACGATGGGCACAGGATATTTTTACATCATCCAGGCGACCGTGGACGGCGTAACTTCTCCAGCATCCGCACCGTTGGGTGTTACGACGATTCGTACAAGCATTACACCGGGGCAACTGTGGCCGGATCTGGACGGTAAGCCGATTGATGCGCATGGGGCAGGCTTTTTCTATGATGAACAGACGGAGATGTATTACTGGTATGGTGAATACCACACGGGCGGATGGCCAGCGGTTGGTGTGCGTGTGTATTCATCCAAGGATCTGATGAACTGGACGGACCGAGGCATGGCTCTAACGACACTTCAATCCATGGATGATTTTGACAATGACCCGTTGATCTCCGAATTGTATGCGGGGCGTGAAGACCGCGTGGATATCTGGGCAGATATCCGCAAAGGACGGATTATTGAACGACCAAAGGTCATCTACAACGACAAAACGAAGAAATACGTGATGTGGGCTCACATGGACGGCGACAAGGACCCCTATAACGATAATGCGAATTACGGTAAGGCGCGAGCCGGTTATGCGATCAGCGACTCTCCAACAGGGCCTTTTGTGTATCAGAAGAGTTACCGGATGGACAGAGCTCCCGAAGGGGAGAAAGATTTCTTCCCAAGCGACCGGGGTATGGCACGTGACATGACGTTGTTCAAGGATGATGACGGTACCGGTTACCTGATCTACTCGAGCGAAGAAAACCTGACGTTATATATCTCCAAACTGAATGAAGACTATAGTGACGTAACAGGGTGGCATAAGGAAGGACGAACGGATGACAAAGGCAATCCGGTACGAGATTCCACCTATCAGGCGGAATACGGCGTCGATTACGTGCGAGTGTTCCCGGGAGGGCAACGTGAAGCACCGGCGATGTTCAAGTATCAGGGGAAATATTATATTTTGACTTCCGGAGCTTCCGGTTGGGCCCCTAACGAAAACAAAGTGACGGTGGCGGATAACATTTTTGGCCCGTGGTCAACGCAGACCAATCCGTTCGTGCGTACGTTGCCAACTGATCCCGATCCAGGCAAGGCATTTGGCACACAGACCACATCCGTCATTCCGGTCGATCCGGAAAAAGGCAAATTCATTTACGTAGGGGATACGTGGAATGGTGGCAATTTCTCGAATGATGCTGCAAAATACGTGTTCTTGCCAATTGAGTTTGGAATAGGCTCCGACATCGCGATCAAGTGGTATAACAGCTGGACACCTGATCTGCTGAATTCGATGGGCAAGGTAGATATTGCTGATCCCTTGCCAGAAGCCGTGGCGCTAGGCAAAGTACCATCCCTGCCAACAACGTTGAATGTGCGCGAGGGTGGAGCACTGGTATCAACGCCAGCAGTCTGGACGATTGATAACCGGGCCATGACGGCAGAAGATTTTGCCAAGCCAGGACCGCTCACATTACAGGTAACCACACCGGAATATAACAACAAAAAGCAGGCGGTTCGTGTAAATGTCATTCCGGAGAATACAGTTTTTTTCGTGAATAGTGGTGGTTACGAAACGGCTGATTACAGTTTCATGGGTGCTTATATGAAGGGAACGCTTGCGAACCCGGAAACGGCGGATCAGATGTACGCTCCGTCTGAGGGATATAGTTGGGGGTATGTCAGCGCAGATGCACTGCCATCCGGTTCGAATGGCGGGGATATATTCTCGACCGTACGTTATCTCAACGGTGGCAATGTCAGCAATTCTCCTAAAGGCACGGATTTGACCTATACATTTGATGTGCCAAACGGGACATATGATGTATACGCCGGATTCAACGATCCGTGGACCAATACTTCGCGCAAAGCGAATTTAATCATCAATGGCGCCAACACGGGTGCAGTTACTTTTACGCCTGCCAGCGTTAGAGCCCACAAAGGCATCAGCGTGTCGGACAACAAGCTGGAGTTGACTGTGCGCAATACGGCATCACAGGACCCGATGATTAGCTGGATTATGATCGTTAAACCTGACGCTACACCACCTGCAAATGATAGTGCAGGCCTTAACGCTGATGCGTTAGATTCTACGAGCGCAACGCTTCACTGGGATGCTCATCTTGGTGCAGCAAGCTACAAGCTCTACCGCTCAGATCGTGAGCATGGAGAGTATAAGGTGGTCTATAGCGGCAATGGACGGGAGTACACGGACAGTGAACTGAACCCCGGCACGGATTATTATTACAAAGTGGAAGCTTTGGATGCGACGGGGCAATCCGTGAGAGGTGTATCTTCCGCTTATCAGGTGCAAACGGCTCAGCAGAACGCTGCCGATGTAGCTACAAGCATTACAGCATTGGAACAACCTTCCGCAGGTGCAAAAAAACTGAAGTTCCCATCCGTGCCGCAAGGTTTCACGGTGAAGATCGCTTCCAGTTCGGTACCGTCGGTCATTCAAACTGATGGAACGATTGTCCCACCATCTAAGGAAACAACAGTAACCCTGGAGTTGGAAATTACTCGAACTTCTGACGACAGTAGAGCCCTGACTGCACCGTTGACGGTGAAGGTGCCGGCATCTGTTCCTTCCCCTGGAGGTACGGACCCTGGTTCGGGCGGTAATCCAGGCGGCAATTTCGGTGGAAATCCAGGAAATAGTTCTGGTTCAGCCAACAATGGCGGACAGTCAGGAAGTGGTAACCCAAGTGCAGAGAATGCTGTACCACAACCTAAACCGGAGAAAGACCGTTCAGTTCTGGAGTTGCAGGGACAGTCTGATCAGAAGGGTGTAGTGCAGTCCAACGTGGATGTTTCAACGATTAAAGAGGCTTTTCAAGTTGCCCCCTCAACAGATGCGGGTCAGCGATTGGTCGAACTTCGACTGAAGCCGGTTTCGGGAGCAACGGCATATGAAGTTTCTCTGCCTGCCTCTGCGTTAATAGATCAGGGAGAGTCACATGTGTTCAACATTGTTACAGAACTGGGGATGTTGGAGCTTCCTGCGACATTGTTAACGAAGGATATCGTTGGGGATGGGATTGCATCAATCCGATTGATCAGAACGGAGCTGCCAAAAACAGTCGCAGATCAGCTTGGCACGCAATATGGAGTCCAGCTTGAACTTCAACTGGATGGTCAACCATGGCCATCGGAAAGCGAGTTGAACCTTCGTCTGCCTTTCCAATCCTCACAAAATGCTCAGCAGGATCGGATTGTAGCATTTGCCATTGGCTCGAATGGTGTGGCAACCCCAATGCCGCAAAGTTACTACGATCCAAAAAGCGGGCAGCTTGTATTTTCCGTAACATCACTCACAGGAAATTATGCTGTTGTGCCTGTGGAGCAGACATTCGCAGATCTTGCAGAAGTGCAGTGGGCCAAGAAAGCAATGGAGGCTTTGGCTGTCCGAGGTGTAATTGATGCAGAGGCAAGCGGTGATTCCACGCAGTTACATCCAAAACAGGAGATGACCCGCGGCCAATACATGCAATGGTTGATGACTGCGCTGGGCTTGAATGCTTCTTCCGGGAATGCGTTCTCTGATGTAAACGAAACTGCTCCGTATTACGAAGCAGTTACAGCTGCGCGTTCGCTAGGTATCACCAGTGGCACCGGTGACGGGCGCTTCCTGCCAGAGTCCACAATCACTCGTCAGGAGATGATGACATTGACAGTGAGGGCACTTGCAGAGGCTGGGCTGGTTGACTCCGAGACGGCTGCAACAGATAACCTTACTCGTTTCCACGACGCTTCCGAGATTCGCTCCTATGCCCGGGATAGTGTCGCATTACTTGTGGATCTGGGCATCGCCCACGGGTACAACGGTGAGGTGAAACCACTTGCCGAAGCAACCCGAGCCGAATCGGCTACATTGTTATATGCGATGATGAGCAAACTGGTATGGAATAAATGATAATACACCAGAATCGTAACGTGTGAAAAAGAAGGCTTACTTTGACCTGGAACTCAGGTTGGAGTAAGCCTTTTGGAGTTAGCCTTGTTCATATATTCCACTTTCCACTTCAACTTGAGCTGGCCGCCAAATTAAAAAATAAAACAATACCGTCCTTGATTTGAAAAGGAGGGTTTTTGTTGTTTTTTGTCCTTTATCAGTGAAACTGATAAATGCTATAAAATCATTGAAATTGACCCTCAACACCCGGTGTGTTAGGTTTTAGAGAGAAGAAATTAAATTAATGTGATGATTTTAGTCGGAATTAAAATCGAAGCAATGCGCGAGGTGGCAAACAGTGGAACTTCAAGTGACAAACAGCCCTTTTAATCAAGAACAAGTTGAACTGCTTAATCGTCTTATTCCTACATTGACCGATGGACAACGTACTTGGTTGAGCGGATATATTGCAGCAATTCAGGCAAGTGCGACAATAGCAGCTCCAGCTAACCTGGTACAGGCTGCACCAACTACAGGAATTGCACCTGACAGTGCTCCGCCAGTATCCCGGGAAGTTACCGTGCTTTTTGGTTCACAAACCGGGAATTCCAGTGGCCTATCGAAGAAGCTGGCCAAGAAACTTGAAGAGCAAGGTCTTCAAGTAACGTTGTCATCGATGGGAGATTTCAAACCGAACGGACTTAAGAAAATTGAAAATCTCCTCATCATCGTCAGTACGCATGGCGAAGGCGAACCACCGGATAATGCGATTCCGCTGCATGAATTCCTGAACAGCAAACGGGCTCCGAAGCTTGAAGGACTTCGTTACTCGGTGTTGGCTCTGGGAGATACCTCCTATGAGTTCTTTTGTCAGACAGGTAAGGACTTCGATAAACGATTGCAGGAATTGGGTGGTACAGCTCTTGTACCACGCGTGGACTGTGATGTTGATTTTGATGAAGCAGCTGCGGAGTGGATGAATGAAGTACTGGCATCCTTAAGCAGTACATCTGCTGCTGCGAGCACGGTAACCACTGAGGCTGTTACAGCTGCGCTGAGCGGCGGGGAATCCGAATATGATCGCACGAATCCATTCAAGGCTGAAGTGTTGGAAAATCTCAATCTGAATGGCAGAGGATCGGACCGTGAAACACGCCACATTGAGTTGTCTTTGGAAGGCTCCAGTCTGGACTACGAGCCAGGTGACAGCCTTGGGATATTCCCTGAGAATCATCCGCGCCTTGTGGAGGAATTGATTGCAGCCATGGGATGGAATGCCGATGAACGCGTGACCGTGAATAAAAACGGCGATCAGGCATCTGTGCACGAAGCGTTGCTGCGTTATTTTGAAATTACAGCTGTGACGAAACCGGTCGTGGAACAACTTGCGAAACTGAATCCTGGGAGTGGCCTGACGGCGTTACTCGCAGATGATTCAGAATTCCGCACAGTCATGAATAGCTGTGATCTGCTGGATCTGGTTCAGGATTATAATCTGAAAGGGATTCCTGCCGGAGAATTCGTAGCTGCTCTTCGCAAAATTCCGGCACGTCTATACTCCATAGCGAGTAGTTCGAAGTCTTTCCCGGATGAAGTTCATCTTACCGTTCGCTCCGTACGTTATGAAGCGCGTGGCAGAGAACGTTACGGTGTATGCTCGGTACATCTGGCTGAACGAATTGAAGCTGGAGACACACTGCCAGTATATATACAGCATAATCCGAATTTCAAGCTGCCTGAGAACCCGGATACACCGATCATCATGGTTGGCCCAGGTACAGGTGTAGCGCCGTTCAGATCTTTCCTTGGTGAGCGTGAAGAAACTGGAGCAGAGGGCAAGACATGGCTGTTCTACGGAGATCAGCATTTCGCCACTGACTTCTTGTACCAGACGGAGTGGCAGCGTTGGCTCAAAGATGGCGTGCTCACGAAGATGGATGTAGCCTTCTCACGTGATACGGAACAGAAAGTGTATGTACAACATCGCATGCTGGAACACAGCAAAGAACTGTACCAGTGGCTTCAGGAAGGGGCAAGCGTATATATCTGTGGTGACGAGAAAAAAATGGCACATGATGTGCATGCTGCGCTCACCATGATTCTTGAACAAGAAGGCGGTCTATCGCCTGAGCAGGCATCGGAATATCTGACACGGTTACAGCAGGAGAAACGTTATCAGCGGGACGTCTATTAATTACCGGCCCAGCCGGATTGCACCATCCCGCAGAGACGAGAGGAGAAAGCAGCATGGTTTATAATAACTTACTTAACCCACAGCGCACGAATAGTGATGTGGAAGATATAAAGATCAAAAGTGATTACTTGCGCGGAAGTCTGACCGAAACGTTGGCCGATCGCATCACGGGCGCAATTCCAGAGGACGACAACCGTCTGATGAAACACCACGGCAGTTATATGCAGGATGACCGCGACCTGCGTAATGAGCGTCACAAATCTAAACTGGAGCCTGCATACCAATTCATGTTACGTGTGCGTGCTTCCGGTGGGGTTGTAACCCCGGAGCAGTGGTTGATGATGGACAGAGTGGCACATAAATATGCGAACGAGACGATTCGTCTGACCACACGTCAGTCTTTCCAACTGCATGGTGTACTGAAGTGGGATCTTAAGAACACCATTCGCGAAGTGAATGATTCGTTGTTAAGCACACTGGCTGCATGTGGTGACGTAAACCGTAACGTGATGTGTAACCCGAATCCGAATCAATCCGATGTGCATGCTGAAGTGTATGAGTGGGCATGTCAGGTGAGTAATCATCTGGACCCTCGCACCCGGGCTTATCATGAGCTGTGGCTGGACGGAGAGAAAGTGATTGATTCCCAGGACTCGGACGAAGAAGTTGAACCAATCTATGGCAAAGTGTATTTGCCACGGAAGTTCAAGATCGGTATTGCTGTACCACCATCCAATGATGTGGATGTCTATTCACAGGATCTTGGCTTTATTGCTATTGTGGAGAACGGCAAGCTGCAAGGCTTCAACGTTTCCGTTGGTGGCGGCATGGGGATGTCTCATGGTGACGCCAAAACCTATCCTCAGGTGTCCAAAGTCATTGGTTTCTGTACGCCAGAGCAAATGATTGATGTTGCAGAGAAAACAGTTATGATTCAGCGTGATTATGGAGATCGTGCCGTTCGTAAACATGCTCGTTTCAAATATACGCTGGATGACCGTGGTGTGGAGTGGTTCATTGAAGAGTTGACTACCCGTTTGGGTTGGAAACTGGATGCAGCACGTCCGTATCATTTTGATACTAACGGAGATCGATATGGTTGGGTAAAAGGTAATAATGGCAAATGGCATTACACGCTGTTCATTCAGAATGGTCGTGTAAAAGATGTAGACGGCTATCCGCTCATGACGGGTCTACGTGAAATTGCAAAAGTGCATACGGGTGATTTCCGACTGACTGCGAACCAAAATCTGATCATCGGTAATATCAGCAGCCAGAAGAAGAAAAAGATCGAAGCTCTGATTCAGCAATACAATCTGACCGATGGTGCACATTACTCTGCGCTACGCAGAAGCTCGATGGCTTGTGTTGCACTTCCGACATGCGGTCTTGCGATGGCTGAGTCTGAACGCTACTTGCCGTCCCTGATCGATAAACTGGAGCCTGTACTGGACGAGGCTGGGCTTAGAGACGAAGAAATTGTCATTCGCATGACCGGCTGCCCGAATGGATGCGCAAGACCGATGCTGGCGGAGATTTCATTTATCGGTAAAGCGCCAGGTAAATACAATATGTATCTCGGTGGCAGCTTCACCGGACATCGCTTGAATAAGCTGTACAAAGAAAACATTGGTGAAACCGAGATTCTGGACACGTTGACTCCAATGGTGAACCAGTATGCCAAAGAGCGCAATGAAGGTGAACATTTCGGAGACTTTGTCATTCGTGCCGGTTATGTTCCTGAAGTGTTGGATGGTCGACAATTTCACGCTTAATTGACCGGGTAACATGAACTGAAATTAGGACTGATTTAGGGCGGAAGCATTCCTTTAAGGGGTGCTTCTTGTCTGTTTATATATGGAGTGAATAGAGGTAACGATAGTTACTGCTGAGAGATTTATGGGAGGATAAACTGAGGCTAATCTTCAAATGGAGATGGATAATCACCGCAGTTAATCCCATTATTTCGTGTGTATTAACTTGTTGAAGTACGCTCAACAAGATATAATGGCATAGTAGAAAGCAGATTACATGTTGAAAGTGAGCGGAAACGATATGGGTCGTAAGTGGAATAATATCAAGGAAAAGAAAGCTTCAAAAGATGCAAACACGAGCCGGGTCTACGCTAAATTCGGCGTTGAGATCTATGTAGCTGCCAAGAAGGGCGAACCGGACCCGGAAGCGAACCGTGCACTGAAAGTCGTGCTGGAACGTGCCAAAACGTATAATGTACCCAAAGCCATCATTGATCGTGCGATGGAAAAAGCAAAAGGCAGCGGGGATGAGAACTATGAAGAGTTGCGTTATGAAGGCTTCGGACCGAATGGTGCGATGGTCATCGTTGATGCACTCACCAACAATGTGAATCGTACTGCGCCGGAAGTGCGCTCTGCGTTTAACAAAAACGCTGGCAACATGGGTGTCAGTGGTTCTGTTGCTTACATGTTTGATCCAACAGCGGTTATCGGTATAGAAGGCAAAAACTCCGAGGAAGTACTGGAACTTTTGCTTGAAGCAGATGTGGATGTACGTGATATCGTGGACGAAGACGATGCTGTAATTGTATATGCAGAACCCGATCAATTCCACGCTGTACAAGAAGCATTCAAAGCTGCTGGTATTACTGAGTTCACAGTAGCCGAGCTGACCATGCTTGCGCAAAACCATATTGAACTTCCAGAGGATGCACAAGCTCAGTTCGAGAAACTGATCGATGCGCTTGAAGACCTTGAAGATGTTCAACAAGTCTACCATAACGTAGAGTTCGTTTAAGAGAACGAGAAGATATGTGGTTTGATTGTACAAAAAGAGTGTCTGCCAATCTACGGGATTGGACGGACACTCTTTTTTTGTTCGTTTATGAGTTGGACTGTAGTGTTCCAGGGGACTTATCTGATTTTTCCGATTTACCCCCACCGAACTTGAACAATACAATTCCGCCAACAATGACAAGTACACCGAGCAGCTGATTCCACGAAAAAGGAATTTGCTCCAGACCGAGCCACCCCATGGAATCAAACAATAGAGCAAAGCTCAGTTGGGATGTTAGCACGATCGAGATGGCATACGTGGGACCAAGCAACTTCATCCCTTGCACGAGACAGAAGACCACGCCAACCCCGATGGCTCCACTGAGCCAGTACCAGGGTTGCATATGCTGGAAGCTGAATGTATTTTTGCCCTCTACCAGCAGAGAGATGAGGAAAGAAGCAAGGAATCCGGTGAAAAGCACCATCGTTGTTGTGGACCATGAACCGGTGCGTTCATTGACTTTGCTATTAAAAATCGTTTGCAGACTGACAAGTGCACCTGCCAGTAGTGCAAGCGAAATACCTGTGATTAACATGGTTGTCGAACTCCTTATTCATAAATATTGTGACCTGTTATTTCACGTAGACCCGCCCGGTCCTTAATCATAATCAATCCCTGATGTCGTTCAATTAACCCGTCTGCACAGAGCTTCTGGATGACCCGGTTCAGGTGTCGGTAACTGGTGCCGATCAGATTCGCGATGTCGGTCAGATTGAACGCGTCCAGCTCTTCGTGAACGATACTGCCCGCTTCTTCTGTCGAGATGGAGAGCAGGTAGCTGGCTAGACGAACCTCAACGGGATACATCAGGTTGAAATTGGAAAAGTTCGAGTCAATGTAGAATTTGTGTGAGATGATTTTAAGCAAAAATTTAAGCAAAGGTGCATAATCGCTGGCAAGCTCAGCGAGCCACTGATAATGAATGCGAAGCATCACCACAGGTGACACGGCCTGAACCGTATTAACAATATCGCTTTCACGGACATACTCTATGTCACCGACCACTTCAAGCGGTGTTTTGAAACAAAGCACCAGCGTTTTGTCCTGAGCGGAGGTGGTGAAAATCTTGATTTTACCCTCAACCAGTACGTACAAATATTCGGAAGTTTCCCCTTCACGACAGATCAGTTCACACTTCTCAAAGTGGCATAACGTCATATGTGCACGCAGGGGCTCGTGAAATACAGTTTCAAGTTGATATTGCTTCAAATATTGCATTAATTGTTGCTCGTTATGGAACTCTTGCACGCTGTGATTCACCCCCGACGATATGTTTCAATCCTTCTCCAAAAACTATAGTTTCATAATAATGACACCAGTCACCATTAAGGCAATGCCCAGAAATTGCGGCAGTTTCATCTTTTGTTTCACGACGCCGAACCATCCGTTACTATCCACCAGAAAAGTCAGGAATAGCTGGGCAATGAGCAGAGCCGAGATCGTGAATGTAACCCCGATTTGCTGAATGGCCGTCACTTCGCTGAAAATAATGACGGCGCCAAAAGCACCTCCAGCCAAGTACATGGGTTTTACTTGTTTGAGTCCTTGAAGGTTGGTGTCTCTAACAAACATTAGGATCAGCGCCGCTAAGATGAATCCTGTCAGTTGTGTAATCGTAGCGGCCTGCCATGTGCCCATGTCGGTGCTAATCCGAGTATTGGCAACCCCTTGGAGAGTGATACACGCGCCGCCCAGTAATGCAAAAATAATTCCTCTCATATGTACGCTCCTTATTCAATCACTTCGACTTCTATTATTAAATGATAAATTGACTCTGAACGCCAAGGACAAATGTCCTGAGCTTTGAAGTCACAGCATCTAGAGTACTATAAAGAACTCGGTAACTCCAGATGGGGCATGAAGAGATGCGTGGTATATGTGCTCAGTACTCATTTTTCATCATAGTCTAACGAACCAGTGACACCTTATTGTACTGATTTGGTTGAACTGAGAAATCTAACGAATCTCAGCGACGCTAATTGGGCTACGTTGGGTAGATATGGACGGTAAACAGGGGGGAATGGAGGAACAGGGT
The DNA here is from genome assembly GCF_037965655.1 of Paenibacillus sp. FSL L8-0435. Lineage (NCBI taxonomy): Bacteria > Bacillati > Bacillota > Bacilli > Caryophanales > Paenibacillaceae > Paenibacillus > Paenibacillus sp. FSL L8-0435. The sequence continues at coordinate 2,971,290 of NZ_CP150185.1, forward strand.
GTCTACGATTCGTTACTTTTGAAAATCGGCAAATATTCGCACAATAGAGTGTATCAGGTTCGTTAGCTATCCAAGAAATGTAACGAGAGTCTACCCAGTGTACCCCGGAGCATAGAAAGTATCCAAAGCTCCGGGGGAGGATAGGCAATGATATTAGAAGCAATCAGCTAGAGATTTTCTCCGTACAAATCCAATAATATTATCAGATCACAGTGTACACAGGCTTCTCGCCTACAAAACGAACGGACAGTTCAGGAAAAAGTTCTGCAAACCTGTCTGCCAATAGCTTCATTCCCGGAGCTTCGCTCTCGGCATGTCCCATCATGATCAGTGCCTGGGACTTGCCTTGTTGCACGGCATCACGGATATATTCTGGCGTCTCCCATTCAAACCCTTCCCCAGCAATGATGAGGTCCAATTGCTCGTTCTGAATCAAGGGAATCGTCACATGTCCATTACCACGAAAACCTACCAGTACCGCTGCGCGTCTACAGACTATTTCCGCATTGCCTGCAACGCGTACATAATCGATGCCCAGGGAACTTTTCACATGGTGAGCAATAGCTTCAACGGTGCTTCCTTCCGGAAAAGAAAGAATGTCTGCTTCCGCTATTCGTTGTTCCACATAAGAGGACCATCCCAAGGCCTGAATCAGTCCTTCAGTAATGCCATCCGGTTGGAAGCGGTGGATGATATCATGACATCGATAGATGGAAATGCCTGCTTCGTTGATCAACTTTCTTTTGTCCACATAAACCGAATCATTTGCAAGCCAATCCGTATGACTGTGATGGTTGTAAAACGGAGATTCATGCGCAATGATCAAGTTCGCACCTTCCTGTATGGCTTGTTCAATAACATAATGTGTGGGCATAAAAGCAATGATAATGCCTGTGACCTTACGATCAAGTGAGCCCGTAATGAGCTGATCTACCGTGTTTTCCGGCAATTCAATGTTATCTGTGAGATGAAGTACAACGTCTTGAACAGTAAGATCCATAGAATGCATTCCTCCAATGACAGGATATAAAGTTAGTGTACCATGTTGGCATTTGAAATCTACTGCCTTCCAGATTATAGGGTCGTTTTTATTGTTTTCGGTTAATACTTAAACATACAGATTACAGTCGGTTAAGATAACAACGGAGCAATGAATTGGGCTGTACACGGATGTTGGATTCATATAGTTTTCTCAAACAAGAATAAGTATACTTACATAGAGCCTTTGTTTGTATTAAATGGAGCTGACTTCAAGGAAAGCAGTTTCCATTTCAATATACTGAGAATCAGTTGAGGTCCGCATTCATTTGCAACAATAGAACAGATTGTGAAAGGGGATAAATACGATGACAGCAACAACTATTATGGAACGTCTGAAGAGCGAGACAGCTCATTATCACAGACAAGTAGAACAGAACCCTTATGCAAAAGCCATTATGAATCAAACCGTGAATATAGAAGAATATAGAACATATTTAGAGAAATTTTATGGATTCCTGAAACCGCTGGAGGATCAGGCTGTACAGCAGCCTTTCTGGGGAAGTACGGGACTGGATATTGAGATTAGAGGCAAGGCTGGACTCTTGGAAAAAGATTTACGAAATCTGGGTGCCAGTGAAGAGGAAATCAGCCAACTTCCGCTCTGTGAAGAACTGCCGGATATTTCAACACCTGCCCGTTTGTTCGGATATCTGTATGTAATTGAGGGGTCCACGAACGGTGGACAGATTATGACCAAACGTTTGTCGCAGTTCCTGCCGATTGAGGCGGATCGTGGATTGGAATATTTCAACGCCTACGGCTCAGAGACAAGAACAAGATGGAGCGAGTTTACAGGTTTGCTGCAACAGTCCATCAGTACTCCAGAAGATCATGACAACATGGTACACAGTGCATCAGAGACATTCCGACTGTTAGATCAATGGATTAATACCGACAAGTAACACTCCTTATATAACATCATGAGAAGGGATTTTCCTGGCCATGGCCGAACCGAAGTCCAAGAAATAACAAAAAGTGAAGGGAAAAATCGTGCAATTGTCGTGTGATTACGTCTGTGCAACGTTCGATTTGACCAAGATATCATCAATTTGTGAAAAAGTTAAAAATACTTGATAAAAAGAGGGCAGAAATGCCTTCTTTTTTGTGTCCAGGAATGTCTAAATTTCGTCACCGCAGACACAGGACAAGTGATATAATGATCCCTATGGATACACTTGTTCGTATTCTGTCTTGGAGGAGGGTGAAATAACGTTCTATGAAAGACAACTCAAGACAATTGGAATTTATGGAGATAGATCTGAGTGAAGAACCTGAAACAGCAGCAGTGCCGGTTCCTGATCGTTCAACCATTGTGCAGTCTGCACATGATACGATGCAGCATCGTGGAGGTATATTGTCCTCAGAGAAACGTTTTGTAGAGGAAGCAAAGCGGTGGGCAGAGATGGAGGGGGATGTATCCCCGTGGGTTCCCTTTATGAGTTACTGGCCAACGTATGGCGTGATGAATGATGCCCAGCGCAAGTGGTATATGTTTTGGAGGAAGGAAGTACGTCAGGGGAGATACCCGGATACCGATCTGTCCTATCTATTTGTTCATATCTACGAGTTAATTAACGGCATTGGCTGGCAGAATCCTCAGGATGGTTATGATCAATTGAAGCAGCTATGGGTGAACTACCGTGAACGGCTGCCCCAATTAAATATATATATGCAAGAGTGGATGGTCGATTATGTGCTGGTCCATCAGATGGAGATGTCCTTATCCGAGGTCATGGTCCTTTCGGGCGGATATCTGCCAGCAGAGATGCTGGATAGGGAACTGCAACGTATTTTACAGGATAAGGTATCGGATATCTCGTTAAATATGCTGCAAAGATACTATGATTACGATATTACACTCAGTAAATTCTACAGAGATGGCGGCAAAGAAGTGATGGAGCAGTACATCCCACGGGTCATGGCCTTGGTTGATTCGTATCTGGAACGTACGCGACAAGTTGGACTGTTGCTTGAGTGTGATCCCAACGATGAACGCACGATGGAGCGCATTCTGTTTCGCAAAGCAGTCTATGATGATTCGATCTATGGAAGATCGGTATCGTTCAGATATATGCCCATAGGCGAACAGGCTGAATTTGTGCAGATGGTTACGCGGATCTATCGATGTACTGAAAATAAACTTCGTGAATTGCGCGGATTCAGAGGCCGATTGCGAGGACAGACTCTTGAACCCGAACTTGCAAATCTGATTGAACGTTACCTGGACAAAACATATGCGATCGAGCAGGCGGAGTCTGTGGAACAACCGGTGATTCGTATTGATACGGAGAAATTGGCATCGTTACAGCAGGAAAGTGAGTACGTGCGATTGGCGCTTACAATTGAGGATGATCACGCTTCTGAAGTGAAGGATGAAGAGGTTAACAGTGCAAATGTTGCAAGTAATCCAGTAGATGCGCTGGAAGCAGGGGATGAGATCACTCCAACTGAAGATTCCACGGTGCCGGACCCATCCGCAGAAGAGATTGTAACAGGAGCGTCAGCAGAATCGATTGAGTTGCAGTGGGACGAGTCTGTTGAGGCTGATCTGGATGAAGAATGGCTGCTTTTTGCCAAGGAAATCTCCCCTCAGCAGGTGCAAACGATTCATGTTTTACTTGGAGCAAACCCGGATACGGAGCTGATGCGTCTGGCTGAGCAATATGGAACGATGCCTGCGCTTCTGCTGGATGAAATTAATGATGTGGCTATGGAAACGATCGGTGATCTTCTGATTGATGGTGATCGGATTGTTCCTGATTATATAGATGTGTTCGAACATGTGAAGAGGTGATACGCAGTGACAGAACTTAAAATACCGAAGCGGCTGACCACCGCACTTGTAAATTCATTGACAGCGGGTGTTGTCCCGCGAATTGGACTGGAGCAGATTGCTGTTGGTCGGAAACCGGAAGTGGAAGCCATCTTGCGGGATATGGACAATATCGCCGAGGGTGGAGCAGCGTTTAAACTCATTACGGGTCGTTACGGCAGCGGTAAAAGCTTTCTTTTGCAGATGATTCGTAATTATGCGATGGATCGGGATTTCGTTGTGGCAGATGCCGATCTTTCACCAGAGCGGCGATTGGTGGGAACCAAAGGGCAGGGACTTGCCACATACCGCGAACTGATGACTCGTCTGTCTACACGCACACGCCCGGATGGGGGAGCGTTGGAGCCGATTTTGCAAAAATGGATCGCAGGGTTGCAACAATCCACGATGCAGAGTCAGAACCTGCGCCCGGATGATCCCGCTCTGCCGCTTGAGGTAGAGAAACAGATTTATGCTGTGACGGGTGAGATGCAGAATCTGGTTCACGGCTTTGATTTTGCCAAGGTACTGGCTTCTTACTGGAATGGGTACAAGCTAGCTGATGATGATCGCAAACAGGCGGCCCTTCGCTGGCTTCGAGGAGAATTTGCAACCAAAACGGAAGCGAAAAAAGAACTGGCTGTTGGGGTTATCATTGACGATGATAACTGGTACGACTACTTCAAATTGTGGTCTGAATTCACAGCGCGCATTGGTTACAAAGGATTGCTGTTGTTCATTGATGAAGCAGTGAATCTGTACAAAATTACAAACAGTGTCTCCCGTCAAAGCAACTATGAGAAATTGCTGACCATGTTCAATGATACGATGCAGGGCAAGGCGGAGCACCTAGGCATATTTGTAGGAGGTACACCACAATTTGTAGAGGATGAACGGCGCGGATTATACAGTTATGAAGCGCTTCGCTCCAGGCTTATTGATGGTCGTTATGCAGCCAAAGCGTATGCGAATTATACAGGCCCGATCCTGAAACTGGCGATGTTATCACATGAAGAGATTCTGATTCTGCTCCAGAAGCTGCGGCAGATTCATGCCTTGCATTTTGGATACAGCGCAAGTCTCACGGATGAACAATTGGTTGATTTTATGCAAACGGCGGTGAACCGACTGGGTGCGGATGAATTGCTGACCACGCGTGAAGTGGTACGAGATTTTATGGATGTACTGCATACGTTACACCAGAATCCTGAAGTGACTTATACTCAATTACTTGGCCAGCGGGTTGCCAAACCTCAGGAAACGGGAAAAGGCACAGATGCTTCAGCAAATACGGATGATCTGGACGATTTTCTGGCGGAGTTTGAATTATGAGTGATAATCCATTCTATCGGCTGGCACCGTTTGTTCAGGAGTTTATTTATAAAAAAAGATGGGAATCGCTTCGTCCTGCCCAGATTGAGGCCTGCAATATCTGTTTTCATACCCCGCATCATATGCTGATTGCGGCGGGAACGGCCTCCGGCAAAACGGAGGCGGCTTTTTTTCCTGCATTGACCGAGCTGTATGAACGGCCTTCCAAGTCGGTTGGTATTTTGTACATTGGACCTCTGAAAGCCCTGATTAATGATCAATTCGAACGTCTTAAGGATCTGTTATCCGAAGGAAATATTCCGGTTTGGCATTGGCACGGGGACGTACCTCAGGCGGAGAAAACAAAACTGATGAAAAATCCGTCCGGTGTGCTCCAGATAACGCCAGAATCGCTGGAAGGTCTGCTCATGAATCGACCAAATGCAATCCCGGCGCTGTTTCATGACCTGCGGTATGTCATCATCGATGAGGTGCATGCTTTCATGGGAGCGGATCGGGGCATTCAAGTACTCAGCGAACTTGCCAGAATCGAGCGTATGGCTGGCTGTGCACCGCGAAGAGTGGGCTTGTCCGCTACACTTAGTGACTATGATACGGCTACATCTTGGCTTGCTGCGGGAACGCAGCAGGGAGTGGATGTGGTCTCTTCCCCGGGCGGTCGCAAGTTGCGACTGCGGGTGGAACATTTCTCCTTTCCAGATGCACAGGACGAGGAACAGGCGGAGCAGCTTCATAACGCACGTAAAGCGTACTACGACTTCATCTATGAGAGCACACATCGTAAAAAAGCGCTGATCTTCACCAACAGCCGCACAGATGCTGAAGTTACCATTCTTGAGATGCGGCGGGTCGCGGCTCGCAGACAAGAGCGTGATGTGTTCCATGTGCATCATGGAAGTATCTCCGCCATGCTGAGGGAAGAGACGGAAGCTGCCCTACGCACTGGATCGGGTCCCGCGGTTGCTGCGGCAACGGTCACGCTTGAACTAGGCATCGATCTGGGCGAACTGGAACGTGTGGTTCAGCTCGGTGCGCCGTATAGTGCGTCCAGCTTTGTACAGCGTCTGGGACGATCAGGCAGACGAGAGGACATGGCATCGGAGATGCTTTTTGTATGTCCGGAGGAAGAGGATGAGGAAGCGCAATTGCCAGCGCGTATGCCGTGGACTTTGATGCGTGCGATTGCTGTTATCGAACTATATGTAAAAACGAAATGGGTCGAGCCGCTTGAAGCTCGCAAAATGCCCATAGGTGTGCTCTACCATCAGACGATGAGCATGTTGAAAAGTATGGGGGAGGCGGAGCCGAGAGATCTTGCAGAAGCGATCCTTTCGCTGGCTCCATTTGCGTTGATTAGACCTGATCAATATCAGGTTTTCCTGAATTACCTCATTGAGACGGATCACCTGCAATGGACAGAGGATCGAACATTGATTATCGGTCTGACAGGTGAGAAAATCGTGAATAATTATCGCTTCTACGCGGTGTTTAAGGATGATGAGGAACATAAAGTTTTAAACGGATCGGAAGAAATTGGTTCGATTACAACCGTACCCCCACCTGGCTATTGCTTCTCGCTCGCAGGCAAACTGTGGAAAGTGGAAGAGGTCGATCACAAGCACAAGGCTGTGTATGTGAAGTCTGCGAAAGGTAAAGTAGATACGTTATGGCTTGGAGCGGGAGGAGATATTCATACGTCGGTGGTACAGAAAATGCGTGAAGTGTTGTCCGACTCCGTGATCTATCCCTACCTGTCACCACAAGCCGTCAATCGACTTGAACGGGCGCGCCGCCTAGCTCGTGAAAGCGGACTGTTGAAGCAGGTCGTGATTCCGGCAGGGGGAGATTCGTTGTATGTTCTTCCTTGGGTGGGAAGTAAATCTTTCCGTACATTGGAGCGCTTGATGAAGCATAATCTGTCCAAGAAACTTGCCTTGCGTTCGGTTGTGCCCATGGAGCCATATTATTTTGTAGTGTCCGGCAAGGTCGATGAACGAACATTGTTAGCCGAGATTATGAGTGAGTGTCGAACGGCTGAAGACGCATCTGCGTTACTGGCTGAAGATGAAGCGCCTTATCTGGGCAAGTATGATGAATTTGTCGCGCCGCCTTTGATCCGTGAGGCTTTTGCCGTTGATGGGCTGGATCTGGATGGATTGAAGGAAGGTTTACAGCAAACATTGGAGTGGGACTCCTCAGGCTCCAATCGAACATGACGTTTTTACGTAATCAGAGTACTCGAAGTATAGTACAGCGATCGAAGCGACTCGGTGTAATAATGTAGTTCAACTTTTTGTACGGAATAGGGTTGACACCATCTCACCTCCCATGTAATATATGAAAAGTCGTCACACACGAATTACATCAAATTGCATATATCATTTCGTATAACCTCGCAGGCCGAAAGTGTACACAGGGCGAGGGTCTCTACGGGAAGCCTATACTTCCTAACTACGATGCCAAGGAATCAATGTATTCCTTGCTCGTAGTTAGGATTTTTTGCATTTAGATAGTGTCTGTGACATTGGCATGAACCAACATGCGGGCGTATTTTTCTTATCATCAGGAGGTTTATTCACAATGAAATATTATCTGTCCGTTCTCGCGGGAGCGATGAGCTATGGCATATTATCCACGATTGTGGTTCTGGCGTACGGCGAAGGATATAAACTTGGAGAGGTTGTGGGAGCACAGCTGATCACGGGTTTTCTTCTATCCTGGATGCTGGCGCTATACACAAGATTTAGAACAAAACGTAAGTCACAGGCAAATGGCAAAGCATCAGGAGCCGTGGCACAGGTATTCAAGCGGTTGACGTGGAAACAACGTCTGATATTGATGGCTGCTGGAACACCAACCGTAATTACAGGTCTCGTGTATTATCAGTCTTTGCGTTACATTCCGGCTTCACTTGCCATTATCCTGTTGTTCCAGTTCACTTGGATTAGTGTATTGATTCAGGCGATAAGCAAACGACAACGTCCAGACAAAGTCACGTTCCTGACGTTGATCATTCTGTTCGGTGGAACCTTGCTGGCAGCGGGTTTCCTGGAACAAGGATTGGGTGAGTTCAACGGTCTGGGTATTGCTCTTGGACTAATGGCAGCCGTAAGTTATTCCCTGTTTGTCTTGTTCAGCGGCAAAGCGGTTCCTTCAGCGCATCCAGCCTTCCGCAGTGCGTGGATGGTTACAGGCGGATTGATCCTGCTGTGCATTTTGTTCCCGCCGACATTCCTTTTTAACGGATTGATCTGGAGCCAATTGCTTGTATTTGGATTGCTGCTTGGATTCTTCGGGGCATTCATTCCACCAGTACTGTTCGCTATCGGCGTTCCGCATATTGGTGGTGACATGGCCGGAATACTGGGTGCAGTGGAGCTTCCAATTGCAGTTTTGTTATCCTCAATCGTGCTCCATGAGCATGTCAGCGGATTGCAATGGTTCGGAGTTATTATTGTACTCATTGGTGTAGCCTTGCCAGAGCTGTATAAATTACGTATGAGACGAAGTCGGAATACACCGATCTATTCCTGAGTTATACAAAAAGGGATATTGCGAAGCATGAACGGGAATACCCGTAGATAAGCCTGAGAAATCAGGCTTTTTCTATTGAAATATTCTATATAAATTGAACTAAACATTTACACGAAACGGAGAGGACAGAAATAATCTGAAGAAGCGAAGCGTGCGCCTTTATTCCCGGATTTTACCCTTTGAAAAAGGAAATCAAAAAATCTGGGGATAACAGCGATCGAAAGGTTGTTCTGTCATCGGAGTGTCCAGTGTAAATATTCTTTAGTTCCACTTATATAGCTCAACCGCAATAGCCCAGAGGGGTCATTTTCATTGTCATGCGAATCAGGTATGCTTAAAGAATACATCCGTCTGTTGATTGAATATTGATGGGACATCGAATGAGGAGTGTTTATATGAAAAGCTGGTTTGGAAAAACATGGCCTTGGTTAACGCTGGGTCTGACCGTTGTTGTACTGCTTGGATCATTTTTGGTTTATTTTATGGGCAAAGACGTATCCCCGGGATCGGGAAGTGCAGTAACAGCACAAGCCGAGACTGCGGAGGATTTGAAGGGATATGAAGTCATTGATGTGGACGTGAGCAACGATGGTTTTGGACCAGACGTTATCGAGGTGAAAGCTGGCGTACCGACTAAAATCAACTTTATTCTGACCCGGTCGGTGACACATGTGAAATCAGTGGGATCACAAAAGCTAGGCATGGATCTATACATGCAAAAGGGACCCAATTATTATACGGTCGACAAAGATCTACCCAAGGGAGAATACGAGATTCACTGCGGCATGTACATGATATATGCAACGATTAAGGTCGTATAAACAGAAGGAGCAAAGTTTCGGGTCACCGAGCTTTGCTCCTTTTTTTGGTGCGTGATATCATGGAAAAGTGGGTAAAATCGATCAGGAGGTGGCGAAATGAAAGCGCTATTTATTGGAGGGACAGGCACCATCAGTACGGCCATTACGGAGATGCTTGCACAGCAAGGCTGTGAACTGTATTTAATTAATCGCGGCAATCATAACGATGACTTACCTAGTGAGGTCAACGTACTTCAAGCGGACATTAATGACGAGACACGTGTAGCGGAACTGATAGCTGATCTGGAATTTGATGTTGTGGCAGACTTTATCGCTTTTGTACCGTCTCAATTGGAGCGAGATTACCGTTTGTTCAAGGATAAAACCAAGCAGTTTATATTTATAAGTTCAGCATCAGCGTATCAGACTCCCCTGGCTGATTACCGGATCACGGAAGGTACGCCCTTATCGAATCCATACTGGGAGTATTCTCGCAACAAGATTGCCTGTGAAGACTATCTGATGAAACAATACCGCGAGCACGGATTCCCTGTGACCATCGTTCGTCCGAGCCATACGTATGGCGACAAATCGGTACCTCTCGGTGTTCATGGTGCTCAAGGCAGCTGGCAGGTTTTTAAGCGTATACGTGAAGGCAAACCCGTTATCATTCATGGAGATGGCACCTCACTGTGGACCATTACGCACAATACTGATTTTGCCAAAGGATTTATCGGGCTTATGGGAAATATCCATGCCATTGGTGAATCGGTACATATCACCTCGGACGAATCCGTCACATGGAATCAGATTCATGAGATTATAGCTGACGTGTTGGGCGTTAAGCTTCATGCGGTACATGTACCCTCTGAGTTCTTGGCAGCATGTAGCGATCAGGATCTTCGCGGCGGATTGCTGGGTGACAAAGCCAATACCGTTGTCTTTGATAACAGCAAGCTGAAGCGGCTTGTTCCGGAATTTGTAGCAACGACAAGAGCTGATCAGGGCATTCGACGTACGATTGAGCACATTCTGGCGCATCCTGAATTACAGACCGAAGATCCGGAATTTGATGGTTGGTGTGACAAGGTCGTTGGCGCACTAGACGAAGCGTTATTAAAGATCAGAGATGAGAAATGAGAAGTAAGGCGTTCATGATCAAGTGTTTACATTCATGCGCTTAATCGTTATAATCAAGAAAAAATGACACTTGTTAGGGGAGGCACCCCAACTTAGGACATCGTTCCTTTGTTGGGGTGCCTCCTTTTTTTTGTGTGCCAAAAAGGAGAGTAGACGTTGAAGAAATCAGGAAAACGTGTGAAGAAACAAGCGGAACAATTAACCAAAGTGGTACTGGCATTTGCGTTATTATCACCTCAAGCCCTGTTGCTTGAATGGGGCGCAACGACGGTAATGGCTGAAACGGTTGAAACCATCGGGATTGTATCCGATACGTCCAGCATGAAGGCTGTACAGTCCTCCAAGGTGAAAGTGGAGATGAACAGTGATGGTAAATACAGAATTGTATTACTACCAAACACAAATGTATTTTACGGTGGTGATACAGGGAATGTATCCACCATTATCGACCATAATGGATCTCCCGTGAACTTCAAAACATTGCCGCTTAATTATTACCGAATTAACAATAATGTGATTGAAATGTCCCGGCAAAAGGACAATGTCGAATATATTTTGCGTGTATCTATCGTTAATGCTACCTCACAAGGTGGATACATGAAGGTTGAACTGGAAGCCATCAACCGCAGTGGATCGGCACTGAATTTGGGTGGAACATTTTATTGGGATACGATGGTGAATGGCAATGATGCATCTCCGTTTGAAGTCATCGAGAATGGATGGCGCAATTACAGCGGCGGCGTTCAGGTCACGGCTTTTTATGCGAATACGTACAATGTTGTGAATGCAGATCGCATATACATGGGACAGTACAGCGGTCCGGACAATGCGCAGCTAACAGGGGGTTCTTCACCTTCGTCATTCACTACAGGGCAGACCGTTACGGCGAGTGATACAGCTGCGCAATTCTGGTGGAATGCCAAAGCAACAGCGAATCAGGCTTCACGCAAATTTTCAACGATCGTGGGAATCGGCCCTCAGAACGTTCCGCCTTCATTTACACTAACGGCTCCTTCTTCGGGGCAAACGTATTACAAAGGCGAGCAACTTCAGATCTCTGGTACAACGCGAGATACGGATGTAGGAGACCTATTGACCGTGAAATGGTCCATTGATGGTGGGTCTGAGAACATTTTGACCCAGATGACCGCGACGGGTTCAAATCAGTCTTTCAACACTAACTACACATTGCCTGACACCCTGCCAGATGGTACACACACATTGCAAGTATGGGTCATGGATGACAAAGGTGGGGTGTCCTCAGCAGGAACCGTTAACTTTACGGTTAGAAGTTTTGTTGTGCCTGGAACGCCGACTTATACACTGGTTAACCCTAATAACTTGACGGTCAACTGGGATAAGAAGGCCAATGACGCCTCTGTTACATATGAGCTGAAGAATATGACCACGAATCAGATCGTGGATACAGGTGCGTCAAACAGTCGGCAGGTGACAGGGCTCACTCCGAATACCAGTTATTCTTTTGCTGTACGTGCCAAAAATTCAAGTGGTTCCTTCACGGGGTACTCCAGTCCATCCACCAAATATACATTGGCGAATCCACCCGCTGCTGCGGCTGTGACACAATCAGGCAACTCTGTTACAGCGAGTTGGAATAATAATAGTAACCCTGCGGGCACTCATTACAAAACGGAAATACGCAGTCCAGGTGGGCAAGTCCTCGCAACGGGAACAACAACTTCCACACGTACAGAATTTGCCCTGACCGGACTCGCGGATGGAAAATATGAAGTTCTTGTGGCGGCACTGAATGGTGAAGGGATACAGACCCCGTTTATATCCGCTGGAGAGATGATTAAAGATACGACGGGTCCAACTGCTCCTTCCATTACAGTCACTCCATCCACATGGACCAAGGAAGATGTTCTGGTCACGGTTGAAGAGGGGAAAGATGCCTTAAGCGGAACTCAGAAGACTGAAGTGAAAGTTGGTCTGGCAGGAGAATGGCGTGAATACAGCGCTCCGTTTACCGTAAACAGTGAAGGCAACACAACTGTTATGGCACGCAGTATTGATGCGTTTGGTAATACAGGACAGGAAACGGCTGTGACAGCCAGAGTAGATCGGACGGCACCAACGCCACCTGTCATCTCGCTCAATCCGCCGGAATGGACAAAAGCGGCGGTAATCGTGACATTAACGGAGGGTACGGACGAAGCAAGTGGCATTGGTCTGACACAATATAAGCTGGGAAGTGAGGGAGAATGGATCGACTATAAGGCTCCTCTTACACTAAGTGAAGAAGGGATAACCGAGATTTACGCACGAAGTGTTGATCGGGCCGCGAATGTCAGTGCTTCCACTTCGGCAACAGCCAGAATCGACAAAACTGGGCCTGAGCAACCAACGATTACGTTAAATGAAGAGGATTGGACGAATCAGGATGTAACTTTTGCAATAAACAGTGGTGAAGATGCAGGCAGTGGGCTTGCCAAGAGCCAATATCGACTTAACAAAGAAGGTCCCTGGATCGATTACACGGGCGAAGTGACGGTCACCGATGAGGGAGAAACGATTGTATATGCACGCTCACTTGACCGTGTAGGCAATATAAGCACGTCCGCTCAGGCTACAGTTCGAATTGACACGACAGCTCCAACCGAGCCGGTAATTAGTTTGAGTTCTTCTGGATGGAGTAAAGAACATGTACAATTTACTATCGCCGGAAGCGTGGATGAACGAGCGATCTCCTATGAATACAGCATGAATGATGACCCGTATATGGCAGGAAATAGGGGTACAGTAAGTAAAAATGGGGCTACCACCATTCGGGCGCGAGCAAGGGATACCGTTGGCAATGTAAGCAAGGAAGTGAGTCGAATCGCCTATGTGGATCAGATGGCTCCCACGATTACTTTTGCACCGAACGGACATGGCTGGACGGACACGGACATATCCACTACCATTCAGTATGCCGACGCCCACTCAGGCATTCAGGAACTGGAACGATTCTATCAAGTTACGAACAGTGCAGAATCACCGGATCATTGGCTTGAAGCTCGCTCTGATGAGCATCAAATATCCATCGAATCGGAAGGCATATGGTACATCCATGCGAAAACCATGGACAGAGCAGGGAATACATATGAGACAACATCTTTGCCTTATCAGATTCAACGCAAGCCTGAGCAACCAAGTCATGTGAAAATAACACAGATTGGTGAGACGTCAGCTGAACTTACAGTGGATCTGCCAACGGGGGAAAGGTATACCGATGGATATCAGTATGAGATAACGAATAAAACAACAGGACAGTCATGGACACTGGATTATCCTAACCACAGTATAATCGATCACTCCCTAAGTGGTGGTCAAGTCTATGAATATGAAGTTAGAGTGAGAAACCATACCGGAGTAAGTGATGCAGTAAGCGCTCAAGTATTAACTACCCCGGCAGCTCCCGGAACGTTGCACGTTCGAAAAGTAGATTCCCAGCCCAATTTGGCCGAGATTCAATTTGATCCAGTACGAGGAGCAGATGCTTACCGCATCATCGTGACTACTTCGGACGGTGCCACCGTATTTGATCAGACGGTATCTGATCCTGGCAGCCTTCCCTATGTCAGCAACCTCGTTCCAGGAACCATTCATAACATCTCGGTAACCGCAATGAATGAAAGTGGCGCAGGTGGTAGCAGTAGGACCGGATTTCTCACACTGCCGGCAATGCCCGGTGAGTTTATGGCGGTTCAAATTCAGGAGCATGATATTTCATTAAAATGGGAAACACTGACTTCTGCAACGTATTATGGGCTTTCACGCGATGGAACAGCCATATATGAAGGTGAGCAGACGGAGTATCTGGACTCGGGTCTGGATAGCGGAACGGAGTACAGCTATACGTTAATAGCCGGAAATGAGACAGGAACAGGACCGTTGGCAGGATTACCTTTGCTCAAGACTTTACCTGGGCAGGTGTCCGGCTTACAGGTATCAGATGCTTCCACAGGGAGCCTTCGTCTGAATTGGGAAGAAGTACGAGGAGCCGATCGTTATGAGTTATGGTTGAATGGAGAGAAGTCGGGAACGGTTCCTGCTGGAACCCAAGAATGGGTCTTTGCGGGACTGAGTTCAGGAACATCTTATCAACTGGATGTACAAGCAGTGAACGGAAGTGGACAGGGGATGCGCAGTTCGGTATCAGGAACAACGCTACCAGATAGCCCGTCGGGACTTTACGTTGTTCAAGTAACTGAACAGGGAGCAATCTTGAGCTGGGAGCCTGTAGCTGGGGCAACGAAATATCGGGTGGTCCTCGATGGACATAGCCATGAGATATCAGATACACAACTCGCAGTTCACCACCTGTCAAGCAGTCATGAGTATACCTATGAAGTACAGGCGGGCAATGCTGCCGGGTACGGTGTATCTACCAGTAGTACAATTCTTACGCTACCTAGCAGGCCGGAAGGACTTAATGTCACATCGACTGGTGAAACAAGTATGGGACTTGCATGGCAAGCTGTAGATACGGCGAATCTCTATATTGTGAAAATCAATGGAACAGAAATGGGCAGAACATCAGAACTGGCCTACATGCTTGAGGGACTGTTGCCAGGTACAGAGTACGCTTTGGAAGTTCAGGCTGTGAATGCTTCTGGATCAGGTGAAACAGCTCAGCTCATCCGATTGTCCAAACCTGTGTCGCCTGCCGAAGTACTTGTTGATTCAGAAGTACATCATGCAAAAGTTTCCTGGTCTGTCGTGGAAGGTGCCGCTGAATACGTGATTGAGCAGAATGGTAAGGAGATCTATAGAGGAATGGAGAATGAAGCAACGATTACAGGACTCCAGGATGGAACGTGGCATCGCTATCAACTATGGGCGGTCAACAGACAGGGAACTCGTTCTGAAGCGACGGATGTATCTCTGCTGACTTTGCCTGAGAAACCCGTTAAGATTGCGGTATATGATGTGGCAAAAAACAGCCTAAGTCTGGATTTCAGTAACACTGGTGTCCAAGGGGCAGATCATTATGTCATTGAACGGGATGGAAGAGAGATCACTCAGATGGATTCAAGTGAAACCCAATTCGTAGACAAGGATCTGTCGCCAGGAACGAAATACACTTATGCAATTCGGGCAGTCAATGTGAGTGGAACGAGTGCGCCGCTTACTTTCAGTGTGATGACTCAAACGTTACCATTGGTTGCAGAAGGTATCACAGTTGAAGCCGGAACACATGAGGTGGATCTGGCTTGGTATGTTGTTCAGGGAGCGGCTGCATATGAGATTCGAAATCGGGTAACGGGAGATGTACAGAGCGTGTCTGAACCGTCTGTACATCTCAATAGTATGCTGGATGGCACAGCATATGAATTCGAACTTGTTGCGATTAATGAAGATGGGCATCGGTCAGAGTCTATTCAGATTCAGGTTTTAACGAAACCCATCTCACCTCAGACGGCAGGCATAACACATATCACAGATCAGACTGCGGTACTGGACCTGACTGGAAGCTCCACACGGGGAGCAGAGCAATTCATTATTATGCGGGATGGCGTTGAAGTCGCTAAGGTTCCAGCAGATCAAGCTTCATTTGAAGATCTTGGACTGACACCAGGAGAGCATTACACGTATACCATCAAAACATCCAATGCAACGGGAGAGAGTGATTCCGGTTTCGAAGTTCACTTGCGAACGTTGCCTGCGACCATTCATGAACCTTTACATGCAAGGAAGATTAGGGAAAAGGAGGGATTAATCTCTTGGCCAAAGGTACAAGGTGCGGAGGGATATACCATACGAATCGGAGATCAGATGTTCACCACGATTGAAGAAGGGGATATCACAGAGGTGAGATTAACTCATCTGGAGAGTGCAACCCGATATGATCAGGTACAGATTATTCCTTATAATACGGCTGGTTCAGGAAGTCCAATGATCGTGACTCCTTTTTACACCTTACCTCATGTTGATTCACTGGAAATGAAGATATATCCGGAGACAGATCACGTCAAACTGGAATGGGACTTCCCTTATGGGAACGAAACTTTTGTTATATTACTGGATGGTACAGAAGTATACCGAGGCAAAACAAAAGAGTTTATTGTTGATCAACTGGATGCAGGCAAACAGTACTCGATTGAAATCTACACAGAGAATGATCAGGGAGATGCATCGGAGAAGCTGGCGTATTCCGTTCTGACCAAACCAGTAGCTCCTGTCAAAGTAGAGTTTAATTCAGCGAAGGATCACATTCGTCTTCTATTGGAACAGAGCCGGGTCGAAGGTGCCGAGCAGTTTATCATTGAGCGTGACGGTGTAGAGATTGCTCGTGTTCCTGCAGACGAACTGTTCTATGACGACAAGGAACTCGAACCGGGCGTGAACTATATCTATACAGTGAAGACCATGAATGCCTCCGGCAGTAGTGATGGTGGTTATTACCTTCAAGCAATGACTTTGCCCGGTAGTGCTTCTTCTCCTCCTGTAGTAGAGGGGCGTTCAATGTATGGTGCAGACATTGTATGGGAACTGATTCCTGGTGCTGCGGGTTATCGAGTTTATCGAAATGAAGAGCTTGTAGGAACGACCATGGAGACATCCATACATGTGTCTGAATTAAACAGTGCCGAGCGTTATACTGACTTTGCAATCATTCCATTTAATGAGGCAGGTGAGGGTGAGGCGCTCCAGGTTCCGGAATTCGAGACGTTGCCTTCCGAGGATCTGACAGTTGCAGCCGTAGCGCAAGGCACAAGTGCGATTAAGCTAACTTGGGAACTGGATTCAATAAATGAGGTGATTGTGATCACCCATAAAGATCGTGAGATCTACCGTGGCACGCAGCGCAGTCATGTATGGACAGGACTGAATGCCGAGCAACATTATGAGGTGGAAGTATGGACGGAGAATTCAGCAGGTGAAAAAAGTGAAAGCAAACGGGCCGCAGCCATGACTTTTCCGTATCCACCATCCGCCTGGAGCGGTGGCGGTGCAACCCCGAGTCCAAACGGTACATCGGAACAAGCCGATGAGGTTAGTTCACAACCAGAACCGTCTGAGCAACCTGATGTAACTGCGAAAAAAAATATCAAATTTATTGATATCAGCCAAACATTCAATAAAGATCAGATTACCTGGCTGGCAGAACAAAATATTATTCAAGGTGTAAGTGAAACCCGCTTCGAACCACGCCGTCCGATCACGCGTGCAGAATTTACCGCATTAATCGTGCGTCTGATGGGTGTGGACACAACGGTAGATGAACAGCATGGATTTCAGGATGTAAACGACGATGATTGGTTCGCTCCAGAGATTAAGGCAGCCGTTCACCATGAGATGGTTCAAGGGATGGGGAATAGGAAATTCGCTCCACATGCACTGGTAACCCGTGAACAGGCATCCAAGATTATAGCAAATGTTGTTCGTAAAATCAGACCGGAACCGCTGACTTCCCCAAGAGCGTTTACCGACCAGACTGATGTATCTGATTGGGCCAAAGAAGAAGTGCAGGAACTTGCAGGTTTGTACATGATTACCGGATATGAAGACGGCAGCTTCCGTCCCATGCAGCACTTAAGCAGATCCGAAGCTGCAGCGCTGATCTTCCGCTTAAATAAGCTGATTCAAGTCATGGATGAGAACGGTATAGATCAAGTGGAAAAAGCTTCAGCGTTCGATCGTCATATCTAGATTGAATTGATTCTTACATGTGATACTACATTCATCGGCAGTAACGACATTACCGCTTGATTGGTTTTTAATGTTATAATAGGTTGCCAATATGATAAAAAAGGGTAATGAACAATGGTGATGAATAATGAATAATAAATTTATCCGGATATATGAAGATATTGCAGATCGTATTCGGACCGGAGAGATTGAGGCAGGGACGCTGCTTCAATCGGAACTGGATCTATCGGAAAGTTATCAAACGTCTCGAGAGACTATTCGCAAAGCATTGAAAATGTTGTACGAAGAAGGTTATATTCAGAAGATTCAAGGCAAGGGCTCGATTGTACTGGACATACGCAAGATCGATTTTCCCATCTCAGGTCTGGTTAGCTTCAAGGAATTAGCCAAAAAAATGGGACATCGCGCTAAAACGTATGTGAAGGTATTTGAGGAGCAACAGGTGGATCAGGCGTTGCACAAGAAAATTAACTTTGGTCTGAATGAACAGGTCTGGGAGATCAGACGTGTGCGCAAAGTGGATGGAGAGCATGTCATACTGGACAAAGATTACATTAGCCAGCGGCTTGTTCCTGGGCTCAGCAAAGAGATCTGTAATGATTCCATCTATGAGTACATTGAGCAAGAGCTGGGGCTTTCGATTTCGTTTGCCAAAAAAGAGATTTTGGTGGAGGAACCTACCGCCGAGGACAGGGAACTGCTTGACCTTGAAGGTTTCCACAATGTAGTTGTGGTGAGGAGCCAGGTGTACCTGGAGGATGCCAGTCAATTTCAGTATACGGAATCAAGACATCGACCGGACAAGTTCAGGTTTGTGGATTTTGCACGTCGTAGATAAGTTAATCAAGATCGATCAGAGAGTACCTTTCACTGAATTATTCAGTGGATTGGTGCTCTCTTTGGTTATGGGGGAATCCGAAGATCGTCCATCAAGAACCGCTTAATGTCAATGTTCTTCCTGCATGTCGGAGCGTATGATCACAATATATACGAGGCCGAGGAGTGAGGGAATTGAATCACGTGACAGCGACATCCAATGTTCGCATATGGGAAGAAACCAGAGATATTCCAACCTATGGTATAGGTAAACCGGACAAAAATCCGATGTTTCTTGAAAAGAGAATCTATCAGGGAAGTTCGGGTAAGGTGTACCCGCATCCCGTGATCGACAGCATTGAAGATGAAGCCCAAATGAAGTCGTATCGATTAATTATTCTTGAAAATGAATATGTACGTATCGAGCTGATGCCCGAACTGGGGGGACGGATCTATCGTGCGCTGGATCGGACCAACAACTACGATTTTGTATATTATAACCGGGTGATTAAACCTGCACTTGTGGGTCTGGCAGGGCCATGGATTTCAGGTGGAATTGAATTCAACTGGCCACAGCATCATCGGCCCAATACGTTTGGTCCAGTCGATTATACATTTGGCAGTAATGAAGATGGAAGCGCTACCGTGTGGGTGGGTGAGATTGATCGCATGTATGGTACCAAAATGACCGCTGGCTTCACACTACATCCTGGCAGAGCCTATCTTGAAATCCATGCCGAGGTATACAATCGCACCAGCGCACCTCAAACTTTTCTATGGTGGGCCAACCCGGCTGTAGCTGTTAACGATCATACACAATCCGTGTTTCCACCTGATGTAACGGCTGTGCTGGACCACGGAAAACGGGACGTATCCCGCTTTCCCATCGCAACCGGCACTTATTACAAGATGGACTATTCCGAAGGTGTGGATATCTCGCGATACAAAAACATACCGGTTCCAACATCCTATATGGCTTATAAGTCGGATTATAATTTTGTGGGGGGGTATGACCACGGGATTCAGGCAGGTTTGTTGCATGTAGCCAATCATCATATTTCTCCGGGCAAGAAGCAATGGACCTGGGGGAACGGGGAATTCGGGCAAGCTTGGGATCGTCAGTTAACGGACGAGGATGGGCCTTATATTGAATTAATGACCGGGATCTATACCGATAATCAGCCTGATTTTACGTGGTTACAGCCCTATGAAGCGAAATCATTCTCGCAGTATTTTATGCCGTATAAAGGAATTGGTATGGTCAAAAATGCAACGATTGATGCAGCGGTTAATCTGGAAATGGACGAAAGGACCGGAATGGTAACCGTGATGGTATATGCGACGTCGGTTTTTGAACAAGTGACCGTTGAAGTGATAGGATCAACCACGGTATATCTCCATGAGAGATGTAATATCTCACCTACGGAACTATATAAATCTTCATTCCCGTGGAGCGGACAAGAAGAATGGCATCAGGTGAAGTTAAGTGTTCGAACTGCGGAAGGAAAAGTACTTGTAGCCTATCAGCCTGAGAGGTCTGAGATTCAGGAAGTTCCAGATCCGGCCACACCACTCCCGCTACCATCCGAGATTCGTACGAATGAACAACTATATCTGGCTGCTCTTCATTTGGAGCAATATCGGCATGCCACGTATGAACCGGAACCTTATTATCTGGAAGGGTTGAAGCGTGATGCAACGGATATTCGTCTAAACATTGCTTATGGCACATTGCTGCTGCGTAGAGGGCTGTTCCAAGATGCAGAGAAGCATTTCAGACAGGCCGTACAATCGCTGACGTGGAAAAATACGAATCCATATGATAGTGAAGCATTTTACCAACTCGGTCTGAGTTTGAAACTACAGGGGAAACAGGAAGAAGCCTACGCAGCACTGTATAAAGCCGTATGGTCTGCACAGTATCAGGATACGGGTTATTACATGCTTGCTCAGATCGATATGGCGTTACATCGAGACATCGAAGCGTTGGATCACATCGAACGTTCGCTGATTCGTAACTCCAGAAATTATAAGGCTCGGCATCTGAAGGTGGCTCTGCTGCGCAGATTGGGTCAAGATAAACAGGCCATTCAATATTCGCGTGAGACATTGGAACTGGACCCGGTTGAATTTGGAGCTGCATATGAATTAGTCCTGATCTATAGCGGAGCGACTACACCTTTAGAGAGAGAACAAGCGGGGCAAACACATGAGCATTTCCATCGTCTGATGCGAGGAGACGTTTATAATTATCTGAATCTAGCCGCAGACTACGCGGATTGTGGATTGTGGGAAGAAGCACTGACGGTACTCTCTTATGTTGAATCCGAAATTGCACAGCCGTATCCTATGGTTGGTTATGCTCGGGCCTACTTGTATCGTCAGCTGGGGGATATGGAGCAGGCCCGGGAGTGTCAAAAGCAGGGGAAAGCTGCTCCAACGGATTATTGTTTTCCTAATACGTTATTTGAATTCATGGTGCTTCAGGATGCATTGGCAGTGGATTCGAATGATGCGCGTGCTCACTATTACCTGGGAAATTGGTTATATGATCATAAACGCTACGAGGAAGCAATCACCCATTGGGAAACCTCACGCGAGGTGGATGCTTCATATTCGACTGCACATCGGAATCTGGGACTGGCTTATTATAACAAGTCGAATCGGCCCGATCTTGCACTGGCAGCATTAGAGGAAGCTTTCCGGTTGGATTCGCAAGATGCACGGGTCTTCTACGAGTTGGATCAGCTGCGCAAGAAGATGGGGTATTCCTGCGAGCATCGAATCAAACAGCTGGAAGATCACATGGAGCTGGTTCATCATCGTGACGATCTGTACATTGAGTGGGTAACTTTATTGAATATGCAGGGTAGCCATCAAGAAGCATGGAATGCCCTTCAGACCCGGCGGTTTCATCCATGGGAGGGTGGAGAAGGCAAGGTAACAGGACAATATGTTACGGCACTGACGGAACTGGCAAAGCGAAATCTGGAGAAACAACAACCTGAACTAGCATTGGAGCTGTTGCAGAAGGCTTTGGTTTACCCAGAGAACTTAGGTGAAGGTAAATTGGAGGGAGCCGGAGACAACCCCGTTTACTTTTATCTTGGCTGTGCGTACCAGCAACTGAAAAATAATCAGGCGGCAGAGGAGAATTTCCACAGAGCATCCATCGGTTTGAATGAACCGACAAGCGCGATGTTTTATAATGACCAACCGCCGGAATCCATCTATTATCAGGGTCTGGCCTGGCAGAAGCTTGGCAATGTGAAGGAAGCCAACAGGCGGTTCAACAAATTAATTGATTATGCCGAAAGACATATGCATGATCACATCCGAATGGATTATTTTGCAGTATCTCTGCCCGATTTCCTGGTGTTTGACGACGATCTAGATCAGCGAAATGAAGAACATTGCCGATATATGCGGGCTTTGGGTCTTCTGGGACTGGGTCGAACGAGTGAAGCCGAACTTGAGCTGGAGCGGGTACTGGAGAAGAATCCCAATCATCAAGGGGCAATCATCCATCGATAATTGATAATCGTTTCAACACATCCCATTTATATCGAAGGAGTTATAAAATCCATGAATGATATAGCAGGTAGCCAGATTCGCTTTATATTGGATGCGGAAGATAAAGAGATTCGTGCGGGTCGCATGACTGGCAGTGGCGGCAAAAGCCCACGAGGGGAATCGTATGATTTTACCAACTATTATATGACTCGTAATGCTAAACCCCATATTCCCGTGGTAGGTGAGTTTCATTTCTCCAGATTCGCTTACTTGCAGTGGGAAGAAGAATTACTGAAGATGAAGGCAGGCGGGGTGAACATCGTCGCTTCCTATGTCTTCTGGAATTTTCACGAGGAGCAGGAAGGCGAATTTAATTGGTCAGGAAATCTGAATTTGCGGCACTTTGTGGATCTGTGTAGCAAACATGAGCTGCCGCTGATCGTACGAATTGGTCCATTCTGTCATGGGGAAGTGCGTAATGGCGGAATGCCGGATTGGTTATTCAGTTATCCATTCGAAGTCAGGTCGAACGATGAAGGATATCTGTATTACGCCAAGCGATTATACCGGGAGATTGCTCGTCAGCTCAACGGCTGTTTTTATCAGGAGGGTGGCCCTGTTATCGGGGTACAGTTGGAAAATGAGTATATGCACGCTGGCGCACCCATGGATGCCTGGGGGTATACCCGCGAAAAATATATTACCTCCGGCCGGGATGGACGAGAACATCTGAAGATGCTTCGCCATATTGCCGAAGAAGTCGGTATGAAGCCGATGTTCTATACTGCCACGGCCTGGGGCAAAGCTGCGGTGCCTGAAGAAGGAACATTACCGATGCTAGCGGGGTATGCTTACACACCATGGATTCCCAATCAGCCTCCAAGCCGGGAGTATTTGTTCCGGGATCTGCATATGAATCCTGTGGAAGAAGTGGATTATGAGAGTCAGGAATACCCTGCTGCGTATTGTGAACTTGCTGGGGGTATGCAGGTCAGTTATTACGCTCGTCCGGTTGTTGATGCGGACAGTGTTGAGGCGATGACCATTGTGAAGCTTGCGAACGGCAGCAATCTGGTTGGGTATTATATGTATCACGGGGGGACCAATCCGATAGGCAAAAATTCATATATGAACGAACAGGCATTGCCGAAAATGACGTATGATTACCAATCGCCACTCGGGGAATTTGGGCGTGTTGGTGAATCGTATGACCGCATTCGTACCTTGTCCATGTTCCTGGAAGGATACGGTGAGTTACTTGCACCAATGGGCTGTGTTGTACCGGATGGTCAACAATCGATAACCCCGGAGAACACGTTGGATCTGCGCTGGTCTGTTCGGCAGCAAGCAGGCTCTGGATTCCTGTTCATGAATAATTATCAGGATCATGTGGCGATGCCTGATCGTGATATCCAATTGGAGCTGCATACCAGCAAAGGGACTGCTTTTTATCCAAGAGAAGGAACGATGCAGCTGAAATCTGGCATGGCGGCCATTCTGCCTTTCCATATGAATCTGAATGGAATGAAGATCATTAGTGCTACCGTTCAGCCACTGACCCGATTTATGGTAAATCAGGAACTCACAGCTGTCTTTTATGCCCATGATGGCATGATGCCTGAGTATGTTATTGATGCATCATCTGTTACAAATGTGGATATGCCCGAAGGTACATTATCTGAGCAGGGGAATGAAGTTGTGATACATCCTATTACTGGCAAGGACCATCATCTACGAATCACAACATCGGACGGTGTAATCATACGAATCATTACGTTGACCCGTGAAGAGGCCTTGAATGCCTACCGTTTCCGTGTGGGCGGAGAAGAAAGGCTTGTAATTAGCAGCAGTCATCTGTATGTACAGAATGAGATGCTCATATGTACATCCGTGGAGCAACCAGAGATAGAGGTATCCTTCTATCCGGCTCCAGAGCATGTTTCAGCTTCCAAATATGCTGTGTCATCCCAGTCGAAGCAGGGAATATTCGGTACGTATACATTCCAAGTTTCGCCTTACGAGCCTGCTGTAGAGGTTGATTACCCCAAAGAGTATGCAGCAACACTGAGATTGGACACAGCGTGGCCGGAACAAGTAAATGACGTGTGGGTTGAGATTGATTATGAAGGAGACGTTGCAACAGCACATATTCATCATCAGATGTTAACGGATCATATTCACTATGGACACAGCTGGGTGCTTGGTTTGAAGCAATCCCGTCATTTGCTGGCTGATCACGCGCTTCGTCTGTCTATAACCCCAATTCGAAGAGGGACGATTGAGAGTTATGTTAATCAGGCTTATGTGGAGCGGTTTGAGGGCGTGGAGATTGGAAAGTTTAATGAAATTCGGGTGAGACCACAGTATCGGGTTGGTTTGGTATTGGCGGGAGTTAGAGAAGACACTTAGTCAAAATCAGGAGTTAAACAAGACTTAAACAACAGTTAACTTTCGTTAATAATACAGAGGGTTCTTTCTCCGAACGATTGTGAGGGGAGAGAGCCTTTTTTGCTGTGTTATGTAAAAACAAATGATTCCTAATCATGGTAAAAAGATCTTGACTGGTAAGCGTTTTCAATTTATTATAACTTCATAACCTTAACGATAAGGTTTATTTAAACTAAATAATGTAACTATAATAAAGTTATTAGTTGTTTATTTACTAATAAAAAACTTCTATTACCAACGATTTTAGTTAACTTATTGCCTAGAGCAGGGTTAATTGAAATAAAAAAACAAATACAGGAGGTTCCAAACGAATGGTTAATCTGAAAAAGTGTACAATCTTCACGGTTATTGCTGCTCTCATGTTCATGGTATTAGGGAGTGCAGCCCCCAAAGCATCTGCTGCCACAGGTTTTTATGTAAGCGGTAACAAATTGTATGATTCCACAGGTAAAGCTTTTGTCATGAGAGGTGTTAATCACGGACATTCCTGGTTCAAGAATGATTTGAATACCGCTATCCCTGCAATCGCCAAAACAGGTGCCAATACGGTACGCATAGTTCTTTCGAATGGTAGCCTGTACACCAAAGATGATCTGAACGCTGTTAAAAATATTATTAATGTGGTTAACCAAAATAAAATGATAGCTGTACTCGAGGTGCATGACGCCACAGGGAAAGATGACTATAATTCGTTGGATGCGGCGGTGAACTACTGGATTAGTATTAAGGAAGCTTTGATTGGCAAAGAAGATCGGGTCATCGTTAATATCGCCAATGAATGGTATGGAACGTGGAATGGAAGTGCGTGGGCTGATGGTTACAAAAAAGCCATTCCGAAACTTCGAAATGCGGGAATTAAAAATACGCTAATTGTGGATGCAGCCGGATGGGGACAGTTCCCTCAATCCATCGTGGATTATGGACAAAGTGTATTTGCAGCCGATTCACAGAAAAATACGGTCTTCTCCATTCATATGTATGAGTATGCTGGCAAAGATGCTGCAACGGTCAAAGCCAATATGGAGAATGTGCTGAACAAAGGATTGGCTCTGATCATTGGTGAATTCGGGGGATATCACACAAACGGTGATGTGGACGAGTATGCCATCATGAGATATGGTCAGGAAAAAGGGGTAGGCTGGCTTGCCTGGTCTTGGTACGGAAACAGCTCTGGTCTGAACTATCTGGACTTGGCCACAGGTCCGAACGGAAGCTTAACGAGCTTTGGCAACACTGTAGTTAATGATACCTATGGTATTAAAAATACTTCCCAAAAAGCGGGGATTTTCTAATCCGCCGTTGAAACAGGAACACTCTGACGGTTACGTCAGGGTGTTTTTTTAATAAAATAGTTCAATCTATAATGACTTTTGAATATTTCCGTTTGGTTTTAAAATATTTTGTTTTCAAAATAAAACAAAGATGTTAAACTCGGATTAGGAATAAAACAAACATTATCGGAGGGAAACAAATGGTACAGAGTTTATGGAATGCATCGCAGGCATCTGAGAAAACAACAGGACTTGAGCAGTTGGTTTACCGATCCAATCTGATTGGAACTGATCGCAGTGTATGTAACATCTACGGTGGCAATACGTCTACCAAAACGACAGTGAAGGATTTTCGTGGTCGTGATGTAGAAGTAATGTATGTGAAGGGAAGCGGCTCTGACCTCGGTTCGATGGAAGCGAAGCATTTTACGGGACTTGGACTTGAAGACATTCGACCATTAATTGAACGTGAATCCATGTCGGATGAAGAGATGGTTGAGTATCTGGGACATTGCATGATTGATGCCAAGCACCCGCGCGCCTCTATCGAGACTCTTCTGCATGCGTTCCTTCCATATAAACATGTGGATCATACGCACCCGGATGCGATTATCAGCCTGTGTTGTGCGCATAACGGTAAGGAATTGGCGAGAGAGATCTACGGAGATCGTTTTGTATGGGTGCCTTATGTACGTCCAGGGTTTACGTTATCTAAAATGATTGCTGAAAGCGTATTCTCGAATCCCAATGCCGAACTCGTACTGATGGAAAAACACGGACTTGTCACTTGGGGTGAAACATCCGAGGAATGTTACGCTCAGACCATCAAGATTATCAATGAAGCGGAAGCATTCATCGAAGCACGGGTGGACGAAGGAAGTTTGTTCGGTGGTGTGAAACACCCGGCACTGGCCGCTGATGTTCGTCGTCAGATCGTATCACGTGTAATGCCAACGATTCGTGGAGCGGTATCGGATAGCAAAAAAATGATTTTGTCCTTTGATGATCAAGAGGACGTACTTGCTTTTGTGGGCGGAGCAGATTCCCCAGAATTGTCTCAGGTGGGCGCAGCTTGCCCGGATCATCTGGTACATACCAAAGTGGTACCTCTGTTCATCGATTGGACACCTAATGCGGAAGATATCGAAGGCTTAAAAGCCAAGCTGGTTGAAGGTGTGGCTGCTTACAAAGAGCAATATCAGCAGTATTTTGAGAGCAACAAAAACGAAGGTGATGTCATGTTCGAAGCGGCACCTCGCGTAATCCTCATTCCAGGTGTGGGCATGATCAACACAGGTAAGAGCTGGGCGCTTTCCCAAGTAAGCGGAGCATTGTATCACAGAGCGATTGCCGTTATGCGTGGAGCTACTAGCCTGGGTCAATTCGTATCACTCAGTGCAAACGAATCTTACAATGTGGAGTACTGGCCGCTGGAATTGTACAAATTGTCTTTGGCTCCGGCAGAAACCGAATTCTCCCGTAAAGTGGCGTTTATCACAGGTGGAGCAGGCGGAATCGGAAGTGAAACAGCACGTAAATTGGTATCTGAAGGGGCACATGTGGTGCTTGCTGATCTCAACCTGGAAGGCGCACAGAAGGTAGCACAGGAAATTAATGATCAGTACGGTGCAAATCGTGCTTATGCGCTGAAAATGGACGTAACCGATGAGGAAGCCGTTCAATCTGCGTATGCTGATGTTGCGGTGCAATACGGCGGAGTGGATATCATCGTGAACAATGCCGGATTGGCCACATCCAGCCCATTTGACGAAACGTCCCTGAAAGAATGGAACCTGAATATGAATGTACTGGGCACAGGGTATTTCCTCGTGGCTCGCGAAGCGTTCAAGCTGATGAAACAACAGGGTATTGGAGGAAGCATGGTATTTATCGGATCCAAGAACTCGGTATATGCAGGTAAAAGTGCCTCGGCTTACAGCTCAGCGAAAGCGCTGGAAGCACATCTGGCACGTTGTATTGCAGCAGAAGGTGGAGAGTATGGCATTCGTGTCAACACGATTCTTCCAGATGCCATTCTACAGGGTTCAGCGATCTGGAACGGTTCCTGGAGAAATGAACGAGCAGCTGCATATGGAATTGAACCGGATCAATTGGAAGAGTATTATCGCAAACGGACGACATTGCTCGTGAATATCTATCCAAGAGATATTGCGGAAGGAATTGCCTTCTTTGCTTCTTCGAAATCCGAAAAAACAACCGGTTGCATGATGACCATTGATGGCGGTGTACCGGCAGCATTTACACGTTAAAATAGGAGGGTTCTTGCGGATGGATAACCAAGTCAAGCAAGCGTATGAAGCAGCCAAGGCATTGTATGCCCAGCACGGAATTGATACGGACGAGGTACTGAACAAACTCGCGGAGATCAAAGTATCCGTACACTGCTGGCAAGGCGACGATGTCAAAGGCTTTCTGAATAAAGATGGGGAGTTAACAGGGGGTATTTCCGTTACAGGTCAATATCCGGGGGCTGCGACCACACCAGCAGAACTTCGTAACGATCTGGAGCAAGCTTTTGCTCTGATTCCCGGCAAACATAAGGTCAATCTGCACGCGATCTACACGGATACAGACGAGCAGGTTGAACTGGATCAGATTGAGCCGAAGCATTATGAGAACTGGGTGAAGTGGGCCAAAGAACAAGGACTCGGTCTGGACTTCAACCCAACATGTTTTTCCCATGAAAAATCAAGTGACGGGTTCACGCTCAGTCATCCAGACCCTGAGATTCGCAAGTTCTGGATTGATCACTGCAAGGCATCCCGCCGGATTGGTGCTTATTTCGGGGAACAGCTTGGTCAGACTTGTGTAACCAATGTATGGGTACCGGACGGATTCAAGGATAATCCGGTTGACCGGTTGACACCACGTAAACGTCTCAAAGAATCGCTGGATGAAGTATTCGCCGAACCGCTTAATCCAGAGCACAACCTGGATGCGGTAGAGAGTAAGCTGTTTGGTCTGGGTTCGGAAGCATATGTGGTGGGTTCTCATGAATTCTATATGGGTTACGGTTTGCAAAATGATACGTTAATCTGCCTGGATGCGGGTCATTTCCATCCAACAGAGGTTATTTCCAATAAATTGTCGTCCTTGTCTTTGTTTACAAGTGGCATTCTGCTTCACGTAAGCCGACCGATGCGTTGGGATAGTGACCATGTGGTAATTATGGACGATGAGCTACTGGAAATTGCCCGTGAACTGGTTCGACATGATCTGCTTGCGACCACACATATTGGACTGGATTTCTTTGATGCAAGTATTAACCGTGTAGCTGCATGGGTTGTGGGTACTCGAAACACGATCAAAGCCCTTCTCCGAGCGATGCTCGAACCGGTGGAAGCTTTGAAACAAGCCGAGTTGGAAGGGGATTACACGTTGCGCCTTGCCTTAACGGAAGAGTTCAAATCCTATCCGTTTGGCGCGATCTGGGACTACTATTGTGCTCAGCAAGGCGTTCCAGTTCGTGAAAAGTGGATCACCGATATCAAAACCTATGAACAAGACGTATTACTACAGCGTGATAAATCATTGGTGTAACTGTATTTAAGTTTTGTATAAACCACTATGGAATGAATATCCCATGGTGGTTTTTTGGCATAATCACGCTGAAATGCATAACTTAGGCGATTGCTTCCATACTAGGAATATGGATCTGTATCGTATACGATTGCCACGCAGAGGAGGAATAATGGAGTTGAATCTATCCCACAACAAACTGTATATCGCTGCACTTGGCGGTGTGAATGAAATAGGGAAAAATATGTATTTCATCCAGTACAATCAGGACATCATCGTGATTGACTGTGGTTCGAAGTTTCCCGATGAGACATTGCCTGGTATTGATCTGATCATTCCGGATGTAGCGTATCTGCTGGACAATCTGGATAAAGTAAGGGGTCTTGTGGTTACTCACGGACATGAAGATCACATTGGTGGTATTCCCTATTTGTTAAAACAAATGAACATCCCGGTGTATGCATCCAGGCTCACTCGTGGGCTGATCGAACTAAAACTGAAGGAGCATGGGCTGCTGCGCAAGGCGGACCTGCATACGATCGATGCTCATTCCAGCATTACGCTGGGAGGAATCGAGGTTTCCTTTTTTGCAACGAGTCATAGTATACCGGATTGTCTTGGTATCTTTTTTCAGACCCCAGCAGGCAATGTTGTGCATACCGGAGATTTCAAATTTGATATGTCGCCTGTACATGGACCTTTCCCAGATCTGCACCGCATGGCCGAGATTGGCAAACAGGGTGTCCATATTTTGCTCTCCGAGAGTACCAATGCAGAAAGACCCGGATTTACACCTTCCGAGCGTGTTGTGGGAGACCACATTCTGGATGCCTTTATCCGTGCAAAACAAAAAGTATTCATCTCGACCTTTGCGTCGAATGTCAGCAGGGTACAGCAGATTGTGAATGCAGCATTCGAGACGGGTCGCAAACTGGCACTGTTGGGCAGAAGTATGGTGAATGTGGTATCGGTGGCCAGTGAATTGGGGTATTTGCAAGTTCCTGACGGATTGATAATTGAAGCTATCGATTCGGATCAGTTTCCACCTGAACAAGTTGTTGTATTATGCACTGGTAGTCAGGGAGAAGCGATGGCAGCCTTGTCACGTTTGGCATCCGGTAAACATCCTCACGTAAGAATTGACGCCGGGGACACGGTCATTATTGCTGCCGGTGCCATTCCGGGTAATGAACGGAATCTTGCACATGTAATTGATAACCTGTATGTTCTTGGAGCACGTGTGATATATGGTTCAAGTGGTGCAGCTGGGATGCATGTATCGGGACACGGCAGTCAGGAAGAACTCAAATTGATGCTTACCCTGATGAAACCGGATTATCTGATTCCGATCCACGGTGAGTTTCGCATGTTGTATCAACACAGACTGCTTGCTGAATCCGTAGGTATAGAGCGTGATCATGTGTTTATCGTGAATAATGGGGATATGGTCCAGTACAAAGATGGCATTGCTTCGCTGGGTCCCAAAATTGCATCAGGAAATAGTCTCGTAGACGGTCTGATCATGGGTGATGTCGGCAATATTGTACTTCGCGACCGCAGGCAACTGTCCTCCGATGGCATGCTGGTGATTGTGACTACACTGAGCAAAACGGAAAAACAGATGGTCACATCACCCGAAATTATCTCCAGAGGGTTTGTATTTGTTAAGGATTCGGAAGAATTCATGCATGAGATCCATGAGCTTGTTCTAAACCGGATGGATGAGTTGACCGGGGCTGGGGTGAATCAGTGGAATGTGATCAAAAGAAAGCTGAAAGACGAGATCGGTCACTATATTTACGCTCAAACAAAGAGAAGACCTATGATCTTGCCAATTATTATTGAGGTCTGAGTCAGCAGGGATAGGGATTAGCCTTGCCTTAATGGTCTGTGCAAACGTGTATATGGAAGCTTAACAGCCTGATGAATGTGGATCATACTTCGGTATGAAGTCACATTGCCATCGGGCTTTTGCTATTACATCGGGAATGTACAATAGATGTACGATAAATGGAGTTGAATCAAATTCGCCATGGGTTTGCGATTCGAAGTATAATAAAAGGTAAACCAGCTAATAGAAATAAGAGGAGTCTTTATGAATAAAACCATTTCTGATATCGCTCAGATGGCAGGTGTGGCAAAAAGCACGGTCTCTCGCTTCCTGAACGGCGGATCGGTTAGTGAAGATACACGCCAGAAGATTGAGCGCATTATCAAACAATACAATTATGTTCCCAACACATTTGCACAGAGTCTAAAGGCAAAGAAGACCAGTATTATTGGTACGGTTGTGCCACGTCTTGATTCTTTTGCAACATCCCAGACATTGATCGGAATTGATGAAGAACTGCGGAGTAATCAGTATCAGATGCTTATCGCAAATACGAGTCAGGACATGCAACGCGAGATTGATGCCATCTATGATTTTGCACGACAGAAGGTGTCGGGTATTATTCTGCTGGCTGCTGAAGTGACTGAAGCACATCTGAAAGCAGTGGAGGACATACGTATCCCCGTGTTGTTGGTGGGGCAGCAGCATGAGCAACTACATAGTCTGGTTCACAATGATGACCAGGCAGGTTATGAGATGGGCAGATATGTCGTCGAACAGGGTCATCGCAAGATCGTGTATATGGGGGTTAGCGAGAAGGATCGGGCGGTAGGGATCTATCGTAAACAAGGGTTCCAGCGTGCAATTGCCGAGTGTAGTGGCTGTGAAGTGAAGTATTATGAGACAAGCTTCAAGATGTCGGAAGCCATCGTTACCGCTGAAGCCATTTTGAAAGAAATCACACCAACGATCATTGTCGGGGCTACGGATAATATTGCACTGGGTGTGATGAAGATTGCGTTCTCCAATAAAATCCGCATACCGCAAGATTTGTCTGTTACCGGATTTGGCGGATACGACATTACGGAGATGATTCATCCCACGCTGACGACTGTGAAATATCATTATTTGCAGGCGGGCAAAGTAGCGGCGAATCACATTATTCGTCTAGTCAAAGGCGAGTCGGTGGAGGAACGAACAACACTGGACGTAGAGCTAATTCCTCGAGAAAGCGTTGACAAATTATAAAAACATCCTTTATGATAATTCCATCGAACCGGTTCCACTGTGAATATCCAATGAGGATATGCGAACACGGGCAGGCATTAATGCCATATGGAATTATTTTTTTGCTTTGTGTGGAACCGGTTCCTATATTTTGATTTTCGTATAAGTTATATAAGAAAAAAAACATTTACGGAGAGGGCAGAAAAAATTCGAAGAAACGTAGTGTTCGCCTTTATCACCGGATTTCACCTTTTAGAAAAGGGATCAGGAAATCTGGGGATAACAGCGATCGGAGGATTGTTCTGCCATCGTAGTCCCAGTGTGAAAATTTCTTGGTCTAACTTATATAAGCAAGAATGGAGAACAGCTATGAAAATGACTAGAGAGCAACGCTACAGACGAATTGAGCAAGCGGAGCCTGGAGAGATTGCGAAGCTTGAAGCACAGATATCCGTATGTCCTTGGCGACAAAGTTATCACATTCAGCCGATAACAGGTCTGCTTAATGATCCTAACGGCTTTGCATATTATCAAGGCTATTATCATCTGTTCTATCAGTGGTTTCCACTTGGGACAGAACATGGCATGAAATACTGGTATCATACCCGCTCGAAGAATCTGGTGAACTGGGAAAATGTCGGGATTGGAATTGAACCGGGTGGCAGATATGACTCACACGGGGCTTATTCCGGCAGTGCGATTGAAAAAGACGGCAAGCTGCACTTGCTGTACACGGGCAATACGAGGGATGAGGCTTGGGTCAGACATCCGTATCAATGCCTGGCAGTTATGGATGAAAGCGGTTCAGTAACCAAACTGAATGATCCCGTGATCTCGTCTGTGCCAGCCGGATACACGGAACACTTCAGAGATCCCAAGGTGTGGAAACAAGGAGACACGTATTATGGTGTAATTGGTGCGCAGAGAACAGACGAGACGGGATGTACAGTGCTGTATCGCTCCATTGATCTGAACAACTGGGAGTTTCTTGGTGAAATTCGTACGCAATTAACCTCCTTTGGTTACATGTGGGAGTGCCCGGATTATATGGAGATAGACGGGAGAGGTGTGCTTGTCTTTTCCCCCCAAGGCATAGACGCTGCGGGAGATCATTATCAGAATATTTTTCAATCCGGTTATCTGATCGGTGAGCCGCTCAATCTCCAGACAAGAGAGTTCAATCATGGTGAATTTCAGGAGTTGGATCGTGGATTCGACTTCTATGCTCCGCAGACGATGCTGGCTCCGGACGGAAGACGTATTCTGGTTGGATGGATGGGACTTCCCGATCTGGAATATCCGACAGACGATAGTGGCTGGGCTCATTGCCTGACCATTCCTCGGCAATTGTCAGTCCGAGACGGCAGGTTAATCCAGCTACCTGTTACAGAGATGGTGCAATTGCGTCTGCAAGAGGAAGGGACTCATATTCGCGCAACGATTGACAATGAAAGCCGATCTTTCACTGGTTTTAATGGGATTGCCTATGAGCTGAAATGTGAGATAAGCCCTGTAGATGCAGAGATTGTAGGCATCGAACTCCGGGCAAATGGAACTGAAAAAACGGTTCTTCTGTATGATCGGATTCAGCAGAAAGTTGTCTTGGATCGGACGATGTCTGGTACCGAGCTGGCAGAGCAGAATGGCGTTGTACGACAGTGCACACTTACTGCGGATGTGATTAAGTTCCATCTGTTCGTAGATGCATCTTCAGTCGAGGTCTTTGTAAACGATGGTGAGGAGGTCTTTACCAGCCGCATTTTCCCAAGCCGGGACAGCGTGGACATTCGTTTTTTTTCACACGGAGGCAAAGCTGATTTTGAAGCAGCAAAATGGAATTATTAAGTATTACGTGAGAGGAATGAGATTACATGTCGGAGAATCAACGCATTGCCCAGGAAGTCATTCATGCCATCGGGGGCAAAGAGAATATCGCATCATTTGCACATTGTGCAACACGTCTTCGCATCATGGTGAAAGATAAAGAAAAGATTGATCAGAAAACGGTCGAGAACATCGAGAAGGTGAAAGGGGCTTTTTTCAACTCGGGTCAATATCAGATTATCTTTGGTACGGGAACAGTGAATCGAATCTTTGAAGAGGTTGAGAAGCTGGGCATTGAAGGAACGTCCAAGGATGATGTGAAGAGTCAGGGGAAAAAGGAAGGAAACGCTTTTCAGCGGGCTATTCGCACATTTGGTGACGTATTCGTACCCATCATTCCCGTTCTGGTAGCTACAGGACTGTTCATGGGATTGCGCGGATTACTTACCCAGAATGAAATTCTGGCGTTGTTCGGTGCAACACCTGATGATATTTCGGCCAATTTCCTGTTGTTCACTCAAATCCTGACGG
Source organism: Paenibacillus sp. FSL L8-0435 (assembly GCF_037965655.1). Classification (NCBI taxonomy): domain Bacteria; kingdom Bacillati; phylum Bacillota; class Bacilli; order Caryophanales; family Paenibacillaceae; genus Paenibacillus; species Paenibacillus sp. FSL L8-0435. The sequence continues at coordinate 3,006,609 of NZ_CP150185.1, forward strand.
ATACGGCTTTTGCATTCCTGCCTGCGCTTGTAGCGTGGTCTGCGTTCCGTGTATTCGGCGGAAGTCCGGTACTAGGTATTGTACTGGGGCTTATGCTGGTCAATCCCGCATTACCCAATGCTTACGCGGTGGCAGATGGATCAGCACAGCCGCTGCATATGTTCGGTTTTATACCTGTCGTGGGTTATCAAGGATCGGTTCTGCCTGCGTTCTTTGTAGGTTTGATTGGAGCCAAGTTTGAAAAGGTATTAAGAAGACGGGTACCTGAGGCACTGGACTTAATTCTGACTCCTTTTATTACGTTGACAGTCATGATTACGCTTGGACTTTTCGCAATTGGTCCCGTATTCCATTCCCTAGAAGAGTGGGTGCTGCATGGAACAACAGCTGTATTGGATCTTCCGTTTGGCATCGCAGGTATTATCATTGGATTCTTCCATCAGATTATTGTCGTTACCGGAGTACATCACATCTTTAATTTCCTGGAGATTCAACTACTGGAGAAAACGGGATTTAACCCGTTCAACGCAATCATCACCTGTGCTATGGCAGCACAAGGAGCGGCTTGTCTTGCAGTCGGTCTGAAGACCAAAAATATGAAACTCAAAGCACTCGCGTTGCCTTCTTCCTTGTCCGCATTTCTGGGCATTACCGAGCCAGCCATCTTCGGAGTTAACTTGCGTTACATGAAACCATTTATTATGGGGCTGGTTGGTGGTGGTGTGGGTGGTTTCATCGCTTCTCTGTTCCATCTGCAAGGTACGGGCATGGCTGTAACGGTTATTCCCGGTACACTGCTCTATCTGAACAGCCAACTGCCGTTGTATATCTTGTCCAACGTGGTTGCCATGGCGATTGCATTTGCACTTACCTGGTTCTTCGGATATAAGGATCAACCGGTCGCAGAAGAAGCGGTGAGCCATGAGAACAGTGGAGTAACATCAACTGAAGTTAAAGCAGAGGACTCTAATCCGCGTCTTAATTCAGTTACCGATGCCGTTACAAGCAATCGTCCTAAGGTAGATTTTCTCGAAATAGCTTCGCCAATGAACGGTACCGTCGTTGCTCTGGAGCAGGTTCCTGACCCGGCGTTCTCGGAAAAACACATGGGTGAGGGCATTGCCATCGAGCCATCAGAAGGAAAAGTGTACGCACCGTTTGATGGTGTCATCGCACATGTCATGAACAAGAGTAAACATGCGGTGATTCTGGAGCATGAGACAGGTGTACAGATGCTGGTTCATATCGGAATTAATACGGTAGGACTGAAAGGAAAAGGTTTTACCGCGCATGTGAATAGCGGAGATCGTGTAACTGCAGGACAATTGTTGATTGAATTTGACATGGATGTCGTTCAGGCAGCTGGTTTTCCTTTGATTACACCCGTGTTGATCCCAAGTGGAAACGAATCGATAGCAACGGTTACAGCAACCTCAACCGGTCGTGTGCAAGCCAATGGGGAAGTGGTACTTGTAGTGAATTTTACTGAGCCACAATAGAGGAGTATAGAGTGGGAAGCGGGGAGAGATTCATCTCACCCGTTTCCCTTTTTTTGTGTACAATCGTATGAAATTAAAGAAACAGATCATCGGTGATCTAAGTAATCCAAGTGAGTTAGCACGCAAGAGAGCACCATTTTACGATTATCCAATCTACGCCCGATGAATTAACAAACTTTAATCGTAATCCTATAGGCCAGCGTGCCGTTTCAGTCGCTCTGCAATCTGCATTAGATCTTCTGCAGATATCCCTGGCGCAAATTCTTCCGGTAGATCAGGCAGCTCAGGCACTGGCCCTCCATACCCCGGCAAGCCTGCAAAAGCCTCCAGTTTACCGCCATCGGTTGGGTGTGTCCCTTTCCAGATCTGGGCAATGCCCTGATAATCCTTGTCGCTGAACGTGTACAACCTGCGGTGCTCACCCTTCGCTTCCCACTTACGTGTCGTTTCAAAAGCTTTGTTATCTAGTCGTGGAATAGGGAACATCTTCGTTACATCCACACCTGTTGCAATTTCCAGTGCCTTGGCATACGCAAGAACGTGCACACCTCCGCGTACAAGCAGGTATCCTGTCATTTCTCGGGCTGTTTTGTTGTCTGTCATTTCGTAGACTCTCATTTTGTGAGTTCTTGCTCCGCATTCAAGAAAGAAGTTATGCAACAGATCAAAGATCAGATTGCCACTGCTCACGACATATGAACCATTCCAGGGTCTTCCCATGGAGTCATACGGGAGCGCTGTCTGAGCCGATTCGATAAAATGTGAAGTCATCCGTGCGTCTTTGCCTACACGTAGCGGGGTAGAGTCCGGGGCGCCTGGTGAAGTGGAACCTTCAAGCATGAGGTTAATCGTATTGGCGACAAGTTCGACATGGCCGAATTCCTCCGCGGTAATACTTGCAACAATGTCATAAAATGGACGCAGCTTGGATCTGCCTCTGAAATTAAATGACTGAAACATATAGTTATTTAATGTTGACATTTCCCCGAACTTTCCACCAAGCAACTCCTGAACTGCACTAGCTCCATTAGGGTCCGGATTATTGGATATGGGTAATTCGATGGCAAGACGGTCTACACGTTTAAACATGACATTTCCCCCTCAATCCTAGTTACTGTAAAAGTATGAAGGGTTACTTGTACGTTATTCGGTCGTTGGTGAAACAAAAAAACGTTCTGCCAGAGCTTAAAGCTCTGAACAGAACGTTAGATGAGTTCTTATTTGGAAGCTACGCCAACAACGCTTGTTCCATTTTTCGTGATTTTGTACGTCAGCACATCTCCGTTCCAGAAATGGAACTTAAGTGTGACTTCGCCATCATTGGTTTCATTGAAGAAGTTAGGTTTCAGTTCAATCACATTACGTTCGTAGTCTGGGCTAAATGTGTAGGAGAATTCTTTGAACGAAGTCCAGTTCTGTGGACCGGCGTTCTCTCCGTTTGCATATGTTGCTTCCATCGTAGCGAGCTGATTGCCGTTAAACGTAGTCGGAATGGCAAATGCACTGGTTGTGCCTGTTGCATCGTTCAACTTAGGTGTGTCATATTTAATGATATTAAAGTTCCAGTCAGCACCTTCATTGAATCCAGCTGTAAGTGTGGCATTTACGCCCAAATCACCAGAGGTTGTCAATTTGGTTAACAGATTGGATTTTAACGTAAGTACATCTTTTTTGATCGTATAGTCTTTACCTCTTACAAGAGGGTTGGTACCATTTTTCAACGAATTGAATTTGTTCCCATGCAGATTGAGTTTTACCTTCTGATCTTGAATGGCTTCATTTTGTTTAAGATATACGAGATCCGTTTCGGCTGTGGATGAACGACCTGTCCAGCTGGCTTTCATGGTATCAAATAATTCCTGATCAGACCAAGTAAAGCTTGTGCGACCGAAGTGTTGTCCGTTATCCCACAACATCGTGGTCATCTGTTTTTGACGCAGATATTGTCCAACAAATTCGAAGAATTTCAGCTTTTCGCCTTGCTCAATCACACCTGTGTGCTGGTCGAAACCAAGCAAGCCATACTCACCGACGATAACCGGAACGCCTTTCGCTGTGAAAGCATTGTATACCCGATCAAATGTGTCGGTAACATCCTTCTGTACTTCCTCGTTATACTTGGTGTAACCTGCGATGTTCACACTGAATGGCCAGAACCCGTAGTAGTGAACGGTTGCAATAATATTGCTGTCATTTAATTTTTGAATGGTCTTATTCAGTTCATCCAGATCAGGCTGAGCGGAAGAGGTATGCATCGTTGGAAGCACAAGTGGACGTGTCTCGTTGTTTCCACCCGAAGTTCTTACGATCTTGTGAAAAGAAGTGTTCAACTCGTCCAGCATGCGATATCCAATCGCTGCATCTGTTGTGCCGCCTTCAGAGAAACGTGGTTCGTTAACACTTTCGAACATGAGTTTATCGGATGCATCTTTGAATTTGTCCGCAATCTGAGTCCAAGCAGCGTTGTAACGTGCAAGCACGTTGTCATGGTCTTTCTCCATGTAACTGATCCAGCGCCAGGAATCATGGTGAAGATTAATCATGACGTAGAGATCCGCATCAAGGGCCCAGTTTACTACTTCTTGAACCCGATTCATGTAAGCGGAATCAATTGTGTAGTTGGGTGCGTCACCGATGTGGGCTTCCCAGGTCACTGGAATACGGATACTGTTGTAGCCCTCATCTGCGATCGACTGAATTAGTTCCTTCGTAATGCGCGGGTTGCCCCAGGCCGTCTCATCTTCACCAACGGCGTCAAGAGAGTTACCCAGATTCCAGCCAGGCTCCATGGCGTTCACGTAGGTCTGCATTTTGCTTGGCGCGGCTGAGGTATTGGCCTGTTCGCTGTTGTCAGTTGCAGCTGAAGCCATAGTAGAGGAGAAGAGAGATAGAATCATGGCGGTCACGAGCGTAAGAGATAAGACTGATTTGCGGTTTTTTTTCATTAATATAGTCTCCTTCGAATAGAGAATGGTTGAACATGAATAGCGGTTAAGCAGGGTGGAAATAGAGTTCAACGCAAACAAAAGTTCACTTGTTTAATACTGGAATCACCACCGATTTATGTACTGAAAGCGTTTTCGTAATTTACTATATCATGATTTAATATTGGACAATACCTGCACAATTGGAATAAAAATCATGTAAAAATCAGTGATTTTGCCATATTAATAGATTGTGTAGTAAGCGTTTATTTCATTGGAAATGAAAATCATAAGGTTGCTTTTAAATGATAATTAGATTTAAATACCCTGGGAGGGATCTAATATGAAACTGGATGCACATCAACATTTCTGGGAATACAGTGTCGCCGAGTACGGATGGATTGGCGAAGAGATGAAAGCCATTCGTCAATCTTTTCTTCCGGAAGATCTTGAACCTTTATTGCTCCAATCAGGACTGGATGGATGTATTGCGGTACAAGCCAGACAATCACTGATAGAAACGGAGTGGCTTCTGCAGCTGGCAGATCGGCATGAATGTATCAAAGGTGTTGTCGGATGGGTGGACCTTTGTTCGGATGACGTTCGGAATCAGCTTGAACTGTTCGCGTCCAATCCATATCTGAAGGGCGTACGTCATGTTATACAGGATGAACCTGATCTGGATTATGTATTGAGAGAAGACTTTCAGCGCGGAATTTCGTTGCTAAAAGAGTATGATTTGGCCTATGATCTGTTGGTATCCAAGGAGCAACTGCCTTATGCCGTTGAATTGGTTAAGACGTTTCCTGAACAGCGATTTGTCCTTGATCATCTAGCCAAACCCGACATAAAATCAGGTATACTCTCACCATGGAAAGAAGCGCTTGAGTCAATGGCCGCACAACCTAATGCGTACTGTAAACTTTCAGGGATGGTGACGGAAGCAGACTGGGCAAATTGGACTCCAAAGGATTTTACAGCCTATGTGAATATCGCCATAGAAGCCTTTGGTGCTGGACGGTTAATGTTCGGGTCCGACTGGCCCGTGAGCAACGTTTCAGCTACGTATTCTGAAGTATACGGTCTTATTAATTCTCACATTAATGCCCTACCTATACCAGAACAACAGATGATTTTTGGCGGCACATGTGCTGCGTTCTATCAAATATCGTAGTGGGCAATCCGAAGCTAAACCGGTTTCAAGAAGTTGACAACTGTTCTGATTCTTGCTAAAGTTTTATCCAATCCGCATAATCAAGATCTGGGAATGTTACCGATATGGGCATAACCTGAGCTGGCTTGTTTACACGTAATCGTGTACCCAGGCTGGTTCGGGTTTTTTCTATTTAAGTTGAACAACCGATTTTACACGAGACGACTGCGCGGCCAGAACAATCTTCCAATCGCTGTTATCCCCAGATTTTTTGATCTCCTTTTTAAAGGGGAAATCCGGTGATAAAGGCGAGTTTATGCTTACGAAGTAGCTTTCCATTGAAAGCTTTTAGCTTCGCTTCTCCAGATTTTTTCTGTCCTCTCCGTTTATGTGTAATTGTGTAGTTAACTTAAATATTTTGTCTTTTTAATATTCTAACGATTTGAGCGGATAGCTGAATTACATATTTGGAAGGAGAATGATGATGACGAATTTTACATTTCCTAAAGACTTTCTGTGGGGTGGAGCCATTGCTGCCAATCAGGCGGAGGGCGCATATCTGAAAGATGGCAAAGGGCTGAGTATCGTTGACTTGCTGCCTACCGGAGAGAATCGCAGAAGTATTATGAAAGGTCATGTTCCGGCTTTTACGCCGCTTGCTACCGAGTTCTATCCTTCGCATGAAGCGATCGATTTTTATCACCGTTACCCTGAAGACATTGCTCTATTTGCCGAAATGGGATTCAAAGCACTGCGTATCTCCATTGCCTGGGCACGGATTTTCCCAACAGGAGAAGAGGCACAGCCCAATGAAGCGGGATTACAATTTTACGATAACCTGTTTGATGAATTGTTGAAAAACGGCATTGAACCTGTGGTTACATTGGCTCACTTCGATGTGCCTGTGCATCTGATCGAGAAGTATGGCAGCTGGAGAAGTCGTGAACTGGTAACTCTTTTCGAGACTTACGCTACAACGGTATTCACTCGCTACAAAGACAAGGTGAAATACTGGATGACATTTAATGAGATCAACATGTTGCTTCATCTTCCATTCCTTGGGGCGGGGCTGGCGTTTAATGAAGGGGATAACATCAAGGAAATTCAATATCAGGCTGCTCACCACCAACTGGTTGCAAGTGCATTGGCAGTCAAGGCATGTCATGAGATTATTCCGGGTGCCATGATTGGGTGTATGCTCGCCGCAGGAAGCTTCTATCCGTATACTTGTAATCCGGAAGATGTGTTCCAGGGCATGGAAAAAGATAGAGAGTCCTATTTCTTCATCGATGTGCAGTCACGTGGGGAATATCCGGGTTACGCCAAACGTTTTTTCAAAGATCACGAGTTGAACATCGTTATGCAGCCGGGTGATGCCGAAATCTTGAAAAATCATACCGTAGATTATATCGGGTTCAGCTATTATTCAAGTCGTACAACCAGCACCGATCCGGAAGTTATCAAAAATATGACCAGTGGTAATGTATTTGGTTCGGTAGCCAATCCATATCTGGCGAAGTCCGAATGGGGTTGGACGATTGATCCCAAAGGGTTCCGTATTACCGCTAATCAACTGCATGACCGTTATCAGAAGCCGCTGTTTGTTGTTGAAAATGGATTTGGTGCCAATGACGTGGTTACTCCGGAAGGTGAAGTGGATGATGCATACCGGATTGACTACTTGAAACGACATGTAGCTGAAATGGGTGAGGCTATTCAGGATGGGGTGAACATCATCGGTTACACCAGCTGGGGACCTATTGATATTGTAAGTGCATCCTCAGGTGAGATGAGAAAACGTTATGGTTACATTTACGTGGACCGTAATAATGAAGGTCAAGGTGAGCTGACACGACTGAAGAAGAAAAGTTTTGAGTGGTACAAAAATGTGATCGAATCCAACGGAACAAACTTGGGTGACGCGTAGTTTATATTTTTCTGAATTAAAATGGTTTTGTACGGCAATAAAACATCGGAAGTTTCATCTATATAAATTGAACTAAACACTTACACAAAACGGAGAATACAGAAAAAAAGCTGGGGATAACAGCGATCGGAAGGTTGTTCTGTCATCGGAGTAGCTAGTGTAAATATTATCTAGTTCAATTTATATAACCATGGGACTTCCGATTGTTCCTGCATTGAAAGCGTTGACATATAGTCAGGTTCGCGCTATACTTGACGCAATTATATCGTTTCTGGGATTGTTACTACACGACGTAGGCAAAACCTAAGCACCAAAAAAAGCAGACCACCATGTCTTGTTTATTTTGTGATGCTTCAGGTTTTTTTTGTATGCCCAAAAGACGATGTATAACTGCCAAGAGAGTGGAACGTGACGGGGGGATTGAAGTGAAAATAGCAAAGGTTATCAACAATAACGTCATTAGCATCTATCAAGCGGATGGAGCAGAGCTTGTGGTGATGGGACGTGGGATTGCCTTTAAGAAAAAGCCGGGGGATAAAGTAGACGAGACCCGCATCCAGAAAGTATTTGCATTGAAAAACAAACAAACATCCGATAATTTCAAAATGCTGCTGCGTGAAGTTCCGATGGAACTGATTGAAATTGTGGAAGAGATCATCACGTATGCGCGTGAGAATCTGGGCCGAAAGCTGAATGAGAACATCTATGTATCCCTTACGGATCATATTAACTTTGCCATCGAACGTTATCGGGAAGGTGTGGAGATCAAGAACGCATTAATGTGGGAGATCAAGCAGTTGTACAAGCCCGAATTCGCACTGGGCATGAAGACGCTGGAACAGATCAACACCCGTATGAATATTGAGCTTCCACCAGATGAAGCCGCTTTTATTGCTCTTCATATTGTCAACGCAGAGATGAACGAAGAAGTTATTACAACGATGAATATTACGAAGTTTATCCAGCAGATTATTAATATAGCGAAATATCATTTCAAAATGGAATTTGATGAGGACTCTCTCAGTTATTTTCGCTTTATCACACATCTGAAGTTCTTCTCCCAGCGTGTGCTCAGTGGTACGCATTACGACAACAACTATGATCATTTCTATGACATGATCAAGGAGAAACATCCGGATGCCGCAGCGTGTACGGAGAAAATTGAGTTGTTTGTCAAAAAGGAATACAACCATGAGTTGACCAATGAAGAAAAATTGTATCTGACGGTTCATATCGAACGAGTGGTTAATCGATAATATTTAAATGTTGACAAAAATGGTTTAATTATAATAATATGTGATTAACAGGAATTGAATACGATTTAACTGGGATTGTTACTGGTTATGCAGGCAAAACCTAAGTCATGAGAAGGTCAGGACCATTGTGTCTCCTTGCTCAAGGCTTAGGTTTTTTGCGTGCAAAAAAATCGGTAAGAGGCCTGTTTGAGAAAAAGTGGGGGTGCAGATCATGAGTCAAGAGAAACTGGCCAAAGAGATTGTAGAACTGGTTGGCGGTGAGAAAAATGTGGAATCGCTGGTTCATTGTGCAACACGATTACGGTTTGTATTGAAGGACGATGCCAAGGCAGACAAAGCCAAACTTGAGAAAACAGAAGGCATCATCGCAGTCAAAGAAAATGGAGGACAATTCCAGGTGGTTGTTGGTAACAAGGTGCCTGAAGTCTATAGTGCCATTGGACAGATCAGTAACATTCTGGACGATTCGTCAGATAAAGAAAAACCTCGCAAAGCAGCCAAAGGACTCGGGGGTATTATCGATATCATATCCAGCATCTTTGCACCACTTCTGGGTGTTATGGCGGGAGCCGGTATTCTAAAAGGGTTATTGTTGATTGCGAGCAATATTGGATGGCTGGAAACGACAGAAACAACATATACGATCCTGTATGCAGCAGCAGATAGTCTCTTCTATTTCCTGCCTCTGTTGTTAGCGGTTACAACAGCACGTAAATTCCAGGGAAATATGTTTGTTGCGATGACGATTGCAGGAGCACTGATCTATCCGTCCATCGTCACGTTGAAATCAGAGGGAACACCAACGGATTTCTTCGGTATCCCTGTCATCTTGATGAACTATTCATCTACAGTTATTCCTATCATTTTAGCTGTCATTGTCATGAGCAAGTTGGAAAAGTTCTTTAATAAAACACTTCACGATAGTGTGAAAAACTTTGTTACACCATTATTTTTGCTAGTGATTATGGTACCACTGACCCTGTTGGTATTCGGGCCATTTGGTGTCTACGTTGGTAATGCAATTGCAGCCGGACTCGTTGCCGCATTTGGATTCAGTCCATTGCTCGCTGGAGCCGTTATGGGTGCAAGTTGGCAGCTGCTCGTTATCTTCGGAATACACTGGGGTCTGATTCCGGTATTTATCAACAACGTTGCCGTGTATGGACAGGATGGCGTTAAACCGGCTGCGACAGCTTCGATCTTTGCTCAAACGGGCGCTGCTTTTGGGGTTATGTTGAAAACCAAGAACAAAAAACTGAAAACGCTGGCGGGATCATCCACGTTGACGGCTTTGTTTGGTATTACGGAACCGGCCATCTATGGGGTAACATTACCACTGAAACGTCCATTCATTGCAGGAGTTATCGGTGGTGCAGTTGGTGGAGCTATCATTGGTCAAGCGGGCACATTGGCATTTGCATCTGGCGCACCGGGACTACTGACCTTGCCAATCTTCTACGGACCAGGTGGACAAGGTTTCCCTGGATTGATTCTGGGTATCGTAGTATCGTTTGTTGTTTCGGCTGTACTGACGTACATCATGGGCTTCAAAGATCCGGTTGAAGAAGAAACAAAAACTGAACCTACTGCATCTGCCGAGCAACCTGCCCGTACAACGAATGCTTCAGACGAAGATGTATTTAGCCCAATCGAAGGAACGATTGTTGAATTGTCGGAAGTTCCAGATCCGGCCTTTGCATCGGGAGCAATGGGTAAAGGGATTGCGATTGAGCCAACTGTGGGCAGAGTCGTAGCGCCTTTTGATGGTACAGTTACCGTTGCATTCAAGAAAAAACATGCCTTGGCTGTAGTGTCAGACACCGGTGCTGAAATATTAGTTCACGTGGGAGTAGATACCGTTAAATTGGATGGGCAACATTTTGTTTCCCATATCAAGGAAGGCGATCGGGTCCAAGCGGGAGATCTGTTGCTTGAGTTCGATATTGCACAGATTAAGGCTGCTGGTTATCATACGGTAACGCCGATTATAGTAACGAATTCTGCCAACTACGAGGAAGTAATTCCACAGGCTACCGGACAGGTTAGTAGCCAAGAGCTTCTATTAAAATTAAGTAGCGGTAATGGTCAGGAACATAAGTAGATTGATGCTGATGTACTAATCCGATGGTGTCGTGTTTTCATGGTTCCGTTGACATGGTGGAATTGGAAAATTATAATTGGAGTTGTACATCTACATCTATACATGTTAATGAAAGGTGGATTATTGAACATGACAAATGCGATGAGATTGCGCTTCCTTCCTTTGAATCGGTAATTGAATACGTTCAAAGGCTCTGACTATTGGTTCAGAGTAAACGGGATCAGTCTGTCATTTTCAATCATCCTGACCTTAAAATAAGTGTTATACTCGCTTTCCCGTTTACGTTGAATCACAGGCCGTGGCCTGTGATTCTTTGTTTTTTTTCTTCTGATTATCTTAATCAAGTAAATAATTAGGTAAAGGCGCTCAATACAGACTACTGGAGGTAACCGCTATGATGACGTTACTGTTCTATTGATACGAGCTGGCACGATAAGCTCGTATCGATAGAAGCGTGCTTCGCTATCGATACGAAATAAATCTTATTTCGGAGGTAGCGAATATGGAAAAGATATGTTTTGAGTTAGAACAGGTTGAGATGACCTATATGGATAAAACAATACTGAACATTGAGCGACTGGCTGTGCATCAACTGGATCGCATTGGTGTAGTAGGTGGGAATGGTCAGGGTAAAAGTACATTGTTGAAACTCATTGCGGGACAGATCCAGCCAACAGCCGGAAAGGTAAAACGTCATGCTGAGTTTGGTTATTTGGAACAAGTGGAACCACCCCAGTCTAACGAAAGTATTGAAGTTGACGGGGCTTTACTGAGTAAATTAGCCATACCTCAACACGACCAAGCATGGAGTGGCGGAGAACAGACCCGTTTAAAACTGGCTCAAATGTTCACCCATTATCATGAAGTACTGTTACTGGATGAACCAACAACACATCTGGATCAAGAGGGCATTACATTTTTGCTGGATGAATTGCGTTATTACTATGGGGCGCTTGTGCTGATCAGTCATGATCGTGCGGTTCTGGATGAACTGGTGACCACGATCTGGGAAATCCATCAAGGTGAGGTTCACGTATATTCTGGCAACTATAGTGATTATCAGGCACAGAAAAGGCTGGAGCGTGAACAACAAAACCAGGCCCATGAGCAGTTTTTCAAGGAGAAAAGGCGATTGGAGCTGGCCGCTCGGGAAAAGATGAAGAAAGCCGAGAAAATAACGCAGGCCGGAAGCATGTCCAAAAAAGAATCCAAGGCAAAAACAAACCGTATGGTTGAAACAAAATCCAAAGGCACCAGTCAAAAAGCGGTGCACCGCGCAGCTAAAGCGATTGAACAGCGAATGCAACAACTTCACGAGGTAAAAGCGGTGCAAGAGGATCGTCCTATGATCTTCCGTCAGCCAAAGACACTGGAGCTGCACAACCGATATCCAATTATGGCAGATCGCCTTACACTGGAAGTGGAAGGTAACGTATTGCTGGAGGATGTAAGTTTTCAGGTTCCATTAAAACAAAAAATAGCGATAACCGGAGCCAATGGCAGCGGGAAAAGTACATTGCTTAACCATGTTTTCCATGCTGGAGATCACATCACAATGTCTCCAAAAGCGAAGCTCGGTTATTTTCAGCAAATGAGCTATCGATTCACAACAAAAGAGACCGTATTACAATTTCTGAAAAATCGTTCAGATTATGAGGAATCAGAGCTCAGAAGTGCGTTGCATGCGATGCAGTTTACAGGTAATGACCTGCTGAAGAATGTTGGGACATTAAGTGGAGGAGAAGCGATTCGTCTTCAATTATGTCACTTGTTTCTTGGACAATATAACATTCTATTGTTAGATGAACCGACGAATTTTCTTGATATGCATGCATTGGAAGCGTTGGAGCGTTTTATCAAGGCCTATGAAGGGACAATTCTGTATGTATCTCATGATCAGAGGTTTATTGGAAATACAGCGGATCAACAATTTCAGATTACAGAGCGTCAATTAATTCAGGTGAATATATAAGTTGAACTAAAGAAGATTTACACGGATCACTCTGATGACAGAACAACCTTAGAGGAAGAGAAGTAACGAAAACCGCCAAAGTGATTTTGGCGGTTTCGTCGTTTTCAAAGATAGGCAGATCAGTTACCTTATATAGCTTCTATTAAGAATCCGCTTTTATAACCGTGGAATGCAGGTTACCTGTGAGACGTTGAGGTGGGAAAACCATGCGCACGGGCGCAATGATGATGGCAGCAAATACAGCTTTGATCAGATCCCCAATTATGTAAGGATAAAACCCTTGAATCATGGCCTCAGGTATGTCCATTTTGTAAGCATAGGCAAGCCAAGGGACCCCCGAGACATACACGAGCAGTGAACCAAATAGTTCAAATACAACAAAAGCGAGTATGAATCCTGTTACACCTTTGATGTTGATTCGTGCAAGCAACAATCCAATCAATAATGCGGAGAACGGCCACATCATCACATATCCTCCGGTAGGTCCAAGAAGTACTGCAAGTCCTCCGGTCCCGTGCAGCAAGGGGAATCCAAGAGCGGTGAGCAGAACAACCATCGTGACACTTAGAAAACCATAGAGTGGACCAAGTAATCCTCCGGCCAGCATGACAGCCAAAGTTTGTAATGTTATTGGTACTGGGGAGAAGCCAATGGGAATGCTTATGTAACCAAAAAGTACTAAAATTGCGGCCATAAGTGCGCTGAATACAATGCCTCGCAAAGATAATTTCATGTTTGAACAATCCTCTCCATTTTGGTAATATGATTGTTAACCAATTAAATAAATGTGGTTAACGATTAGGATCGTACCACATAACAATAGAAAGGGAAAGGACTAATTTACGATGCAAGGCAACCTGCCTATAATTACATTAGAAGATGTTCGAGTGCATTATGCTTCCGAAGGTAGTCAGGTGAGGAAAGCACTGGACGGGGTTTCACTTACGCTGCACCAAGGAGAATGGATTAGTATTGTAGGAGCGAATGGCAGTGGGAAAAGCACACTTGCTGGACTACTGATCGGATTCATTCCGCTATCGGGAGGGGTACGGAATATCTCGGATGAACTTACTGTTCGGGGTGTACTGCAGCAACCGGATGCTCAGGTACTTGGCGATACGATTGAAGAGGAGTTTCATTTTGCGCTGTCACCATTAATGGAATCTGTAGAAGAGCAATTGGAGCGCAGGCAGGATGCATTACATACCGTAGGACTTCAATATCCCCCGGAGAAGGCGGTCTCACAATTATCCGGGGGACAGAAGCAACTGCTTAATATTGCTGTAGCGCTCGCAGCCAAACCGGATATATTGATTCTGGATGAGCCAACAGCCATGCTTGATCCAGGAGCAAGAGACCGTATCGAGGCCATCGTTCAGAAGATTACCCAGCGGGGGACAACGGTGATCTGGATTACACACCATCTGGAGGAAGCAACCCTGTGTGATCGAATCATTGCTATGGAGAGGGGACGTTGTGTGTACAACGGGACGCCGGAGTCCTTTTTCTATAAAACAGAGTTGAATGAGAAGGCTACTCGGGAAAATGTACAGCTATCTCCCTGTGAACGCTTAGGGTTGGACCCTCCTTTTACTGTAAAAACTGCGTTATTGCTCAAGCAAAAAGGTATGATGCCAGAAGCCATGCCACTGCGACCTGAGCAACTGGCCAAGGAGGTCGCACGTTGGAGATCAAGCTAACCAATATACGCATAGAAGCATCGGAATCGGGCAAACGTGCACTGCTTGAAGATGTGAGTGTACAGTTGAACAGTGGGGAAATCACCTTGCTGCTGGGCTGCACGGGTTCAGGAAAAACGACTTTATTACAGACGTTGGCTGGTCTGAGACCGCCCGATGCAGGAAGTATCACATTAGATGGCACACCTTTATGGAAAGAAGGAAAAGTGCCGCAGTCGATTTTATTGCAAATGGGACTATTGTTTCAATTTCCGGAACAACAACTGTTTGCCCGAAGTATTCAGCGTGAATTCACATATTCTCTGCGTCCCTATCGACTTTCAGAGAAACAGCAACAAGAGCAGATCACAAAAGCACTGAACCAATGGGACCCGCCAGTATCTTCGGAGTTGGACCGACGTTTTCATCTGGACAGGTCGCCATTTGCTCTAAGTGGGGGAGAGAAGCGCAGGCTTGGACTTGCTCTCGGAAGTGTGACCAATCCACACTGGCTTCTGCTGGATGAGCCGAGCGCAGGGTTGGAAGCGCAAAGTGTCGGGCTTCTGCTGGATGTATTGGAGCAACATCGTCTGGCAGGTGGTGGTGGCGTGGTAGCAACCCATGATCTGGATACATTCTTGCCTTGTGCGGATCGAGTATTGTTGTTGCAGGAAGGCCATCTAATCGCAGATCTTACGCCGAGAGAACTTCACAAAAGGCCTGAACTGCTGGAGCAGACAGGGATCGGACTGCCACCATCGATGAGACTGACACAGCAGTTTAGAGCAGCGGGTCTTGAGCTGCCATTGACCGCAATGACGCCAGAAGAGATGGCTGAATGCATTGTTCAGTCTACGTTAGTTGAGGTGGGGATTCAGGACGGATCGAAAGAAGCATCAGGGACGGTAACGATGGAAGTCAAGAGCGATGCAATGAAGTATGAAAAAGAAGCACAGATAGCGTCGTCCATTAAAACGGAGGATGATCCGAAGCTTCTTCCGAACACCTTGACTCATTCGGGGGGATTATATGGCGTCATGGACCCGCGTCTGAAATGGATTTTGTATATTTTGCTGGTCACCGCAGCTATGCTTCAACAGCGATGGCTGGGATTGACATTAACACTGGTGCCGGTAGTAGCAGCACTTGCCGTGCTCCCGCGTCAGACTTTGGCTGGATGTATGAAGTTAATGAAGCCATTATTATTCTTTTTCATCATATCAACGGCCTTATCTGGGACAACTCTTTCAACAGAGGGAGGAGGTCTGCACTTTGGCTTTTCCCTGATGCAGGCGGAAGGCACTTTGCTGAATGTGTATCGTTTGTTTATCGTCACAATGGCAAGCCTTTGGTTTTCGTTGACGACACCTTATGGGCGAATGGTAGAGGGGCTTAACTGGGTACTCGGTATCAGTAAAAAGATCAGGTTGCCCGTAGCTTCGTTTGCTCTAGCTGTAGCGTTAATCTTTCGATTTATCCCGATGATCTGGAGTGAGTGGCAGCGATTCTCACTGATCGTACGGGCACGTGGAAAGGCAGCTTTAAAACCAAATACCGTTCGAATTCGTGACCTGGGTCCGATGGTGATTCCCTTGTTAATGGCACTGTTCCAACGTGCGGAGGATATGACCATTGCGATGGAAATGCGTAAAGTTAGAGAGCACTCTATGCTCGGAGGACGTTCATCATTATTGGCATGGTCCAAACGTGATACCTGGATTAGCATGGCTGGCCTCATTGTTTTTGTACTATTGATATGGATTCGCCAATTGTGATGGCGATGATTAACGTGATGGATCCGGTAATGGAACAAAACCTAAACGCAGTGTTTTCCAAAGATCATGCATAAATGCGTTTGTCCTCGCTCACAATAAGTGGACGTTGGTCATCTGAAGTGGATCAGGAGGGATAAGCGATGAAAGATAAGTTTTTGCGAGAAGAACGGCAAGAATATACCGATGTGTCTACGGTGGAGTCGCAGCGAAACGATATCACACTCGAAGAATTCCCGGAGGGCCCTTACGGTTCATCTTTACTATCCGAGTCTCTTGGGAAAAGTTCTCCGTGGCGGGTGGACCAGCGGTCTGCACATCGTTTTGACTATGAAAATCATGAGCTTCACGAGGGAGACGTAAGGGATTATCCAGGTCAGGATGTTTTTGACGAAACGGTTCCGGATAACGTGTCCAAGCCTCAATATACGGAAGAATCGTAAAGGGATTTTGATATAAATTAGAGCGTAGCCTCCGACAGGTTTTATCCTGTTCGGGGGTTATTTTCGTTGTGTTTAATGAAAACAAATCTCCTCCAATTCCACATTATGGGTTATCATGTTTGTAGCTCGAAGTAAATTTGGTGGTATATGCGGGGGGACTTGGAATGAGAGAGATCGATTATAGTCAATATTTCTGGCAGGATGATAAGATCAGATTACGTGCTTTGCGTGAAGAAGATTGGGAGGATCATTATTATAACCGCTTTGATACACCTGCCCGTCGGTTATTGGAGTGTGCAGTAGAGTTGCCGCCAACCCATATTGAAGCGAAGAGTTTCACGGAAAACTTCTCTGATTTTTCTTTAGCCAAAGGACGGATCATGTTTACAATTGTAAATATGGATGGTGAAAATGTCGGAGGTGTGAATCTGAACAGCATTGATGAGAGAAACGGTACCTTTAGCATTGGCATTCAAATTGACAGGGATCATCGAGGAAAAGGATACGGAACCAGAGCCGTTCGAATCTTGCTAAAGTATGCCTTCTTCGAGCGCAGGCTCAATAAATTTAATGATTATGTACTCGAGGGAAATGAACCTTCCGCAGCAATGATGAGAAAACTTGGATGTGTCCAGGAAGGTGTGCGTCGCCAAGTGATCTATACGGATGGAAAATACCAGGATCTGATCCTCTTTGGTTTAACCAAAGACGAGTTTATGGAAAAAGAGGGCCTTGTTTGAAGTAAAGGCTAATAAGGTGTAATTAAGTGTGTAGTAGGAGGAACTATGAACCAACCCATACTAACCGATGAATTAATCATCGATTGCAAGGATATTTATTTGCGCGAGTATCGAATTGAAGATTTAGAGAAACTGCAAGAAATTACGTGGCAACCTGAGGTGTATGAATTCCTACCGGGATGGAATGCTACGATTGAAGACAGGAGCCTGTGGCTCACCGAATATGAAATCCCTGAGAATCAGCGTTTTAAACAAGCTGTGATGGCGGGAGGGTATATCGGAGAGTTATATTTACGAATGGCTATCATACTTAAAGAAAATGACGAGTTTATCGGATGGTGTTGCTCGGGGATCAAGGAGGAACTGCCAGCTCCCAATAGGGAGATTATGTATGGCATTTCCAAGCATTACAGAAATCGTGGTTACACAACGCAGGCAGTGAACGCAATGACGGAGTATTTGTTTGAACATACAAATGTAGAAGTGTTAAATGCCATCGCTTTGACTACCAATCAAGCATCCAATAAGGTGATACAGAAATGTGATTTTGAACGGGGCAGTTCGATTGTGATCGAAAATGGAAAGTATAACCATTACCACCTGCGTAAGCAACAAGGCCAATTTTAATAGAACGTAGTCCCTTAGAGAAGTGCTATAAAATGAAAGTTTCGGATCAGGTTAGACAGTTATTGGTCTGGCTGTCTGATCTTTTTTTTGTTTATTTTAAGAAGCTACTGAGGAAACCTTGTTAGGATACGTGCTCCCTTACATAAATGCAAAAGTTTAATCTATCGCATAAGGCTTATATTAATAATTTTCCCCTCGATAATAGCGCTCCAGTTTGTTATCCAAATGAACAAGCTGCGCTTTTTTCTCCTCGATATCATTCAGCAACTTTTGCTTTTGATCCTCAATCAGCTTGGTTCTTTCCTTCAGCGTGGAGGTTCCTTCATTGACCTGATCATAATACTTTTTGATGTCTTCCACACTCATCCCAGTTTCGCGAAGACATTTGATAAAAACCAGCCAGTTCAGATCATCCTCCAAATAAAGACGGTTGTTCTGCTCATTTCGTGCAGCAGGTTTCAGCAGTCCCTTTCTTTCATAAAAGCGGATCGCTCCAATGGAGATTTCAACTTTTTTCGCTACTTCTCCAATCGTTAACATGTTAATCCCTCTTTTTATAAAAATAATTTGACCTACACTAAGTGTAGCATAGTAACTTATACATTGTTAAATATATATCAAATTATGGAAAGAAGGATTCGCATGAAAAAGACTGTTTTTGTAACCGGAGCAAATAAAGGAATTGGATATGAAATCGTCAAGCAGTTAGGTGAAGCAGGTTGGAGAGTTCTCCTCGGCGCACGTAGCGTTGAACGGGGTGAAAGAGCTGTTTCCGAGTTAACTTCTAGGGGGTTAGATGTAGAATTTGTACAGATCGACATGTGCGACTTGAAGAGCATTGAGCAGGCAGCCGATACGATTCAGAAGACTTATCCCGCAATAAACCTTCTGATCAATAACGCGGGTATGCCGGGTGCTTTCTCTCATTCCTTCACGGATACAAAAGAGGAAGATCTGCGGAACGCCTTTGAAGTGAACTTTTTCGGCACCTTCCGTTTGAATCAGCGATTGTTCCCGTTAATCAAAGATAATGAAGGCACAATCATTAATGTATCAACCGACATGGCTTCTCTGCATCATATGCAAAATGAGGAATCTACTTTAAATGCCTTCGACTATAATTCATCCAAAACGGCCAACAGTGCCATGACACTTTCGATGGCTTATGAAGTCAAAAACAGCAGGGCGCAAGTCTTCGCGGTAACGCCCGGATTCACATCAACAGATCTTAATGGCAATGCCGAAGGCGGTAAATCAAAAGAAGCCGGCGCTGCGATTATTGTGCGCTATGCGACGGATGGTAAACGCCATAATGGGGAGTTCCTAGATGAGAATGGCGTATACCCTTGGTAGTCCGCCGTTGCCAAAAGCAACGATAGAACAGGATGAATTTTAGCGTGTATCTTCAAACTCAAACTCATATTCAAACTTAGGCGAGCTATACGATGATGGATACCAAGGTCTCAAAAGTCTTGAGGTCCAAGATGGCTGATCCTGACGATTGGGTAGACAATTTTCTAACGAACATAGGACGTCTTATTGGCCTTTCGGTACGTTTCTTAAATTGTAAGGAACATCAGACACGCTATTTCCCGAAATACCCTTAGAAAAACGCAGTAAACGGCTGTTTATGGACCTATGTCAAAAAAGTAGACACTACGCTGCGGATTTGTCCGTAAATTGCATCGCAAAACGAGCAGGGGAAAGATACCCTAGCGCGCCATGCATTCGCTTGCGGTTGTAATAGAACTCAATGTACTGGTAGATGGCAGTATAAGCCTCTTCCGGCGTCTTAAAACGAGGGCTGCAGTAAATGAGTTCCTTCTTTAAAATACTGTGCCATGACTCAATACAGGCGTTATCATAACAGTTTCCTCGGCGGCTCATGCTTGATTCCATTCCGTATGATTTTAGTTGCTCCACGTATTCTTTTGACGTGTATTGAGAGCCGCGATCCGAGTGATGGAGTAATCCCGGAGCGGGGCGTTTGGCCTTGTAAGCATCCTCCAGTGCACCTACCACCAAACTGGTTTCCATATGGTTATATAGACGCCAGCCTACAATTTCACGTGTGCACAAATCCAGAACGCTGGCGAGATATAGACGACCTCCTCGGCAAGGAATGTAGGTGATGTCGGTAACCCATACCTTATTCGGTTTGGACGTTTTAAATTGCTGATTCAGCGTATTTGGCGCAAGGGGATGGTCGTGTTTGGAATCCGTAGTCTGAACGCGATATTTGGGCATGACCACAGAACGTAGATTCATTTGACGCATATATATACTGACGGTACGGGAAGAGATTCGCAACCCTTCTAAATGGAGCAGATACGTAATTTTAGGGCTTCCACACCGCATCTGGTGGTCGTAAAAATGATACCGAATACGCTTCATGACCTCGTCTTTACGGTTCTGCCGCATGCTGGTTCGGTCCATTCGCCATTTGTAATATCCGCTCCGTGATACTTGAAAGGTACTGCACATCTTCTCCAAAGAAAACTCGGAGCGATGATCTTCCACAAACTGAAATCTTAGCTCTTTGGTTTGCTGAAGATGTGCACTGCTTTTTTTACAATCGCCAGTTCTTCTTGTGTATCCGCAAGCGTGTGATCTTTCTCTTGAAGCAACCGGCGCATCTCTTGAAGCTCTGCTTCCAGTTCCTTCACTCGATCTACGCTGGCAACAGGCTCATGTTTTAGTTCGCGGTACTTACTCATCCATTGGTGCAACGTACTTTTTGGAATGTTGAGTTCTTCTGCCAAATCTCCAAGTGTCTTCGTCTGCTCTTGAATGAATTTGACCGTTTGTTTCTTGAATTCTTCGTTATATCGTTGCCGCTGTTCTCCCATGTGGACACCTCCGTTAGTCTTATTATCCTTCCGTCCGTTAACGGGTGTCCACTTTTTATTCTAGCTCCATTATTCTAATATAACGTGGCTCAGGTTCATTAGATCTCTGCGGACGCTCCAAATGCTTGAATAAGACGTCTCAGATTCATTAGCCTGAAAGCCTGAAACCAATTGAGCTACTACTCTACACTCTATTAATCGGATACAAAAAGAATCCCCCTTTCATTCCTCAACCGAGATGAGAGGGGATTCGTCATGCAATGAAAAGCCGGAATTAAAATGGAAGAAAAGCAGCATTTGGAGCTTGACTAGAGCTTGAGTAATGATCAAGTAGATCTTACGTAGAGCTGCTTATAGCCAACCTACTTGGAGGCTGCGCTCAGTCTAGACATCAGCCTTATACAGCGGCAGCAATATCATAAATTCCGTTCCCAGGCCTACCTGACTTTGTACCGTAACTTTCCCACCATGCGACTCCACAATCGAGCGGGTAATGGCTAGGCCGAGACCTGCGCCACCTTGTTTGCGCGAACGAGAACTGCTTGTGCGGTAAAATCGTTCAAAGATATGGGGCAGATGTTCAGGTTCAATGCCTGTGCCATTATCCTTCACTGATAATTCAGCTTTATGGTGCGTGGCATACAACGTTATGGAGATGGCTCCATGCTCAGGATCGGTATGCTGCACCGCGTTATGGAACAGATTCAGCACAACCTGTTTCAGTTTGTAAGGGTCAGCAAGTACATACACTTCAGCCGTCAGATCAAGATGAATGGATCTTTGCTGAGCCATCATGGCGAGTTGTGGCTGCATTTCGAGCAGCAGACTGTCTAGCTGAATGACCTCCCGCTCCTGCTTTGGAGCCTGATCGAGCTTGGTTAGTAACAGCAAATCTTCAACCAGCTTGTTAATTCGTACCGATTCGCCGTGCATGCTTTCCAGTGCTTTATACAATTGATCTTGATTGGTCGCTGCACCCCGTTGTAGAACTTCAATGAAGCCGTGAATGGAGGTGAGTGGGGTACGAAGCTCATGAGAAGCATCAGACAAGAAACGCTGCATCTGCTCTTTCGATTCCCGCTCCGCTTCAAACGAGTTCTCCAGCCTTTCAAGCATGCCATTGAATGAAACTGCAAGCTGATCCACTTCTTCTTGTCCCTGAACGACGGGAAGGCGTTCTGCGAGACTTCCTGCATCGATCTGCTGTACTTTATTCACCATGTTGGACAGGGGAACCAGCGTCCGGCGTAATACCTTAGTGTATAGAATAAGACCGGCTACCATGGCCAACAGCGATAACATGAGGAAGATTAGAAGCTGTTTAATAATCAAGTCTCTCAGTGGTTTCGTAGCCGTGCCCATCTGGACCATTGGTAAACCGCGATTGCGTGGACCGGGTGAAGCGAATACAATCAATTGGTCATTCCCTTGGCTATCCGTGACGATCCGGTAGGGAATGTGTTTTTGTTCTTTCAATTCATCTGTAATGTCCTGATATTCAGCGGTTGATAGTTGAGGGGCTTTCAGACCATCTTCTCCAAAAACATCCTCGAACGTACCTTGGTTATCAAACAGGGCCAGTGAACGGTCAGGAATAAACAGCACCCGATTACCAGACCCGTTTCCTGCCTGTCCACCAAAAGGATTGTTGGAAGAGCCATTACGTGACTGGATTCCGAGCCAAACCGGGGGCATGGACATGAGCTGTTCTTCCATGGTTTTTGCCTGATTCCGGTAGAGAAAGCTTTCCATGATCCAGAATTGCAGGATACCGATTAACAATAGTAACCCAGCAAGCACGAACAGTGAACGTGAGAGCAATTGAGAACGTAATGAACGAGGCCATATCCATTGGTGCAGACGTCTTAAACGAAGTTTATTTTTCTTAGGCAGCGAGTTCATCAGAGATCCACCCTGTACCCGACACCTCGAAGTGTGCGGATGAGTTTATGCTCTTTATCCCCGAGTTTGTCGCGCAAGGAGCGAACGTATACCTCCACAATATTTTCTTCCCCGCCAAAATCGTAGCCCCACACCCGACTCAAAATGGTCGCTTTACTCAGTACAATCCCATGATTAAGCACAATGAATTTTAATAGTTCGTATTCGGTAGGAGATAGCACCAGGACCTGATTCTGATAGGTGATTTCTTTGCGCTGATCATCAATTCGGAAGGGACCGTGGGTGACGGCTCCTATTAATAAAGGAAATTGATTACGCAGTCTGGCCTGAATCCGGGCGAGCAACTCGTCGAAGGCAAAGGGTTTGACCATGTAATCGTCAGCACCTAACCAAAGGCCCTTAACCCGATTCTCGACTTCGTCCTTCGCTGTCAGCATAATTACACCAACCTCGGCACCGGTCTTACGCAGACGCTCGACCACTTCGAATCCATCCATCTCTGGCATCATGACATCCAAAATAGCCATATGTGGCCAGAATTCAAGCGCCAACTCAAGCGCAGCCGCTCCATCGGGTGCGGTGCGCACATCGAAGCCCTCATTGCTTAATCCCAATTCTAGAAATTGTAAAATATGTGGTTCATCATCAGCCAATAGTATTTTAATTCCGCTGCTAAGCTTCATAATGTTCCTTCTCTCCTTGCCTGATCCATCTAGATTTCTCCCTCAATTGCGAGGGACTGTATGTTGTATTATCGCTTGCCAAACTGAAATTTAGCTGAAAGGATGGTGAATTATCCTCAGACAACATTCAGCGGGTACTCATCCCAGTTTTATTTTGGCATGTCACAATACTAGACATGAAGAACTTTGAAGGAGTGATTAACTTTGAATAACACCAAAAGAAGGATGGATCTTGTCCTTCTGCCGATTGTATTACTGGCGGCATTTCTGAATGGGTACGGTATCTGGAACGATCAATATGCCAATTCCTATTATACGACTGCCGTTGGGAGTATGCTCAGCAACTTCCATAACTTTTTCTATGCTTCACTAGACTCAGCAGGCTCGGTCACTGTAGATAAACCACCAGTCGTCTTCTGGATTCAGACGGCCTTTGCCTATGTCTTTGGATTGCGCGGATGGAGTGTTATTTTGCCGCAGGTATTAGCGGGAATCGGTTCGGTGCTCCTGATCTATTTCATGGTGAAACCTACATATGGACTTGCAGCAGCACGAATCTCGGCACTTGCGATGGCAACTGTGCCAGTTGTGGCTGCAGTCAGTCGGACCAACAATATTGACAGCATGCTGGTGTTTACACTACTGCTGGGTTCATGGTTTTTGTTCAAAGGCAGCAAACAAGGCAGTACTTGGCGCATTCTGGTTGCTTTTGGGTTAATAGGCGTAGCCTTTAATATGAAAATGCTTCAAGCCTACATGATTCTCCCGGCTTTTTACTTGCTTTATCTGCTTGCATTTCAGGCGAAATGGAGAAGGAAGATCATCCTGCTGATCGGCAGCACAGCGGTTCTGGCGGTCGTTTCCTTATCCTGGGCGGTCACTGTGGATTCTATACCCGAAGACGAGCGGCCTTATATCGGAAGCAGTGAAACAAACTCGGTCATGGAACTCGCCTTTGGATACAATGGTCTGGCTCGCCTAACGGGTCAGCAGAATACTGCAGGTAACGCAGGTATGCCAAATGGTATGGGACAGGGAAATAATCGGGGAAATCGAGAAGACTTGTCTTCAGACCCTAATCAGACAGGCAGTGGTGTTCCTGGTGCTGGGCAAGATGTCAATGCACCGGATAACGATAATACGAATGGTTCGAATGGCTTGAACACCATGGGTGGCATGAATGGGCCGAATGGCAATTTCCCGAGCGGGCAGATGCCGAATGTTATCGAAATGCCAAACGGAAGAAATTTCGGCGGTGGCATGGGCGGAATGTTTGGAACAGGGGAGAAAGGTCCTCTGCGTCTGTTCCAGACTGAACTGTCAGGTCAAGCTAGCTGGCTGTTGCCAGTTGTGCTGCTTGGATGCATTGCCATATTTGCAGGATTAAGACGGAGAAATATAACCAATAAACACAAGGAAGCCTTGTTCTGGCTAGCCTGGCTGCTTCCCGTTGCTGCCTTTTTCAGTGTGGCAGGTTTCTTCCATCAGTATTATCTGATTATGCTTGCACCTCCAATTGCGGCGCTGACTGGCGCAGGATTTGTAGCGATGTGGAAATCATATCGTGATCGCGATGGATGGCAGGCATGGTTGCTTCCGGTGTCCCTGCTGCTGACGACTCTGTTCGGCTGGTATATCATGCAGGTGTATAACGATACGATTGGTGCAGGCTGGTCCATTAGTGAATTGATCGCAGGCATACTGATTACGGTTATCCTGGTCGTTATACTTCATCGCACACATCAATGGAAACAGGGCTTCATTATCGCGGGATTCATGGTGATGCTGATCGGTCCAATCTACTGGGCATTCACCCCAATTACTTATGGTGGCAACAGCATGATTCCGGCAGCAGGACCGACTGGTTCCAATGGTATGGTTGGTGGAGCAAGAATGGGCATGCCAATGGGTAACGGTGCAGGAGACACAGAAATGCCTGCAATGGGTGGACGTGGCGGAATGGGTAACCGTAATGAAGAAGTGGATACAGCCACATTGAATTATCTGAAAGAGCACAATACAGGCGAAACGTATCTCTTCGCCACAACAGATTATAATCAGGCAGCACCTTATATTATCGACGAGAAAGCATCGGTAATTACACTTGGAGGTTTCTCCGGGTCAGACCCGGTGTACACAACAGAGGAACTTGAGCAACTCGTCAAGAGCGGGCAAGTGAAATACTTCATGGTTGGTGGCATGGGTGGCCGCGGAGGGAACTCGGAAATTAGCGATTGGATCAAAGAGCACGGAACCGAGATTCCAACGTCAGAATGGCAGACAGGCACCGACAGCGGATCTACAGATAACGGAGACACAGGAAACAGAGCTGGATTTGGATTCGGCGGACAGACGACCTTGTACGAAGTGAAATTGTAAGCCGAAATGAAAATCTCGAACGAAGTCCATTGGAAAAGGGAGGGGACAAACATGGCTCACGCGTACCGATACAGCATTATTATTCCCATGTATAACGAGGAAGCGGTGATCGAGGAGACTTATCGACGTCTGAAGAAGGTCATGGGCAGCACAGGAGAGAGTTATGAACTGTTGTTTGTTAATGATGGCAGCGTGGATCGAAGTGCACAGATGATCCGTGATTATGCCCGTTGGGACGAGAGTGTGAAACTGATTGATTTTGCCCGTAACTTCGGACATCAGATTGCGATAACAGCGGGTATGGATTACGCAGTGGGGGATGCCGTGGTTATTATTGATGCGGATCTTCAGGACCCTCCCGAACTGATATTGGATATGATCGCCAAATGGAAAGAGGGCTATGAAGTCGTATATGCCCGTCGCACCAGACGAAGTGGGGAAACTCGCTTTAAGAAATGGTCGGCGAGTCTGTTCTATCGTGTCCTTCGTGCTTCAACGGATACGGATATCCCGGTAGACACCGGAGATTTTCGCCTGATTGACCGCAAAGTATGTGATGAGATGAAACGTCTTCCGGAGAAAAACCGGTTTGTGCGCGGGTTGGTCAGTTGGGTCGGATTTCGTCAGACTGCGATTGAATATGAACGTGATGAACGTCTGGCAGGCGAAACAAAATATCCGCTGAAACGCATGCTGAAACTGAGCTTGGACGGCATTACTTCATTTTCGTATAAACCGCTCAAGCTCGCAGGTTATGTAGGTGCGATCCTGTCGGTTGGCGGATTCATCTATATGTTAACGGTTATTGTTTCGGCCATCTTTACGGATACAACGATTAAGGGATGGCCATCCATTGTAAGTATCATGCTGATGTTTAACGGATTCATCCTGATCATGCTGGGCATTCTGGGCGAGTACGTTGGCCGTATCTATGATGAGACCAAGGCGCGTCCACTATACATTGTGAGAGATGTGGTTCATGCCGAGGGCCAGCAAGCGCAATCCCGATTGACAGCTCGAGTTGCTCATCATGACTAAGCGTCTGGTGACACTCTTCAAGTTCGGTATTGTGGGTGTTGCGAATACGACAGTGGATGCGGTGGTGTTTGCTTTGCTTGCGGTGGTTGGTGTACCGCTTCTGATGGCTCAAATAATCTCGTACAGCTGCGGTGTTGCGAACAGTTATTGGCTGAACGGCAGGTGGACTTTTCGAGATGCGGCACGAAGGGGTGGCGATAGAGCGAAACTTATTCGTTTTCTAATCACCAATCTTATCGTTCTCGCGTTATCCGCCCTCATTCTGATGACTTTGCACGATGTGTTGGGTTGGAGTCTAGTGATGAGCAAGATCCTGGCGACCTTGATGGGGATGGTTCTGAACTATATGGCCAGCAGATATTGGGTGTTTCGTACAACGAACATATGAAAGGAGTCTATGATGATATGCGAATTAAAAAAGCAGTTATTCCGGCAGCGGGTCTCGGAACCCGTTTCCTGCCAGCGACCAAAGCACAGCCCAAAGAGATGTTACCGATTGTAGACAAACCGGCCATCCAGTACATTGTTGAAGAAGCAGTACAATCTGGCATTGAGAATATCCTCATTGTGACCGGACGCAACAAAAAATCCATAGAGGACCATTTTGATAAATCGGTTGAACTTGAACACTCTTTATATGCCAAGGGCAAACAGTCTTTACTGGAAGAGGTGCAGGCCATCAGCGAGATGGCAAATATTCATTTTATTCGTCAAAAAGAACCGCTGGGTCTGGGGCATGCCATTGGGTGTGCACGGCAATTTGTAGGAGATGATGCCTTCGCTGTATTGCTGGGAGATGACATTATGGTGTCTGATCCGCCTGCACTTGCACAGATGGTCCATCTCTATGAAAAGACAGGCAACCAGATCATTGGTGTCCGTCAGGTAGACGCGGCAAATGTGAGCAAATATGGCATTATTGATTCGAAGGGTGCAGAGGACCGGGTTCACCGGGTCACCAATCTGGTCGAAAAACCTTCCCTTGGAGAAGCGCCATCCCGAACAGCTGTAATGGGACGATACATTCTGAAACCTTCCATCTTTCCTATTCTGGATCAGATCGAGAGAGGTGCTGGAGGGGAATATCAGTTAACGGATGCCTTAAAAGAAGTAAGTCAGGTGGAGGAACTGTTGGCCCTTGAACTGGAGGGGCGTCGCTACGATATAGGCGATCAATTCGGATATATTCAGGCGATCTTGGAGATCGGACTGATGCGCAAGGAATTACAGCCCATGCTGACACCCTATCTTCAGAAGCTTGCAACCCAGTGGGGATAGGGATTGATATGCAGCAGAGGTTTAGATCTGCTGTAGGACGGGTTCTCCTCCGTGTCGTGGTTCTGTCATAGACTCTAGTATTGTACAATTATTCCAGTAAAGCTACAATTAGCAAGAAGTTTAAGTTGCTCTTTGAGGGGTGAGGAATCATGAATGAATCTATCATCAAGGACCTTATTAAGTATATGGACGTGGAGGACAACGCAGCCATTCAGTACATTCAGACTGAGCATCGGATGAAACTGGGACTCTTTTGGGGGATACAGGAAGGCAGCCGCGTTCTGGAAATCGGATGTGGTCAGGGAGATACAACGGCCGTGCTTGCACATCTGGTGGGGGAGAATGGGTACGTTCA
This sequence comes from Paenibacillus sp. FSL L8-0435, assembly GCF_037965655.1. Lineage (NCBI taxonomy): Bacteria > Bacillati > Bacillota > Bacilli > Caryophanales > Paenibacillaceae > Paenibacillus > Paenibacillus sp. FSL L8-0435. Next base: position 3,035,186 of record NZ_CP150185.1, read on the forward strand.
TGGTGTAGATATTGCACCAGAGGATTATGGTGCACCACTGACCGTAGGCGAAGCGGCAGCCAAGCTGCGGAGATCTCCGCTGGGTGATCGGATTCGAATGGATTATGATTTCGACATTCTAAGTGATCAAGCCCAATTCTCTGAGAATGAGTTTGATGTTATCGTACTTTCCCATTGTTCTTGGTACTTGAAATCGTTTGCCGAACTCGCCCAGATTCTTAACGAGGTTAGGACATGGGGACATCAGTTATGCTTCGCCGAATGGGATGCGCGAGTTACAGATGTGAGCCAGCTCTCACATTGGTTATCCGTTCTGATTCAGTCTCAGATCGAATGTTACAAGGAGAACAGCTTCTCCAATGTGCGCACGCTCTTTACACCGGGGGATATCCAAGAGCTTGTCTCTGCCGCAGGCTGGACGATTAAGGAAGAGAATTCGATCCATTCTCCTGAGCTGCAGGACGGTCGCTGGGAAACCGAAATGACACTGGCAGAAGCGCCTGTGGAACTGAAACTGCTTCAGATCCCGGACAAAGTAAAAACACTTCTTCTTTCTGAACTAAAATTACTTAGGACACATCATGCCACGGGGCCTGGGAGCCCACTGGGAACGTATGCGATGGTTGCCAAAAAGCAGTAAAGAAATAGCTATTTGTAGTATGTTATAATAAAAATGTCTATCGACGTACTTTTCACAGAAGACAGACCGTTTAGCTGAAGTTTTTCTTGCGATAATTGAATAGTTCAGTTCCGCTGGAAACATATAAATTCCATGATCTAAAAAAAATGTGTTTACTTCATCACAGTAATTTTGATATTATAATCGCAATATCAAATGCGACGAAGAGACGAGTAGATAAAATTCATTCTTTCAAAGAGAGCTCCGGCAGCTGAAAAGGAGTAAAGAATCTTTTATTGAATAAAGACTCAGAGCAGCACATCGGAACTTAGCATTAAGGGATGGTGTGACAGGAGCTCCTGTTACAGAGCTAGAGTATGAACGGTCTACAGCTAGCAACATGGTTGTAAACCTTTACTTGAAGAGGCGGATATGGTGACATATCGGCGAATCTGGGTGGTACCACGAGAGTTCAATCTCGTCCCTGAGACTATTGTCTTGGGGATGGGATTTTTTGGTTTTTCCGGGGCTGTGACTACACGCTTTGGAATTGCCTGAATAGTGTTAATTAAGGAGTCCATTTCATAATACGTTTTTAGTGAGTTATGATATTGATTCAAGAGAAGAATCACTCAAACCGAAAGGAAATGATGATTGAATGTCAGCAAAATTGAAAGTCGGTATCGTCGGAGGAACGGGAATGGTAGGTCAACGTTTTGTGGACCTGCTTGATCAGCATCCATGGTTTGAAGTAACAGCTATTTCTGCAAGCGCCAATTCGGCAGGTAAAACATATGAAGAATCCGTACAAGGCAGATGGAAACTCGCAGTTCCTATTCCGGAAGCGGTGAAGAAAATCGTTGTTCAGGATGCTTCCCAGGTAGAGGCTTTTGCCAGTCAGGTTGATTTTATTTTCTGCGCGGTTGATATGAAAAAGAATGAAATTCAAGCGCTCGAAGAAGCTTACGCTAGAACAGGCACACCTGTCGTGTCCAACAACTCCGCTCACCGCTGGACAGCAGATGTACCCATGGTAATCCCTGAGATTAACCCGGGACATCTGGACGTGATTGAAGCTCAACGTAAACGTCTGGGCACAAAAACCGGATTCATTGCTGTAAAACCAAACTGCTCAATTCAGAGCTATGTGCCAGCACTGCACGCTTTGCGTGAGTTCAATCCGACTCAGGTTGTTGCTTCCACGTATCAAGCAATCTCGGGAGCAGGTAAAAACTTTACGGACTGGCCAGATATGCTCGATAATGTCATTCCATACATCGGTGGCGAAGAAGAGAAGAGTGAGCAGGAACCACTCCGGATCTGGGGCAGCATCGAAAATAATGAGATCGTCAAAGCATCGGCTCCATTAATTACAACACAATGTATTCGTGTACCGGTAACGGATGGACATCTGGCTACGGTGTTTGTAAACTTCGAGAAAAAACCAAGCAAAGACGAAATTCTGGAGCGTTGGTTGCAGTTCAAAGGCCGTCCACAAGAGCTGGCTCTGCCAAGCGCACCGAAACAATTCATTACGTATTTTGAAGAAGAAAACAGACCACAGACAAAACTGGATCGTGACATCGAACGCGGAATGGGTGTCTCCACAGGCCGACTTCGCGAAGATTCACTCTATGATTATAAATTCGTGGGATTGTCCCACAATACGCTCCGTGGAGCAGCAGGTGGTGCGGTTCTAATCGCAGAACTGCTTAAAGCTGAAGGATATATTCAGCCGAAATAAGCATACGGCATCATAAGCAGCAACAGATTTCTGAAAATGATTTGAGCAAAACCGTCACTCGTTGATGGTTTTTTTCTATTGTGGGCAGGGCTCGGATAACGAGAAGCATTAGTTTAAAGAGATTAGAGAGACTACCTGCAGAGATATTATAGTAGAGGGTTATAGTGACGAAAAACGCCGACAATCATGTCGGCGTTTTTTTAACATTCCAGTATTTTGTTAGGCCGCGGATGTCTTATCTGACTTTTGCAGAAGCTGAGAGCGACGACCGAGCAGATAACCTGTCAGAGAAGCAAGCATCTGTTGAAATACCATGCCAAGCACAACCGGGACAGCAACTGGTGGCGGAAAATAAGAAACAGCGAGTACTGCACCTGCGCTAATATTACGCATACCTCCATTGAATACGAGAGCGACCTGATCAGCCTCATTCCAGCCCAGCAATCGGGCGATGAAGTAACTCAGTGCATAACCGAATGATGCCAGGAAAATAATGATGACCGCAAGTCCAGCGAGCTTCCAGTTGAAATCAGCCAAGTAGGGCGCAACGACAGACCCGTTAATCGCAACGACAGATGCCATAAACAATTTGGACAACGGGTTCAACCTTGGTCCCCAGACCGGGACAATGGCGCCTTTGGTCCACTCATTCAGCAGCATACCGAGAAGGGATGGTACAACAATCATCCAAAACAGACTGCTCATCATGGCTGCCGTATCCAGTGTAACACTGGTGCCGATTAGCAGGGATAACACGCCGGGTACAACGAAAGGAGCAAGCATGGTATCAATCAGGATGATGGAAAGCGTAAGTGCAATATTGCCCCGATAGATGCTGACCCAGATGAAGCTGCTGATTCCTGTCGGAATCACGGCTGCCAGAACAAGGCCCGTTATGGTGTACGCATCTGTAGGGAAAACCAGATGACCCATACCAAGAGCAATTAGAGGCATCGCCAAATGCAAAATAAACAGACATACAAACAGGGGGAACGGCTTCTTCAGCACGTTCACAAAATCCCGTATCCCCAGACTGATACTTCCAGCGAACGTCATGAACGCAAAAAGCCAAGGAGATAAAAAGGTATAAGAAGAAAGAAAACTCCCGCATAACACGCCAATAATAATACTGATTGGGGTAATCAGTGGCATGATGCGGTTCAAGCGTTGGTTCAAGGCTTGAAGCATAATCATGACATCCCTTTACCGTGTGATTTTACTATTATACATGTTAATAACGCTGGCTGCAGACCCATTTGCAATGAAGCAGTCTGAACAGGTATCATGGACTTGGAACAAGGATTCCGATTAGGAGAAAGGGAGATGATCATGTTTATAAGAAAAAGAAAGCACACATTAATGATGACAGGTCTTATTGCATCAAGTATTCTTTTGATTTCAGCCTGTTCAGTCGTGGAACAAGCTAATCAAAGTTTAAATTATGTGAGTGGGGCTACTGATTATATAGAACAGGTATCAAACGCCGGGGCTGATCTGCAAGAGCTCGCATCGGGTGCGGTGAATAATCCGGAGATTACAACGCAGATTCAGGAGAAAATCGATCTGATCCAAGCAGAAGCAAGTGAATTTTCTCAGTTGACTGCTCCTGCAATAGGAGAGAGCATTCATGAAAATCTGGTTAGTTACAATACTCAATTAACAGAAGTTGTAGACAATTTCGAGAATACAATTGCAGAGCAAGGTTTTACGGCAGAGAATTGGGAGAAGACAGGCATTCCTGAACTGATCACCAACATCAATAATTTGAAAGATCCGCTTAGCGGACTTCAGGGTGAATAAATTGAATTGATCTTACCACATTAAGACAATCCAGTTTGGAATCGAATACTTGAGAAGGGCGAGATATCGGAATGATTGAATTACCGTTATGCTCGCTTTTTTATTTCCCAAACGGATGCATATTTAATATCACAGGAGCTAGACTATATCATGTAAATAGGAGATGTATATGACATTTATCTCATATTTATGTGAAGATGGTCTATGGTTTTGACAAGGTTGGGACAGAGGCGTATGATAAGTATATAAGTTAATAAAATATAGTTACTTACTATAAGTTTTGAACTGCCCTTAAATATATTTTGCCAAAGGAGAGCTGAGTCATGACTCAACACAATGGAAAAGTAATTATTATTACAGGTGGAGCCAGTGGTATTGGTAAAGAAACAGCACTTCAACTTTCGGATCAAGGTGCGACTATTGTTGTCGCTGACTATAATGAAGACGGAGCGAAGAAGCTTGCGGCAGAGATTGAAGCAGCAGGCGGAACAGCGGGCGCGTACAAAGTGGATGTATCCAAAGGGGACGAGATTAAAGCCCTGATCGACTGGACCGTAGAGCAATATGGTACGTTAAGCGGTATTTTCAATAACGCAGGCATTGGACTTGTGAAGCCATTTCTGGAGATGGACCCGGAATCCTATCACAGAGTCATTGATGTAGATCAGCACAGTGTATACTACGGTATGTATTATGGCGCGAAAAAAATGGTTGAATTAAATGTACAAGGTACCATTGTAAATACAGCTTCGATCTATGGAAGTGTTGCTGCAGTAGGCAGCTTCAACTACAACGCAGCCAAGGCTGCGGTTGTTATGATGTCCAAATCCGGTGCACTTGAACTTGCTGAGCATGGAATTCGTGTAGTTGGTGTAGCACCTGGTTTTATCGAAACACCAATTCTGGGTGATGACCAAGCCATGAAGGATGCGCTTGCTACTCAACATATGCGTGGAGAGCTCATTCAACCAGAGAAAGTAGCCAGTGTGGTTACCTTCCTGTTCAGTGATGCAGCAAGCGCAGTGAACGGTACAACCGTAGCCGTAGATGATGGATTCCTCAGCTTCAAAACCAAATAAGTCCCCTTTTATAATTAAGGCAACTCATCTCAAAAAAACAGAAAAACGGTGCAGAACGATTTATTCGTTTTGCACCGTTTTTGTATTTTCATTATAAAGTAATCGTGGCATATGAGATGGAAATAAGTTTGTCGAATCATCCCGAAATTTCAGAGATCGTGATACAATTAACAAGGCTATAGCTTTTTATCATTTTGTGGTGTCATATACAATTCGAACGCCAAGAGAGCCATAACTCTCTTCTTTGTAATGACATTGAGAACAAGTTTTCGTCGAACATAACGCATCGTTATGAACTTGTAATTTTTCGTTGCACTGTGGACATTTATTTTCAAAAAGAGTCTTCAACACGTTAAACATGCTTAATCACTCATTTCGGATTAATTTACTTGGTTTTCATTATAACGGATAATATTCGCTGTGTATAGCACTTTTGAGTGATATCGAAATGAGATTTATATTGCACGAAAGGAAGCGCATAACCGATGGATCTTCTGCTTTTTGTCATCATGTTTATACTGGGTCTGGTCGGTTCATTCTTCTCCGGTTTGTTGGGTATTGGTGGGGCCATTATCAATTATCCGCTGCTGTTATATGTTCCATCCTGGATGGGACTGGAGCCATTCTCAGCACATCAGGTATCTTCGATTAGTATGTTTCAAGTGTTTTTCGCTTCACTTGCCGGTGTGATTGCATTCCGCAGAAAAGTAAAGACGGGTAGAAGTGGTGGAGCGATCGTCCACCGCGGTTTGGTGCTGTACATGGGCTCCAGCATTCTTGCTGGCAGTCTGATCGGCGGGTTCATATCCGGTCATCTGGACGGAAGGGTTATTAATCTGATCTATGGCATTCTGGCGATCATGGCGATTGTGCTAATGCTGATTCCCGGAAAGGGAACGCTTGATACCTCAGCTCCACTGGTGTTTAATAGATGGATTGCAGCAGGCACTGCTTTTGCAGTAGGAATTGTATCAGGAATTGTTGGTGCGGGTGGTGCCTTTATCCTTATTCCCATCATGCTGACGATTCTCAACATCCCTGTACGAACGACGATTGCTTCTTCACTGGCGATTGTATTTATCTCCGCAATCGGCGGCGTTATAGGGAAAATTACGGGTGGAGACATTCCGATGGAACCCATCATCTATACGGTGATCGGCAGTTTGCTCGGGGCATCCCTTGGTTCACGGGTTAGTTCGATGATCAATGTGAGGGTACTTCGATATGCATTAATCGTACTTATCGCCATCACAGCGGTCAAAGTCTGGTCTTCCATTCTGTAAAACCACGTATATGGGAATGAACAGTGACGATTTCGTAACCAAACGGTTGGATCGCCGTATAAAGGTTATGAACATGAGCTGAAGCGTTGGATACACGATCAAATGAGTTCAGTTTTCGTCCATGGAGCACCTCATCTCCTTTCATGGATACATGTTTAACATTAATAGAATTTGAGGTATCCACCCTATGAATAACGTACTTACAGAACAGGCTGATGCAGGATATCGGCTAGCTGAGCAGAAAGCATCTCAGTATTTCACTTCTCTTAGGCAGCAACTTATGAATAATACGTATACGACAGCACTTACCCAAGATATTCATGTATGGCAAAAAAAACATATTCATCGTTTTGCCTGGCTTTCTTTTTTATCACCTAGCAAAAGAAAACCGGATCCCCGGGATGTTCATAGATATATCCACTGGCTGAATACTACTGGGAAGCTGGATGATTACCTGGATCGGAGTATCTCCTATGTTTATATGCGGGATCTGGGGCAAGCCCTTGATTCTCCGAGTACGCAGGCCCGAATTCAGCACGTTGTCCAGAATACCAAAAAATACTTTATGGGCTCCGCTACTGGGCGCAAAGGACAGCCTGATTATATCAGTCTGGCTGCGTTGTACCGCTGGGGACAGAAGGAGCACATTGAAACGGCTGTCATCTGGGTGATGAACAAATTAAAGAATGTAGCATCCAACATCCCGAAGGAGCTGGATGCAGAGCAGGCGCAACGGAAGCTCATTAAGATCATTCTGGGTGTGGTCCTTCATGTGGACGATGAGATGAACGAGCAGACACCACCAGAAGAACGGGCCCGGAGATTTGATGCGGCGATTCGACTTGGTTATTCTTACGGTTTGACGTATCCATTTGTGGATGATCTGCTGGATTCTCAAGCTTTGACTGTTCAAGAAAAAGAACAATATTCCCAGATGATACGCGATGCACTTCTTACCGGGGTCGTACCTGATCTGGGGGAGTGGAAAGGCAGCAATCTGGAAGTGATCGAATATGTACATTCCGAGCTTCGGGAAGCATTTGAGTACATTAAGGACTATCAGCATCCAGAGAAACAGCGCACGTTCTTAGAGCAATCCTATGTGTTCTTTCAGTCTCAGGAGATCGATCACAACAAGAAATTAGCCAATGCGAATTATACGAATGAAGAATTGTACATTCCGATTATTATCAAATCTTCTTCTTCCCGATTAATCGTCCGGTCTGTTCTCAGTGCGCCGGAGGATGAGGGATTTGATCTGCGGACGTTCTATTACGGAATATATAATCAGTTGGCAGATGATTTTGCCGATATGTTTGACGATATGGAAGAAGGGGCAGTAACTCCATATACGTACTATTTGAAGTATCGAGATTTGCGTCCCGACTTGATCAATCCTTATGAATTGTACTGGGCAGTCATCTCACATCTAATCCATGATGTTTACAACTCGGATGCCAAGACCCGTGAGGTTATACTGGATCGTGCCATCAACGGGCTGAAGCGTTGTAAAGAACGGTTGGGGCAGCAAAAATATGATGAAGTGATGACGATCTTTGCCTCTGGGCAGCCTGAATTCAATCAACTGGTTCAACAGATGGTGCGAAAAGCGGATGACGTTGATTTCCTCGATAAATTGTTACGGGATCAGGTCGTGCTTCAATTGAGAAATGACAAGCAGGAGAAAGAGGAGTTCAAACAGACCATTCGAACGGTTCGCGAACAGATTAATGTGGAGTTGCAGATAGCCAAGCCAGGTGGACTTCATGAGATGAAAGAAACGCTGATCGATGCGGCCAATTACAGCTTGCAGGGCGACGGAAAAAGACTACGTCCGATATTAACTTGGGTTATGGGTGTGCGCGAGTATGGTTTACCTGAAGCCTCCATCGTTCCACTGCTTAGGTCGCTGGAGTACATGCATACTGCTTCCCTGATCTTTGATGATCTGCCCACCCAGGATAATGCTTCGACAAGACGTGGACGATCCACGCTGCATCAGGTACACAATAGCGCCACAGCGGAGCTCACGGGTCTGTTTCTCATTCAGAAGGCAATTGGTGAGCAATCCTCATTGAATCGCTTTGATGCGGCCACCGTGCTCACGCTCATTCAATATTCAGCTGAAAAAGCAGAGGATATGTGTATGGGGCAGGCGATGGATCTGAACTCCAAAGGCAAGGCATTGACGCTGGAGCAGTTGAACATGATCTGTTTTTACAAAACTGGCATTGCCTTCGAAGCTGCCCTGGTTATGCCAGCGATACTTGCCCAAGTGAAGGAACCGGAGATGGCTGCGCTGAAAAAGTTCGCTTATCATGCAGGGATCGCCTTCCAGATCAAGGACGACTTGCTGGATTTCGAGGGAAATCACCTCATTCTTGGGAAACCTGCAGGTCAGGATGAGCGGAACAACAATTCAACCTTTGTGTCTATTCTGGGTGATGAAGGCGCGAAGAAAGCGATGTGGGAGCATTATTGTCTTGCTACAGATGCATTGAACGAGATGCCGAAACCTATTCCCTTCCTGAGACATTTATTGGATTATCTTATTGGTCGCGAGCGCTAACCCGTTTTACTAACGATTCCGTGTTGCATATGACTTATTATGATATATAATGACAAAGGTCGGGATTCCATTGGATGGATTTCAGGCCTTGTTTGACTTTGTAGACACCAAACTTTTGAAAAGATATGTTTCAATAACTCAATTTTTGGGTACTAAGCTGGTATTGTGGTTTTAAAACAAACCGATCCTTTGTGGAACAACTTCCTTCCAATTAAAATTAACTTTCGACTATTTATAACATGAGTTTATATGCCAAAAGGAGAGTTTACAATGCAGGTTCAAAAGGTCGACCATCACGAATTGTTCGAGCAGATATACAACCAAGCACCTATTGGAATTGCACTCGTTGCTCCGACAGGAGAATGGAGAAAAGTGAATCCCGCATTTTGCTGTATGCTGGGTTATACGTATGAGGAATTAACGAAGCTCACCTACCAGGATATTACGCATCCGGATGATTCACCACAAGATGTGATCTATAATTGCGAGCTATTCGAAGGTAAATCGAAAGAGTATCAATATGAAAAGCGTTATATCCATAAAAATGGTAACGTCTTATGGATTTCGTTGCATGTTTCATTAGTTCGTAGCGAAATTACGGATGAACCTCTTTACTTCATTTGCCATATTGTTGACATAACTGACCGCAAAATGTCTGAACAAAAACTTCTGCATAGTGAAGAGATGTTCAAACTTATTACAGATCATGCTCAGGAGATCATCTATATTGCAGATCAGGAGGGCGTTTGTCGATTCTGCTCTCCCTCAGTCCAACGTTTGTTGGGTTATTCGCCAGAAGAAGTAATTGGTCAAAATAATGATGCATATTTCCACCCACAAGATGTGGAACGGATCTCACAGATGGACTTGACTAAAGGAAATCTGTTGAATATCAGGGTCCGTCATAAAGAGGGACATTATCTGTGGTTCGAGACCACATACAAGGTCTTTGGTGATGCTGAGCATGGACAGCAGATTCTTTCGATTGGACGAGATGTATCCGAACGAAAAAAACATAAAGACATCAGTGCAGAGGCTGAACGTATCGCTTTAATTGGCAGTTGGGAGTGGGATATGGTCAAAGACCAGATCGCGCTTTCCGATCAGATTTTTGAGATTTTTGAGCTTGAGCGCACCCGTAAATCATACTGTGCAAATGATGTTTTTAAAGTTATGAATGCTGCAGACATAGCTTCTTTACAAGAACAAATGGAATGGGTAAAACAAGGAAAACCGCTTGATTTTGAATACAAGCACAGTAGCTCTGATGGAAGTGAGAAGTATCTTCACTTACGCGGGCTGATCACGCTCGATGAATATCAGCAACCAGTTCAGCTGAACGGAACACTACAGGATATCACTGAACGTAAACGTATTGAATTTAAATTGCAGGAATCTGTGGAGCGATACACTTCACTTAAGAAATATAATCATGACGCCATTATCTCGTTTAACATGGATGGTAATATTATGAATGCGAATCCAGTAGCGGTGAAACTGACGGGTTGTCCCGTGGCTGAAATGATCGATACAAGCATAAGCAGATTTATTGGAGCGAGTAATCTCGGTCTGATCCTGCGCAGTAATAATGAGTTGGCTGAAAAGGAAATCAATGCTGTTCGTCATACGGATGGAACCGAGACAGAAGTCTTGGCTACGCTTGCTCCGATCATTATTAATAACTCTAATGTCGGGTACTACTTGATTGCAAAGGATATTACGGAGCAGAAGAAGCTGCTAGTTGCCAAAGAGACAGCCGAGAGAATGAATAAGGCCAAAAGTGAGTTTCTTGCGATGATGAGTCATGAAATTCGTACACCAATGAACGGTGTAATTGGGATGACGGATTTGCTTCTGGATACCCCTGGTCTTAGCGGGGAACAGAAGGAATATATCGAAATCATCCAGAAGAGCGGAGATTCCTTACTCGCCATCATTAATGATATTCTTGATTTTTCCAAAATTGAGTCAGGCAAAACCGATTTGGTAGATGATCCTTTTGATCTCGCAGAAATCGTCACAGAGACCGTGCAAATCGTAAAACCACTGGCTCGCGACAAGAAGTTGGATGTTCGTATGTGCGTAGATGACGCCATTCCGACTCCTGTGTATGGTGATGCTTACCGTCTTAAACAGGTACTTACCAATATCATTGGCAACGCGGTTAAGTTCACTTCAGAGGGCGGCGTTGAAATTGACGTTGGTATTAAGGAGAAGTGTGGCAATACCGTACAGCTTTATTTTAAAGTGAAGGATTCGGGTATTGGGATTCCGGTTGAGAGAAAACAACAATTATTTGAGCCATTCTACCAACTGGAGAATTTCATGACTCGCAAACCTCAGGGCACGGGTCTTGGCCTTGCCATTAGCAAAAAATTGGTGGAGCTTATGCAGGGAGATATCTGGATCGAGGAATCGGATGAACCGGGTACAATATTTGTATTTACTGCACGCTTTAAATTAACGAACGGTGAAGAGGGCAACAGGTTAGATCAACAACAGAAAAAGAACAGAACATCCGCTTTGCGGATTTTAATTGCAGAAGACAATGAAGTGAACCAACTCGTCCTTAGCAGAATAATCGAGAAAAAAGGACATGTTGTGGATCATGTCGTGGACGGTGTTGAGGCGGTTGAGGCGGTCAAACACAATGCATACGATATTGTCTTCATGGATGTGCATATGCCAAGACTGGATGGATTCGAAGCGACAAAAATGATTAAAGAATTAAAGTCCTCTGAGGATTGTCCATATATTATTGCGGTGACTGCAAATGCCGTAAGAGGAGACATGGAAAACTGCTTGAAGGCAGGCATGGATGCGTATGTCAGCAAACCGATAAAAATTGAGTCCATTATGCAAGCATTGGAGACCTATTACATCAAAAATAACCTCTGAGCGCGCTAAAATGGATTCATGAGCAAAAAGCTGCTAGCTTATATAAATAGGCTAGCAGCTTTTTTTATGCACAAATCTCTAAGGATTTTTGATCCACAATTTGGAGATGTCCAGATAACCGAATTCTGCTACCTGCATGCCGAAGATGCTCTGATCCAGTTCGGCCTGCTTGTTCATGTGACAGCCATGCAAGATCCAACAGTGATCACGTAGCAAGGCTTCAGCTTCATCCAGGAGCGCAGTACGGTCTGCCCGATGAAGTGTTGCGAAATGATCCAGTTTGTCATCCAATTGAGACTGGAATGCAGGAGACATACACATATGAAAATGGTTGGACAGGTTTTTGAAAAAGTGAATCATGCCGTACTGCCAATCTTCCTCCAGGATCTCTTCAGCGAGGATCAATTGCGCGTTTGTGGTTTCCTCAGAGTTGAAATAATCCACAACGGCCTGCATGCTGATGTTCAGACCGATGGACTCTGCCCGACACTGGAACCACTCCGCAACTTCTGCATCCTTATTATGTTTATACGATAATGTTACCGTCTCACCCTGGTACCCACAGTTATGCAGCAATTCACGAGCATGCTCAAGAGAGGCAACGGTCCAGTCTTGGGCTGCACTTTTCCACGGCAGAAAGCTGCTGGCTGGTGTGATCCGATTCCCGCCGAGATCTCGGACAAGCGCGACCGCATCATAGACGATACGCAGGGCTTGTCGAAATAAGGGATGATGATGGATGCCTTCCTTGTGAAAATTGAACAGCATATACTGACAACCCAGCGCCGGATAATTGATACTGTTCGTCTGATCACAGCCTGTTGCGAGACTCAATCGATCTGTCCCCGGTAGCTCATAATAGCGATCATTCGGACTCAGGTCAGGCACAAACCAGAAATGGACTTGATCCAGATGTGGCCGGATGCCGTAGTAAGCATCAAAAGCAGTAAGCTCCAGCACATCCTCATTCAGCTCAGAGATCTGAAAAGGACCGGTACCTATCAATGTATTGGCTACATTGTAATCGTAGGGCAGGATTGTCATCCGAATACAACTGAACAGATGCAAGAAGAATCGATTAGGACGATGTAGAACAAACTTGATGCAGTAATCACCAGCTACTTCCGCACGTTCAATATCCCGATATAACCAGATGGACGGACTATGTACATCAATCAATCGTTGCAACGTCGCTTGCACATCCCGGGACGTCATGACACGGCCGTTGTGGAAACGCACACCTTTTCGGAGATAGAAGGTCCATAAGCGATGGTCCTCGCTGCACTCCCACATGTGAGCCAGTGCTGGCAGGAATGATTCTGTCTTGGCATCATAAGTGATCAACGTATTACAGACCTGGCTTAATAGGTAGGTTTCAAATGCAGTATACACAAAGGCTGGGTCCAAATCACCTAACTGGCGTGACCTCATGATGCGCAGAATATCCTGACCAGAGGCAGTTTCATCGTGGCTATGAAATCCCATCTGTTGATGGAGGGAGAGCATGAGCTGTTCTCGCAATGTATCATCCACCTGAACAGTTCCGATGAGTTCAATAGCATTTTTCATTTTGCCTTTACCTAAAAGTTCGGTAAAACTCGCTTCCAGCGCTTCATTCATGCTACGCAGCATCGTTAACGCCGAATGATGTCCACGACCACGCCCGGCCTGCCAATGGATAAAGCCTTGTTCCTCCAATTTTCTAAGAATGAATTTCACATTACGAGGGGTGCAGCACAAGGCAGCGGACAGGCTATCAATCGTTACCGCTACAGGTTCATGAAGTTTGAATGAAAGTTGTTCCGCCCCGGCGAGCCTTATAAAGTGTGTATGCAGGGTATCCATGGTCATGACTCCTCTATTAAAGGTGAAAAGTGTGATCATATGTTTACACTTTTACTTCCCCCTTTTATCCTTACAATTATACATTAGAAGATGTAGTTCAAAAAGTCCGCTTTTGATTACGAAGGATGCCTATCGGCATCATCAGCATCGAATATGGAATTCAGCCGAAATGTCCGTTGCTCACGTAGTTTTGCCTACGCTCCGCTACTCCATTTCTAGCTTCATCCCATCTTCTCGGTACTGAAAACCGAACTTTTTGAACACGCATTAGAAGAGGTTGTTAAATCACCCCGCATTGGAGCACTTAGAAAGAATAGGAGAAGTTCGCATGAAGCAATATTTAAGACAAATTCACCCCTTGGCATGGACGATCATTATCGGAACCATGTTTGGACGTCTTGTGACGTCAATGAGTATCCCGTTTCTATCCATCTATCTGACACGTGTGCTAGATGCTACACCAACCCAGACCGGTATTACTGTGGCCGTTAGCTCGCTGGCAGGTGTCATGGTCAGCTTTTATGGAGGTTATATTTCGGACCGGATCGGTCGCAAAATTGTGATGTTAATCTCGGTATTTAGCTGGGCAGGTGTGTTTTTTATCTTTTCAGCAGCAGAGCATCTATGGGTGTTCTTTGTTGCCAATACGTTAAACGGATTATGCCGTGCAGTATTTGAGCCGACCTCCAGAGCACTGTTATCGGATATTACTTCACCGGAGAACAAATTGCTGGTGTTCAACCTCAGATATGCTGCAATTAATCTCGGTGTGGTGTTTGGGCCAATTATCGGATTTCAGCTGGGATCATCTGAATCGACGTTTCCGTTTGTGATCTCCGGCTTGGTATACATAGCCTATGGACTTGTATTATTTCTGCAATTCAAGCTACAGCATGCCAATCTGCCGGAGCGTCACCAGGCTACCGCCCCACGTTTGCGTGAAGCACTCATGACCACTGGTCGCGACCGGGTATTTCTGCCGGTATTAATCGGTACCACATTTTGTGTGCTGGGTTATGGGCATTTCAGTTCCACGTTGGCACAGTACTTGGCAAGGAGTCCGATCTTTGAGAATGGAAGTCAGATGTTCTCGTACATGCTTTCCCTGAATGCCGTGACGGTACTGATTATTCAGTATCCTCTTGTGCGAACCTTCCGAAACTTCCCACCGCTTGTCCCTCTGATTGTGGGTAACCTGCTGGTGGCAACCAGTCTGATGATGGTTGGAATCGCTGAAGGTGTACTCATGATGATGATGAGTGTCATACTATTTACCATTGGGGAAGTGTTGTTGTTCACCATGATGGATATGCTCATTGACCGGATTGCGAAGCCGGAATGGAAAGGGACGTATTTCGGTACCATCGGATTCAATAATATCGGTAGTGTCATTGCTCCTGTCATGGGAGGGGTGTTATTAAGTCAATTTGGAGCGGAGAATGGGCTCGCTGTCTTTCTACCGATTGCACTGACGACTGCCCTGGGAGTACCTTTTCTTCTGATCGCACATAGACGTCTTGTTGTTAGAGAGAAGCAAACCGAGTCCACATCAGTAAGTATGTAGCGAGAATAGAAAAGATTAATGACATGAATTAAATAACAATTCAGTTAAAATTATCTTGACGGATGTTAGTCCAGCGAATACAATAAACAACAAATATGTGAAACGGGTGGGATGATGATTATGTTTATGCCTATACAAATTTCGAATCGATAACTGAATACGCATGAGCATAGTGACATTAATCCAATTTTTTTGCAATGATCGCGTTGGGACAGTCATGTTTGTGCACCTCTGTCGTGGACGCTCATCATTATTGCGATGCAGAGGAGATATGGGAAATGTTTTGCATTTCATTCGATCTCTTTTGGCTACAAGCTGTAGATGAACATTAGTTCATCTATGGCTTTTTTGCATGCATTCCACCCAATTCGTTCACATGGAAAGGAGCGTTTGGAGCGTTATTTTATAAAAAACTAACTTGTTAAAAAGGAGAATGTACAATGGTCAATATATGTTCTACATATCAATTATGGGCGGGAAATCCCGATTTTAATGTCATTATGTATGACTCATCCTAGTGGGGGTAACTGCGATCGAAAGGTTATTCTGTCATCATAGTTACAGTGTAATGTTCTTTATTTCATTTGATATAAATAAACCGATAAAGAGGTGGGACCTGTGCCCAAAACAGAGAAAATCTCCATGTCATGGCTGCTGCGTTATCTAAAACCAGTTAAAGGACGGCTGGCCTTACTTTTAATCATGTTGCTCACATCAACGGGGCTTCAGCTCTTGAATCCACAGATTATCAAACGTTTTATCGATACAGCAGCAAGTGGGGGAGTCCTCACCAATCTTGTTCAGCTCGCAGGAATATTTCTGGTTGTTGCCGTGTTTAATCAACTCATCACGGTAGCGGTCAGTTATTTGGGGAACGACGTGGCCTGGCGGGCCACGAATCAACTGCGCGGAGATCTGCTGAAGCACTGCCTGCGTCTTGATATGCGTTTTCATAATGTGAAAACACCTGGAGAGATGATTGAACGTGTGGATGGTGATGTAACGAGTATCTCCAATTTTTTCGCGATGTTCATTGTGCAAGTGATCGGGAGTTTTGTACTGCTGGCCGGAATTCTCGGTTTCATGTTCAGTGTCAATGTGCCCATTGCTTTGGTTATGACCGTGTTTACATTGTTATCGATCCTGTTCATGGTGTTCATACGGAATCTGGGAGTTGACTCTTCCAAAAATGAGCGGGCGGCCAGTGCTTCCCTGTTCGGATTAATTGAAGAACGCATTGCCGGGATTGAAGATGTGCAAGCAAATGGTCATGTGCCGTATGTGATGAACCGTTTTTACCGCACAATGCGCACGGTATTCCGTAAGGGAAGAAAAGCCTGGCTGCTGCGGGTTATTCCGTGGAATACCACTGTAGTTTTGTTTGCTCTGGCGGTCACTGCGGTGCTTTTGCTGGGTGTGCATTATTATATGGAAGGTCTAATTAGTATCGGAACATTATTTCTGATCTACCAATATACACAGATGCTGAATGATCCGATTGAGATGCTTGGAGATCAGGTACAGGAGTTTCAAAAAGCAAAATCAGGCATGCTGCGCTCCAGAGAGCTGTTGTCTATGTATAGTGTGATTGAAGAGGGCACAGAGGAGCAATTGCCGGAAGGACCGCTTGGATTGGAATTCAGTCAGGTGCACTTCAGTTATAACCAGGATAAACCGGTATTGCAGGACATTAATTTTGCTATTAAGCCTGGTGAACGTCTGGGAATCATCGGTCGCACAGGTAGCGGCAAATCGAGTCTTAGTCGTGTTCTTCTCCGGCTGTATAATCTGGATCGGGGCACGATCCGTGTAGGTGGAACGGATATCACAAAGCTTTCATTACAAGCGCTTTATCGCCGCGTTGGCATGGTGACACAGGACGTGCAATTGTTTGATGGCACGCTGCGTGACAATCTGACCCTGTTCAATGAGGATGTATCGGATCAGATGATCAAGGAGACGACGGATCGCCTTGGACTTAGCCAATGGATTAATTCACAACCAGAAGGGCTTGATACGTATCTGGCAGCAGGTGGGGCTTCATTGTCCGCAGGGGAAGCACAGTTATTTGCCTTAACCCGCGTATTCCTGACCGAACCGAGTCTGGTTATTCTGGATGAGCCTTCGTCACGTCTGGATGCTGCGACCGAAAGTATGCTGCAATCTGCAATTGACCAGTTAATGAAACAATCCACAGGAGTCATCATTGCTCACAGACTGGCTACGCTGGAGAAAGTGGACCGGATTATGGTGCTAGGTGATGGGAAGGTACTGGAATTTGGAGCGAGAGAAGAACTTGCCAGTAACCCGGCATCTCACTATGCCAGACTGCTGATTACAGGCCGAGAGGAGGAATTGGCATGACTGTAGCAGGATTTATAGGCCGTTTGTTTCGATTCAGGCCTTTGTTATTTGTAATCAATGGATTGTTATGGTGTATATTTCACTCCTTACCGCTAGCCATTGGTATTGGAATGCAATGGTTTTTTGATCGCACAACAGTGGGGTCCAATGACTACATGTGGCTTGCTGTGCCGCTTATCTTTATTGCTTTGGTCCGAATGGCACGGGTGGGCACATTTTTTGTAGCCTTCTATGCATGGGTTACGTATCTGTATCATGTTCAGGCGATTTTGCGAACCAACATGCTCGCAGCGATCATGCGCTGGCCTGGGCGTAATCTTCCGGCTTCACCAGGAGAGGCGATGAGTCGCTTTCGGGATGATGTCGATGAAGTCGTCGAGTATGTAGAATCATGGGTGGACTTCTGGGGACGACTTGTATTTGCTGTTGTGTCCATCGTCATTATGGCGAACATTAATTGGCAGATCACATTGGTTGCTGTGCTGCCATTGGTGGTCGTGACCTTACTCAACAACCTGTCCGGGAATCGGGCTCGGAAGTATGCACAGGTTAATCGTGAAGCGACTGGGCGAATTACCAGTTTTATTGCGGAAACGTTTGGAGCAGTGCAAGCCCTGAAACTGGGTCAGGCCGAAGAGCATGTCTCTTCACGTTTCAACCAGTTGAATGAAGATCGTCGCCAGGCTGCACTTCGAGACAATCTGTTCAAGCAGTGGATGAGATCGATGAATCAGCATGTTCTAAGTATCTGTACCGGATTGATTCTACTGATGTGTGCAGCTGAGATGAAAGCAGGGAACTTTAGCGTAGGTGATTTTGCCTTATTCACCAGTTATCTGGCCAATATCGGATTTAGCATCTCACTGTTTGGTTATATGGTGTTTCAGCACAAAAGGCTCAAGGTATCCTATGATCGTATGCGTAAGCTATTCCGCCCGGGGGAAGAAGACCAGATCATGGATTCGAGGGAAATCTATCTGTATGAAGATCCGCCGGAGCTTGTAAGTGAACAGAGGGACCCTAAGGAGAAGTTGCAATCTCTTGAGGTGAATAAGCTGACTTATCAATATCCGAATTCTGCAAATGGCATAGAAGAGATCAGTTTCCGTCTGAAACGTGGACAATTTCTTGTTATTACGGGAAGGATCGGGTCAGGTAAATCAACACTTGTACGCACACTTCTTGGACTGTTACCCAAGCAAAAAGGGGACATTCACTGGAATGGAGCAGCTGTTGATCCAGCCACGTTCCTGATGCCGCCTAGAGCTGCGTATACCCCGCAAGTGCCAAGACTGTTTAGTGATACGTTGAAAGAAAATATCGTCCAGGGCAAACAGGGGAACACTGAGCAAGTCCTTGAAAAAGCCATTCGTCTGGCTGTGATGGAGAAGGATATCAAACATCTGGATCAGGGGCTTGAGACCCCGGTTGGTCCAAGAGGGGTGATGCTGTCAGGCGGGCAGATTCAGCGCGCGGCCACAGGACGCATGTTAATGACGGAGGCGGACCTCTTTATCTTTGATGACCTGTCCAGTGCACTGGATGTGGAGACAGAACAACAAGTATGGGAAGGGCTGTTCCAAGAGCCGGATGTCACCTGCATCGCAGTTTCTCACCGCAGGGCAGCACTTTCCAAAGCAGATCACATTATCGTGATGAAAGATGGACGCATTGAAGCTGAGGGAAGTTTGGCCGAATTGCTTGCCACCAATGAAGAGATGCAGCTGCTGTGGCAAGGGGAGCAAACCCCCGCGAAAGTCGGGTAGCTTTGAAAATTTAGAAAAGATAATAAGAAAGCAAAAAAAAGCCTTACAGACAACTCATTGAAGAGTACGGTCTGTAAGGCTTTTTATTGTTATAACGAGTGTAACGATGTAATATTTTTATCTCATCATTTGAGCAATCAAGGAATACGCAATGATGACCAGGAAGATAATAGTGATATGGTTAATGGAGAAGATAAACATCCGTTTGGACCATTTCTCTGTTTCTTTCTTATCAAAGGTAGCCACACTAAGAATGAGCCAGGCCAAGCTAACCAGAAATGCCACAATAGCGACAAATGGACTCATCGGCCAGAATAAAAAGCTGGAGATCAGTAACAGTACCAGATACACATTTGTCTGAATGTATGTCCGTCTGATGCCTTTAACAACGGGCAGCATGGGAACACCAGCAGCCTTGTATTCGTCAAAACGGCGAATCGCAATCCCATAGAAGTGAGGCATTTGCCATAAGAGCATCGTAACAACCAATGCCCAGATCTCGAAATGACCCAGTTCAGGTGAAATGGCTGCCCAACCGATGAGTGGAGGCACAGCACCCGAAAGACTTCCCACTTCCGTGTTGTAGATCGTTGTACGTTTGGTCCACATCGTGTAAGGGAACACGTAAAGCAACAGACCCAAAATACCAAATACAGCAGCGGATGGGGAAGCGATGTACAACATGATGCCCCCGATGATGGTGATTGCAATACCGAGAATCAGACCCGACTTGGTATCTACGCGTCCCGTAACGGTAGGACGTTTCTTCGTACGTTCCATGATCGCATCAATATCACGATCATACAAGTTGTTAAACACCCCTGCAGCTCCAATAATGAGAGAAGACCCAATAAAGGAAAGGATGATTGGTACAATATTAGCTAAGATTGAAGCATCAAATACATATAAAGCCAAACTTAAACCCGCAAACATGGCGATCAGGTTGGACTTGATGATTCCGATTTTGATCGTATCGAAGAAAACTTTCGGAATCGAGCTATACTCCAGGCTGATATTGGTCTGTGAACCATTGTTCAATGTTTTCAAGAACTCACTTCCTATATCTATACTTATATATTATGTCGCTATTATACCATTCAATACACTATGTGATTTAATTAACGTTTTAGTATTTAAAATAATGTCATTTGATTGTGAACAATTTAAAAACAAGGTTTTTTTTAATTGTTAAATAATTATTTCTGTGTTACAGGAGAAAATCTAAAAATCCGGTATAACAGTGATTCAAAGTTTGCTCTGTCATTGTAGTGTAAGTGTAAATAATCTTTTATTCAACTCACACAGGCTGGATTGAAGAAGGGAGTTAAAGATATATGTTGCAAAATGGTTAGGTTTTGTTTATTGTAGATATAAGATATCTTTAATGGTTTTGTTTTGTTAGAGTGTGTTCTTGTAAATCTCCGATATTACTTTCTTAAGAGAAAGCGGAGGTTATTTTTAAAACTAAATTAGAGATATTAAATATCTGGAAAGGGTGAATATTATGAGTAATATGGATCAACTCTTGGATGTACTTATTATTGGTGGAGGACCAGCGGGGCTTAATGCAGCCCTAGTACTTGGCAGGGCCCGCAAGAACGTTGTGGTCATTGATGATGAGACACCGCGTAACTGGGTTACAAGGGAGACTCATGGGTTTGTGACAAGAGATGGGGCAAGTCCACGTGAATTCCGGAAAGCTGCCAAAGAACAGATTGCAGCGTATCCTTCAGTTCAATTTGCATCCGATACAGCAACAGCGATAACAGGTAGCGATGGTGATTTTGTAGTTAAAACTACACAACGGGCAAGTTATCGCACGAAAAAGATTTTGTTTGCGGTAGGTAAGAAAGACCTTCCCTTGGATATTAACGGATTAACAGAGGTTTACGGTAAAAGTGCGTTTGTGTGTCCATATTGTGATGGATGGGAGTTAAGAGACCAATCGCTGGTCATCATCGTTAATGGAGTTAACGCATTACATATGGCAAAAGTCATATCCGGCTGGACAGAACGTTATACGATCTGTACGAATGGATCAGATTCCTTAACCGATGAGCACCGTGAAGAGCTGAAGCAGCATCATGTTACTGTATTCGATGCACCGATTCAATCCATTGACTCTGAAGAAGGGATGGTACAGCAAGTTGTACTACAGGACGGTACTGCGATTCCATGCACAGGGGTTTTCTTCCAACCGAAACTGTTTACCGGATCAGAACTGCCAAAGGCCATCGGTTGTGAAATTTCAGAGTTGGGAACGGTTATCGTTGATGCTTCCGGCAAAACATCTGTAGCGGGTGTATATAGTGCTGGTGATGCAGCATCCGAGATATATCAGGCAATCACGGCTGCGTCTCTGGGGGCATTGTCTGCGGTAAGCATTAATAATGAATTGAATTTCGAGAACTGGGATGAGCCAAGTCAACATTAGAATAAATTAAAAAGCTTCATAGAATCAAAGCGTCATTGGTTCATACAGTAGGGGATTGCATATGCAATCCTCTATTTGTTGTTATTCAACTTAAACGTTGAACGGTTCAAGTGAAAGTTCCCAGCCGGAAGAAAATTTGATATTAAATTTATTATGGTTTATTGTATTATCAAATGATATATATTACTATCATTTATAAAATCATCAAAGGAGAGATCACTTATGAATGAAAGCAGAACAGCCATCATATGGCTAACGAATACCTTGCTTCACGGCGTACAGATAAGAGGTGATCATCATGAGTGATGCAGCTTACATTCCACAGCCCAAAATGTATGGACCACTTGGCAATCTGCCTTTGATTGATAAAAATAAACCAACGTTGTCGCTAGGGGTGCTGGCTGAACAGCATGGACCAATATACCGAGTTACCGTTCCCGGTTATTCCGGTTTAATCGTATCTGGGCCAGATCTTGTGGCTGAGTTGTGCGATGTGTCCCGGTTTGACAAGTTTGTATACAATGAACTCGATAATGTACGTGCCTTTGGCGGCGATGGTTTATTTACAAGCAGAACATCGGAGCCCAATTGGAAAAAGGCCCATAACATTCTGCTTCCCACCTTCAGCAAACAGGCCATGAAAGGTTATCATCCCATGATGGTTGATATTGCCGAACAATTGATCAACAAATGGGCACGCCTCAATTCCAACGATACGATTGATGTTGCGGACGATATGACACGCCTTACGTTGGATACCATTGGACTATGTGGATTCAATTATCGGTTTAACAGTTTTTACAGACAGGACCACAGTCCTTTTATTGAAAGCATGGTTCGGGCATTAAATGAAGCAATGCAAAAGAGCTCACGTTTGAAAATTCAGAATCTGCTTATGGTCAAAACCAAACGACAGTTCCAAGAGGATATTCAGACGATGTTCTCTCTGGTAGATCAAATTATAGAGGAACGTAAAGCGAGTTCAGCACCCGAAGAGGTCGACTTGCTCGCACGTATGTTGAATGGTAAAGATCCGGAGACTGGAGAAATGCTGGATGATGAGAACATCCGGTATCAGATTATTACGTTTCTCATTGCCGGACATGAAACCACGAGTGGTTTATTATCTTTTGCTCTTTACTTTCTACTGAAAAATCCGGATTCGCTTCAAAAGGCGTATGACGAGGTGGATCAGATATTGGTCAGTGACTCACCACAGTACGAGGAAGTTCTTCAGCTTTCCTATATTCGCATGATTCTTAGTGAATCGCTTCGTCTCTGGCCAACAGCCCCGGGATTTGATGTATATGCTAAAGAAGACACCGTCATAGGTGGCAAATATCCCTTGAAGAAAGGGGAAAGTTGCAGTATTCTTCTGCCCCAGCTACACCGTGATAGAGAGGCATGGGGAGAGGATGCGGAGCTTTTCCGTCCGGAGCGATTTGAAGATACGGCGAAAGTGCCTCATCATGCGTATAAACCTTTTGGTAATGGGGAGAGAGCGTGTATCGGCATGCAGTTTGCTTTATATGAAGCAACACTTGTGCTGGGCATGGTCCTTAAACATTTTGAGCTGATCGATTATAGCAACTATGAGTTGGATGTTAAACAGACACTGACATTGAAGCCGGGAGACTTCCGGATCCAGGTGAAAGCGCGCGAAGTGTCACAAAAGACGAATAAGTCTACCAGATCTGTGGAAGAGAAACCTGCTCCTGTTGTTCATAAAAATATAACAAGTGACAGCCAGAGGGGAGAAATCCTGGCCGTTGAAGCAGATGGTAACCCTTCGCTCCTGGTGTTATATGGTTCCAATCTGGGAACGGCAGAAGGCATTGCCCGAGAGCTTGTGGAGAAAGGGCGTTCGTACGGAATCCCAAGTGAAGCAGCCGCTCTCAATGAGTGGATGGGCCGCTTACCCCGTCAGGGTGTCGTTCTCATCGTCACAGCTTCGTATAACGGTAAACCTCCGCAAAATGCTACGGCATTTGTAGACTGGTTGAAGGGAGTAGAGCCAGAGGAAGCACGGGATGTAAACTATGCCGTTCTGGGCTGTGGAGATCGGAGTTGGTCCGGGACGTACCAGAGCATTCCTCGATGGATAGATGAGAAGCTTGAAAAATGGGGAGGTAAAAGACTGTTATCTCGCGGTGAAGCGGATGCCGGAGGTGACATGGAGAAACAAGTCGAGGCGTGGCAACATATGTTGTGGCCTCAGGTGTTGAAAGCTTTAGGGATCAACGAGGAAGCAATCAAATCCTCGAAGCCAAGCGCCAGCAGACTTCAAATGGAGTTTGTCCGCGAGAAAACGGATATGCCTCTTGCACGAACTTATGATGCCAGCTATGCCACGGTTGTAGTCAATAAAGAGCTTCAGGCGCTGGGAAGTGGAAGAAGCACACGTCACATCGAAGTGTTACTGCCTGAAGGCATGAATTATAGAGAAGGCGACCATCTCGGCGTGTTGCCTGGCAATCCGAAGCAGAATGTGGATCGGATACTCAGTCGGTTCGGACTACGTGGGGATACTCCGATCCAATTAACTTCGGACGTCAGCCATCTTACACACCTACCACTGAACAGACCCGTCAAGATTCATGAGTTGCTCGCTTATTGTGTGGAATTGCAGACACCAGTCTCCAGAACACAGTTGCAGGAGTTAGCTAATCATACGATATGTCCACCTCATAAGCGTGAACTGGAAGGCATGTTGGACGAAAACAGCTACAGGGATGATATTCTTGCCAATCGAATCACCATGTTGGACCTGCTAGAAAAGCATGATGCGTGTGAGCTGCCTTTCGAAAGGTTCCTTGAACTATTGCCTCCGCTTAAGCCCAGGTATTATTCAATATCCAGCTCGCCAAGCCTGAATTCCGAGCAAGCGAGCATAACGGTATCGGTAGTAAGAGAGCCTGCACGGAGTGGCAAAGGCGAATACCAGGGAGTTGCTTCATCGTACCTTGCCGGTTGTCCATCCGGAGAACGTATTCTGATGTTTGTACGTACGCCGGAATCCGAATTTTATCTGCCGGAAGAGGCTGACGTACCCATGATCATGGTGGGACCAGGGACGGGGGTTGCACCGTTCAGAGGTTTCCTCCAGGCGAGAGCTGTCATGAAACAGAGAGGTTTGCCACTGAGTGAAGCGCATTTGTTCTTTGGGTGCAGGAATGATTCAGATTTCATATATCGTCAGGAGCTTGAGCAATACGAAAGGGAAGGGATCATTAAGCTACACACTGCTTTTTCTCGTGCGGAGGGCAAGCCCAAAACGTATGTACAGCATCTAATGAAAGAGAATTCCGAACAGTTAATTCACATGCTAATGAACAAAGGAAAGCTCTACGTATGCGGGGATGGAAGCCAGATGGCTCCTGCGGTAGAAGAGACTTTACAGCAAGCATATCAGGAGGTGCAGGGAGCAACGATGCAGCAAGCGAAAGACTGGCTCATTCAGCTTCAGGCCGAAGGCCGCTATGTGCAAGACGTGTGGGCGGGTAAAGGTCTGGTTGAACCCTCTCAACTTATCTATTAAAACTTAAAATGAAAGAGTAGTTTCAACTTCAATCAGTTGATGGTCAAACAGGTTATACATGGACCGCGATCTACGGAGGTTATGTAACCTATTAATTAATAATGAAATAATACTAATCATCCAAAAACAGCCGTTCGATCTGGAGTTTCACATCCAAATCAGCGGCTGTTTTAATTAGGTGTTTTGTAAGAACGAGTAATGATTCTTATCTGGAATCCTGAATCGTTGCTGTACTGTTGTTGGCGCTCAGGGCGGAAATCGGATCGAAAGGCGGCCCTGTTATTGTACCTACGAGCAGTGCAATATCCACCGCATTGACCGGACTGCCCCATGAATTTCCAGAGAAGACCATAACGGCCTGGTCATTAACAAATCCTCTCGTATTATAAACAACATTGCTAATAACTTCCCCAGTTGTATTAGGGTTAAAGTAGGCTGGCTGACGTAGGGAATAAAAAATATTGTTTTGTACAAGCAAGCCGGTCATATTACCGATTTGGGTCACGAGACCTCGATTGACAACCCAACCTGAAGAAGGGCCAGCTTGAGGAGGACCGAATATCGTATTATTTATTACGGTATGATTGGTTCCGCCTAATTGAATAAATTCAACAGCATAAGGATTATCACTCGTGATCGTTAATCCGTCTACAGTTACTCCGCTTCCAATGATGGTGAAAGGGATAACAGCAGCTTGTAACAGGATGATTGTACTAGGATAGCCTTTTAGAGTTATTCCTGCTTTATTAATGGTAATGTTCGCAGTGATTGGGTATGTGCCACCAAGAATATGAACGGTTCCTGTTGGAGATACCGCGGTTACACCTTGTTGAATCGTTCCAAAAGGACTGGCCTGTGTTCCGTCCCCGCCAATTGCACCTTGCAAAACATATACATCAAAGGGATTGGGCTGCACTGTGCCCGTAGCGCCCGTAACACCAGTAGCTCCAGTAGATCCAGTGGCTCCAGTAGATCCAGTGGCTCCAGTAGCTCCAGTAGCTCCAGTAGCTCCAGTAGCTCCAGTAGCTCCGGTAGTTCCGGTAGTTCCAGAAGGTCCAGAAGTTCCAGTAGCTCCGGTATCTCCTGTTGCACCAGTAGGGCCTTCTGGACCGCCGGATGGACCCGTATCTCCCGTTGCACCTGTAACTCCTGTAGAACCAGAACTACCTGTAACTCCGGTAGGGCCTGTTGAACCAGTCACGCCTGTGGCTCCAGTGATGCCAGTCGCTCCAGTTACACCAATCGTTCCCGTATCTCCAGTGGCGCCTGTCGGACCTGTAACTCCTGTTAAACCCGTGATCCCGGTATCACCGGTAACTCCGGTAGGGCCTGTAATACCTGTAGGTCCAGTAGGACCTGTTGCGCCAGTATCACCGGTTGTCCCTATGACTCCAGTGAGACCCGTGGCACCTGTAATTCCTGTAGATCCCGTGGCACCCGTCGCCCCTGTAATTCCGGTAGCGCCTGTTGGTCCCGTAGCACCGGTGAGTCCTGTGGCACCTGTGGAGCCAGTGCTACCTGTCGTCCCCGTAGCTCCATTAAAATTCTCGCTGCCAAATAATTCGGAATAAACGAGTCGGTGAGCAGCAACCAAAGAGCCGGCACTGTTTTTCCCCCAAAAAGAAACCAAAATGTCCTCAGGGGCTGCTCCTGTAACTGTAATAACGTATTCGAAACTGTTAAGATCGGCAAAATAAGTTCGTGTAGCAACCGCACCGGGTAAGATTGTGAATTGCTCACTTACGTATAAAGCTCTGCTTGTAATTAATGAATATCCCTGGACAAGTATAGTTGCGGCGTTCACGGCACTCTGATTTTCAATTTTAATGGAAACGATCTGAGTTGGCCTTACCCCATTTACGGGGCTATTATCAATAGGGCCAGTTAGCAGGATTGCCAAATTTCTCACTCCTTTTCTCAAAAATCGAAATTAAGTGTGACTCACACTGATGTATGTTTATTCGAAGACAGGGAAAAGTTCCCTACTTTCTCAGAATCAAATGTATAAAAGGTAATAATTAAAAAAGAGGATAATATGATGACTCTGATATGAAAATGCTTTCAAATAAATTTGAAATAAAAATGATTGACAGTGCCGATCTGAGCGGGTTTAATTATATAGACCGATTGTTATAATTATTTGAAGGAAGTGGCTTTCGTTGAGTGAAAAGTCTAATGCTAGAGAGTCTATTGTCAGCACAGCAGCGAGACTGTTTTTTTCACAAGGATATCATGCGACCGGTCTGAATCAGATCATCAAAGAGAGTAGTACGCCGAAAGGGTCGTTGTATCATTATTTCCCGCAAGGCAAGGAAGAGCTCGCGCACGAGTGTATTCAAAAAGCCAATGAACATATCCTGCTGACATTTGAGAAAACATTTGCAGCCCATGACAATACGGGGGACGCCATTCAGAGATTTATTCATGATTTGGCTCATGAAACAGAAGCAGCCGGGTTTACCGGATTTCTGCCATTCAGCTTCTGGGCAGCTGTGGAGACATCGTGTATTAGTCAGCAGTTGCGTATTGCATGTCAGGGTGTATTTGCAGATTGGCAGGATGTCATTAAGAAACATCTGATTCTGGATGGCGTTGGTGAAGAGAAGGCGCGGGAGACGGCACTTCTGATCATTTCTTTGATGGAGGGAGCACTGATTATCAGCCTGACGAATCAGGATAAACAGCCTCTGCTGACGGCTGCTGATTATTTGTCGGTTGTGACGAAGAACGCCAAACAGGTTCAATAATTTATAGCAAGAGACAGAGAAAAAGAAAGTTCGATACGTTTGAGGAGGATGGGATCGTGGAGGTTTCCATGAAGGCTGATTCTGCACAGAATCAACAAGAAACACAGCAATACAAGGTATTTCCGATTTTGTTCGCGATGCTGCTGAGCGGCTTTATTGGTCTGTTTGGAGAAACGGCATTAAACGTGGCATTGACGCCACTTATGGCTCTACTGGAAGTAGGTCCTACAACGATTCAATGGTTAACTACAGGTTACTTGCTTGTGTTGGGAATCCTGGTACCGGTATCCGGTATGCTGCTGCAGTGGTTTACCACAAGACAGCTGTTTACAACATCTTTGATTTTCTCGATTGCAGGAACATTTGTTGCTGCACTTGCACCTAGTTTCGAAATTCTATTGGTGGCACGGGTACTACAGGCGATAGGTACAGCGCTATTGTTGCCACTGATGTTTAACACCATATTGGTTATTTTCCCGATTGAAAAACGTGGAGCGGCCATGGGATTGATTGGTTTGGTTATCATGTTTGCGCCAGCAAGTGGTCCGAGTATCTCCGGTCTGATCCTGGCTAATCTGAGCTGGCATTGGATCTTCTGGATCTCCTTGCCGTTCTTCCTGATCTCACTGGTATGCGGCTTGTTGTTCTTGCCGAATATTTCGAAACTGACCAAGCCCAAAATTGACATACTGTCCATTATCCTTTCTACCCTTGGTTTTGGTGGTATCGTATACGGCTTCAGTAGTGCAGGAGGACATGGAGAAACTGGCGGTGGCTGGACAAGTCCAGTTGTTATCTCCACTATCGTAATTGGCGCACTGTCCTTGTTGTTATTCAGCATCCGTCAGCTGAGAATGAAACAGCCAATGATGGATCTGCGAGCGTTCAAATATCCGATGTTTACGATTGGCCTGATCCTGATATTCATCTGTATGATGATGATGCTGTCATCCATGCTGATCCTGCCAATGTATCTGCAACAAGGTATGGCCGTTACAGCGTTAACTGCCGGACTGGTTCTATTGCCGGGCAGTTTGCTGAATGGTTTACTGTCTCCGGTTATGGGTCGACTGTTTGACAAGTTCGGTCCGAAGTGGCTTGTGATTATTGGTCTGGCTATCGTAACGGTTGTACTCTTCATGTACACTGGAATTACACCTACAACAACACTGGCGAAAATCATTACGCTGCATGTGTTCATGATGGTCGGAATCTCGATGATTATGATGCCTGCACAGACGAATGGTCTGAACCAATTGCCACGTGAGTATTATCCTCACGGTACTGCCATCATGAATACGTTGCAACAGGTTTCCGGAGCGATTGGTACGGCTGTTGCGGTAAGTATACTGAGCGCAGGACAATCCCGCTTTTTGAGCGGAGTGGCGAACCCGGAAAGTCCAGAAAATCAACTGGCAGGTTTCACGTCAGGTGTACAGAATGCGTTTGTATTTGCATTAGTTCTGTCGATTATCGGTCTGATTACTTCACTCTTTGTGAAACGGGTCAAAGTAGGATCAACGCCAGGACAACAAGGTCCTATGCATTAATCCATTAACTAACATGAATAATTGATATTGTATAAGAGCGATGTGACCCTTAACGCTAAGGGTGCATCGCTTTTTTGCGTAAAATTTATTCTATCTTTTTTGGTCTTGACGTGAAACGGGTTACAGCCATTAGAGTAATAATGTAGACGGAATACGGCGATTTAAAGAATGAATTTCAGAGCAAATACTTCATGTTCCGGCAAAATTGTATATGTTCATACTAATATAAAAGGGTAATATAGAATGTATTAGTACAATTTTTAACCAATTCGAAAACGGTTTATATTTTATTTTTAATCAAGGAGACATTATTATGATCATCATTAATCCCATTGGCGATAACATTGAAAAGATGCTGTTGCACTACGAAAAAAACGGCCATCTCACTCTACAGGCTTCGCTTATCAGTAATCGCTCGGTTGTATATAGATTGCAAGACTATTGTCTTAAGGTATATGCTTCACGTGCAAGATTGGATGGGGAGATGGAAAGTGAGGCACTTAGGGCATTGCAGAGTAATCCCTATGCACCTAAATTGTATGCGTATTCACCAGGTGAGTACACCCTGACAGAGCGGATTGAAGCATTCAAACTGAAAGAGTACCGTGTGACATATGGACACATTCCTCCCAACTTGATATACGATATGTTTACGACGGAACTTCAGCAGATTCATGCTGGATATTGGGACTGGGATGTCATCCGATATGAGAATTTGCTCTGGACCAAGACAGGTGAAGTGAAGAGAACGAACTTTTGGTTGTGTGAGCCTGTGAACTCCAGACGTGAGAGCTTATATAACCAGATCATTCGAAGAATTGAGAACATCTACAATGGCGATCGAACCGAAATGGAGGCGATGGAACAGTACTTTTATCGTCACCAGTTGACTTCATTAGAGATCGAACAAGCTTTCAGCGATTTCAGGTCCCAACGGCCAAGACTGGCGATAGCACAATAAATCTCATACTTAAAACCCCAAAGATATTAGAGAATCTTTGGGGTTTCTTTTATGATATAACATAGCCTTACTTTAGCAGGATGTACGTTACTTCTTCACCAGGGCCAATATCTCATCCGCAACGAAGTCCGGGCGATATTGATGGATGTAGTGATCGGTATCTTTAATGGTCACCTGTTTTGAATCATCCGACCAGGATTTAAATTCAACTTGAGTTTTGTCCCATTCGGGTTCACTGGCACCGAGGTAATCAGCGGTCAGTATGGTGAGGGGAAACGGTAATTTTTGCTTGTGATCTACGACCACTTTGGCATTGGCAGCTATTTCACGTAATTCATCCAACGTGTTAGCATTACCATAGTTGTACAACAGCGCAGTTGTATCCAATTTTTTTAGATCGTCGGGTACAAGTTTCAATTCATTACGATTGGCATTGGAAGTTTCGACAACCAAGTCAGATTGCATCGAGAGGCGGAATAGTCCGGTTTGGATACGTAATTTATTCGCAAAACCACCAATTGTGTCTGCCAAAGAGTCATCGTCATTCGAATAATATTCGGGACTTCCGCCATCAATCATGACGATGCCTTTCACGAGATCCGGGTATTTTTGTGCAAAACGGATGGTCTCCAGCGAGCCGAGCGAATGTCCAACTAATACATAAGGCGGCTTCTGTCCAGATACCTGCAATAACTCGTGTAATTCTTCAGCTACGGTATCGACATCACGTTTCTTATCGGTCCGATCGCTATATCCATAGCCAAATCGATCATATACAGCGAATTTTGTGTTGGGAGCAAGCTTTTCATATAATGGATAATAATCTACATAGGGATTAGCAGTACCCCAGCCGGAGGCGAGGACGACTGTTACATCGCCTTCTCCTCCAGTATATAGATGCATATTGTCTCCATGGACTTCGTAGAGCTTTCCAGGGGGTACGAGTATTTTGGCATCGTGCCTTAAACCCACTTGTTGGTAGATCACGCCAGTACCCAGAAGCAACAGAACTATTGCCAGGTCAAATATCAAAAACTTAACTAATCTTTTGCGCCATTTCTTCATGTTCTCTCACATACTCTCCATGTATTTTCTCTATCATATATGCCTAATCTTATACGAGAGAAAACAGAGTCTTAATTCTATCTTAATTAACCGAAAATTGTATATCAACGGCCAATGAATTAAGATATAGCTACGATATGAATAGTTCTTATCCATATATTGAATCACAGATCGATTATATAGAACAGAAGGTATGTATAATGACAAAATACGAAAATCAGCTTCCGACATCAGCCGGCATGAACTTCAAATCCCTAATCAGTATATTGAGAGATTCCATGCGTGGCAATGTAGAGCGGAGGCCATCTGGCACGATGCCTATGGAGATATGTGAACCTGCTGAAACCTTGAATGCATCCGATAATCCACAGGTTACATGGTTCGGTCATTCGGCCTTTTTGCTTGAGATTGAAGGTCACAGATTGCTCTTTGATCCAATGCTGGGCAATCGTCCATCCCCGGTATCCTGGGTAGGTACCAAACGTTATAGCACGAATCTACCGATTCAACCGGAGGATTTCCCGGCGCTTGATGCAATCATTATATCGCATGACCATTATGATCATCTGGATTATGACTCCATCCGCAGATTGAAGGATAAAACAAAGCGATTTATCGTGCCACTTGGCGTCCGTCGTCGACTGATTCAACTGGGTGTGCCTTCAGAACAGATTACCGAGCACAACTGGTGGGATGAGTTATCGTTCAAAGGTTTAACATTCGCTTGCACGCCAGCTCGCCATTTCTCGGGCAGAGGATTATTCGACCGTAATTCTACCTTATGGTGTTCGTGGGTTATCGCTGGACAACATACAAAGGTATTCTTTAGTGGTGACAGCGGATATGGTCCTCATTTCAAGGAAATTGGCAGTAAATACGGTCCATTTGACCTCACTATGATGGAATGTGGGCAATATGACGAGCGGTGGTCCAACATTCACATGATGCCGGAAGAAACGGTGCAAGCGCATTTGGATGTAGGGGGTAAGTTGCTCATCCCGATTCATTGGGCCGCATTCACGCTCGCCTATCATGCCTGGAATGAACCGGTTGAACGGATTACGAAGGCTGCACATGCTTTGAACGTTAAGATTGCAACTCCCAAAATCGGCGAGAAGGTTGTTCTTCATACGGAGGATTATCCTACACGTCCATGGTGGAGACCGGAATTAGGATAAAAATAAAAGCGTTCAGCTCATCGAATGAGTGGACGCTTTTTCTATTGCATTTTACATCAGGATCGATAGTGCACTGTAAATTAACAACATACCCATGACGATATTAACAGGCCGCTCGTATCTTAATAAAAAGCTCTGGAATAACATGCCACCAAACGCCCAGGTCATATTGGCACTAATCCCGATGAAGGTGAGTAGCAAGGAAAATACGATTAAATGAACATGGGACTGCCCAAGAGGCAGAACAAAAACGGATATGGCAGTAAGCCCATACAGAATGACTTTGGGATTGATGAATTGTAGGGTGAACCCAAATAGAAATGAATAATGATTGACCTTGTTGTCTTGCGAATCTGCAGGTTTACTTCGCATGATTTTGAGTGCCAGATAGAGCATATACACACATCCTAAGACGTTCAAGACAGGTGTGATTCTAGGAATGTATTGATGAAGAATAAGGTTGAAATAACTGGACAGAAACATAATAAGCAGGCAGCCAGCTGCAACTCCACTAATAAAAGGAAGGGTCTTGAGGAACCCCTGATTTCTGGCATGCGTCATGGAAATGATATTGTTGGGTCCGGGTGTAAATGAAGCAATGATTGCATAGGTCACTAAAGGTATGATATTCATGGTTCCTCCACGTTTTCTTAGTTGTGTGATATAATGAACTGAAATGTACGTTATAACGTACGGTCTTTATTATTGTACAATATGTACGTTATAAAGCACAACACATAAATATAAAATGAGGAGGATGGATTTTGAAAAACATTAATAGTATTCTTGCTCAGAACCTGAAACAGCTTAGGGAACAACGAAAACTCAGTCTGGACAAAGTCGCCGAAATGTCTGGTATTAGCAAGACCATGCTTGGTCAGATTGAACGTGGTGAATCCAATCCATCGATTGCAACCGTATGGAAGATTGCTAATGGCCTGAAAACCTCCTTCACTGCTTTGATTCACGAGCCGAAGTCAGATACTACCGTTGTAACGGGCGATGATATTCAAGTATTGATGGAAGACGAGGGGAGGGTTCGAATATATCCGCATTTTCCTTTTGAAGAAGGACGTCGCTTTGAAATGTACATGATGGATATGGATATGGAATCTTCTTTAAGTGCTGAGCCGCATATCGAAGGTACGGAAGAATTTATTACTGTCTTTGAAGGAGAAGTTACGATTCGGGTAGGGACGGAAGAATATATGGTGAACCAAGGGGAGTCGATCCGTTTCCGTGCAGACAAGCCCCATGCCTATATTAACTCCGGTGCTAAGTCGAACAGATTGAACATGGTTATTCATTATTCAAAGTGACAATAAAGCAGCCTGATGTAATGAACTGAAACTCCTTTGTTAGTCGTGTCTCACAAAGGGTTCGGTTCAATACATTGGCTGCTTTATTGATGTGTGCACTATGATGGAGCCCAACCGCTCGCGATAGGGGACTCTGAGTTAAGGCTTTTCTTTGGCCTGACGCTGGATTTCCTTGGCTGTTAATGCTTTATCATATACTCTTACATTATCCAAGCTTCCGTTGTAGAACGGATCAGCCGTATAACGACTCTTGCCTACATAAGCTTCCGTTACCTGCAGATCTTTCGGGTTAAAAGTAATCTCAGAGCTGCTTGCAACCGATGTACCATTTACATACAGAGTTCCTACATCGCCCTGAAGGGTTATAGCCACATGAACCCACTCTTTAACAGGCAGTGGATTTGCTGCAATCAGGCTCTGATCCCGTCCCTCATTATGGATGGTGAATTGTAATGCCCCATTATGTTGGGAGGGAGTAAGGAACATATGCCTCGTCAAGCCATTTCCAAAGTCGAAAATACGCTGCCAAGACCCGCCACCGTCCCAATTGATCCATGCGCTAAACGTGAAATCCGTTGTATCTGTAATGAGTCCAGGTAACTGAATGTAACTGTCGGTTCCGTTAAATGTGGCAGCCTGATTTTTGCCACCAGCAGTAGAACTGACCACATTAAAGGCTTGTCCGTGATATTTGTTTTTACTGGAATCCTGTGCGACTTTGGCAAGTTTCTTGTGTTCAAAAGTATACTCCCCGAGCAATGGGCTTACCGCTTGCTGTGGAATGATAACGTTAAACGTTTTGGAGCTTACCGCAGTTCCTTTACGAATCGTGGCGGTTAATTTGACTTTGGCATCACCCTTACCAGCGCGTGGTCGCTGCACTACACCTGTAGCGGATAGAGCCGAAGCATTGGAGCTTTTCCACGTAATGTCTGCATCACTTGTTCCCTTGGTAGGCAGAGACAGATTGAAGAACACGTGATCCGTATTGCTAATGCTCAGGTCCTTTTTCACCGCATCTACAATGTCCTGATCACTCCGTTCAACACCTTGACTTCCCCAGATGGCAATTCCGGAGGAGGAGAGGGCACTAAAGGTCAGAACCGTACTTTGAGATTCCGAGTTCCATTCATGTGTGAAAACGCCTTTGTACACAACGTTATTCGAAGTGATCTGAACCTTGTTGTCTGCGTCAAGACTCCAAGTTCCTGTCACGGCACCATGAATCTGCCCATCTGCCGTGAACTGCGCGGTCTGGGATGACTTAATGTCCGCCGTGATGTCCTTACCATGATTCACCCATTGGTACTGACCAGCGATATCCTGAGTTGTCAGTTGCGTTGTATCCTCTCCCAAAGCCGCATAGCGATATGGAGAAACAACGGGCCAACCATCTGCATTCATATGCATCTCATGTACGCGAACTTCATGCTCTTCGCCACGCCCTGGAAAGCGGGTATGGAAGATAAGAAACTGTTTGCCAGTCTCCGGATCAACATAAGCAGAGTTATGTCCTGGCGATACATAGCCGCTACCTAGGCCTGTGCCCGGATCACCGATCTGTCTCTCGAACAGGAAGTTCCCCATTAATTTGACTCCAAAAGGCTCAATAGAACGATCATCAAACAATGGTTTATCCTTGTCAGCTTTAACGTTGATCATATCGTTTCCTTCCGCATCAAGGAAAGGCCCATCTGGTGTTTGGGAGCGAGCAACACGAATGTTGTATCCTCCATCAGCACCTAGTCCACCGTAAGACAGGTACAGATAATAATAATCGGTTTCGGGACTGTAGAGCATGTAAGGTGCTTCAATACGACTATGATTGCCTCCGGTCAGCTTTTTGCCATAACCTTGATTCGGCAGTGGTTTGCCTGTCGTTGCATCCATCTCCAGAATGAA
Source organism: Paenibacillus sp. FSL L8-0435 (assembly GCF_037965655.1). Taxonomy (NCBI): domain Bacteria; kingdom Bacillati; phylum Bacillota; class Bacilli; order Caryophanales; family Paenibacillaceae; genus Paenibacillus; species Paenibacillus sp. FSL L8-0435. Next base: position 3,071,411 of record NZ_CP150185.1, read on the forward strand.
AATCCCCCCGGAGTATGAGCCATACACCATCCATAACTTGCCGTTTTTATCATAAAAGACATCCGGATCAACCACATTGGGATGAATCGTTGCATCGTAAATGGTACCATCCTCACTGATCTGATCCCACATGCCGGATTTCAACAGAATGCCTTGATCCTTATAAGGCCCTTCGATGTTGTCTGCGACAGCAATGCCGAGCGCTGATCGCGGGGAGTCCCCTTTACAAGCATTGTAGTACATATAAAATTTGCCGTCCGCGAGCTGAATGACATCTGCCGCCCATAACGTATCCGTCTGCGCCCATTCCAGCGCTTCAGCGAATTCCTTGGTTACATTGGGGACAACAGGATTGTTATCTGTAACGCCGGATGCGACCAAATCCCAGTTCAAAAAGTCTTTGGACTTGGCTACTTGCAGATGAGATCCAAAAATATAAAACGTATCATCCACTTTAATGACAGAAGGGTCATGAACGGAAACATTTTTGAATGATGGAGCAGGAGTTGCGATAGAGGTGGTGGAGGTCTGCGAGTCACCCACAGTTGTCCCTGAAGCATTTGCAAACACCGAGACCGGCGCCAAAGTTGTTGCAGTAATTAATGCGGTGCTTAGTACAGAAATGTTAAGTACGCGTACCCAATAACGTTTCATACGTTTCCCCTTTCCTATTTCCGGAATGAAAAATTAACCGATACTTGGCAACACACGATATAAGGTTTGGCAGCCCTCCTTTGGAGCGATTCCTAAATCAAGCGCTTTCATTTGTTATATTATCAATTGGTTTATATGTTTGTAAACCATAAATATAATGTTTATAAGACTAAAATGAATAATTAAAGAGAGACGGGAAGAGCCGATACGGCTCATTACACTCAAATAAATCAGTTGTCTTTCTCAAATTAGGATTGAAATTGGGATCGATGATGCGATATTATTACGTTTAAGTAATGTGTTTAACTATATATCAATCATTTTATATTAATGCGAATCAAAAGGGTAAACCGACAATCCCCAACTACATAGGAGGTAAGAACATGAGCACATATCAAAATCAATTAATCGCACAATACACGTTCGAGGATACCGTTCAGATCGGAAGGGACAGTTCCGGTAAGGGACATGATGCTATAGCCAAAGGTGAAATCCTACCTGTGGTATCCGAGGTGAGAGGTAGATCAGCGGTAACTTTCAACGGGGGAGCGAATGGAACTTCTTATCTGCAATTACCTTCAGATCTGCTTCGGGATGTAAGCGATAACACAGGAATTACGATTGCCACTTGGGTGTTTCTGGGTAAGGGGTCCAATGTGTGGGAACGCATTTTTGACTTTGGTAAAGGGGAGAAGGGACCGTATTTATTTCTGACACGTCAGCTTCTGGGTACGTTATACGCTGGTGATAATCTGGTTGTCCACCCAAGCCGGGGAGTTGCAAGTGGAGAATGGATACATATTGCACTCTCGGTGGCAGGCAGCCAAGGGGGGACGTTGAGCAGTGCAGGGCCAATTGTATATGTAAACGGGGAGAAGGCGGCAGATGGATCGATCAGTCAGACGTCCAGTGGCAATTATGCCAAATTACGCGAATGGTTTGACTCTTTCATCGATTCTGAGAATTATAGCCAGAATTATATTGCACGTTCCCAGTATGAAGCGGATGTGGACTTTGCAGGTTCGTTATCCGACTTTCGGATCTACCAAGCAGCGCTTACCATGGATGAAGTCATTGAAGTCATGTGTGAATCACTGACAGATGAAGCGATTGTGAAGCTTGCGGCGGACAAGTACTTGTCCTTCCCCAACCGAATCATCACCAAGGATGTGTCACTGCCGGCACACTTGTTGGGTGGTAAAGTGTCTGTTGAATGGAGTTCCAGTAAGCCGGAAGTCCTGACCGAGAACGGAGAGGTCCAGGCAATCACATCGGCACAAGAGGTTACGCTCCGTGCGCTTCTGAACAGAGGTGATAGTGAGCAGAGTCAACGCTTTGACGTGTCTGTTGTGCCCGCGCATCTCCCGCCTTATACGGTCACCATCCATGGAGATCAGAAGGTAGCTGATATCAGTGAAGTCATGTATGGCCTGTTCTACGAGGATATTAACAACGCGGCAGATGGCGGAATCTATGCAGAGCTTGTTCAGAATCGATCATTTGAATCTTTTGCATTTGATACGTACTCGCATGACTCTGGAGAATGTGGTTGTTCGACAGGTCGAAATCGTGAACCTTTGTTTGCCTGGTCAGGCGATACGGAGAAAATGCTCGTACAACATACGGATGGACTAAACGTTCATTTTAACGTGGAAGACCCTGAAGTAAATGCTTATTATGTAACGGTTCAGGATGGGGCAACGATTCGAAATCGTGGATTCTCAGACTCCAACCAGCATTGTGCCATGTCCATCAAGCAGGGTGAATCCTATGACTTTACCGTATGGGCAAAAGCAGAATCGGCAGGAACAATCACCGTTCAATTGCAGGATGGAAGGGACATATCCATCAGTGATTCGGTAACACTGCATGTTGAAGGCGGGAACACATGGAAGAAATACGGTTTGTCTCTGATTGGAACGGAGACTGTACTTGGTCAACTGGCACTTACGTTTGCAGGTGACATCTCGATCGATATGGTGTCCTTAGTCCCTCAGAATGTATGGGGAGCTGATCCGACAGAAGAGGGAATATCGGCTACGGCACATGCCAATTACACAGGTAACCCGAACTATCGATTGAGAAAAGATCTAATCCAGGCACTCGCAGATCTGCATCCGAAGTTCTTGCGTTTTCCGGGAGGATGTATCTCGGAGGGATCTTTTATCTGGGATAACGTATATGACTGGAAGGATTCTGTGGGTCCGGTTGAGCTCCGCAAAGAAAATTATAATGTTTGGGGTTACATGATGACGATGGGCCTCGGTTATATGGAGTACTTCCAACTGGCGGAAGATCTGAATGCCGCTCCGGTTCCAGTCATGGCTTGCGGTGTGTTGTGTCAGGCACGCTCGGATTATGCTCACCCTGCGGGTGGCGCTTTAAGGGATTATTATATCCGCAACTTTACAGATCTGATTGACTTTGCGCTCAGTACAGACTTTGAACACAACGAATGGGCGACGGTACGAAGCCGGATGGGCCATCCTGAACCGTTTGATCTTCGTTATCTGGGCGTAGGCAATGAGAACTGGGGCACTGAATTTTTTGCCAACTTCGAAGTATTCAAACGTTCGATAGATGAGTACATGAAACAGAACTATCCTGATCATGAGCTGCACATTATCTCGACGGTTGGTGCTCAGGCAGATGATGATGCGTATCAGGAAGGATGGAAGTTCCTCAGCGGAAATCTGACCGGATCAGCTCAAGTGGCTTTTGCCGATGGTACTGAGGTGATTGAGGAGACCGTAACCTGGTATGAGAACCAGGACAATTACATGGACACCATCGCAGATGAGCACTACTACCGATCTAATGAATATTTGCTGAATAACGTAGATCGTTACAACTACTATGACCGGGCCTATCTTGAAGACGGAAGTATCGATTGGAAAGAAACATCCAAAGTATTTGTGGGAGAATATGCTTCCACGGACAAAAACACGCTGGCAGGAGCGGTCGCAGAAGCTGCGATCATGACCGGATTTGAAAATAATGCAGACGTTGTTCGTTTGGCTGCCTATGCGCCATTGTTCAACAAAGTACTAACGGACGGTACCTACCGCTGGACGCCGGACTGCATCTGGTTTGATGATGAAACGGTATGGTATACACCGAATTATTATGTACAGCAGCTTTTTGCAAAATATGTAGGAGATCAGGTGCTCGAGACTTCATTCTCCACCTATAGCAAAGGCAAACCGCTGAATCTCATTCCGCGTGGCGGCATCGAGATTGCAACAGGTCATGCAGACATCGTGGTGAAACGAGTCACGGTCACGTCCAATGTGGATGGCACCATATTGCTAGAGGAAGATTTCAGGGAACGTACAGAGCTTAGTGAGGCATGGAACCAGATTCCCGGATCGGAAGGATATACGTTAACCGCAGGAAAAGGACTCATTTTGAAGGCACAATCAAGTGGATTGAATGGATTGTACCTGTTGAATGACGAATGGACTAACTACAAGGTGCAGGTTGAGGCTGAAAGAATTTCAGGTGAGGATGGTTTTTACATCGGCGTGGGACTGACAGATATCTCGTCCGAGAACAAGGATGTCATTGAGTACGCAATCTGTTACGGGGGAAGTGCCACAGCGGTGAAGGTGTACAAACAAGGGATTGAGGGTTATACCTTAGGAGACTATTCATCCAGTTCGGCAGCGGGTAACCTGAGAGCGGCCAACTATGAACCACTCGAGAATGGGACCGATTACACAATCACGGTTAACTATGGTGGAGATACAGGAAAGAATCTGATCTGCTCCTATACAGACGGTCGCAATATCAGCAAGGTTCTGGATTACAAGCTGGAAGCTTACAACAGGGAAGTATTCCACTCTGTTACAAAGGACGCACGGCATGTGTATGTGAAACTGGTGAATGCAGATGGCGTGGATAAATCAACCCGGATTTGCCTTCAGGATCTGAAGGTTGATGCTTCAGCCAGATTGATCACACTTACTGGAGAAGATCATTTGGTGCATGTGCCGAATGTGAATCAGAAGAATGATGAGAAAGTGGTTCCCCAAGAACAGGAGATCAAGTTGAATGGTGAATCAGTGATCGTTGGTTTGTCAGCTCATTCGGTAAATGTTCTTATTATGGATCTTCTGTAAGCAAAATATATAAATAAAGGCCCCCTTAAGCAGACATCTGTCGTTTGCGATAAGGGGGCGTTTTGCTATTGAACTTCTTTTGAACTAGAAAGCAATTACTTTTCCACAAAAGGGTTAACATGTCCTTAGTACGGTATGTTAACCAATAAGGACATGGTCCTCTGCATAACCGATTTTGGATGTACGTTTCTTCTGAGCCAGTGCAAAAGCCAGAGTTAATGGTCCCAATCGTCCTGCAAACATCGTAATAGAGACTATAATTTTACCGGCAACACTTAACTCACTTGTCAGACCCATCGAGAGTCCTGTGGTGCTAAATGCTGAAGTGGCTTCAAACAGAACATCCAGAAAATGATTTTCAAGAATGCCTTCGGATATGGAGAGAAGAATGGAGATCCCAAGCACAAAGGCGAGAGAACTTAAGACAACAGCAAGTGCACGCATTACTGTTTCTTCTGCAATTTTACGCTCAAAAGCATGAATCTGTCCGCCGCCCCGAAATGTTTGTATGGTCGCAAGAACAAGGACCACAAAAGTATTGATTTTAATTCCTCCACCTGTTCCGCCGGAAGAAGCCCCAATGAACATTAGAATAATAATGAAAAATTGGGATGTGGCCAACATACTTCCAATGTCAATGGTATTGAATCCGGAGCTTCGAGGAGCGGTGCCCTGAAATAGAGAAGCCCATATACGTTCACTGTAAGATAAATCAGCGAACGTTGAAGGATTCCAACTCTCGAGTAAAAAAATGGTGAGGAATCCAATCAAGTAGAGAGAAAAACTACCGATTAACACAATTTTTGAATGAAGAGAGAGCTTTCTCCATGAACGTTTGCGGAATACATCCACAACCACAATATAACCCAAGCCGCCAATGATAAAGAGCGTAATGACCGTAAGATTAACAATCGGGTCACCAACAAAGGGGGTGAGGCTATCACTCCAAAGAGAGAAACCCGCATTATTGAAGGCAGAGATGGAATGGAATATGGCGTAATAGAAAGCTTGTCCCCATCCCAAATCGCTCTGCCAGCGCAATGTAAGAACCACTGTAGCCAGCGCTTCAAAAGCAAAGGCTATAAGTACAATATACATGGATAGCTTAACCAGACCTTGAGCTGAGGAGGTATTGGTGGCTTGTTGAATAAGAAGCCTCTGTTTCAAGCCAATCCGTTTCCCCAGAATAATGGCAACCATTACACCGAGTGTCATGAACCCTAGTCCACCAACCTGAATCAAAATCATGATAACGACCTGTCCGAATGTTGAAAAGACACTCCCTGTATCCAAGACAATCAGCCCATTTACACATATAGCAGAGGTTGCTGTGAACAAGGCATCAAGTAAACCGATGGAAGTCCTGGTACTTGAAGATATGGGCAATGCAAGTAATATGGCTCCGATCCAGATGAGAGTGAAGAAGATCATCATGATGAGTTGGGGAGGACTCATATTATTTTTCAACTTGTTCACAATCGATTCAATATTCGTCAAAGCCGAAGTTCCCGTCACACGTTTATCTCTTTGGTTCATAATCACTCTCCAGATTTCGAATGTCATCGTTACTACCTATTAACAAGAGCATATCTCCCGCACGGACTATGTCTTCCGCCATGGGTGAGATATTCAGGTTATTCCCCGTTTTGATGGCGATAACGGTACATCCATATTCAGCTCGAATATTGAGTTCCAGCAATGTTTTTTGATTCATACTTAAGGGAGCTTTGATCTCGACCAGATTATAATCTGAAGACAATTCAATGGAATCTATGATGTTGTCTGAACTAAGCTGATTACCGAGTCTCGTGGCCATGTCACGTTCAGGGTAAACAATCTGATCCGCACCGATCTTGCTAAGCACACTACCGTGGTTATCATTTTTGGCCTTGGCTGTTACTTTGGGCACATTAAGTTCTTTCAATAACAGAGTGGTCAGTATACTTGCTTGCAGATCTTCGCCGATCGCAACAATGGCGTGTGAAAAGTTGCTTGCCCCAAGCTCCATAAGGACTGATTTGTCAGTACAATCTGCTTGTACGGCATGGGTTGCCACCGTTGAAATCTCCTGAACAAGAGTTTCGCTTTTGTCTACTGCGAGCACTTCATGCCCATTTTTAATGAGTGTGTGTGTCAAGCTTGAACCGAATCGTCCAAGACCAAGTACCATAAACTGTTTTTTCATAATATCCCTCATTGTAATCAAAATAAATAACGGTTTCCTCTATATCCTAATAGGTAAATATTACATTACGTACACAGGATTGTAAGGTTTCATATTGTAGTTACCAAACCCTGTCCAACATGTCTATGTCTAAGGATATCTCAAAAGAGTACATTCTAATGCCTCAAGAATAGAATTGCAACTGATTCGTTTCTTTTATGGGATATGCTGTTGAACTGTGGAAAGCAGTCAACAAAAGATACCCAAAGTAAATAGCCCACACTATTGCGGTGATCTGGCTGCTCCTATAATAAACGTTGAAGGAGGAGTCAGCTATGCGTTCCAACTACAAACAATTTATCCGAAACGTTCCGCTTCATCTTATGATTCTGCCTGGACTGCTCATTATTATTGTATTCGGTTACATTCCGATGGCAGGTCTCTCTATTGCCTTTCAGAATTTCTCTCCCATTGCCGGATTCAAAAATCTAAATTGGGTGGGTTTGGACAATTTCAGGTATCTGTTCGATCTGCCGGGGTTCTCGCAGGTTGTATGGAATACGGTATTTATATCAACGATGAAAATTGTGTCCGGCTTGGTAATTCCGGTACTTGTAGCCTTATTGCTCAACGAGGTTCGCAAGACAGGATTTAAACGAACGATTCAGACGGTGATCTATATGCCTCACTTTTTCTCATGGGTTATTCTGGCGGGAATCATCGTGGATGTGTTATCTCCAAGCACCGGGATCGTTAATATGTTGCTGAAAGCCGTGGGCATTGACCCAATTCAATTCCTGGCCAGTAACGAGTGGTTCCCTTACATACTTGTCATCACAGACCAATGGAAAGAATTCGGATTTGGGACCATTATCTATCTGGCCGCCCTCACTAATATTGATAAATCTCTGTATGAGGCCTCTGTTATGGATGGTGCGGGAAGATGGAAGCAGACATGGCATATCACGCTGCCAGGCATTCGCCCGATCGTCATTTTGATGGTAACGCTTAGTCTGGGTAACGTACTTAACGGTGGCTTTGACCAAGTGTTCAACCTCTATAATCCATTGGTATATGAATCAGGAGATATTCTGGATACGATGATCTACCGGATCGGATTGCAGGATGCTCAGTATTCTGTATCGACAGCGTTGGGTCTGATCAAATCTGTCGTGTCTTTCATTTTTATCGGACTTGGTTATTTCTTGGCCTATCGGTTCGCGAATTATCGGATATTCTAGAAAGGAGGCAGAATCATGCACCATGCTTCAAGAGCCTATCGGTGGTTTCTAGGGTTTAACTACGTCATCCTGACGATTCTTGCCTTGTTATGCCTGTTCCCGATTGTGAATATATTAGCGATTTCATTTAGTTCAAGTGATGCGGTAAAAGCGGGTAGCGTCACATTCTGGCCTGTCGATTTCACGTTGTCCTCCTATCAATACATTCTGGAAAATCAGCAATTCCTGAACTCATTCGGCACAAGCCTTCTTCGTGTCGTTCTGGGGGTTACGACCAATCTGATCTTCACGATTCTCGTAGCTTATCCGCTCTCCAAAGAGGCTGCCAAATTCCGTTCAAGAACGTTCTATGCCTGGATCTTCGTATTCACCATGTTATTCAGTGGAGGATTGATCCCGGGTTACCTGGTGGTTAAGGAAGCGGGGCTGTTGGATTCCATCTGGGCTTTGATTCTACCGGGCGCCGTTCCGATCTTCAATGTACTTCTAATGCTTAATTTTTTCCGGGGATTGCCGAAGGAGCTTGAAGAAGCTTCCTGGATGGATGGGGCAGGACATTTCCGCACCCTATGCAGCATCTATCTTCCTATTTCTCTTCCCAGTATCGCGACCATTACGCTGTTTGCCATGGTGGGACACTGGAATGCCTGGTTCGATGGCATGATCTACATGAAGAGCCCGGAAGGCTATCCGCTGGCTACATATCTTCAGTCCATGTTACAGCAGGTGACGATGATTCAGAGCGAGATGATGACGCTAGAGGATGCAACGCTCTTAAGTCAGGTATCGGATAGAACAACCCAAGCTTCCCAGATCTTTTTGTCCGTTATTCCGATTCTGCTCGTGTATCCGTTCCTGCAGCGGTATTTCGTTCATGGGCTTGTCGTCGGAAGTGTAAAGGGATAAGATCGATAGGAGGAAAACCGATCGATGGAAGGAGCCGATTACTGGCTCCTTTTTTGCTATTGAGGAGAGGGGAGATGGAATATTGAGAGTCATCCAGGGGAGATGGAGAGAGTCATCCATTGTCGTCAAACTGATGATTGCTTTTGTACTGGTCATTCTGCCCTTGTACGGGATAAGCATTATGATTACGCAACTCAGCTCCAAACAAATGCAGACGGAGGTGGAGAAAGCACATGAGTCCAAATTGTACTTCTACCATAATCATCTGCAATTCGAATTGGAGCGAATGAGTGCGCTGGTTACCGAATTTTCATTTGATGAACCCATGTCCACGCTAAGTACACGAGCCGCGATTATGAGCAGATATGAAGTCACGTCCAGTCTGAACAACATTCACAATAAGCTGGGTCAGATCATGGTGACGAGTCCCTACATTAGTGATGTGGTGTATTATGTTCCCGCTCTGCATAAACGAGTCAGTGCGGTGGACGGGATTCGGGACGTAGAGGATACCGAGTGGAAGAATCTGCTCGCGACGATGGGGAATCTGAATGGCGAATTATCGCATTCCAATAACGATCTCTATTTCCTGAAAAGTAATCCGTATAACATGAACCATGAGGAGCCACCTAATTTCATATTAGGGATACGCTTGTCTGCTGAAGAACTGAAACACCGTTTGCAGCAGCTGTCGGAAACGGGTGAAAGTGAGATTACACTGAGTTTTGGTGAACAGCAACATGTAGTGATCTCTTCTTCAGAGCAGCCAGCACCTGTAAACCCGATTCGAACAGTTTCACCTGAACCATCCGAGTCCATGCAAGTTACGAAGTTCCAATCTGATCCATATCTATATTATTCGTTACATGATAAGGATCACTCGTTCACGCTGACAGCCACTATTCCGCAAGATGTGCTGAGCGCACCGCTGGAACAATACAACGTATGGTTATGGATGGTGACCTTCATGTCGGTTGTGATCATTGTTGTCTTCTCGTTTTCGATCTACAGATCGATTCACCAACCCTTAGCGGTGCTCATTCGAGGATTCAGGATGGCAGAGCAGGGCCAGACAAGCGTACATATTCCTTCATCCAGACGGGATGAATTCGGCTATTTGTACTCTCGATTCAACCATATGATAGAGCGCTTACATATTTTGATCGATGAGAATTATGTTGCACGGATTCGAACAAGTGAAGCGGAACTCAAGCACCTGCAATCCCAGATTCAACCTCACTTTCTATACAACAGTCTATTCAGCATCAAGCAAATGGCTGAAGTGGAGAATGTGGAGCTCATTCAGGAATTCACCGACTACCTGGGTCAATATTTCAGGTATATGTCCCGTGATTCTCATACGGAAGTATCGTTGGGGGCTGAGATTGACCATGCGCTGGTCTATGCGTCCATTCAAAAAATCCGGTTTGGTTCGAGGATTCAATTGGAATTGGAGGATCTGGATGCAAGGTACAGAGTTATTTCTGTTCCCAGAGTCATGATTCAGCCGATCGTAGAGAATGTGTTTGAGCATGCACTAGCCAAACGTAGCCAGGGAGGTATTCTACAGGTTTCGTACCAAAAGGATCAGGATAACCTGTCTATTCGCATCGAGGATGACGGGGATCAGTTAACCGACGCAACATTGAATTACTTGCAATCCTCCTTCGAAGAGACAGATCGGAAACATGGAAACGAAGAGATAACCGGGCTAATGAATGTGAATCAGCGATTAAGAATCAAATTCGGGGCTGTCTATGGTCTTACAGCACAGCGAAGTGAGCTCGGTGGATTGTGCATTATAGTGAAGATTCCATGGAAAGGGGAGTAGGATTATGCAGCGGATGCTTATTGTCGATGATGAACCTGTTATTCTGGACGGACTGTATGCGTTCTTTCAAAAAGCAAATCTACAGGACATGGAGATAATCAAGGCATACTCTGCCTATGAAGCTATTGATTGGTTGAACTCGGTAAAGATTGATATTGTACTCAGCGATATCTGTATGCCTGGCATGGATGGCATGCAGTTGATTGAGCAGATTATGGACCGGTGGCCACGATGCAAAGTTCTATTACTGACGGGACATAACGAATTCGATTATGCACACCAAGCCATTCGAAATCCTTGCGTTGTTGATTACCTGTTAAAGACAGAGGGCATGAACCACATTCGGGCTGCAGTAGAACGGGCATTAGCACAGATCTCGGAAGAGAATGATTTTCGCTACCAAGCTGCCTGGTTTCGCAGTAAATTACCGCGAGCGCTGCCCCAGTTACAGCGTCAATTGCTGCTGGATGTACTTAAGCGAACGGATAGACATGATACCGTTTCACTTCAAGAAGAACTGGATGCTGTGCAGCTACCTTTCGAATCCGATCAACTCGTTATTCCAGTGATCATCCGGGTAGAAGAATGGAACAACTATCAATCCCAGGCGGATCGCAGTCTAATCCGCTATGCCGTTGCCAATGTTGCGGAGGAGTTGCTGCAAGACAAGGCCAGGGTGAAGGCGATTGATCTGGACACTCAGATCATCGCTTGTTTTATTCAATCGCAAGAGGCGCATTCGTCACACGTATCTAATACGCAAGGGGAACGAGGGAGTCAGCTGGACAGCTGGAACCAGACCCTTCGTTTTGTCTATGGCACACTGGAGTCTGTGCAGCAATCCTGTGCGGACTGCCTGAACCTGTCTGTATCCATTATGGTCAGCGAGCAAGCGGTAGAGTGGAGCAGGGTTAATCAGGCGATCGCGCAGTTACGCCTGTCGATTCATGAGAGCCCCGGGTTTGGGATGGAGAAGCTCTTGCGTGTAAATATCCAGGATGAATTGCCATACACCCCTAGCATTATGAATCAACAGGGTGTTGTAGCGCTGCATCTGGATCAGATCAAACAGCGAATAACCGCCGGGGATCGGGAATGGATAGAGTCATTCCATAAATGGACCGAGGCGGCGAAGGAGGGACTTCAAGATCCGTTCTTTCGCATGAAAACGTATACGGGTGCAGCTAGTATACTCATTGAAGTCCTGCATGAACTAGGGTTGTACGAGTCGGCAATGGACGAAATATCGCTGTCCCAAATGCTGCATTTTGACATCCATACGGCATGGTCCGATCTGGTCATCTTTTATCAATCGGCATACGAATGGATGATCTCCAAACGAAGCGATGCCCGCGTGAACGACCAATCACAGATTCTGATTACGATCCATCAATACATCAAGCACCATCTGGAGGATGACCTCTCACTCACACGGATCGCACAGGAAGTCTCTCTTAACCCTTCTTATCTGTCGCGTTGGTATAAACGAATTACAGGTAAAGGCATATCCGACTACATCCATGACCGTAGAGTGGAGCGAAGCAAAGAGTTGCTTCTGGGTTCTTCTTGCAAGATGCATGAAATATCTGCGAAGGTTGGATTTAGCGATCAGCATTATTTTTATCGTTTCTTCAAAAAAGCAACAGGCTGCACCCCTCAAGAGTATCGGGATCAGAAAAGTTAAATGATATTTCAAATGGTAAATCAAAGATACCAGATGTCAACGGGGTACACTCGAAGTGATAGCGCTTTCTTTATAAAATAAAATTATATATAAGATGAGTCAAATTAAACCTTGAACGGAGAGAGCAGAAAAAAACTGAAGAAGCGAAGCGTTCACCTTTATCAACAGATTTCACCCATAGAAAAAGGGATAAAGGAAATCTGGGGATAACAGTGATCGGAAGGTTATTCTGCTATCGGAGTGGATGTTTAATATTTATAGTTCATCTTATATACCTCACGGGAGGAGAAAAAAGGGGGATTCGCATGAATATATCATTCAAGAAGTTCTCATTATTAACATTAACCATGGTGCTGGCCACCACGCTTGCTGCCTGTTCGTCTGGTGCGGGAAGCGCCGAGAATGAAGCAGCGCCGAATACACAGCAGGATGCGGGAGGACCACTTACGAAATATGACCCACCCATTAAATTGACTTCCACCATGAATGAAACAGGGAAAGAATCGCTCGCCCAAGGAGATACACACGCCAACAACATCTGGACCAGAGGGTACAAGGATGAACTCGGTATTGATGTAACGTACGAATGGATCGTTCCGGATGCCAATTATAACGATAAGATGAATGTCACGCTGGCGAGTGGTGATCTGCCGGATGTACTGAAAGTAAGTGCTGTTCAATTCGAACAACTTCATGAAGCGGGAATGCTGGAGGATCTGACCGAAGTATATGACAAGTATGCATCCGAACTGGTGAAGGAGTTCATGGCTGCTGAGGATGGAGCAGGTCTGAAGCCGGTAACGAAGGATGGGAAAATATATGCCATGGTAAGCTTCCCGGGCTCGCTGGATTCTTCTGATATGATCTGGATACGCCAGGATTGGCTAAAAAAGGTCGGTCTTGAGGCACCCAAATCCATGCAGGATGTCATCCAGATTGCAGAAGCCTTTACCTTCGAAGATCCAGACGGAAATGGCAAAGATGATACGTACGGTATTGCCTTGAACAAAGATTTACCTATAAATGCGTTCTTGCTCGGTTATCATGGTTACCTCGAAACCTGGATTAAGGATGCTTCAGGTCAAGTCGTGAATGGAACGATCCAACCGGAAGTGAAAGAAGGATTGCGTGAACTTCAGACTCTGTATCAGAAGGGTGTGCTTGATCCCGAATTTGGCGTGAAGGATTTTGCTAAAATGATGGAGGATGTGAATGCAGGTAAGTCAGGCATGTTCTTCCTGCCACAATGGGCACCATTTCAGGTTAGCAGCATGATTAAGAAAGACAAAAACATCGACTGGATGGCTTACCCGGTTCAATCGATTGATGATCAGCCAGCCAAAACACAGAATCATCTTAGTCTGGGCGGTATATTTGCCGTTCGCAAAGGCTACGAGCATCCAGAAGCGTTGATTAAACTTCTTAATTTTCAGGCTGAAAAAATGTTCGGTGAGTCTGCCAAGGAAGAACGGGCTGCTTATTTGAATGGACTGACAGGTCTTGGTTTTCATAATGCGACAGTCTCCAACCTGCCAGCCAACAAAAATGTGAAAGCACAGGATGAAGTAGAGCAGGCGCTCAAAACAGGAGATACCTCTGGATTGGAACTCGAAGCGAAGCTGTTCTATGACGATATTATGGATTATCGGAATGGGAATCTCGATAAGTGGCATATGGAGCGTATCTTTGGCCCAGAGAGTTCACAAGGTGTGATTAAATACTATCGGGATAATGACCTGATTGTTATGAATGAATTCATCTATGCACCAACGAGAACGATGAATACCAAACAGGCAACACTTGATAAACTGAGAGCCGAGACGTTTCTGAAAATCATCTATGGTAATTTGTCGATTGACGAGTTCGATAACTTTGTAGCCAATTGGAAGAAACTTGGCGGGGATCAGATCACACAAGAAGTGAACGACACCATCGCAGCTAACCAATAAAAGGGTTGAACTTCATAAGATCAAAGAAAAAATAGAAATGGTGCGCTCCCCTAAGGAGAGGCACCGTTTTTTTAATTGGGATTATCTGCGTTTCAATAACAGAACCCCACTGATTTCAGACGTTTTGTAGCGGTATACCACTTTGAATCCAATATCATTGTCCAGCAAGCAGTTCAGTGCATTGATCAGCCGTGCACCAGGAACCAGTGTGAATGTACATGGAGATGTATTACCAATTACACGCACACTTTGGATTCTGCGCGCAGAACCGGGAATGAGCGGATTTCTAGACCAGTAGATTAATACCAGATCCGGTTGTGGAACAGCATTGACACGAGCCATACTAATCATCTCTTTTCTATTAAAGGTTCTTAATAGTAGATGAAAAGTAGAGGAAAGGGTGTTAGACGGAAGACATGATGTTTAATAAATAGACTCTACTTATTCGTTGAGTGCTGTTTGGATGGCAACTTGTCCCCTGGCGTTCCCTTGCTGTTGTTTTTATTGTGACGCGCTTTTTCGGCATTTTCGTTAACTTTCTTCACAAAATCTTGAGTACTTTCCATTGTAAATTACAGCTCCTTCCATAAGCAAAATGTGTATTCCGATTGTTAATATAACCACTGGCAAGTGATATTATTTTGGTGACATCGCTAAATTTAATTCTGATTCCACATTCCTAGGTCAGTTGGGACATACTGGACATGGGAGGTTCATGCATCTAAACTAGATAGACCAGACACACTAAGAAGGGATGCGCAGATCCATACCATGTTGCAGAAATTCGGGTTTACACAATATGAAAGTCAGGTATACGAGGCTATATTCGCGCAGGATGAACCACTTGATGCCACATCGATTGTAAATTACTCCAACGTTCCCAAAGCCAAGATCTATGAAGTGCTTAATCGCCTGATCGACAAGGGAACGGTGCTGACAACGATGGATGGGAAGAAGAAACTATATATGGCGGTGGATCTTCAGTCCATTATCCATAAGATCAAGGCTGATTTTGAGAAAGATATTGAGGAATTGAAAAGTTACAAAATCAAACGTACATTCACCGATGAACATATCTGGACGTTAAAAGATGAGTCGTCCATCGCATCGAATATCGAACAGCTTATCGAGGAAGCAGATTCATCAATTCTTTTTCTGGCCTGGAATGAGCGAATGGAGAAATATCGTGAACTGCTGGAGCAGAAGGAAAAGCAGGGCGTATACGTTGAAGTACTTGCCGTTGGGGGCATGGAGACATCCTTAAACCGGATATACTCGTTAATCCCATTGCTAGATGCACCGGAACCTTCACAGCTGCTTATTGTGGATCATGCATATCTGCTGTTTGCCGGTGTGGAGCATGATTCATGGCGAGCGATCAAGACGATGTCCAAACCGATTGTTAAAGCGATGACGGATTATTTCTACCATGATGTTGCACTTACTCAGATTACCAAAAAATACGGTGACCAACTATTACAGGATGCTGAAATCGAGAAACTGCTCACCAGGTTGATCTATTAAAACTATTCTCTCGCAGGATAGTTTTTTTTGTTATATCTTTGTTTGAAAAAAACATGAAAATAACTATTGAAACTTTCATTTTTATGGGTTACTATCGTAGTTGTAACTTTTTGAGGAGGATTCAACATGAATAAGAAAGTATATGTGCTCGCTATCGCAGCATTTGTGGTTGGAACCGTTGAACTGATCTTGGGCGGAATTCTGGACCTGATTGCTACGGATCTTCATCTTTCCTTGGCGAAAGCCGGGTATTTAATCTCTATTTTCTCACTTGTCTATGCGTTGTCTGCGCCGATTTTGTTAAATATGACGGCCAGATTCGAGCGTAAAAAAGTATATATGTGTACGCTATTTGTTTTTCTGATCAGTAACCTGATCTCTGCATTCAGTACCAGCTTTTACATGCTGATGGCGGGCAGAGCACTCGGAGCCGCAACGGGTTCACTTATTTTTGTGCTCTCCCTGACCCTTGCAGCACGTATTGTGGAACCACAATACAAAGGACGTGCCGTGGGGATCATTACCATGGGAGGCAGCGCATCGCTTATCCTGGGTGTACCACTTGGTATCTTTGTAGGTAACTTGGCAGGCTGGCGTGAGGTGTTTATGTTGATCGCTGTTCTAACCGCAGTGGTTATGATGGCCATCTGGATTGCGATGGACCGTGTTCAGCCTATTCCTGCCGTATCTCTGAAGAAACAGCTTACGGCTCTGTGGAATCCAAAAATGTTGGCAATCCATGCTACAACTTTGCTTGTGCTTGCGGGCCATTTGACTTTATATGCGTATTTCACGCCATTTTTGCAAGAAACGCTGGGTGCCAGCGCCACGATGGTTACCTTTATCTATATGATGTTTGGGATCGCCGCTGTTGCAGGTGGAGGCATAGGTGGCATGTTATCCGATCGTCTGCATCCTGCCAAAGCCATTGTCATTGTGCTGATTCCCTTTATTGTGACTATGGCTGTCATTCCGTTCAGTGTAGGATTGCCTTTGATCGCATTCTTGCTATTGTTAAGCATCTGGAGTGCATTGAGTTGGACGGTTACGCCCGTTCAGAATAGTCTCATTATCAAAACTTCGCCGGAAACAGCCGAAACGCTAATCAGTACCAATTCAGGAATTGCACATGCAGGTATTGCACTGGGTACCTATATCGGTGGCATGGTGATTGATCATTCATCGATTCTGAACACTGGATGGGTTGGTTCTGTTCTGATTTTGCTTGGTTTGGTGTCTGCCATCTATGCCATTAGCGTTAAGGAAAAAACCGTTCAGGCGGTTGCTTAGAATAAAGAAATTGGAGATTGGACAAAAGGCTTGAACCTCTGCATTCCCATAGTTTAATGGGTGTAGAGGTTTTTTTATTGTTGATACACTAGAGTACGCGTCAGTAGATTAAACCATTTTCATATCGAGAAAAACTTGCTTTATTCATGGTAATCTATATAATTAAAAGAGTTTTAAAAAGTGTTATTTAATGTTGAATTACATGATGTGTAAAGAGGGAGCGGTGATCATGACTACGAAGACGGAAAAACAGAAAATGCTGGATGGCGAGCTGTACATGGCTTCGGATCTTCAATTGTCTGAGGACAGAGAGTATGCAAGAAAAATGACGCGGACGTTCAATCAAACGACGGAAACGGACGGTGAGCTTCGCACCAAGTTATTGAAGGAACTGTTGGGATCTACAGGTGAACACCTGGGTATGGAACCTAATATTCATGTGGATTATGGATATAACATTCATGTAGGCAATCATTTTTATACCAATTTTAATTGTACGATATTAGATGTGTGTGAAGTTCGTATTGGAGACCATTGCTTAATGGGGCCAGATGTACATATCTATACGGCTACTCATCCACTGCATCCGCATGAACGCAATACGGGTGCAGAATACGGCAAGCCAGTCACGATTGGCAATAATGTATGGATTGGTGGTAGAGCCGTTATTAATCCGGGGGTTACCATTGGAGACAACGTGGTCATTGCTTCCGGGTCTGTGGTTACAAAGGATGTTCCCGATAATATGATTGTTGGCGGCAATCCTGCTAGAATCATAAGAGAGATTGAGCTTTAATTTATTTTTAGATAGAAGATGGGAAGTGCTTACGAAATGATGACTGAAAAAGAGAAATCCCAATTAGGGCTCTTATATAACGCCAATTATGATCAAGAGTTAATTGAAGAGCGTTTACATGCCAAGGGACTTTGTTACGATTATAACCAGCTTCATCCAGCCAAGATCAATGAAAGAGAAGCGTTAATCAAGAAACTGCTGGGGAAAACGACGGATCGTTTCCTGATTGAACAGCCATTTTTATGTGATTACGGCTATAATATTGAAATTGGTGAGAACTTCTATAGCAATCATAATATTGTCATGCTGGATGGAGGAAAAATCAGTTTTGGAGATAACGTTTTTGTTGCTCCCAATTGCGGATTTTATACGGCAGGCCACCCTTATGATGTTGAGCAGCGCAATGAAGGTCTGGAGATCGTTGGATCCATCACGGTGGGCAATAATGTGTGGATCGGTGGCGGTGTGACGGTTCTTGCCGGAGTGACGATTGGAGATAATACGATCATCGGCGCAGGGAGCGTAGTGACCAAGAGTATACCGTCTGGCGTGATTGCTGCGGGTAATCCTTGCAGGGTCATTCGCAAGATAACGGAAGAAGACAAAACAAAGTACAGCAGGGATGTAGTGAAGTGTCGAGGGACAAGAACATATTCCCATTGAAGTCGCTATTTTAGCGGCTTTTTTTATGTTATCGGTACAAGAACATGTTCCTATTTCCGATTAGACATATAACTAATCTTTATTTTCCCCTTAATTCATTCAACTAACGGAATCGATAGCGTTATGAAACAAAAAAAGCAGTCGATTTACGAGATCGGTTGCTTTTTTCAACTAACGGCCATTTCTCGTGAAAAGATCGGGTACATAGAAGGAGCACTTATTTTCTTAAATGGAAACGATGGTATGCGTTATGTTAATCTGTCTAATAGTGGACACCATTCAGAGAGAGGGATGTTACTTGAGAAGAAACTTATTATACATCGAAGATAATGAGAAGATAGGTAAATTGGTAAAGGAGGAATTAGAACAGCGAGGCTTTTCGGTTCAATGGCTACTTAGTGGTGAGGGAGCTGAAAAAGATGTACATCAGTATGAAGTCGTTATTTTGGATATCATGTTACCTGGCTTAGACGGATTTACTGTGGGAAAACGATTAAAAAAGGTAGCTCCTGATGTTCCGATATTGCTGTTATCTGCTCGAACATCGATCGATGATAAGGTAGATGGTTTACAATTTGCCGATGACTATGTAACGAAACCATTCCATACAGATGAATTAGTTGCAAGATTAGAAGTACTAATCCGGCGAAGTGGCGGAATACATTCCGAACGCATTTCATTAGGAAATCATATTGAAGTAGATCTAGGAGTCAAAATGATATTTGATAAACGCACAGGTGAAGAAATTATATTGACAGGGAAACAACATCGAATATTAATGTACTTCTTACGCCACCCTAATCAAGTTCTGCCAAAAGAACAAATCTATGAGGCTATTTGGGAAGAAGCTTATATTACTGGTGATAAAACATTAATGGTACATATCCGTCGGCTGCGTCAGAAGTTGGAACGTAATCCAAATTCCCCGGAGATTATAGAAACGTTGAAGGGAATAGGATATCGGGTGAAATTATGAGACAGAATAGGTCATTATTTCGCCGTTTTCTAAAAGTACATTTTCTATTTATCTTTTTTCCTCCCATAGTGCTTATTTTCTTCAGTGCGTTTGTTGGGTTTGCGGGTAGTATCCATGAAGAAGATCTGAATACGTTGAATTTATTTTATATCACTGTTCTATTATTTAGTTTTATCATGGTTGCATTTGTTGTTTTGTCTTGGTTGTTCTTCTTGAAACTTCGCAAACGTCTCACCTACTTACAAGAATTCATGTCGTTTTCAGCTACAAATCACTCATTTCCTAAACCAATATCGGTTCAGAGTGATCGCATGGATGAAATAGACCAGTTAGGGAGTTCCTTTAATTGGATGATTCAGCAGCTTGAGGACAGCCGCAAGCGGGAAAATGAAGAGGAATCATTAAGACATCGGCTCATCGCGAATTTATCTCACGACTTACGAACGCCACTTACTATTTTGAGAGGACATGTCACCAGGTTAAATGAGGAATCAATTAGTTTGGAAGGACAAAACTCATTAACGGAAATGAACCATACAATTACAAGAGTCGGAGAGCTAATGGATGATTTACTTTCTTATACCTTGATTACATCAGGGAAACATCCTTTTCATCCGACTTCAACAGATATTGGACGCTTAGTAAGAGCATCAGTTGCTGCGTGGTATCCTGCATTTGAAGAACAAGCAATTCGGATCGATGTTGATTCACCGGCAGAGAAGACTTTTTATTGGGAAGTAGATCCTAAATGGATGACACGAGTTCTGGATAACTTATTTCAGAATGTTCTTCGGCATGCAGCAAAGGGGGAATATGCAAACATTGTAGTTGATATAGAAAATGAACAGATTATTATTGAAGACAGAGGTCCGGGTATGAATAACTCATCCGATGAGCGCGGGGTGGGGATTGGCTTATCGGCTTCAAAATATATGTTGAAAAAAATGAAGTTGAAAGCTGTCTTTACATCCAATAAAAATGGCACAAGAATAGCTATTGGCAGGGCTTAACCTAAAGTTAACCCAGAAGTAAACAACATGATATCCGAGATGCAACTTTGCTTCTTTATAATTACAACCATAACAGAAGGGATGTGTTATGGTTGATTACCATTAATAACTTAGTCAAACACCGAGGAACCCAAAAAATCTTATCAGGTATCAGTTTCAAAGCCAGACCAGGTAGAGTCACCGGTTTTTTAGGTCCAAATGGGGCAGGGAAAAGTTCTACACTTCGTATCCTGCTTGGATTAGATCGTGCCTCCTCAGGGAGTGCACTAATTAATGAAAAGCCATTTGCAGAATTACACAATCCTTTAGTAACTGTAGGCGCTGCAATGGATGGATCGGGAGCTCATCGCATGCGAACAGGACGGGCGCACTTACGTTGGATTGCTCGTGCCGCAGGCTTGCCTCGCTCACGTGTCGAGGAAGTTTTGGAAATAGTAGGTCTTACTACTGCGGCGGGCAAAAGAGTCGGGAGTTATTCACTTGGTATGGGGAAAAGACTTGGGATGGCAGCTGCACTACTTGGCGATCCAAAAATATTGATTTTGGACGAACCCGTAAACGGGCTCGACCCGGAAGGGATTCGCTGGATTCGGACATTTTTACGTGAACGTGCCGCGTCTGGAAACACCGTGTTACTATCCAGTCATCTAATGGGAGAGCTTGCAGAGACGGTTGATGATGTGGTGATTATTAAGCATGGGAAAATCGTTGCAGATGGAACATTGGAAGAAGTCATAGGTACCCATTCCACGCTAGAGGAATCCTTTTTTGCCCTGACATCTGAACGTGCAGGGAATGCTCTATGAGAGCAATCAACGCTGAACTGTCTAAATTACTTTCCCTGCCGGGCATTTGGCTTGCTCTTTTTATTGGAGCATTTGCTCCAGCGGTCTTTGCTGCATTGGATAGTCTAACACAAAAAGCGGACATTATAGCTGGAATCAGCACACGCCTAGCGGAAGTCGGCTATATTGGATTAGGTTTTGGGGTACAAGGCGTCATCATCCTTGGTGTGCTTGCTGTAAGCAGTGAGTATTTGACAGAGAGCAGTGAATCTGGTGGAGGACAACAGATGACAACCAGTTTATCTGTTGTTTCATCCCGACTTTATGTTTTGTTGGCAAAAGGAGGCGCCGTAACAGTAATTAGCGCATTGCTTTGTATGGTTGCTATTATAATAATGGTGCCCACAACGCATCTTATTCTTGATGAATATGCTCCTGCATTTGAATGGTCCAGACTGTTCGGTGCCCTTTGTTACTGGATATTTACCGCTCTTTTAGCAGTTGGGTTCACTGTTCTAACTAAAAATGGCGTTATACCTCTTGCTGTGCTCATGATCAACTCATCCATCGTATCATTTAGTGTTCTGCTTTCTAAGATTACGACGTTGGCGATGTACTTACCCGATCGGGCTGGCATTGATATGTTTATGTCTATGAGTGACAGATTCCACACTCCGTTCATAGGCGGTTTAGTCATGTTTGCTTGGGTATTTGTTCTCTTCATTATTGCAGCTATTGTATTCTATAGGAGGGACGTTGCAGCATGAGTGTCTCTTCTAGTAAAAAGATAACACCAATTCTCAGTGCTGAACTGGGCAAACTCGTTACATTACCATGGATATGGTTCACTCTTACGGGAGCGTTCATTGTCAATTTAGTTCTAGCTGTAGCGTTTACTTCTATTGGCCAACAAGGGGCTGCAGGAACTCAAAGGATGGTGGATACAGGACTTGCGTCTATGGGATATCTTCAAGCAGGGTTTATTATTCTTGGAATCTTAACAACTTGTTCGGAGTATACCGGCGGACGGATTCGAACCACTTTAACTGTGACACCTTGGCGTGGGTTTCAATTATCCGCGAAGCATCTGGCATTGGCTATTATAGCTATTCCCGCGGCGTTTATTATGGTTGCATCAGGTGTGCTATATGCTTTTGTTATGATGAGAGACACAAAAGTGATTGAGATGAACACATTAATTAAAACATTAGTAGGTGCAACAGGCTATTTAACAATGACTAGTCTTCTCAGTGCAGCTATAGGTGCTTTAATTAGACGAACGACTCCTGTACTAGTCATTCTGCTTGGGTATTATTTTGTTGTCAGTCCATTGGCAAGAAATTATCTGCCTGGTATTAAACATGTTTTTCCGGATACGGCAGGATATTATATGTATAGGTCGCTTTCCTCTGATGAAATGAATGTCCTTACACCAATGCAAGGGACAGGCATTTCAATGTTATGGACACTGATCTTTATTATATTTTCTGTTGTATTATACCGTAAGCAAGATGCCTAAGCGATCAATGGTCAGAGATATTCATAAAACAAAGGTAACCAAAAACTTGTTGTTGTATAATCATGGTAAACACAGATATGTGAGGAGAGAGTTTGCACAGAAAAAGGTTTTTTTAAGGATGCTGAAGAGGTCATAGCAAGAATAAGTAATTATGTAACTTTTGCTGCGTTTGGTATCGTGTGTTTTTACAAGAGGAATGGAAGTCAAGAATCAAAATGAAGAATGATTTAAGCAATAAACGAGATGGAGGTGAAATTGTCCAGCAGCTACCGTTCGAATTAATCATAGTCCAAAAACTAGACGTTAAAGATAGCACGATGAATGTGTCAACAGTAAATCATTACGCTAACGGGAAACGATAGCTCTATAATACAAAGAAAGCAGCTGATTAATGTGATCAGCTGCTTTTGTTCAGAATAGTTAAGTACCCATCACGACACAGTTGGAAATCGAAGGATATTTAAAGTCAATTTCAATTGTCCAAGGCAAGAACATTGTGTCATCGCGGATTAAATTGTTATCTAAATATTATCTTGAGATAAATTATGTGGTGGGATAAGGCTCAAATCATTCTCTGAAGGCAAAATCTCCGTTCCACTTCTGAATAGAGTGGGATATTTAATCTGTTTCATTAAGCTAATAGCAGGTTAGCTTACCTAAATGTAAGTCAAGAGGGAACAGAACTTGTTCTCTTTATCGATTAGATAAATGTCAAAACAAAAAAATCATTTACTTAAAAAAAACATATAGTGAAGAATATTATATTAGCCATTGAGAATACCCGATGTTTATCATCGGGTATTTTTAATAAAATCCCCAGACAGAAAACATGCCAAGGTATCGTATAACCGACACTTTTTCATGTGATAATGTCTGGGGGATAGAAGAATGGATCTGTTACATTTGCTTAAAGAACCTTAACGTTGCAAACTTTTTCCGTTACTGCTGATCACTTCTTTGTACCAATGGAAGGATTTCTTGCGATAACGTTCGAGTGTTCCTGATCCATCGTCATGACGATCCACATAGATATAACCATAACGTTTTTTCAACTGGGCAGAAGACGCACTGACCACATCAATGCAACCCCATGATGTATAACCCATAATTTCAACTCCGTCTTCAATGGCTTCGCCAACCTGAACCAGATGATCATTCAGATACTGGATTCGGTAGTCATCTTCTACTGTTTTCTCACCGTCCGCACCCGTGATCAATTCGTCCACAGCTCCCAGGCCATTCTCTACAATAAACAGCGGTTTTTGATAGCGGTCATAGAACATGTTAAGCACATAACGCAATCCTTGCGGGTCAATCTGCCATCCCCATTCACTTGCTGGCAGATAAGGGTTTGGTACACCCCCAAGAAGGTTACCTTCACCTGCGATTTGTTTCTCCGGGTCTGCTGTCTGACAGATACTCATGTAATAACTGAAAGAGATAAAGTCTACTGTATTCAGTAACATTTCCTCGTCGCCAGCTTCCATCTGAATCTCGATTCCATTTTCACGGAAGTAACGTTTCATATAACCAGGGTAGCGACCTCTTACGTGTACATCGCCGAAGAAATAGTTGCTATGTTCGAATTCCATGACTTTAATCATATCGTCTGGATTTGGTGTCAGCGGATAGGTAGGCATACTGAGCATCATACAACCAATCTGTGCCGTAGGAATGATCTCATGACAGAGTTTCACAGCGGAAGCACTGGCTACAAACTCATGATGGATCGCCTGATAGAGATCTTGCTTGCTAAGCTTCTCCTTAGGCGTGTAGATGCCTCCACTCATGAAGGGTGCTTCAAGAATGGAGTTGATTTCGTTGAAAGTAAGCCAGTATTTTACTCTGTTTTTATAACGTTTAAATACGGCAGTTACATAACGCTCATAAAATCCAACCATTTTCCGGTTAACCCAGCCGTCGTATTCTTTGGACAAGTGAAGAGGTGTCTCATAGTGGGATAGCGTAACCAGTGGTTCAATCCCGTATTTGTGGCATTCGTCAAACAGATCGTCGTAGAATTGCAGACCTTCTTCATTTGGTTCCAGCTCGTCCCCTTTTGGGAAAATCCGGGACCAGGCGATGGAAGTACGGAATACCTTGAAGCCCATCTCGGCAAACAGTTTCACATCTTCCTTGTAGCGATGATATAGATCGATACCGATCAGTTTCATGTTATCTTCGGTTGGTTCTTCCGTGATTGGCCCCATGATACCTTTGGGAGCTACATCCTGTGTAGATAATCCTTTGCCGCCTTGATTGTATGCACCTTCAGCCTGATTGGCTGCAATTGCGCCACCCCACAGGAAATTTTCCGGGAATTGATAAGTATGATTTTGAGAGTTGCTCATGTGTATCGCTCCATTCATCAAATTGATATTAAGATGATTCATATATGACATAAAAAAAGCTTAAACGTTGTAACGGGTTACACGTCAAGTTTTACTTTTGACCCAGATCTGAGGCATACTATTATTCTATAGTTTTTTAGCAAGAAGGGAGTCTCCGATGTCCAAGTTTGATGAAATTATGAAGCGGTCCGGTTACTCAAAAGCGACAGTGTCACGCGTGATTAATCATTCTCCGCATGTTAGTGATGAAGCAAGACAGATCATCACGGATATTATGAAACAGTTGAATTATATTCCCAACCGAAATGCCATATCGCTATCTACAGGGCAAACGAAGCAGATTGGAATTGTGACTTCTACCACAGGTGAGATCATTCTTACATTCATGAATCAATTCATTGATACAGCCATGGATTTTGGGTTTCAGACGATTATCTATACATCCCGTGGAGATCCGGAGATTGAATTGCAGGCATTCGAAGATCTGCGCAGTAAACGAGTCGATGGGCTAGTTATTATTGCTTGTGTCAATGATCCTCGGAAATTAAAGGCGTATATGGAATACGGTCCGATTGTCTCCTGGCAGCGAATGGGGAATGACGAGATTCCGTCTGTTGCGATGGATCAGGCAGAAGGGTATAAGTTAGCTCTGGAGCATCTGGTATCAAGAGGATACACCCGAATTGCGAATGCATTTGGCAGGGCTGAAAGTTTGAATACCCAGAGCCGCCGAGAAGCCTATGAATCTTTCATGAAGAGCAGAGGGTTGCATGTGTGGACTGAAGCATATCAATATTCCGTATTTAGCTCCTCCGATGGCGAAGAAGCGATGCGAAGAATGGCTGAAGGGTCAGAACTTCCACAGGCCGTATTATGTTCAAATGATTATGCAGCCATCGGTATTCTGAGTGAAGCACGCAGACGGAATATTCAGGTACCGGAACAACTTGCCATTGTGGGGTTTGATGATATCGAGCTTTCCCGTGTTCTTGGAATCACGACCATACATAATCCGATTGCGGAGCAAGCTACCCAGGCTTTCCATCTATTGTGGGCCGTATTGGGTAAAGTGGAGTTGCAGACCGAACAGCTGACATACCAGCTGATTGAGCGTGAGACGACTTGAATCCGTAAGACCTGATGCTGGAATCTGGTTTTATGGATTCAATAATTATTCAAATTTGAAGCATCTTCGAGTCAAACTCATACGTTATACTGAAGATGTGCTTTAGAACGACATATCTGTACAGAGATGTCGCTGAGGTTTTTTGTATCATGTTACAAGTTACATATTTCACAAACGATTAGCGGGAAAGGTGAGAATGGACTTTATGAAGACAGTGACAGGCCGATTCAGAATTGCGGGCATATGGGAGGGTGTATCCTTACTTCTATTGATTTTTATTGCTATGCCTCTGAAATATTTTGCAGATATCTCTTCCGCTGTAGCCGTAATGGGCATGATTCATGGTATTTTATTTCCCTTGTACCTTATTGCGCTAGTTCACTTGGCTCTGGTCAAAAAGTGGAAGATAACGCGTTGGCTGATGGGTGGACTCGCCGGTCTATTGCCGTTTGGAACTTTTGTATTTGAATCTTATCTTCGGAAGAGAAATTGGAAATAAAGATCAATAAGAATAAATGAAAGCAGGCGACTAATTCAAATGTTATCCGAATTGTCGCCTGTTACTTTTTGTACAAGTACTACTTTACTGTACCTTGCTGACGATCGGACAGCAGGCTTACGCCAATATCGCCAGAGGCATTCGACACAGGTGCATACGCCGAGAAGGAAGTAACAACTACCAGGGCAGTGAACAGAAATACGAATGATTTTTTCATACCATAACCTCTTTCATATGGGGATATATTCCATTTGATTCTAACGCACATAGGTTATACTTGAAAAGAAAAAGTTTAAAATGAGCAAGCTATTGATGACTGAAAGGATTGAGCTTCTATGAAAGATATTCATGAGTTAACATCCATAGAAATGGTTGAAGAAGCTATTCAACAACATGAATTGGTTTTTTTGTATGTATCTCGTCCAGAGTGCAGTGTATGTCACGCTTTACTCCCCAAGATCAGGGCATTGCTTGAACCTTATCCATCGGTATATCTGGGTCACATTAATGCTAATGAAGTGGAAGAGGTTGCATCTAAGTTTCTTATTTTCACCGTTCCAACAATGATCATGCTTGTGGAGCAGAAGGAATATATTCGAGCGGATCGTTTTGTTCGCTTGGAACGTCTGGAAGAGCAGCTGCAACAGATTCAATCCATGTATATCCAGGATGAGGAATAGAAGCTAAAGCTTCATGAACGGCGGCTCATACATGAGCCGTTTTTTTGCGCCCGCAGTGGCGTATAGCTATGAACAAAGTTACATGATGCCTGAACTCGCAAATTAAAGTGTTGCCATGAAAACGGTTTTATGATAATTTAAACATTATAAAAACGTTTTTATAGTAAAGGAACAAAACTTATGGCAAAGATAACGATTAAAGATGTAGCAAGGGAAGCGGGCGTATCCATATCTACTGTCTCCAACGCCTTAAATGGTGTGGATGTCTTGAACCCGGAGACCAAATCACATGTTCTTAAGGTGGCAGAGCGTTTAAATTATGTGCCCAATCTGAATGGCAAGCTGTTGAAGTCCGGTCAAACCAAAATGCTCGGTTTTTTCACCACAAGTGTATCGGGTCCGTATTTCTATAAGCTGGTTGAGTCAATGTCTCGCGAATGTGATCGTCTGGGGTACGGGCTGAATGTATTTGTGACCAAGGATAAACACGTTATTATGAGTAATATTCTGGGTCGGCGGGTGGATGGTGTCATTATCTACGAAGAGCTTCGGATCGATGAGCAAGATATTATCGCCATGGAGAAAGACAAGATCAAGGCTGTTTTTCTGGATCGGGTCTATCAGAGCGATACGATGGGAAGTGTCATTTTTGACTCGTATGTGGCGGCTTATGAAGCTACCAAGTATTTAATTGGGCTGGGGCACAAGAAAATTGCTTATATTTCGGGTGTGGATACGATGTTTGACAGTGTACAGCGTAGGGATGGCTATCTGGCTGCCTTGCATGAATACCAGCTTCCAATCGATGAAGATTACATTATACAAGGGTATTTTGAGGAGGAGAGCACGTATAGTGCGATAAAATCTTTTCTTCACTTACACCCGGGCAAGCGGCCTGATGCATTTCTTGCAGGGAATGACTTGAGTGCAATTGGCTGTATGCACGCGTTGAAGTCTGAGGGCTTTGAAGTGCCTCAAGATGTTAGTGTCGTGGGTTTTGATGATATTGATATCGCACAGTATTTTTCTCCACCGCTTACAACGGTAAGAAATCAAATTGCAAGACAGGGTATCCTGGCCATCAATCAACTGGTGGGTATGATCAAGGAGAAAGAACAAGGTGCTGCACAAAAATTGGCGGGTGAGCTGGTGGTGAGAGGTTCAAGCCATGTGAAGATCGACCGGAAAGACTACCGTACATAAGTTGATTCAGCTTCTTCTCCGGTCTTTTTTTACTTAATTATAAACAAAGGGGTTTTTTATGTCGAAAAATAAAAACGTTTTTATGAACATGCATGCATGATGGAGGGGAGTAAAAAAACGTGGATAAATTAGCCGTAGAGACATCAACCGGTAAAAATGTGATCAGTCCCAATGGGAAGAAACCCATCGGACAACGGATCAAAGAATTCATAGTCGATTATCGGAGACAATGGGAGATTCAATCGATGATTATCCCGGGCATTATTTTTATGATTATTTTCTGTTATATCCCGATTTACGGTTTGACGATTGCCTTCAAAAATTACACGGTCATTGATACGCTGGCTACCGCTCCTTGGGTAGGGCTGGATAATTTCAGAATCATTTTGTCAGACAAATACTTCTGGGATGCGGTCGTGAATACGCTGGGGATCAGTTTTTTGAAATTAGGTATCGGGTTTGTCATTCCGATCATTCTCGCGATCATGATCTACGAGTTAAACAGCGGACGCTTCAAGAAGTTTGTGCAAACGGTTTCATATTTACCTCACTTTTTGTCCTGGATCGTACTTGGGGGAATGCTGATCACGTGGTTTTCAACCACGGGCTTATTTAATCAGTTGTTAC
Source organism: Paenibacillus sp. FSL L8-0435 (assembly GCF_037965655.1). Lineage (NCBI taxonomy): Bacteria > Bacillati > Bacillota > Bacilli > Caryophanales > Paenibacillaceae > Paenibacillus > Paenibacillus sp. FSL L8-0435. The sequence goes on from NZ_CP150185.1 coordinate 3,101,010, forward strand.
TTAGCCTGGGAGTGATCTCGCAACCGCAGAACATCTTGCTGGATGCAGGTAAGTATTGGTGGATTGCTACGTTATCGGATATTTGGAAAGAAGCAGGTTGGGGAACGATTCTGTATCTGGCGATCATGGCAAAGATTGACCCAACATACTATGAAGCTGCCAAAATTGATGGTGCAAGCCGTCTCAGACAGATCTGGAATATCACATTGCCTAATATGAGATCAATCATCAGCCTAAATCTGATTCTAACTGTAAGCGGTTTATTGGGGTCGAATCTGGATCAGACCCTGGTTCTCATGAACTCTCAGAACCGCGACAAAGCGGAAGTCATCAATTCGTACGTCTATCGTATGGGGATGTCTCAGGGTGACTTTTCATATGCAACGGCCGTTGGCTTGGGTGTCTCCATCATCTCTGTCATTTTACTCGTCACGGCAAACAAAATCACAAGCAAATTAAACGATAATCAATCTGTGTTGTAGAAGGAGGCATCCCGCGTGAATGGAAAGGTGGCAAAAGAAGATCTCGATAGTCGGATCTTTGATACCTTAAATATGATTTTGCTAATCATCTGTACGGTCGTTATTCTCGTTCCTCTCTGGAATGTCATCATTTCTTCCTTTAGTTCAGGCAAAGCGCTGGCGGAAGGTGGATTCATCTTCTGGTCACCGGAATTCTCGCTGGAGAATTACAGAGCTGTATTCAACGATCAGGGCATCTGGCAGGCTTTCTTCATATCAGTGTCCAAAACAACGATTGGCGTTGTTACACATGTGTTCTTCTGTGCCATGGTTGGTTACGGTCTGAGCAAAAAGTACATAAGAGGCCGTAAATTATACGTTGCCATGGGTGTTATTACCATGTTCTTCTCGGGCGGCATGATCCCGACGTATCTGTTAATCAAATCACTTGGCCTGCTTAACAGCTTCTGGGTGTACATTATCCCGGCGTTATTCAGCTTCTATGATGTCGTGATTCTGATGAATTTCTTCCGGAATGTCCCGGATTCGCTGGAAGAATCGGCCAAGATTGATGGTGCAGGGGATTGGCATATTTTCCTGAAAATATTCATTCCGCTCTCCATGCCAGCCATGGCGACAATTGCGCTATTTAATGGGGTGGGGCAATGGAACGACTTCATGACAACCAAGTTATATATTACCGATCAGTCACTGTATCCACTCCAGATGATGCTGTATGAGATTATCGTTCAGTCCCAGACACAATCCATGCAAAATGTCGGGGGTTCCGCTGTCATTGAAACAACGACCAAAGGCGTGCAGTTGGCCACCATTGTCATAACAACACTCCCTATCGTGCTGATCTATCCCATCGTTCAGAGATATTTTATCTCGGGAATGATGCTCGGAGCGGTCAAGGAATAGGAGCAACAAATACCCCATTTTGAGGAGGAACAAAAATATGTTGAAGTTGAACAAGGTATCAGGCAAAAAAGGGATTAAATTGCTTGCAACACTGCTCACAGCCGCACTTATGATTACAGGTTGCAGCGGTGGATCGGGGGGCTCCAGTGAAGGGAATTGGGTATCCATTGAAGATCGTTATACGGTTGACCCGGAAAAGCCGGCTTGGCAGTTGGATAAAAAAGAAGAGGCTACCGACTTGACCTGGTACGTCAATGCAGACTGGTGGAACACTGATTTTGGCAAGGATATTGTCACCAAGAAAATCAAAGAGGATCTGAACATCAATATCAAATTTATCACCGGTGATGATACCAAGTTAAACACCTTTTTCGCAGGTGGAGATATGCCTGACTTGCTGACCGTATTTGACTCCAATTCTCCTGTGGTACAAAAAGCAGCAACCTGGGCTATGCCGCTGAACGATCTGGCGGAAAAATATGATCCTTACTTTAATAAAGTTGCGGCTGCCGATACATTGAACTGGTTCCAATTGGCTGATGGTAAAACCTATGGTTACCCGAACTATTCCAATACGCAAGAGGATTATGATAGCGGTAACATTCCAGCCAAGACGGCATTTATCATTCGTAAAGATGTGTACGAAGCTTTGGGTAGTCCGGTCATTGGAACGCCAGAAGAATTCCAGAGTGTGATGAAACGAATTAAACAAGAGTTCCCTGCGCTGATTCCGTTTGGGTTCAACTCCATTGGTGAAGGAACAGGTTCACTCGGGGATACGTTGCAAGATTTCATCGGTGTTCCGCTGGAGACTGAATCAGGAGAATTCTACGATCGTAATCTGGATGAAGATTACCTCACGTGGTTGAAAACGCTGAACACCGTGTACAGAGACGGCAATATCAGTGATGACAGTTTTGCCGATGATGGAACCGCTTTTGAGGAAAAAGTGAAGTCCGGTAAATATGCGACCATGCTGCTTGACGGTACACCTCAACAAGGAGGAAACCTGCAAATCTACATGAGTGCCAATCCAGGCAAAGAATATGTTGCTATCGATGGACCGCAGAGCACCAAAGGCAATGCACCAACATTGAATCAATCCGGTATTACCGGGTGGATGATCAATTTCATTTCCAAGGACTGTAAAGATCCGGCCAAGGCCATTCAGATATTCACATACTTGCTGAGTGAAGAGGGACAGACGCTTATGAATTACGGGATCGAGGGGGAAACCTACCAAACCAAAGCCGACGGTAGTGTAGAACTGCTGCCAGCAGTGAAAGACATGCAACTCAATAACGCAGATCAATTCAAAAAGGATTATCGGATGGGTGAATTTATGTTCTTCGGTCATGACCGCCACAAAGCACTCAGTGCAGATGCTTTTCCGGAAGCGATTAAACAGATGCAGGAGTGGGGTAAAGGCAAGCTGAAACCACACTTCATTCTGGAGAATATTAGCCCGGATCAAGGTACACCTGAAGCTCGTGCGTTGTCAGCAATCAATACGAAGTGGAATACAACACTGGTCAGTATGGTACGTTCCAAAGATGATGCCTCGTATGACAATGCACTGGCTGCTTACAAGTCATTTTTAGGTGAGAACCGTTGGGAAGAGATTGTGAAGGTACGCAGTGAAAAGATGAAATTGAACAAAGAGAAACTAGGCATTCAATAATAGAAATACAAAGGAGAATCCCATGACAACTTTCAAAATGTACAAATCCACGGGTGAAGAAGATTTATTCGTATCTCTATCCCAAGAGCAATTAAAGCCTCTGGATGCTCATAAGGAGACAACGACCATCCTTCTGGATGATCAGCTAACGTATCAGGAGATGGACGGATTTGGTGCTTCTTTTACCGATTCATCTGCCTATTTGATCAACCAAATCTTGAATGAGGAGCAACGGGATGAGGTCATGACCCGTCTATTCCATCCAGAGAAAGGGATTGGGCTGTCAGTCATCCGTAATCCAATGGGGGCTTCGGACTATGCGAGAACGGTGTACAGTTATAACGATATGCCCGAACAACAGACAGACCCAGAATTAACCCAATTCAGCATTTTACATGATGAAGAGGATGTTATTCCTTTGACGCAAAAGGCGTTGGCATTGAATCCTGAAATGAAACTGTTTGCTTCACCATGGAGTGCACCGGGATGGATGAAAACGAGCGGATCGATGATTACCGGACAGTTGAAGGCGGAATGGTATCCGGTTTATGCGCAATATTTTGTGAAATACATTCAAGCCTATGCCAAACATGGATTATCGATCCATGCCATCACACCACAGAATGAGGCGCTGTATGAACCAGGGCACTATCCTGGTATGTTGATGCCAGCCGAAGCCCAAGCAGACTTTATCAAAAACCATCTCAAACCAGCCTTTGTGCAAAATGAAATTCAAACCAAGATTCTCTGTTATGATCACAACTGGGATCAACCGGACTATCCCCTGACCGTACTTGAACAAGCGGGAGAAGAAGTGGATGGCGTAGCCTGGCATTGGTACGGGGGAGATTCTTCTACTCAAACGAAGGTTTATGAAGCTTTTGCAGGTAAAGAAGTTCATTTCACTGAAGGCTCAGGTGGAGAGTGGATTCCACCATTTGAGCAGGCCTTCTCAAATGTGATGCGGACGGGAATTCAGATTCTTCGCAATTATAGCAAGTCCTTTGTACTTTGGAATATGGCACTAGATGAGAATAATGGGCCTACGGTTCCTGGTTTTGGTCGCAGTACGTGTCGTGGTATCGTGCAAGTGAATCAGCAAACAAAGGAACTTACGTATACACTTGATTATTATGCTCTGGCTCATTACAGTGCTGTGATCCGTCCGAAGGCTGTTCGGATCGAAACAACATCCAGTGATGATGGAATTTGTTCTGTGGCTTTTAAAAATGCCGATGGTTCCGTAGGTTTAGTCCTCTTCAATGATGGGGAGGAGACGGGCAACATACAGGTTAAGCTGCGCGACGATGTATTGATGAAGTTCCAGCTGGAAAGCAAGAGTGTCTTGTCCGTATTAATCACAGATTGATAAATGGATGAGTTATAACCAGGCTTCATCAGAAAAGAAACCAAAAGAAGCGATATCCGGAGTGTACACGGATATCGCTTCTTTTTGGTGAAATTCATCTATTCAGAGTTATATTATACGGGCTGAATAGCGAGATGGGGTGTCCCGCTACTCTCATCAACGAACAGTATATATTGGTTGCCAGCTGTCCCTGTTAAGACCAGACCGGGTTGACCTGCAACACCAGGATTGTAATATCTGAATTGTTGCAAAACGGGGAGGGAGACTGGAAGCCATTAATTGTGTAGCGGCCTTAACGCTATCTCCAGCTTCAACCACCCCGCCTACACCCAAATGGTTGACAATCGAGGAGCTGGCGTTGATTTGAAGGCTGCCTGTTACGGTCTGACTGCCATTGACGTTTAGATCGACACCAACGGTTTGATTACCATTAACTTGATTTCTGATCTATCGACCAGCCAGTATTCCGCAATGTGAGGAAATGATTCAGTTTGGCGTGAATTGGCTTTGAAACATGGCCTGAAAGGGATTCATTTTGTGCAGACCATTGATGGATTCCCTACATTTAATGGTCAGATCTTTGATGCGAGTATGGAATTTGAACCACATTATACGTTTGCACATGGACATATGAATGGAATCTGGATCGAAATGAACATCAAGGGACAGCAGCATATTGCTGTGAATTACGACAAGGTATGGTCCTCCATTCTCGAACGAACACCACACCGTAACGGAGAAATTGTCTTTCCAGGAGCTTTTGTCAATTGGGATAATACACCGCGGAGAGGCGTTGACGGACAGAGTACGCTTGGGTCCACCCCAGAGAAGTTTGGGCTGTATCTATCCAGACAGATGGAACGAGCGAGGACGCTGTACAAAAGTGAATATCTTTTTGTTAACGCCTGGAATGAGTGGGCGGAAGGGGCATATCTTGAGCCGGATCAAAACTATGGTTATGCTTATTTGAGAGAACTCAAGAAAGCAACTCAGCATGAATCGAACAGAAACAAGTCTGTAGGAGGGAGTTCCGAATGAGGGAACTCTCTCTGTTTTGAGGTTGTTTACAGACCATGTTTCGTTGTAAGTAACGTTTTTTGTTTGCGGTACTCCGTTGGAGTTAACCCTGTATGTTTTTTGAACTGCCTGGAGAAGTAATACAAATCACTGAAACCGAGATGCTCGGCGATGGCAGTTATTGTGTTCGGGGTGCAGGTTAACAGTTCCTTGGCTTTGTCGATTTTTTTGCCAGTAATATAGAGGATCGGAGGAACTCCGATCTGCTGCTTGAAGAATCGAATGAAATAATTTGGATGCATGTAGGCGATCTGAGCCAGATCCTGAACCGAAATATTCTCTTCGATGTTGGAATCAATATAAGCCAGGATGGTAGACAGTTTCTCCATGACAGGAACGTTAATAAAAGAGATCTGATCCAGATCCAGATTCATTAGATAGTGGGATAGTAACTCGGTCAGTTTGCTCTTGGCCATCATATGGGCATAGACTTCATCGGATTTTGCATATGTAAGGATACTGCTGAAGATTGCTTGAATCAACTCAGGTTGATCTATCGTGCAGATGTGTGGGAATTTCAGAATTTGGAACAAATTGATTCCCCCAACCTTCGCGCTAAAGTGACACCAATATTTGAGAAAAGGACGGTCGTTAATGGCAGAATAAGACTGTTTGATCCCCTCTGGCATTAAAATAAGCTGATTAGGCGCAGGATAATACTCCTCATCCCCAATTTTGAGCCAACCTTCACCTTCGCATATGAAATAAAACTTGCTGTAATCGGGCGTGTAATCCAGGTCCCGCCAATCCGTATCGCACCGATTGTAGTTGACCATGAACAATTCGACTTGGAGATTGGACAGGTAGTTCGTAAGCAAAGTTTGGTGATTCATACTTTTCATCTCCATACAAGGTTATTATTGTCCATCTAAAAGTTAGTGTTCTGCATGTCTATCCTTCGGCTGCAGCACTACAATACAGCTACAGACAATAACAGAAGGGATGAGAACATCTCATGGACAAAAACGAATATTTGCAACAGATTGAAGCAACGATTGAGCGCGGTAAATTCAAAGACAATTGGAGTTCGCTTAGCGCCTTTCAAGTTCCCGAATGGTACACAAGAGCGAAATTCGGCATATTCATTCACTGGGGGCTATACTCTGTACCGGCCTATGATAGCGAATGGTATTCGCGAAATATGTATATACAAGGCACCAAAGCTTATGAACATCACCTTGAGGTGTATGGACCTCATAAGGACTTTGGATATAAAGACTTCATTCCGATGTTTCGTGCAGAGAAGTTTGATGCAGACGAATGGGCAACGTTATTCAAACAGGCTGGAGCCAGATATGTTATGCCTGTGGCTGAGCACCATGATGGTTTTCAGATGTACAAAAGTTCTATCTCTCACTATAACACATATGAAATGGGTCCCAAACGGGATCTTCTGGGTGAGATGAAGGTTGCATACGAGAAGCAGGGGCTGACCTTATGTGTGTCGTCTCACCGCGCCGAGCACTGGTTCTTCATGTCTCACGGGAAGGAGTTTGATTCAGATATTAAGGAACCCCTGGAGCGTGGGGATTTCTATTGGCCTGCCATGCCTGAGCCGAATCATCATGATCTGTATGGTTCGCCTCCAACCGAGGAGTATCTGGAGGACTGGTTGATTCGATGCTGTGAGCTGGTCGATCAATATCAGCCAAAGATTTTCTATTTCGATTGGTGGATTCAAACGGTTGCGTTCAAACCCTATCTTAAAAAATTTGCTGCCTATTATTATAACAAAGGCGAAGAATGGGGTGTGCCTGTAGCTATCAATTATAAACATGAGGCCTATATGTTTGGAAGTGCCGTTCCGGATGTGGAGCGGGGACAGTTCGCTGAGCTTAAGCCCTATTTTTGGCAAACGGATACAGCTGTCGCTAAAAACTCATGGTGTTATACGGAAAATAATAACTATAAAACGGCTGAGGAGATCATTCGGGATCTCGTCGATATTGTAAGCAAAAACGGGAATTTACTGCTGAACATTGGACCAAAAGCAGACGGCAGCATACCGGAAGAAGATCGCGACATTTTGCTGAGCATTGGCAAGTGGCTGGAAGTGAATGGGGAAGCGATCTATGACACGTCATTCTGGCGTACGTTTGGCGAGGGTCCGACAGAGGTGAAGGAAGGGCAATTCACGGATGGGGATACGAAGATATTTACGAGTGAAGATATACGGTTTACGTTAAAAGAAAGCAGTCTGTATGCCACGGTTCTTGCCTATCCAGATAACGGAGTGATTCACATTAAATCCCTGAAGGAAAATTCTCACCATTTTCAAGGGGTCATTCAAGATATTCAGGTACTTGGCTATGAAGAACAGCCGCAATGGGAGAGAACAGCGGACGCACTGACGATCACAACGACAACTGTGAAAAGTAAGGCGCCTATTGTTTTCAAAATTAAATTGGACTAATCAACAAAGATAAATTGAATGCTGTAAATATAAAAAGGGCGCGTCCAGGAGTATTGTACTCATCGGATAGCGCTCTTTTGGTTTGGCTACTACTCATATAATAATCACGAAATTCTTACTTGATAATATACTGATATCATCAAACCAGTGATGTTCGCCTGTAATGGAATGATTGAGACTCACTAAGGAGGATCTGCAAAAAAGATGAAACCAAAGAAACGCATCAGATATGGTTGGAGCGGATTTAAGAAAAAAAAGGCTGAGGACTGTGACCATCCCCAAGAGCAGCAACAAAAACACCATCACGAGCACCATCATAACCACCACAATAACCATCATCATAAGTGTTTTGACAAAGAAGCCGAATTGCTTCTTAAATTGATTGGTGAGTTGAAGGGCGCAATTGTACAGGTTTTTGCCAATCCCACTCCGCACAATGTTTCACTTCTGATTGAGGTACTGCGTAAATTACTGGCTCTGGTTCATCATTCGGATTTGAAAAAGGGAACCAAAGCAGACCTCGAAGCGGTCTTGGAGCTCACCATTGTATCTGTAGAGGCCGTTCCATTTTCTCCGATCAGTGTGGGAACCAATTTGCAGCAATTGCTGGATGTGCTCCTATCTGTCATTTTACAGGGGAATATCGATTCGTGCGAGAAAGATAAACTGGTCATTTTGATCCGGGCGACCGAATTGGCTATCACAACAGGGCTTAGAAACATAGGGGGTCAAGGTCCGGCAGGACCTGCAGGGCCAGCGGGTCCTCAGGGCGTACCTGGTCCACAAGGCCCGGCTGGCCCAGCAGGTTCTCAGGGTGGTGTAGGTCCAGCGGGTACACCGGGAGCTGCTGGTACCCAGGGACCAGCAGGTGCTACTGGCGCAACGGGTGCGGCAGGCCCAGCAGGTGGCGCAACGGGAGCCACAGGTGCAACGGGGGGGACAGGAGCTGTTGGGGCAGCGGGCGTTACAGGAGCAACAGGTGATCCTGGCGTAGCAGGAGCCACCGGAGTCACAGGGAATACGGGTGCAGCTGGACTTGCGGGAGTCACCGGGGCAACGGGTGCAGCCGGAATTGCAGGGGTAACCGGGGCTACCGGCGCAACTGGGATTGCGGGAGTAACTGGCAGCGCTGGTGTTACAGGAGCTACGGGTTCGGGCGCCATCATACCGTTTGCTTCTGGCGGACCTGCCATATTAACAACGGTTCTTGGTGGACTGGTCGGAACGACAAGTCTTATCGGTTTCGGCAGCTCGGCAACCGGAGTCAGCATTCTGGGTGGCACCATTGATTTAACGGGAACGATTGTTGGACCACTCATTAACTTTGCGTTCTCTGTTCCACGGGATGGCGTTATAACTTCCATTGCTGCCTATTTTAGTACCACAGCAGCCTTGGCCCTGGTTGGTTCCACGGTGACCATTACTGCGCAATTATTCAGTTCACCTACTCCTGATAATGCATTTACTGCGGTTCCGGGGGCGGTCGTTACACTGGCACCTCCACTCACCGGTATTATTGCATTGGGTAGTATCTCCAATGGCATAACAACCGGATTGGCTATACCGGTGACTGCACAGACACGTCTTCTGCTTGTATTCTCCGCCACGGCAACTGGACTTAGTCTTGTGAATACCGTTGTTGGTTATGCAAGTGGCGGCGTGAACATTACATGATGAGTATAAATTTTGATATGAACGACATGGGAGTTCTCATGTCGTTCTTTTTCTTGATTTGAAATTTTGAGCATAAAGTCTTGGTTATATAGAACTTTGAAAAGCTATTATTCATCAAAAACATGCAGAAATACGAAAAATAAGATGAAATACGTAAGCGACATGAGACACATAAAAGCATTAAATAGACTTATTTTCTATATTTTTCAATAAAGTGCTTGTATATATCGAATAATGATTTTATACTATACCAATAAAATCCAATTAAATTCCTAATCAACTATTATATGTAATTAAAATATTTGACTATTCACTCGAATCACGATCGAAAGTCATATCCACCACTCCTTAGCAAGCGTTCTGCTAACGCTCCAGATTACCCTTCCACATGAATGCTTATAGACATTCACTCTCATTGCATTATTCAAATACCCAAACTATTCTCTCACATGGTTTAATCCGATTCATTCAATCTCCTAAACTTCCAAGTGAAAAAACATAGACTGATCTGTTATCTCTTCTGACTCATATTGATTCCTAACCAGACCTGTAAAGGAGGTGAGGCTTTATGTGAAATCCAGGGTATCTATTTCGTCCGCAATAAAGGTATTTTACCGTTTTATTCTGCAGAGAAGGGCATATGTACCAGACTAAATTAAAAAACCGGGTAAAAGGAGTGGAAAAGTTTGATAAAGATTAATCGGTTACGCAAGCCCATCTCCATGGGGCTCTCGCTTCTCCTTGCATTTTCGATCATTCATCCGGTTTCAGCTGAAAACTCCACATCATCCAAATTGGATATGAAATCTGGACTTGCCAAAGTTACGGAGTCCAAAGTAAACGCAAAGTTGACCAAAGAATTTGATGGTAGTGAATATGTTACCTATCTGGTGAAAATGAAGGAACAGGTGGATACAGCAGCAGTCTCCAAACAGGCCCTGGAAAAAGCGACCATCGCCAAACAAACGGCCTCAGCAACAAAGCTGTCCGTTCGTAATTCGGTCGTCAGCTCTCTGCGAGAAACGGCCTCACGTACACAATATCCATTGGAAACTTATCTGGAAAAGGAAGTTGACCTGGGCAAGGTCAAAGAATATAAAGGCTATTTTATTGTCAATTCACTGGCAGTAACGAGTACCAAAGAAGTCATGGAACAGATTGCGCTGCTGCCTGAGGTGGAGAAGATTCTACCGAATGAGACACGATACTTACAGAAAGCCGAAGTGAGTAAAGAACCGGCGAATGCGGTATCAGGCAAAGATGCTGTCCAAACGCCAGCTAAAGACTCTTCAGTCGGAGTCAAAGACAAAGAGCCTGCTGCAAAAGACAAGCTTGCAACAGAAAACGTGGAATGGAACCTGGATTACATCAATGCGCCAGCCGTGTGGGATCGGGGCATCGATGGAACAGGGATTGTTGTTGCCAATCTGGACAGTGGTGTAGATTATACCCATCCGGCGCTTCGCAGCAAATGGCGGGGACTGGATGCTTCAGGCAATATCGTTGATCCCGAACTGAGCTGGTATGATCCGCACAGTAATGCTTCCCTCCCTGCGGACGGAGACGGGCATGGTACGCACACGATGGGTACGATGGTTGGCTCTGAAGCAGATGGCACCAACCAGATCGGGGTTGCTCCCGGTGCGAAATGGATTGGTGTGCGGATATTCAATCCGGAGACAACAGATGCCATTATTCTGGATGGCGGACAGTGGTTGATCGCTCCGGTCGATGCGGAAGGCAATCTGCATCCTGAACTTGCACCGGATGTCGTCAACAACTCATGGGGCGGCGGCCCGGGACTTGATGAATGGTTCCGACCTATGGTTCAAGCCTGGCGTGATGCGCAGATTTTTCCCGAATTCTCTGCGGGAAATGTAACACTGACGAATCCGGGTGGTCCCGGCTCCGTTGCGAACCCGGCCAATTATCCCGAAAGCTTCGCAACGGGAGCCACAGATATCAATGGTAATCTGGGTTCCTTCTCCCTGCTGGGCCCATCCCCGTATGATGAGATCAAACCGGAAGTATCTGCCCCTGGTGTGAATATCCGTTCAGCAGTTCCGGGCGGAGTATATGAGGGAGGCTGGAACGGAACATCCATGGCAGGCCCGCATACAACTGCACTTGCTGCGCTGCTGCTTCAGGCCAATCATTCCCTTACGGTGGATCAGCTGGAGCAGATCATTACAGATACAGCTACGCCGAGAACCGATAGTCAGTATCCGACCTCTCCTAATAACGGCTACGGTCACGGCATTATTAATGCCCTCGATGCTGTAGGTTCTGTACTCGAAGGGATCGGCACAGTATCCGGCAGAGTGGTTACCGCCGGAGATGATCTGGAAGAGCCGGTACTGGCACATACCCCTGTTAATTCTGCCTTTACAGGCATCGATATACCATTAACCGCTCATGTGACAGATAACGTCGCGGTAGTCTCTGTCGAGGCTTTTGCCAAAACGACAGGCACCAACCAGTACGTTTATCTGCCGATGAACCGGATTGCTGGGGATAACAAAGATGGGACGTATACAGCGACAATCCCTGCTTTTCTTATTGAACCGCAAGGTGTGGAGTATTATATCCGCGTAAATGATTACGGCAACAACGGATTCGAAAGTCAGGTATATAAAGTGGCTGTATCCAATGGTGTTCAGCCAGGGTACCTTCAGGATTTTGAAGAAGATCAGCTGGGCTTCACGACTGGCGGAACCGGAAGTACTTGGGTATGGGGAGCACCAACCAGTGGTCCTGGAAGTGCATACTCCGGTGACAAGGTGATTGCAACCAATCTGCAAGGAACTTATGTGGCGAATAGCAATGCATATCTGCTTGCGCCGCCAATTGATCTCACCGAGAGTCCGGAAGGGGCATTGTTATCCTTCAAGCACTGGTATGATCTGGAGAACAACATCGACTTCGGCAAGGTATACATTGCTTCCGAGGATAGCGATTATGTGTTCGAAGAGCTGTTAACCTTCACGGGTACAGGTGGCAATTGGAAGACACAATATGTGGATCTTCGCGAATACGCGGGACAGCAGGTGTTCATCAAGTTCAATCTGACGAGCGATAATTCATTGCAAAAAGCTGGCTGGTACATTGATGATTTCGCTGTAGAAGAGCTGGATGAGATTGCTCCGGGCGCACCTGCCGGATTGTCTGCGACGGCCGATATTCTTGGTAATGTAGCCTTGAGCTGGACTGGTCCGAGCGATGAGGATCTCGAATCTTATATCGTATATCGCTCCACAAACACAGGTACAGGTTATGAATCCATTGGAACTGCAACAGGAACAACGTTTACAGATACGGCTACGGTGACAGATTCGACGTATTATTATACCGTTGCCGCACTTGATTATAGTGGCAATGAAAGTGATAAGTCGAATGAGGTCTCCATTACAGTAGAGGTGCCACAGGATATCTACATCGATCATTTCGATGGCAGTGATGATAATGGTTGGACTCATTCGGGAACCAAAGATGAGTGGGAACGAGGCATTCCGGTAACGGGACCTGCCAGCGCGGTTTCTCCTCCGAATGTCTGGGCGACTGATCTGGACAATACGTACGAGAATGGCTCCAACTATTCGCTCGTATCTCCGGTCATTGATTTGACAGATGTATCCGAAGGAACACTTACGTTTAATCATTGGTACGAGATTGAGAGTGGATACGACTACGGATATGTGGAAGTCACCAAGGATGGTGGGACCACATGGTCAGAACTGGGCAAATTCTCACATACTACAAACGGTAAACAATGGACACCTGTGTTTTATGATCTGGATGCACTTACCGGGAATGAAGTACAATTCCGGTTCCGTCTGACCTCAGACAACAGTGTTGTGAAGACAGGCTGGTTCATTGATGATTTCCGTGTACTGGGTGTTGCTGCGGAGACGGTAACGGAGGACAATGCGGTTGTGCTTAACAGTGACAAACCAAAACCGTCCTATGATAATCCATGGTACAAAATTTCGCGGACTGACAAAGCGGAATTTAACAAAACGAAACAGCAACAACCGGAAATTGAAAAACCAGGATCAGGTTCGGTTAATCCACAAAGCCTGCCTGCAAGTGCAACGGTTACCGTACTGGAAACCGGACGTTCGGTGAAGACGGATTCAGCTACAGGCAAGTATAACTTCACACACGTAGCAGGTGATTACACGTTAAAAGCTGAGGCATATGGATATTATCCTCGAACTCAGCAGGTAACGATCACCGATGGCGGTGGAGCCAAAGCCAACTTTAATCTGGAGGAAATCCCGCATGGGCAGATTGAAGGTGTAGTAACCGATGAGCGGACAGGCCAACCATTGGCTGATGCATCCGTCCTCGTGGTGGAGGATGCCAATGTAGGTGAAGTTCGCACGGGTTCAGATGGCAGCTTCGATATTCAGGTATTGGAAGGAAGTTATACCCTGTCCATCCGGGCTGCGGATTATTACAGTAAAACCGTCACTGTGACTGTCCCTGGCAATGGTACGGCTGAGGCAAATGTTGCCTTGAAACCATTCATCGGTTTCCCAGGGGAAATTGCTTATGATGATGGAACAGCAGAGAATGCACGAGCTTTTAACGCTGCGGATAACGCTTGGGCAGTTCGAATGACACCAGAGCTGGAGACCGCTCAACTGACAGGTGCATCGTTCCGATTCTGGAACACAGAGTGGCCTGTGCCTGGAGGTACAACGTTCCAATATGCCGTCTATGATGCATCGGGTGCCGGTGGAGCTCCGGGACGACAGCTGGCGGGACCATTCGATGGTACTGCACTTCGTAACGATCAATGGACAACCGTTGAATTCCCGGAACCAGTGATTGTAACGGGTGACTTCTATATCGTGTATGTACAAAGCGTAGCCGGAACAAGTGCTCCGGGACTCGCTACCGATGAGAATGGTACGAATGCTGGTCGAAGCTGGCAGCGTGTAAGCGGAGCATGGAGTACTTCACCGGTAGAAGAAGGCAATTACATGATTCGTGCAGTCGTGAGATATCCGGTAAATGCACCTGTGCTCACAGTACCTGCAAACACGTATACGAATCAATCGACCTTCACTGTGTCGGGAACGTCTCCGGCATCTGGAGCTCAGATCAAGATCTACAACGGCAAGGATCTGGCTGGCACCACAACGGTGGCAAATGGGAAGTTCTCATACGGTGTGAAGCTCCGTTCTGGCATTAATGCGATTACTGCGGAGGCAGTGGTAGACGGTAAAACAACGGACCGTTCACTCCCCGTAGTCATTATTCTGGATCAGACCAAACCACAGTTGACAATTGTTACGCCAGCTCAAGGGGATCGTATCAATGCAGAAGTGGTTTACGTAACGGGTAATGTCGTTGAACAATTCCTCGATAAGGTAACCGTTAACGGACAAACCGTACAAGTGGGTAAAGACAGAAGTTTCAGTCACCGTGTATTGGTCAATGAAGGCGAGAACACAATTACCATGACAGCAACCGATATCGCTGGTAACAAAACAACCGTAACCCGCACCGTCTATGTGGAAACGGCGTTGCCAGAACTTACGAATATTACTCCGGCTGAGGATGTTCGAATCACATCAGGGGAGAGTGTTACCGTTTCATTTGACAGTAAACCTGGTCTGCAAGCATCTTTCCGTATTCAGTTACCTTTGAATCTGAATGACCAAGGCGCAGGAGAGATTCCATTGCTGGAGACTGAACCTGGTCGTTACACGGGTACGTACACAACACCTTCATCCCTTGTTCTGGATGGTGGAGTCATTGTGATTCGTGCTCAGGATGCAGCAGGCAACAAAGTAGAGGCGGAAGCAGCTGGACGATTGTTCGTCAGCGCAGCACAAGAACAATCAGTTCCAGAACCAGATTCCAGCCCTGAAGAGACTGAAACAGAAGTAGGTCCACCGTCCGCTGAGAGTCTGCAACCTTAAACATGCAAAGTGTGACATGGATGATAACTGCATTTTGACCGTGTAAGCAAGAAGCCGATAAGCCGAGGTATCAGGGCTTGTCGGCTTTTTGTTGTATCTCGATTCACATCTCACGCCTAATTTATCTACGCCAAATAAATTTATTAATAAACTTTTGGAAATGAAGCATCCATGGGGTGCTTTTTCTTTTGTTCTCACATGAAAGCAGGTGAGTTGTCTCCTTTCTTCACATTAATGATATAACATGATATATTAGGATGTAGAACATGAGAAGTATGGGTATTTATGGAGGTGCTTGTATTGGGGAAAGATTCGGCATCCAAGCCGATGTATGAACAGATCTTTGAATCCTTGCGCGAACGGATACAGCTTCATCAATATCAAGTGGGTGAGCGTGTTCCTTCGGAGAAGGAATTATGTGATGAATTCGGAGTGAGCCGGATTACAACTAAAAAAGCGCTTGAGATGCTGGCGAGTGAACAATTAATTGTTCGTCAGCCGGGACGGGGTTCTTTTGTAGCCGACACAGCAGAAATGTTACAAGAAAGATCTAACAGACCTGCTCCGCGTGCTGCGATCAAAGATCCAGAGAAGAAGCTGCTCATTGGTCTGGTCATCACTAACTTCAGTGATATGTATGGTACAGAACTGTTATATGGGATGGAAGAAGCTTCCCGAGAGCATGATTGTTTTCTCGTACTTAGACGTTCCTTCGGGATTCCCGAACAGGAGGAACAGAGCATTCAGGAACTGCTGGAACTGGGTGTGGATGGATTGATTATTTTCCCGGCACAGGGTGAATATTTCAGCGATGAGATTCTTAAACTGGTCGTTAATAAATTCCCGTTTGTCCTGATTGACCGGTACTTGAAAGGCATCCCGGCTTCATCTGTCAGTACGGATAATGTAGGCGCGGCGCGAGAAGGGACGAATTATCTGTTCGATCTCGGTCACCGACACATCGCTTTTCTGACGCAGCCTCCGGCGAACACTACACCGATCGAAGAACGAATTGAAGGCATTATTGAGGCTCACAATGATCAAGGAGTTCTGGTGAACAGGGAACTGTGGTTAGAATCTTTTCTTTCGACACTGCCAAGTGTGTTTGATCCTCAAGTCGAGGTCCGTGATGTGGAGACACTGGTGGAACATTTACAGAAATACCCTCAGATTACTGCACTCTTTGCTGCGGAGTATCATATTGCTTTACTTGCAGAACAGGCAGCGGATCGGCTTGGTCTGAGAATCCCGGAAGATATGTCCATCATTTGCTTTGACAGTCCAAACGCTGCCGAAGGAAGCCGAGTAACCCATATGAGACAAAGCCAGTTTGATATGGGAAAACAGGCATTCGAGATGGTGCTTCAAAGTATGCAAAATAACGAAATGACAGTGAACAGAGTTGTTTTGCCTGCCCGTTTGGTGAAGGGGAAGTCAACGAGTATGGTGAAACAAAAGGGTTAATTATAGCAACTTAATATTCATTGTGTTCAATCAGGGGCTTCGTGTAAACGAGGCCTCTTTTTGGTGTGGATAAAATGGGGAGAATTGCTTTAAATGGTATGTTATTTGATGCCGTTGAATTAAAATAACATGCTAATATACAAATAAATATATTGACATAACATTATATTCGTTTTAGGATGATGAAAGCGGTTAACAAACTGGATTACATAAGGAGGACAACATGCTGACACCCAGAGATGATCAAGAAATTTCCCCCTCGATATACGACATGATTGATCGGGTTAACAAACGTATGCCGGAATATCCGGAACTTAACCAAATGTTTAAAAATTGTTTTACCAATACGATGGCAACCACGATTCAGCGCAAAGAAGATGGAACAACTTTTGTGATTACGGGAGATATTCCTGCCATGTGGTTACGTGATTCTGCTGCTCAGGTCAGACCATATTTGGTTCTCGCTTCAGAGGATGAAGATATTGCCGACATGATCGCTGGACTGGTTGAACGTCAACTGAATTATATTCTCCTGGACCCTTATGCAAACGCTTTTAATGAGACGGAGAGTAGGAAAGGACATCAGGAAGACCTGACGCAAATGAATGATTGGATCTGGGAACGGAAGTATGAGATCGACTCATTGGCTTATCCAATTCAGCTCAGTTATCTCTTGTGGAAGAACACAGGAAGAACAACTCAATTCAATGATACGTTCCGCAAAGCAGCCCAGATCATCATGCAGTTATGGCAAGTGGAACAGCATCATGAGACGAAATCACCCTACACGTTCCAACGTCTGGATGCTCCTGAAACCGATACGCTCACCCGAGAGGGACGAGGTACTGAAACGGTATACACAGGCATGACCTGGTCGGGATTCCGTCCCAGCGACGATCGCTGTGAATATGGATATCTGATTCCATCCAATATGTTCGCCGTGGTGGCGCTTCGATATCTAAAGGAAATTGCTGAAGCGGTGTTCGAAGATGAAACGCTGGCAGCGACTGCTCAGCAGTTGGAGGAACAGATCAACAAAGGTATTCAGGATTATGGCACCGTTGAACATCCGGAATATGGAACCATATATGCATACGAAACGGATGGGAAAGGCAATTACAATCTGATGGATGATGCCAATGTGCCGAGCCTGCTGTCTTTACCTTATCTCGGATATGTGGAGGAGAACGACGAGGTGTATCAGAATACACGCCGTTTCATTCTATCCTCGCACAACCCGTATTTTTATGAGGGAACAGCAGCAGCGGGAATTGGTAGTCCGCATACACCGGAAGGGTACATCTGGCATATCGCTTTATCGATGCAGGGGCTGACTACGGAGGATCGCAATGAAAAGCTACGATTGCTTCAGCTCATCCATAAGACGGATGCGGATACCGGACTGACCCATGAAGGTTTTTCGGCCAACAATCCACATGAATATACACGTCCATGGTTTTCATGGTCCAACATGCTCTTTAGTGAACTGATGATGGATTATTGCGGATTCCGCGTACAGAAATAGGATAGGAAAGCAAGAGATAACCTGCGAGTACATCATAACGTTCGGAGTTCATTGAATTCCGACAAGAGGAGAGCGAATCATGAGAAAAATATCATTGAAAATGCCGGTAGCAGCAGTTATGACATCCTTGCTCATTCTTACTACAGCCTGTTCAGGTGGAAGTTCAAGTACAGGCACAACCAGTGATGGCAAGAAGGAAGTAACCGTATCATTCCGTTCTTCAGGATCTGAAGATACACTTACGAAATTCTTCCAATCAGGCTTGGTGGATCAATTTGAGAAAGAAAATCCGGATATCAAAATCAATATCGCGCCTGTCTTGGCAAGTGAGGGTGATTATACGTCCAAAATGGTTTTGCAGATGAAATCCCCGGATACGGCACCTGATGTTATTGCCGAAGATACATCCATCATCAAATCCGATGCTGCTGCGGGATATCTGGAGCCGCTGGATACACAGGTTCAGGGATGGTCTGATTGGGAAGATCACATCATCGACAACCTGAAGGCAGGGGTTACCGGAGAAGACGGCAAAGTGTACGGCGTTCCGGCTACTTCGGATACACGCGGAATCTGGTACAACAAGGAACTGTTTCAACAGGCGGGACTTGAAGTTCCGTTCAAACCTGCAAGCTGGGCAGAAGTACTCGAAGCAGCACGTACCATCAAGCAAAAGCTGCCGGGTGTGACGCCACTTAATATGATCGTGGGCAAAGCAAACGGGGAAGGTGTCACCATGCAAACACTGGAAATGCTGCTCTATGGTACGGCGGATACGCTGTATAACGACACCAGCAAGAAATGGGTCGTTAATAGCCCGGGGCTGCTGGATTCCTTCAAATTCATAGATCAAGTGTTTAACACGGATAAAACAGGTCCAACCATGCAGGTTGCCCTAAATGGACAAGCTGGCAGTATTGCATTCCAGCAACAGTTCCCGCAAGACAAACTGGCGATGGCTGTAGATGGTAGCTGGGCAGGTTCGACATGGGCCGAGAACGGTGCTGCTCCAATCGCCAACGTTGAAGAGAAAATAGGTTTTGCACCATTCCCGACACAAAATGGGCAAGAACCTGGAGCAACTACAATGTCTGGAGGATGGGCTTGGTCTGTTCCTGCACAGGCGAAGAATAAGGAAGCAGCTTGGAAATTTATCGAGTTCCTGATGAATAAGGAAAATGCGACTGCTCGCGTAGTAGCGGAAGGCAGCCTCAGCCCACGTAACGATTCCACAGAAGTTGAAGGTTATACGGAGCGTCCATATACCAAAGAAGCACAGGAACTCTTGAATGTGGCCCACTTCCGTCCAGCGAACGATCAATATGCAGCGGTATCCGCACAATTGCAAAGCATTGTTGAGAGTATTGCCTCTGGCAAGCTGACGCCGGAAGAGGGAGTTACACAATTGAAGGACAACGTATCCCGTTCCCTTGGCGCGGACAGCATCGAAGAGAAATAAGGATATCGATATATTCGGAGGGGGAGGCACAATCTCCCCTTTTTCCGGTTCGAATGGAGAGTGACTTATGAAAAGGAAAGCACCAGGTTCATTTCTGTTTCTCATGCCTTCCGTACTGTTATTACTTGTGTTTTTCATTGTTCCCATCATTCTGACGATCTGTTTTGCCTTTACGAATATGGCTCTTACCGGGGCGGCAGCCAAGAGTTTGGAGTTTGTTGGATTCCAGAATTTCATTAATATGTTCCATGATCCGGACTTCCGGATTAGTGTCTGGCGCACGCTGGTCTTTCTCATCTTCTCCGCAGTGATTGGTCAGGTGTTGCTTGGGTTCATACTGGCTCTTCTAATGAAAGAGAAAAATGTGACGTTCCGCCGGGTCATCGGGATCATCGTCATTGCCGGTTGGGTGACACCCGAGATTGTCGTGGCCTTCTGTATGGTGGCCTTTTTCAGTGACAATGGTTCATTGAATCAGATCCTCGGCTGGTTTGGAGCGAATCCAGTCTCCTGGTTGTTCAGTTTCCCTATGGTGAGTGTCATTATCGCGAATATCTGGCACGGCACAGCCTTTTCGATGATGGTCTATCAGTCGGCTCTGGATGATATCCCGAAGGAAGTCGAAGAAGCTGCGATTATTGACAGTGCAACCGGGTTCCAGATTGTCAGACACATTACGATTCCAATGGTAAAAGGCTCCATCGTGACCAACATGATGTTGGTTACCCTACAGACACTGGGTGTGTTCACGCTGATCTATACGATGACCGGTGGTGGCCCGGGTACTTCGACACAAACCTTGCCGATCTTCATGTACAACCAGGCCTTTGTGAACTATCAATTTGGATACGGCACAGCCATATCTCTGGTTCTGTTGTTCATCGGTATTATCGCCAGCCTGTTCTACATGCGATCCATGAAAGTGAAAGTGTAACCATGAAGGAGGTTCGATCCCTATGGTCAAACATGGGCTTCAACGCAAAATCCAGTACGGGATTCTAGTCTTTCTAGGGCTCTGTTTTTTATTGCCGCTGCTCTGGATCATTCTGGCTTCATTCGACCCGAACGCGCAACAGGGCATCAAAATGCCCAGTACCTGGACCATTCAAAATTTCAAGGATGTGCTCGGGGATTCGAGCAATCTTCGTTCATTCGGTGTAGGCCTTATTCTGTCGGGAGGGCAAGCGATATTGGTTGTTCTGGTATCAGTTCTAGCTGCTTATCCTTTATCCCGTTATGAAATGAGATTCAAAAAAAGCTTTCTGTTATCGATTCTGTTCATGACAGCTCTTCCGATTACTGCCGTGATGGTTCCGGTATTTCAAATGTTTCTGTTCTTCAAAATGCAAAATAGCATCATTGCCACGATGCTGTTCCTGACCGCATCCTCACTTCCTTACGGTATCTGGATGATGAAAAACTTCATGGATTCGGTGCCGATTGATCTGGAAGAATCGGCATGGATCGACGGTGCATCCGTGTGGAACGGATTGAGACGAATCGTGGCACCATTGATGTTGCCTGGTATTGCAACGATAGCGATATTTACCTTTTCGGGAAGTTGGGGCAACTTCTTCGTGCCATACATCCTGCTCCAGACACCGGAGAAACTTCCGGCATCAGTCACGATTTATCAATTCTTTGGCAGTCACGGTATGGTTGAATACGGCAGATTGGCTGCATTCTCACTACTTTATACAATGCCTTCGGTTGTGTTATATATCTTCTCCCAGCGGTACATGTCAAAGGGCTTCAGCATGGGCGGGGCAACCAAAGGTTAACGACAGGAGGTACGCAACATGACAACCAAAAAGACGGCACATCTTATCTCGCATACCCATTGGGATCGCGAATGGTATATGCCTTATGAACACCATCATGTACTGCTCATTGAGCTGATGGATAAACTGCTGGACACGCTTGATCAGGACCTGGAATATCGTTATTTCCATCTGGATGGGCAGACGATTATTCGTGAAGATTATTTGCAAGTTCGGCCCGAACAACAGGAGAGGCTCGACCGTTATATTCGTGAAGGACGCATCCATTTTGGTCCATGGTATGTGTTGCAGGATGAGTTTCTGACCAGCAGTGAGGCCAACTTGCGTAATCTGCTCATCGGGCATCGTGATGCTCGACCTTTGGGTGTGATATCCAAGACGGGATACTTCCCGGACTCGTTCGGAAATATGGGACAGGCACCGCAGATTCTGCAACAGGCGGATATTCATAACGCGATCTTTGGGCGTGGGGTAAAGCCTACGGGATTCAATAATGCGGTGGTTGATGCAGACAGTTACGAATCTCCCTATTCCGAGATGATCTGGCGTTCGCCGGATGGTTCGGAAGTGCTCGGCATTTTGTTCGCGAATTGGTACTGCAATGGGATGGAGGTTCCCGTTGATTCGGAGAAAGCCCGAGTATATTGGGATAAAAATCTGGAGGATGCCGAGAAGTTTGCCTCGACTCCACATCTGTTGTTCATGAATGGTTGTGATCACCAACCGATCCAGACGGATCTTCCCGAGGCTTTACGTACGGCAGCTTCCTTATATCCTGATGTGGAATTTATTCACTCCAATTTTGACGATTACATTGAGGCGGTTACGAAGGATGTCCCTGAGCATCTGGCGACTATTGAGGGCGAGCTTCGCAGTCAGCACACGGATGGTTGGGGAACACTGGTGAATACGGCATCCGCACGGGTGTATCTGAAACAGTTGAATCAGCAGGGGCAGACGGTGCTTGAAAAAGTAGCCGAACCACTCGCTGCCATGGCCCATATAGCTGGGGTAAAAGATTATCCGCATCATCTGTTGACACATGCATGGAAGATGCTGATGCAGAACCACCCACATGATAGCATCTGCGGGTGCAGTGTCGATGAGGTTCACCGTGAGATGGTGACCCGATTCGCCAAGAGCAGACAGCTTGCAGAGAAATTGGTTTCCCAGAGCGCGCAGGCGATTGCTGAGTCTATACTAGTGCAACCTGCTGAGGCTTGGGGAGAAGAAGCGGTGCTGTTCACTGTGTTCAACACGAGTGGGTGGAATCGAAATGGAATCATCGAGATGGACCTGATTGTGGACAAAGCATTTTTCCCGGAAGGTCCTAACCCTCAGGCACTTGCGCAGAAGGTGGAAAAAGATGCACTGCCAGTGTATCAGCTGGTCGATTCGGATGGACGCACGTACTCGGCAGAAATCAAGGATCTGGGTGCGCATTTTGGCTATGAACTTCCGAAGGATCGCTTCCGACAGCCTTATATGGCTCGTAAAGTAAGAGTGACTTTTCAGGCGGTGGATGTACCTTCTCTGGGCTATAAGACGTATGCTCTCATTCCAGTGGAGAAACAAGCAGAGATTGCTGAAGTGCCCGATATGAGCGAACTCATCCAGGTTCAGGGAATGATGATGGAGAACGGTCAATTGCGGGTGACGGTTGAAGAGAATGGTACGGCAACAATTGAAGATAAGGTCTCAGGTGCTGTATACCAGGGATTGAATTCATATGAGAATACCGGTGATATCGGCAATGAATATGTCTACCGTCAACCCGAGGGAGAGACAACGCTGACCACGGAGCATCTGAAGGCGGACCTGCGGATTGTGGAGCAGTCTCCGTATCGGGCAGTTATGCAAAGTGTATTACGCTGGGATATTCCTGCTGGAGCAGATGAACTGTTCGAGCTGGAGAAGCGCCAAATGGTTCCTTTTACAGAACGGAAGGCACAGCGAGTCGAGCAGAATGTTCCGCTTGTGATTACGACAACGTATACGTTGGAAGCAGGCAGTAATATGGTCAAGGTAAAGTCTGACTTTAACAATCAGGCCAAGGATCATCGACTGCGTGCACTCTTTCCATCCGGACTGGTGACAGACAATCATTATGCAGATTCCATCTTTGAAATCGCCAAACGTTCCAATACACCGGCCAAAGAATGGGTGAATCCAAGTAATGCGCAGCATCAGCAAGCGTTTGTACATGTGACCGATGGTGATCATGGCTTGATGATTGCAAACAAAGGGCTGAATGAATACGAGATTTTACAGCATGAAGAGGGCAGTACGATTGCAGTTACGCTGCTGCGTGCCTCTTCGGAACTGGGAGATTGGGGTGTGTTTGAAACACCGGAAGCTCAATGTCTGGGATCTCAGAGTGTGGAATATGCGATTATTCCATTTGCGGGCGATGCTGCACAGTCAGGTGCATGTGCATCCGCATACGTGTATCCGATTCCGTGGACGACTGTACAGCAAGGGGCACTTGCGTATACATTTGAGCGAGAAAGTCATGCCGGTGCCGATGGGTACAAGGTGGAACTACCTTTGACGAAGCAATGGTTAGCGTGGAATTCGCAAGGTTCGACACTGGCATTCTCCACATTGAAGATCGCAGAGGAAACCGGAGATTTGATTGCTCGCTGGTATAATTTGAACTCTGAATCGGTTGAGTTGAACGTGCAAACTGGATTCGAATGTGCTTCCGTCTATGAGAGCGATGTGCTGGAACGGGTTAAGGGCACGTTGGAGGGACACAGCCAGATGGTATCCGGGTACAAAATCGTTACACAAGGGTATGCGTTACGTTGAGTTGATTATTGAACATTATAATTATAGAAACCTTCTGTTCACGTTATTGTGGACAGAGGGTTTTTGTTAGTCGAAACATTCAGCAAGTAAAAGTCGCTAATATAGTGGCTTTTTTGTTTTAAGGAACCAAGTTCTTGTCCCAAGCTGAGACAAGAACATTGTACATTGCCGAAATGGACAAGAACATTGTGTCATTTCGGATTAGGTAGTTATCTAATTGCTTAATGATGGAGATTTTGAGGCGAGAAAAAAGCACATGAATTAAGAATTCGCGTGAATAACGATTTTTTTTGTGTCAGGAATTAGATTCTTCCGGTCAAAGCAAGAACTAGTTCATCGTTGAAATGGTTAAGAACTTGGTACCAATGTCGTTAAAAATCTTTATCTGTTTCATTAAGCTTTCGGGCAGGATAGTGCAAGGAAGATGAAGAATACACTTAATTGAACTCAATAACCAATGGAATTGGCTGCTTTGTGTAAGTAAAAGTTTAGGAAAGTGAATCCCCAGACTTTGACGGAGGTAATTAATGACAACTTTATCGGAACTAGAAAAGCTTATTAATGAAGGAGCTAGTGAACAAAAGTTACAGAGGGAATTGAAAAAAGACTTGTCAATTTTTTCGAAAATTTGTGCTATTCCACATGATGAGTACATAATTTTCTCAGAACTTCCAGTTGGAATTACAGGAGATTGTGATTTTGCGGTTTTTACAGGTAGATAGTATATGAAGGTTTATTTTATTGAAGTAAAAGGTGCCGACTTTAGCTTAATAAACAATCCAACTAAAAAGGGAGCAACATTCAATGCAAGCTTTCTAGAAGGGATTGACCAAATTATCAGACGAAAACAGTATTCGCTAGCTAATGAATTATCTTACCGTGATGAGGCACATAGAATTCGGACTATTGTTGCATCGGGTACTCAAATGTATAATTCATTACTTTGTGCTAAAGGTCCCCTTTTGGTCGATAAAGGAAAACCTGTATCGGTTAGGGGTGTGGTTATTGGAGGAAGAAGTATCCAAGGTTTAAATCAGATTGAGGCTGAGAAAAGAGATGCATGGAGGAAATCGATAGATTTTCATATTGAATTAATGTCGTGGGATAGTTTTCTAACTAGTGTGCGTTGAGAATTATCCTATAACCATTTGGAGGTGATGTGATGTCAAAAAAAACCTACTACTTTTCGAGCTATGTACGTGAACATGGGATTGTTACGAACCCTTCTGTAATATCAGATAGTGATCAGTATCGTTATTTGATACGTATACCATTTAAAGATAGGGATCAACAGAAAGGAAAGACAGCTGTTGTTATTATGAAGAATCCAAGCAAAGCAGGCAGGAGAGATCCCTTGTCTACAGAGAAAATTAGACGCATTTCAGATGAGACAATTTATCGTGTTCTTGATTATCTTTACAAACATTCGGAGATTTTTTCGTCAGTAGTCATTCTAAACTTATTTGCTAACTACGCTTCAGTTTTAAAAGAAGACGAAGTTAAACTTAAGAGTAGCCAGGAAAACATTGTGTACAAGTTAACGGATAACGATAGTCTTGTGAAAAATGATGCTGTGATTGCCAACATTATTGCTGAATTAAAGGATGGAGATCGAGTGATAGCTGCATGGGGAGGATACCCCGGTTTAAAAGGATTCCAAGGTACATATCGAGAACGAGTAACGAAAGTCAGGGAATTGATGAAAGATAAGGAACTCTGGAGAGTAGGAAATATTGTACGAAAAGGTACTCAAAAATTTCCTCAACACGGTTCACAATGGGTCGACTTTGAAAGGATGGAGTTATTCTAGGAATCAAACTAACAGTTATTTAACTAACGTAGAAACGATAGCTTAATATAAACACAAAGGCACCGATCTCAACATGATCGGCTGCCTTTATTCACTAACGGGCAGGTTACCCAGGAAAAAAGATACGGGACGTGACTGAAACAAAGCTTTTTAGTATGACTAGGTGGAATATAAGATAATTTCTTAACAGTACTACTTTAACCGAGGAGAACCGAATCAGCTACATTTTAATTACGTTTCATATATAGATTGGAACCATTCGGTATGTTTTATGCAAGTCGCTCATTGGATAATATCAACTGTTTAAGTTTTTTTTGTATATAACTAGGACCGCATGAGAAACATCGTCTGATTATCGTTTGTATAGGCATCGATTATTCGTACAAGATCATCTTGAGTTTTCGTAAAAAAGCCAAAAAGTTTGAGGAAACTTTATTGACTAAGATATTTTAGCGAATTTTAGGATGATTCTTGGTAAAAATCCAATCAGAAAAAATTGAATTGAATGCAGAGTTTCTAAGTATAATGTTATAATTTGGTTAACAAATGATTTATCTGTGCCTAGTTATGTTAGTAGAAATGAATTTTTAATTGATAAATTTTTGAACAGAAGGGTGCATAGAAGCCATATGACTAAAAGGATGGATACAAATTCATTCGAATTTTCTGCTTTACGTACTGCATATTGTGATTTATCAGGTATTATATCGCTTTTACAATTTACAGGAAATAAAAAGTTTACGGCAGTTCCCGTATTTTCAATTGCAAGAGATGTTTGTTTGGTTCTTTACCAAATTAACAAAGAAATACTAGGTTCTTCTTATGAACTGAATACGGAAATTAAAAAAATTCGGCATAAAGTAAAATTGAGTAGCAGTAATAACCTAAAGATGCATGAAGAAATATTGGAATTTCATGTTGAGAAATATGGTGATGATGTAAACAACCTAGGATTCTATCTGGAAGATGGGCATCTCACAGGAAGTACACTTTATCCTACATACCTCTATTATGATACGACATTTTTTAAAAGTGATAATATCGAAAAAAGCATTTTTTCGTTTTTTCGTAACATAGGAGCCATTAGCGTAAAATTTCTACAACAGGTATCCAGTCTCTCTCAAGGTAAACTTCTGTTTACTATTCCAGAATCGATAATTTTAGCAGACGATCTAGAATATAGTGGAAAAGATATTCCCCATACATCACTTTTCACGAGTGATAAAACGAAGAATGCCCTTATTACTAGACTCCTATTAATACAGCAGGAATTAGTGACCTATATTTGGCTAAAGGATAATATTACCGTTGAAAACGTATATGCTCTCAATAACGCAGGGTATATATTGTTACGATTACTAACAATGAAAATAGACCAAGTAATGGATAATTTAAAAAATATTCAAAAATATCTTCCCGATTATTTTTTAGAGTTGAATCATAAATGTAAAAGTAAGCTACTGGATCTTATGAATGTTTATGAAGCGAGCATTTCGGAGGAATGTAGAACTTTAAGAAATATGCTTCATTATAGTAGTACTGAAGTTAACTTTTATGATTATTTAGAGCAGAGGTCATGTAAGAATAACAAATACATTAGTCTAGTTGTCGACGAAATCGTACTTAACTTTGCGAAACCTTTGAGTGCTATGTTCTCTGATTACTTTAATATTGCTAATTTACAAAGTATGAGTGATATGGAAATGATTTTGAATCGATTGAAAAGCAAAGGATTTCTTTCTTGAAAGTAAGTTCATTCCGTCAATCTAACAAAAATAATATATAAGCAAGAATTGGGGGTACATATGTATATTTATAAAGTTGAAATTGAAAAATACAGAAATTTCAGAGAAAAGGAAGTCACGTTTAACGATGGTCTTAATGTGATAATTGGTCATAATAACGCAGGAAAGACCAACCTAATTAATGCATTAGCTTTAATTTTAAATTCCAATGGTAAAAAGAGATTAGAAATTTACGATTTCAATAAAAATACCTCTCTTTAGGCAAGCAAATCCACCCAGAATACAAATAGGCGTAATTAGCATATATAATCAGTGATTGATTCCTCGTTGGATCGATAAGCAAACGACCAAAGTGTTCAGACAGCATACTCCCTTAGTCATTGGTAGTTGGAAAACGTCGAAATAAAGTAGTTATATTCGTTGAAAAGAAGACACATTATTATCTGGTTCAATAGATGATCGACTGAAGAAGCTTATTCTATGGAGATAGAAAAAGTTGAAATTATTGGATCAACTAATTAAAAATATTCTATCAAATAAATACACCCACACGTTAATAGAGCTACAAGTAAAAACAAAAATTAAACAATTTTTTTAGAGATTATTTGGGAGAATTTTGAGGAATTGTGTTTAAACTAATCCTTACCAATTCTAAATTATGGCGAGTAGGATAAGAACAGTCAGGTATTGATATCTATGCACTAGAGAAATCCACTACAGACTTTTATTGCATAGAATGACTATTTCTTATCGGCGCATGTCGAGATCATGAATATGGTCAAATTATAAGCAAGCTGCTATTTGGTAGAACCCTGTCAAGTAGACAATACAAAGAAGAAAAAATTAAGCTGTGTCCGCTTCCCTTGCTCGACCGGGGGGATGGTCATTTAGTTTTTTGGGTTATAAAACAAAAATAAAAACGTAGTAAAGTACAAACATAATTAATAATGTTAGGAGACATAGTATGAGTTCACAAAAATCACTTTCGGATGTAGTAGAGATGCTAAAAGATAGGGAACATGAAGATATAAGTGTAACTATTAATAAATATGCAGGATTCTTTGTTACAGCAGGAACAATTGCAGCCATATTGATTGCACCTGCTCCACTTTCTATGATTGCAACTCTTGCTACAGGTGCCACTCTTACAGCATTTAAGCCGGGCAACCTTTTTAAATCATTGCATGATAAGTTTAATTATCCAGATAAAGGTAGGGGGCTTTCAGCACGTCAGAGAGACGAAAAGCTAAGCATAATTAATATTCTTGTATTAAACTTAGCCGCTAGAGATGCTTTAAAGGAGGGACTCTTCCCATATTTGGAAGAGTTGCTTGTTAACTATGAACTTGAAGAAGAGCATTTGGAAAATTTACAAGAAATGCGGCAGCAATGTTTAGAAAAATCTACGTTAGGGATACCTAATTTTAGAGATCTAACGGAAATGCATTCTTACGTTAGTAAATTATTTAATACAGTGAAAAATACTATTGAAGAATATGTAGGTGATTGCAATAAAGATTATTTAAGAACCTTAGTACATGAGTGTATCGATAAAACAAAAATGATATATAATGCATACATTGTAAATTTAATTGTTGATTTCCCTGAATTCGCCTTATGGATAGACATGAAACGACAGGATCAGTTATTGAATTATCTTCCGAAACTAGTTGGGGAGGTAGCTGATGAAGTTAATAAAAGGTTTCAACCTTTATTTGATCAAATAGTGACATTGCAGAATGATTATTATCTAGGAGATGTAGGCTTAAAGAAAGTTATCACCAAAGAGACTTTTGTAAATCGCCATATAACTCCTCTTGTCAACGAAAAAAGTACTGATAGATTAAATCATATTCATATGCATCATCGAGTTTTAGTTGACTACTTATATAAACCTATTCTTGATGATAGTGAAGAATCAGAAGGCATTAATTTCTCTACTAATGAGAATATGTATATCCCTCAGAGTTACAAATTATTAACTTATTCTGAAGAGAAGTTTGCATATGACTTTCTTTTGCCTGATTTTTGGGATAAACCTGATAAAGGTATTATAAATGGCGAGGATGTAGGAGGGCAATTAATAAAATCTTTGTTAGATCCTAATAATGCTACTAAACCTCTCTTAATACTAGGAAACCCAGGTGCAGGTAAATCAATGCTTAGCCAGATTTTTGCAGCTAGGTTATGTGAGAGCCACGATTTCGTTCCATTTTTTGTCAAGCTGAGAGATGTGGCTAGTAGCAATAGTCATGTGGTAGATCATATTAACCAAGGTCTAAGTTTGTCATTACCAGGACGTCCAGAAGTAGATTGGTTTTCATGGGTTAAAGAATGTGATAAAAGGATACCAGTACTAATAATGGACGGATTTGACGAACTGCTGCAAGCCTCACCTACTATGCTTAATGGTTACCTGAGTGCAATCAGAGATCTTCAAAAGCAAGCATATGTGCAAGAGATATCACTTAGAGTAATTATAACAAGTCGTTTGTCGATTATGAAAGATATTACCATACCTAGAAACACTACTATCATTAAGTTAGAACAATTTGATGACAAAAGAATAAATCAGTGGATTGAGGGATGGAACAAACTACAGACAAAGTCAGACTTTCAACCATTTCGGATACCTGACAATAATCATATCATCGATCTTTCTAAAGAACCCTTATTATTGTTGTTACTCGCAGTATATGATTTTGAGAATGCCGAACTTCAAATGGAAGTGAATAAAGATGATTTCAATCAATCAAAGCTATATGATAAGTTATTCCAAAAATTCACAATTAGACAATTAAGGAAAGAAAAAAACTTTAGTAATTTAAACGAAATACAACGAGATCGCGAAATAATGCTCTACCGATTAAGGTTGGGTCTTATCTCACTTATGATGTTTTTACGCGATAGCACTAACCACAATGAGATGGATCTAACTAATGAGATTGAACAGTTTGAACTTAATGCTGAGAATATTGATGGAAAGAAAGTATTTAGTGGATTCTTTTTTATACATGAGAATAAGGCAACAAAAGAAGCTGGAGAGAAAGTATACAATTTTGAGTTTTTACACAAAACATTTGGAGAATTTTTGGCTGCAGATTTTTTACTTCGTGTTGCAAATAGTAGAGTAGATAGAAGTTTCCGAAAACTAAATAAAGAAGGTACCTTCAGATTCTGTTTTGGATATAATTGGCTCAACAAACATCCTAAAATTGTTTCATTTCTTTTTGAACATAGTAAAAATGTTATTAGATTAAATAGAGAAGCTCTGGTATCAAGTATTTATTCAGAACTTGAGTTGACCATTAGTAGTAAAAATCAAATGCCATTTCCCGTAAATGAAATTAATGTTGGCATTAACCCACTAACTGTATTGGAACATTTATCAATTTACTCTCAGAACTTAGTATTATTACTTGTATCACTAAATGAGGGAGATAAGATGGAATTTGAGCTTGGTGAAACAATCGCTAGCACGAGTACAGAACAAAATGAGTCAAAATTAAGCAAAGTTCGATCAACTCAGGGAGAACTTCCTAGAAGTCAAAATGCACTGTTATGGAGAACAATGGTTGAACTTTGGAATACCTCAGGCAATAATATTTCAGTTGCAAAGTTACTTGAGTGGATCAATGTTGATCATTCGAACGGTAGTCTGTATTTAGTTAAAAATAGAAGTTCGGTTGAGCATTTTTTTAGTAATTACTCCAAAGTAGCAGGAAATAATTATAATATGTTGCTAAGTTTACATCAGGTTGAAAAAATCGATTTTTATGAGTTGAAACTTATAATTCATAAGGAGCCTCAGCTTCTACAACATGGATTGGAAGTAATATATCACAAGTTTGAGGAATTAAAACATAATCATGGTATTTTGCCCTTAATAGATTTGATATTCGTACTTGTCGATAAGAGTTCAAATGAACTGGTTTATAGTAATCTATTTGCTAAAATGTTAGTTAGTGCCGATTGGGATGAGCGCATTAATGAAATATTGCTAACCCCCGAGTCTAAGAACCATCTCGCAATAAATCTGAATTCTTCTATCTTGAGAAGTCTTCTTGAAAAAAAATATAATTTGAAATCTCGTTATTACGAGGAATTAATGAATGAGTATCTTCGTAGATATAATAATTATTCCGAGCTGTTGCTTATTACTGAAGTCTTAGCTGATCATTTTAGTCCTAATAGACCCTTCGTTCGAGAAATTATTAATCACTTACTTGGAAGTGTTGAGCGTGTTAATTTCTTTTCACATGCTGAGGTGTTACGATATTTAAAATTGGCTTCTCGCATCAGAAGCGAGATGTCGAGTGATCTTAATTTGTTGGAGGAATTTTTCCAACGAGCCATTATGAGTAATAAAATTAACCCAAAATATGCACTGAGATTGTTTCAATACACTATAGAGTTGCGAGTACCTTACGCATCAGATAAACTGGCCTTCATGCTTTTTGATGATTTTATGACTGATATACATCGTAAGTGGAGTCCACATTACGAAGTTTTACTTGTTGAACTCATTATTTATTGTGAGCCAAGAGAAGAATTTATGAAATATATCGTGGAAAAGGTAAAATTTAATCTGGATAAGAGCACAAATATACACATACAATTATCGCAAATAAAAGCTTTAGAAAGTTTAATAGTTCTCGATGCTAATGTAATTTGGGTAGAAGATCTTATTAATCGAGTTTTTGAGCAAACTACCTTTATCAAGAAACACAATTATGAAGTTACTCTAGCATTGTTAGATTTTGTCTTCATTCATTGTAGAGTGTTACCAATACACGAAAAGTTAATCAAATTCGTAACTAATTATATGTTAGAAAACCAACACGGTTTGTCAGCAAAAATCAGATTTGTTGAATTAGTAGATAGTTATGGACCACGTATTGTTGATGTTGAAAATTACTTGGAAGAAATAATGGAAAAGTTCCAAGATACAAGATCAGCTAATAATTTATTAACTATAGAAGATCAACGTACATTGCATATGTTGTGGAGGCGTTACAAAGGACGTATACAATAATGAGATCTATCATTAAAATATCATTACTCCTTCTCTTTGTTGTTACTGTTATTTACTTTTCTTATCAAATAGGTTATGAAAAAGGGCGGAAATCTATATTCATAGAAAATACCAACAAAAACTACATTTTTGTCGATAGACAAGAATAAAGTCATTGAAATTTTGGTCATAATCTTGTCATATTGATTAAACCGAGAAGAATAAGCTTATGCTTCACCCTTCTCCAGTAAATTTGCTGGGATAGATGAGGGGAGAAATACTGTACCTTCAGCCGCATGCCACTACTTGGTCGATGCCGACCAGAAGTTACGCCGGATTGTATACGTAGAGCTGGGCTCAATTTAAACTTGAAATCAGAAAGCCACCGTAAGGTGGTTTTTGTTTAGATAAAGGGAAATGAAAAATATCGACCAAAATTAGTATGTGTACGATTGTGGTTGAGGGACAAGAACATATTGCCTTTTTAAAGTATTTATAATTTGAGAAAGACGAAGAAAAATGATTTACTGGATATGTATTATAGTTGTTACGTTAGAATACGGTGTTGCACTTCAAATGAGTGCGTGGATTGAGATGATCATCGCCGGATCACGGATCGGTTGAACAGTGGTCGCACTCCATAGGAGTGTGTGGTTTGAAATAGCCTCTTTGATAGAAAGAAGCAAGCTATTGATGAAATACTAGAAGAAACAATGTATGGTATCCTACAGATCGTTAATAAACATGAAAAACTATTTTTGCTATGAGGTTTCATTTAGGGGTCTATAAAACGTTAGGAAGTCGCGATTTTGGTGCTGACGTAGTTTTCACTGATCGGGAAGGTGTTAGAAATGTCATCCAAGCAAAGCGATACTCAATAGAGTATCCAGTCGGCATCAGCGCTGTGCAAGAGGTGTTTTCTTGCATGAGATATTACAAGGCTAAAAAAGCAATCGTAATTACTTCATCCCATTTCACAGAGTCGTGTGAGACATTAGCTGGTATTAACTTTGTAAAGTTGATTGATCGAACTGACTTGATTCATGTGATTGAGGCTTTTAGAGGCGGTGATATGATTGAGGCGCGTGACTTCATTGAAGCGGAACCGAGGATGATACTTGAATCCTGGTCGGAAGCCAATAGCAATACGCTACATGAGGTTCGAAAAGATTACAAGGCAGAAAAGTATGTAAAAAAAGTGATGAGTAAGTGAAAACAGATAGCATAGTATTCAGTAGAAAAATGATTGATTCCGTTGACTGTTCATACATAACCTAAGTGGGAAGAGGGGGTTCAATTTTAGTGAAAAAAATGAGCTGGATTTCTTTATTTTTAGTCCTAATTTTGTACTTTATTTCGATGTACTCACTATATTCTCATATGAATAATAAATGGTTAGTTAGTCCTCCCAACTATGTAATTCTAATTCTTTCTATTTTAGTATTAGCTATAGCTATACTTGGTTTCAAAGAAAATTTGAACAAGTCTACGAAGGTAAGAAGTTGGATCTCAACGGTTCTATCCTTAGCATTGATCTTCATCCTTTTGGGTGCTTTGTCATTTACATCGATATTTTCTGGGTACAAACAATTACTTACGACTACACATTCACCAGATAAGCACTATACTATAAGTTTCTATAAAACTGACGCTGGAGCCATGGGATCGTTTGGTGTTATGGGGGAATTAAAAGGCCCACTTTGGTTTAAAAGAGTATTTTATTATGAGGGAAAGACGGATCAGGTAGACTTGGAATGGGTTGATAACCATACAATTTCAATTAATGATCAAAAAGTTAATTTATTAAATGGTGAAACTGTACGCCGTAGCCCTTAATTTTATAAGATTTTTTTCTTAACTGATAGCTAAAGTGAAATTCCTTTACGGAGTTTCGCTTTTTTTGCGTTTCGAGAAAAAGATGGATAGAAGAGAAAGTGATCATCATCAGGAATCCTTTGAGGTTTTATATGAATGAATAGAAGAAGTTAAACATGTCGTGATTTTATACATTTATTGTCGTGAGTTTCTATTAAAAATAGATTAAGTCTGTGATAACTTATAGATAAATGTCAGAATATTATATAGTATGGAGGTAAGACACATTGACCATTCGAATTGGGAAAATTAGCTTGTGGCATGTTCACGCATGGGATTACATCAAGCAGGCACAGGAACATGAGGATACAGTCATCGCAGCTGTTTGGGATGACGATGCCAAGCGGGGGCAGGAAGCGGCTGAACGTTTAAACGTACCATTCTATGCTTCACTCGAAGATATGCTGTCCAAGGATGACATCGAAGCCGTTATTGTAGATGCGCCAACCCGCATCCATGAAGAGGTGATCACCGCTGCTGCAAAAGCAGGTAAACACATCTTCACGGAGAAGGTTATTGCATCAACACAGGCGGAATCCAACAGAATCCTTAATGCGGTAAAGGCAAACAACGTCAAGATGACAGTTTCCTTACCACGTCTGAATGCAGGGTATACGTTAACGATTCAGGATGTACTTAACCAAGGATTACTTGGTAAAATAACTTATGTTAGAGCGCGTTTATCACATGATGGAGCAATTTCGAACTGGTTGCCTGAACACTTCTATGACCTGAAGGATTGTCAGGGCGGTGCGTTGATTGATCTGGGCTGCCATCCCATGTATCTCGCCAAATTGTTTCTGGGTCAGGAAGTAACAGCGGTTAACGCGAACTTCGGATATATTACAGGCAAAGAAGTGGAAGATAATGCAGTCGCAACCTTGTTTACGGATTCTGGAGCAGTCGGCGTTGTTGAAGCTGGTTTTGTGAACAGCCATTCTCCATTTACGATTGAGGTTCATGGTACGGAAGGTACGCTTCTGTACGGAACACCCGAAGAAAAGTTATTGATTCGCACGAAAGCAGCAGAGGGACAGTATCAAGAGTGGACTGAGCTTCCTTTGGCAGACCAAAGAGAAAGCGCATTCAATCAATGGGTTGCACATATACAGAATGATACGGATGCAACCGAAAACGTGCAGATTGCTATGGAGCTGACCCGGTTGATGGAAGCAGCGAATCTCTCTGCCAAAGAAGGGCGCAGAATCACTCTGAATGAGTTGAAGGGTTAGGTTTTATTAAGGAGGTATGCAATCTTGAGCCTGTATCCTTATGAGAAAATGCTTGAACGGCAGGATCTCCTGGAGAGACTGGATATTTCAATGGTTTGGGGACATTATGAGATTCGCGTGATGCGATTTCATCTGACTTCTTTTCCAGCGGGCCGAGTTGTGGATTTCCATAATCATGCAGAGTTTGAGTTTCATTTTATCCCAAGAGGTAAAGGTAAAGTTATTCTCGATGATCAGACACATGCACTCTCGGAAGGTATGCTTTATTTGACTGGACCGGGTGTACTTCATTATCAGGAGGCTGATGCCAAAGAGGACATGGATGAATTATGTCTTCATGTGGATATCGTTCACAAGCCAAGAGAGCATGTTGATCCCTGGGAAGCAGCAGAATCTGAGGAAACGATGGAAAAGCTGAGAACGCTTCCGCTTACTCCAGTGAATGATTATCATCGGGCAATGCATTGTTTTTTGGAAGCCTACGAGGCATGTGATCAGAAATTGTTAGGTTATTATACGTCGATCAAGCAACTGGTTATCAGCATATTACTCAAAACCGTGCGAGCATACGACACCGGGGGGAATCGACCGGAAGCCCCTGTGCGGGATATGTCGGTGTATCGCTATGAGTATGCAGTGCAGTATATGGAGGCGAATCACCCTACAGTGGTCACGCTGGAGCATGTAGCTGAGAAACTTCATATTAGCAGCAGACAATTGCAGCGAATCTTCTACCAGGTACAGCCGGAGATGCCGTTCAGCCGTGTACTGGAGGATATTCGTCTGCGCGCCGTGTGCCGCAATCTGGAGGAAAGTAACGTATCCATTGAACAGATCGCTCTTGCTTCAGGCTTCAATAATGCCAACTATTTGCATGCTGTATTTCGCAAACGTCTGGGGATGACCCCGTCGGCTTTTCGCAAAATGAAACAACCAATACTTAAGTGAGGGTGAATATATATGAGTAAAGTATATCGTATCGGAATTATTGGCTGTGGTGGAATCGCGAATGGCAAACATCTGCCGAGTCTGAGTAAACTGGATAATGTTGAACTGGTGGCTTTCTGCGATATCGTTCAGGAACGTGCAGATGATGCCAAACAGAAATATGGCTCTACTGATGCTGAAGTCTACACGGATTATCAGGAATTGCTTAAGGATGAGTCTTTGGATATTGTGCATGTGCTTACGCCGAATATTTCTCATGCCGAGATTTCTATTGCTGCTCTGGAGGCGGGGAAACATGTCATGTGTGAAAAGCCGATGGCGAAGACATCTGCTGAAGCACAACTCATGCTCGAAGCGGCAGAACGTACCGGCAAGAAACTGACCATCGGATACAACAACCGTTTCAGAGAAGACAGTCAGTATTTGAAGAAGGTGTGCGAAGCAGGTGACCTGGGTAATATTTATTTTGCCAAAGCACATGCAATTAGACGTAGAGCAGTACCAACATGGGGTGTTTTCCTGGATGAAGAGAAGCAAGGTGGCGGTCCGCTGATTGATATTGGTACGCACGCACTTGATCTGACGCTCTGGATGATGGATAACTATCAACCAAAAGTTGTGCTTGGTACGACCTATCATGAGCTTTCACAACGTGAAAATGCGGCCAATGCCTGGGGCCCGTGGGACCCAAAACAATTTTCCGTAGAAGACTCAGCCTTTGGTATGATTGTGATGGAAAATGGAGCAACGATCATGCTGGAATCCAGTTGGGCACTGAACTCACTGGATGTGGATGAGGCAAAATGTAGCTTGAGCGGTAGCGAAGCGGGTGCGGATATGAAGAACGGGCTGCGCATCAATGGTGAGAAATTCAGCCGTCTATACACCAATGAGATTGAACTGAGTGCAGGCGGGGTAGCTTTCTACGATGGTAAGAGTGAGAGCGCACCGGATGTTGAGATGAGAAAGTGGATTGAAGCGATTGAGAAGGACCAGGAGCCAGTCGTTACACCGAAACAAGCGCTGGTTGTATCTCAGATCCTGGAAGCTCTCTATGAATCTGCTCGCACAGGCAAGGCTGTATACTTGAATAACGGTAGCGAAGCATAGAACAGACATAAAACAATTAGATTACAGAACCCTTTGTCCTGTTATTTGGGGACAGAGGGTTTTTGGTGTTTTGGTTACTAGCTATTGGTCCATACCAGACTCTATTTCGGCACATATGATGAGAGAAAAATGAGCTGAAAAGAGGGTATGTCTTGACTAAACACAAAACGGGTCATGGTGTTTCCATTGTTGTATGTACCAATCGGCCGCAATTTTTTGATAACATCCTGCAAAATTACAGTCGGCAGCTTTATAAAAGCAAAGAATTGATCATTGTCCTGAATCATGACAGTATGAATCTGGCATTATACCAAAACCGGGTTCGAAAATATGCGAATGTTCATGTATATCAAGTTCCTGAGAGCATTTCCCTAGGACAAAGCCTGAACGCCGGCATGACGAGGGCTCGTTTTTCGTTGATTGCCAAATTTGATGATGATGACTACTACTCGCCGTATTATTTAACAGAACAGGTGAGAGAACTGAGACGGACCAAAAGTGATATTGTTGGCAAACATTCGTGCCTGGTCTACTTGGGTGCGTCCAAGACACTGTTGGTCAGATCTCCAGCTGAAAAAAATAAACCGGTTGAATTTGTTCAAGGGGGCACTATTTTATTCAAAAGAGAGATCTTGAAAAAAGTCCGCTTCACGGACCGTTCAATAGGGGAAGATGTGACCTTCCTGAGACAATGCAGGAAAAGAGGATTCAAAGCGTACGCGACCTCTCCTTACAATTATGTCTATCACCGCAGACAGAACAAAAAAAGTCATACCTGGAGAGCGGATGACAGCTTTTACCTGGAGGGAAGCAAAAAACTTGCGGTTACAGAGGATTTCAGACCCTATGCTAATAAAAAGTTATAGTCTGTAATCGTAGTGCCCATGTGTGTCGTCAAATAACGAAAGCGAAGATGCATCTGCTGCGTGTAGATGCGTCTTTTTTGTGCCAAAATGCTTCAATTTGGTGGTGGTGAGAAAAAAATATGAATTTACTTGAAAAAAAGTATTGCATATAAGTTTAGTCGGAATTATATTAATGGTATAAGGTCTAGACCATATACAGATCGGAGTGTTTAGATGTCCAGTACGTTTTCATTTCGTTTTGAGAAAGTATCTACCAAAAAGGTTAGTGAATTCATTAGGGAACAACTGGAAGAAGCCATTATTCTGAAAGAATTAATGAGTGAAGAACAGCTTCCAGCCGAGCGAGATCTGGCAGAGATTTTTAACGTAAGCCGCATTACCGTTCGTGAGGCACTCTCTTCACTGGAAGAGAAAGGCTTGATTGAGAAAAGGGTGGGTGCCAAAGGCGGAACATTTGTACTGCCTCTGACAGCCAATTCGCATAAGCGCACGAGAGAAGAAATTAAACGGGATTGGTCACAGATGCTGAAGGTGTTTGAATTTCGAACCATCATCGAGCCAGAGGGAGCTTTTCTCGCTGCTGAGCGGATCACCGCAGGCGAACTGGAGCTGCTTGAGAATTACATGGAACAAAGTATAGAGCCAGACTGCACAAGGGAATGGTTCAGGGCGCTGGATGTGAAATTTCATCTGACCATCGCCAAGGCTTCGGGGAATCCATACTGTGAGAGAGCCGTCAGACAGATCCGGACCAAAATTAATCCGGCGCTCGACTTGATGCCTTATGATGACCGGATACGTTCCGTCAACCACGGTGTACATATGGAGATTCTTGAAGCATTGAAAGCCCATGATAGCATCAAGTCCAAGGAGACGATGAAAAGGCATATCGAATTCTCGGCTGACGCGATCTATGCCCGTTTGGTTTCTGAATCGGAAGAAAATGAAGGGAATGACAGCAAATGAATCGTTCAGAACTAATACAGCTGGCTCAGCCACTGCAAGCCCAGTTAAGCGCTTGGCGCAGAGATTTACATCAGCATCCGGAGATCGGTTATGAGGAACATCGCACATCCGCTATCGTAGCCGAGCATCTGGAAAGCCTGGGACTCGAAGTTACACGCAATGTCGGAAAAACCGGGGTTACAGGCCTGCTTCGCGGAGAGACCGATGGACCAACCTTTGCCTTGCGCGCAGACATGGATGCTCTGCCAATCCAGGATCAGAAAGCGGTGGAATACCGCTCGCAAGTGGAAGGCAAAGCGCATCTGTGTGGACATGACGCTCACACCTCCATCCTGATGGGAGCCGCCCAACTGCTTACTGGTCTTGGAAGACCGAAATCAGGCAACATCAAATTTATTTTCCAGCCAGCCGAAGAGGGACTTGCAGGTGCAAGAGCCATGATCGAGGACGGTGTTCTGGAGAATCCGAAGGTTGATGCCATCGCAGGATTACACATGACACCTGGACAGAACACGGGAACCTTGGGTGTAAGTCAAGGCGTTGCGTTTGCGTCAGCTGATCCCTTGATTATCAAGGTGTTTGGCAAGGGTGGGCATGCAGCTCGTCCGCATGAGGGTATTGATGCGATCGCGGTATCCGCTCAGGTCATCACCGCATTGCAAAATATCGTCAGTCGGATGGTTGATCCACTTGAACCGGCAGTAGTCACGATTGGCAAAATCACGGGAGGTTATATGGGAACAGCCATCGCCCCCGAAGTGGAGATGATCGGTACGGTTCGTACACTCTCACCTGCCATTCGTGAGCGGATGCCAGCTTTGATCGAGCAAGTTGTTAAAGGGGTCTGCGATTCTTTCGGCGCAGGATGCGAGGTAATTTACGGCGATGGTTACCCTGTTGTTGTGAATGATCTCGGCATGGTTGACCTGCTAACAGAGACTTGTGATCAGGTTAATGCGGAGAAGGGATGGACTTATATCAAACCCTCCACAGGGGGCGAGGATTTCGCTTTTTATTGTGAACAGGTTCCGGGTGTGTTTTTCAGACTAGGATCTGGGAATGATGAGGAACGTACTCGCTATCCACTCCACCATCCCATGTTTGATCTTGATGAGACAGCGATGCCTTATGGTGTTGGCATGTTGTCTGCAGTAGCACTTGAATTTTTGGCACGGAATACATCTTCTGAGGGGGAGCAATCACAATGAAAAAAAGACAATGGACAGGCTTGTGGATCACGTTACTGGCAGTCGTAATGGTACTCAGCGCTTGCGGAGGAAAATCGACAAGCACAAATGATGGTTCCGCAACAGAAGGAACGGGCAGTGGAAGCGCAAGTACAACACTGACCGTTGCTGCGGCAACCGATATTGAGAGTTTCGATCCGCACAATAACAACAACACTTCCAGTGAGGCGGTTCTGGTCAACGTTTTTGATTATCTGATCAAAAATGACAGTGAACAGAAAAAAGTTGCGGGACTTGCGACATCATGGGATCAGGTTGATGATACAACGTGGAGATTTAAGCTGCGTGAAGGTGTTACCTTCCACAATGGCGATCCATTCACTTCAGCAGATGTAAAATACACGCTGGAGCGCGTAGCCAAGGACGAGACACTGAAACAAAACAGTTATTTCAAAAATATCGTAGAAGTTAAAGTGGTGGATGACTATACCGTAGACATCATCACGGATGGTCCAGATCCGTTGCTCCTGAATCGTCTGTCCAAAATGGGAGCAGGCATTCTGCCAGCAAAATATATTGCAGATAAAGGATTCGATGCTTTCCTGAAACAACCGGTAGGCACAGGCCCTTACAAGTTCAGTAAATGGACCAAAGATGATCGTGTGGAACTTGTGAAAAACGAGAACTACTTCGACGGTGAACCAAAATGGAATGAAGTGGTATTCCGCGTTATTCCTGAAGCGTCCACTCGTGTATCCGAATTGCTTGCTGGTGGTGTAGATGTTGCGTCTTCCATTCCATCCACTGACATTGCACGGATCGAAGGCGAAGCAGATAAGAAGATTGTCAAAGCGCCAATCCAACGTGTGCTTCAGTTGATCTTCCGTCAGACAGAAGGCAGTATCACAGCTGATCCAAAAGTACGTGAAGCCATTGACCTGGCTATCGACAAACAAGGCATTGTGGATAGCATTGCCGGCGGAGCAGGTATCGTAACCCGCACATCCGTAACACCAGGCAACTTCGGTGCTGATCCTTCATTGTACAAAGCGTCACTCTATGACCAGGAAAAAGCCAAACAACTCCTGCAAGAAGCTGGCTATGCGGAAGGTGAAGCTGAGATGACCATCTCCGTTTCCGCACAGTACAAAGAACAGGCTGAAGTTGTCGCAGCGATGCTGGAACAAGCCGGATTCAAAATCAACCTGGATGTCCTGGAAGCAAGTGCATTCAGTGAACGTTACAGCTCCAAATCATTCAAAGAAATCTTCATGATTGGTATTGGTAACTCCTTGTTCGATGCTTCGAATAACTACAATCGTTATATGTTGGAAGAAGCGAAAGGTGAGTCGGATTACAACAATCCTGAAGTAGAGAAACTGCTTCAATCTGCATTGGTGAACATGGACCCTGCGTCTCGTGAGAAAGAGTATCAGCAAGTACAACAGATTTTCTCTGAAGAGCGTCCAGCCGTATATCTGTACCAAATGGAAGGTGTATACGGAACAAATGATAAAGTGAACTTCGCGCCGCGCAGTGACGAGATGTTCTATGCTGACGAGATTACACCTGTTGCACAGTAACATCGGGTATAACACCGGTCATTGAAAAGATA
Source organism: Paenibacillus sp. FSL L8-0435 (assembly GCF_037965655.1). Lineage (NCBI taxonomy): Bacteria > Bacillati > Bacillota > Bacilli > Caryophanales > Paenibacillaceae > Paenibacillus > Paenibacillus sp. FSL L8-0435. Next base: position 3,143,950 of record NZ_CP150185.1, read on the forward strand.
GGCCGTGAACGGCAGGGACTGGATAACCATGTTCCTGCCGTTCTTTTTAATAAGGGAGGTGAACAAGGAATGGGCAAATACGTACTTAAGTCATTACTGCAGATCATTCCGGTACTGTTCATTGTTTCATTAATTGTGTTCATTTTGGTTCGAGTCACCGGTGATCCGGTTGCGCTAATGTTGCCTGAAACGGCTACCGCTGAAGATCGTGCTGTTTTGACACAGGCACTTGGTTTGGACCAGCCTTTATATACGCAATACGTGAAGTTTCTGGGCAGTGCAATACAGGGAGACTTTGGTCAATCTTTTCGCTACAATCAGCCTGCATTGGAGCTTGTGCTGGAGAGGTTGCCTGCCAGCTTTGAACTGGCGGTAGCGGCTATGTTTTTTGCCGTGCTAATGGCTGTTCCACTTGGTGTCATTTCAGCTGTGAAACGCAATACATTTACCGATCTTATTATTTCAGGAATATCCGTTATTGGTAAGGCGATGCCAAACTTCTGGATGGGGATTATGCTTATCCTCTTGTTCTCCGTCATGCTGGGTGTATTGCCAGTATCCGGCCGCGGAGGATTGTCACATCTGATCTTGCCGGCATTTACACTTGGCGTTGGACTGGCTGCGCAGATGACCCGGCTGATTCGCTCCAGCATGCTGGAGATTCTGAATCAGGACTATATCCGAACAGCCCGCAGCAAGGGGCTTGGCCGAATGGTTGTCATTGTGAAACATGCATTTCGGAATGGACTGATTCCAGTCGTGACAATTATGAGTTTGCAGTTTACAAGTCTGATCGGGGGGACTTTGATTACGGAAACGGTATTCTCCTGGCCTGGACTGGGGCAATTGCTGGTCGTTGCAGTCAACACCCATGATATGGCGATTGTACAGGCAGCGGTGTTTGTCATTGCCTTTATCGTTGTGGTAATCAACATCTTGACGGATGTAGCTTACAGGCTACTTGATCCGCGCATCAAATACGACTAGAAGGAGGTGCAATCATATGACAGGCAGCAATGAAATGCCAATTCCGGGTACAGAAGAGGAACAAGACAATGGGCGTGCACCAACGGGATTTCGTTATATCTGGCAACAACTGATCATCAGCAAGACCGGAATGTTTGGTGCTGTGCTTGTATTGTTGGTTGTGTTAATTGCCATAGGTGCACCTCTATTGACGAGTCATGATCCGGCAGCGGTGAATCCGCTGGGCCGACTTAAACCACCAGCATGGCTTGAGGGCGGAACGGCCGAATACTGGCTGGGTACCGATAATCTCGGCAGAGACATGTGGAGTCGAATTGTATATGGTGCTCGAGTTTCCTTAATCGTGGGGATGGGTGCCGTGATTGTATCAGGAATCATTGGCGCGATTCTGGGGCTGGTATCCGGATTCTATGGGAAATGGCTGGATGCTGTCATCATGCGTGTAGGTGATGCATTCATGGCCATTCCAACCATTCTGTTCATGCTTGTTGTGATGGCGATTGTTGGTCCGGGTATTACAACGCTGATCTTTGTCATCGGTGTAACGAATTGGGTTCCATTCACCCGTGTGGTAAGAAGTGAGGTTCTCAGTATCAAGGAGCGGGATTTTGTTCATGCGGCCAGATCAATTGGCGCGAAAAATGGAAGATTGATTCTCAAACACATTCTGCCGAATATCCTTTCATCCTTTATCGTCATCTGTGGTATGAATGTCGGCACAACGATTATTATGGAAGCTTCACTCAGTTTTCTGGGTCTGGGTATCAAACCACCCGATGTGTCCTGGGGAGGGATGCTCAGTGATGGCAGACAATATGTTGCTACAAGCTGGTGGGTTGCTACATTCCCGGGGCTAGCCATTACATTTACCGTACTCGGTGTTATTTTCCTTGGAGATTGGCTGCGTGATGTGCTTGATCCACGTACGGAGACAACCCATAAATAAACGGAGAAGGGAGCTATCAATATGAATCAAAGACCAATTATGCCGGAGGATCTGAGTCACTACCGTTGGATCAGTCAGCCGGTGATCAGTCCTAACGGACAAGTAGCTTATGTGGAACAGACCATAGATCAGGATAAAAACGAATATAACACACAAATTCGAGGAATTTCGCTCGATGGTGATAAAGATATTGCACTTTCGGATGGAACAAAGGATTCCTCACCTGCTTGGTCGCCGGATGGCACACAACTCACATTCATTCGCTCAGTGGATGGGGGCAAAGGACTATGGACGCTCCATTCAGATCAAAAAGAGCCAGTCATGCTGATATCTCCCGCACGTAAAATATTGAGTTATATCTGGTCTCCGAACGGGCAGTACATTGCGTTTACCAGCAAAGTACAACCGGAGGACCAACAGAAGAAAGCTGACGTCCAACAGGAGCCTGCACCTGCACTGTGAGGTAAAGTCTTTGAGCGTACAACGCCGAAGGCGGAAGGTGCTGGCTGGTGGGATGGTCTATACAGCCAGTTGTTTGTATATGAGAGTAAAAGCGGGGAGATCACGCAGGTGACTTCCGGGCTATGGAATATCAGTGCTCCAGCATGGTCGCCAGATAGCAAGCAGCTTTCTTTCATTTCGAAGCAAGTAGAGGATGAGGAACTTGATGCAGATCTACTGTACTTTACGGATATATACAGCGTTCGATTGGGAGAGCGTGATCTCTTCAAAGTGACGGATTCCAGTCTGGCGATAAGCCAGTTCTCCTATTCGCCCGACGGGCAGCAGCTGATCCTGATCGCCAGTGATCGTGAGTATGGAAGTGGGAGCCACAACAGCTTATACGCTGTCCCCGTTCATCGAGGTATACCCAGGCCAATCGCACCTCAAGTAGATATGCAGCTGGGTAACGCGGCGCTTGGTGATATGAAGTCAGCAGGTGCGTCTCCTTCTCCAATCTCGGATGCCCATCATCCAGAACGTGGTGTATATGTACTCGGAACGCATAACGGGGATGTGGACGTGTATCGCATTCAAGATAATGGAGAGTGTAAATCCGTTACGGGCGATGGTGAGAAGGATGTGTATCAGTATACCTTAACACCAGATGGTTCATCGCTGGTAATCGCTGCGTTGACTGCTGAACACCCTGGAGAGTTATATCGCGTGGATATCGACAGTGGTGAAATGTTCAGACTCACCCGGCGAAATGATGAATTCATGGCTGAATTGGCTGTAAATGTGCCAGTCCGTGTAGAGTTTAAGTCCTCTGATGGATGGCCGCTTCAAGGTTGGTTAGCCACACCGGCAATACGTGACTCCAATGGGAAATTGCCATTGATTTTGCAGATTCATGGTGGACCGCACGCGATGTATACGGGTACATACAGTCATGAAATGCAGACACTCGTTGCGCAAGGGTACGCTGTGCTGTGGATCAATCCTCGCGGAAGTATGGGATACGGTCAGGAGTTTGCCAGAGCTTGCCGTGGTGACTTTGCCGGAGGGGATTACCGGGATCTGATGGAAGCTGTTGATTATGCCCTGGCTACATACGATTTCCTTGATGCATCACGTCTGGGTGTGGCGGGTGGCAGTTATGGCGGAGTGATGACCAACTGGATTGTAGCGCATACCCACCGTTTCAAGGCGGCCGTAACCCAGCGTTGTATCTCCAACTGGTTGTCCATGTATGGAACGAGTGATATCGGAATTTCCTATGTTGAGGGAGTCATTGGAGGTAATCCGGCGGAAAACGCTGAATTCCTGTGGTCCCGTTCACCTCTTGCCCATGCACATCACATTGAGACGCCACTTCTGATCATGCACGGAGAGCAGGACTATCGGACACCGATTGCGCAAGCGGAGGAATTATATACTACGCTAAAACGATACGGCAAAAAGACCAAACTGATTCGTTACCCGGGTTCCAACCACAGTTTGCTGAAAAGCGGTAAACCTTCACTTCGGATTGATAGCTTCGAACAGGTGAATGCCTGGTTCAATCAGTACCTCGGGAATGAGGAGGGCGAGCAATGAGTCAGACTCAGCTGTCCATTCCTGTAGGCCTCCTTGTAGAAAATGTTCTGACAAGCGGGGAATCAAAAGAAGTGATTATTGAATGTTTGCAACGTCAAGACTATTCCCGGTTGTTGCCTCTGGTTAAGGAATCCACGATGGATTTTGATGAAAGACTACAGACAGCAGCTGATATCGGAGACGATTGGGAAAAGGCGATACGTCAAGGTTATGAGTTCAAGTTTTTGCATATTAACGGGTTGAAGCGATTGCTCGATTTCCGGTTTGACCGTAAGGTGGATCGGGATTACGTTCAAGATGAACTGTCACTGAAGCATATTCAACTGACCGTAGAAGAGATTGAATTGCTACAAACGTTAATTGGCAGGCAATGGCTCGTGCAAGCAGAAACAGAGCAAGCAGAAGAGGGCAGAACAGATAGGGAGTTATCTTCCTGCATTCCTGTCCGTATTCAATTAAAATTCCCTTAATATGGACCAGAAGAAGCCGCGATGATCGCGGTTTTTTTGCTATGTACAGGTAGAAATGTGGATGACTGAATTCAAAAGTTGAAATCGGACTTCGTATGATTTATATTTGTATTAAATGATAATATTATCTATCAAAAATACGGGCGCAAAGAGGGGGACCTAGGATGTCCATTCAAAATGTTTTGGGAAAAATTCAAATATCGGATGATGTGATCTCCAAAATTGTCGGCAAGATTGCAAATACTACCAGTGAGATTTCCTCCATGTCGACAGGACTTGTAGAAGGCATCACCAAAAAGTGGAGCGGGAAAAGTCTGCAAAATGGCATAGCTATCCGCAAGGTAGAATCAAGACTGGAGATAAACGTAAAGGTTGTCGTGTGTTATGGAACGAAAGTGCATGAAGTCTGCAGGGAATTGCAAGACAATGTGAGATTGCATGTGGAACAGCTGACCGGATTAACCATTGATACGGTGAATGTGATCGTTGAGGGGTTATCATTCAACCAACCTGCTGCCCAGCTTTAATTCAATTTCAGCTACCTAGAGGAGTGACAGCGATGAATAAGATTTCCATAACAAAAGCCAGTCCACAATCATTAGTCGGCGGGCAGCTAAATCAGATGGCACTTGAATATATGGCCTATTCGCTTGCAGGTACCAAGGATAAAGGCATTATAGAGAAAACATTTAACAAGTTATGGCGTTCGAATCAGAACCGATTCAGTCACCAATATGCTTATGAAGCTAAAATGGGTAACCAAACGCTGGGCATGATCGTATGTTATCCGACCACTATCATGAACAAACTTGCTTTACCAACGTTCTCCAAGCTGTTTGAACTTCGTAAATGGAGCCTGATCAAGTATAATCTCCAACACTGGAAAGAGTTCTACTCCATGGTGACATTAAAAGAAGCGGAGAACGACGAGTACCACATTGGAACATTAGCTACCTTGCCTGAAAGCAGAGGACTTGGTGTAGGGACACAACTCATTCAATTTGCTGAGGAGCAAGCTATAACACAAGGTCTGTCCAAATCTTCACTTACGGTTAAAAAGGAAAATATACTAGCTATTAAACTCTACGAGCGTTTGGGATACCAGAGAGTAGGGGAAATCAATAAACCTTCGTTATCCCTGTACAGAATGTCCAAAAAACTGGTGTAATGTTTTCAGATACGAATAGAAAAAGCAGCTAACTGAAGAGTTTCACATATATATGCCCACATTGGAACGGTTAAAAGTGTGAGCTGGAGGGGCGCTTTATGTGTCCCTTTTTTTAGTTTTCAGATTTTTCTCATAAAAAAAGTAACTTGACTATTGTGTGTGATTAAGCAGGTACTTGACAGGAGTGTGGTATAGTATAAAAAGTTCTTTTAATGAAGAAAGACGGAGAAATATACAATGTGGGGTGTAACCAGTGTATCAATATAAGGATCAGGAATATGAAGCAGTACATTTTGAGGGACGTGATCTGCGCTATGGAGAACTCATAAGCTGTGTTTTCAAACAGTGTACATTTATGAACGCTTCTATGGAAGAAATTGAAACGAGTAACTGTCGTTTTATCGAGTGTGACTTCAAAGGGGCTTCCATGAATGGTTCGATTCATACGGAATCGGCTTTTGAAAACTGCACCTTCGGTGGTGCGAATCTCTTTGCTTCCAAATTCAGCTCCTGCAAGATGACAGGCTCAGACTTTTCAGGTGTGCAAATGGATGGCATCACCCTAAGTCACGGCGATTGGTCCTATACCAATCTGAGACATACACGTTTGGGGAAACAGGATCTGCGAGGAATTCGTTTCTTTGAGGCTGACTTTACGGACACGGATTTCACCAAAGCGGATTTGAGAGATTGTGATCTTACCAGAGTTGTATTAAGCAGAGCCAAGCTGCAAGGGGCCGATCTTAGAGGGGCTAACCTGGAAGGAATCGATCTGAAATCACTGGATATCAAAGGCGTACGTTTGGATCGCGAACAAGCTGTTCTGTTTGTACGCTCGTATGGTGCGAAAGTAGATTGAGTTGAACATACACAGCAGCAAGCCGCCCTTGAGGCGGCTTTTTTGACGTTAAAGCTTTCCCAATTCAAACAAATTGGCAGGAATAAGAGATCTAAACAAGAAGTAGTTAACATAAGTTTCAACTAAAAGGAGGTTATCATGACAGTCACATTAATTTTTATTGTTGCTATTATTGTCATTGGGCTTATAACCGGCACGATCACTACGATTATGGCATTTAGACTGCTACGTAACAATAAAGAGCAACATCACCTTCGCAAGAGCATCTTGATGGACGGAATTCCAGCAGAAGCAATAATTCATGATATTGTACAGACTTCATCCAGTATGGATGGAAGGCCTGGCGTGCGATTGGATTTAACTGTAACCCAAGTTGACGGCCGCACCTTCCCAACAATTGTAGAGACTTATATTCCAATCACACATATTCCCCACTTTCAGAAAGGAAATGTCATTAACGTAAGATACATTGCGATGGGGAATGAACGAAAAGTTGAGGTACAGGATGCCTACCTTCCGTGAGGTGCCGCAGGGTGGTAAGCTTCGGTTATCAGGCATATCAAAAACCATTACCTGAAACAAATCAGGTAGTGGTTTTTAACGTTAATTTAATTGAGTTAATCCTCTTCTTTTGACATATTTCGTATATACCTCGCTTTTCTTCATGAAGTGAATTTCATTACGTTTTAACGCTGTGCTTGTGGGCTCTTTTCAACCGCACAGCAACCCAGCTCATGATCAGAGCAGCAATGAACAGAAATACGGTCACACCTGCAATGACAACAAAGAAGGATTGGTCAAATGCAGCAAAGGCGGCATTTTTGAGCGATTCAGCAGACGCAGCAGGCAATCTTTCGGCAGCGATAAGTGCTTCATCCAGACTGTCTTTCGCATTGGCTGGCACACTAATTCCCACAGGGATCTTCATAGCGAGTGTGTAGAAAAGGGTCGACATGCTGCCGATGATTGCAATACCGGATGCCCCGCCCAGCTCATAACCTACTTCCTCAATGGAAGCGGCCATACCCGCTTTGTGTGGTGGGGCATAACTCATAATGGAATGTGATGCAGCGGTCATCCCTGATCCAAGACCTGCACCAAGCAGTGCCAAACCGAGAATTTGTCCGGTGAACCCAGCATTGAAATACATCAGATACGTTCCCATGCCAAGGGCAGCGATGAAAAGAGTGAAGCTTTTGATATATACAACATCCACACGGTGCATAATGGCCCCCGTAACAGGTCCGGCGATGAGTGCTGCAACAGGTATGGATACGGTGAATAGTCCAGCCTGAAGAGGTGACATGCCTTCCACCAGTTGAAGCCGCTGAGTGACCATATATTGCACACCCATTTGTGCAAACAAGCCAACCAGTGCGGTAATAAAGCCGGTGCTGAATCTTGGGATTTTGAATAAGGATAGATCCAGTAGCGGATTGGGACTGTTATTCTGACGGCGAATAAAAATGATCAGGGCCAGAACACCGATCACAGCAGCAATGATAGCGAGTGTGAGAGATCCTTCGCGTCTTGTGAATTCCTTAATGGAATAGATAATTCCGACCATGGCAATCATGATCTGAATAGAACTGGTGAAGTCCCACTTTTTCGAGGTATCCCCTTGATGTTTAGGGATCATTTTCAAGGCGAATACAAACGCGATAATGGCTATGGGCAGGTTAATCAGAAACACAGAACCCCACCAGAAATGTTGAAGAAGCAGTCCACCAACAATCGGTCCTAGTCCAGCACCGCCTGATGCAATGGAACCCCAGATGCCGATTGCCAGTGCGAGTTCTCGCTCATTCGTAAACGTAACTCTGATAATCGACAATGTCGCTGGCATCATCATGGATGCACCTACGGCAAGAAGAATTCTGCTCATGACCAGCATAGCCGGTACTGGAGAAAAGGCAGCGGCAAGAGAAGCAGCAGAAAAGACGAGCAAGCCCAGGGTAAATATTTTTTTATGACCAAGACGGTCTCCGAGTGTTCCCATTGCAGGAAGCAGACCCGCCATGACAAGGGAGTAACCGTTCAGAATCCATAATTTCTCCGAAGCTGATGCACCGAGATCATGGGTCAAGCTGGGTAAAGCGGTGTACAGGATGGTCATATCCATCACAATGAGTAATAGTGCACTTGAGACAATAACTAGAATCATCCAACGTTTGAATTTTGACATGTTTCCCTCCGGCGATATGAATAACTTACAATTTAAGACTAAACTATCGGGTAACCCTATAGTCAAATTTTTCTTTACAGACTATAATGCATGTATATTGATAAAACTTAGACTACATATGTACATGGAGGGCCATAGATGGCTGGACATCACGCACAACATTTTACCACCAGTGAATTTGCCAAGATCTGCGGAGTGACCAAACATACCTTGTTTCATTATGACGAGATTGGGCTGTTAAAGCCTGAATATACCAATGCCAAGGGCTACCGCTATTATGGTATGCAACAAACGTATGTGCTGGATGTCATACATGTGCTGAAGAAGGCAGGAAGCTCACTCCAAGAGATTAAGTCGTTCATTCAAAATCAGAATACACCATTGTTAATTGAGCTGTTTGAACAGAAATTAAAAGCACTTGAGTTGGAGCAACAACGAATCAAACGTATGCAAAAGCTGCTAAGTGGTGCCATTGAAATGACGAAACAAGCCACGGATGCTTCTCCTGAAGGGCTGCATATCGAACAATGTGAGCTGGAGTATTTTATTACTGTTCGATTGGAGCAAGGGGATGGGGATAAGGAATTCTTCCGTAAGTTCATTGAATACAGGACCCATTGTGATGAACAGATGATCGACTATGAGTTTCCGGTATGGACGATCTTAACTCAGAAGCACTATGAGGCAGGAGAATACTATCCGGATTACTTTGGCAACAAAATAAAAGCTCCCATTTCAGGGGAAACGATATGGATTAAGCCAAAAGGGATGTATGCCGTCATGAATCATCGAGGTTCATACGAAAGCATGCCAGAGACGTATTCCCTCATGAAAGAGGAGATAGAAAAAGAGGGACTGCGAGTCTGTGGACATGTGTATGCACTGGACCTGCTCACTTATTTCGCAGAAAGTAATCCCGATGAGTACATCATCAAAATTTACGTAGAGGTGTGTAAGCCAGAAAACACAATGGTTTAACGGTACGGGGATGGGAGATGAGATCGAGGCTGTACTGCCTTGACCCATGGCGTATTCCATGTTAAGTTTTCTGTAATAAATTGTGAGTTTTCAAAGGGGGTATGGAGTGATGACAGAATTAGAGGTTGTGGATGTTTATGTGGACCTGTCAACGAACATGAACAGTGGCATGGTTCACAATATGACTAATCAGAATCTGACACTTTATCCTCCTATGCATAGATCTACTTGGCGCTGAGTGGTTTATCGCCAGGTTTCTTTTATTGTATAAGCGAATCTAAATTCTGATTATGTTCAAATATTAAAGTGAGGGAATCCATGCCATGTTCCATGGTGAAATCCCATCAGTTTACTTTTATATTTCACATAAAAAGGATGATATGCATGTCTTTAATCAACGTTACCAACCTGACCTTTGCCTATGAAGGCAGTTACGATAATATATTTGAAAATGTTAGTTTTCAGTTGGACTCCGATTGGAAATTGGGTTTTACCGGAAGGAACGGCAGAGGCAAAACGACATTCCTTAATCTGTTGCTTGGCAAATATGAATACAGCGGACATATCTCGGCGAATGTTAGCTTTGAATACTTTCCTTTCCAGGTAGAAGATAAGGGAGCCATGACCATTGATGTCATCGGTGAGATTCATCCTGAATATCTGCACTGGCAAGTTGTGCGCGAGTTTAACCTGTTAAAAGTGTCAGAAGATGTGTTGTATCGACCTTTTGATACGTTATCCAACGGAGAACAAACAAAGGTGATGCTGGCTGCTTTGTTCCTGAAGGATAATCGGTTTCTGCTCATTGATGAACCTACCAATCATCTTGATCTTCATGCGAGACAAATTGTAGGTGATTATCTCCGCAGCAAGAGTGGATTTATTTTGGTGTCTCATGATCGATCCTTTCTGGATCACAGCGTGGACCATATCCTTTCCATCAATAAAAGTAACATCGAGATTCAGAAAGGCAATTTCTCCGCTTGGTGGGAAAATAAAAGAAGGCAAGATCAGTTTGAACTTGCGAGTAATGAGAAATTAATAAAGGATATCAAGCGTTTATCCGATTCAGCCAAACGGACCGGTGGATGGTCGCATGAAGTTGAAAAAACCAAAAACGGTACGAGAAATTCCGGCTCCAAGGTGGATAAAGGATATATTGGGCACAAGGCTGCCAAAATGATGAAACGTTCCAAAAATATCGAACAAAGGCAGCAATCTGCGATTCAAGAGAAATCCAAACTTCTCAAAAATATCGAGAGTGCAGAACGTTTACAGATTCATCAGCTGGAGTTTCACAAGCAGGAACTTGTTGAATTGGAACATGTGTCGATATCATACGGCTCCAATACGGTGTGTAAGGATGTCAGTATCTCGGTTGAAAAAGGGGATCGTATTTCCCTATACGGTAAAAATGGATCTGGCAAATCAAGCATTCTTAAACTGATCTGTGGTGAAGATATCCCTTATACAGGTCTTTTCCGAAAGGATCATCAACTTAAAATCTCGTATGTGTCGCAGGACACATCTGATCTTGGAGGGCATTTATCTGAGTATGCGGCCACACAGGGGATTGATGAAAGCCTGTTTAAATCGATACTTCGAAAGTTGGATTTTTCCAGACTGCAATTGGAGAAAGATATCTCAACGTTCAGCGCAGGGCAAAAAAAGAAAGTGCTCATTGCCAAAAGTCTTAGTGAGAAAGCTCATCTGCATATCTGGGATGAACCACTAAACTTTGTAGATGTTATTTCACGTATGCAGATCGAAGACTTACTCTTGGAATACTCGCCAACCCTGCTTTTTGTAGAGCATGATCGTGAATTTTGTACAAATATCGCAACGAGAATCATCGAACTGTAAGTAACGTGAAAGATAACCATGCTAAGAGCCGCCAAATGGCGGCTTTTAGTATTACTCGTGAGGAAATATGCTATAATTTTATAATCTCATCCAATCATATGATGGATGATCAGATCAATTGTAGACTAATTCGCCAAGAGGTGTAATACCTATGAAAAAAGAAATGACAACAATCAAACAAACAAGGCTACATTCCATTCTGGACGAGGCCACCAAATTGCTGATTGAAAAACCGAATGCTTCCATGAATGAAATTGCAGAATCTGCAAAAATCGGGATCGCGACGTTACATCGATACGTGGAAAGCCGCGAACAGCTTATGGTATATCTCGGATTACGCGCAATCGAGGTGGTCAGTGAGACCATGAAAGAAATCCAACTGGATGAGGAGCACTGTGAAAAGTACATACCTGAGCTGATCGAGGCGCTGATTCCATTAGGCGACAAAATATATTTTCTGGCTCATGACACCACCATTAACTATAATCCCGAAATTGAAGGAGCAGATCTGAAACTGAGAGAACCGGTACTGCATGCGGTCGGTCTGTTACAACAGAAAGGTTATTTCCGCTCCGATCTCGATAAAACCTGGATTGTCGATGTGCTGTATTCCATCATGTTCCTGACGTGGCAGCAGGTTGTAAGTGGTCATATCGCGAGAAAAGCAGCCCCCGCGCTTGTGGTGGATACGTTTTATCATGGATTTAAGCAGAGGTGAGACTAACTCAACAGCATCAGCTCGTTACTCAATGACCAAATGATTTCATAAAGTCGCTAATTTAGCGGCTTTTTTTGCTTGTTTACATGTATATAGGCCTGTTCAAGTAGAGATATTGAACTAATCTATTCTAGGTATCCGAGAATTTAGCAAAACCAACTATAAACAAAATGAACGATTACATAACATTATTTGTCTTATTAATGAAAACACGGCAAAGGGGGGGGATAGAATGACTGACAGAGAAATTTTTGAATTGTACAAAGAGCAAGTTTATTACTTCTGTTATTATCTGATGAAGAATCAAGCAGATGCCGAGGACATTTGCCAAGAAGTATTTGTCAAAGTTATTTTGGCTGACAGAACTAAGGTAAGGAACATGAAATCATGGATATTGCGGATTGCTTCAAATGAGTGTCATAGCGTTATGAGAAGACGGAAATCTGGATGGTTGAAAGAAGTGCGGCATTATTTGTTGTCCAAATCCCAGAGTTATAACCCTGTGGAAGAGGGTGTATACCATCGGGAAACAAAAGAAGAGCTACGAGGATTATATAGTGGGCTTCCTGACAAGATTAGGACGGTTGTTGTCCTTCGATTTATCAATGATTTGACTATACCTGAGATCTCTAAAGTTATGAACATACCTGAAGGGACTGCAAAATCCAGATTAAACAAAGGATTAAAACTTCTCAATAAAATGGTTGAACCTCAACTAAAGGAGCTGAGTAATAATGAATCAGTATTCTAATTCTAATAAGGAAAAAAATATATCTCATCCGGATTATGACTTGATGTGGACAACCATTGAAAAAGAAGCACATAAACGACGAGTCAATCTGGAATCTTCACAAAAGCCTACTGGATATCGAGCTAAAGCAATTCCTATATGCATCATTTTCACTTTTTTCTTACTTGTTGCTATTCCTGTATTCGCCAGTATAACGATTGATTGGGATCGAATCGGAGGTAGAGGCGTCGCAAGTGCAATAAATAATGGTATCGGTCAGCAATATGATCTTCAGTCCGCTAGTTCAGGTGTGACAATGAATCTAAGCGGTGTTGTAACAGATGGTGAAAAAATGAAGATGCTGATATCTCTGGACACATCAATCGATCTCTCTCCATACAGTGAATTTGCGACTGAGGAAAATACTATAATAGGAGAATCCGATGCGAGTGCGAACGTATATGGTTATTTGGGGCGCGATCCTGACAGTCAGAAACTCATTGGGATCTATGAAACAGCTGATACTTTAAAGGGCGGTACCAAAGAGTTTACATTCGAAGCAAAAAATCTTATTCTTTATCGGAATAGGGATATTTTTCTGAAATCTAATCAACATACTGGGAAATCAATGGTTACTGGTGTTTCACAGTTTCCGGCGATTCATATTGAATTGGTTAGACATGCAGATAATCAAACGGTCATCCGTTATAAAGTCGAGGTAGCATCATCAGATTTGGAAAGCGTCAATCCTCGCTTGAGAGTTCATACCGGGTCCCAGGTTGTAGATGCTATTCCGACCATCTTGCCTAACGAAGAAAAAGGATTGTTGATTGAACAGGTATTTGATATAACGGAAGCGGATTGGGCGAATGCGAACCTTCATTTCAATTATGTGGAAGCAGCAAAACGATTGACAGGTACTTGGAAATTCGATTTTGTCGCAAATGGGAAAAAAGCAAGTGAGTCTATTTACACTAAAAAATTGTATACCAATCCTGAATTCCAAGAAAAAACAGGAGTTACTTTAGATCAACTCAAAATAACCCCCTTGGATCTCCAGATTCTAATCGATGAAGAAGGTTCATATTCAGAAGGTATTGTTCAATATAAATCGATTCAGATGATTATAGATGATAAACCAATCACGGGGGTGCAAACCACAAAAGGGGGGCATTCTGAAAATAATCAGCATTTACTCCAATTTGAATCCCCTGTGTGGTATCAAAACTGGTCTGATGTTCCAATGAAACTCATTTTAAAAGATGCTGTTGTTGAGAAACGAGATACCACTAAAAACTGGATTCATTTAAATGAACCCAAGAAACAAAAGCAGTACACCAAACTCACTGTCGATGGACTTGAAATACAATTCTCTTATTATACGGATGGGGAGAATTTAATTGTAGAGTCATATTCCAAAACTCCTAGTTTCAGAGGTGTGAACCAAACTATGTTACGTATTAACGGCAAAGAAGTGGTACCTGAAGTTACACCTAAGGGCATGGTATCTTCAGGAATTTACATTGATACCTACAAGGGTATTCCACTTGACGGAAGGATTGAACTAAATCCTGGTATATATAAATATAGCGATCCACACCGGAACGTAGAAGTTAAACTATAAGGTAAATTTATTTAAAAAGTCAGGCTAGAACGTTCAATTGAATACGGATATAATTGCGAACACCCCAAAAAAGTCAACTGTATCGGTAGATACACAGACTCTTTGAGGGTGTTTTTTTGTGTTCACATCAGCGTTTCTCAGTGCGCAAGCTGCAAAGACTTGATTTTCTCACATATTCAAATATTAACAGCGTTCAGAATTTAAGATTTCCAGTTTACAAAAAATGATATAAATTTCTAGTAGATTCAAATCATTACCAAATAAAGACAAAATATTCAAGCAAGGGGGGCCGGACAGAAACACCAGCAATTGTGCAGTTCGAATCAGCTTATGTACTCATTCCATCAACCCAAATCAGGAGGGATTCCATGCTTTACACCATTATTGTGCCAGTCAACCAGGACTATAACATTTTGAACCTGTTCACAGATTCGCTGCTCCGGACGGTAAGCCCATCCACTCAGATTATTTTCATCAACGATGGTTCCGGCTCAGCAGTCTTTCAACATCTGGATAAACTGAAGCAAGAAGTAAGAGAAGGTGTGACCATCGAGATTCTTCAGCATGATTTTCCACTCGGTTGCGCCGTGTCGATTAATAGCGCACTGAGTCTTGCCAAGGGAGAGTACATTTTCTTCCTGGATTCTGACACCATTCTTCAACCGAACTGGCAACCGATGATGAAAGAGACACTGGATAGCGATATTACGATTGGCATGATTGGAGGGGTTCTGTTGTATCCGCAAACAGGAGGCGTGCAGCATTGCGGCATTGCTTTTGCGGACACCATCGGCCGACACCTGTTCCTGAACGCATCTCCTGATGACATCCCAAAAGAAACCTTCTCTGTTCAACTGGTGGTGTTCGCCATGTTTGGCATGAAGCGGGAGGTGTATGAGACCATCGGCAACCTCGATGAGAAGTTCTTTAACGGATACGAGGACTTTGATTATCAGATGCGGGCACGAGCTGCCGGATACGATACGGTCATTAACCCAAATATTCAGGCGTATCACTGGGAACGCAGCAGCGGCATTCACCGCAACTTCAACCGTAAGAACAATCTGGCACGCTTCTGGAAAAAGTGGGGCGGTCAAATCGAGGCTGATGTGTGGCCATTCGTTTTCAGTCATCTGAAAGCACAGCTGGAAAGCCAAGAGGAATACCAGCATCTGCCGATTGTCGGGATTGACCTTGCCGAGGTTCGAAGTGATGCCGATACATTCTGGACCAAGCTAGAGGAAGCCGAATTTGCAAATGTAGCCGAAGTACGGGACTATTCAAACCGCTTTAATTCCAATGGGGCCATCTGGCTGCCACAGGTACTGGGCAAGGAACTGATTCATAATGAGAACCGGTTACTGTTTTTGGTGGACAATTTCGCCCGTTTGCTGGAGAACCGCTACTGGATTGAGATGAGACATGCTCATCGAGCCAAGGATCTGATCATTGACCTGTATGGCAATGTGATCACGATGGATCGCATCTACGATGGATGCTGGCCTGGAACCAAAGTTCGGTAATTCACTCACAACGAAAATAAACAGGGAGGTACTTAAGGTGAAAGAAAAAGAGAGCACGCTCGATCGTGCCGTACGATTTACCCGTAATCTGGAGTGGTTGGAACAAGTCGAAAAGGTAATTCCGAGCGGATGCAGCACTTTAGCCAAAGCACCTGAACGTTTATTTCCGGGGCATACCCCCGTATGTTGTGCAGAGGCTTATAATTCCCGATTTACAGATATCGACGGGAATGAATGGCTGGATTGTGAGATGGCCATGGGTACGGCGTCATGGGGCCATGCCAGACATGAAGTCCAATTAACCGTCATTCACCAGTTGAAAAAAGGGACAAGCTTTTCTTTACCTGCCGACATCGAGCTTGAATGTGCCGAGTTGATTCTGGATCGGTTCGAGGGTCGTTATCCATCGCTGCGCTTCACCAAGAGTGGTGCTGATGCAGTGAGTGGGGCCGTGCGTCTGGCCCGTGCCGCTAGTGGCAAAAGCAAGGTTATTGCAACAGCGTATCATGGGTGGCACGACTGGTCTGCCTACGGTTATTATGGTGGCCAGACGAAAGAACGTGGCATCCCGGTGGATATCGAGCGTTCAACGATCTGGATCAACAAACCTACTACGGAGCGAATTGAGGCTCAGATTACCTCATCTCCCGAGGATATCGCATGTATTGTTCTGTGCCCCAACGAGTGGAAAAAGGACGCGCTGGAGCAAGCCGTAAACCTATGTCGGTCTCTGGACATCATTATTATATTCGATGAGGTAACGTCCGGTATTCGAATGGGCAAGCAGGCTACAGCAGGAGAATATGACATCTGGCCTGATCTGCTCTGTATCTCTAAGGGTATGGCAAACGGTTTACCACTCGCAGCGGTTATGGGACCTGAGCACTTGATGTCTTTGTCAGGACAGGTCAGATTCAGTAATGCCCATTCCAGCGAAACGACAGCGCTCGCGGCAGCGATTGCCTGTGAACGATTAATGAAAAATGCGAAAGTATGGCCGACTTGGCGTGATCCGGCAACCCGGATCATGGATCGTCTGGAATCTGAACTTGTGTTACTCGGATTGACGGATCAATTGGAAGTGAGAGGGACGTATGCAAGCTTCTGCATTCAATCCCTGGCTGAAGATAACTTCCAGACAGACCCTTTCCGCGAGTTCATGGTGAAGAGAATGGCTCACTTCGGCATTTTCACCAAAGGTTACTTTATTTTCTCCGATGCCCATACACGGGAAGAATTGCTGTGGGTCGAGGAAGCGCTGTTGCAGATCCTGTCAGACTGGAAAGAGATTCAGAAGCAGGAACATCTTCATGCGATGCAACTTTCGAAAACGTTTGAAGCTTAATCCATAGATCATAAACGACAATCGACTAGGAGGAATTATTCAATGAAAGCACTCGTATATCAAGATCTCAAACAGGTGACTTACCAGGAGATTGATGAGCCAACCATTCAAAAGCCAAACCAGGTAAAAATTAAAATCTATGGTTCCGGCATCTGCGGGACAGATCTGAATATTGTCAAAGGCAAAGTGCCGGCGAATAAAGGAACGATCATTGGTCATGAAGGTGTAGGTACAGTGGTTGAGGTGGGCGACGAAGTTCGTGGTTTCAAGATCGGTGATCGGGTATTGGTTGATCCCACGCAATCTTGCGGTACCTGCTCATACTGCCGTGAGGGTCTGTTCATCTACTGCGAGAATTTTGATGACTACCAAGTAGGGATGACGACACACGGAACCTTTGCCGAATATTTTGTCGGGGACGAAAAGTATATCTATGCCATCCCGGATTCCATGAGTTGGGAAACGGCCATGATGATCGAACCACTGGGATGTGTACTTCAGACGTTCATGAAAGCAGGGACTAAGCCCAGTGACTCTGTACTGGTCCTCGGTTCTGGTGCCATCGGTTCCCTGTGTCAGCTTGTGAGCAAACGATTGGCGAGGCTTACTGTAGGCACGGAAGTTGATCCATACCGCAAAGAGTTCGCTTCAGGGATCGCGGATCATGTGTTTTATCCTCAGGATCTGACACTGGATAAAGTATACGAGATCAATAATAACAAAAAGTTTGATATTGTAGTGGACGCGGTTGGTAACCAGCTTCATGTAGGGTTTGAGCTGATTGCCAAAGGCGGCAAAATTATTCCGATGGGATATGACGATAGCTATGAGGTGACGTTCAAATCAACAGCCGTGATTAATGATGGTATAAGTATCATTGGCGCGGTAGCTAATCACTCGATGATCAGTACGGCACTGAAATTTGCCCAAAGTATCCCGGAACTGGAACAGATGGTGACAGCCAAGGAACTGCTGAGTGATTATGAACAGGCCTTTAATGGAACGATTGGTTATGACATGCATACTGGAGAGAAACTGCCGATGAATTCGGTGAAAACAGCTCTTATCCTATAAGAGGTACTATAAGCATGTAGACATTAGCGGGTTTGCCGCTGCGAGAAGTTGGAATTCGCAGCGGTGAAAACCGCAGAAGGAAGGGATATCGATTGAAATTGCTTCAAGATTTGCCGAAGAATCCACGCTACTCCATTTTACTCGAACCGGTATGGGCCATTCCGGGCACGATCGTTCTCTTTTACGCTCCTTTATATATGAAGGAAGCCGGACTTTCGGACATAGAAATCGGTTTAATCAATTCGGTGAATCTTTATTTTGCCTTTATCTTTCAATTGTTTGCGGGTTCTATTACGAATAAGCTGGGGCGCAAACGAACAACACTGATCTTTGATCTGCTTGCCTGGAGTGTTCCCATGTTCATCTGGGCCTTCTCCCAGAACTTCTGGCTGTTCCTGATCGCTTATTTACTGAATGCTACATCCAAGTTTGTAACGGTCGCCTTTAACTGTCTGATCATAGAGGATGTGGAGGAACACAAACGATCCAAGGTATTTGCCATTCTCAACATGATTATTACAGGGGCTGGGGTACTCACGCCGATTGCCGGAGTTGTCATTGCTGATTATGGTATTGTGCCTACACTCGCCAGCATTTACTTTGTCGGAGGCATCCTCATGACCGCCATGTTTTTCATTCGTAACCGATACACGGATGAGACTGAAGTTGGCAAGGAACTTATGGGATTGCATAGTAAAACCCGCGTGCTTCAGAGTTTGGGTTCCAGTCTGCGCCTGTTCGGCAAAACGTTCTACAAACGGAGACTTTTTCCGATTATCCTGATTACGGTGTTATCCAATCTGATTCTGCAGCTGAATTTCTTTCAGGTTATTTTCTTCAAGGAACAGTTGAAGTTTGATGACCGTGTCATTTCGTTTATCCCAGTAGTGACTGCGGTAACCGTCATGCTGCTTTATCTGGTCATCATTCCGAGACTGAAACGGCGTTCCGAAGAAAAGTATGTTGGTTTTTCCATCGTGCTTAGCACGGCCGGAGCCATTCTGTTTCTATTGATCCCTGTGGGGAATATAGGGATGTTGTTTCTCACGCTAATCGTGCTTGCTGCGGGTAACTTCATTTTGCAGACGTACCGGGATTCCTTGTTGATGAACCGATTGGGTACGCATGAGAAAGCCGATATGTTCTCGGCCGTGCAGACCGTCATGACACTTACAGCCATTCCATCCGGTTACCTGACGGGCTTGCTCTACCATCACAATCCAACACTGTTGTTCAGTGTCATTCTTGGTCTATACGTTGTACTCATGGTCATTATGTTCTTCCTGCCAGATCCGCAAAAGCACCCCCAAGTGCTGGAACCTTACAAAAATATGTAGAAAAAGGGGTTTACTGTATCTGGAGCGAATATGTAGTACAGAAAAAAATGAGTAAATGCATGTTCAAAAAGAGCGGTTTTCAGTACCGAGAAGATGGGATGAAGCTAGAAATGGAGTAGCGGAGCGTAGGAAAACTACGTGAGCAACGGACATTTCGGCTGAATGCCATATTCGATGCTGATGATGCCACTAGGCATCCTTAGTAATCAAAAGCGTACTTTTTGAACTACCTCTAGAACATATTTTAACTTGGGAGGCTGCTAACAAATGACTAACATAATGACAACAGAAGCACGGAAGCAATGGAGTTGGATGAACGAGCCCGAAACCTGGTCCTATACCGATCAGGGAGGTGTGCTGGTGGAAGCGAAGGCGGACACCGACTTTTTCCAAGATCCAGCGGGGAAGCACATTCGTGCAACTGCTCCTTTCTTGTCCATGCCTGTGCCTGGCGATTTCGAAATCACAACCCAATTAACCGTAGATATGAAAAATCAATATGATTCCGGATGTCTGATGGTGATGGCGGATGATCTTAACTGGTGCAAAATTTGTTTTGAGTATGATGGTAAAGTGCCTACCATCGTGTCGGTGGTGACACGTGATGGTTCATCCGATGATTGTAATTCGGTGGAAGTCTCCGTACCTAATCCCTATCTGCGTATACGCAAAGTAGAGGGCTGCATATCATTCTTTTATTCACCCGATGGGGATGAGTGGAAACTAATTCGTTATTTCGGCATGCCGATACAAGGGGAACTTCGAGCTGGATTAGTTGTTCAGTCGCCGACTGGAACGGGCTGTACGTGTCACTTTTTATCCGTGAACGTTACTCATCCGGACTTGACCGCACGTTTCTAATCCGCTCCCCTGGCCGATCACTGGAGGGAGAACAGGTTCATGGTAAAAGCATTTATATTTGATTTTGATGGACTCATTGTGGATACAGAGACACCTTGGTATTATGCGTTTCGCGATATTTATGAAGAGCACGGAGTTGAACTTGGTCTGGAGTTATGGTCGAAAAATGTGGGGACATCCTTTGAGGAATTTCATCCATTCCTGTATCTGGAGCAGGCGCTCCAAAAAAAGATAGATCATGATCATATCAAGCTGTTATCAGAACAGAAATACGAAGTCTATTTGGGACAAGCTGCTATTCTTCCAGGGGTGCATGAATTGCTTCAGTCTGCGAGGGAGAAGGGGATTCAGCTTGCGGTTGCTTCCAGCTCCACACGAGATTGGGTGCATGGTTACTTGCAGAAATTAGGCATTTTTGATTATTTCACAGTCGTTCATACATCCGAGGATGTGAAGCGAGTGAAACCGGACCCTGAACTGTACCTTCTTGCTCTCCAGAGTCTTGGGATCGAGGCTTCCGAAGCGATTGTGTTCGAAGACTCACCTAATGGCTTAAAGGCAGCCAATGCGGCAGGTATTCGTTGTATCATCGTACCTAACGAGGTAACGCGTGGTCTGGAATTCGCCATGCATGAACTGCGGTTATCCTCGCTGGCCGAGATCGATATGGAGGCGCTCTAATCCAGATACTGCTTGCGTAGCTCGATAGGGGAGATCCCTTCGTATTTTTTGAACACTGATCCAAAGTAACTGGCACTGTTGAAACCAACGGCTTTGGCTATTTCATGAGCGGTCGTAGCGTCATTTTCGATGAGCATTTCCTTGGCTTTCAACAACCGATATCGCATCAGATACTCCAATGGAGTCATTTGAAATTCTTTTTTGAATATCCGATTCAGGTGCTGTTCGGTAACGTCCATCTGCTCAGCCAACATGGGGAGAGAGATATCCTGATGATAATTTTGTTTGATAAAAGTAATGAGTTCATCCAATCTTAATCGGGCATCAGAACGTTCGTAAGCACTATAGCGTTCACCTTCAATGGTTAATCTGACCAAAAGCATGTACAGTAATGCGGATACGTGCCAGATCTGATCCTTGTGCCGGGACTGCAGCGCCAACGTAATTTCACGCAACAGGATATGAAGCATTCCATCCGGCTTGAAGGCGCGCAGCTCCCCGATCTGCAAGGAATGCAAGAACCGTGGCAATAAATAGCCATTGAAAGACAGACAATCAAATCGTAATGAATCACTCAGATTGTGGTAACGATAGGTTACCTCCGGGAACAAAATGAGAGCGGTCCCTTTTTTGATCGAAAATTCATGATTCTTTGCTGCGATTCGCCCTGTTCCTCCGATGCACTGTACAATGCTGTAATCCCGTGAATGGTCGCTCCAATTCATCAATTCATCAACGGTCAACTGGTTTTGCCCTGTAATCATGAGCGGCATATCGGTATCCATCGGATTCCCCATACTAGGTTTCGGCATCGTCGTGTTATTCCTCTTTTCGTTAAAGGATCATGTGCGTAAGTGGCGTGGTTACAGCGTTAAAAGAAACCTAGAAAGAATTATATTACATAAATGGAATAATTTTAATTGAATGACGGGCAATATATAAAACGTTTTCATATGAATGCTTCAACAATTCTTTTTGGATGAATGAGTATGAACTGTGGTCTGATCAGCCTCAATTTATGGATCTAAAAGTACGCCTGCCTTGCCAACAGAATGCGAAACGGTATACGCTATAACGAATGAGTGATTAAGGAAAGGGATGCAAACATGAAGAAAGTCATCGTAGTGGGATCGGGTATTCTGGGGGCATCAACAGCCTATCAATTAGCCAAACATGGCGCAGAGGTCGTCATCATAGACCGAAAAGATATAGGGCAGGCGACGGATGCAGCTGCCGGTATCATCTGTCCATGGCTGTCACAGCGACGTAATCAGGACTGGTATCAGCTTGCCAAGGCTGGTGCGCGGTTCTATCCTGGCATCATAGCGGAGCTTGAAGGCGAAGGAGAAACGGAAACTGGTTATGCTCAAGTGGGTGCGCTTAGTATTCATACGGATGTGGACAAAATTAACAAGATGGAAGAGCGGGCCCATCTACGCAAAGCAGATGCACCGGAGATTGGTGACATTACACCTCTTGATGCCAAAGAAACCCGTGATCGTTTTCCTCTACTGGATGAACGTTATCAATCGGTACATATCAGCGGTGCTGCACGTATAGATGGAAGGGCGCTGCGCGATGCCTTGATCCGGTCTGCACAGCGAAATGGAGCGGAAGTGATCCATGGAGACGCCATGCTTCAATTCGAAGAAAATCGGGTCATTGGTGTGAGTGTTAATGATCAGAGTTTCCTGGCAGATGAAGTCGTTGTCTGTGCAGGTGCATGGGCCAACGAACTGCTGAAGCCACTCGGCATACACTTTAAAGTGCATTATCAAAAGGCACAAATTATGCATCTGCATGTCACGGATGGGGAGGATACAGGCCGCTGGCCTGTAATCATGCCACCTTCTGATCAATATCTGCTGGCCTTTGATCAACAGAAGATTGTGATTGGTGCCACTCATGAAAATGATGTGGAAGGTTATGATACAAGAGTAACCGCAGGGGGCATGCAGGAAGTTTTGAATAAAGGTCTGGAACTGGCACCGGGGCTAGCAAATAGCACATTCCAGGAAGTAAGGGTTGGGTTCCGTCCGTTCACACCTGGCTTTCTACCAGTAATGGGGGCTGTTCCAGGATGGCAAGGTCTGATTACCGCAAATGGACTTGGAGCCTCTGGATTGACCATGGGTCCTTTTATCGGGAGTCAACTGGCGAAACTCGCTCTCGGCATGGAGCTGGATATCGATATTGAGCCCTATACTGTTGGCAAAGCAATGGATGAAATTGAAAGAGGTGAGTCATGACATATTCACAACGTTTATCCGAGGGAGCGAACTCGTCCGACATCATATATCTGGAGCATCAGATCGGTACGACAAAAGAAAAGCTGCGCATAGCTTTGGAGAAACAAGAAACATACAAACGCGAATTGTCGGCATTGAAGTCATCACCAATCTGGAATGCATCGGAAGACAGTTCTGAAGAGCAAATCATAATGGAGAAGGCAAGCCTAACGCAGAATTTAATTGAAACCCTGTCTGCACAGCTGGAACAGCTACAGGAAGCATTGGCGAAACTAGGCGATTGATCGGTTCGTATGGCTTATCTTTCTGAAACCCCGACAGAAATAATATACGATACGTATAAAACAAAAACCCCTTATGTTAAGGGGTTTTTATGATTTAGTTCAAATGGTTTATATCAATAAATGAACGTATGGTATAAAATGGAATCAGGTGCTGAACTGTCAATTCAGGTACCCATGTAACCAATCACAAAACGATGCTGAGAGGTGGATTCCAAATGTATAAAGAAGTGATACGCGTTGAGGACATCACGGGGTTTCAGTCCAGATCTGAAGAGTTTTTCCCACTTCACTGGTTTCGAAAAATGCTGTCCGAGCATCCTGTGTACTATCACGAAGATACAGACACCTGGAATGTGTTCAGATACAATGATGTGAAGCAGGTCCTCAGTAATCATGAATATTTTTCAGCCGAAGGAAGCCGGACGACCATTGCCGTTGGAGCAAAGAACAATGAAGGCACACCTCCAGACAAATTCAATATGTCAAGTATTGATCCTCCCCGTCATCAAAAGAGTCGTTCGTTGTTATCTGCTGCTTTTACACCGCGTAGTCTGAAAAACTGGGAGCCACGAATTCGCAACATTGCAGAACAGCTGGTAGCAGATATTGAGCCAAATACGACCATTGATATTGTTCAAGCGTTGGCCGCTCCACTGCCTTCGATGGTTATGGCCGATCTGCTCGGTATCCCCCTTACAGACAGCCATCGATTCAAGAACTGGGTAGATATTCTGTTTCAGCCCGCCAATCCAAAGACGGCTGAGGAGAGTGAACTGAAAAAACAAACTGCAGCGCAAGAGTATTATCAATTCCTATACCCCATTGTAGTTCATAAACGGACCCACCCTGGTGAGGATATCATTACCGACCTGTTGAACGTTGATGTTGAAGGTGAGAAGTTCACGGAGGATGAGGTTGTTCGCACAACCATGCTGTTGCTCGGAGCTGGAATTGAGACAACCAGTCATATGGTTTCAAATACATTCTATTCATTCCTGTATGATGACCCCAACTTGTATGATCAACTAAGACAGAATCCCGAGTTGGTTCCGCTCGCAGTCGAAGAAATGCTCCGTTATCGGTTCCACAATGCCAAGCGACATCGGACAGTGAAGCAGGATAATCAATTGCTCGGAGTGGATTTGAAAAAAGGCGATGTTGTGATCTCCTGGATGAGTGCAGCCAATATGGATGAGCAGATGTTTGAAGACCCCTTTGAGCTGAATATTCATCGTCGTAATAACAAAAAACATCTTACCTTTGGCAATGGCCCACACTTTTGTCTGGGTGCCCCGTTGGCAAGAATGGAACTCAGCATTGCCTTGACGGCATTTGTGGAGAAAATTGCGCGGATTGAACCAGTGGATTCATTTGATCTGGAGAATAATCTGGCCACTTCAGCTCCGGGGCAGTCGTTGACCCATCTGCCAGTGAAGATCGTTGGGTAGAGGGAAAGGTTCATACGGGATACAACCTAAAAAGCGGCAGATCAGACGTATACGTCTTGATCTGCCGCTTTGTTATGCAAGCAAGTATGAGGCTGGACACCTTAATTTGAATTCATGGAAACTTTTTGTCTTACCACCTGTTTGATTTCTTCCTCTTTCGCTTGTTTGGTGCGTTTGATAAAGAAGGAAAGGACCAATCCCACAACAGCGATACCGATGATAACAACATAAGCATCATTGATACCCTGGATCATGGATTCTGTAGCAAGCTGTTGTTGACTGAGACCATTGGCTGCACCAGTCGCCATCATATCCTGTACGTGTGCCGTTGTACGGGAGGTCATGACACTTACGAGCAATGAAGTACCTACAGCACCAGCCACTTGTCTGACGGTGTTAGAGATAGCTGTACCGTGTGCACCAAGTCTTGGTGGCAGTTGGTTAAGCCCCGCAGTCTGAATCGGCATCATGAGCAGAGCCATACCAATTCGGCGGCCGGTAGACATTAATACCAGGTAACCATAACTGGTTGAATCCGTTAAGTCGATGAAACCAATTGTCGTCACGATGGTGATCACCATCCCGATAACAGCGAGCCATTTCGCTCCAAATCGGTCAAACAATTTTCCGGCTACTGGCATCAGGAAGCCCATGACAAGCGCACCCGGAAGGAGTAATAATCCGGACTCCAGTGCAGTGTAACCACGTGCATTCTGGAGATACAAGGGAAGTAACATCATGTCAGCATACATGATCATTGTAATCGCGATACTAATGACCGTGGTCAAGGAGAACATGTTGTATTTGAATGCCCGCAGATCAAGCAGCGGAGTTTCAGAAACGAGCTGTCTCCATGTAAACAGGGCAAGAGAAACAATTCCAGCCCCAATGCAGATAAGAACTTCTGCACTTGACCATCCCAGACTTCCTGCTCTGCTGAAACCATAGAGTAATGCGCCAAATCCGATCGTGGAGAGCACCACACTGATGGTGTCGAACTTTGTGTTGACCCGTTCGGATACATTCTTCAGGTATACAAATGCAAAAGCAATGACAATAAGAGTTAATGGAATCATGCCGTAGAACATCGTTTGCCAAGAGTAGTTCTCGAGGATATAACCGGCAAGGGTAGGCCCGATTGCAGGGGCAAAAATGATGGCAAAACCAACCATCCCCATTGCAGATCCTCGTTTTTCAGGGGCAAACAAGGTCAAAATAACGTGCATTAAGAGCGGCATGATAATGCCGGCACCCGCTGCCTGAATCATACGTCCTGTCAGCAATGTACCAAAGTTATCTGCAAGAGCGGATACGATGGTACCAATCAGGAAAATAAACATGGAAGCTTGGAATAATTGCTTGGTTGAAAAGCGTTGCATAAAGTAGGCCGTGATGGGGATAAGCACCCCGTTCACCAGCATGTAACCTGTCGTTAACCATTGTGCTGTTGCGGCGGAGATGTTAAAATCACCCATCAGTTCCGGTGTAGCGACACTCATGATCGTTTGATTCAACGTTGCAAGGAAGGCTCCCAAAATCATGATAAACAGGATGGGGCCTTTCTTTACGGATAATTCTTCTTGTACTCTAGCCTGACTCAATCCTTTTCATCCTTTCAATCCACACGTGACTAAATTTACAACGTGTTGTATAGTTTACATTGTATTTATTAAATTATATACATATTCGGACAGATTACAATTTACGTTATGGCGTGTTATCGTTGTTTATTTTACAAAAAAAATAAATTTGTTGTGTAAATCAAAAATAAACGACTTATCGTTTAAAATTGTAATGTTTAAAATTTAAAGGAGGAATACATGTGAAAGACGAGAAGAAATCGGCCGTGGACCCAAGGATTTTGCGAACTCGTCAGTTAATCCGGGGTGCATTTGTTGAATTGCTGCAGGAAATGGATATTGAGAAGTTGTCAGTCAACAAAATTGCTGAACGAGCGACGATCAATCGGGTAACCTTCTATCTGCATTATCGGGATATTACAGATATGATGGAGAAGATGGCTGACGAGATGATCGAGCATATTGAACGGATCGTGGATGAATATGCCCCTCATTTTGAGAAACAGAGAACGGAAGAGGCTTGGCCTGTTCTGGTCAAGTTGCTGGAGCATTTTGCAGACAACGCATCGTTCTATCAGGTGGTACTTGCCACGAAGCGCACACCAATCTTTACCGAACGGCTGCTCAAATTGTTAAGTACGCTGGTCAAAGCCAAGATTGATCGGGTGGAGATCGAGGATGAACTGGAAGAGTCCGGCATTCACAAAGAAATCGCAATCTGGTACGGCTCTTCCGCCCTGATTGGGACCATTGTTTCCTGGCTGCGCAATGATATGCCTTATTCACCGCATTTCCTGGCTAAACAATTCTCGTTGATTCGCTCGTACTCTTATAATGACCTGATATAATCATGCTACAATTGCACCTAAGGTTAATAGAGGAGGAATAATGTAATGAAATATAGTGCAGAACGTATCTATGTGAGATTTTGGAATGTGGAAGATGCCTCATTGCTTCTAGATCTACAGGTTCGCAACCGTGCGGAAATTGAAAGAATCTCAGCGAGTAATCGGGATGAGTCTTTCTATAGCTTGGAGGGGCAAAGGTCACTCATTGAGAGCTGGAACAAGAAGAGAGAAGAAGGAAATCGCTATTCTTTTGGTATTTTTCTACATACAACGGATGAACTTGTCGGTGAGATTTCCGTGTTCGAGATCATACTGGATTCTACCCCAAAATGGATCGTTGGTTATGTGACGGATACTCTTCATCAAGGAAAAGGATATATGAGCGAAGCCCTGCAATGTGTACTGGAATTTGCCAAACACGAAACTGAAATTACTCGAATCGAAGCTGGCGCTGTGCCCGATAATACAGGCTCCATCCGTGTCCTTCAAAAAGCAGGATTCAAGGAGAATGGGTCGCAGCCTGTGCCAATCCAGGGAACGTTGAAAGAACATACGATGTTTGCTGTGGATATACTATAAGCAAGATGTTTTACTATTTACTATATCAGTTGAACTATATATTTAAACGTAACGGAGAGGACAGACAAAAACTATGGCTACTATACTCGTTGCAGACGACGATGCGAACATTCGTGAACTCGTCTGTCTATTTCTCAAAAACGATGGATTCACCACAGTGGAAGCTGCGGACGGTAAAGAAGCTCTCACTATATATGGCGAAACTCCAGTGGATCTGGTCGTCCTTGATATTATGATGCCTGTCATGGATGGCTGGGCACTGTGTAAAGAACTCCGAAGAGCCAATCCCGACCTTCCGTTACTCATGCTGACGGCGAGAGGAGAGACGTGGGAGAAGGTGAAAGGATTCGAACTGGGTACGGATGATTATTTGACCAAACCGTTTGATCCATTGGAGCTGACCGCTCGTGTCCGAGCATTACTGAAACGATACAAAATTGGCTCCACTCACACAATCCAGTTTGGCAACGTCATTCTGGACCGCCAGACGTATAAGGTGATGAGAGGCACAGAGTCGCTTACGTTACCACTTAAGGAGTTCGAATTGCTGTATAAGCTTGCTGGAACACCAGGACAAGTCTATACACGTGAGCAATTGATCGATCAGATATGGGGTATTGATTACGCTGGAGATGATCGAACAATAGACGTACATATTAAACGCCTGCGCGAACGATTCGCGACTACACCTGATTTTCGGATTGAAACGGTGCGTGGGCTAGGGTACAGACTTGAGGTCTATGAATGATCCGATCCATATATATTCGTGTGGTCCTGACCTTTTTGGGGTCTGTCATCGCTGGTACGGTCATTTCATTTTTTGTGTCTACTTGGATATTCGAAGAAAAATTGAACGAAAACGCGCAAATTAACTTACGCAACTTCGGCCAAGACGTTTTGCAGATCTATAAGGCCCTGCCAGAGAGTGAGGCGGACTTGTACGTAAGTGGAATGAAGCAGCTCAGCTCCTATCATATTCGAATTTTCGAAGCTTCAGGTGAGTTCAAGACTTATGGAAAACTTAACGGACATAAATCTGCTACAGTGACGAGCGAGCAACTAAAGAAAGTGTTAGCTGGGGGCGTTGTTCAAGACTCAACGAATGGGATTGCTACAGGGTTCATAGGATTACCGTTGAAAACGGAGATGGAAACAAAAGCGATGTTTTTGGAGACACTCTCACCGCCTTCAACCTCTTTTGTGATTAAGTGGGGTTTAATCTTCGCAAGCTGTTCGTTGATTGCAGGAAGCTTGTTGATTCTGGTTGCTTCTATATATCTGGTGAGACCGATCAAGAAATTGACACAAGCGACCAAACGGATTGCAGCTGGAGATTTCAACGTCAAGCTGAACATTAAGCAAACGACTGAGATTGGTACGTTGGCCCGGAGCTTTGAAGAAATGATGCGCGACCTGAAGCAGTTGGAGCAGATGCGGAGGGAATTCGTTACAAATGTGTCGCACGAGGTTCAGTCTCCGCTCACCTCGATATCCGGTTACGCTTCGGCACTGAAGCAAGTAAATCTCTCAGAACACGAGCGAAACCGTTACCTGGATATTATCATCTCCGAAGCAAAACGAATGTCCAAAATGAGCGATAGCCTGCTCAAATTGAGTTTGCTTGAATCGCAGTCACAGCAACTACGGCTGAGCTCCTTAAGCCTTGATGAACAGATCAGGCGGGTTATTGTCGCGCTTCAACCGCAATGGTCTGAGCGCAACATTCATTTCGAACTTGATTTAGAGAACGTTAAGGTAACAGCTGATCACGACCAGTTAAATCAGGTATGGACGAACATCGTCGGAAATAGCATCAAGTTTTCCAAGGATGGCGGCATGATTAAAGTCAGTATCAAAGTGGATATTAAAACTGTGACTGTTCGAATATCCGACACGGGTATTGGTATTCCCCTTGAAGACCAGAAGCGTATATTCGAGCGCTTTTTCAAGGCAGATCGTTCCCACAGTCGTAAATATGACGGGAGTGGTATGGGACTTGCTATCGTTAAACAGATCGTGTCCCTTCATCAGGGGGATATCCGTGTGGAAAGCGAACCTGGTCAAGGCACAACCTTTATGATCACGTTACCCATCCATCCACCAACGGATACTTAGGCTCTCAGCATAGGCCAATGAATAGAATACCTATCGGAATATCCTAGACCGAATGTTCATGTCATGTGTAACATGCAAGCTTCCTTGTATGTTACATATGGCATTTTTTTTGCTTGTTCATACTCCGTTCATATTCCGGTCATGGGGAGTACATCTTTGTTGAATAGGATTTCTTAAGAAGACTGTTAGGCCAATATACAGATGAGGATAGGAGCAGATGAATGTGAAACAACAAGCAGACAAAGAAGTAGAGAGTAAAAGCAAAATCAAGAAAGTGTTAAGCACTTTGTTTAAAGTACTATGCGCAATCATTATAGCAATCCTACTTTTTGTAGCTATCGTATATACCGTCAATAAAATTAGCAGTTATTCGGAGCAACAAAGAATGGAGCCGTATGGTCAACATGTATCCGTAGACGGAAAAAATATGAATGTGTTCATTCAAGGGGAAGGCGAGGAAACAATTGTGCTTCTGACTGGTTTTGGAACAGCGGCACCAGCGCTTGATTTTAAGCCTCTCATCTCCGAGTTATCTCCATATTATAAAGTTGTCGTTGTTGAGCCCTTTGGTTACGGATTGAGTGATCAGACTGAAAAGGAACGCAGCACAGCAAATATCGTCAGTGAAATTCATGAAGCGTTACAGCGTCTACATATTGATCGTTATATCCTCATGGGTCATTCCATTTCGGGGATCTATAGCCTGGATTACGTGAACAAATATGCAGATGAAGTAAGTGCATATGTCGGGTTGGATAGCAGTGTTCCAGCGATAAGTGAACAGAAGATTGATTCATCAGACACACAACCGATTAAATGGTTCCGCAACTTGGGTTTCGCCCGAGTGCAACTGAAACTGAGTGCTGACCCTTATGATGGACTGCCTTATGATGAGCAAACGAAAGAACAATTGAACATTCTGATACGCAAAAATATGTATAATACCACGCAATTAAATGAGGCAGAAAGTATGTATTCCAACTTTAAAGCAGCTGAACAACTAACGTTCCCTGTTAATCTTCCAGTTCTTTTCTTTGTTCAAAAGAATCATCCGGCAGCAGACAATTGGGTTCCGGAACACGAGAAGTTACTAGAGAACTCTGTGCGTGGTGAAGTGGTGCTGCTGGAAGCAAATCATTATTTGTATCGTTCCCATGCCAAAGAAATTGCTGAAGGTGTCAGAGCATTTATGATCCGTGATGAGAGAGAGGAATTCAATTGAGATTATTTGAGATACTGTTAGTTCTATCCTGTTTTGCTTTACTCGTAGACCTACTATTTATTAAAAGAAGTGCAAAGAAAACAGGCTGGGGTTTGGGAATAGGAAGTAGCGTTATACTCGTAGTTCAATTGCTGGTTGAGGGATATAGATGGCAGTTGCTTGTGGTATACATCATGACGGCTCTAATCATAATCATCGTATTATTCAGACATTCCCAGAAGATGGTAAATATTAAAATAGGGAAGTTCTTGAAATATAGTTTATCTTCCTTAATCGTTATTCTGCTTGTTGGTTCTACCGTCTTGTCTGTATGCTTACCTGTTTTTAATCTGCCGAAGCTTGATGGTCCAGAGAAGGTGGGTACTCAAACATTTCATTTAACAGACCAGAACAGAGACGAAATCTTCACAGAAGATCAAAGCGATAAGAGAGAACTAATGATCCAAGTTTGGTACCCAACTGAAAACAGTAATAATAACAAGCGTGACACGCTGTTTCCAAAAGATAAAGAGAGGTTCAAAAAGTATATTCAAAGCTTCTCTGCTTCTTTAAAACTACCTGAATTTGTGCTCGACTACTGGAAGTATAGCCAAACTAACTCTTATGAAAATGTAGAAATATTACCTTCTACAAGTCCTTATCCCGTGGTACTACTATCTCATGGTATGGGAACCAGTAGAGTTCTACATGTATCACAGGCCGAGAATCTGGCCAGTCATGGGTATATCGTGGTCACCATCGATCATACGTATAGCACCCTTGCTACCCTTTTTCCAGATGGCCGTGTAACGGATTATAAAAAAAGTACAACTACACTAGATGAACGTACAAAAACAGGGGATATATGGACGAAAGATGTGGAGTTTGTAATCGATCAAATCGAAAAGCTGAATTCAGGTGCAATCGAAAGTCAGTTTAAAGGAAAAATCGATCTAGATCACATCGGCGCGATGGGGCATTCTTTTGGGGGGGCAACCGCGTTTAATGCAACGTATTTAGATCATAGAATCAAGGCCGGGGTTAATATGGATGGGTCACTATATGAAGTGGAAAATAGAGATGATATAAACAAGCCGTTTATGTTCATCCGATCGGGAAGTTTTGAAGACTGGTTCGCCAACTTTGAAATGGATAGAAATTCGGATGATGAAGTAACTAAATTTCTTTCAGATGAGCTGCACATTATGAAAAAAGTTATTAATCATGGGGGAAAAGTGATCTATGTAGAAGGAACCCAGCACTTCAATTTCACGGATCTTCAATTCTACTCGGAGTTGATTAAACTGTCGGGCATTACAGGAGATATCAATGGTAAAAGAGGAGCAAACATCGTAAATCAATATGTACTCGATTTCTTTAACAAGCAACTGAAAGGAACGGGTGGAGATCTGATTCAGGGACCAAACGACTTGTATCCGGAGGTGAAATTTGTAGACCCAGAAGAAATCAACTAACCAAAACACTTAAAATTCAGGAGATGATGTGAATGGGACGACAAAAGGGAAAACGCACTTCAATCGCCGTGTTAACGCTGGCATTAACGATGTTAGCTCCAATGTCTGCAATGGGCGCGCCTGCTACAAGTAGCAGTGATCATACGTATGAACCAACCAAGAAAACGGTGATGGAGAAAGCCAAGTTACTCACCGAGAAACATGGAATCACAAGTCTGCAATATGCCCTTATCGATGGTGGCGAGATTGTGGTGTCCGGTCAGACGGGCAAAAACGATAAAAACAACAAGGTGCCTCTTACGCCGGATACGATCTATGGCATAGGATCAACGAGTAAAATGTTCCTCACAGCTTCTGTTATGAAGTTAGTTGAAGAAGGCAAGGTGGATTTGGATCTGCCTGCTGTGAACTATATACCTGATTTTCAGATGAAAGACCATCGCTACAAACAAATCACACCACGCATGCTGTTGAATCATTCTTCCGGTCTGCTGGGCAGCACGGGCAGCAATGCCACATTGTACGGGGATAATGATACGTACTCACATGATACGTTTCTGGACCAATTGGCGAGTCAAAACCTGAAGGCAGATCCCGGCGCGTTCTCGGTGTATAGTAATGATGGTTTTACGTTATCCGAGATTATGGTTGAACGTGTTAGCGGCATGAGTTTTACCGCTTTTATACACCAATATTTTACGGAACCTTTGGACATGAAACATACCAAAACACCACAGGATGTGGTTGACACGGCAGCAATGGCGGGAATCTATTCTCCTATGTATGAGGGTCAGCTTCCACAAGAGAATTATAATGTTATCGCAACTGGAGGCATTTATTCCACCGCTGAAGATCTTGCGAAGTTTTCACAAATCTTCACGGGAGAGGTCCAAGGCATTCTTACCGATAAGTCTGTAGAAGCCATGGCGCAAGAAGAATACAAAAAAGGCATGTGGCCAGAGGGTGGCGATACCTCTATATCTTACGGATTAGGGTGGGATAGTGTAAATCTGTACCCATTCAGTGAATACGATATCAAGGCAGTAACAAAAGGTGGAGATACCATATCGTATCACTCATCATTAGTCGTACTGCCGGAATATAATCTGGCTGCAGCCGTTACCTCATCAGGTGGGACAAGTGCCAAAGATCAGTTCATTGCGAGTGAATTATTACTCAGCGCACTTGAGGAAAAGGGCATTATTACAGAACGGAAGCCGGAAAAATCGTTTGGTGTTCCAGTGAAGGCAGATATACCTAAAGAAATAGCCACGAATGCAGGTATATATGGCGGCAATAATTCAGTTAAGAAGATCGAAATGAATACAGCTGGACAAATGACTGTATCCACACCTTCAGCTCCAAGTGATCCGGCTCAAAAATACACCTATACAGCGGATGGTACTTTTGTTAACGATGAAGGCACGGAAAAGCTGAAATTTGTTAAGGAGAAGAATGGAAGGACTTATCTGTGGTATCGATCTTATATATCCTTACCAGGACTTGGACAATTGGCTTTCTCCGAATATAAAATGGAGAAGCTGGAAGCCAATGAATTATCCCAGAATATTACGGCCTCATGGGAGCAGCGTGAAGGTGAAAAATATTACCTGCTGAATGAGAAATATACATCAACGGTTTATCTCAATTCGGCACCAATTCTCCCTATTCATTTGGACAAAGAGACCCCTGGGTATGTATCCAATACTAAGATTATTGGAGCAAACGAAGCAGTCACGGAGCTGCAAATCCCTGGCCTGGCTGGACGTGATACAAAGGAAATTTATTTTGCTAAAAAGAACGGAGTAGAGTACATTACAGCCGTTGGTAGCATATACGCCAGTGAGGAAATGGTACAACCACTCTATTCGGGTAAACAATCTCTAGCAACGATTCAAGCAGACGGATATGCCAGATGGTTTTCGATACCAGCAACGGTGAAAGGAAAAGTCATGACGGTTAAAATGCCTGCAACTGGCGCCTTTGCCGTATATGATCAGAAGGGTATTTGTATTAATCATACCGTAGTCAGTGGTGAGAATGAGGTTGTCTTGCCGGAAAACGGCCACATTGTATTTGCAGGTGACGTGGATTCCGCATTTGAAATTTCATTAAAAAAGTAAATGGATTGGTTCGTTGATCCAATGAAAATATAAAGACATAAAACCTTCTCCATGACGTAGAGGAGGTTTTATGTTGTTGTTGCAGAGCGTATTCAAATTTTGGAATTCAGGATGGAATTAATTCCCCTCCGAGGCGTTTGCCTGCTTGATCCGAAAGGAAATTGTAAAGCTCAAGAGAACGAAAAGCAATTGAAGAGACAAAGCTAATATAATCCCGGTCAAC
Source organism: Paenibacillus sp. FSL L8-0435 (assembly GCF_037965655.1). Taxonomy (NCBI): domain Bacteria; kingdom Bacillati; phylum Bacillota; class Bacilli; order Caryophanales; family Paenibacillaceae; genus Paenibacillus; species Paenibacillus sp. FSL L8-0435. Next base: position 3,179,464 of record NZ_CP150185.1, read on the forward strand.
AATCCCCAATTTAGTGAATGACTAACGGCAATGAGCGCTCCGCCGATTCCAATGCTTACCCCCGGACTAAATGCATCTGTAAACTGAAGGCTGGCAGATATCTCTCCTTCTTCACCCGTTTTCGTGTGCTGTAATGCAATCGCCCCGGTCGTGGGATGTGCCAAACCGATGCCAAATCCAGTGAAAAGCTGTGAAATTACTGCAAATATGATCCCGCCTTCAGGGAGGCCAACAGCAAGAATGACCGTAGCAACTCCAATGATCATAAATCCTATACCAATGGTTACCCGTTTCTTTCGGCCCATCCCATGGTCTTTAGCATCGAACTTTGACTGAAGCCAGGCTGCCGCTGACCAGCTTAATGCACCCGCAGCTACAATTAATCCCGCCATATCTGCTGGGAGCTTTTTCACATCTGTCAAAGCCAGGACAACATAGCTCTCGGTCGCATTATAACTAGCAACAAAGAATCCTCTTGAAGCAATCGTGGCCGGTAAACCTCTTCTGGCACTTAAAGTTCCCTCAGGCAGCAGCTTTCGCAAAGGCTGAATCATGATAAGCAATCCTGCTACCGAAAGTACAATTCCTCTCCAATCCGATATAAATCCTAGCCCAGCAAGCAACATTCCCGTTCCAATGGTCAGTAGTACTGCATAACCTTCTTTTCGGTTATTCTTGGAAGGGGTATTCCTTCTAACTGTAAATTTTCGGAAAGCAGGAAGAGTCAGCATGACAGCCAAACCAATGAAGGGAAGCACAAGCCAAAAAACAACTCTCCAAGATATATGCTCCGCTATAAGGCCAGCAATATAAGGGCCAATTAGTGCAGGTATAATATATGCGCCGGAAAACAAAGCAAGTATTTTTGTTCTCAGCTTATCGGGATAACCTAAAGTAATGCTGTAATACACACACGTAATGATCCCGCCTCCACCAAAACCTTGAAACACTCTTCCTATAATTAGGGTAATCATATTCACGGAAGTAGCCGCAATCACAATGCCGATCACAAAAAAAAGTATCGATATGCCAAACGATGCGAATACGCCGTTTTTGTTGATCCGCGCCCCAATGATCATGGTTCCAAGGATTTGTGCCAAAAGAAAAGAGCTGAATATCCAACCGTACAAGTGGAGCCCATTCAATTTTTGAGCCAGGCTTGGGGCAATCGTAACAACTGCTAAACCTTCAAATGCGACGGTAGTGACAGCAAGAATAATCCCAATGGTCAATGCTCTGTACTTGGCGTCGAAAACACCTGCTTCTTTTGGTGTTATATCCATTTTAAAAATCTCCTTTTAGAATAAATTTTAATAGTCCCAACCATAGTTGCTGCAGCAACTATATGTCCAAAAAGTTATCCCCCCCTTTAAAGTGGAGAGGACTCCTCTGTGGACTATAGATCTTTTACGTTGTTATACATTACAGTAAGAATCCTTCTAAACATCTCAACCTCCTCCTTGGATAATCCCTGGATCGTTTTATTATATGCGTCCTTGGAAGGAGCAAGAATTTCATCTTTCATATCTCGTCCTTTAGGAGTTAAATAAACACGTAAAGATCTTCTATCCGTCTCATGAATCACACGATAAATAAATTCCTTCTTTTCTAGCTTAAACAGCATTCGTGCAACATTGGTCTGGTCCTTGTGCAGTCTCTCGGCAAGGTCCTTTTGAGTAATCCCTTCTTGTTCCCATAGTACGACCAGGATTTCCCACTGATCCACTGTGATGTCAAACGGAGTGACTACCTTTTGATAGTAATTATTCAGTTTAAGTGCCGCGCGCTGTACATTAACACCGATATATTTTTCTAATTCCAAAGTTTTCCTCCTAAATAACCGTCATGATTATAGTTGCTGTGACCATTATAATTCCGCCTCTTTTTTGTGTCAATCATATTTATTGGAGTGAAAACGCCGCCGCTAATCTAAGCATTATCTCCATTTAAACAAGTTTTCCGGTACGCACTAAATTGTAAATCATCATGTACTAAAATTATTTTGCCTGTTCATATTCGGTTCATATAGACGTCACGAGCAGTCCATTTACATGGGTTAAGCTTATTTTAGCGCCAAAGCAAGATACTCTAATAAAGAGATACTGACAGGAGAAGATGCAGATGATACAACAAGAGAAAATGAACGCGGTCAAGAGAGCAATCAAAAAACGAACTTCAATTGCAGCTTTAACCCTAGTGTTAACGATGTTAGCCCCGCTATCTGCAATGGCCGCACCGGCTCCCCTGAACAACAGCAACCTTACGTATGAGACAACAAAGAAAGCCGTGATCGAAAAAGCCAAATTACTGACCGAGACGTACGGTACGACGAGTCTGCAATATGCGCTCATCGATGGTGGAGAGATTGTGGTGTCCGATCAAACGGGCAAAAACGATATAAACGATAAGGTGCCTCTTACTTCGAACACCGTCTATGGCATTGGTTCAACCAGTAAAATGATGCTTACAGCCGCTGTAATGAAGCTGGTTGACGAAGGCAAGATTGATTTGGATGCGCCTGTTGTGAACTATATGCCTGACTTTACAATGAAAGATACCCGATACAAACAGATCACACCCCGTATGTTGCTAAATCATTCCTCCGGTCTTCTGGGCACCTCAACCAGCAATGCCACATTGTACGGAGATAATGACACGTATTCACATGATACGTTTCTGGAGCAATTGGCGAATCAAAACCTGAAAGCAGATCCCGGCGAATACTCCGTCTACAGCAACGATGGCTTTACGTTAGCCGAGATTCTGGTCGAAAGAGTTAGCGGTATCAGTTATACCGCGTTTATACACCAGTATTTTACGGAACCTTTGGATATGAAACATACCAAAACACCACAGGATGTGGTTGATCCGGCAGAGATGGCGGGAGTCTATTCCCCTTTTTATGAGGGACAACTTCCCAAAGAGAATTATAATATCATCGGTACTGGAGGTCTGTATTCCACCGCTGAAGATCTGGTCAAATTTTCAAGAATCTTCACGGGAGAAGTTGATGGTATTCTTTCCAGTAAGTCTGTCAAAGCTATGGCGCAAGAAGAGTATAAAAGAGGCATGTGGCCAGAGGATAGCGATACGCTGATGTCATACGGGTTAGGGTGGGATAGTGTGAACATGTTCCCATTCAACGAATACGGCATTAAGGCCGTTATGAAAGGTGGAGATACGTTATCTTATCAGTCTTCACTGGTGGTACTTCCGGAATACAATATGGCTGCAGCCGTTATCTCTTCAGGCGGGTCAAGCTTAACCAATAATTTCATTGCGAATGAATTATTACTCAGCGCACTTGAGGAAAAGGACATCATTACAGAACGGAAGCCAGAAAAATCATTTGGCGTACCCGTGAAGGCCAATATGCCTAAGGAAGTCTCCAAGTTTGCAGGTATATATGGTGGCAATAATTCAGTTATGAAGATCAAAATAAATAAGGCTGGACAAATGACTGTATCTTCACTTACAGCTCCGAGTAATCCGGCTCAAGAATACACATATACAGCAGATGGTACTTTTGTTAATAACGAAGGTACAGACAAGTTGAAATTCGTTGTGGAGAAAAATGGGAAAACCTACTTGTGGTCACGATCTTATATATCCGTTCCAGGACTCGGACAGCTGGCTTTCTCAGAATATAACGGGGAGAAGCTTGAAGTCAATAAATTATCCAAGGAGATTAATGCCGCATGGGCAAAGCGCGATGGTAAAAAATATTATCTGGTGAATGAGAAATACACATCAATGGTTTATCTCAATGCTTCATCGATCCTGCCTATTCATATGAATCAAGAGAATCCAGGGTATATGTCCAATCATAAGATTATTGGAGCAAACGAAGCAGCCAATCTTTTGCAGATTCCGGGTACTGCCGGACGTGATACGATGGACATTCAATTCTCTAAAAAGAACGGTGGAGAGTATCTTACAGCCTTAGGTTATGTATACGCCAGTGAGGAACTGGTAAAACCCATCTATTCGGGTAAACAATCCGCAACAACCATTCAAGCAGATGGATATGCCAAATGGTTTTCGGTACCAGCGACTGCGAAAGGAAAAGTCATGACAGTGAAGTTGCCTGCAAATGGAGCCTTTGCTGTCTATGATCAGACTGGAATTTGTATTAATCACAGCGTGGTCAGCGGTAAGAATGATGTTGTTTTACCAGAAAACGGCCGTATTGTATTTGCAAGTGATGTTGGCTCCAAATTCGAAATTTCATTAAAAAAATAAAATGAATGGATTTCCAAACGGCTGAACACCAAACGAACTCAACAGGAGAGAACCATCATGATGAAAAAAATATTAATCATTTTGCTCAAAATATTCGGAGCCATCGTTATCGCTTTTGCATTATTTATTGCCACTGTCTATATTGTTAATGTATTTAGCAACAAATCGGAAGAAGGGAAAATAAAACCCTATGGCCAGTTTGTAGCGGTTGACGGGAAAAACATGAATGTGTTGATTCAAGGAGAAGGCAAAGAAACGGTGGTATTGCTTCCTGGATACGGAACACCTGCCCCAGCCCTTGATTTCAAACCGCTTATCGATGAGTTATCTCCATTTTACAAAGTTGTTGTCATTGAGCCTTTCGGTTATGGATTAAGTGACATTACTGAAAAAGAGCGTACCACTGAAAATATGGTTAGTGAAATTCATGAAGCGTTACAGCAACTTGGTATTCATAATTACACGCTCATGGCTCACTCCATTTCAGGGATATACGGCCTGGATTATGTGAACAAATATCCAAACGAAGTAAGTTCATTTGTAGGAATTGAGAGCAGTGTCCCAACGCAGGGAGGTAACGATGATCCATTCCCAACTGAAACGTACAAACTGCTTAAAAAATCAGGATTCTACCGATTGTTAATGAAACTGGCCCCTGATCAACTGATTGCACCCGATGTTGATGATGAGACCAGAGAACAAATTAGAATACTTTCACTCAAAAATACGTTTAATTCGAACAACCTGAATGAAGGTGAAAACTTTGGTCCTAATTTCAAAGCAGCTGAGAAACTGTCCTTCCCCAAAGATCTTCCTGTGATTTTCTTTTTACAAGCAAATGATACGGAAACAGAAGGCTGGATACCCTTGCATGAAGAGCAAGTCAAAGATTCTGTGCATGGAAAAGTGATGACATTTGAGGGAGAACATTATTTGCATCACACCCGATCCAAAGAAATGGTTCAAGAATATAGAAAGTTTATGAGTGAGATAAAATAGTAGTGTCGCCAACAAAAGAAGTCGCGAAATCGCGGCTTTTTTCTGTTGGCAAAATGATGAACATACAAGCGTAGTTACTTTATTGGAAAATTTAGGTTGACACTTCTTTTTATCGCGTATACAATCGTATACATGAATACGATTGTATACATATGTATACACGTAATGGGGGTGGCAAATATGAGAGATCGTCCTATCGAAGAGATGGATGGAAGTGTACGTCAAGGTGAGCGTCCGAGACGTGGTAAAGGGCATGGCGAACATGAGGGAAAACGGGGGCGTGGAGCGCAAACATTCCGTCGCGGCCGAATTCTTGTATTTCTGGAACAAATGCAGAATCGGAGAACAACGCTTGTCCGACAACTTGGACAGGAGGAGTATGAACATATTCGCCCGGTGATCAGTGGGGAGTTAAAAGCTATTGATCAGGTCATCGACGAGTATATCCATCTATTCGAGCTGCAAAATGAAGATGTAAACCCCAATAAGAATCTGGAGAGTGAGAGTGAATAAGTATGATTCGTCGGTTTTTTTCGTATTATCGTCCCTATAAAAAACTGTTTTTAATTGATTTTGGATGCGCTGTACTCGCAGGTCTTCTGGAGTTGGCTTTCCCCCTTGCCGTCAGCAAATTCATTAATGAATTGTTGCCAGGTCAGGATTGGCCTCTCATTATGCTTGCCTGTGTTGTGCTGTTATCCATCTATGCACTTAATACTGTATTGAACTATGTCGTTACATACTGGGGACATATGCTGGGCATTAACATTGAGACCAACATGCGTGAGAAGATGTTCGCTCACTTGCAGAAGCTGTCCTTCCGTTTCTTCGATAATCGTAAAACAGGCCACTTAATTGGTCATCTTACGAATGATCTGAACGACATCGGCGAGGTTGCTCACCATGGACCTGAAGATGTATTCATCGCAGTAATGACATTAATCGGATCGTTCTGGCTGATGGCTAACATTAATCTGGAGCTTGCGCTGCTTACCTTTATCATTATCCCAATTATGGCTTGGGTTATTATCGTATTTGGTGGCCGCATGACAAAGACGTATCGGCGACTTTTCGGAGACGTCGGCAATTTCAATGCACGCATTGAAGATAACGTTGGTGGCATGCGTGTTGTACAATCGTTCGCGAACGAAGAACATGAGAAAGAACTTTTTGCGGTGGACAATCAGAATTTCCGTAAAACCAAACTGCTTGCCTACAAAACGATGGCGAAAAGTATCTCGGTGAGTTATATGATGATGCGACTGGTTACCGTATTTGTCATGATCAGCGGGGCCTGGTTTTATATCGATGGCAGAATCAATATGGGTGACTTTATGGCCTTCCTGCTTCTGTCCAATATCTTCTTCCGCCCGATCGAGAAAATTAACGCTGTCATAGAAAGTTATCCAAAGGGCATCGCTGGTTTCAAGCGTTATCTGGAGATCATTGATACGGAACCAGAGATTGCTGATAGCAAAAACGCCGTTGAATTCGAAAGTGTGAAGGGTGATATTCGTTTCGAGAACGTCTCGTTCGGATATGAATCCAGTCGGCGTATTCTGAGTGATATCAGTCTATCTGTTCGACCAGGGGAAACCGTAGCTTTTGTGGGTCCTTCGGGTGCAGGCAAGACGACGATCTGCAGTCTGCTGCCCCGATTCTATGAGGTTGAAGAGGGACGTATTACTGTGGATGGCGTCGACATTCGTAACGTTAAGCTTCAATCCTTGCGCAAGCATATTGGAATCGTTCAACAGGATGTATTTTTGTTCTCGGGTACCATTAAGGAGAATATTGCTTATGGTGATCTGAGTGCAACGGATGAACAAATCTGGGATGCCGCCCGTCGTGCCTCGTTGGAGGAATTAATTCTTACGTTGCCAGACGGTATGGATACAGTCATTGGGGAGCGTGGAGTCAAGCTGTCCGGAGGACAAAAACAGCGTTTGTCCATCGCACGTATGTTTTTGAAAAACCCGCCCATTCTTATTCTGGATGAGGCAACCTCTGCGCTGGACACGGAAACGGAAGCACTGATTCAGCAATCACTCGCTGAATTGTCGGTGGGCAGAACTACACTTGTAATTGCACACAGACTGACAACTATCAAGAATGCAGATCGAATTATCGTAGTAAACACAGATGGCATCGCTGAGCAGGGTAACCACGAGGAATTGGTCGCCGCTGGAGGGATATACAGCCGTCTTCATCAGGTGCAATATAGTCACTCTTAATCCATGTAAATTGAATTTACACTAGCCACTCCGATGACAGAACAACCTTCCGATCGCTGTTATCCCCAGATTTTTTTATTCCTCTTATCTAAAGGGGAAATCCGGGGATAAAGGCGAACGCTCCGCTTCTTCAGGTTATTTCTGTCCTCTCCGTTTTGTGTAAATGTTTAGTTCAATTTATATAGAAACTTAAGTAGCTGACTAAGTATCTGGATCAAGTATCTAAAACAAGTAAACCTTGCCGCGCATATGCGTGGCTTTTTTCTGTTTGGATGTTAAAAATGAGATTATTAAATGCTATGTAAAAGATAATGTTGACAACGTCCACTAACGTGATTATTATAATGTTGACAATGTCCACTAAAAAGGAGGGTTTGACATCAACTCTCAGTACATATATCCAGATATACTGGCTGACATGCGACGTTTTAACCGTTTTTATACCAATATTCTTGGTGTACTCGATAAGCATATTCTTGGAACAGGGTACTCGTTTGCGGAAGTACGGGTCATTATTGAGATTGGAATTCGGGGAGAGAGCATTGCAAACAATCTGGTAGATACACTGACCATTGATCGCAGTTACATGAGCCGAATTGTGAACAAGCTGTCCAAGGAAGGACTGCTGGTGAAAGTGGATTCTGCTGCCGACAGCCGGGTCAGTCTGATTCGTCTGACAGCCAAGGGTGAGGAACTGTATGCCCAATTGAATGATCGATCCGATCAACAGATCCTGAAGCTGATGCAAGAATTGAATGAAGAAGAGATTCAAGAGGTGTACACCTCCATGATGAACATACAAGAGAAGTTGAACAAGAAGGCAGGAGAGACCACACGATGATACGATTTGAATGTGATTATAACGAAGGTGCGCATGAACGAATTTTACAAAGACTGATGCAAACCAATATGGAACAGACGAGCGGGTATGGCACGGATGAGCATTGTAAACGGGCGAGAATGCTTATTCGTCAGGCATGTGACAATGAGCAAGCTGATATTCATTTCTTGGTTGGCGGTACACAGACAAATACAACGGTGATTGCATCTATTTTGCGTCCATATCAAGGTGTAATTGCAGCGAGCTCAGGACATATTGCGGTTCATGAAACCGGAGCTATTGAAGCTACGGGACATAAGGTGCTCACAGTTCCAAGCGAGGACGGAAAGATCACGCCAGAGCAGGTTAGAGCAGTCTATGATGCACATATGAATGACTCGTCACCGGAACACTGTGTTCAACCAGGAACGGTCTACATATCCCAGCCAACGGAGAATGGAACGATGTACAGCAAGGCAGAACTGCAAGCATTGCATACAGTGAGCAGGGCATGTGGTCTTCCGTTTTTCGTGGATGGAGCACGTCTTGGATATGCACTTGCTTCTCGCGATTGCGATATGGCACTTGCTGACCTTGCACGCTTGTGCGATGTATTTTACATCGGGGGAACCAAGATTGGCGCATTGATGGGAGAGGCGGTTGTTATCCTGAATGAAGCGCTGAAACCGGATTTTCGTTATATGATCAAACAAAAAGGTGGTCTGCTTGCCAAAGGCAGACTGCTGGGAATCCAATTTGAAACGTTGTTCGAAGATGGTCTGTACCTCGATATTTCTCGCCATGCCGTAGATATGGCCTTGAGAATTCATGACTCACTCGAACAGCAGGGGGTACGCTTCCTGTACGATTCACCAACCAACCAGCAGTTTCCGATTCTGCCTGATCGTTTGCTTGAGAAATTACGCAGTGGTTATACCTTCTCCTTCTGGGAAAAGGTTGACGATACACACAGTGCGGTGCGATTTTGTACCAGCTGGGCAACGCAGCAGGAGAATGTGGATGCACTGACTCGTGATATCACTCAATTATTGCACGAAGAGATCAAGGTTCCTGAACGGGTCGAAGCATTGGTCTAATCTAGAAGGACAACCTATTGTGGTTGTCCTTTTTTGGTTTGCCTTTTGTGTGATAGTTGTGAGATAGGGAGTGCATACTCGGTTACTCACTAAAGGCCATGTCATATTTCTCTTTCAACCGTCGGATATCGGCTCTTGGCGGCGCACCGAATTTGCGTGCATATTCGCGGCTAAATTGAGAAGCACTCTCGTAACCAACCCGGAACGCTACATCTGCCGCGTCAGCAGATTCGGCCATCAGAAGTCGCCGGGCTTCCTGTAATCTTAATTGTTTCTGGAATTGTAATGGACTCATGGCTGTGATCTCTTTGAAGTGACGATGGAATGAAGAGACGCTCATGCTGGCGGTCTCAGCCAGATCTTCAATGCGAAATGGCTGTTCCCAATGATGAACGATGTACTCAATCGCTTCTCTGATCCGATAAGTGCTGCTACCTTCAACCGCAATCTGCGCCAGTTCTCCTCCGTAAGGCCCTTGAAGGAGGCGGAACAGGATTTCTTTAACGTACAACGGAGCCAGAAACGGAATCTCTCCCGGCGTATCCAGCAATCGAACAAGTCGGAGTACAGCGTCCTGAATGGACGATTCCATCTGACCTACAAACATAGCTCGTCTGGCGTTTTCGTTGAATGTTACCTTGATGTTGCATTCGTTAAGTACTTCGAGAATTTGGTTCGGTGTGAATTCGAGCTTGAGACTTAAGTAGGGTGCATCGGTGGATGCCTTGATAATCTGCCCGATGACCGGGAGATTCATGGAAGCAATCAGGTAGTTGGAAGGTCCATATTCATAACGCTCCTGTGCGAGCAATACTTCTTTCAACCCTTGAACAATCACACAAAATGAAGGTTTATATACTCTGTATGCCGGCTCACTAATCTTGGAATGGTGATAGACAAACAAGGAAGGAATCGCTGTTTCCATTGCACCGTTATGGTGGGAATGGCGTTCGATCAGGTCACTTAATTCCTGTTTTGGTTGAAATAATTCTTCGGTCATACGTATCCTCCTCACAGATTTAACCTACATACATTATAAAGCTTACCGTACAGAATCAAAAGGAGGCCTGAGAGGATCAGGCAATCAATTAAGACGATTGATATACCGCTTGCAGCCCATGACTCGGCATACTAAGAGTATGTTAACAGAGCCAAGCGATTAAAGTTTATTTGAAAAGTTGGGTGAACAAGGTGAAGAAGTGGTTATCAAACCATGTGAGGCAAATTTTGATTGACAGGCTCGAATCACAAATTAAGTATGAAGAAAATTCCGTACATCGAGAGATATACTTCACATGCTGGTTAGAGCTAGTTACCGAAGATTTCGAGTGAACTTCAGTTTACAGAACAAATTCAAGGAGAGTGTGAAATATGGAATATGTGGGCTAACACGAAATCTCAGTTGATCCGAATTCTTAATGTTAAAGTCGCCATTTGGCGGCTTTTTTTATGGTGATTTGATGAGTGAATTGACAGTTCCTTTATATTGAAGTTATTATAGATATATTAGATCCTTAATTGAAAAGGAGATTATAATCCATGAATAACGGACATTCATCCGGCCAAACGAACGAATCGTGGAGTGGTCATTCCGCTCCTTTTGCTACGTTACAGGAAACACATATCTTATCCTTGCTCCAGCCATCCCAAGGTGAACGAATCCTTGATGTAGGTTGTGGCAATGGGGATCTGACAGCCAAAATTGCAGCCGCAGGAGCGCTGCCAACAGGCATAGATTTTTCAGAAGAGACGATTAGGCAAGCTAAACAGAAATACCCTGATATGAATATTAATGTAGCAAATGCTTGTCATTATCGGACAGAAGAACCGTTTGATGCTGTCTTCTCTCATGCCGTTCTGCATTGGATAAAGGATGCTCCAGCTGTAGTACAATCAATACAGTTAGCGCTCAAGACGGGCGGGCGATTCGTGGCTGAGTTTGCTGCAAATGGCAACACGGCTATATTAATTACAGCGGTACAGGAAGAACTGGATGCCCGTGGATACAAATGGGAAGGTCGGAATCCGTGGTATCATCCAACCCTTGGTGAATATGCTAATCTTCTGGAGCAACACGGATTTCGAGTTAGTCTGGTCCAGCACGTGGACCAATTTACTCCGTTCAAGCCAGGTGCCAGAAAGTGGTTGACCAGTTTCGCGGAGTATTTATTCAGTGGTATCACACCTGCGGAACAGGATGTTATTATGGATGCTGTTGAGAAAAGGATACAGCCACAACTGATGCGGGATGGACAGTGGTATCTGGACAGAAGCCGACTGCGAGTCGTAGCTATTAAAGAATAGGGGAATACGGGATGAAAATGGACAAACCCAAGATTCAGGAGCAGTTGCTCGAACCGGAAACGATGGCATTCCTGGAATCCAAAGTGGAGTACAAACACAAACTGATCGAGAACATTACATTGGATCAACAAGAGGCGAGTAAGGTTTCCTTTGAAAATGTTGTATTTAGACATGTGACAATCTCGGAGTCAACCTTGGAACAATTTGAATTCACCGATGTCCGGTTCGAACACTGCGACTTCTCCAATGTCAATCTCTCTGGTGCCTTCATGCATCGGATCGAATGGCTTAACTGCAAGTTTGTCGGAACTGATTTTTCCAATAGCCGATTGCAAAATGTCAGTTTCCTTCATGGTCTAGGTGACTACAGCAATTTCCGTTTTGCCCATCTGAAACAGGTCTCCTTCTCGGAAAGTACCTTGATTGGTGCGGACTTTGCCTATCTGGCGCTGCAAAAAATGGAGTTCAGTCAATGTAACATCGACCAAGCTTCCTTAACGGGGACCAAAATGAAGGATTTGGACCTTAGCGATTGCGAATTTGACTCCTTGGTGCTGACCATGGAAGATCTCAACGGTTGTGTGATTTCACCACATCAAGCCGCCACATTTGTAGGATTAATGGGTTTGATTATCAAATAAATGGCATGATCACATATAAGTTGCCAAGATAGTGGAAGTGTGTATAATTGGAGACACATTAGAATAAAAACAGGTTTTCTAGGGTTCCGCGATGGATGTGTCGGTCTGGTCCGAGAGAAAACCCGCAACCTGTTGGTTGTGCCACGGAGGGATAAAAGCCTGGGAGATGAACTGCTACATGCAGTTTGTTTCCCGGGCTTTTTTTGTTTTTTCGCTAATGAACCTTTACAGGTTGTACAAAAAAATGTAGTAGAGAAGGAGTGTTACATGAATGAATAAAACGTGGATGTCGGTTGTGATTGCTGCGTTGTTTGAAGTGGGTTGGGTCATTGGGTTGAAACATGCCAGCGGTCTGCTGGAATGGGGGGTTACGTTGGTTGCAATTATCATTAGTTTCTCCTTGATGATTGCAGCTTCGCGGACATTGCCTGTGGGAACCGTGTATGCAGTATTTGTTGGCCTGGGTACCGCAGGTACAGTACTTTCAGAGATTGTTCTGTTTAATGCACCTGTCCAAACCGGAAAAATGGTACTCATTGGTGTACTTTTACTCGGCGTAATCGGTCTTAAAATGCTGAGCAAAGAGAAGAATAAGGAGGTGCAGCTATAATGAACTGGGTATTTCTTATCTTGGCAGGGGTATTTGAGATGATCGGAGTGCTGATGATAAACAAGTTGCACAAAGACCGTAATCTCATTTCACTGGTTCTATTGGTAGCCGGGTTTGGTTTAAGCTTCCTGTTCCTATCCATTGCAATGGAAACTCTTCCGATGGGAACAGCATATGCCGTATGGACGGGAATCGGGGCTTCCGGTGGTGCCATTCTGGGCATGGTGTTTTATGGAGAACCTCGAAATGCCCTAAGAATTCTGTTTATCGCTATGGTGCTGGGATCAGCAGTCGGCCTTAAATTGGTCAGTTAAACAAAATGATTTTAAAAAGATAATGTACAAATTGCGTTTTTAATGGTATCCTTATACGTTACGTGTGAAATAAAAGATGCGTCTTATTGATAGATGTGCGTAAATGAAGGAGACAACATGACATTTAAGGACTTAAATATTATCCCCTCTATTATGGAAGGGTTAAGCAAAGCAAACTATACTAATCCTACCCCTATACAGGAACAGGCCATACCAGCTGTATTAGCTGGCAGAGATCTGCTGGGATGTGCACAGACAGGAACAGGCAAGACCGCAGCATTCTCGGTGCCGATCATTCAATTATTAAGCGAAAGATCCAAAGGACAAGGATCAAAGTCCGTACGACATATTCGCTCATTAATTTTGACACCAACACGAGAGCTGGCTATTCAGATCGCGGATAACATCAAGGTATATAGCCGGTATACGGACATTCGTTGTACGGCAATCGTTGGCGGCGTTTCGCAAAAAGTGCAAGAGCGTGCGCTGAATCAAGGTGCAGATATTATTATCGCAACGCCTGGTAGATTGAACGATCTGATTAACCAGAAACGTATTGATCTGAAGATGGTTGAGATTCTCGTTTTGGATGAAGCAGACCGGATGTTGGACATGGGCTTCATTCATGATGTGAAAAGAATCATTGCCAAAATGCCGAACAAAAAGCAGACGTTGTTCTTCTCAGCTACGATGCCTCCTGAAATCACCAAAATGGTTAAAACCCTGCTGGTTGATCCAGTCAAAGTAGAAATCACACCGGTATCTTCAACGGTAGACCGCATTGAGCAGTCTATTTATTTGCTGGAGAACGGCAAGAAGCAACAGATGTTGAACCAAATTTTGGAGGATAAATCCATCGTCACGGCATTGGTGTTCACACGCACGAAGCGCGGCGCTGACCGGGTTACACGTGATTTGGCCAAAGCGAATGTTACGGCACAGGCTATTCATGGCAACAAGTCTCAGAACGAGAGACAACGGGCACTGAACAACTTCAAGAGTGGTGCAACACGTGTATTAGTTGCGACGGATATCGCGGCAAGAGGAATTGACGTAGAGGAACTTTCACATGTCATTAACTTTAACCTGCCTAACATTCCGGAAACGTATGTTCACCGTATTGGACGTACAGGGCGAGCTGGCAAAAGCGGGATGGCAATTTCGTTCTGTGAGAAGGATGAACTTCCATTCCTGAAGGATATCGAGAAAGTAATCAAAAAGACGATTCCTGAAGTAAAAGGTCATCCGTATCCAATGACAGGTGTACCTGTGTTTGATAAAACCAGCAAAGCATCAGGCAGTAAACCTTCGTTCAACAAATCGGCTGCAGGCAAACCGGCGAAGTCCAAAGCTAACCCGGCACGCAAGCCCAAATCCGAATGGTTTGCCAAGAGTGGTAAATCAAACAGTAGTCGTTCAAACGACGGTAGACCCAATAGCAGTAGATCAAACAGCAGTAGCAGTAAATCTAACCATGGCTCATTCAGCCGCAGCAGCAAAACTAGAAATGATAGAGCTAATTAAGATCTAAATAAATCCAGACCAAACCTTCTCCATTCATATGGAGGAGGTTTTATTATGCGCTTTTATGTGTAACAACCTTATTTACATACGAACTTACATTCGATATCATTATATCGTTCACTGGTGAAAGGGAGGTACTGACTTGAAGGATACGATAATTGAATACGGTTTGAAGAAAAAAGGTGCGACCAAGGATTATCCATTTGGGCCTGATCCTGTAACCATTAAGGTCGGAGGGAAAATATTTGCATTACTTTTCGAAGACAAAGAAGAAAATGGTCTATTAAACTTAAAATGTGATCCTATAATTGCAGAGAACCTGAGAGAGCAGCATGAAGCGGTTCGACCAGGATATCATATGAACAAAAAACACTGGAATACCATTACGCTGGATGGTTCATTGTCCGATGAAGATGTCTACGTCATGATTGATCACTCCTATGATAGGGTTGTCCAATCCCTTCCGAAAAGGATTCGGGATTCTCTGAACGGTAAGAGATAAGAAGAAATAAATGAGGTAGGTAAAAGGCTAATGGTCTGCTTCACTAACAGAATGAATATCCTATGAAAATGAAGACATGTTTGAAGTCCATTTGGTTCCATTACCTTGGAAATAAACAAGATCGAACGGCCTTGTTTAATGTGGCATCCCTTGTTATCAATGCTGTAACAGGGATAGGCAAGTTAATCTTGGGCATATATCTGCTTTCGGGATGGTTCATTACAAATGCTGTATATTATCTGATTCTGTGTGTAGCGAAAGGCCAAGTGCTCCATAAATATACAGTTACCAAAAGGATGGACTCTCCCGAAGAAAGATATAGATTAGAGCTTACGGTATATAAGCGCGGAGGTCTGT
The DNA here is from genome assembly GCF_037965655.1 of Paenibacillus sp. FSL L8-0435. Lineage (NCBI taxonomy): Bacteria > Bacillati > Bacillota > Bacilli > Caryophanales > Paenibacillaceae > Paenibacillus > Paenibacillus sp. FSL L8-0435. The sequence goes on from NZ_CP150185.1 coordinate 3,195,108, forward strand.
TCCTGTGTTTACTGGGTGCGTCCTATTCGATGGTCTGCCTGCGAATGTATCTAATCGGCGATGCTTTCATATATGAGGGTATTATCGTGTATATCGTTTCTGCAGTTGCTTTTACCAAGTTGGTTTTTGCCGTGTATGGAACCTGGGCTAACCGTCATCTCCATAACCCGATCATATCTACATTGAAAATGATTAACTTCACCGATGCGATGGTATCCATCGTGGTGACCCAAGCGACATTACTTACCATGCAAGGCTCACCTCTTGCATTAAAAACCAGTAGCTTGTTTGGCATGGGGTGCAGCGTTTTATTTTGTTTGATGGGGGTCTGGATGATGTTCCACAAAAAAAGGGAAACAAGCACGGATCCAAACCGATCTCCTGGCACTGAATGTTAACATTGAAGCATTATTGGCAATCCATTAAAGGAGTGATATCTATGGATCAACAACAACAATTGGCAATGGTACAACGTATGCGTCAAAATGTCGTCGGTACAGGAGCAGCTCTTCAACCCAGTTCCATGTATGCTGTCACAGTAAAAGAAGTCATGATGCCTACGACTAAAGGTGATACACGTGTACTTGTGTATACACCGGATAGGGATCATTCCGCGCCTCTGCCGGTCTTCTTTAATATGCATGGGGGTGGTTTCATCTTGGGACAAGCAGAGATGGATGATCCATGGTGTCGCTTGATCGCTGATCGATCTGATTGTGTGGTCGTTAATATCGATTACAGTCTTGCACCAGAGCACAAGTTCCCAACGGCGGTCCATGAATGTTACGACGTTATACAGTGGGTGCACGCCAATCCGGAATCCTTCTCGGTTAACCCGTCTCTATTCGCTATCGGGGGGCATAGTGCTGGTGGTAATCTAGCTGCAGCAGTATGTTTATTGAACCAGCAACGTGGAAGCAAGCTGCCTATTGTACTTCAGGTTATCGATTATGCCGTGTTGGATGTGGCTACAGATCCGGCCGAGAAACCGGGTTTTGAAGAAGCCATTCCAGCCGATATCGCCAGAACGTTCAATGCCATGTACCTTGAAACGCCAGAAGATGCGCATGACCCGTTGGCTTCACCTGTGCTCGCAACATCAGTCGAGGGACTTCCGGAAGCATTAATTATTACCGCGGAGAAAGATTCACTAGCCCAAGAAGCAAGAACATATGCAGCAAGGCTGGAAGCAAGCGGTGTGAAGGTGACGCTTAAGGAGTACGAGGGAGCTGCTCATGGATTTACGCATTCTGGGGATCTCCAGATGGCTGAGGATGCCTGGTACCGGATGAGTGACAAGATCAGAGAAGCATTTTCCAAATAACGTGTATCAAAAGTGATGCTTAAAAGGAATATGGTTAACTTGAAGTCGCCTAATGGCGGCTTTTTTTCGTTCATTGGTGTGATTGCTTCAATGGCTTGGTGAAACCAAGCTTCTGAGCTTGCGAATGTGTTAATAAACTAGATTAGGAGCCTTATTGAGATTATAACGATATCGTTAAGGGTAAGAGTTGTTAAATTAGAGGAAATAATGACCAATACAGGAGGTTTATTATGAACCAATATAACAGTCCATCCGATATTGCGATTCTTGGCATGGGAACGGCTCTACCTGCTCACCCTGTAGCACAGTCAGATATTGCAGAATTAATCGCTTCTTCTCTTCAGGATCGGCCAGATTTGGCCCGTTTTGCCAGACGAATATTCAAGTCCTGTGGTGTTGAAACACGATATACTGTGGAACCGAGCTATCTGGGTTCACTGGAAGAATGCCGTTATCTGCCCTCTGGTGAGCGATCAGACATCCCGACAACCGAAGAACGAATGAATACATACAAGCGAGAGGCGCTTCCGCTCGGGATTGAGGCTGCAGAGAAAGCCCTGGAGGATTCAGGCGTATCTCCTAAGAGCATCACGCATATCATCACGGTCAGCTGCACCGGTCAATATCTGCCGGGTCTTGATGTTATGCTCATCCGTCATTTGGGTTTGTCTGCCCGAGTTAATCGACTGCCGCTGATCTTTCAGGGGTGTGCCGCAGGGTTGAAAGCCATTCAGATGGCACGAGATGTCGTGCAGGGTGCTCCGGGAGCACAGGTCCTTGTTGTCTGTGTAGAGTTGTGCACCCTTCATTTTCAGCCCGTACAAGATCGGGAAGCGCTGTTTGCAGCTTCATTCTTCGGAGACGCTGCTTCTTCTTGTGTAGTGGGTACACCAGAATCTCGGCACAAGCATTATCTGAGTCTGGGAACGGGTTATTCTGTGCTTCTTCCGGATTCGACTGAAGATATGACCTGGGAGGTGGGGAATCTGGGGTATGACCTGTATCTATCCCCACGTATTCCGAAACTGTTAGGTGTTCACTTGGAAGAGGAACTGCGTCTCTTATTGCAAAGTGAACAGCTGCCTGAACTGTGGGCCATTCATCCGGGAGGACGTGGGATTGTGGACTCTGTGCAGAATGTAATGAAGCTTCGAGACGAGCAAACAAAGTATAGCAGGGATGTCCTCAGAATGTTTGGTAACTTATCCTCCAATACCATTCTGTTTGTACTGAACGCGATGCGTGAGGACATGAAGGTACAGGGTCAATCCTCTACAGATGGTGTAGCCATGGCATTTGGACCGGGACTCACCGCAGAGTTGATGCAATTCACTTATGTACCCTCATTATCTTCAGTGATGGAGGAGCACGATCATGTCCTTTTTTAGAACATTGTCCATTCGGGCCAAGGAAGATGAACTGATGGATGACTTCTCTCTGGGAGGGGAGGAGCTGCGTGAAGCGCTTAGACATCTGAGACGTCTTAACAAAATATTTGCAGCACCTGGCCCAACTCTGGCTGGTGTAGAGAAGTTATGGAACTCCGTCGGTAAGCCGAATAAGCTTACCCTGCTGGATGTGGGCGCAGGTTCAGGAGATGTGAACCAGAAACTACTACAATGGGCGGATCGTCAGGGTGTTCAGCTGGAGATTACACTGGTTGATCTGACGGAAGAGGCGTGTGAGGAAGCGAGACAACTATTCCGTCACGAACCCCGAGTCCAGGTACAACGTGCCGATCTTACACAACTGCCGGATGCTTCAGCAGATATCGTGACAGGTTCCCAGTTTGTACATCATTTTGACGGAGATCAACTGGTTGATATGGTTTCTCATATGCTGCGAGCATCCAGATACGGTGTCGTTATTAATGATATTCACCGCCATCCCGTATCCTATAAGGCGGTCTGGATTACTACACGGATGATCTCGCGCAATCGGTACATTCGTCATGATGGGCCTCTTTCCGTAGCCAAAGGTTTTACAGGGAGGGATTGGAAGGAACTTAAACAACGTCTCAATCATGATACGATGACCTATGAATGGAAGCCCTTATTCCGTTACTCTGTTGTTATTCCCACGAAAGGCAGGTGATCTTACGTGTCGAAATCGATAGATGTGATTGTCATCGGAGCCGGAATTGCCGGCAGTACATGTGCAATGCAACTGGCAGGGAAAGGACATCGGACCCTTTTGCTGGATCGCCAGGAGTTCCCGCGGCACAAAACCTGCGGTGAGTTCATGTCACCCGAAACCAAAGAGATGTTAGAAGTTCTGGACATTCACCTTCTGGACCAGTCGAAGAAACCCAGCACCATGGATCATGCCAAAATCGTTATGCCACATGGCGGAGTGATCGAAGCACCGCTGCCGGGATTCGCATATGGCATAAGTCGATATGAGCTGGACCAGATTTTGCATCAGAAGGCTCTGGAGGCCGGAGCCCAGATTGTGACCAAAGCGACCATAACGAGCATCGAGCAGCTTGAGGATGCCAGTTATGAGGTTCAGGTGAAACAGGGAGATGAGCGGATCAGCTACAGAGCCAAAGCCGTTATCGGAGCACATGGGACCAAAAAGCCGCGGGGGATGGCTTCCTCACCTGATCTGCGGGACCAAACCATATATGTTGGCGTTAAGTCCCACTTCAGCGGGATAGAGATTCCCGCACGGGTAGAGTTATATTTTTGCGAGGGTGGTTACGTGGGCATTTCTCCGATTGAGGATGGCATTGTGAATGTCGCCGCATTGTTAACACTGGATACCGTTCAGGGAAGTGGCAAGTCTGTAAACGATATTTTACAGGCGGCATCGCTGACAAACGTGAGTTTGGCGGCCCGTTTAGCTGAAGGAAAGCCTGTAGATGGAACACAAGTGTCGATTGCGCCGCTGCATCTGTCCAACGTTCCTGAGCCGTGGTCTCAATATCCGCATATCGGGGATGCCATGCTGATGATACCGCCCTTATGTGGAGACGGAATGTCCATTGCCCTTCGCTCCTCACTCCTGTGTGCAAGGTGGACTGACAAGTACCTGCAAGGCGATATTGAACATGCCGATTGGCAGAGTAATTACACGCTGGAAGCAAGCCGGGAATTCACCCAATTGCTCAGACGTGCAAGAAGAATTCAAAAGCTGGCTTTTGCCAAGACCAATAAGTTCTATCCTGGTCTGGCTCGGATGATCCCCGGTCTAGCCGCTTATGTTGTGAAGGCCACACGGTTATCTGAGATGAACGCAGTGCGCTAATAGGCTGAAATTTTGCTCAATACTTTTGCGAAAGAGGTTGCTAACGGCGGCCTCTTTTTTGGCGTACAAACATTAATTTTGTGGAGACAGTTTGGAAATTCGGGAAATGCTCGTATAATAGAATCTAATGTAATGATAGAGAGTTAATTCAGATGAAATGTCGGGAGGCACTATTTAAGATGAACTATTCATTTTCCAATCGTATCGCAGCACTGCAACCATCCATTATTCGTGAGATTCTGAAGGCTTCTTCGGGACAAAATGTGATTCCATTCTCCGCGGGAAATCCTGCTCCGGAAACCTTCCCTATTGAGGCGATTCGCACATTCACTCAATCCATTCTGGAGCATGACCCAGTCACAGCTCTGCAATATGGGATTACGGAAGGATATGTTCCCCTCAGGGAAGCATTGACTCAACATTTGAAGACAGGTTTTGATACCGGTAAACCATCCGATCAATTGTTCATTGTATCTGGAGCGCAGCAGGGGATTGAACTGGCCTGTAAAGTATTCTGTAATGAAGGGGACACGATTATCTGCGAGAGTCCGAGCTTTATCGGTTCCCTGAACTCCTTCCGGGCATCCGGTGCAAAGCTTGCCGGTGTTCCGATGGAGATGGACGGTATGGATATCGAGAAGCTGGAACAGGCGCTGCAAACGGAGCCTAATGTGAAACTGATCTACGTGATCCCGAGTTTTCAGAATCCGACAGGTGTAACAACGAGTCTTTCGAAACGTAAGGCCATATACGAGTTGGCTAAGAAGTATGGCGTTATGATTTTGGAAGATAACCCGTACGGAGAACTTCGATTCAATGGAGACGATGTGCCAACCATTAAATCTATGGATGATGAGGGTCTGGTTATCTATGTTGGATCATTCTCCAAAATTTTGTCGGCTGGACTGCGCGTTGGTTTTGTACAAGCGCCACATGAAGTCGTGGAGAAGATGGTTGTTGCCAAACAGGGAGAAGACGTACATACGGCCATGCTTCCACAGATTCTGGCATACAAGTTCATGAGAGAGTATGACTACGCAGGGCACATTAACAGCATCCGTGAGGTATATCGGAGAAAAGCAACATTGATGATGGACAAGCTGCAAGAGCATATGGGTGAGTCCATTACCTATACCCAACCGGACGGTGGACTGTTCCTCTGGTGTGATCTGCCAGCACATGTGCCAATGCTTGATTATGCTAAGACAGCGGCAGCTCAAGGGGTTGCGGTTGTACCGGGAAATGCATTCCTGGTGAACGAACAAGACCCTTGTAATGCCATCAGACTTAATTTCTCAACCCCGTCAGACGAACAGATTGTCAAGGGTGTAGAGATTTTGGGGCAGGTATTGAAAGGGTATAACGCTTAAAAATGCTTCAATGTGATATATCTACGAAAAGCCGCCAATTGGCGGCTTTTTGGGCTTTTTCTCAGTCTTAATTATCGATTAATGCACTTAATTCTGCCTGAAATACCTTTTGATTCTTCTGATTGAAAGTACTCAGCAGCACCGTAACAATCCCATTTCCTTTGCGTCTGGGAGACAGTCCAATAACTTCTGCAATGACGTGAAGTTCATCTTCCGGAAAGACCGGTTTCAGGAATTGAATGTTATTCATTCCGGTGCCCGCCACGACATGCTCTCCATAGACCCCGACCTCAATCCATAATTTAAAGGAGATATTCATCGTTTGCATGCCAGAAGCAATTAAACTGCCGAAGCGGCCTTGCTTGGCCCTTTCCTCATCCAAATGCATGTACTGTGGATCATAGATTGTGGCAAACTCAATAATATCACTCTTGGATAATGCCAAGGATGTGGTTTCATAGCGCTGACCTATTACATATTCACTAAATCTCATGAAGGCACCTCGGTTTCTTTAATATGTTTTTTCGTAGTTGATGTTTTGCTAAGAGACATGACCGAACTGACGTGTTAAAATGCTAGTGAACTATCCCGTGTGTATTGCTGTGTTACGCCATAATGGATTAAACAGATGAAACTGTCTTTGAGGAGTATATATGATGACAACGATTAAAGATGTAGCCAAGATGGCTGGTGTAGCCAGTTCCACCGTATCTTGCGTACTCAACGATAAAGGGAATGTAAGTGAGCCGACAAGACTCCGAGTACTTGAGGCAGCGAGCCAACTCAATTACGTTAGGCATGGTCCTGCATCGGAATTAAAACGAAATAGTACACAAACCATTGGTATTATTGTCCATGACATGTCCAGCCCGTATTTCTCGGATTTGGTAAACGGAATAGAAACCGTCGTCATGAGTCATGGATACGATATGATCGTATGTAGTTCGTTGGGTGGAGAGAAATCGACAGCCCATCGTTACATTCGTGAAAGAAGAATTGACGGAGCTATTGTTATTGCTCAGAATATTCAAGATCAATTGCTGATTGAAGCATCTGAAGCAGGGTTTCCAATTGTTGTCATGGATCGGGATCTGGATGCTCAACATATTGTAAAGGTTTTGATGAGTGATACGCAAGGCGGTTACTTGGCTACCCGTTATCTGATCGATAAAGGGCATCGGACAATAGCTTATATTAGTGGCCCGTCACAATCGGAATGTAATCTCCATCGTTATCGAGGTTATTTGAAAGCCTTGAAGGAGGCAGGCATTGAAGAGAACCCCGAATGGAAAATTGGCGGACAATACATGAAGCAAGATGGCTACAATGCAGCCAAGAAACTGCTTGAAGGAGAGTTGCCATCCGCTGTATTTTTTGCCAATGATGAAATGGCGATCGGCGGCTTGGAAGCCTTCAGGGAGCATGATATCTCAATACCTGAGCAGTTATCCGTAATTGGTTTTGACAATATACCTGCATCTCAGTACATGAATCCACCTCTAACCACATTTCGTCAGCCGAAGAGGGATGCAGGCCAGCTTGCAGGTCATGTTCTCTTCCAACTGCTGAATGGAGAGAACGTAGAGACGTTATATACACTGGACATCCAATGCGTGGAACGTGATTCTGTTCGGCTCCTCAACCTGAGTTGAGGAGTTTTTTCATTCTATAGAAATTTTAAATACTTAAAAAGAAAGGAGAGTAGCCATTAATGCATAATATAAAGACGAGGAGTTATTTTCATTGGAAATAAATGGAGGGTGATACGATGGGCGTACCCACTTTTTTGGAGACAGGCCATATGCAAGAAGGTTTTCCCATTCGGGTAATTCATACAGGAAATCAGTTCAATTATGCTGCACACTGGCATGATGAGGTTGAGCTGGTTCTCGTCAATGGTAAAAGCGCCAGAATTGGTGTGAACGACCACGTGTGTGAGTTGGAAAAAGGGGATGTGCTGCTGATCAAACCAGGGGATGTGCACTGCTTTTTGCCGGGGACCGAACATTTGACCATTATCTTGTTCCGACTCGAATTGTTAACCGGGAGTTTCACGACCGAAGCCGAAATTCAGGATCTCGGACAACTTTTCAACAAAACAACAGTTATTCCTTCGAATACGGGAAGTCAGAACAATCTGACTCAATATATAGATGATATCATTACCGAGAAGAAAAATCAGAAGCCCGGATACCGATGGTTAATGGTATCCAGGTTGTATGATCTCATCATACTTTTATTGCGTACAAAAGTACCGGTTACCACCGATGAATCTTCATCTTCAGGATGGGCATGTACTTCATCCAAAAAATTTGAATTCCTTGAATCGGTCTGTGAATACCTGGAGGAGCACTATGCTGAGTCCATTAAGCTGGAACAGGTGGCGGAACATATTAAATTTAGCAAGTTCCATGTCTGCAAGCTGTTCAAAGAGATCAAGGGAGTAACACTGATGGAATACTTGAATCATTTTCGAATTATCAAGTCAGAGTGGGCCTTATTGTTCCGTCAGGATACGATTCTGGAGATTGCGATTGGACATGGATTTAACAATGTTAACTCCTATAATCGTCTTTTCAAAAAATATAATGGCTGTACACCCTCCGAATTTCGTAAGAAACATCGGACGAATATCACAAAATATGAAGGGTAATGCACAATATTTATGGAGAAAGCCCTCTCCAAAATCAATATACTCTAATAAATTGTAAGCGTTTCCTTTTTGAAGGAGGGGGCCTATGAAGAAGTGGTTTAAGCCAACTATTGTATTTGTATGTGCAGTGATGTTGTTAGCTGGTTGTCAGTTCAGTCCATCGAATCAAACCAAGCAACAGGAGATTACCGTGTGGAGTTTTACGGATGAAGCAGGGTACGCCATCGAGAAATTCGAACAGAAATATCCTGACATCAAAGTGAACTTTGTCAACATCCCTGGTAATTTCTATATCACCAAGCTGAAATCTGCGCTACAGACAACCTCGAAGGCTCCAGATGTATTTATGATTGAAAATGCGAATATTCGAGAGCTGATTGACGTTCCATATCTGGAGAATTTATCAGCTTCGCCGTATAACGCCAATGAACTTATCCAGGAACAATATGCTTTTGTTCAGGCCAATGAACAGGACAGTGATGGAAATGTCAGAGCGATAGGTTATCAGGGAACACCAGGGGGCATCTACTATCGTCGGGATTTGGCCAAGAAATATCTGGGCACCGATGATCCTGAGCAGGTGGGTTCACAGATCGATACATGGGAGAAGATCTTCGAGATTGGAGAGAAGGTACAGCAACTTAGCGGGAATAAAGTACATGCATTGGCGAATTGGAATGCTATATCGAATTCATATGATGGTATACCTTGGGTGAAGGACGGCAAACTTGTCATCGATCCAACGTACTTGGAAGTGCTCGATCTTGTACGTGAAGCACGTGAGCGGAATGTACTTGCCGAGTATGAAGATGGAAGTGCCGGTTACGCTGCATCCATGCAAAAAGGAGAGGTCATGTTCTATCCCGGGGCAACCTGGGGTTTGCAATATACGTTCAAGGCAAACGCTCCGGATACCGAAGGCATGTGGGGCTTAGCCCAGGGACCTTCAGCCTTTAGTTCAGGTGGAACCTATATCGCGATGTACAGTAAAAGTGAGAAAAAGGATTTGGCCTGGAAGTTTATTGAGTTTTATAATTTTGACCACGATTTTCTGTCCGAGTTAGCAAAAGAACAGGATTATTTCACCAGCAACATGGTTGTGAATGATGAACTTGCCCCGTCTCTCTCATCGTCCTATTTGGGAGGACAGAAGCATTTCGAGTTTTTCTCGGAGGCTGCAAAACGGGTACCTGTATACGAACGCACCAAATATGATGCCACGATTAACAATGATATCTACAAGATTGTACTCCAGTTATATCTCAATAAGGACATTCAGACCAAAGATGAAGTCGTAAAGCGAATCAAACGTGATGTTACCTTGAGATTTCCGGAACTGGAAGTGGATTAGCTTAGGACGTGTCTCAAAACTCGCTGAAGTGCATCTTTTACCGCCTTTTCGCCCCATGCTGTGTCACTTTCCCTTGACGTGCCCCGGCACGCCTGCGGAAAACTTCCTTGCTTGGAACGAAAATTCGGCAAAATCTGCTTCCTTCGGAGTTTTCAGACACGCCCTAGAAGTAAGCGAATGAATATACACATCCGATGATAACTGGGGGGATAGAACATGTTTGCCAAAACGATTCGCAAGGACCATTACGGCTACTACTTCATTGCTCCGTTTTTTATTATTTTCACCACTTTTGGGCTGTATCCCATTTTATATTCCCTCTACATCAGTTTCACCAACTTTGATGGGATCACGACACCTGATTTTGTAGGGATCGGTAACTACGTTGCCGTATTACAAGATCCGTTGTTCTACAAAACCTTGTTTAATACGTTATTCATCTGGGGAGTCTCCGTGGTTCCGCAGCTGACAATCTCACTTGTGTTGGCTTTTATCTTGAATGATAAGCTGCTCAAAGGACGGGACTTTTTCAGAGCCGTATACTTTTTTCCCAACATCGTTACGGCGGCATCACTTGGATTGCTTGTCAGCTTGATTTTTGACTGGCAGTCTGGCGGACTGAATCATTTTTTGGTGCAGACCGGCATAATACAAGATCCAATTAACTGGAAAAATGATCCCTGGTTTATGCGTCTGATTGTATCATCCATTTTGTTTTTTCAATACTTTGGCTATTCGATGGTCATCTACTTAGCTGGTCTTCAGGGCATTGACCCTTCTCTGCTGGAGGCTGCCCAGATGGATGGCGCGAAAAAGAAACATATTTTCATTCATATAATCGTGCCGATGCTCCGTCCAATTATTCTGTTTCAGATGATTACATCCATTATTGGGGGCATCCAGATTTTCGATCAGCCATTTACACTAACCAACGGCAATGGCGGTCCTGACCGGGCAGCCATGACGAGCATTATGTATCTCTATAATGTAGCATTTCAGAGCACACGATTTGGTTACGGTGCTGCCATCGCATTTTGCCTGTTTATTATCATCATATTGTTGTCCGTTGCATCCTTCATCATGACCAAGCGGAAGAGCCGTTCATAGGGAGGGGAGTTCTTATGCAAACTGCAAAATCAGTTGAACAACCAAATGCGGCGATTCAGCAATATGCCAATACAAGGGGGCTGACGGCAGGCAAAATCATCATCTATCTGTTGCTGACAGGTCTTGCCGTGCTATGCATTATTCCATTTTATCTGATGCTTATCTATTCCACACACAATAATGCAACGATTGCTTCAACGTTCACCTTTCTTCCCGGATCATTCTTGATTGATAACTATATGAACATGGTATCCAAAATCAACATATGGCGTGGGTTTGCCAACAGCATATTTATTGCCGGAACATCGACCGTATTGTCTCTGTATATTGGGGCCTTAACTGCGTATGGATTTGCCAAATTTAAATTCAAAGGACGAAACGGATTGTTCCTGTTTCTGTTAGCAACCATGATGGTACCGGGTCAACTGGCTTTGATTGGCGTATATCGACTATTCAGCATGATGGGACTTCTGGATAGTTATGCCGCAATTATTTTGCCTGCTGCGGCTAATGCGTTTAATGTATTTTTTATCAAGCAGTTCATGGAGAGCAGCATCCCGGATGAGATTATTGAATCTGCTCGGGTGGACAGTGCCGGTGAGTTCCGGACGTTCAATCAGATTGTACTGCCTATTCTGGGGCCGGCAATCGCCGCCCTTGGCATATTCACGTTTATCGGATCATGGAATAATTTCCTGACACCGCTTGTGCTGTTTTTCTCCCTGGATAAATATCCGCTTCCAGTATTGGTTGCGCTAGTGCAGGGGTACTACGGGATGGATTATGGGCTCTTGTATTTGGGGGTAGCGATCTCAATCCTGCCTATTATTATTGTATTCTCTATATTTTCCAAACAGATTATTGGGAGTGTTGCTTTGGGTGCTGTGAAAGGATAGTGATTAATAGAAAATAGGGAATTGCAAAGAGCAAGATCAACGGATTCGCAGAAATGATTAACGTTTTATATCATCAGAGTCGCTCATGAGGGCGGCTTTTTTGGCATTCTATATTTTGCGTATATATCCCATCTGATAAGTAAAGGATACCTTTAACTGAGAATATCTGGACGGAGTGTTTACGGAAAGGAGAGGCGTCATGGACACATCAGAGATAACACAACAGGACCTGCCATTAACCGGAAATCTTGCTATTGATCAAGAAATGTTACGCTCCGTTTTTGCGGGTTGCTCGGACGTTGTATTTCATACATTCCAAACCGCGTGTCTTACATCAGCATTATGCGTATATTGTGTTGGTGTATGCGATACGGAGCGGCTGGAACGCCAGGTACTAACGCCCCTTCAGGAAACAGGGATCGAAGCTGCGCAAGTTCCTCTAGCTTCAGTTAAGCATGTTGAAACGACTACTCAGGCAGTACAGGCCATATTAGAAGGAGAAGCTCTGTTACTGCTGGACGGTTCAATAGGCGGAACTACATATCCTCTATACCAAGCTGCAAATCGTTCAACGGAGGAACCGTTAGCTGAATCGACCGTGCGTGGTGCACGGGATGGGTTCACAGAGTCGTTGACCATGAATATGTCTTTACTGCGCAAACGCCTCAAGACACCTGCATTGAAGATTCATACACGTAACATGGGAGAACGTACAAACACCAGTATTTCACTTGTATACATGGAGGGGATTATTGACCCCAAACTTGTTAAGGAAGTGCAGACACGACTTGCCGATTTAAAGCTCCAAGACGTACTGGAGAGTCAATACATTGAAGAAGGGATTGTCGATGAGCGATATTCACCATTTCCACAGATGATTGCGACGGAGCGTCCGGATGTCGTTGCTTCCAACTTGCTGGAAGGTCGGTTTGCTATTCTCGTTGACGGAACGCCGTTTACCCTTATCGCGCCAGTAACCATTTTTTCCATGTTACAATCCCCTGAAGATTATTATCAAAATGTGTTCATGAGTGTTTTTGTACGCTGGCTGCGATACATTTTTTTTGTTTTATCCATGCTGCTTCCATCGGCTTATGTAGCGATTACTACGTTTCATCAGGAGATGATTCCTACCGTATTGCTTCTCAGTATTGCTCGGGCGAGAGAAGAGATCCCTTTTCCCGCACTGGTGGAAGCGCTCATTATGGAAATTGCCTTTGAAGCACTGCGTGAGGCTGGCGTCCGATTGCCAAAGCAGGTCGGATCAGCGGTCAGTATCGTGGGAGCCTTAATTATTGGGCAAGCGGCGACGAGTGCCGGAATTGTCTCAGCCCCCATGATTATCATTGTCGCGATTACTGGTATCGCTTCTTTCATGATCCCTCGCTATGCTGCCAGCATCGCGACCCGTCTGCTACGTTTTCCCATGATGTTTCTGGCAGGAACGCTGGGCCTCACGGGTGTCATGCTGGGAGTCATCTTGGTTGTCATTCATCTAAGCAGTCTTCGTTCATTTGGAACACCTTATCTCTCACCGGTAGCACCTACGATGGCTAAGGAACTTAAGGATGTATGGTGGCGTCCATCCCCAAGGAACAAACCACACTAGAACAATCTACATTCGAGCAAACAGGGAGCGGGATTACATATGTTGACGGACAAAGGGAAAATATCGGTGACTCAATTGGCATTTATGGTCTTTCCCGCCATTATCGCGACGGCTATCTTATCTGTGCCTGGAATTACAATGCACTATGCGGGACATGACATGTGGATGACTCCAATCATAGGTTCTATCGTTGGTTTGGCTGCTATTGGTATTTCCGTTGGACTTGATCGTCTGTACCCAGGAAAAACGCTCATTCAATCCAGTGTATTGATCGTCGGTCGGATTCCGGGCAAGTTATTCGGTCTGATCTATATCGCTTTCTTGCCCCACCTGACGGGCTTGATTATTCGGGAATACGGTGAATTCATTGTCAATAATGCACTTCCGCGTACACCTTTGTTTGTTGTGATGGGTACGATGGTTGTTGTATGTGCGATTAATGTTAGACTCGGAATTGAAGTTGTCGGACGAACCTCTCAGGTGTTTGTTACCCTGCTGATCGTGCTGCTGGCTTTGATCTTTATATTGTTGATTGGTGAATTGAATCCTGCCGAGCTGTTTCCTTTTATGGAGAAAGGTCCAATTCCCATTATTACCGGGGCTGCTGCACCTGCTGCATGGTTTAGTGAGTATATTGTGTTGGCTTTTCTGCTACCTTATGTGAATGAAAAAAAACGAATAACCCGGGTCATGCTGGGTTCCCTTGTATTTACAACAACTGCAATGACAGTTACCAATCTGTTTTGCCTGTTTTTAATTGGTGATTTGACGGATACATTTGTATTTCCAGTCATGATCGCAGCAAGATACATAACCATTGCAGACTTTCTGCAGCATATCGAATCCCTTATTATTGCCATCTGGATTTTCGGTATTTTCGTTAAAATTTCCGTTTTTCTATATATCTTTGCTACATCAACCGCGGAATGGTTTGGTTTGCGGGACTACAAACCTGTGGTTGGTCCACTTTCGTTTCTGTGCATGGTATTTGCTTACTGGGTTGTGTCCGGTGGATCTGGTGTTTCCAGTTTGGTTAGTGCTTCAGCCAATTTGTATACGATCAGTATTTTATTAATCCTTCCGGCTATGATCTATGGTGTTGCATGGCTGAAGAAAGGGTGGGCACATTTTCGGAAGAATCGAGCGAACACCTGATTGATGGGGGGAGGAGCACTTGCGAATATATAGAGTACTACTAATGCCAATATTGTGTTGTGTGCTTTTAAGTGGATGTTGGGATCGTATCGAGATTAACGATTTGGCTATCGTGCTGGCTACAGGGATAGATTATGAAGATGGCAAAGTACAATTGACTTCACAGATTTTTATTCCGCGAAAGGCGAGTGCAGGAGATAGCAGTGGGAGTGGAGGCAGTCCAAGCGGGGTAACAATGATTCGAACAGCGGAAGGACGTACAATTGCCGAGGCATTGAATCGGTTACAACGTAAAGTTCCACGGAATATGTTCTGGGGCCATTGCGAAGTCATCATCATTAGTGAGCAAGCCGGCAAACGCGGTATCCGCGAGTATATCGATTTTTTCCTGCGTTACCCTCAGTTCAGGGAGCATGCATATGTCTTTTCCAGCGAAAAGGCTGCGAAAGATATCCTTGCGTTACTTGATCCACTGGAGCGAAGTTCTGCTGAATCGCTACGTGAGATGGCCAATCTGAAGTTAGGTACACGTGTCACTGCCCTTGAACTGGCTAAATCTATTGAAGGTCCGAGCTGTTCCGCTATTTTGTCTCGCATGTTAATCTTACCTCCGGAGCCCGATCAGGATAAACTGACGACAACGCCATATGTGAAAGGCCTGAGTATGTATAAGAAGGATCGCTATGTCAAGACGATCAAAGAACCACTAAGCGTAGGTGTATTACTACTTGCAAAAGAACTGAACAACATTATCATGCCCGTTGAGTTTGAGCCGTTAGAGGGTTCTTTCTCGATAAGACTCCTTGAAAATAAAACCTCCTTGAAGCCGCGAATTGTAAACCAACAGTGGAGTATGAAGGTCGACATCCAAACCAGGGGAGAAGTGGTGTTAAATACGACGGATGCCAATCTGACTGATCCCGCTGTACTAACTAAACTGGAAAAGGAATGGTCGGCTAAGCTCACATCTTTGGCTCATGATGCTATAGTCATGTCTCAGAAAGAGCTGCGCTCCGATTTCTTCAAATTCGCAGTTGAATTCCGCAGATATTATCCGCACCAATGGAAGGTGCAGGAGAAGAACTGGGAAACCATCTACCCTGATATGGACGTGGAAGTCAAAGTAGATGCACATGTAGTACGTACCGGAAAATCAACAGGACCTCAGGGGATACCTAATGAGGATGAAAGTTGAACAGAATCAGCTCCTGTACAAGCTCGAGAAGAGAGGTGATTGCATGAAACTAGGCTCAATCCTTGGAATTTTGATGCTGGCGACTGCGATAGTGTATGGAGAGTGGAAGAGCAGCAAAGAGAAGCGAGCCAGAATAGTAAGCGCGGGAATTACTGCAGTGGCGGCAGTAATTGGGATCATTCTTCTCTTTCAGCCCCGTTTGCCTGGTCCTACCCAGATTGTGAAGTTTTTATTTGGAAGTGTGGATAAATTTATGAAGTGAAATGATGGAGAAAGAATGACCAAGTCTCTGAGTACCAGAGGCGTGGTCATTCTTTTATTTAAGTGAGCTGTATCCAGTCAGAATGTTTACTCTTTGATCACAGAAGCATTCACGGCATCTTCCATTTTCGTATTGTAGGAACGGAACAGACCCAGGCGCCAGAAAGCGGCTCCTTTGAGGTTATAACGTTTGGCGAGACCGAGCTTATCATCAACAGAGGACGGCGTTTCACTGCTTAGACTGATTCCGAGCAAAAGCTTGTTCTTTGGGACACCGGCCTGTATGGCTAATTGGATCGCCTGATCCACAAGACTATTTGGCTCAGGTACCTGAGATTTGGTGCCAACCGGATTATACTGATAGGCCATAATGATCAGATCATCTGCGATGGAGGCAAGTGTTTTGTAATCATACCCTTTATAAGCACTATTTAGCGGCGGTACCGCCAGAGATAAAGCTGTGTCCAGGGGCAAGGAGCTTCTTAATTGCTTCACGTAAGCATTGAGCAGCCTCTGTTGTTCTACCGCATCCAGTTTGAAGCCCAGTCCTTCAAAATCCAGAACAACTCCGCCAAAACCATGCTCTGCTACAGCAGCAGTTATACCTTCAATCGATTTCTGCCGCAGACTGCTGTCGCTCAGAACTTTGGTCAGTTCGCCGTTTCCATCCAATGCATACACCATGAGCTGTGGTTGGATCTGTTGATCTGCTGCGTCAGCAACGATAGACTGCGGTGTAACATCACCCGCAGCAGCAGGGAGACGGTACTCATCCCCTTGGAGCGTGAACTGACCTTCACGATCAATGCGGCTCCAGCCAAAGGCCACGGAATTCATGGAAGTAATAAGGTCCTTTTCTTGAAAGGATTGCAATGCATAGAAGGCTCTCAGGTGCATCTCGCGTTGTGGGGAGATAAGGGAGACCGTCTTGGTTGCCTGATTCCAGCTTGCACTTACACCGAATTGATTACTAAAAGAACTGAGTGGAATAAGCACGCGTCCTTCGCGCTGAACGGGTGCTGCAGCAAGTGTAACTTTTTTTCCATTTACGGTCGCTGTGGTGCTGCCAACTTGTAATAGTACCTCAGTAGTTTGTCCTTTCACAGTGTTCGTTGCTTTTACAGTCTGTGATCTGCTGTTCCAGGTAATATCGATACCTAGGGCTTCCCCGACCGTCCGAAACGGGACGTAAGTGACACCTTTATCAACTCGTGGAGCTGCATCAAACTTCAGGGGAACATCATCCAAGTGTACTGAAATGGCTGGGGCAGCATAGGCTCCACCGATATTGGGTGTACTTCCAAGGATAGAGAGAGCAATTACAGTAACCGCGGCGATTTTTCCTACACGTTTAATAAGCATGATTTGTGTCCTCCAACTCCGAACATGATAGTAGAATTTTGTTATGAACAGTAATCTAGTAATCTAGCATAACAAAATTTGCAAGTAGATCCAATATTCAATTGAGATCCTAGTCATAACGGTAGCAGAAAAACGAATATACTTTACTATATATTGCGGAAGGAGTGTGCTTTTTGCCAAACTCTACGGGTTTTATTTACAATCCAACATCGGGTGAAACCCAATCCACTCAACTCATTGTAACGTGCATTAATGATTCCCTTAATGCTCCAGTCAGTATTGAGTTGGAAATTTTCAGATGGGACACCACTCAAACTGCGCGCATACCTATAGGTCATGATCTGTTTGAATTACTACCTCAAGCGACCCGAAGCTTAATCTATCCATTGATCAATGCTGCTTTTTACGAGGTGCAAAGCGATTATTTTAGTGCTACAAGTACGATCATTCATGTATACGGTGTTAATTCTACAGGTCAGATCATCCAACGTGTACTTCAATCGGAGATGACATTAATTGACCGGTTCACAAATATCCCTTAAAGGAATCGAGGTGAGCAGATGGTAGTTGTGAATATTACCGGGGCTTTGGCAGGCAGTCAATTCGAACCCTCAATTGCAGTTAATACGCTGAACCCGAATATTATGTGCGTGGTAGCTGTGGATACCAGTACCGGGCCAACATTGACTGGTTTCTATCGTTCCATTAATGGAGGCAGTACCTGGACCACCACTGTGCTTCCTCAACCGGCAGGGTATGCAGGAGCAGAGGCGCCTACGATAGACTATACGTTTCCGAATACCTTTATCGTTACCGTACATTTGTTTAACGGGATCAATGATGGGACGATTGCGAGTTATACTTCTTTTGATGATGGACTTACGTGGCAGCCACCGGTTATCGTCCAAGCGGGGTTCGGTACTATTGTTCATAATGATGAGCCTTTAATAGCTGTTGATCGTTCTCCAGGTAGCCCTTATCGAGGCCATGCATATGTCGGATATACTCCGCTTGCTACCGCATCTTCCGCTATATTTACGCAAAGATCGCTCACTCAGGGGATAACCTGGGAGCCACCTGACCGACAGTCGAATCCGCGAGGAATTCATGACCGGGCAGCGTTGGCTGTTGGATTCTCGGGTCAAGTCTATGCAGGATATATCATTACGGGTCCTGCCAGTCCGTCCGCTTTATTACGTATTTCGTACGATGGGGGCATTACCTATCAACCTCTTCTGGAAAGACAGGCAACGTTTATTTCATCCGTAGTACCGGCACCTTCGCCTTTACCTGTGCCAAATTATGCTTTTCGAGTGCAGACCAACCTAAGTCTGGGAGCAGATATTTCCGTTGGACCTAACAGTGGAACTGTGTATGCCGTTTGGAATGATGCACGTGCCGGATATACCGATGTTTTACTCTGTGAATCTCCGGATGGCCTTTTATGGTCAGACCCCATCAGTATCACAGGCGCGCCACCGGGTACACAGAATTTTTTCCCGTCGATAACCGTATCACCTTTTGCAGGGACGATCAGGGTTATTTATTACTCCAATCGAATTGACGGATTCCTGCTGGACGTTTTTGTTGCGGAATCATTTGATGGCGGGACCAGCTTCTCCAATCGACGTATCACAACTACATCTTTTAATCCAAACGGCAACTCTCCGATGCCCACAGTACTCATTGGAGATTATATTACTGCGGCTACAGTTAGTCCGGATAATCTCGCAGCAGTGTGGATGGCCACAACGCCGCCCACGGGTAAGCTGGATGTTTATTTTGGTAACTGATTCAATGTAAACTGGAACACCCCCACACCTTAATCTTTATGAACAAACAGATTAAGAGTATGGGGGTGGAGGTGTTCATTTTAATCCGAAACGACAAATCCGTCGAAACTCTCTGGGCCAACTCGAACCGTTCCGAGCAGGTTGGTACTGATAAATGCGCTGTAGGTTAATTGTGGCACGATCGGTGTGTTAAAGTCATTGGCAGAGAAAACGATCACTTCAGGGTTAAGCAGACCGTTCAGACCGTACGTGTAGTTTCCGGAGTAAACAATCGGATCGGTTGCAACTGTACCTCTTACAATAATAATCCTCACTTGAAATAGGGCAAGTGGTAATTGTACCGTTATGGTTCCTTTTAGGGAGACTCTTAGGTTGGGTCCCGCTCCGGCAGTCTGCAGACCAATCTGGCCGAATAACTGAGGCGTGTTAATCACTGGAATCGGTATGGAAATAGAATTAAACAACGCAGCATTTTGCGATGATCTTGCATCCAGAAATTGTGTCAACATATATACCTCCTATCCGTTCAGATAGAATAATATATTCATCATTCAGATTTTCGCATGGACGGAGGGTGCAGCGCTGGAGATATTAAAGACAAACCGACTGCCCATAGGACTGGACTCTTTAAGCCATACAACGCCACCCATTAATTCAGCGAGTTGTTTACAGATGGACAAGCCCAGCCCGGCTCCGCCATATTTTCCTGAATTACCATGAATCTGGGAATAGGATTTGAACAACAGATCCTGACGATCCTGCGGGATACCGATGCCCGTATCTCTTATCTCGTAGGATGCATGGAGAGTACCTTTTTTATCAGCAGATACCTCAGTAGAGATACATACTTCCCCTTTTTCAGTGAATTTAAGCGCATTCCCAACGAGATTGATTAGAATCTGACGAACTTTGTGCTGATCACCCATAAGCATCAGATGATCAGTAATATTGTATTCTGCGTACAACCTAATTCCTTTTTTCTGTGCTTCAGAAGAGAATAATTGTAATACATGTTCAACTGTTTCAGTGACACTATAAGATTTGATCTCCAGAGAGATCGCACCAGCTTCTGCTTTGGAGTAGTCTAGAATTTGATCCATCATCGACAGAAGGCTGGTACCACTTGACTCAATGACATTAACATATAACGATTGATCCTCACTCAGCCTGGTCGATTGCAACAGATTGGCCATTGCAAGAACACCATTCATTGGCGTCCGGATTTCGTGGCTGAGAACGGCCAGCAAATTTTTCTTTTCTTCAAGCACTTTTGCAGCGGTCTCTTCCGCCTGTTTTAACTGTTGCAGAGTTGTTTCCATCTCAAGAAGACTCGTGAAAAATGAAGACAAGGCCAGAAGCAGATCCACGTCCTTTTGTTGATATGAATAGAAATCCTGATCAAATGAGCAGAGGGAGCCGTAAATTTCTCCGTTCTCATTATGTATGGGCACACCGACAAATGAGCATCCACCTACGAATTCGGTTGCGTCCATATGTCTGGTTAGTGGATGGGTTAGATTATTATGGATTACTAACGGGCCTTGGGAATGTTCAGTCACAAGTGCACAGTATGACTCGGCGTTATCAACGACCAGCCCCTCACCCAGAATTAGTTTGTCACGATTATATACGTTCAGAACTTTGGTAGATAGATGATCCAACTGGGCAATACAAAACGTATTTGCAGGAATTAACCTGCTTGCCGTGTCCATGACGTTAGCAGCCGAATCATATAATTTATGTGAGACAATGGATAGTACATCAATGAATTCTGTTTTCAACATATTGATTTGACTCCTCCTGATTGTAGAAATTCGTTGTGCACTGTATTCAGTATATATGAATTGTAAGAAGAGAGCATGGTTGGTTTTGACAGTGAAAGACGGAAATGAGAAAATATATTGCTGTGGAACATGTATATATTAATAAAGTTTTGGAGGCAAATCAATGAATCAGCGTTTTCGAATTACCCGATCCATGCAAGAAAGCAATGCGGAACAATCCATCTCGCTGGAAGAGTGCAAACTCTACTTCGAATCCCAACCCGATTTTACCTATTCACCGGTTCTTAACATTGTAGGAGCTGAGAGCACCATGACCATCGAGGGGGACTTTTTTATGTGGGACCTTGAGGGTGCACAGATTGCTTTTCGTTTGTACATGGGGGATCTGTATGTAGCTATTTCTAACGAAGCTATTGTTCCCAAAATGATTGAGATTGCAACGGATCTACGTGCAGATATCGTTGAAGGATAAGAAGTACAGAACTAGAGTTTGATAATAGCGTAATCATGTTGGTTGTAGTCTGCTTTAGACACTCCTGTAAAAATGAGACTAAAGGTTCATTTATATTCCATATGTTAGATTGTAATATATGGAATATAAAACATTTTACAGGAGGGTAATGAAGTGAAAAAGACCAAATTAATACTTGTTGTATTCATGAGTATGATCCTTGCCTTATCAATAACTGGAATAGGATCGAGTTCAAAGGCTTCTGCGGCTACGGCACGTACACCCATTGTATTGGTACATGGATTGACTGGTTCAGATAGCAATTTTACAGCAATTGAGAGTTATTTACGTAGCCAAGGGTGGACAAGAGACGAATTATTTGCGATTGACCTTCCTAGCAAACAAGGAAACCAGCTGTTGAACTCCGCAGCAATTAGTCGATTCGTAGATGATGTTCTGCGCGAAACGGGTCATACAAAAGTCAATATTATAGCTCATAGCATGGGTGGAGCTAATAGTCTCTATTACATACTTAACCGTGGAGGCGCTTCCAAAGTGGATAAGTTGATTACCCTTGGCGGGGCTAATCGATTGACCACAACGACAGCTCCGAGTGGAATAAAGGTGACTTCGATCTATTCCACCAGTGACACGATTGTGTCCCCGGTACTTTCCCGGTTGAACGGGGCGAACAACGTTTCGGTTTCCCTCGTATCCCATATCGGTCTGCTGTTTAACTCACGGGTGAATGCCCTGATCAAAACTGCGTTGAATGAATAGCTGAACATACAAAATGTGCAATTTTCATAATATACTGAATGATTGACTTGAACACGACTGACCATTCATGGTTAGTCGTGTTTTCGTATTACCCGGAAATGCCTCGCTGAGGTAAGTTTCAAAAATAGGTACATCCATTCTATAATTAGAAATCAGAATAAAAAAGGAACAAGTTAAAGGAGTCTGTATACATGCAATCTCAACCGAATGATCGAATTAAAGTTCATCCAGGCTTTTGGGCTGGATTACATCAATTAGGGATTGGTGCCGACGACATCGCTCGCACAGCACAACTATCTCTTGAGACAATAAATCAACCTGTAGTGACCCAATCTCAATACTTCGCAATCTGGCAGGCCTACTCTGATCTAAATAGGAACACCGCCGAGGGCATCATCAAACTTGCAACCGGATATGAAATATCGAAGTATCCTCCGCCTGTACTGGCGATGTATCATGCTCGTGATTATCGTGATGCGTTGAATCGCATGGTGCGTTACAAGCAAATGTGTCCTCCCGAGAGTTTGCAGATTACCGAAGCAGGGGAGGAATGTATCATTGAACTAGGATGGTTACATAAGGAGCAACCAGGTCCGCCATTACTGGTCGGTATTACGCTGGCATTTCTGATCGAACTTGGACGGAGGGGCACAGGACAACCTTTGATTGCAAAACGGGTTGAGTTCTCCCAACCGATGGGTGACGTAGCCACCCTTGAGGATTACTTCGGCTGCCGAGTCGATACGAATTCCAACTATAATCGGCTGACGCTGGAACGGAAAGATCTGAGTCTTCCATTTCTATCGTATAACGAGGAGTTACTGGAGATTCTGACCCCGGCACTGGATCGGTCGCTCGACGAACAAGAGAGCAATCGTTCCGTTACTGAAGTGGTCAAATGGATTATGAAACGCAGCCTCACAGGAAAGCGCCCTGACATCCAGACGGTCGCCAAAGAGCTTCGCATGAGTGAGCGCAGCTTGCAGCGGCGACTGACGGAGGAGAACACAAACTTCAAGCAATTATTAACCGAGGCCAGACGTGAGCAGGCCCGAGCATATCTTGCAGATCCTTCACTTGATATCAAAGAAGTGGCATTTCTGGTTGGATATGAAGACCAGAATTCGTTCTATCGTGCTTTCAAGACCTGGGAAGGGGATACACCTTCCAATTGGCGTGTAAGGCAATAACTCTGGCGCAAAATACTAGTTACTAGGTCCTTCAGACTGCGTAATATTATACCTATCCGGTGCTGCCGGATAGTTGTAATCATGAAGGAGAAATGCAGGATGGATATGGGACTAAAAGAGAAAACAGCTTTAGTTACAGGATCAACAAAAGGGATCGGTAAAGCGATTGCTATAGAACTCGCCCGAGAAGGAGTAAATGTTCTCATTAATGGACGTAATGATGAAGAGGTGGAACGAACAGTTCTTGAAATCAAGTCCACTTTTCCAAAGACCTCTCCGCAAAAGGCTACCGCTGATCTTGTGGATCTGGCGCAACGCCAAGCTTTATTCGAGAAATTTCCTGAAGTTGATATATTAATCAATAACATGGGGATATATGAAATCATGAGTTATGAAGACATAAATGATGAAGTGTGGGAGAAATATTTCCGTACTAATGTACTTGCTGCCAATGGCTTGTCTCAATTTTATTTACCTAAAATGGTGAAGAACAATGACGGGCGTATTATTTTCATCGCAAGTGAAGAAGCCCTTATGCCTTCAGGCCAGATGCCCCAGTATTGCATGACCAAGTCAATGCTGCTGTCATTATCCAAAAGTTTGTCCAAACTGACAGCAGGGACCGAGGTTACGATCAATACGATCCTGCCAGGGCCGACACTTTCCGAAAATGTACAAGAAATCATTGAGGGCATATACCCTGATGAGACGTTGACTTTCGAGGAAAAAGAGAAAGATTTTATGAAGAGTAATCTGTCACAGTCCGAATTACAGCGATTCATCAAGCCAAGTGAAATAGGCAGACTCGCTGCATTTGTATGCAGCCCATATGCTTCAGCCTTCAGAGGCTCTCCCATCCGGATGGACGGGGGCATGGTTCCCACCATATTTTAAAATTGTTCAGGATACAGGATAGTATCCATAAGATGTCGCCAGTCTTGGCGACTTTTTTATTTGTAAAATAATCTATGCGAGGGGCGTCAATCGAGTTTATAATACAGGTATGATTTTCGAAAACGATTTCTGTTCATTGGAAGCGATTACTTTTATCGATTATATGAATCTAAAAGGGGACACTATCATGATAGCTGCATTAAATCTGGAAGGCATATGGAAACTCCAACTCGATGAACATAAGGTGGAACGTGGTCTGAATTTCTCAGACGTTATTACATTGCCAAATACTACATCTCATGCGGCCAAGGGCAAGAAAAACGAGAATGTGTTAATCGGTGCGCTGACGGATGAGTACTTATTTGAGGGTTATGCCTGGTTTTCACGAGAGATTGAAATTCCCGAACAGTTGGCTGGCAAATGTTGCTTCTTGCATCTGGAACGAACAAGAGTTACCACAGTCTGGATTGATGGGGTGGAATGCGGAACACAAAACAGTCTGAACACACCTCACCGTTACGAGATTGAGGCAGGGCTAACCGCTGGGACTCATACAATTACCATACGAGTGGACAATACCAATTATCCAACCAAAGGTGGTCATCTTACATCCGAAGACACGCAGACGAATTGGAACGGCATCACCGGGAAATTGGAACTTCAATTTTTCGGGCGTGTTTTCCTGGATAATGTTCAGGTCTATCCCGATCTTGCGACTCGATCTTTCGAGATCAAGGCAGCACTTGTTGGTGACCTGCAAGAAGTACGAATCGTGGTATCAGCTGTTGCTGTCAGTGCAGATCCAGTTCATACGACCGAGGAACAGATTTTCGCCCCGGATTCGCAGGAAATCCAGCTGACGTACAAGATTGGCGAAGATGCGATGTTATGGAGTGATGATGAACCTAACCTGTACCAACTTCATATTCATCTGCAAGATCAGAACGGCGAAGTGCTGGATTCCACCGAAGTATGGACGGGATTAAGGGAATTCCGGGCTGCTGGAGACAAATTCACCATTAATGGTCGCAAAACGTTTCTTCGAGGCAAACATGACGGGCTGATCTTTCCGCTCACGGGATACGCGCCAACAGATGTGGATGAGTGGGTTCGTATCCTCGCTATCTCCAAGTCCTACGGTATCAATCACTACCGTTTCCATACCTGTTGTCCTCCGGAGGCTGCTTTTATTGCAGCGGATCTGCTCGGCATCTACATGGAGCCTGAACTTCCGTTCTGGGGAACTATTACGGATGAATCTTCGGATGGGCATAATCAAGCCGAGCAGGATTACTTGATTAGCGAAGGATTTGCGATGCTGCGTGCTTTTGGTAATCATCCTTCGTTTGTCATGATGTCCATGGGGAATGAACTATGGGGAAGCAAGGACAGATTGAATTCGATCCTGAAGGCATACAAAGCATATGATCATCGTCATCTATACACCGAAGGTTCGAATAACTTTCAGTTTGTGCCGGACATTCTGGAGGAAAGTGAATTCTTCTGCGGGGTTCGTTTCTCCAAAGAGCGCCTGTTCAGAGGTTCATATGCGATGTGTGATGCTCCGCTTGGTCACGTGCAGACCGACCTGCCAAATACATTAAAAGATTACGATTCAAACATTGTACCTGAGCAAGGCAGCGATGCTGACCCTTCTGGTCAGACTGGGGACAAAGAGATTCAGATTCAGTATGGGACAGGTTCCAAAACAGTGCAGGCCGAAGCTGGAAGTGACCAACTTGTCTCACACGTACCAATCATCTCGCATGAAATTGGACAGTACGCCACGTTTCCCAATTTCGAGGAGATCAACAAGTATACGGGTTCTCTCAAAGCCAAGAATTTCGAAGTATTTCGAGAGCGTCTGAATGCCAAAGGACTGGGACATCTGGCGGAAGCATACTTCAGAGCCTCTGGTAAACTCGCGGTCGCATGTTACAAGGAAGAACTGGAAGCTGCTTTTCGTTCGCAGCAACTAGCCGGGTTCCAGCTGCTGGATCTTCAGGATTTCAGTGGTCAGGGAACAGCGCTGGTGGGTGTACTGGACGCATTCATGGATTCCAAAGGCATGATTACACCTGAGGAGTGGAGAACGTTCTGTTCCGACGCAGTTTTGTTGGCGAGATTCCCCAAATATAATTATCAAGCGGGTGAATTGTTCGAAGCACGCATTGAACTAAGTTACTTCCGGAGACAAGCCTTGGATGGACTTCAATTGAAGTGGGAAATTCAAAGCGAACAGATCGAAGGAAGCGTCCTATTGGAAGGGAAAGTAGACCTGCCAGCGAACCATGGAGAACATTATGTGAATATCGCGGATCTCAGCATTCGCATTCCTGAAGTCTCCAATATGACCAAAGTGGAGCTTAGACTGTCCATTCCGGGCACGGATATCCGTAAGTCTTACGACCTGTGGATCTACCCGAGCCAACTGGACGTGGAATTCACCGGATTAAATCTCTTTACCGAACTCTCCGAAGCAGCGCTGGTGTTGCTAGAACAGGGAGAGGATATCATGCTTTTCCCAAATCCCGACCAGATTCAACATGCGATTCAAGGTTTCTATAGCACCGATTTCTGGTCTTATCCCATGTTTCGTTCCATATCAGAGAATATGAAAAGAGAGGTTCCCGTGGGCACGATGGGCTTGTTGATTCAGAGGGATCATCCAGCATTCGAACATTTTGTCACGGAAGATTACTCGACCTATCCGTGGTGGAATATCGTATCCAACTCGTCCTCGATGATTTTGGATGAACTTGGGCCAGAAATTACGCCGATCGTGCAGACCATTGACAATTTTGAGCGAAACCACAAGCTCGGCCTGTTGATGGAGTGTCGGGTCCGGAAGGGGAGAGTGCTGATGGGAGCGCTGAATCTGGAGCGTCTGATGACTACATTGGAGGGCAGACAGTTGTTATACAGCTTCCAGCGTTATGTACAAAGTTCCGCTTACCAGCCAGTTGCACGTCTGGAAGTAGAGGAACTTCGCAAGTTGTTTAACTAAGATATAGGGAGAAGAAGTGTCAGGTTTCCCTTAATTATGCCAACGAGCCCCTTCCGCGAATGGAAGGGGCTACAAGACATGCAGATTGAATCGGTTCATTTTCTCATTAAGCGTTAGATGAACCTGCACTTTTTAGGATTACATTCCAATCTTCTTCTTCAAAAAGTATGTTGTTTTTCTCCTCTGTTACTCCGATCCGGACCTCAAGGATCACCATCCTGGTTTCAGCCAGAATAGAAAAGAGACTCTCCTTGGTAATTGCGAACTGATTGCCCATACTCACTTGGATGACCTTTCCGTTGACAAGCACTTGCCCACTGCCTGCAAGCACGGTCCATGCTCTACACCCAGTTCTATGCCAGTTCAACCCGATATGTTTGCCCGGTAGAACCGTTATGTTTAATGTGGTTACAGTTGTATTCTCATCTTCAAACGAACTCTCAATGACACGATAATTGCCCCAAGTTGCTTCACCATACATCGGTTTTAATGGCAAGTTACCCAATTGCGCTTTAATTTCATTTGAATTATTTTTGTTGGCAATGAGAATGCCATCCGGACTTGCGGCAGCGATAATACCTGGCACACCAATGACTTGAATGGGGTAGGGAAGCTCGTTAATAATATAGGAATCGGAGGAAGAACCCGAGATTCCACCGTGTCCGATTACATGGGTATCTAACTGTGCGCACAGCGTATCCCAGCTTCCGATATCCTGCCATACTCCCTTATAAGGAAGGACTACGGCCCGCTGCGCCTTTTCTGCAACATGCTTATCAAAACTGCGTTCAGGCAACGCTTCATACAGGGACGACAATTGATCATAATGAACCGGAAGCCCCATTTTTTTAATATGGGATATCATAAACTCGACGGTGAATGCGTACACACCGCAGTTCCATAGTGCCCCACGTTGTAGCAGAGTTTCAGCAATGGTGGCTTCGGGTTTTTCTATAAATTGTGTTATGGGCGCATAAGCATTACGTTCTTCCCCACCCGGCAGGATGTATCCATACTGCTCTGAAGCATGTGTAGGCCTTGTCCCAATTAAAGCGATATCGGCTTGAGAATGTTTCAATATATCCGGCAGTAATTGGAAGTTGCTGAAAAAATCTTCACCAGCGAACACATCAGCTGGAGCGATACAGATCACATCGTCATCTTTGGCCATTCGGAAGGATTGCAGATATAACGTCGCTAAGGCCGCCGCGGTAAAAGTGCCTCGTTTATAAGGTTCCCCGATGACTGGTATTTTGCCTTGAGTATGTCGAGCCGTAATATTAGCCTGGTCCTGATGTGAAATAATGAGTGTTGAATCCGTTAGGGATGAACTGTCAAGCTGGCGGCATACTCTGCTGATCATGGATTCCCTACCTCCAGCGGGTGATGGAAGTATATCTATGAACAGCTTGGAGCGAAGCTCATTGGATAAAGGCCAGAGCCTTTTGCCAGAGCCGCCGCACAGCAGTACGATATGCATGGGCTTCCTCCTTAAGCTCGGGGAGCTTTACTATAGATTTTCCGTTTATGAAAGGAAAGAGATCGGTATTTAAGAGCCAGATTACGGATTTGTTGCTCTTTTAACGAAGAAGCGTTCACATTCAGACTTTTATTCTTGGAACTTCTAAGGACCATGCTGCCTGGGTTTTTCGTATACATAAAATTGGCATACGTTTCATATTCGGAGAAACCAAACTGCTTTTTCTTATTAATATTGGAGATGATCGCTTTGTACCATGGCAGCTTATGAACCGCTTCAATTTTCTGTTTTAAGGCAGCGAGTTTCGATTTGTCGAACAGCATATAATGAGTGACAAAAGAGCGGGGACGCGGAGCTTTCATGCCTAACAACTTGCGGTAGGTATTGAAATATTCCGGCTGGCTCCAGTCACGGCAGTAAAAGACTGTTTTGCCTTCTACAAGAAATGAATGAGGTTTAATCAGTACGGTATCTGCATCCATGACTAGAAAGTACTTTGCCTTCACAATGGAATCTCCGTTCATTTTGAGCAGCTGCTGATATAACCAGCCTGACCGATTCCATCGGGAGGACTGGTAGTGTATGTCGTTTTTGGTTATAGGCAGGACGGATCGCTCATTAACAAAAATGCAGTTTTTAAGGGAACAGAGTTTTCTGATTTTGGTGCTGACCGGAGAAACAATATATATGCTTCCAATGGGATGTTTTACATAACGGCGAATGTTATCGATGACGAGGGGAAGGGTAGCCAAATCTTTCTCGATCGCGGGTATAAGAACATCAATCTTAGGCGCATTATTCAACCGGATTCCAGGCAGGACGGACATCTTCTCAACTCCTTGCACAAATCGTGATGACTCATTATATGGTATGTGTGCAAAAGTGTTTTGGTCAGGGCATGTGCAAATATACATTTTTACGAATAGGGGCTTTTGTTGAGGGTTCCTTTATCGGTATTACATATAATGCTTGCAGGATCTTGATCAAACAGCAGGCTTTGATTCGGTTGCTGAAGGGAGAGTTTACGACATGGGAGTTGATAAGTTGCAGCCGTTAAGAAGCAAGTGGTTAAAAACAAAATTGATCATTAATAATGAATTAATTAAACCGTTTATCCCCGACACACAGAAATATAACAAGACGAATCTGAAATCCATGATCAGCAAATATGGAATGGTCTATGTCAAACCCGAGAGAGGTACTTTCGGGATGGGTGTTATTAAGGCAGAGATGGAAAGTCAGCAACATTTTGTCTATCAGATAGAGCAAAAACGCCTGACGTTTGACAGCTTTGAATCGTTTTATAGCAGTCTGACTCGTTTGGTGCATAAAAGAAGTTATCTGATTCAGAGAGGAATCCATCTGCTTAAGCATAATAACAGACGTTTTGACATCCGAGTCATGATACAGCTAAGCCCGACCAAACAGTGGGAAGCTACCGGAATCATCGGCCGACTGGGTCATCCAAAGAAAATCGTAACCAATTATCATAGTGGTGGTACACCGATGGATATTCACAAGCTGCTACAATCACATGCATCCACTAAACGCAGGAATGAACTGGTTCAGGAGATGAATGAGCTTAGCCTGCGCATAGCTCGTCATATGAAAAAAAAGTACCCGCATCTTAAGCAAATTGGTGTAGATATCGGCCTTGACCACAGTCTGAAACCCTGGATTATTGAGGTGAATGTCAAACCTGACCCATATATATTCAATCAATTAAAGGACAAGACGATGTATCGCAAGGTAATACGATATTACCGCCACGCTGTGCCCAAAAAATCAGAATAACAGACCGCACTTTTCATAGAAATGGCTGGAGAAGGTTTCAAGTTCAAGAGTCGCCAATGTGGCGACTTTTTTTGTTGATCTGCGTTTGAGGGTCGGAATAATGCATTTCATCCCAATTCGACTCCCAAACCTATGCTAAAATAGTATATTCGAGAGTGAAATTCAGAGTCGATGTCGATGAAAGGCGGATGTTCCCCCATGTTCAATATTGCAATCTGTGATGATGAGGAGCAGCAACGAGAACGTGTGAAATCCATGCTGGTCTCCTTATCTCTAAAAACCAATTTTGATTTTCAAATTAGCCTATTCACATCTGGTGAACAACTGCTCTCACACTACAGAGAGGTTGGGGATACATTCA
The DNA here is from genome assembly GCF_037965655.1 of Paenibacillus sp. FSL L8-0435. Taxonomy (NCBI): domain Bacteria; kingdom Bacillati; phylum Bacillota; class Bacilli; order Caryophanales; family Paenibacillaceae; genus Paenibacillus; species Paenibacillus sp. FSL L8-0435. The sequence goes on from NZ_CP150185.1 coordinate 3,226,174, forward strand.
ATATTCTCATCTTGGATGTGGAGATGGGCGGAATGAACGGGATTCAGACCGCTAAAGAGATCAGGAACATGAAGTTTCTGGATGTACAGATTATGTTTCTGACCAGTTACCCGGAATATATGGTGGAGAGCTTTGATGTCATCACCTTTCAATATCTGATCAAGCCAATCCAGCCGCAAGTTTTCGAGGAAAAGATGATTAAGCTGTGTCAATATTTTCAGGCATTGGACAAAAAGTATATATTAATCAAATCAGATTATGATGAACTGCTTTTGAAATATGATGATATTCTCTGGATTGAGGTCGTCAAAAGTTTAACGATCAAGAACAAGTTGAATTTTGTGACTCAGGAAAATGTATATGAGACCAAAGGCATTTTATCCAGCTACGCTACCGGTTTGAAAGACCATGGTTTCTTGCAGATTCATCGCTCAATTATCATTAACCTGATGCATGTTCAGAAGTTTTCCGGCACCCAAGTCGTCATGTTGAATGGAACGGAACTGCCCATAGGTCGCTCCAAGGTCAAGGAAGTCAAGGATGCCTATACCAAATACATGATTATGAGGATTCAATGACATGGATACGTATATGATATTTTCTATCTTCTTCGTGACTTTACTTATGGCATTTCAGGCGAATTTTTATTTTGATTCTGTGTTGGGCAAGTCCAACCGTAAACCGCGTAGAGCGATCTATTTCTTGGTATTTGTCATGTTGGGTTATTTTTATTGGGTTTCTTCCTTCTCTGATATTGGTTCCACTGCGGTTGCTCTGCTATTAATCTTCAGTCTGGCACAATCCTATGAAGTAGAGTTTAAAATCAAGCTTGTTTTTACCATCCTGTATGGGGTTCTAATTACTATGGCAAATGCCATCGCTGTATATATTCTCGGTGTTCTGGAATCCGCGGATTACAGTTCAATGGATCAGTTTAACGGAGAAGACCACTGGGTTCTCTCCAAGGTTATGCTGCTTGGTTGCAGCATCATGTTCGTTGTCATTCAAGTTGTCCGTCTCGTCGCCAAACGTAGAAGTTTTGCCGTTCACTATCGGTATTATTTGCTGTTTCTCATCGTACCGATCATTACGATCTATCAGATCAATGTGGCCTCCATATACAGTGAAAAGAACATATTTTACGTCTTTTCTGTACTGGGCTCTCTTTTTCTCAATGTGTTCATAGTCTATGTGTTCGATAATATGGTGGAAAAGGTACAGCTTGTGCATGCAAATGCCCAGTTACAGCGTCAGATGGATCATCAGGATGCCAACTATGAGAAGACCGTTCACAGTTTCAAAAACATTAAAAGCATCATCCATGATATTAACCAGCAGTTTCTGTATATTGATGAATGTATCCAACGTAACGAACTGGCGGCGGCAGGTGACCATATCAAGTCTACACTGAATACGATTGAAGGTGCTTACCAGCGGGTGAACTCCGGCAATCTAGTCATTGATGCACTCGTTACAAATACCTTGGCTATGGGGCAGGCAAACGGGATCAAAATCGACACCAAAATCCAGCTTCACTCGCAACATGTGCAGATTGATCGATATGATCTGTGCGTGGTGCTCGGTAACATGCTCGATAATGCGATCGAGGCTTCCAAGAAGGTCAGACAAGCCGAGGATCGATATATCCTGATTGCCATTCACTCCACATCATCTGCACTTGTCATCCAGATTATGAATCATGTGGAGCAACCGATAGTTGACTTGAAAAGTGACAAGCCCAATCCGGAGTACCATGGGATCGGTCTAACCAATATATCGAGAATGTGCGAGAAATATGGTGGACATATGAGTATTGAGCATCAGCATCGGAAATTTAACAACATGGTCGTACTTCCGTTCCACACCGACAACCCCTGAATCTACCATTCAGGGGTTGTTTTTTTCCATTCAGGGTCCGTTTGCGTTCGAACAGTCTCTTCCCGGATATGATGAATTCATTCATAAGAACATTTGAGGGAGGACATAGGATGAAGAAATTAATTAGTCTTTTATGTACAGCGGTGCTTGTAATTACGCCGCTGACATCTGTCAGCGCAGAGGTGAATAACAGTGCAACGATTGAGGCACGGGCGGAGCAGATCGCCAAGGAGATGGTGCAAACCTACGGTGTCACCAGTGTGCAATATGCGATCATGGATGAAGGGGAATATATTTTATCAGATAGTGTCGGATTGCACGATAAGGCATCACAGAAGCCAATAGACACGGATAGCATGTATGGCATAGGCTCGGTTAGCAAAATGGTTGTTACAGCAGCCGCTATGAAGCTGGTCGATTCCGGTAAAGTAGATCTTGATGAGCCGCTTACTTCGTATATCAAAGAATTTAAAATGGCAGATGCGCGATATACTCAAATCACACCACGCATGTTGATGAATCATTCATCCGGTCTTTACGGTACACATTATGGAAACAGCATGTTGTTTGACGATAACGACACCCGCAATCATGATGAGTTATTGCTCAAGCTTCAGTCCGAAAAACTGAAATCCAAACCTGGCGCATACTCCGTCTACGCCAATGACGGTTTTCAATTGCTTGAAATCCTGGTTGAACGGGTGAGTGGTTTGAGCTACAGCGAATATATCGCCAAGTATATCAGCGAGCCGTTGAAGTTGGAATCAACGAAGACACCACTAGATTCCTTTGACAGAGCACAGTTATCCGAAACCTATTGGCCTACACTTGAGATGAAGATGCCTACCGAAAATGCTAACATTATCGGCACCGGCGGAGTGTACTCTACCGCAGAAGAATTGAGTCAATTCGGAGAGGTTTTAATGGGGAACAGACCGGATATTCTGTCCGAATCTGCTGTGAAGGCCATGCAATCTCATGAATATCGTAATGGCATATGGGTATCAGATGAACAAAATACGATCAATTATGGCTTGGGCTGGGACGCGGTTGACCTTGCACCGTTCAGCGATTATGGGATTACCGCGCTTGCCAAGGGCGGAGACACCATGCTATATCATGCCGTGTTAATCACCATACCGGAACATGATATTTCAATGGCGGTTCTATCCTCTGGCGGATCTTCCGTCTACAATCAGATGTTTGCCAGCAAAGTGCTGCTGGACGTTCTGGAGGATCAGGGCATCATCGACGATGTTCAGCCTGATCAGAAATTCTCACCACCTGTCAAAGTGAAGATGCCGACGAAGTTGAATGCTTACTCAGGTCTGTATGGTACGGTAGGTGCAACGCTGGACATAAAGATCAATGATGGTGAGATGCAACTGCCTGCCTTGCTGGGAGGAATTATTCCTGAGCAGACCTATGTGTACACAGGCGACGAACATTTTACAAGTGCGGATGGCAGTGTAAAAGCTAGCTTTGTGAAGGAACGTAATGACAAGGTGTATGTTAAAGTTCAGGGCATGATTACGTTACCCGGCATAGGCCAAACGGTAATGAACACGTATGATTATCAAAAACTGGATCATAATGCACTGGACGCAACAACAAAAGAGAAATGGACAGCCCGTGACGGCTCGAAATATTACGCGTTGGATGAAAAAATAACATCGATCTTTTATCTGCTTCCATCGATGCTGATCAAGAACCTTTCCGTTGATGCCAAAAATGGCTATGCTAATGGCACGCAAATTATGGATGCGAACAACGCAGAGAATATCGCCGAGATTCCTGTAATGAACGGAAGAGACGCGTTTGATCTGCAATTTTACACAAAGAATGGCGCCGAGATTTTGCTCCAGGATGGGCAGGAATACATTGCCGAGGATGCGATTACTCCAATCTTTGGTGGAAAAAAAGGAATTACGACTATTCCGGCAAACGGTCAAGCCCGGTGGTATGCGATCGACGCCCGATCGGGTAACAAATCCATCACGGTGGATTCTCCCAAGACCGGAGGTTATGCAGTGTATAATGATAAAGGGGAAATGATTGACTTCTCTGTAGCAACCAATCAGGAATCGACGAAGCTCCCGAAAAGTGGTTTTATCGTTTTTGGTGGGGATGCCGGTGATGTATTCCAGATTGAATTAAAGTAAAGTAGGGACTGCGTTACAAAATCACATTTGTAACTTGTCACATAAATAATGTCGTATTCAGAAAGTCGCCGTATGGCGGCTTTTTTTGATTTCAGTTTTAGAATAATTTAACAATCTGGTAACTATTTGGCCCCACCACGCGTTATGTTTATGTAGTTATATATCAGGCTAATTTTTCAACTGGAGGAATCACTATCTATGATCAATAGACATAAACGTCAAATGACTATGCAATGGAAAAAAAGAGCAGGAAGACCCATCATTGCAGGCCTTACTGCCGGAATGCTGATGGTTCACGGCGTTATCGGCGTGTTGCCATCGCAGGCACATGCTGAAGCATCGGATGTATCCATCCGTAACTGGTATTCGTATCAACGAATCACTGTACCTGAACTGAAACCTTCTTGGACAGCGAAAGTAGATAACTATCTGAATATGAACGAGACGTATGTTGGAGTTAATGCCATCGCAGAAGAAGGAAAAGTATTCACGTTTGCTGGATCAAAGCTGATTGCATTTGATGCGACAACAGGTAAACGGTTGTGGACTTACGGCAAAGAACTGACTCCTTATATTACCTATCAAAGCGGGATTCTCTACGGACTGACCATTGATCACAAGCCATATGCCTTGAATGCGAAGACAGGCAAAGCAAAATGGCAGTCAGGCACATCCACCTGGATTGATACGTATAACCGTACGGAAGCTCTGATTCCAACGGTAGATACCCTCTACGTGATTAAGGGGAGTACAACGTTTGCACTGGATATCCAGTCAGGCAAACTGCGCTGGGAAGCAGATGAACCATTAGGCGAAGGTCAAGGTACTGAGTATCTGAGAGAATCTAATGGTGTGGTGCTGAGAACCTTTTTTGTCCAAGGGGCACTTACATCCTTACAGCTTAATGCATATGACAAGAAAACGGGTAAGAAGTTATGGGGTCATTTTGGTCAGGGGGAAGCTATTCAGATCAAAGACGGTCTTGTATACTCAGCGGACTACTATTCTTCGATGTTGGAAAATGACGAGTCTTCACCAGAACGCAAATGGAAAGTTAATGCGTACAACTTGAAGACCGGTGTGTTGAAAGGAAGTCAGGAGTATAAGTGGACCATGCCGGGGGATCCACCGTATGTGAATGGGTATGGAGGGATATTTTCCAATAAAGACAAACTATACATTTTACAAGGGGATAAGATAGCGGAGTATTCGTTAACTTCAACCAAGCCGGGTCCCGCGCCACTTCGAACGTTTCAGCGCCCTTACGGAGAAAATATGTTGTGGCTTGGCATTACACTGGAAAGGTTGATCTTCAAAAACGACAACACGGGAGAACTCACAGGCATTAAGCTGGCTAATGGTCAGGAGGTTCAGTGGCATGGTGATGCTCCTGTTTCTCAGATCGATGTTTACGGTAAAGGAATGTATCGAGCGCAACGTAACGGCACCCTGCTTGCCCTCAACATGATGACGGGTCAGTCAGCTTTTCGAGTCGCTACCGGGGGAGATCTGCATAACACGACATTGAAGACAAACGGAATGATCATCATCCAAGCCGAAGGCAAACTTCTCGGCGTTAAGCTGCCAGCGTCGCTGAAATAAGTGATTCAGAATGAAAAATATGGGAGAAGACCGGATTACGTCATGGCTTGCTCATAATCCGGTCTTTTTTATTTTTGCGCATAAAACACTGCAAAGTCCAAGTATATGTACATGCAATCTGCCACGCGAAACCCCGCCTCCTCCAACCACATCAATTGATCCTCCAGCGTGGCATTGATATCCACCTTGCGTCTTTCGATCGAAGCCAAGATGGCTTCCTCAGACAAACCACTTTGTTGAATCGCTTCTAACCAGCGCTGGCGGTAATAGGTGTCCGTATCGGGGGTTCTTCCCTGAACCTGATCTGCGTTGATGAAGCATCCGCCTGGTTCTAACAGCTTATGTACAGAGTCAAACGCCTTTTTTTTGTCAGCGTGGGTCAGATGGTGAATAGACAGGGAGGAGATAATCATATCGTAGGAACTGGTGAAATCGTACTTGGAGTAATCCCCGACCACATACTGCACTTGTGTAGCATCAGCAAACCTTCGACGTGCCCCTTCGAGCATTTGATCACTAATATCGATCAGGGTTAATCGCGCGTTGGGATACTTTTGCAGGACCAATCCGGAGAGCAGTCCCGTTCCTGCACCCAGATCAAGAATACGTGGAGAATCGAGCGGGCTTTCCATTAGATTCAGAGCCATTCCATAAAAATCATCAAAACAAGGGATAAGCTGCTTTCGCTGCACATCATAATCTTGGGCTACCTTATCAAACAGCTGCTTTACTGAGAATTCCATGTGCTCATCACTCCTTGATGTTTTCTCCATATTTTACAAACTGGAAGGGATCAAGGGAAATACTGATTATGGATAAACTCATAGGTTGGACCTATGGGTTCCGAGTCTTTGCCATGGGTAATAACATGTAAGCGCAGAATATAGACAGGGAGGAATGAACCTGATGATTCAACCACGTTCTATTATGATGAGCATCTCGTTAATCGTTATAGTTCTAACACTTGCAGCTTGCTCTGGTAGTAATGAACCTTCGGCTATCCCGGAACCATCAATGCCAGTAGGTGGAACAGAAGAAGCGAATGAAACGAAGCGTCCACAGACCGAAAGTTTTGAAATGTTGACCGCAGATGGCAATCAATCACTAGAGGCGACCTTACAACAAGGAGGAGAATTTTCCTTGTACGTATTCGAGAAATTCACATTTGATGCTGCTCAAGGCCGTCTGTCACTGACTAGTAACGGTGACTATTATGTGGATATTGAACCACTGCCTTCGGATTATAATCTGGCAGAATTGGAGACAGCGGGTAAAGAAGAATTAGAAAAAACCGGTAAGGTATCCGATTATAGTGGAGAACTGGTAGAACACCCGCTTGGTTATGCCGAGCTCTATCTTCAGGCCTCAGGTGAAGAAGGAATTAGTGATTATATGGTCTGGAAATCAGAAGAAGGGAACGCGTTTTTATTCCGTCTTCATAATCCAAAAGGAGAAGAGGCCTCTGATTTCGCCAGCCCGGTCCTTGTTTCGTTATCCACCGTTCAGGGTGATTCGTAACTAGATGACCATAATATTTTCAACGAAAGTCGCCAACTGGCGGCTTTTTTACTTTTGCAGATTGCATGGAGAAGTTGCGAGATGAAATATTCACTTCCATTTGACTTAGAGCACACTCTAAGGTGTAGACTAACATCAGCAACGATCCCAAAGGAGATGAACAGAATGACACAGGAAAATAATACTAGAACTTTACAACATAAAATGGGCTCTGGCTTCAACTATAACAGTACAGCGGAGGATGTATTGAGAGATCTGGACTTGTCAGGACAGCTTGCTATTGTAACGGGTGGATATTCCGGCCTCGGGTTGGAGACGACACGTGCGCTTGTTAACGCGGGAGCCCGTGTAGTGGTGACTGCGCGTCGTCCAGCGGTTGCGAAGGAAGCACTTTCTGGTCTGGAAGGTGTTGAAATAGATGCATTGGACCTCGCTGATTTATCCAGCGTTCGTGCTTTTGCCGAGCGGTTTCTGGCGAGTGATCGGAACATTGACATGCTGATTCTTAATGCGGGCATCATGGCTTGCCCGGAGACGCGGGTTGGTCCTGGCTGGGAAGCTCAATTTGCAACCAATCATCTGGGCCATTTTGCCCTGACTAATCTGTTATGGCCAGCACTTGCAAGTCAGGGGGGAGCACGTGTTGTTTCCTTGGCATCAGCGGGACATCATTTCTCACCGATTCGTTGGGATGACATCCAATATGAACATGGCTATGAGAAATTCCCTGCCTATGGACAGTCCAAAACAGCAACGATTTTATTCAGCGTTGAGCTTGATCGTCGAGGTGCGGAGCACGGAGTACGGGCTTTCTCCGTTCATCCAGGCGGAATTATGACACCACTACAGCGTCATATGCCAAAAGAGGAAATGATTGCTCTGGGCTGGATTGATGAATCTGGACAAGTGGCCAACCCTGCGTTCAAAACACCTGAGCAGGGGGCAGCAACGCAAGTCTGGGCAGCAACTTCACCTCAGCTTGAGGGAAAAGGCGGTGTCTACTGCGAGGATTGTGACATCAGTGAAATGGCTCCAGAGGATGGAGGTTTCTACGGGGTCAAGAAGTATGCTATCGACCCTGAGCAAACTATTCGTTTATGGGAGCTATCGGCCAAGCTGACTCAAACAGACATAGAACTCTCATAATCATGTAGTTGCGGCAACAAAGCAACGGCTTGCTTCCATGCAGGAGCTCACGGAAAAGTTCAAAATCTAAAGAGAATACGATTAATTATAATGAAAACAACATAATTTCAAACAAAATCTCCTATTTAGCATATAATAAAGAAGGAGCATCTCATTTTCGCGATGGTGCAATCATTTCTTTATGAATTCAGGGAGAGAAAATCATGAATATTTTTGAGCATCAGATACCTTTGGAAAAAGTGAAATTCAATGAACCGTTAAAAAATCATACGTTTATTAAAATAGGTGGCAACGCAGATATTCTCATCCATCCAACAACGATAGACGAAATCACTAAAATCGTGGAAATTGCCAACTTACATCAGTTACCTCTGACGGTTATTGGGAAAGGCTCAAACGTCATTATTAAAGACGGGGGCATCCGGGGAGTAACGATTTCTCTTAGCCACTTCGATCAAATTAAAGTGAGTGAGGACAGCATGATTGCGCAGAGCGGCGTTGATATCATTGATGTCTCCAGGCTTGCTTTGGAGCATAGCTTGACCGGTTTGGAGTTTGCTTGCGGTATTCCCGGCAGCACGGGGGGCGCACTTTACATGAATGCCGGTGCTTATGGCGGTCAGATCGCCGATGTTGTTGAACGTGCGACTGTGATCACCAAAGACGGTACAGTGTTGGAGATCCCGCGAGAGGAGATGAAGTTTGGTTATCGAAATAGTCTCTTCAAAATGGATCACTATATCATACTGGAGGCCGAATTCGGGCTCAAAAAAGGAAACAAGGAAGATATTGCGAGCAAAATGAAGGAATTAACGTTCCTGAGAGAATCCAAGCAGCCGCTTGAATTCCCCTCTTGTGGAAGTGTATTTAAACGACCCGAGGGACATTTTGCAGGGAAACTGATTCAGGATTGCAACTTGCAGGGCACTCGCATTGGAGGTGCTGAAATCTCCATGAAGCATGCAGGTTTTATCGTAAATGTGGATCACGCTACTGCCCAGGATTATATGGATCTGATCCAATTTATTCAGAAGAAAGTATATGATACGTTCCAAGTTGAATTGGAAACCGAAGTAATCTTTCTGGGAGAGTAACTTCATTGGAATCATTAGGAGGTCGCCTTTGGCGGCCTTTTTTGCATGTGGGAGTGGTACTGAAACAAGTATCCACATGCTAATTATGGTAATATCAGAGTGATTGTATTTAATATTTCATCGTTATCATAAGGAGTGTACATGGAGATGTTCAAGCGTAACAGGAGAATACTGCTAATCACTGCAATGGTAATTTTACTATCGCCCCTGTCAATCTTGGCATATATGTATATGAATGAACGTGCTTGCGGCCTAGCCGATCAACGGATATCCAAGGTTTGGGGATTAAGTGAACCTATACATATTCCTATAGCGAACAGTCCTGAGAGGGCAGTTCAGGAATTTAGAGGTGAGTTTTATACCCCCCAATTCATTCATCAGGAGGCTGTGGACGGGGGCATGATTTTGTTTACGCACAAAAAGGGTCGGGAAAACAACAGTAATCTGCAGATGGAGTATACCCGCAAGAACATATTCGGATGGAAATGGGTATGGGGTGGAGGATATTCCATTAATGAATCAGTTGAATCCAAGTTTGCACTGCATTATATGAGCATACCGAAACTGGAGCAAGTCTCCACTCCTTTTCCCATGTTATTTGGTAATATTGAGGACTCTTCCATTAAACGTATATCCGTAGAGACACAGGAAAATGGAACAGTAATCGCGACCGAAGCGAAACTGATTGAGGTGAGTCCGGGACATCTAATTTGGTATGTTTTCCTTCCTCCGTCAGCGGCTATTCCATATGTAATTGAGGGATTTAACGAAGAAGGGAAACTCATTACCCATGAACAAATTAAAGATGCCAATGATAGCGGATCGTTCACTCTGGGGAAATGAGATATGGACTATTAAGGACATAATGTGAAAAGTAAACAACACCATAATCGCTTCAGAGGTCGCCTATGGCGGCTTTTTTTGTTGCCAAAGTAGTACCAACTATTCCGCCAGTGAATGAACCGATCCTGCAAACCCGCGTCACGCAAGCGATTGGCTCATGCTATGGCTGATTGAACGATTGTTGCTGACCCCGCTCTCCCTTAACATGTGAACAGAGGAGCCTGCTCGTCATTCACCATCATTCTGTCAAAGGGGGCCCGCGATCGTATGGCTGAGCTGTCGGAAACATCAACGTTGCAACCCAGGGTTACAGTCAACAAACCCGTCAAACCAAGTTATCTGCGTAACATTCGAAAACACTGGATGTTGTATGTCATGATCCTGCCCGGCATTTTGTTCTATATTATTTTCAAGTACATTCCACTTGGCGGAAGCGTGATTGCATTTCAGAACTTTCAGATTATGAAAGGCATATGGAGCAGCCCATGGGTTGGCCTGGATAACTTCAAGTTTATTTTTACGTATCAGGATTTCTATCATGTGCTTCGGAATACAGCTCTGATTGCCTTATACAAACTGGTGATCGGATTTCCTGCTCCCATTCTGCTAGCGCTATTGTTCAACGAAGTGAGAAAAATGCTTGCCAAACGCTTTTTGCAGAGTCTGTTTTATCTGCCTCATTTTCTCTCCTGGGTTGTTGTCGGGGGGATCGTGTTTGAGGTGCTAGCCTCGGGTGGTTTTGTAAATGCTGTCCGTGGATGGTTCGGGTTCGAGCCGATCCTGTATATGCAGCAGGAGCAATATTTCCGACCTATTGTTGTCCTGTCCTCCATCTGGAAAGAGGTAGGTTGGGGAACGATTATATACCTCGCTGCGGTAAGTGGCATTGACCCCACGCAATATGAAGCGGCTGTGATGGATGGAGCAAATCGCTGGAAGCAAACGATCTACATTACATTGCCTGCGTTGTTCCCGACGATCTTAACCCTGTTCCTGCTGAATATCGGCAATTTCCTGGAACTTGGCTTTGATCAGATCTACAACCTGCTGACACCGATGACCTACTCGGTAGGGGATATCATTGAAACGTATGTATACCGCTCTGGTGTCCTGCAAGGGCAATATAGCGTAACAACAGCGATTGGTCTATTTCAGTCGGTGATTGGCTTCATTCTGCTCTGGGTCTTCAATCGGCTTGCGAGAAAATCAGGAGAGGGGTTGTGGTAATGATCAAGCAGACGATTGGAGAAAAGCTGTTCCAAACCGCCAACTACATTTTCCTGACACTTGCGGCCTTTACGATGCTCCTTCCATTGCTACATCTGCTTGCGGTTTCCCTGAGTTCGCCGGTTGCGGCAGACTCCAAAGAAGTATTTCTGTGGCCCGTTGGCTTTACTTTTGCGTCATGGAAACACATTCTACAAAGCTCGGGCTTATGGCAATCGTTTGGTGTAACCGTATTCATTACGGTAGTAGGTACTGCGCTTAGTATGTTATTTTCAGTGTTGACCGCTTTTCCGTTATCGCGCAGAGAATTCATGATCCGCAAACAAGTGATGCTGGGCATCGTAATTACGATGATTTTCAATGCACCGATGATTCCGTTCTTTCTGACGGTGAGGGAGCTGGGCATGATGAATTCCATCTGGTCCCTGATTATTCCTGGTGTAATTGGCACATTTAATATGGTCATTCTGCGTACATTTTTCATGAGCTTGCCCAAAGAACTTGATGACACGGCCCGAATCGACGGTTGCCATGACTTCCGAATTCTGTTTCAGATTTATTTGCCGCTATCCAAGCCGGTTCTGGCTACGGTCAGTCTGTTCTATGCGGTGGGATACTGGAACACGTTCCAGCGGGCGGTACTGTTTCTACGTGATCCAGGGCTCTGGCCTTTGCAGATGAAGCTGCGAGCGTATTTAACCAGCCCGGAGGAACTGGCCCAGGTAAATATGTTTCTTGGGGATTACAACTTCAATACAACCACGTTAAAGGCAGCGACGATACTTTTTGCAAGCGTTCCCATTATTTTGGTGTATCCTTATCTACAGAAGTATTTTGTGAAAGGTTCATTGCTCGGATCACTGAAAGAATAAACCATGTTCAGGGGGATGATTCCATGAGAAAACAACTGAGTCGCAAGATGATGCCGCTAATGCTCAGTCTAGCCATGCTGTTGGTCGCTGGTTGTGGCTCTGCTACTACAAGTTCCGGAAATGACGTTGGTAACGGCGAAGGCAGTGGTGGAGCTGTAAAAGTCAAAGTATTCAAAAGCCATATGGGCGTTGGCAGCTTGCCAACTGCGGATAATCCGCATGTGAAATACATTGCTGAACAGACGGGGGTCCAGTATGAGCTCATTACAACGCCTCCCGGTTCGGAGCCATCCGAATACTTGAACCTGATGATTGCCTCCGATGAACTGCCAGATATCCTGCGTCCGATTGGAGGCATTGAGCAGACACTGATTCAGCAGGGAGGCGCGTTACCACTGGATGAACTCCTGCCTGAATATGCACCCCATGTGTGGGAGAGTATTCCTCAGGAAGCTTGGGATATCGTTCGCTCTGCTTCCCCTGATGGCAAAATCTATTATGTACCCAAGGTATTCCTTGTGCCTGAACGTGCACCGTTAATTCGTCAGGATTGGGTGGATAAGGTGGGCATGGAGATGCCAAAGACCACTGATGATTATGTCGAGCTGCTCACAGCTTTCCGTGACAAGGACCCGAATGGCAACGGCAAACCGGATGAACTGCCAACAAGCGGCAGGGAATTCGGCAGATGGATGGACCATTTGTTTGCGATGTACGGGGTAGCGATGTGGGAAGGTTATCCCGAATGGGATGAATACGATGGAAAGATCCAGTACGCAGGAACTACCGACAATATGCGGGAAGCAATCAAGTTCATTCGCATGTTATATGTGGAAAAACTGCTGGACAATGAAACCTTCCTGAACAAAGGGGAAGTGTGGCAGGCCAAAATCAATAATAACCTCGTAGGCAGCTGGTACCATTTGCCTGCAAATGTGCGAGATCGGTACAATGCGATGCTGACCCAGGCACCAGATGCCTTCATTGCAGCGATGCCGTTACCCAAAGCCGCAGGGTTTGAAGCTTTTGTCACCCAGAAGAGCATGGGTGAACCGGAATGGATGATCCCAGCCACCAAACAGGATAATGCGCCAAATGCGCTGAAGCTGCTGGACTTCTTCTATAATCCTGAAAATGATGAGTTCGGTCGCTTTGGTCTTGAAGGTGAGCAGCATGAAGTCAAGGATGGACGCAAAGTCATTCTCCCACCTGCTGACAACAAACCGCTTGCCTTGGGTATGAAGAATCTCACTACAGCAGAAGACATGAATAAGCGAATTGAAGAGACATATCCGGAAGATCAGCAGCAAATGGTCAAAGACATGTTCGAAGTCAGTACTGCCGATGCACGGCAAATTGCGGGTGACGGTCTGCCAGCCTCTGTGTATGAAGGTTTTCCTGATATCCAGTCTCACAAGTTGTTTCAAGAGGTATTGACCAAGATTGTCATCGGCGAGCTGCCAATCGAGGCTTATGATGAATATGTGAAGAAATGGAATGCTTCCGGGGGCGAAGTGGTCACCCAGCGTGTACAGGAATGGTATGAGAAGGTGAGAAAATGAAAAAGAGATATGCCCTATGTGGGGTCAGCGGCAGAGCATTGGGACAATTTGCAAAACCAATTCATGAGCTGTTCTCTCATAATTCAGAGGTTGTCGCCCTGCTGGATAGAGATCCTGCACGGTTTGAAGTCTATCGTACCCGTTTTCCTGAGCACACAGAAGTATCGGTATATGGCGCTTCGGATTTCGGGGTCATGGTCGATGAGACTCGGCCTGACTGTATCATCGTGGCTGGCAGGGACGATACTCATGCCCACTATATTGTTGCCGCGTTGGAGCGGGATCTCGATGTTATCACCGAAAAGCCGATGACGACTACAGGCGCTGATGCCAGACGCATTCTTGAAGCAGAAGCAAGGAGTAAGGGCAGCGTCATCGTAACGTTCAATTATCGGTACATGCCGATCCACATGCGCATCAAGGAATTGATTCAGGAGGGGAAACTCGGTCGCGTCACTTCCATCGATCTTAACTGGTATATCGATACCCATCACGGCTCCAGTTATTTTAAACGGTGGAACCGTGAACGGGCATTCTCGGGCGGTCTGTCGGTCCATAAAAGTACTCACCATTTTGATCTGGTCCAGTGGTGGATCAATCAAAAGCCAGTTGAAGTTTTTGCCTATGGAGCACTGAACTATTACGGGGCTGAAGGCGAATGGAATCCGGCACAGGAGGACGGAAGACATTGCCGTACATGCCATGTCTCAGAAGATTGCGCCTATTATTCCCGCTGGACGTCCCGGAGTCGTCAGATTCGGGTACCGGATGACCATCTGAACCAACTCGGTACAGCAAGCCAGCAGGAGTTTCCCTACACTTCATACCGTCCCGACCAGTGTATCTTCGATTCCACCATTGAGATTGAAGACACGTATGCCGCAACCGTGAAATATAGCGGCGGCGCGCTGATGAGTTATTCGGTCAATTTCTCACTTCCATACGAAGGGTACCGTTTGGCGGTAAATGGCACGAAGGGCAGGCTAGAAACATTGGAGTATCACATGCCGGCCCGGACGCCTTTTCCCACACCCGTCCAGACGATCGATTACTTTCCGCTCTTTGGTTCAAAAGAAACGATCCATGTTGTTCATCGTGAAGGCGGACATGGAGGAGGAGATCCACTGCTGCTGGAGGATATTTTCCTCGGCGAAGATAAGAGACGCCCTTACCGAATTCTGTCTGGCGCTGAAGACGGCGCTTATTCCGTTGCCGCTGGAGAAGCAGTGTGGCGATCTGTGGAAGAGCATCGGCCTATTTCCATAGACGAAGTGCTTGGTGGTTGGAACAGCAGAGTGCCCACGCACAAAGGGAGGGAGAAGTGACATGAGCAGAGCTGTGTATTTTGAACCGGAGGAGAGCATGGCTTATCACAGTGGTGAAGACGTTATGCACGCCCTGATGAGCATTGCGGGAAGATATATTGGAGCCAATCCTCCGCATCCCCCGGTCTACAGAGTGAGTAGGCCAGGACTTGTGCGCAAGTCCAATGATCACCGCTATGATTTTCCATTGGAGGATCTATTCCCCGACATGCAGAGAGGACAACAGGTCTATGCATGGGCCAAACTGTGGAGTGACAGTGATCAGGAATTTATTTTTCATATCACCTGCTTCGGACCTGTTAGGCTATATCATAATGGTGTGCTGATCTACGGTTCTGCACCTGAAGAGGAATATCCAGCTATACCTGTTCTGAAACTGAAATGTGGAATGGTCAGAGGCTGGAATCATTTCGTTCTTGAATTCAAATTAGGGGAAAAGGGGGTAGGTGGCCAGTTTGGCACTGGCTCCCGGAAGAACAAACCACTCCACTTCATTGTGCCTTCGCTCGAACGAGATGGGGAAGAAGGCTGGCTCTACAGCGAGCCGTTAGATTTTCCGTTGTCGGAAATTCCTTCTGGCCCCATGCGAGAGAAGGCCACTGGCGTTAACTGGTTGCCACGGGAGGAAGCCCCCGAGAAGGCATCGCCTTATGGACAGTTGGCACGGATGTATGGACTGACCCGTGGCATGTCTGCGTATGCATGGACGAAGATAAGTGGTACGAAATGTGGCAAGGAGACTGTGCTAATCTCTGGTGAGGCTTACAGCCCGATTGAATTCTCGGTGGAGGGTAAGGTGGTATTCCACCAAGAGCAGGCCGGACGCTTTTGCTTGGAACTGCCATTGTCTGCTGCCGCGCAAGATCTGACAGCGAACTGTGTATGTGGAGACCGGGATTGGGGATTCCGTATGGATGCAACTACAGATGAGATGTTGACACCCGCACTGGATGTGAAAGGGCACAGAGGCAAGTGGCTGTACCTGGGTTCTTTTCAAGCGGAACAGGAGATTGATCTGGCTTCCTGCCAGAAGATGAAGCGGACTGCTCGTAGCGGAACAGGTGAAGATGTATACTGGCGAACAGAGTTGCCAGACGGAGAGGTACGTCCATTTCTGGAAAATGAATGGTTCGGCCGATGGAACTATCCCCTAGGCGTCACATTATACGGATTGCTTCAGCTCGGCAAAGCAGGTCAGCGATCGGATATTCGAGATTACGTGCTGAATCACATTGAATTTGCCTCTTCACGTTTCAGCTACTCCTTATGGGACAGAGAGCGTTATGGTGCAGCTGGGCTGAATAATCAGCTCTCCCATATCGACAGCCTGGACGACTGTGGATCTTTCGGCGCCACCATGCTGCTTGCCGATCGGGAACGCAAGTTGGACGGCGTTTCAGAGACGGCAGCTCATATCGCTGACTATATTTTGCATCAACAGTCCCGTCTGGAAGATGGCACTTTATACCGCAAGATTGGTGTCTCCAGATCAATGGATAACACGATGTGGTGTGATGATCTGTATATGAGCATCCCGTTCCTGTGTAGATACGCCGAATGGTCGGGTGACGATAAGCTGCTGGATGAAGCGGCAAGACAGGTTCTTTTGTATAAAAAGTATCTGTATATTCCAGAGCGTCAAATCATGTCCCATGTATTCGATGTGGAGCGAGGTGAGCCAACACGGACCCCGTGGGGTCGGGGCAACGGCTGGGTGTTGTTCTCTATAT
Organism: Paenibacillus sp. FSL L8-0435; assembly: GCF_037965655.1. NCBI lineage: Bacteria > Bacillati > Bacillota > Bacilli > Caryophanales > Paenibacillaceae > Paenibacillus > Paenibacillus sp. FSL L8-0435. The sequence goes on from NZ_CP150185.1 coordinate 3,243,133, forward strand.
CGGAGCTGCTGACGGCCCTTCCTCAAGAGCATCCATCCTATACAGTTCTCATTCAGTTCTACAGGGAATTGTGTGAAGGGTACTTGGCATTGCAGGGCAGAAACGGACTGTGGCATCAGGTATTAACGGACCCGGAGTCGTATGAGGAAACATCCTGTACCTCCATGTTCATCTATGCGTATGCCCGAGGGGTGCGAAAGGGCTGGCTTTTGGATCCGAAACCCTATGCACAAGCGGCGTATCAAGGGTGGAAGGGGATTTCGGAGCGCACAATTGATAAAAGAGGCAATGTATACAGTGTATGTCGTGGCTCCAGCTACTCCTTCACGAATCACTATTACAAGCATGAACTGGGTTGGAATCTGAATGATACCCATGGGATCGGCATTGTACTTCTTGCTGGGCTTGAAACTATTTCCATGCAAGAATGGCAGATAAACACGCCGGTTTTCGCTATGGAAAGGGTTGGAACACCGGAGAAATTGGAGAAATCATCTCTTTAGAGGGAGAAAATAGGCTGTTGGACCGGGTCGTATTGGGCATATGGGAACGGTATAATATCGGTATATTGCATATGAGGTGGGATAATTGTGACCCTTTCCTTCTTAAAGTGGCTAAAATTCAATGTCACCAATACCCAGACCCGGCTGCTGCTGATTCTGACTGTTGTTGTCTTCATGATTATTATTGCGGTGGGGATGACGACGTATTATTCTTCCAAATCGGTGTTACAGCAGGAATTAAGTGAGCCGCAACACCAGATGCTGCGTATCAGCATGAATGATATTGATGAAGTGATCCGGGAAAGTGATCAGATTGCAGTGAAAATTGCACTGAACAGTAATGTATACCGATTTCTCACCAATGAAGTACAGGGATCATACCGCAATATTACGGAACTGGTACAATTTCTGGAAACCTTAATCAGTAGTACGTCCTTTATTAAGAGCGCTTACATTTTTGATATGAATCGAGAGAGCATTGTTTCCTTCCCACAAGGCTACAGCTCCAGCAAGGTTAATTTCCCGGATTCGGATTGGGTTAGCGTTGCCGATGAACTTGAAGAGCGTCCCATGCTGGTCAAACAACGTGAGATTTCCACATCTTCTGGTGCGTCCATGCCGCAAATTACACTTTACCGAAAAATAATGATCGCTGGCGAGTTGAAAGGGATTATCGCAGTTAATTTCAAGACAGAGAAGATGTTCGAGCACATGCTGCTCTCATCCGTCTCCGACCTTGACAGCCATCGGTTCATCCTCGACACCAACAACCAGCCTTTATATGATCTCGGCAATTATGCCGTCGGAGAGGAAGCGGTCAGTCATGTACTCACCCAATTGGATGGTGAAAAGCTTGGTGAGTTTAAACATGAAGGTAAGCTTTTACTGGCTTCACAGACCATTTCACCGTACACCGGATGGCGTTATCTGTCCGTGATATCACAAGACAGTCTCCTGGCTAATGCACAGAAGATCCGCAATATTGTTTTTATCGTATCTTTGTTGGCTCTTGTAGCAGGAGCGGTTACGATCACAGTTTACAATGCAGCTGCTTTTAGACCGGTAAGACGCATGAGACAACTGCTCAGCGGATACGACCAGGAGAGAATCCATCCGGAGCAGATTGATCTGGAGAAAATAACGGGTCAACTGCTAACGGATCATGCTCAGCAGGCCATCAATCTCAGGCAGACCCTTCCGGAAGCTTCATCCAAATTTCTGACGGATATCTATAACGGACATATGACAGGAAGTCGGGAAATTAGCGAGAAATGGTGCCGTTATTTCAAGGATTGGAGCGATGAGCCACTCTCTATTGCCATGTTGTCGATTGACAATTATAAGGCCTGGTGTGAGCGCTTTAGGAAGTCAGATCACTCCCTGCTGAAATTTGCCATTGGTAATATCATAGCTGAACTGTTGTCTGGACAATGGCGAGTGTTATCAGCCGATCTGGGCAGAGACCGGATGCTCGTGATGCTGCAACCGCTTCATTCTGGCGGTAGCAAGAGCATAACGACAGCAATAAGAGAGACCATTGGCATGATTCCTCGTTTACTCAAGTTTCAGGTGTCGAGCGGCGTAAGCAGGGGGCACGACGGATTCATGCGACTTCAGCGAGCCATGCATGAGGCGGAGAGTGCGCTGGATTACAGATTCTACCAGGGGTATGAACGAGTTATTTCATTTGACGAGATCTCGGGTCTGCAACCGACCGAGAACACATTGGAAGAACATGAATTCATGACTCAACTGACGGAGACCGTCGAAGCAGGCAGGGGTGAAGAAGCCCTGAGAACTTTTGACAAGATAGTCGGTCGAATGACCCACGAGCAGTGGCATCCTTCATCGGCGCTGGCCTTTCTTGAAGCTGTTGCAGCTACACTTGAACGTATTCGCCAGAAGCGTGAGACAGAAGGTTGCGGACTTGAAATGGTGGATATGCGGACCATGCATCTGGAGGCTGTCTGTGAAGTGCTGCGAAGCCAGATCGAAGGTTTGGCTGATTGGTTCGGTAGCCTTATGCTTAGCAAGGATTTCATACTGTGCCAACAGATGATTACGTTTATGAACAAGCACCTGGAAGACCCGGTAAGCATTCAGGAGATTGCCGAGCATGCCGGGATCGGAAGCAGTTTGGCAAGCCAGTTGTTCAAACAGGAAATGGGTGATACCATCCACGGATATTTCACTAAGCTTCGGATGGAACGTGCCTGTGAACTATTGCTGGATACGGATTACAGAATTTCCGAGATCGCAACGATGGTGGGTTATCAGCATGAGAACAGCTTTATTCGTGTGTATCGAAAATACAAAGACATTACACCGGGCAAGTACAGGGAGATAATGCGAAGCCGCAAGGGTGTAGTACGGGAATCTTGATCCATAGTTGAACCCCATAGAATGATAAGGAGGCAGACCCATTGATGGATCGACAATCAGTCGTCACCAGGAATCATCCGGTATTAACGCAGCTTGAGCCCAGATCGCCTTTATCTGTAGGTAATGGAGAATTTGCATTCAGTGCTGATTTTACGGGACTACAGACATATCCAGATCTGTATGAAATACCTCTTGGTACACAATCCAACTGGGGTTGGCATTATACGGGCGGTCATCATGTATTCGGAGATGAGGATATTGTCTATCAGGCATTTGAGACATATGGCCGCAAAGTGCCATACCCCATGAAGCCCGAAGACAAGGAAGAAGCCTATCACTGGCTTAGGCAGAACCCGCATCGACTTCAGCTTGGACGCATTTCATTTCGTTTGCTAGGAGAAGATGGTCAGGAGACGGACGTCACCCATGTCGTCCCGGTACGTCAGGAATTGATTCTATGGACCGGAATTCTGCACAGTGAATTTACCGTGCAGGGGGAAGAAGTGCGAGTAGAGACAGCCTGTGACCCACGGCTCGATTGTATAGCCATTCGTGTACAATCCGAATTAATCCGTAAGCAGCGTCTGCAACTGTTTGTTGTATTTCCATCGCCTGATATGACAGACCGGAGCTGGTCAAAATCAGTATTCCCCGACTGGAAGCAACATGACAGACATTCTACTGTGCTGACATCGGTCACTTCGACTTCCGCATCATTGAAACGTGTGCTGGATGAAGATGAGTATGCATTGGAATGGATCTGGGACGCAGGCCAACTGGAACAGACAGGAAATCATGAATTCACACTATCTCCCAAGGCCGTACCAGACTCGGACATCTGGTCGTGCAGTGTATCTTTTGCTGCACATAAGCCGGAAACCTTGCCAGCAGATACAGTGTTGCGATCAAGCTCGGTCCACTGGAATCAGTTCTGGAATGATGGCGGAGTAATTGATTTTGAAGGCAGTACGGATCCGCGTGCCGCTGAACTGGAGCGCAGAGTGGTCCTATCCCAGTTCCTGAGTGCGGTGCACAGTGGTGGGTCCATGCCACCGCAAGAGACCGGATATATGTATAACAGCTGGTTCGGCAAAATGCATCTGGAGATGCATTGGTGGCATGCAGCGCATTTTCCGCTCTGGAATCGGACCGATCTGTTGTGCAAGAGTATGGACTGGTACCTGACCATCCTGCCAGAAGCCCGAGAACTGGCAAGCTCTCAAGGTTATGTCGGCGCGCGATGGCCCAAAATGGTGGGTTATAACGGGCGTCAGACTCCGTCGCCGGTAGCTCCGGGATTGATCTGGCAGCAACCACATCCCATGGCACTAGCTGAGATGTGTTATCTGTCCCGGCCTGACCCTGCCATGTTAACAAGGTATAAGGATATCGTATTTGAAGCGGCTGAATTTATGGTTTCCTATGCCCATTGGGATGGGAAAAGGCAAGTGTATCTGCTAGGTCCGCCGCTTATCCCTGCGCAGGAGAATCACGCCATGAGCGATAGTTTGAATCCGCCCTATGAACTGGAGTACTGGAAATTCGGTTTGGAGATAGCCATCCTGTGGGCAGAGCGTTTGAATCATCCAGCCAATCCAGACTGGCGAAGAGTGGCTTCACACATGGCTAAACCTCTACATGAGAAAGGAGTTTATCTCGCACACGAGAATTGTCCGGACACTTACACCGTTAAAAACCATGATCATCCCTCGATGGTTGGAGCACTTGGACTATTGCCAGGTTCATTAATAGATCCGGAGATCATGAGAAATACGTTGCTCAAGGTCAAGGAATGCTGGGACTGGGAAACCGCCTGGGGTTGGGATTTTCCGATGTGCGCGATGACCGCAGCCAGATTGAATGAACCAGAGCTTGCAGTGGATTTCCTGATGATGGATGCCACGAAGAACACGTATTTGCCTAATGGACACAACTATCAGAGAGCAGGGTTGTGGGCATATCTTCCCGGGAACGGTGGTCTCCTAACCGCTGTCGCCATGATGGCCGCCGGCTGGACAGGGGCAGGAGAACAAGCAAATCCGGGATTTCCACGGGATGGTAGCTGGACTGTGAAGTGGGAAGGTCTTCATCCTTTGATGTAATCATCAGAACGTTAAACCCCGAATGAACGGTACAGATGGCATAATCCATCAGAAGGAGGATTTCGATATGGTTGGAACTTCGACAAAGGCAGTGACACAGGAACGCAGAATGTCTGTCAAAATAGCAGATACCTTGCTTTCCGAATGCCAGAATGGCAATCATCCCAAGATTGCAGGCAAATGGGGCTACGTTGGCGGGATGACGCTGATGGCACTGGAACGCGCCGCCGAATGGAATCAAGAAACCCGCTACGCGGAACTTGTCCAGCGTCACATGGATGACCTCATCGAGAATGACGGTACCATTCGGACCTACCAGTTGAATGATTACAATCTGGACATGATCAATGAAGGCAAAAATCTGTTCAGCCAGTGGAAGAACTCAGGCAATGACAAATATGTTAAGGCGATTCAGCACCTGGTTGACCAGCTTAAAGGACAGCCACGGACAAGTGAAGGTGGATTCTGGCATAAAAAAATATATCCGTTTCAGATGTGGCTGGATGGTATTTATATGTCTTCACCCTTTCTGGCGGAATATGCGAGCACCTTCGATCATCCCGAGAGCTTCGATGAAGTGGCACGACAGATTTTGTTGATCGAGCGAAAGACCCGTAATCCGCGTAATGGCTTACTCCACCATGCCTGGGATGAGAGCAGGGAACAACGCTGGTGCGCTCAAGATACTGGTCGATCCGTTCATGTTTGGGGCCGGGCCATGGGATGGTATGCAATGGCCGTTGTGGATGCACTGGAGCACTTTCCCGTGGATCACCCACAGCGCGGACAGATTATGGGCATATTTGAACGAATGGCATACGCGATTGCTCATGTTCAGGATCATGATAGTGGACTCTGGTACCAAGTGATGGATCAGAACGGAAGAGCGGGCAATTATCTGGAAGCCTCTGCTTCCTGTATGCTGACCTATGCACTCGCAAAAGGCATCCGGTTACATTATCTAGCTGAACTGGACCGTGAAGTCGTTGATCATGCCTATGCAGGAATATTGAAGCGGTTAGTCACTGAAGATGAAAAAGGGGTGCACTTGCACCACATCTGTCACGGTGCCGGACTCGGTGGGAAGAAGTATCGAGACGGTTCTTATGAATATTACATCAGTGAACAGGTCGTTAGCGATGTGCAAATGGGCGTAGCCCCGTTCTTGCTAGCCAGTATTGAGATGGAGAGACTTGGGGCGGAAGAAGCGTGAACCAACACAAGGACCAGACAGACACTACAGGCATACGGCCGGACAGGAACAAGTTGTTGATGAAATATCCCTCTTCTTGGTGGCAAGGGATGTGGCGAGAAGCGCTACCTTCTGGAAACGGTAAACTTGGTGCTTCAGTGCAAGGCGGAATTCAGGCGGAAACTGTGCTCTTGCAGCACAGTGAATTATGGCATTGGGGGCGCAAAGATGAGCTGCCCGATGTCAGTCATACCTTATCAGAAACCCGTAAGTTAATGGATGAGGAACGATATTTAGAAGCAAGCTGGCATCTGACCCGTACACTGCAAGCAGAAGGTTACGCGTCCAGGCTGTCCTCCCGATATCCACTGGCTACCATGACGGTGGGCATGACGTGTAATAACGCTTTTCGCAAATATCGGCGGGAACTGGATATGGACACAGGGGAAGTTCTGGTACGCTGGCAGGACGGAAGTCACAACTATACAAGAAGTCTGTTCGTCTCGCGTGCAGACGATTGTATTGTCTACGAGATCCAGACTCATAGAGTGAAAGATGTAGCAAGTTCGCAGGGAACAGGTTCGGCTGAGCATTCACTGCTGTCGGGGACGATAGGCCTGCAATTCCCGCAGGGCGACCGGGTAAGAGAAGAGGATGAGTTCAACGTACTGAAGTCGTCTATAACGATAAGAATCGATCGGGATCATAGTGGAGACTACCTGTGCTATGGCGGGCAAAATGACGATGGACAGGACTACGGAGCGGTGCTGCGACTGATCCAATTGAACGAAATCCCTGGTGCGAGTCATGATCAACAAAAGGAAAGCGAAACTAACGAAGACATGCTTAGCAGGCAACTTCATTTCCATACCTCTGGAAAAGTGCTTGTGCTTGTTAAAATGTTTGCTACGGGCAGACGAGCGCAGGAATGGACACGGTTGAAGCAGGAACTCGCATCGCTTGAGAGCGACTACAATACGTTGCTGGATCGGCATATCTCACTGCATCAACCGTTGATTCGGTCCGCTGAGCTAGATCTGGATGATAAAACGGATGACGGGCGCTGTAATGAAGACTTGCTTCTGGAATCCTATGAAGGTGAAGCACCTAAAGGGTTCGTGCGCAAAATGTGGGCCTATGGTCGATATCTATTTATCAGTGGAACCTCTGAACATAGCGGATTGCCATTTGGATTATACGGCTTGTGGGGTGGAGATTATCGCTTGATCTGGGGCCACAATATGGCGAATGAGAATGTACAAATGATGTATTGGCACACTGACGTAGGTGGTTTATCCAATCTGAATCGTTCGTTGTTCCGCTATTACAACGGATTAATAGATGACTTTCGGGACAATGCTCGTAAGTTATACGGCTGCCGAGGGATTTACATTCCCGCTGGAACAACACCGGGTATCGGCGTGCCTAACCAGATTGTTCCAGTAATCATGAATTGGACGGGAGCAGCAGGATGGATCGCCAGACATTATTATGCACATTATCAGTTCACTGGGAATAAGCAGTTTCTGCTGGAGGAAGCCTTGCCCTTCATGAAGGAGGCTCTTCAGTTCTATGAAGATTTTCTGGTGCTGGGTGAAGACGGAAAATACAAGATATACCCGTCTGTTTCGCCAGAGAATACACCTGAGAATTTTATGCCTAAGCATGGACAGCCACTGGCGCATCCTATGCCTACAGCCATTAATGCCACCATGGACATTGCTATTATTAAAGAACTGCTACAGCATGTCATTGCAGCCAGTCGACTAACTGGAGTGCATACGACTAAGATTCCGTGCTGGGAAGCCATGCTGGAGCATATGCCCGACTATCTAATTGATACGGAGGGAGCTGTGAAAGAATGGCTGCATCCTGCGTTTGAAGATCGACGTGATCATCGTCATCTTTCACACCTGTATCCTGTTTTTCCAGGACAGGAGCTCACCCATGAAGAACAGCCAGAACTGTTCCAAGCGTTCGAGACAGCAGTTGATCAGCGAAGGCTTGGTGCTCAGAGTGGTTGGTCCCTTGCACATATGTCATCCATATATGCTCGACTTGGCAATGGTGAGCGGGCGCTGGAAAGTCTCGATATTCTTGCGCGCTCCTGTGTTCTGAGTAATGGGTATACCTTGCATAATGACTGGCGCAATATGGGAATATGTATGTCCATGCCCGCAGCTCCGATTCAGCTGGATGCCAATATGGGCTGGGTTAATGCAGTACAGGAAATGCTGCTCTATGTGTCAGAACATCGCATCAAGCTGCTGCCGGCATTGCCAGAACGGTGGGTACGAGGTTCCATTCATGACTGGTGCATACCAGGAGGTAGAATGTCCTGTACATGGAATCGGAGCACGGGCTTCTTCCGGGCAGAACTTGTCGCGGACCGGCGGATCCATACGAAACTTCATATTCCTGAATGGGTGAAAGGAAGCGAGATGCTCAGCAGAAGTGCCTGTCTATGTGAACTGGATGAGAATGGCATCTATGAGCTTGAAATTGAAGCTGGAGGGAAACTGGTGCTGAAGCAGACAACAGTATTTGATGCTTAAGACGTATACAGAATTACCATTTAGGTGAGAAATGCATTAATACAGCAAAAAAACAGCGGCATTCGAAGACTTTAGGTACGAGTCTAAGATTGCTGCTGTTTTACGGTTAGAGAATGAATAATTAACTGGACTTTGAATCACCTGCGGTTCGATTGGCCTTTACATATTTGAGCTGCGCAACGATGATAACGCTGATGATGACCAGCAGGAACCACGAACTGATCTTACTAAAACTAACCAGTTGCCAGGCATCATGCTGATCAGGGTATTTCCAGGCATTGAAGAATGTAGCGATATTCTCAGCAGTCCAAATGAAGAAACCAACAATGATAAAAGCAAGCGATAAGGGCATTCGATAGGTCGTTGCTCGTACCCGGTAAATAATCCAGGTTTTCCAGAAGACAATGAATACAAGCGCCGTCAGCCACCAGCGAAAATCGGGCATAAAATGATGAGTGAAAAAGTTAATATAGATGGCTGCTCCGAGCAGCATCGAAGGTGCAAAACCAGGCCATCCGGTCATGTCCATTCGCAGTCTTCGCCACACCTGACACATAAAACTGGCTACACTTGCATACATGAATCCACTATAAAGAGGGACACCCAGGATTTTGGTGTATGCTGGCTCAGGGTAAGACCAAGATCCCATCCATACTTTATAAATCTCCAGCACCAGGCCAATAATGTGAAATACACAGATGACCTTGATTTCATCCCGGGTTTCCAAGCCGCTTCGATACATCAGGTACTGCACAGCAAGTAATACGAGCAGAATGGCATCATACCGATGAAGGAAAGGAATAGGAATTACACTGGACAGGGCCAGTGTTCCAAAGATCGCTACGGGAAATATGCAGCTCATGGCCTGATGATAGCCAAAATGAAGTAGTTGTATTAGAGATTTCAAGTCGAGTTAAACTCCTTTCCAAACATGTTGGAGCAAGATTCATTTAGAATTCAAGGTTCTTCATCACGGTCGTTTTTACCTACACTTCATAATATAGATATGATCCATGAATAAAAAGAGAAAAAACCACGCAAATCTGTTCTTGTTTTCAAACTGGAATCATCATGAGAGGGCTCTATGAGAGGTCGACAGGGTCACTCCATGTATATTCTCTTGTGGTTATGTTAAAATGAAATTCGTACAATTACATTAGACAAGGAGGCCGCTATGCAACCGATTAAACCTCAAGACATTCAGCTCCGGATCAATAATCTTGCTGATCAGGACTTATACGTACATCTAGAACTTACGTCAGGTGCTTACGCACAACACATGGACAGTACAAAACATCCAGCATCGGCATTCATTACCAATGCGGCCATACGATATACGCAGGGGTCCATTTCAGGTACAGGTCCATACCGTGTTGGTCTGAAAACAACGCAGGGATGGCTTTACGCCGAAGGACTTACACATATTGATGAGCAGGAACAAGAAAGACTGATTCTCGCCGGTCACGACAGCCAAGGTAAACTAGTTGTGGCGTTACAATTAAGCCGAGAGATGTTCTGATGAAAGCGGAGGATTGAATAACCATGAATACTACACACAACGAGCATGAGCGCATCTTGGTGGTATATCCACATCCAGATGATGAAGCTTTCTCTGTATCGGGAACGTTAGCCAAATACATAGATGGCGGTGCCCATGTAACCTATGCTTGTCTAACACTTGGCGAGATGGGGCGCAATATGGGGATTCCTCCATTTGCCAACCGAGTGACGTTGCCTGCCATCCGTAAAAAGGAACTCATCGAAGCTTCTGAAGCGATTGGTATTCAGGACCTGAGAATGCTGGGTTTCCACGATAAAATGCTGGAGTTCGAAGACCCACAGTTATTGGAAGATACCATTACGTCGCTACTTAAAGAGTTGAACCCCACGCTGGTCATTACGTTCTATCCAGGGTACAGTGTTCATCCCGATCATGATGCAACGGGAGCCGCTGTTATACGTACAATCGCTAAACTTCCTGTGGATGAACGTCCGATGGTTCACTGCGTTGCGTTCGCTAATAATCAGGAACAGTACATTGGCAAACCGGATGTATTCGTTGACGTATCCGAATTTTTGGATCGGAAAATGGCGTCGATTCGTGCCCACCGCTCACAATTCCAAGCAGCAGAGCTTGTAGGAAATCGTGAGCTGAATAACGAAGAAATCAAGAAACGTTTTGGCAGAGAAACATTTTGGACCTATCCATTTGAATAAATGATTCAACGGAAGTCGCACACGTTCAAACGGGACGAAGCAGAGGTTTATCCATGCTTCGTCCCGTTTACGTTAATCCATCATTGCTGCCCTTTGCGGGAGTAGATCAAACTATACCCGGATTATATAGGCAAATCTTTTCTATCAAAAATAATAATTCCTGCAGCATACAGAAGTGCTGCAAGTCCTGCGAACACAGCCATTCCCACATACGCGTAGCTGTCACCTGCGAACAATCGCACCGGATCGAACAAGGAATATAATGACATATTGCTAATCCAGCTTAACGTTTCTCCTGAATCGCCCAGCATTTGCAGTAGTACAAACGCTACAGGAACACCGGCCCCGAATCCAAGGCTATACTTGCTTTCATTTGCCAAACAAGATGCGAAAAAACAGATGCCATTGATGGCGTAATACATCAGAAGGGCGTAAAGATTAAGCCAAATGAAATTGTTAATATCCATAAGCCCCGGAAACATGATAGATGATACAACAAGAGTTAGTACCGTAATCCAGCAAAAGATCGCTGTTATTGAAATCAGACTGTAAACCGCTTGGGTAACAGCAATACGTTTTCTTGAGTTGGACGTTGAAAGCAGATAGGACATACTTCCTTTATCAACATGAGCGGCCATTATTCGGTGGTTCGTAATGATGGAAACAATCATGGGGAACAAATAGAGAAGAAGACTGTAAAGTGTTCCGGAAAGAAAGGTGAGCAAAGTGGTTCCAACGTTCATTCCCATAGCATTGATGAGCTCAGGAGGAAGCATGTTCAACATTTCTTTTAGTGCATCGACACTATCAGGATCGAACATACCTATCAGCATAATGGAGTAAAAAGAATAAATGGCTACAATAAGAAACCAAATGAACCGATTGGCCCGCATGTTTGCTTTAAATAATGCCTAAGACATATTAAATTTGCTCCTTCCCATAAAAGTCCATGAAAATTTGCTCAAGCGTTTGGGGAGGACACTCCATATCAATAACCTTACATTGGGAGAGTACCCTGAGCACTTGGTCATATCCATCCGTAATCTTAATCTCCACACGTAAGGGACCCAATTCAGTATAAAGGAGGCCGTTATTTTGAAGGACCTTCATATCCTCCGCATGCGCCAGAGCGACTACAACGCTCTTCGGCAGTGTCGTTTTTAGCGAGTTTATGTTCTCCACGGTTACGATTGACCCTTCTCGTATGATGCCCACACGTTCACAAGTGTGATCGACTTCATCAAAGAGATGGGAAGACATGAGTATCGTTTTGCCCCGGTTTTTTTCTTCAATAATCAATTCGACAAATCTTCTCTGCATCAGCGGATCCAACCCGCTTGTAGGTTCATCAAGGATAAGCACCGCAGGGTCGTGCATAAAAGCGGCGATCAACCCTACTTTTTGTTTCATCCCCTTGGACATTTTGCGGATCTTCTGACCTGAATCCAACTCGAATCGGTTGATTAATTGATCGCGGAGCAATATGTCCTTACGACCTCTTAAATCATCAATAAATTCCAGAAAATGCATGCCTGTCATGTTATCGTAAAATGCGATCTCACCAAGCACATAACCCAAATTCTTCTGTATTTGTGCTGCTTCCTTTCTGCAGTCTAAGCCGTTGATGCTAGACATCCCGCTGGAGGGATTCACAAATCCCATCAGATGACGTAGAGTAGTTGTTTTTCCGGCTCCATTGGGCCCAAGAAATCCAAAGACCTCTCCTTCTTCAACGTCAAAACTCACATCCCTAATTCCCTTACCGTTTGAATAGATCTTGGTTAAAGAGTGGACCTTGATCATTGACCTCAACCTCCACGGATAATTATGTAACAATATTCTTTCTAGTTACATAATATTGCTAGCTTGAATGGATGTCAATAAAAATATAACATAGAGATATCTTGTTACATAATTCGCGGAGGATAGGACGGTAGATTCCATGAATGGCTTCGAAAAACGCAGAGAACAGAAAAAAAAGCAAATCCTGCAATCACTAATCGATATGATCATGACTCGAAATTTTAAAGAAATCGGTGTAAGGGAGATCGCGCAACATGCTGGTGTTTCTCCTGCATCCATATATAACTTTTTTGGAAGCAAAGAAGAATTGGCCAAGGAGATTTTTTACCATCAAATTGAGGAATCGGGAAAGGAATTCAGTCTTGTAATGAACTCCGATATTCCTTTTGAAGATAAGATGAGTAAAATGTATGAGGTATCCGTAAACAATCAAGAGACGTTGAATAGTGAGGGCATTAAGAATTTTATGTTCGAAGATCCAGCATTCAAAGAGCATGTTGAGGATTATGCCAGAAACGTTGTCATCCCTGAGCTTATGAAGCTGATCGAACAAGGCAAAGCCGAGGGAAAAATAAAAGGAGGCGTATCGGCAGAAGCCATCATGATTTTTATGAATGGGATCATGACCATGTTGAGCGAACCATCTTTTGCAGAAAAACTTAATGTAAATGTGCGAAAAGACTTGGGCAAGCTGTTTCTTTACGGAATTCTGGGTAAGAGGGAAGAAGAAGACTATTGATCACAATACACCTTCGTTTAGGAAGTCGCCTATATGGCGGCTTTTTTTTAATTTACATCACAATATCGACACAAAAATGTAGTGTCTATAGCCTAATTGAGCTATATGGAATAAATAACATTTTAAGTACACTGTGATCAGGATTGTGATAACGCTTCATTTATTACGTTGCTTCAATGAATGAGAGACATGAAATGTTGGATTTTAAGTGGAATGGAGGGATGGTGTGTACAACCAACGTATACATGGGATTAACGCAAGACTGGTTGAATGCATTGCCACAGCAATAAGTAACTGTAACAAGAAGCCAGAATTGCGCGTGAAGATTCATGGGTAATCCTCGGGCAGGATTGGGTGCATTCGACAGTTGTAAGAAGAGTCGGGTTACGGGTGTAATTTTTCTAATCGGAATGATGATGCTCCTACTATCTCTTCCGCAAGGTGCAATCATGGCCTCCTCCGGACATCGTGAGCTCATTCCCCTTCAGCCTATGATTGACCGTTCTACACCTGGAGAAGTCATTAAACTTGCATCAGGTCGTTATTCTGGACCGGTGACGATTGACAAAAACATCACCATTCAGGGTGATCCTACGGTCGTAGTTGTTAATGCGGAAGCCACCTCTACGATAATGATTCGCTCGGATGGGGTGAAATTGAGCGGTTTTACAATTGAACATGATACGAATGAACAGACTGCAGCGATTCAGGTTGAAGGGAAAAACAGTGAAATTACGGATATGCATATTCAGACCCAAGGGTATGGGATGATCATCCGGAATTCGAGTCATGCAACGATTCAACGGAACAACATTACTTGGTTGGGGGCTGATTCTGCTTCCAGTCGCCAGAAGGGCAATGGCATTGATCTGTACAACTCCCATGATAGCTACATTGAGGCCAATGAGATCACTGGCATGAGGGATGGAATCTATCTGGAGAACAGTCGAAAGTCTACCGTGCAAAATAACAGGCTGTTACATACAAGGTATGGCATCCACTGTATGTACATTGCCGGCTCTTCTGTCATGGACAATACCGGAGAGGAGAACATGACAGGTGCCATGATTATGGGTGTCAAGAATACGGTCATATCGGGGAATTCCTTTCGCAAACAAAGTACCAATGTTCACTCCCAAGGGATTCTGTTGTATGACGTACATCAATCTTCTGTTCACAACAATGTAGTGGAGGGTAATCGTGTCGGCATGAATATTGCAGAATCCTCAGGCAATGAGATCCGTGGCAATGCGGTGCTTCGGAATTTTGTTGGAATCCAGCTGGTCCTGGCAGAAGGTAATGAGTTTACACGTAATCGATTGGTATCCAATGTCATTGAGGCTTCCGCGCTGGATAGCCCGAATAATGTCCTGATGGAGAACTACTGGGACTCTTTTCAGGGGCTCGATCTGAATCAGGATGGAATCAGTGAAATTCCCTATGCCATCAATCCTTTTTATGAGCAACTGGTCAGTCGAAATTCTGCGTATCAGCTCTTTTTCCAATCACCGGGTATGGTCTTTCTGAGTGACTTGTTTACAGAAGGCAGAGAACAATGGACTACCGACAAATCGCCACGAATGAGCATGGATACGAAATCTGATCTGAACATGTCAGTGGAAAGTGCTACAGGTTCCAAGATGGTGTGGATGTTCGGGTTAGTTCTGTTGGGTATGGCAACTTTTATAATCATCTATATGGGGGTATTACGAAAATGAACAAAGGCTTGAATAGAAGATGGACATTGGTCATGGTACTTATGTTTGGCATGGTATTGTTAACCGCTTGCGGAACAAAATACGCGGCATTGCCGATCAATGAGGACGTGGATATCTGTGCGATCTGTAAAATGCAGGTGAAGGACGACGCATATGCAACACAGCTCACTACGAAAGACGGCCAAAATTACAAGTTCGATGATATCGGTTGCATGAACCAGTGGAAAACAGAAAATGGCACCGATAACATCGGCATGGACTATGTACGTGATTATAATGATAAGGAATGGATTGAATACAGCAAAGCCACGTATGTATACGACGCTTCATTACGCACGCCTATGGCCTATGGCATTCTTAACTTTAAGGACAAGCCCTCGGCTGAAGCTTTCATTGCAGAGCAAGGTGTGGGAACCATTATGACCGCTGAGGATCTTGCTTCTCATGACTGGAAGCAGAACACGGAGAATATAGACATGATGGGTGAACATGGGCATGGTAAGCACGGACATGATGATGAAGGAGACAGTAATGAGATGCACCAGGAAGGTGAGAAGAAAGAAGAGTCAGGCCACTAGGAATGACAATAGAAAATGGTGATCAATGATGTCAGATATGATACAGATTGCAAGACGAGAAGTTAAAATGGGATTTCGCAATCCTTGGGCGTATTCGTTTCTGATCCTTTTTTGTACCTTTAGTTTAAGCTTGTTACTTCTGAATTCACAGAATCTGGTTGAAGGATATTCGGGAACCACAGGTTCCATGTTGAATCTCATTCTCTACCTTTTGCCATTAATGACGCTATTCCTCGGTTCCTTCTCACTAACATCCGAAAAGGAAGACGGTAGCTGGCAACTGCTATCCACGTATCCCATCGGCACGATGTCTTTTATTGTGGGCAAGTATCTCGGGCTCTCGATTGTTTTAATCACCATTGTTGCGTTTGGATACGGCCTGATGGGGGTCATTAGCGGAGTAATCGGGAATCCAATGGATGTCATGACATATCTTCTCTTTCTGGCATTTTCCTGTGGACTGGTGTTGTTATTCCTGACACTGGCTCTCTTTATCGGTTCGTTGTCGCGTAATCGGTGGCAGTCGTTGACGATCTCCGTGACCGTATGGTTTTTCGCAGTCATTGGGTGGCCGACCTTATTGCTCTCTGTGCTGGGACTGATGCCTTATCTGTGGGTGAAACCGCTGCTGGTTATGCTAACGCTCATCAATCCGGCCGAGCTGGTGCGCTTGTATGTCGTGATCAAACTTGGGGGCGGCTCTATTCTGGGACCAGAATATTATCGATGGGTGGAGTGGGTGCAGCAACCCAGTGGCAGTTGGATCTTCATCGGGATATGCCTGTTCTGGATTGCCTTCTCTGTCGTAGCGGTATATGCAATCTGGGAGAGGGGGCGTTCTCATGGATAAAGTGGGACTCGAAGTGATGGAATTGTGTAAATCCATTAAAAAGCAACAAATTGTTCAGGATATCTCCTTTCGCATAACTTCAGGCCAAGTTCTTGCCCTCTGTGGAGGGAATGGCGCAGGGAAGAGCACAGTGCTGCGTATGATCGCCGGAATTCTTCGGCCTACCTCCGGTGAGGTTGTGGTGAACAATGTGCGATGGTTGAAGGAGCGCAACCGTTATTCACAGCAGATCGGATATATGCCGGACGATTATCAATTTAATCAGGGACTGACCGCAGAGGAAGTACTTCTGTTCTGGGCTTCTCTAAGGAAAGTTCCCAAGGAGAGAGTGCAGGAAGTACTGACCATGGTAGGGTTGGCGGATCAAAAGAACAAACGGGTTACGACCTTCTCCAAAGGCATGCGCCAGCGTGTGTTATTCGCTCAAGCTGTGCTGTCCAAACCTCCACTGCTCATCATGGATGAGCCAACAAATGGATTGGACCCATTCTGGATGCAGGAATTAACTCAGCTGCTCAAGGGAATCAAACAGGATGGTCACATGGTCGTGTTCTCGACCCATCAGTTGGAGATTGCAGACGACATTGCGGATCAGGTGATATTCATGAACCATGGACGTAATGTTGGAGAGGGCTCGACTCACGACTTTTGTGATCAATTCGGTTCGCTCCATGCAGCATTTCATCAAAGTCTTGGTTTAAAGTGAAGGTGAGTTTATTGCAGAAAAAGAGTTTTAAAAGCAGACGTACACTTACAATTTTGATTGGTGTAGTTGCATTGCTCGCAGGTACATGGGCCATTTTCGAAAATGTATCGACACCCGAATCTCAGCGAGGCAACGCTATTGAAGCAGGTGCAAAAGCCCCTGAGTTCACAGCGGTTAATTCAGCAGGGGAACAAGTCAGCCTGTCCGATTATCAGGGCAAAGCCGTCATGATTAACTTCTGGGCTTCATGGTGCACACCTTGCGTAAGGGAGATGCCGCTCGTTCACCAGATTGCTCAGGACTATCAGAACGATGTGGAAACCCTGTTTGTTAACGTGGGGGAATCGAAGGGCACGATCCGTGAGTTTATGGATAAGCAGGCGTTTGATTTTCCAGTGATTATTGATGTGACGGGCAACATATCAGGTATGTATCGTATTACAGGTTTGCCCGCAACGATGGTTATTGATGGGGATGGGGAGTTCCGTCACATACTGCTCGGTGAACTGACCGAAGATATGCCGTTGCAGCAATGGCTGGAAGAGAGTATCTAGTCGTAAGCTTTGGATGGTGGTGAGAAAAGGGCAGGAACGCCAGAGATCGCCATGTTACAAGTGAAATGAATGTACGTTAAAAGTAACTACAAAAAGTAACCATATAAAAAGCCGGACACCCATTTAACGAAGGGGTGTCCGGCTTTACTTTTGAAGCTATGCTGCTTCGCAGCTGATTACAATACAGCAGCTGAAGCGTGATTGGTGCGAGCGATTCTGGTTGCGTCAACCATGTTACGCAGGGAAGCTACCGTTTCTTCCTGTCCACGGGTTTTTAATCCGCAGTCCGGGTTAATCCAGAACAACTTCGGATCAAGAACACGCAGGGCACGTTCAATCATGCTGCTCATTTCATCTACGCTCGGAACACGTGGACTATGGATGTCATATACGCCAAGACCGATACCGAGCTCATACGTATTTTCTTCAAAACTATGAATCAGTTCACCGTGACTACGGGATGTCTCAATGGAGATAACATCTGCATCCATAGCTTCAATGGAATCAATCATGTCATGGAATTCGCAATAGCACATATGCGTATGAATTTGAGTCGTTTCATGCACTGTGCACGTAGAGATACGGAACGCTTTGACAGCCCAAGCCAGGTAATCGGCTTGTTCATTTTCTTTCAGCGGAAGTCCTTCACGAACAGCCGGCTCGTCAACCTGGATCATACCAATGCCTGCCTGTTCAAGTGCTTCGACTTCCTGTCTCAACGCATACGCTAATTGATAGGCAATCTGCTCACGAGCAATGTCTTCGCGTACGAATGACCAGTTCATGATGGTAATCGGGCCAGTCAGCATGCCTTTGACAGGACGCTCAGTCTGCGATTGGGCATATTTCGTTTCTTCCACCGTCATTTCACCCGTAAATGCAACATCGCCGAAGATAATAGGTGGCTTCACGCAACGTGAACCATATGATTGTACCCAGCCGAACTGTGTAAAGGCAAAACCGGCCAGTTTCTCGCCAAAGAATTCAACCATGTCGGTACGCTCAAACTCACCATGCACCAGTACGTCAATTCCGATCTCTTCCTGAATCTTAATCCAGATATCAATCTGCTCCCGGATGAAGGCAGCATACTGTTCGTTGTTCAACTCACCCTTGCGCCACAACTGACGTGCTTTTCTGACTTCAGCAGATTGTGGGAAACTACCAATCGTTGTTGTCGGGAAGAGTGGCAATTGCCATTTGGCCTGTTGGGCTTCATGACGTTCTGCAAAAGGACGCGAGCGTTCTGGCTGTTGAACACTGATGGAAGCAACGGCTTTCTGTACAGCGGTACGGTTCCGATCTTCGGATTGCTGAAGCGCCAGAAGAGGAAGCTCTGCTTCGTTAATTTTAGCGGTAATCTCTGCACTTGGTGAAGATAAGGCTGTAGTCAAAAGAACAATCTCATCCAGCTTTTCATCTGCAAATGCGAGTGCATTCTTCAGTTCAGATGTAAGTTTTGCCTCGCGGTCTGTGGTTACTGGCACATGCAGCAGGCTGCAAGATGATTGCACGATGATACGTTCAGGTGTCACGAACTCAGTCAATTCATTCAGCAAATTCAGTTTTGCTTGAAGGGAAGCTTTCCAGATCCCACGTCCATCAATAATACCTGCTCCGAGCACTTTGTCTGCCGGGAAACCGGATGTCCGAATAGATTGTGTGTTACCAGAGAGCCCGTGTACAAAATCAAGTCCTACACCTTGAACTGGCAGTGCAACAATCTCGTTGTAGTTTTCTACAGATTCAAAGTACGTTTGCAGCATGATATTCAGGCCTGGAACGGCTGCGGCAAATGTTTTATATATTTTATTCAGACGCTGTACGTCTTCATCGCTTAATTTGGTTACCAGGATAGGTTCGTCGATCTGCACCCACTGAACGCCTTCGCTTGCAAGTTCTTGAAGCAATTGAGTGTAAAGTGGCAGCAAGCGGTCCAACCAAGCGTCTGTCTCGGATTTATCATAACCTTTGGAGAGCTTCAGGAAGGTTAACGGTCCAACAATAACCGGTTTGCCTTCAATGCCGAGTTTTTCTTTTGCTTCACGATAAGCGAGAAGTGGTTTGTTTTCCGTCAGAGTTGGGGAAGCCCCGTCCAGCTCAGGTACTATGTAGTGATAGTTAGTGTTAAACCATTTTGTCATTTCACTTGCTGCGGCATCTTTTGTTCCCCGAGCGATGCCATAATATACGGACAACGGAACAGAGCCACCATCATAAGCAAAACGTTTAGGAATAATGCCAAACATCACGGCCGTATCCAGGATATGATCATAATAGCTAAAGTCATTAACTGGAATAATGTCGATGCCTTTCGCTTGTTGTTTGCGCAAATGTTCGATACGGATCTCCTGCAAACGTGCGTGAAACTCTGTTTCCTCCAGCTTACCTGCCCAGAACGCTTCCAACGCTTTCTTCCATTCCCGATCAGCACCAATACGCGGATATCCCAATACACTACTTTTTGTCATTGTTTAAAACCCCTCTGCTTTTATGTTACACAAAATTTATCACAGATCCGGAGTTATAATGTAATTCCATTAAATTATACCTAGTTATAGCCTAGGGCTATACCAAAAAGAATATTTAGTATGAAGTATAGAACTTGAAGAGATCATTACGTTTGAAATAGACACCACTAATGTTACAATGGTTAACTATGTTCATACGAATGAGTGAAAGGAAGGCGGTACGCATGAATCTGTATCACATCCAGTCCACCGTGCACGGAGTCAACAGAGTAACATCATTTTTGGAAGACAATTATATTGGTATTGCTTGGTCAGGTACAGGGGATCTGGAGCAAACGCCCCCGGAGCTATGGAAGGAACAGTTGGTTCAATACTATAGCTTGGATGAAGCAGAATTGGCGAGCACACTCGCGACACTACATATGTTTGTTAACCTCATGCAGGATGGAGATTATGTAATAATTAGCGATGATGAATGGACGTATGTTGGGGATATCGGGGATTATTATTACGACGATTCCGCTGGCACAGAAAACGACTTGATCTGTCACCGTCGGGGAGTTACATGGTTGGGTCGTATTCCTCTCGCTGAGCTGAATGGCAAAGTGCAGGCACTGCAAAATGATTCAGCCATCCTTGCGAAGTTTGAGTATCCCATATCACAAGCACATCTGGATCGAGGTCTTGCAGTCAGTATAACAGCCGAAGCAACCAACTCTCTCTCAACAGGGGTAGATGAAGCCACAATTCAAACAGCTCTCCAGGTGCTGAGAGAAGCGTTACACAGTGAAGAAGAAGAGCTGCGAATTCGTGCGGCTACAGCCATTTTGCAATATGCCAAGCAATAGGAAGACTATGCTAAGACTAAGAATGGTTATTGGGTTTAGACGGTAACCATTCGCGGATCAGCAATTTTAATAACTATAACCCCTGAGTAAGTTCTGAGATCTGTTCATTTACATTCCCATGACTTCGTCCACCGTGATAACAAATCACAGATGTAATGTCGAGTTCGATATACTTTTTCAAAGAGAATCGAGCTGTCTCTGTATCCAGCGTAGTTGGTTCATGAATGCCTCCAAGCCTGCCGTCTACACTGAACATTGAATCCCCGGCGATGAGCGTCTTGCTGTCCATCAAGTATAGACTGATATGACCTGGCGTATGACCAGGTGTATGAATAACGCGAATTCCACCGCAAAACGGCAGTTCCTGACCATCAGACACCGTTTCATCTACTTTGCCCTTTGGAGAATGCTCAAGGTGACCATCTTTGAGAAGAGGGAGCTGTCCCTCAATATATGGCTTATCCAGCTCATGTGCATATATCTTGACTTGTGAGCCACACTCTTTCAAAATCTCGGGAAGACACCCGATATGGTCCACATCCTGATGTGTGAAAATCACTGCTTTAAGTTGGCTGATCGGCACACCTACCTTTTCGAGTTCGATACATAAATCGTCATATTGTCCAGGGAAACCGGTATCTATTAACACAGCCATTTCTTCATCCCATATCAGAACAGGGTGAATTATATTCCCCTCAAAATCAAGCTGAAGCATTGCTATTCCCTTTGAAATTTCCATAATATCAGACCTCCGAGAGTTGGAATTCATATACATCGTTACTCGTTATATTTCTTATGTAAACGAATAAAGACGGCAAAAAGATACGTTCAGATGCTTATAGAAATATTCAATGAATGAGAGAATTGACGCTTGCTGTTGGGAATGATAATTTAGATATATCATTTAAACCAATAAGTCCAATAAGATAAAGGGGGTATGTGGGATGACACATATCGTGCATGCAGCAGCTGAAGATATTCGAAGCGAAGATTCGCTGTTACTGATCAAGGAACTGAGTGAAGAACTCGGGTTGTTATATGGCGGTGATGGAACTGCAAGATTTCAACTGTCAGACGTTGAGGTGCCACGTGCGGCTTTTATCGTTGCCAGGATCGACGGGTATCCGGTTGGTTGCGGAGCACTTAGACCCCTTGATGAAACATCTGTAGAAGTTAAACGCATGTATACACGCAGTGGTTACCGCCGTAAGGGGATTGCCCAAGCTATATTGGCCGAGGCAGAGCGTCTTGCGAACGAACTTGGTTATACCAATCTGAAACTGCAAACAGGTCCCTTGCAACCAGAAGCTGCAGCGCTGTATGAGCGTGTAGGGTATTATCGAATTCCTGTTTTCAGCGGAAATTGGGACAGAGTGTTGGCATATCAGAAAGATCTGGTACACGAAAAAGTATAATTCTACGAATCACAGCTTTTATTGTGCTGAACGGACAGAGGAACACAAGATAAAAGTAAAAAAGTCGCCGATTGGCGACTTTTTGCGTTTTAACATACTCCATTTAGTCAAATTATCTCATCTGAGTATATAGACAAAAGCGTTCAATCCGTTGCGCTATTATTGATCGAAGGTTCTTGATGTTGGACACCCCATTCACATAGGCCTTCCAAAACGGGCAATAACGTTTCAGCTTTGGCCGTCAGACGATACTCGACTTTAGGAGGGACTTGGGGATACTCTTTTCGTTCGACCATACCATCTGCTTCCAATTCTTTGAGCTGTGAACTCAGCGTTTTATACGTGATGGCGCCAATCTGTCTTTTCAGTTCATTAAAGCGGACGGGCTGGTTTTCTGCCAGGAGATACATAATCACCATTTTCCATTTGCCACCAATGACTGACAACGTGTATCCAAAAGGGGTATCTTGAATGTTTTTCACTTTACCGTGATATTCAGCCATACTCATCATTTACACTATCCTTTCGGGTAGTACCTATCATATTAGACCGTACTATTTATTTGTTTGGGCTCAGTTTATACTAACCTTACTTTGAAGTAAAGGAGATTTACGATGACTCAAAAAACAATACGTCTGCTTATGCCACAATGGCAAGGTGGAGATAATCCGAACTACTCTTTTGGAGCGGAACTGCTTGCTTGGCTCGCACCTGACAGTAATCAAACTCTCATTCATGTCCCTGTCGAAGCATATGATGGAACACCTCTGGTAAGCGAGAACGGAATTAAAGGCAGAACACAGCTGCTTCAGCAATTGCTGGCTGCCCAGCATATTATTCAAGCTCACCAGCCTGATCGCATTGTCATGTTTGGTGGTGACTGTTTGGTTGAACAAGCCCCGTTTGCTTATTTAAATGAACGATATGGCGGAGAACTGGGTTTGATATGGATTGATGCTCACGGTGATTTGGTTAGATACGAGAGCTATGACAACGGTCATACTTTACCGCTCGGGAACCTTCTTGGGGAAGGAGACCCGGAGTTTGCCAAACATGTGAGAGTCCCTTTGAAGCCTGAACATGTCTTCATGGCCGGGTTGACAACCCCCACGGAACAGGAAACCGAAGTGATTCAAAGATTGGGTATCCGAACGGCTGGAACTGAAGAATTAACCCATGACATGGATTCGATTAAGAAGTGGATTAAAGAGACTGGGTTCAAACATCTGGCAATTCACCTTGATCTGGATGTGCTTGATCCCAACATGTTCCGTTCATTGTTATTCGCCAAACCAGGGGAACCTTATGTGTTTTCACCAGCGGGAACCATGCAAATCCCTCACTTGCTTCATCTGATCAAAGAACTGTCTGAAGAAACAGATGTAGTTGGATTAGGAATAACTGAGCATATGCCGTGGGATGCCATTAACTTGAAGCATTTGCTTGGAGAAATTCCTATTTTGAACCAGTGATATAGGTTATAAGTCGCCAGAATATATCAGGATACTGATATATTAAGTCAATATTAAGGAAGATCATCAATACAAATATCAATATTATTATATGGGTGGTTCAATGCAAATCAGAATTCAAACAAACTGAGGAGACTACACCCAGATGGTCACGTTATTGTTAATCATTATTTATCTCGCATTTATAGGGCTGGGATTACCTGATGCTTTACTTGGCAGTGCCTGGTCCGTTATGAAACACGATATACATGCGACAACAGAAATGGCTGGTTATATATCTCTAATCATTTCATTTAGTACAGTAGTGTCAAGTCTGTCTGCCAGCCGATTGTTACACCGGTTCGGAACGGGTAAAGTCACATTGTTCAGTATACTCTCAACAACGATCGCGCTGTTGGGATTCTCATTCTCTGAGAATTTTGTGTTTTTACTGATTCTGGCGATCCCTCTCGGTCTGGGTGCAGGTTCGGTGGATGCGGCACTAAGTAATTATGTAGCATTGCATTTCAAGGCCAAGCATATGAACTGGTTGCATTGTTTCTGGGGAATTGGCGCAGTGACAGGCCCACTCGTTATGGCATATTGGCTGAATCAAGCAAACAACTGGCGTGCAGGATACGTAACTGTGGGGTTGATTTTGCTTGGGATCGTGGTGGTCTTATTATCAACTTTGTCTCTATGGAGGATTTTTGAGAAGGGAAGAGTAGAGGGTTCAGGTGATGAGAAGAAACGCGTGAGCAACCGTGAGGCCATACGTATCCCCGGCGTGAAAATGTCGATGCTTGCGATGCTCTGTTACAATGGTTCCGAAACTGCTGCCGGTCTGTGGATGGCTACTTTCTTCATTGTTAGCAAAGGAGTTTCTCCAGGTACTGCCGCAGCACTATCCTCCCTATTTTTCATTGGCATTATCTTGGGACGTGTAATCTCAGGCTTTCTTTCGACTCATGTATCCAGCAAAAATCTCATCAGATATGGTGGAATCGTTGGATGCTTCGGATTGGTTATCCTGGTTATGCCGATTCCTTACTGGATTGCTGCAGGGGCTTTATTTATCGTGGGATTGGGCGGAGCACCGATCTATCCGAGTATTGTTCATGCGACACCGGAACGCTTCGGTGAGAAGGCATCCCCAAGTGTAATTGGACTTGAAATGGCCAGTGCCTATACAGGTTCAACACTCATCCCGTTAGGTATGGGACTTATAGCCAGCCAATGGGGAATGTCAATGGTACCCCTGATCCTGCTGATTCTGTTCAGTGTTATGTTCGCGGCTACAGAGCTGGTTAACAGAAGCAACAAGGCTACGCGCCTGACCGTTTAGCTCCTGCTATAGGTCATTATGGCTCTGCCACTATACAACAAAGGAACAACCATCGCTGGTTGTTCCTTTTGGTGTGTGGACTTTTTTTATAAGAAAATCAGCAACAAAGTACCTGCGGCAAAACAGTAATACGAAAAGTATTTCAGGTTGCCTTTGGCCATAATGCCCATAAACCATCTCATGGAGAAATACGTGACGAAAAGCGTCGTGATGAATGCGATCAGATAAGGGATAGCCAGCTGTGATCGATTCGGATCATTGGCGATGTCGGATACCCCCATAATGAGTCCGCCAATACTTATGGGAATGTACAACATGAAGGAGAACTTCAAAGCTGTTTCCTGTTTCATGCCAACAGCGATGGACGCAATTACAGTTGCACCTGAGCGGCTAATGCCCGGAATAAGAGCGACCGCCTGAGCCAGACCTACCAACAATGCATCTTTTGTAGACAGATCACCGTCTTGCTTGCGACCACGGAGATTACGAATCAGCCATAAGGCAACCCCGGTGATCAATAGCGCGATGGAAACGGTATATACGGACGAGAAAATTTCTTCAATCCGGTCCTTGAACAGGACTGCAACGACAGCAGCAGGGATCGTACCAATAATTATGTATAAGCAAAACATGAAGTCTGCTCGATATTCTTCTTTACGAGTACGCAGGTAACCTAGTGCACCAATGATCAACTTTTTGATATCTTCCCGGTATATAAAAATAATAGCGATAAGTGATGCCGTGTTCGTTAAAATCTCAAATGACAATCCATTCTGCTTCATGCCCATAAGTCTCTGAGCGATGATCAGGTGACCGCTTGAGGAGACGGGGATTGGTTCTGTCGCACCTTGAACAATACCTAAAAACAAATACTTTAACCACAATATAATCTCTTCCATGTTTTCCTCCTTGAATACGTTTCATTGGCTTTCCAATGTGTTCCTTTATTTGTATTATTATTTACTCTATTGATGATAGCTGTTTAACGTGGTGACTTGCAAGTTAGAATTCATAGAGTGAGTGAAATAAACTTGTCTTGTAAAAACATTCAGAGCATGTTATCGTTGATAACGATTATCAATATCAATGAAGAGGTGGGTTTATTTTGCTGAAACAGAGAACACCAATATGGTTCATGATGTCACTCATCTTGCTACTAATACTGAGTGCATGTGGACAATCTGCCAAGACCAATAGTACAACCGCGGGCAGCACCAATGCAGCTGCGGATACAGAAACCAAGACGGACTCGAATGCAGCTTCTTCCGCTGAAACCAGTGCCACTACTGAAGAGGAGCTGGTTACATATCAATCGGATGCAGGCGAAGTACAGGTACCGAAGAATCCTAAGCGCATTATTGATTTGACCTCATTTTCGACAGGCTACTTTGTAGCCCTTGATGCACCGGTAGTCGGCGCTTTATCAGGAGCGATGAACAACAAATATATCAAGGATCAACTTGCAGCAGCGGGTACCAGTGATCTGGGTGAAGAGCCTACACCAGAGAAACTAATCAGTTTAAAACCTGACTTATTTATTGTGTACACTGGAACAGAAGGCATCGACAAGCTGGAGCAGATTGCACCTGTCGTACAGATTACATTTGGAAAGCGTGATTTCAAGGATCTAATGCTTGAAATGGGTAAGCTCACCAATAGAGAAGACGCCGCAATAGCCTGGAATGCTAACTGGGAAGCGAAGATCAACGAATTGAAGCCCAAGGTTCAGGAAACTGTAGGCGATCGCACCGTGTCCATACTGAATCCGTACGCCAAAGGATTATTTGTATTTGGTCATAACTATGGTCGAGGCGGTGAAATTATTTACGGGGAGTTTGGTCTCAAGGCACCAGCCAAGGCTCAAGCTGAAGCAATTGATAGCGGGACCGGATGGGCTTCAATTTCCATGGAACTATTGCCGGAGTATGCAGGTGATATCATCTTCACCAGCCCGTGGTCGGGAGATACGACTGATCCCAAGATCGTATATGATAATACATTATGGAAGAACTTGCCTGCGGTGAAGGCAAATCATGTGTTCCAGCTTGACCCGACTTCAGACTCGTACAACGATCCGTTAACGTTGGAAGGTCAGCTGCAATTTATTTCCGATAGCCTGCTTACCGCGAAGTAAGATTAGACTGCATAAACGGTAATACTGGAGCATTTCCAAACGTCGTTACAAGACGGGGAAATGCTCTTCTTATGAGCTTAGAATGTTATATACGTTGATCTTGGATGGTTTTTGACCAATGTAATTAAGCTTGATACAATAGGATAACAGCTGGTGGACATTAAATATCAAGCGGGGTGATCTAGATTGCAGCAAAAGAGTGAACGTTTGGATGTTTGGTTGGCTTTCTCTAACATTCATACCCATCTGAACGAGAAGCTGGAACAAGCTCTGCTTCAACAATATGACTTATCTTTGAAGGAATTTTATGTGTTAAATTTCATATATAATGCGGAGGGTAAGGAATTACGCCTACAACAGCTTCAAGAACTGGTGGGGTTGAGCCAAAGTGCTACTTCCAGGCTCGTCGTTAGGATGGAAGCCAAAGACTGTGGGGCGCTGGAAAGACATGCATGTGAAGATGACCGGCGTGGCATTTACACTCGTATTACGGAGCTTGGAGAGAATAAATACAAGAAAGCACTTCAAACGTTTAATCAGGTCTTGCAAACTGAATTGGAACAGGATGGATTTGAGACTCGATTAGAGAATCTCACTAAAGAATTGTTCTAAGGCCAGGGTGAATATAGGGTAATGTAGTCATTTACCCTATAAGAAGACTTGACACTCCTTAATATATCCTTTAAATTAAATGCATGCGCATGAATTAAATATGGATGCGGTGATTCATTTATTAAGGAGGTATTGAACATGAAGGTATTCGTCGTAGGATCAAATGGACAGATTGGTCAACAGCTTATTCATCTTTTGAAGAATAGTGAAGAGCACACTGTTCTTGCTATGGTACGAAAACAAGAGCAGGCAGATTCATTTGCAGCACAGGGTGTGGAAACGGTGCTTGCCGACTTGGAAGGTACGGTTGACTCACTTGTAGCTGCTGCAACGGGTTGTGATGCGATCGTATTTGCAGCTGGTTCTGGCGGTACAACGGGATATGATAAAACACTCCTGATTGATCTGGATGGTGCCGGGAAAACCATTGAAGCGGCTCAAAAAGCGGGTATTGATCGATTTATCATGGTGAGTGCGATCCAAGCCAATAATCGTGAGAACTGGCATGATAACATCCTTCCATATTATGTAGCGAAACACTATGCTGATAAATTGTTAGAGAGCAGTGGGTTAACTTATACCATTATACGTCCAGGGATTCTAATGAATGAGCCGGGAACAGGTAAAGTTTCTGCTGCTGAGAATATTACATCCGGTAACATCACTCGTGAAGATGTAGCTCATGTGATTTTGGCCAGTTTGAGTGAGAAGAATACCTACAGGTGTTCATTTGATCTAATCGCTGGTGAGGATACAATATCTGAGGCATTGAGTGGGCTCTGATCCAAAACAAAATTTTCGACGATATCAGATGAGTTAAGAGAGGGCTATACAATGATTATGTTGATGCTTTTGACCTTCATTTTAGGTATCTTCATTGTTGTACGTCAATTTTGGCCACTGCGCAATCTTGAATATATAGATTATCAAGTATTTCTCAGACAAGAGCGTGATTTTCGGCAATATAAAGTGATCGATATTCGAGATGCGACGGATTATATGGCTAATCCTACTCCGGATACGATTAATATCTCATTGGGGCGCCTTGCTTTCACCTGGGAAAAATACCTTCTTCGAGAAGATAACGTAATTATAATGTCACCTGGTATGCTTCAATCCAAAAAGGCTATACGTATTTTGCGAAAGCATGGGTTTGAATGTCTTTATGTGATGAAGTAAATGAACTAAAAGATACATGCGAGTTCTTAATCATAAGGAATTATTTAGCGAAGGCACTTTTTTGATGCTTGCGCATGCATTTTTATTATACATGATTCATGAAAAGGGGAGTTTTATTTTGATGACAGATTTGTTTAGTCCATATTCTTTTAAAAGCCTGGAGCTTAAAAACCGTGTCGTAATGGCACCAATGTGTCAATATTCAGTTGAGCAAAAAGATGGTATTGCAACAGATTGGCATTATATGCACTACGTTAGTCGTGCCGTGGGAGGAACAGGTCTCATTATCATTGAAATGACAGATGTGGAGCCGGATGGCCGGATCTCAGATTATGATCTTGGGTTATGGTCAGATGAACAGATCCCGGCTCTGAAACGAATCGTAGATGCGTGTCACAGTTATGGTGCCAAGGTCGCTATCCAGATCGCTCATGCGGGCCGCAAAGCAGAAGATGCCGAGGTTCCAGTAGCTCCATCGGCGATCGCCTTTGATGAGAATTCCAAGCAGCCAAGAGCGCTCACAACGGATGAAGTAAAAGGAATGGTTGAGAAATTCCGTAGTGCAGTAGCCCGTGCTGTGAAAGCTGGTTTTGATGCGATTGAGCTTCATGGCGCGCATGGATATTTGATTCATCAGTTCCATTCTCCACTATCAAACAAGCGAGAAGATGAATATGGTCAAGATTTAACGTTATTTGGACGGGAGATCATTCAGGCTGCAAAGGCAGAGATACCAAAAGACATGCCCCTGATGATGCGTATTTCAGCCAAAGAATATGTCGAAGGTGGCTATGGCATTAACGAAAGTTCCGAGTTTGCCAAAGCTTATAAAGAGGCAGGCGTTGACGTATTTGACATCTCATCTGGTGGCGAGGGACCTATTGGTGCATCGGGCAGACCAGGAACTCACGCAGCTTATCAAGTACCTCTCGCTAAAGCAATCAAAGAAGCTCTTGATGTACCCGTGATTGCTGTTGGAAGACTGGACGACCCGAAATTGGCGAATGCAGTTATCGGCAATGAAGAAGCTGATCTCGTTGCAGTTGGCAGAGGGCTGTTAAGAAATCCTTACTGGGCTTTGGAAGCAGCTTCTGCTTTGCGCAAGACAACGGACGTTCCAAAACAATATACGAATGGTTTTTAATGTATTAAAGACTTCATGTTAACGATTTAATGATCTTCATTAATCCTTGCATATAGGGAAGGACTCCGACTGACAAAACAGAAGGAGTCCTTTTTGGGATTAAACTAGAGGTAAGGGAACGATACTAGCCAGTAACCAGTCAAGTAGTCGTCTCATCGGTTTTACCTCGCAGGCGTTTAATGTCTTCTCTGGGTGGGAATCCGAACATGCGAGAGTATTCACGACTGAATTGGGAAGGGCTCTCATAACCTACCCGAAATGCTACATCTGCTGCATCGGTGGACTTGGATAATAACAAGCGGCGAGCTTCTTGCAGCCTAAGTTGTTTTTGAAACTGAATCGGGCTCATGGCAGTCACTTCTTTAAAATGTCTGTGCAGTGAGGCAGTGCTCATATTTGCCAAATCCGCCAATTCCTCAACCCGAAAATTCTGATCAGAATGATTCATAATATATTCAATAACGTCTCTGATGCGATAGGTATGGCTGCCCTCCATGGTAGCTTGTTCCAGAGCAATCCCATGAGGACCTTTCAGCACTTTATAGAGAATTTCCTTTTTGAACAAAGGAGCGAGTAGTGGGATATCTTCCGAATGATCTTCTAACAAACGGGCTAACCTGACAACCGCATCCAGCAGAGAAGGCTCAGCTTGGCTGACAAACATCGCACGCCTCGTTGTTTTCCGCGGTCTTGCTGGAAAATCGGAATGGTTCAATACCTCGAGAATCTCACTGGATGTGAATTCAAGTTTCAGGGCCAGATAGGGAGCCTCAGACGAGGCTTGAATCACTTGTCCACTAACCGGCAAGTCAACGGTTGCCACGATATAACTTCCTGGACCATACCGGAAACGATCCTGTCCCAGCAGGACCTCTTTCTCACCCTGAACGATAATGCAGAAGGATGGTTCATTCACCCTAAATATAGGTTCAGTAACGACCGATTCACGGATTAGAAATAATGAAGGGATCGCCGTCAGGTGCACCCCATCCTTGTCAGAATGACGGTCAATGAGTGTGGCTAATTCGTTCTGTTGTTCGTGTATTTGATCAGACATGCAAAGTTCTCCTTTTTCCCTCACAACATAATAATCACATTCTATCGTATATTGACCGAAGGCGGTAAGAAACGGATAGGAATAGGCAAACATTTGATGTGAATGGATAAGACATTCTGATTGCTGGTTGCATATTCACAAGTACACAGGTCATGATATACAACAAGTACAGAAGATATACACTTATGGTTCAGCTAATACATGATCAGAAGAGAATGAAAAGGGTATCTGCATCTTTTATTTACTGATCGTTCCCGATGTGTTAGATTGATTTTGGGAGGGAAGTTGAATGGCTAGAAGTAAAGAGTTTGAAGTGAACGAAGTATTGGATAAAGCAATGAAGATCTTCTGGGAACAAGGTTACGAGAAGACGTCGATGAGTGATCTGGTTGAGCATATGGGAATTCATCGCAGAAGTATATATGATACATTTGACGATAAACATTCGCTGTTTTTGCAGGCAATGGATCGTTACAGAGGAAAGGTCAGTACCACATTACTTGCAGAAATCAAGGCATCCAAGACGGCAGTGGAAGCACTGCATAAAATTTTCGATGTTATGATCAGTGAAGCAGAGGAGACACCATCGGGTTGCTTGATTGTGAACTCGGCTGTGGAGCTGGGCGCACGTGATCAGGAAGTGGACAACCGATCTCTTGAATCGTTTAATGAAGCTGAGCGTATGTTCGAGCAGATTATTCAATGGGGGCAGCGGGAGGGAGAATTCTCTTCTGATCATGATGCGAAGGAAATGGCAGAGTACCTACACAATATTTCTGTCGGCATCAGAGCCATGGCAAGAACCTCGACGGATAAGGAAAAATTAAACCGGATTATCCATGTAACGATGAAACTTTTGGAAAAATGATGAGTAGAGACATACCCAAAAAAGTAGCTTGAAATCCGTTAGAGGACTTCAAGCTACTTTTTTTGTGCGCTAATTTTAGAAAATAGAAAGCATGAACCATCAATTGATGATGGCATTTTCCATCGGTTTAATTTTGTGAATCTCTTCGGTTCCAGCCTCCAAAGCTGTTTCGTAGTAGGAGCGTTTGTGCTCAATGACTTCCATGGTTCTTCTTAGTTCCTCCATTTGTGCTTCCACTATAGCTTTTCGCTCCGTAAACATGTCATATCTTTGCTTCAGCGAGGAGTCCCCTTCAGAGCACCATTCAATAAAGTCCTTAATGTCTTTAATAGGCATGCCGGTCAGCTTCAGACATTGGATGATCTTTAGAAAGTCAATGTCGGAGTCTTTGAACAAGCGTGTTCCGCTTGTGGTTCGTTCTACAAAAGGCATGAGTCCTTCCTTGTCGTAATAACGCAATGTATATACCGTAAGGTCTAATTTTCTGGCAACTTCACCGATTGAATAGGTCATTTAGAATGAATTCCTTTCTATTAGGGGTAGACTTCGAGTTAACTCTAGGATTGATCCGAGTGAATTCTAACATGTTGGATTACTGGATGTCAAAGTAAGTTCGAGATAAAAAAATAAGATAAACATTTGACCTAGAGTTAACTAGAGGGGGTAAGATTATTTTGAACTTTAAATTACTAGGAGGTTATCCCATTGATTATAGCTAAAGCCAGAGCCGTTGACGGACCAGATCAACAATTCAGAAGTGCTGAAATTAAACGACGTGATCTGGATACCAATGATGTATTAATCGAGATTAAATATGCAGGTATCTGCCATTCTGACATCCATACTGCCCACGGTGAATGGGGCCCTGTGAATTATCCACTCGTTCCTGGACACGAAATTGCCGGAATTGTGACCGATGTAGGAACCGGAGTCTCCAAATACAAGGTCGGTGACCGAGTAGGGGTTGGATGTATGGTTGACTCTTGTGGTGAATGTGATAACTGCCGCAAAGGTGAAGAGCAATACTGTCTTAAAGGAAATATTCCCACGTACGCTGGGGTAGACAAATACGGTGAGCCTACGCAGGGTGGATATTCCACTCACATTGTTGTCGTAGAGGATTTCATTGTTCGCATCCCTGATAACATTGGACTTGATGCTGCTGCACCTTTGCTCTGTGCCGGTATTACGACATATTCACCACTGCATCACTGGGGAGCTGGCCCAGGTAAGAAAGTTGCCGTTGTAGGTATGGGTGGTCTTGGTCATATGGCTGTCAAAATTGCACATGCGATGGGTGCCGAAGTAACGGTTCTCTCCCAATCCTTGAGCAAAAAAGAAGATGGACTGCAATTTGGTGCAGATCACTACTTTGCCACAAGCGAACCGGAAACATTCGAGAAACTTGCAGGCACATTTGATCTGATGATTAACACGGTAAGTGCGAATATTGACATTAACGCTTATTTCTCACTGCTCACACTGGATGGTACACTCGTGAACGTGGGTGCTCCTGCTGAGCCACTAGCCGTAAACGTATTCTCTCTTATCGGTCATCGCCGTTCATTCGCAGGTTCCATGATTGGTGGTATCCGTGAGACGCAGGAAATGCTTGATTTCTGTGCAGAACATGATATTGCACCTAACATTGAGGTCATCTCCGCCGATCAGATTGACGAAGCATATAAACGTGTACTGGCTTCCGACGTGAAATATCGCTTTGTTATTGATATCAGCACTATGTAAGTGTGAACTTTGCAATAGTGATAGTTAAAGATAGAAGAAAGCAGCTGCCGCCAAGGTCAGCTGCTTTTTGCTTTTCAGTTTGTTAATTGCTGATCGTTCTATAACCCGCCATCTCATCGCAACGAACAGAAGGTAACGGCGTCTAATAACTAGTAACTAGTTAGAAAAATATGAAAGGAGTGTAAGGAGAAAGATGACGGTATCATTTTCACATCAGCCTGAAGGGTATGAATGTCCATTTTGTCGTATTTGGGGTATCGAGCGACCTGATCAGGGAACAAAACAAAGGGATATCATCTATCAGAATGAAAAGGTAACCGCATTTATAGCGGGCAAATGGTGGCCAAACAATAAAGGACATGTTCTTATTGTTCCGAATGAACATTTCGAGAATATTTTTGAACTCCCTGCGGATTACGCTGTTGAAATTCACCGCGCGGCTCAGCTTATAGCATTTGCAATGAAAAGTACATATGGATGTGATGGGATTTCGACACGACAACATAATGAACCTGCTGGCAATCAAGACGTATGGCATTATCATCTCCATGTTTACCCTAGATACGTGAATGATCAACTGTATCTGTCAAATGGTTCTCCGTCCGATCCAGATGAACGCGCTCTCTATGCTGATCAGTTGCGTTCTTGGATAAAGGAAAACATCTAAAGTCTTTGCGGGTAAGGACTACTCTATGATCATAGATATCGGCCTATTAAAGAGAACTTTGTTGTTACAAATTTTTTTGCATTAAAACAACCGATAAGGGGTATTGAATTTGATATTCATGATAGAATGAGTATGTATGGGGCAAATTAAATAGTATATTTCATGATATTAGGGGGAACCAATGGAGACCTTTGCAGAATTTATAGCACGCATCGATAACCCGGAACACCAGGCACGAACGGAAGAAGTTTTGAACTGGGTCACTGAAAAATTCCCGAATTTAAAACAAAAAATAGCCTGGAATCAACCGATGTTTACCGACCATGAGACCTTCATCATTGGCTTTAGTGTATCCAAGCAACATTTGGCTGTTGCTCCCGAGAAGGCAGGAATTAATCGTTTTTCGGAAGAGATCACTCAGGCGGGGTATGATCACACCAAAGAGTTGGTGCGAATGAAGTGGAAACAGGAGATTGATTTTTCGTTACTTGAAAGAATGATTGAGTTTAATATAGCGGATAAGGCAGAATGTTCAACATTCTGGCGCAAATAAATCGCGATATAAAAAGAAGACCCCCAACTTCCAGATACGGAAAGAGGAGGTCTTCTATATTTTAAGCAAAAGGGATTATTGAGCACCTACTACAGGGTGAGGTACATAGGGCTCTTCAAGGAATGAGACGTCTTCTGAGGTCAACTTAACAGAAAGAGCACCTACCGCATCTTCCAGATGCGATATTTTGGTGGCACCGATAATTGGAGCCGCTACAGTGTCTTTTTGCAGCAACCACGAAAGTGCAATGTGTGTGCGAGGGACACCGTATTTTTCTGCAATGGATGCAACTCGTTCAACAACAAGCCGATCCGCATCACTTGTCGCATTGTACTTGGATTTCTGAATTTTGTCTGTCTCGGATCGGAGTGTCGATACGGACCAGTCACGAGTTAATCTGCCTGAAGCAAGAGGACTGTAGGGAGTTACACCAATCTTCTCTTCCTTGCATAAAGGCAACATTTCTCGTTCCTCTTCACGGTAGATGAGGTTCAAGTGGTTTTGCATGGAGACAAACTTGGTCCAACCATGTTTCTCTGCTACATGTAATGCTTTTTGGAACTGCCAAGCGAACATGGCTGAGGCCCCAATATATCTCACTTTACCGGACTTCACCACATCATGTAAGGCTTCCATGGTTTCTTCAATAGGCGTATTGTAGTCCCAACGATGAATGATATAAAGATCTACATAATCCGTTTCCAATCGTTTCAGGCTTTTATCGATCTCACTCAGGATGGCTTTTCTGGAAAGGCCAGAACCGTTGGGTCCTTGATGCATTTGTCCGTGTACTTTGGTAGCAATGACAACTTCATCCCGATTTGCGTAATCCTTTAACGCCCGACCAAGATATTCCTCACTTGTACCCAAAGAGTATATATTCGCTGTATCGAAGAAATTAATGCCTAGATCCAACGCTTTTTTGATCACCGGGCGAGAATTTTCTTCATTCAGTACCCATTCATGAACCCATTTACTGGCGTCCCCAAATCCCATACATCCGAGGCAAAATCGAGATACGTCCAAGCCTGTGTTACCAAGTTTCGTATATTCCATGTTATGTTCAAATCCTTTCTAATGTTTATTATTGCCACCTGTAAGGTGACCTATTTACACATTATTATGTCATAACAAATGGAACAACCTGTACCACATTACTATCAAAGTTTTGCCTAATCCTATCAGAATATCTGAATTCGTTTCTCTCGTTGGAGATTCAAAGGGCTTGTTCATGAATAGCAGCGAGAGGGGATTTCCAAGGAAAACTATTGTTTAATGATTGTTTGATGAATCCAATCACTAATTTTGGTTAATTTAAGATTTGCTTTGATGTTATCCTCCAACTCTTCATATCGTGGAAGAAGATCTGTATGCCCATCAATCCATTGGTACAATCCTTTAAGACCTGCTGCTGTCTCACTTCCCAACAAAGGCTGAATCGCTGCTTCAAAATGATCAAAAGGTAGAGACATGAAGCTGATCTTTTCACCTAATACAGCACTGAATTGTTCCGCTAATTGTGCACCTGTCAGGGCTTCTAATCCGGGTGCTGGGATAATACTTCCTGCCAATTCCGAATGAGTCAAGGCATAATAGTGGAATTGAGCTGCATCGTTTAAGCTAATCCAGGAGATCGGCTTGTCTGCTGGTACCGGGTAGGCCAAAACACCATTGTTCAGTATTCCAGGAATCAGGAAGTTTTCCAAATATACAATGGGTTCCACAATGATATATGGAAGACCACTTTGCTGCAATTCATGGATAACTTCACGTTTCAATTCAATTCCTTTGGAATGCGTGATAGGGTCAGGAACATAGGTGCCCGTGTTAACTACAATCAATTTAACGTTTGCCTGTATAGCAGCATCAATTGCATTTTTGGTATATTGTCTGATCTTATCCGGATTGAACTCCACCGGGAGGTTCAGGAATACTTTACTTATACCTTGATGCGCCGCATGGAGCTGTTCCACATCTGATAGATCCCCGATGAAAGCTTCAATGTTTTGTTCCTTTAGTGTTTTGGCTGTTGCCTCATTTCGAGTAATCGTGCGAACCTCACAACCGTGTTGAACGAGTATTTGAGCGACAGCGCCGCCTTGAGAGCCCGATGCTCCATATACTAAAAATCGATCATTCTGTGTCATAGTGGTCAATAACTTCCTTTCAATATGTCATTGGAATGGATGAGTTAACACTCAGCATTGACCTCAGCATAACGGATTTAGAATAGGAGCGTAAGTACGCACATTAATGATATAAAGTATCCCTTGGGATACTATGAGAAGGCGTTTTACATATGTTTCGATCCCCAATCACCTAGCTGGAACAAGATCGAAGTCAGGCTTTGTCCTTTTTCTGTAAGAGAATATTCGACTTTAGGCGGAACTACAGGGTGGGTAACACGGTTTATCAAACCAGCTTCTTCAAGTTCTCGTAATTGCCTGGTTAACGTGCGATGCGTAATGGGGTCAAGCATTTTCTGCAATTCATTGAATCGAATTGTTGAATGGCGGATGAGCCGATTTATAATTAATAGCTTCCATTTCCCACCAATCATATTGACTGCAAACTCAACAGGACAACGGTCCTCCACAGGTTCTATATTCATGTTTATGTATCCCTCCCAAATGCATCAACTTATGCTTCATGTTTCGTTCATTTTATCGAATTTATAAAGGGGTGTATAGCTTACCGCATTCAGGGTATGAACCATGCCCAGGACACAAAAAAGATGCCCCCAGTGTAGCTCAAGAGACATCTAGTTAATATGAATTATTTTTCAATTCAGACAGAACAGAAAAAAAGCATTGAACGTGAAAAAAAGCCATGATATAATCTATAGCGCAATTGACATTTCTATTGAATATAAAGGGTGAATCATTATTTCTCCTAATTTAATTTTACATCCGACATTCCGATTTGTCAATGCTCTTTTTTTGGTCCTAATAAATGGAAAATGGAGTGAACTCATTCATGGATAAAACAAACGAATGGAAGTTGGAAGAGGAAAGATTAGTACAGGTGAGGAACAAACTTCAGGCACGACTCGACGAGTTAGAACCGAAGGTTGCCGGACTGCATGAACAGGCTGCCGAAATTCGTAAACGGTTCTGGGAAGAAGTGACAATTAATACGGGTTCGTACACGGATTTTGAAGATGCATTTTATACCATTAATCAGCAGTCCAGAGTGTTGGCCGAGAGGGAGCGTGGACACAAGCTGTTAACACAACAATGGAAAAATACAAAGAGACTGCTTCCAACGCCGTATTTTGGCCGTTTCGACTATAAGGAAAAAGGCATGACATGGACTGAACAGATCTACATCGGTGTATCATCCTTCATGGATGAAGATGGATTGAACTTTCTAATCTATGACTGGCGTACGCCAATTGCGAGTCTGTACTATGATCACTCTCCCGGGCCAGCAAGTTATGACACACCTTCAGGACGAATCGACGGAAAGATGGAGCTCAAGCGTCAGTTCCAGATTCAACATGGGCAGCTTCATAGCATGTTTGATTCAACTGAGACGATTGGTGACGAATTGTTGCAGCAAGTGCTCGCCAAGGGTGCAGACTCACAAATGAAGAGCATTGTAGCAACAATCCAGAAGGAACAAAACGCCATTATCCGTGATGACCGAAGCCGAATGCTTATCGTTCAAGGGGCAGCTGGGAGTGGCAAGACGTCCGCTGCGTTACAGCGAGTGGCCTACTTACTATATAAACACCGCCAGACCGTCAAAGCAGATCAAATTGTACTTTTCTCGCCGAATCCGATGTTTACCAGTTATATTTCCACCGTGCTTCCGGAACTTGGCGAAGAGAACATGCAGCAGACAACTTTCCAGGAATATCTGAATTATTGGCTGGATTCCTCCTTACGACCAGAGGATGCCTTTGATCAGATTGAATATGTGCTGACAGCCCAAGAAGATCCGGGTTATGAAGCTCGTCTGGAGGCGATTAAGTACAAAGCTTCCGAGACATTCCTGCAAGTGCTCCAAAACTACGGTAAGTGGCTGGGGCGGGAGGGCATGCGGTTTAACGGTATTCAATTTCGGGGACGTGAATTCATCACTGCGGACCAAATTAAGACTCAATTTTACAGTTTGGATCAAAATCTTACCTTGTCTAACCGTATTCTTCTTTTGCAGGAATGGTTGCTGAGAGAACTCGTTTCGTTGGAACGTCTGGAACGGGAAGCAGACTGGGTTCAGGAGGAATTGAATTATCTGGACACGGATGAGTATGTGGAAGCTTTCCGCATGTTGCACAAAGAAAAGCCTGTGTTCGATGTGGCGGAAAAATACGCAGCTCGAGATAACGGTAATAACAGCGCAGAGCAAGATGAGGGTGCCTTTAACTTTGGAGTGCGGGAAGAGGAGTTGCTTCGTCAGAAACTGGTGAAAGACATGTTTAAACCGTTAAGAAAGAGTGTGCGGAAATTCCAGTTCGTGGATGTGAAAGGGATATACGAACAACTATTTGTAGATGAAGCCGCTTATCGGGAACAAACGAATGGGGCAATCCCCCCACAGCACTGGCCTGAGATTTGTAAACAGACCAAGGCCATGATCCTTCAGAACAAGCTTTTCCATGAAGATGCTACTCCGTATTTATATGTAAAAGAGATGATCGAAGGCGTCCGGACGAACACAGAGATTCGTTATGTCTTTGTCGATGAAGGCCAGGATTATTCAGCGTTTCAATACGAATATCTCAAGAAACTGTTTCCTCGTGCCCGCATGACGGTGCTGGGGGATTTCGAGCAGGCGATTTTTATGCAGGCTACGGATTTGGCAGCATCCAACTCGCCACTGGTTCACCTTTACGGAGAAGGCGAAACTACAT
This sequence comes from Paenibacillus sp. FSL L8-0435, assembly GCF_037965655.1. NCBI lineage: Bacteria > Bacillati > Bacillota > Bacilli > Caryophanales > Paenibacillaceae > Paenibacillus > Paenibacillus sp. FSL L8-0435. The sequence continues at coordinate 3,283,380 of NZ_CP150185.1, forward strand.
TGATCCGGCTGGTACGCAGTTATCGTTCAACCAGAGAGATTGTTGAATTCACGAAATGCATGCTACCAGGGGGGGAAGAGATCAGACCGTTTGAAAGGGGAGATGAGAAGCCTCTTTTAACAAGAGTGAAGGACGAAAAGATGCGTGGTGCGCAGATTCTCGCAGACATCGCCTCGCTTAAGGCTGAGTGGTTTGATTCCATCGCTGTGATTACGAAGACCGCGGCTGAAAGCCGTGACGCCTATGAAAGGTTGCAAAGTCAAGGCGGCGAAGGGTTACAGCTCATAACAAAAGACACACAGATTTTCGAAAAAGGAATCATGGTTATTCCTGTGTATCTCGCGAAAGGCGTTGAGTTCGATGCTGTCCTGGTCTATGATGCTTCACCCGTCGCTTACAGCCAGGAATATGATCGCAAGCTTCTGTATACGGCATGCACACGGGCCATGCACAGACTTCATCTATACACAACGAGTGAGTGGTCACCGTTTGTGCAGGCATTACCTGCGAATCTGTATGACATAAAATCATAATCCATATGTAAATCCGTTCTCAATGAAGGACTAAAGAAAGATGCTCGGAGCCTTTTTTTAAAGGTTATCGGGCATCTTCTTTGTATAAAGACATGGATCATAAAAGTTATTCTTTACTGATCGTTCCCGATGTGATAGATTGTTAGTGGGAGTTATGAGAATGATCATTCTCATAACAGCTCAAAAATGAATACATTCTCAATGAGAGGGAGTAATAATAAATGAATATTTCCAAACAAGTTGCTATTGTAAGTGGGGCTAATCGAGGCTTGGGCAAGGAACTTGCTCTTGAACTGCTGGCGAGAGGAGCCAAAGTGTATGCTGGCGCGCGAAACCCTGAATCCATTGATCTGCCGGGGGCTATTCCACTGCAACTCGATATTACGGATCCTCAATCTGTCATGGCTGCAGCTGAGGTAGCTAGTGATGTAACCCTTCTAATTAATAATGCCGGTTCCGCTACGGGTGCTTCTCTGCTCACAGGTGAGCTGAACGATATTCACTTGGAATTCAATACACATGTATTCGGTACGCTTTCAATGATTCGTGCGTTTGCACCGGTAATAGAGAAGAATGGGGGAGGTTCGATACTGAATATCCTGTCTGCTCTATCTTGGCTCAGCCTTGGTAACTCAGGTGCATATTCAGCTGCAAAATCCGCTCAGTGGGGAATTACGAATGCATTACGTCTCGAATTAGCCCCTAAGAATGTTAGCGTTGCCGGATTACACGTCGCGTTCATGGATACGGATATGACAGCAGGTATTGACGCACCAAAAACGAGCCCAACGGATATTGCCAAAATTGCAATAGATTCCATCGAAGCGGATCTCTACGAAATTATTGCTGATGATACCAGTCGGAATGTACAACAGGGTCTTGCTGGTGGTGTTGCTGCCCTTTACCCGCAATTGTTTCAAAAATAAAGAGGCGTAGATGCATTTTCTCGCTAAAAATAAAACAACCCCCGCCAGATCTGGTGGGGGTTAAGTCTGTCATGAATTCTCTAATTCCATTCCTTCAAGAACGGTGAGAATATGAGGTTTAACCTTTAACTGCACCGGCAGTAAGGCCGCTGACAATATATTTTTGCCCGAATAGATACAGGATGAATACAGGCAGGGAAGTAAGCACGAGATTAGCGAAGATCAGGTTCCAGTCCCGGCTATATTTGCCGTAGAAATTGTAGATCGACAGTGGCATCGTCCATGTGGAACTGTCTGTCAGGAAGTACACAGGAATCGTGATGTCATTCCAGACGGACATGAACACCATGATGGCTACCGTTGCGTTAACGGGCAGAATGAGCGGTGTGACGATGCGGAAGAACACCCCGAACACACTTGCCCCTTCCAGAAATGCCACTTCGTCCAGTGCTCGTGGAATGGTTTTGATGAATCCACTATACAAGAATACACTGAACGCTGTATTTAACGCAGCGTAGATCAGGATAACACTTGTGATGCTGCCGTAGAATCCCAATCCCTGTACAACCCGTATGGTTGTAATAATCGACATTGGCGCAATCAGTCCCATGAAGAAATACATGTAGATCGTGCCGGATAGTTTGGTTTCCCGACGTGCCAGAATGAATGCCGCTGCCGAAGAAGCGACGATATTAATGATGGAAGATACGCCAGTAATCAAAATGCTGTTGAGGAACGCTCGCGACAGTCCGCCTTCTTGGAAGACACGAACATAGTTCGAGAACTGCCATGTTTCCGGAAAACTCAGGGAGAAGCTAAGCACCTCGGCGCTGGTTTTGAATGAACCAAAGATCAGAATGACAAGTGGCAACAGAACGATAAGAGAGGCCAGAATCAGGAAACCTTCCACGATATAGTTGCGGATGGCGAGTTTGCGTGTATAGCCCATGTTATTCCGTAACCTCCTTACGCCGCATGAAGATCAGTAGCGGTATAGCGATAATGGTAACGACCACGAAGAGAAGGGTGTTGACCGCCGTACCAAGTCCCCAGTTGCCTTCGCCGAAAGATCGCAGAATGATCGTACCTACGACCTGGGAAGCGTTACCCGGGCCACCACCGGTCATGACATATACTTCGGAGAATACTTTGAGTCCACCGATCAATGTCAGCATCAGGTTAATGTTAATCGCGGGCAGCAAGAGTGGTAGTGTGATTTTGAAAAAACTTCTCCACGAACTTGCGCCATCAATCTTGGCTGCCTCGTAATACTCTTGAGAAATGGACTGCAGGCCCGCCAGATAGATGGCCATCTGGAACCCGGCACTCTGCCAGATCGAGACGATGGCAATCGTCCAGATCACAATCGATGGGTTGGTAAGCCAAGCTTGGCTTAACGAATGTAATCCTACAGATTCCAACAAATTGTTGATTGTACCTTCGGTACGCAACATGGGAGTGAACAGAATGCTGATCACAAGAATGCTGAGTATGGAAGGGGAGTAGAAGATGGCGCGCAGCAGGTTCTTCGTTCTTAAACGCATGTTAAGTCCTACGGCCAGCAATAGGCCGATGACATTTTTGCCAACGACGGTGACGATTGCAAATATTGCCGTGTTTTTCAGCGCCAGAATAAGCGTTTTGTCTGAGAAAATTTTCTTGAAATTATCCCACCCGATGAACTTCAGCTCCAGCCGATCCAGCCGCCAATCCGTGAATGAATAATAGAAAGCGGCGAGAGCAGGCACAACAAAAAAGATGGAGTAGATAATCAGTGCGGGAAATATCATGTAATACGAGTACAGATTTTTAGTCCTTTTCATGTCTCACACTCCATTATAACCAGGCAGCATAACGATCGATCCTGTTATGCTGCCTTATATTTCACTCTTTAGAAACCTTCTACACCTTTATCCTGCATTAGCTGACTGAACTTCTCATCCCAGAATTTCAGTACTTCTTCCGGTGACAATCCACCTGCAAATTGATCCTGTAACAACCGATACAGTTCGCTGCGATCAACCAGCATATATGCATCCGTTGTCAGCACGGTTTTCTTCGGCGTAATATAATTGTCTACAATATCCTGTTTGTAAGCTGGCAGTTCCGGTGTAGTAACGTCACTGAAATTGGATACGTATCCTTTGGAGTCCACGATCTGTTGTGCGACATCCTTGGAAGCGATGTAATCAAGGAACTGTTTGGCTTCATCCAGATGTTTGGATTTCTTCGGAATGAACAATTGCCCACCCAGTGGACTTGCACCCAGACTGGCATTGTCTGACGATGGAATCGGGAACACGCCCAGTTCCATATTTGGATCTTGCTCAGCAACGCCTTCAATTAACCAATCGCCCATAAACATCATGGCTACTTCCTTGTTCAGGAATTTACCTACGGCCATGTCATAGCTGTCGCTAAGCACATCCGTGTTGGTGTAACCTTTGGTGTAAATTTCATATTGTTGTTCCAGGAATGTTTTGAATTCCGGGATATCAGACCATTTTTTCTTATTGCTGTTCAACTCATCAAAAAAAGTCGGTTCATTTTTGGCTACAAAATCGGCAAAAGCTGCAGCAGGCCAGATGTTGGCAGCCCAGGCATCTTTGTAAGGCATGAATACGGGAGTAATGCCACTTGCTTTAATTTTTTCACAGAGCGCCAGAAATTCTTCGTAGTTGGTTGGAATCGACAACCCGAATTCTTCAAAGATTTGTTTGTTATACACGACCCCTTGCATTCCCGTATCTTGGCTAACATGGAAACTGTAGAGGTGACCACCAGATGAGAGGACGTCTTTGTTCACGATTCTGCTCGCCCAAGGTTCGTTATCGAGAATCTCGAAGTTACGTTCAAGGTTCAGGTCCGTGACTGCGCTCGCCAGATTATATTGAATAATGTCAGGTGTTTCATCTACAGCCAGTTTGGTTTGCAGTACCGTCGTTGTTTGTTCCGCTGGAATCAGCTGCAAATTCACGCGGATATTCGTTTGTTTTTCGAATGCATCGAGAATGTCCTGCTGGATGAAAGCAGAGTCCTGAGAACTTTTAGAGATGGCCAGCTCCAATGTGACTTTGCCACTCTTGCTGTCCCCGCCAGCAGCTGTGCCGGAATCGGTACCTCCTGATCCACAAGCCGTTAACGAGACCGATAATAAACTGGCCAGAATAATAGAAAGCGCTTTTTTTCTTTTTATTGTTTTCAATGCAAATCCCCCTCTAAAACGTTTGATGAATCCGTTTACAAATCCGATTATAGATTCTTTTATCGCCCCGGTACATGTCTGTGCTTGAACGTTGATGTGTAAAATCCTGAACTTGAAATCGCTATCATTTCATGAAGTACCGTGATACAGTAGGACATAAATCTAAGGGATTTCACATCATGTCAGAACAGGAGGGTAACTCTGAGAATGGCAAAGCTCATACATAAGGCAACTCAATTCAGTTTGCAGACAAAGGTGTTTTTGACATTTCTGGCTCTACTTTTGTTCGTGCTGGGCTGTTTTATCGTGTATGTCAATGTGATCGTTGTCCGCCCGCTCAAACTGAAAACAGAGCAGGATACGCTCGTTACAGCTACGAAGGTAAGAGAGCAAGTTGATCTCTACGTAGAACAACAGAACCAGATGTCACAGCGAATATTATCCAGTAAAAATATATTTGCAGCCATGGACAAGAGCTCCTCAGCGCATAGTAATTATGAAAGGCTGAAACAGATTCGGATCATCAAAGATATCATGTTTCAGGCCATCGGGCCGAGTATGAATATCAAAGACATGTCCATCTACGACAATCACGGGATTCTCCTGACAACATATCTGGGCTCAGGCAACCCTCCCGCAATCCTGAACACCATGATGGAGAGTAGTCAGATCGGACGAGATTGGACGGAAAGTGGTTTTGTTCTGCTGCGTCAAGATGATACGATCTCCTTTGTGCGCACGATCAATGATCAGAACGGCAAGGTGTACGGTTACCTTAGCATCCAGATGGAACAGGCCTATATACAGAACCTAACGGAGGGCATTACCGCTGGTGATGTCTATATTCTGAATACGCAAGGGGAGCAGATGACGGGCTCGGAAGCAGGTGTGACATTTGCCAATTGGACAAAGCCTGCATCAGACGAGGGACTGGATGTGGACAAAAACGACAATTATATCACACATTCCACTTCACCCAGTACAGGTTGGATCACGTATATCATAACGCCCAAAAAATCTGTTCTTGGCTCGATCCATTCGGTTCAGACGATGTCCATTCTGCTGATTACGGCACTGATGCTGGTTTCATTTGTGTATATCTTCCTGTCGACACGTAACCTGCTGCTGCCTATCCGCAAGCTGCGCGGTCAGATCTGGCGCATGAACTACAGCAATATGAATCTGAAGGTGGATGAAACGCCGAAGAATAACGATCTCTTATTGCTGAATGAAGCCTTTCAGGATCTGATGGAGAGGCTGCAACAGTCAATTGACCGGGAAAAATCGGCGCTTCATGAAGAAGTAAAGGCGCGTAATTCGGCGCTGCAAGCCCAGATTGCACCTCATTTTATTCATAATGTTCTATACCTGATCAGTATTGCCGCCCAAGAGGGGAAGACCAAAGTTGTATCGGATATGTGCAAACATCTTTCGGACAGTCTGCGTTATATTGTCTCTTCACCCTACGCGCATGTGACTTTGGCTGAGGAGCTTCAACATACGAGACATTATCTGTCCCTTGTACAACAAAAGTACGAAGAGGATCTGGAGTGGGACATCCGTGCAGACGAGCTGGCGAACGAAATCCGGTTGCCGCGCTTGGTCATTCAGCCATTTGTGGAAAACTGCATTGAACATGCCTTTGCCAACACCGCGCCGCCTTGGCGTATCCAGATTACCGTGAAGCAATATAACGGATTATGGGCTTTGGAGATCAAAGATAACGGTGAGGGCTTTCCACCGGATAAGATCCAGGAGATTTTAACCAATATTCAGGCATCGGGTTCTGGAATGAACCAGACTGCCGATGGTGGGACAGCCCTTGGTAACATGGGAATTATCAACAGTGTCAATCGACTCAAACTAATGTATAACAACCGGCTCTTTATTAATATATTTAACAATCATGCGGAAGAGCAACATGGAGCAACGATTCAAATCATCGGCTCACTGACGAGAGATTTTTACTAGCGAGGAGGGACAGGCGATGTATAACGTTATGATCGTTGAGGATAGCAAACCGATATTACGTAATATTAAAATGCTCTTGGAGACGCTGAGCTTCCCGATTCGTGTAGCGGCTACGGCAACGAATGGAGAAGAAGCCTTGGCAGCGATCAAGCAGTCACCGATTGATCTGCTGTTGACCGATATACGAATGCCGAAAATGGATGGGCTGTCCCTGATTGAGCAAGCCAAAATTGCCAACCCGGATCTGAAGGTCATCTTGATTAGCGGTTATAGCGATTTTGAATACACAAGAAAAGCATTGAACCTGCAAGTGTTTGACTATTTGTTAAAACCTGTCGAGCGAGAGGCGCTTGAAGAAGTCATGGGTCGGGTAATTGACCAACTTGATCAACAGATGTCCAAGGAACTGCTGGATTTGCAGGAAATCATTCATCCCCAATGTGAGACTACGCCGAAACAGGGGGAGGCGTTTCCGCCTTTATTCAGCCAGATGATGATCATTATGAGCAAACAGCCTTTTACCGCAGGGCATGAACGATGGGTGCAGGTGAAACTTGAGGGTATAGTGCAGGATTTTTTTGCATTCCATCCTTGTCGTGTTTACACTAGTCAAACCCCATATCAATTTGTTGCTTTTATCAACAAGAGTGCACTTGAGGTGTACTCTTCCGTACATGAATGTCTTGAGTCGTTGCGACGGCATTTGGTTGCGCATGACATCGATGCGATCATTGGAGGACAACTTCTATTCACTGAGTCTGGTAATCTGCCTGAGCTCTATCACCGCGTGTCGACCATTTTGTCGGAGCAGCAACGGTTGAAACAAGGAATGGTGTTGGATACCGGGAGTCCGGTGTCGATGGCCAGATCCGAGACAGGTTGTCTGGATCCGGTGCAGGAATCTGCTTTTGTACAGATGATACAGGCTCGGCAGAAAGAACGGTTTGCTCTTAAATTATCCGAATTACTGAATCGATGGGCAGAGGAAAATGTACATATGACCGAGGTGGAGCGGTTTATCGGATTGATCGTAGACACGTTTGCTCATCTGTACGAGGAACAAGGGGCGGGCATGAGATTGGGTCTGGAGCTTCGGTCAAGACAATTCGCCCAAGCACAGTCCTATGCCGATTTTTGCCGAGAACTGACGGAATGGACGGAACAGTGCTTCGATATGCTGCAATCCCACGTTAGAAAAAGCAAGGCGATTCTGTTCGAACAGATCGACGATTACGTAAAACTAAATAAATACTCTCAATTATCTATCAACGACATTGCTTTGAAGTTTCACGTTAGCCCGTCGTATGTCAGCAGAGTGATCAAAAATGCAACGCAAATTACGTTTGTTCAGTATTACACCCGGCTTCGCATTCAGGAGGCCTGCAGACTGATGGAAAGTCAACCCGACATGAAGTTTAAGGAAGTATCCGATTTGTTGTCATTTAGCGACCAGCACTATTTCTCGAAGGTGTTCAAAGAGTATACGGGGCTAAGTCCTACGGATTATAAACAACAGATGTCTGGTATAAAGACCCAATCATAGTTAACAAACCCTTTTTATTTATGTTATAATACTAAACAAATACGGCTTGTTACTGAATTCATTCAGGCAATACCTATGTATATACATGCTCAAAGTTTCTTTGGGTGTGCATATATATGGGTTTTTTTGCGTTTACTGGCCGATTAGTTCTACCAAAAATGAATAAAGAGAGGAAGATTGAACTTGAAAAAGGAAAGTGAAAAAAGGTCATTTTATAAGAAAGGAGGAGCCGTTTTACGATTAATGAGTACTCGACTCATTGCAGCTTTCCTTGCGGTACTTATTATCCCCACTGCACTTATCGGATATTTCTCGTATCATAGTGCCAAAGATCAAGTACAACAAAAAATGACAGAGCCCATCAATACAATATTAACGATGACAGGACAACATATTAACAATCTGGTGGGGGAAAAAGCAGCATTATTGAGTTACATAGACAGCATGTATGGTTCCAATCCCAGTCAGGCGAACAACGAAGCAGTACAATTAGGAATCGACCAGTTAGCTGATACATATCCTGATATTCTTGCCATAACCGTAGGCAACGACCAAGGCAGTGTTATATCTTCTCCAGCAATTGAGGATGCAACATATGATCCACGCAGCACAGAATGGTACACCAATGGTATAAGTAACAATGGATCACTCTATTTTTCGAGTATTATGAATGATCCGGCATCCGGGAAGATTTACGTAGAGATTTCAAAAGCTCTTTCAGATGAACATGGTGTAGCAAGTATTAAACTTGATCTGGAGCGATTAGCAAATGAAATATCGCTTGTGGATGTCGGAGGGAATGGAAGTCTGATTGTGGTTGACTCCAATCGAACGATTGCGGCTTGGTCCGGTGCGATTGCAAAAGGTGGAGGAGGAGAGCTCGGCGGAGCACTTATTGAGGGAATTCCAGTCCATCCTAATACGGCTTCAAGTTCCGATGAACCGATGGCATTTTCCCAATTTGTTAGAACGGATCTGGCGTATGATCTGGAAGTGTATAACGGTATTAACGCTTTGACGGGTTGGAATGTCATTGCTTTGATGGGCCATGAAGATTTTATCGCCGCAGCGAAACCCATTATGGTATCGAGTCTAACGGTCATTGTTATATCTGTATTGATTGCCAGTGTAATTATTTTCTTCATTCTGAGATCTTTTATCGTACCTATGCAAAAACTGCGAAAGGCCACCCGTAGCGTAAGCGAAGGGAATCTGTCTGAACGGGTGAATCTGAAAACCGAAAACGAATTTGGTATATTGGCAAATGATTTTGACCAAATGACCATCTCCCTTCAATCGGTGGTTGCTGAACTTCATCAGACGTCATCGTTGTTAAGCCACTCTTCCCAAATGATTCAGGAAAGTACAGAACAAACCACCCAGTCGGTTCAACATGTAGCTGAAACCATGCACCAGACTGCTGAATCAGCTATTGTTGGGGCGGAGAATTCGGAACAAACCGCGAATGCCGTAGAAGAGATGGCGAGAGGCATCAGTACAATTGCAGAATCTGCGAGTGCGATTGTGGATTCGGCTGAAGAGACGGAGCGCGCTGTTGCTAATGGTGGGAAAACGATAAACCAGGTCGGAGAACAAATGGAACATATTCTCGGAGCTGTTGAAGAAACCTCGGCATTGATTAATGAGCTGTCCAGTCTATCCGCTGAAGCCAATCGAATGAATGAAGCGATTGCGGATATCTCTCGGCAAACCAATCTTCTATCACTGAATGCCTCTATTGAAGCATCAAGAGCAGGAGAACACGGAAAAGGTTTTGCTGTTGTTGCAGGCGAAGTACGAACGCTATCGATGCAATCCAAACAAAGTGCGGACGAGATTGGCGCTACCATTGGCAAAATGCTTGATCTGATTGCCAAATCCACGTCTCTTATGAATGATAAAGTTCGTAATCAAGTTGGTGAAGGAATGCGGATCAGCCAAGAAGCTTCAGCAACCATATCAAACATCGAACAATATACAACGCATATCGTGGATCAAATTCAGGACATTTCCGCTGTCTCAGAACAGTTGTCTGCCAGTACGGAAGAAGTCTCGGCTACCGTTGCCGCGATGAGTCACATCTCTAAAGTGTCGGCTGATAGTGCTCAGACAACTTCAGCAGCAGCCCAACAGCAAATGGCGGCGATGCAGGAGATATCAGCATCATCTGCACAGCTATCCAAAACAGCTGAGAATATGCAAGAACTGGTTCGCCGGTTTAAACTCTAGAGTAGATGTATGTAAGTGTATAAGGAAACGTAAATAGCCAAGGCGCTCCCCAAATTGGAGCGCCTTTTTGGGTTTAGAGAGATTGGTGAAATTAGTAAGAATGTGACACCTCATCCCCGAACATATCCTTTTGATTCTTTTTCCGGAAACTTCGAGGTGATTCACCAACCGTTTTGGTAAATAAAATTGTAAAGTAATTGGGGTTATCGTACCCGACCAGTTTGGCAATTTCCCATATTTTTTTGTTGGTTGAGACTAATAATCGGGTGGCTTCACCCATTCTTCGTTGGATCAGGTAATGATAAGGAGAAGTGCCATAGTGATTTTTGTACATATGAATTAAGTAATAAAAATCGATATGAAATTGATCTGCCAATTCTTTGAGTTTAATATTTTGCCGATAGTTGGTATCCAAATAGTCTTTAATGCTCTCAGCAAGGGTATTACTCCCAACGATCTCCCCACTAGGAAGCTGTTGACGGGACTGCCGATCGATGATCAGAAGTATTGCTTTCAGGACATGCCCAGAGATCAACTCGTATCCAGGTTCCCGGATTGAAAATTCATTGAAGAGAGTCTGCATTAACGAATGGAGCTCATCGGAATATCGGTTTGCTCGAATGATCGGATTGTTAGAGGGAGGAATGACCCAATCCTCAAGGGTCTGGGTTCCTTCTGTAAAACGAAAGCCGCAATAAAAGGTGGATAACGGGAATTCAGGATTGGACTTCTCCTCGTGAAGAGTACCCTTGTTATAAATGAGCATGTCCCCTTTTTGAGCCCAGTGTTTGGTGCCGTCAATGGTGAACAATCCTTTGCCTTCAGTTACGTAGATAATCTCATGCAGATCGTCATGTTTATGCGTCGGAAAGCTCCAATGCGGATTGTCGGCCAGTTTTCCTACATAAATAATGGTGCAATCTCGATTTGGATGCAGTTGGCCGAATTCGTGGTGTGTATTCATCTATGTCTTCCCTTCAGAATTAGTAATGAAAGTCTGTGTTGAAATGACAACATATATAATGTTTTGCAATAAAACCACAACAACCTTGATTGTCGCCATGGCGTATCTGACAGTACAATTTCACTATCCAAAATGTAACTATATATCGAAAGTGAAGGGATGGGAAAGCAGAAAATACATGATTACGGATCGTCAAAAGAATTGAAGCGCTTGCAACAATAGAAAGGATTAGTGAGTATTGATTTTATGACTAGAAATAGAGAGAACCTACTTATTTTAACGCTTACGCTCGTTAGTTTTGTACTGGGAACAACCGAGTATGTCATCGTAGGTGTGTTAAAGGAAATTGAAAGTTACATGAAAGTATCCCTTGCTGCCGCGGGGATGCTTGTCTCCGGTTTTGCGATTGCATACGCAGTGGGTACACCATTTGCTGTGGCCTTCTTAGCCAAAATATCCAGAAGAAGTTCCATATTGATTGGATTTGCAATCGTGTTGGCATTAAATCTATTGACCGTGTTCTCAACAACGTTCTCTTCGTTGATGGCCATTCGCATCGTGTCAGCCGTTGCTTGTGGACTTACGATATCGCTTTCGATCTCGATTGTAAGCGACGCAGTGAACCGGGAGCGAAGAGGGGAAGCTATCGCCTGGATTTTGGGCGGATTTTCAATCGCAAATGTGCTAGGTGTTCCGCTCGGTACATTTATCGGACAACATCTGAGCTGGTCCATGACGTTTGTTGTTACGGCATGCATAGGTGTTGTGCCGTTGATGTTCATGTTCCGTATTCTGCCACGCCAAACAACAACGATTGCAGGTTCGTTCAGTGATCAGATGTCTCTATTTGTGAAGCCAAGGATATTGCTGGCCTGTCTGATCCCGGTACTTGGAAACAGCTGTATTTTCGTCGTTTTTACGTACATTACGCCACTCCTCAGTGAGACTATGGGTGTGCCAGTGAAATGGATTAGTGCCGTACTCCTGATCTATGGGGCCTGCAGCATCCTGAGTAACTGGATTGGTGCCAAAATAGCCAAGGGTGACTTCCTGCCCAAGCTAAAGCGGCTTTTCGTCATCCAGGCGATCCTCTTCCTGGGCATGAGTTTTGCCGTTTCCAATCTGTGGCTCGGCTTGGCGTTTCTGTTCCTGATTGGATGTCTGTCATCCTCCATGAGCGCGGCATCCCAGTTATATTTGTTTGATGTGTCAGGATCGATCTCACCGGGGTCCAAAGCATTTGCATCTACACTCCTGCCTGTGGCGGCCAATGTAGGTATAGCGTTAGGCTCCGGCGTTGGAGGAATTGCTGTTAATATGGGTGGTGTCCAGTGGGTTCCTCCAGTTGCTGTGATGCTTGCCTTGCTGGCTTATGTCATTACCCTGATATGCCAGCGTTCCATTCAAGTGAATTCAGACGAAGTAACCACTGTAAAAGCAGCTTAGATGAGATGCTGTTTAAACTAAACGAATGAATGAATATATGGGATTGGAACTACAAACAAAGTCGCTGTTATGCGGCTTTGTTTGTTTTTTTTAGTTTTCCAGCATTCCGGATGAAACGGGTTCGCAGATAATAGAGGTAGGATAATGCAATAATTCAGTGAATTTATATATGAAGAGATCTGATAAAATGAATGAAAAGCTTGGAGGTAAAGCCATGAAAAAGCCCATGATCGGTGTACTGCCTTTGTATGATACGGACAAAAAAAGTTACTGGATGCTTCCTGAATATATGAACGCCATAGAAGGAGCAGGTGGGATTCCAATTATGCTGCCTTTGACAACGGATACCGAGATCATAGCAACGCTGGCTAATCAGTTCGATGGTTTCCTGTTCACCGGGGGACATGATCTCAATCCTGAGCTGTATCATGAGCTTGCAGAGGTTACCTGTGGAGAGTTATGTATTGAACGCGATATGATGGAGTCGATATTATTACAAAAAGTAATTGAGATTGATAAGCCTGCTTTTGGCATATGCCGTGGACTACAACTATTTAACGTTATGTTGGGTGGAACGTTATATCAAGACATTCCGACTAGCCTTCAACTTCATGGGAACAAGATCGTTAATCACAAGCAAAGTCCGCCGTATACGAATCTTGTACATGATGTACATATTGAGGAAAATAATATCCTATACGATATTTTGCAAACAGATACGATAAAAGTGAACAGTTATCACCATCAGGGAATCAAGATGTTATCGGATAAGTTAACTGCTGTGGCAGTCGCTGAAGATGGACTCGTTGAATCCGCGGTAATGCCGAACCGCTCGTTTGTTTTGGCTGTGCAGTGGCATCCAGAGTACAGCTACAAAGTAGATGACTACAGTCAGAAGTTATTTGCGGCGTTTGTTAATGCTGCTAAATCCCCACGCTATAGTACCCATATTGAAGACATAACCGCATAATATGAAAAAGAAAAAAGACCTCCTATTTATAAAAACAGAGGAGGTCTTTGTATTGGTGAATGTAGTCGTAATAGTAATCATGGTATTACCATTACGATTGTTGTGGAATGATTATTTTAATCCAGACTTCGTGTTGGCATGCTCTTCAGCATTCAGGGAAGCAATCAGCTTCTCGCCTTCAACATCCAGGTTTGGCAGAATGCGATCTAGCCATTTCGGAAGTGCCCAAGCTTTGTCTCCGAAAATAGCCATGATGGCTGGAACCAAGCCCATACGGATGATGAAAGCATCAATCAGAATGCCTACCGCCAAGGTGAAACCAATCTGTTTGATCATGACATCATCCGTGAAGATAAATCCTGCAAATACAGAGACCATAATCACTGCTGCGGCAACAACCACGCGACTTACCTGATTGTATCCATGAACGACGGATTCGGTCCCGCGATGACCATGAACATAGGATTCCCGCATGGAGCTGACCAGGAAGACCTGATAGTCCATCGCAAGGCCATACAGAATACCTGTCACGATGATCGGCATAAAGCTAAGCAGCGGACCGCCGGTATCGAAACCAAAGAGCGAATGCAGCCAGCCCCATTGGAATACAGCAGTCGTGATCCCGAATGTAGCGAGGATACTAAGCAGGAAGCCAATCGTTGCTTTGATAGGAACGATGATTGAACGGAATACGAGCAACAGGATAATCAGCGAGAGCAGGATGATGATGCCTACATAAATAGGGAATACCTGCGCCAGTTTGGCTGACATATCAATGTTAACAGCTGTAAGTCCCGTAACTCCAAGTTTCACATCATAGGTCTGTGCGATGCTGGAATCAGCCGCGCGCAGATCAGTGACCAGTGTTTTAGTGAGATTATCGTTAGGACCTGTTTTTGGAATGAGACTGAAAATAGCCAAATCTTCTGTCATACCAAGCGGTGTGACTTGTGCAACGTTATTCTGACCTTGGAGTTCCATCACCAGACCGCCCAAGAGTTCCGGTGTAACTTTTGCGGAAGACTGATTAGGCTCTGCGACCAGAATAAGGGGTCCATTGAATCCTTCTCCGAAGCCTTCGGAGATGGCATCATAACTTTGTCTTGCAGTTGTATCCAGATTCGCTGAGGAAGCTCCAGGGATACCCATTTCCATTTTGGTGATCGGCGTCGCGGCAAAACCAAGAATGACGATGATGGCAATAATGGAAGCCCAACGATTCTTGATAACGAGTTTCACCCATCTGTCCGCGACTCCGTGGTTAGTGGCTTTAGGATGTTTCGCGCTTTTCTCACGAGCTTTGGCGGAACAGATGCGTTCTCCTACCAATCCGAGTAAAGCCGGCAACAGGGTTAAAGCAACGAATACGTTGATGAGTACGGTGGCAGCTGCGACCAAAGCCATCGTAGACAAGAATGTGAGACCGATGACAAGCATACCGCACAGTGCAATAATGACGGTTAATCCGGCAAAAAATACTGCGCTGCCCGATGTACCAATGGCTCTGGCTGTTGCTTCTTTTGCGCTCAAGCCTTGATCAATAATCATTCGACGCTGGCGATTAACAATGAATAGAGCATAGTCGATTCCAACAGCCAATCCAACCATGAGAGCCAGGACGGAAGTGACACTAGGCATTTCAATGAATTTGGAGATGGAGAACGCACCACCAACCCCAATGGCAACTCCGAGCAGTGCAGTGATCAGAGGCAGACCTGCTGCAACAACAGAGCCAAGGGTGATCAGTAATACAATGACAGCAATGACCAATCCGACAATCTCTGCCGAGCCGACCCCAATGGATACCGTTTTGAGCGTTTCGCCGGGCAAGACCGTAATGTTGGTTCCTTGCTCTACCGTCATAACAGATTGAATAACGGAATCAAACACATCTTGGGTTATGGCAGATTGCTCAACTGTAAATTGGAATTGGAACAGTGCAATGCTTCCATCCGAAGAGATCAACATGCCTGGCACTGGAACACCATCCACCATCAAAGGTCCATAAGGTGGAGGAGTGGTTGCTGCAGATTGCGCCATATCGGTAGACTGTGCATTCTGAGCCATCTCAGCGGCAGCACCCGAATTGCCTGCTTCAGCTGCATAGTCCGCAGGATTAATGACTTTGTCTAATCCGTAAACTTCAGTAACACCTTTCATCATGGCAGCCATATTTTCAGGCGTATCCAAACGCTCGTTGTCCGGTGCCTTGAACACAACACTTCCTTGACCGCCGGAAGCGGCTGGCAGTTCTTTTGCCAATTGATCCAGAACCTTCTGTGACTCGGTGCCTTCAATCTTCATTTCAGAACTGATGTGAATACCATTGATGCTGATCATGGAAATGACAATTCCCAGAATTAAAACCCAGCCAATGATGAATGTTGCAGGTTTGCTAAAAGCGGTTTTCCCCATTTTGTATAATAATGTAGACATTTCTCTATTTTACACTCCTCTATGATGAATGTGGATGGTTGGCATGTTCGAACCCTGCCCGCAAATGATTAAACGTAATTTCCAAAAATTGATCGAAGGTTAAAGCACCGGGCTTGGTATCTTCAGTAATGACTTGTCCGGGCAGTAACACGTTGAGTCTTCCATCAATTAATGGCAGTATCGATCCATATAGTGCGTTAATCAGAAGATAAGTATAGATCTCGTCATATTTCCCGTTAGATAAGTCTAATAAGGTATCTTGTGCCTGCGTTTGCATCCGGTGCATGGCTCCAAGATAATGTGGTTCTAACACGGGATAGGTCTGAGATAGTGATACTAGTTGATGAAGCCTTCCTAAGAGTTCTGTTGTAAGCTGCATCTTGATCAGGTTATACAGTACGTCAAGCAAAGAGGCATTGTCGGGCATTTGGGTAAGTAACTCTTCGAGTTCGGTTGTATTCTGAACGGATATGGCGCCTCTTGCTACGGCTTCTTCTTTACATGTGAAGTAGTTTGCAAATGTTCTACGTGAACAACCCACCTGATGCACGATATCTTCGACCGTAAAACCATCGAGTCCGTGTTCAAGAGTCAGTTCAAAAGCAGTACCAGCAAGTGCTTTTTCAGTCGCTTCTTTTTTCAAATGTCGCAAGTTTCGTTTAATCATTATTCTCCGCTTATGCGTTCACCTCCAATACCAATGAATATGGTTTAATACATTTTAAGAAGAGCAGACTTACTAAATATGCACTTTGTGAGGTTTATCATAACAATTAGTTGCCCATTGTGCAAATTTACTCATTGTGCAATTTTATAACGCATCTATACTGCGAATCAATACTTCAACTCCTGAGGAATGAATGTTAAAATCAGAGAAAAACTTGGGGCGATGACGGGACATGAGTAGTCGTAAACAAAGTTTATTGGAAACAGCACTTGCACTATTTTTAGAGCATAACTATGCAAATACAACAATCCAGATGATCCTGGATCAATCAGGTGTTTCCAAAGGCACATTCTACAAATTTTTCAGTTCCAAAGAAGACTGTTTATATTCGATTATTGATCAGCGTATGCAAGAGGATGTTTTCATTCGTAAAGAACTTGAACAAAACCACTATACATCGGATTATGATTTGCTCGTAGATCAGATTGCGATTCCTATGTCTGTGCCTAATAAAGAGCGAGTATGGGAATTATATTGGACGGGTTTTTATTCCGGGGAGATCAACTCAGCCAAACTGGCTACATTTCACCTAAAATGGCTGTCCACACGCTTGATTCAGGTATACGGGAACGACATTAGCCTATATGCCAACGAAGGGGCAATATTGTGCTACGGCATATTACATCAGATTGCCAACACATCAAGAAGTCTAAATACGCAAAAACCGGTATGGAGCGAAGTGGTTCCAAAAGTACTAACGTACATTGAAGTGATCCTGAGAACAATGCACCAGAGAAATGAACATATTTTCGACTTTCAGTCTCTCTATTTCCTGAATGCCGATCAGCGTAACCATGATATGGGTCTGGACATTGATAATGTATTGATCGAATTGGATGAGTTCAACAACCGTGTTCAAAAATCCAGGGAATCTGCATCATTGAAGCAACTTTCGAAGGGGCTTTTAGCGCTATTACAGGATCAAGAGGATCTAAATATTCCTGTTATCGAAGTGGTGCTTCAAGCGTTTCACAAAGAGTACAAATCCAGTGCGTTTCAATCTGAAGCCAATAGACTGACCGAAGCCTGTTGGTGGTACTTGGAACTGGTGAAGTAACGTAATTAATATGGGGGTTGGCTCATAGCCGACCTCTTTTTTGTTTTTTTTTTGTTTGTAGTTATTATTAATATACTATTAGTATATTAATAAATTGTTGTTATAACAGTTGTTTTGTACTGTTTAAACTATGATATTTGAAATTAAATATACGAGTAGTATATAATCGGAATGAACATATATTTCCATAGATTTGAAGCACTTCACTTCGAAAGGAAGATTTATATGAATAATTCGAATAACCAGACCTCAGAAAAAGTAGAATTTAATTTGTTTAGCGAAGAAAATAGTAAAGATCCATTTGCCATGTTTGCACAGATGCGTGCCAAAGGTTCCGTTGTCCCTATTCCTAATCCAATGGGTGGAGCAGGGCAAACCTGGATTGTAACTCGGATGGACGTTGCCATGGAAGTGCTGAAAGATCACTCTCGATTTACGGTAGATATGAACGCTATTGATCGTGGCAATGATATTCGAAAGAATCTCTCAGACGAGCTTGGTTCATCGGAACCCCAGACTTTTTTTACCGGAAAGTCGATGCTCTTTGTTGATGAACCGGATCATCGTAGACTCCGTAGCCTGGTTTCCAAAGCGTTCACTCCAAGATATATGGAAAGCCTGCGTCCACGCGTCCAGGAAATTGCCGATGAGTTGATTGACCAATTCGAAGGAAAAGGAGAGATGGATCTTGTCAAAGACTATGCCTATCCTTTCCCAATCAACGTTATTTCCGAGATGTTGGGTATACCTCAGGAAGACCGACCTCAGATCCATGTATGGTCTGAAGCCATTGCAAAAGGTCTTGGTTTTGGTAAACAAGACCCTGCAGTAGCGCAGCACTTGCGATCATTCGCAGAGTACACCTCACAGCTTGTGGCGAACAAACGAATAGAACCTTCAGATGACCTCATCAGTCAATTGATTGCGATTGAGGAGGAGGGAGATCGACTGAATGAAGATGAATTAATATCCATGATTACGTTATTAATATTTGCTGGACATGAGACAACTTCCAATCTAATTGCAACCGGTTCTTATCTTCTTCTGACACATCCTGAACAACTGGAACAACTGAAACAAGATCTGAATCTGGTTCCTTCTGCAGTGGAGGAGTTGCTACGATATAACGGCCCCGCGACTTCTTCAGGTCCTCGTTATGCAACACAGGACACGGAGTTGGATGGACAATTGATTCAAAAGGGAGATGTTGTGATTCCCCTTCTGAAATCAGCGAATAGGGACGAGCAGCAGTTCACCGATCCGGAAGAATTGGATATTGAACGCAAAATAAAACGGCATTTGGCCTTTGGACACGGCATCCATATGTGTCTTGGCGCTCCACTTGCTCGGGTGGAAGGGGACGTAGCGTTTACTACGCTTTTACGTCGGCTACCCGATCTTCAGCTCCGTGTTCCTCAGGAAGAGATTCAATGGCACTCCGCTTTGTCTTCACAGGGATTGGCATCGTTGCCCGTAAAATTCTAATCGTTTATATAAATGTGACTCACTTGAGTATGACGAATTGTCGTCATACTCTTTATTTATAATGATGATAGAATGGGATGAACAAGAAGCATTCCAATGGCGTGAACATGCTTAATGCAAAACATAAAATTGAGTACATAAATTTTGTTGTTGAGGTACACATTATGAATAAAGATGAATTTTTAATGCATAAGCGGCACATGATCAATTAGCGGGAATTGCTGGCAGCAACATTATGATCACGTATGAAGAAGTAATTGAGAAAAGTCCTCAAAAGCCTGAAATAGTGGGGGAATTACTGGGCGCAGAAGGCGTGAAAGTATTCGAAGGATATCATTTTTAATCTTGGTCCTCGTTCGGACAAAAAAATAAAATTTTTAATTATTGCTTGATTTTTTTTTCAACGTCTGATAGTGTAAGACCTGTGATTTTGGGAAGTTTATTTATCAATATGAATTAGAGCTTTCCAGCAGATAATTTTGACCACTTCACCAGGAAGTTAAGGCCATACGGACAGCCGGGTCAAACGCCGATTGGCAACTTACGTTGCTTTATTGATTGAGTTCAAAGCTCAAATTTTATAAGTTGGTTACTTTACAACCAGTGCAATTGCACATCAACTTGTGAAACGGTCAATAAGAGTGGTAAAGGCGAATTATTTGCTATATAGACTCTGATCCAATATTGATATACATGAAGGAGCTTTCCGCCAAAGGAGTTCTTGTGAACTTTTTTGGTCATGGAGACTTCACGTCTTTTTTATGATGTATATCGATAAGCAAGTGTGATGATGCGCGATTGCGGGCATTTTTCACCTTGCTTTTTTTGTTGTCTTGTTGTCATCGTATTAAACCAATTAAAAAAAATACATATTGGGATAGGAGAATGTAAAATGGGAAAAGCACTAATCATCGGCGCCGGCGGCGTTGCTTCCGTGGCAGTACACAAATGCGTTCAAAACAGCGAAGTTTTTGAGGAAATCTGCATCGCGAGTCGTACAAAATCCAAATGTGATGAACTCAAAGCCAAGCTGGACGGCGGAAAAACAAAAATTACTACAGCACAAGTTGATGCTGACAATGTTGACGAACTGATCGCTTTGATCAACGAAGTTAAACCGGATATCGTTATGAACCTTGCTTTGCCGTATCAAGATCTGACTATTATGGATGCTTGTCTTGCAACTAAAACAAATTACATGGACACCGCTAACTATGAGCCACATGATACAGCGAAGTTTGAATACAGCTGGCAATGGGATTACAAAGAGCGTTTTGAACAAGCAGGCATCACTGCATTGCTCGGTAGTGGATTTGACCCAGGCGTAACTGGCGTATTCTCCGCTTATGCCCTGAAGCACTACTTTGACGAAATTGAATACATCGATATTCTGGACTGCAATGGCGGCGACCATGGCTATCCGTTTGCAACCAACTTCAACCCTGAGATCAACATTCGCGAAGTATCTGCGAACGGAAAATATTGGGAGAATGGTGAATGGATCGAGACGAAGCCAATGGAAATCAAACGTGTCTACGACTTCAAAGAAGTTGGCGAGAAAGACATGTACCTGTTGTACCATGAGGAACTGGAATCTTTGGCAAAAAATATGCCAGGTCTGAAACGTATCCGTTTCTTCATGACATTTGGTCAAAGCTACCTGACTCACTTGAAAGCTCTTGAAAATGTAGGCATGACTTCAATCGAGCCTATTGAATATGAAGGTAAACAAATTATTCCACTGCAATTCCTGAAAGCAGTACTGCCTGATCCGGCATCCCTTGGACCACGTACTGTAGGTAAAACAAACATTGGTTGTATCTTCAAAGGTAAAAAAGACGGTCAAGACAAAACATATTATGTATACAATATCTGTGATCACCAAGAGTGTTACAAAGAAGTGGGTTCCCAAGCGATCTCTTACACAACAGGCGTTCCAGCTATGATTGGTGCAGCAATGGTCATGACAGGCAAATGGAACAAACCAGGCGTATACAATGTAGAAGAGTTCAACCCAGATCCATTCATGGAAGAGTTGAACAAATGGGGCCTCCCATGGGTAGAAGACTTCAACCCGGTACTCGTTGATGAGCTGCCAGAAGAAGTTAAAGAATCGGAGCTTGTTCGTTAAAATGCGGTTCGAGCAATTACCGACACCATGTTTTGTTGTTGACGAGGCGCTAATCGAGAGAAACCTGAAAATCCTGAACGGTGTTATGCAGCGTACAGGTGCCAAAATCGTACTTGCTCAAAAAGCATTCTCCATGACTGCGATGTATCCGCTGATTGGAGAATACCTGAGCGGTGCAACGGCGAGTGGTTTGTATGAAGCGCGTTTGGGCCATGAGGAAATGGGCAAAGAGAATCATGTCTTTGCTCCAGCATACCGTGCAGAAGAGATCGACGAGATTCTCTCCATCTGCGACCATATTATTTTCAATTCTTTTTCACAGCTTGCAAAATTCAAGGATAAGGCGCTTCAGGCTGGCCGTAAGGTCGGCTTGCGCGTCAATCCAGAATGCTCTACCCAAGAAGGACACGAGATCTACGATCCGTGTTCTCCGGGTTCACGTTTTGGCGCGAAACTTGAGGATTTCGATGCAAACATGTTGGAAGGTGTCTCCGGATTACACTTCCACACGCTGTGTCAGCAAAATTCCGACGATCTGGAGACTACGTTGAACGCAGTTGTCGAGAAGTTTGGACAATGGTTGCCGCAAATGGAATGGATCAACTTCGGTGGTGGACACCATATCACACGTGAAGATTATGATATTCCAAGACTGGAAGCATGCATCAAGCGTATGCAGAACGACTATGGCCTGGAAGTATATCTGGAGCCTGGAGAAGCTGTTGCGCTGAACGCAGGTTATCTGGTGACCTCTGTGCTGGACTTCCATAAAAACGGTATGGACATCGCTATTCTGGATACTTCAGCTACGTGCCATATGCCGGATGTGCTGGAAATGCCATATCGTCCGCCGCTGATCGGTTCGGGAGAAGTAGGCGAGAAAGCCCATCTGTATCGTCTTGGTGGACAAACATGTCTGTCTGGTGACGTAATTGGGGATTATTCATTCGATCAGCCTCTACAAGAAGGCGACCGTCTGGTATTCGAGGACATGGCGATTTACTCCATGGTGAAAACCAATACGTTCAACGGCATGCCGCTTCCAGCGATTGCTGTTAAAAGAAAAGACGGCGATTGCGAAGTTGTTCGCGAATTCGGATATCAGGATTTCAAAATGAGGCTGGCATAATACTTCATTATATAGTAAGCATTAATATAGAATTGAAAATAGGGAACCTGGAGACAGGTTCCCTTTTTAACGTTAACTGAAGTTTAACGATTAGATTTAATGATGTTTATCAGTGAGGTTAGGTGAATGTTTACCGGTAATGAGCCGACTTAGCTTCGACTTCAGTTTTCGGGTTAATTTTGTGGTTTTGAGGCTGCTCTCGCAGCATACGGAAAGATCGGTTCTCTTAGTTCAAAGTCATACGTCAACCCATCCACAATGCCGACTACACTCTCACTGTCATACAACTCCAGCAAAAATCCAGCCATTTGTTCCGCCGTATGGAATTTGGTAACTCTGCCTTCATATTCAAACTCATCTACATTAAAGGAATGTTTCGCAAATTCCGTCTCCGTTGCAGCCGGGGCGAGAACTTTGGCTTGCATTGCTGCGTTCTTGCCTTTCAACTCTTGCGCAAGTCCTTCCGTAAAGGCACTTACATAGAACTTGGTCGCACAGTAGGTTACTGCATCGGCTACAATCGTATATCCACCACCAGAGGAGATATTAATGATCTGTGTGCCATCAACATCTGCATAATCACGTACATACAGGGAAGAAAGAATCGTAAGAGCTTCTATATTAAGATGAAGCATCTGTTCAATCTTGGGTAGATGTTGTTCGCCAACGGATGCGAAATTCCCGAATCCTGCGTTGTTAATCCACGTCTCAATGGCATAAGGCTGAAGACTTTCATAGAATTCATGTACATTAGCGGCAATGGACAGATCCACTGTACGAATGACAACATCCAGATCAGGATTGATTTCAGCTACTTTTGCTTTTAATTTGTTCAATTCATCGGTTCTGCGTGCTGCCAGGATCATATTTTTGCCACGGGCTGCAAAAGCTAAAGCTGCTTCATATCCAATGCCCGAACTGGCACCGGTAATCACTGTGTATTTCATGGGAATTCCTCCTGGATCTGATTTCATTTTTTATTGTGGTGTGACCACGAGTTGATTATACTGATTAGAGCTTACTCTAAGTCAAGCGTGAAAATGAAGGGGAGGGTCAACCATGCATACCATTGGCGAAGTGGCAGAATTACTCCATATCAGTGCACATACGTTACGTTATTATGAGAAGGAACAGATTGTAACCCCTCTCCGAGATGCGAGTGGAGACAGGCGATACAACGAGTCACACCTGAAATGGCTGCAATTTGTAATTAAATTAAAAGAGACTCAGATGCCCATTGCTACCATTAAGAAGTATGCATCCTTGTTTCAGGAAGGGGAGCATACGGCGGCGGATCGTTTGAAGCTGCTGGAGGAGCATAAGGAGTCGATTCAAAAACAGATGCACATACTTCACACAGCAGATGAGATGCTTGAGCATAAAATTTCGTCGTATCGAACGTTCATCGGACAATGATGTAACACACACCAATGACGTCTATTGCCAAAACAGTGATTTGTATTATAGACTATTTTTTATCGGTTGTTCATCAAGGGGGAAATGCAATGCATCAAATCAGAAAACAAAAGTCAAACAAGTTAAAGATCCTCTCCAAAGTATTATTGATTATCATTGGGGGATTTATAACGGCATATGGTCTCGAAGCCATATTGATTCCGAATAATGTCTCAGATGGTGGTGTCACAGGTCTGAGTATCGTAGGATCACAGCTGTTCGGATTACCACTGGGGATGCTCATCGGGATTATTAACATTCCATTTGTGTGGCTCGGGTACAAGCAAATCGGAAAAAGTTTTGCGTTATATTCGATCATCGGTATTGCTTCACTCGCAATCAGCACCAGTCTGATGCACCATGTACCAACCATCATTGAAGGTGATACCTTGCTCGTTACCGTTGTCGGCGGGATTATCATTGGTTTTGGTATGGGACTTGCATTACGTAATGGCGGAGCATTGGATGGCATAGATATGCTGGCAGTACTTCTTTCGCGAAAAGTACCTTTTGGAACCAGTGATCTCATTCTGTTCCTCAACATGTTTGTCTTTATTGTCGTTTCTACCGTGTTTGGCCTGCAAGGCGCGATCTTGTCAGGACTTGCGTATTTTATTGCTTCTAAAGTAATACATATTGTTGAAGAGGGCTTGAGCGGCTCCAAAACGTTTAAAATTATTACGAATCAACCTGAGATTATGGTTGAAACCATTCGGGACCGCTTAGGCCGTGGAGCAACGTATACCGAGGCTTACGGTGGCTACTCGAATGAGCAATTCAAGGAAATTACTTGTGTCATTAACCGGATGGAAGAGAGTAAAATTAAAGATATCATTCACGAAATTGACCCAACTGCCTTTGTAGTTGTATACGATGTAGCTGAAGTAAGAGGCGGCAATTTCAAAAAGAAAGATATTCACTGATACGAAAAACAAAATGAACTTAAACGTGTTAGTCAACCAGGAACTTCTGGTTGGCTTTTTTGTTTGTTCACAGCTAACTTGGAGTTTTAAAAAGCGGATTTCCTTGTTAATTTAATACGAATATTTAAATTTGCAAATGAAATAAAGATGGTTTATTATTATATCAAATGATACAATAAACTATCATTATTTCAAATTAAGTGTTGATCACAAAACAACAACATGAATGCAGAAGAGGAGAATGTTTTATGGCGTGGTTATTTCTTATTCTTGGAGGAATCTTAGAGATAGGTTGGGCATTAGGTTTGTCATTCTCCGATGGTTTTTCGAAAATCGAGATCGTAATCCCCACGGTTATTTTAATGATTGGCAGCTTTTACTTCTTTGCAAAATCCACTAAAATACTTCCTGTATCAACCGCTTATGCGGTGTTTACCGGACTTGGTTCATTTGGAACCGCAATTGTGGGAATGATTTTTTTGGGGGACTCCGTAAGTGCAGTTAAAATCGCGCTGGTCATGATATTAATCAGTTGCATCATCGGTCTGAAATTTGTATCCAATGAACCTAAACAAAAGGCAGGTGTATAGATATGAGTTGGTTTTTCTTAATCTTGGCTGGTTTATTTGAAGTTGGCGGTGTAATATTTCTGAAACTTTCAGATGGATTTACCAAATTGAAACATACATTTACGTTCGCTCTGTTTTTGGGATTAAGTTTTATTTTTCTTTCCCTGTCTTTGAGAGAGATACCAATCAGCATTGGTTATGGAATCTGGACAGGTATCGGGGCATCGGGCAGTGTACTATTAGGAATGTATGTATTCAAAGAGCCCAAAAATGCTAAGAAATTGGCTATCGTTAGTGGGATCATCGTCAGTATTGTGGGATTGAAACTAGTCTCTTAACTGTATAAATTAGCTACACTAACAACGGAACGATATCCATCTCATCTATATTCATGCATAAGTACAGCTCTCTTGTGGAAAACTTCTATAGTGCGAATACAATGCATGATTTCATGTATGGGAGGTTAGCATAGTGACAAAACAGGATCCGCAAGAGCTTTTGAAGCAAAAACATGAACTGGATGAACAAAAAAGACAGTTCACTAATTTTTCGCGGAATATTTCAGGTCATGGTGAGGTTGAAGCTGGTCAAGAGTTCAGTGTTGACCGGGTATCAGATGATCAAAACCGTATGAAATCGGTTGAGAACAAACGCGGCGAAGCCTAAAACGTTACAACATAAGCCGATCCTTTCCTGGATCGGCTTATTCGTGCGCAGCAGTGTGATAAACAAAGAATATGTATTGTAATTGCACATAGAAGAGTATATAGGTGGTGGTCAATCGTTGGAAAAGGTCGTATATTATTAATATGTCGATTGTGGGATTGAATATGGACCACATCGCAAAATGATAAACGATCTTACATAGAAGGACGGGAAAAAATGGATTTTAAACCGCTTGCTTCATTTATCGACCGCATTACATCCTGGCGTGTACCGTGGGCAGAGGTACTGGTTATGCATCGAAATGATACCGTTTTCCATTATCGTAATGGATACGCCAATCTGGAAGAGAAAACACCTATCGGTGATGGAGCGATCTTCAATCTATATTCCATGACCAAAATTATGACCTGCGTGGCAGGGCTGCAACTGGTGGAGAAAGGGGCAATGCTGTTAAGTGATCCCTTGTCTGATTATCTGCCAGAGTATGCTGAGATGACGGTAAAGAAAACGATGCCGAACGGGGAGATCCGACTGGAAAAGGCGACAAGAGCCATTACAGTACGTGATTTGTTCACCATGACTGCCGGGTTCTCGTATGACGTTGGTTGTCCAAGCATTCAAGAAGCTGTAAAAAGCACCGATGGAACATTGCCAACACGTGATTTCGCGAGAGCGCTTGCCAAGGAACCGTTGTTGTTTGAACCAGGGACACACTGGAATTACAGCATGTGTCATGATGTGCTGGGAGCCTTGGTGGAAGTGGTAAGTGGCAAACGCTTTGGTACGTATCTAGGGGACGAAATCACCGGACCACTTGGCATGAACGACACAGCATTCAATCTGAACGATGAGCAGCAGAAGCGCCTGATTCCACAGTATGCTTACAATGATGAGCTTGAAAAGGCTGTACGTTTGGACGGCAATGGATTCCGTGTGGGTACGGAGCTGGAAAGCGGCGGTGCAGGGTTGTTATCAACCGTTAGCGATTATGCACGTTTTCTGAACGCGCTTACTGGGCATGGTACGAGTCCCGAAGGTGTGCGCATTCTGTCACAAGCTTCAGTAGAACTGATGCGAACGGATCACCTGAACGAGATGACTCGTGCTGATTATTCGTGGGATCATATGTATGGATACGGCTATGGACTGGGTGTTCGCACACATATCTCCAAAGCAGGAAGCGGCTCACTGAGTCCAATTGGCGAATTTGGATGGAGTGGCGCTGCTGGTTGTATGGCTATTATGGATCCGGATTCAGAGCTTACAGTTATGTATGCACAGCACCTGCTGAATAGTCAGGAACCATACGTTCAACGACGCTTACGTAATGTGGTTTACTCCTGTCTGTAAATGATATCGTATTCGAAGTTTAAGAGCCGCTAAATAGCGGCTTTTTTATGTTACATGAGTCGAAATCTATTCATTAGATTGTTATTTCTTTATTAGAAACGGTATGTTATCATTCTTAGGAAAATAGTACTAGTAGGAGGATATGCTTATTGAACATGAACCTATATTCATTACATAGTTTGATCAAGGTTACACGCTAGCAAGTACCTGTTTGATTGTTGAGATTGTACACGACTTAAAATTAGAAAAGAACTGTTAGATTTTTATTTTTTTACTCAAAGGAGATTCAATCATGATACACCCTAAACACAACGCAAAATGGGCTTCTCTGGCCCTACTGACTTTAATCGGCTATGTTCTGAGCGCATTGCTTATGCTACCACTCAATGCTGCTGCCAAAGGAGAGCAAATCTCAGCCAAAGAGCTCCAAAGTATGAGTCGGCTTTCATTTACGCTTCGTGATGCCAAGCAAACGGCTTATACCGTTTATATTTTCGCTTATGATGAACAGAAGACCACGCTGACCGAAGAAAATGGTTGGACCAACAATAAAAAAGGCGACAAGAGTTATTCAGGCACGTATCGTGCAGCCTTGCTGAAAAAAGGTGCAGCATACGGAACTGTTCAGGCAGCAAAATTGGATCTGAATACGATTATTTTGCCTCAAACCTGGAACTTCGTTGTGAAAAGCAAAGAGGCCAGTACACCAGACATGCTGATGATCACCGATTGGGGAACTTCTAATTTTAATGAGGTGAAAACGTATATTGTTCGTTCCGGGGAATTGCGCCGTGTAACATATGTCGATAATAAGGGGAAAAAAATCGACGATTCCTACTCTGCAAGCAGAGATGATGGAATCCGTACTCTTTCAGGTGCCCGAGTACAGTTCAAAAATTACAACAACCTTCAATTTGTCTATGGAGTTGATACGTTTAAGCTGAATGTGAACAAATTGGAATTGCGGTTGGAAGATACGCGTAACCTCCGTTCAAAAGCTTGGCCGAACTCGGGTGTTGGTGATCGCGCTTACCTGAAAAGCCTGAAGGAAGCCGCTTTAAAGGGCGTGTTGCCAGGTCGAACGGACGTTAAGATTGGCATGACGCTTCAAAATGCGCAGAAAAAACTTGGGAAACCAACCTCTCGTTCAAACGAGGAATGGGGAGCGTTCTATTATTATTCTAAATTCGGCGTCGGGTTTGATTCATACATGCACGAGCTTACCAACAAATCACGTATTGCCGTTTTTGATTTGTACAATGAAAAGCAAAATCTTTCACCATGGAATGTGAAAATATGGATGGGGAAACCTTCCTCAGAATACTACAATGAAGTCGTTGGTGGTTATGAGATGGTATACCAATTAGGTAATCACGCCATTGTATTTAACTATGAGGAAGAAGAGGACTTGATTGACTTTACGAGTATATATTAAGGTATGACACAGAAGAAACAAAAGTATATCGTATACGAACTTACAAAAAAAGCCGCTGATTGGTCTTACCCCTGTCAAGTAGACAGATGAAAAAAGCTATGCTGCCAGCGCGCATCGATATTCAATCGGTGCGCGCTGTTTGAGTTTGGCTTGAAATCGTCGGTAGTTGTAATGGTACATGTAATCTTCCACGGCTTGTCGAATCTCTGCTTCTGAATTACACTGGTTAAGGTACAGCTTCTCTGTCTTGAGATGCGAAAAGAAGGATTCGATGCATGCGTTATCCAGGCAGGTTGCTTTGCGAGAGTGGCTGCCCTTCACGCCGAATGCTTCTAATCGTGTGTTGTACGCCTGAGACGTGTATTGGAAGCCTTGATCCGAATGGAGCACGGCTTCCGAAACGTCTCTTTTTTGTGTCCATTGTTCCACCGTATCCAATACGAGCTGAACATCGTTCCGTTTAGATAATTGCCAAGCTACAATTTCGTTGTTGAACAAGTCTTGAATGACAGACAGATAAACGAATGTGTTTCCATCCGAAATATAAGTAATATCCGTCACCATTTTTTGCTGGGGTGCTGTGGCATGAAATTTGCGCTTCAGGCGATTCGGATAAATCACAGATGGCGTATAGCTGGACTTCTTCCGCTTCTTACGAATGACCGATTGGATCGATAGTTCCCGCATGATTCGCCATACTTTCTTGTGATTAACGTTCAGACCAGCCTCCCAGAGCGCCGTTGTCATGCGAGGATAACCAAACTCTCGGTTTGCAAAATGAATAGCCATCATGTGTTCTATGATCTCACGATCACGGTCTTGTCTTGCGTCTCGCTGCGGCTGTGTTGCTCGCCATTTGTAATAACTGGAACGGGGTATTCCTGTAATCGATAATAGGCGTGTAATGCTATGCGAGCAGCGCAATTCGTCTATGATATCGTAGTTCTCCCGTTGGCTCAGCGCTTCTCCTTTACTAGATTTGGATACCGCTTTTTTAAATAATCCACCTGTGCTTGAAGGTAGTCACGTTCTTCTTCTACACTGCTAAAGGCAGTACGGGGACGTCCTTTCATTGGATTCGGAACATTGTTTTTTCGCTCATCGAACGCTTCCCCGTTTTTCCACTTTTTCACCCACACCTTCAGTTGTGAACAGTTTCGAATTCCTTCGCGTTCAGCTACCACTTTATAACTTGAAGACCCTTCGACATAGGATCTAACCGCATTCAATTTAAATTCTTCGGTATACGTCTGAAATGTTTGTCCTTTTTTTGCCATAAAAATATCCCCTCCAAGTGTCACTTGAACCCTCATGATAACATGAAGGTTTTTTCAAGTGTCTACTTAAAGGGGATAATACCATGATTAGCGGCTTTTTGTTATCCATGGAAGTGGACGCGTAGTCTATTTCATTGGAGTGTTATTAGAGCTTTGCACAGAACGTACACGATTGACCAAATAAATGCCGACCGATACAAACAACAATGCAGCCAGATTCTTCAGTTCCAGAATCGTTTCCCCCAGGAATAATGCTGATAATAAAGCTCCAAACACAGGGATTAGAAAGTTATAAACAGACACTCTTCCGACCTTGTTGTACTTGAGAAGCATATTCCATAGACAAAATGCGACGGATGACAGTAAGGCCAAGTAGATCAAGTTACTGGTGGATTCCAAGGTGAAATGAGTAACCCGACCGCCGAGTGATAGACCTAACAGCGTAAGTACCAGTCCCCCAACCAACAGGCTGACGCCTGTTATGATCAGAACATCGATCGTAGCGGTGAGACGTTTTGCATAGAGGGCTGTAACGGAAAAAACAAGTGCTGCTATAATCACGAACCCTTCACCTGTGAATGAAAAGGAAAAAGCAAGCAGATCCGTATGGAAGTTTACGATGATTACGCCAACGAATCCGAGCAAGCAGCCAACGATTTTATTTCTGCTTAATTTGTCGTTTTTATAGATGAAATGGGCCAGAACAACACTGAAAAAGGTTGTCGTTGCGTTCATAATGGAGCCTTTGACACCCGTCGTATTGGCTACGCCAACGTAGAAAAACATATATTGCAAACCGGTTTGCAATATACCTAACATGATGAGACCTGTCCACTGAGGTCTGGTTAATTGGAGCTTCTGTTTTCTAACGATACGAGACAGGAGCAAGAGCAGCAAGCCCGCCAGTGTAAATCGATATCCTGCAAATACATACTTGGAAGCAATATCTTCCGGCAGAATGTTAAATGCGATATATCCAAGTTTGATGGATGGGTACGCACTTCCCCATAATAAGCAACACAGGCTTGCCACGAGCATGACAAAAATGGGATCACTAAATTTACTCGGTTTCTCAAGGGTATTTCTCTCTATCACTTTCGATCTTCTCCTCACATTTCATGCACATATGTATGTATGAATCTATTAATATCCTCCCTGACCATATCACATATCGCCAATGTTTTGTAATGAAAATTAATGATATTCCCGGTAGGAAAAAAAAATGAAGCCTTTGCGCAATATTTCATAGGAGATTGCTGATTTTTATGTTGATCTGGGTGCCATCGCTCTGAGTTTTAATCGAGTGGTGGCTTCTTTACGTCTATG
Source organism: Paenibacillus sp. FSL L8-0435 (assembly GCF_037965655.1). Taxonomy (NCBI): domain Bacteria; kingdom Bacillati; phylum Bacillota; class Bacilli; order Caryophanales; family Paenibacillaceae; genus Paenibacillus; species Paenibacillus sp. FSL L8-0435. The sequence goes on from NZ_CP150185.1 coordinate 3,315,133, forward strand.
AAGTATCGACCTCCCTTACAGGTGAAATCTATGATATAGATGGATTCCACTGCACATTCATATATACTTGGAGAAATTTCCAGATTGAAAACGCTTGTCAAACAGAAAAGAATATGATAATTTAATGTCTGTAACCGGTTACACATAGAGGAGAGCAACTTATGACAACAATTAAAGATGTAGCTCAACTGGCTGGCGTATCTGTTGCCACCGTATCCAGGGTCATTAACGATAGAGGTTATGTTCATGCGGACACACGCAAGAAAGTGGAAGATGCCGTGAAGGCACTTAACTTTTCGCCGAATGAAGTGGCCCGCTCATTATATAAGCGCAAGTCCAAACTGATTGGCCTGTTGTTGCCGGATATCGCCAACCCTTACTTTCCACAATTGGCCCGCGGCGTAGAGGACCGGATGCAGGAACAGGATTACAGACTGATATTCGGAAATAGTGATGAGGATGAACGGAAGGAGCAGGATTACATCCAGACGTTTATCCAGAACAACGTGGTCGGTGTGATCTCTTCAACGAACTATCCTCATTCTTCAATATATGAAAAACTGAAGATTCCCGTTGTGTTTCTGGATAGAACATCATTGGATCGTCCATCCGTGTATGCGGATGGCAGGGAAGGTGGAAGACTAGCTGCAAGGGAGATCATCAAACGCGGCAGTCGCCGGATCACAGTTATGCAGGGACCGTCACAGATCAGACCCGCTCAAGATCGTTTTGAAGGAGCGATTGAAGTCATCCGTGATGCTGGGTTAGACTACAAGGTAATCCAGACGACCTCATTTTCAATTAACGAGGCAGGTGTATGGGCTGAAGAATTATTCAGAAAGTATGCGGACACAGACGGGGTCATTGCCAGCAACGACATCGCAGCCATGGCCGTACTGCATGAGGCATCACGAATCGGAAGAAAGGTTCCTGATGACGTACAAGTGATTGGTTTCGATGACATTCCGATGAGCAGACTGTTATCGCCGGCATTGTCCACCATCCATCAGCCAGCATACGAGATGGGAAGAGAAGCGGCGGGATTACTTATCCAGCTTGTGGAACAAGCTGCAATAGAGAATAAAAACATACAGTTGCCCGTAAGCTTCATCGAACGGGGCACTACGAGAAAGGTGAGATCAGATGGCTAAAATATGTGTAATAGGAAGCAGTTCGATGGATCTGGTTGTTACTTCGTCAAGACGGCCGGGAGCGGGGGAAACCGTTCTTGGCGATAGCTTCAAAACGGTTCCTGGTGGCAAAGGAGCCAATCAGGCTGTTGCTGCTGCACGACTGGGTGCCGAGGTTGCGATGATCGGCCGGGTAGGCGACGATGTTTTTGGCAAAGATATTTTAGAGAACTTTAGAACAAATGCTGTAAATACGCAAAATGTGAAACCGGTTACACATTTAGAAAGTGGAACGGCTCATATCATTCTGGCAGAAGGTGATAATAGTATCGTAGTGGTTGAAGCGGCCAATCGAGAAGTCACTCCTGCATATGTCGATGAAGCAGCTGAAGTGATCCGCGATGCAGATATCGTACTAATTCAGCAGGAAATTCCGGAGGAAACGGTTGTGCATGTAAGTACATTATGTGCAGAATTCGGAACACCGCTGCTGCTTAATCCCGCACCGGCGAGAACATTACCGCAAGAAGTGATCGACAATGCAGCATATATCACGCCGAACGAGCATGAATGCGAGATTTTATTTCAGGGTATGAGTCCTGCACAGGCGTTGCGTCAATATCCAAACAAGTTGTTCATCACGGAGGGCAGTAAAGGTGTACGTTACTTTGATGGTACTGAGGAAATTTTAGTCCCAACTTATAAAGTTGAGGCTGTCGATACTACTGGGGCAGGGGATACGTTCAACGCCGCATTTGCAGTTGCTTTGGCTGAAGGAAAAGCATTGCAAGAGAGTATACGCTTCGCCAATCGGGCTGCATCGTTGTCCGTCACCAAGTTCGGAGCGCAGGGCGGCATGCCGACGCGTGATGAAGTAGAGGAGAGCTTGTAATGAAAAGAAATGGCATGTTGAATAGTCACATTTCCAAGATTTTGTCTGACTTGGGCCATACGGACATGATTGCGATTGCGGATGCAGGTCTGCCGGTACCGGACGGGGTAGTCAAAATCGATCTGGCTCTCAAACTGGGAACACCAAGTTTTCGCGAAGTGGTGGAAGCGATCACTGAAGATATGATCATTGAGAAAGTCATTGTGGCTGAAGAGATTTGCGAAGGCAATCCCGTAGCTATGCAATTCATCACAGAGAAATTCGGGGTAGAAGCAATTGATGCTTCCGTCAGCCATGAACAATTCAAAGCATTAACTCGGCAGGTGAAAGCGGTCATCCGCACAGGTGAAGCCACACCCTATGCCAATTGCATTTTACAATCGGGAGTCCATTTCGGTTAAAAGGAGGTTGCGTAATGCACATTCAGATGCAAGACATTCATAAAGCGTTTGGAACGAATCAGGTGCTGAGCGGAGTGGATTTTGAACTAAAGGATGGTGAAGTTCATGCCCTGATGGGGGAGAATGGAGCCGGCAAATCCACACTGATGAATATTCTGATTGGTCTTCATCAGCGTGATCAGGGAACCATTACCATAGACGGAGAAGAAAACTATTTTGCAAGTCCGAAGGAAGCCGAGAAACTGGGTCTCACATTCATACATCAGGAGCTGAATGTATGGCCTGAAATGACGGTGCTGGATAATCTCTTTATTGGTAAGGAACTGACATCATCGTTCGGATTGCTCAATACAAGACAAATGAAAGCGCTTGCCAAAGAACAGTTCGCCAAGCTTTCCGTAGACATACCACTGGAACGTCCTGCGGGAGAGTGCTCTGTCGGGCAGCAACAGATGATCGAGATTGCCAAAGCGCTAATGACAGATGCCAAGGTCATCATTATGGATGAGCCAACAGCAGCACTTACGGAGCGTGAGATCCAGAAGCTGTTTGGTGTAATCAGCTCGCTGAAGAAGGAAGGCGTATCCATCGTCTATATTTCTCACCGAATGGAGGAGATATTCACGATCTGTGACCGGATTACCATCATGCGTGACGGAAGAACGGTAGACACACAAGCTATTCCGCAGACAAGCTTTGATGAAGTGGTGCGGAAAATGGTAGGTCGTGAACTTACCGAGCGTTATCCTGTCCGGAATCCTTCTTATGGTGAAGTTGTCCTCGAAGTAAGGAATGCAAGTAGCAAAGGTCTATTCGAGAATATTAACTTCACCGTGAGAGCGGGGGAAATACTCGGTTTTTCAGGACTGATGGGTTCTGGACGAACAGAGATCATGAGAACCATCTTTGGTTTGGATACGTTGGATAGCGGTGAAATCTTCATCCGCGGCAAAAAAGCGAACATTCGTAAACCGGCAGATGCAGTGAAACATGGAATCGGGTTTATTACAGAAGACCGCAAGGATGAAGGGCTGGTATTAGACTTCTCTATTCGCGAGAATATGGCGTTGCCAAATCTGTTCAGTTTCTCAAGCAAAGGTTTCATCTCAACTTCAAAAGAACAAGACTTCGTAGATACACTGATTAAACGTCTACAGATCAAAACGCAATCCTCCGAGACGGCGGCAAGGAATCTATCCGGGGGTAACCAGCAGAAGGTGGTTATCGCGAAATGGGTTGGTATCGGACCAAGCGTACTTATCCTGGATGAACCTACCCGCGGAGTGGATGTCGGGGCGAAGCGCGAAATCTATGAATTGATGAATGAACTGACTGACCGCGGCGTTGCAATCATCATGGTATCGTCGGAGCTGCCTGAAGTGCTTGGCATGAGCGACCGGATCGCGGTTGTGCATGAGGGACACATCAGTGGCGAGGTTGCAAGGGAAGTAGCAACACAAGAACACATTATGACATTGGCCACAGGGGGACAGTGATATGACAACAATGCAGGAAAACAAAACGGCTAAAAGCGGATTCCGTTTCTCAAACGTGATACAAAAATTGGGACCGCTGCTTGGCTTAATCATTCTTATTCTCATCGTATCGGTGTTGAATCCAAGTTTCTTGGAACCGCTCAATATCTTGAATTTATTGCGTCAAGTCTCGATTAATGCGCTGATTGCCTTTGGTATGACGTTTGTTATCCTGACGGGTGGAATTGATCTGTCGGTCGGCTCAATCCTGGCTTTATCCAGTGCTTTTGTAGCAAACATGATGTTGTCTGGTCTCGATCCGATCTTGTCCATCATTATTGGTGTAGCACTCGGTGGTGTCATGGGTATGGTGAACGGACTGATGATTACCAAAGGTAAAATGGCTCCGTTTATCGCTACATTGGCTACCATGACCATATTCAGGGGACTGACATTGGTGTACACCAATGGTAATCCAATTACAGGGCTCGGGGATAACCTGTTGTTCCAACTGTTTGGCCGCGGTTACCTGCTGGGCATTCCGGTACCTGCAATCACGATGCTGATTACCTTCATGATTCTGTGGATTGTTTTGCATAAAACGGCTTTTGGTCGTAAAACGTACGCCATCGGCGGTAATGAGAAAGCTTCCATTATCTCGGGTATCAAAGTTAATCGCGTGAAAATTATGATCTACTCCCTGACAGGTATGCTCGCTGCTCTGGCAGGTGCAATTCTGACATCGCGTTTGAATTCAGCGCAACCAACGGCAGGTACATCCTACGAGCTGGATGCAATCGCAGCAGTTGTATTGGGTGGTACAAGTCTTGCTGGAGGACGCGGACGCATCGTTGGTACACTGATCGGTGTTCTGATTATCGGCGTGTTGAATAATGGATTGAACTTGCTTGAAGTAAACTCATTTTATCAAATGGTTGTAAAAGGTATCGTCATTGCCATTGCCGTCCTGCTGGACCGCAAAAAAACAGCATAAGGAGAGAAGCGAATATGAAAAAGTGGACTGTAACACTCATAAGTATGCTGATGATCATCGTTCTGGCCGGGTGCTCTCTGGAGCCACCGGAATGGGCGAAACCTAACCCAAACAAAAGTAACGGACAGAAGAAAATAGGTTTGTCGATATCTACACTAAACAATCCATTCTTTGTATCACTGAAGGATGGGGTCATGGCTGAAGCCAAAAAACAGGGAATACAGGTCATCGTGGTGGATGCGCAGAACGATTCGGCCAAACAAACCAATGATGTGGATGATCTCATTCAGCAAGGTGTTAGTGCACTTCTGATTAACCCCGCGGACTCTGCAGCGATCTCCACAGCGGTTCAATCCGCTAATAGTGTGGGCATTCCTGTGATCACGCTGGATCGCTCCGCAGATAAAGGCGAAGTGGCGGCACTAGTGGCATCTGATAACGTTAAAGGTGGACGCATGGCAGCTGAATATTTTGTGGAACAACTGGGTGAGGGAGCAAAAGTCATTGAACTTGAAGGTGTGCCTGGTGCTTCCGCAACAAGAGAACGGGGTAAAGGTTTCCATGAAGTGGCTGACAAGCAACTTGATGTGGTTTCCAAACAATCTGCTGATTTTGATCGGTCCAAAGGATTAAATGTCATGGAGAACTTGCTACAGGGTAATCCTGACGTGCAAGCGGTATTTGCCCATAATGACGAGATGGCACTTGGTGCAATTGAAGCGATTCAAAGCTCAGGTAAAGACATTCCGGTCATCGGATTCGATGGTAATGATGATGCAATCAAATCCATTCAGGATGGGAAATTGACGGCAACAGTCGCTCAGCAGCCTATACTGATTGGCCAACTGGCGCTGCAAGCAGCTCTGGATGTGCTCAGTGGCAAGCAGGTGGAGTCATCGATTCCCGCTGAATTGAAGCTGGTAACGAAGGAAAATGTGAATGAGTAAATCATCATAAAACATGTATCTTCTTGGACATGAACATAGAACTAAACCAAGCCGCTAATTTAGCGGCTTTTTCATTTTGGAAGAAGCGTGCGGGCATCACATCAATCAGATTATTGACTTTTTAAAAGCATATTAAAGGTGCCCCAATTGTATTAATATCCACTTTGTCTTTTTGGAGTGCTCCAAAAGAGCATTTTTGGATATGTATATCCAATCCATCCGTTGCTATACTAGCATGACGTTCTACACAGTCTTCACAATACATAAGGAGGAGCTAATCTCATTGATTCATTCCTGTTCGGAATAGAAAGAAGGTGGCTGACATGAAACATCTAGTAGAAGAAAATCTTCAAGCTGTAAGACAGCAAATGGCATTGGCCTGCCAGGCTTCAGGTCGCAACATAGAGGACATCAAGTTGTTGCTCGCGACCAAAACGGTACCGCTAGAGAAATTACAAATAGCTATTCAAGCAGGTGAGGTCTTGTTTGGAGAAAACAAAGCTCAAGAACTCCGAGACAAATTCCCACTCATGGAACAAAGCAAGCAGGTGGAATGGCATTTTATCGGACATCTGCAAACAAATAAAGTAAAGGACGTAGTTAAATATGTTACTCTCATCCATTCCGTAGATCGTCTGAAACTGGGTCAAGCGTTACATAACCAGCTTCTCAAAGAGAATAAGAGCTTAGACATTCTTGTGCAAATTAATACGTCCTACGAAGAAAGTAAATTTGGTGCCTCTCCAGAAACAGCCGTTGAGCTTGTAGAACAGTTGTCTCAATTCGAGACATTAAACGTGAAAGGTTTAATGACCATTGGAAAACTGAATGCGACAAACGAAGAAACACGACATTGTTTTCGATTGTTAAACCAGATCCGTACACAGATTAAAGAGAAAAATATTCCACGCGTAGAAATGGATATTTTATCGATGGGTATGTCTGGTGACTTCCAAGTCGCCATTGAAGAAGGAGCTACAATGATACGTGTAGGGACAAGTGTATTTGGTCAACGCTATTTACCGGACGAGTATTACTGGAATGAAAACACACGCATCGATGATTAAGTGAGAGGTAGTGTTAAATATGAAGACAGCATCCCCTTCGTTACGTGGCCGTGATTTGATATCGCCGGTGATCGCCGCTTTAATATCCGTAATTGTTAATTACGGGGGTACGTTTATCCTTGTTTTTCAAGCTGCAAAAGTCGCTGGTTTAAGCCCGGAAATGACCGCTTCCTGGATTTGGTCCATCTCGATTGGGGTAGGAGTAACAGGAATTTGGCTCAGTTATCGATATAAGGAACCGATTATTACAGCCTGGTCTACACCGGGTGTGGCGTTTCTCGTTTCAGCATTAGCGGTAACCCCTTATCCAGAAGCTATTGGCGCTTACATGATTTCAGCAGTCGGATTTATTATTTTAGGTTTGTCAGGCATGTTTGAACGTTTCGTTCGACTTATTCCCCCAGGCATCGCCTCCGGATTGTTAGCTGGTATTTTGCTACAGTTTGGTATTTCGGCCTTTGGAGGGGCGAAGGTAGATCCTTTGCTTGTGATTGTACTGTTTGCAGGCTATATCGTGCTAAGAAGGTTTACTTCCCGTTACGCCATTGTTGGCATATTGGCAATCGGTTTGATTTATTTGATATGCATGGGGAAAACAGACTTCAGTACAATCCAATTGGCTGTAGCATCGCCTGTATTTGTTGTTCCAGCGTTTTCGTTAAACGCCTTACTTGGCGTTGCGCTACCGCTGTTCATTATTACCTTGACAGGGCAGTATATGCCCGGAATGCTTGTTCTGCGTAATGATGGATTCAAGACAAGTGCCAATCCTATTTTAGCTGTAACAGGTTTGGGTTCGCTTCTTGCAGCCCCATTCGGATCACATGCTTTTAATGTGGCAGCTATTACAGCAGCGATTTGTACAGGAAAGGATGCACATGAGGATTCAACCAAACGTTATATTGCAGGTATTGCTTGTGGTGTTTTTTATATTTTTGTCGGCATTTTTGGCGTAACATTGGCTGCTCTGTTTTTGATTCTTCCTGCTACCTTTATTGCAACATTAGCGGGATTAGCCTTACTTGGAACGATCGGTGGCAGTCTTGCCAATGCATTAACGGACCCTAAGGGACGTGAAACTGCATTGATTACGTTTTTGGCGACAGCAGCGAATGTGACTTTGCTTGGTGTGGGTGGTGCATTTTGGGGACTGTTTGCAGGAATGATGGCACATCTACTGATGAATAGTAAATTTCCCAAAAAACAACTTGGAACGAATAAATAACCGTAATATTGAGAGGAAGATGTTCATGAAACATTTGGAGAAGCAAGATAAAGTAATAGGAATGGCTGTCCAGCAAGAGCTTGGAAGGCAGCGGGATAAGATAGAACTGATTGCATCAGAGAATTTTGTAAGTCAAGCTGTGATGGAAGCAACAGGTTCGGTATTGACCAATAAATATGCGGAGGGGTATCCGGGCAGAAGATATTATGGCGGGTGTGAGCATGTCGATACAGTCGAAGAGATAGCAAATAGCCGCCTTAAAGCACTTTTTGGCGCTGAACATGCGAATGTGCAGCCTCACTCCGGTTCTCAGGCCAACATGGCAGTATATTTTGCCTCGGTTGAGGTTGGGGACACAATACTTGGCATGAATCTATCCCAGGGTGGTCATCTAACCCACGGAAGTACTGTTAATTTTTCAGGTAGGTTTTACAATTTTGTTTCATATGGTGTCGATGCACAGACGGGCCGCATTGACTTTGACGAAGTACGTAAACTTGCTTATAAGTATCGTCCACGCATGATTGTTGCAGGTGGAAGTGCATACCCGCGGACCATTGAGTTTGAATTATTTGCCCAGATTGCCGCCGAAGTGGGAGCTCTTTTCTTTGTAGATATGGCGCATATAGCAGGAATTGTTGCGGCAGGTTTGCATCCTAACCCGGTACCACATGCCCATTTTGTTTCAACCACCACACACAAGACCTTACGAGGACCACGAGGGGGAGCCATTTTGTGCCGGGAGTCCTGGGCAAAGGCGATAGACAAAGCTGTATTCCCGGGGACTCAGGGCGGGCCATTCATGCACGTTATCGCGGGGAAAGCGGTGGCATTAGGCGAGGCATTGCAGTCCGAGTTCACAACATATATTGAAGGTGTTCTGAATAACGCCAACGTATTGGCAGAAACTTTAATGAATGAAGGACTTACCCTTGTATCGGGAGGAACAGATAATCATATCGTGTTGGTTGACTTACGAACTATGGGCCTTACAGGCAAAGAAGCCGAAGCTTTACTGGATGAAGTAGGGATTACGGCGAATAAAAATGCAATCCCTCACGATACGGCAAGTCCTTTGGTTACAAGCGGTATTCGTTTTGGAACTCCGGCTATGACTTCAAGAGGGCTTGGAGCCAGGGAAATGAAAGAAATCGCTCAGCTGATAGGGCTTGCTTTTAAAAATCCAAAAAACTCGGATGTGAAAAATCAAATATTAGGTAGTGTCCGTGAAATCACTTCGCAATTTCCTCTATATGAAGGGCTTAAATAGCTCAACAGCAGACACAAATAGAGCCTGCAATTGTTCCTAATGGATAACAATTGCAGGCTCGTAATGTGCTTGTTTATATTGAAACTTACTTTTTTGAACGAAGAGATATACCTTAATTGAGATTTAGGAGACGCCCTAGTAGGATATACCTACACGAGACTGTACATACTCATCAGACATTAATTGCTGATAAGCAAACTCCGCAGTATCGATTACAGATATAGAAGTTCCACCGTCAGGCAAATAGTCGCGCTCAACCCGGTACTTACCAAGAGATTCTCCATCAAATAAGTAGGTAGGACACACGATGGTCCATTCTAACTCTGAAGCCTTCAGAATGTTGTACATCTCCAGATGCTCTTCAGCTGCTCGCGTGGACTTACGTTTGGACTCAGGGGATTGAAAACGAAGCAAGCCAGGATCCGTTCGACTTTCCAATATTCCTGCTGTACCAACGGTAATGATTCTTTTGATACGCTCCTGAGCCATAGCCTCAACAATATGTCCCATGGATTGCGATAATGTAGTTGTTCCATCGGTACTTAAGGAACTAACAACGAGATCCACACCCTGTATGGCGTGATGAATATCCTCTTTGACTAAAGCGTTTCCTTGATGTAGAACGAAATTGTCATCGTTGATTTGTACCTTTTCCGGGCTTCTAACCAGTGCAGTTACATGATGATTGGAACGTAGGGCATTAGAGACGAAATGACTTCCAACCCGTCCGGTGGCTCCTAACAGTAAAATTTTCATTACAAAAAACATCCTTTCGAATCCGATTGGAGCGCATGTTCTCCATCATAATACAATCTTTGCAAGCCGATGTATGCCTTCCTCAATCTGCTCCTCATCCACTTTTGCAAAACCTAATATCCATCCTTTTCGATGACTCTCCAAGCAATATCTACTAAGCGGATACACGCGTACACCTTGATCAAGGGCAGCATTCGTCAGCGCTTCTTCGTCAAATGACGTTTCAGATTCTAGAAGCATATGTAATCCCGTTTCCACACCACTTAATGTAAATCGTGAGCCTAGCCCAGAAGCAACAATGGCTTTGGTCATGACTTCGTGTCTGCGTCGATATATGTTCCGAACTCTTCTCATATGGCGCATAAAATGACCACGCTCAATAAAATGAGTTAGCGTTAATTGTTCCATAATCGGCAGATGACGATAGGTTAATTCATGAACTTGGGTAAGGCGATCGATGGCTATTTTGGGACCGATGATAGCCGATAGACGAATACCAGGTGCAACCATTTTGGAAAAACTCATCATATAAAGCGTATTCTGAGGTTGCTGACTGAATATAGTTGGAAGCGGATCTCCACGGTACCTAAATTCGCTATCGTAATCATCCTCAACAATCCAATATCGATGATGAGCTGCCAAGTGCATCAATTGTTGCCTGCGAGGCTCCGACATAATAACGCCAACTGCGCATTGATGAGAAGGTGTGACAAATACGAGTTTTGTCTGTGGGTGAATATGATCTACACATAATCCATACTCATCGACTGGAACGGGATCGACTTGCATCCGGCGGTATTTCATCGCCATCCAAGCAGCAGGGAAGCCGGGATCTTCTACGGAAACTCTGTCTCCCTCACTTAAAAGTGCCTGGGCAATTAAATCAATGCTATGTTGTGCACCTGAGGTTAACAAGATTTGATCAACATCGATATGAATGCCTCGTTCAAGTGACAAATAACGCTGAATCTGTTCTCTTAACGCCAGTAAACCTCTGGCATCGCCATAAGCCCAAAGATCCAGATTGGGTTCAGTGGAAGCTTGCAAAAAGGATTGCCTCCAGGCTTTTGTAAAACTCTCATCTAAATAAGGCTCGTGGGGATTAAAATCAATTTCTATTTTGCGATTGTCCCTATTGCCAAACCAACTATGCAGATGACCAATCGATTCGTTCAGTGCAGGCAGTTCGGGCGGAATAGGCCCTTGCATCGTGACGCCTTCTGATGAACGAGGTACATATGTCCAATCACTAACCCTTGTCCCGGCCCGACGGGAAGTTACCGTATACCCTCGACTGAATAATTCCTCGTACACAATCTGTATGGTTGACCGTGAAACACCAATTAATTGAGCAAGTTCGCGTGAGGGGAGTAGCAATTCGCCTGGTTGCCATTTCCCGGTTGTGATATTATGAATCGCTTGATCCAAAAGTTGCTGCCAGATCGGGCGATGGTCATTCCGATTAACTTTTAGCATTGCTTCAACTCCATTACTCATGCTGAATTATGGTTTGCATTTATTTATGTACTTAGTCATGTTATTGGCACTCCATTGATTGATATACCATTATAGCAAAAGTTTAATTTGCAAACAAAACAAAGCTGTACTACAGCGATTTTTACTGTGTGTCCAACCTATTTGGGTTGATCCTGCTTGGTTCATACTCGATTCATATTCAAGCCACAGACAGTTCATCTTCTTCGGTTACACTACGGGAGTACGAACACAGAGATTCCTAATCCATAGACTAGACAGGAGAAGATGAGATTGACACGAAAGAAACGAACGTCTATCGCCGCCATAACTTTGGTGTTTGCAATGATGTCCCCAATGTCGGCGATGGCCACACCCGCTACCAGTAACGGTAGTAGCCCTACGTATGATCTAACTAAAAAGGCAGTAAGCGCAAAGGCCAAGGTACTCACTGAATCATACGCTACGACAAGTGTGCAGTACGCACTGATGGATGAGGGCGAGATTGTGATCTCCGGTCAGGCAGGCAAAAATGATCTGAAAAACAATATTCCCCTTTCTTCAGACACCATGTATGGCATAGGTTCAACCAGCAAGATGATGCTCACAACCGCCGTAATGAAGCTAGTGGACCAAGGCAAAATCGATCTTGATGAGCCTGTCGTGAAGTATATTTCAGATTTTAAAATGAAAGACAAGCGTTACCAACAGATTACACCACGTATGCTACTGAATCATTCATCCGGACTTCTCGGAACGTCAAGTAACAGTGCAATACTGTTTGGAGATAATGATACCTATGCGCATGATACGTTACTGGAACAATTGGCGACGCAACATCTGAAAGCCGATCCTGGCGCATACTCGGTGTATAGTAATGACGGTTTTACATTAGCTGAAATTTTGGTTGAGCGGGTCAGCGGCATGAGCTTCACAACTTTCATGCACCGGTACATAACCGAACCTCTTGGTATGGCGCATACCAAAACACCGCAAGATATTGTGGACTTTAGCCAGATGGCAGCAACATACGCCCCTTCGCATGAGGAACAACTCCCGTTAGAGACTACAAATATGATTGCCTCGGGAGGCATCTATTCCACCGCTGAAGATCTGGTTCAGTTCTCGAAAATCTTTACAGGTGAGGTTGAAGGTGTTCTTTCGGAGGAGTCCGTAGAGGCCATGGAGCAAGAAGAATACAAGAGAGGCATGTGGCCGGAAGAAGGCGATTCGTCTATTGGTTACGGCCTCGGCTGGGACAGCGTGAACTTGTTTCCTTTTAATGATTACGGCATCCAGGCAGTAAGCAAAGGTGGCAATACAATAACCTATCATTCCTCCTTAATTGTGTTACCGGATTATAATATGGCTGCTGCCGTAACCTCTTCGGGTGGTCATAGCTCAACGGATCAATTGCTGGCAACTGAGCTGTTGCTTGGTGCGCTTGAGGAGAAGAATATCATTCCTGAGCGTAAACCGGAGAAGTCACATGATGCACCAGTGAAAACAAACATGCCGAAGGAACTTACACAGCACACAGGCATGTACGCGGGTGGGGCAAACATGTTAATGAAGATGGACGTAACAGATGATGGGCAATTAACGCTATCTAATCTGTCGTCTCCTAACAGTCCTGATCAGACCTATACGTACAACGCTGATGGCTCATTTGTTAATGATGCGGCTACGGAAAAGCTGAAGTTCGTTCAGGAAATCAACGGGAACACATATTTGTGGTCTCGCTCGTATCAGTCTGTTCCTGGGCTTGGGCAAGTTGCTTCCTCTGAATATAAGGCAGAAAAGCTTGAAACCAATGAATTGTCGGAAGAAGTAAAGGCCGCATGGCTGAAACGGGAAGGCAAAGCCTACGTGTTGGTCAATGAAAAATACACATCAACACTGTACAACGCAGCGATGCCGATGATTCCCATTCATACTTTTAATGAGCTACCGGGTTATGTCTACACGAATAAAATCGTTGGAGCTAACCAAGCTGTGAACCAATTGCAAATTCCTGGATTAGCAGGCCGTGACACGATGGAGTTTAATTTCTATGAGGAAAATGGCGTGGAATATGTTACAGCTGGAGGCAACGTTTATGCTGCTCAAGACGTCATCAAACCGATCTATGCAGGAAAACAATCGAAGACAACGATTCAGGCAAATGGTCATGCCACATGGTATTCGATTCCAGCATCAGCTGCAGGTAAGAAAATGAAGGTCAAGATGTCTGCAAACAGCGCATTTGCTGTATATAACCAAGCTGGCATAGGCATTAATCATACAGTGGTCAGTGGACAAAACGAAATTGTGTTGCCTGAGAACGGAACTATTGTATTCGCGGGTGAAGCTGGTTCGAAGTTCGAGATTGTATTGACAACCAGAGCAAATTAATAGATTATAAAAAACTGTACAATAAAAAGTCGCGGAAATCGCGGCTTTTTTTGAGTCTTAAATTTTAAATAATACGTTTTAAAGTAAATGTACCTTTTTTCAGATTCACAATGTAATATTGGGTTTCGCGAAGCTTACCTAAAGGGTAAGTATTAAAAGGGCTTTTACTGGTTGGAAAAAATGATGGAGGAAAATGTTGCAAGTGGAGAGGCAAAGCATTGATTGTTAATATACAGTAAATAATAACAATCAAATGGGCAGAAGATCGACAAAAAGCATAACCGTAATACCGATTCCAAAGAAAATAATGATTATTCGGACAATACCGAGACGGGGAGGACACATGAAAACAACGAAGATCTCATTTTTTATACTTTCACTGATGCTGCTCCTGGTGAGCGGTCTATCAGGATGGGTAGGGAACGCTGCTGCAGCCTCCGATTCCGGTAAAACCTATGTTATCGGAACTGATGTCACATTTGCTCCATTCGAATATGAAGATGAGAATGGTGATTTTGTTGGTATCGACATGGATTTGCTGGATGCCATCGCCAAAGATCAAAATTTCAAATATCAAATCAAATCCCTGGGATTTAACGCAGCTGTACAGGCACTTGAGGCGAATCAAGTCGATGGTGTAATCGCAGGGATGAGTATTACGGATGAGCGAAAAGCAAAATTTGACTTCTCAGAGCCATATTATGATTCAGGCGTTGTTATGGGGATTAGTTCCAATAATGATACCATTAAAAGTTACGAAGATCTTCGTGGTAAAAAGGTGGCTGTAAAAACGGGAACAGAAGGGTACAGCTTTGCTGAGTCCATCGCCTCAAAATATGGCTTTACCGTTGTCCCATTCGATGAATCATATCAAATGTATGATGATGTGAAGACCGGTAATTCGGTGGCCTGTTTTGAAGATGAACCCGTTCTAAGGTATGGGGTAAAGCAGAATAATGGTTTAAAAATCGTTACTGCCAAAGAAGACGGGGCTTCCTACGGATTTGCGGTAAGTAAGGGTAAAAATCAGGAACTCCTGGAGATGTTCAATGCTGGTCTTGTGAATATCAAAGCTAACGGTGAGTACAAGCGCATTATCGAAGAATATGTTGGAGAGAATGCCCAAGTCGCAAATCTGGGGCGTTGGGAACTAATTCAGAAATCTCTTCCTGCACTTTTTAAAGGTCTGGGAAAAACACTTTTATACACGATTGTGTCCCTGTTCTTCGCGTTTATCATCGGTCTGATTTTCGGATTTATGAAGGTGGGACAGAACAAATTCCTTCGTGGTGTTGCCACCGTATTTGTGGATATCTTCCGCGGTATTCCGCTGATTGTCCTGGCATTCTTTATCTATTTCGGGATTCCACAGGCGATGGGCTTCACGATGCCATTGTTCCTGGCGGCCATTCTGACACTTAGTCTGAATGCAGGGGCGTACGTAACCGAGATTATCCGAGGCGGGATTCAATCGATTGATCGTGGTCAGATGGAAGCTGCCCGTTCATTGGGCCTTCCTTATCGCAAAGCGATGATAAAGATCGTTATTCCGCAGGCGGTACGTGTTATGATTCCTTCTTTCATTAACCAGATGGTTATCACGTTGAAGGATACGTCAATCTTGTCCGTTATTGGTCTCGTAGAGTTGACACAATCGGGTAAAATTGTTATTGCAAGAACGTTCTCCTCTTTTGACATTTGGTTAACGGTTGCGGTTATGTATCTGATTGTTATCATCACATTGACCAAAATTGCTGATTATCTGGAGGTGAAGGTTCGTCGTGGCTAAAATAAAAGTTGAAGGTTTGAAGAAAAGTTTCGGCTCGAATCAGGTCCTAAAGGGAATTGATGTGGCGGTCAACGAAGGAGAAGTTGTCTGTGTCATCGGGCCTTCCGGTTCGGGAAAAAGTACATTCTTGCGCTGTATCAACCAATTGGAAGATATCACAGCTGGTCGAGTTATTGTAGATAATCAGGATCTCAATGATCCTAAAACCAACATTAATAAAGCGCGTGAAAATATTGGCATGGTATTTCAACATTTTAACTTATTCCCTCATTTTAACGTATTGAAAAATATAATGTTTGCGCCAAGAGAATTAGGGGTTTTAAACGCAGAAGAGGCTCGAAAAACAGGTCTTAGCCTTCTGGATCGTGTCGGGTTGTCTGATAAAGCGGCTAGTTTTCCCAGTCAACTCTCGGGGGGGCAAAAACAACGGGTTGCTATCGCTCGTGCGCTTGCTATGAACCCGGATGTGATGTTATTTGATGAACCGACTTCGGCGCTTGACCCAGAGATGGTAGGCGAAGTTCTGGGTGTAATGAAAGATCTTGCGAGCGAGGGTATGACGATGATCATTGTTACCCATGAGATGGGTTTTGCCCGTGAAGTAGCTGATCGTGTGATCTTCATGGACGGGGGTTATATTGTCGAGCAGGGCACTCCTGAAGAGATATTTGGAAATCCGAAGAATGAACGGACGATCAGCTTTTTGGAGAAGGTACTCTAGAACTGAATCGAGAATGAACACATTAAAAGTCGCTATTTGAGCGGCTTTTTTTGTTATATTTATGAGGTGATTTAATAGAAAGTCCGATCAAACTAAGCCTAGAAAGCGAGGTCAGTACTCCATGGGAAATGTGTCACAAGAAGATCAACTGCAATCCATCAAAGCTTTTCAATCAACCATCCGAAAATCGGAAAATGCCTTAGTGAATATGACTCAGAAAAGTAATAACACGACATTGCTACAGAAACGTCTCCAAGCTCTATACATCGGCCTAGCAGTTCTGGAAAAACACTGGAACCAGAAGCCTCATCAATACTCCAAGGAAGATATAACAGAAGCCGGCCTTGTCTTGATTGGATTGTTTCCATCCCTTGAGAACATGTATGCCAAGTCCAAAGAAGGTAGCCCGCAAAAGACTCTTCTGGAAAGAAGAATTAAAGCATTTCATCTGGCCGTTCAAGCCATGGATACATACTGAAATGCTTATGCAATGCATTTTTAATGACTTGAAATGAGAGAGAGGTCTGTCTAATGAACGACAGACCTCTCTTTTTCTTTGGCAAGCCTAGGAAAACTGATAGAGACGCACACCATGCGCAGGTACAGTAGTAACTAAGGAATTCTCTGTTAATTGAGCTGCTTCTTGGCTCCACAATTCGGTGCCTTCGGTAATGCTGGACAATCCAACCTCATCAATGGACAGATCCACAGGTAGAGTTTTCTCACCGATGTTAAATACAGCGACGTAAGAGGAGCCATCCGCATGCTGGGCAGTCCACACAATAAGATCGTCTTTGCGTAAGGCTTCTCTGGCTCCGTAACTCTCGCGATGCATTCGCAGAACCTCACGATTGGTCAACAGGGATAGTGTCCAGTCATCGTTATCTCGCAGTTCACCACCAAAGATGAGCGGGGAACGGAAGATGCTCCACAGTGACATCATCGTCAACTGCTCGTCAGGTGTGAACCGAGTCCAGCGATCTGCTCCACCACCGTCCACAGAACGGATACCGATATGACCCAAAGGCAACATATCACAGTCTGGCCAGCAGCCTGCTTGGGGAACGCCCTGCCACGTCCGGCAGCGGTCGAACATATCCAATAACAGCGGCCACAGATCCCAGAAATCGTCCGTGACACGCCACATGTTGGCATGTTCAGCCAAGAATTCTGAGTATTCCACCGGAGCAGGGCCAGGAGAGAGACTTAGTACCATGGGCCGACCAGAGCGCTCAATCGCTTTGGATATCATTGCGATCTCTGGCTGATGGGTGTCATAGAGCCTTGAAGCAGCAATATCGTCTACCTTGACCAAGTCAACGCCCCATTGTGCATACAGTTCAAACAGCGAATCGTAGTAGTCCTGAGCACCTTCTTTTGAGCTATCGACACCATACATATCTGTATTCCACGGACAGATGGAATTCGGATGAGCAATATCGCGCGCAGTGGCGGTTGTGCCCAGGATCGGAGTAGCGGCATGTGCAGCTTGACGTGGAATACCGCGCATGATGTGAATGCCAAATTGCAGCCCAAGACTATGAACGTAGTCGGCTAATGGCTTAAATCCCTGTCCACCTGCAGCGGAGGGAAACCGATTCTCGGCAGGCATAAGCCGCGAATATTCATCCATGATGAGTGGAACGAACGGACGATATTGCGAAGAATTGGCCAAAGGCTCGTACCATTGAATGTCGACCGTAATGTAACTCCAGCCGAAGTCTTTAAGATGTTCTGCCATGTACTCGGCGTTGCCACGAATTTCGTCTTCCGTAACGGCCGCGCCGTAACAATCCCAGCTGTTCCAGCCAAGCGGTGGAGTTGATGCTGCAAGCGTATGATTCATGGGAATGCTCCTTTATGGATTAATTATTGCTCTCGCTCAATTCATCATAATAAAGGATTTTATTAATATCTACAGTAATGTTGAGTGTGGAATAGCAAAATATTGCGGTTAGTCGAAGAACAATTTACGGTACACAAGGCTTTCTCCGCCACTACGAAATTCACCTGGCGTAACGCCGGTTATGCTGCGAAAGGCTTTGATAAAATAACTTCCGCTGGAATACCCGACTTGCTCGGCGATGACTTCAATGCTAAGCGTAGTTCCGCGCAGCAGTTCCATTGCTTTTTCTGTACGTACACGAGTCAGATAAGCACCTGGGGTCAAACCTGTACTGGAGGAAAAGTGACGTATAAAGTGATATTTGGAAAGGGAAACATGCTCCGCAAGGTGATCGATACTGATCATTTTGGAGTAGTTGTTTTCTATGTATTCAACGGCTATTTGAATGTTTTCAGACCAATTCTCCCTGTTGCGCAATGTCGTTTTCTGTAATCGAGTCAACTCTGTCATGAACTGATATACGCTGGATGATGCGATCAGAGGATCAGTGATTCTGCCTGTTGCCGCATCTGTCACGATCATCCGCAACAGTCGAATGGGTGTACAATCAGCGGGTAAATAGGGAACTTCTCCAGCTTCCCGAAGGAACTTTCGCCAATGGGGCAGAATAAGAGTGGGCCTGAACAGCAGGAACAGAAACTCCCAAGGTTCTTTTGATGCTGAATGGTAGTAATAGCGATGAGCTCCCGGAATTTCGGCCAAAAAAGCTTGTCCTGCGCTAACATGATGAATGCGATTATTCGACTCAAACACACCTTCACCCGAGATTGTATATTGGAATAACAGGAGGGGCCCGTCCGAACGTTCGAGTCCATCCCAATGATAAGAAGGATCGGTTATTGAATCACATCCAGCCGCATACAGTACACATAGTTGGAGCTCCTTGTCTTCCGCGAATCGAAACCCATAGGTTCCTCTAGGGATATTCATATCAGCTCTCCTTGTTGCCCTGATGTTTTACTGCGCTCCGCGAATGAAAATATCTACTAGCTTTTGGCCCAATGAAAGATTGGAACCATATTTATGCAGGTTATCTTCCCGATTACCCATTAACATCAATGTCGAGAAGGTCTCTGCCAGGAAAAACGGATCGTCCGTCCGTATTCTGTTTTCATCCATTGCCCGTTGGAAATGGGAGGCTAACACTTCGTGAATCTGATGCTCGGCGTTGCGTATATCCTGAATTTGAGCTGGTTCAAGAAAAGGTTCAGCTTCTCTGAGCATGGTTTCAATCTCCGCATGTGGATTACCCAGTCTGGCCTCTGCCAGACGAACAAGCCCCGACTCCAGATTCTCGGCTTGATCAAGGATATGCGAGGTTAACCGGCTCACATTCTGTAACATTGTTGTAAAGGCAACCTTAAAAAGCTCTGGTTTGCTGGTGAAATGATAATAAATGGTTGGTTTCGACACGCTACATGTTTTGCCAATTTGCTGAAGCGTGACTGTTTCGTAGCCATACTCCATGAATAACTGTGAAGCAGTTTGAATAATGGTTTGCTGAATTGAGATATCGTCGTTGCCATGTTTGGGTCTTCCAGGCAATCGTTTGGGTGATTTTTCTGTCATTGAATTTCCCTCCATGAATATATTATGACAAATAACGATAGTTAGCAAAATCATCTTGTAATTATACTTACCGGTAAGTATAATTATGTAGAGTTAAAAAAGACATATCATTATCCTCATACTAAGGTGGTTTTAAGGTTGAAAACTGCACAACGTACTAACAAATGGAAAAAAATAATTATGTGGACTATCTTGTCCATCGTTATTATTGTGGCCGGCGTTTTCGTATATCTTAATTCGGTAACGTATAGTCCCTCTGAGCGAGCTGAAACTGCGATGACAAGTGATGCTCAGGTTAATGTAGCCAAGATTAAGGACGGTTACCGATTTGAACCCGTGGGTACAGAGATAACCCAACCGAATATTATTTTTTATCCAGGCGGTCTGGTTAAACCTGAAAGTTATTCTCCGCTTGCCAGAGAAATGGCAGAACAGGGTCACCGCGTATACATTGCGAACATGCCAATAAACTTGGCGATTTTCGGTCAGAACAAGGCTGATTCCTTTATCGAGGAACATCCTGACGAAGCGTTTGTTATTGGTGGCCATTCGTTGGGAGGGTCATTTGCATCACGGTATGCGGCCGAGCACAATGAGAAGTTGGAAGGCGTCTTTTTCCTGGCTTCTTATGCAGATGAAGGAGGTAGCTTGAAGAATACGGACTTGTCTATCTTACAGATTACAGGCTCGGATGACGGAGTGCTTAACAGGGAAGACTGGGAGAATGCCAAAGCAAATCTTCCGGAAGACACGACATATGTGAGTATTGAGGGTGGAAATCACGGTCAATTTGGCTCATATGGCATGCAAAAAGGAGATAATCAACCTGCAATTACAGAAGAAAAGCAGTTGGAAGAGGTAGTTATAGCCCTAGAGAACTGGATGGGTAAATTAAAATAATGTATTAATGAATGTATGGAATGGTAATGATCGTGGTACGATTTAAGTCGCTATTTTAGCGGCTTTTTTTGTTGAATGATAAGCATATGCATCAATGGAGCAGAGCAGGCTTAGCTGTTCTTACCAATTGGATTTGTCTCAATGATTGGTTTACAGAATTGCTTTAATTACTACAAATCGTTAACATTAGAAGCATTGTCATCGAAATAGCACCAAAACGGAAGACAGCAAGAGCAAGAACATCAAAAGGAGAAAAGATTATGTTTTTCAGAAAATTTGCTTACACGTTAGTGATCATCCTCGCTGCATTATTGTTCTCGGGTTGTACGTCAGAGTCTTTGCGTGATCTTGGATCACCTCAAGTTTCGGAGGATATGGGATTTGATGAGGTTGCCGACTATATCTCGGAGCATAATGAACTCCCACCAAATTACATTACCAAGAAAGAGGCAAGAGATCTGGGATGGGAACCAAGCGAAGGTAACCTGCGAGAAGTTGCTCCAGGCAAAAGCATCGGCGGCGACGTGTTCAGGAACCGGGAAGGATTACTCCCCAACAAAAAAGGCCGGATCTGGTACGAAGCCGATATAAATTACTCTGGAGGACGGCGCGGAAGCGACCGAATTCTATACTCCAATGACGGTCTAATCTACCAGACGACAGATCATTACAAGTCATTTGAACAGTTAAAATAAATGGAGGAAATGATATGAGCATCATTCAGATTAACGGAAACGACTTTCATAGCAAGGAAGAGCTTCATCAAATTTTGCAGAACCAGTTGGAGTTAGACGAGAGCTATGGAGGCAATTTGGACGCTCTATGGGATGTCTTGACTGGGGCTGTAAGCATGCCGATTACTTTTCAATGGATTGGGTTCGAGAAAAGTAAAGAAATTCTTGGAGAGTACGCTGATCAAGTCATGGAATTGTTGCGGGAAGTTGAAGCAGAAATCCAAGGATTTACGTTGGAATTATATTATTGAAAAGTAGTTTGGCTTTATGAGGCGATGGGCAACCATCGCTTTTTTGGTCTTCACATTTTTACTGAGACACATGTCTATATCATGCTATTTTCATGGCTTAATAATCAAGGTTGGGGTGATTAGACTTCCTTATACTTTAAACATGGAATAGGGTAGGCAGGGTTGTAATCGTTTACTAACGGTTGAATATGTAAGCGTATACTATTTCAAAGCGAACCATCGTATTGTCTGGATTGGTTATTACAACTAACATCATTTAGGGGGCAAAAAAATAATGAGAGCCGTATCAAAAGTGCTAGGAGCATGTCTCGTAACAAGTGTTATGTTAGTTTCCGCCGGTTGCGGAAATGCTGCAGAGAATTCCGAATCAAATACGAGTGACCCCAACAGCCCGATCACATTTACCTTCTTCGGCGCAGATGCAAGTCCCAACTGGAACAAAATGCAGGATGCTGTAGGGAAAAAAATTACGGAAGAAACCGGTGTAAGCATTGATGCAGAATTCGATATTTCGAGCGGAGGCGGAAACGACCGCATTTCCCTAATGGCTGCCAGCGGTGATTATCCGGATTTGATTTTCCCCAAAGGTAACTTGACCAGACTCGTTGATGCGGGGGCAATGATTGATTTGACGGATCTGATCGAAGAACACGCCCCCAACTTGAAAAAGATCTACGGTGAGCACTTCAATCGGTTGAAATACAGCAATGACGATCCTTCAATCTATTGGATTCCAACGAATGGTGCAATCGATCAGGTCAGCTTTGATGCGACGAATGGTACTGCCATTCAACATCGTGTAGTCAAGGAACTCGGGTATCCTGAGATCAAAACCTTAAACGATTTCGAAAATGTGCTACGTGAATATTACGAGAAACATCCGACCACAGATGATGGGCAACCCACAATTCCGCTGACGCTTAGTGCAGATGGATGGCGGCGAATGATCACTGTTACTGATCCCGCTGTCATGTCTACTGGAGGACCTGGAGATGGTGAATATTTCATCAATCCGGATACCTACGAAGCTGTTCTGCATTACAAACGTCCCGAGGAGAAGGAATATTTCCGGTGGTTGAACAAGATGTACAATGAAGGATTGCTGGACAAGGACAGTTTTGTTCAGAAGGATGACCAGTATAAGTCCAAAATCGCCAGTGGTCGCGTGTTATCCTTGCTTGATCCAAGCTGGGGATTCAGTGATGCGGAAAATGCTTTGAAAAGCGCAGGAAAAGACGATATGACCTACGGATTCTATCCGGTCACGCTAGATGACAGTTTTCAGCGGAAAGACTTCCAGAATATCGGCTTTGATGGTTATGGCATTGGCATAACAGTCGATTGTGAAGATCCTGTCCGGGCTATTAAATTTTTGGACTGGATGTCTTCAGAAGAAGGGCAAGTATTGAGAAACTGGGGCGTTGAAGGCGAGCAATATAATGTGGAAGACGGTGTTCGCACCATCCCGGCCGATGTACAGGAACGTAAAAACAAAGACAATAACACATTCACCAAAGAAACCGGAGTAGGCTTGTATTACATTTTTGGTGCTCACTACGGGGATGGCGTCAAAGATTCAACGGAT
Organism: Paenibacillus sp. FSL L8-0435; assembly: GCF_037965655.1. Taxonomy (NCBI): domain Bacteria; kingdom Bacillati; phylum Bacillota; class Bacilli; order Caryophanales; family Paenibacillaceae; genus Paenibacillus; species Paenibacillus sp. FSL L8-0435. Next base: position 3,338,612 of record NZ_CP150185.1, read on the forward strand.
AACTACTATACAACCAATTATCCTGAACAGATTCAGCAAAGTTATTCTGATGAGGAAAAAGAAGCTTTGAAAGGTTATGGCATCACCACATGGAAGGATTTGTTCCCTTCCGAAGAGGAGTTTCCGGTGAAAGAGTGGGGCGCGGCTTACAATATGCCGATTCCTTCGGATAGCGGGGATTATAACGTTGTGTATCAGAAAACGCAGGATATTATTCAGAAACGGATCGCCGAAGCGATTACATCCTCTCCAAGTGCCTTTGAAGGCATATATGACAATATGATTGCCGAACTTGATAATGCAGGTGCAGTAGCCATGGAACAGCAGTATACGGAGTGGATTAAAGATCGCGTTCGATTGTGGACGGGTAAAGAGATCAATTAACTGGCGTATAATCACAGTAATGCATTGTTTGCAGATCCGAAGTATATCCAAAACTAAAAAACATCGAGCCATGCAGGATGGCTTGATGTTTTTTAGTTTACATTGAATGAGCTCATCATTATTTTGGCAAAGCTTCAATTACATCACGTCTTTGTTTGATATATTTACCGGGGGAGATGCCGACCATTTTGGTAAAACTGCGAATAAAATTGGCATAGTCACTAAAGCCCGATTGAAAGCATGCATCCGTTATACTTAATCCTTCAGACAGGTGGAATTTGGCCCGTTCAATACGACGACCCAAAATGTAGGAACGGATGGTTAATCCAGTATGTTTCTTGAACTGGCGGCTGATATAAGTACTGTTCATGTAGAACACTTCGGCAAGTTTGCGAAGCGTAATATCTTGATTTAGATGTGTTTCAATATAATCCATGGTTTCACGAACCAGTTCAGGCATAATGTCATTGGGAACAAAGGAATTGTTATGAAACCAGACGTTAATCATGACCAACAATTGGGCTACGGCTGCATTTATTTTGATATCGGTGCCATAAGCATCAGAAGCAAGCAATCCTTCCAGTTCGTTCGTACATTGCAGCATCTGCTTCAAGTTATCGTCGTCTAAATGTACGATGTTGCCTGTTCCTTTGGGGCGATGATCAAAACATGACGATAGATTGGTTGATGGTGTGGAAAGCTGAAATAGATATGTTTTTTTGAGATTGATTGTAATTCGCTCATACTCAGATTCATCCAGAATAAAGGCTCGGTGCATCTCCTCGGGTGACATCACAAGCAGATCGCCAGGTTGCACATGGTAACATCGATTTTCTACATAAAAGTGAACGTTGCCACGAAGAAACAGGTAGATCTCGTATGCATTATGGCGATGATAGATCGTTTCCAGCTTATACGTCGTTACGCTATGTAGATATAAGAGCTCAGGCTGGATGGGATCATAAAAACACTCAGAGGATCCACTCATGAAGTACCTCCTGTCATTTCACGCAATAAATAGAGCGGTTAACGCAATGAAATTGTACTCAGCTTACCTTAAAATGTAATCATCCTATCATGATACCTTTTGTATTGCAAACGCTTTCTCGGAAAAAGGCATAACTAAAAACAATTATAGGGGGATTCTTTTGATGAATCATCATTCTACACCACATGCTGGTGAGCAAAAGCAAGACCAAGCTGCCAATCTGGAGCGTATTCCAGGGGAGATTGGAAAGCTTCGTCCCAACGGTAACCCTCTGGTGGCCCACAAATTTGGAGCCGATCCCTATGCTTTGGTATTTAACAATCGAGTCTACTTATATATGACTAGTGATAAGCTGGAATATGATAAGGACGGTCTTCCTCAGAAAAACAGCTACAGTTCAATCAACCGGATTACGGTCATTTCTTCGGATGACTTAATCAACTGGACCGATCATGGAGAGATCAGAGTTGCTGGACCTCAAGGCGCAGCAACATGGGCTTCGCAATCCTGGGCCCCGGCAGCTGCTCATCGAATCTTGGATGGCAAGGACTGTTTCTTTCTTTATTTCGCCAACAATGCCAGTGGAATTGGTGTATTGTCTGCACCAACACCTGTAGGTCCATGGATAGACCCTATAGGAAAAGCACTTATTACAAGAGAGACGCCGGGAGTGGAGGAAGTAACCTGGCTATTCGATCCGGCTGTCATTGTAGATGATGATCATCAGGCCTACATATATTTCGGTGGTGGTATTCCACAGGGGAAAGCAGAAAGACCGGATACGGCAAGAGTGATGCGATTGGGAGACGATATGATCAGCGTTGTTGGCAGAGCGAAGGTTATTCAGGCGCCTTATATGTTTGAAGATTCAGGGATACATAAATATAATAATAGTTACTATTTTACGTATTGTTCCAATTTTATTGAGGGTGATCGGCCAGATGACAGCCCACCACCTGGTGAGATTGCATATATGACCAGTGTTCAGCCAATGGGGCCATGGACATATCAGGGTACGCTACTCCAGAATCCAGGACACTTTTTTGATATTGGCGGCAACAATCACCATGCTATATTTCAACTATCGGATCAATGGTACATTGCCTATCATGCCCAGACATTATGCCAAGCCATGGATATTCCCGAAGGTTACCGTTCAACACATCTAAATCGTGTCGAACATGATGAGGCCACGGGTAAGATCAAGAAGGTACATGCAGATTATCAAGGCGTAGATCAAATCAAGTGCTTCGATCCCTATGGGCGGGTAAGCGGTTCAACGATTGGATGGAGTAGCGGAGTATCAACAGAGCAATATCTTGACTCTGGTGAGATGTCTGCATCAGATTCGAATATGATTTCCGCTAAACTGCAAAATGACAGCTGGATAGCTATATCGAAGGTGGACTTTGAAAGTGAAGGACCCACAACCTTCACAGCCACGATTGCGAATCAAGGAACCGAAGGCACGTTGGAACTTCGACTTGATCGTGCAGACGGACTGTTAATTGGAGAAATCATTGTTCCACCTGCAACCGAATCCCATCAATGGATGAAACTAACAACTAATGTTACGGGTGCGAAAGGTGTGCAAGACTTGTATATTAAGCTTAGAAGTTCAACAGACAGCTCAACCATCCTTTTAAGAGAATGGAAGTTTAACAGACAAAATGAGGTGTAATTAAAGCATGTATCCGAATCCGATTATTTGGGCCGATTACCCGGATCTTGACGTTATTCGTGTAGAAGACACATATTATATGGTCAGTACAACCATGCATATGATGCCGGGATGTGTCATTCTGCGTTCATATGACCTGATCCATTGGGAAGTAGCCACATATGTATACGACACATTGGACGATACACCTGCACAACGGCTGGTGGATGGTCATCACGTTTATAGTAAAGGCATGTGGGCTGCATCACTCCGCTATCATCAAGGGATGTTCTATGTGATCTTTGTTGCGAATGATACCCGTAAGACATACTTGTATACGTCGACCTCCATCTCGGGAGTGTGGAAGAAGCAGATCGTGGAAGGGTTTTATCATGATTGCTCCATATTTTTTGACGATGATGAACGAGTCTATCTCGTATACGGTAATACCGAGATCTATCTGACCGAATTAAGCTCTGATCTGTCCGGGCCCAAACCTGGTGGAGTACATCGCTTGATTGTAAAAGACGAGCAGCCTCATCACCTTGGTTATGAAGGAGCACATTTTTACAAGATCAATGGTAAATATATTGTGTTCCTGATTCATATCACGAAAGCTTCCGGACGGAGAACACAGGCGTTTTATATGGCTGACTCTCTGGAAGATGTCTTCACTGGTGGAGAAGTATTTAATGACGATATGGATTATTTCAATTCAGGTGTTGCTCAGGGCGGTATCGTGGATACGCCGGATGGAGACTGGTATGCAATGCTGTTTCAGGATCATGGGGCTGTTGGCCGGGTTCCTGTTTTGGTTCCGCTACACTTTGATCAAGGTATACCGGTCTTTGCAAGCAAAGCGCCGAAACAGATTGATATCCCGAGCACGAGACCAGAGCACCGTTATAACCCGTTAGTGGGTAGCGACAGTTTCAATTATGAACCCGAGGAAGATGGAAACATCCGCCTCCGTGATTTTTGGCAATGGAATCATACACCTAATCATGAACTTTGGTCCGTTACAGAGAAACCGGGAGTGTATCGTGTTCGAACGGGACAGATCAGCCGAAATCTGACGTTTGCGGTCAACACACTAACCCAGCGTTCAATGGGGCCCGCTTGCGAAGTAATAGTTACGCTTGACGGCAGTCGTCTGAATGATGGGGATTATGCCGGGTTGTGCTTTTTGATCGGTTCGTACGGTATGATCGCTCTCACGAAGCAGGATAGCAAGTTTTACTTGGTCATGCATGCCAGAGATAGTGAGGATTCCACCATATTTGGCAATCTGATCGATCAGAAGCCAGCCACAGAACATGAACGTATCCCGGTATCAGATCCAGTAGTTAAACTAAAAGCGTTCGGAAATTTTGAGAACAATCTGGATGAGTGCTCTTTTGCCTATTTCGATGGGGTTGAATGGAGAGATATAGGTATTGTCCACAAAATGATATATAAACTGGATCATTTTATGGGTTGTCGAACGGGGTTGTTTGTATATTCAACTGAAATAGCTGGAGGAACAGCTGACTTTTCGAATTTTGAATATCGCGTGATTAATCCTGTTGAGTAACAATGAAAATACGTAAAAGCCGCCCAACGGCGGCTTTTCGTATTCAATGAGTACAAGTTGTTGTACAATGATATGGATTAAAGTTGACAGAGAGAAGAGAGTTGTTCAAACCGAACTGGGGGCATGTCGTCATGTATAAGAGATGTCTGGACATAACAAGATGGACCTTCATTCTGTTCCTTGCTGTATCCATACCAGCAGGTCATACCGAAGGTAATAGCAAACAACATCATCCGCAGCAAGATGGGCAGCAGATTCAACTTCCCGCTACGTTTGAGAGGTATTCTCCTCCCATCGTGGTCTCTTTTGTCAGGGAAACGGGAGATGACCTTGAGCGCATGATTAGTCAGTTACCTGGTGAGACGATACTGGATAATCGCTGGACTCGTTTGTACGAGAAAGAGCTAGGTATTCAAATTCACTATGACTGGACTGCTAAGGGAGATGTATACAATCAGAAGTTGGGTGTATCCCTCGCTGCAGGACGTTTTCCAGATGTAGTGAAAGTTAATCCATATCAACTTAGACAACTGAGCAACGCTGGAATGATCGAAGATTTAACCCATGTGTACCAAGAGTATGCTTCCCCACTTACAAAGAGCATATTGGAGGCGGAGGGAAGAGGTGCATTTGATGCGGCAACCATTGATGGCAAACTCATGGCTATTCCCGAATCATCTTCCTCCATTGAGACAGCGCAGTACCTGTGGATTAGAACCGATTGGTTGGAGCAACTGGGGCTACGGCCACCTGAAACGATGGAAGAGCTTCTCCAGGTTTCGAAAGCGTTTACAGAGGGAGACCCCGACGGGAACGGAGAGCATGATACGTACGGACTTGCGCTAACGAACCATCTATGGGATCCAGTTATGGGAGCTGCAGGGTTCATGTCCGGCTATGGTGCCTACCCTAATATATGGGTTAAAGATGCAGAAGGAAACCTCACTTATGGAGGTATACAGCCTGAAGTTCGGGAGGCTCTGAAAGTACTGCAAACGTTGTATCGTGAAGGCCAACTTGATCCGGATTTCGGTTATAAAAGTGGGAACAAGGCGTTTCGTCTAGTTCAAGATGGAAAAATAGGGATGCTTTACGGCGAACAGTGGACATCCTTTATGCTTCAGAGCACCCGTGATACAGATACAGATATAGATGTAGAATGGCAGGCATATCCGATTGTTGCCAAGTCGGACCGGAGCCTGTTCGTACCGCTACGTTCCAACACTGGGCAATATTTTGCTGTAAAAAAGGGATTCTTTAATCCGGAAGTTGTTGTAAAGCTCATGAATCTGCATCTGGACATCAACTGGGGGGATCAGGCACAGTATGAAACATACTACAATGACGACTCTCGAGCTGTGTGGATGCTTTCACCGGTAACTCCTTTTCCCGGTAATAAAAATATAGATGCATACAAACAAATTCGGGATGCCAGAAGTACAGGAGACTTCTCGGCTCTGCAGAATGAAGCTCTCGCCATTCACAAACGCATTGTGGCCTATGAATTGGAAAATGTAGAGAGCGGCTGGGGTTGGAAACAAACCTATGGGCCTTCGGGTGCTTTTAGCATTGCAGATTCTTACGAGAAGAACGGCCAACTTCTCTATGATCAATTCACGGGCGGAATTACGGACACAATGGTTGATCGACAAATTATTCTTCGGGATCTTCAGCTTGAAGCCTATATGAACATTATTCTAGGCAGGTCGATAGATGAGTTTGATCAATTCGTTGAGAACTGGCGCAAGCTGGGGGGAGATCAGATCACATCGGAGGTTAACGCGTGGTTTCGCACCAGCAAGCCAAAGGAGCACTAATGTTCACTTTATTCATACAAGGAACCCACTCAGCCTTTGGCATTGGAGGTGAATGCATTGATCAAGATCCCTGCTAAATCATGGTTTAACAGTATATTTGCGCGATTAATAATCACCTATCTGGTATTTGTGCTCCCCCTTATTCTTCTTGGCGTGTATCTGTATCATTGGAGTTATGACAATGCAAGCCAGGAAATATCGTTGTCAACGGAGAGACGGTTGAACCAATATGTGGTGGAATTGAACAGAGAGATAGAATGGATGGAATTACAGCAGTTTGATATCGTTGAGGATCGAAAACTCAATCGTCTAGCCATTCTCTGGGACATGATGGATCAGGTTGAGCGGCGTGATACATTAAATTACCTGACTGAACGACTCGCTTCATTCAAGAATAGCACTGCTTATATCAAAAACGTTCATGTACATATCCCTTCTGTTGGCAAAAGTATATCCGCGATCCAAGGCATCGATGATTTCGATAAAAGTTCTTACCTATATTTCAGTTCAGGCATGCAAGGAAAAGGTACACGTTTCACTGTGAAAGAGGACGCCTTGAACTTAAGTGCCGTCAGGCTGACAGGCACGAGAGGAGAACCCCCGCTTTTTGTCATTCAAGTGGAGCTGGATACATACCATTTTCAGAATGAACTCACACGGCTTAATTTGTACCCGGAGAGTTCAACTTTTCTGATTGAGGACAAAACGGGGCATGCCATCACAGATAAACATCAAGCTAGTGTTATTCTCGCGAATTACCGTGAGCACAGTGTAAAGGGTACACTTGATGGCTTTCGGATGAAGGTGGGTGACACCATGTACCATGTTAGTCAGTTGCATATGGACTCCCTGGGCTTATCCGTAGCTACATATCTACCCGAGGCAATTGTTACGAAGCCACTTAGCAAGTTCTATCATTGGGCTTGGCTGTTTGCAATTACATCATTTGTTGCCATCACGGCGTATCTCTATTCAAGTTACAAGTTGATTCATATCCCGTTGCTGTTGTTGGTGAAAAGATTCAAAAAAATGGAGGGAGGCATGCTTGATGTCCCCATTGCGCATAACCGAAAGGATGAATTTGGCTTCCTCTACACCCGTTTCAATCTAATGATTGAAAATCTTCAATCCCTTATCGATCGAGATTTTAAGAAAACATTGATGATGCAGCGGGCCGAGTTGAAACAGCTTCAATCGCAGATTAATCCTCATTTTCTGTACAATAGCTTCTTTATTCTGAATTCACTGGCAAGGACAGGAGAAACCGAACGTATTGAGCAATTTACGAACATGCTCGGAGAGTATTTCAGGTTCATTACCCGGAATGAAACAGATCATGTGAAGTTGAAAGTGGAAGTTGAGCATTCACGAATCTATACAGAGATTCAACAATTACGATTCTCCAGACGAATCAAAGTTGATTTTGGGTCACTACCTGCTGAAATGGAACACATTAAAGTTCCCAGACTCATTATTCAGCCTATTATTGAGAATGCCTACGAACACAGCCTTGAAAAGAACACGGACTCCGGACTTCTAATTATTGGGTTTACTATGGAAGGTTCATATGCCGAGATCACCGTAGAGGATAATGGTAATGAGTTGGAAGAGCAACACATCCAAACTCTTCAACAACGCTTGCATAAGGACGGAGGTACAGACGAAATGACCGCGTTAATAAATATTCATCGACGTCTGGTCCTGACGTATGGAGAAGGAAGTGGCCTTTTCCTATCCAGAAGTGAACTGCAAGGGTTAAAAGTCACAATTCGAATCCAGTGGAAAGAGGGAGAAAACGAATGTATCGACTTTTGATTGTAGATGACGAGGAGATTATTACGGATAGTCTCTATGAAACGTTCGCCAGACATATACCCGACCAGCTTGATGTATGTAAGGCCTACTCTGCAACAGAAGCATTGTCCTGGATGCAGCGTTCGAGAATTGACATTGTTCTAACGGACATCCGCATGCCGGGCATGAGTGGCTTGGAACTGACAGAGCGGATTCAAGCCAGTTGGCCGAATTGTCGCGTCATTTTTCTGACAGGACATAGCGATTTTGATTATGCATATCAAGCTTTTCAGATGGCTAATGTGCGTTACTTGCTCAAAACGGAAGGTTATGACAAGGTGATGTCTGTTGTAGAAGATGTGATGGAAGAGATCCGGCGAAGTCACAGCATGGTTGAGTTGTTGGAACATTCTCATAAAGTCAATTCGCAGCTTGCTCTGATACAGCAAAAAGAGTATTTACGGAAGTTACTTCAAGACTGTACAGCGGTTATAGATTCTACTATGGATATGCAGGACGAATTATCCAAACGAGATATAAGATTACAGATCAACTCGCCTGTTTATCTCATACTGGGTCGGTTCAATAATCTGCCAGAAAAAGGTTCGGACCTCACACAAGTTCAAGAATCTGTTCGCATTATCGGCTCTTCTCTGATGAATGAACGTACAGTGTGCGCAAGTGTAACGGACCATTATGGGGATACGATCTGGCTGCTTCAGCCGAAGCAGCAGGAAGAGATGACAAATGATAAACTTGTGCGATTTCTAGAAGGCACACTGGAACTGGTACAGGAAGCATGCATGGTCTCACTGGGCGTATCCATTGCATTTTCATTAAGTAGTCGCAGCTGCAATTGGTCCGAGTTAACCAAACAATATGAACGTCTGAGATTACTCCAGTGGATGAAAATTGGGGATGGTGTATCCATGGTACTCACAGATCATCGTAATGATCTCTCATCTGATGTACCCAAAGAATCCATGCGGATCTCAAACCGGATCGAGATTATGTCAGGATATTTGGAAACGGGACGAATTCAGCCATTTTACGATATATTTGAGGAGCTTGCAGGCGAACTGCTGCAACAGGAAATTACGATGGAACGTGCCATGGAGACTTACTACAATCTGGCCTTATTATTGCATTCAACGATCAATCGTTGGGGTCTTCAACAGAAAATCCCGGATCAACGAAGCTTGCTGCACTTAGGGGAGTATACATGCATGAAGGATGCAGTACAATTTCTATATCGTGCTGCCGATGAATTAGTACGCTACAAAAGATCAAATGAACAGGAACGCGCTAACGTTGTCATTCATTCCTTATGCAGTTACGTCAAGGAGAACCTGGAGAAAGATCTCTCTCTGGTGAGACTGGCAGAACTCCATCATTTTAATCCATCCTATCTATCGCGATTCTTTAAGCAGGAAATGGGAATAAACGTGTCAGAGTTCATTGACGACTGCCGAATACGGAAAGCCAAAGAATTGCTTCAGAACACAAATCTTATGGTACGTGAGGTCGCACTTCAAGTGGGGTATGAGGCTGCACATTCGTTTACCCGACTTTTTAAGAAAATAACGGGAATGACTCCCCAAGAATACCGGGAATCCCTTTTGGTACGTTAATGGTGAATCCTCTGGAATTGACCAAACCCAAATAACCACAAAAAAACGCAGAATGTATTCTTCTTCCTGCGTTTTTTTGTGGTTGTTATCTAATTGATAAACAAACCGATTCGGCAATCCACCTTTAGGCCGTGTGGATTTTTTGTCTTCTATAAGCATTGGGACTCGATCCGGCATACGCTTTGAACTTTTTATAGAACCAATCAATATCCTTATAGCCTACCTCAATAGCAATCTCATATATGCGCAGATTCGTGGAAGACAACAACTGCTGGGCCTTTTCCATACGTTGCTGGAGCATATAATCATTGAAAGACATCTTCTCTTCCAGCTTGAACTTCTGTCCAAGGTACGCACAGTTAAAATGAAGCATGTCAGAGATCTTCTTCAGCGTGATTTCATCACTCAGATGATCCCGTACATAGGCCTTGACGATACGAATAACATGACTGGAGTGCATGGGTTTACCGTTCATTTGAACGGGTGTTTTGAAGAACGACGACGTTTTGTGTGCCGGGTCGGTTTCAAGGTGGGATCTAAGTCCATGCAGACTGTTAAGTAAAGAAGAAGGACTAACAGGATACGGGAGATAATCATTTACCTGATACGTCAGGGCTTTGCGTACGAACCTGAAGTGATCTCTTCCACCCATAAGGAGGATAGGTATCTGACTTTTTTTTCGAATGTCGTTGCATAACCAGAGCCCCGCGGTATCAAACCTCTCTGTATGTACCATAACAAGGGAAAAGTCTCGTTCTGACAATGCGGTCAAAGCCTCGGCCGATGAGAACACACAATTTGCGATAGTATATTGAGCTTTGCTCCGTAGCAACATCTGTTGCAACTCTCCGCACAAACGACGGCTGAAATCCACAAGTAAAATATCATACATGAAGCAATACCTCACCTTCTGCTGAATTGTAATGCGCTAGATTAACTGAAATTTGACTTAATTTCATTATGGTAATAAAAGAAAGCGCATACAATGTGCATATTTTTGTAGACAGTGCATTTCTTTACCAATTAAAACCTATAATGCACTTTGCTCGTGCAAAATTACGTGAATCTATATTCAGCCCGGGTAAACATCTGTATTTCGGCAGGTTGTTTGCGCTTTCATTTGAACGATACACTGTGATAGCAAACGACAATCAGGGGGGAAGACGATGAGAAAACACAAGTTCATGCTACTGAGCCTGGTATTTGCGGTCTTGTTGGTGATTGCTGCATGCAGTTCTGCACCTACCGCTCAACCCGAGCCGGAAAAGACAACACCACAGGAGGAACAAAAACCCGCGGAAACCGAGCCAAAGAATGAAAACTCCACGCCAGAAATGGACTTTGACATGGGTGGCAGAACCATCAAGGTTGTTGCTTGGTGGGACATGGAAATACAGGGGAACAACCCGGACAACATTCAACGCCTTGAGAATCTCGAAGCGCTGAAGAAAAAACACAACTTTAATATTGAATATGTTTCCATCGATTTCGGTGAATATCAGGAAAAAGTAGTTGCTTCCCTGATGGCCGGTGAACCGCTTGGCGATCTGGTGAGACTGGGCAAAAACTATGCCATTCCGGCATTGACCAAACAGGATCTGTTATGGCCGGTGGATGATTATATTAAAAACGACAAGGTATTCAACCAGAAAACAACCAAGGAATACATGCAGTATGAAGGCAAAGGTTACGGCTTTACCGAGGACCAGTCCTCGTTTATCAACGGAATTTTCTATAATCGCACACTCATGCAAGAGCTCGGCTTGAAACCACTTCAAGAGTATGTAGATGCCGATGAATGGAACTGGGATACGTTCATCAGTGTTGCCAAGCAAGCGAACAAGGATCGAAACAATGATGGCAAGCTGGACACATGGGGACTCGCTCAAACGGGCTTGCTGGAACCGATTCTGTATTCCAACGAGGCTTCTCTGACCAAAGAGGATAAACAGAACCTGGAAGATCCAAAAACGAAAGAAGCGTTGAACTTCCTGTCCAAACTGGCTACCGAGAAGGTCGGCAGAGCTTCTGAGGGCGGCGATTGGACAGAGCCATCCACGTTCTTCCGTCAAGGGAACACCTTGATGTATTCAGGTGCCATGTACGAAGTCGAAGGTATTATGACGGATATGCAGGACTACGATATTGGTTTTGTACCGTTTCCAAAAGGTCCAAGTGCAACAGCGTATCACTCCGGTGAGTCACGTTACCAAGCGATAACAATTCCAAAAGCGGTAGAGAATCCGGAACAACTGATGTACATCTGGGAGAAAATTAATGAGATCGAATCGATCTATGAGTATCCAGGACAATCCACACTGGAGACACATCTGACCGATGAAGCAGATATCAACAACGCCAGAGAGGTTGCGGAAGGTATGTTGGTTCTCGACCATAACACATTCCCGTCATTGCCGTTCTGGGATTTTGATGGGGAACTCAAAGAAGGGGTATCCGTATCTACGCTGATCGAGAAATACAAGGCTCCTTTCCAGGCTGCGATTGATGAGGTTTACAAATAAGTATCACGTTACACGGGCAGAACGCACCAGTGAAGGTGCGGTCTGTCCGGGTTAGTCAATCGTCCAGTTCTCTCAACGCTTACAGGAAAGGGGATACATTCAAACATGCGGTCACGTAAGAAAAAGGGACTAATCCTGGTGCTTGTCCTGGCCTTGGTGCTCTCCATATGGACACTATATCCATCGCGGGATCGTAATCCGGGAACGGTACATGCGCTTGAGGACTTTGAGGCGGTATCGGGAACCGAGGATTCATTCAGTTATGAGCATTATCTGACTGCTCATGACAATACGGCCAAACCGGATGAAATTGTACGCATCGAAGGCGAATCTTATGTTCAGGCAGAGGATGGGGAATTTGAGGTTGTGCAAGGGTACGCCGGATTAGACGGAAATGCCGTAATTACGCCGGAAACTGGAACCATTCGCTGGGATGTTCCCGTTCAAGTGAGCGGTTTGTACAACATTCGCATTCACTATTATCCCGTAGAAGGTAAAAGCTCCGGGATCGAACGCAGGCTTGAGCTTAACGGTAAGGTCCCGTTCAGAGGGGCCGATATTCTTCTGTTTGACAGGGTATGGGGGAATCGCGAGGACAACGTCCGGCAGGACGATCGTGGCAACGAGCTTAGACCCAGACAAGTGGAACAGCCCGAATGGCAGCTGACTTCCTTCAAGGACAGCGCAGGGTACTTTGAGGAACCGTTTCAGTTTTATTTTGAAAAAGGCAGTCAGAAGTTATCGCTCACTTCATTAAGAGAAAGCATGGCGATCGATTATATCGAGTTATATCAAGAAAGCGAAGTTCCTTCCTATGCAGAGCTGGAGCAAACCTATGCCTCACTTGGCTTGAAACAATCGGCTCCTGTCATGTTGAAAGTTCAGGGGGAGGAAGCTGTTAGCAAATCATCTCCTACACTGGCACCAATCTCGGACCGATCAAGTCCTTCACTCGAGCCTTATAATGTATCGAAAATTCGGATGAACGCTATCGGGGGAATTAACTGGAAACTGCCGGGCGAATGGATTGAATGGGAAATTGACGTGCCTGAAGACGGATTGTATCAAATCGCGCTTAAGGTGAAGCAGGATCAATTGCGTGGCATCTATGCCACCCGCAGTCTGACGATTAACGGCGAAGTTCCGTTTAAGGAAATGAAACGCATTCGATTTAATTACAGCCCGGCTTGGCAAACTCAGGTGTTGGGTTCGGGAGAGGATCAGCCATATCAGTTTCATCTTGAAAAAGGGAAACACCGAATCCGAATGACGGTTACACTTGGCGACATCGCTCCGCTGCTGCGGACCGTGGAATCCAGCGTGCTGGAACTGAATGAGATGTATCGCAAAATATTAATGATCACCTCCAACAGTCCGGACCCACTGCGGGATTACCAACTGGAACGGCGTATTCCGGAGATGACGGAGGTGTTTGAACGACAAGCTGACACCTTGCGTTCCGTTGCAGATTACCTGGAAAAGGCCACGGGTGAGCAAAGTGACAAAGTGGCCGTACTTCACGCCATGGTATTGCAGCTTGAAGATATGGCCGCCAGACCAGAGACGGTTCCCAAACGGCTGGATACGTTCAAAATTAACGTAGGTGGTCTCGGCACATGGATTCTATCGGTACGTGAACAGCCGATTACGTTGGATTACCTTGTCGTATCTCCGCCGGGTGAATCGCTGCCAAAAGCGGAAGCGAGCACCGTCCAGCAGGTGAAGCACGAACTGGGCGCATATGTTGCCTCGTATACCGAAGATTACGACAGCATTGGCAACGTGGAACAAAAGAAGGATGCCATTACTGTATGGATCACGACCGGACGAGATCAGGCCCAAGTACTGAAAGGCATGATCGACGATTCGTTTACCCCGGATACGGATGTGTCCGTGCAGTTACGTCTCGTTCCGCCTAATATTTTGCTGCCCGCAACACTCTCGGGGGAAGGCCCAGATGTAGCCATGCAGATGGGCGAAGACATTCCGGTGAACTATGCGATGAGGAATGCAACGGCGGATCTGAGCCAGTTCCCTGATTTCGAGGAAATTTCGGGCAGGTTCCGTGAAAGCGGATTGACGCCATACCGCTACAACGACGGGGTATATGCCCTTCCGGAGCAGCAGCATTTTCCAATGCTCTTTTACCGCAAAGATATTCTGAATGAACTGGGCCTCGAACCGCCGAAAACGTGGCAAGACGTATATAACGCCATCGCCGTGCTGCAGAAGCATAACATGGAGTTTTATCTGCCGATTGAGGATACGCTGAACAATGCCAACCTGGTTCCGAATTCAACCTTTGCGATGTTGTTATATCAGAATGACGGAACGTTCTACACCGAAGACCAGAAGAAAAGTGCACTGGATTCGGAGATTTCAATGGACGCATTCAAACGCTGGACGCAATTTTATACCAATTACAAGTTTCCGCTCAAAGCCGACTTTCCGAACCGCTTCCGTACCGGGGAAATGCCGATCGGGATTGCTGATTACACCACGTATAACATGCTGACGGTTATGGCTCCGGAAATCCGCAATCTCTGGGACTTTACGATTGTTCCGGGTACACAGCTTCCGGATGGGTCCATACGGCATGAAGTGGCCAGCGCTACGAGCGCGGTAATGATGCTCGAAAATGCCGACAACAAGGAAGCGGCGTGGAAGTTCATGAAGTGGTGGACTGATGATCAGACCCAGATTGAATACGGGAGAGAAATGGAAGGTCTTATGGGAGCGGCTGCCCGTTACCCAACGGCCAATATCGAAGCCTTGAAGCAATTGCCTTGGCCTGTGAAGGATTATCAAAATCTCGAGAAACAATGGGAATGGGTACAGGGAATCCCGCAGCTTCCTGGAGGTTACTTCACGGGACGACATCTGGACAACGCCTTCCGCAAGGTGGTCAATGCAAATGAAAATCCGCGTGAAGCCTTATCGGACTATGTGTTGTACATTGATGATGAAATTGAGTTGAAACGCAAGGAATTTAATCTGAAATAGAGGAAAGGGAGGGTAACGGTTGCAAGCTAAAACTACCAAGACAGCCGCCGCTCCTGCCGTCCATACCCGCCAGGTCGGCTGGTGGTCCCTATTGAAGCGGGATCTGTATCTCAGCAGGCATTATTATGTATTGATGGCACCGTTTATGCTGATTTTTTTCATGTTTACTGTCATTCCGGTCGGCATTTCACTCGGGCTCAGCTTTTTTCACTTCAATATGCTGGAACTGCCGCGATTTGTCGGCTGGCAGAACTATTCCCGGCTTTTCCTGAACGATGACGTATTTCTGATCGCGCTCAAAAACACGCTGCTTTTTGCCGTAATTACAGGCCCTCTCAGTTATATTGCCTGCTTTTTGTTTGCGTGGATTATCAATGAGCTGTCTCCTAAAATTCGGGCGGTCATGACGCTGGTTTTCTATGCCCCATCCATATCGGGCAACGTCTTTTTCATCTGGCTGATCATCTTCTCGGGTGACAGCTACGGGTATATGAACGGCTTCCTGATGCGCCTTGGCGTCGTACTGGAACCGATCCAATGGCTCGCAGACGAGAAGTATGTACTGGCAATCGTCATTATTGTACAGCTGTGGCTGAGCCTGGGAACCAGCTTCCTGGCCTTTATTGCAGGACTGCAGACCATTGATCGTTCTCTGGTTGAAGCAGGAACCGTAGACGGGATCAAAAACCGCTGGCAGGAGCTCTGGTACATCACCTTGCCTTCGATGAGACCGCAGCTGATGTTTGGTGCGGTAATGCAGATTACCGCTTCCTTCGCCGTAGCTGAGATATCCATCGCACTGGCAGGTTTCCCGAGCGTAAACTATGCGGCACACACCGTTGTCACGCATCTGATGGACTTCGGAACCATTCGTTTCGAGATGGGGTATGCCTCGGCCATCGCAACGGTCCTGTTTGCCCTGATGCTCGGTACAAACGTTTTCACGCAAAAAATGCTTAGAAAGATAGGTGAATGACGATGACCAGCAAAGTACGTGCCGTGTTTGGCATGCCAAAAAGGCTTAATCGGTCATTTACCGTCAGCCTGATGTTATTTGCATTGCTGGGCGTGTTTGGCTCCTTTATGGTGCTTCCGCTCATCTATGCTGTCAACAATGCATTCAAGCCGCTGGATGAGCTGTTTATTTTCCCGCCGCGCTTCTGGGTGAACAATCCGACAACGGAGAATTTTGCCGATCTGATCAATCTCATGGGCAATTCGTGGGTGCCGTTATCTCGCTATATTGCCAACACATTGCTCATTACGATACTTGGCACAGCGGGACATATTCTTCTTGCATCTGCAGCGGCTTATCCGCTGGCGAAGTATCGTTTTCCGGGTTCCAAAGTGTTGTTCACCATTGTCATTCTGTCCCTGATGTTCTCGCCGCATGTTACGGCGATTCCGAACTACATGGTCATGTCCTGGCTTGGCTGGATTAACACTCATGCGTCCATTATTGTGCCATCACTTGCGTTCTCGCTGGGACTTTTCCTGATGAAACAGTTCATGGAGCAGATTCCCGATGCTTTGCTAGAGGCAGCCAAAATCGACGGAGCCAATGAATACCGGATATTCTGGAGCATCGTGATGCCCAATGTGAAGCCGGCATGGCTCACGCTCATGATCCTGCAGTTTCCAGCGTTATGGGGAACGGATGGCGGGAGTTTCATTTACAGTGAAAATCTCAAAACGCTGCATTATGCGCTCAGTCAGATTGTGCAGGGAGGGATTGCAAGAGCGGGTGTAGGTGCGGCTGTTGCCTTGCTGCTGATGATCGTACCGATCACTCTGTTTATCATCTCTCAGAGCAGTGTTATGCAGACGATGGCCACTTCGGGCATGAAAGAGTAGAAAGGAGGCAGCGAGGTGCGGAGAAGCACATGGAAAAAACGTAAATCGATCATCATGGGCATGATCTGCCTCCTGTTGTTCGTTCAAGAGGCGCCCTACGTGAGTGCAGACGGTAAAACGGATGCGTACCATTATTCCTTCTGGGGTGACGCAGTTCCTTCGCCGGCGGCATATGAGGCAACAACGATTATCACCGGCAAGAAGCTGAACACAACTCCTATGAAAGAGCCAAGCGACATGCATGTTACCGCCAATCAGCACGTCTTTGTGCTCGATTCGGGCAATGGCCGCATCATTGAGATGGATCGCAACTTCAAGCTGGTACGGACGATTGATTCATTTGAGCAGGAAGGCAAGGAAGATCATTTTAAAAATCCACAGGGATTGTACGTCACGGAAAAAGGCCATCTGCTGGTTGCTGATTCGGATAATCACCGGGTGGTGCATTTGGATGAACAAGGGAAGCTGGTCAAGATCGTGTCTGAACCAAAATCGGATCTGCTAAAAGCAGACTTCCAGTTTAAACCGATGCGGATTGTTATGGACAAAGGGGAGCGTATCTACGTCATGGCCGAAGGCGTATTTGATGGATTCATGGAGTTCAGCGCCGATGGTACGTTCTCTTCCTTCATTGGAGCGAACAGAGTTCAGGTGGACCCGGTGGAGTATCTGTGGAAACGGTTTGCAACACGTGAGCAGCGGAGCCAGATGGTGATGTTCACTCCAACGGAATTTACCAATCTGGATATGGATGAAGAGGGCTTTATCTACGCCACTAGCGGGGACCGCGGCAAAGATCCGGTCAAGAAGCTGAATGCCCAGGGTACAGATATTTTGCGCAGAGAAGGCTATCAGACTCCACAGGGTGATTTGCTGTATACCCAGGAAGCAGGGCCATCCCGCCTGATTGATGTGGATGTGGGTGACAGTGACATGTATTCCGTACTGGATTCCAGCAAGGGCCGAATCTTCACCTACAATGGAGACGGATACCTGCTCCATATTTATGGCGGCATCGGGAACCGGCTGGGCCAATTTAATACACCTGTTGCCCTGGAACGTGCGGGAGACCGGATGTTAGTTCTGGATAAAGCGCTGGGTGAAATCACCGTCTTTCAAACAACTGAATACGGACGTACACTCCACGAAGCGGTGCGCAGCTACTATAACGGTGATGAAGATCAATCTTCGGTGCTGTTTGCGCAAGCTGCCGAGATGAACGCTAACTTGGAATATGCGTATGCGGGAATTGGCAAAGCATTGCTTCGTCAGAAGGAATACGCCGAGTCTGCGAAATATTTCAAGCGTAGCATGGAGCCCAAAGGGTATTCCAAAGCTTTTCTTTTGTACCGCAAAGAGCTGATGCGTGAGCATTTTTCATGGATGATGTCCGGTATATTCCTGGCTGTCGCTGCGATTGTCACCGTCATCATCGTTCGCAGGCAGAAAAGGAGGACTACGAATGCAGGCATCAAGTAAGCAACTATACCAGTACCCGCTGCATCTGATTTTTCATCCGTTTGACGGATACTGGGAATTGAAGTATGAACGGAACCAGAGAAACTCACTGCTGATTGCTTTCATGATCCTGGTGCTTCTGGTCATCACCAAAATTTTGCATGCCCAGTACAGCGGTTTTCTCATTAATCTCAGTAATCCAAAGTACCTGAACAGTCTGCTCGAAATGTTATATGTCATTATACCGGTACTGTTTTGGTGTGTGGCTAACTGGTCGTTAACCACATTGATGGACGGGGAAGGCAAGTTCTCCGAGATTTTCATGTCAACGTGTTTTGCACTGGTACCGTTGTTACTCATTCATTTTCCATGGATCTGGCTGAGTCTTGTGATCTCTGCGCAGGAAACTGCCTTTTATTATTTCTCCAATGCACTCGCTGTTGCATGGACGGTATACCTGTTATTTGTGGGGAATATGACGGTTCATCAGTACACACCAGCCAAAACGGTGCTCACGATGCTGCTGACACTTGTAGCGATGGCGTTTATGGCATTTCTGTGCCTGTTATTCTTCAGTCTTGTACAGCAGATTGTATCGTTTGTTGTAACCATCTATCAGGAATTAGTGCTTCGGGGCTAAGGGAGGAGGAAATTGTTATGAATTATACCGTAGCCAAAAAAATAACAGGAATGCTGCTCGCGGGCAGTCTGCTTCTTGGCGGTTGTCAATTCTCGCCAACACCGCTCGCTCACGAGACAGTGACTGCCGCTGATCCGACGGACTTTCCCTCCCTGCCTCCCGGAGAGAAACTGAAATCATCGTTCGGCGATGTCCGCCTTCCCGGCATGGTAGGCATTGCGCAGAATGCTGCGCTGCAGTTGTTCATTAACGAAGAGACTGCCGAGATTGCAGTGATTCACACGCAGAGCGGCCAGATCTGGCGCAGCAATCCTGCAGATCGTGAGCAGGATGGGGTTGCAGCCGGGATAAACAAAGACCTTTTGTCATCACAAACGAAGCTCAGCTTCTTCAACAGCCTCGGACAGAGCAGCACCGTGAATTCCTTCACGGATAGTGTTGCACACAAGCAAATAAGCTACGAGGTGCAGTCAAGCGGCGTGCGGGTCCACTACCAGTTTGGAAGCACTGAGCGATCCATAGAAGACTTGCCGATGAAGATCAGCAAGGAGCGATTCGAACAAAGGCTGCTTGCACAGCTAGACAAGGCCGGGCAACGGGCCTTGAAGGTCGGCTATGCGGAAGACAAGGATGAAGGCGCTTACGTCCGGATTGATAAGGCGATGCAAGGATTGCAATTGTCCCGGGCCTTGAAGGCTTTTGACACAGCCGGTTACACATCGGAGGATCTGGCTCAGGATCATGCCGAGTTTGGCATTGAAGAGGAACGAAGTGGACCACGGCTGTTTATGCTTACGATGGAATATGAGCTGGATGGAGAGGATCTGCTCGTGCGTGTTCCGTCCTCAGGCATTCATTTTCCGGAGGAATATCCGATCAACAGCATATCTGTAATGGATTACTTCGGGGCTGGGGGTTCAGAAGAAGAGGGCTCCATACTGGTGCCGGACGGTTCGGGAGCGCTGATCCATTTTAACAATGGCAAGCTGCAGTATCCTGCCTATCAACAAGATATATATGGACCGGATATGACCATGAAACTACGGGAAGCAAGTTCGAATGAAGCCAGAGCCAGGTTGCCGGTATTTGGACTGATTCGGAAAGAGGGAGCTTTCCTGGGCATTATTGAAGAAGGGGATGCCGTTGCAGTTGTGAATGCCGATATCAGCGGCAAGCTGAACAGCTACAACAACGTATATCCCAGCTTCTATGTGGTGAACAAGAGCGATGTGACGCTTCAGGCAAGTGATATGGTTCGTACACTTCCGAAATTTCAGAAGAAACCGACTGTGTCCGACTTCGTCGTTCGATATGCTTTTGTCGGGAAGGATAAAGCCTCGTACTCAGGGCTTGCATCTCTCTATCGGGATTATCTGATGCAAAACGGCGGGCTTCCCAAGCTGAATGCCAGCAAGGAGCAGAGTAACGTTCCCTTTTATCTGCAACTGTTCGGTGGCATGACAACAAGGCAGCATATGCTGGGCATACCGTATGATTCAACGGAGGCTTTGACCACGTTTGATGAAGCCAAAACCATTCTTTCCGCCTTGACGGAGAAGAAGGTATCCAATATTCAGGTGCGCTATGCAGGATGGCTTAACGGCGGGCTTCATCATCGACTGCCGGATTCCATCCAAGTAGACGGCGCGGTAGGCGGGAAAAAGGGATTGCGGGAATTCAGCGTATATACACAAGAAGCGGGCATCGGTTTCTATCCCGATATCGCTCTGCTGAATGTGCAATCCAAAAAAGGGTTTAAACCGTCCAAAGAAGCTTCACGCACATTAACTCAGGAACCGGCGGTCTTGTATCCGATGAACCAGGCCATCCAGCGGCGGGACCGGGATCGTTCACCATCCTATGTGCTTTCGCCCAACATGCTCGAGGACGTGACGGCAGACATGTTAGATGAGCTGAGGTCCCTTCAAAAGGATGGACTGTCACTAAGCCTGAATGATCTGGCAGCTCAGTTAAACAGCGATATGAATCCGAAAAAGCTGGTGGACCGAACACAAGCGCTTGGCTCCGTAAAGAAGGCACTTGAACAGATCGGGCAGCAGGCTGGCTCGCTTGTTGCTGAAGGCGGGAACGCTTATGCCCTGCCGTATGTAACTGGTCTGACAGATGCGCCGATGACCAGCAGTCGTTTCAAGCTGGAGGATGAAGAGATTCCGTTCTATCAGCTCGTTGTACACGGTAGCATCGGTTATACGGGGACGCCATACAATCTCTCCACATATACCAATGCAAGGCAATATGTGCTGAAGCTGATTGAATATGGAGCGAGTCCTTACTTTGCATGGTTCAATGCGCCAAACCATGTTGTGAAAGAAACGGATTATGATGATCTCTACGCGGCGAATTATGAACAATGGATCGATCTGGCTGCCGAGATCTACAACGAGGTGAACCAGGTGAACCAACCGTTTGCCGGACGTTCCATGATGTCCCATGAATCCCTGGAGGAGGGCGTCTTCCGGACAACATATGAAGGTGGCGGGTTCGTAATCGTCAATTATAACGACTTCCCTGTAGAAGTTGACAACGATACAGTGGAAGCCCAAAGCTATGTGACTGGTGGTGAGCAGCTCTGAAGACGCTCCTGAAATGGAAATGGGGAAGTCGTACGTATGCTCAGCAGAAAGCCATGTGGGGCGTAATCTACGTGCTTCCCTGGCTCATTGGTTTTGTGTTGTTTTTCTTCATTCCGCTGTTAGCCTCTCTGCGATACAGCATGAGTACAATTCAGGCTAACGCGGAAGGCATAGCAATTCAGTTCAACGGTGTTGCCAATTATATTCAGGCGCTGACCGTCAATACAAGCTTTAACCGTGCGTTAATTGAGGCGATCACAGACGTGCTCATCAACGTACCGCTTATCGTTATATTCAGTCTGTTCCTTGCCGTCATCCTGAATCAGAAGTTCAGGGGCCGGGCTGTAGCGCGGTCGATCTTTTTCCTGCCCGTTATTCTGGCATCGGGAGTGATTATGACACTGGAGAGCACCAGCCTGATTGAAGCGGTTAATCAGAGCAGCACAGGTGGAAGCTCACTCGGGACATTTGAACTCGAAAATCTGATGGTTAACGCCGGAGTGAGCGATTGGATCGTTACGTATCTGAGCAGCGCCGTAGATCGGATCTATCAGATCGTCAGTCAATCCGGTGTGCAGATTTTGATCTTTTTGGCAGGGATCCAGACGATTTCCCCTCAACTGTATGAGGCTTCGAAGATGGAAGGGGCAACGGGTTATGAAGCCTTTTGGAAAATTACGTTCCCAATGGTCAGCCCGCTTATTTTTGTCAATGCGATCTATACAATCATTGATTCGTTTGCCAATAACGCCATGACGGAACTGATCCGGGATACCGGCTTCGTCAAATTTGACTTTGGATTAAGTTCTGCCATGGCATGGGTCTACTTTCTGGCCATTGCCATCATTCTGGTTATCGTAAACATCATTTTCTCGAAGCGAGTCTTCTATCAAGATTAGAAAGGAGGGTGTCCCACGTGACAACATCACGATTATTATCGCTGGAGCATTGGAAAGGCTGGCTGTGGGCCATGATCCGATTCGTTCTGATTACCGGGCTTTCCTTCGTTATCCTGTTTCCCATATTTCAGAAGGTTTCCACATCCATCAAAGCTAAAGGTGATCTGTATTCGGCAGTGGTGGTGTGGATTCCACAGAACTTCTCCATTGACAATTTCAAAGAGGCGATACGCGTAATGGATTACTGGGCAACGCTGTTTAATACCTTTGCCCTGTCTGCAACGACTACACTGCTGACTACAGCATCCTGTGCACTTGCAGGATACGGATTCGCCAGACTGAAATTCAGGGGAAGCAACTGGCTGTTTGCTGGTGTAATTCTAACGATTCTTGTACCACCAACGACCATTCTCATTCCGGTATACCTGAATCTGAAAAGCTTTGACCTGATGGGGCTTATGACGCTTATAGCCGGCAAACCTGTTAATTTGCTTAATACCTATTGGCCGTTTATTCTGACGGCAATTACGGCCAATTCACTTAAAGCCGGTTTGTACATCTTTATCTTCCGGCAATTCTTCAGAGGTATTCCGAAGGAAGTGGAGGAGGCGGCCTATGTGGACGGCGCGGGCATCGGACGAACATTTTCAAGAATCATGCTGCCCAATGCCATTCCGTCCATGGTAACAGTCATGCTGTTTTCCTTCGTATGGCAGTGGAACGACAGCTTCTATACGACGACTTATCTGACTTCAAGTAAAGTCATGTCGACCCAGTTATCGTCCCTTCCGTATAATCTGGCCCAGCAGGTTACTGATGGTGCAGCTTCCCAAGCCGATCCGTTCTATCTGAGTATGATCCAGGATACAGGAATTCTTCTTGCCATTCTGCCTTTGATCATCATCTATTTGTTTGTGCAACGATATTTCGTAGAGAGTGTAGAGCGTACGGGAATCGTCGGTTAAGTTAAGTTCTTCTGTACGTTTGGAGTGGGATCAGACTGGAAGAGGGAGGAGGAACTTCATGCAACATTCCATCTGTGAAAAGGGGGCATGTAACGATCTCATGAACGTATGCTCACAGCAGAACCGCGATCCTTCCCTGCGCAGGATCCCCCTGCTGGTGTGGAATGGGCTGCGGGAGCGGGCGCCGACCTGAGCGATCTGTTTGATCAGAGATACTCTGACGGAGCTTACCTCGCATTATTGCAAGGCAATATATCAGATCAGGAGGAATTAAAGTGAAGAAGTTCATGACATCTTGTAAACTTGTACTCATTCTGGCTTTATTGATCACAATTGCTCCATGGGGAGGCAGCCGTGCCGAAGCATGGGTGGGCATGCCGATGGGCAAGCTGCACGTAAACGGCAAAAACCTGGTGAACAGCAACAACCAGCCTGTGCTACTGAACGGTTGGCATCAACCCTCAGGTGCCTACTGGACATATCAGGACAGCAATTATTATCTCAATCTGCACGGCAATAACCGTCATGCAGCTACACTGGCTTATCTGAAAGACATTACCGATACTTTTGCGGACACCAGCGCGAAGTACGGAAGCAATCATGGCTGGAATATGAATCAGGTACGTCTGTTCATCGATCGTCAGGACATGGGAGATGTGGCTGCTGGTACATATAACTTTGCCGGTGTGCAGACCGTTACGCAAAATGTAATTATTCCGTACATTCAATATGCCAAAACAAAAGGTGTCTATGTTGTCCTGGGACTGGACTTCACATTGAAGGATGATCAGGCAACAACACCTGCCAACCTGCAAAAATTCAACGAAATCTGGGGTTATCTCGCTTCACGCCCGGAGATCAAAAGTGCAGACAACGTTCACTTCGAGCTGATCAACGAACCGGTGAAATCCTATGCCAATGGACATTGGGGTGGATACAACGGGGAGAATGACTTTGTGGATCACTGGAATGACTTGCGTAATTTCCAAAATTCCATGATTTCAACAATTCGTAGCAAAGGTGCGGACAACGTCATCTGGGCGGCAGGTCTGGGATACAACCAATTTTACAGCTTGACGGCAAGCCATCCATTGACTGATCCGCTCAATAACTATGGATATGCGGTTCACTGGTACCCTGGTTATGGCGCATATGACAACTTCTCTATCCTGCAAGACCAGTGGAATACCAACGTGAAGGCAGCTGCTGACAAATATCCGATTAATATTACCGAGGTAACCTGGTTCAAAAACAAACCTGGCGATTCGGCCTACTGGAACTTGTTTAATGGCAGCAATGAAGGTTTTGGCACCAATACCAAAACGATTTTCAACGCATCAGGCAATGTCAGCATTGCAGCTCATATGAACGGATTCATTCTAAGTGAAGGACCACGAAGCTCCTTTGCCGACCCAACGGCTGGACTGAAATGGGATGGAGATGCTTCACGGAGTGCCATGGGACGATTCCTGTTCAACTGGTACCATGAACGTGCTCAGACTTACCCGGGCAGTGGACAAGGCGGCGGACCCACAACGGGTCTTGTATCCGGTGCAACTTATAAAATCGTAGCCCGGCATTCCAACAAAGTTGTTGATGTGCCAGGTGGTCAAAATGAAAATAATCTTCAGCTCCAGCAGTGGAGTGATCTGGGCGGTAACCCTCAGAAGTGGGTTCTGACCTCGATCGGCAGCGGCAACTATACACTAACAAGTGTGAACTCACCGGACAAAGTCATCGATATTCGCAACGGTACCCTGACCAATGGGGAAGCGGTTCAACTCATGAGCAATCTGAACACAACCGCTCAGCATTTTAAGGTCAACGATCTTGGTAACGGGTACTGGAGTATCATCAACGTGAACAGCAATAAAGCCATTGAAGTGGCAAACGCTTCCACTTCGGATGGAGCCTTGCTGCAGCAGAACACCTACACAGGTGGTACAAACCAACAATGGAAATTTGTTGCCGTTAGCAATTAATAAACACAAAAAACCTCCCCAAGTCAATCCATGTCTTGGGGAGGTTTTTTGTGTTTATTTTTGATACTTTGGGATGGATGTCATGCGAAGGTAAAATACAACTATATTTGTGCGCTAACCCGCAGACCGACAATTATTTTCATGTAAGCATTGTACACCGCAGTATGTAAATGTACCATAAGGAAGAAGTTGTACCTTCACCAGGAAGAAATGCCCGGTGTATCATTGAACAGCTACCTTATCACAGAGAAATGTAAGCGCTTGATAAAAAAGGGAGGGTACATATGCAGCTCCTATGGTCCAAATTTTCACCCGTGTTCCGCCGATTCCTCATTTCGTATCTTGTCATTCTGATGATTCCTCAAATTGCGGGATATGCCTCTTACCGAGCTTCTATTGAAGCGGCCCGGTCCAGCTCCATTGAAAACAGCTTGAAGTCGCTGAGTCTCGGGAAAGAGATCATTGAGCGTAACCTTCTTCAAGTTGAAGCCTTTACCAGGCAGCTTGCCGTCAATCCCGATTTGCAAAATTTAATTGCTGGGCCAAAGCCGCATGATCTCTACAATGTCTACGGTATGAACCGTATGCAGCGGAGCCTCTCCATGTACAGCAGTACCAATGATTACTTGTCCCATTTCTTCATTCACATTCCAAACTACAATGCCATCATCACACCAAGAACTGTGTATTATCGTCCAGAGCATTATTATGCTGCCAATCAGCTGGACGGTATGTCGTTTGAACAGTGGCATGACCAAATTCTCAAACAACCACACTTTAATGAAATCATACCGCTTCGAAACTATAAACGTGAAATACTCGGCACTGTGCTTGCAGACGTTCCCGCCATTACGTTTCTGCAATCTCTGCCTTTGAACAGCTTCAACAAACCGCAAGCGACGATTGGTGTCATGATTGATCAGGATCAGATGGCCAGCCTTACTCAAAATATTGTGGATCAATATGGCGGCTGGACTCTCGTCACCGATGCGGAAGGACAGATCATTTTCTCCCATGGCATTGAACAAGCCGAAGCTGAGCAAATGGCACAGAGTCGCCAGAGAGAAGGTAACGCTGCGGAAACGGAGCTGAACGTGCAGAATGTACAGCCTGGAAGTGATGGTCGGCTGCTGATATCGATGCAGTCCAGTCAAAATGGATGGAATTACATGGCAGGGATTCCGGAGAAAGCACTCATGACAAAAGCGGACCAAATCAAACAAGTCACGCTGGTCTTTACTTTGGCAACCATTGCCCTAGGACTGTTATTCGGGCTGGTTCTGGCCTATCGGAATAGTGCACCCGTTTACAGATTGTTGGCCTCTTTTCGGGAACAAATCACCGATTCCCCAGGCAGACGGGGCAATGAATATGATTTTTTGGCAAGCCATATTAACAATCTTATTGCTAATAATGACTCACTTAAAAACGCCATGAATGAGCAGATTCCGTTATTGAGAGACGGTTTTATCAAACGTTTGTTAACCGGAGAAGTCTATACCTCACTTGAGTTGGAGGTTATCTCATCCCAGGCGCACATTTCCCTTCATAGCAGCAAGGGCTTGGCAGGCTTAGTGAAGGTAAACGGATATGCCAATCCGGACAGTGAAGAAACTATCCATGAACTGGGTGTCGCAAGGCTGCTCATCAAACAGGTACTTACAGAGTGGAATGCGCAGCTGCTGATCACGGATTGGGGAACAGACCAGATCGCTTTTGCCTGTCCATTGGATGAGAACCAACTGAATGAAGCTATAGGGAGATGTGAAAAAGAGCTGAACACCTTGATGGAAGTGATCTACCGGGAGCATCGGATATCCACAACAATTGGTACAGGTGCAGCTTACGAGGTTTGGAATGATGCAGGGCGTTCCTTTGACGAAGCCAAACAAGCTCTGGATTATGCCATTCATATGGGAACAGATCATCTGGTGAGATTTGAAGATACGATGAAGGAAAATGAAATGTTCTATTATCCGATTGAGTCTGAACAGCGCCTGCTGAACACGATCAAAGTCGGTGAGCATGAAGAGGCGATACGTATTCTGGAGCAATTGTTTCTTCGTAATTTAGAGGAGCGGGAACTTTCCTACGAGATGACACAGCAGTTCATCATGGAGCTGAAGGGGACTTTTCTGAAGCTGGACGAACCCAAATTCAAGCTGGATGCCTCCCTGCTGGAGGAATATAAAACTCGTGTGACATCTATTCAGATGACAGAAACGATTACTTCGCTGCGTGCAAAATTCAAACGGTTAACGGAAGACATCTGTGGTGATTTCCAGAGAAGAAGAACAGGAGCACATGGGGATACTGTAAACGAAATGATTTGTTTTATCCAACAACATTATGGGGATGCAAACTTGACGATCTATCGGATTGCGGAGCACATGAGCAAGTCCGAGAAGTTTATATCTCAACTGTTCAAAGAACATACGGGAGAGAATCTTTCCGATTATGTAGAAAGGGTACGCATTGATGCTGCCTCGAACTTGTTGCACTCTACCGGTCAGACCATTGACGAGATAGCGGAGGCCACCGGGTATAACAGTGCACATTCATTCCGCCGAGCTTTCAAGCGGGTACGCGGCATTTCTCCGAGTGTGTTTCGGAAAATGGACGTTCATAGCGGTTAATGTAGGTTGTTTCTCGGGAACTATATTCGCTTTTTGTACTTTCTCAGCGCAACTGTACCTTTACGCATCCCCAGCGCAATCTTATGATTACTCAAAAAGTAAGCGCTACCAAGTTGGGCTGAAGTTCAGCACGATTTGGAGCCAAGAATGGGGGGATGATTCTGAGAACCACAGTGACCAGTGAATCAAAGTCCGTGGAGAAACCAAGTAAACCGTTTGCCTTGAAGCAAGCATTATCCAGAAGTTGGAGGCGACATTGGCAGTTATATCTGCTGATCCTGCCACCGATTGCTTACTTTATTATTTTCAAGTATGTACCCATGGTGAATGCGGTCCTAGCATTTAAAGATTACAACGTCATCAAGGGGATCTGGGGCAGTCAGTGGGCCGGAACCAAGTATTTCGAATTACTTTTCAAAAATCCGGCGTTTGTCATGCTGATCAAGAACACACTCTACATTTCGTTTTACAGCCTGATCGTTGGTTTCCCGATTCCTATATTACTGGCGCTCGCGCTGAACGAAATCAAAAACATACGATTCAAAAAAACAGTGCAAATGGTGACGTATGCTCCATATTTCATCTCTACCGTTGTTATGGTCTCCATCATTATGCTCTTTCTGTCTCCTAGGCTGGGTATTGTCAACACGATTGCAGGCGCCCTTGGTTTCGAAGCAGTGAATTTTCTCGGTGAGCCTGGACTGTTTCGATCCATCTACGTATTCTCCGATGTGTGGCAGGGAATGGGGTACTCCGCTGTGATATATCTGGCTGCTCTGGCAGGTGTTGATCCATCCCTATATGAAGCCGCCAAAGTGGACGGAGCCAACCGAATACAGAAAATCATTAATGTTGATCTGCCTGGACTACTTCCGGCAGCCGTCATCATTCTGATCCTGAGTGTAGGGAATATCATGGCTGTTGGGTTCGAAAAAATATATTTGCTGCAAAATCCGCTCAACCTGTCTGCTTCGGAGATCATCTCCACGTATGTCTATAAAATAGGATTGCTGAATGCCAATTACAGCTTCGCTACTGCGGTTGGCCTGTTCAACTCGGTGATTAACCTGATTCTGCTATTAATCGTAAACGCGGTCGCCAAGCGACTGTCCAATACAAGCTTATGGTAACGGGAGCGAAAGGAGGAGAATCAACCCATGCCTAACACACAGACAAATGCAGGTCGTTCGCGGATCAAGAGCAGCAGTACGATTCGTGAATCCTGGGGAGACCGCGTATTTATAACGGTTGTTTACTTCATGCTGACAGTGGTGCTGATTGCCGTGCTATATCCCTTGATATATATTGTGAGTTCTTCGCTCAGTAGCCCAGCTGCCGTCTCCTCGGGAAAAGTCTGGTTGTGGCCCATTGACCTGACGTTTGACGGTTACAAGTCTGTATTGCGGAATGATCAAGTCCTTACCGGTTATGTCAATTCCCTTTTTTATACAGCCTGCGGCACCTTCATCAGCGTGGCACTGACCATTATGATTGCTTATCCATTATCCAAAAAAACGTTTGTTGGCCGCAGCTCGTTAATGATGTTTATTACCTTCACCATGTTGTTCTCAGGCGGTTTGATCCCTACCTATCTGGTGGTCAAAACCATGGGGCTGATTGATACCCGCTGGGCGTTGCTGATTCCCAATGCCGTCTGGGTATGGCAAGTCATCATTGCCCGTACCTTTTTTCAGAATTCGATACCGGAAGAATTGTCCGAAGCAGCAGACATCGATGGCTGCAGTGACATCCGGTTTATCTTCAGTATTATCCTGCCACTCGCCAAACCGATTATCGCCGTGTTGTCACTTATGTACGCTGTCGGTCAGTGGAATGCATACTTTGACGCCCTCATCTATCTGAAATCACAGTCGCTCTACCCGCTACAGCTGATATTACGCAGCATTCTTATTCTGAACAGCAGTACGGGGAGCATGGATGCATCGGAAATGATCAAACAGCAGCAGATGGCTGAACTCATGAAGTACTCGTTAATTGTGATGGCCAGCTTGCCGGTGCTAATCATCTATCCTTTTGTTCAACGGTATTTCGTGCAAGGTATGCTGATTGGCTCAGTTAAAGGATAAGTTCATTTTTTCTATTATTCATGAAGGAGAGGATTATATTGAAAAAAGCGGGATTCATCATTCTTGCCTGTATGCTGTTTACCTCGTTGGTACTTGCCGGATGTTCAAGCTCTGATAAGGGGAACGGGGAAGGCAGCGATCCGTCAGGCAAGACGGCCATTAATGTGTTTGCTCACCAGGGTTCGGATACCAGCCTGTCCACTAACAAATTCACGAAGAAAATGGAAGAAAAGTTTGATATTCAGTTCAACTGGACTACGGTTCCATTCGACGGTGCAGCGGAGAAAAGACAGATTTCACTGGCTTCTGGTGATTATCCGGACTTGTATCTGCTCATCCCTTGGGTAGATCGTTTCTCCCAGACAGACTTGTTGAAGTTTGGTCAACAGGGGGTTATTTTGCCGCTGAATGATCTGATTGAGCAGCATGCTCCCAATATTAAAAAAGTGCTTGAGAGCAATGACTATTATCGGGCCATGAACACTGCTCCCGACGGAAATATCTATGGTCTGACGGGTCTGAATGAATGTTTTCACTGTTCATACCCAAACAAGATGTGGGTCAATACCAAATGGATGGAACAACTGGGCCTGACCGAACCCACGACGACAGAAGAATTTAAAGAAATGCTTCGGGCATTTAAAACGAAAGACCCAAACGGGAACGGCAAAGCCGACGAAGTACCGCTAAGCGGTTCGACTGAAAATTTCGGTGTGCACATTATTCCGTACTTGATGAACGGTTTTATCTATGACGACGATCGGAATTATCTCATTGTCAATCAGGGGAAAGTGGAGACCGTAGTGAACAAACCGGAGTGGAAAGAAGGGCTTGCCTATATTAAATCCCTGTACGATGAAGGGTTGATTGATCCAGGGGCATTTACCCAAAACGTCGGGGCCTTCAAAAAAATTGGAGATAACGCTGATGCACAGCTTCTCGGTGCGGGAGCAGCGATGCATCCATCATTATTCGTAACAACTGCCGAAGGTTCTCCTTACGGGAATGATTACAATCCCATTCCTCCATTGAAGGGACCCCATGCTGCTTATGCTACGTACAACTATCCGATTGATCCCGGAGCGTCTTTTGTACTGACAAACAAAGCCAGTGAGGAAACACAGATCGCGGCCATAAAGCTGCTGGATTATCTCTATACCCAGGAAGGAACCATGGCATCATATCTGGGAGAAGAGGGCGTAAGCTGGCGCAAACCACAAGAAGGAGAAGTGGCGCTCAATGATCAGATTGAGCCGTTATATAAAGCCATTCCGCTTCCTTCTGGAGAAGAACCTCGTAATGACAGTTGGGCTGCATTGAGTCAGTACAATCATTATCAGGCATATCGGGACTCCGAAGTACAGGGGACAGACATCTATGCCAATGATGGTGGTGAGCGACGTCTCTATGAGGCGACATTGTTAATGGAAGGCAAGGAACCGAAAGAGATTTTCCCTCATTGGGCATTGTGGGTAGATCCGTCCCAAGCTGATGAAGCCAGCATGATGCAGACCAATCTCAAGGATTACATCGATCAGAACGCCCTGCAATTTATTACAGGCGCCAAAAGTCTGGATAAGGATTGGGATGAATATGTGAAAGGCCTGGAGGGACTGAACATTAATCGCTATCTGGAGATTATGCAGTCTTCTTATGATACTTCTTCTGTTTCCAAATAATTAAAGTATCTGAATCATACAGAGCGGGAAAAGTTACTGCCTGTATTTGCATAACCAAACGTTCCCGGTTCGCAGTCAACATATGCGAGCCGGGAACGTTTTTTATTGATATAGATTAAATCGTAATATCATTGCATCCTACTTAGAATTGAGATTGAACCTGTCCTGCAAGCCAAACGTTCACAGGACAGGTATAACGGCTCATGCACATTCCCTTAGTTTAGTACATGCGATATCTTCCGCTTAGAGCGAGCATGCTGAAAAAATACAGGCAATTGTCGTAATAACGTCGCTCTCCCTGACGCAAAGGTGTGTTCCAGAACTTGCGAACGAATGTGTCAGCATGTGGACCGTCTGCAGCCAGTGAAGCCATGGCATTGGTAGCCAGCAAACCTACAGGATGCAGTGAATGTTCGTCGAAAGGTTCACCTTCTATTGTATAACGACGATAATCGGACATTTCAATATCACTGAAGAAGGACTGAATCCGATTGGATTGTTCGATCTGCCAGTGATCCTTGCGGAACCATTCCCAGTCCAGCGCTATATTCGCAGCAACACGGTAGGCATCACTGTAGAAATGTCTGAAATCACCATGCGGCTGTATTGGAGCCGGGGAGCCATCATAGTTCGCATATTCAGGTGATAGTCCGGTTACGGGATGGCAGGCTGTATGAAGGTAAGCACGACTAGCGGCCGCCGCTTCTTTCCAGAAGCTCTGATCTTCTTCATTCGCATATTTCGAGAATAGTTCATAAAAATGAGGCAGATGGTAGGATGGGTCGCTAAACGGTGTTTCTGGTATGAATTTGATCAGTTTTGTTTCCGGGTCCCACATGGGATCGCCTTCGCCGTCTTCGCCCTGATGTATACATGCACGAAGGATCTTGCGGGCTTGTGCCTTGTAATCATAAGGTTCAGCGCCATCGCCCCAGCGGTTGGAGGCAAAAAAAAGTGCCATGGCAAAAAACTCCTCACCATCAGGAGCAGGACCTTGTGAGAGTTGGGTTCCGTCAGGCTTGCAATGCCAGGCAAAATAATCTTTATAACGTCCCGCTTTATGTTGCATAAACGTGTGCGAGAAATTCCAGAGTCGATCAAATTCTTCCTTTTTGTTCATCTGAACAGCCATCATCATGCCATAGGACATGCCCTCGGAGCGAATATCGAGATTACCAGTGTCCAGCAAATAACCCTTGTCCTCACCCAAAGGGTAATATATTCGAGTATTATCATCGCCATAAAACAGCTCGTTCCATGTTTCTTCCAATCTGTTCGTGATCTCATTCTCATCGTAGCCTAACTTCAGAAACAGATTTGTATATGTACCCGTATCCCACGCGCCTTGACCCGTGCTATTCATAAGTATCCTCCTTCATCAATGCGGTTTTTCAAAATTATAACATGGAAATAGTATACAAATTAAAGCGTTTACATGAAAAATTATAGGTGTTCTGATCTGCATGTAATTCTACTCAAATTAAAATGATATATTGGTTAAAATCCTATACTTTGTCAGGTTGTTGTAAAATTATGTAAGGGATACACTTTGGGAGAAGGATCACATCTGATCTAATAATAATACAAGCTGTGATCCTTTAAATGTTGTTTGAGGATGGTCAGAATCTAACCGGAAGGATGTGATGATGATTTATGCTCCAGGATTCAGGAGATGCAGGTGAAAACACGGAATTCACTGCACCGCGCGATCCAGTTGGAGTGACAGCGTCGGCAGTCAAACCCGCAATTGATTTTGAGTCACATAGATATCGCGACATGATTGGCCGATCTCTTCTGAACAAAGGAAATAATGTCAGATTAAAACGAGCCATTGAGAAGGCAAAAAACGGCGAACCTGTCGTTATCGCTTATATTGGAGGCTCCATTACCCATGGTGCTGGTGCAGTACCTATTCATCTCCAAAGTTACGCTTATCGATCGTATGAGTCGTTCAAGTTTATGTTTGCGCTTTCAAAAGATAGTCCCATTCATCTGATTAAAGCAGGTGTGGGTGGAACTCCTTCCGAACTGGGGATTGTACGTTATGATCGTGATGTGCTGAGGGGAGGTGCCGTTCAGCCGGATATTGTCGTAATCGAATTCGCAGTCAATGACGCAAATGATGAAACCCAAGGTAAATGTTACGAGAGTCTGGTGCTCAAAGCACTTACTGCCGATAACAAGCCAGCGGTCATCTTGTTATTCAGTGTATTTGAAAATGACTGGAATCTACAGGATCGTCTCGCTCCGGTAGGCTGGCATTATGATCTGCCAATGGTAAGTGTGAAAGATGCTGTCGTAGATCAGTTCAACAAGACAAAAGGTGAAGGAAACGTTATTTCCAAAAAGCAATTTTTCCATGATATATATCATCCAACTAATATAGG
This sequence comes from Paenibacillus sp. FSL L8-0435, assembly GCF_037965655.1. NCBI lineage: Bacteria > Bacillati > Bacillota > Bacilli > Caryophanales > Paenibacillaceae > Paenibacillus > Paenibacillus sp. FSL L8-0435. The sequence goes on from NZ_CP150185.1 coordinate 3,373,165, forward strand.
GCATCGAATTATGGCCGATTGTTTGGAATATTTGTTCGACGTGACGAATCGTTCTGAGTGGGATGAGAAAGATCATGATATTGAAAAAGCTCCGCTAATTGGAAATGAATTTGTTAATGTGAAGCTGTTGGATCGGAAAAACGGCAATCATATTGCCAGAATCGATGCAGGCTCTTTTTGTAAAACGGACACGGATCTGCAGATGGCTGAGATGGATGCTCATGACTATGGTACACCTCAATTCCCCAACAACTGGATGCGTACAGGAGAGGGAAAAGAGAATCAGAGCAGCTTTCGGATAAGTTTGCAGTGCAAACGCCTCATTCTAATCTTCAAGGATTCGGGTAACGACGAATTCGGAACTGCAGATATCAGGGTAGATGGGGTATTCGTCCAAAAAGTCGATCCGCGTCAAGTGAACTGGACCCATTGCCATGCCACACTTCTGCTCAACGAAGAGCAAGTGGGGGAGCACTCCATCGAGATTGAAATGGCGGAAGGCCATGAACATAAATGCTTCACCATTCTGGGTTTTGGCTATGTGGATTAACTGAAGACTGATAGTCACTCATATGTTCGGAGGAAAAGAGAATGGAATTGATCTCATCAGCAGTAATGGGATATGACCAGTATCGGGAGAATATACCACGTGGAGTCATGGAGACGGTAGAATATCCTTCCACCACGGTTGGCAATTCCCGTAAAGCGATGGTGTACACCCCACCAGAATTTTCTTCGACAACGATGTATCCTGTACTTTTTCTTTTGCATGGTATTGGTGGAGACGAAACCGAATGGCATACTCATGGTTCTCCGCAAATTATTCTAGATAATCTGTACAATGATAACTTACTTGAGCCGATGGTTATTGTTTTCCCCAATGGTCGCGCAATGTCGAATGACCGAGCCGAAGGAGACCTGTTTGAACCTGAGAAAATCAAAGCATTTAAACGGTTCGAATCCGATCTGCTCAACGATTTGATACCTTACATGGAGTCGAACTACCCTTTGTATAAAAGCCGGGATAAAAGGGCGATTGCTGGTTTATCCATGGGCGGAGGTCAATCCTTAAATATCGGATTAAGTAATCTAGACCATTTTGCATGGATCGGTGCTTTCTCCGCAGCCCCAAACACCAGAAGTCCGGAGCTACTTGTCCCTGATCTTTCGAAAGCGCCTTCATTACTCTCGCTGTTATGGATCTCTTGCGGTGAACAGGACAATCTTATAGAGATTAGTCATGGGGTTCACCAATATTTGGCGCAACACGGAGTACCTCACATTTGGAATGAGGAAAGTGGAGGACATGATTGGCCCGTGTGGAAGAACGATCTGTATCTGTTTTCGCAACGTCTTTTCAAGTGAATTTGCTGAAGAACATTCATATCGGATTGTAGCATCAACCAAATCTATTAAAATATCAGGAGGTATAATCTATGTTTAAATTTAGCAAAAAATTGTTAACCGTTGTTCTCGCATCTGCCATGAGTTTTGGTGTCTTCGCAGCCACATCGAGCGCAGCAACAGATTATTGGCAAAATTGGACAGATGGAGGAGGAACGGTCAACGCCGTGAATGGATCGGGCGGGAATTACAGCGTGAATTGGCAAAATACCGGGAACTTTGTTGTCGGGAAAGGGTGGACATACGGTACGCCTAATCGAGTGGTCAATTATAATGCCGGCGTATTCTCTCCTTCAGGTAACGGCTATCTTACCTTCTATGGTTGGACTAGAAACGCTCTAATTGAATATTACGTGGTGGATAGCTGGGGAACGTATCGTCCTACCGGAACGTATAAGGGCTCGATGACTAGTGATGGCGGCACATATGACATCTATACAACGATGAGATACAATGCACCTTCCATTGATGGTACTCAGACTTTCCCTCAATATTGGAGTGTTAGACAGTCCAAGAGACCGACCGGAGTCAATTCTACCATCACGTTCAGTAATCATGTGAATGCATGGGCGAGCAAAGGGATGTACTTAGGCAACAGCTGGTCCTATCAGGTGATGGCAACGGAAGGTTATCAAAGTAGCGGAAGCGCAAACGTGACGGTTTGGTAAAAATGATGTGATGCAGTTTAACTTCTGCACCTGTATTTAAATTCAATTTTCCGGTAGCGTTGAGTAACGTTATTCTCCAGACTAACGGACCTCGACGTTGCCGGATTTAAGCTAGTAAAGGAGAATAATTGAATGAAGAAGCTGGTATGGTTAACTTTAATCGCTATAGTTGTTAGTCTGAGTGCTTGTTCAGCAAGTAATACCACAGTAAACGATGACTTGGTATTTGTCGAAGGGGGAGCCTTCAAGAGCAGTAAGCAAAGTCAGATTGATAGGAATGAAACGCTGGATTCCTTCTATATTGGCAAATACGAAGTAACTCAAAAAGAATGGATGGAGGTTATGGGGGAAAACCCTTCTGGCTTCAAGGGAGATGACCTGCCTGTTGAAATGGTCAGCTGGTATGACGCAGTGGAATACTGTAATCAAAAAAGTATAAAAGAAAACCTGAAACCTTATTACAATATAGATAAAGACAACCAGGACACGAATAATCACAATGAAAACGACACTATAAAATGGAATGTAACGATCAACGAGGACGCCAACGGTTACCGTTTACCCACAGAGGCAGAATGGGAATACGCTGCAAGCGGAGGTCAAAAGAGCTTAAATTACACATACAGCGGAAGTAACAATCCTGATGAAGTTGCTTGGTACTGGGTAAATGCCGGCGAGAACATTCTGACGGGTGACTGGAGCTGGCCCGCTATTGAGAGCAATCGTAATCAAACCAAAAAAGTCGGAACTCAGAAGGCGAATGAGTTAGGAATCTATGATATGTCTGGGAATGTGAGAGAATGGTGCTGGGACTGGTACAGCGATTCGGAGAGTCCAAATCAAACTTGGCGAGTTGTGAAAGGCGGAGGCTGGATCGGCGGTGTCAATAACAATGAAATATCATTTCGAGGCAAATTTGATGCAAATGGTTTTGGTCCCGATCAAGGATTCCGTATTGTGCGTGGAGAATGAAAACTCTTTTTCCTGACAATAGATTACTTCTGAGCTAAACCTATACTTTGTCGGGTGAAAACCTATAGTTTAACAGGTTGTTGTACCAAAATGTAAGCGTTACACTTGAATTGTTCTCCCGGCGCTTCGCTACAATCGGAGCGTTCATATAGTACGGTCCGATGGAACCATTTCTATGTTATTGATTAATGACGATGAGACTGGTAGGAATTTTGTTCTCCAAGTTGTGCGAGCAGACAACAATCCTGCTGTTGTTCTGCTGTTTAGCGTTTTCAGAACAACTGGAATCTGCCTATTGATATAGATAAAATACATGCAGCTGATCAAGGATAAAAGTGAGGTGAGCTAATGTACAAGGTCATTGTCGCGGATGATGAGCCGTTTATGCTAGAAGGATGGAGAACGATGATTGACTGGCAAGCTTGTGGATATGAACTTTGCGGAACGGCAACGGATGGGGAGGAAGCACTTGCTTTATTCAACTCGGTTGAACCGGATCTTGTCGTCACTGATATTCAAATGCCTGTTATGGATGGTCTTGGTTTGATTCACACCTTGCGAGAAGATCTCGCCTATACCTCTAAAATCGTTATCGTTACAGGATACTCGGATTTTAATTACGCGAAGCAAGCCATACGGTATCAGGTCGATCAGTATGTGCTTAAACCTCTTGTTCCCGAGGAAATTCATCAAATCCTTATGGAAATGATTGAACCTCTGGACAAACGCAGAAATGAGCAAAAACAGCAAAATGGAGTCATGGTTACAGATGAAGCCTATGACAATCATCTTAATGAATATCGGATAAGCGAAGAATATAATTTAGAGCAAATGATGAACATCTCCAAAGAGATCTTGGCGTTGATTGAAGCAGAAAACACGTATTCCATCGATATTGCAGTGAGTGCACTGTTAGAGAAGAGTGAGAAAGCAGAGGTATCGTTGGAATGGATACATCATGTCATTCGATATATTCATGGGGAGTTGCTACGAAAATATGGAAAAAGAGAGGGTTGCAGAGAAATACTATGTGAAAAAGAATGGCATGAGGCTGCGAGTTGGTCTTCCGGCACATTGCAAGACCTGTGTGCTCGACTGTCCAAGCAACTTTCCCAGTCTGAATTGAAGCAAAAGACGGGTATGGGAGTGCTGGTTGCAGAAGCAGTGAATGAATTGAAGCAGCACTATCGAAGTAAAATTAAATTACAAGATGTAGCTAATCGTATTCACGTGAATTCTGCCTATCTGGGTCAACAGTTCAAGCGGGAGATGGGGGTCAGTTTCAGTGACTATGTACACCAGCTTCGTGTTGAGGAGGCCCGTAAACTCCTGCGACGTACCAATATGAAGATCACTGACATTGCATTCAGGCTAGGATATCATGATGCTGAATATTTCACCCAAAAGTTCAGAGCGCATACAGGGGAGCTTCCGTCAGTCTATAAAAACAAAAACCAAGGGTGATCATATGCGTCATAAATTCTGGATGTTCCGTAAGGTTAATGATATTCCTCTCCGCTCCAAATTTCTGCTTATTTATGTACTTAGTATTCTCCTTCCTGTAATAACGATTAATATCTTCTTTTATCAACGTACCTCTGCGGATATCAAAATTAGAGAACAGGAAAATCTGCGTAAATCCATCGACAGGGCTGCGGGGGAACTGCTTGGCATGATAGATGAGAGCGTTGCTCTGAGCCGAATTATTGCAGCAGACGATTCGCTCTATGAGGCACTGGATCGGACCTATCACTCCCCCGTTGATTATTACAACGTGTACCATGCATTCCTGCGAGATAAATTAACACGGTATATGTCAGCGAATATTCTGGAGGTGCGTATCTATACGGATAACGATACCATTCAGACGGGCAGTCATTATATCGTGATGAAAGACAAGAATGTACTCCCTGGATTGAAACAGCTGAAATCCACCAGTGGAGGCATTCTTGTCGTTGATTATATTGAGCCATCCGGATTTAACGCGGGAAGAAGGATCAGTGTGATTGGCAAAATGGATACGTATACCTCGTATGCGAATTATGCGAAGTATTCCAAGATTGATCTGGAAGTTAGCCGGGTGTATAGCATTTTAAATCGTGAATCAGACAGTCTTCAGTTGCGTCTGGTGGACAGCAACAATCGAACTGTCGTTTCAAGTGGGGAATTCAGCGAAACCGACTTATACCCACCTGATAATGAATCAATGCTCAAGGAATCTGGGGATTCTGCTTACACGCTCGAAAAATCGTTGGGGAATCTAGCCTACCTAAAGGGTTGGAAATTGATTGGAGTTGCCGATACACGTCACCTTGACCATCTGCTGCAAGAAGCCTTTAAGTCAATTCTGGGGTTGCTCGCATTAAGTATCGTGGTCCCCTCTGTATTGATCTATATTATTTTGCGTTCCTACCACTATCGGATTCGCAAGTTATCCAGACATATGGAGAAGGTTCGTAACGAACGATTCGATCTGATTGAAATTCACGAAGGCCGCGACGAAATTGGCGGGCTTATTCGTACATTTAACATCATGATTGGTAAAATTCATACGCTGATTAATGACGTATATAAACTGGAAATCCGTCAAAAAGATCTCGAGCTGGATCAAGTGAGGACTGAATTGTCCATGCTCCAGAGTCAGATGAATCCCCATTTTTTATTTAACACATTGAATGCCTTGCTGGTCGTTAGTACGAAGAATGGATATACGGAAGTAATTGAGATTATTAAAAGTCTGTCCAAGCTGATGAGACAGTTGCTCAGTCATTCTGACAATCTGATTCCTTTGCAAGAAGAGCTGCAATTTACGAATCTTTATCTCCAGATTGAGAAGTTTCGCTTTGGAGAGCTGTTCGATTACACCTTCGAGGTTGATCCTGATGCAGCTTCGTTGCTCATTCCCCGTATGAGTATTCAACCTCTTGTCGAGAATGCTTGCAAACACGGCTTGCAGGCGCGAAAAAATGGAAGAGAGATCAAGATAACAGCGAGACGAAACGCTTCCGAACTGGTTATTCAGGTAATCGATAATGGAATCGGTATGGATGCAGGGAGACTAACCGAGCTCCTGCGAGATATTCGTTCTGAAAGACCCCGGAACGGCGAGCATGTAGGACTCCGTAATGTCTACCGAAGGTTGGAACTCTTTTATGAAGGAAATGCGATATTTGATCTAAGCAGTGTACCTGGAAAGGAAACCATTGCAGGGTACCGTATACCAATCTCCAAGCTGGAACAGAGGAAATAGGAGGTAAACTCTCATGTACAAAGTACTGTTAGTCGATGATGAACCGTATGCCATTGAAGGTTTACAGCTTCTGATCAACTGGGAAAAGTATGGTTTTGAAATCAAAGGCGTGTGCGCCAACGGTGAGGAAGCCATTCGGATGATGGAACAAGATCGACCTGATCTCGTGGTGACAGACATTCGTATGCCCGTGATGAATGGGCTGGAACTTGTAGAAGAAGCACGACGATTGGAACATGAGTCTGTGCTGTTTGTCATCACGAGTGGATACAGTGACTTTAATTATGCCAGACAAGCTATTCGATTAGGTGTCTCCAATTATTTAACCAAACCGGTTGACAGTACAGAAGCAGAGGAAATGTTGGTCCGTCTCCGTATGCAATTACAGGAGCGTGAAACCCAGGAGCGTATACGGGAACATGCAAACGAGCAAAGGATCAAAGCGTTTTTGACTGCACTGATTAAGGATAAGCAAAATATATCGGAGGAGGAGAAGTCGGAGTTCCTTCCTCGTTTAAACAAGTCCCATTGGGCATACCTGCGGATAGCCTTTCAGGGAGATATTCAGGAAGTCTGTTCAGTAGTTGAACAAACGGCTGAAGAAACAACTTCCTGTTATGTGATAGATAGAACAAGAGACTCATTGGGACTTGTATGGGGGGAGGAAACGAATGATAGAAATGAGACATTTGAAGCAATTAAAGCTTTTACCCAGCGTTTGATGAACACCATGCAACATAACGATTGCGAAGATATCCATATCGCGGTTGGATTAACGGTCAACAAACTGGAGCATTTATCTGAATCCTTTCGCTCTGCTCAGGAAGTTGGGCGTTATTTGTTTTTTAATCAAGAGCGTCTTTTGTTTGCCGAAGATATTCAGCTGGAGAATTGGCAGTTTGATCCGGAAACGCTATCAGAAGTGGACCATATTTGCGATTTGCTTGAAAACGGTTCTGTAGAGGAACTCTCGTCTGCAATTCGGAGTGCTTTTGAACTGTTTGTACAGATGAAGGCTGCGCCAGAGATTGTACATATTTTCTCTACCCACATTATATTCCGCGGATTGTCCCTGTGTAGAGAATTAGGAGGAGAACCTAATGCTCTAATGAACGAATTGGCGAGCGGAATTCTGGAGAAGGGCCATCGAAATATCGAAGAGGTTGCTAACAATCTCGAACATTTCTGTTTGCAATGCAAGTCAGAACTGGCCATTTTCCGGGAGAGGCAAATGGGTGGCATCCAGGCGACGGTTGCTGAATATGTGCAGATGCATTACAGGGAGACATTTACGATCCAGGAGCTCGCAGAACGATTCTACGTGAATCCTGTCCATTTAGGGCAATCCTTTTTGCGAAAGTATGGTAAGGGTGTAATTGAGGTAGTACATGATCTAAGAATGGAAGAAGCGAAGCGTCTGCTCCAGCAGACGAATCAAACATCCAGTGCGATTGCAGAGCAGGTAGGGTACCGCAGTTACCAGCATTTTCTCAGACACTTCGAAAAACGAACAGCCATGAAACCAGTAGAATACAGGCAAAAGTATGCGAATTGATCGATGAAAAAGAAGAACCCCTCCTGAATAAGACCTACAATTACAGGGGGGTAGACCTTAAATGTATATATTTTGTAACCGCATACATTTCTTCATACTAAAAACAGTAAGACATACCACTTCCAAGGAGGGCAAGTACATGGGGGGACTTAAGAAAAAGAAGCTTTGGGGTTCCGTATCACTCGTTCTGGCTTTGAGTTTGGCACTTGCAGGATGCAGCGGTGACAATGAGAAAGCGACTACAAAGGATGGGAAAGAGGTACTAAACATCACGGCCTTTATCGGAACGCCAAATCAGGCGCCAGCTAAAGATAACCGAATCTACAAGAAGATCCAGGATGAACTCGGCGTTAATCTTGAGATGGAGTTTCTTGTGGGTGATCTTCAACAGAAGCTCGGCGTTATGATTGCCGGAGGCGATTTCCCGGATCTGATCACAGCAGACACCAAGTTGGTCTCAGCCGGTGCGGTTATTCCGCTCGAAGATCTCATTGAAGAGCATGCACCTAATCTGAAGAAACATTTCGGTAAAGACTGGAACCGGATGAAAGATTCCAGTGACGGACATATTTACTGGTTGCCTAACTATGGAGTGTATACAGGGGAGTTCATTAGTAACTATTATTCTGGTCCTGCATTCTGGATCCAAAAGTCCATACTGAAGGATGCTGGGTACCCAACTCCTAAAACGTTGGATGATTTCACAAAGTTGGTCCGTGATTATGCAGCCAAGAATCCAACGATTGATGGTCAACCGACGATTGGTTTCACTACATTGGCTTCAGACTGGCGGACGTTCCCTTTGCTTAACCCACCTGAACATCTTACAGGTCACCCCAATGACGGGGGCGTAGTCGTAGATGATAGTGGAGTCGCAACCGTTTTTGCCGACAAAGATATCTCCAAACGGTATTATAAGGAACTAAACAATCTGTATAACGAGGGATTGCTGGATAAAGAAGCCTTTGTTCAGAACTACGATCAATATCTGGCCAAAATTTCTTCGGGACGTGTGCTTAGTATGTTCGACCAGCACTGGAATTTCCAAGCCGGCGAAGACCCACTCGTAGCACAGGGGAAAATTGGCCAGACATACGTAGGCTTCCCGCTTGTCTATGATACAAGTATCACAGATCATTATCTGGATCGTCCGGTCATTAACTTGAACAATGGTTTTGGTATCAGTAAAGATGCCGAAGACCCTGTCGCACTCATCAAATTCCTCGATAAGCTCATGGACGAGAAGTACCAGAAGCTCTTGTCATGGGGTGAAGAGGGTGTAGACTATCAAGTGAATGAAGAGGGAAGATTCTATCGTACACCAGAGCAACGGACAGAGCAGGATGATCCAGCATGGAGATTGGTTAACAAAGCTGAAGGTTTCTACGCTGCTGCACCGAAGCTCGAAGGAACATTTGAAGATGGCAATGCGATTGGAGCGATCAACCAACCTGAGGAATTCTATGACAACCTCAAACCGGAAGACAAAGAACTTCTGGATGCTTATGGCTTCAAAACGTGGAGTGACTTCTTCTCTCCTGCACCAGAAAATCCAGTGTACTATCCAGCATGGCAGGTCGATCTGAAAGAAGGCTCTGATGCTGCGGTAGCGAACAAACAAATGACAGACACTTCGTTGAAATTCTTGCCTAAGGCGATCATGTCAAAACCGGATGAGTTCGATAACATTTGGACTGAATATGTAGACGCTTACAAGAAAATCGATGTCAAATCCTATGAAGACAGGATTAATGAACAACTGAAATGGAGAATCGAGAACTGGTCTGTTAAATAAAAAAATGCGGCAATGATTCTCTCGGAAGGTATCAACCAAAGGATTACTCAGGCGAGTGCCTTCCGAGACATCATGTTAAAGTCGCTGCAAGCCAATAGGAGGAGTGAAAGATGGCGAACACGCCTGGAGCCATACCAGAGCAAACCACCCGTACAGTCGTTCCCAAAGCACCACTGTTAAAACGATTGCGCGGACAAAGACAACTCATGTTTATGTCATTGCCCATCGTTGCGTACATTCTCGTATTCTCGTATTATCCCATTTGGGGCTGGGTTATGGCCTTTCAGAATTACAGTCCTGCGAAGAGTTTCACGCAGCAGGAATGGGTCGGGCTCAAACACTTTAAGTTTTTGCTAACAGACGATGCATTTCTTAACGTGCTTCGTAATACCATTGCGATGAGCGTCATCAATATGGTGCTCGGATTTGCGACAGCAATTATATTTGCCATATTACTTAATGAGATCAAACATAAGTTTTATAAACGAACCATTCAAACAATTTCGTATTTACCTCACTTTCTCTCATGGATTATTGTGACAGGTATCGTTGCAAGTTCACTATCTGTTGATGGTGGGATTGTGAATGTGGTGCTCATGAAGCTGCATATCATTCAAGAACCTATCATGTGGCTTAGCGTTCCGGAATACTTCTGGGGCATTGTAGGCGCATCCCATGTATGGAAAGAAGTTGGCTGGAATGCCATTATTTATTTGGCGGCCATCACGTCTATCGATCCTTCCCTCTATGAAGCGGCAGAGATTGATGGTGCGAACCGATATAAGAAAATGCTGTATGTGACCTTACCCGGAATCAAATCCATTGTTATCATTTTGCTGATCATGAATATGGGCTGGATTTTGGAAGCTGGATTCGAGGTTCAGTATCTGTTAGGTAATGGTGTGGTTGTCGACTGGTCACAGACGATAGATATATTTGTCCTGAAATACGGACTACAGATCGGAAATTATTCTTTGGCTACTGCGGCAGGTATCTTCAAAACAGTAGTTAGTATTACGCTGATCTTTGCGGCGAATTCAATTTCCAAACGGCTCGGGGAAGACCGATTAATATAAGGGGGACTAGAGATGGGAATCAATAAATCTCGGCTTGAACCGATTGTCTTCCATACGTTAAATGGTATACTGATGATCGCAATCGCGATTGTTACCCTGTATCCGTTTGTGAATACACTCGCCGTATCATTCAATGCCGGTAATGACACCATCCGGGGTGGGATTTATCTGTGGCCTCGGGTATGGACAGATCAAAACTACAGAGCAGTATTTGCAGGAGGGACCATCTTCAGCGCCTTTGGTATATCTGTGGCGAGAACGGTTTTGGGGACAGTTTTAAGTCTATTCTTAACCTCCATGCTGGCTTACACACTAAGCCGAAAAGATTATATATTACGAAAGCCCATTACCATTACAGTTGTTCTTACGATGTATTTTAGTGCAGGTCTTATTCCAACCTACTTCCTAATGAAAGATTTGCATTTGTTAAACAACTTCCTGGTGTACATTATCCCTGGGCTGATCAGTGCCTTTAATATGATTGTTATTCGAACCTATATCCAGACACTACCCGAGGGATTGATCGAATCCGCCAAAATTGATGGTGCTGGAGATTTCAGAACATTCATTTCCATTATTCTACCGCTGTGCCAACCTGTTCTCGCTACTGTTGCACTGTTCATTGCAGTCGGTCAATGGAACTCTTGGTTTGATACGTTTCTGTATGCATCTTCCAAACAAAACCTGAGCACGCTGCAATATGAGTTGATGAAACTATTATCATCTTCTATGAATTCCAACAGCAGTGCAGCCGTTGCCAATGGTGCAGATCTTGGCGCTGCGCGTAACATGGTCACACCTGTATCTATTCGGGCAGCGATTACGATTGTTGCCGCATTACCGATCTTAGTCGTATATCCATTTTTGCAGAAGTATTTCGTTCATGGCTTGCAGCTTGGAGGGGTAAAAGAGTAAACTTAATGCAGTTCCAGATAACCGATCAAAACGGTCACTAGGTGACCGTTTTTTTATGTTTTTTTAACGACGGGCGGTAGTATGTCAATTGCACACAAATCGAACTTATTCAATAATGTTGTTGACAATTAAATTAAAGTTACTATAATTTATATTTACTTGAATCACCAGTCAGTCTCTTTTCAGGGTGCCACTGCGCGCGAAAGCCCTATATCAAGAACTGTCCACAGCGCCTGACCATCCCGAGCTCTTACCATTTTATCAAGGAGACTGAAGAGAAAATGAAAGTATTAATCGTGGAAGACTCCATTTTCGTACAGAAATTGCTTACAAAGCTGATTGTTGATCATATTCCAGCATGCGAGATTCAGATTGCTAACAATGGAGAGCAAGGATACAACCTATTTAAGGAATTTCAACCTGATTTTATAACCACCGACCTGCTGATGCCTGGTTTGAACGGACAAGAAATGCTTCGTATGATTCGAGAAACGGATAGCAATGTCAAAATTATTATCTTATCTGCAGATATTCAGAAGACAACTAGGGATGAAGTTGAAATGTTAGGCATTTCTGGTTTTTTGAATAAACCGTTAACCGCAGAGAAGGCAACGACCATGATTCAACTGATTCAGGCGGCCTATCATGCTGAATGATTTACAGAAGGATTTGCTTACTGAACTAGTAAACGTTTACGTGGGACAAGCGGCTAACATGTTGTCAGAGATTGTAGACAAGCGTATCGTTTTGAATATTCCGGAAGTGGAACTAATCTCCATATCCGATGTTGATCCTGGAGATCGAAGATACAACATTTTCTTTAGTGAAGGTCACCTGTTTAGGTCATCCTTACAGTTTGGATACGAATTTCAGGGAAAAGCATTTCTGATGTTTCCTGTTGAGCAGGCTAAAGTATTAGCAAACATCTGTCTTGGAGAACTGGGTGAGAGCGTTATACCGAACGATCCGAACCTGATGGATACGGATTTGGACGTTTTGAAGGAAGTTAGCAATGTCCTGCTTAACGCCATTATTGGAGAATTCGGTAATTTCCTGGAGATCAAACTGGAATACGTCCTGCCTGATATTGAACTGATCTATGTCACCAATTCCGATCAACAAATATTGCTTCAGAATGAAGTCTATGTCCTGGTTTTACATACCTCGTTTTTACTTGCCGATACGGATGTGACAGGTATCATTGTCATAGCATTAAGTATGAACTCCATATCAAGCCTGCTGGCCAAAATGGACGCTTTGTTGGAGGCGGACAATGGATAATCTTATTTCACAAGCTTTGAACAAAGCCCATATGGGAATAATGATCGTGGACAGGCATTTGAAAGTTGTTGTGTGGAATGCCTGGTTGGAGCGCTTTACTGGCAAGAATGTAGAAGAGGTACTAGGCTTGAATCTGCTTGAGGTCTGCCCGCGGTTTAAGTCAAATATCTATCTAAATATCTTGCAAAATGCGCTGTATCATGGACAGAGCAGATTTTGCTCAAGCGCGTTACATAAGGCATTCATTCTTCCTAATGAAGGAGAGGATGAACAATTATTCAGACAAAATATGCATGTTGAACCGCTCTATCATGAAGATCGGAGTTATGCCCTCATTCAGATTACTGACATGACACACACCAATACCAGGGTGTATAAACTTAAAAATCTGATCAAAGAACTGGAGACGGAGTACGCCAAAATCAAAATCTCCGAAAAAATCAGCAAGCATTTGTCTTTGCATGATCCACTTACAGGTCTGCCTAATCGTCTTGCTTATAATGACCGTCTTGCCTGGGCTATCAGTAATGCCAAAAGAAACCATAGCAAACTAGCTGTCATGTTTGTCGATGCTGATGGGTTTAAACAAGTGAATGATACATATGGACACCATGTTGGCGATCAAGTGTTGCTGGAAATGGCAAAGCGATTAAGCGAAACAATTCCAAGTGCGGACACGGTAGCTCGGCTTGGCGGGGACGAATTCATCATTTTAAGCCATCTGAAAGATGATCACGATGCTGAAGTCATTGCCAAAAGATTGGAAGCTGCATTTAGTACCCATTTCAAAATTGCCGGAAACTATATCAACCTTTCGATGAGTATTGGTATCAGCCTATTTCCCAAGCATGGACAGGAGCCTTCCGAACTTCTGAGACATGCGGATGGAGCCATGTACAAGATTAAAAAGAATGGCAAGAATGGTTACGGAATTTATGAGCCTGAAAATGTTTAAGAAATCTAAAAATGTCTTTTAATAAAGTTGCTACAATAGCAACTTTATTTGTCTATAAAGAGAAGTCTGAAAGAGGCGATAGTCAGAACAGTACCAAAAGCAAGGGGAAAAAAAAGAAGAAAAACATATCTCCCCCCCTTTAACAAAGATGTAATATGGAAGCCTAGTTTAAATTGCTTAGCCGTATTCTTTGCCGAAGTCCTCCATCTTTTCAAGGATCGGTAGTAACTTCATTCCCTTGTCTGTTAACGAATACTCAACTCGCGGAGGAACTTCCGGATATACATCACGTTGAATAACACCATCATTCTCCAACTCTTTAAGCTGCTTTGTGAGGGAGCCTTGAGACAGATCTCCAAGGAATTTTTTGATATCCGTATATCGACGTGTTTCGTCTTTTAGGTACCATAAAATGAAATATTTCCAACGCCCAGAAAGGACATTCTGAGTAAAAGCTATGGCGTACATATCACTTTTTCCATCTATAAACTCTTGTTCAAATCCTTCATTGCAAACTCTCATTCATATCACTCCTGATCCAAAGGTACAAAAAGATGTACTATGTTCATTTAAATTGCCCTCTTTGCAAACAAAACAAATACACCTATGATGGTGTCAACACCAAAACAATTTTAGTTTACCTAAAATGCGAAAGAATAATAATGTTATCTCGATTGAATAGTTAGCAAGCTAAATAAAATATATCATAGAAATGAGTGACTTATAAGGGCTGGAGACAAATCAATATTCAATCATACTGTAAATATTAACAAGGGAGATGTTTAACAATGAGTAAAAAAATTCGTACAGGTATCATAGGAGCATCCATTAATAACGGGTGGGCGAGTGGTACACATATTCCAGCTATTCAGCATTTGGATGAATTCGAGCTTACAGCGGTTGGGACAAGTAATATGGTGAGTGCAAAGAAAAGCGCAGAAGCTTTTCGGGCAGATCATGGCTTTGATAATATGGAGGAGTTGGCTCAGCACCCTGATGTGGATATGGTTGTTGTCAGTATTAACGTCAAGGAACATTATAATGCAGTCAAAGCCATCGCTCCTGCTGGCAAACCAATCTATTGTGAATGGCCACTGGGTTCTAATACAGAGGAAGCGCTTGAAATGCAGGAATGGGTAGCGTCCGCGCAACTGCCAAATGCGATTGGATTACAGGCTAGACAAGCCCCGGCCGTTCAATACGTAAAAGATTTATTGGCAGACGGTTATGTGGGTAAAGTGTTGTCTGCCAACCTGAAGATCGCTATAGATGGCATGGGTGGCGTAGGTGACAAGTCGACTGCGTACTTGTATGACCGGAAAGTTGGAGGGAACTTGCTGACCATTGTAGGGGGCCATAATCTGGATGCCTTCACTTTCATGCTTGGGGACTTTACAGAATTGTCTGCCACCACAGCTCAACAGTTTCCAGAAGTTGAATTGGTTGATATTCAGAAAGTCATCAAGAAAACAACGGATGATCAGATCATGATTACAGGAAAATTGACTAATGGGGCAGCAGCCAGTGTCCATATTCAAGGTGGAGTTAAACATCAGACAGGACTCACACTTGAAATCTTCGGAGACAACGGCACAATTGTGCTGAGCGCTCCTGCATCCATTCAATTCGGATCACATCAATTACGTGGTGCAGGATCTACGGACAACGAGCTTCGTGAACTAACCATTCCCGATGCCTATTACTCGGCTCCACATTCTCTATATAACGACTCCGGATTTGTTCTAAACATGGCTCAGGCTTATCGCAAGTTTGCCAAAGATATTCAAGAAGGCACTACCTTAGCACCTACTTTCGAGGATGCGGTGAAACTACATCAGTTACTGGATGCCGTCGAGAAATCAGCCCAGACCGGTGAACGTCAATACCTATAACCCTCCCTCAATGGAACAAAATCGGATCCATCCATATACTTAGCATGCTAAATATATTCGCGCTATAGTAAGGGCACACATTGTGCCTTTCCAGAACGAAGGAGAAAATCGTTATGAAAAAAAGAAGTGAAATGCAACTGGCTTTACAGATGGTTTCGGGTTATGGAGCCGAATTTAGCGCATGGAGAATGCCTGGCACGGATCCTGCAGCTTACACCAATATGGATAGTTATGTAGAACGGGCTAAATTAGCTGAACAAGGAAAATTTCAAATGATTTTCATTGCTGATACTCCAGCATTATCCAATAATTTAGGTCCACAGACGCCTATGTTTCCTATGGACCCCATGTTGGCACTTATGGCAGTAGCAAGAGAGACACAACACATCGGGCTTGTTGCTACCCTCTCTACAACATTTAATTATCCCTACAACATTGCACGTCAGTTCAAAGCACTGGATGTTATCAGTCATGGACGTGTGGGCTGGAATGCGGTTACCACATCCGACCCCCTAGCGGCGGCTAATTTCGGTGGCCGGGTTGAAAATCGCCAAGAACGCTATGACAAGGCACATGAAAGCATACAAATTGTTCAGGCCTTGTGGGGGAGTTGGGAACCAGACGCTTGGACGTTAGATGTAGAAGGAGGGGAATTTGCTGATATGGACAAAATCCAGCCTATAAACCTTCAGGGTCAGTATTATGCATCTCGTGGTCCTTTGCCCATTCCCCCCTCTGAGCAAGGGCAGCCAGTGATTTTCCAGGCAGGGGGAGGAGGAGAAGGATTAGAATTAGCTGGGAAATATGCTTCCGGAGTGTACGCCAATCCTTATGATATTACGTCTGCCCGTGAACACAGACAAGCCATAAGGCAAAGTGCTGCCCGTTTCGGTCGAAACCCCGATGATATCAAAATGTTTGCAGGGTTTATGTTTTCTATGGCTTCAACGGAGGAAGAAGCTCTGGATCGTCGGAAACAGCTTATGAGCTTCAATCCTCAGGAAATCCCCAGCAGGGTAAGTTACCTCGGATCCATGGTTGGTTTACCATTGTCGGTAAACTCAGTAGATATAGATCAACCTTTAGCGGCAGACTTGTTAAAAAATGCTTATGCCAACCCCATGGACCCCCGTTCTCCGAGAGCTTTAAAGTTATTAAAAGATGGACTCTCTGTAAGGGATGTTCTCGCTCACGGGGTCATCAACTATCATCCGGTTGTTGCAGGCACCCCGACACAGGTTGCTGACTTCTTGGAAGAATGGTTTTTGGCTGAAGCATGTGACGGATTCTCAGTTGTGCCCGATGTATCTTTTGATGGCGTTGCAGATTTTGTGAATCAGGTAGTACCTATCTTGCAGGAACGCGGTTTGTTCCATAAGGAATATGAAGGAAAAACACTACGCGAGAATATGGGCGTTCCTTACGAATACGGATTGCAGGAACATGGAATCAACGAATAAAGGAGAGCTTTTTAATGAATAACACACTCGAATTGCTTCATAACCATACATCGTTTCGTTCTTACACATCTCAACCCCTAACTGAGGAACAAATAGATGCAATATTTCAGGCAGCAAATCAAACTTCATCGTTCAGTCTTCTGCAGGCGGTATCCATTATACGCATCACAGATCCAGTACTTCGAAAAAAACTCAGACATCTCTGTGTCGATCAACCCTATATTGAAGAAGCGGCCGAATTCTGGATCTTCTGTGCAGATTTCAACCGAAATCATGAAATCGCTCCAGATGTGGATATTGAATATATTGAATTTCTGTTGATTGGTTCATTCGATGCTGGCCTGATGGCACAAAATGCGTTAACCGCAGCTGAATCGCTGGGACTTGGCGGAGTATTCATTGGTGGGGTCAGAGCCAATATTAGCGAACTATCTGACGTATTGAATTTACCAAAATATGTTATCCCTCTGGTGGGATTATGTATCGGTAATCCAGCTGGAGATAAGCCGGAACTGAAACCTCGGCTCCCTCAATCCATGGTATTGCTTGATAATCAATACCAACCAATGGATCAAGAGAAATTAGCAATCTATGATGAGACCATGCTGAAGTATTATGAAAATCGTCCGACGAGAGCTCCTTTCACCGTAAAAAAAGTAAAAGGATGGAGTGACCATATCCAAGATCACCTCGAGAGAAGTATTCAACCGCAAATGATGACCTATTTGAACAAGCAAGGTTTTGCCAAAAAATAAGCTTTACGATAAAATGCAATCTTTGTTGTGAAAATTGGATAGGAAGAGGCCCTTATAACGACACTAAGGTGAATTGACACTTAAATATCCCCATGATACATTTAGTCTGCTAAATATAATTCGGATGTTAGGGAGGGATCGTTCATGACAGATGCAGTAGATTGTGATATTCGACAGTCCTTAGATCGAATTTCCTCCCAAATGCGTCGAAACTATAGTGAATCTCTCCGGGAACTTAATCTCTATGTAGGACAAGATAATTTGTTGTATCGGCTGTGGTTGGGTGATGGGGTAACACAGATGCAACTAAGTGAACATATGAAATGCGAACCACCAACGGTTACAAACATGGTCAAATCACTGGAACAGAACGGATTTATATATCGCAAACGTGATGTACAGGATGCAAGGATCATGCGTATCTTTCTAACCGATAAGGGCAAAGAATTAGAAAAACCGGTTGAGCATAAATGGAGAGAGCAGCAGGAGAAACTACTTCAATCCATTTCTTCGGAAGATCGGCTGATATTGAGGCAATTCATGCAACAAATGGAGCGAAATATTTTATAACTTATGCTAAGCTAAATCAAATGAACGAAGCAGAGTCGCTATTATAGCGGCTTTTTTTATTGCCAATAGATATGCTTCCTTGCCGAGAACAAGAATTTGTACTGTCCGTTTCCGAATTTACGATTATCCCTCTAATGCTGGGATAAGATTGTGATAATTCAAGTTAATTTTGTTCATTTAGATGCTGAAGAGATTACAGTACACTGAAAGGACATACAAGCGGAACACACTAAACATGAAAAATGTGAGGAATATAATTCGTTGGAGGTTTTAACGTGAAGACCAAACATATCTGGTTTAATCAACCTGCTGGAACATGGGAAGAGGCATTACCTATCGGAAATGGAACTCTTGGAGGCATGATTTTTGGGAAAACACAGACTGAGAGAATTCAGCTTAATGAAGATAGTCTGTGGTATGGTGGTCCGATGGAGCGGAATAATCCTCAAGCACTTGAATCTTTAACTCAGCTCAGAAACCTGATTTTTGACGGTAAGATTAGGGAAGCAGAAGAACTCGCAGCAGATACTCTGGTAGGTGTTCCTGACGGGCAAAGACATTATGAGCCATTGGGGGACTTCTATATCGCTATGGACCACAGTGAACATGAACCGAATGAATATCAAAGACATCTCGATCTGGAACATGGCAAGGTAAACGTGAATTATACCGCAGATCAATCCATTTACAGCCGTGATTATTTTGCCAGCTACCCGGATCAAGTGCTCGTTGCTCATCTCAAATCTAGCGTACCTGGAAAGTTATCTTTCTCCACTATTTTTGGCAGGGGAACCGTTCTGCAATCAACATCCTATTCAGATATTCTTAAGCATCCTGTTGGTTTCCAATCCTATCTGGACCGGATCGAGAAGCGTGGAACGAATGACTTGATCATCCGAGGAAGAAGTGGGGGAGAAGAAGGAATTCGATTTTGTTGTGCGATTCGCCTTATATCTGAAGGGGGGCAGGTTCATTATTCAAGCGGTCAGCTTTCTCTGAAGGATGGTAATTCAGCAACTATTCTAATCACGGCTTGCACGGATTTCCGAGTACCCAAGGAACAACTCGAAGCGGAGTGCCTCCGAAGAATTGAAGCTGCTTCCGCAAAACCATATAGCGAACTGCTCACCGATCATGTCTCGGACTATCAATCCTTATTCAAGCGGATGGATATACATCTCGAAGATGAAAATAAAGATGTGATATGTTCCGAACTTCCAATCGATCAGCGCCTTGAGCGGTTTAGAGCTGGTAAGCATGATCCGGAACTGTTGAGTCTATATTTTCAATTTGGTCGCTATCTGCTTATCTCAAGCAGTCGTCCAGGTTCTTTACCTGCAAACCTTCAAGGGATATGGAATAAAGACATGCTTCCTGTATGGGATAGCAAATATACGATTAATATTAATACACAGATGAACTACTGGCCTGCAGAAAGCTGCAATCTGTCTGAATGTCACATTCCATTGTTTGATTTTATAGATCGACTGCAAGTCCGGGGAAAGGAAACCGCTAGAACCATGTATGGATGCAAGGGGTTCGTTGCTCATCACAATTCGGATATCTGGGCAGACGCTGCTCCGCAGGATGTATGCATGACATCGACGTTTTGGACTATGGGAGGAGCATGGCTTTCATTACATCTATGGGACCACTACGAATACAATAAGGATGTTCAGTTTCTCAAAAAAGTTTACGCCACGATGAAAGATGCGGCTATGTTTATTCTGGATTATCTAATAGAGGATCCTTCCGGTAATTGGGTGATATGTCCTTCGTCCTCACCGGAAAATCGCTATATATTAGATAATGGAGAGTCGGGGGCTTTATGTTTTGGTGCTTCAATGGACAATCAGATTATTAGAGAACTCTTCACGCGTTGTATTGAAAGTACCCGGATCTTGCAAGAAGATCAGGAATTTGGAGAAGTACTCCGCAGTGCTTTAACCAAAATACCGGAGACCTCCATTGGCAAACATGGCCAGATCCAAGAGTGGAGTAACGATTATGATGAATTGGAACCGGGTCACAGACATATTTCCCATTTATTCGCTTTGCATCCTGGAACGCAAATTACGTTGCAATCAACGCCTGACCTGGCCAAGGCAGCTCGTGTAACACTCGACAGAAGACTGGAACACGGTGGTGGACACACTGGATGGAGCCGGGCGTGGATTCTCAACATGTGGGCACGATTAGAGGAGTCGGAACTTGCACACGATAACATCGTGGAACTTCTTCGTTCCTCCACGTTACCCAATCTGTTTTGTGACCATCCTCCATTTCAAATTGATGGGAACTTTGGAGGTACTGCAGGGATAGCAGAGATGCTTCTCCAGAGTCATAACGAAGTAATCAGATTGTTACCTGCTTTACCAGCAGCGTGGCCAAAAGGATATATTCGTGGTATTCGGGCTCGTGGCGGATTTGAAATAGATCTGGAATGGGAAAATGGTCGTCTGTTCAATACCAGAATTCGCTCTATTGCAGAATCAAAAGTAACCCTATCCTATCTGGACCAAAAGATAGAATTAACCTTCCCTGGCCCCAATGCCATGATTGAATTAAAAGGGGATAAATGGAATAACAAATAAGCACTTACCGATTACCTGAGCGAATACCGGCTGACAAAATTGCCGGGCGAATTCGCTCTTTTTTTTTTGTGAAATAAGATATAGGCAAAAGTTGGCGTGTTTTTGTTCAATGCAAATAAAATTTATCAAACAGGTATTCTGAGGTCTCATTCATTCAGATATATGACCTCCTTATCGTTTCGCGCAATAAATATAGCCGTTTGTGCAATGAAATTGCAGACGTGAACCTATAAAATGTAACCATCCTAACATGATGGATACGGTTGTCAGACCTATAATCGTTATGATCAAGAATTCGGCTATGGCAAAAAAGGATGGATATCTGAACGCTTCTGTCATTCGGAAGGACTGGTCATGGATCGATCATCGAACTACAACAGTCACCATATTAGATTCATTCCGCCGATAGGGAGACACGCTACCGGCGGTTTATTTTTGTTGGAGGAAAGGGGACACACGGATGTTAAAAGTATTACTGGTAGATGACGAGATGTATGTACGAAAAGGGCTGTATGAACTCATAAATTGGATGGATCTTAACATGGAGATTATCGGAGAGGCAGAGAACGGTGCAGAGGCATTAAATCTGATTGAAAGCCTGCAACCAGACGTGATTATTACAGATATCCGTATGCCAATCCTGGATGGGCTGGAACTGATACGTGCCGTAGAGAAAATGCCACTTCTGGAACCTGTGTTCATTATCATCAGTGGTTATCATGACTTCAAATATGCACAGCAGGCAATCCGGTACGGCGTTCATGACTATATCCTGAAGCCTATTGATGATGAAGAACTGACGGCGACGTTGCAGAAGTCGGCTAATCTGATTTGCAATAAAAGAAAACATATTCTTTTGGCTGAGGGACAGGCCGGTAACATCATGCTGGAGGATGTGATCAAAGGCCATGTACAGAAGGAAGATGAACATCGATATGCCGAGATGCTCGGGATCAATCGTAACACCAGTCTGCTCATGACTTTGATTGAACTTCAGACCGGATTAGATGAAATTAAAATTACCATTGAACAGCTACGTGAAGCAGTACATTCTCTGGAGAGTAATTTATGCAAAATGTTCATCAGTGAGCAACAACGTGGCATGTTTGCATTATTACTGTTGTGGCCTGATCATCATCAAGGGGGGCCGGCGTTACAGGATAAACTGCACAATATTCATATAACACTGAGCAAAAGGTTTAACCTGGATATCGGTCTTTACGCAGGAACACTCGTCAAAGAAATTGGTGATGTCCCACAATCCCTTATGGCGGCTGAAGAAGCAGCCAAGCATAAATATGCTGAAACTGGTGGTGTCGTACGTTATACGGAGATCAAGGACAAACCGCTGTTTGTTTTCAATGTATACCAGGACGAGGTGGATCACTTAATCTTGAGCCTGGAAGAGGGGAATAGGTCAGCTTATCACAAGGTTGTAGAGGAGAAATTCAAATTGTTTCATATGAATCGATTTTCTCCTCAAGCTGTATCGGGTTCTCTTTTGCGTTATATAACGGGTATTCTCGCTGTAGTCAACGAAATGGGTGGTAATGATGAAGGGTTGCAGCAGCTGAAAGAGCTAGCACAACAAAGTCATGAAGGTTGGAATTTACGACTATTGAAAAATGCTTTTCTCACCGCGCTGGAGGAAGCCGAGGATTATGTCTCTCATCTGCGGATGGAACGATCCAAAGGAGATATCAGCAAGATCAAACGATATATTGATGCAAATTATACCGAGAACATCAATCTCAAAAGCATTGCTGCACTCTTCTACATGAATCCCGTTTATCTTGGGCGATTATTCCGCAAAAGTTACAATCAATATTTCAATGACTATCTGTTGAACCTGCGTATTCATGAGGCGAAGAAGTTATTGCGCCAGACGGATCTGAGAATGTACGAGGTTGCTGCACGCGTAGGATTTCAGAATGCGGATTATTTTGTAACCCAGTTTGAGAAACTTGTTAAGTTATCGCCTACAGAATATCGCAATCTCCTTATGGGAAATGAGCAGCGAGGTGCACAATGCCAAGATGGAACCTGAATTACATGAAGCTTCGAGATAAACTACTGCTGATGTATGTCCTGTCCGTGTTTATTCCCATCGTTGTCACCAATGTGGTGTTCTACAATGTTACATCCGCCAATATTCGTAGTCAGAAAACTCGTGATGCCGGCATGGCACTGAACAATCTGAAGAACGACCTGCGGGTAACCATTGATCAGGCTGTCGGCCTCTCTTATTCGTTATATACTGACCCTGTATTCAATGACACTATCTCCCGTTCATTTCAAAGTCATTTTGAGTACATTGACGCTTATAATTCCTATCTAAAAGGGCAATTCTCCGGTCAAATGAATCAGGGAATTCGCTGGTATCAAGTGTATACCGATAATTCTACCATTTTATCTTCCGGTTATATTGATCGTTTAACTGACGATGTCCGCAACTCGGACTGGTACGTTCAATTTCAGGCATACTCCGCCCCTTATCCGGCATTGATCTCATCGGATCAGATGTTAAGTCTGGTTCAAAGGCTCGACAATCTCGACACTGGGGGGAGAGAGCAGTTACTTAAAATTGACCTGAACATGGATATGATCAAGCAGTATTTCCACAACAGTGGATTTGATGGAAAAGTGTATCTTCTTGATCCGGGGGGACACATCCAATTTTCAAATGATTCTACAGCAGAAGAAGCTCAGACAGGGAAACGTTACAGCGAGATCCAGTTTCCGAACAAAATGATTCCCTTTGAAATTACGTATACAGGTATTAACTATCTGGAAGGGTGGTCCCTGCATGGAGTGATGGATGAAGAAATTGTGTTGAAGGAGGTGCGGAAGTCCCGTTCCTTCGTCGTATGGCTGGCTTGTATTAATTTTGTCCTGCCTTCTATTATCATTGCGGCTATGTCCAGATCCATCCATGTCAGGCTGGTGCGTATTCTGAAACATATGAAAAAAGTAAAAACACAGAATTTCCAGACGATTCCGCCTGAAGATGCAAGAGATGAAATAGGTCAACTCACGATGGAATTTAATCGAATGACCGAGACGATCCATAACCTGATTCATGAGGTATATCTCGCCGACATCCAAAAGAA
The DNA here is from genome assembly GCF_037965655.1 of Paenibacillus sp. FSL L8-0435. Taxonomy (NCBI): domain Bacteria; kingdom Bacillati; phylum Bacillota; class Bacilli; order Caryophanales; family Paenibacillaceae; genus Paenibacillus; species Paenibacillus sp. FSL L8-0435. Next base: position 3,397,417 of record NZ_CP150185.1, read on the forward strand.
AGACCTGGAGTTGAAGCAGCAGGAAGCACAACTTCATGCGCTCCATAGTCAGATCAACCCACATTTTTTGTTTAATACGCTGGAGTCGGTACGTATGCGGAGCCTCATCAAAGGCGAGAAAGAGACTGCCAAAATCGTGCATAACATGGCCAAGATGTTTCGCAAGTCGATTAGTTGGAATCAGAATAATGTGACAGTACAAGAAGAATTGGAACTCATCGAGAGTTTTTTGCAAATTCAGAAATATCGCTTTGGAGAAAAACTCCAATATACCATTGAGGCAGGTCCTGCGGTACTGATGTACCGAATCCCCAAGATGGTTATCCTTCCCTTTGTTGAGAATGCAAGTATTCATGGAATTGAGTCATCTCCGGGTGTAGGCATCATTCAACTCTTCGTTTCAATGGAAAATGACCAGCTCCATATCAGACTAACGGATAACGGTATAGGGATGTCACAAGCTAAATTGGAAGAGTTGTTAAGTTACCTGGATCAAAACACCGATATGGGAGAGCATGTTGGCATGAAAAATGCGTATAGCCGCTTAAAACTTTGTTATAAAAATCACTTTACATTCGACATCCAGACATGGGAAGGAGAAGGAACACGTATCCAAATTAAGCTTCCACTTGATCCATCAGCCATGCCAGGCGACTAAATACGAGGGATATACTTTTCAAAGTAGGAGGTACACTTTCATGGGTAACTTTGAAAGCGCTATCTTGATATATTGAGAAGGCTTAAAGACACAAACAATACTTTAAGGGGGCATTTGCTACATGTTTAGAAAAAGAAACATTATAACAGGTCTGGCCATTTTACTGGCTGTAACCCTGGCAGGTTGTAATAAAGCCAGCCCGGAAGCCTCTTATCCTGACAGTAATGACAATACCCCGGTCACCTTTAAATATTTCACGTTTGGCGGTGGCAAGAAGGACATTCTGGCAAGCAGCACGACCATTGGCAAGAAGCTACAGGAACAAACAGGCGTTGACTGGAAGATGGAATATCTGGTGGGCGACGGTGCAACCAAGGCAGGTGTAATGATTGCGAGTGGGGATTACCCCGATATCATCGACTCCAGTGGTGAAATGGCCAAATTGATGGATGCAGGATCTTTTATCCCGCTGGATGAACTGATCGATCAATATGGGCCTAACATCAAGCGGGTATACGGGCCTTATATGGACAAATTCAGACAGGAGGATGGAAAGATCTATTTCTTGCCATACACTGCCAACATCGGTTATGTGTCAGAGCCTAACTTCCAGACCGGTTTTTATATTCAGCGTGCTGTGCTAAAAGAGTTTAACTACCCCAAGATCAAAACGCTGGACGAATATTTTGACTTGATTGAGCAATACAAGCAAAAGCATCCGCAGATCGATGGAAAAGAAACTATCGGCTTCGCCACACTTGCGGGTGAATCGGGCAGCTTTTTCACCCTGCTAAATCCAGCTATGCATCTCGCAGGTTATCCAAACGATGGCAGTGTGATGGTGGATATGCAGAGTCATGAAGCCAAACTGGTAGCCGGATCTGATTATCAGAAACAATGGATTCAGAAGCTAAGCGAGGTTAACGCACAGGGGATGTTTGATCCAGAATCGTTCACAATGAACCAGGATCAGTATCTCGCCAAGTTGACATCCGGTCGGGTGCTGGGATATTTCAGTTACTCCTGGCAGGTTGGAGACGCAACGAACAATCTCAAGAAGGCTGGTATAGACGATAAACGTTACGTATCTCTACCGATCGTATTTGATGACAGTGTCAAAGACCAGTATGTGGACCCGCCAGGTTTTGTGAACAACTATGGTGTCGGAATTACCGTAAATGCCAAAGATCCCGTGCGAATTATTAAATATTTTGATAATTTGCTTAAGGAAGAAAACCAGATTCTGGTTCAATGGGGGATTGAGAACGAGACGTATAGTGTGAATGATGAGGGCCGCTTTTACTTTGAAAATGATGACCAACGCAAGGCACATGAAGATCCGGAATTAAGTCGTAAATTCGGCTTTGACTACTTTAATTACAGCTGGCCTCGTTACGGCAATAACTCCGTACTGGAGGACGGCAACGCCTATGGGCCGGGCAATCAACCAGAAGTGGCTACCTTTAGCTACACGGACGGAGACAAGCTTTTGTTAGAGAAATACGGTGTGGAGACATTCACAGAATTATTCAGCACACCGGATGAGCGTCCTTGGTCTCCTGCTTGGTCCATTGCATTGGAGCAGGGCTCTCCTGAACAGATTTTTATCACCAAGGCAGAAGACCTTCAGAAGAAATATTTACCCAAAATGATTATGGACTCACCTTCCACTTTCGAGAACACTTGGAATGAATATAGGAGTCAATTGAATCAACTCGACAAGAAAACATACGAAGCTACGATAACCCAGGCAGTTAAGGATCGTGTAGCTGGCAAATGGTGAGTGTAATCCAGATGAAAAAACACGGAACGGGGGAATATTCACATGTTAAAACCAAAATTTAGAACAGCGGGTTTAGCTGTAGCACTAACAGTTTTGCTGGCAGGGTGCACTCAGAACAGTTCGTCATCATCACCTTCAGCCACAGGTGATGATGAGAACAGCCCAGTCACGTTCTCGTATTACATGTTCTCTCCAGGCAAGAAGGATGCTCTGGCAAGCGAAACAACCATCGGTAAAGCGTTGCAAGAGCAGACGGGTGTGGACTGGAAGTTGGAATATCTGGTAGGTGATAGTGCTACCAAAGCCGGTGTCATGATTGCCAGTGGAGACTACCCTGATGTCATTAGCTCCAGTGGTGAGATGTCCAAGTTACTGGATGCCGGTGCCTATATTCCGCTGGATGATCTAATTGAGGAATACGGCCCTAATATCAAAAGGGTGTATGGACCATATTTCGATAAAATGAAAAATGCCGAAGACGGAAAAATCTATGCGCTGCCGTATACGGCTAATCAGGGTGAGTATTCAGGTAGTCCAAATGTGGGCGGAGGAGCTTTCTGGATTCAACGCTCTGTGCTCAAAGAGTTTGATTATCCCAAGATCACTACATTGGATGAATATTTTGATCTGATCCAGGATTATAAGGAAAAACATCCAACTGTCGACGGTGCAGAGACCATCGGATTTGTTTCACTTGCGGGTGTGGCCAATAACTTCTTCACACTGCAAAATCCAGCGATGCATCTTGCCGGTTATCCGAACGATGGCAGTGTCATGGTGGACATGAGTACCCATGAGGCAAAAGTCGTCGCCGGAACAGATGCCCAGAAAAAATGGATTCAGAAGTTAAATGAAATCAATGCTCAAGGCATGCTTGATCCGGAATCCTTTACGATGAACAAAGACCAGTATTTGGCCAAGCTGACTTCGGGTCGTGTGTTAGGATACTTCAATTATGGCTGGCAGGTTGGAGACGCGTCGAAAAACCTGCTCTCGGCAGGCATTGATGAGAAACGTTATGCACCACTTCCGATTGTGTTTGATGAAGGAATTAAGGATCAGTATGTTGATCCTCCGGGCTTTGTCAACAACTATGCAACAGGTATCTCGGTGAATGCCAAAGACCCTGTTCGTATCATCAAATATTTCGATAATTTGCTGAAGGAAGAGAATCAGGTTCTGGTGCAATGGGGAATCAAGGACGAGACGTACAGTGTGGATGAAAAGGGACGATTCTATTTTGCAAATGAGGATCAACGCAAAGCCCATGACGATCTGGAGCTGAGCCGTAAATTCGGGTTCACCTACTTCGGATCAGACTGGCCGCGATATGGCGGTGAATCTACACTTACCGATGGTAACGCTTATAGCCCTGGCAACCAACCAGAAGTAGCCGCTGCATCTTACACCGAGGGAGACAACAAGTTCCTTGAAGCCTACGGTATCCAAACCTTTAGTGAATTATTTAACAAACCGGAAGAGCGGCCATGGTTCCCCGCATGGTCCATCGCCCTTGAGCAAGGATCACCTGAACAGATCTTCACCACCAAATCGGATGATCTGCAACGTAAATACTTACCGGAAATGATCTTGGGAGCACCATCGAATTTTGATAAGCTGTGGGATGCCTACATGGCTGAATTGAACAAATTGGACAAAACTGGTTATGAAGCGACCATTACCAAAGTTGTGAAGGATCGTGTAGCAGGAAAATGGTAATACGAACACTTTAAGTGCATGTTCAATAAGACCGGTTTTCAGTACCAAGAAGATGGGATGAAGCTAGAAATGGAGTAGCGGAGCGTAGGGAAAACTACGTGAGCAACGGACATTTCGGCTGAATTCCATATTCGATGCTGATGATGCCGCAAGGCGTCTTTCGTAATCAAAAGCGGACTTTTTGAACAACCTCTTTAAAACAAACTGTTACATGCGCAGGAGAAGACGAAAGAGCATAACTCCGGCTTCTCCTCGCATGAATAACAGCACAGGAAAGGAGCAGGTTCACCGTGGAGAAACCTAATGTCTCCCTTAACTCGATGCCTCCAGCCTCGAGTCCAAAGGGAACCAGAGCACACTCGTTCTTTAAGCGACTTGTGCAGCAACGAACACTTGCCTGGATGTGTATTCCTTTTGTCATCTGGGCTTTTATCTTCAAGTACCTGCCGTTATGGGGATGGACCATGGCTTTTCAGAATTTCAAACCGGCGAGGTCCTTCTCCGATCAGCAGTGGGTAGGCTGGCATCATTTTAGTATCTTGTTTGAGGACAATACCTTCTACCGGGTGCTGCGAAATACACTCGTTATGAGTTCCATTAAACTGGTGTTGGGATTTGTGACAGCAATTACACTGGCCCTTTTGTTGAATGAGCTGAAAAATGTCATATTTAAACGTTTTGTGCAAACCGTCAGTTATCTGCCTCACTTTATCTCGTGGGTTGTTGCTTCCAGCATTGTATTAACAGTCCTCTCACCAGACGGAATTATCAATCTGCTGCTGATGAAGCTTCACCTGATTGACAGTCCGGTATTATGGATGGGGAAAGGTGAATACTTCTGGGGTATTCTAGGGGCAACGGAGGTCTGGAAAGATGTCGGTTGGAACACCATTATCTATCTGGCAGCGATTACGGCAATTGATCCTGCGCAATATGAGGCTGCCGAGATTGATGGAGCTAGTCGCTTCAAACGGATGTTATATATCACCCTGCCTGGCTTGAAACCAGTTATTGTGATCTTGTTGATCATGAACATGGGAAGTATTCTTGAATCCGGATTCGAACCACAATATCTGCTGGGTAACGGGATGAATATGGACTATTCGGAGAATCTGGACATCTTTGTACTGAAATATGGATTAGGGATGGGGAACTTTTCCTTAGGTACAGCAGCCGGCATATTCAAAACTGTGGTCAGCTTCATCTTCCTTTTCTCCGCGAACTATATAGCGAAAAAAATGGGAGAGAGCAGACTATTCTAAAAGGAGGCCTATGCCATGCGAAAAGGAAACACATCCCGCTTGCGGAATAGCAGCACCGGGGATCGAGCGTTTGACACCATTAACATCGTCTTCATGGTATGTCTGATGATTGTGACGATTTATCCCTTTGTTAATATGATTGCCGTATCCTTCAATAATGCAAATGATGCCATACGGGGTGGAATATATCTATGGCCTCGTGTATGGACACTGGACAACTACAAATACATTTTTGGCGAATCCGATATCTATCACGCAACTCTGATCTCGGCGCTGCGTACGGTCATTGGAACCGTGGTGTCCGTCTTCTGTACAGCCATGCTCGCGTATACGGTTAGTCGTCAGGAATTTGTGCTTCGCAAGTTTGTTACGATGTTTTTTGTCTTCACCATGTACTTCAGCGGGGGGTTGATCCCCGGTTATCTGCTGATTCGAGACCTTGGATTGATTGGTTCCTTCTGGGTATATATCATTCCGGGTGTAATTGGAGTCTTCAATATGATTGTCATCCGTTCATTTATTGAAGGTCTTCCTGAAGGCATTCTGGAGTCAGCCCGTATTGACGGGGCAGGGGAGTTCACGACATTTATCCGCGTTGTCCTGCCGCTAACGATTCCCGCAATGGCAACCGTATCACTCTTTGTAGCTGTGGGACAATGGAATTCCTGGTTCGATGTATTCTTGTACAACTCTTCCAATAAAGAATTAAGCACATTGCAATATGAGTTGATGAAGATTCTACAAACTTCGACGACCTCAGCGACTTCATCAGCAAGTGATGCTTATCAGTCTGCCGAGAGTAATGCAACGGCTGTCACACCAACCTCGATTCGGGCGACCATGACCATTATTGCAAGTGTTCCTATTCTGATGGTGTATCCGTTCTTACAGAAATACTTTGTACAGGGCATGACGATTGGAGGCGTGAAGGGATAGTCAATTCCCTGAATATAATTTCATAGAAGTATGAAAACGCAACAAACTGTACCGTAGTAGCGTCTATTCATCCATAGAATACAACAGGAGTGAAACAAATGCATGTAAAATGGAAGACGATTATTGGTGCTGTTGTAGGCTCTATGCTTATAGGGGTGGGAACGGCAGCTGCGGAAGAAACGTTTGTTGATCTAAAGTATTCCAAGTGGGCAGAGGATGGCATCACGTATATGGCGAAACGGGGAACAGTAGCCGGATATGGCAATGGGATCTTCAAGCCAGAGGCACTTGTGACAAGAGCACAAGCTGTCACTTTTATGGTGCGGGAGCTTTATCCAGATCAACTTCAAAGAGCAGTGGAAGGCACAACCTATTCGGATGTGCCAACTACACACCCGTTCCATCGAGAAATCATGATAGCTGCTAAAAATGGACTTGCAAGTGGTTTTCCTAACGGAACCTTCCGTCCGGACGCACCGCTTAGCCGCGCAGAGACTGCGGCCTTCCTTACACGGGCTTATTCACTAGCGGAAGGTAAGAATCCTGCTAAATGGACTGATACGGACAGGCATTGGGCTGCAGCACCGATTCTTATTATGAGTTCAAATGGCTTGGTCGGCGGTTATTCAGATGCCACCTTCCGTCCGAATCAAGCTGTCACGCGTGCTGAATATGCCGTATTTATGGCGAGAGTAATTCGCTTCGAACGTGAAGCGGCCATTCGGACACAAGATTGGGATAAGCTGATATCCTATATGACGGTAAGCGAGCAAGTTGGTCAGATGCTTATGCCCGACATTAGGCAATGGAATGGTAAAGCGACGACGACCGTGAATGAAGGACTGAAACGCACGATCCATGATCAGGACTTGGGCGGACTTATTCTTTTTGACAAAAATATTGTAGACATGACGCAGCTTACAACGTTCACACATGATATCCAAAGAGAAGTAGGTGACATTCCTCTATTTCTTAGCATCGACCAAGAAGGAGGCGTTATTAAGCGAATACCAGGAGGCACGAACCTTCCCGGGCAGATGGCGCTTGGCGCAACTGGAGATGCAACGCTAGCCGAAGCAGCTGGTCAGCTGACAGGGGAGGAGCTGAAGGCATTAGGATTGCAGATCAATTTTGCGCCAGTGCTGGACATCAACAGTAATCCAGATAACCCCATCATTGGTATACGTTCGTTTGGCTCGGATGCGGATTTGGTGACAAGGCTTGGTCTGGCAACGATAAAAGGGCTACAGCAATCAGGGGTGATGGCGGCAGTTAAGCATTTTCCGGGACATGGAGATACAACGGTAGATTCCCATCTTGGTATGCCTGTGCTTGCCCATAACCGAGAACGGCTTGATGCGGTAGAACTAAAACCGTTTCGGGCTGCGATTAAAAATGGGGTAGAGATGATTATGACCGCGCATATTGCTTTCCCTGCCATAGACAACGAACATGTCACTTCGCTCAAAGACGGTGAACGTGTGCCGATTCCTGCCACCTTATCGAAAAAGGTACTGACAGGACTTCTTCGAGGAGAGTTGGAATACAAAGGACTCATCGTGTCGGATGCCTTTACCATGAATGCAATTGCGGAGCACTTTGGGGAGAATCAATCGGTAGAACGCGCCGTTTCCGCAGGTGTTGATATCATCCTTATGCCAAAAGATTCAGCAGCGGCCCATCAAACGCTGGTGAACGCGGTGAACAATGGAACGATCAAGGATGAAACCATACATGCATCTGTGAAACGAATCTTGGAGATGAAAGCGAAATATGGTTTATTTGAACGCAGTCAAACTCTCGCGCAAAAGCTAACTAAACTTAACGGTATCATCGGATCGAAGGCGCACCGAGCAGTGGAGCAGACAATCGCAGAGCGGGCGGTCACTGTACTCAGCAGTCGCGAAGGTGTGCTTCCTGATCCAATGAAGCAAGGCGACCGGGTCGTTATTGTCGCAGCCGAGCAGGAACAGGCGAAACAGCTTGAGAAGCAACTGTTGCAGGCCGCTAATAATCTGTCGTTAAAAACTGAAATTGTACTTGTTGGTCAAGGCAACATGAATGAAACGCTCCAAGCAATTGGCAAAGCCAATTATGTCATTCTTGCTTCTTACCAGTTCCGCAATGTGGCCAGCCAGTTCGGTTGGGGTGATTATCAAACCTTGATTAATGCGATGAACAAGAGTAATCAGCGATATACGCTGTTCTCACTCGGTAACCCTTACGAGATGATCTATTTACAGAACGTGCGCTCAGGGCTTGCTGTGTATGGAAAGCAGGAGCCAAATACGTCTGCCGGGATCAAAGTATTGCTTGGTCAACTGAAAGCTGGAGGACAGTTGCCGGTACTAACGGATTAAATGATACTTTATAGAACATTAATGTAACCCAGTGAAAAAGAGAAACTGGGTTGTCTCGAAAAAACTCCCTTAAAGTCGCTTTTATAGCGGCTTTTTTTTTGATTTACAGGTCATTATTCTTAGGTAGAAGAACTTGACCCGATCTCAGATGGCATACTAGAACGTATTGCACCCCTGATGTTAAAAAAAGATTGCTCAATTTTAACCGCAATTGAAAGCGAATACATATTCTCATCATAATTGTACGTATAGGAGGTATGATTTAAGCAATCTATATACACCAGAAGTCAATAAAATAACGAATGTAACCGCTTATTTGAAAACGAACGTTCAAAAAATGCTGTGGTTAATAACCGACTAGAGGTGAAGTGATATGGATTATAAAGAACTGTCCAAACAAATCGTGAAAAACATTGGTGGAGAGAAGAATGTAACTTCTTTGATGCACTGTGCAACACGGTTAAGATTCGTTTTGAAGGACCCGGACAAGGCAAACAAAAACAAATTGATGGAGCTAGACGGGGTGATTCAGGCCTTGGAGGCAACTGGTCAGTATCACGTCGTCATCGGTAGTCAAGTATCAAAGGTCTTTGATGACATACAGCGTCTTTATTCATTTAACAGTGATTCCGGAGACGACGAAGAAGTAACATCCACGCCGCAGGAAAAGCAATCAGATGAAGTTAAACCTGCAAAAAGGAAAAATCCGATCAGTAAACTGCTGGAGACGGTCATCAGCATTATGGGACCTTTGATTGGAGTTATGGCAGCAACTGGTATTGTCAAAGGATTCTTGGCGTTGTTCCTGTCACTAGGATGGATTATGGATTCGAGTGGAACTTACAAAGTACTCTATGTCGTCGCGGACGTAATCTTCTACTTTATGCCAGTCTTTGTTGGCTTCTCCGCAGCTAAACGTTTCAAAATGAACGAACTGGTGGGTATGGCGATCGGTGCAGCATTATTCTATCCAACACTGGCAGAATTGCTTAAGGCTGACCCGATCAGCGTACTAATGTCAGGCTCTCTACTGGAAGCCCCCGTTTATACGACATTTGCGGGAATCCCTGTTTTGTTAGCCAGTTATTCAGCGACAATTATTCCTGCAATTCTGGCCGTGTATTTTGCTTCCAAGGTCGAGCATGTAGCTAAAAAATATATACCTTCGGTTATCTCAAGCTTCGGAGTTCCACTGGTGGTTCTGTTAATCTCTATTCCAGTTACATTGATTGTAATTGGACCACTAGCCATGCTGTTAAGCCAGATGATCGCTAAAAGTATTCTCAGTGTGTACGGCTTGAGTCCAACATTAATTAGCGCGCTTTTAGGTGGATTGTGGATTCCAATGGTTGCTGTGGGTTTGCATGGTGCTATTGTACCGATCGCCCTGACGAACTTCTTCACTAACGGTTATGATGTCATCTTCCCAATGATTACAGGTCATTCGTTTGCGATTGCTGGTGCAATTGTGGCTATGGGCATGAAAAATACCAACAAAAAGCAAAAAGGACTTGCTTATTCCGCCGGATTTAACTCGGGGCTTATGGGAGTCATTGAACCAGCCTTGTATGGCTTCCTGCTTGCTGAGAGAAAGATTTTAACGATGGTTTGTATTGTTTCCGGTATTGGTGGGGGAGCCATTGGATATTTCGGAGCCAAACTTTTGCAACTAACGCCGAGTGGAATCTTCGCTCTGCCAGGATTTATTGATACTCAAAACACTGGAACACAGGTAGGGTTTATCGTTGTACTGGTTGTTATGATCCTGTCATTCGTTATACCTTTTGCTCTTACATTACTGATGTATCGTGGTAAAAAAGATAATATTTCAAACAAATAGATTCAATAGGGAGAGAGAAACCATGATGAAAAAAGATTTTTTATGGGGTGCAGCGATGTGTGCGACTCAGAGTGAGGGCGGCTATCTCGAAGGTGGAAAGGGTCTCACGCTAGCTGATCTTTTCCCCGCAATCAGCGAAGGTCGTTGGGATGCGATCTATAATATCGAAAAGGCGATGAACACAAAATACGATTACTATCCAAGTCATAACGCGATCGATTTCTATCATCGTTACCCGGAAGATATCAAGTTGCTGGCGGAGCTGGGGATTAATTTTCTTCGTACTTCAATTAACTGGGCTAGAATTTTCCCGAACGGGGACGATCCTGAGCCAAATGAAGAAGGGTTGGCTTTCTACGATCGATTATTCGCAGAATGTGCGAAGTATGGAATCACTCCTGTAGTTACATTAAACCACTTCGATACTCCGCTTGCTCTGATTCACAAAGGCGGTTGGAAAAACAAGAAGGTCATTGATTACTTCGTCACCTATTGTGAAACGGTATTCCGAAGATATAAAAATCACGTCAAGTATTGGATCACATTCAATGAAATCAATATGGTCCTGGGTATTCCAGCAGTTGGTGGTTTGATCGATCCTAATAAGGAAGAGAACATTCTGGAAGCCAAATTCCAAGCCGCTCACAATCAGCTTGTATCTGGAGCACTCGCTACAAAGGTTGGACATGAGATCAATCCTGATTTTGAGATCGGATGCATGATCGGAGCAGGTAAGAACTATGCCTACACATGTAACCCAGAGGATGTCTGGGCAGCTTATCAAGCGGATCAGAATGAGTTCTCACTAGTAGACGTACAAGCCAAAGGGAAATATTCCGACTATATGCTGAGTTACTTTAGAAGAAACGAGATCGATTTGAAAGCTACTGAAGAAGAAATGGACATTCTGCGTAAATATACCAGTGATTTCGTAGCGTTGAGCTACTATTCTACGCGGCTCGTATCCTCGGATAAAGAAGACAAAGAGAAGACTGGCGGCAACATTAATGGTACATTGAAAAACCCATATCTGGAGGCTAACGAATGGGGCTGGCAGATCGATCCGACAGGATTTAGAATCACGTTGAATGAGCTGTATGACCGATATGACCAGCCGCTCTTTATTGTCGAGAATGGTTTCGCAGTTAGAGAAACTCCGGACGAGAATAACTATCTGGAAGACGATTACCGTATTGCCTATTTCCGTTCCCATATCAAGGCAATGCAAGACGCCATGTCCGACGGAGTCGATATCATAGGCTATACCACGTGGGGGACGATAGATATCGTTAGTGCCAGCAGCGGAGAAATGAGCAAGCGATATGGCTTGGTCTATGTCGATCTGGATGATAAAGGGCAAGGAACGGGTGACCGCTTCAAAAAGAAATCTTTCGACTGGTACCAAGAGGTTGTTAGGTCAAACGGTGAAAACTTGTAAGTAAGGTTCTGTAACTAAATCTCATGAGGTCGGCTCGTCTAACGAGTGGCCTCTTTGATGTATGGTCTCTGATCCAAAGAAAAGAAACAAACGATATTTTGCATCTAAGATGAATGTATCAGGAGATGCCAGACGGGGAAAAGTATCGGAAAGACTAGACGAAAGTCTCGTATCCTGTATCAGATTTGCAAGATGAAAGCCGCCGGCAAACCTGTTGTAGCAATTCTAATGAATGGTTTTCGCCTGGCATAGGTATGGAAACGCTGAAAAATTGACGTATTGTTAGAAACATGGCATCTTGGTAGTTAGATAACAAACAACCACTTGAGTATGGTGCGTATAATTACTAAATGAATCTAAAGAAGAATTAAAGGTAGCCATGAACGCGAAATGTTTTTGCGTTTATGGCTTTTTTGGAGGCTTGTTATGAAACTTGTAAACCCGTGGGAAAATATCGCGATTCAACAAATCATCCCTGGAAGCAGCATCCATAATTTTGATGGGAAAGTTCATATCCTTTATGTGTTGAAGGGCTCTATCGAAGTTGAAAGTGAAGAGGAATCGATCAAGGTCGAGTCGCCAGGGTTTTATATTTTACCGAGATCCGACTCCTTTCAGTTGACGTCAACACAGACTCTTTCCTACGATATCGCACTCTATTATAACTATGATAAGAATCAGGGAGACAACGGATACCAGTTCGAGTTTCGTGGCGATTCGAGAAAAGGCGGGAATGGTAGTGACGAGGAGATGAGTCATCTTGCCAATAAGCTACTGTCCGGATTTTACTTGGAGAAAAACAGCATGTCTGACGTCGAGGTATTTAACCTCTACTTCTCAATGTTGAGCTTGCTGGAGAGAAAGTATTATAAGGAAGTTCCCATTCGCAGTAATAAAAATATGCGCAGCCGAATTGAAGAGATTAAATTCTACCTGGGTAACAACTTCGAGAAAGATATCAAGTTGAAGGAAATCGCCAAGAAGTTCTTCGTATCAGAACAGTATTTGTCACGAATATTCTCTGAAATCGTTGGACAATCGTTAAGCGACTATCTGCTGGGGCATCGAATGCGCAACGTGGAAAGACAACTGCTCGAGACAAACGATCCGGTAACCTCTATTGGATACGAGGCGGGGTTTACGAATATCAATTCCTTCAACAGACTTTTCAAAAAGAAACATGGCATAAGTCCGAGCACATTCCGTAAAACGAAGACGCCTAATCCGGTTATTCGGAATATTGAATCAGAGGAATGCGATCAAAAAGAATTAGAAGCCGTTCTGCAGCATGTGAATCAGGAGAAGAAGCGTAAAATTCGAATAGAAGCTCAGAATAGCGAAGATATAAGGATCTCGTCCGCAATCTTGAATGTAGGACAAGCTTCAAAACTGCTGATGACTGAGTTGAACGATCAACTTGCTGTATTTGAAAAGTACAAGATATTTGAATTCTCAAGAGTAAGTGGACTCCTGAACAGAAACATGCTTCGCGTAGAAGGAAATACTCCTGATTACGCACTGGTTGCAAAAGCGATCGGAAAGCTTGTGGCCAGAGGCTGGAAGCCGTTTATTGTACTTAATCCTCCCGAAGCTGCCGAAGTCGTTACGAGTGTTGGTCATAACCATAGAACATACTCCTTGGAAAACTGGCTAAAGGAAATTCAAGAATTGTTCCGTCTGTTACTTAATCAATACGGAAAATCAGCGTTGGTCCAATGGAAAATCGAAGTGGTCAGACCTAGCCCATGGCATTATGAGACGGGTATTAATCATGGTTGTGAACGTTTCAAGGGAAAACTTCGCAGTTATGACTTATCCCTGGATGAAGAATTTGTTAAGTACTACGATGAAGTACGGAAATTACTCAAAAAGGTGGAACCCGGTTTACAGGTTGGGATCGGAGGCATTGTGTTAGAGAATAAGGAGACTCATCAGCATGGCTTTCTGGCTCATCTTGTGCATGAGGGTATCGAACCAGACTTCTGTGGAATTTCCGCACTGCCGTATTCCAAAAAGAACAGTACCACTAACGGTAAATCTGCAATCGTCAAGTCAACCAAAGAAAACTATTTATTGATGATGACCCAAAGCCTGATTACGTATCTGGAGGATAATCTGAACGTACCAGACCTCTATCTCACCGAATTCAACATTACGTCATCGAGTCGCGATCAGTTGAACGATATGGCATTCAAAGGATTATATATATTTCACCAACATCTGGGTCTCACTGACCTCTACAAAGGCATTGGATATTGGTTGGTGTCAGATTTTGCTTACCCAAATGAAATTGCGGAGGAAACCATTGAGTTTAGTGGTGGTCCCGGACTTCTAACCGTGAGTGGCATTCCCAAAATCGGCTTTTATGCCTATGAATTCCTGAACAAACTTGGAAATACATTGCTTTTTCGGGATTCATCCTTGTTCATCACCAAAAACGAAGATGAGGATATTACAATTTTGGCTTATTTATACGCTCCGGTAGACCCATCATATTTTAGCTCGTTCGAAAAATACGATATGAACAGTAACAAATTCATCTTTCACAATCCTGCATCCAAAAATATGATATTACAACTATATAACCTGCCTGCAGACTGCCGTAACTACAGAGCTGTCGTAAAAAAAATAAGCTTCAACGATGGAAATGCGTTAGATGAGGCTTTAAAGATGACCAGTCTGAATTCATTCGACATGGAGACTATAGATTACTTAAAAGTCCGGAGTACCCCGGTAACTTACTTGAGACATATCCAGGCTCGTGGGGGAACTCTGGAAATGGATATTAAGATTGAGCCTCAACAGATACTCTGTATTACGTTGGAGCGAATGTATTGAGAACTATATTTTCTAATCATTAGGTTGTATGTATATAAGTAATTGCTCTAAATTAACCATCAAGTCTTAGAGAAATTAACATCATCAAGATTGTAGGAGTAATTAGTAGGTAAAATGCAATCTTTGTTATGAAAAAGTAACTAAAATATGATATGTAATCGGTTACTTCAGTCCAAAAAATCGGATAAACCCCATGTTGAGATTACAAGTATAAGTTATTAAATTATTAACATGGGGTACGAAGTGAAACAGGAGGAATGGCTTTTGTTTAAGAAAATGAGTGCATTATTTAGAACTGAGAAACAACCACAAGAGCAACAAAGTACAACAGTTGTTGCAGATGAAGTTCAACCATCTATTTCTGACGAAATACTGCTTAGTCCTATGATCGGGCAATTAATTCCATTGAGTGATGTAAAAGATCCTGCTTTTGCTATGGGGGCTATGGGGGATGGAATCGCTATTGAACCCATGGAAGGAAAGGTTTTATCACCAGTAGATGGTGTTATTATGAATACGCCTAAATCCAAACATTCATTATTTATCAATAGTAAGAATGGCGCAGAAATATTAATTCATGTTGGGATAGATACGGTTAAGCTTAAAGGAGAGCATTTCAATGTTCTGGTTCATGTAGGACAACAGATAAAAGCTGGAGATTTACTTATTGAATTTGATTTAAACATGATAAAGCAGAGTGGGTATGAAGTAACTACACCGATAATTATTACGAATAGTTCGAACTACTCTCAGATTGAAAAAAACGAATATAAAAAAGTAATTATCGGCGAACAAATCCTGCAACTACATGCCGAAGTTTAAATTTACTAATATAGAGTGCAATAGCATATCCCATATAAAGCCGCTGTCATAGCGGTTTTTTTGGTATGTACATAAGTTCGTTTACTCTTGAGTGCACCAACCCGAAGGCAGAAAAGATGCAAAAGACTGATCCATCTGCTGGAATCAGTCTTTTGCACTTTCTGGATATGCCGTCACTCATGTATTTCCTCGCTACAGACAAAATGGAGCAGCATCTTCACAAACTGCTCCCTGATCCGTGTATCCATTTCATCGGATTTGGACGGATCGATCTTAACGATCCTCTGTAGCATACCCATCATCGTTGTGAAGATGAATTGAGCAAGCTCGAGTGGGGGGGACGGATTCTTGATACTGCCGTCAGCAACGCCTGTAGTTAAAGCATGCAAGAGGAAATGGTCTTCTTTCCCGTGCTGGTTGAACTTATCATACTTTTCTCTTAATTCAGGACTAAAATCATACATCTCATAGTTGATATCAAATAATTGAATAAACCGGATGTAGTCTGGATGATCCTGGGCAAACACAACCCATACATTCAACATGACCTTAAGTTGTTCTCGCCCGTTCATGTCCTTCGTTGATGTACGACTAATCTCATCTGTTAAATGTTCGATCAGTTGCATCTGAATGGCTAGAAGAAGCTCAGCCATAGACTGAAAATGTTTATAAAAGGTCACTCTACTAAGTTCAGCTTTCGTACATACATCCTTAATCTTCACCTGGAGCAATCCATATTTCAAAAAAAGCTCCTTACCTGCTGCAATCAAATCATCACGATGTTTATTTCCCAATTGTTGATGCCAGTTTTCATTCACTTGTATACAATTGTCCTTTCTTCGAACGAAATGCGTTCAAGGTCAGTCCGAGAGAAGCGAGCAGCATAATTGCACCAAAAATATACGGGAAGTTTATGTTTTTGTCAAACAATAGTCCTGCGATCAGCGGCCCAATCACCGTTCCGAGACTGGAAAATGTGGTGTTCAGACCGGATGCATAACCTTGCCGATCTCCCGCATTCTTGGATATTAACGTGCTGACCGAAGGTCGCAAAAACGAATTAAAGGCAAAGAATAACGCAGAAGCGAACAACAGAAACACAAGGTTGACTTTAATTAACATTAACAATAAAGCTATAGGTGTGATTATCAAGGAGAGACGGATCAACTTAATTTCACCGATTCTCTGTACGAACCAATCCAAAAGCCAGATCTGAACAACGATACCGATAATCGCGCCCAAGGTAATAATGATGGAGATTGTTGCAGCATCAAATCCATATTTTTGCTCTGCAAAAAGAGCGAATACCGTCTCATAACTCATGAGGCCAAAGGTCATGACAAGCAATACAATCAAATATTTGAAATAGGGGACTTTAAAAGAACTCCAGATTTTTTTGCCCAAGTGATCTCCTTTTTGAAGACGGATGGAGACCGTTCTTTTCTCCGGGGGAAGTGTCTCAGGCAATAGCAACGTCATTAGGGCCGCAATCAGTCCCAGCCCCGCTGCGAAGAAATAGGGCATGCGAATGCCCATCTCGGCGATGAGACCGCCCAGACCAGGTCCCAGAACCATCCCCAAGTTCATAGCTGCGCCGAAATAGCCCATGCCTTTTGCACGTGTTTCTGGCGTTGTAATATCGGCGACATATGCGAGGTTGGCAGGAACCATTAAACCAAGACTGATTCCACCGATAAAGCGTGCGACATAGAGGAACGGTAATGACGTCGACAGCGCAAATATGATATCTGAGATGACAGACAGAAACATACCTGCGATGATCAACTTTTTGCGTCCAAATCGATCAGACAGTTGTCCCCCGAGAGGTGAAAAGAAGAATTGAGCCGCACCAAAGGCGGCAACTAAAAATCCTGCTACTGTGCCTCCCGCATGAAAAAGCTTCAAATACTCTGGCAATATGGGGATGATCATGCCTTGCCCCAATAAAGCGATAAACAGATTTAACATCAGAATGAACAGTGGAAAGCGAACTGATTTTGGTAATGTACTCATGTACGTCATTAACCCCTTCGTTTACAACTTGTTAACCTTTACATCGTGTAAACCATTTTAAATGATTTGAAGGAAATATGTAAATCTTTTTTTTAATGAAGCAGTCTGATGAGTAGAGTTATAATTGGATTCATATGGAGGTGGGAACACGTGAAATTAGAGGAATTGTTTACGGTACATGTGAACATCGAAGAATCATTTGATTTGCAGAATAGCGAAGATGATTCGGTTGTCATGATTACTTTTACAGGCAGCGTAACCGGAAAGTACTTTGAAGGAATCGTGCTGGGTGGAGGAGTGGATACGCAGATCATCGGGAAGAATGGTGGTCCGCATACTCTATCGGCAAGATACATGCTCCAAGGCAAGGACTACACAGGGCATACATGCAAAATTTATATCGAAAATAACGGAATCATCGATAAAACGCTGAAAACTGCTTTATTTCGTACTTCCCCCAAGATGATTACAGACAGCAAAGCCTTATCCTTCTTGAATCGTGAGACACTTGTTGGAGAAGGTCATCCGACGGAGTCAGGGATAGATATAAAAATATATAGAAAACCGCTGTAATGCGGGATAAATAGCAATTATTTGTTTATTGTATGGCAGAGAAGATAGCTTTTTATAACGAAAAGTCAGAGTCGCTAAATAAAGCGGCTCTTTTTGTCGTATGAGACTTTACGTCAATTTTTATATGTATTCTTTTACAATCAATTAACATAGGATGGATACTGCGCAGACACTTCTCACCTATAGTATGATGAGCGAAAATAAAACTAATACGAGCATATCAAGGGAGAAAACGATTCAATATGATGATCAAAAAAATCGGGATTTCAGTAGCATCACTCGCCATGTTAACGTCTGTAAGTGTGTTTGACGTATATGGTGCAGGCTCCAAACGCATGATCGAAGTGTCTGAACAATCGGCTAATGTGGTCGTGAACGGACAAAGGGTGGAAGGAGAGTCGTTTCTCTACAATGGAGTTACTTATGTACCGGCAAGAGCTGTTGGAGAGGCCCTGGGGCAAGAGGTAGACTGGGATAACAACACCCAATCGGTATTTGTTGGAGCAAAAATGAACGATCAGCAGGGATACCGCGGCACCAAAACGCCATATCCTTTTAAGGCAACAAGTTATACAAAAGCTCCTAATGGATATGAACCCGTATTTATTAACTACATAGGGAGACACGGTTCCAGACATCTATCCAGTTCCAAGTACGACAAGACGCTCTTTGAACTGCTTGACATCGCTGAGAAGGATGGGCAGATCACTAATCTGGGCAAAGAGCTGAAGAAGGAAATTGGCAATCTGATGAAGGTTGAAAAAGACCACTATGGATTGTTATCCACTACGGGTGGAGAAGAACTGAAAGGAATAGGAACCAGAGTCGGGCAGAATTTCAGAGAACTATTTACATCAGATAAAAAAGTAATTGCTCAGGCCACCTTCAAAGATCGAACGCCCCAGAGCAGAGATCAGTTTATTGACGGGTTAGAGGAAAGCTTGGGAGATAACAAGGTAGACATCCTGGCTTCAGCCTTTGAAGAAGGGAAAGACCCCTATCTACGGCCCTACGACCTGGCTACGAAGTATAACGAGTACTTAGAAGATGGAGACTGGGTTAAATTATACGAGGATTATGTCACACAGAGGACTGGAACGCGGTATGCAAAAGAGGTCCTTTTGCAATTTTTCTCTGAAGACTTTTATCAACGGCTGAACGCTGGAGAGTTTGAACTGAAAGATGAGAAGGGAAAAGTGAAGCTCAGCAACCCAACCGAGGCTGCTTCTAATTTATACGAACTCTACATCATATCTTCGAATATTAAAGGAGAAGGTGACTTCGAATTCGGGCGGTATTTCACGGCTAATCAGTTGAAATGGTACGAGAGCATTGACAATATCAATGATTTCTATGAAAAAGGTCCATCTTTAACGTCAACGGATCTGCCGCAGAATATCATTGCACCTCTGGTCAAAGAGTTGATCGTGTCTACCGAACAGTCCATTCAGCAGAAAGACACGGCTGGTATATTTCGTTTTGCTCACGCAGAAACCATCATTCCATTATCTTCATTCCTGGATATCGCCGGAGCTAATGTGAGCATTGATAAACCGCAGGACGTGACCCAAAACTGGAATGGCTCGGTTATCTCACCGATGGGGGCAAATATCCAATGGATTCTGTATTCCAATGGTAAGGATATTCTCGTAAAAATGCTTAGAAATGAAGGAGAGATTGCCTTCCCGATTGAAACAAAGACCTATCCGTACTATAAATGGGAAGATGTGAAGACATATTACGAAAACAAACTGCAGAAGGTAGGCGTAAGCTTGGACAGCAGTTTGGAAGACAATATCGAGCTTTTACAGAAAGAATTCTAGTTGGTGAACCCATATCAAATGTGGATGAACATGAAGAAAGCAACTCCTAAACGGGGCTGCTTTCTTTTTTTATTTGGAACGAAAAGAATGAACGCAAAAAAATCCTAAAACAAAATGTGACCAAATGCCGTCCGTAAGAGTGTTAGAGGTATAAAGGAGGGCATACAACCATGCAGCGATCAGTGCCCCAGCTGGGCGATCATGTGATGAAAGTCTATGAGACATACGCGGATACGCTGTTCCGGATTGCCATGGTGCACCTCGGCAGACGAGAAGACGCGGAGGAAGCCACTCAGGATACCTTCATCAAACTAATAGAAAAAGCACCTACATTCAACGATGCGGAGCATCAGAAAGCATGGTTGATTCGGGTCATCACCAATCATTGCAAATCCTTATTAGGCAGAGGCTGGCGTAAACGGGAGGTTAAGCTGGAGGGAGTCGATCCCCTTACAACAGACAACCCTGAAGATCACGCGCTGATCGAACTTGTGCTGTCACTGCCCGTCAAGTATAGATCGGTGGTTCATCTGTATTATTACGAAGATTATCCGATCCGAGAAATCAGCGAGATCCTGGAGATTAGCGAATCAGCAGTGAAAATGAGATTAAAACGAGGCAGACAGCTGTTAAAACTGGAGCTGGAAGGAGAGGAACTGTAATGAACGAAGAACAATTCAAACAAAACTATAAGAAAGCGGTGGATAATATGAAAGCAAACGAACAAATGAAGAAACGGGTAGAGCAATCCTTAAACACGCAACATCAGGGACCAAAACGTCAACGTAAACCATTATACATTGCAGCAAGTGTCGTTATCGCTGCCAGTATTGGCTTGGCTGCGCCAAGTGTATGGCAACAATTCAATGGACCAGCCGCACCAACACCACAGGTGGCAGCGGTGACTCCAGGCACGTCGTTCGATCCGATCGTGATTCCGAAGATGGAGTTGCCGGATTCACAGGTCAAAGGCGCGATGGCTGATATGGTGCAATTGGTCGTGTATGGAGGAAACGTCTATACACAGTCCCCAACATTGCTTGAAGGCGCCAATGCACTCAACCTGCGGGGGGATAAACTGGGGACCACCACTGGCGGCATTGATGAGCTGAGCGGCCAGGATAAATACTCGGAACTTGCTTCCAACATTGGCGAAGCTGACATCTATGCGGTCAATGGCTACGATAAGGACTTCCGCATCATGTCTTACACCGAGATCGATGGTCAGGTGTATGCTCAACTATTTGACAAGAACAACGGGATCACCATTGGTACTGGTGCCGATCTGATCGGCAAGCTACATCTCGAAGGCAACATCACTTCTGCGCAATGGGAAACGTTTGACAGCTGGAATAACGGATTGCAGCAGCTTCAACCGTTAGCAGCGGATGAAGCACTGGACAGCTTTATCTCGGCGTTATCTGCTGCCAAACCAATCGCAACGAGCCCGGAATTGGAAGAGAACCTCTACGGCAAGGAAGATCGCAAGATCATCTATCTCACATTGGAAGATAAAACGCAGGTCCCACTGGTTCTATTCGGTGAAGGTCTGGTTCGTTACGGTAATGTTCCGGCATTCCTGGAAGTGGAGAAAGGCACATTTCAATCATTCTGGAACAGCTTGGGTGAGTAACGCGAAGACAGTAATATGGATTCATGAAGAAGAGCGAACATGGCACGCAAGTGCTTTGTTCGCTCTTTTGATTATCGGTGGGGTTAGATTAATTAGAATTTTTGTAATACACCAAGTGATCGGTCCATTCATTATTTTCGTGAATAAACCCTTTACGTAGACATTCAAATTCCATACCAACACTCTCTGCCAGTTTCATGGAAGGGGTGTTATCCACATTGATATGAGCCTCTATACGGTGGAATTTCAGATGTTCGAATGCAATATGAAGTGCTTCATTCACTGCTTCTTTCCCATAACCTTTTCGCCAATACTGATTATGGATCGTGTATCCGAAGCTTCCCCATTGAAAATCATCTCTTGCCAAGGTAGCAATATCAATCATACCCAGATGTGTACCATCATGCTTTCTAAACACACCAAATACATAAACGGCATCTGTACGCGCTAACTCTTGATGTCGATCTACCAGATCACGAAACCAATCCAGTGTGCATTCACTCATATCCATTTTGCCTGTATCATGACGGTGTTGGGAGGGATGACGGTTTTCGAACTCATTCAACCAATTTTCATAGTCGTCTTTCTGTAATGGTCGGATGACTAGCCGTTCTGTCTCTGAAATATGATCAAATTTTTCTGGTTTTAATATCAAAATGACAACTCCTCTGTATTGAATGTATGCTCATGGCATAGCACTGAAATAGTCCATAACCACGCTGCGAAACTCTAAAGCGGCTTTGGAAATATATCTGTTTTTGTGCGAAAGTAGAGCGATTTCCCGAACGAGCTTGTGTTCCTCTACCTGAAGATATCTAATGCGCTCATGCGGGTTTCTGGCTGTGCTAGGTATAAACGCGAGACCGATCTCCGCTTCCACAAGGGCTGTTAATCTTGCAGGCTCATCACCTTCATATACATACTTCGGTAGGAAACCAGCGGATTGACATACGGAATCTACCATATCACGAACCCCATACCCTTGCTTCACCCCAACAATCCGCTCGTCCTTAAGCTCGGTTAATTGAATGCTGCTTCGATCTGCATATCGATGACCCATAGGAACAGCGACTACAATCGGATCGTCATATAGGATCTGACATTCGATATCGTCACCATGAATCGGAGGGGAGGAGAGACAAAAGTCCACCTCGCCCCGATGTAGAAGTCTGGACATGTTTTCTAACGAAACCATTTGCACATGGAACTGAATATCCGGTTTGTTTTTCCGGAATTCCCGCAGTATGCCTGGCAATGTGCTCGCCGTAGTCACCGCCAATTGCAGTGTACCCTGATCCGGGTTGGAGAGGTCAGCAATTTCCCGCTTTCCTTGTTCCAATTCAAATAAGGCTTTTTCAGTTCGCTGAAGAAATGTTCTTCCAAAGTCGTTTAATCGCAGCTTTCTCCCGATTCGATCAAATAAAGGGACTCCCAGGTCATCCTCTAATCGTTGTATCGTTTTGCTCAGGGAGGATTGCGTGACATGCAGCTTTCCTGCAGCTTCCGTAACATGTTCGCATCGGGCCACCGTCAGGAAATATTTTAGTTGAAGAAGTTCCATTTGCACCATTCCTTCATTCCTTCTAGTTCATCAAATCATAACATATAATGCGTTGGAATAAATGAATGTTTTCAAGTAAGATGACAGCAGAAGAAGGAGAGGTGCACCAATGAACGTTCGAAATAAAGGATTGATGTTAGCTGTTGGACTCGGAATTATGTTGAATCCGTTGAATTCCTCCATGATTTCGGTGGCTATTTCAAGGCTACAACAAGTGTATCAACTTAATTTTACAGCCGTTTCGTGGATTATTTTATCATTTTACATTGCCAGTGCTGTCGCTCAACCCGTCATGGGCAAATGTAGTGATTTGTTTGGCCGCAGGAAGATATTCCTCATGGGTCTTATTATTGTTTTTGTATCATCCATGCTAGCTCCGTGGTCTCCCAGTTTTTCGTGGCTCATCGTATTCCGAATCATTCAATCGATTGGCACAAGCATGATGGTGGCCGTCGGAATGGCGATTGTCAGAATTAACGTGACTGACAAGCAAGCCTCCGCCTTGTCCACCTTGGCTATATTCCTTTCTGGAGCGGCTGCGATCGGGCCCTTTATTGGTGGAGTATTGATTCATTGGTGGGATTGGCATAGCATATTCATCGTTAATATTCCGTTTGTCTTGGCAAGTTTTTGGTTCGCCTGGAAAACAATCCCGAAGGACGAGCAATCCCCGTCTATCTCTGGTCACATGTCCATTCGGAAATGGCTTGCGTTAATTGACGCACCAGGCATCCTGATGTTTACGGTAGCCTTGGTAACTCTGCTCATCGGTTTACTTTCAGTAAATTCCACAGGAGATATTTCAACATGGCATCTGCTGACAGGAGCGATCGGGTTAATCGCACTCGTTATGTTCATTCGACATGAATTAAAAGCAGACACGCCTTTCATCCCTCTGCGAACCTTTGCCACATATCCCGAGATGACTTGGGTGAATGTGCAATACATGCTGGTAAATATCCTGTTTTACGCACTATTTTTTGGAGTTCCTACGTATTTGAAGCAGATACGACATCTCAATGAAGTTCATACAGGAATGAGTATGCTAGCTTTGGGGTTATGTTCAGTCATTATTGCTCCGATTGCAGGGCGCTGGATTGACAGATCAGGATCACGGCCAGCGCTGATCTTATCCGCTTCTTTAATGACATTGGGCTCTATATTGATCGTTGTTATGAATGAAACTTCTCCAATCTTCATAATCATTGTTGCCTTAGCTTTATTTGGAATAAGTAACGGCCTAAACGCGGTTGGCATGCAAGCAGCACTGTTCAAAAGCACACCCAAAGAAATGATTGGAGTCGCATCGGGTATTTTTAATACATCACGCTACCTGGGGACCATCTTATCGTCGTTATTCATTGGAATTGTTATGGGAGATACATTTAATGTGACAGGATTTCACATGCTTGGCATCATCCTTACGGTATTAGCTGCATCATTGATCATCATGAGCGTACGTCGCGAGGCAGGTCCGGTGAGTCCGGAGCAAGTAAGCAAGTAAATAGCGAATCTGCCGTGCAATAGCACGTTTACACCCAATGAATCAATAGCTCCATTGGGTGTATTTTTTGTTTTTCACCAAGTTGTCAGAAAGAGTTGATCCTTTCTTGAACGTTTAAGGTAGAAGACGTGTCTTTGATTGAATTAGGTAAAAATAAAGATATAATAATTTTGATTAATAGGCTTGGTCAGTACTTGAAGTGCATCAATATCAGATTTTCATAGGCATCCAGCGCTTGTTATAATCGGGAGCCAACAGGAGTAAACGCATTAAAGGTGTGGCAAGATATCGTCGTACCTACCTTTGTGAAATATTTCGCAACTATGCATTGAGCTTGGCCGAAGCTGATATTGATTGTTTCAAAATTGAACAGAGTTTGAAGGGAGGCAGTATAACGAATGGCTATTGATACGGTGTTATGGAGCAGGCTGGTGACTGGTTTGACGCTCGGGTTCCACGTTATTTTTGCAACACTTGGTGTCGGTGTGCCTCTGATGATCGCTATTGCAGAGTTCATCGGCATTCGGAAGAAGGATCACCATTACATACTTATGGCGAAGAGGTGGTCACGAGGGTTTGTCATTTCTGTCGCGGTTGGTGTCGTGACAGGCACAGCGATATCGCTGCAATTGGCTCTGGTATGGCCGAATTTTATGAAACTGGCCGGGAATGTCATTGCACTGCCACTATTTATGGAAGTATTCGCGTTCTTTTTTGAAGCCATCTTCCTGGGCATTTACCTGTACACGTGGGATCGGTTCAAAAATCCGTATATCCACTGGTTGCTGACCATTCCAATTGTCGCCGGGGCAGGTATGTCTGCTGTTTTTATTACTACAGTGAACGGATTCATGAACCAGCCTGAAGGCTTTGTGATGGAAGCAGGCCAATTCATGGCAGTGAACCCCGTGCAAGCGATGCTGAATACGGCGACGTTCTCCAAAGTGTTCCATGTATTAAGCTCGGCTTATCTGACAGGAGCTGCCCTGTTAGCAGGAATAGCAGCCTTTGCGATGCTGAGAAAGGGAGTGTCCGCCTACCACAAAAAAGGCTTGAATCTCATGATGGCCGTTGTACTGGTATTCAGTTTATTAAATTCCTTAGCTGGAGATGTATCTGCCAAGTTTTTGGCTGAGCATCAGCCGGAGAAGCTCGCAGCTGCCGAGTGGCATTTCGAGACGGAAAGCGGAGCGGATTTGATTTTATTGGGATGGCTGAATGCTGAACATGAAATTATAGGCGCACTACATTTGCCGAAGGTGCTCAGTTTCCTTGCCTTTGGAGACTTTGATGCCGAGGTAACCGGGCTGAACGAATTTCCACCAGATGAGCATCCACCTTTACTTGTGCATTATTTGTTTGATCTAATGGCTGGAATCGGATTTGCTCTGCTTGCGATCTCAAGTCTGTACTTCCTGTTTGTATTCTGGAAGAAACGTAATCAGTTTAACAAGTGGATGCTTCGTATGGTTGCACTCAGTGCACCGCTCGCTTTTCTGGCCGTTGAGATGGGTTGGTTCTATGCAGAGATTGGGCGGCAGCCATGGATCATCCGAGGTTATATGCGAGTGGAAGAGGCCGCTACTTCTTCACCGAGTGTGAGAATTTTATTTTTCGTCTTCTTGCTTCTCTACATCCTGCTAGGCGTTATGTGTGTCGTTGTACTGAGACGGTTGTTCAATAATAATCCTGCTGAACTCGAGATGGAGAAATGGTTGAAGGAGAAGCATGATCAATCAGCCGAGAAAGGGGGTCAGGCATAATGAGTTATGAATTAATTGGTATTTCGGTACTCTGGCTGTTCTTGTACGGCTATCTTATTGTAGCTTCCATTGATTTTGGAGCAGGTTTCTTCGCCTTTTATGCACGCCTGACGAAGCAGGATCACCTGATTAATCGTCTGATCTCCCGTTATCTATCACCGGTCTGGGAGATCACCAATGTATTTTTTGTCTTTTTCTATATTGGCATCGTTGGATTCTTTCCGGATACTGCTTACTATTATGGCTCCGCGCTGCTTGTTCCGGGAAGTATTGCCGTCATTTTACTTGCCATTCGTGGTTCATTCTATGCTTTCGAAAATTATGGTTCTAAAAAAAGTATCGTGTATTTGTTCTTATATGGAGCTACGGGTCTACTTATTCCAGCGTCATTGTCAGTGGCACTGACCCTGTCTGAAGGTGGCTTTATTTTGAAGCAGGGAGATACCGTTTCCCTGGATTACTGGGCGTTATTTACCAATCCGTTATCATGGAGCATCGTTGGACTGGCAATCGTATCCGTATTGTTCATTAGCGGGTCATTTCTAACATTTTATGCTTCTCGGGCAGAGGATCATTCGGCATTGAAGCTAATGCGTAACTATGCTTTGTTCTGGAGCACACCGACCATTATTCTCGCGCTGACTGCATTTATATATTTGGGTCAACACAATGAGCGTCATTTTCAAAATATGATGGATCTATGGTGGCTACTGGCGCTTTCCGTTGCGTTTTTCATGATTGCCATGTGGCTGTTATATAACGGACGCCGTTACGGTTTAGCTTTTATATGCATCATGCTGCAATTTCTCACAGCCTTTTTTGCTTACGGGATTGGGCAATATCCTTACATTCTTGATCCATTCATCACCATTCAGAGCAGCGCCACACCACCTGCAATGGGCTTTGCACTCGTCGTTGTGTTTATCGGTGGTCTGTGCCTGTTAATTCCTTCTCTAATCCTGGTCTTCAAACTGTTCCTGTTTGATGCGGATTATGTGAAAGGGAAAAAATAAAGGAGGAGCGTTCAATGAAAAGGAGAGGCAAATCCAATCTGATCTCGCAGCAAATGTCTTTACAACGAAAAAACAGACTTCTCCTTGCGATCATTTCGCTGGCCCTTGGTGTAGCTATTGTAAGCCAGGCCACCTTGGTAGCTGAAGCAGTCCAGCGAATCTTTGTAGAGAAAGCTTCCTTTTCATCCGTGATGCTGTTGCTTGGCCTATTGCTGGCTGTCATGGCTGTACGCTCACTGTTGTCGTATGGTAATGGGAAAGTGGGCTTGCATATGGCAGCACGCGCCAAGACGAATATGCGAGCATCTGTGTTGCAGAACCTGACCCGCGCTTCCATGCCTTCAACCCTGAGTGGACAGACGGGAGGAAAGGTCAGTGTTGCTTTGGATGCTGTGGATGAGGCTGACAGTTATTTCAGTCAATATATGCCTCGAATGATGGAAGCCGCGATGATCCCGATTCTGATTCTGGTTGTTACGTTTACGCAGCACGCCAACACAGGCTGGATTATGCTATTCACGGCACCGTTTATCCCGCTGTTCATGATTTTGGTTGGGCTCCAGACAAAGAACAAATCAGAAGAAAAATATGCGCAACTTGCCGAGTTTTCCGGTACGTTTCTGGATTCGCTTCAAGGGCTGGTTACGTTGAAAATATTCGGACGGGCTAAACGTCAGCAGCAGGAGATTGAACGCAGCAGTCTGGGGTATCGTGATGCCACCATGGGCATTTTGAAGATTGCATTTACAAATACGTTTATACTGGAATCGATCGTGATGTTAAGCATTGGTATTGTTGCGCTTGAATTGGCTATTCAGTTACTTGTGTTCAAATCGATGAGCTTCCACACAGCCTTTCTTGTGTTGTTACTCGTGCCCGAGTTTTACAGTCTGTTGAAGAATACGGGAACGGCTTTTCACAGCGGTCGAACCAGTATGGGGGCCATTCGTAAGGTGGAACAAATGCTTGAGGAAACTAGTGTCAAGAGCACACAAACGAAGCCTGAGAATGTTGAGAAGGCCACACATACCAGTGATACTAATGGTCAGATCGTGCAGCAGACTGGGGTACACGCCCCTCGCGCCGAGTTCATAACAATGCCACCAACCATTGAACTGAACGATGTCCGATTCCAGTACACACCTGATTCCTTTGGACTTGAGACAGGACAGATCTTGATTGGACCGGGAGAACAGATCGCTATTGTAGGCAAAAGTGGCTCCGGTAAAACCACGCTGCTTCATCTCATTGCCGGTTTACTGAAACCAGATTCGGGAGCGGTTCTGGTTAACGGAAGCGAGATTTCACAACATGATGAGGCTGCATGGTTTGAACGTGTTAGCTATATTACACAGCATCCGTATATTTTTGCAGGTACATTTTCCGAAAATATCGCGATTGGCGCAGGTCGGAACGTCTCCAGAGCTGAAATAGAGCAGGCGGCAGAGGAAGCAGGGCTTGCTGGTGTTGTCGCACAATTGGAGCAGGGCTTGGATACGTTTGTTGGTGAAGGTGGCCGGGGGCTGTCTGGCGGGGAAAAGCAAAGACTTGCTTTGGCACGTGCTTTTCTGAAGCGACCAGCTGTCATTTTGTTCGATGAACCCACCGTAGGATTGGATTTGCACACCGAGCGGGTAATGCAACAATCCATTGCGGCATTAGCCAAAACGGCAACGATGATTACGGTGGCACACCGTTTATATACGATTCAACATGCAGACAACATTTTGTTTATGGACAATGGGGTGTTGGTGGATTCAGGACATCATGAAGCGCTTCTGGCGCGCCTGCCTCAATATGCGGAGATGGTGGATGTACAACGGAAAGGAGGGTTAGCATGAATGAGCTGACGATTCTGTCAAAAGCGATGATTCAGGAGCGCAAGGATATCTTGCTTTCGATATTGGGCGGATTTATCGCCGGCATAGCAGGGGTAGCTCTCTTTTCCGCAAGTGGTTATATGATATCTCAAACAGTATTTGCGCCACCGCTGTACACCTTAATTGTACTCACCTCCATGGTCAAACTACTTGGTTTCCTTCGAGCGGCAAGTCGCTACGGGGAACGCTTGTATTCGCACAGGGCGACATTCTCCATGCTGAGCCGTTTGCGGACGTCCTTTTTTGCCAAACTGATCCCGGTAACGCCAGGTATATTGAACAAAAACCGAAGCGGGGATCTGCTTGCGCGGATCGTGGGTGATGTGGAAAGTTTGCAAAATTACTTTTTGCGGGTCGCGTATCCACCCATCATGGTCGTTATGGTGTTTTTGGCTACCATGCTGTTCACTTCGGCCTTTTCGATCTGGATTGCGTGTTTGTTAGTACTAGGTATGTTGATTACGGCATTTGTTGTACCAGGTATTGTCTTGTTAGGTCAGCGAAAAATACACGGACGTGTCCGCCAGCAAAGGGCTTTGCTGTCCACGGAAGTAACCGAAGTGTTGTATGGTTTCAGGGATCTGAAAGTATACGGCCAATTGGAACAGCGTGAGCAGCAGCTTCAGCAGGCTTCCGCTGCATTGGCAACAGAACAGAAACAAGCCGCTTCGCACCTGCTGCGTGGGCAATCCATGCACGTTTTTGTGACGTATCTCGTTACATGGGGTGTGCTAGCACTCAGTGCCTTCTTAATTGTGAATGGAGCGTTTGCCGGTGTATTCCTCGCCATGCTGATCCTGGCCACGCAGACCGTATTCGAAGAAGCTGCCGCAATGGCTATATTACCTCTATATAAGCAGGATAGTGAACACGCTGCTCAGCGACTGGCGGAAACGGTGCAGACCTCTGATGTGCAACCTGTTCAGCCAAGCGGTGACGTGTCAGCCGATCAGGCGGTTTCGATTGAACTATCCGGTGTTAGCTTTCAATATGAAGGGGAATGGAGACCGGCGCTGAGGGAGCTCTCCCTGCAACTTGCAGCAGGCTCCAAAACAGCGATTGTAGGGTCGAGCGGGTCAGGTAAGTCAACGATTATTGATTTGTTACTCAAGCTGCGTGTACCAACGTCTGGCGATATACGGTTAAACGATGTTCCGGTGCAGGAACTGAATGAGGAGAGTATTTGGCAAAGGGCAAATGTTGTGTTGCAGCAAAGCCATTTCTTCCGGGGAACCATCCGGGACAACCTGTTGCTGAATGGAGAAGAACATTCAGATGAACAACTGTCGGCTGTGCTGGATAAAGTCCAACTGCCGAATAAGTTATTGACCGACATGGTATATGAAAAAGGGGAGAACCTGTCGGATGGTGAGAAGCAGCGGCTGGCTCTAGCACGGGCCATGCTGCGCAAAGGACGGTTATGGCTTCTGGACGAACCAACTTCTTCGTTGGATTACGTCACAGAGAAACATGTGCTCCAGCATCTTCTTGCACAAGCATCCGAAGATACATTTCTTCTGATCTGCCATCGGCTGACGGGATTGGAAGAGATGGATCGGATTGTGGTCATGGACCAAGGCAAGATTGTAGAATCGGGTTCTTTCTCCGAGCTGATGGAGCAAAAAGGCTATTTTTATGAAATGAAACAAATTGAACGACAAATGATTGGAGACGTCGGGGCGTAAGAATCTAGTCTATTGAGTAGACAATACGGTCGATTGTCGTTAATGAAGAAAACTTCAATAAATCAATTTTATAAATTTAACTAAACCCCAAAGGATGCGGTGCATATACTCCTTGGGGTTTGTTTTGATATAATAGTTTTTTATGTCTATAAAGGAGATGGAAGATGGGAAAATATAAGTGGGATATTGTTTTTTATTTGGCCGTATTTTTATTTGTTGTGTACATGAAGATGAATGACCAATCTCTGTTTTGGATACTTGGAGTTGTTCTCACCGCTACTCTGATCATGTTTACCATTCGTATTTTTTATCCTCTGGGTTGGGAAACACGGATGGACCGCGTCGAGGCATTTCTACGCAGACAGGAGAATACCCCAAAGCTTTATATCTATTACGCTCTTGCAAACAGACTTGATGATGAATTGGAACACACAATAGAGCGCATCAGAAATGAGGACACCAATAAAAGGACACAAGCAGTATATAATGCAGCTTACGGCTCCTATCACAACGACTTGGTAGCTGTTCGTACTGCGGTGCAGAATATGCGTAGATCGGATTATCGTACATATTATGAAACGTATTTACTTATGGAAGAAGGAAGAAGTGAGCAGGCGAGGGAACACTTGAAATCCATTAACAAGGTCTGGATGAGATCTTCGCTTCTTGCAGCGATTGAACTAAAAGCGGGACAACGCGAAACTGCGATTCAGCTAATACAAGAAGCAATGCATGCTGTCAGAGGTGTCCATCGTTATATGATATTTAAGGAATCAGAGAGATACTAAGGGTGAACAAAAATCTTCCTTGGCATATAGTACAACTGACACGGACAAAAGCTTGTTCCATATAGGAGCAGGCTTTTATCTTTTGTCTTAAAGGAAGGACAGGAAGGACAAGAGTATACAGAGGCGCTAAACTGTTCGGCATAGTGGGGAACACCCGAATTAAAATGCTCTCCAACCAATTAGCCTATATGATGAGAATCTTAGCGTCTTTTAGTAACCTTTACATAATAGCAGATGATTCAGCCGTTTTAATTTTCTTGGTAAGCGGCTTTTTCCTTAGTGTCCTATCATACAAATATGGCTTTCCGTGATAATCCCGTGCATGCTGTTGTTTCTGCTTTTTATGTATATCAACCTTGATCTCCAGATTGGCAACGTTATTCTGGAATTCAGAAGCAACTCGTTTGCACCATTTCAATCCACTTTCTTCAGATGCACTGAAATGAACACGTAATAGATATCCGTTC
Organism: Paenibacillus sp. FSL L8-0435; assembly: GCF_037965655.1. NCBI lineage: Bacteria > Bacillati > Bacillota > Bacilli > Caryophanales > Paenibacillaceae > Paenibacillus > Paenibacillus sp. FSL L8-0435. Next base: position 3,429,776 of record NZ_CP150185.1, read on the forward strand.
ACCGTTAATTCAAACTTGTATAAATTCATGATATGTATCCTTTCCAGGTGGGCATGTTATGTTACACCAAATACGATAACCTGATTATAACAGGAACGTATGTTCTGTAAAAGTGTTATTTATGATACCCGCAATTCAATAAGGTTCGCTAGACATCTTTGCAAGAGTCCGTTTAATGGTAAAATATCTAAAAATGGTTCATGTTGGGGGATACGCATGTATAAACTGATGATCGTAGATGATGAATTGCTCATGCGGGTTGGAATTCGTTCCATGCTGAATTGGGAAGAGTACAATTTCTATGTTGTTGGTGAGGCGGGAAATGGAAAAGAGGCATTAAGCCTTGCGCTTGAAGTGATGCCTGATCTAATTATTACAGATATCAAGATGCCGATTATGGATGGGCTACAGCTTATACAAGAGGCCTCCTGCGTACTGAAAACCTGTAAGTATGTCATCCTGAGTAATTTTGACGAATTTCATTATGTGAAAGAGGCGCTAAAACTTGGCGCTTCAGATTACTTGATTAAAAGTGAGATCACCGAATCCTCCCTTATTGACCTCCTGAGCACGGTTGGACAGAAACTGCAAAGTGAACATGTTCACCCAACCAACACACCCTCTATAACACAGGACTATTCCAAGAGCCTAAGATATCTAAAGGATAGTTTCTTCCAAGATATTGTAAGCGGATTCATTAGTGAGGAGGATATCATCACCAAAGCGGAAGAACTACATTTTCGTATACGTTCGGACCAGTTGGTTGTCATGAAGTTCATCGTGAATTATTACGAGGATGCAAAGCGGAAATATGTAGAGAAAGGGGAAAAGCTGCTCCGATTTTCGATTCTTAATATTATGGAAGAGATTATTCCTTCGAAGTGGGAGAAAGAGATTTTTGTTGAAAGTTCCTCTGAATATTGGGTGATCGTCAATGTACTTCCTGAGAGCCAATCTGTACATGCCGACTTGAATAAACTATGTAATAAATTGCTGTCTTCAATCAAGGATTTTATGAATCTATCGCTCACGGCTGGGGTGAGTAGAATGACTTCCGGTTTTCTTCACATCAGGAAGGCCTGCCAAGAGGCAGAAACGGCTCTCCAACAGAGTTTCTTCACAGGAAGCAACCAGGTGTTGCATTACGATGATATGGTTCAATCCCCAGATCGACATGAAGTTAAGGGGGCTTTAAGCCCGCAACAAGAACGAGATTTGTTGAAGTTATGGGTAAGCAAAGACAACAAAATGGCGGAAGAGTTCCTTGAAGGAATCCGATCCAACCTGGAACAGCTACGAGCGGATGAGAATAGCATTCGCAAGCAATATATCATGGTAATGGAAACGATACATTCCCATTTATCCCGCGCTACGGAAAGAGGTGCTCCTTCTTTAACAGAAAAATCACCCTATGAAATCGTTCTAAAGGGGGAGTATTGGGAGGATATCCACCAAGATATGCTTGCTCATATTGCATATTACTTCCAAACCGATTCCCAAATCAAACAGGAAAGCACGTACACCGATCTCGCCACTGAATTGATCGACAAGTATTATGCGGAAGATATCTCACTGCAAAGTATCGCTAGCCAAATCAGTGTGAATCCGTCGTATCTCAGCCGTGTGTTCAAACAGGAACGAGGAGAGAACTTTATCACGTACTTGACCCGAGTTCGAATTGAACATGCGAAGGCGTATCTATTGAGCAGAGGAATGAGAGTGTATGAAATCGCAGAAAAGGTGGGCTACCATAATTACACGTACTTCAGTAAAATTTTCAAAAAATCGGTAGGGGTCACTCCGGAGGAATATCGAGAATTACAGCAGGGATGAATGTAATCGGTGAATAGAGGTGCAGCATATGAAGCATGTTCGGCCCTTCCGAATCAAGTACAAAATTATGGTGATCTGTATGACGGTCATTATCCTTCCGGTATTGGTGATGACCATCAATTCGTATTACTCCTCAGAGCGGTTATTGGCACAGAACTATACAACGTTGCTAAACGATCTGGCCAAACAAACGAATATCCGCATTGACGAGTTCCTCAAGGAGATTGAGAAAATTTCGCTGCTAGCCAGCAATGGCCTTAGTGACAATCTGTCTGCGACTCATGAAGGGAGTTTCCCTATACAGGATTTCCTGCGAGAGGGTGATGAACATCATGAGATTGCCGCATACAATATTCTGATGAATTATATCATGATGAAAGATCGCGTATTCTCCATCTACCTCTACAATATGAACGGGGGGCAAGACCTTTTTGTCAGTCCACATCAACCCATTGATCCAAACTTCAAAGTAGCAAACGAATTGTGGTTTAAAAAGTTCATGCATGATAAGGATCGAACCATTACCCTCACAACACGAATCGACGAGCAATTGGAGAATAAAATACTGGCAGTGTCACACGCACGCAAAATTCATGATGTGACTAGTGGAAAACTGCTTGGCGTGATCGTTGTCAGCATTGATATCAAATTCATTGAAATCGTCAACCGCAACTTGCAGGAAGGGCTGCGCTCCAGATTCATGATTGTTGATGAGGATGACAAGATCGTATATAACGTGAACGAACGATTAATCGGGACACTGTTCCGTGACAACGTTCGTCCGCCTGAATCACTAAATGTCGTGGTGACCAGTCCCCTTAGTCAGCAAAAATGGACAACTTACTTATATATGCCTTTGGATGAACTGACTGCTGATGGCAAAATATTGGGCCGTAATCTGGTGACGCTTGCCATCGTTATTGTTCTTTTTGCTGCCGTCATATCCATCTTTTTATCTCACGTGATCACAACTCCCATTAAAAAATTGCTGCGGAATATTGCTCTAGTGGAGAAAGGTCAGTTCGAACAAGTTGTACCTATTGGCTCCAGAGATGAGATTGGCCATTTATCCATTCGGTTCAACAGAATGTCACACGAATTGAAACGGTTGGTCGAACGGATGCAGCAGGAAGAGATAGATAAAGCCAAGGCCGAGATGCGTGCGCTCCATGACCAGATCAAGCCTCATTTTCTGTATAACACCCTTGGGTCGGTGAAATGGATTGCCTCGATGCAGCAGGCTGATAAAATCGTGGAAATGACCGATGCACTAATCTCGATGCTCCGCTATGCAACAAAATCTGATGGAACTCTCGTAACCATTTGTGAAGAACTCGATAATATAGCGAATTACGTAACGATTCAGAATGTCAGGTACTATGGTTGTATTCAGATGAGATATGAGGTTGAGGATAGACTGCTGAATTATCGCATGCCCAAAATGATCCTGCAGCCGATTGTGGAGAATGCGATTTTTCATGGTCTGGCCGAACTGGAAGAAGACGGAATCATCACTATTCGGATTCAATCACAGCTGGATGAAGTTGTGATCGAAATCTGTGATAATGGCGTGGGGATGGATCATCAAACGATGCAGAATCTATTGGAAGAGAAGTCCGGTGCACGTACGGGAACGAATGGGATTGGATTGCATAATGTGCAGCGGCGAATTCAACTTCATTTTGGGAAACCCTATGGAATACAGGTGGAGAGTAAAATGGGTGAAGGTACCATTTTCTCCATTCTGCTGCCTGCCATCCTAGAAGCCAAATAGTCATTCATGCTTTCATTTATGCATCTCATAATGCAGTACAGCGATCATAAAAATAAGTTTAGATATAAACAAAGGGCTCGCAGTATGAACTGCAAGCCCTTTTGTTCACCCTTTGACGCTACCTAACACCAAACCTTTGGTGAAATATTTCTGTAAGAATGGATACACAAGCAAAATCGGAATGGCACCCAGGAACATCTGAGCGGCGCGCCCCGTCCTGGCGTTCATCATGGACAACAGCTGCGTATAATCTGACCCAGATTTCAGCATGATTTGCTCAAAACTTTGCAGAAGGGTCTGGAGGTAACTTTGTAATGGATAATTGTCTGGATTGTTCATATAGATAATGCCATCGAACCACGAATTCCAGTGAGCAACGATACTGAACAAACCAACCGTAGCCAGAGCGGGCTTGAGAAGTGGGAGTAGAATACGAAGCAATACCTGTACAGGCCCAGCACCATCGATAATGGCTGATTCTTCAATCTCCTCGGGCAGCCCCCGAATGAAATTCATGAGGATAATCATACTGAATACGGGGAGGGCCCCAGGCAGGATCAGAGACCATATGGAATCGATCAGTCCCATTTTGACGACTACCAGATAGGTTGGAATTAGACCTCCACTGAATAACATGGTTACGATGAAAAATCCCATATAGATATTACGCCCCATCAATTTTTGTTTTGATTTGGAGAGGGGATAAGCCGTGAGTACGATCAGAACCAGATTCACCAACGTTCCGATAACGGTTCGTTGAATGGCTACCCAGAGAGAGGAGAAAAATGATCCTCCAGTTAATGCAAATTCATAGGCTTTTGTCGTAAATTCCACAGGCCAGAACGTAACACTCCCCGCAGATACAGCCGCGCTGCTGCTGAATGAAACAGCCAGCAGGTTGATAAACGGCAGGATACATAGGAGAGAGATTAGAAGCAATATGGTGTAGTTTATGATAAGAAATACACGTCTGCTCATACTTTTATCATAGATCATAATGTAAGTTCCTCCTTCTTAGAAGATACGATAGCCAGCCACTCTGTAAGCCAGGATGTACGATACAGCAACGAGAACACTGGAAATGATCGATTTGAATAACCCGACAGCGGTACCAATTGAATACTGTGCTTGTTGAATTCCTAAACGGTAGACATAGGTATCAATAATATCACCGGTCTGATAAACAACAGGGGAGTAGAGATTATAGATTTGGTCAAAGCCAGCATTGAGTACGTTCCCAAGTGAAAGTACGGTCATTAAAACAATGGTTGGCATGAGGAGAGGCAACGTGATGTAGACGGTCTGCTTCCACCGTTTCGCTCCGTCGATCACTGCGGCCTCATAAAGTCCCGGATCAATACTGGTCAGAGCTGCCAAATAAACAACCGTGCCAAATCCGAAGCCTTTCCATATGTCACTCACAATCATCGTCCAAGGAAAAATAGAGGGTGTGCCAAGGAAGGAGATCGGTGCAATCCCAAATACACTTAGAAATGTATTGATAATACCGTCGGAGCTAAGGATATCCAGCATGATGCCAGCCATAATGACCCAAGAGAGGAAGTTCGGAATGTAGACAAGGGTTTGAAATGTACGTTTAATTCCACTGTGTAGTACCTCGTTAAGCAATAATGCGAAAATTACGGGTACGATTATACCACCGATAATCTTAAAGACAGACATGTACAATGTATTCCAGATCGTTCTTACGAAGTTCGGCTGATTAAATATGTGGGTAAAATTATCCCACCCTACCCATGGCGAGTTGAAGCCGAGACCCGGATTGTACTTCTGAAACGCAATAATAAGTCCGTAGAAAGGGATGTAACAAAAGATGAAGACCAAGACCAGGCTTGGGATCAACATGAGATGGTAAGGACTCTGCTGCTTCCATTTTCTCAACATACATATTCCTCCGTTCCTTGTACGCCAAATGTAATCGCTATCAAATAAAGGGGAGAGATCACCCTCATCCCCTCTTTGTGACAAACGAGATTATTTCTTCCCGTAGGCTTCATTAACTGCCTGAGTTGCGTCATCGCCCCCAGCTGCACGCCAATTTTGGACAATAACATCGAAATAATCGATACTTTCGCTACCCATAATGATCTTGGTGAAACCTTCGGTCAGGATATCATCCAAGGTTGTGCCGTAGCTTGAAAGTATTTCTGGCGTAACACCCCATAAGGCCGTCTTTGTATAGTTCTCGCTGTCCAGTACTTTCTTGGCAAGACCATACGCGTTCTTTGGAGCCCCTTGTTGCAAATAATCACCAACTGCTCCTGGGGTTGCATTCTCTATGAATTCCACACTGTTGTTATATTTTTGCCACATACCCGAAGTCGTGAGTCCACTGGTATCCTTGGATTGAAGGGCAGCGGAGACCGCCTCAAATTGCTCGTAATCGGAATTCGGATTAAGTACACGGAACGCTCCAACAACATGGGCAATATCGTTGTCCAGCAAGGCGGATAACGTTTCTGTGGATTCCTTGCCATTGCCTTCATCCACAATATAAGCATAGTCGTTCAAAATTTTGATCACTTCTTCAGGACTTTTAAATCCCTTTTTCATGACGATATAATTGTTGTTAGCGAAAAAGATGGATTGTTTGGCTTCTTTCCCATCAACGGTAGGGATGATATAAGGGTAGAAGATGGCGTCCTTACCCAGATTGGATACCGTATCGACACCCGGATTATAACCCCACCATTGGTAATAAGGCTGCATTCCCACTTTGCCGGCTACGATATCCGCGTTCATCGCATTAAAGTCTTTGATTGCAAATTCCGGATCAATGATGCCTCGCTTGTACCATTCTGACCACTCAGCCAGCGCATTTTTCATCTCAGGCTGCACGGAGCCGTACACGAGTTTTCCAGTGCTATCCTCCATCCACATATCCGGATGCGCATTCCATGCAATGGCAAGCAGGTTGAGGTAATCCAACGATTGGTCTACCGCTATACCATAACCACTGTGCTTTTCCATGAATTTTAGTGCAATATTTTTGATGTCTTCCACAGATTTTGGATCTGGGACTCCCAATTCTTCTTTCCAGTCGTTCCGGATCCAGATGAAGTCTGGTTGTTCAATTAATCCCCAGTGCATCTGTGGTATCCCGTATAGCTTACCGTCTTTCTTTCCAGACTCGTAACTGTCCGCATCTGCTTCCATGTAACCTTTGAGACGATCTGAAGCGTGTTGATCAAATACCTCGGTAAGGTCCATGACCATATCTGCTTCGACTAACTGTCTCAGTTGTGATGGATTAACTCTGAATACGTCAGGAAGATCGTTCGATGCGATAGCCAAATTGAGTTTTGTATCGTACTCATCGCTAACCCAGTCTGTTTTGACATCAATATTAAACTTCTCTTTGTATCGCTTAATCCAAACATTGTTGGTGATATCGTCGCCCTTTGGATATTTTGCAGAGGAGTATTCTGATGTTACGGTATGAATGGTTGTCGTTCCAGCCTCGTTGGAATCCGTGTCCGTCGTTGAACCTTTATCAGCACCGTTTCCATTGCTACAGGCTGCGAGTAATAAGGTTGACATGCACACAGACAAGACTAAGGCTTTCGTTTTCTTGTTCATTTCTTTTCCCCCTTATCAGTCATATTTCAATAACGCTTTCTTGAAAATATTCTAAACGAGAAAGGGGGAACGGGATATAAAGGTTATTGACGAGAACTGGTATCTTTTTTTACTTTTGAGTTGTAGCGGAGAAAAGAATAATGAGCTTTGTGCACTTTTTTTACTTTGTACTCCTTCTTTTTTTACTCATGTCTCCAAAAATTGCTTTAGATGACGATCGATAACGAGTGAATCCTCTTCGTTTGCTCCGATTCCAAAGCAGTGTCCCCACTTGGACTGTATAGGTTGATACACCGCGTTTGGCATATGCTGAGCATCATACGCACTGTCTTCTGGCGTGAAGAACAAGTCACTTGATCCTGGCATAACGAGTGCAGGAGAGGTGATCTTGCTTAACGCCTGTTCGAAGTTGCCGTCATCTACGGGATTATCGCTAATGTCTCCATAGATTCCTGTACGCAGCATGGTAATCAAGTCGTTAGCATCGAAGGGAAGAAATACCTGATCCCAGTAATCTTCTACATAAGATTGCAAGGAGTCGTAACCCTCAGATTGATACAATTTCTCCAAATAGTACGCCTGCGAAAACCCCCATGGAGCATAAGCTCTTCCCATCGCTGCGAGACCAGCAACCGGAGGGCGTTCATATCTACCATTTTTATAATTCGAATCTGCCTGTAACGCCGCGATCATTGCTTCGAATACCAACTGTGTATGGGGTCTGCTCTTTGCCGTTCCGCCAAAGGGGGCAATACGCTCGACCATCTCAGGATAACTGGTTCCCCATTGATAAACCTGCATGGCTCCCAGAGACCAGCCCACAACAAGTTTGATTTTGGAGATACCGAATTTTTGAGTGATGAGTTGATGTTGGGCACGTACATTGTCATACATGGAGATGAGAGGGAAGTTGTTCTTATCATATGGGGCAGGGGTATTACTAGGAGAAGACGATAACCCGTTACCCAACATATTGGGCACAACGATAAAATAACGACTGGGGTCCAGTGCCTTGTCCGTTCCAATTAACCATTCATTATCTGTGTGAATTCCAGCAAACCATGTTGGGACAACAATAACATTGTCCTTTGCCGCGTTTAAGTTTCCATAGGTCTTGTAAGCGATAAAGGCTTGAGGGAGCTGTTGTCCCGATCGAAGTAATGTATCTCCAAGGTTATATGTTTCATAATCGTTCATAGATTGATTCTCCTTATAAAATAGTAATAACTTGATTTCACTCTACAATACGTCTATTATCAATTCAACGAAACGTTATCGAACATATCATTCATTTTTTTTGAACTTGGGAGGTACGTGACTCATGGAAATACGCCAGCTAAAAACCTTTTGGACACTTGCATCGACCTGCAGCTTTAGTCAAACTGCTGAATTATTGAGCTATGTACCCTCTACCATAACCATGCAAATCAAATCGCTGGAAGAAGAGCTTGGTGTAAAATTGCTGGATCGATTAGGCAAAAAGGTCGTGTTAACGGATGCTGGCCAACAGTTTCTGCCTTACGCCACTAAGATTTTAAACGATGTAGAGGAAGCAAAGTGCATATCCAGTCAGCACGGAGAATTGGCGGGAACGGTTGTGATCGGAGCAGACGAAGTGCTGTGTGCATATCTTCTTCCAGCCTTGTTCAAACGCTTTCGAGCAGACTATCCTGGTGTGCGGTTATTGTTCCGCCCCTTGTCTGGGCAAGAGCTTAAATCGAGTCTGAGAGAAGGGCATGCCGATGTCGTTTTTGTATTGGATGAGCCTATTAATTCCAAAGACCTTCAATCAGAGTTTTTAAAGGATGAGACCTTTCAAATGGTGGTTTCTCCCGATCATATGTTAGCATCGCGTTCCGAGTTGGTCATTGATGACTTCCACAAACAGCATTTTTTGCTGACCGAAAAGAACTGTTCGTATCGCACTCATTTTGATCAATCCATAACAAAGAAAGGTGTGGATGCTCTGACAGAGCTGGAGTTTCATAGTGTAGAAGCCATTAAACAATGTGTTGTGGCTGGCCTAGGGATCGCTTTATTACCTGAAATGGCTTTGAAGAAAGAGTTGAGCGAAGGGGAAGTGGTTGCTCTGCCGTGGGATTTATCAGATGTATCCTTTTCTGCGCAAATGCTCTGGCATCGGGAAAAATGGATCTCTCCGTCCATGGCTGCTTTCATGGAGGTCGCCAAGAGTGAGTTGATTTGATTGTTCAGAATTTGTTTAGATGTATGTGTTAAGATATTCTTCATGGAGATCGTGATGTTAAATGGAATCAACCTTCAGCAACATGATACAGATATATATGGGGGATTAGCAATGGAGAGAAAGATTAGAAATTCTGCAAAAGCATTGATCATTAAAGACGGGAGAATGCTTGCAATGAAGCAGGATGATAATGATGAAGTCATCTACATCCTGCCTGGTGGGAGCCAGAATGCAGGTGAAACCTTGACGGATGCTGTGAAGCGTGAAGTTGCGGAAGAAATCGGAATAGATGTAGAACCGTTATCACTGGAATTTGTCATTGAAGGGGTATACGGTGAAGCTCTTCATCGTGTAGATTTTGTTTTTTTATGCGAGTACATAGGATTGATAGACCAAGATAGTTCTATTCTGCCAATTGACGAAAATCAAGTGGAATATGAATGGCTCGAAATTAAAAATATAAACGAACTACCTTTATTTCCTTCAAAATTACGAAAGCAGATCATTAGATTGGTTGAGGGAGAAAAAACGGTTATGTATTTAGGAAATGAGGAAGATGACGACCTGAATAGTTAGATGTGTACACGTCGTAAACAAGCGGCCGTCTTGTATTTATAAAGGAAAGACTATTTCAAAGGACATGATGGTCCAGTGAAATAGTCTTTTTGCCGTTGAACAAATTGTGCAGAGCGATTAGATAATGAACATCTATGATAAGGGGTTACATTAGGCCAGGAGTTATATATCTTGTTGCTTCACGCCTGCTGTCATATTTTTCTGACCCCACATTACCATGGATTCAATTAAAGGAACCAATTCCTTGCCTGATTCTGTGAGCGAATACTCCACTCTCGGTGGCACCTCGTTATATTGCTCCCGATGCACGATGCCGGAATGAATCAAATCCTTCAAACAGTTCGTTAACATCGTTCCGGTAATGCCAGGCAGTCTTCTTTTTAATTTATTGTAACGTATACAGTCATTTTCACTGAGGATTGCCAGGATCGGAAGATTCCACTTGCCTCCAATGACCTGAAATGCATAAGTCGCTGGACATAACTGATCAAAATTAAACTCGTATTTCACTTAATACCCTCCAATAGTATACTTTTTGATACTAAGTCAGAAAAAGAATCGTACTTGTTCAGAAGATTGTAGACATTATAATCAAACTAACACAAGAAAATCAATTCATAAGACAATATAAAGGCGGGATAACGTGAGTAACGAATCTATGATGTGTGATCTGGAAACAGGCGTATGTGGTGTGAATGAGGAAGAGGCGATGCAAGAAATCAATCTGAATCACGTTGAGAAAAGGATAACTCTTTATTACGCAACAGATCCGATCTGCTCTCACTGCTGGGCGCTTGAGCCTGTGCTTCATCGGTTTATTGAGGAATACGGCCATTATTTTACGCTGCAAATCAAAATGGGTGGGCTACTGGCTAACTGGAATGGTTTCTCGGATGGCGCTAACGGGATTAAGAAACCTTCGGACGTTGCAGCGCATTGGAAGGAAGTGGGTGAACATTCACGCATGTCCATCGACGGTTCCTTATGGCATGATAATCCAATACTTTCTTCTTATCCGCCATCTCGCGTATTTAAGGTCATTCAGAGTACACACCCTGGTAAAGAGCAGGACTTTTTAAGACGTGTGCGTGAAGCCGTATTTGTATTTAATCGAAATATTGGAGAAGATGATGTGCTGACGGATATCGTCAATCAACTGGGCTTGAATGGAAAAGAAGTGGTTGAGGCGGCTGCACAGCAATCTGCACAAGATTTATTAGAGGAAGACTTTGAGCGTGTCGCTGGTTTGGGAGTTAGAGGTTTCCCATCCATTATCATTGTGAATGAAGAGAATCAGGGTATAAAAATTGTCGGAGCGCGTTCTCTTGAAACATATGTGCAAGCACTTCAGCAGGTGCTCGGTGGTGATCTGAAACCCAAACAGATAATCTCGTTGGAGCAGAAAATCAATGAAGGACACCTTCTTTTTTCTAAAGAAATGGAGGTCTTGTACAGTATCGAAAAGAGTGATATTGAATCATATGTGAAATCTGAATTGGCAGAGCACACATATCGTGTGGGTCATATTTTGAATGAGATGTATGTTGAGCATATCTGAGGCAGGAAAATACAAGAAATCAAATCCAAAGCAGGTCAGCGATATGACTTGCTTTTTTTGTACATCTGCGAAAAAAACTGATTTGAATTGAAAACGAGGCTTGACCTTGGGTCGGACCTAAGGTTTATGCTATGTACAGGAAGAACAGCGAAGGTGGAGATGACAGTGAATGCTGAAATTACAATTAGCGAATTGGCCAAGCTGATGCACGTATCGGTACATCAAATTCGTTATTTTGAGGAAAAGGGAGTGTTGCATCCGGCTTACACAGGTGATAATCAGTACCGGATGTATGGCATAGATGAAGTGTACAGGCTTGCCCATATTTTATTGCTGCGTAAGATGGGGCTGTCCGTTCAAGTGATCAAAGAATGTCTTACACGTCTGACTCCCGAAGAGATCACACGACTCTTTCATCAGGCACTGACCGATACCGAAGCCGAGATTAAGAAACTTCAGGAGACCAAGCATTTTATGGAGAAGTTATTGGAGGAAAAAGCACATCTTGCCGATCTGATGGAGGCAGCATATAACATCATTCAGCGCGAAGCCACACCGCTATCGCTATGGTTTGAGATGGAAGCTACTGCCACTCTGAATGCGCAGACACTTGTACAGCACAAAGGCAAGATCACCAATCTGTTTGAAGCAGATCTCCATTATGTCTACGATTCGTCCGGCATCGTAGGCATGTACACTCCCACTCAGGAAGGAATGCATCATCTGATGCTGCCAGCGGGTACGTACCTGTCCTGTCATCTATTTGTGGAAAATGAAGAACAACTGACTGCTCATATTCAGCATTTTTATGCTAACGCCGAAGAGGTGGGGTATGTCTGTCAGGGGCCGCTTCTCATGGTGGAAAAATCGTATTTATCGTTGTTCACACCCGACAAGCTTCATTATGAATTACTGTCACAGATTATAACAGAACAGGAGGTTTCCTTATGACACATCTCGTTCAGATTGAACACCTCCAGCCTGATCGTTACAAAATAGCCAGCGAACTGATGGCTTATGGATTTGGACATAAATTCCAGAGATCCACTGCAATGTCCTTGTCAGATCTGGCTACAGCCTTTGAGCAGATGCTGCATCATGTTCCCCAAGATACTGGTAATCTGCGCATGGTCGCACGAGAAGACGATGTCATTGTGGGCACGATGTCGTTGAAGTGGAAACCAGGCTCTCATGAACAGATCTCTGGAAAGGTGAAGGGTTCCCAGGTATGGGACGCTTGCAATCACATCGGCGCTTGGAGACGCCTTCTGCTGTTAACGGGAATTCATTTGCTGAAACACGAACCTGTGACGCAGGAATGTTACATCGAGGATATCGTTGTGTATCCACAACATCAGCGCAAGGGAATCGGCAGACAATTACTCGCCTGGGCGCAGCAATACATGCTGCAATCCCCGCAGATGTCGTATCTCAGTCTGCATGTGGCAAGTCACAACCTGAAAGCCATTCAGATGTACGAACGTCTGCAGTTTCACACACAAAACAGTACAAAAAGCTGGATGACTGGTATGCTTCTCGGTGAACAACAATGGAATTATATGACTCACAATGGAGAATATCATGCTTCAACGTAAAGGAATCTGGATTTCACTACTCGTCTTCATTTTATTAATTGTTGGTACAGGAACGTACATTATCGTGCAACAGGACTACAGTATGGTCGAACAACACATTGAAATTCAAACCCCACAAGGCAAACTGACAGGTACACTGTCTCTGCCTGAGAACGAATCAGGCAAGCTGGGACTCGTGCTTTTCATCCATGGTAATGGTCCGATTGATTCGACACATAGTGATGGATATAAGCCATTGTGGGAGCGCCTTGCTTCCATAGGATACGCTTCGTTGTCGCTGGACAAACGCGGCGTAGATGGTTCCGAAGGCAACTGGCTGAATCAAAGCATCGATGATCGCGTAGTTGAAGCCGAGCAAGCTATCGCTTGGGCGAAAGAGCAGCCGATGATTGATGGTTCCAAAATTGGTGTATGGGGAGCGAGTCAGGCAGGGTGGGTCATTCCCAAGCTTGCAGGCAAGGAAAATCTCGCATTTAGTATTCTCGTTTCTCCAGCGATCAATTGGCTGAGACAGGGAGAATACAACACAAGGAGTCAAATGGCCAAGGATGGATTTTCGGCCACTGAGATACAAGCACAGGTGGATTACAATAACAAGATCAATGATGTGTTGAAACGTCATGGTTCTTATGAGGAATACATTAGGCTTGCACGTCAAGGTGAGGAGCAAATGATCAAGGATCGTTGGAACTTTGTGAGTAAAAACTTCACAGTGGATGCAACGGAGGATTTGCACAATTTCAAAACACCAGTCCTGCTATTGCTTGGAGAAGATGACGTCAATGTTGATATCAAGGATACCGAGCGTGCATATCGTCAGGAAGTCAAGCCGTCGTATTTGCTTCACGAGAAGATTTTCCAAAACACAGAGCATTCGATGCTTCCTACATCCATTGCAGGCTCGGAATGGAGAATGGGGCTGAGATTCCTGTTTGCTCCAAGAAGTATTACCACCGCTGAGTATATGGACGAGATTGAACAATTCCTGACCAAATTGGCGTTATAAAGAGAACAGGTTGAGCACCGATTTTATATCGATTCGTATTAGAAGGTATAATAAAGCTCTGGAGGTGAACGAGATGCTGGAATTAGAGTTTACTACTATAGAGGAGTGGGATGAAGCAATGTGGGCACGGATGGAGCGGATCTATCATGAGGCCTTTCAAAGCGGTGCGAAGACAAAAGTGATTCTGCGCAGTATGCTGGACCGAGGGGTTGGTTATTTACACACGGGCGTGCATCAGGGAAAAGTGGTTGCGATGGCTGTTACTGGACTGGAGGGGAAGGCTGTGGACCGCATTCTGATCATTGACTACCTCGCAGTTGATCAGAAGCTGCGCGGGTTGGGCATAGGGACCTGGATGCTGGAGCAGCTCAGAGCTTGGGCGCTAAGGGAACATGAGATCAGAGGGATCCTTATCGAGGCGGAGTCCGGGACAACGGGGGCTCATCAGGAACGCATTCAGTTCTGGCAAAGCAACGGGTTCATCCTGACCTCCTATGTCCATCAATATAGAATGGTGCCAGAACCATATCAGGCAATGATGCTGCCATTGGATAGAAGTACGCATGTGCCTGATGATGGTGAGGCACTGTTTCGTTATATCAATGCTTTTCACAAGGTTGCTTACCGGAAGAGTTAGACCCCTCAAACGATTTTACTTTATCCAATAAAGCGCTGGTCATTTTTCAATTTCGGCACACGGATGTACTATCGCACAGGCAAGTCGTCCACCCATTGCGTAGACTGAAGTAGATCAAGTCAAGTGAGGTGAATTCCATGGCTAAAACCAATGAAATACACGTCCGGGTGAAACGGCTCAAGGATCGCCCAGTCTGCGTGACTCTTCATAATGGCGAAACGTATGTCGGGTACATCTCTGGCGTTAACAACGAAGGCGTAGTGCTTACCGGGGGCGGAAAGCTTACTCAGGCTGCAATCACAGCAACCTCATCTGAAGGCAGTGCTCGCAAAACCAAACCTAAAGCAGGGGTGAAGAGAAAAACAGCCTCCTCTCGGAACCGTAAACGGGTGAACAGTACTTGTAAGTCGCAGGTGCGATCCCGGTCGATGTCTCGTTCAACGTCTCGGCCAGCTCAGGTATCCTCTTTCATGCCTATGCTAGGCTCGTTGTTAGGTGGCTTCGGCGGAGCTGGTGGTGCAGGCTCAATTGGAGGTATGTTAGGCGGTGGTATGCGGTTGTTTGGCATGATCCAGCGGTTTACACCTGTGGTCAAAATGGGGTATGGCATGATTAAGCAGATTCAGCCATTTATGGGGGCAGTTCAAGGGCTGATGACTCCAGCAAGCCAAGCAGCTCAGGCTGAAGCCGAAGGTGAAGAGGAAGCACAACAAGGATAATACTTGAAATGAAAATCGTGAAATAGAACACAACCTGCGTTGCATTTGGGAAAGAAGCATTGCTAGTATGTTGGGTGATCTGATTTCTTTCTGATCTGGTCTGTTCCTTATCTTCTCCGCTAGATGCTTAACTGCAAGCTGCTCTCCGTAAGCCAAACGGAGGGTGGCTTATTTGCTTATGCTGTATATGAGGTTCGAACTAGCTCAATATAGTATGCTTGCTCAGCGCTAACGAACTTCAGAAACCTTATTCGGGTCAATATCAAGCCGTTAAAATTCTAACGAACAAGACACACCCTATTTGCTGCAAAATGTAGGTGAAAAGGGGCTGATTCTGCATCATAACTTCTCCTGTGTTCGTTAAATTCCTTCGTTGCGAGGAATGAAAACTGAGGTTTCAAATACTCGTCTAACATCTAAATTTGATACCATGTAGTTCGACCGACCACTGTCATACAGCAAAAAGCACCGCGCGCTGGGAGCTGCACGCGGTGCGAAAAGCATTGCTGTTGTTGCAGAGTGGAAACCGATTCTATTCCGCTGTTATTAAGCCTTTAAGCCTGTTTGGTTTTCAGACGAATGACGTTCCATGATGCTTTGTTCAAGACTGCTTGCACTTTACCCTGGTCAACCGTTGTATATCCGCCGTTGTGAGGAACAACGTTACGTGGGTTTTCTTTGGTATTGGTGGCTTTCAAGTCGTTGTTCTCCAATACGATATGTTCCACAAATGTCGTTTCTCCGAAGGAGCGCAGATCCACATTCAGTTCCAACTTCTCATCCAGATGTCTGTTCACCGCAAAGATCGTGATCGTGCCGTTTTCTTCATCATGCACACTGATTGCTTCGAGATAAGGCACATCTGTAAAGTCTTTGGAATCATATTTAGGTGAAGTTGTGATGGATCGCAACACCGTACCACGACCGAAGTTGGATGCGTGCATGAATGGGAAATACGTCGTCTGGAACCAGATTGCTCCGTTATTTTCCGTCATGATTGGTGCAATGGTGTTAATCAACTGGGCAAGGCAAGCCATTTTTACACGGTCGGCGTGCTTGAGTATGGTAATCAGATAACACCCCACAGCCAGTGCATCTTCATGTGTATACACATCTTCAAACTCTGGAGGCGCAATCTGCCAACGTTCTTCCATACGGCTTGTGCCGATGGATTTCCATACATTCCATTCATCCAGAGACAGCATTAATTTCTTTTTGCTGCGTTTCTTGGCTTGTACAAAATCACAGATTGAAGCCACACTATCAATAAATTGATCCAGATCCAGCGATGTCGCCAGGAAGTCATACGTGTTGTCTTTGTTGTTGTTGTAGTACTGATGCAGGGACAAGTAGTCCACATTTTCATAGGTGAGATCAAGCACGGTTGCTTCCCAATCTGCAAATGTACTCATGTCACGGCTGGAACTGCCGCAAGCCACAAGCTCGATATCCGGGTCTACCCATTTCATCGCTTTAGCGGTCTCATTGGCAATACGCCCATATTCATATGCAGTCATTGCACCAATCTGCCAAGGGCCGTCCATTTCGTTGCCTAGACACCAGGTTTTGAATTTATGCGGGTCCTTGTAACCGTGAGAGATACGCAGATCACTCCAGTATGTGCCAGATGGGTGGTTGCAGTATTCGATCAGGTTTCTGGCCGCATCAATGCCGCGAGTACCCAGATTTACAGCCATCATCACTTCGGTTCCAACGAGTTTGGCCCAATCTGCAAATTCGTTTGTTCCAACTGCATTCGTTTCAATCGTCCACCAAGCGAGTTCAAGTCTGCGTTTACGTTCCGCTACCGGACCAACGCCGTCCTCCCAATTGTAACCGGATACGAAATTGCCGCCCGGATAACGAACAATTGGCACATTCAAAGCTTTAATCGCTTCAATGGCATCCTGACGGAAACCTTGAGCATCTGCCGTAGGGTGACCTGGATCATAAATACCGCCGTATACGGCCCGTCCCAGATGTTCTATAAATGAACCATAGACACGCGGATCTACTTCAGCAATCTGAAAGTCTTTATCGATAAGCATTTTGGATGTAAGCATGGTATGTACCTCCATTGGATGAATTCATATTCTTGAAAGAAGTAACAGTGATATTGAATTCGCTTAAAAGCAAAATCAATTCCTTGATTTGTTATCTAATATGTATCATAGTGCTTATATATTGAGCAAGTTCATTTTGATGAGTTCGCTAAATAACGAATCCTGTGATTGAAATAGATCGATTTTACTCAAAAAGGAAGTGAACATCATGATGCTTGGGACAGATGCAGCTTCATTGCTAATTTACGAGGCACTGGCAAGTGAAGCCCGATTAAACATTGTGCGCCTGCTGCTACAAAACAGAGAAATGCATATCAATGCGCTTGCCCAAGAGCTTTTTCTGAGCAAAGCTATTGTAAGTACACATGTCAGCAAGCTGCAAAAAGCCGGAATTGTCGGTAGCCGAATGAAACGGGAGAACGGCGGAACCTATAAGTACTGTTTTATCGTACGAGAGTTCATGACTATTAACCTGTCACCAGAGCCTGTTGATGCTCCTTACCATGAAATATCCATACCGGTAGGTCAGTATACAGATTATGAAGCGTGGCCGACCTGCGGGATTGCGACAACTACGCAGATGATTGGACAGTACGACACACCGGCCTGCTTTATGGACCCGGATCGGGTGAACGCGGGAATCCTTTGGATGGCACGAGGTTTTCTTGAGTATAAGATTCCCAATTATCTGTATAATGATCAGCATCTTCGAGAGATTGAAATTTCCCTTGAACTAAGCTCGGAAGCGCCAAAGGTGAACGAAAACTGGCCGTCTGATATTCGCTTTACCCTTAACGGCAGTGATCTCGGTACTTGGACAAGCCCTGGCGATTTCGGGGATCGGAAAGGTAAACATACGCCACAATGGTGGAAGCTGGATGTCAATCAGTATGGTGTATTGAAAATGCTGCGTATTAACGGGGAAGGCACGTTTATGGATGGTCAGCGCATCTCGGACGTGCGCGTTCAAGACCTGAATCTGGGTGCATCCACCTATTGGACCTTTGGATTGAAGCCAGAAGAGGGAGTAGATGGCCGAGGCGGGCTTACCCTGTTTGGCAAAGGTTTTGGCAACTATGATCAGGATATTCTGATTCGATACTATTATGATGCTCAGGAAAATAAAACTCCAGACGAATAGGATTTTCGTTTTGATGTCAGTTTATAGAGGGAAAGTTCCACGATGAACCACCTGCAGAACAATTCCAGAGTAATGGTATTGACAACGATTACATAGCTGATATAAGATACAGCTATATAAGGAGTGTCACTGATTCGATCAGGCACCACCAAAGTCTGGATTCCACAAGTTTGTTTATTACTTGTGAATTGGACATTGGTGGTGCTTTTTGCATACTGGGGGTGATTGCATCATGAGGTTTAAAAAATCGTTAAATAACAACATCGCACTGGCGGAAGACGCCGAAGGCTGCGAAGTCATTGTCATCGGAACGGGTGTTGGCTTCAAAAAAGTAAAAGGACAGCCGATTGAGCAGAGCCAGATCCAGAAAATGTTCCGAATTGGCTCGAATGATAAATATCAGCGAGTTGAACAATTTCTCAGTGATATCCCACTGCAAGTCATCGATATTACGGATCAGATTATTGAAGAAGGCAAGACGATAATCGGAAAAAAGCTGAATGACTCGATCCTGTTAACACTTGCGGACCATATTCATTTTGCGCTGGATCGTTTCAAAAAAGGCGTGGATGTGCAAAATCCGCTTCATTGGGACATTCGCCATCTATATCCTGCCGAATACCGTGCCGGAGAATGGGCAGTTCGAAAAATCAATGATGCTTTTCAAGTCTCATTGCCATCTGGTGAATCAAGCTCTATTGCCCTTCATTTCGTGAACTCACAATTCGACTCGGGCAGTATGAACCAAACGATTAAAATTACACAGATGATTAATGACATTTTAGGTATCATGACAGAACATTTTGGAATGGCACTGAATCAGGAATCTGCTGATTTTTCCAGGTTCATCACCCATCTGAGATACTTCATTGTTCGTCAGTTGAACCGGGAAGTGCTCTCGTTTAAAGATCAGCAATTTCTATATGATGTATTGTCGGAGCGATATCCTGTCAGCTTCCAATGCGCACTCAAAATAAAGGATGCGATGGAGCAGCAACGCGGATTCGTGATTACTCCCGATGAGATGGTATATCTCATGATCCACATCGAGAGAGTGACATCCCGTACCGATACGGATTGATCTCCATACAACCTGTTTGAAGTTATACCATCATCAATATGAATTGAATATGGAGTGTTACTGATTCGATCAGGCACCACCAAATGTTTCCGACTCCGCATCTGCAGCGGGCCGGTATTACATTTGGTTTTTTTTTCGCCAAAAAAGGAGGAAGCAGCATGAATCATCGGGAGTTGTCCAAAGAAATTATCCAGTTAACAGGAGGGCAAGAGAATATTACCCAAGCCTGGCATTGCATCACACGGCTTCGTTTTAACGTTCGAGAGCAAAACAAAGTTCAATTGGAACAGATCAAAGCACTCGATGGTGTGCTCGGCGCACAGTTTCAAAACGATCAGTTTCAGGTGGTCATTGGCAACCAGGTTGCAGCCGTATATGAGCAAATCGAGGATCAGATGAAGCAGAGTGGCATATCGAAGCCCGAAACAGACGCGCCACGCTCTAAAGGGATTAATGCTGTTTTGGATACGATCTCCGGCATTTTCACTCCGATTCTGCCTGCCATCGTAGGTACAGGGATGTTAAAGGGGATTCTGGCATTGCTCGTTACACTTGGAGCGATACAGGAGAAAAGCGGTGAGTATCAAGTTCTGTCTTCCATCGCAAACGCGGCCTTTTATTTCTTGCCTTTTCTTCTGGCTCTATCATCTGCCCGCAAGTTCAAAGTGAATGAATATATCGCCCTGACGCTTGCAGGAACGTTATTGTATCCTACGATGCTGGATGCGTATCTGGCAAACCAGCTTGAACCGATCCGTTTTCTCTCGCTACCCGTGTCCATTGTGAATTACACCCAGTCCGTTATTCCCATTATTCTGGGCGTGTGGCTTCTGAGTTATGTACATCGCTGGGTGGATCGTTTTATTCCCGGTCCGGTCAAAGTCATCTTTACCTCGATGATTGTACTAGTCATCACGGTGCCGATTCTATTAATTGCGATTGGCCCCCTAGGGAATTACATGGGTATCTATCTGGAAATGGGCACTTCTTGGCTCTTTGCCCATTCGGGTCCGTTAACCGGCATTATTCTTGGCGGCTTCATGCCTCTGATTGTTATGACGGGAATGCATTATGCGTTCTTCCCAGGCACCTTGCAGAATCTGAGCAAACTCGGATATGACGTGCTTTTGCTGCCGATCAACCTGATAACCAATATGAGCCAGGCTGGTGCAGTCACGGCTGTTTTCCTCAAGACCAAAGATAAAAGAATGAAATCCATTGCTTTATCCAGTGGCATATCCGCCTTGCTTGGCATTACTGAACCCGCACTGTACGGTGTCACCTTGAAGCTGAAAAAACCATTTTACGCTTCACTCATCGGTGGAGCAGCAGGGGGTGGCTTTATTACTGCAGTGGGTCTGAAATGCTTCGGTTTTGCTGTACCAGGATTGCTTTCACTTCCGTTATACATTGGGCCGAATGGTGGCATGTCCAATTTCTGGTATGCATTAATCGGAATAGGCATCAGCTTTAGCGTTTCCTTCGTGGTGACTTTACTGCTCAAGTGGGATGAGCCAAATACACGCGATTCTGCCATGTCCGACTCAGCAAAAAAATTAACCGAACAGGAACAGGAGACAACCACTGCCTTCTCTCAAGAAATGGTGACATCTGTAACAGTACATTCCATTGAGGAAAAGAAAGGAGAGGTTTTCAGCCCGCTCATTGGTGAATTGGTGCCGCTCGCAGAGCTTCCCGATCAAACGTTTGCCGAGGAAATGACCGGGAAAGGTATTGCCATTCGTCCGCAGGATGGACGTGTTACAGCTCCTTTTGACGGAACCGTCACGTTGGTTGCCAAAAGTAAACATGCGATAATGCTGACATCATCCAGTGGAATCGACATTCTCATTCATGTTGGACTAAACAGTGTGTCGCTCAAAGGGAAATATTTTGACGTGAAGGTTGTTGCTGGACAAGAAGTGAAGAAGGGTGATTTGCTTCTGGAATTTGATATGGATGGCATCCAGGGTGCGGGTATTGATCTTGTGACACCAGTCATTGTAACCAATACGCCGGATTACCTCGATGTAGTACCTGTTCAGGTGAAGGGGGTGATTCCAATGAATGAATTGCTTCTCCTCACCGTTCGTTGACAGCTTCATGCATACCACATACAAAAAAAGGAGAGAAATAACATGACAAAAACAATTAAACACTCATTTCCTGAAGGATTTTTATGGGGCGGAGCTACCGCTGCCAATCAGCTCGAAGGTGCATATGACGCAGACGGCAAAGGACTATCTACCTCAGACATGGCTCCATTCGTTCCACATGAGGAGCGCAATGGCAAGGATTTTACCTTCGACGTGGATTCTGTTCAATTGGAAGAATATCTGAGCGGTAACACAGACGTATATTTCCCGAAACGGAACGGCGTGGATTTCTATCATCGCTACAAAGAAGACATTGCCTTGTTTGCAGAGATGGGTTTCAAAGTGTTTCGTCTTTCGATCGCGTGGACACGGATCTTCCCAACAGGAGAAGAAGCAGTTCCCAATGAAGCTGGACTTGCCTTCTATGATAACGTGCTCGACGAACTTTTGAAATACGGCATTGAGCCGCTCGTAACGATCTCTCACTACGAGATGCCCGTTGAGTTAACCCGCAAATACAACGGCTGGGAAAGCCGCGAGATGATCGATCTGTATCTGAAATTTGCCAATACGCTGTTTGACCGTTACAAAGACAAAGTGAAATACTGGATCACCTTCAATGAAATGAACATGATGCTGACAAGTCTGTATACTGGCGGCGGCATTCTGGAAGATAAAATCAAGGGAAACCCGGAGCAAGTGGCTTATCAGGCAACGCATCATCAGTTTGTAGCTAGTGCGCTGGCTGTCAAAAGCGGAAAAGAGAAAATGCCGAATGCACAAATCGGCTGTATGATCTGCCGTCTGGAAACGTATGCTGCTTCTAGTAAACCGGAGGACGTTCTGCAGACGCTGAAGGAAGATCAGATGAACCTGTTCTACCCAGAGGTGCAGGCACGAGGCGAATACCCATCCTATATGCAAAGATATTTTGAGGAAAACGGCATTGAACTGGTTAAAGCTCCTGAGGACGATGCCATTATCCGGGACAATACCGTGGACTTTATTGCTTTCAGTTATTACATGACGTATATCGGAAAATATGATCCCAATGACAACAGCAACTCTGGTATGCTGGTCAGTCAGATCAAAAACCCGCATCTGAAAGCTACCGAATGGGGATGGCCTATCGATCCAATTGGTCTTCGCGTCGCGCTGAACCGATTGTATGATCGTTACCGGATGCCGCTCTTCATCGTTGAGAACGGGCTGGGTGCTATCGACACACCGGAAGAGGACGGGGCAGTGCATGACCCTTATCGCATCAATTACTTGCGCAGCCACATTGAACAGATGAAAGAAGCTGTCGCTGACGGCGTTGAATTGATGGGTTTCACTAGCTGGGGACCTATCGATATCATTAGCTGCTCGACTTCTGAAATGGGCAAACGTTATGGTTTCATTTATGTAGATCAAGACAATGCCGGCAATGGTTCATTGGAAAGAACCCGCAAGGATTCCTTCTACTGGTACAAACAAGTTATTGAAACGAACGGAGAAATCCTGTAATTATACAAAATTCTTACACGCCGCCCGTATGGGCGGTTCTTTATTTTACACTAGTAAAATCAGGGATAATTATGTAAACTTGTGATATTCAAACAAGAGGAGTGAATTCAATGTCTAACAAGGTGATTTTGCTTTAGGTTCACAGAAGGATATTTGCGTTACAGGGATTCCTTTTGTGGACATTGCAGTGCGGGAAACCGTCCAAACAATGTTTACTGGAGGAGATTATTATTAATTTTAACGAAGCTGTTAACATCAGCAATACGCATGTACTGACGCTGGTACCCCAGCTGTTTCATCTGGAGGGTTACAATATTCAGCTTATTCCGCCTCATGAGGGTGGACGTAATGTCGTTTACACTTGCGAGCAAGAGGGGCGTGAATCGCTAATTCTACGGGTGTCTTTTTTGCCTGACAGAAAGCGGGAAGATTACATTGCCGAACTGGAGTATGTCCGGTATCTGTTTGAGCACGGTGCAAGTGTCTCGAATGTAGTTAGCTCGAAAAAGGGTCATCTGTTAGAAGAGATCACTTATAATGAGCATACGTTCTTTATCTGTATGTTTGTAAAAGCCAAGGGGAAGTTGCTGGTAGAAAACCATTATCAGTACCGTGAAGGGGTCCCAATTAGCGAATACTATTATAATAGCGGAAAAGTTCTGGGCAGGATGCATCAACTATCGAAAGGGTACACTCCCGTCCATCGCCGGCATCATTTGATTGACAATTACAGCGGTGAATATATCGATAATCTGGTACCTGAATCATTCCCTCTGCTTAAGGAGAAGATGGTTGAGCTCCTGAATACCTTACAAGGTTTGGATACAAACCAAGAGACATTCGGCATGATCCATTTTGATTATAATGACGGGAATTACTCGATCGATTTTGATACCGGTCAGATCACCGTGTATGATTTTGATAATTCATGCTTCGGTTGGTATATGTATGATCTGGCAGATCTATGGACGCACGGCGTCGGCTGGATTCAGTTTGAGCCGGATGCGGATAAACGCAAACAGTTCATGGATGACTATTTCCAAACCGCCCTCGCTGGATATACTTCCGAAACCAAGATCGAAGATTCGATGCTGGAGAAGCTGCCTTTATTTATTCAAGTCACTCTCTTGGAGAATATTCTAGGTCAATTTGAGGAAATGCAGCGTGCTGGCGAAGAACCAGAAGCTAACGAAGAACTGTTGTATCTCATTAAATGTCTGGAAGAGGCTATACAGTATAAAGGATTTTTCCATGAGATGTATTCCACTGAAGCTCCTTTTGAGTATGAGGAACGCTGAAGGGAGCTGTACGTAAACTAAACCCTGAATAACCAAGGATTCATCAAGTGGGGAGGCAGCCGGATTGACCGGTTGCCTCTTTGTTTGTCTGCGGCATGTTATTCGAATTTGGAAGGGGGCACGTTGTAGAATTTTTTGAATGCTTTGGAGAACGTAAAGGGGTCGGGATAACCTAGAAATCCGGCAATTTGCTGGATCGTATATTTTTTCTCGTACAGATAGTCTCTCGCCCGGTTCATTTTGATCTGATTGATATACTGCCCCGGTGTAATACCGAGAATTTTTTTGAACAAAGAAATAAAATATTTCTCAGAGACGCCGGCAATATCTGCAAGTTCGTTAACTCGGATGGCACGATGCAGATTTGCATCCACGTATGGAAAGACATTCTGCAGAACCTCCAGACTTCCTTCGATCTTCCTCGGTTTTCGGTCTTTCAGAAACTCACCGTGATACAGGCCTTGCCCGTGTAATTCCAAAATTTTGGCGATGACGAGAAGCAGAGAGGCTTTCAAGTAAAGTGGACTGGCGGAAGCGCCGCTACTCTGCTTGAATCTTCGATAGGACGAGGTGAACAGCGTTGATTCCTCTTGAATCAGATTGCCAGGTACGATGCCTGGGAGTTGAAACTCGCTGAGAATTCGTTTCTGCTCAGCGATGCTGAAATCAAAGTGCATGTATACGAATCGGCACAACTCTCCAGTCGTGGAAGCCGTGTAGGGCATATCCGGATAAAAAAACACGACGTCACCCGGGTTCGCCATATGCTCGATTCCATCGATGGTAATCTTGAGGGAGCCTGCTGTAATGAACCACAGATCATAATCGGAATGAGACTTGTGCTCCGTCCAATTGCCGTCATGCGTTTGTTCCAAATAAGAGCTCATGCGAAGTGTGATATACTCCGAAAGTTCGTCGATTATACTCATATTTACAGTTCCTGTGTGCATCTAATCCAACCTAATCCTCTCGACTTTATGACATCCTTTATATTTCACTATCATAACAAAGGATTTATCTCTTGTTAACTATCGTACGATATGACATGTTTTGAAAACTATCACACATTCCGATTCCAGCTCACTCACCTATAATGAACTTATATCGTTAAGAGGAGGGGTTATTGATGAATGCTACAAGTACACAACATCCAAAGGTAGTTGTTATTGGGGCGGGCAGCCTGTTTTTTGGTCGGCAGTCCATCTGGCAGATGGTACACTCCCCATATTTGAATCAGGGAACGCTGGCTTTGGTGGATACGGACGAGGAACGGCTTTCGAAAATGGTAAAACTAGCGGAGATGGTCGCCAAGGAGAACAACGTATCCCTAAAGATTGAGGGTTCAGTGGACCGAAGAGAGGTACTACCGGGAGCCGACTTCGTTGTGCTCAGCTTTGCGGAAGAATCGGTGAAATATCGGGGCATTGACTGCCAGGTTTCTCTAAAGTATGGAATTCGTATGTGTTCCGGCGATACAATTGGCCCTGGTGGAATCTTTCGCGCGATGCGGGAACTGCCGGTTATTATGGAATGTGCTAAAGACATTGAGGAGTTGTGTCCGGATGCTTGGGTGATCAATTATATTAACCCGTCTACCGTTCATGGCATCGCATTACATCGATATGCACCCAGTCTCAAATCATTTGCGCTGTGCGATAGTCATCATATGCCGCATAAAAAAGCCTATTATGCTGTACGAGCCGGAATCATTGAAAATACAAGCCAGTTCACCGAAGAGATCAACCAGAAATTCGATTTTCGTATCGCGGGTGTTAATCATTTCACTTGGCTGCTCAAAGCCGAGTATGAAGGAAAAAATGTGATGCCCACAATTGCAGAAGCCATGCGCAAGCTGGCAGGTGATGAGAATAACGGCGGTGATCGCGGCGCAAAAGCTCTTTTTAACGATGCGATTACCTATGAACTATATGATATTTTCGGAATCATTCCCACTTGTACGGCGCATACGAAGGAATACGTGCGGTATTGGCAGGGTCTCGGCAAAACTGCGGACACCATTCCTCCATTATCGATCTGGGAGACAGAGGACAGGTATGAGCGTCATGACGAAATGTGGCGTCAGGTGGATGACTTTCTTGCAGGGAACATCCCGATTGCCGATTATATGAGCACCTTTGGACCGGATCATGCGACCGACATCATTGAGAATATGGTGGGGAACTTGGGCAAAAAGTTCTTTATCAATACGCTCAATCAAGGCGCCGTAACCAATATGAATAACGATTCGTTCCTGGAACTCCTGTGCGATGTAGATATGGATGGAGTGAAGCCACTCCATGTAGGCGAAATGCCGCGCGGAATTAGAGGGATGCAAGAACTTGTACTGGATACGCATGAGCTTACGGTTGAAGCTGTTCTGGAACAGAGCTACGAGAAGCTGAGAAGGGCGATGCTCACCGACCCGCTCGTGAATTCCATCAGTGACGCGGACAAGATCATCCATGAATTGTTGGAATTGGAGCGTAAGATGATTCCTGACGTTTGGTACAAGGATAGACTGCAGTATAGCTAAGAGTAGATAACGATCAAAGACCACGTCGGTTCCTTCCAAGGGACTACGTGGTCTTTGTTTTTATCGTTTGTCATGTATCAAGAAATCCTACTCCACTTTAAACAATCCAGCATGGTCTTCATAGTACGAAGTAATAAAATTACGAAATTCTCTTACAGCAGGAGATAACCATTTTTGTTTGACCCAGGAGAGGCTAATTGGATATATAGCGGAATCATCAGCAATTTTTACATAACGTAACCCCAGTGCTCTACATACGGAGATCGGAAGTAATGCAACACCCTGATTAAGCCTGATAATTTCAAGCAGGGTATGAGAATCGACCTCAAATGCATGATTGGGCAGGAAACCTGCTTTTTCACAGAGCATGGTGGTAAATCGGCTGTACTCCTTATTATCGGCAAGGGCAATAAAGGGCTCATTTGCAACAACATTTAATGAAATTCTTGTCTCTCCGCCGTATGCATGATCCGTGGGCACAACCAGAACAATATCCTCCTCAACCAGGACAACACTCTCAATCTCCTCATCCTGAATCGGATGCCCCGTAATCCCCAGATGCATGTCACCTTTCTTCAAACCTGTAATAATTTCACTGCGGGTCCCAATACCCTGATGAAGCTTGGTTTCGGGGGAACCGTTGATATAGTCACTAATGAGACCTGTGAGGAACCGAGTATTCGTAATTGAGATCCGGATTGTATTGGATATTTGCTGTTCCTCCGCTTTAATCTCCATCTCTGCATTTTCAATTTCAATAAAAATCCTGTTCACATGTTTCAATAAAATTTCACCTGAGGGATTCAATTGAATGTTTCGTCCTCTCCTATGAAATAGAGGGGTACCCAGTTCATCCTCAAGTCTTTTAATCGTCAAGCTTAGGGAAGGTTGAGCAATATTCAATTGCGCAGCTGCCTTGGAGATATGCTCAGTATAGGCAACGATCTGAAAGTATTTGAGCTGAAGCAATTCCATTTATCTGCACTCCTTATTTATTCTGATAAATATATATAGTACTTATTATGTATTATATTAAATTTAAATATTGATGTAGAATTTTTTTATGAGATACAGATCAAATTTTAACTAACAAAATTCAACTAAATTTATAAGGTAGGTGTCTTTGATGAAAATCGATGTGAATAACATAGCTAAAAATCTGAATACACCCCTAACGGCTCCGGCATACCCGATGCCACCGTACAAATTCGTGAATCGTGAATACTTGAATATTATTTACCGAACTGATGAAAAAGCGTTGTGGGCAGCCGTACCAGAACCTCTCGAAATTACGGAACCACTGGTTAAATTCGAAGTGATGTGGATGCCAGATGTTTCTGGACTGGGTGCTTATACAGAAGCTGGACAAGTTATCCCTGTACAATTCAATGGGGAGGAAGGCGATTATGTACATTCGATGTATGTAGATAATTTCCCCGCGATTGCAAGTGGTCGAGAGCTCACCGCCTATCCGAAAAAGCTGGGTGCGCCCAAGTTGTATACCGATTCAGATACACTTGTTGGCACACTAGATTATGGGACGCTGCGTGTAGCCACGGCAACGATGGGCTATAAACATGTGGAGATGGATAAGGAGTTCGCCAAACGTGAAATATGCCGACCTAATTTTATGATTAAGATTGCTACGGACTATACCGGGAATTTAAGAATATGTGATCTGATCCGTACTCAAATTACGGACATCGAAGTGAAGGAAGCTTGGACAGGACCTGCCCGACTTCAACTGTTCGAACATGCGCTTGCACCTCTTGCAGATCTGCCTGTGTTGGAAGTGGTGTCCGCTTCTCATATCCTTACCAACCTAACCTTAAACGCAGCACAACCTGTATATAACTATCTGGAAGAAAAATAAGGAGGAAATTAAAATGAGAATTGCAATTGTAGGCGCAGGATCTTTGGGAACCATCGTCGGGGCATACCTTGCGGATGGGGGACTGGACGTTGAGTTAATTGATGCATATCAGGAACATGTAAATGCTTTAAATCAGACAGGTGCTAGAGTAACAGGTACTACAGAGTTTCAGGCCAAAGTAAACGCAATTACTCCTGATCAAAAATCAGGACAGTATGACCTCGTTTTACTATTAACCAAACAACTTTATAACGATTCAATTCTTCAGGAATTACTTCCATTTTTGAAAGAAGACAGTATGGTGTGTTCCTTGCAGAACGGGATTCCGGAAGAAAAAGTGGCGTCCATCGTGGGTGAAAAACGTGTCATTGCAGGCTCCGTTGAATTTGGCGCTACGTTCATTGAACCAGGTGTATCAAGTCTGACTACCGAGTACACTCAATTTAAGCAGTATGCTTTTCAGATTGGCGAATTAAATGGTGAAATCACCGAACGAATTCAACGTGTGAAATCGGTGTTGGATCTTGTGGGTGGAACACATATTTCCGATAACCTGGTTGGAACCAAATGGTCCAAATTGTTGATTAACAATGCATTCAGTGGTTTGTCCGCTGCATTGAATGGGGAATACGGAGACATTATCGATCATGAAGCCGGCATTGTGAGTGCAGCTCATATTGCGGACGAGACGATTAAAGTTGCTCGTGCCAATGGGGTCACTTTGGTTAAAATGAATGGATTCGACATCGCTTCACTCGAACTGAACAGCACAGAAGATATTCCTGAACGGGTGAAAACATTACGTTACGTGATGGAGCCCTCCAGACTGCTCAAAGCAAGCATGCTTCAAGATCTGGAGAAAAACCGCAAAACAGAGATTGATTATATTAACGGGGTTGTTTCCAGCAGGGCAGAAGGTACTGGAATTGTGACACCTTATAATGATTTAGTTGTAAAACTGGTCAAATCTGCTGAAGAAACGCGAACCGTTCCTGATTTTGACACGAACATAAAAGCTTTTGAAGAACTATTAAGTGCACAATAATAATTTCAATTATTTCAACTGAAAGTCGCTAATATAGCGGCTTTTTTGTTGCATCAGTAAATCTAGTCAGGCTTGAATTTACGACGGATAGAATATTCTTTGTAATTTTTGTTTCCTAATATTATACAAAAAGGGGGATTAAATTTGATATAATGTAGACTTGCTGGTTATTTTTCTATTCGAAGGAGATTCATTATGAGGTACTCTTGGTGGGAATTCGGGTTTTATTTGGTTGTATTAATGTTTGTCTTGTTTATGCAAATAAACGAATATCCTCTATTTCTGATTGTGGGGGTTGTAGTCGTTACCATTCTTATCGCGTTTATTAAGCATGTTTTTTATCCTTTAGTATTTGATAAGCGTATAGATCGTTTAGAGTCCTTTTTATCCAAGCAACAAAATACACCTGGGACATACATTATTTATGTTCTTGCAAACAGACTTGATGATGAGGTAGAACTAGTTATGGAGCAAATTATGCAGAAATATAAGAGAAGAACAACACAAGCACAGTTCAAGGCAGCTCACGGATTATATCGCAAGGATATGTTTGCCATTCGGCAAGCTGTACCTCATATCGGCTTATCGGACTACCGTACATATTACGAAACCATTCTACTCTTGGAAGACGGGAAAAGTGAAGTAGCGCTTGAAAGACTTCAATCCATTAAAAAACAGTGGATGCGATCAACATTGCTCGCGGGTATTGAACTCAAAGCAGAAAACCGTGATACCGCTATTCAGCACGCGCATGAAGCACTTAACTCTTCCAGAGGTGTTAATCGTTATGTTTTATATAAGGAATACGAAAGAGTATTACCAGAGGTTGTTGAACACATATCGTAAGATGGTGAAAATGTTTTGAAAAAATAAACCGTGCTTCACGGTTTATTTTTTCCATTTGCTAGTACAGGTGCCAGTCCTTCCTTAGCAAAAATAGAGGGGAGAACCGTCAGTAACCTCTCACGCGTAAGAGGATCATCGTAATTCCAGCCAGCTTCTACTACAAATACATTACCGGGTCCCAACATGCCAACCAAACTTTGGAGTGGAGAAGGAATATTTAAATGCATCTCCTCCTGAGGTATCATCACGAAGTTTCGGTCTCCAGCGTATTGTGTGATTTTATTGTGATCGATTTGTATCCAAGGTCTGCCATTAATGATCAGTTGATTTACGGATTCAGTGGGTCGAAAGCCAAGTGATTCATACACGGTAGCAGCAAATCCCGTCTGTCCCATAACATATATGTTTCTGCCCAGCACCAGATAAACAGTTGCTCGTTCTCCTGCAATATAATCATCCGCCAATTGTCGCCGTATCCTCCTGACACTCTCCTCATAGCGGTCGATCCACTGTTCAGCCGTTCTGCTTCGACCGAAAAGATCCGCAATATAACGAAGACGCTCAAAAGTGCTGGTTGATTCGTGATAAACGATGGTAGGGGCAATGGCATCCAGTCGAGGTAACTGCTGCTCACTATAGTTGCCTAACAGTATAAGATCAGGGTTCAGTAGGGAGACTTGTTCCGGTACGCCTTGCAGTCCAATATCCGGGATCTGATGCAGTTTGTTTCGATATATGACTTGTGATTTCATTGTAGTTATACCCGCGCCGACTGGACGGATACCGATAGCAAGCAACTCACCAAGGGTATTGGTACCTGTGGCCACGATTCGTATAGCCGCATCTGGGAGGGAAATCTGCCTGCCGAGGGAATCGGTTATCGTTCTTTGCCTGGTACGTCTTAGTATATTGGCGTATTCCCGGGGAGGGTGTCCTGTGAGCTGATGAAAGCGTCGACTGAAATAATACTCATCCTTAAAACCGACTTGTCGGGATATTTCACGTAAGGTCTCGGTAGAACGGGACAGTAGTCTTTTAGCGTGCTGGACCCTAATCTCTGTCAGGTAGTCCGTCGGCTTCTTGCCAGTCATCACCTTAAACAATTTGCTATATTGCCATCGTACCATGCCGGCCATTTCGGCCAAAAGCTCTACGGTAAGATCTTCGTTGTAGTGCTGCTCCATATAGCTGAGTGTACGCTGTACCGCTTGATCATTTTGCACTGGCGGAGCAGCGCTTTCTAGCTGAGCCATCAGGCTAAGTATCAGTTGCAGCCGGACCTGAGTAACTGCTGATTTTGAATGATGCGTAGGCGTAAATTTCTTCTCCTGCAACCGATTTTGCTTGTTTGATTGCAAAGGCAGCGGAGAGATCCAGTCCTCTCCTGTCAACGCCAATTTTATAGTAGAAAGAGACAGCCTGTAAGGAAAGCCCAGAATAAGAGGAGGGCAAGCCGGAAGCAGAGTCAACTGATCCACTTGAAAAGCAAGAAAGGTAAACCGAGCTATATGCGCTTGCTCTTTTATCGTTTTGACAATGTATGATTGCTGAGTAGGGAGCAGAATACAACTGCCTTGGCTCAGATCTTGGGAGATGTTGTTTGTTAACAGCCGAATTCCATGATCCAGAGCAATAAGCAATGTATATTCATTGGCAGCCTTGCTCTTGGTTGATGGATTATGATGATTGGTTTCCTGCAGTGGTGTGAGCTGAAGCAGATCATGCTGCTGCAGTTGGATGTAAAGGGAAGCCATTTGCATTCTGGAGCACTCCGATCTAGTGATAATAATTCTCAATTACTAGTTTACCACATTTTACACGTTAGAGAATGTTTCGTTACAGACCTTATTACACGCAGTAAAAGTTTACAAAATCCAAAAATCCTCCATAACCCAAAGGGGTTGGAGGATTTTTGACGTTATCTATGCGATATTATTGATTCATCCATTTCGGTAGTTCATCAAGCAATTGCTCCAGTGCCAGCAGGTTGTCGGTATTCCAATCGGCTGATGCTGTGTAAACGTGTCCTTGCTGAACGGCCGGCAATGTTTTCCATAGTGTGCTCTGTAACAACCGATCAGATTCAGCTCGACTTTCGTCATTATCCAGCGTTAGGACAAAGAGATGATCTCCTGCATAGTCCGGCATTAGTTCTTCCGAAAGTTCGACGAATGTTAGCTCCTTGTCGATAATGTTTTGCTGGATTGCTGGTGGAATTGCAAATCCGTGCTCTTGATACAAGACTACACCCAATGAACGATTGCCCATCGCATAGAGCTGTTTACCCAACTGCAAGAAGATGGTCGCTGTCTCGCCCTCTGCCACATTCAGCTTGTCCCACATCGCTTCCGCTTTTGTATCAAATCTGCTGATCCATTGCTCTGCCTCATCCTGTTTGCCAAAAATGTTGCCAAGTTCGCGGACGCGTTCCGTAAATGGTAACGCCGAGTTGAACGGAATGGTAGGCGCAATCTTCGAAAAAGCGGTGTTTCGGTCAGCATCTTGGTTATAACCATTCAAAATCAAGTCAGGCTGCAAGGCTGTTATTGCCTCCAAATCACCAGGATTTCCGACATCCTCAATACCTTCTAATCGGTCTACAATATAGCTTTCGGAAGCATGAATCAGATTGGCTCCAACGACGGGAATATCCATGGCGAGGAGATCTCCAAGTGTTGAACCAAGATAGATCACCCGTTGCGGCTGAGTGGGTATTTCAATCACTTCGCCTGTTTGGGTTGTATAGCTTTTTGTCGTTTGTTCGTTGGTCTTCACAGCTTCTTGTGAAGGAGCGCTTTCCGAACGGCTGCATGCTGCAAGGACGGATAGAAGAAGGAAGCATGCTCCCCATATGAATAGGTGTTTCTTTATTGTACTGTTCATCATTGTTTCCCCCTAAGTTCTCTTTTTCTCATTGATAACCATTATCAATTACAACGTAATTATAGGTGCCTTTTCAGCGGCTTACAATGAAAAAAACGCAGTGAATTTATTTGTACAAATGTCAATGCGTGTATCTATTTGTTCGTTGCTTTATTTTCAATCCGCAGGTGTGTTGTCATCGGAGTATGCGTGATCAAAAACAGCTTGCTGTATAAGGAATTAATAACCTTTGGATAATAATTACATTGACAACTGCAGGTTTTTCCAAAATAATAGGATGTAATTGAATACTGGTACCTTTAATTCAGTCCAGAGAGGCTGGCAAGGGCAGCGGATTTCATAATCACGCGAGAATCAGGGCTTATCCCGTCATGGGATGCTCTGTGTCTTCGCGCGGGTTATGATGCAAAAAGGGCTACTTGTCAGTGTATAACTTGACGAGTAGCCTCTTTTTTCTGCTTTTTTTGGTATCAGATACACTTTCTGTTGGGGGTATTCTGATGAGCAAACAAGATCAAGAATTTTCATGGCAAGCGGTGCCGAAAGCACAAAGAAACCAATTTTGGAAGACGTTATCCGTCATGCTCGGTTTCACATTTTTCTCAGCAAGCATGCTGGCAGGAGGGACATTGGGCGTCAGCTTGACGTTCATGGAGTTTATGGGTATCGTGCTCGCAGGCAATCTTGTGCTCGGTATTTATACAGGGGCACTGGCACATATCGCTGCCAAAACGGGCCTGTCCACACATTTGCTCGCTAAATATGCGTT
Source organism: Paenibacillus sp. FSL L8-0435 (assembly GCF_037965655.1). Taxonomy (NCBI): domain Bacteria; kingdom Bacillati; phylum Bacillota; class Bacilli; order Caryophanales; family Paenibacillaceae; genus Paenibacillus; species Paenibacillus sp. FSL L8-0435. Next base: position 3,464,417 of record NZ_CP150185.1, read on the forward strand.
CGGTGCAAAAGGGTCGTATCTGCCCTCGTTCCTGTTAGGCTTCACTCAGGTTGGATGGTTCGGAGTAGGTGTAGCCATGTTCGCAATCCCGGTTGCCAAAGCCATGGACTGGAACGTGTACCTGCTCATCATCGTGTTCGGACTTGCCATGACAGCATCAGCCATCTTCGGTATGAAGTCACTTGTCATTCTCGGATATATCGCGGTTCCTGCGATTGCCATTCTCGGTGGTTACTCCATGTTCGAAGGGGCAGGTTCGCTGGGTGGTCTGCAAGGGTTGCTTGAATACACGCCGACTCAGTCGCTTACCACGGCGGCAGCATTAACGATCTGTATCGGATCATTTATAAGCGGCGGAACACTGACACCCGATTTTGCGCGGTTTTCCCGGACATCGAAACAGGCAGTTACCGCAACAGTGATTGCATTCTTCCTGGGTAACTCACTCATGTTTCTGTTCGGTGCAGTTGGTGCGATGGCCTATAACCTGGCCGATATCTCAGAGGTGATGTTCCTGCAAGGGTTAATGATCCCGGCAATTATTGTTCTGGGCCTGAATATCTGGACAACGAATGATAATGCACTGTACGCTTCGGGTCTTGGTTTTGCCAACATCACCAAAATCTCAAAGAAATTCTTCGTCATCGTTAACGGCATCGTGGGTACCGTATTCGCCATGTGGATGTACAACAACTTCGTCAGTTTCCTGAACGTACTGGGCGCGGCGGTACCGTCCATCGGGGCTATTATTATCGCAGATTACTTCATTGTGAAACGTAGAAACTATAAGCCATTTGCCGACATGTCATTCAAAAATGTAAACTGGGTAGCGATGGTGGCTTGGGCCATCGGCGTGGCATTCGCCCAACTGGCTCCTGGCGTAACACCATTGAACGCACTGCTTGGTACAGCAGTGGCCTATATCGTCTTGATGCTGATTGTTCCTGCGAAAGAATCGAAAGAAATGGGGAAAATAAATGATTATACAGAACGCAAAATTGCGGGGTAAAGAAGGACTATGGAATATCGTTGTGAAAGACGGAAAGTTTGAACGAATCACACAATCGTTGGAAGTGACTGAAAATGAGGAAATCCTGGATGTCAACGGATCGCTTGTCCTGCCACCTTTCATTGAGCCACATATTCATCTCGATACAACGCTCACCGCAGGCGAGCCAGAGTGGAATCTAAGCGGAACGCTGTTCGAAGGCATCCAGCGCTGGTCAGAGCGCAAGGCTTTCTTAACACATGAGGATGTGAAAACACGCTCCAAAACGGCACTCAAGTGGCAATTGGCACAGGGCATCCAGCATGTACGAACACATGTCGACGTTACCGATCCAAGCTTGATTGCTGTTAAAGCAATGCTTGAAGTAAAAGAAGAGATGGCTCCATATATGGACATCCAGCTTGTTGCTTTTCCACAGGAAGGCATTCACTCTTATCCAAACGGGGCAGAATTACTGGAAGAGTCACTGAAAATGGGCGTTGACGTGGTCGGCGGCATTCCACATTTCGAATTCACACGGGAATACGGCGTTGATTCGATGAAAGTTGCCTTTGATCTGGCTGAAAAATACGACCGTCTGATCGATATCCATTGTGATGAAATCGATGACGAGCAATCCCGTTTTGTTGAAGTTGTTGCCAAGGAAGCCTTCGAACGTGGACTGGGTTCACGCACAACGGCAAGTCATACAACCGCGATGGGGTCATATAATGACGCTTATACGTACAAGTTGTTCCGTTTGCTGAAGATGGCTGATTTGAACTTTGTCTCCAATCCACTGGTTAACATTCATCTGCAAGGACGCTTCGATACGTATCCGAAAAGAAGAGGGTTGACGCGGGTTAAAGAGCTGCAGGAAGCAGGTCTGAATGTGTGCTTTGGTCACGATGACATCTTCGATCCTTGGTATCCGCTCGGTACAGGCAACATGCTGCAAGTACTGCACATGGGGATTCATGCTTCGCAGTTGCTTGGTTACGACCAGATCGTGAATTCAATTGACCTCATTACGAAAAACAGCGCTAGAACGTTACACATTGAGGATGTATACGGTATTGAAGAGGGTAAACCTGCTAACTTCATCGTACTTGAAGCAGAGAATGAATATGAGGCTGTTCGCAAACAAGCCGGCGTACTTTATTCCTACAGAGGCGGTCGTAAAATTGCGGAATCGAAGCCGCGAGACACATCCATCATATTTGAGGGCGGTACAGAGAAGGTTAATTTCAATAAATAATGAAGAAGAACGAATCCCATTAAAAGTCGCTATTTAAGCGGCTTTTTTGCTTTTTCACCTGTTATACTGCCTGACCTATACGATGTATTTTATAAGGAACATGAAAGGTATCAACAGACAAATTGAAAAACCTCCCTATGTTTATAGAGGAGGTCTTTGTGTACTCATATTTTTGCCACAGTTGAGTAGAGTACTACTTGTTTTTTTTTACAACAATCCTGCCCATTTCAGACCATGCCAGATCCCGTCCTGCTCCGCACTTGCTGTAACATGAGACGCCAGTTGTTGTAGAGAATGCGGGGAGTTGCCCATGGCAATGCTACAGCCTGCATAACGGAACATCTCCAGATCATTGAAGTTATCGCCAAAAGCATACACCTGTTCAGGGGAGAATCCCAAGCGGTCTGCGAGTCGGGAAACCCCTTCGGCTTTGGAGCCTCCCGCGGGTAGAACGTCCATGGACAACGGATGCCAGCGTACAAAGTGGAGATCACGAAACCTTTCACGGTATACCGTTTCCTCTTCTGGTGAGCAGAATAACATCGTCTGATAGATGAGTCTATTTGTACAAAAGCTTTTGCTAAACCCAGGATACGTGACACCAAGCGAAGTTAGACAAAGGTCTACATGCGGATGATATTCCTGACTGCAGCTCATCTGTGAATGATCCAGATAAACGAGAGGATGTCCCGACAACTCAGCAAATGCAGACAATTGCTCCAAAGCTTCCGAACAGATGGGATTACTGTGAATGAGTTCTCCTTGATGCATCACATATTGTCCATTGAAACTAACATAAGACTCCAGCTCCAGTTCAAGCCGAACCTGTTCCAACATAAACGGAGATCGACCTGAAGCTAAAGCGACCACATGTCCGTCTTTCTTTAATGCAAGAACGGCTTGTTTCGCGGAAGCGGGAATTCGATTATGGCGGTCGAGCAGCGTACCATCAATGTCAAAAAAAATCAGTTTTGGGCTTTGAGTCATAACGTCACACTCCTTCACCGCCGACGGAAGAAAGACTCAAACTTACTTGTTCATTCAGGGCGAAAGGAAGAGGGGAGATGACTTCCCAACGTTTCGTATCACTACGAATATCATAGTGAAATTCTTTCCCTTGAAACTGAACATTGGCGATCTCGCCCATTATTCCAGCTTCACTGGAAGGTTGTAAATGGAACTCATCGGGTCTAACGGGATACAAACCGTTGGATTTAAAATAGTGTGCAACATGCTTGCCAGGCCAAGCAATATTCGTACCGCCTTCAGGGACGAACATATCTGCATCCCAGTGACCTTTGACCAAATTCGACTTCGATACAAACCTCGCCACGAATTCGGTCTCTGGCCGCAAATAAATCTCCTGCGGCGTGCCAGCCTGTTCAATACGACCATCCTTCATCACGATAATTCGGTCAGCCATGGCAAGGGCTTCTCCCTGATCATGCGTAACATAAACTACGGCTGATTTCGTATTCCGATGTACTTGTTGAATCTCACGCCGCATATCCATGCGAAGCATGGCATCCAGACTGCTGAGTGGTTCATCCATCAGCAGCAATGAGGGCTGGGGAGCGATGGCGCGTGCAATAGCGACGCGTTGTTTTTGCCCTCCGGATAGCTCATGCGGCATACGTTCGGCCAGATGGGACAGTCCAGACATATTCAGGACTTCCTGAATGCGGTTCTGCTCGTTATTTTTAATATGAGGAGGTGTTGATTTATGTGTTCTAATGGGAAAACGGACATGTTCGGATACATTCATATGCGGCCAAAGTGCGAAGGACTGGAACACCATGCCAATTCTCCGTTTCTCCGGAGGTAGCAATGTCCCTGAACCTGCAACTACCTTGCCATCCATCAGAACATTACCGCTGCTTGGCTGCTCAAATCCGGCAAGGATGCGCAGCAATGTGGTTTTTCCACAGCCTGACGGTCCAAGAATCGCCACGAATTCGCCATCCTTAATCGTTAAATCAATGGAATGAAGAGCCTGGTAACTTCCGAAAGATTTGCTAACCTGTTGAATCTGGATACTCATGATTTCACTCCCTTACGAGTTGCCCAACGTTGAGCGATGAGCAAAATAACTCCGCCTGCTGCAATAAGTGCGACAATCAGACTGGACAATGCAGTTGAATAGAGAGTATCTCCTGCCTGTTCAAAACTAAATATGGTAACACCAATAGTCTGTGAACCTGATGAATATAACAATGCTGATACAGTAAGCTCGGTCAAGGCAGTCAGGAAGACCAACATACCTCCGGTCAGAATACCCGGCAGAAGTAAGGGAAGCAGAACAGCAGTCCACTTACGCCAGAAACCGGCTCCGGATATCCGCGCGGCTTCTTCCATGGATGCATCCAACTGCATGAATGAAGTGACACTTGAACGGATCTGAAGAATAAGGAATCGGCAGATGTAGGCAATAAACAAAATGGTCATGGTGCCATAGATGCCAGGGTTCCAACCGGGAACCGGCTCCATCCATACCAGAATCATGGACAGTGCGAATACAATGCCGGGTAGTGTATAGGGAACAGCAGTGGCCAGTTCGGCCATTTTATTGAATTGATTAGGTTTGCGAACTCGTATATAAGCAAATCCTGAACCAATAATCAGACAAGCCAGCATCGTGACAAGAGAGAGGACCAGGCTGTTCTGGATCGCCTGCCATACACGCTCATTCTCGAAGAGAATATATCTATAATTGTCCAGGGTCATATTCGCACGAGTCAGACCGAGACCATACGCTCTTTTTAAAGACATCGAGATCATTGAAGACAACGGAATAATTGTAATCAGTGCGAGACCTGCCCATATGGCCAAGGTCAGCGGCTTGCGCATGCAACCCAAATTATACCTTGGGGTAAGATCAGGTTGCATCGTATCCGAAGCATGACTTTTACGTAAAAGAATCCATTGCAACAGACTGCCGACTACCGCAGCAGCACCGAGTAGTACAGATAACGATGCACCACGGGCAAATGCCGAAGGGCCGAATCCAATAATCTCTTCATATATAAGTGTACTGAGAACGGAAATATTCACAGGTGTGCCAAGGAAAGCAGGTATTCCGAAATTGTCCAGCGAAGCCAGGAAAACCAGCAATCCGCCCGCCGTAAGACCCGGAAGAGCAAGCGGCAGTGTAATACGACGGAAGACCTCGATCCTGCTGGCACCACCGGCTCTGGCTGCCCACTCCAGATCACGCGGGATTTTGCGGAGTACATCCAAAGTGAACATATACACCAACGGAAAATGATGAATACCCATCACAAACACGATGCCGCCCATACTGTACATACTCCAAGGAGCCAGATCGGGATGAATCCATTGCAGAAGATGTGCGAGCCAGCTCTGTGACCCGGTAAATGAAGACCAGGACAACGTGAGAACATAAGAGGGAAGAATAAAACAAAGCATGATTCCCATATGAAGGGCCGATTTGTGTCGTATATCCGTATAGGCGACGACCCAGGCCAGTGCAGTTCCAATCACGAGTGAGAACACAGTTGAACCGATGACGATATATACAGTATTGCGTAATGTGGACCAGAAGCGCTCCTGCTGAAGCAATTCGTTATAATGTGATAACGTTAACCCTTGCTCACCCTGAAAGCTGAGAAGAACCAGCTTCAGGATGGGGTATACAAAGAATAATAGAACAGCTATAGCACCCAACAGGGCGATCAATCGATTCCAACGAAACAGGCTGGGGAGGGAGAAAACGGACTTGCGCCCGTTATCTTGCCCCCTAAGAATGATCATGTTTCTCTTCAATTTCTCCATTCAGACAGCTCCAATCCTTACTCGCCAAACACATTAATGAATTGCTGTTTATCTGTTTCACGATCCGCTGCAAGTTTGGCCGCATCGCCAGGCAAAATCTTCATTTCTGTTACACCTTTCAATCCTTCAGGTGGGGCAATACCTTCACGAATAGGGGAGTAACCGATCTCGGCAGACAACTTCTGGCCCTCTTCAGAGAGAATGAAATCTACAAAGGCTTGAGAAGCCGGTACGTTGGCAGCTTCTTTCATAATCCCGATCGGTTCTGTAATGATGGGAACACCTTCTTCTGGATAGATCAGTTCAACTGGAGAACCTTTCGCTTTTTCGCGTGCGACGAGGTAATCAACAACGACGCCATATGATTTTTCACCGCTGGCTACAGCTTTCATAACAGCACCATTTCCTTTAATTACGGCCATGCCATTCATCTTGGTTTCCTGTAGAAAATCCCATCCAAACCCATCTGTTCGACTAAACACACCGATGTTGTATGCTGCTGCACCAGAGTATAAGGGACTCGGCATAATACTTGCGTCCTTACTGTCCGGCAGGGTCAGCACTTGCCAAGATGTCGGTTGAGTAGTGACTTTTTGGGTGTTGGTAGCGAGTACCGTTGCCATAACCTTCGTACCGGCGTACATACCGTCCGAATCAACCAGATCTGTCGGGATTTCACTTAGCTCTGGGGACTTGTACGATTGCAGAAGGTCATCTTTTTTCAGATTTTCAAAGGTAACGGCATCGGCCAGCAGGAGTACATCCGCCTGTGTTTTACCCGCTTGACGCTCTGCCTGAAGCTTGGCAGTGACTTCTTCGGTTCCGGAACGGAAGATGCTGACTTGAACATCAGGATATTTATCGTTAAACGCCTTTACCAGTTTGCCTGCATCTTCTTCTGGTTGGGATGTATAGAATGAAAGCTTACCTGAGACTGTGCTCGAAGCTGCGCCTGAACTATCTTGATCTGTCGTGGCTTGTCCCTGTGCAGAACAACCGCTGAATACAATCATGCCTGCCAAAAGGGGCAGTAATAACGACTTTTTGAATGGAATCACAGATAATCTCTCCTTTGGTGTCTAGCTGATAGATTAGAGTAAGAACGTATGGATTGCCTGTGCAACGCCATCTTCAGCGTTGCTGGCAGTGACAACATTAGCGATTTCCTTCACATGAAGCTCTGCATTTCCCATGGCGATTCCTAATCCTGCCCATTGCAGCATGTCCAGATCATTATCATAGTCTCCGGCTGCAGCTACCTGCTCGCGTTCGATCTGATGTGCATGACATAAACGTTCCAGTGCGCCTCGTTTACTGACTCCGGCTGAATTAACATCAAACCGCAAACTTCCTGTTCGTGTACATTGGAATAACCCTGATTCTTCAAGGGTACGAAATAGGTTTTCGCGTGAGTCGTGATCTGTACAGATCACGGCTGCTTTGAACAGCATGCCTGGCATCTGGTTTACAAAGGTTCTGAAATCCTTTCCGACTTCAACGAAGCGAATAAGATCAGCCTCTATAGCATCAAGTTCATCACGTTCTTCGAAAGAATCCAATTCCGGTCTGTTGACCCTATTGTTGATGGCCCAGTTCCTATTGATATCATTAATCTCTTGAACATAGAGGACATTGTATCCATAGAAATGGATGTAGGCTTCTTCTTGCTGGATGATATCCAACATGAACAGCATATCTTCTATTTTCAGCGCAACGCCATCAAGCAGTTGTCCTGTCAAGGGATCTACCGTTACGGCACCGTTTAGTGCTACCAGTGGGAAATTCATGGAGACTTCCTTAGCATGTGACCATACGGAAGCGGGAAATCGTCCAGATGCAATCGTGACATTCACTTCCGCTGAGATTAATTGTTGAATGGAACTTCGTGTCTTAGGTGTTATCATTTTATCTGGATTGAGCATCGTACCGTCCAGATCAAGGGCTAACAATCTGTACATGAACATATTCCTCCCGGATCGATTAACTTACACAACATACATACGAAGTGGTTCGGGGATATCCACAGGCCCTTGGAAAGAGCGACTTGCTTCATCCCGCATGAACTCCAGATCGCCATCTCCGGGAAGATGGACAAGGACGAGCTGCTTGACGTTAGCCTGACCAGCAATCATGCCTGCCTGAAGTGCATTCATATGTCCTTGGCCAGTTGTATGTACACTGCCTTCACAGATGGTAGCCTCACATAGAAAGATGTCTGCATCACGAGCAAGTTCGATAAGAGAATCACAGTACGAGGTATCACCGGAATACACCAGCACCTTGCCTTGATATGTGATTTTAACGGCATAACATGTAATGGTATGCTGCACCTGTACAAATTCGATTTCTGCGCCAGCAAGCTGAATTTTGGATGAAGGATCAATCGAGATGATCTCGGTATGTTCACCATATAGACCATTCAGAATATCCACTGGATTATCCGGTGCATACAGCTTCAGTTTATTCAACATGCGACCATTGCGGATCGCACCCGCTGCAGCATATTGAAGGACTCCCAGATCGGCGATATGATCATGGTGCAAGTGAGACAAAATAACACCTGATAGATCTTCCACGCATGTCTCACTGGGGAGTTTACTCATAACGCCGCTGCCACAGTCCAACAAAATCTGCCCTTCATCTGTGGTTACAAGGTATCCCGCGGTTGCTCCGCCAGAGGCGGGATAACCACCCCAGTAACCTAATATCTTCACATTCATCTTTGCACCTCTGTCTGTCTTGATCTACATTCTTTACAAATGTTCCGTACAGTTACAATTGTAAAAAGGGTTTGTTTCTCTCGTGTCAACCGAAAGTCAATCTTTTGTAAAACTGCTTTTGGCAAAGTTATCCTGGCTTGACTCCGCCGCGAATCCCATTTTATAGTGGGAAATGTGTTAGAAGGGAAATTTAAACGTCAAAGGCGGACTTATATGTGAATATAGACGAACGCAAAAATATGATAAGAGTCTGTAAGATGTATTATTATGAATCCTGGACACAGGAGAAGATTGCGGAGAAGTTAGGTGTATCCAGGCCAGTCATCTCCAAGATGCTGCAACGTGCGAAGGAAGAGGGCATTATTGAGATTGTCATTCATGATGATGATTACGAAACGTCCAAATTGGAGAAAAAACTGGAAGACATATTTAACCTCAAACAGGTGTTGGTCGTCCCAACCAAGGATCTGAATAAAGAGTTGTTGTCGAGTGCTGTAGGCAAGGCTGCCGCTCAATTTGTCCAAAAATTGATTAAAAACGGTGACCGTGTAGGTGTCTCATGGGGCAATACGCTCTATCATATGGTGCGAGAGTTCCCTTTGGAGAAAAAAGAGAATGTCAAAATTATTCCACTGGTGGGTGGAACAGGGAATTCGCGCAATGAAATGCACTCTAATCAGATCGCCTATGAGTTATCCAAAAAAATGGGCGTAACCTGTGATACGTTATATGCTCCGGCCGTTGTGGAAACAGAAGAGTTAAGGGAGCAGATTGTTGGCATGCCTAATATTTCGGCCGTTCTTAAAGAGGGGGAGAATATCAATCTAGCGCTGGTGGGGATCGGAAATCCGTATTCCATGTCAACGAAGGAACGATCGGGTTATCTTAATGAGCAAGTGTTAACTGAATTAAAGGCACTTCACACGGTAGCGGATATTAATTCTGTGTTTATTACTCGTGAAGGTACAATCACCGAGCATCCCATTAATCATAGAGTCATTGGCCTTGGACTGGAGCAGTTAAAGAAGACTAAAACGGTGGTAGGCATGGCCTTTGGTTTGCACAAAATAGACTGCATACTGGCTGCTTTGCGGGGTGGATATATTAATATGCTCATTACGGATGAAGCCACAGCAAGTCATATTACGAAAATTTGATGTTCGAGAAACATCCTTTCGTTTGGCTAATGAAACAAGTTGAAGCCGAGACTAAATGTATATTCATGAAGCCAGGAGAACGACAAGGTTCTCCTGTGCACCTATAAGAAGGACTAACCATTTAGCCTACCTTTATGGCTTCACTAGAAGCCTGCTTCCCACCTTTTTTACGAACAAAACTAATGATCAGCAGTAGCAGTGGTAACAAGCCAAATAAAAAAATGGAGATATTGCCAAGAAAATCACCTAAAGCTAATGTTTCCTCCAGGTTTTTTGGCAAGTAAGCAATTACATATAAGACTGGCAACATCGCGAATTGTATGCTCGTAATATTTTTGAGACGAAACAAATCTCGGATCCCGATTGCCGCAAAATAGTGTTTAAAAGCATACGTTGCAAAGATCTGCATCAGCCAAAATACAATAAACAGTGATTCATAACGCTCAAAAAGAAACCCCTCAATTTCAAAACTTCGAACCATATCGAACGTTGGCCACATCCGTGTTTGAATTCCTGGCAAAGATAAATTCCCTACAACGGTGACAATCGTGATCAAATAGATAATCGTGCAAATAAGTATGCTGTATATAGCAGCTTTATTGCTCGCTTTCACGTCCACCATGTAAGCTGTGATGATGAGTAAAACTTCATATCCAGAATAGGAGAGACACGAAGGTTTAAGACCCTTCAACACAGGCATGAATCCATCGCCCAGAAGTGGTCTGAGGTTATTAAGTTCAAACATCTTGCTGCTTAAAAGGAAAACCAGTGCTAGCAACACAAGCGTAACGGGCAACACAATGGAAAAAACTCGGATGATGATTTTTAGACCACCTGTTAACATATAGATACCAATCCATAAACTAACCATGATGGTAACCCAACTAGGCGTGCGCTCAAGGATGTACATACTTGTAATTTCGGCCATGACTCTGACTTCGAATGAACAAAGAACAACAAAATACACGATAATTAAAAGTCCCAATAGATAAGCAATCCATTGACCTGTGATTTCGGGTATAAATTCGAACACCGTTTTACCGGGGAATCTACGACACAAGGTTACAAGGAGAATGCTGATTGTGGTTACAATTAATCCTGATAAAATAACAGCAATCCATACATCTGGTGTTCCTACTGCTTTACTAATTGTGCGAGGGAGTGTTAGAATTCCAGCTCCGAGTATTGAATTGATAACTACAATAATGACCTCGGAGGTATTAATATTAGTTGTGGATTGCTTCATTGGACTTCGCTCCAAACCGGAGAATATATTTCTAGGTAGTATCGCCCAACGCAGTTGTTTTATGTAAAAATGCTGTACTGATATAATGTAGTGATATCCAATAATGAATTGAAGATGAGGATGTAGGTTATGCCAAAGAACGATAATATGTTAGCCATTCTATGGATGCTGAATTCAGGCAGCAAGGTAACTGCAAAACAGATGTCCGAAAAGTTAGAAATCAATATAAGAACCGTATATCGATATATTGATGCATTATGCACCAGTGGAGTACCGATTATTTCCGATACAGGTCACAACGGCGGGTATAGCTTGCTGAATCAGCATATCAAAGCACCTCTGTTATTTGATATTGAAGAAAAAAAGGCACTTCTCCAAGCTGCTGTGTTTGCAAAAGAAGCTGGATACCCTTTGAGTGAGGCATTGGACAATGCAACATCCAAATTGAGAATGTATTCAAATCAGGATCAGGAAAACACACTTCGTCGTCATTTAGCAGGGTTTAACGTTATCAATCGCATGGGAGATCCATCCGTTCAGCCGATCTTGGCGGAATTGGAGCAAGCCGTGGCTAATGATTGCTCTGTCGAAATTGATTATCGCAGAAGCCGTGATGAACAACCCAAGAATAGAGTAATAGACCCTTATGGAATGGTTTACTGGAATAATAAATGGTATACCATTGCGTTTTGCCACTTGAGAAATGAGTTCCGCAGCTTTCGGGCAGATCGGATTCTGCGAATCAACCCTACTCCGCTCCGCTTTAAGCGTTCGGAATCTTTTTCTGCTCGTGAATTATTTATGCAAAATTTATTACCTGATGTAGTGGGCAAAGAGGGGGTAATTTCCTTGGTTATCGAAGGCCGATCAGAGGCATTGGATGACTTGGGGCTGCATTGGTTTATGGGACATTATCTGAAAGAGCGGACTTCTAATCAAGCCATCTTTTTATTTGATGAAAAATCAATTGATACATACGTCCCCTATTTTCTCCTATCCTATGGGAAATCCATTCAAGTCATCGAACCACAGCGTGTGAAGGACAGACTTGTTGCTGTTGTATCCGAGTTAATGGAATACTATCAACTTTAACAACTTCACTGACAGTATTTGAACTTATCGGATTTTGATCTGTGAACTTGATAAAAAAGTTGCGAAGCTTTGCTGCTTTGGATATGATTATCTAATGTTCGATTAAAAAAATACTTATGTAATCAATTAATGATAAAAGATAGTGAGGTAAGAAAAAATGATCGCAAAAACAGAAGAAGATTTTAATGGCTTGAAGGAAATTGGCAAAATTGTAGCTTCTATTAGAGATGAATTGGTTCAAAGAACCATCCCAGGGATAACCACTAAAGAACTTGATGATTTGGCAGGAGAGCTTTTTGAGAAAGCTGGCGCAGTTTCTGCTCCAAAAAGTGAATATAATTTCCCGGGATTTACTTGTATTAGTGTTAATGAAGAAGTGGCACATGGTATTCCGGGAGATCGGGTTATTCAAGAAGGGGACATCGTCAATATTGATGTGTCTGGCTCCAAGAACAGTTATTTTGCAGATACGGGAATCTCGTTTGTCGTAGGCAAAGGTGAAGAAGTGTTAACGAAAATATGCGACGTTGTTAAACTGGCATTTGAAGCAGGTCTTAAAAAGGCAAAACCAGGCTCCAAAAAAAGCGGAATCGGGAAAGCCGTATTCCAAACTGCCAGACAGCATGAATTAACGGTTATTAAAAACCTTACAGGACATGGTGTTGGACGTGGAATACACGAAGCACCTGACCACATCTATAATTATAATGATCCATCGGATGATGAATTGTTAAAAGAAGGCATGGTTATTGCTTTCGAGCCATTTATCTCAACTTCAGAAGAAGAAGTAGTTCAAACTGGAGATGGCTGGACCTTTGTTACTAAAAACAGCTATGTAGCTCAAATAGAACATACCATTATACTTACTAAAAATGGTCCGATTATTGTCACTCTTTAAGGTGTTCAAACTGAAAGTCGCTAAATTAGCGACTTTTTTTGTTTTTGTTTTATTGGTACGTCAAAGCTAATCAAAATATAAACGTTCACTTATTAATTTATGTTGAAATTATGGAAGGATTTAACGTATATTTAGATCTGATCTTTATGTTATAGACAGAGGTGATTGATTGAGCACATCAAAAAAGCGCGTTCAAGTCATTGATGGACTGCGCGGATTCAGTCTGGCAGGCATTGTGCTGGCGAATATGCTGGCTTTCCAATATGGAATGTATGGCCAGAGCAAACCCCAACTATTCGGGATCGGTGGAGCAGATCAGGCTTTCCTCTCGTTTCTGCTGATCACTGTGGTGGGCAGTTTTATGCCGATTTTTGCATTTATGTTTGGCTTTGGAATGGTTAAGCTCTCGGAAAGCCTAAAATCACGAGATTTACGACCAAAGTGTCATCTGGCACGCCGTTTTCTACTACTGTTTGGAATCGGATTACTACACATCATCTATCTGTGGGAAGGGGATATCCTGGCTTTTTATGGCGTACTCGGTTTCTTCCTGCTCATGTTCCTTAATCGGAAGCCTATAACGCTGCTCATTTGGGCGGTACTGCTACTCATGGGAGCGGGGATACTTGGTCTCCCGGCATCTAATCCGATGAACCCGCTGGCGATTGAGTCCATTCATATGGAGAACTACATCATTCAAAGTCAGGATGTATACGGTAGCGGCAGCTACACGGAGATAAGGAATTTCAGTAATAACGGCGATCCATTCGGCGGAGAGATGGAGGTGTCATTCGCCCTATTGATCCTGCTATTAGCCCCACTCATGACAGTACCAATGTTCCTGCTCGGCATGCACGCTGCCAGAATCGGCACGTTTAGCGATCCCCAAACGATGCGGACTATGTATCTTCGCCGGGCATCATTATTGATTCCGGTAGGTTTGATACTCAAAGCATACGGTGTATTGGCGCCACAATTGGGTGCGGAAGGTTGGCTTGGAATCGGAATCGGGGGGACGCTTGGAGGATCGTTGCTTGCGCTGGGATACATATACGTATTTGCGCTGTTGTATGCTGGATACCGCCGTTCCAGCCTGATGGACAGGTTCGAGGCGGTCGGCCGTCTCTCGTTGACGAATTACCTGATGCAGAGCGTAATCTGTACGACAATTTTCTATGGATATGGCCTGGGACTGTTTGGAAGTGTTGGCGTGTTTATCGGAGCGATTATTGCACTTGCAGTCTATGGCATTCAATTGTGGCTCAGTCCGCTATATCTTAAGAAATTTAGCAATGGGCCTGTCGAGTACCTGCTACGGATTTGGACATATCTGTCCTGGAAAGGGCAGCCAAGAAAGAAGAAAAGATCGAACTTAACTACGAATGAAAACGCTCCTGGTGTTCAGTAAGCATAAAGTGTTATCGTGAAACGCAAAAAGAAGCTCGTTCCACCAAAAGAAAGGGCTTCTTTATGCCGTAACGATCATCTTCCTAATGTTTCCTGTTATAATTAGTAATTATTTATAGATTCAACTATTAACCCTAATACATAAGCTAACTATTATAGTGCAGACAGTGGAAGGTAATGCGAAATGAAAGATGAAAGCATATACATTCAACTGTTTCCACTCAGGCTTGAAAGGATCATTATTGTGCTAAAAATAATTAATTTTCTTCTTTTCTTGCTGATCATTTGGGTAGTCATCTTTTATCCTTTTCGTTTTGCTTGGTTTGAAGGTTTGAAACAGATTCCTCCAGATCTTCATGGTGTTTATTTACTATTCTTGTTCTTTGGATATCTGATCTGTTCATCGGCTATGGGACTTATGGTAGGCAAGATGTTTTTTAAACGAAAAGGAAAAGGACAGTAATAGGACAGTAGTTACGAATTGGAGTAAAATTTCGTGCAGACTAAGAGGAGCCCCGTTCAATTGCAATGTGGGTAAGAGTATTCAAGTGGGGGAAGATTTTCTGACCCCATTACAACGTACAATTCTTGATGTTGATAAAGCATCATTCAAAGTCGCTATAGTAGCGGCTTTTTTTGTTTTGAGTGGGGGAGAGCGCGTACTGTACGCAAGTTACTTTTCATTTCGGTAAACCGAAACCACGTTTGTTAGAATCTCCCCTTTAACAAACGTGGTCGAGAGGGCGGCTAGATAAGACGCTAAGAGCTTGAGTTTGTCCTTTCCGCCAGTTTAATAATCAACTCGATATCTTGTTCGGTTAATTGTTCAAAAAAATGTTTGCGTATTGCCTTGGAGAGGAAGGGACGGGCATCATCTAACATTGATTTTCCAGAAGAAGTGATACTGACTTGTACTCCACGATCGTTGTCTAATGGTTTTTTCATCACGAGTCCACGTTTTTCCATACGCTTCAGATGATGAGATAACCGACTTTTATCCCAGTCCATAGAGTCAGCTAATTCCTGTTGGCGAAGGCTACCGTCCCCAAAAAGGACTAATCGGTCCAATACTCCAAAATCACCCTCTGACAATCCTGAGTGATCGGCCATATCTTTGACGATGCGACCGAAGATGGTCTGAAAGGAACCTTTCCACATATGCCATATTCGCATTTCTTCTTCGTTAAGTTCATTTTTATCCATAGGAGCATAATAACATGGTTGACGTGTCAACTTCAATGTGCTAAATTTGATCCAAGGTTGACGCGTCAACTTGATTCATATGAACCCACCAATCACAAAAAAAGGAGATTATAACTATGCAAAATAAACCCGTTGCTCTGGTCACTGGGGCTAATAAAGGTATCGGCCTTCAAATTGCGAAGGATCTTACGGAACACGGCTTCACCGTGCTCGTTGGATCTCGCAGCCTCGAGAATGGAGAAACTGCCTCAAAAAGCATCGGTTTGAATTCACACGCTCTCCAGCTCGACGTTACAGATGAAACCTCCATCGCTGCTGCTGCAGAACGTATTCGGAACGAATTTGGTCGTCTCGATGTACTCGTGAACAATGCGGGGATCTCGCACGCAGGCAGATCGGGTGAACCATTTCCGAACGGTGGAGCAGCGAGTGGTCTTTTGACCGTTGCTTCGCTTGAAGATATTCGTACAGTTTATGAGACTAATGTTTTTGGTGTTATTGCTGTCACGCAGGCGATGTTGCCACTTTTGCGGGAGGCCCCGGCAGCACGTATCGTCAACATAGGCAGTACCGGCGGCTCCCTTAGCTGGAACTCTATTCCGGAAAACTCGCATCGTGCGATGTTTGGTGCCTATTCGGCATCCAAATCGGCTGTTCATGCGGTGACACTTGCCTTTGCATTTGCGCTTGAACCAACAAACATCAAGGTCAATGCGGCATGTCCAGGCTTCACATCAACTGCGCTTAATAATTTTGCTGGTACTCGTAGTGTTAAACAAGGGGCTCGTGAAGCGGTCCGGCTGGCGATGATTGGAGCTGGTGGTCCAACAGGAACATTCTCAGATGAGGATGGACCCATTGCTTGGTGATCATAGTTATACAATGAGGGTGAGCAACTTAAGGAGGATTTCATGATGCGCGTTTTCGTAACAGGAGCAACAGGCTACATTGGTTCCGCTGTCACCCGTGAACTTATTGAAAGGGGGCATCAGGTCATCGGTCTCGTGCGTTCAGACAGTAGTGCTGCGAAACTAGAAGAGTCCGGGGCCGAAGTACACCGCGGTGACATCAACGATCTTGACAGCCTCCGTAGTGGTGCAGCTGCTGCGGATGGCGTCATTCATCTGGCATTCCATCACGACTTCTCGAACTTCGCTGGAGCACTCACAACAGATCTGCATGCCGTAGAAGCGATGGGGGCGGCACTTGAAGGATCGGGCAAGCCGTTCGTAATCACCACGCATGTGAATGGAGTGGCAACGGAGAACATGGTGTTAGCGCTGGCAGGGCGTGGAGTGCGTACATCGATTGTAGAGCTTTGTCCATCGGTACACGGTGAGGGTGACACAGGATTTGTGCCGAGTCTGATCAATATTGCCAAGACTAAGGGCTTCTCAGCCTATGTGGAAGAGGGGAACAACCGTTGGCCGGCTGTACATCGCCTTGACGCCGCGCATCTATATTGCCTGGCGTTAGAAAAGGCACCTGCTGGTTCACGACTAGATGGGGTCGCAGATGAAGGAGTGCCATTTTGCGACATCGCGAGTGCTATTGGTGAGCAGCTGAACGTACCTGTAGTCAGTATTTCACGTGAAGAGGCAGATGCCCATTTTGGCTTTCTCAGCACACTCGCAGCGCTCGATCTCCCAAGATCAAGCGTTGCAACACAGGAACTTATGGGATGGCGGCCAGTGCAACCTGCACTGATTCCCGACCTTAAACAGTCTCATTACTTCAACAACTGATTGGAATTTTAACGCCTTTTTAAAAAATAACAACCATTAATAGAAGCCACTCCATTCATCAGGGGTGGCTTCTTCTTTTGCTAATGTATTCTTAAGACATGGGAAAAATAGGTTCTTGAATTTCTTTCCCGATGTACAGCCGAATCCGAGATTGTGATAGGCTGTATCTACAAAAGTATTACACGTTCTAAATGGAAGGGGATAATTTACTTGGATCAGGAACTTGCGACCACGATCGCTATTGAATTTAAGAACAATCAGAAGGTGTTGAATGCGATCGGAGACGAGACTCGGCAAGCCATCCTCATAGCCTTGATTCAAGGGCCGCAAAAACCCGGCATGCGCGTAGGAGAGATCAGGATGAAGACTCACCTTTCCCGACCGACCGTATCACATCATCTGAAAATATTGAAAGAATCACAGATAATAAGTGTTCGTAAAGAAGGAACTCTCAACTATTACAGCCTTGACTCAGGTAGCAAGTTGAAATTGTTGAAAAACCTGGTGAACCAAATAGAAAAGTTGCTAGCGCAATGCGAAGAACAAGCATCGGAACAATAAATAGAAAACACGGGGAGGGGGAGTTGCGAATGAATCAGACAGTCGCAGCGGCAAACGGAGTGGGCATTCCTCAACTAGGGTTCGGCCTATATAAGATCAAAGACGGGGGGACCTTCGAGAGGACAGTCGAGGAGGCTATTCGAATGGGTTATCGCCATTTCGATACGGCCAAAATTTACGGTAATGAAGCGGCGCTAGGTCGGGTCATCCAAAACAGCGGCATTCCCAGGGAGGAGTTCTTCATTACCTCCAAGGTATGGACGACAGACCTGGGGTACCGTGCGACGAAAAAGGCGTTCGAGCAGACTTGCCAGAAGCTGAACGTAACATATCTCGACATGTATTTGATTCATTTTGCCGGTCCTCAATACGTGAATGCCTGGAAGGCGATGGAAGAGTTATACGACGCAGGTAAAATCAAAGTTATAGGTGTAGCCAATTTCGAGATCCGGCATCTGGAGTATCTGAAGAAGCATTCCCGGATTTCGCCGATGGTAAATCAGATCGAGACCCATCCGGAATTTCCGCAACATGAATTGCATGATTATATGGTTCGGCATCGGATTCTGCATGAAGCTTGGGGACCGTTGGGGCAGGGAAACAAAGCGCTGCTGGAGCATCCGGAGCTGGCGGCAATTGCCCTTTGCCATCAG
Organism: Paenibacillus sp. FSL L8-0435; assembly: GCF_037965655.1. NCBI lineage: Bacteria > Bacillati > Bacillota > Bacilli > Caryophanales > Paenibacillaceae > Paenibacillus > Paenibacillus sp. FSL L8-0435. The sequence continues at coordinate 3,483,137 of NZ_CP150185.1, forward strand.
AAGTCGGTTGCGCAAGTCATTTTGCGCTGGCATCTGCAACGCGGAATTATTGTCATCCCCAAATCATCGAATCCTCAAAGGATAAAAGAGAACAAAGAAACATTTGACTTTGAGTTGAATGAGAAGGAAATGGAACAAATACGACGATTGGATACGGGTAAGAGATATTCAGTAAGTCCGAATGGCTACATGGTCAACCCGATTTATATCAATTTGATGAAGTTATTTATTCGCTCTCATTGATGGATCATATTTCTCCGGTACTGGTAGGGCGTAACTCCATATTCCACTTTGAACAACTGGATAAAATATTGATTTTTTCGGTAACCAACCATCTGGGCTATATCGGCTACACGGAGTTCCGAATCTTGAAGCAATTGAGAAGCCTTCTCCAACCTCTTCCTGGAAATGTAGTTTGACACATTTTCGCCCGTCTCCTGTTTAAACAGTTTGGAAAAGTAAACGGGATGAAGATGTGCAACTTTCCCCAGTTCATCCAGGCTAAGGCCATGTGACAGATGGTCTTCGATATACGTTTGTACTTTGTCAACGATGGTTTGAATGGACATCTGTTTGTTGTTTCTGATCCGACTGACCCGATCCATGAGAGTTGAGGATAGTTCATCAGGATAACGTAACTGGTTGAATATCCACTCCACGGTTTCAGAGGGATCGCGATCCTTGTCCGTCAGATATACATATAGAATGGTTTCCATGAGAAAGATTATTTTTTGTTTATGGAGATGGATTTGATCATATTTTTTAATGATATTTCCCGCCGACTCCCAATCACCGCATGACGGAGAATGGTTGAATATCCCGCTGAAGTCTTCTGAGTGTACGTCCTCATTAAGGAAGAACCTGTAGAACATCTGTCGGGTCGCGTTTCGATCAGTCAACAGAAATGGAGGAGACACGACCGATTTCTCCAGTTTGATGGTCAGTTCTACAGCAGCTTCTTCCGGAACCAGACCGAAAAGCCACGTTCCGGCAGCCCACACGAGACGATCCAATTTGTCTCCGACAGCGTGTTTTATAACATCCTCATGTTCCTGTGTGAAACCCTCCAGCTTGAAGCAGCAAAAACGGCGTTCCCCTAAAAATTCAGTATACGCATCATAATCCTTCCTTAATGTCTCGTTATGACCAAGAAGTGAAAGTAGATACCCCAAGCCATCGAAGTTCTCCCATACAACAGATTGAGCAGGCCGTGTCTTTGTAATATTATTGATGGCTTTGGACATGGCTTTCTCCACATCATCTTTGTCGACAGGTTTGAGCAAGTAGTCGAGCGCACCTAAACGGATTCCTTGTTGCGCATATTCGAACTCGGAGTAGCCGGAAAGGATGATCACTTTGGTAGGCAAGCTATGTTGGTGGATATGTTGAAGCAGATCAATACCCGACGCCTCAGGCATTCGGATGTCAGTGATTAGAATATCGATATGATTTTGAGTCAACATGTCTCGAGCTTCAATCGAATTGGTCATCGTCTCGATCTGATCAATACCAAAGGTGTTCCAATCGAGTAAATGCTTCATATATTCAACGACATAATGTCCGTCATCCACAATTAATAATCGCATTAGTTATCTCCTTTCACCTCGGGAATGCTGATGAGCAACAGGACGGACAAGCCGCCCCAATCATTAGTAGTAAAATGTAACCCGCTACGTTCGCCGTACGTATTTTTCAGACGTTGATTTACATTCCAGAGCCCTACGCCTTTAATTCCTTCAGGCGGGGTATCACTCTCAAGCCGAGCCTCCAGGCTGCGGATATCATCCAGTGAAAGACCTTTGCCGTCATCGGAGACCTTGATCGTTATCGCGGTCTCTGTCTGTTTTACATCAATCGTCACCCGATGGGCCCCTTGTTGTCCTTCAATTCCATGTTGAATCGCATTTTCAACCACTGGCTGGATGATCAATGGCATGAGGGGAAGGGAGGACAGTTCTGGCGGCAGATCAATGCTGTACTCCATTTTTTTGCTAAGAGCCATAATTATCAGGAAATGTTCCGCAAACTGAAGCTCGCTTTCCAGCGTGACTTCATGCCGGTCCAACTTCGTAAAATAACGATAATATTCAGCTAGATGTTTGCTCATGCGCATGACAGAATCAGGTGAAAATTGAGCCACCGACATGATGAAAAACAAACTGTTGTACAAAAAATGAGGATTGATCTGAGCTTGGAGTTGTTGAAGTTCCGCACTTCGTCTTAGTTCCGTTTCAGTCTTCAAGGATACGAACAGATCCTGGATCTCGGTAACCATATGATTAAAACTTCTGAACAGGCTGTAAAACTCTCTATCCGTATTTTCGGTAATACGAGTATTATGATTGCCTTGTTCGACCTGTGAAAACTTCCGCTCCAACAAACGAATATTACGGTAATAGTTCCGGTAAAACGTAAAGATCACAACCAGACCAAGCGTGAAAACAGCTAAAATGCTGGCAAAAAAAACTTTACGGTTGCGGTCAATCGGTTGCAGAAAATCATTCGTCTGTGTATATGTAATCAGGTAGGCGTCGATTGATTCAATATATCGGGAAAGAACATAATAGTCGTCTGAATTGGTGTGATAATCATATTTCAAAGTGATCTCCGGCTGTGGAGAAAGCATCTCAGTAACCGCTTTCAACAAATCGTTGTCGACTTCTTTCTCACTCCATAACTGATGGGAATTAAACCAAAAAAAAGCGTTTGAGCTGTCGTTGTTCACAGCCTTTTTCAGCAGATTTTTCAAATAATCGGTATTCAGCTTTACACCAACGACGTACTGAGTCGGTTCATTTTGTCCGGATTTTTGGATGTAAGGGTAGAGGGCAAAGTAATACAAGCTATTGCCGACGATTTGCCATCCCCGTTGATTAACATCCTTGAACGGAAGTCTCGCCTCCGGCGTACTGTTGGTGGACAGAAATGTTTCTTCAGACTTCCAGTAAATGCCGATCGATTCAATCGATCGACTGGATAGAAGCGTTTGCCGCAAGCGATCAACAATATCGTTTTTCTTCATTTGGGAATCGTAATTGCTCAGCTCGATAACATGCCTCTGATAAAACCGGACATCACTGTCTGCCGCATACTGAACCCCGTACATATTAGCTTCGTATATAATCCCGTCAAGAATACCTTTCACATAATCAAGCTGGTTTTTGGAAGCGCCAATTAGATTTTCTTCAAGTGTCTTGGAGCTCAATCGATTCATCACGAAAAACAAACTTAACGTCAGCAGCAGAAAAAAAACAAAGAAATAGATAAATCGCTTCATATACATTTTTCTGATCATATGTGTTTCCTTTCATATCGCAAACGCAGAAGTTTAAAAATCCATATCGGATTAACTTTAATATAAGCCAAACCTTCAAAAAGCGGAAGGGCAGTAACAGCGAGAAATGAAAGCGGTTTTAAAGTGCTTCAGGGTGGGGTGATGATCTTGAAATTTTGGCATTTTGAAGTGAAAGCGCTTTTGTTAAGCTTATCTTCAAGGATCGCTTTCGAAGAACCATCATAGAGGAGGTATGCAACATTAACGAGATTGTGCCCGTCCGATCCGCGAAAAAAACAAAGCTTTCCCAGCGGACTTCATTCAAAAAGGAAATCAAGAAAAGCTGGCCTTTGTACGTACTGTGTATTCCCGCATTTGTGTTTGTCTGCATCTTTTCTTATGGCCCGATGGTGGGTTTGCTCATGGCATTTCAGGACTACAAACCATGGCTGGGCATCACAGGTTCACGGTGGATCGGGTTAGATAATTTCGAACGAATTTTCCAGTACAAAGAAGCCACACAAGCGATCGTGAATACGTTAATTATCGCCGTTTCTAAAATTATCGTTGGGATTATCGTTCCGATCGTCATGGCTATTCTGCTGAGTGAGATCCGAAATATGGGCATTAAGAAAAGTGTACAGACACTGGTTTATCTGCCACATTTCTTGTCCTGGGTTACTGTGGCAGGGTTGATGATTGACATTCTGGGATTAGACGGAGGAATCAATCACATCTTGACACGTATTTTCGGGAACGATCCCATTTATTTCTTGGGAGATCCTGATCTGTTTCGATTCACGGTTGTGATCAGCGATGTGTGGAAGAGCTTTGGTTTTGGCATGATTGTTTATCTGGCGACCATTGCGGGAATTAATCCTTCTTATTACGAAGCGGCCGAGATTGATGGTGCCACACGCCGGCAGCAAATTCGATACGTCACCTTGCCGAGCATGTTGCCCATGATTATCGTCATTTCTACGCTGAGTCTGGGCAATATTCTGGATGCGGGCTTTGATCAAGTCTTCAATCTGTACAATCCGCTAGTCTACAGTACGGGAGATATCATTGACACCTATGTCTACCGTTCATCCTTGTTAAACGGGCAATACGGCTTCGGGACCGCTGTAGGACTGTTCAAATCGGGGATTAGCTTGATCTTGATCGTTGTCTCTTACAGGCTGGCCTATAAATACGCCAATTACAAAATATTCTAACAAGGAGGGAGAGGGATCATGTACCATAAGACGACAGGTTATAGAGTATTCTCCTATTTTAATTACGCGTTCATGATACTGGCGGGTCTGGCGTGTTTTCTTCCACTGCTTCATCTGCTCGCGCAATCGCTAAGCAGTAAAGCGGCCATTAGCGGTAATATGGTTTCATTTTGGCCGGTCGGGTTCAATGTGGATGCCTATATCAAAACGTTCAACAATTCTAATTTCAACGGTGCCATGCTGACATCCATCACTCGAACCGTATTGGGTACAACCATCAGCATGTTTATTCTTACCTGTGCAGGATATGCCCTGTCCAAGGAATTCCGGGGACGCAACGTGCTCATGTGGTTTTTTATCTTTACCATGCTCTTCTCGGGGGGATTGATACCTTCTTACATATTGATCACAGCCCTTGGATTAAAGGATACCATCTGGGCTCTTGTGTTACCGGGCGCTTTTGGTGCTTATAATCTGATTCTTCTCGTCAATTTTTTCAAAACGATTCCCAAAGCCTTGGAAGAAGCAGCTTTCATTGACGGAGCTTCCTTTTTCGTAATTCTCAGCAAAATATATTTACCATTATCTCTGCCTGGCATAGCGACCGTATCCTTGTTCATTATGGTGGGGCACTGGAACTCCTGGTTTGACGGGATATTGTACATGTCGGATGCAAGTAAGTATCCGCTGGCTTCGTTCTTACAGACCGTTGTTGTGCAGAGCAATATGCAGAATATGGCGATGAGCCAGTCTGAAGTGGCAGCCATGTCTGAACAGAGCATTAAGGCAGCGCAAATTTTTGTCAGTACGCTGCCGATCATTTTGGTCTATCCTTTTTTACAACGATATTTCGTGAAGGGTATTGTACTAGGAGCCGTAAAAGAATAGTTAGGATGACGAAAAATTGGATCGCTATATAAGTTCAACTAAAATTTACACGATAACGGAGAGGACAGAAGAGACCTGAAGAAGCGGAGCGTTCGCCTAAAAGCTTTCTGAAAGAAAGCTGCATCGGAAGCATACGCTATTACCAGAATTTCACCTTTGTAAAAGTGAATCAAAAATTCTGGGAATAACAGCGATCGGAAGGTTGTTCTGTCATCGGAGTGCCAGTGTAATATGCAATTAGTTGAACTTATATAGAAAACAAATTGAGTATGAGTGAAGGGGGCATCTTTCCATGAAGAAAAGAACTAATTTATGGAAAATGGTAAGTATGGTTATGCTGTCGGCTATTCTTGTGGCTGGTTGTAGCAAAGGGGAGAGTGCTTCCGAGACCGCACCGGCATCGGTGCTTAAGGACGGAAAATATGATCCACCGTTTACGATCACCATCGCCAAACAACAGGATGAAAATGCTGGAAAGTACATCAACGGTGAGACGTTGAATGACAATGTATTGACCCGCTGGGGCGAACAAAATCTGGGTATCAAAATACAAACCACCCTGCTGGGAGGTGACGCTTCACAATATAATACCAAGCTGCGGCTGGCACTGACGGGTTCAGAGAAACTACCAGACGTTCTGCCTGTCTATGACACCATGCTGGTCAATGATCTGATCGATTCGGGACAGGTCAAGGAGATTACAGAAGACATCTCAACTTACATGCCTGACCGGATTAAAGACATATACAAACAATACCCAACAACCTTCAATCCAGTGGTTAGGGAGGGCAAGGTCTACGGGATGGCGATCGCACCGAATCTGACGGAAGGCGAAGTCATGTTGATCCGCCAGGATTGGTTGGACAGATTGGATTTGGAAGCGCCAACAACGATTGAAGAGTTTGAGCAAGTCATCGCGGCGTTCACCAATGAGGACCCGGATGGGAACGGGAAGAAAGACACATACGGCTTTACTTTTTCAGGTAAAGATTCCTACAATACGGGCTGGGTTAGCGACCCGGTCATGATTTTCAGCGCATACACGGGCAAGCACCTTCCAAGACAATGGCATAACGACAACGGCAAACTCACCTATGGATCTGTGGCTCCTGGCAACAAAGAGGCACTGGCCAAGTTACGTGATTGGTATGCAAAAGGGTACTTGAACAAAGAACTGGCCACCCAAGGGGCCTGGGATGCACTGTCTGATTTTACGGAGGGGAAAGCTGGTATCATCATTGGTCGTCCTTGGCTGTACGACAGTGTGAAGGACGTAGAGAAAAATGTGGATGGTGCAAAAATTAGTGCTTATCCGACCATTCAAGGCGTGAACGGTGATAAGACCTACCAATCCGCCCAGTTGAACGACGGTGTGTTCATGTTTAACAAGGACTTTCAGAACATGGAAGCTTTCTTCCTGTACTACGATAAAATGTACGACGCAGCGTTCAGCACGGGAGAGTTCAAATACGGCTACGCTCAAGGATACGATTACGATATCGTTAACGATGAAGTCACTTTTGATCCAACGAAATTCAATAAGCCATTAGAAGCCGTGCAAGGCGTTGGAAAAATGGCATTTACCAAAAATACACCGAGTGTTGATGGTCCCGGCCAATCCTACTACGATCTGGCGAATGGAGTTAAAGCCGACACGGGTGTCCTCATTCAGAGCGCCTCGAAGGATCAAACAACGCAGGACGGATACCGGATTTCGTATGAAAACAGAGATGTTTTACTGCCAAATGAGTTTAACGGCCCACCAACGCCAACGATGCAAAATGTGTGGGAACAGTTGACCACCATGGAACAAGAGACGTTTACCAAAATCATATATGGTAATGAGCCGCTTGAAGCATTTGATACCTTTGTGAAACAGTGGCATGAAAAAGGCGGAGACACCGTGATCGAAGAAGTTAACGAATGGTACAACCAAGCCAGTGAGACGGATGTAATGACACTGATGAATTTGAAATAAAGTCTAGTTTCACCTGAACCAGCCTTCCGGCAACAGGAAGGTTGGTCTTCTAAAAAAGGAGATGATGAGACATGAACAAAGGTAAATCGTGGATGGCTATCGTCATTGCATTGATGTTGTTAACAGTTCATTTAACGTCCTCAGCTCAAACCATTCACGCTGCTGGTGAAGAGACCAAGATCGCTGCAACACTGTTTGTATTGAAGAACGAATCCGAAGTATCCAACGCCAAAATCCATTGGGCACCTGTAACGGGAGCTACAGCATACGAGTTGTACAGATCCGAGAACAATTCGCCGTATACGTTATTACAGACCCTAACCGGTATAACGACGGATGATTATGACCTCAATATAGGTAGCACCTACAAATATCAAGTAAAGGCATATGCCGGAACTTCCTTAATTACCTCCGCTGTCTCAACAGAATATATCCCATACAGCCTTCCAGAGAACCTCACGACTTTTGATAACACAACGCAATCAACGCTTATGCTCCCGAATGAACTTAAAGTTGGAGGCACCTACTACAGATTTAATTTCGTGCAAAAGTCATCAGGCGGTTTTGGCGAAATGATTCAACAGACATCAACGGATGACATCACATACGGTAACGACAAAGTGGTCCTGTCCTACACGGATCATCCAGATCTGGCGAATTCAAAATTTGAGGGGATCAATATCCTCTACCATGCGCCAACGAACAAGTTTGTTTTTTGGGCTCACTATGAAAACAGTACAGACTACACGCTTGCCAGAGTATCGGTGGCTTCAGCCACGCCTGGAGAAGACTTTACATTTCACAAAAGCTTTCGGCCGGAAGGGAACCAATCCCGGGATATCTCCATTTTCAAAGATGATGATGATTCGGCGTATCTGATCTCTACGGCCAATAATAATTCGGACACGATTTTGTATAAATTGACTTCTGATTGGCTGGATGTGGATCATCAAGTTTCTGTTATTTATCAAAGTCAACACAGGGAACTGCCCAAGATGATCAAAAAAGATGGCATTTATTATTTGTTCTCTTCCCAAGCGGCAGGCTGGTATCCGAGCATACCCTTGTATTCTTCAGCAACAAGCATAGACGGAGATTGGTCTGAATTACGGACGATTGGTAACACGTCAACCTTCTCGGCGCAGTCGGGTTCCGTCATGCGGGTGAAGCCAGATACGGGTAACAACGTGGTTATGGTTGCATATCGCTGGATGTTTGGCTGGGCAGGCACGCAAAATGGAACAACGGAGGAACGACTGCTTCCCGTTTGGTTCTCCGATGGTTACGCATTTTATGATTATTTTGATCAAGTCCTGTACAACACAAGTGATGATGTTGTCGTTCCCGTTCAGAATGGAAAACTGCTGTCACAAGGTAAACCGGCAACAGCCCAAACGGCTACTGGAACGAACCCGGAAAATTATGCTAATGATGGTAACTACCAAACCGAATGGGTCGGCACAGGCAGTTCCTGGCCACATTGGTGGAAAGTCGACCTCGGCTCTGTTCAACAATTGAATAATGTGCAAATCTCCTGGTGGATGCAAAAAGGCTCCGAAGGTTTTTATAAATACAAAATCGAGACCAGTACGGATAATGTAAACTGGACCGTGGCTTTGGATCGAACCAATAATACATCTTACGGGTTCACATCAGATACTTTATCAAGCACTGCTGCCAGATATGTACGAATTAATATGCAAAATGCGGCACTTCATAACAACCCTAACAATTGGTACACGCCAAGACTTTGGGAAGTGAAGGTATTTGGATCGGAGACCAATTAACGATGTTCCTAAAAGAAGAGAGGTAACGGTGTGAATAATCAATTAACCAATGGTGGCATCTGGAATGATTCAAGCGGTAATCCAATCCATGCTCATGGTGGACATATGTTATTCCATGACGGCTATTATTACTGGTATGGCGAAGATCGGAGAGACGATATTTATGTGAGTTGTTACCGTTCCAAGGATCTATTCAACTGGGAGTTTCGGAATCATATCCTGACGACCTCTATGCCAGCTACACACATTCGAGTTCGGACGAATCTGGCATTAATGAACGCTAAAGGTGGAAAGGTAAATCTCGAACGTCCTAAAGTGCTTTTTAACGCGGTGACAAAAAAGTTCGTACTCTGGGTCCACTATGAGAATGGGGACAATTACAATGATGCCGCGTGCGCCATAGCCACCTCTGATTCTCCGGATAGTCATTTCGTGTACCATGGCAGCTTTAATCCCTACGGGTATATGTCGCGTGACTGCACGCTCTTTCAGGACGATGACGGGACGGCTTATTTTATTTCGGCTGCCAGAGACAATGCGGACCTGCACATTTATCGTCTGCAGGAGGATTACCTTAATGTCGAAAGTCTTGTCGGAAAGCTGTGGCAGGGGGAATATCGGGAGGCGCCAGCCGTCTTCAAACGGAACGGGAAGTATTATATGGTGACCTCATTTTGCACGGGTTGGGCTCCAAATCAAGGGAAATACGCGATGGCTGATACGATGGATGGTTCGTGGGGGATGCTAAGCGATTTTGGCGATGAAACGACGTTTCAAACGCAACCAGCGTTTGTGCTGAAACGATCCGCTGAGGAGTACCTGTATTTTGCAGATCGCTGGAACGGGTCGGATTACTTTCAATCCAGCTATGTGGTCCTACCCATTGAATTCAATGGGGACATTCCGATTCTACATGAGTATTCCACGTTATCTTTGCGAGAGGACGCACATCTGATTCATTTTGAACGATAATTTGAACGATAAAACGACTGATGAGAAAAGACTTTGTTCCTACAGCGAATGCAGGTTCAAAGTCTTTTTGAATGAATTTTATAATTTCAAATCCAACGAATAACGATCGCGAAGTACTGAACAATGGTGGAGCTCATGTCCTGCCATAACAAATGCAATCGATCGAGCTGAAGCAGGATTATCACTCACGATCCCTCTACAGAGCCATGCTTCCGGGGTGAGGCGACGAAGCATAAGAATGGTTGAGCGACGTGTGACGGCATATTCTTCGCTCAAATCGGCCAGGTTATACGAATCGAAAGGGTGGGTCTGCATAAGCACGTCCTGATCGTAGCCGGGATGATTCGCTTGGTCACCTCTGGCGATGCGAAGCAATCGGCTGCTCATGATGCGTTCATTATCCAAAAGGTGTCCGATGACCTCTTTCACACTCCATTTGCCTTCGGCGTAACGATAATTTGCTTGCTCTTCTGTTAATGAAGAAAGCAAATTTTGTACGATGTGGGCCTGCTGCTCCAACATTTCAATGATGTTTCCTTCAGGAACAAGCCGGATATACCCGTCATAATAAGCTGCATATTCATCTGTATTTGGTCTTTCAACCATGGTAATACCTCCTTTGGGGTTCGTAGATCTGGAATATATTGTAGCATAAATCTTACTACCAGCATCGAAATTGGCCCTTCCGCTTGATAGGTGGAAGGGCTGCTTCATGTAATTGGAACAGTCTTATAGCGTTTGGGTGTACCACTTCTAATCCGTACGTTGTATCCTTTTATTTTGCACAAATTTCTCCAAAACCGCAAAATCCTCCGTCACTTTTTTGAACGGCAACGTGTCCAGCACCTGTTCCCGGTAACTTTTTTTAGCCGCTTCGCTGAGACGGGAGTCAAGTATGCTGAGTATGCCAAGGTCGGTTTCACTACGAATCAAGCGTCCCGTTCCTTGCCGCAACCGAAGAAGCATGTCCGGTACAAACACCTCCATAAACGGATTCTCCGTTACAGATGACTTATATTCATAAACAGGATCCGATGGAACAGGGAAGGGCAGCCGGAAAATAATGACCTGCGACAGGTCAGACCCCTCGATATTCACACCTTCCCAGAATACACCGGTACCCAGCAGTACACCTTTGCTTTTCCTGAATTCGGCGATGACACTGTCCTGTGATGAACCCTCTTTCTGAACATGGACTGCCCATGTGTATTCATTAGCCCTTGAGATCAACTTTTTGTGAATGTACTTCATGTCTTCTTTTGCTGAAAACAGGACGATTGTTCTTCCTTGAGTTAGATTACAGAGTTGAACCAATTCCTTATAAGCTGCTTCAAGATAGTTTTCGCGCTGCTCATGGTGGTAATAGGGAACTTTGTTCGAAATATACATCATGGCGTGGTTAGTGTAGTCAAAAGGGGAGGGTTGGCGCTCTAGGAAATCTCCCTTATAACCAAGGGAGTGCGTCATATAAGAATATTGTTCCTCCAGCGTATCCCCGCCTTGGCACAGCGTTGCTGATGTTAGGATTACAGGTACCTTGCCATTAAATAAAGCGTATTTCAGAAATTGGCTTATATCTTTGGGACAGATGCTGATTGTGGGTACTCCAAGGGGACTGCTTGCCCATAAAAGATAGTTGTCCTCCATTTCAGATAAGACACGAATGAGGGTAATAAGCCCGTTGATGGCTTCAAAAGCGTCATCTATTTCCCGTTCGTGGCGAGAGGTCAAAATGGAAAGGCGTAGGCTGAGATCTTTTAAATCGTTTAAGACTTGGTTTAACGGTATTCCTTTGATTTCCGACACTTTGATTCGGTCGTTATCCTGCTTGGCATGGTGGAGCAGATCCGCATTTACCTGTTGGAATATACGCTGGGCACATTTTTTTATAAAATTGGATTGTGAGAAGAGACTTTTATCCCCGGACTGCTTCGTTAGAAGCTGCACCGTGGTATCCAGAATGCGGCAAATTCCACGATAAGTGAACTCAAGTGTTCTGGCATCCCGAACTTTTGCTTCCAGATTATGCGCTTCATCAATGACGATCAGAGCAGGCTGTTCTGAGATGATGCTCTTGGTTCCTTCTTTTTTCTTCATCAAATCCCGTATGAGCAAGTCCTGGTTCACGATAATAAAATCAATCTCGTGAGCCTTTGCATTTAATTTCGCTCTCATATCGTAAAACAAACATGCAGTTTTATGATGACAACGTTCAAATTTGCAATCATTCACGGAAACGTGGGACCATTCGGCATCACTAACTCCAGCTTTAATATCGGCTCTTTCATCAATTTCATAATCTAATATGCGCTGTGCGAGGGTAGATACGGAGGAGTTTGCATCATCAAGATTGATCCATTCCGCTGCTCTACTTCGACAGGCGTACTGACCCATGCCTTTCCCCACCACGGATCGAACCGTTGAGAATCCCAACCGACTACCAATGATCCTTAAATCTTTATGTATCTGTTCCGAGAGCTGAATGGAGGATGTAGCTATAATGACTGGTTTCTGAGACATTTGATTCGTGAGCAGACTTGGGATCAGGTACGCAAAAGACTTACCGATTCCGACACCAGCTTCAATCATGGCGTTATGCCCATGGATATAAGCATCGGCGATATCGAGGGACATTTCTTGTTGTCCGATTCGTTCTCTAAGGCCGATTCGGGGGAACCGGTCATAAATTCGGAAGATGGCGTTCACCAAAGAACGTTCGATTTCCTTGTCCGGTTCTTGCTTATTTATTTTATAAAGTTCATTTAACCAATTCATAACGATCGCCCCTCTTCCGAATGATGATCTTCTTGTACTACATTTTGGAGACGATTTACCTCACAATGCAGTTGTAACGGCATTTTTTAATCTGGATACGCCTTCCTGTAATTGTTCATCTGACAAATGTGCAAAAGATAAATAGATACCATACTTCATACCAACAGCCGTTGAACTGCTGACTTCTGAGTATACCACACCTTGTGACCGAGCTGATTCCCGAAAGGCCTCATAAGTGGACACATTACCTCGCCACCAGCCAAACACGTGGAGACCCGCTTCATTCTCCACCCAATCAAACCATGTAGAGAGTTGCTTGTTCAAAAGTTTGAGTAACAGATGGAATTTGCGACTGTATAATCGATTCATTCTGCGCAGGTGACGCTCATATTGACCACTTGTCATGAATGCAGCTAATGCCCGTTGTTCGATCAGATTGACAGGTCTTGGCTCGTATAATGCCTGTGCCTTTCTAAAAGTATCAGCCAAGGTTGGGGGAAGAACCACATAACCAAGTCGTACTTCTAAAGGCAAGGTTTTTGTGAAGCTGCCCAGGTAGATTACGCGTCCTGCTTTATCAAGTGTTTTCAGTGGTTCAACATGCATTCCGCGATATCGGAATTCACTATCATAATCATCCTCAACAATCATGGCATCATTTCGCTGTGCCCAGTCCAGCAGGGTTTGTCTGCGTTCCAGGCTGAGCATTTCACCAGTAGGAAATTGTCGTGACGGCGTGACAAACAACATACGTGCTTCCCAGTCCTGGGGTACAACGCCCTGACCATCGAGATTAGCTTCAATCAACTTTGCACCCGCAGCCAATATGGCTTTAGAAATCCCGACATAACAAGGACTCTCTGTCACGACATAATCCCCAGGATCTGCAAGTAATTGAGTGAGTAAAGCTATAGCTTGCATGGAGCCTGCAGTTACTGCAATATGATCCGGATCGACTTGAATGCCCCGCATCCTCCGAAGATAGGCAGCAATGGCTTCTCTCAATTTTGGATCCCCGGTTGAACTAACCATGGCAGAGGTTGTTTTCAGGTGATGCTCACGCTGCCTTATCTCTGCATACAATCGATTATTCCATTCATCGTAAGGAAACTTGGAGAAATCAGGTTGATATTTGCTAAAGTCGATCATTTCGTCGCTATTCATTCTGGAATCATGTGTATGAGCATTGGCTGGTGCATTTCTTTGAATTGACGGCTGTTCAAACTGCTGAATACGATTCCCCCAGGCGGATAAGTGATGCGTACAAGCTTTCTCGGTGGACGCATTATTGTTCAAATCCAACTGGTAAGCAACAAAGGTTCCTCTTCCATGCTCTGAATGAATGTAACCTTGCGCAGTCAACGTATCATAGACCTGATTCACGGTTCCTCTGGAAATGTGATACGTCGCAGCTAACTCTCTTGTAGAGGGTAATTTCTCGCCATGTATAAGATTACCTTCATGAATTGCATCACGAATGGCATGATAGAGAGCCTTCATCTTGGTATATTTTCGGTTCAAATATGAACTGTAAGCTACATGAAATTGCATAGGACCTCCAGAGTTATCATTAAAGTGGTACAATAAAAATCAAAATTATTGGATCTTTTTATATGACCATTATCATTCTATACTAAATCATAGATTAGAGCGATGCCTTTATTGAAAACCACCCAAAAGTTACTTAGGAGGAATACAATCATGCAAACAGGTACAGATCGTGTAAAAAGAGGAATGGCTGAAATGCAAAAAGGTGGCGTCATCATGGACGTTATGAATGCAGAGCAAGCTAAAATCGCTGAGGCGGCAGGGGCAACAGCTGTTATGGCTCTTGAACGGGTACCTTCCGATATTCGCGCAGCTGGCGGTGTAGCTCGTATGGCAGATCCAACCATCGTTGAAGAGGTTATGAAGGTTGTTTCTATTCCAGTTATGGCTAAAGCACGTATCGGTCATTACATAGAAGCCAAAGTGCTTGAATCCCTAGGTGTGGACTATCTCGATGAAAGTGAAGTTCTTACTCCTGCAGACGAAGTGTTCCATATCGATAAACATGAGTTTACTGTACCATTTGTATGTGGAGCCAAAGATTTGGGAGAAGCTCTTCGCCGTATTGGTGAGGGTGCATCGATGATTCGTACAAAAGGTGAACCTGGAACGGGCAACATTGTTGAGGCAGTTCGTCATATGCGTCTGATTAACAGCCAGCTCCGTAAAGTGCAAAACATGTCCAAAGATGAGTTGTACGCTGAAGCCAAAAATCTGGGTGTAGCTTATGAGTTACTGCGCGAAATTCATGAAAATGGAAAACTTCCTGTCGTTAACTTTGCAGCAGGCGGTGTAGCTACTCCGGCGGACGCAGCATTAATGATGCACCTGGGAGCAGACGGTGTGTTTGTAGGATCAGGTATCTTCAAATCCGATAGCCCTGAGAAATTTGCTCGTGCAATCGTTGAAGCTACAACACATTACACGGATTACAAACTGATTGCCGAAGTATCCAAAAACTTGGGCGCCCCGATGAAGGGGATCGAAATTTCCAAATTAGCTCCAGAAGAGCGCATGTCCAACCGCGGTTGGTAAGATAGTAGTGCATCAAGTTGAATAGGTAGTTTGAACATTTATATAGAAGAGCCGATTAATTGAACCTTAATTGATCGGCTTTTTTGTTATTACTGTTTAGTTTGTTGATATCTTCAAAATGCTGTGCCTATAATAATCGGTATGAAGGAAGGTGCAGACAATTCGCTATCTATATGAGTTTATTCAACATCAGGACGATCTGCCTATGAAACTCTTCGTGAACTCGGTAAAACATATTGATTTTCATTGGCACAAGGAAGTGGAAGTTGTATATGTTCTCCACGGTTCAATCATCATGTATCTGGACCAGCAGCAATATACACTGCATGAAGATGATGTGATCGTGGTTAACAGTATGTCCGTCCACAAGATCGAACGAACCAATCAGGACAATGTGTTATTAACATTGCAGTTCGGTCCCGAGTTGATGAACAATAATGCATTTATCTCCTGTAACTCTGCTATGAACGTGGAACAAAACGCTCCTCGCTTGCAAAGTATTAAACAATATCTTGCGCAGATGGTATGGGAGATCAACAAAAAAACGCCGGGTTATCAAAATTTCACAATGGGCAGATTACAGATGTTATGCGGATGCCTGCAGAGGTATTTTTCCAGTGGAACGAATTCCGCATTGGAAGACGGTAGCAGGGATTATGACTATAAAAGACTGAACAGGGTCCTCACATATATTGATTTACACTACAACGAGAAGATTACACTGCAGGATATGGCGCATTCCGAACATTTAAGTTTGCATTATTTCTCCCACTTCTTCACCGACAAAATCGGGATACCTTTCCAAAAGTATTTGACGCTCATTCGCTTGGAAAAGGCTCAGGCTCAGCTGGCAGCAAACGATAAAAACATCTCGGAGATCGCGCTTGATTGCGGATTTGCCAATGTGAAGCTGTTTAACAAATACTTCAAGGAAAAGTACGGCTGTACGCCCGGTTCCTATCGGGAAGCTTCTCGTACACCGGAACTCCATCAGTTGAATGTAAACCGCAAACCCAAAACATATGAGGAGTCTTCAAGCGGAGATTATTACGAGATGGAAACGTTGAATGCGATTGGCTTACTGTATCGATATCTGGATGTGAAGGTTGACGCCGATCAGGACACGCTTCCTGTACCGTCTATACATCTGTCAGACCAAACTTATATTGAAATTCGTGCGGATCAGACGTCGTCTGTCTATGAAAAGCACTGGAATATGACCATGACGGCAGGGAGAGCCATTGAAGGTTTACGTGAAGATTGGCGGACGCAGCTCTCCGCGCTGAAAGGAAAAGTACCTTTTCAATATATTCGATTTCACGGCATCTTTAATGATGAGATGATGGTGTACAGCGAGAATGAGCAGGGCACTCCCCTCTATAATTGGTCTTATGTAGACAAATTGTATGATTTCCTGCTGGATCAGGGCGTTCGGCCATTTGTGGAATTAAGTTTTATGCCGAGCCAGCTGGCGAGATCCAAAGAAACGCTGTTTTGGTGGAGGGGGAATATTAGCCCGCCATCCGACTCTGCAAAGTGGCAGGCGCTTTGTGGCGAATTCGTTCGCCATTGTTTGAATCGTTATGGTGCGGAAGAAGTGAGACAGTGGTATTTCGAAGTATGGAACGAGCCTGACCTGGCGGGTGTTTGTTGGGCAGGAAGCAAGGAAGAATACTTTGAGTTTTACGAATCGACCGTTCATGCCATCAAATCGATTTTGCCGGAGCTGAAGGTGGGGGGGCCAGCTATGGGTTACGGTTCTCTCTGGAACGATACCTGGGCTGAGGAATTTTTGTCCTATTGCCGCAAGCGGGAAGTAGCTCTCGACTTTTTCTCGTTTCACATCTATTCGGAGTATCCCAAGCTAAAAGTTGAAGACGATCGTTTAACCCAGATCATGCCGCCTTCTTTTTATAAAGAAAGTATTGAGCTTATGCGGCAAAAAATGAATACGTCATCTTACGGTCATGTTGAACTTCATGTCACCGAGTGGAACTTTTCGCTGTATGACCGGAACTTGCTGCACGATACCATGTTTATGGCTCCGTTTGTCATTTACCACACCATGAACACACTTGGTGACGTGAAAGCGATGGCTTTCTGGTCCTTTACCGATGTATTCGAAGAAAGTATCGTTCCCGCTTCTCCTTTCTACGGAGGTTTTGGCCTGATTAACCGCGATGGGCTGAAGAAACCCAGCTATTATGCATTTGAGCTTATGCAAAAGCTTGGGGATGAGCTGATGGTCAAGGGAGACGGTTATGTCGGAACCCGAAAAAGGGACGGAAGCATGCAATTTTTGTTCTATCACTATGTTCACGTAGACCAGCTGTTTGCAAGTGGAGATTGGTCGGAATTATCCAGCTCAACCCGCTATGACGTATTTGAGGAAAAAGGCAGCAAAGCTTATGAACTTAACCTGATCAATCTCGAGGGACCTTATAAATGCACCAGTTATCAACTGGATCGGGAGCATGGATCGGTATTTGATGAGTGGACCCGCATGGGATCGCCCTATTCATTGACGGAAGAAGAAATCGCCTATCTAAACGGCAGGAGTGGACCCGTGATGGGGACAGAGATGGTAAGGGATGAAAGTTGGCGCAGAGAGATTTTGCTTCCACCGCATGGGGTAATGCTGCTCATTTTGGATAGACAATATTAAAAAAAAGTGCTTTTAAGACATCCTTTCAGTTTGAAGGGATGTTTTTTGTTGTTTATTTCTTGTTCAGGCTGGCAAGCTAGAACTATAGCGATGGATTGGGCAAAAAACGAACCATGATGCGGCAAGTTCCAACAAGAAAGCGTTAACACAAATCGATATACTATGGTTGTGGCAGCATAGAGGAAGACAGGGGGAGTTTTGGATGAAGCGTTTCATGAAATGGATGACAGATTCGTTTGCGCCAAGATTGGAGGCGTTTACGAACAATATTTGGGTTTCTTCGATTCAAGAAGCCATCATGGTCGCCATTCCGATGATTTTCATCGGTTCGATTATTACATTGATTTCGATTTTGCAGGATTTCATTCCGGGCATGCCGGACCTGACACCTATCACGACATTCAGTTTTGGTTTGCTCGGGTTGTTTATTGCTTTTCTGACGCCTTATGTCGTGATGGAAAAAAGAGAACGACACAAAATCAAGTTGCTGGCGGGAATGACGGGGATATCTCTGTTCGTTATGCTGCTTAACCCGACGGTAAACGAAGACGGTACCATTCAGTTTATCCTTGAACGATTTGGACCCTCGGGGATGATCACAGCACTCCTGGTAGGTGTATTTGTCGCTCTTGTAATGATCATGTGCAACAAATTTTCGTTCTTCAAAAAAGGGTCTTCACTTCCCGAATTCATTATGGACTGGTTCGATTTTCTCGTCCCGATCGCCCTGGTATTAACAACAGGATGGTTGCTTGTATATCAGCTTCATTTTGATATTTTTGGACTGATCGTGAACGTATTTGAGCCGATCAATGCGGTAGGGCAAAGTTTAACCGGATTTTTATTGTTTAATTTCATTGGTGTTGTACTGTATTCTTTCGGCGTAAGCCCGTGGGTCATGACACCGATCTGGTACGCGATCTGGATACCTGCAATCGAAGAAAATGCAGCTCTTGTGGCAGCGGGACAAGATCCCGTCAATATCAACACGTTTGAAACCTTTTTCTCCGGATGGCTGGGTATAGGAGGAATGGGAGCGACCTTGCCGTTAGTTGTTTGGTTCCTGATGGCACGTTCGAAAAAACTGAAATCTGTCGGCAAAGCGACTATTATCCCGTCCTTGTTTAACATCAATGAACCCGTCGTGTACGGAGCACCGATTGCCTTTAATCCATTACTCATGGTGCCGATGTGGATTAACTCACTTATCACGCCGGTGATTGTGTACTTGGCTCTCGACTGGGGTTGGGTGCGGATTCCGAGCCAGATCTTCCAGTTATGGTACACGCCGATCGGCTTGTCCACCTACATTATGTCCGGATTCAATGGGCTTATCTTGCTGGCGGTCGTCCTGGTGATTGTATTTATTGTCTGGTTTCCGTTTTTCAAACTGTATGATGCACAGGAACTGAAGAAAGAACAGGAACAAAATTGATATCAGAAGGGTGAGTACTATGGATAAATCAATCAATGAATTGTTGTCGGCATTAACGCTGGCCGAGAAAGCTTCACTCTGCGCAGGATTGAATATGTGGATGACAAAAGGAATCGAGCGGTTAAACATTCCGCCAGTTCATATGTACGATGGGACAAACGGCATCCGTAAAACAAACAGCGATGAAGAAATGGGGATTACAACGGAAAATGTACCCGCAACCTGTTATCCTACGGGTTCAGCCATCGGTTCTTCGTGGAATACGGAATTGTTATATGAAGTCGGTGTGGCACTGGGACGTGAATCCAAAACCATGGACGTCGAGTTGCTGCTTGGGCCGGGTGTCAATATGAAAAGAACGCCGCTTGGCGGAAGAAACTTCGAATACTACTCGGAAGACCCATACTTGACGGGGGAACTTGGAGCGGCGTTTATAAACGGGATCCAAAGCGAAGGCGTGGGCGCTTCTGTCAAACACTTTGCAGGTAACAACCAGGAGTTCGAGAAGATGGTAACCAGTTCGGAAATCGACGAGCGAACGCTTCGCGAGATTTACCTGAGCGCCTTTGAACGAATTATTAAGAAATCCGACCCTTGGACGGTGATGTGTTCTTATAATTTATTGAATGGAACGTATACAAGTGAGAACGAACATTTGCTGCATGACATTTTGAGAGAAGAGTGGGGTTATGAAGGTGTTGTTCTATCCGACTGGACAGCTGTTAATGATCGCATACGCGGTCTGAAGGCTGGGCTTGATCTGGAGATGCCGGGTCCTGCGAATTACAATGCCAAAGCAATCATTGAAGCGGTTCAGAACGGAAGCCTTTCCGAAGAACAGTTGGATCGCAGCGTGGGTCGTATTTTGAAGCTGGTTGAGCGGGTAACGGGCAAGAAAGACATGGATTCTTCTCCAGATTCGGACCATCATGCACTCGCACGTAAAGCGGCGGCCGAAAGTATTGTACTTCTGAAAAATGAGAACGCGATTCTCCCGCTAGTGCAGGAGTCCATTTCGTCGATTGCCGTGATCGGACGGTTTGCCAAAAAACCGAGAATTCAGGGAGCGGGCAGTGCGAAGGTAACGCCTACAAATGTCGATATTCCATGGGATGAGATAAAAAATCTGGCTGGCGATGCCATGACCATGAATTATGCAGAAGGGTACCCGGAGGATAACTCCATCAATGATGAGCTAATTAAGGAAAGCGTCTCATTAGCGATGAATTCCGATGTTGCTGTATTATTTGTTGGCCAACCGGAATATGCGGAATCGGAGATGCATGATTTGCAAGGCATTGATCTTCCCGAGCATCAAGTGAAATTGATTCTCGCGGTAGCCGCAGTTCAACCCAAGTGTATTGTCGTAACGAGCAGTGGTTCCGCACTGGCGATGCGTCCATGGGTACAGCATGTACCTGGTGTGATTCATTCTTGGTTGTCGGGTCAAGGCATGGGTAAAGTGATTGCAGATGTATTATTCGGACAGACGAATCCTTCGGGCAAACTGTCTGAGACATTCCCTGTCAAACTGTCGGACAATCCTTCACATATGCGAATTCGCGGAGAGAACGGCAAGCTGTATTATCGCGAAGGCCTGTTCGTGGGTTATCGATATTATGACCGGAAAGAACTGGCACCTCAATTCCCGTTTGGACACGGATTGTCTTACACATCATTCTCCTATACGGATCTGGAAGTAGCTCAGACCCACACCGGTGTTACTGTGTCCTTCCAATTGAAAAATACCGGAAAGCGCAAGGGGAAAGAAGTTGTTCAATTGTATGTTCACGATGAAGAGTGCACATGGACCCGTCCAGAGAAAGAATTAAAAGCTTTTGCTAAAGTTGAACTGGAGCCGGGTGAAAAACGCAAGATTACTTTTGAACTGGAAGAGAGAGATTTTTCATACTACAACACCAAGTATAACCGTTGGGTGGCTGAGACCGGGTATTTTCAAATTTCACTAGGCAGCTCGTCCAAAGATCTCCGGATTACGGAACGTCTGCATTGTGACTTTGGTAAGGAAGAAATCACGTTCCAAAAATTCAGTCTGCTCAGTGAGTGGATGAGTGATCCTGTAGCGAAAAAGGAATTGGAGCATTGCCTGAATGAAATGAACGAGCACGTTACGGACAAGGTATACCTTAACGAGGAGTTTGTGGGATTCTGGGCAGATTTCCCAATGATCAAAGTATTCCAAATGTTCGGTCAACAATGGATGAATGAGCGGTCACCTGATGAAATTATTAATGAACTTATCGCCAAGGTTAACCAGGCACGTAATGAATAGTTAAGTAAAAGAGGAACCAAGTTCAATCCCGTACAGAGGAGATGAACTTGGTTTCTTTTTATTCATCAGGCGAATGATATTGATTATTGTTCTCATTTACACACTTCGACATTTACTGTATACTGACAATAGTTATTTTACATATGGGTCTAAAAGACAAGAGAGAATTGAAAAGGGAGAGATTATTTACATGTTGGTATCCGTTAAAAAAGGGATGTTTCTTTGTTTGATTACTGCAATGATTCTGGTGCTCGCAGCGTGTTCAGGCAACAATGGTGGCAGCGAAGATGCAAATGGCAGTTCACAGCAAGCTGCGGAGAGCAGCGCCACGAATACAACAACAAATGGGAAACAAACCGACGCTGACGCTTCAGCACCTGCCGAAACAACTTACCCGGTAACCGTTTCAAACTATACAACAAAGAACGGCACATGGGTGAAGAAGGATCAAACGTTTGACAAGGCACCTGAACGAGTAGTTGCCAATACCCAAGGTGCAGCCGAGCTGATGATTCGCCTTGGTTTGACAGACAAACTTGTAGGTGTAGCTGCGTTGTTTGGTAGTGTACCTGAAGATATTGCGGACGAGTTTAAACAAATTCCTGTGCTAGCTGAAGGCTATGTAGGCAAGGAAGTGACAATAGGGGCTACGCCTGAACTGGTTGTTGGTCGTGGTGGATTGTTTGAGGATGCGGACTGGGGTGTTGGTACAGTAAGCAGCTTGAATGATATGGGGATCAAAACATATGTACAAAGCACCAGTGTTCCTGATGCATCGTTAGATAGTCTGTATCAGGATATTACTGAATTAGGTGAGATATTCAACGTACAAGCCAATGCAGCGGCATATATTGAGACGCTTAAAGCACGCGAGAATGCCTTGTCGGCCCGAGCTAGCGCTGAGACGATCAATTATGCATCATTTTCGGATAATGGTGATGGAACCATTGGCATTTACAACGGAAATGGTGATACGTTTATTGAAAGTGCAATGTCATTAATCAATATGCATAATATGCTGATTAATGAAACCGGCACACTCAGTCTGGAGAAGTTAATCGAGATTAATCCGGATGTGATGATTATTTCGAGATATGCAGGTGGTATTGATCCTGAGCAGACGATTGAAAAGCTGCTTGCCAACAAGCAGGTACAAAACATTAACGCAGTTAAAAATGAAAAAATCTACATTATTGATTTCAACAACTTCTGGGGATACGGAGATTCCATCTTCACAGGCGTTGAAGGACTTGCTGATGATCTAGGCTTGTAATGGAAATTTCGGCTTAGTGACCATTCGTGCCTCAAGATCGTTTTATGGGCCAAGAGCATAGTACCAATGAAAGTCGCTATTTTAGCGGCTTTTTTTGTTATAAAAGAACCAAATTCCTGTCTAAAGCTGATCAAACTTTTATTGGAACATAACGTTACTATTGTAAGATTAAAAATTACATGAAGTGGGTGAATCGCTGTGAGAATGAAGCACTTGAAAAAAGTAGTTGTCGTTGCATTAGTGATGTCGGTGTTATTACCATTGGGGGCGCAAAAATCTGAAGCAGCATCCAAATATGTTGATTTGGAAATTCAGTGGGCAGACGGTCGTATTAACCATGTTCAGACGTTAATCAAGGATGGAGTCACTTATGGAAGTTTTTTCTCACTGGGTATTAAGGCAGGCCTAGTGTGGGGGATGGAAGATGATAATACAGCCGTACTGAAGAACAGTCAGAAGCATATTGTTGTGCACTTGGGAAGCAGCATTGCCGAGGTAGATGGTCAAAAAGTAGATATGGGCACAGAACCTGTGTCGTATATTAGTCACCTTTATGTGCCCATTAGATTTCTTGCATCTGCTTTGGACGGGGAAGTGACTCATCGAGATACGAAGACGAATAAGATAACTGTGACTGGGCTGAGCAATTATACCGATACTTTTTATGGTAGCGACATGGGTTACACCTATGTCATTCGCACTGCAAAAGGAGACCTTGAGATTACGAATGCTTCTACTGGACAAAAGAGTTTGATACCCTTAGGGATCAAGGACATGAATGTGAATATTCATGATCTTAAGATAAATTTCAAGAGGAGCCCCCAAAATCTACTTATTGTCATCATTGAACACACTAATCGTAAAACGGAAGACTACGATCTGTACACCTTGGTATTCAAAAATAAAGGTCTGATTCGCAAATCCATTGCTCACGGGGTAACGGACCAGCAGGAAATTTTGAATTCAGATAGTACCATTCAACTCATCGATGACAACAGTATACGTATTATTGAAGATGGAAGTGGGAAAGTACTTGAAGTCCTTTCTCGTTGAATAGATATCTGATCCGATATTCATGAATTTCATCCCTCACCAACTGATTTTAATACAAACATCTCAAAGAGCCGCTGATCAGAGTGATCAGCGGCTCTTGCATATTTCTTCCCGAATCTTTTCAAAACCAAAAATAGTTAGGCTATCTTTTTGTAAATCTGAATACAGTGGTTTTAAATTTTTATAATGATATTAAACTAACAAGATAGCTTGACTTGTGAATGAATTATCAGTATAGTGTGAATCAGTTCACACTATACATTAAGGAGTAGTCTATGCCAAAAAATACTTTCTTTCGTTTAGACGAAGCAAGGCGCGAGGAAATATCGAATAGCGCTATGCATCTTTTTGTTGATAATCTTTACGAGGATATAACTATGAAGATGGTTTTGGATAGTTTGTCCATGCACCCCGGAACATTTTATCGGTATTTTGAAGACAAAGATGATCTTTATTGTCACTTAATACGTAATGTGACCCAGAAAAGAGCTGCATATTTTAGTAACAGTACTGAAGATTCCCTTTACAGCTATTTCCTTACTGGCTTATTTGGTAACGTTAATGGCATGGTGACCGAGCCACTGAATGAGTTGGAAATCAAACTCACTAAAACATTTTCATATATTCCTGAGGACATTTTGCTGAAAGTATATGTGAATGTGTTAAAGGGCGAGTCATTCCCCATGATCAAGGACATTTTACGCCGAATGAGGGTTGATGGATATCTCCGACCGGATGTTGACGACGACCTGATTTCTTTTATGTTTGAGTCAATGCAGCTTAATTTAATCTTGTTTTTTAGGGAATTCGATATTAAGGACTCTGAGCTGCAACATAAGATCAGCAAATACTTTGCTGAATTTATGGGCCATGGGCTGCTTGAAGATCATAAATATTCTGAAGTGGTTAGCGATCTCAAGGGGGAAAGAAAATGAAAACTTATGACGCATTTCCAGAACCAATTGGCGGCTATACTGTCGGTCGAACCCAGATGGATTTTGAGTACACGGCATCAGATTACTCCAAAAGAGAACTGACCGCTTTTGTGTACTATCCGTCTGACAGTAGCGAAGGTAAGACTACATCAACGTACATGTTTCCTGAAGTCTACGAGATGTTTAATGAGCAGCCACTTGTCACTGCGTTGAAGGATGTTTTCTCTATAGATATCAAGACCCAGTGTTACGATGACCTTGCTCTCTCCGGGAAGGAAAAGCGCTATCCAGTGTTATTCTATGTTTGCGGCGGGGGCGGTTCTCCAGAATGGGGTACAGTGCTCTGTACAGACTTGGCAAGCATGGGGTATGTTGTGGTAAGCATCGGCCATCAGAATAGCACGATGTATAAACGTAAAGATGGGCGACTGTTTAATGTATCCAAGGATTTTTCGGATGTCATTACAGGGTTTGGTGAAGATCCGAAGATGCTGGCGTTGGCTGGTAAGATGGAGATGCGGCCTGACGATGAAACTGCCATTGAGATGTGCCGTAACGTGCTTGCACTGCCGATCCTTTCCAAGATAACAGAGTATAGTGAATCACAGGCAGAAGATGTAAGGTATGTAGCCGATTATCTTTACAAACTGGACTCTGGAGAGCTGAATTCCATCTTTAAGGGCAGATTGCTGCTTGACATCGGCATGGGCATAGTCGGACATTCTTATGGAGGGCCTACCACGGCGATGGTTTGCCGGAATGACGACCGGTTCGCCTGCGGGATTGGCTTGGATAGCGGTGCGTTTGGCCTTCTTGACAGCGATCTTAAGAAACCCTTCTTGCTCCTGTTTTGTGAACCTAACTATAATATGAATGCGATTATTGGCGCTAACAATAGCATGGGAACCTATTATTTCTCAGTTGATCGTGTTGCACATTTGGATTACTGTGACATCGTGTTTACCAGTGTTAATGAGGAACTCAGAGGTGAACGGGATGCTATGGAGATGCGAAATCTTGTTACAGACTATGCAAAGAACTTTTTTGATCATTACATACTGCAGAAGGCAGCAAGTGTGGAAAGTCTGGCATACGATGGTGTGGAATTGATCAGGAAGACCAGCAACAAGTGACATAACCGAGAGATAGCTGATTGATGTAGTAAAAGAGCTAGCTGTACAGACGTAGAGCCGATAACCCTATTAGGCGGTTATCGGCTCTCTGACTCTGATATTACAAATTGACATCCTGGTTCCAATAACTGATGCTTATTCGGCCTTAGTCCCGCCAGTGTTTACTTCGCTTCCAGGTTCCATCAACATGATATGACATTCCTTTTCGGCGGAAGGCTTGATCTCGACTCCCTTGGGGACAATATACATCTCTCCCTTGGAAATCTTCACTTGCCCATCACGAAAATCAATTATCATTTCCCCTTCAAGCACAAAAAATAACTTGTCGGTCTCCTCATGAACATGCCACTCAAAATCTCCAGCAATCTTAACGATCTTAAATTGATAGTCATTCATTTCACCAATGAGTTTCGGAGACCAAAGATCGTTTAATTTCGAAAATTCCTCATTTAATTGAATAGCTTGATAGTGCATCGTCATTCCTCCTGTGTATTAATCCTATATGTTCAGTATACTGATCTAAGCTTTGGTATAACATGGATGCCTATTGAAATCAGGATGGATTATTGATGAACTTCAGACGATACTCCGTAGGAGAAATACCACATTGTTTCTTAAACACTCTGCTAAAATAAAAGGGGTCAGCAATGCCAACGGTCTCAGCAATCTGTTGTACCGACACATCACTTGCCAATAACATTTGCTGTGCCATGTTTATACGATATTTCAATACATATTCTGCTGGACCCATACCTGCATGTCTTCTAAACACATAGGAAAGTCGATTTCGATTAACATTATTTTGTTCTGCAAGCGATGCGACAGTCAGACTTTGATCATAGTATTCTTGGATATAGGTAGAGACCCGTTTGAATAAAACATCTGTTTCACAACTGTTTTGCCTATGATCAACACATATTAAAGTCTCATTCAGTACATCGCGAAACAGCATCTCGGTCTGAAACTTTGAAATACCTCCGCGCTGATTATACACATGCCAAAGACGCATGATTAATTCGATCAGACGTGGGGATTGACCCGTTGATAATTCAAAATGCTGATGGGACAAGCTTGTCTCTTCGAGGTCCGAACTACATATCCGGTATAAAACGAGGATGTATTCCCAGTCCGTTCTATGAAACACGGTTTGATCCAGTTTCATTTTCGCGCCCCCGTGTACAACTTTTCCTGGTGAAAAAATATAGGGCGAACCATCAAATTGAAATTGTATTTTTCCTGTAAGAGGAAATACAAATCCAGGAAAAGAATCGGTATAGTCAGCCTGAGGAACCCCTGGATTTCTAGCATATCGATATACTCCTTCGACTTGAAAAGGAATGTGTGCAAAATGTGCTGCTAACTGATTAACGTCTACTTTCACATTACGTACCTCATTTCAAAAGTGTTTGCCGGTCATTCTAAGATAAATCGTTGTGCACCTTACTCCAACATTATTGATAACGATTATCACTGTCAACATATATAATGAAAAGGTTGCTTTCGGCTAAATAAAAACCAGCGTTCCATATGGGCAATAGAATCCATCTTGTGTTAACATGTGCACTAACTAATCCAATTGCTTGTTTGAGAAGGGGAACCCATGTCAATTCGAATAAAAATGCTGCTGTCCTTCACGGGCATGCTTGTTATAAGTCTACTGTTCATCCTGCTTACGGCAAGTCTGTATACGATTGCGGCTACAGGGGATCTACAGAGTTTCCGCGATATTTACAAGGTACATTATCAGATCAACCCCCTGACTGAACAGGGAGAATCGATCTTTCAAGAGATGAAGTTTCTGGCCAAAAATGACCCGGATGACCTGCAGAACAAGGTTTTGCTGCGTGAATATGATATGAAGCTTCGAGCTGAGAAGTCAGGGCTCTACATCAGACGAGAGAATAGTCAGATCTTCGAATCACTGACCTTCAACCAGCCGGAACTGAAGCAAGCACTGCCTGCCTATGATCTTAACAATTATCAGATTCGGAGCACCTTCAATATTGGTGAGCGATTTTATGCGTATGCAAAATTTGATTTTCAATATTCAGATGGGGAACGTGGGAGTATCTTTGTCATTCGTGAGAGAAGCCCCTTTGCGGAGCTTACTCGCAAGTTGCTGCCTGTGATGTCATTCCTGCTTATTGGCGTCCTCATCATTGCAAATCTACTCTTGTTCCGCTGGATCACGCGCAGCTTCATTAAACCCTTGAATCAACTACGAAGTTCAGCCGAACATATTAAGGATGGCAATCTATCCTTTGAACTTCAGCTAAACTCCAATGACGAGGTTGGTCAACTCAGCGAAGCGTTTGAGAGTATGCGGAATCAATTACAGCTCTCCTATGCGTTACGTCAGCAGGACGAAGTGAACCGCAAAGAGCTTATCTCCAACATTTCGCATGATCTCCGTACACCCATTACCAATATCAAAGGGTATATTGAGGGTATTCGTGACGGAGTGGCTAATACTCCAGAGAAAATGGAGAGTTACGTTAATATCATTCACTCCAAAGCAGTTAGCATGGATAAGCTGGTGGATGAACTGTTTTTGTATTCCAAGCTCGACTTGAACCAAGAACCTTTCCTGTTCAAGACAGTTGATCTCGCTGATTTCCTTGAAGATAGCATCGAAGAACTGAGATATGATCTGGAGGATAAAGGTGTTGCCCTGGATTGGAATAACCAGGTGTCTGGTCCCGCCATGGCTGCTGTGGATCCGGAGAAGTTAAAACGTACCGTTGTTAATGTAGTGGATAATGCACTCAAATACATGGAGAATGAACATAAACAATTCGAGATTACACTTCAAGCGGATGAGAAATGGATTACGATGGGCTTTAAAGATAATGGCAGGGGAATACCTGAAGAGGCACTGCCTTATATATTTGAACGCTTCTATCGTGCAGAACAATCCCGGAATTCCTCAACGGGCGGAAGTGGGCTCGGGCTAGCAATTGCCCGCCAAATCATTGATGGACATGGGGGCTTCATCTGGGCTGAAAGCCAGCCCAATGATGGCACGAGTATATATATCAAACTGAAACGGCTGAATGAAGAGAGGGACTAATAAGTAATGGCAAACATTTTGATCATTGAAGATGAAACAACGATTGCGGAACTGGAACGGGATTATTTTGAGCTCAACGGATTTTCCGTGGATCTCTGCCATACTGGAGATGAAGGTCTGAAGCAGGCACTGGAGGGGGACTATAATCTGATCATTGTTGATCTGATGCTTCCGGGACTTGACGGATTCGAATGTTGCAGGCGCATTCGCGAGGTAAAAGAGGTGCCCATCCTTGTCGTTTCCGCGAAAAAGGAAGAAATCGATAAGATCCGGACATTTAATCTGGGAGTGGATGATTTTATTACAAAACCGTTTAGCCCAAGTGAGTTGGTTGCACGAGCAAAGGCTCATTTGACCCGATACGAGAGACTACTTGGAAAAAACAAACCAGCTGAGCAGGATGAAATCCACATTCGCGGGCTTCACATTGATAAAGGATCACGCCGCGTTTTTGTTAATGGAGAAGAGGTGGCGATTACAACGAAGGAATTCGAGCTACTTGTATTTCTTGCGAGTCATCCCAACCGTGTATTCAGCAAATCCGATCTGTTCGAGCGGATCTGGGGCATGGATTCCACCGGAGACATTGCAACGGTTACTGTCCATATTCGCAAACTGCGCGGAAAGCTGGAGACAGACCCCAAAAATCCGGAGTATATTGAAACCGTCTGGGGTGCAGGCTACCGGTTTACTGCATAAGTTTCGTGAAAATTTAGAGCCAGTTTATATTTTGTTAATAACTTTAGCCTTGGGAGTTTCTTTTTGTCCTCTATTCTATAGATACAGGCAACTACAACCTATAGAGGAGGAGTTCAAACATGAATTCTACAACCCGCAAAATCGCTACATTTCTAACCATAACTGCATTAGGTACAGCAGTGTTCCCGCTAACTGCGAATCAAGTACATGCAGCTACATACGTTACTAACATTGCGGCAACAACCACACAGCTTACCCAACAACAGATTGAAGCTGCTATCAAGGATCTGAATAGCATGGGGATCATGAACGGGTATGCAGATCAATCTATGGGTGAACATCGAGCAATTACCCGTGCGGAGTTAGCTTCATTGGTTTTCAAAACGTTTAATTTGGAGAGCAAGACAGGAGAAACCGTAGAATTAACGGATGTCAATTCCAATGCATGGTATGCGCCATATGCGTCAAAGCTTGTTGAACTTGGCATCATGCAGGCTAACGATGGACAATTCAATCCGCAAACTCAAGTGTCGGATGCTGAACTCGAACAGGTCGTATCCAAAGCGATGCAACGTGATGTAAAGTCCATTCACCATTGGATGAGCGAGTTTTACTCCGAGAACGGTTCAGCAACGCGTGGCGAAACAGCAGTGCTGCTGCAAACCGCACACCAAGCTATTCCTTCGGAGCAAGCTCAAATCAAGAGCGTTAGATCTCTGAATGCCATTACGTTAATCGTCACATTCGACAAGCCGTTAACAGCAGCGAATGAAGCTTTTGCCAAGGCACAAACGGACTTTGTGTTTACCGGTGGGTTGACGTTAACCAATATGCCCCGTTTGAAAACAGGGTCAATTGCGACTTACATCGTTCCAACGTCCGTACAAGATGCTGGTGAAGTGTACAACCTGACTTACAAAGGCCAAGACGCTGGTTCCTTTGAAGGCAGTGCCACGAAAATAAACATGACAACGGCTAGTCAAGTAACGAATGATACATTCGAGATTGAAGCAATGCAAGTCAACAGTGTCGTGGATTATGGTTACATCATTTCGGCTTACAGCGGTGGTCGAGGAGCTAATGCATTTGTGCTGAATGATCAAGAGCAAGCAGGAGGCAAAACGTATCAAATCATCTCTTCCATGCAGGCAAGACAAGTTGTAATTACGCCAGAAGGTGGCGAGCCTATCGTTGCCAGATATGTCCCGTTCACGCAATCCACAGATGGCAAACAAGAACCGAAGTTCCGTTTGCCTGAGGGACAAACGCTGAAATCAGGTGTCAAATATACGGTTTCTTCGGATTGGGCCAACATCGAAAATGCTTCATTTACGGCGAAATCGTTTGATGCACTAGTGGTTGCAAGTGCTCAAGCAGTGAGCGAAACCTCCATTGAAGTTACACTTGACCAGGACCCTGGGGATGAACTGTTCTCTGGTCGAAGTGTAACGTTAACTTCACCTAGCGGGGATGTTCTGACGGCTACTTATAAATATTCAAGTCGAAAAGGTGCGACGGGTGTATTCGACCTAACAAATGATGGAAAGTTGACTCCGGGTACTACGTATACAATAAATCCAGTTGGGGATTGGAGTATCGCTTCTTCGGTCACCTCGACACTGGAGTAAAGGAGGCAGTATGAGTAAATCGCTGATCATCGTTGTTCTGATAAGCAGTATGTTGATCGTTCAAGGCTGCATGCCTGAAGTGAAAAACGACTCCAATGTGGAGGAAAAGGCCATGACTTCAGCAGATGAACAGCTGTTCAAGGCAGTAGAGGACAGCGATACTGAACGCATCGAACAATGGATTCAAGCAGGCGCCAATATCAATGCTCAAGATCAGAGTGGACGAACGGCTACAATGATTGCAACCTACAATAATGATCTAACATCGGCTAAAGTGTTAATTGAAGCGGGTGCAGATGTGAACATACAGGACGATATGAAAAATACTCCGTTTCTGTATGCTGGCGCTGAAGGATACTTGGATATTTTGAAGCTGACAATCGAGGCGGGAGCGGACCCAGCGATAACGAATCGATATGGAGGGACAGCACTTATTCCAGCTTCGGAGCATGGATATGTGGATGTAGTGCAAGAATTACTGACTCAAACTTCGGTGGATGTGGACCATGTGAATCAATTGGGATGGACAGCACTACTCGAAGCGATCATTCTTAACGATGGCAATGCTCAGCAGCAGGAGACGATACAATTACTCATTGATCACGGAGCAGACGTGAACATACCGGATCGTGATGGGGTATCACCACTCAGTCATGCGAAGAATAAAGGCTTTAAAGAAATTGAAGATATTTTGATACGAGCTGGTGCGAAATAGACCTTTTTAGGCTGAATAAAGAAACAAACATGTTGAGATATATGCAAAAATGGTTTACATGGAGCGCCTGATTCCTTCTATGCTGAAGGGCAGGCGCTTCATTCAATCCATCTTACGTGTATGAAACTGGCATAGTCTTAACATGACATGATTAGATACAAGAACGAGGATCTTAAAAATTGAATATCTCTGCTTTGAAGTTTGCTATAGTGTACCACTCTGCTTCCAGATAAAATGGAAATACCAACCATGTAAGCGTTATCTATTATTGCGCTGCTTATACATGTTGGAATCATTCATGGAGGTGTATGATGAAGAGGAAGTCTTGGTATACTTTGGTGGTAACTGGTGTCATCTCTTTATTTTTTTCGGTAAGCGCTTTCGCGGGTTATGTTTTCTGGGAACCTCTAACCTATTTTAACGCAAGCACGTGGCAAAAAGCGGATGGGTATTCCAATGGGAGCATGTTTAACTGTACGTGGAGGGCTAACAATGTTAATTTTACAAGTGACGGCAAGCTTAAGCTTGGTTTGACCAGCTCTGCACAGAACAAGTTTGATTGCGGAGAGTATCGTACCACAAATACGTATGGGTACGGCTTGTACGAAGTCAGTATGAAACCTGCCAAGAACACAGGTGTAGTTTCGTCTTTTTTCACATACACAGGCCCTGCACATGGCACCCAATGGGATGAGATTGATATCGAATTTTTAGGAAAAGACACAACCAAAGTGCAGTTTAATTATTATACCAATGGGGTTGGTAATCATGAGAAGATTATCAATCTAGGTTTTGATGCATCCCAAGGCTTCCATACGTACGCATTTGACTGGCAGCCGGGACATATCAAATGGTATGTAGATGGTGTATTGAAGCACACGGCAACCAGCAATATTCCTAAAACACCCGGAAAAATCATGATGAACCTGTGGAATGGAACAGGTGTAGATAGCTGGCTCGGTCCTTATAACGGTGCCAATCCACTCTATGCGGAATATGACTGGGTTAAATATACGAGTAATTAAGCAGACTGAAGCAGCCATTAGCGGCTGCTTTTTTCTATATTCAGGCATTGTATTTATTCAATTTATGTATTCAATATCCAATATCCTAAATTAATGCAATAAATGTTGCAATATTAGTATGGGCATAAATATCAATCATTCATTATGATTAACCTGTAAGCAACATTACATAGACTGGGGGAACGAAGTTGGACACAAGTAAAAAGAGACGAGTAGGCAGTTTGGTCATGATCGGTGTATTGGCCCTATCTGCAGCCTTGAGTGGGTGTAGTAACGGGAACGAAAAGAAAACTGAATCAAGTACACCAGCGACAACGTTGGAGCTCAAAAATGGGAAGTATGATCCACCAGTATCCATTACGTATTTACGACCATGGGGTCCAGACGTGAAGTTTAAGTCAGGCGAGGATCAGGATAACAACGTCCATACCAAATGGGCTAAGGAGAAACTCGGAATTGAGTTGAAAAACCAGTGGATATCTCCATCCACCAATAATGCATTTGAGACAAAACTGCGCCTGTCACTGGCTTCCAATGCAGACATGCCAGACATTATTTCGTATCGCGGCGAATTCAATCTGGTGCGTGAATTGATTGAGTCCGGAAAATTTGTCGATGCGGGCGAGTTGTTTGACAAATATGCCAGCGACACATGGAAAGCAGCCGTAAACGAAGATCCTTCCGTATGGTATCCATACATGCAAGATGGCAAAAAGATCGGTATTCCGATTCTGGACTATTCCTATAATGGTGATCCTGTCATGTGGATCCGTGAAGACTGGATGAAGAAATTCAATCTGGAAGCCCCTAAAACTATAGATGATCTTGAAATCATTATGGAAACGTTTACGAATCAAGATCCAGATGGCAATGGGAAGCAGGACACCTACGGACTGACCATTGGCTTCAAGAACTGGCTGAACACATGGATGTCTGAAGCTGGGTGGGTATTTGGCGCTTATGGTACAATGCCAAACCAATGGAATCTGACGGCAGATGGAAAACTTGAATACGGTTCCGTTACACCTGGTGCAAAACAGGCTTTGGCCAAATTACAGAGCTGGATGAGCAAAGGGTATATCCCGGAAGAAGCCGGCGTGTATGACGAGACAAAAGCTGCTGAAGAATTTACTGCCGGAAAAGCAGGTATTGTGGTTGGTCCTCACTGGATGCCATCCTGGCCGCTGGAGGATGTGAAGAAAAACAATCCTGAGGCTGAATATAAGGCGTATCCAATTCCTTCCGGTCCAAACGGTCAAGCAGGAAGACATGGTACGTCAAACGGAAATGGCGTAGTTCTAATTAACAAAGACATGAAAAATCCGGAAGCCTTTTTCACCTATCAGAACTATCTCTTTGATCACTATGCGAATCCTAAAGAGGGCGATGAGTTTGAGCATGGATTTGCGGAAGGATACGATTGGGTTATGGTAGATGGGAAACCATCAACTGATGCAAGTCTTACGGGTGGTTATGCTCCCGAGAAGTACACTTTGACTTTTGATGGAGCGCGTATTCCCAATCTAAGTATGACAACACTTGCCAAGCTGGCAAGCGGTGAAGAAGCAACTACACCGTTTGAGAAGAAAATCAAATCAGGTGTACCAGTACCTATGCTTGATGCAGCCAAGATTGTTTTGGATCAAAAGGATATCGTGTTCAATCAAATGTTTACCGGTGCACCTTCAATGACAATGCAGATGAACAATGACATTTTGACAAAGATGGAGAAAGACACCTTCTCTCAAATTGTATATGGCAAAACCTCTGTGGACGCGTTCGACTCATTTGTTGAGAAGTGGAAGTCTTCAGGTGGAGATCAGATTACGAAAGAAGTTAACGAGTGGTATGATTCCGTGAAAAGCGGAAAATAGGATGACAAAGGGCTGGCTGAATTGATTCATCCCGGCCACATAAGCACCAAAAAGGCATTGCCGGAGATCTTCTCCTGCAATGCCTTTTTGTATTCGATATGGGGAAGGGAAACCGGAGAGATTACCAGAATGTCAAGGCTGGCAAGAGTTATCTCTTAAACCGGCAGATTTTCCCGATATTCTTGCGGTGTAAGATCATAAAATTTCTTGAAAACTCGAATGAAATATGCGGTATTGTTGTAACCGACAAGTTCTGCAATCTCAAACACTTTGGCGGTTGATGTTCGCAAATGATAGGCTGCTTTCTCCATTCTTAACCGGTACACATAGGCAGTAAGTGCTTCACCTGTCTCCGCCTTGTATACCTTGGACAAGTAGACTGGGTGCAGATGCACATGGTCGGCAATTGCAGGCAGTGATACATCTCCAGCCAGATGAAGGTCGACAAAACTTTTGACGCTGCGCACAATGGTGCTGTGATTGTCTCTAAGCTCTTGTTCAGCATCATCTCGTATGTAATGAAGTGTACGCACGGACCAGTCCTGTAGCTGCTGCGCAGTGGAATAGCTGGGAGCTTGAAAGTAACGATAGGACTCTGCTGGTATCAAAGAAGAGATTTGTTTGCCATTTTTATGAATGATGTACGCAAACGCGCCCGCAATAGCAAAATACACCTCAAAAGTTGACTCAGCAATATCATGATGTTCATTGGAATGCAGCAGTTCCTCAAAAATGTGTTCGATTTTCTGTTCCACATCCTCAAAGCGACCAGCTTCGAGCAGGCTAATCAACGTTGGTGGCTGATAAAGCGACCTAATCGTATGTAGAGGATTGGCATCCGTTTCATCGGAAGCGGTGACAAACAAACCTTGCACCTGACCCATCCGTTTACGCATGGACATAACTGTTCGCTCATAGAGTTCTCCAATTTCGTGGGGAAACTTGCCCCAACTGGAGACGGAAATGGAGATTGCACCTTTCAGGTATAACTGAACATTGGTTTGAATCTGGGCAGCGTACTGCTCAAGCAATGTCTGAGGCGTCTCGCTCCTGCTGTAACTCATCGTTGGCGGATGCTTCATGCTAACCAGAACAACAATGTAATCGTGAAGGTCACGTGTATGCCAGATATGAAAATGATTATGCATCACTTCACTAATGATATTACATATTGCATATTCCATTAGGGCCAGGTCGCCGTGCGCCATCTCGGATAGATGTTTCTCCATACGGATAATCAGCATGCCGAGATCCTCTCCTACGGAGTAGGGGAGTTCCAGCAGATCAAGCTTGTCTGCCAGCGTCTTCTGATCATAGACTTTTCCAGTCAGCAACTCATGCAGCATCGTGGATTGAAGCAATGGCAGATGATCCTGAAAGGCGTGTAAGGCTCTTTGATGAGATGCTGCGGTTTCCCACTTTTCTTTAATTCGATGAACAAGACGTTGCACGGATTCGATCAGATCTTCATCGCTAACAGGTTTCAGCAAGTAATCAAAGCTTTCCTGCGCAATGGCCTGTTTCGCATATTCAAAGTCGGCGTGGCCTGATAACAGAATCGTCTGCACATGCGGCCACTTTTCATGAATCGCTGTAATCAGTGCAATGCCTGACATTTCGGGCATACGTATATCCGTAATTACAATGTCAATGTCGTGGTTGTCCATAATTTCCAGCGCTACTGCACCGGATAAGGCTTCATGAACTGTACCGATCCCGCAGCTTTCCCACGGAATGGTCTCTGCCAGCGTTTCCACGACGGAACGTTCATCGTCAACTAATAATATTTGCAGCATGGGTCGTTCACCTACTTGTCTGTATTGTCGTGCCACGTGATGTTAACTTTAATCCCACCCATTGAAGAATGATCATAAGATAGTCCAGATCCTTCACCGTACAGAAAAGATAAACGCTGATGGACATTCCATGTACCACATCCCATATTCTCATCCAGTGGTTTAAGAAGATTATCTCTCAGATGATCAAGCTGTTTCTCAGACATGCCAAGCCCGCTGTCCTCCACGATAATTGTGTACACATCATCCTCGCAGTCCGCATAGATTTTAATCTCACCATCTACCGATTTGGGCTCCAGACCATGAATAATAGCGTTCTCAATAATAGGCTGGAGGGTTAGTCTGGGAACTGTTTTATCTAAAATATCATGGGGCACGTCGATTGTAAAATGCATTCGTTCCAGACGAAGTGACTGGATTTCCAAATAATTTTTGACCATTGTCAGCTCTTCACGAAGCGTGGCTTGATCCTTTTCGGACCTGGTTATGTATCGGTAATACTCTCCCAGATTCAGTGCCATGGCTACTACGGCCTTTTCATTTTTCATTCGGGCCATGTTCTTGATATAGAACAGGCAGTTATATAGAAAATGCGGATTAATCTGCGATTGCAACTGTTTGAGCGTGGCTTCCCGACTTCGTAATTTCTCCTCATATACATTCTCGATTAACTCTT
This sequence comes from Paenibacillus sp. FSL L8-0435, assembly GCF_037965655.1. NCBI lineage: Bacteria > Bacillati > Bacillota > Bacilli > Caryophanales > Paenibacillaceae > Paenibacillus > Paenibacillus sp. FSL L8-0435. Next base: position 3,520,881 of record NZ_CP150185.1, read on the forward strand.
GAATTCGTTGAGCCATGATGTTGAAACGTGCAAATAACAGGCTGAACTCATTGCGTGCAGAATGATGAAGCCGAACGGAAAAGTCTCCGGTGGACAAGCGATTTGTCCCCTTAACCAACTGTAAAAGTGGAAGCTGCACACTTCGGTAGAGTGTATATAATACAACAACGCTCATCACGATCAGAACGGCAATTGAAGCGTAAAAAAGATTTCGGCTGCTCGTAATCGGTTTCAAAATTTGCTGCATAGGCACATAGTCAACATAATACCAGCCGAGGCTCTTGGATTGAATATAAGAGACGTAATATTCCGTTTTGTTCAACGTTGTACTGAACCCACCGCTGGCCTGCAGTTTTGCTTCTTTCAGGGAAGGCAGGATTGCGTTCAAGGTTTCCTTTCCAGAACTATTGCTAATTAATCCATAATCGGGATGGAACATGAACGGGTCACCTTTATTATTTAACTTGTTTTGATTAAGAAGTGCAGTTAAGTGATGAACTGGAAAACTGATTTTGGTAATCAATCTGGCTTTGCCAGGTCTCGCCATCGCTGTCGTTGGATCGGTGGTGTACCAGATAAACTGATTGTCGGCATAGGTCCAGGATTGCGAGAGAGGCTCCTTAAATTCATCATCCATGTACGGAATGTAAGCATAATAATCCGTTGATATCACTTTTTGCATCCTTGGGAAGTATAGTGTGATGGTCGAATGCCATTTGCTTGCTGCGTTGTACAGATTCATTTTCTCCAGAATGGCGCTTCCAACTTTCACACGTTCATAGGGAATGTCCTTGTAGTCGGGACGTTGATATTCCTGAATACTCGAATCTTGCCCAATAGACATCCCATACAATGACAATTGGTAAATATTGGATTCCACTGAATCAGCAAATGTTGAGAGATGATTCATCGTATTGTTCTGAATCTCGTGTTCGATAACACGCACGCTTTCCCGGTTCGAGTATGTATAGAGAAACAGCACCAGAATAAGCAGCATCACAAACAACAGTGTAATTTTGGTAAAGACATTCAAGCGTGTGAACAAAATCCAACCTCCTTAATCTTATTAAAATATTGATATCGTTGTTGCAATATTAGGATATAGATCACAAATTTCCATTGCTATAATTTTAATATACAAGTTCACGATGACTTGTAAAATACAAAATTTAGAACATGGGGGATGCAGGAGTGAAGGAACATACGTTAGAAACGCCGCATAAACGGCGCTCCACCAGGGTTAAACAGCGCTGGAATATGCAACGGAACTGGACCTTGCATATGATGCTCATTCCAGCTGTATTGCTGGCACTGGTGTTTCAGTACATACCGATGGGCGGCATTGTAATTGCTTTTCAGGATTTCAAACCATACTTGGGATTTTCTGAATCCAAATGGGTGGGTTGGGACAATTTCCGATATTTATTCTTATATCCGGACGTAGGTCAGGTGATCTGGAATACGCTGGTCATTGCATTTTTCAAAATCATCGCAGGACTATTCGCTCCATTCCTGTTTGCCATTTTGCTCAATGAAGTACGCTTGACGGCATTCAAGAGAGTAAGTCAAACGCTTGTGTATCTACCGCATTTCCTATCATGGGTTATTCTCGGTGGTATTCTGCTCGATATCCTGTCTCCACAGGGCGGCATGGTGAACCAACTTGTCGAAGCCTTTGGCGGAGAACCGATCTTTTTCCTTGGAGATGGTACATGGTTCCGGATAACACTGATCGTCAGTGATGTGTGGAAAGAATTTGGTTTTGGTACGATCGTATTTCTGGCTTCTCTCTCAGGGATCAATCCAGCGCTTTACGAGGCTGCGGAGGTGGATGGGGCCAACCGATTTAAACAGACGCTGCACATTACGATTCCGGCATTAATGCCGATTACAATCGTACTGATGACACTCTCTATCGGTAATATCCTGAACGCCGGTTTTGATCAGGTGTTCAACTTGTATAATCCACTTGTGTATGACAAAGGCGACATCATTGACACGTTTGTATATCGACTCGGGATTCTGAACGGGAAGATGAGTTTTGCCACAGCAGTAGGGTTGTTCAAATCTGTGGTTGCTACCATTTTGATTGTTATATCTTACAGAATGGCTTACAAACTAGCTAATTATCGAGTTTTCTAGAGAGGAGAAAAGGGCTTGTATTATAAAACAAAAGGATACCGCATATTCAGCATCGCTAACTATACTTTTCTTGGGATATTATCGATACTCTGCATTTTACCAATTATTCATATATTGGCTGTTTCATTCAGCAGTATGGCGCCAGCATCATCAAACCTGGTTACCTTCTGGCCCATCGGGTTCACAACCGACGCATATGTGAAAACATTCGGGAATTCAAACTTCATCAACTCCTTGATCGTATCACTTAAACGGACTGTAATTGCGACGATCATTGGTATAGTCATCATGCTCTTAACCGCATTTCCGTTGTCGAAGGAAGATATCAGTTTTAAAGGTCGCTCCTTATATACGTGGTTTTTCGTATTTACCATTTTGTTCAGCGGCGGTTTGATTCCAAGTTACATTCTGATCCAGAAGCTTGGCTTGATGAATACAATCTGGGCACTTATTCTGCCTGGCGCACTGTCCGTGTGGAACGTTATTCTCATGATGAACTTCTTCCGCGGACTGCCCAAAGAACTTGAGGAAGCAGCTTATTTGGATGGAGCAGGTCATATCAAAACGTTGATTCTGGTCTACGTACCACTGTCGCTTCCAGCTATCGCAACCTTGTCCTTATTTACGATGGTGTATCAGTGGAACTCCTGGTTCGACGGCATGATCTATATGTCTGATATTAAAAATTATCCACTTGCTTCTCTGCTACAAACTATTATCGTTCAGCAAGATCTCAGCAAAATCAACGTCGATCCTTCCATGTTGGAGAATATCTCGCAGCGAACTGTACGCGCAGCACAGATCTTTATCGGCGCGCTTCCGATCCTGATGGTATACCCGTTTTTACAACGTTTCTTCGTTAAGGGGATCGTTATTGGAGCAGTCAAGGAATAGGCTATGCAAATGCAAGGATAACTGAGCTGAGGGAGGAAGAAGGATGAGAAAAGGACTGGCCTGTATGATGGCATGGAGTTTAATGGCTTCTCTCGTTTATCCAGCAACTGCTGGAGCAGAAAGTGTACAGGGTCAAGCGGAGGTGGGAAATGTGCAGGCGAAAAGCCTGCACTTCTCTGTTCCCTATACAGACCTGACCGGGCATTGGTCACAATCTGCAGTTACACGTTTGCAAGACTTGAATCTATTGAAAGGTTATACGGACGGTACATTCAAGCCCAGTCAGGTCATTAGCCGAGCTGAATTCGTTATGATTCTGGATCGGGCCTTTGGTTTCACCGGTAATGCAGCGACTGGCCCATATGTGGATATGACTTCAGACGATTGGTACTATGACGTCATGGTACGAGCGAATGGTTCTGACATCATCGAAGGAACAGACCGTGAACATCTGTCACCACAACAACCGATTACACGTCAAGATGCAGCGGTTATGGTAGATCGAGCTTTTCAACTTTCAGCGGCTACCAATGAAGATAGTGAACAATTGAAATTTCAGGATGCAGATGAGATCTCCGGTTATGCAAAGAAAGCGCTTACCTATCTGGTGGACGAAAATATTCTTAAAGGTTTCCAAGGCAAATTAAATCCCAAAGCCCCGATTACACGAGCGGAGACGGCAACAATGTTGTCGGCGATGATTGCAGATGTGAAAAGTGCTCCTGGTATATATGAGTCCCGAGTGGATGGCAACTTGATTATTAATTCAACGGATGTCACGTTAAAAAATATGATTGTTAATGGAAATCTGCTGCTGGCCGAAGGCATTGGCGAGGGATCTGTTGTTCTTCAGGGCGTAACGGTTACAGGAAGTGTCATTATTAAAGGCGGAGGCAGCCATTCCATCAACATTAACAACTCCAAGCTAAATCGAGTAGTCGTTGACAAACGTGGGGAACCCGTCAGAATCTCCATTACGGAAGAAAGCAACATTCAGGAGATGCATGTAAAGCAAAAATCCATTCTGGAGATCTCTTCAAACAGCCTGATTGATTCCATGAATATTCATGCAGAAGCGAGTCAGACTCAAGTGGATACCAAAGGTACAATCCAAAAATTGAGTGTAGATGCCGATGATGTTGTGATCAACGGAGAGAAAGTAAAACAAGGATTGCGCACATCCATGGTGGGTGAAGCCCAACAACCTGTTTCTTCGCAGCCTGGCGGTTCAACAAATGTGACAAGCACATCCACACCATCTTCTCCAGACGGGCAATCACCGTCTACACCATCGACACCAAGTAATCCTGCGGGTGAAAAACCGGTTCCAGCAACAACAATTCCGCATGATCAATGGGAGCTGGTCTGGAATGATGAGTTTAACGGGCCTGCGATTGATTCTTCCAAATGGACCGTGCAGGATACAGGACTCGTTTATAACAATGAAATGCAATATTACAGCCCGGATAACACTCGCATTACGAAAGATCAGAATCGTAGCGTGTTGCAGATTGAAGCGAAAAAGGGGCCGAAAAATGGTAAGGATTACAGCTCTGGCAAACTGATCTCCATGGGAAAAGGCGACTGGACCTACGGTAAAGTGGTGGTACGTGCGAAGCTTCCTATAGAAAAAGGCATGTGGCCTGCCATATGGATGATGCCAACAGATGAAGCGCATTATGGAGGATGGCCTGCCTCTGGAGAAATCGATATTATGGAGCTAATTGGTGGCAAAGAGAGTAATAACAAGGTATATAGCACATTGCATTATGACAGTGTGAAGCCTGACGGTTCCCATGGACATGATCAGGGAAGCCTTACTCTTCAGAAAGGAGAAACTTTCGCTGACGATTATCATGATTTCCAGGTAGAATGGTTGCCGGGTATGATTCGTTTCTATGTGGACGGTAAATTACATCATGAAGTGACTAACTGGCAAACGAAGGCCGCGGGCCAACCCGAGTATTATACGTTCCCTGCACCATTTGATCGTCCATTCTATCTGATTCTGAATCTGGCAGTTGGAGGAGACTGGCCGGGGGCACCTGAAAGCAACTTCACTTCCGAAAAGATGAATGTTGATTTTGTGCGAGTATATTCTTACAAAAATCTAGACACATGGCCTGATGTAACAACAAATCCCATCGAGCCTGCGCAACAGCGTGACCCACAAGCCGATGGCAATCAAATCTACAATGATCGTTTTTCGGAAGGGTCTGCAGACAATGGAGTGCCTCTGCAGTGGAAATTCATCACAAATGCTGATGGAGCTGGCAGTGTCAAAGTTGTAACGGATGAGCAGAAAGGGAAAGCAGCAGAAGTTACCATTGATGCATCGGGTACTGAAAACTACTCGGTTCAACTCACTCAGATGCCGATGTACATTAAGAAAAACAAAAAGTACAAAATACAGTTTGATGCGAAGGCATCTGCTGACCGTACAATCATGTCCAAAGTGAACCAATTCGAAAAAAGCTGGACCAATTATTCGGGCGATAACACCTTTGCACTCACGACAGATTGGCAATCCTATGACTATACCTTCAATATGCGGGATGGCACGGATAACAATGCCAGATTCGAATTTAATCTGGGGTTGGATGATACAACCGTTTGGTTTGCCAATGTCAGACTGATCGAGGTGGGTGAAGCTGATCCGTTAACTGTCGAACGAAACGCGCTACCTGATGGCAACTTTATTTACAATGGCACATTCGATCAAGGCAAGGAGCGTCTGGGATTCTGGTCAAGCAGCATTCAGGACAGTGCGGCAGCCAATATAAGTGTAAATAACTTTTCGAAATTCCCAATTATGGAGCGTCAGCTGGTTGTTGATGTTACTCAAACGAATGGAGACCCACAGCAAGTTTCGGTGAACCAACCGGATTTGAAGCTGGAAGCGAATACAACGTATGGTTTCTCCTTAGATGCCAAGGCAGACACACCGCGAAGTATCGACATAGATGTTGTCAGCAGTAATGGGCATACGGTACAGGTTCATCAAGGGCAAAACCTCTCCTTGAACCAAGAAATGAAAACATTCACTGGAGAAATCATCATTGGAGATGGAGCATCAATCGCACAATCCGAGCTAAGACTGTTATTTGGCAGTTCTAAAGGTAAGGTATACGTGGACAATGTTCGTCTGACGAAACGCGGAAAACCTCTGTCAGTGAATGGCTACGCACATGTACCTGCAACCGAAGCCTGGATGATGCAGGGCTTACAACTGGAGGACTCCGTAGAAGGAGGAAAACATGTCAGTTACATGGACCAGGGAGATCTGCTGCAATATAAAATCGATGTAGCTCACGACGGAGTATATGTTCTGTCTGCCCGAATGGCCAGTGGAAAGAGTGATTCCAAGGTTCAGTTCAGCATTCAGGATGAACAAGGTACAACCGTTGCACAATCAGACCTGAGTCTTGGAGACACGGGTGGATGGCAAGCATATCAAACGGTGTATTTTCCAGGCGTCAACTTAACAGCAGGCAAACCCTATTATGTGAATTTTGAAGGAGCAGATTATAATACACGTTGGGTGGATATTTCACAAAACAAAATTCAGAACAGTGAGCTAACAGCTGATCTGAATCATTGGGAGCTAACTCCTAATGATCTGACAGCCTCACATGACGAGGGCGCAGGATTAACGATCCACTTGCCTGGTACAAGTGAACATTGGTGGGATGCTTTGTTACAACAAGGTCAGGTCAAACTGGATGCAAACAAAACGTACCGACTTACCTTCGAGGCATCTGCTTCAAGTCCTAAATCCATGCAAGCGGTTCTTTCTCAGAATGCAGGGGATTTTGTGAAGTATTTTGAAGAAGAAGTGGAATTAACCGCGGATCAAAAGTCGTATACTTATACCTTCACCATGGGAGATACCTCCGATTCGGCAGCCATGCTTGCATTTGGATTAGGATATCCGCTATCTACAGGTGAACACTCGATTCACATCAAAAACGTTCAATTATATGAAGTTAATCCAAATGCAGATCAAGGAGGGCAGCCAGCTCATGTTAATCTTATCCCCAATGGCGACTTCTCCAAAGGTGAGGAAGGTTGGTTTACCCACGCGGATGGTAATGCAGCGGACCTTGAGATGCAAGTTAACAATCAACAGCTTCAAGCCAAAATTGGTGATGCAGGACAGCATCCATGGGATCGTCAAGTCATCAATGAAGGATTTGGCATACAGCAAGGTTTTAAATATAAATTAACGTTTAAAGCCAAAGCGGAGAAGTCCAGGAAATTGGGATTGGGGATTGGATGGGTCGATGCAGCTGCCAACTATGAATGGCATGGTTTCTTTGGGGCACGAGTTGATTTGACTCCAGAAAAACAGGAGTTCACGTTTACATTTGATGCAACAGAAGACAGCTATGCGAATACTCGAATCTCATTTGATCTGGGTAACATTGATGGTGTGCAAGATGGCAACACAACCGTCTCATTATCCGAGGTCAGCTTGATTAATCTGGGTCCTGCCAATTAACTTCTGAATTCTCTATATTATTGAGGCTACAATAAATGAAGAATCCGATTCCGTGATGCCGGAATCGGATTTTTTGATCTCTCCGTGAAGAGAAAGGACTAGATTGTTATCGGATAGATGGGATTAAATATCTAGTTTGCGAGTACTAATCCATTTGACCATTTCAGGATCATTATGGGAGAAGAAAAGGCTCTGTTTGGTATCTAGCGCAGTAATCGACTCAATATCTGCTTGGCTTAATTCAAAATCAAAAATATTGAAGTTCTCAATAATTCTTTCTTTACGCACCGATTTTGGAATAACCACGACTTCACGTTGGGTCAACCAACGCAAAACCACTTGAGCAACCGATTTGTTGTACTTTTCACCTATAGATACCAATACCTCATTCTGGAACAAGTCATTTTTCCCTTCAGCAAAAGGTGCCCAAGATTCGATCTGAACATTATTTTCTTTCATGAATTGTCCAGTTAAGATCTGCTGGTTGAAAGGATGTGTTTCGACCTGGTTTACAGCAGGGGTTACTTCGTTTTGCAGAATCAAATCGATCAGACGATCCGGCTGGAAGTTACTTACTCCGATTGCACGTATTTTTCCTTCACGATACAACTCCTCCATTGCACGCCAAGAACCATGTACGTCTCCAAAAGGTTGATGAATTAAATATAGATCCAAATAGTCCAATTGCAATCGTTCCAAAGATTTTTCAAATGCTTGTTTGGTACGTTCATAACCCGTATCCTGAACCCAAAGTTTTGTCGTGACAAATAATTCTTCTCTGGCCACACCACTACGTTTGATCGCTCTGCCCACGGCTTCCTCGTTTAGATAAGAGGCAGCAGTATCAATGAGACGATACCCAGCCGATATGGCATCCATAACACTTTGTTCACATTCGTTTGCATCTGCAATCTGAAACACACCAAAGCCTAGAACAGGCATCTCAACACCATTATTTAAAATTACTTTTTGCATATATTAACCTCCAGTTGTGGCATGTCTATATTATTGCATTCCTGCTCTAAAAACCGATATCTAATTTGTCTTATATGCTTGCCTAATTCTCTTATTACCTATGCATGCAGAATAAAGTTGTCCAGAAATGACATCATAAAGAAGTAGTATACATCTCAGTTTCCAGAGGAGGATATCTTGTATGGCTGACCAGAAGAAACGCAAAGAAGCTGCCTGGAAGTCACGTAAGCAAGAACAGCATCCCCATGGCAAAATCAAATCGCTTAAAGAATTATCCAGCGAATATGAAGAGAAACCTACTACGAATTAAGCAAAAGACTGTCAGTGAATATTGCTGGCAGTCTTTCTTCATATATTGCAGACATTGAGCCATACGTCTATATACTCTATTCTAAAAACGAATGAACACAAGATATAATGTCTGAATAGTTCGTAAATAACTGTGAACAAATCGTTAATTCATTGACATTGCATGTGATTTTAATTAGAATACGAAATGGACTTCAGGTTGATAACAGATATGAGTATCTTTATGTTTAGTTTAGAGCTTAGCTGTTGAATCTTTAAATCCTAACAACGAATATAGGAGCGACAATATTACAATCCTATATGAAGATTAGGATTTTTTGTTTTTAGCTTTGGAGTATAATTTGAAAGTTGGAGGCTGGCTTTACCATGGACAAATGGTTCAAACTTAAAGAACGAGGCACGACCATCCCCACAGAAATTATCGCAGGGGTTACAACATTTTTCACAATGGTATACATAGTTATCGTAAACCCAGGAATCCTCAGCAGCACAGGCATGGACTTTAACGGAGTATTCATAGCAACGGTACTGGCAAGTATTGTGGGAACTCTGATTATGGGAATATGGTCCAATTATCCAATCGTCATCGCGCCGGGTATGGGCCTGAATGCATTCTTTGCCTATAGCGTAGTTGCCGGATATGGCGTGTCTTGGCAGGTTGCACTGGGAGCCGTATTTATAGCAGGGATTTTGTTTATTATTTTATCACTGACTTCATTCCGTTACATGTTGCTTGATGCAATTCCTGCTAGCTTAAAACATGCCATAACCGCAGGGATCGGATTGTTTATTACAACGGTAGGTTTGCAAAATGCCGGGATTATTGCCGATTCAGAATCGAATTTGATTACGATCGGAAACTTGGCTGAGCCAATGGCTTATCTGACCATTATCGGATTGATTATTACCGTTGTGCTGATGGCTTATAATGTGAAAGGTTATCTGTTCATCGGAATGGTGGTAACAGCGATACTTGCCTGGATCATGGGACTATTCCAAATGCCGGAATCGATTGTATCCATGCCGCAAGGTCTTACTTCAACGGCTTTGCAACTGGATCTGGCAGGTGTATTCTCGAATGGTTTGTATACGATCATATTTACGTTCCTGCTGATCACGCTGTTTGATACGACAGGCACGATGCTCGGCGTTGCTGAACAAGCAGGATTGCTTAAGGATGGTAAATTTCCACGCTCGCGTGGCGCATTATTGGCAGATGCCGTAGGAACAACCAGTGGCGCTTTGCTCGGAACAAGCCCAACATCAGCTTATATCGAGTCCAGCACAGGAGTCGCTGCAGGAGGAAGAACGGGACTGACAGCGGTAACGGTAAGTGTGCTGCTTGCGCTGACCTTGTTCTTCACACCGATCGTAAGTGTAATATCAAGCATTCCGGCGATCACTTCTCCGGCACTGATCATTGTTGGATACTTTATGATTAACGTCATCAGCAAAATCAAATGGGATGATCTCGAAGAAGCATTTCCTGCCTTCCTGATTATCATCCTTACTCCATTGACGCATAGTATTGCGACAGGCATCGGCGTAGGTTTCATCTTTTATCCGGTACTTAAGCTGCTTCGTGGAAAAGGAAAAGATGTTCATCCAATCTTCTACATTTTTGCGGTATTATTCTTCATTCAACTTGTGTTCCTGGACCACTAAAACTGTCTAATCAACAAGAGAACTGCCCTAACAAGCAGCTCTCTTTTTTTGCTTGTTCATACTCCGTTCATATTCCCGTCACGAAGGGGACATCTTCGATGGTTACACTAGACCTATGTCGCAAGAGCGGCTCTACAGATATAATGGACAGGAGAAGATGGATTTGGAAAAAACAGTGGAAGCAACAACAACGGGGACTAAGGGCCGTAAAAAACGGAACTTATGGTTAAAAATAATAGGTGGTATTGTCGGCGCGCTGGTGCTGTTCATGGGCATCACGTTTGTCGTTCATACGATAAGCAATGGGGCAGAGAAAAAGAAAATCGAATCGTACGGCCAATATGTCAATGTCGACGGAAAAAATATGAATGTATCCATTCAAGGCAGCGGCGAACAAACCATCGTGCTACTTCCCGGACAAGGGACCCCGTCGCCAGTGCTTGATTTCAAATTGTTAATCGATGAATTAACTTCTGATTACAAAGTTGTGGCGATTGAGCCTTTCGGTTATGGGTTAAGTGACCAAACCGAAACGGAGAGAACCACCGAGAATATTGTTAGTGAAATTCATGAAGCTGTAGAGCAGCTCGGTTTAGATCGTTATATTCTGATGGGGCATTCCATCACGGGACTGTACGCAGCGACGTATGTGAACACGTATCCGGATGAAGTTTCTGCTTTTGTCGGTATTGACAGCAGTGTTCCGAATCAACCTGGCATGGATGTTAAATTACCTTTGAACCTCATGAAATTCCTTCAAAAATCAGGCTTAATGAGAGTACTCAATAAAGTGAGTGGTGATTCATATGCATCACTTGACTATGATGAACATACCAAAGAACAGATGAAGTTGATTTCGAATCAAGTCTCGACAAATCCGACATTAGTAAATGAGCTTAAACACCTGGGTTCCAATTTCAAAAATGGAGAAAAACTCACGTATCCTCGTGATCTGCCAGTGCTTCTCTTTGTTCTTTCCAATAACGAGAAAAACCCGCAGTGGATTCCGCTGCATGAGGAGCAAGTGAAACAATCCGCGCAAGGAAAAATGATTCCAATGGAAGGTTCACATTACCTGCATCATACGAAATACAAAGAAATCGCCGAGGAATTCAAATCTTACATGAAACAAATCCAATAAGATGATCGATCATTGAACAGCGGTGTTGCAATAGTTGAAGGCAGGATTGAGGGGATACCCTTATCCTGCCTTCTTTCGTTTTTTTGGATAACTACTGTACCAAATGTTCCAGATCCGGCTGCAATTTGGTCCGCAAAGCATATAACATGATGGCCCCAACTAGGAACGCGACGGCATCAGCAATAACAAGTGACCAGATCACTCCATGAAAGCCGTTCATCTGATTAGCGACATACAACACAGGAATTAGTGTAATCCCTTGAATTATGGACATTACAAACGCGGCGGTTCCTTGGGCTGTTGCTTGGAAGATACCCATAAACAAAGAAGTCATTCCTGTAATGAACAAGGATAAAAAGGTTACATGAAGAATATAGCTACCCATTTCAATTAATTGCGGGTCAGTCGTAAATAAACCAATCAAGTGGTCAGAGATCAGATAAACGATAATACCGAACAGGACGGCTAAGCCCAAAATAGCTTTGATCGTAAATCCAATCGTTTGTTTCATGCGTAATTTGTTCGCTGTGAATGAGAAGGCAATCAACGGCACAACTCCCTCGCACAAGCCCATCAGAATAAACTCAGGAAATTGCAATAAACGTGATGAGATTCCATACCCCGCAACGGCCTGATCCCCATATTCGACAAGAAAAAGGTTAAGAATAAGCGACATTGCTCCCAAGAAGACACTCATAACAAAGACGGGAACACCAATTTTGAACACATTGCTCAGGATGTCCTTCGTCACCTTGAACCATTTGAGGGAGACGGTTAAGAATGGACTCTTATAACTCATATGGTAAGCGTAAAATGCACTCGCAACCAAGTTGGAGATGACGGTAGCAGATGCAACGCCAATCACACCCCAATGGAAGACAAAAATGAATAGTGCATCAAGGATAATATTTATAACAACACTGAGAATCATACCTGTCATAGAAGTGATTGCTGAACCTTCTGAGCGCACGATATTCTCCAGCGTGAAGAATAAGATGACGAAGGGTGAACCAATAAGCATAATCGTGACATACTCTTTCGTAAATCCGAAGGACTCTTTCGTTGCCCCCAGCCCATGAACGATTGGTTCAATCAGAGGGAGCCCAACGGCCATCACGATAATTCCGAGAACTAAACTACTGTAAAAGGCAAATGAAGATACATGCTTCAGATCATCTACTTTTTTCTCTCCCAGCAAACGAGAGATGAATGTACCGCTACCTATACCAATTAAATTACCAAGGGCCATGATGACCGCGAATAAAGGTAAAGTTAGTGCGAGTGCGGTTAACATTGCCGTATTACCCAGTGTGCCAAGGAAATAGGCATTCAAGAGGGAGTAAATAACACTCATTGACGTGCCTAGCATCATTGGGACAGCAAAATGAGCTACGGCTTTGGCGATTGGTGCTTTTTCAAAGTAATGGAGGTTTTCTGCATCCATGTGGGTCACTACTTTCTTCGTTAATATTGATCTAATCTAACACCGTTAGATTGAACCTTACAGTGTTAGATGTTATCATGAACGTATGAACCTGTAAAGCATAAACTTACACTGTTAGATAAAAGGGCGGATAGCGATGAAAAAACAACAGCCTCAGATTTCGGAAGATAAGATTTTGGAATTCTCGTGGGAGCTTCTCGGAGAAGAGGGCATCGAGAAATTCAGCATGAGACGCTTGGCAGACAAGTTGGGGATTCAGGCTCCATCTCTATACTGGTACTTTAAGAGCAAGCAGACGCTCTACCAGCGTCTGGCTAACCAGATATCGAAAATTATTCTGGACGAGTTTCACACTGAAGGGGACTGGAAGGAACAGATGGAGGGGCTTGCGGTGACGGTGCGAAGTGTACTCAGCCGGTACCCGTGCTCTACACAGCTCATGATGATGACGCTGCCCCATGAACCGGACATGATCCGCTTCACCAACCGCATGTTGCTCTGCATGGAATCAACACCACTAGAGCAAGAGCAGAAATTACAGGCCGTTCTTACACTGGTCAACTATGTATTCTATTTCGTACTGGACGATTATCAGCATCAGCGTAATATATCTGCTGCCATCAAAGAGCAGGAAGTACTTCAAGGTGAAGAGATGGTTAGCCTTCTGGATTCTATGAGCGAGAAGGAAGTTGGTCTGTTCAGCAGGATGTATAAAAACGGTATGTTTGAGGTGATGGGAACGGACAGTGCGTTTGAGTTCGGGTTGAAGATTATTTTGCTCGGGATCGAACAAGTGGTTAAGGAACATGAGAAGTAGAACGCCACGATCTGAGTAGATTAAACTCAACCATGTAGGAGAAACATTAGTTCTATGTAGAACTAATGTTTTAAAACGACAGATTGTAATATGAAGTGCGACACCCGCTGGAAATAAATAAAAAATGGCCCATGGCCGGATTCGTGTAGAATGAAGTCACCACAACAACCATTCACACAAGGAGAATCCACCATGAGCTACAGACATCTTAGCATAATCGAGCGCAGCAAGCTAGAAATCCTCCATCGGCAAGGTCAAAGTTCAAGAGGCATCGCAAAAGAATTAGGAAGACATCCTTCGACGATTTGTCGTGAATTGAATCGTGCTACTTCATCGCAAGCCTATCAGGCAGAACAGGCTCAGAGCGCGTATGAGGAGCGTCGTAAGGCTTCTGTCTCACCTGGTAAATGGTCCGAAGTCTTAGCTATTTCCTTGGAGGAAAAACTGCAGGCAACGTGGTCTCCGGAACAGATCACAGAACGTTTCCGCATCCAAGGTCTGCCGTCGGTCTCCTTTAAAACCATCTATCGTTGGCTCTATGCCGGACGTCTAGTTCGAGGCGTGTTACAGGTCCTTCGACACAAAGGGAAGCGTCAGAAACCCACAGAAACTCGCGGTAAATTCGCTATCGGCAGATCCATTTCGGATCGCCCCAATGAGGTTCGTTCCCGAGAAACGTTTGGGCACTGGGAACTGGATACCGTCGTATCAGGTCGTGGGAAAAGTAAAGGATGCGTAGCCACGCTCATTGAACGCAAAACCCGGCTGTATACCGCCATTCTCATGCCGGATCGTACCGCTTTGTCCATGGAAATTACGCTTGGTGTAGCCATCTCCCAGTACCCTAAAGGCACCTTCCTTACAGCCACGGCTGACAGAGGCAAGGAATTTGCTTGCTATGCAAACCTGGAAGACACACATGGCTTTCACGTCTATTTTGCTGACCCGTATTCTTCCTGGCAACGCGGTTCCAACGAAAATGGGAATGGACTACTGCGGGAGTTTCATCCCAAGGGCACCGACTTCGCTCAAGTAGAGGATGAAGATCTCGGCCACTCACTGGATCTGATTAACCACAGACCCCGAAAATGCTTGGGCTGGAGAACCGCTCACGAATCTTTCACAGAGGAACTGTCGCACTTGGTTTGACAATCTGTCAAACAAGAAACCCACCGAGTATAAAACTCCGGTGGGTTTCTTCTTATCATCCGATCGAAGTACCATTTGGTAGCTCGAAATCAGGTTTCAACAAAACAACATCTCCTTGTTCGGGCAGCCCGCCAAGCACCAACACTTCTGAATTGAATCCTGCTATACGACGCGGAGGGAAATTAACTACACCAATAATCTGCTTTCCGACAATAGATTCGGATGAATACCTTTTGGTGATTTGTGCACTGGATGTTTTTAATCCAATTTCGGGTCCAAAATCAATCTCAAGTTTGATAGCGGGTATTTTCGCTTTTGCAAAAAAAACGGCTTTGGTGACCGTGCCGACCCGCAGATCTAATTTTAAGAAATCATCAAAAGTTGCCATTTAAAATTCACTTCTTTCTTTATTATCCTAATTTCCTAAATCGATTAAAGCGCAGGAACTTGGACAGTTGAACATGGTAAGATTTCAGCCCAAAGTACATCAGCATGCCTAACAATGTAATTAATCCGCCTAGGAATTGAAAAGCAGAGATGGTTTCTCCCAACAGTAGATAAGCCAGCATAATGGCCAGAACGGGTTCACCGATAATGCCTACTGAAACCGTTGTTGCACCAATGGATTTGAGCAGCAGATTGAAAATATACTGACCAAAAATAGTGGGTATGATCGCAAGTAGGAGGAAATACAGCCAATCGGATGATTCGTAATTGGTCAACGAAAAGTTATTCAATAAACTGTAGACCAGCAGGACACTTCCGCCAATCATAAAAACAACAACACTGTATATATTCGCGTCGATTTTTCGACTTACTTTCTGTCCCACCAGCATATACGCCGACACCAGAATGGTTCCTACCAGTGACAGCGCGTCACCGATCAGAGCCTCTCTTGAAATGCCTATATCTCCCCAGGCGATAATCACCGAACCGAATAGGGCGGTAATTAAACATAGAATGGTAGGTATACTTACTCTTTCCTTAAACATAAAGTATGACCCGATCATCACAAACAAAGGTTGCAGCGCCAGAATGACCATGGAACTAGCGACTGAGGTGTATACCAGCGATTCCATCCAGAACAAGAAGTATAGACCCAGAAGCAGGCCAGCCAGAAAAACGGTGCTCCAATCCTTTGAATTCAGTTTTAAGAAACGAATCGTTTTCCAGGGGATAAAAGGAAGCATAATAATGGCCGATATATATAGCCTGTACATACCGGCTATAGCGGTCGGAGTATCCGAAGACTTGATCATGATTGAAGAGACGGATACCGACAAAATGGCGATAAAAAGTAGTACATAAGGATGAAAAAGTAGCGATGGTTTAGTTTCTTTCACATATAAGCCTCCAAAAGTTCTTATCCGGTCGTCTGTGCACAGGCTCTTGTGATAAGTCAAAGATTTGATATAATAATATCATTATTTTTGTGGATTTCGTGCAATTAAATCGCTGGATAATATAGATATATCGTCAAAGAAAGGAATATCATAACATGGCGAAGCAACTTTATGAGGATATTCTGTATTCCGATCATTCGTTTCCCTATATCATGTACACACATACACGTCATACAAGTATCCCCGAAGGCAGAGGGTTCAACGATCTGCATTGGCACGAAGAGCTACAGATCACTTTAGTCACAAAAGGCAAGCTGGTTATTCAGATTAACGGAATTGATTATACATTGGAAACAGGTCAAGCGATCCTGATCAACAAGAGAATTCTTCACATCGCAACTGAGCTGAGCCATGACGGTCAATATGTTAGTTTCAATTTTCCCGAAAAGCTATTAGCCTTTCATGTAGACAGTGCAATGGAAAAAAATTATGTATTGCCGTATACCAATTCTTCCTTGGTTTCGCTTGTGATTACAAAAGATTCGGAGTGGGAAACGCAGATATTAGACATGCTTTGGGGAATGAGGGAGACGTTTAATGCAGAGAAAACATGGGGATGGGAATATGAAATTTCAATTAAAACAGTACAACTATGGTTTGTATTAATATCCAACATTTCGATTCCTTCCGAGGAAACCCCGAGAAGCGAGAAGCGTCAGCAGGAAAGACTACAGTTAATGCTCAGCTTCATCCATCAAAATTACGCTCATCCGGTTACCCTTCGTGAGATTGCTGATGTCGCGCATTTGAGCATTTCAGAGTGCACGAGATGTTTTAAGAAAACGGCTCATATGACGCCATACGAGTATCTAATCAAATATCGGATTAAGAAGAGTAAAGATCTCTTAATATCAACAAATGATACAATAACCGAGATCGCTCAGAAAGTAGGGTTTAATCACGTAAATCACTTTATCCAGTCTTTCAAAAAGCACGAAGAAAGAACACCGAAAGAGTTTCGGTGCTCTCCATACCCTGTATAAATGCTAAACGAATGCTCTTTTACGTTTTTAGCGAATCTTAAAATTTAGCCTGAATTTCTTTTAAAAACAAATCCGCAGCGGTCGAAAAGACTTGATGTTTTTTCCAAACCATACTTAAACCAGATTCAAGTCTTGGCTCCAGGGGTCTGAAACAAAGGTCGCTTTCACTGGATGTATTCACTATTTTATCAAGTGTTAATGCATAACCAATGCCTTCTTCAACCATAATGGCAGCATTATATGCAAGATTGTATGTAGTAACGACGTTTAATTTGTCAAAATCTTCCCCAAACCAATCCGCAAACTCATTTTTCGAAAATGTCTGCTTCATCGACTGTCTTGAACAGATCAGTGGAACATGTAATAAGTCTATGGATTGAATCGTAGCTTTGGAGGCGAGTGGACTTTCTTTTCTCATAACCACTCCCCAAACATCCTTGTCGGAGAAATTGATATAGTTATATTTGGAGACATCCGCTGGCTGGATTAGAATACCGAAGTCAAGGAGTCCCTTGTCAAGCCGCTCAGTTACATCATCTTCGTTGCCGCTGTATAGGTGATAGCGTATATTGGGATATTTGTTCTGCACGTCTTTTGCCACTCTTGCAATCTGTTTCATGGCTTCTGTTTCTCCACCGCCTATATAAATATCTCCACTTATGGTTTCTTCCATGGATTCAAATTCTGCCTCTAATTTATCAACCATACCCACAATTTCTTCAGCCCTATTTCTTAAAAGCATACCTTCATCTGTGAGAATAATTCGGTAACTACTGCGAATAAATAATTTCTTTCCCAACTCTTGTTCAAGGTCTTTCAATTGTCTGGACAAGGTTGGCTGCGTAACATGCAGGAAATCAGCAGCACGTGTAATGCTTCCTTCTCTGGCGACCGTAAGAAAATAACGCAATACTCTAATCTCCATCGTAACTCCTCCTTTATCCTTTATATTCTACAATAAACCTTGCAGAAATGCCTTTCAAGCATAACTTGTTATAAGATATGAGTATTTGCTATGTGGTGTATAAACGCTAAACTAAAAAGCAAGGCAACTGGAGAAGAAATGGAAAGGAATGAATGATATGGATAAGACAAAAGTATGGTTTATCACTGGCTCTGGTCGAGGTATGGGCACAACTATTGCTAAGGCTGCTTTAAATGTTGGACACAAGGTTGTGGCTACCGGCCGGAATCCCGATGCAGTGGCTCGTGCGATCGGTGATTCCGAGAATGTAATGGTTGTCCCATTAGATGTTTGCGAGCCTGCTGATGCACATGCCGCAGTTAAGGCGGCAATTGAACGGTTCGGGGCGATCGATGTACTCGTAAATAATGCGGCACATTTCTGTGGAGGGTATTTTGAGGAACTGACCCCTGACCAGATTGAACATCAGCTACAGGTGGCGTTGGTGGGTTCCATGCACGTTACCCGGGCCATATTACCTGTGATGCGCAACCAACGTTCAGGACATGTGATCTCGATCTCTTCGGGTGCTGGCCTTTCAGGATTTGAGTTTAATTCGGCATACAGTGCTGCGAAGTTTGCGCTTGAGGGATGGATGGAGGCACTGGCTCCTGAGGTAGCTCCATTCGGTATTTATACGACTATAGTCAATCCCGGATTTTTCCGGACGGAATTTCTTACCGATGCATCCTCAACTTTTGCTAAGCCCTCGATTGAAGATTATGATGACCGGAGAGCTGGTCATATGGAATTTTTCAAGAATCAGAACGGGCATCAGCCTGGAGACCCAAAAAAACTTGCCAATGCCCTCCTCAAGATTGCAAACGAGGCCCAACCGCCGAGACGTTTTATTGCAGGAGCCGACGCGATAGGCATTGCAGAGCAGAAAATTGCCAACCTTCAGACAGAGATCAATGCTTACCGGGATCTCTCTAGATCCATGGCATATGACAACTAAACGAAATCACCTGCTTGTCTTCATACTGACCTTTGGTGTATTCAGTATTTTAAATACGGAGATGGGCGTAATCGGAATCTTGCCTTTGATTGCAGACCATTACCAGGTCAGTATCTCAACCGCTGGTTTGATTGTGAGTCTTTTTGCGCTTGCGGTTGCTGTATCTGGTCCCATTTTGCCCTTATTATTTTCGGGCATGAACCGCAAGTATGTCATGTTGTTCGTACTTGGCATTTTTATTGTGGGCAGCCTGGTCTCCGCTATCACATCAAACTTTACGGTATTGGTCATTGCACGTGTCGTTCCGGCTTTTTTCCATCCTGTCTATTGCTCATTGGCATTTACGGTCGCAGCGTCGTCAGTCCCCAAGGAAGAGGCGCCGAAGGCAGTGGCTAAAGTATTTGTAGGCGTCTCGGCAGGCATGGTACTCGGAGTCCCCCTTTCGAGCTTGATTGCTACCAGCACATCGTTGTTCTATGCAATGTTGTTCTTTGCCGCCGTAACGATCGTTGCATTTGTAGCAACACTTCTTTTTGTGCCCTCCATGCCAGTTACGAAAAGAATCTCTATGGGTACTCATCTGTATGTATTGAGAAGATCGGTGATGTGGCTATCCATTGCTGGCGTGATTTTCATGAACGGAGCTGTATTTGGGGTCTATAGTTACCTTGCCGAGTTTCTGAAAACCGTGACAAGATATGACTGGAACACCGTCAGTGTGTTGTTATTTCTATATGGCTTGGCCAATATGGTTGGAAACATGATAGCAGGGAAACTGCTCGCTAATTTCCCTTTAAGAACGATCAAGATGTATCCCATTGTATTAATAACGGTATACATCTTGTTGTTCACCTTCGGACAATTCAGTGTGCCAACGGCCTTCCTTATTTTCATTTGGGGGATCATAGGAGGCATAGGGGGCAATATCACTCAATATTGGGTGGTATCTGCAGCACCAGAGGCACCAGAATTGTCAAATGGGATCTTTCTAACCTCTTCCAACCTGGGAACAACACTTGGTGCTAGTGTATGTGGACTAATCGTAACTGGAATAAGTACACAATATATTGTAGTTGGAGGAATCGTATTTCTACTATTTAGTATCGTAACGAACTACTTCAGAATCTCCATGACTGGCCGATTGAAGGGTTCAAATGTTGAAAGATAAGAGGCGGACGTGGTGATAAGCGTTATACATCACCGTTTCGGCATTTTGCTCTCATCCATGTAGAGCAGATTCCAGCGGTGACCGTCCAGGTCGGCAAATCCCGCGCCGTACATCCAGCCGTCTATTTCACCAGGCTTGCCAAAGATGGTTCCTCCAGCTAACTCGACTTTTTTAATAAAAGCATCAACTTCTTCTCTGCTGTCAGCACCAATGGAAAATATCACTTCTGCGCTATGGGATGTATCTGCGGTTTTGGCACCTGTAAATTTCTCAAATGTTGCATCCGGAAAAAGCAGAATCGTTGTTGAGCCTATGACAAGTTGGGCTCTCTCGTTACCAACATTCTCCCCATGGAATCCGATCTCATTAAAAAAGGCAGTGGATTTCACAACATCTTTCACCGGCAGGTTCATCCAGATTTTTTGTGACATGGCTGTAGCCTCCTTGAGTATATTTTCAACACTCTTACTATACTCTACCTCAATTCAAAATTACATAATCGGGTACATATGAAGGATGATTTAGGGAAATCCGAATCGTTTTAGTCAATTCAAAATCCAAATTAAAAGAGCAATCTCCAATGAGGTTGCTCTTTTGGTTATGGCTTATTTTTCCAAACAGTGTACACACAGTTTCTTCCTCCGGCCAGAATGTATTCTCCACGTTCAATATGAACATTATCGCCTAGAACCGTTTTGAATAAATGTAACTCATTCTTGCATAACCCGGTACATACCGCGGCCGCTTCACAGATCGGACAATGTTTCTCAATGAGTAGGAGACTACCATCATCCTGCTCCTTAACCTCGGCCATATAACCTTCATTGGTACGAATTTCGGCCAATTTCTCCAATCTCTCTTTAACTCCTGATGAATCACCAAGATGCTGAAGATATTGTTCTTGCATATTTTTATTTCGAACATCCAGCAGCTTGTCCAGCCCTTCAGTACCAAAAGCTTCTTTCATCGAATGGATGAGACTGACGGATAAATCGGAATATCCACTTGGGAAAAAACGATTAGCCGCGGGAGTTAATATCCATAACTTGGTGGGTCGACCCATGGGACGGGACTCTTCCACAGTGGTAACCAATCCTTCTCCTTTTAGCGCATTCAGATGTTGACGAATAGCCATTCCGGATAACGAAAACTGAGAGGAGAGAGTGACAACATCCATTCCCCCGCGCTCTTTTAACAGATTAATAATTGCTCTCCGGGTACTGGTCGAGACATCCTTTTTGGTTTGATTTCCGCTCATGGTTTACCTCCTTGTGACGCAACTGAATCTACATGACTAACTACATTTTAAACAAAAATGTTGACAAAGTCAAAGCCGAACTGTAGCTTAGACATTATAAACAAAAATGTTTACTAAGTATCCGGATACGATGTATACATACCAATTTTCTTGGAGGTCACATTTCATGCCATGGGTTTCCATCTCTTGTTGATCGTCACGAGTATCATTGCCAGCACTCGGATCTCACCACGAAGATGAATAAGGAAGTGGGTGTACAGACCATTGCTCACTGAGGATCCGAATAAACTATTTACAGCTTATCGCATCATCGGAACGAAATGGACGATCCATATTTTATGTGCTCTGTCTCAAGGCCCGAAGAGATTCGGTGAAATATTCGATAACATTCCTTCCATTTCCGAAATGATCCTCTCCAGACGTTTAAAGGGTCTTCAAGATGATCATTTGGTCAAAAGAACAATACGGACACGCCCTACACAAATTATTTATGAACTTACGCCAAAAGGAGCTGCTCTTGCAGCATTCATACCCTGTCTAATGGACTGGGATACCAAATTTCAAAATGATACCACCGGGAGGAATAAAGATGATCATTGAGGTCAGTGATACAGCATCGGACAAAATCGTTGAGATCTTATCAAGTGCGGATATCCAAAATGCCTTTCTTAGAGTAGGCGTTGATGAAGGGGGATGCAGTGGTTTGTCTTATACCCTTATCGTGGATGAACAGCAGGCAGAAGAAGACATTGTGTTAAATAAAAAGCAATTTAAAATATTGGTTCACGCAAACAGTATTCCATATATTGATGGGCTTGAGATTGACTATGAAGAGAGCGGAATGTTAGGCGGATTCACCATGAATAATCCAAATGCCAAAGTTTCATGTGGATGCGGGGCCAGTTTCAGAATGGCCAATTATCGTGGCGAAGTGAAAAAATGTGATTAATGAAGGAAAGAGTGCAGAGCAATGATCTCATTTGTAGTATCTGAACAAGCAATCGATTCATTTAAGAATGAATGGGAATTGGAAGAGGACCAATATGTAAGGATTTACGCAAAATATGTCGGAGGAGGCTCCGATGCTTTTACAATTGGCATCAATGCGAGTGCTACACCGGTCGATCCCGCACTGGTTCAATCCATTGGAGGATTTCATTTCTTTGTTGAAAAAACAGATGCCTGGATCCTGGAGGATGAACTCTCCAAATTGACTGTAATGAACATGGCATATTTTCAAGCAAAATCTCCTATTAAACATGGGAATCCTATTCTAAATCATGGTCTTACTTTTTAAACATTTAACTTTACAAAGTATAACACTTCATGTATATTCAGGGAGTAAAAAGGTTTATTTTACCATAATATCCATCAAATTATGGAGGTGTGGAAGACAAACAACAATCAGATTGGGATTTTTGATGCTCAGTACAGGGCGCCTACAATTGGGATTATGCTGGTTCTGGCAACCGTAGCTTTTGAAGGACTGGCTATCACAACGATTGCCGCGAAAATGGCACAAAGTTTAGATGGTATTCATTTATACGGTTGGATCTTCAGCGCATTTTTGTTATCTCAGCTTATTGGAACTTTGGTTATGGGTCAGCAGATTGACAAGCGCGGCGTTTTTACATCCATGCTGATATCTTTTAGTGTTTTTGTGTTAGGAACTGTGGTCTCCGCTATTTCTTTCGATATGCACATGCTTATTGCCGGAAGAGCCCTTCAAGGTTTTGGAGCAGGGGGCCTGATCACATGTGTTTATACCTGTGTGACGTTACATTATCCAGATACACTTCGTACTCAAATCCTGGCCGCATTCTCCATGGCATTTGTCCTGCCTACCTTAATCGGACCTTATGCAGCAGGCCTTATAGCTTCCTACATCTCGTGGCGATATGTTTTCTGGATCGTTTTACCCTTGATTGGAATAGCGCTCAGTCTCACATTCCGTTCTTTCCGTCATTTGCAGCTTCAGCAAGATCTGTCAGGTCCAGCGCGAGCAACCGACTCAAAGATTATGTATGCGATTCTGCTTGCCGTTGGAACGGGGCTGTTACTCACAGGACTTGGTATGATAACCGATTGGAAAGGTATAGTACTCACTTTGGCTGGATTAGCCGTCATGATCACACCAATGCGTAAATTGCTGCCTGTGGGCACTTTTTCGGTAAAAAAAGGATTGCCTGCTACTTTGGTAACGAGGGGTCTATATGTTGCTTGTTATTTTACAACGGAAAGTTTTGTGATCTTGGCGCTAACCGAAGTGAAGGGGTTAGCGGCTGACCTTGCTGGCCTCATCGTAGCAGCAGGTTCTCTGAGTTGGTCCGCCGCAGCGTGGTTGCAAGCCAAGCTTGATGCACGAGATCAAGGTCGTGCCCGAAAGGGTAGGGTCATGACGGGCATTGGGATTATGATCGTTGGAACTGTACTTGTGATCCTGGCTCTTATTTTGACGGACGGCGGGATTATACTCATCCTTCTCTCACAAATGATTACAGGGTTCGGTGTTGGATTGGCCAACCCTACAACAGCAGCCATTGCTTTACAACATGCCTTGCCCAGGAAAGAGGGAGAAATGTCCGCGAATCTGCAATTTGTGGATTCCTTCTACATGGGAGTAAGCATTGGCGTTGGTGGCGCTCTAATTGCCTTGTCTGAAACGTTACAGTGGGGCATATCGACAGGTGTTTTGATCGTGTTAACACTGCAATTATTATGGGTCTTGTTAAGTTTCTTGGCATCACTACGAATTACCAAACTCGTTCATCAAGAACATCATCCATTCAACCAAGTGAAGGATAACGTCTCCATGTAACGGATGACGACCGCGTCGTTAAATACATCACGAAGAACGGGGGGACTAATTGCATTGGGAGGTGGGTAAGATGGCACGTGTATTAGTAGTCATTACTCCAGCTGAAGGACATGTGAATCCATCGTTAGGATTAGTTACTCAGTTGATAGACAATGGTGAGGAAGTCATCTATGTGTGCACGGAGGAGTACCGTTCCCGAATTGAACAAACCGGTGCCCAGATCATTACCTATCCGTTTCCACAAGATGCCTTCTCTCATGATCCGGTGTTGAAACCCCAGGAATACAAGCATCCTTATCAATTCATTTATATGATGGTAAGCGGTATTATCCGGAGAATCATCCCCAATGTAATGCAGGTGATAGAGGATCAAAAGTTCGATTATATGATCTTTGATTCCCTGATGGGATGGGGAGGGACTATTCTTGCAGAAAAACTGGGAATTCCTGCGGTGTGCTCGATTGCGTCCTTTGCTTTTGTGGAGCCTCTCGGGTCTAGCTCAGTTCTGAATGAGACGGAGACGAAGGAGCTTTATGAGGCTACGATGAAGATCACAACGGAGTTAGCCGAAGAGTTTCAAGTGAGTATTCCAGCCATAGAAGAGATTCCAGCACATGCAGGTCAGTTAAAGCTCGTGTACACCAGCCGTTATTTTCAGCCGCAGGCAGAAAAGCTGGACGATCGTTTTATTTTCACGGGTCCTTCGATCATAACACGGCAAGATGCACCGGGCTTCTCGTTTGAGTTGCTTCGTGAACGATACCCGCAAACCGTGTACATTGCTATGGGTACGATTTTAAATAAAAACTTGGATTTCTATCAGCTTTGCTTTGAAGCATTAGGGGATCTACCCGTGAATGTTGTTTTATCTTCGGGAAAATACACGGATATGGAGCCGCTGGCTGATCAAATACCTCCTAATTTTATCGTCAAGCCATACATTGCCCAGTTGGACATGCTGCAGCATACCGATGTTTTTATCACACATGCTGGAATGAACAGCACAAGTGAGGCGTTATATTACAACGTTCCGATGGTGATGATTCCATTAACATCGGATCAGCCTCTTGTCGCCAATCGGGTACAGGAGTTGGGCGCGGGTATTACTTTAAATAAACATAACCTTAGTGCAACTAACTTGAGAGAGGCATTAACAGAAGTACTACACAATTCACTTTATAGACGGCAGGCTTACCTCATTGGCGAATCTTTAAGGCAGGCTGGCGGTTACAAGCGAGCTGCCGAAATGATCATGAGTCATATGGGTTCAGGCCGGGGAAGTTACACAATTTAATGGTTTTCCATTCAAAGTCGCTTAATAAGCGGCTTTTTTTGGTTTTAATGGTCTCAAGACTTGACCTACAGTTAACTCTATGTCTTATACTCGATTAGTCTTGCAAATTATATAAGGAATTGGAGATTTTATTTATTATGGCGAAGAGCACGAATTGGAATGTTTTTGGACTCGCAATACTACTAGGTTTATTTTCTACATTAGGTCCATTTACGATTGATATGTATTTACCGGCTTTTCCGGAGATTGCACAAAATATGAATACAACGGCATCACTTGTACAATTCAGCCTTACTGCTTGTTTATTAGGACTGGGTGTAGGACAACTCGTTATGGGTCCTTTGAGTGACGCGTACGGTAGACGTAGACCATTATTGATCTGTATGGCAGCCTATATTATATGTTCCTTGGCCTGTGCTTTTGCTCCGAATATCGGACTATTGATTTTGTTTCGTTTCACGCAAGGATTTGCGGCTTCGGCTGGCATTGTCATTTCCCGTGCGATAGCTAGAGATCTATATAGTGGACATGAACTCACTAAATTTTTCTCTTTGCTGTTGCTTGTAGGGAATTTGGGGCCTCTGGCAGCTCCCATCGCGGGAAGTGGGGTTCTTTCATTCACAACATGGATTGGCGTATTTATCTGCCTTTCATTCTTGGGGATTTTCTTATTAATCATGACCAAGTGGAGCTTAAAAGAAACACACCCCGTCGAAAGACGTATGGTTCCTGACTTCAAACAGCAATTGGGTAATTACAGAATGCTTCTGCGTGACCGCAAGTTTGTTGGTTACATGCTGGCACAGGGAATCATGACAGCAGGGGTTTTTGCTTATGTGGCGGGAACACCATTTATTTACCAAAATATATATGGAGTCACACCCACAGTATTTGCTATACTGTTTGCTTCGAACGGCATCAGCTTGATCATCGGATCTCAAATCGTGGGTCGATTGGCCAAACGTATCCCTGAGCAGACGCTTCTATTATCCGGGCTGTGGCTTGCTATAATAGCAAGTGTTGCTGCTTTGGTCGTAACCCTTGCTCATGGTCCGCTTTTTGCTTTGGTTATTCCGTTGTTCTTCTTTGTTTGCTCGATCGGCATTACGTCTACAGCGGCATTCCCGCTGGCCATGGAGAGTCAAGCTAAGATGGCCGGAAGTGCAGCAGCACTGCTCGGCGTTGTTCCTTTTCTTCTGGGTGCACTGGTTGCTCCTCTGGTCGGCATCGCAGGTGAGGACACTGCCGTCCCGTTAGGACTCACTTTATTAATGACCAGTATCATTGCCATTGTTACTTATTTTCTGCTTGTTAAAAAAAATCTCACATCAACCAAAACATGCCCAGACTGATCCTAACTTTTAGATTAGAAGTAGCAAAAGGTCGATTCCAGATTGGAATCGGCTTTTTTGGCATTATGAAGTATATTAAATTCAATGAGCCGATCTGCTTTGCAGATAGATTTCCAGGTCTGGGCTCGATCCTCAATTGGCTGGTTATGAGCGGGTAAGAGCTAGTTAGCGTAGCATTTTTTTCGACCTTAAAATCGCTATTGGCTGCTTCCATGCGTGAAGGCACTGAATACGAGGCCAACGCCCTGTATTGCGTTCCGAACTTTATTGATAGATGTACTATTACAAGAACTATAGGATGTCATACATGCTTCTTGTTAGAGATGTGTTTTTGTAGGGACACAGGGTTTGACACGAGCTATTCAAATTTAAAACAACTAATGGCTTCCATATAGAGTGTGTGGAGGTCCTGGTTCTTTACGTCATTCAATACTAATTTAAAATGTGTTAACTGATTGCTCTGAAAGGCTGTCAATTCGTGAAGTTCCATCGTTTCGTGCCAAGCGAGATGATGGTTTTGTCGATTTGGTTCGTAAGTATACACATGAATCCCTCCTAAAGTTATGTGTTAGCCTATGCATGCGCCTATAAAAGGTACTGTGAACGAGACGTAAAAAAATAAAAATTAATCTGAATATATTGGGTCCATGAAATTCATAATAACCACAGACTGCGGATAGAAAGAGCCACCATTTGCAGGAAACAATTAATAGGAGGAAATACAAAAATGCAACTGCAAAACCATCAAAACATTGAAACAGGTACTGTTCCACCTCAACTGAACCATGGCGGGCATGAAATGTTTGATGTCCATGAAGTATTGGCAGGAGCGATCAATACCATGAATACGTATACCATGATGAGTGAACATGTAAAAGATCCGGAGCTTCGGGATATTTTACAACGTCAGAAGCAATTTATGACGGATGAATATAACATTACATTGGAATGTTTTAAAACCGGTCAGGATCCTTCCAAACCGACTCAAAGTTATAAAATGAATCAGGGTAACGATTTTACTTATGGCATGAAACCAAGCCAACCGAAAAAGCCAATGCAAACTGCAGGTGAGATATGCGACCAAAGCATCTCTCTTAGTATGTTAAATGCAGTAAAATCAGGGCTGTAATGAAAACAACAGCAGCATTGGAAACAACGAATCCTGTTGTACGCCGTGTGCTTGCGGATTCCTTACCAAACTGTATTGAAATGGCATATGAGATCTCGATTTATCAAAATAAGAATGGCTTCTACCAAGTACCACAGCTTGCCCAGCAAGATATGCAGCAAATGCAAAATGGATATGCTCCTGCACCGCTTCAGCCGCAAATCCCTGGTAACCTTCCCCACTAAAAATGAAGCGCCGTATCTCATTTCGAGATACGGCGTTTTATTTGTTACCATTTTGAAACAGGTCTGCAATGAAAGCCGTCATCTATACTAAGGATGTTCAGTCAAACTGGACAAAGGAACTGTCATTTCCTGCTCTGAGTCTCCGACCGGATAGATTCGGGCCGTTTCATCCTCATTGACATGCTGGATAAAGATAGGGGTATCCTGATAAGTTACCTTTTTCATAATGGTCGATTCAGATATTTCGATCGCTCTTTGTTTGTTCATAACGTTCTCCTTATCCCGAATGGTCATTTGTTGATCAACAAGACGGTGAGGTTTTTAAAACTCTGCATCACTACAATGCACCAAACCGTGCAAGTTTATGCAAAGTTTGTAGAGAAAGATTGGTGGAGTAAGCATTCCCCGACAGTACATGTTATTATTCTTGTTGAAAAGAATATAGCATTTACATCATTGAAAGATTACGAGGAGGTTTACTTCTATGGAGTTTAATATATTTGTAGTTGAAGATGATAATGCATTATTTGAAGCGTTGAAAAAAGGACTGGAAGCATGGGCTTTACAGGTTACAAGACCTGATGATTTTCATGAAGTCATGCGGTCATTTCAGGATCAACAACCACATCTTATTATCATGGACATTACGCTCCCTAAGTATGATGGTTTTCATTGGTGCAGAGAAATCCGTTCGGTATCCGAGGTACCTATCATTTTTCTATCTTCCCGTGATCACCCTTTGGATATGGTCATGGCACTTAATATGGGTGCGGATGACTTTGTACAAAAACCCTTTCATACGAATGTGCTATATGCCAAAATCCAGGCGCTTCTTCGCAGAACTTATGCTTATGGGGAAGGCCAGACAGATATTCTCGAATGGAATGGTGCCTTAGTTGATCTGAAGCGAGGTGTTATCCGAAAATCAGACGAGGAAGCAGACCTGACCAAAAATGAATTCTTCTTGTTGATTGCGCTCGTGAAAGCTAATAATGTCATTATCTCCCGTCATGACTTGATCCGTAAGCTATGGGAGGACGAGCAGTTCGTAAACGATAATACCCTTACAGCTAATATCACCCGGCTAAGGCAGAAATTAGAACCACTTGGACTCTCGGATGCGATTGTCACAAAGAAAGGGATGGGTTATATGGCCGTCACTTTATAGGGGGTATAGCCGCATGTTAATCCGTTACATCAGAACAAGAAAAAGCTGGATCCTGCTTTTTGTTAGCTTGCTAGGTCTGACCGATGTACTTATCCTTATTGAGCAGGGAATCCATGTAGAATTGACATCTCTCCTATATTTAAATGGTCTGTATATAATTATATTTCTTGTATTTTTTCTATGGCGTTACAAGAAAGAAACCAAATATGCAGCAGCGCTCCTCGAGCTGCAAGAAGTCATGGCCTCGGATTGGATGGAGAGTCTTCCGGAACCTGAGCATGAACTCGATAGTATAACGAACGATGTATTACGAGAGGCCTTTTATCAGTTCAACCGCAAGTTATCTCATGATAAGGAAGTCCAACTGATCGAGAACGACTTCACTGCCTCCTGGATTCATGAGGTTAAAACGCCTCTTACTGCTATGAAACTGATTCTGGACGCACGACCGAGTGATCCGGATCTAAGTAGAATTGAATCAGAATGGCTGAGGATCCATCTTCTCATAGACCGTCAGTTGTATATGACACGTCTTCCTGCCTTGGAATCAGACTTTGTGCTTGAACGAGTTTCGTTACATCGTCTTGCGGCAGAAGAAATCCGGGAATTGGCTCCATGGTGTATGGAAAAAAATTTGGCAGTCAGCATCGAAGGAAATGATGTCATGGTCGTTACGGATCGCAAATGGTGCCGCTTCATCCTTCGGCAGTTATTAACCAATGCCATTAAATACAGTCCATCCGGCAAGGCGATTACATTCATGACAGTGATGTCTGAAAAAGAGAACATTATCCTAGATTTAATTGACGAAGGTCCGGGGATACAACCGCATGACCTACCACGTATCTTTGACAAAGGATTCACAGGCGAGAATGGAAGAATTCACAATGCCGCTACCGGACTTGGGCTCTATCTTGCCCAAACTGTAGCAGGGAAAATGGGCATTGCACTTCATGTCCTAGCGGATCAGAGGCAAGGGACGACGATGCGGATCACCTTTACGGATCCCAATGCATTCGAAATGGTTAGAAGAACTCAAGAGGAAAATATCCCACTATAAACAGCCAAGATTATTCTTGACTGTTTTTTTTGTGAACATGACAAATTTGTCATCTACCTAATCAACTCGTCACCCAGAACGTACGACAAGTAGGGGAGATCAACGTACACTTAAGCTACAATCATTTTTGGGAGGTTCAACATGGATGAATGGAATGAACAAGAAACGGTTTTACACGCTCGAAACGTCCACAAATCATATGGTTCAAAAGGTGGTGCCCAACAGGTATTAAAGGGAATAGATTTACGTGTTCTCCGTAAAGAATTTGTAGGAATTATGGGTCCGTCCGGTTCGGGGAAGACAACATTGCTTAACGTACTTGCCACGATTGACCGGACAACAGATGGCACAATCTTAATCGAAGATGAAGATATCTCTACCATGAACAATACGGCTCTTTCTGCATTTCGTCGAAACAAGCTTGGATTCATCTTCCAGGACTATAATCTTCTTGACACATTGACGGTAAAGGAAAATATCCTCTTACCTATATCACTTAGCAAAAAAAGCAAACAGCAGGCAGAAAACGAGTTCACAGCGATTGCCGACGTGTTAGGGATTCAGGAACTTTCGCAAAAATACCCATTCGAAATATCAGGGGGTCAAAAACAACGCACTGCTGCTGGGCGGGCCCTCATACATCAGCCTTCCATCATCTTTGCAGATGAGCCTACTGGTGCACTCGATTCCAAATCCGCTTCATCACTGTTATCAGTAATGGAGGAGGTGAACCGGAAAAGAAAGGTCACGATTATCATGGTTACGCATGATCCAGTCGCATCCAGTTACTGTAATCGTGTGGTGTTCCTAAAAGACGGAAAGATATATTCCGAACTGTACAAGGGAGAGAAATCCAGACAGTCGTTCTTCAAAGAAATCATCGATGTGCAGGCTGTTTTAGGGGGCGACCACATTGACAGTATTTGAATTAGCACTTCGCAGCATGCGGCAAAATGTGAAACATTACTACTTGTATTTCTTCGCGCTGATTTTCAGTATGAGTCTGTTCTTTGTCTTCGCTTCCTTGTTACACGATCAGCAAGTTCAGTCCATGTTGGAATCAAGCGACAAATTTCTAATCGCTTTTCAGTCTGCAGCAATTCTGCTCATTGGGATTATTGTAATCTTTACTATATCATCTAACCAAATTTTTCTACGCCGGCGCAGCCGTGAGATCGGATTATATCAGCTCATCGGTCTATCCAAGGGCTGGGTAGCCCGCTATTTAATCATTGAGAATGTACTACTCGGTTTAGGTGCACTCATCGCTGGAATTATCTGTGGAGCATTGGTATCACGTTTGTTTGTCCTCATTCTAATGAAATTGCTCCGTTTGGATGGGATGCCTGCCATTGACTTTTCGTTACTCGCAGCCTTTGATACGGTAAAAGTCTTTGTTCTCGTCGTTGTTATTACTTCCTTACAAATGATATTCATGATATATCGCAGTACACTGTTACATCTATTTCAAGCAGATCAGCAGCCTGACTTATCCAGCCAGCCTCCAACTATCCTTGCATCTATTCTTACGGCTATTTATGCCGTGCTTGGTATTGTACTTCTTGGCTACGGCTATGAATTATCGGGTCGGATGGTAGATGAACAATTAATCTTAAATGCATTCCTGGTGCTTTTATCTACGATTACAGGAACATATATATTGTTTCGTGTGACGATCAAATGGTGGTTCTCATGGATTCGCAAACGAAAAAATGGTCATCTTGGCTTGTATAATAGTTTGTCACTTGCTCCGCTGATGCACCGGATGAAAGGTAATGCCAACTCGCTCACCTTGATTACAGTGTTGTCTGCTTTAACCATAACTCTGGTTACCATGGCGTATTCTGTGTATTACTCCACCGAGAATACGGTCCGCATGGAGATTCCATATGATTTTTCATTTGAGAATAGGCAGTCGGATGCACAATCGTTCGTAACCGAGCTTGAGCGGGAAGGAATTAACTTCAGCTACCTGTCCATCGAGGCCGTCCGGACTAAGGGTGTTATTCTTAATCCACTTGATGAATCCAGCCATATCGAGGAGAGAAACTTGTTGTGGCTTCCAGCTGAACAGCTTCAAAGGGCAGATAAAAAGCTATCGGTGCCTTCACACGGTGAAGCTGTAGAATACAGTGTATCTGCACAGACTGCATTTGACGACAGTGATTTCTCAAAGCGTTACCCGACGAAAATTGAACTGATATCAGAGGGACAGACAGTTAGTTATCCGTTGAAAGAACTAGTTGTCGAGAATCTTGTGAATTCCGATATATCTGGAAATCAGATTTTGGTGTCTGAAAAAACGTTAAGAGAAATTGAGGATAGCATGTCCAGCACTGCCGATTACGAGAGAGTACACATAGATACCTATCGTATTCCAGACAAAAGTGAGCTTGCTTTAGCTTCCTCCCTTTACCAGAAATATAATCTTGACGAATATTTTACGACCGATTTCTATTCACGATATAGACAGACACTTGAGATTTCCGGATTATTAATTTTTATCGCTGCCTTTCTCGGACTCGCCTTTCTCGCCTCTACCGGCAGCATCCTGTATTTCAAACAAATGACTGAGGCCGAGCAGGAGAAACAGAGCTTCAAGACACTGCGCCAGCTCGGATTTGAAGAGAAGATGATTATGAAGGGCATTGTGCGAAAGCAGATGGTTGTGTTTCTTCTCCCTCTATTGATTGGTGTACTGCATTCAATCTTCGCAGTAAAAGCGGCTTCAATCATCATTATTTCGGACATTACTGCTCCAACAATTATTTCGATAGGAGCGTATGCATCCATCTATTTTCTATTCGCTCTCTTCACACTGGGTTACTATCGGAAAATTGTTAAACATGCGATGTTGTAAGACTATTTTCAGGAGGTGCATGTATGAAGAAAAAATTTATTTTTATATTAATTGTAGTAGTAGTTTGCTCAGGTCTATATGTAACATTCAAACGTGAGTTTGATCAATTCAACCCATTGTATAAGGAGCAATATGTTTATGCTTTAATTAATAAACCAGCCGAGAAGGAAGATAAAAATGAATGGATCCGGTACAGATATAATCTGACCGGTTACACAGCACAAGGGGAGGAAACAAAGGTCACTTTCTCGTCAAGTAAAGAATTGGAACAGGACACATATGTGAAAGTACTTGCCAAGGGAGCCTATACGAAACAATGGACATTAATACAAAAGGAAGAGATGCCAAGTAATTTCTTTCATTGAAAATGGGATTGAATTGGGGGAGTACGACCAGCATCATCTCATAGAAGAAGAGTTACCATTTGGGTTTTGTTAGAATATTTGTATTCGAAGTCGCCTCTTTGGCGACTTTTTACTGTACGTAACTTTTGTTTATATCATTCGAAATTGCTGCACCATCCATAATTTACAATTCAATTAGAAACTTTTTCCTAAATCTAGCGTCTAATACTTTTTGAGGGGTTATACATTACTAGAGAGTAGAAGGAGCCAAAGACAACACATGAATATGAAGAAGAAATTATCCATTTTTACCGCTTTAGCCGTTTTTCAAGCATTTGCAGTCGGTTCTGTGAATGCGCAATCAGCACCGCAAGGTGACTCCGCGTCAGTAAACACGGCCAATGTAGAATCAGTTGAGGTGTTAAAGCAAGAGCAGCCGATTGCAGAGCGTGAAGTGAAGACGGAGAGCAACAACAAATCTACCAATACTCCGCCCACTGAAGCCAAGGACACTCAAACCTCAACCGGCACTGAGGCAACACCTAAAACAGATAGCGAGAAACCTGCATTGGATGTGGGAGAGACCACTGCAAACGAAACGGGTACGAAACCTGTGGCTCAAGAGGAAGCACCTGAGGAGGAAACGCCAGCTACACCTGCTCAAATAGAGCAACCATCCATTGATGGGACGTCTCCTGCAGCAGCAGGTGGAAATCTGACGTTGTACATGAATAGCAACAAAATGGAGCAGGATGGAAAAACGTATCTTGCTGGACAGCCAATGGCTGTAAAAAACGGTGTATCCTATGTTGCAATCCGTGCGCTGGTTGACCGTGTGGGATATGGCGTCAAATATGATAACAAAACCAAGGAAACCATCATTATTAGTGGTGAAGATGAACTCCGATTCAAAACTAACAGCAAGGACTATACGGTAAATGGAGAGACCAGAACGATGAAAGGCCCTGCTTATCAGCAAAAAAGTACATTCATGGTGCCGTTAACTTCCATTACTCAAGCTCTGAACATCACCTATAAAGTGAATCAGTCGGCTAAAACGGTTGTGTTGAATCTTAATACAAAACCTGTTGCAAGCTTTACCATTTCCCAAAAGGAAATTTTTGCGGGTGATCAAGTAGACTACGTGACTTCTTCCAGTTCACCTAATGGAATGGATATCGTTGACGAACGCTGGACTGGTCGCCAGGATTCATTTGATCAAGCAGGTACATATACGATTTCATATCAAGTACAGGATTCCAATGGTCAATGGAGCGATCCCTATTCAACTACGATTGAAGTTTTGGCTCCTAATCTTCCTCCTGTAGCCATGTTCGCCACGGATAAAGAAGAGTATAAAATGGGCGAAAAAATAACATACACAGACCAAAGTACAGATGATGAAAATAATATTGTTAAAGCGGCGTGGGAGAACAATTCACTTGCGTTCTTTGAACCGGGTCCAAAAACGGTGACTCTTACGGTAACTGACAATCACGGTGCTACGAACACGTACTCCAAAGTCATCACCATAACCAATGAGACCTTATATTCATTTACCGATTTTAATTTACTCTTCACGCCGGTAGGACAGAAATTCACCTTTAATGGCGGCGAAGTGACTACGATGGAGAAAGTGCCTTATACGTACATGGATGAGCCAAGTTTGCTGATCCGCAGTAACAGTCCGGAAACTGTGAATACGGAAGGCATTGTATATAAAGAATCATCTTCGGGGCAGACCCGTTTCATGATTCACCACGTGAACAATACAGGCAAAAGAGTAAAAATGTATGTGATTGCAACCAATAACAATCCGAATCCAGCCGTATTTGAACAACAGAATATGGGCTTTGCCGGACCTACACCGTATGCTACCGTAGCTGGGAAATTGTCTATTGATAAATGGTTCAAGTCGATTCAGACTGGAGCGGATCAAAAGAAAGAGTACCTTCAACCTGGGGAAAGCAAACTGATTTTGACAGAACTTAATAAAACGCCGATGAAAGAAGGACAAGTAATCTCTCTCTATTCGGACGCTTATAGTGATTATTCCTTAGACTATAACGTTATCCTGGTGGAAGAAAATAAAGATCCGTTCGAGGCTCTGCCATTGCTACCTGTGCTTGATCGTGACGGAGTGCACAACCGTGGTACGTACCCGAATGCGACTCGCATTATAAAATACGATGAGCACGTGGGAATCAAACCTGCCCGTCTGCCACTTGGTGACAATTCAAGCG
The DNA here is from genome assembly GCF_037965655.1 of Paenibacillus sp. FSL L8-0435. Lineage (NCBI taxonomy): Bacteria > Bacillati > Bacillota > Bacilli > Caryophanales > Paenibacillaceae > Paenibacillus > Paenibacillus sp. FSL L8-0435. Next base: position 3,557,144 of record NZ_CP150185.1, read on the forward strand.
ATCCCAATCTGGTAGGAACAGATCCAATGGCATACACAGACGCATCCAATGCGGGTAATTTCGGCGTATTGTACAAAATCACGCTGACCAATGTTGCACCGCGTACACTTATCTCCTTTAACCCTCGTGGAGGGAAGTACTCCGGAGTAGCTCTGGTGAACAATCAGTTGGTATCGATTGCCGAAGGTAACGTTGCGGTTGCCAATTCAAGTGAACAAAGCGTGCTTTACCGCACCGGTTCAACTGGAGAGAGCGTAACCATTCTATTCTCTGCCGCACCAGGAAGCAACCTGCCGGTCAATCTGCTCTTTACACCACTCCCATCGGAGAAGTAATGTAGGTTTCTCTTATAACGAATGGTTTGGTGGCACTTTAATCATCGACAAAAAAGACTCCATATGGAGTCTTTTCTTTTCACAACTTATTTCTACTAAGGAGGAATCAAATTCCGATGAATGTAGTCGTCAAGTTGATACGTGAATTCAAAGAGCGAGATAACCGGCGTTTGTTGAAGGATTATCGAGACAAAGTGGAGCTTATCAGGAAACGGAACTTGGAAGTTTGGGATGATCAGCACCTGCAAGCGGAATCTCTTCGGCTGCAAGAAGAAGCAAGATCAGGCAAGCCTTTGGATGATCTGCTTGTTGATGCTTATGCTTTAGTCTGCGAGGCTGCGAAGAGAACACTCGGATTACGCCCTTACGATGTCCAGATTATGGCTGCGATTGCTTTGCACGAAAGATTTTTGATCGAGCAGCATACCGGTGAAGGAAAAACACTCTCTGCTGTTATGCCTGCTTATCTCAACGCATTGACAGGCAAAGGTGTTCATGTGCTTACTTTTAACGACTACCTGGCAAATCGAGATGCAGCGTGGATGGGCCCGATCTTTCGCTTCCTCGGGTTAACGGTAAGCTCGGTTCAAGCGGGCATGAGTCTGTTTGATAAACGGGAAGCTTACGCCAAGGACATAACCTATGTTACGGCTAAAGAAGCAGGGTTTGATTATTTGCGTGACACAATAGCATTCAATGAAGCGGATACCGTACACCGTCCTTTCCATTACGTCATCGTAGACGAAGCAGATTCATTGCTTCTTGATGAAGCACGGGTGCCGTTAGTCATTAGTGGCGATTCGAGTGCTTCCAAGAGTGATGGCGTTCTTTTCGCAGAAGTGGCCCGGCAGCTGCGGCAAGGAGAGCATTACGATTTTGACGAGTTCCAGCGGAACGTTTACTTGAATGAAGCGGGTGCTGCAAAAGCGGAGTTGCTGCTGGGATGCGGCAACTTGTACGATAGCCATAACAGTCATTGGTTAACTTCATTGAATTGTGCGCTGCATGTGGAATCGTTATTAAAAAAAGACGTTGATTACATCGTCCGGGACGGTGGAATCGAGCTAATCGAAGAACACACCGGCCGTGTGGCCGAGAACAGGTATTTGCCGGACGGGTTGCAAGCTGCGCTGATGGCAAAAGAAGGGTTGCAGTGGAAGGCCGGTGGGAGAATTCTCGGTACGATCACGATTCAACATTTCATTAGCCTGTATTCGGGAATTTGCGGAATGACGGCTACGGCGCACGCTTCAGCAATGGAATTTGAGGATATCTATGCGTTACAAGTCGTGCAGATCCCGCCAAACCAGCCAAACATACGGATCGACCACAAACACCGAATTTACACCCATAAAGAAGCCAAATATAAGGCGCTTGTACAAGAAATCTCTTCGGTCCATAGGATGGGACGCCCCATTCTTATTGGTACGTCAAGCGTCGAGGAATCTGATATGCTGGCGAAGGCGCTTGCCGCTGCTGGTGTACCTTGCCAGGTTCTGAATGCCAAAAACGATGCAAAAGAAGCCGAAATCATCGCTAAAGCGGGAGAAATAGGCGCGGTAACGGTATCTACGAATATGGCAGGGCGCGGCGTCGACATTCGTCTCGGCGGTGGTAATCCCGCTCAGGCAGAAGTGGTTGCCAAACTGGGCGGATTATACGTGATAGGTACATATGTGAACGAAAGCATGCGGATTGATGATCAGTTGCGCGGACGTTGCGGACGCCAAGGTGACCCTGGGTCCTCCGTATTTTATATTAGCCTGGAGGACGAGTTGATGCTTCGCTTTGGCATTCATAAACTGTTTCACGCTCCTAGGCAGGACGAGGTTCTTGATGAACCTGCGCTCCGCAGCAAAATCGAGCATATCCAGCGCGTTATTATAGGTCAAAACTTCGATATTCAGCGGGAATTGAACTGTTATTCGGATATGGTGGAGGATCAGAGGCGAATTCTATATGAAGAACGGCTCGGAATTTTGAAAGCTGAGAGACTGATGAGTCCATCGGAGCGGCGAGTACGGCTTTTTTATATCGACGAGTTCTGGGCTGACCATCTCGCATACGTTTCTTACATTCGTGAAAGCATTCATCTCGAGAGCATTACCAGTCGTAACCCAATCGACGAGTTTCATACGCAAATCACCCAAGCATTCGAGCGAATTCCGGCTAAAATAGATCATGAGTCGGCAAATATGCTTAGAAAACTTGGAGGTTCGAATGATCCCGAGAAATGGGAACAGTTCGGTCTGAAGAGTCCTATTTCGACTCGGACCTATATGATCAACGATCAGTACAGCCAAGATAAGCGCAGCTCATGGACCGGAACGACGGTATTTGCTTTTTGGGGCAGTAAGATTTTGAAGCTATTACTGAAGCCAGTATATAGGATGTCAAAATAGTGATGGGAGCGTGACGATCGATGAACAATAATTGTTGAATTCGATTGTGAACTGAGATTTTTTGGGGAGAAGTATAAATACGGCATTTGAAAGTCGCTATTATAGCGGCTTTTTTTTATTTTAGTAGAAAAGTTCTTGTCTCACCTGCTGGGATTAGCTGTTGGAACGAACCCAAGCACACTTCCTTAAAATCTTATAAGAAATTCTTGATATTTCAGAAATTTATCCGATAGGCGGGTGCTATTATACAAATACAAACAAAGACGAGGTGATGAAATGCAAGCAAAATTGGCAGCGGACGCCATTCCCATCTCCAAAAAGCGAAAGACATGGATAAGGACGATACAAAAGCACAAAGTGATGTATGCTCTCTTATTACCAGCTTTAATTTACTTTGCGGTATTCAAATACATTCCTATGGCGGGAATCATGATTGCTTTTAAAAACTACAACCTGGCTTTGGGACTATGGGATAGCCCATGGGTGGGATTCAAAAATTTTACCGATTTTATGAACGGCGTTTATTTCTGGGACATCATGAAAAATACGATTGTTATATCGCTGTATAAGCTATTGTTCGGTTTCTCCGCGCCCATCGTACTTGCTTTACTCCTCAATGAAGTGTATAGCCAATGGTTTAAGAAAATCGTACAGACCATCACTTATTTGCCTCATTTTCTATCATGGGTCATCGTGTATGGAATTATGGTAGCCTTACTAGCCCCTGGCGATGGTCTCTTTAACATGATTTTGAAGGATTTTGGTGTTGAACCCATCTCGTTTCTAACCGAACCTGCCTGGGGCAGAATGTTGATCATCTTATCTGAAGTATGGAAGGATATTGGATGGGGGGCGATTTTGTACCTTGCCGCCTTGGCAGGAATCGATCCAAGCTTGTATGAAGCGGCTCGAATGGATGGTGCATCCAAATGGAGACAGCTCTGGCATATCACGTTACCTGGTATTCGAGGAGTCATTATTCTGATGCTGATTCTTAAATTAAGCCATATCCTGGATGCGGGTTTTGACCAAATATTCATGTTTGCCAACACCTTTAACCAGGAGAAGATCGATATTATCGACACATGGGTATACCGCGAAGGGTTGGAACGTCTTAAGATTGGCTTGGCTACGGCTGTAGGATTGTTTAAAGCTGTCATCGGATTTGCTTTAGTGTTGGCAGCGAATAAGCTCGCCAAAAAATTCGATGGGCAAATCTGGTGAGGTGGTCTTTAGAATGATCCATATGACAATCGGGGAAAAAGTCTGGCAAACCGTCGTTTATGTAGTTCTTATTATATTATCCCTACTGTGCGTGCTGCCCTTTCTATATGTGGTTGCTGTCTCCGTAACACCAGAATCGGAAGTATTAAGAAGAGGGATTGTGATTATACCAGAATCCTTTACCTTTCTGGCCTATAAAGAAGTATTCATCTCGCATGGGATCTGGCAGGCGTATAAAATTACGTTATTTCGAACGATTGTAGGCACTGCGTTAAATGTGTTTTTTACGGTAATCGCGGCCTACCCGTTATCCAAAAAATATTTGCCCGGAAGAAGTCCGTTTTTACTCTTCATTGTGTTTACCATGATGTTCAGTGGGGGATTAATTCCGACTTATTTACTAATCCGCTCTTTGGGATTGTTAAACAGTCCTTGGGTATTGATCATTCCAAATCTCATTAGTGCATTTAATCTGGTGATCATCAAAGGTTTTTTTGAGCAATTACCTGGTGAAATCGAGGAATCAGCGAGGGTAGACGGTGCAAGTGAACTTCAGACGTTATGGCGGATCATTTTACCCCTGTCCTTACCTGTCCTTTCCACCATTTCCTTATTTTACGCAGTCGGGCATTGGAACAGTTATTTTGATGCCATTGTATATATCAATGATTCCAACTACATGCCACTTCAAGTGATTTTGCGCAACATTCTGCTTAACGTTGCAACTCAAAGCGCTGATTCGCTCGCCAATTCCGGGGCTGTCAGTACGTTCGCAGTGCAGATGGCTACAGTTGTTGTAACTACAGTTCCGATATTGATCGTTTATCCATTTTTGCAAAAGCATTTTACCAAAGGTGTACTCCTGGGATCCGTTAAAGGTTAAAAAGTGTTCCAACCTAACTTATTACGGGGAAACCGTGATAATATACAAGCAAAGGAGAGGTCAATATGCAGCGTAAAAAGATTTCATTTGCTATTCTGTCGGCAATCTTAGGACTTGGGACGCTATTGTCAGGATGTGGGGGAAATGAAGAAGTTACATCGACAACTTCGAGTAATTCGCAAGGCCAGTTTGCAACCAAAATGAAAATCTCAATGTTTAACCAAGGCACTTTTAATGCTGCTGCTCCGGTACCTCCACGTGAAGAAGATATTCAACGCCAAATGTTGGAAGAAGAGATGAACATCGACTTGGAGATGATGATTCCTCAGGCTGGTCAAGCAACAACCAAACTGAATACACTCATTGCAGGCGGGGATATTCCAGACTTGATCTTCTTGAAAAGTCGTGCTGATCTCGCGCAATATTACGACCAAGGTGTTCTTGCGGATTTGACACCGTATATGGACCAATTCCCTGAACTACAGAAACGGTTTGGCAACGACTCCTGGGAGGCGATGTCCTATCAAGGAAAAACGATTGGAGTTCCAGGCTATGATAATGTAAACGGTATCAGTCGAAGCTTCTTTATCCGTAACGATTGGCTGAAAAAGTTGAATATGGAGGTACCAACGACACCTGACGAGCTGTTCGAAGTTATGAAAGCCTTTACAGAGAAAGACCCGGACGGGAATGGTAAAAACGATACGTACGGATTCATCGGTGGTATGAATAAAGAAGGTAATCTGCAAACCTACGGCTTTGATAGCTTGATGTGGATGTTTGGCGTCAATCCTCCTTCAGCCGTTGAGATAAAAGATAATGAACCGGTATTTCTGTTTATCGACCCCAAAATGAAAGAGGCGCTTGCTTACATTAATAAAATGATGGCAGCCAAGGTGGTTGACCCGGACTGGGTGACGATGAATTCGCCTGATCTGTTGGACCAAAAGATGTTTAAGGGTAGAGTTGGCTTCATGATCAGAGATGCTCGTAGACTAGAGCCGGATTATCAACAGAAAATGAAAGAAATTAGTGGCGAGGTGCCGGAATGGATCGTTATCCCTCCGATGAAAGGTCCTTACGGGGATCAAATTGTAGAGAGAAAATCGTTCCAGGGCAACTCATGGGCCATATCCGCAAAAGCGGACGAGGATAAAATCATTCGGATCTTGTCCATGCTAAATTATCTTTTTACGGATGAAGAAGCCTATCCGAACTTTGCATACGGTATCAAAGGGATTCATTGGGATGTCGTAGACGGCAAGATCAAAAATAAAACCTCCGAGTTATCGAAGGAAATGAAAGAGAAGTATCTGTGGGTCGATCATTATAGAATGCCACGCCGTGGTGATGATGCGGAGTACTTCAGTTTCCAGAATCCGAAGACGGCGGAAGCTTTCAAGGACAATCAGCAATATGTGGGGCCAACGCTGCCCGGAAATTTATTGACCCCAGACCCTAGCGATACCTTGGATGCTGACCGCACACGTTTCATTAATGAAAGCTTAGTTAAATTTATGACGGGCAAAGAGCCTCTTTCCAACTGGGACAATTTCCTACAGACGCTGGATACCAAGTTTGACATGCAGAAATATAAAGAAACCGCAATCCAGCAATTTAAAGAAGCCGGCCTTATCAAGTAAAAATAAACGAAGAGAGAGTGGCTATTCGTAGCCCCTCTCTTTATTAGCATATGCTATTCTTAGTTTAAAACGGAACTAAAAGGAAGATGATCGATGCGAAGAAGAATCAGCTTGCCTTTAAAATTATTTTTTATCGTGTTTGCCTTTGTATTGGGGTGCATCATCTTGATAAGCCAATTGTCTTATCGCTATGTGCAAAAGGAAATAAGAACCAATGACATTTTTTACACCAATCAAATACTAGACAAGGTAGACCAGTATTTCACTGTTAATTTCTCCTCCTTCCAGACGATTCTCTTCTCAGTTGAAACATCAGTGAAAGCCAACATTAACAATACCGAAGTGATTAAAAAGCAATTAAGGGAGCTGTATGAACTCAACAGTATCTATGTCAGTAATATTTATTTGATCAAAAGCGACTTATCCATTCTGGGTGGAAGTACACCTACTCGAATATTTGATGAACCTTTATCTGAAAGAGCACCTTTATTTGATGCGGCTGACAAGAATAGAAGGACTACCTTTGTTAGTGAACCTTACAAATCGAAGTATTCCGGCTGGACCGTTACGATGGTTCGATATCTGAATGGTACTCCGTTTCCTATGGCCATTGCGGTTGATTTGGATCTAAATGCCATTGAAGAAACCTTGTTCAAGATTAATAAACAGGAACAAATGAATCTGGCTCTGATCACTGCGTCAGGTAAGATCATTGCCGGATTTTCCGAAAATAAAGGACCTATGAATATTCAAGATCATTCTTTTTCAATCGGGGAGACGTCAGCGGAAGAAATTCTGGATACGACAGAAACAAACCTTCAACTGTTTACCAACGACGGTATTCCGGTCTCCCTTTTGAAAAAACCAACGGAGAAATTCAACTGGACCATCATCTCGATCAACGATGAATCACGCTTAAAAGCAGCGTTGTCCAGATTGGAAACCTATTACCTCGAGCTTCTCGCTGCAGGTCTTCTTTTAAGTTTGTTCATTTCTTTTTTGGTTGCAAAATATATAAGAAAACCACTCTATACGCTCAAAACAAAAATGAAGCAGGTGGAACAAGGCATCCTCACAACGACTATAACAATTAATCGAAACGATGAGTTTGGCGATCTTTCACGGGCATTCGATCGTATGCTTCAGCAGATTGTTGAACTTATTCGCCGAGCCGAGCATCATAATGAACTTGAGCGGAAGTTGGAAATCCAGGTGTTACAGTCTCAAATCAATCCACATTTTCTGTATAACACGCTTGGTTCAATCAGCAATGTGATACGTCTCGGACAAATAGAGAAAGTAGATGTGGTGATCGGGTCGCTCATTTCTTTATTGGAGTACGGGGTAGACGATGCTTCTGAGAAGGTTTCCCTACGCCAGGAATTACGCAATGTAGCGGACTATATCGAGATCCAGAACATCCGGTATAACCGAAACTTCCACTTGGTTGAAGATATCGAAGCAGGACTGATGGATTTTCCAGTTTTTCGAATGCTGCTGCAGCCCCTTGTGGAGAATAGTATCTTCCATGGTTACAACGGAGGGGGAATTGAGGGGCCAATTACGATTCATGCGTACAGGGAGGACAGTATTGTTATCATCGAAGTTGTTGATCAAGGCGAGGGAATTCCAGCTGATCAAATAAAGCATATTTTAATCTCAGAACCGAGTGAAGAGGAAGTAAAAAGAAAAAGAATTGGGCTGAATAATATTCATGGTCGAATAAGACTTCACTACGGAGATCAATTCGGACTGCAAATCAATAGCATACCTAAGGAAATAACCCGTATACGCGCTGTATTCCCGGCAGAATTGCCAAAAGGAGATGCATAATGGGGAGAGACTATACCTGCTTCATTGTTGACGATGAAGACCTGATCATTCAACGATTGGAATTGTTTTTTAATGAACTCTCTCATAGGGATAGACGATTTGTTCTAGTGGGCAAAGCGAATAATGGGCTGAATGGGATCGAGGAGATCATAAAACTTAAACCGGATATTGTCATATCCGATATTGTAATGCCGCGAATGGACGGAATCTCCATGATTGAGCAGCTCAAGCCGGAGCTCCCCCATACCCAGTACATACTGCTGACCGCCTATTCATCCTTCGAATACGCTCAGCGAGCGATTCAAGCCAACGTATTGGAGTACATTGTAAAGGTTCCGCTAAGGGAAGCGGATCTGAATCGAGCGTTGGATAAGGCAGCCGGAATTTTAAATGAGTTTGAGAAAAAAGAGGCGGAATTTCACTCGTTAAACGTATCCGTGCTTGAAAATAAATACAGAGTCCGCAAGCAATTTTTTAACGAATTGATCCGAGGGGAGATTCCTTCTCATCGGGCATCGGATTTTGCCAATCGCATGCAGTTTCATTTCTTTCAATCCAACTATTGCTGCTTCATCGTTGAAATGAATACGTATGAAAGTTTCCGAAACGAATACGCGGCCGCAGATCAAAACATCTTGAAGTATGCGATAACAAATATCATCGAAGAAACAGTGATGAATGGTAGTAGTGGGGTAGCTGCGGATCTGTCGGATAATCGTTTTATTGGCTTTTTATCCTGGGAAAATAACCGCAGTGATATGGAAACGGAATATGCTTGCCTATCCTTGGGAGGGCAGATCATCTCTCATTTGCATCAATATTTGAATAAAAGAGTATCTGTCGCTTTTGGAAGTCCGCACCGAGGCTGGGAATCGATCAAACAGGCGTACACGGAAGCAAAAAATGTGAGTGAGGATTTCTATTATCATACCGAGAAAGTTGTAAAAACACCGATGCATCGGTTCCAATACCATAATGACAAAAAAGCAGATTTTCAGCAGAAGCTGGCTGATTTTCTTATACGCCTGAAGAGGAAGATTTCCAAGGAAGAGCTGGACAATGCACTTGCCGATCTGTCGCAATTTGTTACGGACCATAAAATCCACAAGTCCATCGTGGCGCCAATGATTAGAGACTTGTACAGAGACATCACCGTGAAATTTAAATCGGGGAATAAGATGGCCACGGAAGTTCCAGACTTCCCCATGGAATTTATGGCTTTTCAGGAGCAGCTCGCCTATATTGGCGACTTCACATTCGAATACGTGCATGCGGGCCAACTGTTACATCGTGCAGAAATTATGAGTGCAATGCATTATATAGAGACAAACTTGAAACAACGCTTAACGCTGGAAGCAATTGCGGAGGAAGTGAATCTAGCGCCATCATATTTTAGCAGCTTATTCAAAAAAACAATGAACGAAGGCGTGATCAGCTACATTAATCGCAAAAAAATCCATCTCGCCCTCGAGTTGTTAAACGGGCGGGATTATTCTTTATTGGAATTGTGCGAGGAAGTAGGTATCGTCAATGAAGGGTATTTTTGCAAACTGTTTAAAGAATATACGGGGGATACGCCTAAGCAATATCGGATAAAAATGACACGTTAGGAATCCAAATAAGGATGCAAAAAATGTATGATTTTTTCGCGAAATCCTGTAAAAATAAAGGGACCAAAACCATTACCATGATAGGAGCATCTAATCATGGAGGTTATCAAAATGGAGCTTATGAAAGCAGATGTAACCGTCATAGGTGGAGGAATTGCCGGGATATGTGCTGCCATTGCTGCCGCACGCCAAGGGCTGCAGGTTTCACTTATCAATGATCGGCCGGTGCTTGGGGGAAATGCGAGCAGTGAGGTCAGAGTTCATATCAATGGGTCTGCATATCTCGGAAACAGTCCATCCTATTATGCTCGCGAGGGCGGGTTGGTGGAAGAACTCAAACTGAAGATCTTTCATTACAACCCGTTATACAACAAGAAACTTATGCTTTCACTTTCGGATACGGTGTTATTGGACATGGTTTATGATGAGCCCAACATTTCTCTATTCCTGAATACATGTGTGCATGAAACAGGCATGGAGAACGGCAGAATCAAATGGGTGGAGGGCCTTCAATTGGCTTCCGAAAGAAAATTTCGTTTTGAAAGCTCAACCTACATCGATTGCTCCGGGGATGGAATTGTTGGATACCAAGCAGGTGCTCACTTCCGATGGGGAAGAGAGGCGAAGCATGAATACCAGGAGGAGCTCGCTCCAGAAGTGGCGGATCATTACACCATGGGTGATACGATTCTGTTTCAAGCCCGTGACGTAAACTATTCCGTTCCTTACACAAAGCCTGGCTTTGCGTATGATATTACGAAGCTGGAGTTTTTTGATAGTATCAGAAAAGGATTAAACCATCGGTCTTTTCCAAGGAAAATTAACGGGCTTGGCGGATTGTGGTGGCTGGAATACGGCGGACATATGGATATTATCAAGAATAATGAAGACATCGCATTGGAACTGCGGAAATTGGTGTACGGGATCTGGGATTATATCAAAAATAGCGGTGAGTTTGATGATGTAGACAATCTCATTCTCGATTATGTATGCCCGATTCCGGGAAAGCGAGAGTCGAGACGGTTTATAGGGGAACACATGCTGTCTCAGAACGATCTTACAGCAAAGCCTCATTTCGAAGATGCGGTATCCGTCGGAGGCTGGTATATGGATCTGCATGCAAATAAAGGCATCTACGATGAGGGACCGGCCACAGCGTGGAATTTTGTGCCGGGATTGTATAATATCCCGTTTCGCAGCTTGTTTTCACGTAATATCCCTAATCTCATGTTCGCTGGCCGTAATATAAGTGCTACCCATGTTGCTTTTGGGTCTACAAGGGTCATGGCAACTTGTGGTTGTATGGGGCAGGCGGTAGGAACGGCTGCTGCGTTATGCGTAAAATATGATACAGACCCTGCGGACATAGTCAAAGCCCATATGGTTGAACTTCAGGCGCAGCTGCTTCGAGACGGGCAAACGATTGTAGGCTTTCAAGAGCCGTTGGATCCATATTTCGCTGACGGATTAACGATTCGTGCCTCGTCTCAGCGAAGCTATGAACAACTTCATCCAACCGAAGAGATCTCCTTGGAAAAAGCGTTATGTTTGGTCTTGCCGATCCAGACATCCGTAGCAGAAAGCGTGCAGATCAAAATTAAAAATAGTTCCGGGTATTCGGAAACGTTGCATGTGAAGCTGTTTGGCGGGGATCGAAAGGAAAATTATATTCCCACCAGCGAGCTGAAAGGTTACAATTTGGTGATTTCAGCGGGTCATGATGACTGGATTACACTGGACCTCCGCTGCAAGAAGCCAGCAGACGACAAAATCTACATCGTATTGGAAGGTACGGAGGGCCTTACTGTACACAGCAATGAAGAGAGAATGACTGGAACCGTTAGCTTTCTTTATAGACCGGAAGAGCCATCCAGGCTAAAGAAGCTTAATAAGAGCATTTGCTTCAAGGAGCTGATTCCATCCCAGAATATGTATAATCCTGCGAATGTCGTCAACGGCTTCTCCAGACCTTATGGTCTGCCGAACGGCTGGATTTCGGAACGTACGGAAGGACAGGAATGGTTGGAATTTGGTTTTGCAAGCCCCAAGAATCTGGATGAAATCCATCTTGTTTTCAATTCGCAGCTTAATTTGGAGCATTTCGACGATCCAATCGAACCACTGATCCAAGATTATGATGTGACCCTAACGTTAGAGGATGGAACCGAGAGTGCAATTAAATTCCGCGGGAATTATCTTTCGTTGAACAAACATCAGGTGCATGCACAAGGTGTAACCCAAATCCGGTTTGATTTTTGTGCTACCTATGGTTCGCCTTATTATGAAGTGTTTGCTGTAAAACTTTTTGCTCCTAAAAACGCTAGGTGAGGGCGGGTGAAGTCACGATGAAGGAATTTTTCCCTCGAAGAGGGCTGCCTAATGTCATTCAAAAGTTGGAAAATGGAGAAACAGTAACCATTGTCTATTTTGGCGGCAGTAATACACGTTCGAAAGGATACAGGGTCATGACGGCGGATTGGCTGCGAGGGCAATATCCGCATGCCGATATTCGCGCTGTGAACGCAGGCATTGATGGGACAGGATCGGACCTCGGCTGTGCCCGTTTGGAGACAGATGTACTGAGTCATCAGCCTGATCTCGTATTTGTTGAATTTGTTGGTAACGATGGCGGAGTTCCCGAATCCAAGGCGCGGATCGAAGGCATTGTCCGACAGATTCGCAAGCGGAGCCGGTTTACCGATATCCTGTTTGTATATACGGTTAAGGAGCGGGATTTGATCTCATTTCAATCCGGCGAATACCAGAAGGGCGCTCTTATGCAAGAGGAAGTCGCCGACTATTACGGCATTCCTTCGATTCATCTGGGCGTAGCGGTCAGTCGATTGGTTTCGGAAGGAAAACTTATTTTTACTTCAAGAGCAGACGTGTCTATCCCCGGAGCCGTTATTTTCACGCATGATTCGATCCATCCAACGATTCCCGAAGGACATCAGATTTACACAGATACAATCACCAGGTCATTTGAGAAAATGAGCGAACTTCGAGATCACCCGGGAAAAGTGGAACATCATTTGCCACAAGACACTTTGGTACCGGCCAATCCTTGGGAGTATGCAACCATGCAGCCACTGGATTATCTTACTCATTTTTCCGCAGGGTGGTCTTACATGACCTCTGATGATTTTCCTTTAGTGCGTGAGTATGATTGGTTGTTCCCCGGTTTATGGCGAGCAGTTGATGCCGGAGAGGCGATCACAGTGGAGTTTGAGGGAACCCACATCGGCTTATTTGATATCGGGGGGCCAGATTCTGGCAGATTGAAGGTGTCGGTGGATGGAGGGGAACCCTTCCTTATTGATCGATTCACGCCCTACAACGATCATAATCGAAATCAATATGTTTTCTTGCCGGATCTACCCAATGGGAAACATACAGTTCGCTTCGAGATCGATCATGAGAAAACTGACAAAGCGGCCGTGTTTGAAGCTAGCGGCAATGAACGAAGTATGGAACATGTTCGACAGCATCCAGCTTGGTATGATCAAACGGTCATTCAGCTTGGAAAGTTGTTATTGGTGCAGCCGCCATTATAATTGATTAGTCCTCATGGGACACTCGGAAGACCTATATTCTATCTGACTGCAACTGAGCAATCAATTAGGATGTAGGTTTCTTTTTTTACTTAAAATCGTATAAGAAATTCTTAAAATGAAAGAAATTTCACCGTGATGTAACATGCTAAGATAAAAACGACAGAGTGGGACTAGGCAGAAGGCAACTTTCTTTGGAAGCGTTATCATTATGAGGAGAGGCTGTGAATTGTATGGTCAAAAGGAAGCTGTTTTTCTTCATCGTTTTCATGTTGACGATCGTAGTTCCTTTCAGCCTGATCGGTATAAGGGCCGCTTACGCGGAGACCTTACCTTATCAGACCATTATCATCGATGACGGGAGTATTAAGATTAATGATGTTGTGACACCTGATGCGGGTAACGAGAACAATGGATATTCGGCTCCAAATTGGACCACAAGCACAGGAGTGAAGGGGTATGATCTTTCCAGCACCAAATATACAAGTACAGCAGGCAGAACGATAACATGGAATCCACGCTTGGAAGCAGGAACGGCGAAAATATCTTTCTATAAGCTGGATTGGGCGGATAAGGCTGATAGCAATGTGAAAATCGAAATTGTTCATAATGGAACGACGGATGTAGTCTTTATGGATCTGAGACCCTCATCTGGCGCACCAACGGGATGGGTTGATTTGGGAGAGTACTATTTTTCTGGAGTTGGTGAAGAATTCGTTCAATTGACCCGATCTACCGGCACCACAAACACGATCCTTACACGTGCGGATGCGGTCAAGTTCGAAGGGAATATAAGGCAGAAAGAGCCACATAAGACAATCATCATTGATGATGGGAGCCTCACAATTGATCATGTCGTCACTGTTGATTCAGGCAACGTCAGTAACGGGTTCTCCGCTCCTTATTGGACGACAAGTGCAGGAGTGAAGGGATACAATAATTCCAGTTCCAAATTTACAGACGCTGTAGGTAGAAGCATTACCTGGAATCCACGCTTGGAAGCAGGGACGGCGAGAATATCGTTCTATAAGCTGGATTGGGCGGATAAAGCAGATAGTAATGTGAAAATTGAGATTGTTCATAACGGGATTACAGATGTTAAGTTTATGGATCTTAGACCTTCGTCAGGTCCATCGGTTGGATGGGTGGATCTGGGGGAGTATGAGTTTAGTGGTGATGATAGCGAATTTGTCAGGCTGACTCGAACGCAGCCTTCTACGGGTACAATTATTACGCGGGCTGATGCAGTCAAGTTCGAGGGGAATATCCGTCAACAGGCACCACCGTTGCCCCCGCTGCGGAGCCGCACATTAACGAATCTCAGTTACACAGAGAAAGGCAGCATCGAAAATGCAAACTACAAGGCAACCTTCTATGATGCAGTATGGGACGAAGGTAAATCCATCGTTCGTGACATGTTCTACAAAAACACGGAGACAGGGAACTGGGTTCCAATCAATAATGAATCGGAAAGACTTGAGGAACAATGGGTTTTATTGGACGGGAATGCGGGGAGCCGAACCAATTACTATGATACGATGAACAAACGCTGGATTACATTCGACGGGGTCCATTTTCCCGACAGCCAGACGGCGGTATTAACCGATTCTACGCACGGCAGTGATTACGATTTTGAAGTGAACTGGTCCATGGCAGGGGATAAACCAGATGTTTCTTTTGCCTTTACACCTCGTCGCGACGGCAATTATGTGATTGGATATCAGTCCTTCACAACAGAGGCAGTCTCGGGTATCAATGAAGTGTTAAATGGATTCAGGTCACATGCCAAAATGGTAGGTACGGTGGAATCAACAAGTTTAAGAGAGCTGAGCGCTCCGATGAGCCTGGTTGA
Organism: Paenibacillus sp. FSL L8-0435; assembly: GCF_037965655.1. Taxonomy (NCBI): domain Bacteria; kingdom Bacillati; phylum Bacillota; class Bacilli; order Caryophanales; family Paenibacillaceae; genus Paenibacillus; species Paenibacillus sp. FSL L8-0435. Next base: position 3,572,477 of record NZ_CP150185.1, read on the forward strand.
GAAAAATGATGGTGCGGGAAATCTAATGACGTATGGTATATTTGTACCTTCGGCAGAGCTTCCGGTTGAATTTGAACCGACGGGAGGCGTGACGAAACAACGGCTTGGCATGAGCCTGGTCAACAACGAAGGCAGTGTGCAGCCCATCCTTTACGCTCCTCAATTAGGGACTTATTCGCAAATGACCGCAGAAAGCACCTATCAATTTCATATGGGGCTAATCGCTCAAAAAAGCAATCTGTATGAGTCCTACGCGGATATACTTCGCAATGAGTACGATTATTCGGCATACCGGGAAAATGTGTCAGATCAGTCGCTTACTGACGCGATGTTTAATATGATTGATCTCCTTAAAATTGAGCCGCAAGGGGATGACTCTGTTAATTATGTCCCATCACCCAGCGGGTGGTGGAGCCGTGCCAAGGGTTTTATAGATATCGAAAACGAAGATAGCGTCCGAACAAGCTCAAATGCGGTTCTTTTGGGAGCTTATTATTTAACTGGGGATGACCAGTTATACGATACGAGAGCACTGCCGTCCGTCCAGTATGGCGTATCGCGAAATGGTATTGGTTGGTCGCCAACGCAGAAGAAAGTATACGGTGTGCCTTCCTTATGGAAAATGGCTACTCTGCCGTTTGATGTTTCAAGCGTAGCCGCTGTCAATCAGATGATGAGCACTTCGGCAGGAATTGGGGCGCTGGCACAGGAAGAGTACCTCGTACGTGATCCTGACCAGAAAGACCGTGGGCCTGTCATTCAGCCTCTGATGATGTATCGGATGACGGGAGATGCGCAGTATTTGCAAGCTGCGAAGGATGCAGCCGATAGTTATATCACGCAACATATCGATACGCCTGCATCTGTCGATGTGAGTAAAAATGAGTTCATTTATTATTATAGCAAGCTGTGGATGGAGATCTTGGAGCTATATGAGGAAACGCAGGATCCCAAATACTTGGATGCCGCCTATAAGGAAGCCAAACGGTATGCAACGATGTTTGTTGCTCGTCCAGTTCCTGAAGGTAACGTTACGATTCCTCAGCCGGAGACATATAATTACGCGGAGTCGTTCCATTGGCCGGAAAGTGGGAAATTTCAATATCCTAGGCTCAAGCTTCCAGAAGATATTGCCGGAGGCGTTCAAGCGGAGCGTTGGCTTGTTTCACCGAGCGGACTGACGTTTGAAGCAGGAAGTACCACCGGCTATTATCGGATGAATGCTCAGGAAGCTCCGTTCATGCTGAGATTGTCGCTTTATACAGGGGATGAACTGCTGCAGGATATTGCTCATAATGCGGTTATTGGACGATATTCCAGTTATCCAGGTTATTATTATAAAGGCTTCGCCGTTAGCCAACTTGAACCGGACTTTCCTCTGGAAGGCCCAAGCGGGGCTACATCCATCTATTATCACCATATCCCGGGGCAGCTCGGGCAAACGATGGATTATTTGATCAGCGAACAATCATTGAAATCGAACGGCAGTATTACGTTTCCTTCCGTATTTGAAACGAATTTTTTATGGTTCAAATATCACCTCTATGGGAATAAACCAGGTCAATTTTATGGTAACTCCGACGTTTGGCTATGGATGCCCAAGGGGATTATTAAGACCAATCATCCTCAATTAAACTGGATAACCGGTGAGAGCGGGGATAAATTCTACATCGGGTTAAGCAACGCATCTTCAGATGAAGTTCAGACTCCAATTGAATTAAATGAACAAATTATTGGGTTCAACCCGGCACAGGATTACACCGTAACGATCATCCGCGACAATGGTACACCAGAACAAGCAGTTATGAGTGGTGGAATCATTCAAGCCACGGTTTCAGGCAAGGGCATCACCGCGATCATTGTAGAGGGACTTGATATTGATGTACCGTTGCATCAGGTCAGAACGGCAGATACATCGGATGCAAGTTATTTCTTTGATACCCACAGTCCAATTGATGCGGTTAAAGGCATGCTGATCGTTAAGCCTGACGAAACGGTTTATGATGCTTATGTGCAGGCCAAAACGACGAAACCAGCGACAATCCATTATTCCCTGGATGGCGGGGCAACGTACACAACCGTGCCAGATACGATATACCCGATGGAATGGTCTATACGGGTGAATGATTTATCCCAAACTTTCACGTATTACGTGGAATCGGAGGGGAAACAGACCCGTAAGCGGACACTCTATCTGCCGGATCAGGTATCGGAAACTCCAGTTCAACCCGATGGGCAGGATAGTTCAACCATCATCGTGGATAATACGGAGGCGGAGACAGAAGGCGTCTGGATAAGGGATACGACGGCTAACGATTATTATTATGATAACTATGTGTATGCCAAATCTACGACCGGCACAGCGACAAGCAAAATGAGATGGCGGCCTGAGCTGCCGGAAAGTGTCACTTACAGTGTGTATTATAAGATTCCGCAAATCACGGCTGCGAGTGAAAATTGGGCAACAAATGTCTCATTTACCGTTTATCATAGCGGAGGCTCCGATACGGTGACAGTTGATGAGACAACAGCGAATGGTACTTGGGTGCACCTGGGGGATTATCCTTTTGCTGCAGGCGATAGCGGGTACGTGGAACTAACCAATAAGGCCAATAAGTCCAGAGTCGTTGCCGATGCAATCATGTGGGTGGACCCAAACAGGGTACCGCAATTGGAGTCTGCTGTGATCCTGTCCGATCGGAACGAACTGCAGATGACTCAAACCGCACAACTGAGCGTAACCGGTTATTTGGATAACGGTTTGGTCGGTGATCTTACACAGGCCGATGTGCAGTATTTCGTTGATCGTACGGATCTGGCCGAAGTGAATAGCAGTGGGGTGTTGACCCTTCTCGATCTCGATGGGGACACGGATCACATTGAGGTATGGGCTACGGTCACGATTGACGGTGTGACCTTAACCACACCGCCTTTGAACATCACGATCAGGGACCTAACGGTTATCGTGGACAGTACAGATACAACTGGGTTATACACGACAGAAGGGTCGTGGAGCCAAAGCAATTTAGCCGGATACAAAATTGGGGTTAAATCCCGCTATTCAACAGTTCAAGGTTCATCAGCAACGTGGAAAGGCCAGTTCCCAGAGGGGAAATATACGGTCTCGATCTACAAGCTCGTCCATACGACGGGAAACGATAATAATGTCAAAGTGGAAGTGAAACATAAAGCGGGTACCGAGGTCACCTATATCGATGCAACGGTCGGCTCATCAGGTTGGGTTAATCTAGGGACGTTCGACTTTACGGGTGACGGCAGCGAGTATGTCCGGTTAACCAGGGTTACGCCTACAACGGTAGACCCGCCAACACTTCCTGCGGATATGATCTATACGAGGGTTGACGCTGTTATGTTCGAACGACATTCCGAGGATTCGGAGCCGCTTGCCAATGAGGTGCCAGTTAAACCGACACTTTCTGAATAATGGCAGTGAATTATGAATGGAAGTGGAACAACGGTAAGTGACGTTATACAAATGATTGTAAAATAACGCTAAGAGCCGAGTGGATCAAAACGATCCATTCGGCTCTTTATGTCTAGGTGCAAGAAAGTGTGTTTACAAGGAAATGCAGTCGGCCGCCTTCCTCTTACCACCCATAAATCACTTAAGTTTGCCAAATCCAACTTTTTTGGATTCCCGTAAAAAAATTGCCGCTTTCAGATTATGTTTCGTCACACTCAAAACGTTTCTCTAGACCCACACAAATCATCAATGATACCATCATAAACGTGCTAGAATTGAAGATTGCAGGAGGATATCATGTGGATCAACTTAAATACGATAATCTAAAGCTGGGGGAGCGCGGAGCTATCATCAGCATTATCGCCTACATATGTTTGACCGTATTAAAACTGATTGTTGGCAATATGGCCGGATCAGAAGCGCTCAAGGCGGATGGATTAAACAATGCCACCGATATTGTGGCCTCAATAGCTGTACTGATCGGTTTGAAGCTTGCCCAACGCCCAGCCGACACAGATCATACATATGGTCACTGGAGAGCAGAGACCGTTGCGTCACTTGTTGCTTCTTTCATTATGATGGCAGTAGGTTTACAAGTACTGTTTCAAGCCATTGGTTCTGTGTTTCAGGGTAAACATGAATCTCCGGATATCATCGCTGGGTACACAGGCATTTTCTGCGCAGTTATCATGTATCTGGTCTATCGCTATAACAAGAGACTTGCTACTCGTATTAAAAGTCAGGCAGTCATGGCTGCAGCTCGAGATAATATCTCCGATGCCTGGGTGAGCACCGGTACGGTCATTGGGATCGTGGGTTCCCAGTTCGGCCTCCCATGGCTGGACCCTGTAACGGCTGTCATCGTAGGTTTTCTGATCTGCAAGACCGCTTGGGACATTTTCAAGGAAGCCACACATCATCTCACGGACGGTTTTGATGTTGAACTGATTCAGGAATACAAAAAAACGATTGCCGGAATTGACAGCGTAGAGACGGTTAAAGACGTGAGAGCTCGGAACTATGGCAATAACGTTGTAGTAGACGTTGTCATAACAGTTGATGCAGAGCTGGATCTTCAACAAGCACACGATATCTGTACAGATGTGGAGAATGAGTTGATGGAGGAGCATGACGTATACACCGTTCACGTTCATGTGGAACCTGATATGTTGGAAGAGTGCATTTAAACTCAGGATTATAAAAGAGAGACTCGGCAAAGCAAAAAAACCAGTGAGCTTTACTCATTCACTGGTTTTTTACTGCTTTCAATTGTTCATTTTTAAAAGAATACGCGCGTTATTCATCCCATACATGACTATCTCGGCAAATTGTAGGTAATCAGATTGTTATATTTATCCGCATGTTTCTGTTCGTCCAGGATGATTCCCCACACCGTATCCTTATAAATGCCATAAGGGAGACCAAACCATATTTTTCTATACTTTTCCACGGCGGCCAATTCACCATGAAACGCCTTTTGCAGTCCGGCAAGATAAGAGGTGACCGTCTCAACCGGCTCACTGCTTATGCCCGTAATCTCCTGACCTGTCAGATCCTTGTACATTTGGCGGAACATTTGATTATGTCCTCGTTCATCATTGCGGATGCTCGTGATGATGGCAGCCTGATTGGCATCGGGTGACAACTGAATCAGTGAATCATAGAACACCTCATCGTTTCGTTCTCCTCGCACAGCTGTTTTGATTAATTCAAGTGCTTCGGCTGATGATGTTGCCCATACCGGAGTAAAAGTGTACCTGTAACCATAAGGATATGCCACATACATTACGAATCCCTCCAAGACGAATATGAGTTAAGATATGCACGTATGCCCATCAGCGTTAACCCATATCATCTGTCCTGCCTTATTAGGGGAAAGCTTCAGTAAAACTTCACTTGGTATACCTCAATATTTTACTGTAACCATAAGCAAGAACAAATGGCAGGAGGTATGACAAAAAGGTCCAAAGGATGTTCCATCCATTAAAATAAATGACATGCCCCATCATTTTGGCAACCCATTCGATTAATGTCAGCGACAATGATGCAACAAGAATCGCCAACCATGGCTTGGCACCTTTGACGATAATGGCATACATCATCAAGCAGCCGGCAATCGGATAGATTCCAAGATCCATTGGGAGAGCAGCCAAGGATTGATTATGAGTATTCGGAAGAATATTCCAGAAGTAATTGAACCCGATATTGTTGATGCATGCTGATACAGCCACACCAAGTGGATAATATAGAATAAGGATTTTAAAGTTCCGACGCAGAATCCATACACCCAATATAATGGGAATGACCATACCGAGCAGAATGTTCCCTAACATGCTTTTCTCCTCCAAAGCTTGTTACTTCTATAGCTCACAATAAGTAGCATCACTCCGTTGTTTTCTCCTCCAGAAGACGATCGACCTTATCTGTGAGTGCATCCAATTTTTTGTCATAATGCTTGTACGTATAGAACCCAATGACTGCTTTGACTGCAAAAAAGAGCACCGCAGCAATGACAATGAGAATATAGTTGTGGGCAATCTGCCTTAACCAATCGTTAACTGCATTTATCGGATTTCTCTCCCTTCAATGCGAGCGTGTTTTGTATAAGGTAACCAACTCCATGGGATATAATGCATATTAGCAAATTCCGAACAGGCGTACGCCATACTCGAAGTGAATGGACAAGTTTCGGTCATGAAAATATGAAAAAAATCCCTTCTCTTCGGATGAAAGAAGAGAAGGGATGATCCTAAACTATTGAATTATTGGTGCTTGCTGAGAATATCAAATATGATCTTGGCATTATCTGTGTTGTCGATCAAACCGGCGAAGCGATGACTTGCCGGACCGTAGGCATAGACCGGAACATCTTCACCTGTATGTCCACCTGTTGTCCAGCCCGTAAATGAACGGTTATCAATAATCGCTTCAATGGCATTATCAATCTTTGTTACATCCGCACTTTTGGCCGCTTCTTTCACCCATTGAATCTCTTCCGGTTTCAACTCCAGTTTGAGATAACTTTTCAGTGTTTCTTCAACCGAAGCACCTTTTGCAATTTGTGCTGCCATGAAGTCAGGTGTGCGCAGTGCAGCTTTGATTGGATCTACGAAGAAGTTGTATTCTCCGTCTTTTCCAAGCGTAAGCCCGCCCGTGGAGTGGTCGGCAGTAGCTACGACAAGTGTTTCACCGTCTTTTTTGGCAAAATCAATAGCTGCCTGAAATGCTGCTGCGAAATCATCCATTTCACTCATAGCACCAACGATATCATTATCATGTCCTGCCCAGTCGATCTGGCTGCCTTCGACCATTAGAAAGAATCCTTTGTCATTCGAACTGAGACGATCAATCGCTGTATTGGTCATCTCAGCCAATGATGGAGTTGCAGCAGTACGATCAATCAACTTGTCCAGACCTCCGTCCGCAAACAGTCCAAGAACTTGTTGATTCTTATCAGCAAGGAGAGAGGAACGATCCGTCACATAGCTGAAACCGGCCTTCTGGAACTCCTTCGTCAGGTCACGACCCTCGCGTACAAAATTGGATTTCCCTCCACCAAGAAGTACATCCACCTTATGCTTGCCATTAATCAACTCATCATAATAATCGTCCGCAATTGCATCCATATTTTTTCGACTGATATCATGGGCACCAAATGCAGCTGGTGTGGCATGAGTGATCTCCGATGTAGCCACGAGTCCGGTGGCTTTGCCGTTTTCTTTGGCCTGCTCAAGTACGGTTTTGACTTCCTTCTGCTCAGGGTCAACCGCAATGGCCGCATTGTATGTTTTCACACCCGCCGACATAGCCGTTGCTGCGGAAGCGGAATCCGTCACATTTTGTTTATCATCATCCGGATAGGTCATTTGTGCCCCAACAAGATAAGGGTCAAATACGGTTTTGTCCATGCCCTTCGTTGAAGGATCATCTTTCATATAACGGTAGGCGGAAGTATAAGAGGTCCCCATGCCATCCCCAATGAGGAAGATGATGTTCTTGATTTGTTTTTTCTCCACACTTACAGCTTGAACCGCACTTGCTTGTCCTGCAGACAAGAGAGTAGAAGCCGATACAGCCAGAGTCAGCGCTACCGCTGGTAATACTCTTTTGGATAATTTCACAATGATTCCTCCTCGTAATATCTCAACAACAAAAATGAATGCATGAGTCTATATTCATTTGTTCATCATTAAGAAGATTAGCATTTATTTGTAAATGAAAACCAAGAATTTTGTATACCTGAGGTAAAATAAAGGCGATATTTTAATATTCTTTGCATGAGGAGTAAGCCAAACATCCCAATCAAAGTAAAATGATCCCGGCGAAAGATTCACATGATCTGTGCCATACCAAATCACAAAAATATACTCATTCCGCTGGTTTTGAAGTATGATACAACATATGTAGAACGCTTTCATTTTTATATTTACTGTTAGTATAAAATCAATTTCACTTTCAGGAGGCTCTTTACCATTGACCAAAACAACTCCAACTTATGATGGGTATCTCTTTGTACATTTTATTGGCGAACAACCAGACGGAGAGCAGGTTTATTTCTCCTATAGCGAGGATGGTCTTCACTGGAAGGATCTTAATGGCGGATCTCCTGTGCTGTTTTCCGACCTTGGAGAAAAGGGGGTACGGGACCCGTTTCTGGTTCGTTCAGTCAAGGAAAATAAATTTTATCTGATTGCTACGGATCTCCGCATCGCAAGCGGCAAAGGGTGGACTCATGCCGTTAATGCCGGGAGTCGTGACGTAATCATATGGGAATCCAGCAATCTCGTGAACTGGTCATCCCCATGGAACGTTACACTAGGTGTTGAGGGCGCTGGATGTGTCTGGGCACCGGAAGCTGTGTATGATGAAATGGCAGATGAGTTTCTTGTATTCTGGGCTTCTGCGACGCAGGAACCTCAGGAGCAAGAACAAAAACAAAAAATATACAGCGCTCGCACAAAAGACTTTCGTACGTTCTCCGCATCGGAAAAATACATTGAGCGGGATAATCATATTATTGATACAACGATTCTTCCAGCGGATGGCTCTTATTATCGATACTCCAAGGATGAAACAACCAAAAACATACGGGTAGAAAAAGGAGACTCTCTCGACAAAGGGGCGTTTGTTACACTTCAAGCTCCGGTACTGGAGGCTGTGGCAGGTGTGGAGGGACCTCAAATCTTTAAATTCAATGACCGGGAGGAATGGTGCCTGATTGTTGATCGATTTGCTGAAGGAAAGGGTTATCTTCCTCTGCTGACTACAGATCTAAGAAGTGGAGAATTCCGAATCGTCCCTGATGGTGAATTCGATATGGGAACGACTCAAAAGCGGCATGGAAGTGTCCTGCCAATCACAGCTGAGGAGTGCAGCCGGCTTCTCGCGGCTTTCGGGGATGGTCATCAAGTGCTCCCCGGACAATATGCCGATCCTGATATCGCACAGTTTGGGGATCGTTACTATATGTATCCCACAACAGATGGCTTCGAGGGGTGGTCGGGGACAAAGTTCAAAGTGTTTTCTTCTTCAGACCTGAAGCATTGGCAAGATGAAGGTGTTATCCTTGATCTGGGAACAGAGGATGTAGCTTGGGCAACCGGTAATGCCTGGGCACCGGCAATTGCCAGCCGAAACGGAAAGTTCTATTTTTATTTCTGTGGCAAAATGCTGAACGGCGAGAGTGCCATTGGCGTTGCTGTAGCAGATACACCGATTGGTCCATTCCTGGCCGAGTCACAGCCTTTAATCACAATGGAGCAGTTGAAACGTCTGGGCATCACCATGGGTCAGGCCATTGATCCCTCCATCTATGTCGAAGAGGATGGAAGAACGTATCTGCTATTTGGCAATGGACATGCTGCCATTGTGGAGCTTGGTGAAGACATGATAAGTGTCGTAGAGGACACAATGAGCAATCTGGCGGGCTTGCATGATTTTCGTGAGGCTGTAGCCGTGTTGAAGCAGGGTGGACTTTACCACTTTACGTGGTCCTGTGATGACACAGGCAGTGAAGACTATCATGTTAATTACGGTACGGCAGAGCAGCTATATGGTCCAATTACCTATCGATACCCAATCCTGAGCAAAAATGTGGAGAAGGGCATGCTGGGCACAGGTCATCACTGTATATTTAATGATTCTGAAACCGGTCAATACCAGATTGCCTATCACCGTTTTGTAACACCACTGTCCAGATTCTCCTCTGGAAAGGGGTATCACCGCGAAATATGTATGGACCCGCTTCTTTTTGGTAAGGACGGACTGATTCAGCCTGTTATACTCTAATATAAGACGTTCAGTTAAATCACTATTTTATGAAGATCTGATACAACATGATTGCCTGTCAGGTATCGCTTTTAGCGGTTTTGGCAGGCATTTTTATCATCCACCTGAATCAAATCAAAGCCGTAGGGTTGAGCGGGTATGAACTTATTGAACGCATTCACTCGAGAATACATTTGACATGAGAATCAATAAATCGTATTATTACGATATAACGATTTAGGAGGAATACCTTTTGAACACTCCCGCTTTTGACAGTAATAACATTAAACAGTTCGATGAACCTGCTAATCTGCTGAAAGCTTTATCTCACCCCATTCGTTTATGCATTGTGCGGGGACTGATGATGAAAAAAAAATGTAATGTTTCTTATATGCAGGAATGTCTGGATCTTCCCCAATCAACAGTCTCACAACACCTCCAGAAGCTTCGTAGTGCAGGTATTGTTGCTACGGAGCGGAATGGACTTGAAGTGAACTATGTGCTTGCCGATCAACGGGTTGAACAGATTATTAAAACTTTATTTGAAAAGGATGATTGTGAATCATGAGCAAAAAAGTACTTATTGTTGGCGGTGTAGCTGGAGGTGCTTCTGCAGCTGCACGTCTTCGCCGTCTGGATGAACATGCCGAGATTATTATCTTTGAGAAGGGACCCTATATCTCATTTGCCAATTGTGGCTTACCTTATTATATAGGTGGCACAATCGATGATCGAGAGCGTCTGCTGGTGCAGACGCCAAAAGGGATGGCAGATCGCTTTTGTATCGATGTGCGTACAAGAAGTGAGGTCGTAGCTATTGATTCGCAGCAGCGAGTGGTTAAGATACAATCCCAGGAGCGCGGTGCATATGAAGAAAGCTATGACGAGTTGATATTGTCACCAGGTGCAAAACCGATGATTCCCGATCTGCCGGGTAAGGACAATCCACTAATCTATACCGTACGAAGTATTCCTGATATTGATCGGATCAAAGAACAGGTAAGTTCTTCTAACAACCAGTCTTCGATCGTCATAGGTGGTGGATTTATAGGCGTAGAAATGGCTGAGAATTTAAAGGAAGCTGGTCTGGATGTAACGCTTATTGAGGGGAACGCACAAGTACTCACACCATATGATCCCGAGTTAGCAGCCGCATTGGCACAGGAAATGGAGAATCATGGTGTAAACCTGCTGTTTTCCAAGCGTGTTCAGGGATTCCATTCCCTAGAGCAGGGCATAGGGGTTGAACTTGCGGATGGTCACACGCTGACTGCTGACATGGTTATTCTTGCGATAGGCGTAACACCAGACACCTATTTTTTGAAAGATAGCGGCGTTTCGCTGGGTGCACGTGGACATATTATCGTAAATGAAGCCTTGGAAAGTAGTGTGCCACATATCTATGCTGTTGGGGATGCGATCGAAGTAACGGAAACCATTCATGGTACGAAGGCAACGATACCACTTGCCGGACCTGCCAACAAACAAGGTCGTATTGTTGCCGACCGTATCGCAGGGCTTCAATCTACCTACAAAGGAACACAAGGTACGTCCATTATCAAAGTATTTGGAATGACCGCAGCTACGACAGGCAGTAATGAAAAAACACTACAGCGTCTCGGCGTGGACTATCAAACCGTTATCGTACACCCTGCTTCTCATGCATCGTATTATCCGGGTTCAAGTGCGATTACTCTTAAACTGCTGTTTACTCCGGAAGGCAAAATTTTAGGCGCACAAGCAGTCGGTTATGATGGAGTGGATAAACGAATTGATGACATTGCTGTAGCCATTCATTTTGGAGGACATGTCCGGGATTTGACAGAGCTTGAACTGAGTTACGCGCCACCTTATTCTTCTGCCAAAGATCCCGTGAATATGGCTGGATATGCAGCAGAGAATATGATCACCGGACGTGTTCAGACGTTCACCTATAATCAACTGGCTGATCGTCAGCCGGGGCAGTCGATACTTCTGGATGTTCGCAGTGAAATCGAGCATCAAAATGGTCATATTCCAGATTCACTCTCTATTCCAGTTGATGAGCTTCGTCAACGTTTAGATGAATTAGACCCTTCCAAAGAAATCTGGCTATACTGTCAAGTCGGCTTACGTGGTTATACAGCTTCGCAAATTTTGCATCAGCATGGTTTTAGCGTAAAAAACCTGAGTGGTGGTTATAAAACATACCGACAAGCCCAATTTAAGCCTGCTCCATTTACTGCTACAACACAAGAGCAGCATGATCCTGTGATAGACGCGAACGAAAAGGAGTCTATTCCCACTGACTCAGTACAGCCGCAACGTATTGATCATGAGTTGAACGTATGCGGATTAAGTTGTCCTGGTCCCCTGATTCAGGTTAAGCAGAAAATGGATCAACTCTCAAACGGAGAAACCCTTCGTGTGAAAGCTTCCGATCCAGGCTTTTATGAAGATGTCAAAGCCTGGGCCACGATGTCGGGTTCCACAATCTTGCAGTTGGAAAGACTGAAAGGCGGTACGATTGAGTCTGTCATTGCTAAAAATACAGCACAACCCGTATCCGAATCCCCCATCAGTGATCCAGCCAGCACGATGGTTGTGTTCAGTGGCGATCTGGATAAAGCGATCGCTTCACTCATTATTGCAAATGGGGCCGCAGCCAGTGGACGGAAAGTAACCCTATTTTTCACGTTTTGGGGATTGAGCATTATTCGCAAGCAGCAGCCGCAGAAGTTATCCAAAACAATGATCGGCCGTATGTTTGATATGATGTTACCTCGTGGGAGCCAGAAGCTTGGCATGTCCAAAATGAATATGCTCGGAGCAGGCCCGAAGATGATCCGTGGTTTGATGAAAAAACATCATGTGCCTTCATTGGAAGAATTGATTGAGAGCGCAATTGCACAAGGAGTAGAGATCGTTGCCTGCCAAATGTCCATGGATTTAATGGGAATTCAGCGTGAAGAATTAATAGACCAAGTTAAAATTGGTGGTGTCGGTTACTATCTTGGACAAGCATCACAAGCCAATCATAATCTGTTTATTTAAAAAATATTCACAAACTCCAAAAATCGTTGATTCGAATTCGAACCAACGACTTTTGGAGTTAATCATCAAGTAAACATTGACTTCATTTTTTTGATATTATAATATAAGCATACACTTATATGTAGTTGAAGGAGGAAGTGCTATGGATTCTATGCAAGAGGTAGCGGATAAGCTTAAATTGCTGGGTGATAAAACACGCCTTACGATCCTTACACTCCTCAAAGAACGTGAATGGTGCGTGTGTGAATTTGTAGAGATTTTAGACATGTCACAACCTGGAATTAGTCAACATTTGCGCAAGCTGAAGGATCAAGGCTTGGTTAAAGAAAATAAACGTGGTCAGTGGGTATACTACTCTTTAAATGTAGAGAATACACCATATATTACATCTGTCCTGGATTTGATGCCGGATACAGCAACTATTCTTAAATCGTTAAATAAAGAAAACTTTACTTCAGAGTGTAATTAATTTTTGATCATTATATAAGTATATCATTATATACAAATATAAATAAAGCTGAACTGAAAGGGGGTGTATGGTTTTGTTTTCTACGCTGTTAGCCTGCATCATCTTTTTGATTACACTTGTACTCGTTATTTGGCAGCCTAAAAACCTGTCCATTGGTTGGTCTGCTTGCGGAGGAGCAATCCTTGCTTTACTTGTGGGTGTGGTCAATTTGGAAGATGTATGGGATGTGACACAAATCGTATGGAATGCCACGCTTGCTTTTGTCGCAATCATTCTGATCTCATTAATTCTGGATCGTATTGGCTTTTTTGAATGGGCTGCCTTACATATGGCCAAAGCCGCTCATGGCAATGGTGTACGAATGTTTGTTTACGTCTCCATCCTGGGAGCGGTGGTTTCTGCTTTCTTTGCCAACGATGGAGGCGCACTGATTCTGACACCGATTGTTCTAGCCATGGTACGTGCACTGAATTTCGATGAGAAAAAAGTATTCCCATTTATTATCGCCAGCGGATTTATTGCGGATACAACTTCCTTGCCGCTGGTTGTAAGTAACCTGGTCAACATTGTGTCTGCCGATTTCTTTGGTATTACGTTTATGGAGTACGCAGGAAGGATGATTGTTCCAAATCTGTTCTCGCTGGCGGCGAGTATCGGTGTACTGTATCTCTTTTTCCGCAAGAGTATTCCCAAACGTTTTGATGCCAGTGAATTGAAGCCTCCGTTATCTGCCATTAAGGATATGAAAATGTTCCGGTTGTCGTGGGTGGTGTTAGGGGCTCTGGTTATTGGATACTTTACCAGTGAATTTATCGGCATTCCCGTATCTTTTGTGGCAGGTATTGTCGCGATATTCTTCCTGATCATGGCTTCCCGCAGTTCAGCTGTACCAACTACATTGGTTGTCAAAGAAGCGCCGTGGGCCATCGTATTTTTCTCCATCGGCATGTATGTCGTGGTTTATGGTCTACGTAACGTGGGTTTAACGGATCTTCTAGCCGTGGTCATTCAGGTTGTGGCGGATCAGGGATTGTTTGCTGCAACGATGGGTATGGGCTTTATTGCGGCAATCATTTCATCCCTGATGAATAATATGCCTACCGTGTTGATTGATGCGCTTGCCATTGATGCAACAACGGCTACAGGAACGGTTCGGGAGGCACTCATTTACGCCAATATTATTGGATCAGACCTGGGTCCCAAGATTACCCCGATTGGTTCACTTGCGACCCTGCTTTGGCTTCATGTGCTGAGCACCAAAGGTGTCAAAATCTCATGGGGCACTTACTTCAAGACAGGTATCTTAATCACCATTCCGACTCTGCTTATTACGCTAGTGGGTCTGTATCTGTGGTTAAGCATTCTATAAAAGCAATCTATAAAAGCAATCTATAATTCAAACAACGAGGAGACGATGGACATGAGTAAAAAAACACTGTACTTCCTGTGCACAGGCAACTCTTGCCGGAGCCAAATGGCCGAAGGCTGGGCCAAGAAATATCTAAGTGAGGACTGGAACATCTATAGTGCAGGAATCGAGGCACACGGTCTGAATCCAAAAGCAGTGGAAGCCATGAAAGAAGTTGATCTGGATATTGCTACTCAAACTTCCGATATCATTGATTCAGAGTTGTTGAACAATGCTGATTTCGTAGTCACGTTGTGTGGGGATGCCGCAGATAAATGTCCAATGACGCCTCCACATGTGAAACGGGAACACTGGGGATTTGATGATCCTGCCAAAGCGCAAGGGTCTGATGAAGAGAAGTGGGCCGTATTCCAAAGGGTTCGTGACCAGATCGGGGAGCGTATTAAAACATTTGCTGAAACCGGAAAATAATACAAACCTGCCTGAGCAGGATAATTGAATGCGTACCGAGAGAATGCCACAATCAGTGGCATTTTTTTGTTCAAAAAAAATGAACGTTTCATTCAGAAACGGTTTTTGACTTGCCCATAACAGCAACATAGAGTGATGACAAGGACGGTGGTTAATTTTATATAAAAATGAGAAGCATATACACCCTTGACTTTCCCCTGTACGGGAAACTATATACTCGCATTATGTTAATAGATTGGAGATGATATGTTGTTCAAAATCAGTGCGTTTTCCAGACTAAGCAGGGTCTCATTAAAAACACTGCGTTATTATGACCAGATTGGCATACTTAAGCCGAGAAAGGTAGATCACGATACGGGTTACCGTTACTATTCCGCAGATCAGCTCCTCGAGCTCAACCGAATCTTCATTTATAAAGAATTGGGGTTCACATTGCCACAAATCACACAGCTGTTACAGGAACATATTACATTGGACAATATTCAAGGCATGTTTAAGCTAAAAAGAAGCGAAATTCAGCAAATTATCGATACGGAACAAGCCAAACTCGTCCGAATTGAGGAACGCATGCAGCTTCTAGAGGAAGAGGGGCACATTGAAACCGGGCAAGAAATTCGAATTAAAGAGGAAGGTGCTCGGCAGTTTCTTTTTCAGACAGGGTGCGGGAGGGAAGAGGAGATCTCGAGTTTATTTCATCAGTTTGATCAGTCATTAACAAAAGAAATGCGCCAACTGATTGACGGACCTCAGGTTGTTTTGTGGAAAGAAATCGCAGGACAAGAGGAAGAATTCGAGTTTGAAATAGGTTACTTCTTAAGCTGTGATCTGCGATCACCTCTCGCCCCATTTCAACTGCGGACTCTTCCTGCCGAGCCCATGATGGCCACCATAGCTTATCGTTCCAATGCCGCCTTTGCCTGTAAAGCCTGTGTTCATCTAGCTACATGGATTGAGAATAATAACTATCAGATCAAGGAGAACGGAGCTGGTAGGGAATTATATTTACCCTTATCTCAAGAACAAGATGTACAGTTTATAGAAATACAAATTCCAATACTAAATAGATAACTAGAGAAGACGGAGTGGATTAAAGTGAAAAATAAATGGATTATATATATCTTGGCATTGGCTGTTTTTCTGATCGGAACCCTTGAATACATTATTACAGGAGTCATTGAAATGATCGCCTCAGACTTGAGTGTATCTACTTCCGAAGTGGGTTTACTGGTGACTGTATTCGCTCTGGCAGCGGCCATTATTGCTCCGATTCTCATTGCAATTACAATAAATATGGATCGCAAGAAGTTACTGTTGTCCACCCTCAGTGTGTTTATTGCCAGTAACGGACTTATGTTTGTTGACCTTTCTTACGAAACTTTACTATGGGTGCGAATTATTCAAGGGGCTAGCGGAGGAGTGGCTACCGTAGTAGCGATGGCCGTATCGACACGACTGGTTGAAAAGGAAAAAAGGGGCAATGCCATCGGCATCATTCTGATGGGGCTCAGCAGTTCGCTAGTGCTCGGTGTCCCATTGGGCACATTTTTTAGTGAAATGTTTGGATGGAGAGTTCTATTTGTAATCATTGGATTGTTAAGTGTTCTTCCATTACTTATTATCTACAAAAAGGTTCCGGCAATCAAAGAGGAAGAAAAGATCACCCTCAGTATGCAGGTCTCCATTTTAAAAAATCCACTCATTCTGACTGCCTTGCTTATTACATTATTGTATATCGGAGGCTATTCAACACTGTTCACGTATATTACGCCTTTCTTGCAAGCTACATCCACTCTTACCATGACCGAGATAAGCGGTGTTCTGTTTCTCGCGGGAATTTGCAGCTTTGTCGGATCAAAAGTGGGCGGACAATTGGCAGATGCAAAGGGATCAAAGTTTACAATTTGTCTAGGCCTTCTGTTACAAGGCGTAACTCTTCTTTTGTTTGCTCTAGCTGGAGTTAATCTTATCATGTTAATCTTGGTTTTAATGATTTTTATGTTAGCAACGTGGAGCATATCTCCGGCCCAGCAACTATATCTGGTTACACTGGCACCTCGTAATCCTGACATCGCCCTAAGCGTAAATACATCATTTATCCAATTTGGTTTTGCACTGGGATCTGGATTAGGTGGGTTTGTGATCAGTCGTTCATCTGTCATGTATTTGAATTGGTTGGGGTTTGGAGCTGTAAGCGTAGCTTTATTTCTTGTCCTAATTCTATTCAAAAGGATGAGAAGTAGGACTGAAAACTCTATGGTTACTGGTGAATAGGTAGGTGGACTGGTTAAGTTACACAGGAGATCTATCTGGCGTTATAGTCCTAATTAGAAAGAGGGAATGTACAAGTCGTACATTCCTTGAAAAATCCTGCCAGATCAGGATGGTTTAACGCATAAACATGATATTGTGCTGCATCCTCGGAGCTGATCCATGGGATCGGTTTATCCGCTGGCACTGGGTAGAAAAGCATCCCATTATGGATGAGACCCGGAATCAAGAAGTTCTCCATATAGATTTACAAGACTGGGGTCTACAGCATATGTAAGCACCTTAAACACGTGGGCAAACAACAATTAAAGCCGCGAAGCACCGCAAAAAACCGGCATGCGCGTAGGCGAGATCAGGATGAAAACACATCTATCCCGACCGACCGTATCCCATCATCTGAAAATATTAAAAGAATCGCAAATTGCGCAAGTCATTTTGCGCTGGCATCTGCAATGCGGAATTATGGTCATTCCCAAATCAACGAACCCTCAACGGATTAAAGAGAATATCGAAATATTCGACTTTGAACTGAATGAGGAGGACATGGACCATATACGGCGGTTGGACACAGGTAAGAGATATTCCATAAGCCCGAATGGCTACATGATCAACCCAATTTATATAAATTTGATGAAACTGTTTATTCGCTGATAATCCTGTTAAAATAAAGGGCCATCCCGATCAACCTAAAGACAATAACAATAGTTTTCCAATCTTCAATAAAACTTTCAGCTGCGCCCAGCAGATAATGATTGAAATGACCATAACGATTACAAAGAACAGAAAAACAATAATTTTCATTATGATCAAACGTTTTCCGTCCGGATGTTTGGAAGTTCTGCTGGAAGAGTTATCTTTAGACTTAATCATAGCTCGTATACCGACTATGCAGGCAGTAGCCAGCATTATAAAAAGCATTAAAGTTGCCATTCGTTCAGCAGTGAAAGCGATGAGATTTGATCTTCCCGGACCAGAACCCGTGCGCAAAAACCAATGGCAGAAGGCAACAACAGAAAGAGATGACAGGAACAAGATAAATATAATCTTCCACATCCAGTCGAACAGCTTGAAGAAAGGACCGGGTGGATTGATTTTCTGTTCCCGGCGAACCCGACGCTCGGCGTTTCTTCGATCGATTAGTGCTCGTTTGGATTTCATGGATGTTTAACCTCCTGCAGTTTCACTGTTCTTCCTCGTAACATTAAGAATATCACAGTACTGACAATCAAGTCCCATGTTGATTTGAAACCTTTTAGTTAAAAACTGCGTTTAAAAGCTAGAAGGCAATGAACTTGAATTCAGAAAGGATGTAAGAAAAAAAATGAATAGAAACAAGAAGAGAAATAAGTTAATTGTAAGTGCTATTATGACAGCATTACTGGCATCGCCCCTGGCACACTTCATGGCCGAAGGCCAACCGGTAGCCGCTGCAGCTTCCGTTTCCAAATATAAAGTTACCGTACAACCGTTCAGCATTGAAGGAAAGAAATCAAGCATTGGTACAATTAATAAAAACGGATCGACCTATATAGCTCTTAGGAACCTAAATACAGCCCTGGGTTTAACCACCAATTTCAATCAGACTAATCAACTTGTTGAAGTGTCGGGAAATGGACGATCGCTTCAAATTAATCTCTCTAACAATACTATTCATTTGAACGGACAACCGGTCTTTGGACCTCAAGTCATTCTCCAGGACAATACAACTTATTTGCCACTTCGCTTCCTATTGGAGCGGATGGGCTATGTAATTTCATATCAGAATAGTACTAAGCAGGTCGGTATTCAATCGATTAAGGAAAACGACTTGCAGGTTCAAGCGGAAGAGATCGGTGCCGACGGAGATGGCAAATCATTGCTCGTCTACTATCCGGTAATTAAGGGCTATGCAAGAGAGAAAGTACAGGATAAGATCAACGCCTTTTTGAAGCAGGAGACCGACAAGCACATTGCAGCGGGATCGAAGGAAATGGATACAGTCGTAAAAGCGAATAATCAATTACTAATCAAAAATCCAAAGGCTGAAATTCGGCAACCGAGCCTCGATGGCAGATTTACAGTTATGTATAACGAGAATGGAAAATTGAGCCTATATGTGGATTATGATCTTTATATGGGGGGAGCGCACGGAATGACGACGAGGGTTCCTTACACGTTCGATCTCGTAACAGGTGATCTGATTTCGTTGAAGGAAGCAGCAGGTAACGCCGATTATGTCTCTATCATTAACAGCCAAATCACAGATCACATCAATCATCGCGGATTGGAGTTGTCCACTCCATTTAAGACGATCGAAGCTGATCGAGATTATTACCTGAGCCATGATGGTATCGTTATCTATTTCACAGAATATGAATATACTTCCTACGCTGAAGGAATGCCAGAGTTTATTATTCCTTATTCCGAGTTCAAATGACGGAAACTGTGGCTTCAAACTCTAAAGTCTATCGGAGCATGATGACAAGTCGTGAGTGACAGTGAGACGATAAGGGGGAAAGCGAAATGAATACGATCAAGCGCATGATGGACCATCTGTACTGGGCAGACGAACGTATTTTAGACGCGCTCAAGGAGTCCAAGACAGAGAACAAGGAGCTTCTGAAGCTGGTTCGACATGTCGCGGTTGCGGAACGAGTCTGGCTGTCCCGATTGCAAGGCAAGGGTAGCGCGCAATATTCATTGTGGGAAGAAACAGAAGACTTGACGGCGATCCGGGAGATGTTCGAAGAAAACATCGAGCAATATCGCGTCTATATGGACGGGCTCGAGGAATTCAAATTGGATGAGATCATTGATTATGCAAACCAGAGCGGGGTTCCGTTCCGAACTTCCATCCGGGACATTCTCTCGCAAGTCATCTTACATGGGCAGTATCACCGGGGACAGATTAACCGGGCACTTCGAACCGAATCGGCGGAGCCTGTCCAAGTTGATTACATCACCTTCGCACGACTCTAAAGGGCGAGGAAAATCATCAACATTGCTATGCCAAGTAATAACATAATAGTCGCAGAAATAGCCGCCAACCTGGCGGCTATTTTGTTTCGAAATTCAAAAATCTTTTACAACTACGTCGCCGCGGTAAATCTTGACGGTAATATGCTAGACGCCATGGACCAGCCCAACATTATTACCTTTTATAGAAAGAAAAGCTCAGCGGTATGAACCATCAGGACGATCGGCTGCCGTAGTCTGCTGGGAATGGCTGCGAAATTCACTTGGCGCGATGCCTGTCCACCGCTTGAACTGGCGGCTGAAATGCGCATTGGTCTTATACCCAAGCATCATCGCAATATGGTCTATGTTCAGGTCGGTTTGTTTTAAAAGCCGTTGCGCTTCGTTCAGAAGGGTTTCGGATAGAAACTTGCGTGGAGCGATGCCATATACCTGCCGAAAAATACGATTAACCTGTGACGGGCTAATGCTCAGCGATTTGGCAATGTCCTGAATCCAGGTTCGCTCACTCTCCTGAATTTCCCCGTGAAGATGGATATATCTTACCGAATCCTCAATGTGCTCGGCAATCTGATGGGCAATGGTTTCTTTTCTCGACAACGTAACGGAAGCTTGCTGAGATAACTGGCCGACCAGGGAACCAAGCAGTTCAAACACGGCGGCATGTACCTTCATTTGTTTGGAGGAAGATAACGAGTTAGACAGATGCTCTGTAGCCAGACCATACAAGGTAGACAGGGAAGAGGAGAGCCCCAGAGCCAAATTCGAATTTGCCGGATAATAGATGTCTTTGCAACGGTTAAGTTCTCTGCAAAAGGATGTATCGTGTATGCTGAAATGCACGGAAAAATAAGTAAACCCCTCCGGTCCGGCTCCGGTGCAAGAGTGAGTCATACCCGGCCGGATGAACAGAAGGTCGCCAACCGACTGACGATAAGACTGCCCGTTGACCACCATGTTCATCTGCCCGTCCATCATCCAGTGCACTTCATACATTGAATGTTCATGGGACGGATAAGTCCAGCTGGAATCTACTTTTCTTGCATGCAGCCCCAATAATTGAAAAGACATGCGAACATCGGGCAGACGCCCTAAATACACAGCATCCGAAAGCTTGGTCACAGCAAACCAACCCCCTTGTACGATTCTATATTCCAACATCCTGTCATCGGAGTGTCCTCGTAAATTATTTTCAGTTCAACGGATATAACCTCATCTTAACAGAAAAAAAATGCGTGAAAAGGGTAAATCGTCGGAGTGATTAGAACATCGTCATGAACCATAGCCGGTGCTATGGTAGTATTATCAACCCGATGGGGAAAAATGGAGGCAAGCTTGAATGAGAATTATTCGATTTCTGGACGGACAACAGAAGTGGCTGGCAGCCGTTACGGATGATGAACAAGCGTATCGTTTGCCACAAGCAGATTTTATGACTTTGATCCATCAAGCAAGAAAGCAGGGGATTTCTCCAGTTCAACTTGTTGAAAGCGCTTTTAAACCGTCAAACAAGTTAACTGACGATTGGACTTCCCTGCATCTAATCACTCCATTGGAAGCTCCGGAAGTATGGGCGGCGGGTGTAACTTATCAACGCAGCCGCGAAGCGCGAAATTATGAAGCAACCGAAGGCAAGCTGGATGCAAAAACCTTTTACGATAAAGTTTATGATGCCGAAAGACCGGAGATCTTTTTTAAATCTACAGCAGCCCGCACCGTCGGGCCCAATGAGGCTGTCACACTTCGCAGCGATTCCAATTGGCAGATCCCGGAGCCTGAGCTGGGGTTGGTGCTTGCCGCAGATGGCAGCATTGTGGGATACATCGTTGGCAATGACATGAGCTGCCGCGATATTGAAGGGGAAAACCCGCTGTATCTGCCGCAAGCAAAAATGTGGCGCAATTCCTGCTCGATAGGTCCATCCATTCGTCTGGCGGAAACGGTGCAGAATCCGTATGCGTTCAGCATCGTCTGCGAAATATATCGCGAAGGTGAAATAGTTGTCAAAAGCGAGGCAAGCACAAGTGAGTTAAACCGAAAACTCGATGAACTGGTCTCCTTTCTGGCCAGAGATAACGATTTGTTTGACGGTACGGTGTTATTGACAGGCACAAGCATCGTGCCACCCAATGATTTTACACTTGCACCCGGGGACCGCATTGAAATATCCATTAGCGATATCGGGACACTTATTAATCCAGTCATTTCAAACTAATGTACAAGGAGGATGAATGCGATGACCACATTTCAGGTAGAGCAGACATACAGCAATTACATTAACGGAGAATGGGTGAAGGCGACATCCGGTGAAACCGAACCGAGCATCAACCCGGCGAATCGGAAGGAGGTAGTTGGCTACGTACCCACCTCAGGCGTAGAGGATCTGAACCGGGCTGTTGCAGCCGCGAAGGAAGCAGCAAAAGATTGGCGGAGGTTATCGGGCGCGGAACGCGGAAACTATCTATTTCAGGCAGCCAATGTGCTGGAACGCCGGGCCGATGAAGTTGCAGAGGCGATGACCAGGGAAATGGGCAAAACACTCCCCGAAGCCAAAGGAGAGACACTGCGCGGTGTCGCGATCTTAAGGTATTACGCTGGAGAAGGCATGCGAAAAACCGGTGATGTCATTCCATCAACGGACAGCGAAGCGCTGATGTTTACGACCCGCGTACCCCTTGGCGTTGTAGGGGTTATTGCTCCTTGGAATTTCCCGGTTGCCATTCCGATTTGGAAAACGGCTCCGGCCTTAATTTACGGCAATACGGTTGTGTTGAAGCCTGCTCAGGAAACTGCGGTCACTGCAGCTAAATTAATGGAGTGTTTTGAAGAGGCGGGCATTCCGGCAGGTGTTCTTAATCTGGTATGTGGCAGAGGCTCAGTGATCGGATCTGCACTTGCTGAGCATCCGGATGTGGGCGGAATAACGTTCACAGGTTCCAATGAAGTGGGCAAACGGGTCGGCGGCGCAGCACTGGCACGTGGAGCCAAGTATCAACTTGAAATGGGTGGGAAAAACCCGATTATTATCGCGGCTGACGCTGACCTGGATTTGGCTGTGGAAGCCACAATCAGCGGAGGGTTGAAATCGACCGGACAAAAATGTACGGCCACCAGCAAGGTCATTATTGAACGAAAAGTATACGATGCCTTCAAAGAAAAGCTGCTCTCGCAAATCCAGGAAATTCGACTGGGTGACGGCATGTCTTCTGGAAGCTGGATGGGTCCATGTGCAAGCGAAGGACAGCTCAATACCGTGCTGAGTTACATTCAAAAAGGCCAGGATGAAGGTGCTGTTCTGCTCGCTGGCGGAAAAAGAGGGGACGGTCCGGGACTGGAAGAGGGATTCTATGTGCAGCCTACCGTATTTGAAGGGGTCGAATCCCATATGTCCATCGCCCGGGAAGAAATCTTTGGCCCGGTTCTGGCCTTGATTGCGGTAGATTCCCTGGAGGAAGCGATCGAAGCGGCTAATGATAGCGATTATGGCTTGAGTGCTTCCATCTATACACAGAACGTCGGAGCCATGTTGTCTTTCATCCGGGACATGGATGCAGGACTCGTCAGAATTAATGCAGAAACGGCTGGCGTAGAGCTGCAGGCTCCGTTTGGCGGAATGAAGATGTCAAGTTCACACTCCAGAGAACAGGGACAAGCGGCTATCGAGTTTTTCACGGCCATCAAAACGGTCTTTGTGAAGTCATAAACTGTGGGAGGCTATCATGTACGAACAGATTACGTCGATTATGGGAGAGACCGCTTCCAACTGCTTCGATATCATAGCACATGCTCCTGGGGCTGCCGGACGTCTGCCTTTAACGGATGATTTGCTGCGGAATGCTCCAAGCGGCGACTTGTTTGGCATGTCCCAGAATGTTGGAATGGGTTGGAAGCCCGGGGAATTGAACGGAAAACAATTTCTGATCTTGAGTACACAAGGTGGCATACGCAATGAAGACGGCAGCCCGGCAGCACTCGGTTACCATACCGGCCACTGGGAGGTCGGCCTGCTGATGAAGGCTGCCGCAGAAGAACTGTCAAGCCGGGGAGGAATCCCGTTTGCCGGATATGTCAGCGATCCGTGTGACGGCAGATCACAGGGGACGACCGGCATGTTTGACTCGCTTCCGTACCGGAACGATGCCGCTATGGTATTTCGCAGACTGATTCGCTCGCTGCCAACTCGTAAAGGCGTGCTTGGTGTCGCCACTTGTGACAAAGGTCTTCCAGCGATGATGCTCGCACTTGCTGGAATGCCTCAATTGCCTGGTGTAATCGTTCCCGGTGGCGTCACACTTCCGCCTACCGATGGAGAGGACGCCGGTAAAATTCAGACCATCGGTGCACGGTACGTCAACGGGGAAATTTCTCTGGAAATGGCGTCCGATTTAGGATGTCGAGCTTGTGCTACACCGGGAGGAGGCTGTCAGTTTCTAGGTACCGCGGCTACGGCCCAGGTTGTAGCAGAGGCACTGGGTATGACAGTGCCTCATGCCGCGCTTGCGCCTTCCGGGCAGCCCATCTGGTTTGAAATGGCGCGCCAATCGTCACGTGCACTCATCCATATGGAGTCACAGGGGATGAGGATGGCAGACATTGTCACCGATGCATCCATTCGCAATGCGATGACCGTTCATGCCGCGTTTGGCGGATCGACCAATCTGCTTCTTCACATACCGGCGATTGCCCATGCCGCCGGTTTAACCGTACCCACGGTACACGACTGGATACAGGTCAACAAAAATGTTCCAAGGCTGGTTAGCGCCCTACCAAACGGACCGATCTTTTATCCGACCATACGTGTCTTTCAGGCCGGAGGTGTACCGGAGGTCATGCTACACCTCAGACAGCTTGGTCTGTTGGATGAGTCTGTACCAACGGTTACAGGTACTTCATTGGGTCAGGTACTGGACTGGTGGGAATCGTCGGAACGCCGTCATCTCATGCGGACGCAGTTAAAAGAGCAGGACGGTATCGATCCGGACAGTGTCATCATGAGTGTAGAACACGCTCAGCGGCTTGGAATCTCATCGACCGTAACATTTCCAACCGGGAATATCGCTCCAGAAGGTTCTGTCATCAAATCCACCTCTATTGATCCTGCTGTGCTGGATGAGCATGGCGTATACCGTCATCGTGGCAGAGCAAAGGTGTTTACCACTGAACGTGAGGCGATCCATGCGATTAAGACCGGAGGTATTCTGGCTGGCGACGTTGTTGTGCTTCTCGGGCGAGGTCCATCGGGAACTGGAATGGAGGAGACGTACCAGCTTACATCTGCGCTTAAACATTTGCCTTTTGGCAAATACGTGTCACTGATTACGGATGCCCGGTTCTCCGGTGTTTCCACCGGAGCGTGTATTGGTCATGTTGGCCCCGAAGCGCTGGCAGGCGGACCGATTGGCAAGCTGCGGAACGGAGACCTGATTGACATCACGGTTGATCGTAACACGCTGGAGGGCAGCGTTAACTTTGTCGGAGAAGGCGATCTGGAGTTTTCACCGGAAGAAGGCGCTCTCATCCTGGCACAAAGGCCCTTTCATCCAGATATGAGGCCTGATGAAGCTTTGCCGGATGATACAAAGCTCTGGGCTGCATTGCAATCGGTCAGCGGTGGGACTTGGAGAGGGAATATATATGATGTCGAGCGGATCGTAACCGCCCTGGAAGCCGGCAAAAAAGCGCTGGGCTGGTACTGATATCCACCTTTTGTGTATCTGTTGTTGTACAGATCATTACTTTCATACCGGAGGTTTCTTCCATGAATAAGATCAAGAAAATGATCACCAATCCCATCCTTCCCGGTTTCCATCCCGATCCATCCATCTGCCGAGCAGCGGAGGATTATTATATCGCCACTTCCACCTTTGAATGGTTCCCTGGTGTACGGATTCACCATTCCCGGGATCTGGTTCATTGGCGGCCCATCGCTTCTCCGCTGACTCGTGTAACGCAGTTGAACATGGAGGGCAACATTAATTCCGGAGGCGTATGGGCACCCTGTCTTAGTTACAACAACGGTGTGTTTTACCTGATATACACCGATGTCAAAAGCCGGGTAGGCGCTTTTAAAGATACCCACAATTACCTTGTGACAGCAACGGATATCGAGGGCCCTTGGTCCGATCCGGTGTATCTGAACAGCAGTGGTTTTGATCCTTCCCTGTTTCATGATGAAGATGGACGCACATGGCTGGTCAATATGATATGGGATCACCGTAAGGGCAAAAACCGGTTTGCAGGCATCGTTCTTCAGGAATATTCCGTCCAGGAACATAAGCTGATTGGACCGGCCATGAACATATTTAAGGGAACAGAATTAGGCCTGACCGAAGCACCCCACCTGTATAAACACAACGACTATTATTATCTCATTACGGCTGAAGGTGGAACCGGTTATGAGCATGCGGTTACCTCAGCACGTTCCCGTACGTTACAAGGTCCTTATGAGGTCGATCCTGCCAATCCGATCCTCACTTCATACGGCAGACCGGATTTAGCACTGCAAAAGGCAGGCCACGGTAGTCTAGTCGAAACGCATACCGGCGAATGGTACATGGCTCATCTGGTCGGACGACCCGTTCATCACAAATATTGCATTCTTGGACGTGAGACCGCACTTCAGCCGTGTACGTGGAGTGAGGACGGCTGGCTGAGACTTGCGAGCGGTGACCGATATCCGGAGGTTCAGGTGTCTGCACCGAAGATCCCGTCACATCCATTTGAACCGATTACTGAAATGGATCACTTTGATCAATTTGAGCTTCGGCAGGATTGGAATACACTTCGCATTCCACCCGATTCGACTTGGCTCAGCTTGACGGAACGCCCTGGTTACTTGCGCTTGCACGGCATGGAGTCGATGAGTTCAACGCACAGGCAAAGCATGATCGCACGGAGACTTCAGGCCTTGGAGTGTGAAGCCGAGACATGTCTGGAATTTGCGTCGGACCATCCCCAGCAAATGGCCGGATTGATTTTGTACTACGATACCCAGGACTATCTCTACTTACGTGTAACTTATCATGAAGAGAGAGGGCTCTGCCTGGGGATTATTCAGTCCAAATACGGGGTATACGACGAACTGCTTGAGGATATTCCGCTAGAGTCGGTGAGCACGCTCCGTTTAAAGACTGTGGTAGATCAAGATCGCGCCCGCTTTTATTATGCGTTAAATAGTGATTCATCCTGGAATACAGCAGGCGGGTGGATTGATATCACACATCTGTCCGATGAATCTCCGGAGTATATCCGGTTTACGGGAACCTATATCGGTCTTTGTGTGCAGGATCTTGGCGGAACCCGAAAACATGCCGATTTTGATTACTTTATGTATAAAGAAACAAAGCATGCAGTTGGTATATTGGAAAACATGTGACGGTCTTTTTGGAAGGAGCAGGGGACAATCCAAAGAGGACCAAATCACATATTTATCCATGTGAAATTAAAAATCATCAGCGGATTTTAATTTTATAAAGGCACATCTTCCATAAATCAGTTGATATGGTTGGGACAATGATGGAAATAGAGGCCCGTCGGATTTAACCGCGCGAAATTTAACTCCGAACTTTTGAACCCAAAATGATAAAAAGTCCTTACGTTCACTTGAAACGATAAGGACTTTTTATCGTTTGGCAATAGAAAGATCTCAGCCTATTTTTTCAATACTCACAACCGTTCTAATGGGTGGCGAGGGTTCTAGTTGGTCTAAGCCAGCAGTGATTCTTACTCTTTGCCCTACTTCAATTGTTTCATATGTTTCTCTATTGACCAAATAATACGAAGCTTCCTGGTCTTGTGCTAGTTCTATAAAATCCTCAAGATTTCCATTCTCCAGATCTTCCTTACTTATATTTTGTAGTACAAGAAATTTGTACTTGTCATTTTCATCTGTTTTAAATACTACAGTGCCCTCGAAAACTGGATAATTCTCTTTCTCATCCTTGTTAGAACAGCCCGCAAGTATAGTCATACTAATGAAGATAAACAATATTATTTTTTTCATAATAACCTCCTTGATTTGAAATAAAGTTTTCCCCTTGCTTTAAAGTATACCCTACATAAAAAAAGCAAATTATTACTAAAAGGTAATTCATACGAGAAAAGTATGAAACATGGCTTGAGGATTCTTTTAAATAATAAGTTCCTAGAGTCGAAAAAACAAAAAAAGAGGTCACGACGATGGATAGCCTAAAATGGATTCAAAGCTGGTATTATGAAAATTGTGACGGCGATTGGGAGCATTCATACGGTGTGCGAATTGATACGGTGGATAATCCTGGTTGGTCTGTCGAAATCGATTTGACGGATACATATTTAGAAGATGTGCCATTTGATTCGATTGAAAAAGAGAGAAATGAACAAGATTGGTTCTACTGTATCGTGAGAGATGGAGTGTTTCAGAGTGCAGGGGGAGCAAAAAATTTAGAAGAGATGCTTAATTGCTTCAAAAATTGGGCTTCGAGTTTGGATAGAAATTAATGATGAACTGACTGAGGATGAGGCCTTGATTGGCTAAATGCCTTTTAGATTTTTTATTTATAAACCATGGAGAGGATCAGATGATGTATTTAAAAGAATTCAATTTAGATTTACCGTATATTGTAGATGATGAAAATATTGAATCTATAATGAAAGAGCAAAATTGCGATCGCAACGAAGCAACAAAATTAGATTATGCATTGAATTGGAAATGGCAAAGACGCTCTTTTAGCTTGGAAACTCGCTGTATTACAGCGATGTATGAACGTCTGTTGGGGAAATACAAAACGAAAGATTGTTGGAAAGTCCTAATAGAATGTGTAGAAAACATTTCGGATGAACGGATTGTTAACGATTCTGGTGTGTGCTCGGTACCGATCCAATTTAGTTTGAATGACTTTAGCGCAAAAAATGAGCTGGAGAAAAAAAAGACTACGCTTCGCCTGCTAATGGAAGGCATAGAGAAACTTGCTCTACGTAATAATTGGGAGGTTGATCCATTTAGGGAGATAGCTTTGCAAATTGAGGAGTTAGATTATGTAAATGAATGGACTTGGAAAAAGGATGTGAAGAGCCCTAATAAGAAGTACTATGCTAAAGTCATTTGCCATCATAATGTAGATAGCATGGATATATTCCTAACTATTTTACAACGAGATGGTACGCAAATACTTTTAGAGAAGATCATATCAGAACAACCAGATGAATTTGCCTATGCTAAACATCTAGGTGAAATTATATGGGTATCTGATTTTGAAGTTGCTTTATTTAATAAAACAGGCATTAAAAAGCACTCTGCAACCCTGAAATATTAATTATTTGGCCGCTAGAAAACATTGTCCAGCTGGTGTCATGGTCTCTTTTATTATTAGGCATGCTTTTATCTTGTGGTTGCATTCCTCTCGTATAAATGACAGGCCCGTTTTTATTTATGCTGTAAATTCCTTGTGATTTTGCGTCCTGTTGGTGTCTGGGCGAGGCCGCCGGCTGCTGTTTCGCGAAGAGATTCAGGCATGGCTGATCCAACCTCCAGCATGACCTGCACTACCTCATCCGAACGGCTGCTTACGGTTAGCCCTTATGAGTGCTTAGGTGTGTTGTGGAGGTATGACCCTGCGATCGACGCGTTAATGGTCAAGGCAAGAGTAACCATGCCTTTGTGGATTTTACAGAGGATTATTGGCAGAAGTCTGGGGAGATCGGAATCGTTCCTTCAACCTCCATCGTGGTGGGACTGCTGGAGTTTGAGGAGTGGACGGGATACCAGGAAGCGGACAAGGCACTTGCATACCAGAAGACAAGAAGAGAACAGGGGACGATCCGATATACGGATATCGGTGTTAACCGGTTGTTTATCCGGCAACCGGCTGAGGATTTGAATGCGTTTATGGCAGAAGTATTCACTTCGGCCTGCAAAGGGCAGACCGGTGGGTTAGAAGAAACACTGATGACGTATATGGCGTGTGGAGGTTATGCAGTCCAAGCTGCGGCAGCACTTCATATTCATATCAATGCTTTGTATCAGCGTATTCATAAAATCGAAGAGATTCTGGGCATGTCCCTGAGTAATCAGGAGCATCTGCTCCATCGCTACAGGCCTGTTATCTAAGGCAGACATATCGTTCATCGTGATGTTCAAATCAACTTACTTGAGATCATGATTCCAACTTGTCACCCACATAATGAAAAGAGTGAATATGCGTTTTGGTGAGTTCAATTACGTTTTTGATAAATGCCTCGCGTGATTCACGATATCCACTTAATATCCAATTGTTCAACAGTCCAAAAAAACCGTAGGCGGTATAGTATTTGAAATAATCCATATTAACTGGGGAGTTGTTGATCGTCTCAAAGACAAATTGCTCCTGATAGATTTTGAGTATGGTTTGTGGAAAGCCTGTATGTAGACCGGGTAACGTATCATCGTATTGAATCAGTTCGAAGAACTCACGGTGCTCGTAGATATAATCCACGATTTGAAAAGATTCGGCATCCAGCTTGTTGGTTGAAACCTTTTGACCGTGCCAATAGGGTTTGCCTACTGCGCCCCTCAATCCTTCGAGTGTCATAGTCAACAACTCTTCGGCGAGAATATATTTATCCTGGTAGTGTAAATAAAACGTGCTGCGATTATAACCCGCCTGATCAACGATGTCTTTGACAGAAACACCATGGAACCCTTTTTTCTTAATGAGCTGAATCAGAGCGGTTTTTAGGTGCTCCTTGGTTCGATTACGATGTTGAGATGTCACAGTAAGTTCATTATTCATTCAAAAAAACTCCTATAAATATAGACATAGTTTTATAAAGTGTCTACGAGGTAGACACTTGGTCACATCTTAATGATTGGATTGTTACAATTTTAAGCATAGAATTAGTTTTGTAAACATCATATAGCACTATTTATATAGGCGCTATTCAAAATATTATACTGGGGGATTTATTCATGGGCAAACTTCAAGATAAAGTTGCAGTCATCACAGGAGGAGCATCCGGGATTGGTGCAGCGACAGCTCGCTTATTCGTTTCCGAAGGAGCTAAAGTGGTCTTGGTGGATCTGAATGAAGAAAAAGGCAAGGCGTTTGAGCAGGAACTGAAAGCGCTTAAAGCAGAGGCTCTCTTTATTAAAGCAAACATAACAAGTGAAGAAGAGGTATCTGAGATTTTCAAACAAACCGTAGAAACATTTGGTCAAGTGGATATCGTGTTCAACAATGCGGGAATCGGGCGTGTTCATCCGACACATGAGCTTGATTATGCCGAATGGCGCAATACGGTCAATGTTGATCTGGACGGCGTATTCTTGGTTGCACGTGAATCGATTCGCGAAATGCTCAAAATTGGTGGAGGTACAATCGTCAACACGGCTTCCATGTATGGATGGGTTGGTTCACCTGGTTCAGCAGCCTACAATGCAGCTAAAGGTGGCGTTGTGAACCTGACGCGTTCGCTCGCGCTGGAGTATGCTGAGCAGAATATTCGGGTGAACTCCCTTTGCCCTGGCTTCATCGATACACCGATTATCCCGGAAGAGAGCAAACAAGCACTTTCTGCGGCAACACCAATGAAACGTCTGGGTCAAGCAGAAGAGATGGCGAAAGCCGTTCTGTTCCTAGCTAGTGACGATTCTTCATATATGACAGGAAATAGTCTGATCATAGACGGAGGATACACCGCTCAATAAGTGCAGCAATCATCGAAGCACACAAAGAACATAGTTCCATTAAAAGTCGCTATTCTAGCGGCTTTTTTTATTATATTGGTATAAGAGCTGTTCCCAAGCCAAGGACAACTAGCAAACAGCAAGTTTAGCTACTCATAATAGATGGCCTCATAAGGAAACTCTAACTTATTCAAGCGGTATTCTTTGGGCGACATGGACATATATTGCCGGAAAACTTTGCCGAAATAGCTGGGACTCTCAAAACCGCATTGTTGACCAATTTGGGAAATCGGAAGTTCCGTTGTACGGAGTAGTCGAACTGCAACCTCAATGCGTCTGTCTTTCAGATAGGCTAGCGGTGATGTTTTCTCCGATTTCTGAAACAATCTGCACAAGTAGTGTTTATTGATATCGCAATGGCTGGCTAGAAGATCCAACGTTAATGGAGATGCATAATTCTCTCGGATGAACTTTTTACATTTCTCGATCGTTGTTATGGATAGGGCACCGATATCCTTCTCCGCATCCCGACTCGTCTGTACCAGGATAAGCAACCACCGATAGACTTGCATGGACAAGCGATACTTGTCCGTAACTTTCTCTTGATGAATCAAATGGATAATTTGCCATAACTCTTGAATCAAGGGAGAGTCCGCGTTTCGTCGAATGACATGCCCCTCATTATCATGCATCATATCCCAGATTCGGTTAGCTTCATCCCCGCGAATGTTGATCCATATAAATTCCCATGGTTCGTTGTTTTCTTGTTTATAGTAATAGCAATGTTCTCCGGAGATTTTAACAAGTAGGGCATGTCCCTTTGGTAAAGGAATCGTTTGATTTTCAATATCCAGATAACCCTGGCCATTAAGCGTGTATTGAAAAACGACGTGCCCCGGGTCCGGTCTACCATCACTTGGACAACGATATTCCTCGCTAGAAACGATCTGCCATCCAATAGAGTCCAGTGTCATGATTGATGTATCGTCATTACGAAAAGCATAAGAAACCGTATGAACCATCGTTTCATCTCCTTCCTAAAAAAGTCAATTATCTTATATAATACGTCACATTTTTTAGATTGTCTGTCTTTTTTTAGACCTGTAAGATAAATGTAAGCGGTAACATATAAAGGAGGTGGCTATAAATTGTGTTCAAATGACAACAATCTGGGCAGGGTCGAACTGATGATTCTAAAAATGAATTTTTAGATAAGGGGGAGTTAATCGAATGATCCGAAGAACTGTTTCCATCCAGAAATCGATGTTGGTCTCTTTTTTAGCACTCCTTATGGTTATTTCACTGGCTGTTCCTCCGGCGCCGATACATGCAGAGTCATCAAGCAGCCTGCCGGGTCGCCAAGGAGAGTATCTTAACCGGGGGTTGGTTGCGGTTCTTGTAGACAACGGCGTTTTTATTAGCTGGAGGTATTTAAACAACGATCCAGATGATATCGCTTTCAATATATATAAAAATGGAACCAAAGTGAACACATCACCCATAAGCGATGTGACAAACTACGTGGACACCACTGGTTTCGACAGCTCGCAATATCAGATCTCCACCGTTATTGCAGGCAAAGAGCAAATGCAACCAGAGGTTGTATCAGTCTGGCATAACGATTATCTGCCTATTCCGCTCGATAAACCGGCCGATGGTCGGACTAAGGATGGCGGAACGTACTCCTATTATGCTGGAGATGCTTCCGTAGCTGACTTGGACGGGGATGGCGAGTATGAAATTGTCTTCCTGTGGAGTCCAAGCAATTCCAAGGACAATTCGCAGGCCGGTTATACGGGGAATGTCTATATCGATGCCATCAAGCTGGATGGCACAAAGCTGTGGAGGATTGACCTGGGAGTCAACATCCGCGCCGGAGCGCATTATACGCAGTTAATGGTGTATGACCTCGATGGCAATGGAAAGGCTGAGGTTGTTGTCAAGACGGCGGACGGCACAAAGGACGGCCAAGGCACGGTCATTGGTGACGGCACGAAGGATTATCGCAACGACGGCGGATACATACTTTCAGGTCCAGAATATCTCACGCTGTTTAACGGTGAGACTGGCGCGGCTCTATCCACCGTGAATTATGATCCGCCAAGAGGCAACGTCAGTGATTGGGGTGACGGCTATGGCAACCGTGTAGACCGTTTCCTTGGCGGCATCGCTTATCTGGACGGTACGAAGCCAAGTGTCGTGATGAGCCGGGGTTATTATACCCGCACAGTGCTTGTTGCTTATGATTATGTTGGCGGGGAACTCGTCAAGCGCTGGACGTTCGACACGAATGAAGCAGGATCACAATATCAATCACAGGGCAACCACAATCTAAGTGTGCTGGATGTTGACAAGGACGGCAAGGACGAAATTATGTTTGGCGCCTTGGCCATTGACGATGACGGCAGCTTGATGTACAGCACCGGACTCGGGCACGGTGACGCCATGCACGCCGGCCAGCTCGATCCGAACCGGGAGGGCTATCAGGTCGTAAGTGTGCACGAGCATTCCGATGCGGCATACGGGCTGGAGATGCGCGATGCGGCAACAGGTGAAATCCTCTGGGGTGAGAAAACAGGTTTTGACACCGGCCGCGGGATGTCGGCGGACATTGATCCGAACTATCCGGGTTACGAATCATGGGCCACGACCGTTACCAATGGGCAAAGTGTACCTGTAACCAATACCTATTCAGCAGCCGGAGAGGCTATCTACACTGTGGACGAAGGGCCCAAAACCGCCAATTTCGCCATCTGGTGGGATGGAGATCTTCAGCGGGAGCTGTTGGACCATGAGTGGGATAATAGCACAGCCAAAGGAATTCCGCTCATCTACAAGTGGGATTACCAAAACAAAAAGCTGAATGAAATCTTCCGGGCAACCGGTACATTAACGAACAACCATACCAAAGGCAATCCGGCACTCCAGGCGGACATTCTGGGCGACTGGCGTGAGGAGCTTCTGCTGCGGAGCGAAGATAGTTCGGAGTATCGTCTCTACACGACGACCATTCCTTCAGACTACCGCATCCCTACGCTGATGCAGGACCCTGTGTATCGACTTGGCGTAGCCTGGCAAAATGTATCCTACAACCAGCCGCCTCATACCGGCTTTTATCTTGGAGCGGAAGCTACAGCATTCCCTAAAGCCGATCTGGCGCTGACTCGTGAAGCTGAAATGCTGGAGCCGGTCTACCGCTTTAATTTCGGTACAGAGACTGCGTCGGGAAGTACGAACATACAGGATACGCTCTACGCACAAGATCCGGGATACGGCTTCAAGGATACAAATGGTGTTACGGTAGGGGCAAACCAGGTTTCGGTCGCGACAGGCACGACATTTGCCGTTGACCTGCCAAATGCGAACTATAAGGTGACGCTGCGATTGGGCAATGATGCAAATGACTCGAACGTTGGAGTCAAATCTGAATTCGTTCAGAAGCTCGCCGTAACCAATGTGACAGCAGGAGCACCGCTGGAGTATTCCTATGATGTTGCATTAGTGGATGGACAGCTCGATCTTCTCTTCACAGGGACAGCCATAGACATTCAAGATGTCATCATCGAGAAGTATCCAGAGAAAGCGGCTGGTGCGGCAACAACGATCTATATGGCTGGTGATTCAACCATGCAATCGTACAGTGAAGCGCAGGCTCCTCAAGAAGGATGGGGCCAGCAGTTCGGACGGTATTTCTCCAATGGGGCAGTCGTCGTGAACGATGCGATCGGCGGTCGAAGCAGCAAATCGTTTATGGTAGATGGTCGTCTGGATACCATCCTGCAGCGAATTAAGCCGGGAGACTTCTTCTTCATTTCCTTTGGTCATAACGACGCGAGTGCAGGAATACCGGACCGGTATGCATCCCCTGAGGATTATAAGATCTACTTAGCTCGTTATGTAAACGGTGCCAAACAGCGCGGCGCTACACCGGTATTGCTCACTCCGGTTGGACGCAGAGATTTCAACACGGTGACTCAAGAATTCAACGTCAGCTTCCCGGCATACGTTCAGGCTGCCAAAGAAGTGGCGGAGGAGCAGGACGTGCCGCTGATTGATCTCAGCAAGTTGAGTATTGCGTACTACGACAAAATTGGTAATACAGCTACGGAGAAAGTGTTCCTCTATGCTAATCCGGGTGAATATCCGAAATACCCGAATGGGATCAACGATAATACGCATTTCAGCAGCTATGGTGCACAGAAAATTGCCGGACTCGTTGCTGGTGCGGTCAAAGACATGGAGCTGAACATTTCGCCGCTGGTCATCGACCCGGATATTTCCGAACCCGAGCCAGAGCCGGAAATCCAACTATATGAGGAGGATTTTGAAGGCGACGCTGCCGGTTACCAGTATGCGATGGTCAATGCCACGGGTATTGGAGGAACCATGACGGGGACCGTTGTTGAACAGTCCGGAAATAAGGTCCTGTCCGTCGCGGGGTCAGGTTCAGGCAATCGGGCCAAAGTATTCCGTCTGTTTGATGCCGTAAACGGCGATCAGGTGAACGTGAACTTTGACTGGCAATCCGGTAATGTGAGTGCCTATCCATCAGAAGGTCATCTCACGATTCAGGATTCTAACGAAAATGCCCTGTTCACGCTGTATACCAAAACCGGAAGCACCAAAATTCATTATTTTGTCGGTGCATATAATCCGGACTATGGCACAGGGGATACAGCCATACCAGAAGGGGGAACGGCTACAGATATTACCAAGAACCAGTGGGTCAATGTGGATGCAACCGTTAATTTTGCCGAGAAAACACTGGATCTGACATTAACGAATCTGGCCGATCCGACAGTTACACAAACGATTGCTGATATCTCGCTGAGTTCCAGCGCATATGCGGACAACGTCAGATCCATGCGATTCCTGGGAACGAGAAAAGGTGGTGGAGGCACGTTGAACTGGACTACCCAGATCGACAACGTGCGAATTGAAGGCACTCAGCTCACTTCGGAGGGCGGCGATCAGACAGCCTTAATCGCCCTGTACGATGAGATCAAAGCACTGAATCTGTCGGATTATACAGATGCATCGAAGGCCGTAGTGAACCGGGCTTTGGCAGCTGCGGAAGCTATATTCAATACGGAAGCCACGCAGGCTCAAGTTGACCATGCGTTTAACATGTTAACTGTTGCGAAGGAGTCATTAACAAGTGAACCGAGCGAAGAGATAAGCGATTACAAATTTGACTTTGGTTCTGGCAGCGCAGCCGATGGATACATCAAGGTAGGTGCGAAAAGAGCTTACATTGAAGGCAACGGGTACGGTTTTGCCGATACAGCGCTGACCAAAGATGAGAACCGGGAAACCGGAGACTCTCTCAAAGAGGATTTCACACGAGTAAACGGTACCTCTTTCCTGGTGGAAATGGAGCCGGCGAATTACCGGGTAACAATGACCATCGGGGATGCAGGGGAATTGACCAGCGCAAATGTCGTTGCAGAGCAGATGACAAAGCTGCCGCTTACAAGCATTGCCAAGGGCGAATTCAAAGAAATCACGTATGACATTGCCCTGATCGATGGGGTCTTTAACTTCAACTTCACCGGAAATGCACCAAAGATCAATGCGTTGAAGCTGGAGCGTCTGCCAGATCACAGTGCAAGCGATAAACCTGTTATTTATTTGGCCAGCGATTCCACTGTAGCCAATTACGCGGAAAACTATCGTCCGCAAGCGGGCTGGGGAGAAACGTTGGGTGGATATTTTGATCCGAATGAAGTCAGTATTGATAACCGGGCAGTTGGAGGTTTGAGCAGCAAAACCTTCCTTGTCGGTGGATATCTCAACGATATTTTACTCGACATTCAAGAAGGCGATTATCTGTTCATGCAGTGGTCTCATAATGATTCCACGCCGTCCCGTCCAGAGCGTTATCTTACACCAGAGCAGTTTAAGGTATATCTGAAAGAATACATTAACGGTGCTCTGCAGAGAGGGGCGATTCCAGTTCTGGTCACGCCAGTGAACCGCCGTGACTTTACCGGAGAAGTGCTGAACAAAAGCTTCCCGGAATACGTACAGGCGATGAAAGAAACGGCGCAGGAAACGGAGACGCTCATCATTGATCTGAACCAAGCCAGTTGGGAGCATTTCCAGGAGCTTGGCACAGAAGGAACCAAATCGATATTCATGTGGGTAGGCTCAACCGAGGACAATACACATTTGCAAATGAACGGTGCAATCAAGGTATCTGAACTCGTGGCACGCCTTGTGAAGGAATTGAATATTCCGCTATCAGATTTGGTTACGTTGGAAGGGGAAACTCCGGAGCAGGAAGCGCCGCATACTACGGCAACTGTGGAAGGAGAATTGCAGAACGGCTGGTATACTTCTCCGGCACAAGTAACCTTTACAGCAAGCGATGAAGATTCCGAAATCGAAGGGACCTATTATCAAATCAATGGTGGTGAAACGGTGAGTGGCACACAGTTGACCCTAACTGAAGAAGGTACACATACCATCACCTACTGGAGTGTCGATGTTGACGGTAACAAAGAGAGTGAACAGTCTTTGTCCATATCCATTGATCTCGTACCTCCAACCATTGAAATTCATGGTCAAACCGAGTACACCATTGATCAGCATGTGGAAATTGGATATACAGCTTCCGATTCGGTATCCGGTGTGGAAGCACCGGAGGGTGTGCTTCTCGACACTTATGCGTATACATTGGAACCCGGTCTGAACCAGGTTACGGCAACGGTCTCCGATTTGGCTGGCTGGGAACAGACGGTAGAATATCGTTTTGGCGTTATTGCTACATTCGACAGCCTGATTAATCTGACCAACGCCTTTGCTGATGAATCGATCGATCCTAGTGCTGGTGTTCTTGCTAATCAACTCACAAACACGTTACAGCAGGCCAAACAGGCAGCAAACGATCATGAAGGAGCAAAAGCGCGTCAATTGCTTGCATCCTACGGTAATGACGTTCAAGCAGCTAGAGGCACCGTATTTACGGATGAGCAGGCAAGTGTTCTGATTAAGTGGGAGGAATGGCTCCATCAGACAACGCCACTTGCAAACGGTGCCCCTGGCACTCCGGTGTTATCTGATAATAATGGTTACGATACGGGGCTCAAAGACGGAGACTATACAATCACGATGAATCTGTGGTGGGGGAATAACGGCAATCAGTTCAAGCTGTATGAGAATGGTGAATTGATTAAGGATATTTCTCTGGTCGATCAATCCCCATCCGCCCAGTCTGTTCAAGTGGATATTACTGGACAGAAAAATGGCACCTATATCTATACTGGAGAATTGATCAATGCACTGGGTTCAACCATGAGTGTTCCACTGACAGTCATCGTCACAGATGCTTCCCCAGGGCAAGCGGTTCTGTCGAATGACAACTGGGACGGTGACGGCAACTTTAATGTCACGATGAATCTATGGTGGGGAATAAACGCAACCGAATACGAACTTTACGAAAATGGTGTATTGATCGACACACAATCGCTTCAATCCAATACGCCTAGTGCACAGTCTGCAGTTACCGCAATCTCTGGAAGGGCACCTGGAATCTACGAGTATGAAGCGGTACTTCGCAATTCCTCAGGGGAAACCAGATCACACAAATTAAATGTGACGGTACGAGAGTAGACTGAAATGTTGAGCATTCCATGAACAAGAAGTGATTACAACTGAAGTAAGATCCGCATATAAAAGTGCTATTCCTCATCATTTTGAGGAGTAGCACTTTTTATATACCCACAGTATGAAAGCGTTTGACTTATTTGAATATCAATCTATAATGATGAAAGGAAATTGGACTTGGACAGGATACTGACAGCGTGTCCGCTTGAATGTATATTCAGAGCAAGCTTCCATACGCAGGAGGCTTGCTGTTTCATTTTCAGAAGGAGAATAGGTCCCCATGACACTTAAAAAAAGAATCTTTTTACTGTTCTTTCTCAGTGCGTTTATCCCCTTTATCAGTATATTTGCGATTTCTTATTATACGATCGACTCCATTTTCGCAAATAAGATCGATGATGGTATCCGTAGCAATTTACAGCAGGCGACATCCTCATTGGAGAATTCCATCACCAATCTGAATCATGTGACGCAACAATTATCTTACAGGGGTACTTTAGGCAAAAGAATGGATGAATTCTTGAATCCGTCCTCCGATATCTTCGAACTGATTGAAGCTAGGGACGAATTAAAGAACGAGTTAAGTGTTGTCACCTTCACCAATCCTAATATCGGATTGACCCTGTATTACTTTCAAAAAGAAGGTACTACGCAGTTCGGCAACTTTCCGATTAAGGATCGTTTCTCTCCTGAGTCTCTGCCTGTGCTCTTCCAAACCTATGGCATTAAGTACTATGGCCCCCATATGAGTATGAACCGATTTGATGATCAACTCGTTCTGTCTGCTATGCGCAAAGTGCAACTATCCGAGAGGAACGACGTGTTCATTTACGTAGAATCAGGCTTTCGCCTCACTCAAGATATCTTGGGCTACAATCAATACAACGGCGCATTATCTCATCTCATCCTGGATGGTGAAGGCAACATTGTGTACAGCGAAATACCGGAAGCCATGAAGGTAGGGGAGAATTTCACCAGCTTAACGGCCGATCCTGCCAAGGACGGAATATCCCGCGGGTATCACTGGTTCAAAGAGGATTCCTCACAGAACTGGAGTGTCGTATCGGTCATTTCACAGTCTCAATATCAACAGGAGA
Source organism: Paenibacillus sp. FSL L8-0435 (assembly GCF_037965655.1). Taxonomy (NCBI): domain Bacteria; kingdom Bacillati; phylum Bacillota; class Bacilli; order Caryophanales; family Paenibacillaceae; genus Paenibacillus; species Paenibacillus sp. FSL L8-0435. Next base: position 3,613,139 of record NZ_CP150185.1, read on the forward strand.
AAAACCAGTGGTTGCTTCAAATTTTGCTGGTCGCTTTATTTTTCCTCGGCTTTACCGTTTTTCTTGCTTGGCTCCTGTGGAAGATGGTCTACAAACCTCTCGGTCTGTTCCATTCGGAGATCAATGGAATGTCCAAGAATCCACAAACAAAAGGGAGCCGAGCTCGCACTCAGATTCCCGAATTTGATTTTCTGTTGGGTGAATTTTCGAATATGCAGCATCAGATTGGTGACCTCTTCAAGGAAGTTCAGCAGAAAGAGAAGATACGTGCAGACCTGGAAGTGGAAAAACTGCTTTATCAGATTAATCCGCACTTTCTGATGAATACGCTGGATACGGTGCACTGGCTGGCGGTCATGAACGGACAAGGGGAGATCGACAAGCTGGTGCAGTCATTGAACAAGCTGCTCTATTACAATCTAGGCAAATTAGGGCAAGTATCCACCATGGAAGAGGAGATCGATGCGTTAAGACAGTATCTGATTTTGCAGCAAATTCGCTATGACTTTGAATTTGACGTCCGTATTACTGCAGATGAACAAGTGCTTCAGATTCCTGTGCCCCGTTTTATTCTGCAACCGCTGGTTGAAAATTCGTTATATCATGGATTAAGTGACGAAGGTTTTATTCAGATTGAAGTGACATGCACTTCAACGTTGAACATTATGATACAAGATAATGGCGCAGGTATGACGGAGGAAACCATTCATAATCTGCTGAACAATCGTGAAGCTGAACAACAAAAAGTAGGGATGGGCATCGGACTCAATTACGTTCACCGCATGTTGAAAGCACAGTACGGGGACCAAGCACAACTGGTGATTGAGAGTGAATTGGGAACAGGGACAAACATACTGCTCGTATTGCCTATTAAAGGAGAAGATATCTCGGCATGATTAAGGTATTGATTGTAGATGATGATAAGTTGGTACGCAAAGGCATTAGCTCTGCGATGCCATGGAACGAGTTCAACATGGAGGTTGTAGGAGAGGCAAGCAACGGGGCGAAAGCGCTGGATTTCCTAAAAACCCAACCGGTCGATCTGATGCTAACGGATCTTGCGATGCCCGTCATGTCAGGGATTGAACTGATGCGAGCTGCGAGGCAGCTCTATCCCGAACTTCATATCGTTGTGTTAACACTGCATCAGGATTTCGATTATATCCAGGAAGCGCTAAGACTCGGAGCCATCGATTATATAGCCAAAGTGCAGCTGGAGAAAGAGCAATTCGAACATGTTCTGCAACGGATACATTCCCGAATTAGCGGGTTGACAAACACAACAAGAAAGATGCCTTCGCAGGATGAAATCAATTTCCATTATCGAAATGTGTATGCACTTGTTTCACAGGATCGTAAATCAGAGCATAAGTGGCCAATAGAGTTAACTGCGCATGAAGATCTGATAAGGTGGGAGGTTGAGCGTAATAGCTACATGTGGGCTACACCCCCGTCCCTAGAAGATCAACTATTTCATCAATTGAAGGAAGGCCTGCAACAAGTTCCCCATAGTACGTTGTTGGTTTTGTCTGATGTACAAGAGCGAACATGGTCGCAAATCAAAAACTGGATTAGGAATTATACAGAGACGACTTTATTCTATGCGTACAACCCCAATAACCAAGTCATTGCCGTTTCGATGAATGAGGAAGACACAGGTTCAAAAGAACCGCAGGATGAGGACCTTGATCGGATTAAGCAAAGTTGGTTCCAGACACCATGGACCCACCATGACAGTTACTACAATCAACTCATTGACCAGTTTATATCCTTACGATTACATAAAGGTCAGTTGATGGGATTGCTGTACTCGATCGTCATGGAATGGAACCACCTATTTGCCCAAACTACGCTTGGAAGAATCTCGATGATCCATTCTTTCGAATCTTGGTACGAGGTTGAAGAATGGATCAAACAGACTGCTGCAAGCATTCGAAAGGCAGATGAACAGACTTCGTATTCACAGGAAATCATCGATGCGGTGAAAAAAGCAGTGATGATCGTGCAGCATGATTTGGAGCAGGCCTATACAGCTTCAGGTCTCTCCCAACAACTCAACATCAGCCGAAGTTATTTCAGTCAATGTTTCAAAGATCTAATGGGGAAAACCTTTAATGAGTACTCCCGCTTCATCCGGGTAGAGAAATCCAAAGAGTACTTGCTCAATACAAATAATACGATTTTTTGGATTGCAGAGCGAGTGGGTTATACGGATGAAAAATATTTCAGCCGGATTTTCCGCGAACTGACAGGTCTTCTGCCAAGCGAATATCGGCAGCTAGGTAGAGGAAATAAATAGCCGACAGTCTCCTGTTTTAGGAGCTGCCGGCTTTTGTTTTTGATCGAGAAGAGGGGTAGATAGACAAATGTTGGTCAGTAGGTAGGGTAAATGATTACAAGTTAACCATACTTCATAATACGGACTGAAAACTGTAACCATTTCTCTATCCAAACGGACGTGTAATCCCTATCTCGATTGGCCTTCACTTCATTTTATAATGAAAGCGCAAACAAATATATTGAACATCAGAATAAAGGGGAATCGAACTAGATGAGAACAAAATGGTCTATGAAAAGCAAGCGGGTGACAAAGCGTCTGGCCGTGCTGTCCATGTCCGCCTTGATGGTTGCAGCCCTAGCGGCATGTGGAGACTCTTCCAATCCTCCTCCTGCAGAGGAAGCAGGCAAATATGAGGTAACGCCGGGAGATCCGTTCAGTGCCTATAAAGACGAAATCACAGTAACCATGGGACGAGTAACCACAGCCAACCCAAAACTGCCGGCTGGAGATACCTATGAGAATAATGCGTATACCCGGCTGGTCAAAGACACGTTTAACGCTCAGATTACAGATCAATTTGAAGCCAATGGTGAAGATTATAGTCGTCAAGTATCGCTTGCCATCGCATCCGGGGAATTGCCTGACATGATGCGTGTTGATTCCAAAGATGAACTGAAAGAACTGGTGGATAACGATCTGATTGAGGATCTGACAGCCATTTATGATCAATATGCAACGGATAACATCAAGCAGATGTACGATTCCTATGATGGACGTGCATTAGAAAATGCAACGATTGATGGACGTTTGATGGGACTTCCGGCGACTTCCCTGGATTCCGCACCAACGATGGTTTGGGTCCGTCAAGATTGGCTGGATCTGCTGGGGATTCAACTTGATGCAGATGGAGACGGCGCCATTTCGCTGAATGAGGTGGAGCAAACAGCACTGGAATTCCTGAAAAGAGATCCTGGCCAATCCGGTAACCCGGTAGGTATTCCATTTGTGAACACGATGAATACAACAGATTATAATGGCTCTGCTTATACGATGCTGGGTGTGGCCTCAACCGAGGGAGCCTTCCCGCAATATTGGATGAATGGTGAAGACGGCAAAATCGTGTATGGTTCCACAACAGAAGAAACGAAGAAAATGCTGGGTACCATGGCGGATTGGTTCAAGAATGGTATTATCGACCCGCAATTCGGAACCCGCACGTTTGATGATATTACCGCACTCTACGCCAATGGCCAAAGCGGTATTGCCTTTGGACCGTGGCATATCCCTGATTGGGGACTGATCAGTGCAAAACAGATGGATAAAAATGCGAAATTCTCGGCTTATACGCTGGAAGATGCAGACGGCAAGGTCAACGTGGCGCATGCCAATCCATCCAATCAGTTTATCGTGGTGAGAAAGGGTTATGAACACCCTGAACTGGCCGTTAAGATTGTAAACCTGTTCTACGATAAACTGGCCAATGATAAAGATGCCGCAACAACCATGCCGGAAGCTGCCAAATATCAGGAGACCGGGGTAGACGGATCTACGAGACCTTTTAATATCGAAGTCAACTCGGCTACATCGCTGCTGGATGATTACTCTGATGTTGTTCGAGGAATCAAAGGAGAGATTTCCCTGGATGAGGTTCGCACTACCGAATCGAAGAACAATATCGGAAGCATCAAAACCTATTTGAGCGACATGGATACGGATGATGTGACTGCTTGGTCAAAATATCATTCGCGGATCAACGGAGTGGGACTAATCGACAAACTGACACAAGAAAGCAAATTTGTATGGATGACACCTGCTTTCTCTGGCACTACACCAAGCATGAAACAGACGTGGGCCAATCTGACGAAGTTGGAACAGGAATCGTTTATCAAAATCATAACGGGTTCAGAACCGCTCGATTACTTCGATACATTCGTGAGCAACTGGAAAAAACAGGGTGGTGATCAAGTCATTCAGGAAATTGAAGACGAGATCGCATCGAAACAATAATATCCATGAACAGTGGAAGGGCTGCGATACGCAGCCTTTCTTCAACGAAAGGGGTTCATCCATGAAACAGGGGAATTTGAAAGCGCGAGGGCGGCTCGGCCCAGGTGCCATGTACCATATGATGATGATTCCGGGCATTTTGTTTTTGCTTGTATTCAGCTATGTTCCAATGGTCGGTATCATTACAGCGTTTCAGGACTATATACCGGCCAAGGGCATGTTCGGCTCTGAATTTGTAGGCTTGAAGCATTTTATGTATATGTTCAAGCTGCCGGATATCGCGCAGGTCGTCAGCAATACGTTGGTGATTGCGATTGGCAAGATTTTGCTCGGAACGATGATGGCTATCATTTTTTCCGTTTTATTAAATGAAATTCGGATCAAATACGTTAAAAAATCCGTGCAGACGATTGTTTATCTGCCACACTTTCTATCCTGGGTTGTACTGGCATCCGTTGTTGTCAACATGTTCAGTCTGGATGGCATTGTAAATCAAATGTTGGCGTTTTTTGGCCTCGAAAATATTAATTTCCTTGGCAGCAATACCTGGTTCCAGCCACTGATTATAGGAACTGATGTATGGAAAGAATTTGGTTACAGTTCCATCGTCTATTTGGCTGCCATTACGTCCATTGATCCCGGTCTGTATGAAGCGGCAGGAATGGATGGAGCCAGTTGGTGGAGAAAAGTATGGCATATTACATTGCCAGGCATGCTGCCTATTATTCTGCTCATGGGCGTAATGAGCTTGACCAACATTCTGAGCGCCGGTTTCGATCAAGTCTATAATCTGTATAACCCGGTTGTCTATGAGTCAGGCGACATTCTGGATACTTATGTCTATCGGATCGGTCTCGTTGGGCGACAGTATAGCTTCGGTACAGCTGTTGGTTTGTTCAAGTCCGTAATTGGCATTGTTTTGCTCTTGTCTGCCAACCAGTTGGCCAAAAAATATACGGACAGAAAAATATTCTAAGGAGGCCAAACCTGTGTCCTATTCTGCAAACTTCAAAGATCGAATTGGCCGGTTTGTCATCTATGCCATCGTCATCATGCTGGCATTGGTCTGCCTTCTTCCGTTATGGAATATCGTCGCCATTTCATTCAGCAGCAGCGAGGCGGTATCCGCGAATGCTGTAGGTCTCGTTCCGGTCAATTTCACAACAGCGGCTTATACCAAAATTATTGATGATGCACAGTTCTGGCGCTCCTTTGGCATATCCGTTCTACGTGTCGCACTTACCCTTGTGCTTAACATGATTCTGATTATTTTGATGGCTTATCCGCTATCCAAATCAAAAAGGGAATTTAAAGGCAGAAACATCTATATGAATATCATGATTTTTGCCATGTTGTTCAGCGGAGGCATGATTCCGAGTTACCTGCTGATCAAAAACCTGGACATGCTGAATACGATATGGGCATTGGTTCTGCCAGGCGCTGTCCCCATATTCAGTGTCATCCTTGTGATGAATTTTTTCTCGGCTGTACCTAGAGCGCTTGAAGAAGCAGCGTTCATCGATGGAGCGAATCCCATTCAGGTCTTGTTCAAAGTGTATGTGCCTGTGTCCATTCCTGCGCTGGCGACAGTCGCCTTATTCAGTATCGTGGGTACATGGAATGACTTCTTCAGTGGTTTGATCTATATGACCAAAGTCAGCAATTACCCGCTAATGACCTATATTCAGTCCCTTAATGTGAATATTGCCGATTTGCTTCAAGCCGGCACCAATTCCAGTGAACTCAGCAACCTGACTGAAATTTCGAACAAAAACCTGAACGCAGCCAAAATTGTAGTTGCTGTTATCCCGCTATTGCTGATTTATCCCTTGCTGCAAAAATACTTTGTGGCTGGCATTGTTGTAGGATCGGTCAAAGAATAACCTTAGAAAGGTTGAATGGAACATGGAAAATAAAAAATGGTGGAAAGAAACCGTTGTATATCAAATATACCCACGCAGCTTTCAAGATCGTAACGGTGATGGAATCGGTGACTTAGAGGGCATTGTGTCCCGATTGGATTATTTGCAGCAACTCGGCATTGGTGCGATCTGGTTATCACCCGTTTGCAAGTCTCCTCAAGATGATTACGGATATGATATTTCAGATTATCAGGACATCGATCCGATGTTTGGGTCTTTGGAAGATATGGAAACGTTAATTCTTGAAGCCAAGAAACGAGACATTCGGATCATTATGGACTTGGTGTTGAACCATACCTCGGATGAACATCCCTGGTTTCTAGAAGCCAAAAAAGGCAAAGACAATCCGTACCATGACTACTACGTCTGGAGAGATGGCGTGGAAGGAACACCTCCGAACGACTTGGGGTCCACCTTTGGTGGTTCAGCTTGGGAATGGGCGCCTGAGATCGGGCAATATTATTTGCATCTATTTTCCGTAAAACAGCCCGATCTCAACTGGGAAAACCCCAAAGTCCGGCAGGAAATATACAACATGATCAATTGGTGGATCGAAAAGGGTGTGGGTGGTTTTCGACTTGATGTGATCGACTTAATCGGTAAAGAACCGGATTTGAAAATTACGGGAAACGGACCTAATCTGCATAAATACATCAGGGAACTGAGCAAGGAGACGTTTCAAAAAGCAGAAGACCTGCTTACGGTTGGAGAAACATGGGGCGCCACTCCGGAAATCGCCAAACTGTACAGCAATCCAGACGGCAGTGAATTTTCAATGGTATTCCAATTTGAACACATCAGTTTGGATGAACAAGATGGCAAAGGAAAGTGGGATCTTAAACCTTTGGATGTGATGGCATTAAAAAAGGTGCTGTCCAAGTGGCAAACGGAGCTCAAGGGTGATGCCTGGAACAGTCTGTTCTGGAACAACCATGACTTGCCTCGAATCGTATCACGTTGGGGAAATGATGGAGAATTCAGAGTTGAATCAGCTAAAATGTTGGCTACCCTTCTTCATGGCATGCAAGGTACGCCTTACATATATCAAGGTGAAGAGCTGGGGATGACGAATGTTCAATATGCGATCGAGGATTATCGGGATATTGAATTGCTCAACTTTTATAAGGAAAAAATGGGGAATGGTTATCCTGAACAAAGCGTGATGGAGTCGATCTACGCCAAGGGACGTGATAATGCACGCACACCTATGCAATGGGATACTTCTGATAACGCGGGTTTTACACAAGGGGAACCTTGGATTAAGGTGAATCCAAATTATAAGCAGATCCATGCCGAGGAAAGTTTGAATAACCCTGAATCCATATTTCATTATTACCGGAAATTAATCCAATTACGAAAAGATCATGAAGTCATCGTATATGGTGATTATGAGCTGATCTTTCCAGAGAACCCAGACGTGTTTGCATATACCCGAACGCTGAATAGTACGACAATTCTTGTGGTATGCAATTTCCAGGGATATACGACCGAACTCCCGCTTCAGGAGCAATTGATAGGGTCCCATCAGCTTTTGATAACTAACTATACAGGTGAACTCTCGGAGAGTGAATTACGTCCATATGAAGCAAGAATGTACGTTATTCATAATTAAAGCATAATACGTTATATGATGTTCAGTTCTCAAGAAAGAAGGATTGTATTCAATGAAAAGAGTATGGTGGAAAGAGGCAGTAGCTTATCAAATCTATCCGAGAAGTTTTATGGATTCCAACGGAGATGGGGTTGGTGACATTAAGGGGATCATCTCAAAACTGGATTATATTCAAGATCTCGGTATTGATCTGATATGGATCTGTCCGATGTATAAGTCACCCAACGACGATAATGGGTATGACATCAGCAATTACTGTTCCATTATGGATGAATTCGGCACGATGGCGGACTTTGATCAATTACTGAATGAAGTGCATCACCGCGGCATGAAACTCATTATGGACTTGGTGATTAATCATACCAGTGACGAACATCCGTGGTTTATTGAATCTAGAGCTTCGCTGGATAACCCCAAACGGGATTGGTACATCTGGAGAGATGGGAAGAACGAAGATGAACCGAACAACTGGGAGAGCATCTTTGGCGGTTCTGCTTGGGAATATGATGAAGTCTCCGGACAGTACTATCTCCATCTGTTCTCCAAAAAACAGCCGGATTTGAATTGGGCAAATCAGGAAGTTCGGAAATCCATATATGAAATGATGAATTGGTGGCTGGATAAAGGGATTGATGGTTTCCGTGTGGATGCCATCAGCCATATTCACAAAGAAGAGGGCCTCTTGGACATGCCAATAAGAGAAGGCGTCAAGTACATCTCCTCTTTTGAAAAGCATATGAATGTCAAGGGAATCCAGAGTTATCTGCAAGAAATGAAAGAGAACACATTATCCAGATATGACGTCGTGACTGTTGGGGAAGCAAATGGAGTAAAGGTAGAGGACCAAGAAGATCTGCTGGATTGGATCTGTGAAGTCAGAGGGAAATTTAATATGGTCTTTCAATTCGAACATCTGGACCTTTGGAAAAACAGCACAGACAGGCAACTGGATGTTCCCAAACTGAAAAACGTCTTGACCAAGTGGCAAAAATCACTGGAAGGCGTCGGTTGGAATGCTTTGTTTATTGAAAATCATGATCAACCTCGCAAAGTTTCATCTTGGGGAAATGATAAAGAGTATTGGTATGAAAGTGCCACAGCACTTGGAGCCATGTACTTTTTCATGCAAGGCACCCCATTCATCTACCAGGGGCAAGAGATAGGCATGACAAATGTGTCTTTCCCTTCCATAGAGGACTATAACGATATCGCCGACCAGAATTTATATCAGATCAAACGTGAAGAGGGGATGTCGCATGAGGAGATCATGAACATCATCTGGGCTTCGAGTCGTGATAACTCCAGAACGCCGATGCAATGGTCCTCGGCCAAAGAGGCAGGGTTTACCAGTGGTACGCCATGGCTGAAAGTGAATGACAATTACATCCATATTAACGTAGAGAAACAACTCCAGGAACAACGTTCCATTCTTCAATTTTATAAACTAATGATTCAGCTGCGAAAAGAGCACGATACGTTGACTTATGGTATTTATGAGCTTCATATGCCGGATCATCCGAGTGTATATGCATATACACGTACACTGGCAGACCAACAGGTGCTGGTAGTAATCAATCTTACTGAACACATGGTGGAGCTTGAGGAAGATGAGCTTGGCCTCAACTTCTCAGAGATCTGGCTTACCAACTATGAGAATGGCTTGCTGCCGCTGGTGTTGCGACCGTTTGAAACTATTGTTGGATTAAGCGATAAAGTATAAATCTGATGTTCCTACAGGTATCCAATGAAGCAAACAGAGAATTCACTCTCTAATTTCTGACATCAAGCAAGTGGACCCCTTAGAAAAGGTATTGGAATCAGTGCCGCTTATCCAATGAATTTCTAAGGGGCTTTATTTGTTATGCCTTCAGCCAGCGGAGAGCGTGAAACGAGTGAAGCCAAGTCATTTTTCTTTAAAGGGGATACATTAAGTCAACCTTTAAATTTGAGAGGGTTCTTCTTGCGTATACCGACGAGCATACCTCAGATTGATAATTTGTTAATTATCCTTTATTATGAAAGCGTTATCGTAAATTGAATACTTATTGTTCCATTCGGTCAATTGACCAACATATTAAACCTCGAGGTGAGTAGCATGAAGTACAGAAGATTGGGCAAAACCGAGCTGGATGTATCCGTCGTAGGTGTGGGCACCTGGCAGTTTGGCGGGGACTGGGGTAAAGACTATACTCAGAAGGAAGTCGATGATATTCTTTACCGTGCCAAAGAGCTTGGTATTAATTTGATTGATACAGCGGAATGTTACGGACCTCACCATATGTCGGAAAACTTTATCGGCGATTTTATGTCCCGTGACCGGCGTGAGGATTGGGTGATCGCATCGAAGTTTGGTCATCAATGGCATGATCACTGGACCAATGCCTGGAGTGTGGATCAGATCCGTGTACAACTGGAAGAATCCCTGAAAGCCCTAAGAACAGATTATATCGATTTGTATCAGTTCCATTCCGGATCAGATGAGGCGTTTGATAACGACGAGCTGTGGACCATGCTGGACAAGCAGGTACAGGCCGGTAAAATTCGAAATCTTGGTATCTCCATTGGCAGCAACGATAATCTGCATCAGACGAGCAAGGCTAGTGAGTTAAACGCGAAGGCAATACAGGTCGTATATAACCGTCTGGACCAGAAGCCCGAGGAGAGGGTATTCCCGTCATGTCAGGAGCAGGACCTTGGTGTGCTTGCAAGAGTCCCACTGGCCAGCGGCTATCTGAGCGGTAAGTACAAGCCGGGCGCCGTGTTCAATGACAATGTCAGAAAGGGACGCGAGCGTCAAGAGATCGATGAGAAACTGCAGCTGGTAAGTGAAATCCAGAAGAATGAAGTCCCTGAAGGGGTCGACATGGCCTCGTGGGCCCTTGCCTGGTGTCTGAAGCATCCAGCCGTTAGCTGCGTCATTCCAGGATGCAAAAGTCCGGAGCAGGTTGAAGCGAACGCCCGGGCTGCAGATCTGGAATTATAAGCGAGCTTGATTGGTGTAGCTTGCTGAGGGCAATATAATCGTGGATTAAAGTGAGTTAAAAAGGAGAAAGCAGCCGACCAAAGTATAAGGGGTCGGCTGCTTTTTTTGACCTGGAAGAATCATAATTAATATTTAAATTGAATCGTCAAACGCTCTAACTTTTGAGACATTTCCTGCAAGGTTGTGGATAAACTCGTGATTTGCTCCATGGAAGCCAGTTGTTCTTCTGAAGAAGCAGCTATATTTTGGGAGTTGTCTGCAGCTTGAAGTGCTAGATTGGAGACTTGCTCCTGGCCCGCTGTGATTTCTTGGACGCTTGCCGTGATCTGCTGTGTAACGCTGGCAAGTTCCTCCGTTTGTTGGGCGATAAAGTTGGTAGACTCTACGATTTTGTTAAACTGTTGTTCCGTCTCATTAGCAATCTGTATGCCGGAGTCAACGTCCTGTTTAACTCGATTCAACGTTTTGAGCGATTGTTCGATATCTGTACGCATATCTTGAATCAACGTAGAAATCTGCCCGGATGACTGGTTCGATTGTTCAGCAAGTTTTCTCACTTCAGCAGCTACTACGGAGAAACCGCGTCCTTCTTCGCCTGCACGGGCTGCCTCAATCGAAGCGTTCAAAGCAAGAAGATTCGTCTGCTTCGCAATATCCGTAATTGCAATGAGCATCGTACCGATCTGCTGGCTACGTTCATCTAGCATTCTCATAACTACATCCGTTTCATTAACCGACTTGTTGATCAGATTCATTTGCTTCGCCGTATGCTCTACGGCTGTACCACCTATGTTCGCGAGTTCCATCGCATCAACAGAAGAATCGGCAATGGTTGATGAGCTTTCCGAAATTCGCTGGATCCCGATCGATATTTCCTCGAGTGAGTTGGTTGCCCGTTGAAGCATCATTTGTTGCTCTTGTGCACCGGCTGCAGATTCTTGGATGGAAATGGTGATATTCTCAGTTGCCTGACTGGTGTGCTCCGCACCAAGAGTCAACTCTTTGGAAGATGAGGCTACCTGCTTGGTAGAGAGATCGACTTGACTAATAAGCGTTCTCATGTTTTTAATCATATGATTAAAGTCCTGTGAAAGCTCACCGATCTCATCTTTGGACTTCATCTTAACTTCTTCAACGGTTAGGTCACCGTCCGCAACGGATTTCAATCGCTTAGCGACCATAAGGATCGGCTTCGTTAGGCGTCCTGAGATGATGCTAACGATAATGGAACCAAGAACAACCGCCACAGCCATAATTATAAGAACAAGATACAATACTTGTGTGGCACCACTGTTAAACTCACTTAAGTAGGCACCCGAACCGATGATCCATCCCCAATGCGGGTCCATTTCAACATATGAAACTTTCGTTTCTACCTCACCTGTATCCGGTAGAGCCCACTTGTAGGTGACAAATCCGCCTCCGGCTGTTCCAACATTAACGAGCTCTTTTCCCAAATATACGCCATCTTCTGTAACGACATCTGTCAAATCCTGACCTTCATTTGAAGGATTCATTACGGAATGTGCATCTTTGCCAACAGCCCATGGATATCCTGTTTCCCCTACAGTATATTCACTTTTTACAGGCCGCTTATTATCTGCATTCTTTTCACCGAGCAGTTCTACGCGGAGCTTTTCCTGCGCTTGCTCCAATGTTAAACTTCCATTCTCTACCTGCTCGTTGAGGAGATTAATCATACCAATGACCATTCGGACACTATTTTCAAGTGCGGCCTTACCGGATTCATTCATTTCATTTTTTGAAACGGTATAAGAACTGAACCCTATTACGATTGTGGGCACGATAAGTATAACCAAGCACAAAGAAACTAACTTAGCCCTTAACGTTCTCATTTTTAGAATGGATCCTATCTTTGTTTTCACTTCAGTTCCCCCTAAGTATGTCAATGTACAGATCTAACTCAGAACCTGATAGTTAAAATTTAAATTAAATCTGTACCTAATATATCGAAAAAAGAGGAGCTAAAATGAAGTCTTTGAGCGATGAAAATCTCTGTAAACGAACTCGACCTTTTGTCTGCGATGTTTCATAAAACAAAGGTAAACAAATACTTTTTGTTGTATAATGATGGTAAAATATACAGGTGATATGATAGGAGCGAGGGATTTTGCACAGAAAGATTAAGATTAACCTTTTTTACTTAGCTGCTGGGATTTATCTGGGTATCGCCGTTGCAGCATTTGTTCCATGGATTGAGATTGGTTTGAAAATAACGGCATATTCAAGCATCATCGCACTATTAATAACGATCTATGACTCTTCTAAGGTTAGCCTTAGAATAACCTCACAAGAAGGCAATTTGCGTAAGCAAAGAATTCATTATGTATTTATGTTAGCTATGAAAGTGTTAATGATAGTATCATCATTCGTTCTTTTGTTCTGGATCAATTATGAGGATGATGAAGAAGTAATAGCCAAGATAAGTAATTACGTAACCTTTGCTGCAATTGGAATTGTGTTTTTTACAAGAGGCATGGAATTAAAAGGTTTAAGCAGCACTCAAAAATGATTTGAGGCATGTTGCATTATTATAGATAGGAAGGGGTGTTACCTTACGGTAATCACTCCTTTTTGTATTGTAGAACAGAATGAAAGATATCTAAAAATGAATTGTAATCTTCATCCTAATGGAGTAATATGCTAATTGTATATATCTCAAAGATATATTTTGAATGGGAGGGCATATGAAAAGAATCAATACCACCCACTTTGCGATTCTCGGCTTGCTTCGTGTGAAGCCCATGAGCGCATATGAGCTTGTTAAGTTTTCGAAGGAGAGCATCGGCCTTTTTTGGAACGAATCGTATGGACATATTCATAAGAGTATCAAACAATTGCAGTTAGAAGGCTCAGTTTCGGTGATAGAAGAAGCGAAGACGGGGAGACGTAAAATTGTCTACGGCATTACAGAGCAAGGATGTGACCAACTTGATTCCTGGCTGGCTCTGCCACCTGAAGAACCCGTAATGAGAAACGAACTGCTGATGAAGCTTTTTGTCTCCGATGAACGTCATATCCCGCAACTCATCACTTTTCTTGAAGAGGAATTAACAGCTAACGAACAGCTCATCACGATGTTGGCAGGAATTAAAGCGAGTGTTCCTAAAGGGAAAAGCAAGCAAGCCCAGCTCTGGTTGTTAACCCTGGACTATGGGGAGAGATATCTTCGGATGACTACGGAATGGTGTCAGCATGCGCTGGAAACCTTAAGTCATCCAAACAAGGGAGAATAAAATGAATAAAAAACGATCCACCCTCATTCCCATCCTATTGATCACGATCGTGGTGGTTGCCTGCGCACCTCTCCTGTTATGGTTTAGAAGTAGTCCGCTTCTCCCATTAAAGGTCTTCGACAGCGATGTATACAACCTGGAGATTAGTTATCAAATTACGGTGTTGTTATTAGCTGTTATTGTGATTGGCATTGTATACGTGTTGGCAGGTAAGGGGGGACTTAGGTATTTAAATCTGAAAAAGCGAGATGGAAAAATTCGGCCCGAACCGTGGATCGGCATTAAGCCGAAAGAAAAAGAGACATGGAAACACTTAGGTCTAAATTTTGCGGTCATCATTACGTTGGTAACATCTGTCGTTATCTACTTCCAAGTGGTGCACGGCGAAAGCGTAAGACTGGAGCTGTATCCCGGTGTTGTCCTCATCCTTGTGTTTGCACTAATGAATGCTTTTTCTGAAGAAATCATCTTTCGGTTTTCATTTGTTGCCGTTGTAGGTAAATATGGTTTGTCTTCGTATGTAGCTCAAGGACTGGCCGCTGCAATCTTTGGCGCCGTTCATTATTTTGGACATCCAGGCGGGATAGCAGGTGTAATTATGGCAGCGTTTATCGGATGGTTTTTAGCCAAATCGATGTTAGAAACGAAAGGATTCTTCTGGGCGCTGACGATTCATTTCTTGCAGGATGTTCTTATTTTTAGTGCCTTATTTATGAAGTAGCTGGGCTTGGGAGCTCATACCAAAAGTTAACCGCCCATTAAAAGGCGGTTAACTTAATCCATTGGCTATTCCTCTATAGGTGTTTCTCATAAATTACCATTGTCATTTTGTCGTTAATAACTTTGGTTACACCCGTCTTTTTATTATGGACCTGATTTACGGACTTCGATCTGAAATTGATCGGAATATGATTTGAGGTCCCCTGCAAGACCAGCGAGTTCCCCGGAGATGTTCGACAGTTCGCTCGCCGACCGTTGCTGTTCCACAGCACTAGCCGTGACTTCTTCGGCCATGGCTGAAGTTTCCTCGGTTGCGGAAGCAATATAACTGAGGTTCTGTTCCAACTCCTGACGAATAGAGTGCATATCCATTGTCCGGCTGTCCAAACTCTGAGCCAACTCATGCACTTCGGTCGATAAGCGGCTAACCTGTCTAAATGCCTGGAGGCAATCAGCGATCTGTTTCTCCTGTTCCTTAACTGCTACCATATTCGCATCAAAATGACTGCCCATCCGATGTATTTCTTGAACAAATGAACCCAGGATCTCATCAATCTCCTGGATCGAACGTTCGGATTGTTGAGCGAGCTGTCCCATTTCACCAGCAACGACTGCAAAGCCTTTACCTGCTTCTCCAGCTCGGGCTGCTTCAATTGAAGCATTCAGGGATAGTATTTGAGTTTGTTTTAAAATGTTGTGAATTTGACCGCTTATAGAGGAAGCGAGTTCGGATTGAGTCGTCAGAGACCTGGAAATATCCTGTTGATGCTCAACACGCTTGGCATTCTCTCGGCCCTTCTCAAGCAGAACCTCATGTTCACGTGTAACTTGTACTTGGACAGAAGATAGCTGCTCTGAAGTATAAGTAAACTGTTTCACATATGAACCTACTTCATCCATTATTTTGCCGAGATTCTCTGAGTGCTGGACGGAGTGTTCTGTCTCTTCAGCCTGTTTCATTGAACCCATGGCAATCTCCTCAATCGCTCTGGAAAGTTCTTCGCTCTGACGCTGGTTCGTCTGAGCGGTTTCCGAAATATCTTTGGATGAATGCTGTAACGTATTTGATCCTTGCTGTATTCCCATCAGAATGTTCGTCAATTGGGCAACCATGATGTTAATCAAATCACTGATGTCACCGAGTTGATCATTGGTCATATGTGTGGATACGACTTTGAGATTCCCATCAGCAACCTGTTCGAGGCTTGACTTAATATCGCGTACTTGTCTGAGAATGCCTCTTACTACGAATAACATCATGACCAAAGAAAGAATCAGTACAACCACAAAAATCGGGATTATGGTCTGATAAGCATTATTCACAGATGTAGCGGAGACTTGATTCACTGCTCCAGCAGAAATATCAACGCCCAGATAGCCAATGACAGTACCTTGCGAATCCTTGATTGGTGTAAAGGAGGACAATAGCTGTCCCCAGGTTGGATCATCTACAATGCCTGTTGTGACAACTTCACCGCGTAATAAGCGTTCCTGAATCTGGGGATTGAATTCCATTGCAGTGCCGTAAGGACTATACTCTGTATCATTCCAATCCGCTCCATCCACGGTGTAGATCCACCCGTCCGAAGTTTTGTTATACATATAAACATACAAGGCTCCCGATTGAAGCCTAACTTTAACGAGTTCGTCCCTAAGACTTTTATATTCCTTGCTCTCCTCTGAAACAGTAGAAGATAATGTCTTAATTAATTCCGATTCCTGACCAAGTTGAGAGGCGGTATTCACAGCCAGCTGCTGATTGTTATGCTGCATGGTCATTAATGATGCATTTTCACTGGAGTCGATAGTGGCCCACATAATTAGACCGCCCATGGCCAGTAGCGGAACCAGAATAATCAAATACAATTTGAACCTTAAATCCATCTTTTTTTTGCGAGTCTGTCTCACGTACGGTTCCCCCTTGGATGTAATAAAGTAAATATGGTTATTCATATAACCCCATACTATTTATCGTAATATTGAAGAGGAAAATGAAGACCAACACTAAACTTGTATATACATATACGCAGGAGAATGTGATCATTTGTGGTACCAGTGCACTCAAACCGAATGTAGAAGTTACTTTGCATCAAGAAACGTTGTCATTAACCAAAAAAGCTCCACCAGCTTTATGCCAGTGGAACCTTAATTTTTCTCTTAGACATTCTGTTAAATATACAAATATACTCACGGATGTTGATTACAGAAACGGTCGATATAATCAGAACATTCAAGTAGAAGCATTTATTGAGATCGTTAGAAAGCATGCCTACCACTGAAACGTTGGATTGCTTCCTCGGTCACCGGTGTGAAGAGATTAACCAGATTACCGTCAGGATCGCGAAACAGCAAAGCACGATTCCCCCAAGGCATTGTGGTAGGTGTCTTTACCCACTCATCGACAAACGGCTTCAAGCGCTCGTATTCCGCATCGACATCGTGGACATGGAACTCAATAATGATTGTACGATTGTTGGCCGCGACAGCTGAACCAGCGCCAAATAGTTGCACCGTCTGGGAGTGGCCGATCGCTAGAGTGCACGATGGCATAACAAGTTCGGCAAAGACAGGTGCAGGGCGTTCTGCTGAGACACCCGTAATTTTCTCATAAAACCCGACAAGACGATCCACATCATCAGTAATGATGCGCACAGAAGCAAAATTCACGAGATATCATCCTTCCTATATATAAGTAATACATTTTGGATCAAAAACACTTCGCATTTACTTCTACTCCTTTACAATTGCTTACTCCAACTATATAAAAACACTACTGACAACGGTATGTCAGTAGTATTTTATGAAGAAACCATAGAATAAGAGTGATCGGATTGAACTAACGAGAAACGATAACGCCGGAAGGGATCTCACAGTTGGTTGCTACTGTAATTTGTATTATTACTTCAATGATATTATCGAGCTTTGAGTTATCTACTGTATATGTGAATGTATACTTTTTTCTTATTTTTGCATTTCTGCCAGCTAGTGTGAACATTCCTTGTTCTTTTTTACTTGATGGAGAAAAAAGTAAGCCGGAATAATCCTTTCTTATGTAGTCACTGCCCTTGCCATTGCAGGGTTAAGAACATTGCTAGACTACTATATGAACATAGAAGAAAATCTCTTTTAGTATACGGAATAGTAGCTGCATTTAGTGTTGTAGTATATACACTCTCATGGATCATATGCCCAAGATGGATAAGCCGTAAAGAATTATGACCACTTGGAAAAGAACTGTATTTTTCTTGCGAAATAATCTAAGATTTACTCTTAGGTAGTGATAAAACTTGATGAGTAGGGAGTGGAAAAATATTTTCGTGGAGTCAGAGCAGTCATCGTTCAATGATTCTCGTTATCTAGGAGCTAGAATGAAAAAAATCATTGCTTTCATGGACTGGAGTATATTCTCGCTTCGTTTTTATCATTACTTGTTGCTTGCCATTCTAATTCTAACTGTACCCGGAGACTCGGCTCACGTTCAATTGGAGATCATCTGGCTTTTGGCGGCCTTCCTTGTCCCGATCTTATTTTGGTTTCCACAACTGCGGTTGAACAATCTGTGGTTTTGTATTACCGAGGTCGTTCTTGGCGGCTCATATTATGTGAATATGACTATCCATTCTGAATTCATCTCCTCGCCTGATTACTTGCTTCCCAGCCTAACCATGGGCTACTTATTGACCAGAAAGACATTTTGGATTATCCCTTCTGTTTTTTTGATACCATTCGTCTTCCTGTTCAATCAAGGATACACCTTGAACCTGAGCATGAGTATGGGGTTCGACAACTTGTTATTTTGCTTTATTGGTATATGGGTAAGCTTCATAGCTAATGCTTATCGTCAGAAAAATGCCTTGGCGGTTGAAGTTGAACATCAGAACAGGTTGTTGAGCCATTATGCCGCTCAGGTCGAGAAATTAACGTTAATGGAAGAACGAAGTCGTATGTCCAAGGAACTCCATGATACACTTGGGCATTCCTTTATTTCCCTGATCATGAGTCTGGATGCGGCCATTGCTCTATTGGATCATAAGCCTGCTGAGGTGAAAGATAGACTTATTCGCTTGAGAGCGTTAGCCGAGAGGAATCTCGACGAAATGAGAGATGTTGTTCACGAAATGGGAGAAGACGATACTAGCCTCTTTAAGCAGATTAGCGTACTTGCTGATAGCTTTGCCGAGCACACTGGAACGAATGTTACATTGGATCTGCCTATGACAGAACATGCAATGCTTCTTAAAGCGCGACAAGCTATTCTTCGCATGATTCAGGAATCGTTTACGAATGCGCTAAAACACGGAAAAGCGTCTAAGCTGAATTTGGAGCTTTCCTTTGTTGAGGAAGCCTTACATATTGTTATTCGAAATAATGGTAAGCCATTGGACAAATTGGAATACGGCTTTGGCTTGACCACGATGAAGCAACGGATTCAGGAAATTGGAGGTAAGCTTACCCTCTCATCCTCATCTGGAGCCACGTCGTTCACCGAGGTGAGATGCGAAATTCCATTAAATGGAGTGATGTTACATGCAGAAGATTAGAATATTAATTGTCGACGATCAAGAGCTTATTCTGGAAAGTCTGCATATTGTCCTGTCTCTTGAAGAAGATTTTGAGATTGTCGGATTAGCCAAAAATGGGGAAGAAGCCATTGAAGGCAGTAAACAATTTCAGCCTGATATCGTGCTAATGGATATTAATATGCCCGTCATGGATGGCGTTGCTGCAACGTCACGAATTAAGCAGCAGATTCCGGCGATTAAGATCATTATGCTGACCTCTTATAAGGAAGTGGATTATGTTTTGACGGCATTAAGTCATGGAGCAGAGGGCTATCTACTCAAAGCGATCCGTCCCAAGGAGCTGGCTGCAGGAATACGTGTGGTTCATACAGGAGGTACATTGATTTCTCAGGAAGTGGCTGCCAAATTGATAAAAAATATCCCCCCGTCTGCTGCTCCAAAGAGCAACGAGTACGGATTGAGCGCACGTGAAATTGAAGTACTTCACAAGTTGGCATCTGGCTTGCGCAATCAAGATATTGCTGAGGCTTTGTTTCTTAGTGAAGGGACCGTTAAAAACTATATTTCTTCCATCTATTCCAAATTGGATGTGAAAGGAAGGAGGGAGGCAACTCGCAAAGCCAAAGATTCAGGAATGATGGAAGAATAAACAGGTAGAATATTACTGATGTTCATAAAAAATCGGCAACTCATTGGAGTTGCCGATTTTTTATGTCATAGGTCAATTCATGACTAAATCGCACTATGTCTATATGACTTTTAAAGTCTAAATTTATAACAAGCGGAACAATCATTTCGGAAGATTGAAGCGCAGAGAGGGGTAATTCGAATGAAAAAAATGAAAAAAATATTTTTTGGGATCGGTATTGCTGTTTTAATACTTTCAATGGTGGTTCTTTACTTTCCAACATGGACTCCGAAAATAAAAGGGGAAAATAGTATTAGTGTACTGGAACAAGTAGAGATCAATGGAACAGGTCATGAAATCATGATCCGCGGTCAAAATGTAGAGAATCCGGTTATTCTGTATGTACACGGTGGGCCGAGCGCGTCTGAAATTCCGCACGCAAAGCAATATCAGGATGTATTGGAATCCAGATTTACCATTGTGAACTATGATCAAAGAGCAAGCGGAAAGTCTTATCATTTTTTTGAGGATTACTCCAATTTATCAACGGACTTGCTGGTTGATGATATACTGACCATCACGGATTATATATCTGAACGGCTTGGCAAGGAAAAGGTGATCCTGATCGGCCATTCCTTCGGTACTTACATTGGTTCTTTGGCTGCCCATAAAGCACCGGAGAAATATGAAGCCTACATCGGAATTGGTCAGGTAGGAGATACCAAGCAGAGTGAGATAGACGGTTGGAATTATGTAATGAAACAAGCTCAGCTTGCAGGTAATGATGATGACATAGCAAGACTTAATCAGGTTTCTGAAGCCATTAATCAAGGGCAGACATTTACACCGAGAGACATTGTTACACGATACAAAGGTGCCGCGAGATTGATGGATAACCCTGATGACAGTTTTCTTGGAATGGCGTTCAGCAGTGAATACAACATGCTCGATGTCATACGTTATCATAAAGGAATGACTTATTCACAAGGAATTCTAATTGGTGAAGTGATGAGTCGTCCATTGCCTTCCTTAATTAAGAAGCTGGATCTGCCATTTTATTTTGTAATGGGAGATTATGACTTTATGACTTCGTCCCATGCTGCCAAACAGTTTTTTGACGGAATTAAAGCTAACAAGAAAGAATTTATTTCTTATAAAGAATCGGCTCACTACCCACACTATGAAGAAAAGGAAAGATTCTTCAATTGGATGACAGATACGTTCACTCCATAACATTTGTTAGAAATTA
This sequence comes from Paenibacillus sp. FSL L8-0435, assembly GCF_037965655.1. Lineage (NCBI taxonomy): Bacteria > Bacillati > Bacillota > Bacilli > Caryophanales > Paenibacillaceae > Paenibacillus > Paenibacillus sp. FSL L8-0435. The sequence goes on from NZ_CP150185.1 coordinate 3,634,321, forward strand.
AAAAGAGAAGTGTGCGTAAATAAAAAGTAATCCGCTGCTGTTTTCAAATAGAGACTGACATTAGGAATCGTTGCAGAAATGCTGACGATTTTTTTGTATACATTTACAGAGCATTATAGAGCTAAAGCCCATAATATTTGATACATTTTTAAACAAATCTTAAACGCAACGTGCATTGGTTTTAAACTCCAGATGTTAGGCTGATATACATAAAAACAGAGGAGTGTCAGCCTAATGAATCAGTTGGTTAGAAAAGTGTTATTGTCTACAGTGGTGTGCAGTTTCAGTGTGATGTCCATTGGTCCGGTGGCATATATGTCTGGATCAACTTTAGTAGACAAGAAGAATACAATATCTTCAGAATTAATTTGGAAAGAGAGCGTTCGCTCAAATGCAAATACGATTACATCCGTTAACGCAGAAAAAAATGATCAGTACTCTGATTTGATGTTTCTAAAGTCTATTTTAGCGGATAAACGAATCGTTAGCTTGGGAGAAGCATCGCATGGAACATCAGAATACAATTCAATGAAAGTAAGACTCGTAAAATTTTTGCATGAAGAACTAGGATATGATGTCATTGCATTTGAATCCAATCTAGCCGATACTACTACTGCATATGCTCAAATACATAATACAACGCCAGAGGAATTGATGAAGAGCTCCGTCTATGGCGTGTGGCAGGTTGAAGAGAACTTACCTTTATTTGAATACATTGCACAACAAAGCTACACGGATCATCCTCTTATATTAACTGGATTTGATTCACAAGGCACGTCGGAGTCTTTTATTCAATTCGTTGAGGCGTGGTTTGCTAAGGTCGACAAGAATAAAGCAACAGCATTTGCGCAAACGGAACGCTGGTATTTAAAGCTTAACATGGTTAACAAAGTAGACGATTTTAATATTCAAAAGAAGAAAATAAAAGAAAAATATATTACTCTCCAAAAGTTTGTAAGAGACAACAAAGCTGAATTAAGCAGGAATCAGAAAGAGCAACTCAATCTGATATCTCTGGTAGATCGCGTCTTACAAAATAGGTTAGACATGTTGGATAACTACCATCCTCATATTGTAAATCTGCTAGCAGGAGTAGACCCTGAGAAGCATTTGAAATTGGGAAGTTATGAACGAGATCGCGTGATGGCTGATAATGTAGAATGGCTTGCAGAAACAGTCTATCCTGAGGAGAAAATTATTTTATGGGGACACAATTATCATATACGTAAGAATAATTCCACAATGATCACAGAGCATAACGGATACGATTATGATAATAATCCATATCCAACCATGGGTGAGATGCTTCCATACTCACTCAAGCAAGCTGGTTATGTTATAGGTTTGTATGCATATGAGGGAAGCGCATATAAAAACAATGGAGAGGAAGAGCAAGTCCTGCCTCACAAAAAAGGAAGTCTTGAAGATATTGCAGGAATTGAAATGGGTCCAGCCCGGTTCATCAACATGAAGGACAAGGAGTTAAGTCCAACAACGGAATGGATGTACACACCTCGAATTGCCAAAGCATGGGGAGTTTTAGATGAAAAGATGATACCTCGCGATCAGTATGATGGAATATTACTTATTCATAAAATCCATCCCTCTAATCACTAGGAAAGAGCGTACTCAAATTTCGAAGTGAGGGTAAGGGCTAAAAATCGATTGTACTTGGTGGTAAACAGTGTTACTCTAAAAGTCTGTGTTCGACAATATATTCAATACTAGCCACCAATTTAGTTGTAAAGAAAGGTAACACTATGATAAAAGTTGAAAACTTATCCTTCTCATTTCCACAAAAGGAACTATATAAAAACATTTCATTTACGTTTGAAGAGGCACAACATTGTGCTTTTATCGGAACAAGCGGAAGTGGAAAGAGTACACTGATCGATATCCTGATGGATCCGGAACGATATTTGTTCGAGGGCAGGTTAGAGATAGACCCTGATTGCAGAATCGGGTATGTGAGTCAGTTTTTGCAAGTAGACAAAACAAAAGAAATGACCGTTTTTGAATATATCGCAGAAGAATTCATCAAGATACAAGATGAAATTACAGCGATTTATGCGGAGATGGCCACCACATCGGATATGGATTCCCTGATGGAAAAGCTTCAATTGGCTTTGGATGCCTTCGAAGCGATGGATGGGGACAATTTCGAAAAAAACATCAATAAACAGTTAAACCTTGCCAACCTCATGAAGCTCAAAGATCTTAGTATATCCGCCATAAGTGGCGGGGAATTCAAACTTATTCAAGTGATGAAGGAAATGCTGAATCGTCCAGACTTCATGATTATGGACGAACCCGATGTATTTCTAGACTTTGAAAACCTGAACGCGCTTAAAAAATTGATTAACTCCCACAAGGGAATGCTGCTGGTCGTTACACACAACCGGTATCTGTTGAATCATTGTTTCAACAAAATCATACACCTAGAAAACACAGAGCTCCAGGAGTTTGACGGGCGATATATCGATTATAACTTCTCACTGCTTCAGTCTAAGATCGAACTGCAAGAAATCGCGGTTGCAGAAGCTGAAGAAATTGAGAGATACGATCACATCATCGACAATCTTAGAGAGATCGCCACATATAATTCGGAAGCCTCGAGAGGCAGAGCGTTAAAAGCCAGAGTCAAGTTTCAAGAGAGATTGGAAGCACGTCGAATAAAAGAACCCTTTGTCGATATCAAACAGCCAAATATCCGTTTTGGGATCGATAAGGAAATGGAAGACACCGTTGTAGTTAACGTCAATAACTATAGCGTTTCCTTTGACGAGTTGCTTTTGGAAAATGTGAACTTTGAGATCAAATCGATAGATAAAGTAGCCCTGATCGGTCCTAACGGTACCGGGAAAACGACTTTACTCCGAGAAATCTTTAAAAATAATCAGGATTCCATTGAAATAGATACCGATGTTAAAGTGGCCTATTTATCTCAGGTTCAAGGCGAAATGTTAAAGGATTCGAATACCATCCTAAATGAATTCATAGATTCCGGGTTTCAAACGTATGATGAAATTAGATCGTATCTTCCAAACTATGGCTTTGATGGAGAAATCCTTGATCAAAAGATTGAATCATTGTCTGGCGGTGAAAAAAACATGCTTCAATTGGCTAAAGTTTCTGCCAGTCAAGCCAACGTATTGCTCCTGGATGAACCAACAAGCCATTTGGATATCTATACACAAATCGCATTGGAGAAAGCCATTGAAGACTACAAAGGTGCGATTATCATGATTTCTCATGATTTTTATTCGGTTGTAAATGGTATGGATTATGTTTTAATTATTGAGGACAGAACGATTAGTAAAATGAGTATAGAAGAATTCAGACAGATGATTTATGCGAGTCATTTTGATGAAAACTATCTAGAAAATGAACAAAAGAAAAAGTCTGTTGAAATGAAAATTGAATTGGCTTTAAAAGATACTAATTTTGAACTTGCAAAAAGTTTGGTTGATGAGCTAGAAAAGCTGATTAAGTTGCTTTAGACAAGGTGAATATTCCATAAATCTAAATCCCCCTGTATGTGGATTAATCCGCATACAGGGGGATTTACTTCTAGAAACAGCTAAACGAGCTGATTCGCTGCAGATCAATGCCGGTGTATAGCCAGAAGAAGCCATTCCAGCGGAAGCCAGCCACCGAATTTCTACCGACAAATACCGGGTACATCCAGAAGCCGGGACCACGATCCGGCCAAATATATGTGTAGCGAAACAAACAGCCGGATATGGCTCTTGGATCTACCGCATATAACGAAGCGGGTTGCTGTGGAATGAATGATGGTGGCGGTCCGGTAGGTGCCTGCACGCCTTGTGGTCCGCCGCCTCCACCCCCGGGGAACGATGGCGGACCAGGAAATCCGCCGGGTCCTCCTGGTCCTCCGGGACCCCCAGGTCCGCCAAATCCTCCACCAGGTCCAAAAGGAGGTAAAAATGTCATATCACATCACTCCTGTTCATTAGTCTAATGTATTGTATGTAGGCAGTTGAGCAGGGGAATGGGTGAAAGCCTATAAAAGGCTGCTAATTTGGTCATGGTCTTGTCAGGCGGATATTCAAAATAAAGACAAGCTCAAGCTGCGACCGTTTATCCTTGGCCATGTGGAGTAGTGAGTTTCTTTCATGTTTTGGGAAAATTGGACAAAACTACGGTGAAGCCATAATAGATTTATACGAACTGCAAAAATGCACTGGGAGCAATCCCGGTGCATTCTCCTTTTAAAATGAGCGATAGGCCAAGACCTTTTTTTTCCATTCATTTCGTTAACGAGTGCGAAAGTCCTGTGGTGTGCAACCATAATGCTTTTTGAATATTTTTATAAAATGCGGCGGAGCCAAAAAGCCAAGCGCCTTGCTGACATCTGCAATTTTGAGGTCTGAGTTCAATAACAGGTAAGATGCTCTGTTCATACGTAAGCTGTACAAATAATCACCAATCGTTTCTCCAGTGACCGTTTTGTACACCTTGGACAGGTAAACGGGGTGCAGGCCGATATAATCGGCAATGACCTGAAGGGAGATACCTTCTGCCAAATGCTCCTGAATGTATGTTCTCACTTTAGACGTAATTTGTTCGTGCGCATTCATCAGCTGATTGGAGGCCTGCTTGCGTCGCTGATTAATCATTTTCTCTGCCCAGCTATATATGCGTTGGCCGGATAACTGGCTTTTTTTCCGAAGCAAAAATTCGAACTCCTCCCCAAGCATTTCCTCAACCGTCGTGTCCTGCGATTTTAGTGAAATCGAGAATGTGGAAGACAGGTAGAGTAGTACTGTAAACAATTGATCGTGGGACAGTTCTTTGCCAACTTCGTTCAAGAAAAGAATTCTGGAAATTTTGCTTATGGCCTCATCCCAATTACCTGATTCCAGCAAGTTAGGGAGCAAGGGTGGCTCATACAAATTAATGAGGTTTTGCTGTTCATGGGAATCCGCATCCTTTTTGTCCAGCGTAATAAAATAGCTTTTGTTGCTGCCCACATTCCGATTGATGGCTGACACGGAGGCTAAATATAGATCGGAGAGGTGGTCAGGGAAGAATTGCTCTTTACTCAGACAAATGGAGATGGCTCCCTTTAAAAATTTTTGCACATTGTTTTGCAGTCTGACCGCGTGGGAGTCGACTGAATCGAGTGCATGTAGATCACTGTTTTTGATCAGAAATACCAGATATCCCTGCTCTGTAATGCAATGCCACAGCTTGAACGGATGCTGAAACACTTCTTCGGCTATATTGGTTACAGCATATTCGAGCAAGGATAATGACCGAAGATCATAACCGGAAAATTCTTCCTCCATCCGAATGACCATCATAATAAAGGGGTCAGAGGACGCAAAGGGAATCTCCAGCATGCTGAGACGCCCGGCCAAAATCTGATGGCTCATGGCTTTGTTCTGAAGAAGTTCCTTGAGCAGCTGATTGCGCAACAAGGGCATATTGGCGTGAAGAGCATGCTGAATTTGCTGAAATGAACTGATGCGTTCCCATTCGTGCTCAATATTGGCGATAGCCTTTGTTACAGCTTGGATGAGCTCATCGGTATTTATCGGCTTCAGCAGATAATTAGCAGCCTGATACTGAATTGCTTTTTGGGCATATTCAAACTCATCGTGACCAGACAAAATAATACATCTAATTTTACTGGAGAATCGCCGAATCTCCAAAATAAGCTCCAAACCATCCATCTCGGGCATACGAATATCGGTAATCATGATATCAACAGCGTATTTGGAAGCGATATCGAGAGCCTCCGCAGCCGAGTAAGCTCTATGCACTTCCTGGATGCCATAATCTTCCCAGGGAATTGTCAGCGCGAGACTATCAACAACCGATTTCTCGTCATCCACTATTAATAAACCGTACAAGCTAATTCCCCCTCTATAGACAAGCTGTTACAACACTTATTGTATTGTATGATGGCCGAACTATCATTTCAATGGATGCCGCCTTGGCTCACCTCAAATCTTAAGAAAACGATACAGATGTTCAGAAATACCTATGCGGATTACCGCTGCAAATGGCTTGCGAGGCATGAAAGCTTTCTTTGTATTCAGATTGCGTTATATCACATTAAGAAAGCGCTATTTCATGTCATTCAACGAGACAGTATTATTAAAAAGAGAACTAAAACAATATTATGCGGGACCTTACATAACCGTTTTGCATGTCAAGGATACCTGCCGATAGATGAAGGAGTGTCTGGATGATGAATCGTGATATCAAGCAAATCGTGAAACAGTTAACTTTAAACGAAAAGGCAACACTATGCTCAGGTAGCAGCTTTTGGACAACGCATGCTATAGAACGTTTGGATATTCCATCCATTATGATGACTGATGGTCCTCATGGATTACGCAAGCAAGCAGGTGATGCCGACCATTTGGGACTGAATGGAAGTGTTCCCTCCACTTGTTTTCCATCGGCGGTTGGGTTGGCCAGCTCCTGGAACCGGGATCTCGTTCAACTTGTCGGAGAAACAATTGGTAAAGAGGCGCAAGCGGAGGATGTCGCCATTCTGCTCGGCCCAGGGGCGAACATCAAGCGTTCCCCGTTATGCGGGCGCAACTTCGAATATTTCTCAGAGGACCCTTACCTGACGGGTGAACTGGCAGCATCTCATATTTCAGGTGTGCAAAGCCAGGGTGTGGGAACCTCACTTAAGCATTTTGCAGTGAACAATCAGGAGCATCGCCGAATGACTACCGATGCGGTGGTCGACGAGCGGACGTTAAGAGAAATCTATCTTACCGGGTTTGAGAAGGCGGTCAAGCAAGCGCAGCCATGGACAGTAATGTCTTCTTACAATAGAGTGAATGGAACGTATGCGTCGGAGAATGAATATTTGCTGAATACCATTCTGAAGGAAGAATGGGGACATGAGGGCTTTGTTGTGACAGACTGGTCCGCAGTGAATGAGATCGCAGCCAGCATCGCCGCGGGACTTGGACTGGAAATGCCTTCTTCCAACGGAGAAGGACCACGTAAAATTGTGGAGGCGGTGAATGGCGGCGAGTTATCCGAAGAAAAGCTTGATCAATCCGTGGAGAGGTTGTTAGCTGTTATTTTCAAGACGGCAGAGCATAAACGTCCAGAAGCAACCTTTGATTCTGAGCAGCATCATCAGATTGCCAGAGAGGTAGCAGGAGAAACAATGGTTTTGTTGAAAAACGAGGACGATATTCTTCCGCTGAGCAAGAATAGCCGCATTGCCGTTATCGGAGAGCTAGCTCAGAAGGTCAGATATCAGGGCGGCGGCAGTTCGCATATCCATCCTACTCAACTGGATAACCCTTATGAACAGATAGTTTTACTTGCTGAAGCGGATGCATCGGTGACTTATGCTGAGGGCTACAAGCTTGCTTCAGATGAAAGTGACCCGCTATTGATGGAGGAAGCCGTCGAGGCGGCCAAGGCAGCGGAAGTCGCTGTGCTGTTCATTGGTCTGCCTGACCGCTATGAATCGGAAGGATATGACCGGTCTCACATGGACATCCCCGCTAACCAATCGGCGCTAATCAAAGCCGTTGCCTCAGAGCAGCCTAACCTTGTTGTCGTATTAAGCAATGGATCACCAATTGTGATGCCATGGCTTGATGATGTGAAGGCAGTACTGGAGGCGTATCTGGGCGGTCAGGCAACTGGAGGAGCCATGGCGGATCTGTTGTTCGGAGAAACCAACCCAAGCGGTAAGCTGGCGGAAACGTTCCCGCAATCGGTGCATCATAACCCTTCGGCTCTGTTTTTCCCCGGGGACGGAGATCGTGTGGAATACCGTGAAGGCATATATGTTGGTTATCGTTACTATGATCGTAAGGGTATTGAACCGTTGTTCCCGTTTGGTTACGGATTGAGCTATACACAGTTTGAATATACCGGTCTGAATCTGAACGATACACAGTTCAAGGATACGGATCGGGTTACGGTAACTGTTACGATTCGAAACACAGGCACTCGTTACGGTCAAGAGGTTGTGCAATTGTATGTGCGGGATCAGCAAACCGTAGTAAGTCGTCCGGACAAGGAATTGAAGGGATTTGCCAAAATCGGACTGGAGCCGGACGCTGAGGGCAGCGTTTCCTTCACACTGGATAAACGCAGCTTTGCCTATTATAATGTTGATTTGAAGGACTGGCATGTAGAGAGCGGTTCCTATGATATTTTGATTGGCTCATCCTCTCGTTCCATTCTCCTGCAACAGACGGTCAACGTGGAGTCCACAACAACCGGGCCAGTACCTACCTTTGACCGTAATACAACGCTGGGTGAGCTGCTCGCCAATCCAAAAACGATGGCTGTCATGAGTCAATTACAGGGACTGGTTCCAGAGGGAACGGAAGAGGCACAATCCGATGCGATATCCTCCGAAATGATTCAGGCAACCATGAAATACATGCCGCTTCGTTCGTTGATTCCGTTTACGGGAGGGGCTTTCACGGAGGAAACTCTTTCCCAGTTGCTTGCTGGATTAAATGCGGCTGTTCGTCAGTAAAATCAAACTTCTGCTTCAACTATAAAACGCTCAAAAACGCCTATAAGTCATGACTTATAGGCGTTTTCCATCTAAGGATGTTATAAGATGTATTCAGGATGTACACATCATCGAGAGGGCTGCTCCATCTGATCTCACAGCGGTCCTCATAGCACAGCTATCAGTTATATCTTAAAATCGGAACCGCTATTCAGGACTTGAGATGATCCAAAAATATGTTCTTGAGGATATTAAATTGCTCGGCTTCGTCCACTTTTGTTTGGAAGGCTTCAATGCCATTGAGCATCGCTGTTTTTTTGGAGAAGTTGCCAAAGACATTAATCATCGTGTTAATCGTTTCAACCACATTGGCATCGTTACGAACAGATCCATCCTTTTGACCAAGCTCAGCCAGCTCTGCACAAAGCATAATAATCTGTTGATAGTTAGAATGATACATCTCGATATCCTCCAACGGGGACTTGGACATTGCGACGTAACACTCAAACGCTTCTATTAATTTGGAGCTTTGCTGGCTTTCTACCTGCTGGAAAAAAACTAGCGAGTCGAAAAGGCGGCCAAGCTTGTCGTAGCAGGTGCCTTCACCTCTGATAATATCGGAGAATACCAGAACCTCGGACTGAACAATATCTGATGCTACGGCAACAATAAGCTGCTCTTTCCGCGGAAAGTAGCGGAAGATTGTTGCCACCCCCAGTATTGCCTCGTCCGCAATATCCTGCATGGTCGCTTGCTCGAAGCCTTTATTCAAAAAAGCAATTTTAGCTGCTTCAATTATAGCTGCTCGTCTTCTTGTTTTGAGGTCACTGCGCTCTTGTTGAAGCCTTTGACGGGGTTCTATTGTAAAAACCTCCTTGTTGGAATGAACTCAAACTATGCTATCAAACTAGACTCTTTTCTGTCAACGTAAGGATTCATTCTGCCAATTGGCGAGCGACCAGTTTAATCGGACACGCATGCCTCCAAGGGGACTCTGTTCAAACTGGATACCCGAATGGGTAGCGTCCTGAATGCGCAGACGCTCCGCAATATTCCAGAGTGCACATCCCATCGTGTCCACAGGCGGCTCGGATATTCTGGCCTTAAGTGCATTAATTTCTTCCTCCGTCATGCCTTTCCCGTCGTCGTCAACCACAATACAGAGCCCGTGTTCCGTGCGCTCAACGGTGATATGAATGGAACCGGAATCCCACTTGGCTTCTATGCCATGGATGATGCTGTTTTCCACCAAAGGCTGAATGAGTAGTTTGGGAATCGGGACAGATCTTAGCTCGTCCGGTAGCTCAATCTGATAAGAGAGACGGTCCATGCGTAAGCTCTGTATCTCAAGGTAATTGCGAACGATACCCAACTCTTTTTCCAAACAGGTCATCGGCTCGTCAAGGCGTGTGGTGTACCTGAAATATTCAGCCAAGTTCTGGGTCATGGCAGTAACCGCTTCCTCATTGCCCAATCTTGTCATATTATTAATGAAAAAGAGACAATTATATAAAAAGTGAGGATTAATCTGGGCTTGTAGCTGTTTCAGCACCGCTTCACGAGCTACGATTTTTTCCTTGTATACCTTTTCAATCAAATCCTCAATCTGTCCGGCCATGTCGTTGAATTGACCATATAAGTAATCAAATTCATTACCGCTCTGCCGCTGAATACGATAAGAGAAGTCGCCATGCTTCAAAAGACGAACACCTTTTAACAGAGCAAGTATGGGGATCTGTACCTTGCGGAAAAGAACAACAATAATCGTGACCCCCGCCATAAACAGCATGACACAGGCAGAGTAAAACCAGAATTGGGTCATTCGTATAGGCTGTAACGCTTTATCAAGAGGCATAAAATCAATTAAATACCAACCGAGCTGATGAGAGTACACATAATTGACAATGTACTGGGCTCCGTTAACCGAAACGGTTTCTGTACCGGAGGATGGTTGTAGATGACCGGTTAGCTCCTTCATGATGAGAGGGGTAATGGAATTAGCCTCTTTGCGAGTAATCAATTGCTCGTCCGGTTTATAGAATAACGTCTCATTCTCGCTCTGATGTGAGTTCTCAACTATATCCTCCAGATTGCTGCGCGGGAACTCCAACCGAATAATGATCTGTGGACTGACCTTGTATTTATAATATTTAGCTGTAGCTGCATCATAGTTCCAGCCTGATTTCAGTGAATCTACAGAGGGAGTCTTCATATCTAACTCCGAAGAAATGATCCATTGATTCAACAGAACCGAGTAGACCGATATTTTGTTATTCCATCCCTCGGACAAACTTTGCAAATTGACTCTCACAGCAACATTTTGAATCAACTGTACCTGCTCAAAGGAACTCATCACGTCAATGGATCGCAGCAGTGCAATAGAATTGTCCGTTTCCATGGAGATGGATAACATATTCAGCCGATTTATGCTCTGATCGAGTGAGTTAACGACAAACTGCACTCGATTGAGATTGTTGGTTTCAATATCCTTTTGAACGGTATCCAGACTGGATTGAACCGAGAAGGTATACATGACCAGGACGGCGACAAGCATAATCAGCGTGATGGCCACTATGTTCATAAAGGTCCTGTATTTCTTTTTCAACCCTTAACGCCTCCTGCCAACGATGTAAATTCACCTTATTGTAGGCTGGCATTGGATGAAATACAAGTGATTTGGAATGTAATATAGATGAAGGTTAAGAATGAATTATCTAATGTTGAAAAAGCGTTATTTCGACTGTATAACTGGCACGATATGATGAAGATGAATTAGATGAAGGAGTGCATTTCGCACATGAGTAGCAAAATATACCTGTTTCTTTCTGTTGCTTGTTTGATTCTGTTTACCGCCGCATGCAGTGGTAAAGCACAAGAGCCTATGCCTGTAAAAACAGGTGTGATCGTAACAACAGTCAAAATGAATGATCCAACCACCATCTACAAAAATGGCGAAACTGCTACCGATAATGTACATATCCGTTGGGCCAGAGAAACGCTTGGCGTGGATATTCGGACCCAATGGAGTGCTCCTGTCGATGACTATGATATGAAGCTTCGATTAATGCTCTCTGCTGACAATACGTTACCTGACGTGTTCTCATCCAATGTCATGGACACAGTCAATGGATTTATGATCTCAGGCAAACTGTTGGACGCTGGACAAGCCTTTGATCGATATGCATCATCCACTTGGAAAGCGGCTATGGCTGAAGTGCCAGAAGCATGGAAGCCTTTTGAGATTGACGGGAAACGGATGGCGATTCCGATCATTACGGAGCAAGCCTCGCAGTCCGTACTTTGGATTCGCAAGGATTGGCTAGATTATCTGAACCTGAAGGCACCAAGCAATCTTGACGAACTGGAAAGTGTAATGAAGGCCTTTACCTATGATGATCCAGACGGTGATGGCGTACAGAATACCTACGGTATTGATTTTGCAATCAAGGACCAGTATCTGGCCTCGCCTATCGGAGACATATCCTGGGTATTTGGTGCGTATGGAGCGATTCCAAGTATATGGAGCAAGAATGTACAGGGCAATCTCGTGTACGGAAGTATCCAGCCTCAGATCAAAACCGCACTGGCAAAACTGCAAGACTGGAAGAAAAAAGGATATGTGAGCAATAACATAGCTCTGCAGGACTTCAATCAGGTCAATAAAAATATCTTTGATGGCAAAGTTGGCATGGTAGCTGGTCCACGCTGGTTTGGAGATTATCCGCTGCAACAACTTAATGAAAAGGATCCGAAGGCTGAGTTTGTGCCTTATCCGATTCCTGCAGGAATGGACGGAACCACAGCGAGATTCAAAGGAAACTCTTACAGCGGGGCTTTAATGATCAGCGCAAACATTTCTGAAGAAGCCTTGCAGGCTTTTTTTAAGTATCAGAACTATCTGTATGAGGCTACGGTGACGAATAATCCGTTGTATCTGAGTGCCTATCAGAATGGATATGATTATGTACTGAACCCGGATGGTTCGGTGGATAGTGACAGCCGCGATATTCCCGGGGGGAAAGTGATAACGTTCAAATATACCCTCATGGGACAATATGCGAGTTACCCTTCCCGATTCAGAGCAGCTCTTCTGAAAATGGGCAAGCGAGAAGGGCTCAGCTCTCATGATCGCGCCATTTTGTTCAGTATGGGAATTGACCCTAAGGATGAGAAGCAGTATCCCATTATGAAGGCAAATGTTGTAGAGACCAGGCAGCGGCAGATTGATCGAGTCAATCTGTTTCAGGGGCCCCCGACAAAAACAATGCAAGCTCGAAACACTTATTTGCAAAAAATGGAACTGGACACCTTCAACTCCATTATTTATGGAGAGGAGCCACTCACCATTTTTGATGAGTTCGTGAAAAAATGGATGGATTCAGGCGGAAGAAAAATCACGGAAGAAGTGAATGAATGGTACCAATTGGCGCAGACTCGGCCTTAAAGCAGGATGGTTAAACGTTCCGAAAGGTAATCGACAAGGGGAGGTTTCATCGATGAACATTACTCATATGAAAACAAATCACATCACTAATCCGCTCGGTTTTGCGGTAACCAAGCCAACCTTTTCTTATACCGTTACGGATACGACAGCGACAACGCAGATCGCCGCACAGGTAGAAATTGCACTGGATGAATCTTTTACAGAACTTGTATTTGATAGTGGAATAACAGAGGATATTGATTCGCTCGCGTATTCTCCGGATCTGGAACTGGCTGCACGGACGCGTTACTTCTGGAGAGTTCGATTATGGAATGAGCTTGGGGAAAAGGCGACCAGTGAAACGGCCTGGTTTGAAACGGCTAAGCAGGATGAACCATGGACAGCAAAGTGGATTACACCTGAACTGGAACCGACGATTCATCCAGTCCTCCAGAAAACGTTCGAAGTCAAAGGTCCCATCGCCAAAGCACGGGCGTACATCTGTGGTTTGGGAGTATACGAATTGGAACTAAACGGAGTCAAGGCTGGGGATGAGTACTTGGCCCCTCATTATAATGCCTATCACAAATGGCTTCAGTATCAAACTTACGATATTACCGACCTGCTGCAAGAAGGGTCCAACGCGATAGATGTCCGTTTGGGGAATGGCTGGTATAAGGGACGGTTTGGTTTTGAAGGAGATACCACTGCCAATTTGTATGGTGATCATTTTGCATTGCTGTCCGAGCTGGTGATTACGTATACGGATGGAACAGAAGTTGTTGTCCCTTCAGATCTGTCCTGGCATGCCACCCGCTCGAATGTTGTGGATGGTAACATCTATGACGGAGAAATCTATGATGCCACGCTGGACGTGACTGAGATTTATCCAGTTCGGGAAAGTGAAATGGGGTATGAGCTTTTACAAGCAAGAAAAAGTCTTCCGGTCGTGATCAAGGAAACCTTGAAGCCGATCGAAATTTTGACCACGCCTGCGGGAGAAACGGTCATTGATATGGGCCAGAATATGGTAGGCTGGCTGCAATTCCGTACTACGGCACCAAGCGGAACGGTCATCCATTTGCAATATGGCGAAGTGTTGCAGAAAGGCAATTTCTACCGGGAGAACCTTCGCTCGGCTAAGGCGGAGTACATCTATACAGCAAACGGTGAAGAAGCTATTGTGCGTCCGTATTTCACATTTTACGGTTTCCGATATGTTAAGGTTGAAGGCTGGGCAGGCGAACTGGATCTGAATGACTTCACAGGCTGTGTGGTTTACTCGGATATGGAACGTACCGGGTATTTAGAAACCAGTCATGCTGGCGTGAATCGTTTGTTCGAAAATGCACTCTGGGGGCAAAAGGGAAACTTCCTAGATACCCCTACCGATTGTCCACAGCGCGATGAGCGCATGGGCTGGACAGGGGATGCACAGGTATTCTCCGGTACAGCAAATTACAATATGGATACGTATGCCTTTTTTAACAAGTATGGATATGATCTGTGGATGGAACAAGAGGATCGGAACGGTATGGTTCCGATGGTCATTCCGGTTGGACGTGTGCAGGGCGGAGGGTCCAGCGCCTGGGGAGATGCGGCAACCATTATTCCGTGGAACACGTATCTGCATTCCGGGGACCCATCCATTCTGGAGCAGCAGTTTGACAGCATGAAGACATGGGTAGATTACATCAAGCGTTCGGATGACGAATCCGGTAGTACACGTTTATGGGCGATAGGTTTTCACTTTGGTGACTGGCTTGCGCTAGATGGGGATGATCCGAACTCTCCAATGGGGGGAACAGATAATTACTTTATTGCCTCAGCCTACTATGCCTATTCTTCAGATATCGTAGCCAAGGCTGCCAAAGTACTTGGACATCATGATCTTGCCGCATCCTATGACCAGTTGGCGCAAGAGGTTAGAGCTGCAATTGTGAAGGAATACTTTACTGCGAATGGACGTCTGGCAGTAGATACACAGACCGCATACGCTATAGCGTTGTATATGGATCTCGTTCCTGAGCAACATAAAGCACGGATTGCAGAAGCTATTCGCTTGCGTGTACGCAAGGATCAGAACCACTTGAGAACTGGCTTTGTAGGTACGCCGTATTTGAACCGGGTTCTATCAGCATATGGAAGCAATGATATCGCCTATACGCTTCTGCTCAATGATGATTACCCAAGCTGGCTGTATGCGGTCAATATGGGAGCAACAACAATCTGGGAGCGTTGGAACTCCATTTTGCCAGATGGTACAATCAGTGAAAATGGTATGAACTCGCTTAATCACTATGCCTATGGTGCCGTTGTTGAATGGATGTATCGTCATATGGCGGGGATCAATCCAGTAGAGGATCGACCTGGCTTCCGCCATGCACTGCTGGCACCGATGCCTGATTTCAGAATCCAGTGGACTAAAGGTCGCATTGACACCGCTGCAGGAACTTATTGCAGTGAATGGAGGTTTGATGAAGCAGGTAAGCTGTATTTAAGCTTCTCTGTTCCATTTAATGCAACAGCAACGATCAAGCTGCCACGCGCCGTGGTTGATCAGGTGATGATGAACGGAATTACACTTTCGGATACAGGCCTGATTGTCGTTCAGGTTGAAGATGAAGTGATCATCGAAGTGGTGAGTGGCACGTATGATTTTATTTATGTACCATCCGTGCCATACAAACAAACGTTAAGCACCCGTACACCTCTGAATGTACTGCTTCGTAACGAGCATAGCCGGAGTATGCTGCACGAGCTTTCACCGGTGCTGGCTTCGCTGGACCCGGGGACAATTGGCCCGATGGGGGAAGCAAGCTTGCGTGATCTATCCACCTATCCTTCGTTCAGTACGCCAGAGGAAGAACTTGACCAGCTCGATCTCAAGCTGGAGACCATTCAAATCGTATAGAATAAATCATTGCTCGTAGATACGACGAAAACGAAACACGATGACGTTTCTTTAAATGCAAATCATCTCAAACCGATGGCCTGCTGAGGTGAGTAATATTCGCTGGGCTACCGAGGATGTCGAATTCGGTGGCAAGCACATCCGTAAGGGCGACATGCTCTTTGTTCCTCAGTCAACCGGGATGAGAATCAGTTCGCTGACCCGGATGCATTTGATATCACACGGAAGGCCAATAATCATAATACGAGAGGATAGCCCTACTTAACCGCGATTTCGCGGTTTTTTCTTTGTCTTTGACTAGCAATGGGCTTGAATTACGCTACACGATCTTTGTATCGCGTTATAGTCGATCGTCTCACTTGAAATCTACAATAGAAGTATCCTTTTGGCCATGTCAATCCACTCTACCTGTTGGATTCTTCACCCGAGCTGGCAAATACCAAAAAGCGGCCAGCGGTACTTGTGCTTCCAGGTGGAGGATATAGAGCTTGTTCTGATCGAGAAGCTGAACCCGTTTGCTACGGCATTTTTGGCTGAAGGTTATCAAGTCTTTATCCTGTGAAATTCACTCAATCAGCATGCTGTATTTCCAAAACCATTGAATGATACGGAGGAAGCGTTGACACTCAAGCGGGCCAACAGTGCGGACTGGATCCTCAAAAAGTAGCGGTATGCGGCTTCTCCGCAGGGGGCCATCTTGCTGCAGCTTTGGGGACGATGGGTTCCACTCGGCCTAATGCAATGATTCTTGGTTATCCTTGTATTCTGGAGGAGATGAGTGATATTTTTCCTGCGCCCGTTCCAGGCGTGGAACCTGTTAACCGAGGAAGAGCAGAAGCAGCTTAACGATGGGCTAAAGACTATTTCGGTGACATAACACTGGAGGAAACACAGCATAAACAGAATAAGTCCTTTAGCCATTTTCGGGCTCGTTCCTAATCTATTAAAATGACGAATTGCAAAAAAAGACACAAAATGATAGTATTTATATCAATATAATAGTAAAACTATCAAAATGAAATTTGGAGGAAACAACTATGACAACTTACAATGAAAACATTAAAATTTCGGAACTATTGAATAATGATGAAGCAACAACATTGCTTACCAAACATCTACCTGAATTCATTAACGAGCCATCATTCAAAATGGCTTCCCATTTTACGCTGGATCAACTCGCAGCCGTTCCACAGGTCGATCTGCCAGAAGACATTTTGTCCGCACTGAAAGCGGATCTTGCTAACGTAACCTTCGAATCTGCAGAGGCTCCTAAAGCGAGCAAAGCTGTGAATACCAACTCCGATTCGTTTGCAGGCAAAGTGATTACCATCACAGGCGCTGGTAGCGGTATTGGCCGAGCTAGTGCAGTGTTGATGGCATCGAGAGGAGCCAAGCTCGTTCTGGTGGATTACAATGTAACAACAGGGGAAGAGACACTTGCGCTTGTGAAGGAGCAGGATGGCGAGGGCATCTTTGTTCAAGCTGATGTATCCAAGGAAGAGGATGTAGAAAACTATATTCAAAAAGCAATTGAAACATTTGGTAAAATCGATGTCGCGTTCAACAATGCAGGAATCATTCAGAAGTTCCAGCCTTTCCATGAAACATCCCTGAACGATTTCTCCCGTATCATTGACGTCAACTTGAAGGGGATCTTCCTGGGGATGAAGCACGCTCTCAACGTGATGGTTCAACAAGGTTACGGTCATGTGATAAATACAGCATCAACCACGGCGCTTCGAGCTGAGCACAGTCTGGCCGCTTATACAGCGAGTAAACACGGTGTTGCCGGATTGACAAAAGCAGCAGCGATTGAGTACGTCAGAAAGGGCATTCGGGTAAATGCTATCTGCCCTGGGGGTGTAGCCACTTCGCTGACCGCAGCTGTTCCGCAAATGTTACAAGAAAGCGATTATATGCCCGAAGAATTCCCAAATATGAGAATTGGGCGTTTTGCGGAGCCAGAGGAGCTGGCTGAACTCGTAGCATTCCTGGCATCGGACGGCTCCAGTTATATGACAGGCTCTATCCTTGTAGCAGACGGTGGATTGACACTTTAAGGAGTAACAGCAAGTCTTTCGAACATGGTTCTAGCGATTTTAAAGCCGATTCCTGATCTATTTCGGTTCATTTTATTCATAAGAATCGTGCATAAAACAGATGGACCAAAAACTGATTCAGTATACCTGAGTCAGTTTTTTTGTCGTTCAAACAGCAGGAATACCTTCTGTTTGGATTGCGTTATTTGATCTTAACAATGCGCTATATCTGTTATATATGCCAGGACATAAAATGAAAGTATAGAAGAGGAAGAGAAATTCAACATGAAGAGTAACGGAGGCGAGTGTTATGGGAGTTGCAGTGAACGAGCAGCATATTAAAGTAGATAATACGCCGGCTCAGCCACCCCGGGAAATACCAACGAAAAAGTTAATTGGCGATTCAATGGGACAGTTCGGGTTAAACATTTCAAGTGGATTGTTGGGTTTGATCACGTATTATTATACGGATGTCGTTGGCGTGTCTGCCGCTGTAGTCGGTACGGTAATGCTGCTTACCAAAGTTTTGGATGCGTTTGCAGACATCGGTATGGGTGTACTGGTGGATCGGACCAAAACCAAGTATGGGCAAGCTCGTCCCTGGTTGTTATGGATGACCATTCCAATGTTCATCTCATTATTCTTAATGTTTTCCGTGCCGGATATAAGTTCTACAGGCAAAATTATATATGCGATTATTACGAATCTTGTATTCTACATTTTGGTGTTTACTCCAACCTCGATTCCATATAACAGTTTGATGGCGTTAACAACGCGTAACAGTTACGAGCGTTCCTTAATGGGTATTATCCGTTCAAGCAGCGGGTATCTGGCAGGTATGGTTGTTGCCGTTGCATTTGTTCCAATCGTTACAGCCATGGGCAATAGCAGAAGTGACTGGACGTTGCTCGCATCAATTTTTGCTGGTGTTGCAGCAATCGGGATTTTCATTTCATTCCTGTCCAATAGGGAAAAGTACAACAATGTTCAATTGGATGAGCTTGGCATGTTTCAGGATAAAACGCCGATTCGTGAAGGACTGAAATTACTCTTTGCCAATAAATACTGGGTATATATGTTCTTCGTAATGGCTCTCGCTAGCATTTTGTTTGCTCTGGGCGTGGCAGCAGGAAGTTATTATGCCAAATATATTTGGGGCAATGTAAGCCTGATCGGCATTATGGGTGCTATTGGTTTGATTCCGGTTATTATCGGATTTGCCTTGTCCGGACCATTCATCAAACGTTATGGCAAGCGAAATACAGCCCTCGGCGGTATATTAATCGGACTCCTCGGAGCAGCCGTTCGGTTAGTCGCTCCCGAGAGCATTACATTGGGTCTGATCTGTTCTATCTTCCAAACGCTTGGTACAATTCCGCTAATGGCAGTAGGTGGAGCAATGGTCACAGACACGATTGAATACGGCGAATGGAAATTTAACAAAAGACTTGTTGGTTTAACGAATAGTGTCATCGGTTTCGGTTCAAAAGTAGGCACAGCCATTGGCACAGCAATGATTGGATGGTTCCTCGCGCTAGGAGGATATGTCGAACAAGCTACAACCCAAGGAGAAGGAGCAAAGCAGGCCATCATCGCGTTGAATATATACGTCCCCATTGTTGTATTCATTCTTCTTGTAGTATTCCTTTACAAAAACAAGCTGGACAAGGAATATCCAACGATTATTAGAGAGCTTGAAGGTAGAAGAAAGGCATAACAAGATTTAAGTGTCCTTACACACAGCCAATCGCTTGTGTGTAAGGGCACTTTTAATTTGATGAAATTAGTTCAAAAAAGCTTGGTTGTTACGATGGCTGGCAGGTTTTGAAGAGTCTGTGTACCCGGGTAGAGCTGGCTTGCCGCTTCAAATTTGATTTTTGCAGTAATATTGGAAAAGTGATTCGTGAACCCTCTCAGCACCAGTTGGCCCTCTAGCCTGGCTAATGGAGCGCCCAGACAAAAGTGAGGTCCTTTGCCAAACGAGAGATGACGATTGCTGTTGGGACGGTAGATATCAAAGCGGGAAGGTTCGGGAAAATGTCTAGGGTCATTGTTGGCTGCACCCAGCCAGGTTAATATAACATCTCCTTTTTTCATAGGCACGCCAAGGATGTCTGTATCCTCTACTACCACACGATCAAGTGTCGTGGGAAAACGATACCTTAACGATTCTTCAACAGTATTCTCTATCAGTTCTGGATCTGCGGCAATATCCTGATAGATTCCGGGTTGATCATACATAAAACTGTAGAACAGGCTGTTTATCATGTTAGTCGTTGTTTCGTTCCCAGCAGCAAGGAGGCCCAAGCTAAAGGTAACAACCTCTTCATCGGTTAGTTGATCCCCATCCAGCTCGGCAAGTGTGAGATCGGAAATAATGTCCTCGGCAGGATGCTTTCTCTTCTGCTGAACAATGGGGAGCAAAAATTCGTTAAATTCTTGCATAGCCGCATACTTCGCATTCATCTGCTCCTGCTCATTACCTGTGGCATTGGGGAAAAATAACATGTCAGACCAGGCTTTGATCTGTGCCCGGTGTTGCCTCTCTACCCCAAGTAGATCGGCAATGACAGTAACAGGAAGTGGAACCCCTAGGTCTCGAACAATGTCCACATCATCTTTCGTCTTCATCTCAAGCATTAACTCATCAACGATAGCCGCGATTTGAGGCTCCCAGGTTTTTAACTGACGTGGGGTGAAGGCACTAGAGACTAACTTTCTAATATCACGTTGAACAGGGGGATCAACAGAATTGATGTTCACTCGGGTAATTACCGGTGGAACCGGGGATACACTCCGTTTACGAACACTGGAGAACCGTTTCCAGTCTGTTAGAACGGAATTGACATCATCATAACGATACAGATTCCATACTTGCTGCTTCTCGTCAAAATAGATGGGATGATTCTCCAGCATGTACTCATAATAAGCATATGGATTCCAAAGTTCTTCAGGTGTCTCTAAATTAGATACCTGATGAATAACGATCGATCTGTTATCAGTCTGCATGTCTCCTCGCCATCCTTTAATGTAGTTTGTGGAAATCTCCAAATAATGATAGCCAAACTATCATTATTTGTTTTAAAGGTACCATAAATCACACTTATTTAGAAATTAAATGAAATGTTTTACTGAATATCAATTATTTAGAGATACTCTTAGGGTCACAGATGAAGAAACATTTTCATATCAAAATGCAGAAAAATGTCGAATAAAGTGATTGCTAACAAATTTATTGTGTGATATTATGATCCAGTAAACGTTTACATCTACAACGAATTAAATATTAGCAGTGTTTGGCTGTTACTGGTAAAGCAGGCATGACCAAAATGATTTGCATTTTCCTTATGTGAGTAGGGGAAGGCATATCGTTTTGGTCTTTTTTATATCCAAATTCAGAAATGAGGCATTGGTATGGATTATCGCAAGTTGGGACAAGAGATTACGGAATTGGTTGGGAAGAAGGATAATATCGCTCGGCTTACGCACTGCGCAACCCGACTACGATTCGAACTGCACGATATCTCCAAAGCGGAGACAGAAAAACTCAAAGCACTTCCAGGTGTCATTACCGTTGTGAACAATGGTGGACAATATCAGGTCGTTGTGGGCAATGAGGTGCAGCAGGTCTACCGAGTTATCACTCAGCAGATGGGTTCTGCTACCCGAAGTGCGGAATCCAAATCGGATTCTGGCAAAAATAACGGACCAAAACAAAAACAGAGCTGGATCTCCAGATTCATCAGCGTGATCTCAACAACATTTACTCCGGTAATTCCGGCAATCATTGGCGCGGGTATGATCAAAGCGATATTAGCCGTACTTGTGCTGACAGGCCTTGTAACGACGGAAAGCCAAAACTACTATATTCTTAATACCATTGCGGACGCGGCTTTTTATTTCATGCCTATTCTGCTGGCTTATGGAGCTTCCATTAAATTTGAAACTAGTCCCATTCTGGCGATGACAGTTGCCGGCGTGTTGTTACACCCGGGATGGAGCGCCATGATGGCGGAAGGAAAAGATGTGTTTTTCATCGGTGTTCCAGTTCGACTAACCGATTACGCGGGCTCCGTGCTGCCGATTATTATCGTCGTTTGGCTCATGTCCTATATTGAACGTTTCGCGGATCGGGTATCGCCTTCAATGATCAAATTTTTCACGAAACCAATGCTTGTACTATTGATTACAGCACCACTTGCATTGGTGGCGATTGGACCTTTCGGAACGTACCTGAATGATCTGGTTGCCATGGGTGCAGAAGCGATTAATGCCAGAGCCAGTTGGCTGATTCCTTTGTTAATGGGAACTTTGCAACCATTCCTGATCGTAACAGGCACTGCATGGGCGATGACACCGATTGCAACTAGCCAACTAACCAAAAATGGATATGAAATGATCAACGGCCCGGGAATGCTCGCGTCCAATATTGCTCAAGGTGGGGCCACCCTTGCTGTAGCATTAAAAACAAAAAACAAAAAACTGAAACAGCTCGCTGCTTCATCCGGTTTCACCGCCGTACTGGGCATCACGGAACCATCCTTGTACGGAGTAACTTTGAAACTGAAGAAACCCTTAATTGCCGCAATGATTGGTGGTGGTGTAGCAGGGATATATGCTGGTCTGACCGGATTAGTACGTTATGCCTTCGTTTCTCCGGGTCTTGCCGCGTTACCTGCCTTCATTGGAAGCAATCCGATGAACATCGTTCATGCCATTGTGACTTGTCTGATCGCTTTTATCGTTACTTTTGCTCTGACATGGATCATTGGTTTTGAGGATCCAGTGGATGATGAAGAAGAAGGCAATACCAACGTTAACGATGACAAGACACTTTCCGGGCTGTCTTTTCAAGACAACACTCTAAGCACGCAGTCAGTTGCAACAACAAATGCGAATGGACCAACCCAAAATGAATTACGCCCACTTACGATCGCAAGTCCGATGCAAGGGGAATTAGTCCATCTAGACCGTGTACCAGACGATGTCTTCTCTTTGGGATTACTGGGTAAGGGCGCTGCTATCATTCCTGCCAAAGGAGAACTGTATGCTCCGATCGCAGGTGAAGTTACGGCTTTCATGGACTCCAAACATGCGGTGAAATTAAATGGTTACGATGGAGAAGAGGTGCTCATTCATATTGGAGTGGATACCGTAAACCTGAAGGGGCGACACTTCGACTCTTCCATTAAAGTAGGGGATCGCGTAAAACGGGGGGACTTGTTGATCCGCTTTGATATCGACGCCATCAAGGCAGAAGGCTACGAAGTCATAACCCCGATCATTATCGCCAATTCGGATCGTTTCCCGGACATTAAGCTGGAGAAGCAGAGTCCTGTGGAGGTTGGAGCGACGATTATCCACCTTTCGTAACAAGCTTAATATGGTCCGTCATATATCTTAATCAACATTAAAATGAAGGAGTGTTTGAGATGTTATATCAACACACCAAACCATTCCCCAATGAATTTCTGTGGGGAGGCTCTACCTCGGCCTACCAAGTCGAGGGAGCCTGGAACGAAGATGGCAAAGGCCTGTCCGTCATCGATATGTGTGATCATCCGGCTGGAACCGCCGATTTCACGGTTGCGAGCGATCACTATCACCGATTCAGAGAAGACGTGAAGCTTTTTGCAGAGCTGGGCCTCAAAGCATATCGTTTTTCGATTGCATGGACTCGAATCTTGCCTTCAGGCACAGGGCCTGTTAATGAAAAGGGACTCGATTTTTATCACCAATTAATTGACGAATTGCTGCTCCATGGTATTGAGCCCATTGTGACCATGTATCATTTCGACTTACCCTACGAGCTTGAGAAAACCGGAGGATGGAACAACCGGGGGACGATTGATGCCTTTGTGGAGTACGGGCGTATCTTGTTTGAGCATTACGGGCATAAAGTGAAATATTGGTTGACCATTAATGAGCAGAATACAATGATTCTCCATCCCGGTGCTATTGGTACACCAAAAGGCGGACGTCTGCCTTCCAGTAAGGAACTGTATCAGCAAAATCATCACATGTTTGTGGCTCAAGGCAGAACGATGCGACTATTTCATGATATGCTCCCGCAAGGCAAGATTGGTCCTGCATTAAACATGACCTCCATGTACCAGGCAACCTCCAGACCAGCAGATGCAATCGCTGCACATAACTGGGAGACAATTCGTGGATGGGGT
Organism: Paenibacillus sp. FSL L8-0435; assembly: GCF_037965655.1. NCBI lineage: Bacteria > Bacillati > Bacillota > Bacilli > Caryophanales > Paenibacillaceae > Paenibacillus > Paenibacillus sp. FSL L8-0435. Next base: position 3,658,358 of record NZ_CP150185.1, read on the forward strand.
TTTCTCGACTTATCGGTGTGGGGACGGTATAATCCATTATTCTGGAGTTATGTACAGGAACGCGGCATCGAGCCGGTTATTGAGCAGGGTGACATGGAAGATATCCAGTCTGGCAGCCCCGATCTGGTAGCAATCAACTACTACTCGACGGCAACCATTGCCGCCAGTATGGGAGATGCGTCGGATGTTACAGCTCGTGCGGGTGATCAGCAAATTATGCTTGGTGAGCAGGGAGTCTACCGAGCCGCGGAGAATCCTTATACCGAAAAAACAAAATATGGCTGGGTCATCGATCCGATTGGCCTAAGGTTAACATTGCGTAAGGTATGTGAACGATATGGTCTCCCGATTCTAATTACGGAAAATGGTATAGGAGCCCCAGATATACTCGAGGCAGATTACACGATTAACGACACGTACCGGATTGATTTTATTGAGAAACATCTGGAACAGATCAGACTGGCTCTGACGGATGGTGTGGATGTGATTGGTTATTGCCCTTGGTCCGTTATTGACGTGGTAAGCACCCATCAGGGTTATGGGAAACGCTACGGCATGATCTATGTAAACCGTGGTGAACAGGATCTGAAAGACTTGAAGCGTTTGAAGAAGAAAAGCTTCTCGTGGTATCAAGAGGTCATTAAACAAAATGGCAGATGTATCGGAAATTCGGATCAGGCGGTCACGAAAGAATAAAGGATCGTGATGAATGCATGAAAGTAATCAAAATATTAAATAACAGCTTGCTTCTGACCAAAGATGAACAGGGGCAAGAGATGATTGTCATGGGAAAAGGGTTGGCGTTCAAAGGCAAAGTTGGCGAGCGACTGGATGAAGAACACATCCAAAAACGATTCATTCTGCAAAATAATCCGTCTGCGCAGGCTTACGTACGAACCATCGAAAACATGCCGGAAAAACATGTGAATGTCATAAATAAACTGATTACCAATGCAAAAGAAAAGTTGTCTCTTGACGACCAAATCTTCTTTACGCTTATGGATCACTTGTCATTTGCCATTGAACGATGGAAAAAAGGTGTAGCACTACAGAATCGCATGTTATGGGAGATCCAGAGGTTTCACCCTGTTGAATTCGAACTTGGCCTTGAAGCCGTTCAGTTGCTGAATCTAGAACTGGGGGTTGAACTGCCGGAAGAAGAAGCAGGGAATATCGCTTTTCATTTCGTGAATGCCCAAACGCATGAACAGAATATGGAGCGCACGATGCAATCCGTTAAGATGTTAAAAGATATTTTTAATCTGATACAATACACCCTTGATATGCAATTGAACAAAAATTCCATCCATTATGTGAGACTTGTCACACACCTGCAATTCTTCATCCAGCGTTTACAAGAAGGGCGTCTGGGCAATTCGGCGAAAGATTTTATATTTCAGCACATGGTGAAGGAGCATCCGCTTGAATACAAATGCGCGGAGATGATCAAAACCTACGTGCAGAATATGCTGGACATCTCCATATCGAACGAGGAATTATTATATTTGATGATTCACATTGCTCGAATTGTCCAGGAGGAACAGGGTGATGATGGACGATTATAAAGCAAAGTTAAAGTTGTATTCCCTTAACTCTTTTTCGGGAAAGATATTTTCTAACTATGACCGTTTTCTCGTATTTTATCGGGAAACGGTCTTTTATTTTTGCAAATATGTAGCGGCTTTTTGATATTCCATGATTAACGAACTTCTGATTCCTAAAATCATAATTACCAATTGATAACATTTTATTATAATTATTGTAAATTCGTTATATGTAAGCGCTATCTAAAGAGCTATAATCTATTTATCTGGATGTTAATCCGTTCAGAAATACTTAGACCAGATCAAGAGGAGGAATTGTATGAAACGGTTAGGTCAATGGAATATAACAGCCTTGGTTCTTGTGCTCGTACTTGCCATGCTTCCATTTTCGAATGTCTCACATGCAGCCAAGGCAGTTACGGAAGTGGAAGGAGGCCATTTGAGTACAAACTTTGAAGACGGTACACTTCAGGGATGGACTCCACGTACAGGTAACGAAAGGCTGACAGTGACACAGCAGGAGGCACACGAAGGTCAGTCCAGTATGCTGATCGCCAACCGTGAGCGTTCCTATCATGGACCGATGTTATCCATGAAGGATCTGCTTGAGCGTAACCAAGAGTACGAAATTACGGCATATGTAAGACTTACCCAGGAGCCCATCACGGATCAAACACTACAGCTCACCACATATAAAAAAACAACTGCTGAAAGCTGGAACCCGATCGGTAGCGTGAAAATTGCCAAAGCAGAGTGGAATACATGGCACAAGATCACCGGAAAATTTCAGTATAGCGATGATCCCACTGAATTGAATTTGTTCATCGAAACACCCTACATCTCTGAAGGTAGCGTAGATACGTTATCGTTCTATGTGGATGATGTATCATTTACTCTGGCCGAGCAACTGGAGATTGAAGAAGGTATTCGGTCTCTGGAGGACCTGTATCAAGATGATTTCCCCATTGGTGCAGCGGTGTATCGCTGGCAGTTGGAAGGCGCATATGGACAACTTCTCACAAAGCACTTTAACAGCTTGACCGCAACCTATGAGATGAAACCGAAGTACATGTCTCCTTCCGAGGGTGTTTATGAGTTCGAGGCAGCCGATCAATATGTTCAGTTCGCCGAGGAGCATGGTATGGGCGTACGCGCACATGCGTTGTTGTGGCATATTGATGCAGCAGAGTGGATGTTCAAAGATCCTCAGGGTAACCCTGCGAGTCGAGAATTACTGCTTGCCCGGATTCAGGATTACGTTGAAACCGTCATGACCCGATACAAAGGTAAGATCTATGCCTGGGATGTGGTAAACGAGGCGATTGCGGATAGCAATGGTGATGCCAACGGTTTACGTAAAAGTCCCTTTTATGAACTAATCGGTCCGGATTACATTGAGAAAACCTATGAATTCGCTCGTGCAGCAGATCCGAATGCCAAATTATATTACAACGAATACTTCACGGAAGTCCCTGAGAAAAGAGAGCATATGTTTCAGTTGGTCAAACGACTGAAAGATAAGGGGCTTATCGATGGTGTGGGTTTGCAATCCCACTATAACCTGGAATCCCCTCCCATCAAGGAAATTGAAAAAACGATCAACATGTTCGCCGAACTTGGATTGGATATTCAGATCACGGAACTGGATGTGGATAGCGGAATTCCATTTGGTGAAGAGATGTCGGATGAAGTTGCGGTAAAACAGGCGTATCGATATAAGGAACTGTTGGATTTGTACCAAAAACACAAAGATCACATCTCTTCAGTTACCTTATGGGGACTCCAAGATGAGAAGTCTTACAACAACCAGGCTATGCTGTTTGATTCAGCCCTGAAGGCCAAAAAAGCATACTGGGGGCTCGTGGATGAATCAGGCTTGCCTGTTTTGACACAGAGAGCCGTCTCACTTTCGGGTAAACCGGATATCAAAAAACATTCACAAGATCCACTCTGGAACAAAGCGGTGTCTACTCCACTGAAGGGCGACTCTTCGGGATCAGCCAGTTTCCGCACCTTATGGGATCAAAGTAACCTGTATATCCTTGTGGATGTTCAGGATGCGAAGGCAGATGTGAACGACAGAGTAGATATCTTTGTTGATCTCAATAATGGCAAGACCACTTCATATGAAGCAGATGACCGACACGTAATCATTAAGCGGTCGGGCAAAGCTGAGGGCGTGGAGCAGCGTTCATATCGTGTACGCGAGACCAAAGCAGGATATCAGGTTGAATTGTCCATTCCGTGGGGTGGTATCCAAGTCGGATCAGAATATGAAGCCGGATTGGATATCCGTGTGACTGATGGCGGTTCAAGTGGGACACAACCTTATAATCCAATGTACTGGAATGATCGAACACAATCTCAGGAACAGGATACAAGCAAATACGGCGTGATTCAGCTTGCCCCTATGCCCAAATCTGCACAAGCTGTACAAGGGATTGTTCAGATTGATGGGAAGAAAGACACATCATGGAATAAGGCTGTACCATTTGAAGTAAAACGGTTGAATGAGAACGAAGGTGCAGAGGCAGTCGCTCGGGCAATGTGGACAGGTGAGTATCTATACCTGCTGATCGACGTCACTGATCCAAACATCATCACAGATAACATCAACCCATGGGATCAGGATTCGGTTGAGATTTTCCTGGACGAGAATCACCAGCGCACACCGTATTTTCAATATGATGATGCCCAGTTCAGAATCAGTGCAGACAATGTGGGAACCTTTGCAGGGGGTGCCTCACCCGGACGCCTTGTAAGTGCTGTGAAGAAAACAAATAAAGGATATCTCGTAGAAGCCAGAATCCAGTTGCAATCACTGACGCCCAAAGCAGGAAATGTTCTCGGTTTCGATCTTCAAATTAACGACAACCAGGGCGGAGGTAAACAGAACGTAGCCAAATGGAATGATACGACCAATGAGAGCTGGAGAAACACTTCGCAGTACGGAATACTCACTTTTGTCGGAAAGAACAAGCTCGGTCATTAAACCATCGACAATAATTGTAAGAATAGAAACCATCATAACAGTGGATAAAACTCAACCATTGTTGTGATGGTTTTCATCATTTAAAGACGTCACTCAAGCTGATGAGGCGTGATACAATCTGTCTTGACTGTATTAAACAGCCCTTGATATACTAAATGGATGTTATTTTATTCTTTTATGCGGATAAGAAAGTAATCAACTACATACAACCGTTTGCGAGGGAGCCTTAACCGGCTGAGAGGGTGTTAAACCGACCTTACCTGATTTGGATAATGCCAACGTAGGGATGCAACGATGAAACACTGTACTTGGGTAGCTCATGCGAACCCTCTTGTTTTAGTGTATTTGTCTGCGAAACATCCTATGGATGTTTCGTTTTTTTGTTTTTAAATACGTACATTATGAATTGGAGGAACATATGTTGACTATTTCAGAGAGACTATATCGGGCGGCACAGCCTGTGTGGAAGGAATGTCTTGAGCATCCCTTTGTGAAAGGGATCGGAGATGGTTCCTTACCGGTTGAACAATTTCGTTATTATTTGTTGCAAGACTACTTGTACCTGTTCGATTATGCCCGCGTATTTGCACTAGGTATCGTCAAGTCGCACGACCCCAAATTGATGCAGTTTTTTAGTAAAAATGTAGATAACATCCTGAATGGCGAAATGAAAATTCATCGATCTTATATGGAACGACTAGAGATTACAGAGGATCATGTTTTTCAGGTAAAACCTGCACTGAAAAATGCAGCCTATACTAACTATATGCTCTCTGTTTCCCATGCGGGTGGTATAGCAGAAGTACTTGTATCCATTCTGGCCTGTTCATGGAGCTATGCAGAGATTGGTCAAGTCCTTGCTCAAAAGCCAGGTGCAGCTGATCATCCTTTTTATGGAGATTGGATCACAGGATATGCTTCCTCTGAATACAACAGCAACAATCAATCCCTTGTGACGTTAACGGATAAGTTATTAGAAGGCTGTAGCGAGGGAACGTACCAACGGATGGAAGATATTTTCGTGATGTGCAGTCGCTTTGAGCTTGATTTTTGGGAGATGTCATGGAGGCTGGAGCTTTGAGTTCAATGGTAGTTAATTCAATTTAGAGAGCAGCGTCCATAAACAATAAGAGGGCATAAAAGTTCGTATTGAAGAGGGAGGTTATCCCCCCTTGCTTCATACGAGCTTTCGTTTGTTACCTTTTGTTTCTCTCGTGGAGCTGCAACGATACCGAAAAAAGGGCGTCAGGACGGAATGTTCATAGCAGTTTGAATATTTTTCAGATCGAGCTGAATTTGCTCTGCAATATGGTAAGGGTGGTATAAGCCATGCTGCACCATGTAATTTGATATCTTTTCATGAGAGTCTATGGCTTCATCGAGCTGTTTCATCAAAATTTGTTTGATTTCGGGGGTGGCACATTCGGTCACAGCCATGGCGTAGTTTCTGACGCTGCTCTTGGCGTTCATCAAAAAATCCATTGCAATCACGTCATCGGTCAGCGTATTAAGACCAGTCATGTGTTCTAATATTGGGTTCATTTTTTTATCTCCTATACAGTCGCTTTAGACAGCACTCCACCGAGCTCCTGAAGCTGCTGTTGTGATAATATCGCATCTTGTTTCAAAATTTGTTTGAGCTCCGGGTCGGTTACCAGAGCTTGCATCGTCTTACATTTAGTCATGCAAACCGTCTTGAACGCAGCTATTTCATGCACCTCGAGCATCTCATGCAAAGCGTAAGTGGAATTCATTCAGATTGTCCTCCCGTGTATCTACTCATATTTAAGGCTTTAAGATGACTTTAATGCAATCGTCCGTTTTTGTATCGAACACTTCATAGCCCCGCTTGGCCTCGCTGAGCGGAATGACGTGCGTAACAATGTCCCCAGGGTTCACTTTGCCAGACGTCACCAACTCGTACATGTATGGCATGTAGTGAATGACCGGAGCTTGTCCGGAACGGATATTCACGTTTCGCTGCATGATGTCACCGAGTGGGAATCCGTTATAACGTCCGCCGTATACCCCAGTGACTTGAATGGTACCACCTTTGCGGACAGCCTGAGATGCAATGATAAATGCGCTCATGGTGCCGCCTTGCAGTTTCATACCGCTGGCTAGAAATTCAAGATCGCTCATCTTGCCGTCCATTCCTACCGCATCAATCACAACATCGGCGCCGCCTTTGGTCATTTCTTTGAGAGTGTTCCCAATATTCTTATCCTGTTCGAAGTTTACGATTTCCACATTGTTCGTTCGCTTTGCATGCTTTAAGCGGTAATCGACATAGTCGACGGCTATGACCCGCTTAGCACCTTTCAGCCAGCAGAACTTCTGGGCCAGGAGTCCGACCGGACCGCAGCCGAGCACGATGACTGTATCACCATTCTTAACGCCGGCGTTATCTACGCTCCAGAATGCTGTCGTCATGGCATCGGCGATCAAACTTAGCTTTTCGTCCGGTTGTTCGCAGTTCTCAGGGATCTTAAAATGGGTAAAATTAGCAAATGGGACCCGTAAATACTCGGCTTGCCCGCCGGGATATCCGCCGGTCGTTCCGGAGTAGCCGAAATAAGCGCCCATATCCCCGTGCTCGTTGGAATTGTCACATTGGCTTTCCAGCTGATTTTTGCAAAAAAAGCATTCTCCGCATGCGATGTTAAACGGAATGATCACACGGTCGCCTTTTTTTACCTTGGTCACGCCAGGACCTACTTCTTCTACGATCCCCATCGGCTCATGTCCGATGACATAGTTCTCCTGAAGGTTAGGGATCATCCCGTGAATCAGATGAAGGTCAGAACCGCAAATGGCGGTACTGGTGATCTTTACGATCATATCGTCCGGTTTCACAATCTTCGCATCCGGCACCTCTTTGACCACAACATTTTTAACCCCTTGATACGTTACCGCCTTCATGCTTTATGTCCTCCAATATGCTCATCTGGGGTCCGATCAAACATCCCTTTACGTGACGTATCTCCCGGGAACAGATTCATCTGCCCGATCATCACCGTATTTTTCGCCGAAAGCTGATCGAGTTGGTACTGTTCGTTCAGCTCATAAGGATGAAACCATTTTTTGCGAATCATGAGCTCCGAGATTTCTTGGTGCATTGCAATCCCCTGCTTAAGATGAGTATGCAGCAGGGCTCTTACATCCGGTGAAGCCGTTTCCGTCAGGGCGATGGACATATTACGTACCCCCTCCTTGGCACGAAGAAGGAAGTCCATGGCAAAAGTCATATCTGCCATTTCCGGCATATTCAATGAATTAATCGGATCTAAATAATCGGTATTCATCTGAGTTCCCCTTAATGTGTTATAGGTGTCGGATTATTCGGAACGGGTGCTTGAAAAGGAGCTCTTGCGTAGATTGCTTGCAGCTCAGCGATCTGTTGTATGGATTGAATTACGTCTTTCTGCATTAATGCTTTTAGCTCTTGGTCAAAGACCAGGCCTTGCATAAGTTTCGACTTAGCGATGCAGAGCGTTTTGAAGTTTAACGCTTCATGCAGTTCCATCGATTCGTGCGGCGCTAGCGTTGGATTAGCCATTCAGAAATGATCCCCTCCTTTTTCATCAAGATTAGATTTTCCAATGCATCGGATCTTATACTAATATGGATCACCGGAGAGGTAAGTTCCGAATATTCCCATCAGTCGCAGGGATATAAACAAAATCTCAATCCCATACTTATTTCTGTCTAAATGAATGATTTTACTGAAGGAAGGAGAAGTCACGGTGCCCAATAAAAACAAAATTGATCTAGCAACCGAAAACGCAAGAAAACCGGCAGAAGATGCACTTAACTCGAGTGGTAGTAATACGCTAGAGCAGCATGCATCTAACGCGGTTTCTGAGGTGCAGACGGCTTTAAATCAGGCAATAAGCTTGTTAAGTGAATCTAATGCAACAAATTCACAAGCGTTGGAGATCGCCAGGCAGCAATTGACCCGAGCAGAGGAATTTTTAGATCAAGCGCTAACTTCAGCAAACGCATTACGTCTGCCGGACCAACAATAAAACGGTTTTGGTACAGATAAGCTTGGCAGAGTTTTGGAAGCATTTTTCCTAGAACACATATAGTTAACGTCAACATGCTTCGGCTTACGCCGAAGTTTTTTAGTATTTTTAGATGTATCGGACAATTTCAAAATCGAGGTTAAAAAAGAATGATTAAGGGCCAGGCATTAGAAAAAGTCTTGAACATAGTTATAGGTAATATCTATTCAACTATGTTGAGGAGGACATCATACAGCCTATGTTACCTATGGAAGAATATTTTGGTAAGTTGGAACTCGTTCATTCCTTTTACGGGGCTATGCCTACAGGCGTTAGTGTATCCGAAACCGGGCGTATCTTTATTTGCTTTCCGAAATGGGGAGATGACGTAAGATTTACGGTAGCGGAAATTGTTGAGGGTGAGATGCAACCTTATCCTAATGTAGAAACAAATTTGATCAACCCATTAAATATTGTTATGTCCTTCATCAGTGTTCAAAGTGTTGTTGCAGATGGAAGGGGGACCCTGTGGGTACTGGACACGGCTGCACCAAATTTTTCTGAGCCAATTAAAGGAGGGGCAAAATTAGTCGCGGTAGATTTAGAAACAAATACAATAAGAAAAGTATATACATTTGCAGATGATGTCGTCTTGCCGACAACGTATCTGAATGATGTCCGATTTGACTTTCGTGTAGGAGAAGCAGGTTACGCATATATAACGGATTCTTCTTCCAATGGTCCAGGTGCTATTATCGTCGTAAATTTAGAAAACGGAAATGCGTATAGACGGTTGCATGGAGCAAGCTCAACCTCACCCGATCCATATTTTGTGCCAAAAGTGGAAGGTAAAATTTTGATGAATCGAAACGCGGATGGTTCGACATCTCCGTTTCGATTGGCCTCTGATGGTATAGCCATTTCCCCAGATGGAAAAATGTTATTCTATTGTCCATTAACCAGTCGCCAGCTATACTCGATCTCAACAGAATCGTTAAGAGACAGAACGATACCGGATTTTAAGTTAAGTGATCTTGTGCAGTATTGGGGAGAGAAGGGTGCATCTGATGGGATGATCACGGACGCAAAAGGAAACGTTTATGCTGGAGATTATGAAAACGATAGTATTCGAAAGATATTGCCAAATGGAATCATGGAAACCATCGCTCATGATCCCCGAGTTTTATGGCCAGATACGTTTTCTATTGGTCCGGATCAATACTTATATGTAATTGTGAACCAATTACATAGGCAGGCGAGATTTCATTATGGAAGAGACCTGCGACAAAAACCTTATAGTTTACTACGTATAAAAGTTGATGAATTACCGGCTCCTACCTTTTGATATACATCCCACTTTACGCGTACAATCGTGTCAGCCCCAAAAGACATAATTAAACAATTTAACAACAAGCCCTGATATAATAAGCAAATAGCAACTATCTATTTTCTATGGAGGTGAGGCTATTGAAAACAATCGGGGTAGGATTCTTACATGCACGGCTCTATGCAAAGCCAGTGAAGGATATGGCAATGCTTTGCATAGAGCCCAGGAATAATCACATTGCCAACGACGAATCGTAATATTCTACGAACTGGCTTTGCACCTTATTGATCTATTAAATAAGGAGTGAGGCCCATGAAATATTCAAAAGCCGAGTCTATTTTTCCGGAAGAATTGTTACGGATCATTCAAAAATACGTTCAAGGGGAATTGGTTTATATCCCAAAGCCCAAAGAGGCACACCTAAAATGGGGCGAGAAAACAGAGAGCAAGAGCAGGGTCTCTGCTCGAAACGCTGAGATTAAATCCTTATTCCACAATGGAGTCAGAATAGAGGAGTTGGCGGGTCGGTATTTCTTGTCCTGCGAAAGCATAAAGAAAATAGTCTATACAAAGAACTAATGAAATCCGCTAACTCGTCGTTTCGACGGTTTAGCGGATTTTGTGCAAAGATGACTTAAATCAACTTATGCATAGTAACCGTACCTCTAAGTCGATAGACTCAAGTTAAGGTTGTTGTGATGAAGGACGGCCGGATCATACAAAGAGGTGTAACGAATGAACGAAATCATAAAGAAGAAGCTGCTGGACAAAAATGAACTGCTCATTAACATGGTGATTGAACGCGTAAAAAGAGATTTTCTAGAGGATATCGCCATTATTGGGCTTACTGGTTCATTTAGCACCGGTGACTTTCACGAGAAGAGCGATCTTGATTTAATTATCATTAATAATACAGAAAAGGGATGGGAAATATCCGACTGCTTCATCTTGGACGACGTTGGATATGACATCTATTGCACGCCATGGGATTCAAGACTGCAAGAGCAATCCACCTTGGAGAGTCCCAACGTATCAAGCCTAACCGAGCTCAAAGTACTCTACTATGCTAAGCCTGAGGATTTGGAGAAATTGAACAACTTCCAGCAAAAAGCTCTTGATGCACTTGCAAAACCGATAGGAGAAGCGTGTCTTAATCGAGCAAATAAATGGATCGACCTGGCTAAGCAAGCATACAGCGATACGATGCTTAGTGAAGATATCGGTTCAGTGCGATATGCATCTGCTGAGGTTCTGTATAATCTAGTCAATGCCTTGGTGAGTATGAATAACACGTGCATCAAACGAGGGATCAAGCGATATTTGGAAGAGATACGTTCGTTTCGCTATGTTCCGGATAATCTCGAATCCTTATACATGTCAATCATCGAAGCTCATACCATTGAAGATATTCGAATAACATCTTTTAATATGTTGAATAGCGTTACGAGGTTACATAGCACAATGTGTGATAACTTCATTGTTAAACCGGCTCCGACCTTTGATAATCTGAGGGGAACATATGAAGAATTGTGGTGCAACTACCGCAATAAAATTTTGAACAGTGTTATAACGAACAATGCTTCCTACGTCTTTCTTTCGGCCTTTGGAGCACATGGGTATCTTGATGAAATGGCTGTAGAGAAAGGAACTCAGAAATTTGATCTTATGCAGTACTTTGATGCAAGCAATCTACCAGTTATAAAAGAGAAGTTCCTTGAAGTGATGGACGAATATCTAGACGAGTATAATAAGGTCGGCAGAGAAGTCGAACGTTTTACAACCTACGAGCAACTATATGCCCATTATATGAATCACTGACCTTACATTCATTTATAAGTCCGCGGAGACGGGACTGTAATTGAAGGTAAAACAACGTTAGAGGTTGCGAAGTCAGCAGGGGATAAAGAGGTTGAAATTATTAAATGAAGAAGTTAGGTGCAACTCTAGTAGTTCCAATCAGGGTATTCGAAGCACCTAATGCGAAAGCCAACAGAATTAAAACCAACAGTTGTAGCAACTAAAAAAATATTAATCGTTAATTTATTGACCTCAGCTCGCTTTACCGGCTGAGGTTTTTTCATATGCATTGAAAAAAAAACAGATTACCACATGCATTCTCACCGAATAAAAGAATCCCGATCCCGATTTACCCTCATTCTCAAACATGATGAGGCTTAGTATACACATTGCCGGTCGTATGATTTTTCGATTACAGGACAAGATATTAACCTTATCACCATTTTATTACTTTGATAAAGGAGAAGACCATGGTTGAAAAATACGAGCCTCAAATGAAAAATCATCAAAAGTCTACATGGCTTGATGATTTAAAACAGATATTAAACCATATGGAAGATGCCGAAATCATTGAGCACAAAATAGGTACGAGTGCTTCAGTCCATCTTTTATTTATAAAAACGTTAATAGATCAAGAGCGTTTAAACGAGGCGATTATTCAGCCACTTCATCAATCAGGCGGAAATTCGCTTTCTTCATGCATAATCAATTCTGATGTTTCAGAAGTTATATCGATCGAAGATGCTGGGCAAAAAATAATGCAAGGATATATTCTTCTATACGATTCAGTCAACGATCAATGGCTAGGCATACAGTTGGAAAATCCTCTTGGCCGGGCAATTGAACCTTCCCAAACGGAAACTGTTATATATGGAGCGAAAGATAGCTTCAGCGAACAAATCGATAATAACATTACAATGTTGCGCAGACGTTTGCCTATAACGACATTAAAAACGGAAAGCTTCACTATCGGATCACTGAGTAAAACAAAAGTTGTGTTAATGTACATAGACGGAATAATTAATCCGGAATTTGTTTCGATTGCAAGAGAGAAAATTGAAAGTGTGGATTTCGATCAGTTTTTAGACTCCGCACAGCTTGCAGCTTTTATTGAAGATCATAACCATACGGTCTTTCCCCAGTTTCTACAAACGGATCGGCCGGATGCCTGCGCCTTCGCCTTAGGTGAGGGTAAGCTGACTTTATTAGTCTCCAATTCACCGTTTGCTTTAATTTGTCCCATTACATTATTCCATCTATTCCAATCACCAGAAGACTACTTCCTTCGTTGGCCGGTAGCCAGTTTTTTACGTTTAATGAGGTATGGAAGTTTTATTATTTCTTTGACGATGATTCCTTTTTATGTTGCGTTAACGACATTTCATTACCAAATGGTTCCGCTGCCGATTCTCTTCGTATTATTGGAATCGAGAAGCAAATTGCCCTTTACTCCGTTTGTGGAAGGAATTTTCATGATCGTAACGCTGGAAATCATCAAAGAAGCAAGTTTGCGAATGCCGACCAAAACCAGTCAAACTCTAGGGGTTATCGGTGGTATTGTCATTGGACAAGCGGCTGTAGAGGCAGGCTTTGCAAGTAAAGTATTAATTGTTTTGATGGGTATATCCGCTATTGCTTTCTTTTTAGTTCCCAACTATCAAATGACAAAATCCATGGTTCTGTTGCAAGTGTTTCTTCTTATCCTTGCATCGGTTCTTGGGCTGCCAGGAATCGTGGTCGGGCTAATCGGGATTCTTGCGCATCTCCATGCACTAACGTCATTAGGTCAACCTTATCTGGCACCTCTTTCTCCTTTTTACGGGAAGGATTGGATTGACCTCTTTATTCGCGGGCCTTTGATTTGGATGAAAACGCGTCCGAGTAATCTAAAACCATTACAGAAATGGCGACAGGAGAAGATGAAGAAATGAAGACTCTATCCTTATTCAAGCAAACCTCCACCCTTGGTAGCATCCATTTCCTTTTATTGGTTAATCGTACGCAAATGCATTATTTTGTTCTAATCATGCCCGTTTATTTGGTCCATTCCTATATGGTTTGGGGTATTGTCGCCTTGGGGCTGCTGTCTCAACTTAATTTGATGATGCTGTCCAGATGGTTTTCTTCCAGTTATGCAGCCAAAGGCTATCAAGGATTTGTACAGCTTTTTGGAAAACGAACGGTTCACATTTTCGCGATACTTGGTTTTTTGATAATACTGTTGAAAATTTCAATCATCACTCTGGGTTACGTTGAAATGCTCCATAGTTTTATTTATCCATCAATGAATAAAACGTGGCTGATCCTCGTTATTCTATCAATCAGTTTATTTGTGGCTTCACATGGCATGGAGAAAACATTGCGTTTTGTCGTTATCGCCTTTCTATGCGGGGCGTGGATCTTACTCATGTTTATTCCTTTTTTCTTTTCATCGATTTCAGATTACCGCGATTTGTATCCTCTAATCCCCACCGAATGGTCAGGGCAATCATGGCAGAGTTTGTTGTTTATATGGTCGGCATTTTCCGGTCCAGTGTATTTGGCCTTTATTGTTCCATGGATAAGCTCCAACACAAAAATAACCAAATATCTTGTCATGGGCAACATGCTGACGATTTTGGAATTTTCATTATTGTTCATAGCTTCGGTATTGTTCTATGGTTCCAACTTCTTAAGCAAGATCAACTTTCCGGTAGCATACATGGGGAGCTATCTTCAAACGAGCGGTTTAGAACGAATCGAGTACATTCTTATCTCTTTCCATATGTTTAATTACGTATTTGACATTTCAATTCTGTTGTTGTGTTTTTATGGAGCTGGAAGAGTTTTTATGAAAAAAATGAATTCAAGTACAACCCTGACTGGATTATTGTCGAGTTGGTTCGTCATTTTGATAAGTATCATCATAATGGATCAATGGTTATGGCAAACGGTTCCGGGTCAAACGATGTTACTGAACCTTCAAATCTGGCTAGGAGCATTCATTTATTTGCTTGTTCCTGCGATCCTTTTCACTGTGGTTAAACGAAAGGAGAGTATGCAGGCATGATACCATACAAGTATTATGGTTTATTGGCAATTGTAAGCCTTATGTGGATAACCGGCTGCTCTGCTCCATATGTCGAAAACAATCTGATCGAAGAGATCGCTCCGGTCGTTTTCTGGTCGGTTGACAAGGGGACGGAGGGAAAGTTTAAAATCAGCACTTTAGTACCACCACTCATCAAAGAAAAAAAACGATTTCTCTCCAAGGAAGTTGATCTGATAAAGCAGGGAGGCAAGGAGTTTAATTTAATTTATTATCGGGAACTAAAACAGGGGCAGCTGCGAATATTATTAATCAATGAGAAACTGGCAAAAGAAGAAGGTATTGAAAAGCTGATCAATACGATATTGGTAGATCCCGATATTTCAATGCGTGTCTATTTAGTGGTTGTTAGAGGGGATTTTGATGAATACATAAAAAATCAATTGACGAAGCAAGAAAACCAAGATTATTTTCTTTATCGGATGTTAAGGCATTACGAGAAGCATAACCAGGGTGAAATGAGCATTGTCAATATTCATCAATTTATGAAGAAGTTATATTCTCCTCTTAAGGATCCGATTCTTCCCGTTTTTCAAGCGGATAAGAACAATTTCAATTACGTTGGAACGGCCTTGTTCCGAAATGACAAAGAAACAATGGTCACTCAAGACGTAAGCGATGAAATTTTTCAACTTCTGGATAACGATCATTTCTTAAAAGTCTTGGCCATTCCAAAGTTATCGATCAGTTTAGGACGTGTTCGATCCAATATTCGCATGAAACTATCGAGTGACTATTCATCCTTGTCTTTACATGTGGGACTGAAAGGAAGAATTGAGGAATATCAGGGAGATAAGAATATTCAAAACGAGGAAGAATTGGAACATTTAATTCATGAGATTGAGGTATACCTTGAGGAACAAACGTCAGAATTATTAAAAAGTATGCAACGGTTGAAAGTGGATCCCTTAGAGGTCGGAACACATTCACTTAAGCCTTTTTCTAAACCAATAACGGAAGAGCAATGGTTGAAATATTGGGAAAATATGAAGATTAATGTTGACTTCGACATCAAAATACAGCCTTTGATTAATGTTGAACGGCTGTCGTGATTCAAAAGATGCCCCCCAGATGATCAAATACATCATTGTGGGGGCATCTTTTTTGTTCAAATCATGTACAAAGAGAGCTTATTACTGCAGCCCGTGGCGGACAAGCCATTTGGATATCTTTAGAAAATGGAAAGTCTGACGATTTTATCGTCAACAATAACAAAATGATAATTCAATAATAGTGGATCGGGTAGACCAGTCTTATCGTAGGTACCATCCAACTCGCATGTTAACACAATTTCATCACCTATTTTTTTGGCTTTTGTTGGCTTTAACGTTACATTCGCCGCGAAATGGTTTTGATCACTCCATTCCCGAATCGCCTGTTTCCCATTTCGCTTTTTCCCTTCATCCAACACGACAGCATTTTCTGAGAAACAATCTATAAATACTACCGGGTCTGGCTTGTTAGATGCAGTAATGTATTTGCCAATTACAGACGGTAAATGATTGAGGTCCATATTGTTCTCTCCCTTTATTCATTAATTTTTAGACGGTAGGGATAGTTCCCCCATCAATGACATATTCACTACCTGTAATAGATGCTGCTCGGTCTGAGACCAGAAATGCGAGCAGTTCAGCGACTTCTTCAGGAAATCCTGGCCGGCCAATTGGAATACCTCCGAGTGAAGTCATAAGTTGTTCGAGCGCACTTTCTCGACTTCCGGTTTCCATTGCGATCCGATCAATTAATGCGTCAGCTGCTTCTGTCTGAATAAACCCGGGAGACAATGTATTGATGCGAATTCCTTGAGGGGAAAATTCATTCGATAATCCCTTGCTATAATTAGTCAGCGCGGCTTTGGCAGATGCATAAGCCAGTGTAGTTTCATATAAAGGCAAACGTCTCTGAATGGAAGTAAAATGAAGAATAACGCCTGAATTATTTTCTAACATAAGTGGAATTAAACCACGATCTAGTCGAACTGCTGCGAGTAAATTCCAATTTAATGTATGAAGCCAATCCTCATCACTCAATACAAGTGCGCCTCCTGGTGGTGTCGTTGATCCACCTACGCAATGGACAATAATATCGATACCTCCAAGTTGCTCTTTTACTGCTGTAATTATGTGCTCTACACCTTCAGGTGTGGCGACATCTGCTTGAACAAATTTGACCGAATTGGGTAAGTCAGCAGATAGGGAACGGGCAGTAGTAAGAACTGTAGCTCCGCCGTTTGCAAGTCTTTTTACAACTGCTTGCCCCATTCCCTTTGTTCCTCCGGTTACAAGCACCCTTTTACCTTTAAATTCTGATAGAGAGAACTCAAATTCTTTATGCATAACTATTCCTCCTAGTGATGGTATTTAATGATTAATTTGAAATTGCTCTGTCTCTAAACCATAATGTGTTGTTCGAGAGGAGCTAGAACTAATACTACACTTGCTACTTTCATAACGTCCAATTTATTATAATAATAAAAATGATGAATATTATTTATATATAGAGGGGTGTCTCAATGGAACTTACACAATTAGAATACTTTATGACCGTTGCACGGCTTGAACATATGACCTTGGCTTCCAAAAAACTCGGTATCACTCAGCCCGCTTTAAGTCATGCAATTGCCAAGCTTGAAAACGAAATAGGAGCTCCTTTATTTGAACGAAATGGACGAAATATTAAGCTGAACCGAAACGGTACTATGTTCTCTAAATGGATTGGTAGAGCCCTACATAATATTGAAAATGGTCTAAAGGAAATCGAAGAGTGGTCCAACCCGGATACTGGTGTGATTACGTTGTCTTATCTAAACATTCTCGGTGTTGAATTAATCCCTAGCCTAATTCGAAGTTATCAATTGAAGTATCCCAAAGTTCGGTTCGAATTGACACAAGGGAACTTAGGAGATATTGATGCACATCTGGAGCAAGGATTTTCGGATATTATGATTACATCGAGGGAATCTACTTTGGATAATCATCACTGGAAGACGATTCAAAATGTTCCTTTATACATTGTTGTTCCCTCTCAACATCGTTATGCAGATTGTAGCGCTCTTAGTTTGGCAGAGCTATCTGGCGAGCCTTTTATTGGATTGAAAAACAACTGTGGATTAAAAGCAACGATTTTATCCCGGTTCCAACATACCGGATTTTTTCTTGCTTCTGCTTATGAAGCGGAGGACCTAATCACTGTAGCCGGTTTTATTAAGTCAGGTCTAGGTGTATCAGTACTGCCTAAGACGCTGGGGTTGATGTTAGATGAATTGGTCTGGATCCCTATCATTGATGAAGGATGGTACTGGGAAATAGGATTAAAGTGGAGAGATGATCATAATATTTCCCCAGCTGCGAAAAGGTTTATTGAATATGTGGATACTTTATATCAAGGAGAATGACCGCCAAATTTTTTAGTTTTGAAAAGAAATTCTTCTGAGAAAACAATCATACTTTATTGTATTTGAACACAAGGAAAAATGATTGGCAGTACGTTATAATACAATCAACAGGTAGATTACCCAACAAAAAAGTGAAATATTGTAATATCTAGTCACACTCGGCTCATCATAGTTCTTTGAGCCGCTTATTACAACATAATAGATATCGGAGGTATGATTATGGTTAAGAAGAAAATTTCCACAGCCCTCAGCGCAGCTTTAATCGTTTCTATGCTGGCTACCGGCGTAATAATCACTATCCAAAGTAACACAACGTTAGAGGTGGCGAAGTCAGCAGGGGATAAAAAGGTTGAAGTTGTTAAAGCATAAAGAGACGTTAAATTTATTTAGAACATGTCATGAATAAAAATATACTCCTATTGAAGTCGCTATTTTAGCGGCTTTTTTGTTTTATCGGTAAAATTGGGTTTAATACTAACGATATTTTGTTGAACAAGTAAAGAGAAGTTTAGATATAACCATTTTTACATTTGTAAACCATTAGGTTTAAAGCATTAAAAAAATGATTAGATCAACTTAAATAAAAATTTTTATTTTCTATAATCAGTCATAAATTGTGCAAATGTAAACTAAAACAGATATATACATAAAAAATAGTGTTCATTTAAACAAAAATACTTTGACAAATGAAAACGAGTGGATTATTTTGTTAATAAGGAATGCATATTTCTTCTTTTAGATTCTAAGTAGCTTAAGGGAGCGTGAATAAAATTAAAAAAGTACATCTATCAGGTGAAAATAGTATCAGCAAAGATCCAGAACACTTTATTTATAAAAATGAATACAGACCGCAAATACATTATTCCCCTAAGGGAAATTGGATTAACGATCCTAACGGAATGGTTTATTACGAAGGAGAATATCACCTTTTCTACCAATATACTCCTCATGATACGCAGCCTGACTTCGGCAGAATGCATTGGGGGCATGCAGTAAGTAATGATTTAATACATTGGGATGAACTTCCACCAGCCATCTCGCCTGGGGAAGATGGCGCGATCTTTTCGGGAAGTGCGGTAGTCGATAAGAACAATACCAGTGGATTCTTCAACGAAGCAGGATCAGGATTGGTAGCTATTTATACTAATAACGATAACAGCGCTCAACCCGGTAAACCGCAGGTTCAAAGCATCGCTTACAGCAAGGACAAAGGTAGAACCTGGACAAAATATGAAGGTAACCCTGTTTTATTCCCCACGGATACGCTAGACTTTCGAGACCCAAAAGTATTCTGGCATGAAGAATCTTCAAACTGGGTAATGGTTCTGGCTGTAAGCGACCGTGTAGAATTTTACACATCTTCAAATCTTAAGGATTGGTCTTTTGCAAGCGGTTTCGGTTCTGATATTCCTGGCATCCATCGTGGAATATTTGAATGTCCTGATGTTTTTAAAATCCAAGTGGATGAGAACCCCAATACCACGAAATGGATTCTGACACTAAGTGTCGGAGATAGAAATGGCGTAAATCCAAACGATTCAGAACCACCCGCAGGCGGTTCTGGCATGATGTATTTTATAGGTCACTTTGATGGTAAGGTTTTTACACTAGATGAAACATTGGAATCATTCGAAACAATCCAATGGATAGATTACGGATCTGACTTTTACGCGGCCGTGACCTGGGATGGTATCCCGAATGAGGATGGGCGAAAGATTTGGGTCGGCTGGATGAATAATTGGCGTTACGCTTCCACTCTTCCTTCTAAAGAATGGCGTGGCCATATGTCAATTCCAAGAGAGATTCAACTTAGGACGTATTCGGAAGGACTTCGCTTAATTCAAGCACCCATAACTGAGTTAAATCAACTTAGAAGATCAATTCTGTCTCTACAAGACATTACAATTAAACCGGATATGAACGTTTTGTCTGCTGTTTCTGCTGCAAAGATGGAAATTATTGCGGAATTCGAAATTGGTAATGCAATAGAATTTGGGTTCAAGGTGCGAAAGTCTACCTCTTCCAACCAAGAGACAGTCATCGGATATAATGTCTTGAATGAGGAGTTGTTTGTCGATCGGACGAAGTCAAACACTGTTGATTTTCATCCCGATTTTGCTGCAAAACACAAGGCCCTCATGAAGCCAGAGCATAAACGGATACGATTGAGCATCTATGTTGATTGGTCAAGCATAGAGATCTTTGGCAACAACGGGACAACTATCATTTCAGACACGATTTTCCCCGACTTGGAAAGTAGAGGACTGGAACTCTATGCCATTGGTGGAGAACTAAAAGTCATGTCGCTTCAAATCAATGATCTCGTAAGCATTTGGGAAAATCAACCGGACTGAACTGGGTGTCCAAAACCAATTTAGGGCTAAGTGGACTTTTACCCGTTTCCGCGGGGCAATAACTTTACAATATTATTAGAAAAGAGGGTATGGAATGAACGATAAATCTAAATTCGCAATATGTCTTCTGATGGCAACCGGATTGGCTCTGACTTCAAACGGTATTTTTACATCTAAATCAATTGCGGCTAGTGCTGTACTCGCTGATCAGGAAACAAATAAACAGGCAAAGGAGGAGCTTGATATTTTTGAAAGCGCATCCAAATTAAATACCAATCTGATAGGCTGGCAAGTGAAAGGAAAAGGGGGATTAGAGGATACTTCAGAAGGAATCCTGCTAACTTCACAGCCTAAAGAAAATGTAATGGCCATCTCAGAGACGGTGTCCGATGATTTTATCTATGAAGCTGATGTCATGATCAGGGATACGAAGGCAGACGCAACATTGTTGTTTCGTTCTAATGAGGATGGCTTTAGCTCGTACATGCTGCAAATCGTTCCGGACGCAGGTCTGATTCGGTTAAGAGATGCAAGAAATGGAGATGGGAAATTAAAGGAGGAGCGTAAAGTTTCTGTTGAAATGGGGCAAATCTATCATCTCAAAGTGAAGGCAGTGGGTTCCTCGCTAAAAGTATATTGGGGCAATCAATATAAACCATTAATTGATGTTCAAGACATTTCGTATCAAAGTGGAAAGCTTGGACTTCATGTATGGGATGGATCCGCCTTGTTTTCGAACATCGTGGTGAGCGATCTGAAAGGTAATCTGGGTACGGTGCTTTCTAGCAAGGGAAAATGGCAGCCTGATATCAACGGAAAAAGAGGGACGGTAGAACAGGAGAGCAAAGCACAGCAAATCTATAATAAAAATGCGACTGATATGGTCTATGAAGGGAATATTACCCTTCGTCCTGATTCTATTGCAGCTCTCGCATTTCGATCTTCAAGCGATGGAGCTGAAGGATATGAAGCTACTCTTACGAAGGAAGGAGATCAGGTCCGTGTAAGCTTGAATACAAAAGGAACCGTAATTGCAAGTTCGCAACGTACTTATCCGAGTCAGACGGGAGCCAAACATCACGTGGAAATCAAGGCAAAGGGAGATCGAATTCAGGTCTTCCTGAACGGGTACACTACGGCCGCGATTGACGTGAAAGATACAACCTACAGGAGTGGAAGTACTGGAATCGTCGTAAAAAAGGGGACGGCTTACTTTCAGGATACTTATGTGACGGAACTGAGCCAATATTACAATGAGATATATCGTCCACAATATCACTACACGCCAATACGTGGTTCAGCGAGTGATCCGAATGGACTTGTCTACTTCGAAGGAGAATATCATCTCTTCCATCAGGATGGAGGAACATGGGCGCATGCGGTAAGTAAAGATATGCTGAACTGGAAACGGCTTCCGATTGCACTTCCCTGGAATGATCACGGACATGTCTGGTCTGGGTCGGCTGTTGCGGATATGACAAATGCATCTGGTTTATTCGGAGATTCAGGAGGCAAGGGCCTTATTGCATACTATACTTCCTTTAAACCGGATAGCCCGAATGGGAACCAGCGTATAGGTCTGGCTTATAGCAAAGACCAAGGTCGTACTTGGGAGTATTCGAAGGAACGCCCGATTGTGATTGAGAACCCGGGTAAGAGCGGAAATGAAGCTGGGAATTGGGATTTCCGAGATCCGAAAGTGATCCGTGATGATGAGAATAACCGCTGGGTTATGGTTGTATCCGGAGGAGATCATATTCGTTTCTACACGTCAACGAATTTACTTGACTGGACATTGACAGATAATTGGGGATATGGGGATTACGTCCGCGGAGGAGTATGGGAATGCCCTGATCTGTTCCAGCTTCCGGTAGACGGAACGTCACAGAAGAAGTGGGTTATGATGATCAGTACAGGAGCAAATCCCAAAACAGGCGGATCAGATGCCGAGTATTTTATCGGTCATTTAACAGCTGATGGTAAATTCGTGAACGATAATCCGGCGGGTAAGGTGCTAAGAACAGATTTTGGTAAAGAATTTTACGCTTCGATGTCTTTCGCTAACATGCCTGATCATCGCACAGTGATGATGGCGTGGATGACGAATTGGGATTATCCGTTCGCTTTCCCAACGTCCAATTGGAAAGGTGAACTAACCATTCCGAGAGAAGTATCATTGGTAACAACCAAAGATGGAATTCGGATGGTGCAAAGTCCAATCAAAGAATTGGAATCACTTCGTAAACCTTTGTATTCTGCTTCCAACAAGTCGGTGAGTCCTTCTTCCGGGAATCTGCTAAAAGGTATTATTTCAGGTGCTTACGAAATTGAAGCTGAAATTGAAATCCCTGAAAATAGCACAGTGACCGAGTTTGGATTTAACATTCGTGAGGGTGCAAATCAGAAGACGGTCGTGGGTTATAAGGCAAGTGATAGTCGTATGTTTGTGGACCGAACTGCATCCGGTGAAACGGATTTTTCTAACCTTTTCAGTAAGAAACATGAAGCGCCTACGCAAATGGAGAATAACCGGATTAAGATGCGTATTCTTGTGGATGAATCTTCTGTTGAAGCCTTTGGTAACGACGGCAAAGTCGTCTTTTCAGATGTTATATTTCCGGATCCTGTTAGTAGAGCGATGAGTTTTTACGTAAAAGGCGGGAATGTGAATGTTGTTTCCTTGAAAGTGCATCAACTTCAATCTGTCTGGAATGCGGACATTCCTTCAAAAGCTCAAATAAAAATGGATACGAGGGTTCGGGAACTGGGGGTAGGCGAGTCGGATACACTGCAGGCGATGGTCGAGTACGGACCAGGTTTAGGCGTTCAACCACTGAAGTGGAATTCCAGTAATAACGAAGTAATAGCCATAGATTTGGTAGACAATTCACACGCAGTTATTAAGGCAAAAAAAGAAGGGGAGTCCACAGTCACCGTATCTACTCCGAATGGCAAAACTTCCACTAGTGTACTCGTTAAAGTCTCAGGTGGCGAGTTCCGGACAAACCTGAGTGGATGGACTAAAGATCTGACTGCTGCTTCATGGTTAGTTAGTGAAGATGGGATTCGGGGTAAACATTTTAGCGATGCAAATTATATTGCCAAAGAGAAGACTGGGAATTTTACGTATGAAGCAGACATGATGCTCAGTGAAACAGGAGGGGCAGGTTCTATTTTGTTCAGGGCTAGCGAGGATGGTCGCAGTGGATACTATCTGAATCTAGACCCTAACATGAAGGCAATTCGTCTGTTCTATAAAATCAACGGAGGATTTGAAGAACGGCAGGTTCTTGCGAAAGTACCAACTTTCATTCAGCCAGGTCAAACGTATAAGGTGAAAATAGAAGCGAATGGTCCGCATATTATAGTACACGTGGACAGTCAAAAAGTCATAGATATCATGGATGGTACTTTTGCAGAAGGCCACTTTGGACTCCATGTATTTGGCGGCTCCGCATCTTATCAGAACGTCAATGTGAGCAACGATGAACCTGCAAACCTCACCAAGTCCAGCCTTGTAAATGCCGCAACGCAGAAATCCATTTTCACAGCCAACCTTGTCAACGGGGAGCCGGTTACCTTACAAGATGCAAGTGCAGCCTCCACCCAGAAGTGGGTATTTGTTCCGACAGGCGACGAAGCAGGATCGTATTCGATTCGTACTACGGCCGGTCAGACGCTTGATCTGGATATAGGGCAAAACAAACTTCAGCTGTATCATTATTTAGGGTACAACAACCAGCGCTGGGTCCTTCGCCAGAACAAAGACGGATCAGTTCATATTACTTCAGCTCATCATCAAAAAGCATTAGAAGTATCGGAAGATGGGACCGAACTCTTCCTAAGTGAACTGAATCCATCACTTGATCGACAAAAATGGATATTAACGAAATAATAAATTTATTCCATGGGGCGCATCTCGTAGATATTCCAATTATATTGGTTGGGATAGAATCAAGGGGGGGCGGCAACTGGAGGTTTTTTTATCAAAGCATATACACGGCCATCCGACAAAGGATGGCCTTTCCCAATCTATACGTACAAAAAGATGTACTATGTTCATTTTAATTGCCCTCTTTGCAAACGAAACGATTACGCTTAAGATTGGCTCAACAACCAACTATTTTCACTCTTATAGTTAGCAAGCTAAATAATAAACTTAAGAGGGCAAGGAGTAACGGAGTGCTGACTTCTATCCAAATCAAGAGAGTCGGAAGAAAGGGCACAAGTTATCGGCTAAGGAATTAGGTGTTCTACAAGGAAAGTAAGTGAACTCGTGAAAAGGAGATCATTCTATTATGGAAGAAAGAAAGCTTAAACTAGGAGGAATTATTGATGGCGTGGGTTGGAATTACACGGGTTGGAGACACCCTCATATTCCAGCAGATGCCAGTGAAAATATTGAGTATTACGTACAGAAAGCCATACAACTTGAACAGGGAAAGTTCGATCTGATCTTTTTGGCAGACGTAAGTCATATCGGACCTGGCATGATCCCGCACTATCTAAGCATGTTTGAGGGTGTATCCATTCTATCTGCATTGAGTATGGTGACTCATTCCATTGGTTTAACCGCAACGATAGCGACTTCATACGCTGATCCCTTCACAGTTGCTAGGCAAATCGCTTCCCTTGATAAGATTAGCAAGGGCAGAGCAGGTTGGAATGCAATTACCTCCAATCCTGGAGGGTTAGCCAACTACAGTCGGTCCCATCTGAAGAAAGCAGATCTTTATCCCATGAAAAAAGAGTTTTTGGAGATTGTTGAAGGACTTTGGGACTCGTATGAAGATGATGCCTTTATACGTGATAAGGAACGTGGGATATTTTATGACCCGCGTAAAATGCATCCGCTAGATTATACCGGGAATTACTTTTCCGTGGAGGGTCCCTTAAACATCAGTCGATCGAGGCAAGGAAGACCAGTGGTCTTTCAAGCGGGCACCTCACCGGAGTTCATGGATATTGCTGCACAGCATGCCGAAGTCATCATGGCACCTGGACATGATTTGGAATATCTCAAGGCATCCACTAATGATCTTAAACATAAAGTTCAAAATCAAGGGCGCTCACCATATGACCTGTTGATGATGCCTTCTCACAACCCGATCGTTGGTAGAACGGAACAAGAAGCCCTGGAAAAGCTAAGGGAATTTGAATCATGGATGCCTAAAGGTTATCGAATGCCGAAACCTGGATTGATAGGATCGGCAGAGCAGGTTGCCGAACAAATCGAACATTGGTATCGAGAAGGCATCATGGATATCTTGCTGATTAGACAAGATCATCCGGCAGGATTTAAGGACTTTATCCAATTGGTTGTTCCTATCTTGCAAGATAGAGGCATATTCCGTAAGGAATATGAGGACGACACACTTCGGGGAAATTTAGGTCTACCTTACCCAGAAAATAAATACACGAAGTAATAATATAAAATTCGTTTAACAAGAGGAGAACAGATAAAATGACTAACAGAGTATGTGAAATATTAGATATTAAAAAGCCAATTATACAAGGACCAATGTCTTGGGTTACTAATGCCGAATTGGTTGCAGCAATAAGCAATGCAGGTGGATTAGGATTTCTAGGTCCAAATGCCGGTCAGGTTGATATAACCCGCTCACCCGAAATAAGTGCGGAAAGAATGAGAACTGAAATACAAAAAACCAAATCTTTAACGAATAAGCCATTTGGCATTCCATTGATCGTGAATCGTGATTTAGCTTACACATGGCCACTTATAGAAACAGTTATTGACGAGAAAGTTCCTGTTGTTCTGGTGAATGATATACTGGATGAAAGAATCTTTAAACCATTAAAAGAAAACAATATTAAAATTGTTTATAGACCCCTTACGCCTACTATTGAAAATGCAAAAGCTGCAGAAAAATTTGGAATCGATGTTTATGTAGCGACTGGATTTGATGAAGGTGGTACGGTTCCAGAACGAGTTATTGGAACATTTTCGATTGTTCCCATGATTGTAGATGCTATAAATATTCCTGTAATGGCAGCTGGTGGTATTGGAGACGTTAGAGGAGTGCGTGCCGCATTTGCTTTAGGCGCTGAAGGTGTGTTTGCTGGCAGTGTCTTTATTCCAACAAAAGAAAATCCAGCAGCAGAAAAGGTGAAACAAATGATTGTAGATGCTACAGCAGAAGATTTACTAATGTTCCGTACTTTACCAGCATACTATCGTTCTTTACCTACTAAATTGGCGAATAAACTAGTCGATATGGATAAACAAGGTGCCAGTCGTGAAGAAACAGCAAAATTGATGCGTGGATCAATTGGAATGCGGATCGGAATGCTAGAAGGCAATACAGACGATGGCTATATTACTGTCGGCACAGGAATTACACCAATTAAAGAGATTAGAACTGTAAAAGCAGTCATCGATGATTTAATGCAAGATTTTAAATAATTGCCTTGATAGACTTACCCTCACCAAGCAGCCGATCATATGATCGGTTGCTTGGTTTATTATTAGTTAGAAAAACTCGATATGAAATAACTCTGACTTACTACGAACCAATCGGACCCTCTCGATCCCATATAAAATGTTTCATTGACTATTCAAAAAGAGAAGAGTAGATTTGGCTTTATGTAAAAAGGAAATTTACAATATTAATCATTTGTGAATTTCATCCATCATTATCGGAACTACATATAGGAAAGAGGCCCGTGCTATGCGCTTTATCCGAATACTAAATGACATCAGACTTAAAAGTAAGCTATCATTGATTTTTATTACCGTGGCCGTACTCCCGCTTTTAATAAGTGGTATCTATCTAACAAGCAAGCTGAAGGAAGTCATGATCCTGAATGCCGCTGAACAAGCAACCAATAACGTGGAGCGTGTACAGAAAAGGACCGAGGAAGTTATCAATGTAGCTATTGATATTTCCTATCAACTCTCCAATGATAACCGAATGAAGTCCATAGCAAGCCACAATTATGAAAGTTATAACGAAGTTATCCAAACCTATCGTCAATATACTGACATTCGGGATTATATGCGGCTGTATAAGGAAATAAAATCAATTCGGTTATATACGCCTAATTCAACGATGCTCAATAACTGGGAATTTATGCAGCCAGACGACCAAACGAAACAGTCTGAGTGGTATAGAGCCGCCTTGAATCAAAAGGGCCTTGCAGGGTGGGACTATATTCAGGATGAGCGTGATCATAAACATTATCTAAGTCTGGTTCGAAAAATCAATCTGGATGAGTTGAAAAATGAAAGTGTTTTGGTGATTAATGTGAATTCTGATTTGCTAAACTCTATTCTATCCCAAGAGACTTTCTCAACGATGATCGTGGATGACAACAACAATATTGTGGCAGCCAACCGCCCTGATCTCTACGGTAAAAACCTTGCTGCTGTGCATGCTGGGAGTAATATGTTGTCTCAAACGGAGGGCAGCTACGAAGCTGTTATGGATGGGAAGAATTCGAAGGTGGTTATAGCAAACATAACTCCACAGAATAGTTGGAACGGACTACGTATCATTTCCGTTTTTACCGTGTCTGAGATTCTACATGATGCAAACGCTATCATACGATTGGCTACATTTGTTATAGGTGGATGTCTAATCATCGCAGTTTTGCTTGTTTATGTTTCGGCATCATTTATTGCGAGAAGATTGCTTCGACTTAGTAAGCACATGTCCCGAGTAGGTACGGTGTCCTGGGATACTTATCTTGACCTCGATGGAAAAGATGAAATCGGCCAACTCTCCAGACAATTCAATGATCTGGTTCATCGAATCAGTGAACTAATGTTGGAAGTGGAAGAAAGTAACCAGCAGAAACAGACACTATTGCAAAAACAAAATGATATTAAATTTAAGATGTTAGCGAGCCAGGTCAATCCCCACTTTTTGTTTAATACACTTGAGTCCATTCGAATGGAAGCACATCTTCGTGGGGAAGAGGGATTGGCCCAAGCTGTGTGGCAGCTTAGCGTGTTGATCCGAAATAGTTTAGAGGTCGGAAGTCGCCAGATTCCACTTTCAGATGAGTTAAACATGGTTCGGTGTTACTTGGAACTTCAAAAATTCCGGTACGAAGACCGACTTCAATACATTATGGAAATCGACCCAGCAAGTGAACACATTGAAATTCCTCCACTTATCATTCAACCTTTGGTTGAGAACTCGATACTCCATGGATTAGATCGCAAAGAGGGCCCAACGTTGATTACTGTTCGAACGAAGGTTAACGATCAGGGGATGTTATTTGTAGAAATCCAAGATGATGGTGCGGGTATTCCTCCAAAGAAAATGAATGAGTTAAAAAAACAGTTAATGAACTCCGATGAAGCCGGAAATCGTATTGGTCTTCGTAACGTGAACGACCGATTAGAACTTACCTACGGCATACGTTCAAGGCTTTCAATTGAAAGCACAGAGGGCAGAGGCACCTGCATCACATTTTGTATTCCGAAGAAGGGAGGGGGAACCTAATGTTCTCCGTGATCATTGTTGATGATGAACCCAAACTACGTTTGGGGTTACAAACGTTAATACCTTGGAGGGAATTGGGATTTGAAGTGATTGGAACGGCAGCTGGTGGAAATGAGGCTCTCCGAATATTCGAAGAAACGATTCCCGACGTATTGTTGGTTGATATACGTATGCCAGGCATGGACGGATTGGAACTCCTTCAGCAGATCCGTCACCGTGGCTGGATCAGTCATGTCATTATACTCAGTGGTTACGCCGATTTTGAGTACGCGCGGCAAGCTCTTCAATTCGGTGTTGAAGCATACCTGCTCAAACCTGTAAACAAGGAAGAACTTTCAGCATCACTTCGAAAGATTCATGAACAGCTCTCAAACGTGCAGAAAAAAAATATGTTACAAAAAACGAATACACCGGAATGGATACTTTATTCTCTACTAACCGGTAATCATGCTTCAGAGGATTCCATTTTGAGTAAGTGGTCAGACTCATTTGAAATCAGCTGGACTACGTATCAGATCGTTTTAATCGGGTTCTCAGGTTCAGATCCAGAAGAAAGCGAACAAATTCAGAATTTCAAAAATGTAGTCAGCAGAACCTACGCTTCGGAACGTCAAGGGTTCGTTTTATATTTTGCACCATACATTGTTTTATTGCTAAGTAACTCTCCTGTTAGCGAATTGGGATGGACCGAGCTTCACAAGAATCTCCAGCTCTTATCAGGTGAGCTTCGATTTGAAATGGACATAGCAGTAGGGCAGCCCGTGCGGTCTCTTGAGGAAGTTGTTCATTCGTTTAGAACAGCAAAATCCCTTTTGGAGCGTAGTTTTTTCTATGACAGAGGAAGGCTTCTCACTGAGGAAACACCAGAAAGCTATCGACAGGAAACTGTCCATTCTTCAGTATTATCTATGTCAAATAAGGAGGAAGAAGCTTTCAGGTTGCATTATCTGGTCGATGTTGGGCATGCAAGTGCAATCTCGTCATTTTTGAACGAAATAGCATTACAACAAGTAGCTAATCAGGCTGATGAAAAGGAGATCCGTGACCGTTTCTTCTATCTTGCTAATGAAACAGTTCGAAAAATTCATTCCCGTGTCTGGTCTTTAAGCGATTATCCAGGAGACCCGGCCCAATTCCTTGCTGAAGTATATCATTCCCGATATATTCAGGATCTCGTCGACCGTATTTCTGTTGTTATGGAGAGGCTCGCTCGATGCGCAGATTACAATAGTAAAGACAATGAAATGAAGCGATTGCTGGATTATATAGATCGGCACTATGGGGATAACCTAAGATTAGAAATGCTTGCCGTATTGTTTAACTACAGTAGTTCCTATCTGGGCCAACTCTTCAAAAGTTACACAGGGGAATATTTCAACGCCTATCTTGATCGGATACGGATTCAGAAAGCGAAAGAATTACTGGCTCAGGATATGAAGGTTTACGAAGTGGCTGAAAGGGTAGGATATTCAAACGTCAATTATTTCTACACCAAATTCAAGAAACTAGAAGGGGAGTCACCTTCTTTTTATCAAAAAAAAGAATAACCTTAAACCACGCTCCTCTACGAACGGAAGTAACGAACAGTAGGGGAGTTTTTTTGAAATCCATATGAAAAGAAATGTATTTTCTGAAAATACAAAGGATTTTAGAATGAAAGGATTTAAGATTTGTGATATGTCCGAGAGCCTCCTCAGCCAATATAGTTGATACGAAAGGAGGGGCCATAACAAATGAAAGCGATAACAGGAATGTAATGAACGGATGGGAGGCATAAAATGAAGACTAAATCAGGTTCAATGATAAGGTATGCAGCGTCAAATAAAACCTATTTCATGTTAGGATCGGCTTTTTTCTTTTTGGGCATCATCATGTCGAGTTTCACTCATTCCAGGGTGGAAGCAGCCATTACGGTACCTGGATTTGTTGTTGAACCTAATCAAACACAAGTATTAATAGTAACATTTAAAGATGCTCAGCTAGAAGGGTACGGGATTGAGAAACGTGATGAGAAAACTGCCAAAGCCAAGGACAAGTCATATGATGGCAAAGGTTACATTTCTTATTTTTTTGAAGAGGATAATTCAGCTAAAGGAAGCGCTGCATTCAAGGTTGAAGCACCGGAAGATGGCCTGTATGAGTTGAGCTTGGGATATTACATTCCAGAAGGGAATGGGGACAAAACGACCTCTATTCAAGTGAATGGTTCAGGTGCTGGTGAATTGATGCTTAATGCTCCCAACCCAGGGCAGGTCCGTGCTGAAAAAAAGGTGACCAAAGTGCTTCTGAACCAAGGCAGCAACTCCATCCAAATCTTACGGGGGTGGGGATACTATGGTATTGAGTACATCAAGCTCAAACGTATAGAGCCCAACGTATCCAAACAGGATATAAAGATGGATACCTTAAGTAATTCCAAAGCAACTCCCCAAGCCAAAGCACTCTTGGATTTTATGACCAGCCAATATGGAAAGAAGATAATTTCAGGACAGCAGACACTGGAAGATGCGAAGTGGATCTACAAGCAGACAGGAAAATCCCCTGCGCTGGTTTCCAGTGATTTGATGGATTATTCTCCATCCCGTGTTGAAAATGGAAGTACCTCAAACGAGGTGGAGAAGATGATTGAATGGTACGAACGCGGAGGAATAGTATCATTAAGCTGGCATTGGAATGCGCCGAAGGGAATAGGCGGCAACGAACCGGGCCACGAATGGTGGCGAGGTTTTAATACCGAGTTTACGACCTTCGATGTAGAATATGCCCTGAATCATCCGGAATCGGAAGATTACAAGCTTTTAATTCGAGACATTGATGCCATCGCTGTTCAGTTAAAGCGGCTACAGGATCATAACATTCCCGTACTTTGGAGACCACTGCACGAAGCAGAGGGCGGCTGGTTTTGGTGGGGAGCCAAAGGGCCCGAACCTGCCAAAAAATTATATAGACTAATGTACCAACGTTTAACCGATCACCATCAGTTAAACAATCTCATTTGGGTTTGGAACTCTGTGAAGGAGGAGTGGTACCCGGGCGATGATATGGTCGACATTGTAAGTATCGACGTTTACAATCCAGCGGGCGATCATAGCCCTAACATTGCCATGTATGATGAACTCTTGTTTTTGGGCAAGCACAAAAAGCTTGTAGCGCTTGCAGAAAACGGGCCTATTCCGGATCCTGATCTGCTCCCGACTTACGGCGCACATTGGAGTTTTTTCAATACCTGGACTGGAGATTATCTGCGCGACAGAAAAACGAATACAAAGGAATATTTGAAAAAGGTATACAATCATGACGACGTAATCACGCTAGATGAACTTCCCAAAGGATTGTATGGTAGTCCCTAAATCGAAAAGGGATACATTTTAGTATTGAGCAGGAACAATCTAGTTTAACAGGAGTGAATCATGTAATGGCTATTTATATTAACGAGTCACAGCATATTTTTCATCTGCAATCCCGCGTAACCAGTTATGTTATTCAAATCATAGACGGCTATCCTTTACTGGTATATTGGGGACAAAGATTGTCCGAGAAAGGAAACCTTGAAAAACTTGTACCAGGTCTGGAAAAAACGGAGCTAGGCTCCATGCCTCATGAATATCCACAATATGGAACAGGTGACTTCAGATCGCCTGCCTATCAAGTTCTACTTGAAGACGGGAGCCGCATTACAGAGCTACGCTTCAAAGGGTACTCAACCGGCGCTGGTAAACCAGCACTTGATGGTCTGCCGTATGTGTATACGGAAACAGACCATGAAGCAGATACCTTGGAGCTGGAACTGGAGGATGCGTACGCAGGAATCACCGTTCTTCTGAAATATTGTATCTTCAGGGATGGTGCTATTACCAGGTCAGTTCACTTTAAGAACAACGGTCACAGCACGATCAAACTTTTACGTGCGCTTAGTGCCAATGTTGATTTGTATGGCAAGAGCCATTATGAATTGTTATACCTCGCGGGTCATTGGGCTCGAGAGGCGCATCTTCAACGCAGACCCCTGGGCCCAGGAGGTACTAGTCTTGGGAGCAAACGTGGAATGAGCAGTCATCAGCACAATCCTTTTGCGGCTGTCGTTAGCCCTGGAGCCGATGAGGATCATGGGGAGGTTTTTGCTGTAAATCTGGTGTATAGCGGTAATTTCCATGCCGAAGCGGAAGTGGATGCTTTTGGCGTCGTTCGTTTGGGCATTGGTCTGAATCCATTTGATTTTGGTTGGCTGCTTCCTCCTGGCGAATTCTTCCAAACTCCTGAGGCTGTATTGGTATATTCAAATGAAGGGATCGGAGGCATGTCCCGAATCTATCATCGACTCTACCGGAACCGTCTATGCCGCGGCGTGCATAGGGACAAGGAGCGACCGATTCTCGTGAACAATTGGGAGGCAACTTATTTTAATTTCACTGCAGAAAAGATTGAAGCGATTGCCGAGACAGGCTCTCATCTGGGGATTGAACTGTTGGTGCTTGATGACGGCTGGTTCGGCAAACGTGACAGCGACAATAGTTCGCTCGGAGACTGGGTTGAAGATCGGAGAAAGCTTCCTAACGGCTTGCGTGATTTGGCAGAGCGGATTGAACGCCAAGGCTTGCAATTCGGATTATGGTTTGAACCTGAAATGATCTCACCCGAAAGTGATCTGTACCGGAAGCACCCCGACTGGTGCCTGCACGTTGAAGGCCGTCGCCGGACGGAAGCCCGCTGGCAATTGGTATTGGATCTTTCACGGCCGGAAGTCCGTGATTATTTGTATGATGCACTGGCTGAAATCTTCACCAACGTACCTGTTTCTTACGTAAAATGGGACATGAACCGTGCGTTGACCGAAATTGGTTCCGCAACGGCTTTACCCGAGAATCAACAGGAGATTGCACATCGTTACGTGCTTGGGCTCTATGATCTTTTAAATAAACTGACGACTGCATTTCCGGAAATTTTATTCGAAAGTTGTTCCAGCGGTGGAGGTCGGTTTGATCCCGGAATGCTGTACTACATGCCGCAGACTTGGACAAGTGACAACACGGATGCCGTGGAACGCTTAAAAATACAATACGGGACCAGTTTGGTATATCCCGTCAGTACCATCGGAGCTCATGTCTCCGCCGTGCCGAACCATCAAGTCCACCGCGATACCTCGCTTAAATTCAGAGGGGACGTTGCGATGTCGGGAAACTTTGGCTATGAACTTGATCTGACCAAATTCACGGATGCCGAAAAAATCCAGGTGAAAGAACAGGTTGCCATGTACAAAGAACATCGTTCTCTCATACAACAGGGGGATCTATTTAGACTTCGGAGCCCTTTTCAAGGCAATGAAACATCCTGGATGTTCGTTTCGGACAATCGATGCGAAGCTATCGTATTTTACTTTCGAGTTTTAGCCAAGCCCACTCCTGCTGCTGATGTACTTCAGCTCAAAGGATTGGATCATTCGTATACTTATGAAGTGACTGGAGAGAGTGGACACATGGGATCTTTCGGCGGGGATCGTTTAATGCAAGCAGGCTTGATCATCCCTCCCCTTACAGGAGATTATACCAGTGCATGGTTCAAGTTGAGCGCCACTCAATAAATATGGCGATAATAAAAATTCTCTGCATTGGTTTAATGCAGGGGATTTTTATTATACCAACTTATGAAAACAAAATTGTCTTTTCTGAAAACAGTATGGATTATTGAATGAAATCCTACTGGATCTCCGATATGTCGCCAATATAACAATCGTTTTATGATGAAAGAGGAAAGGGGGGGATGAAATGAAAGCGATAACAGAAGAGAGAAGGTTCCGCACACGCAAACACAAAAATTCGCAAAAGTGGAAAGTCTTTAAGAATCAAAAATATCTGTACATGATGTCATTTCCGTTTGTGATTTGGGTGTTTGTATTTCAGTATTTGCCTCTGTGGGGATGGACGATGGCATTTCAAAACTACAGACCAGGCAAAGGTTTTTTCGATCAAAAATGGGTTGGATTCGATCATTTCCAAGCACTGTTTCAGGATGAGCATTTCTATTTGGTGCTAAGAAATACACTGGCAATGAGCCTTATGGGGCTTGTGGCTGGGTTCGTGTTTCCTGTATTGTTCGCAGTGGTTCTAAACGAGGTACGAGTTCAGTTTATGAAGCGTTTCGTACAGACTGTTTCTTACCTGCCTCACTTCGTGTCTTGGGTCGTGGCCGCCGGGATCGTCATCAAAATGCTGTCAACCGACGGAGGCGCGATAAACGACTTGCTCTTGGGGCTGAATTTGATTGACCAACCGATACAATTTATGGCCAAGGGTCAACTGTTCTGGGGAATAGTGACCGGAGCCGATGTTTGGAAGGAGACAGGGTGGAACGCCATTATCTATTTGGCTGCCATTTCGGGGATTGGTCCTGAACTGTATGAGGCAGCAAGGGTAGACGGCGCCAGTCGTATGAGACAAATATGGCATATTACACTCCCAGGCATCAGGCCAACAATCATCGTACTGTTTATTATGTCGATTGGCCACCTCGTAGGAATCGGATTTGAAAAGCAATTCTTGCTTGGTAATCACATGGTTAGCGATTATTCCGAAGTGTTGGATCTGTATGCGTTGAACTACGGTTTATCCATGGGGAGATATTCTTTTGGTACCGCTATTAGTATCTTTAACTCGGTCATCAGCGTGATTTTGCTGTTCGTCGTGAATGGACTTTTTAAAAAATTCGCTAACGAAAGCATTATGTAAGGAGGAGGAACACACATGGAAGCATCCGAGCCGACAACTTCTTCCGTCACACCCAAACGACCGAAGATAGGCGCAAAATCTCCCCAAGACTTGATATTTGACACCTTTGTTTATGTTTTCATAGGAGTCGTTACGATTGCGACGCTATATCCCTTTTTGAATGTGCTCGCCATTTCATTCAACGATTCCGTAGATACTGTTCGAGGCGGTATTTCTATTTTCCCTAGACAATTCACTCTTGAAAATTATAAGCTCATCTTTAGTTATGAGGGGTTGATCACGGGATTCAAAATATCGGTGCTTCGTACTCTAATAGGAACCCTGGCAGGTCTAGTAAGCGGTTCGATGGTTGCTTATACACTTGCTCGTAGAGAGTTTCAGGGAAGACGATTTGTTTCCGTATTTCTGGCGATCACAATGTATGTGTCGGGCGGTTTGATTCCTAGTTTTATCTTGATCAAGAATCTGGATCTGATCAATACGTTCGCAGTGTATATTTTGCCAGGACTCGTAAGCGCCTTCAATATATTCATCATCCGTTCGTTCATTGATGGAATTCCTTATGCTTTGCAAGAATCGGCCAAGCTTGATGGGGCAAACGATTTCACCATTTACTGGCGTGTCATACTACCGCTCACCAAGCCTGCTCTTGCAACCGTAGCCTTGTTCCTTGCTGTCGGGCAATGGAATTCCTGGTTTGATACGTACCTTTATAATGGTTCCAATGACTCCCTGACCACCTTGCAGTATGAGCTCATGAAAGTGCTTCAGAGTACCACCACAAACTCGAACAATATACGTGGGGAAAACATGTCTCAATTGATGTCGCAAGTGTCTCCTGACGCTGTCAAAATGGCGATTACCATCATCGCAACTGTGCCTATTCTCATTGTGTACCCATTCTTGCAAAAGTACTTTGTAAAAGGCATGACACTAGGTGCGGTCAAAAGCTGATGAGACTCTAACCGTAAATGACTTTGTATCCTTAAATTATCTGAAACATGGGGAGTGTTGTTTTTATGAGAAAGCGAACCCGAAAAACAGCAGTAACACTACTTTCAGCTGGTCTGTTGCTCAGTCAGCTCGCAGCCTGCAGTGGAAGTGGTGGTGGGGAATCAGCAAGTCAAGATGGCTCAAATCCTATCACACTTACTTATTTTTCAGAGGATGGAAGTCCTAACTGGAACAATATGAATGACCGTATAGGAAAAGTCATCACAGAGAAAACAGGTGTCGTTTTGGATGCTGAATTCGCAGTGGGGGACCCAGTGCAAAAGGTATCCATCATGGCTGCCACTGGTGAAGTTCCCGATCTCATAGCTGCTAAGGCTGATCTTGGCAAGCTAGTGGATGTCGGTGCAGTTCTCAATCTGACGGACCTGATTGAAGAACATGCGCCTAATATTAAAAAGATGCTTGGCGATAAGATTGTTCGTGCCAAATATAGTTTGGAGGATCAAGCCATCTATGCCATTCCGACTTGGTCTGCTATCGATGAACGTAAATTCAAAGCCGACGGTGGCTTCCAACTTCAACATCGGGTTGTAAAAGAAGCTGGTTATCCTGAAATTCGTACGGTAAAGGACTACGAGAAGGTCCTTACAGACTATATAGCTAAACACCCAACAGATGATAATGGTAACAAAAATATCGGACTAACCATTAATGCGGATGACTGGCATATGTATCAGGTGACGAACATGGGATTTTTTACGACAGGTGCACCGGATGATGGAGAGTACTATGTGGACCAAGAAACTTTTGATGTAACTTATCATTTCCGCCGTCCAGAGGAAAGAGAATATTTCCGCTGGCTGAACCATATGAACGACATAGGTTTATTGGATAAGGAAAGTTTTGTCCAAAAGACGGATCAATTCAAATCCAAGGTTTCATCTGGGCGTGTGCTTGGCCTGATCGACCCTGCATGGGACTATGGTGATGCTCAACAGGCATTGAAGGCTGCAGGGAAATTTGACCGGACTTACGGTCATTATCCAGTAACATTGTCTGAAGAGTATAAGGATACTAATTTCTGGTCCGCTGGGTTTGACGGAGGATATGGGATCGCGATTTCCAGTGAGTGCAAAGATCCTGTGGCTGCAATCAAATTTTTGGATTACCTGGCTTCGGAAGAAGGACAGATTCTGATGAACTGGGGGATCGAAGGACAAGATTACGTTGTAGAGAATGGAAAAAGAACTGTACCGAAGGATGTTCAAGAAAAGATGGACAACGAAGGTAGTGCTTACATGAAGGAATCGGGTCTCGGCCTGTATTGGAACCTATCGGTTCATTATGGTGATGGAATTAAGGACTCTACAGGGAATTATTATACGAAAACGAACAGTGACCTTTTAACGGCGACCTACAGTGCACCCGAAAAAGATGCTTTGGCCGCTTACAAAGTCGAGCATTGGAGAGATCTTTTCCCAAAAGAAGAAGAGTTTCCTGAAAGAAAAGCCGGCGCCGTTTACAATATTGCTTTGCCAAGCGATAGCCAGGCGACAATATTAATGGCCAAAATGAAGGATATCACATGGAAACGAATTCCCGAAGCTGTAATGGCCAAACCGGAAAATTTCGATAAAGTCTGGGATGAGTACATGGCGGAATTGGAAAAGGCTGGAGTGGAAGAGATGGAAGAGGCTTTTGGTCAATATGTGAAAGACCGTGTTAAACTGTGGAGCGGTCAATAGCATGTAATTGAGAATAGACAGAAAGGCAGGATACGATGAAATCGATACCTTGCAATCCTAATGCATCGGAAGAAGTACGTTCTGTGCTCAACTATTTCCACGAGATTCAAGGGACTGGCATCATTACGGGACAGCACACACAAACCATGGTGCAAGAAGAATTAAACTACATCTATCAAGTAACAGGGAAGTGGCCGGCACTATGCGGATTCGAGCTTCTTGGGTATTCTCCAAACATTAATTATGACGATAGTGGCGAAGAGTGTTTGCTGGAAATCGCTGAAAACCAGGATACGCTGCAAAAAGCCTGGGAGTGGACGGAGAACAACAGAGGCTTGCTTACGTTCACATGGCATTGGTTTTCACCGCTTGGCGGACGGGATAAAAGCTTCTATTCGGAGCATACAAATTTTAACGTAAGTAAAGCGATTACGGAAGGAACCATAGAATATGAAGCCCTGTTGTCCGATATGGACCATATGGCCAATATCCTCCGGGAATTTTGCGACAAACGTATTCCGATCTTGTGGAGACCATTTCATGAAGCGGAAGGCACTTGGTTCTGGTGGGGCAGTCAAGGCCCGGAAATCGCAAAACAATTGTACCGTATCATGTATGAGAGGTATACGCATTATCATAATCTAAATAATTTAATTTGGGTGTGGAACTCACCGTTGGTCGAAGGTTACGTTGGGGATGACGTGGTTGACATTATTTCCAGGGATATGTATCCCCCAGCTCACCAACATACGGATTTACGGAAGGAATATGATGAACTGGTTGGTGTTACACGAACTCCAAAACTTGCTGCTATCGGGGAGATTGGTCCAATTCCGAGTATTAGAAGCTTGTCCACCTCGCGCATCCCGTGGCTGTGGTTTATGACTTGGTCCCAGGACTTTGGTAGGACGGAGAAGTTTACGACAAAAGAGGAGCTGCGCAGTGCATATCACTGTAACTATGCTATAACATTGGACAAACTACCAAAGCTATATTAAATATTCAAAAACACCTCTTGGCAGCCGATCAGGCGTGAAACGAAGGAAAAGGACCGCATGTTTAAGTGTGTGTCGTGAGACTAACGAAAAATAAGGGCGGAGTATATCCGCCCTTATTTTATTTTTACGGCTTTAGCCAGTTGGCAAACAAGAGCTACAGCCTGGACACACAAAGTGGATGTGCAAATACCACATTGTATTCACCCCGAAGTATAGACAGAAAGAAATCTATAATCAAGTCAGAAAAGATTTAATCGAAATTTTCAAAACGTTTATGCAAGTACAAGGGAGTAGAAATTATAGAAGGTCATATGATGCCCGATCATGTCCACATGCTGGTAGCGATTCCAACGAAGATTGCAGTCTCAATAAAAGATATTCAGTTCAACGCAGGTCTCTGTCTTTGTTTGTAGAGTTGTTGCAATGCCAGAGAATAAAGTTGATAAGCATTATCATTCATGATATATTGTTCACTAGTAAACTAAATATAAGGGTTTATTTAGAAAAACCCTACTATTTAAATGATATTTTTGTTTACAAGTAAATAAGGAGCGATCAAAGAATGATCTCAAAAGATCGAACAAAACAGTTGCTTTATGACCAATTTATCCGTTTTTTACATGTGTATGAGAACCACAAGGATACAGAAATCGAGCATTTCCTAAGTATCGCCCAGCGAGAAAGTATCGAGAAAATCCCTCAGCATTTGACCGCGGTTCATATGATAGATTGCATAGGCAAGCATGAGCCTATTAACAACACGGGTATTGCCGAGGCGATGAATTTGTCCAAAGCAAGTATCACCAAAATTGGCAACAAACTGCTGGAGGAAGGATTCGTCAAACGGACGAAAATGAACGACAACAAAAAGGAAAGTTATTTCCGGTTGTCACCGCAGGGCAAAAAAATCTTTGAACTGCATGAACGTCTTCATATACATGAGGCTGAGCGCTTCTATCGTACTCTCGACAAATACTCGGAAACGGAGCTAAAAGTAATCCATCAATTTCTTCAAGACAGCAGTATGAATATTGAATCCAGATAGAACAAAGGAGAGTGAAGCATTTGAGTCTGGCGGAATTGATCAGGGAGCGCAGGAGTATTCGTAAATGTAACTCTACGCCGGTGGACCAGGAGTTAATTGTAGCATTACTGCGTAAGGCTATAAGGCTTCAACCGTCTGTTGAGTCTGGCTCGTGGCGTGTAGTATATGCCGGAACTCCAGAAGCACGCAAACGGTTGGTAGACTGCATGCTGGAACAGATGTCACAAAGCAAGCTCGGCAAGTTGATTCCAGGGAAACTTCTGGATGTTTTTAAAAAGAGATTTACCGATATTCCTGCGCACGTCATTGTTATGTCGACTGTAGGACCGGATCGTCTGACCAATGACCGCAATTATGCGGCTGCCTGCTGGGTGATGCAGAGCTTCCAACTGTTGGGCTGGGAACGAGGGTTAGGAATGTTATGGGATACAGAGTCCATGATTCAGCATGAAGCGTTCTTCAATGGAATTGGCTTACGTGAGGATGAACGATTTGTTGGTATTCTTCATATAGGATATTACGACAAAGCGCCAAGAAGTCGGAAAAGAACACCAGCCGAGCAGAAATGGACCGTATTGCGAGGACAGTCTACATAGAAGAGGAGGGTATAAAATGAAATTGTCAGATCTGGAAGGAGTCATGGGCGGTCCGAGTGAGTTTTTGGAACAACCGGTATCGCACGACCTCATCCTTGAATTGCTTAATCATGCCGTATGGGCGCCAAATGATGGACTCCGAGAGCCGTGGCGATTTATCTTTGCCGATAACCGGTATGGGGACATCATGCAGGGATTACAGGAGCCTGCCCCTGCATATCTTCTGGTCTTGGTGAAGGAAGAGGCGGATCAATATAAGCGGGAAGAGGACTTTGCAGCTGTCTGCTGCCTAATTCAGAATTTCCGCTTGCTGGCTCATGAGCAAAGTCTGGGTGTGCGCTGTACCTTGCATGACTGGATGTACGACCCAAGCCGTACTGAAATGTTTGGTGTACTGAATAACGAGCGCATTGCTGCGGTTCTGGAATTGGGATACGGTGCAAATCAGTGGAAAGGGAATACAGAGTTGCCTGAGACTCAACTTCATTTTGAACTGCTGTAGGGTGGCGATCAATTTTTATTGCACCAAAACATCATAACTGATTGAGCTTGCTTTCAGGCTCCTCACCATTTTCTACACGTTTTATATTCTTTATAAAGAAATCATATCTTGTTTTATGAAATTTCCGACCATCAGGCATTCCCGCTGTATGTGGAGTAAGTATCACATTACCCTGATTCCGGAGCTCACTGTCAATAGGAAGCGGTTCAGATTCAAACACATCCAGGCATGCGCCTGAAATATCCCCGTTTTTTAATGCATCAATCAAATCTCTTTCGTTGACAATGCCGCCGCGGGCTGTATTGATAAAAAGAGCAGTATTTTTCATTTTTTTGAATGCCGCTTTGTTAATTAGCTGTTTGGTTTGTTCATTCAAGGGTACATGTACACTAACTATGTCCGATGTGCTTACAAGAGTATCAAAATCCGTCTTTTTCACAAAATCGTCCGATTGTACAGTGGCATTTCTCGCATACGCCAGTACATTCATATCAAAAACCCTGCAAAACGCAGCTACTTTTTTTCCAATTGCACCCAAACCGATAATTCCAATCGTTTTTCCCTTCAATTCACTCCCTGTATAGTCCAATTGATTTTCATCCATCTTATTTTTCATGAAAGTATCAAGAGACGGTATGTTTTTATAATAAGACAATAACAGTGCCATGACGTGCTCGGCCACTGCCTGTGCATTCACTCCTGCAGCATTGGCCACCCAAATGCCGAGCTGTGTACAGGCAGGGACATCCACATTATCAAATCCTGCACCCGTCTGTACCAATTTCAATTTTTTTGCGTTAGAAAGCAGGCTATGGTCCACTTTAATATGTTCAGGAATGATTACCTGGCAA
This sequence comes from Paenibacillus sp. FSL L8-0435, assembly GCF_037965655.1. Taxonomy (NCBI): domain Bacteria; kingdom Bacillati; phylum Bacillota; class Bacilli; order Caryophanales; family Paenibacillaceae; genus Paenibacillus; species Paenibacillus sp. FSL L8-0435. The sequence goes on from NZ_CP150185.1 coordinate 3,700,745, forward strand.
TCTTCAATATGATGCAGCATTTCTTTTCCGGGCGGAACAATTACAACGTTCCAGTCTTGCGGAAAACTCCCTGCAATATTGGATTTTGAGGTCTCGCTAAAATTGCCAACGATGAGAATTTTCATTGCTAAACCACCTTTCATAAGCTACCATTCTTCAAATAAAACCGTTGATGCTCGTCATTTTATCCTTTTAATACAATTTTATCAAGAAGATTTCATTACGTTCTATTGAACCGGAATGGAAAAGAATCTTGATAAACAATATACTAGCTATATAGTTTTTTTGTTGAGGAGAATATCAAATGGATGAAATCGATGAGTCAAAACAAATTGTATTACAAATCGGCGGTGCATTAAAAAAGTATAGAAAAGAAAAAAACATGACCTTAGACGACTTATCAGAATTAACGGGTGTAAGCAAACTTACTCTGGGGAATATCGAACGTGGTGAGACAAATCCAACTTTGGCTATCATATGGAAAATTTCAAAAGGAATATCTTTACCGCTATTGGCTTTGTTCACATCAGAGAAACCCGTTAGTTTGTATCGAGCAGGGGAGGGACTGCGGTTTTCTAATGATGAAAAAAATTGGGTCATTGAACCCGTCTTTAAAAGCAACGATATTGAAATGTGTCGGGCATACTTACAGCCTAATAGCTCGTATTACCCTGAAGGTCATCATGTGAATACAACTGAAATTGCGACAGTAATGACGGGTTCCATCGAGTTACAAGTTAATGGAGAGATGTACACATTGAATCAATATGATACGATCAGTTTTCGTGCAGATTATCCCCACGCTTATACCAATCATACGAATAACGAAACAGTGCTCCATATATCCTTAAAATATGGTTTCTAGTCGTCGAAAATCCACTTATTAAATGCAACTCCGAATTCCATGACGGGAATTCAGAGTTGTATTTTTTTATTCAATTTTAGTATGTTATAAAATAATTATTGTTTATAAAAGTATCTTATACTATACTTTCATTATTCGCGCGGATGTTATAACAAAGTTTTTCAGCCAACAAGAAGCAAATATAAGACGTAGGAATTCAGGAAGGAGAAATGAAGAATGCCGAATAAACAAAATAAAAAATTCGTGCCATCCTCTGTAGCGCTGATCATTCTCGGCATTATTGTTATTGCAGCTAATTTACGTACTCCCTTAACCTCAGTTGGTCCTTTAGTAGGTTTTATAAGGGATGACGTTCATATTTCAAATACATTAGCAGGCCTGATCACAACGGTACCCTTGCTTGCCTTTGCTGTGTTATCACCTCTTGTACCAAAATTAGGACGGAGGTATGGGGTTGAGCGTATCATTTTGATTGCCCTAATCTTTCTGACTGTTGGTATTGTAATACGATCTTTATCTGGCGCAGTTAATCTGTTTATTGGAACAGCAGTTCTTGGATTCGCCATTGCCATATGTAATGTATTATTGCCAAGTATAATCAAAAGGGATTTTCCAAATAAAATTGGTTCCATGACAGGGGTTTACTCCATTTCAATGAATTTATGTGGAGCAATCGCATCGGGAATCAGTGTACCGCTAGCCATGAACGCAGGGCTAAAATGGCAGGGAGCATTGGGAATATGGGGGATTCTAAGCTTTGTATCAATCCTCTGTTGGTTACCCCAATTAAGAAATCAAACAAAACAAACCGCCAAGACGAGTCAACAAATGGCAAGCAACGATGTGAATGTTTGGCGATCCCCGCTTGCTTGGCAAGTAACCTTGTTCATGGGTATACAGTCTATGGTTTTCTATGTATTGATCGCATGGTTGCCTGAAATTTTAAAGCAGCAAGGAATTGACTCCAACCAATCTGGATGGTACCTCTCGATCATGCAGTTAGCGATGCTTCCATTTACCTTTATTGTCCCTGTTATTGCCGGGCGTATGTCTAACCAACGTTTGTTAGTGGTTATCACAACCATTTTGCTTTTGACGGGGACGCTCGGACTTCTTTACGGAAGTTCTAATGTCATTCTGTTGTGGATCGTCATACTCGGAATTGGTGGAGGTTTCGCCTTTAGTTTGGCCATGATGTTTTTCGGGTTACGCACTGATAATGCGCATCAAGCAGCGGAACTATCTGGCATGGCCCAATCGATCGGATATCTTCTTGCCGCAATCGGTCCAGCCCTTATAGGATATCTGCACGATGCAACAAATAGTTGGAACCTGCCACTTTTCATTCTTCTTGGGGCTTCCGTGTTACTATTTATAGTTGGTATAGGAGCAGCAAGTAATCGTGTTGTAGGTAGTCGAAATGGTTACGAATTGCCACGGAAAGGATGATAACTATGTTTGACAAAATTATGGTGGCCATTGATAAATCTGAAATAACGAACAAACTCCTTGATGCAACCGTTGAAATAACCCAAAATAAACAAACTCAAGTTACCTTGGTTAATGTCAGCCAGGATTATGTGTCAAATGGCATGACATATGTACCAGAGAATTTTTTGGAAGACATACTGAACGAAATGGAGAAAGCCAGTTTGGAACAGTTGCATCAAGCCAAATCTAAATTAAAGTCTGCGGGGATTAACCCGGAAACTGTTCATCTTAAGGGAGATCCTGGGCATGAAATATTGAATTATGCAAAGGATACCGAGCAGCAACTTATTATTATCGGAAGCCGTGGGCTTAGGGGCGTTAAGGAAATGATGCTTGGAAGTGTCAGCCACAAGGTTTCACAGCTATCAAGTTGTCCAGTCCTCATTGTACATTAACTCCTTCGGGAACTGGGGAACGTTCATAGTATGAATAAGTGTTAGAAATCATTCCGCCTGGGGTTCAAACAGAATTCATGACAGATCCCAAAAACTCAATACATGAAACAAACAAAAACCCGCAACGACGCGGGCTTTTGTTTGTTTTTAACATCAAGTATACATTACCTGCCGGGAATTTCATTCAGCGAGTGTTCTTGTTCCTCCAGCAGTCGTTTCAGTTTTTGGCGCTGCCGTTTTTCTTTCTGACGGCGCTCTCTGTCCTCAGCTTGCAGAGCCTTGAGCAGGGAGAAACACATACCAATAAGAACAACAGCGAACGGCAGTGCGGCCACAATGGAGGCCGTCTGTAGACCGTTCAACCCCCCGCTGATCAGTAGGACTACCGCGATGGCGGACTGCATGATTCCCCAGGTTAATTTCACTCTCGTACTCGGGTCCAGCTTGCCATCTGAAGACAGCATACCCAGCACAAAGGTAGCCGAATCAGCCGACGTAATAAAGAAGGTCATGATCAGGAGTGTAGCGATAAATGCTATGATCGTACCCAAAGGTAGCTGCTCCAGTGTAAGGAATAAAGCGGTTGTTGTATCTTGTTTGACGGCCTCCGCCAAATGGGCGGCATTAAACAATTCGAGGTGAAGTCCTGTTCCACCGAAAACGGAGAACCAGATAAATCCGAACAGGCTTGGAAAAACCATGACGTAAATTACAAACTCCTTTATGGTTCTTCCTCGGGATACCCTTGCGATAAACGTGCCAACAAAGGGAGCCCATGCGATCCACCATGCCCAGTAAAATAACGTCCATGCTCCAATCCAGGTTTCTCTTGAGAACGGTGTCAGTCTCAAACTCATGTTAATAATATTCTGCATGTAACTGCCCAATGTTGTCGTGAATGTGTCAAATATAAAAGAAGTCGGTCCAGTCACCAATACAAACACCATCAATAGCACAGCTATAACCAGATTGGTGTTGCTCAGAATCTTAATACCTTTATCCAGACCGGAGGTTGCCGAGATCAAAAACAGTACGGTAACAATTGAGATAATGACAATCTGGGACAGCGTCGAGTTTGGAATACCGAATAAGTAATTCAGACCCCCACCGATCTGAAGCGCACCCAATCCAAGAGAGGTTGCAACACCGAAGATCGTTGCAATGACTGCAAGAATATCAATGATCTTACCAAGCCAGCCTGCAGCAAGACGTTCACCGATCAGCGGAATAAAGGTGGAACTGATCAGTCCTTTGTAGCCTTTCCGGAACTGGAAGTAAGCGAGCGCCAAGCCGATGACGGTATAGATAGCCCAAGGATGAAGCCCCCAGTGGAAAAAGGAATAACGCATTGAAAGTCTTGCTGCTTGCGTTGTTTCGGGTACCGCGCCCTCCGGTGCAGATAAATAGTGGGACAGCGGTTCAGCAACTCCCCAGAAAACCAGCCCAATGCCCATACCAGCGCTAAACAGCATGGACAGCCAGGAAACCGTAGAATATTCCGGCTCATCATCGTCATCCCCCAGCCTAATACCGCCAAATCGGCTGAACGCAAGATAGAAAGCAAAGATCAGGAAGAACAGTGTCGCTAGCAAATAAAACCAGCCAAAATTCTGAATAGAGAAGTTGTAGGCAACATTAGCCACATCCGCCAGCTGAGCAGGAGCGACGGCTCCCCATATTGCAAACAGTACAACGATGATAATTGTGATTGTAAATACCATGATGAGACCCTCCGTTATGTAAGCTTAGCCAACTGTTCCTTAGTATGTGCTAGTCCGACTTGTAATATTTCGGAAAGCTAGCTGTTGATAAATTAAAACAAACCGCCGTGTAATGAAACACCCGTCGGTTTATTCGTTCCCTTTTTAGATGGGGCATTGTGATAAGCCGCTGATGCGCTATCCATTTTATCGTCAGCATGCAAAGCAACATTTCTGTTAAGATTTAGAAGTATATTAAGCATACATCTAAAGTTAGGTTCTTGTTTAGCTATGCTCATTTTAGAGTAAAATGAGAGGGGGATTCCAACGAGAATTCAACTCCAAAATAAGGTTATTATAATGAAAAAGATTCTGTAGATATGATAGGGTGATAGGGATGACATTGGAGAATGCTACGTTTATCGACTGTACTTTTTATAAATGTAGATTCAATGACCGGGTTTTACAAGCGGCGAATATCGTCAATTGCTCCTTTACCGGCAAGCTAGTGGATATTACGTTTGAGGGAAATGGCCACCAAAAGTTAATTGCCAATTTTGAAAACTGCATCCTTGACGATGTTCGTTTTGTGAACTGTGACCTGACGCAATGTATTCCGCCAAAATCCAAAAACCATGTGTATGTTGAACAGGTATCCGCACGTGTGAAAAATGCTCTGACGAAGATAGATGATGACCCTAATCTATCTGACGATGATCGGAAAGTACTTGTACGCAGTCTCCGCAAGCTTGAGCCTATGGAACAATATATTTTTAACACAGCGCATATGAAGAAACTATATGGTGATGTTTTTGTTGAACGATTTTTCAGTAGTCTGGATTGTAACATTGCGTAAATTTAAAAATGGATTGAAGTGAAAGGAAGGGGGCCGCTTTTGGTGACAAAAGTTGCCCTCTTTAATTTCCTCTTGATTAATCTTATTTCCCGCTGGCCCTATCCAAATCAGTTGCCAGATAAATGGAATTCCAGTAATTCAAAATCGATGAAATATCATCAATGGAGGTACGCATTGCAATGTAACCGTCGGGACGAATCAATATGAGTTCTTTATTTGTTACATCGTAAATTCGATAGGCATTACCTGCTGTGTCTATTATACCTTCCGCCGCCCCCTCCACGTGGGATGGCAGGATATAATGCATATGGAGTTCATTGTTGGTGAAGTTCTTCAGCGAAGGATCGATGCTGCTTGCAAAAGCCAAAAGCGTCCAGTGTGGGCCTCGCAATAGGTCAAAGAGACTTCCTGCAAATCCGGTGCCTTGCAGGCCCGTAGCATTAGGAGCACGATCCCCAGGAAATGAACGGGTAGCATTTGTTCGAGCAGAACGACGGATAAGCGAACTTGAGCGATAGGAAATGAGTAGCCCGCTCGTCAGATCGTCGGATATGGTGCTCAAAGTTTGGGACAACCCTCCGCCTTCAGTCGCCGTTCCTATGACCACTCCCATCTTCTTCGTGCTGTCCTCAAGAACAGATTGAGCCACTGGGCGGCGCTCCTCATCGTACGTGTCGAGTAAGGCGGTGTCCGCTCCCCGCATCACAGCCGCCAGCTTCCAGCCGAGATTGTACGCGTCCTGCATCCCCGTATTCATGCCTTGACCACCGGCCGGCGAATGAACATGAGCAGCATCGCCGGCAAGGAAGACCCGGCCGTTGCGGTAACATTCGACCATACGAACGTTGACCCGATAGATGGACAGCCAAGAAGCATCTGTGAGCCGAACACGGTCGGCCCCGGCGCGACGGTCAAACATGGCTTGATACGCCTCTAGCGACGGCTGCTCTGGTTCTTCGATGTCTTCCGGAATTGTAGCCTGCAGTTGCCAAATATCGGATTTTGGCAGCGGCGTCACCCCGACCATCCCCTCCGAAGAAGTCCAGATATGGATATGGTCACGATCTAACCCTTCCAATCGTACATCGCCAAGATACCATCGCTCATGATCGTGTGTTTCCCCAACCAACGGTAAGTGAATAAATTTGCGGATATTGCTTTTGCCTCCGTCAGCGCCGACTACATAACGAGCGCGAATTTGCTCTTCTCCTTGTGGTGTATTCACGGTTATCGTTACACCATCCTCATCCTGAACAAGACTTATGGCTTCCATGCCCAACTCAACTTGACCGTCAAGCACTGCATATCGGTCGCGCAATGCTTTTTCCACATCATATTGAGCAATCCAAACCGGATCACGATAGGGTGTTTCAAGTTCGGGGCTGGCTGCAACGGTAATAGCCGGCTTGTCCACACTCCTGCCATCTGCGGTATAATAACGAACAGGCAAATCCACAACACCTGTGTCAATAATGTAGTGGACGGCCTCCAAATCATCGACGACTTCAAGCGAGCGAGGCTGTATTCCTTTGGCGCGAGAAGCAACGTTAAATAAGGAGCTTCGTTCAATAATACGATGGTTGATGTTTCGACGGGCGAGATCACAGGCAAGTGTAAGCCCTGTAGGTCCTGCCCCGACAATAAGAACATCAACAAAAGACGGCTTGCTATTCATGAATAGAATCCTCCTTGTTCATTGATTTGATATGCTACATTTGCTATACTACACCGTGCAGTGTAATTTGTAAACAGAACGGAACTCTAATTAATTTCTGATGGTATACCTATAAGGGGGCACGTAAGAATGGATCATACGGAAAACAAGAAAATCCGCAAAGGCTCTTCAGACAAAAGAGCTAAAATTATGGCGGCAGCACGAGACCTGTTTCTTTCCGATGGGTTTGATCGATCCAGCGTTGATGCGGTCGCAGCTAAAGCGGGAGTTTCCAAACGGACAGTTTATGATTATTATGGCGACAAACAGAATCTACTGCTTGCCGTTGTTGAAGAATCCAGTTTGGCGGTTCTTGACATGATTGAGCAAGGGATTTCAGATCACCTCTTGGAATTCGAGGATCTGAAGCAGGCGCTCATCTTATTTTGCGAACAAATCGTAGCTTCTGCGAACGGTTCGTCCGATTACATGGCTTTGATCCGTCTGGTTATGGTGGAAGCCGCCAACCTGCCAGACTCGTTTTTTGATAGGCTGGATAACGCAACTGAAGAGGGGATTATCAGGAGGTTTACAGAGTTTGGACAAACCGGATTGCTCCATGTGCCCGATCCTGAAATGGCTACAAAGCACTTCGCTGCATTAACGTTTTTATTGGTATTTAATCAACCTAGAAAAACAGAGGCATTCGAAGAGGAACAAACCAAACGTATCATCACTGAAGGCGTACGCGTCTTTCTTAGTGCTTATGGACCTCGTACCGTTTAAAACGAAAATCAACCATCATACTGATTGCGATTTTGTTCAAAAAATAAAAAAGGACCGTAAATGTTCATCTTCCATCGATGAATGCTTTCGGTCCTTTTGTGTTTATCCTTAATGAACGACGGTATAGTTCCCGTCTCTCTTGGTTAACGTCTTCGGAAGGCTCCGCCGCGTGCCAGAGCGAAGAAGATGAGCAGAGCAATAATCGAGCCAACGATGGCGGGAATAATATGAAATCCGCCAATCACCGGCCCCCTTGGTCCCAGCAATTCCGTTCCTAACCAGGAACCGATAAAACCCGCAATAATGTTTCCAAGTACACCGCCCGGTACGTCCCGCCCAATCAAGTTGCCGCTTAACCAGCCAATAAGTCCACCAACAATGAGTACCCAGAGCAGATCCATGGATTGTTCTTCTTTCTTCGGGGTTATTACAGGTTATGTAGGGTTCGTTTGAATATACCTCATCTTCCTGCGGGTGGAGGAATCTAAATCGCCTGTGCTAAGATGGGTTAATAGTTGATTAAAGCTGGTGAAAACAGGGCTAGATAGGGGTGTACAGTTGAAGAAAATCCTAGTCATTGATGATGAAATCGCAATTCGAGATTTAATTGAGCTGGTGCTAAGGCGAGAAAACTACGATGTGCAGACCGCAGAGGACGGCAAAACGGGCTTGCAGCTGCTCGACTCTTTTCAACCCGATATAGTGGTACTTGATCTGATGCTGCCAGACTGCTCCGGATATGACTTGTGTAAGGAAATTACCGGGAAACGTGCCGTTCCTGTGATCATGCTCTCTGCCAAAAACGAGGTGATTGACAAGGTATTGGGACTCGAGCTAGGGGCGGAAGATTACATGACCAAACCCTTTGACAACCGTGAATTGCTCGCTCGGATCAAGGTCATTCTGAGAAGAAACGAGAGCAAGGAAGAATCAAGTGAAGGAACAGAGGTGAAATCTACACGCATCATTCATGAAGAGCTGACATTTGATCTGGAAAGCCGCAGGGTGCTGAAAAACGGTGTACCCGTGTCTTTAACGGCTAAAGAGTTTAAAATTCTGGAAACGTTACTCAAAAGGCCAGACAAAATCTTTACCCGGGATGAGCTGTTGCAGATCGGATGGGGATATGATTTTATGGGAGACAGTCGCAGTGTGGATATGACCATCATGCGGTTACGGAAGAAGCTGGAGGATAACGCGGACGAACCGAAGTATGTCAGGACGATCTATGGATTTGGCTATCAACTTGGAGGTGGCGAGGCCTGAAGTATGCAACCCGGTTACTGCTGAATTATTTATTTTTCTCCGTGCTGTCCTTTGGCATCATCATTTTTGCGGTGAATAAAGCCATCGATTACTACAGCTTCATTACCATTGAGAAACAGATGATGGAGAAAGCGGATCTGTCCGAGTTGTCCTTCCGTGAGGTGTTGTCGCAACATAGGTCATCTTCAGGAGAGCCCCAGACCAAGGAAATTGTCAGACTTGCTCTAGAGAAGCTGAAAGCTTCAGGCAAGGAAGTACGTATCTATGACAGCTCCAAGCAGTTGCTGGGCCTGGCTGTGGATGGCATCATCATTAATGATGCCAAACCGCTTATTTTTGACAAAAATATAGAGAAAGCCCTGAGCGGCAGTTATACCTACACCGTCACGGAAGATCATCTGCTTTATTTTGCGACGCCCATTCAGGATCAATTCTACGAAAACGCTTATGTGTATGAGTTCGTGGAGGATATTTCCTACTTTTATGCGATTATGGATCAAATCCGTTATATCCTGTTTGTCGGCGCAGGCGGATTTATTATACTGATTACGTTATCCAGTCTGTGGATTGCCCGCAACACAACCAAGCCGATTAAACTGTTGCTTAGCGCTGCGCAAAGTTTCTCTAGACAGGAGTTTCGTAGAGTTCATCTAAACCGGAAGGATGAGCTGGGCATGCTGGCAGATGGGCTGGATTCCATGGGGCGGCAGCTTCATGATTACATTCAGTATCAGAAACAATTTGTCTCCAACGTATCTCACGAGTTAAAAACACCCTTGGCAGCCATTCGTGGTTTCTCTCAATACTTGGTTGAAGGGGAGACTGAGAACAAGGAGCTGCAAAAAATCTATGCTCATCTGCTGCAGGAATCGGATCGGCTGACACGCTTGATTAATGAACTGTTGTTGTTATCCCGATTCGACAAGGCTGGTTCTAACGAACTGGAAGTCGAGACAACGGAAATGAATGAACTTATTCAGGAAGTCACAATGAATATGGGAGCCAAGGCTAAGGATAAAGGTATCGAGATCAGAGTCAGTCAAGTGGAGGAAGAACCAGATGATGAGGGTACGACAAAAGTTTACGCCAACGTGAATCCAATGCTGATGTCCCATGCGATCGCGAACCTTGTGGACAATGCCATCAAATATTCAGGCAGTCCATCGCTAATCGAATTGAAGTTGGAACATACGCCAAGTGAGGTAGTTATACGGATACGTGATCAAGGGATCGGTATCTCGGGCGAGGAGCTGGAGCGAGTGCAGGAACGTTTTTACCGGGCCAAAAATGCTAGCACAGCGAACGGTTCAGGTCTTGGGCTTTCTATTTGCAAGGAGATTGTCGAGCGGTTTAATGGTTATATTGACATGGAAAGTCAAATCGGGGAAGGAACAACCGTTACGATTGTGTTGCCCCGTGCGGAAACACAATCGTAAATAATTAACGTTACAAGATTGGTACATTTCTGTTATGAGACTAACAAATGTTTTATTTATAATCACTTCATAAGAACAAATCACACATTTATGGAGGGATCATGATGAAATTGATAAACAAAGCAACAGGTGTTATCGTACTAGGTGCTCTACTAACGGTGGCATTAGCGGGCTGTCAGTCCAATGATGCTACGCCCCCAGCAACCGGACAGAACACAGCGAATGAACAGAGCAAAGGCGAAGGAGCAACCAATTCTCCTGCGCCTGCTTCCGAAAGTTCGGAAGAAAAGGGTACTGAAGCTATTAAAGAAGGTTCGATGGAGAAGGAAGGCAATGTGGTGCTGAAGGAGCTTGCTTTTGTCTATAATGAGCACACCATTGCGATTTCGGATACAGCGAATGAAGACCAGATGGAACAGATGCTGGGCAAACCGGATAACCTGAAATCTCATACGTACAGTGCCGACGATGGAACCAACATGGATACGTTAATCGGTTTTACAGAAAAGGTCTATACGTATCCTGGTCTGGAGATTAAAACAATCAGTATACCGGAAGGAAAACAAGACTCCATCTTTCATATCGAAATCACAGATCCTAAGTACACGACAGTGCGAAACATTAAAGCAGGAGATAGTCTGGATACACTCAAAGACGCCTACCCCGAGGGGAAACTGCTTGGTGATGGAGCCCCTAATGAGGAAGATGACTACCGTTACGAGCCATCCAATTATGTGGATGTAATGTCGTTTCATATCAAGGATGCCAAGGTAGAGAGCATTCAGATCTACAGCCTTTTGGATTAATATTTAGTCGAAAGACAAGAAGATAGTCCTATTGAAGTCGCTAATTTATCGGCTTTTTTATTTTATCGGTACAATGGGATGCCATGGCATACACAGGGTAGGATCTGATATCAGTAAAGAAAACGTAACGATTGTCCTAAGTATACGATTGTATAACAAAGCGAAAGGGTCATCCCTCATAGGATGGCTCTAAAACTTGCTGTTACAGACAACACGGAGGACAGTATCGTAAACGAAGAAGGTCGATTGAACTAAAGGGAAACAATAGTTCCATGAAACCAAAGGGGACCGCCGATCAACAGGATCGGCCGGGCAGTAAAGTTTAGTTATAATCAACTTTTATCACCATAAAATAAAGTTCACTTGGTAAAATTGTAAAGTAAAAATCACATTAACTGGAGTGGATACTATGCTTTCTGAAGAAGATTATGCGAAGGTGGCGAAAGAAGCTTTACATCAATACCCAATCTATTGGGAAAAACTTCTGTATCTCGGAAAGAGTGATAATGTTACATTTCAAGTTCAGACCAACGATGATCATCAAAAGTTTCTTATCAAAATCCATATCTCAACAATTTCCATTCAATCAAAAGGGAATATCGCATCAGAGCTTATTTGGCTTGAAGCTTTGGTTAAAGATACAAATCTCGTCGTACCTGCACCTGTTAGAAATCTTCAAGGTGATCTGGTAACAGAAATCTCAACTGATCTTAGCGAAAATACAATCATGGCGACTATTCATCATTGGATTCATGGAAGCGTACTTCAAAGAGAGCCAACAAGTAATGAAACTGAAAATTTAGCTCTCTTAATGGCGGCTCTACATAAACATTCTATGCAGTGGAATGCACCTGAAGGCTTTAATAGACCAATATACAATTCTGATCATTTATATTCATCACTAAATCAATTAAAACGGTTAGTAAATTTAGAGCTTATCCCAAGTGAAGTGTTTGTTCATGTGGAAGAGTCAGCACATAAAATAGCAAATGTGATACAAAATTATAAACCTTTGCCAAGTAACTGGGGAGTTATTCATTCTGACCTTCATGAGAGTAACTATGTATTTTATGACAATACTCCTCAACCTATAGATTTTTCGAATTGTGGCTATGGCTTTTATTTATTTGATATGGCTGAAACATTTTTGCATCTTTCATCTGATAATAGGAAAGTATTTATTTCATCGTATAGCAAAGTAAATCAACTGGAAGAGAATTATGTCGAGTTATTAGAAGCATTTTTTATTTGGTCAATCATTAGGACTTTCGCATTCCATTCACTAAATCCAACTGAACAACAATCCTTAGCGGCAAGTTTTCCATCAGTTATTGAAAACTATTTTAGGAAATATCTTAAAGGAGAAAAATTTTTGTTAAACTAAGGAGTAGGTTAGTGTAATTTCCCGTTCTAGATAACGTTATAATATAAACAGAGTTCAAGACATGAATACAAGATATAGACAAAAGGCTAAAGAAGATATTAAAAGTTAATGCTTTATTGCGCTAACGTAGAAATTATAATTGAATAAACGACGAAAATGAAGCTGCCTGTGTTAGCCGGCAGCCTTCATTACGTTAACGGGCAGGATAGATGAATTTTGTGAATATACGCCAGGTATGCGAACGACAAAAACATAAACAGTTTTCAAACAGGATGTAAAATGATCAGTTCTTGACTGCATGGTCAATAACTGATACATTAATCCCATGAGCAGACCAAGAGAATTTGATGTCGATCGTGTATTACACCAGTCTATGGAAGTGTTCTGGAATCAAGGCTTCAAAGCAACTTCTTATGAGGACCTTACGCGTACTACAGGAGTCAAAAAGCAAAGTTTGTACTGTGTTTTTAAAGACAAGCGATCGTTGTTCCTGAAGGCGCTGGCACTTTACCGTGAACAGGTTATAGCGAAACTGAAACAGATTGAAGCCCTGGATTCGTCTCCCGTTGATAAACTGGATACCTTACGATATTCCCTTTTAGACGATGAAACTAGCTGCCAAGGGTGTCTAATTGTGAATGCATCACTCGAATTCGGAACAGATGACGAGCAGGTCACACGAGAAGCTGAGCTCATGGCAGAAGAGATTCAACTGGTATTAGAGAAGATCATACGTAGTGGCCAGAAACAACAGTTAATTTCCAACCGGTATACGAGTATAGAGCTTGCATCTTATCTAAATAACACCATTCTTGGTGTGAGAGTTATGGAGAAATCAGGTTCATCCCGTGAACAGATCGAGACGGTTCTGCGTACTTCATTTGGCATGATCATGTCTTGATCTTTTTTTTGTGAAATTCTTGACTACGAAGTCAAAAATAATTGAAGGCGGATTAATACACCACGAAACCTTGAAGGAGGTGGAGCTTTTCGATAAAAATCGTGTATTGATTCATTTGGAAATAACGTCTAGCTGTTAACCAGGCTGGTTGCTGTTTAACATCTCCTAGGTCAATTTATATAAAACGAAATATGTGGAGGTTATTATGAATTATTCTCAATCCGTAGAAGCATTGTTCCAACCTGTAGAGTTAGGTCACTTGAAGTTATCCAATCGGATCGTGATGGCGCCGATGACGCGTCAATTTTCTCCGGACGGTATCCCGGGTTCGAATGTTGCGGGCTATTACCGCCGTAGAGCAGAGAACGCAGTGGGACTTATTGTAACAGAAGGGACAATAATTAATCATCCGGATGCATCCAATCAAGCCAATGTGCCGCACTTTTATGGCGAAGCTGCAATGAATGGTTGGGCACATGTTGTATCTGAAGTACATGAAGCTGGCGGTCGAATTATTCCACAGATCTGGCATATGGGAGCCAAAGGTCATGTTAATGATTATTCGGAAGCTGAGATTGCTACAATCGTTCAGGAATTCGCACAAGCAGCCTCAGAAGCGAAACGCGTTGGGTTCGATGGTGTTGAAATCCATGGAGCACACGGCTATCTGATCGACCAATTCCTGTATGAGAAAACCAACTCTCGTACAGATCGTTACGGTGGAGATATGATGGCTCGCACACGTTTTGCAGTTGAAGTGATTGAGGCTTGCCGTAAAGTAGTGGGATCGGAATTCCCTATTGTACTGCGTTTATCTCAGTGGAAGACAGATGATTATCAGGCTAAATTGGCTGAAACACCGGAATTACTAGAGCAGCTTCTTGCACCGTTGGTTCAAGCTGGAGTCGATATTTTCCACTGTTCCACACGCCGTTTCTGGGAGCCGGAATTCGAAGGGTCTGATCTGAATTTTGCTGGATGGACCAAAAAACTGACTGGTAAACCAACAATTACTGTTGGATCGATTGGTCTTGATGGTGACTTTACAAGTCTGTTCACAGAAGGTAAAGGCGCAAGTAACGTCGGTATCGAGGGATTGGTACAACGACTTCAGAATGATGAGTTTGATCTGGTTGCTGTAGGCCGTGCTCTTCTAGTCGACCCTGAATGGGTTAAGAAAATTCAAGAAGGACGTATTGATGATCTGGTTCCATTCACAAGAGAGGCGATGACTGTACTTACTTAATTGCAGTTATAATCATTAGGAATATGTATTAATTAAACACACCTTCAAGATCATCTTGGAGGTGTGTTTATAATGGCAACCAGAGTGAGCTATCCGGTGGAATTAAAGATGAAAGACATAGAGATGAGACTGGCAGAGGATGCAAAAGAAACATCGGAATAAGGTCCTCAACTTCATTATTGCTGGTTCCTTAATTTCTACATCATCACTCAACAACACCACTGCTCGGGGGGGAGCTCTCCCTCCGAAAGATCAACGCTTCTCTTCACTGAATTCCCAATGCAAGTGACGATCTATTCATTAGTGCTAAGTGACAACAAGTGTTTTAGATTGTCATCAATCAATTGATTATCGGCACTGTTGATTCCACGACCGGCAAAATGGCCCCAGATCGATTGAATTGGTTTCAAGACAGCATTAGGTATACGCTTAGCTTCATATTCATTATCGTCCGCTGTGCAGAAGAGATCCGTGCTTCCCGGCATGATACAGGCAAGTGCTTTTATGCTCTGAAGTGCTTTATCAAAGTCTCCGTTATAGGAGGGGTTTGCACTGATATCAGCATGTTGGCCTGTCCATAACATGGCCAGAACATTATGCGGATCCATATTCATAAAGCTATTTTCCCAGACACCAGCTACAAAATCCTCCAATGTGTCAAATCCCATCTCACGGTAATGCTCTTCTCTATAAAATGCATGTGATAGTCCCCATCCTGCATAGACCCGACCAACGGCACGCATGTCTGTAGAACTTAGTTGGTTTAATTTATTTGAGTCGAAGCCGACTGCAGATAGCAGTGAAGCTTTCACGCCTTCCAGGACCACAAATGTGTGTGGCCAAGGTTTGGCGATGCCTCCGAAAGGTGCGATTCGTTCAACCATCTCCGGGTAACTTGCCCCCCATTGAAATGCCTGAATGCCGCCCATCGACCACCCGACGACGAGAGCAATCTTTTCAATACCGAATTTTCCGGTCAGCAGTTGTTGCTGGAATCGAACGTTGTCATAGATGGTTACCTGTGGAAAGTTAGCCCGATCGAATGGAGGAGGCGTGTTACTGGGAGAGGAAGAGAGCCCATTGCCCAGCAAATTGGGAACGATAATAAAATATTTCTCTGGATCCAGTGCCATCCCGCTGCCAATGAGCCATTCATTCTGAATATGCTGATCTCCAAAAGCCGTTGGATAGACAATAACATTATCTTTCTGTTCATTTAATTTTCCGTAAGTTTGATAAGCGAGATAAGCGTTTGGTAACGTCACTCCTGATTGTAAGAGTACATCACCCAAATTAAAAATTTCATAATCCATCGTATAATTGCTCCCTTCAAAATGAAAAACCACATGTTCACTGTGATCTCTTGTACTCAGTATAGAGCTGTGATACTCTCAATAAAAGTGAATATAATTCAAGATAGTATTCAATAAAATTGAAAGATGAAGGAGGGATCATCGGATGGAATTCCGTCAACTGAATACGTTTTGTACGGTTGCAAAAACTTTGAATTTCACGCGGGCAGCAGAAGCGCTGAGCTACGTTCCTTCCAACGTCACGATGCAAATTAAAGCATTGGAAGATGAGCTAGGGGTTCGCCTCTTTGATCGGTTGGGCAAGCAACTCGCGCTCACAACTGCGGGTAAACGCTTTTTAACACACGCCCAAGGCGTTCTCGAAAAAATGGACGAAGCTCGAAGTGCTGTCCATGATAATGAAAAACTAAGTGGTACTTTAACGATAAGTGCCAATGAGGTTATTTGCTCCTACCGGCTTCCACCTATCTTCCAACGGTTTCGTTCGCAGCATCCGGGAGTTCGCCTAATTTTCCGCTCAGTTCCGAATCAAGAGCTCAAGCAAACGCTCTTTGAGGGAACCACGGATATTGTTTATATGTTGGATGAACCCATTCGCTCGAGTGGACTTTCCGTGGAACCCTTGCTGGAAGAACATTTCCGATTGTTAGCTGCTCCAGATCACCCACTCGCCAAACGAACTGTGCTGCAATTGGAAGATTTTCATGATGAAGTGTTCCTGACAAATGAGAAGGGTTGTCCCTATCGGACGATGTTTGATCGGTCATTTGAGAAAGAGGGCATTGATAGCATTACATATTTAGAGTTTCAAAGTGCTGAAGCCATTAAACAATGTGCAATTTCAGGAATCGGTATTGCCTTTCTTCCTGAGATCGTCGCGGAATCTGAAGTTGAACGTGGAGAACTTGTTGTCCTCCCATGGAAAATTCCGGACTTGCAGGTATATACACAGATGTTGTGGCATAAAGACAAGTGGCTTTCACCAATCATGTTATCTTTTATAGAAGCAACTAGGGTAGTTTTTGGTTCACAGAGTGAAAATAAAACCGTATAGCTTATGTACGAGACATCAAACTCTTGAGCACAGTAAAATGCTGTTGAAAGTGAGGAGACATTATTTATGATTCCATTAGTATATGACCAGATTAACCATTGGGGAAAAGACGATGAATTTTTCCTTTCATTGTTAAAGAGATTACAAGTAGAATCTGTAGCTGACCTGGGCTGTGGAACAGGAAGATGGACTACTCATCTTGTTCAGTACGGTTATAAAATTACCGCTATAGATCCCAATGAAGAAGCGATTGAAATAGCGCGAAGTAAAGATAATTCTGAAAGTGTGGAATGGATTATAGGTGATAGTGCGGATTTACAAACCAATACCTATGATGCGGTAATTATGACAGCGAATGTTGCACAGGTATTTCTTACAGATGACAGCTGGAAACGAGTAATCTCAGACGTATTCCGATCCCTAAAAATCGGGGGTCACTTTATTTTTGATACAAGAAACCCTTTGGTAAAAGGATGGGAAGAATGGGAGAAGGACAAAACTCCTGACTTAGCTAAAGATAGACTAAGCGGAGATCCTTTAGAAATTTATACAGAATATGAAGGGTTTGAGGGAGATATTTACACTTTCTATGAAATAGTAAAAAATACTAAAACAGACAAAGTGTTAGTTCATGAAAAAATGCAGCTGAGGTTTCGAAATCAAGAAGAATTCGATGAGTCGCTGAAACAAATCGGTTTTTCAAAAATTAAAACATATGGTGATTGGGAATTCAAACAAGCAAATTCTCAGAATAGATCGTTTATTTTTCATTGTGTAAAATAGCAGTTAGTAAAAAAATTTCAAGGGACCAGAGCAGATTGAACACACTTCTTATTCCTAAAATAACTACAAAACATGGTTCATTCAAATCCATTCAATGAAATTTGTTCATATATGATGAACTGGAGTATGATGGGGGAAGGCGTTGCTGATAATTATCATATAATCAATGCCAAGTATAGAGTGTAATTTGATATAGGTCTAAAGCTTTTGGACCCGGCTATACAACATCATACTTCCTTGAAGGGGGACATCTGTTTTGGATGAGCAGTTTCTAGATTTATTGGCCGAGAAATATGATACGGAAGAAAAAATCATAACAGAGATCATCAACCTTGAAGCGATCTCCAATCTCCCAAAGGGAACCGAACATTTTGTCAGTGATTTGCATGGGGAGTTCCACGCTTTTCAGCATGTACTAAGAAACGGTTCGGGTACCGTCAAAGAGAAAATCAAAGAATTATTCCGGGAGGTTTGGACAGATCAAGAAATCAATGATTTTGCGGCGTTAGTTTATTACCCGGAAGAAAAAATACAGCTGGTTATAGGGGAACTGAGCAATAAACAGGCTTTGAACCAGTGGTACAGACTAACAATTGAACACATGCTTAAGCTTATTTCTTATGCCTCTTCCAAGTATACACGCTCAAAATTGCGTAAAGCTCTGCCGGAGCAATATGTATATATTGTAGAAGAGCTTTTATACAAGACGGATTCGACCAACAATAAGAATCCTTATTACGAGGAAATATATCGGCAAATTATATCCTTGGGCCAGGCGGACAATCTCATTATCGGACTTGCTTATACGACACAGCGCCTGGTCGTTGACCATCTTCATGTGGTTGGAGATATCTATGACCGGGGGCCGTACCCCGATAAAATTATGGATACGCTGATCAACTACCATTCTGTAGACATACAGTGGGGGAACCATGATGTCCTCTGGATCGGAGCCTACGCAGGTTCCCTGGTCTGTCTTGCGAATATTATTCGGATCTGCGCCAGATACGACAATCTGGACATCATTGAAGATGTATACGGAATCAATCTGCGCCCACTGCTAAACCTGGCGGAGAAATATTATGAAGACAATCCGTCCTTCAGACCTAAGCTGCAGGCTGGCCATAATGTATCGGAGCAGGAAATTCTGCAGATCACCAAAATTCACCAAGCCATTGCCATGATCCAGTTTAAACTTGAAATCCCGATTATCAAGAGACGCCCATACTTTAATATGTCTGAAAGACTTTTGCTGGAGCAGATTGATTACGACAACAATGAAATCAATATCTGCGGTAAAACGTACCTGCTGGAAAACACCTGTTTCGCAACCGTAAATCCGCAGAAACCTGAACAATTGCTGGAGGAAGAACGTCAGGTGATGGAAAAGCTGTTGTTTTCCGTTCAGCATTCCGAAAAGATGGCCAGACATATGAATTTTCTCATGAAAAAGGGCAGCCTTTATTTAAAATACAACGGGAATTTGTTAATCCACGGCTGTATTCCTTTGGATGAAGAAGGAAATATGGAAGAACTGCAGATTGAAGACAAGACATATGCGGGCCGTCAATTGCTTGATGTTTTTGAAGATTATCTACGTTACGCCTTTGCGCATCCGGAAGAGACAGAAGATCTGGCGACGGATATGGTATGGTACATCTGGACAGGAGAATGTTCCTCGCTCTTTGGAAAGAGAGAAATGACCACTTTTGAACGGTATTTTATCCAAGATAAAGAAGCACATAAAGAGAGAAAGAATCCGTACTACCATTTACGTGAAAATGAAGAGATCTGTCGAAAAATCTTGCAGGAGTTTGATTTGAATCCAGATCATGGACATGTCATTAACGGCCACACACCAGTCAAAGAAATTAGTGGAGAGAGCCCTGTTAAAGCAAACGGAAAAATGATCGTGATTGACGGCGGTTTTTCCAAAGCCTATCAATCCACAACGGGAATTGCCGGATATACCTTGTTGTACAATTCCTTTGGCATGCAACTTGTCGCCCATAAGAAATTTAACTCAAAAGAAGATGTCTTATGTAACGGAACGGACGTGTTATCTCTAAAAAGATTGGTGGACAAAGAACTGGCACGGAAACTAGTGAGGGAAACCAATGTCGGTGAACAGCTGTTACAGAAAATCTCAAATTTGAAGGATCTATTAGACTATCGCGACATGAAATGAAACGATTGCTAAAAATACACACCTGGATCAACCGTTTGAGTGCAATATGACGTAGACGCTCGTATTGGGCAGGGAAGTAATAATACCCAGCCTGTACGAGCCTTTCTTTTGTAGCAGTGCGATCTAACAACGTAGAGGAAATGTAAATTTGCCTTCAATTAGTGGAGAGGAGGAAGATATGGACTACAATTCACGGAAGGAAGCAGTGTTTGAGACGAAACGGTTCCGTAACTGTACCATAGCGGCAGGTCGTCGTCATACCGTTGCTCTTAAATCTGACGGAACAGTAATAGCGGTGGGTGATCATAAATACGGTCAATGTAAGGTAAGCGATTGGTGCCATATTGTCGCAGTTGCTGCTGGTAATGTTCATATGGCTACGAATACCGGTAATGCCCATACCGTTGGTCTTAAATCTGATGGTACGGTAACAGCTATAGGTTGGAATAAGCATGACCAATGCAATGTAAGCGAATGGCGCGATATAGTAACCGTTTCGGCAGGTTGGTGCCGAACTGTTGGGGTTAAATCAGATGGCACCGTGGTGGCGGTGGGGCGAAATAATGAAGGGGAATGCAACGTGAGCAGCTGGCATGATATTGTATCGGTCACGACGGGTGACTGGCATACAGTTGGTCTAAAATTAGACGGAACGGTAACAGCGGTTGGTAACAACAAGTATAACCAATGTAGCATAAACGACTGGAGCGACATATTGGCTGTTTCGGCGGGATGTGCCCATACGATTGGACTGAAATCGGATGGTACGGTGGTTGCTGTGGGTGATAATGATTGTGGACAATGTGATGTAAATGGATGGAGTAGCATCCAACAATAAATAAGGGAATTTTATATCGAGAGACAAGATCATGACCCCATTGAAGTCGCTATTTTAGCGGCTTTTTTATTTTATCGGTACAAGTTTTCCCAAGTCAAGGACATGAACATGGTCCGATTACCGATCAGCATACAGATAATCGGTTCTTCTCTCCATAAATTCATTGAGCTAACGAGAAAGATAGTTCATATAGGGTGGAGGGGTATAAAAAGATGTTGACTAAATATAGGGTAGGGGGGTATAGTATTTAACAAGAGGTCAACGAGACCTGAGGAACTGGCCTCGAGAGTACAGCCCATCGTTTAGGTCAAACTAAACCAAAAAATTACCCACAAGAAGGGACGAAATAAGATGAAAAACATTGTATTGAACGTACAAGGTATGAGCTGCCAACATTGTGTAAACTCCATCGAAGGTGCTCTGAAAGAAATTGGAGTGAGTGGCAAGGTGAATCTCAGTGATGATTCGGTTGAAGCGACGTATGATGAAAATCAAGTCTCCTTGGAGCAAATTAAAGAAGTTATTGAAGAACAAGGCTATGAAGTAGCGTAAGTAATGGACGACGATGAGAGGAGTGAGTTATTGTGGCAACAACAGCGGCTCAGACGAAACAGTCGAGTATACAAATTACAGGTATGACCTGTGCAGCTTGTGCAAACAAAATCGAAAAAGGCCTCGGCAAAATGGACGGGGTTACATCAGCGAATGTTAACTTCGCTTTGGAAAAGGCAAGTGTAACGTATGATCCCACGAAAGTGGAAATGAAAGAACTTGAGGAAAAAATCAAAAAACTTGGATATGGTTCCGTTTCAGAGGTTGCGCAATTCAATCTTGAAGGCATGACCTGTGCAGCATGTGCGAACAAAATTGAAAAGGGCCTGAACAAATTGCCCGGCGTGACTAACGCTTCAGTAAACTTCGCCATGGAAACGGCTCGAGTTGAATTTTCTCCTGGTGAAGTTTCCATCGAAGACATGAAAGACAAGGTAAGAAAACTCGGTTATACAGCGATCAGCAAAGCAGACGGTTCCAGTGGTGGTGCAAGTGAGCATCGTACTAAAGAACTGAGCAATCAAAAACGGAAATTACTGATTTCGGCAATTCTTTCCTTGCCGTTGTTGTGGACTATGGTAGGTCACTTCTCGTTCACTTCATGGATCTATGTACCGGAATTGTTTATGAATCCGTGGTTCCAACTAATTCTGGCTACACCAGTACAATTTTATATTGGTAGACAGTTCTATGTGGGTGCGTATAAGGCTCTCCGGAATGGGAGTGCGAATATGGATGTGTTGGTATCACTTGGCACCTCTGCAGCGTACTTCTACAGTTTATATTTGACCATTCAATGGTCAAGTATGGCTGACGGGATGCATCATGGTCCATCCCTGTATTATGAAACGAGTGCGGTCCTTATTACTTTGGTTCTTATGGGTAAATTGTTTGAATCACTTGCGAAAGGCCGAACATCAGAGGCAATTAAATCACTGATGAGTCTGCAGGCGAAGACGGCATTAGTGGTTCGGGATGGCAAAGAACTTACCATTCCAGTGGATGAAGTCATTGTAGGAGATGTTGTCCTTATTCGCCCAGGAGATAAAGTTCCTGTAGACGGAGAGGTGCTGGAAGGGATCTCATCTGTAGATGAATCCATGCTTACGGGCGAAAGCCTTCCAGTAGAGAAACAAGTCGGAGATGCTGTGATTGGAGCTACGATTAATAAAAACGGTATTCTTCGGATCAAAGCAACCAAAGTAGGTAAAGAAACCGCTCTTGCACAAATTATTAAGGTTGTTGAAGAAGCTCAGGGATCAAAGGCACCAATTCAGCGGGTAGCCGATGTGATCTCTGGCATATTCGTCCCGATCGTTGTAGGAATTGCAATAGTTGCTTTCGTGGTTTGGTACTTCTGGGTTACACCAGGCGATTTTGCAGGTTCGTTAGAAAAAGCAATTGCGATTCTTGTTATCGCATGTCCTTGTGCACTTGGACTTGCAACCCCAACATCCATTATGGCGGGGTCTGGTCGTTCGGCTGAACTAGGGGTGTTGTTCAAAGGCGGAGAGCATCTGGAGCAGACGCATAAAATTGATGCGATCCTTCTGGATAAAACCGGTACTGTTACAAAAGGTAAACCTGAATTGACTGACGTCGTCGCTCTTGGCAATGAGAATGAATTCCTGAAACTTGTTGGAGCTGCAGAGAAAAATTCTGAGCATCCACTTGCAGAAGCCATCGTTGTAGGCATCCAGGTACGAAATATCGAACTACCAGGAACACAATCCTTTGAAGCATTTCCGGGCTTCGGAATCCAGGCAACGGTTGAAGGTAAACAACTACTCGTGGGTACACGTCGACTGATGGAAAAGTATAATATCGATGCAAAAGCAGCTTATCATTCGATGTCACGTTTGGAAGAAGCGGGCAAAACCGCGATGCTGGTTGCCATTGATGGCCAATATGCAGGTATGGTCGCTGTAGCAGACACGATTAAAGAAACTTCGAAAGCTGCAGTGAGCCGTCTGAAAGAAATGGGCATTCAGGTCATTATGATTACAGGTGACAATGAACGGACGGCAAAAGCCATCGCTGCTCAAGTAGGTATTGACCACGTTCGTGCAGAGGTCTTGCCGGAAGGAAAAGCGGAAGAAGTGAAAAAACTGCAATCTCAAGGTAAAAAAGTGGCCATGGTTGGCGATGGTATTAACGATGCACCGGCTTTGGCAACTGCAGATATTGGTATGGCGATTGGTACGGGGACAGATGTAGCGATGGAAGCAGCTGATGTAACACTTATGCGCGGCGATCTATCCAGTATTCCTGATGCTATCTACATGAGTCGTAAGACTATGAACAACATTAAGCAAAACTTGTTCTGGGCACTTGGTTACAACACTTTAGGCATCCCTATTGCAGCTATCGGTCTGTTAGCACCATGGGTTGCAGGAGCAGCGATGGCCTTGAGTTCGGTATCCGTCGTTCTAAACGCCCTGCGATTGCAACGCGTAAAAGTACGTCACTAGTCAAAGTACTAGAATAGGAGCGAACATAATGATGATGAGGAGTAAAAAAATCATGCTAATGTTAACCGGTGTTTTAGCTTTCGATGTGTTGTCTGCTTGCGGAACCCCTAAAGAAAGTGCACATACAGATGGACATGGTGGTATGAATCATACTGAGAAGAATTCTGAAACTGAAGGTGCGAGTCATGATCATGCAGGGCCTCATGCTGATTCAACAGCAAGTATCCTTAAAGCCTCGTTCTCCTTTGCATCAGATGTGAAGGCCAATGAAAATTCGCATCTGACAATTCAAATCACGGACGCCGATGGAAATCCGGTTAATGAATTTGAGATGGGCCACGAAAAACGAATGCACCTTATCGTGGTGAGTAAAGATCTTTCTTACTTTAATCACATTCATCCAGATTATAAAGGCGATGGAAAGTTTGCGATTGAAACTTCATTTCCAGTCGGTGGCGAATACAAAATCCTTGCCGACTTTGTTCCAAAAGGTGGAGCGAGTACTGCACTCAGTGAATGGGTGAACGTTGGGGGACAAGAAAAAGCCCAAAAGCCTGTTCATGCGGATTCCAACCTTGTAAAAGAAGTGGATGGTAAAAAAATCGAACTTTCATTGAGTACCAAAAAGGCCAACAACGACGTAAATCTGACCTTTAATATCATGGATGCGTCAACGAACGAAGGGATTAATAATCTTGAACAATACCTCGGTGCTGTAGGTCATGTTGTTATCCTTTCTGAGGATGCAGAGCAATATCTGCATGTTCATCCAACAGAGGAAAAGGCACCAGGTCCAAAAGCGGAATTTATGACCTCCTTCCCGCATAGCGGAATCTATAAAATCTGGGGCCAATTCCAACATGATGGGGAAGTTTTTACAGTACCTTTTGTAGTAGATGTAAGTGAGTAGAGAGGTATGAGCATGCGAGATCAAATTAAAATAGCGATTAGTCCAGCAATCCAACTTGGTGGAAGCTTATTCACTCCGGAGCAACTAGTTAAAATTGGCGAGATTATTAGTCCAGATTCAAAAGTGGAGATGACACCCTTTAAGCAACTCTACGCAGAAGTATCGATTGAACAACGAGAGCAGATCACAAATGAACTTGAGGATCACGGTCTTGAAATAAACCCTGCAGGATTTGTAACCAAAAGTCTGATCGCTTGCAACTTTTGTAGAGGTGCAGAAGAAGCAGGCATGGAAACAGCCAAAAATTTAAATCAGGCCATTTCTGGTATCGAGACGCCTACACCACTCAAGATTGGATATGCTGGATGCGCCTTAGGCACTAGTGAACCGTTGATTAAGGATATTGGGATCGTAAAGATGCGCGATAAGTTCGATGTTTATGTTGGTGGCGAGTCGAAGGGGCTTAAACCCTCCTTCGCCAAGCTGCTACATTCCGGATTAACGGAGGATCAGCTTATTCCTTTTGTTACCGCAATTGTTGATTATTATAAGATGCATGCAAAAGGCAAAGAAAAGTTCAGCAAATTCGTTAATCGAATGACACTGGAAAACTTGAAGTCTATGACGCTTGAAAGGGGGTGAAAACAGTGAAAGAAGCAACTGTAAAAATTCAAGGTATGTCTTGCCGTTCTTGTGTAACTAAAATTGAAGGTGCAATTAGCGCTATTGGAGCTGAAGGGCACGTTAATTTTGAACAAGGAACAGTAGAAGTTCGATTTGACGATTCTAAAGTTCAAATCGCTGAAATTGAAGAAGCGATCCGTAAAAAAGGATATAACGTCGGAGCCTAATATATATTGAAATACAAGGGAGAGTAATTGGGCATGACGGAATCCATTCAGATTTATTCAATCCCAACCTGCAGCGATTGCAATTATGCTAAACGTTACTTTAAAGAGCATGAGCTTCCCTATACGGATTACAATTGTGAAGAAGATGCCAAGTACGCTGAGGAAGTCTGGAAGTTGACTGGCAAACAGGTTGTTCCAACCATTGTCATTGGAGATAAGGTCTTTGTAGGCTTTGCCGAAAATCTCACTGAAATCAGTGAGTTAGTTAAGTAACTCTTACGACCCCGGTCAACTTTTGACCGGGGTTATTCTTAATAAAAATATACCTTTGACTGATATATCTTTGTAGGAGTGGAGGGTATAATATGCTTACAAGATGCAGTAGATGGTTGCCCAACCGATTCAATCTTGGTTGATGACAAGCCGTTCTCTTAGCACGTACCATGATACTTCTTGCTCCCTTTACATAGGGTAGGGGGGGATGGTAATGTGTTAATAAAGGAGTTGATCTACATGGATGATACGATACTTGAGGCCGCCTCATGTGACCATACATCTTCAAACGAGCGGAAAAGCCATCATTCGGAGAGTACAAAGCGAAAATTAATTAGCCGGTTGAATCGGATTGAAGGGCAAGTGCGTGGAGTAAAAGGAATGATTGAGAAGGATACGTATTGTGATGACGTGTTGCACCAAATTGCCTCCATTCAATCCGCATTGAATGGCGTAGGAAAGCAGCTTTTGGAACATCATATGAAAAGCTGTGTCATTGAACGCATTTCAGAAGGCGATCACAAAGTTTTGGATGAACTGATGATCACTGTAAATAAGTTAATTAAGTAAGCTAGGATAGGGGAGATATCCTCTTGTTTTATTCAGGCAAATGCCCCATCAGTACTTCAAATGACCATATTGACAAATCTAACGCCTTCCACTAAGATAATCGTACAAGTAAATAATGAATATAATCAGGATTGTTACTGATCAGCAGGCAAGACCGATTAATATGCAAACATGTAGAGTTTAATACCATGGGTGCACTATTAATGGTCTTTTTTATTTGCTAAATTCTGTTAACGTTTCATTTTAAAAGGAGATTCGTATGAAAATCACGCGAATTATTAATAATAATGTCGTCTGCGCTGTAAATGAAAGACGCCAGGAGATGATGCTTCTAGGAAGTGGCATTGGTTTTCAGAAGAAAAAAGGAGACGATGTGGACACAGAGAAGATTGAGAAAGAATTTTTCCTGAAGTCCAAAAATGTAACTGGCAAATTATATGCCCTGCTCGCGCAGATTCCGATGGAGTACATCCGTGTGTCCGATAGTATTATTCAATATGCCAAGCAGTCCTTGGATAAAGAGCTGAATGAAAATATATATTTGACGCTAACAGACCATATTAACTTCGCCGTATCACGCTATAAACAGGGAATGAACTTCAACAATGCGTTATTGTCTGAAATTAAAGCATTCTACGCCAATGAGTATCGAGTGGCTTTGAAGGCTTTGGATATGATTAATCAAGAATTCAACATTACGTTGCCTGAAGATGAGGCTGGATTTATTGCGCTTCATATTGTCAATGCAGAGCTCGGATCTGAAATGGAAGATACCATGAAGATGACACAATTGATTCAAAAGGTTTTAAATATTATTCGTTATCAGTTCAAAATTCACTTTAACGAAAGCTCCCTTCACTACTCTAGACTGATCACGCATCTAAAGTTTTTTGCCTATCGTCTGTTTAACAATACGGTGATGAAAAGTAATGATAACGATTTCCTCAATATTATTAAAGAAAAATATAAGCTAGAGTACCAATGTAGTCTAAGAATTGCGCAGTTGATTCGGGTAGACTATGGGAAAGAATTAACCGAAGACGAATTGGTGTATTTAACTGTTCATATCAAAAGGGTGACTGATGAAGAAAGGGATTGACCCATCATCGCTCCATAATGACTATACTAGGATTGTTACTGGTGATGCAGGCAAGACCTAGAGTTCCATCGTGTATAGAGCATATCTATATTCGATAGAACTCTAGGTCTTTTTTTGTAGAATAATACATTGAAGGGGGAACAAAAATGAAACATGAACAAACGGCTACCGACATTCTAAAACTTGTTGGTGGTGAAAAAAACATTGAAAGTGTTACACACTGTGCTACCAGGTTGCGCTTTAATTTGAAAGACGAGTCGATTGCAAACAACGAAGCACTGAAAAACGTACAAGGAGTTGTGGGCGTTGCCAGTAGTGGAGGTCAGTATCAGGTCATTATTGGTAATGAGGTCAACAACGTCTATAAAGCCCTTGCGCAACTAGGGAACTTTACAAGCAAGAATGATACTCCAACTGTGAAAAAAGGAAAAGTCTCCACTGTTCTGGACACGATTTCCGGAATCTTTACACCTATCCTACCGGCGATGATTGGTTGCGCCATGATTAAGGCAGTTCTTCTTATTTTGAAAACCTTTGATCTCGTTGACCTTGACGGTCAATTTAATACGATTATGACTTTCGTCGGGGATGCGGCTTATTACTTCTTGCCAATGCTGCTCGCCTGGAGTGCTGCTGTTAAACTTAAAGCTAATGTGGGTTTTGCGTTAACCATTGCGGGTATCTTGTTACATCCTAGCTTTTCGGCGTTGATGTCTGCGGGTGAGCCTGTTACGTTCTTCGGTCTGCCTGTTACACAAGCAACGTATTCTTCTTCCGTTATTCCAATTATTCTAGCTGTATGGATCCTGTCATATGTGGAACGATTTGCTGAAAAGTATTCTCCTTCCGTGATCAAATCCATTTTGAAACCTTTATTTGTAATCCTTGTTATGGCGCCTCTAACATTAATTATTCTAGGACCATTGGGTGCAATTGCCGGTAACTATCTTGCTTCTGCTGTATCCTATGTCAATACACACGCAGGATGGTTAGTGTCTGGTATTATCGGCGGAGCATTCCCATTCCTGATTCTGACGGGGATGCACTATAGTTTGGGACCCGTTGTCCTCACTGCTTATGCGCAGACAAAAACTGATGGCATTGTTGGCCCAGGTATGCTCGTACACAATATTGCTCAAGGTGCAGCTGCGCTCGCGGTCGCATTAAGAACCAAAAATAAGGCGTTTAAACAAGTTGCATACTCTACTAGCGTAACTGCGCTGTTAGGAATTAGCGAACCTGCATTGTTTGGTGTAAATCTACGGTTGAAAAAACCGCTGATCGCTGTTGTCATTGGTGGTATTGTAGGCGGAATATACGTTGGCTTGTTCGGAGTAGCTCGATCTGCTCTAGGCATTGCCGGCTTGGCTACGTTGCCAGCATTTATCACAGATAATCCATGGAACCTAATCCATGCAGCAATTGGTCTGGTCATTGGCTTTGTTGTTACCTTCTTGATGACGCTTATTTTAGGATTTGAAGATGTGCCTGAGGATGGAGAGGATCAACAAACACCAGCCAATTCATCTTCAACAAACCGTGTGCCTGTTGTTAGTGTTTCTGAACATGTGCTCATAGCACCAATGACTGGTCGAGTTCTAGAGTTATCAACAATAAAGGACGAAGCTTTTGCAACTGGAGCTATGGGAAAAGGGATCGCCATTGAACCTACAGTTGGAAAGCTTGTTTCACCAGCCGATGGTGTCATATCCGCGGTATTCCCTACCTTCCACGCAATCGGTATTAGCTCGAATAATGGGGCTGAACTCCTCGTTCATATCGGCATGAACACGGTGAAGCTGAAAGGTGAACATTTCAAGGTGCATGTACAAGAAGGTGATGAAGTAAAAGCTGGGGATTTACTTATCGAATTCGATACAGATGCAATAGCCGCCAAAGGTTATGATCTGACTACACCTATTATTGTTACGAATTCAGATGACTTTACAGATGTAATTGGTATAGACAAACCATCGATTATGATCGGTGAAAAACTAATGAAGATCATATAAGAATACAAGGAGGAATTCCAATGAAGAACACAACCGTATTCCCGGACTCTTTTATGTGGGGCGGCGCAACAGCGGCGAATCAATATGAGGGTGCCTGGAACATTGATGGTAAAAAGGCAAGTACAGCAGATATGATGACGGGTGGAACGCATACTATTCCAAGACGGATCACTAAACACATTGAGGAGGGCGTAAACTATCCTTCCCATGAGGCAGTAGACTTTTACCATCATTACAAAGAAGATATCCGTCTGTTTGCAGAGATGGGCTTTCGATGCTTCAGAATGTCCATTGCTTGGTCCAGAATATTCCCCAACGGGGACGATATAACGCCAAATGAAGCAGGACTTCAATTTTACGACAAGGTGTTCAGTGAACTGAAAAAGTATAATATTGAACCCATCGTTACGATCTCACATTACGAAGCTCCGTTTGCGCTAACTGAGAAGTTCAATGCTTGGGCTTCCAGAGAGATGATCGACTGCTACGTACGGTATTGTGAGACCATTTTCACCCGTTACAAGGATGTCGTGAAGTACTGGATTACATTTAATGAGATCAATAGTTTAATTGTTCCAGCAGGTGCATATATAGCAGGGGCATTATTAGTTGATGATAGTGGTGTATTTAACAATACGGTTGTGGATAGTACGCAATTAAGATTCCAGGCTTTACATCATCAATTTATAGCAAGTGCAAAAGCTGTCAAGCTTGCTCATG
The DNA here is from genome assembly GCF_037965655.1 of Paenibacillus sp. FSL L8-0435. Classification (NCBI taxonomy): domain Bacteria; kingdom Bacillati; phylum Bacillota; class Bacilli; order Caryophanales; family Paenibacillaceae; genus Paenibacillus; species Paenibacillus sp. FSL L8-0435. The sequence goes on from NZ_CP150185.1 coordinate 3,731,165, forward strand.
AGATTAATCCGGCGTTCCAAATCGGTTGTATGATTAATTATAGTCATGGTTACGGAAGTACATGTAAACCGGAAGATATGTTGAAGGCTCTGAGAATGGATCAGATTAACAATATGCTAAGCAGTGACGTGCAAGTTAGAGGGGAATACCCTGACTTTGCCAAGAGATATTTTAATGAGAACAATATTCAGATTGAGATGGCAGAAGAAGACGTAGAAGTGCTAAAACAAGGCTGTGTTGATTTTTATAGCTTCAGCTACTACAAATCTCATGTAGTGGGTACCCGCCCAGAGGGTGATGAAACCCAGGGGAATGTCTTTGGTGGATTCAAAAATCCATATTTGAAGGCAAATGATTGGGGATGGCAAATCGATCCAGTTGGACTTCGTTACGTACTCAATCATGTGTACGATCGGTATAGAATCCCTGTAATGATCGTTGAAAATGGTCTGGGAGCGGTTGATGTCATCGAAGAGGATGGCTCTATCCATGATACGTACAGGATCAATTTCCTGCGAGATCATATCGAACAAATGAGAGAAGCTATCCTCGATGGCGTTAATCTTATCGGCTACACGGCTTGGGGTTGCATCGACATCGTTAGTGCCTCAACTGGCGAAATGGAGAAACGCTACGGATTCATTTATGTAGATAAGGATAACGAGGGCAGTGGTACCCTGAAAAGAAGTAAAAAGGACAGTTTCCACTGGTATAAAAAGGTGATTGAATCCAACGGGGAAAGATTGGATTTGGAAATATAATTTGCACTCGAACGAAAGATGATCCAATCTTTAAATTCTATCAAATAGACCAAGTACTTATCACTTTGTGAGACAAGTACTTGGTTTTTTGTGCATCAATAATAAAACTAAGAATTAATTATTTTGATGGCTACAGTGGCTGACAATATCCAGTCTACAGTTCATTATGGTGTCCAAGGGTTTTCAAAAGCTAAATATAAATATTTACCTCTTGCATAAAGAACATGTGTTCGGTCTATAATATATACAAACATACGTTCTTAAAAGTACAGGAGTGATTACAGTGTTGACTAAGCAACGAACCATTATGCTCATTGATATGCAGTCGTTTTATGCTTCAGTCGAAAAGGCAAAAATGCCTCAATACAAAAATAGACCATTAGCTGTTGCGGGAGACCCCGCAAGACGCTCTGGAATTATCCTTGCCGCTTGTCCACTAGCCAAGGCGAAGGGTGTGTCTACCGCGGAACCACTCTGGCAGTCTCTTCAGAAGTGCCCTGAACTGATCATTGTGAGACCACACATGCAAGAATATATCGAAGTATCCACTCAAATCATGTCCATTATTGAAGAGTTCACCGATCTGGTCGAACCGTACAGTATAGACGAATTATTCGCTGATTTTACAGGGTCTATGCATCTATTCGGTAATGATCCAGTTGATTTGGCCAAGCAAATTCAAGACAAAATCTATAATGAAACAGGCGTTTACGCGAGAGCTGGCATTGGTGAAAACAAAATCATCAGTAAATTATGCTGCGATATGATCGCTAAAAAAGCAGAGGGGGGCATTTTCCACTTAAAAAAAGAGGAGTTACACCTCCATATTGGAGATAGGCCCATCCGCGATATGTGGGGGATCGGCTCCAGAATGGAAAAACATCTGTGGAAGATGGGCATCCGAACCATTAGAGACCTGGCGAATACGCCTCTTTCCAAATTAAGAAGTAAGTGGGGTGTTAATGGAGAAGTCATTTGGCGAGTCGCAAATGGACTCGACAATTCGCCGGTAACCGTCAACACGCACAGTACACAAAAAGATATTGGAAACGGAATGACCCTACCTAGAGATTTCACAGAGGCTTGGGAGATCGAAGTGGTTATTCTCGATATCTGCACAGAAGTATGCAGAAGAGCCCGCAAAAAGGGACTGATGAGTAGTGTAGTATCTGTGAGTGTGTCTGGAGCGGATTTTGACCACCCCACTGGTTTTCACAGGCAGGTGAAACTGTCTGATCCTACAAACATAACCGTTGATGTATGCAAGATAGCCAAACGCATATTTCATCAACACTGGGATGGGCAACCTGTGCGCCGTGTAGGCGTATCCCTGTCTCAATTATCCAACGCGGATACATATCAACTATCTTTTTTTGATGATCAAGAGCAGAAACGGGCCATTGATCAGGTGATGGACGATATTAAGGATCGATTTGGCGACATTGCCATTCTACGAGCAAGCTCCATTACGGCTGCGGGTCAAGCGATCGATCGAGCATCTAAAATTGGGGGGCATTATAAATGAGCAAAAAACTGGAGGCCAATGGATTATGGGAATCGAGCCGCATGATGCTTCCTCAACATAAAGAACGAATTATACAGCATCGTACTCAAGTTCATTATCTAACGAAACCGCTGATCCATGAAGATGAGTGGGAGATTATTACACAAAATATAGATATGTCGCTCAATTATACATTGCAAGCCACCTTTGAAATATTTACTGAGTCAGGCAATCGGGATATACACGGGATCGTCACTTCAGTCAGTACCTTTGGAAAGAAAATCAAAATTGAAATGGAGAATGGATTTGAATGGGTCGATTTTGATCAATTGGTCGCTGTAAAACTTGAAGAAGGAGGCGTGTAAAGTGCGACAGACTTTCGAGGAACTTTCACTCGTGAAGAGGGTGGTAGAGCTCCCTTATCTTTTAGGTGCTCTGGAGGTAGATAAACATAAAATATACGCTTCAAACTTCAAAATGAAATCTGTGTATGTTGACTACTTGGACGGTACTCAAAAGAAAATTGCTTTAGAGATGTACAAATCAAAACAAAGGCTAAAGGAACATCATATTAAAATCATAGATGAAGTGAGATCTGAGCTGAGTTTAACGGTAGATTATTCGGTGAGAGGTTACATTCATAAAATGACATTATTATGGAGCAAAGTGAAAGTGGATGTAACCTTAATGCTTACCGAACATATGAACGTTGATATTACTGAATTGCCCACATGAACATAGAAAATAAGAATCTAACTCATGGATGCGGCAACCAATACGAGCAGATCTTTCGGCAAACTGGGAATCACGAAAAAGATAAATAAAAAGGCAGAGTAAACTATGTTTGGATGTCAAAGATAAAAAAACTCATTATTATATATCTGCCCCTTTATTCGGTAAGGACATTCAAAAGAAAAGCCGCGAAGGAGGAGGAATAGCAGAAGGTTTAAGACAATCGAGAAATCAGCAGGATGCCCAATTTTCGGGTTCGCTAGCGGGACGTAATTATCAAGTCATCATTTCAAGTAGCATGAGAAATTTTAAGATAAAACGCAAGAGGAGAAGTGGGCGTAAAAGTAATTGAGGGGATGGTAGCGTCATGCCAATTGAAATCAAAGACATTGTGTCTAAGAAAATATTAAGTGAAGTAAAAGGTTATCTAGATATTGGTTTTACTCATTCACTAAATCCCTATACGGGTTGTGCATTTGCTTGCGAATACTGTTATGTCAGAGAAATGCCTATTCAAAAGTTTAAGGATATTCCTTGGGGATCGTGGGTGGATGTCAAGAAAAATGCAGCAGAAAACTATCTAAAGGAAGTCTCTCTTCTAAGACGTAAAAATAAACCCATAAGTATATTCATGTCATCAGCCACAGATCCTTATCAACCTGTAGAGCAGAGGGCAAACATTACAAGAAGCCTATTGGAAGAAATGGATAAAAACCCACCAGATTCACTTCAAATTCAAACTAGAAGCCCGCTGGTTGCCAGAGACCTTGATATACTTCTGAAATTAAAAGGAAAATGTCGAATTATGGTTTCAATGACAATCGAGACAGATCGCGAAGACGTGAAACGAATTTTTTCGCCCTATGCTCCTGGAATAGATTTACGAGTTAAAGCCTTGAAAAAGATAAATGATGCAGGGATACATACACAAATATCTATCTCCCCTGTGCTACCTTTTTCACCTAATTTCGCTAACATGTTACAAGGCATAACTGATCGAATTTGGATTGATACGCTATTGATTGGTGATGGTCAAATGGGGATGAGATCTAAGCGGTTAGGGATGCCACAATTATTTGAGGCGAACGGCTGGGACAGATGGTACGAGAAAAGCATTCATCTGAAAGTCGAAAAATATTTTAAGGCAAGGTTTCCATCTGAAATTATTCATGTATCCAAAAACAATGCATATCCATTTTGATTTTAAATAGCCAATTATTTAATGAGGATCTTGTCCGTTTTTTCTTCATGCAATAGAAATATTGCAGAAACTGGTGTTCGAAGATCAACTCTCTCATACGAATTAATGGAGGACGCATGAGTCCTCCATTGACTTAACTTGAAGATGTAGAGGAATTTATTCTATTTTGAAATGACCGTGGAGTAACAATTTGACATCATTCACTCTGATCAATATCGTTTGGAAGTTCATCATTGAGTTTCTGGTACCCGAGTCCCCATGTTTCCATAGAGAATATAATTGGCTTCAGTGAATTTCCTAAATCACTTAAGCTGTATTCGACTCTCGGAGGGACTTCTGCAAAAACAGTACGAATGACAATTCCATCCTCTTCCATTGAACGTAAATTTTCAGTGAGAACCTTTTGGCTGATCTCCGGGATACTTTTACGAAGTTCTCCGAATCGATGAGTTCCCTTCAAAAGATCCCTCATAACCAATAACTTCCACTTGTTACCTATCAATCCAACTGTCGTTGCGACGGGACACAACGGTAACTCTTTTTTTGAAATCACTGTATTATCGCCTCCAATAGTTACTATTAGGTTCCTATATAACAAAAAGGCGCCTACTTTCAAAACAATACATTGCTTATATTATAATTCTGTCTATGAAAAATCAAATGAAAATGAATGAAAGGAGGAGGGAGTTCGCAAAATAGTTTATGGATACAACTGAGTGACTATTTTTTGAATCATATGTTAACGTTCTTGAATTCTTGGAGACAGCATTTAGAGATCAGTTTATTGGCTCTGCAACCTAAAGATAAAATAATAGTTACAAAAAGGTTCCTATGCAACATTAAGGTGCCTACTTACCAAGTATCTAAAGTAGAGATAAAATTTAAGTGAAGGCATATGCTCACGAAATAGAAAGGGGTTTAAATATGACGATTACAGAAAACAAACAATTGATGCATCGATTCACGAACTTCATTAATACGGCAAGCAAAGAGCTTGCTGAAGAATTGATTGCTCCAGATGCTGTTTTTTATGTACCTATGCAAAAAGAACCAATGAATGGTCCCAGTGGTTATCTCTCCATAATTCATATGATGAGATCTGGTTTTTCCGATATACAGTGGACTGTTAAGGAGCTAGTAGCAGAAGAGGATCTAATAGCAGCTCATTTTGTCATGAAGGGCACACAAGACGGAGAGTTTCTCGGGTTTCCACCAACGAGCAAAAAAATCGAAGTAAATGCAATGAATTTTTATCGGATCTCCAATGGCCAAATTATTGAAGAGTATGGTCAACCTGATATGCTTGGCTTGCTTCAACAAATAGGGGCAATTCCAAAAGCATAATTAGATTAAAGTAGAAGAGGGACTGCATTTTTGCACTCCCTCTTCTTAGTGATTTTACAATTAGGAAATATAAACTACTAGTTTTAGCCTAGTTTTTGCGAACCATTGAACCACACGGATTTGATTGACAAGGTATCTGAAATATTAGTGATCGGATCACCGTTTATGAGAATAAGATCAGCACGTGCACCTTCGGTAATCCGGCCACGATCATGTAGACCAAAGCAACGGGCCGGTTTGGAAGTAGCCGACTGAAGAGCTTCGATCGGAGTGAACCCAGCCTTCACCAGCAACTGCATTTCGTGGTGAACACTAGCCCCATGAGCAAGGCCACCAAGGTTCGGAACAGGAACCGGTGCGACATCCGTCCCTACAAGAATATCAACTCCGGCACGGTGAAGATCCATCACATTTTTAAAGCTGTTCTCCATATTGCCTTGTGGGAACGTATTGAAGCTTGAGTTCAAGATATCGATCCAATCCGGACTTAATTTGGAATGAACTCGTGGATCATTAGCCAATTCTGATGCCGGATTACCTATAATTGATGAATTCAACACCAAGCACGGTGTAACAAAAGCTCCAGAATCAGCTATGGATTTAACCAATTCGGACGTGTACTCGGGTCTGTCGATAAACAAGTGGCCCAAACCGTCGACTCCAAAATCGATGGCAGCTTTCGATGAAAGAGCCGTCAAAACGTGGGCAATGACCAACTTATCGAACTTGTGGGCTTCAGTAACGGCTGTTTTTAGAATCTCATCACTTAGAACAGGCAGGCCAGGTGCACCCATAACCGTTCCCTCTTCAATCATGATCTTAATATAGTCAGATCCATTCTCCACTTGGGTATGCACATGTTTGATCGCTTCATCAACCGTCGTCACTTGAGGTATTTCGTCGTGATCGTGAGCGTAGGCGGCTAACATTGCTTCCCGGTCTTCCTCCGATAACTTCTCTAGTTCCTTTAATACGAATTCAGGTATTTCATCTCCATCAGGTAGTAATTCATCTGGGTGCCCACCAGGAGCGGTAATCGCTGTACCAGCAGATCGAACGTCTGCGATGTCATCGACATTTTTTAGCTGAATTTCGCGCCCTCTTTTCGTAAAATCGCCGTTCATTTCAAGTTCTGTTGTAACACCGAATTTTAAGGCATCTCGTAATCCACCAATGGAGGTATGGACATGTGCATCAATCAGACCAGGTATTAATGTCGCATTTTCTCCATCGATAATTGTTGCATCGCTTGGGATGTCTCCGCCCACTGAAATAATGGAAACCCCTTTAATGACAATATGTCTGGGAGCAATAATCTGATATCCATCAAAGATTCGTACATTTGTAATCGCCGTAATTCCTTCTGATCCAGCATTCTGATTTAATTTCTCCATCATAACTCCTCCTAATGTGTTTGTGTTTCAACACTTCGGAGTATAACTGTTAGATATCTAACAGTCAATAGTCTAACTTTTGTTTGACAAGCCTACTGGGATCACTGTATATTTTAGCTACTTACAATTAGATTCCTAACAATTACAGAGGGGACGATGGACGGTCATGCCTTCCCGAGAAGATACGCCTTATATGGAGTTGTTTCAAATTATCGGTCTTAAGTTAAAGAAAAGAGCGGATGAGAGTATAAAAGAGCTAGGATTAAGTTCTCAACAAGGAAAAGTAATCGATTATATTTATGAGAATCAAGATAATCATATTATTCAAAAGGATCTTGCAGATCGGTTTCATCTGCGTGGGGCAAGCGTTACAAGCATGCTTCAAGGTCTAGAGCAAAAAGGTTTCATCGAACGTAAAATCCCGGCCAATAATGAACGGCAAAAAAATATTTATGTATTACCAAAAGCGGTTGACTTGATTGAAGACTTCAATAACTCATTTCAAAAAGTGGAGGATGAAATCGTTCAAGCCCTTAATGACGAGGAGAAACAAATCTTAAAGAAATTACTGATCAGAATTAATGAACGCATATAATAGACTGGCAGGCAGAGGTAACTGGTGGCCATAGAACACTGATGACATTGATTTCTCATCAGGAATTATTACTTACAATGGAACGGAAATCTTGGATCAAGAAGATATTTTTCAAGTCATTACTGCATCGTTTGAAAATCTTTCTATTTAAGGCGGTATATTAATAAACAAACTTGAAATTAAAGTATCTAACTATAATCCCAAGTATGCTGAACATACAGTGAAAATGTGGAGAGATAGTAAGGAACGGGCAATTGGTCAGGCTGAAACCCATAGCTTCGAAAACCATCTATATTTTTTAAATCATATACTATCTAAACAGTATCAAATAGATTTAGCGTTAATTGATGAAAAAGTAGTTGGAATGATTGCCTATAGTGAAACTGAGATAAGCCAACTTTATATTCATATTGATTATCAAGGGAATGGAATAGGGCGAACCTTGCTTAATAAAGCAAAAGCACAAGCAAATGGAAAATTAACTTTATATACATTTGAAGTGAATAAAGATGCCCAAAAATTTTATGAGAATAATGGGTTTGAAATTACTGGTAGAGGACAAGAAAATGAAGAGAATTTACCTGATATACGATATGAATTGAAGTTGTAAGAATTGAAGTTGTAAAAATCGAACATAAAGTTACATTCAAAAAAGTGAACAGTCTGCAGGTTAGCAGGATGCTTGACCACCCAACCATTTTCACTGGAAATGTAATCCCATGTATTTGTCTTGACAGTAATTGAGTCTGACTCGTAATATTTAAAGTGGAGATGTAGGAAAGGGGACTCGCCGGACCATGTGGACTTCCTTGTAATGATTATCTAAACTGGATCGCTCGACTTGGTGTTTTGGTTATAACCACACGCCTGGTTTGTGATGCCGATCCGCAATCATTCAAGGGACGCGAGGAACCGTTTGAATCAAACCCGGGCGCGGATACTTGATGTATCCGCTTTTTGTTATACCTAGGATAATTCCATCTCCAATGAAAAATGGTTTTCTCCCTCCCTTATTAAACGGAGGTAATAAAATGACCAAACTATACGGAAAAACCGCTATTGTGACAGGCACAAGCCGCCCCGGAGGTATTGGAACCGCTGTCTGCCGCACGTTGGCACAAGAAGGCGCTAATGTGTTCTATACCCATCTGTACGATTACGATAAAACAGAGAATCCGGGGGATGCCGACAAAAACTGGCCGGATCTCTTTGCCGAAGAACTTCGCTCCTATGGCGTTAAGGCAGCGCATATGGAGGTCGATCTTACCGATCCCAATTCTCCAGCGCAACTGCTTGATGCATGCCGATCGGCTCTCGGGCTGCCGACCATTCTCGTCAACAACGCTACCTACAGTGTAGCAGCTGATTTCCGTCAATTAAATGCATCATTGATCGATGCGCACTGTGCCATGAACATTCGAGGTACATTCATGCTATCGGCCGAATTTGCGCGTATGCTGGAGGTTGAACTGGCCGTCCATCAGGACCTTTGCGGCGGCCGGATCATCAACCTCACGTCCGGTCAAGGTAAGGGGCCGATGCCTGGCAATCTCGCTTATGCCGCAACGAAAGGCGCTGTCTCCACCTTTACCGAATGTCTATCTGCTGAACTGGCTCCGTTTCACATTACTGTGAATGCGGTTGATCCCGGGCCTACCGATACGGGTTGGATGTCAGAAGAAGTGAAAAAAGCTTTGCTACCGGAATTTCCGATGGGCAGGATCGGTCTTCCTGAAGATGTATCCCGTCTGATTGCTTTTCTGGCAAGCGACGATTCCCAATGGATCACCGGACAAATCATTCATTCTAGAGGTGGTTTCTAATTTCCATAAAACCAAAGGAGGCCGCCGATCAACAGGATCGGCGGCTTTATTCGACTAGCGGGTGGATACTATGCTTTGTGAAGAAGATGATGCAAAGGTGGCGAAAGAAGCTTTACGTCAATACCCAATCAATTGGTTAAAAACTTGTCGTCTCCGCCTTTTAACGTCTTCGGAACGCTCCACCGCGCGCCAGAGCATAGAAAATCAAGAGAGCAATGATCGACCCGACGATCGCGGGTATGATATGAAATCCACCCACCACCGGCCCCCTCGGTCCCAACAGTTCATACCCTAACCACGATCCAACAAAGCCAGCAATGATATTGCCGAGTACGCCTCCCGGCACGTCCCGTCCAATCAGATTTCCGCTTAACCAGCCAATTAGCCCACCGACAATAAGTATCCAGATTAAATACACGAATTGGTCTCCCTTCCATTGATTTATTACAAGTTATGTTTCGTTAGGGGGAATGTTGCGGATCATCTGCGAATCGACCATTAAACCATTTCCATTTTAATCCAAGGGTAGTAAAATCGGTTGTACCACCACTAGTATGAATGCTGATGCAGATGGGGATTGGAGATCGCCAGTATAGGAAGGAGGCACTTAGGTGTTCATGTTTCGAAGTCCTTTTATTATAGCCTTATTGATGATGTGTCTGATGTCAGGCTTGACTGCTTGTTCTGAGTCAGAGCAATCGGAAGATAGGCGTGCTTCGACAAAGGTTGACTTCACGGAGCAGATACAGAGCCTTAATCTGAATCTGGAAGAACCGTCATGGAAGCTGGATACCACCCCCGTGAATCTAACGTGGTTCGTTGGAGCTGAATGGTACGGGCAAACTTGGGGTGAGAGCCTGACTTCCAAATATGTCACCCAAAAAACAGGGGTCAATATCGAATTTGAAGTATCAACTGGTGAACCAAGCGAGATGTTATCACGGATGTTGACGACCGGTAGTCTGCCGGATCTGATAACCATCGGCTCCTGGGAGAGTGCGGTTAACAAACTTCGGGAGAGTAATCTCATCTATGCCCTGGATGAGCTAGCCAACCAGTATGATCCTTACTTTTACAAGGTAGCAGGTGATGATGATGCTCTGCAATGGTATCGGCAGGAAGACGGCCATACCTATGTCATCCCCAATGATGCGTACAGTCCCGAACAGATGCGTTCAACCGGCTTGACGGGAGCGAACCAAACCTTTCTCGTACGTAAAGATCTGTATGAGTCGATGGGCAAACCGGACCTTACCACACCAAAAGGTTTTCTAAATGCATTGCAATTGCTGAAGAATCAATATTCTGTTTATAAAGGCAAGCTGATCAGTCCGTTCTGGGCACAGGGGAATGCATCCTATGGGATGACCGAATATTTGCAAAATCTGCTTGCGATCCCCCATGAACAGAACGGTAAAGTATACGACCGAATGACAGATCCGGATTATATTGAGTGGCTGAAAACATTTCGTATCGCTTACGAGCAGGGCCTGATTAATGTTGATTTTCTGGTCGACTCCAGTGCACAGGTGCAGGAAAAAACCAACCAAGCCCAATATTTTATGATGATTCGGGAATGGACAGACATAGCAGACCTTAATTCGAAATTGGAAGTCCTTACGAATCAGAGTTCATACTATATTGCTGTAGATGGACCCCGGAGCAGCAGGGGAGAATCCGCCAAACTGTTTCCTGGCAGCATGGATGGCTGGATGGTTACGATGATTAGCAGATCCACGGAAAACCCTGAACGGGCCATCCGATTTTTGACCTATCTGGCCAGCGAAGAAGGCCAAAGGGATTTATTTTTGGGCAAAGAAGGTGAAACCTGGGCGATGAAGAACGGCAAACCACAGTTGACGGCGGCAATGCTTCAGTTGCATGACACGGATAGGGAGCGGCTGGAAAAGGAATATGGCATTATGGATACCTACTGGATGCTGCGAAACCCTGCTTTCGTTAACAAGTGGAGACCAGAGAATGCCCCATCCATTAAGCAAATGGAGGAGTTCGCCAACCAACAGGCCGATCTGGACAGCGGCATCTATAAGGGACTAGATCCTATAGGGGATTCCGATATAGCGTTAGCCTGGTCACGTATTTCTCAGAATTGGGAAGAAGTGCTGCCAGAACTGATTACAGCGAAGGATGAAGCTGCCTTTGACAAAATTTTTGAAAATTTTCTGATACGTCGTGTGAACTATGGCTTTAACCAGGTGATGGAATATCGCCAGGCTGAACTGGAACTGAGAAAAGCCAAATTAGTCAGATAACCATTCCCTACTACATTGTTAACGATCAGCTAACTAGTAATATATGGTATAACAAAGGTGGTGAATACATCAGCATGAAATACCTACTAACGAGATTGAGGAAGATTTATCGCAATGCCCGTATATCCCAAAAGCTGTTTCTGGCATTTAGCCTGATGATTGCCATACCTGTTATTTTGATATCCTTCGTGTATATCCGCATGCAAGAAACCCAGCTATATAAGGATGCTATGGCAACGGGCAACAGCCACGTTTCATGGCTGAATGAACAATTGCGCAGAAGAATGGATATGATTGAGAACGCTTCCAACACGGCTCTTACTCAAAAGTCATTTGTGGATTTTATTCATTCCAATATGCTTGTGGATGGACTGCGGCTGGTGAAGTTTAAGCAAAACCAGTTTGAGCAAATGCTTAATATTATTCAAAGCAATGCGATAATTAGTGAGCTTAGCTTTTACGTCGATAACCCAAACTTGTATGAAATCTGGCCTGAAATCTATCATTATAAGAAATTTTGGCCGCAGGATTATTGGGTAAAGCTTCGGGACGAAGGTGGTGCGGCTTACCGTTTATTTTCTTTTAGGGATGGTGAACACACATTATCCTACTATCGTCTGGTTCGCCTTCAAGGGCAGGAACAAAAACGCCCTAGTATTATGGAAGTGCGAGTCCCGCACAGCATGTTTTTCAGCGACCTGCTCCAGGAGAGCAAGGGGGACTTCTTTTCGGTGTTGATGAACGCAAGCGATCCTCCCCAGTATGTTTACAATCCCCAGCATGAGTTTTCTGAGAAGTATGGGCAGGGGATGGAGGAGATTCTTGGCAGTATTCATCACCAGCTGGATATATTGCCGCAGGAAAGCCCGCTTCAGGTTAAGGTGGGAGATCAGAGCTTCTATGCATTGTATCGATACATCGCTCCGTTGAACACTTATGTGGTTGAGATTGCTTCCCATCAGGCATTGATGAAGGGACCGCGCAGTTGGTATGCATTTGTGGTAACGATTACATTATGTGTATTGCTGCTGATTATGCTACTCGTATCCCAAACGACACGGCGTATTTTCCGGCGGTTGGACAGCGTATTGGTATCCATGCGTCAGGTACGGAAAGGCGAGCTGGATTCAATGATTGATACAGGCCTTGATGAGAACGAAAGAGGGGATGAAATCGATGAGGTGGCAGTGAATTACAATAAAATGTTACATGAGGTCAAACGTCTAATGACACAGGTCGTGGATAAGCAGTTAATTGCCAAAAACGCACAGTTGCACTCCCTGCATTCGCAGATTAATTCTCATTTTTTATATAACGCCCTGGAATCGATCCGTATGGTGGCAGAGGTACAGCGGCAGCCTGCTATAGCCAATTCATTGGTGTCGTTGGGCTCCCAACTACGTTACAGCATGCAGTGGCGTAGCGATACCGTTGCTTTTCGTGAGGAGCTTGCCAATATCCAAAGTTATATTGAATTTATCAACTTTATGGAAGGTGGCAGTATCGTTATGACGGCGGATCTTCCTCAGGAGATACTTCGCTATGCCATTCCCAAGATGTGTATGCAGCCCATCGTTGAAAATGCAGTTCATCACGGGGCACTTTCAGGCAGGAGGGTAACTATAGAGATTACCTTTTCTGTGGAAAATGACAGTCTGCTTTTCATTAACATAAGAGATGACGGAAAGGGGTTAGAGCCTGAGATGTTACACCGTCTTCAGGCAGTACTGCGGAGCGAATCGGATACACCGATGGTTACTAGCAGGAGCGGACTTGGTTTGGAAAACGTGAATAAGCGATTGCAGCTTCATTATGGCAAGAATTGCGGTCTTTGGATTGATAGTGTGCAAGGTGCATATACCTGCGTAACGATACGCTTGCCTTGGGAAAATGTAAATCTTGGAGGGTGGTAGAGCATGATTAATATCCTGATTGTGGACGATCAAAAACACATTCGTGACGGCCTGCAGGCCATGCTGCATCAATTTCCTCTGGAGCTGAACAACATATACTGTGCCGCGAGTGGGATTGAGGCGCTGTCCCTATTGCGGCAGCATTGCATTCACATCGTTATTACCGATATTATGATGCCCGATATGGATGGGTTGACGCTCATGGCTCAAACCAAAGAGGACTACATGGATGTGGAATACCTCATTATCAGCGGTTATAGTGATTTTACATATGCCCAAAAAGCGATCGGGCTTGGTGCAAAGGGTTACTTGCTCAAACCTTTGAAGCGAGAGGATCTGCAACACTCCCTGGAGCATGTATGGCAAGAGATCCAGACACGGCAGGCACTTACGCATAATATGCAGCGTGTATCCCGCCTCGCCCAAGAGACCGATCGTAAAGAATTAAGAATGTTTATGCAAGGTGCGTTAAGTGATGACGCATGGATCCTTCAGATTGAGGAACAAAATGATGCGTTATGGCGTAATTATCGCCTAGCCCTGCTGCGGGAAGAAGTTTACATGAACCAGCCCGGAGCCAGCAGCGCTCATAGTATGGAAGCCATTGCTTGTCGTGTGTTTGGCAGACAAGGTTGTATTTGCCTGCAACATCGCCCATACCTGATCCTTGCGGTGGATGCGTCCATAGATCCAAGTGTTTTGCCAGCAGCGCTCAAGGAAGCAAAGATCGATGCCATAACGGCCATGACTAACCCGATGCAGGGGTTAAAAGAACTACCCGACAGCTATAACCAAGTGCTTGAGCTCTATCGCCACAGTTACTTGTTTCCTGATCAGTACAGTATCTCCCCAGCACATATTGAGCATATGGAACAGCAGTGGCAACTGCCCTATGAAGACTTATATGAACTGTTCCAGTCGATTGGAACAGATAACAGCGGAACAATTACTCAGGGTATTTCTGCAATATTTCACAAAAAGGTGCTGCAACGTTATCCTATTCGCTATACCCAACAGCTCTGCGCCGCCACCGTTCAGATGATGGAGGAATACCAACGAGTTATCCACCCTTATATGGGGGAAGAAGTGCTGGATCTTGAATCCTTGCGTAATCTCTTTGATTATCAAGGGATGCGTGAGTATATACAAGCACTGCAACAGCAGCTGCTTCGGCTGAATCAGTTATATTATGACTATAAGTGTAGCTATCGCCATTCGCAGGATCTAAATGAAGCTATTCGTTTTATACACGAGAGTTACCACAAACCGCTGGACCTCGCGATGGTATCCAATCATGTATCGCTTAATTATGCTTATTTTTCAAATCTGTTTAAGAAGAATATTGGTAAAGGTTTTGCTGAATACCTACGAGATGTGCGTCTGGATAAAGCGCGGCGGCTTCTCGCCGAAACCGATCATAAAATTGTGGAGGTGGCTGCTATGGTTGGATATGAAAGCTACAAAAGCTTTACACGCGCGTTCCGACTTGTGATGCAGATCCAACCCACAGAGTACCGACAAATGATGCGCCAGAAGGCAGATTGAATCAAAAGCCAAAAAAATGGGATACCACAAAAACAATTGTACCTTTTCAGCGAATTAATCTATTCGATAGAATAAAGATACCCCTTCATGTAAGCGATTTCCTTAATGCGCATGGATTGGGAGAAGCTAATATTTTATTAAAGGAGGACTATCATGAAACCATCTCACTTTGCGGCGAAACGGTTTATGAAAAAGGTACTCGGTATGTTCCTTGTGGTTGTGATGCTGACTAGTATTGGCATACTGCCAGCTTCAAAGGTTCAGGCAGCGGGAACTACCGTAACCTCAATGGAGTACTTCTCACCAGCAGACGGGCCTGTTATTTCAAAATCAGGGGTTGGCAAGGCCAGCTACGGATTTGTTATGCCGAAGTTCAATGGAGGCTCCGCGACATGGAATGATGTTTACAGTGATGTAGGCGTTAATGTAAAAGTGGGCAACAACTGGGTTGATATCGACCAGGCAGGCGGTTATATCTATAACCAAAACTGGGGGCACTGGAGCGATGGCGGCTTCAATGGTTATTGGTTCACCCTCTCCGCAACAACCGAGATCCAACTGTACTCCAAAGCGAATGGTGTTAAACTGGAGTATCAACTTGTATTCCAAAACATCAACAAAACAACCATTACCGCGATGAATCCGACACAAGGTCCACAAATCACGGCAAGTTTCACAGGCGGTGCAGGCTTTACATATCCAACGTTCAACAATAATCCTGCGGTCACTTATGAAGCTGTTGCGGATGATTTGAAGGTATATGTCAAACCTGTAAACAGCAACACCTGGATTGATATTGACAATAACGCAGCCAGCGGATGGATCTACGATCACAATTTTGGCCAATTCACGGATGGCGGCGGTGGGTACTGGTTTAACGTAACGGAGTCGATCAATGTCAAATTGGAATCAAAGACTTCTTCAACTAACCTTGTTTATACCATTACGTTTAATGAACCTACAAGAACTTCATATGTCATTACGCCATACGAAGGAACAACCTTCACAGCAGATGCGAATGGTTCCATAGGGGTTCCGCTTCCCAAAATTGATGGAGGCGCGCCAATCGCCAAGGAACTGGGCAATTTTGTATACCAAATTAACATGAATGGGCAATGGGTTGATTTGAGTAACTCCAGCCAGAGCAAATTTGCATACTCCGCTAATGGGTATAACGATATGTCCGATGCCAATCAGTGGGGTTACTGGTCCGATTATATCTATGGTCTTTGGTTCCAGCCAATCCAAGAAAATATGCAGATCCGTATTGGATATCCACTGAACGGACAGGCGGGTGGAAATATTGGCAACAACTTCGTCAACTATACCTTCATCGGCAATCCAAATGCCCCGCGTCCGGATGTATCTGATCAAGAGGATATCTCAATCGGAACGCCAACCGACCCGGCAATCGCGGGCATGAACCTCATTTGGCAGGATGAATTCAACGGAACTACGCTGGATACAAGTAAATGGAACTATGAAACAGGATATTATCTCAATAACGATCCCGGTACTTGGGGATGGGGAAATGCAGAACTGCAGCACTACACAAACAGCACTCAAAATGTTTATGTACAGGACGGGAAGCTGAATATCAAAGCCATGAACGATAATAAATCTTTCCCGCAGGATCCGAATCGGTATGCACAGTATTCTTCGGGAAAGATTACCACCAAGGATAAACTGTCCTTGAAGTACGGCAGAGTAGATTTTCGTGCCAAGCTTCCTACAGGTGATGGGGTATGGCCAGCACTGTGGATGCTTCCAAAAGATTCGGTATACGGCACTTGGGCTGCATCAGGTGAAATTGATGTTATGGAAGCGAGAGGCCGTCTGCCTGGATCAGTAAGCGGTACCATACACTTTGGTGGACAATGGCCCGGGAACCAGTATTCGGGCGGCGATTATCACTTCCCGGCGGGGCAAACTTTTGCCAATGATTATCATGTATATTCGGTAGTCTGGGAAGAGGACAATATTAAATGGTATGTAGACGGCAAGTTTTACTATAAAGTCACTAACGAGCAGTGGTATTCCGCAGCTGCACCGAATAATCCGAATGCACCTTTTGATGAGCCGTTCTACCTCATTATGAACTTGGCAGTAGGCGGAAACTTTGACGGCGGCCGTGCCCCGAACGCCTCCGATATCCCGGCGACGATGCAAGTGGATTATGTGCGCGTGTATAAAGAACAGTAATTTGCGATTTCGGATACAGCGAATGAAGATCAGATGGAACAGATGCTGGGCAAACCGGACCTGAAATCTCATACTCTAAAATAGGCTTACGACCGATTCCCAATATTTCTACCTGGGAATCGGTCGTTTAAATTTAGACTTGATACTGTAGTTCATCGGCTGCAACTCTTGTCGAAGGACAACATCATTAGGAGGAAATATGAATCAGAAAGAATTTGAATCAGTCATCAATCTCCCTGCAAATATTCGTTATGAATACTTCATCAAAAAAGTAGTGGATTCAGAAGAAGTGTGGGGGCTTTATGAGAATGGTTGGTCAGTTACTGAAGATGATAAAGGTAATAAATTACTTCCATTTTGGCCTAAAAAAGAATTCTCGGAATACTGTGCAACTGATGGTTGGGAAATTTACTCAAGTAAAAGTATGGATTTGTACGAGTTCATAGACGATTTTCTACCCAATTTAAAAAAAGAGGGTTTTAAACCTTCAATATTCTTAAATAATGCTGATTCTGCTGTATTAGAAGTCGATATACTAATTGAGGATTTAAAGACAGAACTTGAAAAATACTAACTTAAAACCTCAACGAAGGAGTTTGGAAAACCGTGAACAATACGAGACGTAAACGAATAAAATTGGGTGATATCTACGCTATACCTCTGCCTAACGCTAAGTTTGCCTTTGGGAGAAGGCTTAAAGATGCCAGCATTGCAATCTATAATGTGATAAGTGACACGATAGAAGAGATACCTCAAGAAGAGGAATACCAATTTATCGTGGGTGTATATGATGATGTACTGAAATCAGGTGATTGGCCGGTCGTTGAAAATCGTCCATTCCCGGATGAAAAAGAGGCTTGGCCCCCACCTGCCTGTATCATTGATAAGATATCAGGAGGGTATGAAATATATCATCTGGGAGAGATTAGACCTTCTACTCGCGAAGAATGCGAAGGATTAGAGATTGCGGCTGTTTGGGAAGCCCATCATATTGTTGATAGAATAATGGGAGATGATAAGTGGCACCGAGACCCGAATAAATAGTGTACGAGTATACCATCTGTGGTTCCAGAAATCAGGTGTAGCGGTTTAAACCGCTTTTTCACTTTCCAATACAAACATTAAGTCACGGCCTACACACGTTTCTATAGGGGTAACACCAAGCGCTTCAACCATTTGCTCTGTTAAAGTACACTCTTCTGGCATCTTATATAAACAAAATCAACCGAGCCAAGCCCTCCTTTTACAAAGAGGGGCTTGGCTTGTTTTGCATTCAGATGTAAGTAATAATGCAAAGTGAACTTGACACATAATGCAAAGTGAACTATGCTAAAAATGCAAAGTAAACATTGCAAGGACGTGATCACTTGAAGACAAGAATTGCAGAACTGCGTAAGCAGCATAAGCTGTCACAGGAAGAGCTGGGACGAATTGTTGGTGTTACCCGGCAAACCATCACCTCTCTTGAAAGGGGAAAATATACGGCTTCCCTTATTCTTGCTTACAAAATTGCCAATTTTTTTGGACTCGCCATTGAAGATGTTTTTGATTTCAGCGAAGTGGAGGAAATGTAAATGGACAAGTACAAGATTAAAATAAAAACTCGCAAAAACGTACTGTCACTGGTAGCCGCTGCTACCCTATTGATCTATGTAGGACTTATATTTTACCGAGGTGGACTACCCGATTTACCTGGTTTTATAAAGGGATTTCACACAGGCGCTTTTATCGGGGTTGAAGTGGCCGTCGCTTTTTTCCTCGTCAGGTATATAAAAGCCAGTAATAATGAAGCCGAGCTGAAGAAGCAGTATATTGAGGAGAATGACGAGCGGAGTGTAATGATACTCCAGAGAGCCGGCACACTCAGCACAGCAATCATTCTCATTGGTATGGGCATTGCCTCCGTGATCGCCGGTTTCTTTAATCCCTTGATATTCTATACCTTACTAACTTGCTTATTATTTGTTTTAATCGTATTTTTTGCACTGTGGATGTATTATGCGAGAGAAATTTAAGGTTTAGATCAAAGCAGTGGAGAGAGATGAATGTTCACCGGATATCGATAATACTTAATAACAAAGTTGTCGAGGGACAAAAACATGATCCCATTAAAGTCGCTATTTAGCGGCTTTTTTGTTTTATCGGTACAAGAACATCTTCCGCTTACCGATTAGATGAATATCCATAGGCCGGTGAGACTTTCTCAACAGCATGGAAGCAGGAATTTCCCCGCTGTTCTGATAATATAAGGCCTTGACCTTCACATGGGCTACCCAGGAATATTCGTAATGGCTAATTTTGCATTATGCATAAAACAAGACATAAATAGTTTTGATCTTTTATGATCAAGTTATCGTTAATTAGTTTGAGGGGGTGAGGGAGCGTTGGATGATGAAGAGTTAATTCATGAGATTCGTGAAGGAAGTCGGGCTGCAATGGAAGTTTTGGTGAAGCGGCATTACAAGTCGATATTTTCATATGTGTACCGAAAAACGGGAGATTATCATATCTCTTTTGATCTAACTCAAGAGGTATTTGTAAAAATGATGAATTCATTGGAGAATTATCGAGATAACGGAAAATTCAGTCACTGGTTATTGAAAATAGCAGTGAATCATTGTATGGATTATTTTCGTGGGCGCGAGTTCAAGCAACAACTCAGAGAGAGTGAGTTAACAGAAGAGGCGCTCCCAGCAAGTGAGCACCAGAATGTGTGGAACATATTCTATAAACGGCTTCAGAATGATAAGGTCAGGCTGGCGATACAAAGTTTGCCTGAGCACCAGAGGGACGCGGTCATTCTGAACTATTACAACGGACTAAAGATCAAAGAGGTTGCCGAGCTGACGGGATCGAATGAGTCGACAGTGAAATCACGTATACGCTTGGGCATAACGAAATTAAAAGAGATCATTGTGGGAGGTGAGCGGGATGAAACGTACGGAAAACGAAGATAGAAGGAAGCGTCGAGCTGAATTGGAGATGGAGGAGTACGCCGAAATTGCCCCTTTTTTGGATGACTATGTGGTTGAATATCCATCCGAGATGGAGATCGATAGGACGATAAGGGCCTTGGATGCACATATGCCGGGACAGATGAATGTTCATCTGGAGCAATCACCGGGGAAATCATTTACAGAACTGTTCCAACTCGTTCGGGGTGAGGTTATGGTTTTCCACAAATCGTACTGGCTAGTTTGCGCATTGCTTCTGTTGTGCGGATTCTGGTTGGGAACCCGCAGCACAATATCCCCATACATGAGTGGACTTATTCTGGTACCTGTACCTTTTATTCTCGGATTACTGGAAGTATTCAAAGGTCGGGATCAGGGGCTGATGGAGATCGAACTGACCTGTAAAATTACGGCACAACAGCTAATGCTGACTCGTCTGATCGTCGTGCTTGCAGGAAATATGGTATTTGTTCTGCTTCTTATGCTATTGGTATCTGGCGGAAGAGGAAGTTTCATCTCATGGAGTGGCGTCGGTCTGTGGTATACCCAACTGATGATTGCGGCAGGGGCTAGTTTGTGGCTGGCTATGCGTGTTCGGGGTGGAACAGCTGTTAGTATTTTCTTGGTCGCATGGTTTGGGCTTTTCTGGCTTATGTTAAGCAATCCCCGATTTGTTACTTTAGTACAATCTATCCAGACCCCAGTACTTATTGCAATCGCATTATGTGGAGTGGTTCTGTTGATCAGTCAGATCCGGCAGATGACGCGAAAATATACATCACAAACGGAAAGAGGTTATTCCTTTGAAATTGACCATGGATAACGTATCCAAGAAGTATAGAAACAAGTGGGCCGTGAAATCGTTCACGCTAGAGCTGTCCAGCGGTGGCGTCTACGGCCTGCTTGGACCAAATGGAGCGGGCAAAACAACGCTGCTTCGCATGCTTGTAGACATCGCCAAGCCAACGTCCGGACAAATTATGCTGGATGGGCAACCCATTGAACAGATGGGGGATCGTTATCGCGATATATTGGGCTATATGCCGCAGCGCTTTGGATTTTATAATCGTTTCAGTGCTCATAAATTTCTCATGTACATGTGTTCGTTAAAAGGACTGAGTACAAATCAAGCCGCTATTCGAGTGCAGGAGACATTACGTATGGTTGATCTGGAAAAGCAGGCACAACATAAAATTCGTACGTTTTCTGGCGGTATGAAACAGCGGCTCGGAATTGCACAAGCCTTGCTAAATGATCCGCAAATTCTAGTTCTCGACGAACCTACGGCTGGCCTTGATCCGAAGGAACGTATTCGATTTCGTAACATTATTGGTGAGTTGGGAAGAGACCGGATTGTACTGTTATCGACGCATATTATCTCTGATCTGGAGTTCTCGTGTAAGGAAATGATCCTGATGAATGAAGGTCAACTGATTACTCAGAACACACCGGAAGCGATCATGAACAGTATGCAAGGCAGCGTTTGGACTGCAACGTTAACAGAACAGCAGCTTGCCGAACTCACCTCTCGTTTCAAGGTAAGCGGATTGTCCTATCAGTCCGATGGTATTGTGGCGAGAATCTTGGCAAAAGAACGGCCTGTCCCACAAGCTATGCCAGAGGCCCCTCGGCTTGAAGACGTATATATGCACTATTTTGATGAGGAGGCGACATCGTGATTCGTTTGACCCGATATGAATTTGTTAAAATAATGACGCGTAAAAGTATCTATCTTGCACTCACCGGGCTACTAATGCTTCTTGTTCTATATGCCTATCTCGGACATCCGGGGCCGATGAACGGTACGTCGTTCTACAAACCCTATGAAGGAGCCATTACGGCTGAGAAGGTTCAGGCTGCACAGGAACAGTTACAAAACAAGGGTTACAGTGATGAAGCGAATCAGAATCGATATGGCGTATTTTATGAGATTTCCATGTTTTCGCCGGAATTCATAAAAAACTACACCAAAACTGATGATAGCGGAAATGTCATGGAACGGACCGTAAACGTCACTGAAATTCACTACAATAAACCTTGGGGTTATCTGTTGGAATACATTGATCAATTTGGCGTGCTTTTTATGATGATCATGATTTTGCTGGGACTGGCTCCCGTATTCGCAGAGGAATATGCATTGGGAACGGCAGCATTGGTACGCAGCAGCAAGCGAGGGAAGAGCCAAATCGTATCGGCTAAATTGATGGCTTCAGTAGTATATATTGTCCTATGCGTCATCTTGTTTACAAGTATCAACTTGCTAATCTACTGGTTGAGGTTTGGGAATTTGGCTGGAGCAGATACTCCAATACAGAGTGTAGGCATGTACTTTCAAAGCTTCGATTATGAGTACTCGCCTTATAGGTTGTCTGCGCTTCAGTATTATGTAGTTCAGTTGGTCACACACTTGGCAGGCAGCCTGATTTTTGGATGCGTTGTGCTATGGGTTTCTTCGCTCAGTTCAACAGCGTTTGTTGCCATAATCATTAATGTGGCTATTGTAGGCGTGCCCTATCTGGCTTTTGATGTGATGAACTTTAACCCAGGATGGGCGAAGTGGATTGAGGAATTTTCCTTCAGTACAATGATGCGGGTAACGAGACTGTTTCAAACTCCAGTAAACTACTCCATATTCAGGGTGGAGGTGTCATATCTACAGTTGTATTTGCTTATTATGACTGTAGTTACAGCTGTAGTTGTACTTGGTACATATCGAGCGTTCCGTAATCGTGAGGTATTTTCTTGATTTGAAGCACTATGAGGAACATGATGTATTACACAATTAGGTCCGCAGTTTTTGCGGACTTCTTTTCATATGAATAAGCATGGCAGTGTCCCCAGCTGAGGACAAGAACTTGGTTCCATTGCCAAAAGGACAAGAACATTGTACCCATGTCGATTAGAACATTTATCTGTTTCATTAAGCTAACGGGCAGAATAGTTTCGGTATGTGGTATTATTTGTTTGATGGAGTAAACTAAAGCTTGAGACAAACATCAGTCAGTGTTTTCCAAAAAAAAGGTAAGCATAACGATCAAAGTTTTAAAAGGGAGTGAACTATATTAATATACAGCATCCCTATTTACGACAAATTCAGCTTAAGCGGCAACAAGTACCCACCTATAATCGTTACCCCTTTGATTTGGCGGTCATTCGAAACCTAAATACTCTTGATTTTCACCCCAAGGTAACCTATATCGTAGGTGAAAATGGGATGGGCAAATCAACACTGATGGAGTCCATTGCTGTCGCATGGGGATTTAACCCGGAGGGTGGGACGATCAACTTTTCCTTTTCAACCCAGGCTACTCACTCGAGCTTATATGAATATATACAATTGATCAGAGGTCCGCGACGCCCGAAGGATGGCTTCTTCTTCCGGGCAGAGAGTTATTATAATTTAGCCACAACGATCGATGAGTTGGACAGCCAACCATCATTCGCTCGCCCTATTATAGAATCTTACGGTGGGAAGTCCTTGCATGAGCAATCGCACGGAGAGTCGTTCTTTTCCACTTTCATTCATCGGTTCGGGGAGAAGGGATTATATATACTGGATGAGCCTGAGGCTGCATTGTCTCCCCTTCGCCAAATGGCGATGCTGACACGAATCCATGAACTTGTTTTGCAAAACTCTCAATTTATAATTGCGACCCACTCCCCAATCCTTATGGCATATCCAGATTCGATTATTTACAATCTAAAGCCAGATGGTATCGAAGTCCAAGTATTGGAAGAAACCGACCATTATATGATTATGAAAGAGTTTGTGAATAACAAGGATAGGATGCTCAGAGAGTTATTCGAAGAAACTCAAGATTAAATCCACTGCTATCCTATAGAATCTAAAAGCTTAAGAGAGATCGTTACAAAGAAAGCGATCTCTTGTCGAGATTTAGCTAACGGGAAACGTTAGCTTAATCAAACTTAATAAGGCATCAAATTGATCATCTGCTGATTTCAACTAGCGGACTGACAACAGGGATCGTTGCAGAAATGCTAACGATCCTTTTTTGTATATGTTTACGTATGAGTATTTAAATCACGAAAAAGGGCTCCTCCGTAGACTAGGAGCCCCAAGTGCAGGTCAGCGATCACGTACCTGGATATAAAGGGAAAACAGTGGGTGTTGCCCGGCAAAGTGACGTTTTTATTTTTCACAGTCCGATCGGTAATTTTGGTGATGCTGAGTATCTTACATGCTGTAGGCTTAGTAGAAGTGATTTTGTAGAACCATTCAAACGCTCTACACAGAGAAACAACGGATCGAACAGGAAGAACGGTACAACTATATTGGACTGTTATGGAAAAGTAAGGTATAGAAAGCCACTGCTTCTATATATTCTAAAACAGAAGATTCTATTTTCTAGCATGGGTGCTTGTAGGGGGGAATGCATGTTTCATTATTTTCTGAAGATAAGCAGAAACATTGTTAGGATTGCAACTGTGAAGCATTCGTCCTAAATCGAGGAAGTATAAATATACTATTCTCTATTTTCATCATCTAATCGCCGACGAAATATCAAAGCCGAAACAGCAAATATAATAAAAGATAATGTTGAAGCAACAGCAACCATCTTCAACACACTTCCTATTGGAGGGTTAAACAACAGAGCAATTGAGATGATTAAAACAGCACCTGTTAAACCCATTCCCAAAATCGAGATCGCTAAAATCTTGTTCATCAAATCACCTCACAGGTTGAAATAGAGTTTCTCATTGCATAATAATAGTTTAATACATGATGAATTAGTATAGAATGTAACAAAAAGTATAGCAAAGATTTAGTAGCGATTGCTTCCGAGAATGGGGAAGCAATCGCTATGTTTTTTTTGCGGATTTTTTTATTTTTTTGTCCGCCTCATGTGTACAAAAAATAAAAATGATGATACATTGAATTTAGTTTATTTCCTTTTATAACAGGTTTTTTTCGAAGAATACTGTGTCTCCTGTACGAGGACATGCGTATATCGAGGAGGGAATGGAATGTCAAGTCAAGCATTGGACGAATTTTTAAGTTCGAACATCGAAGATCTAAAGACTAAAGGTCTATATAACGTCATCGATACGCTGCAGGGTGCAAATGGTCCTGTTATTCGTATCAACGGAAAGTCCTTAATCAATTTGTCTTCCAATAACTATTTGGGACTGGCAACAGATCACCGCCTGATTGATGCTTCAGTTAAGGCGTCGCAGACATACGGGGCAGGCGCAGGGGCTGTGAGAACAATTAATGGTACGATGGATCTTCATATTGAGCTTGAAGAAAAACTGGCCCTTTTCAAAAAAACGGAAGCCGTTATCGTGTATCAATCGGGATTTAACTGCAATATGGCTGCTATATCCGCGGTAATGGACCAGCATGATGCGATTTTATCAGATGAGCTGAACCACGCTTCGATTATTGATGGCTGCCGCCTGTCTAGAGCCAAGGTGATTCGCTTTAAGCATTCGGATATGAATGATTTAAGACAGCAGGCGAAAGATGCCAAGGAATCCGGTCAGTACCATAAAATTATGGTCATCACCGACGGGGTTTTCTCCATGGATGGTGATATAGCAAAGCTGCCTGAAATCGTGAAAATAGCAGAAGAATTCGATCTGATTACTTATGTGGATGATGCCCATGGTTCGGGCGTTCTCGGAGCAGGTGCGGGAACCGTGAAGCATTTTGGATTGTCCGACCGCATTGACTTTCAAATTGGTACTCTTTCCAAGGCGATTGGCGTTGTCGGCGGTTATGTGGCGGGTAAAAAACAACTGATTGAATGGTTGAAGCTGAGAAGCCGTCCGTTTCTGTTCTCGACATCGCTACCTCCGGCTGCAATCGCTTCTTGTAGCGCTTCTGTCGACATTTTAATGAATGACAAAGAGCTGATCGAGAAGCTGTGGGAGAACGGCAATGATTTGAAAAATGGCTTGAGCCGGCTTGGATATGATGTAGGCCAAAGCGAAACGCCGATCACACCTTGTATCATTGGCGATGAAGTAACCACCCAACAGTTCAGCAAACGGCTTTATGAAGAAGGCGTTTACGCCAAGGCAATCCTGTTTCCGACGGTTCCGAAAGGAACCGGAAGAATACGCAACATGCCGACAGCTGCCCATACCAAGGATATGCTCGACCAGGTGATCTCCGTTTATGAGAAAGTTGGCAAGGAAATGAAGCTGATTTAGCTGCATTCGCGGGAGTACATTTCGGGAGGAATGTCTTATGAACAAGATTTTGGTGACCGGAGCACTGGGCCAAATCGGTTCTGAGTTAGTTGTTAAATTACGTGAAATTTATGGTGCGGATCACGTCATTGCTACGGATCTCAGATCATCAGCCCACGAAATTACCCGATCCGGGCCATTCGAGCTGCTGGACGTGACGAATGATAAGGCGATGTTCGAAATCGCCAAGCGGTACGAAGTTGATACCGTCATC
Source organism: Paenibacillus sp. FSL L8-0435 (assembly GCF_037965655.1). Taxonomy (NCBI): domain Bacteria; kingdom Bacillati; phylum Bacillota; class Bacilli; order Caryophanales; family Paenibacillaceae; genus Paenibacillus; species Paenibacillus sp. FSL L8-0435. Next base: position 3,757,836 of record NZ_CP150185.1, read on the forward strand.
CATTTGGCTGCGCTGCTGTCGGCTACCGCAGAGGAGAAACCGCTACTTGCCTGGAATTTGAATATGGGTGGATTGATGAATGCACTTGAAATATCCAGGGAGCTCGGCTGCCAATTTTTCACTCCAAGCTCCATTGGATCTTTTGGTCCTTTGACTCCGAAAGACAATACCCCTCAGGATACGATCCAGAGGCCCAATACGATGTACGGCGTGAACAAAGTGTCCGGCGAACTGCTTTGTGATTATTATTTTCACAAATACGGCCTGGATACTAGGGGACTGCGATTCCCGGGATTGATATCTTATATGACGCCTCCCGGCGGAGGAACGACGGATTACGCCGTGGAAATTTATTACGCAGCCGTGACGGCTGGCCGGTATACATCTTATATCGCCAAGGACTCAAACATGGACATGATGTATATGCCGGATGCCCTGAACGCTATCATCGATTTGATGGAAGCGGATTCTTCCCGGTTGATGCACCGAAATTCATTTAATGTCACCGCAATGAGCGTGGATCCGGAGGCGATCGCTGCAGCGATTCGGGATGAGCTTCCAGGCTTTATCCTCGATTATGACGTTGATCCGAAGAGACAGGCGATTGCCGATAGCTGGCCGCATTCCATTGATGCGACGGCAGCGAAAACAGAATGGGGATTTCATGCTCGCTACGACCTGAAGGCCATGACGAAGGATATGCTTTCACATCTAAGCGAGAGACAAATGCTTCGCAAGGCTTAAAGTTATTATGAATTCGATCGAAGAGTGACATCGCTAAAAAAAGCAAGAAAGGGGAACTTATAAAAACAAAAATAGAACGAAATTGTCGAGGGACAAGAACATTGTTCCATTAAAGTCGCTATTACAGCGGCTTTTTTTTGTTTTAAGGACAAGAACGTTGTGTCATTTCGGATTAGGTATCTATCTAAATAGCATCATGATGAAGATCATGTGGCAAGAAAAAAGCACATGAATTTAAGAATTCGCGTGAATAACGATTTTTTTATTAGAAATAACGTTTTTCCGGTAAAGACCAATCAATCTGCGCCAACCATCGGGACGCGAATATGTTACGAACTTGTCGATGTCGGTTTCGTAGATTGCTCTTGGTATCTCACGCTCATGCTTAGGAACACGAATTGTGGCTTCTTGGCAGAGGTAGTAATTCAAATGTTCGTGTCCAAATATGAAGATGTATGAGGATTTATACTTAACGGGGATATTCTACTTTGTAGTGGTGGAAATTACCCATTGAGCAAGTTGATTCAAAGTATATCGGACTCGCATTATAGCCACGTAGCTTTTGTCATGTGGATTCATGACAGGCTCATGGTACTTGGAAGCGTTGAGAACGCCGGAGTAAGGACAGTACCGTTATCTTCGTATCTGACTGCAAACATTATTCTATGCCTGCCTAGTTCTGACAGATCTAAGCAGGGAGTCGAGCCAGATCAGATTCGGCAAGAATAGCCTTTCTGTTCAGATCATACTAGTTTATTATCAAGTATCCTTCAGCAAGTCAACCATGTTAGAATAGTGAATTTCACTCAGTTGCTCGATAAAGTTATCTACCCTGTAGTTCTCCGGTTCAACTATCCAGAGACAAATTACTCCTACCAATCCAGATACCATGTATTCGATGCCTATTTTTATCTTCTCATCGTGGCGATGATCGCCGATCCCTGAAAAAATGATCGTTTTAAAAGCCTCTTTCAAGTATACGGAGAAGTTTGGATAAATATTTTGAGTGATCATTGTCTTAAAAAATATCATATTGGCTTCAATATCGTCGAAAATCGTTTTTAACATGGTAGCAAACATATCTTTATCCATCTCATGAATTGAACTCACTTCCAGGCTTAAGCAAGCATTTAAACTCTCCACGTTTTCCTGAAATAACTTCTCCATGAATTGAGGTTTATCTACATAGTGCAAATAAAATGTGTTGCGATTTATCATCGCTTCTTCGGCAATGTCCTGCACAGTAATTCGTTCATAGCCTTTGGTTTGTACTAATCTCAGAAACGCTTCTTTAATGGCTTTCCGCGTTTTGAGAATGCGCAGATCGACTTTATCTTTACCCAATTCGTGCTTCCCCTCCATAAATAATAGTCGAATTTATCAAAAGTGATGTTTAATTAACACATTGAATTATATCGACCATTGAGTCTTTTAAGTGTACGTTTTACAATTACAACTGTCAATTGAACTCACTAACTCATTCATAAAAGGAGAATCATAAATGAAAACACTGGCGATTGTTGGTGCAGGTAAGGGATTAGGATTATCTATTGCGAAGAGCTTTGGCAAGCGCGGCTTCCAAGTGGCATTAGTTGCAAGAAATGCTGCAAAACTGCAAGATATGGTGGATGAACTGAAGGCGGATGGTATCGAGGCAGCTTATTTCGTAGCAGATATTTTTAACAAGGAACAGATTGCACAGGCTATGACCAACATGAAAGAAAAGTATGGTCAGATTGATGTGTTGGAATTCAGTCCAACAGCAGGCAATTATCCTCCCACTTCTGTATTGGAGTTAACGGCGGAGAACGCCAGGGACGCATTTGAGGCGAATGTGGTTAGTGCCATCCATGTCGTCAATGCTGTTCTCCCTGATATGCTCGCCAGGAAAGAGGGAGCCTTGCTCTTTACCTCAGGATTATCCGCCATGTACCCTGTGTCCATGATGGGGAATATCGGTATTGCTCTTTCAGGGTTACGCAATTATGTTGCTAATCTTCATACTTCATTGTCTACTCAAGGGATTTTTGTGGGCCACCGCTCATTAGGTTTATTGATCAAGGAGTCAGGTACTGGCGCAATTAATGATCCGGATGTAATTGCAGAGATGTGGTACCAGGCCTATGTAGAGAAAAACGTATGGGAAGAAGAGTATCCTAAGGGGGTTACCCCCGAAACCATTCTGTTTTAACATTGGTGATGATTTCAGCAGGTCATAACATACAGTTGTAACCAAGTAGATGAGCTTGAGAACTAGGCATATATTTTGTGTTAAGAGACGCTTGAAAGAGATGAAGAAGTCGCTATAGGAGCGACTTCTTTTTTTGTTGGCACAGGAACCGATCTACTGCACTGTAGAAGCAATAGAAGCAAGAGGTGTCTATGATGTAGTAAGAAAAGTATCGGGGGGATTTTGTCAAGGGACAAGAACATGGTCCCATTGAAGTCGCTATTTTAACGGCTTTTTTATTTTATCGGTACAAGTTCTTGTCCCGAGCCAAGGACAAGAACTTGTACCCATTACCGTATTGGACAAGAACATGTTCCTATTGCCGATTAGGCATGTATCTAATCATCATCTTGCCCTTCAATTCATTAAACTAACGGGCAGTTAGTTTAATGAATACTGGAGAGTATCAGGTTAAGAGATATCAAAAAACAGGAAACTTATCCAAGTTAAATAGTGTGAAAACCACTATTTAAAGAAAAAGCCTTAGTCATGGATCTTTTGATTTCTCGACTTACATGTCATTATCAAAAATAGGTTAGGTTATAAGCTCCACATAAAAATTCAATTCAATAGGTGGTGCGATGATGATTACTCATGAACTCAAAGTTATTGAAAGAATGTCTTCAGGTGATGGGTTATCTGTGGAGTTTGAGGAACTCATGATTCAAGGAGTGTCTATTGACTCTAGGTCCATAAAACCGGGAAATTTATTTGTCCCAATTATAAGAGAGTTAAATGGGCATAATTATGTAAGTGAAGCAATATCTAAAGGAGCGATTGCTTCTTTCTGGGAAAAGGATCACCCTAACCCACCAGTTCATCTTCCGTTAATTTATGTAAATGATTCCTTAGAAGCCTTACAAAAATTAGCGGCAGAATACCGACGAGAATTACAAGTCAAAGTTATTGGTGTTACGGGTAGCAACGGTAAAACAACTACAAAAGAGATGCTAAATTCTGTTTTACAGACAAAATTTCGAGTTTATAAAACAGAAGGTAATTTAAACAGTCAATTAGGTGTCCCATTAACGGTTTTAGGGATAGATAAGGATGCTGAAGTTGCAGTAATCGAGATGGGGATGAGTGAAAGAGGTCAAATTGAGCAACTTTCCCGAATTACACATCCAGACATAGCTGTGATTACAATGATAGGAGTTTCCCATCTATCTAGTCTCGGCTCTAGAGAACAAATAGCAGCAGCAAAATTAGAAATTATTAGTGGTCTAAAGAATGGTGGGTGCTTTGTTTTCAACGGTGACGAGCCGTATTTAACCAAAGAACTAAGTAATATCAAAAAAAATATCTCAATAGAAACAATTAGTTTTGGGCAGGGGGATTTTAATGATGTGATCGCCGAGAATACATTATCAAACTCCGATGGTTCCCAATTCTCTGTTGCAAACGATACTTACTACCTTCCACTTCTTGGTGCACATAATATTAATAATGCACTTGCTACAATTGCCATAGCTCTGAGGTTGGGTTTAAACTCTGCTGAAATAAATGAAGGATTTAATCAGTTGAAATTGCCTAATATGCGATTAGAGAAGATTAGTTCACCATTGGGATTTACAATTATTAATGATGCTTGGAATACTAGCCCGGATTCCGTAAATGCAGCAATTATGACTTTTCAGGAACTGACGGCTTATTGTGAAAAGCATTTAGTAATTGGTGATATGCTTGAACTGGGTGATGATGAAATAGAGTTTCACCGAGTAATTGGCAGAAATCTTGATCCAGATAAAATAAATTATATTTATACATTTGGTGATCTCAGTAGCCATATTGCCTCAGAAGCAAAAAGGAGATATCCAATAGGGACTGTAATGACTTTTAAAGATAAAATAGTGTTGGCGAATGCATTAAAGCGAAAAATTAATAAAAATGATGTGATTTTGTTAAAAGCATCTAGAGGGATGCAGATTGATTCAATTATTCCTTCCTTAATGAAGTAATCATTCAAATAAGGGGTTCATGTAGCAGTCAGTTTACTAAAGAAACATGGTTAAAAGAACCAAACAAGAGGAATGACATGGTGCATAGCTTGATAAATAAGTAAGAACTGAGGGAACCTAAGTTATTGACTTACTAGGAGACCCGCGCAAAACTAGATGAACCGTCTCGACATTAACGGTACCAGTTTTTGTCCTCAGACACCTGCTGTCGAGGGACAAGAACATATTCCTATTGAAGTCGCTAATTTAGCGGCTTTTTTGTTTTATCGGTACAAGTTCTTGTACCGAGTCGAGGACAAGAACTTGTACCGATTGCACGCGGAGGGCAGTGCTTAGACTTTCATGAATAAAAGAGGTGTCCGTGGTATTATATGTAATTATGGGTTATGAAATAAATGGATTATTTGAAAAGAAAATGGGGGAATCAAAATATGGAACGTAAAATTCAACTAATGGAAACCTACGTAAATATCGACTTTGGAAACTCACCCTTTTTAAAATTAGATAAAGGGTTGCAAATTCCATACTCTTCAATCGAGGGAATAACAACAGGTAGACCAATACCCAATGCTTTTAAACTATATGGTGCTTTATTAGGAGAAAAGAGAAATGGTTTATTTAGATCAAATGGTGGTTATCAACTCCACTTTTTTGAAAATGAGCTTGGAACTCTTCATTTAGATTTGAATAGCTTGAAAGTTGGTATGTTCAAAATATCAAAGTTGATCATTGGTGTTGAAAATCCTGAAGAAATAAGTGAGAATATTTCCGAAAGAGTGCAGTGATAATAAAGGAAAAGTGTATTACAAACGTGATACGGTGGAACTTCGAGAAAAAAGCTTACGAGCTCAAAAACTTGTGAAGACATATAATGGTTGCGATCCAGAGGAGAAGAAATAATATGTGCGACAAGACAACGCAAAAAAGATCACTTCATTGTAGAATATAAGAATTATGAGATGGGCGGGAATTGTACATTTTTTCGGGGGAAGATCTTTATTATGTGTACTAGGAAAGAATAAGCGGGGCTTATACAATAATATTAGAGGTTGTAAACGCTTGCTTTTAATTTTGAGGATGCAATCAATGAATTACCGTAATCCCGTACATGAAGTATTTTATTATTCCAATACCAAAGGAGATGCCTTATGAATCAACAACAACTACCTAAGCCCCACCAACCGCTCGTAACCCACATCTTCACTGCTGACCCGTCCGCCCATGTCTATGAGGGCAAAATCTACATCTATCCTTCCCATGACCTCGATCATGACGAGCCGAGCAACGATAACGGCGACCAGTATAAAATGGAAGACTATCATGTCCTCTCGATGAACAACTTCGATTCCCCGGTGGTTGATCACGGCGAAGCGTTGCATCTGAGAGATATTCCGTGGGCCTCCAAGCAGCTCTGGGCACCAGATGCCGCTTATAAGAACAATACCTATTACCTGTTTTTCCCGGCACGGGATCATGACGACATCTTCCGTCTGGGTGTGGCAACATCAGAGTCTCCGGCAGGCCCATTCATGCCGCAACCGAATTATATGGAAGGTAGCTTCAGTATCGATCCGGCCGTACTGGTGGATGACGACAATCAGTCATACATCTATTTCGGCGGACTCTGGGGTGGCCAGTTGGAGAAATGGCAGACCGGCAGCTTCGTGCCAGATGCAGAAGGACCTGCTCCTGACCAGCCGGCGCTTGGACCGCAAGTTGCACTGCTTAGCGACGACATGCTGTCCTTCCAAGGCAAGCCTGCCGAGATATCGATTGTCGATGAAGACGGGAATCCGATTCTGGCTGGGGATGAGGAACGGAGATATTTTGAAGGCCCATGGGTGCATAAATATAACGGCTATTACTACCTGTCCTACTCTACAGGAACCACGCATAAGCTCGTATATGCGATCGGCAAGAACCCGATGGGACCATTCACGTTCAAGGGCGAGATTCTCTCTCCGGTTATCGGCTGGACAACCCATCACTCCATTGTGCAAGTTGAAGACAAGTGGTATCTGTTCTATCACGACAGCTCCCTGTCGGAAGGCGTCAACCACAAGCGCTGCGTTAAATATTCCGAGCTGAAATACAACGAAGACGGAACGATCCAGAGGATCAACCCTTATCCGGGTGCTGAGTAAGCTGGCAGGTTAGCGGAACAGATAAAATTACAAGATAAGGCATAACATGAGGCAGCTCCTGACGGGGCTGCTTTTTTGATAGGAGGAGGATCAGTTGTTTCACTCAAACTTGGAGAAAATCTCTGCTGAACAAAGAATACTTCAGCAGTATACTGATTGAATGAATAAATTTAACTTAATTAAACATTAGGATTAAATCCAAAAATCTGTCTTCGATTACCACTGAAGGAAAAAATACAGTTAACCGATCTTCTCAAGAAGCTCGGACTAGGTGCCAGTAAGAGGAGTTGATGTATTCGTAGTAGGGGAGAGTCATCAGCCATTATTTGCAACCCAGCCACATACCTATAAAAATCGCCAGTTCAGCAACAGTCCTGAGTACATCCGATCCGGTTCGGGTATATGAAGATTTTGCAACGTTGGATCTGATTTCAAATGGACGTGCTGAGATTGTTGCAGGACGTGGTTCACGTCTAGGTGCATATGAGTTATTAGGTTTTGATGTGAGTAACTATGAAGAGTTGTTTGAAGAGAAATTGGCTTTACTGCTGAAGATTAACGAAGAAGAGCGTGTTACAGCCGCATCAAAGCGGATTAGCGCCTCTAAACAGTATGCTACGAAGAATGAAATATGTCGCTGTTAGGTGTTTTCAAAAAATGTCATGTTATATTCCTTAATAATAGTGAAATAATGTCGATAAAATTATATAGTCCAATAGGAGAGGGGAAAACAATGCAAGTTTATAAGGGGCAACCCTATTAAATCTTACTCCGGTTATGAAGTATCAATTCAAAAAGGAAAGTTGAGGTTTTCGTATGAAAAAGAAGTTAATCAGTCTCATGGTAGCTACCCTGGTTTTTGCAAATGTTGGTGGGGTGGTGGCTGCTAAGAATTATGAATCCTTGCCACAAGCGGTTTGGACTCAAACACCGAATGAAGATTACATACCGATTCAACCAGAGAGTTTTTATGTGCCAGGAAAAGATACGCTGTACTTACATGTTGGAGAAGAAAGATTCTCTGAGACAAAAGCTTGGTCACCCGATACACTTCGAGCCGTAGATCCCAAAACAGGAAAGATTAAATGGGTATTCTCGTTTGCAAAGGCGGGATACGGATGGCCAAGTACAGAATATCCTTTTGCTTATGCACCAGACGGTACGGTATACGCCTATTTCTCATTTCCAGGAATTCTTTATTCTGTGAGCCCTGCAGGGAAGGAAAATTGGAGTAAGCGCGTAGGACAAGATCTAGGGGCATTTGACGGCAAGTTATATCGCATGAGTGACGGAAACTTAATTATTGCAGGTCAGAAATCGAATACAATCGGTGCAGAAACGGTACAACTACTATCTTTCGATAAAAATGGCAAGCAGAAAGCAAGTAAGGTGGTATCCGGAAAGCTAACTACTGTGTCGAAGAACCAAATCGCCATAGAGCTGTTAACAAAGCAAGGCAATGCTCAAAAAGTTGAAGTATACAACTCTTCCTTACAGCGCTCATTTCAATACACATTCCCAAAGGGAGCAGGAGTCAACTTTTATACTGCTTTTGCACTCGATGATGGTACTTTTGTGTTTTCAGTATATCAAGCAAATACGCGTAAACTAATAGCTTTATCTCCAAAAGGTTCCGCTATCTGGGGAAGAACAATCGATCAATTTGGGTTTGCTTTCCAAGCTGGGGATGATTATATGGTATTTAATCCTCAAACCAAAAAATTAAGATTGTTCAACCAGAAGGGTTTAGTAAAGGATAGGGTACTATCGAATTTTAATATGTCTGAGGGAGACGGTCTGCCGACAGCAAAGAAAACGGTAGAAGGAAACCTATATGTAGATTTGCTAACCACCCAGTATATTTTAGATGTAAAAACTTTGGCCTCTATTCACGAATTTAATGGAATAAAAGGGTCTGTATTGGACTACCGTGAGAATAGTGTCTTAGTATACGACTGGAATAAGAATAGCATCTCAAAGCATTTATTGAAATAAGGTTTTAACAAATTCTGAAAAACAAACCGACAACTGAAACAAGTCAGTTATCGGTTTGTTTGATATCATATGATCCAGGTGACCTGTGCTACTCCTTAATAAAGTCAGCCATCAATTCATGAATGATTTCTTTACTGCTCTTCACTTCAGTGATCAGATCAAAAATAGTCCGATTAACGATTAGATGAGTATCAAAATAAAAAAGCTATATAGAGGAGAGTGGGCTTTAACTTGGGTCAGTAGCGCTACAGGGAAATACTTAACCCATAGAAAGGGATGAAATAGTTGTTTACTTAGATACGTATTGTGTCTTATAATTTTAAAAAAGATACATATCGTATCTTAAAAAGTTTGTATCGCACAAGTAATTTAAGGGTGCTCGCATCTTGGTTCCAGTTTTTGTAGATAGCGGGGACGACCGATGGAAACGAAAAAAACGCCTTGGCAGGCACCGGAATTAGAGGTGCTGGATGTGCAGCAAACGACGGCTGGCTATGGATTCAGGCAAATTGATTGGATCGAAGAACATGATGCAGACCTATATGATCCATCGTCTTGATGATCATACTTCAAATTGAAAATCGTATTCTTGCTCAAAAGGTCGCCTGTGGGCGGCTTTTTCGATGCTCAGAATAAGGCGTAGCATCAGCCTCCTGTTGATGTAACATTTGTTCGAATACGTTGCGAAATTCGTTACGCCGCTCGACAAACATTGTCCAATTGAGGCCTCCACGAAAAAATGATTTCTCCAAAAACGGCTTATACAGACAGTTCATAATTATAACGGAACCTGTTCTTTCAAATCCAGTGGTTGAAACACATGTGATGTATCATCGTAAACGGCTCTTCTTTTGTCAGCTTCAAATGGACGGAGGTGAAGGAGTCAAAAAATACTCTTCTCTAAATACGATTGAATTTGCATGATCAGATTCCCTTCGCTTCGTAAGTCATTTGGAAGGAAGCATTGCTTACGGACAGTATGTCTGTATTTTTCGGCGCATTCAACCATATATTGGATTCATATTAAAGAGGTTCTACACCATTTATAGCGTTGTGAGAGGGGAGTGATCATTTTGAATACTTCTAAACAAATGATGTCTCATAATTCCAATGATCGTTTTAGTAAACTTGGAATTTATAGCGTCCAAAGTGTCTTTATTATTCTGTTCTTGCTGTTAACCCCTGTCTACTATTTGAACAAATGGGACTTTAAACGTCACAAAAAGCGGAATCCTTTCTACACCAGTAAATTGGTTCGATTGCAAGAGCGTTATCCGATTTTCTACGAATTGGCCATGTACGTTCAAAATTTTCCTATTCCTCGTAATGTTTACAAAGTTTTACCCCCTTTAAAGGGCGATGTTCTTCAGGTGGGCTGTGGTACAGGTTTATTGAACAAGTATCTTCGCAAGCAGAAGGATGTTCGTTTTCTCAACATGGATCCGAATATAAATGCTCTAAAACTTGGAAAGAAGTGGGGAAGGTTTAATTCTTATATCCATGCTTTCATTGATAAACCGACTTCTTTACCTGATCATAGTTGCGATATGATTTTGTTTGCAAGAAGCTTTCATCACATTCGCTATCACAAAAAAGCCTTTATAGAGAGCTGCAGACTGTTACGTGACGGTGGATCTATCATTATTGCGGACCCGGTTGTTCTCAAGTCTCTTTCAGGTTCTGTAACGGACGGTGGTTATATGGCGAACTCTTCGATTGATGGTGTAATTTGGAGATTTACCAAAGAAACATTAATTACTCACATAGAGCGCTGTCTTCCTCCTGAATTAAAGATAGAATCAGTAACCGAAACGAGACAAGTGCATGTAACGAATTATAATTTATTTGTACCTCAGACAGATATCGTAGTGGTACTGCGAAAAAGGGAGGCTGTATACAAATGACAACTAAATTTATTTATGGTGTTTGAAATCTGCAGCATTATTCAATGTTTATCCATTGCTCAGCCAGAAACATGTCTTGCGGATAATATAGGTAAAGGTATCTCTCCACAGAGGTGCCTTTTTTTGTTTTTAGGAACCAAGTCTTGTCCCAAGCTGAAGACAAGATCATTGTATAGGCTGCAACGTTTGTCGTGTCAAGGGAAGATGAGTTGCACGGGAATAACGGCGTTCTTGGGAGAATAGATATCATCCATTTGTTCACGTAACAGCTTTACGGCTGTTCGTGCCATTTCCTGTTCATCCTGCTGCACATAAGCTACGCCTGAAAGATGTGGATTATCAAAAGATAGCAAGTCGATATTTGAGTGAACGTTCAGAAGACTGATAGCGGCGGATGTAAGGCGTGCTGTTTCTTCAGTCAAGGAAAAGGCTGCCGAAATTCCACTGTGGTTCTGCAAGAAGTTGCTTACATAGTCCAATGCTTGCTCGCTGCGTAGAATGTCGAGAGGGATGTGACACCACAAGCTCTTGTCAATCGAGATGCCTTGATCTGTGTATGCCTGCTCAAAGCCGAGCGTGCGATCCTCGACGGCTGTATTGGCATTTTCAGGTGAGATGAGCGCAATCTGCTGATGACTCTTGGATAACAAATGGGATACAGCTTTATACGCACCGCCGTAATTGTCGGATGTAATGGTGTACGTCTCAATGTTGCGCAGATAGCGGTCGATGAACACACACGGGAATTTATCGAGCGACAGACGCAGTAATGATTCGTTATACTTCTCATCTTCTGTTGGAAAAACGATCAACCCCTTCACACCGAGCTCCGTTAGTGTACGAATGACGTTTGATTCGATAGAGGAGGACTCGCGCGTGATGCTTAGTACCATGCTGAGGCAGGCTTCTTGTAGGAAGTGTTCCGTGTAGTCAACGAGCTTCTGAATGACACGGGTTCTCATCGTCGGAATGATGAAGCCGATGAGCGGCATGGAGCACGCGCTGCTTGGGGATGGCGAGAAATTGATGCTAGAAACAACAAGACTAGAAGAGACGAATGAGCCTTTGCCTTGTACGCGTATAATTAATCCTTCGTCAGCTAGTAGGGTTAGGGCGTTCCTGACGGTTATTTTACTTACTCTGAATTCGTCCATTAGTTCTTGTTCAGAAGGAATGCGGTCCGTTGGCCGAAGCTGCCCTGATTTAATTTTCTGTATAATGTTTTCTCGAATTTGTTTGTAGAGCGCCAGCTTTTTCAAAGAGTAGCATCTCCCCATAAACTTTATGATTTTATAATCAATTGGTTATATAAAGCTTATTTCATATATATTATAATACGGCATGTAAAGCGCTTACAATATGGAATCTGAGAAATTGTTGCAAAGGGGTCTTTTCTTTGAAAGGTTAGAATTATGTTAAGGATGGTGGTGCCAAGATGGATTGTAACCGCTTAAATTAACAGAACTAACTAGTCAGCCGACTTTTCAAATGCATAACAAAAAAGAGAGGATGACGAACAAATGAAAAAACGTAGTGCTTTAATCTCCATCGTTACTCTCCTGATTATGTCACTTGTTTTTACTGCATGTGGTAATCCTTCTGGTTCAAAAACGGAAACACAGCAATTAGGCGCTAATGCCGGTGAGAATGCAACAGAATTATCATTTTGGACATTCGCAGATTTGCACGGCAAGCATTTGGATAAAATGCTGGGGTTATGGAACCAACAGAACCCAGACAAACAGATTAAGTTGAATGTAACGGTTATGCCTTACGATGATATGCACAACAAGCTCTTATTGGCAGTTACAAGCGGAAAAGGTGCTCCTGATATCGCGGATATTGAGCTTGGTCAATTCCCTAAATTCTTGGAAGGTGACAACGTTCCCCTGGAATCTTTGAATGATGTATTTGCACCATACAAAGACGTTGTGGTTTCTTCACGTGTCGAGATTTACTCCAAAGCTGATCAGGTTTATGGCTTTGATTATCACGTAGGTGCTACGCTTGCTTTCTACAACACTGAAATTCTCGAACAAGCAGGTGTTGACTACAAGACAATCAAAACGTGGGAAGATTACAAACAAGCAGGTATCAAGGTTTACGAAAAGACTGGCAAGTACTTAGGTACTGCTGATACATCAGCTTCGTGGCAAGCATCGCTGCTACTAGCTCAGCAAAATGCCGATTTTACAGATGAAAATGGTAATCCAAAAGTGAACTCGCCTGAAATGATTAAAGCGTATGAAATGTTAGTCGATCTGCAGAAGAACAATGTTATTCATACGATCCCTGGCGGACAACCCGACACAGAAGAAGCAAAAGGCGAATACAACAAAGGCAACTACGCAAGTGCATTGATGCCTGAATGGTACATGTCCCGCTTTGTAAACGAAATGAAAGACCTTAAAGGTAAGTATGCAATAGCTCCATTGCCTGTATTCGAAGAAGGTAATCCTCGTTCCGTTGGCTTAGGCGGTACTGGCACAGTTGTTACTAAGAATGGTAAAGACGTTCAGTTGGCAAAAGAATTTGTAGCCTTTGCTAAGCTTTCGAAAGAAGCTACTACAGAAATCTGGAATACACTTGGATTTGACCCAATCAACATGGAAGTATGGAAAGATGATGCAGTTACGAAAAACCCTGAAAATGAATACGTCCAATACTTTAAAACAAATGCATTTGATACTTTGAATGAAATCAAAGACGAAATTAGAGCGATTAAGTCCGTTAAAGCTTCACCAACCATCGGCAATATATTCAATACGGTTACTTTGAATGCTATCTTTGAAGATGGCCAAGACGTGAAGGAAGCGTTGGATGAAGCACAAGCAGCAATTGAACAAGAATTGAAATAAATATAATAAGTAATGATTTGATTAAACCTGTCGGCAGGTACAGTGGTCGGCAGGTTTAACCATAGTCAAGGGAGATTGAGAATATGATAAAGAAATTTGTATACTCTCAAAAAGTTGCACCTTATGTTTTTGTATTGCCATTTATACTCATATTTTTGATATTCTGGTTTTTTCCGCTTGTAAATTCATTCGTAATGAGCTTTCAAGATAGGATGCTGGGACAGGATCCTAAATGGATTGGTGAAGCAAATTATTCGAAATTACTTACTGATAAAGTGTTTTTGACATCTATTAAAAATAGCGTTGTGTACATGTTAGGAACCTTAGTGCTGTTGATTCCTTTTCCCATGTTATTCGCCGTTATGATCAACAGTAAGTTAATGATGGGAAGAGAGTTTTTTAAATCTTCTTTCTTTCTCCCTGCATTGACATCTGTCGCAGTTGCGGGTACCATTTTCCGCCTTACATTCGGTGAGATGGAAGGTTCATTAATGAACAGTTTCCTAGGTCTATTTGGTGTAGAGCCTATCAAATTTTTGAAAGACGGAAATTGGAGTATGGCAGCACTGTTAATCCTCGCATGTTGGAGATGGACAGGCGTTAATATGCTTTACTATCTATCGGGTTTGAAAAGCATTGACAATGAATATTATGAGGCTGCTTCAATTGACGGTGCATCTGCTTGGCAGAAGTTTAGAACGATCACAATGCCATTATTGAAGCCGACCACGGTATATGTTACAACAATTAGTGTTTATGCAGGTTTAGCAATGTTTACCGAGAGCCTGATGATGTTCAACGGTAACAAATCACCCCAAAATATTGGCTTAACCATTGTTGGATATCTGTATAGACAAGGGATTGAGCAGAATAAGCTGGGTTACGCAGCTGCAGTTGGTATCGTTCTGTTAGTCATTGCTATGGTTATCAATTTAACGCAGTTGAAATTTAGTGGAATGTTCAAAAAGGAGGAGGATTAAAGTGGGCAGAAGTCAGACGAGGAGTGATTTCATCTCTAGAATAGTAATTATTTGTTTATTCATTATACTATTCGTTATAATTATGATCCCATTCTACGCAGTGGCCCTATCTTCCTTTAAACCAGGTGAATCATTAGTTAGATATGGACTTAACCTAAGTTTGGATTTTGAAATCATGAGTTTTGATAATTTCATCTTTCTGTTTACTGGAGAACATGATTATTTTGTGTGGTTTTGGAACAGTATAATTTTAACAATCGTTCAAGTGGTTTTAACACTTTTTGTAAGCGCATTTGTTGCATATGGTTTTGCAGCATATCATTTTAAAGGTAAGAACTTCCTCTTTATATGTGTTTTACTCATTATGATGGTGCCTTTCGAAATACTGCTGGTTCCTTTGTACAGCCTAATTAATGATTTGGGAATGGTGAATAGCTATTCGGCAATCATTCTGCCCGGTATAGCCAATGCCGCGACAATATTTTTCTTCAGGCAATATCTACGAAGCATACCCAATGAGATTATTCAATCTGGGCGGGTTGATGGCGCAAACGAGTATGCGATTTATTTCAGACTAATTATGCCGATTATGAAGCCATCGTTTGCAGCAATGGCCATATTGAATGGTATGAATAGCTGGAATAATCTATTGTGGCCATTCATGGTGCTCGGAGATCAGAGTAAATATACACTTCCAATCGGTTTGAAAACGTTGTTAACTCCTTATGGCAATAACTATGACTTATTGATCGTGGGCTCCTTCTTCTCCATCATTCCAATTTTCATACTATTCATTGCTTTTCAGAAGTATTTCATAGACGGTATGACTGCAGGCGCTGTTAAAGGGTAATCTATATTATGATGAAACAGGTGATAAGATGGAAATCCAACAACGAGCGTCACACGACATTCAACCATTAATTGAACAGAGAGCTGATCCTTTTATTTACAGACATTCGGATGGTTATTATTACTTCGTAGCATCCGTTCCGGAGTATGATCGGATTGAAATCCGTAGAGCCCAGAACCTTGAGAAGCTTGTTACATCAACTCCTGTAGTGATCTGGAGAAAGCGCGAGACTGGTATCCTTAGTGCTAATATTTGGGCACCAGAACTGCATTTTATTGATAACAAATGGTACGTGTATTTCGCTGCCGCACACACGACGGAAACGAATGAAGGCTTGTTCGACCATCGGATGTACGTGCTAGAGAATGAAAATGCCAATCCGCTCGAAGGCAGTTGGATGGAAAGAGGGCAGGTTCGTACCGAGTGGGAAAGCTTCGCCCTCGATGCCACTACCTTTGAGCATAATGGAAGCCGTTATTACGTATGGGCACAAAAGGATCCGAATATTGAAGATAACTCTAATCTGTATATATCTAAAATGAGCATTCCGTGGACGTTGACTGGGTCGCAAACGATGATTTCGATGCCGGAATATGACTGGGAGATCATTGGTTATAAAGTGAACGAAGGCGCGGCATTTCTTCGCAAGGGTAATCGGGTATTCCTCTCTTACTCGGCTAGCGCCACCGATTTCAATTATTGCATGGGCTTACTTGAAGCCGATGCGGATGCTGATTTGCTCGATGCCACCTCATGGCGCAAGTCGCAAACAGCGGTTCTCTCGACAGATGAGAGCATCTCAATGTATGGTCCCGGTCATAATTCCTTCACGGTGTCAGAGGACGACGAAGAGACGCTATTTGTGTTTCACGCAAGAACGTACAAGAACATTATAGGAGATCCGCTGTACGATCCGAATCGCCATACATTTGTGACAGCGCTTTTGTGGACGGCTGACGGCAGACCCGATTTCCGCGGTTCTGTTGCAGCACTTGCACGTTCTTTACAATGATCGAGTGTCCCAACAAGGTTGGTTGATGGATTTGAGTTCGTTTATCCAACTTGCCAAAGAGAGACAGTTAGAACATCGATGGCACCCTACTGGGTGCCTTCGATTTCGCTCTACAGATGATACGTCGAACCGTAATACAAGTAGTGGAAAGTTGCCTTAAAACTTGCCGCTCCAGTTATCCCGGAAAATCATATCAAAAAAACAAAAACAGTCGCTGATCAATAGGATCGGCGGCTTTTTTATGTTATCGGTACGAGTTTTAGTCCATGCCAAGGACAAGAACTTCTATCGATTGCCGGAATGGACAAGAACATTGTCCGATTACCGTTAAGAAGTACATCTAAAGAATAAAGATGTAATTTAAATCTTAACAGGCAGCATAAATTTTGCACAGTTTTCAAATTTCTTATGGGACAAACAACTCGATAAGATACAAAAACGGGCTTTGAGTCACTTACAGCGAGACGAACTATAAGAGGTAATTTTCTGATTTGTTACAAGGTTAGCATATGTACAAGGTTGTAATTATGTAAATTTCAGTTGGAAATGATGATTTCAGCCTGATGTAATGATTTGTAAAATAAGGTTATCAAAAAAGAACAAGGAGAGGTTCCCATGACAAAACCAGACGTCACGCACCATCCACAGACATCAGGTTATAGCCATAAAATCAATGATCCATTCTGGTCGCATTATATTGAACTGGTCCGCAACGTAGTTGTTCCTTATCAATGGGAAGCGCTCAATGACCGTATCGAAGGAGCTGAACCAAGCCGGGCCATACGGAATTTCCGCATTGCTGCAGGGGATGAAGAGGGCGTTCATTATGGCATGGTTTTTCAGGATAGCGATGTTGCGAAATGGATTGAAGCAGCTTCGTACCTGCTCTCCGCGAAGCCCGACCCGGAACTGGAAGTCCTCGTGGATTCTGTTATTGAGACCATAGCTCGGGCACAGCAAGCCGATGGTTATTTGAACACGTACTTCACCCTGCGTGAACCTGGGGCGCGCTGGACGAACCTCGCCGAGTGTCATGAACTTTATTGCGCAGGACATATGATTGAGGCTGGTGTGGCGTACTATCATGCCACGGGCAAGCGCACGCTGCTGGATGTGGTTATTCGCCTGGCGGATCATATAGGCACCGTGTTTGGTACAGAGCCGGGACAACTGCCAGGTTATGATGGACATCAAGAGATTGAACTTGCACTCTTCAAATTGTATGAGACGACAAAAGAAGAGAAATATCTGGAACTGAGCCGTTATTTTCTGGATCAGCGGGGAGCGAGTCCGCATTTTTTTGTAGAGGAATGGGAGCAAAGAGGCCGTACCATACATTTTGGCGAGTTGGATATGGTTCACCGACACACGTACTCGCAGTCCCATCTGCCTATTAGGGAGCAGTCGACAGCAGAAGGCCATTCGGTTCGACTGGTTTACATGTGCGCGGCTATGGCAGATGTAGCTGCGAAAACGGAGGATACATCGCTGAAAGAAGCCTGTGAACGGTTGTGGAGCAACATCGTAAGCAAGCGAATGTACATTACGGGAAGCATTGGTTCATCAGCCAAAGAAGAAGCATTTACAGGCGATTATGATCTGCCTGGAGATACCGCCTACGCAGAGACCTGTGCCTCAATTGGCCTGATCTTTTGGGCGAAGCGCATGCTGCAGATGGAGCAGGATAGCCGGTACGCAGACGTTATGGAGCGAGCCCTGTACAACACGGTGATTAGTGGAATGTCTCTGGATGGTCAACGTTTCTTCTATGTGAATCCGCTTGAAGTCGATCCGAAGATGCAACGTGTAAATCCTAATTATGCCCACGTGCGAACACGCCGGCAAGGGTGGTTTGGTTGTGCTTGCTGTCCGCCGAACATTGCGCGATTAATTGCCTCATTGGATCAATATGTATATACCCCGGCTGTGGAACAGGCTACGTTGTATGTACAATTGTACATCGGAGGGGAAGGGGAATTCACACTTGAGGGTAGGAGAGCAGCCCTAACCATGGACTCTGACTATACCTCCACTGGAGATGTGAAGCTGATCGTTCGGCCTGATTCCCCAGAGGAAATGCAGTTTACGATAGCTCTGAGAAAGCCGGACTGGTGCAAGGTTCCCGAGCTGTGGATTAATGGTGAGAAAAGCGAACAGGATGGTTTTACTTTTGAATCCGGTTACATAAAAGTGACCCGTTCGTGGAAAGCCGGTGATGAGATTAAACTTCACTTCCCTATGGAGTTGCTGCGGATGAAAGGGCATGATCACATCAAAACCACTTTCGGAAAAGTAGCCATCCAGCGGGGACCGTTTATGTACTGTCTCGAAGAAGTCGACAATGGCCGCGGATTGCATCGCATTCAGCTGCCCCGGGATTCCGAGTTTCATATCGGTAGCGGGGAACAGATGCCTCTGGGGGTTCCGGCTCTTACAACCATTGGGCAGAGAATCGTATCCCAAGAAGACTGGGGAATACATCTGTATCGCAGTGATGTTCACTGGGATACACAACCTGCCGAGCTTCGGTTCATTCCTTACTTCACTTGGGCCAATCGGGATGAAGGAGAAATGAGCGTTTGGATTCGCGAAAGCGAATAAGAAGAAGTCTACTCGTGCTGCTGTAAAAAGGTATGCAAAAGGAAAGCGCCCGATAGACCCACAATACGCGCTGTAGGATAACGCGATCTTTGATGAGCGGACACTTTTTTCACGGCATCAGTTCTGATTGAGTCAGTTTATTTATCTGAGTTGGTAAACTTGCTGCGGAAGTTGGAAGGAGAGATGCCCTCTTTTTTCGAGAAACAGGAAGAGAAGTAGGATACATGATTAAAGCCGATCTCTTCGGCGATGCGAGCAACGGACCAGGCGGTTTGCAGCAGCAGCTTTTTGGCCTGTTCGATTCTGTAATGCAGCAGATATTCCATGGGTGTCATGCCATACACTTTCAGCATGCTGCGTGCGAGATAGTTTGGATGGTAGTTAAGTTCCTTTTGCAGCATCGGATTGGAGATCGGTAGCGGGTAATTGTGGCGGATATAGAGTTCAACTTTCTCGGCAATCCGGATTGCGGCAACGTCTGACAGTGAAGACAGCCCAAGATCCAGATGCTGCATAAATTGCTGGAAGGTCGCCTGTCGTTTCCAATTGCGCAGGGACTGAGGCTCCTGATCAAGCTGAGAGAAATGCTCCAGCAGTTCCATATCTTTGATTGCAATGTGCAAATGTTTGGGAATGAAGATGGAACAGACATCACAGTGGTTCAGATATGCGCTCACCTTATGTGTCTCGATTAGTTCGGCTTGATTGGCGAGACATTCGTCCATGTTGGCAGACTCTCTCCAGCTGCCAAAGGTTTGAAAATGAATCCAGATCATTTCCGTTTCCGCCTTACAGGCTGCGCTGCCGTAATGATGTCCATCCGGCTTAAGGATCAGTGCTTCTCCCTGGTTCAGAAGCCATTCTGTCCCGTTCTCGCTAATGGCGAGCGAACCGCGTGTAACAACAATTAGATCAAAGACACCGATGTCACTGCGGCTAATGTGATATTCACCGGCTTCGTAACAAGCACGTCCGCAATCAATAAAATAGGGAATGGGCGGGGTAATGAAATGAAGGATGGGCGAGTCCAATCCGGCACCTCCGAACAGGTTGAAATATTTAAAATTCATGTTGGCATCGAGAATTTATTTTTTATGATACAGCAAGTAACATAGAAAATAAAGCGCTTACGAAATTCAGTTTTAACCTTCAACGGATTAAGGTTTAGAACCTTATCTTCACTCTCGTACTGGTTGTGATGATGATTCCAATGGAAATTATTATCATGCCCCTGTATGGCTACACGATATAGGCTCCACGTAAGTGGAGTAACGGTTATAGGATTCGATTATCTTAACAATCGACTTAGAGATTCTACTTTAGACGAAAGAATGAACGTCATTTTCGATGGATCGGTCAAAGGTATTTCGTAGAAGAAACTATACTTACCGGTTTAAGAGAATTAAACCCCTAATGGATATGATCACATATATACAGGAGGTTATAATGACAATGATTTCGAAGAAGTGGAAGCCGCTCATGATCGCGCTGCTCCTGGCATTTTCAAGTCTGCCGCTGCAGGTTAGCGCTTTGCCTGGGGCCGCGACGGCTGCGGTAAAGACCGGTATCTCCAATGCCAGCCTGTCGGCCAAAGTTGGCGACTTAGGTCAGATTGAGGAGCTTTATATCAACAACAATCCTACCAATAAACAGGGGAAGCCAATCAATTTCGTCCTGCCTAACACTACATCGCCGCAGAATGGTACTCAGCACCAATGGATGGGGGAAATGATCTTCTCTTACCGTACGGGTGCCAATGGACAATTCCCTGATAACAGGGACGGCTTTGTAGAAGTTGATACCAATAAAACATTGGCTGCCGGGGGATCTACACAATATTCGACCATTAATCCGGATAACCCCTATATGAACAAGACCGCATCAGCAGACGGCAAGAAGGTAGAAGTCAACTTTATTGGACAGAACCTAGACTCTACGGGCCAGCGGGTAATGAAGGGCTTCGATGTGAAATCCGTTTTTGATATGGAGACCAATGACGGTTCACTGCTTTGGGAAATTACGGTGAAGAACAAGAGCAATCAGTATATCGAATTCGGAGATATCGGCTTGCCAATGCCTTGGAATAACAAATATCAGACCTTATCCGATACCTATGATGACCGTGTGACAGTGCATAATTTCGCAGGTGCTGACAGTGGATATTCTTATGCCATCCGCACCAGTGGTGAGGGAAACTTTATGCTCTTCACTCCGGTGCCGGAAAGCGGCGCTCGAATCGAGTATGTGGATTATTGGATGCATGAAGCAGGAGAGCGACGTGCTGCAGACACCTTTAAGAACTGGACAGGAGACAGTGGCGGCTGGTATCCGGGGCTGAACGTGCTCTATATTCACTCCAAAGAAATCCAAAAAACGGGACGCGGGTACTTTACTGATGCTTCCAGCCTCGTCCTAGGACCGGATGAGTCCAAGACGTATAAGTTCAAATTCTCCGCAGTCCGTGGAGGCGACAATACGCCGCAGGAAAGCGCCCAAAGCCCAAATAATAGTTCGACCTCGATGGAAGACCGTGAAGCCAATCTCCGGTCCATCCTATATAAATCAGGTATGATTGATGCCGTAGCGGTGCCGGGCTTCCAGACAGCGATCGATATGCCTGTCAAGATAGACCTGCACTATGACGACAATATCGTTGATGTACAATCCATCGATATTCAAAATGTGGCAGAGAATGATCCGTTTGACGAAGCGCATATTCCGGATATCAAGTCTGGGAAGAGCAGAAAGGAAATGGTTGACAACTCGCGGGCGGAACGTGGACTGCCTGACGGGAACCCCGGCTACAACGAGTCGGTTGAGTTTGTGGAGACCAAGATCGTAAATGGTGAACAGCATCACATCTATTCGCTTCAGTTTGATTCGATCGGCAATAACAGCGTGCGTATCGAATATAAGCTGAAGGACGGCAACGAATGGGTGGATAAATTCACTCAATTTGAATTCAATGTTCTAGCCGAGCTGGATGCAATCTCGGATGCCCATTCCGAATTCATGGTCCAGCAAACACAGGATAAGAATCCGGAAAGTCCAACTTATGGTAACTATTTCGACTGGTATCTTACAAGCGGCATCGATCTAAATACAAGCCATTGGGGAGATGACTGGAGCCATGACAACATCAACTTCATGACGATGAAGAACTATCTGGCTCCCAATCCCGATGAAATTCGCTCTATCGAGACATTCCTGATCGACTTCATGTGGGAACGATACATGAAGAATACTCAGGATAGCTACATCGTTGCGAACTGGCTGAAAGATTCTGGAGCGTATACCGACAAAGATAAGCCTTATACACGTACCTTCTCCGAAATCATGGAAGCTACCGGATTTTTCAACATGTACCGGATTCAGAAGGCTTATCCTAATCTGATCGAGTACCGGGAATCGCCTCAGTTTTATCTGGAGAAAGCTTATAACATTTACTATAAGCGCGTTTCCACCGGGGCCATCGGATTCTATGGCGAGCAGCAAATCCCGGATATGATTGAAGCACTGAAGGAAGAGGGGATGCAGAACGAGTCAACCAATCTGCAGAAGAAGTTCGCCCTCGACAAGGGACGGAATATGACCAGAGCCACTTATCCTTACGGATCGGAATTTGAATATGACAATACTGGCGAAGAGGGGGCTTATGCAGCAGCGAAGGCTCTGCGCACGTACTATCCAGCAGACGCGCTTACAGGTGCAGCTGAGAAAAGTATGGAAATGGCCGATTGGAAAACACGTGCCATGCGCGGGATTCAGCCTACCTGGTTCCATTATTCCGTGCCCGTTTTCCGCGGCGGTGAAGGCTGGTGGAATTTCCAATATACTGCGTCTTTAGCAGGTTACATTATGGATGACTGGCTAAGGTATGAGAATGATGGCAGATCGGTGGAGCAGAAGGCAATTGCACAGCAGCGCAATTATGCCGCTAAGATTTCGAATTTCAATGCCGTCAATATGGGACAGATTTCGGCTAATTCAGTTGGCGGTACCTCTTGGAGATATTCGATGTATAAAGGAGGCACAGGTACGAAGGACGTATACGATGGCGGCTCACGCGTCATGAGTAACGGCTGGAATGATTTTTCGGGCGAATCAGAAGAAGGCCTCTATGGTTCCCTTCTCAGCATCAGCTCCGATATTGTTACAGATCCGATATTCGGGCTGTTTGGTTATGGAGCGCTGGTGAGTGACGCAGGAGACAGCTACAACATTACGCCGAAAGACGGTTTCGGCAAACGAATCAATCTGATCGATGAGAAAATCTATTTGGAGCTGGAAAGCGATAAAGTAGAAAGCGCGCAAATTCAAAAAGATGGTAAGGGTTTTACACTTCAGCTCCTGAATCCATCAGGGAAAGAGCATACTTCACGGATTTTGTTCGATGGAGTGGGGATCGAGAATGGCTACTATACCATGAAGCTGAATGGTGCAGATGCCGGACAGTTCTATGTTCAGAACAATGAAGGCGTTGCCATGTTTCAGATGGGTAGCGTGCAGCGTGCTGAATTGATCATTGAAAAGTCAGCCGGCGGTGAAAATGAAGCTCCGCAAATTACTGTAGAGCTGGCGACACAACATCCACAGGCGTTGATTCCATTTATGCTGAATGGGATTGTAACCGATGATGGCGCGCCGGAAGGAACTCTGTCTTACCAATGGGAAGTGGTCAGTGCCCCAGAAGGCGCCAAGCTAACCTTTACTCATCCGAAAGCAAGCATTACACAGGCTACGGGTACCAAAGCAGGCTCATATACGGTTAAGCTTAGCGCAAGTGATGGACAACTGACTGGCTCCAGCCAGGTCATCTTCGAACTGGCTTCACCGCCGGATAAACAGCCTCCAGCAATTGGCCACGTAACTGCGGTTCAGGATGTTGCAAATAACAGTATCGTGGTATTGTCCGGGGAGGCCATTCCTGACCCTGTGCATAGCGAGGCAGAAGAACCCCAGTTGAAGTACACTTGGGCCGTCAAGCAAAAGCCTCAAGGTTCAGTGGACATTTCATTTGTGGATGGTGACAAAACAGCAGCCTATGCGCGTGTAAGCATGGCAGGCACCTACGTGTTTACCTTCAGTGCGACAGACGGAGACAAGAAGGCCAGCAAGGATATAACGATAGAGATTAAGGAAGATACCGTTGACGTTTACCGGGCACTCAGCGTTGTCACCAAGAAGGATATTGAACCAGAACTTCCTAGACAAATCTATATTCTGTCAGAGGAAGGGTATCTAGAGCAGGAAATCACTTGGGATGCTATTGATCCAAGCGGCTATGCTAGTGTAGGCCAATTTGAAGCCAGAGGAAAGGTCAATGGCAGTGCCTTGGAGGTATGGGCTACCGTACATGTCGTGAATACTGAGCTTCAAAATGCGGCGCTGACAGCCAAGGCTTCCGCTAGCTTCTCTGGTGGCGACGGATATCCGGAAGCGATGAATAACGGCATTGAACCTAAAAGCTCGGCAGATTTCTCGCCGAACCGTGGTGCCCCCAACAGTGCATGGCATAACTGGGGTAGAGAAGGAGATCCAGCATGGGTGACGTATGAATGGGATCAGCCATTCCTGGCCTCATCAATGGATGTATATGTATTTCAAGACAACGGCGGGAACTTCCGTCCAAAGGATATGCAACTTATGCTTCGCGGCGAAGATGGAAAATGGTACACCCCGCGGGACATAAAGGGATTGGGCAATGAACTTAATAAATACAATACGACTACCTTTGAGCCCGCATATATTACAGGTGTTCGTATGGACATGAAGCCCTCCGTTAATGGCAGTGGTATTCTGGAATGGAAGATATACGGCTATACCGGAGCGGTAGATAAGTCAGAACTGATCAAGGTCTATAACTATGTAAATACATTAAATTCTTCGAACCTTGCAGATCCTGGCCTTGCTCCAATAGAAGCGGCGAAGACAGATGCATCTGCTGTGATCAAGAATATGAATGCAAAAGACGAAGAAGTTAGCCTGGCGCTTGAGAAGCTGTTGATGGATTTGCGTTTGCTCAGTCCGAGAGACGGCAATATGGCCTTCCTCGCAAATGCTTCTTCCAGCTATACCTCTCCTTGGGAGAGTCTGGCTGCAGTAAACGACGGAAAGAAAGATGGCAATAACATTTTGCATTGGGGAACCTGGGGCCATGAGGGCGCAGAGGAGTGGGTGCAATATGAATGGCCGCAGGGTTCCACCATCCGGAGTTCGAATCTGGTGCTGTGGTCAGATGGCGGCGGAATCAAGCCGCCTACACAAATTGTATATTCCTACATCCCTGCGGATAGCGCAACTGATGAATGGATAACAGCGGGAACGATTACGGAGGGAATCAAAGTGGTTGAACATACTCCAGTGGAATCCTCCAATCCGTACACGTTTGACTCGGTGCTGAATGTAAAAGCACTGCGGGTTACCCTGACCAAACAATCGCGGGCAGGCGATAACGGTGTAGGCCTATGGGAATGGGAAGTTCACCAGGCCATACCCAGTCCTGATCGTGAGGCTCCAGTAACACCGGCCGGTATGGCACCGTCCATTCCTGATGGAGATGACGGCAAACTGATCGGTGTGACAACAGAAATGGAGTATAAGAAGGAAGGCGAAGAAGAATATATTGCAATTGCAGGAATTGAGGTCACAGGTCTCACCGCCGGTAAATATTATGTCCGGTATATGAAGACCGGTTCGCTGAGCGCCAGCCTGGATAAGGAAGTCTTTATTCCGGAAGAGCAGACACAGGAGCAGGTTGCACCCGATGAGAGTGGGTGGGTAATCTCACACGCCAATTCGGATACCGGCATAAAAGGCATAATTGAGGGTTTGAATGATACGATGGAATACCGGAAGCTGGGCGAAGAGGACTACACGCCTGTTACAGGTTCAAGTATCAACGATCTGGAGCCTGGCAGCTATCAGATCCGGTATGCAGCCACAGACAGCCTTAAGGCAAGTCCGCCGGTAACCGTGGACATTCGCAATGAAGCCAGGGCAGACAGAGAGGCACCAACAGCGGAAGGACTCGTCATTACACCGCCTACAGCGGCAGGCGGAAATGACGGCAGAATTGAAAATGTGACTGTCGATATGGAGTACCGGAAGGTGGATCAAGGTGGTTACATGCCGGTGAGTGGAACCAGCATTGAAGGCCTCGAAGCCGGCAGCTATGAGCTCCGGTACGCCGGGACGGATATGAGCAATCCAAGTCCTGCTATCCTGATCGTTGTGCCTGACGGAACCAAGCAGGAGCAAAGTCCGCCGTCCAGTGCAGAGGTCAAGGCTGTAAATGTCAGTGCAGCTGGGGCCAAGGATGGTAAGATCACTGGTGTAAGTCCTGTAATGGAATATCGGCTAGTAGGAGTGGACGCTGGCAGCTGGAATGCGATCACAGGCACAGAGGTTACAGGTCTTGGCAACGGAATTTACGAGGTAAGATATAAAGAGACGGCAACTCATTATGCGAGCCAATCTCTTACTGTCGTTATCAGCAATCCAGTCATCAATCCGAAGCCTACGGAAACACCGCCGTCAACGGATGCACCTGTGTCAGTGACCACACCTTCACCGGTTCCTGAAAACATCAAAGTCGAAGGGAATTGGATTAAGATTGTGGCACCAAAGACGGATACCAAAACCGGTAAAGCTAAGGGAGCACCCCTCCGGCAGGAAGACCTTAATAAGGCTCTGGAGCATGTAAAGGCGAATAGCAATAATATTAAAACAATTATGGTGGATATTCCGAAAGCAGAGGGAGCCCATTCCTATGCGGTTGAGCTTCCTGCAGCTGCACTAAGCGCAGCGCATGCCAACATCAAGATCGAGATTAACACGGAATTTGGAACCATTGCAGTACCTTCTAATTTGCTAAAGTATGTATCAGGTGCCAAAAATGTGGAACTGTCACTGAGCCGGCTAGATACTGTAAAGCTTCATTCAGATGTAAAATCAGTGATAGCCAGCAGACCTGTTATTGCATTCGCTGTGCAATTAGATGGAGAAGAAATGGCAACCTTGAATGCACCGGTTGAAATCAGCCTGCCTTATACTCCTGATGTTGAAGAATTGGCCAATTCCAAATATCTTACAGTTTCGTACGTGGCTGCAAATAGTACATTTGTTCAGCTACTGAATGGCAAGTACGACAGTGCTCTACAAGCCATGGTTTTTCCAGCGGAAAACACAGGTGAATATGCAGTTGTTTATACGAAGAAGTTCTTCAATGATGTCGTCAAGGATTCGTGGTACGCACCAGCGGTTGAAACAATGGCGTCCAAAGGATTCATCGACGGGACATCAGCAACAAGCTTTAGTCCCGAGCAAAAGGTCACAAGAGGTGAGTATCTAGCTTGGTTGGTAAAGACACTGGATCTCAAAGCAGAGTTAAACACCACCTTCAGTGATATGAAGCGAACAGACCTCTATTATGAGGAAATTGGAATCGCCAAAGCACTCGGGATCGCCCTGGGCATGAAGGGCAGGTTCTATCCGGAAACGGAAATTGCTAGACAAGAATTGGCTGTACTGACCATGCGGGCTTTGCGGGCAGTTGGGAAAACCGAGCAGACCCGTACAGCTGAGGATCTCAAGAGATTTACAGATGCGGAAAATGTAGCAAAGTACGCAATTGATGACATGGCTGCAATGGTTAGAATGGGGTTCATAAACGGGCGAAGCAATGTCACCCTGAGTCCTGGCGGAACGACAACCAGAGCAGAAGCTGTTCAGGTTCTGTATAAGATTTTCTTGCAGCTATAATTAAAGAAACCGACCTTGATTCTGTTTTATGAAGGACCAAGGTCGGTTTCCTTTTTAGGGAGTGCTTCAAGCATGATGCCGTGCCCAATGTTAATTACCCCATACCTGGAAAAACTTAAAAATCTAAATTATCCCGTTGAATTGGCGTAGTTAAGTCGAAATTTGCGGTTCATCTACAGGCTGTCGTCCACTTACCACAAGCATAATTACAGCAACAATGATAAGTATAAAGCAGAAGATAAATGAGTATCGGTAACCCACAATGCTGGCTACTCCACCACCAACAAGACTACCAATCAGCCTGCCGATAGTGGATGAATTCGAATAGAGTGTGGAAGCATATCCCGGCATACTAGGCAGCAGGTCCTGAATGTAGCTAATTCCAATCGCAGAAATGACCGCGACAAAAACAGCGAGCAAAATTTGTGCTGCAAGCATTTGCCACATCTCGTTCGAGATAAGGATAACGAAATAATAAGCTCCTCCAAAAATAGCCCCGCAATACACCAAGATTCGGTTACTATACTTTGCACTAAGTAGACCGAGTACAATCATAAAGGGAATTTCCAGCGCAGCACATATACTGCTGACTAAACCGACATGACTTGTCGTTCCCCCAAGATTGTTTGTAATAAAGAGAGCCGTGTTTATGGTGCTCATCCAATGAGCCGTATACATGAGTATCATAATGAGAAAAGGAATTAGAATATCCCGGTTTTGAGCCAGTCGGAAACTTTTTATATTCGCTTCAGCATTACTGCTCTTCATTTCTGTGTTTGATTTGAGAAACAGGAAAACAAGCAGAGCTACGAGCAGGAAAGCTCCGATCGTCCCCAAAAAAATCCCCTTAAATCCAATAGCAGTGAGTAATAAAGTGCCGATTAAAGGACCTGTAATAAAGCCGAGAGAGAAAGCAGAACGCAAGGTAGAATTAGCAAACGCACGCTCCGTAAAATGACTCTTTATCACTGCTTCTCTGGAAATAGCGAACAACTGGGGCATCCCTAGTGCACCAAGGGCAGTAAACACAGTCATGTAAATGAACAACATCGGAAAATCTTGAATGAACAAGTATCCACTAAAGGCCAGGACATTAGAGAGAGTAGAGAAAAGATAAACGTTCTTCCGATTCAAGCCGAGGTCAGAACGTCTCCCGATTAGCGTACTGATCCATATTCCTGCAATTAGTGTAACAGCTAGATAAAGACCAAACATTCCAATGGATACGCCAAGCTGTTCCGTGAAATAAATAGATAAAAAGGGGGTACTGAGTGAAATGCCCATTCCCTGTAATGTCATACACATAAAGAGTAAAGCATACGAAGGAATGGAAAACAAGCTGATGAATCGATTGATCATAGTGTAAAATTACTCCTCAGAATTTGTTGTTGTGTAACCACCATGCATGACCTTGCTTTATCTCGTCTAAGTGCATTTTACTGGTGAATTCTTCACATCCACTTTGGGAAGCTAATAAACGCTCACATTCATGGCTGAATAGAATCAATCGTACATCTTTATTATGTACTAAATGACAACACAAACAATATAACATTCGTGCCAAATGCTTGCCTAAACCTACCATAGACTCGTGTGAGTATACAGTAAATTAAAGGCATTTCCCGGAAAAAGGAGGTTCCCTTTTCACTATCAACAGGTTGTTATTAAAGAGATACATAGTCATTTCTAAGACAGTACATGTGGAGCATGATCGAAGGCCTCATTCTGCTGTAAACTATGCTTGAAGCCACCAAAAATCTCCTTTTACAAGATAGGGGGATGAGCGTTAAAGTTAACGCAATTAAAGACAGGCGATAGATTTAAAAAGATGAGATGAGCACCAAAGGAAGGGATGCCCATGATAAAAAAGTTGAGGTTTCAAAACAAATCAGGTGTACTCAAATCAGCTTTAATTTTGTTTTATAAAATACACAGATGCGAACTCCCTAAGTTACCATATTGTTGTTAGAAACTTTTTCTAAAAAATGTCCCTTTAGAACTACCTAGTTTGTTATACATATATCAACTTCATCGCGAATACCTGGGAGGTGTCTTAAAGAAACATGGATGAGGAAACTGAATACAGAATTAAAAGAGTACGAGCGGGCGAAATTCAGGACTACGTTAGCCTGAGGTTAATTTCTCCGCCTGGCTCTACAAATTGGCCTATCATCACTACATAAACATAATCCGTCGAAAAAAATGCAACAGAAATGGAATTTCAGATTAATGGCTCAAGATCAATCTACCATTAGTCCTGCTGAAATGCTGGATAGCCAACTCTTTAACGAACCACTAAGCCGGGCGCTTGAGAAACTAAATGTAGTTGAACGGAACCTATTGATTCTGCGCGTTTTTGAAGAAAAATCGTTTGCTGAAATTGCTGGAATTCTGAATAAAAGTCCCGATGCCAGGGATAAGGAAACTAATTACGTTACTTACCATCGAATTGGATGGAGGGACGCTAGGTAAAGAGGATCTGGTCAAAATAGCTGAAGAGATGATTACATCTCGTTAGTGTTCTAAACAACAAACTCAAATACAAAGTAAAGAGTGAGTACAGATTATCTAAGCAACATTCGCCGATCTCAGTCGGAGAGCACTTTTGTTCAACATTAATAATCTTTCTTACCCTTGAATCCAATCCATAGTAACGGTAGAAGATTTGCTTGGCTCCAACATGGATGCTCCACCTAAATAGGTATCCCCGAAGATTCCTTTTTGATAAACTTGGCAAAAAGTTGACTTATAGACGGGATATCTAACTACAATTCCAGTTTTTTGCCGAGGAAGGAAATTCACTGGAAATGGGCGAAGGCTTTACAGTCGCAAGTCAGTTATCAAGATTCGCAAAAAGGGAAGAAACTGGATAGAATTCCAGTGTAGACCGATTCCGTCGGAGCGATTCTCCATTTCGTCCACAGGTATGTATGGTGACGCTATCCTAAATGTTTACCTAAGAACGGCAGGAACGACCTATTCGTGGTCAGAAGAGGCACAATGAACGCGTCTAATTTTTCAAGCTAATACGCGCTTTCCTCCTTTTCTGCACACCCTCATATTCGATTACAGCAAAAGGCCACCCGCAATCATTTGCGCCAGCGGCCTTTTTTTCTTGGCCTTGTTGTGCGGCGACACAAAACAAGAAGCAAAACGCGAGCAATAGGTGTATATTTCCAATATAATCAAATAGGCGGGAATTGTACATTTTTTCGGGGAAAGATCTTTATTATGTGTATAGGAAAGAATAAGCGGGGCTTATACAATAACATTAGAGATTGTAAACGCTTGCTTTGAATTCTGAGGATGCAATCAATGAATTACCGTAATCGCTGGATACTTGAGCGCTATTCTGAACCGAGCGCGGGAATGCCTACATGCTGGACGATGAAGCGCCTCCCTTGTTGGCTTGCCTCAGCCAGCTGCTTCACCGGCGTCTACCTGGGGCTGCGCGCCTTGGGCAACGGT
Source organism: Paenibacillus sp. FSL L8-0435 (assembly GCF_037965655.1). Classification (NCBI taxonomy): domain Bacteria; kingdom Bacillati; phylum Bacillota; class Bacilli; order Caryophanales; family Paenibacillaceae; genus Paenibacillus; species Paenibacillus sp. FSL L8-0435. The sequence continues at coordinate 3,789,343 of NZ_CP150185.1, forward strand.
ACAGAGAACACCAGCCCTAATTATGAAGGATTCTATTATCCAATACCAAAGGAGATGCCTTATGAATCAACAACAACTACCTAAGCCCCACCAGCCACTCGTAACCCACATCTTCACTGCGGACCCGTCCGCCCATGTCTACGAGGGCAAAATCTACATCTATCCTTCCCATGACCTTGATCATGACGAGCCGAGCAACGATAACGGGGACCAGTATAAAATGGAAGACTATCATGTCCTCTCGATGGACAACTTCGATTCCCCGGTGGTCGATCACGGCGAAGCGTTGCATCTGAGAGATATTCCGTGGGCCTCCAAGCAGCTCTGGGCACCGGATGCCGCTTATAAGGACAATACCTATTACCTGTTCTTCCCGGCACGGGATCATGACGGCATCTTCCGTCTGGGTGTGGCAACATCAGAGTCTCCGGCAGGCCCGTTCACGCCGCAACCAAATTATATGGAAGGCAGCTTCAGTATCGATCCGGCCGTACTGGTGGATGACGACAATCAGTCATACATCTATTTCGGCGGACTCTGGGGCGGCCAGCTGGAGAAATGGCAGACCGGCAGCTTCGTTCCAGATGCAGAAGGACCGGCTTCTGAACAGCCAGCGCTTGGACCGCAAGTTGCACTGCTTAGTGACGATATGCTGTCCTTCCAGGGCAAGCCTGCCGAGATATCAATTGTCGATGAAGACGGGAATCCGATTCTGGCCGGGGATGAGGAACGGAGATATTTTGAAGGCCCATGAATGCATAAATATAACGACTATTACTACCTGTCCTACTCTACAGGAACCACGCATAAGCTCGTATATGCGATCGGCAAGAACCCGATGGGACCATTCACGTTCAAGGGCGAGATTCTCTCTCCAGTTATCGGCTGGACAACCCACCACTCCATTGTGCAAGTTGAAGATAAGTGGTATCTGTTCTATCACGACAGCTCCCTGTCGGAAGGCGTCAACCACAAGCGCTGCGTTAAATATTCCGAACTGAAATACAACGAAGACGGAACGATCCAGAAGATCAATCCTTATCCGGGTGGCGAGTTAGCGGAAACAGATAGGATTACAAAATAAGGCATAACATGAGGCAGCTCCTGACGGGGCTGCTTTTTTGATAGGAGGATCAGTTGTGTTACTCAAACTTTGGAGAAAATCTCTGCTGAACAAAGAATATTTTACTGTGAGACTATGTGTAGAACAGGAGAAAATGATTTACAATGAACGATTCTATTTAATTCTTGGGTACGATTGACAATAGTAGATTGCATATGTAGCATTTGAATAGTAACAATTAAACGATCATAACTAAACGGAGGGATTTTCCATGGCTAAAGTAAACGTAGGCGAAGAGAATGCACAACCAATTGAACTGTATTACGAAGATCATGGCGAGGGGAAACCCATCATCCTTATTCATGGCTGGCCTTTGAGTGGAAGATCCTGGGAGAAACAAGTACCTATCCTGATTGAAGCGGGCTACCGTGTTATCACGTATGATCGTCGTGGTTTTGGTCAGTCTTCCCAACCTTGGGATGGTTATGACTACGATACTTTTGCATCTGATTTACATAAATTGATTTTGCACCTCGATCTGCGCGACGCTACACTGGTTGGGTTCTCCATGGGAGGCGGCGAAGTAGCTCGCTATATCGGAACATATGGAACGGAACGGGTTTCCAAAGCTGTATTTGCAGGCGCTGTTCCTCCTTACCTGTATAAGTCCGAGGATAATCCACAGGGAGGATTGGACGATGCAACCATTGCTGAATTCCAAAATGGGGTTAAGGGTGATCGTCTAGCCTTCTTGGATGGATTTACAAATAACTTTTTCGCTGCAGGAGATCGTACAGACCTTGTGAGCGAGCCGTTCCGTCTATATAACCGGGATATTGCTGCTCTGGCATCCCCTAAGGGTACCCTGGATTGCATTGCTGCCTTTGCTCTTACCGATTTCCGTCAGGACCTGGAGAAATTCAATATTCCGACCCTGGTTATTCATGGCGATTCCGATGCCATTGTGCCGCTTGAAGTCAGTGGACAACGTACACATGAATCTATCCCTGGCAGCCGGCTTGTTGTTGTAGAAGGTGGACCACATGGCTTTAATGCGACACATCCTGAAGCATTTAATGCAGCGTTGATCGAATTTCTGAAGAGCTAAGCTTTGATTAAAACTGGTTAGAAAAACATACGAAATAAAAAAAGAGCAGGACACCCTTTTGGAGTAGGGGTGTCCTGCTCTTTTAACGATTACAGAAATTCGACTGTATCATGTTGTTCCCGGACAATCCTGGTTGTATCAACCTTGTTGTGCAAGGAAGCGACCGCTTCTTCACTCCATGACGAACTAAAAACCAAACTCAATGAGTTATTATCAACGACTTTCCATACTGAAACACTGTCTGAAATTAATAGTACTTTGTATACGCCAACTAACCTGTATATTCTAATGAAGAGAGCTTCGTTCGAAGATAGAAGAAGACCACCTTAACCCTAAGTTTTGATAATTAATCTTAATCTAAGGCCAGGACATATGCATATATAAAAATCGAAGAGGTGAACAAATTAAAATATTTCCATTATATATTGCATGTACTTCAACAGCTGAGCTTAATACCGTTACTGAGTATGTAAATATGTCGAGGGGCAGGAACATGGTCCCTTTGAAGTCGCTATTTTAGCGACTTTTTTATTTTATCGGTACAAGTTCTTGTCCCAAGCCAAGGACAAGAACTTGTACCGATTGCCGGAATGGACAAGAACATAGTCCGATTACCGATTAGGCATAAACCTAAACGGTTCTTACCCTCGTTAATTCATTAAGCTAACGGGCAGGTTAGCTTAATAGGAACGTCCTGTGTGTGAGCTGCACCTTTGGGCACTATGTATGAAGCTGCGCGGATCTCGTCCGGATCGGAGAGAGCAGTGGCGTGCCGGTCGCCTGGGCTTCAGCTGTTCTGTGAAAATAAAGTTATAGACTGGCAGTCGGCATTAGCCAACGTGCAGGATAACGGAACCATTAGATGGACTTATTGTTCTCATATGATACAATATATCCCAGAAATATCTGTGGGTTAATGAAAAGCGCTGATGAATTAATAAGAGACCAGCACAAAAAAGTGGTAGTTTTATGGATATGCAATAGTCGCCGAATGGAACTTGGTACTAAAAGGAGGCAGGACACATGCTAGAAGAACAGGAAAAATTCGCGGGCGAAGGATATAACAGGTCGTACGCAATTGCTACGGGTATGCCGATTTTGAATCTTAGGGGTAGCATACCGCGTGAAGGTAACGGCCAACTACCGTTTCCTTGGGTGACAACGGGCATCAGGATTGATAAAGAGCAGATGTTGGAAACCGTTATGAAGCAAAAGACACTCGAGTATTTGTTTAATATGCAATTCAGTAAGGAGGAGATGACCGACCGCAATTTGGTTGTAGGCTGTTATGAATACAGGAATCCGCATGACAAGGAACAAATATTGCTATATGCGCTGGTTTCGTTGAAGGAATTTCTCGCGAGATACGGCGATGAACGGGCATCGGAGATTCTGATGCGAGTTGGCTGCACATACGAGAAGATTATGGAGGAATGCGATGAAGCCATTGAAGAACACTTTGCAGTGTTGCGCCGGTCACTTCATTTAAAGAATTTGAGGGACAAATATGATGTCGTTTACGAGTGGAGTGAAGAGGAAGGGGTAAAGAGGTACATAATCAGATACACCAAATCGAGTTATACGAAGATTAAAGCTAAATCATTCGAAGAGTTGACCAAACTCTATGATGAGCAACGGAAGAAGGATGCAAAGAAGACGTTCGCGATTCTGGAACCGTTAGAAGCATTTATGCAAGCCTAAGAAAATCGCCCCTTTACGGGGCGGTTATTCAACATTTCATCGAAAGAAGATTCGAGGAATATCCAGCGATAGAGAGGATTCTCGATAGTCGCATCGGAAATTGCTGACCCGTACGCCAGATATGGTCGAATGGGGACTGATGGAAGACGTTGATCCAGCCGATTATTTCGGCAAAACCATGGAGGTAGAACGAACGATTTAAGGCGATTGGATGCCTAGCGATTCAGGGAGAAATTCTGAACTGAATTTAGTCATGGAAAACATTAGCATAATATACAGCTGCTCCATGTGATCGGCTGCTTTTATTCAACTAACGGGCAGGATACTTTCAAGATTAGACGCGGTGAACCACACTAAAAGTATCGACGAGTTTATCGTCGTTAGCAACTATTAAGCAGGGTAATACAGTTTCTGGGTCGAATTTGGTTGGCGGTAAGTTAGAGTGGGGGAGGAATAAGATATGGAAAAGTACGGGAGTGACAAGGCACGTTTTCTAAAAGAAATAATGGATTTGATGGTACCCATAGAAGGCGGATCAATTGAACTACGCGATTTTCTTAATACAGATAAATGGCTTAGTACTGATTACACTTTATCTAACCCAGGAAGTAGTAAAAAGACTGTAACGTGGACTGAAGCTATTGAGCCATTCCATGTAATGAAGTATCCAGTAACACAGCAGTTATATCATTTTGTCATGCATGAAGAAAAAATAGAGCCGATTGTGAGTAAGCTGCCAATTACGGAAGTTTCGTGGATGGATGCTATTGCTTTCTGTAATGAGTTATCGAGAAAGCTTGGCAGGATGGAATGTTACACAGTTACAAACGAAAGTGAGAACACAATATATAACAAAATAGCGAATGGATTTCGATTACTGTCAGACGCTGAATGGCAGTATGCGTGCAAAGCAGGATCAACGGAATATCGGTATGCAAGAATTGATCAAATTGCATGGTATCAAGGAAATTCCAATGGATCTGTTCATAAAGTAGGACAGTTGCTTCCTAATCCATGGGGACTTTATGACTTGATCGGTAACGTCTGGGAATGGTGCTGGGATCTATATGATGCTGAACGATATGGGAACTATAGAGTTTTCAGGGGAGGCAGTTGGGCTGAAGTGGAGAACAATTGTGGTTCTACGTGTAGAAGGAAAAGCATGCCCATTTTCAAAATAGATGATCTTGGTTTTAGAATTGCACTTACAAATCCTTGAGAAAACGACACATCGAGTTTGCTCAAGTCGTTGAGCATACGGTAAGTGTTCAACTATCGTGAAACTATAGCTTACTGATGACTCGAAGGCAGCCGACGACTAAGACGGCTGCCTTAGCTGCGCTAACGGGGGCAAGGTAATTCAATAGGATATTAGTCTTTTATGGTAAGATTATAGAACAAGAAAAGATAGTTAATGTCGTCGTTTTTAGAATGAACAGTATGAAATTATAGGCCATGAAAGATAAAATAGCAGGATTGAAAAACTGCTGCGGACCTGTCGAGGGACAAGAACATGTGGTCCCCATTGAAGTCGCTATTTTAACGGCTTTTTTATTTTATCGGTACAAGTTCTTGTCCCAAGCCAAGGACAAGAACTTGTACCGATTGCCGGAATTGACAAGAACATAGTCTGATTGACAATTAGATATATATCTAAACATTGATCACATGCACTTTAAACTTCATTAAGTACCATAACACATAAAAATGTTCATATTGTTATGGACAACTGAATCAAAGAGAGGTTAAACATGGTTGGATGGGTATTAAAAAAGCGAAATATCAGACTGAAACTTGCTGTTGAGGACAAGAACATGTTACTATTTCCGGTTAGACGCATAACTATTCGTCATCTTGCCCTTCAATTCATTAAACTAACGGGCATGTTAGCATAATAAATTATCTTCATTTAGTGAAAACTATCCTTAAAAATCTGGGGATGAGGGTTTCAGAAATGAAAAGATTTATGGGATCATTGCTAACAGTCATCATTTTCTTGATGGTAATCCAGCCCATTTGTGCAAAGCCAAACGATGAACCATTGAAACGGCTTGTACTTACTTTGTTAGCTCCAAAAATACAGGAACAGATTAACCACTACTACAAAAATAAATTAACTGTATCACCTACGTTTACGCCTTTTTTGGATGGAACTGATGTAGACGTTAAATATCATTCTTCACATATTGATGTTCAGGTTAAAACTATCCCGTACGTAGGACCTCATTTAAATGTTGGACTCGACTCAATGAGGTTTAGTATAGATAACTCGGGATCAATAGTGGTTCTTGAGTATAAGCATATAAGGGATTATGACTTGCCTCCTAACTGGCAAGAAATTATTAAAAATCATTGAACTAACAAAGAAACTATAGCTCAATAAAGGCCCTTGTTACGATGGGCATTTATTGAGCTTACCAATGGCATTTGGCTAGGAAAATATCAGAGTGCTTCTTTTACTTTTTTTTATACAAACATCTATCTTGTGTTTTTTGGCGAGTATTTTATATGGATCATATGTTTAAGAGTGCTTTTTACCTCAGGCCAGTCGTTATCCGTAATGCTATAAAAAACATTGTCATGAAATCTACCTTGAGTATCCCGCCTATGCTTCCTAAATATGCCTTCTTTAGTTGCCCCAATCCGTTCTATCGCTCGCTGTGACCTTATGTTATAGCCGCTGATGGAAAATTGCACGCGGACTAGCGCTAATTGTTCGAAGCAATAATTTAACAGTAAAAACTTACATTCCGTATTTACACCTGTACGCCAGTAAGTTGGTGTTAGCCATGTCCAGCCGATTTCCGCATTTTGATTGATCATATCAATATCTCCGATTCTAGTGGTTCCAATAATTTTTTCCGACATGAGTTCGACGATGACGAAAGGGAGTTGGGTGCCATGAAGCTGGTTTTGTATGGCTTGTTCGATTAAATGCTTAATATCATCAAATGTTGCATTTTTTCTCCAAGTAAATTCCCATATGTTTGGATCCATCAGTGTTTCAAGTAAATCTTCTTTATGTTTAGATTCTAGGGGTAAGAGTTTTATTGTCTTGCCTATTAAAGTAACATTTTGATTCATGTCATTTACACCTCCGATTCCATTGTGATTCATTATCTTAACGTGGTGGGATTAGTATATATTTATTGGTATCGACGTTGAATGCATTAACCGTTGAATTATTGTACTTTCATGCATCACAAATTCTCTACAGGTGTTCTATTAAGTTCAACTAACGAGCAGGATAGTTTAGTGAAGGTGGGGGATAAATTCAGATAGAATTCAATAACAAAACCAAGTTAACTTAATAAATTTTAGTTAAAAAGGGAAGATCAATGTTGAAACGAATGCCCTTTGAACGTCCAACGGAGCATTATGACGAACAAATTTGTGAAATGTTAAAACTTCGGAAGCAGCTTTCAAATAACAATCCTGGTTTCCCGCCATTTGAATATATCTTTAAATGGGCTGAAACTTTTGAACTTTACGAGAATTTTCTGAAAAACGTTTTTGGAACATTGATTACCAGATAAGACATCAGGACTTGAATTAATGATCATAGAATATTGTAAGCCATTCAGTGACAAGAAGACGGGAACAAAGATTGTCTTTAGACTGGAATAGCTTCAACGAGCATCGATTAGTCTAACGTAGAAATGTTAGCTTAAAGCATCCTCGTGATCAACTGCGGTTTACAACTAGTGGATGATAATAGGGATCGTTGCAGATTTGCTGACGATCCTTTTTATATACCTTTAGGGACGGTAGAGAACGAAGAAATTATATTGGAGTGATAATGCCTGCCTCATTAAGCCAACGGGCAGGTTGCTTCAATCATGCCGGCAGTATCTTTTAGAAATCCACAAAGGCAGGAAAGTGTAGGAATTGTGTGGAATAAATATACAACTTTATCTTATTTGGAGGTTGTAAAATGGCGTTCCCGACACATATTGTGTATCTGCAGGCGGAATTGTAGAAGATGGAACTGGAAATATCCTTTTAGTAAAAGCTCATGACGATGGTTGGGTGTATCCTGGTGGAATAACTGAAGTAGGAGAAAACCTGATTGATGGCGTCATTCGTGAAATCAAAGAGGAAAGTGGAATAGATGCCAAGGTTAGCCATTTGATTAGTGTTGTTTCGAATACAGCAATCCATAAGTGGTATGACGGTGTGACTGATGTCCCTACGAAGGTCATGTTTGATTTTGTGTGTAAAGCTGTGGGGGGAGAGTTAGCTACTTCTAATGAAACGAGCGAATGCAGGTGGGTACCAAAGGAAAATGTTCTGGATTTGATTACTTTACCTGGAATCCGCATGCGTTATGAAGCTTATTTGAACTTTAACGGATCTGTGAATTATATGGAGTATGTAACTGCGTCAACGACAAAATTTGATGTCAAGTTTCAAAGGAGTGTTTAGTTGTAAGAGGGATAGTGTATTGAACTAACGGGGAACGGATAGCTCAATACAATTAAATGAACAAAAAACAGCCGATAACTGAACTGCACCCCATTTGTTAGACACACTAACAATGGAGGTGCAGTTTTTTTGCTTAAATTCAGTTTACATGAGAAATTGAAAGCCATTCATAGATATCAGAATGGTGCTGAAGGAGTCAAAAGTATTGCAAAATCATTACGGATAAATCATGAAACTTTACGTATGTGGATTAGGCAATACGAATATCACGGCGTCAAAGCTTTTGAAAAGAGCTATACAGCTTACACTAAGACATTTAAACTAGACGTACTCACCTATATGAACGAGAATGGGACGTCTCCAAATGAAGCTGCGGTCATATTCAATATACCCTCTCCTGGGATTATTAGAAAATGGCGTATTCAATTCAATGAGAATGGAATGGACGGCCTGAAATCAAAGAAAAAGGGGCGTCCACTCATGAAAAATACGAACAAAAATATGACGAAGAAGCTAGAACCTGCCGATGAATCAGTCGAAGTTCTACAAGCTGAATTAGAACGTTTACGTATGGAAAACACTTATTTAAAAAAGTTGAATGCCTTAGTTCAAAACAAGGAAAAATCACCAAACAAGACAAAGCGCAAGTAGTCTACGAATTAAGGCTTGAATTCCCGGTGGTTGCGTTGCTAGCGTTCGCTGAAGTCCCACGTAGCACCCTATTACTGGGTGAAACAGTTTGACAAGCCCGATCTAGACGCAGACCTGAAACTCCTTATTCAATCCATTTACGAGGAACATCAGGGGCGTTATGGCTATCGTCGTATCCGTGATGAACTAGTTAATCGTGAACACCGAATCCAAATCTACACAAGGAGTGACGAGTAAAGCTGCCCGATTTCAGATCATAGAGGATTTACGAGTACGCCACAGCCTTTCTTGGCTCTTAAAGTTAGCTGCGGTGTCTTGCTCGGGCTATTACAAGTGGAGAAAAAGCATACCAGCGGCAAAAGAACGTAGACACAAACAACATGAATTGGAGTCGCATATGCTTGCGATCCATCGGGCACATCCCTATTATGGTTATCTTCGAATGACGGTAGCTTTACGAAAAGAAGGCCTTAGAGTCAACCACAAAAAGGTGTGTCGATTAATGAAACAATTAGGAATCTCTTCTGTCATTCGAAAGAAGCGTCGATTCTTTGGAAAACAAGCTTCTGTGGTGAATCCGAATCGACTTCAGCGCCAGTTCCAGACGGATACGCCATGTACTAAACTGGTCACAGACATCACCTATATTCGTGCTGGAGAACACTTTGTGTACCTGTCTGTCATTCAGGATTTATACAATAATGAGATCTTAGCTTGGCATCTATCTGAACGAAATGACCTGGCTTTGGTTCATGAAACGCTGGATAGACTCCGTCAGCACGCGGATCTGAGTGGCGTAATTCTGCACTCGGATCAAGGATTTCAATATACCTCGAAGCCTTTTAACCGTAAACTGGAACAGCTCTTTTACAACCAAAACCGATTTCAGAAAAAACTAACGACCGTTCTCCGGTAGAATACCGGGAAACGGCCGCAGCTTAAATTTTGTCTTTTTTGTACTGTCTACTTGACAGGGTTATGACCAAAATAGCGACTTTTTTATTTTGTCGGTACAAGTTCTTTCAACGCTAGGAGGTATTTCCACTGGAACTGTAATCCCATTTGAAATAGATAAAACAAGTTCGTTAACAAGCACTTAGCAAGAAAAGGGGAGGAAGATGAATGTGATTCTGGATTAAGGGAGGAGAAACATATGCAGATATTGTACTTTGTGCTGATTTGTCATTGTTAGGCACAAACAAGAAAATGTTTCTATTGCAGAATAGGTGTAATCGTTATTTTGCCCTCTTTAATTTCATTAAGCTAACGGGCATGTTAGTTGAATAAATTGAGGAGAGGGAAGGTCAACGTGTCGGATATACAAAAATGAGTTGAATAGTAACGAGCCAAAATATAAAGCTTCTTTACATAATCATAAGTTCCGTCGGGAAAATATCCTTTTTTTCCACTAATCACTGCATTAGGACTTCTTAACTTAGAGATCATAGCATCATGAGGCAACGTAACCTGCTCCGCAGTTGATCTGGAGCCAACATTTCCGGTAGCAATGTCTTGCGTATAAGGGGCCTATTGCCGCCGGCGCTTGTGCCGATGTAATCATAGTATGATTCATGGTGAATTTTCCTCCTTTAATGAATATAGAATGATTGTCGTTTTTGTTTGCTTAATAAAGAACCCGCAGTAATAAGCTGCGGGTGCGAGATAGTATTAAAATCCGCTAATCGCGTCGTTATTGACCCGCTGGTGTGTAATTCTCGTCTAGAAATGATTGAACAGCTCGGAACGCTTGAACTCTATTTTTTTCGAGCAGTACCATATGAGTACCTTCTCCGATTTCCACCCAACGGCGATAAGCAGCTCCAGTTAAGGAAGTAAAGAAGTTTTGTGCCAAATCTAATGGTACATCGATATCCCACTCCGCATGAATGAGGAGTACGGGTACGGTGATATCTTTAGGTTCATAGAAGGCTTTGCCAACCGTCCAATATTCACGTATGTCTAGAATCGGCCCGTTGGTAGCGCGAATATGCTCAGGGTGTACGGTCTTGTTATTAGGATCGGAGGCCAGCGTTGCTTCAACCCATTTTTCAAACCAACCCTCAGGGAGCAAGCTGTCACGTTTTCCTTCAGGAGCAGCACTTAACCAGCGTTCTTTAGTAGTAGCTGCGGGCACAAGGCGATAAGAGCCAAGCGGGCCGCCTGTATCAATAGGGATTGGTTTGTTGCTCAGCCACTGAGGAGCAATAAGGGTTAACTTGTTCACTTTGTTATTATTACGGCTTGTATATGCCCCAGCCACCGTACCGCCCCAAGACATCCCAAGTACATTGACCTTCGATAGATTTCGATGCTTTAGGACGAAGTCTACGGCCGAGCCAAAGTCATGAACTCCGGTTTCTGTACGGACAAGCGGAGGATTCTGATCAGCAGGTTGCTCCATTTCTGGCGGTCTTGTGGATCCACCATAGCCACGAACATCTACTGCATAGACGTCATAACCGTGACTTGCGAGGTAATCAAGGAAGGTGAAACCGTCTAGCTCCACATCATATAGGCTGCCAATTGGATAAGTAGCACCGTGAACCATGACGATCGTTTTCTCATTAGAGAAGACAGTCATAGATGCAAGACGTTTATTAAGGACCGATAGCTCAATACCAGGCGTATCGCTAGCTATGTTAAAGTTCTCAGATACGATGGAGATAGATTTGTTGAATGTGTTGTTAGACATTATATTTTTCGCCTCTCTTCAATGTATTAGATAAAGCGCCAGTTGAAGCCGTCTTCGCTTCGGGTGACGTATCCCGCTGAACTCTCTGGGAAGTGCGTACTGAAATAGATAATTGGACGGTCGGCAACATATTCCAAAGCCCAGCGGCGTGAAATTCGGGCCTGATCGCCAAATTCACAGTACATAGAATTCCAGTCCGGTCGCATAACTTGGAATGGGTGATGCATGATATCGGCGCCGAACAAAGCTTCTTCACCACCCGATGAAAGACGAATAGACATTTGTCCGATACTGTGACCTGGAGTCGGAATGAATGTAAATATATCTAGTAACTTTCCGCCTTCTGGACCGATAGTTTCCGTCAAGCCTGCCTCAACGATCGGAAGTACACTCTCTTCATAAACATTGAAATTTGCTTCATTTTCTTTGTTATGGCTCGCTTCGCTGGAGTAATACTCTTGTTCTTTAATAGGGAATACGTACTTGGCATTGGGGAATGTAGGTACCCATTTGCCGTCAACTAGCCTCGTATTCCAACCGACGTGATCCACATGCAAATGAGTTAGTAACACGTAATCGACTTCTTCAGGAGTAACGCCTGCCTCTTGAAGTCGCTCGAGATAAGGTAGCTGCAGATTAGCAAGATCCGGATTTAGTGGCAGGTTTTTATCGTTACCTGTAGCCGTATCAATAAGAATCGTATGATGGGGTGTCTTCACGACCCAGGTGCCAATACTCACGATGAGTTGCGAATTTTCGTCAAGCAAGCCCTCAGGGAAGAATTGTTGGTTCTCTTCTAATACAGAGGGATCCCACGTACCTGGGAAATAAATTTCTGGTGGAACACCACTGATTACCATTTCGGTGACTCGGGTAACAGTAGTATCGCCTACGGTGTAAATCTTAGGTAGCTTAGTCATATAGCTCATCGCCCTCCTTCAAAATTTCGCTGGAAATGAAATTCTATATTTAAAAAGAATTATGTGTACATGTCCCGGGAACGTATTTGCACATCAGTCTTGTTAAAATCTTAATCCAATAATGTTCTTAAATCAACGTTTTTACACCGAAATTGGACCACCGTAAGAAAGCTTGCTATTGCTAGATATTTTAATTATTATCAAATTATAAATTTCGCTGAGAGCGAAAAAATTCAAATGTGAAGGAGACATGAAAGATGAATTCTATAGGCGAGGTCATTAGAAATACCCGCAAAAAGCAGAAATTAACTCTTAAAGAAGTAGCAAAAGCAGGATCTATCTCAGTCTCTTTTCTCAGCGAAATTGAACGGAACAAAGCGAATCCGTCGATAAGTGTCCTAAAAAGGATTGCCAATGCGTTAAACGTGAATTTTACTGATCTATTTGGAGAGAAAGAACAAAGCATCGTTGTGAGAAAAGACGAACGTAAACCGTTGGTACATTCTGAAGGCTCACGTATTACATGGTATTCCCTTAGCGAAGGAAGTAAAAATAAGATGGGACCAATCTGGGGGGTGCTTGAAGAAGGTGCGACTTCTGGTGATGTTGGCGTAGGACACAGCGAAGGAGAGGAGTTTCTGTATGTCCATTCGGGTTGCCTGGAGTTCATGCTTGGGAATGATAGATATACGTTAGAAGAGGGGGATAGTATATATTTCGATGCCAAGACACCGCATAGCTATAAGAATGTATATAAAGGTGAGACCTTGGTGATTGCCGTGTCGACGCCTCCAACTTTTTAAGTCCAAACTGACAATGTCAAAATAGTAAGTCTGCTAAAAACACTTACATATTTTTACTTCAGCGTTGTTGGTTTTGTCATTAAATCAATTTATTCTCGAAAGGTAAAACGGGCTGGGAGGTTACTATTGTGTTGATAGGAAATGCACCTTTCTTCTGGTCAAGAGTCTTCTGCAAAAGGAAAATGAAATAAAAGAGTAAATCATTGCTAAGCTAACGGGAAACGATAGCATTGTAAAACAAAGTAAGCAACAGATCAACCACATTACTATTGGGGATACATGAGCAGAATGGCAAAGATATAGACACTTGGGAATGGAAAGGAATTTCAGAAATAAAAATGAACGAACAATGGATATTCCGATTACAGCCGCTGCCGCGAAGCAGCAGAAGAGAAGCAGGCCGAAGAGGTAGAAGTTCCAACGGAGATTCAGAAAGTGATTCCGGAGTTTCTGAAGGTGCACGTACCGTTCAATGCTAAAGATGCTTTTTTGAAGAATTCAAAGCCGTATCTGACTGAAAACCTTTATAAAGCATTAGAGCAAGAACAGCGCCGCGTAACGCTAACGATCGTCAAAACTAAAATGACCAATGTAGAGCTGGAGCCACAGAAGGAAGGATTCAAGGAACAATGGTGGAATGCAGATATCGAGGTAGAGAATACCGATCAGGAAGGCCAAATTAGTGGATGGACAATGGAAGAGTGATGATTTGGGTGTACGTTTAAGGGCGTGGAAACCATGAGGATATTGCGAAAGAAATCCATGTCGCTCGCGCCATCGACTACCGGGGGATCGAACGGGGAAAGGACTGTGAGTTCTCCAATACCCGTACCGGGCTGGAAGAACCGCTTCAGTGGATGAAGGAGCTTCAGCAGGAACACACCAAGAGTGACGCGCTCTTTGGCACCCGTGCTTGCCGCATGCGAGTGGTCACTTGATCGGTCAGTTCCAGAATAATGTTACATTAATTAAATCCAAACCCCCGAGTAAGCTGTCTATATAACAGGAGGTGAACGACAATGATCGATGCACAGCAACAAATCAACGCCGCACAAAACGGAGATCACGATGCCTTCGTTTCTCTTATAAAGGATCGAACGGATAAGCTGCACCGAGTGGCTCGCCATTATGTACGGGAGTCCAAAGATGCGGAGGATATCGTTCAGGATGCCCTGGTTAAGGCTTATGAGTCACTGCAAACGCTGCAGCAAGCCGAAGCGTTTGAGAGCTGGCTTACCAGAATTGTGGTGAACCGGGCGCTCAATCATTTGGAGAAATCCAAGCGTGTTCACCTGAGCGAAGACCCGCAGGCGCAAGAGCTATTGGTCGTTAATGATATCGATCAAACCCTGGATCTGGAGCGTGCATTGGCCAGTCTGAATCCGAAGCTGCGTCAGCTCCTGTTCTTAAAATATAAGAAGGACCTGACCCAGCAGCAAATCGCCCATCTCCTGGATATGCCATTAGGTACTGTAAAAACACAATTACGGAAGGGACTGGAACATTTGCGCAACGAAATGGCTCAAGATTTTCTCGAACGAGACCTGGATACATTACGCCTGCAGTTAAGAAAACAGGCAGAGCACCAGTTTGCCGTTTCACCGGATTATGATCTGATCGTCAATGACTATCAAGAGAACACCATGAGGGGAACAGGGAAGGGAGAAGCGGGATTCTTATGGGTTAAAACGGGGAGTGATGACGCCGTTTCTGCCACGCTCTCCAGGGACGGCAACTTGCTAGACTATGCCATTTCCTGGGCCTCATTGGACAACGAGACACGGATATCTGAGGAGGAGCTCCAACAGCAGGCAGAGCAATTCCTGGAAGATCATTATCCCGGCGCACTGCGTGATTTTCCGTATTGTGAGATGGAGTGGATGGAAGGGATGTTTGGGTACACACGACAGCAGAAGGCGATGGGGCTGCCGCTTCCTGAGACGGGATGCCTGATTATGGTTCACCCCAGCGGTCGCGTGGTCGGATTTAGGTACTACGGAACCGTTCCAGGGCCAGCACTCCCAACCATGATCACACCAGAAGAGGAACAGATGGCGTGTATGGAGGCGAATTTTTTGCTACATGTGGAATATTGCGTATTGGACAAAGCCGTCTACACGGATGGTGACGATCAGGTCCATCTTGTTTACGCCCCCCGAAGTAGAGGACTAATCTATACTGCATCATCACAGGAGGAAGTTCCGACAGCCTATAGGGCAGAAGCTGTCCCCTCTGACCCAAGAACTCTGGACGAGTGGCCAGGTGAGTTCCCGCCCACACGAAGCCTAGAAGAGTGGATTGGCGTAGACAACGACCAATTTCAGTTAGTACAAGACGACAATATTGGCTCGAACACCAAGTTGATGGTGTGGAAGCAACAGAATGAAGAGCGTCCAGCCAAGAATGACCGGTCTTGGAAGGCCTATTGGGCTGATCAGATGGAGGGAGCGGTCAAGGCGCGAGTAGAAAGCCAAACCGGACAACTGATTGACTTTGTTTCGCATGGTAAGCCAGATCAACTAGCTCCATTAACCTGGGATCGAGACGCATGTATAGAAGTAGCTATGGACTATGTCCGAGGACTAGCAGCCGAAATGTTGCCGTATCTCAAGCTTCTAACTGAAGAGACCGACGACGAAGATCGTTTGGAAATCATTCGCTTTGGTGTATATGTTCAAGACGTATCTGTCAGGGATGAATGCTATCAACTAGCTGTTGACCGCTCTAATGGGAGGGTCAAAAGTTTGATGTCCCCCTCCATAAGGCCAGAACAGTTAAAGAAGCTGGAGACCGTGCCTTCATTTGATTACCAGACAGCCATCCTCCGATGGACGGCACAGGCCAAGCTGCGTCTGCAATGGGAACGGATGCACAATGCTAGGGTGGAAGAGTCCCCGTACGAACTAGTGTATCGAATGATTGGTAGCGAGCACGAGCGGACGCCCGAAGTGCTTGATGCGCATACGGGGAAGTTATACGAAAATACTTTTTACTGACAAACAAAAACATCTAGCCCGAAACTAAGGGCTGGAAGGCATTCATTTGCCATTATTTAGACAAAGGGCATAAATTCATGAATCTGGAGGATGCGAGAGTCGATCAAACCGGCATATTAATTGTGACCATTGAATTTTAAAAACGCCGAACTATGTAGCTACATTTAATACATCTCTTCAGATTCACATTAGGCGATTTAAATACGTATTTTTAAAACAACCTATTACGGCTACACTAGCTTCAGTTGAAGAACATGATCAGATTATTAAAGCTTTTGAAGGCAAAAATAGCAACGATGCCCATAATTTAATGAAACAAAATTTTATTCGACCGATGCAGGAACTGAACGAAATACTTTGAAATGAGGGAAGAAACATGGAAAATAAAAAAGATCTTCGCATTCGAAGCAAGGTAATCAGTGAAGGTGCTAACCGGGTACCGAACAGAGCGATGCTGCGTGCAGTTGGATTTCAAGATGAGGATTTTAAAAAGCCAATGATCGGAATAGCAAGTACGTGGAGTGAAGTAACACCGTGTAATATGCACATCAATGATTTAGCGGTGCAAGCTAAGCGGGGCGCACGTAATAACGGCGGTGCTCCACTAATTTTTAATACGATTACCGTTTCTGATGGGATCTCGATGGGGCATGGCGGGATGTTGTTCTCGCTACCAAGTCGGGAAGCTATAGCTGATTCGATTGAAATTGTGACCGGAGCCGAGCGTTTTGACGGCGTTGTTGCAATCGGTGGGTGTGACAAGAATACGCCTGCATGTTTGATGGCTATTGGACGGATGAATATTCCTTCTGTTTATGTATATGGAGGAACCATTCAACCTGGTACTCTCGACGGTAAAAAAGTGGATATCGTTTCAGCTTTTGAAGCCGTTGGGCAATATCAAGATGGAAAAATAACAGACGAACAATTGCATAAGGTCGAATGCAGTGTTTGTCCAGGTCCAGGGGCTTGTGGGGGGATGTATACCGCTAATACGATGGCCGCAGCTGCAGAAGCAATGGGTATGTGTTTGCCTGGTTCTTCTTCAACATCAGCTATCTCAGCGGATAAAGCATTGGAATGCGAAGCAGCCGGTAAGCAGGTCATCTCACTTCTTGAACAGGAAATCTACCCAAGAGACATTATGACGAAGAAAGCATTTGAGAATGCGATCACCGTTGTTATGGCTCTAGGGGGATCAACCAACGCATTTCTCCATCTGCTAGCTATTGCGCACTCCGTAGAAGTGGATTTAACCTTGGATGATTTTGAACGAATTCGCTTGCGTGTTCCTCATTTGGCAGATCTGAAGCCAAGTGGTCAGTATGTCATGCAGGATTTGAATGATATTGGTGGTGTTTCCGGGGTAATGAAGCTATTGCTCGCTGAGGGATTACTTCATGGGGATTGCCTCACCGTAACTGGTAAAACGTTGGCGGAGAATTTAGCGGAAGCTGCTCCACTTCAGAATGATCAAGAGATTATACGTCCACTCAATAATCCGCTTAAACCAAATGGACCACTGGTTGTGCTTCGAGGAAACCTAGCTCCTGAAGGCGCTGTTGCCAAAATGTCAGGCATGAAGATACAACAGTTTTCCGGACCGACAAAGGTGTACGATAGCGAAGATGAAGCGACAGAAGCGATCATGAATGATGAAATTCAAGAAGGGGACGTATTGGTCATACGCTATTGTGGACCGAAGGGTGGACCAGGTATGCCTGAGATGCTTTCCGTTACAGCACTCATTGTAGGAAAAGGTCTCGGGGGAAAAGTTGCTCTCATAACAGATGGTAGGTTCTCGGGTGGCTCGCATGGATTTGTAGTCGGCCATGTATCCCCTGAGGCACAAGTAGGTGGACCGATCTCTTTGCTCCAAAATGGAGATATTATCACCATTGATAGCGACATTCAGGAAATTAAGGTTGAAGTGCCAGAAGAAGAGTTGGCCGCTCGAGCGCAAGCTTGGGTACAACCGCCACTGAAAGTGAAATCCGGTGTACTTGCCAAATATGCTAAATTAGTTTCCTCTGCTTCAAGAGGTGCAGTAACAGATTTGATGGAATAGACAATTAAACATTGTTGCTACATATAAAATGGGAGGGGAGAAGCTACTACAACGAATGCATGAAGCGCGCTAAACAACAAAACGCCAGCTTTAGAGATCAAGAATGTCGCAAGAAAAAGATGAAGAATTTAGTTTCATCATTTGAAAATGAAGTACACCCCCTAGAATAGACATTGGAAAAACCCCTGAGTTTAGCCAGATGAAATTCTAGGGGGTGTATTTTTGCTTGTACCGTTTCTCGACTTTCATTAATTGGGGGTTCGCTACGAATAGCAGGCAGGTTCCGGCTAGTGCAGGAATGTTTGTCGAGGGACAAGAACATGGTCCCATTAAAGTCGCTATTTTAGCGGCTTTTTTAATTTATCGGTACAAGTTCGTGTCCCAAGCCAAGGACAAGAACTTGTACTGATTACCGACAGGATAGTTTAGTGAAGGTGGAGAATAACCTCTGGGAGAAGTCGATAACAAAGCAAGGTAAAGGGGAGATCAAAGTTGAAACGAATGCCTTTTGAACGACCAACGGAGCATTATGACGAACGGATTTCTAAAATTGACGAGCAAATTTGTGAGATGTTGAAACTTCGGAAGCAGCTTTCACACAACAATCCTGGTTTCCCGCCATTTGAATATATCTCTGAATGGGCTGAAACTTTTGAACTTTACGAGGATTTTCTGAAAGTCGTTTTTGGAACATTGAGAAGTGAAGAGCATTATAAACCAATGGTTGATCCATCGGATTTCAGAAAACATATACCCGTATTAAAATCAGTCGAAAAAGGGAATTTCTTTTATACTTTAAATTCAATAAAGCAATATAATAATGCAAGTGTAGTGACTTTTAATATTGATTGGGATGAGACTGAGGTACCCTCATTTACTAATAATCACCACCATTTTGAATTGCAAATTGGAGATGAATATGATTGCCGAATGCTAAAAGGTGGTGGTCATTCAGGTCATGCTTTTACTAATTATGTAGTATCACCGCCATTTCCTGATAAAACTCCAGGACTTGAGTTAACGTTTATAGAATATTTTAAGCCATTCAGTGAAAAAGAGACGGGAACAAAGATTGTCTTTAGTCTTGAATAGCTTCAACAAGCACGGATTAAACTATCGGGAAACGATAGCGATATGAAACAAAGAGCAGCTGACCAATGTGATCGGTTGCTTTTAAATTTCAGCCAACGGGTTAAAGAACAACGTTCAGTAGTATTTAAAGTTAATAATCAAGATGAATTTTTCCGTGGTGTTTCTAAAGAATTAAATGAGGGCTGTCTATTTGTTGAAACAGAAGAAGGCATAAACATAAAAATTGAAATGGATGACATCATTGAGATTTATGCTATCAAGTCTTCATCTCCAGGACATATTTCTATACAATCCCCCTGTTTGATGAGAAGTAGCAAGGAGGACCTTGAAAACCTTGTACTCCTGTTATTCAAAGAAAAAGCAAGAAAGGGGATTAGGATACAATAGCGGCGGCTTTTTGTTTTAAGGAAAGGCCTATATACATATGTACAAAATACGAGTTTTGTGAAACAGTACTAATGTTTTTAAAGGCTGCACATGATTTTTAACTCTCTGTGCAGCCTTTTTTTTTACTTCTACCTGACTTTAATCCGATTAATCCCAAACTACTTCTGTTCCTGCTACGAAGTCATGAATCGCACGTCGATCCTCACGCATACCGACCATAAAAGCACTCACAATAACTCCGATACCCAAAGTTAATACGTACACAAGTCCAGCTACAACAACTCGCATCAGCATTGTACCAATTTTTGGCGGTTCGTGTGTGTCGTATTGGCGTATACGAATTCCACATATACGTTTCCCTATGGTTCGACCATACCAGTAAACTGGTAATAAGATTGAGTATAACGCACTAAGCAGTTTGGCAATCGGCTCATCCGCATCAAAGTTCCCCGTAAGCACACCTGCAATAATTACTAATGGAATTGAAATAATCAGACTATCCAACACACTTGCTGCTAATCTAATCCAAAAACCTGCTTTATACAAAATGCTTTCCTCCAAACTACAATTTTAAACTAAACGGCTAATTTCTTTCATGAACTCCCTTCATTAAAATATCTAACTTTATGTACACAACTCAAATAGTATAACAGAAAATTTTACCTATTTACGATAAAACTCCTATTCCATTTCACTCGCATCCCTTGTGAATTTTATAACAAACTATCGAATTAACTCAACCGCTGTTCATGTTCACTACTTACTCTTACATAATCCTTTCTAACTGATTCCCCAATGAAAACACCATAATAATTATGTAAACCGAGAAAGCTACTCAACATTTGTTAAGTAGCCTTCTGTTCGTTCTGCATCTGCCCTCTTCGCCAAATCTTATTCTCCACAATGGCGTAGACTAAACCGGCGATGGCAAATATCCATATCGATGTCATTTGGTTCAGATGGTATCCACTCACGAAATATGGATTGTACATGAGATCAAAAACCCATAGCCCGCCCCATCCAAACCCAATCATATATATGAAAGTTCTCACCATAGGAAAGCGTACATATTTCCGCAGCAGCCATGAGATCGGGCTAAAAATAACAACATAAAAAGCGAGTAAATATTGACCGAATCCCAGGATGAGCGACAATATATATATCAAGCCCCCTAGATTACGTAAGCCGTAATACTCTGTCGTTGTAATATGGTATCCTTCAAGCCTCTCAAGCACGATGAGTGCTGTAAAGAAGATCCCGATAAATATCAGTCCTAATACCATGTACCGTTGAACCGCGTTCACCAACATCAGATCACCCCAATGTCTAAACGCAGCCAGAACCGCTCAAGTTACATGATTTCGAACAAATTACACAATTACACAATTACACATAGGCGTTATTAAGTTTTGTTAAAAGTTAAAGTTAATCCATCATGAATTGCTATAATTCAACAACTACTTCTGGCCTTCCAGAATCATCGTACCCAAACGGTCCATAAGCTCCATTCTCCCCATCGCTGTGTATGAATAATTATAATTATCGACATTGGAGATTTTATAGATCTTGCCATTCTTCACTGCGTTCATGTTATTCCACACCTTGCTATCGACCATCTTGTTCTCACTATTCTCCATCAACAGCAGACGATCCGGATTAACGGTAACTAGAGCCTCTAGAGCGATCTCTTTGCCTCCCCAGCCCTCTGGATCAGGGATACCCTCTGTGCGCTTCAGGCCCCATTCACTGTATAACATCTCAGCTGCCCCTTTATTGGAATAAATGACCAGGTTGTTTGGATATGTCTCAATTACGGCAAAGGATTCACCATGTACAGCCGCCTCCAGCTTTTGTTTCCACTCTGCAGATTTCGCATCATACTTGGCCAGATATTCATCTTTCTTGCTTTCTTCTCCAAACGTATCTGCCAGGAATGTCAGGCGTTCTCTCCAATCATAGTAGGAGTATGGCAATGCAATTGTTGGTGCAATTTTAGATAAAGTTTCATATTGATCCGTGTTAAAATCCTTTCCCAGAATAATCAGGTCCGGATTGGCTCCTGCTATTGCTTCAATACTGAACGGTGAACCATACCAGCCCAGATTAACAGTATCTGCACTCAGCTGATCCTTAATGGTTGGTGTGATTTCCTCCGGATTACCATAATCAGCGCTCATCGTCGCTACAGGCGTTTTGCCAAGGATTAATAGCTCTTCTGTCGAGCCGGATAGATCGACAATGCGCTCCGGGCTCAAGGGAATTGTAATCTCTTCTCGATTTGGATTGGTAATCACTTTGGTCGTTGCTTTTACCGTTCCCTCGGAGGGGCTGTTCACTTCGCTGGTCGTCTGGGTTGTTCCACAGGCCGCCAAGGTGAGCATACAGCATAGTGCAATCCATACAGGAATTCGCTTAAACATCGTTGTCATTCTCCTTTTATGTCAGTTCATTAGCCACATGAGGCTTACTCGCTTCAGTTACTTTATCTATCTCATCGAACTCATTATCCGTTTACTTTTACCTGCCAGCCTTCAGCATCCTGTTGTAATTGCCACAGACGAGCGTAGATGCCCGAGTAACCTAGCAATTGCGCATGCGTTCCCTGTTCTACAAGCTGACCTTGGTCCAATACAATAATCTGATCGGCATTCTGAATGGTCTTTAATCGGTGTGCAATCAAAATGACCGTCTTGTCGGCCACAAGCTCATTAATCGCTTGCTGCACCGCGGCTTCGTTCTCCGGATCAAGTGAAGCGGTGGCTTCGTCAAGCAAGACGATCGATGCATTTTTCAACAAGGCACGTGCAATGGAAATCCGCTGTTTCTCCCCACCAGATAACGTCGATCCACCCTCACCAACGAGCGTATCGTATCCCTGAGGCAGACTGGAGATAAATGCATGACAACAAGCTCTCCGTGCCGCCTCCTCAATCTCGAATTGCGTAGCGCCTTTCTTTCCTACACGAATGTTGTTGCCGATTGTATCCTGGAACAGATACACGTCCTGGAAGACCACAGAGATATCCTGCAACAGCTTCTCGGGGTCCATCTGATCAACGGGTCTGCCGCCAATGCGAATCGTTCCTTGCTGTACATCCCAGAAGCGGGCAATGAGACGTGTGACTGTACTCTTACCACTACCGGATGGGCCAACCAGCGCAGCAATGGTATGCGGCTCAATCGTAAACGACAAGTCTTTCAACACCGGTTGCTGATCATCATATCCAAAGGTCACCTGGTCAAATGAAATCGCCTGATTGGGCTGTACATCTCCCTTTCCTGCCATCGGAGCTTCCTGCTGCACATCCATAATGCACCTTGCACTATATGCGGAGTACCGCATCTCCCCATAACTCATCAGTACAACCGTTAACGGTTCAAATACCTTCGTACCTACCAGCAAAAATAACAGAAATACCGGTAAGGACAACTCACCGCCTGCAAGCAAATAACTGCCCACCAGAATCATCCATGTCATTCCTGATCGTGCAAGCAACATCGCGCCCATGATCATCGGTCCCATGATGCCTTCCAACCGAATGGAAGCCGATTTCAATTCGTCAAAAGAACGACGTAGCCGCTCAAAACGTTTGCCCCCCATATTGTGGGCCTTAATCTCACGAATACCGCTCAGGTACTCCTGCAGCCGACTGGCGGCTTCGTTTTTGGCTCGAACATGGTTCTCACTCAGTCGTGCCTGAATCGAATCCGTAAGCCATAACAGCGCCACACCTAAGGGAACGGCAATAAACATAGCTACGGCCATTCTCCAATCCACCAACAGAAGTCCGCCAAAAGCAAGCACCGGAAGCACAATCGCGCTGATCAGCTGCGACAGATTGTGAGAGATCGTATGCTCGACCTGACCATAATCACTCAGGATTAGATTCGTCAGATCCCCAGGATCACGTTTTCCGAAAAAACCTAGCGACAGATGGCGAATATGTTCGGCCAACTTCAACCTTCCTGAGGCCGCAAGGCTGTATGCTGCCCGATAGGTCTTGTCATAGAGTGAGGCGTAAGCCGCATACTCCACCAGAATCCAGACAAACAAGATGCAGCATACAATCCACATTCGGTTGATATCCAGTCCTTTGTCCGGTTCAGCAAAAGACGTATAGATCGTATTAAATATGTCCACAAGCAGCGCCGCAGGAACAATCTTTGCAATCCCGTCCAGAATCGCTGCAATTACCGAAGGAAGCAGACTACGAGGGTTACCCCCAGATATATTGTATAAATAATTCCTCATTGCACTGCACCTCCAAGCTTCCAGGAAGCTGCACTGATATGGGTCTGCCACATGTGCTCATATACTCCGCCTAATGCACGCAATTGATCATGTGTCCCACGCTCGGCAATTGCCCCTTGTCGGATCACGAGAATTTGCTCTGCTGCACGAATCGTTGTTAGACGATGAGCAATAATCAATACCGTTTTGCCTTGAACCAATTGGGCCAGACCTTGCTGGATCTTGTGCTCATTCTCTGCATCCGCGTAGGCCGTCGCTTCATCCAGGACCAGAATGGGAGCATTTTTAAGCAGTGCTCGTGCAATTGCAATTCGCTGTGCTTCACCGCCAGATAGATACGTACCGCCTTCTCCGATTTTGGTGTCATATCCGGCATCCAGTTTCTCAATAAATTCATGACTGCAAGCAGTTTGAGCCGCAGCTATAACGTCCAGCCGTGAAGCTGATGTATTGCCCATCCGAATATTCTCTTCAATCGTATCGTAGAACAGATGTACATCCTGGAATACAAAGGACACGGTATCCATCAGTTTCTCCGTACCCATCTCCTGAATCGGAATCCCACCAATCGTAATCTCACCTTCCTGAACATCCCAGAAACGAAGTAATAGATTCGCAATGGTTGACTTCCCCCCACCAGAAGGTCCGACAAGTGCGGTCATTTCTCCTGCTTTGGCTACAAAATCAATCTGTTCAAGTACAGGTTTATATGCTTCGCTCTCCTTACGTTCATAAGCAAAAGATACCTGCCGAAAGGCAACCTCATATGTATCCGGAACTTTAGGCAACTCAGGTTCTTGTACAACCGGCTCGGCAAACACCGATTCTATCCGTTTCTGTCCTTCCACAATCTCTCGCATCCCACTACCCAGATACATTAACTTCAATAACGGAGCAGATAGACTCGGGGTAATGATCAGAAACAGAATAAACGTGATCGCAAACGACTGATTCCCCGCATTTCCACTCGACAGCAGAATACCCACCGGAACGATGAAGGTAAATAACGAGATCATGATTACAAAAAACAGCCCGTAGGATGTTTTACACAAATCTGTTATTCTCAACGAAATATCCCGGTACCGCGTCACCGCCTGTTTGAACGTCAGAAACGAATCGGCTGTAATGCCAAATACTTTCACCGCAGGCATACCTCTCACGTATTCAACACCCGTCGCATTCATATCTTCGATGGCAAGTTGAAAATCACGATAAGCCTGACGGCCTCGTTCACTGCGGAACAGACGACTTTGCAGCCAGAACCCGATTCCAATCGGAACCAAAAGCGTCAGCGCCATGCGATAATCGAGCCAGAACAGATATCCCAAGAGCATCAGTGGAATAACGATCGCACTCACCAGATCCGGCAACTGATGGGCGATAAACTTCTCAATTTTCTCCACACTGACTTCGATGATCTTCTTAAGCTCACCAGTTGCCGTCCGGGTGTGATAGCCCATCGGTACTTTGGCAACATGTTCAGCAAGTCTCACTCTGAGCTGGTACAAAATGTTGAACGCAGCGATGTGTGAGCACATCCCCCCGATATAGAGCGCAACAAGCCCTGCAATCAGGGCTACGAACGCGATGATCCCCCAATAGATCAACAGATCTTTGTCCATGGCAGAGGGTTGCCCCGCATGTGTAAGCAGTTCCTCAACGATCTTATACACTCCGACAAAAGGAACCATCTGCAACAGACTCGACAGGGTCGAGAAGATACTTGCTATAATCAGCAGACCTTTGCGTTCCTTCGTTACTTGTATTAGTTCGGACACTTCAGACGTGTTGTTCATCTCACCCCTCCTGATATTAATAATCATTCTCAATGTAACACAGTGTTATATACGCACATTAATATCTCATAGAGCCCTGAATGAACACTACCTCTTCGCGGAGCAATAATACCTCTTCACGGATTATTGTTGTCTCACAGCTTCTTATAAACCCTATTGGACATATGACCTCGTCGCTTAACTTGAGAATGACTGGTGAAGCATTTACATTCTCGCCAAGAAAAAGAAGTGTTGTTGGAGAATGTTTTCGTTTTTTACTTGTATAGATAAATGTGACTTATTTGATCTGTAACTCCCGTAATATTTTCCATTTAGTATGGATAAATATGTGAAGGAGTTACTTACATCATTAAACTGTCACCTATTGAATCCAAAAGGAAGCCATATTGGATATATGGCTTCCTCGCTTAACCTGTGAATGGGCACTCAACTATGAAAAGCTTTCCAGAACGAACCTTCTGTATTAATGATGTCCTTGATCTGGAGAAAGGGAATTTTAAACGTTGGAAACCCTGCCGCATAGGGTGCGATATCATATGGGTTGAAGTAGAGATGCAGAGCATCCGCTGTAACAAAAAACGGCTGATCCGCACTAATCCCCGTATAGGTGTCCGGAAACACATACGAGTATTGAGGATCGTTTTTGATCTGATCCCCCACAATCTGGCTTAACACTTTTACGTAGTCACTATTCGGTTTAAATAAATCCTTAAGCTCATATAACCGACCATTCGTCAGATTAATGATCGCATAGCTCATTGTAGGCATACCATGCGCTGCACCCGCCGGATAGTTATAGCCTGTGAGTTGCAGTTGCAGCAATTGCTGCTGATAAAACGTAATATCAAAATCACCTGTATACGTGTAATCCAGCTGCTGATCTGCAGGGATCGGTTTAACCTGGGAGAGCTGCTTCAACTTGGCATTCAGCGCAAGCTGCTCCGCTTGGTTCGTTAATCCCTCCACCTGCGGATAATATACGAGATAGTCCCTGTTTGGTTTGTACTTCTCTTCGCGTACACGGTACGGTGGATGAAGTGGAACGATTGTATTTTGCCGCCAGATGATCTGTCCGGCCCGATTCACATACGATAAGCGCTGATCTACATAGGCCTTAATCAGATCTGATGCCATGACTTCCAGCGTACCCGAACCTTCGACATGAGGATACCCAGCTGCAGGCCTACCACTCAGATCCAGCAGATAGGTCTGTCTTCCATCCGATGCGGAAGCAAGGCCGTTTTTGTAATTGCCTACTTCCCGATATAGGAACTCCGTAAGCTTTCTACCGTTAGTATCTGCAATCGCGTATACAGAGCCAATATAAGGCTGCTCCGGATGAATTGCTTGCCCCAGCGCATAACGATGCTCGCCTAGTTCGCGAATGTCATTAAACGCGGGTTGAATAATAAACGATCCTTCCGCATTAATGACACCATAGTTCGATTTGTAATCCTCCGCTGTATTAACAATCGCTTGGCCGCCGTTAAAAGGAAATGCCGATGAAAATTTGGGCTGAATACGAATATTCCCCCGTTCGTCGATGTAGCCATATTTGCCCGATACTTCTTTTTGAAAAGCCAACAGCCCATCCCCTAGTGGTCCCACATAGGCATATGGATATGTTGCTAGCCGATGTCCATTGCGATTAATGAGTGCATATTCATTGTCCTTAATCTGCACAACTGCTTTGCCATCTTGAAAATCATTCGCCGAAGCGAACTGTGCCGGAATCACCTCATTGCCCGACGCATCCAGATAACCGTACCGACTCATCGATCCATCTGCCTGACCAGGGTTTGAATCGTAAAACAACGCTCGGCCGTCGTTCATATTCGAGATATACGGGTACGCCCGTTTGGTCAGGACAGTACCTTGTTCATTAATCATCTTAAATCCTTGAGAATCAATTGTTATTGCGCGTTCTTCGGAAAAGGAATTGATGGAATCGTATACAGGTTGAACGACATATTGCCCCTGAAGATTAATAACGCCGGCACGACCATCCTTCACAACCACAGCCAATCCATTGGGCTGAAACTCTTGCGCGTCATCCAGTACAGGCTCAAGCCGAATGTGCCCTTGGGCATCCATATACCCCCAACGCGTCCCACTCGTGGTTCGAACGGAGACTGGATATAACCTTGTTGCTACCCTGGCATGGCTTATAGGGACCATCGCCTGCTCAATTTTCTTTTCCAGCTCTTGTAGTACTTCTCTGGAAGGATACGCTTCCGGGAAACTGAGTGCCTTCCGAACGGAAGCGAGTGCTGCAGGATACTGGCCCGCATGGTACTGAGCATCCGCAAGGTAATACCAGTAAAAGATATAATCAGGATATTGCTGGGTTAGTTGCTCGTAATATTGCACCACTTTTGGATAATAGGTTGCATATACGTCCGGTGCAGGAACCCATTTACCATTCTGCCATCGGATAATCTCCACACGATAGGCTTCCCCTGTATCATGAATCCAGAGTGCAATCTCCACCTTGCCATCTCGTCCATGTGTACCAGGCATATCTATAATCTCTGCATAGCTATAATATAGATCGTCAGGCGCCAGATCTTTGAGCCCTGATTCAGTCCACTCATATACGGCAAGCTTAGACCAAATAGAACCAATCCGCCAACCGATAATGAGATTGTTCCTTGCCGTTGAAGTTACAGGGGCAGCAGTCATTAAAGTCACCCCATACCCCAATCCCTTAATTAGTGCCATCTTGATCCAATGTCCTTGAACAAATTTCAGAATAAGCAAATACAGCTCACCATTCAACTGATAGACTGCAGCAATCTCCGGCATGCCGTCACCGGTAAGATCTGCCGCATAGATCGCTGGATGTTGAACAGGTTTATCAATAGTGACGACCGTTGCACCAGCCGGAATATGTTGATTCACAATCTGCGTTAACAGCGGTTCGCTCATGGACATCTCAGTTTCCTCCCTTATGACCGCATTCGCCTAATGGTATGCGTCATAAATCGGGATATGACATCAGAACGAATATAACTGAGAACATTTGAAATTCTCATCCTAATTCTAAACAAACATTAAATGAAGATATTTTTCAATCCGTAGTATACATCGAACTCCAGAATAGCAAAAAAGATTTGCAGTGACCTTGTGGCCTGCTGCAAATCTTCTTATATCCTATAATACATCTTATTTATTACATCATATCGCTTCATGGGCCATCGCTTGGAATACTAACCAATATTACGCCTCTTCTTGCACACTGAGCTGTACATATTGGGTGAGACGACAATATTGAAATAACAGCAACTCTTCATTACTTTGTCCAAGAGCCACGCTACGCCCTTCCTTGATGAGGTGATTCAACAACTCATGCAGGAAACTCATCTGCAACCGCGAGGATTCCGCTGTGAGCTGCTCAAGTACCTCAATATCTCGGATCGTAAACTGAGATAACCCGCGCAGCAGCAACTCTTCTGACCAGCCGTTAATTCTCTGCATGAACTGATTATATTCTTCCAAGTCTGCCCATCCTCCCATTTCCGATATCCAGTTTCAGACTGAGCACCATTTGGCCCTTCAGGAAACTAATTGGGCTAATCCGTTTTGGTTCCACACGCACAAAGGCATAGAAATGTTCAAGCGATTGGGAGCCATATCCTGACTCCAGTCTTTGGATCATCACCTGCCAGTCAGATGAATACGGGAGAGTGAGTGCCAGTCTTTCCCCTTCGGTATTCTCAACCGTCATGACAAGCTCCTGCGTTTGTTTGACAAAGTTATGGTCCACGATTCGAGCAACTTTGATCACAGCCAATCGTTCTTTGGGAGCAGCAAACAAGTCGAACGATCGCGATTCCTCTTGAAGTACAGACGTTACGTCTTGCATGGTTTTGCCCAGATTCAACGTTTCCACACCCGTTCGTGGCAAAATCGCAAGCTTGGCACCTTCCCCGGAAGAGATCCGGCGTTCTTCATTCACTTTAACTGAATGGAATTGAACTTCTTCACCGACGAACTGGCGAAAGGTCAGATTAGGCAGCCATGGTGTGAATGCACCATAATGCTCTGTATACGAGAACTGCTGATCATCATAATATACAGCACGTACATCGCTATAGGTGTAGATTTCCTCATCATCAAAACAATAGAAATAATAGGTGATTCCACGGAAACCGGATCGTGTCTCCCACGCGTCAGCTCCCAGTCCATACAGGTGAAGTGAAGGTACCGTATAGTATTTACTTCGAAAACTGCCAATGAGCTGACTCTGCTGAATGACAGACATCTGTTCTTCTTCAAGAACCTGTAGTGCAAGATACAGCTTGCTTACCCGATCCAACATGGATTGCATGGAGAAACGTATATGTCTGTTGAAAAACAACTGTAGTTCTCCTTGAATCCCTCGTAAACTGCGTTCTATGTCAGGCAGATTGCCACTATGAGCTGCAATTGCCAAAGTCTCCAGTTGTGCCATATAGGACTGAGGAAGGCGGGCCAGTCCCGTCATCAACAATCCTGCCAGCATAACCCGACATTCCTGCACTGTCCGAAGAGAGAACTTGGCCTCGTACACCCGTCCACTTAATGCATCCGTATCATCCAGGCCTTTTAGGTTCCGGTACCGTAGCAAAGCTTCAAGCTTGGCCATTTTCCCGGCTGTCTGCTGCACCTTACATAGTGCTTTGGCAAGGTTCGATTCCTCAGTAAAAGACACCTCGATATTCTGGATGGTCAGATGAACGGTAAGAAGTGAATCTTCAATGATTTTAATTTCCTCTGGGTATCTCATTCGGAACACAACTTCCTCAATCATGGAAGAACTGTACGATTTAATCAGTGTTGTAAGGTCAGACTCCGTCATCCAGCGGAAGCGAGACTCGATCTCACGTGATACCGTATGCGGAATTTCGCTTGGATCGTCCACATTTGATACTAAATTTGATTCTGTTTCTGTTTCTGATACGTCTTTTGGTACGTCCAACGGATCATTATCCGATATCTCTGAGTCCTTATCCAGCGCATGCTCCTTGTCTGCATTCATTGAATCCTCTGCTGTATATTCCCGTTGATCATACAGAATTGCAATCAGCACATGCTTGCAGATATGATCGGCCGGGCAGGAGCATTCCCAATGATCCAGTGTATTCTCAAGCGTACATTGTGTCCCGTCACTGAGCTGACAACTCACCGATGATTCATTCCATGTGTACGTTACACTTACACCGTTGTCCAACTCTTTCAAAGACCTTTTGTACAACCCCTTGTTGGCATACCGAATCAAATAATCCTCCGTACACAGCTTCGAAAAAATCCGGAATTTTTCCTTGAATCCACTCACGTCATCAACGCCCCGTTGCTCTCAGAATATCGTAGATCGTTTCACTGAACACACGACCAGAAACATTGCCTAGAGCAATGGGTTTATTGTCACCATAGTAATAATATTGCTTGTTATTCGGTTTGAAGAAATGTAGGGATTCCAGGGTAATGTCATCCAATCCCTCGTAATACGTGATGCTCGTACCACTGAATTGCAATTCTGCAACAAGATCTCCGTACTCTTTATAAAATTCATGATACCAGCCGCCGTCCTGTGCCGGTCCTTTGATCCAACCGTATTTCTCCAGTGCTTTGGGGAAAGCCGTTGGTGAAAAATCAGACTCGGGCAGATGATCGTATTCATTCTTCGGTTTATCCTCATCTTCCGGCTGGTGAATCTCACGATTTAATTGCTCGAATGGCTGCTTAATCTCGTAATCCTCCAACTGCGTTGTCCAACCTTCAAGTGTCGCCTGATCCAGTTCCAGTGGGTGTATAAGTCCCACCTGCGCACCCGAAGGCAGATCAACCTCATCTTCATCCACAGAATTGAAAGTGCCATCCTCCATATAACGGAACGTGCTGATCAGAGCGCCATCCTCATACGTTCCCCAGATCAGACCAACAGCAAATTTTTGCATGATTACATTTTGTACGAACAGTGCTTTCCACTCATCGGCAGACCACAGACGTTGCTTGGACAATGACTCTTCCAGACGCTGCGCCTGAATGTTAACCATGGATTTGAGATCTTTTTTCAGCTGTGTGAAACGTGCCTTGGACTGCGCTGCCAATTCAGGATCATCTTTCTGTGCAGGAGCAGGAAGACTCTTCACGGATTTTCCTGTTTCTTCATTTAAGACAACGACCTGTAAGTCTCCATTGACCTTAACCAGGAAGGAGCGCTCTCCGTAACTCAGCTGCATGGTTCCTTTTTCATCAAAACCAAGTGTAGTGACCAGCCGATCTTCGAGTTGTTCCGAGGTAAGTCCCATATTATCCGCTGCAAGCTGCAACGCTTCCTCGGCTGCACCTTTCACCTGACGGTTCTTCACCCCACGTTTGATCTTGTCAATCGCCATAAGAGCGGATGGATCTTTCAGATAAGCGAGCACTTTTACAGCATCTGCTGCAATCGCGCCACGACTGTTTTCTGTCCATTCCTTAATTTGCGGAGCCAAAATATTCACAATCTGAATATCACCAAAGAGTGCTGAAACATACATCACCCACTTTTCTTTCGCAGGGGCACCTTCTTGAATCCAGACCTGAAGCAATTCACTTGCAAAACGAGCGAGCGATGCCTCACTTACATAATCTCGTAATTCATTCAACCGTTCATTAGGACCGGATGTATGATCCAATGATTGGACCAAAGCATACTGTTTAATCCGGTCATCTAAAGGTTGATTGTCTTCAATACGTATCAGTGAAGGGAGATCTTTCAAGGACAACCAGCTCAGTCTCGACAACTTTTTGGCATCCGCCTGATCAGCGAGTGCAGCATGGGCATACTCTGGACTTAGATCTGCGGTATCCAGCAGAATTTGGATCAAGCTCTTCCACTCATCGGACTTCTCTTTTTTCAAAAGCTCACCATACAGCTCCTTGCTGTTTTCCAAACTGCGGATTGCGGTCAGAGCCATTTCTTTGATCGCCACTTTTTTCTCCGAGAGGTATACGAGCGTATACAAGTCCTGATCAGGAATTCGGTTGAATTCCGCTAACGCCACGCCGTTGGCCTTTTTGGAAGAATCCTGCAATCCGGCACGAATCGCTTCGGCCAATATTTTCTTCGATAACTCATCACGCTGTTCAAAGGTAATCTCCAGAATTAAAATGCGTGTATCTGTTGGCAGTTTCTTGTACTGTGTCAGTGCATAGTCCAGATTCTGCTGAATGATTCGGCGGTATTCGTCATGCGGCATCGATTTGTATCTGTAGTCGGTCATGCCATTAAGTGAGATCAGGCTGGTTAGCAATTTCTCACGTTGCACCTCAGGGTCTTGCCCGTAACGTTGAAGCAGCTGCTCTCCACTAAACGCGTATGAATTGTACATGTCCGAGATAATATCCAGCGTCCAATCCGGATGAGTGGTCAGGATTGCGAACCTGCGCATCGCCTCCGAGTCCAAGGGCAGAAAACTAATACTAATGAGGTTGTGAACACGCTTCTTATCCCGATTCAGTTGATTAAACAACCCTCGACTATTCGGGTCCTCCCAATATTCCTCAAGGGTGTTTTCCCCACTTAAGTATCTTGCAATCGCAAGTCCTTGACGTCCCCCGTCCAAAGGATGCCGAAGAGCGTGGAATACCGCTTGCTCCAGTGACCCCTCCGCATTAGGCAATGTCAATCCTTGATCCTCCATGAATTTCTGAATGCAAAGTTTAAGGAATGGCGGTTTCATAATCTCGTATGCTCGAATCGCTTGTTCAGGACGATTCGCGATCACGGATTGTAACATGTTCCAGGATACCGTGTACGAATTAAGTTCGTCCCGCAACATTTCAACCAACTGATAAGGCTCATCCAGAGGCACAAGTCCAGCAAGCAGATCATTTGGGCTCTTGGCTCTAGGGTCCATACTTAGCAAGTAACGGCGAACTTCAAGTGGATAAATCTCATGTAATTGATGTATTGTGTGAAGCAAAACATGCCCAATCTCACTATTTGTATCAAGGAACCGTTGTTTACCTCCACTAATGTTAATCAGGTACAACAAGGCACCACTCACAAGCACCATAGTTTGATGGAATACAGTGTGTGAACATTGCTCTTTTGGAGAGAACGATGTATTGGGATACAGCTCAGCTATGAGCTGACTACGCTTCTCCTTGAGGAATTCATCCTTCAATTCTTGGGAAGATCCGTTATGTTTTCCTTGAATATTACTGACCACTACAGGTTCAATCAACGTATGTAGCTCGCTCCGCAACTTATCTGCATCATTAGCCATCACATGTTGAAACAACACTGGTAACGATTGAACAGAAGATTGAACCTCTGCAAGATGAGAAGCCGTGTCACTGAGTCTTGAATATAATTGCAGCAGCATTAATGCATTTATTACATCCCGGTAATCCCCTTGACTGTCCGCTTTTTTGGAATCAAAAAGCCACTGGGCACGCTTTAATTTACTCTTTAATTCAGTCAGAATTTCGTTCTCGCCTGCAAACTGTTTGATCTTCTCCAACCGGGACAACAATCCATCCATGCGATCAGCGCTTTTGCTCTTCCCGCTTAATCCGTAGGCTTCGGAGTCATTTCCCATACAGACAGTAAAAGCATCCGTTCTCCATGAATTTCTTTTGGAATAATTGGATTCCAGATATATCACAATAGCCCCGGCACGGTAAAAGATATCTCCGTCGTCTTTTTTGGCCAGCTTCATGAGCAAATCAATCGTTTGATATACATAATGACTCGAATTTCCCATCATATCCGGGAACTTGTCTGTCATTCCCAAGACGTAATTGATAATTTCGGAACTGCGATCTGTTTTTAATGAATACTCGTTTGAACAAGTTACTGCGAATTTCTCCACCAAAGTTTCAACTGCGCGGTCTGCGGTAAGCATTACACATTCCTCCTTGAATTTAAGTGATGATCTCGCCAATCCAATCCGCGAGTTCGTTAGGCGTAATTGCGGCTACATGTGCCCCCATATTGGTTAATGTCTGTGCGGCATGTTTGTTATAGACTGAATCCCCGTTATAATCGAGAGCGGTGAGAACCAGCAATTTGCATCCTGCATCGATGATATCTTTACAGGCTTTGTACATTTGCGCGATCGGGTACCCTTCCTCCAGATCACTGACCAGAATAAAAATGGTTTTGCCTGGATTATCGATTAACGTCTCGCCATAACGCAACGCTTTCGTAATATGTGTCCCCCCACCGAGCTGTACATTCATGAGCACATCTACGGGGTCTTCCAGTCTGTCGCTCAGATCAACAACCTGCGTATCAAATATGAATAATTGGGTGCGCAACGCATTCAAGCGATAGAAGATGCTAGCCATCACCGAACTGTAGATGACTGAATCCAGCATACTGCCACTCTCGTCCACACCAATGATAATGTTCCACTTGTTATGGGGCTGGATATTTCCGTCGAAATACAGACGATCAATCACAAATCTGCGCTTGTTTTTATCGTAATTCTTCAAATTCTTGGTGATAGTTCGCTTGAAATTCAGATTGCGCAAAGATCGTACTGAACTCGAGGTATAGCGACTGCGTTTGCCCATGATACTGGCTCGAGTCTGAGATTCCAGCTTACTGCGTAGCTCCTCAACCACGGTTCGCACGATCTCCTTGGCGCTCTTTAACACCTCACCTTTCATCCGTCCTTTGAACTGCATAATATTCTTAAGCAGATTCATGTTGGGTTCAAGGGATTCAAGCAGCTTTTTGTCCGTTAACAATTCTGTCAGCCCATAACGATCAAGCGCTTGTTTTTCCAATATTTCTACTGTTGGTTTGGGGAATAGATCCCTTACTTTGTGCAGCCATCTAGGTACAGTCAGGTTAGACGCACCGCGTCCTCCCTCTTTTCGGTAACCTTGTTCTTCACCGTATTCACGGTTATACAGATAACCCAGAATCTCATCGATTTCCGTATATTGAAATTCAGCAGAAGTATATTGGTCTGATTTACACAACCCTTCTTCCGCCGATTCACCGAGAATCAGACGCCATCGATTTAAGGTTTCAGCAGAATGTTGATCCCCTCGGTTGCTTCCATCCGGATTGGAACTTTCATTGATTTCTCCGGTTTCGTCCGTTCTCCGATTCGTTTCATTCATATTAGCTTCCATGCGGCAAACTCCTTTCGAAGCGCTTCGTCCCATGCTTTGGACTGGATCAGCATCTGCTCATCAACCGCAGGCCTCAACATTTCCTCTGGCTCAACCTGGTGCAGACTCGCCACCCGCTCGGCAATCAAGCCTGTCTCCATGGGTGTAAAGTAGGTGAATGCCAACCGCAATTCCGGTACCATACTGATGAAATCCTCGTATGACAGCTGTTCAATCAGATAATTCAACTCGGACAACAGCTGATCTTCATACAAAAAAGCGTCACGTGCTACAGTGAATACTCCCTGTAAAAAAAGTGACGTTTGACGGGTCTGATCCGGTGTACCATGGATATACCCGCGCGCACGATCAACAATCTCATCCCTGGGCCTGTCACCGAGCCCTGAGGAAATAGCCACACACACACCCTCCAGCTGAGCCGGAAGCTGGTGATCAGACAGAAGCTCATTCAGATATATTCGGAATGTCTCATCCTGAAAATGCTCCTCCGATGACTCCGCGAGCATAGCTAGCAGCTTCAATCCCTGAATAATGGCTTCATGTTCATCCGGATTGGCTCTAGAGAGCTGTAACAACTTGTCCACGGCGTTCCTATAAGCTTCGGATACCAGATCAGGGAGATGTTGCTCGTCAGATAATCCCAGCAACCTGCGGTGTTGATGAATTCGGTTCAAGACATGCAAACTATTACATAGGGATAGAAAATTCCCGTCCGTTCTCAGCGCTGAGCGGACCTGTTCATAGAGTTTCATCGCTGTGTCCTGAAGCCCCATAAGTAGCGCTTGAAGCATGAGTCGGGCAAGTTCACCGCTATGATGATCCGGTATTTCTTGCATTTGTTCTTCCATTTTGCGCGTAGCCGCTCCAGCAAGTGTTCCGCCATAGAGAGAGTTTTCTATCAATCTGGCTTCAATACGGGAGGAGTACATATAAACCCAGGTTTCGCGAACAAGATTCATATCACGCTCTGCGATCCAGTCCGGCCCCGATTGCCGTTTCGCGAATTCCGGAACCAGATAGGTGATGCACTGAATCAATTGACTTATCTGACGGTGCTCCGGTTTCGCATACAGATCCAGCACTTTCTTGTGCTGTCCTGTTGTGCGGATCTGCAGTTTGTACTCTGTACAACGCGCCTTGAAGTCCTCCACGATGGGAATACTGAATGAATTGGGAGCCACACTTCCAATGACGTCTCCTGTCAATAACTGCTGCAGCTCTTGCAGCGGTTTATCGGTCGCCAAGGTAAGCTCCCCCTTCACAAAGGAAGAGAGTGCTGCATCCATCAACTCATAGACGCCGCCTTCCCTTTTACCCCGAAGCCCGGCAAGACCTTGAATCATACTGTATGCCTCAATTGCATCACTGGTTGATACATGCTCGTGTCCGTCCCGTAATTGGCGCATCAGCCGGGATAACAAGTCCAGAGCCGTTAGATTATACGGTGTACTCTTTTTGCGAAGCAGCTGGTTCCAGATCTGATCGTAATAATTTACATAAGGCATGCCGCTAGAATATCCATTGAGCCGATCCGCTTCAGCAAAGGTATAGACCATCGGGTACATTTGTTGGTGAACCGTATCTGGATCAACCGCACTTTGTTGAGACGTACCTGGTTTACCTTGTCCATCCAAACGTTGTTCTGCATGCTGTTTATCCATTTCTGGCTGTTCCAATTGGGATTCATGTTTCTCTGACATCAACAGTCCATACGTATGAAATCCACCGGTAATGACAAGCACACGGTCATGTTCCTGCACCGCTTGATTAATATGTTGTTTCATATGTGATTCTCTTGCCAGATCACCTGAAGACTGTAAACGTTCCGTGGAATAACACATTCGGGATAAAGTACAATACGTGAATACATCCTGCACGAATTCCTCAGTAGATTTCTCCAGGCCACCGATCTCAAACACCTTTTCCCACAATTCATCAAAACTGCGACAGTTTGTTTTTTGACATAACCGGTTAATGAAGTCAGACCCCGCAAGCAAGGTTTCGTCCTGGATGGAGATCTCCTTTTGTTCTGTCTGGCCGGATTTGGATGCACGAGTGGAGAAGTGTTGATAGTCCAAGTCAATAAACTTCGCCGGAATATCCAGCCGTTTTGCTTCTTTCAAAGCTACATATTCAGGCGAATACCGAAGCATCGGATAATAGCAGGCTTCTCTCTCCAATTCACTCTCGTAGGTATAGTACAGACTGACAGGAGGTAAGGTTGCCTCATCACTCAGCACCGGAATTAACGGATTGCCACTCTCTGGTCCTTCGATCAGAATGATATCCGGCTTGTACTCTCCGATTAATCGTAACAAGTGATATGAACATGCAGGGCTATGGTGTCGTATTGGATAATAGACCGTATGATTACTCAGGTTATACACCTGGGATTCGAACAAGGATTGTAACTGCTCAACATCAGGGTCCAGAACTGCTGTTAACCGATCCATTTTCTCTCCTCATAATAGTCCTTCCACATTCCCTCTTCTCTGGAACGCTCTTTTACGACCTTGGAGAAGTAGGTTTTGAGAATGGACAGATCCTTGTCGTTTTCCTTTGCAATGGTGCCCAGCATGTTCTGCACCAACCGATCCAGTGCAATAGCTTTATCTTCGTAATAATAGGAAGTCATCGCACTCTGGACATAGACAGACACTGCTTCCGCCGTACTCATGGATGCTTGAGGGCTGTCAAGCTTGTAGCCTTCCCGTGTAATGCCGGTGCGCAATTCCATGAATGTTGTAGCCAGCAATTCAACTACATCCGAGTTAATGTCAATATCAATTCCACTATGTAATAACAGGCTTCGTGCCTGGCACTCAATGATTTTGGCTTCCATCTTCACGTTATGAATGGGCTTGATCGTTTCAAAATTGAATCGACGTTTCAATGCACCGCTCATTTCATTTACACCTTTATCCCGAATATTGGCTGTAGCAATGACGTTAAATCCTGGTTGGGCAAACAGTACACCACCGTCCAGTTCAGGAATGCTCATGACCTTGTCACTGAGAATACTGATCAGACTATCCTGCGCTTCCGCCGGACAACGTGTAATCTCTTCAAAACGGGTAAGAATGCCTTTCTTCATTCCGTTATATAACGGCGATGGTACAAGTGCGGCTTCCGAAGGGCCTTTATCAAGTAGCATGGCGTAATTCCAAGAATACTTAATCATATCTTCCGTCGTGCCTGCTGTACCTTGAATCGTGTTCAGACTGGTACCGGAGATTGCTGCGGTCAGCAGTTCGCTCAGCATAGTTTTGGCTGTCCCGGGTTCTCCCACGAGCATTAATCCTCGATTGCCTGCCAGAGTAACCACTGCACGTTCAATTAACACGTCATTGCCATAGAATTTGCGGGTAATCGGGATCTCTTCTCCATTCAATAATGCAGGTTTATCCCTGCCAATAATAAAATCGCGCACATATGCAGGAGATAACAGCCAGTTCGGGGGACGTTTCCCCTGATCTTCCTCTCGCAGCGCGCGTAATTCAACCTCGTATAATGTCTCGGCGGGTGGTTTGAGCATCTCCATCGTCAAGGTGTCTCCTCTCAATTAAACAGATCGTATGTTCTTATTCCTATCATTTTATCACAGCCCTCGAACAACTACCCGGTAAAACGATAAAAATGGTTGAAACGTCCTTCTTATCAGCACTCTTCCTAAGTCCATGGACATAGCCTCTAGCGCAAGTATGAAGGTGAACCATCCTTACAGCCGTGCCAACACATTGGTTTCGGATCCGATTCAGCATGCTTATTACCCATGTATACGCATTGTAGGCCATATGAGCTCAGGATTCATTACACTTTCGATCATGTGTTTCAACCAAATGAAGCCGAATATCACAAAGAAAACACAGGCCATTAGCTGCCTGTGTCTTCTTATATGTTCAAATTTCGCCCAACATCTATGAATTTTAATCGAAACTAACCAATCTCTCAGAAGTCTCTACTTACATTCTACGCCCACACGAAGCCGAATACAGCTCGTACCAATCATATCGGGTTAGCTCAACCTTTGTCGCGTCACGGCAGGCCAGAATCCGCTCTGGTCGAATTGAACCAATCACGGGCTGAATACCTGCTGGATGCTTCATTAACCAAGCCAATACGATGGATTCAGGTGTAACTCCACGCTCCTTAGCCATTCGATCAACCAATTGAGCCGTATGCTCAATCTCTGCGCGCTGTCCCTCAACCACCCTGCCAGTAAATCGCCCCTGAGCTAGTGGACCCCAAGCCTGCAGTTGAATATGCTCTGCCTGACAATATTCCATCGTGCCATAGGGAAACATATTGTCTCTGGCTTGCGGCCGATTTACCGTCACACCAGCTTCTACGAATCCGATTTTGTCCAGACTCATCTCCAGCTGGTTCACAATCAGAGGTACTTTACTATGAAGCTGAAGAAGGCGAATCTGTTCAGAACCCATGTTGGACACACCAAAATGTCGTACTTTACCGGAATGATGCAGCTCAGCCAGTGCTTCTCCAATCTCTTGCGGATGCGCAAGTGGATCAGGACGGTGTAACAGCAAAATATCCAGATAATCGATCCCGAGCCGTTCCAGGATACCGTCCACACTCGCCAGGATATGTGCACCTGAGGTGTCATAACGCTGCGGTCCTTCATCATCACCTACAAGACGTATACCACACTTCGACTGTATAATGATCTGTTCACGCAAGCCGGGAGTTTCGGATAAAACTCGCCCCAAGACATGTTCTGCCTTACCACGTGTGTAAATATCCGCCAGATCAAAGTGATTAATGCCTATTTCGATAGCTGCTTCTACCGCTCGATGACCTTCTACCACAAGATCTGAAGTAATGGGGAGCCCATCCCATTCACCCCCAAACCGCATACACCCAAGAACAATTCGACTTGCCGGAATCTGGTGGTGATGCAAAGGAAGTTGTGCGTAAGACATTTCAGCGTTCACCTCATTTTCATTTTTACCAAGCATAATAACCGATTCTCTCTACCATGTCTTCTTCCATCTTCCTCTATTTTCCTGCTCTATCATCCGTATGAAGAAAAAACAAGGTTTCAAAAGCTTGTGTATTGAATATATAGAGGGTGCAGGTATTATGCAGGAATATGAGAGGAGATTTTGCATTTGAACCCGAATGAAGCCAACGAGTTCTCAAAGCCAGCTTTTTTCACGAAAGAATTCACGCATAACCCTTACCCTGTCTATGAAAAGTTAAGAAAAGATGAGCCCGTTTTCAGAATCATGTTTCCTCATGGCGAATTCGGCTGGATTATTACCCGATACGAGGACGCAGTCCAGATTCTGAAAGATCCTCGCTTCAGCAAAGACATGGTCCGACGTTACGGCGCTCAGAATCAAAGCATCTTCTCCAATAATATGTTGTTCTCCGATCCGCCGGATCATAAACGTCTTCGGGGACTTGTGCAGAAAGCATTCACACCCAAGCTGGTCGCAGACATGCGGAGCCATATTCAGGACATTGCTGATGAACTGCTGGACAACCTCCCGTCACAGGAAAAAATGAATCTGATCGATGACTTTGCCTTCCCGCTGCCCATCATTGTCATTAGTGAAATTCTGGGAGTCCCTCTTGAGGATCGTGACAAATTCCGCATCTGGTCCAATACGATAATTGATGCTTCCATAGCCGAGAGCGCCGAGCTGTTTGAGCAGCATGCCAGGGAGTTTACGGATTACCTGACGGCCTGGTTTGCGAAAGTTC
Source organism: Paenibacillus sp. FSL L8-0435 (assembly GCF_037965655.1). Classification (NCBI taxonomy): domain Bacteria; kingdom Bacillati; phylum Bacillota; class Bacilli; order Caryophanales; family Paenibacillaceae; genus Paenibacillus; species Paenibacillus sp. FSL L8-0435. The sequence goes on from NZ_CP150185.1 coordinate 3,831,146, forward strand.
GCCGAGATCCCGGCACTGATCTGATCAGCCAGCTCGTCATTGCGGAAGAATCCGGGCAGCAGTTAACTGAACAAGAACTGCTTGGCGTTGTCTCCTTATTAATTATTGCCGGTCATGAAACAACCGTGAATCTGATTGGAAATGGGATTCTCGCCCTGCTGGAGCATCCGGAGCAACGCGAACTGCTCATCAACCAGCCCGAGCTTATTCACAACGCCATTGAAGAGATGCTTCGCTACAACGGACCGGTGGAGTTCAGCACATCCCGCTGGGCTCTGGAAGATATTGAATTCCGTGGACAACGTATCGCTAAAGGTGATCTTGTCATTGTTGCGCTTGATTCCGCGAACCGGGACGAACAGCAGTTTAAGGATGCTGATATTTTTGATATCACACGCGAGAAGAGTTCGCATCTGGCTTTTGGCAAAGGCATTCATCTCTGCCTGGGTGCACCGCTTGCTCGTCTGGAAGGTGAGATTGCAGTCAGCACACTTCTGAATCGTTTTCCAAATATACAGCTTCAGGCAGATGTGAATGAACTGGAATGGAGACCTGGTATGAATGTTCGTGGTGTCAAGGAAATTCCGGTTCAACTAAAATAATGGCTAAATATGAATAAATGAAAGTGAGGCACCTGACATCATGGAAATGAACACCTTGGTATGGATCGTTTTGCTGCTTCTGATCCTTGTGTTACTGGTCAGAGTCACCAGCCTGCAACGCCAATTGAATGAATTGAAAAGAGATGTGGAGCGTCTGGAGAACGGTTCAACCGCAGGCGCACGCTCAGACTTCAATTACACCTTGTCGCCGAAGGAAGCATCTCCTTCCCACACAAGCCAACCAGCCCAAACGGATCTGGATCAGGAACTGCTTACACTTATACAACAAGGGAAAAAAATTATGGCGATCAAACGACTGCGTGAAGCCAGAGGTCTTTCGTTGAAGGAAGCCAAAGACTATGTTGATTCTCTGGATCAGTAATATACAACTCACATAACTCTCGGGGGAAGTCACTCCAGACTTTCTGCTGTTAACACAGACGCAGTAGAAAGTCTGGAACCTTCGTCCGAGAGTTTACTTTTCAAACGACATATGCTACTGTATTTCTATATTACTAGAAATAAGAAATAAAGACGAAAGGACCGATCATTATGCAATCAAACTCAAATGAGATTGAACAAGTCGTCAAAATTCATAAAGCGCTGGGCGAACAAACACGCTACAAAATCATTCAGATTTTATCGGGCGAAAGCAACCTGTGTCCCGCCGATCTGGAGAGCCGCCTTGTTACGGTTGCCCTATCGACTCTGTCTCATCACCTGAAACAGCTGTCCGATTGTGGTCTGCTTACATCGCAGAAGAAAGGTACGTATATCTACTACAGCCTAAACACGGAGACTGCACAAAAGTTTGTTCCCTATCTGCTAAATAAATAAAAAAATTTGAGTTATATTTCTATATAATTAGAAACATTGAAACAAGGCACAATATTTATTAGTAAAACTAGGTCACCTACGTTTACGCTTATAACAATATTCATTATCTAGGTTGTAGCATTACCATTCGCGCAGATGGGTTGCATTCAGAGCATTCATGTCTTGTTCTATCGTCTTTATTTCTATATTTCTAAAAATATAATAATTATAATCAGAAAGAGGTTATGTTTCCATGTCTTCTACGCTCAAAATCTATGTTCTTGCCTTGGTCAGTTTCCTTGTGGGAACGTCCGAATATGTCATTGCCGGTATTTTGGATCGTATTGCACATACGATGAATATCTCTTTAATCGCTGCCGGACAGCTCATTACGATTTTTTCACTCGTATATGCGCTCGGTACACCTGTCATTATTGCACTGACTTCGCGCTGGGACCGTCGCAAGCTGTTGCTGTACTTCCTTGGTCTATTCGTTGTGGCTAATGTTCTTGCCTACCTGTTGCCGGGTTATGGACTGTTCGTCGCAGCACGAGTATTGATGGCTTTGGGCGCGGGCGTTGTTGTTGTCACGGCATTAACGGTTGCTTCCCAAATAGCGGCAGAGGGCAAACAAGCTAGTGCAATCGCCACAGTAATCACTGGATTTACGGCTTCTTTGATCGTTGGCGTTCCGCTCGGAAGGCTTGTGGCAGCATCTTGGGATTGGAAGCTTGTTTTCGCAGGTATCGCCGTTCTTGGCATTCTCGCCATGCTGGTGATCGCGGCCGCCATTCCGCCTTCCAAAGCAGAAGCGCCTGTTCCACTGAAGAAACAACTGTCTTTGCTCAAACAGCCACGAATTGTATTGGCACTGCTGGTGACCTTTTTCTGGTTAGGTGGGTATTCCATTGCTTACACGTATATTTCACCTTACCTTGTATCCGTTTCAGGAATGAGCGAAGCACTACTCAGTTCAGCTTTACTCGCATTTGGCATAGCAAGCCTGATCGGTTCAAAAGTTGGAGGATTCGGTGCTGACCGATTGGGTGTCAAACGAACGCTGATCACAGGCATGACTTTGCATATCGTGAGTCTGGTCCTATTGAATATAACGGCAAGCTCTCATCTCGCTATCTTCCTTGTTCTGATTTTGTGGTCTTTTGCCGCCTGGTCTTCGGGTCCAACTCAGCAATATAACCTAGTCACCATGGCTCCGGAATCCTCAGGCATTATGCTAAGCCTTAACAGTTCGGTGATGCAACTGGCGATGGCTGCCGGCGCAGGTATTGGCGGAATCGTGGTCAGCAGCGTTTCATTGTCATCCATTACCTGGATTGGCGCTGTCGGGGTCGCTGTTGCCGTCATCATCGTTATAGGCTCGTATCGTTCAGCATCTGCGAAAAGCACACAAACTCATACATCACATAACGTTGCATAATATGAATTCCTAGTATAAAAGACAAATTAAAAAGAGAGGCACTGTATGTATACAGCAGCCTCTCTTTAACCATTTTAACGGCTATTCTATTACCGATAAGCAGAACTCTTATTGGGCAGTAACTGCACCATCGATCGGATATACTGCACCATTGATATACGGGGCTTCATCTCCAAGCAGGAAGGAAACCAAATTCGCAATCTCTTCCGGTCTGCCCAGACGTCCTGATGGAATGCTGTCAACGGTTGCCTTGAACACTTCAGGGTTGTCTTTACCGAACTGAACAACCATCGGTGTCTCAATAGTACCTGGAGCAATCGCATTTACACGAATGTTGTCCTTGCCATATTCAATTGCAGCTGTGCGGGTCAAGCCCACCACGCCATGTTTGGTTGCTGCATAAGGTGCAACCGTGGGTACACCAACAATACCGGCTGTGGAGGCCGTGTTCAGAATAGAACCCCCACCTGTTTTGAGCATTTCAGTAATTACATACTTCAACCCGTAGAATACACTTCTCAGGTTAATATCGATGATCTGGTCAAACTGCTCAATCGTATGTTCAATCAGCTTGATCCCAGGACCTGCAATACCTGCATTATTAAAGAACATGTCGATTCGTCCGAACTCTTCGACTGCTTTTTTTACGTAATTCTCCACTTCAGGTGCTTTACTCACGTCTGCTTGTACAAAAATAGCTTTACTTCCCAGCTTCTCAATCTGCTTAACCGTTTCAAGACCTGTCTCTTCGACAAGATCCACAACGACAATGGATGCACCCTTCTCAGCCAGCTTCAGTGCTGCTGCTTGGCCCAATCCACTTCCTGCTCCAGTAATAATGGCTACTTTTCCTGCGTGACTCATGTTGATCTCCTCCATGTGTGTGTGTCATCTTGTGATTGGATCGATGAATACGATATGAAACGTACTTACATGTAATGATGCAATATGTAGGTCAAAAATGGCATAAAACCTTCCTGACTTTACCTATTCTAATAGACTTTCGACATAAAAACAAATGATATAATATGTATTCATACTATATCACCTGTCACATTTTCAGCATTTTTATTGAAGGAGCACACAACTATAACGTCTTGTTGCATGCTCCTCTTTTACGTATACAATATTTTTCAAGTCGGTATCTCTTCACTTCAAATGGTGCATATCTGCTTATCAAAACACTTCAACGCAGCAAATTAGTTTTTGCCAATTCAATAATTTCGTCCCCGCGTCCATTGAGCACGGCTTTCATCATCCATAAGGTGAATCCTTCCGCCTGTTTGATATCAATCTTCGGAGGTAAGGACAATTCCTGACGATTCACCACCACGTCAATCAACACAGGACCATCATGCTGAAGCGCACGCTGTACAGCTCCTTCCAGTTCATCCGGATCCTCAACCCGAATACCTTCCATGCCCATGGCTTGAGCAACCATCGCAAAGTTGGGATTTACAAGCTCTGTTCCAGATTCCAGGAATCCGGCAGCTTTCATCTCCAACTCAACAAAACCGAGCGCTCCATTATTAAACACCACAACTTTGATCGGCAGATTATGCTGTTTCAATGTCAACAGATCACCCATCAGCATCGTAATACCACCATCACCCGACAAAGAGATGACTTGTCTGCCCGGATCAGCGACCTGAGCGCCAATGGCCTGAGGCAAAGCGTTTGCCATCGTACCATGACTGAATGAACCAAGCAACCTGCGATTACGAGACATCTCGATATAACGGGCCGCCCATACTGTCGGAGTTCCGACATCACAGGTGAAGATGGCATTTTCAGCTGCGACATCACTAATGACCTTGGTCAGGTACTGCGGATGGATGGGCTTTTTACCCGGTTTTCCAACGGCCAGCTCGTCCAGATCTTTGCGTACTTTCACATAACGATCCACACTTTTACGCAGATGTTTGTCACTATGTTCTTCTGTCAGATAAGGAAGCAAAGTTTCAATGGTCGCTTTCACATCCCCACATACGCCGTAATCCAGCTTCGTACGCCGACCCAAATGGGAAGATTGAATGTCGACCTGAAGGACTTTCGCATCTTCGGGATAGAATTGACGATATGGGAAATCCGTTCCCAGCATTAATAATACATCACAGTCCATCATGGCATGATAACCGGATGAATACCCAATTAGACCCGTAAGACCCACGGAATAGGGGTTGTCATACTCCAAATATTCCTTGCCTCGTAGCGCAATAACCATCGGGGATTTCAAGCGATCACAGAGCTGCATAAGGGGTTCCCGAGCGCCCGCGCAGCCTGCACCGCACAATAACGTAATTTTCTTGCCTTGATTCAGATACTCCGCCAGTTTCACGAGTTCAGGCTCAGAAGGATGTACCACGGGATTGGTCGCATGATACACATGCTCAGGCACAGGCAAATCGGCTGCTTCAAGTCCTGCTACATCCCCCGGCAATACAACGACGGACACACCTGAACGTGCAACTGCTGTCTGAATGGCCATCGTCAGAGAACGCGGCATCTGTTTTGCTGTTGTAATGACTTCACAATAATCGCTACATTCCTGGAACAGATACTCCGGATGAGTCGCCTGAAAATATTCACTGCCAATCTCGTCACTTGGGATATGTGCAGCGATAGCGAGTACAGGAACACGATTGCGGTGACAGTCGTACAGACCATTAATCAGATGCATATTACCAGGACCACTGCTACCTGCGCAGACAGCGATACTTCCACTGACCTGAGCGTCCGCCCCAGCAGCAAATGCAGCTACTTCTTCATGACGTACATGAATCCATTCGATCTTGCCCGAACGACGAATGGAGTCGAGTACCGCATTCAAGGAGTCTCCAACAATGCCATATATGCGTTTGATGCCAGCGTTCAATAAGGATTCAACCAGAACGTCCGCGACTGTTTTTTTCATAAGTGATGGGTCTCCTTTAATTGCTCATTTTGATTATGTTTCCACTCGGATAATATACCTATTCTTATACCCCAATCTTCCGAAAACCGAACCAACTCATATGTATATCTGGATATATGAAACAAAAACCGCCCCTTGAACCGTTATTTCATCGTTAGCAAAATGCAAAAAATCCGCTTGTCGAATGACAAACGGATTACGGTTACACTCAGTTTATTCATTTTCATGTGAACTCCTAATCCAAATCAGACACTAGATAGCAGGCATCACATTGCCACCACTTACCGGGATATAGGCACCAGTGATAAATGAAGACAAATCCGAAGCGAGAAAAGCTACTGCATTGGCGATTTCCTGATCTTCACCCCTGCGCTTCAGCGGCACAGTACGCGTATATGCCTCATCATGTCCAGGCTCACTGGAACGATCACGTTCACTAATTGTCCATCCAGGTGCAACCTGGTTTACGGTAATCTGATACTCGCCAACCTCCTTGGCAAGTACGCGATATACACCGTCCATTCCACGCTTACCAGCGGTGTAGGCCGATTGGTGAGCGAAATTTTGCATTGCACATTCCGTATTAATACCAATGAACCGACCAGCTCTGATATCTTGCATATGTGGAATGAAAGCTTTGGCAAGATAGACACTCTGCATGACACAGGATTCGAACTGGCTCAAGTAATCTTCAGGAGACTGTTCCAACACCGTTGTCCATTCATATTGAATGACCGCATTGGCAACAACAATATCCACTCCGCCGAGGACAGGCTGAATTTCATCACACATCCGCAATGCCGTATCCTGCTTTGTAATATCCCCCTGTACAATTACAGCCTTACGACCGAGTGCTTCAATCTCACCTTGAAGCTCCCGAGCCTTGGTATCATTATTTATGTAATGTAGAGCCAGATTGGCGCCACAGGCTGCCAACGTGCGGGCGATGACTCTCCCCAATTGTCCGGTTGCTCCTGTAACCAGAGCCGTTTTTCCTGAGAGATCCAATTGCATAACAGCGAAAACCTCCTTGAATTAATTTTCCGAAAACGATTTCGTAAATATGTTTATTATCTCTCACAATTACGCATCATTCAGAGAGATATACAGCATTGTTCAATGCTGTATATGGTAGTTCAACTTTTTCCTATATGAGGAGACTATTAATTATGATGTTGAATAAGATCAATTTCCTGGAAGCGGCTGACTTCCTTTTCCCAACGCTCTTCTACATATTGACGGTGAACCGGGTGATTGTTATAGGCATCATACGCAGCCTGATCTGCAAAGACCATCGAGAAGCTGTAGTCAAACTCATTCTTCTCACTTACCTGTCTCAGAACCTGAAACTGCTCTACGCCAGGAAGGACAGCCAGTGCATCCGAACTTTCCTTCAAAAAGGCTTCGGCCTCCGGTGTATCTTTACCCGCGTAAAGTGTAAACGTTACCATATGTGTGATGCTGCTCATCTCTATTTCCTCCTCCAATATGTTCGTGCTCTGTTTCCTAGTGTACATCCGAATGTGTTGTAAGCGCAATAATTGGTTGAATTAATTTTTAATGTACACAAAAAAACCTCAGGACAAATCCCGAGGTTTTTTTGTAATGTATGGACAAACTTATTTGGTGATGTTGTATTTACGGTTAAATTTATCAACACGGCCACCGATATCCACGTTTCTTTGTTTACCAGTGAAGAACGGGTGGGATGCGGAACTAGTGTCCACACGGATTACTGGGTAAGAGTTACCGTCTTCCCATTCCATAGTTTCGTTAGAGAACTTCGTGGAAGAACTCAGGAATTTGAAATCAGCACTTGCATCGTAAAAAATTACGAGTTGTGTCTTTGGATGGATGTCAACTTTTGGCATAATCTATTTACACTCCTTTAATATGGGTACTTCTTTAGAATCAAACTACATTTTATTATACTCTTTTTTTGGACAAAGTACCAGCAGGTTTTGAGGAATAGCTAAAAAAAATATGATATCTGTGATTTTGCACCTAATCAGGTGTCACGCCGTCCCTTTCTCCAGTACATTCAACATGTACTCCAAAGCCTCAAGTTCATCCCTGCCCCTTGTCTGTAATCTGACAACACTACCATATCGAATGGGTAGTAACGCCATTCCAAGCAGGCTTTTGACATCTACACGATGCTCATGCTCAGACTCCATATACGACAAAATAATATCCGAGGAAAAACACGACGCTTGAGAAGATACCGACATCAGATCATCCCGATGAAAATCAGCGTGTATCATAAATTCATGTACTCTCACAACCTTCAGTTCCTTTCGCTAAGTACTTATTCACCAATATGGTGTGTATCCATTTATATATTAAAATCTTCATGAATTATACCATGTTATGGGAGCTTGACCCATATTTTTTGCAAAAAAAACAAAAAAAGAGCCCTATACCACAGGGCTCTTCCAGGTTGTTCTTACATACCGTTCGGATATACCATGACCTTCAGACTGCCGCTTTTATTGTGTAATGCGCGCTCCATCGCTTGCTGTGTCTCTTCCAGTGAATAACGATCTGTAATCAGGGACATCACGTCATGCTGGCCGGAGCTCAGAAATTCAATTCCTGCCGGATACGTATTGGCATAACGGAATATGCCATAGATATCAACTTCATTGTCCGCAATAAAGGGAACATTGAGTGCGATCTCGTCCTGTGCAGGCAGGCCCACAATCGCAAGTTTGCCTCCACGTCGAAGTGAATACAGAGCAGATTGTAGCGCCTTTGGATTCCCCGCTGTTTCCCATGCGGTATCAACACCCACGCCACCTGTTAACTCGCGAATCACAGCCAGCGCATCTTCATTCCGCACATTAATGGTATGTGTAGCACCCATGCGGCGAGCTGCTTCCAGCCTAACTTCCTCCAGATCCGTTACTATGATCTTCTCTACACCGAAAGATTTGGCAGCAGCCACGGCCATGAGTCCAACGGGACCCATGCCCATAATCGCCAGGGTTGTACCCGGAGCCAGTTTGCTGCGGCTTGCAGCGTGAATACCAACAGAGAATGGCTCGTTCATAGCTGCTTCCTCATAAGACAGATGATCCGGGATCGGGAATACCATATCCTCACGAATCACCATGTATTGTACAAATGCCCCATCCACCGGAGGGGTCGCCAGAAATTGTACATCCGGACACAGGTTATAGCGACCTTCCTTACATGCCGTGCAACGTCCGCAAGTCACTCCAGGCTCAATAGCAACTCGATCCCCTGTTTTTAGACGTGATACGTTCGAGCCAACAGCAGCAATGAACCCCGCACACTCATGACCCAGAATGATCGGTTTCTCCACCACAAATCTGCCAATGCGTCCATGTTCAAAATAATGCACATCCGAGCCACATACCCCGACAGCCATCACCTGGATTAACACCTCATCCGCTGCCGGTTGCGGGACGGGTTGTTCCTCAATAATAATGTGTCCTGGCTCTGTCATGACAGCGGCCTTCATGTTCTCGGGCAGTTGATGTTGTCCCATACGGTTCTCCTCCTCATGTATGTCCATGCTGTCTATTGTACATCAAAGAAAACAAGGTATCTTCTTTCTTCATATCACCAATCAATAGATAGTTCGACCCTGTTCATCCGCCATGCCGCTCTTGCGATAGAAGTACGTATTGATCATGTCCCGCCATTCCTTGGCATGTTCGGCCTGGTTGTCCTGTAATGAAGCAACTTTACTGAAAATAACCGGGTCGATTTTGCCCTCTAACCCTCTCCATGTCTCGGCTAACGCCTCCGCCTGCGCAACACCTTCAAAGTGTGTATCATAAATATGCTGAATGACCGTTTTACCCGAATGCAGAACATGGGTGTACGGCACATGATGGAAAAATAAGATCAGCTCATCCGGACAGGTCTCTACGGACTCATAACGATCAGCATTCTCAGGGTGATACTGTGAAGTGTATCCTGTACCGCTCTTCACGGTTCGATCTACACCAATGCCATGACAATCGGCAAAGTGATACGTTCCCCATTTGGAATACTCGTATCCATCTACATTCGGTCCGTAATGATGTTCCGGATTAACCATCCAACCCACGCCGAGAGGCGCCGTATAATTCTCATAGATATCTAGTGAAGTCAAAAGCATGCCGGTAACCTGCCGCACAACTTCTTCTTCATGTCCAAATGTGAGTCTCACCCACTCATCAGCAATTTCTTCCGCGGACAGCTCCGGGTTCCACGCAAGTCTTCCATATCCATATAGATTCGCCTGCGCGAGTGGATGTCCTGTCCAACAGGCACCTGCACCAATATTGGATACTGCAGCGAAGCCACTGTATGGTCGTTTATACAGAGAACCGTCCGCAATTCGCTTGATCTCTGAACCTTCACCTTTGGCATATGTGTCAAAGTCCAATACTTCTTTCCACTGGGGAACCAGATAACAGAGATGACGTTGTTGCCCGGTATACTCCTGTGTAATCTGAAATTCAATCACCTGATTTGTATTTTCCATGGCGCCGAACAACGGGGATACCGCCTCTCTCACCTGAAAGTCCATCGGCCCGTTTTTGATCTGCAAAATGACATTTTCGGCAAAACGCCCGTCCAGCGGCGTAAAGTGGTCATAGGCTGCCCGCGCACGGTCTGTGGAACGATCCCGCCAGTCCTGCTTGCAGTTATAGACAAAGCAACGCCAGATGACCAATCCACCGAATGGCCGAAGGGCTTCAGCCAACATGTTCGCACCATCGGCATGATCACGGTTATACGTGAACGGTCCCGGACGATTCTCGGAGTCTGCCTTGATCAGGTAACCACCAAAATCCGGAATCGCTGCGTACACCTTGGCCGTTTGAATGTTCCACCATTCCCGTACCTGCGCATCCAGCGGATCAGCCGTACGCAATCCACCAATCTCAATTGGACTCGCGTAGTTGGCGCTTAGGAACAATCGAATGCCATACGCTCTGAATTCAGCGGCAACCTTCGCCACATCACTAAGATAACGTTCCGTCAGAAACAGACTCTCACGGCGGTGTACATTGACGTTGTTGATCGATATGGCATTGATTCCCGTGGAAGCGAGCAAACGTGCGTAATCCCGGATGCGTCCCAAGTCCAGCGTGAATTCCCCGTTATCATAGAAAATGGATTCTCCTGCGTAACCACGCTCAATGCTGCCGTCCACGTTATCCCACTGATTAATCATCCGTAGCGCATTGGTTGGCTGCTCTCTAATGAAGCTCCACTTATTCACAGCGCCATCCGCCTCATGGGCTCTTCCTTGATCCATTGTCAGCTCACGAAGCAGATGGAATGCACCATACAGTACGCCTTGGGGGGTCTCTGATCCAATGACCAGCACACCTTCTGTCTCGTTCTCACGAATGATGTACCCTTCCCCTTGAACAGTTGAACGCTCTGTCTCACTGAACGACCCAGCCACGGAATCGCTCCCTGTCCAAGTGCCGATTTGTATTGCGGGAGCGGAGGCATGATTGTCCCGTTCACTTTCCTGAGCATCCGACAGATGGCTGACCGACGGTTTCACGCCATATAACCTCTCCAGTCCCCGTGAAAGTTCGGTCAGAGCTGTTGTGATCACTCCATGGTTCTCTTCCGCCAGTATCAGTTTGCTCCATGCAGGAGCCGTCTTTTGGTTAAACTCATTCGCTCTTGGCAATTCAGAGTGATACCCCAGCCACGCATCGTACTGTGGACCCGACAAAGCAGATTGAATGACGGATTGGCTCATTGTACCGCCTCCTTGCTGGCATAGATCTGCCCAAGGTGATTCCCTTTTCCTTCGAGTAGCCATAGAATCGACGTTACACCACGCGGATAGTACTTGCTGCCAACCGCCACACCAGACAGGATCTGGTCACTCCAGCACCAGTAGGATTCCTCCGGATGCAGCAGCCAGTTGACATGAGCCGCGTCTGCTGCCTTGCCTGTCTCATTCCATTCCACACCCAGCAGCTCTCTAGCGATAAACTGGGACAAATAGATTTTGCTCAGCCACGAGTTATTGCTTGTTGAGGACAGTTTCCAGCCTCCATCTTCGAACAGACATGTTCCCGGTACAAGAACCGTCTCCAGATGAGTTTGGAGTGCTTTCAGATAAGGTCCAAAACGACCATTGACATCCAGTGCTGCTTCACAGCCTGTAAAGTATGGGAACACCAGACCTTCAATCGCCGGAATGATTCGAGAATCATTATTTTCTGCAATAACAGCAGGAATGAAGCCGCCATCTGTCAACTGTGCAGCAATACTGGCAGCGCAGCGATCCGCTTGAAGCCCTGCTTGATGGGACAGATCAGCCAACTTCTCAGTTGCGAACAGCTTCTCCAATGCGACATAGACCGCCCAACATTTACCCGCCAGATAGATATTATTGCGAGACTGTCCAAGTGACACATCCAGGCTGTCGTAGGTTGTAATCTCCGCTCCACCTTGGGTACGGCTGCTATCGAGACCCATCAAACCGTTACGCTGCTCAGCGTCGGGATGGTCACGATTAAGCATGCTTTCGAAGCAATTCTGGATAACAGGCAACATGTTTTTCACAAAAGCTTGATCCTGTGTCTGTTCAATGTATACTGTCGCGCAGCAGAGCCAGTTCACCAGTTCCTCGTGGCTCATCTGTGAGAAGCAGTCGTCAATGCCAACCAGCTCATATGCCGAGTGTCCAGGGCGTGAGAACACATTGGCAACACCAATATCATGGGTAAAGGTGATTCCGCCCGGATATAACTTCTCTTCCCCCGGGAAACGAACCTGATCGGTATAACTGTAACGTTTCACAAACCACTCCAGCTCATTACGCACCGTCCATGGATTCAAGGCAAGCTCGAAGTACAACTGATCAGCCGTCAGATCAAGTGTGTTCATCATCCGATACTCCCCTTCGTTCACCACCCAGAGTGGCTCACCATCGGCATCCAGCAATTGAGTACTGGCATAATAGCTGTGAATGGAATGAGAAAGCATGAATGATTGATCTTCGCTCAAAGCAGCCGACCCAAGGCGCTGTTTAACCTCTCCACAGGATGCGGTCAACTCACTGAAACGTTGTAGTGCATACTCTCCTGCTGCCTGAATATCGGAGAAGTACCGCGTATACCAATACGTTGTGTCCATTCCAGTCGTCACAATACCCCCGCGATAGAAACATACTGCGAATTGAAACGTACGTTTCTCTCCATCCGGCACCTCCATCAGTAGTGCAGCGGTTGAGCCAAGTCCAAATGCCAGATTCTCCCGATGTTTCTCCTGCAACAGTTTCTCCAGCGTAAATCCGCGTGCGGGCCAAAGTCCGTCATCTGCTGACATAATCGCTGTAAGTCGACCTTGTCCCACACCTGTGATGGAGCCACCTTCAGGTCCACCAATCAGACGCATCGCAGAGTACGGATCATTGCCCTGATAGCCAAAGTAGGCTTTGCGGGGTTGTTGACCTGCCGTATTGTCAATCGTCATCTCAACCAATACGGCAGGTACGAGCGCATCCATTAATTCTTCACGATCCCCATTCGTTGGATCAGGCACCGGACGTACAGGCGAGTAGATACGGAACGTCAGATCTCCAGCAGTCCACGTATCCGTACCTGAGGTAAATTCACGGGTAATCTCTTCATCGCGAAAAGCCGTAATAAGAGGTTGTGGAACTTGGGTCGTGTTTGTCGACGCCGGGTCCCCATTCTCCAACTTCTCTACATCATAGCGGCTGCTCTCATCCTCGGAAGCTTCATAAAAAGGAAGTGCCTGATAATGGTCGCCATCGCGAGATTGTAATCCAATATATACATTCTGGTCTGCCGGCTTGCCGAGTTCAAGACCCAGCCCGCCTTTGGCTCCTTTGTAACCCAGTGTAAAACTCGCAAAAGCACCAATCGGCGCGTGATGTGCATTATAAAAGATGGATTTGGATGTATTCATGAATCATAACCCCTCTCAGAATGGTTTGCATGCGTTTTCATTAGCCCCATCCTAACACGTGGTTCCACCTCAGACCATGATCAAATCAATCGGATATTTACCCAAATCAAGCTGATAGACTATAATGGATTAAAGCGGTTACACAAAACCATTCCATTTGATATAAGTGCATGTTCAAAATCGCATTTTTTGAACAACCTCTATAAAGGGGGATCTTCCATGTCTTCAACGTATTTGCCTCCTACTTTGGGAGAAAGTGTCCATGAAGTTTTTTATCCAGATGTGCAAACAACGGTCAATCTGTTCGCCATTCATTTACGAAGTGTGGGTATGGACTGGGATTACCCGGCGCATGAGCACCCTCAATATGAATTGAATTATGTCACGGAAGGCGAGCAACGCATGATGGTGAATGGCACCCTATACATTCAAAAGGCGGGCGAACTGCTCCTGATTCCTCCGGGAAGCATTCATTCCAGCCAGAGCCATAACGGCAAGGGATTCACGTATTTTTGCATGCATTTTGACATTGATGATCAGTTGTTCCTATCGTTGCTGGCGCGCATCAAACAAGTACGATTCAGTGCAGATAGTCCGGTTACGCAGCAGATCGAGCCTGTTTTGCGCAAATTGATGTCATCTGCGGATGATGAAACTGCAAATACGATGGTACAGCGTATGCAGCTGCAATCTGCGGTATTTGAACTATTTGGCCATCTGTGGGAGGCGGTCTCGCAAGAGGCAGCGCAATGGTTTACCGACGGACACGAGAAGATCGAACTCGCCCACCAGATTCGTAATCGATTGCAAGGCCTGATGAGTCAGCAATTCAAACAGGGACACGAGTCAAACGGTCACTATGGCATTGATGATGTCGCAGCAGAGCTGGGTATCAGTTCTTCTCACTGTAATCGTGTGTTCAAGCAGGTGTTCGGTCAGTCTCCACGTGCTGTATTGTCCCAGTTGGTTTTGCATGAAGCAAAGCTTCTACTGGGCAATCCGAAGCTGTCCGTTCAGAATATTGCCGTCATGCTTGGTTATAAGGATATCGCCCATTTCAGTCGTCAATTCAAGCGCTGGTCCGGCATGTCACCATCCCGTTACCGACAGGAAAAGCCTGCTCTGGAATAAGGTCCAGTAGCAGGCTGTTGGGCTTGATTCAACTCTTTGCATGATTCGATTCAAGATGTTCTCTATATTTATATGAAGTGTTATTTCAACAGACGCTTAATCAGCTTCAGCTTGTTATCATACGGTGGATACAGAATCGGCAGATTCAATTTGGTGCTTTTTTTCAGTACACTTTTGAGATGAGAGAAGGTTTCGAAGCTGTACTGCCCGTGATACGAGCCAACACCAGAATGACCAACACCGCCAAATGGCAGACGCGGATTCGCTACGTGCGTGATGGTATCGTTAATGCAGCCGCCCCCAAAAGAAACTTCGCGCAGCACTTTGTCCTGAACCCGGGTGTCGGAAGTAAACAGATACAAGGCGAGTGGTTTCGGCCGCTTTATGATTTCTACAATGGCTTCATCCAGGTTACGATAGCTAATGATCGGCAGAATCGGTCCAAAAATCTCATCTTCCATCGTCGCTGCATCCCAGGATTCCGCATCAATCAGCGTAGGTTCAATAAAGCGATCTTCCTCATCCGAAGCTCCTCCATATATCACTTTGGCCTGATCTCTTTCGATCAGAGTCGTCAGACGTTTAAAATGTCCCTTGTTCACGATTCGCCCATAGTCCTTGTTGTGCTGGATATCCGAGTCAAAGAAAGACAAGATCGCTGCTTTCATCTCTGTAATTAACGGTTCCTTCACACGCTCATGCACAAGTAAATAATCGGGTGCGATACAGGTCTGTCCCGTATTGAGCAGTTTGCCCCAAATAATGCGCTCAGCTGCTACTTTGATATCCGCCTGTTCATCAACGATAACAGGACTTTTGCCTCCCAGTTCTAACGTAACGGGAACGAGATTTTTGGCAGCTGCCTCCATCACAATTTTGCCTACCGGCACACTGCCTGTAAAAAAGATATAGTCGAATGGCGCGTTAATCAGTGCTGTCGTTGTATCTTTTGCACCATCGAGCACTTGTACGTATGCCGGTTCGAACACGCTCGCAATCATTTCACGTACAACAGCGGACACCGCAGGTGTATTCTCTGACGCTTTGAGCACCGCTGTGTTACCTGCTGCAATAGCACCTACCAATGGTTCGATTAAGAGTTGAAAAGGATAATTAAACGGTCCGATTATCAGAACCGCCCCGTAGGGTTCTGGTATGATATAACTTTTCGAACCCAGGAGCGCCATTTGCGTTTTCACTTTAACGGGTTTCACCCATTTATTCACTTTACGAATGGTGTGTGTGATGCTATCCATCATGAATCCGATCTCGGTTGTGTAGGATTCGAACTCACTTTTGCCCAAATCCTGATAGAGAGCTCCTGTCAGTCTGGATTCGTACTTTTGGATGGCCTGCTTGAGTTGGGTCAGACGTGCAATTCGAGCTTCTGCAGATCGTGTGGCCCCGGAACGAAAGAACTGTCGTTGCTGCTCCAAGATCTGTTCAACTTCCTGACTGGTTACTTCCTGTATAGTCGTTGTCATATATACACACCCCTCTATTTATTATTGATCAAGCGTTTAAACTTACGAACCTATAAGGCACATGCAAAAGCATGTTTTATTACTATTAATCTACAGACACTCTTCTTCCAGAGCAGCTACCAGTTCCTTCAACAGTTCCACCGATGCATTCAATGAAGCCGAATAATAGCGCTGTGTGCCTTTCTGTTCCACAGATATAAGTCCCTTCTCTAACAACAGCTTGAGATGATGAGATATGGCTGGCCGGGATAGGCTGGATTGTTCAGTAATTTCATTCACCGTCATTCTGCCCTTCTCGGTAAGTGTCAGCAAAATGGATTGACGATGGTTGTCACTTAACACCTGAAATAACGGAATACAGGTTTGAAAAACGCTAATTGCTTTTTGTCCCATGGTTGCACCTCTATACTATTTCTTCTTCATTATTTCTTCTACGTATATTTCTCAGTTTGATGTTTGTTAGTTTAAACATTCGAACCTAACGACTGAATTGTACTCTTTATTCACTTGAACTGCAAGTGAACCATCAGCTAAATTTAATATAATGTTGTTAAAGCGCTTCCATACTACCATACAAGTATGGTAGTATGGCATTGAAGGAGTTGAAGTTGTGGAATATACCCCAAAGTTATCATCCAAAGCCGGTTTGTTGCCTGTTGCGAGCAATATGTCTTCCATGAATAATAAGCAATCTTACTCAACGCGAGATGTCGTTTACTTCACGCTGAAACAACTCATTTTGAGTTTGAAAATGCCTCCGGGAACAGCTATTTCTGAGAAGGAAATTTCGCTGGAGTTCCAGGTAAGCCGGACACCTGTTCGAGAAAGTTTTGTAAGGCTTGCTCAGGAAGGTCTGCTGGAAGTGTACCCACAGCGTGGCACATACGTCTCTCTGATTCAGGTCGACCTCGTTGAGGAAGCTCGGTTCATGCGTGAACAGCTCGAACGAGCCGTAATCAGGCTCGCCTGCGAGAACTTTCCGAACGAACAGATGGTAGCTCTTGAACAGAACCTTGCGTGGCAACAGGAATGCAGGGTCAAACCGGATGATGAACGAATGTTTCAATTGGATGAGGAATTCCATAGCACTCTTTTTGCAGGCTGCAACAAAAGAAACACCTGGACTGTTATCCAGCAGATGAATGTACATTTGAATCGAAGTCGCATGTTACGCCTGTCCTCGGACCACCAGTGGGATCACCTGATTGAACAGCACCGGTCTATGGTCAAGGCCATTCAGCAGCATGATGCCGACACAGCAGAGCGACTGATGCAGGAACATTTGCATTTAACTGTCACCGATTTGGCTGTCCTGCAGGATACATATCCGTCCTATTTTCAATGACTGAATTTTTCTTCCTACTATTCATGATGAGGTGAACGTGATGAGAATGGTTTTTCGCTGGTTCGGCGAAGGCAATGATACGGTAACGCTGGATCATATCCGGCAGATTCCGGGTGTTGAAGGTATTGTGTGGGCACTGCACGATGTCCCTGCTGGCGAGGAATGGCCGATGGACAAAATACTCGCTGTCAAGACAGCAGCGGACAAGGCCGGGTTACATCTGGATGTCGTTGAGAGTGTGAACATCCATGAGGATATCAAGTTAGGCCTGCCATCAAGGGATAAATATATCGCAAATTATATTAAAACGATGGAGAAACTGGCTCAAGTTGATGTGAAGGTCATCTGTTACAACTTTATGCCGATCTTCGACTGGCTTCGCACGGATATGCACAAGGAAATGGAGGATGGCTCAACGGCCCTCTTCTATGAGCACAGTAAACTCGCAGATATAGAACCTCTAGAACTCGTTCGACGCATTACGGAAAACTCCGCACTCACCATGCCAGGTTGGGAACCGGAACGATTGCAGTATTTAACAGGTCTGTTCGAAGCCTACAAGGATGTAACCGAGGATCATATGTGGGAGCACGCACGTTATTTCCTGCAAAAGATTATGCCTACAGCCGAACGACTGGGGATTCGAATGGCCATCCATCCGGATGACCCACCATGGCCAATCTTTGGATTACCAAAGATTATTACAAGTCAGGAGAATGTTCGGAAATATTTGAATCTTTATGATAGCCCTTACAACAGCGTGACACTATGCAGTGGCTCTTTGGGAGCAAATGCTGATAATGACATTATCGGGATGATACACGAGTTCAAGGATCGGATTCCATTTGCCCACATTCGTAATGTCAAAATCTACGAAAACGGCGACTTTATCGAGACCTCACATCGCAGTCAGGATGGCAGCGTTGATATTGCAGGGGTAGTTGAGGCTTATCACGATATCGGTTATGAAGGGTATGCAAGACCCGACCACGGTCGTCATCTCTGGGGAGAACAGTGCCGACCTGGTTATGGACTCTATGACCGAGCTTTGGGGATCATGTATCTCTGGGGCGTCTGGGATTCCCTGCAAAGGAGGGCAAAAGCATGAGTGAACACCAATATGAACGCTCATCTCGTCTCAATGGCAGAACAGCTGTAATCACCGGAGGTGCTGGAGTACTGTGCCGCTCCATGGCGGAAGAACTCGCTCGGCACGGCGCAAGTGTAGCCATCCTGAATCGTACCGTGTCCAAGGGGCAGGAAGTTGTAGCTGCGATTGAAGCTGCAGGTGGCAGAGCGATTGCTATTGCCTGTGACGTAACCCAGGCTGATAGTGTGCAAGCAGCGGCAGATGCGGTGCTGGAACAGCTCGGACCATGTGATATTCTGATCAATGGCGCAGGTGGCAATAACGCCAGTGCCAACACCACAAATGAAATTTTCAGATTGGAAGATCTGGAAAAGAGCGATGTCACTACATTTTTCGATGTAAGTGTAGAGGGATTTCGTCAAGTGATGGATCTGAATTTTGTCGGTTCCCTCATTCCTACTCAGATCTTTGCAAAACATATGATTGAACGTGATGTTCCGGCGACTGTCATCAATATTTCTTCCATGAGCGCCCCATCGCCCATGACCAAAGTTCCAGCGTACAGCGCTGCGAAGGCAGCCATTAACAACTTCACGCAGTGGCTCGCGGTGCATCTGGCTGAATCCGGTATTCGTGTCAATGCCATTGCACCCGGGTTCTTCCTGACTGAGCAAAACCGTAACTTATTACTGCAACCAGACGGCTCACCTACGGAGCGTTCAAGTAAAATTATTGCTCATACACCCATGCGCCGCTTTGGCAAACCGGAAGACCTGCTTGGCACATTGATGTGGCTTGCGGATGAAAGACAATCCGGCTTTGTCACTGGCACAGTCATTCCGGTAGATGGCGGATTTATGGCCTATTCTGGTGTATAACGATTAACGTGTAAATGAATCAGTTCAACTAATATAGAGAATTTATATAGACCGAAGCCTGGGATACTTACCCAGGTTTCGGTTTTTTGCGTTCAAGCATAAGAACATCCAGCGTAGGAAAAGCTTGTTATAGTAACTATGCAAAGTGAAATAAAGGAAGGTGAACCATAAATGATGGAAGAAACATGGGTTGTCACCGTTCGGTCGATTATCGCCTTTATAACCTTGATCATCTATACAAGGGTACTGGGCAAACAACAGATGGGTAACTTGACGTATTTTGATTACATTAACGGGATCACCATCGGTTCCATCGCAGGAACATTTGCGACGGAGTTATCCTCTAAAGCATGGATTCATTTTGTCGCCTTGACCATTTTCACAGTCATTACAATCATCTTTCAGTTCATGACGATGAAAAATCGAACCCTCTCCAAACTGATGGATTCCGATCCTACTCTGGTCATTCAGAACGGCAAAATTTTGGAACAGAATCTGCATAAAATGCGTGTGAAATTCGACGAACTGACCGTAATGTTACGGCAAAAGGATGTATTTGATATCACTACACTTGACTATGCAATCATGGAACCCGATGGCAGTCTCTCCGTAGTGTTAAAACCTGAGAATCAACCTCTTACGGCTAAAGATATGCATATGCATCCCCCGAAAAGCAAGCTGATGACCGAACTGATCATTGATGGTGTTCTGATCAAACAGAACCTGTCTGAGAGAAATAAAGATATCCAGTGGCTTACCGAACAACTAAAGAAGCAGAAAGTGACGATTCAGGATATTGCATTTGCTGCCATTCTACCCAATGACAAATTGTACATTGATCTATTCGATGATCATTTTAAAGAAAAAACAGATATGGGTGACTATGAAGGACCATTCTAAATGTTCACATAGCGGGAGGTGGTTGAATGAAAACACGTTTCTGGTTGCTATATGTACTTCCGATCTTTTTGATCTTGTTATTCGTAGCGATCATGGCCAGCGGATCGTTTCTCAAAAAGCCCTTTGGTACGGAAGATCGCTTGCTCGAATCGGTGCAAACGCTGGAAAAGCACGTGGAGGGCAAACAGTGGACGGCAGCCAAGTCACAGATTGATTATGCGATGCAGGCTTGGGAACGAATCGTAGACCGAATTCAATTCAGTGTCGAACGTGAGACGATATACGATATTTTGGGTACTCTCGCCCGAATTAAGGGCGGCGTTGCGGCAGAGGATGACAAGGCGATTATGGAGGAAATCTATTACTTCTACGTGTTATGGGACAACTTGGGGGATTGATTGGCCGCATCAAAAAGCACCTCCTTTGTCGAAAAAGGAAGTGCCTTTTAGCGTTCTAGCTGTTACGCTCTTCTTACTCGGCGAGCTCTTGGTGCACGCGAAGTGCCTTCTTTGCGGAAAAAGAGAGTGAGTGCTCTGTTCGCACACCACAGTGCAAACAAAGCAAACAGCGTGCCCCAGAACAGCGCGGGAAGGAATGTCTGCTGAGCGAGATTCGCTGCATCCCCTGCCCGTGAAGGCTGGGTCCAGGACATCAATCCAACGTATACAGCACTAACAACAGATTCTTCTAACGTAAGAAACGCCAGTAACAGATAATAGAACTTCACGATCTTGGCGCCAAAAATCATAATGACAACGTTCAGAACGATGAACCCGGTCAGCCATAACATGCCGAACTCCCCTCTTACATATAACAGGAGTGACACCAGAGCTACAGCTGTCATGATCCCCAGTCCCCACATATGCAAGCCTTTGCGGTATAAGTAGAACAACAGCCAGGCAAACAGTGATGCACTGATATATCCCGCCAGAGAAACCAGAATTGATCTGCCTGGCGTCAGCATGGACGAATACGTTACACCGCTGTGATCAGCGTACAATTCAATTCGCAGCACTTTACCGGACAATAACAGCGTCATCAATGCATGACCGAATTCGTGAATCATCGTATCCAGATTACGGAACAAGGACGAGAATGGGATGAATCGTGTAAGAAAGACGGAGCCTAGTAGAAAAAGTATCGTTTTGACCCACTTATTCAATCGTGTCATACCTCCTTTTCCTTTAAGTAAACAAGTCTATCTTTTATACTACGCTTTTTTCACTCGATTCGTTTCGGCTTCCGAACTGTAAGGCGCAGTGCTCCATCCACCAGCAGAAGCTCCGATTGTGTCCAATGAAAAAAGAAGACAGATCATAGCGGCCCTTTTCGGCCTCTAGTGTAACGAGCAGTCGATTCCGCATCCGACGGAGCGCGTAGTTCACGAATTGATCCGCAACTTCACTTTGCACAAAGGTAACATACGCATAGAGGGAATGATCGACAGGTTCATCAAGCGGACTCACCCCTGCACATGAAAATTCAGTCTTCACGCCCGCATTCTGAAGTATGGACAATGCGTTCACAAGCTCTGCATCAACTTCAACGCCATTCCAAATCTCCGTTTTCTTCGCGGATACCGTATGTTTATCACGTTCCGTCCACTGCATCAGCTCGAGCTTACGCCGTCTCCACAGATGGGCAGGCTGTTCACTTAACAGCACTTCATGTTCCTCATTTAAATTCATCTAATGCGTCCTCCTGTTCTCCTCGATCCGGTCCCTTATTCAACAAAGAGAGAGCACATCCCTGTGCTCTCTGCTTCGCAAAAAGGCAAAGGAATGGTACTCCATTCCTCAGCATGTTGTATTATTGTACCTTTTTCGGTGAAAGGCATCAAACTGATCTTTAATTATTCGTTCAGTGCCAGTTCTAGAGCCTCCAGATTCTTTCTCATCACACTGATGTAGTCCATTCCCGCCGCAATTTCTTCCTCGGTAAGTCCCTCAATCGGGTTCAATACAGCTGTCTTGGCCCCCACTTCACCTGCAATCGTCTCAGACACTTTGGATGAAACCAGTGTTTCGAAGAAAATCGTCTTCACCTGATGCTCTTTTGCAAAATCAATGACAGATGCCATCTGTGCTGCCGAAGGTTCCTGCTCAGGAGACAATCCTGCGATAGGCACCTGTTGCAATCCGTATTCCTGTGCCAGATAACCAAATGCAGCGTGTTGTGTGATGAAATCCTTGCGTTTACTATCCGTCACAGCCGCCTTGAAGTCCTGATCCAGTGACTCCAGTTGAGCAACATAGGCATCTGCATTCTGCTTGAACTGTTCAGCGTGTTCTGGAGAAGCCTGCGCCAAACCTGCTTCAATATTGCGCACTTCTTTTACAGCCAATGCAGGTGACAGCCATACGTGGGGATCCAGTCCCCCGTGATCGTGATCATGTCCTGCTTCTGCCTCGGCGTCATGATCGTGGACGTGTTCTTCTGTAGTCGCTTCATCTGCATGATCGTGGTCGTGATCATGTTCTTCTGTAGTCGCTTCAATCCCATGGTCATGATCGTGGTCATGTTCTGTTGCCTCTGAATCTTCATGATGGTGATCATGCTCTCCACCTTCAAGCAGGTTGATGCCCTTGCTTGCTTCCACCTGAATGAGTGAAGTGTTACTCAGACTTCCGGTGACCTGATCAATCCATGATTCCATACCCGCACCGTTGTATACAAGCACATCCGCTTTCTCAATACTGGCAATGTCCTGTGGTGTTGGCTCCCAATCATGAGGCTCCATACCCGCTGGAACAAGCGTATGTACATCCGCTAGGTCGCCTGCTACATTTTTAGTGAATTCATACATGGGATAGAAGCTAACCTGCACGTTTAATTTTGCGGTTTCCGTCTCGGCTGGAACGAGAGCGCCCGTCGGAGCTGCGCTGGTATCGGAAGCGGATTTTTGTCCGCAACCTGCGACGATAAGTGTCAGACTGAATAACAGTCCAAGCGCTGTTTTTTTACTGAATTTCATGTGATGTATTCCTCCTTGAATGGATAACTAACGTTGCTCGTTGTTCTTGTTGATTTCTCTCTTTACGGTGACGCTTGCGGTTGTATCGTGCAATCAGCTTTTGCGCCGATATTCCAGTCAATAGGAAGACCAACAGGATGAGAGCAATCGTTCCTCCCGGTGGTGTATTTAGATGATAAGATGTTGTCAGTCCGCTAAAAATACCGATTACCCCCGTGATTACAGCGACGATCATGGCTGCTGTAAAACTGCGAGATACTCGGAGTGCCAAGGCAGCGGGCAATACGATGAGAGCAGACACCAGTAGCACACCGACGATCGGCATGGCTGAAGCTACAGTCATTCCTGTCAGAATGGCAAATGCAAACGATAATCCTTTCACTTGAACGCCTCCAATGGAAGCTGTCTCTTCATCAAACGTAAAGCTATAGAGCGGTCTTCGGAGAATGATGAAAAAAAGCAATCCCGTGACACATACACCTGCCATCATCCACAACTGCATATCGCTAACCGCGACAATTGATCCAAATAAGTATGAGCTGAATGTTTTGGACAGATTCGTCTTCAGACTCATCAATACCACCGCAAGGGCTAGCCCCGAGGTCATGATGATTGCCACAGGTACCTCGCTGTAGGTTCGGTAACTTCGCCGCAGTTGTTCAACCAGTAATGCACCGATCATGGCAATGGCGAACCCGCAGATGACCGGATTAAGATTCATAACCGAACCTAGCGCTACCCCTGCGAGTGAGACATGGGATAACGTGTCTGCCATAAGAACCTGTCTTCTGAGCATCAGATAGACACCCAGGATCGGAGCTATGACCCCAATCAGTCCACCTGCCCAGAAGGCGCGTTGCATGAACTCGTACTCAAACACTGCCATTCCTCACTTTCTTGCCGCTCCAGGGTAATGGTACGGTCCAATCGATCTCCCATTTCTTCCAGCCCGTGAGTAACCATAATAATCGTTATCCCATGAGAATCAACATAGTGGCGCATCAGATTGTAAAATCCTTCACGGCTGTGGCGGTCCATTCCCGTTGTTGGCTCATCCAGTACCAGAACCTGCGGTTGCCCAGCCATAGCTCTGGCAATACAGATCCGCTGTTTCTGTCCACCGGACAACTCACCGACGCGTGTATTCCGATATTCCCACATACCAACCTCACGCAAACTGCGTTCAACGATGGCATCCTGTTCCGATGTAAATCTGCGAAAAAGTCCCAGTCTGGTATAACATCCGGATCGGACCAGTTCGTTCACCGTGCTGGGAAATCCACTATTAAACGATGCCACCTGTTGGGGCACATAACCGATATTGGATGTGTTCCCACGTTTCAACTGCGGATTCGTATGTATCGTGCCGCTCCAGGGCTTCAATAGCCCCAGCAGCAGCTTTAACAGGGTTGTTTTGGCAGAACCATTGGGGCCAGTAATGCCTATGAACTCTCCCACATGGATATCCAGCGACAGTTGATCAATGACCGGCTCTTTGCCATATCCGAATACAACATCACGCATGGAAGATAGTATCATGCCACCCCCTCTTTTCGTAATTATTACGATTTAAAATGAACAAAAAAATTTAGCGTGTTTCCCGGTGAATCGTCATCTTCTTCAAACGAGGGGAGTACTTCTTCATCTCCAGACGCTCTGGATGGTTACGCTTGTTCTTGGTTGTTGTGTAGTTGCGGTCCCCGCACTCGGTGCAGGCTAAGGTTACAATGACTCTCATGGTTGTTGCCTCCTCTTGTTTAATCGTAATGATTACTATTTAATGATATTAGTCTATAGCTTTTCTTTTGTCAACTCCATATCTGTTACAGTAAAATTTTGTATGCACAATATAATTTCATATGATATACTGCTTTGGTATCATTATACTTTTACCTACGGAGGAACTAGATGAAGATCAAAAAATCAACTTTTATTGGGTCATTGGTAGCATGCAGTTTGGCTTTCGGTGCCCTGGGTGTAGCAGCTTCAAACGGAATTCAAGATATTGAAGCAGCACTCGACAGCAATATTAGCTTTAAAGTAAACGGTCTGTCTTGGACACCCAAGAATGAAGCTGGAGACAAACTGAATGCACTGGTATATGACGGTGATGTATACTTGCCTGTAAATACCACAGCAGAAGCACTCGGAGCCAACGTATCTCTGAATGTTAGCAACAAAGTTGTAAGTATCACTAATTCAGGTAACAGTAAGTCTAGTAGTTCAAGTAATAACAGCAGTACAGGTACCAAAGGTTCTGAAGATTCAAGTAAACCAAGTAGTTCAAGTAACTCAAGCACTTCTGGCTCAATCAAGATGACTGGAACTGACGCTCAGATGATAGTCAAATTGCAGAAAGAATCTTTAACATTGATCAAAATGTATGGTAAAGCACTTAAAACAGGCAGCACTAGTGAATTTGATAAATACATAGATGCTAAAGTTATTGAAAATCCCGAGATCGACATTTTTGATCTGGGTAAGCAATCCCAGAAAGATAAATTTAAGACTACAGTCAAAGGTATCATTGCAGCAAATGATAAAAAAACGCTGACTAAATATGCAGATCAGTTAATTAATGTGAAATCAGCTGATTTTAAAGTGATTGCAATGGATGATAAAACCAAAACAAGACACAGTTACAAAGCCATTTATTATCCACAAGGATGGACGGGTTCCTATGGAGTGTACCTTACCTTTGTGTTTAGTCCGCAAAAAAGTGGCAACGGTGATTTTTATCTTGGCGATTTGTACTTTAGCTAAAGTCATTAATACAATATAATCATTGATCTTCAGGGGCACTATTGCACTTGAAGATCTTTTCTTTTCACTTCAACTCCACGCTGGAAAAGGATCTTTCAGTTCACGCCAGTTCATCAACATCTCCTCCTCCGTAAGAAGGGTCTCATCCAATGTACGTTCAATCTCCGCCCGGTCCATGTCAATGCCGATGAATACTAATTTGGTTACCCGGTCACCCCACTCATCATCCCAGTCCGTTATGCTTGGCAGCGTGTCGCCAAAATGAAGTTGCCTTTCCTCCTCACTCATCGCACCTACCCATATTCCTGCTGGCGCAAGCTGCTTCGATGTGCCTGCATGACTGAAAGAAATCGCCATATGGTTTCTTGTCGCCAGCCACATCAGACCTTTGGATCGCACGATGTTATCTGGCCATTTCGCAATCCAACGCAGTAAGCGTTCTGGGTGGAATGGACGTTTACGATAATAGACAAATGAATGAATTCCATATTCTTCAGTCTCCGGGGTATGTTCCTCTTTCATTAATTCGCGGATCCAACCCGCGGACTGGCTTGCTTTTTCAAAATCAAAACGTCCCGTATTCAATATCTCTCTCGGATCAATCTGCCCATGTGTCGTGCGAATCAACTTGGCTTCCGGTTGCATGGCATGTAGTGCCTTCTCAAGCTTCGAAAGTTCTTCCTCCGACACCAAATCACATTTGTTCAGAATCAGCACATCACAGAATTCCACCTGATCCGTCAACAGATGAACGATTCCACGAACATCATCCTCCCCGGCTTCCTGTCCACGATCCTTCAATGTTTCTTTGGAATAAAAATCACGCCAGAACTGGGCAGCATCGACTACCGTAACCATCGTGTCGAGTCGAGTGAATTTCGTCAAATCAATGCCGAGTTCCTCGTCGATATACGTAAACGTCTGCGCAACAGGTACCGGCTCACCAATACCCGTCGATTCAATCAATATGTAGTCAAAAGAACCATCCAGCGCCAGCCGCTCGACTTCTTTCAACAGATCCTCCCGTAACGTGCAGCAGATGCAACCATTAGACATCTCTACCAACTTCTCATCAATGCGCGATAATCCTCCACCATCTCGTATTAAACCTGCATCGATATTAACCTCACTGAGATCATTGACGATGACAGCAACCCGCATCCCCTCGCGGTTATGAAGCACATGATTGAGCAGTGTCGTTTTGCCTGCACCCAAATATCCACTCAGTACGGTTACTGGAACCCGTTGTTGAACCTGTTGATCTAACATTTCTGCTTCCTCCACTCTGCTTAAGTTGGATTGACTAATCTTCTTTATGAGCCTATGAGAGAGAAAAAATAGGCTCCCTTTCCTTAATTGTAATAATTACTATTAAGGACGATCAATCCGAACTATACCGCAGTTTTCTTTGGGTTGTCAACTCTAATATGATGAAGAATCTTGATTAATCGTAAAAATGTTGATTAGAACATAGGAATGATGTATGTTGCTGCACGTACAAGCATATATTTTAGCAAAGTCCTAGTTGTGGAGGTCTGTTTCATGAAAATGGCAGCCAATTTGAAGCTCCTGTCCTTCCTGATCCCTTGTGCATTTCTTGTTCCCGTGTTGATCACAATGGCTCCAGACCTGAAGGAAGCATGGAACAGTGAAGCTTTGCAAAATATGAAAACCGTATTCATAGGTATTTTCCTTGAAGCCGCACCTTTTCTGCTCATGGGTGTACTATTGTCCTCACTCATGCAGTGGTTCGTATCCGAAGAAATGGTCCGCAAACTCACACCCAAGAATCCGATCGGCGGTGTGCTGGTTGCAGGACTACTCGGTATTATTTTTCCCATCTGCGAATGTGGCATGATCCCGGTAGTGAGAAGGTTGATGCACAAAGGCATGCCTTCCTATATCGCAGTGACATTCATCTTGAGTGGTCCCGTAGTCAATCCCATCGTATTTACCGCAACCTTGCTCGCCTTTCCCTCCCATCCTGAGATTACCATTGCCCGAATGGGACTGGCCTTTGCTGTAGCAGCTTCCATAGGCATGCTTGTGTATGTGTTCGTTCGTCGAAATCCCCTTCGGATGCCAAAAGTCGCAGTGACAGAGGTTAAGACGCATCCTGGTTTTAAAATGGCGCAACCTCACGCCCACGCAAATGCACATGATCATAACCATGTAAAAAACTGGCGTAGCTTCTTCATTCATGCCGGAGACGAATTCGTCGATATGAGCAAATATCTGGTGATCGGTGCCCTGATTACAGCCTGCATCCAGACATTCATTAGCCGCAGCGATCTGATCTCACTTGGCAATGGTCCTGTCGCCTCCTATGTATTCATGATGGGATTTGCTTATGTGCTGTCTCTCTGCTCCACTTCTGATGCTTTTGTGGCTTCTGCGTTCTCACACACGTTTGCACTGGGGCCGCTGGTATCCTTCCTTGTGCTTGGTCCAATGCTGGATTTCAAAAGCACCCTGATGCTGCTCTCGACCTTCCGTACCCGGTTTGTTATTGGTCTGAGTCTAGCCATTATCACGCTTGTCTTCGCCGGCTCGTGGTTGATTAATCTGCTGGTATAAAGGTTGAGCAACATACTTCATGACCTGAATAATTAATCACATGAACTTTCATCCTGACCATGAATAGAGATGAGGTGATGGTATGAACCACACTAGCTATACGATGACAAAATCTCCTGTTCCAAGATCATATGTCATCCAATGGCATAACTTAATCCGTGCGGTCTGGATCGGCGGACTCGCGGTGTACATTATTCACTTGAATTCAAGTGACTCGCTTCATTATTATTTGGCGCCTACCATGCAAAAACTGCTGTTATGCTGCCCTGTTCCCTTATTGTTTATTGCAGTTATCATGGCGTGGCATGGACTGTTCGGCAGAAACGAGGTTCATTGCGACTGTGAACATCCACCTCCTTCCGGTTTCCTACGCAGCTCGTTGGTATATGGTCTTATTGCTATCCCCTTGTTGCTGGGGTTTCTGTTACCTGATCGGGCGCTCGGCAGCTCCATGGCTAGCCAGAAAGGCATGTCTCTCACTTATGCCCCTCCCGAGATTCGTCGCAAAGAGCCTTTACCTGATCCGGCAACGCAATTGAATGTACAAGATCTCACGCAAAAACCAACGACCGTTCAGCCTACATCGGCTACCAAAGTACAATTCATTCCCCCAGACGAGTATAGCCGCGAATTCGCTGAACTGGCGGAGAAGTTGTATGCAGAACAGGTCATCCGAGTCTATCCCGAGATCTTCTCTGAAACCCTCGGCACGATCGATATGTTCCAGCGACAATTTGCAGGCAAAGATATCTCCTTAACCGGGTTCGTTTATCGGGACAAAAGCATGGATCATGAATCACATTTTGCACTGGGACGATTTCTGGTCATGTGCTGCCCTGCTGATGCGGCTCCCTTTGGCGTGATGATTCACATCCCCGAAGCGGATAGCTTCCCTACAGACAGTTGGGTACAAATCGATGGCAGCATCGGGTCTGCACAGGTGAACGGTAAGGATACGATTGAAATTCGCGCCACAAAGGTGACACCTGTAGCCGAGCCATCCACGCCTTATATTTACACCAATGCAGATTCAGTGATGGCGTATGAGCAAATAAAGAGCCCGTAGTTGCTCGTAATAACAACAGCGTACTTTTACGACAAAAAGCCCCAAAGCTATGGATTACATCGCTTTGGGGCTTTCATGTTCAGTCAGATACGAGATTACATCTCGTCTTCTCTGATTGTATTATTCCGTTACGATATCATGAACCAATACAGGCGCATCGGCATGATCCGCAATTGTAATGTTTTCTTTGATCTTCGCGATGACGTCTGCTACGTCTTCACGATTGGCATGGATCGTTACAAGGGACTCACCAGCTTTGACTGGGTCACCCACTTTTTTGTTCAGCATCAGACCAACCGCGAGATCGATCTCAGACTCTTTTGTTGCACGGCCTGCGCCGAGCAGCATTGCTGCAGTTCCGATTTCGTCAGCGACGATTCCGGCAACATAGCCGTCTTTATCTGCTGGGACTTCAACCAGATATTGTGCTTGTGGCAAACGATCTGGATGATCGACAACCGAAGCGTCTCCGCCTTGGTTTGCCAGGAAATCTTTGAATTTCTCCAGTGCTTTACCGTTCTGGATCACTTCTTTCAATTTCTCCTCAGCGTGCTCCAAGGAATCTGCCTTGCCAGCAAGGAATACCATTTGACGTCCAAGTGCCAGACACAGTTCTTCCAGATCTTTTGGACCTTTACCTTGCAGTGTGAGGATGGCTTCTTTCACTTCAAGTGCGTTACCAATCGCCAGACCCAGTGGTTGGGACATATCGGAGATAACAGCCATCGTTTTACGGCCAACATTGTTACCGATGCTTACCATGGCATGTGCCAATTCTTTAGCATCTTCCGTTGTTTTCATGAATGCACCAGCACCTGTTTTAACATCCAATACGATTGCATCTGCACCTGCTGCAATTTTCTTACTCATGATGGAGCTGGCGATCAGTGGGATGGAGTTAACGGTAGCTGTTACGTCACGCAGTGCATAGAGCTTTTTGTCTGCAGGCGTAAGGTTACCACTTTGTCCAATAACTGCAACCTTGTGTTCGTTTACGAGACGAATGAACTCTTCTTTTTCAAGCTCTACGTGGAAACCAGCAACGGATTCCAGCTTGTCTGTTGTACCACCCGTGTGACCAAGTCCACGTCCGGACATTTTGGCAACAGGAACATCCAGCGCAGCAACAAGCGGAGCGAGTACCAGTGTTGTTGTATCGCCCACTCCTCCTGTGGAGTGCTTGTCTACTTTGATGCCTTCGATAGCGGACAGGTCGATCGTTTCACCCGAATTCACCATCGACATTGTCAGATCGGCGCGTTCCTTGTCTGTCATATCTTTGAAGAATACCGCCATCGCCCATGCGCTGACTTGATAGTCCGGGATTTCTCCTTGTGTGTATCCTTGAACAACAAAATCAATCTCAGCCGTTGTCAGTTCTTTTCCGTCGCGTTTCTTAGCAATAATGTCTACCATTCTCATGATGATCTCTCCTTGTGTGTGTATTGATTGTATTGAACACTTTGTTGTTAGTCCGTTACGGCTCCGGATCGTTTCCTCCGATCGTTGTTGTCTCCAAGTTTTTTTTATTCCATTTTGCAATGGAGAAAACTCGGAGACAAAGGCGAACGCTTTGCTTCTTCAGTATCGGTTCCGGTTCCTTCACTACGTGCCAAAACAAAAGTTTCGATTAAAATCAAATGATTATGAATATAAAATGCAACAATTACAGTGTGATTGCTGTGTCCAGGGCAACTACCATCATGTCGTTGAACGTTTTTTGACGCTCTTCGGCAGATGTTTCTTCGCCTGTCAGCAAGTGGTCACTTACCGTCAGGATGGTCAGTGCGTTAACACCAAACTTGGCAGCGATAGTGTACAATGCTGTTGTTTCCATCTCTACGCCGAGTACGCCGTGTTTCATCAACTTCTCGGTTACGGAACGGTCATCGCGGTAGAAAGAATCGGAGCTGAATACGTTACCAACGTGAATCTTCATACCTTTAGCTGTTGCACGGTCATAGGCTTCTTTCAGCAGGGAGAACGTAGCAATTGGTGAGAAGTCATAACCACCGAATACGTGTTTGTTCATGCTGGAATCTGTACATGCTGCTTGTGCAAGGATGACGTCACGTACACGTACATGCTCCTGCATACCGCCACAAGTACCCACACGAATCAGGTTTTTTACGCCATATTCGCTGATCAATTCGTTAGCATAGATTGCAAAGGACGGAATACCCATCCCTGAACCTTGCACCGAAATCCGGTGTCCTTGATATGTACCTGTGTAACCGAGCATTCCACGAACTTCGTTGTAACATACAACATCGTCGAGGTACGTATCTGCGATATATTTCGCGCGCAAAGGGTCTCCTGGCAATAGAATCGTTTCTGCGATATCCCCGGGCTTTGCTCCAATATGTGTACTCATGAATGAATCTCCTCCAGTTATACATTTAGTCTATTATACTGGCAGGACCGGAGCAGCCCAAGCTACTCCGACCTCCCCTATCCAGTTTTTGAAAAACTTATTTTAAATCCTTCAGGAAGCTGGTGCCGTGTTCCGGCATTTTCACTCCAAAGTTCTCAGCTACGGTTGCGCCAAGGTCAGCAAATGTGCTGCGCAGATCAAGCTTTTTACCCTCGCTGAAGCGCGGAGAGTAGGCAAGGAGTGGTACATATTCACGTGTATGGTCTGTACCACGGTATGTTGGATCGTTACCATGGTCAGCTGTGATCAGCAGCAGATCATCATTGGTCATTTTGGCAAAAATCTCTGGCAGCCGTGCATCATAGTCTTCAAGTGCCTGAGCATAACCTTGCGGATCACGACGATGACCGTACAGGGCATCAAAATCAACCAGGTTCAGGAAGCTGAGTCCAGTGAACTCTTCATCCATCGTTTCGGACAACTTGTCCATACCATCCATGTTAGAGACGGTACGAACGGCCTTGGTTACACCTTCGCCATCATAGATATCTGCGATTTTACCCAAAGCAATCACATCAAATCCGCTATCTTGCAATTCATTCATAACCGTACGACCAAAAGGTTTGAGTGCATAGTCATGACGATTCGCAGTTCGTTTCCAGTTACCCGCTTCTCCTACAAATGGACGTGCAATAATGCGGCCCAGCATGTACGGATCTTCAAGTGTAATCTCACGGCAGAACTCACAAATCTCATACAGTTCTTTCAGTGGAACAACGTCCTCATGTGCTGCAATTTGCAGAACCGAATCCGCGGATGTGTACACGATGAGCGCGCCAGTTTCAACATGCTCTGCACCCAGCTCATCCAGAATTTCCGTACCGCTGGCCGGTTTGTTACCAATTACTTTGCGGCCCGTTTTCTCTTCAATGCGCTGAATCAACTCTTCGGGAAAACCATTCTCAAACACACGGAAAGGTGTATCAATGTAAAGACCCATCAGCTCCCAGTGACCTGTCATTGTGTCTTTGCCTCTGGATGCTTCCTGCATCTTGGTGTAATACGCTTTAGGTGCATCCGCTACAGGGACACCCTCGATTTCTTTGATGTTAGACAGTCCGAGACTGGCCATGTGAGGCATTTTCAGACCTCCGCGTTCACGTGCAATGTGACCAAAGGTATCGACATCAAAATCATCAAATTCTGCTGCATCCGGCGCTTCGCCGATCCCTACAGAATCCATAACAATCAGATGTACTCTTTTGAATGTTGACATAACTTAAGCACTCCTTCCAAATAATCCAGCTTACAAGAACAGTCCAGTAATGATCGCTGACAGCACGCTGACAAGCGAAGCACCGTAAAGCAGCTTCAGACCAAAGCGGGCGACCACATTCCCTTGCTTCTCATGGAGTCCCTTCACCGCACCAGCAATGATACCGATGGAGGAGAAGTTGGCGAACGACACGAGGAAGACAGATACGATACCCGTTGTTCTGGCAGACATTGCAGTTTCCTTCAAATTAAGCATAGCTACGAATTCGTTGGATACCATTTTGGTTGCCATAATACTTCCTGCCTGAATCGCTTCTTTCCATGGAACACCCATGATGAAGGCAAATGGTGCAAACACATAACCAAGTAGCTCTTGGAACGAAATGCCAAGCACAGCGCTGAAAATTCCGTTAACAAGTGCAATCAAGGCAACAAAACCGATTAACATCGCAGCTACGATGATAGCAACTTTGAATCCATCCAGGATGTATTCGCCAAGCATTTCGAAGAAGGACTGTTTTTCCTCTTCCTGTACTTCCAATATATCTTCTTCCTCTGTAACCTCATAAGGATTCACAATCGAAGCAATGATAAAACCGCCAAACAGGTTTAGTACAAGAGCTGTAACCACATATTTCGGCTCGATCATGGTCATATAAGCACCAACAATCGACATCGATACCGTGGACATCGCCGAAGCACACAAGGTGTACAGCCGATGTTTTGGCAACAACCCAATTTGTTTTTTCACAGAAATGAACACTTCAGATTGCCCCAATACAGCCGAAGCAACCGCGTTATATGATTCCAGTCTGCCCATTCCGTTGATTTTGCTTAATACCAGACCAATATATTTTATAACAAAAGGCAAGATTCGGATATACTGCAATATACCGATAAGGGCGGAGATGACAACAATCGGCATCAATACGCTGAGGAAGAACGGTGCCCCCCCGCTTTCGGCACCTACGGTAGTCAAACCCCCAAATACAAATGCGATACCTTCATTCGCATAGTCGAGTAAACTTTTAAATACGGTCGCGAAAC
Organism: Paenibacillus sp. FSL L8-0435; assembly: GCF_037965655.1. Lineage (NCBI taxonomy): Bacteria > Bacillati > Bacillota > Bacilli > Caryophanales > Paenibacillaceae > Paenibacillus > Paenibacillus sp. FSL L8-0435. The sequence continues at coordinate 3,865,749 of NZ_CP150185.1, forward strand.
CGCCAATTAAAAAAGTACCCACTCCTGTATTCAACAGAGCATAAGCTAGTATAACTTGCAAAACAATCATGATAGCCAGCGGCCGGTAACGAATCTGCTTTTTGCCGTTGCTTGCGATATAAGCCAGTCCAAAAACAACGAGTAAACCAAGAAGGGCAATTAGAAATTTCATTTGATTTCTCCTTTGAAGGTAGTTAAGCCGGATGTGAAAATTCAGCTCAAAGGGTTCTTAAGCATTTTTATCAGTAATCTTTCAGAAAACTTATGAAGCGCTTACAATAAGTTCCGTTAATTAAAATATAAGTGTAAGTTGTATTCCCTGTACCTGAGTCGAACGCCCAAGTACAGAGAATATAACATTACTTTTATTTATTAAGCTTTTTCTAAGATGCTTTTGCTTAATAAGAAGATGTAGACTGACCACCTTGCATAATCTTAACGCCAGAACTTGCACCGATCCGAGTCGCACCCGCTTCGATCATTTTCTGCATATCTTCCAGGCTACGTACGCCACCGGAAGCTTTAACGCCAACATCAGGACCTACAGTACGACGCATCAAAGCGATATCTTCTGGCGTTGCTCCACCTGTGGAGAAACCTGTAGAAGTTTTAACAAAATCAGCTCCAGCTCGCACAGCTGCCTGACAAGCACGTACTTTCTCTTCATCCGTCAACAGACAAGTTTCAATAATAACTTTCACCAAAGCTTTACCCGCAGCCGCTTCAACAACAGCACGAATATCTTGTTCAACGAAATCATCTTTGCCATCTTTCAAAGCACTGATGTTGATGACCATATCGACTTCAGTTGCACCTTTAGCAATCGCATCTTTCGTTTCGAAAGCTTTTGTCTCCGATGTAGATGCTCCCAGAGGGAAACCAATAACGGTGCAGATATCTACGCCAGAACCCTGCAACTGCTCAGCAGCATAAGCAACCCAGCCTGGGTTAACACATACGGAAGCAAACTGATATTGCTTTGCTTCTTCGGTTAACTTGGCCATTTCACTTTGCGTTGCGTCCGCACGAAGCAACGTATGGTCGATCATTTTAGCTAATTGTGGTGTAGTCAATTGAATCTCTCCCTTATCTGAACTAGTTATTTTCTATACCCTTACACTAACATGAACATATGTAAAAATCAACTTGAACTTTTGTTCACAGTTACACTTGTATTTCTTCTTCGTTATATTTTCTTCCTAAAAAAGCAAAACATCCGCCCTTTTTGCGTGGCAGATGTTGTCATCCATACATTTGAAATTAAAATCGAAGTAATGCCTGCGCTGTGTACTGGTCCGTGACCAGAATATTTGCGTAATGGCCTTTGAGCGCGGCGTGAATGGCTTCAATTTTGCGTTGTCCCCCGGCAACAAGAATTGATTTTTCCTTATTTCTCAACTCGGCTAGATCAATTCCAACGGTTCTGCTGTTAATCTCTTCACTGATCAACTGACCTTCCGCGTCGAAAAAACGTGAACAAATGTCACCTGCACCGGAGTTCATCAGCAATTGTTGCTCTTCTTCATTGAAGTAACCGAGCCTGAACAGTAATGCATCTTCCTTCACAGTACCCACGGTAAACAAAGCAATGTTGGCCTGCCTGCCAAGTTCCACGATTCTGCCGATATGCCGATCCGCTTCCACCATGTTTTTCACTTCAATGTTGTCGAAAATAACAGGCAGCGGCAAATACCTTGGTACCGTATGGAATGCCTCAGCGAACAAATGAACAATCTCAGCGGCATACGTATTGACATGGGAGTGGCTTACGCCCCCCTTCAATTGCACGACTTCGACACCTTTAACCTGTTTGGGACGAAGTTGGCGTGCTACAGCATGCATGGTTGTTCCCCAAGTCACCCCGATGATATCTGCATCCTGAACCGTCTCTTGAAGGTAGTCTGCTGCTCGTTTGCTGATATGCTTCTGTATTTCCTCATCACTCTTCAACGGGGCAAAACACACAAGTGCCGTATCCAGATCATATTTCGACTTAAGTTCTCCGGCAATGATGTCGATATCCTCCAGCGGGTCCATAATTTCAATCCGGACGTATCCACGATCTTTGGCGTACTGAAGTAACCTTGACACCGTTGGACGCGACACGCCCAACCTTGCGGCAATATCCTGCTGGCTATAATCGGACTGATAATACAATTTCGCTGCTTCAATGCTTAATCGTTGCTTCTCCAGGTCCATTCCCATGTGCGCTCATCTCACTCATCCTATTGTCTTTGGAAAATAAATACTCGTCCTATATATTATACATGGATTGAGTATCTGGTCACCATAAAGCATCCAGTTCAGTATCATGATCGATCCATTCATATCCCTTTCTGACGTATAAAACGGGGGAAACGATGCATACTACTGCGGTCGCTTCATCATTGCCAAGATTGCTTCACCCCATTAATCGCACAGAGAGGAAGAACTACATGTCTACCTTATTGTATATTACTGCCCATCCTCACGATCATGAAACCTCTTTCAGCATGGCTACAGGCAAAGCATTTATTGACGCGTATCGTGAAAATCACCCGTCTGATGAGGTTGTTCACCTCGATCTGTATCGTTCGGATATTCCGCATATCGATGCGGATGTCTTCAGTGGATGGGGAAAACTGCAATCGGGTAGTGACCTGACTGCCGAAGAGCAGACCAAAGTAAGTCGTTTGAATGAACTGTCGGATCAATTTGCCGCAGCAGATAAATATGTTTTTGTAACTCCGATGTGGAACTTCTCGTTCCCTCCTATTCTGAAGGCTTATGTGGACTCGATCTGCGTAGCTGGCAAAACATTTCGTTATACCGAACAAGGTCCTGTCGGACTGTTGTCTGACAAAAAAGCGTTGCATATTCAGGCTCGCGGTGGCATTTATTCCGAAGGTCCGGCTGCCCAGATGGAATCCGGTCATCGTTACTTAAGCATTATCATGTCTTTCCTCGGCGTGCCGAAGCTTGATGGCATTTTTGTCGAGGGGCACAATCAATATAAAGTTCGTGCGGATGAGATCAAGCAACAAGCTATCGAGCAAGCAACTACTTTTGCAAAACAGTTTTAGAGAGGTAGTTCAAAAAGTAGAATAACAATCAAAACATAAACAAAACCCGCGTGCCACCTAGGGGATAATCCCAGGAAACACGCGGGTTTCAATGTATAATCAACCTAGAGCTTATTGATGTCCAGCGCTGGCACGGCTCATGGTTTCAAGTTTACGTGTGATCGCATGACGGTCTACTTTCAATCCCCAGATCATTTCAATAATCTGCTCTTTCTCCTCAGGACTGTCGGCATGCTTCAATTGCATTAACAGATCATGCATTTGTTCATTAATGCCTTCAAATTGAATCCATAGATCCTGTCTTACCTCTTTGGAATCCAGATGATGATTCGCATCGACTTCTTCCTTCAATGCTTGCAGAATAGCATCTTTCCATTCGTCATCACCTAGCTGTTTCGCAATGTTCAGGAGATCCAGATAATCGTCAACAAGAAGTGAGTTCAATTCAGCATGTGTTTTCATCGTTTATTGCATCCCCTTTTCGTCTATTTACCAAGTATTATACTCGGTATTTCAGGTTATGCAATAGTTGTCGAGAAAAATAGTGGATTGTTCAGTTTCATGTCATGTTTTGACGAATGGATAATCTCCGTTTAAGACTTGAGTTGTTGCAATAATTGCACACGGTAGGCTTCACTTTCAAGCGATTGAATTTCCTTATATTCTTCAGCAGTTAACACTTTGGGTTCTCCCGCTGCCTTGGCGATCATATATACTTTCGCGCTTTCTTCCACCACCTGGGTGCGGTAATAGGCTTCGCGGAGGTTTTTACCGGTCGTAACCAATCCGTGATTGACAAGAATGAGTGCCGTATGTTCGTCTACCTTTGCTGAGACTGCATCGGCAAGTAGTTTCGTCGTTGGCAGAACGTATGGAACAAATCCGATATCGCCCACCAAGGCGGACTGATCAGGGAACAAGTGTGGCAATTCATCGAAAACAAGACTAAGTGCGATCGTATATGCCGGATGCGTATGCACAATGGCTTGGATATCAGGATTCACACGATAACTATACAGATGCATTAATACTTCGGAAGACGGACGTGTTGATCCCGCACGAGTCTCTCCTGTCTCGATATCAATGGCGATCCATTCGTCCGGTTCCAGATCTTCAAGTGCATATCCGCTCGGAGACAACAACATCGTTCCCCCAGAGCGTGCGCTCAGATTCCCACCGGGTCCTACCACCAACCCTTGGGCAACTGCTCTGCGTGCATATTTCGTCAACTCTTCCCTTACTTGCTGTTCAGACATGTTGCTCACCACTCCTCATACTTTTCTTTTTAGCATTTTGCATCAATGCTCATTGCATTGAATCTATTTATTACCTTTTGATTTGATTCAGACTTTGGTAGTTTTCATAAGCTTCCTGCCACAGCTCTGTATCCTCAGGCTCATAGGTCTCGGGGGAAAAGGAAGCAGCCATGACCTCCCGTACCTCGGCCAAGCTACTCACTTCTCCATGCGCAAGGAATTGCAGCATGCAATTCCCGGCTGAAGTCGCCTCTGCCGGGCCTGCCACCACCGGGACACCGGCTGCATTGGCTGTAAACTGGCACAATAGGCGATTATGTACACCACCACCAACCATATGAATGACACGAGGTCTTGCACCTGTAACCAACTGCAGTTCATCCAGCGTCTGCCTGAATTCCAGTGCAAGACTTTCCAGAATGCAGCGCACAATCGCTCCAGTCGTTTCGGGGACAGTCTGTCCGGTGAGACTGCATTGTTGGCGTATGCGTTCAGCCATATTCCCTGGCGCCAAATACACGCCATCTCCCGGCGATACATAACTTTGATGCGGCGTTGCCAAGGTAGCTAGCTGAATCAGTTCTTCATGTGTAAAAAGTTGATTCTCCCGCTCCCATTGCCGTTTGCATTCTTGTAGCAGCCACAGGCCTGAACGATTTTTCAGGGTGCGTACTTTCTCACGTACCGTCCCTTCATTGGTGAATCCTAATGCACGACTTCGGTCATCCAATACAGGTGTATCACGCTCCACCCCCATAAGTGACCAGGTACCACAGCTGATAAAAGCAAAATCCGAATCCATCGCAGGAATCGCTGCCAAGGCAGATGCCGTATCGTGTGAGCCCACAGAGACTACCTGCATCGGTCCAGTCCGTAACTCGGCGCACAACTCATTTGTTAAATTGCCCAGCACGGTACACGGTTGAACGAGCTTTGGAAATAATGTTTCCGGTATACCGAGACGCCCGATCAGATGGTAATTCCAACGCGCCTCGCCTGCATGCAACAGCCCACTGGTACTTGCAATCGTATACTCACAAGCCTGCTGACCGGATAGATAATAGTGAAATAAATCCGGCATAAATAACATGCGCACATCCGGACGCAAACCTTCGGCCTGCTCTCGTACACTGCCTAGCAGTTGAAAAACTGTATTGATCTGCTGCGGCAAAACGCCGGACATGGCATACAGTTCTTCTTCTTTCACCTTGTGCAGAACTTCTTCCATCCACTGTGCATTGCGTGCTTCCCGATAGTGACGAGGGTTCGAGCACAACCTTCCCGCACCATCCACCAGTCCATAGTCCACTCCCCACGTATCCACAGCTATAGAACGGACCGATGGAGAGATGCCTTGCGTCCCTTTCACAATGCCTTGTTTTAATTCATGAAAAAGTCGTAAGAAATCCCAATACAATCCGTCCCCCAGCTGAACGGGTTCATTGTTGAATCGATGCACTTCTTGTAACGAGAGTCTGTTTCCATCAAAAGAACCCCGGACTACGCGTCCACTACCGGCGCCGTAATCGGCAGCAAGCACATGTGTTGCTTGATTGCCCATTCTTTCAAGCCTCCTTAACTCTACGCGATAAGCCGTATTCGAGTTCTGAACACAGCTTTCAAGAGAACGCCATGTTACCTCATCTCGCAAGGAACATGGCGTTTGACAGGAATGGAACTTTATTTTAACGATACAACGGGCCAAACACACTGCAAGCACGGTAGTCTGCACTCTCCGGCTCACTTGTGCCGAACAATCCCCATGCACGCGGACGGAAAATTTCCGTTTCAGGTACATTATGCATATTTACCGGAATGCGAAGCATGGAAGCGAGAGTAATCAGATCTGCACCAATATGTCCGTATGAGATGGACCCATGGTTCGCTCCCCATTGATTCATGACCTCGTATACGGAAGTAAACGCTCCCGATCCGGTTAGAACAGGTGCAAACCAGGTGGATGGCCAGGTTGGGTCTGTCCGCCGATCCAGCGTATCATGTACATCTTCAGGCAGATCGACCGTGTATCCCTGAGCGATTTGCAGCACCGGACCCAGTCCTTTGACCAGATTCAGACGTGTCATCGTTACAGGCATACCGCCTTTGGTCAAGAAATCCGCTGAATAGCCGCCCCCGCGGAAATACTCTACGGATGCCGGTCTCCACGATGTTGCTTTCAGGCAGTCCTGAACTTCCTCATCTGTAATTTCCCAGAAAGGCTTGAGCACAGGCTTGCCATCTCTGGACTGTTGTCCGGTGCCATCCAGGGCAGCCGAACCCGAGTTAATCAGATGCAGAATACCGTCCTTCGCGTTTCCTTCCAACTTGTGCCCTGTTACACGCTGTACCGAATCCGGACTCCAATACGTGCGCACATCAGCGAAGATCTGTGCCGTATGTGTCAGCAGCGAACCGAATAACATCGATACCCCGTTCAGGCTGTCATTCTCCGTTGCAACCAGATAAGGCGCACGTTTGCCATTCCAGTCAAAGGAAGAATTTAATATCGACTCCAGAAAATCTCCGTTAGGTGAATGGTCTGTCCATTGCCGTTGCCCCTGGAAGCCGGATACAATCGCGTGGTGACCCATCGATTCCTCTGTAAAACCAAGCTCTGCCAATCTTGGGTTGCCCGCCATCAAGTCACGCACGATTTGGGTCATTTTCACAACGGTTTCCCATTCGTACTCTTTGCGTTTGCGATCCGTTTGCAGATGGACAGCGTTGTTGTCCGGACCTTCGCTACAATTCTCCTTCACCCAGGCCAGTGCGAGCTTATACTCCTCAGGATCGTAGATTTCTTCTTCAATACGACGAGTGAGTTCGCTCATATCCACATATTCGTTGCGCATGCCCAGATACTCCTGGAAAAATGAATCGTTCACAATCGAGCCTGCAATCCCCATGGATACCGATCCAATGGACAGATACGCTTGCCCTTTCAAGGTAGCGGCTGCCAAACCCGCACGGCTGAACCGGAGCAATTTCTCACGCACGTCCTCGGGAATTGTTGTATCCCCTCCGTCTTGAACATCCTCTCCATAGATTCCAAAGGCAGGAATCCCCTTCTGTGCATGAGCAGAAAGTACCGCTGCCAGATAGACTGCACCCGGACGTTCAGTCCCGTTAAAACCCCAGATAGCTGTAGGAATGGATGGTGACATATCCATCGTTTCCGTACCGTAACACCAGCACGGTGTCACGGTGATCGTTACGCCAACGTTGGAACGGCTGAATAGTTCTGATGCTGCGGCCGCTTCGGCCACTCCGCCAATACAGGTCTCGGCCACAACACATTCCACCGCGGACCCGTCAGGATAACGCAATTCGGCTGCAAGCAGTTCCGCAACAGATGTCGCCATCCGCATCGTTTGTTCTTCCAGTGACTCCCGAACGCCTTTGCGTCTTCCATCAATCGTGGGACGAATACCAATCTTGGGAAAAGCCTGTTTATAACGATAATCCTGATGTGTCATACTGGAATGTCCTCCTTCAATTCGTTTCATAGAATTTGGGTTGAATCGAGAAACCTTCTGTCTGATCCATGTGCGTTGATTGGAATGAGATAATGACGGAGATACAACCGATACCCGAGTTGCACGCAAGAACTACATACACAGATTACCAAGAGCCTTGGTTGAGTTTGAATGCGTTTACATGTTTTAAAAAATAACAATAAATCAATTCATTAATTAGCTATGTATGTAGTTCCTCTATTCAAGAAAATGGAACGTGCATGAGCGAATTCAGCGAAATGGTTTATGTAGTAAATACGTTCAGAAACCTTTAGGGTTATCGGTAACCCTAACATAGCACGAGCCTATCTTGCTGTCAATTGGCATTATCCTATAGAATGGTAAGACTATGTTGCGGAAAGGTTAGATTCTAATGATTACCATTTATGATATTGCCAAAAAAGCCAACGTCTCCGCCATGACGGTCTCCAAGGTCATTAATCATACAGGCCGCATAAGCTCCGCGACACGCGAACGTGTGCAACAGGTGATCGACGAACTGGGTTACATCCCGAACTCCAATGCGCGCAGCCTTGTGCTTCAACGAACCCAGATGCTCTCCCTGCTAATTACGGATATTACCAACCCTTTTTATACTACACTGGCACGTGGTGCTGAAGATGCAGCCCATCTTCGTGGGTACCGACTTTTATTCGGCAATAGTGACGAGGATTACAATAAGGAAAAGGATTACGTGGATGCGATTCTGTCTACTCGTGTGGATGGTGTACTCTATGCCCCTGCGGGAGATCGTTCTCTTCCTCATCTGAAACAGCTGCAGGAACGTCACATCCCATTTGTCTTTCTGGACCGCACCGTACCTGGCATTACGTCAGATATCATTGCTGGAGATAGCCTAGAAGGCGCGATTGAGCTCATCCGATATCTGGTGCAATTGGGGCACCGACGCATTGCACTGGTCAATGGTTCTTCGGAGGTTTCTACCGCCAGACTGCGGGAGGAAGGTTATATAACGGGTTTACGTGAGGCCGGAGCTGATATCGATCCCGAGCTTGTGCTTCGAACCGGGTACCGGGATTTCAGCGATGAAGAAGGACTGGATGGACTACTCTCTCAACCGGATCAACCAACAGCCATTTTTGCCGCCAACAACATGCTGGCGATTGGGGTCATTCGGCTTTTGCGCAAACGAGGACTGCGTGTACCAGAAGACATCTCTGTTGTGTGCTTCGACGATCTGGATCTGGCTTCCGCCTTTGACCCTTTTCTGACTGTAGCCGCACAGCCCGCATATGACTTTGGGTTTCAGGGAGTACAGATGCTGATTGACCGAATTGAGGGTAAGGCCCCTTCCGAAGCCCAAACCGTCATTCTACCGTCAGAACTGCGCATACGGGCTTCAGCTACTGCTCCACGTGAGCAAAAATAGAGTAAAGCACCAGAGTTGACTAAATATTATCGTGTAAATGATTAGTCCCACTTATCTAGATTAGGTCCTGTTCAAATTCGAAAAATGTACAACATAAAAAGGGTGCACCGGAGATTACGCTCTGGTTGCACCCTGTTTGATATTCATTCGTTAGATGACCTGTTCGTTCGAACCGGTCATTTCGTCAGGTTCATTCAGTTTCATTATGGTTCCATCCATGCCGATATTCTACCGCTCCGACTGTAATGCAAGAGCGACCTCACGAACGAGTCCCGGGAACCAGTCCATCAGAGGTTCGAACGTATAACCTGCTTGTTCTGCCTTGGTCGTCTCCATCGTCCATGATTGCTCGATCCCGAAGGGTGACATGTCTTCTTTCACAGTTTCCTTAAGGATCTGGGACTGCATGCCCGTGACCGTCTCGATCAGATGCATCATGGCTGACAGCGTAATCGCACCCTTGGAAGCTGCATTCACCGGACCAGTAATGGACGAATGTCCAAGCCACGCGAGAAATCTTGCCGCTTCTGTGGAATTGATGAATCCAATCTCCGCATCCGGATTTGGCATGCCGATCGGTTTTCCTTTTTGCACATGTTCAATATGAAAATGAAGTCTTCTCGTATAATCATCAATCCCGAGTACAATGGGAATACGCATCGCCACAACCGGGAAATCTGCTTCCTGGAAAAATACAGCCTCCGCAAGCCGTTTGCCTTCTCCATACGAAAAATCCTCCGCACTCCCATACTGTAATGGATATGTATACGGGTCAAAATCCGTTTCCTTAAATCCAGGTCGGGGATCACCGTATACCGAGAGTGTGGATGTCAGAACGTATCTTTTGGTGCGTCCTGCAAAAGCTTCACATGCCGCTTTCGCCGCATCTGGGGAATAACAGATATTATCGTACACAACATCCCACATGTCTGTCTGTGCAACCTCTGCCAGAGATTCCGGGTCTTCACGATCCATCTTGATTCGGTTGACTTCGGGTCCGAAGTCAACATCCGTTTTACCACGAGTTGCGACTGTGATCTGAGACTTCCCTTCCCACAGCAAGTGATCCACCAGACGTTTACCGAAAAAACGTGTACCCCCAAGTATAAGTACTTTATTCATCCAAAAAACCTCCTATCTTGTTCGATTATGTTTAACAATTTGAAGCATCGTGTGAGCGTTCCGTTGAAACTCATAAGCTGTTGGTTCTTCGGATACGATGCACCCACGCTCTTCGAGTATTACTTTTAATTCATCCATGTGCTTGTAACGTTCACCAGACAGATCCACTGTTGGAAAAATGCGAACCTCTCGTTTGCTCACACGCAGCAGCTCCATCACGGTTGCAACATGAAAATCAACATCCAATCGATCCGCATACGTAAACAGGAAATGGGCAGATAACGTCAGATCGAATTGTTCATCCGTAAAGGGTAGATCCGGGAGCATAGACGCCACATAACGGTCAGGAAACATTCTCATATCTGCAATGCAATCTGTGATGGCACGAGTTCGTTCTTCCTTTAACCCCTGGATTGATCCAAATTGATCCCACACATATATGCCTTGCACCGATTCCATCTGTTTCATCGTATGCTCAATGTCCTGAAATCCCTTTACCTCAAGCTCGTCGATCTCATATTTGTAGGCCATATCCACGGCCATGGGGTCTGCACCCAACTTGCGCGCCTTGCTACTGAACGAACATGCTCCACCTGGACAATCCAAAATGGACTTGCCTGTAAGATCCTCCACGGTCAGGTTGAACATCTTCATATATTCCTCGAAGGTTCTTCCTATGAAAACAATCTGTGGCAGTTCCAAACCTCCAGAATCATTAGACCGGTTGCTCTGCTCATCTCTGCTCATCTCGTCTCAGCTTCCTTTCCTGCGCTTGAATCAATCGTTAGGGAACACAAGCCCAATCTGCTTCCGAATCTGATCCATAACCTGCATCGTCACATAAGAGCGTTCATACGTGTTCATGTCAGACTCCTTTTGGCCCTGCTCAACCAGATTCACGAACTCCTCCACTTCATAATACATCGCCGGATGGTTTTGTTCGACTGTGAGCTGCTCCACCGTACCGTCATTGTAACGTATCTCTGCATGTTCCGGTGAACCAATCTTGTCAATAATAATGCTGCCCAGTTCCCCCATAATTTCGCTTGGTAGATGAGAATTGGAGATTTTGGAGTATGTAACAACCGCATCCATCCCATCATAATCCAGCAGCACACTGCCTTGTCCATCCACGCCAGATTCCAGCATCATCGCTTGGGATTGAACCCGCTTAGGTGCACCGAACAATGTAATCAATGGATAGAGACAATACACACCGAGATCCATTAACGCTCCATTAGCGAGTTCAGGCTTGAACGCGTTCAGGACAATCCCCTCTTTGTACTTGTCATAACGCGAAGAATACTGAGAGTATCCTGCTACATATTTGCGGACAGGGCCGATTTTGTGCAGGTTCTTCTGCACCATTTTGAACTGGGGAACAAGGGTAGATTTCATCGCTTCCATGAGCAGAACTTGATGTTCTCGTGCTGTATCAATCATGCTCCGAACTTCGGCGCTATTTGCAGCCAGAGGTTTCTCGCACAATACATGTTTACCGTTTCTCAGAAAAAGCTCAGTCTGCTCCGCATGAACCGTATTCGGTGTTGCAATGTAGACTGCGTCGATTACATCACTTGCCGCCATGTCTTCCAGATCGGTGAAACGGTGTTCAACCTCATATTTATCTGCAAATGCGTTAGCCTTATCTTCAGTTCTTGAATACACGGCGTTCAATTTGAATCCTTCAACCTGTGCTGCGGCTTCCAGAAGCCTTTCTGTAATCCAGTTGGTACCCACTACACCAAAACGAACCATGCTTACCTACCTCTTTCATCTATAAATTTCATTTGAGTTCTATCCTGTATACCATCTTCTATATTGTAGCTCATATTTCGTTCAGATTGAAGGAAGGTACTTTATCCAAGATATTGATATCTTGCTTTTTAAGTTGAAACTTCGTCAATCCTTTTGAATCAGGGGTATAATTAAAGATGAGGTGATCACCGTGGAAAGTCGAGATCAAGATCGCATACTGCCCAAATCTATAGAGGAAAAATACTGGCATGCCATCATCCACAACGATAATTCTTATGATGGAACGTTCTTTTACGGTGTGCAGACAACGGGTATCTTTTGCCGACCTTCCTGTAAATCCAGAGCACCTAAAGCTGAAAATGTGCTGATATTTCAACATGTTGAAGAAGCGTTAGCATTAAAGTTCAGACCCTGCAAACGTTGCAAACCTACAGGCGAGCGGGTACCTGATCAGGAGTGGATATACGGAATCACGGATTACATCGAACATCATTACGCCGAACCTCTAACCTTGGATGTCCTTGCCACTGTAAGTCATGGCAGTCCTTATCATCTGCATCGTGTGTTCAAGCGGATTACAGGCCGCACACCGGTTCAATATATTCAGGAAAAAAGAATCACTGAAGCTCGGAAGTTGCTTGAACATACCGGACTTACCGTCACCGATATTGGACGCCATGTCGGTATACCTAACTCAGCTTATTTCATTACTATATTTCGCAAACACACAGGTCTCACACCTGCACACTACCGCGAAAGGCATGAGAACTTATGAAGACGAATCTTACGTACAAAGTACCCAAAACGTTACTCAACAAGGGAACAGGGTTCCTTAATGGATATACACATACGCTGAATCCTTACACAGGCTGCGCCTTCGGTTGTTCCTATTGTTATGTCAGACAGATGCCTGTCTCCTTATTTCGCAAAGAGGATTGGGGGAGCTGGGTGGATGTGAAACAACAGGCCTCCCGAGTATTTGCCAAAGAGTTACAACGTGCCCTGACCAAAGGCAAAGTCACTCTGTTCATGTCATCCAGTACCGACCCGTATCAACCCGCCGAGTACAAGGAGTGTATCACACGTTCATTACTTGAAACGATGGTACAGCATCCACCCGATTTTGTATTAGTCCAAACCCGCAGTCCACTCGTTACCCGGGATATAGATCTGTTACAACAGTTAGGTGACCGGGTTCGGGTCAGCATGACGGTGGAAACGGATCTGGACGATATGCGCAAGCATTTCAGCCCTTCCGCTCCCCCAATTGCAGGCCGATTACGCGCATTGGAACAGTTGAGGGATGCCGGAATACCGACACAGGTTGCGATTGCTCCCGTATTACCCAGCAGTGAACAGTTTGCAGCCATATTGAGACCTCTTGTTCAGCGTGTATGCATTGACGATTATTTCATGGGTGATGGCAGTGAGGGCAAGCGCACCCGGCGGCTCGGCATGGAGTCGCTCTATCAAGAAGTGGGGATAGAGCACTGGTATCATCCAGATGCATATCAGACTGTTGTTCAGCAGATGAAAAACGTTTTTTCAGAGGATGAGATCTGGATCAGTCAGGCGGGATTTGAGCCCTAAATGGCTATATACGTTGAACTAAAGAATATTTAACTGGTCACTCCGATGACAGAACAACCTTCCGATCGCTTTTATCCTCAGATTTTTTTGATTTAATAAAAAAAGCCCCTTTCCTTGTTTGAAGGAAAGGGGCTTTTTATCATGACATAAAGAATAATGGCTATCTTATTTATCCAATGTATACAATGGCAGATCCACTGGCAATGCAGCTGGTCGCTGGCACGAGCTTTTCATCTGGTAGAACGTCTGCTCATCTGATGAATCGTGGAATGCCCACATGGCTTCAAGGACATGGTAGGCCAGTTCCCCGCTCGCCCGGTGTGCACGTCCACTATGGGCTGCATAGGCCATATCTGCTACACCAATGCCGCGTGTATTCTCCTGATATCCTGGGAGAAGCGGAACTTCCGTCCATTCATGTTCACCCAGCAAGCGGTAACGAACCGGACCGCCGAAGGTGTTGGGGTCAGGTACCTGCAATGTACCATGTGTGCCATATATCTCAATGGGTGGCAATGCACTTCCGCCAAATACGTCAAAACTTGTAATCAGTGTGCCAATGGCCCCCTGTTCAAACTGTAACAGACCGGTAACATGAGTAGGAATTTCGACGGGAACCGTCTGACCTCTCTTTTTCTCACTCGTAATCGTCCGTTCTTCCATGGCTTTACCTGTCATACCTGCGATCGACTTGATCGGTCCCATTAGTTGAACCAATGCGGTGAGATAGTACGGACCCATGTCAAACATTGGCCCACCGCCTGACGCGTAATAAAACTCCGGATCTGGGTGCCAGTGCTCATGACCACGACTCATCATAAATGCGGTCGCCGCCACCGGCTTGCCGATTACCCCTTCTTCCACCAATTGAAGTGAAGTCTGGATACCTGAACCAAAGAACGTTTCTGGTGCACAACCCACGAGCAATCCTTTACGCTTCGCTGTTTCGAGCACGGCCTGCCCTTCTTCACGGGTAACAGCAAGCGGTTTTTCTACATAAACATGTTTGCCAGATTCAAGCGCCCGCAAGCATACATCCGCATGAACGGAAGGAATCGTCAGGTTGATGATCAGCTCAATCTCGGGATCAGCCAAGATTTCGTCGACGCTGTATACGTTAGGCACATTATAGGCTGCTGCCTGCTCCTCGGCACGTTTCCGGTCGAGATCCGCAACAGCAACAAGTTCCAGCACCTCGAACCGATGACAGTTTTCCATATAAATACCGCTGATTTTACCGCAGCCAATAATGCCTACTTTCATTGTTTTCATACCTGGGGCTCCCTTCGCCGTGGATCAGAAATGGTTTATCCGTTGAGGATGAATGGTTAATACTGAAGTTACGTTTGCAATCCAACTACAATCTCATTAGTTCTGGTTGTCCGCCATACCTGTGTACACTTCGGTTGCTGCACTTACTCGGCTCTTGGCAAGCTCTTTGCCCGCTGCTGTCCATTTGAATCCACTGCGCATCATTTCAGTCACGGGTTTCATGTCTACAATGTCTGCATGGTGTCCCAGTGAGTTGTAGAATACCCGCCCTGCACCCCAGCGTTTCGTCCAGACAACAGGCATATCTACGGGGCCATTCGCCGCATGCGGACCAGTCACCACTGGAAAACGAGTTGTTGCCAGCACTTCCACTGCCGGGTCTACGTGCAGGTAGTACTGTTCACTTTTCACCTGAAAATCTTCAATATGATCCAATAACGGGCTGGAACCACGCTTCATGTTTACCATATACTCCACACCATCATTGCCTGGATGAGCAACCCATTGTCCACCCGTCATAAACTGCCAGTCCACGTTATTTCGGAAGGCATCACACATGCCACCATGAATACCAGCCAAGCCCACACCGCTCTGAACAGCCGCTGATACGTTATTGACCAGTTCTTGCTCAATCTGTCCCATTGTCCACAACGGCACGATCAAATCCAGACCCATCAGCTTCTCTGCATCCGAATAAGACTCCAACGTATTCGAGACTTCAACCTCAAACTGCTCTTCCTTCAAAATACGCTCAAAAATCGCTGCTACCTGCTCCGGTTCATGTCCATCCCAGCCGCCCCATACAATCAGTGCTTTACTCATCGTTTATTCACTCGCTTTCGCCTAGTTTAGTTGTGTTCAACCCTATTCCTGACGTCACTGTCTTGTTTCCTCACATCTCTTCAAGCGTTACCCAGCGCCGTTCTGTTACCGAACGTTCTACCGCTTCCAGTACAGCCTGACAAGCGACCCCATCGTGGAAACTCGGTGATGGTTGGCGTCCTTCAGAGATCGCTGTCACCAGCTCCAGCATTTCATGGGTGAACGTGTGCTCGAATCCAATCGTATGTCCGGCAGGCCACCAGGCTTCAACATATTTATGTGCCGGATCGGTTGCCAGTACACGGCGAAAACCCTGTACGTCCTCTTCATCTTTTGTAAAATACACTTCCAGTTCGTTCATCCGCTCAAAATCAAATCGTACACTGCCGAGACTGCCGTTAATCTCAAACGAGTTTGTACTCCGATGCCCCGCTGCAAAACGTGTAGCCTCGAAGCTGCCCAGCGCACCTCCTGCGAATCGTGCCAGGAACAACGTAGCGTCGTCTACGGTCACTTCTCCTTTCGGTGCATCCGCATTCGAACTGCCCTTTGCACTTAGTCCGGTCATCTCAGCTGCAAGCGGCCGTTCTTTGATGAAGGTTTCGCTCATGCCGATGACTTCCTGGAATTCACCAACAAGGAAACGAGCCAGATCGATTAAGTGCGCCCCCAGATCCCCATGGGAACCGGAGCCAGCCACTTCTTTTTGCAAACGCCATACCAGCGGGAACGAAGGGTCCATGATCCAGTCCTGCAAGAAAAAAGCACGGAAATGATAGATCTTACCCAATCGTCCGCTCTCCACCAGATCCTTCGCTAATTGCACCGCTGGTGAGAAACGGTAGTTGAACCCGACCATATGTGCGACTCCAGCATCCTCTGCTGCCTGAAGCATCTCACGCGAATCCGCAAGTGACAGGGCCAGTGGTTTCTCACAAAACAGATGTTTGCCCTGACGAGCTGCTTCCAACGCAATTTCCTTATGGGCATCACTTGGCGCGTTAATATCAATCAGATCGATATCATCCCGCTTCACCAGTTCGCGCCAATCCGTTACACTTTCGGACCAACCGAACTGGCTCGCCGCCTCTTGAACTCCCTGCTCGTTACGTCCACAGATCACAGACATCTCAGGCTGCAGCGGAGCAGACGGGAAAAACATCGGCAGACTGCGATAGGCATTACTGTGGGCCTTCCCCATAAACTTGTATCCAACCATTCCGACACGAAGACGATTTGACATGGTCACTTCCTCCTTTGAAATATAAAAAGTCTTTCTATAGGTGTACCAATAAACTATTGGCGAATAGAAGAAGCACGGATGATCAGTTCGGTAGGCAACAACGCTCTCGCTGATTCGGTTACCGTTACAACAGAGTTATTCGCTTTATGTGTGTCACCCACAGACTCATGCATAAGCTTCGAAGCTGCAAGTTCACCCATCTCAAAAAATGGAACCCTGACGCTGCTCAGCGGCGGAACCGCCATCTCGGCGGCATCGGAGTCGTCATAACCCACAAATGCCGGAAAATCCGCAGGCCCTATTCCCCGCTCACGCAAACCATGCATGACCCCAATTGCCATCCGGTCATTGGCCGCAAATACAGCATCAATCTCATGTAGACGATCTGCTACAATCTCTGCCGCCTCAATGCCGCTTCGTCTACTATAATTCCCCTCAAGCAATAGACTCGGGTCCAGCTCCATACCTGCTTCTTGCAGGCCAAGACGAACGCCTTCCATTCGCTCCTGGCTGTTGGAATAGCTGTCCGGACCATTGAGAAAAGCGATTTTGCGATACCCCTGATCCGTAAGATGACGTATGGCAAGCCTGCTTCCTTCCACATGATCCGCATCCACTTCCGTGAACGATTGCCCCTCAAAATGCTGATTCATGACACAGAATGGGTGTCCTTCCCGATGAAGCTGCTGCATGGCAGCCAGTTCTTCAGGATCATCTCTGGCACCAAGGATAATGCAGGCGTCCACTTTCTGACGCCGGAACAGATCTGTATAATTCATCACTTCACCGGGTGTTCGGAACATAACCAACAGGTCCATGCCATTGTCTCTGGCTTTGCTCCCAATCCCACTCAGCATTTCCGAGAAAAAATACGCCGAGAACAGATGCGCCTTCGGAACATAAGGTAATACCACGCCAAGATTCCCGCTTTTACTTCTGGCAAAACTGCGAGCAAGAGCGCTGGGCACATAGCCTAACTGTTCGGAAGCTTCAAGAACCTTGCGGCGTGTCTCTTCTTTAATAGGACCTACCCCATTCAGCACCCGGGAGACCGTCGCCTCGGAAACACCCGCAAGATCAGCCACTTCTTTACGAGATGCCATGAATTTCACCCCCTTCTAGCTCACCTATAAATGATATAGTAATTAAAAATCGATATTTATGTACGCGCGTACATTTTCTCATGCCATGTAACCGTTGTCAATGCTTTTAACATAAAAAATAATGAGGGTTTGGGTTAATCCAAGCCCTCATTATTATCATGCCAGAGATGGTACTTTCATTGAATCCGAGCACCTGTAATCTTAGGGGTTCAAGTTACTTATCAAACACACTACAACAATTACGGTTGATCCTATTTGTTCGATTAATTGGAGAGTACAGCTCACAACGTCGTTGTAACGCCAAGATCAACGGAGGATTGGCTGAACTCAGCCTGCTCCTTTGTTTTCGCATGACTCGGAATGCGATCCGAGGGTTCTGGCGTGGATTGGAGCTGTCTTACTTTGTGCAGTACTTCTTTGTTCGGCAGGAAGTGTTGGGAACGAATAAACCGAATTGTTTTGGTTTTGGCACGCATAACAATCGAATCCGTCTCGGCGCGATCATCCGCAAGATACCGTACTCCTCCCAAGATCTCACCTGGCGTCACACCTGTTGCGGCAAAAATGACGTCCTCCGTGCCGATCATATCCTGCATCGTTAACACTTTGTAAGGATTGTCAATTCCCATCTGCAAGCAGCGCTGGAATTCGTCTGCGTTGGCAGGCATCAGGCGACCTTGAATCTCACCCCCAAGGCAAGATAGCGCTGCGGCAGCCAGCACACCTTCTGGCGCTCCTCCAGATCCGACATAGAGATCAATGCCTGCCTCCGGGAAGGCCGGTGCCATCGCCCCAGCAACATCACCGTCACTGAGGAACTTAATTCTCACGCCAACCTTGCGAAGCGTCTTGATGGTGCTCTCATGTCGTACACGATCCAGAATCATCACTGTCAGATCCGAGATGTTTTTGTTCAATGCGGCAGCGGCTTTCTCCAGTGTGACTTCAACCGGGTCTTCAATGCTGACCTTGCCTACAAGCGCAGGCCCTACCGCCAGTTTCTCCATATACATGTCCGGTGCATGGAGCAGGTTACCTTTTCCCGCCACTGCAATAACCGATAGAGCGTTGTTTAGTCCTTTGGCCACGATTTCTGTACCTTCGAGCGGGTCTACAGCCACGTCAACCTCAGGCCCCTCAGCGTTGCCCACTTCCTCGCCGATGTACAACATGGGTGCTTCATCCATTTCTCCTTCACCGATTACCACCGTGCCGCGAATGGACACGGAATCGAACATGGCGCGCATGGCCAAAGTAGCCGCTTCATCTGCACTGTTCTTGTCGCCTCGTCCCATCCAGGGTGCTGAGGCTAACGCAGCCAATTCTGTTACTCTGACAATTTCCAACGCCAGTTCGCGTTCCATTTTTCCCACTTCCTTTCCAATTTCCAAAAGCATAACGTGAAAGCGGTACTAAATCCATCGCAAATCCATATGAAATTGATCTATAGTCGGCGTAGTAGCGCCTTTTTAACGATATATACCTTATTTATCCAATTAATATATGGATCGAATTCGCTCCTTTTTTCGGCTGGTTTTAAGAGTTCAATCCTCCTGATTTCTCACTTGAAATATTAATTTTATTTTCCATTTTCCGCTCAAAAACAAAATAATTCAACATGGTGGATTAACACGTCCGTTTCGTGCGTAAAAAGTTCTTTTAACATGAGGTATATACAACTTATGTACTGATTATTAAGAACGTAACGCTATCTAACAGACTACGAACGAAAACGATTTTCGGCTGACTGTCCAAACGTAGAAATAAACTAATACATTGTATTGATGATCCTTGAGATCAGCCTATTACTTTCACGATTATTGAGCAAAATATTACTACTAATTATGTATTAATCAGGCCTTTAACTTTTGCTAAAGCCATAGATGCAGCTTATGAAGGTCATCGAAAATAATAAGTTTACATAATATTTATTATGTATTAAAATTCATCGATTTCTTCATTTTATGATTCAACAGTTCTGGCAAAACATAAAAAAGCCCGAAAGAATTCTGCTCAATAGCATTTTTCTCCCAAGCTTTTCCCTCGATGATCCAGTTACAATATCTTTTTGGTCATTATCAAATCAATCTGTTCCTCATCTCCCATGTAAAAAGCATGGGCTCCTGTCTGTACAAACCCCATCTTCTCATAAAATGCGATGGCATTTTCATTTTTCTCCCACACGCCTAACCAAATATTCGTTTTGTGATGCTCTGTTGCCATCTCTATGGCTTTAAGGAGCAGTACCTTACCCAGCCCATGTTTTTGGAACTCTTTCTTGATGTATACCCGCTCGATCTCAAGGGATTCCTCCCCCATCTTCTCAGATTGAGCATCATTGATATTCACCTTCATATAACCAGCAACTTGATTGTCGACATAAATAAAAAGAAATTGTGAATCCGCCATGGATAGCTCACTCTCTAATTGTTCCCGATTAAACGCCTTGTTCAGATAAGCATTCATATTTTCAGGCGAATTCTGCGCTTTAAACGTTTCATTAAACGTCTCATAACTAATCTCCTGCAGTTCACACACCTGTTCGATGGTACATATCCCTATACGAATCTTCATCTATAATCACATTCCTTTATCAAGTTAATCATTTGTTGCAAATGCAATAAAAAAGTATTACATTGAATTTAACTCAATTTTGTTGTATTTGCAACATATTATAAAAGAAGAGGTTGAATGAATTGAAATATGTTCTTTTTGTCGCAGGTATTCTAATCTTAACGCTTGGTATTTCCCTTACCATTCAATCTGAACTGGGTACTTCACCGTTTGACGCACTGCTGGTAGGGTTGTCACAACATGTAGGCCTAAGTGTAGGGAGCTGGGAAGTCATCCTTGCTTTCCTGTTAATCGGATGTAATTCGCTGTTGAAGCAGCAAAAACCCGAGTTTTTGGGGCTCGTCACCGCATTCATTACTGGCGTGGGGATTGATATCTGGCTTTATGTATCTGATTTCTTGATTACGCCCGAAGTTTGGTACACCAAATTGATGACTTTTGTCATTGGTTTAGTGATCATCAGTATCGGTACAGCAATCTATTTGCAGACTAACTTCGCACCCATTCCGATTGACCGCTTAACATTAATCCTGCATGAACTCACTCGAACTCCTTTATTTATATCAAGAACATTCATTTACCTTGTATTTTTGATTCTGGCGTTTCTGCTCAGTGGACCGATCGGGCTTGGAACGTTGTTAACCGTATGTTTTGCGGGTCTACTTCTTCAGTTCATCATGGGCCATACGAAAAAGATAATAGATCACATATTAAGAGACATGGATACATCGTCGAGCACTTAGCATGAGAAAGAACATTCGATCTAATGAGTGTACACCGCCTACAAAATAAAAAGCTGGATCAGAGGTTTCAACCCTGATCCAGCTCACTAAACGTTCTTTCTACCTTTTACGGCTCAATTCCCCATACCAGCTGGCCGTTCACATAACCGGTAACCTTATCATGGTTTGCGAACTGACTACCGGATGCCTTGAACGAGTAATCGTTAGTCTGTGTGTAATTCGTCCAATTGTTCTTGGAAAAACGTGCTTGAACCTCTGCGCTCTGGCCTGCATTCAGTGATCCCGCTGCACTTGTAAAGCCCACTTCAAGATAATGATCCGCTCCGGCAACTGGAGTCGCCAGTTTAACGAAATTGCTCGTTACATTCGCACTGCCCATACTGGCCCAGTCGGACCAGAAACTCTGAGCTTCCTCCCCGTCAATGGTATAGTAATACCGGAGTTTTACATCACTCAACGGAATAGCCGAATTGCCTGAGTTGATCAATTTGAACTTGGGTGAGACGCCGTTGGTGGATGCACTTGTATTGCCGTTAAAAGATTGAATCGTCAAATCCCCCGCTGGCACAGTAACCGTGCTATCTACGACGTTCACCGTTAGCACAGCGTCATTTCCTCCATTGAAGTGAAAGGTCAATACGTTCTGGCCCAGGGGAAGCGTCGCAAGGTAGGAATGGTTCAGAACAACAGCAGAGCTGGACGCTGTATAATTCTGACCTGATATAAGCGTAGCATTCCCCTTCGTGATGCTTGTAAGCTGACGGCCATTTAGGGTGAGAGATACGTTAATATCCTGTGACGGAGTCGTCGCTTTATCAAATGTTGCATTCACAGGAGAAATCACAGCATTTGTACCCGGTGTTGAATCCACAATTTTGACTTTTAACACAGGGTCCTGACCTTGATTAAAATCCAAAACAATCGAATGCTCACCAACTGGCAGTGTCGCCAGATAAGCTTTTTTCAGCAGCAATGTGCTTCCGTTCAAAATATAGTCTGTCGTTGCGGTCAACGCATTGTTGCCTGCCCGGAGAGCAGTTAGCGTATTGCCGTTTGCATTCACGGTTACGGTTTTATCGCTTTGATTGGGTGTGTATTTGTCAAATTCAACGTTTGCAGGGGTAATGGATGCACTGGGGTTGGGATTGTTAACCTTTAGATTTGGCAGCTCATCCAACGTAATGACATAATCATTTTGATAGAGCGTTTTCAATGTTGCCGGATAATTAAAAGCAGAACTCATAAGATGCTCGCCATACCAAGGGCAGAAGTACAGCCATCCTGATTTCTCTTCTGTCAGATTTTTCACACTTGGAATGGTATCGTTCTCCGTCATGGCTACCATTTTCGTACCGTTCGTCAACTCAACAAGCTTATAGAATATCGAGGTAATCGCATCCTCATTCGGTACGCCAGACAAACCGTCATAACGGTTGTAGATCGTATTGTATTTGTCGTATCCCACCAGATCTACCTGATCATCTCCCGGATACCAGGCAGGAGAAGTGCTGTATACGTAGCTGTTGTAGGTCCAGATCAGATTATGCAAACCATACGTCTCGGTCAATTCAGTATATAGCAGATCCCATAGCTCTTTGTACACTTCTGCACCTGCCGAAGCCCACCAGAACCATGCCCCTTCCCCGTTCAGCCCGCCGTTGCCTTCTGCTTCATGATACGGACGGAAAAGCACTGGCACGTTGTTGTCCTGCAAAATTAGCAGTTGTTCTGCCAGATCCTCGATGGTCATCATCACGTATTGATACTCTTTGGTACCGGGAATTACCGCATTTGCTGTATTAAAATTCGTTTCTGTTGGCTTGTAGGTCGCCTCTTTCCAATCCACAAAGTCCCCAAGCTCATACGTATTGAAATTACGAGGTACATTGATATGCCAGGAAGCTGTTGCAATACCTTCACGGTTATTCACCCAATCAATCATACGATCGGTTGTACCGTCCTCCCAACCATACAACGGATTATAGTTCATCAGATCAAAGCCACGGATTGCAGGATACTTTCCGGTCAGATCATGAATCCACTCGAATTCAAGCTCTGTATCTCCGTCATTCCCTCCTCCATAGATCTCTTGCTGACCAGAAATAATGTTGTTTCCGTATACCTCCGTTAAATAATTCATCAAAATTTGAGTTTCCGGTGTAGCTTCAGGATCAGTGAGAACTGGTTGTACATTCAAAGGGTCCAAATCCGCATGATCCACTGTAAAAGTATCAAAATACGCGAAGCCCCAGCCAGCCTTCAGCTCAATCGTGTTGGCACCCTGATTCAACTTGTGAAAGCCAAAATCGAAGTCTGACCATGTTGTCGTGTAAGGCAGCATATACGCCCCTTTCGTAACACCATTCACGATTAAATTTTGTGACCTGCCATCTGCACTAAGCTCCTGCATATATCGTGTGGAGATTGCGTACATGCCGGTTTCCGGGACAGTCACTGTGAAGGTTAATGTGCCAGAGTTCTGCATCCAGACAAATCCGGCCCCTGAGAATCCGGGCTTGGGTTGCCCATAGATTGAAGTAACCACTTGAAGATCCGGGGTGAGCTGCGCATCTTCGCTTTCGATGGTGAACAATGGTGTGTCTGCATGAACGGGCGCTGTCATTAATCCAAGCAGTAGGGCCAATGCCAGCATCATTGCGGTTGCCTTTTTGAGCAAATTTTTCATCAATTCCATCTTCCTTCCCAAGTGAAATATGATAATGAAATGTCAATGAACCCATTCATGATGGCGCTTTCATTTTAAACATAGCACGCACACCAATATTTGTAAATATATGGTGAATAAGAATGTTTGAAATTCTTTTGTACCAGTACTTTGAACGCCATTTGTCCATCGTTCCACCAATATTGAAGACAATTCGAAAACGGTTCATTATCTAACCAGTTTCGGGCCTAAACTTCGTCTCCCGTTTGATGAATGTACTTGGCAGAAAACCTACAAAAACAAAAAAAGCATTCCTGGATCGGATGCTTTTTCAAAGTGCGTTTCTTCAATTCATCTTTTTTTATGTCTACGTCCTGCGTTCCGACTCAACTAACGGATTCCTCGGGAGATGTTTCCTTTATCACACAGCGTTCCCCTGCCTTGCGTACCGCCCGAATAATGCCACCGTAACCGGTACAACGACACAGATTCCCGCACAATCCCGTTTCAATCTGTTCTTGAGAAGGCTCAGGATGTGCATCCAGTAATGCCTTGGTTGAGATCACCATGCCCGGAGTACAATAGCCGCACTGAAAACCACCTTCCTCTACAAATGCCTGTTGAATTGGATGCAGAGTGCCTTTCTCCTCGCCGTGCAGACCTTCAATCGTCATAATGTCACTGCCTTCACATTGATAAGCCATGACAAGACAGGAATTCACAGGCTCTCCATTCATCAGAACCATACATGCGCCGCAGCGACCAACTTCGCAGGATACTTTGGTACCCGTTAGCTGCAAATGAGTCCGAAGCACATCGACAAGTCGGGTCGTTTGTGCAATCTCCAGATGTTTCTGCTCGCCATTCACCACGGCTGTCCAGTGATTATCAATTGGCTTACTCATGATGGACTCACTCCTTCCTGCAAAGGTACATTTAAAGGTCTGACCAGTTGTTCCCTCGGTACAGGCAGACGGTTAACCCATACGCCTGTTGCCTGATGAATTGCAGCTGTTATGGCTGGCGCAAGCGCAACGGAGCCAATCTCTCCGATCCCCCTAGGCCCAAACGCATCACCTTCTGGCAAGTCTTCAATTGCCTCAACCTCCAGATTGGTATGAATATCCTGAATGGTTGGGATCAGATACGTGTCGAGGTTGGTGGTTACATAACGGCTGTCCTGCATGACCGCATCCTCGGTTAACGTGAATCCAAGCGCCATGACACTGCCGCCTTCAATCTGTCCGATATAGCCCATAGGGTTGATAACCGGGCCTGCCGCAACAACATGGCGCGTATCAAGAAGCTTGGTTTCTCCGGTCAAAGTATTTACTTCCACCTCTGCCGCAACCGCCGCATACGTATACAGATAATGCCCGCCTACCACATTGTCCGGCGTAGTTGGGTAATCGAACTTTGTATCGAAAATCCATTCATCGGGCTCGCCCTGCATGACAAGCTCCGCATACGAAACCACAGCACATGAGCGAACTCCTTCTTTTGCTGCAGAATCGAACCCAGCTTCAGAATCTTGATCTACTCCCTTCAGCGCCTGCATTTCCTCCTTCTCGCTCGTTCCTGCCCCTTGCCCAGCTGTTTCCACTTCAGGAGTTTCACCAGGAAGCTGGTCTTTACGCCATACACCGCCAGGTCCTGTCACCAGTTGCTCCGCCGGAATGCCCGACATTTCAGACGCGACAGTGAGAACACGGGAACGAAATGGAGTCTGCAAGCGTTGAAGAGCCATCCATGCCATCGTTGTTGAACGTGAAGCTGTGCTTGATCCGCTGTGTGGCACACGATCCGTATCTCCGATGATGATACTGAGATCCGATGTACTGCATTGAAACAGATCACATAACATAATTTCCAGCGTTGCAATAAGCCCCTGACCAAATTCCTCGTAGCTGAACGCCACCTCAATCTTACCTTCGTTGTTCAGGGACAGGCGGCCTCCCGCAGGATCTGGAATGCCATAACCCAGCCCTGCACCATGCATGGCGATGGCTGCTCCGACTCCGCGTTTGATCCACGGCGGCAAAGCAGGATCTGCCGGGGGACTCTGATGTTTTTGCCACAGTTCAGAGCGATCCAATGCCTCCCATACTTGGGACAGTCCATCCGTAACCAGAATGCGTTGATTCAGTGGTCCGGGATCATTTTTTTCCCTCATATTATGTCTGCGGAACTCCCAAGGGCCCATGTTCATGATTGCTGCAAGCCGATCCATCTGGCCTTCCATGGCAAAAATCGCCTGATTCCCGCCAAATCCGCGAAACTCACCTGACAGCCCGTTATTCGTATAGACAGACACACCTTCCACATCCACATTTGGAATGGCATAGGGTCCAAGGCAATGCTCGGTACAGAAGTTCAGCACCGGTGCGCCAAGTGTGGCGTAGGCTCCCGTATCTGCTGTAATGCGGACACGGTGCGCCTGTATGATGCCTTCTCGACTCATGCCCGTCTGCATTTCAATTTTCATCGGATGCCGCTTCAGCCCCGCACGGACGGATTCTTTGCGTGAATTATGCATTTTCACAGGACGACCGCATCTCAAGGCCAGCAATGCACCATAAGGCTGTACGTTTAGTTCATCTTTTCCGCCAAATGAACCACCAATCGGTGAAGACACCACCCGGATATCTTCTTCAGGACAGCCAATAATGCGCGCAAGCTGCATCCGGTCTTTATAGCCATGTTGCGTTGCCGCGTACACATTCAGCCGCCCCTCTTCAACCGGGACAAACAGGCCACCTTCTGTCTCCATGTACGCATGCATCTGACGAGGCGTATAATACGTCTCTGTCACGATATGATCACACGTGGCAAAAGCTTGCTCGGCGTCTCCACGTTTGATCTCCGTGCGATGCAGCACATTACCTGGACCATGCTCATGCAGCTCTGGTGCACCGGGAGCCAATGCAGCATCTGTACTATCCAGCGGCGTGAGTTCTTCATACACTACCCGGATCGCGTCCAGTGCAAACGCCGCACGTTCCGGAGAATCCGCAGCAACCGCTGCAATGGCGTCACCGACATAACGCACAATATCCTCACAGAACACAGGCTGGTCCGGGGTCGCAATGCCAAAACGATTCAGACCAGGCACATCTTTGGAGGTCAGAACCGCATAGACACCTTCCAACGCCTCAGCTTCCGAAGAATCTATAGACAGAATGCGAGCATGAGGATATTCACTTCGCAATACTCTGCCATGAATCATGTCAGGTAGCGTCATATCCGTCAGATATTGAAGCTGGCCTGTTACTTTGGGCGCCCCATCTGGCCGCAGGTGCCAACGTTTCCCGCTCTGTTTCCGGTTCAGCAGCATGATCCCTCTCCCCCTTTGTGTGATCGAAGTCTTCTATTCGTGAAGTGCCTCCCATAGCCCAGCACCAAGCATATTGCCTGCGGTCTGTTTGCGATATTGTTCTGTTGCAAATGCATCACCATACGTTGTAAACTCATCAGCCACAGCAGCTGAAAGAGTCGCGGCTTGCATGACAGAAACTTCGTTACCAAGAAGCTGTTGTTCTGACTCCAGAAGTCGCATCGCCATGCCTGAGCCCCCGCCAGCCGCAATCGCAATCTTGGTCCAGCGGTTATCCGAATCAATCTCACCGTATAACGCAACCGTCACCAGCGATGCACTGAACGTCTCCCGTCGACCCAGCTTGCGATAAAAGGAAACTGCTCGTGCAGCAGGTCTGTACTCACCTTCCACATCAAGCATAGAGGACGGTCTCATCGGAATATGAATCGAGATTAATACGTCCCCTGGATTACGGCTGCCATTCCGTCCATCCTGAAGCCAGGAAGACACACTGCGAATCTCTATTCCGTTGTCAGTCAACCAGTGCAGCTCCGCATCATATACAAGCAAAGCAGGCAACGTATCTCCTACTCCGGATACAATATTCCCGCCAATGGTTGCCATATTTCGAATGGAAGGAGCAGCAATTGCATTCACCGCTTCTTGCAGGATCGGCAGTTGATGCAGCAACACTTGTGCAGCACATTCTTTTAATCGGGTCATGGCTCCAATGACCATCTCGTCTCCACGAGTAGATACACCGCTCATTTCAGGAATACGAGCCAGGCTAATCATGTGTTCAGGCGCTGGAACCAAGCCGCCCTCCCACTGGGTTCTTAGCAATGTTCCACCTGCCGTGAAACAACATATACCCTTGAGTCTACTTCTCAACGTTTGCAGTTCTTGCAGATTCTCAGGCTGCCATACCGATGGCATGGCTCCAGAACCGTATGCCGGTGTTACCATCGCTGCACCCCCTTTCTCTCTCTTCCTTGGGCAGGAAATTCAACCGTCTGATCCAGATAATTCTTCAAATCATATGAGAGTTCAGCAGCAACGTCAATTACCTTTACATCGTTTTGGATAAAAGTATAAAACCTGCGTTCTATTTGTGCTTGATGCATGATGATCTATCGAAAGCTAACACAAACTCTCTTTCACCATACGTGAAAAGAAGACAAACAGGCCAACCAGACTGCCTGGCTGACCTGATCATGTTATTAAATTATACATAGTTAATAATCTTCTCCTGTTATTTAGTCTGTCTGCTGCGATTCATATACATGACTCAGAATGCGTTCCAATTCCGGTTCTGTATCCGCATCCCAGAAACTAGTCTCAGACAGTGGTACATGTACACCTGAATAATTAGCGCTGCGCATAATCTTGCGTGCCCCTTCATCTCCATGTAGAGACAACAGAGGCCCGAACATATGGGAGCGAAAAGCAACAGGCGGCTTGCCTCCCTCACCATCGGTAGCTGCGACATAGTCACATAACTTGTGGGTAGCCAGTGCTCTGGTCACCCGATTGATATCCTGTGCTTGTAATAAAGGCTGATCGCCCAGTAACATGAGAATGCCCTCCGGTTTGTACTCCATGGCCGACAACACGCCAGAATGAAGAGAATTGGCCATGCCGCAGGCATAGTCAGCACAGACCACAATTCGAAGTCTTGCTGTAGGATGATAGGCATACGCGGCAGAATCAAACCATTTTACAGGTAACCATGCCAACGAATCTTCCGGTTTGACCACACAGATCACTTGATCCAACTCGGAATTCAGCGCAGCTTCCAGGGACCAGCCAGCCAGGGACCTCCCGTCTGGCATGACAACCGCGAGTTTATCCCGACCAAGACGACGACTCTTACCTGCTGCCAGAACTATGCCCGTCATTCGCATGTGCAACGCTCCCCTTCTGAACCTCAGAACTCAAGGAAGAGACCTTCTGTTTACATGCGATCAATTCCGCTGCAATGCTGATGGCGATCTGTTCGGGCCCATCTGCTCCGATGCTCAATCCAACGGGAGAATGCACATATTTCAACGGTGGTAAGCCATCCAGCAGACGGGCTGTTCGTGTTTTGGAACCCATGATGCCAAGATACGCGTACTCACAGTCCACTAACATCTCCAACAGTTCACGTTCGCGGGGATAATTATGACTCATTAAAATCAAATAATCTCCTTTGTTCACGTCTAACAGAGGCATGATCTCACGCGGGAATCCCACTACTAGCTCAGCTTCAGGGAATCGTTCCGAGGTGCATAAGGACTCTCGCCAATCCGCTACCACAACACGAAATCCTGCGGATCGGCTAAGTCTGGCAACAGGAATAACATCATTCCCGGCTCCGATGATAATCAGGCGAGGCTTAGGCGTGTACAGCGAAGTGAGTTGTTGCGGAAGGTCCCAGGGATTTGTTGAAACCGTGTTGTTTGTCCCTATTTCAGCATCAGACTCAGAGATATGTTGTGAATCACTGGATAGATGGGAAGAGTGAGATTCGTTTGACGTAGCAGTTACCACTCCAGGCACAAGCGTAAGGCGAGGTGTTTCGGGAGAATGTTGTTTTGATACCGAATGTTCATGCTTGATATTACCACTGCTGTGCTGTACCTCAATTTGCAATGAAGCTGGATTATAATTCGCCACGCGATCATGAGGAGGGACGAGCGAAGGACGCATGATTGCGTGGCGCGGAGTACTCGTTAGTTCAATCCGTTTCCAGCCATATTGAACCTTCGTATAATCATCTTGGAACGTTCGGGTTAACGCTGTTGCAATGCCGGATTGAAAACACTCGTACATCTTATGCAACGTATCTCGGAGTTCACCACACACAGGTTCAAGCAACACAACAACGAGTCCGCCGCAGCCAATCGTCTCCCCCCAGGACAGATCATCTTCGGGACGCATGTCATACTCCGCGAATTCCATCTGGTTTGTATCCAGTACACGGCTCACCCGGGCCTGAAGATCACTCTCCAGACATCCCGGACTGATACTGCCAACCATTTTGCCATCCTCGGTCAACAGCATAGAGACTCCCTGCTTACGGTAAGCATGACCCTCTACCTTGATCGCCGTTGCGAGCACACAGCGCGTTTCACGGGCTGCGATTGCACACAGATCATGCATTTCCATATCGGTCTCCATCCTTTCTGGAATTGCATAAACTTCCTTCGATCAGATACGTTTCATCAATCTCGCAATGCTTTTATCCGACTCACGTAGCACAATGCCACGATCAATCGTCTGAATCTTACGATTCTTGAGTACAATGCTGCCATCAATAATAACGGTATCCACACAGCTACGTGTTGCGGAATACACTACGCGGGAGTAGACATCCGTCTCATAGGAAGGGTACGTGTGGAAATCATCCAGATCCAGCAGCAGCATATCTGCCTTTTTGCCCACTTCGAGACTGCCGATTTCCTTCGACATGCCGAGCACCTCTGCACCGCCCATGGTAGCCATCCGCAATACGGTCCGGGCATCCATCACCGTTGGACCATGAGGAATCTTCTGCATCAGAGCTGTGAGGCGCATTTCCTGAAACATATCCAGATTGTTGTTGCACGCGGCACCATCGGCCCCAATCCCAACCGCGATCTGACGATTCAGCAGATCTGGTATATCGGCTACCCCGGAGGAAAGTTTCATATTCGATCCAGGACAGTGAGTGACTTTGACACCGCGCTTGCGGATGATCTCCTTCTCTTCCTCACTCAGCCATACACAGTGTGCCAGCACCAATCTGGGGGTAGCCAGACCGATATGATCGAGGTATACGATGTTGCGCATTCCGCGTTCGTGTTCGACCAGTTCAATCTCTCCGCGATTCTCGGAGGCATGGGTGTGGACTTTGACATGATATTTATTCGACAGGTCGCGCACCTCTACCAGCAATTCTTCGGTACACGATACAACGAAGCGTGGACAGAAAGCATATTGAATGCGTCCGCCTCCAAAGCCGTTCCATTTCTCCAGCAGATCCACACTCTGTTGCAGCGAAGTCGCTGTATCCTCACGCAGAGGTTCCGGAACCTCGTCCCCATGATCCATCATCACCTTGCCGGAGATGACCCGGATGCCGCTCTGTGCCATCGCCTGAAACGCCGAGTCCGTGTGATGAACCGTCTCCATATCCAGAATGGTCGTGGTTCCGCTGGAGATTAATTCGCCAAGTCCAAGCATTGCCGAATAATAGACGGACTCCTCATCATGCGCTGCTTCCAGCGGCCAGATGCGTTGACGGAGCCAATCCATCAGTTCCAGATCATCCGCACGTCCACGGAACAAGGTCTGACACAGATGAATATGCGTCTGGATGAAACCTGGCAACAGCACTTTGCCACGAGCATCAATGACCTGGTCAGCCTGAACGCCAATGTGCGCTGCGACCTCCTTGATTTTATTATCCTCGATCAATAGATCTCCGATGAACACTTCCTCTTCTGCATTCATCGTCACAAGCTGTGCGCCTTTCAGCAGGATCGTTCCCATGCCAATCTCCCCTATCTGTGTCTGTCTATATAGTACAACTCATACATATTTACACTTTCACTCCAATGACAGACTAACCTTCTGATCGCTGTCTGTTACCATCCAATAGCCATACCGTCGCCTCTAGGGTCTGCTGCGCCGCTGATCATGCCGTCCTCCCGAATGACAATGCCTTGCGACTGTCCCATAATACCGTCCCACGGCGCTCTCGCTTCAACGTTATGTCCCCACTGGGCAAGGGTTGCACATACGTCATCATGATATCGGTTCTCCACACGCATCGTATCACCTTCTTCGCCCCAGGTACGTCCGTACACCCAACGCGGCAGGCTAATCGCTTCCTGAATGTTCAGCCCATAATCAAGCACTCCGGTAAGCACCGATAATTGTGTTTGCGGCTGGCCTTCTCCCCCCTGTGTACCCACGAGCATATAAGGTTTGCCATCTCGTGTAACAAGGCCCGGCATGAGGGTGTGGAATGAGCGTTTGTTCGGTTCCAGTACGTTGGCATCTCTCTGATCTAGGGAGAAAAACGACCCCCGGTTCTGCATGATAACCCCCGTATCCCCTGGGACATAGGCTGCACCAAAGTCAAAATACAGGCTTTGGATGAATGAAACGGCATTGCCTTCGCTATCCACAACCGCTGCATACGCCGTGTCCTGACCTATCGTTTTGGACAAAAATGGCTGTGCCACAGGTGGAGCAGCCTGAATCTCATTCCACAATTGGTCTCCATAACCCTTGGATAACAGATGATCCAGCGGAATGTCCCTGAAATCTGGGTCCGTCAGATAACGGTCACGATCACGAAACGCCTTTTTCACCACTTCCGCCATCAGATGATAGAATTCCGGTGAGGTACGTGCTACAGAGGACAGATCCGTATGCTCCAGCATATTTAACATCATCAGCATCGAGAATCCCTGCGAGTTGGGCGGCATCTGATGAACTTCATAGCCACGATACTCCGTGCTAACGGGTTTCACCCACTCGCCCCGATGCCCTGCAAAGTCTGCTGGTGCAAGCATGCCCCCATCCTCACGAATAGCCGAAGTCAGACGATTCGCGAGTTCTCCTGTATAAAAAGTATCTCGACCTTCCGTCTGAATCAGACGAATGGAGGCAGCAAGATCAGGCTGGATCAGCAGCTCACCTTCCTGCAAAAGTGTACCCAAAGGCGCAAATACCGCTCTCAGCGGTGTATGCCCCATAATGAACTCTTCATCCCTTTCCATCCACAGGCGGAGATTCCGGGATACAGGACATCCTTTTTCCGCATACTGCGCGGCAGGTTCAAGCAACAGCTCCCAAGGTAACTTACCGTACCGGGACCAGACTTCCCACCAGGCATCCACCATTCCCGGAACCGTGATGGCACTAAGTACACCGCGCTGAGGGATGGCTTTCATGCCCATCGCTTTGAACGTATCCGCATGAATGCCTGCGGCTGAGCGGCCACTTCCGTTATAGGCGGTAATCTCACCACTGGCTCCGTCATGAATCAGGAAGAAGGCATCCCCTCCAAGTCCGGTCATATGCGGATATACCACACCCAGTGCTGCACTGACCGCAACAGCGGCATCATAAGCATTCCCGCCCTTCTGGAGGATAGAGCTTCCAACTGCACTCGCCAGATAATGAGGAGAGGTGACCATGACCTCTCTGGAGATTGGCATCTGGTTTAACATAAAGCGCCCTCCTTCCCTGCATACACATCCAATGCTGCCTGCACTGCTTCACCGGCAGGTAGTACATGTCGATGACGTAATAGAACAGCTTCCAGCGCTCCGAGCACATGAAGTACGTTTTTGCGCTGGCAGCTGAATCCCATTGTACCGATCCGCCAGATTTGTCCTTTCAACGGTCCAAATGAACTGGCAATCTCAATACCAAAATCGTTCAGCAACATGCTGCGCACCGACTCACCATCAATCCCCTCCGGAATCGTGATACAAGTGACCACCGGAAGTTTGCTTGACATATCCCCGTACAGTTGCAGTCCCATTCCCTGAATTCCAGCGACCAACGCACGTTCATTTACCAGATGTCTCTGGAACCTGGCCTCCAATCCTTCTTGCAGCAGAATGCGTAATCCTTCGTGAAGACCGTAGAGCATGGAGGTAGCCTCCGTATGATGGTTCAACCGTGCCGAACTCCAGTAATCCTGCAATTGGCTCAGGTCAAAATAATTACTGGCAATCGTGCAGCCTTCTGCCCGCGCACTGGTTGCATCCCGCAGTCCGCGTTCAACTGTTTTGCGGCTCATCAGTTTCTGCTCCACACGACTGTTGTACGTAAGAGGTGCCATCCCTGAAGGAACGGACAGGCATTTCTGCGTGCCGCCCATTACCGCATCTAGATGCCAGGCATCCGTCTCCACCGGAGTTCCACCAATGGTAGCCACAGCATCCACGACGAGTAAAATATCAAGGTCGCGACAGGCTTTGCCAATCTCGGCAAGGGGCTGCATCTGACCGGTGGAAGTCTCACCGTGAACCATCGCAACCAGACTCGGTTTATGGGTATGAATAGCCTTGATCACTTCTTCTGGATCAAATACCGTTCCCCATTCCGTTTCAAAAAAAACAACCTCGGCACCACAGCGTTCCGAGATTTCAACCAGCAAATGTCCAAATCGTCCGTAGATCGGGACGAGAACTTTGTCACCGGGCTGAATCAGACTGACCAACACAGCTTCAATCCCTGAACGGGATGTACCATCGACTGGATAACACCACTCGTTATCTGTCATATATAACTCTCGTAGCATCGCCATCGTCTCGTTCATCAAAGATGTGAACTCCGGGTCAAACTGCCCCAGGATCGGAAAAGATAATGCTCTAAGTACGCGTGGATCAACCTCAACGGGGCCCGGGGTCATAATGGTCCGCAAGGACGGAGATAACTCTTTATAGTTGGACATCTGCATTCAACTCCCGTAACCGTATTTATAGAGTAGCCGGACCAGAACCCGAAAACCGTGCATCAGGTCTGCTTCAGCTGTATATTCAAGTGGATTATGACTGATACCGTCCTGACTCGGCACAAAAATCATGGCCGTTGGACAAGCCGGCTGAAAAATCTGCGAATCATGTCCCGCGCCGCTTGGCATTAACCAGTAGGACAACTGCTCCTGCTCACAGGTATCCTGAATGTCTGAGATCATCTGCGCATTCATGGGGATGGGTGTGACAGATAGATGTTCTTCCCAGTCCAGTCCAAGCTGCTGCTCGGCTGCGATTCGACTAAAAGCTTGAAGCATATCCTGCCAGCAGCGATCAATACTCTCCTGCCGGATATGGCGGATATCCAGTGAAAACACCGTCCGGGCTGCAACCACGTTCCCAACACCCGGATCGGCCGTGATTCGCCCAACCGTGGCTACGAGCGGTTCGCCTGCATCCAATGCAATACTCCTTACCGCAGTAATCATCTCGGCTGCTCCGGCAAGTGCATCCTTGCGCCAGGACATCGGCGTCGTCCCTGCGTGATTCGCTTCCCCGCTCACGGTGATACTGAACCGCTTCTGACCTACAATGTCGGATACAACTCCAATCGAATGTCCAAGACGTTCCAGAACCTGACCTTGCTCAATGTGAAGCTCAATAAAGGCACCGTAATTTTTCGCAACAGGTCTATATGCACTATCAGGTCCAAAACCCGCATCGCGGATTGCTTGTGCAAAGGTAACGCCGTCTTGATCCTTCAAATGCTCTACATCTTCCAGAGACGTTATTCCTGTTATACTGCGTGAACCCCAATACGCAAAAGGGAATCGACTTCCCTCTTCTTCGCATAACGATACCACTTGAAGTGTGCGCTTCGGTGCTCCGAAATGCTTCTGTAAATATTCCAAAGCAAGGACACCCGCCACCACACCGTAAGCACCATCATATTTACCGCCGTGCACCACAGTATCAATATGTGATCCGGTCACAATCGGTAATGCTTCTGCACCAGTTGTTGATTCCTTGCCCTCGCCCTTCAATGTCCCATATAGATTACCAGACTGGTCAAACTCGGGAGACAGTCCTTTCTCCTGCATCTTGGCTGCAAGGGCACCCTGTGCTTCACACCAAGCCGAGTCATACAACAGTCGTGTAACGCCACCCTGTGCATCCGCACCATATGTCGACAGCCAGTCAAGCATGGCTTGCAGCTCCACCTGTTCTACATTTGGCAAAGGAATAGGCGGATTATTCGTACCGCATGACCGGTATACTCCAGACTCTGTCATGGCGCCTCCTCCGTTCCCACCTCGATGGGACTTGAGGAGTAGGCTACGATGTGCCGCCCGATAGGTTCAGGAGATAATCCGCATTCCGAGTTATATACCTTCTGCCCACGGCAGAACACGTCTGTAATGCAACAGTTAAATGTACGTCCCACATAAGGGCTCTGTTTATGCGTGTAGAGCAGATCCTCCGTGTTCAGGGTTGTGCTCTTCTCCCAGTCAATCAGGACCAGATCTGCATCCTTGCCAATCGCAATCTCTCCTTTGCTCTCCAGACCAAGCCTTCTGGCAGGTTGCAAGGAGAGCACTCTTCCGAGCAACGGGAGGTCGATATTACGCTGAAGATGTCCATCCTCCAGCATGATTAGCAGTGTGCTTTGCGCCCCGGATATACCGCCCCAGATTTCGAAGAAGTTATCAGATTGTTTCATGGATCGCGGACATGGAGAATGGTCCGAGGCAATACCATCAATCAATCCCGAAGTCAGTGCATCCC
This sequence comes from Paenibacillus sp. FSL L8-0435, assembly GCF_037965655.1. NCBI lineage: Bacteria > Bacillati > Bacillota > Bacilli > Caryophanales > Paenibacillaceae > Paenibacillus > Paenibacillus sp. FSL L8-0435. The sequence continues at coordinate 3,902,428 of NZ_CP150185.1, forward strand.
ATAACTGCTCTTGCTCGCAAGAGCTGCGAAGCGGTGGAGCACATTTCGCTACAGCACCTAATCGGACCACATCCTGATCGGTCAGCGTCAGATAATGAGGGCATGTCTCCGAAGTGACATCCTGCCCACGCCGTTTTGCTTCTGCAATCAAGTCCAGTGCTTCCCGGGTGCTAATATGCACAAAATGCAGCGCACAACCGGTCAGTTCACCATACTTCAACGCCCGGGCAACCGCGACGACTTCAGCTTCCACAGGACGGGATCGGATATAATCCATCGGTTCAGTCTTTCCCTCCGCAATGCTTCTCGCAGCGAGTTCGGCAACGATGCCTTCGTCCTCTGCATGAAGTGCCAGCACACGGTTTAATTTGGCAAGCTCATGCATTCCGTCCAGCAATGTATGGTCATCGGCTCTGGCAAAGAGGTCTTCCCCATCTCCACCCGGCTCAGACATAAATGCCTTGAACCCGGCAGCACCCAACCCTGCCAGTGGAGCAAGTTCGCCACGATTGCCGGGAACCAAACCTCCCCAGAACGCATAATCAACATAAGATTGGTCTGCAGCTGCTTTCTTTTTCATCTCCCATGCTTCCGGCCTCGTGGTTGGTGGTACGCCGTTAAGTGGCATATCGACATAGGTTGTGATTCCCCCTGCGGCAAGGGCTGCCGAACCCGATCGAAATCCCTCCCAACTGGCGAGTCCAGGTTCATTGAAGTGTACATGAATGTCCACGACACCCGGCATCACTGTAAGGCCCTCAGCTTCTATGATCCAAGTCGCTTCACCAGCGGTAAGCCACGTGGATAGTTCCGTTATTTTCTCACCAGTAATGCCAATATCCAGTTGCTCTACCCGATCTTTCAGCACCACCCGGGCCCCCCGGATGATGGTATCAAATGTTGTCATGTGGATGACCCTCCCCCTGAATCAGAACCGGATGTGTGCATATTCAGCTTCCCCGGTATGTACTGTAACCTCCTGGAGCAATCAATAATGGAATATGGTAATGGCTTGAGGCATCAGATACGGCAAAACGAATCGGAACAATCGTCCATAATGCTTGGCCTAGCTCCTCCAACGAACGCTGTGCGTAATAACTCTCGACATGGAATTGAAGCTCATATATGGCTGACTCCAACTTGCCTCCATCCAGCAGCGGTGCATCCAAACGTCCATCCGCATTGGTCACCGACTCAGCCACTTTTAGCTTGCTTTCCTGTTCTCCATCCCTCTTCAGGGTATACAGCTCGATCCGAACACCCGCAGCAGGGACGCCTTTGGATGTATCCAGCACATGTGTTGTAATTCGTCCACCAGATATCGACATCAGACGTCACCTTCTTTCCCGGCGTTACGGCCGTCTGTTCCCAGATCATCCCTTGTCATCGAGAAACCCTGGAATCCATATGGTGGTCTCGGCTCGGTAAATACTTTGCCTTCTCCCTCTTTCACTCCCTCCAGCACTGTCTCCCAAGTCCGATTGTTGGACTCAAACGAAACCTCACTCAGTTGCTCAAATCGACTTAATAACCTTCGTCCAATCTGGTAGATCAGATGTTGAATGGAAGCGGATCGACACTCATGAAATACCGCAGCAGCCAAATCTCTGACCTGTTCCGCCGCTACATACCGTCCACGCTGATCGTCCATGCCATCTCTCGGATCTTCATAACGCCAATTGATGTTCAGGAAAATAAATAACGGTCGATCCCTTGTCTCTGGAAGAGTGGTATATTCATCCTGCATAAATCCGGCAAATTCACTGCCTTTGACCTTGATCAGTCTCAGATCGGCTACACCACTGAAATGGTTGCTGAGTTCAATCGAGTCTCCTGTTCGTTCTGCTTCCACGGCAGCTGTGGCACGATCATTCTGCGAATAACGAAATACGAGCGCACTCGGCCGATAACTTCCTTCTAATCCAATGGGTATATCTTCAAACGGAATCTGGTCCGCTGTCATCTGAACCTTGCTCATCTGCGGATACGTCTCCAGGAAACGCCGACTTACCAGCGCAAGAAACCCTTCCACCGTCGCACCTGTGTAGTCCGCTGCATGTTTGAGAATGAAATTTTTCATCGAATCGGTTGCCACCACCAGCGAATTATCCCCTTCTGCAAAAGAAGGCAAGAATTCATCGCCCTGCACAGCCACCTTGATGTTCAATCCAAACAGAATATTGCTGCGTCCCATGAACGGAGATTCCGGAATGGACTGTATACCCGTCAACGGTTTGGCGTAGGAACGGTACATCCACACATCCCCTTTGCCGTAATACATTGTCCGCTGCTGCACTGTGGCTGGTTTGTTCACAAACTCATGCTCATGACCGATCTGTGCAAGCCACTGCTCCAAGCGAATGCCCGCAATCTTGAATACTTCCTTCAAGGCAGTCTCGAATTCTTCTTCCTTGCCTCGGCAATGACGTTGCCGCATGGATTCGAGGATGGAGCTTGCGGTATGGCCTTTTACGGCTAATATGAATGGAAAACCAAATTGGCTTGTATATGCTTTGTTTAATTGTTGAAGTTCGTTGTATTGCTCTTGTGAGAGTGAATCAAGTCCTGCACCAGCCTGCTCCTGAACGGAGTTGCTGCTCATGCTGATTCGTGCTCCAAGATCCGGGTGATTTCGAAGCAACTGTAACTTCACCTGGTCATCCGATGCCTGAACCACGTTTTTCATCACTTTCATCATCTGTTCCAATGAATCAAAAGGTCGTAAAAGCCCGGCACGCTCAGCCACCCATGGTGATTCCTCAAATAAGCCGCCAAACGTATGCACGAACTGTGTGATAGACCAGTTGTTAACAAGTTTAATTAAGTCACTCATGTTAGAACCTCCGGTCTGTTGTGGATTATTGTTCTTCATTCTAAGTGCCGTTCAATGTCGCGACAACAATATTTACGCAATTTTGTAATATAACATAACATCAGAGTTGTGATTTGTTTGCTGTGCACGGGAAAATCAACTTTTGTGGTCCTCAAACATGAAAAAACCGCATTCCATCAAGGGAATGCGGTTCTCGGGGGTATGACCCGTTAGCATTGTCATGTTGCACAATGTGCGGTCTAGAGTTGGACATTGTGCGGTCTTGCAGCTACTTTGTCCCGCACGAACTTGCGAAAGGTAAATACCAGCTTTAACTTAAGAAGGTCATTCGTTTTCTTAAAGTCCATTTGCAGCAAGCTGCCGACTTTCTCCATCCGATAGGTAACGGTGTTGCGATGCACAAACAGCTGCTTGGCAGCTTCATTGATCAGCCCGTCATTCTCAATAAAGGACTCCAATGTATTCATCAGCACCTGATTGGGGTCACCGTCCCTGGCAAGTAGTGGTTCGAGTACTTTATTGCAGTAGTTCTCCATGATGTTATCCGGTACGTGTTGGAACACATAGGCAAATTCGAGCATTTCAAATTGCAACGCACGGTCTTTCATGCCGAATCGACGAGCCAGTTGTCGTGTATCCAGACACTCCTGGTATGCTTCACGGAGCGATTTGGGTTCATGTTTCATTTTGCTGATCCAGAAACGCGGAGCCGGTGCCCCTTTTGCTTCTTGTGCTGCCAGTACATCACCGAAACGGCTCAAGAGAAAACTTGACAGCTCCTCTCCATAATCTCGCCCTGTTGGGCAGGTGTAGATGGACAGAATGCCATCCTCAATCTGAAAATGCTGTGAAGCCGTGAATTGCATCAGCGGATTATACTGTAATTCGCGATGAATCTGTTTAAGCAGCTTCCCCTCGGCAAATACAGTCGGCTCAAGTGTGATCAATACGCACTGATAAGTTCCCTGGAATAGATGTACACCTTTGTTTTCACTCATGGTGGTTAATTCCTGCACGGTCATTTTGTTATCCAAATACTGTGTAAGCAGCGTACGCATCTCATCTTGCACGGTCGGATTAATATGCTCACGATAAGTCATATCCATATAAAATGCCAGTACATCCGCAGCCTGCTGGAACAGCTCTTCCTCCGCTCGAAGGGATAAGGCTGAATCGGTAAACACAAGCAACGATCCGTATTCTTCATCATTTTGTTTAATCGGTACACGATGACAACTTCCCTGATTCCATTTCACTCGGTGCATGACGGATTTCCAAGGCCAGCCTTGGGTTACAGCATCCCCTGCGATGCCTTCACTACCGTACAGCACATGCCCTCGAGAACCAATGACGGCAAGCGGATAGTTCAGCACCGTGGCAAGTTCGGCAAACACATTCCGATGTGGTTGCTGTTGCAGTGCAAACTGCATTAATTTTTTCTGCTTTTGCACGACCTCATGCAGCAATCGGTTGCTACGTTCATGTTCAGCCTTGAACAAGGCATTCATCTGGTCCGAGAAGGTGAATTGAAAGGGGAGCTCAAGCAGCGGCAAACGAAGCCGATCAGCTTCCTCGACAATACCTTGGGGAATGGACTGCCAGAAACGTCCCAGCTTGATGCCGAGTCCTGCACAGCCGCGTTCATTCAAGCGCCGCATCAAACGTAATGCATCCGTCTCACTGTCTTTCATAATAAAAGCGGTGGTGAACAACATTTCTCCGGATTTGATCCAATCCGCGATATCAGGAGCGTCCATGACGTTAACGGATTTCATCATCCGTGAAGTCCCTTCCCCACCCGCAACCAGTTTGGCCTCTGACAACGGGTATACCTGTAAAGCCTCTTTAACCGTAAGTTGCATGGACACTACCTCCCATATATATAACACAATATAATGTCATTCTGGTTAACGAAACTAAATTTCGCATGATTTTTCTAATTAAATCCATATTTATGCATTTAACTTTTATTTGTTGTTAAGTATTATAACATCAATTTTCTAAATAAAGCTTACACGGCAAAAAAATAAAACCTATGACCTAATTACAGCGCAATTTACTGTAATCGGCATAGGTTTTTATAAGTTACTATGATCCACATAACGTTGAAGTAATCCATTTACACGATAACGGAGAGGGCAGAAAAAACCTGAAAAAGCGAAGCGTTCGCCTTTATCCCCGGATTCTCCCCTTTGAAAAAGGGAATCGAAAAAATCTGGGGATAACAGCGATTGGAGGGTTGTTCTGTCATCGTAGTGTCAGTGTAAATAACTTTTAGTTCAACTACGATCAGATCTCCAATGTTTCGTGATTCATCCATAATTTCATGCGGGATAATACTTCTTTGATGTTCAGTGGTTTGCTGAGATAGTCCGAAGCACCTGCTGCAATACATTTTTCCCGATCCTCTTTCATGGCCTTGGCTGTTAGCGCAATAATCGGAAGCTGGGTCATGCCAAGTCGTTCACGGATCTGTCGAGTGGTCTCATAACCATCCAGTTCCGGCATCATGATATCCATCATGATGAGATCAGGCGTTACTCCTCCGCGTTCCAACAGTTCCAGACACTCGTATCCGTTCTGCGCTGAAATAACATGCATGCCGTATTGCTCAAGAGCGTTAGCTAGTGCGTATACATTACGTATATCATCATCAACGACAAGCACTTGGCGTCCGCTGAGCAACGCTTCTTCCAGAGGTGTTAATAACACATCCGATGGAGCTGTGGTCAATGAAGGGAGTTTGTTGATCTCCGGAGTGGTGCTAGCCACCTCATTCAGGAACAACCGGAATGTGTGCATGGTCTCAGGCTCATCCATTCTCAGTGGCAGGAACAGCGTGAATACACTGCCATGCCCTTCACGGCTTGTTGCTGAGATAGAACCTCCCAGCAGAGTCGCAAGCGATTGAGAGATGGACAAGCCGAGTCCTGTCCCCCCATATTTACGAGCTGTTGCTCCGTCCGCCTGCTTGAAGGCATCGAAGATCTGCAAGAGTTTGTCATCCGCAATCCCGATACCCGTATCACTAACGGAGAAAGCAATCACGTCGGTCTCTTGGTCTTTGGCTACCGGATGAGCCAAACTCATGCTGGAGATCGTTAAGGCAACTTCACCCTCACTGGTGAACTTAAATGCGTTAGAGAGCAGATTTCGAAGAATTTGGTGCAATCTCATCTCATCTGTCACGATTGTTTCCGGCAAAGGACTTTGGAGTTGAATTCGGAAATCTATTTTTTTCTGCTCCGCTGTTTTTAGGAAATACTGATTCATGACCTCAGGCAGACTACCTAGATAAACATCATCGAAATCCACTTCCATCTGCCCGGCCTCTACCTTGGATAGATCCAGAATATCATTGATCAGATTCAGTAGGTCCTTGCCCGACTTGTGAATGACCGAAGCATAGTTCTGTTCTTCACTATTCAAGTGTTGGTTTTTATTCTCAGATAATATTTCGGATAAAATCAACATGCTGTTGAGCGGTGTCCGCAGTTCATGGGACATGTTCGCCAAGAATTCGGATTTGTACCCCGAGCTTGTTCGTAACTGATCAGCCACAACCGAGAGTTCATTGGCTGAGGTCTCTGCAGCATTCTTCTGTATTTCCAGGCGATCATTAAGCATATGAAGCTCTTCGGTCTGCATTTGCAGTTCCTCCGTCTGAGACAACATCTCTTCGGTCTGAGCCTGAAGTTTCTCCGATTGTGCCTGTAATTCTTCATTCAGAACTTGTGACTCATCATATAATTGCTGTAATTCCATGCGAGTGACGGTCGAGTGTAGTGAAACACCAAAAATATCCGTCAGTTCTTTCATCAGCTTCATATCATTCTCTTGCAATGGCTTCATTGAAGCAAGCTCAATTACCGCAATCGTTCTGCCTTCGAACAAGACCGGTACTACAGTAAGTGATGTGGCAGATGTATACCCGAGACCCGAAGAGATTCGGATATAGTTCTGCGGCAGATCATTCATGCGTAGAACTCGCTTCTCCACAGCACTTTGACCTACAAGCCCCTCACCCGGGGCAAGCGACACTTTACCGAGCGAACGTTCTTTCTCTCCATCCCCAGCATATGCAGCCAGGCGCAGCAGTCGATTGTCTTTCCAGTAATATAAGACGCTATAGGGAACTTCAAACAACATGGCAAGCTCGTTCAGGAACAAGCGAGACAATCCCTCCAGATTGGTCGGGTTCTGTAAAAGTGTGGCAATCCCTGTGATCTGGTCCTTGACCCGATTCTGTTCCTGTACTTCATCCAGTAATTTGTTGGTTTCGTGGCCTAGGTCTCCCACTTCATCATGTGTTCGAACCTGAATTCGCTGCTTCAGGTTTCCACCTTTGGAGATATCACTTATGGTTTGCATAACATCTCGCAACGTTTTGACGATATTTCCTGATATCACAATCGCAGCTGCAATGGATAATGCTGCAATAATCCCCCACAGCGTGTACATAATCGTCAGCAGGGTGGAACTGCGTCTGGCAAGTTCAGTAACCCTCGCCTCGGTCAGAGCGATCTCTGTGTTACGGAAGGTCGTAAGCTGAGACCTCAAGAGATCAATTTCCGTTTTACCCGGATCAGATTGGAAGAACGCAATGACCTCGGCTTGATCACCTTGCTTTTTTAAGTTCACAGACGGTTCCCCAGCAATTTCAATCCAGCGTGTAATATGTGCTTTGATATTCTCCAGACTCTGCTGCTGTGAAGGGTTATCACTAATGAGAGCATTCAGCTGATCATAGTTGGAACTCCACTGGGATATGCCTTGGGAATAAGGCTCCAGGTAACTTTCATTGCCTGTAATCATGAATCCACGCTGTCCTGTCTCCATGTTCAAGACATTTTTTTCAATCGCGTTGGTCAGATTATGTACTTCCAGATCATGATGGGAGATAAAATCATTTTCCTTCTGTAACACATTAATTTGGGCCGTAAGCACTAGCAGAACAGCTCCAAACAAAAGCACAACCACAAGATAGCCCAATAAAATTTTGGAGCGTATCGTAAATCTTCTCGTTTTTGACAACGCGGAAACCTCCAAATATATACGAATCCAATAATTAAATTAAAACTGGTGCATATGTAGTTTATATGTATACGTATAGTCTGACAAGCTTTAAGTTCATCGGTAATCATAAGAAAAACGACCTGCTTGTGCAGGTCGTCCTCTTCAGTGATCTATAATGCTCATTTGGGCTGATTTTAGGCCTTTGGAGCGATCATTTTGGCCGGATCGACATATTGATCAAACTGCTCTTCGGTAAGCAGGCCCGTTTGTAACGTCGCCTGTTTCAAAGACAAGCCTTCTTTATGCGCAAGCTTCGCAATTTTGGCTGCATTCTCATAACCAATATGCGGATTAAGCGCTGTAACCAGCATAAGCGAGTTGTTCAGATTATGTTCAATCTGATCCAGGTTAGGCTCGATGCCTACGGCACACTTGTCATTAAACGCAATAATGGAGTCCGCCAGGAGTTGCACGGATTGCAGGAAGTTATAGATGATAACCGGCTTGAATACATTCAGCTCAAAATTACCCTGACTTGCCGCGAAACCAATCGCTGCATCATTACCCATGACCTGCGTAACCACCATAGTAATGGCCTCGCTCTGAGTTGGGTTGACTTTACCCGGCATAATGGAGCTGCCTGGCTCATTCTCAGGAATACGGATCTCGCCCAATCCACTACGAGGGCCACTGGCCAACCAGCGGACATCATTGGCAATTTTCATCAAATCAGCTGCAAGCGCTTTAACGGCACCGTGCGCATACACAACTTCATCATGACTTGTAAGTGCGTGGAATTTGTTTGGTGCAGATACAAAATCCTTCCCCGTATGTTTGCCAATTTCCTTGGCAGTGAAGTCCCCAAAGTCCGGATGCGCATTAATGCCCGTTCCGACAGCTGTACCGCCAATCGCAAGCTCCTTCAGATACTGCACACTTTCACGGATCATGCGCTCACTCTTGCCCAGCATGGCTTCCCAACCACTGATCTCCTGACCAAGTGTAATTGGTGTTGCATCCTGAAGGTGGGTACGTCCGATCTTGATAATATCCTTGAATGCCTCCGACTTGTCCGCAAAAGTAGCTTTTAATACCGCAATGGCCGGCAAGAGTTGATCCTCAACAGCCAGAACACCTGCGACATGCAGAGCCGTTGGGAATGTATCGTTAGAACTCTGGGACATATTCACGTCATCATTTGGATGCAGACGCTCTTCCTTGCCCTTTTGCTCCAGCAGTTGGTTCCCCAGATTCGCAATCACTTCATTCACGTTCATATTGGATTGTGTTCCGCTACCAGTCTGCCACACTACCAATGGGAAATGGTCATCAATTCGGCCTGCAATAATCTCATCTGCTGCATAAGCAATAGCATCGGACTTAGCCGCAGATAATTTACCTAATTTATGGTTACTAGCCGCAGCACTTTTTTTCAAAATGGCAAGGGCACGGATAACTTCCATCGGCATATGTTCACTGCCAATCGGGAAGTTTTCCTTGCTGCGCTGCGTCTGAGCTCCCCACAGCCTGTCGGCTGGTACTTTCATTTCGCCTAACGTATCTCTCTCAATGCGGTATTCCACTTGCTTGTCCTCCTCCAAAAAAATGGTTTGGGTCTCTACAAAGCTTGTGTATCTCGTCATATTATACATGATTTGCGAGCAGGTTTTCACCTTTTCGACAAAATTGTAAGCGTAGCGCAAAATGAGCGTGAATTATTTTTGTGACGCAATTGGATACAATCGGCTGCTCTGTTCGAATAGTTCACCTGGTTCCAAACCGATCAATCCGATTTCTTCTGCAGGTATGCCTTCAACATTAGGAGCGTTAACCAAGTTCATCTGTGGTTCAGGACAGAAGAATTCGCCACCCATGTTATTGTTCCAGATCATCCAGTGCTTGTAAGAGGTGCCCACATCGTATACCAGTTTGTCTCCAGTACGGTGATCCGTAAGTTCCATATAGTTACGTCCATTCTGCGGCTCCGCAGTGTAATGATTATCCATGGCAGCAAAGAACGGACTAACCCCATCGTTCTTCAATTGTTCTTCCTCAGGTGTAAGCGGTTGAAATTGTCCTGTTGGCAGAGAACGCTCGTTCAATTCACGACGTTGTCCAATTGTAACTTTGGCCGTGTAATCCGAGGCCTGACTGTCCGGTGCAAAAGGTACAGCAATCGCCGTGTGGAATGCAAACAAATTCGGCATATATTCAGTCCCGTTGTTGCGGACGATCAATTGTTGCTGAAGTCCTTGGCTGCTCAAAGAGTAACGAAGCGTCACTGTGAACGTAAAAGGCAGGTACTGATGGAATGTATGTCCTTCTTTCACGTCCTGGCTAAGCAACACATAACTCTCCAGCTGATCAGAACCGTATCCTTCAACCTTCCACTCGGCATCATGCAAAAATCCATGCAAATGGTTTCCTGTAGCGGGTTCGTTCACAGGCAACTGATAAACTTTACCATTCCAAGGGAAACGTCCATCCTCATAACGGTTCGGTGGAGAAAGAATCGGAATTCCATAAACCGCAGGTGCTGCCATAAATTCATCCATCTGATCCTGATTCGGCTCTCTCAAGTAACGAAAACCCTTTTCTGTATCACGAAAAGCAACGAGGTTGGCACCCACGCTTGGAATAACTGCCGCTTCAAACTGATTAAAACGAAGCCAAATGGCTGGTATCCCTCCAAATTGTTCTTCAAATGCTGCATTTTGCTGTGTCATCGTTATATGTACCTCCTGCATACTAAGGTTATATTATACGGCTCGACTATATCATGCCCGAGCGCAAAATACCAATCTATGATAGAGAACAAATTCATAATAGAAAGACAAAAAAGACAGGAAAAAGACAGCTGCAATACGTTACGGCTGTCTCTGCTGTCTTTCATAGGATGGTTCAATTAATCCACATATTTGCCATGATCCGGCACAGTGCTCTCTTCAAAGTCCAGATCAAGCTGCTTCAAGGATTCACTCAGCATATCTCCGCTCAAGGCATGCCCATGCCCGGTAATTGCAAGTTTCGGCTCCAGATGCCTTATATGCTGGACAGATTGATGAGCAGCCTGCCAATCGGTTGTAAAATAGGAAGGTGGACCATGCAACTGTTTGTCCTGAAGCAATACACTCCACAGCGACTCCTGCTTCACTGTGATGATTGCGTCTCCCGCAATTAACAAACGATCTGCTTCTCGAAACAGCGACACATGTCCAGGCGTATGACCTGGCGTGTGCACCCACTCCCATCCTGATACGCCTGGAACGGAATGATCTTTGGGTAGACTGAATATCCGATCATCCAGATTGATCGCCTCATTGGGATATGCGAATGACAACCTGGACATTAAACCTCCACCTACAGAAGGGTCCGCTGGCGGGTAATTTTTTAATCCCGTTAAATACGGAATTTCAAGCGGATGAGCATACACTGGCACACCCCAGAATTGTTCCAGCTCAATAACGGTTCCTACATGGTCGAAGTGACCATGCGTCAATATGATCGCAGACGGCGGACCTTGAAATCGTTCTGTTGCAACCTGAACAATATGATCTGTGAACCTCGCCATTCCGGTGTCCACGAGGACCCAGTTCCTGCTTCCTGGCTCTCCGATGAACACGACATTAACGAATAGTGTACGTAAACTGAGAATATCGGGCGCGACTTCTTCAAGTCCCGTCAACCCTTCTGTAATCAGATTGTCAGATGCCATTCACGGTTACCTCCCATTAGGCGGATTGTCTCTCTGGTTCCATTCATCTCGTAGACTTCCCTTTTCTGGATCATCTATTCAACATTTCCAATAAAATAGACGGTATACACCCTGTTTCGGGCATACACCGTCTAGTATAGTCATCGACACAACACAATAGAACAAGAACATCTCGGCTAGTTAAGCCGGAAATGCCTCCAAAGCAGCATCGAGCAATTGATTGTACAGATCGTCATCATTCTCAAGCAACTCGTCCATACGCAGTAACTCTTCTTCATCACCGGATTGCTCCGTGAAATGCAAGCTATAGTCCCAATCTTTTCCGTTCTTGCTCATGAAGGTAATCTCATATACTGACTTTTCGCCTTCTGTGCGGTAAACGGTATTTCCCACGTATCCTTTTTCACCTTCACGGCGCATTTCAGCACTTATAATTTCAATATTCACAATCATTCTCTCCTTTAATCTTTCATCTACAGTCGGTCTCCAACATTTCTGGTAAACCTAGTTTGGTAATTATTATTGGTTAATTGTACAATATATAACGTAGCAACGTATACCTTATTCAATGAAGGAACCATTCTGAGTCCTTACATAGTTGTAATGAGGACTATAATAGCCAACAAGCTACGATATTATTATCACATTGGAGGAAAAAATAGCATGAACACTTTTGAAACGAATCTGCAGCAATATGCTGAACTGGCTGTTCAAGTCGGTGTCAATGTCCATCCTGGACAGACACTCGTGGTTAACGCTCCAATCTCTGCAGCACATTTTGTACGACTGATTGTCAAAGCAGCTTACGGTAAAGGTGCGAAATTGGTCAAAGTAAACTGGAGCGATGAAACCGTTACACGTCTTCATTACGATCTTGCACCTGATGAAGCCTTCTCCATTGAACCGAAATGGTTTGCAGCTGAAATGACTGAACTTGTTGAAGAAGGTGCCGCTATTCTGCACGTCATCGCTGAAAATCCGGATCTGCTGAACGGTGTAGCGCAGGAACGCATTATTACCAGCCAAAAAGTGCGCGGCAAAGCGCTCGAAAAATATCGTTCTTATCAGATGGCTGACAAATTCAGCTGGTCTATCGTGGCCGTCCCTTCTCCGGAATGGGCAGCTAAAGTGTTCCCGGATCTGCCAGAAGCACAACAAGTGGATCGCCTGTGGGACGTCATTTTCAAAACGGTACGGATCGGTGAACAAGATGCTGTTGCCGAATGGAAAACCCATTTGCAAAACCTGGATTCCCGCGCTGATCTGCTGAACAACAAAAAATACAAGAAGCTTCACTATACAGCTCCAGGCACAGATCTGACCATCGAACTTCCAGAAGGCCATATCTGGGTATCCGGTGGAAGTGTGAATGAGCAAGGACATGTCTTTATTGCCAATATGCCTACCGAAGAAGTATTCACGGCTCCGCTGAAAACGGGTGTTAACGGTACTGTGCGCAGCACGAAACCACTGAGCTACGGCGGCAACCTGATTGACGGATTCTCCCTTACATTTGAGAACGGTCGAATCGTAGATTACACCGCTGAACAAGGACTGGATGCACTCAAAAACCTGATCGAGATGGATGAAGGTGCACACTATCTGGGTGAAGTAGCCCTCGTTCCACATCAGTCCCCAATTTCGGATACGAATATTTTGTTCTACAATACACTCTTTGATGAAAATGCCTCCAACCATTTGGCGATTGGTAATGCCTATGCCTTCTGTCTGGAAGGTGGTAAAACGATGTCCAAAGAAGAGTTGATTGAACGTGGCATGAACTCCAGCCTCACTCATGTAGACTTCATGATTGGATCTGGAGAAATGAACATCCACGGCGTGACCTCCGAAGGTGCGGAAGAGCCGATCTTCCTGCAAGGAAACTGGGCATTTTAATCCCGTTTGATGTGATTTAGGAGAGAGGAGATTACTCCTCTCTTTTCCTGCGTTAACAGGTCTAAAAAAAACAATTGGAGGAAACTCATATGTTAAGTTTTGAACAAAAACTGGATCGTTACGCTGAACTTGCTGTAAGAGTAGGTGCTAACGTGCAACCAGGGCAAGTATTTGTCATCTCTGCGATGATTGATACCTCTGAATTCGTACGTTTGCTGGTACGCAAGGGATATGAAGCTGGAGCCAAGCAGGTGATTGTAAAATACGGAGATGAAACCGTCAATCGATTGCGGTTTGAGATGGCCCCTGAGGAATCCTTCCAAGAGCCGCCGAAATGGCATGCAGCGGAGCTTGAAGAACTGGCAGCCAATAATGCAGCCTTTCTGACCGTATTGTCATCCAGCCCAGACCTGATGAAAGGTATTGACCCGGAGCGGATTTCCACCCATCAGCGTACATTTGGTCAGGCGATGGCCAAGTACCGTCAGTATCAACAGGCGGATAAAATGAGCTGGACGGGTGTGGCTTGTCCTTCCACCGATTGGGCAGCCAAAGTATTCCCGGATCTCCCGGCAGCTGAGCAGGTTAGCCAGCTGTGGGAAGCTATTTTTGCAGCGGTGAGAGCCGATCTGGAGGACCCTGTAGCGGCTTGGGAACAGCATATTGAACGACTGGAGACCAAAGCCGTTGCCCTGAACAACAAGAAGTATCAAGCATTACATTTCCTCTCCCCGGGGACGGATCTTACTGTCGAGCTTCCAGAAGGTCATATCTGGGCGCAGGCAGGTAGCGTGAATGAGCAAGGCACCCCTTTTGTTGCCAATATTCCGACAGAGGAAGTATTCACCGCTCCAGCCAAGCACGGTGTTAACGGTAAGGTGTCCAGCACCAAACCACTCAGCTATGGCGGCAGTATCATTGATCGTTTTTCACTGACATTCGAGAACGGACGTATCATTGATTTTCAAGCTGAAGAAGGTCAGGATACGCTGGAAAGACTCATTTCCATGGATGAAGGCTCTCATTACCTCGGCGAAGTCGCTTTGGTTCCCTTCCATTCACCGATCTCTGAGAGTGGCATCCTGTATTACACTACATTGTATGATGAAAATGCGTCTTGCCATCTTGCGATTGGCAGTTCCTATGCATTCAATATCGAAGGTGGCAAATCGATGTCTCCTGAAGACCTTGCATCCCGTGGCATGAACACCAGCATCACTCATGTGGACTTCATGATGGGCTCACCCGAGACGGACATCTACGGTATCACGGCAAACGGCGAACGTGAAGCCATCTTCCTTAAGGGAGACTGGGCATTCTAACTGATTACGGAGAGTTATGTCCCTTAATGTATTTTCTCTGAATAGTCGAAAAGGCCGTCTCGCCAACCATGTTTTCATGGTTGGCGAGACGGCCTTTTATTAATCTTAAGCAAACTTTCCCGCATGTTATACACACTTCTCTCATCTGGTTTTTCCCGGACCAACATCCCATTGTATCGTTTCCATATTATGTTGTAAAATGTAATGATACCAATGTTTGTGGATTGTTCACCAGAAAGGAGAACATCATGGCCAATCGGCTCCAGTTATTACTAGCCTCAGATTTCCATAATTTAGGCTCTTCACTTCAAGAAGAAGTGTATTATGAATATTATAATATGGTACATGGTCTTATCGTTTATATCATCAAGGAGCGTGCTGCAGCAGAAGATATTATTCAGGAAGCTTTTATCAAAATCATTAAAAACAAACCCATCTTTGAAGACGAGGTCAAACTGAAAGCCTGGCTCAAGGTCGTCACACGGAACACAGCTATTAATTATCTGAGAAAAAATAAAAATAACCGTAACCAATTGGATACGGATAGTGTTTTTATAGATATGGAGACGATGAATCAGACGGCAGCTTCCGTGGAAAGCATGGTAGAAACGCAGATGATGGAAGAGTCCATTGAATATTATCTCGGACAGCTCAAACCGGAATACCGTGTACTGGTGGAGTTACGGTGGAAAAAAGGTCTCTCTTACCGAGAGATGGCCGAACTGCTGGATACCTCCGAAGACATTGTGAAGCAACGTTTGTTCAGAGCCCGTGGCAGTATCAAGAAGAAATTACATAAGGAATGGGGTGGAAGCATTGAGCAAAGGCAAGTCCGATAAGCACGTAGAGCCATTCGATTCAGAGCTGGAAGACGAATATTTCGACGCTGCGTTTGACCTGGCTTTTGATGAAGCTTTCCATCAGGCCGTCTCTGCCCCTTCCGCCTCCCATACCGAATCCATGCAGCAATCCTGGCAGAAGGTACACAGGGAAATTAACAGAATCGGTTTACGCAAAAAAAGAATTCGTACCTTACGACTTTCAGTTGTCGTAGCAGCGTCCGTGACCATCGGAGCCGTTATTTTCAGCCTGCCGTCCGGTACGCAAGCGGTATCCCCTTTTGTGCAATCCATCAAGGATTGGGGCAATGGCATGAAATCCATTATCATCGAGGATCGCACGACCCATCTGGGAGCTGATCCGTCAACAGCCAAAACACCTCCACCACCGGAAACCAGCTTAGACGACATTCTTAAAGTACAGGAAGAAGAAGCTCTTAATACACCTTCGTATGAGTTATCGAGCCACCTGCTTCGTCCAGTACTTGTTACGGAAGAGATCGCACGCGAAGGGTTCATGGGTGACTTTCTGTTATCCAATGCCATTCCCGAGAGATTCAACAAGGTCAAATTCGAACTCGTGCTTGATACTGAAAACCCTGTGAATCCAGACGATTATTATGAGTCCACACAAATGAGAGTTCAATATACCAGTGAAGGCAAGAGCATAGAGGATGAGATTATCCAGTTTGATTATGTCTATGTCATGCCTGGGGAGAAAATTGAAGGGGCCATGCTTCGTGATATGAGCACCGTAAAGCTGGCGGATGGATCGGAAGCACTGATGTATATCGGCCCACCCTATAACTCCTTTCAGTGGATGATGGGTTCCAACAATATGAGTCTGTTTGGCACCCTTTCGGAAGAAGAAATGACTGCTATTGCCAACGATTTTCAAGAACAGAAGTTTCCCGGTAGCACCCGTTGATAAGATCAGAATAACACGGTGCCAGAGACATGTTTGCTTGTTTCCGTGGTACTTCCATCATACGCTGTATGAATACTGGTAACGCGATAATAATATCCTGGCATAACGGTCCAATCCGATGTGGCATTCAGTAAGTTTGTATTCGTTGCATTGTTGGAATTGGTTTTGAAAGTTACCCATGCTGTTCCTGTCCAGCGCTCAAGTCGATAGTCTACGGAAAGTGTCTTCATTGCTGTATATGTCATGGTCTTGGTATTGACGATAGCCGATAGTCCACCCCCAGGAATGACTGCACCGACCGCTTGATAGATATGTCCAAGTTCTCGAGTGTTAACAAGCGAATGGATGGATGGTTCCGGCGGCGGTGGGGGTGTAAGGGCACCAGAGGACACGTTGACCATCGGGCTTGCAACGGCTGGTTCGGACGTAGGTATAACCAGGATTGTTGGCACCATTAACAAGGCAACAAGGGTTATTTTTAGCATAGATGCTGCACTCTTCGTTTTCATTTTCCGCATATTGATCCATCCTCCGCTTCCATACTTGATTTTGTGTAAGGGTATAAACGGACGGATCGGGTGACAGGTTTCAAAAAAAATTAGACGCTCCGATGTTTCTGTCGGCAGCGTCTTTTGTCTATGCATGCATCTCCAGCATGGTTGAAACCTAAATTATTCCAGCCCGTATGTATTGGGTAATGGATACACGAAACCATATGAACCAACCAGATTTGCAAATGAGGTGTAAAACTTGAGTAAATTTCAATCCAAATCCAGAAGGCATCGTCACAGCTCCAACCCGAATGAACTACATATCGAAGTTTCCGGCTCGTTCAAACGTTGGCTTGTTATCTTGGTGAGTGCACTTACCGCAGGGACCTTAATATATTTCTTGGCTACAGCTCGGGAAAGCTGGATAAGCATGGGGATTGACCGCTATGTATTGCCCTTTATGATCTGGGGACTTGTACTGTCCCCCATCCTTGCTTTTCTTTTCCTCAAGCAGAGCGGCCGAACCCTCTCCCATGTCAAATTTTTACGTGTTTTCGGGGTTGCTTTCTGCCTTCTGCCTCTGGTACTTCTGTTTTATGTATTACCTGTAACACTTGGCATGGTGAATGATCACCTAACCCAATATAAACAAAATCCGGTGTTATCCACCACTAAGGTGGGGGACTACAACTCTTACGAGGTTACTTTTGTCGATACGCCTATGTACGCCATCATCACCATTAAGACACCGACAACAACCCAATCCACTCGAAAAAAGCTGAATATCCAATATGACCTCGCTCCGGGAGAGAATGTTTACGTCACTTATAAGCGAATTTCTATCGAGAACAGCTTGGTCACGGAGAATCGTTACGCCGATATTGTCATTCATGCACCCAAAGAATCATGAGCATGCAAAAAAGCTGTACGATGACGATTACGTCACCATACAGCTTCATTTGTTACAATTTCGAATTCGGCTAAGCGCCTTCTTCTTCAACCAACAGTTCCAGCTTAATCACATTTACTCGGGAAATCCGCTTATGCTCTGTCTCTTGAATGACAAATACATACCCCCCATACTCAACCGATTGACCAACCTCAGGTGGAATGGCATCTACTCTGGAGTACAGCCAGCCCCCGATGGTATCGTAATCGGCACGATCCATCTCCAGTCCGAATCGTTCGCTGACTTCTTCAATCAGCATCAATCCATCAATGGAGTATTCCATCTCATCCACTTGCTCAATGACAGGACGCTCATGGTCGAATTCATCCTGAATCTCGCCTACGATCTCTTCCATGATATCTTCAAGTGTGACAAGCCCGGAGGTTCCGCCGTATTCATCAATCAGAATCGCAATCTGTGTCTTGCTACGCTGCATACGCTTGAGCAGATCACTGATCAGCGTGGTATCTGGCACAGCCAGGATGGGCCGGATTACGGAGATGGTATCCGTGAGCTGGGATCGCATCAGATCCTTGATGTGAATAAAGCCGATAATATGATCCTTGTCTCCGTTATATACCGGATACCTTGTTCGCATACTTTCACTGGCAATCTCCAGATTCTCCAGCATGGACTCATTGGCGTTCAGACAGATCATTTCCGTCCGCGGAATCATAATTTCACGGGCGGTTGTATCCGTAAAATCAAATATATTATCAACAAGTGCTAATTCAGTGTTATCAATTAAACCGCTCTTATTGCTTTCTTTCATCAGAATACGTATTTCATCTTCGCTATGTGCGGAGTCCATCTCCGAAGCTGGTGCCATTCGGAACAGTCTCAACAAGCCGTTAGCCATACCGTTCAGTGCCCATATGAATGGATACATTAACTTGTAGAAGAACGTCAGCAAAGCCGCAGACCACAATGTGATCGTCTCAGACTTTCGAATCGCCATCGTTTTGGGAGCAAGTTCTCCCAGTACAATGTGCAAGATCGTAATAATCACAAATGCAATGGCAATAGAGATTCCATGAACGTAGACTGGTCCCAGTCCAAATGCGGTAAACAAGGGCTCTAACAGATGTGCAATTGCCGGTTCTCCCAGCCACCCGAGTCCCAGTGAAGCCAAAGTTATACCTAGTTGGCAAGCTGACAGATATGCATCCAGATTACGTATGATATTGGAAGCATAGATGGCATTTTTGTTACCTGTTTCCACCAAAGCCTCAATCCGACTTCCACGAACCTTCACCATCGCGAATTCCGCCGACACAAAGAAACCATTCATTAATACAAGTAAACCAATTAATACTAAATTTAAAATACTCGGTAAGGGGTCACTCAAATTTTCATCCTATTCGCCGTCATTCTTCGGCAAATAGGTCCACCTCCTTCGAAAATGTAGGATATTTGCCATTCTGCCGCTCATATGCAATTTCAACTTCCCAATGCTTCCACCTCCACCTTGTTCTGTCGAATAACAAAGATATGCTTCTTTTATTATATAATTCTACACTACACAGTCAATCCGTGTCCTATGACAACGAAATGGCACAAACGCCTTATTTCTTTAACAAAAGTCTCGATTACGCTGTTTTTTTAACATTTCACAAACATAGTCTAACCAAACCAAAGAGAGTATCCTCGCTTATGCTTCCGCATGGCTGGATACTCTCTTTTTGCAATACTGTTATTTTCTCAAATTCTATCTGCTGATTACGATGTCGACTCAATCTCCACTACCGTCTCAGAAGTGGGGTTCCAGCGCCATCTGGCTTGTTTCCCGCTTGAGTTATGCAATCCGCCGACCCAGAATTCATCCTGCTTCAGCAGTGCCCAATCGACTTCTCCATTAAACACCTGAATTCCGAGTTCCGTTAGCGACAGGACTACGTCACGGAATTTTTCATCATGCTGCTTGAAATTAGGGAAAGTGGTTGCACTGCTCATCTGAAGAAGGGCATGAGGTTCTTCTGTCATCCGCCTCAGATGTGCCCAGTATTCAAGATCACCCATCCCGAGAATATGCAGCTTGTCCCCTACCTCGCGAAATAATGGATACGGATGCTCCACACCCGCTCTAATGGTCTCCAGTGTTGTCTGCTCAATGAGCCCCAGACCATTCGATACAGATGGCAGACGGGACAAATGTGCCTTAAAGGTAGCTTCCGCAAAGGGTAGCGCAGAAGTGTCTGCCCGCAAGTAATCCAGATGATGCCGGAAATCAGTCGACGTATAGGCTTCCCAGAACTGCGCACCGGCTTGTAACTCGTTTTTCTCAATCACATGCCAACTACCGGACAGACGTTCAATCTGTGTGGAGGTAAGCTGTCCCAGTCCTCTAAAGTGCTCAATCTCTGGATACGAGTCAATACAGAGCAGATTCAGTTTTGTATTCTGGAGTGCTTGTCCTTTGAAATAATGTAATAGATACGATAACATCGTCTGATCATAGAGATCGTATTCGAACCATAAGACAATTTCCTTGTATTGTTGAAACGAATGCAACTTGTGTTCAAGTTCCTCAATCTTCAAGTATTCCGCCTGTGGAATGCCCAACTGCTGCTCTAACACGGATGCACGATTCTTCCGCTCCTTTGTATCTCCCATCTCTTTGGCTACCGGGCCGTACGTATACAACTCTCTCCATACCAGGATGTCTCCCTGAATTCCACTCTCTCTTAAACGATTGGCAGCGTGATCCCCATTCATAATGTGTAACAATCCTTTTCCCCCTTCATACAAGTCACTGAATACAGAGACCAGATCCCTTACTGGCATAGAGCGCTTGAGTTTGGATCGGGCATCGAACAGTCTTTTCTTTAATGCAGGTACCTTCACCCCGAGGAAATCCGATATTTCCTTGAGCGAGTATCCTTCCAAATAAAACAGTTCAACAGCAATCCGCATCGATGATGGCAGTATTGCAATGGAATCACGAAGCGTACGATGCATTTCATTTTGCACCGCTTGTTTTTCCGGATCATACGCCTGATCCTCTTCATGGAATACATGCTCCAGCTCCTGAACTGGAATCATGGTATGCTGCTTGCGTCTTAGCCAGCGATAACACTGCCTCTCCACGATCACCTTAAACCACCCGGGAAAAGCCTCAGGAGCTTCCAGCTTGGACAGATTGCCAAAGGCTTCAGTAAATGCCTCCTGTACGACATCTTCAGCCCAAAATGTATCTCCCAACCGGTGGTAGGCAACAGCAAGTGCCATCCCGCGATATTGAGACATCAGTTGTGCGTAAGCTTCGGTTTCGCCCTTCATCGCTCCTTCAATCCATGAATTCAACGCTATGGACTCCCTTCATATAAGCATGCTGCTTGTTCTATTCATGTATAAGTGCCATGTTATCGCCAAAAGGTTACGTATGACTCTAAACCTATAGTAACCTTCGTATATATGTTTATGTAAAAAGCTGTCCTGTCTGCGGATTACCTCCACATTCAGGACAGCGAAGCAAATCAGTATGTGTTAGACATGTCAGTTATCAATCAAAATGATGAGGGCCAATGATTATCTGCTTGGAGCTTGCGGGTAATTGCCTACCACTCCTGGATATTGATACAACAACGGCTCATCAAATGTAGCATAGTCGAAGTTGACCATCAACAGCATGATTCGTCTTCCTGTCTTCGGGTCACTGATGATAATATGGTCACGGCCCGCTGCTTCAATGATACCTTGGAAAATACGAGCGTTCCATTCTTTGTTGCCTTCGTAAGTCATATAGAATGTACCGAATTTACCAAGGTTCAGACGTAAAATATTCTCAATGTATGATTGCTCAAACTGTGGAGCCGTTGTTGTAATCACTGCACCCGTTGGTGTCATTGGGCTTCCACTGGATACGAGTGGGGGTACACTTGTGGAGCTTGGTGATACCATCCCTGGCATTGGTGACATGGCAGGCATTCCGTTACCAATTTTGTAAGACGTACCTTGAACCTGAGAATTGGCTTGTTGACCCAACACAGAATTCGCTTGCTGACCCAGTGTTTGAGTCGTTGGTTGATAAGGCTGATTAATCATGGTGATTCCTCCCAAAATTTAATATACTTCCGGACAGTCATCGCCTGTCGGACTGAAGAAACAATGCGCTTTGAAACGTCCTGTATTTGGCTGGTTATACCACGTTGGTGGGCAGTCGCCCACAGGTCGGAAAAACCACAATGAATTGCTCGCTGGCCAGATGCGCTCTCCATTGATCACCCGTTGTGCGAGACGAATCTCGGACTGTCTTGCCCGCTGGTAAAAGTAGCCCTTCTGTGTCGACTCGTAGCCTCCTGGATTCTGGAATACCATACGATTGATATCGCGAATATCCTTAAAATCCAGACAATCCACCAGCACCCGGTTCACACCTACATTGCCTACAAGCAACATACCCTGTTCGCCGTCACCTTCAGCCTCTGCCCTCATGAGCCTAGCCAGCAGCTTGACGTCCTCTGAGTTGGCTTTAATAACAGCCATAGTCTGTTTCCTCCTTTGTTTCAGCTGTTCATCACCGTACATCGTATTGTGCAGGAGCCCATTCGGTGACACGATTCCATCTTTTTTCCATAAAAAAAAGCCCGGAACCTCACCCAAGGTGAAGTCCCGAAGCAACTCGTTTCTTATAATACTCGCCTGTTCAAGGCTTGGCTTCAATCCAATAATCATAGGCATGGACAATGTTGCCTTGGTAAGCCTGATGTTCGGCCAACAGATCCGGAAGCTTGGCAAGTTGAAGTTCCATTTCCGCTGCCCCTTTTTCATAAAAAGAAATATGAGGACCTTCGTGGTTCTGCTTCATTTCTACCGAAATCATCAACCTTTTACCCAAACGATCCGCAATCTCCATCTCCTGACTCACAATAGCAGCAATCCCATTGGAACCTTCGGCGTTGTTACGGAAAGCCATCAGCGACACATGATCGAGTGTACGGATCATAAATTCAGCCACAGATGT
Source organism: Paenibacillus sp. FSL L8-0435 (assembly GCF_037965655.1). Classification (NCBI taxonomy): domain Bacteria; kingdom Bacillati; phylum Bacillota; class Bacilli; order Caryophanales; family Paenibacillaceae; genus Paenibacillus; species Paenibacillus sp. FSL L8-0435. Next base: position 3,925,380 of record NZ_CP150185.1, read on the forward strand.
ATCCTTTCCTGGCAACGCGAAGCTATCCAGCCATACAGCAAGGTCTGCGCTTGTTTCGAGATCACTGTCCTTCTTTGTTTCTTCCTGGAAAAATGTAATGTTGGCAGCCCAATCGGTTAATAAGGTGTCCCGACTATTCTCCCACTCCGGCAATGTGTAAGGCTCAATATCCAGATGGATGCCTTCAAATCGTTCATCCAGCTCGGATTCAGCATTATAGTTTTTCACATAATCAATCAAGCGCTTAATGCGTGGACGATTCTCCTTCTTGCCCCAGATCGGATGTCCACCCATCGCATGAATCTCTATGCCCTGCGCTTTTGCCCGTTTCACAAAACTGCGGTAACTGGAATAGGGTTGATCCAGATCTAACCGCACATACAACCAGTTAATATTCTGCTCTCTAGCAAACGCTAGTATGTGCTCTCCCCCGTCATGCGTCACCTGAGAAGCCTCCCAGATATACGTTCCCCGAATCTCTGGCTGATTGGATGGAATCTCCGGTGATGGCAGTTCCGACGGCTCCAGTTGTCCCCAGTATACAATGTCATGTACAGCAGAACCGGCGTAGGAAGTATGTTCGCTGAATGCAGAGGCAACTTCTTCAATAACACTTTCCAGCTGCGCCGCCCCTTTACCGGCAAATGTCGTGAACTCCTCGCCAGGCATGGGCTTGGTGTTCAACCCAACCGTGATGCTCGCATTACTGGCATCAGCCCAGTTCAGTTCCTGTTCAATTAAACGTATGATGCCATTGTTTCCTTGCGCATTATCACGGTAAGCGAGTAAAGTGACATGATCCGCTTGTTCAATAAACCAACGTGACAATGGTTCGTTATCTGCATCCTCAGAAGTTCTATTCCCTGTGACGGTGTACGAATCCAGCCAAAATGGGAGGTCAACATTCACAGCAACAGCGCCACCCTGTCTCACTTGCTCAAATAACAGATTCATATTGGCCACCCAGGATTGAACCAATGGCTTGGTATCTTCTTTCCAGGCTGGTAACACGTAGGGCTTGATATCCAGATGTATGGCATCAAATCGCTCATTGGGCTCAGCTGCCAGATTATAGTCACTTACCCACGAGGCTAACCTGAGCATGGGGCCTTCACGCCCACTGACCGCCCAGGATGGATCGCCTCCCAGCGCTTCAACCGCAATACCTGCAAGGCTTGCTTTGGCTATAAACGTCTGGTATACCTCCTTGGACAGCGTCATGTCTACATTCACGTACAGCCTGTTTATCTTATGTTTAGCTGCATTGGCCAGCAGCTCATCTCCGTTGCTAACAGACTGCGCCTGCCATACCCAGGCCGCCCGTATATCCGCGCCGTCTGCTTCAGCAGGTGACTCATTCCCTATCATTATCATCCCTCCGATCAGCAGTAACAGCCAAAATACCTTCCGGGATTGTTTCCCGAACATATACTCCCTCCATTCCTCTACTGTTGTAAAATCACATTTATTATAGCAACCGAGTTATTAAAAACAAATAAGCCCAAGTGCTTAACTTGGGCTTATTACTCTTATGTTGGGACAGCTTAGGGCTCGCCCGGCTCAATCCCGGTTCTAGTCCTCATATATCATTTTTCGGGTCATGCCTCCATCAATAACGAGGTTGGTCCCTGTGACAAAGGTATTGCTTGGATCAGACAAATATAAACAAGCACGGGAGATATCCGAAGGAACACCCACACGACCGGAGGGATGCTGTTCATGATCCTCCTTTTTCAATTTCTCCACGTCACCTGTCTCAATCCATCCCGGACTGATACAATTGACCCGAATTTGGTCATTGCCCAGTGAGACCGCCAGCGCATGCGTCAGAGCTACAATCGCTCCTTTGGATGCGGCATAAGCTTCTGTATCCGGCTCAGACATCAGCGCACGGGTAGAAGCCATGTTGATAATGGCACCCCCATGTTCATTGCTTTTCATATGTTTGGCTGCTTCCCGACTCGCCAAAAAGCAACTCCTCACATTGGTATTGAGTACATCGTCCCATTCTTCCAGCGTCAGCTCATAGGGTGACTTCCACTTGGCGAGTCCTGCATTATTCACCAACACATCAATTTGTTTGAATTCTTCCACGGTTGTACGAAAAAGATTCGTAATATCCTGCTCGCTCCGAACATCACATTGGACAAAGATGGCTTCTCCGCCTTCATTACGAATGGAAGCTGCAGCTGCCGCCCCTTCTGCTTCCTGGTAGTCGGCAAGTACAACTTTGGCCCCGGCGACTGCATAAGCCTCAGCCACACTCCGTCCTATTCCCTGAGCGGCCCCGGTTACAACAACGACCTGATCTGTATATGACATATTGATTGCCTCCTCTATTGTAATGATCCTTTGATCATAACCACATTAAGCCTCTTCTTATATAAAAACACGATAGGCCCATTAAGAAACGCTTGTCCAGCAAATAATCAAAAAAAGCTCACGCCCTTCTGGCGCAAGCTGCTCAGTTTAACCACGTAGGCGTTCAGAATATACGCGATTATATCGCTCGAAGCCTACATAACGCGTTCCTTTGAACGAGAGCCGTCCTTCATCCCCCTCGGCGCACAAACCATACTCTTCACCATTGACTTTGAATTCAAGCCGATCTCCACTTTCTACTTCAAAGGTGACGTAGTATAACGTTCGTGCTGTACTGCCCGGTTCAGATTGCGACTGACTCATCTTCATCCGTCTGCTGGTGATTCGTGAAGGCACGGTCAATAGCGGCTCCGAGTTGTTGCGTCCCCACCTCCATACCTCCTTTCCCATCGACAGAAGGACTATACCTATAATCAGAACAAATACAACCGGAAAGACGGTTCCAAACAAATCAAACATCCAGGATGATTCAATGCCCATGTCTCTCCCTCCGTTCATACAACTTAGGACAGCCGGAGTCTTGACCCGTCTCCAGTAATGTATATGCACGTAAATAAGGAACTTGTTATCCGGATTAAAATCGAACGGTGTGAAGGGGAAAATCCTCCGGCAGAATACCGAAGGGTTGCTTTATCCGAAAATAAGTACTATTTCATTATCTAATACCTTGTTTAACTAGCAGCCCTGTTTTATTTAAAGGTTGTTGCAAATCGTTGATCCGTCAATATAACCTGATTAACCTGTCCTTCTTTTGTCAGCATAAACGATGCACGATAGATAGCCAGATCATCTTTTTCCGCTTGCAGCGACTTCTCATCCAGGAATGTTTCCTTCTGAATATGATAGGCATAATCGATATTACGTTCAGATTCGACCAAAACATGTTCCTTGCCATACAGGTCGAGAATCTCTATGTGTCATCCCCGCCTCTGCCTCGCGAGCCGTCTTAAAGTACCCTTTCGAGTCCTTGTTCAAGATGATACTAACGACTTTGGCATCCCTATACCCAATCGTGATTCCATTATTGTATTGATAGGATTGACCCACACCAGTAGATGTTCCCTCACCGAGGATTTTCTCCGCCTCTTCCTGGCTCATTCCATACGTAATCTTATCCTCACTGTCGGTCTTCGTCACAGCCAGATCCTGTTCTGAAAATTCGTTTGGATTGAATTTGCTATTGCCGCAAGCCGTGATCATGATTAATAATAATGCCGCAACAATCCATGTTATTTTTCTCCAGTGTCCATTCCTCATGTACTCACCTCTGATGTTTTTCCAATATTTTTATCATATTAACAACTGAGAAAATAATTAGTAGTGACGTTTTCACCATTCCTCACAAATCAACAGGGGATCCGATATGTAGTTACTCCTGTACCATTATCCGCTCCAACTGAGATAACAGCCTCGGGTAAAGCACTGCTATCTCAGTTCAAGCAAACCCATATTACCATTGTAGATGCATATTTAATAAAGCAAAGGACAATTAGCCTAGGCTGTTAACGTACTCAAGCTAATTGTGTGATCACAAGATGTGCCGATACAGGTCTTGTTCCGCCCGCAAGTGGCGTGATTGTTAATGCTGTAGCATTACCAGCCGGGTTCCGTACGGTCAGAATAGAATTAATCACGGTTGTCTGCACCAAAGCCATACCCACAATCTGAGACGTTCCCGTTGCTCGCCCAACTACAGTAGGAGCCAAATCTGCCCCATTGAGAGTTAAGATTAATTGACCGGCTTCATTGATGCTCACCTGGAACAAAATCTGATACGTACCAATGGCTGCCAGATTGAATGAACTAGGCCCTGTGCGTGCGATCGTTATTCCACTTGTCGGCCCATCCTGAGGAAAGCTTACATCAGTACCGGGAGCAACCGTTGCTGCATTATCAGGTGGCATCAGTGCGAAAAAGTCCGCAAACCCCAGTACACTTCCGGCTGCTCCTGCTGCACCTGTAACTCCTGTGGCTCCAGCGGGACCAGCTACTCCAGTCGCACCTGTCGGACCTACTGCTCCAGCAGGACCTACCGCTCCTGTTGCGCCGACTGGTCCTGCCGATCCTACTGCTCCAGCAGAGCCTGCCGCTCCCGTTGCACCGACTGGTCCTGCCGGGCCTACTGCTCCAGCAGGGCCTATTGCTCCTGTTGCACCTGTTGGTCCTGCTGGGCCTACTGCTCCAGCGGGTCCGGGGAAACCTTGAGGTCCAATCGCTCCGGCAGGACCTGGATTACCTTGCGGACCTTGTGGCCCTACGGCCCCTGCTTCTCCCGGAATCCCCTGTGCTCCCATGGGTCCAGCAGGTCCGACCGGGCCTTGAGAGCCTACCGCTCCAGCAGGACCAGGCTGTCCCTGAGGTCCTTGTGGTCCAGGTGGCCCCCCTGCTGGTCCTTGAGCTCCTGGTGGTCCTTCAACCCCTTGTTTACCTGGAATACCCTGTACGCCCTGTACGCCTTGTATACCTTGTGGTCCTGTTGGGCCAACAACAGTAGGTGTAGATATATTCACTTCTGGAGGCGGACATTTTACTTGAACGAACTTTTTAACCACTTTTAATCGGCGTTCTTTTCTTTTAATTTTACACGGGTGTAATGTTGCCTTTTTTCTCCTCATACGTTTCTTCACTTCTGAATAACTCACCGTGTGGACACCTCCCTAAAGACATAGTTTAACGTACGTATGTAGATGAAAAGGTGCGTGGACGAACAACCATTTTAGTGAAAAACTCAGCTTATTCCCAGGAAAAACAATAAAATTGAATCACACCGTCCCTACGGTTGATCTAAATCGGTCATAACCATTAATTGAGTCGAGCTGGTTTACGTAACGGTATTTGTTCACAAAAAAACTCATGCCATTTGGGCATGAGTTGCTTGGTTTAATCACGCAGACGTTCCGAATAAAGCAGATTAGTTCGTTTAAAGCTAATATATCATACCCCTTGAAAGAGAGTCGTCTTACATCTGCATCGGGTGTACAACGATATAGGAGTTTTGAGAAAAAGGTAACCAGGACCTCCATAACATGTTGAGTTCACTTATACTGATTTTTCGATTGTAATATTCTTCATCACAATTAATCTTGTGGTCTAACGATTCTGCCAAGTAAAAATGTGTTTCATCATAACCAACGACGGGAACAAAATGCAAATAACGTTGCTTGGGATGTACTCTAATAAATAAAATAACAGGCACACCCTGGCTGATCTGTTTTTTCAACGTATTCGCATTTCCTCGTAAGTACATTGCCTGATATCCTAGCTTCCTGAAAAAAACAACGACCGCTTTGGGATATACCGTCCCATCCAGTAATTTGCGAGGATAGGTTTCATATAACTTTGTTCCGTTGGACTCCAAACCGAAATGTCTCAAGACAAACGCACTTGAAAATGCAGCGCATTCGTAGTTTTTCTGAATATCCAACCGATTTGAAGATTGAATGTAATATGTGCTTGGCACATTGACTGTGTACATGCGATCTTTCTTAGGGAAACTGAAATAAAGGGAGATCACCCAGAGAATAATCAACCAAAGTAATACATTGAGAAACAAAACGTGACCTCCTTCGTCTCATCAAGATGTCTTTTAGATGTTCATTCCTCGCACCAGTTCTTTAAAACCCAATCTTTAATTTGTTCAGCTACTCCCACTGCTGTAAGTTCTGTCGTATCAATTGTTTGCATTGGCGGGTCAAACGCAGTTTCCGAATTATGGAGTAACCAGTTGGCAAAGTTTTTATGATCTTCAATCAAGTTCACGTCCCACCCACGGGCTCTTAAACGCGTCTCGCGAGTAACATCGTCACAATGCAAGTTCATATATAGAATTCGATCAAATCGATCTATGTAATCGGACGATGCAATGTTTTCCGGAACCATCGTTCCACATAAAACAGTCCCTCGCCCACTTAGCGATATGTTATACGCAATCCTCAACCAATTCTCTTTGGCAATCTGCCAATCCACATTATCGATGATATCCATATCAAAAACGTCAAATTCGGGTAGCTGCTTCCGAACATGCGAAGAGATCGTTGTTTTTCCTGTTCCACTTGCGCCTGTCACTACAAAAAGGGGTAATCTTCTCATAACTCGCTCCTTTAGTTAAAATAAAATTTGATTTATTACGTTCTCCATTGATCTGCTTTCAAGCCATAAATAATAGCGATATATAGGTAGCAGTATCCATTTGATATTTAAACATAGCCCACTCTCCGATTCATTTCATTTAATCACCGTTTTCTTGCTTTAATCACAAAAGATACAGGTAACATCTTTGCTCTTTTAAGGAGACTATCGCTATTATTATGTAATTGCATGATATCCTCATCGGATTCTTCTATCATTTGTTCAATGACAAATCCCGCTTTCGCTAACGCATTGACATAGGTTGATAGTTGACGATCAGCCAAGGTTAGTTCACCCTGACAAAAGTCAGGAGATATCGCATACCACGATTCATCAGAATATGGCTTATTGAAGACAAATCTATCATTTTCTTCAACGACACATCTATGAATTGGATGAGACCAACTGAAAATAAAAATACCATCTTTCTTTAAATAAGAAGCGATTCGGCTGAAAGTACCTTCAAGATCGGTTGTCCAACCTATGGCATAAATCGAATACACAGCGTCAAAATAATTAGTAGGAATACCGCATTCCTCTTCCATGGGTGAACATATCAATGTTGCAGGAATTCCGTATGTCCTCAAGTGTTGTTGTGTCTTTTCTATCTGTTTCTGGGATATATCCATACCCCACAGTTCACCTGCTTTGCGGTCTCCATGATACTGCAAGGATTGACCATTTCCACAGCCCACCTCTAACATCTTTAATCCTGAGACATCACCAAAAAGTTGGTGTTTTTCTTCTGAGATAAATGCTCCATAATGTGGAAGCACGATTGCACTCAAAAAGTCATTCCCTTTTGTATCCCAATAAAAGCTGTTTGTTTCATAAACACTGTACTTGTTCATCCGATAGCCTCCTTTATACACTACATTCAGAACATTACTTGTTACCTTCGTTGAAATATGTAATCTACATCGACTCGTTTCATAGATTGAACTTCCTTTCCCGGAACTTTTAAATATTATTCTTATCACTGAACTCAATGCAAAAAGGTTGCATCTCAGGTTTTAAGCAATACTCTATTCTTTCTCTGAAGTTTTTCCATTCGACTTTTAAAATGGCTTCTTCGATCGGAAAGAAACCAGACTCTAAGCTCTCCGATGATGTGATTAATTCTCCTCCTATTGGTTTGGCTAGGAATAATGTGTTACATATTGAATTTTCAATATTTTGAAATATTCCACAGAATCTGATGATTTCAATGTCGATTCCGGACTCCTCTTTCGTTTCTCTGATCGCTGCTTGACTTAGAGATTCTCCTTCTTCTACTTGACCACCTGGCATTTCCCATCCTCTTCGTGGTCCTCTAATAAGTAATAATTCATTTTTGTCGTTTATCACGATTGCAGCGGCAGATAAGATATGTTTTGGAGGGCTCATTTATTCGACTCCTTCTAGAGAGATTAATATACGTTTGAAGAACAATTTATAGGCAGACTAAAAGAAGTTATATATCCCATCTTCAAAGTAATTATATTCTTCATCCGTTATTCTTAACTTTCCATACCCGTTATAAAATATTTCTATATCTCTTTCATTATCAAACGCATTATGTTTCGGTCTAATGGCTAATGCTACATCATATCTTGGATCGCCATAAGCTGCTCCTGCCCAGTCAATAACTCCAACAATCTTGCAATCATTAACTAGTACATTATCAATAGTAAAATCTCCATGAATGAAAGTGTTCTCTATTGGTTTTGGTCTTCCTTCTTTCAACTGTTGAAGTAGTTCTTCTGATCCGTCTACAGCAAAGTGAGTCAGATTATATTCTGCTTTGTTAAGCCTTGTATCTAACCAAGGAGTGTTATTGTTCAATAATTCAACAGGACAAGAGCATTCATGTATTTTCTTTAAACAAAACCCAAAGTTAAAAATCGCTTTTTCTTTACTTTGGAGGTCAGGCATCTTAGAGAGAAATTCTCTTAAACTTATTCCATCAATATAATCCATCAGGAGCCATCTCGATGTGTCCTCAGTATGAAATGAATATACCTTTGGAACAGGGAGTCCCGTATGGTAAAGGTATTGGAGCACCTTATATTCATCGGATAACCATTCATTATAAAGATCGTTTTCTGTCTTCTTGATGATGTACTTTTGATCAAACGTATCCAGTATAGCCACAGTAGAAGTATGACCTTGCTTAGGAAAAGTGATTTTCTGGATTTCCCCTATATGTTCTTTTATTTCAATTGGGAGATCTTGAATTTTCATGGTTTTATCCTTTCTACTATCTCATGCTCTTTCTGATCATGTTCTCGTCGATAATTAAGCTCTAAAAGTACAAATCCCATCCCATAATAAAAGCAGCAAATAGGAAAGCCGACATGCCAGACATGATGTATACCGCCTTTTGCTTTTTACTATAGCTTCTTTTCAGCAGTTTGTAGAACAACAAGACAAGATACACCACAGCTAGAATCACATAAACCAGGTTCAAGATGAGATGTATGCGCAATGAAGAATAGGGGGAGAAGCCTAAGGCGCGCATGAACAATAGGATCGTATTCAAAATGAATGCCAGACTGGCGATATTAATGACAATATGATATTTATCAAACCCTGTACCGGGTCTTTCCCAGTTTTTTAATTTGTATTTGGATAACCGAATAAAATAGCCAATTATCGCTCTCAAACTGAGCAGGATCGCAATTGCAAGAGCAATAAAAGATGCTTTGATCAAGTTTATCGTTAAGTTGGATACGGGCAAAAAGTCATTATAAGACATAGAGACCATCTCGACAGTGCCATGACTCTCAACAACATTTGCAAAGTTACTAAGCTCAAATGTTGTATACTTCTGCAGACTTAACATCGAATATGCCTTCGTAAAACCGGAAACGACCCGTCGCGCAGGCAGATAATATCCTCCACTCTCAGATTCAACTGAATTCGTGCTGAAACTACTTCCAAACACCTTCTGGACAAGACCAACGTTATAAGCCATTTCATTTGACTGGTTTGTCATGACTACTAACCCAAAATTAGACTCCGGGTCAAAAACAAATTTACTTGAAAATCCCGCCGTACTTCCAGCGTGTTCCAGTGCAGGCACCCAGTATTCCACTTCAAAGAAGCCATGTGCAATTCGTGGAGTTGAAGTCCCATCGTAATATAGACTTGTTGACAGCATCTCGTCTAAGGTGTCATTGTTCGCAAATAATAAATTACTACGATCCACCGGCATTAAGGCTGCAAGAAATCTAGCTGCATCCTCTGCTGTGCCCATGGCGCCCCCCGTAGGGTACAAGCTTATGTATGCTCTATTCTTAGGGATGAGTTTCAGATTCGTAGTGTACCCCTGAATCTCGTTTCTTCGTTTCAAGACGTTTAAATTATCATACTGTGACGGGTGAATCGAAGTGTCTTTCATATTCAGCGGTTTAAATATATGTTCGTTGACATATTTGTAAAAGGTTTGTCCGCTTTGTAATTCAACGATGTAAGCAGCCATAGCCGTACCATAGTTTGAATAAGCAACGACACTCCCAGGTTTATCGATCTGCCTCGGTTCAAATTTTTGTAAAGCTTCACCTAATTCCACAATATCACTCTCGGATGAATACCATAAGTCTATCAATCTATCTTCCCATCCTGCGTTATGATGCATAAGGTTCATTAGGGTAATGGGAGCATCGTATTCAAGATTCTTTAGAAATCCTTCCGGCAAATAGTCCTGAATATCGGTATCCAAATCAAGCTTTCCCTGTTCTACAAGCTGCATAACACTCGTCCAGACCAATAGTTTAGAAGTTGAACCCCATTCAAACACAGTAGAGGTGTCTGCTTTTCTCTGTTGCTCAATATCTGCGTATCCATAGGCCTTATTCACAATAGTCTCACCGTTCTTGATAGCTACAACCGAAACGGCAGCGGTGTTCTTCTGATTAATAGCCACATATGAATCTATTGTTTCCTCTAGCGAAGACAACGCAATCCTGGAGGGCGTAGTATCCACATTCTCTACCTCAGCGTTTACAGGTACCGCACATGTCGTAATGATGAATGCAAGTATCAGAACACAAGCGATTACTTTATTAACATAGTAATATTTTCGATTAATCTTCATTAGCCACTCTCCTTCAAATTTTTTATTCATTGTAGAGTGTTAGTTCTATGGATTAAATAGCGCTTAATTCATTTGTTGAAATGAGGAAGTCTCAACCAGTTAATTACCAAGTAAGAAGTGGTGAAGTACCAAAGCTTGAATAACTTAGTAAACTGCTGATCGGTCGGAAATATGCCGTTTTTTCTCCAATCTGTAACAATATCTTTACAACTAACATTTTCTTGTGTGTTTATTCCGTTAATACTTTTGATTTGGTGACTGCTGTGACGTGAATAAGGGCCAAATAAATCAGAAGCATTAAACATACCAAAGAAGCACCCCTTATAATGAGAATTACTATGAATTTGTTTATCTAGCGAATATACCAAATGGTTTACTTCAGGTCTGATAGACTTTTTATCATATAAGCTTTTGTTTCGGGTTATATCCATATTTATGGTCTCTAGAATATTGCTTAGCCTTTTAATAAAATCAGATTGTGTGTAACTATATAAGTTAGCCCATTCATACAGTACTACGCTAATTTCTTTTTTTACTATTGCACCCTTAAACAGATAAGAACTATTGAATATGTCTTTATTATTGATCGTAACTTTTTCAAATGCGGACAAATTATATGTTCGAAGAAGCTCGGTCATCTGAATTGCCCATAAATACTCTTGAAATGAATTTGCTTCTACGTAATGTTCTTTTCCTTTGTTCATGATATGATTTGCATACTTTAAAGCTCTTGAATCAGCGATTTGAACATCTTTCGTTTCTAGCACATTCTCTATGTCGCTTATATTAATATGCTCCCCCTTTTGTACAACTTCTTTAGTAACCTGATGACTCCAAAGGTGTCCTAATTTAGAGTGCGCTTCATAGTAGCTTAGGAACACGCGATGTAATGAAAAAAAATTACTTTCACCTACACTTGAAATCATGTTATCCACATCTTTATGATGAACCCGAAATAAGCGCTTTTGCTTGGTAGCGTACCCATCTTCTACATTAATTGTTTCTCCATCCTCAAAATCAATATAAAAAGAATTTAACGCAGGTAATGTATCAAAATGAGCAGAAACAATAAGTCCGGAATTTTCTGAAGATAATCTATGCAAGTTAATTTCTCCTTTTAATTCGTAAATTCAATTCCAAGTAGATTCAATTCATTTATACTAACTTCATGCCCCTATAGTTTTCGTGCCTTTATCACAAAGGTTACAGGGAGCATCTTTGCTTTATTAGCAAAATCATCATTTTACAGTTGCATCAATTATCAAAGTAACATTTTTTATAAACAGTCTATCCTCTTCTGCAGCAACACATTTGTGGATGACAAAAGTTGTCCTTTGGTATCCCAAAACAAGCCATTGGTTTAATGAATACTACGTTTATCCTTGTCACCTTCCTCCAAACTAAGAGTCAATAAACAATTCCACATTTTGAGTAATTTACCTTAATTATTTCTATAATAACCCATGCTGCAATATTTGCGAAGTGAATTTAAAAGCGCATACATTTCTCTCCAAATCAAAAAGAACCCTCCCGCAGGAGCGTTCTCTGTGAATGATTAGCCTAAGCGTACATCAGATCCATAAACTCGCGAGTTACATCTTCACCTTCGGCTGGTTCGGGCTGGTCTGCTTGTGCGTGTTCTGCCATGCAAGCCTTCACTGCTTCCTCTGTTGTACAACGATTCGCATCGTCACATGTGTAGCACAATTGAAGCATATATCTGGTTAATTCATCCGCCTGCGTGATTTGAGTTTGACCGTTGGTTCTCATCTTCATCACTCCTTCTCTTGTTGAGTTAAATATATCACCTTCTAGTGGATTTATTTGTGATTTATTTCACAAACTAAACAAAAAAGAAAAGGAACCCTTAGGCTCCTCTCCTTTCTCCTATCTATTCACATCGATAACACCCTACTTTAGAGTACTTTCCAATGTACACCGCCATCTACCGTTTGCAATAACAACGATCTTTTGGCATCTGTATTTTCAACCAATATCCAGCCAAGCTTGGGGGTAACCATCTGCATCTTCACAATCTCCGGATAGTCTTCGAGAATTTTCTCCAGTACACTGCTTGCAGGAAGAACGCTCCATGTTTTGCCCGCATCCTTGGTGTGGTAGGTTATGCCCTTTTGCATCGCCCAACCTTCCGATGCGTTCAGAAATACCGGTGAAAGGTTACGATTTGGACCCGTTTGTTTGTTTAAAGTGAAATTGGACAGCTTCCAGCTCTTTCCGCCATCGGTGGTAAAGAATCCATTGAATGTCGTGCTCTCCCCTTGAGAACAGGACATTGACATCCAAGCTGATTGCGCTTCACGTCCAAAAAATTGTGGTGAACTAACACTGAAATTACCACACCCGTTGAATTTGTTTCGATCAAAGAAGGTTGGTCCAGTATTCCAGTTCTCTCCGCCGTCTGATGTTACATATAACTTCGGTGTGCCGAACTCCAGCGCTGTTAAGAAACCATGTTTTGGATCCGAGAAAGTCATCCCCATGGTGTATCCACGTTTGGAAATCTCTTCTGCTTCCTGTTTGCCATCTTCATCACTGGATGACATCCGATTCCAGGTAATTCCACCGTCCTCGGTGAAGTAAAGTTTCTTGTCCTGTTTACCAATAGCGGTATCGACCGTGGTGAGAATCCAGCCTTTCTCAGGAGATACAAATGAGATCGCAGTCACTTTATCCGTCTTGGACAGAGAAGACAGGCTCCAGGTTACGCCCCCATTGTTGGTGCGAAGCACCATGGTATCTGTTCCACCCATGCCTTCACGAACAATCCAACCATGTGCACGATCTACAAAATAAATGCTTTGTCCATATTTAGGGTTAGCCGGAAACTGTACATTTTCCGAAGGTGAAATATTGGTCCAGGTCTTTCCCTGATCCTGAGTGTAGTACAGGCGCAGTGCATTCCGCGTCACACCCCACGCCAATCCTCCGTTGTCATTGAGCAACTGAAAATCGGTCAAACGGGTCTGTATTTGGTACTTGGCCATATCTGCAGATTCTGTACTGTTCACAGGGGGAACGACAGTTAATGTCTGCCCTGTATTCCCGGCGTCCTCCTGCTGCTGCGGAGGTTCTGCTTCCGGAGGTTGATCTGAGTCGGTGCATGCAGCCAATACAGCTGCTATACCTATAGACAGCAATGCTGTCTGCGCGATTTTAATCCATTGCAAACGCAAGTGGGTTCCACCTCTCTCATCCAATATACAGGCGCGCATGCCTGTCCTATGGCGTTTTATTTACGATTCATCAGAATCCACTGCTCCTATTCTACCACAAACCTTATGTAAAAGGCTCAATTGCCGACTCATGGTTGACCCACTCCCTTTTTCCAGCTCATACTCTGGGCTATAGGTCGCACATTTATTACCATTAATTTCATCCTAAACTGTTTTTCGACGGAATAATTGGTAAAAAGACATGAAATGTGAACTATTTTATAGACAACACTCGCTTTATATTCTCTAATCCCTTAATATGGATGGGAGTATAACCCAAAAAGGAGATGATATGAACATGACAAATAGTGCAGCTCTGAAACCAAGTCGTGTCGTGATTGTAGGCATGGGTGCGGTGGGAACAACAACGGGATACACGCTAATGTTGAGACAGCGTTCGTCCGAGTTGGTATTTGTGGATGTGAATCATGATAAGGCAACCGGCGAAATGCTGGATATGAACCACGGTCTTCCATTTACGGGAGGCGTGAAAGTATGGGCTGGCGATTATTCCGACTGCAAAGATGCGGATATCATTATTATTACAGCCGGTGCTTCCCAGAAGCCTGGCGAAACCCGGATTGATCTGCTGAAGAAAAATGCAAGCATTTTCAAAGATATTATCGAGCGTATTACTGAAGTGAATTCTCATGGTATTTTGCTGATTGCAACCAATCCTGTTGATATTTTGTCCTATACTTCTTGGAAACAAAGTGGATGGCCTGCTTCCCGTGTCATCGGTTCAGGTACATTGCTCGATAGCGCACGTTTCCGTTACCTGATTGGTAAAAATAAAGGGATCGACCCGCGTAGTATTCACGCACACATTATTGGTGAGCATGGAGATTCCGAAGTACCGGTATGGAGCCTGGCTAACGTTGCAGGAACAGATCTGGAATTGGATGAAGAAACACAACAGGATATCTTTGACCGTACCAAAAATGCAGCGTATGAGATTATTAATGCCAAAGGAGCGACTTCCTATGCAATCGCCCTTGCTCTGGACCGCATTGTAGCTGCAATTCTCGGCAACGAAGGCTCCGTTCTGAACGTATCCACTTACCTTGAAGACTACAATGGTGTATCGGATGTTTATCTCGGAGTTCCATGTGTTGTCGATCGCAACGGTGTGCGCGAAATTCTGCCTCTTCCGCTGAATGAATCCGAGAAAGTGGCTTTCCAGGCATCTGCTAACAAATTAAAAGAACAGATCGCTGGATTGGAATAATCTAGCCTCGCATTCATTCATATCGTGAACGATTTAGCATGTTAAACGTTGTGAATTAAGATATCTGTGCTAGCTAAAAGGACCATTTGTTTCTTCCAGAGAGAAGAAGCAAATGGTTTTTTGTTTTGACTTCTACTTATATGACTATTTAGATATTAGGTATTAGATGTTAGTTTACATAATATTAATTATGTTTAAATATCCGCCATCCAAATCAATAACAAAAAAGCCTGTCACTTGGACAGACTCCTTTTTGGGATAAATATTGGCTTTTTACTTCTAATATGTCGGGAGTTTAACGTCCAGCAGAGCCATAGCCTCTTCTTTCTCCCTACTGGTGACGTGAGTGTACACCGTTGTTGTTTGAATCGAAGCGTGACCCAGTAGCTCCTGCACGGTACGCAGATCGGCTCCACGCCGTAACATCATGGTCGCGAAAGAGTGACGCAGCTTATGACTGGAGTAATTTTGACGTTGATTAGCTGGTGATTCCTGCTGGAAGCGTTCAAACGTTTCTGTAGATATGAGCTGGATGCTGCGAATCGACAGTCTTTTCCCTTTTTGCGAGACAAATAACGCTTCCTCTTTCGGTCGCCAAGGATCGAGACGCTCAGCCATCGCTTGTGATAAGACTTTTGCCACAGTCTCCGGTACAGGTAGGGAGCGCCATTTACGACCTTTACCAAATACATCCAATGTACGCCGCTCCGCATTATAGTCTTTGCAATCCAGAGCATGCACTTCTCCAACCCGTAATCCCATATATCCCATCAGTAGAAAAACAGCCAGATTACGTGTACGATACTTTCCTTCTACCGACTCCAGAAAACGTGTCAGCCCACTTTCATCAAGGAAAACGGGCGCACGGTTTTTCTCGGTTTTGGATTTTTTGATCCCAAACGCCGGATTATTGCTTAACAATTCAAGTTCAATGAGGGACTTGTAAAAACAGTTCACCGCCGCATGTTTGCGATTTCTCGTGGCATCACTAACCCCACGCTCCCGCGCGCGGGACAGAAAAGACAACACATGCAGCTTTTTGACCTGCTCCAGTGACTTTCCTTGAATGGAGACCAGGAATTCCACTACGTCACCTGTGTATGATTTTACCGTATGGCCTGTATATCCGGCATCCTTCATCCATATGTGAAAAGCTTCTAGCTCGTCCGCATATTGCTCCTGAATCTCCTCGGTCATCATCTGTCTACGTCACCTCAATTCGGTTCTATATAAGTTGAACAGTGCTCTACGCTTCATCCACGATGACAACGTCAATCAGCGGAATGATCGTTTCGGGTTTGCCTTGACTGCGAGTAAGTACAAACGATGGCAATGGATTCTCGTGCAGACCATTCACGGATTCACAGATCTGAGTATATAAATCCATGTGCAACGTCTCGCCTTCACCTGCCACATCAATAACAGGCCAATCGTTCTGCACACAGGCAGGCCAGTAAGCCAGCTCATTCGCAGGTACGATACTTAATTGTTGAATGGACGGATCAATATGGTAGATCCCTTGCCAGTCAGGTTCATCACCCAGCTTGTTCACGGCAAGTATTCGAGCAGACTGCTCATCTGGTGCAGAATAGAGTGAATAACACCACGGAGTCACGCCCCAGGCGATCGCCATCAGCCCCTCTTCCAGCAACGTATCTGACAAATTGCCTTCGGCAAATTGCTCGATCAGATTATGGTTACCCGGTCCCATCAGTTCCTCTACACGTTCAGCGAGTCGAGACAGGTCAGCAAGAATGAACCCTCCTCTCCCGTAGGAGTCAAACACATGATGGTTTCTGCTCCACACAGCTTGAGATGGTGAACTCAACGACGCTGCTTCTGCCGGGAAAAGCGATATATATACGGTGATAACCTGCGCATACTTAACCATTGCAAGCTGTTCAGGTTCGAGTGCCCCTTCAGCAATACGAGGTGTTTTCATATGCAGGGAGATTCGCAGTTCGTATTCCCCCTCTGCACATGCTGTCCAACCAAGATTAACAGACTGTTCAACGCCTTCAATAGATGCAATGGAGATTGAGCTATCCGGTTTCAGATTAACAGCATACTGCACGTATGCTAGCTCCTGACCATAGATGATATTGGCATCTTGACGATTGACGGGTGAATCCAACTGTTGTGCAATGACAGATACCTTACGTCCATCCTTCAGAAGACGCTGCGGATCAATATCCAACTGTAGGTCATCTGCACCTCCTGATTGTGAAACAACTAATTGTGCCTCTGCAAGTACGGATGAGTCAGCCAAGGCAAATCCAAAAGCTTCATTTTGATGATCTGAATTCGTATGTAATGGTGTGTTCATGATACATCCCCTCTCTTATGTCTGATGGCATGTCACATCCCCAAATATATTTCATATTTGGCTCAGCCGCAACCCCGCCCCCGTGATAAAGTTGGTTACTTCCCTAATTACTTACCCATATATGAAGAAAATTCCAACCTTCCCCTGCTGTTATCTTCCTTTAGCTTTCTATATAAAAAAAATCCCCATCCCGCTTCGCCTAAGCGATACGAAATGAGGAAAAATGAAGATGTGCTCGGTTAAAGATGTTTGCAACTTGTCTAATACGTATCGCGTTGCTTGGTTAAATTTATTTTTGGAGATCGCTTATTTTGTTGTTTTATCGCGAAAATGTTCATGATCTGTTGCACGTGGATGAATATGAAAATGGATTTAAAACAAAACTGCGTATAATTTATATTATGCGCAGTTTTTAAGAGCCTTATTTTTCGTGAAGAATACCTCTACATCCTTGTTATCTGAAGTTATAAGAATGAGAGCTCTTTTCGTCTTTTTCTGCTGTATCTTCCTCCCTTATCCTGTCTAATTCGACGATATGAAGGCATGTTAAAGAGCCACATATCATTATGCGGCCCTTTATTTCTTACTATAGATCGAGGTGTATATACAAATACGAACTGACTTCATTTCAGGTTTTTATGAAAAAGTAAATTATGAGAACGCAATTCTCTCTGCATCTGACATACGGTATTGGGTTAACAAATAATCTTTGCTCTGCATCGCCGCATGACGAATCGCATCCAGATCAACATTCAACAACTTACCCTCTCGCTTCACGAGTCTACCTGCCACAAAGACCGTATCCACATTGGATGGATTGGCAAATTGCACAACAGCGCCGATTGGATCATGGACGGGGAACATATTCAGATCGGTGGTACGAATCATGATCAGATCCGCTTCCTTTCCCGGGGTCAGCGTTCCGACCTTCTGTTCTAATCCCAGTGCTTGGGCACCAGCCGAAGTTGCAAATCTCAGTACCTGGCTGGACTGCAAGTTCAACTCGCCAGGCATCTCACCCTGTTGCAGAAGTTGTTCATTGACTCTGGATCGTTCAGCCTGAAGTGCAAACTTCATCTGCGAGAACATATCTCCGCCTGTGGACGTTACCACATCTACACCAAGTGTAGGGGTTCCCCCATGTTCAAGAAAATAGCCGGTAGCCGGATATCCATGACCCATCATCATTTCAACTTCAGGTGTGACCGACAAGGAAGCGCCGCTATCTGCCAGCATTTTGTATTCATCCATGCCCATAGTGTTACCATGAACGATATTCACCCGTGGACTTAACAGTCCCGCTTCATACATGTGACTAATCGAGCGATCCACAGATCCCCAACTGCCAAATCCGGCATGCATGGAACAGATCGCATCCAGTTCTTGTGCTAGTTCGATCTCTTTCACGGTTGTATCCCAATGACTGAACTCCGGACCACGAATGGCAAGCCCATAAGTAAGCAATTGATCCCGTGATGAAAAATAACGTTCTTTGACTCTTCTCACATCATTATTCGAATAAGTGAGTTGACTATCCCGATTCCAGTAGTCTGTCTCACCAGGGACTCCGTGAGCAAATACCGCCCGAATCCCAGCATCCTGAAGTCCACGAATCAGTTCATCCGTGTGGTCAGGGGAATACGGCATGCTCCAATCCAACACCGTTGTCACTCCTGCATTAAGCGCTTCCAAGGAACCGAGCAAGTTGGCAATATAACTATCTTCTGGACGGAGCTTGCTTCCCATTGCACCATAATAGAGATTTTGCAAATAAACTGGTAACGACCAGTTGGTTCCTGCTGTTTTGACAAGTGATTCCCACATATGCCGATGCGTGTCCACCAGCCCAGGCATAATAATCATCGATGAAGCATCAATGATCTCCGCATCCGGAATATCCAGATCGGGCTGAACCGCCGTGATCAACGAATCTTGGATCAGAACGTCCGCCCTCTTATACTGTCCAACTCGAGCATCCATCGACAACACACAGCCATTTTTCAACAGATAACTTGTCCGCACAAGACACATCTCCCATCTGATTTGGTTTGAAAGACGATCATATCCTGCTTACGAATCTGTACTGCTTCTGACTATTTTTTCGCTAGTATATATACATTATATAGTTATTGTTAGTATTTATCAATTTTGGGATTTTCGTTTCGCCCGAAATCTTCTGACCTTCATCAGATTTCCACACATCTTATCATCACAGTACTTCTGTGTTCTGCTTCGGGTATCATCATAGAACATCCAGCGACAATCCGAATTATCACAGATCCGAATCCTATGCCCTTCTCCCTCCACCAAAGTCGTGGCAAAATCAGCAGCTACCTCAGCCATAACCTGATGCCAATGTGCTTCTACAGCTAACAGTTGGAGTTTCAGTTCCTGATCAATTGTAGTCAATGTTCTTCTCACATACCCTGCTTCCATAATGCCATTTAACCATTGTTTTTCTATATCCGTTAATGATGCTCCAGAAGACAAGCGGGCTCCCAGAGCCATCAATTCGTTCCTGAAATTTCTCATGGACAACTCATCTTCTGGAGATGCAGGGACAGAAGCGTTAAGTTGCCATCGAGCCAGAAAGTCTTGCTGCCAGCTCGCCTTCCCAAGCCTGTCCTCCGATCGATCTCCCCCACGCCAGTCGTGATAATCGCTGTTTACAAAATCGGTCCATAACCTGTCCATATATATACCTCCGTTTAGTGTAACCATCTAATTTTATAAAGAAGGTTACAACTCATCTTTGATGTGTTATATTAAGTGTAACCTCATTAATCAGTTTTAGCTAGTTACATCACATATCACAATTATACGCAAGGAGGAAAAGGCAATGACAAAAACAACAGCACTAGATGTGTTACGTATTCAAAAGGATGATACTTGGGATCAATGTAATTGGATTGTACCTTTGTCGAAATCCTTGGAGGGTCTTACAGCAGAACAAGCAGCCTGGATTCCACCCTCAGGAGGATTAAGCATCTGGCAGTTGGTTAACCATATGTATTATTACAACCATCGCTTATTATGTCGCATGCAAGGTAAGGAGCCTACCCTTCCTGCTGTTGACTCCAATGAATACACATTTGGGAATCCTGGAGATCCAACGGACGCAGCCGGATGGAATACACTGCTACAGGGTACAACTCGATTAGCCCAACAGTTGCGAGATCAATTGGCTGCACTACAAGAGTCAGATCTTGAAGCCGCATATATGGATTCCGAAGAGAAATGGGCACACGAACTAGCTCGCTGGGTACTCCATGATGCGTATCACGCTGGTCAGATCGTACTCCTTCGCAGACAGCAAGGCAGCTGGAAAATCGTTTTCTAAAAAAAACGCTTGAACTGCTAGCGCTTACAGGAATAAGATGAACTTATTAATGTTACAGCTTGTTCAACACACTATATAATTGAATAGGATCTTCGGGGTAGGGTGCAATTCCCAACCGGCGGTGATGTTCTTCGGAACCAGCCCGCGACTCGCTATTTGTTCTTAACGAAGGACATTAGCGACTGACTTGGTGTGAATCCAAGGCCGACGGTACAGTCCGGATGAGAGAAGATCAACACATTGACATGCCGTTCACGGGAAGGCCTCTTTCCTGACGCATGTCCTTGGATGAGCCCCCGTTTATTTGGTATATACCAAAACGGGGGCTTTTGTCGATTTTGCCAACTGAAGATTCCGTGTTCTGACGAAGGAGTCCTGAATATGGAAAAGACATCAGCAGCATCACCTGTTTACCGCAAGGAACGAAGTAATACCGGATTCTGGCTTGTAGTTCTCGGCGCCGCCTTATGGGGTGTCGACCCACTCTTCCGCATTATTTTGCTAAATACGATGACATCCACGCAGATTGTACTGGTGGAACATATCATCGTCAGTCTTATTGCCATTCCCGTGCTGTGGAAATTCCGGTCTGACCTGAAAAACCTGCGTGCTCGCCACTGGATTGCCGTGATTTTTATCTCATGGGGAGGATCAGCACTCGCAACGGTATTGTTCACCATGGCACTAACACATAACGATCCAAATACGGTGCTTTTATTGCAAAAAATGCAACCCCTCTTCGCTATCGTGCTGGCTAAACTGTTATTAAAAGAAACCTTGCCACGTCGCTTCGGTGGATTGTTCTTCATAGCATTAGCAGGAACGTACCTGCTTACATTTGGCTTCACATTGCCATTAGGTAACTGGGACAACTGGATTCATGCTGGAAGCTTGTTATCCCTTGGGGCTGCTGCCTTATGGGGAGGTTCAACCGTAATGGGCCGATTGATGCTGGGGCAGGCGCGTTATGAAACGGTCACCTCCCTTCGCTTTGTCGTTGCTCTCCCGCTCCTGATCTTTATGACGTGGAATGAAGGTGCGGCATGGACGTTTCCGTCCGGAACGGGTGAACAGGCTGCTGTCATCCTCAACATTCTTGGTCAGGCATTGTTACCAGGTTTGCTCAGTCTTCTGTTGTATTACAAAGGTCTGTCGTCAACCAAAGCATCTGTTGCAACACTCGCAGAACTTAGCTTCCCGATGGCGGGTGTGTTGGTGAACTGGATTGCTTTCCGTACACTGATTACATGGGAGCAGCTGCTTGGTTTTATCCTGATCTGGGTGGCCCTCTTCGCCATTTCCAGACAGCAGGAAAGATCATCAACTGCGGCTGATGCTGCACCGAAGCTGCGTACAGAGTAAGTGGATATATCTGAGGTTCACATATAAACAAATAGTCAAATATAAAATAAAACCATTGCACATCAAATTAGATGAGCAGTGGTTTTTTCATTTCCATTACTCGATCATTTTCTCAATTAGCAATATGAGCTATTAACCCTGTGCTTTATTTCTATATCGCAAATCCTCTCCTCGTTCCCCTCCAACCTCATAACGAATATCCATATCATCGCGCTAAGTCTCTTCTATGTTTTGTCTTTTGTCCAATCCGGTGGTACGATGACATATGGAATAAACAGATGAATTATATTCAGAGAGGAACGATCATTAATGTCTTCATTCTCATATACCTCCTACGACGCCGTAGGTTTGGCTGAACTGATCCGATCCCGGGAAGTATCCCCGGTTGAAATGCTGGAAGCGGCGTTTGCACGCCTTGAAGAAGTGAATCCGCAACTTAATGCGGTTATTCGTACATATGAAAATCGCGCACGGGAGGAAGCCGGTTTGGTTCGCCCCGGCGAACAACCTTTTGCCGGTGTGCCCCTGCTCCTGAAAGATATTTCTCAATCCTTGGAAGGTGAATTTCTGACTTCAGGCTCCCGTTTATTCAGCGAGCATCGTGCATTACGCAATTCCAATTTTGTCACTCGACTCCGTGATGCAGGCTTTATCTTCATAGGACACACCAATACACCTGAATTTGGTTTGAAAAATATTACCGAACCCCGTCTTCATGGTCCAACTCGCAATCCATGGAATATTAATCACTCCCCAGGTGGTTCAAGTGGTGGTGCCGCTGCCGCTGTAGCTTCAGGTATTGTTCCTCTTGCCGGAGCCAGTGACGGAGGAGGTTCGATTCGTATCCCGGCTTCCTTTAGCGGATTGTTTGGATTAAAGCCAACCCGCGGGCGCACACCTGTAGGACCGGGAGTTGGTCGTCAATGGCAAGGCGCATCGATTGATTTTGCCCTCTCTCGCTCGGTACGGGACAGTGCTGCATTGCTTGATACGTTACAAGTTATTCAGCCCGAAGCTGCGTTCCATGCTCCACTCTTTCCAGGCAGTTACTTGGCAGATATGAGCTATCCACATCAACGCAAACTGAAAATTGCATACACAACGGATTCGCCCGTGGGAACACCTGTCAGCGCAGAAGCCAAAGAGTCTGTATACAAGCTCGTTCGCTGGTTGGAAGATCAAGGTCATCATGTTGAAGAAAAGCTGAGTCCAGTCAATGGAGTCAGGCTGATGGAGAACTATTACATGATGAACAGTGGTGAGATGGCCGCGATGATCTCTTCCATGGAACGATCCATGGGCCGGGCTCTGACCTCCGATGATATGGAGATTGAATCCTGGGTTCTGGCTGAAGCTGGCAAAAAGGTATCCGCTGCGGAATTTGTACATAGCTTAGCAGAATGGGATGTAGCTGCAGCTCAGATGTCTACCTTGTTTGAGCGTTATGACTTCTACGTCACACCTGTTAATGCTTTTCCTGCGCCTAAGATTGGTGAACTAACACCTCATGACGAACAGATCCGTAACCTGATGCGGATCAGTGAATTGGACAAGACCCAGCAGCAACAACTCATCTATGAAATGTTTGAGCCAAGTCTTACGTATACACCGTTCACCCAGCTTGCGAATCTGACAGGCCAACCTGCGATTAGTGTGCCTCTTCATATGACACCAGAAGGTTTGCCAATGGGTGTTCAGGTGATGGCAACCAAGGGACGTGAAGATTGGTTATTACATCTGGCTGGACAGCTTGAAAAGTCAAATCTATGGATCGGGATGAGTGGTAACCCACTTTTTCCAGTCTAAAAATATATGTTGCACTCCCACCAGCAGCTGTTCTGCTGGTTTTTCCTTTTTGAATAACAAGATAAATTCGTTTAGATTCGTTTAGTTTACATAATAAATATGTTGTTAATTTAGATAGCATCCTCGATTCCCCGTTCAGTGCATAATTTTATAGAATACAGGCGATCATAAGTTGGTGGTAAATTAACATACTGGAGGGAAATCAAATCATGGGTATTCTAAGTGGCAACCCCAAGAACGAGCCGATGCATTATGGTGAAATCTTTAGTGTATGGCAATGTTCCACAATAGCCAAAGGCGCTGTGTCTTGCTACCAAGCTTATATGAGTCATGCAGGAGATAAAGATTTGAAGAAAATCTTGGAAGACCTGCTGGACCAAGCCAAACTCGAAATTAAAGAATGTGATACACTATTGACTGAAAATGGTATTGCCCCTGCACCAACACTGCCGGCAAGACCACATGTTGAGTTTGAGGATATCCCGGCTGGCGCAAGATTCACAGATCCTGAGATTGCTGCAAAAGTAACAGCCGATACAGCCATGGGTCTGGTTGCTGCAAGCCAAACGATTGGGCAATCGATCAGAGAAGATATTGGCGCGTTATTTGCTAAATATCATGCAACCAAAACAGCTCTAGGCCTCCGAATTCTTCAAATGAACAAAGAAAAAGGCTGGCTCATCCCTCCACCGCTTCAAGTCAAAAGACCGGATTCAGAATAGAGTTTATTGGAAGACGTCTAACAAAATGTTGTAGTGAATTAAAAAGACAAAGCAGGAGAAGCCCCCCATTCTCCTGCTTTGTCTTTTTTTATTTTACTGTTTAATTTCCAATAGACAGGTTAATAAAATTTTGAAATCATCAGAATTTTAAGACATCTTTATTGGAGGGATTCACATGTTTCGACATCAGAAAGAGTTGCAATTTGAAGTCAAAGTAGATCGTCCCGATCCCATGCTTGCACGTCAGGTTCAAGAAGTGTTGGGAGGACAATTTGGTGAAATGACCGTCATGATGCAGTACCTTTTTCAGGGATTCAATTGTCGAGGTGAAGAGAAATATAAAGATATGCTCATGGATATTGGCACCGAAGAAATTGGACATGTCGAGATGCTCTGCTCATTGATCAGTCAGTTACTGGATGGCGCTACTCCTGAGGAACAACAACAAGCCGCTAAGGATCCTGTGACAGCAGCAATTATGGGCGGTATCAACCCACAACATCTGCTCGTCAGCGGTCTTGGTGGTTTGCCAACCAACTCTAACGGTGTTCCGTGGAATGGTTCGTATATCGTGGCAAGCGGAAACTTGCTTGCAGACATGCGCTCCAATTTGCATGCCGAGAGTCAGGGTCGCCTTCAGGTGGCAAGACTGTACCATATGACAACTGACGAAGGTGTGCGGGCTACTTTCCGTAAAATGTTAGCACGTGATCGTTATCACCAGTATCAATGGATGGCCGCTATTCAGGAACTGGAAGAAAAGAATGGAGTCGTTGTTCCAGCCTCTTTCCCTCCTGAAGCCGAGCAAGAATCTCAGCCGCAGGCCTATGAATTCTGGAATCTCTCCGAGGGAACTGAATCCGCCGAAGGTTTATGGGCTACAGGAAGTGCACCTGATGGAACCGGAGACTATGTATATATCTCCAATCCTGTTCCAAAGGGACAGATACCTGAGCCCGTCATTCCTGCCACGGAACTTCACCATGACCTGGATATGAAATCAACAGACAAATAAAGTTTTGATTTCTATTTTTTAAAATATTTTGAATTAATTCTGTTTATATGATTTATAGCAGGGTACAACATAATAGAATAATCAATTCTGGAGGTGCTTAATGATGGCAACTAAGGAACTTGCATTACATGAGAAACTCGAAGTACATGAACTGCTAACTCTCAAAACTTCGTGTGCCACCAAAGCCGTAACGATGCTGGAACTCGTAAAAGACGACACACTAAAATCCTTAATTGAAGAAGATTTGGACAACTCTTCCAAAGCTATTGAAGAATTAAAGTCCCTATTAAAATAAGGAGGGTTCTCTTATGACTACAACCAAAACGAAAGAAATGCTCGTTAAAGCCGTTGCTCCCATGGATGATTTGGCCATTGCTACCGATATGCTTCTTTCTGCTAAGTCGGCGGTACGTACCTATGCAATAGCTCTTACCGAAACTGCAACCCCCCGAGTTCGGAAAGTCCTTAAGGCTCAATTGGATACTGCAATCGAAACCCACCAAAAGATCGCAGATTATATGATCAAAAATGAGATGTATCATCCCTATAGTATAGAAGAGCAAGTTAAACACGATATGGAGAAATCAGACATGGCGTTAAAATTGTTGGATGACAACTAATGCTTAACGCCTAAAGCGACTCAGTTACGACTGGGTCGTTTTTTGATTCCAGAGTATATGACTTTCATATTTCCAGCTAGTTTTTTTCGCTTTTCTGCATCCCTTTTTTTCTCAGGAGAATGACAACCAATAGTAGTACGGGTAAAAAAATCTGAAATACAGGAGAAGTATAATTCAATGTGTATCCTCGCCCTATCTCAATGTGTTCTGTAAATGTCGGTGATAAAAAAGACAACCCATATAGAACAAGCCCTACTGGAAACACCCATTTCCTATAGTTCGCTCCAGTTACTCTTTCGAGTCCAATTACGGCGCCATGGAAAAATGCAGCCATTTTAATACCCAATCCGAGGAACAGAAGTAAAGTGAACAAGGCATCCATCCGTTCAAACACTTCAGTCAAATCGATTAACTGTACTGTCTCCAAAAGCGGGAGTGTGCTATAGGCAGCAATCTGAGGACCCAAGACAAAAATGATAAGTTGATTGATAAATGTTAAAGCGAGAGCCGTTAGGATATAGGCGATGATCACCGCTCTGTTAAGATTCCTTCCTTTCCGAGCATAGGGATAAAAGACCAGGAATAAGACAACCTGCCCAAATGGAAAGGATACGATCTCCGGAAAAGCAGCTTGAAAAATCGGCTTCCACCCATTCTCCATAACAGGCAAGGCCAGATCCGAGTGAAAAAGACCTGTTGTTGGAATTAAGAAACTGATTAACGCATAGCCCAGCGCCATGAGCGGAAACAGAATCATACACATGAGAAACAGTACACGATATCCATATCGTACGGTGTTGGATACAACGATAATGGTGATCATGCTGATGATCCACATCGACGTTCTGTTCAGTAAGGTCAATTCAGTGACTTCACTGATGTCACGTAAATTTCGTGAAGCCTCATAGGCGAAATAAGCTACAAATGAAAGGCTTACGATTGTCCCTAGTACTTTTCCCATATAACGGCGACACAGAAGAAACAAATCCAATTCAGGTTCCTGATGATGAATAGCCAGATGAAGGAGTAGTAACACCAAGCCACCAGCAGCCCCGGCGAGCATGGCTAACCATGCATCCTGTTTGGCATCTCCACCTATCAGAAACAAGGTTGTACTGCCAACTTCAAATAAGGAAAGACAAACAGCCAATTCGGATACGCGAAGCTCCCTAGACAATTTCATGATTGAACCTCTCCTTGGTGTTAGTCTTTCTGTTCGCCAAGCAACTTGCTGAAAGAATCTTGAAGCAAACCTACTCGTTCCAAAGTTACGTTTACGTTTATGTTAATATCCATCTGTGCCAATTCACTAGACCAGTTGTCTTTTAGAACTTTCCACTCTTTGGGATGTCTTTGATGTATTTTGTTCGCGATCCCCAACATATCGACATGAAGCCTCTGGTTCCCTCTCCATCCGTCCAATATCTGTGCTTGAATGACTTGTTCAGCCTGTCGCTGCAATTCATGAATAGTGTGTGTTCTAACTATATCCTCACCAGATGTGCTCTCATCCAGTTCAGCGTCGACCTTTGCATCTACCTGAACAGCATAATGAAGCCCCTTTTTCACAGGAACGACCTTAACTTTTGCTTTGCGCACAAGAAAAGAGTTCACCTCCCCCTTTGCACCTTTATAGGTCAAGTTGGTCCAGTTCACCCTGTCTGTTAGCCAGACGATACCCATACTTTCTTTTTGGTTCAGAACTCCGATCTTTTTGTCTTTGAGAAATACACTTAATCCTTGAATTCTTAAATTCCCGGGTATGGATGTTTCCTTAAAAATATCAATTGAACTCTGTTTGTTATCGCCCAGTGTATCTGTTGTAACACCAGGAATTCCGGCTGATCCACTGTCTGAAGTGATCTTCAGAGCAACCTCATGTATGTTCATCACGGGATAGTACGACCCTTTTTCATTATTCCGTTCCAAAATCTCGGATAAAGCACGGCCAGGCTGTTTCTCTGGAGGAATCAATTTTTCGAGATACTCCCTTGCTTGACCATCTGCAATAATAAGTTTGGCAGATTCCCGAGAACCAATATTTCGATAATAGTGATCCATGATCTCCGCAATCCCGTATCTTGCCGCTTCTTCACCAATCAGAACAACATTGGTATGTGCAAAAT
Source organism: Paenibacillus sp. FSL L8-0435 (assembly GCF_037965655.1). Classification (NCBI taxonomy): domain Bacteria; kingdom Bacillati; phylum Bacillota; class Bacilli; order Caryophanales; family Paenibacillaceae; genus Paenibacillus; species Paenibacillus sp. FSL L8-0435. The sequence continues at coordinate 3,953,746 of NZ_CP150185.1, forward strand.
ATAATCTTTTGGGATTCTCCACGCTGCTTTGGGCAACAGCTTCCCGAATCGTTTTGCCTTCTGATGAAAATGTGTTCACGGGGGCTTGAGATCCACCAGACGACGACCCAATTGAACTGCTCGCTGGTGGTACAATAATCTGATAGGTAATGATCCACTTTCCGTTTTTTCGGTCAAATCCTGTTGCCGTTGCGATGCCCAGATCATTTAATTCTGTGCGATTTCCACAACCAGCAGTGATCAGTCCGACCATGAGTAAGATTAATATGGACTGCAAACGAATCATATAAATCGCTCCTTATTCGTTCTCAGCTTCATTAATACTATCTACAATGTTATCCGATCCTGACGGGTATTGATGAGGAGCTTGTCTCGTCTTATTCGTATTCGACTTCTCATCAGGTCTAGTCTTCATAGCCCACCAGGGTACTCTCAACCACAGATCCTTCATATTTGACTTGAAAAACGGACTGTATGGCATCAGATAGTCAACGCCAAATGACTTCAGAGATACCAGGTGTGCAAGTAATGGGACGGCTCCGGCCAATATGCCGTACAACCCCAGCGTACCTGCCAGTACCATAAACGGAAAACGTAATAGCCTTACTGCTGTGGCCATACTGAAATAGGGTATAGCAAAATTCGCTATTGCTGTAAAGGAAACAACAATGACCATCGCTCCTGAGACCAATCCCGCCTCTACCGCAGCTTGCCCGATAACCAATGCACCAACAATAGAAATTGCAGGTCCAATGGCTCGCGGCATTCTCACTCCAGCTTCACGAATGACCTCAAACGTAATTTCCATAAGCAGGGCTTCAAGTAATGCCGGAAAAGGGACTCCTTCGCGTTGAGCGGCCAGGGTGACCAATAACGTTGTAGGTATCATCTCCTGCTGAAATGTGGTTAGTGCAATGAATGTCGAAGGCAGCAACAAAGATACGAGGAAACAGATTAATCGTATAATCCGCAGAAAAGTAGAGATATCATAACGCTGATAATAATCCTCGGGCGTTTGAAAGAAGTTAAAAAAAGTAACAGGTGCAATCAAGGCAAATGGCGTCCCATCTACCATAATGGCTACTTGACCATCCAATAGACTGCCGGCAACCGTATCTGGGCGCTCCGTATTGATCATGGTCGGAAAAGGCGTAAGTGGTGCATCCTGAATAAATTCTTCTATGTAACCACTCTCGAGTATACTATCTGTGTTGATGGCATTTAAACGCCTGGTAACCTCTTCAATGACTTGTGGCTTTGCAATACCCTGGATGTAAGCCAGTGCAACCACTGTCTGGGTGTACTCTCCAATGGTATGCATCTGGAATTTTAAATCAGGAGTTCGTATTTTTCGTCGAACAAGAGTAATGTTAGTCGTTAGTTCCTCTGTGAATCCTTCCTTTGGTCCTCTGACCACCGTTTGGGACGTGGGTTCCTCTACAGATCTTCTGGCTCCTCCGGCGATCGGCACTGCAAGAACATTCTTTACACCATCAATAAGTATAACGACGTGGCCTGTTAATAAAGCTTCATAGATAAGTTGCGACGAATCTAAATTTCGGATATTACCGGAGGGTAAGACTTTTTTCACTAACACATCTCTCGGTTGATCTCCCGGCAGAGGATTCGTATTCATCCATTGAATGATATTGTCCATAAGTTCAACCAGTAGCGTAGAATCTGTCAATCCTTCCATATAACACACAGCTAAAGCAGTACCCTTCTCCTCTAACATAGGGAACTCCCGAACTACAAAATCAGGACTATACTCAAATGCCTTGATAATATGGTTAAGTTTATCTTCTAGCGAAATATCCAGACTTTGCGGATGTTGTGTTCGTTTATGATCTGTTTCTCCTTGCTTTTGTGAAGTAAATATCTCCTTTATCCAACGCATCAGCACATGAATCACCCCCTATTTCCGACTAATATGGATTAATCATGCAAAAAGTATACATCGTCCTCGATAATCTTGTCCTACAAAAACACCTTGAAGAATATGCTGTACTGTATGGAAAGGAGGACATCTTATTTATATCTTGTTAGGTTATGTGATCCTGGGATTATCACTTTCAGCCCCTATTGGACCCATCAATGCTGCGCAATTGGACAAGGGTATTCGAGGTGGGTTCATGCCTGCCTGGTTTGTTGGGCTAGGAGCCATCGCAGCTGATATCATCTACATGCTGCTTGTGTATTTTGGCATCGTACATCTGCTTGAACTTCCGTTTGTCAGGGTATTCCTTTGGATGTTTGGTTGTTTTGTATTGATCTATACGGGTGTGGAAAGTATTAAAAATGCAGGAACCCTTGCCCCTTCGCAAATGAGAGGAAATGATTCGGAGCTTGCCAAGTCATTTACTCAAGGATTCCTGATGTCTCTGTTTAACCCTCTTTCCATCATGTTCTGGCTAGGCATTTATGGCTCTGTTCTGGCCAAGGCTGTAAATGACTCTCCTATGGATCAATTGTTGATCTATAGTGGAGCTATCATCTTTGGCGTACTTCTGTGGGATCTATTCATGGCGACTACCGTAAGTTTTTTTCGCAAATACCTCACTTCTACTGTGCTTAAAGGAATTGCTCTCATTTCCGGACTTTCTTTAGTCGGTTTTGGCTGTTACTTCGGATATAAAGCCATTCAATTTCTCTTCTTTATTTGAGTTTGTTTTTTTTGCGTAACCGAATACCCGTGATGTGATAACTGCTTACACCCGTAGAATGCTGCTCATTTTCTTCACTTTCGTCTTTCTCGGCGTTTGATGATGTTTGGGACGCAGGATTCTTCTTGCGAATCCGTTGTACAATAACGTCACTAATGGCAATGAGAGAGACAAGCAATAAGCTAATATAGAACCCCGGTCTGCTGAGTGCATGAAAAAGTGTTCCAGTGACTGCAGCAGTGATCAACAATAAGCCAATCCAGCGTTTGATCACATCGAACTTGCCTGATTTCAACAATTTACCGGAAGATAACAAAATAAACGACCAGTTGTACAGAAGCATCAGTCCAGCTGCGGTTGTAATGTATTCATATACTTTGCCTGGGAGTAAGAGAGACATGATGATCGTACCAACTAACCCACAACCAATGAGGGACAAGGCAAATAACGGATACTTCGTTTTCCACTTTCGAGAAAATAACTGCGGGGCGTCTCCCTCCTGAGCGAGGGTAATAATCATAGACGTCACCGCATAGAGCGAAGCTGTCATCGTTGAAAATCCGGCTACAATGAGCACCCCGTTGAACAAATGTGGGACAAAAGCAAGGTGATCGCTACTGAGTGCCAGTACAAATGGACTCTCCTTGGGATTAAATGCATTTAAAGGAACCATAATTAATGCGAGTCCAATGGATACAACATATACGGTGGATAGCGCAATGAGCATGACTTTTCCTGCCTTTGGGGCATCCTCTGGTTTTTGAAGCCGATATGACATAATGCCAAGAACTTCAATACCTCCATAAGCATAGAACGCAAAAAGAAACGCAGACCACAATCCGATGCCACCCTTTGGAAAAATCGATGCCATATCCAGCGGTACTTTGTGTTCATACTTGGTTCCCCCAATCCACCCTGCGAGTAGGGCGATGGCAAGCACCAAGAACATGATGATAGCTGCAATTTTAATGATAGCCAGTACATTTTCAACCCGGTCAAATCCCTTGTTACCGAAGAATACAATACAAAGACCCACAATTCCGAACCCTGCAGCAAAGATCCAGAGCGGAACAGCCGGAAACCAAAACCTGGAGAAAATGGACAATGCGGTTAACTGACTCCCCATAATGAGCAACTCCGAAAACCAATAGAACCATCCGCTTGCAAAGCCTGCCCAACTTCCAAAGGCTTTCTTGGCATATGAACGAAAAGATCCTTGTTCCGGATGGTCCGCTGTCATTCTCGCGAGCGCATCAAAAACTACATATGTACCCAAGGCCGCCAAGATATAGGCCAGTAGCACAGCTGGACCACCAATCGAGATCGCAAGGCTGGAACCCAGAAAATACCCTGTACCAATTGTTCCTGCCACACCTAGCAGACTTAATTGCCACCATTTCAGTTTCTTTTCTTCTGTAGCGTTAGTTGATGCTTTACTCATGTTGTCATTCCTTTTCTGTATCATTTTAGGTCACTAAATGTAGCCTTCCCAATCCACAGCGAATCATGTTCATAAATTAATCCTTATTTGAATGGAACAGGATAGATTGAATATTTCTCACAACCGTATTACATAATACACAGGTACATCAAAACACATAGGAGGTTTTACACATGAATCAGTTCTCTCAATCGCAGCAGATTACGCAATTGGCTCAACAACTTACACAACAAACACAACAGGCTTCGATGCAATACCAACAACTACTTAGACAAGAACAAAGCAACGCTCAACAACTTGAGCAATTGGCACAACGCGAGCAACAAGCTGCACATATGATCCAGACCGCACTTCAAGGACATCAAACCGCCATCCAGCAATTACAACAAATCTCCAATCTTGCACAACAACTTGCACACTCATCTTCACAGCACGTATCTTATCTTGAGCAGCCATACAACACTCCCAATATCTCAACTAATGGTCAATCCTTTGGTTCGTATTCGAATCAAAACCGCCCGCAATAACATTTTCATATAACACATAAAGGAACCCACATTGGGTTCCTTTTTTGTTCGTTGCAAAAAAAGAGACCACAAGTGTCTCTTTTTCGTTCTTACCTTGAGTTTCATACCCGTCCTATACTATAGAGTGCTTGTTCATACTTGATGTTCATTCTTTATGCATTGAGATCATGTATCCCTGGGCTATGCTCATTTGGAAGTTCAGGCATATAAGGAAGTGGATATCCTTGTGGGGGATCGATTACCTGCAGTTCCCCACCATTACGACTTGGCGTTTGACCACTGAAAATCTCAGCGATGCGTGTATTGTCTAAACGGAAATTAAACTGCGCATTGTGGAAGCCCATATCTACATATTTCCGGCATTCGGGATATTTATTAATGTCATAGTTGGGAATCGGGAATATTTTGCCCCAATTCACACCCAGGGTCTCCAGTGCTTTGGCAAATGCATTTTGATGCGCATTATCACGAACAATCAGGAAACCCAGCGTTTCACGGAATGCTTTGTTGGTACTCATTTCATATATTCTTGATTTTTGCAACACACCCGTAGACTCCAACACAATATTATCAAGTAAGTTGCTTACCAGATTCCCATGATCGTACACATAGTTTCCAAGCCATGGATTACCTGCAGCATCAACAGGCAATGAGCTCTGAGCCCCCATGATGTAATGATGCGGGTTGGCATGTTTAATCGCTTCATCCAATGGAGCACCGTCGACCCCTGCATCTCCCGCGCCCTCTGCACCGGCTCCCGTTAATAACTGATTAATGGTTTGTTGCACCAGTTCAATATGGCTTAATTCCTCAAGAAATACACCACGGATCAGATCTCTAAACTGCGTGGCGTTGCCCCGAAAATTACTGCTTTGAAAGAAAAATTGCATCATCGTCCGCATTTCACCGAATTGACCGCCAAGCGTCTCTTGCAATACTTTTGCTGCCGCGGGATCAGGCTTGTCTGGTACGATCATATTGATCAGGTCTTCACGATAAAAAAACATGGTTTTCCTCCATTCTGAATTAACTTACTATTCTAGTTTCTGTTCCCTTCCTAATTTTATGTAAACCAGCCGTTAACAATCTCTGGTATTGGCTCCAACCTCATAAAACAAATAGAAGTGCATGAACTAGAATAATGCATTCTGTTAATGAAAAGGGAAACAGAATATATTCTGTTTCCCTTTATCTATTTTGAATACATATTCTTATGGCATAAACGGTGGCATATCAGCTGAACTTCCTTTTCTTAGAACCTCAGGTGGGGTATCAAAAATATACGGCGGAGCTGGCGGAAGTTTAGGCGCAGGTGCCAAAGGCTGAGGATGCTGAACATATTGGAAAGTACCTTGCCCATCCATACTTGGACCGTGAGCCCACCGTCCGGTTGCGCTCTCATCACCACGAGAGAAGTTAAAGAGAACATACGCCACATCTCTCTTCTCAAGTTCTTTCGGGAACGTACTGGGCACAACAATTCCTTCTTTTTCTTCAAGTTCTCTTATCGCTGCAATCCACTGATTCTGATGCATGGTATCCCGAGCAAGCAACCACGATAACATGTCTTTCACACCGCGGTCATTGGTCATTTCATATAACCTGGCAACCTGAAGTCTGCCTTGAGATTCTGCTGCTAGATTATGTCTGAAATCAGCTAATAAATTACCACTTGCTATTGTGTACTTTGCATTCCAGGGATATCCATTACTATCGGTTGGGGCTGCTCCTAGTCCGCTTACAATCGCGTGTTGTGGATTGCTCCCACCGAGTATCGCATTAATAACTGGGTCTTTGGCGGCTTCTTCCAGTGTGGCTAATGGAGCATTGTCCAGCAAGCGAGCGATCATCGTAGCCAGCATCTCAACATGAGCGAGTTCTTCGGTTCCCGTATCCATAAGAAGGTCCTTATATTTCCCATCTCCACGGACATTCCAGCCTTGAAATAAATACTGCATGGCTACGGTAATTTCGCCAAATTGTCCTCCCAGTACTTCTTGTAGTTTTCTTGCAAATACGGGGTCGGGTCGATCCGGCTTGGCATGATACTGCAATTCCTTGATATTAAAAAACAACATATCACCTCATCCGTTTAAGATAAGTGATATGTATGTTTATTACATCGATCACTTGCATGTCTCCATAACAAAAATAAGTTGGACTGTCACCATTTTTCCCTTGGGTTATATCCTATAGGTAAAAGGAGGACTATTCATGTCGTTGTTGTTTTCATCTTCTGAGATTGAGAATGAGGAGATTCCTCTCGAAACCTGGAAAAGAGATGCTTACCGTTTATTCTCTTCGAAAATGAGTGACCGGGAGGTTCGATTTCCCTGTATTCCGGCTACACAGGCTTTTGCCCTGGGGCACCTCCGATACGGCTTTGTTTCTAATTTCGGAGACGAGTCTGCAGAACGTAATGTATCAGACATACTCAAGGAATATGGAGAATGCTCTCGTTCAATCGGAGAATATTCTTCATTGATTTTATTTTTTGATAAGGAAAAACAAGTCCGGGATGTATTGGCCTATGAAACAGCCTTCTGGGATTTATTAAGCCAGATTAGACACTTGGATAACAAACCTTGGCCAAAAGATATTCCAGAAGACCCAGAGCATCCCATGTGGGAGTTTTGTTACAATGACGAACGGTATTTTGTCTATTGCGGGACGCCAGCCCATGTATCACGACAAAGTCGCCACTTTCCTTATTTCATGTTAGCTCTAACACCGCGCTGGGTACTCGATATATGGAACGCACAACCTCAGAAAGCTGCAGCGATTGCTCCAAAAATCCGCGCACGCTTGGCTGCCTACGATACCATACCGGCTCATCCCGAATTAAAGCAATACGGATCACAAGGCAACCTGGAGTATAAACAATATTTTTTGCGAGATGACGATACCGCTCCTTCCAAATGCCCGTTTCTTCGATCCCTTCAGCAGGACAACGTAAAGGAATAGCTTAAATCGATTCTAAAAATACTCTCCTCCGAATAAACTCTATACCACCCATTTATAGGAGGAGAGCCCTGTGCTCCATACTCGCTACAACTACATAAGCAGCTGGACAAGCCCTATCGAAATAAGAATTCATTACAGACGGAAAGGAAATGACAATGGAAATCTATATTAAGTTCGTCCTGATTGGTCTCGCTATTGCCATGCCAGTGGGAGCAATTACTGTAGAGATGACCAAGCAGGGATTGAGAAATGGGTTTATCCATGGCTGGGCCGTCGGTCTTGGAGGCATGACAATTGATGCTGGTTTGATCCTGGCCATGTACTTCGGGTTTGCTTCCGTCTTATCTCTTCCTTATGTACAAATTCCACTATGGCTTGCGGGAGCGGGATTTCTTGCCTTTCTGGGATACGATTCGATCCGGAACTCCGATCTGGATATGGCAACATCAGATAATACAAAAGGAAAAATCAAAAAATCGTTTTGGAGGACATACCGCAATGGCTTATTGGTAGCGGTTTCCCCTGGTAATCTTATTTTTTGGATATCTGTTTTTGGTGTTGTATTGTCCGATTCATACCAATCTACCGGTAAGCTGAGTTTTATCATTGCAGGATTTGGCGTACTATGTGGAATTCTCATTCATGACCTGGGTCTGCTCTCCATTGTATCTGTGACACGAAAAGTAATGAGCAAAAAAATGATACAAGCAGTCTCTGCCATGGCTGGAGTGCTTTTGCTGGGTTTCTCGTTCTACTTTTTATATAAATTTATATTGGCTCTGTGGCTTCTATTTCAGTAGTTATTTCGAGAAATTAAGGTTGTTCCTTCTGAAAAAGGGGCAACCTTTTCTTTGGATTCCTTTTCCATACGCTGCTGCAGGTACTTTTCTGGAATATCTAATTTTTTAATCAGAAATCATTTGACTTTCACAGTGAAGGATGGCAGTTCATTTAGTCGCGGGGCGTGCTGAATCGTATCTAAAAGGTAGGTAGTAACAGCGGTGTGCGTTCTTTTCTATTGTGAATTTTTCATATGTTGAAATATTATACTAGTGGCGAATTAGCTTTTAGAGCCAACATAGTTATCGTTTATCGTTGTCTCAAAATTAAAGTAGTATGCTTAAGATGGTTTGGGACATTTTACGAAATAGTTAGATTATTTAGTTGTTGTGAATTTTTCATATGTTGAAAATATAAGGTTTATGACAAAAAGAAAGCTGCCTATAGGCAGCTTCGCAAAATTAAAATCCATTTGGCAAATGCAAAGAATCAGGTCCGGCCAGTCCAGTCTGCTCCGGCGATTTCTTTCCATCGTGCTCTAATCTCATCATACAGTTCCTGCGGAAGTGGCCCTTTAGCCACAAGATCAGCATTTTGCTGCCAGCGATTGGGCTTGGCTGTTCCTACAATAGCTGTGTCTACACCTTCGGTACTTAGTGTAAAACGCAGTGCAGTTTCCACCGCAGCCTGGGCATCTTCACCCAGAAAACCATAGTTGAGTTCGCTTAAGCGCTTCCAGTATATAAAGGGATACGCCTCTTCCGAAAGTGTTTCATACGTCCAGGCTGCATTGGCAATAGGTCTTTTGGCGATTACACCCATGTTTCTTTTTCTAGCCTCAGGCAACGTAAGTTCAATCGCTTCCTGATCTGCGATATTTAATGAAGTCTCCAGACTGTCAAATACCCCGGTTTGAATCGCATATAGCGCATCTGTAGTATCCCCACTGTATCCGATAAATCTGGTTTTCCCCGCTTCCTTTGCACGTTGCAGTACTTCGATTACTGCTCCTTGTCGGAGTACTTCTTCAGAGCAGCTATGCAAATGGATAACATCCACATAGTCCGTTTTCAACCGTTTCAGGCTACGGTCAATCGTTTGCTCCAGTACTTTGGCATCCCAATCCGGACCTTCGATCCCGGCAGCATGTCCACATTTGGTGAACAAATAGTAGTCATCACGCCGATGTGACAGCACCTCACCGATTAATTCCTCGCTGTCCCCGTAACATTCAGCCGTGTCAATTACGTTTAATCCTGCATCGAGGGCACTATTCAGCAATGTCGCTACATCCGTTTTGGATACATCTTTGCCTATTTCCGCTCCGCCAAATCCAAGTGTACTTACGTTCATGCCAGTATTACCATACTTGCGCGTTTCCATGGTTATCTTCCTCCAAGTTCAGTGAATTGGGTACAGATAAATAGAAATGATTAACTATCCCTATGTTATTACCCATGAGTTGGTTATGCCACCCACTTTTCTAGGCTGCACCCCAACTTCATTTATTTAGAAGCCATAAATGGACATTCCACCATCAACCAATAACGTCTGACCCGTTATGTACCCTGCTGCATCTGATGCCAGGAATACAACTGGTCCTACCACTTCTTCCAGTTCTCCCACTCGCTGTAGCGGTGTGCGGCTTACAATTTCCTGCAAATACTGAGGATCATCCAGCAGCTTTTCAGTCAAAGGTGTTCGGAAATACCATGGCCCTACTGAATTGACACGGATTCCATACTTGCCCCATTCCAGTGCGAGCACTTTGGTCATATGGATTAACGCAGCTTTGGTCGCGCCATATACAACCCCTGTCCGTAAAGCCGTATGCCCACCTACCGAAGAGATGTTAATGATCTTCCCAGTCCCACGTTCTTTCATATGCTGACCAGCCAATTGCGAAGCGAAGAAAGCCGATTTTAAGTTTGTCTGCATGATGGTCTCCCACTGCTCGTCCGTTACTTCAAGTGCTGGCGTCCGTATGTTCATACCTGCGTTATTCACCAGAATATCTAGGCTGCCCATCTCCGAGATCGCCTCTTGAAACGTCTCTTCCATTTGTTCTCTTGATGTCACATCCGCAGACAGAGCGAGCGCTTTACGCCCTGTCTGTTCATAGATGTAGGCGGCTGTCTCCTCAATTTCTTTCATCGTTCGGGATACAAGTACAACGTCACTGCCTGATTGGGCAAGTCCAATCGCAATTGCTTTTCCGATCCCTCTCCCTGCACCTGTCACCAGTGCTGTCTGTCCATCAAGATGGAATGTGGGTACGTTCATGTTGCTCACTCCTTCATCAGATTTATAAGTTGAACTAAAGATTATTTACACTGACACTACGATGACAGAATAACCTTCCATCAATGCTTATATGTAATTGAAACCCTGACGCGAATCAGGTTACAAAATACTGGCTTGGATTGCCCAGCTCCGGATGGAACTTCTCCCGAAAGCGTCCTCCCGTATATTCCCCTATAATTTTTCGCCAGAACGCCTGGGCAATGACATTGTTCCGAACCTGGGTTACTTTCCATCTGCCAGGAAAACGTTTAAACAATTCATATGCTGCCCGAGTGCCCACCCCACTGCGCCGATATTTTTGCATCACAAAAAACTCAGTCAAATAGTAGTCATTATCCTTACTGCCAGGCTCCAATTTCTCCACCAGAGCAAACCCTGCAGGTGCCCCATCACTTGTAATCAAAAAAGGAAACTTGCGATCCTCCTCTATCCAGAATGCCTCCAGACCGGGATATTCCGGAAAAATTCCATTACTGTCTACATCAATATTCAGATATTTGGTAAAATCATATAGATAAAATTGCATTAAATGCCGTATCACCTGACTGCGTCCCCGGGGAACCAGTTCTATTTTCATATTCATCCGGTTCACCTCCTCTGCTCTACCTATACTGATTACTTTAAAGGTTTACGTGCCGAAGGGCAAGGAAGCATATCCTGCTTACTGCCTGTTTTGGTGAACAAGCTGTGAGCATGTAAATTATGGTACACTAGAACATAGAATACTATTAAATTGAATATTAATTTTATCATGTTTTTCACATGGAGGTGTCGAACTTGACCAACGTGCAAAAAGAGATTGATCGACGCAAGCTGGATGACAAACTACCTTCCATGCCTTGGTTCGTTCAGCAATTCATGGACTATAAGCTGCCTGACCTGTCCCCCTCTACCCTGCTCGAATATCTGAGAGATTACGAAGCTTTCTTCGGATGGTTGCGAGCAGAAGGGCTCTCCGAGGCAAGCTCTAATAAAGAAGTTACGTTGACTGAACTGGAAGTCCTTCGCATGGATTCGGTTACCGCCTATCGGTTATTTCTCACAACCAAACGGGAAGGAACCAATTCCAGAATTACCGTCTCTCGAAAGCTCTCTTCCCTTCGCTCCCTTTTTCATTATCTGAGTCAGATTGCGGAAGATGAAGACTTTTATCCGTTGCTGAAGCGGAACATTATGGCCAAAATCGAGATCAAGCGTACCCATAAACCCAAGGACACCGCTGCCAAACTCAAAGGTAAAATCCTGGAGGAAGAGGAACTGCTGGAATTTATCGGTTATATCCTTGAAGGTTACGCTGTTGATATGGAGAAGAACAAGCAGGCAATCTATTCCCATGAGCTCAACAAAGAACGGGACGCTTGCATTGCCAGCCTGATTCTCAATTCAGGTTTACGGGTGTCGGAAGTTGTGAACCTGAACGTCGATGACCTCGATCTGAACAACAAACTCCTGTATGTTTATCGCAAAGGTAACAATGATGAGACGTACAAAACACCCGTTTATTTCAGGGAACAGGCCAAGGACGAACTCGCGACCTATATGAATCTGCGGCAATCACGTTACCGTACGCCCAAGCGGGAAAAAGGTCTGTTCATTGCCATGCGAAACGGAGATTCAGAAGGAAGTCGAATGACCAAAAGAGCGATCCAGGCCATGATTATGAAATACGCCAAGCGCTTTGGCAAACCATACCTGACTGTGCACAAATTACGCCATTCATTCGCAACGGACTATTATTTGCAAAATGATATTTACAAAACAAAAGAGCAGCTCGGCCACGCTTCTACGGAAACGACCGAGATCTATGCTCACCTTACCGACAAAACGATGTCCGAAGCCATCGAACGCCGTACTGACGACGGGATGTAACATCCCGAACAACATAAAAGCAGCAAGCCGTATCAAGGATTTCGATCCGAGAAAGGTCTGCTGCTTGTTTTGTTTTTTGCATCATTCAAAGAGAAGAGCATAAGCAGAAATGATTTTAGTTTACATAATAAAAATTACGTTTATTCAAAGACGATCAATCACGCTCACTGTACATTCAATCATGTATAGAGACCATTATGTCCCCGTGTCTTAACATTTCTACGATTTGACTTCACCATTCTGCCTATACTCGCTCTCAACCATCGCTAACAACGCTTTGGCTATATCCTCCGTTTCATGAACTGAGTACCACGTTATATCTCTGTTTACGGTGCTCCGCTCTATAAACAGCTCTGAAGGTAGCCATGAGATCATACCCACTACCCCTTCAAGCTGATCAACCAAGGTCAGATCTTTCTCTTCTCGAACCATCACGAATTTGGGATAAGAAGCATCCTTGAAACCTTCAACAACAATCCAATCATAATCGGACAGATGACTTAACATATCCTCCAGCTTGGTTGACTGTCGCTCCATAATCGCAGTACGTTTCTCTGACATAACAACCACCGCCGAGGCCCCAGCCTCTCCAAATCGATACGAATCCGTTCCTTCTTGATCCATCTCGAAATGGTCGTGTCCATCATGCTTAATCGCCGCTACCTTAAGTCCGAAGGAAGAAAAGTGCCCGATCAGCGCGGCTGTCAAGGTTGTCTTGCCCGTGTTTTTGTATCCAACAATCTGTATGATATGTGGTTTTGTATCACTCATTGTAGTCATCTACCACTACCTCACATGACCTGAGGGCAGTTTGAGAAAGCGTACCTGCTCACCCGCAGGAATACCTTTTTTCTCAGGGGGAACAACAATCAAGCAATCACTGTCCTTAATGGTAATCATCACACTGGATTCATCTACACGGGCAGCAGCCGGTATCGCGTACACCATGCCGTTGCGAATCTCTGTGCGTCCTCGCACGAACCGTGTAAAATTATTAACTTTGGTGTATTCCTCTTTCAAGATTGCAGTCCATTCTTCCAAATAAGGATGAGCATCCGCTTGCATGGAACGAATGGTTGGACGAACAAACAGACCAAAACCTACAAAACAAGCCCCTGGGTTACCCGAAAGTGCAAAAAGCAATTTATCTTTATATACAGCAGCTGTGGTCACACTGCCTGGTCGCATCGTCACTTTGTTAAACAACATCTCCACATGTTCTTCCAGCACAAGTTCACCCATAATATCATAATCCCCGACAGACACTCCGCCTGTGGTCACCACGATATCATTATCTTGAATGGCTTCTTCCAGTTTGGCCCTTGCCGTATTCACATCGTCTGCAATAGAACCGTACATCACAGGCTCTCCACCTGCCTCAACAACCAGAGAGCGAAGCATGTAACTGTTGCTATTCCGAATCCGACCTGGTTGTAATGGTTCATCTACATCAAGCAATTCCGTGCCGGTTGCGAATATCGCCACCTTTGGACGTTGAAATACGGGAACTTCTGCTATGCCAAAAGTAGCTAACACGGACTGCTCCCCTGCCCCGATGATCGTTCCTGCTTCGAGCAGTTGCTGTCCCTCTTGGACTTCCAGTCCGATTGGGGTGATGTTAGCACCTGACAATATGTGCCGTTTCAATGCAATCCACTGTTCTCCGTCTTCTACCTTGCTCTCGGTCATCTCCATCATGACTACCGCATCCGCACCTTCCGGGACCTGTGCACCCGTCATGATGCGAGCAGTTGTACCTGAAACAATGGTGTGATCCGAGGTGTAGCCGCAAGGAATTTCATCAATTACACGAAACCAGATTTGTTGCTCACTTGATGCATCTGTAGTATCTGTACTTATAATGGCAAAGCCATCCATGCCCGATCTCCGGAAGAATGGATACGGATGAGGAGCCTGAATTGTCTCTGCAAGTGTGCGGCCATGAGCAGATTCAAGGTGGACTTTCTCAATGGAGCCTTCAGTAACTCTTGCAGCTATTTTGGCTTGGGCATCCGGTACCTGTACAGCTGTACGATTGAATTTGGCAGTTGTCATATCATGTGAATGTGAGTTCATTTTCAAAAGTATTCTTACCTCCTAGAGACATATCATCTTTTAGAAAGTGTAGCCCGAATGCTGTAAGATAACAAGTACATCACTTATTGAATCCTGTGACAAAATCTTATTTCTTGCAGGTGTAACATCCTTGACCAATATTCAACATGAATGGCATCTTGTCTGCTCATAATATAAGTGACAAAGGGAGGCGATAATCATGAGTAATCGATGTGAATTATGCGGAAGAGAACCTGTTAACACAACCGTTCATCATCTGACACCCAAAGAAATGGGCGGAACATTACTGCCAACAGCCAACCTGTGCATCCCCTGTCACAAACAGATTCATTCGCTATACACCAATCGCGACATTGTAACCCTTGGTCTCACGAACCTGCAATCCTTGAGACAGGATGAACGAATGATTCCATTTATCCGCTGGATTCGTAAACAGCCTGCTTCAACGATTCCCCGTGTACGCAAATCCAATCATGTTCGCCAATCGTAAACCAAAAAGAACAGCTCCAAGGTCATATGCCGGCGAGGTGATTCGCCTTCCCTTTTCACTGTTCTTAAATGAACTATGCGATTGGCAGCCATCCTTATGATTAGATGTTTATTATCTTCGCCTCTTAATTCGGCCGCCGCCCACTCTGGTTTTTGGTTTTTTGTAGGATTTCTTAGGTGAATCAAACAACCCACCACTGCTCTTGTTACGATCAATGGTCCCCTTGCTCTGATCCCTGTTGCGGTTGAATAATCCTCCGCCAGATCCCACGCTTGAATCTTTATCGCTTCCACGCCTTGTAATCGTACCTTTCCGATCAACAGTAATAGGTGGAGCAAGCTTCTTGTCATTACTTGTTGGTGCACGATAAGATCCTGCACTCGGTTTATACGTATCTTTATTGGTATATCCTCGATAGTTGCCATAACCTCGCCCGCCAAAAGAATCGAACAGATTACCGATTAACGTAGCGGTCAGATAACCTTGTAAAAAAGATGAATCGTAGTTCTGCCGAACATATTCCTTGGAGTCCACCTCAACCAAGGTATCCTCCGGCTTGTTCGGGTCTTGTTGCAGATGATAATACTCGTCCTGATACACGAGGAACATACGCTCTGTGTTCTCTGCCGAGATCTGATCCGGTTGCCTTTGGTCAGACAATTCCTGGGCCACTTCCGGAACGGTACGGTCAGAAGCCCGGTACACATAGGACGTTGAGTTACCACTGCCGTTAACCGATTCAAGCGGGTATGTGTCCTGAACAGAAGGTGCTCCGCACGCGGACAACAGAGACATCACAAGGCTAAGGACCAGCATTAATTTTAATCCATGTGCCAAGCGTTTTTTCATTGGGAACCTCTCCTAGCTCGAACGAATCACTTTGATATCCGCAGGAAGAATGGACTCACCCTCATACAGTGTAAATCTTCTGTCTTGCCACTCCACCCGAAGAAGCATATTATCATCCGACTGATACTGCCATACCAATTGTTCTCCAGCCTGGCCATATGGAGTTCTACCTGCCGTTGATACCATGCCTCCATACTCTTCCTCCAGATGAAATGCGCGTCCATCCAGGTCCAGTAATGTGGGCACCTCATCAGGTGCATCAAGCCTGCCATCAATTGGTGTATATAGAGCGTAACGTGTGAGTTCACGTTCTTCGATATGCAAATATCGAAATGCGGTACCATCCTGCAGCGTGAGCACAACTGCATTTCGAGCGCGATTTTGTACCCGACCAACGACTTCATAAGTGACCAGAGAAACCTCACAGATATCACCAGGTGCAAGCTGAAGCATCGTTTTCTCTGCCTGCGGTGGTTCAGGTTTTGTTAGTATTCCTTTAATTCGTTTCCATACACTCATGAGAATTACTCCTGTTCCTTATCTTATAAACAAGCTGCAATAATCAGTGCGCCCACGATATGTAAAGCGCCAGAGAACAACCCGTATCCTGTCTTCCCTTGCTGAATTCCCGTATCCAGATCCAGATTGGCCCATTTGCGAATCATAAAGTGTACAACGCTCTCCAGAATCAACAAAATGATAAAGGATACAACGGAGACCAGCAATGCCTCTCCAAGATGACCAGCTGTAGAAATGGACGTAGCGAGTACATACCCTTGTGCAAATAATTTCATCACCATACGTGTGGTTACTGCCATATTGCCAGCCTTAACTTCAGCAAAATCCTTATATTTCGTGAACAGTGAATCTACATACATCAAGACAAACAGCAAAACCGAACCAGATCCGGTCCAGACCAACATCGCCAAAATATTCAAATCCATTTACACAGCCCCCACATATCAACATGAACCGCATTTAAAAGCGAAGGAGAAATGCTCTTCTCCTCCGCTGGTTAACCCTGCTGACAACCAAGGTATTAGTTCTTATTATCGTACTGTTTCATCAATGCTGCGAGTTCGTCTTCAACAGCTTGATCTTTACCCAACTTCTCGAACTCTTCATCCAAAGACTTGCCTTTGGAAGACATTTCGTTACTTGCTTCTGCCTGTGCTTCCATCTGCATCATTTTCTCTTCCATACGCTTCATACCAGCACTTGCAGTATCAGAGCCAAACCCATTCAACGCTTTGTTGATTTCCGTTTGGGCTTTTGCTGCATTGTAGCGGGCTACCAGTGTTTCACGTTTGTTCTTCATTTGAGTCAGTTGCTTACGCATCTCGTCGAGCTTGCCACGCAGGTTATCTGCAGAAGCCTTGTTTTGGTCATAGCTGGTTTTATACTCAGCCATCTTCTCTTCAGCAGCCTTTTTCTCTTCCAGAGCACGTCGAGCCAAATCCAGATTCTGAGCACGTGCCGCCGTATGCGCCTGCTCTTCACGTTTCTTCACAAGAGCTTCCTGCTCTTCGAATAACTGCTTGAATTTCTTCTCAATGGCGATTTGTTGAGCTACTGCTTTCTCCGCATCTTCCAGATCCTCTTGCATGTCGCGGATATATTGTTCCGTCATCTTGATTGGATCTTCCGCCTTGTCAATAATGGCGTTGATGTTAGACATGGTTAGATCACGCAAACGTTTGAAAATGGACATTATGTTATTCCTCCTAGTCGATATTACATCGTATATAAACATACATACGTAACAATCTACAACTCGTTTCAATTTTAGCAAATAAAATCAAAACATTCGATGACTCTTACGTCAGGAAGATCGTTTATCTTTGATCAGATGATCTTCCATCAACCTCTCTGCAGTCTGCACGATTTCGTCGATCTGCATCCGCGTGATGGAATCAAAATGAATACCCATGATCACCGTAACGGTTACTTTCAGCTGCTGGGCAGCCTTCCGGGCAAGCCGCTCACACAGTTCTTGTTCCTTATGACCGGGAATATGTACCGTCGTCCCGCTTACGCGCTCATGATCTACATAGAATGTGGCTGCGGCGCCAATATGCGCCTTTCCTCCCGTAACGAGAAAAACCTTATCTTCTCCTGCTTCAATCACCTGTAAACGTATGGATTTCAAATCATATGTACTCATACCCATCCACCTATCCTTTTCTATATGTTATATATGGAGGAATTATGGCTTTCATGAGCTACATCGGCAATGAAAATTCTCACACTACGCATAACTTATGGATAGCCCGGGCATACCAAAGAGAACGTCATTTTGGAAAAGGAGGCCGTTATTATGCGCGTACGCCTCATTATGCTGATGGTTATCGTTATTTTTCTCGGAGGATATCATGCTCCAGTTTCATCGCGGGATGTTTCAAGCCCGCCAAGTGAATCCGTATCAGGTTCGGATTCTGCGGAAGAAGAACAACTGACATTGGGACAGTTACGTCAAAAATATGCCGATACGTTCAAAACCAATGGTCCTTCAACAAAGAAGGTTGCACTGACTTTTGATGATGTACCTGATCCACGATTTAGTCCACAAGTGCTGGATGTATTGAAGAAATACAATGTCAGAGCTACATTCTTCATCGTGGGTAGTCGTGCAGAGAAACATCCGGATCTGGTGAAACGCATCATTAAGGAAGGGCATATGGTTGGTAATCACAGCTACAATCATCCTGAATTCAGTAAGCTGTCGATGAATGCCTTTCGCAAACAAATTTTACATACCGGGGATATTATTCGACGTTTGGCGGGATATACGCCGAAGATGATTCGGCCGCCTTATGGAGACATTAATGAAGAACAGCTGAGATGGGCTGCCAAACAACACTATAGCATTGTGAACTGGAACGTAGACTCTCTGGACTGGAAAGGCCTTTCAAAGGAACAGGTGAAAGATAACATCCTGTCTGCCGTAAAACCAGGCTCCATCGTTCTGCAACATGCTGGAGGCGGTGTAGGATCAAACCTGAACGGCACGATTGAGGCTTTGCCTGAAATCATTGAGGAATTGCAAAAGCGCGGATATGAACTTGTCACCTTGGACGAAATGCTGGGATTGTCAAAGGCCAAAGATTAAGATGACGATGAAGAAATAAATGAGAATATTAAAAGGGTGCTGTTCAATCGCAAGTTTGCGACTGGCAGACACCCTGTTTGAATTCGTTAGATGTAATTAATTTTCTACTTCAGAATGTACAGCTCGATATCCTGAAATCCAAATGTGCTTACGGACTGTTTGCTACCCGGGATAAAGATATCAATCCGGTGACCCTTGATTGCACCGCCTACATCACGCGCTGTGGCTACAAAAGCCTGTTTTGGCAATCCTGGATGGCTGTGACCCGTTACCAGTACTTTGGTTCCGAGTGGAATTACACTTGGATCAACTGCAATCGTACCCAGTTCAAGGTCATTTCCGAAATAATCGACTGCACCCCAGCCTCCATTTTCAGACGGATCTGCAGAGTATGCCGTTGCTTTCACGTTCACAGCTTTGCTGTAATCGAATGTTTTACCCCAGGCTTGAACCACTTTGTTATCTGCGTTAACGTCCAAGCTTGCTGTAGTAACCGTTTTGGCTTGGGTCTTGCTCCCCGTCGCCGCGGCAGCTAGATTGTTTGCCTTACCAGGAATTGTAATTTTCAAACCACCATAAATATTGTAAGGTGAAATGTCGTTGTTTGCTTTAACCAACGTGTTCATTGCTACTCCATATTGTTTTGATAAGGTGTAGAAGGTATCCCCTTCTTTGGCCACATGAACTGAATCGGCGTGAGCCGGAACGGCTTGAATGAGCATTGCTGTTGTCATTAATGCTACTGCTGTTTTGGCTATACGTTTCTTGTTAATCATGGTCTTCCTCCCTCATTGTGCCTGCGAAGTTAGTTGTCGGATTCGGATGAGGAGCCCACCCTATAGGTTCTTCATTACATTTGAAACGTTATGTACCCCTAATTCACCCCAAGCAGTGTGCTGTAGATCTTCCCCCTGCACAAATCTGCATCGTTACATCCCCCGCACTCCCTGTCCGGAAGTTTCGGCAGAGTTCAATATATCACAATTTTGTAACCTGAACTTGTAGTAATTCTTACCAAATGGTTTTTTAGCATGTAAGCATATGTAAGAGTACTGGATACTTTAGAAATATTGGACGACCCGATTACTTTACATTTGGTAACAGAATAGTTACTTTTCCGAATCCATACGTGATTATTAACCATAAAAAAATAGCGTCACCGACTCGAAGTCAGTAACGCTATTGATCACTTTCATTTAGAGTACTTTGGCAAGAAAATCACGTGTACGTGAATTTTTTGGTGCTCCAAACACCTCATCAGGTGTTCCCTCTTCTACAATAACCCCGCCATCCATGAACAGGATCCGGTCTCCTACTTCACGTGCAAAACCCATCTCATGCGTTACAATGACCATAGTCATCCCACCTTCTGCAAGACGTTTCATGACATCCAACACTTCACCGACCATCTCGGGGTCCAGTGCCGAAGTAGGCTCGTCAAACAGCATGACATGCGGCTGCATAGCCAATGCTCTTGCAATAGCGATCCGCTGCTTCTGTCCACCGGACAGCTGATTCGGGAATGTATCTTTTTTATCGTACAAGCCCACAGTGTTAAGCAGATCAGCAGCAATTTTCTCCGCTTCCTGCGTGGATTGTTTCTTCACTTTAATCGGAGCAATCGTGATGTTTTGCTGTACCGTTTTGTGTGGGAACAGGTTGAAATGCTGGAACACCATGCCCATTTTTTCCCGAGTTGCATTAATGTTGTGCTTGGGGTCCGTAATTGAAACACCTTCAAAATCGATTTCACCTGATGTAGGTTGTTCCAAGAGGTTCAGACAACGCAAGAATGTACTTTTACCTGAACCGGAAGGACCGATAACCACGACAACCTCGCCTTTGCCAATCGTCACATTAATGCCCTTAAGCACATCGTTATTTCCATAAGATTTGTGTAATTGTCTAACGTCTATCACTTGCACTCAACTTCCTTTCCAGTCGTCCCAGCAGCTTGGACAAAATAAACGTCATTACAAAGTAGATGGCTGCTGCAATCAAAAATGGACTCAAGCCTTGGTACGTAATGTTCTTGACTACACTTGCCTGATACATAATGTCCACCATACCGATAACAGAGATAATGGAGGATTCCTTGATAATCGTTATGAATTCATTACCAATTGCCGGCAATACGGCCTTGAAAGCCTGTGGCAATATGATGTAGCGCATGGCTGCACCTCTGCCCATTCCGAGGGAGCGAGCTGCTTCCAACTGGCCACGATCCACCCCTTGGATACCTGCACGGAAAATCTCCGCTAGATACGCACCACTATTAATGGAAAGCGTGATGATACCTGCCTGAAGGGCAGTGAAGTTAATGCCAAAGCTCAGGGAAAAACCATAGTAAATAATCATTAATTGTACCAGCATCGGTGTGCCACGGATCACTTCAACGTAAGCAGTACCGATCCAGCGCAAGATTGCAGCGTCATGCAAACGGAACAAACAGATGATCAATCCAATAATTACCCCGAAGATAACCCCAAGTGCAGACAACAGAAGTGTGTATCCTACACCTGTAGCATAGAAACTTTTGTACTCCCAGAATACTTGGAAAATATTTTGTGATTTGTTCGCTTTATCCGCCATCAAGAGGCTGGCGTCCGTCACCATCTGATTGATTTTATCTTCACTTTTCAGTCGCTCCAGTGTTCCATTTACTGCAGCTAGCAGCTCGGTATTACCTTTACGAATCCCGATTGCCGCTTCTGCTTGCTCTTCGTCCGGAACAGCAGCAGCAAGTCCAATGATATCGTCCAGATAACCTGCAGCAACGGTATCTTCAACGATTGCCGCGTCAATGCGTTTTGTTTGCAGTTGAAGCACGATATCGGAGATTTTATCCAGCGCAGTAAGCTTCGCTCCTGGAATACTCTGTCCGATCGTTTCCTGAATGGAGCCTTTCTGAACGCCAATCTTCGCATTTTCAAGTTCTGCCATGGTTGGATATTGGTCTTTATCCACATTGCGAACCATAATCACTTGTTTTGATTTATAATAGGTGTCGGAAAAATCGATACTTTTCTTCCGTTCATCCGTCGGCGTCATACCTGAAATCACCAGATCAACACGCCCGCTCTGCAATGAAGGCAGAAGACCGTCGAAGCCCATATCCTCAATCACAAGCTCAGCGCCAAGATCTTTGGCAATCTCTTTGGCGATCTCAATATCGAAGCCGACGATTTCATCTTTACCATTAATCACTTTATGGAATTCGTATGGTGCAAAATCGGCACTTGTACCGAGCACCAGCTTTTTACTGCCTGAATTATCTGTAGTTCCACTTGCAAGTGCCACAGGAACGGCAGTTGTCAGCAGAACAACAAAGGTCAACAGCATCATGGTGTAACGACTTATTAATTTCAACCTTTTTCTCTCCCCTTACAATACTTTGTATGCTTCTCATGTTGATGACTGAGTCATTATAAAGTACAATGCATGATTATGCAATGCATTTTGACAATACAAATCTTGACTTGTTTCTGAAAAAATAAAGCAAACATGATATAATCAATAAATTATTTTCATTTTGCATAAGGAGTTTACTAATGACATCTAACAAATCACAGATCCTGACGGTTATTGATCAATATGCTTCCCGTTTTAAAGCCATTTCATCATATATCGGTGCCAACCCCGAACTGGGGAATGAAGAGTATCTTGCTTCTGCTCGTCTAAAAGAAGAACTGATCTATCACGGGTTCACTGTAGAGGCTCCAATCCTTGGACTGGAGACAGCCTTTATCGGAACCTATTCAGCCGCCAAACCCGGCCCTACCATTGCATTATTGTGTGAATATGACGCATTGCCGGAGATCGGTCATGCTTGTGGTCACCATCTGATCTGCATGATGAGTCTTGGGGCTGCTGTGGGGCTGAAATCCATTCTGGAAGAAGTCGGCGGAACAATTAAAGTGTTTGGTACACCCGCTGAGGAGACACGTGGTGCCAAAGTTCCGATGGCGGAAGCAGGTCTGTTCGATGACTGTGATGTCGCTCTCATGGCGCATCCGTATTATGCCTACGAAAAGTCAGGCAGTTCGCTGGCTATTGATGCTGTGCAATTTGAATTCCATGGCCGATCTTCACATGCTGCTGCAAGTCCGCACGAAGGTATTAATGCTCTTGATGCCGTCATTCAAACGTTCAACGGAATCAACGCATTCCGGCAACAAGTGAAAAGCACCGTTCGGATTCATGGTGTGATCAACAATGGAGGTCAGGCAGCAAATATCATTCCTGACTATGCTTCTGCGCAATTTTATGTACGGGCAGCAACTCGCAAAGAACTGAATATCCTCACAGAACGTGTAATTCAGATCGCTGAAGGTTCTGCTCTCCAGACAGGATGCAAGCTGGTGACATCCAACTATGAAACCTCCTATGACGAGATGGTTACCAATGAAGCATTCTCAGCTGCGTTTAGTCAAAATCTGATGGAACTTGGTATCCCGCAAGAAGAGATAGTGAGTGGTAATGATCACGGCTCTATGGACATCGGTAACGTTTCCCTGAAATGTCCTGCCATCCATCCTTACATTCGTGTTGTAGACGAGGTGCACACACTGCACTCCATAGCCTTCCGTGATCTTGCACTCCAAGAGCGTGCCCTGGACGGGATGATTCTGGGAGCCAAGGCACTCGCTACAACAGCCTATGACGTCCTGAGCCAGCCGGAACTGCTTCAATCCATCCGCACGGAGTTTGAGCAAGCTATTCGCTAAAATTCACTTTCAACATGTTATATAGGGGTGCCCTGAACAATCTTGAATCTCAAGTTGTTCAGGGCACCCTTATTCTAAATTATCTGTAAGTATATTCAGCCCGAAGCTGGAAATGCTGTGAAAGAAACCTTTGAAAACGATGAAAACAACACATTTTATTACAGTAAATGTGATTCATTTGCTGGCTAACTTGGTTAATTATAACTATAAGTGCGTGTTCAAAAGACCGGTTTTCAGTACCGAGAAGATGGGATGAAGCTAGAAATGGAGTAGCGGAGCGTAGGCAAAACTACGTGAGCAACGGACATTTCGGCTGAATTCCATATTCGATGCCAATGATGCCGATAGGCATCACTTGTAATCAAAAGCGGGCTTTTGAACAACCTCTATAACTTATCCTATATTCAGGAGGTGCTGTCATGTTGCTCGAAGCCATGTATCATGTCCCTCGTGACAAGTGGGCTTACGCCTATAATTCGTCTACCATACATCTGCGCGTACGAACCAAGCGCAATGATGTGCAATACGTGACTGCACTGACCGGAGATAAGTACAATTGGAACGGAACCTACAAGGAAATTCAACTGGAGAAAGCTGCTTCCGATCGCATGTTTGATTATTGGGAGGCTGCCGTCAGGCCACAATTCAAACGTCTCACCTATATATTTCGGATAACTGCCGGTTCAGAAGATGTTTTTCTAGCGGATAATGGAATTCATTATGAGACCCCCTATCCAACTGGAGGATATTATGAGTTCTCGTATATACATGAAATTGATGTGTTTAAGGTGCCCGAGTGGGCAAAAGAAGCCGTCTTTTATCAGATCATGACGGAACGGTTTGCTAATGGAGATCCCAAGCTGAATCCAAAAGAAACGGATGACTGGGGTGGCAAACCTGAGTTGGACAATTATTTTGGTGGAGATCTGCAAGGTGTGCTGGATCATCTGTATGACTTAACTGAACTTGGCGTAAACGCCATTTACTTTACCCCGTTATTCCAGGCCAATTCCTACCACAAATACGACACGATTGATTATAAAAAAGTCGACCCCCATTTCGGTGATAATACCCTGCTTAAACAATTGACAGAAGAATGTCATCGCCTGGGTATACGTGTCATGCTTGACGCGGTGTTTAACCATTGCAGCGAAGACTTCCCTCCTTTTCAAGACGTTCTCCAGAATGGAAAAAACTCTAAGTATGCCGACTGGTTCCACATCAATGAATATCCGGTTCAGATCAAGGATGGTATACCAACCTACGATACATTTGGGTTCTATGGCAACATGCCCAAGTTCAATACAGCCAACCCTGAGGTTAAGGCATATCTACTCGATGTAGCTGAGTACTGGATCAAAGAAATTAAGCTGGATGGGTGGCGTCTGGATGTAGCAAATGAGGTGGACAACCATTTCTGGCGTGATTTTCGCAAGGTTGTTAAGGCAGCGAATCCGGAAGCCTATATTGTTGGTGAAGTCTGGAGCGACTCCCTGACATGGCTCATGGGGGATCAATTCGATTCCGTCATGAATTATCCATTTGCCGACAAAGTGCTTCAGTTCTTCTGCGGTTCAATGGATGGGTATAACTTTGCCAACGAGATGGGTTCACTGATTATGCGCTATCCGCAACAAACCAACGAAGTGATCTTTAATATGTTGTGCAGCCACGATACCCCACGATTGCTTACAAGGTTAGGAGAAGACAAACGCCGTTTAAAATTGTCGGTTGTATTTCTTTTCACCTATATCGGCACACCTTGTATTTTCTACGGCGATGAGGTAGGAATTAGTGGTGATGCTGACCCGGATTGTCGAAAATGTATGGAATGGGACCCGGCCAAACAAGACAGAGAATTGTATGATTTCTATCGTCTGATGATCGATTTACGCAAAAGTAATGAAGCCCTGCGCAAAGGACGCTTCCGATTCCTCAAGGCTGATCACAATGATCCCTGTATCGTGTACGAGCGTGTGGATGACAACCTTCACTTTACCGTATGGATGAACAATACACCTCAAGATCGAACGCTTTCTCATCCTATGGAAACAAAAGACTGGAAAGATGCATTAACTGAAGAGCCTGTGTTTCCAGCCGATGGAATGATGAATATTAAGCTTGACCCCTATGGGTACCGCATTTTGTATAGACAGCTTGATCCGACAACCATCCAACACGGCTGAGGTTTAATTCTGAAGAATCATATAAAAGAAAAGAAAAACACTTCCATCGTCTCAGATGATACTTCATTCTGAACTTTGGAAGTGTTTTGTTTATTGGATTGAAAAAAGCCACAGCATGATATGCTGCGACTTTTTCAGGATTGCATTAGTTTACAGGGTCAAGTGTGATCCGACGATAAATGTCCATATATTCTTCAGCAGAGACGTTCCAGCTGTATTCTCCACCCATTGCATTCTTCACGATTTTCTTCCAGTGTTCTGGCTGTTTGTAGATCTCCTCAGCACGCCGAATGGTATTCATCATGTCATGTGCATTAAAGCTTGTGAATGAGAAACCATTCCCTTCTCCAGTAAACTCGTTATATGCCTGAACAGTATCGTTCAGACCGCCTGTTTCCCTTACGAGAGGCACACTACCGTACCGCAGAGCCAGCAGCTGACTAATACCACACGGCTCGAATCTGGATGGCATCAGGAAGATATCACTGCCTGCATAGAACCGACGGGATAACCCGTCGTTGAACTTGATCTGTGCAGACATTTTAAGTGGATAACGATTCGCGGCTTCACGGAACCAGTGTTCATACGCCTGCTCTCCTGTTCCCAGTACCGCGAATTGAATGTCATCATAATATAACAATTCATCCAGGATACGACAGACCAGATCAAGTCCTTTGGAATCCACAAGCCTTGTGACCATGACCATAAGAGGTGCATCTGGTCGAACAGGCAATCCAAGTTCCTTTTGCAGCTCAATTTTGTTTTCCGTTTTTTTGGACAGACTTGTTCTGTATTTCACCGGGATTTTGGTGTCTGTAGCCGGGTTGTAACTCTTGGTATCAATGCCATTTACAATCCCGCTGAATCGATCTCCAAGTGAACTAAGCAGTCCGTCCAGACCGTATCCGTAATAAGATGTTTTCACTTCCTGTGCGTAAGTTGGACTAACGGTTGTTACATGGTCAGCGTAGACAATTCCAGCCTTCAGGAAGTTGACATTACCGTAATACTCGGCTCCATCCACGGTGAAATATCGATCGTCCAGCTCAAGGATATCACTGAATAACTGATGCGGGAATACCCCTTGATACAACAAGTTATGTATAGTGAATACCGTACGAATATCACTGTAAAATGGATCGTGTCTGTAGTGTGCTTCAAGCACCAAAGGAATCATTCCTGCATGCCAGTCATGACTGTGCAGCACGTCAGGCTTGAACTCAATCTGTGGCAACACTTCGAGAACTGCACGGTTGAAGAAGGCGAAACGCTCGCCATCATCCATATAACCGTACACTCCATCACGCCCAAAATAATATTCATTATCCACAAAATATACTGGAATCCCATCATGAACCAGCATTTCTATTCCACAATAAGGTCTCCGCCAGCCAAGAGGCACATCCGTTGTAATTACGGGCTGTAACGCGTCTTTATACTCATCGGGAATCCCCTTGTATTTAGGCATAATCACCCGCACATCTGCCCCGCTCTTCTTCAATGCCAACGGGAGAGCACCGATTACGTCAGCAAGGCCTCCTGTTTTGATAAATGGATGTACTTCAGCAGCAGCAAATAGAATATTCATGCCTTTGTCCTCCTCTTCGGTTTGAGCGTATTGCTTTCATTATTATTCTTTGTTTTTGAACTGACGGAAGTTATACTCGCAGGTGATTCATCCGTTTTCCGACGCGTGTTCTTTTTTAGAATCACGATGCTAAGCGGAGGCAATACCAATTCGAGACTATGCGGATGCCCATGAAAAGGAATCTTTTCGGTAGGCAGTTGCATATCATTAGTAATGCCTGAACCGCCGTAAACGGAATGGTCACTGTTCAGTACTTCGGTATACATACCGGGACGCATGACACCAATCCGGTAACGCTCCCGCTTGACCGGCTGAAAGTTAATGAGCACAAGGAGTGTATCCGCAGGTTTTTTTCCTTTGCGTACGTATGAAATGACACTCTGGTCCTGATCATCCGGAGTGATCCATTCATAACCGTCCAAGGAATGATCAAGCTCCCACAAAGCTTTTTCACTCAAGTACAGGTTAGACAGCTCACGCTCAAACTTATGCAAATTGCGGTGACTGTCATAATCCAGCAAGAACCAGTCCAGTTGATCTTCATCTTTCCATTCGATGAACTGGCCAAAGTCTCCACCCATAAACAACAGCTTTTTCCCTGGGAAAGTCATAAAATAGCCCAGAAAAGCACGCATGCCGGCAAATTTCTGCTCATAGGTTCCTGGCATCTTGTCGAGGAGCGACTTTTTGCCATGAACAACCTCGTCATGTGACAGAGGTAGCACATAATTTTCAGCAAAGGAGTATACGACCGGGAAAGTCAGCAAATGATGTTTGGAAGGACGCTCATGAAAATCAGATTCCATGTAATCAAGCGTATCGTTCATCCAGCCCATGTTCCATTTGTAGTTGAAGCCCAGACCACCTTCATCTACAGGTAAAGTCACCATTGGCCATGCACTGGATTCTTCAGCCATCATCAATGCATAAGGGAAATACTTGAACACCGTCTGATTCAGCTGCTGCAAAAAAGCTACAGCTTCCTTGTTCTTAAGACCACCTTCATCATTGGTACGATATTGACCTGGCTGCTTCTCAAAATCAAGCCGAAGCATACTCGTAACCGCATCAACACGGAGTCCGTCAAAATGATACATCTCCATCCAATATAATGCATTGGAGATCAGAAATGAACGAATCTCAGGTTTCGAGTAGTCAAAGCTAAGAGTACCCCAGCCTGGCTTCTCTGCTAACATCGGGTCTGCATACTCATACAAAGGCGTACCATCAAACATACGCAACCCATGAGCATCTTTGGCAAAATGCGCTGGTACCCAATCCAGCAGAACTCCAATTCCAGCCTGATGTAGTGTATCCACCAGATACATCAGATCTTTGGGCTGTCCGTAACGGCTTGTTGGCGCGTAAAATCCAGTGTTTTGGTATCCCCACGAAAGATCATAAGGATGCTCACTAAGAGGCATCATCTCAACATGTGTATATTTCATTTCCAATAAGTAAGGAACAAGCAAATCAGCCATCTCTCGATAACTGTAGAGGCTTCCGTCTTCTTTGCGCTTCCAGGTTCCCATATGCATTTCATAAATATGTAGGGGTTTATTATACAGCCCGCGTTGTTTGCGTCTCCAGGCTCCATCATTCCATTTGTACCCTTCGATTGAACTGGTGACAGAGGCTGTCTGAGGTCGAACCTCCGCATGAAACGCATAAGGATCGGCTTTGAGCAATTCTGTTCCGTCTTCCGTTAATATACGGAACTTGTATAAAGTTCCTTCACTAATTTCCGGAAAAAAACGACTCCAAAATCCTGATTCGGGTATCTTATATAAAGGTTCCTTTTCACCTTTCCATCCATTACGGTCCAGAGCCAATCCTACTTCTGCGGCATTTGGTGCCCACACGGTAAAGCGATACCCCTGACGGCCATCGCAGATCTCAGGCTGTGCGCCCAAAATTCGATAACTGTGATGAAGGTTACCTTCATGAAATAAATAAATATGCTCCGGCAATATGTCCGGGTGTGCCAACGGTTGAATGGCCAAGAGATCACCTTCTTCTCAAGAAAATAGATATAACAGTAACCATTACCCCATTCTAGCCAAGTTGAAAAGAAAAATGCGGTGTCTTAGAAAATGTTGTCTTTTTTCTGAATTTTTACAGTAACAATCGTTTCATCTGCTCTACTTTGCGTTAATGATGTACTACAATGCACAATATTTTGGGAGGGAAACGATTATGTTTAATAAAGATTGCATCGCTATGCTGTTGGCGGGAGGAGAAGGGAAGCGATTAGCCCCTTTAACCTCAAGTATCGCAAAACCCGCTGTACCGTTTGGCGGGCACTACCGGATCATCGATTTTCCTCTCAGTAACTGCGTAAACTCAGGGATCGATACTGTAGGAGTATTAACGCAGTACCAAGCGGAATCTTTGCATGATCACATTGGTCAAGGCGAACCATGGGGACATGGTAACTCAAGTCAGGCAGGAATTTCCTTACTTCCATCTTATCATACAGGAAATGACGAATACTTGGGAACGGCGGATGCTATTTATAAAAATATTGACTATATTGATCAGCAAAACCCCGAAAATGTTCTAATTTTGTCGGGTGATCATATTTATCATATGAATTATCGCGAGATGTTGGAGGCTCATCAGGCCAATAATGCAGCAGCAACGATTTCAGTAATGGAAGTTCCATGGGATGAAGCACATCGCTTCGGTATTATGGCTGCTGATGAGAATTTACGTGTAACCGAGTTTGCCGAGAAACCGGCTGAACCAAAAAGTAATCTGGCTTCAATGGGCATTTACATGTTCAAATGGGATTATCTGAAACGCCATCTCTTGGAAGATGCCGCTAACCCTGAATCCAGCCATGACTTCGGTAAAGATGTTATTCCTCAAATGTTGAACGAAAATAATCCCCTCTTTGTCTATAACTTTAATGGTTATTGGAAAGATGTAGGAACGGTTAAGAGCCTTTGGGATGCACATATGGATCTGTTACACAACGAGGAAGACTGGAGTCTGCAAAAAGAAAACTGGCCGATGTTTACTCGCGACTGGCGCTCCAAGCCAAGTGCTTACAAAGCAAGACATACAAAGATCGAACATGTTACTTCCATGATTCACGACTCTTGTGCAATCGAAGGTCGTTCGGAGCGTTCCGTTATCTTCTGCGGTGCAGAAGTGGGTAAAGGCTCTGAGGTTAAAGACAGTGTCGTTATGCCTAATGCACGCATAGGCCGTGGGGTTCACATCGAACGCGCCATCATCGGTGAAGGGGCAATAATCAAGGACGGTGCAATTGTTAAAGGTACGGCAGATGAAATTGTTGTCGTTGGACCTAACGAGATCGTCTCTGCCAAACCGGCTGTCCGTACGCAACCTGTTCGTATGTTGAAAGAAGTATATGAGAAAAGTGGGCGCCTGCGCACAGGTGAACTTTCTTCATAATAATATGCAAAAAAGGTGAGCCTTGAATGGCTCACCTTTTTTTGTGTTGATATGGATGTTATAAAGCGTAACATGCTCGAGGGTCAGGTAGAAAAATCTCTTATCTTTTAAAACCTTAAGACTTTTCTATATCCGATTTTGTATCGCTTGCTGTCCTCTCATCTGTGACTTCAGCATCACCAGACGCGTTTACAGATTCTTCTGTACCCATTTCCTCAGGCACAGCCGGTAACGTAACCGTAACGGTTGTACCAGATCCAAGTTCACTCTGCATCGTGATCGTCCCCTCATGCAGTTCTACCAGTTCTTGCGTAATCGCAAGACCCAGTCCCGTTCCCCCATTTTGATGATTAACCTGGAAGAAGCGGTCCCGTACTTTGATTAGGTGTTCTTCACTAATTCCGATACCGGTGTCCTGAACAGCTGCAATGATCTGACCATTTTCCTCTTTGACGGACAAGAAGATCCAGGAATTCTCGTGTGAAAATTTGATCGCATTATCCACAATGTTTAAGAAGACTTGTTTCAGTCTGTTGCCGTCCCCATGGACATTATAAGCACGTGTCTCGTCCGTTTCCAACTTGAGATGGACCTGTTTTTGTTCCGCTTTGGCCCAGACATTCAACATCGTTTCCTGTACAATTTCACGAATGTTGACCGTTCCTTTGACCAGCTTCATCTGATTTTGCTGTAATTTGGAGAAATCCAGCATCTCTTCAACAAGTCCAATCAGTCGTTCGGTTTCCTTGGAAATGATGCCCATACCGATACGGGTTTCTTCCGGATCATAACCGCCTGAGTCCAGTGTCTCGCTCCAGCCCTTAATGCTGGTCAGAGGTGTTCTTAATTCATGTGAGATCGAAGAGATAAAATCATCTTTGATCTGATTACTGCGCACAATCTCATGTGCCATGAAGTTAAGTGTTGATGCCAATTCGCCCAGTTCGTGCTTATAATTCCCTTTAACCCTGACATCCAGCCGTCCTCTGGCCATTTGAGCAGATACTGCGGTGATGTTGTTAATTGGACGTACAATGGAATTTGCCATACCAACGCTGATGATCAATACTATAGCAAGCACGCCAACACCGACCGCAGCGGCGAGTAGTCCCA
Source organism: Paenibacillus sp. FSL L8-0435 (assembly GCF_037965655.1). NCBI lineage: Bacteria > Bacillati > Bacillota > Bacilli > Caryophanales > Paenibacillaceae > Paenibacillus > Paenibacillus sp. FSL L8-0435. The sequence continues at coordinate 3,985,855 of NZ_CP150185.1, forward strand.
TATTCAACAGCTTTGAATTCACATCTTCGAGTGAAGTCAGATATCGAATTACATAAGTATTTTCGCCGCCCAGATCAAACTTGTGTGAAACGGCCATGACGGATTCTCCAGTACCTGGTTGTCTTCCAATCCAGCGTCCCATATCCCCATTCAGAGCCTGCATAATATCACTGGTTTGCAGCACAGCACGGTCAGATTCAAAAGCAGTCGAACTCGCCAATACGCGCCCGTTCAGATCCAAAATTTCCAATTCAGTATTGGACAATGCCAAGTTCACAAGGAGTCTAGATAGATTATTGCCATCCTCCGTAGTATTCTCACGAGCGATTGGCTCGAAAAAGTCCTTTGAATTAGAAATGTGGGTACTAATCGTATTGTAGATACTTTCATAATAATACCTTTGTACTGCCAACATAAATACGAATTCGACCAACAGCAGAGCGAGAAAAACTACAAAGAAATAATGTAGTACGATCTGCCGAGTAATGCCTTTTTTAATCATTGCTCCCGGCCCTTCCATTTGTACCCGTGACCCCATACAGTTTGCAGGTATTCGGGCTCGGAAGGATTGTTCTCAATTTTTTGACGCAGACGACGAATGTTGACATCCACAATTTTTGGATCACCCATGTACTCTTTTCCCCATACATGATCTAACAATACATCGCGGCTGAGCGGTGTATTTTCTTTTTCCAGGAAAAACTGAATCAAGGAAAACTCCGTTGGAGTCAACTCAATGGCTTCATTCTGTTTCTTGAATTGCTTTGAGATCAGATCCAGTGAAAATGGCCCAGACTGGAACGTAACCTTTGCCGCAGTTTCCCGATGCACGTTTACACGGCGTAATAATGACTGAATACGTGCAATCAACTCTGTTGGGCTGAAAGGCTTGCTGACATGATCATCTGCACCAACGGAGAGAGCATACACTTTATCCTGTTCCTGAACTTTCGCGGTCAAAAAGATGATGCCCAGACGTTCATTAGTTTCACGGATGCGTCGACAGACCTCAAATCCATCAATACCAGGTACCATGACATCCAGTAGAGCCAGATCAATATCCGGTACTGTCTGCAGTATCCGGAGCGCTTCATGGCCGTCACCCGCCTCAAGCACTTCGAATCCGTTTCTCTTTAAATTAATCACTATAAAACTGCGGATGGATTCTTCATCCTCAAGAATAAGTACTTTACTCATTAAGTTCTCCCTTTCTATTCAGCTGAGAAGTATTGCTTAGTGCATCTTTACCCGCCTCTGATTGTGCTACTCGTGAAGCAATAACCCGATCTTTGGTACGCGTAATTTCCTTCCAGCTTTTACCCTTCTCCTGCTCCCACTTGGAAAGGGTGAAATATTTGATCTCTGCCACGGTTTCGTCCGTATCAATCATTTTAAATCGAATATATTTTTCCTTCTCCGATTTGGTGTCAATAGTAATCTTACCGTACCATTCTGGTTTGAGATTTAGATGAAATAAATCAGCGTCATCCCGGAATTGGAACGAGACAAATTTCTTGCCTTCTTTACCATCCCATTGGTAATAGGTATAGAACCACAACCTGGAGTCAAAAACGTAATGCTCCCAGCCTTTCGGAGTCTCTTTAAGTCCAAACTCAATAATACCATCATTATCGACATCACCGCTTAAAATTTTGTCATCTCTATACGTTTGATCTGGTGATTTAAAAGCATTGACTAACTTGTTATCCTTAACATACATAATTTGCGAGAAGGAACTCCGATCATCCAGCTCGGCATCCAGTACAATGCCCATCTGTCCTTCGGCGATCTCTCCGCCCAGCGCATTATAAACTTCTTTAACGGTATAATCGGTCTGCACCCGATCCACTTCCTTGAAGCTGCCATCTTCGTACTGGTATAACGCAATCGTTGCAAAACCGCTGTTGTTCAGCGAAATGATAACAAAATCACTCTTGCCATCCCCACTTAAATCCAGCGTGTTCCCCTGCGCATTATCAATAATATATTGATTATACGGAACTCCACCCAAGACCTGCTCCAGTGCCCCGCCCTTGTAGGAATATGCAGTCAGGGCCTTCTGCTCCTGCAGACTTACACCAAGAATAATATCCGGATTTCCGTCATTCGTAATATCCAATACTTTAAAGGATTGCAGCTCATTTCCCGGCACATCAAATGTAAGCTTTTTAACCCATGTGCCTCCCTGCTCTTCCAAAATCATGCCATGGATTCGCACATTCTCATTTGGTGTCTCATAAAAAACAATCGCTTCCCGAGTTCCATCCCCATTCAGGTCTTCTACTCGAATCATACTGGTGTTATTCATATCCTTGGGACGAATCAACGTGCTCTCTGGCGGCAGTTTAACCTGAACCACGTTGTACAGTTTCTCCTTATCGGTGGACATCATTGGTTTTCTCATCAAACCTTTGGGGTCACTTATGACTGTGCATCCGCTTAGAACAGAACCAAGCATGATCGCCATTGTTCCTGCTGCTACAAAGCGTCCCCACCGTGAATTAAACAATCTCATCACTCTTTTCAATAGTTTAAATCTGGTTTTTTTCTTGCTGTGTCAATCTCCGTCCACGAATATCAAAAGCAATCTTGCCGTCTGCCAATCCCCAGATTCGCGTGGCATGTTTCTCAGCAAGTTCAATAGGCAATACTGCAATGACTGTTGCACGTTCTTCTTCACATAATTTGCGCAGCGTTTCCAGCACTGAATCTGCTGTGTGAGGGTCAAGACCAATCACTGGTTCATCGGCCAAAACCACTTTGGCACCATGAGCAAGTGCTCTTGCAATGGCAACACGCTGCTTCTCGCCACCACTGAGCTTCTCTGCTATTTGATGTGCTTTATCAAGTAATCCCAATCCTTCGAGATAATCCATAGCACCCATATAATCATCTGAACGTACCATACCGGTTACCATTCTCCATACAGGAGTCTGACCCGATCGTCCGATTAATACATTTTTAAGAGCCGTACGTCTGGGAAATAGTTCTGGATTCTGTTCCAAGTAAGCCCACTCCCGTTTGATTTTCCGTTTTCCGGACCAGCCTTCTTTCAAAATCTCGGCGCCATCCACCGTAAACCGGCCGGAATCCCATTTCTCCATCATAGCCAAACATTTGAGCAGCATGCTTTTTCCGCTACCGCTTGAACCAACTACAGCTATCATCTCTCCTTGTTGCATATCAAATCGAATATCCCGCAGAACGGGAACGCGGTCCACGCCAACGGATTTACTCAAGTTCTCTACTCTGATCATCGCGATGTCTCCTCTTGTCCATGTTTTTCCCTACCACTAGTGTACTCGGAAATGGACATCAATTTCCATGCGAACACCAGCTTCTATTTTAACACAGATTCGAACTCCGGTTTACGACGAAATAATATACCTGCCAAGCCGAAAAGAAGATACATGATTCCGAGCAAGGTGAACATGCTTCCGGGTGAAATCCAGTTGATCATCTGACCACCCAGATTCGGTCCAATAATACTTCCAATCGTGAAATGAAAGGAAGCCACAACGTTGGCTGCAGGCAGCAACACTTTAGGCAAAATATCTGCGGCATAGGCCAGGCCCAGCGAAAAAAAGGAACCGACCAGGCCACCTGCGATTGTTAACAATACAAGCGTCCACCAGAAATGCGTACCTGCGACGGGAACCAGCATGAAGATGATCCCCCCACTGATTCCCGCAAACATCAATATCTTTTTACGCCCATACCGGTCACTCAGCATCCCCAGAGGCAATTGAAGGAACAAACCTCCAATCCCAATAAAGGGAAGCAACGACGAAATCTGATCGGTGTCGAACCCAATACGCAGGCCATACACGGGGAAGTTACTATTCATGCCGGCCTCCATATATCCGTATAGAAGAGCAGGTAACAGTGCGTACCAAGCCCATGCCAGACTACGACGGAAGCGCCGTTCAGGAAGCTGGCCATGCTCTGCTTTTTCCGGCTTTGTATTCGGAAGCTTCATTAATACCAGTATAAGTACTGCTGCCATACATACGAACAATACCCAGAAAGGGACAGCATCACCAAAGCCAAGCAGCTTAATTCCCAGCGGACCAATACTGAATCCCAGCCCGTAGGACATGCCATATAGCGATATGTAGCGCCCACGTTTCTCAGGTGCCGTAACAAGCAGTACCCAGAGCTGAGCCGCATAGTGAAGTGCGCTGTCTCCTATTCCAACGATCAGACGCAATATGAACCATATTTTAATATCTGGTAAATACGGAAATAGTATTAAAGGGACCATGACTAATATCAGGCCACCCACAATCAGCTTTTTGAACCCGAATGCACCTAGTAGTCGCTCCGCAACGAGAGTCATGGCAAAAGAGCCAACGTACAACGCGGCGGCGTTTAATCCGTTCAAACCTGGTGAAACCCCTTTTTGCTCCAAAAAAATCGAAAGCACAGGCAGCAAAAGCCCCTGACTAATTCCAGCTACCACAATAACCGTAATCAAAATCAGATAGTTGGCTGTCGAGTGTGATAGTTTGGGGCGAGTAATCGATGACACGAATTCATTCCTCCTGCGAGCACACAAAGAAAAATCGCCATCGCTGACGACTTTCGTATGGTATACATATGGTTTTGAACTGCTATTCATAGTCGGGGCTTTGCCCCGGACTTGAACATTATAGTGGACAACGCCCTGCAAAACAAGCCATAATGGTACTTAAGTCGCTGCGTACACTTAGATGTGACGGGAGGATTCTGCAACAATATGGCTTATCATGTGAAAATTGATGTTTCACCGATATATGAAATGCTCAACAGCTTTCTGGTTTATGTTACGAAAAAATGGATTCAGCATCTGGATATAGGTCCTGAATGGATTCTGGAAGTGGAAGGCAAACTAAGTTCCAATGTACGAGCTGCGCTCGCACCTGCTGCCACTTGGCCATTTGATGATTTTGATGTCCTGTTTGCATGGGCTGCGTATCAAAATGATACGAAGGAGAATCAAGAGTTTCTGGACATGCTTGCCGGAATGACAGCGGATGACCTGTATGCACGTGTGTCTCCTCTTCTGCCCGCCCTTACCATAGAAGAATCTACGCGTATTCGGAACAGCTATGTCCCATTATTGCGACTATGGGATCAACACTACTGTCAGAATATAAGTGAAGATCAGCGTGTATGGCTCGAAGAAGATGCTGAAGAAAAACGCGTTTTGCTTGAAAAAATGGGATCTGAACTGCTCATTGAATATGCTACAGCTGGCGTTCTTGTTGAACCGATGCCTGGACTGAACGAAGTCATTCTGTTTCCAACGGTGCATAACCGCCCTATTAATATGTACTGCTTCTATGAGGGTATGATGATCATGCAGTATCCCGTAGATGCACCTGAAGAGAACGAAGACCAACCACCAACATGCCTTTTACGTTTCACCCATGCACTGGCTGATCCTGAAAGACTTCGCCTGCTTCGTTACGTATCGGATGAACCCAAATCCCTCGCTGAGATGTGTGAAGAATTGGGTAAAGATGAAGACACGGTCAAAGATCAGGTTATGGCGTTGCGCATCGCAGGTCTGCTGCGAACCCATCTGCTGGGAAGTAATCGTAAAGAGAAATACAGTATTCGTCCGGATGGCGTATCTGAATTGAATATGTTCCTGGAATCCTATATTCGCATATAATTTAGTTGAACCATTGTGGAGTTACTGGCAACAAGGAGTGAGTTAGATCATGAAAATAATGAAACAACATATTATGTTCGACCTTGATGATACACTCGTATATTGCAACAAATACTTCAACCTGGTTTTGGGAGAATTCTTTGAGAATATGCAAGAGTGGTTTGATGGACATTCTCTGACAACACAAGAGATTCGGGAAAAACAACTGGAGATTGATGTAACCGGAGTGAACAAGCTTGGCTTTGCGAGTCATCATTTCCCGCAATCCCTGATTGACACCTATCGTTATTTCTCCGGCAAGTTCGCCAGATTAACCTCTCCCAGAGAAGAGTCTTATCTGAGCAAGTTGGGTATGAGTGTGTACGATCAGGAGGTTGAACCCTACCCTCATATGGTTGAAACGCTTGAGAACCTTAAAGGTGCTGGACATTCCCTATACTTATATACCGGCGGCGAAACCGTGATTCAGCAGCGCAAGATTGATCAGATGAAGCTCTCGGCTTATTTTGATGATCGGATCTATATCCGACAACACAAAAACGTCGAGGCACTCGAAGGCATTCTATCTAATGGACCGTTTGATCGTCGTGCAACATGGATGATTGGCAACTCACTACGCACAGATATCATGCCTGCTGTAAAAGCCGGAATTCACAGCATATACATCAAACAGCCGAACGAATGGCAATACAACATCGTAGAACTTCAGCCTAATCCGGAAACGTCGATGTATACCATCACTGCACTGGAAGAGGTACCAAAAGTCATACACGAAAATATACAACAGCAGCAACAGAAAAGGACCCTTGGTTAAGGGTCCTTTTGCTGTATGTTAACTGTTAACTAAGATCAAGCATCCTGCTTCTCACCAGATAATTTGCCTGTTACTACGTCCTGTAAAATAATCCGTGCTTTCACCGTACTCCCGTCTTTTCGTTTGAAAGACAGTACTTGCGTACTCCCCTTCTCAATCAGCGATTTTAACATCGTACTGGTGATTTTTTTGCCCGCATACTCTTTCCAGACTACAAATGAACAGCCTTCTTTGAAACGTGAGCATCCATAACCCTTCTTGCCCTCTATAATCTGACCCGTGCAGCCAGGAGAGGGGCAAGGTGCAAGTAACTCTCTCACTCCCGATGGGCTCGCACTTGAGGACGGCGCCTTAGTGGTCGCATTTTTCCCACTGCCGGCTCTCGATGAAGATGCCGAAGTCTGACGGGACGTTTTTACAGTTGAACTGCCACTAGCCGTCTTGGCAGATGTCCTTGTATTGCCGGCCTGGGTCCTGGCTCCTTTACCTTTCCCCCTGCCTGCCCGTGAATCTTCCCCAAAAGCATCTGCTGGGGCTGGGGCTTGTACACGCACTTTCTCAATGATGGACAAGGTGAATTTCTTGACGTTCTCCATGAACTTGTCCTGACCCGCCTCACCTTTGGAAATCTGATATAATCTTCTTTCCCATTGCCCGGTCATCTCAGGTGAAGTTAACAGATCTACGCCTGCACGGCGAATCAACTCAATAGCTGTTCTGCCTTTCAGCGTTAACTGCATTTTCTTCCCTTGCAGCGTAATGTAACCTACGTTTTTAAGACGCTCAATTGTAGCCGCACGTGTAGCCGGAGTACCTAGACCACTATCTTTCATCGCGTCTCGCAGCTCTTCATTCTCGATCTGCTTGCCTGCACTTTCCATCGCTTTCAGCAATGTTCCCTCGGTATAACTTTTGGGAGGCTGGGTCGCCTTCTCCTTGAACTCACTCTTCGTACATTGAACAGGCAATTCAGGTTGTACAGCAAAAGCCTTGTCCGTCCACTCTTCAGCTTCCTCATCCTCATTGCCGTTTTTCTTGCTCTTCTTCTTGCCTGCACCGCCCTGTTCCTGATCTCCAGAACCGAGAACCACTTTCCATCCGAGGGACAGCAGCTCTTTGACAGATGTCTTAAACTGATGTTTCTCCACTTCGGTGAGCACGGTATGTTGCTTATACTCCGCCGGAGGATAAAAGTGAGACAAAAACCGTCTGACAATCAAATCATAGATGTTTTGCTCATCCTTGGATAAGGTACCTGGTCGCTTTAATGTAGGCAAAATCGCATGGTGATCTTCAACCCTGCTTGGATTACATACCCCTTTATTATTCTTATGAACAAGCTCTGGCTTGGCCCCTTGCGCAAGCTCACTATAGGTACCATTTTTAAGCAGGTTTAGCGTTTTGTGCATACCTTCAATATTCTGTTCTGTAACATAGTTGGAGTTTGTCCGCGGATACGAAATTACCTTGTGTTTTTCATACAAGGCCTGTGCGATATCCAGTGTTTTTTTGGCACCATATCCGAACTTGGCATTGGCTTCACGCTGTAAAAGGGTCAGGTCATACAAACGATACGGATACTCCTTTGTCTGCTTCGCTTCGTATTTGGTAATCTGCCCTGTTTTGCCCTTCACACTGGCTGCAATGGCCTCTGCTGCCTCCGCATCGGTCAACTTATCTCCCTGACGCAGTCCCCGGTACTCGACACCTTCCTGCCGAAACCAGGCGGCTACTTCATAAAAGGTCTGTGACTGGAACGCTTCAATCTCTATTTCCCGATCGTAGATTAGCGCGAGTACCGGCGTCTGAACACGGCCTACAGACAACAATGCATTATGGCGGGTTGTAAACGCCCGTGAGGCATTCATGCCGATCAGCCAATCGGCTTCACTTCTGGCGCGAGCAGCATGGGTCAAATTTTCAAATTCAGAGGCATCCTTCAGACCATCAAAACCACGTCTAATGCTCTCTGCCGTCAAATCCGATATCCATAAACGCTTTACAGGCTGACGCAGCTTCAATTGCTGTTGTATGAGAGCGAAGATGTACTGACCTTCTCTCCCTGCATCGCAAGCATTAACGATCGCTGAAGCCCGTTTTGCCAGTTCTCCAATCATTTTAAGCTGATCTTTAGTCCTCGGATTGGGTACAATCTTGAACTGATCGGGTATAATCGGCAGATCCGCTATATTCCAGCGTTTGTACTTTGTATCATAGGCATCCGGTTCAGCCAGTCCAAGCAAATGCCCTATCGCCCAAGTGATGATGTAATGCTCACCCTCCAGATATGTGCGATTATTCTTGGCCTTTGGTTCTATGACGGCGGCAATGGTTCGACCCATGTCGGGTTTTTCCGCTATAACCAGTGTCTTCATCCGTCCATCTCTCCTCCTTCACCGTCCGCATGACGGCAAAAAGGGGCATTCCGCCGACGGAAGCCCCTTGCTTCTGAAACTCATTATATCAGATTTTGGATTCGGGAGCACCTTCCCGAAATGAATTATCCTGCTGCTTGTTCCTTTAATACATGTTTTTGTCTGCACTCTTTGCATACACCCTGGAAATCCAGACGATGATCCGTAACAGCAAAGCCATACTGACGCTCGATTTGTTGTTCCAAACGAAGCAGACCATCTTCCATAATCTCTTCCACTTTACCACATTCTGTACAGATCAAATGATGGTGGTGATGGGAACCGTCTGTACTTCGCAGATCAAAGCGCGCAGCGCCGTCACCAAAGTTAATCTTTTCAACGACCTGAAGGTCACTCAGCAGTTCGAGAGTGCGGTATACGGTAGCCAATCCAATCTCAGGGAACTGCTCCTTAACCAGCAGGAATACTTCCTCTGCGCTAAAATGATCCTTCTCATGTTCAAGCAATACACGTACAGTAACTTCTCGTTGTTGTGTTAACTTATATCCTTTTTCAACCAATTGATTTTTAATGTGAAAGATCTGTTCTGAAATGGACTTGTCCCGGTTACTTGCCATAGCAGGTCGCACCTCCGGTTTATATTCATTAAATTTTACTTTTAACGTACGAATTTCTTGGTTTCAGTGAATCCTTATTTATAATCATTATAATATAATAATAAATCTTTATCACCTAAAAAGCAATGCTATTGCTCACACTTACGTGAAATATGTAGTCTTTTCTATATCAATAGACAGCAAACAACCCCCGCTGAACGCGAGGGCTGTCATTTATAATCTTATTACAGTTATGAATGTTTAGTATTCGTATTAATCCGCTCTTTTTGTACCTCGTTACACCAGAACCGAAGCACCCATCAAGTATTTGTCCACTTCACGAGCAGCCTCACGGCCTTCATTAATTGCCCATACAACCAAGCTTTGACCACGACGCATGTCACCTGCTGCAAATACTTTATCCACATTGGTGTTGTATTTGCCGTAACGTGCCTTAACGTTTGTGCGACGATCTGTTGCAAGTCCCAGTTGCTCGACCAACGTTTGTTCCGGTCCGTCAAAACCAATGGCAATCATGGCCATCTGAGCCGGGAAGACACGCTCTGTACCTGGAATCGGCTGATAAATCTTGCGACCAGTCTCATCCACAATACGCTCGATCTGTACTGTATGCAATTCTTTGAGGTTCCCCTCATCGTCTCCGACAAATTTTGTTGTCATGATGGAGAACTCACGCGGATCTTGACCAAACAACGCTTTGGCTTCCTCTTGCGCATAATCAAGTGTGTATACGTTAGGGAATTGTGGCCAAGGATTATTAATGCGATCACGCTCCATAGGCGCTTGGGTATGCGTACCGAATTGAGTGATCGTACGACAACCATGGCGCAGCGATGTAGCCACACAGTCAGATCCTGTATCACCGCCACCAATGACGATAATATCTTTATCTTTAGCGGACAGATATTGACCATCTTCCAGATTGGAGTCCAGATAACTCTTAATACTGCCATTCAGGAAATCCATTGCGTAATGAACGCCTTTCAAGTCGCTGCCTTCAATATTGAATTCACGCGGCTTCGTTGCACCACCGCACAATACAACAGCGTCATATTCATCCACCAGTTGTTGTGCTGCAATATCTTTACCAATCTCGGTGTTCGTAATGAATTGAATGCCTTCTGCTTCGAGCAGATCAACACGACGTTGAACTACGTTTTTATCCAATTTCATGGTTGGGATACCGTACATCAGCAATCCGCCGACACGGTCCGAACGCTCATATACGGTTACCGAGTGTCCTGCTTTATTCAACTGAGCCGCAGTAGCTAATCCCGCTGGACCTGAGCCTACCACAGCTACACGTTTACCCGTACGTTTTTCAGGAGGTTGGGGAACCACCCATCCTTCTTCGAAACCTTTTTCAATAATTGCTTCTTCAATCGTTTTGATGGTTACAGGCTGACCAATTAAGCCAACTGTACATGATCCTTCGCAAGGAGCTGGACAGACACGACCTGTAAACTCTGGGAAATTATTCGTTTTGTGAAGGCGCTCAAGTGCTTCTCTCCACAGTCCGCGATATACAAGATTATTCCATTCTGGAATCAGGTTATGCACGGGGCAACCTGACGTGCCACCAATCATATCTATACCTGTATGGCAATACGGGGTACCACAATCCATGCATCGTGCACCTTGTGTTCTGAGCTCTTCTTCAGCCATGTGTTTATGAAACTCTTCCCAATCCTTAATCCGCTCCGCTGGCTCACGATCTGCTGGCAGTTGACGTTTGTATTCCATAAATCCAGTAGGTGTAGACATCTTACGTTTTCCCCCATCCGTTCTTGTCTTAATCCCTTCATGTGCATGGTTCTATATGAAATGGATTACTCATTACTTGAGTTTTTGTCTATTGTATCACAAAATCTTCTCGAAGATATTTCAATTATAGTAGCATTTACTGTGCTGAATATTAAATGGATTATCCGCATAATTATTTGTATTTTATACATCATATCTTTCAAGTCTACCCATGGTCAATACCCTTATTTTGGTGTTTAATGTGGTTTTGAACTGCGAAATCTGTTGTGTGTTAAAGAAATAAACTGTCGAAACGTTAAGTAAATGTCAGATAATTTGTCATCAAATTCAACATATTTTGCTATAAATCGTTCTCAATTCCGAATATCAGACCTGTTTTAGGGCTTCACAACGTTAAAACCCCAAAAATTTTACACTTTTTTACTTTTTAATGCTTGAGCGTATGTATAATATACATAAATACCAATTAATCATGTTATATTAATGTTATATGTACTCCAATTTAAACAAGTGACTCATTTTTTTATAAAAGAAAAGACGCTGTTCACGAATATTTCGCAATCAGCGCCTCTCATCATAAAAATACGACCGAAGTCAGGAATTTCTTATGCCAAATTTACCGTTTACGTTCGTAGAATTCGAATGTATACGCATAAACATTTTTTTCATCCTGTTCGCCTTCAATCTGTTCAATTAGTTCCCATTCGGACCAATCCACTTCAGGGAAAAACGTATCTCCCTCAAAATTCTCATGAATCTTGGTCACCACAAGACGATCTGCAAGTGGCAGGAACTCACGATACACTTGGGAACCCCCAATTACGCACAGTTCCTCACCTTTGGTTACACTCAGCCCTTCTTCAATCGTATGTACGATTTCAGCTTGGTCCACCTTGTAGTTCAGATCTCTAGTCACTACGATATTACGGCGCTGAGGAAGCGGCTTACCACCAAAGGATTCCCACGTATTACGTCCCATGATAATTGTTTTGTTCAGCGTACGTTGTTTGAAAAAGGCCATATCCTTGGGTAAACGCCATGGAATCGAATTATTTAATCCGATCACACCGTTCTCCCCCATTGCCCATACCAGTTCAATACTCAAGGGTAATACACTCCTTCAATCCAAGTCTCTTATCGAGATTGAACACATAATTAGACTGCAATTGGAGCCTTAATGCCCGGATGATGCTGATAGTTCTCAAACTCGAAATCTTCAAACGTATAATCAAAAATAGAATCCGGCTTACGTTTGATTACCAGCTTAGGTAAAGCATAAGGTTCACGCTCCAGCTGAGTTTTAACCTGATCAACATGGTTAGAGTAGATGTGAACATCCCCTCCAGACCAGATGAAATCACCCACCTCAAGATCACATTGCTGGGCGATCATATGAGTCAAGAGCGCATAACTCGCGATGTTAAACGGCAACCCGAGGAACGTATCCACGGAACGCATCGTAAGCATACATGATAATTTACCCTCTGCAACGTAAAACTGAAACGCAAAATGACAAGGTGGAAGTTTCATATTGTTGATCTCAGCCACATTCCATGCACTGACAAGGTGACGACGCGAATCCGGATTATTTTTGATCGAATCAATCACTGCGGCGATCTGATCAATTTTTTCTCCGTTTGGCGCTTCCCATGTACGCCACTGCGAGCCGTATACCGGACCGAGATCCCCATTTTCGTCCGCCCAATCGTCCCAGATCTTCACACCGTTTTCTTTCAAATAAGATATATTGGTATCGCCACTCAAAAACCATAACAGTTCATGAATAACCGATTTGAGATGAATTCGTTTGGTTGTTACCAGCGGAAATCCTTCGGAGAGATCATAACGGAGTTGTCTGCCAAATACAGATTGTGTCCCCGTTCCTGTACGGTCTCCTTTATGCATGCCGTTGTTCAGAATATCCTGCAATAAATCAAGATAGTTTTTCATGTTGATATCCCCTCGCACTTTTATTTCGTACTAAACTAAAAAATATTTACACTTACCACTCCGATGACAGAACAACCTTCCGATCGCTGTTGTCCCCAGATTTTTTTGATTTCCTTTTCCAAAGGTAAAATCCGATGATAAAGGCGAGCACTCCGCTTCTTCAGGTTTTTTCTGTCCTCTACGTTCTCGTGTAAAAGGTTAGTTAACTAAATACATAGACCGTGATTGGCTTGGAGCCACATCATGACTGATCATTACTACAGTGTACCACAATTCAGAAGTTGGATAAAATCAATTCACTGAAACTTATGAGCGTGTAAATTTTCATCATATTACATACACAAGTATCTTAAATTTCTCGGCTCTTGCTCAGAAAAAAGAGACGAATAACGCGTTAACGTTATTCGTCTCTTCTGATATACGTATAATGCCGGACGGATCCGAAGCTTAGATGATCTTAACGGGAGATGATGTGGATCGGGTGACCCATAACCAATTCCGCAGCTTCCATCACGATTTCGCCCAAAGTTGGGTGAGCGTGAATTGTGAGAGCCAGATCTTCCAAAGTAGCGCCCATCTCAATTGCCAAACCAAGCTCAGCAATCAGATTGGAAGCTTCCAGACCAACGATTTGGCAACCCAATACAAGGCCGCTTTCTTCGTCAGCTACGATTTTCACGAAGCCTTCAGCGTGGTTCAAAGATACAGCACGGCCGTTACCCGCATAAGGGAACTTGCCAGCTTTTACTTTGTAACCTTTTTCTTTAGCTTCTTTTTCAGTGTAACCTACGCTGGAACACTCTGGATCTGTGAACACAACAGCTGGCATACATTTGTAGTCAACTACAGATGGTTGTCCTGCGATTGCTTCAGCAGCCACTTTACCTTCATAAGAAGCTTTGTGCGCCAGAGCCAAGCCAGATACGATATCACCGATTGCGAAGATGTGAGGAATGCTTGTGCGACCTTGGTGGTCAACTTTGACAAATCCACGCTCGTCAACGTCAACACCAATCATGTCGAGACCAAGTTCTCCATCCGTGTTTGGACGACGTCCAACAGTCACCAGCAAGTAATCTGCAGTAACTTCTTTGGATTCACCATTTACGGAATATTTAACAGTTACGTCTTTGTCCGTTTGCTCAGCACTTTCTGCTTTTGCACCCGTAACGATTTCGATACCTGTTTTCTTCATGTTTTTAGCCACAAGGCTAGTCATGTCTTTATCGAAACCTGGCAGTACTGTATCCAAACCTTCGATGATTGTTACTTTTGAACCGAATTTGGAGTACATTTGACCAAGCTCAGCACCGATATATCCGCCACCGATAACGATCATGCTTTTTGGTACTTCAGGCAAGTTCAGAGCTTCTGTCGAAGACAGAATGCGTCCGCCAAACGGGAAAGGTTTCAGTTCGATTGGACGGGAACCTGTTGCAATAATTGCATTTTTAAATTTGTAACGTGGAGACTCGTGGTCATTAAATACACGAGCTTCGTTTTCGTTAATGAACATGCACTCACCGTTGAAAACTTCAACTTTGTTGCCTTTGAGCAAACCAGCTACGCCGCCAGTCATTTTCTTAACAACGCCGTTTTTGAACTCTTGAGTTTTGCTGAAGTCCACTTTTACGTTCTCAGCAGAGATACCAAAAGCTTCACCGTGAAGTGCAGACTCATATTGGTGTGCAGCAGAGATCAGGGCTTTGGATGGAATACATCCACGGTTCAAACAAACACCGCCCAGTTCGGATTTGTCTACGATCAATACGCTTTGGCCCAGTTGAGCAGCGCGGATGGCAGCTACATAGCCGCCAGGACCCGCACCAATTACTAATGTGTCGATATTGAGAGAAGCGTCGCCTACTACCATATCTTACACCTCCATAACAAGCAGCTCAGGGTTAGCGAGCAGCTGTTTAATGTAATTCATAAAGTTTTGTGCTGTTGCGCCATCGATGATACGGTGGTCAAAGCTCAGGGAAAGAGCCATTACAGGTGCTGCAACTACTTCGCCGTTCTTGATCACTGCTTTTTCGCTGATGCGTCCTGTTCCGAGAATAGCAACTTCAGGGAAGTTGATGATTGGAGTGAAGAACATACCGCCAGCAGAACCGATGTTACTGATGGAGATTGTGCTTCCTCTCATTTCATTCGCACTCAATTTGCCCTCACGACCACGAGCAGCCAGATCACGGATAGAATCAGCAATCATCCAGATGGATTTACGATCAGCATCTTTGATAACAGGAACGATCAAACCGTTGTCTGTATCTGTAGCGATACCGATGTTGTAGTATTTTTTGTAAACAATTTCGTTAGCTTCTTCATCAATCATAGCGTTCAGAGCCGGGAATTGGCGGGAAGCCGCAACCAGTGCTTTAACGATGAATGGCAGATAAGTAACTTTTGTTCCTTTTTTCTCTGCAATTGGTTTCATGCGAGTACGGAAAGCAACCAATTCAGTTACGTCCACTTCGTCCATGATTGTAACGTGAGGTGCTGTGTAAGCCGATTTAACCATTGCATTAGAGATTGCTTTACGGATACCTTTGAATGGTACGCGCTCTTCTTCAAGGTATTGATCAGCTGCAGCCGCTGCTGGTGCTGCGGATTTTTTCTCTTCTTGAGCCGGAGCTTCGGAAGATGCCGCTGCGGAAGAACCGCCACCGTTTTTGAAGGATTCAACATCTTCTTTGGTTACTTTACCGTTGTTGCCAGTGCCGTTAACCTGAGCGATGTCTACACCTTGTTCGCGAGCAAATTTACGCACGCTTGGTGTTGCCAGAACGTCTTTGGCAGGTACTGCCGGAACGCTGTTGTTGCCGCCTTCTTTAGCTGCATCCGAGCTGGAAGCTGCTGCAGAAGAACCACTTGTATCAGCTCCGCCTTGAGCTGCATCTTTCTCTTGCTCGCCTTGATCGCCAGCAGGAGCGTCGTCTTGCTCAGGAAGTTCGCCTTCTGCATCGATGATCGCTACAACTTCACCAACGTGGCAGACTTGACCGTCTTTAGCGAATACTTCTGTAACTGTTCCGTTAACCGGACAAGGTACTTCTACAACCGCTTTGTCGTTCTGTACTTCCATGATGATGTCGTCGTCAGTTACTTTGTCACCGACTTTGATGTGCATCTTGATGATTTCGCCTTCGTGCAGGCCTTCGCCCAATTCAGGGAATTTATATTCAAATTTAGCCAACTGAAAAACCTCCTTGATTATGTGCTCAATCCTGAAAACAACCCTTAACTCCAAGAAACAACTGTTACTGCTAATGCAAATAACTGTTACTCAAGGGGCTAATGGCTGTTTACAGTGCAGCTTGCGCTGCGGTGTGAATCACCATACTGCGCCTTGCGGCATGTCAGATGATTAAATTAGAAATTTACGACTTTGTTAACCGCAGCAACGATACGTGCCGGGTTAGGCAGCCATGTATCTTCGATTTGTGCAAATGGATATACAGTGTCCGGACCAGCTACACGCAGAACCGGTGCTTCCAAGTGCAGGATTGCTTTTTCATTGATTTGGGCAATGACTTCAGCTGCAACACCTGCGCTCTTTTGAGCTTCCTGTACAACAATTGCACGGTTTGTTTTCTTAACGGAAGCAACGATAGTATCGATGTCGATCGGGCTAACCGTACGAAGGTCGATAACTTCAACTTTGATTCCTTGTTTTTCGAGTTCATCTGCTGCTTTCACAGAAGTGTGAACCATCATACCGTAAGTAATGATCGTTACATCAGAACCTTCACGAACAACGTTCGCTTTACCCAACTCAACAACGTAATCTTCTTCAGGCACTTCTGCACGGAAAGCATGGTACAAGTTCAAGTGCTCCATGAAGAATACAGGATCGTTATCGCGAATAGAAGCGATCATCAGTCCTTTTGCATCGTAAGGGTTGGAAGGAACAACGACTTTGATACCTGGCGTTTGCGTGAGCAGACCTTCCAGGGAATCTGTATGCAATTCTGCCGCTTTTACGCCGCCACCGAATGGTGTACGGAATACGATTGGAGAATTGTATTTTCCACCGGAGCGGAAACGCATACGAGCAGCTTGCACTACCATTTGGTCAAGGGCTTCGAAGATAAAACCAACGAATTGGATCTCAGCAACCGGACGGAAGCCTTGTACACCCAGACCTACAGCCAGACCACCAATAGCGGACTCAGCCAGTGGAGTATCAAATACACGCTCTTCGCCAAACTCTTTTTGCAGACCTTCCGTTACACGGAAAACGCCGCCTACATTACCTACGTCTTCACCGAAAAGCAGAACGTTAGGATCACGTTTCAACTCCACGCGAAGCGCATCACGGATTGCTTCTTTCATGTTCATTTGTGCCATTTGCTTCATTTCCTCCTTAAACATTGACAGTTCACATTTGAATTCGTACATGTATACCGGGACATTAAAGTCGCGGATGTTTATGCTTTATCGGAAAAAACTTATTGGAAATCAGCTTTTTGCTCTTCCAAGTGCTTAGGCGTTTGTTCGAACATGCTGTCGATCAAGCCTGAAATCGTCATTTTCTCGGTTTTTTCCGCTTTTTTGATCTCTTCATTTACTTTAGCTTTAGCTTCTTCTTTCACACGTGCTGTATCTTCTTCAGTCCAAAGACCTTTTTTCTCCAGATATTTAGCGAAACGTGCGATAGGATCTTTAGCAGACCATTCTGCCTCTTCTTCTTTTGTACGATACTTGGAAGCATCATCCGAAAGGGAGTGAGGACGGAAACGGTATGTTACTGCTTCGATCAATGTTGCGCCTTCTCCGTTACGTCCACGCTCAGCAGCTTCCTGAACAGCTTTGATAACAGCGAAGATGTCCATACCGTCAACTTTAACACCTTTGATACCTGCTGCTACCGCTTTGTGAGCGATGGACAGAGCTGCTGTTTGTTTAGCAAAAGGAGTTGTGATGGCATAACCATTGTTTTGTACAAAGAAGATAACAGGCAGTTTGTATACACCAGCGTAGTTCAGACCTTCATAGAAGTCACCTTCAGAAGAACCGCCATCACCTGTGTACGTGATAACAACTTGTTTTTGTTTCTTCAATTTGTAACCCATAGCGATACCCATTGCATGCAGAATTTGTGCACCAATGATGATTTGTGGCATCAATACATTAACGCCATCTGGAATTTGTCCACCATGTTGGTGTCCACGGGAGTACAAGAATGCTTGATAAAGAGGAAGTCCATGCCATACGAGTTGCGGAATGTCACGATAGCCAGGACATACAAAGTCTTCTTTTTCAATTGCAAATTCACTACCAACCATTGTAGCTTCTTGACCAGATACTGGAGCATAGAAACCAAGACGACCTTGACGGCCCAGGTTTACTGCACGGTCATCCCAAGTACGGGTAAATACCATGCGGTACATAATTTCTTTTAATTGATCATCGGAAAGTGTAGGCATCATGTCTTTGTTAACAATTTCGCCGTCAGGAGACAGCACGGACAGAGCTTCTACATCCTCTGTATACACTTCATAAGGAACCTTGCTCATTTTTTTCTTCACCTCAACAAAAAATTTGAATATCAAGTTCCGCTGTTATAATATTATTATACACCTGTTTCACTCCATACGTCAAAGAAATCCGTAATTTTTTTATGTTTCCTGCCGGATTGTATGTATAACAGGGGCTTAATATTGGTATAACAGCATAATACATGATTGCGTGTTTGACCTAACCCCGCACAAGGGTAATCTTACCGTATTGCGCGGTCGAATGCAAAAAATTAACCGAGAAAGGTGACGTTTTATGACGGATTCCCGCTATTTGAAACGCACGATTGTGAAGGAAGAGATTGAAAGTCGCTATCTCGGAGAGAAGCGAACGCTCCGTATTTACCTTCCCCCAGGCTATAACGAATTGCTTAGCTACCCTGTCGTTTATTGTCAGGATGGCGAAGAATTTTTTAATTTCGGACGAATTGCTACAACAGCTAACCAAATTATTCTGGACGAAGGAGCCGAACCTTTCATTATTGTAGGGGTTCAGGTCGATGTGTCTGTGAGAACGCAGGAATATGCTCCATTTGGAGATCGGTTCAAGGCATATACTGCTTGCTTCGCTGAAGAGATTATTCCCTATATAGAAGAGAAATATCCTGTACGCCGTTCTCCGCAGGAACGCATTCTTGCCGGAGATTCGCTCGGTGGCAGTGTTTCGCTTCATCTTGCTCTGTTATATCCGGATCTGATCACACGTGTGATCAGCATGTCTGGCGCCTTCTACTCTGCTTCACAGGAAATCTATGCCGCAGCTGAAGATCTGTCCTGGCTCTCGATCTGGATGATCGTTGGTTTGCAGGAGACTGATTTTGAGGCAGACACGGGTACGTATAATTTTGTTCAATTAAACCGGGATACTCGAGAATTGCTGGAAAAACGTGGTGCCCTCGTCTCCTACCAGGAGAAAGACGGAAAACACCAATGGGGTTTTTGGCAGAAGGAATTGCCCGAAGCATTACTTTATTTTCTCCAGGAAAGATAAAAGGACCACTTTAACAGGCGGCTGAAATGCCGCTATTGTTTTTCATTTTAATGATACCGCTTACAATTGTAATCTGAAAAAGAAGCAGGATATCCTGCTTGCTTTAAGCGCTCTAATCCTGCTTCTTTGTCGAATTACAAATTGAGCATGAATTTCGTTTACTTTTTAGGCTAAGGAATGTTCCGCTTCAATCTTACTCAACAGAACATCGCAGCCTGCGTTAACCAGCTCGTACACCTCTTCAAAATTGCCTGTGTAATATGGGTCAGGTACTTCTCTGAGTTTTTCCTCGGGAAGCATGTCCATGAACTTGATGATGTCCGACTCAGCTCCACCTGGAACGTTGCGCACATTATCTGCATTCGAATTATCCATACATACAATGTAATCAAATTGAGTAAAATCTTCGCTGGCGAATTGTCTCGCTGCCATATTGGCATAGGAAATCTGGTACGAATCCAGCAAATTTCGAGTCCCTTCATGCGGAGGTTTACCAACATGCCAGTCCCCTGTACCCGCAGAGTCCACACGAATCTGGTGTTCAAGCCCCTTCTCCACGACTTTGTGACGCAGAACGGCTTCAGCCATTGGTGATCTACATATATTGCCCAGACATACAAACAAAACATTAATCATATTAATCCCCCTTGCTTAGCGTACCTTGAAGTACCGACGATGTTGGCTGTGTCACAATGCTCTCCGGCTGAGGACTGACGTTCCCGGTCTCAGACGGCACCAACGAACGACGTGGCAGTTTCCATTTATAATGTACAGAACACATCCGGAAAAACACAACGGCCGCGAAACAAAGCAACAATCCGGCATTTGTTGTTAACCAACCCATACCTATAACAAAACCGGCTGTCATTGCCCATACAGCATAGATTTCGTCACGCAATACAAGCGGTTTACGTCCTGCAAGCACATCACGAATCACGCCCCCACCAATACCGGTCATTACTGCTGCAACGATAACTGCGCTAATAGGATGTCCCATGTTCGCCGCGTAGAGAGCCCCTTGAATTGCAAATGCTGCGAGTCCGATTGCATCAAACAGCGCCTCTGTTCGCTTCCAGTGACTAATCCACTTGAGAGGTAATATAAACGCAATCGCTACTGATACTAGGGCTAACATAATAAGTGATCCCTGACTCCACAGTGTCGTTACAGGTATACCTATAAGTACATTCCGGATAATCCCGCCTCCGAATGCCGTGACAAGTCCAAGCACTAGTACACCCAGAATGTCATACTCCTCTTCCATAGCCACGAAGGCACCGGACATTGCAAATGCGATAGTGCCTATAATGCTGAATACTTCAAAAATGTGTAAGTCCAACCTGTTCAAACCTCACTTTTCAAGTCATCTCCATGTCGCTCTACCCATTGTATCCGCGAGCACTGAAATTGTGCAACCACATTTTGTGGATTATACTGGTTTGGTGAATATATTTGTACAGGTTCCAACATTATATTTGAACAATGACCTATTTTGCTCTGAATTAGGAAGGATGAAATAAAATGACGGTGAAACGAGTGGTTATTTTTACAGGCGGAAACTTATCTGTAGAATTACTTCAGGAAATACGAGAAGATGATATGATCATCGCGGCCGATCGTGGTGCATTATTTTTAATTGAACACGGCATTCAGCCTCACATTGCAGTAGGAGACTTCGACTCCATTACTGAAGAGGAATGTATCATTGTAAGCAATAATAGCATTCGGTTCATTACATGTGACCCTGTTCATAAGGATCTTACTGATACAGAAATGGCTTTTGAGACAGCGCTAGATTATGAACCTTCTCACATCTTAATGTTAGGTGCTACAGGTACACGTATGGATCACACACTCGCCAATGTACATATTATGGTTCGCGCGATGCAGCATCATATCTCCTGTGCCATTCAGGACAAGCACAATTACATGACACTGACCACATCCAAAGCTGTGGTTGAGCACCGTGACTATAAATATGTTTCTCTGCTCCCCTTGACTCATGAAGTTGCAGGAATAACTCTGGATGGTTTTATGTATCCGCTAGATCAAGCCACCATTCGCATGGGACAATCCTTGGGTGTAAGCAACAAGCTATTAGGCTCCTCCGGTACAGTCACTATTGATAGTGGCTTATTACTGATTATTCAGAGCAAAGATTGAATCTATTTGTATGCTTCATAATTATTTATTACGTTTTTGTAACCAGTGATTCAATGAAGAAAATAGGTTCACACATAACAAAGACCCTTGATATTCAATGGGTCTTTGTTGTTTCATCTTAATTCTTCATCCGTCAATGATTAATTTTTTGACATTTTTAATCATATTTTAATAAACATACCCAAACCATTGTGGCGCAAGGGATTACACTCCTCTATCCAATTTCTAGGCTGTTACAAAGCTGTTATACTCGCTCTAGCAACTTAACGAAAACGAATTTTGGAGGTACTAACTAACATGAAAACAAACATCTTTGTCCAAAAGGCCGTAACCGTCGGGTTGTGCGCTACACTAGGTTTTGGAGCTGTACTAATGACTAACGCACCTGTTGCACAGGCAGCAACTGCTTCTGTATCCAAAGGTCAACAAATTGTTAACTATGGCAAAAAATTCACTGGAACTCCATATAAATTTGGTGCTTCAACTTCAACAACCAAGGTTTTTGACTGTTCTTCTTTTATGAAATATATTTTCAAAAAGTATGGTGTAGATTTGCCGCGCACTTCCGTGAAACAATCCAAAGAAGGTAAAGCTGTGTCTAAAGCTAATCTGCGTGTCGGAGATCTGGTATTCTTCTCCAGTGGTAGCCGTTCTACCGGCTCCAATGTCACTCACGTAGGCGTTTATGCGGGAAATGGTAAGATTCTGCATACGTACGGATCTCCAGGCGTAACCCTTTCTGATCTGAACTCCGGTACTTGGAAGAGAACGTATGTTAAAGCTCGTCGTGTACTTTAGAATCACATTATAGCTAATCAGTAAGGACCGGAGGTTACTATCCGGTCTTTTATTTTTACCCTCTTTTTGCCACACTCTAAACTGGTGTTTCATGGAACTAACTTCGTAATCTAATTTTTATCATGCAGCATATAACCGATCCCACGCACAGTATGAATCAGTTTCACACTTCTTCCCTTATCTACCTTAACCCTCAAATGTTTGATATACACATCCACAACGTTGGTATCCATCGCATACTCATATCCCCATACTTCCCGCAAAATATCACTCCGGGTACATGCTTCATTCACATGCAGAGCCAAATATTCCAGCAATTCGTATTCTTTTGGCGTTAATGTCAGGTATTCACCCGCACGATTTACCCGTCTTGAACGCAAATTGACTTTAAGATCATGAACTACAATTACTTCCTCACCCTCTGGTGTTGCATTCGCAAAAACACGCAATAAATTTCGTATTCTGGCAAGCATCACGGTCAAGTGGATAGGTTCCTCCATCACGTCATTAGCTCCGTAATCCAGCCATTCCACGATGAACTGAGGAGATGCATTAGAAGTGATAACGAGTAGAGGTATAACATGACCTTTATCTATCCACTGTTTTAACTCTAATTTCTGATCCTGGCCACAATGTTCATTCCCCTCTTCCTCGTCTACCAGGATGATCAGGTTAATATGCAGCAACGAAGGCTCGACGGATTGGTTTAGTTCGGACCACTCCATTCGTTGCACCTCATACCCTTCGCTACATAAAACATCCTGAATAAGGCTGACCTGCTCTCCTGCTCCAATCAGCAAAATGGCTGTTTTCACTCTTTTTCACCCGGCCTGTCTCTATCCCCACTGCTCGCAGCAATGGTTGGTACAGATAGCATGCCGTAAAATGAAAAAGTCCATTCCCTTAAGGGAACAGACTTTGCTTCTTTCTTGCTTTAACCAAAGTAGCGATGGACGAGCGTACGCGCTTCAGCTGTGTCTTTTGTTCCGTGTACGAGGACACGTCCATCTTGGAAAATAACCATTCTATGGACTCCTGTTGTAAAAGAAACCAGAAACGGATTGGATTCCACTTTTCCTTCTTGAAGTCTATCCAGACGTTCCGCTGTATGTTGAAGATCCAGATTCATGCGCCTTGCAGGTCGGATCTGAACGGTATCCCTGCCACACAACACATCTGTTTTCTCCAGATTGGACGCAGAAAGATATGGATACGTTGCCGAAGTACCGCAGGAAGGACAGTCTTGCTTTTTCGCACCATCCACATTGATGGATATGTATTCGTTCCTCCACACGTCAAATGACAATAACTTACGTCTCAATGCATTTGCATTGCCACTAAGTAACTTCATCGCTTCTGCGGTCTGATTCGCCGTTACCATCTGTACGGCTTGAGGTATGATGCCAGACGTATCACAGGTATCTCCACCCAGAGGGACTTCACCCAGCAAACAATTTAAACATGGCGTATCTCCGGGCATAAACGTATAGGTAATACCATAACTACCTACGCATCCACCATAAATCCAGGGAATACCGTGCTTCTGTGCCATATCATTAATAAGTAGTCGGGTATCAAAGTTATCCGTTGCATCCATGATCAAGTCTGTATGCTGAACGAGTTCTTCCAACTCATCTACTCTGACGTCCAACACTTTCCCTTCCACATGAACCGTGGAATTAATGGCAGATAAACGTTTTTCCGCCGCCATTGCCTTCGGTATCCGCTCAAGCGCGTCCTGTTCTACATATAATTGCTGCCGCTGCAGGTTACTCCACTCCACATAATCACGATCCACAATCGTTAAGTGTCCGACTCCTGAACGAACTAACGTTTCTGCAATTCCTGTTCCAAGTGCGCCAGCGCCTACAATTAAAACTCTGCTGCCCTTTAATCTGGCCTGGCCTTCCTTACCAAGTGGCGCGTACCGTTCCTGTCTGGAATAACGATCGGCCTGCTCGAAAGATGTTACTTGATCTGTCATGTATGAACCATTCCTTCCACCGGACTACTGGCTGCTGCATAACGCTTTACGGGAATCATGCCTGCCTCATATGCCAATCTACCCGCTTCTACCCCCAATCGCATCGCTTTAGCCATGCTCACTGGATCCCCTGATCCGGATACGGCTGTATTTAACAATACGCCATCTGCACCAAGTTCCATCGCATAAGCAGCATCTTTTGGGGAGCGCAACCCTGCATCCACAATCACAGGTACAACGGCCTGCTCAATGATGATCTCAAGGTTATAGGGATTGATGATGCCTCTGCCAGCTCCGATGGGAGAAGCGCCAGGCATTACAGCATGTACGCCAAGCAATTGCAGCCTTTTGGCCAGAATGACATCATCCGAAATATAAGGCAATACCGTGAAGCCCTTTTCAAGCAAAATTTCGCAAGCATTGTACGTTTCAATCGGATCTGGGAGTAACGTCATTCCATCTCCTATGACTTCGACTTTTATCATATCACAAAGTCCTGAAGCCCGCGCAAGCTCGGCAATTCGCACCGCCTCTTCCGCAGTGGAAGCCCCAGCCGTATTCGGAAGAAGAGTGTATTTGTCCAGATCCAACGTATCCAGGAAATGCTTCTGGTTGCGTTCCTCCAGATTCAGACGACGAACAGCAAAGGTTAAAACTTCCGTTTCAGATGCTTCCACAGCCTGACTTTGCACTTCCAGATCCGAAAACTTGCCTGTTCCGAGCAACAATCTGGACTCAAACGTATATTTACCAATGTTCAACATCATCAACCGCCTCCTACAAAATGTACAATCTCAATTCGATCGCCTTCTCTTAATGTTGTTGACTCATGGTGTTCACGCGTTAAGATATGCCTGTTCAGCTCAACAACTACAGTCTTAACTTGCAGGTCAAAAGATTGGAGCAATTTATCCACACGATTCAATCTGTCTTCAATCTCCATCCGTTGACCATTAACGATGATATTCACTGCACCACTCCCTTTCTGTTCAATCGCTCAGGGCTCAGCGCCTCAATTCCGAGTTCTTCTGAGCTTTTGCCAGCGACCAACTCAGCGATAAGCCTGCCTGTTATCGCACTAAGCAAGATACCGTTGCGGTAATGCCCAAAGGCGGCGAACAGCCCGGGTATACTCTTGCAAGCACCTATATAAGGCAGCCCATCGGGTGTTGCCGGTCTTACGCCTGCCCACGCTCGTATAAATTGTGCTTCTTTCATCCCCGGCACCCAGTGGGTAGCCGCTGTTAGCAGCTTCTGAACACCCTGTACAGAAACGTTCAAATCCGCTCTTCCTGGCAGACTGGTTGCCCCGAGCCAAACTTCGCCATTGGCTTTGGGAACAATATAGATATCCTCTGCATACACCGTTCTGTCAGGTCTGTACCCTGCATGTTCTTCTGAGAACTGAACGGCGGCTATTTCACCTTTTACCGACCACACAGGCAAGCTCAGATTCACATGTCTCATCAACTCTTCACTCTGTAATCCAGCCGCTATAATGACATGTTTGCATCTCATCTCACCGATCGATGTGGTGATTCCCTGCACACCGTGTTCGTTTGCTTGCACACGTATATCCTGTATGTCCTCCATAACCCGTGCTCCCATTGCTTGAGCGGATTCGGCGTATGCCTTCGTTAGGTGGAGTGGGAGAATTTCACTCTCGTAAGGTCTGTAATAGGCTCCATACGTATCTCTGTTAAGCCATGATGCCTCCTGCTGCACAATGGAACGATCCCACCACACCTCATCAGCAGAAGTAGACAACGCAGACTTCCGATTGTCCTTATAACTACTTAATTCACTGTATGAACGAAAAGGAGTTAGGAATCCCTGGCGTTGCAGACCAGTCTCTACCTCACTGAGTGTAGCCATTAGCATCTGTTGCTCGGTAAGTAACTGTCTACTCTGCCTGGCAAGCTTAGCCATCAAAGGATGAGCAAAATCCTCACTGTCGGCCGCCAGCATTCCAGCTGCTGCGCAAGAAGTGCCTCCTGCAATCGCCGAACGCTCCAGCAACAGCACATCCTGTCCACGGGAAGCAAGTTCATATGCAATGGCACAACCAACAACCCCTCCGCCTACAATAATCGTTTCTGCATGAACCTTATCCGGTCTATCAGTAATGATCTTCTTCATCAGCTCATCTCCTTGATTAGCGGCTCAAACTTTCTGTACCAACGCCAACGATAGCCTGCCTTAACGATGCAGCCGCCTGATCCGGGGAATCGCTCGCCCAGACATTCGAGATCACAGCAACTCCCTGAGCGCCTGCAGAGCGAATAGCGTGAATGTTTCCCGGTTCGATGCCACCGATCGCCATGACAGGAATGGAGACACCGGAGCACACTTCAGCCAGAGCATATAATCCTCTTGGTTCAAGATCAGGCTTACTGTTGGTTGAGAAGACATGCCCGAAGAATAGGTAATCGGCTCCCCGTTCTTCAGCGATTTTTGCCTCATCGAGTGAATGAACAGATACACCCAGACGAAGTCGCTGCACATTGCTTATAACAGCAGGGTTGTAGTTACGTATCACATCTTGCCCCCAGTGTACACCGCCATAGATGTCATTCTGTGGTGGCAGTTCTGAGCCATTGATAACGATGCGACAAGATGGAACACCAACGTTACGCAGACTTTCAGCCCAACCGATCTTGTCTTGCAATGTGAGTTGTTTTTCTCGTATGTGAATATAGTCCACCAAAGGCCAAACGTCCTTTGCAGCTTTTACAAAAGATGCTTGATCCCCTGTACCCGTAGATACAACATGCAATTCAAATGATTCTTGAACATGTTCATGAGAAATTACCGTACTGTTCATCTCCTTCCAGACGTGAATGCTATGAAAACACAAAAAAGCCACTCCCGTAGGGGAGTGGCTGCGTATTATTATAGAACCAGATGACTGACTGATACATACAGTTCATTTCGTGCAATAAAGCTATAGACCCTATAGCCATAACGTTATACACGCAACTGCATGTTTCAATTCGTTAAGCAGACGGTTGAAATCCTTTGAATTGCCGTTTGCTCACGTCATTCACTGAAACGCGCTCGCCACTTCCCTACGCTGGTATGATCCAGATCAGGTGCAAAGGGTCCGGAATCGCATTCTTCCATCTCAGCCGCATCGTGCGGCCCCCCTAGTGTTCATATGAAGTTGTAGCCTATGTTACCATAGACGGTTTTTTTTGTCACCGTCATTTCTGTTAAACATTGTCTTGAATCGCCCTAGTTTGTCTCAGACCATTCTTCTACATTCCATGTTTTGGTGACCCAACCCTCGTAGAAATCAGGTTCATGAGATACCAGTAACACCGTTCCCTTGAATTCTTGCAAAGCACGCTGCAACTCCGCTTTGGCTGTGACATCGAGATGGTTTGTCGGCTCATCGAATAAAATCCAGTTGCTTTCACGCATCAAGAGTTTGCATAAACGAACCTTGGCTTGCTCTCCACCACTCAGCATGTTAAGCGGACGGGTAATGTGCTCATTTTTCAACCCACAGCGTGCGAGATGACCCCGGACCTCATTCTGGGTCAAATGTGAAAACTCATTCCAAACATCCTCAATCGGCGTGATATTTCCAGCACGAACTTCCTGTTCAAAATAGGCCGTTTCGAGATAATCTCCCAAGAAGGTCTTTCCACTCAGTGGAGATATTTTGCCCAGAATAGTTTTCAGCAGTGTCGATTTACCCACACCATTACAACCTACGATGGCAATTTTTTCACCACGTTCAATTGTCATCGTCATTTTGGGCAGCAAAGGATACGTATATCCAATTTCAAAATCAATACCCTCAAAGACCGTTTTGCTGCTCGCACGGGCATCCTTGAATTTAAACGTTGGTTTGGCCGCTTCATCTGGGCGATCAATACGTTCAATTCTGTCCAGCTGCTTCTCCCGGCTCTTCGCTCGACCTGATGTTGAAGCACGTGCCTTGTTACGCTGAATGAAATCTTCCTGCTTCTTGATGTACTCTTGCTGCTTCTCGTATGCATCAATATGCTGGGCTTTATTCATATCAGCCATCTCAAGGAACTTGTTATAGTTCGCTGCATATCTCGTTAATTTGGCAAATTCCAAATGATAAATGACATTTACGACTTCATTCATGAATTCCGTGTCATGGGAGATTAAGAGAAACGCGTGAGGGTAGTCCTTCAGGTAACGTGACAGCCATTCAATATGCTCTACGTCCAGATAGTTGGTCGGCTCATCCAGCAAAAGTGCTGTAGGTTTCTCGAGCAGAAGCTTGGCAAGAAGCACCTTGGTACGTTGTCCACCACTTAGAGCTGCGACATCTCGATCAAGACCAATTGCGGACAAACCAAGACCATTGGCCATCTCTTCCACTTTTACGTCAATCAGATAAAAGTCGCCCTGTTCCAGTTGTTCCTGAATATCGCCCATCTCTTCCAGCAACTGCTCCAACTTATCTGGATCTGCATCTGCCATCTGGTCCGTAATATTCATCATTTCTTTTTCCAATTCAAGCAACGGAAGGAATGCATCCTTAAGAACGTCACGAATGGTTTTGCCTGGCGTAAGCTTTGTATGCTGATCCAGATATCCATAACGAACCTTAGGTGTCCATTCCACTTTTCCACTATCTTTAAGCAATTTACCGGTAAGGATGTTCATTAATGTGGATTTACCCACACCATTGGCACCAACAAGTCCTACGCGCTCTCCGGCAAGTAAACGAAACGATACATTTTTAAATAACGTGCGATCTCCAAAATTGTGACTCACGTTCTCTACTGACAATAAACTCATAAGATGAGGTAGCTCCTATCTATTAGACATTACTTTTGTGATTGTTCCGAAACCCTATTCTAGCACAAGTCCCGTCTTTTCTGAAAGTAATGTAAACAGCTCAGGAACCTCTTCCATGATTTTGTCATACAGGCTCCCTACCGATTAGAGCATTTATATTCGAAATAGCCTTGTGCAGCTGCTTGTCTTGCGTCTGTGAATACCTCTTCAGCACGGTATCCATTACCACATGTGGAGGGATAGTAGTACTTGATACCCGTTAAAGGATCTACCCCACCTACGATGGCCGTTTTCTTCACAAGTCTGCCTCCACCAATTGCGTAATTGTTGATTTTCTGGTCACCCACACCTATACCTTGGATAAAGGCCATAATCCCTGTATCGTTAATGGAGTTGTACCAATCTTCCTGCGCAATCAGGGGCATCGTAAACGTATAGGAAATACCGTTCTTTCTGGCAAACTCATTATGGCGGTTAATCACATCAGCCAGATCATCCTGCACAGCAGTCACAATCTGGCTTTGTCTAACTTGCTCAAATACGCTGGTATTCTGAAGTAAAGGAATCTGTGTGGTTGAAGCCAGTTCTTTTTGAAATCCCTCAATCCATTTCCCTGCGTTTGCGTCATAGGCATATACGTAGTCGTCCAGTGTAAAGTTAATACTGTTACCATTAGAATCTGAATATGTATAAGGTTTCTTGGGGCTCCATACTTGCCTGAAAGAACCTTCAAGGTTACCCGTCATCTCTGTTTCTGTGGACAACATATAATAGCCATCATAATCCAGAATAACCACGGCAGGAATGTAATTAAACATGTTTCGAATAGCAACGGGATCATTCTGAATCCCCATATTCAAAGCCATCGTCTGCGTAAATGTCAACAAGGCGAGCTCCTTGTCCGCTTTAACAAACTTGGTTGAATCATAACCTGCTTCATCATTTTGTTTCTCATTCTGATGCATCACCGCACCTGCATCCATAACTGCGGTTTGAAGTGCAGATCTGTATCGTTGACCAAGATATTGAGCCTCTTCGGCATCTTGGGTATGGAGTGAGATGATCCAGAAGAGCGGGAAGAAGATCAGCACGAATACAATGGACAGCTCAATAGAAATAGGTAAGGATTTGATATAATCACCGCCTTTTCCCCTTCTCCACACCGTGCGTGCGACTTTCATCGCACACGGCGCTCCATCTTTTTAGATTTTTATTACAATAGGTTCCAAGTTACTCATTTTTCGGTACAGGTTGATTTTCTGAATCGTAGAGTCTGAAAATCCAAACGGCGACATGAGTTTGACAATCGTCTCTGATTTTGTAGCATGAACAAGTTTATGGATATCTTTGTGTAGAATACGTAGATTGCTAAAATCGTCTGTCCCACCTAAATGGATTGGCAAAAGATGATGGCAATGCACGTAATCAGCAGTTAGTAAAATGCCAGATATCTCGCATTTGCCACCCTGCATACTATATCTACTCAGTCTGTTATCCAGGTATTCAATGCTACGGTTTGGTATGTTTGACTGCATTAGTTTAATTAGTTCATATCTAATATCCGTCTTTAAATCCCTATGAAGTCTCTTTCTTCCTTCTGATGTATACGGATTTAACGTCTGCTGAAAGCATAGGTTGTTAACCGTTTTTACATCTCTGAACGGAAAGAGATATACACCTGCGACCTTAAAGGTTCTATATCTGTTCCTGTAGAACTTCTTGAAGGTTGGCGGGGCATTATCAGGATATTGGTATTTACCAATAACTTTGAGACGATTGTATGTGAATGCTTTCAGATCAAAGGCAAGTCGTGAGAACTCTACACTAACATGTGTTGCACGTGAAAAGTAATTGTGTAAACCAAGTACAAAGCTATTGAAGAGAAGAGCGTTTTGAGTAATTGGTGCTTTGTGCAGATTCTTAATGCGCTCTCTTGCTTGCTTCTTGATTTCTGCTCTCTTCTTTTCATTTATACCCGTATAGGCGACTCTTCTTTTTCCTTTTTTCTCAGCCCATATTGTGAATCCCAGGAAATCAGATTTACGTTTCCTGAGGTTTACAATCTGTGATTTTTCGGGTGAGATGTCTAGTTTAAGGCGGTCTCTAAGATAGAGTCTTACAGCGTGATACCACTTCTGAGCTGATTTCCAATCCCGACAAAGAATTTTAAAATCATCGGCGTATCGCACAATATATCCTTCTTTAAGATTGGTTTTCTTGAGTGCTCTGATCCTGTGATAGTCTCCTGCATAGGCGTATTGAGTTTCGAAGTTTGTCCATTGTCCTGCAACCCACTGATCCAAGTCATTTAATACTACATTTGACAGGAGAGGAGATAAGATTCCACCTTGTGGTGTGCCTTTCAACGGTATCCCTTCATCTTCAATTTCAGCTTTAAGCATTTTGCTGATGATTCGAAGTACTCTTTTATCCCTAATACCCATATTCCATAGTTGTTTCAAAAGCAATGTGTGGTTCACATTATCGAAGAATCCTTGAATATCAACATCAACGACATAATGGAGATTGGTTGTGTTTATAAGATGTTGTACTCTCGCTAGAGCGTTGTGTGTTGATCTTACCGGTCTAAACCCGTAACTATGTTTATAGAAGTAAGCTTCCGCAATTGGTTCAATAATTTGTTTAAAACATTGCTGAATGATTCTGTCAACTATGCATGGAATGCCTAACGGTCTTTTCTTTCCATTAGGTTTTGGTATAAGGACTCGCCTAACCTTTTTGGGTTGATAATTCAAAAGCTTGTTTCTTACGTGGCTCACAATCTCTTCTTCTGTTAGTGTCTTTATATTCTCTATGGTTTTGCCATCTGTTCCTGGTGTAAGTGAGCCTTTGTTTGATTTAATTGTTCGAAAAGCTAGGAGGATGTTCTGATGTGAGTTTATTAGCCCGTATAAATTATCGAACTTTTTTCTTCCTAGTGCTTTTTCGTGTAAATCAGTAAAAGTACTCGTCATGTCGTAGTAGTCCCAGTATCGAAGAGTTTGCACTGTGGCTTCACCTCCTTACGGTGATTCCCCACGTTCCTACCTGATCGGTGCAATTCACTTTTCGGAAAAATTGTTTATTATCTAAAAAGACTTGAGGCTGTTCCTCCGTAGCCATTACAGCCACTTCATTGGTCGTGCCTCTACTCTCACAAGGATTAGTACATTTCAGCAAATTTCTGCCTTATAGTAGACGTCTAGGATGACAGTCCTGTAAATCGACGTTCCTTGCTTTCCTTGTACCTTGTGACCTAGCTATGCTTGCTAGACCTTAGGTGCCTCCTTTGAGCCTGTGGACTTGATATCGCCATTGTTCGATATAGCGTGTTTCCTAGACTACAATCGTACTCTACGCTATCCACCCTGACTTCTGTCAGTACATATGTTTCCATATGTTATGAATTTAGACCCGTACATTCGGAGGTTCGTCAGGTTTTTTACAACCATTCTCACCATAGTCCGCTTTTCAGCCATCCGGCATATCAGTTAGCATACCTTCTCAATAGAGTGGCTCCAGCTTCCCTTCTGCCGACTTCACCTGTGCTTCATACCCGACACGCTGTCCGTGTCACGCACGCAGGAGATTAACGGAATTGTTTCAGGATACATGGTTCCCTCTTTCCAATTCTCGGTCGCAAAGTTGGACTTATTTAGTTAAGTCCCCGCTTTTCCCGAATTGTTCGGTTATAGCGGAACAAGTCACACGTAATCTTCATTGAGAACCATACCTCCGTATGTTACAAATACCGCTGAAGCCTGAGCCGTACCACTCAACCATTCACGAATGAGCATGGAAGGTGTACGATTTGTATTTTGGAGCGTCACGGTGAAAAAATCCCCTGTGGTCAACGTATATCTTCGGCCAGGATCATCAACCGGTATCACACCTGAGGATGGGAATAGTCGCTCTCGAATCTGAGCTGCATAATATCCATCCTGAACTACCTCGTAAGTTCCGGTAAAACTGTTACGGTCCATCGGGTCTGTATAGTGAGGTACATATTTCTTATGCAAATGTTCCATCGACACCTCATACAGATTGCCCGTCTGGGCCAGTTGCTCCTCAAACTCAGCCAACATTCGAGGTGAAATATACCCTTTCGTTCGGACAGCATCAACAAAACGTGTTACATTCTGAACAGCCGTCATACGTGCTATATCATCCTGCCGATCAGCTGTTTCAGCAGCTGGGTACACATAGAGCAAAAGGACTGCGAGCAATACGGCAAGCAGCTTGGATGCGGCATTAATCAATTCACACTGGCCTCCTTCCAAAAAACAATCTTGAGCAGTTCTCCAGTTTCATTTCGTATAAACTCCGGACTGTAGGTGGCATCGAGCTGGACAGGAATAGTCGCTGTTTTGCTGACAAGTGGATCGATCACATACGAAGTTCCATCTACCTCTACAGGAATGCCTGTGCCTGTCATCTGTCTTACGGTATGCAACACTTCCGCACCACTATACTGATACGGATTGGTGGTATGCAGTGTTGTTGTCAGCCGGCCTTCCATGCCTGCTTTTGTCTGAACTCTGTCGTTTAAGACCGCTGATAAAATCTTAACATTATGTTGCCCATACAGGCAGGCTGTCACAAACAGGACAACCGCCGTACAAAACAACATGAGATGCTGGGTATTCCGGGACATGTTAAACCAACTCCTGTCAGGATTGCTGGAAGATCAGCCCTCTTACCACGTTGGATCGGTCTTTTACGATAATGGCTTTGAATTTACCACTTGGATTGACATATTGATTGTCTTTTTCACTCATGGTCTGGTTAATAATCCCCACTTTATCGTCAGGCGCAATAACCGAGCCGTAGTCCGCATTATTGAGATCCTGTGAAATATTCAATTGATTACCGTACCATTGACCCGCTTTATTTTTACCTGTAATGACTTGAATACCGAACTGATCCTTGTCCGCATATTTACGCAGCGCATTGGTTACCTGTGATCCACTGATAGTTGTTCCGTCATATACTGTAAATGCAGCCTGGGACAACTCGGTTTGGATATCAGCAAAATTGTTCTGGGCCGTCTTGGTTGCCTCCTGAGCTGAAATAAACAACAGAACTACAATTGTGATCAAAGCGATTGTTAAAAATATCCCTGCTGCCACCTTTAAAGCGCTTGATGCATTGTTCATAATAAATCCTCCCAAGTTATAAGTTATTGAACTATTTCAGACTTTCACACAGATGAATTGTGCTACAGTTTCTGAATTTGCTCATAATAAATGCTCATCTGCAAGAAACTCATACCAACCAATGGAATAACCAGATACAAAAAGATAAGGGCGTACATAGGTGTAAATCCAATGGTTCTCCCCCAAGATGCTTTGACATCTATCATTTTGCTGTACTCCTGCTTGCGTTGTTCAAAATAAAATGCCATCATGCTCTCGAGATCATCGAAGGCTTCACGTATTGAGATTTTGCCAAGGGCAAGCTGCAATTTATCAACCAGTCGCTGGAACTCGGGCAAGCCCGCCTCTTCCTTTAATTGCTCAAGTGCAAGCTCTGGTCCATGTTCAAAATGCAACAAACATTTTTGCAACGGGCGCTTGAAAATGACGGCAAATCGATTAAGCCATTCCAATATCTCCTCGACTGACATTCGGTCCATCTCACGCAAAATGGATATCACTGTCTGGAATTGATAGATTTCATGTCGCATATCCAACCTTCGCATTTTCCGCTGAAATATCATGAGCCATACGG
The DNA here is from genome assembly GCF_037965655.1 of Paenibacillus sp. FSL L8-0435. Lineage (NCBI taxonomy): Bacteria > Bacillati > Bacillota > Bacilli > Caryophanales > Paenibacillaceae > Paenibacillus > Paenibacillus sp. FSL L8-0435. The sequence goes on from NZ_CP150185.1 coordinate 4,021,007, forward strand.
GCATGTAGTACCCTGCTGCACCCATGAGAATGGCTATAATCATTTCCCACCAGCGTACATACTGCTTGTTATACACCTCAAATTTCTGCATAATGCGCGCGATCGTCTCAGCCTGAGTATCATGGTCCAACTGAACGGGAGATAACTGCTGTAACGCTTTGGAGACTTCTTCGTATGTAGCTCCTCGGTTCATTTCTACACTTTTCAGTACGGATTGATCTAATGCTGTTTTTTCCTCAGCTTTCCTGAGATCCGCTTCAGCCATTGCACCAAACATTCGATCATCCCGGATCGGATCATGCAAGATGTGGTTACGTTCAACCTGGTGCAACAACAAGATGCAACCCATTGTAAGGACCAAACAACCTGCGAATAACATCACTCGTCGAATGGCAAGCCATTCAAATTTCAACTCTGAGCTGCTCTCCCTCATGAGCCGTATCGTTTGACTGTACTGTGCACTGCCAGGTTTTGCTGCAAACAACATTGCCAATTTCCGTATGAAGGTTTGCCTGTACAGAAACTGATCCAACCATGAATGCTTATGCCCTGACCGGTAACGGGTCTCATCGTATTGCTGGAGCCTTTGCAAAAGCAAATAAGCAAGGATAATGATGACATAGATCGATATTTTGGTAACAAAACCGACTTTGCTGCGATAAAATTCATCCATCGTTGGGAAACTGACTCTGGCCCAGCGTTCGATCGGAGCGGTGAATAATACCGGAGCGAGCGCGATGATATTAAGTCCTTTGAGCAGGTAATCCAATTTATCACGCCGCAAAATCTCCAAATGAATCTCCTGAGTTAGGTTACCAAGTCCTTTGAGATAAATAGAGCCTTGTGCCCTGTCCTTATCCCCAAACTCCATGACCATATAGGAAACGCCAGCGAATCCTTTGAGAAAACGGTTGGGAGCCACTTCATAATAACGCTCAAGTGCTTCATTTGGATCTGGAGAAGTCAGAGCTTCGTAGATCAGTCTTACCTGTTCTGCCGCTTCTCCTGTACCTGCTTCAGCGGCTTCATAGAGCGCTTCCTCAACCATGCCATGCTGATGATACCGATGCCTTACATCTGCGAAGATATCCAACATCTGCACCAGCAACCTTTTCTCCATACGACTGAGGCACATATCTAATACCAGACTGTTTAGCACCACAGCACAGAGTACAGAAAGTATTACAAAAGCGATACCCGGCTGTAGTAAAAACAGAATGACACTTATGCCTCCATAACCTCCAAGAATAATCAGAACCACTGTCATCGTCAGTCTGCGAAGTGAAGGCTCATCCCCAACATGGCGGAATGAAATACGTTTCTGAACCTGTAGAATATAAGCTGATAGCAGTGGCACTTTCATTCCAAGACGATAGGACTGCAACAAGATTGATCCCAATCCCTTGAATCCCTTCCCGCTAGGAGCAAAAATCACGCCGGATTGAATTGCTGAACCACCTCCTCTGTGACGTAACATACTTAAAACCAGAAGTGTGATCAGCAAACCTCCTGCACAAATACTTAATACGAGGAGCAGAATCCATTTAATTGTCATACTGATCACCCCAGTGTTGCTTCATAAACTGTTCAAACTTCTCAGCATCCTGTAATGTCATCTGTTCTCGCATATCCATCATGCATCCAGAGGAGATTGGTGCTGTTGCAACATACGCTCCATCTCTGTACTCCACAACATTACGAAATGTAAAACCTGCCCTCTCTTCCACGCTGTCACCTTGATTCGCACGAGGAAGACATTCCGTAATCCGTTCGATATATCTTCGTCCCTCAGCATCTTTCTTCATATGAACATCGAAATTGATGACACTCACAACCTGCTCCTCAGCAATATGCTCATGCTGGAACATACCTGTCTTGAGCAAGGAATTACGGAGGGAGAAGACCAGATCACGAAACGTTTTGGCATGGTGGGTAAACAGGGTGAACAGACTGGCTACCTGAGACATTTGAATCATCCATGCGGCCACTTCATCACTCGCTACCTCACCAAGAATATTGACGGTACCATCCGTTTTTTTCTGCAAATCAAGCCCTTGTTGACCTGAGATGTGTTCAGTCTCTCGGAAACTCAAAATATTACGTCGGCTATAAATCCGTCTTAATTGAAGTTCAAACGCCATCTCCTGCACCCGAAGGGTGTACGATGCATAGATGTGTTTGACCATAGCCATAAGCAACGTTGTTTTACCAGAACCCTGTGCACCGGTTACAGCTGTAATCCGGCTTCCTTTCATCAGGTATTGAAGCAGGGTTATTGGCAGATCTGCGTTGTTACCCGTAATCAATTGTTCAAGTGAAGCATTCGGAATATCGAACTTCCGGACGAAGAATGCCCACGATTCTGCAAAAGGAGGACGAACAACAACGACACGGGAGCCGTCTTTCATCTCGTTCACCTTGTATCCACTTGCTTCCGACAGCTGTCCGGGATAATTGTATTTGTATATATTCTGGCATACCCTTTTCAGTTCACGGATGCTTCCGAACGACAGAAAGGATAGATGAATGGACTTACCTTTATAAAAAATCCAGACACTTTCCATGCCGCTAAGCGGTTCTTCATGTGCATCATCCTCCAGTCCTTGATCCAGCAAATCATTCCATGATGCCGGTTTTCGAAGTCCCGTATTATGAACAGCATCAAGCATACCGCTGACACCACCACTAACGCCGTCAATCCGTTGGTCCCTTATCTCATCAACAACCGAGAACCCTTTATAATGTTGATAGATACGTTGCACGATAATATCCGTCTTTTCTCTGAATCCAAGCTCTCGATATTCGCACTCGAACACATACTGAATATCCTCCTCAGAAATATAATAACTTCCTCCATCGTCCGTACCTTCCTCCATTCGCAGCCTTCCCAGATCGTAGGTATCAATCATGCGGGAGATTGCATCCACACCGAATTGCTGTCGGTACAGATAAAACACAATTTCGAATCGGTCCTGGATCGTCAACAAATCTGGTTCTGCAAACAAAATAACTTCATCTACATTTGACTTGTTCAGCCCTATGCTTCGGGTCAGCAGATCCCCTATCAGATTTTTGACATACGTTTTGTCGCTGACACTGCCTGAGACACAGCCCTTCAGTGCTTTTCTCATCTCGGCACGTTGATTAATTCTTCGACGATATTCTTCTTCATGCAGACCCGCATCCGCGAGCTGACTATGACTAAGCTCATGAAGTGAGTTCTTCACCTTCTCAATCAACATGTCAATCGTGAATGATTCCTGTTCAGGAACACGAGCATTCTTTTCACGAAGAAACGTTTTATACTTGAACCAGATATAAGTCAGGCACAGAATCAAAATTAAACTTATCCATATGGTATTCCAGAGCATCGGAGGTTCAGGCTCCCCTTTCCAGCCTCTTCAGAACTGTGCGCATACCTGCACCGTCCATAATCAGGCGAGCGAGTTCGCTCATGCTTGCAGCAAAGCTCCCTTTACGAATATCCTTATCCTCAGTCAAACTTTCCAACTGCAAGTACCTGGCGACATCTCGCCGATTCATTGCATCCAGGTATCCGGTTGTGTACGGTATCGCAGATATCGTGCCTTTGTATCTGAACTGGCGCCGAATATTGGAAAGCGTTGCACGGGCATGCGAATCGTATTTGTTAATTACAACATGTATATTCATATTGTTCATTCGTTCTGGCAGGATCTCTTCAAAGAACAACTCCAGATTTCGCATATTTTGATCGAGATTAATTACAACATAGTCCGCCTGTTGCAGCTTGAGCTGTGAATCCACACCAGCATGATCCGCATCCAGAAGAACCAGATCATAATACTCGTTAGCTACATTCAGCAGCTTTTTCACAGTCTCACCATGTTCCTGCGGGGAACGTTCCATCTCATCCATTCTTCCGGTTAGGAAATCAAGTCTTTCTTTCAGAAGTGGCTTGGTATAATCCCTGAGATTGTGCTTATTCAGACTTCCGCTCGAATGCAGCCGTTCAATCGCATCCCAGCCACCCTCTTCGAAGGAGAACATTAAATCCGCTGAATCCGTATCTTTGGACGGTAGAGCAGCTTCTGTGCCAGTTCCTGCAACGCCTGCATTAACAAGTAACACTCTTGTCTTGTAGTGGAGTGCCATCGCATAAGCACTAATTAATGTGCTTGAAGTACAACCTGTTCCTGCAAAAGGGCTCCAAAAGGTAATGGTGCTCATGCTCTCATCCTCTCTGCTTCTTTCATCGCACGACGACTGCGAACACTTTCCCAACCTGTTAACTGCTCGACCACGCGACACAACGATTTTTTGTAATTTCGTGACAAAGGTCCAAGATGAACTCGGCGATGATGCTCATTCTCAAGCTTAACCGCCGCTGTTAACTCATCCCACGGAAGAACTAAAGATTCTCCTGTCCACACAAACGGACTGCCCTCCAGATACGCCCACAGATAACGAGCTTCAAGCTTGCAGTCAACCCCGTTAATTAAGAGCCGCTGAAATGGCAGCTCACCAGGTAATGACTGTTCTTCAAGCAACCGCTTCAACCAGCCCTTACCACGTTCCAGATTGTAACGCTCATAATCACTCACCCAGACTCTTACATCGGCATTCAGCCAGAGATTACGGGATGCAAAATGCGAGGTCTCCATGTCATATAACACATAGTCATAACTGTCCAATCGCTCTCCATTTACTTCAAGATGATTCTCTACAGCTGCTGAAGTGACAAAATGACAAGCGATATCAAATCCCTCAAATTCCGCAATTCGCAAAGACTGTTGACTGTCACCAACACCGTACCCATACTTCTGTTGTAAGGTTCCATCTACGAGTAAGACCTTGTTGCCTGTTGAAGCCAATATCTTGCAAAGATATAACATCAGATCATTCTTCTCACATAAACCCGCAAAGATCCATGTATGCATAGATGTTACAACTCCTTTCTTTTTCTTAAACCCCTTGTTATCTGAATTATCCTAAAGTAAACCTCGGATTTCGCTCTATTCTCCACCCGTTAACAAGCTCTGCTGTTCTGTTTGTAAAGCTTCAGCAGGATCATTTACACTTCCAGCATTAGCTCCTGCTCCGTTACCTGAACCATCATTCCACATCACTCCATCCGACGTTGCCGGATTATTTGATGATGGACGACTGTTATATGTAACTGAGGATTGTGCCACATCCTGTTCAACCCCTTTTGACGGTGCTGTCATGGAGGCGGCCAGTGAACTTTCAAGCGAACTTCGCACCTGTCTGGATAATTCCTGTTCGGCTCGTCGAACAATATTCGGATCACTCTCCAGCAGTTTTAACACTTCTGAATTGGCAGGATACGTCGCGATTGCAGGTGTCTGAAACTGTGGTTCTACATAGGTTAAGGCATAGATTGAAGCTTTATGTAAATAGGCATCTACAATTGCACTTGAGAGTGACAGAATCTCTTCCTCCGTCATCGTAATCCATAAGGTAGCTGCATTGAGTCGTTCCACTTTTTTCTTCGATAAGAGAACATAGTCCTGTCCTGTAGGGAATTGGATACGAACATCAATAATATCTCCCTTAACGAGTGAGGACGGCAGTAATACAACTTGCAGCTCTCGATTTCTTAAATCAGGCGGAGCCGGTACATCCTCATACACCATCTCGGTGGTAATGGCTGTTCCTTTTTTCAACTCTATTTTGGCCACTTGGCCTTCCATCTGCTTGGTACTGGACCAGAGGTTTCGCGGTGCTTGTGCATCCGGAACAGCAATGAGCTTCAGATCCTCCGGTAATATCGGTTCACCTGCTTCAATATCCCGAATCGTAACCCATCCTTGTGCTCCCGAATCCCATTGTTGCTTTAATTCAGCTTCCTTTTCCTCATATGCCGATAAATAACGGGCTTCTACAGCTGACCTGACATCCCCCATCGTTTTGACATTGTAAATAACATATCCTCCGAACACCAACCCTACGGCTCCTGCTCCGATAAGTCCGGCATAGATCAGTTGACGGCTTTGTTTTCTTAATTTAGACAAAAGAGGCTCTCCTTTCGTAATCTCTTCTAATCATGCACTTTCCTTCGTGAAAAGAACGAACGTTTCTTGGGGTGTTGTGCCATCATATGCATTAAAATATGTGAAAACACTCTATCCGTCTGTGCGTCCTTGTCAAAAGGGTCGATATGTAACGGCAGACTATATACACTCGATGTATCCAGAACTTTACGAATGCGCTGAACAGCTTCACTTGCTGCCAAGGGCAGACAATATATCCATTTCTCTCGTGGATACCGATGATGTGATCGAACAAAAGCGCCAATCTCCGCCTGTCTCCATTCGGCACCTGAGCCTATCACAATCGGCAGATCTGCACGCAGGAATTCTTCCAGCCGGTTCTGGTCCTGACCACTACCAAGATCCATCACGATGAATTGATAACTCCCCCCAAGCAAAGACAAAATATCCGCTCGCCCGGATTGTTTCCAATAATGCACACCATCCACTGCAAACTGTCTGCCTGCTGGCACCGGTTTACCCGCTTGAGCGATTTGTTGAATCCTTGCAAAGGATTGAGAGCGAGGTGACATTTCAATCACAGCTACTTTGAAGTTTTGCCTTTCGAGATAATGACTGATAGCTATAGCCGTGTGGGTAACCCCTACACCAGATGAAGCACCAGTCAGGGCAATAACTCTTGTTCCCCCATTCAAGGTCATCGTTGTATCTCCACCGGGCATTGTTCCGCCGGGTATTCGGAGCAGTTCCTTCCTTACCTCATCAGCAGATTGGAATCGCTCTTCGGCATTATACCTTAACAGTCTTCTCGCCACAGGGATGTATGTCCGCGGAACATCACTCCGGATAGAGCTTTCCACACCCTGAATCCATTCCGTATAGGCCCCACTTGTCATAAGATACAGGAGCAATGCTCCGAGTCCATATAGATCTGAACGCGCATCGGTCTGACCCGAGCCATATTGTTCTGGAGCGGCAAAACCAGCTGTTCCCAACTTAACGGTATCTTCAGCACTTTGCGGTTTGTAACTTCTGGCGATGCCAAAATCAATTAATCTTACTTCATGTTCCGGCGTGATCATGATGTTTGATGGTTTCAGATCCCTATAGATCACAGGTGGATTCAGATTATGCAAATAACTCAACACATCCAGCAATTGAAGTACAAGCTCCGTCAACTGCTCCATTGGGATCTTCCCACGACACTGCTTGAAATACTCACTGAGCGTTAACCCGTCGATGTATTCCATCACCAAGTATGTGTACCCGTCTTCATCCGGAACAAAAAAATCAACGATTTGCGGCAATCTTGGATGACGAAGAGATGTCAGAAGAGCGGCTTCCGTCTCCATACTGCCTTCATATGGCATAATCGTTACGCTTTCTTTAATTGCCCATAACTTGCCCGGCAACTTCAGATCCTCCGCCTCGTATACATGGCTCATTCCGCCTGTTCCCAGAATGGATACGATACGATATCTACCTCCCAGCAGGCTTCCGCGTTCCAGCCTGGCCGGATGTCTCATACCAATTCCTCCTTTAATACACAACAAAAAAGGGAAAGCCTCACCGAAGAAGAACAGACCGGATATCCGGTTTCGTTCACTTCGGGATGCTTTCCCTCAGGTTTGTTATGGTTAATATTGGTATCATTATAGTACAGACAGGAATAGATTGTAAAGCACAAAATTTAATGAGCTTAATCGAATCAATTTCTTAATATTTGACCATATAGAGTGTAATCTCTTCCCGGTTATGGAACAACTGCTTGGAACATTGAATCTGCATCCGTGAACGCTCAAACGTTTCAATGACGTCTTTAATGAGCGCGAGCGGTTTTTTATGCAATAACTTCACCGTAACAATCGCTGTCCCCCCGGGTTGCAGACTATATAGAAGGTCTGATACAAGTCGGCTCATCAGCTTCGGACTCCAACTCATATCACATACGAGCAGATCGAATTCTCCTTCGCGGAAACGAACATCCCCTGCATTCTTTTTCAAGAAAGTCAGTTTGGGTGATGCCAGCAGGGTCGCATCCATCTTCGCCGGATCTACCGCCGTTACTTCAAGCCCGCGCTCAAGCAGGAACGAGGTCCATCCACCTGGTGCAGCGCCGATATCAAGTGCCTTATGGAATGAAGTAAAGTCGATGCCAAACGTTTGCTCGGCTTCAAGCAATTTGAACTTTGCCCGCGAGATCTGTCCTTCTTCTTTTTGAAAACGTACGGCGCCCCCGCTCCAGTCTGACAGATTCTGTTCAGGTCTGGATATACCAGCATACAACATATCATTCGCAGCAAATACGGAAATGACATATTCAGCATCACGTACAACCCATTCACAACCTAGCTCATCCAGCTTTTCAGTCAGCAGTTGCTTCAATGAGGCTGCATTTTCTTGCCAAAACGCCCCTTCTGTCTTCCGTACCTGCAACACGACAGAGGCACCAGTCAATTCCTTATGATTCAACACAAATGCAATCAATTTCTCAATAGACTGCTCCGAATCTTCTGTATTCTCCTGAAACTGAACAGGTTGAATATGACGTAAAAACGTTGGATACTCTGCCCACAGCTTATCTGCAACTTCTTCCTCCGCTACAGGCAGACCCGCAAGCAATATTTCTCCTGGTACGAGTACCGTGCTCTTCACCGCACCAAACGTACGGCGCAACTCTTCCTGAGCATAAGGGGCAAAGCCATGATTGGCTGTGCAGATAAAACGGGAGAAGTTGCCTTCTTCCCAAGACGATTGTGTACTCAAATTGTGTTACCCTCCAGAACGTACGCGTATCCACGGACGACCATTATCCCACTGGATATCGACCGGAACATCGTACGTATGCTTAATTGTATCTTGTGTCAAAACTTCATGTTTGGGGCCAGCTGCCGCAATACGTCCATCGCGGATCAAGGCCACATGCGTGAATAAAGGTACGATCTCTTCAACATGATGTGTTACATACACAACTGTAATGTTACGCTGGCGCAGACGATCAATCTCAGCCAGCATTTTCTCACGTTCATATAAATCCAGCCCGGCACAAGGCTCGTCCATAATCAGCAATTTTGGCTCAGCCATTAACGAACGAGCAAGCATGACTTTTTTACGCTCCCCTTGGGATAACGTTCCCAGCGCGTTGTTAGCCAGATTGGCAAAACCCATGTCACCTAACAAACTCATTGCCTTTGCTTTTACTTCATCAGGAATTGTCTGATAAAAACGCAAAAAAGCATAAGCTCCTGTAGCGACGACCTCCCATACCGGATCTCTGGGTGTGAGTTTCTCAATCAACGTTTGGCTGATATAACCGATTTCCTTACGTACTTCCCTGACGTCACATTGTCCATACAAATTACCGAGTACTTCAATACGTCCCTGGCTTGGAAACATATATCCGTTCATCATTTCGAGTAACGTTGTTTTTCCAGAACCATTCCGGCCCAGAATAACCCAATGTTCGCCTTGTTCGATACGCAAATGTACGTCATCCAAGATTTGATTCTCTTCTCGTCTAAGTGAGACATGTTCCATCGAGATTATACTCATTTCAGCACCGCCTTTCGGATCTCCGAGAGCAAATGCTCCACAGAGCTCATCCGATAAACCATTTTTGGAACATCTAACTGGCCGTCAAACAGCATCACTGCTGGTACGCTTGAAATTTGAAATTGTTGTACAAGTTCAGGAATGTCATGAATGTTCATTTCGGATAAAATACCTTCTGGCAGCATGTGCTCAACGACATCTAACATACGCCGTGCTGCCGCACATGTCCCACATAAAGGGGTATATATAAATACAGCCTGTGGCATGCCTTCCCATACACTGCGCATTAACATTTTGGATGTAATTGGCTTCATTAAATTTCTTCTCCCGCAGCAACACGCAGCATGACCTCACCCGTCATTGGCCCATTATGAATGGTTACCGAATCCGGTTTATTGCTATATAACATCTCGTACATCTGGCGTTTCCCAAACATACTGGACGTATGCAAATAGATCTCGCGCGGAAATAAACCTTCTCGTACAATGGATGCCGCGACCTCACCGCCGTTAGGCGAATCCGGACCAAGCTCATAATCCAGAGACAAAATGTCCACGTCACCTTCTCTTAGCAGCATCAGGCACTCTTCTGCATTTGTTGCCAGAACAAATCCTTTCGGACACGCCCGATAGTCATCCAGAAAAACATGCATACAATCGCTCCTCTCCCCATTATAGCCAGGAACGCATGAGCGCTATATCATCATGGTGCGTTCCATCTTCGCCCGTTTCTGTCTCTAGCACAACAACCGCATTTTGGAACTCAGGCGCATTTAACAATGCTTTCATCGATTCATTTCCGATATAACCCTGTCCGATTCTCGCATGTCTATCCTTACATGAACCAGACGCATATTTGGAATCATTGAAATGTACAGCAGCAACATTTTCCCAGTATCCGAGCATCCTGCCCTTATCGAGCATCACCGCTTCGTTGCCTGACGCCCACAAACCTGAAGCAAAAGCATGGCATGTGTCAAAACAAAAAGCAATATGTTCCGGATATCGGCTCAATTTGCGAATCTGTATCATTTCTTCCATTGTCGTGCCCATCGGGCCATGATCACCTGCCTGATTTTCAATCAGTACCTTTGAATGTCCATTCCAATTCTCCAAGGCGGTATCCAGACAATGAATGAGGTTCTGATAACCCTCCAGCGGATCGTTTGTTTTGATATGTCCAAAATGGACCACCGTCCCAACAGAACCGCAAGCATTCGAAATTTCAAGATCATTGCGAATAGAAGCTATTGTAGCATGAAACCCCGCCTCTCCACGGGTCATACCCAACGCCGGATTCGTGGGATAGGGTGAATGTGCAATCGAAGCAAGTCCCTGCTGTTCACACCAATCCCTGCACTGCTCAGCATCCTTGAGATCCAGACTTTTCAGACCAAGACTACGCGGGTTCTTCGGAAAATACTGAAATGCCGTTGCCCCCATTGCATGTGCTCTCTTGGCTGCCTGAAGAAATCCACCTCTAGTGCTGACATGTGCCCCGATTCCGCTGTTAGGCCTCATGCTGGCATTTCGGACAGAAGAATGCCTTCTTGCCCGTAATTTCCACTCGTTCAATCGTTCCCCCGCAGCGCGGACAAGTCTCGCCTTCCCGATCGTACACCCGACATTGCTCGTCAAAACTTCCTGTCTTCGTATCTCCTTGCATCAGTGGCATTTCCATATAACCACCCTCAGAAGCTGCTTCACGCAACACGGACTGCATCGAATGGAACAGGCGCTCCGTCAGCTCTGGTGAAGTCGCAATGTTCTGCGTTTTGGAGCTTGGTCTCAGACCGGCAGCAAAGGCAATCTCATCCGAATAACAGTTGCCAATCCCTGCAATGATATGCTGGTTTACCAACGTTGTCTTAAGTGTGCCCCGACGACCTTTCAACAGAGAAGCAAAGCGTTCCACATTCATCCGTCGATCCAAAGGTTCAGGTCCAAGATCAGACATCGCCTCTTCGGTTTCTTTCGAAGTAAGCAGATGTAAATAACCCAAGCGCAGTCCAATAAAGAATAAAATGTGATCGCCAAACTGGATTTCCACTTGTGTGGAACGATCAGGACGTTCTTCTTCCGTGCCCCAGAAAATCATACCGCCCAACATGAGGTGCAGCACCAGACGTTTACCATTAGCCAAGTGGAAAATCAGATGCTTCGCTCGGCGCTCAACAAATATGATGCGATTGCCTGTAAGTTCATTGATGAACAGATCAGGCTCCGTATTTATCGTTTTATCGCGGTTAATTACAACACCTGTAATCAGTAGATCAAGTATGTTCTCGGACAGCAAGGTCCGGTAATTTTCCATTTCCGGTAGTTCCGGCATCGTACATTACCCCTTTTTGGAAGCTTGGTCTGCCTCTTGCGACAGCCACTCCATCAATTTATGCAAATCTTCAAACACATGATCAGGTCGAGCCTTCGCTGCTTGAATGTGTCCATCCATATTATCTCGTGTTGTCACACCAGTAAGTACCAACAGCGTCTCACACCCTGCTGCAACTCCAGCTGCAATATCGGTTCGCATATTATCTCCGATCACTGCCACTTCATGAGATGCCAGGTTTAGCCGGCTAATGGCCGACTTCATTATAACACTCGATGGCTTGCCGATGACGGTAGGATGAACGCCGGTCGCGGCTTCAATTGCTGCTCCAATAGTCCCCGCCCCAGGTGTCAGTCCGTCATCGGAAGGAAGCTGCAGATCCGGGTTGGTCATGATGAATTTTGATCCCGCATTAATCCACCTTAGCGCCTTGGTCAGTTTATGATAGGAAAATTCACGATCAATCCCCTGTATCACATATTCTGGTGCATCTTCCGTCAGCTGTAGTCCTGCTTCTTCTATGGCTTGCAGCAATCCTGCTTCTCCGATACATGCCACTGTTGCACCTGGGGACTCTTCAGCAACATATTCAGCAGCTGCCACTGCAGAAGTGCATACTTGAGACGCGTCGGCAGGTATGCCCATCCCGTTCAGATGATCTGCCACACCTTGTGGTGTACGGGAAGAATTATTTGTTACGAATAAATACGGCTTTCCTAGCTCTTGCAGTGTTCGAATAAGCTGATCGGCTCCTTCGATACGATGTCTGCCATGATAGAGCGTACCATCCAAGTCAATCAGATAGGCCTTAATCACACACAGCACTTCCTTTCTTTATTCCATTAACATTTCATGTCCTTAATCATTTACCTCGAACTTGACCGCGAACCTATGTATTCAGGCAAAAAATAATGGCTTGCTGACATATGCACGCAACAAGTCGAACCGGATCGAACACCGACGGTTTAACTCGCGCGTCTTCTGTACAAGCTTGTCATTTCCTGCGCTTTCCCGGAAAATAATTTGAATCATTTCCCTCTTCATATTGCCCATCCTACACGCTTTCTGACCAGATTGCAAAAGGGACCGCGGGAGTTCCTCTCCCTCAGTCCCGTGCAATTACCCGGATCTTTATATGACGTGTTTAACCGTGAACTGGTTCGCAATCAGGGTTAAGATTCTTGCTTGCGATGCACGACAGGAATAAGCTGGTGTTCGTTTGCAAGTCTGGTATTCGGGAATACGGACTGAGCCTCTTCCAAAAGTGGCTGAAGTTGATCCTCATCCTTATAGCGTGAACTGAAGTGAGTCATGATTAGTTGCCCTACATTGGCTGCTCTAGCCGCTTCTGCCGCTTGTTTAGAAGTACTATGATAGTACTCATGCGCTGTATCGGCCAGATCATGCATGAATGTAGCTTCATGCACAAGCACATCTGCATTGATGGAAAGAGGCTGTACATTGTCACATGGACGTGTATCACCCAATATGGTGATTACCATACCACGTTTTGGCGCTCCCAATACATCTTCTGGACGAAGCGAATCACCGTTATCCAGCGTAATGGTTTCTCCACGTTTGAGCCGGCCGAACAATGGGCCTGGTTTCAAACCGTATTCCGCCAGTTTGGCTGGGTCCAGGCTTCCTGGACGATCTTTTTCCGTAATCCGGTATCCATAGCTGTCAATCCGATGCTCAAGCAAAGCCGCTTCCACGATAAAACTGTCATCCTCGAACAGAACGCCGCCCGTATGTTCCACGATATTCAACTCATAGTTAACCCGGGATTGGCTAAGCTCCATTGTTGTACTGATCATTCGTTCCGTACCTGGCGGACCATATACGGTTAATGGTGTGGTGCCACCTTGATAGGCTCTGCTCGAAAGCAGTCCTGGAAGTCCAAATACATGATCACCATGCAGATGAGTAATGAATATTTTCTCCAATTTGCTCAGTTTAAGCGGAGAACTTAAAATCTGGTGTTGCGTTCCTTCCCCGCAGTCAAACAACCACAAAGCTCTGCGCTCATCCAACATGCGTAGCCCAATGGAAGTTACATTCCGTTGAAGCGTAGGTACACCAGCGTTAGTTCCCAGGAAATATAGTTCCATTCTGGATCGCACCTCTTTCTGTTGCCAGCAAAAAACCTCCGACAATGCGGAGGGCTTTGCCTGACACTCTACTGAATTTATGCCTTCTCTACATTAAAATACTTAGCTTGCGGATGGCTGAATACCATCGCTGATACGGAAGCTTCGGGTTCCATCATGAAACCTTCCGTCAATTCCACACCGATATCCTCAGGCTGCAGCAACTTGAACAGCGGCCCTTGGTCTTCCAGATCCGGACAAGCCGGATATCCAAAAGATACCCTGATCCCTTGATAGCGTGCACCATGACGTTGCTTCATGGTCATCTGGGCAGAATCCGGGAATCCCCATATATCTCTCATCATATGATGCACACGTTCAGCTAATCCCTCTGCTACTTCAAGCGCTACGGATTGCAGAGCATGCGAGCGGAGGTAATCCCCCTGATCTTTCCACGCAGTGGATAGTTCACGTACACCGTGTCCGGCCGTAACAACCATGAAACCAACGTAATCCATCTGACCGGATTCAACAGGCTTCAGGAAGTCGGACAGGCACAGGAACGGCTCGACTTTTTGACGTGGGAACGTAAAAGTATGCAAAATATTGCTGGTGTCCTTTGGATCATAGATAATGACGCTGTTACCACTGGACTGAGCCGGGAAGAAACGATACATGGCATGCGCCTGAATAATCCCGTCACGAACAGCCTCTTGCATGATATCATCCACGACTGCTTTCAGATCGGTAGCCTTCTTATCACCTGAAGCAAGCAGTTGTTCTACTGAACCGCGCAACCCCAGATGGTGTCCAAGCAACATCTGCATGTTCACATATGGCAAGATATGTGATAACGGATAGTTGCGCATCGTATGCCGCTCCAGATCAGGCGGTACAAGAACCGGATGATCTACAGCAATATCCGAACGCTCCACTCGCGTAAGCTCTGGAAGAGCCTGAACAGCTACAGCACTTGAAGCATCAGCTTCTTTTTCTGCTTCCATCTCCAGTTGCATCACTTCACGTGCAACGGGATTCATCAATTTATTCGCCAGATCCAGACCGTCCATCGCATCTTTTGCATATACAACCATTCCGTTATATTCAGGACGGATACGATTTTTGGTGAATTTACGTGTTAGCGCCGCTCCGCCAACCATAATAGGCACATCAATACCTGCTGTTCGCAAATCCTGAGCGGTAAGAATCATCTGTTGCGCTGATTTCACCAATAGACCCGAGAGACCGATCGCATCGACTTTTTCTTCTCGGTATGCCTCAATGATACGTTCTGGTGGTACTTTTATACCCAAATTAATGATCTGGTAACCGTTATTGGACAGGATGATCTCAACTAGGTTCTTCCCAATGTCATGCACATCGCCTTTAACAGTGGCCAGAATGATCTTGCCTTTAACCGAAGTCTCGTTCTTCTCCATAAATTGCTCCAGATATGCTACAGAAGCCTTCATAACCTCCGCACTCTGCAACACCTCAGCTACAATCAACTCATTGTTGTTAAAGAGACGACCTACTTCCTCCATCCCCCGCATCAGTGGACCGTTAATCACTTGAAGTGCTGTGTATTTGGCAAGTGCCTGTTCGAGATCTGGCAGCAATCCTTCTTTACTTCCTTCCACAACATATGAAGCGAGACGCTCTTCTAATGAAAGGTTCGAGATTTTTTCCTTCTTCTCAACCTTCTTGTTACGGAACGCCGCTACGAACGCCGCGAGTGTTTCATCATTTGTGTTGTATAAAAGCTCTTCCGAGAGTCTACGTTCTTCTTCCGAAATGGATGCATAACGCTCAAGTTTCTCAGTGTTCACGATCGCATAGTCGAGACCTGCTTTGGTACATTCATACAAAAATACGGAGTTCAGCACTTCACGACCTGCTTCAGGCAGCCCAAATGAAATGTTACTGATACCGAGGATCGTATGACATTCTGGCATCGCTTCCTTAATCACTCTTATACCTTCAATTGTTTCTTTGGCTGAACCGATGTACTGTTCATCCCCCGTACCTACCGGGAACACCAACGTATCAAAAATCAGGTCTTCTGGTTTGAGACCATATTTGTTCACCAGCAAATCGTAAGAGCGCTTGGCTACGTCAAGCTTGTCTTCCCGACTAATCGCCTGACCCCGTTCGTCAATCGTTCCGACAACTACCGCACCACCATATTTATGAAGCAACGGCGTAATCAGCTCAAATTTCTCTTCGCCATCCTCAAGGTTAATGGAGTTAATTATCGCCTTACCTTGTGAGTACTGGAGGGCCAGATCAATTACTGAAGCATCTGTCGTATCGATCATGAGAGGAACCTTAACTTTTTTCACAACCAGTTCAAGGAACTTCACCATGTCTTCAGACTCTTCACGGTCCGGATCTTGTACACACACGTCAACAATGTGCGCTCCATTTTTCACTTGAGCACGAGCAATTTCCGAAGCTTCTTCATACTTGCCTTCTACAATGAGTCGTTTGAACTTACGTGATCCCAGCACGTTCGTACGCTCACCAACCATGTATGGACGATTGTCCTGTTCAATGTAGATTGGTTCTATACCAGACAATGCTGGTGGATGTGTTCCGTTCATTTCTCTTGGGGGGTACTGGGCAAGTTTGTCGCGCATCGCCCGAATATGTGCAGGGGTTGTCCCGCAACATCCACCAGCAATATTCAACCAGCCCTGTTCGGCAAAAGCACCAATCTTCTGAGCAAGCGAGTCCGGTGACTCATGGTAATTACCATTCTCATCCGGAAGACCCGCGTTCGGATAACAACTAACGGCAACCGATGCCATTCCGGAAAGCGAGCGAATGTGATCACGCATGAACTCTGGACCCGTAGCACAGTTTAGTCCTACCGAAATTGGGTTAAGGTGTTCTAAGGATATATAAAAGGATTCGATGTTCTGACCCGCAAGGGTCGTTCCCATCGGTTCGATCGTTCCTGATATCATCAGGGGCAGTGTAACACCACTCTGTTCGAAGGCCTGCTGAATTCCAATGCTGCCTGCTTTTA
Source organism: Paenibacillus sp. FSL L8-0435 (assembly GCF_037965655.1). Lineage (NCBI taxonomy): Bacteria > Bacillati > Bacillota > Bacilli > Caryophanales > Paenibacillaceae > Paenibacillus > Paenibacillus sp. FSL L8-0435. The sequence continues at coordinate 4,038,004 of NZ_CP150185.1, forward strand.
CATTGAGGGTATCCTGTGAGGTTTCGAGTAGTAGCGCATCAACGCCTCCCTCTATTAAAGCAAGCGCTTGCTCCAAATAACTGTCGATAAGTTCCTGGAACGTTACGCCCCCAGTTACAGACAGTGTTTTGGTTGTTGGTCCCATCGCTCCTACCACATAACGTGGAGATTCCGGTGTAGAGAAACGATCAACCGCAGCTTTCGCAATTCTGGCTGCTTCCAGGTTGATCTCACGTGCCCGATCCTGAATATCGTACTCAGCAAGCACAACGGATGTAGCACCAAATGTATTGGTTTCAATTAAATCGGCTCCGGCCTCCAGATATTCTTCATGAATGCGCTGGATCAGCTCTGGACGAGTAAGCACTAACATTTCATTACATCCATCCAAATCTTCGCCGCCAAAATCTTCGCCAGTCAAATCAACTTGTTGAATCATGGTCCCCATTGCACCGTCGAGGATTAATATTCGTTGTTTTAATGCATCGTGTAGACTAATCTTATCCAATATCTTCACCCCCGCAAAACGTTAAATCTTAGTTTAACAGAAACTAACTTAATGTGAAAGATCGGGTTTGGTCCCGAAAGATGGCGGGTTTGCACGAATATGAACGGAATTTGAGAATCGACAAAAACAAAGCAATCCGATATAATTCAATTAAACCAAGTGGAAAAGAGGGAAAGAACATGGCTGAAATTGTTATCCGAAATACGAACGAACGCATCACTGGTGACGAAAATGTTCGAAATTTCTTGAACAAATACGAAGTATTATATGAGAAGTGGGACGCATCCAAACTGAACACTGATCTGCAAAATAACTTTGGATTAACTGATGAACAGAAAACCGAGGTTTTGGAAACTTACGATTATGAAATCAGAGATTTGGCTGCACGTCGCGGATACCAGATCTGGGATGTCATCACGCTGTCCGAACAAACACCAGATATCGAAGAAAAGCTGGCCAAGTTCGAAGAGATCCACACCCACGCTGAAGATGAGATTCGTGCGATTGTCGCTGGTAAAGGAATCTTTGTTATCAAAGCTACAGATGATGTCGGCTACTTTAATGTAGAACTGTCTCCTGGAGACGTTATCTCGGTACCTGAGAATACACCGCACTTCTTCACTTTAATGGAGAACAAACAAATTATTGCTGTACGTCTGTTCATCGAAAAAGATGGCTGGATTGCAGATCCATACCCTGATCCTACTTTTATCAAACAAGCCTAACAATCTCGTGTTACAACTTGCTTAACCAAAACCCCTGTTCAATTGAACAGGGGTTTTCGCATATGCATATGGAGAGTAGTATGCAACATCGGTGCATTATATAAAATAATGCGGGTATTTCGCTTTTATCGATTCCTGTTCAATAACAACTAGTCTAAGATGAGCTTCCATCACCTGAACAGCTTGCTCGGTCTGACGCTCTGTGATAAGACGATAAATCTCTTTGTGCTGGGAGATAATGACCTCCAGGTTGGAGTCCTCCGCTAGACGTAATAAACGCAACCGATTAAACGGAATATTCAGCTGTTGCAACATTTTCCATGTTCTCAGCTTACCCGTGCCCTGGAACAAAATCTGATGAAACTCTTCATCCAGTTCAAAAAGTCGATAGAAATTGTTTTTCCCTATACAGACTTCCTGCATTGCAATGTTGGTTTCAAGTCGAAATCTGAACTCTTCAGGAAAAGAAACACAAGCCAAAGTCACGATTTCCTTCTCCATCTTCTCCCGCATAAACCTGCCTTCTTCCACATGCTCCAGATTAATATGAGAGACAATTGTTCCACTCTGGGGAATAATGTCCAGCAGTTCTTCTTCAGCAAGCTTCATGAATGCTTCTCTAACGGGTGTTCTGCTCACCTGCAGTTCATCTGCAATCTCTTTCTCTGAAATCTTGGTACCTGGCTTAAGTTCCAGATGAAGAATTCGTTCTTTTAACAGGTTATATGAATATGCCCGGGTCGAGCCTCTAATTTTTTGATTAAGTGACATGCCTAGACCTCTTTCTATCAGCCGTATTCATTCATTTTAGCACAAATTACCGTTCCACTTATATATCGGTGTGAAAAGGTAATCTGGCCAACATCAACTATATTATTGCTTGTTTTCTTTGTAGGCTTTGTACGTATCATTTGCCAGCTTCAGATAATTAGATAACCCTTGACTCTCAAGCTCTTTGGCAAATGTATCGAATTCAGACAAGTCCCGCTCACCCAAGATAAATTTAAGTGTATTCTGATCAGAGTAGTCTTTCAGTGGTGTACTCAGAAGTGTCACCCGTTCACGGTCCTCTGAAGAGTAAGGAATCGGTGGTTCTGCCGGAATCACTTCCTTGGTATCCTTCATGTCTTGCTGGAATTTCAACTCTTCTTCACTAAACATAGATTGCAACAAATCTGTGGTACCCCCGTAGGCAAATACACCACCAGAGAAGCCATAGTCAATACGCAAGTCTTTCGTGCCTTTTGGATTCAAACCATTGTAGTTCACATCTTCTACCAATTTGCGTTTTCCGCCCTCTTTGGTGAATGTTTCACCTTCAACGCCCCATTTGGCAAACTCTTGACCCTCGTCACTGTAGTATAACCAATCCACAAATTGCATAATGGCTTTGAAGTTTTCGCTTTTTTGAATTTTCCCGGAGATCATGACACCATTTTCAAGTCTGGAGCCGGACATTAATTGCCCTTTTGGCCCACCAGGTACTGTAATCTTTGCAACTGAGTATTTACCTTCTCCCAGCGTTTTGTTCATATCATTTCGGTGCAGCACCACCGTTTGGGAATTACCATTAATCATGAATGATTTGCCGGATACAAATTTCTGTACAGCCTGATCATCATCCTGTGTAAAACTCTCCTTATCGAGTAATCCTTCGGATACCAACTTGTTAAAGTACGTTAGCATCTCTTTGTATTCTGGTGTTGTAGCCGTGTACACAAATTCATCCTGATCTTCCTTATACGTCAATCCGTTACCAAAACCCCATCCAGCCTTGGTACCAAAGCCAGTAGCAGCGATGTTCAACGTACTATTGAATTGGAATCGGTCCGAAAACGGAATAGAATCCGGGTAGATCTCTTTCAGCTTTTTGGCTGCATCATACAATTCGTCCCAAGTGGTTGGGATGGCGATGTTATTTTCTTCAAAGACATCCGTTCTTACGAGTAATGTGTAATCTGGCCATACTTCTTCATGCAGACCCGGGAGTACATAGTACTTTCCATCTTCCTGTCGCAGCCCTTCAAGTTCATCTTCTAGACCCCATTTTTCCACTTTGTCCTTGAAGTTTGGCATCAAATCAATATAATCGCTAATCGGCAAAATCGCACCGGAGGACACAAATGCAGACTCTTCACCAGGGTATGTTTTCGGAATAACCAGTGGTGCATCACCGGAGCTAATCAACAGAGATCTCTTCTGAGAGTAATCACTCATCGGTACAATCGTTGGCTCAAGCGTAACACCCGTCAGTTCGGTAATTTTATTAAAAAGTAACCAGTCTTTTTTATATGGATAACTAGGTTGATCACTATAGAGTATGGAGAGATTAAATGGCTCGGTCGCCTTGAATGTATCCCCTACATTGTACGTCTCCATCGCTGCCTTGGTTTGAACTTCTGTGACTTCACCTCCAGCTCCGGTACCGCTGCTACATGCTGCCAGAACGACGGTCATCATTGTTGCCAACACCATTTTACCAACAAACTTACGTGGCTTTTGATTCATTTAGGTTATCCCCCTGAATTTGGTTTAGGTATTCTAGCTTCTACGTATTACTGTTTAACAGACCCTAACATGATACCGGTTACAAAGTATCTTTGGACAAATGGATAGATGGTGAGTATCGGCAAGATGGTTAATACCATCGTTACAGACTTAATATTGGCAGCAATCTGTGTCAGGTTATCAGCTGAGGTTGCACCGGCAGACGCCCCGCTGGTCGCTCCTGCAATCATATTGCGCAAATAAATGGTGACCGGGAACAGTTCTTTTTTGTCCAAATACAGAAAGGCTGGGAACCAGGAATTCCAATGACCTACTGCGTAGAACAGCACCATGGTTGCCATAACTGCTTTACTAAGCGGCAATATAATGCGTAACAAGATCCCGTAGGTGTTCAAACCGTCAATGGAGGCAGCTTCCTCCAGTTCTTCAGGCATATTTTCAAAAAATGACTTCATGATCAGCATGTTGTATATGCTAATTGCGCCAGGAACAACAAGTGCCCACATGGTGTTGTTGAACCCAAGGGAATTAATCAACACATAGTTTGGAATCAATCCACCACTAAAGAACATCGTGAATACGGCGAACATCGTCAGAAACTTGCGACCCATCAACCTCTTTTTGGACAGGGCATATGCGAAAATAGTCGTCATAAACATGGAGATTAATGTACCTACTACGGTGTAGATAATCGTGTTTTTATAGTTGGTCCAGAACATGCTGTCACGTGAGATTGTCTTGTATGTCTCTACATTGAATCCTCTTGGGAACAAACTAACCTTACCGGAATTAATATAGGACTCACTACTGAAGGATTGTGCCACGACATTTAAGAATGGATAGAGTGTTATAAATACCACGAACAGCAGAAAGATGACATTGAATACTTTAAATACCTTGTAAGATCTGGATTCCTGCATGATGCTCCTCCTTTACCATAAGCTTCTTTGAGTCAGTCTGCGTGAGATGGCATTTACGGAGAACACCAGAATCAGACCGATCAGCGATTCGAACAAGCCAATTGCGGTAGCATAACTGAAGTTACTGGATTCCAGTCCAACCCGATACAGGTAAGTGGAGATCACATCAGATGTCTCGTAGATCAGCGGATTGTACAAGAGTAAGATTTTTTCAAATCCAACAGCCAGGAAATTACCCATGTTCAAAATCAATAAAGTCACAATCGTTGGCAAGATCCCTGGTAACGTTACATGAATCGTTTGCTTCCACCGATTGGCACCATCGATACGCGCAGCTTCATACAAAGAATCATCAATGGTTGTTAGGGCAGCCAGATAAAGAATTGCTCCCCAACCCATACCCTGCCATACCTCAGAAGTGATATAGATTGTTCTGAACCACTCAGCCCGCTGCATAAAAGGAATATTGTCTCCGGTGAAGAAAGCCACCAGTCCATTAATGGAACCATTCACTGCTGTCAGCTGCAGGATCATACCCGCAACGATAACGATCGACAGAAAATGAGGCAGATAAGACGCGGTCTGTACAAATTTTTTGAATCGTTTACTCTTCACTTCGTTAAGCATCAAGGCAAAAATGATTGGAACCGGGAATGTAAAGAGTAACGCAAGTCCGCCCAACATCAGCGTATTACCGAATACTCTCCAGAAGGTAGGGTCCTCAATGAACATTTTGAAGTACCTTAATCCAACCCACGTTTCTCCAAATATACTTCCCCCAGGAACAAAACGTCTGAACGCAATCACATTACCAATCATCGGCCCATATTTGAAAATAAGGAGATAAATGATGGGAAGGATTAACAGTGAATACAACTGCCAGTCTTTGCGGAACAAAGTTGCTGCCGTTCGTAATCTGCTCTCTTTACGTAAAGATGTCATGGTTAACGTTGTTTTAGCGGTTTCCGACTCCATTTGTTTTCACTCCGATCCAGGACTTGATAAGTAAGAGTAATTCATGTACAACTCCCATCGTTTCTCCTCTTGTAGAAGACAACAACTCCTTCAAATTCACCCCCACTACGAAATAGATAATTTCTAAATGTAAGCGATATCAATTTAATGTATTATGTAGAATCACACAATCCAAGGTGCTTCACATCATTAATTAGCACTTACTAAGTGGTGTGATCTCCAAATCCAAAGAAGCTTTCTCAAAATATTAAGCGCTTACAATCAATCGAAAATAATAAGCAATAACTCCCTGCTTCCATTTAATGAAGTAAGTCAAAAAGAAATTGCTTTAGGACAATCTAAATACTAGTCATACTAGTATGTTAGTTATATTCTAATCCAGCTTCCCCCTAATTTCAATAACTTTTAGTAAAAAAAATAGAGATCTCATTTAACAAGGTAATTTAGTCAACATGTTCAAATAAAAAAACATTGGTAACTTCAAGAACGACATCATCGTTCATTGAAGTTACCAATGTTTCAGGGTGCTGAGGAAAGATGTTATAGCTGATCTGCTTAGAAATTAGCAATAAGCTGATTTAATTCCGATAAATGCGTTATTTCATGGTCTGGCGCATACGTTTCATTGTTGGTCTTATGCTCACGGTTAATCCATACGGATTGGATGCCAGATGATAAAGCACCACGAATATCAGTCGTTAACTTATCCCCAACCATCATGCTCTCTTCGGGTTTAACACCCAGTTTACTCAAAGCATGTTCAAATATTGATGGATCCGGTTTTCCTTTTCCGAAGTTACCCGAGATAATAATCTCATCAAAGAAAGGAGTCAATTCAGGTACACCATCCAACTTCTCTTGTTGCAAAGCAGGACAACCGTTCGTTAACAACAACAGTTTGTACTTTCCTTGTAATTGACGCAAGGTATCCATCGTTTCTTCGTATACATGTGGTCTGGATCTCCGTTCTACTCCAAACTGTGCGGCCAGTTGTTCAGCAAGATCTTCCCGATCTATACCCAATTTCAACAAGCCACGACGCCAGGATTCTTTACGGTAAACTGGAGCAAGCTGTTCCAACTGACGGAACTCAGGCTGATCCCCACCAGTAAAGTTAGCCCATAGGCCTTCAAACGGATTGATTCCAATCATTTTAGTAAAAGAAAAGGTTTCATATGATTCATACAGTCCACGTGCCTCATTACGAACAGCTTCTTCAAGTTCTTCTGGTTTAACCCCAGTCTCTTTCGCTGCGATTAGACAAGTCTCATGAAAAGCTTCTCGAACACTACGCTCATCCCATAATAAAGTATCATCTAGGTCGAACAAAATCGCTTTTAACGCCATTCCGATCATCTACCCCTTTATGCAATAATTACTTTTCGACGGTTTCCACGGTGATCTGGTGTGCTTTTGCAAACTTCAGCAAACGTTCTGCAATCGCATCTGTATCGTAACGGTTCAATAACTTGGTAAACACCCATCTTTTCCCGCGACTGTTATGTTCGATAACAACTGTACCTGGTTCGATTCTGAATTTGACGATATCGTCAACCCCAATTGAACGTTCACGATTACCCTTCGTCGTTATAATCCGATTACTGCTAATCTTGATGTATGGACGACGAAGCATGAAGATGACTGCCAAAAATACGTAAAGCAGCATCGTCACCCAGTCCCAGGTTGTCATCGGAGCTTGCACAAGGAACGTGCTCATAAACAGATACAAAAAGGCGAGACCAATCAAAAATATAGGGAACAAAAGGCTGCGTCCCTTAAAGACTTCTTCGCCTGGTGTACCTGTGATTGGTTGACCACTTTTTTTGCGCTGCTGATTTAACTGCTTGGAATTTTTCTTAACCGTTCTCTCGAACGAACGCGACATGAGAATCCCCCTTATGTGTCTTTGTATCGGCTTACATAACTGTAAACCAACATTTCCCCCTATAAATTGCACACTCAAAATAACAGGAAGAAACCTAAATATCATAATGATATCATTAGGTTTCGTTAGTGTTTGAGTTTGCCTTGGTGGCCTTTGTCATTCTCATCATCAACAATCTCAATGGTATCCAGTTGTTGTCTGAAATTGCTGCGAATATTACTCAAATAAATCTCTCTTAGCTCGGCACGTTCGGCAAGTTCTTCCTCCGACAATCCAGTGGACTTTTGCTTACGAGCCAATTCGTTAATGCGTGCTACCAGACTATCTATATCCAAGCTTGTCCCCTCCAAAAATACAAAGTCATATTAACTTTGCCATTATAAAGGCAGCTTGTCAAGCTGACACGCGTTAACACTCATTGATGTGCATTTTATTCTGCAAATTGCGGTAGAGCTAGTACTTGTCCCACTTGGATGGAAGTCGTATGAAGTTGATTCACTTTCTTAATTGCTTCTATATAAATACGTGTATCCATATTCGTCGGTTTATGTTCCAAAGAAATACTCCATAATGTTTCCCCTTGTGAAACAGCTATCTTTCCTCCAGGCAGAACATCATTCTCATTGCCGGCAAATACAGTTAAAACAGTGCTGCATCCAATAAATATAATCATAGAGGTAATGGCTACCTTTAACATCCATGAAGAAATCTTGAAACGCGCTAAAACCTTCTTGTAGTTCCCTATGTTAGACTTCACCAGTTCCGAATTCATTGGTTCATAAATGCTTTGATAAGTAGAATATCTCATTAAATACCCGCCTCCAAACGTTTGTTCCTATCTGTTGAAATCAATATAACACGAACACTTGTTTTGTTCAATATATTTTTAGAACAATTGTTCGCTTCTTTTTAGAAGGAGCAATATCTTATTTCAAGTACTTTTTCAAAACATTTGCAGTATTATGCTCTGACTTTTGGCCAATTTCTGTTCTATAAGTTAAAAAACACTGATTTAAAGCTATTTTATTTAGAACTTATGTTTGTACGAACGGAGGTTCTATGTTATAATTTTCCCAAACGTTACTAAAATGGGGTTGATACGGTATGTCGAAGATATCCAGCAGGCAGCAGGCTATTCTGGAGTTTATACGAAATGAAGTCCGGTTGAAGGGGTATCCTCCTTCCGTACGGGAAATTGGTGAAGCGGTTGGACTTGCTTCCAGCTCAACAGTACATGGACATTTGGATCGTTTGGAGAAAAAAGGTTTGATCCGACGCGACCCTACCAAGCCAAGAGCCATTGAGCTTTTGAGCCAGGAAGAATCTGAGCATTCTCATCAATTTGCTCATAGCGTTGCACGTATTCCTGTTGTTGGTAAGGTTACAGCCGGGGTTCCAATCACTGCAACCGAGAACATTGAAGACTACTTCCCTCTTCCTACACACTATGTAGGCGAACAGAAAGTGTTTATGCTTTCAGTAGTGGGAGATAGTATGGTGGAAGCTGGAATCGTTAATGGAGATTACGTTATTGTCCGTCAACAGCAAACTGCTGATAACGGTGATATCGTCGTTGCAATGACTGAAGACGATGAAGCTACAGTGAAAACGTTCTATAAAGAGAAAGATCATATTCGCCTTCAACCGGAGAATGCGACCTTCGAACCTTTACGTTTGAAACATGTTAGTATTCTGGGTAAAGTCATTGGCCTTTTCCGAGATATTCATTAATATTTAACTTGAGTAACAAAATTAGATGTAATGAAATACGAAAGAGGTTGCCCTGATCAACAGGACAACCTCTTTTTTTCATGTTTATGTTATTTTTGCGGCTAATTATTCACTGCGTTTCAGAACACTCTTGTGATGCGAGAACACATCAAAGCTCTGTTGTCCGTGATATGAGCCCATACCGCTCTCTCCTACACCACCAAACGGTAGATAATGTGAAGTCATATGAGAAAGTGTGTCATTAATACATCCCCCACCGAAGGATACTTGATTCAGAACCTGATCCTGCAGTTGCTCATCCTGTGTGAAAAGATATAGCGCCAATGGTTTTGGCCGGCGAACAATCTCATCCAGCATAGGATCAAGGTCACTGTACGTAAATACAGGAAGAATCGGACCGAAGATCTCTTCTTGCATGACAGCTGATTCCCAGTTCACATCGCCAAGTACAGTCGGCTCAATGAACAACTGCTCACGTACAGAACGTCCACCAATCAGCGTTTTGCCATCTGTGAGGAATTTCGACAACCGATCAAAGTTACGCGCGTTGACAATGTGCGGGAAATCAGCATTCTGTAACACATCATCCCCAAATTTATCTTTGATCTCAGCGCCAATCAGATTGATCAATTCATCATGAACTTGTTCATGTACAAGCAAGTAATCCGGAGCAACGCATGTTTGGCCTGCATTCAGGAACTTACCACGAACAATACGCTGGGCCACCAGCTTCAGATCTGCATCGCTATGGACAATAGCAGGACTCTTACCACCCAACTCAAGAGTTACAGGAGTCAAATGCTCCGCAGCTGCCTTCATAACAATGCGACCAACACCTGTGCTGCCTGTGAAGAAAATATAATCAAACTTCTCTTTCAACAATGCTGTGCTTGCCTCAACTTCACCTTCCATAACGGCAATATACTCCTCAGGGAAGATCTCCTTAATCAGATCATACGTCAGACGAGATACGGCTGGTGTTAATTCAGAAGGCTTGATAACTGCACAGTTACCGGCTGCAATTGCTCCAATCAGTGGACCAAAGGCCAGTTGGAAAGGATAGTTCCAAGGTGCAATAATAAGAGCCACTCCGTATGGTTCAGGGTAAATGGTGCTCACCCCATCCGGCATATTCGAATTGGTTGGAACTTGTTTTGGTGCAGCCCATTCCTGCAGGTGTTCTAATGCAAAATCCAGTTCACCCAAAACAATGCGAATCTCGGAACCGTAAGCTTCCGCCTCAGATTTGTTCAGATCCGCCCGAAGTGCATCTTGAATCCGTTGCTGATACTTTTCAATTCCTTTTCTAAGCTGTTGAAGCGCATTAATCCGATATTCGATATTTTTAGTTTGTCCTGTATAAAAAAATGTACGTTGTTCTGTCACAAGTTGTTTTGCCTGATCCATATCAACATCTCCAATTAATTATTTAAAATTTAATTGTTCAAAATTTAATTAAAGTATACCTCTTCTATATGAAACTTTCAACATACTAATGAAACATCCATTTGTATGTAATCGACGATGGTTGGAATTTTGAAAGAGTGATTGTAAGTATACTTTATATTTCGTGACTATCAGAATTTCTAAGGAAGCATTATTAAAATCTTTTGCCTCCGACAGTTTAATCCATTATAGAAAGAATTCTAATTTCAGTTTCTCTTCAATAGCTTAGTTGATAAATAATAATGGTATTGTTCTATTACTAACATGAATTGATACAATTCTTTAAATAAAGAGAGTTTTACGGTTTACCATTATCTTAATCGACGAACAAACGTGTTTTGTTATATAAATGTAAGCCTTGGTTACAGATAAACACAGGAATGTTACGTGAGATGATGAAGAAGAATTCAGGGGACATTTGTGGCCAATTTGCTTTCAGATGATTTATCCGTTCCCGGCCACAATTTTTACAGCAGCAGATTATAATCCAACAACTACTCCTAAGAGCATTCTTTGAAGAAAGTGTTAAATAATATCAAATCAACCGCACTACTTCTATTATATGAGTCATCTAGTATCTCACTGATCCGATACATTTCATGCTGATCCAAATCTGTTAGAGTGGATATATTCTTAATAGTTGGAGGAATTTTTGGGAGGTCGTTAGTAGATTTGTAGGGTGAGAAATACAAATCACAACGTTATATATGTTATAATTTACATATAATTATATGGTATTTTTAGTTTTATAATTCATTAATTTAGGAGGTATTTACATAAAAAAAGAAACTAGCCACCATTGGAGCGCTCACTGCTATTGTAGCAAGTATTGCTGTTCCAGCATCACTTGCCACTCCCTCATCTTCTGTTCAAGGTTCTGTAACTGCACAAAGTGTAACGATTCAGGCGACGCAAAAATATGTGAGATATTCAGATGCTAACAATAAGTATGAAGATGCGAAGTATGTTCCAAAGACATATACTTATGCTGATGGAGTTTGGTATGGAGTACTCAACCTAGCATCGACTACCTATTCAAACGGATTATATTACGGAAACTATGAAGGTTACGTAACGAAAATCGAGTAATTTTATCATCATAATAATATTTACGTATATTAAATACAATAATAAAAGAAGGCTTCTGAATTCAATCAGAAGCCTTCTTTTATTACAGGGACATCTATAATTTAACAATTAGATTTTTTTAAAAATAACTTGTTTCTATCAATTCAATAAACAAAACATTTTAAAATAATAATTGCAAACCCAACATTTTACAATATTATTATTTACAAACAACAATTACATATGGTATATTTATCCATGGTTGGCCAACCTAATTGCGAGAGTCTCTTCGATATTTTTAATTTCAAATAATAACTTAAAACAGAATCTTACTCTATTGGTTCTAGTATATTTGGGAGGTTTGAAAATGAAAAGATTAAGAAAATTCTCTATTTCTGTTATGGCAACTGCTTGTTTATTGGCATTCGGTTCAAGTTCTGCATTCGCTAAAACAGGTTGGGCTGATTCCTTTCAGACAGCAGAAGTGATGTATTCAAGTGTTAGCCAGTCTTCCGGATTTAGCGCAACACAGTATTTAGATAGCATGAGCGACAACGATTTTTATGTAGTCGACAATACAAACGGTTCATCCGAAATCACATATTCTGTTATAGCCACTCCACCAGCGAACTTCGACATTGTTATGGGTGTTATTAAAATGAATGCAAGCGGTGCAATCTTATCCATTCAAATGGATAACTGGAATGGACGGGGATACCCAGAGGCAATTAGTTGGAATGCTAAACCTGGTGAGAAGGTTTACTTCAGAATCATGGATAACGGCATTAACAACTACAACGAACCTTATACAATTCAATTCACAAAAACCAGCTAGATAATATTGTCGTAGATGTTCAAATGGGTCCCCCGCAAAATTTGCAGGAGGGCCTTTTTTTATTTGGAGTACTTTGAAGGTATGGTTCATAGACTACCCGTGGCTCCATGCCAGTGTTTTTTCTGTAAGCATCTAGCAAACAACTCTATCAATTTGCTAATAGAGTCCTGTTTTTTCTTCTTTGTACTACTTTACCAATCTCCTCCTCCGGAGCTTTCACAAATGATTAGCTATCTTCCACTGAAATAAAAAGAAGAATTATACAATGACACCAAGACAGAAAAATCAGGAAGAAAAATAAAAATTACTACACATCTAGTAAATGACATCACATTTCACAGAGAGTGGCAGGAACATAACAAAGGGATACTTGGGGATAGATACCACCATGACCTTGATCTGGTTCTATGTAGGGAAGATGGAAACTTCTTGCCCAATTCATTATTCAATGCCTTCTCCCGCATCTTACAACGTTGTGATCTCCCATCACGCCCCTTTCACTCTCTCCGACATACCTGCGCGGTTCTTTTTCCTGAGTCCGGGGCAGATATGAAATTCGTTCAAGAACAATTAAGTCACGGAAGTATTCAGATCACATCAGATGTATATGCCCACATCTCTGGCAAGATCCAGAAAAAGCAATATAGATAGATTTGAGAAATTCACTGAAGAAATTTTCGATTAGAAAAATATTTTGTGGGCATTTTGTGGGCATTTTGATTTTTCTTTAAATATATAGGTACTTGCCCACAAAAAGAAAAACCCCTCAGCGCTAGAGCGCCAAGGGATTGAGCTATTAGTACAACGTAATATATTGATCGCGTTCCCATTGGTGGACTTGTGTTCTATACATATCCCACTCAATTTCTTTCAGCTCATAGAAGTGAGCCAAGGCGTGGTCGCCGAGAGCGTCACAGATGACTTCGCTGCGGATCAATTCATTCAATGCTTCTTTCAGGTCAGCTGGCAAGCTTGGAATACCTTCTTCCACACGCTCTTCTTCTGACATGATGTAGATGTTACGGTCAATTGGAGCTGGTAAGGAAAGCTCACGTTTGATTCCGTCCAGACCTGCTTTCAACAGAACAGACAAAGCCAGGTAAGGGTTAGCAGCCGGATCCGGGTTACGAACCTCAACACGTGTACTCAGACCACGGGAAGCTGGAATACGAATCATTGGGCTACGGTTACTAGCAGACCATGCTACATAACAAGGTGCTTCATAACCTGGTACAAGACGTTTGTATGAGTTCACAGTTGGGTTAGTAATTGCTGCAAACGCACGTGCGTGCTTCAGAGTTCCAGCCATGAAGTGACGAGCAGTTTTGCTCAGACCCAACTCGTCCGACTCATCAACAAATGCGTTCTCATTGCCTTTAAACAAGGATTGGTTACAGTGCATACCGGATCCGTTCATACCAAACAGCGGTTTCGGCATGAATGTCGCATGTAAACCATGCTGACGTGCAATCGTTTTAACAACGAGTTTGAACGTTTGGATCTGGTCAGCCGCTTTCAGAGCATCAGCATATTTGAAGTCGATCTCATGCTGACCTGGAGCTACCTCATGGTGGGAAGCTTCGATCTCAAAGCCCATTTCTTCAAGTGTGATAACGATGTCACGACGACAGTTTTCACCAAGATCCGTAGGCGCAAGGTCGAAATAACCACCTTGGTCATTCAGTTCGTTAGTTGGGTTTCCTTTTTCGTCTGTTTTGAACAAGAAGAACTCGGGTTCAGGACCAACGTTAAAGGAAGTGAATCCCATATCTTGGGCTTCCTTCAGGTTTCGTTTCAAGATGCCACGTGGATCTCCTGGGAACGGATTACCATCCGGAAGATATACGTCGCAAATCAGACGTGCAACACGGTTCTCTGCAACCCATGGGAAAATAAGCCAAGAATCTAGATCTGGATAGAGGTACATGTCAGACTCTTCAATACGTACATAACCTTCAATGGAAGATCCATCAAACATCATTTTGTTATCCAGAGCTTTAGTCAACTGACTCACAGGAATCTCAACGTTTTTGATAGCTCCAAGCAAATCAGTAAATTGCAATCGAATGAATCGTACGTTTTCTTCTTTCGAAATGCGGAGAATGTCTTCTTTTGTATAACTCACTATAACCTCTCCCTTTCTTATCTGCGTATTTGGCTTGCCTGTTATATTTGTACATTAGAAAGTTCCACGGGTCAAGGAGTCTCACACCAAAAGTGCATGTTTTCCCCTCACTCGCCAAGTTATGCGAATTTAGTTTTTATTAAAGAATCGGGAAAGCTCTCCCTGAATGAGAGATACTTGTCCTGGTCTCTTACCTGATACAAGCTGTTGCTTCAGCAAGCGGTGCAACTGCGTATCGGACAGCTCTCTGCGTTTAACTTCAGTATCCGGCGTGATAACTGTAGCTTCCTCGGATTCTTTTGAAACAGGATTCATCACTTGTTTGATCCCCGCGATGTTAACTCCTTTTTCAATCAAAGCCTTGATCTCTAGCAATCTCTCTACGTCATTAAAAGAGAATAACCGTTGATTACCTGACGTTCTCGCAGGAACGATCAAGCTATGCTGCTCATAGTAACGAATCTGACGTGCAGACAGATCCGTAAGTTTCATTACAATACCAATCGGGAATAAGGCCATATTTCTGCGAATTTCATCACCCATGTTCATCAACCTTCCAGTCATCTATTCTTCACCCTATTGTACATTTAGTTATTACCAAGTGTCAATGACGTGTTAGATAAACTCACAATAATTTACGATCTTTCATAGTCTGTAACGCCATCAAAACGCCATATTTGACATGAGAGTACGTTAATCCGCCTTGCATATACCCGATATACGGCTCCCGAATAGGCGCGTCGGCTGATAATTCCAGACTTCCACCCTGAATGAACGTACCTGCCGCCATAATGACAGGATGCTCATAACCAGGCATATCCCACGGTTCAGGGACCACATGACTATCCACAGCTGCTGCACGCTGAATCCCCTGCACGAAGGCGATCAGATGCTCGGCAGAGCTAAACTGAACAGCCTGGATCAGATCTGTGCGAGCTTCATTCCAAGCAGGTTTGGTTACAAATCCGGATTCAGCAAACATCGCAGCAGCAAACGTACTTCCTTTGATAGCTTGTCCTACAATTGTCGGAGCCATGTAAAGTCCTTGGTAGATGCCACGTGTTGTCCCCAGCATTGCTCCCACCTCACCCCCAATTCCCGGGGCTGTCAGACGATAAGCTGCCAGCTGTACGTATTGTTCCTTCCCACATATGTATCCACCGGTTTCCGCAATACCTCCACCAGGATTCTTGATCAGTGACCCGGCCATCAGATCAACTCCGACTTCTGTCGGTTCATGTTCCTCTGTGAATTCACCGTAACAATTATCTACGAATACGATAACATCTTCCTTCAGCGCTTTAACACGCGTAACCATCTCAGCAATCTCAGCAACACAGAAGGAGGAGCGCCAGTCATAACCACGTGAACGTTGAATCCCAATGACTTTTGTAGCCGGTGTAATGTTTTTTTCAACTGCTGCCCAGTCCACTCCACCTTCATCAGTTAAGGCCGTCTCACGGTAACCGATACCAAAATCGCGTAATGAACCTGTGCCATCACCGGGTTTGCCAATAACTTTATGCAATGTGTCATAAGGCTTACCCGTGATGTACAATAATTCGTCCCCTGGGCGCAGCACTCCAAAAAGAGCTGTACTAATCGTATGTGTACCTGAAGCAAAATGAGGACGTACCAACGCGGCTTCCGCGCCGAAAACATCAGCATATACTTCATCAAGCACTTCACGCCCACGATCGTTATAGGCATAACCTGTTGAACCTGCAAAGTGAAAATCACTTACTTTTCGCTGTTGGAAAGCATTAATCACCTTCCATTGATTGTGATCTGTAATCCGATCAATCTGTTGCAGTTTTCCTTCAATCTGACGCTCCACTTGATGTTGAAGTTCAGATATTTCTGAATCAAAGCTTACCATCTTACTTCATTCCCCTTCATAGCACGAATCTGACGTTAAATATCTATTATGTGTCAACTTATCACATCAATATGTCATGAGTATTACAATTCGATGAAATCTTCAAGCATATGACCAAATTTCTCATATTCACCTTTTTGTAATTCCACTTCATAAATTACATCATTTTCTTCAAAGCTGGTATCTACTACATCACCAATTTTGTAGAGGACGGACGTAAGATCACCACGTTCTGCCGGAATCCGGAAGCGCTTCGTGTCACCTGTAAGCTCTGTCTGGATCAATTCACGGATTTTAAGCAAATCGTCTGCGTCTAATGCGCTTACTTTGATATGGTCTTTATCCAATGGAAGCATCTCAAGCTGCTCTGGTGTGCACGCATCTTTTTTGTTATACAGGACTAACTGCGGCTTGTCCCCTGAACCAAGTTCTTGCAAAATTGTATTAACCGTCCGCATCTGATCTTCACGCATAGCTGATGAGGCGTCTACAACATGCAGGATCAGGTCTGCTTCATTCACTTCCTCCAGCGTTGCACGGAACGCTGCAATCAGATCATGCGGTAGATTTTGAATAAATCCAACCGTGTCGGTAAGGACGATTTCTTTTCCACTTGGAAGTTCCATCGTACGTGATGTTGGATCCAGAGTAGCGAATAGCTGATCTTGAATATACACATCTGCAGCCGTCAACTGCTTGAGTAAGGTTGATTTGCCAGCATTGGTATAACCAACAAGGGCCACCTGAACAATACCTGTTTTTTTACGGCGTTCACGATGCAACTTGCGATGACGAGTCAATTCTTCCAGATGACGCTTCAGATCATCGATACGACCACGAATGTGACGGCGGTCTGTCTCCAGCTTGCTTTCACCTGGACCCCTTGTTCCGATTCCGCCACCAAGTCTGGACAGGTTCTTGCCATGACCCGACAAACGTGGCAGCAAGTAGCTATGTTGAGCCAATTCCACTTGAATGATACCTTCTCTAGTGTTGGCACGTTGTGCAAAGATGTCCAAAATTAATTGGGTACGGTCAATAATTTTGAGATCGAGGGTTTCTTCCAGATTCCGAACCTGTGCCCCTGACAATTCCTGATCAAAAATAGCTGTAGTTGCTCCGAGTTCCTCTGCAATCGCACGGAGCTCTTCCACCTTACCTTTACCAATGAACCATTTGGTATCACGTTTTTCCCTGTTCTGAGAAAGTACACTTAGCACTTCCACTCCAGCTGTCTCGGCAAGTTTCACCAGTTCCTCTAAAGAGTACTCAGGATTGATACCTGTACGTTTTACATCATCCGTAACAAGACTAACCAAGACGGCGCGATCTTTTTTGACCATATCTGTATCATGTGTGCCATTTGTCATGTATATGTTCACTCCTTCTAATTACTAATCCATTAGTATTCATTACCACGAATATGCCATGGCATGCCTTAAGCCGAACCGGTTGGCCCGGCCGGCTGGTGTAAAAACTATATTATCGCTTACTTTCGCTCAAAGTTCAAATCCTCTGTACGGATTGTCATCAGCTCCAGTTTTCCTGGACTGCCTTCCGAATATTGTTCCAACAAACGAACCGCCTGATGCCTGATCGAACGCTCAATGGCATTACGAACGTATCTGGCGTTACTGAACGCATGCAGCGAATCATTTTTTTCCTGAAGCAAATGCTGCTTTAGTTTGAGTATGGTCTGAGGCATTAAAATATAATCACGCTCTTTGGCCATAATCTCAGAGATTTGAATCAACTGATCAATACTGTAGTCTGGAAACTCCACTTGAATGGGAAAGCGGGAAGGTAATCCAGGGTTCGTCTGAAGAAAAAAATCAATCTCATCTGAATAACCAGCCAATATGAGGATAAATTGGTTTTTATTATCTTCCATTGATTTGGCTATTGATAGATTTATCATAATAATTACTAGAGTCTCTATCATTATTATCGGCATTTAAATTGAATCTATACACTATTTCTATCTTTTTTTCTTGATGCAAAACTACCTTTTCAATTAATAATCGTACAATGTTTCTCTTGTCCTCTATAGTTAGATCTTTATTTATAATGTGCTTGTATTTATTCAACATATCAATAGCAATTTTCGTGCTGTCGTCTTTATGTTGATTAATTTTTAAACTTTCCTCTATTGAGTATAGCTCTCTTTTCAACTCATCAATTTCAGTCTCTACTGGTTGAATTTTTTTCGTGAGATCATCCTTCGATTGGATAATCCCATCGGCATACAAATCGATATATCTAGCCTTGGATGCTTCTTTCTCTTTTATTGAACGGAGCAACTCGTCCTTCTTGCCGATGTTCTCCTTTATCTTTTCACTGTCAGACATCTTGTTGATCATTTTGAATATGAGTGCTTCTGGATTACCTATGATTTTTAATACTTCGTTCCATATCAAAGAGTCAATCATATCAACTCTCCAATTTGATCCCTTGCATGTGGTGTTGGGTAACCCAGTTTCAACACTATATGATTTTTTTGTCTTTCTTGTGCATGTGTAGTACTTTAATATGCCATTCTGCGTTTTAGTTACTACCCCTGAAGATACAGCAGCGCCACATCTACCACATCGTACAATACTTCTCAGCAGATAGTCTTCTGATGGTCTACCACTATTCTTAATATTTCCATCCAGTGTCTTTTGTAATCTCTCGAATGTAACCTCATCTATATATTGTGGGATATCAATCTTCTGCCATTCGTCTCTGGGCTTGGGCACTTGCTTCTTCTTACCATTTAACTGCACGACCTCTGTTTTACCATAATAGTATGTACCCATGTAAGATTCATTTCTTAAGATTCGACTAATTGTAGCTTGATACCAAGTGTCCCCTTTAGGAGCTGAATACCTTTTCTTTGCTAAGTATTCGGCAACCTCAGAACCAGTACGACCCTCTAATATCATATTAACCATTGTTAAATATCGTTCTTTCTCTACTGTGTTTTCAACGAGCGTATTCAATTCCTTATCATAAGTGTAACCGTATATTCTATTCATTCCCGGAATCTTGTTATTTGATACCATAGTTCTTCTGCCCCGTTTTGTGTTTGCAAGAATCTTGGCTTTGTTGTATTGAGCAATTGAACCTTGAATGTTGTAATTCAACATGGACTCTGCGTTCCCTTTTTGTAAGTCAAACTCAACAAAATGTAGATCGCAACCTAATTCCCAAATCCTATGTGTGATCTGTTGTTGTAAGTGGAGATGTCTACTCAATCTATCTGGATGCAAAAAGATAACTCTGTTCCCTAGACCTTTTTCTAGTAGAAATAATATGTAATTCAACATTGGACGGTTGGGATTATCTCCAGACTCTGCCTCTTCTCGTAGAACAATTATCTCATCTTCGTTGATATCGAACTTTGTTTTCGCTTCTTTTACGCATATATCAATCTGCGACTCTAGCGAATAGTTATCAATTTGAATATCAGATGATACACGAGTATAAACAATAGCCCTGATCTTACCGATCAAGGCTTCAATTTCACTTCTATTTAGCTTTTCCATGTCCTTTAATATAATCATTTTTAATCACCTTTATATATTATTTTTGTCTTTTTAATTATAGCACTTACTCATCAGTATTGCTATTCTCAAAGGGTAAATACTTGTTCATAACACCCTCTATCCAATAGGAAACTTTATCGTTCAATTCTTTTTCTGTGTAAAGGCTATTTTTATCTGAAGAGTGAGTTGATACTACGGTGTATTCTGCAATCCTTCTCTCAGTTAGACTAATATTCAAATTGTCTCCCCCTTTTCTTTTACATCATATGTATTAATAGCCTCAGTAATAAACTCTTTTAAATGATAATGCCATCTTGTACGTGGCTTATACCCTTTAATCTCAATTCCTATTTCTTCACAGATGGCTAGTGAAATACTACTTTTATTTATTTCTCATTTCTTTGAAGCTACTACAAACGTTATTTACTATCTCATCCTGAATAAATGCCTCTTTAGCAGCTTTCAGTATTGAGCAATTCCTTTTGTATCTGCTACATTCTTCGCATCTCTTAACAAAATCACCATACATCTGTTCGTCATCAAATATTCCTATGTATTCTACGGGAGTAAAAACTAATTCAACCCTAGGATTCTTTTTGTCATATAATATGCGCTGAGTCCTTGTTAAAATTCTACTGTCGTTATCATATGCTATCTTCTCTAGTGCATCGTTGTTGAGTTTGTAGATATTATTGTCATCCCTACCCTTGCGGTTAAAATAAATGATAGAATCCATGTACAAGTAGTGTGTTTTGGTGTACTCATAATCCCATTCTTGCTTGCTTACTTGGTCTGTAGCTGCCTCAATAATTTCTTTTTTAACTTTCTCACCTTCTTTACTAAGTATTCGTTTACCTGTAGGCACTCTAGATCTGGTTTTCGGATTCCATGTGTATTGGTTTATGTATAAGTCATTTATTGAAACTGGTAATGGTAGTCTCAGTTGCAATTTCATATCATGTTCAATAAGATTCAATTAATCATTCCTCTCCTGCAATTAATCTTTTAGCATGTACCGCTTTAATCAAACATTCATATGTATCGTGCACACATGCTCCAAATACATCTAAAACTTCTTCTCCCACAATAATATCTTCCTTGCAACCGTAACAGGTCGAATACTTCACCTCCTTTTCTTGTGGATCTGGATAACGGATATCATGATAATCGCTATTAAATCTATCCATTTGATTTCTCAATTTTCTCATTCAGCAATTGATTAAGAACTGTTCCTACAACTTCTGTGTATTCTTCATTGGTCAACTTACGTCCAATAATTTGCTCAATCTTTTCTTTGCTAAGTTTGTTCTCCATCTATGCATTCTCCTTATTCTTGTACTTGTTATAACCTGTGATCCAAACATCTGTCTGATCTGTGGCTCTGAAACCGCCATTTCCGTCTGGGACCTGTCTTGGTTTTTTCTTATGGCTCGTTATTTCAATTAAATCTCCTTTCTCAATTTTCAACGCTTTATCTTTGACGTTAAATGTTTTCTTGTCCATTTTAAAGACACGTTCATCGCCATTACGAAGATTGTATAAGGTAAGCTTGGGACTGTATTTAACATCTAAATCGGTAACTACACACCAACCCGATTCTATATCGGGAAATACAGCTTCGGAGTACCCTAGCATTTCTTTTTGGAACATCACTTCTTCGTTTGGCATAACTTTGGAGTAGTCATTTTCAGTGCGAATCCTATTTTCTTCATCAACTAGATCCGCTATCCTCTTAAGTTTAGTCTTCTCAACGTATGTTTTTTTATATTGAGATCTTCCACTTGAGAACTCTTTGTACAATGTCACCAATAAACTAATGTCACCAAATTCTCTAAAGAACCCAAGACGAGTCAATATATCAGTTTGACGACTGTTGACCGATGTTTTTTCGTTTAAATCCACTAGCAATTCAACAAATGATGCATATGTATTTTTACTTAAGGATAATAGTTCTTCTGCAATCTTTTCATTAAGGTATTTAATAGATTTTAAACCTTTGTAGATAGTATTATCGCCCTCACTAAATGAGTAATCAGCGTTAGACTTTCCAAATTTTATTGGTGACACCTCAATACCTCTTGTTTTAGCATAGTTAATTATTTGACCCGTCTTTTCTATGTTGTCATTATTTATATTCAACATCACAGTAAGAAAGGCTAGAGGGTAGTAGTGTCTTAGATATCCATTTCCATAACCGATGTGAGAGTAAGGATTTGAGTGGTTATCGGAGAATCCATAACGCTGTGCATCATCTATGACCTGCAAAAAAGGCTCTAAGACAGCAAGCGCATCTTCTTCGGTCTCTCCGTAATCCATATTCATTTTTTGCACAAAACGCTTCCTTATCTCTGGCAGAAACTTCTCTGTTCCTTCTTTTTTACTCAATCCCCTTCGAACACTATCGCTTTCTGCCATTGTAAACTCGCAGAACTCTACTAGAAAGTTCATGATTTGTTCTTGATATACTAAGTATCCAATAGTACTCTTCAGAAAATTATTCAATGCTTCATGACCGTGATCTTTGAATATGCCATTTGCCAAAGCTTGTCTGTATGAGTCACCTGATGGTCTAATTGCTCCATTGCCAATTGAGAATAGCTCAATATAACTAAACATATCATTTTGTTCTTCTATCTTATGTATTGTTTCTTCGCTTAGTAGATCTTTTAGATATGCTTGGGCAGAATTACTTTCCCATTGGAATATTCCCAAACCAGACTCTCGTATGGAATTCCAGACATCTTTATCATCAACATCCATATTGTCCGGTGTAAGCCGTTCAATTCCAGCTAGCTTACATGTCTCATTGATAATTTCATTGTTGTCCAAACCCAAAATATCCAACTTTACATAATTGAGTCCATCGAGTTCTTTCATATTGATCTGACTTACTGGATACTTACTTTCTTTTGTATAACAAAGACCAATGTTATCTTCGAGACTTACTGGAGAAACTATGTAGCCAGAAGGATGAGATCCTATGCTTACTATAACTCCTTGCACCAATTCAACATATTTGAATAATTCGGGATACATATCGAGATACTTCGGATCTACTCTATCGACCTTCTTATCGTCTTTGAATACTGATTTAGCAATGGCGTCTACTATCGCAAGATCCATACCTAGAGCCCTTCCAACTTCTCTAATTGCTCCTTTTAGTGCCACAGTGTTAAAGGTGATAATCTCTGAGAAATGAATACCGGGAATTGTTGCTACGTAATCAATAACATCTTGCCTTTTAGATGGAGGCCAGTCCAAGTCAATATCGGCAAGCGAGATACGCTCTGGATTCAAGAACCGGAAAAAGTTCAGCTTATGTTTGATACTATCCATCTCAGTAATTTTCAATAAATACGCAATCAAGCTTCCGTTAACTGATCCACGACCATATCCTTGATAAATATCATTACTATGCGCCCAATCAACTACATCTTTCTGTAGGAGCATATAGTCAATTGCTCCAACCTTTTTATATGTATCAAACTCTTCTCTAATCCGTTTAAAATATGTATCTTTTTTTACTTTGTCAAACTTATTAATTCCTCGTTCGATTACACCGACATTTATCTTTTCTTTAAACACTTTTTCTGAGTCGTCGTGCAGCTTAGGATACTTTGGCGACGAATCAATCTTAAATTCTTCGATCATATCAGCCATAACGTTTGTATTATGTATAGCTTCAAGATAAACATTTCTAGGTAAAGCCGATTGCTCCTCAAACATTTTGACAACTTCAGGATATGTTTTAAAGGTTAGATCGAATGCATCTTCATCTCCATATGTCGCACCCTTAGCCTTCATTAGAATCTTACGTGCATCAGCATGAGATCTGTTTAAGGCGTGAGTGTCTGTTCCTGCAATAAGCGGTATACCTGTTTCAATTGATAAACTGTGTAGATGCTGGTTGAATAGCTTTTGCTCTGGGTGAGTGTGATATTGAATCTCAAAAAACATTCTATGCTTATTGCTAACAAAGAAATCCATAAATTTGTTCATCATCTGCTTGTTGTCATTTTTAATAGCTCTCCATAACGGAGATGCTAGACAAGCAGATGTCATGATAATATTATCCGAAGTATTGAACAGTTCTTCAAAAGTAATCCTTGGATTATAATAATAATGTCCGTCATCTTTATTGTTCGAGAGTGAAGTCAGTTTGTTTAATTCCTGCGCTCCCTCAAGATTCTTTGCAATAAGCATGTAATGATAATTGTCGCGAACCAAACCACTTTCTTTGTCATTGTGCTCAGTGAGGTATACCTCATTCGCATGAATGTACTTCATACCTTTCTCTTCGATAGACTGCTTCTTCTTGACCCAATTAAAAACATTACCGTGTTCAGAGAAACATATTGTTTGCATGTTAGCTTTTTCTGCTTCATCGATGTATTGTTGATATTTAGTCACAGAGTCTATAGCCATTGACGTTGATGGATTGCTAGTATCTGAATGCAAATGATAAATTACATAGTTATCCGTATGATCATCTCCTTACTTGAACACTTTTGTAAAATTTGTTTCATGTATTATATTTGTCTATTTGTGTTACATTATAATCACCTCCTCAAATCCTCCTATAAAGAGTCAATTATTCTTAATCTCATACTCTCTATAGGAGAACATTCTTCTATAAATTATAGACACCTTCAACCTTCTTTGCTTCGGTTAGCTGAGATTCAATATCTCGTGCAGTAATCTCCATTAAGTTTTGACGCGACATCTTCTCACGCCTCTTCATTAATCGAACCGCCTGATGTCTGATTGCCTTCTCGATAACATTTCTCACATATCTGGCATTGCTAAAGTGAATCCTCAAGTCTTTTTCATCTTGTATGATCTGTTTAAGTTTCGCTCCTGCTTCGCTTGTAAAGCTATAATCTTTCTCTGAAGACATCTTTAAGGCTATAAGCATTAGCTCATCCGTTGAGTAATCATCAAAGTTTATCTGAATAGGAAATCTTGAGGGCAATCCGGTATTAATCTGAAGGAAATCATCCATCTCGATAGGATATCCAGCCAATATGATAATTAGATCGTCACTCTTATCTTCCATAACTTTTACAAGTGTATCTATAGCCTCTTTACCAAAGTCTTTTTCTCCTCCACGAGCAAGACTATACGCTTCATCAATGAAAAGTATCCCACCCATAGCTTTTTTTACAAGGTCACGAGTCTTCAAGGCTGTATGACCAATGTACTCCCCCACTAAATCAGCACGTTCAACTTCGATCAGATGTCCTTTGCTTAGTATACCCATCTTATTAAGCATTTTGGATATTATTCTTGCTACTGTAGTTTTGCCTGTGCCGGGATTACCTTTAAATATCATGTGGTAAACTTGCTTACTGTTCTTCAATCCCTCTTCGCTACGGTACTTGTTGATTTGGATTAATGAATAAATCTCATATATCAGATCCTTGACCTTATCAAGCCCAATCATTTCTTCCATCTCATTAAAAATGTCTGCTGCGGATTCATTATTGTGATTACTTGTTAATGATATGTCCTCATTTTGCTCTAACGGCGCTCTGAGCCCACCATCAGCGTTGAATATAATATTGATCCTTGAATCATTAACAGTAATTTTCCTTAAACTTTCGTCCACAGTCATCACCTCGTTAAGACAGTATATGCTCCTGTGTTGGTGCAAAATGCTTATCTGACTTTATTGATTATAATCTATGTATAGTAGGCCGAAGCCTACATTAAGAAGTAAGAAAGTTATTCAATTTTGCATCCAAGTCATCATTTTCTTCGAATTCAATCACATCTGCTTCTTTAATGATCGCATCCTCTTGAATATCCGTACTAGTGTACGAAGCCTCTTTGAATACTTGAATACCCTTAATCATTGGTTCTCGACCCGTATGACCGAACAAGAACTGTCTCAGCGCTTCTCTTACTATGTCGGCTTCGTCGTAATATACTGGTAGCTTGGACATTGCAGATCGTATATCGTCGTCTTTTATTGGTCTTAGGCGCGCAATAACGTGTTGCTTCCCCACAATCGCACACCTACCTTCTCATTACCTTCAACTTGATCAAGCTGTCCGTAAAGTGACTTATTATTAAGTCGAAGGTATTCAAATATGTAACGAGCTGCCCCTCCACCGATCATATACATGTCAAAATTGATGTTTAAACCTTCGATTTCATTTTGTATCTGTATTGCTAGTGCTTTAAACGCTTTTGATACCAGATGACGTATATCGTGTCCTTCATATGTACCACTCAAAACATACTTATCTAATTCATATATTGCTGGGGCTGTCCCAACCAAATCTTGCAGATACTTTCTAAGCAGTTTATAGGCTTTTTCTACTCCCAAGAACAAACTTGTGGATTCCTTCATTATCTCTAAACCATCTAATCCAAGTAGGTTTAAAGTGTAGAATCCTAAATCCACTACTAGTATCTTCTTCTTTGCATCTGTTTTGTTCTGGATCTTGCCAGACTTATTTAATAGATGATTCATTGCAATGCCATAACCCTGTGGAACTATTTTGTATTTATCAATGTTGAGTTTAACTTTGCTAAAATTGCCGCGACCCTTTTTTATCTCATATGGATCTGATTCGGCTAGTCTATTAATCATATCTTCCATCTCAGACATCTGCTTGAAATAAAAGAGAATCGGAAGACCTGTAACAAGATTGAATTTTTTACTTCCATTGAGATATCCTAACCCAGTTTTGAGGATAACCTCCGATGTCATTGCTTCGCTCTTCCGTTTATTTAGAGTGAAGTATTTGATCTCGCTTTGTCTCAGAGCTAAATCACCAACGAACATGGTATCTTCAAAGAAAAAATCATTGGGTTTTATGTTTGTATCAAACATGGGCTGCGATTCACCTGCGATAGATGGTTGAATAAACAGTTTATTATTCTTTTTTCCTTTGGCCCAACTAAATCCTAGATCGAACACGCTTATATCCTCGGTCAAAATTGACGACATGGTACAACCTCCCATTCAATTCGACTACATCGCATTAGACTTGTATGTAATAGTCTCGTTTCTCCTACAATGTAATACAAAACTTATAGATTGATTGTACCATGTGCAATTAGTTATGTACAGTATTATCTTTGTGTTTTAAATATCTGTTATACATTTGTCTCGACTATGATCCTGTAAAATTGATGTTTCATCAAGAATTTGCCTTCATAAAAGCCTTTTGTTTCAAGGATAATTCATTTAGCCATTCTTCGTTATCACACTTTTCACTTCTGGTATCCAACGCAAGGTCAATTAAATGTGATATTTGATCTTTATTTAATTCAACCTCGTCAATATCTACATCACAATAAAAATTAACTATTTCATGGTATCTATTTACATCGATTATACTGTTAAGTTTATTTTCTATGTATATTTCCAAATTAACTTTAGCTTCAGGATATTCCTTTTTAATCATCCTGACTGCTTCTTGGTATGTAATTTTCCTTTTGATGTCGCCTTCAAACTGAAAATACAGAATGCGATTGTTGAAGTGTAATTTTCTCTCCACATAATTTATAGTATGCATAATTTAAGTCGAACACATATTTTAAGATTAATTGCTTATGATTAAATGCAGGATAGTATACTCGTAGCTGTTTCTCGAAAAGCTTAAATAGATCTTTATCATTCAGTTTTATCATATGTATTTACCTTTCTATTAATATGGATCACTCTCAGTCTGGTAGTACTCTAAACCGTAATTCATTTGCCACTCGATCAGTTTTACTATGTATTTGTCGTATTTCACTTTTTCGATCAAACCCTTTTCTAATCTACTGTTCAATGCTTTAGTATAATTTTGAATCTGAATAACATAACACCCCTATTCTCTATTTGAACGTAATTCTAGAACTTGCTCTTTCCTAATCTTTAGCTCTTCCAAAATTAACTCTTCAGGTACAAGATTGCCGAATCCCACAGAGCCCTTTGTAAATGGACTATCAATACCTACATTGATCTGATTAATATGATTTGATGGCCTACTATGAATATGTCCGTGAATGGAGTATGCATTTGGAGTCAGCCCAATCTCAATCGGATAATGGAGCAGGAATAGATGCTGCTTATCAATTTTTCTAACAATCATATTTTCAACTTCTTCGAAATGATGTGTCATTTTCTTTACAGCATTAGTATTGTCATGATTGCCGACTGTTAGATGGATTTTCCCTTTGAGTCTTGGTACGATATTTTCCCATTTAGTGATACCACCAAATACTAAGTCGCCAAGATGATAAACTGTGTCGTTGCTGTTCACTGTGTTATTCCATAGTTCAATTAAAAATTCATCCATCTCTTCAACTGAGTTGAAAGGTCTGTTCTCATGTTGAAGAATGTTTTTATGTGAATAGTGACTGTCTGAGGTGTACCAAGTTGTCATTTAGTATCTCCTCTTTTAAAATCCATATTTTCTTCTACTTTCTCCATAAAGAACAAGCATAAGTATTCATTCTCAAAGAATTGTGGGATTGATTTGGGCCTTACCCATTCAATTTCATTTCCCCTCTTTACTACAGAAGCTCTTTCATTCTGTTTCATGTGAGTTTGTCCTTTCTCTATCAAGTGCATCTTTTATTTAAATTACAATAATTGAAATCTTTTCAGCTTTTTCTTCATTTCTGATTTATGACATGGAGTAAATCCCACGCATGTTAGAGAGTCTTTAGGAATTTCTGTTCTCCCATTATCCCTGATGTAATAGGCTCCATCTTCAATCAACTTCAACAATTCTTTCTCTTTTCCTCGCAATATAATCTTTGGCTGGTCAGTCTCATGCCACTCGTTCCACAATTCGGTTCCATTCTCGTTTAGTGTTATATTGGTGGCGACATGCGCTACTTGAGCAGCGATCTTTCCTGCCGACATATCTAAATCCTTATTTACAATAAAATACTGCACCAGCTCATCTCTCATTCAAACAATCCCTTTCAATTGTTCAATTACATCACACATATACCAATACAATTCACTAATCTCCTCGGACTTGTACCCATCGAGGAAAATCCAAAAGTATTCGTTTTCGTATGAGACGTTAATGGCTCTAGTACTATAAATTTTATTCCATCCAAGATGCTTTCCTTTTAATCCAACATTTTGTTCTATGTATTCTTTAAATGCCTCATTAAACTGTTCATAACATTCAATGGCCTGACTCATATTCTCAAAACCCATATACCCTTCAACTCCAATATGGAATTGATCTTTCTCTGAGTACCAAACCTTGTCTTTCCAGACACTAAAATCTTCGTCTTGCCAACTGAAGACTTCCTCCGCCTGTCCCTTTGCTAATGCTTCATCAAACTTGCCCTGCCTATAAGCATTATCGTAGTACGCTTGTCTAATGGATTCCATCTCTTCTGAATAAAAGAGTTCTTTAAGTTGCTGATCATTCATACTAAATCACTCCCAAAGTATTCTCTTATCGCAGTGTCAATTTTATTCTCCGTTGATCGTCCGTAATTTGTGTTAAATACAGTTTGGTAAATTAGAGGGCATATCTTCTTTTTGATTTTTACATTATGACTATGAAATAACCCTACTCTTTCAATCCATTCGGATTGATTTTTGTGGATAATTTTATAAGCCTGATTATCACGTATATAATATTTAACCGTCTTGTGTGTACTCATTGTCACTCTCTTTTCTATGTAAAATATAAGTTTCATTCAAACTATGTTTTATGCAAATACTGGAGCTAACTTCTTCAAAACATTTTTATACTGAAAATGAGTTGTTTGTCTTGTCTGATTGATCTCTTTGCCAATATCAGATATACCCATACCATCGAAGAAGTATTTTTGAGCAACTACACGTTCTTTTTCGTTAAGTTTTGTATCCATAAGTCCAATAAGCTGATCATTAAATTCATCTTCTTCGATCTGGCTAAACCTTGAAAATTCTTCGTTTGATAAAATATCGGCAATTGTCTTATCACTTCCATCACCGGATTTTCCTATAGGCGTTTCAATGCTTACTGCTTGAAATGAACCGCGACACTTCATGTGTTTATAACGCTCTGCCTTCACAAACTCCATCCATACAACTCGACCAGCATACGAGACAAACTTAATCTTCTTTGTTGAATCATATGTATCAAAAGCAACAATCAAACCGTACAACCCCAAACTTACCAGATCATCCAAATCATCTTTGTACCCAGTCTTCTTCCACTTGTTTGCTAGTTTTACTGCGATCCGAATATTATTGTTGATTACCTTGTCTTTCAGTTCTTTATTACCAGTTTCTTTTGCTGCCTCAATCATTGCTTCATTGTCAAAATTCGGATCATATTGTTGCAGCATCATATCAAAATTCATTTTCTCTACCCATTACATATGCAACTCTTGCACATGTCCTTATTATGTATTTGTGTTGACGATAAATTTTATTAAAAGTATAATATAGTTACAATAGACGAAGGTTTAACCGGGAGCAGTCATTACCTTAATTGGTGTGGCTGCTCTTTTTTTGTTGTAAAACAAGTATTACATCAAAACTACTATGCCAGTGCCAAACCATTAATCAGACAGTCGTACAAATCTTCTGGTCTTTCTACATCATCTAAATTCATAAGATTAACCGCACGAACAATTTCTTTCAAGTTACCTAAGAGAAATCTATAGTCACTAATATCTAAATTCTCATCGCTACTCTCTCGAAGTTTGCTATCATCTATTACTGATCTATCTATGTATACTTTATTGTTTATGTAGTCATGTACCGCTACAAATTCGTCTTCAATTTTTTCAATCGTATGGTTTAATACCTCAATTTGAGTTTGCTTTAGCACCATTAGGTCACCTATGGCGAATATATTTCTACTGAATCCGATCATCCGACTAATCATGTCCAATAACATTAAAGCTCGGCTTTCTTTTTTGCTCAGCTCAGTATTTGAGATGGATGCTTTAATCAAAGTGCTTTCAGTTAGTTCTGAAATATGTACAATGTTTTGATCTTTGCCCAATGTTTCTAAAATTCCACTTTCTAACTTATTCCTAGACACAATTACCTTGAGTTTGTAATGCTCTGCAATTTTAAATTTCTTTTCATGTTCAACTATTTGATCGAATGATAACCAGAACACTGGTTCAGAGTCAAAGTTGATCTGTCGCCCTTTTCTTTCTTCGATTTTATCCTCATCAATTTTAGGCTCACTTCGTCCACCAGCCGACCCTTCGCTTCCATACCAAGTAGAAATACCATCAGCTTCAGGTGCTTTGCGTTTTACCTCTTGCACGAATTCTATCTCTTTATGATTCGATTCAGACTGTTTGGATGCTTCTGATTTAATGAAAACCTCATATTGATTGACACTTCTGATTTCTGGATTCTTTCTTTTAGCCAAAGCGATCTCACTTAAGTATTTGGAATCATTTTCATTTTCTGTATCAAACACAAGGAATGACATCTCATTTTTCAATTTATCTTTGTCTGCATTCCATGAGATAGCATCAATATGTTTTTCAATGTGTCTCTGTTCCCCCTGTAGGAAGCTGTTATTAGCAAGCTCTTTAGTATATTCAGATACTTCTTTTAAGAATGCTAAATATTTATCATCTCTAATGATGTCTTTGCGATCAGGAGAGGTTAGATTCAAAGTTTTATCATTGATGTGCAAATCACCTTTGACATAATAGTAGCTATCAAGTTTTGTCACCAATCTACCCTTATAGAATACTTTCAGGTCTTGGCTGAATCCTGAGTTCAATGCGATCCAACCTTCAATATTATCCGATTCAATTACACTAGAAAAGACGCTGCCATCCGTATCTGTCAAATTCTTTTTTGGTTGAAGCTTATCGTCACAATAGATATCTAACTCATGTATGTATTTACCCAGTAGCTCGATTCGTTCGCGAATTAAAGTTACTGGTACTTCTGTAAAGTCAAAATTATTCAGTATCAATTTGAAACCTTCATATGTATTGTCTGTCTCAGTTACTTCTATGTCTGTTTTATTATTCTGAATCATCACACCAACATTAAAGACAATATTCTTATTTCCCGTAAACACCTCTATATGATCACTCACAGTAATGTTGCTGAAGAATCCCATTCCAAACGGTGACTCTGATTTTTGAATATCTTCATCCCATTCTGACTCAGCGATTGAAAATAGAGCTTGTGGATTGGTTAGTGTTTGACCATTGTTTTCAATTGTGACTTTATTGTTGTAGTAATCTACTGTTACTCTAACTTCGGTTGCTTTGGCCCGTTGTGCGTTCTGAATATCTTCATCAAGGAACGACAGCTTGTCCTTGAATGTACTCTGTCGTAGCAGTTTTAATTGGTTAATTACATTAACCTTTACTTGGACATTATTCAATTTGCTACTCTCTCCTTTATAAGTTGTTCAAATTTAAGATGTGTAGTGCTTCAACAGTTCTTCCACCTTATCATGAGGATGTCTTGCGGCCTCACTTCTCGCAGATCTCCAAATATCTTCTTCTATTTCTTTATCCCTTAACTCTTGAATAACGTTGTTCATAAGACGTTTAGCATTTCGATTTATATCAGTGTACTCCACTGTACTTAGTGGTATCGCACTCTGAGTTTTCTCATTGAATCCAGAACATATTCGCCTATCGTATACTTCGGTATGATAGTAATATTCAAGCCACTTAATAAAAGCATATTCATATCGATCTTGGTCTGCTGATTTTATCGGAAAGATATCACTATAATAGTTAATACGGATACACCACTTTCCTCTTTTCAGAATTTGTCATATTTACGATGCCAACCACATTTTGAACATGTTGCTGAAACTCTGGTCTTAGATGTCGTTTGGTCATAGTCTACATAATACGTTTTAAAAACGCCCTCTTCATATATCCACTCATGATCACACGACCAAGATCTAATTGTCCAAATCAACCATTTCAAATTCGTCTCCCCTTTTTTCTCTGTAAAACAGGTATTTTATAAACACTATTAAAGCAGTGAGCTGTCCACAAGCAATACCTCATTTTCAGCCTCATCAAATTGAGTTAGCAACTCTTTGACGCTACGATCTTCTTCTTCATGAGCACTTATAAATTTCATAAATGCATACTCTCTAGTTCTTAAATGTGGATAAGCTTCCTTAAGAACCTCCTCAACACTTTCTCCAGCTACCACATCTACGTACAGTTCTGTTGCCTTTCTGTAGCATCTGGTTGCAAAGTCACCATCTTCAACCGTTACAGCAATCAGTGCATAATAGCAATGTTCATCAAATTCATAATAACGAATCACTTAAATTTCTCCTTTTAATTGGTTTGATATTATATCTAAATCTCATCTTTCATCGCTTCCCATAAAGTATCGACTAATTCTTTGCCTTCATAATGCTTATTAAAAGCAACCACACTCCACATACCATCTATAACGCTTCTACTAATTATTACTTCATCTAAATAGTCAATCATCTTACCAATATCCATCTTTTTATGATGATAATTAGCCCAATCCTTCCGATGAACGATTTCGTTAAAGAATGAGTAAAAAACTTCTTCTGTAACTTCTTTGGCTTGCCTAGGTGTTATATGATATTTCATTTGTGTCTCCATTAGTTATCCCATGGGATTCTAATTGCATATTTGTTTTCACCGTAATATGTAGTTGTCCATTTTTGTTTTGAGCACCACTCATCAAGAAATTTTTGCAACTCATCTTTTCCTTCAATATTATCTAATGCATCCTCATGTAAATCTTCAGACTCACGATCTAAGATATCGTCAGCATCAAGCGATAAACTAATTGAACGAGTACCCCATACATAAGTGGGTTTCGGCTCATCTGGTTCATGATTGTCTTCCCATGTCTCAATGAACTCATCGAAACTTGCAAAATATCCATCGCTATAAGGATAGTCATCTGATTGATACATTCCCATCTTCTTAGCAATATCATCGAATGTATCTAATTTGATTGCTTTGTCCCACAACTCTTGTTCTCTTATTGCTCTTTCAATATCCTTTTCATGTAATGCATCAGGACAATCACAATCATTAAGCCGTGGTATTTTCTCATTGCAAAATTTACATAAGTTTACTACTCCTGAGTAGCAACCTCTACAGCTAATTATGTACTGATTATTGTAAGGAAGGTGTTTATGTTTGTCTGGGTCATTGGATAATCCATAACTTTGATTCACAATTTCAAGCCCTGTTCCCTTACAGTCATCGCATGGTTTTTGGTGCTTCTGAAGGTCTTTTTTTAGTCCATTTTTTAGTACTTCAGATAGATAAGACAGTACATCGATTGTTATTGAAGTTGGTTTTTCAAATGTTGATTCTGTCAATTTTATTCCTCCGTTTTCTTTCTATAATTTAATCTCTGTAATCTTTGATATTAGCTTCTCCACCTGAATGGATGTAATCATTGAGAATTTGCTTGATACTATTTAGGGCATCATTGCACCCTTTCTCACTAGGATGCTGCGATACATTATGTAAAATATTCGAAAGCTGACTCATTGTCATCTGTAGATATGTCATCTAGATACTCTCCTCTATTATTTTTTGATCAAACTAGACTTTCATTGACTCTTCTATTTGTCTTCATCATCTTGTGTTAAAAATGTCTCAAGCCACTTAATGTCACGCACCAATGCCTTCTTTTGATTGTCGATTATTCTCTGAGCAACTTCAAATTCAATTACACCCTGATGTGCCATGTTCGAAGTGTTTTTAATTAATTGAACAGTGTCATTGATGGTTTTGGCGTAATCAACTACATATCGAATTGAATCTCTTGATGGTGAAAGTGAAGCGTCAACCTTTCTTCTCTCCTCCTCTGAGTTGTGAATAGCTTTCATCCAAGCTTCAGTTTGATCAATTGCTTTATTGCTTTTGTTTGATTTAGTTTTATTGTTCATTTAATTACCTCCCAATTAAATTTTTATTACTTGCTCAAGTGCAATATCTTCAGATAGGCATTTGGCTGTAAAATGAGACAAGTAACTTGGTGTATCGATATGCTCATGAATTCTTCTTACTGGTATTCCAACGTGCTTATACATAGTCTCGTTAATGGCGAAGTTATTATTAAGAGCGTACTCTTTCAATCTTAAGCCCGCCATTTTAATCGCTTCTTGCTCTGTTGCTGCGGAAACCAGATAGCTATTTAATCCGTATCCAGTAAACGTATTATCTACTCTGTATAATTTCATTCTTAAACCTCCAATAGTTCAGGATTGTCTCTGATGTTTCCAATTACTTCATATTTAATTACAGATGGATCGCTCTCGCTTTTGAGCCAGCTAATTGCATTCATGTCGCAATCAATCCAAGGCTCCAAATCAAAAGCTGGATATCCTCGATCTGCTCCATATTCAATTACTCCAATGTAGAAATCTTTATCTATGTAGTTTGTGTCAAAGGTGATTTTTACAATGCTGCCTTCGCACATTTTTTTACCATCACTATCGTCAATTCCAATATAGTGATCTGTTAAATCAAAAGTTCCATTCACAATTTCTTTTAAAACCATATTTAATGTTGATTGACCCTCTGCTTCCAATTCCACTCGCTCACTATTGATCCATTGACTAAGTTTATCTACATCGATCATCTTCATATTTATATCTCCAGTCCCTTCTTAGATTTTTAATTCGATTAAGTTTCTACGCAATAGTCTTCATCAATATGTATAACATCACTCAACACATGACACTGTAAGGTTTCATAATCAATGGTTTCACCATAATTAACCTTTAAATAGTCATTGATAATTTCTTCATCCGATGGATTGTTCGGTCTATTAAAGGCAACATCAATTTTAAACATAAGGCCGACCTCAAACTCAGTTTTTGTCTTAAAGCATACAAGGTACTGATTCATCTTTAACATCCTCCTAAATTTCCTGTACAGCCAATAGTGCGGCTTTGCAACGTTGTTCTGGTGTTGCATGGATATAATCAAACATTCCAACGTACTCACCTGTGCCAATCACGACCTGTTTTAATGCTATGCAATATTTAGCCTGTAACCTCAGTTCCTTGATCTTCTCTTCAACTTCCCACGCAGATGAAATCTCTAAGGAATAAGCTAAACATTCTCTCCATACCGTACTTGAATCAGTCTCTTTAACAAAAACGCGTCTGTTGGGTATTGTATAAGTTACATGTTTGTACTTAAATTCTGTTAAATCTTCACCATCAAACAAATTTGAATGAATATAGCGGTCGATTTCCACTGGCTCCATCGCCAATATTTGCTCCCGGGTCAATGTTTTTGTCATTTATGTATCCTCCCCTATTCGTATTCTCCGTGAGTGTCATAGCTGCATCGTGTGCAATATCCTGCTTGTTCTATGTCGTAACTGTAGTAACCCGTACTAACCGTATACGTTTCCCACTTGTGCCCTCTGTATTTGCATATCAATCTCTTAAACCATACGATCATATGTATATCCCTCCTCGGTATGATCTATGTTAGTTCACAGTATCACTCGTTCGTACCCTTCAATTCCACCGTCAACGTCATATTTCAACTTGATTGCATACTCATCATCAACCAGTTCCCGAATTGCACTGCGTTCGTCATAAACGATTGCACACCCTATATCATCTGTGTAACAATCTGGCCCATATTCTTCACAAAGAAACTCTGTCTTACCTTCTTCAAAATCCCTAGCGATTGCAAAATTATTCATATGTATTATCTCCTTTGTTTTTTTGATAAATTTAGATATTCACTGACTCTTCAGACTTATTACCGCTTCCCACTCACCCTTACGTTCAGAATCATTCATTCCACAGTTATTCATTGAAGCATAGTGTGAGCCGATCCATTTCACATTTAACATGTCTGGGGAATATCTCTTCCCAGAGTTTGAAATCACCGTGAATCCATGTGCGCTATACTGAGTTGCTTGTAGTAGATTCATATATTCTCCCCTAGTAATTTCCTGTTGCAATGGCATAGGCTACACTTCTCTTTAAAACTTGAACATCCTTGATGATGTTTTCTTCATGAAGGATCTCATTTTGTAATTCTTTAATTCGTTTTACACACATCTCTTTTACATTCTCAGACCGTGTAATGAGTTGCTTGTATTTAAGTGCAGCAATCTCAGCTTCATTTTTAGCTTTGGAATATTGAATCTTCTTGCGCTTTGCCAGTTCTGTTCTATGTATTTTTCTGAATTCTTTTTTGTATAGCTCTTCAACTCTGTCTCGAAACGTAATCTTCTTATGTTCTTTTTCAATGTCTCTTTCGATTGGATACACCGTAGTAATTTTCACAGGATCTAATCCAATATGGATAGCAACTGTATGATTGAAAACATACATGTGAGAATCAACTCCGAATTGATCTGGTACAACTCCAATGTATTCAGAGCTTTTTAATAGTGATCTAACATAATCTGTAGCCATCTTTTTGTTCTTACTGTATTCAGGGAATCTTTCCTGCATTCTTTCGAAGCCGTGAGTAGAGAGTTCAATAGTTTTAGGATATTCCATGTTAATCATCTCCTTATTTATGTTGGTAGTTCATTGTTATGTGCAGTATATATTTTGATAAAAGACGGCTTTTATCTAAACCACTACTTTACCTTCCAACCGATCATAAGCAGCCTTTACTCGTTCAGAAACTCCTATGTATGTATTCTTATCTTGATACAAATCAATAACTTCACCATTCTCAACAATAAATCGATTGTAATAATATTGAATGTGCTTAGTATTTCCCTCAACTTTTACGACTTGTCCCAATGTTACACACTTCTTAATCTTATACCTTACTTCCTCAAAAGAATCGCAGTTCAGATAACTCTTCATACACAGTTGGCTGTACTTCTCAATTACACTTGATTTAATTTTCATATGTATTTTCGTTCCTCCTATTGTTCATACCGTTCATCGATATGTGTATAACAAAACTCTCTTTCCTGATCGTATCTTCCTTGTTTGTAACACATCTCTTTGTGTGCTTCACGAACACTCTCAAATGATTTACTCCAAAACAGATAGTTGATTAACTTGCTTATCATATGTATCCATCACCCTTTCAGCGACATGATTAGTATTGTTGTGAAATTGAATAATACATGACTTAATATTGGAACCAGTAGGCTGTCGCACTTTTTGTAATACCAGCACCAGATGAATCCTATAAATACATAGCCGATAAATGCGCTTAAATTAAAATGTGGTATCGCAAACACCAATGAACTTGCAAGCGCAGAAACCACGAAGCTAAACTTGCTGCTAAGTTTCTTGAATATTATTCCTCTGCATATGTACTCTTCAATGATGGGGCTGAATGTTACACTATAGATGTAAAGCACAGGAATATTGACGGGTAAACTTATTATCATAGCTGTCTCAAAGTATTGAGTTGTCAAAGAGTTGATAATATTAAATCCTATAAAAGCAAAACAAGTAGAGTAGAATATATTTTCAATATTATTTATGTGTTTAAAATTTTCCAATTCAAGCTTTATCTGATCTTTATTCTTAATTATGAACCATAACAAAATTGCTGGCGGTAGAACAATTAGAGCGAGTTTTAAAATTATCAATCACCTTCTCAACCATCTGATCCCTCCTAAAAGAAAAAGTACAGGTTCTTTATGACCTGTACTTAGTTTATCATCTATTATGTTATTTGTCTAGTATTATCTTTGTGTTTTAATTTTCTTTATTAGATGTTTTGTTTTAATCTTATACACTGTTTTATCACCTGTTACTTCTACGGTTTCTTCGGTGCGTATATCCCAGTCACTCTCATCGTAAGAAGGAAAATATGAATCACCTTTGAATGTATGCTGAATCAAGTTGATGTGCATCTCATCTACTAATGGAATAAATTGTTCATATAATGATGATCCTCCGATAATAAAGGATTCCATATCCGACTTATCTGTGTATTGTAGAACATCTTCAATCTTATTTACTACAATGCAGCCCTCTGCTTTAAAATTGAGGTCAGAAGTAAGAACTATATTTGTCCGATTAGGCAGTACCTTACCTATCGATTCGTAAGTGTTTCTACCCATTACAATATTTTTAAACATAGTCTTTTCCTTAAAGTACTTCAGGTCCCAAGGTATATGCCATGGAAGTTTTCCATTATAGCCAATCAGCCTATTCTCGTCCATAGCTACAATGATTGATAATTTGCTCATACTGCAATTGGAGCCTTAATGCCCGGATGATGCTGATAGTTCTCAAACTCGAAATCTTCAAACTTATAATCAAAAATAGAATCCGGCTTACGCTTGATTACCAGCTTAGGTAAAGCATAAGGTTCACGCTCCAACTGCGTTTTGACCTGGTCAACATGGTTAGAGTAGATGTGAACATCCCCTCCAGACCAGATGAAATCACCCACCTCAAGATCACATTGCTGGGCAATCATATGAGTAAAGAGCGCATAACTCGCGATGTTAAACGGCAAACCGAGGAACGTATCCACGGAACGCATCGTAAGCATACATGATAATTTACCCTCTGCAACGTAAAACTGAAACGCAAAATGACAAGGTGGAAGCTTCATATTATTGATCTCAGCCACATTCCATGCGCTGACAAGGTGACGACGTGAATCCGGATTGTTTTTGATCGAATCAATGACTGCGGCAATTTGATCCACTTTATCTCCGTTTGGAGCCTCCCATGTTCTCCACTGTGACCCATAAACTGGCCCCAAATCACCATTTTTGTCCGCCCAGTCCTCCCAGATCTTCACACCATTTTCTTTCAAATAAGATATATTGGTATCGCCACTCAAAAACCACAACAGTTCATGAATAACCGATTTGAGATGAATTCGTTTGGTTGTTACCAGCGGAAATCCTTCGGAGAGATCATAACGGAGTTGTCTGCCAAATACAGATTGTGTTCCTGTTCCGGTACGGTCTCCCTTATGCACACCGTTGTTCAGAATATCCTGCAATAAATCGAGATAGTTTTTCACTTAAGATGCACACCCTTCACAAGCAATATAATTGTCACCGACTTTCTTGCTGATGGCGATAACTTTGCCCAACCTGATATCTGACTCATCTGTAAACTCCAGATCTGCAATACGTGCAACAATAAGTTCAGCAGCTTCCTCCTTGCTTGTAGCCTCTTGGCTGAACTCTGAACTTGACTTGTCGGACAAAACCTCATATGCAAACGTGTATCTCATCATTTTACATTCTCCTTATATTTTCTTATGTTGTCTTTTGCTGTTTCTCATAATGTTCAAATGAAAAGGCAGTGGATTAACCACCGCCCATATGTATTAGTTAAATCGTAATGTTCCCAAATCAATCTGGCGCTTGATTTCCTTCTCAATCTTTGGTTCTGGCGCTTCCCATCCATCGGGTTTAATTACTTTACCAACTTCGTTATAGTGCGGCTTTCCATCTGGAAAGATTTTGGATAAGTTTGCACTATGGACAATATCGAAAATCTCATCAGGGATAACCGATGCCTCAACAAGTCCACCTTCAGCAAAGTATTTAATGTCAATTAGCGCATCAACCTGTCCAATCAGACGATCTTCAGGAAATGGTTTGGTTAGTTGCTTATCGTATGTATCGTAAATTGAATTAATAAGGTTGTGTACAAATTCATTAAACCTTGTTTTGTCACCATCAGATGATGCATAGAGCAACTCAACCACTTCTTCCATGATAAAATTGGCTCTATTTGTAACCAACTTATCATCTAATGCTGTAGGTGTTTCTGGTGCTGGACAGTTAAATGCTTTTTGAAACTCTCGTACTTTCATAAAATCAGTTTTAATATTAATTGAATTTGTCATATTTATGTGCCTATCTCCCTTTTACAAATCATCGAATCCGTTATCATCGCCAACTTTACCATAGTTGCGAGATTTTGCTTCAAAGAAATCAGTTTTTGTTGAGTTTAAAGCTTCATCGGAGAATGGTTTGATCCAAGGCATGCAGTTTACATCCACACCTTCATATGCTTTTTCCATACCCATCAGACGCAGACGTTTGTTGGCGATGTACTTGATGTAGTCACTTAGTTCATTTAGATCAATACTTTCAATCTCCTTGAGAGTGTAGTACCCCCAATTAGTCTCTAGCTGGACAGCTTTATCAATTGTTTTATAGATATATTTAATATTGTCTGGTGTGTTAAGCTCAGGAAAGTCGATTAGTAACTGTTTGAACACCTCTGCGAAAAAGTAGCAGTGCTGATTCTCATCTCGCATAATATAGGATATCATTTGAGATGTTGCCATCATTTTTTGATCACGAGCCAGATTATAGAAAAATGCAAATGTTGTATAGAAGAAAATACCCTCTAGAATCAAATCGGCAACCATTGACTTAAAGAACGTTTGTGGATTGGGGTTGTCACGGAATTCCTGATAGATATCTGAAATGAATTGGTTTCGCTCTAGTAATACAGGATCATGTTTCCAATACTCAAAGATTTCTTTCTGTTCTTGATCAGATACAATTGAAGAAAGCACATAGGAATAAGACTGATTATGTACAACTTCTTGCTGTCCAATGATTGCAGATATTGCTTCCAACGATGAATCTGTAAAATAACGTTTTACGTCACCAACAAACATTGTTTGCATCGAGTCCAATACTGCCAGTAGTGATATATTAATCTTGAATGTATCCTGTTCCACTTTG
This sequence comes from Paenibacillus sp. FSL L8-0435, assembly GCF_037965655.1. Lineage (NCBI taxonomy): Bacteria > Bacillati > Bacillota > Bacilli > Caryophanales > Paenibacillaceae > Paenibacillus > Paenibacillus sp. FSL L8-0435. The sequence goes on from NZ_CP150185.1 coordinate 4,079,740, forward strand.
CTAAGTTGAGCGAATTGTGAAGCATCTTTAGACATAGGAATCTCATCTGCAATCCAATGATTAAGCAGCAAAACTTTGTATAGTTTATACATATGAGGCATTCGGATATCGTTCCAGTTAAGGATACCCGAATTTTCCCCCTCGATAATACGTGTAGATTTGTTTGGTGCTTCCGTGTTGAAGATTTTCTGAATTTTCAATTACGTATTCTCCTTATATTTAACTAGCGCATGACTCGTAACCTTAAACTGTTAAAGCTCTACTTCTAACATAATAAGTAGTTTTCATGCCAGCCCTCCATGCATGAAGATGAAGCTCTAAGAAATCAGTTGCTTTGATATCCGGTCGAACGTAGAAGTTGAAGCTTTGTCCCTGATCGACGTGACGTTGACGGGCAGCCGCCATATTAACGGAAGCATGTTGATCCACCATGAACGCCGTTTGGTAATAAGGGCCTGTTTTTTCGGATAAATCAGGAGCTGGATTTGCGATTTTATATGTGGTCTTTTCTTCATATGAAATTAATTCATATAGTGGATCAATCGATGCGGTTGAGCCAGCAATAATTGATGTAGATCCATTTGGGGCAATGGCGAACAGCCAAGCATTACGGATACCGTTATTCTGTACTTCGGCTTGCAGCTCTTTCCACTGATCAATAGTTACATATTGCCCTTCACGATCACCTGACACGTAGTCTCGCTTAACAAAATACTCTCCTGTGTCCCAATCAGACCCCTTAAACTTTGGATAATGTCCTTTTTCTTTGGATAGCTCCATACTGGATTTCACGAGCAGGTAGTTGATTTTTTCGTACAGATTATCGTTATAGGTTACAGCTTCGTCAGACTCCCAATGAATGCCTTCGAGAGCAAGCAGGTGGTGAAGTCCAAACGTTCCCATGCCAATGGCTCTATATTGTGAATTTGTATATTGTGCTTGCAGTACATCAATATTGTTGATGTCGATAACATTATCCAACATCCGAGTTTGAATTGGAACAAGTCGCTCAAGAACATTGTCTGGCACTGCTTTAGATAAGTTGATGGAGTTGAGATTACATACTACAAAGTCACCCGGGATTTTCGAAATAATGATACGAGTTTGTCCATCTTTGGTGACTAGTTCTTCTTTTTCAACAACAGTTGGAGACTGATTATTGAGTATTTCGGTACATAAATTGGAAGAATATACCATCCCGTGAACACTGTTAGTGTTTGCCCGATTCACCGTATCACGATAGAACATATATGGTGTCCCAGTCTCTAATTGAGACTTCATCACACGCTTCATAATGTCAATCGCTTGAACAGTGATTCTCTGTAGCAGAGGATGGTTTACTGCTTCTTCATATTTTTCTCTGAAGGTTCCTTTGCCCAATTCCTCATCATAGAAGTCTTCCAGTCCAAGTGGTCGTCCATTGCTATCTTTCCATCCCATAATAGACTTTACTTCGTGTGGACAGAACAAACTCCATTCTCCTCGACTTTTAACTCTTTCCATGAACAAGTCAGGCAGACAGATACCGTGGAAGATATCGTGTGCTCTCATTCGTTCATCGCCATTATTGAGTTTCAGATCAAGAAAGGCTAGAATGTCACGATGAAATACATCCAAATACACCGCAATCGCACCTTTGCGTGTACCGAGCTGATCTACACTAACCGCCGTATTGTTCAATTGACGAATCCAAGGTACTACACCCGAGCTTGTATTTTTGTGTCCTCGAATATCAGAGCCTCTTGCTCTAACCTTGCCAAGATAGACTCCAATTCCTCCACCTGTTTTACTCAGTCTTGCTACATCAGTATTTGAATCAAAAATGCCTTCCAACGAGTCATCTACAGTGTCAATGAAGCAGCTAGACAATTGACCAGCAACTTTTTTACCTGCATTGGACATTGTTGGTGTAGCAGCAGTCATATACAGGTTACTCATTGCCCAGTAGGATTCTTTGACTAGATCCATACGCTTATCTTCAGGTTCTTGATGCATTAGATACATCGCAATAACCATATATCTTTGTTGTGGCAACTCCATTAGCTTCCCATCAAAGTCATGTGTTAAATAACGCTCTGTAAGGGTGAGTAATCCAATATAATCGAATAGTAGATCATATTCTGGATTAATGTACTCTCCCAGCTCTTCAATCTGTTCCTTTGTATAACAGGTGAGAAGTTCTTCTCTGAAGATTCCTTTCTCAACTAAAGTTTGAATCAGAGGGTAAAATGAACCGTATGGCTCATCAACATATGACTTATATTTTCGATTGTTTGCGGCCTTTTTATAAAGTTTTGTCAGAAGTCCTCTTGCCGCAACAAATTTCCAATCTGGCTCTTCTTTTGTGATCAAGTCTAAAGCTGTCATCGAGAATGCTTCACTAATCTCTTCTGCTGTTACCTCGTCACGTCTTAGTTTACTATTAACACCTTTGACCAACTTTTCCTTGTCTAAGTCAAATCCACTCATTACTCTATCTGCATATGTATTAATTCTATTCTCATCAAAAGCTAGTTGTCTGTTATTCGGTTTGTTTACTAATCGGGGCATTAAAATCCTCACTTTCAAATGTCTATATCTGTGTAAAAGAATTATTTTATATTATCTTAATTAAATTGATCTAACATTTCTCAATTTTACATTTAGAGCTTTTTCAATTTTTTCTATAAACTCTGTTCCATTTGTTGTGAAATCTTTGCATGTTACCTCAACTTTGTGAACTGCAATTGGCATTGAAGCACTGTTGTCTTTTTCTTCAATATGAATTTTAAACAGATCATTCTCTTCGTTAAAAGGTTCAATAATAAACATAATGTCTGTATCATTCGGATTGCCTGTTGAACTGGTATAGAAATCAATTGAATTTAAAATCCGAGCGTTTGGTATTTCAAAATATGTATTATGATCTTCTCCATGAGTACTTCTGTAATATGTTTCAGCAATCAGTTTACATTTTTTTGACATCTTTTTGAACGAAAATGTTCGGTGTGTTTTCTTGTTAAAGAAAGACTCATAGTCATTTAAAAACTGATCTTCCTCGTTAGTGATAAACTTCAGTAATTCGATGTCTAAAAGAGCGTCTTTTACAAATAGTATTGTTTGTTCTTCATCAGAAGTTACAAGTTTACTTTCTTTAAGTGAATCTAAGTATGCAACTTTACTTCCCCACTCATCGAACACATGCAGACCAATAACATCTCTATTTCCTAATTTCAAATTCTTTTCTCCTTTACTTCTTATTTACTTAATTACTCAATCTGGTGCGGAAAACAACTCGATCAAACTCTCCCCAAGCATTCCTCCACACCTCTAGTCCATACTTATCGAAATCATCGAATTGTTTTTTACCAATCTTCTTCTTCATGGTCTTACTAATGTAGCTATCCTCGTGCAAAAAACTTTCATTATCTGTGCCGATATCATCTTTAAAGCAGTCAACCAGCACTCTGGACAAACTTAATGTTGCTTCATTTAGTTGAATTACTTTTCCACTCCTTTTCTTTCAACTTTTTCATTTCTAAATGATTCTTTACTTCGAAATACTCTTTGACGCTTGTACTCATCTTGTTGTTAGTGAGATGTTGTCGATCAAGAGCCATATTCAGATCCTTTAGACTATTGTTTAACTTATCAAGTGATTTTTGAATCCGAGTATTTCTATCCATCTTCAACACCTCTTCTTTGTTGTTGTTTGCTCTCTTAGTATAAGTTGATAATCACGATTTGTAAAGTATTATCTTTGTCTTTAAAAGATGAATAATTGTTTATTCAGTCCCTAGGCGGTAGGTTGAATTTAATAATACCAAACAAAGTATCGTTTGCGCTTCCGGTAAAGTTATCCAATACATGTTCATTCTCTTTGTCTGTGTGTTCAATAATTAGCACATTGTAATTGTAGTCGTAGTGCATACCACCCAACCTAAATACGACTGGAATGTTTAACGAAGAAGCTGCTGTCGTAATTGCTTGAACCAATTCTGATTCGTGTTTTTCTCTAATGGTGTTGTATGTACCGTTTGGCAGATTAATGGTATATGGAGTACCGTCTACATTAAACGTAAATGTATTGTTGCTTGTTGTGATTGTAACTTGATTATGGATATCTACAGATCCCCAAACTTGCTGTCCGTATGTAGCTATAATTCCCATCTCCTCTAATATGCTAATGGTTTAATTCTTTGTGAAAGGTACATTTCATTCCAAATAATAGACATTCCCTGTTCTATGTAATGTGCTTTATTGTGTAAATATAGTATATTTATTAAATATAGAAGGAGATGAATTAATTGAAAGTTGAAAGAAATGGCCCTTGTCCTTGCAACTCAGGTAAAAAGTATAAAAACTGTCACATGAATATGACTGACAAACCTTTGTTAGATGCCTCAATCCCCCTTGAGTCGGCAATGAATAGAAAACTGAACAATAATTCAATTAAACAGTGTATTCATCCAAATCAAGATGAATGCAAGGATGGATTTATTAGAGCGCATTCTATTCAAAACAATCGTATCTTAAAAAAGTTAGGACGTAACGGCGACGTATACATGATTAGAAAAGTTCCGGATGAAACAAATTCTAATCTTGTTTCTCGTTTCAAAAAAATGGGACGCGGGGTGGCAACAACTTTTAATGGATTCTGCAAGCATCATGATAAAGAGCTTTTTAAGCCAATAGAAGATGAAGAATACACTGGCTCAACCCAACAACGATTTCTGTTTTCGTATCGAGCTTTTTCTTTTGAGTATCATAAGAAAGCTGAAGCTGCCAAATTACATAAGACAATAGGCAATGAAAAGGCTAGCCTTGTTACTGACGATAAGTATATAGAACTTCAGAGGGGTTACGAAGTGGCAGATGCAGACATGCACAGGACAAAATCTCTATATGACGCTGCATTACTATCTGAAAACTATGATGAAATAGACACTGTTGAGCTATTCTTACCCACTGAACTACCTCTTTCAGTTTGTTCTGGGTTTTATCTCGAATATGACCTACATGGTAAAGAAATTAACGATCTAGACAATTGCAATGCTGAAGTTGCACTATTAACTTTGACGGTGTTCCCTTCTTCAGGAAAAAGCGTTATATTGTTTAGCTGGCTTAGAAAATACTCTTCGGTTTATTCTGAGCTTAAGCAACAATTACTAGCATTGGATGAAGCCGCTCTTAAAAAAATATTAAATAATCTACTTCCATCTTATTGTGAAAATGTAGTTTATAATCCAGAATATATTGATTCGATAAGTAAATTTGAAAAGCAAAAATATTTGCGCGTATTTGGAATTGATTCTAATCACTATCTAGCTAAGTCGATAAAGAAAAACCTTTTAAAACCTACTGAATATGATTTATTTAAATAGTTCATGGGGGGTGTACAAATGTACTCCTCTTTTTTATTTAAAAAACCATTTTAGTATACTTCTGTTGATAAAATTTGACTTTCATTTGCTTTTGTCCCCACTATACAAATCTGCCTTAATAATGCCGATAATATAGTATTATAATAATAAAGGTTGGTGTATATGGCTTTAACTATTGATTGGGGAACACTTGTAGTATCAATCCCAGTTGTTTTAACTACCGCTATAGCTGCTACTAAGTATCTTGTGAAAGCTTACTCTAAAGAACATTTTGATAAAAGAATGGAGGCTTTTAAAGCTGAGCTACAACAAGAAGCTGACAAACGAAAATTAGAGATGGAAAAAGAGCATACTGAGTACTTAAAAAAGCTGGATAGCAAAATGAAAGTAACTGCCGACTACATACAGACGAGATATGTCAAAATACAAGAAGTCCGAACACTAATGAGAGAGAAATATATCACAGTGAAAAATGCTTCTCCTGCTGATCCAATACTCTCAAAGTATATTGAGGGAGAGATAAAAAAATATTTAGAAATCAATAGGATGTATTTTACTGATGAATTCATAGAATTAATTGATAATTTTATTCTACAAATCTTTGAAGCAAGAAAAAATATATATGAAGCATATGTAATGCGGGACTCTACCGTATTACATATGCCCAAAAACTTGAGATGCATGAACAATCTAGTGAATCTTCAAAAAAATTAGAAGAGCTCTATAATCTAATTGAAGAACATCTTCGTAACGATTATTTACAAGCTGTTTAAACTAGAGCCTTTACAGGCTCTTTTTTTTGCTTAAGTTCTTTAGAGTTAAACACGATTCTTGTGAAATCTCACTTTGATTAAGACCTATTTATCATAATTCACAAATTCCTCTAGTACTTCTTGTTCAGTCAGGCTTTCAGTAGTGAGAGATGGTGCTCCTATTGGAGATAATTGATACATAGTAATAACTTTTGAAATTTTAAAGCGCTGACCTGTAGCCTTCAATTTGAATTTTTCTCCAACCGCGAATTTACTCATTTATTAAATCTCCTACTTTCCAAGAAATATATCTTTCATAAGCTCTATAAGTGTTCAGTTAATTTTCTTCTGACTCTTCAAGCTCATCAATCTGTATGTTCAATTGATCAATCTCAATGTCCAATTCAGCTACAGTCGCAGCCATTAGTGCAATTTGTTGTGTTAGCCTATCCCTTTTTTCAACTTTACTGCCCAGTTCTTCAATGAGTTCATCGTATTCATTCATATTGGACACTCCTTCTCAAATTGCTTTAGTAAATTGGGGAGATAAACTCCCCAATTATTATTTTACCCCTTCTGTCTTGGTTGTTGGCAGTTGAATCATTGGAGTATTTGAACCACTCACATATGGGAGTGCTCCATCCCATTTCTTAATTGTCTCATATTGAACGAGTTGATTAGAGAGTGATTGCTGAAGCTCATTATTTGCTTTAGCTTGACCTTCTGCTTCGATCAGGAGTTTGTCTGCATTACCTTGTGCTTCTACTCGTTTACGGTCTGCTTCTTTCTTGGCAATCTCCAATTCAGTTGTCTTACGTTCCAGTTCTTGAGAAGCTTCAACACGCTTATCGATTGCTTCCTGAGTCTTAGCGTCAGGTTGAGGAACACCTACAGTAACGTTTGATACAATGAAGCCTAACTCTTTAACATCATCAGCGAAACGTTGTTGGACATCTACTCCTGCTTCAGATGACTTCTCACCATAAACATCAATTACAGTAAACTTAGAAATACCTTTACGAGCTGCGTCACGGAAACGTGTTTTCAGATATGTATCCTCAATTTCTTGAATACCAATTGGCCCAAATGTATTAAAAATAGATGATACCTTGCTTGGCTCTACTTGATAGTTATAGGCAAAATCGATTGTGATGTTTTTACCGTCAGACGTAGCAATTTGAATATCTTTGTATTCAACGGTTTGAATTCGGATAGGATACTTAGTTACTTTATCAAACGCTCCAACGAGTTTCCATCCTTGGCTGAGAGTGCTATCCTTTACTCCTCCATTTGGTGAATATACGACACCAACATATCCATTGGGAATTCTTGTTACAAAGAAACTCAATAGCGCTACTCCCAGAACAATGACCATTCCAACTGCAATTGCCCCTACCTTAAATGTCTTTAGATTCTTCATTTACATTCTCCTCTTGTTTAAATCTATTGTATTTGTTAATAACTTTGCTTCCTACTTTATTGAACACAGGGAACATGAGCGTCCACAACCCAAAGCCTAGGATGAAGATTAAAATGAGTCTTCCAATGAACGGCATTCTTTTCCTCCTCTATGGATGAATCCAAGCACAAATTTCATCTGCACGAAGTAGTTCACAAAGTTGATTTAGATTACACTTACGTTTAACTGCATCCCACATAGAACCCTTATATCCAAACTCTTTCTCGCAAAATTCTACTGCTTCATCTACTTCTGTGAATGATTCTTCGCCATTTTCCAAGTCAATAATCAACATTTTTCAATTCTCCTCTATGTATGTTTGATAATCTCCAACTGATCATGAATAATATCTAATGCTTCCTGTAGGCCAAGAATTTCACCTTCATAAGCTACTGGATCAGACCCTTTGTAATAGTTCAAAGATACTTCTATTTCTTCTTTAATCTTTTCAATCAATTCATCCATGTATGTATCTCCTTTACTTTTTGATAGTACTATCACATACAAACTTCTCACACGCTTCATCATGCATCTCAACCCAATAATCATATGTTTTTACCATGCACATTCCTTCGCCTTCTAAATATCCATGTGTTTGATTGTCTTTGTAGTTGATGCAAAATTCACATTTTGAGCCATATTCACTGCACCATTTACACTTGCACTTTTTCAATCCTCATCCCTCCGAAATCTCCGTGAAACCACTATTTTATTTAAACTCAGCACTACCAGTTTTATCCTATATCAAATATCACAGTACCTTGGCATGTATTACTTGATAAGATCTTCTCCCTATGAATAATGATTGAAAATATTCCACACAATCCTTCATAGAATTACCTTTATATCTGTAAGTACAGTTCGTTGTTAAATCCTCAATTTCAACTTCCACTTTTACAGGTTTACTGACAATCATGTTCTGACCCCTTTCTTTATGAAACAGTTCTTTTACCTAGATATCTGGCTTAAGAAAGCCTTATATATCAAGGATTTTTAATTGTCATGATCCGTCTTTTCATTAATCTATCCTTCAGATAATAAAATTTGTTCATTCTATCATACTCTTTATGTCGCTCTATATATCTGACTACAAATTCTGGTCTTTCATATGCTGCTGGCCTACAAATACGACTCTACCAAAAAGAAATTCTTGTGTTTCATTGTCCATTTGAATCACCTATCTATGTATTAAAAAGTTGTACATCCTTTGCGATATCTCTTGCCTCTATATTTGAATCGAGCAATGAATGTTCGTATCAAGATCAATCCTTCATTTACACGTTCAATCACAATTACACCCTTTTCAGTCATCCATCTTAACTTGCCTTGAACATTAGGAATGGAGGATATCATCTTAATGAGATATCCCACTCCAACATTACTTTGCTCACATCGTACTCTCGCGTGTTCCGAAACCTTGATTCTTACCTTTTGGTTACTCATATGTATTACCGTTTATTAGATTTGCGCTGAGTACGTTGCTTCTTGAATTTAGTCAACACAGATCCTTCCTTCCGGCCATTTTCTGCTGGCTTAACATATTGGAACGTAAGTCCTTTTTTAGTTGCTAGTTGTTTAGCTGCATTGACTGCACCAATATAGTTTGTTGGCAGATTGTCGATTACCACGTTTTGATTATTGTTGTTAGTTGCAATTCCGTAAAATTTCATATGTATATTTCTCCATTCGTTTATGTATTATTTTATTATTTAATTAGTTTCTCTATAGTCTTCAATGAACAATTGGCATGTTTTAATCACTTTCTTTTTAGGTCGATACTGAGTCCAAATGTTCATGTTGAGTGACCCCACAGCTTCCACTTCTGTAAATACTGGTACTTTGTCATAATACTCTTCGTCGGTCTTGAACTTCATCAATTGCAATTTTCCACAATCAATCTTTGCTGTGTTGTTGGTCTTACCCATCAATTTCTTGTCTGAAATGAACAGGTCTTTGATTAAGAATGTTCCGGGTTTGAAGTTATTTCCTGAGTATCGATAGAATTCAGTTAAATAGTTGATTAGATTCTCATTAACGACATCAGCACTATATTCTAAGTCGTAATACAGAGTGTCATCAGGCACAAAATCTCGGAGTTTAGAGTTAAGCTCAAGACGCAGACATTCAAGATGAGTTATTGATACACCCACACCACCTGCACCGTCATGTCCTGCGGCATAAATCACATTCTCACAAGCCTTTAATAATTTCAACATCGAAAAGTCATCTAACCCCCTGAAACTTCCTGAATATGTATCTTCGTTATCTCCAAACCCCAACACAATTGCTGGTCTGTTATACTTCTTCGAAATCTCTTGTGCCACTAGGCCATTCAATCCTCTTCCAACTGTAGGATCAAAAACTATAATCACCTTGTCAGTTTCACAAAGTCCCGTTTTCATTGCTTCAGTGGCTTCTGCTTGAACAAGTTTGCGGTTTTCATTTAGTTTAATTAACTCTTTAACATATCCCTTAGTTTCTAAGGTTGCTTTATCACACATCAAGAAATCGATTGCCAGCTTGATGTTGTCTGCTCTCGTAGCTGCTGTAACTGCTGGACTCGCACCATATAGAAAGTCTGTTGAGGTAAGGTTTTTTACATCTGAGTTCATTGCTTCAAACAATAATTTCATGCCTTCATGCCGTAAACCTTTCAGTGACACTTTTGCAAAATATCTGTTCTCCATTTCCTTCATACACATCATGTCTGCCATTAAAGCGTATCCCGGTAAATCACTCAGTTCCAGTGAGTATCGAGTATCCATATAATCATCTATTACTTGACACACTTTATATATAAGTAATCCACCTGAAGCATTCTTATTAGGATATTCGCAACCCTCTTGTTGCGGATTCACTAAAATACAATATGGGTTTTCTACATCAACTGAGTGATGGTCAATAACCAGACAATCAATTCCTTTATCAGTTAGTACTTTTAATGGCTCCACATCGTTACTGCTGCTATCCACTGCTATATATAAATCTGTGTCATCTTCAATTTGGTCGATGACGAATTTAGAACCATGTCCTTGGCTGCGCTCAACATACTTGATCTGAACATTGTTGGTGAACTTCGACAATATTTTATATAGTATTACCGCTGAAGAAATTCCATCGAAATCGACATCGGCAAAAATCACAATCTTTTCATTATTTTTTATTGCTCTAATGATTCTTAAAACTAGCACATCAATATTTTTTAATAGATACGGACTGTGTACTACATTAGAGAGTGGATTAAGAAACTCACTGATATTCTTAATTCCGTTAATCTTTGCTAACTTTGAATATGTATTGTCGTATGGTTCAAACGGAAATTTTGGTTGCTTTTGTTTCCATGCTATGGCAAAATCACACCTTTCAACAGTTTATTGAATTACTATTTTGAATTTTTCAGGCAATGTAATATTGTTACTGTTGTTGATCCAGTTATTCGTTAACCACTTGTCTACCAATCCTGTCTGTTTGTTGATGATTTTGATATTTACTTTTCTCAAATCAATCACTCCTCAGAAATTAGTTAATCAGCAGTTCCAAAACCCTTGTGTTTACTGGCTTTTTTGATCTGTATTTCTTGATGAAAGAGCAGTTTCATTTAGACTTTTTGTTGATGTAGTTGAATGCAATCATCCACAATGCAAATGTGGTTGCCCCGTACAGTGCCGACAATTCAAAAGCATGTGATGAATACGATTCAAGTACTGGTTTGGCGAGACGATTCATTGCAACCAATCCAGTAAAAAGGGCATAACTAGCAATTATATTTTTCAATTAAATTTCTCCTTTAGTAGAGTTTATGATTTTCTGTTTCAAGTCTATATCCATATTTCTTAAATACATCTGATACAACATCTGCTGCTTGCAACCTGAGCTCTAGCAACTCAATTCCTGTCCCACACTCAATATGTTTATCTTTTCTTTTTTTGAGTTCTTCAAGCTGCCACTCGTATTTCTTAATTTTCTTCTCGATACCTTCATTGACTTGTTTCATTCTGAAGGTATAGATTAATGTATCTTTCGCACAAAGGTACAATTTTCTTGAAATGCTCTTATTCTTCTGCATGTAGTACTGAATCATCCATTTGTATGTAGCTTCTTTTGCTTTTTTCATATCTTCAAGTTTGCTATTTACCTCACTTGTCTCATTATTGAGTCGAGTTAACGTATTGTCATAGTCTTCTTGTAGCTGTTTAACAGTACGATAACTTCGTTGACCATAAAACTTCTCATATGGATTAAAATGAACAAGTTGAGCATCGTCCATCATTACGCAATACATTGAAGACGATGAGCTAGTTTTAACAGTTACATTCTTGTCGTTTAATTCTTGTTTGAAAAATGAATCCAGTAACGTACCTATGTATTCTATAAAATCTTGCGTGTCCATCTTTCTTTGTCCATCTTCGTAAACACTCATGATCTTGAATAGCGAATCCTTTCTACTGATAAACTCAAAAGCTTTATCAAAAAACAACTGAGGTTTATTGGCTGCCTGTTCAAGTAACGTTCTTTGTCTTCGGAGTCTATCTTGTTCAATGTCTATTCGTTCAATAAAATCCAGATGCACTCTAATCTTACTCCCACCTTTCCGGTTACCACTTAACGCTTGGTAGCTTATGTAGTTTTCTAACGTATCTTTTTGCCAACCAGTAACTAATTGGATCGCGAATCTTCATTCCTTTATTTTCAAATTTAATGACACCTACATGAAAATAACACTTATGCTCTTCATTCTCAAAGAACTTCGGATAATGTCTTAATGGAGTCCATTCATACTTATTCCAGTTCTCCTTGAATTGTTTATAGTTTGCCCATCCACAGCTTTCCGTGCTGCTCTTAGTCATCGAAATGTGAGTCAACCATGGAATGAATGGAATCGCAATTAGTACATAAATGACTAGGAAGCTTGTGATAATCATTTCAACTTCTCCTTTTCAATGAAAGTATATTTTTATTCGAATTTTAAAATAGATGGTTCATGCAGATAAACATCGGTTAGTATTTCTTTGATTTCAATTACGTTATTATGAAGCGTTTGGGCTTGCAATAATGCATCACCTATTTCGTTCCCACTCAACGTGAAGCGGTGAATAAATCCCTCTCTAAGATAACTGGCTTCAAATTGTTTCATTTCTAAACTCCATTCCTTATGAGACTCTTCTTTTATCATCCCTCAACTTTGTTGACCATCGCCTGATACATTTCGAAATACTTCTCACATTTATCTTTTACGTCAGACAAATTGGTTAAAAAGTACTCATCTCCATATCCATAGGAGTTAGTTGTCTCAATACCTACCCAACATGGATAGTTGTATTCATTAATTTCCTCGGTGTTTCCATTTACGAAATCGTCACCCATAATTGCTTCGATCTCTTCAATACTCTGAACATAATAACAGTTGATTTCTGCTGGCAATTCAACATTAACCCCAGCCTGTTTGATCTTCATCATTTTTTCATGTTGTTCAGCAGCTTCCAAATATTCAAATTCTTGACCATCATCAGTGATGTAATAAGTTACTTCAACTTCTTTATAAACACTTCTTTACTCCTGCTTTACTATACTTTTCATACAACCACTCCTTTGCTAGATTTGTTATCCCCCGGACTCAACAATCACATGTATCAATTCATCTAGTTCATGCTTAGTCTCAGCATCGTTTGTTCCCTCTGCAATGTCGCTTAGTTTATTAATCAACATTGTAAGAAATTCATTGTCTGCTTTCATATCAGTTAAACCTCCAAGCAACCAAGGGATAATCGACATCTATGTTTTTGATGTTTTTATTAACCATGTCAACAATTGAAATGTTGTTTTCAAGTGCGACTTTAATTACGAACTTTTGGTCAACCTCATTAGTGTAAAGTGTGGCATTTCCTTTTGCCCTTAAAAACTCAAGCACTGTTTTAGTTACGCTACCATTACCAACATTCTGCATTTTAACGTTCTCCTTTAATATGTATTTAGTTGATGAAATTCTACTTTTACAGGAACGGGGTAACAAGCAAGGTCGCATTATTCACTTGTCACTCCCAACCCCTCAATGATTATTTATCTAATTGACCAAGCATTGCTTGTAGCTCTTCAACGGACTTGTTCTCCAATTCTTGATTTTGCTTAGTGAACAGAATCTCTTGGATCTTCTGTTTTTGTTCTTTTTGAGCTTTTGCAAATAATTGCGCTTCTTTCTCTGCAAGCTTAGTTGAAACAATGTACTTTACTAGTTCAATTTTTACATCAAGCTCCTTATCCTCTTTTGTTTTAGTATTCAATAGGCTTTCTTCTTTTACTTGTTTTAGTTGAGAGTTAAGTGTTTTGAAAATTGAATCCAAGTTTTCAACACTCAAATCCCACAGATCCTCTGTGCTTATCAAGCCTTTAAACTGGAATCGAATCTTATTTTTTGTCGCGATTTCAAAAATATTTACTGTTGTCATAGTTAATCTCTCCTTAATATTGGTTATTAAAATTTCACTTTAAGAATTCTCTCAGTTTGTCCCTTTGCTTTAACCAGTAGATCATTTCGTCTAGTCGAACTGAATCCAATCCCCGACAACTGATCTTCCACAGATTTAATAGATAGTTTACTTCCTAGTGCCTCAAGAACTCTTCTGTGCTGCATCAATTCCTCTACCAAGAATTCATTATAAAATCCAGATGGTGATTCTGTATTAGTGCAGTCCTTTAGGAAAAACATATAATGCTTATGTCCAATTCCTTGTTGTTGATTCCAGTAGTTAGGTGAATATGAGACAACACTTACTGGAACAAATTGATTAGTCTTTACTCCCCATACATCCTTAGATGATGCACTTGAAGGCAATTTTTCTTTAAGAGTAAACCCTGTGTCTCGACTAAAATTAATTTCTGCTACTTCAACTTTCTCACCATTTTTCAATTCTTGATTGTAGTCGAAGGAATAAATTTGTCCATCAAATTCAATCTCTGCTTTGAAACCTGTTTTTCCTCCGCGATGTGAAAAGTTATGAACCAAGAATTTATATGTTCCTTCTTGCATTCTATCTTTATTTGTCCAAGTAATATTCTCAACTGCTGGAACACCCCTACGCGGATTGATAATGTCAACATCTAGTTGGCCTGTAGTATATCTATTATTCTTTTCGCCATAATAAAGTAGATTACCATCAGGTTCATAACAATGAGCGTCCAAATCATTTTCGTCATATTGTTCGTCATTCCATTGAATAGAAAATCTGAGTACACCTTCTACATTGCCACCTGCTGATTTTACTCGTTCCTTCAGTGCGCTATCGGTAATATTACCAGAATAGGCCCAACTAAAAGCATTGTCCCATTTAAACATTGACTCTGCGCTGCTGTCTTCGGGAGCAATAAGTGATACCATATTTCCAGAATGCTTATTTTCCAGAAACACTTCCATCTCACTAGTTGTGGGAAGGATATGCTCGATAAAACTATCAATGGAAATTTCCTCTACTCGTGAAAAGCTCTTGGGATTAATACCAATATCTTTTGACATCTTATCGAAAACATTGGCAGCGCCCTGAATACGATTCGCTGAGTCTTTGTTAGAGAAAAGGATGTTGTTCACTGTAATGTCATCTAAAGTTGCGTGTCTGCGACCCAATGAATTTAAGTATCCAAGCTGTTCAATGGTTTTACGAGCATCATCAAGCATTCTTTGAGTGAAAATCGGCTTGCTCCGCTTGTAGTTTTGAGGTGCTACAATCACTTCATATTTCTTTACAGCCGTGTCCAAATCCAAGCCTTCACTAAGATTGATAAGTAGAGTGCCAATACTGTGGTTCCTGATGCGCCCGATTGCACCACCAACTTTAACGGATTGTTCCCATGCATAGTTATTTTTTTCCTGATTGGCGCTTAGTAAGTCATATGCCTTTTTGTGCTTTAGGAATTCAGTTAGTACTCCTTTCCACTCTTCACCCTTATACAAGGAATTCTGAGAAATGAGCTCTAAAACTGTAAGTAAACTGTCTTCACTGATTTCTTCAAGGGATCGTTTAAATACATTGCGTGTATCTCTGTATACTCCTTTTGTTTCTGCTTCTGATTTACTGCTTTGATCAAAGAATCCTTCTGGCAACTCCATGTATAGGTGATCCCATTCATTGATCTTTGTATTTGTTTTTTCAAAATTTTTATCTGTGCCGATTTTCTTAAACTTGGTTACATATACATCAGAAACATCATGAGACCTAATGAAGGTTGAAAGTGCGTTAAGTACTGGTTGGAACTTTGTTTCGTTGGTCTCAAAATCCCAAATAGTAGTGACCTGATTGTCTTTAATAAACACTGCGTTTCCAATATTTTTGATAAATTGTCTACAGCAACTACAATCGTATTCTCTTCGTTCACGGAAAATTTCATTTGTTCCTTTTGGGAAACTGTCAAGATATAGATTCCAGAGTTCGTCTTTGTCCACATCCACCTCAAACAATTTGGTGGCATCTTGAGACAGTTTGTTGAAATTTTGCTGAAGCAGCACCTTTAACTCTTTGGTTTGCATATATGTAAAACTCCTTTTGTAAGTTTTTTGATTTCTATGTAACTATTTGTTTTGTTGATGAAATTCAAATATCATTTAGATTTTTACTTCTCAGTTAAACTTAATGTGATTTGACCAGTAGAGTATGTTGAATCCTGATTAATGATCACATTTGATAACCCATGTTCATCACGCAACTCTTTCGCTATTTCAAATATCTTCTCGTCAAGCAATTCTGTGAACTGTTCAATGTCCATTTGTTAAATTGCCTCCCCTTTTTGTCGTCTTTCCTTTTCGATCTGTTCCCATTTCTCCCAGTACTCTTTGTGCCATTCTCTATTTTCTTCAAGCACCCTCAACAGAATTTTGTCTGCCTCGGGATTATTAAATTGCGGATCGTTGCATTCTTCTTCTGAGTACCACGTATTTGCATATTCCCAAATCAGATACGTGTTTGCCTCATAATATGACTTGAAACCACTGTCTTCTGTGACTCTCGCACATCCAAAAGTCTCAAGAAGTTGCATCATATCTTCGGAATCCCAATCATATTCCTGTGCATAGTTTGCTAATTTAAGCTGCCAAATCTTAATCAGTTTAATTAGGAATTCATCCTCCATAGTTGTTTTGAAGTAGATTTTCAAATCTTCCTTGTCATATGTATGGAACAATTTATAGACTCTCGCTCTTGGCATATGGTCAGCTCTCCTTATTCTTTATGAAATCCAACTTTTACTGCAACACCTTCATGAAATTAAACGGTTGCTGTTCGTAGATAATTTGATATACATTGTCGATCTTAAGGTCATCATAATCATTGATGTAGTGCATAATTACCTTCCAGTCATCTTCTTTGCCATCATAATCATTCTCGCTTGAGAGAACTGTGATCGCCCCTTCGTAATGGTCTACTGTTGTCATAGATGGATTCAGCCAGTTTTCATTTACCGTCTTCTTCATTAGCTTAACTACATCATCTTTGATAATCATCAAAATATCACTCATTTTATATATTATTGTTGTGTTTTACTTGATTTTGTAAAACTCTTTCTTGCAGCACATCCAGAATGAATGGTTCTCATTTCCGTTGTCGTCTGCTATGTATGTTTCCTCATCTATCGCAGCACAATCGTCGTATCTCTTCAGCAACAGTTCGTACATTCTCCCAACAGTGACTGGAACATTCCTAAGCTTATCTACGATTTTAACATGGGTGGCTTCCTCCTCATTTGTTGTTGGCACTAAATCAGATTCGCTTATCTCAACATACATTCGACCATCCCTTTCGATCTGATATTCATATTATAACTCTATCACATCATAAGTCAAGTATTATCTTTGTGTTTATTATTTTGGATGAAAACTATATTTTATCAGCTCACACATCAGTCAAAATATCCATCATCTTTTCAATAGTTTCATCATTCAAACCATTGACCTCTTTCCAATCATTCACTAAGAACTTTAATGGTGGACACTCTAGATCCCACCAAGATAGAAAGCTAAGCTGTTCAAGTTGCTTTACAGTAAACATTTAACACCCCTTATAATTAGTTTCATTTGGAAAATGTGCAAATACAATCATCCAAAAACGTATTGAATTGTTCTTTGCCCTTATCAACAGGCGACATCTTGTCTGCAAATATATCTTTATTATCATACACATAATAGACTCGTCTACCCTTAATCTGCCTCAATTGATTTAAAACAAACTCTTCATCCTTACCTTTATCCCACAAAAACACTAAATCAATATCAATCCCTAAATCTTTGAGAAGTTTAACCTGAACAGGAGACAGTCTATCTCCCTCTATGGATACAGAGTTTTTAATTCCCCATCCCCATAAGGTCATTGCTGTTTTTGCACCCTCAACAATGTACACTTTTTTCTTATCTTGAATATGAGCTCTAGATCTGTGTAAATTAAATAGTTCAATAGCTTTGCTACAAGGGTAAATATACGAATATTTTTTATGGGCAAGTAATTCTTTATCTTGACCGACATATCTACCTTTAACGCCTATTAATTTCCCCATTGAGTTATGAATAGGTATACTCACTCTGTTCGTGGGTAAATGGTATCCAATACCAAACTCTCTTTGGGTATGAACATCTATTCCTTCACCAATCCAATCGTACCACCCATCTAAAATGAATTCATTTAAAACTCTGTCGTCTAGAACTGGATTGCTTGTCACTTCATAGATTTTAGGACGTTGCTTTTGTATATCCCTAAGCCACCAATTCCAATCGGTCTTCGGTTTCTCGTTAGGAAAGTTTGTTTCAGTGTGTTCATAACCTAGAGAGTTACATATGTAAGTTTTAATTTGATACAGTTTAGACCTGACTTCATCGAAGTTTTTACATTCGTATAAAACAAATCCAACCAGAGCATATATGTCTCCACTTATACCTTCTCCAACCAGTTCTGTATGAAGTGTCTCATTCAGGTAAATCTGTGCTCCCCGTGGATTTTTCGATCCGGGTAGTCTAGCTGTGACTAGATCGTCTCCGCTGCGTCCTGATTTAATCTTTATATCTAAACAGCCCAACTCTTCTAATAGCTGCCCAATTGTGCCTTCATCATATATTCGTTCTTTTAATAGTTTGAGCGAGTCAGACACATAACCTCCCCCTGTTAGTAATTATGATCATCGTAAACCGTTGTGAATCCAACTTCATACCATGTATTGATTCCAAAGTAAGGTTTTAACACCAATACCTTTTGCCCAGTTTTGTTATCTGCTCCACGTCTATTCTTTCCATAGAATAGCAAGTAATATTGATGTCCCTTATCTCGTTTAAGAGGTTTATCTATGTATGTTTGAGTAAAATCATCCCACTGATTTACTAATAACTCATGTTTACCACCTTCGTATTCATCATCCCACATAAACCTGCCCAAAATTAACACAGATGCTTCGTTCTTGATTTTCTTTGCATCTCCTAAAGCATATTCATTGAGGAATCTCATCTTTAATGCTGTGTCTGCGAGTTGGACATTGATCCATACAGCTAGGTTCAACCCGCCACCATTAGGACGTGCAAGTTTATATATCTCCTTCATGTCTTCCACAAAACGTTCCCAACGAGCCATGCTTGCATCGCCTTCAGATGGCTTACCTGTATCTATGATGATCCGCTTAAGTCCTCTTGCTGCATAATGTTTAACAAGTTTTTTCACATCGTCCATGATGTAATTTTCCATGAAGACAAAAGTAATTAATTTTTCATCCCCGTCACACAGATCTTTTACCCATTTTACGGCCTTACGAAGTCTTTCTTTTTCATCATCACTAAATCCGCCTTCATTAAGTTTTTGCCTATCGACATATTCTTTCGTTCCTACACCCATCGCTGTAACAATTAACGCTTTTTTAAACTCAGAGATCGACTGCTCATTTGCTATAACTAAAAGTTTTTCTTTGTGCTGAATACATGACATGATAACTTTGTTTACAGTAAGACTCGTCTTACCACTACCACCGAATCCACCATACATATAAACATGCCCATAATCCCATCCAGTGGTAATCTTAGTCATTCGCTTACTCTCATAGAATGGTAACCCAACCGTAGGATTCTCATCCCAGTCTGCAATTTCTTCGTCTAATCCTTCTAGCAAAAAATGCTCATCATATTTGTTATCACCGTCAATCCCTAATTGAAGAATCTTATCATTCCAATATGTATGTAATTGCTCTTTGGTCATCTTTTTGTAGTTGTACTTACCCTCATCCGTAATGACTCTTTCTCCAAAGTATTCAATCAGTTTATTGATCAGATTGTACTTTTTCACTTCGCCATAGTAAGCATCTAAATTATCCTCTTTGTCTCTTACCTCCGAAGATAGTTCGTGTATTGTTTCGAATCCTCCATATTTTTCATAGGTGGTAGAAGTATTTGTTTCGGCAACTACCTGTGAGACTGATATGTCGTCAAAAACCTTGATTCCTTTTTCAGAAAGCTTTCTTCCCAATGTAAAAAAGAATCCGTAGGCCGTGTTCATAAACGATTTATAATTTAGCTTTTCTTCAGAATAAAAATTATAGTTATCAGGATTTCTCCAGAACAAACCAGTTAGGTATCCTTCGGCTGCAACGATTTCTCTACTTAATCTCTCTTTGATACTTGACACTTAATCCCCCCTATAAGAAGTCTGAAATATCATTACTGTTTGTCTTTTTAGGAGTGTAAGATATCTCTTCAATAATCGTAACTTCTTTGTTTAGCTTTTGCTCTTGAACTTGTCTTTCTCTATTTCTACGTCTTACAAATGCTTCGTTTAATTTACCAATCATTATGCTTATACAGTAATTTATTGATTTAACATCATTTGAACCGTCTAGTTTGTTCTTTAAGCTATTTCTAATCGTAAGTTCTGATAGGACATAGGCATCTAACATAAGTGAGAAATCTGGGCCAGTTCTCCACTTTCTAATTCTTTCTCCATTTTTAGTTTCGAATCCAGCCCTCAAATCTTTAAGCCTAGTAATATTTGATTTCGGGATTACAGTTAAATCATGAAGTTTTTCTATGTATTTGCATAATACATCCCAATTTTCATTTTCAATTTTGGTGTCTTCTACTTTCTTTTGAAACAAAGTAGCACATTTCTTATGAACTTTATTTTTCTTACTGTATGTTTCACCTTTCTTGCGTATTTTTTTACCATCAGGATCAAATTTATCTTTTGCATATTTATGTTGTGTTTCCACTATAGTCATACTATCATCTAACATTGAGAATTCATTGCAATATTTGCACTTAACTGGTCTAGCCAGTTTAATCACCTCCTTAGAATACAAAACTTTCGAACTCAGGTAATCTTAGCAAGTTGTTTTTGGTGTATCCTCGGTGTTTAACTACACACTTAATGACAGGATCAATGTAAACTGTATCCTCTGTCTCTTTCTTTTTAAGTTGCTGGAATACTCTATATCCCGCTTTTCTCTCATTTGTACCAACAGCTAAACTCATTACTCCTACTATTCGTTTACCATCAGATAAAAGCCATCCAAATTCATTTTTCTTGTATCCAGCAATGTAGTATTCGCCTACCTCATACGCAATTACCTTCAACCATTTATCAGATCGCTTATCAACTTCATATTTTGAGCTGATATCCTTCAAAACTACTCCTTCAAGTTTTTGCTGCTTAGCGAGGTTGAAGTACTTAATTCCATTTCCTCTTATATAGATCGATTTCGCATAGTAATCATTGTTTACGAAGGCATTAGATAGTATTTCTTTGCGCTCTATAAGAGGTTTGGAAATCACACTTTCACCTTCAAAGTTGATGATATCGAAAGCACAGAATGTAACCCTATGCTTACTCTTCTTTGCCATGAACCGTTCCATGACAAATTCAAAGTTCGGCTTACCATCTGAATCAGTAACGATCAGTTCTCCATCAAGCGTTGTTCCTTTTTGAATTGGTATGTTTTCAACCAACTCAGGGAACTTGGCAGTAACATCATTGTTATGTCTTGTGTAGACTTTTACCTTATCCCTGTAATCGATGATAAGGCGTATGCCATCGAGTTTAAGCTCTGTTAAGTGCAAATCGCTATCGAATGGTAAGTTATTTGGTGCTTTGTATAGCAGCATTGGAGCAGTAAACATATTTATCACCCATTTAAGTATATCAAACGGGATTATGCATTTTCATCGGTAATATATGTATTGTTATATATACTACACTTACTCACTTTTCTCCATAACTTCGTGATCCTTATTTTCTTTATCTTTATTATTATAGTGTTTTAATATATCGTCTACTGTTTTAAACTCTACTTCCACTTACAATCAATCCAATCTTTGTTTATTAATTTTCTTCGCATTCATTTATTTCTACAAATCGCTTTGTGCCATCATCTGTATGACCGAAAAACATGTTTGCTGGTCTAGCCCATACAAGGTCATCCTCACCAATGTAGACAACTAGCACCTCTCTGGTTTCAGTGTGTCTTGCTAGTCTTATAAGTTTGTATAATCCACCCTTATAATGTCTAAATGACTGACCCTTGTTTTCCTCGAAACTCAACAAAATCACCTCCCTTATGCTCTTCCATTCTCCGTATATCTTCCATTTCCTTATCCAATAATCTGATGAAACTGTACTTTTACCTAGAATTAGATCCATGTAGCTTTGGGTTTTAGGCTACCCTTAACATTTTGGTCAAATTCCCGTTCTATCCACTTACTCCATTCTTCTTGTGCTACTTCCCGTACAACATAGCACCCACTAGATAAAACTTTGTCTCCTTCTTTTTCTGTGAAATTTTCATACGGAATGACCACTTCAATTAGCACACCTTTATCATAGTAATGTGATTCTCTAATTTCTTCTTTCTCATTAAAATAAATATGTTCGTTTTTAGGTTTTACCAGTGTTCCGAACACATACTCAAATTTGCTATCGTGATGGCTAAAGTATTTGTCATCACGTTTCTCAACAAACTTATAAAACTTTTGTGAGTCTATGTATTGTTTTGCATCAATCTCAATTTTATTTTTAGGTTCTTCGGCAATCTCTCTTAAAACATTTTTCTTAGTGATTCGATATGTATTATCTTTAATCTTCACAACTCTAACTGGTTCTTTCACAATTACATCTAAGATCTCTTCCACGCTGTCGTACTTAATTTCTTTGGGTTTCTCAAAGTAATCTTCACTCAACGCAATATTTGCGATCCTATCAATAATTTTACTTAAACTAAATGACTCTCCCTCTTCTAGTTCAATAAGTTTGTCGTAATTGATGCCATACATTCCACCAAGATGCTGCTTCAATTCTTCTTCATCTGTAATATTGAGCTCCATGCAACTAAGTGCAATTCGTAGAAATTCTGGTTTAGAAATATTGTATCCTTTATCTTTGTACTTCTGAACTCTCAGTAGCGAAACAATTGGGAAATCAGTGTTCTTGTTGAATTTCAAGATTCGTTGTGCATTATGCTTCAAAAAATCCTCGTGTAGCACAAATTGTTCTGACTCAAAGTCGAAAGCACCCATACACACTGTGTAGTCGAATGTATCAAAAATGTCTTCTGCTTTCTCGAAGTATTTAAAGTGGATCATTTGAATTTCCTTGTCATCAACTCTGACCAGTAATGCTTTAGATGTAAGAGCATTTACCCAGTCGTCGCTGTTGTCATAAATTTCTTCAATTAGCTCCGATAGTGACTCCTCATCTCTAAAGTAGAGATCGATATCGTTTACCGGATTATTACTAAACAGACTTGTAATTGTTCCTCCTGCTATGTATGCTTTGTACTCTTTCAAGGTATTCACCAGACTCGTTCCCAAGTAATTGTACAATTTGTTCTTTTCAAAAATATAATCCATTTATTTAATTCCTCCTTTAAATTTATGTTACCATACATATTTTTATTCTTCAAGTATTATTTTTGTGTAATTAATTTAAACCAAATCAACCTTTCATCCGGATTTATTAATTGCCGCTATTCTAAGTTTAATCTCCTGATTTGATTTTTTCCAAATATCTAAATGTTCCTTCTCTTCCTCACAAAGTCCCGTTTCCCTCTTCTGCTCCATAAACTCAAAATAATATATTTTATTTTGAGTCATGTTGAGCAAGAATGTCAGCCACTTTATAATTTTTTCCGTACCAACAAACTTGCTTGCATATGCATCGGCTTCTAATTCTGCTTTGATAACTATCCCTATTTGAACTCCATCTAACCTTTCATCATGGAGCTCTTCATCTAAGTGACCTAACTCAATGTGCCCCAATTCATGATATAAAGAACAAAAGTTTAGATCATGATCTTGTTCCACCTTCAAAAAAATCGCAGGAGTACCATTAGGAATCAGTCCATCATAATGTTTCCATTGAGTGAGAGGAATCTTTCCACAGACCGATCTTAACCCTCTTGAGTAATCGATAACTGGAACGTTATTGAGAAGAAAATAATTGAACTTTTCTTCAATACCATTGTGCCCTATCACTTTAAATGATTCATCAAAAATTAGGTCATGCATATCTGATCGCCCCATTTCTAGTAAAAGTAAACTTTTACGTAGACTTATAGATACTGTCCCGATCAATCTTTAAAATAGTACCGTTAATTAATTCCACTGTAATTTTAATTTTAGTAAGATTAATTTCTTCTTCGTAGACAATATCGTAATTTTCTAGATATTCATTAAGGTTGTCACTGTATGCTTTTTTAACAATACCTTCCCCAAATAAACTTTTAACATAGTAATCAATCTTTTCATTATCCATCTGCATACTCCTATCTATGTGAAAGAAAGAATTCATTCGCTTTTCTTAATCGTGTAGTTCCTTGCAGGTCTTCCAACGTGCTTGATGTATCCTTTTCTAAACAGGTGGCTCTTATCAAGTGCAGATAGTACGCGATTATTGATTTTTAAGGGATGATGATCTCCTGGCTTATCATACATACCTGAACGATTGGCACATTCGTGAATCTCATCTAAATCTCCGTACCAAACTGAATCTCGTCCACTTTCAATTAAGATATTGTACATGTGCTCGGCAATTGTTTTCTTCATAGTCACTCTAATTTCTCCATGAAAGGAAAATTTGATACAAACTCTTACTCTTTTTTGTTCTTAGGTAGTGCCAATACAACCAAAATACCGACAATAAATGTAAGTGCCATTAATTTTAACATCTGCTTCTCAAATCCATCAGACGGATAAATGGAACTTAAATAGACATCATGTTCGAAATTCTCAAGAAATCGCTCATCTATACGAAATAGCTCCGCACCAAATATATAAAGTAGTCCTTCAATAGTGATTAATCCAGCTAAAACAATGAGTCCTATCGACTTTGCTTTACTCATTTCAAACCTCACTCTCCAAGAATTGTACGTTTCATACGAAGCTACTCACATCAAAGTCAATGTCATAATCTTCTGAACTAATCGGTTTTGGCTTGAGACTTTCCCAAGCCTCACTTAGCGCTTCATTCAAAGTATCAATACCAACTGCCTCAACATAGGCTTTAAATTCAACTTTCTTGCGATCCTCCATATCTAAGCATCGGTAGCGATAACTATCTGTCAGTCTACTATCTCCAATATAGATCATCTTTCTTTTTCCTTTTGGGATAGTTCCCACTCCAACAATTTTAAATTGTTTTTCTCTTTCATAGTAATCGATTCGGATCTCAGCTTTTGTACCATTCGGCAATACCTTGTTTATGATTAAATTGAACAATTGCTGCACTTCCTTATAAAATATTTGTTTGATTATCTTCTATTCGTCATTCCAACATTGACAACTTCTAAAGAACGGTGAGTTATTCTCATTCACATCATATCTACCACAGTGTAAACAATAATCACTGAATAGCTCCATACGTTCATCATCAGTCATATCTTTTAGTACTCTTTTCAAAGAATTTAAATCCATCATATCTTCTCCTAATCTAACTTAATAATATCTATATATAACAACCTCTGCTTATTTGGCAATTCAAAATCGTGATGAAAATGTCCAAAATACCATTGTTTATAATCTGCCTTCTGCTCAATACCATAAAAGTATGGGTGCATTTCATCTCTATCCATACGGATATTACAACGCTGCTCGATATACTCCAATGCTGTTGTTGAACACGTATGTGTAAGTATGTAATCAACTTTAAAATTGTGTTTCTCTAAATTTTTCAAACCCTCTTCGTATTCCTCTTGAGATGGCATTTCACGACTCCACCATGACTTGCCTTCCTTACGATACTCCTTGTCATGTGATGCAGCTCCACCAAACGTGAAGAACTTCTTACCTTCAATAGTGAACACCTGTCCACGCATCAAATGAATAACGCTGTCGTTAATTCTATGTACCTTACCACCATTCCAAATCTCCATTGGGTACTCTTCAAGTAAATCAAAGCATTCGTGATTTCCATCGATAAACAAACTTGTAAATGGCTTAGTTTTATCTAACCATTTGAGCCAGTATTGATCCTCTTTGCTTCCATCCCATATTAGACCGAAATCTCCAGCAATGATGACATAATCATTCTTAGTTAGTTGCTTTTGTTGCGGGAAATTCTTTGTATTGAGTCGCTTATTGGCGCTGATTGTTCCATGAATGTCTCCAGTGATATAGATGCTTATACTTCTCATTCCTTTCACTAATTAAATATGGCTGTAAATCTCCGTTTTGTTCCCACATCTATTGCACACTAAATGTATTCCACCCCAGCCACCGCTTGTATCTGAATATCCGATATCGTTGTCTATAATTACTTCCTTGCTCTCACACTTATTGCAAATAATCATAAAGTTTGGATACATTTGATTTTTAAGTTCCTGCTCCATTTTATATTCTCCTTTCTCTAAGAAAGTCATATTTCGTTTAGTCTTGAAACAGATATTGTTCAAAATTTTTATGGTCTTGCCAGATGTCTACTGCTCTTTTCCCTCTTTCTCCAAATAAGTTCAAGTCAAATCTAACATTCTTTCTTGCAATCTCATCATAATCATAATGAAGATCAGAGCCATGATTTTCGTTGTAGTATGTAAAATCGGCATATTTCAATAGAATATACTCAGGGCCTCTATTTTTTAATATGAATGTAGTATCCCCAACATCCACAATAGCCGCACTGACAACCTGTAGCATCCTCTTGGATGGAAGCGAATTTTTCAATTCTGTAATCAGTTCAAGATTGTGATTCATTTTCTTTTCCCCTTTCTTAGTCAAACTCACATTTCATTTGTTTCTTTTCTTACCTTCAACTGCAAGTTTTCTAATAATCTCCCATAGTTCATATTCAGTCAGTTCTTCATAAGAGTCTAGGACTTCATCTGGAACCGTTTCGTAGAGTTCATTGATTTCTTGAATACGATCTACCAAAGATGTTTTAGCTGTGAATGAAGTCTGCTCCATAAGATAATTTAAGACAATTACTGTTGATTTCATACCATGACTCCTTATAAAAGATTCGTTTTACTTGGACTCTAATTTTTCTTCCAGTTCACTGATTCTTGTTTCAAGTTTGTCTATATATTCTGCCATGTCTTGAATGAATTCACACATTTTCTCGGCATCTCTAACATACAAATGATTGTCTCTGTGATAATCATTTAAATCATACCTCTTATACTGTTCAACCTCTTCGGCAATATTCTTCATGTTTTATGCTCCTTTATTAATAATTAAATCAAACTACTCTTTTATAATGTTTCCTAAAATACAATTATCCTGTCATTAAAATATACTCCAATCTCGCCATCTTCGAATTCTAAAGAAACAAATCCACCCGTCTTATCAATTTCAATTACAATTCCTTCTCTGTTGGCAAGATGTCCCATAACAGGTTTAGCGGTAGCACCCATGCCTATCACTCTACCGTTATAATCTTTAATCATATCAATAGTCTCCCTTCGCTTATTAACCATATCCCACAGTTTCACCATTTATGTATTCGATAAGGTCTGTATAGAAATGTTCAAATGAGTCAAACTCGTTGTAGACTATCCTAGCGCCAATTCCATCCATGAACGAATCTGTGGTTGTATCTACTCCGTTCGATTCCAACCAATTAAATATCTCATCGACTAACTGCCGTTCTTGGAATTTGATCTTCATAAATTTCTCATATTTACTTTGTATGCTTTTTGTGACTTTCAATGTATTGTCCCCTTTCTCCGTGAAAGACTAATTTTACTGATTCTCAAGATATTCGCGTCCACGGTCTGTCATGTAAACTATAGCCATTCCTGTAGCCTTTTGATCTAGTTCGATATAACCCGCTCTTTCCAGTTCTCTAAACTCACTCATTCTTTCGGACTTAACAACTCTAAGTATTCCCTCGTTCTCGCTCGCAAATATAAGTGTATTATGTAAATTTAATTCAAGATTGGACACGAGACCAACTCCCTATTTGTTTTATCATTATAGAAGTTCGACAATTCTTTTAGTTTTCCCTGCCACTCGACCTTTTTGTTTACATTTTAATTATATTATCTTTGTGTCTTAAAGTCAACACTCCTTCTACTTTAATTGTGCTATATCAACTCTTAAATATTCAGTCAGAATCAGAGTTACATCTACCTTCACTTTACTCCACAACAAAACCATCTTATGGATGTAGCCTCTAATTGAATATTCTACATTTAGACTGTCGGTTGTCTTCACTGCTTCAATGATTTTTATATTATTGTTTTTAAGGTAGTTTTTTATCTTATATATCTCGGCAGTCACTTTTCCCTGTATCTCATCGAGATGATTAATGTACACAGATTTCATCCTCATATCTGAATCGGCTATTTTCTTCTTGTCGTTTTCAATTATGGTCATTAGATATGGAAGTTCAACATATCTTTTCACAGCTTCTAACTCCTCATGCGTCTGTCTCAAACGGATCTCCACCTTCAATGATTTTTACAGAAACCAAGTCATCAAAATTGAGAAGTTCATAGCCTGTTTCTGTTTCCAATTTTATTCTCTTTCCCGAAGCACTAACTGAGGCAACTATCCCTTTAAATATCCTATTTCCATACTCATTAAAAATTTCAATGTCTGTCTCCAAGGTATAACTTAACGACATACGCAAGTTAAGAGAAATAATCTCAACTTCGTCTTCGTGTAAAGTTGGTCTTGTTGTAACATTATCCTTGGATCGATGTTCAATGATTCGTTCTTTATGTTGTGGCAGCATCATACGACTTGATTCCCATAGTCCATTTGCCTCCAGTTTTTTGCTCATCTATAGTGTCCTCCGATTTTATTTGATCTGTCTATCGCCTGACCAGCAGAAGTGATTGAGCTTGCCCGTAAGATAGCAATATCTCCAAAGCGATCCTTGATGTCATCCATTACTTTGTCTATGGCTCTCTTCTGTTCTTGATCATCAAATAATGAAAGTTGATATGTCTCAGCATTAGAAAGATTGGACAATGATATTCCCACTCGTCTCACAGGTTGACCATCCCAATGTTGCCGAAAGATCTGTTTAGCTATCTTACATACGTCTACAGTAATGTTAGTGGGATCTTGAAGTTTAACCTGTCTGCTAAATCCAGTTGGATGATCAAAGTCTGCACCCGATAAACTCATAGTAACTACACTACCCATCAAACCTTTTTTCCGGGCACGTCTGCAAACCTCTGTACAAATATCTTGTATTACAACGTCAATCTCCCACTGTTCCGTATAGTCCCTAGGGAGCGTCATACCGTTCCCAATATCCTTTTGCACACTATGAGTGTTTATGGTTACTGGAGAATCGTCTAGTCCATTCGCTACTCTCCATATAACCTCTCCGTTTACACCCCATTTACTTCTCAGTTTTGACAGTGGAGTATCCGCAAGTTGTTTTATTGTCCGAATGCCCATTTTCCACAAGTGTTTTTCCATTCTTGATCCAATACCCCACATGTCACGAATTGGCTTATCTCCTATGTGCTCATGAAGTTCTTCTTTTTTTAGGAAGAATACTCCACCATCGATTTTTTTAGCGATCATATCACAACAAAGCTTACTCATCACTTTGTTGGTCGAGATACCAGCTCTCGCATAAACTCCCGTAGCATTGTAAATCTTGTCTTGGATCTGCTTTGCTAAATCAATTGGGTCATTTCCAAAAAGATGTAGAGATCCGGTCACGTCCGCGAATAGCTCATCTATGCTATAGGGTTCGACTAAGTCAGTAAATTCCTCAACTATACTCATAATTTGAGTTGAAACCTCGATATATTCTTGCATATGTGGTCTCACAATGATCAACTCAGGACACTTTTGAAGTGACTGCCACAATGGTTCAGCGGTTGACACGCCTTTTGCTTTAGCTAGAGGACATGCGGCAAGTATAATTCCTGAACGTCTTGCTGGATCTCCTGCAACTGCCAATGGTTCGTTTTTGTATTGTGGCATTTTAGCCTTTTCAACACTGGCATAAAACGATTGCATGTCAATTAACATAATTGTCCGCTCTTTCTTCGCCATTATTATCACTCCCATAATCAAATAAGAACGTTTGTTTGTATATGTATTATACACCGAACAGACGTTCTTTATGCAACAGGTAATTTTTGTAGTTCAATTAAACATTAAAGCTGTATAATACATTAGGTATTCTATTTCACATAACAGAGGAGAATTACGATGAAGAATAAGTTAAAAGGATTAGTGATTGGTATTCTAATCGGATCAACTATTACAGGAGCAACTGCTTTTGCAGCAAGTGGAACATCCGTTAAGGCAGTAATTCAGAAGATTAACTTATATGTGGATGGGACAAAGAAAACAACGGCAAACGCCATTACATACAATAACACTATATATGTACCAGTAAGAAGCTTGAGCAGTGCATTAGGACAAAACGTAGCTTTACGCGATAACAACCTCTATATCGGGAAGATTCCTAAGTTAAACATCACGGAGAAAGAAGCAGTAAACCTTGTTAAGAAAAAATATGGCTATAATAGCTCAAAATTAATCGTTGAAGTCGATAACGAAGTAGACAATCAATACCTAGTTCATGTCTACGAAATAGTTATTGATGATGAAAAAACAGGTGAGGGCCATACAGCTACATATGGATGGTATTATGTCGATAAATCAAGTGGAAAAATATCTTCAATGTTCTAACAAAAAAGGACTCTTTAATGAGTCCTCTCTCTTTAAAACTTGTCTTTCATCAGCTATCTGGGTTAGAAATCCAATTCGGATATAGTTCTCAATTTCTATTTAGGAGCGAAGATAATGATCCCTTATAATTTTAACCTAACAATTGATTTTGAAAAAGATTGGAAAGATTATATTAGATTAAGATTGGAGTCATATTCCTTTCTTAAGAAGGAAGACATTGATAACTTAAATGATGAAGATATTTCCTATGTATTTTTCGAACTAAAAAACAGGTTAATCTCTCAATCACAAAGAACCGTTTATTTTTCTAATGAGTTTAATTGTCATAGAAGTTTGCAAACAGGTTTAAATGACATTGTTAATAAAATTAAATCAGGAAACGATCTAACACCTCATTTATCTCGCCGAATCAAAGATTTAAATACAGTTGATGGTCTCTTGAATGACTGGGGCATTCATCACCTTCATTTAGGCACTGAAATTGATTCAGATGGATTTACAAATAGGTATAGACGCGGCGAATTATTATACGTTTTATTTAATGAATCAAGCGCATATTTAATTCAAATAATGGATCACCGTTCGTTTAGTAAGAAAGAGCTTTTGAGAATAATACACAATAACTGGCCTAATATAATTGAGCCATATCGTATGAATGGTATCAAATTATTTCCTGCAAATATAACCGACAATCACATTAGTCAATTTAGAAATGCTGGGATCACCACTCTTGTTCAAATTGATGAAGATACAGTTTACGCTCCAATAGGCGGTGGGATAACTGGTGCAGGAACTAGTACAAAGGCAACTATGACAAGCCATCGTTATCATAATCAAATTAAACTCTACGAGCAGAGAATAAAAACGAATTTTCACTACTACTTAAGTAAAATTAATGAAACTACTGGAAAAACTCCACCTAATATATGGTTTAAGTTGCTAATAGACTCAAAAGGTGATATTTTTGCCTATGAAGTTCATTCGGAAGTTTATTTTCAATTAAACAGTTAAATTCTTGACATGACATGAGAGGAGATAATCTTTACTTATTCTCTTCTCATGCTTCCTGATAATCTCAATAAAAATAATTTATACGATAAAACCGCCAATTGCCTCCTATTTTTCAACTTCAGAATTGATATGATTTTAATAAATTGTTCATTTCGTTAAGACTCGTCATCAATGTTTACTATGTATTTTTTATAATCATTAGTTAGCCATATAATTATTTTCTCGTGCCTCAGCTTGTCGTAAATTGGGTTTTCCTCACAATACCAGTCTTCGAATCTGTACTTCCACTTATTGCTGTTACAATCACGACAAGATGGTACGCAGTTGGACAGATCGTTTTTCCCTAGATCATCAATATGTTCTCTATGCATATCTTTCTTTGATTCTCGCTTATTTTGTTCCCATGTCTTCCCACAATAGGCGCATCTAAAATTAAAATACTGTCTACAATCATCCCACTCTTGATTGTTTATAATATGCTTCTTCTTCTTGTCCTGATATTCTTTAGATTTATAAGGATTTCTTTTATAAAAATTCTTAACAATTGCCCTAACGGTGGTCTTATTGCCCTCTCTCCACTTTTTATTTGTTTTAAGTGTTTCTGAAGTATTATTTTTATAATGATTTTTTCTGTATATTAGGGCCAATTCTCCTTGTTCAGCTTGCCTTTTTTTGGCTCGACTAACTGCACAGCTAATACAATATGGATAAAACCCATCTGTTTTATTCTTGCTATTGAAATAATAATGTTCTCTTTTAAGCGGCTTCCAAGTGTAGCACTTATTGCATAGCTTGTATTCAATAGCATCAATTAGCATGTGGGAATCTTCATACTTCAGTCTGACTTTATTAACTATCTTGCTTCCTCCTCCTCTAAATCATCCAGTTCGCAACATGAATCAACATAAAGATCAAAACTCCGCAAGAACACTGCTTCGGCATCGGTCAATTCTTCGTCTTCTTCCAGTCTGTCGTGCAACTCATTGGCTAAATCAAAAAGTGAATTCATCATTGAATCAAAGCATTGGTAGTTGTAATCTTCTTGTTCTTTCATTAGTAAATCCTCTTGTTCTTTGTTTATTGTTTAGTCCTCCAATTTTATATACTTATTATTTATTTGTTATTGATCTTTCGCACTCTTTCATTCCGCAGTCGATTTCACTCTGCTTATCTAGTTCATTTGCCACCAGATTAAATTCATCAGCAATACTTCTCAGGTCCTGAGCGCTCCATGTGTTATTTGTTAAACTGATATTGCTAACAAGTCGATACGGAAATCCAATTTGTTTTACTATTTTCCCTTTTATGAATCTCCCGTTAACCTTTATCTCAGTACTAAACATTTAAAACTCCCTCCTCGTTTACCCATTCTAATTTGTTTGTTTCGTGTCTATCCTTTTTATGTTTGAGTCCCAGTTTCCCCAGAACATAATCATAAAAGGGCTTATAGCTATAGTTATCTGTTCTGATATCTTTAGTTAAGTATGAATTCATATCTGATGGATGTTTATAGTAGTGAACTCTTAAGTAATATCTTTCTCCATAAGCATCTCCACCCAGCACTCTGACACACAATTCAGCGTATTTATTTTCTGCTTGAGGAATCCATACGTATTGACGCGAATTGAAGCTTCCGTCTGGATCATTTCTCATTTTTTCAAATTGATAAAGAGAACCATCTTTAATTTCATATGTATATCGTTCATTATCTGGAGCATAGTTGAAGCTCTTTGGGATTTCGTATTGAACACCATTTATATCTGCTGTTTTAAGTTTACTATTTAATCGTCGTTCTTCCGTTTCAATCTTATATTTTAACTTGTACATCTCTTCGCCAATACCCTTTTTTGCTGTTTTGCTATTTACATTCCCGTAATCCATTTTTGCTTGTTCATACTCATTCTTCATTTCTATTAGCTGCATTTTTTGCCTCCTCTTTTGCTTCTCCCTTATCAATCCAATAGTCTGGGTAGTCTCTACGTAATACTCGCATACCTAATGTCTTCTGTAGAATATGTATTCCCTGATGAAACTCATACTTATCGTTAGGGTGACTTTGTTTCAAACTTATAAATCCATTCCACGCAGCAACTATATGATTAGCAATTTCAAACTCCTTGTCAGTCATACCACCATTGCTCAAGTCCAATCACAACCTTTTTTAATTTTATGAAACACGCATTTTACACAGACTTGGATAGCCCAAATTTGTCCGTATAAAGAACAGCCAGCCACTCAGCGCCAATGCTAATTGTTAATTCTAAATCAAGATTATTCATGATTTTTTCTAGATCTTCATACTGTTCAAACGTTTCCAAAGAAAGATCGTACATATGTCTGTTTCTTCTATCTAATCCCCTATAAGACAATCCCTGCTCGTTTAAGTATGGCTCTAGCTTTTCTCTTACGTTTTCTCCAGTTGCTTTCCATCTGGTGTCCATCCAATATTCCTCAACTTTCTATTTGAAATAGACCTTTTATAGGATCGTATACCAAGCCTCTAGGTTGCTTTCAGTTAGCTTAATAGCTTCGTCAGAATGTTTGCCATACTGATTGCAGTATACTATTGCTCCGTCTCCATATCTTCTTGTGACATACCACTCGTTATCCTGTGCGTAATTAGCTCTTGCGACTACTCCCGTAGGAAGTACATCTAATAGTCCAGATAAGGTCAACATCATTTCTCTTCTCCCCTCAATCGTATAACACGAATGCCCCTCTAGGCGCAATTTCAATCTGATCAATGAAATCTCTCTTTTCTAAATACTCGATATCAAGTTTACTCCAGTATCCAATCAGTCCTTTAACAACAGGAGATTTGTATGCCACGATTCCAAGCTTATTAAGCACTCGTTCACACTTCTCGTAATCCTCGGAAAGTCTAATTATGTATTCCATTCTACCGCCCTTCCATTACTGCGCTTTCAGTAGCCATGTGATGACCTTTTTAACTGAATCGTCATTCTCTCTCATTTCATAATCATATTGATTTTGCTTTAAAAAATTGATTACTGTCTGAAAAGATACCTCATCAATCAAATTCCTATGTGTTTGTGATTGTTTAACTTCATTTGTTCGCTGTATCATATTCTCTCTATGATTATCATTTACCATTGATTCGGGGATCAAAAAGCCATTACATTTAGGACATCTGTCAGTATCATCACTCCACTTCTCTCCACATCCTTTGGCAGAAGCCGTAAACCAACCATTCTTAAAAACACCAATACATTGATACATTTTCACTCTACTCCTTTCTTTTTAGTGGTATAAAAGTATTCTTCATAGATAAATTTAAACGCTGCCTCTTCTTGATCTATAAGGCTCTCTTCACCATCTATACCGTATCCCGCATTACATCCTTGAACGAAAAAATAACGGAGCATTTCTTTCAAACTGTCCCTCTTTATATATGGCATAAATCATGGCTCCCATCTATACAGAGTCACTTCATAATCACTGAACACTTCTTCAATAATCCCATAGACAACTTTCCAATCCCCATTAGCTAGTCCGCATCCAATGTTATATGGCAAGGCGACTGAATGACCAAATTTTTTAGCACGTATTTTCAATGATTCAAGTGCAGCTTTCAAAGCGGCATAATCTGTGTATACAACACTCTTATTTCTTCCATATGTAGTCTGTCCGAATAGGTTTGCTACAACTCTCTTTTCATTTACCTTGGTCGTCCAACATAGGCCCAGTAATCTATCGCCATATTCATGACATGCTAACTGGTAAAACGGATAAGCATCAGGGTACTTCTGTTTGATTGCTTTAGCTATTCCTGATCCCCAGACACCTTTAGTATTTGTTTGATGACCAATAATACTCTCTGTAGCATTTAGCAAGTCACCAATGATTATTCTAATCATTCGCATTATCCTTTCTTTGATGGGCATATAATTCATAGAATTTTGTAAATAATTCACCGCTAGATGGACTTCGTTTCATTTCGAAATCAATATTTCTAGTGCCCAGTTCAGTCATGATTTCTTCTTTTATTTTCTCAATTTCATTCAATTGTTTTTCATGAAGTAAATAGTAGTCCATTTATTTACGGCTCCCATCTGTACAGTTCATAATCATTATCAACCAATTCAAAATAATCGGAACTATGATCGCCTGATAGTTTCTCGTTAAGAATATTGACTATCAAGTCTCCATAATAGCTACTTACGTTCTCGCAAACTAATTTATCGTTCACTGACTCTCTATTAAAGTTGTCTTTACAAATGATCTTCATTTTAATTCCTCCAGAACTTCTTCAATATTTTCGATGTTGCCCCATACCTCATCATAGTAATAGTTGACATTCCCATCTACACTATCAACCGATATTTTGCAACAATCCTTCCCTTCTTCATCACAGTAGTTATTCCACCGCACATTTACTTCTATGCTGTCTGTGTGTTTTTGAAAATATGTATTCATATATGTGGGGAGTTTATTTATCTGAACAATCATAATTCTTTCTCCTCCTTATAAAACGTGCCTTTTACTTAGACAAACGATTCTTCTTAAATGGCTCAATGAATAACCAATGAAATCCTACATATAATATCTTCAATAAATTCCATAAAGCATAGGCTGCCAATCCAATAAGAACGAAAAATACAATCCACATAATAGTCATTCTTAATGTATCTGGTATAACCCAGTTTTCTTGCAGCCACCAAATACCATTCATCAATAACAAACCTAATCCCCAAAATGATAATATAAGTCCCGTTATCAACAATGTCTTTTTCAGCCTGTTAAAAAATTCTTTCAACTTATCCCCTCCCTTTCTATATATAAATTCCTTATGTATCTTATCAAGAGTAGATAAGATGTTTATAATCCCAATACATCCTCAACGGCGATCTCTCGTTCTCCATCTTCTGTGTGAATAAAAATTCCCGGTTTATCAGAGCTCTCTTCCACCTTAATCCCATGTAATTTTGCCAACTCCATAATCTCCTCATTGGACAAATCTAGTTCAATCTTCAACCAGTCACCCTCCTTTCAGATTTTTGATGAAACAGATCTTTTATGTAATTCCTTAACGTTTATCTCTTATCTCAGGAAATAAAAATATAATAACGTCTATAACTTCAACTTTCTTTCTTCTGGCATCTCTAATCGAATGCAACTTAGGTGATTTATTTCTTGCTGCCACACTAATGCTCAGTTCCTCTGCTAATTCCAACATTTTCTCTATTCTGTTTCCTTGTTGCACTCTATGTATCACATCCTCTCATAAGAAAAACGGTGATGTAACAACTCGTTAAAGTTATTATATCACCGTTTTATTGATATGTATAGTATTATCTTTGTGTTTAATCTTTTTTCTGTTTCCAGTCGTACTTGTCACCTAGCTCTTGCAAAGTAATGAAATCCAATTTACTGCCCGTCTCATCCACATAAGTTAACTTTCCATCCACTACAGTTGTTTTCAACTTTTTCTTGTATTCTCCCCACTCAACTTCTTCTTTTGTTTTAATAAACTCTGGGCTATTTTCTTTCACGAAAGCCAACAATTCAGAATCCTCCTTCGCCTTTGAAGGCTCTTTTCCATTGATGAGGATTGCTGGCTGCTGTGCCTTACAGGTCAAATCTCGGTGTGGCAGTTTAATTGTTTTGCTAATTTTCTTTTCTTTCTTCCCTTTAGCTTTCAACTCTTCATTTTCCATTGTTTCTTTCTCAATCATCTTCCTGTGGTATAAGTGTAAATGTTCTTTAAAGAAAGTGATTTCATTTTTGTCTTTGTTGGTGGCCTCTGTTTTCCATGCTTCAAGTTTCTCAATTTTAACTTTTAGTGCTTCGATATTGCTATTTGC
This sequence comes from Paenibacillus sp. FSL L8-0435, assembly GCF_037965655.1. NCBI lineage: Bacteria > Bacillati > Bacillota > Bacilli > Caryophanales > Paenibacillaceae > Paenibacillus > Paenibacillus sp. FSL L8-0435. Next base: position 4,117,245 of record NZ_CP150185.1, read on the forward strand.
AACTTTCTCTACTTCTGCAATTTTAACTTCTTTTTCATGAATCTTTTCATCTGCCCACACCGCTAATTCAAGGGAATCAATTTTCCATGTAGGGTCGTAATGGATAAGTGATTCTTCATTTTCGTCAAGGATCTCATTCAGTTCATCTTCATAGTTATTAAGTGTGCTCATTTAATTATTCTCCTCTATTATGTATTATCATCAATTCTTTAAATCAGTACTTCATGTATTTGCAATCTTTTATCATATTGAGATTTAGTTAATTCATACAAAACGTAGTAATTGGGGTTGTCAATAACATATCCAGTGACCAGATAGTATTTTAACTTTCCATCTTCAGGAATAATAACATGACTATTCAATTCAGAATAAATCAAACGTTCTGTAAGGTTTCTCGAAGTTGTACCCTTTATTTCTTTTTTAGTTAAATGATTGATTAATTTCATATGCGATTCTCTTTTCGTGCTATGTATTATTCTTGATCAAACCTATGTTTCATTTAGACCAGTCAATCTCATTGTTTTTATATTTCTGGATTCCAATCTTCAGGTCATACATCACACTATTTACAATCTCTCTCATATCATCAGAATCAATTGGCCTAGTGAACTGCTGCAATTCCTTCATGCATGACTCAATAACTCCCTCTAGATGCTTAACCTTATCTTCCACCTTCAGCCCATAAGAATAGAACCGTCTATCCTTTGTGATACACCATTCACCGTCTTCAAAGTAAATCAATATCTCTGTGTTTGGATGATCCTCGGTTTTTAAGATGTCACTGACAATTTCACTAACTGTTTCTTTGTTTGTTGTAGTTTCCTGATAACTCACCTTACTCCTCTTTTCTCAGTAAAATTTACATTTGATTAAGATTCCCATGGTGGATTAAAGATTTCCTCTGTTTTAATGTCTTGAAAGTTTCTAAGTTTTTCTCCATTGATAAGACTCAGCCCATACTCTTTGAGTAAATCTGAGTTAAACTCATTGTCATCCATTGGGGAGAAAATCAATTCTCTTTCATCTCTTGTATAAACACTACACTCGTAATTCCAAGCATAATAAAGAGCTTCGATTAGGTCTTCTTTTGGGATGACTTCATATTCTCCTCCATCCCAATCCCACATCATAAACTTAAATTTATTCATACACTCTTCCTTTCTCCAAGAAAGCCTTCTTTGATTAATTCTAACGAAAAAGTTTGAATTCTCGCTTACCAACAAATACCTTACGGCTTAAATACTCAATGTCTAATTTCCACAGTCCACTTCTCTTCCAGCTAATGTCAAAGAACCACAGTCTCAATGTCCACAAATAGTAGGGCAACAAACTATCTCATCCTTTCTATATGAATTTTCTATTTCATTTCAATAATGATTCTATATTCATTGCTCTTAATTAGTTCAGCAACATACAATCCTTCTTCGTTGCCATCATTCACATATTTCATTAATCCTTTTTCGGTGGTTCCTTCTGACATTTCGTCGTCGCACCAAGGCATCCCATCTAGCAAACTAATTAGTCTCAATTTGTTATAACCAGTTGCTATAAAAGGATCGTTGTCTATGAGTACCAAGTCTCCTGACATAACAACTCTGATGGGCTTAAATCCTCCATTTTTATTGATAGAAACTTCGGGCATCTTCTTTCTCCTTTCTAAGTAAAATTGCGATTTGATCAACTTTCTTTATACCAGCCAATACCGTACTTGGCATAACCAACATTCATTAACTTGTGATATTTATTGCGCCAATCGTCTCTTTCTTTTTCTAATTTGTGCGCTCGATTATTCATTCTATCCATTCTGTCTGGATCATTACTTTTATACAACTTATCAGCTTGGCGAGATAGAGATCTAATTAAAGAGTCTTTCAGTATTTTCTCATCTATGGTTATCTCTACACGCTTAGCTTTTTTGAAGGAATACGCCCCATCTATAATTACACCAATATGAGACGGTACATTATCTTTAACCTGCTCATAAAGATCTTTTGGCATCACAAAATAATTAAAATGTCCAACAAATGTTTTCTTAGCTGAACTAAAAAAATCTGACTTGGAGACCTTGATCTCATAGCAACGCCATATACCCTTCGTATCATATGTAATATAATCAACTCTCTCTTTCCCATACCAGCCTATCGTCACTTCAAAACAACCGAATGTGCCTTGCTTATTTGTATATCCATATAAAGCCTTCTCCATCTTTTGGGTGAGTTCAGTTTTTGCTATTTCATTCTATCTCCTCTCTAAATGAAATCACGATATCATCAACTTCTATTCTCATACCAAATGTCATCGTAAGAATAATCAACTTGTCCATCATTTCCCTCAGTCACTTTATCAATAAATACCTCTACGACAATTCCATCTTCATCTAATTCATATCCAAGCAACATAGAGACAGCAAAGTCTTCCGCTGGCAACAGATTATGAGAACAGAGTCCATCACCCCAAGTGCTTAGTTCAAAATCATAAAAACAATCGATACATTCTTTATTTGCAATAGCATAAAATCGCACTGTTATTTTAGTCCTCTCTTCTTATGTGATCCAAATATTTTTTTGTTATTTTCATACAACTCTTTATCAGTCAGTTCCGTATCTCGATATCCTCTTTTGTATCTCGAAGACACCCAATACACTGGTAGATCATGTTTTCTTGCTAGTTCTGAGAGGGAATTATAACTAATACCATCAACAACCGTTGAAACATTGGTTCTTTTGTGCTCAAACTGTTCATTCTTAGTCGCCCATCTACAGTTAGATGGCTTATAATCATCGTTCTCATCAATACGATCAAGGGTTGTCTGAGATTGGGAGTGCTGTGAAGAGTGAATTAGATATCTTTCATACATATCTTTTTTAAAGCCCTCAAAACTGTCCCATTCATTACATACTGAAATTCCCCTTCCGCCATAATTTCTATATGCCTTACGGTTTTTGTTGTTACATCTAAACTTCATATTTGCCCATATTTTATAAAAATGGCTGCCCGTCATCTTGTGTGTGCTTTTGTCTCTTTCCCTAACTATTTGTTTATTGAGACATCCGCATGACATAGTGTTTTCTTTTAATAAATTCCCTCTAAAAACTTTCTTTACTGAGCCACAGTCACATATACAATTCCATTTTGTTCCTGACTTTGTCGTTTCAGCTTTACCTAGTACAGTCAGTCTACCAAATCTTAAATTAGTCAAATCCCTCGGATGTTTCAATAGCTAACAACTCATCTCCATTTCTATTTAAAATTCTCATTTCATAAGGTATTCTATGTATTAGTCTAGTGATTGCATCTCATTATTCAATCTGTTGATTTGCTCTTGAATATACTTTTTCTGAGCTTCTTTTTGTTGAGCTACAGAGTCATTTTGTTCTTCGTTCCAAACGTCCTGAAGTGCCCACATTTCTCTTTCGTATCCATCAAATGAATCTACAGCAACTGTCTCATGTCTTTTTACGGTGACACTAGGAGTATACCAATCACACCCCTCTCCGCAACATTTATACCTATAATCAAATCCGGCATCAGACTCTTCGCAAGTACAATAACTCCCACGCATATCATCACTAAGTTCAAATGTATAAATAAAGTTTAGGTGTTTATCCCAGCCGTAAGAGTCACTGTCCCCATCACTCTTTTTGAAAAATTGAACATCCATTACTTCAGATTCATAAAGCGAATAATGTCCTTCTGAAGAACTGTAGAATGTAAACGAAAAATTATATTTCTCGCACTCTTCAAACAGTTGTTTCAATTTATCACTCATCTGTTCTATGGTACGGTAATAACCCGCCACCTTTAAACTTTCTAATTCTTCACACTCAGACATAAATTTTTTAAGTTTGCTGAAGAATAATTCCATACAAATCATATCCCCAGTATTATTTTATTGTTTAACAGTACGATCCTACTTTACGCCTAACTGTGAAACCTTGTGCATCCAAATATTCATTCAATTCGCGCGCGCTAATGTTTCCGTTATATTTGCTCTCAATATCTTCAATTAAAATGTCTACTGCCTTATCTGGCTTCTTAAATGGTTCTGTTGGCTCTGAAATCAATATGTATTTAGTAACTCCACCATCTAATTCTTCGCTATGTATTTTATATCCGCGTACATATAACTCTTGAATACGTGCATTGTATCGCAGAGCAATTCTATTTAACTCAACATTAGTAACACCAGAATCACCTGCTCGTCTCAAGGCAGTTACAATCTTATCTCTCTGTGTCTCAGTTCGTTCTTTCGTCTCTCTATTCATCTATTCTGCTTTCTTTTCTTCGTGCATTTTCTTAAATCGTTCACTAGCTGCCTGTCTTTGCTCTTCACTCATTACGCGTTCTTTGCCTGATCTAAACGATACCTGACTAAATTTGAGGTCTTTGTAGTAATGAGCTCCATCGGAATCAACCTTGTATGGCTCTGCTCCTGCTTTGCGTAGTTTTGTAATTACAGTTTGTTGTAAGGTGAATACGTCCCAAAGTTTAGTTTCATCATTTGAAGTAATTACTGTTTCTCTTTCTTCTGCTGTGTAAGACAGTTTACATCTCTCCCTTGCTTATTCTTAAAATATTCTTCTCCAGAAACCTCTCTTGGTGTTGCTTTTCTGCATCTCAAGCATCTACTTAAAGATTCTGATCCATAAATTTCTCCATCACATTTAGTGCATTTGTCTGTCAATATTGCAACGCTCCTTTTTGATCAAAGTTTTATTTTATCTTATTTATTATTTGCTTTTATATAAATTATAGGTTGTTTCATTTATCCATACTTTTTCGCTATGCTCAAAATATATATACGTTTCTTTGTATAATCCTTTTTTTACTCCTCTTGTATATAATGTTGGTGGCTCTTGGACGGGGAGTCCATTATCTTCTATGTATTCTTTCATTGCTTTTAAGGCTATTTGACTATATTTAAGCAATGTAACAGTAGTACCATTTCTGTCCGACAAATTTACGCTTACATAATCATCCTGATATCCAACATGTCCTTCTGGTTTAATATAAAATCCAAGCTCTCTCGCCATACACTCCGCAAATCTACCGTGTGGATTATTGTTTTTTGAGAAGACATTAAAATATTTTGCAACAGCCTCAGGAGACATATCTCCCTCTCTTAGAACTGTAGTTTTAGCAATAGATTCTTTCAGTTCTTTAACTTCTCTTCGGACTTCATTTATTTCTGTTTTTTGAAGATATAATTCCAATTGATTTTTAGTATCCTTGTATAGCATTAAACTCATCTTGTCTTCGGGATCTACTTTGACTAATTGCTCTAAGGTGTAAAGTTTCTTCTTTAATTCCTTTTCCTTCTCGTCTTCAATTTGGTCAATTCCATTTTCGATAATATCAAACTTTCCTTTTTTTCGAATCGAGGGAATGACTAATTCTGCAACCCAATCTACAAAATATTCTGATTCAGGTTTTCTAGATCTTATAGCTAACTTATAAAATCCACTTTCAGTTAAAATCACCAAGCCCTTTGTACCGATTTGCACACTTTGCAAGTCGTTTAAACCGATTTGTAAGCATTCTTCATACGAAAGCTTTACTTTATCAATACCGTCTTTCAGTTTTGACACAGCATCCGATACATTCTTGATATCTAAGTAATCGCAAATTTCTTGAGCCACAAAGTATGGGTCCCCATCTTTCTCAAACACCGTGAAACTCTTATTTTTAAAGGGTATAATAAAGTTGTTCATATCTTTCTCCTTTTCTATGTCAAATGCTGACTTTATTCAGATTTATTTGATGACAGCATAATAATTTCTTTTTTAAGTTCTCTCTTTACTGCACCATTTTTCCAATTTTTCAACTTGTCCAAATCCTTTGCAACAGCTCTCAATAACTCTTCAATTGTATGAGCAAATGCAACATCTTTACCATAGGCTTCTTGCTTATCAAGAAGAACCTTTTCTACATGCTCTAGCGTAGTGATTTTTTCTGCTGCCGTCCATTTCGAAATGAACTCTTTAATGTCTTCGTAAATTGTATAAATATTTTCTTTGCCATCAATAGTTGCTTCTATTAAAGCCTTACGTCTTTTTTGAGGGGTTGCAAATTTAACGGCAATATCAATTTCTTGATCTGTGGCAGACGGATCGATATATATTTTGTTTCGTCGAATTTTTGGTAGCACTTCAAAAGCGATGAATTTTTGAAATTCTATTGCGGCGACACTGTTTGCTTTCATCATTAGCAAATAAACATAGGATTCTGGGATGTAGTCACCTTTTTGAACCTCCACTGAATATCCGAAACTAGACAAGTATTCATTGACTCTATTCCATCGAATTGTAGCGTTGCCACTTTTGGCAACGGTAGTAAACCCGCATCCTCTAGAAACCCCTTCAATATCAAATTCAAGATGCATTCCATTTTCTCTCACTTCAACCGCAAATAATTCATTTTTGAATAGCTGTGTCATTAATATAATTTCTCCATTCATTATTTAATAAAAGATCGATTTTAAAGACATTTGATTAATTCATCTAATGTAATAATTAGACTATCTCGTTCACCATCTTCATTTTCACAATAGAGATCAACTTCGCCCCCATCAATGTGGTCAATCATGCAGTATTGATAGTCCTTATAATTGATTACTGCACCACAGAGATCCATAACTACTTCTTCAATACTCTCATCAATCTCGGCTTGCTTACTGTATAGTTCTTTAAGTTTCATTGCTAAGTAATGTCCTACAGTTTGTGTCATGTCTTTTTTCCTTTCTATTCTCGCTCCTAAATGTCACCCACATATTCAAGTTCAAACTCTACATCTAATGCCTCTAATAAATTACTTACAACATCTCTGTCAACATCTGTATATGTACCAACCAACTTTTCATTAACAATTAACTCTGTTCCCCATTCTCCACAACAACCATCTGAGCAACTAAAGTAATATTCTCGAATCAAAATTTTGTTCATTTGATTATTGCAACTATTAGTGCTGCGAACGACAGTGTAATAGATATGTATAAAAGCAAGTAGATCTCAACAACACTTTTAAGATATTCTTTTTTCCATAGATACTCTTTGAATTTCTTAAACGTAGTTGCCCCCTCCATTCTATGTGAAATATCAATTTCACGAACATTTTGCTCTATGTATGGTTTTACTTCTTCATATGTATTGAACATACTCCCATATGACTGAACAATGTTTTCGCCTTCTTGATTCAGATACTCATACTCTACATCCCAGACTTTATGCTGCTTCATTAACCTGACCAACTCATCACGTCTGATCTCGTGTCCTTCTGAGATAAGTTCATTTATGTAATACATTCCTTCCCAATCATCTAGGCTCACAATGATGAACTTATTTTCCATCGCTTTCACCGTTGTTGCTCCAATATCGAAACGTATATTCCTCTCCAGTCACCAGCACATCTTTTTCAAGTCGCTGCTGCTTGTAAGCATCAATCTGCTTTTGGACTTTATTTTTAATACGTTTGCTTTTAGTTCTATCTTTGATTTTGTACAATCTATTTACTACATCATCTTTCTTATTACTCCAAACAAAAAACTGTGCCTCATTGTGAGGAATACCTTCAACTGCTCCATAATACCATTTCTCTGGTTCGTGATGAGTTGAATTGTACCATTTAACCAAAGGCTTGCTGGATTTCGAGTTATTGTCATCCAAATCGACTTTGCTTTTACCGTTCTCAACTGTCTCAATCATCTCAGGTTTCACTGGTAAATTGGGAATTCCCATGTTTAGTTTAATACCGTTGTCCGATGTAATTTGGATGCCATTTTCACTAATTTTAATTTTGCTTGCTTTAACGTTGCCTTGCACATCAATTTTAAACTTATCTTCCTCAAATACTTCCGATGCCAATGGTTTAACTGGTGTACTGAATTTGTTTGCTACCTTTTTAAAGAATTCTTTGAATTTACTCATTTTATCACTCCCATTATTTTTTTAATTATTTCAACAGTGTATTCCTAACGTCATATTTGTAATAAGACAATATCGTCAATCTCATATCTCTCAGTACTGACATTCTTTCAACCATTCTATTGATATCTTCAATATTTCCTTTTGCGATTACGTAGAAAGCATAGGCTTCATCAAATGTAACTGGATAGTCATTTGATATTTCATTTGCAATGTTAATTCCTACTTCATCAAACATAACTTCCATTCGATCTCTCCTTGTTATACGAATTTATATTTCCGATGAAATACAGCTTTTACAGTAACTCAAGTCGTTTAATTAACTCCTGCACTTTAAGTCCATATTCAGTCCTACTTGCTTTTGCTGCTTCAATAACCTTATCTATATCACTCTGCTTAGAGACGATCTGTTTGATCATCTCATCTACAGAGGTTTCACTTATGTATTTAACTGTTTTAAGCCTATTCATTCTTACCACAGGCTGCTTTATTGAATGCATTTTCATAATCTTTTTCTCTTTTAATTATTAGGTCAATAATATCAATAGTTGAGTTTAAAAATTTGTTGGTAATAAGATATTCATACTCTTTATTTGAAAATTTAACATTGTCTACTAGCAAGCGATTTGCTATAGATTCTCCTCCGTCTCCGCGAACCTTCATTCGCTTTATACGCTCTTCTTCGCTTACACTTAGACAGATAGTTACAAAATCAATGTCTTGTACTTTATTTTTTAAAGCCTTAATACCATCAGGATCTACAACATATATATCTGCTTCATAAATTTGTTCACGAGTACTAAAATAATGATGCCCATCAAAGTAGCTATAAGCAACAATATTGTTATTCTGGAGTTGTTGCTTATAGAAATCTTCATCACAGAATAAATGTCCAAATTCACTATCTGAACGTTGAGGACGAGTGGTGTATGACTGTAATACATTGAGTTGTTTATTCATTAGCTTCTTGGAAACTTCAGTCTTGCCACTTCCCGATTCTCCCATTAAAAGAAATACCTTTTTCATTCCATTGCTCCAATACCTCTTAAGATTTTGATTGTATACAGGGTTCTTACTAATGATGCCTTGCTTCCATTCTTGTAAGTAATGCTTATTACAAAGCCCTCTTGCTCTTACTGCGCTTCTACATTTTTGATAACTACATTGCATAGGCTTAACTGAATCTAGTTTATTTTTCCTGTGGTAATGCCTATGTTCAGTGCCAGTCAACAATTCAAGATTTTCAATTCTATTGTCTGATTTAATTTCGTTCTTATGGTGAACCTCTTCATTTGACAATAGAGGTCTACCCACATGTTTTTCCATGACGTATCGATGTTCGTATACTCTTCCTTTTTTGTCGGCAGAAGGATGATGTGGCATACTCAGTACAACGTATCCGTTTTGGTCAACGGTTCGCCCACCATTAAAATTCCAACGCTTCTCTCGTTTTTGTCTTCGTTTATTTTCGGTTGGTACTTTCAAGTAACGAAAATAACCAAACATTCCTGCCAAACTTATACTGTAATGATTTGCACACTCTTGAATTGATAATTTATCTACATGATACAACTTATGTAAGTCCTCATACTTGATGTCCGATCTTCTCTTGAGACTCATCTAAAACTCCTAATCAATGATTCTTACTCTGATATTCTTCTTTCTTCCAAACTCTAAAGCTGTATCCAGATCTTCGATAAACAAGTCTAATTTTTTTCCTTTGATTGCCGACCCCGTGTCTTGGACAATGCGTTCTCCAATGCCTTCTATGTATATTTTAGTCCCCATCGGTAATACTTTTGGGTCTGCACTCACGGTGACTCCTTCTTTTGTGTGAGCTCCCGAAGCTGTGATACCATAATTCTTATCACCCTTTACTTTTCCTGTAGACTCTTTTCCGTTTGTATATGCAGAAATCTCGAAATACATCCAATCATATTCATCGTTACTTTTCTTGCTTGAGGTTGCTTTTACTTGCTTTGCTTCTTTCTCAACAACCTTAGACTCAGCCGACTTTTCAACTTTAACACTCTCAATCTTAGTCGTGTTTTTCGCTTCTCGTGCTTGATTGGCACTTTCTAATCCTGCCTGACCAATGGACAGTGCCAACAATAGAGATAGGAGTACTTCCAACATATCACCTTCCTGATTTTTAATTGTAGTTATAGTAAAGCCCCACTATTTCAAGTGAGGCCATATGTTTTGTTGAAAATTTTATTTATCTACTGCTACAGAGCCAAGTGAATTTACAATCACAGTGACCTCGTTCAAACTCAAACCTTCAAGTTTAATAGTTTCATTAACACTAAGATCAAATTTTGCTTCTTCAATATTGCTGGCGACAATTTTTTCATCCATAATAATAGTTGCCTTCTTAGTTACTACAATTACGTGATATAGTTGTTTCATGTTCTTATTCTCCTTACAGTTCAATTGGGGATTTACTTTTAATCCATCTCTCATAGCGGTCATTGCTGTATAAAGCTGTTCTTGCTCTTTTCTTGGTAAAATTAATTCATTCTTATGACAATGTGGTATTCCCTCATACGGCGAAATGGTCGAAGCCCATGTATGCAATAACGTTCCTCCTAATCAACTATATATGGATAAGTTGATTATTATTGTGTCCATATATAGTTGCAATTTCTTGATCAAATCTGTCTTTTACAAACTCTATGTATTAAGCTGGAATCTGGAATTCAGTAATAACCTTGAGTGCTTTAGTAAGAGCATCGACATCTGTAACAGTTGGGTAGGCTGCTGTTCCAAGGATATTTTTAAACTCTGGAACAATATACTTAACTAACTGATCTGTAGTGTATCTTTCTTTTTGTTGATTGATTTGATTAATCAAGTCTTCAGCATTCAATTTCTTTACCTCTTGTGTGGCAAAGTCTTTTGCTTGTTCGTCACGTTCTTGTTCCTGCTCTACTTTCAACTCATCAATATTTTTCGTAGTTTTTTTAAGTTGACCTTTAACAGCATCCTCAAATACTTTCAGGAAGTTTGTAGCACTGTACTCAACTGGCTCCTCTGGGAGATCCGTATAACGACCACCTGCAATAGAGATGTACTCGGTAGGACGGAATACCATAACAGTCCGTGTTTCATGGAAGTTACTTCCTCTTTCACGACCTTTTTTATCCTTAATGTTATCTGACATTTCGTCACCGTCTTTGTTTGTAACCACTACCTCGTTAAACAAGCAACAAATCAAACTTGCTTGTGACTCAAAAATCTTACGAGCTGTGGCATGCATCATCAATTCAACTGAGTTATATTTCATTCCGTTATACAATGTAGTTTCTTTTTCCTTTGTCCATCCCAAACCAAGTAAACCATAACCAGCATTACGAAGAGCATCAAATGGTTTTTTCATTTCCTCATAAAGAGCCGTATAGCCATTCTCTACATTACCAGATGCATTACCCAGATCTTGAAGCGAGACAATAGAGTTCTTTGCATATCTCTTAGCTCTATCTTTGAGCAACCACGATGTCGCTGCATCTACACATCGGTCAGCAGTATCAATACCAATGAGCTTTACAATTCTTCCTTCTTTGGCCTCTTTTACTAGACCCGGAACAACTTCTTTCTTGAAAAATTCCCATTGTTTCCAAGCGTCTTCATCTGAACCCTCTTTGTGAATTGGGATAATATTGTCCAGCTCCCACGTTTCATATCCGGGTTCAAACGCCAACAATAGTGCTTCATCAGGAGAGCTATAGTGTAGCTCGGTTACCTCTTTCCAAAGACGCGTTTTTCCGGTTTTGTAAGTTCCAACAATGAGGCTCATGATTGAATGAAGTTCCACTTTAGGTGTATTCTTTTGTACTTTATTTCTCCAACTCATTTAAATAAATCACTCCATTTATATTATTTTATTGTATTAGATTAGTTGTTTAGGAGTGCCATAAGACACTCTATATCACTAGCACTCTTTAAGCAAATGGATCGCTGTCTGTAGAGAACGGGTCGTCACTGGTTTTACTAAACGGATCATCAGACTTATTTGTATTATTAAATGGATCGTCGCTTGTTAGTGCTGCTGTTTTTCTAAATTCTTCTTCAGTTAATAGTTCTCGCATAATACTACCTTGAACATAACTGATTACTTCCAATCCCTTTTTATCTCCATTTGTTACGCGTTCTTGACGTGTTACTTTCTCGCTGTTATCAACTTGACTAAATGGGTCATCAGATGCAATTTCTTCTACAATATCCACATATGCAAATGTTGCTCTATTATTGTCTTGGCCTGTTGCTTCAATAAAATCATATGTATTGAGTGATGCGAACGCATCTGCCATTGGAATACCCTTCTCGACTTCTTTGTGGTATACCATGAGTTCTACATCTTTCGGTTCGGAACGTTCTTTCCCATAATCCAAAAACACAGCATTAACTTTCGTATTTTTATTCTCATCTTGATATGTACTACGAATACCAAGCTGCATGCTGAAATAGTTCACTTCTCGGAATGCTTCGCTGTTGAAGTCTGTTACATAATCAAACTCTTGTCCTGCATGTTTTACGGTCTGTGTTGTTCCATCATCATTTACGATTACTCCATCTTTAATTGGACGCACAGATGAAATTACTCGCTTTACAAATACTTTCTCCTCAGTACTGTTGTCTGGTGTAAAAGTGTCAAATTGGTATTGACCTCTCACCTCATACCAACCATCCTCTTCGACCAATTGCCCAAGACGTTCTGCTTTATCCCAATCTACTTCAATTGCGTGATATGTATCATTAGGAAATTTTGTTTTATCATTACGATCTGCCCATGCTACTTTAGCTGCCTTACTATCTGTTCGACTGTACGGGTAAGCGAAAGGTTGTTCCATACCAGCAAGTTCAACCCGTAGTCGATTACTCAATGCTGTTTCAATCTCAAACTGAAGAACTCGACGAGGTTTATTTGTTCGTGTTGTTGTTTCTTGATAAATCGGTTGTTTCTCCCAGCTATCGGTTACTGGATCTTTTTTGTTTACTGAACTAACCTTACCGATAAAACGGAACGAACTTTTGAACTCTTTGCCCTTGTGATTCTTGTTTACCTTGATTTTGTAGTCTGCCATTAATTAATTTTATCTCCCTTTGTGTATATGTATTTTTTGATTGTGTAGCTCTCTAGTTAATCAGTTACATTGGAGGACTTCTCAATCTGCTCTTCATATGTTCCACCACCTTTTCAGAGTAAACTTGCTGCCTCTATATAATCACGCAAAGCGTGTTATTTTAATCTCGGTCATTCTTTCATATACTCTCTTATGCTTCACTTTACAAATTCAAATTCTTGATGAAACTATTATTTGATTAGCTTGTTTGGTTTACTTACTCAGTATAAGTTTAACATCGAATATCGTCAAGTATTATTTTTGTGTTTTATTGATAACCGGGAAATCCCGGCTACATAAACTGCATTGTAAATCGGTCAAATCTAATCTCTGGATTCTCCAAATGAAGATTATAAATGGTAATTGTATCATTACAATTAAATCTATCCATCTGCCATTTTGAAATAGGCTCTTGAAACAAGCGCTCTAAGGCAGTTTTTTTATTGGTATTATATGTATCATTAAACTCTTCGAAAGAAGCGAAGCGAGTTCTTCTGATCATGTCTTTTCTGTAGTCATACAAAAAAGAATGCATGAATCCAGAAGATTTATCTTTGCATTTATCAATAAAAAAATCTATATTACCTTGGAAAAGAAATGCAACCATATTTAAAAAATCTCCCGCCTTCTTGTCAACACCTAGTAGGTCAATTATTTGCTGCATATACTCAAACCCTCTCGTGATAAAAATGTATTTTCTAGATGATAGATTATCTTATGTACCAATCATAATCCATCATTATACACTTGACAATCACTGTTAGTAGTCTACTAAAAGTGCTTGACATGTGCATAAATATGGATATTATCCCAAATAGATGTCGCACTTTGTCGAATATGATAAATATAGAACTTGTGTTCGTATTTATTATACAACAAATCCGATGAATGATACAGCGCTTGAGAGAGTATTCTTTTAACTCATGATAAATATTTTGTTCTATGTATAGCTGCTTATCTTCCAAACAGCTTTTGAATGTACTCTCTTACTATATTAGTCCTTGGTCTTGAGATAGTTATGTACTCTTCCTCTTCCAAATCGAAGTACACTTTGCCGTTTTCATAATCTACACTTTTCATCTTATTTAGGTTTCCCACTACTCCTGCATCAGTCATTATCATTCCATGTCTCTTGCTCATTAGTTTTAAAAACGCGTCATTACTAAAACAATGCACAAACTGTCCATCTTCTGTGTGAATCACGATTCGGTATTGCTGTTTGGCGAACATTTCTCTTGTAAAGTGCTTGACATCATCAGCATTGATCCATTCTGCCTCATCACTTATGTTTTTACCGTCTCTCCTCTGCACCATAATTCTATCTCTAAACAATGCGTTCACCTCATTTAAAATCAGCTCCCCGTCCCCATAAGAAGAACAGGGAGCTTAATTTTTTACTTCATTTCTTCTGGTACTGGTTCGTTATGAATCACAGTCCAGCTCGCGACATTGACACCTGCTGTCGCTACTGCCATCAACATAAAGCCGAAGGCAGTTACACCCATTTTAATCATTTTTGTTTTAATCATTCTTTTCACCTCCCTTCAAGCGAATGAGTAGGAGGGACTGAACCAATAGAGCTGCACTAATTAGAAAATTATTTAACAAAAAACTCACTATCATCATCCCTATAGATATCAACTTTAAGTACTTAAAATGCTCCTTGAGAATCTTAGTTTGGTTCTCGATATTCGACGGTGCGAAGATTGCCACCAATCCTAAACTTAATAAATTCATAAGCAGCGTGTAGTCACTTAAAAGATATCCAAACTTTGCAATAAGAGCGATTAAAATGGTTGAAATAACAAGGCATACTTCAGGTTTTTTAGCGTGATACCCACCAGAAACCATCCTTAAGGATGAGAAAGCAACTAAGCATATTATTACTTCGCTAACGATATTTAGTAATAAGCCGATAATCAATAATAGCACTACGGGCGCAATGTTAGATATTAAGAATTTGATGCCATATCTTGTTACGCCTAGTGGTGGTAACTCATCTGGAAATTTTTCAACAAGTTTAGTTGATATGCGTGTGGCGAAACTATCAATCATACATTCCACTCTTCTCTTTTTTAATATCTATGTACATTAAATTTATTAAACACACTCCCCAGAATAAGATAGTCAGATATATATTTTCAACTGTTTTCACATTGTACAGCAGCGCCATAATTACGATAGCAATGAGTGTGCTGAAAATGTTAATTTTGTTTAACTTGATTTTGAAACTATAATCGTAGGACATGGTACTGAACCAGATTCTTTTATGTCTTAGAATAAGTGTAAGAACTATTAAAAATCCATTTGCCAATAATTGAACTATTGAGCCAAACTCAACTGATGCTTGTGTAAAGTTTAATCCTGAACTAAGCATAAACAATGCAACAACTGAGAACTGAGCCACTATTTGTGCCACAAATCCATAACATGCCAACTTGAAACTCTCCCATAATTTTATTCTAAAATAGAAAGTTAATGATAATACCAATAAGGTAAAACATAACACTGGAACAAATCCTAAAATTGTCTCATACCCTTTAAGAAAGAAAGTTCCTATTGAGATTATTAAATTAGTTACTAGAATCTCTTTCCAGTAGTCTTTAAAGCTGATCTTGAAACAGCCAAATGCAAACATAAATATTGTTATTCCATCCATCAAGCTCATTGCTGCATAAAGCAAGTCATTCTTCATCTTACTGTCTCCATCCTGTTAAGTTGTATTTAGTACACAAAGATAATATGTATTTCTTGATTTAAATATAACATGGTCTCTATCAAGAGTCAACAGTTAAAACAACAAAAAAAGAATAAAGTTTGCACTCTATTCTTTAAAGGTTATACACTTTTTTAATTGTTGGAACATTCAGAAATTCTGACTTCATGGAACCGTAATGATACAGGCCATTTTTATCCTTTTTAATGTTGTAATGATCACAAACAATACTGTATTCTTCTTCTTCTAGCTTCCCACGTTCAACGTATAGATCCTTTGCCATCTTAAGCATTCCGCTATTTCGAACATTTACAATAGTTAGAAGGGGTAAGTTGTGCCACTCAGCAATCTTAGATAGTCTCATTGTTACTAAATAAATTGATGCTGGTTCATCAACGCCTTGTTTGATACTAGAATTCACAGCGGATCTAATAATATAGTCGTTATCTATCAAATTATTGTGAGTAACTTTTGTACTCGGTACTAAGTTACCATTGTTCTTAATATATTTATCTTCTTTATTTGCTATTCTGAGGATATTATACAGATATCCTGTTATAATTATCTCTCTGATTTCTTGACCATTACGAGATTCGTTAAATAATTTTATCTTATATTTATCTATTTCATTTGTCTCAATTATATGTTCCATTTTCATGTTAAGTAATTCACTATTCTCTCGTCCCATTATACCCTCAAACAATGATTGAACCACAGCTTTATCCTGAAAGTTTAAGCAGCCCTCTACTACGTTTTCTATATCCTCTTCAGTAAATAAAGTTTGTCGGCTATCATCTACAAACTGACTATACCATTCAAAAGATGTTACCGCATTTAGTGGATTAATATTATCTTTACGCAAGTCTTGTTCTATGGCCCAACCTATGTAGTTGTTGATAATACTTCCAGCCTGTTGTAAAGATGATACTTTTGTAGACTTTAATAAATATAGAAATTGCGATATTTCTTGAAGATTAAAATCATATATATCTTTATCAAGCTTTTTTTCCATTATAGAAACTCTTTTTAGTACTCGGCCATATGCCTTTTTAGTAGCTTCGCTTAAATTTTGAAGATATCTGTCTTTTTGTTCTTTATTAAAAAATTCATCGTCATATATTTTATTCACTCTTATCGCCTCCAAAAACATTTACAAAATAATCAAAAAGTTTCTCACGAATTCTTTTGTTGCCCGTAAGAGATTTCTTTGCATTCAAAAGTGGCACAAATTCATCAGCATTTTTACTAATAGTATCAATATACTTCTCTATTTCATCAAAATCAATTTCATTGTCTTGCATATATCGAGACAATACAATGTAGCCAATAAACATTAGTGGATGACTCATGAACTCGTTTTTTCTTTCATTAATGTTCTTTGAAAACTCATTGGGGTAACTACCTGCAAGGTAAACAAAAAACTCATTTAGATACTTTGATATCTTTATGACATCCAATTGTCTTTCAATTGTATAGGAACGATCAATTGCATATGACATAATATCAAAAGTTGTTAGATCTCCAGCTAAATAACTAACTGTGCTGCCTGAAGCAATTTGCTTTCCGATTTCAGATTTACGCTGAAGGTCTGCTACTACTTTATCAGACATTCTTTCTTGCGCTAATTCTTTTCTTCTTTCTTTATTTAAAACATTGATTGTATTTAACTGACTAAAGAAACGTTTTGCAGTCTCTTCGTCATACACTCTTATTGATAATATTTCGTGTAATTCAATGTCTGGATTAATACTGAGAGCAGCGATAAACCCTTGTAATCGATGAAAACCATCCAGAATAGATACAATTGCACCATCATTTATGGTTAATGATTTAGAGTTAGTGTCATAGCTAACAGGCTCAACCTCAGTTGAGTACACGTTCAAAGTAATCATGTCCTCAAAGTATTGATTTTCAGACACTTTGGATGCAATTCTTTTCACACTAGTCTTATTCACGATTGGTGTTTTGACTATTCCACCTGATTTATTTTCTTTATATGTTACTCCACGTTGAGTCTCTTCCTCGTAAATTATGAGTTGGCTCTCAACCATTTTTACTAATTCTTTAATATTGATCTTAGTAACATAGCTATCGAACTTAATTTCAATAACCTCTTTAAATGTGAGCGGCAAATATAATTTATATTGATCTTTATCTTTTAATGTACGTTCAGCATCTCTTATTTCTCTTACACCAAAATACGTTTCTGGATTGGGATTTGAATTGTCTGCATCATGCATTGCAGATACTATACCTATTAAATAGTGTACATCATATTCAGATATTACTTCTTCATTTTGTGAGATTTTTTGCACCATACCAAAAGGTACATTATAATCAGCAAGCTTTAAATTAAGTTCATATTGTTTTTGTCTAGAATTTTGAATCAACTTTAAATTCTCTAATACTTCTTTTTCAATAATGTTACGATCTACTTTCATATGTACTCACCTCTAATAAACATTATAGCACAAACAGTTAAAAATAATACATGCATCAATATCAAAGTACTATAATTTCGAGGAAAAATGTTAAGAAACTATTATGAATATACTACACAATTCAACCCTTTGCAAAATAAGAAAAAGCCTCAATTAGAGACTTTTATCATTTAACCACTTATGTAAATCTAAATTTGTTTTTACTACTTTATTCTCCTGTATGTCGTAAATTCTATAGCCATTAAACAAAAAATTATTTAGCTCATGTGGTTTTTTCGTTCCTAAATTGAGACACTTCCAAGTTTCAACTTTCGACTCTTTATCATAGTCTACAAGCTTCATTAACCAGTATCTCTTCATGCTCCACCTACCTTAACAATAGTATGTAAATTATATTTGTGTTAAAGGTATGTGACAAGTGGTAAAAAATCACAATGAAAGAGATAACTGAAGCGCCTTGTTAATTGCATTCCCAAAGTGCCTAGGTAGTTCAGCAATCTTAAAATCAAGCTGATCTTTTGATACAGTCATTATCTGTTCCAACAAAATGATACTGTCGTCATATAGCCCGATTTCTTCTTTTTCCACTTTTACATGTGTGGGCATAGGTTTTTTAACTCTACTTGTTACTGGTGCAACAATTACTACAGGACTATATTTGTTTCCCATATCATTTCCCAATACCACACATGGTCTTTCTCCGCTCTGTACGCTTCCTTTGTTTCTACCTAAGTTCACATTCCACATGTCTAAGCGTTTTACGTCTTTCATCATTCGCTCCATTGCTACCGCCATCTCAAACACTCCTTATTAATTATCTTCTTAATCTATATGTACCACATTCAATGTGTTTTTAAACTACAAGTTCTATATATGTATTATAGTTGTATTATAAAATTAAAACAATACGGAACGTTTGTTCTGTCAAGAACTTTTAGTAGCCGACTAAAATATTGCGTGAATGAGCGAATAACCTATTGACTTTTAGGATATATATGGTATTAAGACTAATCAAATCAATTTGAGGTGTGCAAATGAAAAGAAAAGATGGATGGAACGTCGATGATGATAATTTGTTAGCTAGCACGGTATTAATTTACATCGAATCTGGCAAGACTCAGTTGAAAGCCTTTGAGGATGTAGGATTAAAACTTAGTAGAACCTCTGCTGCCTGTGGGTTCAGGTGGAATTCAACTGTAAGGCATAGATATATCAAAAGTATTGCTGAGGCAAAGACTCATAAAATAAAAAGAAATTATAAAAAGACGTATTCAAACGAAGAGCTGTCAATTGATAGTATTATCTCATGCCTTCTGGCTCTTAAGGATGATCTACAGCGCGCTGAGATAGAGAAGAGTATAATTAGTAAGAAGATACAGAACGTATCATTAGAAATCAATGCTAGACGTTCTGAAAGGCATTTAGATGCTTTGGCAAATAAAGAAGCCCTTTCATTATTATTGTCTAAAGCTGCTGAGCTTGGGCTGTTTGAACATAACAAAAAACCCGCCATTTAATTGGTGGGTTTTAGTATTTTTCTCTATGTGAAATCTACATTTCATTATAATTTTCTAATTTGCACGATTCTATTAGCATCAATATTTGTTTCTTCTTTTAAGTAAACCATATGATTGTCATTGCGGTAACCTGTTTTTTCAAAAAGAAGGAATTCAATATAACTTATTAAGAAATACACCATTATTTCTTCTTTGCTTTTTGCTTGTTGATCGTCCTTAAATGTAGAACCATCAATTTCGTCGATCATTACCGTAAAAGTAATGACTGAAGGAATTGATCTACTCTCCCATTCTCTCACAAGTTGTTCGGTAAACAATAGCTCTCTTCCTATATGGCTCACTAATTCAGGTGCGCGCAACAAATGATCTATATTACTATCTTTTTCAACATTAGATTCAAACATAAATCCATTTATACACTTGTCTTTTGTAGCTCTATGGGTTGTATACTTGGTTGATTGAATTTGATCATTAATGTATAACTTGAATACATCATTTTCCCTTTTAAAAGTCACACCAAATTCTTTCAGAAAACGTATGAATGAATTATCCGTTGAGAATAGTTCGTCCAAACTTAGTAACCCAAATTCATAATAGGAATTGGTATCAAGAATTGCTGCTACATGACTAACAGTTATTGAATTAATGATAATATCTTGAATATCCAAATCAAAGTATTCTAGAATATCATCAATAACAATTTTTTTGTAGTCCCAGTAATATCCATCCTTTTTAACTCTATACGTTTGCGCCTTAATAAATTCTTCAATGTCGGAACTTGTTACATTTAAAGCTTTTGCCAAAGATTCATAGATATCCATTAAATTAATTGCACTCAAATTATTTCCCACTATATTCATACCCTCTCGTATCTATCTCTATGTAAAACTTGCATTTCATTCAATCATAATGATTTTCTCTGTGGTCATCATACTGCATATCCATATAGTGCTCATACATATCACTTTGATAATCCTCATCAGAGTATTCATATCTTGCTCTATCTAGCAATTTCTCTATATCTTCTACATGCTTTCCTAAGAAACTAACGGCCTCCCCGTAAAACCCTTTTAGGTTTCTGATAGTTAAATTAACTTCATCTCCAGACAATTCCAATTCATAGTGCATAAGTTTGTTTCTCGTTTTATTAAAATCATCAATGGCCCCTTTAAGTATATCCGGAATAGATATATCACAAAGTAGCTCCAACCGTTTAACACCCTCTATTAACGAAACAGTCTTTAAATCGTGTCCGACCTCGAATACATTTTGTTTGCCCTGCTTGATCATCTGGTTTTTAGCAATCATGTATTTTCCAATGTCGCTAAAAATCAGATACTCCTTTTCGTTTTTAAGGATCATTTTAAATAATATCTCAATTGCATGATTCAATGAGAGTATTGCGTCTTTTAAGTTATGTTCTACGCCCTCATGAAGTCCCGCTTCAAGTTTTTCAATACATGTATAGGCTTGCTTTAGAGAGTCGATTCCATTCTCCAGTAAACCATACTTCATTCTGAACACCTCCTGTTACGTATGAAACATGCCTTTCATTACGAATTCAACTTGCAATCCTCTAAGTGATCAATCATATCTTGCAAATGCTGATTTATTTCATCCCTAAATGAATCAGCAATTTCTTCTTTGGTTGTACCTTCGAATTTAATAAGATGACAGCTTGAATCGTAAGGAAATAAAACGCTCACTGTTTTATCTTCAAGGGAAATTCCTTCAATATCTATCTCCGAACTTTCGCCTATCGCATCTTCCAAGAATTGTTTAATATTCATGTTTACGCCTCCGATAAAATTACGTGCCCGAACAATTGAGCTATGCTCTTGGCTTGATCTAAGGTGACCGCATAGTCATCAATAATATCATCGTTACTGTCAAGTAAATCTATTACTACTTCAGGTTCTCCTTTATTTTCAGGGAAATTAGACTTTATTTGTTCGAACATCGATTTTGTCTTCTTTTCCTCTCCTGTGTTGACTTCCAATAATGATTCAAATTCATCTTCTTCTATGTTAATTTTTGTCAGTGCAAATCCCCATGTATTCTTACTCATATTTAATATCCTCCAATTTTTTTGTTTAATATAATTTAAAATGACTCAGTCACCAGAATATCTATTCACCGTTATAGGATAGTGATATATCTCAATATCCTCTGCAATGAATTCTCTCCGCTGAGCTGCTAACAGAGTCTCATACATGTTTTGTCTTCCTACAGGATTATCAGTGTGTATGTATATCTTATCTGCCCTTAATCCATGCTCACAGAAATACTTAACCAAGTCATATCCATTGGGTAACTCTACACCATCTACATCTTCACCCAGATCATGGTCTAATGTAAGAATAGCCACCTCTCTAGTCTCAAGTATATGTATGGCTTCATAATATGTACGAGCGACTACGAAGCCATCTGGACAGTCTCTGAGATCGTCTACGTATAGGTTGATCTTATCTGTCATGGTCTCACATCCTTCCAAATGAAACACATCTTTTACTTAGATCTGATATAGAAAATACTTGGCGACAATAGGCTCAACATTATAACAACAATGAATACTTGTGCAGGATGCAAAAAGTAAGTAAGAGTCCAAGTTGCTGCCACTAGTATTGACAGAATCGCCAATGGAAGGATTGATAGTGCTAATATTTCTTTTGCGATCTGAGATCTGTTTGTCTTCTGCTCTTTAAATTTCTTGAATTTCTGCTTTAACAATTCCCACATAATATCTGGATATTGATTTGAAGAAAACATATGGTCACACCTTTCAAAAATAAGTTTGTATTTACTTTTATTGAAATAGCCATTTTATTCTGATGCTTTTAAGTCCATTCTAAGCATATTATAAATAGCATGAGTAAATTGAGTTCCATGTGTGTACTTTCTTGTAATAGCAGCAAGTAACGCTTCATCAAACGACATGAAAGATTCATTGTGATACTTTCCCTCAACAACTGGGTAATAGCAGATTTCAGTATTATCGTTAAAAACAGAAATCGCCTCAACCACAGCCAATGAATCGCTAATAATTACTGTCTTTGTTATTCTCCTAAATTTAGAATCAACTTGTTTTTCAATTTCCTTTTCCTTCATTTTTTGCTGTTCATGGTTATAAGCAGAATCATAAAGTTGCACTCTGTGAACCTTACCAAGTTCATATTCATAAGTATTTTTAAAATATTCTTCAACTTCATCAGTAGACTTTAAACGCTCTAACATAATGTCATCTCCTTTTTTGTATGAAACAGTCATTTCATTTACTCTCTAAACTTGCTGCAACCAGCAATTCCCACTATATTGATATCCTCTGCGATACCCATCTTTAAATGAGTAGTGTGAACCCTCTACTTTTATCAACCCTGTTTTTGTAATAGACTTTATTCTTGTTTCTTTAACAATAACGTCTCCTCCAACTTCTACAGTAGAAACTATGCAGACTGGATCTCCGATTTGCAAAGTACTGAGCCATTGACTAGTTGGTAAGATAATTGTTTTCACATCACTCTCTCCTTTGCTCCCATATGAAATAGTTATTTCACAGTCCATTATACTTCTTAAAAATTTGTAGTTTAAAGTTGATATCCGTTTTCGATAAATTTTTATCCTTATAGGCATAATCTGGATCGACCTTTTTCATATCATTCTCTAGGCAGTAAAGTGTTTGTGTTATAAAACCTGTTGGGTCATACTTGATGGTTCGATCAACTTTATTTACCACATATATCATTGAATATTCCCAATGAGATTTCTTCTTAGGTTCAAAAGGAAAGCGATACACCAAGAAGTCCCCTACTCTGTAACCATATCTCGAAGCTAGCTTTGTATTATCTTCGTATAGAGCTGAATCCAGCACCGACATATCTTCACAAATTGGAAGAGAGTCAAAGTATGTATTGTTCAATTTTCTTCTCTCTCCTTGGAAAAACTAAGTAGTTAAGATGCTTAACAAATAATTCTTAGTAATTCTTTTGATTTCTGACTCTTCTTCTGTGTCTAATTTTGTGCTGTGGTCTTGAAACATATTCGAAAGGTCAGAGATATTAATTGGTGATTCTTGCTTACTAAAATATTCTGTAAGGGCGTTTATCACCAGTTCCTCATCAAATTCAAATCCTTTATGATTAAAGGCAACATTATAACCAGATTGACATTCTTCTCTAATATAATTTGAAATGCTGAATGCTTCACCTTCAACATATTCCAAATAGGGTTCCTCATTATGAAACTTTAGCGTAAGAATCTTCACATTCATCGTCTCCTTAATTGTTAAATTAGAATGAAATAAACCTTTCACAACCATATGTATCCCGCTACTACAAAACATTCTCTAATTATATAGCAGCGTCTCACATAATTCTATGATGTCGTGTTTGATAGAATTGACTTAATTTGGACAAAAGCCCTCTTACAGAGTATAGTCTCTTTCCCATTATCAAACTGAGCACTCATTCGTACATTGTTTAGCTTTCTGATCTTGCTAATGTTAAGATGGGAGTTTTTGTTAGACTTCATTAGATTGTGCTTTTCAATAATATGTTTTGTTATTTCTGAATTTGACATTAATCTGTATTCGCCATCAACTGTAGTTATGTTATTGACAGATCCGTTCATTCCAGTTTTATTAGTGTAAAGGATGTCTTTTGAATTTATTGTTTTAACCTGCTTTGTGTTTACATCTAAGACATTAAGAATCAAATGGATTCACCTCTTGTATTTTATGTTATTCCGCTCCATCACAGCGTTGCTCGTTACAGTATTATGTTACTCTCTTAACTAACTCGATCTTACCATACTATAAAATATTATGTCAATATTATCTTTGTGTAATAAAAAAAGACGGAGGGTTACCCTCTCGCCTTCGAATATGTATTATGATCTCTGCTATATATTTCAGCAGCCTCTTTTAAGCTCATCCACCTACCATCATGGTCTTGTACCCACATAGATCCGTCTGAAAGACGTTTGCCTCGTTTATACACTGTAGTAGTAAGCCTCCCCTGTCTGAGCGATACGCACATCCACAGCCTGTTTTAGATCCATGGTCAGAGAGTACACTCTGTCCATGAGGATGTGAGCAATAGTATTTTTACAGCGCCCTCGTTCTTCTACTGTTTCGATTACCTCATTGTTTACGATGATATTGTATGTGTTCATTTTATTATCTCCTCTTTTATATATTATTTTTGTGTTTAATGATTTCCTTAGAAAGACTTATTTTACCGGAACTATTTGTTTCCACCATTCATCCATATCTGCAAGATACTCATCATCAAAAATGGAGAGTATAATGTAGTCATCACCCCAAGTTGCATTTTCAGTACTCTTTTGATTTTTGTAAACATAACCTTTGACCTTGAGGACTGTACCCGGAGCACCTCCAAATCCCCAACCTAAAGACTTCACGTTTGTGCCAATTTCGGGTAATGTCTTACTAACATAGCCCCTATACTGCGCAAGAATGTCTGGTGCATTCTCGATGAGAAACTCTTCTATCGTCATCAAATTTGACACTATTACTCATCTCCCTATGAAATACTTCTTTTATTCCGACCTCATGCCTTTTGATAGAACATCATGAATTATTATTATTTTATCTTTTAAAAAAGTATCAAGCGCCTCTAATACTTGCAAGAAGCCCCCATCGTTTACGAATTCCTCTTCGAGCAGCGCCACACCCCATCTATCAAACGTCTCTGGAAAGTCAGCTCTTAAACAATACTGAAAGTCTGTCCTGTGATATGGCTCAATTAGTTGAATATATAAATCACTACTCTTCAAAACGGTAACACCTTGTCTTGTCCACTTTTCTGTCATATTGTACTTTGATGATAAGATCTTAAGGTAGTCCATTGCTTCCCTCCCCTATTAAGATGAAAGAATCCTTTCATCAAATCATTCATTCCAAACGTGTATTTTAACAGTTCCACACTTTGGACAAGCAAATAATTGATGTTGTTCTGGCTCATCCCACATATCACCTCCAGATAGTACCTTAACTTCATTACTTAATCTCAATTGAATGAAATCTTCCTCTTGTTCATAACCATTTTCCCACGAACTAAGATCATAGGTATGCCCACACGCTCCACATTTCACGCTAAATCATCTCCCTTCAAAACATGTTATCTTGTTTACTAAGCACTTAAAAAGTCAAAGGAACCATCTTCATGTATCAAGAGAACCCGAGTGTGATTATCAATTATGTATTCCCAATCTTCATGAGCAAGTTTTCTGCTAAATTCTAAATCATAAGGATAATATCTTGTTTGTCTCAAATACTTTTCTCCTTCCAACTCCACAACAATAGTATTTGACTGCCCCCAAACGTCAATTTCTTTTGAATCCTTGGAGTATTTACTTCCAAAGTAATCATTAATGATGTGAGAAAACTCATCATTGTTCTTCATGATCATCCAATTCAACTCCCTGTAAAATAATCTGTTTATCAAATTTTTTGCTAGAATTTAATTGTGGTTATTACTTACTATCTGCCTGACCACTGATATAACCGAATCGATGCGATTGCTCAATCATCCCAGCTATTACATGAATAGTCTCGTTGTCTAACCCATTTATCCATTCCATGTAACGAAACTCTGTATTTGTTAAGCCGCGGCCTAAATTTACTTCGAGCCATTCTTTAGTTAATTCTTCCACTATTACACCTCACTTCTTCGTAAAATATTCATTTGACTAAATCTTATAACTTGCGCTATTTCAACGGCTGAAGCCAGCAATTACCTGAGTATTGATGTCCACGTCTATAGCCATCTTTAAATGAGTTGCCACTCCCCTCAATTTTTATTATTCCAGTTTTCGAAATGGATTTAATTTTGACTTCTTTATATATAGGATCATCGCCTACTTTTGCTGTAGTTACTTCAAAAACATCGTCCCCTACTTTTAGAGAGTTAACCCATTCAAGAGTCGGCAATAAATAGTTCATATACATTCTCCCCCAATCATACAATGCAAATTTAATATCAATGAAAGGATCATTTTACTTGCACTCTAATATTTCAAAAGCAACAATATCTTCTGATAATTTATTCCATACATCTAGTATCTCTTCGCTAGTTACAAATCCGTCCTCGGTGTTTTTAAGAATCTGATCAATCATAGCTTCAATAACAATTTTTCCTTCTTCATCATAGATCGAATCTTCTTCTACCTCGTACGAACCAAAATGATATACACCTGCACCCTGTTGCTCAAACTTATTACCTACGAACTTCCAGTCACCTTTCAAGTAATCCTCAATTGACATTGATTCTGGATCGTACGTCGAAATCCATAGCGAATGGATGCTCTCATCATAGGAATGACTTTTAGCCATTTTTACAGCATATACTCCACCGTATTTTCCTTTCACTGTGAACCATTTACCTTTGTTAATTGTTTCTAGAAATGCTTCTTGTTCTTTGATCATTTTCTTATCCTTCTTTCTGAATAAAATTATAGTTTCACCTAAACTGCCACTGCAATTCGATCCTTAGTAATAACAATTACATCGTCTTCTTCACACATTTCCTTAAATAAATCACGCTGTTGTTCGGTTGGAAACCCATATGTATTCACTTCAATCTTACCAAAAATCTTTTCAATGACAACCACTTGATACATTGTGATCACCTCTTCTATTTGATAATCTTATTGTACATCATATTTATTTAATTGTACAGTATTATCTTTGTCTTTTAAATAAAAAGAGATGCTTTTTAGGCATCTTTAATTATAGTGTATTTATTATTGTGTTTTTATAAACTCTATATAATGCTTCTTACATCTGTCTCTCATAAAAACTTTCTTTCTACAACTTTTCAAAATGCAAACATTGTAATCGTACTTAGTTAGATCCTCTTTAGACTTGAACATAGCCACCTTCACCTTCTTGACTGGAGCATTTCGTTTAGGGGTTTTAGATAACTTTTTCTCTAAAGAGACCAACCTACGTTCTTCGCATACTAAGCACAGATCTGATTCAGTATCATTGCTCCTATAGTTGCTACAAGAGCTCTTTGAACATTTGATGAGAATATTATCCATGATGTCCACCATCCAGTAAGTTCTAAGTTGTCTACATAATTATTCTAACACTGAATGATCTTCTGGGTAAAATTAATCTTTCTTAGAAAAATAAAAAGTAGCCCAAAGGCTACTTATAATCTAGCAACATATCATAAGGATTGTTCTGATATAATCATCCCACCTTTAATGATCACCTTTTCACTTCCCAATTGCTCTCCATGAAGTGTTCCTTTGAGAACGGCTCTCCCATAGTTAACAATGTTTCCTGTGACTCGGCCTCCGCTTTCAACGGTTGCTTTACCCCCTGAATCAATTTTCAAAGATCCATCGACACTGTTGTAAATTGTAATGTTTCCACCATCAAAAACACCGATAGTTCCAATTACATTCCCTCGAATTGTCGCGTCCGCATTGTTATGGATCTCAAGTGACCCAATAATTTCGCCCTTAAGTGTCAATGTTCCAGACTTAACTATTAGTCTACCTTTATACCCGCTTGAGATTGTTGTATCCGTTTCAATTATAAAAGGTTGTTGCTCTAATCCATTTATTTTGACAGAATTCTTCTCCATATAATCTCACCCCCATATTTTGTAACAATTATATCATTAACTACTTGTTAAAAGCAGTAGATATCTATTTAAAATCAGACTTTTATCTCAATCCCAAACCCACATAGAGTATTCTGCTATGGGCTGAATCAGTCTCGTTTTAAAACCCATAGCCTCTATATGACTAACTAGCCTGTTTAGTGCTTCATTTCTAACTTCTTCATTTGCATATCCATCTTGAAATTCTTCATAGTATTTACAATTGAATGCATACAGTGTGTCGCTGAATATATCTTCAGGCAATTCTGATTCAATCACATGATAATTGCTGTAGTTATCAGTCAATCCAAAAGATTTCATTGCTTTACCTCCTTGTAAAATAACTGTTTCATCATGACTTAAGGTCTTTAAAATACACTTCTTCACCTTCATACATAAAGTTAATTTCACCGTCATCTTGCCACAATCTACATTTAACTTTCTTGTCACCATCTCTTACTGTTACACTACCATCAGCAAAGTTCTGTTTGCCTACCTCAATGACCTTTCCGTTACTCATTGTGTATTTACTGTTCATTGTAACTACCCCTATCTATTTAAAATCCTGCTTTGATTGAAACCTTATTTAATCTTTAGCTTCATCTACTTCACCAAAATCAACCTTAATTTTACGGCGTTTCAGAGCCTCTTCCATCATTTGAGTAGTGACAAGAACCATTTTTTCGTCAGATGGAAAGACAGGCCGCACATGCAATGAAAGGTTAGAAAAGAGTTCAATCAGAAATTCTACTTGTTCTGCTGGAGTCCAACTGCTGTTATAGTGTTCACGGAAAAACTCTGAGATAGGCCCATTCATGTTCATTTCTTCTGACATAAGACATTCCCCCTAAGTAATTAATGCTTTGAACTGTTGCAATGTGATTTTGTACATAAATCATGCTTTTGATCTCCTCACATCTTCGTGCCTACTTCCTTATGAAATACTGTTTTCACATATAATCTATTGCCGATTCCATCTATCCAACTAGACTTTTGTAAAGCCTGTCTATTCTCTGATCAAAAGATTCAGAGCGCTTTAGTGTGTGTTTGTAATTAAAAGTATAGGATGATACAGAGTCACTTTTTACGTCATCGAATTCCCCAGTTAGAGCGTCATAAGCAGTGAAATGCAGCCACGCCTCATGCTGACAGATTGAGCATTCAAACAGATAAGAATCATTGATGTCCGAATAATATGTTTCTTTCATTTCAGGATGTTTACAGCACTCACACGGGAGTTGAACTTTCTGGGTGTTCGTATTAAGCATAATGTCTCCTCCAATTTTAATAAAATCGTTGTTTCATATTATCTTTATGTAATTAACTTTCCAGTATAGTGTTTCTAATTCCAGTACATTGTTTCCTCTGCTTCATAATCAAATTATACACCTAACTATATTCATTGTCAATATTATCTTTGTGTTTTAAAAAGGGTATTAAACTTTCGCTAGTATACCCAACACCACTCCAAATCTAATTGTTTTATTCTCACTCCACAAATTAAACAGATCGCTAAAAATAACCCCGTATTGCTTCATCTGTTGCACATGAGAATCTGTTATAGATTCGTTGAATAGATCGCTCAATGTTTTTACGGGATTTTCTTGAAACTCTTGATATATTGTATCAGTTACAATAGAATTACTTTGATGTAATTTTCTGAATTGATACAACACTCTATGGATATTCAACTCTGAATAATTATTATCTAGACGCAAATATAACTCATCAGTCTCTTCATGAGTCTTCAGAATTGTCCGTATGTTTGATTTTAATATTGTAGCTTTTTCGCTGATCTCTAAAATATCGAACAATGATTCTATTGTCATAGATGAATCTCCTTATGTATGTTTTACTTTGCTGCCTTGGAGGTCATTTAACTTTTGTGCTTCATAATACTTAACAGTCCAGTTTAATCAACTGCTAGTTAAGCACTCTCTATAATGAGGGTGCTTTTGTTATGTCTTCTTTTTGTTACTCGAATAGTAACACAGTTCTAAATTTAACCCAGTTACTGTCTGTTGTCAACTGAATTTGTAAGGAGGATTGTAAATGGTTTCTCGACGCTTAAAAGTACATTTAGGGAATCTACTCGCAAGTAAAGATTTGTCTGCTAGACAACTTGCAAAACGAACTGGTTTACGTCATGTGACCATAAGTAATATCATCAAAGGTGAAGCTGTATACATATCATTTGAAGCCGTCGAGAAGATCTGTAATGAATTAGATATTGACGTTAATGAGATAATGTCCATGATTGAAGAAGATGAATAGGAGCACGTTAATTTGGCTTGTAGGTAATTGCTTGGCTCTCATAGCTTACCTGTTATATGTTCTTACAGATTTAATTGAGTATGTATATTTTGTTTTGACTTGCGCACTAATTCTTTTAATCCTCTCATTATACTCAATAATCAAAAAGAAATAAAAAAGGAGCTGCCTAAATATGCAGACTCCTCTTCTTTATGTACAAGTACTTTAAATTGATTTTTTATTTCTAATCCAAACCAGCACCTTTTCACTTACTTCGGTGTCAAACCATCCCCATTCGGCTGCTAAGTGCTTGATGTCACTGGGCAACTGTTCGTGAATATTCTTAATAGTATCTTCAGATGGTACTCTGTTATAGGTGTCTACATAGCAATCGTTAATCACAGAGTTTCTATCGTGGACTTCCACATCATTCATTCATGCATCTCCATTCTTTATCAAAGTAACATTTCGTAAAGAATTATAAACTTTTCTCTTTTTCGTAATTATTGCACACTGCTTTTATTTCATCTCTCACGCTAACATATAGGTCATAAAGATCGTTAGCCGCATCATCCAGTTCTTCCTTGCTTGCTTTTCCCAATTTATATCGGCTCTCTATGACATCATACTCATGCTGTTTATCATAAAATGGTTTAGAAATATCAGTTAGCTTCTGTCTATACGCATATAATTCCGAATCAACATTTGCTTTTTGATTGATGATAGCAACATACTCTTGTGATATATTACTATTCCAGATCAAATTATCAATGGATTTTCTTGCTTTATTAATTGTTGATCTTTTTTTGACTTCCTCAAGATATGGAATCAGCCTGCCTCGATTGGTTAATTCAGATGCAGTGTTAACATACTCTTGATTAATTGTCTTAGGGAATGTAAATTTAAAACCCTTACATTGAAAGCACACCGTACCATTGATTGAGTTATATGAATAACTTCCAGTGCCTGAACAGCGTGAGCAAACATCTAACAGGTTTAGATATCTTAGTCTGTTCATGACAGCGGTTAGCTTCTCGGCATAGTTAAGATTGTGTTTGACGTTAAGTGCTACACATAAACTTTCTAATGCTTTTACGTCCATATATTGCACCCTTTCTTAATGATATTAAAATTTTATCTAGATATGGTATTGAGAATTAATCTGTTAATTGAACTTAAGATTGCCTTATCAACACTGGCTAATTTATCTCCATAAACAATTGATTCACTCTTTACTATCTTCAACATATAAGGATTTACCTTAACAACCTGACCTTGGATAGTTTTAATATCCATAATATCTACTTTCTTGTGGGTGTCTCGCAAAATATCTAAAACACTTAAAGTTTCTCCCATGTTATGAACAACTAAGTATTTATTAAGGCCAACTCCAATTATGTCACCGTTCTTAATATCCATCGCTATCGCCCCCATGATTTTATTATCTCATGAACCTAAAGTTCAATGGAATACCCAATCTGTCTTCAATTGTTTTGATTTTACTCTTCAGGATCATTCTCTCTTCCCAATTTAAGTTGTCATTCATTAGATAATCTTCCTTGAGACTTTTCAGTAGATCTCTAGCAATCAATCCTAACACCTCTTTATGTATTATCATCTCTATCTGAATATAATTATACAACAATAAATATACATAATCAAGTATTATTTTAGTGTTAATGATGATGAAAGTCTTGTTTCATTGGGGTTTTAGTATTCACTACTTTAAATTTCTTTCAATATTTGTTAAAATCTTTGTGTGTCCACGCTAATGGCTGTTCCTGCACAGTTTATGTGGTGGGATTGCCTCTGAGTGGTGCTTATTTAAAGAGAAGTGACCCAACCTTCGGCGGGCAACCTGTGGCAGGTCGCTTCGCCAAGTGTGTTTCGTAAGGTTAAGAAATAACCCGCTAGGCCTCCAACCTATGGCGGGTTATTTCTATGTGAAAGACTGGTTTCATCAGCAATGCTCTATCTCAAAAACTTCTGATTTTTCCTTTAAAAACTTCTTCGTGATGCCAATTCAAATAACCATTTAAAGGTCTGTACTCAATACTTATTGGACTTTTCATTTTTCTTCTGTGGTATTTAAGTAACCACTCAGTCAACCCTCTTGAACCATGTACGTCCTCTGAGACTAAAATATCGTTATCCTTTGAGATTGTATATGCTCCTCGATCAAATAATTTGTGATGGATAGAACATAAAGCTATTCCATTTGATTCTACATTGGGGCCTCCAGCCTGAACCCACTTAATATGAGCAGCTTCTAATCCGACCAAATTATGTCCCATCCTTAAATTGTATCCGCAAACAGCACAATTATATCCATAAGCTCTGAGAACCATGCCTCGGAAATTTGGATTTCGTTTATTTCCTTTATTGATGCTTAATCCGACTTCATTCAATACTTCATTATGGATTGAGTTAGGAAAATGTGTTTCCAATAATATAGATGCTAATTCTGAGATTAGGGATGGTTGTTCCTTTAACAATAAAATAACTTCACTAGTAAATCCACCAGACACCTCGTTACGCACAAGTTGAGCACTGGTCGCATTGTTGTCGACTGGTTTATTCAGATCCCATATACCGTCATTCTTTAAACGTACAAAAGGGTATTCAGGGTGAATAGTGCTTCTATGTGGTCCAAACTCACCTAATAGCAATCGTAATTTATCCTTCACTTCTATGTATGATATGTTCTCAACATCACTAGATTGCAATAAGCCTAATGCCAACAATATCAATAACGGTTTGTGTGGTGAGCGGTGTCCACTATTCTTCCATATAGTAATTTTATTGATTTTGTTTATCAGTTCTTCTCTGTTCATGAAATCACCTAATAGACCTTATAGTATTGGGGAAATCTTTGATAATATTATACTACAAAGTCTATTAGGCTAGTAATTAATCTTTAGATTGCACAAATCGTACATCCTTCTTTATTTTCTCCATCAGCATCGTGTAGTTTTTTTAAGTCCCAACTGTCTATGTATTCTTTAT
Source organism: Paenibacillus sp. FSL L8-0435 (assembly GCF_037965655.1). Classification (NCBI taxonomy): domain Bacteria; kingdom Bacillati; phylum Bacillota; class Bacilli; order Caryophanales; family Paenibacillaceae; genus Paenibacillus; species Paenibacillus sp. FSL L8-0435. The sequence goes on from NZ_CP150185.1 coordinate 4,150,853, forward strand.
ATCTTCCCTCTGCAATCATTTGCAGCGCAACATCTTGATTATGTACCATGTCACACATATTCACTTTCTTAAATTGCTTCTTTATATATCTAGAAATGATATCAACTGCATTCTCTTTTATGTAGTCCAGTGGTTTATCTTTAATCCATGTATACATTCGTTTATCAGCGTGTTCGGTTTCGTATTTCTTAGCCTCGTCAAACCAGTCGGGGTAAAGTTTTGAAAGAATAGCCCATTCCACTCTTCGCTGATAAAAACAAAAGTAACATCCCGAACGGGTTCTCCATTTATAGTAATCTGGCAACCCTAAACCTGAACTATTTAGAATATCATAAATATCCTGTAATGCTAATGCATCTTCTCGAAAAGGAAAGAACGCAGTGATTTTTTTATTCTTACCCTTAGCTGTATACCCCTCTCTTTGAGGCTCATCTGCTCGTATTCCTACATAGCTGAAACAATGGTCAGATCCTATCCATTCTTCCATAGTTTTAATTTTCAACTCCCTAGTACACCATCTTGCATTTGGTGCAGGAAGGAACCCTTTATACTTAACCAATAACTCATCAAACGGATTAGATTGATCTTCTCCTGTTACAATCTTGTACTTGTCAGTAGTTTTGGGGTCGGCTTTTATCCTTAATATCTTTTTTCCTAGATAGCGTTCCATTTTACCAAGGTATTCATAGATCTCTGGTAGCTCAGATCCAGTATCAGTAAAATAAAGCTCAATTTTTTCGAAAATTTCTGGTCGAGTATTCTTCAGGTGAATTGCTAAGGCTGATGAATCTTTTCCTCCACTAATTCCGCATATATGTCTTACATTTTCATTTATCAAATAATTGAATCTCCTTTTTTAATTAATAGCTTCATCTGTTCAATACTTAATCCATTCACATTCGTTACTAGATGTGGATAATCTCTTCGATCTGTTTCCCACATTTTTTTAATCATATGTATTTCTGCATCACTAATTAGCTTCAAAGGGAACAAGCCCATCTTATCTCTAATTTTATTCACTTCATTTTCTGTTTTAATTAATTCTTCGAACAAATACTCTCTTGCTTCAACAGTAACCGTTCCTTGATCTACACGAATTTCTCCTGTAGTTTTATCAACCATTGGGTTACCGTTACGCTTATGTCCAGATTTGCTTACTTTCTTAATCTCTTTGTTTATTTCTCTCCATTGTTTCAAAACCTCTGAACGGTCTTTCCTCTTCTGTCCCAGTGGTTTAACTGGTATGTAGTCCCCAAACACTTTAAGCTGCAACATACGCCACTCAGACAGAGGTTTCATCCATGGATGAGTATCTGACATCACTTCTGTTGAGCGATCATTAAGAACGACTGGACACGTCCAACATCCAAATCTAGCTCCACAACTCTCAGACTTAGATGCCTTCTTCTCTGTAGCTTTAGGATTTGTGAAGCCACACTCACCCGTAGCTTCCCTGTAAAGTGTTCTTACGGCATGAGAAGAACCCCACGGTAGACGCTCTTTTGCTAAGTAATTCCACACATCTTCAATAGTGAAATCTACAATGGGCATAAACGTTTTACTTTGAGTGAGATTGGCGTGATCACCAATCTTGTAACTCAAATCATTTTTTCCTGTCCATTTCTCGATTGACTGTCTGCGTTTTTCGCTTTCGCTCGACCTTGTGCCAATCAAAATGTATGAAGGATTAATCTCTTTTAGTTTTTTATTCTGTGGCTGAAGCTTAAGACGATCTGTACACCATCTACCCGCACCATTGTTCTGTGGTAAGAAATATCCTCTACCCAAAATTAAATAAAAGTAAGATTGCTCCAGTTCTCTTGTTACTAGTGAGACTGTTATTGGTAAATCCTTTTTTGCTATGTATTTTTCTAATTGCTCTACTTGACTATGCATATATGTTTCCAGATTTGGATTTTCCACAACTGTATCAGACATAACAGCGTGAATCATCCTATTTCTTTGTTCTGGCTCTAGCTGTTCAAGCATTTTTGTTACCATACTTAAAACACAGGTTGAGTCTTTTCCTCCAGACCATGCCACGGCCCAGTCTCTTGTGTCTTGTGTGTCTAAGTACATGCTTCGTAAATCTTCAACTGAGATTGAAACCAGTCTTTCGAAATCAACTATATTAATCACTCCTCTATTCTTTTAATAATTCTTGCTTTTTTATTCTTAAAATCTACTTCAACTCGTTCTGCATCATGCTCCATACTTGCTAAATCTAAGCTATCGTATTGACAATTCACTTCTTGTAAGAATTCATCATTTTCATTAAATAGTTTCCAATCCAAAAACCCTCACCTCCTTTCAAATATATTTAGGCGAGAACTATTTGCTGCTATACATTTTAAAAAACATCTCTTTGACTTCATCTTCACTATGTATCCAGTTGTACATTGCTTTCTTTATATCTCTAGGACTTGGACGGATCTTGAAATTTTCACACTCATCACACCAGTCAAAAACAGACACTAGTACCATTGCAACTCCATAATTAATTGCTGAGTTCATATTTAAATTATGTGACCTATGTATTTGATCATGAATTTCGCAAGATAGTTGCTCCATTTTTATATCAGACAATTAAATTTACTCCTTCCATAAAGTCATTTTTTCAATAAAGGTAAGCAGGTTTTACTTCATATTCAATGTATCCATATACTTGCATACTTGATAATCCATTAGCGGACTTTACATAGTCTTCTTCAACAGCCCATTGATCAGATTTATACCATTGTGTTACAACTGCAACGTTAAAAAGATTATCATCTCTTTCGTTAACTTCTACTGCAACATTTTCACTCAACTCAATCCACTTTGACATAATCAATTCATCCTTTCTATTCTAAAATCAGATATGTAATTAACCTTTGTGGAATTGTTGTTCGCAGTCTTCCCAGTCAGAAGGAAGTTCAATATCAGTGTTGGTTTGAAAAAGCGTAACTCCGATTTGAGTAACCCATTCACCCTTTAATTTAAAATTTCCCTTTGCTTTCTCGATTGCCTCTAAATGTGTCTTTACATTTGGAACTATTAAACGATGTCTAACCCTATTTCTGTGACTCTCACCTGTCATTGCCACCAAGATTGCAAAAGTTTGGGTATCACTTGTCTCTATGTTGATTTTTGTAAACTCATTGCTTAGTTTAACCACCTCACCTGTTTCCCCAACTTTGTTCCCAACCTGCTTGATGTTATATCCCATGTTAGAGCCATCCTTTCTATTTTGATTCAATTTTAACTACTTCATATTTTCCGCTTGAATTTTCACGTATTGAGTATTTAACATTTGGAATCATAAAGTAGCCACTTAACCTGTGAGCCTCACCACTTGCCTCACCGTATGAATCATGCGCGCTCATTACTGTAGTTACCTCACTCATCTTAATCGTTCCCCTCTTTGTTTTATTTGTTATATTCATAATAACAATAAATATAAATATAGACAAGTATTATCTTTGTGTTATTTGAACGAAATAAGCATTTTATTTGGTTTTATGCTGTATCAAATAGTTTATCTAATTCGTCTAGTGCTACTCCTATTCTCTCTATGTTGCAATTATCTAGTGATACTTCACTAATCACTTTATCAATGGATTCAGTATCAAAAATTTGATTCTCGAACATTTTCTTTCTGATAAAATTTGCGTAGGCTAAAATATCCTCCACTCTTCGCTTTTCAGTAATCATTAATTCTAAGTTATATGTCCTGTTCTTTAAAATTGCTTTACTTCCCATTTTAATTCCCCCCTAGTCTTTAATAAGTTTCCATTCTTCAATCGCCTTCAATTTATAAATATTCATTATTGCAAGTAAATATATCATCAATTGCGGGTGTTTTATTTTTGATATTGTATATTCATACACTTCACTCCACAGTTTTACTCCGTTTAAGAATTGATCTTTTAAATCTCAATTTGAATTTGATTACTATTTTCCGATCTTGGCAACACCAGCGCCGACAAGTTGTTCGTTTTATTTACTGCTGCTACAAAGTCTATAATATCTGTAGCGCTATTGGTTGATTTCAATGTAATGACTAATTCATCTTTCATAAGCTATTTCACTCCCTCAATATGATCATATGGCGAATACATATTCCATCGACTCTTGAAGTCAACTTTATTGCTAATGTTGTCAACAACTCTATACTTTCTGTTTGCATTTGGCTCCCATTTTGAAACTCCATTCGTTAAGTACTCTAATCCTGTCGGAGAGGTAATTAGTGCCCCTTCCCAATGCTCCGTTTGAATCCAGTTTTCGAATGTATATTTCATGTGCTCCACTCCTTAAGTGTATGTATTATTTTATTTCCATTGTTATTTACTATTACAACCCTTACATTGCATTGAGTCGAAATTTATCAATTGCATCGATTACACTATGCTGAACTATGATAGAGGTATATCCAGCCTTTTCCTTTGTAATTACCCTGAATCCAGTAACAATATTTTTGACTCCAACATAAATATTTTCTCCTATTTGTTCGGCTCCATAATATTCGATTTCTTGTTCTACAGTTCTTTTCATTTTAAACATCTCCAATTCTTATTTTGATTTTTAAATGGATGCGTATTTTACGAATTTTCCACAGTATACATATTCTCCAGTATGTAGCGATACTGTTTCTTTAATTTGCCCACTGCATTCCCATCCTTCAGACTCCATCTGTGTAACATGATCGTCTCTTTCTTCTCTCGAATCGTAATGATAAGTTGCGTTTGTGTATTCCAATACCTTTTTCATGTACTCACATCCTCTTGTGATTGATTAAACCTCAAATACCGGAACCCTGTGATACCTAAAGATTTCAAACTTCACATTTACATCGCCCCGGTTCTTGATATCTTGGCGACCCCAAACGTTTACCCTTTGAGTGTCATTTTCATTAAACAGATAAACATATTCGTCAGTATCACAGTCAACCACATACAGAACGTTGTTATATTCTACTACTTCATCAGGTGTAAACATTATAATCACTCCTATGTGTATTATAGTTTTCTTTTTAAAACAAGAATTTTACCTAGTTTTTCATCATCCAAGCCAACGCTTTAGACGGATAACCCTTTGTAAAAACAACTTTCCATTGACCGCCATCTTCAAGGACACTTAATGTTCCTGCTCCATATTTAGATTGGTCAGTCATACCAAAACAAGATTCGAATACAACTTTCTTCCCTTGTTTTGTGAATCCTGTTTTGGTATTATTTGTGCCCTCTAATTTAACTTCTGAAAACTTATTACATTTGGCTTCTTCTTTTTCCTCCTGTGCTCTTCGTTTGATTCTTTCTGCTCTTTCATAGTTCCAATCCATTTTAAGCACCCCTTCCATTGGTTATTTGATAAAATCACTCATTTATGCAAAATTCAATTTAGACGGCTTTCCTTCGGAATCTGTTAGTACAACCTCATAATCTGAATGCTCTTTTGTTACTCCATGAAAGTAGAGCCCGTTTGACAGTTTATAATGACCATCTTCAATCCCTGAGATAACAGAATTAATTCGCTGTGTTCCTGCATAATAAAATACTTTTCTCCCTAACATGTTCATCCTCCCTTTCTTGATCAGATGAGTATATTATTAAAATTCCAGTACAATGTTTCTCGTTCCAATGCGTTGTTTATGTATTATCTTCAACTTGTTAATGTAATTATAGCCTCTTTTCTTATTATTGTCTAGTATTATTTTTGTGTTTATAACTACTCATAATTAACTTATAAGTAGTCTCTCTCTTTGATTAGATCCGCATTTTCTTTAATCCACTTCTTGGCTTTAGCAAGTGTTTTGTGGCTTTCCGACTGACTTTTAAATCGCTCCACAGCCTTTATATTCCAATGGATGGGTTCCACGTCCCATTCGTGCTTAGATCCACCATTGTAAATAACGTAACCCATGTATTCATATAGACCATCGAACTTAGTCTTTTCCAAGTAAATCCCTCCTGTAAGGATCATTATATCACTTCATGTAGGCCGGTACTTGTTTGCCTTGAAGTTCACACTCTTCACGGAAGCGCTGCTTCCACTTTTCGCTACTTTCCTTGCGCATTGCATCTAGTCGAGCAGTTTCTTTTGCTGCGAACTCTGCACAGAGGCGTTCATGATTAGCACGTTCTTCCGCGAGTCGAACATTGATTGCCTCGATTCGAGCCGCTTCTTTCTGTACTTTAGCTTCTTTGATTCCTTTGAATAATTTAAACATATGTATCGTCTCCTTATTTGTTAACTTGATAATGTAATTATAACACCTATATACAATGTTTTCTAGTATTATCTTTGTATACTAAAAGAGATTCCTAAGTGGAATCCCTGAGTAATAATTATTTAACTTTGACCGTCCATATCTCTACTTCTTCATCATCATTTAATGGTTCAACATAAGTAACGATAGCCTGCTTGCCTTGATACTGCTTACGCAATACATTGGTAAATGACTTGTCCTCTTTAGTTGTAGCAATAGCGGTCACCTGTAACACCCAGAAACGCCCATCCTGATCCTTAGCAGTGTGTGCCACATAGTAACCGCTACCTTTCATGTAGTACACCTTATCGACCTTCATAGTCGCTTGCTTAACCTCTTGGTTGATCCCTTTTGCCATACTCACACCGGACATCATCAACGACAATACAAACACCATCAACATTACAGTAAACTTTTTCAATTCAACACACATCCATTCCTATATTATTTTAGTCTATTTATTAAATGAATTAATCAGTTCAAGGTGTTGACTGAAGGATAACCCTGCTGACGAACGTTTAGTCTGATTCTGTGAATTTACTCTTTGCTCTGGTTGCTTAAACGATGCGTATGGATTAGCTTTATGTACTGGATGTATGTAATAGATTCTTAGCATGTAATTTCCTCCTTTGTTATTGGTTCATTATCTATGTAAAAGGCCACTTTCATGGACTCTTGGTTTATTAAATTTTCGATACTTCATCGATGAACAATTCATACGCTTTATTATTGGATGGTTTGAATTCCCCAGTATCGCATCCAACAAGATAGAAGCGTCCATCCATTTGGTAATACTCTTGAGATTCACCGTAATTATCAAATTTCTGAATGAGTATGCCATTGTTGAGGATACTCTTCTTAAGTTCGGCAGTAATGCCCATATAAAGCGCGCAATGTTTACATAAGAGTTTAACAAGAGGCAATGCTTCTTTTTCGAATTTCTCTTCCTGTTCAATACCCTCTCTCCATGCATCATATGAAGTGTAATGAAGACTTAATGTTGAATTACAGGACTTGCAGAGCAAAGTATAATTATCGTTCCAATCTGTGTAGTCAACCTCAAACAGATTAGATTTGCATTCTTCACACTTGCATTTTGTTTCAAAAGAATACTCATACTCGGATTTATCAACTTGATAGATGGCAGCGTCAACCTCATCAGTAGTTAACTTGGAAGCTTCTTCAATTGAATACCCATTAAACCTAACAAGATCAGCACGAAGGTTCATATCAACATTAGAGAAATCAATTGTTCCAGCATTCAAGGTTTGAATGTGAGACTTCAAAGAGATAGATGAGATTGACATTATAATTACCACCTTATAATTTATTATTTTTGTGTTATTTTATATTAACGAAGGATCAATGCTCCTACGATTGTTTTACTCTTCAATGCTTGCTTACGTGCCCATTGTGACTTCATAATTGCCAGTTTAGTCTGACTCATTTGGTTTCAACTCCTGTCATTATCTATGTTGTTTGAACATTGTCACAGATTATAGTTCCAACGAAACAAATAACTCCCGCCAACATGATGATAGCCCCATAGCCCATCAAAGTTTGCATTGATTCGGTGTAACTCAGATCACTAGTCATACCGTAACCTATCATCATAAATCCTCCAAAGAACATTACTAGTGCCGTTACCAATATAATCGCCATCAATTTTTCTTTCATTTTAATTCCTCCGTCTCGTTTGTTTTCCCTTACCTGATAAATCTAATTATACATGATATATGTTATAATGTACAGTATTATCTTAGTGTTTTAACGCAAATAAGCCACCTTTTTTATGGGTGACCTAAATGAGTTGTAGATTAGAATTGAGTTAAAGGGAGTTAATAAACCAAATGACATACACAACGGTTTTTGTTGTGGATGAAGGTGAAGCGACAGCCATGGAGTGAAACGGAATGGATCTCGCCACCTATTATTAAGTGTAAGATGAGATTCAATATGATTAATTCCATTTTCCTTATGTATCAACGATTTTTAAAGTTTTACTACATCAAAAATAATCAATTATGTACTTTCATTTTCCACGTTTTGGACGCAAAAAAATTCAAAAACCCTTATGTATCAACGGTTTCAAGCATGTTATTACCTATTAAAAACCCTTATATAAAGGATTATTCCACGATTTGGACGCAAGCTACACGTCAAAAGCCTGATATTTAGCCAAAATCCAGCATCTCTTGTTGTAATTTGGGTTGATTTGACCGTCCTCCAATTTTCGTCTTCTGTCTTTGTTCGTTCTGTCATTATTATTTAAACTATAAGGTAAATCATTCTTCAAGAAGTACATGTTTAACTGATCACAATCCTTCTGTAATCTGCCACGTCCATCTCTTAAATCAATTCTTTTGATTAATTCAGCCTGATCATCCTTGTATAAGCGCTTTCCTACAATACAATCCAGATAATCTGATATTGTAGCTTTATTGACTGTATCATCCAACACACTGTGATTCACTTGGCCTAGCTTATCTTTCATATAGTTGATGTATCCTTCCTCTTTGTTAAGTAAGTTATTGTATAAATTTTGATCATAGCATTCTTTAAAGTATCTTATTTCATTTACTACCTTCTCATATCCAACCACGTTTTTTGCTGCTTTGTCGTAGATAAGAGGATTATTGCTTCTGCGATATTTTTTAATATACTCAGCAGATCCGGTTTCAAGTAAATATTTTGCTGGAACAATCGTACGTTCACATTGAACCATTTTCTTATTCATCATCTTGTTAGACATGTCTTTGATTATGATAGTAACCTTATCTCGACCATCTATAATACGCTTTCTGCCTAAACATTGGATTAGAGTATCCACATCTTCAATATCAGCAATAACATATTTGATCTGTCTGTCTTTGAGGTTAATACCATTATCCAGTGTGGATGTAGTAAATAAGAATTTCTCTTCAAACATTTCATTAACAAGCATGTGACTGATTTTTTCTTTGTCTATTTTCTTCCCTACGCCAGATACTGTTTTCTCAGCACAAACAAAGAGCGAATCCTTAAACAGCAAATGTAAATCTGCTGCTCTAGTTGCTGACTTAGTAAAACATATCACCTTCTGATTCTTAGGAATCGTATGTAGAAACTTTTCTAACACCTTATCGTTTCTATAGAAAATCAATTCTTTAATATGACTATAATCGTGAGGAACATTGTAACTTCTGTATTGGATACCCTTATGTTTGAAGTATTCAATAGAAGAATCTGCTGTAGCTGACATAAAGATTTTTGTTTTGTTGGTATCAGCCAAAATCATATTGAACGAGTCTTCAGTATTAAAATTAAACTTTGACTCCGTTAAGAAATAATGAAACTCATCAGATACAATATATTGATACTTGTTACTGAATACCCTACTCTTCTTGCGTAAAGCACTCTCAATAGTTTGATAAAGAAAGATATCAATCGTATCTCCTTTATTATCTTGTTCAATCTCTCGTTGAAATTGTTCACTTAGTCGTGTTCGGTTAAGTAAGAATAATATCTTGGTTCCTTCACGTTTAGCCTTCTCATAAAGAGTGTTTTTGATGAAGTATGACTTACCTACACCTGTACCAGCTTCAATCGTGATAATCTCACCTTGCTGCCATTGTTCAACTTCTTTGCCTATGATGTCTGTTACTGTGAGTCTCTTTTTGCGAGCAATAGCTTTAGTCCTCCCTTCCGTAATAAGTGATATGAATCATGTATGTAAAACTCTATAACAGAGTGGAAGTGTATATCCTTTAATAAATATTTAATATATTATTATTGTGTTAAATGACAAGGGAAAAGACTATTCCCCTTTGACTATGCTTAACAACTTAACAGTGTACTCTTCTAGAAATATTCTAATTTGCTCCTGTGCTAAATCCTCATTTGAAATAGATCCATGTTTATATGCTTCCATTACACCCAATAAATCATCAACCGTATATCCTACAGCATTATTGTATGCTTCAGTATTGTTAGGTGTAATGACATCGTCTATGATAGTTTGTTTAAGTTGCTTATCTTTGTTGTATAAGTTATCAAAGCTATTCATATGTAACTCCTCCTCATTAATTGTATTGGCTACTACATTGCCAAATGTAATCATACGTATTATACCCCATTCATATGTAATTGTAATTTGGATTGTTCATGTGGTTGAAACCAGTAGCCACAGTTAGAACACCGTGACTACCTTGATATATGTATTGCTTATGATAAGACTGACAATGGCATGACGCTTATTGAACCCTTGAACCTTATATTTATATGCTTGCCTACCTTCATCCCATTCATGTGTTATAGTCTTTGGATGCTTAAGGATGAACAGTAAACGTTCAATAGTAAAATTTCTATCTGGTTGAGATAGTCGTTGTTCAGCATGTGATGATAATATGATATGTCTCTGTGATGCTAGTTGTGGTATAAGTGTAAGTAATGTATCAGTTGATAATGGTTCATGTATCATGATGTTCACCCCCTATAGTGGATTGCTTATTTGATAATCTAATTATACCATTTAACTATATAAATTGAAAGTATTATCTTTGTGTAAATGAATAAGAAAAGAGATTCCTCACTGGAATCCCCAAGCAAATTTATTCAATTCATTTATGCTGTAAATAATAATGAAGAATTGTGATAGCTTCATTATCAGATGGAGTTATCCAGTTTTTTTCTAAAATATATTCTTTAGCTTTCTCAGCATTTTCAGATTCAAAATTTATAATATTTTCATATTCTTCAAACTCACCATTTGCATACTTGATTTGAGAATGCCATTTAACATACGCCATATATTTGTTCATTATTATTCCTCCTATTATTGTTAATTTAATTTTACTGCTGTTCTATTTTTATTTACTCCACGAATCTACATTGAATTTGTTTTTGACATAGCTTGCTGCTTTCTTTCCACTCTTTTTTTCAGTTGAGTTAACAAATTTCAGAATATCTTTTCTTAATCTTGCTTGCATTTCGTCAAACGTTTCTCTTTTGTTGTTAACCATTATAATGGCCTCCATTCAAATATGTTTATGTATTTGTTTAACTTGTTAATGTAATTATAGCACGAAATAAAGTATTAGTACAGTATTATTTTTGTGTAATTGACTATTTGCTGTTATTATTTAACTTTTCTTGATCGCTCCACAGATCCTATTGCAGATCCATAGAGCGATCATGTTAACCATGCTTAGGATTAGGTTGGTCTCTAAGTAGTAGCCATGTCCTACTCACCTTATGCGCTATAACATTATCCTCATTGCATAAGTTCTTAATGTACCCTTGAGACAATCCCCATAACTCAGATGCCTCTTCAGTAGTCATGAGCTGAGACATAATAGAATCCATTTTGAGTTGTAGTTGTTCTTTAGTTGGTTCATTAGTCACGTTGATTCCTCCTACTTACGTTTAATATATATAACACCTGAGATGAGTGAGTATGCAGCTACTATGAGCAGCAATGTAGAGGCCCAATTAGTATTGATGGATAAAGCAATCGTAGACAATACACCTGTGAGTACAAGACGTTCAATACCTTCTCGTTTATGTTTATTCATTGTTTGACCAGTCCTTTCTGTTTATTTGACACCTGTGTACGGAGTGATGTATTATGTTGGTGAGAAAGGGAGCCTCTAACTCCCTCTCTCGTTTATATCTTATCTCTTGCGGCGATTACGTTTCTTTTGGGACGTTTTCGCTTTTTTCTTTTTCTCCTTCCATTCTAGTATGTCTTTAGTGATGAGTCTTACAAAGGTGAGCGTTCCGATGATGACTCCAATCTTACCCCAGATGTCCATATGTATCACCTCCTTACATATATAATTATACCATGTGCGTTACCGCATGTAAAGATATTTATTATCTTTGTGTTATTAAATTTGAAATATAAAATTGAGAATTGGTGCATATTGAATTGAGATTGCTAAGTGGATAAGTGAAATGTAAAAATGGAAATGAAAAGTTGGATTCGAGATTTAAAATAGGAATTGCTGAGATTAAAATTGAGTTGAGATTATACATATGCCAAGTTAAGACTATAGAGAGAGCTATAGTGTATGGATAGATGAGAGCAATGTGAAAAGTAGACTGGTATGTGGGTGATGAGAGTGTAATAGTGATGAGTGAGATAGATTAAGATGACAATGATAAGATAAGTGGATGAGTTATAGTTGAGATAGTTATGTGGGTGATATAGTAGACAAATATCAATTAGATTATAATAAGTCATGATTTATGCAAACACTGTTACCCAGCGATTGATATGCCCCCATAGGGTATATCGTATGTGAGATGGAAATTTAGAATTTTTTTGAGTTTTCGAATATTTTTTTGAAAATTATATTGACAATCAGGCAGCATACTGGATCAGTTGTAGGTGTGTTGGTGAGTGCGTCTATCAGTAATACAATGTATCTTATATACCTGATAGAACCATAGGTGGGGGGTACATTTACACCCAGAAAGTAATAATATCTGGAAAATAATCCGCTAGCACTTCTCAATGGGTCATCAAGTTATTTTGACTTACATATTTTCAGCCTAATTTTCGTGTACTCCCAATCGTACTCCCAATCGTAAAACTATAGATTTATCAACGTTTTAATATATTTATTTCCTATCATATTGGCTGAATTTTAGTCTCTTTTCACCCCAAATACTCATTTTTCCCTTATTCTATAAGCCTTTTACGATTCGATGCATGCATTTCAGCTATTATTATTCTTATTTTCCCTTGATACATATATGTTTTTGCATCGATTATGTCTCAATCTACGATGCTATAATTTTAATACAAAAAGCCCACTGGACTCTTTCATCCAATGGGCTCAATTTTTCATATTTTAATTAATCTCTCTTAACAGGTTGCACAGATGAGTATTTCTTCTCTTGCTTTCTACTTTTCTAATGGCAAAGTTTAATGTCTCTGCCTGAGTTAAGAATATACACTTAGATACACTTCTCGTTATTGCTGTATAAATCAAGTTGGCACTAATTTGAAACTTATTGGATCTATCCACAACTATTAATGTTGCTTCACTAGAACTTCCTTGACTCTTATGTATTGTTAATGCCCAAGCAGATAATAATTGAGCTGCTAAACCTATATCTAATCTAACAAGTTGATCATCAAACTGAATTATAATTCCTTTTCTTTCACTCTCCGTTAATTCATCGTCACTATTCTTTTTATCATCTTCCAGCTTTATATCGATTACTTTTCCTGAATCCCCATTTACTATATCTGTTCCTTCTTCAGACATGTTCGCTATCTGGTACATATTGACCGTGTTGAGGATATAGTCTCCAACTCTAATTAAACCATCATATCCATATTCATGTTGTTTCTTTGTTGAATCAAATGGATTAACTTGCTCTTGTATGTATTTGTTCAATTCTACAGTTCCCAACTTCCCTTTCTTAGTTGGAGATAGTACCATAATATCTTCAGGTTTATATGTATTTAGTAACAAATTATAATAGTGTTTATATCCCTTTTCAATCTGTATCTGATCAACACAGTGCAGTAAAAAGTCGCTTCCAAACAACTGCTTACCTTCAAAGTCATTATTTACAATTTGTTTACCCTCTCTTATCTTAGTCGCAACATCAAGGATTCCTCCGTCTCCCTGCCTAAATACGATGTCCAATTTAGTCATTGGAATTGCTCCGCTCTCAATAGCATCGTGCAAAAAGTTCCCTGCCTGTACAGATAGCAACTGAAAATCATCACCTACAAATAAGACTCTAGTATTTGGATTCTTAATTTTCGATAACAGTGAAGATAAAATAAAGACATCTGTCATACCAGATTCATCAATAATAACAAAGTCTTCATGAATCTCTAGCATCATCTCTTCTTCCTTATCCATACCAAAACCAATTCTTCTATGTATAGTTTGAGCATTTACTCCTGTGTAGGTACGAGTAACTTTCGCTGCTTTTGCAGATGGGGATAGTAATACATATGTGAGTCCTAATTTATTTAGTAAATCTACAAGGAACTTTTGAAGCTTACTTTTCCCTGTTCCGGCATACCCAATAAGTAAGTTGACTGAATATTTCTGAATACTTCTAAAGAAATCCTTTTGTTGATATGTAAGTCCTTTGGGTATATCTTCTTTATACGTTTCTTCAATCTCCAGAATGTACTTATCAGGATCAAAGTTTAGTGAAATTCCATTTTCCAACATTTCCGCTAATCGTTTCGCTATATACTTTTCAGCGTTGTAAGTTCTAGTAAGGGAAACTTTGTCATCTACAAATACTAATCCATCTGTATCATATAGAAAATTCTCAATCATTACTTCAGCAAGTTCTAGTTTCTCAGAAGCATTCCTCAACAACTCATCCTTTAACATATACGTGTGGCCCTGTTGTTGGTTGTCATCAATGGTGAATCTTATCCCATATTTGATTCTATGTGGATCATCTTTCTTGAAACCCATTAACTGTGCTATCTTGTCAGCTCTTTTAAATCCAAATCCAGATAATTGAGTAAGCTCATATGGGTTGTCTTCAATTTTCTGGATGGCTAATTCCTTTGACCCAAATGTTTTTTCAAGTTTTAAAATAATGTCATAAGTTATGCCGTACTTCCCCAATCGGCTCAATACATCTCTATAGGCTATATTCTCAAGAATTCTGTCTCTTATCTTATTATATGTCTTTGATCCAAACTGTTTAACTTTCTCATATTCAAATTTATTATCTACAATCAGCTTAACAATATCCTCGTTTGGATAGGTTTTATATACTTCCTTTAACTGTAGATCCGTCATAAGTGTCGCTAGGAACGCCTTCTGACCCTCCATTGTCTCAGGAACATCCTGATATATCGATAACACGTTATAACTTGCTCCATATCTTGCATCAACTTTTTCAAGCTCAATTTGAGCTTCATACTCCACACCTAATTCTAGTCGTTGCATGATCCCTTTAACACTAAGATTCCCGTATGAGTTTAAAATCACATTTGGGCTATTGGTGTTACATGAGTATATCCTAAAATCATTTTTGTTATCTGCTTCTTTTCTGGGGAACATCATTTTCTCTGGCGTTAACTTCAATTCAACAATACTCAATTATTCATCTCTCCTTTAATTTGAATTAACTCTTGTGCCTCTCTTTTTATTTGAGACAATGTTCCATTATTTTGCATCATTATTAAGTGTATCAACTCTTCTTTGTTTAATTGCTCAAGAATGGAGTCATCAATTTTATCCTCGATTCTTAAACTTATGCTATTGGAATAGTCTTCTGCCGTATGTTTTCTGTATCTCTCAGTCGTAGATATATTAGAGTGATTGAGGTGTTTCTTTGCCTCTTCTATTGTTCCAAAGCTGGCTGCTACATTTCTCAAACTGTGAAATTTGATATTTCTCTCTGGTAATATGCCCATCTTCTTTTTTATATTGTTCATCATAGTCTGTATCGTATTTGGAGACAGATGAAATATCTTGTCGTCCTTGTATTTGTGATAGTATTTCTGGCCTTTAATTTTCAAGAGTTCATTGTACAGATCTACCGATATGGGCATTGTATGTCTTTTATTTCCCTTACCGATAGTCGTAACCAAGTAATTCTCCGCTAGTGGATTCTTTTTTATATCTGACCATTTCAAAGATAACAGAGAGCTTTTCCGAAAACTCGTCGTATAGGCTGTTCTGATAAGAGCATACTTTTCTTGTCCAAGTTTCCTATCCTGTAAAAATAGTCGAGCCATTTCCTCCGCTTCGTTTAAATATAACGAACCAGTGATTTCTGTGTCATCTGACAACATAGATATCTTTGTATGTTTTGAATTAATAGGGTATTCATTTGTTTCTAAATACTCATATAGACTTTGAATTGGTGCGATATGACTGTTGATTGTTATATGAGTATAATCTGCCTCGTGATCTTTGAGATATTTTTGATACCTCAGCATATCGGCATTGCGAACTTTCAAATCATCAACGGTCAAATGTTCGATATCTTTATTAACATTATGTAACCATAGAAAGAAATTTCGAATACTCCTCTCATAGTTTTTTTGCGTGTGTTTGCTCTCGAACTTGCCTATGAAAGTCATAATGTCTTCATAAACTCTTCTACTATACAACTGAATTACATTGGCTTCGCTTTTCATAAAGCATTCCTCCTTCGACCTCTTGATTTCATTATATATGATAAGCATTTAAAACACAATGATAATACTTGACAATATTTAAATATAAACTTATATTGTATCTACGGACATCAAATCCGAATAAACGAAGGCTACTAAGCCGAAAGGGAAGACTTAATGAGAAAAAGACAACAGGGGAATCATTCAACTATCACATGGGAGGATCGATACTACGATGGATATGGCGATGACCGAGATTATTATGATGAAGAAATGGTATCAGATTATATGAAACAAGGAATTGATGATTGTATCGAATACATAGAAGCGGTAGTAGATCAAGAAGTCTTATGGTTGAAAAACAATACACATAGATAATACATATTATCAAATAAAAAAATTCAGCAAAGGGTGTTTGAATGGCATTGGATAAGCAAGTCTACATATATAGCGTTGACACAAGCGCTTTCTTCACAAGAAAGGAAAGCTTACTTCGTAAAGAAATCAGCAAAGCAAAATTAAAAAAAGAAACCGAGAAAGTTAAAGAGCTAGATAAGAGTTTTCGCAATATCATCGATTCAAATGTACATTTAAAACGTAAACTTAATCCAAATAGTTTATCCATAGCCAATAAAGTCTCATTATTTGAGTCCTCGCTCACAAGAACACTAGGGCTTAAAGAAAACAATACATATGAAGATGTGATTATTGTAGAAACGCACTACTACAGTATCTTTGACAGTCTCATAGAGAATGGCTTTACTGTTAATGATGAAGAATATGTGCCATTTACAGCCTCAGCAGGACAAATTAGAACTAAAAAAACCGTATTTATGAAAAAAGATACTTGGGATAAAGTTAAGCAAACGCTGATGTGTGGTCTCTCAGAGGACAGAATTAACAATTATTATGATATTAGCAAGAACAATAAAAGACTATACGGTGTAAGTATAAATAAATACTTGGCATATTTAGCGCTATGCTCAAGCGCAACTGACCTATGGGAAGGATTCAACATAGATCGTTCAATTGTTGTAGATGATTTCGAAACTTCGATCAATACAACAGTTGATTATGTAGATGATGTCACCTACACAGTTAGTCGCAGAAAAATGGATGTACCCATAAATCATACCGATGGTTGCGGAATGATTTTACCGAAGAAAAGTAAAAAATCATTCATGGTTCGCCTACCATGGGTTAAAGGATTGCTAGTCCCTTTCCCCTTCAATAAATTCGTCGATGAGAAGAATAGGTTCTTGATAGACATTTATGGTAAGAAACACGACGTAATTAAAGAAAAGATAGAGGTTATTTTTACCAAGAGTCAATTTAAGATGTGGAAGTATTATCAAAACTGGGATGAATATAAGTCTCTATATAAGCAACACAATTGTCATGCAAGTTTAACCAATACAGAAGAGGATGAATTAAGCTCAGCGCGACTTTGCTATCAAATGTTGCAAACTCTGACCCTTATCTCCGAAGAAGAACTTGATAAATTAGTATCAGTTACGCGTAATGAAATTCAAGAAACGGTCAGCAATCCAGAGGAAATGCTCAACTTATTGGGGGCAACTAAGGGAATGTTTGAAGATAAAAACAATTTACAACAATCATTATACATATATCCTGAACTTTTATTAGACCCACATGTAAAAAACAAACTTAAGGAAGCAAAAGCTAGTTTGATGAGGAAGGTGTATACAGGAAAAGTTAAGGTCGATGGTTGTTACACTTTTATCGCTCCAGACTTGTATGCTTTTTGTGAGTATTTATTTGAGGGAAATAACAATCCAATGGGTATCTTGAAGAATGGAGAAGTGTCATGCGTTGCAATTCAGAATGGTGAGAAAGTTGATTGTTTGCGGAGCCCTCATCTTTACAAGGAGCATGCTGTTAGATTAAATGTTAAAAATGCTCAAACTCAAGAATGGTTCATTAGCAAAAGTGTTCACACCTCTATTCACGATCCCATCAGTAAAATACTAATGTTTGATTGTGATGGTGATAAGGTAACAGTAAGCAATGATAATACATTAGTAAGTGTTGCCGAAAGGAATATGGCAGACGTTGTACCTCTGTACTATGACATGAAAAAAGCGCCAGCAGAAAAAATCAACAGAAATAGTATAAAGCAGAATCTAAAAAGAGCCTTTAGTGGCAACATTGGTATCATTAGTAATGATATTACGAAACTCTGGAATAGCGATTCCGTAGATATCGATCTTGTTAAAATTAGAACGATGGAAAATAACTTTGAAATTGACGCTGCTAAGACAAACTATAAGCCAGTTCGACCAAAGCATATCAAGCAATTATTTAAACCATTCAATAAAATGAAAATGCCACACTTCTTTTCTTATGAAAAATATAGACTCAAACCACAGGACAGAAAAAACAAGAAATCTAAGCGAACCACTGAGCCTTGGACTAACACTACAACAGTTAACAGACTTAAAGGAATGTTTCCAGATGTCCGTATTAGATTTAAAACAGTGTCCGACAAGTATGAGTTCGACTATAAGAACATGATACACCAAGAAAGAACAAAGGATGATTTATACTACACCATACTTGATAAGTATAAAGAGTTAAATGATACTAAGTGGATGCTGTCTTCTAGAAATAAAAGCAGCGACATTAACAATGCCGACCACCTCCCTGTTTATATTTATATAAGAAATGAGCTTTTGAAAATACATAATGATCCATATTACGTTGCAGATGTTATCATTGAATATCTCTATAATGGATCAAACACAGGATATAAAACAACTCTTTGGTCTAGTTTCGGAGACATAATTGTCGATAATCTTAAAAAAAATCTTGAGTCTAGGATAAAAACATGTGAAAGATGCAATACAGTTTTTTCAAATGTACGGGACAAGAGCACAAACTCTAGGAAGTATTGTGATTCATGCTCTTTGGATGTGAGAAAAGAAAAGGTTAGAGAAAATGTGAAAAACTTAAGAAATAAGAAGAATAACATATAATTATTTTTGTGTAATCATTTCAAAGAACCGCTATATTAAACAAAACGTTGATACATAAGGGTTTACTGAACAATTCGACTATTTTAGATGGGTGTTTTAGGGAGGGTATGCTATTGCAGCTTAATGACAAGTAATAGAAGTTTTAACTGGCATACTTTCACCTCAAAAAACAATTACAAGGGAGATATTTAAATGAATAAATCAGGATTGGTAAACGCAGTAGCAGAAAAAACAGGATTGACTAAAAGAGATACGGAACAAGTTATTAACGAAACTCTAGCAGCTATTACTGAAACTCTAGCAAATGGAGATAAGGTTCAACTCATTGGATTCGGTAATTTTGAAGTTCGCGACACAAAAGAACGTAACGGTGTAAATCCGAAACTCTTGAAAGAGCTAAAAGAACAAGGCGTAGATGAAGCGACCGCAAAAGCACAGGCGAGTGTATATATCCCTGCCTCCAAGAAACCTGCCTTCAAAGCCGCAAAAGCCCTAAAAGATGCTGTAAAAGAGTAATTTTACATACTTTTAACGATAAAATAATACATATATTCAATATATGAAAATGCAGTAAATATGGATAGGCGAGATTAAACCTCTCTCCTCTTCCCTTTTTTTAAATCAATTTTATAAATATATCGGGGGCAATATAATATGGCAAAGAACAAAGATAGTAAAGCGGTTAATCGAACAGGTATGTTTGATATGGATAAAATGCAAATCGTAGCCGAAAGTAAGGATGGATTTCAAACATATGACCTAAAGGCTCTACTTCAAGAATTTGATGGTGAGCAACTTTCTTTCACCCTTGCTTCAGATTTTAACCCGAGTCATTTAGTTAAAGAATAAGGGGTGATTAAATGACTACAACCCCAGAAAAGCTTCTTGAAATTGGGATTAAAAAGAGAAATGGAGATATTGTAGATAGCTGGTCTTCCCTTGCAGAAAACTTTGGTGACGGAATGTTTTCTGATGGTGAACAATATCGTTTATGGGTTAAGAATCGACTCAGGACTGAAGATAGAAATAAAAATAAAACAGCGTCTATTAAAGAAGACTTTAAAGAGTCTATTGAGATCAACAAAGATGGTTCACAAAGTAGCATTAAGCTTATCAAAATGTCTATTGAAGACTCTAAAGATGTAAATTATCTACTAAAGGCACACGGCTATGATACTGACCTGTGGGAACTGACTTCTGCACGTTCGAATATTTGGAATTCATATTCTAAAAAAGATGGAATTATGCAACTATACTCCAGCAAAATCTCCGTCAAGCCTAAGAAAGATGAACTATCGCTTGAGTCAATCCGTTCTACCTTCAAAGAAATGTCAGATATGTACATTCGTCCTTCACACAATCCCGTCCGTTACAGCAAGAATGGGATGATGCTCGAAATTTCTATTGCTGACATTCATCTTGGAAAGCTTGCTTGGCAGGGCGATTCTAATGATACATATAACTGGGAAATTGCAAGAGAGAGATTCTTTCATATTATCAACGATGTTCTAACTAGAACACAGTCTTATAAATTTGAGAAGATTTTATTCTGTTGGAGTAATGATTTCTTCCATTACGATGGTTTAACTAAGACTACAACTGGCGGCACTCCTCAAGATACTGATTTGAAATTCGCACAAATGTATAAAATCGGAACGAAGATGTTGATCGAAGCAGTTGATTTGCTGTCTCAATTTGCCCCAGTAGAAACTTTCTATGTCGGAGCCAATCATGATAAGTTGACAAGTTATGTTGCAACTGAGCATCTTGCTGCATGGTTTAGGAATGATACAAATGTAAAAGTAGACACTGACCCTAAGATTAGGAAATATATTGAATTCGGTAAATGCCTAATTCAATTTTCCCATGGACACGCTGAGGGTAAGCGAATTGGCGAAGTAATGCCCGTAGAAGCCAGAGAAGCATGGGGAAGAACTGTTTATCATGAGGTTCATGCTGGGCATTTTCACTCAGAAAGAACTGTAACAAAAGATAATGGAGTAATTGTTCGCTATCTGAATTCACCTACTGGAGCTGACACTTGGCATTACGAGTCGGGATATGTCGGGGCGTTGAAAGTTGGTCAATCGTTTATTTGGGACAGAGAATTAGGTCTGATGGACGCAATCTATACAACCGTAGAATAGCTAGTGATGGGTGACTCATTGTAGGGTGCACTCCTACTACCCTCCTATTTAATTTGTTTAGGAGGACGTAATTATTAAAAAGATATCTCGTATTGGTGAAATTGGTTACACAAACAATGGACAGAAAATGATAATAGTCTCATATAACAATGCGAAGAGTATTGGAGTAATGTTTGATGATGGATTCGTTCTGGAAGATGTATATTACGTAAATTTCAAAAGGGGAAGTATTACAAACCCGTACACTCCAAGTTTGTGTGGTGTTGGATTTATGGGATATGGAGAATTTGATTCAAATGACAAAGCTCACAATATATGGCGAGGGATGATAGAAAGATGTTACGGTACTAATAAGACTCGCGTAAAAGATACATCATACTCTGATTGTAATGTTTCATCCGACTGGCATAATTATCAAAATTTCGCAAGATGGTATAACGACAATTACTATCAAATTGATGGACAAGTGATGATGCTAGATAAAGATATATTAACTAAGGATAACAAAACATACTCGGAAAATCATTGTATAATTGCACCAAATTCTATAAATATGCTGATCAACGGAAGAACAAGAACGGATAGTGGTGATACACCGCTGGGTGTTTCGTATCATAAAAAAACAAAAAAATATCAAGCTAGTTGCAATAAAAACGGAAAACCGATTTATCTTGGGATATATGATACGCCACAAGAAGCACATACAGTATATAAACAATACAAAGAAAAATTAATTAAAGATATTGCCATCTCACTGCAAAGTAAAATTCCAGATAAACTATTTTCTTCTCTTATGGAATATGAAGTGTGATCTCAATTCTTATCACCTATAACATTAGATTGTAAAATTCAAAAGAATACATAAATCGACTACCTGATTAAATTCGAATCGGGTTTTTTCTTATTTATTTTTACATGGGGAGATTCTGCCATAAGGATCTTTAAACCGGACGCTCCCTCCTACCCCATGGCTTTATTTAATCTACCTCAAGGAAGGTGAAATATGGGAGATAACAAGAAATCATGCACTTCATGTAAGAGAAATTTAACGATTTCCTCTAATTTTTATAAATCATATAGCAAGTTTGATGCAGATCAACACATGTCTATCTGTCGCAGATGCTTAAAAGAAAGCATTGACTACAATGTAATAAAAACAGTAAAAGACACATTAATGCAAATAAATCGTCCCTATATTCATTCAATCTGGATATCCTCGTCTGAGGAAGCTAAGAACAAAAATCAAGATCAGTTTGGCTTATATATTAAAACAATTCAGATGAAAGATTTTCGAGATTTGACATGGAAAGATAGTGATGATGTTGAGGCGACTAAAAAAGCTTCCTCTTCTCCCACTCCCTCGAAAGAAAAAGAATCAGTTAATGATGAACTAAAAATTGAGCAGATTGAATCCGAACTACAAGACAACAATCGACTAGATGTCATCAAAATGCTAGGTTATGATCCTTTTGAATTTGAAAATGAAAGAGATAGACGACATCTATATAATAAGTTAGTCGATTTTCTAGATGAAGGCACATTGGAAGATGGGTTTAAATTACCTACGGTTATTGAAATTGTTAAAACCTTCAACCAACTTGATAAGATAAACAACACCATATCCAATATGACCACAGATGTACAATCGCTAACAACAAATGCAGGAACAATCAAATCACTCATTGACGCAAAAGATAAACTATATAAATCAGTACTTGCTCTTGCCAAAGATAATGGGATTTCTGTAAACCACAATAACAATAAGAGTAAAGGTTCAGGAACACTTAGCGGTATTATCAAGCAACTTCAGGAAAAAGGATTTGAAGAATCTAGTGTCAACTTATTCGATATAGAGACTTGTGCAGGGATGAGTCAAGTTGCTGATATTAGTAATGAGAGCATCTTCAAACAGCTTCAATTTGATGAAAATGACTACTCTGCAATGCTAATAGAGCAAAGAGAAATTATAGGTGATCTGAGTGGAAAAGTAACCAAATACGAAGAGGAAATAAGAGTTTTGAAAAAAGAACTTCTAAAGTTAACAGAGAAAAACATTTGACAATTACAGAATGAGGAAAGAATCTCCCTGTAATATTGGGGGTGATATGCTCTATGAATAATAAAAATATGTCTACACGTAAAATTGAAGGCTACTTAAAACTAGCTCAGATTATTCAATGGGGACGATAGCAAGAATCCTGTACGTTTTGTTGAGAGATTTTTCGGCATGGAGCTATTGGACTATCAAAAGTATGTATTTATGCAAAGCTGGTCTACTCCATTTGTATTATGGTGCATGGGTCGTTCGAGTGGTAAAACCACTTTGGGTTCCCCGTTTATCATGGCAAAATCATTACTAATTCCTAATTTTGAAGGATATATACTTGCTGGCGTAGGTTCACAATCACAAGAAATGTTCATGAAGATTGAAAAGATTGCAAAACGCGAAATCGCCTCTTTTACCGGACTCACTGATATATTCTACAATGAGACAGTGAAAAGCTCTGCTAATACAGATGGATTTACTCACAATCCCGCATCTTTCTCATATAAGCTTTACAACGGTAGTGTTATCCGATCTCTAAATGGTTCCTTTGATAACAACAGGAGTAAGCGTAGTAATTTAAACTTTTATGATGAATCTGGCTTTGCTCCTGATGAGTTATTTACTACTTCTGAGCCATTTACCACACAAAATAGTGACTTTAGACTAGGTGGAGATGTAGACGTTACTCTCCTACCCAAACAATTCCCCAATCAACTGATATACGCCTCCTCTGCATCCTCTACTGACACATACTTCTATAGAAAGTATAAAGATTTTGCTAAGAAGATGTTTCTGGGTGACAAGCGCTACTTTGTTGCAGATATTAGCAGCGATGTTGTTATTAGCGCGACATACAACGGCATTCTATACCCAGTATCCCTCCTCTCGCAAGAAAAAGTAGATACAGCCATGAGAGACAATAAAGAAAAAGCTATGCGTGAGTATAAAAACATTTTCACAACCGAGGGTTCCGATCAGCAAATTATTAAACGAGCAGCTATCATACGAAATTCCAAAGTGAGTGTTCCCGTGCTTGCAAATGAGGGGAAGAAAAAATTCGTGCTTGCTGTTGACCCTGCAAGACAACACGATAATTCGATCTGTACCCCTGCTGAGTTCTATTTTGATGAGAATGTTGGATGGAAGATGAGTTTAAGTAACTCGGTAAGCTTTGTAGATATCGCCAAGAAGAAGAAGACACCAATGAAAACACCGGATCAAATCAAACATTTCAAAAACTTATTGCTAGATTATAATGGCAAGCAAGCTGCTGATTATGAAAATGTTATGCAAGTACTCATTGACTCTGGTGCAGGTGGATCTGGCGTTTCTTCTTGGGCTGATGGACTATTGGACGACTGGATTGATGAGCGAGGAGTTACCCATAAAGGACTAATCGACTCGAAGCACGATGAATACAAGATACATAATAGTAAATATCCAAACGCAAGCGAGATTTTAACTCTGGTTTCTCCTCAGAAATTCAAGAAAGACATGTTTGATGCGCTAATTGAAATGATGAGCTTAGATTTAATTACATTTACAGAGACGTACGACAACAAGGGATTTTTGACTCTTGTTGATGAAGATGGGGAAAGTAAACAATATAAACTTTCTTTAGATGAAGAAATAGCATTGGTTAATGTAGATATTGCTAAAGAAGAACTCGTAAGTATCTACTCCTTCAAGAGCACAAACGGCAGTGTAAGATATGATCTTCCTCCTGATAAATTAAATAAAATCGGGGATGACAGAGCTTATACAATTGCGATGTTGGCGTGGTATTTGCGGAATCTTAGACGTGAAAGTATTACTAAGAAAACTACAGAAAAAGTTGATTGGGCTAATGCACCATCTTTCATTTCTGCTGTTAATTTTTAAAGTATGGAGGTGAAAAATGTCCACATCCAGTGAAGACTTTGAGGTTGTTTATGCATCAAAGCCTGATGATGATACTGTTATTTTAACTTCTCAAGACAAAGGAAAAGTCTGGCTTGAACAGGCCATGTTTCAATTTGGTAATAATTATAATCAGTATTCTTCTTTTCTTAATGAAAATTCGCTCAATCGGACTCAAATTACTCCTGAAGAATTAGATATGCTTGCAGATAATGCGCAGAACGATTTAGAGAAGATTAAGAAGATTAATTCTATTATTCGTTTTTACATCAATAAGGACGATCTAATTGGTCTAGTTTATGAAACGATAGAAAGTAATATAAACACAGATTATAGATTATCTTTTCCAGAAGTTGACGGTGAGATAGACAGCTTAAAAAGGGCAAAAGATATCATCGAAAAGTTCAATTCACAGATAAATCTAAAACATCTGATGCGCAAGTCCATTCCGCTTGCTTATTCCGAGGGCAATTACCCCATGTATTTGCGCTCTAAGAACAATAGTTATGTAGTTGATCATTATCCGCTAGGAGTCGTAGAGGTTAGTGATTACGAGATTGATGGCGAACCTGTTTTACTAATTAATATGACCGAACTTAAATCAAGACTACAAAAAACAAACAAGAAAAGTAAAAAAGGTAAGAGTCTTTTCTTTGATAAGCTTGAGGATGAAATTAAGAACAATTATCCTTCAGAAGTCTATAAGGGCCTCCAAGAAAAAGATACATATGTCAAACTAGATATTAAGAAGTCTGGAATTATTCGTTTGAACAACATGAACAGAAAGTATGGTCTAACCTCAATTTTCCGCGCGCTAAAATCCTCTCTCATGCTTGAAACATTTGAGCGTACAGATCGAATAAATGCTAAAGCAAAAGCCAAGAAGATCATCTTTCAAAAACTCCACAAAGAAATATTGGGTCAGGATTACAATAAACAGGCATTTGAAGAAATGGCATATGCACACACCAACCTTATGTCTGCTTGGAAGAATGAGACAGTAGTTTATACTGGAGCTGCCTTTGTTGAGGACGTTAAATATGTCGAACCTAAGACGGAAAATATCAATATTGAGAATGTAAATTATCATCGTAACAAGCAGATGACTTCATTAGGTATTAACTTCCTTAATGTTGGCTCAGGACAATCTTACACCACAGCAAATATCTCAATTACTGAACTGATGAAGACCATAAATAAAATATCAGAGCAGTTAGAAGATATTCTTGAAAAATGGTACAAAGTAGTCCTTGAGACCAACGGCATCTCTCTAGAACATTGTCCTTCCATTAGGTTAATTGATTCCGAAGAGTTAAATAAAGAATTAAAACTTAAACTTGCAGAGTTGTTATACAGTAAATTCAACTCCTCTTACGAAACAGCGTATGGCCTTCTAGGAATTAACGTTGAAGATGAAAAACAACGAAGAATTAAAGAGAATGATGAGAATTATGATGAAATATTCACTCCTCGTTTAACCGCCTATACCAATTCAGGCGATAAATCTGCTGGAAGACCTGTAAATAATAAAGATCCAGATAAGCAACTGCAAGATCAAGATAGGAGAAATTCATGATTGATCAATCTTTAACTTGTCCTTGCTGTAAACATAAGTTTTCAACCAATGACTTGAAGCGCTCTATGCTCCATGCATACGAAAATAATATTGAATTAATTAAAGAAATTTCTAACACTTTCAATATTGAATTAGCTGAAGGAGGTGATAAGAAAGAAAATGGAAACAATTAAGTTCACAAGCCAATTTAAATTAGAAATTAGCGAGTCTGGGGCAGATACCCTAGATGGAAAATTTATTATTTGCGATTTCAACCCAAATGATAATGATGTTGCTCTCACTCGTGACACCATCGACACATGGATTTCAACGCTAATCAACAAGCCGCTTGTTGGGAAAATAATTACGACCACAAACGGAGCTGATTTTTCTGGACACAACATGAAAATTGTGGAAAAGGTTGATGACAACGGTGATAAGTATCAAGAAGTTGAATTTGACACATCTGCATTTGGCAGTTTCTACAAAGTTGAAATCGAAACTATCGATGATATTGAGTACATAGTTGCTTACGCAAAGATATGGAAGAGATTTAGTCAGGCTTGCGAAGTGATTACAAATAGGATGTCTTCTGGGGATGGTATTAAAACGTCTTGGGAAATTCAATCACTGGAAAGTCATTATGAAACTATAGATGGAAAACAGATCAAATATATCGACAACGGTAATTTTATTGGTCATGCCCTACTCGGTTCTACAATTAGACCCGCCTACCCTTCTAGTGGACTTCTTAATGTCGCCTCGCAAGATACAGATAATGAACTATCCAAAGCTCTAGTAAATGATATTTCCGAACACATAAAAAAGGAGGAAAATGAATTGCCTAAAAAAGTAGTCCATGTCTCTGCGCTTACTACTAGAGACTTGCATCAAAAAGTTTATCAAGCTTTAAACCCAAAGGGCTGGAATAGTAATCCTTACTACAGCATTTGGGAGATATACCCTGAAGAACATAAAATTCTGGCTTATGATATCGAACGAGAATCAGAAGATGATTATTTGGTCGTCAATTATACAGTTGATGAAGATACCGTTGTTCTTGGTGAGATCAAAAACACGAAATTAAGTACTTTGATTGCAGAAAAGACTAATGTAAATATTAGCGTGGATTTAAATGAAGCAGCTAAATTGATTGCAGATAAAGAAACGACTAACAAAGAATTAAACGAGTCGATTAAAGAACTTACTTCGGAGGTCGAATCTAAAACAGAAGCATTAGTTGAAGCGGCTTCAAAAATTACCGAGCTTGAAAGTGAAGTTAGTGAGCTTAAGCCTTATAAAGAAAAAGTGGAAGCCGCTGAACTTGAACAGCGTGAAGCAGAAGCAGCTAGTAAAAAAGAAGAACTCAAGACCCTTGCATCAACAGGCAATTACATCTCTAGCGAAGAGATTGAAACTTCAGAATTGATTGCAGAATTAATCGCTAATCTTGATGAAAAGGGTATTAAAGCTCTGATTGCAGAACGTATGATGCAGAAACTAGCTAAAGATCCTAAGCATATCGATGTTTCAACTGCCACAAGCACCAAAGCTAATATTCTTAATGATGATGAAGCGCTTGATCACAGCAAAGTTATGGCTTCATTCTTTAACAACTAAAACATATATTTGGAGGATTTAATAAATGCTAAGACGACTAGAAGTACATGTACATAAAGCAGCAGACGCTACATTCCAAGCAGCCACACCAACAGTCCGAGGACGGCTTGCTCAGAAGGATTTTTCCACAAAAACTATTGTGTCTCCTACATCGCAAGAAGGTCTCTATTGGGTGAACAAAGATAACTACCCTACTGGCCTACTAAGTCTCGAAGGAGAGCTTTCAGATTACGATGTTCGTTTAGAGAACGTCAAAGCTGGCGAGTTTGTTGTGCTTGAAAAACCACTTCCGGGCGAAGTTTATGCTACCGACCAAATTGCACTAACTGGACTTGCAGAAGGAGATTATCTCGAAGTTGAAATGACAGGAGATAATGCTGGGCAACTGAAGAAAAGTGCGGCTGCATCACAATTTAAGTATCGAGGCACGAAGATCGATAACGGTCACACACTCGGACGAGTAGAAATTCTATAATACATACTATTGGAGGAAAACAACAATATGCTACATACTGAAATTGCAAGTTTGATGAGTGAAAAAGGTAAAATGTACGAATGGGCAACAAAAGTGGATTACAAGAAATCACTTTCTGCCGAAGATAAAGACATCTCTCAAGTTGTTGATGCTTGGGCAAGAAACATTGGCGAAAAAGGATCTGATCCAAATCTAGAACTCTCAAATTTCGTCGTGAAAGTTGTGCAACCTGAGATTTACGATGTACCTGACGAATTGCTAGATGCTATGTTTGATCGAGGTTCGATTGGAGAATTTGATGATTACAAAATGAATGAAAACCCTAAAAACACGCTTGTTGCTCATGATGCAGCTAAGGGTGGCAATGTGGAGAAATCATACATTGATGTTAAAGCAGCAGCTCCGATTTGGAAGCACAAGCAAGTAGAGACTGAAATTTCTTATGCAGATCTTCGCAGAAATGGGTTTAAAACTGTAGCGAACCTGACTGTATTTGCTAAAGAAGCTCTTCAGAACAAAATGTTCTTTGATATCTTCTCTCAAGTTGATGCAGCAATTGCTGGTGGTGAGCAACTCATTAATGCTGGTGGTTCGAACCTGACAACCACAGCTATGGATCAATTGTCTCTTTATTTGATTGATCGAGGAGAAAATCCTTTTACAGTTTCTTTGTCCAAGTACGCTCAACAAATTGCCCGTATGAGTGGTCACGCTCCATATATGAGTGAGGAAATGAAGAATAGTTTTAACCGTTATGGTCTCGTAGACTTCTACAATGGTGTTCGTGTTGGTCAAATTTCTGGAGCTAAACGTACTGGTGACGACATGCAGCTCCTGCCCGATAAGCGTGTGTTTGGTATCGCGGGTAAAATTGGTGCTTTGGATATGCGTGGTCAAGTTCGTGTATATGAAACCTTTGACAATCAGCGTGAGCAAGTACAACTTAAAATCACTGGCTTTGAGTTTGGTACTGCAATCAATAAAATTGATAAGATTGCCAAAATCGTTTTAACATAAAAATAATAATATTGGCGGTAGAGAGTAAATTCTTTACCGCCTTTTCTTTTTGGGAGTGAATTAATATGGATGTAGTTGATAGTTCAATTATTGATGTTCTAAATTATTCGGATAGTTGTGTAGTGGTCTCCACTCACATTAAACCTGATGGCTATTTGTTTGACCCTGCTATTGAAGATCAACCCTTTGCATTACAACTTTCATTTGCCGAGATCAGAGGAATCAACAGCCAATCGAATCTCTTTCGTGAGGGCTTTTTGAGATTTCGAGAAACCGAACAAAAGAGTATCTATGAAAAACTTGGAATTAGGAATTATGAGTCTATTCTGACTGACGAAGATATCAGACATAGTATCCTAAATCCAACTAAAGATGGACTTGAACGATTCTTGAAAATTCAATCATCTTCTATGTTTGAGCGTATTCGAGGCATGCTTGTACAGTTAGAAAATTCGAATAAGTATGATATCTCGACTCGTGTGAAAAATGTCATTATGGAACGATACAAAGAACTGTACAACGGGAAGAAAATCACTGAAATTGTCATTAGGCCTACTGCATATGAAACTGCGAAGGTTGAAGAAAATGACTCAAATAGTAAAGTGAATGAACTTGAGTCACAAATTGCAGAACTCAAGAAATTGTTGGAGCTTTCTATTAAAAAAGATAGTGATAAAAACGATATCGCAACTGAAGAACCTAAGACGACTCGAAAAACTCGAAATCAGAGTAGTGAGTAGAGGTGTAGTACATGCCAACTCCTTTTGATACTTTATTCAACACCTTCTTTAGCATGATTGAAAAGGACTTAGACTTCTTTACCTACAGCAACGTCAGTAACGATGAAGCAATGGTTATTGCAAGATCTCGTGCTAGGGACTATCTTCTGGAAGCTGCTACGAAAATAAAGCTGACCACTAGTTCAGATATTGATTTCAATGTAGATGTCAACAATGAAACAATGTGCGACGATTTAACTATGACAGAGATTAATCTCTTAGCTTCGCTCATGAGGGAAAAATACTTTGAGCGTGATTTTTCTTTACTTAAAGCATTTCAGATACAATTTAGCCCAAAAGATTTACAGGTATTTAGTCCAGCCAACGAGAGAAAAACCTTTATGGATATGTTCGAATCAATTAAGCGTGATAATGCTGTACTGATGGATAATTACTCTTCTAGGGACAGATCGACGGGTAAGCTAAAAACAATTGACTATCAAGCTTATCAATTCGAGTGATAATTATGGATATTAACTATTTTCTGAAAATAAACAATGCCTTTGCCATTGAAAATAAAAGGGATATCACTATCAATCGAACTCGAAATCAGATTTCAAGAAACTTCAATGATAATGTGCAGACTATTAATGTTGAGATAAACGATGAGCCTCGCACAATATCAATAAGTTCGAGTAGCAAAAGCAACATATTGACTATATCTACGAGCCCTGATCAAAATGACCTTTTACCGGGAGATAGTGTTAGATGGGGTAAAGAAATTTGGCTGATTACTGAAAAGAAACCCAACAACATTTTTATTTCTCAGGCAATAATGGAAAAATGTAATTTTGACCTAAAATGGATCGATTCCGAAGGCTCTAAACAAACTTACCCTTCTGTTTTATATTTTAATGCCCGTTCCAATTTTGGTACGGAAGAAGATAAGACTATGAATCTTCCCGCAGGTCGTCGACAAATCACTGTACAATCCAATGAGCATACAGTCAAAATCAGGCGTGATGTAAGGTTTATTGTAGGCAACGAAGCATTCAAGGTAATTGATACAGATTATATGTCTGATGATGGATTGGTTAATCTTAGTTTACAGTCAGATCAAATTGATCCAGCCAAAGACAATCTTGAATTGGGTATAGCGGACTATCACAAGTTAGGTAAGTATGAGCTGCATATCCTTAATGACAATCCTCTATCACTCAGTATCCATCAATCTGCAAGAATCAATGTCAGAGTAATGAGAAACGGATCAGAAATAAGTGACCCACAACTTGAATACTTCAGTTCGAACACTGATTTGGTTATTGTCGATGAACTAGGGATTGTTACTATTCGTGAATCAGGCGAAGTAGCTATAACTGTTTCAGCATATGGGATTGATAAACAACTGAATATCTATGTAGCCCCCACTATCCATTATGACTATGACGCTACAATAGACGGAGCAAATGATATTTACTTAAACCGCGAGTCTACATATGTGGCTAGTTTCTTCAATAATGGAATTAAAATTTCTGATGAAAGTTCATTTTCATTGACAAATTTGGATGGCTCCCCTACTCTCCTCGCTTCAATATCCTCGCAAGATCCTATAGCAAATACATGTGTAGTCAAAGCAAACAGTAACCGTAAATTGGGTACTGTTATTTTGCATGTCAAAAATGCTAATGGACTGTCTTCGGGACAGAAAGAAATTAAAATTAAATCACTAATATAAGGAGTGTGTTCATGGGTCAAAGTATTGTTCGCTTTGGTGAACTGAAACCAGAGAATTACACAGAGGGTTTGAATAATGCATGGATTACGTTCTCTGCCCTCCCCTACTCGCGTCAACATTCATCTGGTATTGACGGTGACATTGTAATCAGTGCTACACCAACCGTAGAAATCGTTGATGTTGACTTGGATGTAGCAATCAATCCTCAACATGAATTCGCTTATTCAATTGGCACAGACAACAAGTTGAAGATGGCATTTGATAAAACTAAGTATAGTAAAGCTTCAGCAATTGAAACCCTCAAATGCATCAGCATCACTTATGAACTAGGACATCTTGAAGCAAACGGTGGACTGTATGTAGCGATTGCCAGAAACAGTCTAGGGGAAGAAGTGCATCGTACTGTTCCACAGACACTAGATCAACTAAAGAACGTTATTTCAACTTTTGATGACACACGTTCAGTTGACGTGAGTGGATTCTTGAGTTATCAAATTGTACGTGACTATCGGGTTACCTAACCTCTAAGGAGGTGTGCACATGTCAGGATTTAAAAACCTAGCAGAAGATAAACTCATTGTTTTAGATAAGATTTTTTCCAGTCAGGAAATACTTAAAGCTCTAACTTACAACGAAATGAACTTTCTTGATAAACCAGATGTTATTCCAGAAGATGTTTTATTCGATAGAGTTTTCCCTCATAGGTTTATTCCCAAAACATCCGAGGAAAAGAAAACATACATAGCTATTTCGTTTGAAAGGTATCTTCCAATAAAGAATGTTTTTAGAAGTGGATTAATTAAATTCAATGTTTTCACCCATCAAGATTTATTTAGGACTGATTACGGATGTCTTAGAACAGATTACATAATCATGAAACTAGACGAATTATTCAATAGTGAGCGTGGTCTTGGAGTTGGTAAAATTGAGTTTTATGAGATGGATGCATTAAGCGTAAATACTGACTATCACGGCTCCTATATTACTTTTAAAGTCCGTGATTTTCAGTGATGGATAAGGAATATGTGAAATTAAAGACTCTGGCGAATCAATCCATTGTACTTGATGGTTTAACAATAAAGCCAAAGACACTAAATGAGATCATTGATTTAGGATATGACCAGTTCAATCAGAAACTAAGACTAATTTCTTTACAAAAAGAGGATATCTTTGTTGATGTAGATTTTAGTGAATTCGATTATCCTCTCATCTTCTTTCTACTTCAAACAGACGGAAGTGATTTAATTGTCGAATACCTTACATCCTTTTCATATTTCTTAGGAATGAATGTATCTCTATCTCAAGAACAGAGTTCTTTGAAAATTGCTGACAACGAGTATTCATTTGATATTTTAGATTCACTATCAACAATAATTAAGACTCAAAACTGTTACGTATCAGAAAGTGATGATGACTTCAATCCCTTGAATGATCGTGTCAAAGCGCTCAGAGAGAAGATGTTGGCGAGAAAGAATAAACTAAGAAAACTCAAGCAAGATCAAGAATCTGACGGTGGGCTGTCTTTACAAGATTTAATCTCAATTTTGTGTTCGAATGGCAATGGAATAAACATATTTAATGTTTTTGATTTGAATTTCTTTCAATTTAATGACCAATTCAATCGCATGAGAATGATTGATGAATATGAAGTAAACATCCAAGCGCTCCTACATGGAGCAGATTCAAAAAATATCAAATTAACACATTGGATTTCCGGTGTGAAATAGGCATCGTGCCTATCATTTAGATTATATGGAGGAAAATTAATGAGTCGATATGGTTCACGCGAAATTATGGACGTAGTATTGAAAGATCCGACTACAGGGGAACCAGTAGTATATCTTGAGAGTCTTACAACTTCTACGTTTGAGTTCCAAGCGCAAACGGTCTACGCGCGCGGTGGTAAGGGACATCCTAAGCTCATCGGCTGGGATTCTGAGAAAGACGTTACATTGAATATGGAAGATGCATTGATCTCCAAGGAATCTCTGGGCACTCTCACTGGCTCTGAGTTCAAGAAAGGTGTAAAACCTGTACATAAAAAAGAAGTAATTACAATCGAAGAAGTTGATACACTTACTCTCGCTAAAGAGCCTTTGACAACTAAACCAGCATTCTTCTATCGTACAGTAGATGGCACTTCAATTGGTGAGAAGCTGATTTCAGCAACTCCTGTTTCTCAAGAAATTGATTTTGCAGGTTTGGCGGTTGGTGAGAAAGTCATTGCCGATTACTATTACAATGCTCCTGACACTACTCAGAGCATGACTGTGTTCTCAGATGTGTTCCCGGGTACTTACCTTCTTGAAGGAACTACAATGTGGAGAAATGAAGACGGAAAAGATGTTGAAGCACTGTACACTGTCCCTAAACTAAAAGTTTTGCCGGGATTCTCTATCGGTATGGCTTCTACTGGAGATCCGCAACCATTCACATTTACATGTGAAGTATTGAAAGATACAAAATCAACTGCAATGGTTATCATTGATTTGTTGGAAGATTAAAATACATACGGGCTGAGTCTAATTGGCTTAGCCCTATTTTTTTCTAGGAGTAAACATGAAAACAATTACAATAGCTGCACCAGTACGAAATAGAGAATGGATTCTTCCCCAATATTTATTGAAGATTTTTGAGATCAATTACCCCAAATCTTTAATCGATCTACATTTCGTTGTTAATGATAGTTTAGACAAAACATTTGAGTTGCTGACAGAATTTAAAAAAGACAATAAAGGCTTGTACAATAACATTAGAATCGATGTAATTAACAATAATTCACCCGAAGATGAACGAGAGTTTTCGGTAAGAAACAAATACATATATAGAAGTTTGAGCAACTTAAAGAATTACATTATGAGCAAAGTTCGAACCGATAAATTGATTTTTATCGATACAGATATCCTTGTAAAACCTGATGTTATTACTAAGTTACTCAAGCATGGGAAAAAGATCATATCGGGATTGATTTACAATGGATATTTGACCAATAAAGATAAGCCATATCTATATCCAAATATCATGCAGTTGGATGATAAGGGTCAATATCGGCATATAACAAACTATCATGTTAAGACTGCCCCTGCCCTACTCTGTTCTAAGCTGCAACGAGTAGATCTGACTGGAGCAATAATTTTATTAGATAAATCAGTTTATAAGTCTATAAAATACGGATTTCATCCACAAGGAGAAGACGCATACTTTTGTAAGATGGCTCAAGACAATGGCTTCGAGCTTTTTTGTGATTTGTTTGCATATAGTCATCACATTATGTCACCAGAACAATTAAATCAAATAGGGAGATAAAAAATTGACCAAACGTAAAGTAATGCTTTATCCGCCAACATTAAATTGGGGATTTTTAAAGCAAACTCCACAGCAAATTTCAGAGCAATTCGCCAATAATGGCTATGACGTTATTTTCTGCAACAATGAACAATCAAACAAACCTGTTGAAGAAGTATATCCTCATGTTTTTGTATATCACAATTTTCAAGAAGTACTCAATAAGATTAAACATAAACAACTTAAAGTAGATGTTTATTACTACACTTGGGCTAAGTCTGCTCAGTATGTAGAAAACATCAAAGCAAAGATCAATATCTATAATCGCGTTGACGAGTTTCCAGATTGGATTCCATATGAACAAGAAGCAATGAATAAGGCAGATATGATATTTACTACAAGCCAAAAACTATATGCTAAGACTCAGGAATCCAAACCTACCTATTTGATTAGAAACGCCTGTCCAGATTCATATATTGAGAGAAATTCAAACGTGCCTGAAGAATATAGAGATGTTAATGAACCTATTGTGATGTTTTCTGGAGCTGTTGGTTCATGGATTTCAACGAACTTAATAAAAAAAGTAGCGGATAGATACAAGACTTTTTTAGTAGGACAAGAATTCGGGAAACACTGTCCCGACAATGTTATCAATTTGGGCGTTAAAAGTCATGATGAACTACATGCATATTATCAACATGCTAACGTTTCTTTGATCCCTTTTAATCTAAAGGACGGCATCACTCAATCATCTTGCCCTCTCAAGCTGTTTGAAGCTATGGCATCTGGTACGCTGTCCGTGGCTACGAAATGGGAAGAAACTGAAATTTATCCCGATGCAGTATTAACGGCAGAAGACGATGAGGAATTTTTATCTCAAGTAGACAAAGCAATTCAGTTTTCAATTAACAATAGGGAGCAGGTAGCAGAGATAACAAAACAAGTAGCAAAAAAGAACACTTGGGAAGTTCGATATCAGCAAATTGAAAAGGCTATTGAGGAATATACACTGAAAAGTGGTGTTGTGATTGGGTCTTAAAGTTTTATTTACGAATAATTCTTCACTTATAAAATATGGAATTGCATCAGGATTTAAAAATCTTGGGCATGAAGTACATATTATGGATGGCAAATATCAACTCTGGGATAAAGACAAGGAAACCCAAGTTGAACTTTTTAAGGAGTACATAGAGAACAATCATGTAGATATCGTATTTTCTGAGTGTTTCGCTAACTTTGCTGAAGGCATATTTGAACACACAAAAACAAAAGGAATATTCCACGCATTCTTTTCCATTGAAGATACTCCTTTTGATCATTGGATAGGTGATTACTGGTCTGATTATGCTGATTATATTTTTACAACAACTGCTGAGTGTCTTCCTAACTACTGGAACAAAGGTAAACAAGCTGAGTTGATGTTGTTTGGATGCAATCCTGACTTTCATAAACGAGTCGATTCAGGGATACAAAAAGATATGGTGCTTATTGCTAATAACTATGAGCGTAGATTCGAACAGACTAGAAGGTTTATCATGCCAGTTGTAGAGCGTGGTTATGATGTGAGCATCTTTGGTAATGAGTGGTGGATGGATGAAGACCGCGAGGTAAATTTACTGAGCCATCCTTCCACCTACAAAGGATATGGTGCATACGAAGATCTCCCCTACTTGTATTCAACAAGCAAGATAATTCTAGGACAAAATTTAGATGATAAGTCCATTACTCAAACTTCAATGAGACCTACGGAGAGTCTTGGCATAGGAGGAGGCATCTTAATCTCCCCTTTCACTCCCGCTCAGCAATATCTATTCCATGATCATGTTTATCTGCCTAAGAACACCGATGAGATGCTATTGATGGTCGATGAAGTCTTGAACATGACAGATATACAACGAGAACAAAAAGCTAAGAAGGCACAAGAATTCGTGTACAAGTACCACAATTATAACTTGAGAGCTGAACAAGTGATCAATGCTTATCATGGCTACAAGCCATAAAGGGAGATGAATAAATGGCAAAATCAAATAAGTTGACACTAGCAAAACTTAATGCTGTAGATAGCAAGAATAATCAGCGCAAAACAATCTATGTGACATCTGAGAACTATGAAGTAAACGTGCATACCTATTTTCGAGAGTCTTTGATGGAGGATGTAGTGACAGAATACATTGCTCTTGTTGAGGAATTGAGATCTCAGACTGATCTAGACGATGTATTGATTCGTGGAACTCTGAGTCTATTTAATGTACTAGTGATGAAGAAATTCACTGATCTTCCTTTCCCCAAAAATATGGGCTTGGGAAGTCTGATCGAGATTTCAAGAAAGTTTATGGACAATGGAATCACCAATGAGGTAATTAACTCATTCCCAAAAGAAGAACTGGACAAACTTGAACAAAGATTTAAAGCAGCTCAGCAGCAAGCAGCTAAAGTAATTGCAGAAATGGCTGTAGCATCAGTAGCACAGGCCAAGGAAATATCAGATGCAGGTTAAGACACAACAGGATTTAATTAAGTTTCTACAAAAGTTGAATCGACCTATTGGAAAAGCATTGGTTAATGATGTAGCTAAGACAGTTAAACAGACAATGAAAGAAAAAGTAAAAGAAGAAGTCTATGATGTGTATGAGCCAACTATGTACTCACGGACTGGTCTATTAGGTAGCGAAGAAAGTATGAAGTCTGAATTGATTAATGAAACAACTCTAGTAGTCGAAAATATTCGTTCAGATGGGGATAGAAATGTTGCTGAAGTCGTGGAGAGCGGAGAAAATTACCAATACGGATTTGAGTATGCAGGTGTTCCACGTCCATTTACTGAGGCAACACGAGAAGAGTTGAGAAATACGGGTGCTCACAAAGCGGCTATGTACAGAGGCTTAAAGCGTCAGAATATCAAATTGAAATAATAAAACACAGGGAGCGTGTTAAATATGGCATTGGAAAGTTACGATCAATATACATAAGGATGATGTTAATTGAGTAAAAAAGAAGTTAAGCAAAACACCTTGCGTGAACCAGCTAAGAAACAAGCAGAAGTAACCGAAGAAATGTGGTTACAGGTTAATGAGGATTATAGATTAATTGCAGAAGAATTCGTATCAGTACAAGACCTCTCCCCTGCTTCACGTAAGCAATATACAAGTGTCATCCGACAGTTTGGATGGTATATGGTGAACTCCATGAGTAACAAGCCTTTTTATAAAATTACTAAACGAGACTTCTTGAGATATTTAAGTCATATTCGGGACAATCGAAAAATGTCTTCTTCCGCTATTAGTCTCCGTAAATCAGTAATTTCAAGTCTATGTAATCACATTGAAAATATCATTGCCGACGAAGAAGAAAACTACAAACAGTTCCGAA
Organism: Paenibacillus sp. FSL L8-0435; assembly: GCF_037965655.1. Taxonomy (NCBI): domain Bacteria; kingdom Bacillati; phylum Bacillota; class Bacilli; order Caryophanales; family Paenibacillaceae; genus Paenibacillus; species Paenibacillus sp. FSL L8-0435. Next base: position 4,190,066 of record NZ_CP150185.1, read on the forward strand.
ACTTCACTCGTGGTTTACCTGCTATTGCAAGAAACCGTGTTTATGAGAAAGTAAAAGTAACTAAAGATGAATATGACATGATGATGGACGTTCTTAAAGAAGATGAGAACTGGCTTGGTATGGCTTGGCTTGCTACAGCTTTTAGGGTTGGTGCTAGACGATCCGAGATCATTCAATTTAAATCCGAAATCCTAGATTATGAAGTTCCAGAAGGTCAAAACTATGTCACTTCTCATACAGTTCGTGGAAAAGGAAGGAGCTTGGACGGCAAGAATTTGCAGTACATGATTCCTCTCGATGTAATTCCCCATATCAAAAAGTGGATTGATGAACGCGGTTATGAAAGTGATTATATCTTCACGACTAGATATGGGAATGAGATTAAACCGATGTCAGCAGCATGGTCTGATGATTTCTGTTCCAATACGCTGTCCGACATTCTAGAAAGACGAGTCAATGTGCATATATTCAAAAACTCTTGTATCACGTACTTGTTGGAATCAGGTGTAGATATTAATTTGGTATCCAAATTTGTTGCACATCACAACGATATTTCTACAACGTCTATCTATGATTTACGTGACTTTGAAGATGAGAAAAGTAAGATATTTTAAAGGGGAGAATTTGAATGAAGGCAAAAATCAATGGAATTGAAGTTGAAGGAACGGTTGAGGAAGTTATTGCTTTCTATGGTGGAATCAACAAACGAAACGTAGCAGAACTAAGTAAGACTTACACTATTCACCCCTCCATTGCACTCTTCCCACCTTCTTTTATGCCGCAAATCACTTGTCAAAATTAAAGTAAAATTACCATTTCATTTTGATTTAAAGGGAGCAAAAAATGAAAATATATAATTATCAACTTGATGCTTTAGCTTCATATCTCCACTCACTCAATTTGGAGCGAAGAGCGTCTCGACTTCGAACCAGATTCAAGAATATTATATTGGATAAATATCAATCGGTTATGAATGAAGTCAATGAGATTAACAAGGAATATCTGATTTACGATGAAAACAACCAGCCAATTATGAATGACGATAAGTATACATTCAAAGATGATGTTAAACGTTTAAATGACATCAACGAATTGTATAATGAACACTTTATCATTGAACAGAGTGAGAATAATCGTGAAATGCTTGAATCCATTAAAGACAGTGTAATCAACCATTCACATGAAACATTCGAAGGTAAAGATGCAGATATTTATGATTTGATGTGTGAGCTGGTAGAACAAATTGAATACGAGTAAACATTGGGAAGCGATCATTTGAATCGCTTCTTTTTTATTTCTCTTTAGATATTAGAAGCAAAAAGGAAGTGATTTAAGTATTATGACTGATTTGAAGATTTTGATTGAAGCTGGTCTCAGCATGGGTTCCAGCGTTAAGAATATCAACGATGAAATTAAAGCTTTAGCTAAACATCCCTCTCTCAAATCTTTAAATTTGAAGGTGGATATTGATAAATCATTTGTTAAATCGATGAATGAGTTTGTAGCAGCAACTAAAGTATTGAGTACTGCATTGGAACAGCAACAAAAAGTAATTAATGAGTCAGTTAAGACAACCAAGATGCTGGATGGCTCAATTGAAAAGGTAACACAGAAGCAATTAGCCAACGGCTCAATTATCACTCAGACCACCAAAAAGATTAATGAAGAAACCAAGGCTTACAGTGAACAAAAGAAAACTCTACAGCAACTTGAAAAAGAATTAGATGGGTATTCCCTAGCTAGAACTAGAGCCAATAAGAATAAACTTGGTGAGATCAATAGTACGACCAATACATATAAAAATCAGACTGGTCAACAAGTTAGCGTCAATGTAGACAATGAAGGAAATGTTAAGAATTACAGTCAGATAACTGACTACCTCAAGCAACAACAAGATGCATTACAAAAAGAGCAAGCGATCAATAAGCAGCGTGAACAAGCAGCACAACAGGAATATACAACACGTAAAGCATTAGCAGATAAGAATCTCAAAGAGGAAGAACAACGTAATCAGCAATTTCTTAATCAGTTGAGGACACGATTTGCTGAGGAACAGAAGATTGCTCGTGATCGTGATGCTTTGGATAAGGCACATTCAGCAGCTATTACTGAAAATTTAAATAGACAAAAAGCTGTTGCTGATATGCAAGCTAAGATAACAGCAGCACAGACTAAGTTTAAGGGTAACTCCTCTGCTGTTGCTGAGTTAAATGCGTTGAACGCTCAATTGGGCAATGTGTCGAAAGTTAGCAATTATAAGAATGCATTAACAGAGTTACAGACTAAGTTAACACAGATTACATCTCAGGCAAAGTTAGCTGGCAATGAAACTAGAACACTAGGACAACGTTTTGGTGATGCAGCATCTAAAGTAGCTATGTGGGCAGGTGCAACTTCATCTGTTTATATGGTTACACGAGCATTGAGAGACATGGTAAGTGTAGTTGTACAAGTAGATAGCCAGATGACTCAACTAAAACGTGTAATGGATGAGTCGACAGACTTTGAGGGCATGTTGAGTCGTAGTATTCAATTGGCTAATGAGTTGGGTCGGAGTATTACAGAGGTAAATGAGAATGCTATTGGATTCGCACGTATGGGATTTGACGAAGATCAAACCATGAACCTTGCAAAGACAACAACGTTATTGCAGAACATCTCTGAGCTAACACCACAGGAATCGGTGGATACGTTAACAGCAGCAATGACTATTTTTAATGTGGAAGCAAGTAAGAGTATTGAAATTGCGAATAAGTTAAATGAGATTAAATTCGGTCTCCTCATGTAGTAATACATGCAGATAAACCTTTTCTGATTGACTTGGATCTCCCACTGGGACAACAAGGGGCAAGTTTAAATACAGCCTGAACGACTGAGTGAAAAGGCTCCACTATCCAGTGGATGAAGCGACAGTCTGCACTCTGTAGTAATACAGAGAGAAGCGCTCAAGTGTAAAGACACTTTTGGAAGAAGCGCTTCCGCTACGAACATCGTAGTCAGTAGGGTGATTAATGTCCGAAAGTAACAGATATAGCGATAACAACTTCGCAATCACAACTCAAAATCTAGCGCTTTCCATGACAAAGGCGGGTTCTTCAGCGAATACCTTCGGTGTATCAATGGAAACTCTCCTCGGAAACACTACAGCAATTACCACTGCGACGCGTGAAAGTGGTGCAGTGGTAGGTAATAGTTTGAAAAGCATATATTCCCGTATGACATCAATGGCAAAATCAGAGGAAGTACTCAATGGCGTTGGGGTCTCAATGCGAGAAATGAACGGCGATGTCAGAGATGTTTCAGATATTATGGACGATCTAGCGGGTAAATGGACTGGATTATCTAAAGAGCAACAGCAATATACGGCAGTACAGCTGGCGGGTTAACATAACGGCCCCATAATCAAGTGATTGGTTTATGCAAAGTCAACCATATCGGTGGACACCTTAGCGAGTCATGTCGAAGGCAATACCGAGGTAAGGCGTCTTGTGAGAGAGACAATAGTATTGGAGAATGATTTACATACATAAAGATATCGAACTCAGCATTATCGAGGACTACAAAAACGGAATTAAACCTAAGGACATTTGTGATAAATATAACGTCAAAAACTTTTACAACATTCTCAACAAATACAAAGTTCAAAGATTTAACAAGAAATGGACTCAAGACGAATTAGATATCTTATTAGAACGATATTCTGATGAGCCATGGGAATCTCTTCTAGGTCTAATCCCAAAATTCACAAAGGAAGAAATAGCTCAAAAAGCAAGTAGACTAAAGTTAAAGAGGGAAAACTTCCATTACACTTATGAGGAACGAGAATATATAAGAAAGTATTATAATTCCATGCCCACTAAAGAATTTGTAAAAAGGTTTTTCCCTACTAGAACTGAATCTGCCATTCACTGTAAAGCGAGTAAAATGGGAATAATCTCAAGAGAGCCTTGGTCTCAAAAAGAGAATGATTTATTAAAGGAAACGTATCACAATACTTCAAATCGTAAATTGAAGGACATGTACTTTCAGAACAGAAGTCTTACTGCAATTATGTGTCAAGCCGCAAAGTTAGGATTAAAAAAGACTATTACAAATATGCAATTCTCAAAAGACGAACTAATGAATTGTCTTAAAACACTTGCAGAAAAACTTGGACATACACCCACCATGGACGAAATTTTGGCTGACGAAGATACTCCCTCTCCGATGACATTTTATAGATACTTTGGCTCCTATAATGAAGCATGCTTGGAAGCAAATCTGACTCCTAACCCTATTAATATTTTTGGCTATTGTGGTTTCCATAAAGCTTCGGATGGAACAGTTTGTTTATCCAATGCAGAACTCTCAATCACTGAATTCTTTATAGAAAACAACATTTCCTTTGAAAAAGAAGTCCCTTATACGGAATTTGTAGATGACCCTAGAAGTGGCAAAAAGAGATGTGATTGGGTCTTAGAGGACGGTAGCGTTATAGAATACTTCGGTATGCCAGAAAGAGAACGTTACAAGGAAAAGATGAATCAAAAAATTATTATATGTAAAGAAAACGACATCAAACTAATAGCGCTTTACAGAAAAGATTTAAATAAACTACATAAAATTTTCAAACCTCTCACAAACGTTTCAACCGTAACGACTAAACGTTGACCTTCTTTGAAAAAAGAAGATGTTATAGTCTGATCTCTATGGAAACATAGAGAGGATAGGTCAAGTGTAAAGACACTTTTGGAAGAACCTGTCCCGCTATATTATTCATTAGTATAGTCAGTAAGGCGCTATATGCCTGAAAGTAACAGTTTTGCGTTACCAGCTGTCGCGTTTCATTGCCTTGCTCGACAACTATGATATATCTGTTCAAGCTACAGAAGCGGCACTTCACTCTCAAGGTTCGGCTACACGAGAGAATGAGAAATATATGGCATCCCTTGAAGCACGAATCCAAAAAATGAAAACTGCATGGGAAACCATGTCCCTCGCCTTTGGAGACGCAATTATCTCTGATTCAATTGTAACTCTTACCTCCCTCATAGCTTCCATGTTAAACGGTGTTGCTAAAGTAGTTGATGTAGTTGGTGCTCTCCCTGTCATCTTAGGGGTGGCAAGTGTAGCACTACTGGGACTCCATCTCGGATTCCGTATGCTAATCATCGAAATGACAAAAACAATCGCCTCAATGTTTGGACTCACTATACAGACTGGAACAGCTTCTGCGGGTATGAATAGATTCTCCTTGTCTACTATTGCATCTAAAATATCGCTTATGGGCCTATCTGGTGCTGCTAATATAGCCAAAGTTGCTCTTCGTGGACTCATGATTGCAACAGGAATTGGAGCTGCATTTGCTGCACTGGGCTGGGCTATCGAAGGCATTGTTGGCCTCTTCTCTGATGCAACTCAAGCAACAGAGGACTTCACTGATAAAACGGAAGCGTTAAATGAGAAACAATATGATTTGGCTAATCTTAAAAAGTTACAAGGCGAATATGATGAACTATCCAAGAAAACTAGTTTGAATTATGATGAAAAATCAAAGTTGGCTCAAATTGAAAGTGAACTATCTTCAAAATACGGAATCACTGTTCAAGGTATAGATGGACAAACCAAATCTATTCAAGAAAATAATGAAGCAATCAAATCCGCAATTGAACTCAAAGAAGCAGAATTAAAGATAGAACGTGATCGTGCAGAAATTGAATACGCTGCAAACTCACGTGACATTGAAAGCAATATTTCTAAGTACAAAGAACAATTAATTGCTTTAGAAAAAAGTAAACAAGCAGCACAAGAAGAATATGATTTAAGAACAAAGATTCTTAGTCAAACTAGCACATCAGATCCATCGTATGATGCAAATAGTCGTCACGCTCAGAATGCAGCTAAGGCATTGCAAGAAGAATTATCCGCATATGATGAAACTAACACTAAACTTCAAGAGTATACAAATAAGAAAGCCTTAATCCTTAAGAACGCTGGTCAAGAGTATGTTGATGAGCAGGAACGAAATAATGTCAAGATAAGCGGAATGACTCGCAAATTTATCGATATTTATGCTCAGGCTGCCGCTGAAAGCAAAATCCCTGCCGATCAAATCAAGAATAATTTAAACAAGGTATTTGAAAGTGTTCAGAGCGGAAACATAAAAAATGCTGAACAAGGGATGACTCTATTAGAATCTCTACCGGGTGTCGCTAATTTAACTGCTGAATCCTATAGAAATATGGGTGCTGCTATTTCTCAAGTTGACTATGCTCCTGTAGTCGAAGGCGTTGAGAATACAGAAGATGCTGTAGATGGTTTGGGAAATTCCGCTGATCAAACAGGACAAAAAGTCAGCGAAATGTCTAAGAAGCTTGATGAGCTTTCGGTATGGGCCACTAATTCCAAAGAAGAAGTTGAGCTTTTAAATAAGGCTCAGTCCGAACTAGCCAAAAAGAATACACTTTCTGCTGACACTATCAAGAAGATGAATGAAAAGTATGGTGACTTTATTAAGATCACTGGTCTTAGTAAAGATTCTATTTTAAAATTCATAAAGGCAAAAAAAGAAGAGAAAACAGAGTTTATCAATGCTGAAATAAAGAAAACAGAAATAGCAATTGAAGCTTCGATGAAAAGAATTGCTGCTGTTGAATTAGAGATGAGCGCGCGGCAGAAACTCATTGATCAGATGAAAGAAGACTATTCAGACATTGCTGGACAAGATCCATTGGAAGATATCAAGACTGAATCCAGAATGGGTGCTGTTAGATCTGCTGGTGGGAAACAAGCTGACTTAACTTATGAAAAAGAAAAATTAGCTGAGTTAACTGCAACACTACAGACTTGGAAAAGTATTGGTTCTGACACCAAGCAAATGGTTGAGAATGGCGATAAGGCTGTACAGGATGCTACTAAGTCCAATGACAAGTCGAATCAATCTTACACAGATACCAATGAGATTCTAACGGAAACTCAGAAGCGTCTTCTTGACCTTGCTGATGCTATCAAGAAAGTTCAAAATGAACGTAGCACAATGGTTAAAGGATCTAAGGAATACTTAGCAAACCTCAAAGAAGAGAAAAGGTTACTTGAAGATTCAATAGCTACTTCTAAGAAAGCCCTCAAGAATCCCTCTGAACTAGTCTCTACAAAGGTTAAGACTACTACAACGAGTTCCTCAAATGATACTTCAACCACACCTTCTTCATCTTCAAGTTCATCCACAGGATCTGGTACAAAACTAGATACGCTCCTCACTAATGCTCTTGGCTTACAGGGTAAGTTCACATATAAGCAAGTTGGCGGCAAATTCAAAGGCACCTATGATCAATTTGTTAAAGGCGCTATTTCTGACTGTTCGCAGTTTGTTCAAGAGATGTTTGATGAATTCCTTGGTATCAACCTCCCTCGTACTGCTGCTGAACAGTCCAAACAAGGCACTGCTGTTGATAAGAAAGATCTAAAAAAAGGCGACTTGGTATTCTTTGAAACAGTTAAAGGGAAGCAAGCATCTCATGTTGGTGTCTATACTGGTAATGGCAAGTTTATTCAAATGGGCAATTCCGGCCTTAAGGAACAAAGTTTAGATAGTAGCTACTGGGCTCCCAAGTATCGTAGTGCTAGACGTATAAATGGCGTTGGCGAATCTACCGCAACTACTAGTGCCCCTTCAATGAATAGCTCAGCTACTAAAGTTAAAACTACTAGCTCTGATGGTAAGACAACAACTGAGATTGTTAAAGCAACCCAAAAAGAACAAGATGATGCCGTGCGTGAAGAGAAGCAAAACTTATCATCTAAAGAGGCAAGTCTTTATCAGGTTGGCTTAGATATTGTTGAAACTATAATTGCTGGAACCGACAATGAAATTGCAAAACTACAATCGAAACGTGAATTATCAGCCAATAAGCAAAGTCGCTTTACACAGGATAGTCCTGAATGGCGTAAAGAGGAAATGGCTCAGAGTAGTTACCTCCAGCAAGAACAAAAGTTAATTGAGCAACAGAATAAAGATATTCGTCAACAACTACTTGAGAATAAAATCACTCAGGGTGAATACGATGCTAAGTTGGCTGAGAATAGTGCTAAATGGTGGGATTATCAGGCTCAAATTGATGATAAACGTAAGAGTATTTTTGATAGTCAAATTGCGGCTTATGAAACTCAAGTCAAGGCAAATGACGACTCGATAGCATTATCAGACGCTAATTTAAGTCTGTTAACTGAAGGTACAGTTGAATATAACAAAGAGTTGCGCAATCAGATTCCTCTACTGGAGAATAAGAGTGCTGTTATTGCTAAAGAGATTGCCTATGTGAAATCACTCTTGACCAGCAATAAATTAAACGCTGAGATGACTGTCTACTACAATGATAAACTTCAGGAACTTAATTTATCTCTGCTTGGTACTAATTCAGCCCTAGCCGATGTTAATAAGACTCTTAAAGATATGCGTGAGTCTGCGGCTGATAATATCATTGATGAGTATAAGAAGGTCATTGAACAACAACGTGACTTGGCGCTTGAGGGTCTTGATCAGGAGATTAAAAAAGAGAATGAGCGTCATGAGAAACGCATCAAGAACATTGATGATGAGCAAAAGCAGTTTGAGAATTATATCAATTCACGACTCAAAGCATTTGACCGTGAGAATACATCTACTGATTATACCGAAGAGCTTACGAAGGAAATGGACGAGCGTCAAAAAGTTCAGGACAGAATCAATGTTCTCTCTGCTGATAACTCAATGTCAGGCAAAGCTAAGCGTAAAGAACTAGAAAATCAACTCATCACTATTGATGAGGAGATTCGAAAATATCAACGTGATCGTGACCGTGAATTGGTTAAGCAAGGCCTACAAGACCAACTTGATGACCACAAGAATTACAACGATAAGATTAAAGATGAAGAAGACAAACAACATCAGGATGCTCTTGATAAATTGGACGATGAGAAGAAAAAGACTGAGCGTAAATACAAAGACATCTTAGAAGATCAAAAGTACTTTTATAATCTCAAACAAGGCTTGATGAGTAATGATGCTATCGTTGTAACTGCTACGCTTGGAATCATTGGTGGTGAGTATGACAAGTTATTTGCCAACATGAAAACTCATATTTTCGAAACGTCAAAGGAAATGCAGAATCTTTTGGATCAATTTGAGTTGGGCAGATCTGGTTTAGACAAGTTTAAATCTGGAGACTATTCCCCTACCGAGCCGGGAAGTGGTGGTGGAACTGGTAGGAGCGGTTCTTCTGGTCAAACTGGGACCATTAAAGGTACAACTGCTGCTCGTGTTGCTTGGACTGAGTATCTGAGCAATAAACAGTCTGCTGAGTCGATTAAGGCAGAAATGTCTAAGCTCGACAAAGCATCTAGCCAATACAAGAATCTTACTCAGCAATTTGATTCACTTAAGTCCAAGAATGACCAATTGCGTTCCGTGTATGGATTTCCTGATGGAAGTTTTAAAGATTTAGTGAATCAGAAAATCTTCAGCGCTGAGACTGGCGGTATGACTCCTGCTGGTATCGGTAAGGAAGGTAAATTCCTATTGGCACACGAGAAAGAATTGGTTCTCAACAAATCGGACACATCAAACGTGCTGAAGATAATTAATGTAGCACGAGACATGTTTGATAGATTTAAGAGTGGTTTGAACTTAAACTCTATATCTCCTAAGGGCAATACTGAGTCAAGCAGCACAGACAACAGTGTCAGAATTGAGAATGTAACTATTGTTGCTAAAGACACAGATACTGGACAAAGTTTAAGTGACAAATTCTTTGGTGCAGTAAATAAACAATTGAAAACAAGAACAATTTAAGGAGAGGGTTAACCCCCTCTTCTTTTTATTTATCGGAAAGGAAAGTGTATGTTAGGAGAAATTGATCGTAAAATGAAGCCTATTCAACCACAATACTTTCTGGCTAAACCTAATCGTGAGATTATCAGTAAATTAAGCGAAATCTTTAATGATGGCATTGATGTCAAATTAAATGATGTGAGCGAATTATCATTTTCTCTCCCCTACTTTATTGATAAGCATCACAAGTTGAAGCCGAATAAGAATGTGGAGTTAATCAAGGAACGATATTTAATCAAAGTTGTTACTGGGGTTAAAGTTGAATGGTTTATTGTAAATGATATTAGTGATAATCTCGATGATTCGGACATTATGGATGTTAAGTGCTACTCTTTGACTCGTGAATTGGCTGACAAATTGATCAAAAGTTATGAAGTTGAGTCATACGGAGCAGATAAAGTTATTGAAGATATGCTTCGTTTAGGTAATACAATTTGGAATGTAGATTATATCGATGCAGACTTTAAGTTAAGTTACAGATCGTTTGAATTCCCCTCCTCTACTGTCCTCGAAGCAATCTATTCTATTGCTGAAGTCTACAATGCAATAGTCACATTCGATACTGATACCAGAACACTGAGTATGACTAAACCTGAATTAACAGGAATCAATATGGGCTTAACCGTGTCCTACGGCAAACTAATGAAGAGTATGAGTCGTAATCGTAGCTCAGAGGAAATGGTTACACGTCTCTCCGCTTCGGGTAAAGATGGATTGGGTATCAATAAAGTAAATCCAACTGGACAGAATTACATTGAAAACTATGGTTATTGGATCTATCCATTTGAACGAGATGCCAATAAAACAGTGATTTCATCAAGTCATTGGATGTCGGATTCACTGTGTCATGCGCTGTTGGATTACGAGGCGTTAGTTGAGAGTAAGACTGGATTGTTTAAAGATTATCTTGAGGAATTAGAAGGCTATGAGACACAGTTAAATCAGCTTAAGATTGATTTAAATAAGCTACAACAAGATGAAAAAGTTGTACAAGAAGTCACATTAGCTCAGCAGTTTGGAGATAAGATGTTCTTTGAGAAGTATAGTCATAGCGGAAGTACATCGAGAACATTCAAGTTGAATAAGGGTTATAACTACGCAGCTATGATTAAAGTTGACTCCACTTCTGGTGTGACTGTTGCGTTGAATGGATCTGTTAAACCTGTTACTTCGGGCAGATGGGTAATGCTAGGTAAGCTGAACAATTTAGAGACAACATCAATTACTGTCAATGGATCAACTACTGGTGTGTTCATGCAAGTTGCTACTATTAGTATTGAAGAGTATCAAATGGCTGGCAATGATAGTGCAATCGTAGAACGATACAGTTTAGACAATAAGGAAAATCAGATCAACCTGAAGCAAATTGAAGTTAATAACAAGTTAAATCAGATTTCAGATGTACAGAATCGGACTAAGGCATTACAAGTATTGTTGGATTCGGAGAATAACTTTACAAGTGAACAACTGTATGAATTGAATCCTTATATGATCAATAAAGATTTTAGCGATGATGTGTATATAGATGAGCAAGATTTATACGATGCTACTTTGGAGAAATTTAAAGAGTTACAAGTTCCTCAATTAGCGGTAGAGATTGATATTGTTAACTTTTTGGAGATTATTGAGGAGCAGCGTAATTGGAAAAAGCTAAACCTTGGTGATTTTGTAAATGTTAAATATGAACCATTGGGGATTGAGTTAACAGCAAGGATTAGTGAGATTAGCTATGACTTTGGTGGATCGAGTATTAAGTTAACGTTGAGTAATGCTAAGAATGTAAACGATGAGAGTACAAGAATAGAGAAGTTCTTGAAGGATACAAAGAATACTAGTGTAGTTGTTAGTAATGGAAGACCTGATTGGACTAAAGCTGTAGTCGATTCGTCTGAGATGAGCCGTTTGTTCGAAAATGTGTGGAACAAAGTTACCAATGAAGTCAATATGGCGAGCAACGAATTTGTAGAACTTTCCCGAACTGGGCTTACAATATATGACCCCGATGATCCCCTCAGATTCCTGAGAGGTACACACGGAACTTTAGCGCTGACACGCAGTGGCGGACTAAAGTATGAGACAGCAATTTCCGCTGATGGCGTTATCGCTGAGATGGTGTTAGGCAAAATTATACTTGGATCTCGCGTTGTTATACAAGATGATTCAGGTGTATTTACAATTGAAGGCTCCAAACTAATGATTGATGATCGATGTGGTCGCCCTGTTCTACGTTTGGGACTAACATCAGAACAGCCAGACGTATTTGGATTACACGTAAACAGATACGCTTCGAGTAATTGCAATGATAGAACAATTACTAATGTATCAGGGATGGATAACTCTAGAGGGTTCTACATTGATAAGATTCGTAATGGAGTAACTTCAAATGTTTTAGGTTTATCTTTGGATGGTAACTTTAGATTGCGTGTTGGTGATGATAATGAAGTTATCGTGATAAATGAATTTGGACTTGGTATTGGTGCTGAAACTTGGGCAGCTAGTCCTTTTCGCGTCGATTATAACGGAAATTGCTTTTTAGAGAGCCTCTGGGCTACAAACGCCTATATTACCAACTCAAAGTTTGAGAATGGTGAACTAAATGGTAATAAGCTAACTCTTCGTGATGGTGGCAATGTAATGAAGCTGTGGCCCTCACTGGGATTTTTCGCGGGTTCCGAAGCAGATGAAGATACTTTTCCAGAAGGGGCTCCAATGTGGATCAAGATGGACGGAACAGCGATTTTCAAGAAGCTTGTCGTTACAGATAAAAATAACACCCTCCTCATCGACTCCGAAAAGAAATACATCGACTTTGGCGGTTTTGATGCAATAGGTATAGGTGCTCTAGACGCTGAACTTATTGCTGCCAACATGCTTACTGCTCAAGATGGGATCATATCCAATCTCACTGCTGGCAAGCTCTCCACTCTTACTAATGCTGCAATTCAAGGTTGGTCAGACTATGTACGTATTGAGGGTAATTCGGTTAAATGGATTACTGGTAGGGTTACTGGTGCAGGATCACAAAAACAACTTTCAGATGGACGTAAACTCTATTGGACTACATCAGAACAAATGGGATTAATGACAGTTGAAGAAACTGCATGGCCTGTTATGGTCTATAATATGGAAGAGAAGATTAAGCGTGAAACGACCTTTGAGGGATCTGGTGATGCAGCTCAACCTGTCGAGAAAATTGGTACAGGTGATGGCGGTGCTGATGATCGAGCTAAAATGGTCAACACCAAATACAATGGCGGCTATAAACAGGAGTATAAAGCTTCAAATACAGCAAGATTAAGAAGTATTGATCTGCGCGATGACGGTATATCCCTTAAAAGTGAGGGCGGGGAAGTAAATATTACGATGGACTCGTTTAATGTTCTTGCTGCAAAAACAGTAAAAATCGGCACTGAGTCCGGATCTTACATTGAAATTACTCAAAACGGTGACATAAACATCAATTCAACAAGAAATGTGAAAATTAATGGTACTCGTATTGATCTGAACTAAACTTTTCCAATTAAGTTGCCGATGAATATAGTATAATCTATCTAGGTAAATAGGATAATTCTACTATAAAACTTCGGAGGTACATAACAAATGAAAAAAATACTATCTAAACTGCCAACATTCATGCTTGGGGCAATTGTAGGTGTAGCAGTAACTGCTGGATCTGCTGTCGGAGCTGCAACTTATCTGAAAGCAACGCAGTCCAATGTAAAGTTAATAGTTGACGGGTCTCAAGCAAAACTATCTGAAAGTCCTCTCAATGTTAATGGGAAACTTTATCTCCCTGTTAGAGACACGGCAAATGCCATGGGCTACTCAGTTGAATCTGTAACTAGTTCTCAAGTGTCACTAAAAGAATCGCAAAAAAACTCTAGCACAACTACATCACCTACGAATAACACATCTACCGCTCCGAGCAACCCAACAACAAGTACAAATACAATAGCAAGTAAAAAGGTGAAGAATTTGAAGGAAATTTATAGCACAGAAGGCAAATTGGATGCTGAAAAAATTCGTACAGCACTAAACAATGGCACATTAGACGTGAATGCCCAAGACAGTGAGTCGCTCAACTCTCTTCTTCATTATGTAATTGCAGAAAACAATTACGAAGCATTTAAAGCAATTAATAGAAATTCTTTAAATCCAGATCTGCAAAACAAGGATGGTAATACCTCCCTCCATCTCGCGATTCAAACTGAAAACATTTTTTACTTTGGGGAACTTAAGAAAATGAAAGCTGACCCAAATATTAAAAACTCCTCGGGCAAACTTGCGATTGATTTAGCCGACCCCAAATCAACAACTTATGATTCATTGAAAATCTATATGTTTTAATGCCATCCAACTAAGAAGCACCTAGAGATAGGTGCTTTATTTGATTTCATTTTTATTATAGTCATATTTCATTATATCTTGAATATCAAAAACAACTCCCAATTCTCTTTCGATTGCAATGTCATTTAGTGTCGTCAGTATTCTGTCGATTGTCTCAAAACTCACTTGCTTAGCTCTATTATGTTTAAGTTCGGTAAGTGTGTTTGGTCTGATTTTAGAACGTACCGCAAGTTGATTATATGAAACACCTAAACGGCTTAACACTTTATCTATATCGATTTTAACCATTTCATTTCTCCTTAATACACAAAGATAATACATATTTATTATAAATTATATTGCAATAAACTACAACACTCAATTGACTTTATCTATATATAGATGTATTATCTATCTATAAACAGATAAAGGAGATGAGTTAGTTTTGCGTAAAAGAATTCAGTGTATTGAAATAAATGAAGATTTCAATATCTATTACATTAGAGATATTGTTGGTAGAGTCTGGTATACGACAGGACACGATGAAGCAGACGCATATGACGCAATTTCCCATGGCGAAGGAATTCTTACGTTTATCTATTATAATCCAACAACAATTAATAGAAAACCACATTCTTACGACTTCAAGAATCTTGTACTGGATATGTTGGAGCAGATGGATTTGCAAGAAACAACTGAATATGAACTCGTCATTGGTTGGGATAACGCGGATGCATTTAGATTTATGAAGATGTCCACTTTAATGGCTTGCGACATTCTTCTTGATATCAATAAATACATAAAGGGGTCGGTAAAATGAGCATTGTGGAAAGTTATGAGCAAAAACTTGTCGAGTTCAATGGAAGTGAACTTCTAGGAGTGAAAACTGATGATGGTAAAGTCTATGTGGGTGTTCGATGGGTATGTGAGGGAATTGGTCTTACAGAAGATCAAATGAAGAATGAACGCAAAAGAATAAAGAACGATGTTGTACTTAACAAAGGGGGGTTAAATTTAACCCTCCCTACCAATGGGGGAATTCAAGATATTTTAACGATTGATGTAGAGTATCTCCCGCTCTGGCTTGCAAAAATAAGTATAACTCCCACCATGAAAGATAACAGTCCAGAGGTGGTTGATAAACTTATTGAGTATCAACTTAAAGCCAAAGATGCTCTCGCTCAGGCATTTATCCATAATCCTGCGAATCAATACTTGATGCTATCTGAAGAGGATCGGGCTATTGCTTACTTTACTCAAATGAAAGAAAAGAAACTCCTAGAAGTAAAAATTGAGGAATATAAGCCACTCATTACTTTTGCTGAGACAGCTTTGAAATCCAGCGACAATATACTTGTTCGCGAATTAAGTAAGATTGTTCAAGATGAGGGTATTAACATTGGAGAAAAGAAACTCTATCAAAAACTTCGTGACTGGAAGTTGATTTTAAGCAGTCAACGTGAACCATCACAGTATGCAATGAATTTAAACTTGTTTGTGGTGGAAGAAAATACAGTAAACACACCCTATGGAGTAAAGTTGAGTACAACAATCAAAGTGACTCCTAAAGGTCAAGTGTATATCATTGAGAAGTTAAAAAAAGAACACTCTAAACAACTTGTAGCGAATTGATATGCTTTAGTTGAAGTATACAGCACCTAAAGAAAAGAGGGCTAAATTGCCCTCTCTACTCACTTTTCTTTTCATCTAAAAGCATATCTTCTTGTGTTACTGTAATTTCACTTCCATCATCAAACGTATACACATATTGAATGCCAACCTTTTTGATGTTTTCTTTCCACCGATCCTCTTCTTCTCGCTCTCTTCTTTTCCTATCTATCTTGGATAAGAAGAAAGCAGAAACCATATGTATTACAACAAATAATATTGACCACGCCATTATGCTTAATATTAATCCATCAAACATACCTTTATTGTACACAATTCTTCCATACTGTATCACCAACATAAACAACCATGCTGAAAAGTTGTACAATAATGAGGCTCTTACGAGTACTTTTTCTTCGGTAGCTGAATAGCCAACTATCGCACCCAGTATAGCGGTTACGCATAAGCTAAGCATCATACCAAAACTAGCCTTCTCAGTTGTGTAAAAGTTACCTTTATGCTCGACAGGTTGACTAATATCAGAGAATAGCACAAATGAAAGAATGGTCAAAGCCAATATTCCGACCCTAATAATTACTCTATCTATTCGAATTTATCCTTCCTCCCTCCTTTTTCTTATACAGGGGCTATAATCTTTATCGGGTTATTCAAACTCCAATTGTATAGTGATATTCCCATGAAAGCATACTTTTACTACCTATAAGACTTCTTTCCTTATGATTTGAATTGTTTAATTTAGAACTAAATCAGCAAAAAATCACTTACAAATTTCAAAAATCATTCAATAAACGTACACAAATTGTATCAAAATCATACCGTTTAGATACCAAAATCATACATTTTGTTTTACGTGTAACGTTACACCTGATATAATTGTCTTAGATCCTCTATATAAAGTTTGAAAAATGGGTATAAGTAATCATGGATGGGACAAACTTTTACCACTATAGAAATCAAACAGTGGAGGTATCTGGGGATGACCAAGGAGGAAAAGGATATGGGAGCAGTTACAGAAATTAAACCTATTCGACCAACAAAAGCCGTGATCAATGAAAGTGATGCCCAAAGATTTGACAGCTATGCAAAACAAACTAAGAAAACTGAAAGCGTGGGCATGAACAGAATGCGCGAAATGATGAAGGAGTTTAGGGAAAAGAAATAAGCAAAGGTAGGCTGGACGATGCACAGTAAGATTTTGGAGGAAGCTGATTATGAATTAATCCAGAGCTTTCAATGTGAAGATGAACCAACAGTCGGAGATTTTCTACACGAACAAGCGCTTCGGTTTCAACACCTTAACCTTGCTAGTACCCGACTTTTCTTTGATGACAAACATAAGCTCGTCGGGTACTATACATTATACAATGATATGATGGAGATAGGTAAGGAAAAACGAAGAAAACATGGCATGGAAGATCTCCCTTCGTTTAAATTCTACCCTGCTGTTAAACTGCATTATCTCGGCGTTGATTCGAGATATAGAAAAAAGGGATACGGAAGATATTTATTGCTTCATTCTTTGGACACCGCCGAGAAAATTTCTCAAATTTCAGGATGTCTGTTCATGAGCGTTGAATCATTACCGAATTGCATGGAGTTCTACTTGCTTCACGAATTCCAAGTACTCTCGTATAGCAAGCCTTTGACTAATATGTTCTTTAAATTGGGTGAACTTTAAGTCCATTCTTTAAATGAAATACCGATTTTACATAGAAATTAGCAACCAAAAAGCCTTATAAATAGGGCTTTTTTTATTTGTCCAAATTTTATATTGGAGGTGATTTGGATTACAATACGCGACTCCCTCTACTTTTCTTTTGCTGGTATCAAATCTGTTGACTATGGCATACTCAACGTGAATTTGAACAGTGGGATGCAAGAAGATATTTTCTTTCCCTCTAGAGAAATAGTTGAGGAAAAGGTTAAAGGTAACGATAAACCATACTTTATGAGGACTGAAACTGAACCGCTAAAGTTTTCGGTCTCTTTTGCATTTGAAGATACTTGGAACACAGCAAAAATTCGTGAAGTTGCCCAGTGGTTGACTCAGCATGATTATTATCAGGAGTTGTACTTTGTTAATGAAGATGGTTTAGGAGCTGAGCGCATTTTCTACGCAATGGTCGTTGATGATTCCACTTTGGTCCACAACTGTCTCAAACAAGGATATATCAATTTAACTTTCCGCTGTGATTCTCCCTACTCTTATTCCCCTATCATGACTTCTCGTACATACCAATGGAACCATACTCCACTTGAAATAAAAAAGAATACATATTCAACGGGAACACATCAATCAACAATTATAAATCCACAAGGAAATTTAATACTTAATTCAGCAAGGCCAAAATGGTCTGACTTTCCTTCTGGTACTAAATGGTCAGATATTTAAAGAAAGGAGAATCAAATGTCTACTGAATCAAATAAACTTAAACTCAAGATACCCTCCTTTACGGACGAAATAGAAAAAACCATCAGAGAGCTTGGCGATAATTTTAATTTACTTGATCTTATATCGGATGATTATGTATCTGCTACTCCAGCAAGTGGAGATTATCTAAGAACTAAACGTTTATACAATAGCGCTCCCGTATACGATGGGTATGTTGGATGGGTAAATGTCCGCACAGGTAAAGCAGCTCCATTTTGGCAAATGCTTAAGAGCTATACTGTTGGTGACTATATTATGCCTAGAGTTGATAATGGTCATGTTTATATTTGTGTGCAATCAGGAACTTCTGGCTATACAGAACCCATCTTCCCCGTCTCCACTGACGCACAATTTAATGATACTCGATTGGCAAGTACATGGGCCGCTGATACACAATACAAACGCAATGATATCGTATTGCCCACTATCGATAATGGTAGGTTTTATATAAACATTCAAGCTGGTGAATCAGGCAACACAGAACCGCCATGGCAAACAGTTGATGGCGCTACTACATATGATAAAAATGCTTCATGGGCAACACATCGAATAACAAGATGGAAAGAAGCTGGTAGTGCAGCACTATTCTATCCTTTCGGTAAGATTGGTTAGGTGACGATATGACTACGTGGCAATCAATTATCAATCTTAAGGGTAATTACACTTCTGAAGCTATACCAATTCCAATTAGCGCAGATGGTGTGTTGAGTAAAATATCTTGGGAATCAGTTGAGCCAATTGGTTCTAAGATTGTTGTTCAAACTCGTTTTACTCGTGACAATCTCAACTGGTCAGAGTGGCAAAACTGTATAAATGGTGCTCATATTCCAGATGTCGTTGAAGATGTTGGATTCTTTAATGTTAGTATCGTGTTTAGAGTGTTATTTGTAAGAAACTCTTACGATGAGGTTCCTGAATTTAAAGGCATAACATTTTACTTTGAACCAATCCTATTGTTTGACAATAAGGGAGATAAGAACTGCTCTCCTGAGATTTGGATAACAAAACAAGGCAACGGTGATTTCAGTATCATCAACACTTCACACAACAATGAAGAATTTAAGTTTAAAAGTCTCATTCATGGTGAAATAGTGTTTGTAGACAATGAGAATCAGGACATTGAAACATCATTGGCAGTCACATACCGATACAAAGATTTCAATAATAACTATCTCTCATTCCCTGTTGGTAAGAACATACTAAGAGTAACTGGTGATGCAGATATCAAGTTTAGATATCAATTCACATTGTTACAATAGGAGGCTATATGACTGGAGTAGCTTATAAAGGATCAACAATACAAGATTCAAACAAAAGCGGACATGTGTCATATGTTGAACGATATGAAAGTGGGTCAGAATGTTCATCATGGGATCAATTCGGAAACTGTACAGGATATAGTCCGATTTATAGTACAACCACTCATACTACTGGAGCAAGAATTACAGGGACAGTAAATTCAATATCTACTGTTTATGTTAATGGACAACCAATTGCTTCTGTCTCATCACCCACACAAGAACAATGGGTAGCAGATCCATCACCTTCCCCTAAATTAGGAGGGTCAATTATTTCAATCAGTCCCGGCACATCTGGATCAGGTTCAGGTCAAGTTTCAACAGGTAGTTCCACTGTTTTTGTCGGTGGTAAAGCAGTATCAAGTATCTCTAAAAATGTAACTACACATCTAAGCACAACAACGCCAATTACCTCTGGTAGTAGCAATGTATTCGTCAACTAAGGAGGTGAACAATTGCCAGATTTAAGTACATATCTACAATATAATGACCCCGTAACAATTATCTCTCGTAGCGGTACTCCTCAAGATCCATACGTTGATCGTGCCGACTCTCTTCCTGTTATCAATGGAATTATAACTCTTCTCGAACTACCCTCTTCTACTGATAAAGTTAACATCGCTGGATTCGTTGAGATTGATCAAGATGTGTTTGAGAATAGACCGTACATTAATGAAAATGAATTTCTTGTCCACTATGGTATGGGAGTAGTTCAATTCCATCCATCTCAAGAGGGAACAGCACATTTATGTAGATATAAAGGCAGAGGATTAATCATGTATCCTGCTTCTCGTATCTATGCCATGCTTAGTCGCAATCCAGATGTGGTGGTTACTTTACAGGATTATATTGATCAAATTCAAGCTAAAATCAATGAGAATCAGATTGCATTGGGTAAGATTGAAGATGCCATTAGACAATCACAAGAACAGACAGAACTATCTAAGTTGGCTACCGATAAGGCTAATTTAGCTGCTGAAGATGCAACACAGTCAGCAAATAAAGCTAAGGATGCCTACAATACCACTCGTCTCGTCTACAAAGAACCCGTACAAGACTTAGCTGAATTGAGATTAAAATATCCATTGCCTGAAATTGGTTGGACAGCTCAAACATATAAAGATGGCAAAAGATATCGTTATGACGGCAAGAACTGGATTGAAATTGATGTATTTGGCTCAAATCTACAAGTTGTTAATGAGTTTAAGGATGGCCTAATGAGCGTTGCTGAACACCTGAAGCTCAAAGATATGCCACTGGAACTACAAGACAGAGTAATTGTGTTGTGTAAGGGTTCCTATATTTTTCAAGAACCAATAGATACATTAGCCCCATTCCCTTTCTCCGGTGAGATTGTGAAAGTTGAGGCTGTTTGTGCATCTTCAGGAGAAACAGAAACAGAAGTAACAGTAGAGAGAACAAGAGATTTTAGCACTTGGCTCAATGTGCTTGATCGAAACATCAAGTTTAGCCCCAACGAGAAAAAAGATGATAAGCAAGTCACTATAAAACATAAGCAAGTAACAGCAGGAGACATATTTAGAGCCAATGTAATTAAGGCTGGCCTTAACATGCAAAGCCTAACAATCCTAGTAACGGTAAGAACATAAATTATAATCATAAAGGAGTTTTATACATATGCCAGCACCAATTATCTCATGGAGAAATTCGACTCACACACAAGAAATTACAGGCCCTTTTGATTACGGAGTAATTGACGCAGATGACAAGAGTCCCATTTATATTTTCAATGTTTGGAACAACTATAATGGAGCAACAGATGTCTCCAAGATGGAAGATTGCACAATCACTACTCGTGACATGAGCGGTGGTACAGGAGATACAGTAGGTAATGAAGTCGAAGTAGTTAAGAATAACTGGTTCCATGTGCAAGTAGATTCTCTTGGCGAAACAGATATTGATGAAGAAAGTTCTCGTGTAGGTAAAGACTTTTCTAAGCCTATTGGAACAACTGGATCAACTACTAAAGACTATACTGGAGCTAACTACACAACTCCAATTAAACCGGGAGTTAAAGAGATCCTTGGTGTGAATAACAATGGTAACCCTGTTGATGCAGCAGGTAACTATGTAACACTGTCTATCCAATGCGAAGTTCCCTTAAATGCTAGCTCAGGGAAGCAAAATTTCAAGAAAAGAATTTCTTATCGCTTCGTGTAAGTTTTTACATATTTGAATTATAGGGCAGAGTCATATCTCTGTCCTTTTTTTATTTTAAAGGGGGTTTAATTTTGATTCTAGGTAACAGACAATATACTCGCTCACCAGTTCCTCAAAAATACGTTTGGGTAGCTGATTATTATGATGGTACAAATCTCACCGAATATGACTTACAGACTAAGAAATCAAACGACTTTGACAGTATAGATAGAGACAGATTAATCAGTTTTGGTATTATTGGTCAAGGTTCACAGCTATACTACAATGTTGCCAATGGTGTTTTCCACATCAATCAGGATCGATTCTCAATTTCGTATATTTCTACCGATGAAGAACTCCCTCTTACAGGGAGAGCGTTCCTATACAATGATCACATCCAATTTAAAAACGGATCTTCTTATGCAACTTTAAACTCTAGAGCTAAAGAAGGAAAATTTAAGAATAGCATCGACTGCTTTAATTTCGGATATAAAAAAGCAATGACACTTAACGATGTAAATATAAATTATCAATGCATCTTCTCATTGCCTGATGAGGATATTTCTTATTTCCAAATCAAAGTTACATCTGACAAAGATTTAGATGGTAAACTCATTATTCGTAAGAATAGTCTTATTATTGATCAAATTGTAGCTCCTTTAAAAGCAAACCACTCTGGTATCGTGAACTGGGAGCTGAGATAGTGTCAACAAAGGAAATTGGATTACCTATAGATCTAACACTTGGAGTACATAATGGCACAGAGATTAAAGATGGAAAACTACAACTCAAGGAAATCGCAATCGATTCTACTGGAAAATCTATATATGCTGCTAAGGGGACATGGGAGTCTTCGGTTATATCGATTGGTGATAAAGTAACTGCCTTTCAACGAGTGGTCAAAACTATGGTTGGCATTGGTTCAAATGTGGATTACAAGATTTTCACTAAGTCATCCACGGACAATATTGCATGGTCAGACTATGTAGAGATTACGTACCTAGATGGAAAGATTAATAGTCCAGTTGGGCTATACGCTCGAATTAAAATTGAACTATCCTCTACTTTGGCTCCAGCATTACTCACAGTAGATGAGTTTACAGATGGTAAATACAACACTGATTATGTCTCCTCTTCGGATGGAACTTTGAGGCTGAAACGAAACATCTCTCTCTCTCCTACTGTATCAACGCATGAGGATGGATTTCTTTATCGCACAAAGTTTGAGAGAAGCAAATTAAGCAAGATTAACGGAATAACGTTTCAATAAATGAGGTGACAACTTGGCTAACTATTCATTGATTCAAGATTCGGTGAACTATAAAACATTTAAGAATAACGCTTGGATTAATTTATCAACAACATTGCCTCTTAAAAGTGTATTCATTTCGGATGGTATAGGTGATCTCAGTGTATTAAATCGGAGCAGTAAAACCATTATACAGAATATGGTCAATACTGGTGCACTGGGTTCAGGCAAGGTTTTTAAATCAACGGTAAATTTAAAGAAATATATTGAGATTACTAATTTGTCTGTAAAATAATGATTTCAATTAGAAAGGAGATGATTCTTTTATGGCAATCTCAACAGTAACCGCTATTCCGATAATGACATCAAATACTGCCCCATCTGGAATTGCCAGTGCAAGTAGTGCTGATGCATCATTTCCCGCATATTTAGCGTTCAATGGAGTTTTTAACGCTACTGGATGGCGTGGTCTTGGAACAATCAACCAGTGGCTAAGATATGAATTCCCAACTGCCAAAATAATAGCTAAATATTCCATCGCAACTTGGACTGTCAGTAGAGGGACAAAGAATTGGACATTTGAAGGTTCGAATGATGGAATGGTTTGGGATGTACTTGATACGCGAATAAACATTACAACTTGGGTCGCTGGCGTTAAGCAAGAGTTTATTATCGATTCATCTAAAGTGAAAAGCTATAAGATGTACA
The DNA here is from genome assembly GCF_037965655.1 of Paenibacillus sp. FSL L8-0435. NCBI lineage: Bacteria > Bacillati > Bacillota > Bacilli > Caryophanales > Paenibacillaceae > Paenibacillus > Paenibacillus sp. FSL L8-0435. The sequence goes on from NZ_CP150185.1 coordinate 4,213,714, forward strand.
GAGTCAATTGTTCTGTTAATAACGGAGATGCTTCATATACTGATATTTCAGAATTAGAAATGTTTGAATTGCTTTATTCAAATAAAATCTTACTTTCATCCAGTAATGGGGTTTACTCATTAAAGGATTCTTCTGCCTATAAGTTAAACACAGACAGTGAGAAAAACTTCATTAGTTATGGTGCAGACTCAATTTCAAGTTTCAATGGCTACTTAACAAAAATGAAAGACATAAAACATACAAGTGCTGTGCTTGGCTCAGGTAAAACCTTTGAACACACAATTGATATGTCAAAGCGACGAGTAGATAAAATTACACTTGGCTAAATTTGAGAACACATCTATATGGTGTGTTCTATTTATTTTTGAAAGGAGATGTTATAAATGGGTATATCTACTGTGACCGCTGTTCCAAAAATGACATCCAACACTGCACCATCGGGTATTGCAAATGCAAGCACAAACCACTCATCATCCCAATCGTTTATCGCATTTGATCAAAATTATGCATTAACATCGAGTGCTTGGACAACTAATGCAATTCCTACTGGATGGATATCCTATCAGTTTACAAGGCAACTCTTCATTGGTAAGTATGCTATCTATCCACAGCAGACTGCTTTAACAAGAGCGCCTAAAAATTGGACTTTTGAAGGTTCTAATGACGGAGCAACTTGGACTATTTTAGATACACAATCAAACGTCACAACATGGGCTAATAGCACAAGAAAAGAGTTTATTGTATCAACCCCAAAACTGTTCAACACATACAGGTTGAATATTACTGCAAATAATGGTGATTCCCAGTATCTATCAATTGGTGAATTTGAGATGTTTGAACTAACTTATTCGAATAAATTCTTGATTTCATCGGAAGATAAGTATTACAGTTTGATTTATGATCCTATTGATTTAATTCCAAAAATGACTAGCGACATTTTGCCAAGTGGGATTGCAACTTGCAGTAGCATGCTTAATACCAGTGGTGCTTACAATGCCTTTAATGCATTCGATAAAAATATAATCCAAAGTGGCAGTTTCAATAGTTGGGTTACCGCATCAGGACAATTGATCGGATGGTTGGCGTATGAGTTCCTTGATGCAGTAGTAGTAAACAAATATACGCTTGTTCATGGATACAATAATGTGAATGTTGCTCCGAAATCGTGGACATTTGAAGGGACAGATGACAATGGTTTAACTTGGACAGTACTAGACCAAAGAGACAATGTTACTGATTGGATATTATGGACAGAAAAAGAGTTTGAGTTTACTAATTTAAAAAAGTTCAAAAAATACAGAATAAACATCACTGCAAACAATGGAAATACCTCTAATGTGGGCATACAGGAATTGAAGATGTATGATACAAATAGAACTCTCCTGTCTTGTCCTTCGTCATCTGAAGGAATTTTTGTTAAATCTGGAATAAACATAAATGAGGTGATTGGCACTCATAAAGAGATTTCTAAGAAGTCGTATTTGACCACCTCGTCAACTCAAATCGGTTCAGGAAAAGTCTTCAAGCAAAAAATAGATACATCAAAAACACCAATCAAGAAAGCGTCAATCACATAAGCATGTGAAATGATTGTTTGATTTGTTTTTAAGAAAGGAGTGTTAAGTAATTGGCAACAATAGGACAATCTTTACCTTCTCCAGAGGAAGGGTGGACGAGATATGATGATACCGATCCTATGTTCAAATACTCAAGTGGATTTTCGCCATCACCCTTTGCGGAGTACTACAATGGTACTGGTAGGCTTTCGTCCACAATAAATTCAACTGTGGAATTTCAATTTAAAGGAACAAAATTAAGGATTATAGGCAATAGACATAGCAGAGGGTCATCTCAAATATCTATATCTATAGATGGTATCACAGAGATATTTAGCCAAAATAATGGAACTATTATTCAACAGGCACTAGTTTACGAAAAATTAAATTTAATCGATTCTATCCATACAGTAAAAATCACCACAAATGACACCAACTTTGTTCTTTTTGATGCAATCGATGTAACCCAGTTATTTTATAAGACATTTGTTTGTGAAGACAGTTCGTATTATTATTATACAAATTCATCGTGGAATCGACTTTCTAGTATTGAGCCAAATGAGGAAGAGTACCGCACATACGGAATGGATAATTTACTAATTGTCCCTGAAGCTGCTTGGAGAATATTTAAAGGCGAAGTGGAATTACTTCACTATACAAATGATCCTACTAAAGAAGTATCTTTTAATATCGAAACCGAACCTTTCACCCTAGCCGAAGAATGGGAAGACAAAGAGATTAAAATCATCGAATACACCGATGACCCAAATCAAACAGAATCTACGATTACAATTGAAACTGAACCATTCACTCTCTACGATGAGTTGAGTGACAGTGTAGACGTTCTATATTACACAGATGATCCATCCAAAACTTCTGCGGAACTAAATATCACGGCTAACTACTCCCCATTGGATGAACTTGAGGGAGATTTTGACGTGGTTACGTGGAGTGACAATAATAGTCCAAAAACTTCAACAACCACTTCTATCCCCTCTCCTCAATTAATTATCCAAACCGAAGATTACCCTATATATGGCGAATTACTTTCTATTGTAGATAAGCTTAATTCAACAAATGGAACATTAAGATATGCCGTCTCTTTCAATGAGGGAAACACATGGGAAGTTTGTAAATTTAGTCAGTGGAGAACAATCAATATTTCAAGTTTAGCTGCTTTTAAACAAAGTGGGATGAGTCATTTTGATGTTTCTTTAATCGATTCTGATGCATTAAATAGTAAGGGTAATAAAATTAGATTTGCTTATTATATTGACGATGGTATACATAATTCAGATCCCGGAACTGCCATCGACAGCATGAAACTAAATATAAACTCTGCAACAGAAACAATCAAAATGGACAATGTTGCTTTCTATGTGTTGAATACTAATGCTACGATTCAACTTTCTCTGACAGGTAGTAAGTTAACAGGTATCTTAGATGATAGCGACAAAGGTAGAGTCCAATATCGAATTCTAATTAATGATAACCCCTACTATCCATCTGACGGCAGCTTCACTCGACTAGCTCCTTCTCCTCAAGATATCGACATTAACATCTCTGATCGTGACGTTATATTTAATCAGCCGAATGTACTCAAAGTTGAGTTTCAAGATTATTGGGGCGAGACTGACTTTTGGGAAACAACATTTGTAGGAACATATTCAGGGTTAATGTTTATGGATGAATCAGGTGAATATCTATCGGATACATTTGGAGGAATTCTTAAGCAATTAGATTTTGGAGTAATCATAGCTGGTCAAACTACTTTAACTCAAAAGGTAAGAATCAAGAATCAGTTAGGTTATGCGATTGATAATGTCTATTTGGCAATGGATAAGAAGTATGAGCGCGATGGTGTTGTAGTTGAGTTATCCAGACAGGCTAATCCATTCCTCCCTATCGACTATCTGACTTATGGACTCACTCAGCCAGATGAAACAATTGATTTCTATGTTCGTATTGCAACAGATATGAGAGCACAGCCAAATCCCAATGGACTTTTTGAGTTAGTAGTAAACGCTGATCGTGTGTAAATCTCAATACAATGAGATGAGGAGTGACATTTTTGTACTATGATGACCATGATACGGAGGGGATTATATATGTAAAGAGTCCCTCCAACCGTTTTACAAGTAAGTATGTATTATATGCTCAAGATGAGACAAATTTAGAGTCTGAGCTGGTTATAGCAACAAGAAAAGAATCAACAATGGATTCAATCATATCTATAAAGTCATCTATAAGAAACAAAGATATCTCAAGCAGTCTAGATGTAATGTATCGTGCTTATGGCGATCTAGAATCTACAATTGAAGCTATAATGTTCACCGAACTAGAAAGTTCGATTAATGTCAGACCACATAATAGAGCACAAGGTAGATTTGAATTAATCGAAGCTCCTCGAACTAACATTGAATTAAAACCAATTGGAGATGCTACAACACGTAGTCGTATCGATTTACAAACGATAAACTATGGTGATACACAGCGTATGATGATTGGTCATGACAATGTAGAGGAGTTTGAGTCGTTCGTTAACTTTGGTGATTTGAAGGTTGCTATACCCGACCTATTATATCTCGAAGATGCAAAGTTGAGATTATATTATACAGGAACAGTTAAATCTGACGCAAACATTGAGATATATCAGCCTAGTACAATTTGGCGTGAGTATGGTATCACCTATGCAAACAAACCACAATCAACTCAACTGCTTACCAATCAATACGCTATAAATACATCCGAAAAATATGTTGAGATTAATGTATTAGATGTTTTGAAGCAATTGCAAGATGGTTCGTTAATCAACTATGGATTAAACATAAAGTCTACTGACAACACTCCTATCTACTTCAATACTCGTGAGTCAACCAAACCTCCAATATTACAAGTTCGATACATAACATCAGCAGTGCAATCCTATGGGCGTTCTGAGATAGATTCTGAATTGATTGTATATAGAAAAGACAATAAGGATCTCAATTCAACTTTAACGGTTAAAAGTGATCGTGGATGGAACTACTTAGATTCGTCTATTTATGTTCACAGATACGAAGACCCACTTTTCAAAGAGATGAATAGTTTCCTATGTGTAAATCGTCCAGATGTAAACTCTTATATGACTGTAGCTATTCGTGCATCGGATGAGTTAGAATCCAGCATTACTATCATCGAGAATAGTGTAACTGAGTTGGAAGCATCGATTTCTACGTCCAAACCAGACCTTGCTTCGACGATTACAATCGACACTAAGATCAGTATGATTTCCGAGATTTCAATTGCTAATCGATCCTACAATGATTTGACAAGTAGTATTATAATCTCTAAACCAGATCTCACATCATATATTGAAATATCCAATCATATTCGTGCTAATCACGATATAAATTCTGTGCTAACAATAAGAAATGAATACAATGAGGACTTAGACTCATTTATTACAGTTTCTAAACCAGATACATCAGGGTTTCTGCTTATTCGTGGCAACGGCTATTCCGATATCGATGGAATATTAGATGTGTCAACATTCAATTATCAAGATGGATCAATAGCAGTTTCAAGACCTGATATGAATTCTACATTAGAAATCAGGTATGTGTCTGAACAAGACGGAACAATTTATATCAAGGATAGAGATTATCTAGACAGTGTAATCGATATTAGACAGTTTAGCGATCTAGAGTCGACAATTCTAATCAAACAATTCAAAGAGATTGATTCAGAACTAACCATATCTAAACCTGATCTTGGTGGATACTTATATCCTAGAGTTCCGGGAATAAACAACAGGGATGCAATAGTAAGTATACGTAAACGTGATGTAAGCGATATGGATTCATTCATATTAATTAAAGGGTTATCTTCAGGAGCATATTATTACATACTTTAATTTTCAGGACTCTCCATGTGGGGAGTCTTATTTTAATTGAGAGAAGGAAAACAATGTGTCAGACAAATTTCTAAATTTTATTGTGGGGGTGGTTGGAAGTGTAACATCGTATATGTTTGGAGGATGGAGTAATCTATTGGAGTTACTTGCTATCCTTACAATTTTAGATTTCATTACTGGTATTGTAGCTTCAGCAATTGAGGGACACAGATATCCTGATCGTAAAGATAAGGGTCTTAATTCTAACAAAGGTTCATTGGGTATAGCCAAAAAAGCTCTAATGTTTACGGTTATTTTTGTAATGTATAAGATCGATACAGTACTTGGGTTAAACGGGACTCTAAGTTTAGCTGTAGGGGCTACATACTTTTATATTGCAAATGAATTGTTAAGTCTCACGGAAAACTGGGCTCGAAGTGGTTTGCCAATTCCTTCGCAGGTCAAAAAAGCAATCTCTATTTTGAAAGATAAAAGCGGAGAGGTTTCTGATTCAAAAGATAACAAGAATAAATAAGGAGTGATTAAATGACTCAAAAAGGCAACTTTCTTTTACTTGATATTGAAGAGTTCCGTCCATGGCTGCAAAAGCAGAAAGTGACGCGTAGAATCAAAGGGCTACAAGTACATCATACTGGATCACCTAACTACTCTACTCGTAAGATGATGAATGGGATTGCTCAACAAGATCACTTTGTCTGTTTAGAGGGAATGCGTAATTATCATATCAACACGAACAAATGGAAAGCCACTGGACAGCATTTAACATTGTTTGAAGATGGTAAGGTTGGAGTTTCCTTGGATCGAGACTTAAACATGACTCCCGCTTGTATCTACAATAACAATGCAGGATATGTAGGTATCGAGATTATCGGTTGCTTTGATAAAGGCGTAGACACAATGACCGCAATACAAAAGCAAGCCGCAATTCATTTGTATGCTGCGTTGTGTGAGAAGTTTTATGTACCAGTTAATACAAATAAGATTGTATATCACGCATGGTTCTCTGCCAGTGGTACACGTCTAGGAGACTATACACCGGGGAAGTCAAGTAAGTCATGTCCGGGCACTGCTTACTGGGGAGACGGCAACACAATTGCTTCTGCAAGCAAAAACTTCATTCCTCAAGTTAAAGTAGAGTTAGAACGATTAAGAAATGGGATTTCGAATGCAACTCCAATTACAAAACCAAAGGATGATGAACCTATGACTGAAGTAGAAAAGTTACAAGTGGCTAATCTTGAGAAAACAATTCAACAGCAAGCAGATTGGATTAAGGCTGAAAAAATCAAGGCTAATATGGAATGTCCATCTTGGGCTAAAGCTGCATATGAGTATTACAAAGATTATATTTCTGACACCACAGGTAGTTACGATTTTTGGAGACAGCTCGTGATTAACTACCGTAAAGACAATAACATCAAAGTAAACTAGTAATTATACATAAAGGAGTTTAGATAAATGGACAATTTATATGTAATTGCAATCATCCTTGCTGCTGTTGTAGGAGGGTTATTTGTCATTCCGTTTGCCATGAAAAAAGGATGGATTACGAAGGATAAAACTGAAGGCATGAAGCAAATGTTGTTGGTGACCCGACTTGTACTCGATGTGATCAAGACAGATAAATTAGATAAGACTAAGGCCACATTTGCGTTAGATATTGCAGATAGAGTTGTTGATTACGTAAATGAGCACATGGATGACAATGTTGATAAAAGGGCAATTTCATTAAGAATTATTGACGATTTGCTTGCAAAAAACGCAGTCGTACCAACGGTTTCTGAACGGCAACTTATTGAGATTGTGATAGATCAGGCAATTTTGCACTCAAATAAAGATAAATAACAAATATAGGTAAAACTTAACCCCTCTTGAGATATTATTCTCTTGAGGGGTATTTTTTTCATTTTTTTAGCTTGTGTATGTTTTCTTCAATTACTTGCTTACAGTAAGTTGGACTCAACCCATGCTCCTTATAAATTCGAGTAAAAGCTAGTCCATTATTATAATGTAAGTCGTATATCCTCTCAAAGTCACGAGCACGTCTTCTTATGCCTCTTTCTTTGGTGGTTAATATATCTGCACCCTTAAATTTAAACAACTGCTTAATCGACCACCAGTCCGTTTCAGTAGCTTCAGCAATCTGTTCAAAACTGAGCAAGTCTTCATTATACATTTTCAGCATCTGGGGATACATGTGTTCAATCTCACTCCATTTGTGGGTATAGGATTCACCTCCCCACTTAGGTTTTTCAAATGTGATTGAATCATAAACATATAAATTCTCACTCTGGATTTTACAAGCGTATCAATGGCTTCCTTTCCAAAATCCTTCTCTCCACCGCGGGCCAAACTGTAAGCTTCGTCAATGAACAATATTCCACCGAGTGCCTTCTTGACCAGATCTCTTGTTTTCTGCGCCGTGTGACCAATATATTCTCCAACCAGATCCGCACGCTCTACTTCAATAAGATGCCCTTTACTTAACACACCCATCTTCTGAAAGAGTTTGGCAACGATTCTCGCAACGGTGGTCTTACCAGTCCCCGGATTGCCTTTGAAGATCATATGATACACGTGCGCACCACTAAGTAAACCTGCTTCAGTGCGCATCTGAGCAATCTGTAGGAAAGCATAAATCTCAAATACCAAGTCTTTGATATTTTCAAGTCCAACCAGTTGCTCCAGTTCACCCTGTATCTCCTGGAAGTGAGCATGTTTGGTTATACTCTTGGCTGCCTGTACTGCCGCTGCTTCATCTTTGACCAACATCTGAGGTTCCTGGTTACGCAACACAATATTAATTTGTCTGGATGGTCTGCCTCCTGGTTGCTCTCCTGCAGCCATGACCCGTCCGTTCATTCGCCATCACCTCTATTTTATCGGGCTGAACTCTCCTGATTATTAATGTATTCTATCAGGTGCTCCAATATTAGAAGGATCATGAAGAAGAATTCTACGGCGAAGTACATGCCTCAAATCTGAATGTTTTTTCGAAACTCTCCGTTCTCAAACAAACTCTGCCTATGCTTCAGCGATAACTGAAAGTATGGAAATACATGTGCATCAATGGCATGCAGCAGTTCCTTTGCCGTCTTGTTAGCCAAGTCATAATCACCTGTAGTAATATGCTTCCGTGACAATGCATCTTCAAGCTCATCTTCATCCAGCAAAAATACTTCTCCATCTTTCAGCACAACGACATCCAGATACAGGTCATCAAACCAAGGAACACCCTGATCGGTTATCCCCTGACTACGACATGTATCAATGTACCACTCTACAATCCGTTCCTGATCGTCAAACATCGCTGTAACAACAAAATGCTCTCCCTTCGGATAGTATTGCAGCCAGGAATACCCTTTATCTGCGATACAGAAGGTACTGCCTCCATAAGTTTTCCACAGAGGTTCTTTCAAATCCTGTATGGTGTACAACGTAATATAACCTGTGAAAATTTTGGATTGAACGAACCGGCATGTGAATTGTCGGTTCGTAATCCGGCGCCAGTTCGCGCGGTCCCCGAATTTCCGTTTCATACGAACCCCTCTTTGCCGACTACAGGTCCGTGACCTGCTCTGATGTTATTGGTGAACAATGTAATAACGTCCGCCTGATGGATTCCAGCGCTCTGGGCCCGCCCTTGCACAACGTATTACGAATAGTTACAGCTTACCATATTTAAGGTTTACACTCAAAATCAAGCTTTGTCCCACCTATTCATCAAATCAGCTTCCATTACAGTTGGTTCCGTATACCAAAAAACTGCTTCACCGGTTTTCCGGGAAGCAGTTTTTTCAATGTAGCTATTTAGTGATTCATTGGCTTAGCCGCCGGTTCCAGCTTGAGAATCTGCAGGTGCATCTGTCCCTCCAGTATCCCCACTTGTTCCGCTGTCCGGAGTTACTACCTCACCTGGCGTTGTTACGGCTCCATCATCGGAACCTTCACCGGTACCGCCCGGATCTGTTGTCCCCTGACCAGGCGGGGTCGTATTTCCTTCCCCAGGTTGACCGTTTCCTTGGCCAGCTCCGCCGTTGTTACCGTTGTTTCCGTTGTTACCATTGTTTCCGTTATTACCATTACCATTTCCGTTGTTGCCATTTTCATTCCCATTACCATTATTACCGTTCGAGTTGCCATTATCCGGTGAACCAATGTCCGGATTCTCTGTACCTGGCTGCTCAGGATCTATCTCTGTTCCAGGGTCTATACCAGGATCAGGTTCCTCCGGCGGCATTTCCTGCGCTTCAATCATCAAGGAAATGGTGTTGGAAGGATCCGTCTCAAGTCCTGATGCCAAGTCGTAAGCTGTCACATAGTACTCATAAGTTAGACCAGGCAACGCACTTAAATCTTGTGCATTGGTCGCTCCTATTGCATCAATAAGATGAGTGAACTGGGCTTCCGATGTTTCTTTCCGATAAATCCGATATTGCGTACTCGCGTCACCCGTTCCAGTCCAACTCAGTGAGACGGTTTGTGCATTTGGATCGTATGATCCACTCAGCCCACTAACGGACAGAGCCGGCTTTTCTGGTTCTTCTACTGGCGGAGGTGCCTGCCCTCCAGCTGGTGCTTTGAATTGCTTCACTGGAACGCCTTTTAAAGCATCTCCCATGACTTTGGCAAAGAAAGCTGCCGACAGCTTACTGCTGTTCTTAAGCATATGATTGGCATCCGGATTGTCATAGCCCATCCAGACTGCGGCAGTCCATTCCGGTGTGTATCCAACAAACCATACATCACGGTTGGCACTGTTGCCAGAGATACCACTTTGAACTGTTCCTGTTTTACCCGCAACCGGACGGTCCAGACGCGCTGAACGTCCCGTACCGTCATTAACGACATTCTGCAGCATCTGTGTAAGCTGATACGCATTTTGCTCACTCATGACACGCGTTGTGTCCGAATTATCGTGTTTGTAGGTGGTTTTGCCTGCGCTATCCTTGATTTCTTTAATCGCATAGGCTTGTCGGTATTCTCCGAGGTTGGCAAATGCACTATAGGCTTGCGCCATCTCCAGTGTATTTGTACCTTTACTTAGACCACCAAGGGCAATCGCCAGGTTTTTGTCTTCATCCGTCAGCTGTATGCCTACACTTTTGGCAAAATTAATGCCTGTGTTAACACCTATTTTATCAAGTAGCCAAACGGCCGGAATATTTTCCGATTTCGTAATGGCTTCCGTCATACTGATCGTTGAAGAATATCCATGCAAGTTACCAGGACAGTAGTTACCAAAACATTGCTTCGCATTACTCAGCGAGGAATTGGCACTGTAATTTCCTGATTCAAGCGCCGGTGCATAAGACACAATCGGTTTAAAAGCTGAACCTGGTTGTCTTCGACTCTGCGTTACACGGCTATAACCTTTAGTCTGATAATCCCGTCCACCCAAGAGGGCAACGAGGCTACCATTCTCATGATTCATGATGACCATGGAGCCTTGGACCTGTTGATCATCTTTGCTTGCCTCGAACAAACTGTCATCTGTGAAGGCCGTTTCCATGGCTGTTTGAGCCTGAGCATCCATGGTTGTATAGATTTTGTATCCGCCGATATTCAGATCATCTTCCGTTTTGCCTGTTACTCGCTCAGCTTCACGAAGTACATAATCTATAAAACCTTGATACTTCCTGTCTTTCTCTGGTCGCTTATAGTTATAGTTAATCTCTTTTGCTTCGTCCATCTCCGCCTTGGTAATGTAGCCTTGTTCATACATCAGCTGCAATACCACACCTCGACGTGCTTTTGAGTCGTTTGGATTGCTCACCGGATTATAGGCAGAAGGCCCTTTCGGCATAGCTGCCAATGTAGCAATTTGCCACAACTTCAACCTCTTGAGATCAGTAACTCCAAAGTAAAATTCAGATGCCGCTTTAATCCCGTAACGCTGATGTCCGAAGAAAATCCGGTTCAGATACATCGTCAGGATTTCGTCTTTTGTGTACTTGCGCTCTAATGCCATGGCAATCGATACTTCCGTTGCTTTACGAAAGAACGTTTTGTCACGGGACAAGAACATGTTCTTGGCAAGCTGTTGGGTTAGTGTACTACCACCTTCCACCATGGAACGAGCCATGACATCCTTAACGGCTGCACGCCCAATGGACCAGATATCCACGCCTTGATGATCGTAGAATCGCTTATCCTCCGTTGCAACAAAGGCTTGCTTCACCAGTTCAGGAATATCATCTTCTTTGACGGGTTCCAGCTTCTGAATGGATAGCTCCCCCATTAATTGGCCATTGCGATCATATACTTTTGAAGTTTCATTAATTGTGGTTTTGTCCTTGTTGGCTTTGAGCAGATTTTCACCACTCACCATAATAAATAAATATCCGCCAAGTGCACAGAATATGGCGATTGCCATCGTGAAAAACAGTGTCCATCCAACGCGTTTACCCGTAATTTTTTTCTTTTTAGAGGTCTTTGGCTTCGCTTTTTTGGGTGACTTGTTATTGTTGTTGCGATTGTTAGACCTCGACAACGGATCGTTTGGCATGTTAACCTCCTGACTCCCTTTCGGTTGCATAATTTCTATTCGTCTATAGGCTCAGGCATATATTAAACATATTTTGCCCGGAATGAAAAGAACAACCCTTTATTCAGGTTGCTCTGTTTCAATACCTATACTTGTAGACGAAATGGTTGGTGAAAAGGTTTCGTAATTTTTTTAAGCTTCGCCGCTGTTATCTTGCTGCATCAGCGATACGCTGCGTTGCGGCGTGAACGTGGAGATGGCATGCTTGTAGACCATTTGCTGGCGTCCGTCGCTGTCAATGACGATCGTAAAATTGTCAAATGCCTTGATCGTCCCGCGGATTTGGAAGCCGTTGGTCAGATAGACCGTAGCAGGAATATTTTCTTTCCGCAGTTGGTTCAAGAACGTATCTTGGATGTTGATGGACTTGTTCATTAGCCGTACCCCCATTGGTTCATTTGAATTCGTGTTCAAGTAATATTCAATATCGCTGAGTAGCTTTCGTGCTATTATATCATGAACAGTTTCATATAATCCACAAAAACCCCTTGTCTGCTATTTTACCCCCATTCTTGGCGAGGTGAAAAAATAGAAGACTTACCCATTATACACCGCTTGTCTGTTTTGCAAAAGAGGGACTAAATCTTCATTTTAAAGCACATTTATGCGTTGTTTAGCGAATGCTCAATCTCTACCATCTGTTCTAGTGATAAGTAAAAACCTCTATCCTTTTGATAACTAAAAGGTAGAGGTTTACATATCTTGATCTAATCGATGCATGTCAGAAGAATACTAATAATCGCTCAAATCAATCAAATTTTCGTGTAATCAATTCACTTATCTGCTTGTATTTCCCTTCAAAATCCTGGGTATCCGTCATGTCCACCCATTCAATATCCTTCATATGGCGGAACCAGGAAAGCTGCCGTTTGGCAAACCGACGTGTATCCCTCTTCAACCACTCAACCGCAGCTTCCCAACTCACTTCCCCTTGCAGGAACGCTGCAATCTCCTTATACCCCAGTCCTTGCATGGAAATATGACCTCTGGCCACTCCGCGTTCCAACAGGGACTTCACTTCATCCACCAGACCTTGTTCGATCATCAGATCAATCCGCTCTTCTACCCGGGCGTACAACTTCTGCCGATCCATTGTCAAACCAACAATAAGAAGGTCATAAGGCGACTCTTTCTTCTGTACTGCCAGCTGATCAGACCACTTCTCGCCTGTGAGATGATGGATCTCAAGCGCACGTACAATTCGCCGCTGGTCATTCGGATGCAGACGATCCGCACTAACGGGGTCAACTTCCCTCAATCGATCATGTAGGGCCTGTGCTCCGTGTTGCTCCGCATAGCTGAATTGTTCCTCTCTGAACGCTTCATCTGAACCACTATCCGAAAATTGGAAGCCGTAACATACTGATTCCACATATAGACCAGTGCCACCTACAATAAAAGGCATTTTACCGCGTTCATGGATTTCACTAATCAATCGTGTACAACTCTCCTGAAACTCGGCCACAGAATACGGATACTCCGGTTCATGGATATCAATGAGATGATGAGGTACACCCTTCATTTCTTCAGAGGTAATCTTGGCAGTTCCGATATCCATTTCACGATATACCTGCATCGAATCGCCTGAGATAATCTCACAATTGAAAGCTTGGGCAAGCTCGATGCTCATTCTTGTTTTGCCTACTGCTGTTGGTCCAACCAGCACAAGTAGTTTAGGTTTTGGTTTAACTTCCACTTTCAACATTAATCACTCCGTACAGGGTTTTTGCATTCGCCCGATCAAGTATTTCAAATCCGAGCCTGTCAAACTCCGCGCTGCCGCGCTTTTCTTTCATGACTACCCGTTTACGGGCGACACGTTTTGCTTCCATAATGCTCTGTTCATCCAGCGCGTGAGCATTTGCATAATCTCGTAAGGGCTGTATAGCACTTGAATCCATCATCGGTTCCCGGAACATGGGGTCAAAATATACGGTATCACAGCTTCGATCCGGCATGGACCGCAGTAACTCAAGATGATCCACATGCCGCAGATCTATGCGCCGGAAAGCCTCATCCACCAAGGGCTGGTTGCTTTTATAATGGGACATGCCCTCCAGCAGCAGGGTATAGAGTGCTTGAGAACTTTCACAGGCGATGACTTGTCCACCCTTCCCAGCCGCAACCGAAAATACCAGCGCGTCTGAACCGAGTCCAGCGGTACAATCCACAATGGTGTCTCCTTCGAGTACCGCACCAGCTTCCAGCATGGGATCAGCTTCCCCTCTAAGAACACGTTTAGCACGAACAAATCCCATACTGGGGTGAAACTCAAGCTCCGTTGCATCCTTGCGAAACAAGCGTGCTCTGCCATTGAGCACGACCAGTATTTCGTTGATACCATAATGTTCAATCAGTTTGGGTAAAGACGTTCTATTGCGCGGTACGTAGGTACCTCCTGTCGTTTCGGCGAGCTTACGCGCACGCTCCACCTGAGAGGCAATCTCCTTGTCACCGGTTGTAATGTACATAATGTCCCCCTAAATAACTACATCACTCGTTTAAATAATTTTTCCAGATCATACGTTGAAAATGAAACCACAATCGGCCGCCCATGTGGACAAGTGTAGGGCTGACGACATGAACCCAGACGCTGAATTAACACTTCTGCTTCCTGATCCGTCAGCTTCTGGTTCGCTTTGATGGACGCCTTGCAGGAGCACATAATGGATGCAGCTTCTCGCATCTTGGCCACATCTATGCTGCGTTCACTAAGAACCCATTCGGACATTTCTTCAATAATGTCTTTCTCGTCTCCTTTGGGGAACCAGAACGGATGGGAGCGCACACGGAACGTCTGTCCACCAAAATGCTCCAAATATACACCTGCCTGCTCGAACCAGGCCAGTCTAGTTTTCAGCTTTTCCGTCTCCGAAGGTGTGAACTCCAGCGTAATCGGCAGCAGTAACTCTTGTGAGGCCTGTGCAGGGTTGCCAAACTTCTCGTAATAGTACTCATAATTCACACGTTCATGGGCAGCATGCTGATCAATCAAATATAAGCCTTGGTCATTTTGCGCGATCAAATACGTACCATGATGCTGTCCGATCAGACTCAGCTCCGGAAATGCGGGCATGGATGCATCTGATTTGATGGCAGCAGCAAGTTTAGTGGCATCAGGCAGACCTGAAGTTTTCCACGTCCGTTCACCTCTGGCAATCGAAGACGGATTATACGATGAACGTGCTTCCCTAACCGGTGAATATACGGAATCGGAGCGATACGTAGCTGGTTTGCCTTCAGCCAGCGGTTTCTCTGTTGCTCCACGATCCCCACCATCTTGAGAAGAGAGGTCAGATTTGGGAACAGTTTCGGTAGAACTTGTATTTGAACTTGTACTTGTACTTACATCCTTAGTGCCTTCTTGCACGTTAACGGATGTCTGCCCCCCGTCATGACTAGCAATCTTCTGCAAAATATCCCCGTTCCAACTTTCTAACTGCACAGGGGGGTGTGTAATCTCAGGTGGAGCTTCTGGCAACGGCACTGAGTGACCCTGTTCAGATACCTGCTGTGCTGTGGACACATCCGCCGGAGCATCCAAATCCAGATCATCATCTTCGGCAGTCACCTTCAGCGGTGCAGCAGTAGGTTTCCCGAGTGGACCTTGTTGACCATATCCTTCTGCATCAGATGCATCTTTCAGCGGACCACGTGGAAAGAGGAATTGCTCCTGGATAAAGGAACTATCGTCTCCACGTCGAATCTGCTGTTTTTTGACCTGTGGAATCAATACCTCCTGCCGGAGAATCCCCCGTAATGTTGTCTCTATGAATTCATACAGTTCTGGTTCCTTGCTGAAGCGAACCTCCAACTTGGCCGGATGCACATTCACATCCACAAGAGATGGGTGCATCTCCAGTTGCACCACAACAAGCGGGAAGCGATT
This sequence comes from Paenibacillus sp. FSL L8-0435, assembly GCF_037965655.1. Classification (NCBI taxonomy): domain Bacteria; kingdom Bacillati; phylum Bacillota; class Bacilli; order Caryophanales; family Paenibacillaceae; genus Paenibacillus; species Paenibacillus sp. FSL L8-0435. The sequence goes on from NZ_CP150185.1 coordinate 4,229,601, forward strand.
AATGGGCAGCAAGGTATGGTAGGCTTTGAGAATCGCCTGATTGAGACCGTAATTGCGAACAAATCTCCCATTAACAATCGTTGACATACCATTACGGTTCGCTCGTGTCCATTCTGGCAGACTGATCAGCCCGCTCACCCGGTAATCCAGACTTTCTCCCTGGATGGGAAGCATCGCTTTCGCAGCACTTGTCCCATAGATCGCTGCAACCACTTGCAGCAGATCGCCATTACCCAACGTCTGAAGCAACACATTCTCATTATGGCGCAGTCGGAACGAAATGTTTGGATGAGACATCGCCATCCGGTATAGGACATCTGATATATGTCCCAGTTCCGTCTGAATCGTTTTCATATATTTGAGTCTGGCTGGCGTATTGTAAAATAGTTCTCTCACTGCAAAATCTGTACCTTGGGGTGAGGTTGCATCTTCATGAGAGACAAGGTTCCCGCCTTCAATTACGATGCGGCGCCCCCGCCCATCATTATCACTTGCCGATAATACCTCTACCTTGGATACTGCTGCAATACTCGCCAAGGCTTCTCCACGGAATCCAAGACTTGTGATCTGGAACAGATCTCGGCCATGAACTATTTTGCTGGTCGCATGACGATAAAAGGCTGTTTCCATATCCTCTGGCTCAATACCTGTACCATTGTCTTTGACACGAATACTGAGGAGTCCGCCCTCTTCCACCGTCACTTCAATCTTGGTGGCGCCTGCATCCACCGAGTTTTCGAGTAACTCTTTGACAACTGAAGCAGGCCGTTCGACCACTTCACCCGCCGCGATCTGGTTGGCAATATGTTCATCAAGCACATGTATTTTCGCCACAGGTTTTCCCCTCCCTTATACTCAGGATAATTGCTGTGCCTTCAATTTGAGATCATTCAATATCTGCATCGCCTGAAGAGGCGTCATATTCATGACATCGATATCTTTCATCGTACGGATGAATTCTCGCGCTGGTTTATCCACCGCAACTACATCCGGTTTCGTTGCCACATTCGGCTCATCATCCCCAAAGATGGACAGTTGAACCACATCCGAATGGTTTGCGCTGGACTGTGCTTTGCTGTTTGCTTTCTTGGCATGTTGCTTCCCTGCCGAATCTTCAATAGAAGGTGTGTACTCTGCAATATCCACAATCTCGTGTTCCCGGATCAATGGTGCCGAATCCGTGTGCTGGAATTCTCCACCTTTTAATTTCAAGCCTGCTTCCTGCTTCTCGTTTCCGATATATTCACTGCCCACAGCTACTTGCGCGGCCGCATATTCGAACCCATGCAATAGTCCATTCGCCCGCTCAATAATGCTATCAGGCAGACCTGCAAGGCGTGCACAATAGATACCATAACTGCTGCTGGCTGCCCCGGCAATCAATTTGCGCAGGAAATTAACTTTGTCACCGCTCTCTTGTACCGCCATCGAGTAGTTGGCCAGCTTGTCCAGACTCTCCTCCAGATGAGCAAGCTCATGGAAATGAGTTGATACAAGAGCTTTACAGCCGATAATATCGTGTACATATTCAATAACAGACTGAGCAATCGCCATACCTTCGCTGGTCGATGTCCCACGTCCCAATTCATCGATAATAATCAGACTGCGTGGTGTGGCTTTGTCCGTCATGACCTGAATGTCGGCCATCTCCACCATGAATGTGCTTTGTCCGCCAATGAGATCATCCGCGGCACCGATCCGTGTGAAAATGCGATCCATGATCGGCACTTCCGCCTGACCCGCAGGTACAAAACAACCCACTTGCGCCAAAATGGAGATTAAAGCGACCTGTCGCATATACGTACTCTTACCAGCCATATTTGGACCGGTAATCAGCAGAATACGTGCCTCTTCCTTGGTCATTGCCGTGTGATTGGCAATAAATGCGCCATCTCGCATGACCGCCTCAACGACCGGATGGCGTCCTTCTTCCACAACCAGATCATAGCCGTCGGTCAACGTAGGACGTACAAAGTTTCGCTCAGCACTAATCACCGCAAAAGATTGATACACATCAATTTCCGCTACCTGTTCGGCCAGCTTCTGCAATCTTGCAATCTCTTTGTTCAGCCGCTCGCGCAGCTCTGCGAACAGCCCATACTCAATATCAACCATTTTGTCCTGAGCTTCGAGAATCAGCGTCTCTTTTTCCTTCAACTCCGGCGTAATGTAACGTTCTGCATTGGCAAGTGTCTGTTTACGTTCATAACGTCCCTCTGGCAGCGCGGACAGATTGGACTTGGTGATCTCGATATAATAACCAAATACTTTGTTATATCCAATCTTCAGCGATCGAATGCCTGTCGCCTCACGCTCTCTCGCTTCCAGCTCGGCAATCCACTGTTTCCCGTTAACCGAAGCCTCACGCAATTCATCCAGACGTTCATGGTACCCTTCACGAATCAGACCTCCGTCCCTTACCGATACCGGCGGCTCGTCCACAATAGCTTGCCCGATGGCTTCACGCAGATCATTGCAATCATCCATCGTTTCGGCAATATGCTGCAATGTTGCGGAAGATGATCCTGCGCAATGTTGACGAAGTCCTGGAATTTTCTCCAGCGATGACTTGAGCGCATTCAGGTCACGACCATTGGCATTACCAAACGCGATCCGACCTACCAAACGTTCCAGATCGTAGATGTCTTTGAGTTCTGCCCGAAGGTCCTCACGCAATATAAACTGGTTGTACAGTGTATCCACTGCTTCAAGGCGCTCATTAATCTTCCCTTTTTGCAATAATGGCTTATCGACCCAGCGACGCAACATCCTTGCACCCATGGACGTCTCGGTCCGATCAAGCAACCAGAGTAATGAACCTTTTTTGGAGCGTTCACGCACAGTTTCCACCAATTCCAGGTTCCGGCGGGTAAACGGGTCCAAGATCATATAATGATCTGGTTCATACGTTGAGATTTGTGTTAATTGTCCTAGAGAACGTTTCTGTGTCTCACTCAGATAGGAGAAAAGACGTGCAATGCACGCTTGACGTTCAGGCTCTAATCTGGCCCACACAGCCTCGCCAAACTGCTGACGGACCAGATCTTCCTTATTCTTTGTCCAGGACGTGTAGACCACAGGGCGACCGATTGGAGACGCCTCGGCTTCTACCGTTTCAAGCAGCGCTGCATCCCCTACCAGCTCCGATGGTTCGTAGATGCCGATTTCATCTGTAAGCCACTCCTTGGAATAGGGCACCGATGTCACATACAACTCACCCGTTGACAGATCACAGGCCGCCAGCGCCAACGTATTTTGATTACCTGTAAGACAGACCATGTAGTTGTTGGACTTATCCCCCAGCGTTTTGCCTTCCATCACCGTTCCGGGTGTAACCACACGTACAATTTCACGTCGTACCATGCCTTTCGTTACACTTGCATCTTCCATCTGTTCACATATCGCAACTTTATATCCTTTTTCAATCAGACGCTGTATGTAATTGTCAGCCGAATGATAAGGTACACCGCACATCGGAATTTTATCATCCGTGCCTCCGTTACGTGCGGTCAGCGTGATCTCTAGTTCACGGGAAGCATTAATTGCATCCTCAAAGAACAGTTCATAGAAGTCACCCAGTCTAAAAAATAGAAAAGCATCCTGTGCTTCGGCCTTCACTTGCAAATATTGTTGAATCATTGGCGTATACTGAGCCATGATGAATATCCTCCATCCCGTTCCTATAATGTCAGGAAGAAACGCGTCCTGGAAGGACAATAAGACGGTCAGGCACTGTGTTTGCGCCTCCGCCTTATGTGTTGGCTATTCGCCACTTCCTTCAAGGGTTGCTGCTCCATATCTTCCGTAGCTATCACTTATAAAGGTTGTTCAAAAAGTCCGCTTTTGATTACGAAAAATGCCTAGTGGCATCATCAGCGTCGAATATGGCATTCAGCCGAAATGTCCGTTGCTCACGTAGTTTTCCTACGCTCCGCTACTCCATTTCTAGCTTCATCCCATCTTCTCGGTACTGAAAACCGTTCTTTTTGAACACGTACTTAAAAAGACTTGTTTCTTATTATATCAAAAAAACGTCCGTACTTCATGAACCTGCCCGAATATTCCAGAGTTTGCGAATATCGCGGCTCTCATCCCATGTTCTTCCCAGTTTTAATTGAAGGATTAACGGAGACGCATACCGTTCATAACGTGCATATCCATCCAACTTCTTCAGATCATCTACGAGGGCTGGGATGTGTTCCTTAATCATTTCCCGCTTTCCTTCATAAAAAGCGGCATGAACCTCAGCTTTCGCCAACGGTCGCTGCCGTAATTGAGTATACCCGCTCGCGATCAGACCTGCCAAGGCCACAACACCTTTCGCAACAAGGGGTGACACAAGAAAGCTGGGTAACGTACGATACTCAAACCCACCATAGGATTTCAGACGAAAATCACCAAGTGCTCCATAACGGGGTCGCCTTCCCGATCCACGGGGGTCTTGAAGAAATGCCAGTGGCAATGCCAGATAATTGTCCAGTGCACGAAGCAGTTCCCCGGTAAGATTCACCCCGCTAAAATGAATATGACCACCCAAAGGTAACCCCCGTTGTGGCATCCCTCCTGCCTGCCAGATGAGCGAGTGATCACTGATGCTGCGGGAAGCGGCTGCAAATGCCCTCATCAGATGGGCCAGCAGTTCTCGTGGTTCGGAGCTGGGAGCCGGTCTCAGTTCGGCAACCGGATATATGCGCCGTCCACCAATCGTCACGGAATCACAGCCTGCCATTCCTGTACGTTCAAGAAATTTGGAGGCGGGTACGATTTTGGATTCCGGCATCTGCACCAGAAGAAACTCCGGGTCCATGCCGAGTATCGGAGTGGGTCTGTGATTCGCCTCCTCATCCAGCAGTTCCTGATGCTGCTTCCAGCTTTCCCTATAGGTAGCAGCAAGGTTGGTCACCCCTTTCCAGGGACACGAGTCGATCGAAATCACTGCACATCCGCCATTCTCTGAAGATTCCATTCGAACAGCTCCATGATCCAGTCCTAGCGTATACAGCGTTTTGATCGCAAGTCGTTCTATGCGCTTGAACAAGGTTGAACTCGCTTCACGCTCCAACAGAGTTTCCTGTGCCCCTCCCATGCCACTAGTATCCTTGCGCTTGATCCGGATTGCCTGCAGACAACTTATCTCTACGTCATAGCGTACACGCAAGCCTGGTTCACGTTTGCGCCGATCGTGCAGTGACAGTACTTCAATGCCTGCCTGTTTCAGCCGTTCTGCACGTTCTCCGGCAGTCATCCTTTCATATCGGCGCAGCGCTTCCTCCGCTTGTTCCATCACATTCATCACGTCCCCCCTCCCGGATCATGCAACTAAAATAAAAATAACCCCGCAATGCGGAGCCTTCCCGTGAAAGGTATTCCAGGCACATTGCGAGGCTCGTTACCACCCATTTTTCAATATTTAAGAAGAAAGAGGGCTTACGCCCTCTTCACCGTGCCTTCTGGCGCATATGATACCTTAGGTTATCAAATACAGGCGTCAAACTCACAGCTCATCGTCGAGCAGATCGGGATCGAGATCGTCATAATCTCCATCGGCACTGCCAAAGTCATAGTCCTTGTCTTCGTAATCACCGCATCCATCTGTGCAGACCTTCACACAAACTTTAGTCTCGGCAACGAGTTCCACAGCGAATTCCCGTTCTACCCGGATAATTACACTGCTTCCACCTGCTGATACTGTGGCTTCCACACAGCTAGGTTCCTGCGTTGCATCCGCAGATACCTCTACTGTGGAAGTCCGGTGTTTCGGGTCCAGATAGGACAAAGGCACATGTTCTACATACGAGACCGTTTCTTTGGCTACATCCGTCTGAGAATTTTTGTCGTAGGAATACCAAATGTTGATATCGTAAGTACCAATAACTTCAATTCCGTCACCCGCTGATACGGCTTCATATTGGTGGTTGATAATCCAAGCCCCCAAAATACTTGTCGGACCATTTGGCGGAGTCACGGTATGTGTTACGGTAGAGAACTTACGACCTTTGCCGCAGATCGCCTTCGTGATAATCTCTCTACATTGATGTTTATGACTCAATGACATCTTTAAACCTCCTCCATACAATCATTCACTACAAGTGTATGCAGGGCATTCGTCTAGGGTGACAACTATTTTCTATTATTCGTTTGTAGATTGGGACCGGTCCGAGATTGGGGACGGCGCTTTGTCCTTCTTCGCGACTTTCAGATACAGCGCGAGTTCACGGCACAGCTGGAGAATTGCAGAACGAATCTCGAATTCTTCCCTTGTATCCGGCAGCTCCATACGTTTGAATTCTTCTTGCACATCCGCAAGAAGTTTTTCAGTTCGTCCGGTGTAAGATTCAGTAAGTACATCCTGACTAAGCTGATCGAACAGCTCCGATACCATTTCCGCATGTGGCATCTTCTGATAGATCTGGGACACCAGATGCATCATGTGCTGGATGGAGTCCAGCTGCGTTTTGCGCATATAGAAGTAGACACTCCATTCCTCATTCGGATGAATCACCTGATTCTCCAGAGACCGCTTGGCAGCATCAATACCGCCCAGAATCGCTTGATCTGCTTCAATCAGCTCTCTCCCCGCCCATGCTTCATTGGGATTACGCAGCGTGGCCGCAAATTCCTTGAAAATCTTCGAGAAGAGTTCATCGATTCGTTTCCGAATGCGCAGCATCTGTGGATCTGCTGCCGGCATATAGGCCAGGTTAACCGCCATTGCGGAACCAAGGCCAATTAACAGCAAAGCAATTTGTACAAGGACGACATGCACGTCCATCTCCCCGCCGCCGAACACCCGAAACACCACAACAGAACCTGTAACAATACCTTCTTTGAAGCCTACCCGGACAATAGCCGGGAATGCGATCAATATGTATACCCCCAGCACCCAATAATGGAAGCCTAGAAAGTGAAAAAGTACACTTGCAAATAAAAGTCCAACTACGGAAGCAAAGAACCGCGCCGATATGGTGCGAATACTTCGTTTTCTCGTTACATCCACGCCAAGAATGGCAAGCAATCCCGCTGATGTTGGTCCCGGCAAGCGACACCAGTCTGCAATCAATACAGCCATTAATGCGGCGATTGCAGTTTTAATTACCCTAAAACCCATTTAATATTCCATCTCCTCTAAGCTGCAAAAAAATTCTTAGCCAGCTCGTCGCCTCTTTCATTATCATGACTAGTATGTCTCATCCAAAAGTAAACTAGACGACATCAACCGACATGCGCATGCATGCCGGTCACAGCAACACGCCCCGAATGAGGGACGCTGGCAAGTTAGATCGTTGCGACAGAACCTCAAGGCCCTCTTCTCCAATCATCGCATTCATTCCGGATCTGCGCGGAATAATCATACTAAATATGGTACTTGATTTTACGGTATCGGGCAACGTGACACCCCTTGTGAAATTGTATACATATCATACCCGGTCACATTACGAGTAAAACACTACGAATCACCTGCGGCCAGCCAGCATTTTGCGTTCTGCATAGACAACAAGTTGGTACATGGCTGTTGCAACAGCAGCAATAATTAACAGACTTGATAATACAAGCGTGAAGTTGAATACCTGGAATCCGTAGATAATCAGATAACCGAGCCCTTGTTTTGCGACCAGAAACTCACCCACAATTACACCCACCCAAGCCATGCCAACGTTCACTTTCAAGGTGGATACAATCGCCGGAAAAGAAGCAGGTAATACAACTTTCGTAAAAATCTCGGAACGGTCTCCACCAAACGTACGAATGACTTTAATATAATTGGGATCCACTTCATTGAAGCTGTTATACACGACCAATGTCGTGATAATGACCGTGATGGACAATGTGGTCATAACAATGGCTGTAAAACCCGCGCCGAACATCACAATAAAGATCGGGCCAAGTGCTACCTTTGGCATACTGTTGAACACAACCATATAGGGGTCCAACACTTTGGACAAAAAAGGAGACCACCAAATTAAAACCGCAAGCAAGGTTCCCACCAGTGTTCCCAGCAAAAAACCAACTGCCGTTTCCCCTACGGTTACCCCAACATGTGCCCACAACTCGCCACTAGCGATGTCCTTGCCAATCTGGGCAAAAACCTTACTCGGATAACTGAATAACAGTACATCAATCCAGCGAAGTCTGCCTGCCACTTCCCATAGCAAAAACATACATACTAACATAGATAATTGTACGGCAAGCACTTGATGTCGCCATCTGGCCACCTGCTGAATATGATTCCGATGCAGCTGCCCCATCCATTCGTCACGCTTTTCCTGCTTCGGATTCATTGGATTCACGCGTCTTCCTCACCTCCCCCGGGCTGATCCAGTTCACTCCATAACGCCTGAAACAACGCATTGAATCCTTCTTGTTCCCTGGCATGAAACGGCTGAGCCTTCCGAATTCCATCGGGGATGATAAACTCACGACGGATGCGGCCGGGATTGCGATCAAGCACAATGACGCGGTCACTGACCGCAATGGCTTCAGACAAATCATGGGTGACGAGAACGGATGTTTTGCCAAACTGTTTTAACGTGTCCGAGACCAGATCCTCCAATTGCAGCTTGGTTTGATAATCAAGTGCTGAGAATGGTTCATCCAACAATAAAATCCCTGGGTCGGTTGCCAGCGTGCGCACCAGGGCTACTCGCTGTCTCATGCCTCCTGAAAGCTCTGAAGGGTACTGATTCTCCGTTCCGGCCAACCCCATACTTACCAGCAGTTCCCGTACACGCTCACGGCTCCGTTCATCCAGTCTGCCTGTTAGTTCAAGACCGATCAAAGCATTATCCAGAATGGTCCGCCATGGAAACAGATAGTCCTGTTGAAGCATATAACCAATCTGTGCTGAGGGGCCGCCAACAAGTTTGCCTTTAACCTTAACCTCTCCTCGGGTGGGTGTGAGCAGACCGGCAATGATCGACAACAATGTCGTTTTACCGCATCCACTCGGTCCAACCAGACTGACGAACTCTCCTTTTTGGATCTCCAGACTCAAGTCCTCAATCACCAAGGAAGCTTCCCGCTCGCTGACGTATACTTGAGAGATCCCCTCCAGTCGGATCACACTTTCGGATTCAGGCATTCTGCTCACTTCCTTTCCTGAATACCCCATTACTTTGATTTCGTAGCTTCTTCCGCATAGGCATTATCCACAATGGCATTCAAATCCACGCGTTCTTTCAACTCTCCGGCGGCACTCATGACATCAAGCAGATTGTTCCACTCTTCCTCATCAATGATTGGATCCGTTGCATAGCTGCCCTGTTCCCTATAACGGTTCACACTGCTTACCAAAATGGCTGGATCGATGTCTTTGAAAAAAGGAGAAATGACTTCAGCGATCTCTTCAGCCGTATGGGAATCCACCCATGCCTGCGCTTTGTGTAGACCATTCGTAAACTTCTGTACGATATCCTTATTGTCGTTAAGATAACTCTGTTTCGTCATGAAGACGGTATAAGGCAGAAGACCACCTTCTGTGCCAAAAGATGCAACAACCTTGCCCCGACCTTCTTGTTCAAAGATAGATGCCTGGGGTTCAAACAGTTGAACATAATCACCCGTGCCTGAGGCAAAAGCAGACGCAATGTTGGCAAAGTCCACATTTTGAATCAGCTCCAGATCACTTTGCGGATCAATGCCATGTTTGTTCAGTGCGAACTCCCCTGCCATTTGCGGCATGCCGCCTTTGCGTTGACCGAGAAATGTGGAATCCCTCAGTTGCTCCCAATCGAAGCTATCTTCTGTGTTACGAGCGAACAGAAATGTACCATCCGTCTGGGTGAGCTGGGCAAAGTTAATGACCGGATCTTCCGCTCCCTGCTGATAGACATATATGGACGTCTCCGCCCCTACCAGTGCGATATCCACCGAACCTGCGAGTAATGCCGCCATCGTTTTGTCACCACCAGCAGTCGTTTGAATATCCACCTCAAGTCCCTGCTCTTCAAAAAAACCTTGAGCCACAGCGACATACTCCGGTGCGTAAAATACCGAACGAGTCACTTCGCCAATCGTAATCTTGGCTTCATTCTCTTCCTTATTACAGCTGGTGAGTGCCACAATGATAATCAGCAGAATAACGATGCCCCGGACGAACCATGGCGTGTATTTCATGTTGTTTCCCTCCTTCACTGGTTTCAGCAGTTTCTCTCTATTATGGATATGCCGATGCCCAACAAAAGGTTAAGAACTTAAATGCAAAAAAGAGCCGGGCAATAATGCCCGACTCTTCAGCTCTTCGAAATGTTATTCAATATGGTATATATGGGATACCTACAGCTTGTAAATCTCGGCGTATTTGGCTTCCAGATAATCGGCCAGATAATCCGGGTTCAATTCTTCACCCGTTACGGCAACAATCAATTCGGAAGGTGTGCGACTTCTACCATACCGATAGATCTTGTCTGTAAGCCATTCCTTAATTGGAATCAGATTACCTTCGGCAATGAAGGTATCAAATTCCGGCATTTCCTTGCGCAATGTATGTAGAATTTGAGCTGCATACATATTACCCAGAGAATACGAAGCAAAGTAACCAAAGTCACCACCAGACCAGTGAACATCCTGAAGAACGCCGTCTCCATCATTCGTTGGCATAATACCGAGGTATTCCTTGTATTTTGCATTCCAGGTCTCCGGCAGGTCTTTCACTTCCAGACCATCGTTGAATAACATTTTCTCAATCTCATATCGGATAATAATATGCAGGTTATAGGTCAGTTCATCCGCTTCAATCCGAATGAGTGAACTCTCCACCCGGTTGATTGCACGATAGAAATCTTCCAGTTCAACCTCGCTCAGTTGCGGGAAATGCTGCTGCAAATCTTTGTAATAACGTGTCCAGAATGGTAGGCTGCGACCAATCATATTTTCCCAAAGACGGGACTGGGACTCATGAATCCCCATGGACGTTCCTTCGGCAAGAAGGGTACCCGCCAGACTGTCATCAATATTTTGCTCGTACAGGGCATGTCCGCCCTCATGCAGTGAACTGAAGACTGCGCTTGCTACATCATCTTGCAGATAATGTGTTGTGATCCGCACATCACCCGGGTTAAGGCCCGTTGCAAAAGGATGAACACTCTCGTCCAATCGTCCAGCTTCAAAGTCATAGCCCATTTGTTCCAAGATGAACAGACTGAATTTTTCCTGCTGTTCGGTGTCAAACAACTGATTCAGGAACGCTGTATTTGGCTTGTTTTCTGAAGCATTAATCTTCTCTTGCAGAGGCACCAAACGTGCTTTGAGGCGAGCGAACACAGCGTCCACTTTCTCAACCGTCAGATCCGGTTCATACATATCAAGCAACGTATCATAACGTGTATCCTTCACACCCCAATAATCAATAAACTCCTGTTTGAGCTTAACGATATCTGTCAGATATGGGGAGAACCCTGCAAAATCACTGTTATGCTTGGCATCTTCCCATGCGGTTTCGGACTTGGCCGTGAGCACGGTATATGCTTGTACTTTTTCCGGTGGTACGGATTGACTGCGATCATATTCTTTCTTGCAATCTTCAACCAGACGACGATCTATATCTTCGAGCTGTTCCAATACCGCTGGAGTCGTTAATGCATCCAGGTAAGTCTTCATGTCAGCCGAGGTTTGCAACTTGAATGCTTCGGTGGACAACATACCCAGCGTCTCCGAACGAGTCGGAACGCCTTTTTTCGGCGCACCTGTGCGCAGATCCCAGTGAAGCAAACCAATGGCTTCATGATAGCTCTTAATTTTACGAGCCAGATTACGGAAGGATTCCAAATGTTCCTGTGTTTGTTTATCCATTGTTATCGTTCACCTCTTCAAAAAAAATGTTATACCCTATTGATGATACTTTTTGCATTGCGTATAATCAACTTTTAACAGATGAAAATTGCATTATTCTCCTTAAGATACGTGTTCAAAAAGTCTGATTTTCATTACCGAGAAGATAGAAATGGCGTTCAACTTCGATGCTGATGATGCCCTCAGGCATGATTCGTAATCAAAAGTGGACTTTTTGAACAACCTCTAAAGGGTTGGAGTAATGCCATCTGCTGACCGTGAAATACTATTAAAGCAAAGGCGCGTAGGACAAGCTGCATCATATGCAAGTGGCCGTGCTCGTCGTATTGGATAACAGGAGGCAATGGACATGAACAACATTCAAGAGATTTTGACTTACAACAAATCATTTGTCGAGACCAAAGAATACGAAAAGTATACGGCTGGCAAGTTTCCAACCAAAAAGATGGTTATCATCACTTGTATGGATACACGTCTGGTGGAATTGCTGCCCAAGGCTATGAACTTGAAAAACGGCGATGTGAAAATCATCAAAAACGCAGGCGCAATTATCTCTCAGCCTTTCGGGAGTGTAATGCGTAGTGTACTTGTCGCCATCTATGAATTGGGTGCAGATGAAGTCCTGGTAGTGGGACATACGGAATGTGGTATGGCTTCCCTTCACGCTGAGACCATGATTGGACATATGGTAGAGCGTGGTGTATCGGAAGAAGTCATGACTACTCTGGAGAATTCGGGCATCCGTTTACAAAAATGGTTGCGTGGGTTTGACAGCGTTGAAGAAGGGGTAAAACATACTGTGGAAGTGATCAAAAAGCATCCATTACTTCCTCCCAATGTACCCGTCCACGGCATGGTTATCGATTCTGCCACAGGTGAGCTTGATCTTGTCGCTGAGGGGTATGGACAACAGGCATCTCTCTAAATGGTTTGGAGTGCGGACCTTATGGTTCGCACTTTTTTTGTCTAAATTAAGGCAGTTGTTCTGTCAGGTTGTCAAACCATACAGTTTCAGTGTACACTTTTTATGAAAGCGGTCAAAGAAAGTAAAAACGATTGTTCTCTCTGACCTAGCCCTAATATTAAGGAGACATGTGCATGAACATACTTTCCTACGGATTGCTCGGGCTGCTCACCCGCGAGGAGTCATCGGGCTATGATCTGATGCTGAAAATCCAGCCACATTGGCAGGCGAAACACAGCCAGATCTACCCACTCCTGTCCAAGATGGAAAACGATGAGTTATTGGCCTCCCGCTGGGTACAACAGTCTGACAAACCGGACAAGAAAATGTACGCAGTTACGGAAAAAGGCATTGAAAAGCTCTTGGAATGGATGATTACTCCTGTTACCGCACCTGTTACACGCGATGAATTTAATTTGCGTATTTTGTGTGTTGGCATAGCGGAAGACGGAAGCATGAGACGCATTCTTAACGAGCGTAAAAGCTGGTTTATGGAACGCATACGTTATTTCGAGGATCTGAAGTCACGTATACCTCAGGATAATCTTCGTGTAGGCAACCGAGACTTTGGAAGCTACATCCTGGTACAAAAAGGGTTGATGCACGCACAAACAGGCCTGGAATGGTGTCATTGGGTTACCCAATTGCTTGATGGCCAAGCTGCAATTCAAGACCCAAGTCCAAGCGTTTCAGAAATTTAATAAAATTTGAAACGTTGCTGCAAGTTGACCGTATTACATGAGTAAGGTCCATTTTTGGGCGATTCAAACAAATTAATCGGGGGGTTACGATCTTTACAATGAAGAAAAAATTCGGAGTTAAACATCTAATGATGGTATTTATGGCCTTTACATTATTGTTCGCAACAGTGGGAGTAGCGAATCCGGATTCTGCAGATGCAAGACGCGGTGGCGGATTCAAATCCGGTACAAAAAGTTATAGCAATACACCTAAGAAATCCGACAGCAATGTAAGCAAATCGAATACGAATAACAATTCCAGCAATGGAGCAGCTACAACGAACCGTGGCGGATTCTTCGGCGGTGGCGGCGGATTCATGAAAGGCATGATGCTTGGTGGTCTTGCTGGTATGATGTTTGGCGGATTGTTCGGTGGCATGGGCGCTCTGGGTAACATCCTTGGATTGCTCGTGAACGTTGCAGCAATTATGTTGATTGTTATGCTGGCTATGGCACTCTTCAGAGCCATCTCCAATCGTCGCAAACCTGCAGCGGATGGTCGTTATGACCGTCGCAATGATCGTGATGATGACCATAACAGAAATGGACGGTACTAATCTCTATGGTTCTGAGCATGGATGAAATTGTGAATGCAATCTGTATTCATATGGCAGAACGTAAAGGTGTACGTCCAACCGATGTGAATGTAGAACTGAGTTGGGAAGAAGATACAGGTTATTCCGCTGAAGTTTGGATTCAAGGCCGTAGTCAATATCTGGTGGAGTCCAATATGATTGAAGCGATTCTTCGTTACCTGCACAGTGAATACAACATCCGGGCGTACCGTGAGAATGTACGACTTGATCTGGATGAAGAAATCACAGCGATCGTTAATCAATAAGATAGGTCACTCACTGGCCTGATATACGAAAGGCCGCCTCCCCTCTGTCGCCTGACAGAGATGGAAGGCGGTCTTTTTGTTTCTGTATTTGTAGCTCTATTTGTGCGTCTATTGTAGTCTCTATACGTCTCTGTGTTACGTTCTAATTCTTGGAAACTACGATTGAAGTTTAACCAGGCTGTAGTTCTTCTTACCTTTACGGATAATGATGAATTTACCGCCAATGGCATGCTCTGCCGACACTGTGAATTCAAGCTCCGTGATTTTCTCACCGTTCATGGAGATCGCGCCTTTAGTGACATCCTCACGCGCCTGGCGTTTGGATGGCTCCAACCCCAGATCTACGAGCCAGTCGACGATATTTTTCGCTTCCCCGTCCGTTTCGAATGTTGGCATTTCCTTGAAACCCTGCTCGATTTCATCTGCTGTCAGGGAACGGATATCACCACTGAACAGCGCCGCTGTAATACGCTTAGCCTGTTCGAGCATTTCTTCGCCGTGAACGAATTTTGTCATTTCTTCCGCGAGTGCTTTCTGTGCTTCACGTCTGTGCGGCTCTGTCTCTACCTTTTCAGCCAAAGCTTCGATTTGTTCTTTGCTGAGGAAAGTAAAGTATTTCAAGTATTTAATGACATCACGGTCATCTGTATTCGCCCAGAACTGGTAGAACTCAAATGGTGTTGTTTTGTTCGGGTCAAGCCAGATTGCGCCGCCAGCTGTTTTACCAAATTTGGTACCGTCGGATTTGAGCATGAGTGGAATGGTCAGACCGTACGCCTTCGCTTCAGATCCTTCTTTTTTACGAATCAGATCAAGACCACTTGTGATGTTACCCCATTGATCCGAACCACCGATTTGAAGCTGTACATCTTCGTTCTGGAACAGGTGCAGGTAGTCGAGTGATTGAAGGATCTGGTAGGAAAACTCGGTGAACGAGATTCCGCCTTCCAATCTGCTCGCAACCACATCCTTAGCCAACATTGTGTTAAGGTTAAAGTTTTTGCCGTAGTCACGCAAGAATTCAATCACATTGATTTTGTGTGTCCAATCGTAGTTGTTCACCATGCGAACCTGATTATCACCGTCTGTTACGAACAACTTCTTCATCTGCGCTGTCAGTGCATCCACATTCTCCTGCACTTGCTCCATCGTTTGCAAAGAACGCTCAGCCTGCCGACCACTTGGATCACCAATCGTTCCTGTAGCTCCACCAATCAGAATGACTGGACGGTGTCCTGCCAGTTGAAAACGTTTCAGCATCATGAATGGAATGAGATGTCCGATATGCATGCTGTCCCCCGTAGGGTCAACGCCGCAGTACAATGAGATTGATTTGGTTTCGGTCAACTCACGCAGTCCCTCTGCATCTGTCTGCTGGTTAATGGCGTCACGCCACTGTAGTTCATCAATAATATTCATGTGTATAACCCCTTTTCTATCCTCAAGATTCAGTCATGATCTACGTTAAAATACGAAATTACACGCTGGAACGGCTTTTTTGGACACAAAAAAATCGCCTCCTTGTCTTCATTAGACACAGGGACGATTATCATAACCGTGGTACCACCCAAATTGCATGGACAACACGTGAGCTTAACACGTTATCCATACCACTTTTGGCAATATATCGTTTGCCCATCCGCTTGGCATTACCCAAGTACTCCAGAGTGTAATTCGCAGCCCTTGTATGTATCAGGTTCCATCAACCCCTGACTTTCTGTAACAGGGACAAAGCCGCTACTGCGCTCTATCAACGTGATTCATGTATTCAATTTATAGCAAGTATAGCCGAACGTTTCAGTCATTGCAAGACCAAGTATACAATCTTTGAACTGAACCACGGATGCACAGTTGAAACCAGATTATATAATCATCATGTTCAATTTTCCGTGATAATAACCATACGCTTTCTCCGCGACCTGATCCTCATTGTTCCAAAACTGCAGATCTAACGCATCTAACTGCTGCTCTTGTTCCTTTGTCAGGAATTTAGGTATATCCCATAGTTCAGTAAGCCTTTCATCCTCTTTCAAGTGCTCAATGCAGCCATATGCTGACGTTATAATCTCCACGACTTGAGTCGCACCAATGATATGTAATGCCCGCAACGCGTAACGGTATACCTCTTCCCCCCAGTTGCAGAAAAACTGTATAAAACCGCCATTAAAGACATCCGCCTCTAACAGCCATAAAGCTGCAATGTCCTGCTCGTTCGAAGTCAACGATGCCAAGCCCTGTTCAGATTCATTCTTTTTTTCGACAAATAACACAGCAAAGTCATACCATACATCATTAATATCTTGCTCGCTCATGTAACACACCTCACTTTTCTTTATGCATGCTCTCTAACTCCTGTCGTTTACCCGTCTGATGCCAATGTAAATACGGATCACCGATCTGCTGGAAGGCTTCCAGAACACCCCTGTTCAGGTCCTTCATCACTTCATTTGTGTAGTTCAAATGCGTCTCTTTATTATCCACGCCATGTCTTTCCAACAACCCTACATGCGTCGCGGTGAAAATAATATCTTCCAGCAACCAATAGATGACTCCATCCGGCTGTTTCACCCGTTTCTCCAATGAAACGAGACCACGTTCGTATATTCGAACGATATACGCATCTTCTTCAGCCTCTACATAAGGCACCCCATCCCATTTAAAGCTCTCAAACAAGCGGTTAACATAGTTCTGCATCTGTTCCCTAGGGAACGATGTACGCTCTAAAAGCTGTAAAAGGATGTCTGCCAATTGTTCTTTGCTTAACATGTTGGACATGAATGCACCTGCCTCTATAAAGTAACGTCGATGACAGAATGAAAAAATGAAAAAGCTGCCCAAGGCAGCCTCTTCATTCCATACTGTTCAATCAGGTCCCACAAAAAGTCTGATACGAAGTATTGCATTGTGCAGGTAGTTCGGCATATTCAGCCTGCTCAGGTGAGTGCGCAAACGGATCTGAAAGAACTGCCAAAAGCTTCTGCATCACGCTAAGATCTCCGTGGTTCTCCGCTTGCTCAAGGGCTTCCTCAACCCGATGATTGCGGGGAATGACGGCTGGATTGTTCGTTCTCATCAACTCCCGAGAGACTTCCTTCTCCCTTTGCTGTCTGTCCAATCTTGCTTGCCACCGCTCATTCCATTCAGCAAATTCTGGCGTGCCAAACAAAGCTGTCCCTTCCAACCTATCAAAGGTCAATGCCAGGAACGTATTGGTGTAATCTGCACTATGCTTCTCCATGAGTTCAAGAAGCTCCTTGATCAACGCTTCATCTTCGGCCTCTTCATCCAACAAGCCCAGTTTGGCACGCATTCCCTTGAGCCAATGATGATGGTACAATTCAGAAAATTGTGCGATAGCATCCTGAGCGAGTTGCACGGCCTGTTCTTCATCTTCATGCAGCAACGGCAGAAGCGTCTCGGCAAAACGAGCCAAATTCCACCCCGCAATATACGGTTGATTACCATAAGCATAGCGACCTTGCCTGTCAATGGAGCTAAATACGGTTGAAGGATTGTAAGCATCCATAAAGGCGCACGGACCATAATCGATGGTCTCACCACTGATCGCCATGTTATCCGTGTTCATCACGCCATGAATGAAACCAACACGCTGCCATTGGGCAATGAGTGCCGCCTGCCGTTTAATTACTTCCTGAAGGAGCAAAAGATAGCGATTCTCAGCTTGGGCAACATCAGGAAAATGTCGATGCAACGTATAATCAGCCAACGCCCGAAGATCGTCGATAGATCCCCATCTGGCTGCATACTGGAAGGTTGCTACCCGGATATGACTGGAAGCCACCCGGGTTAAAATGGCACCCGGCCGCTCTGTTTCACGGATAATGTTTTCTCCTGTTGATACCACCGCCAGACTGCGTGTCGTTGGAATACCCAGTGCATACATCGCTTCACTAATAATATACTCACGCAACATGGGCCCTACAGCAGCACGTCCATCTCCCCCACGGGAGTAGGGTGTTCTTCCTGATCCTTTGAGCTGGATATCCACTCGCTCGCCCTGTGGCGTAATCTGTTCACCCAGCAGCAAAGCACGTCCATCTCCAAGCATGTTAAAATTGCCAAATTGATGTCCTGCATAGGCCTGAGCCAAAGGCTCGGCTCCTTCCGGAATCGAATTACCTGCAAAAATTTGCGCTCCTTCATCACTGTCAAGAGACTCCACATCCAGTCCTAGGCTGGATGCAAGCAGTCGATTGAAAATGATCAGCTTTGGTGATTCAACAGGCACTGCGCCCTGACTTGTAAAAAAGGGTTGCGGTAACTTCGCATAACTATTCTCCAAGTTCCACCCTTTGTTCAATGTTTCTTGTTGCATGGTGATCACAACTCCTTTTCTGTACCCCAGGGATATCCCTTGGTTATATTGTAGCCTTGTGAACCAATGCTCATTTATGTAGTCGCATGGAAATTCAATGTAAGATGTTGTTGACTTAAACGAACATCTAAAATGTTCTTGATGAAACTTTAGCATATTTGCATGCCTTTTGCATTCCTCATGAATCGTAAGCACAAAAAAATCCAAGAGATTTCTTTGCCAAGTGGAATCAGTGTCTTTCACTCCACTTCCCAGAAAACCCTCTTGGATCTATTCCTCTTACTACCAGATGACACATCTGTTATTACAAAGATTACGTGTGTGCTTCTTGAGCCTGTACAGGCTGTACTGGCAAGCTCTCTTTTTTCAAAGCAAGGTTAAAGAAGACATTAAGCAGGATCGCTGACAGGCTTCCCGTGATAATACCATCGCTAACAATAATCCGAATACTTTGAGGAAGCTGGGCAAACAGGTCGGGTACAGCAGTAACGCCGAGCCCAAGTGAAACGGAGCAAGCCACGATCAATAGATTGGATTGTTTGCCAAAGTCGACGTTTTGTAGCATTTTGATCCCGGATGAGACGACCATTCCAAACAGGACAACAGTCGCTCCTCCGAGGACAGCACTTGGAATAATGGTTGCAAAAGCAGCTACCTTCGGAATGAGTCCCAGAAAGATTAGAATACCTCCGGCTGCAACCACCACATTGGTCGTTTTCACCTTGGAGAGCTGAACCAAACCGACATTCTGAGCAAATGTATTGTATGGAAAGGCATTGAATATGCCACCTAGAACAAACGCGAGACCTTCTGCGCGATATCCCCGTGCCAGATCTTTTTCGTTGATTGGTTGATCACAGATTTTGCTCAAAGCCATAAATACACCTGTTGATTCGATGATAACCACCGTACCTACAATAATCATTGTAATGATTGGGCCGATTTCGAAGGTAGGCCATCCAAAGTAAAAGGGTTGAGGCAAATGGAACCAGGAGGCTTCCTGTACAGAGGCAAAATTCACTTTTCCCATGATAGCTGCGATGAGGGTTCCCACAATAATACCAAGGAGAACAGCCAGGGATTTAACAAAACCACGAGCATATCGATTCAGGATTAGAATGAACAGTAATACACCAAATGAAAGCGCCAAATTGTCCAAACTTCCGAAATTCTCGCTGTTTGCTCCACCCGCCATGTTTTTAATGCCGGTTGGGATTAGCGCAAGACCGATAATGGTTACCACTGTACCGATCACAACTGGCGGAAACAATTTGACGATTTTGCTAAAAAATACGGCAAAGATGACGATAAATAACCCGGCTGCGATGATAGACCCATAAATGGCGGGAATTCCGTACTGCGATCCAATCGCAATCATCGGTGTCACCGCTACAAAAGAACTTCCGAGCACCGCTGGTAAACCAATACCCAAGTACTTCCCTTTTCGAGCCTGAAGCCATGTTGCAATCCCACACGTTAACAGATCAATGGATACCAGATACGCCAACTGCTCTGCAGTCAGATTTAATGCTCTGCCCACAAGCAAAGGCACCAGAATTGCTCCCGCATACATCGCGAGTACGTGCTGAATACCCAGTGAAAAAACTCTCATCTTTTTGGTTTCTTTCATTCCCAAGTTGCCCCCCTGAAATTAGAATCAACAGAACCGCTGCAAAATCATGTTATGTTGATTCACATTATATAAACTATTCAGGGAAGTTCCATGATTCATAACATAGAATTGTGATAAGAGATAAAGAGTCCAACTAAAATTGGGCGTGTTATACAAAAGGTACTCTCAGACCGTTTATATCGTGTTATATTAGTTGACGTGGAAAATTTAAATAATTCTTTACACTCAGAAGCAATGAAACATGAACTTTGGATATAACTTCAGTGATTCATGTAAATTCATGTTAATGCATAATGTCAGAACATCATTTCTTTCATATTCTCAGCTTGTCGTGTTAAGAGGCTTGATGTTAAAACGTTGCTCCATTACCTCTCCGTTCTGGTGAACCCTCTCCGTAAAAAACACTTCTTCTCTGTTCATCAGAACAACGGATGAAGCTCTGGTCCCATAGTCGAATTTCTCACTTCTAACAAAGATGGGAGAAAGCAAACGTTCCCATTCCAATGGAACACTTGTATGGGGTAAAAGCTCATCCACTGAAGGGTCTGCCATTTGCAGCAAACCTAATATTTGTTCTGTCAGGGTTGCTTCGTCCTCCCCTTGGATGATTTTCTCCAGTCCTTCTTTCCCACGTTTCACCTTGGGCCAATCTGTATTAATCAAGTGATTACTAATCCCGTATATTCCAGGTTTCAACTTCATCACAACATTACCCACATTAGAATAATAATAGAGGTCGTCAGGATCACCTACTAACAAATTGTAGCCAGGATAATCATTGCGACTTCTCTCCGCGTGTTGTATATATTGCTCAGGTGTGGACGTTCCCTTTAAAAAATCAGCAACCAGATCTCCTCTTGAGCCCTTGGCATGTATATCTTCATTTGGATCACGATAATTCGTAACAGCAGCCAGACGCCCACCTTTGGTTACGCCCATCCAGGTTCCCATTTTCGACAAATCCCGGCCAGCCAATATATGAGGATGGTCTTCCCAATAGTGTGCTTGAGCCGTAGGTCTGTGATAGAATTCATCCCTATTTGATCCCAATATAAGCGGATACTTTGGATGCATGTTATAAGCAAATAAAATTAAACACATGGGGATCCTCAACTCCTATATTCGTTAAACCTCTGATTTCGCGCCTTTAAATAGCATAATCAACTACAATTACATCTTCCACCCAACCATCGAGGGAAGCTACAAATGCCTGATGAGCAGGATGTGGACCATAAGCGCGCAATGCCTCCTGATCTTCAAACGTCACTCTCAATCCAATCGTGTAACCTTGAATACGGTCCGTTTCTTCCGTTGCATTAATTCCTGCGGTCAGCCCGACAATCCCCGGGATTTGTTCCTGTAACGCGAGTAATTGATCCACCAATTCCTGCTGTTTGGCTAACGTGGTTTTATCGTTAAATTTAAAAACAACCAAATGTTCAAACATCTTGTTATTCCTCCCCTGTCCATTCGAATAGTCATGCAATTTCGTTAAATGAAGTTAATTCAACAATTCCAATCCGCCCATCATATAGGGTACGACTCTGTTGGCTAATTCAGCCGGGGATTCCTGCCCTCCTTCAATATTCCATCGATATGTCATCCCATAGATCGACCAGCTCAGCATGGTTGCAGTAATTTTCAGTGTTTTGGGATCTACATCTCCCGCTACTTTGCTCATTAATTCAAGAAGGAATTGCTCCAGCTGTGTCTTGATGTTTTCTTCAATAATTGGCGCAACTGTCTCATATTTTTTGATGCATCCATTACTTGAGACGTGATAATCACATAATGAAAATATAAGCTGCTGTATGGTTTCGGCTGATAACCGGGCATCCGGGTCTACCCTTTTCGTTACATATTCCATAAAAGCATCCGATAACAAGGCTTCAAGCAATGCATATTTATCCTGAAAATGGGCGTAGAATGTAGCCCTGTTAATTGTGGCTTGTTCCGTAATGTTTTGAATCGTAATGCTGTTGAAATTTTTAAGATTCAATTGGTTTAAAAACGCATCAAGAATTAATTGACGCGTGCGGATTACACGCGGATCATTCGAGTTTGGAGACAATACACCAGACATGCCCCAATCCTCCTTTGTACACAAAATATTTGGCTAGACTCCTTCATTATAGATAAGTGTTATTTGTTCAACAAGTGAAAGTAAGTGTACAGACACCATACAATAATCAGTGTCTTTCGCTTAAGCAACAAAATGCTCCGATTGTTGGTTGAGCATGCCTATAGACCTTGTTAAGATTGCACTCGTACCCGCTTGAAGGTGCAACATAATGGAGGTGCTTAGTTTGAGTGATCAACAACATAACGTTATTTCTACGGAGTTTCTGTTTCAACCATACACCGTTTCAAAGTTAACCCTGTCCTCGCGCATCGTCATGTCCCCCATGGCTCGTGCCTTCTCCCCGGATGGTATCCCGGGCCCCGATGTAGCTGCATATTATCGTCGGCGTGCCGAGCATGGTGTTGGACTCATTATTACCGAAGGTGCGACCATTGAGCATCCATCTGCATCAAGTGAGCCTAGAATCCCTCATATGTATGGAGAAGCAGCTCTTCAAGGCTGGGCTGAAGTGGTCGAACATGTCCATGAAGCGGGCGGCAAGATTTTTCCGCAGATTTTACACATGGGAATCGTTCGTCCTTCAGGATCTAACCCACACCCGGAAGCTGCCTCACTGAGTCCATCGGGAGTTGATATGGAAGGTACTCAAGTAGGTGAGCCAATGACGGAGGCGGAGATCGCAACTGTGATTCAAGCTTATGCAGATGCAGCAGCCAATGCGCAAAGTATTGGTTTTGACGGAATTGAACTTCACGGTGCACATGGTTTTCTAATCGATCAGTTTTTCTGGAAAACAACGAATAGGAGAACGGACCGCTATGGTGGTGACCTTCAGAAACGAACTCAATTCGCGGTTGAACTTGTAATGGCAGTTCGGGCTGCGGTAGGTCCTGATTTCCCTATTGCGATGCGGATCTCCCAATGGAAGATGAATGATTATCAAGCCAGACTGTTCGACACACCCGAACAACTGGGACAATTCCTCAGCTTGTTGGTTGACGCAGGTGTAGATATCTTCCACTGCTCGACACGACGCTTCTGGGAGCCCGAGTTCGAAGGATCTAATCTTGGATTTGCAGGTTGGGTAAGAAAACTGAGTGGCCAAACCACAATTACCGTTGGTTCTGTGGGTATGCCAGATGAGTCTGAAGCAGGAGCAGATAAAGCAACACATCCAGGTATGGGCGAACTCATGAAGCGATATGAGCAACAGGAATTTGATCTGGTAGCTGTGGGACGTGCACTCCTTGGTGATCCGGCATGGGCTGCCAAAATACGCGAAGGACGTGTATCCGAGATACAGGCTTTTACACCTGAAGCACTCGCTACGTTACACTAAGAACAATTACTAATTGTTCAAGACATTTTTTCTCCCATATATATAGGCTTGAACTCATGAATCAACTATACTTAGCAAAGGGCTCGCTTTCCTTCCGGGATTGCGGGTATTTTGTTTTTAGAGATATCTGTCCGTTCAAACACTTCGAGCAATAGCAATATCGTTCAAGAAAATTCCTTCTTTGCAACCTATAATGATCTTAACTTACCAGAAAGAAGGTGCATCATGACACGGGAAGTCCGGACTGTAGTATTTGATACCGACTTACAGCTAGAAGCTTATCAATTTGAAGGCATTATGCAGAAGTTTCCCAATCATTTTCATGACTATTACGTCATTGGATTCATTGAACAAGGCAAGCGACACCTCGTCTGCAACAACGAAGAATACATTCTGAATAGCGGAGACATGATTGTTTTTAATCCACATGATCCTCATGCCTGCGAACAGGTGGATGGAAGAACCCTCGATTATCGCTGTATCAATGTCCAGCCTGAGGTTATGCGAGAGTATGCGAGAGAGATTACTGGACAAGCTTACTTGCCACGGTTTACATCCCCCGTTCTCTACCAAAGTGAACTTGTGGGTTCCCTGCACGAGCTGCATCAGATGATTCTAGAGGAGCAATCGGATTTCTGCAAAGAAGAATTGTTACTCTTACTACTGGATCAATTGCTGCGAGATTATTCGGATGCTGAACCGCCTGTTTCCACACAGGATGTTACCTTGGAGATCAGACGCATATGTGATTACATAGAATCTCATTACATGGAGATCATCTCGCTGAACGATTTAACCGATTTGACGGAGATGAGCAAATACCACCTGCTGCGTTTATTCACCCGCCAGAAAGGGATATCACCTTACCGTTATCTGGAGACGATTCGTATTAATCAAGCCAAACGTCTGCTGGAACAAGGTCTGCTTCCGATTGAAGTAGCCGCACAGACAGGATTCAGTGACCAGAGCCATTTCACGAATTTTTTCAAAAAACTGATCGGCCTGACACCCAAGCAATATAGACGTATCTTCAATCATGATTCGGAGTTGAAACGTACCACCACTAACATCGTATGACAAGTCATCTTGATCATCAAAACACTAGAGCCTCTACCAGACATTTACTCGCTTTGTTTACTATACTGATCTGGGGAACTACCTTTGTCTCTACGAAGGTTCTGTTGACTGATTTCACTCCTGTGGAAATTCTATTTTTCCGTTTCCTGATCGGATATTTGGTACTATTATTGATCTATCCACGTTCACTGCGGATCGCCTCATTCAGAGAAGAATGGTTATTTATCGGAGCAGGACTATGTGGGGTGACGTTATATTTTCTTATTGAAAATATAGCTCTGGTGTACACAACAGCTTCCAACGTGGGTGTTATTGTCTCCATTGCCCCGTTCTTCACTGCTGTACTCGCACACTTCTTCTTAGATGGCGAGAAGTTAACTCGCCGCTTCATTATCGGATTCGGGATTGCCTTGAGCGGCATCCTACTCATCGCACTGAACGGCAGTTTCATTCTGCAACTGAATCCGATAGGTGATCTGCTTGCTTTCATAGCACCTGCGGTATGGGCGATCTACTCTGTGCTAATGCGAAAAATTGGCGAGCTTCGTTATCACACCATTGGTGCGACCCGCAAGGTGTTCTTCTATGGCCTGATCTTCATGCTACCAGCTCTATTCTTGTTTGAATTCCATTGGGAACTCGGACGCTTCATGAACATGACCAATCTCTCCAATATTCTCTACCTCGGTCTGGGTGCCTCCGCGTTGTGTTTCGTGACCTGGAACCGGGCCATGAATCTTCTCGGAGCTATCCAAACGAGCATATATATCTATCTTGTGCCGGTCATTACTGTTGTGTCATCTGCACTGATTCTTCAAGAGCAGATAACCTGGGTGATTGTACTCGGTGCGTTCTTAACCCTATTTGGCTCTTACATTTCAGAACAAAAAGGACACAAGCTTAATAACAAAAACACTAATCCGCATAGGGGTTAGTGTTTGCTTCATTTTTCACTGATATAACTGGACATCGTGGTTGGCCACCGTTGACATGAGCAGAAGTCATTCATTTTATCTCATTTAATTGAGACAGCAGAATCCCTAGTTCCTCTTGCTCCAGATGACGCCATTGCCCCCGCTCCAGTTGATCCAGCGTAATATTCATAATTCGCACACGCTCCAGCTTGAGGACTCGGTACCCCAAGGCTTTGCACATTCTCCGGATTTGCAGGTTGAGACCCTGTGTCAGAATAATACGAAATACATTTTCACTTTGCCTATACACTTCGCAGGGCTTGGTCACTACGTCCAGAATTTCAACGCCTTCAGACATGGATTTTACCAATTCGTTGGTTACGGGTTTGTCTACTGTCACTACATATTCTTTATCATGATTATGCTCCGAACGCATCATCTTGTTCACAATGCCTCCGTCATTCGTAAGCAAAATCAACCCCTCAGATGCCTTATCCAGCCTGCCTATCGCAAATATGCGAGAAGGATAATTCATATATTGAATGATGTTCCCCTCCACATGTTCTGCTGCTGTGCAGACAATACCGATGGGTTTGTTCAAAGCAATATAGACAGGTTCGCTGTCATTACGAGGGATCTCCTTCCCATCAATGAGTACCACATCGCGAGTTTCAATTTCCGCCCCTTTTTCACATACCCTGCCATTGATCGTTATGCGCCCAGCTGCAATTAAACGGTTCGTTTCCCTGCGGGAGCAGAATCCCGTTTCACTTATGTATTTGTTAATTAGCATATGTCACCACTTCTCATCTATAGTATTGCCACTGGTTCTTAGAGTGCTGGTACGTTCATTCGCATCGTGCAATGAGTTAGTACCTTGTACTGATTTTCATTCCACATCATCTCATTTATACTGAAACGAAGCAATGAATGGTTATATAAAAACACATACACCGTTACATAGGAAAGCCCAAATACACTCTGGAAGGAGTTTCTCATGTACAAAGTTACTCGATTTACAGTTGACCCCGATGATCCCAACCAAGACTCTGGCATGTGGATTGGTGGAGACACTGCATACGTTTCCGACTGGCCACTCAACCCTGATGGTCAGCCTTTATTGCATCTGTTCTCCATCAATTGTAATACACTTTCACAGCAGGTCCATATCCCATCTTTACCACAAGATAAATATATCTCGGTCTTCTCGACCTACTCCGCCTCCGAATATTTTCTGGATCAGGTAATCTATACGGGAGATGAGCTGGAATGGAACGAGAATATTCTTGCCGGAAGCACTTATGTCTCGGTATCTTCGCATCCACTTACTTCCGTATGTCCCGTTCCACCCATTCCGTTAAGCGGCGTATGTTTGATTGAAACGGAGTTAGACGATGAGGCGTTCCCTGCATTTTCATTTTTCTCTCCCACTTTACCAAACGGTGTGAAAGGAATTGACCATTTGCTAGAGGAACATCAACTGGTGTGTCAAATATATTCCGGAGATTTTCCTGAGCCTTATCGGGATATATTGGGTCTTCCCGATGCAAATGGTTATTTATTTTTGCGAAAGGGTCCCGCGTCTGCTCACGCACCATTCGATGGAATTTTCTTTGTACAGACTGCTTAATAGCGATACGTGGAAGTCAGGTATCATCATATAAAACGGTTAATCAGAACGTTTCCCGTCTACTCAGACAGGGAACTTTTTTTATATATGCACGTTTTACTATTCTCGATCAATACAGATGCCAAACCCTGTTAAACGGTCATATGAATTGGATCATATTTATCCTTTCGACACGAAATCGTTTTAGATGAAACTTAGCACGAGAAATATTTCTCTTCATCAAAATTTAACATTATTTTACAACAAAAAGCATGTACATTTGTTCATTTATGGTATAAGTTATATATGAAATAAACATTAATTACATAATATAAAATTTTTATCCAACTAGGAGGCGGGCTTTTGAAAAGAATATTCGCTCTAAGCTGCGGTTTTTATCTGTTAATCGGCATAACCAGCGTTGTGCTCGGTGCACTTCTCCCTGTTTTATTGTCACATTATGAGCGCGGTTACAGTGATGGCGGATTTTTGTTATTTCTGCAGTTTCTTGGATTTCTTGTCGGTGTAATCGCAGCTCCTGCCCTGACAGCCCGTATCGGAAGAAAAGCGATGCTGACCCTTGCACTGATCTGTATTGTAACCGCCTATATATTACTCGGTTTTCTGCCATCCTGGTCTGTAGTTCTTCTTCTAACGATTATCGTAGGTTTCGGTTCAGGTATCATCGAACCCTCTGTAGGTGCTTTCACGATCGAATTCACTGAGAATCAGAAGGCGGTCGCCATGTCCAAGCTGGATGTCTTCTTTGCTCTTGGAGCACTTCTCATCCCGGCTGTTGCTGCTTTATTCATCTGGATGGAGCTGTGGCATCTTACTTTTTATACGGTCGCCGTGTTGTCACTGATTCTCATGTTGCTGTGGATCACAATGCCCCGGCCAGCCGCACTGTATCTGGAACAGGCTGGCGAGAATACAGTGGCACATGCAGCAGGTAAAGCCCAATATTCGAGAAAACATCTGGGTCTGCTGACAATCTTCGTCATCTTCTTTTTCATCTACATGGGATTGGAACTGGGATTGATGAACTTCCTGCCCTCCATTCTCGTAGAACGACTGCACCTTCAGGAATCTGTTGCATCGCTGAGTGTCTCCATCCTGTGGATTGCGATGATCATCGGTCGTCTTTTCTCCGGAAAAATAGCCGAATCCGTCAACTATATGCCTTTCCTGATCTGGAGTACGGTTGGCACGCTTTTGTTTACGGTCGCTATGGTATTTGTAACTGGACAGTGGGCAACGTATGTGCTCATCTTCGGAACCGGTCTGTTCATGTCAGGGCTGTTCTGTATCGCACTTGTCTATGCAAATGTTCTGATTCCCGGCATGACCGAGCGGACAACCAGTATCCTGATCGCATCGGGGGGGATTGGAGGTGCCATCTTGCAGTATGTGACTGGATGGAGTATGAGCACAGGTCCTGTCGTGAATACGATCTGGATTTTGGCCGGATTCTGTCTGATCTTGCTTGTTACTTTGATGGTCTCTCATCTATGGACTGTAAAAAACAATGCAGTACGTGCTGCTCTCGCACAACATAGCAAGGAAATATAAACATCGTTTCTTAAGGGAGGTGATGCCCGCATCATCCGGGATTTTTTGAGCTTCGTTCGAGCTAGTACACCATTACAATTGGAGGAAATCGTATGCAAACTTTAACCAACAACCGCTTCATAGCCGGAAAAGGGATTAAGTTGATTGACGATTCAGGTGTTGAATACCTGGACGGCGTGTCGGGAACATTCAATCTGTCACTGGGCTATAATCACCCACATGTAGTCAGCAAAATTCAGGAACAAGTCGGCAATCTGACGCATATGTCTTCCTCCTTCACTGAACCGTACGTAAATGAAGTACTTGATCACTTAATCGAATATGCTCCAAACGACATTAATGCCGGATGGATGCGGGATATCACTGGTTCAACTGCCAACGAATGTGCAACCAAAATTGCACAGAAGTATACCGAATCGACAGACATCATCAGCCTGTATCTATCCCATCATGGGCAGACCCAATTTGCCACCGGGATTTCAGGGAATGCCTTCCGGCGGAAACGCTTCCCCAATTCGGCTGTGGCTAACGCGGTCCATGTACCTGCCCCATACTGTTTTCGTTGCCCATTCAAATCCTCAAATGGAGACTGCGCCTATCAATGCGTTGAAGCTATATCTGATGCGATAGAATATGCAAGTTCCGGCTCAGTCGCCTGCATGATCATCGAGCCCATTCTCGGGAATGGCGGCAATATCATTCCTCCTGCCGGATATTTCAAACGTCTGCGTAAACTGTGTGATGAGTACAATATTATTCTTATTGCCGACGAAGTGCAGACAGGAATCGGTCGTACCGGAACCATGTTTGCCAGCGAACTGTTTGATATCCAGCCTGACATGATTACCCTTGCGAAAGGTCTTGGCGGGATCGGCGTACCTGTTGCTGCGGTATTAATGCAATCCCGGCTGAACGTGCTCGAAAAGCACGAACACTCCTTCACCTCAGGAAGCAATCTGATCTCCGTAACCGCTGCCAAATCCACATTGGAAGTGGTATCCGAACCCGGCTTCCTGGATGCGGTGAAACGCAAAGGTGAAATTTTGGGTGAATTGCTGCATGAATTGGCTATGAAATACCCAAGTATCGGTGAAGCTCGTGGTGTCGGGTTAATGTGGGGGCTCGAGATTGTAGGTGACGGTAATGAACCGGATACGCTCAAAACCAATGCCATTGTTGACCGTGCTTTTACAGATGAGCATCTAATCTTGAGAAGTTCAAGATATGGATTTGGCAACGTTGTTAAGGTCCGGCCTTCCCTTACCACAACCGAAGACGAACTGGTAGAGATCGTGGAGCGACTGGATTCGGTGCTTGCCACCGTTCATTAAAACATTTCAATGCAACTGTTCGAAGTGGTCGTTTCGGTTACGAATCGTTCTTATGATCGCTGTTATCCACGGATTTTCTTGATTTCCCTTTCCCAAGGGAAAAATCCGTTGATAAAGGCGCACGCTTCGCTTCTCCAGAATCGATTTCGTCCCCTTCACTACTTTCGTATCTTGAAAAAACTGTTTAAGATGAATCGCTATATTTATATTTTATATAATTATAAGGAGGTTATATCATGCTTGCATTGGTATACAAATCGGCTTGGGATGTGGCGCTTGAGGAACGGCCTGTCCCGGAAATTACAAGAGATAATCAGGTGTTGGTTCGTATTCGGGCGACAGGTGTATGTGGTACCGATCTCGGTATTGTCAGCGGCAAGTATCATGCAGTTCCTTCTGTCATTCTCGGTCATGAGTCTACCGGGGAAATCATTGATGTTGGCTCTGCGGTAACGACATTACAAGCGGGCGACCGTGTTGTGATCGATCCTACCTACTATTGCGGACAGTGTGACATGTGCAGAACAGGCAGACAAAATCATTGCACACACAAGTCTGTTACCGAGACAGGTGTGAGTGCTGACGGGACATTTACAGATTATTATGTGACCGAGGATCGTTTTTTGTACAAATTGAAGGACCATGTGAGCTATGAAGAAGCAACTTTGACGGAACCACTCAGCTGTATGCTGACGGGGATTAATCAGATTCATCTACTGCCGAATTTCAGAACAATCATCCTTGGTGCAGGCCCGATTGGCATTCTGTACAGCTACGCGCTCGCTTCCAAAGGGGTTACCGGCTGTCTGGTCGACATCTCCGAAGAACGCTTAGCTATTGCCGGTTCCATTGCACCAGACCGTTGGGAGGTTCATTCATCCTTCGAAAATGCCATAGAATCACTGTCACCCGCAACCCATCAGGTCGATATGATTGTAGATACAACTGGCGTTGTGGGCACACAAGTGCTATCCCAGCTCGCCAGCGGCGGTTACCTGATGCTGGTTGGTCTGAGAGATGGAAACACATCCTTCAATCCCAAGGAAGTTGTGGACCGCAGTCTAAAAATTATTGGTTCCATTGATTCTCTGGGAACATTTGCAACCGCACATTATATGATTGAACAAGGGATTATTCCGGCAAAAAAAATCATCACCCACTCCTTCCCGTTGGAGGATTACGAAGAAGCATTCCGCACACTTGGCTGCGATATTCAGGGACGCACACTTCAAGCCTCTTCACATGCCATTAAAGTTGTGCTGCAATCCAGCGGTTCCAGTTTCTAAAGTGGAACGTCAAGCATGAATGGACTACATTAGAGATATATGTATACACAATCCTGGAGGAGGAATACACATGGCAACGAACAAAGAATCTAACGGACTGGGAGCCCCCAATGATGACATCATTCAAGCGGTCATTTTTGACATGGATGGTGTACTGATTGACAGCGAACCGATTTATTTTGAGATTGAGCGCAGCTCTTTTGCCCATTTTGGCGCTGTGGTAACTGATGAAGAACATCATACCTATGTTGGAGTTACACTGGAATCCATGTGGCAGCAGGTATTGGACAAACATCAGCTGACAGCTACGCTGGAAGAAATATTTACTTATCATCAGCATAATGTGATGCAAACCATGCTTGCCCATCCGAATCTGACGGCGATGCCTTCCGTGGAACGCTGGTTAAGTTGGCTGCATGAGCAGCACATACCCATAGCTGTAGCTTCTTCCTCTCCACGTGCACTGATCGATCTGATCATGGACAAAACCGGACTTGGGCTATACTTTGAGGTGCGAATGACAGGTGAGGAAGTTACGAACGGCAAGCCGGCACCAGATATTTTCCTGACCACCGCTGAGATGATCGGTGCATCCCCTTCGAATTGTCTGGTGATCGAGGACTCGCGTAATGGTGTTCAGGCCGCCAAAAGTGCAGGCATGCGCTGTATCGGATATCGCAATCCGGGATCAGGCAACCAGGACTTGTCCAAAGCCGATCTTCAGATTTCCAGTTACGATGAGTTATGGACATTGAAGAATACACTGCCCTTTGAAGGCCGATTGCCAAGCTTGTCAAAGCTTCGCTGAGAAGATCGTAATAAAAAGATCGTAATTTCGGAATGAATATTCAGAAAAAAAACGACCCAAACGGCTTCAATTCATTCGAATTGGAGCTGTTTGGGTTTTGCTTGCTGCAATGGGTGTTACATGAGGACACATGCTGTAATTTCAACTAAACCGAAAGATCGAGACTTCCACCCAGATTGGGGTGAGGAGCAGGCACTGACTTCAACATTTCCGCCATCTGCTGGCCTTGCTGCTGTGCCATGTCTTTTGTAATCGACATCACTTGCAAGCTTGCCGACTGCACTACTGAAGCTTGGCTCATCGCCATTGATAATGCTGCAATATCCATGTTCTACACTCCTTTCACTTTCTGGTTACATAGATGTACTTATTATATATCGGTTAGAAGGGAGCAAATGTTAAAAGGTCGATCAAAATGAATAGGGGAATCCATTCCATTCAATCATAACCGCCCTCAGCTTGGGGTAGTTCTTTGTAGACTTCTGCCGTTTCCACGATCTGTTGAATGAACATCCGCAATTTCAATAGCTGATATGCAACGTTGGTGACATCACAATGTTGATCCGACCACGTAGAAAGCTTTTTTCTCCATCTACAGTAATTTTCCAGCTATCATCATTAACGGAGCATAAAAAAGGGATGCCTTAAGTCATTAGCATGACTGAGGACACCCCTTATTAAGGTTTATTTTAATCTAATGAACCTGCACACGTTATTCGCTCTGATTTGCACAGGTCTGTGGTGTAACGAATCACAGAGTCGTTATTTCGTCGATTGGGTCGTTTTTTAGGTTCTGACACCCTGATATGATGAAATAACGTTACTGAGGTTTGTTTAAGTTTGCCATTCACGTCGATCTACCTCTTAAGACGCGTAGATTCGTTAGCGCTTTGAGTGAGGAGGAAACTCACTTCTGGAGCGGCCCCTTACTTGTGCATTAATAACTGTTCGACGTACTCAACGCAAGTTCGTTTATTTTAACTTCCGGGTTACTTACCACCTGTTGAATCATGGAAATAAAGTGTTTTTGAATCTGTTCAACGGTAGATGGGTCATACACATTGGCATTGTACATCAATATGATCTTCATATTTTCATGGGGTTTGACGATCAAAGTAAAATCAAAACTATTGTGTTCTGTACCCCCAACATTCATAATCTCAAGCGGTGTTTCACCTTTCTGACCCAGACTCTCCATTCGGTTCTCTACCGGGAAGTTCTGATACACAACAACATGGTTAATCAGAGATTGTTTTTGCTTGGTCAGATTTTGAATATCATATAACGAATACGTATCATATGCATGTGACTCTACAGCTTGTGCCTGATTCCTTTTCATTAGAGATATAAATGACTCATCAGCCTGAGCCTGGATCCGAACAGGAATTGCATTAATAAATAACCCAATCATGCTTTCGATCCCAGGAATGACAGGTGGTCTGCCCGATACAACACTTCCGAATACAACATCGTTGCTTTCATTGTATTGCTGCAACAATACGCCCCAGACCGTCTGCACTAACGTATGGAGAGTAACATGCTGCTGTTCCGCAATCTGTTTCATTTGCTCGATTAGTACATCATCCAAATAACAGTTTAGCGTTCTGGAATCTTGTCTTTCATGCTTCGATTTGATTTTTTCTCCAGGCAATTTCGTTTGTCCTTCATAACCATCCAAGTAATGAGTCCAATAGGTTATTGCACCTTGATGATCTTGCTGTTCCAGCCATTCAATGAATTGACTATAAGGTGTTAATAGAGTCACTTGAGGCTTTCTATTCTCCCGAATCGCAAAATAATTCTCAAATATCTCTTTGCTTACCAGAGACATACACCAGCCGTCCATCAAAATATGGTGAAAACTCCATATGACGCGGTATTCCTCATGGTTTGTTCGTAAAACAGACATACGTATTAGCGAATCTCGTTGTAAGTCAAATCCTCTTGCCTTGTCCTGCTCGATATACTCGTCAACATACGTTTTACGTTGCAGCTCACTTGTGCCAGCTACAACTTCATAGTTAAATTCAAATTTCTTCTCTTGATACACAATTTGAAGAGGGATGTCCACGAAATCACTGTAAAAATTAGTTCTTAATATCGCATGCCTTTGCATTAATTGATCCAAACTTTGCGCAAAAGAGGTAACATCCAAATCTCCACGCATATCAAACATGATTTGTACAAAGTAAGCGCCAGAAATTGGATTCCGTTCACTTTCGTACAGCATTTCCTTCTGTAATGGTGTAAGTGGGTACACATTTTCGATTCGACCGATGTGCCCCGTTTGTTCCACGATTTGATCCAATTGATCAATGGTTAATGACTTGCATGAAATATCACTTGGCGTCAGCTCGGTTTGTTCCTTCGTTACACAATGTTCAACGACTCTATTAAGACCTTCCTTATAGAGACAAGCCAATTGCTCCATCGTTTCCCGGCGATATTGTTTTGAACTATAGTTGATGGACAGCGACAACCGCCCCTCTGTAACAATGCCATTGATATTCAGCACAAATGGTCTCTTGTTGTTTTCACTTACGGATGGCCCGCTGGAATAAGACGAGAATTTAATGCCATCTTGGCCCGAATCCTGATTCACCTGTCCCATATAGTTGAAACTAATTTCGGGATTTTTCTCTAACTTGAATTCTTCATCTCCATGTGACAAATACCTCGAAATCCCGTAACCAATGCCCTTGGTTGGGATCTGGCGCAGTCCTTCCTTGACGGTCTTAATCTTCCTTGATAAGTCAGCCCCGGACTCCATCGTAATCATAACGGGGTACATGCTCGTAAACCATCCCACTGTACGCGTAATGTCCAGCTCTGACAGGATGTCTTCTCTACCATGCCCTTCCAGATTTACGAGGATTTCTCCCATGCCTGTCCAATCATGAACAGCCATTCCCAATGCCGTTAGCAATATATCATTAATTTCCGTATGGTACGCATGATGTGTTTGCTTTAATAATTGCTCGGTTTCCGCTGCGGTCCAATGAATGGTGATCGTTTCACTATCTTTGCCAATCGTCTCATCACAATCCATATCTTTAGGCAGCGGGCTTAGCTGGGCCCGCTCCACACGACTCCAGTATGGATTCTCTTGCTTCATCGCCGAGCTGTCTACAAACGTCGACAATTGTTCTGCCCATTGTTTAAACGAGGTCGTTTTTTGAGGAAGCCGGATTTCTTCACCTCTTAAGAACTGGTCTTGCCCTGTCTGAATATCTTCATATAAAATACGCCATGAAACCCCGTCTACCAACAAGTGATGGATGGCAATAAGCAGGTGATCCCCTTCAGCACATTGGAACAACCCAAGTTTGATCAAAGGTCCGTGAGACAGATTCATACCACTCTGAATTTCTTTTGCTTTATTTTCAATGAACAATGCAGGATCTGCTTCTGTTTTGAGGTCAACGATTTCAAGGCTGTATAATCCATCTTCGTCTGCCCCTCGATTCCACGCTTCATATCCACCTTCAGGCGCTTGTCGATAAAGGATACGGAGAGCATCATGCTGTTTAACGATCTTATCCATGATGCTGTGAATAAAGCGGATATCAAACCCTTTTTCACGAAAGAACATCATTTCCTGATTGTAATGATGTGCGTCCACCATATTTTGATCAAAGAACCAGCGCTGAACAGGTGTCAGCATCACTTGTCCCGTAACTTCCCCTTGGTCAGAAATAGTGCTCACGGAAGTAACGTGTTCACTCAACTCCGCTACTGTAGGATAGGTGAAGAAATGCTTCATTTCCACTTTATACCCTGCTTGGAGCAGTCGTGAGGAAACTTGAATACATTTAATCGAATCGCCCCCGAGTTCAAAGAAATGATCTGATGTGCTAACCTTTTGCACACCAAGCACAGCTTCCCAGGCAGAGACGATCGCTTGTTCTACAGCGTTTTGCGGCGCCCTATACTCGGTCCCTTTTGGCATATGTTCTTGTGGAGATGGCAATGCCTTACGGTCAACCTTCCCATTGGAAGTTAATGGTATATGCTCTAATTGAACAAAATAAGATGGAATCATGTAATCTGGGATTTCATGAGATAACGCCATTCTGATTTTCTTCGCTGTCAGTGAGCTGTCGCCTTTCCAATACGCACACAACTGCTTCGAACCATCCTCATGCTCACGGGCAATAACGACGGCTTCCTGAATGGAGTCTATTTGCAAAAGCGCAGTTTCCACTTCGCCAAGCTCAATTCGGTAACCGCGAATTTTCACTTGATGATCGATTCGTCCCAGATACTCCATATTTCCATCCGGCAGCCATCTTGCGGCATCTCCTGTGCGATACATTTTCCCTTTTGTAATCCAGGGATGATCAACAAATTTCTCTGCAGTTAAATCAGGCCGGTTCAGATAACCTCTGGCAAGGCCCTCACCTGCTACAACTAATTCTCCCTGAACACCGATCGGTTGAATGCGTTGGTGTTTATCCAGAATATAGGTCTGCAACGTCGGGATTGGTTTTCCAATATTGCTCTTTCCAGCATGTATTTCAATGTCGGTTATTTCCTTATACGTTACATGAACCGTTGTTTCGGTTATCCCATACATATTAATTAACTGGGTAAATGGATATTTCAGCTTCCAATCCTTCAATAACACGGGATTGAGGGCTTCTCCGCCAAAAATCACTTTTCTTAATTTCAGATCTGCTGCATGACCTGCCAGTTCTTCCTGAAGAAGATGATAGAAATACGTTGGCGTTTGATTTAATATCGTCACTTGCTCGTTTTTTAACAATTGTAGAAATTGTTCCGGACTTTTTGCCGTCATTTGAGGTACGATAACCAGTTTTCCGCCATAGAGCAATGCTCCGTACATTTCCCATACCGAAAAATCAAAACAAAAAGAATGGAATAAGGTCCATGTATCTGATGCATTAAAATCAAACAAATTTTTACTGTTGAACAACAATCGCACCACATTTTTATGTTCAATACATGTCCCTTTTGGTTTACCTGTCGTTCCTGAGGTATAAATTACATATGCCAGGCCTTTTGGTGCAGCAGTAATTCCCAAATTGGAATGATCTTCATGATAGGACTCAGGTAGATCCAGGCAAACGACCACTCCTGCAAAAGAGATGCGTTCTTGCAAATGACTTTGCATTAATAATACATGTACACCCGAATCCTCAAGCATGTAGTTTATACGATCCTCCGGATATTCAGGATCAATCGGCACGTATGCGCCACCCGCTTTCAAAATCGCCAGGATTCCTACAACCATGTCTAGCGAACGATCAGCGATGATCCCGATTAACTGATCATTTTGAATGCCTGTAGCCTTCAACGTTCTTGCCAATTGGTTGGCTTTCTTGTTCAGCGCTTGATAGGTCACATGTTGATCCTCAAATACAACCGCAACGTGTTCAGGAGTCCTTGCCGCCTGTTCCTCAAACAGTCCATGAATCGTCTTGTTCATTGGATATTCAGCCATGGAATCATTAAACTGTTCCAAAATTTGTGTTTTCTCCTGTGTTGTCGTCAAGTCAATGTCATGGATAGGGATAAGCGGATTGTTGACCACTTGCTTCAACATCTGAATCAAGTGACCTTGAATGCGTTCTACGCTTGCCCGATCATAGACGTTAGCATTGTAATAGAACATACATTTCATGGATTGGCCTGGTTTAATAATCAGGTTAAAGTCATAGTTCGTTTGTTCATCTGCTTCTACATTCGTAATCCGAAGAGCTGTCTCCTCCTGATCCCCAAACTGTTCCATAATGCCCTGTACAGGATAATTCTCGAATATCAGGATATGATCAATCAAATTTTGCTTTTGCGATGTTTCCGCTTGAATCTCGTATAACGGATACGTGTCATGTGGATGCGAAGCGACAGCATGTTCCTGATTCCGCTTCATAATCGCTGCAAATGTCTCATTACCTTGAGTCTGAATGCGTACAGGAATGGTATTGATGAATAAACCAATGATTCGCTCAACTCCAACAATCGCCGCAGGTCTGCCCGACACCACGCTTCCGAATACAACATCCTCACTGCCGTTATATATCTGTAGCAACATTCCCCAGGCTGTCTGCATGAACGTATTCAGCGTTACCTGATTCTGACTGGCCACATGTGCGATTTGTCCGGTTAATTCCTGACTAAGTGTACAAATCATATGCTCTGAATGATATTCATCACTCTTCGTAATTGAATGTTCTTTTGGCAAAGTGGTCTGCTCATCGTAACCTTGCAAATAGTCACGCCAGTATTTCAGGGACTCTTCATGATCTTGGTTGTCCAGCCATTCAATATAGTGTTTGTATGGAATCGTACTCTTTGCCTCCAGTTTTCGTTGTTCCTGAATAGCAAAGTATCCATCAAACAACTCCTGGATTACAAGCGACAGGCACCAGCCATCCATCAAAATATGATGATAATTCCAAATGAAACGATAGGTTTGGTCATGCGTTTGCAATATCGAAATACGCATTAACACATCCTGAGACAGGTCGAAACCTTTTATTTTATCTGCTCTTGTATATTCTGCCACGTATGCTTCACGATCTTTTTCATTCATCTCACGCAAATCTTCGTATATTAGCCCATTCCGTTTATGACGGTATACCACTTGCAGAGGTCCATTCTTCCATTTGCTATGAAAATTTGTTCTGAGAATCGAATTACGCTGCATCAACTGATCCAGACTTTTCGTAAAAGCTTCCACGTCTAACGAACCATGAAGATCCAGCGTGGTTTGAAGGAAATACGCTTCCGATTTTGAATGAAGCAAATGATGAAAGAACATTCCATTTTGCATCGGGGACAAAGTATATATATCTTCGATTTCACCAATGTGTTCCGATTCTTGAACAAATCCTTCTAATTCTTCAATGGTAATTCCTTTTAACGTTAGATCACTTGGTGTACATTCCGGCTTCTCTTTTGTCACACAATGCATCACGATTTCTTGCAGATGATCTCTAAAATATGTTACCACTCGCTCCATCGTTTCTTTTTGATATTGGGTGCGACTATACCGAAGGGACAACGTCAATTTGCCTTCCACAATTAAGGCATTCATATCGATAAGAACATTTCTTCTGTGATTGTCGCTTGCTGTTGCTCCGCCTGGATAGGGAGAGATCTGCATCCCGCTATTCTGAAGATCCTGATCAAATTGACCCAAATAGTTAAAGCTAATTTCAGGATTCAAGGTAAAGAGCCTTTCTTGCTGATGTGCACTTAAATATCGTAAAATTCCATAACCAATCCCTTTTTTAGGGATTTGACGAATCATTTCTTTGTTTGTTTTGATGAAAAGAGACATATTTGAACTTGCTTCCATATCAAGTACAACCGGATACTGGCTCGTAAACCATCCGATCGTTCGTGTAATATCGAGATCCGGTAAAATTTGTTCTCTTCCATGTCCCTCCAGATTGACCAGCACTTTATCCATGCCCGTCCATTGGTGAATAGACATGCCTAATGCATGGAGCAGCAAATCGCTAATCTCCGTTTTATACGCACGATTCGCTTGTTTTAATAATTGCTCCGTTTCTGCCGCTGACCATTCCATCGTGATTTCTTCACTGTCTTTTTCCAGTGCATGATCCGCTTCGAAATCTGTAGGTAACAGCTTATAGGTTGCTTTTTCAATTTCATTCCAATATGCA
This sequence comes from Paenibacillus sp. FSL L8-0435, assembly GCF_037965655.1. NCBI lineage: Bacteria > Bacillati > Bacillota > Bacilli > Caryophanales > Paenibacillaceae > Paenibacillus > Paenibacillus sp. FSL L8-0435. Next base: position 4,269,576 of record NZ_CP150185.1, read on the forward strand.
ATTTCTTTCGTTATCGCATCACTGTTCGCATACAACTGAAGCTGTTCTGCCCATAATTGGAATGAAGCCGTTTTTTGCGGTAGTTGAATCGATTCTCCATCACTTAATTGTTCATATCCCCTTGATAGGTCTTCAATCAAAATTCGCCATGAAACCCCGTCGATGACGAGGTGATGAATAACGATTAATAGATGATCTCCATCTGCACATTGAAATATGCCCAGCTTCATCAAGGGTCCACGTTCCAAAGTGAACGTGCTTTGCATTTCATTTGCCTTCTTCTCGATTTCTTGAGACGGATCTGCTAATGACTTGAAGTCCATCACTTCAAGTGTATATAAGGATTCCCTTGCCAACCCTTCATTCCACGCTTCATAACCCTGTTCTGTAAGGCGATATACTGTACGAAGTGCATCATGATGCTCACTCAATTTATCGAATACACAGCGAAGTGTGACTTCATGAAAACCTTCTTTCCGATACAACATCACGGACTGATTATAATGTTGGGCGTCCACCTTGTATTTCTCAAAAAACCAATGCTGGATTGGAGTCAGCATTACTTTTCCAGTGATGATTCCCTGTTCTGACAGGGTACTTATGGGTTGAACATAGGGAATCAAGCTTGCTATGGTTGGATTTTTAAACAGATGATCCATCTGTACCTGGTAACCTGCTTGATATAATCTTGAAGAGACTTGAATGGATTTAATCGAATCTCCTCCAAGCTCGAAGAAATTATCCAAAACCCCAATGTTCTCTACCCCAAGTACCTCTTCCCAGATCGATACAAGTTGTTGTTCCACCATCGTTCGGGGTGCTTCGTACTCCATGCCCTTCAACATATGTTCTTTGGGAGCAGGCAAAGCTTTGCGATCGATTTTCCCGTTAGACGTGAGTGGCATCTGATCCAGCTGTACAAAATAGGACGGAATCATGTAGTTTGGCAGCTGCTGGGACAGCACCTCCCGCAGTTCCCCGATCGTGATTGCATCCTCTCCTACCAGGTACGCACATAATTGTTTGGTTCCCGTTTCATCTTCTCTGGTTATGACGATGGCCTCTTTTATCTGGGTACTATTTAGAAGAGCCGTCTCTACTTCACCAAGTTCAATCCGGTGTCCACGAATTTTCTCTTGATGATCTACCCTTCCTATATACTCTATGTTCCCATCGGGCAGCCATCTTGCGAAGTCACCTGTCTTGTACATTTTTGCTCCCGAAACAAATGGATCATCCACGAATTTCTCCGCCGTCAGATCTGGACGGTTCAAGTAACCTCTGGATAGCCCTGCTCCGGCTACACATAATTCTCCCTGAACTCCAATAGGCTGCAATGCATTCCGTTCTCCTAAAATGTAGACTCTATTGTTCGCAATAGGCTTCCCGATTGAGATATTTTGATCTGCCGACTTAATCGACAGAACTGTGGATACAACACTATTTTCGGTTGGACCGTATTCATTACACACTTCGATGCGTGGATTGATGCGCTGCAATTTGTGTATTAAGGCAGGAACAATCTTCTCTCCCGCAGCCACCACATTTTTCATGGATGCCCAATCTTCCGCGCTTACTTGTTCCAATAGGGTCATCAAGAAACTGGGTGGACTTTGGATGTGCGTGATTTGCTGTTTTTTGACCATCGTATTGATGGCTATAGCATCTTTACACTGTTGATGGTTTAACAAATACACTGTCGAGCCAGATATCATCGGACCAAAGAAATGAGTAATAAATGAATCAAAAACGAAAGGATTCAGCATTAATACCCGATCATCTCCGGTAAAATGATAAAAATCCGATTTCCATTGCAGGGAATTCACAATGCTGGCATGTTCAATCATTACGCCTTTGGGATGACCTGTTGTTCCAGACGTGTAGATCATGTATGCCAAATCACTGGAGATCGCTCCATCTACCCAATTTAAATGATCATCATGGTGATTTATTTCAGAATCCAGAATGACACATGTCCCTGCATAATGTTCCGGCTTCTGTATATGACTTTGATGCAGCAACCAAGCCACTTTTGAATCCTCAAGGATATAGTGAATACGATCTGCCGGATATTCCGGATCGATTGGGACATATGCCCCGCCAGCTTTTAGAATACCGAATAAACCTATGATCATCTCAAGTGAGCGCTCTGTCATAATGCCAACGAACTGACCTGCCTGCACCCCCTTAGCTTGAAGCAATCGGGCCAATTGGTTGGATTTTTGATTTAACTCTCTGTACGTTAACTGTCTATTCTCAAATACGACTGCCGGATGGTCCGGTGTTCGTTCCACCTGTTCTTCAAATAATTGATGCATCGTCTTGTTCTGTGGATACCCCACGCTTGTATCGTTAAAGTCATATAACAGCTTGTTTCGATGAAACTCTGATAACATATCAACTTGACTTAGCTCCAGATCAGGTTGGTTCAGCACAACGGATAACAATTGGTCAAGATGCTCTACAATTTGAACCATATAATCGCGATCATAACGATCATCATCATAAACTAATCTTAACTGAATGGAGTCGTTCTCCAGATCAAAGTGGAACATTGTCACCGCTTTTACGTTATTTTCATCAAGGATGGGATGAATTTCATTCAAAGAAACCAAGGTATGAATTAGAGGTACATGGTTCGAATCATACTGAACATTTAAACGTTCAACCATTTTTCTGAAAGGAATTCGTTGATGCTGAATGGCTTCAGTTAAACTGGTCTTCACTTGATTAAATAAGGATTTGAATGACATCGCATGATTGATATTATTTTTTAAGACAAGAACCTTATTCGAGAGTGATAGATCATTATTCTTTTCTTCCATCGTTGGTATGCCAATAATCATCTTGGTTTCATTCGTGTATTTATATAACAGACACTGAACTCCCGTTAATAAGATCGTATATATCGCCATAGGAGCATTTCGTGACATGGACTTGATTTTATATGAAACATCGGCTGACAAAGACTTATATATATCATTCTGGTGCTGCGTATCGTCTGGGTGTTTGGAGGTTGTCTTGCAATAAGGCAAATGAACAAGATGGTCATCATCTTCAAATCGGCTTGCCCAATACGATTCCTGTTTCTTAAAAATAGACATACGGCACCCCGATCACTTTATATTTTTAGGTTAGCTTAGAAGAAATCTACTTCAATTAGATCAGCCAGCGTATCCCCATCTATCAATTCTTCAACCAATTGAATCTTCTTGATTTCAATATGAGGGTCGTTGGCAATGGTTGTTAATATGACCAACAGATTTTGTGACATCGCTTCAATCGTTGTTTTCTCAAATAAAATCGTACTGTATTCAAAGGCCACTTCTAACTTGTGTTGCAATTCGGCAACATACAGCGTTAAATCGAATTTGGATACTCTCGTATTTGGAGCATAAGGCTTGCAGGTTACTCCATCCATCTGAATCTCTGAAGCATCTGTATTCTGCAATACAAACATGGTGTCAAACAACGGATTCCGCCGGACATCTTTGGTTATATTTACTTTCTCAATCAATTCTTCAAACGGATAATCCTGATTCTCATAAGCGTTCAACATATTTTCTTTCACTTCCAGCAGATACTCCGTGAATGTTTTATCCGCGGCAGGATAATTTCGAATAGCCAGTGTATTCACAAACATCCCCATGACCGGCTCCAGCTCAGCATGTGTCCTGCCTGCAATCGGCGTGCCTACAATGATATCTTCTTGCCCGCTGTATTTAGATAATAGAATCGTATAGGTGGCTAATAGAATCATATATAACGTTGTTCCTGTCCGTGCTTCCATGTTCCTTAAGCCTGGAAGGATGTCTTCCTGCAAAACAATGTCCAATACATCTCCCGCATAGCTTAGCGTTTCAGGTCTTTCGTAGTCTGTTGGCAGATCCAATAGCGGGATACTCTCACCAAACACAGTAAGCCAATACTTCTCCTGCTTTTTCATCCGCTCACTATGAAGCTGCATTTGCTGCCATTCAGCATAGTCCTTATACTGAATTCGAAGAGGAGATAGCTCCTCTCCCTTATAGAACTGGCTAAGTTCAGTCATCAGAAGATGCACGGATAGTCCGTCTGCAATGATATGGTGGAGATCTACCAGCAATACATGACGCTCCTGCTGAAGTTCAATAAGTCCCACCCTCATAAGAGGTGCTTGCCCGAGATCAAATGTGTGAACAAACTGTTCAATTCGATCTTCGATCTCTTCTTCCGTTGAATCGATCAATTCAATTCCAAAGTTCACTTTAGGGTATACGATCTGTTTCGGTTCTCCGTGTATGACTTTGAATCCAGTCCGAAGCGATTCATGACGATGAATCAATTGTTGGAATGCTTCTTCCAATCTGATCCGATCGAGCGATCCTTCCAACATAAACATACCTGACATGTTGTACATGAGTTCCTTGCCGGCTTTGATGCTCATAATGTACATTCTCATTTGCGCCGAAGAAATAGGATAATATTCTTTTTCCTCCACTTGAGGAATGGACACTGATACTTCCTGTTCCAGTTGTTCAATAGATTGAGCCATCTGTTCAATGGTCTGCCATTCAAAAACGTTTCTTACCGATATGTGGATATTCAGCTTTTGATTGATTTTGGCGGCCAGCTTGGTCGCACGTAAAGAGTTGCCTCCTACATCAAAAAAACTGTCTTTTACACTGATTTTTTTCACGGCAAGCACATCCTGCCATATAGGCAGCAACTGTTTTTCCACACCAGTTTGGGGTTCTATATATTCACTTCCCGTTTGTATGTTTTCTTCTGGACTCGGAAGCGATTTGCGATCGATTTTCCCGTTCGATGTCAGAGCCATGTGATCCAATTGTATAAAGTAGGCTGGAACCATGTAATTCGGCAACACCTTAGAGAGGCTTTGTTTTAACTCTCCCACCGTCAGCGTGGAATCCGCTGTAAAGTATGCACATAACGATTTGTCCCCATGATCATCCTCATGTGCAATGACGATAACTTCTTTCACACACTCTAGATCTAACAGCGCTGCTTCGACTTCTCCTACTTCGATCCGATATCCGCGAATCTTAATTTGGTGATCCATTCTTCCCAAATACTCGATATGACCATCTGGAAGCCATTTCACCAAATCTCCTGTTTTGTACATTGTCGCTCCCTGGACATACGGATCACTTACAAATTTTTCTGCTGTCAGCTCAGGTAAATTCAAGTATCCTCTACCAACCCCATCGCCAGAGATACATAATTCCCCTACGACGCCTACAGGCTGAACTTTTCCATGTTTGTTTAATACATACAGGCGATTATTTCCTAATGTTCGACCAATCGGTAGGTGCGCTCGTTGATTCGCTGTATCCAGGTGTTCTGGAAGTACACGGTATGTCGCAACATCCACACAACATTCTGTTGGACCGTACACATTAACTATGGTTGGAGGCGTTATATGATTGAGAGCAAATAATGATGTGATTTCATTTACACTTTGCTGAGAAAGAGCTTCACCGCCAATGAGCATATATTTTAGCGATATGCCTTGAACGTTTTTTGCCTTCGATAGTAATTTCAGGTGTGCAGGCGTACCGTCCGTCAAATCAATTTGGTGGTGCTGATAATAATTCATTAAATCTTGTCCATCCAGTACCGTGTCTTTGTCTACAATAAACAAAGCATGTCCTGAAAGCAGTGCGCCAAAAATCTGCTTCACAGATGCATCGAAATAGTAAGGCGCAAGTAGAGCGACATGCATGCTGCTATGCTGATCATCTATAACTTGACTGTACAACGCTTTAACCAAGTGATGAACCTGACGATGTTCGATCATCACACCTTTTGGCATGCCTGTTGTGCCTGAAGTATAGATCACATAAGCCAACTGCTCTGAATTCCCTGCTGGTTCCATATTCGACAGATTAGCTGCGTAGGTTTCTTTATCATTCAAATCAATGATTTGGCCATTGAATGATACCAACTGCTTCAAATGCCTTTGCGTGACTAACAACGTTGCCCCCGAATCATGCAGGATGTACCGGATACGCTCTTCAGGAGAATCCGGATCAATCGGTACATACGCCCCACCTGCTTTTAGAATGCCAAAGATGCCAACGATCATATCAATCGAACGATCTGTCAGAATACCTACAAATTGATCCTGCTGCACTCCCTCAGCTCTAAGCGTATATGCCAACTGATTCGCCCGTTCATTCAATTGACGATACGTCCATTGCTCATCTCCAAAAGCCACGGCTAATTGATCGGGTGTACGTTCCACCTGTGCTTCGAATAACTCCTGGATGGTCTGATCCCGGGAATATTCTATGTTGGTATCATTAAAGTCATATAAAAGAACGTTCTGCTCATGTTCAGACAGCATTTGAATATCGGACAAGGCTATATCAGGTTCGATCACAATGTCTCTGAGGATGTTGAACAGATGTGTTTTCATCCTGTCGATGGTATCCCGTTCAAACAGCTCCGTCTTGTAATTAAAGTGCATTTCCAGACACTCGTTATCATCCTCAACGATGAACATCAGATCATACAACGATACACCGACATTTAATTCTCTAACTTTAAAGCTGCAATCCTGTTCTTGCCGTTGATTCAACGCGGTATTTAAAAAGATATACATTGTATTAAAAAGTGCTGTCCCGGTGGTATCCCGATGTGTGTTTAATTTCTCTACAAGATTGTCAAAAAGATAGTCCTGGTTATCCAATGCATCCAGGGATTGTTTTTTAATTTCCTCGAGATAGGATCGAAACGACTTATTCCCCACCGGCTGTGATCGAATCGCTACCGTCTGGATAAAGACACCTATCATATTCTCGACATCCGGATGGTTTCTTCCTGATGTTGGCGTGCCTACAATCATATCTTCTTGATCCGTATATTGATGAAGCAGCATATTATACGCTGCCAATAACACCATAAACATCGTAGTTCCCGTTTGTTTCGCAAGCTTCTCCAGCGACTGCTTCAAGTGTGCGTCCAACACAAATGACAATCTTGAACCTGCCGAAGTCAACTGAGGTGTCCGAACAAAATCAGTAGGCAGATTAAGGTTCGGGAGTTCTCCTTTGAATTGATCCAGCCAATATTTTTCTTGCTGCTTATAAGACTCTCCCGCCAGAAATTCTTTCTGCCAAGCTGCAAAGTCTTTGTACTCAACCTCAATTTCTGACATGCTTCTTCCGTCATACGCATCAATCAGTTCATTCGCAAGAATGCCAACGGAATATCCGTCCGATATAATATGATGCATCTCAATGAGGATCTCTGCATGATCATCGCCTATACGAATGAATTCGGCACGTATTAACGGCGCTTTGGAGCAATCAAATGGTTTGGCAAACGTCTTAACATGTTGTTCGAATGAAGCAGAGCTTTCCTGAGATCGTTTCACTTCAAAATCAATCGTTGGCGCGATACGCTGGTAAAGCTCTCCATCCATCAGATGGAAACTGGTGCGAAAAGCTTCGTGACGTTGCACGATTTGTTCCAATGACGAAATTAGTTTAGCTTCATCGATATTTCCTGTGACCGTGATATGACCGCACATGTTCTGAAACACACTATTCGGCTCAAATTGATCCAGAAAGTAGATTCGCTGTTGTGCAGCTGACGTCTCATAGAACTCCTTCACGTCCAATGCCTTGATTGGAATGAATGTTTCCTCGTTCTCGCCTGTAATCAGACTGGCAAGCTGCTTCAGACGTTGGTTTTGGAAGAATTGAACGATTGAAATTTTGTGTTGAAACTGCTCATGTACCTTGGATAGCATTACAGTCGCCTTGAGCGAGTTACCTCCGAGATCAAAAAAGTGATCATGTCTCCCCACTTGATCGAGGGATAATACGTCCTCCCAGATCAAAGCCAGCTTTTTCTCCACGTCATTGACTGGAGACTCGAATATGGCTGCATGATTAACGTGAGGAAGACGCTCCGTAACAAACCGATTGTACATCTCTTGTAATTGATCCTGTTGCTCGGATGAGAACAACGTCAAAGACGAAATTTCAGCCTCTGGATGACTCACCATATTTTGCAGCAAACCTTTAAATCCTTCAGACCACAATTTCATCATCTCAGGTCCAATAAGATCGGTATTATAATCAAAATCCAGATACAATTCATGGCTAACATCCGTAATATTAAGAAATAAATCGTAAGAAATATGTTTGATCGGATACGACATGAATTCAGTCTTGATATTTTCAAATTGAAGATGATGAATCGTTCTGTCCATATTGAATAAAATCCGTGTATCCGGTGCAGTCATATGAGCAAGCTGTTCGGATACGAGGGTTAATGGAACATGCTGATGCTTCATGACTAGAGCCAGCGTTTCCTTGAGCTGAAGAACATGGTCTACAACGGATTGCTTCATTAACAAGGCATGATGAACAGGTACAATGTTGACACAGTTGCCAATCAGCGCATTTTTTCGCATGTGAGACTGACCCGCTGTAGGCACGCCGATGACAAGGTGAGACTGCCCTGTTAGTTGATGCAAATATAAATGAAACGCTGCAAACATCGTTACAAACAAACTGCTCTTATTATTGATGCTTAACGTTCGCAAAGACTCTGTTAATTGATGATCCAGCTTGATGGAATATCTTTCACCGTCATATCCCTTGGGCACATCATCGGACGGTGCCGTTGGAAGTGTAATGTTGAGATAGGATAAGGAAAATTGTTCTTTCCAGAACTGAATCCCTTCGGTAAATGACCCTTTCTCATGTTCAAGTCGTTGCCAGCTTAAATACTCATGGAATGGAGTGGCTTCAGGTAATTGAACCGTAACCCCTCGGACCAGAGCAGAATAGGTATGTTCCAACTCTTGAATGAATACAGCAATCGACCAGCCATCTACAACAATATGATGAAATGTCAGCACCATAAGGTATTGATCTGTTGCCTTTTTAAGCAAGGTGATTCTAAATAGAGGTTCCCCAGACTGTAAATCGAAGGCTTCATTTGCATCGGCAGATAACCAATTGGAAATTTCCCGTTCTTGATCCTCACCCACATATGCCGAGAAATCCAACCATGTACCTTGAAATTCCATTACGGATCTGATTTGTTGTGTTTCACGATCGGCATGAATGACTGTTCTCAGGGCTTCATGACGCTGTGCGATTTGATTCACGGCCTGATCTAGTGCAGAAAGCTTTATGTCGCCTGTCATTTTTAAAATAACACTCTGGTTTAATGCAGCATTCGCATCTTTCCCATGTAATGAAGTTAACAATAATTGTTTTTGCTCTAAAGAGAGCGGATATTCCGACACGGGCGATTCACCAGGGATAAAACCCCACTCGCGAAGTTCATGGATCGTCTCTTTCACGATTCTGATTATCGTATCCATGTCACCCATGGAATGCACAGTCGATATAAAACAGTTACGGCCTTCCCAAATATATAAACCTTTATAAATTAAATGGTAGAAGAATAATTCCATATCTCCAAATGATATAAATCGAAATAAAGATCCATAGTTCACCATTTGCATCGGTACATTCGCTGTTTTGAAAAACGTATTTAATTCTTTAACAAGATAATCTGTTTTTTCATTTAATTCCTTATATAACGTTTCTGCTTCAGATTGAAGATACTGTAGTACCGTTAACATCACTCTCATCGTAAGAGGGTGTGTACAGAAGGTTCCGCCGACAAACGTTTTCTTATCTGCATCGGAAGGGTAAGAATCATCATTAAAGTTCCAGGTTCCACCATCTACCGGATTCATAAATTCAGCCTTACCGGCGACTATGCCAATAGGCAGCCCGCCACCGACCACTTTTCCATAGGTAACCAAATCTGCCTTAACCCCAAACCAATCCTGTGCTCCACCCAGACTAATTCTAAATCCAGTGATGACTTCATCGAAAATAAGTGCAGTCCCAGTTTGATTTGTTATTTCTCTAAGTTCCCGTAAGAATTGTGTTGGCTGCATATCAGGTCTTCGACTTTGCACCGGCTCTACTAGCACAGCAGCCAATTCATCACCCAGGTTCTGAATCATATCCAGGGATTGCGGATGGTTATAATTAAGAATAATCAAATCATCTATAGCGCTATTTACAATACCAGGAGCCATAGGAAGCGCAGACGATAAAGCATCCCCAGGATTCGCTACACCCAAAACGCCATCATGTGTACCGTGGTAAGATCCTGAAAATAATACAACTTTGGAACGCCCTGTTGCTGCCCTCGCTAAACGAAGTGCAACCATGACAGCTTCTGTTCCTGAATTATAAAATGCGACACGCTCTACACCCGTTAGCTCGGAAATTTTAGCTGCAACATCTCCTGCCAAGTCTGACATAGGGCCCAATGGAGGCAATTGTTCCTGGAGGCTGTCTGCTATTACATTTTGAATAAAAGCGGGATTATGACCAAATAGATTTACACCAAATCCCATCGTCAGATCCAAATACTCGTTCCCATCCATATCCCATAGCTTAGCTCCCTCTGCACGCGTTGAGATGATGGGATACACCATTTCCTTCCAATACGAGCGAAATCCGGACACATTGCGATTATTCGCATGAACCAAACGTGTTTGGCCTGTTTTTAATTTGGAGCCTTTGGTTCTTGCGGTATACTTTGTTACAAATTGTTCAATATACTGATTCTGAAGCGCTGAGAATCCACTCTCTTCATGAATTTTCAACGATTGATACGGTATAAAAGGTTTTTTTTCTTCCTTCGATTCCGAATCCGGTTGGATCTTTTTGGGTTCATTGGTTTTATTGATTTCATTCATTACCGGTGAAGCTTGAACTTTTGGGGTTTCATGATGTTTCATTTCCAAAAGAGGCGATTGAACAGTATTCATTTGCTCGCCTAACAGCACATTCAAACTTTTTAATTGGGACTCCATAAGCTGAATGGCAGACATCACAATTTGTTCCGACACATTCCCTGAGGATTTTGCCGTGTTTATATTGTTCACAGATGCCAGATTTTGTTGTTCAGCATGCTCCTGAACTGTTTGATTATTTATATTTTCAGATACATCATGATGCTTTATATTCTCTGACACATATTTAACTAAGGAATTAATATTTGTAAGGGTTTCAAAAAACATTTCCATCGGGATATCCAAACGGAACAGCTCTGAGATCTCCTTCTGAATTTGCACAAGAATGATGGAATCCAATCCCATCTGGAGAAAATGAGCTTGATGATCCAGCTCTTCCAACTTCAAACCAGATGCACGACTGATGCTTGTTTTAATCTTTAATTCAATATCGTTTGTATTCATCTCCATTTGAACCTCATTCCTCTCTGACCTATGTTCCGCTGGTATCGTATGTTTGACTTCAATCCAACACCGCTTCTGCTCAAATGGATATAGAGGCAATGGAATTTTCCGAATGACTTCATGATTATAAAATCTTTCCCAATCCATCACTGCCCCCAGTGTATATAACTGACCGAGTTCATTTAAAGATTCTGCCTTTCCCTGAACATAGAGATGATCGGTATCCAGCGTCTTGTCCTTCTTGGCGTAACCAAAATAGACATTGGGCAGCTTGTCCTTTCCCATTGCAATGTGATGCAATTTTTCATGTAATTCTTGTGTACTCATTATTACAATGGCAAGTCGATAATCCAGATTAGCCCTTCCCGTACTGGCTGTATAACAGATTTGTTGAATGGAAACATCTGTGTGATCGGTTAGATATTCATGATACGTTCTGACCAATTCATCCAGCGCCCGTTCCGTAGCAGCAGACAGAACAAATAGATTAGGCTCTTGGGACATTCTTTTATCTACGGTTGGGGAAGGAACATATTCTTCGAGAACCACATGCGCATTGGTACCACTGAAACCAAAAGAACTAACCCCGCATCGTAATGGACCCTCTTTTTCACCAAAATCCATTAGTTCCTGATTCACATAAAAAGGTGAAGCTTCAAACTTAAGCAGGGGATTAGGCTTGTCAAAGTGAACCAATGGTGGAATCTTTCTATGTTGAAACATAAGAATAGATTTAATTAATCCAGCGATCCCCGCCGCTTCAAAACCATGTCCAATGTTAGCTTTGGCAGATCCGATTGCACAAAATTGTTTCCGATCCGTATATTTCTCAAAAGCTTTACGCAAAGCATTGAACTCAACCGGATCACCTAATTTGGTCCCTGTTCCATGTGCTTCAATAAAGTTAAGCGTATCAGGAGAAATGCCGGCTTCTTTCCATGCCTGTTCGATCACATTGGTCTGTGACTCCGGGCTAGGTGCTGTAATTCCTACCGTCTTGCCATCCTGATTAATCGCACTTCCCTTAATCACACCATAGATATGATCCCCGTCCTTAATCGCTTGCTGCATTGGCTTCAACATGACCGACCCAACACCTTCGCCAAATCCCGTGCCGTTGGCATCTTCGCTAAATGTTCTCGTGAATGCATCTGGAGATTCCATATCCAGTCCGATACTTATCGGTAATAATGCCGTTCGAATGCCTCCTGCGATTGCCATTTCACAGTCTCCAGCGAGCAATCCTTTACATGCCATGTGAACAGCAACAAGTGAGGAGGAACAAGCGGTATCAATTGTTAAGGCCGGGCCTTTTAAATTCAGGAAATATGCAATTCTGCTCGCCAGTACAGATGGTAAATTTCCAATGATATAATTTTTGAGTTCTGCGGGGTAACTCGCCGTCACGAGCCGTTCGTAATCATACCCAACTTTGGAATACCCCACGTACACGCCCACATTTCTTCCATTGATTCCTTCCCCTGCATACCCAGCATCTTCAATCGTATGCCATGTCGTTTGCAAGAACATCCTTTGATTCGGGTCCATAAATTGTGCAGTTTTTGGGGTTATGCCAAAGAAAGAATAGTCGAATTGATCAATCTGATCCAAGTAACCACCTTTGATCCATTGAACTTCGCTCAATTCACTTCGCATGGATTGTATATAATCCGCAGCGTCTTTTATCCGACTTTCAGGGTAGTCCCGAATGTTATGCGTTCCATTTTCCAAAACACGCCAAAAATCGCTTGCATTTGATGCACCAGGGAGATTCAAAGACATACCGATAATAGCAATATCTTTGGATGGCGTATGATCCTCTTGAGTTTTGTTGACTTGCATGGTCTCGCTGTAACCTCTAGCCAGATATGCTGCCAATTCAGTTATCGAGGGATAGGTAAAGAGGTCCGTAACAGCAAGCTCTTCTCCATATTTTTGTTCTATACGTTCAGCGATTTGGGCCAGCTGTAATGAAGTTGCACCCATATCAAAATAGCTATCCTCAAGTTCAACCTTTTTCCCAACCAGCACTTCAGAAAATAGTGAAGTTAATTCACGTTCCATGACTCGAACCGAAACAGCTGCCTTTTCTTTTGACTTGTCATTGTCATTCTTGATCCAGTCATGGATGAATGCAGATTCTGTTGAGAATTTGCCTGCTTCATACTGCTTGGCCAACTGATAGCGCTGGATTTTCCCACTTGTTGTTTTGGGTAATTTTTTGATGGGTAGTACTTCTTTGACACTCCATCCCCCATGTTTATATAGATGTCTTTTGATTTCTTTAACAAGCGGCAAGAAGTGTTCGATCTTTTTTTTGTACACGACAAACACAATAATTTCTTCACTTTGACTATTCGAATCATACACACCACAAGCAGCAACTCTTCCGAGTTCAATATCATCTAATTGGATGGCAACACGTTCAATGTCATGGGGATATACATTTTTACCATTGATAAAGATAATGTCTTTTTCCCGCCCTGTTACAACCAGTTTTCCGTTCATGATAAAACCCAGATCTCCTGTATTCACCCATCCGTCGTGCGTTAATAACTTCTCCGTTGCTAGTGAATTGTTATAATAACCTTGGGTGACGTTATCCCCCTTGATTTGAATTTTTCCAATAACCAAATTGGGAACACTGTTCATTTCCTCATCGCAAATTCTAACATGGCAATAATCAATTGCTTCGCCAACGGCAACAAATGATGCCACATGTTCAGCATGTTTCTCGACTTCGATGACACGCTCCCCCAAGTTCAGATGATCCCGGTGAACGTACACCGCAGTAAACTCTTCTTCTACCTTGGGAAAGGAGACGGCAACAGAGGCCTCTGCTAGTCCATATACGGTAAACATGGCTGTTTTCTTTAAGTGATATGCTGACAATACATTTAGGAATTCATCACACACTTCGGGTAATATAGGCTCTGCCCCATTATAGATGACTCTGACAGATGACAGATCCCATCCCTCCGCTTTGTCTTCGCGAAAGAAATTCAGAAAGTATTTATAACCAAAGTTAGGGGAAGACAGTATGGTTGCTTTGTGTTCATTTACTTTTTTCATCCATAGAATCGGTTTGCGAATAAATAATTCCGTTGGGAGCAAATATTGATGAATTCCTGCCACGAGGGGTACGAGATGAAATCCAATCAAACCCATATCATGGGTAAGGGGCATCCAGGAGAGAAAACTATCGTTTGAACTAATTTGTGTGCCATTAATAGCAGCACAAGTATTATAAATCAGGTTTCGATGGGTGAGCATCACGCCTTTGGGGTCTCCGGTTGATCCAGAAGAAAATTGAATAAATGCCAAGTCATCAGACTGAGGTTCAACTATATTATTAATAGATTCATAATGATATATGGTGTCTTGGATTATATCCGTTCTAACTTCTAATTGATGATGGAAATCAAGCATGTCATGTTCCAAAACAAATCTCTTCATTTTATCCAGCACCTTCTCAGATGCAATCATGAAAGGGTTATTTAGCAAATTCCAAATACGGCATACTTTCAAGTTTTGTTCTTCATCTTCACCAATACTTACAGGGATAGGGATCATTCCACCGAGTATACAAGCCCAGAATGCGACTAAAAACCGTTTGTTTTCTTGGATCTGAAAAATAATTTCTTGTTTAGGTTTAATTCCGATGGCTTGTAGATAACCTAAATACCCTTGTGCCTCAGTAAATAATTGATGATAAGATATAAAAGTTTCTCGTTTGTCCGCATCGATAAAACGAATACCACGGTCCGTTATTTTACTTCTGTCACGGATAACATCCACCAATGTTTGAAACTGATTAGTATACATATCTCTCCTCCAAATGAATCATCTCTAACAAGCTTATCTAATTATTTACACATATTTCAAGCAAAATTTTACCATAGAAATATATGTAAAATCAATCAATTTATTGTTACTATATGGTAAAAAATAGAGATTGATTCGTGAGTTATTGACATATTTAATACCAAACATCTGAAGTTTCAACAAGTTTAGATGCATTAAAAGACAAAAAGACTACCTTATAAAAAGGCAGTCTGTCGCTGTAATATAGATCTTGCAAAAGAACAGTTCGGGTACTAGATTGCATCAATCAACGCGGTTCCATCCAATGGAATTTTCTTTGCTATAATAATGGAATGACATACCTGTAGAGCATCATTTATCTCTTCTTCACCGAGTTCGTATCCATTCTTGTGTATTTGTTCCTGTACCCGTTGTAAATGATGAAATAATGGCTCAACCATTTTGGCATATGATATCGAATCTTGGTTATAATTCCGTGAAGTGAGTGCGGTTACCATTAGTTCTGATAACAACTTTTTACGAATCGTTAACCGTTTATTTTTCCTTTCTTGTATATTTGTAAGCATTAGTAAATCGGAAGGTTGACTTAGCGAGTAAGGTACAATACGCTTCGTTATTTTACTCATAAGACTAACTAACACATGTTTAGAACCCAACTCTATAACTTCACTAACCCCATTTGCAACCAGATAGCGCATAGACTCTGACCATCTTACAGGCATCGTCATCTGCATGTTTAAGTAATCCACGACAGATCGATCAGACTCATAGGCTGCTGCTGTAACATTGGAAATAATCGGGTAATTTGCATGGGCATATTGATATTGATCCAATTCAACTTTGAATTGTTCTGCTGCGGTTTGCATCATGGGTGAATGATAGGGACCACTTACATTGATATAAGAATGTTTCGTTCCCAGAGTTTCTGTCCTTTTAATAATTTCTTGTATAGAGTGCCGATGTCCCGAAATGACAAACTGCTGGTCAGCGTTCATACAAGCCACACAGGCAGGGCGCTCGATCGTGGAAACTTGTTCGCATATGTTTTGAAGTGTATCTAAATGAATACCTGAAATGGCGGCCATGGTACCTTTCTGATCCGGGTCTGCATTGTGCATAATGATCCCTCGTTGTCTCACAAGTTTAATAGCTTCACGAAAAGATAGAACACCAGCGCATACCAGAGCCGAATATTCTCCCAAACTATGCCCAGCCAAATAAGCGGGTTCCATCCCTATTTCTTGCATATACACCTGATATGCTATGACACTAACAGTCAAAAGTGCAGGCTGAGCATTCATCGTCATTGTCAAATCAGCCATGCTACCTTCAAAACATAACTTTCTCAAATCGAAAGAAATGGCATCACTGGCTTCTTCAAATAACTTCTTAGCCACATCGAAGTTATTCCAAAAGTCTCTCCCCATTCCAACTATCTGAGAACCTTGTCCAGGAAACAACAGAGCTACATTACTCATCCAGCATCCTCCATGTATCAACTTTATATTTTATGCACTTCGATAACTAAAAACCAATAAATTCCTTGTTTTCAAAATTTATAATAAACTTTCATTGGGAGTTATGCAAATAAAGTCAAAAGGAGGGTCACCTATTCCTATGAACGGAAAAAAATTCGTGATTCTTTTTGGGCTCCATGCTTGCCTCTGTGATGGAACATTTGGTGCTGTCCTTTACTGGATCTTGTCTGTAGTCTGAGTAATAATGCAAATAGACACCTCCATTGAGGAGATGCCTGTTCTATTCTGATCTGATCATTCAAGACTCGCGATTCTCCTTACCTGGAATCCTATACTGCAACGAACGTGAAAAAAAGACCCTGCAATAATATGCAGGATCTAAAATAAGGTTTGGGACAAAGGGTGTACGTATTAACTGTTTTTCAGATTGCCTCATTTCTTTATCAAGTGATCAATCCATACTTCACAAAACTATGATACAATCCATCTTCCTCAACTGTTCCAGTAATATCATCTGCAATGGCTTTGAGATCTGGCTTTGCATTACCCATGGCAATTCCGATGTTACAATATTCCAACATCTCGGCATCATTCATGCCATCACCGATGGCAAAAGTATCTTCTTGGGACATGCCCAGATGCTTCAGCAGATCGGCGATCGCAATGGCTTTGTGAATGCCAGGGATCATCAGTTCACCACTTCCTTCACCAAAGATCGGCACAGTGCACTGAATGACTTCGAATTTCCCTTCAAACTCTTGCTTGATCCGCTCAAACGGGATGACTGAGCTCTCCAAGAAACATACTTTATTCACATCATCCTTGTACAGGTCCGCCTCACCATACGTTAATCCGGCAATAAACGGGTGCGGTTTCAGTTCCTTCTTCTCTCTGGCTACAGGGTCATTCTCCACATCACCGTAGATGCGGCGTTCCAGATGAGACTGCAGATTGTTACTCGCATACAATGCCGAATTGGATTCAAGGTAGAAGTCAATGCCATTTTCATTAAAGAAATCGACCATATGTCGAACATCTTCCGCTGTTACCCTTTTGTGATATAACACGTCCTTGCCAAACTCCACATAACCCCCACCTGCACCAATCAGACCATCGAATCCGACATCCCAGATGGAATCATAAATTTCTGCTTTGGATCGGCCTGTACATAAATAGAGCAGATGTCCGTTCTCTCTGGCCTGTTTACAAGCCTTCTGTGCTGACAACGGAATGTTTCCATCATCGTCAACCAATGTGCCATCAATATCAATAAAAACAATCTTTCGCTTCGTTTCGTTCATCTGCCTAGCCCCCATCATGTATGTTGTCTATGTCTAACCGAGCGAGTGCCGACAGGCATTTTCCTTATACAAAATTACCTATTCCGTGGTGTTCGCTGATCGATCAACTTCTCCAAAAATTCGGCAAAAGAATCCGCGTATCAAAATAGTAATATTCATCCTCGTCCGGTACAAACAGCTCCAGCTTCCCATTACCATCACAATGTCATTTTCCTTCAATAAATTCCAAAGGTCACTTACAAGCCAACTTGTCCATATGTACAGTTTGCCAGTCATCATCCTGTTCAGCAATAACCGTAAACCCTTGGCGTTTCCAGAAATCTACGGCACCTGGCAAGAAGCGATGTGTATGCAAATACAGTGTCGTATAGTGCATATCCTTTACCACATTCTCCAGTTCCTTTAACATCATCGAACCAATGCCGTATCTGCGATACGCAGGATCTACATAACATTTTACTATTTCGGCTGCAGACTGGGCTGCATATCGACCATCCACAGCTTCAATACGTCCATCATATGGTAATATCCCAATAGAACCGACGATCCCCGCATCCCCCATCATTGCAACAAGAAAGATCGAACCATCGGAGTCCAGATAATGTTCTCTGAACTGCTCGAAGTCCACAGGCAATTTCGTATGATCCATCATCGGAAACACTTCTCTGCGCACACGCATGGCAAAATCAATGGCATCATGAATCTGGTGTGTCTGAACTGGTGTGACTGTCGGTATACCCTGAAGTTGTGTCAATAAATCCACATTCCTTATCCTCTGTATTAGGAGCTGCTTCTTGCCCCTTCCTTAAAGCTTGTTCATGCCAGTATCTGCTCTCTTCATCTCATCTTACCGAACTTATCCCTTCCTATCAACCTATCTACACTACTAACCAAATTGCAAGAGTGCCCACGCCGTCTGATAGAGTTCGCATACGATAAGGCGTGTCACAATTCATATTGGAGGGATAAACGCTCATGTGGTTATGGTTAGGTGTTTTTGCTTTCATTTTGCTAGCAATCGTGTTCGTGTATCGTTATCTGGACCAACTTGCTGAGAGCAGGTTTCACCCTCACGCTCCCAAGCAGCTCTTAGTCCAATTCAAGGAGGGTACAACAGATGATGAGATGCACACACTTCACAAAAAAGGGAGATGTAAGGTCGCTGAGACCTATGAAGATTTAGGATGGTACCGTGTGGAATCCCGCAAAAAAATGCACCGGATGCTGAAACATTACAAAGATCATGAGCTTATTGAACATGCAGAGCCGAATTACCTCGTTGAGGCATCCTTCACTCCCAATGACCCTTTCTTTCCTTATCAGTATAACCTGTCCAAAATCAATGCACCCGCTGCATGGGATATTACTCAGAGTAACAGCTCTGTCAAAATCGCCATTATCGATACTGGTGTACAGTTGAACCATCCAGAATTGGCCTCCAAGCTCCTCCCCGGTTATGATTATGTTGATTATGATAACATCCCTGAGGACGGGAACGGCCACGGCACCCATGTAGCCGGGATCGCTGCCTCCGTAACCAACAATGGTGTGGGCATCGCCGGCGCTGCACCACTCG
Organism: Paenibacillus sp. FSL L8-0435; assembly: GCF_037965655.1. NCBI lineage: Bacteria > Bacillati > Bacillota > Bacilli > Caryophanales > Paenibacillaceae > Paenibacillus > Paenibacillus sp. FSL L8-0435. The sequence continues at coordinate 4,289,007 of NZ_CP150185.1, forward strand.
CATCCATCGTTCCGCTCCGGGTACTGGATAACAACGGGCAAGGAACGATAGGTAATGTCGGTAACGGGCTTGTCTTTGCTGCCAACAACGGTGTACAGGTTGTTAACCTGAGCCTTGGTGGGCCAATGGGAAATGCTTTCCTTCAAGCTGCCGTACAGTATGCTTGGGATCGAGGAGCTGTGATTATTGCCGCAGCCGGTAACGATAACACTTCATTCCCAATCGTACCCGCATCGTATCCCAATGTGATTGCTGTCGCTTCAACCAACCCTTCCGATCTCAAATCCAATTTCTCCAACTACGGTTCCTGGGTCGATATGGCTGCACCGGGTGATACCATTCTATCCACATACCTGGGAGGTTCCTATGCCTACCTTAGCGGTACGTCCATGGCTGCCCCTCATGTGGCTGGAGCCGCTGCACTTCTCGCTGCACAAGGGAAAACAAATGCTCAGATTCGGGATGCGCTGTGTTTCGCTTCTGATCCGGTATCAGGCTCCGGGATCTACTGGACATATGGTCGACTGAATGCTCATCAGAGTTTGCAGGTGCCATAACACACCTACTATTGCTCATGATTGCACACAAGGCATTTCCTTTCCATTTTTACACAAATAACAAAACGAAGGGGCATCTGTAAGTAAGATGCTCCTTCGTTTGGTTAAAAAGTATTTGATGTTACACTTTTGCTGCCCAAAGTTCTATTTCAATTTTTATCTCTGGTAGACCTAACGCCGTAATGTAACCAATCGTCATTGCAGGATAATCCGTACTAAATAATTGTCCCCACTCGGCATATAAGAAATCCCAATCGATTTCCTCGGTTGCCCATACGTTCACTTTGATAATATGTTCAGCATCTAAACGCTCAGATTCGAGCACTGTTTTAATATTATTAAATGTATTAGTGACTTGCTCATTCAAACTCTCTGGAAAGAGTCCATCACGATCTGCTCCAATTTGACCCGAAGTCACAAATAACTCTGCATTTCTCGGGATTCTTGTAATATGCGTGTACTGACCTACAGGAGCTGGCATATTTGCTGGATTTTTTCTAGTAATTTTGTCAATATTCATTTGGATTACCTCGTCATTCTTAAGATTTTCTGCGATATTTTCTAGTTTTCTTCCGATTTTGGGCAGACTTCACCCTTGGAATAGATTCTAGAAAAGACAGCAGTGGAGTATCCATATCCCGAAGATATAAACGCAAGTGATTTTTTCTTCATGAGTGGATGCTCCCCTTTCTTAAGTGACAAGATTCTCTTCATTTCTTTATTATATCGGAAAGCCACATCATGGGTCAAATTCATCCACTTATAAACAAAGAGCAATCCCGTAATAACGAGACTGCTCTTTGTTTATTCTATAGCGTCGGACACCTTGTATCAGAAATATTGTGCGCCATTACTCGCAATGACATCTTGGTACCAGTGAAAACTCTTCTTTTTCACTCTGCGAAGTGTGCCCGTACCATCATTATTTCGGTCTACATAGATATAGCCATAACGTTTCTTCATCTCTCCGGTACCCGCACTGACCAGGTCAATCGGTCCCCAGCTTGTGTAACCTATGAGCTCTACACCGTCTTGAATCGCTTCAGCCATCTCGGCAAAATGACTATTCAAATATTCGATGCGATAGTCATCTTCTACGGAGTCATTGTCTAACAACACATCGGTTGCGCCAAGTCCATTTTCTACGATAAACAAAGGTTTGCCATAGCGGTCATGCAGTTGATTAAGCGTAATTCGAAGCCCCTTAGGATCAATGGTCCACCCCCACTCGGAAGCTTGCAGATAAGGGTTCTTCACCGAACCAAATACATTGCCTTCTGTCGAATCTTTCAAAATCTCAGGGTCTGTACTGGTGCATCGGCTTGCGTAATAGCTAAAACCGATATAATCGACCGTGTTCTGCATCAAGATCTCTGCGTCTTCCGGTTGCATGTCAATCCGAATGTCATTTTCCCTGAAAAATCTTTTTGTATAACCCGGATATGCTCCCTTCGATTGCACGTCGATGAAGAAGAATGATTCGCGATCTTTCTCCATGGCTTTCCATACATCATCTGGATTAGAGCTGTATGGATACACCATTCCAGCGGCTAACATACATCCAATCTGTGCATCCGGAATGATCTCATGACAAGCCTTAACAGCAAGTGCACTCGCTACCAATTCATGATGTGCTGCCTGATACAGAATCTGATCTTTGTTTTCACCATCCTGAAGGACAATGCCCGCTCCAATATACGGAAGATGCAGCAACATGTTGATCTCGTTAAACGTCATCCAGTATTTCACTTTATTCTTATATCGATTGAATAAAGTCGTCGCATATTTCTCAAAGAAACCGATCATCTTACGATTCTTCCAGCCGCCGTAAGTCTCGACCAGATGTACAGGTACATCGAAATGGCAGATCGTCACCACAGGTTCAATGTTGTATTTTAATAACTCATCAAAGACATCATCATAAAATTGCAAGCCTACTTCGTTTGGCTCCGCTTCATCACCTTTAGGGAAAATTCGTGCCCAGGCTATGGAAAGCCTGAGGCACTTAAATCCCATTTCTGCAAATAACGCAATATCTTCCTTATATCGATGATAGAAGTCAATGGCTTCATGTGAAGGATAGAATTCTCCTGTTTTGGGCTCATACGAATCCAGATTACCCAGAGCAATATTCCATCGATTAGCACCAATCGGAATCAGATCTACCGTTGTTAAACCTTTGCCACCTTCCAGATAAGCACCTTCCAATTGATTCGCTGCGGTTGCTCCTCCCCAGAGAAAATTCTCCGGGAAGGCTGTAAACTTTTCATTCATTGAGGAGCCCCTCCTAAACAATCTGTAATTTCAATTAGCTTAATACCGTGATCAATTTATCTTTCTCATGAACGGATGCATCTTTTGTTCCTACAACGTCCAGATAATTTGAAGTATTAGTAACAATGATCGGTGTAACCGTCTCATACCCTGCATCCTTAATGGCTTGCAGATCAAACTCAACAATCAGGTCACCTGCGTTAACACGGTCTCCATCTTTCACATGGGTTGTAAAATGTTGACCTTTCAGCTTGACCGTATCCTGTCCAATATGGATCAGCATCTCTACACCATCATCGCTGACAAGACCAATGGCGTGTTTGGTACGATATACGGTTTGAACAACACCGGTGATTGGAGATACCACTCTACCACTGGTTGGACGAATTGCAATCCCTTTACCCATGTGCTCACCTGCAAACGTTACGTCATTAATTTCGTTCAATGCAACGACTTCACCAGCCATTGGGCTTACAATTTCGTATCTGCTGTTCGGATTTGGATCAAGTACTGGTGCTGGAGCTGGTGTAGCTTCCACTTTGTCTTTGAATCCAACCACGTACGTCAGAATAAAACCAAGGATAAATGCGATACCACATGCAACCAGAGCCATATAGAAACCTGAATCAACGCCTGTTGCTTTATTAATGAAGCTTGGGAAACCGAACACGCCCAGTCCACCAAAGATGTATAATTTCGAACCGGCCAATCCCAAGATACCGCCACCGATACCACCTGCAATACAGCTCATGATAAACGGTTTTTTCAGTGGAAGTGTCAGACCGTAGATGGCTGGCTCAGTCACACCGAAGATACCCGAGATGAATGCAGGAATACCTAATGATTTCAATTTCGTGTTTTTGGTTTTCAACATTACGGCAAGTACAGCACCTGTTTGAGCAAAGGAAGCGGCGAAAGACATCGCAACCACCGGGTCAGCTCCGGATGTGCTCAGGTTGAGAAGCATAACCGGCACGAGTCCCCAGTGAAGACCAAACAGTACAAACACTTGCCACAATCCACCAATAATCAAACCTGTAGCAACTGGACTTAAATCATAAATACCTGTTGCTCCTGCACCAATCAATTGGCCTGCCCAAGTGGATACTGGACCAATCAGAATGAATGTTGCCGGAACGATAACGAGCAAAGTAAAGAATGGAACAAGGAACGTGCTAACGACTTTAGGAATAATGTTTTTAAAGAATCTTTCAATTTTAACAGCGAAGAATGTAGCGATAATGATTGGAATAACCGATGTTGAATAGCTCATCAGAATAACCGGAATACCCAGGAACGTGATGTGAATCGGTGATTCAAACAATGTACCTGCAAACAGGGTGTACAGTGGATCTCCAGCAGTCAGACCGGACAGCGTAGGATAAACTAATGAAGCACCTATCGCCATACCCAGGAACGGTGAACCGCCAAATTTCTTGATTGCAGTGTAACCCAGGAAGATCGGGAAGAAGTAGAACAGACAGTCACCTGTTGCATTCAACAATTGGTACGTTCCGGAGGTGTCTGTAATCCATCCAAAGGATAAAAACATGGCTGTGAAACCTTTGATCATACCTGTTGCAGCCAGCAAACCGAGTAGTGGTGTGAACACACCGGAGATCATGTCGATAAATCGACTGAACAACCCTACTTTTTTGCCTGAGTTGTCCGTTTCCTCTTCAACTTGTCCTTCACTTGGGAAATTCCCTACTTTAACAACTGCTTTATATACATCCGGCACTTCATTGCCGATAACGACCTGATATTGTCCACCACTTTGCATGACGGTAATAACACCTGGCAGATTTTTAAGTTCTTCCGTTTTGGCTACGCTTTCATTTTTCAGTTTAAACCGCAGTCTTGTTACGCAATGGAATACACTGTTTACGTTCTCGCGACCACCTACACGTGACAGAATGTCCTTAGCTAATTGATCGTAGTTGCTCATTGTAATTCTCCCTCTCTAAGTAGACTCCCCATGACTTTTGAAACAAATAAAACCTGAACCACTGAACATACACAACATACCGGATCGTCCGGAAATCAGTCGTGTTATTCAGCAATTCAGGTTTTGCCCTTAACGGTTGCAACCCTGTAAGGCTGTACACATTGGTATTTAATTATTTGGATAACGAAAGTAAGTTGCATGTCATCCCCTCTGAACTGAGGATGGTCGGCATTGCCTGATTGAACAGTTACAATCCGATTGATGTATGCGCTTACTTCTTGAACTCATCATAGTACATCTGAACTACGTTTGCAACACTTATTTTTATTAAGTTCGCAAATACATTTGATTGACCGAAAATAAAAAAAAGAGACCACTTCGAAAACATCAAAGTGGTCTCTATATAGCTTAATGTTCACATTATTAAAATACGTACTAAAGCAGAATTAACCTATAACCGTAACCAATTTATCCTTTTCATGCACTTCACGACTTGTTGTAGCAACCACGTCCAAATAATCAGCCGTATTCGTTACAATAATCGGTGTTACGGTCTCATATCCCGCCTCAATAATGGCCTGCAGATCGAATTCAACGATCAGATCTCCAACACTCACACGATCTCCATCTTTCACATGTGCAGTGAAATGTTGACCTTTGAGCTGTACCGTATCCTGACCGATATGGATCAGAATCTCTACACCTTGATCATCTACAAGACCAATTGCATGTTTGGTACGATAAATCGTCTGTACCACACCATTAATCGGGGATACAACTCTCCCACTGGTTGGGCGAATAGCGATCCCTTTACCCATATGTTCACCAGCAAATGTAGCATCGTTAATTTCTTGCAAAGGAACTACCTCACCCGTCATCGGGCTGGCAATTTCGTAGCGATTGTTGGGATTAGGCTCAAGTGCAGCCTTCTCTTCTTTTACTGGCTCTGGAGCCTGTTTGGCAGCCTCTGGATTAGCAGGATCTTTGAATCCTACAAAATAAACGAGAACAAAACCTAGTACAAAAGCAATGATAGTGGCAATCATGGCCATCCAGAATTCATAGTTGATCCCCTCTGTGGGACTAATCAGCGCTGGAACACCAAAGATTCCTGAAGCAAATACAAACATTTTGGAACCTGCAAAGCCAATAATACCACCAGCCGTTGCAGAAGCAATACAACTCATAATAAATGGTTTTTTCAATGGCAACGTAAGGCCATAAATAGCAGGCTCAGTTACACCAAAAATCCCGGACACAAAGGCAGGCACACCCAGTGATTTGAGTTTGGTATTTTTTGTTTTAAGCATAACGCCAAGAACAGCACCAATCTGAGCAAAAGAAGCAGCGAACATCATCGCCAGAATCGGATCTGCTTTCAGTGTGGACAGATTCAGCAGCATGATTGGTACGATACCCCAGTGTAACCCAAAGATCACCAACACTTGCCACAATCCACCCACAACAATACCAGTTACCAACGGACTCAAGTCATAGATGCCCGATACCCCGGCACCAATCAGCTGACTTGCCCATGTCGCGATTGGACCAATCAAGAGAAATGTTACAGGTACAACAATCAGAATTGTAAAGAATGGCGTGAGGAACGTTCTCACAACAGAAGGAATGATTTTTTTGAAGAACGTTTCTACCTTTGCTCCAAAATAAGCAGCAATAATAATCGGAATGACGGATGAGGAATAACTCATCAAGATAACGGGAATACCCAGGAACGTGATATGAATCGGTGATTCAAACAATGTGCCTGCAAACAGCGTATAGAGCGGTTCCCCACCACTAAGACCGGATAAGGTCGGATATACAAGTGATGCTCCAATGGCCATCCCGAGGAATGGAGATCCACCGAATTTTTTCATAGCTGTGTAACCCAGGAAGATTGGGAAGAAGTAGAACAGACAGTCTCCTGCGGCATTCAACAGTTGATATGTTCCTGAAGCCGGGTCCAACCACTCGAGAGAAGTAAACATGGACAGGAAACCTTTGATCATCCCTGTAGCAGCAAGTAAGCCGAGAATGGGTGTAAATACACCCGAGATCAAGTCGATAAACTGACCCAAGAGACTCTCTTTTTTACCGGAAGATTCTGAATCATCAGTTGAGACCGGTTCATCCGCATTCATATTACCCACTTGTAACAAGGCTTTATAGACATCAGACACTTCGTTACCCACAACGACCTGGTATTGCCCCCCACTTTGCATTACCGTTATAACTCCAGGTAAATTTTTGAGTTCGTCTGTTTTGGCATTATTGTCATTTTTTAATTTGAAACGAAGTCTGGTCGCACAGTGCACCACGCTGTTAATGTTCTGTTTTCCACCAACGCCAGACAGAATGTCTTTGGCTAATTGCTCGTGTTTCATGAAGTCTTTTCTTCCTTTCTGGCTAGACACGGATTCGAAGCATATTGGAGAGAATAAAAAAACCTGAACATCTGAATGTATGGAACATCCGGTTAACGGTATGTTCTGTCATTCAAGCGTTCAGGTTTTGCCCTAGTGGTTGCAACCCTGCAAGCTGATCTATGGGATTATTCAGAAGTTGCATTCACAACTCTCTCAATATGAATCGTTAAGTACATCAATTCTTCGTCAGTTAGTTGATACGTGTAGTTGCTTTCAATGAATTTCTTGATTTTCTCCGAGCACTTGTGCGCTGCCGGATACTTTTTCTGAATCATCAGGAACAGTTCATCGTCGTTGTTGCTCTTGTAATGTTTTCCCTTCACCAAACGTTGGGCGAAAAACTTCAAATGTGTCACAAAGCGATAAAATGTCAGTGAGTTCTCATCAAAATCAATCTTGAAATGATACTTGATGATTGTCAAGATTTCCTGCATGACCTGCGTCATACTCTTGATGTTCGGCATTTCCTCGTTCAAAGCTGCATTGACAAAGTGAAGTGCCATAAAACCGGCTTCGTCCTCGGGCAAGATTACACCAAACTGATCACAGATCATATTGAGCGCTTCCATTCCGACTTCATATTCCTCTTTGTATAACTGCTTTGTCTCCCAGATTAAGCCGTTGCGTATGGGCAGATTCTTGCGATACCGCTCAATGGCAAAGTGAATATGGTCTGTGAGATGTAAGTAAATGCTCTCATTTAATTTCTTGCCAAGTTTTAATTTGGCGTAAGCGATGATTTCCTCGGATACTTTCATGTATTCCAGAGGAATGCTTGAGATTAATGCCTTGAAGTTTTCCTGAATATCTTCATTCTGTAAAGTAAATATCTTGTCGATATGCTGCTCGGAAACCATATCACCCGCCCGCTTCTGATAAGCAATCCCCCGGCCAATGATAATAACTTCCTGTTCGTCATTCATTGCAACTACAGCATTATTGTTCAGCACCTTCTCGATTTTCACTTTATCACTCCAATATACAGAAAAAGACAAACCAATCCCTTTTCTCAAGGTATACGGCTTTGCCTGATTCAACAGTTACAACCCGATATGTTGTACGCGCTTCCCTCATAATATTACAAACTTCTACACAGTGCAACAAAAAGTTAATATCGAATTAGCATGACTCCCGATCTAGGTAAATATACTCACAGGAGTAAGCAAATCAAGAATTTTTTTACAAGGATTTACGGTTTATTGTTTTTTGCTGACTTTCTCCAGTTCCGCTTCGATTCTTCGATTAATCATGTTCATTTCTTCTGAACTCAATTGATCAACTTGCGTATATTCTTTATCCAACTCGTACTCTTTTGCCTCATTATTGTTCATTAGGCCCAGATGATTCTTGATATCCCGGATATCTTCACGCATATGCATCGTCTGACGGTATTGGTCTACAACAAGTGCAAAAATAATGCCCCCGGCCACTATTGGACCAAATGGGATCAGAAAACATAAAACAAGTCCTATGAGCAAAAATATAACAAAGTACATGATGTAGTGCCCCTCTCATAGAAAGCATCTACTTTGCTAAAATAGATGTTTCTCAGATTACAAATTAAATCGTTCCTGAATTAACTTTGCCACCTCGTCCGGGCTCTTGTGTGTGTTATCAATCCTTATGTAGTGCTCATGCTTGATTTCTCCCGGTTCCGAATTTAATCGATAATGCTTCATCGTATCCAGCAAATCTCGCTCAGACCACGCAATGTCACGCTTTGTTGGTTTATGTAACAGACGATGCGGACTTTTATTGCGCTCTAGTCTTTCCGATGCATCGGCCTCCAGTTCCACATAACAGACCTGACCTCCTTGAGATGTAAACAACTCACTGATCTTACGGATGTATTCACCATCTGACTCTGCGTCCAAAGCCCACACAAATGTAAAAATCAGACCCGGCAAATCACTCTTTGCCACTTCTTCAAAAATCTCCTGCCGGAACAGACTCACCAGTCTTTTGCCTTGTGGTGTGCCATAGCTGAAGAAAGGAGACACCAATTCAATGGTCATGTGGTTATGAAACAATTTTAGCTTTGTTATCTTCTCCAGTTCTTGCCCAACCGTCATCTTGCCCACAGCCTGTGGGCCAAAAATAATCACTAATTTCATTTTCGATCACTCCTGACAAGGTAGTGTTCATTCCATTAATTCAATTTTATGGACATTAAACTCTATAATAACTTCTTTAGGGCAAATAAAAAAGAGGTTTCAAGTGATTCCCTCAACGCGTGAGGGCTTGAAATCTCTTATCTTAAATTACATATGTTTATTTTAACTTACCGTCCGATCAGTACCCATCCCCACTTCATCCGGCGCAAACCCATCGCGCAGATCCATGAGATCAGGAGCGCCACAATATAAGATAGAATGATGCCCACGCTGAAGTGCCGAGCCAGGTCATCTGTGAATTCACGTCTCCAGAAGAGCAGTACGAGTGGATGCATTAAAAACACACCGAACGCAACTGTACCCAAGGAGTCCAGAATACGCGTAGCTTTTCGAACCTCGGTATGTTTTCCTGTGCCCATTCGTTCACTGAAGATCAACAGGAGCAAACAGGCTGACAAGGTAAACAGATTACGGAACAAGAACAGCACGGTATAGGTAATAGCCGGGTATGCAGCAAAAGCGGTTTTGATATAAGCATTACCATATATAAAAATGGCACCTCCGCTCAACAATGCAGCTATAAGCACATAACGGTGAGTGTATAGTTTCTTCAATGCCCACTCAAAGTTCAACCCAACCCATGCGCCAAATCCAATCACGATCAGATAACTGGGTAACAAACTTCCTGTCCGTTCGAAGTGAAACTGCAAATGTAGAGCATAGAAGATCGCTTGGCCCGCAATAAAGAATAATGGCAAGTACCGATTAAACAAACGATGGCGTGTAAGGGACAGAAGCCACGGAAAAACGATATAAAATTGAAGAATAATCAGAAAAAAGTACAAGTGCGTATGAGCGGTTCCCATCACTAATTGTTTGGCAAATTGAACACTATGGGTCAAAGGTTCTTTGCCCGCAAGCAACTGTTTAATGGCAAAATAGATAAGGGACCACACCACATAGGGAACAAATACATTAAATAAACGCTTCTTATAAAAAGCGAGCATCCAACCCTTCTCATTCACCTTGGAGCTGTAGTTGTAGAACAAGACCAGGGACGACAGAAACAGGAACGCTGGAACGGCAAATTGCAAAAACGTGTTCCAGAAGTAATACACATCATGATCTAATGTATGCTTGGGGTAATGCGCAACTGCTGTTGAAGTTGCATGAATAGCTACCACTGCCATGATGGCAAAAGCACGATAGAGATCCAGATACTCAATTCGCCGGGGCCGATTAACCGGTTGATTCATAAAGATAACCTCACTTGTGCCTGATATGGGATGATAGTTTCCGGCCGCAATCCAGATTCTATGCTTCATTTTAATCAGCACACGAGGGTAATACAATCATAATCCATATTATTTTCGTTATATTTCATCATTATTCTGCATTATTCGACATTCTCTATCCAGAATCGTTCAACAACGTTGCCATTGGACTCCACATAGTCTTCATCCCGAATGCCACCATTTCGAAGGATAACCCTTCTGGAAGGCTCATTAACCGCATCACATACAACCAATACTTTGGAGATTCCAAGCTCTCTTGTTTTCTCCAAAGAAAGCCTGAGAATTTCGGAACCATAGCCATTGTGCCTCTCTCCTGGACGAATACCATATCCAATATGTCCTCCACTGTTGAACAATTTATCGTTAAGCTCATGCCTTATATTCACAGCACCCACGATTTGTTGACTCTCCGTGACCAACCAGTATGTACTGTCTTTGACCCAGCCTTCCGGGATGTCGATCCCTTGTTCATTGCGTTGCAAAAATGCCAACATCTCATCGAACGCATAAGGATCTTTGGAAATGACCCAAGGTACCATCAATTCTCCACTTCTGACCCAGTCTTCATAAAATGCCAAATACGCTTCCTTATATGCTCGTGATGGTTTAATTAATCTAACGTGTTCTCTCCCCATGATCATTACATCCTCCCAACAGATATTGATATTGCCATATTCTCTCTTCCAGGACACGACGTTCTTGTTCTTCCATCAAAGAGTCATAAAAGATAGCTTTCACTGCATACGTTGCGGCATGTACCGCATGCTCCTTCACATGAGCAGTTGCAGCTGCGTGTCCCGCCGCACGAGATGCAGCAGAGGCAGCGACATGATTGGCTTCCCGTGCAGCAGCATGAGCTGCAAAAGCCGCCTTTCGTGCATCAACCATGGCAATCTCTCCACGGATCCAACCTCTTCCTGCATCAATGGCATCACGTGCGCGGAGATCCTCCGTCTTCTTCTCAAATATATACAAGACACGTGCCGCACACTCCGCAGCCCAACAGGCCAATGTATGGTGATCCTGTTGCTTAACCAAATCCTCTATTTCACTACGTAAAGGTGCATCTTTGAATGCAGGTTTTGCCATAATCATGCTCCTTTCATTGTTCAAATACTACAAATTCACTCTCAGACAAGTTCGAAAAAGGACCTGCGTGTGTGCAGATCCTCTTCAAGTGTACCTTTTACCGCTTATTCTATCATTATACGGACTCTGTCAATGCAGCCTCCTGAACATCCCGATCCTTTTTCGCATCCGTGTCTTTGTACGTAAATTGGTAACTTCCCGATCCCAGTGTGACTTCAACATCGTTTCCAATGTCTTGAATATCCTGAACTCCACTTATCTGATCCAACTGATCTAACGGTTTCCCTTGTTCCAGAACGATCTGTGCACCTGCTCCAGGAAGACGTACCGTACCTCTCGTGTTGGCGGGAATATGCACCCGAATCTCCATTTCACCCTCCGCCAGCCGGCGCCAGCTTGAAGCAACTTGACCATACATCGTCTCCAGACTCGCTTCCACCCAATCCAGTCCAGGTCCGGGTTGCGGCTCGATATGCACCATTCGGAATCCTGGCTGATGTTCATCGGACCGAATGCCGGCAACGTAACGATACAACCATTCTCCAATCGCCCCGTACGCATAGTGGTTAAATGAGTTCATATCAGCACTCCAGAGACTTCCATCCTCTTTTATCCCATCCCAATGTTCCCAAACGGTCGTTGCGCCTTGAGTCACCTGATATAGCCAGGACGGATAATCCTCTTGAAAAAGTAATGTATAAGCCAGGTCGTGAAGACCTGCATCACTCAATACCGGATTCAGATAAGGTGTGCCCACGAAACCTGTAGTAAGATGATTTCCCGCCTCTTTCACGAGTTTTGCCAATTGTTCAACAGCACGAGATCGGGCAGTCGCTTCCAGCAGGTCAAATTGGAGCGCAAGAACATGTGCTGTTTGCGTAGGAACAGCAATTTTGCCGGCTGGAGTCACGAATTCATTTCGAAACGCATGAACAATGTTTGTTTGCAACTGCTTGTAATATTCAGCATCATCTGTCTTTCCAAGTGCCTCAGCTGCCTTTTGAGTTAACGACACTGAATAGGCATAAAATGCAGTTGCCACATAATCCGTGTCCGTTGCACCGACATAACTATCGGGCTTGGAGTCCAGTCCCAGCCAATCGCCAAAATGGAATCCCGTGTTCCACAGATACGGATTGTCACCCTGCACGTGAATGTATTCAACCCACCGCTTCATACTCTCATATTGCTCGGCCAGTAATCTGGCATCCCCATACATCTCATAGATGGTCCAAGGACAGATGACTGCAGCATCACCCCAAGCGGCGGAAGAATGACTGATGTCTCCCCACCCTTCTGTGGTGGAACTTCTCAGATCCGGAACGAAGAATGGAATACCTCCATCTTCTCCCTGATCCGCTTCCAGATCCCGCAGCCATTTGGTAAAGAAGGGAGCCGTATTCATCAGGTAGGAAGATGTGCGGACAAACATCTGTGCATCGCCAGTCCACCCGAGACGTTCATCCCTCTGTGGACAGTCTGTCGGCACGTCAAGGAAATTCCCCTTTTGCCCCCACAATATATTGTGATGCAGTTGGTTCACCAGTGGACTGGAGCATGAGAACTGACCTGTTGGCTCCATATTCGAGTGCAGCACTATTCCGGTGAATTCATCCAGACGGACGTGTTCCGGAAAGTTAACCAGCTTCACATAGCGAAACCCTTGGAACGTAAAATGCGGTTCAAATGTTTCCACGCCATCCCCCTTGCAGGTGTAGCGAATACACTGCTTGGCGGCGCGAAGATTATCGGTGTAAAAGTTGCCTTCATGATCCAATATCTCAGCATGGTGCAGCTCAACCGTCTGACCCGCCTCACCTTGAATGCTGAATCTCACCCATCCCACCATATTCTGCCCCATGTCTATTACACGATCTCCCTGTGGTGTTGTTAACAAGGCGATTGGCTGTAGTTGTTCTACTTGGGTGACGGGTACGTTCTCCTGCGCAACGATGATATCTTTGGGATGCTCCAGTACGTTCACGGGTGACCAATTCGTCTGAGATGAATCCGACCAATCGGACTCCATTCGTGCATCATACGTCTCCCCCATATAGATGTCCGACATGCGAATGGCACTAGGAGCAGCCGTCCACTCCCCATTGGATAGAATACATTCCTCCGAACCATCTGCATATTTCATATGCAGTTCCAGCAGCAATGCGGACGTTGGACCAAATATCTCCCGTTCTTTGTTCCAGCCGAGATACCCTCGATACCAGCCATCACCCAGATAAGCGCCTAATATGTTCTGCCCATCCTGAAGTAGATGAGTTACATCATAGGTTTGATATTGTAATCGCTTACGATAAGAGGTCCAACCAGGTGTAAAATAATCTTCTCCTACTCTTGTGTTGTTCATATGCAACTCGTATAATCCAAGTGCTGTCACATATATTCTGGCAGACGTAACAGGTTGTTTCACATTAAAATGCTTGCGCATACGTGGGCATGACGTATCTCCATCATCTGATGGTTGAGCTGTGATCCATACTGCTTGCCACTTGTTATGACTATCCATAAGTCCCATCTCGAAATAAGCCGTTTCGGACCAGCCCGAATCACTTCCTGCATCATCCCATGCCTGAATTCGGTAGTTGTATCGCGTTTGCGGAGAAGGCTGAAAATGGTTTAATTCCACATGTATGGATTGATCCTTGCTTATCTTGCCAGAATCCCATGCAATCTCATCAAAATCTTCTGACAGGGACAGCTGGATCTGGTATGCGGATTGCATGCAGTTTCGACGATCAGACTGTAACTGCCAGCTTAATCTCGGTGATTGGACATCAAGGCCTATCGGATTGATTCTATACTCACAGCGAAGGTGACTAACGTTGAACATTAGCAGATCGTCCTTTCCATCTTGGCTTCCCATTCGGCGTTACGATATAATTATATCGATCCTGTTGCCCTAAATACCCGGTAATCAGGACTATTTCATCCGGTGATTCAGCCATCTGTGCGAGGAGGTTGCTTGTGAATTCATCTGTACAACTCATGAAAAGCGAATACTTTCTGCATAATCATCTGCAACTTTTTGTCAATCGTTGCTCTGAAGATTTTGTACTCCCTTTTCACGCACATGATTTTATTGAGTATAGTTATGTTGCCGAAGGAAAGGGCTTTCATCATATCGGTGAAGATGTCATTCCGGTGACAAAGGGGATGCTGTTTGTCATTCCTGTCGGCGTTCCTCATGTCTTTCGTCCTGTCAGCACCAACGTAACCGAGCATCCGTTAATTATATATAATTGCTTATTTAATGCTGAATTGATCCACACGCTGACAGCAATCATTCAGGAAAAAGAAATCATTCAACATCTGATGGATCTGGAACAAAATCAGGTTCCTTATATATCCGTTGTGGATCACAACGACCGGATTGAAGAAGTAATGGTGAAGCTATATCGTGAATCATCCGTTCAGGGAATCGGTTCGTCTACCATGTTATACACCCTGGTGAGCCAGTTGGTATTGATGACCTACAGACAACTTTATCAAAAGGATCATGATGAAGAGAATCATTCCACCGGTCTTGATTACATCCTTCACTATATCAAGGAACACTTAGGCAATCGTATTCGGATGTCTGATCTGGTACGTGTATCGGGCTTTAGCGAAAAACAAATTGGCCGAATGTTTCTGCGACATACCGGTCAGACCTTTAGCAGCTACCTGCAACACCTCCGTATACAAAAAAGCTGCGAACTTCTAAAGAGTTCACAGCACAAAGTCAGTCTGATTGCCGAGCTGGTCGGATATCGGGATATGGATTCATTCTATGCTGCATTCAAAAAAATAACAGGCGAAACACCTCTCGCCTATCGCAAAAAATCCAGAGCACAGCACTCTGGACAATAAGATTTACTTTCAGACACCAACAACCTGTAACACTTCATCTATGTATGCCTTGGCCTCTTTCCATGAAGACATTAACGGAAAGTTGTATTGCTCACGCTCCTGTATATTCCATGGATGCGGGATACAGATGACCTTTTTGCCATCCTCATGCGCTGGAATCAAATTATGTGCCCCATCATCAATAAGCAAATCAAAAGCGAGCAGGTTTTTTCTTTTGCATGTAATAAACTGTTCTGCGGTTATAAAAGGCATGTGCTGCTGAAGCCAGTTCCACTTCTCAACAAGTGTTCTTGGTTCCGCTGCCGTTACAACAATGACATCATAGGCATCGTTCAGCTTTCGCATCTCTTCTACAACATACTCGTCGTATAACTCCAATTCCTCGAACAAACCCGGCCGACCATAAAATACATCGTGCGTGCTCTCTGGATGACGCAAATGGGACGTATCCCAATGAATCATATCCTCATAGCGCAACGGATGGGTCGGGAAGTTGAGGTTGTTGTGATATATAGCCCGCTTGACCAGATGACATATCGTGTCATCCATATCTACAGCAATAATAGGCTTCTTCATGGTTATCCCTCCCCCAATACGATCACAGTATACCATCCAGTATGTTATGTAGTCATCTTTTTTACCTTGAAATGCCAATAGCGTTGATGAGAATACTACAGGATCATATAAAAAAGGCGCCCCGGCGCCGTAATACCAGCTACGCTCGGGGTGCCTATATAGATTAATCTATTCCAAGTTCTCGCCATTTGAGGCAATGACTTTTTGGTACCAGCCAAAGCTTTTTTTCTTATACCGATTCAATGTGCCTTGTCCGTTGTCATCCTGATCCACATAGATTACGCCATAACGCTTGGACATTTCCGAAGTGGATGCACTGATGATATCAATCGCTCCCCAGTTGGTATATCCCATCAGGTCTACACCATCCATAACGGCTTCTTTCATTTGTGTAATATGTTTTCTCAGGTAATCAATACGGTAATCATCGTTGATAGAACCGTCTGCTTCAACCGTATCTTTCGCGCCAAGGCCATTCTCCACCACAAACAGTGGCAATTGATAACGGTCATACAGCTCTTTCAGTGCCACGCGCAGACCGATCGGATCAAGCTGCCAGCCCCACTCTGTACGCTCCAGATTCGGGTTCTTGATCGTACTGTACAGGTTACCACCCGTCACTCCATATTCCTCTGGGTTCACTGCGGACACTAAGGATGTGTAATAACTGAACGAAATGAAATCAACCGTGTGCTCACGCAGGATCTGCTCATCTCCCGGTTCCATGACAATCGTAATCCCGTTCTCTGCCCAGTACCGAGCCATGAACGTTGGATAACTGCCACGAACTTGTACATCCGTATGCAGCAGGTTCAGCTGATTATCGATCTGTGCTTGCAGCACATCCTCTGGCTTCGATGTCGCCGGGTAGTGAATCATACGCGCAAGCATACATCCGATCTGGAAGTTCGGGTTAATCTGACGTGCCTTTCCTGTTACCAGGCTGCTGGCTACAAATTGATGATGAAGTGCCTGATAAGAAGCCTGCATCGTGTTTTCAACCCGGTCTTCAATAATACCGCCGCCTGTGAACGGTTCAATGATGGTTGTGTTAATCTCATTAAACGTCAACCAGTACTTGACCTTGTCCTTGTACCGGGTCATCACCGTTTCCGCATATCTTACAAAATGTCCAATCACTTCGCGGCCAGCCCAGCCGTTATATTTGAGGACAAGCGCCATAGGCATCTCATAATGCGAGAGTGTTACAAGCGGTTCGATATCGTATTTCCGGAGTTCATCGAACACTTCGTCATAGAAACGCATTCCCTCTTCATTTGGCTCGGCATCATAACCATTCGGGAAAATACGCGGCCAGTTAATGGACAGACGGAATGTCTTGAAGCCCAGCTCGGCGAACAGCGCAATATCCTCTTTGAAACGGTGATAAAAATCAATCCCGTAACGCTTCGGATAACCTTCCGCACTATGATGTGCCATTGCTTTCTCAACCGTGGCACTGGTAACATGCATCAGTTCTCTAAGGTTGGTGTAGTCCTTTTTCTCAAAATAAGGAACCATGTCGGCTGTCGACCATCCTTTGCCACCAGCGTCGAATCCACCTTCAGCCTGATTAGCGGCAATAGCGCCGCCCCATAGAAAACCTTCCGGGAACCCTTGTCGATTAATCATTCGAATCTCTCCTTCTTTTGTTAATATTGTTAGTCCTAAGACGGACCATTTAGATCTCAGCTTTCAAGACGTCTTCACCAATCGTGATTTCGCCCAATTTCACAGGTAGAACCTGCTTGTAATCAGCCGTATTGGTAACAACCATAGCGGTTGTGATATCGTATTCTTTTGCAATCTCGGCCAGTTCAAACGTGAGTAACTTGTCTCCAGCCTGTACACGTGCTCCAGTAGCAACATGTGCATCAAAATACTGTCCACGCAGCTTCACCGTGTTAATTCCAACATGAATCAACAATTCCATTCCGTTATCACTGCGGACAACGATCGCATGTTTTGTTTTGAACACATTCATGATGGTACCTGTCACTGGAGAAACCAATTCGCCCACCGTTGGAACAAATGCCACACCTTTACCCATCAATTCATCACCAAATGTTGGATCGTTGACTTCTTTGAGTGGGATGGATTTACCTGTCATCGGTGCAACTGCTATTGCATCACTCGTTGGTGTTGGATCGCCCATGTCGTCCACGCTTACGGTTACTGCATTGTTGTTGGAAGTTACTTTCGCTTGTGCTGTAGAAGCACCCGGTGAGAATTGAGCTAACGCCTCTGCGTCTCCCTCTTCTTCCTTGATACCAAATATCGTAGACATGATCGCACCCACGATAAAGGCCAAAATCATACCTCCAAAGGAATACCAGAAGGTCTGTCCAATCAGGGAAGGAAGTCCTGGGAGACCCCCATTACCCGCAAGTACATACGCTTTCGCGCCAAAAGCAAGGGCGAATCCGCCACCCACTGCGCTACCAATCATGGCTGCGGCAAATGGTTTTTTGTATTTCATATTTACGCCGTACATAGCTGGCTCCGTTACACCCATCAGCGCTGTAAAGCTCGTGGACAATGCAACGGTTTTGAGTTTTTTATCTTTTGCCCGGAAGAATACGCCGAGTGTTGCACCCGCCTGACCCATATTGGAGATAAAGGTCAACGGCAAGAATTTATCAAAGCCCAGTGTAGCGATATTACTCAGGATGATCGGCACAAGTGCATAGTGCATTCCTGTCATAATAATGAGCGCCATCGCGCCGCCCAGAACAATACCTGCAATCAATCCGCCTTCATTCAGCAGCCAGTTGATGCCGCCAGACAATCCGCTACCTACAAATGTACCCAATGGACCGATCGCAATCAGCGTTACCGGAACCATAACAAGCAAGGTAATCAGCGGCACAAGCAGCAGCTTAAGTGCAGCAGGGATAACACGGTCAACCCATTTCTCAACATAGGACATCAACCATACAGCGAGTAAAATCGGAATAACCGATGAAGCATAACTTACTGCTGTAACCGGGATTCCCAAGAATCCAACCGATTCACCGCTAGATAACAATGCTGTCATGTCTGGATACATGAGTGCCGTACCTAGGGCAATCGCAACAAACGGGTTACTGCCGAATTTACGAGCAGCGCTGACTGCAATCAGTAAAGGCAGGTAGTGGAATACGCCGTCACCAATGGCTGAAAGAATACGATACGTATCCGTTCCGGCAGACATCCAACCTACGGATACAAATAGTGCAAGTAATCCTTTGAGCATACCTGCCGCAGTAATCGCTGGAAGCATCGGGGCAAAGACACCTGCGATTGTTTCAAAAATTTTCAGCACGACATTTTGTTTTTTATCCGACTTTGGTTCTTTATTTTCTGTAGTTTGCTGGATTGCCGGATTTTCCTTCACCATGGCATCGAACACTTTTGCTACATCATTACCGATAATGACTTGGAATTGGTCGCCGGAAATATTCGTTCCCATGACCTTATCCAGTTTCTTGAGTGAGCCGTTGTCAACTTTCTCGTTGTCTTTCAGATCAAAGCGCAAACGTGTGACGCAGTGATAAACTGAGTTAATATTGTTTGTTCCCCCAACGGCTTTAATGATTTCCTGCGCCGTTTCCTGATGTTTCATGATGTTTTCCTCCTCATTTTTCCAATAAAAAATACCCGAACGAATCTAGCGCATATGGATGGCGCCATCTCATTCGGGTATTGCCTGATTGAACAGTAACAAGCCCATAGGATATCCAGTTGTGATTTGATTCTATTGCGTGGACTTCTCGTCCCGCTTGGTTTTCATCAAACGTTCCAGATGGAGCGTTAGATATAACTGCTCAGAGTGAGTCATGTCATACTGATAGTTCTTATGGATAAAAGTCTCGATCTTGCCAATACATTTGAATGTCTCCGGATAGTTTTTCCGAACCACTTCATATAAATACTCCTCAGCATCATCATGTGAAGAATGTGTAATGACCCGCTGACAGAAATATTTCAAATGGGTGATGAAGCGGAAATAATTGACGCTATCTTCATCCAATTCAACGTTGAAGTGATATTTGATGATATTCATGATCTCCTGCAACAGCTGCATCAGATGGGTGACATCGTTCATGGAATCATTGACTTCCGCATTGATGAAATGCAAGGCAATATTACAGATTTCATCTTTGGGAAACTCAATATCCAGTCTTTCCTTCAGCAAGGTCAGTGCTTCTCTGGCTACATCATACTCCGCCTTATAGAAGTGCTGAACTTCCCAAGAAAGTGGATTACGAGTAATCATTCCTTTTTCCAAGCGCTGAACAGCAAAGTGAATGTGATCAGACAGCGAGACATAGATCCCGTCACTGATGGTTTTGTTCAATTGCGTTCGTGCCAGTGTCACAATATCATCTGTTGCCTGCAAAATCTCAATCGGCACTTCAGCTACGATGGATTTGAATTTCTCATAGATTGATGCATCCTGAAGACGAAATACCTTCTCAATCCGCTCTTCATCAATCTCATCGCCAGCTTTGAACTTAAATCCGATACCCCGGCCGAGGATCAGTAGTTCCTGATTTTTGTCATCCACGGTACTGACAATATTGTTATTAAATATCTGTTTAATAATCATTATGGACCCACCTGGTTTTTTTTGAGGAATAAAAAAGGGCAAAACCAAAACAGAAATAATAAAATCATTTCCATAGTGGTTTTGCCCGCATTACCGGTAACAAGCCTCGGATCTAATTTATCATAACCTGAAAACGGTGTCAACCAAAAAAATAGTAATGCTCTATTCCGGTTCTTTCCCTTATATGAGTCATTTCCCTACGCTTCCACGTTTAAGGGGTTCATATGTTTTAATATTCACATTTTGATGCAGATTCAAACGAAATATTCCCAACGACTCATCGCTTGAATTGTATGAGATTATAACTAAAGTAAATGTTTTGAAGGATTTTTCACCTTAAATAGAGAAATGATTTAATTGATAGGAAGTAATTTTAGATAAAGGGGATTAATTCGTGAGGGACAAAGTAAAAGGATTACTCATTGGTATCACAATTGGATCAATGCTTACAGGAGTTACAGCTTATGCAGCATCAGGAACGCCAATAAAAGCTTTACTACAGAAAGTAAATATTTATGTAGACGGAACAAAGAAGTTGACAGCTAATTCAATAACCTATAACAACACTACATATGTACCAGTTAGAAGTATAAGTACTGCACTCGGTGAGAACGTAGCTTTAAAGTCAAATAATCTGTACATCGGCAAACAACCATTAATTAAATTAACAGGGAATCAAGCGTTTGAACTGTTATATAAAAAAATAAAAAAAGAAATCGAAATGTATAGTCTAACTGTTGATGAGGAACCAAAAGACGGAGATTATTATGTAATGCGTTCATACTCTGACAGAGAAACACATGAAGTAACTTATGGCCTTTACTACATACACATGTACACAGGGGAAGTTTACGAATGGAACTTCAAATCCAAGAAAATGGTAAAACTATAGTTAGTAAAAGGCCCTTCTTTCGAAGGGCCTTTCATCATTGCTGGAACGTCACATTAATCTGTACAATCTCCGAACGACTGCTTGTGCGAATCGGAGGTCCCCAGAATCCAAATCCTGACGTTACGATGGAGTGCATGGAGCCCTTTTGCAGATAACCCCAATCGTTCTCATAAATGGCCTGTGTGATGAACTGAGCCGGTGCAATCTGACCACGGTGGGTGTGGCCGGATACCACCAGATCTATATTGTTTTGCTCCGCAATATCCAGATCATACGGCTGGTGATCCATCATAAGTACCGGTTGGTTCAAGTCAGTACCTTGCATTAACGTAGATACTTCTGCACGATCCTTCTCTGTTCGGTCTTTCCGTCCAATGAGGGTGATCTTGTCATCCAGAACAATCTTGTTATCGTACAGAACTTGCATGTTGCTCTTCTCCAGCGCAGCAATCAGATCTTCAATCGGACCATCGAACTTGTCGTGATTCCCGAGTGAAGCATAGACGCCGTATGGAGCCTGAATATCACTGATAATATCGGCAATTCCGCTATTGAGGTACATATCCAGATTGTCATCAATAATATCTCCTGGATACAGCACCAGATCCGGCTTCAGTGCATTAATTTCCTCCACCATGCGTTTGGCATGTGCAGGTCCAGACAGAAGTCCAAAGTGCATATCGGCAGCCATGACAATGTTGAGCTTGTCTACACCTTCTACTTTTTTATCAATCTGGATATTATATGTTCTGACTACCGGGCTGTAGGCGTTGAAGATTCCATAACCTAATGTGGACACTAACAGCACCAGCGTAACGACCCCCGCCCATTTCTGGGTGTGATGTCTAGGAATACGAGTTAATCTCAGCAACCACATCGTGAGGTGAACGACGGGCAGGATCAACAATAACAACGAGAAGATCGCTAGCCAGTAAGAACCGATAATACCGAGGAACGAAATGCTTCCAAATAATCGTGCCAATATGAAGGAAATGGCAAGGAATACAAGCCCTATAATATACAACCACCGAAATCTGGCGGACACGACAGGTTTCATCCAACTCCAACCGCTCCAGCCTATGTAGAACACTAATAAACCATATACAAACAAAAACAATATACCCGCTAATACAAACATGCCCGGTCTAACCTCCACGTCAATAAGTTGTATTCTGAATTTTCATCACGGACACAAGTCCGTCTGAACAAGTATAACGTAGTTGAAGGGTCAGATCACCTGTTTGCAAAAGCCAGATAGGTACATTTTATTACAATTTGATGATATTCAAATTCGTACCATAAACCAGAAAAAGCATTCCTGCAGTCGCCCTGAATAGTTAAATTCAAAGACAACCGCAGGAATGCTTTATTTTCGGAATTAAAATTACTCGTTTGTGTCCATCCACTGGAAGTGGAATGAACCTTCTTTGTCCACACGTTTGAATGTGTGAGCACCGAAGTAGTCACGTTGAGCTTGCAGCAAGTTTGCTGGCAAACGCTCTGTACGGTAGCTGTCGTAGTAAGACAGTGCGCTGGAGAAGCCAGGTACTGGAATACCTTGTTTTACAGCAGCCGCTATAACTTCACGCCATGCGCCTTGATAAGATTCAACGATGTTTTGGAAGTAAGGATCCAAGAGCAGGTTTTTGAGTTCTGCATCTTTGTCATATGCTTCTTTAATGTTTTGCAAGAACTGCGAACGGATGATGCAGCCGCCACGGAAGATCATGGCAATGTTACCGTATTTCAGATCCCAGCCGTATTCATCGGAAGCTGCACGCATTTGTGCAAATCCTTGTGCATAGGATACGATTTTACTTGCAAACAATGCTTTACGCACGTTCTCGATGAACGCTTTTTTGTCGCCGGAGAACGCTTCAGTCGCTGGTCCATTCAGGATTTTGCTAGCTGCTACACGCTCGTCCTTCATCGCAGAGAGGAAACGGGAGAATACGGATTCCGTAATCATGGACAATGGAACGCCGAGATCCAGCGCACTTTGGCTTGTCCATTTACCTGTTCCTTTTTGTCCAGCCGCGTCCAGAATAACGTCAACCATTGGTTTGCCTGTTTCTGGATCGTATTTGGAGAAGATATCTGCCGTGATTTCGATCAGGTAGCTGTCCAGCTCCCCTTGATTCCACTCGGTGAAGATCTCATGCAACTCTTCAACGGAAACGTTCAATACGGATTTGAGCAAGTGATAAGCTTCACCAATCAACTGCATATCTCCGTACTCGATACCGTTATGCACCATTTTCACATAGTGTCCGGCACCGTCTGGTCCGATATATGTGCTGCAAGCGTCATCGCCAACTTTGGCAGAGATCGCTGTAAGGATCGGTTCTACCAACTGATAAGCACTTTCCTGACCGCCTGGCATGATTGCCGGGCCTTTCAGTGCGCCTTCTTCCCCACCGGATACACCTGCTCCGATGAAGCGGAAACCTTTTTCTTCCAGCTCTTTACTGCGACGTTGTGTGTCAGGGAAGTAAGCATTACCTCCATCGATAATAATGTCGCCTTGATCCAGATGAGGAAGTAGTTGCTCGATCGTTGCATCTGTTGCTTTACCTGCTTGCACCATGATCAGAATTTTACGCGGAGACTCCAGGGATTCCACGAATTCTTCAATGGTGAACGCACCTGTCAGGTTTTTACCTTCTGCTTCTTTCAGAAGATCGTTCGTTTTCTCCGGGGAACGGTTAAATACCGCTACCGAGAAACCTTTGCTTTCAATATTCAAAGCCAGGTTTTTACCCATTACTGCCAATCCAATAACACCAATCTGTTGTTTACTCATTATGTCCTCCCAATACTCCATTATTTATATAGTAAGTTGAAACGAATGAATGGTTATAGATTATTGTACTGTTTTTTTCCAGTCCGCTGCAAATTTGTCCATACCTTGATCTGTCAGCGGGTGTTTGGAGATTTGTTCAATGACGGAGAATGGAACAGTAGCAATATGTGCTCCAGCCATTGCAACACGTGTAACGTGATCCGGATGTCTTACAGAAGCAGCAATAATCTGTGCATCCAGGTTATGTGTACGGAACAATTCGGCAACTTTGGCAACCAATTGTACGCCATCTTCGGAGATATCATCAAGACGTCCCAGGAATGGGGATACATATGTCGCACCAGCACGAGCAGCCAGAAGCGCCTGGTTCACAGTGAAGATCAATGTTACGTTGGTTTTCACGCCTTTTTTGGTCAAGTAACGGCAAGCTTCCAGTCCCGCAAGTGTCATTGGCAATTTAATCGTAATGTTTTTGTCGCTGTTGTTAATTTTGATCAATTCGTCTGCTTGCGCGATCATTTCTTCAGCAGTAAGGGCATCTGGTGTCACTTCCGCAGAAACGGACTCCACTTCAGGTACCAAACGCAAGATTTCTTCAATACGATCTTCGAATTTCACGCCCTCTTTGGCTACCAAAGATGGGTTTGTTGTTACACCAGACAATACGCCGATTTTGTATGCTTTTTGGATATCTTCCACGTTAGCTGTATCGATAAAAAATTTCATGATTTAATTACCTCCAGATATATTTTTTTTATTTTGGTTTAGAGATTTGCATTAACTGCCAAGGGGATGCTATCTGTAACTACAGACTCCTGATCCGACGACTCATCAAACCACCAGTGGTGACCTTCTTCTTCAAGCATAGTATCTGACTCAGCCGGTCCATAGCTACCCGCAGGATACAGGTGAAGTGGTAACAGATTTTCTTGGAATGCATCCAGAATTGGCTGCACCCACGCCCATGACAATTCTACTTCATCCCAGTGGGCAAAGAAAGTTGGATCACCCAGCAAGGCATCACGAATCAGATTTTCGTAAGCTTCCGCGAGGTCACCTTTATCCGGAGAAAGATCGATATGAACCGGTTTGAATTCACCTTTATTCTCAGGATCACTTGCATTCAGTTGCAATGTCATGCTCTGATCCGGACTCATCTCTATGACGAGCAGGTTTGGCTTGGAACCCTTGTTTTTCAGCACATTTGTCTGTCCTGAAGGTTCTTTGAATTCAATCACGATACGTGTTGATTTCTCCTTCATTCTTTTACCCGTGCGAATGTAAAACGGAACACCGCGCCAGAAGAAATCATCAATTTGCAATTTGGCAGCAATGAATGTGTCATTCATCGTATTCTCGGCTACGCCCGGTTCAGCAGCATACGCATTTACCGGTTTACCTTGAATGTTACCTTCTGCATACTGTCCACGAATGATGTTTGCGCCCACAGTTTGTTTTTGTAACGGCTGAATTGACTCCATAATGTGTTTTTTCTTCAATCCAACTTTTTCGGAAGTACTGTTGTATGGAAGCTGAATCGCCATCATCATGAGCAATTGCAACATATGATTCTGGAACATGTCTCGCACTGCACCAACATGATCGTAATAGGATGCACGTTCTTCAACACCTACAGTCTCATTCGCCGTAATTTGAACATTGGAGATGTAACGGTTGTTCCATAATGCCTTCATGATTGGGTTACTCTGATGCAACGTCTCCAGACGCTGTACCATCGGTTTGCCCAAATAGTGGTCAATCCGATAAATCTCTTCCTCGGTAAAAGATTCGCTTAATTTGCGATTAAGGTCTCTGGCAGACTGCAGGTCGTGACCAAATGGCTTCTCGATGACGAGACGTTTCCAGCCCTCTGTGGAACCCAGTCCACTTTCTTGAATGTTCTCGGCAATCGGTTCGAAAAATTCCGGACCAACCGAGAGATAAAACAAGCGATTGGACGGAATGCCAAGCTCAGCTTCTCTTTGTTCAACTAATCCTAACAGCTTTATATAATCTTCCTTATGGCTTATATTCAATACACTGTAGCGGAAAGCTTTCACAAATGACTTCACAACTTCAGGATCAGCCTGGCGTCTGGAAAATTCATTTAATGATTTTTCCACTTGTGCCTGAAAGAATTCATCAGACCACTCTCTACGCCCCAGACCAATCAATGAGAAGGTTTCAGGAAGCTTCTGCTCAAGATATAAGTTATATAAGGCAGGATATATTTTTCTTTTGGCTAAATCGCCAGTAGCACCAAATAAAACAATGGTAGTTGGTTCCATCTCACCGTTCTCCTTCCAAGTAACTCTGGTTTCTTTGTTGTAGTTACACTATAATACGTTTTATAGCCATACAAGTAATTAATATATTTCACAGGAGCTATAGACCACATCTATGACGACAAATTACGAACTATATAAAGTCTTTTATTGGGCCGCCAAAACGGGAAGTTTGACACAGGCTGCGAAAGCACTGTATATCACTCAACCCAGCGTCAGTCATGCCATTAAGCAATTGGAAGAGAGCTTTGGTCTTACCTTGTTTTATCGAAATTCCAAGGGTGTAGCGCTGACACAGGAAGGTGCCAGTCTATACTCCTATATTGAACAATCCCAGATTCTGATCTCACTTGCGGAAGAAAAAATGGCCGCACTGAAGAATCTCGACAATGGTGAACTCCGGATTGGTGGCAGTGACTCCCTGTTCAAGCATTACATGCTGGCGTATCTAGAGGAATTCCACACCTTGTACCCTAACATCAAGCTGCATCTAAGTCATGGAACCACGCCGGAAGTGATTACCTTTCTGAAAGAAGGCAAGATCGATCTTGGTGTTGTTCGGATGCCCATTGTTGATCCACAGCTAGAAGTCAGGGAAAGTATTCAGTTGAAGGACTGTTTTGTAGCTGGGGAACGTTATGCTCAGTTGAAGGGTAAAGTCATGACACTTGAGATGCTTCTCGAGCATCAACTTATCCTCTTCTCCCGGAACAGCCGGGTTCGGATGGCTATTACCGAGTTGTTTAACAGCTATAATTACACGTTGAAACCTGAGATTGAGGTTGGTAGCGTTGATCTGTTGATTGAGTTTGCGCGTCGAGGACTGGGGATCTCCTATGTCACACGTGAGTTCATCTCCAAAGAGCTGGAGGAAGGTTCTCTCTTCGAAATTCAGCTTGATGTCCCGCTCCCCCCTTCCCATGTGGGGATTATGACCAAACGTAATATGCCAATTTCTCTGGCTGCCAACCGGTTTATGGATCTCATTTTCAAATCCTGAGTGATCACAATGTCAAAAGGTACAACAAAGAGCCCACCATCCAGTTATGGATGATGAGGCTCTTTGGCCTGCATCATGTTTGTTTTTATCTAACAATTAAAGACTCACCAGATAGGACGCGTCCAAGATAAGGGCAACCTTACCATTACCGAGGATCGTTGCTCCAGATAGATGGTTCATCGCTCCCAGATACGTACCTAGCGTCTTAATAACGACTTCCTGATTTCCTATAATCTCATCTACTGCGTAAGCTGCAATTTTATCAACGGAACGCACGATCACCAGTGGAATGGTTTTGGATTTACGGTCCGTTCGTGGATAGTTGAGCCTGTCGCACAATCGGTGAAAAGGTACAATTCGTCCATGATTCAGGATCGCTTGCTGTCCCTGGATCATCTGAATATCTTCAGGTGAAATTCGAACAATCTCAGCAACATTATACATCGGCAAGATTAGAACACGACCCGATACTTTGACTAACAGACCTTTAATAATCGCCAAAGTAAGTGGTAGACGAATCGTAAACGTGGTGCCAACACCAACCTCCGTATCAATATCAATGATACCGTTGAGCCGCCCGATCTGGCTACGCACGATGTCCATTCCAACGCCGCGCCCCGATACTTCACTGACAGAAGAAGCTGTGGAGAAACCGGGCTCAAATATGAGATGGACAGCTTCCTGTGTTGTTAGACGTGCAGCCTGTTCCTCACTAATGATACCTTTGCCCAAGGCGGAAGCTTTGATCTTCTCACCATCAATACCTTTGCCATCATCCGAATAACGAATGACAACATGATTTTCTTCATGAAACGAAGTTAATGTAATACGTCCTTTGAACGGTTTACCGTTCTCCGCCCGAACCTCTGCACTTTCAATGCCATGATCTGCACTGTTGCGGATGAGATGGATCAGCGGGTCACTCAATTCTTCAATAATCATCCGGTCAAGCTCAGTCTCTCCACCTTGGATAACCAGTTCCAGATCCTTACCCAGCTTCTGAGAAAGGTCACGAACCAATCTTGGGAAGCGACTGAATAGTTGATCAATGGGTAACATCCGTGTCTTCATTACACCTTCTTGAAGTTCCTTGATCACCCTGCCCATATGATCGGATACACCACTAATACTCTGGATGAGTGTTGAAGACTCCTTACGCGCGCCCGATCCACTAAGATCCGCAAGGGATGTCTGATCAATTAACAGTTCACCGACCAAATTCATCAAATGGTCCAGACGCTCAACATTCACACGAACTGTAGGTTGAGCAGCTTTCACTTTCTCATCCGAGCCAGTTGTATTCACGGTAGGCAAGCTTGGTTTCGTTTGCTCTGTTTCAGAGATTAATTCAAGTGGTGCAGAAGTCGCTGCAACCTCATTGGATTCCAGCAGATATGGATCAATCTCCAGCCTATGAATATCCAAGTCTGAAGACAGCTCTCCCTTAAGCTGCTGTGGGTCCTTCGATGTTGCTACGATGATGATGAACTGACCATATTGATCATCTTCATTCTGCGCGCCCGGTTGGCTCTCCATGAGCGAAGTAGCGATAACCGTACCACAGATGTCCTCAATGCTTTGCCGTAAAATATGATATCTGGCCGCTTTCATCATGCACTTCTGCTCCAGCACAATATGAAGGGACAATAACTGCTTGCCTGATACTATAGCCACCTGTGCCATAACCGATTCTGCTGGTTGCAATTGAGGTACTTTAAGTTGCCCAACTACTGCCGGGGTCTGAATTAAATCCTTTATTTCTCGTACTACCGCTCGAAAGTCCGCATAGGCTTCCCCACGGATGTACTGATCACGAAGCACCTTCATGGCGTCCAAAGAGCGGAACAACGTATCAATTAGCTCCGAAGTCATCTCCGGTTTTTTCTCCCGGACCCATTCAAGAGCATACTCCACTTCATGCGTGAGGTCGCTTAATTCACGAAAATCCATTGTGGATGCCGATCCCTTGATGGTATGGGCTGCCCGAAACAGCGTCTGAACCAGCTCTACAGAAGGCGTAAGCTCCAATGCCAATAAAGACTGATCCATACGTTCCAGTTGATCATTCAGTTCTTCGATAAAGATGTCACGGTAGGCAGACAAATCCATCATTCGTATATACCTCCCTAACCGCCCAATATTTCGTCCAGTTTCAAAATGCCCACAAGCTTGTCTTCCTGTTGACCCACACCATGGAATAAATCTTCACGGTTACGACCATATCCGCCAGTTGGCGGATGTATGTCCGAATATGTGGTTACCTTGTTCACGCGATCCACGATCAAGCCAATATATTCTTCCTGATGTCGAACTACGATAATACGTGTGGCTCTGGTGTCCGGTTCATCCGGCATACCCAGCAGGTTCCGCAGACTCATCACACATACAACCTTGCCACGCAGATTAACTACCCCTTTTATCTCTGGGCGGCTGAATGGGATATCTGTAATGCTGAGCATTTTAATAATTTCGTGAATTTCTTCAATTCGAATGGCACAGGTCTCTGCACCTACAGACAGTTCAATATATTGTTCCTTCTGAAGTGAAGACATCAATTCACCCTCAATTCAATTTTATTAATTTGTTTTGAAGGCCGCTGCCGAATTTGCCAGCTCTTCCGCCAGATGTGCCAAAGACTGGCACGTTGCCGCAGTCTCTTCCGATGCAGCCGCAGATTCTTCACTGGAAGCCGAGATGGATTCAACAGAGCTCATCACCTCTGCGGCTTGGGCTGCTTCTTCTTCACATGCAGCAGCAATTTCGTTTACTTTCTGTGAAGAGTTATTGACCATATCAATGATCTGATCAAAAGCCTGTCCAGTCATGGAAGACTGCTCAACACTGGCTGCTACGGCTTGCACACTTTGTCTCGTATTTTCCTGCATTGCTTTGATGATGGCTGTAATTTCTTTGGTCGCCTCTCCGCTTCGTTCGGCAAGCTTCCGGACTTCATCTGCGACTACAGCGAATCCTCGTCCTTGTTCTCCGGCACGTGCCGCTTCAATAGCAGCATTCAGCGCGAGCAGATTGGTCTGCTCAGCGATATCGTCAATCACTTCAATGATGTCACCGATTTTGCGAGAATCATCTTCAAGCTTGGTCATTTTTGTATTAACAGCTTGCATACCTTCCAATGAAGTCTGTACAACAAGCCCACCTTCACGAGCAGTCTTCACCGTATCGTTGGACAGTTCAGCCGCTTCTTCCGCACTTGCAGCGACGGAGTTAATGGCAAGTGAAAGCTCCTTGAACAATTCGGAGATATTTCCTGCCTCATTGGATTGGCTTGTGCTGGTACTCGCAATTTCCTGTGTGCTTGCTGAGATCTGTTCCGAAGAAGCGGCAACGCTTTGGGAGTTCATCACGATATTGTTGACTAACCCTTTCAGATTGTCGACCATACGATTCAGAGCTGCGGCCAGTTGACCCACTTCATCTTTGCTGGAGATGTCTGACTGGAGAGTCAGATTTCCGTTAGCGACTTCCGTTGCCAGACCCAACATGGCCATGAGTGGCTTGGAAATGGAACGAGAGATAATGTAACCGATCAGAATACTGAAGAGTACAGATGCAACAACCATAACAATTGTAACGGTAAAGGCCGTTGTGTAGGCTTCTTCAGACTTCGTGTTAGCCTGATCTGCCAACGTTACATTAAGATTCACCAGGTCCGCGAGTGTTTTTACAATCTCATCACCAGGTGATTTCAATGTCGATTTCAGGAATTCAATAAAAGCTGCATCATCCTCTGATAGCGCCATAGTGACGCCTTGATCATAAAGTTTCATATAGCTACTGTATTGGGTATCTAACTTACGAAGCAATTCCATTTCTTCCGGGGTAGTCGCAAGAGGACGGTACGTAGCAAGTCGCTCCTCCATGGATTGACGAATCGTGGCAATATTTTCTGTAATTCTGGTCTGTTCTGCTGCTACAGTTTCGAAATTCAAATCACGTACGTTAACTCGTAATCTCTGATAATCAACCTGAGCTGAAGAGAGCTCACGAACTGAGATTAGATTGTTGTTATACATCTCTTGCATTCGTTCATTCGTACTTCTCAATGTTACTACAGAGTAGACGCCAAGCGCCGCAAGGATTATCGACACAATTAAAAACGCTGAGATAATCTTTGTTGCTGTTTTCAAATTCCCAAACCACTTCATGTAATCTCCTCCTAGGCATCGTAGTGTCCAGTTATGTATATAACGCTTGGTAAACCCTTCTCTAGGTCGCGCTCTAGACAACTTACGATCTATTTCGACATAAATATATTAAAACTGAATAGGAGATTTTTATTTCTATAAATTTGCACTATTATGAATTTTTATTTCAGATATAAAGAATCTTCTTTTTAATATAAATTATACTTTTTACCTATTAAATTTCATTTTCCATTTACATACATACGTATAATCTAAATTCTGCATTGACTTATACTTACATCTCCATATAAAATTTCATGTGACATGATCTTCTTATATTTACATAAGAAGTTGTATAGTTCATACGTATAACAAATATCATTTTCCATGCAAAAAAATGATGTGTTTCGCTGTACACACTCAACATTTCAAGACTTAAGTCTAATAAAATCTCACCCATTCTGAGTCTATTTTCCCATAAAAAAAACCAAACCCGAATCAACAAAGTTTGGTTTTGAAGCGATAAAATATACTTTAAATTAATATAAAACCCGTTTAAAATTAATTAATTATGTGTTATATAACTGCTCCAGTTCAATTAAGCGAACCTTGATCCTATGCGGAATAATACCAAACAGATTATCCCACGTCATGAACATCTCCGGTTTTAGTAGATATTCTTCAAACTCCATGGTAGGTACAAACGCTTTGGTCTGCAGATAACGCTCTACCTGAGCATTGATCTGTTCATTCGTTTCAAAATAATCTTGAAACAACTCATTCACAAGTAGCCCATCACATCCAGCTTCGGCACCTGCTGCACTATACAGGTTTGGCAGTAACTCAAATACAACCGGAAGTGGCGAGAAAGCATGTTTGCCAGGCTGCGAGTACAGACATACATGACGTCCAATCACATTGACCCGTTCCTTCAACAATCCGCGCAGCACCTTCCCATGAAAGCTGGCTTCACAGTCTACTACCTCTCCGTCATGACCCACATAAACCCATACATGTTCCATTTCATACAGATGTCCAATCTCATAATCCCACCAGATTGCATATTCAATTACATATTGTACTGCCTCGGTCGGAAACTTAATGTCTCTTCTGAACGATGGTGAAGGCCCAGATTGATGCAACACAGAAATGCCAACAAAATCAGGATAAAAGGGTTCGGCTCTGTCAAACATCAAAATCGGTGCATAACTCATTGCAGTTTCAAGCGTATTCAGTTCTGATATGTTCATTCATGAGTCCTCCGTTTTGTTGGATGTTCATACTATATTAACAGAGAACGTAACACACTGACTCAGGCTTTTAAATTATTTTCTAATATAATGTCAATCCCTTGGACTTCATACAATTATTACATCGACACATCAAAAAGCCTGCAACTGTTATTCTCCAGTTACAGGCTTTGTACTTTGATCATGAATAAGGAAGCTTGAATTAAGACTCCTGTTTATTGGATGGTGACACGGACGTCTTGGAGGGTGAAGTCGATTGATCAGAAACCTGCGTATCACACCCTATTGGAGGGCCCAGAATCGCATCATTTTTAATAGAAGCAACAGCTCTCGCATATGCCTCCTCATCCAAACAGTACGCACGGTGAGCCACCTCCGGCGGTGTAGCTGCCAAGAAATCCGCTCCAAACACAATTTCAGGCGTTGGTTGATCGAAGATTGTTAATAAATATACATCATCTGTCTCAGCGACAAACCAGTGAAACCAGCCTTTCGGAAATACCACAACTTGCCCTGGTTTCAGACGATATGTCAATCGTTCACGCGTAAACGGATTAAAGACTGATGCTGTAACTTCACCGGTGATGACAACAACCATCTCCGTGACATTGGTGTGCCAGTGCGGCTGCACGATGATTCCTTTGCTTAAGTACACGTTGAAGAACCCATTCGCAATGGTCGGCAGTTGTTCTCCAAACAACTGGGTTACATAGTTGCGTGAATCCCTCTGATGATTGACAACCGCATTGGAATCGGCTGCCAGCGGAACATTCGGGGCTTGCAAAATCGGATTTATCATACGATCATTTCTCCTCCTTGGGCATACATCTCATTGTTGTACTGTATGCCGGAGAATAGAAAGATAATACCGTTGACACATGTTATATAGTGTTTTAATCCTGAACTTTAGGTTGCTTGGCATCATGTATAAACAAACTAAACTTGACCAGGGAATCTGCCTCCAGCTGCAATGCCTTGAGGTGATATGTGATCGATCTGGTTCATCTCATCATCCGTAAGCGAAACCTGCAGCGCTCCTAAGTTCTCATGAACTCTATCCAGGTTGCGAGTCCCCGGGATCGGAACGATATGTTCTCCCTTTCCAAGCAACCAGGCCAGAGCAAGTTGAGAGACTGTACATCCTTTTTGCTTAGCCATCTCTTGAATCAAGCCAACTACCTCCAGATTTTTCTGAAAGTTCTCACCTTGGAAACGTGGATAGTGACGACGATAATCATCTTCCGGCAGATCTTCTATTGAACGGATCTGACCTGTCAGGAAGCCACGTCCCAATGGGCTGTATGGAACCAAGCCAATGTTCAATTCATGCAGGATAGGCATAATCTCATCCTCAAGCTCTCGACTCCATAATGAATATTCGGTCTGTAACGCTGTAATTGGATGAACAGCATGTGCACGCCGAATGATCTCTACTGGCGCTTCGGACAAACCAATATATCGAATCTTCCCCTGTTGAACCAGATCGGCAAGTGTGCCTACCGTCTCTTCAATGGGTGTATTCGGATCAGGACGATGTTGATAATACAGATCGATATAATCCATTCCCAGACTGTAGAGACTCGCATCTACTGATTTTTTGATGTAGGCTGGATCTCCCTTGGGGCCCTGCGTGTGTGTTATACCAAATTTGGTGGCAACGATTGCCTTGGATCTTCGACCTTGAAGTGCGCGCCCAAGCAGTTTTTCATTCCCTCCAAATTGCTGTTTTTCATACGCTCCGTACAGATCCGCCGTATCAAACATGGTAACTCCTGCATCTAGCGCGCCCTGAATGGTATGTACCGATTCGTCATTATCTGGCATCATCATTACACCCAGGCCGAGCGCAGATATTTGTAATTTATCATTTCCCAGTGTTCTTGTTTTGAGCATGTGGCTCCCTCTTTTCATCTTGAAATAGAAACGTCAACTAGATACGTATGAACTTGAGTTCATTCTATTTCACTCCCGAGATCCCAACCACACTCTATTTATGCTAGTAAAGAAATTACCAGTTTGATCAATTTTCTATATGGCAACAGGAACGTAAATACAACAATGAATGCCTGATTGGCTGTTCAGATTATTCATGGAAAAAATATCATATGCATGCACAACGCCATCTGCCCGATCTGTCGTTTCAAGCAGGACACGATTGACTTGTTTGAACTCAACTTGGTGCAGGTTCCAGATCGTTCGGAAGTCCACACTTTCTTCACTTAATTGTTTCACGATTCTGCTAAATTCGGGGTCGCTCGTATACTTGTCATAATAAGTACGGAATACCGCTACCGAGTGCCGCGCGAATTCCTCCCAGTTGTGCATACGCTCCCTGAGCGCTGTATCCAGAAATAAAATCCGCATCATTAAACGCTCATTCACATTCATCGACGAGAAGTTGAAGAGGTTCGTATCTGCAGCTTCATTCCAGGCAAGTACCTCAGAACGTTCATTGGTAATAAAGGAAGGATGGGTCAACTGACCAATAATACTCTGCCAACCTGGCTCCAGTTGCGAATACGAAGCAAGGAATTCATGTTCCGTATTAGGGTCCCATAAGTCAAACAGATGACTCTTCTCTTCCGGGGTTAAACGGAGCGCATCCGCTATACTCTGCATCACTTCACGTGAAGCCGCCAACTCCCTGCCCTGTTCGAGCCATGTGTAATACGTTGCACTGACACCAGCCAACACCGCTACTTCTTCCCGCCGTAGACCGGGTGTTCTCCGCTGTCCATAAGATCCTGACAAGCCAACTTGTTCCGGTTGAATGCGGCTTCTCCGTGATTTCAAAAACTCACCCAGTTTTTTGTTACGGCTCATACCTGTATCCATAGACATCGTTCCTTTTTATAAAAGTATTCAAGCCTATTCGACTCTATCCCAAAATGGTAGTCTCTGAATGACTTTGACATAATTCATCTATTATTAGTTCTACAGAGTACTTCGTTTACAAGTAGCTTAGCATCGAATGGTGCAGAACAAAAGGAACATCCATGATCCCCGGAGTTGGTGATGTGTACTGTGTGGACGGTCACGGAGCAGGAATGCGAACATTTGCTGTTTATTTACCTCTCCAATCCGTATTGTCTTCAAGTTTTGATGACTATTTCATCAAGTGAACGGCAAGCAATTGCGCTATGATTGTCCAATTAACTTTAAAAAGGCCCGATGGTCGACAAATGCAAATGGAACGAAGCAGAAAACACGCTGCTTCGTTCCATTTGAACAATCGGTATAACAAGTTCTCCTCTCCTTCATTGGATGGAAAACACTTCTTTTTTCAATAATTCTTCTGGCGTCTGCCCTATCACATCACTGTGAAAATAATCGCGTATAACTCCATCTTGAAGATAGTTGGCAATCGACACCATAATCATCCCTTGATCCAGTGCCAGATAAGCTTTTGCAAGTTCTCCCGTTTCAACATTGACTGAGTCATAGAACCCATGTTTGCCAAACATTTTGAAGCTCTTTAAAGCTTTAATGTTCTTTCGAACAGCTTCTGGGGCATAATCCAGAGCAAGGAATGTTGCGTGTGCTGTTACCGTTGCTCCATCTTTGTAACCTGAGGTACCTAACGGCGTTGCTGCAAACTCACTGTAACCTGTCGGAGTGGCAGAAGGTGAGAAGCCCCATGCGGCATACCCTTTTTCTTTGGCGTATTCGATCTGCAATTCGACATGACGCTGATTGTTCAATCCCAAAGCTTGAGTACCCAGGTCTTTTTCCTTTATGACCATACCGGGCATAAGAGCTTCAAACATGCTGCCTCCCCAGCTTGGTACGAACTTTTTATCCTTGTATACATAACTTCCTTCAAACACATCCACTCCATC
This sequence comes from Paenibacillus sp. FSL L8-0435, assembly GCF_037965655.1. NCBI lineage: Bacteria > Bacillati > Bacillota > Bacilli > Caryophanales > Paenibacillaceae > Paenibacillus > Paenibacillus sp. FSL L8-0435. The sequence continues at coordinate 4,325,955 of NZ_CP150185.1, forward strand.
GTACTTAACGGATTTGCCTTGAGGAATCTGAGCTTGCCAATCCCATTCTTGAGGTAATGTGCGATACATCTTCCACCAATGATCTTGAGGAACGTCACCTTTCCCAATAGCAATATAGCTGCCTACACGTGGTTCCGTATAAAACATCCCATAATGGTGGTCCGTCAGCGCTCCTTTAGCCACATCATAACCGCCGCGGAATTGGCCGACTTCAGGATCATATAGCGGAGTATAATTCATATTTGTAACCAACTTGCTTGTTTCCCCATGAAGTTCTTCATAGGCTTGCCCAACAACAATTAAACCAGCGGATAACCAGCCATTATCGACTTGGGAAATAAATTGGCCCCAATCTTTCTTCACCGAACCGTCATCTGTGTTATACCAGTTATAAAATAGACCGTTCCACTTTTCTAACTTCTCGAGGGAATTTATAGTCGTTTGCAGGCGATGTACAGCTTCTTTCTTCGAAATAATGCCCAATTGTTGCGCTGAAACGGTACTCATCATATACATTGCGATGTTTGTGGGCGAGGTACGTTTAGCTTCTTCTGTCTCGTTTTCAGTGTGCCGTACTTCATCGTAAGTCAAGCCAGTGTTCTGATCCGTATAGTCCTCAAAAAACGTATAGGTCTTATATGCAATCGCTTTCAATTCTGCTCGAAATCCAATTAAATGGTTTGAGTTACCTGCTGAAGCCATAGGAGTTAAAGCTAGATTAGCTAATAGACAAAAAGTTAAAATGAAGCTGAATTGTTTTACTTTTTTCATGATTTTCTCCCTTCAAATGGATTCGAAACGTTTCGTGTATATGTTATCATAATTTTCCCATTTCCGTAAACAAGAAAATAGAACGCTTACAAGCGCTGAATATAATATGGATTATTAATAAATGTGAATTCGAAACGTTTCATTAAAGGGACCACATTAAGGCAACTCACGTGGAATTATATGACGATTTGATCGTTTGAGAGTCTTTTAGAGATTCTAAATTGAAGAGATAAAAAGCCTGACTCCATAGGAATCAGGCTTAATCCTTCTCGTATCCATTCTGAACCGTTCTAAGTTGCTACAACTGTTGTTCCACAATACTCGCAATCCGTTGATTGCTTAGGAAGCACTTTTGCCTTCGCCCCACACCCCGGGCAACTCACTGAAACAGGCCTTTGTGGCTCTTCAACTTTTTCATCGGCTTTCTCTTCAGTGTTTTCCTTATCTGAAAAATTGATCTCTGTATAGTTAATTGTATTATGACTACTGTAACTCACGGTGTTGCTATTGTAACTTGAATAAGTATGCGGATTCACATTTTCGCGATCAAGATGACCTCCATAGTCTCCTCCATAAAACTTTCGTTCCGGGACACGTTTTTTCCTAAGCAATTTAATACCAAAATATAAAAACAAAAATTCAACGATCATAAATCCAGCCATAGCAATGAGATTTTTAGTACCTCTGAAATTATTTGCATTAAACATGGCAATCGGGATCGCAATGGCATAAAACATAAAAAAGAGTCCAAATAACTTCCTTAACAACACGATTCCTCCTTAAAACATCACACTACACCTAGCTGTGTATATTACAAGTATCCGTAAAAGAAGTCATTGAGTCAGCTATGCAGTTTAAGAGATCCTCATTGTCGTTCCACAATACTCACAATCCGCAGACAAAGTAGGATATACCTTTACCTTGGCCCCACACCCTGAACAATTCACGGCTACAGATTCTTGAAGTTCATCTTTCTCTTCATATTTCTCATTATGCTGATCTTCGTAATATTGATTATCATTAGAATTGTGATGGTATTGATCAGTGTTAGAACGAGATTTAGGTCGACCACACATTTTAATTCCCGTAACAAGTACGATAACCCCTGGTATAAAAAACACAATTGTACTAAAAATGGCCATCTCCGTTCCTTCAGACAGCATGATTAAAGAGAACAGGATCGTCAGACACGAAATGATAATTAATATAATTCCAAAAAATCTTTTCACGGCATTTCCTCCTGCAATTTATGATTTGCTTGTCATAATCTGTTGATTGCGCTCTTTCAAACGGAACCTTAACTGGGATAGTTGCGAAGCAAAACGTTCACTATTTACCAATTCCCCTGCTTCGTACTGATTTGCAAGCTCACTGTTCATCAACTCAATGTCCAGCAAGATCTGGCGGTCATTTTTCTCAAGGGAATCCGGAGTGATTGGGTCACTATACTTTACAAGTTCAATTAATGACTGAACGGTTTTGCGCTCCTCTTCCACAGTTAGGACGGAATGTTGCACCATGGTATGAAGCAATTGCTGTAAGGCTTTTTCGATTAATTGTAAGTTTGCGATTTTTGTATGTTCATCTGTTTCATGACGGCGCGCACTCTGAATATAGATCATAATGATTCCGCACAAAATAATTGCGATCGCAATCGTTACCGTGTGTAACAATACGAACCAACGAAGCGCATGATCTGCTGAACCTGTTAACAACGTGTAGATCATCACACAAATCAGATAAATAACCAATACTACACCTAACGCTGTGTAACCTGGAACAAACCGTTTAAACCGATCCATATTTTGCATGATGAACCGTGCGTAGATCCAAATTGCCGTAATCGCTACATAAGAAGCAACAAGATTCATCCAAAAAGAAAACGATAGAAGCGCATGATTAAACACCGTAAAAGAAACGATTGACGATACTAACATGCATATCAAATAGACGACATCCAAAATCAAGAGATTGCTCCGTTTTACCATCACTATGCCTGTCCTCCTTCTTGCAGATTGTTTCCGCAATCGAGACAGAACTTCTGGCCGGGTTTTACTTCATGTTGGCACCGACTACATTTCAAGCTTAAACTTGTGCCACAGTTGCCACAGAATTTTGTATGACCGGAATTCATATGGTTACAGTTAGGGCATGGGCTAGGCATCGGTTGATGACATTGGATACATTCCAATGCGTTCTCCGCATTATCCGCCCCACATGATGGACATGCATGGTATTTGTCACCACAGTTAGGACAGAATTTGGTTCCCTGTGGCAAGGCATGTCCACAATTGTTACAATCAGTTGTCGCTGCGGATTTTTCAGCTAATGAATTGCCACATTTGCTGCAAAAAGCGCTGTTCTCCTGGTTCGGATGATGACACTGCTTACATATACTTACTGCAGGCGTTTCCTTCGTAGACATCACTTTAGACATCTGGGACATCTCGCCACTGAAAGAACCCCCTAGACCAACTCCCATCCCCATACCAAGCCCTGCGCCCATGATGTCTGACTGCATGCTTCCTTCATTCTTCGCTGCACCTTCAAGCGTATCAAACGAACGTTCTTGCTGATATGTGTACCCAATAATATCCATCTCAGCTTTGCGTGCCAACGCTTCTCTTAATCGAATGACGGAAGGGTCTTCTTCAGGCAGATTAACATTGTGAATATACAGGTTGATTAACTCAATACCAAATTCTTCAAAAGTAGAAGCTACCGTATCTGCAAAATGTCGTGATATCTCGGCGATATATGCATTGATCTCCAAAACACTTACTTTTCTATGTATTAGATATGATGACAACATGGAGTTAATATTCATGATAATCAACCCACGGAAGTAATTAATCATATTAGCTTGGTTAAATTCAGGCAGTGTTCCCACAAGCTTGACCAAAAATTTTCGTGAATCCGAGATTTTAATTCCCATTTGTCCAAATGTTCTTACGGGAACAATAATATTATACTTGGGATCCTGGATCTGAATCGGATTCGCCGTTCCCCATTTAACGTCCAATGCGCTTACTTGATTGACATACCATACTTCTGCTGCAAAAGGTGACTTTCCTCCGAACGGAAGGTTAACGAGACGGTTCAAGATTGGGATATTCGCAGTACTCAGCGTATGCCTTCCGGGTCCAAACATATCAAGCGCTCTTCCATCCTTGAAAAGAATTGCTTGTTGAGATTGATTCACAATTAACTGAGTCCATGTTCCCAGTTCAGTCTCGGGATGTTTCCAAGCAAATACATCAGGTGAGCCATCATACTTAATTACGTCAATAATCGCCATGTTTAATTCCTCAATTCAGTATTAGATTACTATAATTTACTATAAAGTTCTTTTGCTAAAACACTGATTCTACATTATTTCCTATATTTAATTATTTTTCATCTACTTGTTCCATGTTTAGGCATTCATATTTTACCATTTCTAACCTTAATACGCACTAACATAGTTCATTTATCATATGATATTTTTCCTATATTGGCATGTTTATATTAGTAAAAACCTCTTCCATATCTTCATAGGAAAGAGGTAACTATATAACCACATGTTGTGAAAAATCAAGATATTAGCTTGAGGATCCACTCTCGATCATAATCAACGTCCCAATTTTGAAACCACTGGCAAAAGCCTCTTTTGAATGCATAGAGTGAACTTGATCTGTCATATCTAATAGTTCCTCCAACTGTTTAAAGTCATCCTCCGAAAGCTCTCTCTTGAATTTTTCGATATAAGCTGTAATCTCCTTATGAATAGATCGATACTCCGAATCTTTAGGAACAATATTCTCCTCTGGTCTCAGGTTACCGTAATATAATTCTTCTATTATATTTCCCACATCACAGCCCCCTTTCTCTTATAAATGTCTTGTGCTCTTCTCATGACAATTATATAAGTTTGTCAGACAATGCTGGGGATTTATGCAATATTCGCATGTGATTCTTATAGCTTTCATAGGATATCGCATTTTGCATGCTTGCGCTGACATAATAATGTAGCGCTTGTTGAGCCCTACCTCGGGAGTATGCTAAGATAATGGACACCCATTTCTACAAATCCTATAACAAATCAACCGCACAGAAAGGACACTATGAATCCTTCATCACTGTCATCCAAGTTACAACAGATCATTCCACCGCTGGATCTGCGTAGCTGCCTCGTCAGCGTGCGCGGTGAGATTATGTACGAACACTACCGCAACCAAGAGGCTGCGACTGATATTGCAAAAATCAATTCATGTACCAAGAGTGTGCTATCCGCCCTCATCTGTATAGCGATGGATAAAGGTTTGTTGCCAGAGGCATCGGCCCCAATCTCTACTTTTTTCCCACAGTTGACATCCGATCCTGACCCGCGCAAACCAGCGATCACGCTGGAACAACTGCTTACCATGACAGCCGGATTCAACTGGGATGAGTTCGGCGGGCAGAATTCATTCCCTCGCATGACCCGCACCGATCATTGGGTGGATTTTGCGTTGGAACAACGCCTAAGCCATGTACCCGGTACATATATGGAGTACAACTCAGGAGTATCACAGATCCTATCCGCCATCCTGATGCAAAATGCAGGTATGAACGTAGCCGAGTTCGCGGAACGTTATCTTTTTGGCCCGTTGGGAATTAAGGAATATGAATGGGAAAGCGACCCACAAGGTGTTCATACTGGCGGATTCGGTCTTAAAATGTTACCCATAGATCTGCTGAAATTCGGTCAGCTGTTTCTACAGCAAGGTATGTGGGAGGGTGAGTCTCTCATTTCAAGTGATCTCGTTTCCCGTTCGACACAACCTTTCATTACAGTCACTCCACCGAATCGCGGCAGTTATGCTTGGCATTGGTGGGTGGATGTCTATCCGAACGAAAGGTCTGACTCCGAAAATATTGCTGCTGAAGACGACAAACCCAATCTCCATTATTATTACGCGCGAGGATTTGGTGGTCAGTATGTATATATTGTCCCAGAGCTCGAACTTGTTACGGTGTTAACCAATGACAAACGAAAGAAAGAGAAACCTCCGCTGGATGTTTTTCCTCGATTAATCGCCCCTGAGCTATGGAAAATGTTATAAACGGAGAACAATCCTTCTATCCTGTTTGACAATGAACCCCCAACCTTGTGGCCATAACCAGCCCATAGGTTGAGGGTTTATTCGTCATGCCAAAGCTTCTTCTATAGCAATTGTTATTGGATAAGGACCAGACTCTTGATTAGAGAGCACAACCAGTTGTAGATCATAGTCCGGATACACGGAAGACATGAACGACACACCTGGATCGAACCCCATAACATGAAATTTGAAAATGTCTTCCCCCTTGCGGTCAATCCAGATACCCTGCCCATAGTACTCTTCATCCTCTTGATGAGCATGTGGAGTTAATAACTGCTGTGTCGTCTCTTCATTTAACAATTGGTGACCCAGTAAAGCATCCCAGAATCGAATCATATCCGGTGCCGTAACATAGGCTCCACCATCTGATCCACCTTTGACAGGAATGGAGAACATATTAGTGTTCCAAGAGCCATCTTCATGATCGATATACCCTAAAGCTGTGTTACGCGGAAGCTGATCTGTTAAGAAATAACCGGAGTCCTTCATGCCACACCTTTTGAAAATGTGCTCCTCCACATAATCTGTAAACGACAGTCCTGAATGTTGCTCCACGATAAGCCCCAACACAATGAAACCCGCATTATTGTAATGAAAACGTTCACCCGGCTCAGACTTCATTGGCAAATGTTGAAACATGGGCAGAAAGTCACTTAATCGCCGCATCGCGTAAACGGGTCTGTCTTTCCATAATTCTGAAAAGTCTTCCATCACTTCTTCATCGAAATAATCCGGAATGCCTGACGTGTGTGTTAACAACTGTTGAATGGTAATTCCTTCGTTCCATAGTGGAAACTCCACATCCAATACATCCGTAAGCTTGGAATCAGCAGACAATTTACCCGCTTCAATTAGTTGGCATATACTCACTGCCGTGAAAATCTTACATCCTGATGCAATTCCAAAGCGTGTGTCCACCTGATTGGCAAGCTCTTCACTGCGATTCGCATAACCACGTTTCATATTCAAAAGGGTTTTCCCGGCTTGCTGGAGTAATACAACACCCGAAAAATTCACGCGTTCCATGACTTCTTCCACTTTTGTTGTCAGCTCTACTGCATTCAACATTTTGTTGTTCACCTGCTTGTCTATGTATTTATTACTTTCTCATTCTTAATTCTTCGTCATATCCTGCATACCTGCCAAATTTTCATAAAAAGAAGGATTACTCCTTATAAAAGGAAATAACCCTTCTTCAGACAACGTAAGATTAAGTTTGACATAGCATGCTCAAATGCTGATCAATCACTTGTTCCACTCGTTTTACCGTAAGTCTATCTGGCTGCATTAACATATGAATGGCGAGTCCATCCACAAGAGCATATAACTTCTCTATCTCCATCTCAGCATCCAGTTCAGGATGTGTCATCCCCTGCTTCTGCAACTCCTCTATCACCCATTGAACCGATCGATACATCCCCTGATGCATCTGATCACTTAACTTTTTTAATTCGGGGTACACCAATAATTTGGCTGTAAACGAAAACCAGACCTCCATTTCCATCATTCTGTCTTCGTCCAACGGGAGAAATTGCAAGAGCAGATTCTTCATATCCAGCAGTACAGATCCACTCATCTGTAATGCCTCCACCCTTTTCTGTACCCGTTCTGCAAAAAGATTCATGCAAAAGGTGAACAATTCGGCCTGTGTGGCAAAATAATGACGCATGGAACCTACAGATAGTCCCGCTTCCTTTGCTATATTCCGAACGGTAGCATGCTCAAGTCCATGCTCTTGAATGACCCGGATTGCTGCATCAGCAACGATTTTCCTTTGAGCTTCATGATCTACGATTTTTGGCATGACAACATTATACAACAAACTTCTCTTTTTGTAATACACTGTGCTATAATCTTTTTAATACATTGTACTAAAATATAAAAACAGCTGTAGGAGAGGAATTCATAAGATCATGCATACAACTACCCCAGCCTCAAAAAGCAAGAAATTCAGGTTTTCCATCTTCATAATAAGGTTATTCTGCACAATGCTACTACTGATCGGTGCCGCATTCCTCTATGAGTGGTTTGCTTCGTCGCAGGCCAAAAAGGACTTTCCACCTCCAGGTACGTTAGTTCAAGTCGGCGGTTACCAACTACACATTCATAAACAAGGCAATGGTTCACCGACCATACTTATGGAGGCTGGAAGTGGTGAGACCAGTTTGTCGTGGAGGGACATTCCTGCGGAACTAGCCCAACATGCAACGGTGGTCACGTATGATCGCGCAGGATATGCCTGGAGTGAATCTGCACCTACAGAACGTACAGGTGCAAATATCGTCAAAGATTTACATGCAGCTCTGGAGAAGGAGAACATACGCGGCCCTTACGTTATGGTAGGTCATTCACTTGGGGGGATGTATGCCAGACTCTTTGCACAGACCTATTCAAATGAGGTTCAGAGCCTTGTCCTCATTGATGCGAGACCTGAGGATGATGAACAGAATACAAAGGCTCTGTTGGAACAGGCTCAGTTTCAGGGAAACCCGCCTGCCTCCTTGTTATCTTTACTGAAGGTATCTGGAGCTTTCAGATTATTTCCAGACTTTATGCTTGATGGTCTGGTTGCCAAGCAAGATCGGGATACCTTTGTTAATGTGATTGCTACCCCTTCCTATTTTCACGCCAAAGAAGAAGAAGCCCTCCTCGCCCATTCAACAGAAGATGCCATTCGTGGCCAAAGTCTTGGATCAATCCCTGTACGTATCATTGCACGAGGACGTCCTCAAGACTATGCTAGTGCAGGGATTTCGATTGACATTGGGCAGAAGCTCGAATCCATATGGCAATCGGGACAACGGAACATGTTGAATATATCGAAGGATAGTCAGCTCATTGTGGCCACCCGCAGTGGGCATATGATTATTCACGATGAACCTGAACTGGTTGTGAAAACAATCCTTGAGCTAATCTCTGATAAGTAGAGGTATTTTTCTTCAGAACATCCTCCGCTCGATCCAATGTTAAAGGGCTGTTCCAATAGCCATGTGTATGACTTGGAACAGCCCTTCAAGCAATGTACATTAAGATTAGATCTAATAAGTTCGGCTTTTTTAAAAAATATGTTAGCGTAACGCTTGCAGGTCCGACTCTGGACTCCCTGCACTATTCTTCATTTCACGGGGAGACCTCGTATTGATCAGATAATACAATGTGACATAGATTGTAGTGATAAACGTGCCAAAAAACAGGCAAAACGCCAGAGACGGGCGGCTTACACTCTCGTGCATCAGTTCAATCAGCGTCTCGCGATTCGTCAGTGCATCCCAGCTATTCAGTCGATATACACGTCCAAGCAATACCCCGTAACTTCCCAAAGCACAGCCTGCCAGTACAAAGATCCAGGATGCCCAGCGCCCAATTCGGTGAAAGATCACTTCCTGAAGCTGATACATCGACAGGAATCCAAGCAGAAGTCCAGTCCAGACAAACATTAATACAACACTCAAGTCGTACCAATACGTGTAGTCCACTCCGTTCCCACCATAATACCGGGAACTCCTCGCTGTCAGATGAACCAGATCCGTAACAATATAAGAGGAGTTCGGGAAAAACAACAACCACAGCAGACCACTTGCGACTGCAAGCCATGCGGCACCTTTCCATTTCACATTACTTAGAAGATAGGCTGCATAAGAGAACACAAAAGGAATCCAGCCCAAGAACAGATTCCAGATCAGGAAGCGGAAATAACGCTGATCCAGCCAATCTGCGGCTACATAGTACAACCCAAGCGTTACTATTGTGACCACACTAAGGAAAATAAATATGCGAATATAATTCAGTTTTCTCAATGATTCTGACCTCACTTGGTAAAATTCAATTAGTTTCGAAAATAGCGGATGATTTCTTCCTTATTCTTTTCAACACGCAAATTCAATCCACGCTTATCCTTTAATCCATACTGTTGTAATTCATGGCCTGGATCAATCACCAACGGTTTAGTTGCCACATCGACCAGCAAGTCCATCGTCAATTGATAGGTTTCCCGTAACTTGTCCATCGACAGAGAGGATTCATACCGTTTAATCAGCTCAATCAGACGTTCAGCATACACGAGACGAACCATACTGTCCGCACTCTTCAATTGTCTTGAAGCAAATGCAGTAATTGCCGTAACAATTGTCGGTTCTGTCCGATGTTTGGCAATCAAAGCAAGTTCATCCACCGCATCCCAATTCATGATAGACAGCTCGGAACTTAATTGTTGAATTCGCTCCCCTATCCATTGTTCCTCTAACTCTTGGGGTACGTCCCATCGCTTATAGTCTGCATACACGCCTTCTCGATGCATCTGTATAGCGCTCCCGTAATGTTTGACGAACAAATCCTTTGCTACACTCCAATGGGTCTCTTCCATCTTTCTTTAACCACCACCATACCTGTTCCTATTTGTGCTTACGCTTTTATCCATACACAATACATAAATTTACTACTCTCCAAGCATACTAGAATCATACCATTTACCAAAGGAGAATCAAATTTACAATGAATCCAAATTCCATGAACCCTCAGAATTTAGTACAACCCACATTAAATGCTAATCCAAATGTCACCCCTAACATGAATCATGGCGGCCATGAGATGTTCGATGTGCATGAGATTCTGTCCTCCACCATTAACGTGCTGGATCAATACATGATCTTTCGTACATTTGTGCAGAGCCAGGAACTGATTGGCATTCTGGACCGGCAGTACAATTTCATCTTATCCCAGTACAATCTGACAGCAGAGTGTTTTGCATCCGGACAGAAGCCTCATGAAGAGACGGCAACCTACATGATCCCCAACATCGTACCACCGGTATATGGCCTTAAGCCATCAGCACCGAAAAAGCCAAATCAGAGCTTGGCTGATGTAAAGGATGCCGGCATTAGCGGTCATATGCTGGGACTGATCAAATCACATGCCAGTCTGCTCGGCATGACCTGCAACGAGATCACAAATGGAACGGTTCGCCGAGTCGTCGCTTCGCAGATCCAGCATTTTATCGAGATGGCCTATGAAATTTTCATGTTCCAGAATAAAAACGCCTATTATCAAGTACCTCAACTCACTCCAAGTGATACACAACAGATGCTTCAGGCATACATTCCAGCAACCGGAGCACCTCAGATGCCTATTAACAATAAACCACTTCATTAATTAGAAAATAAAATCCGCTTCCCCAGAACAGTCTCTTCAACCCATGCGGGTTTTAGGGGCTGTTCTTTAATGATTTGTACTCATTTTCCTACTGAAGACACTTGATTCGCTTACCAGAAACTGGTTTAATCAAAGACAAACCCGTACATATTCAACATACGGATCATACATATAAAATACGGTGAAATGCGGTTATACGAGAATTCAAATGGCTTTTTCTTCATTATGGGGAGGTATACAAATGAGATGGAATCAACCTGCTAAACTGGGTTTACTGGCTATGGCTCTCGGCTGTACTGCCATTGGCGCAATAATCACACCTTCAACAACACTAGCTGCACCTGTTCCCGCTTCCAAAGCGGTGTATCATCAATTCCAAGCCTATCGAACAGAAGCAGTAAAGTCCACAGAAAGTCTGGTTAAAGCGCGTAAATACTTGATGAATCATATCGATAAAGTCGACCCTTGGCAGGCCACACTAATGACACTGCAATTGGAGAACATGCAGAACGTGAAATTGGCTGATATGGATCACCAAATGTATACGGAACAATTTCAGCAGGCCATATCTCAAGCCCATGAACAACTTGGTTACGAACAGAAGCTTACATATAGTCGTCTGCTCAAAGAAATTAAAGATCCGACCGTGAAGAAACTTTTGCAGGAAGCTTCAGATCTCGGGTTCAAACTGGAAACCAGTGAAGGCTTGTATTACCCCATCATCAATTATGAGATATATCAAAAGTTCAAACCTTTTGTTAAGGCTGATATTGCTGCATACATTGATATTATGGCTACCGAGTCCAACCAAATGACAACTTCAGATGGGGGCATTATCATCTCTTGGAACGAATTAATCCAGCGTGCATTGGAGAAAGAAGCCTTTTTGAACAACTATCCGAATTCCAATCGCACATCAGCAGTGAAGCAAGGGTTATTTGTGGATTATCTCTTTTACGGAAGTGACAACACGCCTGCTTATGATTGGTACACGGATGAAGAAATCCGCACCATGGACCCTGAGGTGAAACAGGCTTACGAGAAAACTTTGGCTTACCGGGAGCACAATACGCAGAGTCTTCTTCTGGACACTATGGAAAAGATTTTACTGGTCCTCAATCAGAACAATGATGAGCTTACACCTGAAGTCAGAGCAATCATTGAACCTGTTCAACAACAATTTGCCCGTGAATGATCGGATGCTGAATCGCAAAATGTGAATGCCAAAAAAGCGGCAGTCCTCGAGACAGAGGTTGCCGCTTTTAAGTTTACATATCAAGTCCCTACGTTTGGATCAAAGAGTTGAAGTGTCTATTGATGTAAGTTTGTTCGGATTTACAACGAGATACACGCCCTCAATCCGCTCTCCGGAAGCGTCCAACTCCAAACAGAGTACCTCGGACAACTGCCCTTCTTTCATCAATGCGAGTTGAAGCTCGCCATTGATCCACATGGGTACCCATTCTCTTTCACGCAATCGCGTAAGGACACGCCGTGAGGTCAGGAGTGCAAGCACACCTTTGTGCACGTTCATTGTTCTCATAACCGTATGCACAACGCCACCTCCATCTGCTGTAAATACAGGCTGATCCGCCAGTAACTCGAGCATGGCAGAGATGTCATAACGAAGGAATGCCGTTGTAAAACGGCTCAGCAATTCACCTTTGGCTATCATATCCGCATCACTCTGCTCGATCGGTGGTAGTCTTTCGGGCAGATTTCGTCTGGCACGGCTAAAGATTTGACGGCAGTTACTCTCCGTTTTGCCCAGCCAATCCGCTATTTCGGCATAATCATATCGGAACGCTTCACGAAGGACAAAAACAGCCCTCTCCATGGGCGATAGACGCTCCAACATGACCAGATAGGCGTAGGAAATCAGTTCTTTTTTCTCCATCGTTTCCTCTGGCATGTTCGCCTCTACACTGTCACCTATCGGCTCTGGCAGCCACTCACCAACATAACTTTCCCGCTGATTACGCGCGGAATTTAGCAGATTTAAGCTTCGGTTCACGACCAATCTGGCGATGTAGGACTTGGGATTTCGAATATCCTGAGCAGACGTGCTCTGAATCCCCGCAAAACAATCCTGCACAATATCTTCAGCTTCTACCACACTACCCAACATGCGGTAAGCTATTGAAAATGCATATTCTTTATAACGAATATACAACTCACCAACATCCAGAGAAGACACTTCTGGCTCATTGGCGTGGAGATTGGAATTCATAAGAAGCCTCCTCTGGCGTGGTACGTGTATTTTTAGTTAAAGCAACCCGGATACATCCCAGTTGTAATCGCAATTCGGTTCCAGTTATTAATCGTGTTAATGGCCAGGATCAGATCCACCAGTTCGGATTCACTGAAATGTTCACGAACCTTATCGTACAACGCAAGGGGTACGCCCTGTTCCGAGATTAGAGTCACAGCTTCAGCCAGCTCCAGCATAACACGTTCTTGATCCGTGAAGAAAGGCACTTCACGCCACACACTCAGCAAAAGAATATGATCCGCATAATCTCCCAGTTTCATCAGATCTTTGGCATGCATATCGAGACAAAAGGCGCAGCCATTAATCTGGGACACTCGGATTTTTAACAACTCATACAATACTTTATTTTCAAATTGCCCGGAAATATATTGCTCCATTGCCATCATCGCTTTAAATGCGCCTGGACTCACTGCTCTGTAATTCGTTCTTAAATTCATTTCTCATTCGCCTCCGTTATTTGGTTTACATACTGTAGACAAATGACAGCCGGGATCTGTGACATTTTTTGCGAAAATCTTTTTATGCCCACAAGGATTTCAGCTCAACTAACAAATATTCACACTGAGATTCTGATGCCAGGACAACCTCCATGGAGTCAATAATCAGTAATGGAAAAACATACTAAAAGGTTGTTCTCTTTTTTACAATTAACATCTGACGTAATGTAAATCCGAAAATTTCCGTATTCATGTACTGTTTTAGCTGTACCGTTTGTGATTTCAACCAAAAGTAGGTTGGATATATTGATACTTTGACCAAAAGAGTAGTAACATACGGCTAATCAAGTTAACTTTTCTGACATAAAAAAGCGAATCGTTTATCCATATCAGCAAGGAGTGTTTCCTATGATAACTTCCAACGCAAACCATACGATGACTTCCGAATTACCTAGAGGGTGTACGTTCACTGCTGAAGACTGGCATGTATTATCCCAATATTGGTACCCGGTAGCACAGGTAACCGAAGTAACAGACAAACCCCTGGCTGCTCAATTACTGGATGTGAAGCTGGTTCTCTATCGCAGTAATGATCAGATTGTGGTAGCCAAGGATCTTTGTTTTCACCGCGGGGCTCCACTTAGCAAAGGCTGGGTAGAAAATGGTGAGATTGTCTGCCCTTATCACGGTTTCCGTTATAATTGTGAAGGAAAATGTACTGCAGTACCTGCACACCCAAGCTCCAAGATCTCGCCCAAGCTCAAACTCATTGTGTACCCGGCAGTCGAACGTTATGGCTTAATATGGACCACACTGGCCGGAACAGAAGAACAGATCCCCTCCTTCCCTGGATGGGATGATCCAGATTATATCAATATTTTGCCACCCAACTTTGACATTGCTGGTTCCTCTGGACGTCAAATGGAGGGTTTCCTGGATGTATCCCATTTTGCCTATGTGCATACCGAAACGTTTGGTGACCGAAACAACACAGAAGTCCCCCAATATAAAGTGAAACGCGAAGGTAATGAGTTACTGGCCGAGTATTGGAGTACGGTAAGTAACTATGGCAAAGGGCAAGATCTTGTTGCACCTGAAGGTTTCCAATGGCTGCGCGAGTTTAGAGTGTTCCCACCTTTTGCGGCTTCTCTTACGGTACATTTCCCAGGAGACGACAAGCTGAATATTCTGAATTGTGCTTCGCCGATCTCTGCTCGTTATACACGTTTATTCTGTCCAATCACACGCAACTTTGACAAAGACGCTCCAATTGAAGACACAATCAAGTTCAACTTGCAGGTATTTGAAGAAGACCGCGAGATGGTCGAGTCACAGAAACCGGAGGATCTGCCCCTTGATCTGCATGCCGAGGCCCATATTCCCGCAGACCGTACTTCGATTGCTTATCGTCAATTATTAACGGAGCTTGGCTTGGGACGAAATTACACATCATAAATTATATAGGTGTTCTTCTTTAACCTCAGGCAAGTTATCGATGATGCATGTCAGCGCCTAAAAGTCTTGAAGTACCATCCTGCGGACTCTGGGGGAATGTGTTGAAAATTTTCTTAGGAACTCAGGACATCTAATTTGGCCTCTAGGTTCTCTTTTTAAATTGTAAGGAATCCCAGACTCGTTATTTCCCAAAATTCCCCGATAAAACACTTCATACGGCTGTTTATTCTGATATAACGTGTCTCAGATTCTTTAGATTTCTGGGCACGCTTCAAATCAATGATTAAGACGCCTACGATTCGTTAGCACTCCATGCTCCCGGACACGTTCAGGTATGCATCGGCTTTCAACAGATTTGAAGACACCTTTAATCAAAAAAAAAGAAGCGTTCCTTCGCGGACGCTTCTTTTGCTTTACCTAATTTAATTGAAGTACCTATGTGTATTAAATAAACCTTGCCTCATTAACGTCATCTTTCCTCTTGATTATTCGTATTCATAGGAAGCTCTCTATAATACGGACAGCCCGGCTCATGAATAATACGTGGATCAACCCAAGTGCCCCAATACGGAAGACGGTTCACGTAAGGTTGCATGTTTGGTTGGTTGTTTGGCTGTGTGTTGGGCTGCATGTTTGGTTGTACATTGGGTTGTGTGTTTGGTTGTGTGTTTGGTTGTGTGTTTGGTTGTGTGTTTGGTTGCATGTTTGGCTGTACATTCGGCATTACGTAAGGCTGATGATTCACATTTGGAGCACTGTTAGAGACAGGGGCAGTTGAAGCCTGGCAATCTGCCGGTGGGCCAATAATCACTGTTTTTTGGATGGGGGCGAGCGCTTCTTGAACTTTTGTCTCGTCCAGACAGTACGTATGAGCCAGAACATTCGCAGGGGTAAGACGCAAGATGTCTGAGCCAAATATCGCTTCAGGCACAGGTGCATCGAAGATCGCCAGTAAGTGTGTATGATCTACAGTAGCCATTTCATAGTGCCACCAACCTTGAGGTACATTAGCCACCTGCCCTGGAGTAATCGGGAAATGAAGCAATTCATTGGTAAACGGATTAATGAGGGACACGACGGCCGAACCGCTGATGCAGTATACCAGTTCAGTTGCATTCTGATGAATGTGTGGTTCAACCACATTGCCAGTGCTGAGGAAAATATCCAGTAAAGAAGCATTGCCCAATGTGTTCAACTGTTTGATGGAAAGTGCGTTAATATAGTTGTTCTCGTCCTTTTTGAATAACGGATTTTTGCTCAAATCGTAAGTAAATTCGGTGGTTGGTAAAGTAAAATCCATATATGAGGTTGCCAAAATAAAACGCCTGCCCTTCGCTCTCGGTTTAGGTCATAACCTATATCCCAGCTTATGCCCAGCGCCCAGATTCGTGAGCCCATTTCCGCCAAGTTATCGTCGCATAACAAATATCCCTGACTCGGACATCCCGAGCAGGGCTCTATTTGTTACTAAGATTCTGCTCAGTCGGGGAAGTCCTCGCAACTAATCCCTAATGGAGTACTATTCAAATTTACACTCTGAAGCCAACTCATTCGCTTGACCATGTCTGGCATTCCCTCGATCAAACCATTAGTTACACTCAAATAACGTAGTTTTTTTAGTTTCTCCAGTTCAGGCGGAAGCTCACGTATGCCCGAGTAGCCAATATCCAGATTTACGAGTTCGCTCAATTCACCAATCTCGGATGGAATATGTTTCAGACCAAGATCCGACTTTTCCTTTGGCTTCCACCCGGTAGGAACATGATAAGAACTACCGCAATAAATTCTAAGCTCTCGAAGTTGTTTCAATTTTCCAATGTCTTGGTGAATACCTTCCAAATCCGCAGTCATGATCTCCAATTCTTCCAATGAAGTCAGTTCAAAAAGGGCTGGAGGAAGCGTATAAACATCCTGCTCAAAAATCGTCAAACGTTTCAAGTGCTTTAATTCCCGAATACGTTCCGGAATCTCTTTCAAGTAATGTGAACTAATATTCAGCACATCCGTCTGATGTCTAATCGCATCGTCCAGTAAGCAATGAATGTCCTGATGCCGATCTAATCTAAAAAACAACCCAGTGATTCGCTCCATTAGCTCAATCGCTTCTTCTTGTGTAATATGCATGCCATACATATTCTCATGAGCAACAGTGTAGAAGTAGTCACTTCCATCCTCGTTCAGAAAACAAAGATCATCTGGCATTGAGGGATATAACCAGTCATGAAAGCGGTTGGCTTCCTCCTTAAGGATCTGCCCTGATTCCGGCGTGCAACGATATATGTAATAAATCCCCTCTGAATAAATGGCGCCACTTTTCATCATCATTTCTTCCATATTACTGCTTTCAATTAGATAGGGCTCCAGTCTCTGTAACACTTTGGCAACTCTTTTAGGTGTAGCTTCTTTAGCATATTTTCTGTCTACCAGCATGAAACGATCTGCCTTCTCGATCAATTCGTCAATCAACAGTTCATAGGCAGTCCCTCTTGGATCAGTGTGAAAAGCTACGGCTACCATATGTTCCCCCTCATTACTCTATAATTCATTAATATTCAATCTGCTGTATCATCTGAAACCACTGTGGCATAGGCTGATATCATCAATCCAGTCATTGGAGGCTTATTACATGGCATACGGCCCTGGTTCAGTTTCATCCCCGCAACCTGCGGGTTATCCTTACCCTTATTATCCACCACCTCCGCCACCCTCACCGTATCCTTACCCTTATCCGTATCCATACCCGCCCATCGTTCCTGTTCCACTACCATATCCGATCGGTGGTCCTTGGTGGCATGGTGGATATCCAGGTGGTGGTTACCCCGGTGGTGGCTATCCCGGTGGACACCCTGGTCATTTCCCAGGAAGTGGTTATCCAGGCGGACCTCACGGCGGTGGACCTGGTGGTCCCGGTGGACACGGAGGACCTATAGGCGGAGGATTTCACGGACATCGTTTCTTTCAGTGGTAATCGTAGTCATTAGACTTATACAAGGTCAGTTACAAATTAGATGAAGGAGCTGCTTCGGCAGCTTCTTTATTATTGAAGGAATTGTCTAATCGTGCAGGAATTTTAATACGTAATCTCATCCATCGTCTTCAAATTACGGTTCGACATAACGAGCAGATCAGTGAAAGTAGGCGTTAGGAAATAAACAAAGTCCGGATCGTGTACGTACATAATAATCTGTCCATACGTCCCTTCCTCCGTCGGATCAAAATCGAGCATCAGATACAGTGAACCTCCGGCGATCGTTGCAAAAGGAATCCATGGTTTATGGAACAGGTATGGCTCGATCTCCGGGTCCAACTGGCTGATCTCCTCCTCAGAATAGTACTCTTCAAGCTTCTCATCCACTTCACAGAAGTATTGTTTGGTCTCTCGAATCTCTTCCAATGACATCAGATAAAAGGGTGTACATCGACCCTCCTCGGCATCCCCTGGGTATAGCACATGCAACCCGTAACCACTGCCATCTTTCCTTTGATAAAAGGTACGAAAATCGCCAGGTAGCCTGACGCCATACTCCTTTTCGAATAGATCCAGACTTTCCTCGGATGCACCTTCCCGATGTTGATATTCTTCGAACAATTGCCGAATCTCTTGATCCTGTATTCTCTCATTTAACAAGTGATTCAGCTCATCCATTAACACATTTAATGATACATTCGGCTCCAATCTCACCACACCTCCCCTATCTCAGTTCTTCTCTTCTTGTAGATACTGATGATATCCCCAAAACGCTTCTTCCTCTCCGCCGCCTTCAATCAGAATCATGACTGCATAAGATAACAAATTAAGCCATTCTTCCATCAACGCCACCTGTTCGTCCAAAATGAGGTTGTTGCTACGAAGCATACCCTCAGGTTCAACGGCCCAGGCACGTGCCATATGAGTAATTCCCCATAGACATGCCATGACTTCCCGATCCAGTGAAAGCTGTGCAAGTTCTGGTGCCAGAACCCGCAGTATCTCCATCAACTCATGAAAATTCTCCTCAATTAATTGTCCACGGAAGGGCCGCAGACTGCCAATAAAACCGTTCTCCATCTTGGGATGACTCAGATCATCATAGGAAAAGGAATGACATTTTAATAACGTTACAGCCTCTTCACGTTCCATTCGTTCACCCCTTTGCAGGTTGTCATGCTGCCTCACCAGCGCAGAGGTTCTTCTCCACGCCACAACACATACCGCTCCAACTCACGAAGAGTGCCTGTACCGATCCCGTACTCGTCCATTTCTTTGGAACGAAGATCGAGCATGTGCAGCATGCCACCATATGTGCCAACTGCAAGTTTGGATCGCTCTGGTGATACGGCGAAAGAATAGATCGTACTACCTACAAAATGGCGCCATACTTCCTCTCCCTTGTTATTCACACAATACAGATAACCGTATGCATCTCCAAGCACCATGCCCGCCTCTATTTCAGCTGCTGCATACACACGTGCATTCTCATCCATCACTGGCCAATTTTCCTTTGTTTCGTTGCCTGCAATTGATTCCAGCGGAACCTGTATCGTGACCCCGTTATAGAAATGACATGCGTTAAACCAGACGGTCTGGTTATCACTGGTGAATGCTGCATAATGAGGGTAGCTCGATTCTGGATAGAGAGAGTATGTCTTGTTCAGCTGGCGATCCATCACCATATGATTGCTCCCTTGGCTACCATATGCAATCCATCGACCATCCCGAGATACCGCTGCATGCCCCATATCTATCTGTGTATCCTCTAGCTCATATTCTTCGATCTCTGCCAGATCGGGATGAAGTAAGGTCAATCGATCTTGCGTTACAAGATATATCCCGTATCTTGAATGTATGAGTAGTGCTTTGCCTTCATCCATAGGTATAAGTCCTTCAAGTGTCCGTTCGGGATGCTCACAGTCCGCAAGTGATTCAATCCGAGGTAATGCCGACTGTATCCGGGCTTGAATATCTTCCCATCGATATGTCGCTATCTCCTGTCCTTCCAACTTGCGATCTGGCTGACGAATGATACGAATCCCATCCGGTCCTGCAAGCGCATAGTCAAGTCCATCCGATGAGCAACCTGCAAAAGTATATGGAGTGATCAACTGCCATCCGTGCTGATCCATCGTATATATCTGACTATTCTCTGTGAAAATCCCCGTATGACATACAATCATTTCCTCGTTCAGATAACCTATAACTTTGACCGCTTGCATGGAACCCTGAAACGCCTCGTTCAATGGCCACGTCGCTGCGGGTAGCTCACGTCGAAGCACCTCCACATCACCGTGGAGATTGGCCTGTCTCACCATCTGGAATACTTCAGTACTCATTCCGCTTCTGGAGTCTTCCTCCAGCTCGGATTCATCCGGTTGCTCTCCCTGCATACTTCTCTGGACAAATGCATTGACATCCCTTGCATAACGCTTGCCTTCATTACGCCATTGTTCTGCAATGTCTTCCTTTAACCAACTCATCTATTCCCCTCCACTCTGCCCCTATTCATATGCCGTACAATGATGTGCCTGCAAGAACATACTGATTTCGTTATCCGTCGCCTCCTCTGCACCATTCTTTTCTTCATAGAACAGGGCAACCTCTCTCCCCGTTGCATAGTTAAATCGTAAATATCCTCCCATCGATACCATGAACATCTTGCACATGTACTCATTCTCCAACACGGCATCCCACTTAAATTCTGTTTTGCATGTATCGGCGAGTTCCTTCATGGAGCTTCCTTGTTCCGTCCCTGAAAAATGGTAAAACGTATGTTTCCGCAGCTCATTCCACGGTTCAAAGTATAGTAGCGTTATCGGTTTATCCTGATGGTAATACCCACAATAGATCCGGTCCAGCGTTTCACCAAATTCAGTCTCCGAGCATGTCCATAAGGTAATATTCTCATCATGACGCGGTAGCCACAACAGCCCCTCAACTTCCGGATGAACAGCAAGGAAATCTCCATCTACAGAACTGCCGATGGAGATGCACTGCTCAAGTTGATGCTGACTTATAGGCGAATCATCCGTATGTATCCAAAAATCATATTCCACAAAAGGCTTCAACACTTCCGGGTCCGGCCTCTGCACATTCATCCATCCCGTGTATGTACCCTCTCCGTATTGTTCAATCCAGGTCCGGTACGACAAAGGTAGCGAGATGGCGTGCTGTTGCTCGAAGTGATCCAGTTCCTCTGTTGGAACCGGCTTAAGTACACGGGATACAATATACATTAGTTGACATCTCCCATCTCAGTTTGGTTCATTCGTTTACAGAATCTAAGCCAGTTCTTCCTGTACAATTTCAGTCCATACCCCTTTACGATTCAGAATGCGAATGGCAAAGGCATCATATCCATCACGCTTGACCTGATCAAACCCCATGCGCTCTCCCGTAATTAGTTCATATACACCATTTTCATCTACATCTTCGCCAAACTCTTCATCCCAAGGCACATTGTAGTAGGCCGTCAACTCTACTTCAAAGATGTCCTCTCCTTCAACATCCAGGTAAGGACGAAGGGGTCTGTCATGTAGTGCTTTTTCCGAATAGGTCTCACATAACATGGCATCATATCCGTGCTTGGCGGTATCAATGAGCAGATAGCGTTCACCCGTGACCGTATGCTCCGCATATACAAGAAGAGGTGTCGAATCATGCCAGGTAATCAGATCATCTTCGGTTAAGTCACCATAATAAAAAATATGGAATTTATCATGACCATCACTCGTTTGAAGTTTGCCTGTCCACTCCACTTCAGCGGACTTTATGTTTTCTTTCTTCCTAATTAATCCTTCCAGATAAGCAGGTCCGTGTTGTACACCATACTCATTCATCATCTCGCCTCCGATTGGCTCATTAGAATGGTAACCACTTTGTGTTCCTCATCCACCGTCAGTTTCACATCGATGTTTAACTTGTCGCGAAATAACGCCGTAATATTGATATAAGGGTCGCGAACAGCTTCACCGCCGCCACCATTCGTAGAACGGCTCATTCCCTGATGAATAATGGATTCTACGAGCTGTTTATCTCCCTTGCCGGTGTTATTGTAGGTGTAGATCACCTGCCCATCCTGATCATACAGATTCAAAACCGTTGTGAAATCATTGGCGTTCTCATACTGTCTCTCGGCCTGTACATAGTTGTGATCTGTGCGTTGATAGTTTACCGTACCAGCCAGATACGGATTGTCCCCGCCGGGCTTCACATCATACTCTTGATAGGCCAGATTAAATAGGTATTGGATATGACTCATATCGATCCGGTAATAAAACTGACGGTTATCCTCTTGTTTATCCATCGCTGCAAAACTGTTAATCAGCGGCCAGGCTTCATAGGACTTCCCTTTAACATCAACCGCGAGAGCATAGTCAGATAAGACTGTCTGTTTTTGAAATATGCCATAAGTCTGTAAAATAAAATAAGCAGGAATCATCAACATACCCAGAATGATTGCAAAAATAGTTAATTTAAATCGTAGTTTCATGTCTTCTCTCCTTGCGGCTTTAACTCTTCAATTTCATTCTCATCCAGTCTTGTGCTGAAGCTTTGACAGTGTACGCACAACCACATCCCTGTTCTTCGCATCCTTGATATAAGCCGGAATACTATGTGAAGCCGTTCTTATAGGCAGATTTCCGTATTTTACACGCAGATCTGCGGAAACATAAGCGATGAGGTAACTCAAGTGCTCCCGGTTCACAGCCCATATTATTTTCCCTCTGAAATCATCCATGAAGTATAATTCCAGCCCGAATACAGGATCTTTCCCTGCACGAATCTCGGCAAAATACCTTTCATATGTCGGCTTGGCATGTAATTCAACCTGATTAACAGAACCACAATGCGGACATTCCACATGCGTCGATCGGTGAGACGTCTTCTTCTCGTCCGTGACTTCCACGTTAAACCAACGTTCACATACAGCACAATTACCCTTGGCGTTATACTGATACACTGGTTCTTCAAGAGCTTGAGCGTAACATTCGTAACACTTCCAACCCAGTTGATCATTCCGTTGTTCAATCGAAGCGTGCCCACCGCATTTGGGACATTTCACATCAATCCGCTCTCCCCGTCGAAGAACCGAATAGAAACTGTACTTATATGCACCTTCATCTTCGAAACGTTTCATTCCGTATCCACCCTTCTCCTGAAACTACGACACACACCGCGTCAGAATACTCAACATTTACCAATCCATCTCTCCAAAATTATATGAAACTCCGTTCCTCAGCACAAGGAACGAAGGTAAGACGATTGGGAATCACTCTAATACGACTTACCCAAGTGTGTGCCTCATCACACCCATTCCTGCTCTAATAACGTAATCTATTACTACATAACGAATGGAGTGAAAGAACGCCTGTTTTTTAGTTTGTGAAAAACACCACTTGAGTAAAGGTTGTGCAGCTATGTTTTCATTACTGAACCTGAATGTATATAAATGGTCACTCGTATTCACCATTTTCACAGCCACTCTGTCTCATTGTAGTTCAACCGATACAGTTCCACCTGTTCACCAGAATGAAATCTCACCTACGGCCATCAGCCAAGCCCCGGTGGACCCGATCATCCGCAAAGAAGGCACCACAGTATATATTGAAATGACTGCCCAGGTTACAGATATCGAAATCTCCAAAGGCGTGATCTACAACGCTTGGACATTTAATGGTACCGTCCCTGGACCCGTTCTACGAGTGACCGAGGGAGACACACTGGTGTTCACGTTGAAAAATAAAGATTCCAGCTTGCCTCACTCCATGGATTTTCACGCTGTACATGCTGCCCCCAGCAGCAAATTTATTGATGTTATGCCAGGCGAGGAAGGCACGTTCACCTACCCAACCTCCTCACCCGGTGTATTCATGTATCACTGTGGAACCAAACCTGTCCTTGCCCATATCGCGAACGGTATGTACGGCATGATTATTGTTGAACCCAAGGCTGGATACCCTTCTGATCACTTGGTTGATCGTGAATATACCCTTGTTCAGAGTGAATGGTATAAAGAACATGATTACGAAGCCTTTTTGAACGGGGAACCGGAATATGTCGTATTTAACGGCAATGATTATGGATTGACCAAGCACCCGCTGCTAGCCAAAGTAGGAGATACAGTGCGGATCTATGTCAGTAATGCCGGACCCAATGAAGTCTCATCCTTCCACATTGTCGGGACAATAATGGACCGTGTGTATACCGATGGTAACCCACGTAACATCCAGTATGGAATACAGACGGTTATGCTTCCCGCAAGTGGTGGAGCCGTCGTAGAGTTCACCGTAACTGAAGAAGGCGATTATGCGATTGTAACCCATCAGTTCAATCATGTAGCCAAAGGAGCTTCCGCTGTTCTCCGTGTAACCAAGGACGGTATTGATCATGGCGGACCCGCAATGTCTCACTGAAACATGACAATGGCTATGACTATCCTGAACCATTCGAGGTGATTAAACGATGATCTGTGCACACGAAGCGAAGGATGCCTGTTTCTCCAAAGTATCTCTGTTCCAACATCTTGATCCATCCGAAGCAGCATTGCTGACCTCCCTTCTGCATACCCGTACTTATAACAAAGGTGAAGTTATCGTCCAGGAGGGTGAACGTTCAGATACGCTTTATGTGGTTCATCAGGGATGTGTGAAGTTATCCAAATACAACGAAAATGGCAAGGAACATATTATCCGGTTTCTGTTTCCCGGAGATTTTTTCGGACAAGATTCCCTTTTACATCAAAAAGCACATGCGGCAAACGCCGAAGTTCTGGAGCCTTCGGCCATCTGCTCCATTAGCAAGCATGACTTTGGCCAGTTACTTGAACATGATCCGAAGCTTGCTTACCATTTCCTGCTTGCCATTTCCAATCTTCTCCGCGAAACAGATGAATGGAACAGTTCGCTCAGTGCGATGACAACGGAACAGAAGATTGCCAAGCTGCTTTTGTATTTCCATACCCGAAATCATGCAAGGCATGAGATCCGCTTGCCTGTTTTCAAAAAAGATATGGCTCTGTTACTCGGTATCACACCCGAAACACTAAGTCGCAAACTTACCATGATGCAAACTCAGGGGCTGCTTCAGGTTACAGGAAACTGCATCCTTATTCTTCAACTGGAGCAGCTTAGGGAAAAGGTTACTCACTGAACTAAAGATTTGACAATAACACTGAGATGACAGAATAACAGCGTATTTGGACAAGTATTATATTTCACATCAGATGTGAGTATCGTCACAGTGCGGGCTTACGTTAGCGTATACAGTTAAGAAAAGATCTACAGGAGGGTTTTGCGATGAATACGGTTGTTAAATTGGACAAACAGATCATTATGCACAAAATGCAGGAGTTATGTTCACTACTGTTACAAGATGAAGGATACAAAGAGATGCGGGACATGATTGATCAGTTTGCAGCAGATGAACAGGCCACAGCCCAGTATGAGCGTTTTATGGAGAAACATCAGGCACTGGAGGAGAAAGAACGGCAAAATATTGAGTTGCTTGCCTCTGAAATTCAGGTATATGAAGAGGAAGAACGCGCTCTTTATGATCATCCCCTCATTCGACGGTTCATCTATGCACAGCGCGAGTTCAGCCAGCTGCATCAGCAGATCAGTCACTATTTCACGAAATCCGTGGAAATGAACCGTCTACCCGAAGCGAATGAACTGGGTAAAGAGGCTTGCGGGTGTGGAGGAAGTTGTTCCAGCAACCACTAAGATTATCTTTTGTCTGAATAATAAAAAGAGTATCCGATCAGAAACCACTCTGTTCGGATACTCTTTTTATATAGATTTAACTAATATTTACACGACTATGTAGTGGACAGCGATCGGAAGCTTATTCTGTCATCTACAGATCCAACAATAGTGATACGAGCAATCCCATGGATGCAATCAAACCCACGACAGGTCCGCCTTCCTCAAAGGCTTCTGGCATCATCGTCGAGCAGATCATCGCAATGATTCCACCACCTGCAAATGCACCAATTGCTGCCCCCATCTCCTCAGGAAGCTGCTCGAGAAACAGATATCCACCCAGAGCTGCAAACGCGGAGATCAGCAATACACTTAACCACATCAACATAATTTTCGCACGACTGTACTTGCTGCCCTGCAATCCAACCGTACTCGACAGACCTTCAGGGATGTTGCTGACAAAAATGGATACCACCAGCACCACACTGACACCGTTGCCGGCCAGCAAGCTGGCTCCAAGCATGATGGATTCCGGGATAGCGTCCATTACTGTGCCTGCAAAGATCCCCAAGCCGCTTTGATTCGAGTCTCCTGACCTTCCCGAGCGTTTACGCCCTGCCCCACCCTTTGCCGAGATGAGCAGGTCAAACAAGGTATACACGACGGCACCTGCCGTAAAACCAATGGCTGTAGGGATAATCCCCCCATCATTCAGCGCATCTCCGAGTAGTTCAAAGGTAGCTGCCCCGATTAATGTACCTGTCCCAAAAGCCATGATCCATCCAATGACTCGTTTAGGAATCTTTAGAAACAGGGCTGCGAGTGCACCAATGACAACCGCTGAGGCAGAGATGCCGCCCCACATGAATGCAGTCCACATCCGGGTCGCCCCCTCTCTTGTTCAATAATCTTCTATCATTCCATTAACCCTTGCCGACGAATCAAAAACAATCCTGTGACGTTGTGACCTATATCACCTGCTGTGTTCAAAAATCACGCTATGATGAAATGATACGGTTTACAACAGAACAGACCAGATCAGGAACTGTACGGCTCCAATAATTTCAATGATACCGACCTTCATAGGACGCAGTGTTCTGCCTGCATATATGAAGGTGCGTACAGCGGAATAGATATACGCCAAAGACATCCATGGATATCCGATCACCATCGGTATGATAATTAGAAGGATATGTACCATGCGAGTTAGCATCAGCCATCGCTTATTCGTTCGCTCTCGAAAGACTGATTTCACAAAGAACGTACTTCCTGTAAAATGTAAGAAAGAGAACAAAACGACGATTGCCATTCCATAGTCCCAGTGCCCGCCTCCTATGAGATAAGCAGCTGCTCCCCCCAGAGAGAATACGAGCATGGCACACAGGTCATTGGTAAGCGAGCGTTCTACTTTGTGTCTCACATGCCAGATGTTCACCAGCAACAAGCCAGCCAGTACCGGGCCAAAGAATAATAGTGAGATCTGACCCAGAACGGGTGGGATCAGACAGATTAGAGCCACTGTACCGTAGATTACCGCCCACTTGTAGAGACGATGTCGATTGGCATTCTTTTTCAAAGACTGTAGTAAGGGATACGCGGTTAGATATAATCCAAGCCAAGCTACAAATAAGGGCGCATGCAGCCAGTGCGGACCACTTGCAATCACACCTACCAGAAAAGGCACACTAACCATGGCCCAGCCGCCATGTTCATGAGGGATAACGATTGAATGCGTATTGGTTTTCACTTCACAGTTAACCTCCTAGGATTGAATGATATCGAAGTTAGAAATATGAACACAGAGAGGAAAGATTCTCATGAGCAGGGTAAACAAAGATTCAGCAGCGGAGTTTCTACAACAGTTCCCCATCTTTCAGGACCTTAGTCCAGAAGAATTAATGCAGGTCGAAGATATCGCCATTTCCAGAAGCATTCATAAGAAAACGGTCATTTTTAGCGAAGGTAGCGAAAAAGAAGCTGTTTTTTTCATTCGTACCGGCATCGTAAAAGCATATAAAACGGATGAGAACGGACATGAACAGATTGTCTCTTTTCTCAAAACAGGAGATATGTTCCCGCACACCGGCTTTTTTAACGCACACCCCTATCCGGCTACCGCTGAAGCGATTACACCTACCGAATTACTGGCCATACCCGTCAGACTGTTCGAACGTTTAATGCTGAGCACTCCATCGATTGCGATCAAAATCATGCGTGTACTCGGAGACAAAATACGAGAATTACAGGATAAATTGCAGGTACTCTCTGGTCAGGACGTGCGCAACCGCGTGCTCTCCTTCCTTCTCATGCTCGCAGAACAACACGGACAGACGCATGGAGACCAAATTATCATCAATCTGCCCATGACACACCAGGAGTTTGCCAATTCCATTGGTACAACAAGGGAAACAGCGAATCGGCTTCTGAATCAGCTTACAAAAGAGCATTTGATCGAAGTGGATCGCAGCCGAATTATCATTCTTGATTTACAAGCATTGAAGCAACAAAGGGATGCCTGACCGCCCAGCTCTACTGGGGTTATTCCAAGTTCTTACACCAATCTCTGTGTGCAAAAAGAGACCTTAACGCCTGCAATCGATGTTAAGGTCTCTTGCTGTATGCACAATTACCGATACATGTATCAGGCGATTGTGAGCTCTGGCCTGCCCATGTCACTGAACATGCCCGCATAATATTTGACATCGCCTGCCTCATTACGGATTGCCGTAATACTTAGCCATTCCTGATAGATCTCTCCGTTTTTCTTCCGATTCCAGATCTCGCCTTGCCAATATCCTTTTTCACGTAATTCCATCCATAATTGGTCATAGAAACGTTTGTCCTGTTTACCGGATTTCAGCAGACTTGGCTTCTGTCCAACCGCCTCTTCAGCACTGTAACCAGTGACCGCAGTAAAGGCCGGGTTCACGGATGTAATAACACTGTTCGTATCTGTGATCAGAATGGCTTCAATGGTACTCTCCAGAATGCTCGCAGATAACTGAAGCTTCTCCTGGTAGAACATCCAGATCACAAGTACAAGACTGACCAACGCGATCTGAGACAAAGCCATGAAACCAATGGCATAATGACCGGTCATGCTGTACAACAAAGTCAACATCAACGGAGGGAAGAATCCACCCAGTCCCCCCATAGCGGAGATCATCCCATTCGCTACACCTGGTTGTTTAACGAAATACATTGGCACTAATTTGAAAATGGTTCCGTTACCTGTCCCTGCGCATAATGCCACAGTCAGACATCCAATCGTATAGATATAGAATGATGGCGCGAAGGATAATACAATCGCTGCGATCGTTAACCCGCCGAACACAAACATTAATATTTTGAATGGATTAAATCGATCTCCAAGCCAGCCTCCCACGGGCCGCATAATGGTTGCAACGAGAATGAATCCCGCTGTACGAATACCAGCATCGACTTTATCCATCTGAAAGTGACTAACCAGGAAATTCGGCAAGTACACCGTAAATGCCACGAACGAGCCAAATGTCAGAAAATAAAACAAGCAGAGCAACCATAGTTTATTGTTGCGTGATATGGCCTTCAGTTGCTGCATCAATGGAGCGTTAACTCGTACTTCCTGTTTGTCACCCAGAACGAAATTCAACGCCGCCATCCCTAATAGCAAAATACTGTAGAGCAGAACCGTCGTAGACCATCCCATTCGATCAGCGATCAGCGGGGCTCCGAATGCAGACAGTGCTGTACCCAGGTTACCAATTCCGTAGATCCCGTTAACAAATCCATGTCGCTCTTTCGGATAATATTTGGGCAGTGAAGTTACACCGACGGAGAAGACAGCTCCTCCGATACCGAGGAACAATCCACCAATCACCAGATCACTGAACGACGTCGCACGGCTAATCCACCATACCGGGGCCAGCAGCAGGACAAAGCTGATCATGAAAATATTGCGTGCTCCATATCGATTCGTCCAATAACCAATCGGAATACGGGCGATGGATCCGATCAATACGGGAATCGCTGTCGCCCACGCAAGCTGGGAAGACGTAAGCGTAATATCCTCTTTAATAAATGGCATCAGAGATGACAGGATAACCCATACCATGAAACCCAGAACCAGACTTGCGGTTTGCAAGGGCAGTTGAACCTTTCCTTTATGTTGCATTTACATCGCCCTTTCCTTTTTTTGTTCCTGATTCGGATACACTGCTCCATCTCTTCTGCGATACAGCACATAACTGCGTTTCAAATACCCCAGTGGCATACTCAGCATGTGAACCAGACGTGTAAATGGAAACACGCAGTACAGTACAAAGGTAAGCAGAATGTGTACTTTGAAGTTCATCGGTACTGTCTGCATCAGAACGGGATCAGGCTGGAATACGATCAGACCGCGCAACCACGGATTAATCGTTGTTCGATAGTCAAAACCTGTGTGATTCACCGCATTAGCCGAGGTCGCCAGTATTCCGGTGACAATGACAATGATCAACATGGCAAGTGCCATCCAATCCCCGATGCTGCTTGTCGCCCGCACTCTGCGAGCAACATAACGGCGAACCAGCAAAATGACAGCACCTGCAAATGCAATGATCCCCGCAGGAAGTCCTCCTGCAATAGCCATCAAGTGATATCCTTCATCACTCAGGCCAATCCAGCGATAGAACTCCACTGGAACAAGCAAACCGGCAATATGTCCACAGATTACAGCGAATATCCCGATATGAAAGAGTAAACTGCCCCATTTTAGCATGCGTTTCTCCAGCATCTCACTGGACTTGGACGTCCAACTGAAAGGATTCGTCACATAACGCCAGATCGTCGCCGTAATGCAGAAAACAATGACCATATAGGGAAGAGCGCCCCATAACAACAGTTCCAGTGTACTCAACGATTCCCCCTCCTCATCTGGGCAGCGATCTGCATAAGATCTGCTGGTTGTTGGTTAACTGTTTTTTCTTGTTCTGGCACATCAGGGGCAGGAGGCTCAGGAATGACCTGTAACATCAGACTGAGCAATGGTCCATATGGGCTGTTCTGTCCCGTAATGCTTTCGCTCATTGTGACCAACGCCTTATGGCAACTGGAGAGCACCCCTAAGGCATCTTCCTCGGGAGCCTCAGCTACAAATTCAAGCACCATAGGCAAATAGTCCGGCAACTCACTCACTTCCATATAAAATCCCGCAGCTTCATATCTGCGTTTCAATTCAATCAGAGCCGGGCCCCGATCCCGTTCATCTCCATGAAGAGCATACGTGAGATAGAGGTTACACTTTTTATCAAAATCGAATGTACGAACATAGGCATCCTGCCACTCAATCGAGCTTACCGACTGTGCTTCATCTACAAATGTCAGCAAGATCTGGTTCACCATCTCATCGGAAATGGACTGTATAGCTTCCTTCACTCCTTGCAGTCCTTCTCTCCACGCTGTATCCGGATATTGCAACAGGTAGGAGATCAGTTTACAGACCATTCTTCTCGTATTCGTATCGTAAACCAGAGCCTGACCTGTTCCCTCATTGGGTTCGATCGTCATCGTTGTCATTGTCTCCTTTCCCATCAAAATACCCCACAAGAACCAGGACCACCTGCAAAATCAAGTCCGCAGCTGCCCTGTTCGCTGAAGAGATCTTCCACTTCCTCACGGTGGGCTGGCGGGATGACAAAACGATCATTATACTTCGCAATCGCGAGCAGTCGGTACATGTCCTCCACTTCCTGCGCATCCATGCCTACTCTTTCCAACAATGCCGATTCACTGGTCTTACCCGTCTGCTGATTACGCATGTGAATGCGCATAACGGCCATCTTCCGCAGGACCTCACGAATTCGATCCGTATCTCCTGCTGTAAGCAGATTGGCAAGATACTCCACCGGAATACGCATGTTATCAATCGCAGGGAAAATATCATTAGCCTCCAGTGAACTTCCCTGTCCCTCTACCCGATTGGTAATCGGGCTAAGCGGTGGAATGTACCATACCATTGGCATGGTACGGTATTCAGGGTGAAGCGGGAGCGCAATTTTCCAGTCGATAACCATTTTATAAATAGGGGACTGCTGCGCTGCAATAATCCAATCCTCGGGAATTCCTGCCTCACGCGCTTCGCGAATCACCTCAGGGTCATTCGGATCAAGGAAAATATCCATCTGGGATTCATAGAGATCCTGGTCATTTTCAACGGAAGCAGCAGCTTCAACACGGTCTGCATCATACAGCATCAGGCCGATATAGCGGATACGTCCCACACAGGTTTCGGAACAGATCGTTGGCAGACCTGCTTCAATCCGCGGGAAACATAGCGTACATTTCTCGGCTTTGTTTGTCTGCCAATTGAAATAGACCTTTTTGTACGGACAGCTCGATACACAGAATCTCCATGCGCGGCATGCATTTTGGTCAACCAGTACAATCCCGTCTTCTTCCCGTTTGTACATCGCTCCGGAAGGACAGGAGGACACACAGGCTGGGTTAAGGCAATGTTCACAGATCCGTGGCAGATACATCATAAATACCTGTTCAAAATCCATCTTGATCGAATCCTCGACACCCTTCATGTTGGGGTCTTCCATCCCGGTTACATGGGCACCTGCCAGATCATCCTCCCAGTTAGGTCCCCACTCCAGATTCATATATTCACCGGTAATCTGGGATTTCGGTCTTGCTACAGGCTGATGTTTTTTCTCCGGGCTGTTCGTCAGTTTCTCATACTCGTAGGTCCATGGCTCGTAATAATCATCAATGGTAGGCTGATCCGGGTTATGGAAAATGTTAAGCAAGCGTCTTGCCCGTGTGCCGGACTTCAATTCCAGTTTGCCATTCTTCATCTCCCAGCCACCGCGATAACGCTTCTGGTCCTCCCATTGTTTCGGATAACCCACCCCTGGCTTGGTCTCTACATTGTTCCAGTACATATATTCTGCACCTGGACGATTGGTCCAGGTGTTTTTGCACGTAACACTACATGTATGGCACCCTATGCATTTGTCCAGATTCATGACCATACTGACTTGTGCTTTAATCTTCAAGCCAATCCACCTCCTGCAGTTTTCTTATGATGACATTGAGGTCACGCTGATTGCCTGTCGGGCCATAGTAGTTGAAGCCATAACTTAACTGGGCATAACCACCGATCATATGGGTGGGCTTCACATGAATACGTGTCGGACTGTTATGCGTCCCCCCACGTGTCTGTGATATTTTGGTGCCCGGAACGTTAATATGACGGTCCTGAGCGTGATACATGAATGCCATGCCGCGAGGAATACGGTGGGTCACTACGGCTCGGGCAACGACTACTCCGTTACGGTTGAAACATTCGATCCAGTCGTTGTCAACCAGTCCGGCTTCTTCTGCATCTTCGTAGTTCATCCAGATTGTCGGGCCACCTCGGAACAACGTCAGCATCGGCAGCGCATCATAGTACATACTGTGGATCGACCACTTATTATGCGGTGTCAGGTAGTTCAGGACAATCTCCTTTCCCCCTTCGATCGGACGTTTGCTGTTTGGATGGAACGGCGTATGCTTCAGCACAGGTTTAAATGTCGCTAATGTCTCTCCGAACTCGCGGAGCATCGCATGATCAATATAGAACTGCTGTCTGCCCGTCAATGTACGCCATGGAATCAGGCGCTCCACATTGGTGGTGAATGGCGAATATCTTCGTCCGCCTTTTTCCGATCCGCTGAATGCAGGCGAGGTAATGACCGTTTTCGGTTTGGAAGTGATCTCGTCAAACGTAAAACATTCCTCAGACCGTTCCTCAGCCAAATCTTTCAGATGCAATGCTGTTTTCTGTTCAAGCGCTTCCCACGCACGCACAGCCATTTTGCCGTTCGTTGTACTGGACAAGGTCAGAATGGCCTCAGCAACATTACGGTCTGTGCTCAGATCCGGACATCCTTGTCCAACGCCATCTTTACGATGCACGCCCAGGATGCCCTTGAGTTTTTCATACTCTTCACTGGCAGACCAGGATATGCCTTTGGTACCGATTGGTTTATCCTTCACCACAGGTCCAAGGCTGATCATTTTGTTATATACGGCAGCATAGTCACGTTCCACGACCTGAATATGCGGCATCGTTTTACCCGGGATTGCTTCACATTCTCCCGCACTCCAGTCTTTGATCTCTCCGTACGGTTGAGCAAGCTCATCTGGTGAATCATGCAACAGCGGTGTAGCTATGATCTCTTTCTGTGGACCATCAAATTGCTGCGCAGCCATCTCGGAGAATACACGTGCAATTTCCTTGAAGGTATCCCAGTCCGAACGGGATTCCCACTGCGTGGCTACAGCCGGATTAAATGGATGAACGAACGGATGCATATCCGTACTGCTCAGATCGCTTTTTTCATACCAGGTCGCTGCTGGCAGAACAATATCGGAATACATCGCCGTACCTGCCATCCGGAAATCCATATTGATCATCAGGTCGAGTTTGCCTTCCGGTGCTTCATCCACCCATTCCACATGCTCTGGGCGCAGTCCATGATCATCATCATTCAGCAATCCGTTCGTTGCACCGAGCAGATGCTTGAGGAAATACTCATGTCCTTTGCCGGAACTTGAGATCAGATTCGCTCTCCAGACAAATAGTACACGCGGAAAGTTCGCTGGATCATCCGGTTGCTCGATTGAGAACTTCAGATTTTTGTTCTGCAATTCTGAGGCTACATAAGCACCGATCTCTTCCTTCGTCGTTGCTCCAGCCTGCAGCGCATCCTGATGCAGATCAATCGAGTTACGATTGAATTGTGGATAAGATGGAAGCCAGCCCATACGCGCAGCCATCACATTATAATCAGCCACATGCTGGAACCGCGGTTCACCCTCAAGCGCCGAAGTCAACTCTCCTACTTGGGTCTCCTCGTATCTCCATTGATCTGTTGCAAAGTAGAAGAAAGATGTTCCGTTCTGCAGACGTGCAGGTCCGGTCCAGTCACGAGCAAAGGCAATCGTCTGCCAGCCTTCAGCCGGACGCAGTTTTTCTTGACCAACATAGTGCGCCCAACCTCCACCGTTCACACCCTGACAGCCTGTCATCAGTATTAAGTTAATGATGGCGCGATAGATGACGTCGGAGTTGTACCAGTGATTAATACCGGCTCCCATGATGATCATGGAACGCCCTTTGGTATCGATCGCATTTTGTGCAAACTCACGTGCAATCTGTACGACAGTCTCTTCGTCCACACCAGTGATTTTCTCTTGCCACGCTGGGGTGAATGGTTTTACCTGTGGTGCATTCAAGATGTCGTCTCCACGGTGAACACGTACACTCAACTGCTCCGCACCAGTGACTACTTCTGCTGAATCCGAAGAACGTGTCATTTCACGTTCAATTCCGTATTTGGCAAGTACCAGATCGTATACGGCTGTTACCGTAATCCATCTGTCCCCCAGCCAGATCTGGCGTACAGGAATCTGCCGCTTCATGACATGTTTTCCCTCATCATCAAAGTACGGCAGATGAATGGTTACGAGATCATGATGGACTCCGAGCATGGATAGTCTAGGATCAATCGGCTCACCGTTCTCCACCTGTTCCATTTTGAGATTCCATGTGCCTTCTTCACCCCAACGGAAGCCCAAACTTCCTTTTGGCATCGCATAGGTTCCACTGTTCTCATCGTATACAAGCGTTTTCCATGCCATATTGTTGCCCGTAATACCCAGGTCTTCCCCAACGAGAAATCTGCCTGCTGTGTGTATCCCGTCCTTTTCTTCCACAATCAGCAGATTTGGAAAGTCCGTATACTGTTTGGCATATTGCATGAAATAGTCCGTGGGCTTTTCAATATAAAACTCTTTCAGGATGACATGGCCCATTGCCATCGCCAGAGCGCCGTCCGTTCCTTGTTTTACCGACATCCATGTATCTGCAAATTTCACATATTCCGCATAGTCCGGGCTGATCGACACCACTTTCGTTCCCCGATAACGTGCTTCAGCCAGGAAGTGGGCATCCGGTGTCCGCGTCATTGGCAGATTCGAGCCCCATACCAGAATGTATCCCGAGTTGTACCAGTCACTGCTCTCCGGCACATCCGTTTGATCGCCCCAGATCTGAGGTGAAGCCGGCGGCAGATCCGCATACCAGTCATAGAAGCTGAGCAATGGTGATCCCATCAGGGACAAGAAGCGCGACCCTGCTGCATAACTGACCATCGACATAGCAGGAATTGGAGAGAAACCAATAATCCGATCCGGTCCGTATTCTTTGATCGTATGAATCAGCGAAGCGGCAATAATCTGTGTCACTTCACCCCATGAAGCGCGAATTAATCCACCTTTACCACGTACCGATTTGTATCTTTTCACTTGGGCCGGATCATCCGCAATGCTGGACCACGCTTGAACCGGGTCACCATGTGTCTGAAGCGCATCACGCCACATGTCCAGCAGCGCACCACGTACATAAGGATGTTTGACACGCAGCGGGCTGTACAGATACCAGGAGAAGCTCGCTCCACGCGGACAACCTCGTGGTTCAAATTCCGGCATATCCGGTCCGGTTGAAGGATAGTCGGTAGCCTGCGTTTCCCAAGTGACAATGCCGTCTTTCACATAGATCTGCCAGCTGCATGATCCGGTACAATTGACGCCGTGTGTGGAACGCACCACTTTGTCATGCTGCCAGCGGCGGCGGTAGACATCTTCCCAATCCCGGTTAACTGGGGACATCTCACTCCAGCCCTCCGCACTTTTTTCACGTTTGGCAAAATATTTGAGTTTGCCCATCCAGGGCATGCTTTTGTTACTCATTGTTGTCCTCCCACATATATGACCTGTTGATGCAAGTTGAATCCTGAACTGCTGTTGCTAACCTCCGATTTGCGACATATGTCGCAGCGTTGGCGTGCCGTCAATCTGTTGCCCGTTTAAGGCTTTTAACATGTCATGTGTTTCGGGTTTGGCTCCGAGTGCCTTGTAAAATAAATCCTGCACCGCCTTGTCATCACCTACGAGTGGACGAACATTGAACTCATCTGACCAGTAGAGACAAGGTTTGATATTTCCGTCTGCTGTCAGCCTGAGCCGATTGCAATTTCCGCAGAAATGGCTGCTCACCGGATGAATCAGACCAAAGGTTCCGGCAGCTCCCACAATGCGATAACTATCTGCAGGTCCATTCCCATAAATCTCTCCACAGCTTTCGTACTCCCATTGTGCTCCGCATGTTTCCAGCACATGTTCGAGGGGCATATACCCAGATCTCCAACCTTCTCCACTTTCACCAATAGGCATGTACTCGATAAAACGAATATGAATGGGTTCATCCCGGGTCATCCTCAGAAAGTCTTCCACTTCATCGTCGTTCACGCCTTTCATCAGCACCACATTCAGCTTGATCGGATGAAATCCGGCTTTTTGGCTGGCCTTAATGCCGTCCAGCACACGCTGCACCTTGCCGCCTCGGGTAATGCTTGCGAATCGTTCTGGCTTCAAAGAATCCAGGCTTATGTTCACCCGTGTTAGCCCCGCAGCCTTCAGCAGATCCGCATAAGCTGCCAAATAGATGCCATTGGTGGTCAATGCGATATCTTCAATTCCTGGAATAGCGGACAACATCGCAATCAGTTGATCCAGCCCCTTACGAACAAGAGGCTCCCCTCCAGTTAAACGCAATTTCCGAATGCCCAATGGAGCAAGCGCCTTAACGATGGACGTGATTTCTTCATAGGACAGGATTCGTTCTGTCGGTTCAAACTGCATTCCTTCCTCTGGCATGCAATACACACAGCGGAGATTACAACGATCCGTAACCGAAATTCTTAAGTAATCATGTTTTCTTCCAAACGGGTCCATTAATTTTGATTCCATACACATACCTCCCTTCTCTAGGGTGCTGTATTCACATCAGCCGAAGGAGAAACCTGTTTTCTCTCATCCAGTGTCATCTTGACGCTAAATATAAGGATGTCTCACTCGCTGAACTGTGCAAAATATCACAAGAAGTGAAACATAGCGCACAGTTGCACATCTATATATGCTCACCAGCCCTTTTCCAAACAGGATTCTGGTCTAAATAAGTCTAAATTATGGCAAAAAGAAATGTGTGAGCCTGCTCACACAGACCCCTCTTCACGTTTTCTATAATCAAATTGCAGCACCACACTATCCCTATTTGGAGGAATGACACATGAACACATACGCAGCAACCATTAATGCCACGGAGTATCCACCGCATTTGAAACATAAAGTTATTTTCGAAACGTTTGATCAGTTGCAACCACAGGAATCCATGCTGCTCATCAATGATCACGATCCAAAGCCACTTCGATTCCAGTTCCAGTCCACACATCCTGATGGCTTCAACTGGGAGTATATTGAGCAGGGCCCTACAACCTTCCAGGTCAAGATCAGCAAACTATAGAATTGGAGCTGAACCGCTATGGCCCACGTTGAAATCATTGACAATACTACACTTCGCATCACGCTGAGGTTGGAAGATGCCACAACCATGGTGCAGATAGCACAGCGTGAACAGGCCGAATATGCGCAAGAGATTGTTACCATTTACGAAAAAATGCCTGTGTTCGAATATACTCACTTCTGTTTTTACGCCTATGACAGTGCAAGACTTTTTGAGCGTGTGCTCGGCATGGACCCCAAAGCCTATCTGTCCTTCTCCCTCGATGCGCCGGAGTCATTCTTCTACGCGCTGTACGGTGGAATGGCCGCCCTGTATGAATCATCTCTGCAGTTGGTACAACAGGCGGATGTAGCTAGTGCAGGATTGGATGTGAACGCACATGTCTCCATCTGATATCCGTATGGTTGAATTGGATGTGCGCCCTCATCTGAGTAAAAAGCTGGAGCCGTTTCAGCTGATTATGGACACGGTCAAGGGCCTTCAGCATGACGATGTGTTTGTCCTACATGCTCCATTCAAACCAACGCCTCTGCTCGGTATTCTCAAGCTGAAAGGATATTCCAGCACATCGGAACGAAAAGGTTCAGATCACTGGGTTACCACATTTGTGCACAAAAAAAATAAAACCGGTGCAAAAGCATTATCTGCAATGGTTTTACCTGGATCAGAAGTTAATTCGGAGCCCGGTTCAGACGAAGAATCAGCTTCATGCAAAGGACATCCGGAGGAGCAAGCTGTTGCGATTGCAAACATTGAAACTCCACAGGCACCCAAAGTTATACTGGACAATCGCGGATTGGAACCGCCACAGCCCATGATGCGAACACTTGCCGCTCTGGAGCGTTGCAAACCTGGGGAAATCGTACTGATTCACAATGACCGTGTACCTGTATTCCTGATTGAAGAGTTAAACAATCTAGGTTGCACCTACACGGTTGAAGATCAAGCCGATGGCACAGCCAAAGTGAGAATTGAAAAAGGGTAAGGAGGAGAAAGCCATGTCCAGGTTGCCGTTTCTTTTCATCATCACGGGCATCTTTGGATTTGTAATGTATCACGCCTTCTCCCTGCTCTCGCTGACAGGCTGGCTTGGTGATGAACTCAGAGGACCCGAAGGCTGGTTTCATGCTCATCTGTTTGTGCTCGGGTGGGCAACCATGCTCGCAATGGGTGCCGTTTATCAGTTGATACATGTTATTTTGCAATCCAATATCTACAGTCTGGTTCTCGGTTATTGTCATTATGTCTTGTTCAGTATCGGAATCGTAGGCATGTTATACGGCTTCATTTGTGCAGATGTCATCTGGATTTCCGGTTCTGCGACACTCGCGCTCTCTGGCATCCTGTTGTTCGGATGGAATATGGCTGTTACCCTCTTACGTGCCTCACAATGGAATCCGGTAACGATTAGTGCAGCATGTTCGTGTCTTTATCTGGTTCTTACCGGGCTATCCGGTATGCTGATGGGTCTGAATTTTGCCTTTGGTGATTGGAATGGTATGCATGAACGCTTGTTCGGCGCACATATCTGGATGGGAACACTCGGCTGGTTTGGCATGTTAA
Source organism: Paenibacillus sp. FSL L8-0435 (assembly GCF_037965655.1). Lineage (NCBI taxonomy): Bacteria > Bacillati > Bacillota > Bacilli > Caryophanales > Paenibacillaceae > Paenibacillus > Paenibacillus sp. FSL L8-0435. The sequence continues at coordinate 4,365,777 of NZ_CP150185.1, forward strand.
TTACCGGATTCAGTTACAAAATGCTGCCCATGTTCTACCTGTCCCACGATTACTCCCTTCGATTACAGAAAGTGGTCCTGGTTCTGTGGAATGCAGCTGTAATTACAGGCGTTGTCGCATTTCTGACTGGGCTTAAGGGAGGTTTGCTCTGGTTCGCGCTCTTGCTCCTAACCGCAGCCCTACTCTTCTATGTGTATCACTTGGAGCAAATTCAGGAGAAACGTCACAAAAGCAACCCCGGGCCGGGTATTCGCTGGTCTGTGTATGTAAGCCGTGCCTTTGCCGCATATGCTGTCGCCCTACTGATCTATTCGGCGCAAGGAACCGAACTGCTGCTCCATCCAAGGGTTGTTCTTCTGTCTGGATGGGTATATCTCGGGGGCTGGGTGTCCCTCACCATACTCGGATATGCCTCCAAAATCGTGCCTTTTCTCTGGTGGACCCACAAATACGGCAAGCAGGCAGGCAGACCCGGAACACCGCTAATGGCTGGTATGCTGAGTGAACGGAACGTCAATTGGGGGATGATCGCCATGGTGGCTGGAAGCCTTCTGCTAGTCAGTGGAATTCTGATTAATCTGGCAGAGGTTATGATGGTTGGAGGAACAGCCTTATCTCTGGTTTCCATCGTTTATATAGCGAATATTGCTTTGGTATTCAGACGTTAATGTTAAAAAGGTAGATTGGAGGGTGAACATGATGGAACAAACAACGCATTTACTGGAATGTCTCAAGGAAGTATATGACCCTGAATTAGGTGTCAATATCGTTGACCTTGGTCTGGTGTATGAAGTAAAGGAAGAAGCTGAACGAGTACATGTACGGATGACGCTAACTACACCAGGTTGTCCGCTGCACGATACCATCGTTGGTGCGGTGAAATGGGTTTTACAGGAAAATACGAATAAGACTGATATTGACGTTCAAGTGGTGTGGGAGCCACAATGGTCTCCACAGATGATGTCGAATGAAGCCAAGGAATTGCTGGGATACTTCTAGGCAGAATGACTATAGACCGGATAATGAACAAGTTGCTGGCGGAATACGAAGAAGCGTACTTAAATCTGATGTTCTCAGACTCAAGTATGCTTTTTGTTTTGCGATGGGAAACACTTGATTAAGATATTCTTGAATAAAAATAAATAAGGAAACTCCAGAATAGAGTTCCCCTTATATTAGTTCCGATCAGTGAATCGTTGTATCGCTTCCTTGATATTCGATGTTAGATGTCCTTTGCATAGGATGCTGCTGGCACTTTGTTTAACACCACGAACAAACGAACCTCCTGAGCTCCTGTATTATGGAATGCAAACTCCACTTCACCGCCGCAATGAATTACATCCTCTTGTTTCACTTCTTGTTCTTTTCCATCCAGCATAAGTGTGCCTGTGCCTTCGACCACCAGCAAAATAACGTCTGTGCCTGGATGTTTATGAACGGGAAGCTGCTGACCTGGCAGAAAATGAAGTACAAAGGTCACTCCACCACCCTGTTGGAATAAAACTCGTTTAGTAAAACGCTCCTCACTGAATGCTTTGACTTCTTGCAATGACGTGATACTCATCCTAATCGTCCTCCTCGATAATGTAATCTGTGAATACATTCATCTTATCGCAAGAAAGCCCGCATTTCCTTGATCTGAATCAAGAAATACGGGCAAATGAACAAATCATAGTCGGTCCCTTATGATCGTTTGTTTTTAAGATAGTTACACCATCATTTTGCGCAGAGAAGCGATATATCTGGAACGTATGACGATGAAATAAAACGTCTGTGCAAGTACAAAGGCACCAAAAACAGTCAACACCGGCATCGTATAATTGGTAATACCAAACTCAGTCAGGAATGGTTTAACCACTACCAACGTTTCAATGATAGCTACCCCAATCGGTAAAAAGAACAGAATGGCAATCTGAACGGTGGATGATCGTTTCATCTCCTGGAAACTGAGGCCCATTTTCGAAAGAGAATGCACCATCCTTCCATCTGCTTCAAGATCGGTATGCAGTCTGAAATACAGAAAGCTTGCGGAAGATATCGAGAAGATTAATCCGATAAATATACCCAGAAAGGTAAAGAGTGCTGTACCCTGTCTGTATCTCTCAAAATCTCCATATCGTGTAGTCAGATATCCAGAGTTGTTATCCGTTGAAGCGTTGCTGCTTCCAATGGAATTTACGGAGAATAGAAGCTGATCGCTAACCATGGCTTCCGAGGAGTGGCGGTCAGGTACAGCATGGCCCCATGCAGGGATCTGATACAGATATTTTCCTGATATCATATTCTCTTTGATCTGTTGGGCAATCTCTTCATACTTCTCATCCGGGAGAACAACTACACCTGTAGCATAGAGTAGGGTTCCAAACCGTGGATCGATATCTGTATCCGTAACCCGGGCTTCCAGAGGGCTATCGTTCAGATTCAACGTCAACTTGTCTCCCTTCGCATAATTACGAAATCTGTTGCGCTCGATCTGACCCTGATCCTTCTCATTGCGGGTATCCACAAATAAAACGGATCCGGTATCCAATTGGAACATCTTTCTCCCTTGTGTCCGATTGTATTGGTTGTAGTGACTAAGCGGCATAACCGAGACAGCACTCTGATCTGCAGAGGACCACAGATATTCCAGATATATCTGTTGATAATCCAAGCCTGCGGCTTCAAGTTTCGAATCAATAGCGCTCATATCCAATTGCTCCGCTGGTCTGAAGACGTTGTATTGAATTGGAAAATCGTTGTTCGTAAACTGTTCCCGGTTCTCCTGATCCAGTGACAAAATTACAACTGCACTCATTGAAGCAATCGCAATCACCACGGTCACCATAAAGAGCATGCGTGCATTATCCTTCATTTTATAACTCATCTCTGAGATCCATAACAGACGTGTACCCTGCCATACGGTTTTACGATTACGTTTCAATAAGCGAATGATCATGACAGACAGTTGAGAGTAGAAAAAATACGTTCCCGCTATCCCTGTTACAGCTGCAATCATGATTGTTCCGCCATTTAACTCGCTGCGGAGTACCACAAAACCTACTGTTAGTAATGCAAAACCCAGAAGTGAGAAGAACCATGAAGCTTTGGGCTCTTTTTTAGGCTTGCTGGTTCCCGTCAAAAGTTCTAACGTTCGTTTGTTCCCGATAAAAACCAATGTGAAGAGTGATATGCAGAAAAATAATAACAGAAAGGCCCCGATCGTAATCAGAATCGCTTTCACCGGAAAATAAAAGGGCAGATCATCCATCCCGATAAAACGAGTAGTTAACATCAGGAACAGCTTGGACAACAACATACCTCCGCCGATCCCGGCAATAATGGACAGGCAGCCGATCAACATGTTCTCCAGAATGACCAATCTCCGAATCTGCCTAGGCTCCGCACCAAGTATGGTCAGAATGCCAAACTCTTTGTTCCGTGATTTGAGAAAAGCACTGATGGAATACATAACAAAGAAAAATGCAAACACATACACAATAACCGAAGCGATCTGCATCCCCGTAGCGGTTGTGTCACCCATTGGCAACTCTGCCACATATGGATGATAGATAAATACCGCATACGCGAAGAAAATCATGACCATAAACACACTACTAAGAAAAAAAGCAATATACGCTCGCCCATTCCGGCGAATGTTATTAAACGCGAACTGAGGAAAGCTCATGTGAATTCCCTCCCCAGAAGGATAAAGTATCAATGATCCGCTGGAAGAACGTCTGTCGATTATCTCCGCGGTGTACCTCGGCTGCCAGTTTTCCATCCTTGATAAACACGATGCGGTTGCAATAACTTGCAGCAAGCGGGTCATGTGTAACCAACATAATGGTTGTTTTCTCCTGCTGGTTAATCTGTTCAAGTGACTCCATGACCGCTTGGGATGACGTAGAATCCAGGGCACCGGTGGGTTCATCCGCCAAAACAATCGAAGGCATATTGATCATGGATCTCGCAATGGCTGTCCGTTGTCGCTGTCCGCCCGAAATTTCGTAGACTCGTTTATCCAGAATATGATCAATCCCGAGCTTCGCTGTAATGCGATGAAGTCTGCTCTCCATCTCCTTCAGTTTGACCTTGTCCAGTGTCAATGGAAGCACAATATTCTCAGCAACAGTCAGCGTGTCCAGCAGATTGAAATCCTGAAAGACAAATCCGAGTTCCCGACGTCGGAACATGGCAAGTTCTTTCTTTTTCATATCAAACGGGTTCATGCCATTAATCAGCACCTTGCCTGAGCTGGGTTCATCAATGGTGGAGACCATGTTTAACAATGTGGTTTTGCCACTACCCGACGGGCCCATAATACCCACAAACTCACCTTGCTTGATTGTCAGATGAATATCACTAAGGGCCCGAGTCTGCACTTTGCCCTGATATACTTTGTTCAGTCCCGATACCTGTAACATTTCCATTCGTAATTCCCTCCTGATCCATCATTCTTTATACGTTAATTCTATTCTTATCCTAACCGACCTCCCCTAACGGTGCTATCGAATTACCTTAAACTTCTCTTACAGCCCGTTTAAGGTTTTGTTCCCCTACCTCCTCTATCACAATTCTGTGCATTAAAAAAAGCACCTCGCCCATGGGCAAAGCACTTTTCACTTCGGATATTTCGAATGAATCCAGCTGAATCTAACCAACGTTCCCTCATTTGGCTCCGAAAACAACTCGACACGGTTATCCAGGCGGGCACTGATCTCACGAACCAGATATAATCCCATTCCCGTAGATTCATGGTATTGTCTGCCCCGTTCGCCTGTAAAATAGGGATTGAACACGCGATGAATATCTTCGGACGAGATGCCAATTCCCTCATCCTGAATGTCCAGGATTGTACGTTCTTCCTGCTTATAGCCTGTAATGATCACTTTTTTGCCAGATTTGCTATCGGAATAGTTCACGGCATTGGTCAGAATCTGGGTGAACATGAACCGCAGCCACTTGGAGTCACTATATATCTGAAGGTCGTCCTCCATACGAATATCCGGCGTAATGCCTCTGCGAATAAACAAACGTCGGTTCTCAGCAATGCTACTCCGAAGCACTTCTTGCAAAGACAACAGCTCCACACGAAAATCCCCTTCAAACTGTTCAAGCCTTGATGAATGCAAGACCATTTCAAGTCCTTTGCGCAGCTTATCCAGCTCATCCTGAATACTGCCAGCCGTCTCATCGTCCACATCTTCCAAGGTCAGTTGGATGATGGACAACGGGGTCTTCATCTGATGAACCCAGCGATTCATGAATACCACCTGCTGTTCCTTGCTAGTACGTAACTGACCCATCTCGTTCTGCCGATTACGCTCCAGTTCATGTAACAATTCCTGGATGGCCTCCGCCACGACCGAATTTCCAAGCGTTTGAAAAGGCTCGTTTACCAGTTTGCGTGGTTGTTGAAGTAGACGGTAATATGCTCGCAACTGGAAGTAACGAGTGACCAGATAAACCATCAATACCACGATACTGATCAGCATGCCATAAAGGACAATCTTCATCGGACGGCCCTCACCAGAGAGCCAGTAGACACACGGAACCAGCAGCATCTGTAACACATAAAATCCGACTAACATCAGGTGGTCTTTCAGGAAAAGTCTCATTTTCCTTTCCCCTGTGCGGATGAATCCAGTTCCAACACACGATAACCCGCTCCGCGAACCGTCTCCAAAATCTCTTCTGCACCCAGCTCCTTCAACTTCCGGCGAACACGTGTAATATAGACATTCAACGTATTATCATCAATAAAATGCTGATCTTCCCACATTTGTTCTAACAATTTTTCTCGGCTGACAACTCGCCCTGCCTTCGCCATCAGCGCTTCCACCAGTATCGCTTCCTTCTGTGTTAGCTCGGTAGAACGCTCATCATATTCCAATACAAATCGCTCAGGATAAAAGATCATGGGACCGTTCTTCACCTTCACTTCCTGTTGAACAGCAGCGTAAGAACCATAGGCTCGGCGCAACTGACTTCGTACTTTGGCAAGAACGACTTCATATTGAAAAGGTTTTGTAATATAATCATCCGCTCCATGTTCCAACGCCATAATCTGATCCATACCGCTATCACGAGCCGATATGAATAAAATGGGACATATGGAATGTGTGCGTATCTGCCTGCACCAGTAGTATCCATCATATTGAGGCAAATTCACATCCATCAGCACCAGATCCGGTTCCATCTTCACGAATTCATCCAGTACATGACGAAAATCATCTGTGACCTGTACCTGGAATCCATTTCGGGTCAGATAAGCCGCCAGCAATCCAGCTAGCTTGGCATCATCTTCAACCAACAATATCGACTGCATCGTTAACCTTCTTTCCGTTTCCTGACGTCAGTGTATCACATCTAGTTACCCATTCTAGTCGGAAACGGCTTGAAAATAAAGGGTCAGACCACGAGACGTCCCCTCTTCTCTGCCAACCCAATGATGGCTTCCACTCCTGAATTAAACTCAAGAAAATCCTGCTCGACCCCATCGCTGAAAATAACACCGTCCTCCGGCATCTGGGATACAATGTGCAATGGTTGCTTTGAATGGATCTGTCCAAACACGAGATTGGCCGCAGTCGTCCGGCTCGGGAACGGTTCACGTACTGAAAAATATAAATAAGGCGCATCCCAGTTAAAATGATTCTGCTCCTGTCTGCTTCCATGAATGGATGCCGATGCTGTAGCGACCTCCGCTTCGGAATTTAGGTTCTGCCATGCCGCCGATCCAACAATGCCCGTGGCTCCCGCCAGCACACTTTTGAACCAGCCTGTCGATCCCATGCCTGTGGATACAATGATGCCACTGGAGGATTGTTGTTCTGTCGATGTACCCAAACGCACTTCATAACGCGCCGATACATGTGTCTTCCGACCAATGAACAGATCATTGACACCATATAGATACTGTCCATCATTGAGTTCCACTTTGGCGAGAGTGACTTCTTTTAATGTTCGTTGCTTTCGAATGACATCAGGAACAATGAAGCTCAGATCCTCCACGGTAAAAGGTAATAACACGCCATCCCACCGCATCGGGTCCGGGTTCACACCGATGAGCGGCTGCTCGGTTACGTATTTGAGGGTGTTGGCTACAAGCCCATCCTGTCCAACCACGACCACGACATCCTGATCTCCAAAGATAAAATTGGGCACATGTTCCCGATCAATCGTCTGAACCCGTCCCAATTGACCCAGTTGCTGCTGTGCCTGCTGCACAGATAGCTGATAACGACGGTCTTCCTCCATATAATCACTGAAGTCTGCGCCCAGACGTTCAATATAGAACTGAGCTTGCTGCACCGTGTTATATCGAACCACCAGCTCTTCCAGTCGGGTCCGGCGTTTCACCAGAATCAGCTTGTGTTCACTCATTCGATCATCTGCCGTGGCCTGCTGACGTACTGATTTCCCTGCCTGCTCTGCTTGCTCTCTTCTTCCTAATCTCATCTTGCTCGACCTCCCTGATCTCTGCCCTGCGCAGGAGACATCAATCCCTGCAACAGATCTGGCGAGATATTAAGTTGCCCAATCTTGCCAGCATTTTCAGCCAGTTCCTGGAATGCAAGTGCGATCAGCTTATCAGAATTCATGCCCATATTCGCCATTGCTTGCAGTACATTTGGCTGTACATTTTGCAATGAATTCATCACGGCAGCAATCTCATAGGCTTTTGCATCTGCCTCGGCATTGTGATTGGCAATGGTTAACTCAATCAGTTGCTGCTTGCGTTCCTCCATCGCTGTATTGAACTGAAGCTGCTCCTGCTCCATCTCATTTTGTTTCTGTTTCACCGAGCGTTCTGCCTGTAATTGGGTCTCACGAATCTGCTGTTTCTTTGTCTCTACGGCAATTTCGGTGTTCAGTTCGTTCTCTTTCACTCGTCTTTCCTGTTCAATGGATGCATTGCGACGCACATAGAGTGCTTCGTCTGCCTGACGCAAAATCTCTTCCCGCGCTTGTGCTTCCAATGCACGCATCGTCTCTTTATTAGGCAGAATGGCAAGTATCGATAGACTCATCAACTCAACGCCCAGTTTCTCCAACTCTTCACTTTGCACAACCTCGCGTTTCATGCTGCTCGCCAGCCGTTCACTGGATTGAATGGCCTCCTTCAGCGGCATTTGCTCCAGATGTTTCTTGGTCAGTACTTTGGCTGTGGTGATCACCCGTTGATCCAGCTTGCCGGGGTCGTCGGAGATATACCGATTTTTGCGCAAATTGTACGTGTAATTCAGGCTCTGGGTTATTTTCAGATAATCCACAATGCGATAACTTAGCTGCCCTTGCACAGTAACCGTCTGATAATCCGCCGTAATCTCTTCGAACATGAACGGTACATCCACCGAGGATACGGGTAGAACCACTACCGATGTGGTCGGCTCATAATAATAGAAGGACAATCCCACACCTTGACGCTGTACCTCACCATTTTTCACCTTCATGACATACTCACTGGGTTGAAATTTCACAAATCGGAATCCAAACATGGCTCATTCCCCATTTCTTAATATTGTCGTTTTGATATTATCGAAATGATAACAAACGAATTCGATATTGTCAATACGACATTAACAAAATGTTCATATGCCTATTTAGAGAAAGGGATGAAGTCTGAACCCCCATTTTTTTTTCCGCAAAAAATAAAGAGACCGGATCATATGATCCGATCTCTTTACCTGCTTTGTTTTTTCTATTCATGCGTGTTGATGATGCAACCAGGCACCTTTCGTAATCAAAAGCGGACTTTTTGAACTATCTCTAATAGAGTTGTTCCATCAGTCTGGCGACTGCAACAGCCCCTTGTGCACGGTTCGCCGTTTCTTTCGGAGCAAACGTGCCATCAGGCATGCCGTTTAACAGTCCAAGTTGTTGCATCGAGGCTACAGCTTCTTTCGCATAACCAGCGATCTCAGCGTTGTCTACAAACACCGTATTTCCTTGTGCAGCATTGGTCGCATCCTGATCATGTTGCACAACCTGCAGCACTCGATTCAGCATAACGGCCATATCTTCTCGTGAAATACGTTCATTGGCTCCAAAGCTTCCATCTGCTCGGCCTTGAATAATGTTCATTTCAATTCCAAGTCGTACTGAATCGGCATACCACTGCCCATCCTTCACATCTGTTGGGATCGAAATAGATGGATCCGGCTTACGTGTATCACCAATACCTTTAATAATCATTTGCAAAAATTGTGCTCTGGTCAGTTCACCTTGCGGGGCAAAACGAGTTGCACTCATCCCCGTAATAATCCCCTTACCGTATAGGTTCTGCACTTCTTGGAGGGCCCAATTGTGATTTTGCAGATCAAGTAATGGCACTTCAACTTCTGCAATGACATAACTGCCGGATTCCAGCGGTTTGAACGCCATCGTCTTCGTCTTGTCATCGTACTTGGAATACGTAACAGGGTTCATTTCCCCACTTGGAGATATGGAATGTACAACCATCACTACATCATTCTTTTTAGGTTGCTCCACATTGGATAGAGCAACTTCAACCGCTCTGTTTGTCCATTGCAATGGCTTATTGTTCATTAACAAATTCACATCAACAATTGCATGATTACCTATCGTTGCTTTTTGAGATGTGGACAGTGTATCTGTCGATCCTGTTGCCACTACGATGTCGAACGTTCCTGCAGTCTCCGCAATAGTTAGCGGGAGTGATTTTAGAGGAACACGAACAGTAGTCTGTCCTACAACTACATCCAGGGATTTCACTTCCTCGGAACGAATCCATGCTGCCAGTTGACTTGCAGCCAACTGAAATGTGACTTTCTTGGCTGTGTCAGGCACATCTGCAATCAGTTTCAACGTACGATTTCCTATATCCATGGATTGCAGTGCCTGAGTTAATAGGAATACATCTGGACGAATCGAATACTTGTCTTCCCCGGTTGCTGTTCCTTTTACCGTTATTGAACCCTTCTCTGGTACAGTACCTGATCCAACCGGTGGTGTTACAGACGGATTCCCCGTCGATGGTGCTGTTCCCGGGTTGGATGGTTGGGATGGTACACTTGGTTGTGAGGGCTGGCCAGGGCCAGGTGTACCATCTTGACGTACAAGCTTACTCACAGCATCTTGTAACGCACGATCCGCATTGCTCACATCTTGCGTTGAAGATTCAACATCCAGAATGAATGCCTTCGCTTCAGAAAGCGTCTTACTAAATACATTCCAGCTTGATGTCGTGTATTCGGTTTGTTTTAATTTCTCAGAGGCATCTACAGTAGCTTGCAGTGCAGTTTTGTCTGCCGGGAACGTACCGTATGCTTCAAATTCCATGAATCCTACCCATGTGGGACCTGTTTTAATCATTACCCGAATATAACGTCCCTCCGTGCCCTCTGGAAGTACATGGCTAGGTGCGGTCGATACAACAACATCACTTGTGGTGTCCACTACTTTCACAAAATTTTTGTTATCATTGGACACTTCGATCGTATATTTGATGCCGCCACTCCACATCGACATCTCGATCTTGCGCAGGTTTGCGACTTGCCCCAAATCCACTTGCCACAAGCTGTCAATACTCTTATCGGTCCCCCATGAAGTGTTCGGATTGTTGTCAATTGCACCTTCAGGAGAGTTGGCTTGATTGCCTCCTGTCCCTGCACTGCTTGAAGCCGTTGCCGTTTTTCCCGTTGTTAAAGCCTCCAGAGAGACCAGATTAGTAAAGGCTTGTTTCAACGTACTCAGTGCTGAATTGACCTCAGACTGGACAACAGCATTGTTATCTCGGACCTGGATCGCTGCCTGCAAAGACTGTTCCAACACAGACCAGCTCCGGCGTGTATAGGAAGATTTAGTCTGCTGCTGCATTTGTTGAATGTACTGGTGCAGTTGTGTTTTGTCCACATTGGATAGACCTTGAATGGCATCATGCAAACGTTTAACCGCTGTATTCGCATCCGTCTGTGTTGTTCTTGGATCATTCAAGACCTGCTCAGCGCCTTCCAGCGCTTTGGTCAATACCCCCCAAGTGGCCGCAGACCAGTCAGTCTGCTGATACGTACGCGCTTCCGCTATTTTAGCTCTGAGCTCGTCAAGCTGCGGGGTGATAACCTGCATCTGCTGCATCACATGTTCCAATGCTGTTGTCGCTGCATCTGTATCTGCTTGATTCACCCCGCCCGGCGTGTATGCCTGTTGGTATACATCATTCGCTGCCGAGATTGCCGGAGCCAGAGTCACCCAGCTTTCTGGAGTAAAATCAGTCTGTACCAATGATTTGGCTCGTGTAAGTGCCGCATCCAGTTGCTGGCGGTCTGCGGGCAGAAGCTCCAGTCCGCGTTTGTACACATCCAGTGATGGCAAGGCACGTCCTTCGTAGGAGTATCCACCATTCCCCGGAAATTCATCATAGTCGAACATGGCATGATTTTCCCATGCATCTCCCTCGGAATCAATCCAGCCTACATTGGCGGCAATCCACGCGGGCTCCCAATAGAAGAAGCCTGCTCCGCGGTTTTCCGGCACGTCAGCAATCATATCCATAATGCCAGCAATAGCATCATATTGCCCCTGTACCGTTGCAGGGAATGTTGCTCCCCCAACATGAAGCGCTTCGTCCGATCCGATGATGTTTCCATGAGCGTCCCCGTTTTTGTAGGAAAACGGATAGGACGTTTCAGCGATAATGACATCTTTGCCAAACTCGGCTGACACTTCATTCATCGTTTTCTGTACATCTGCAAACGTCCCATGCCAGAACGGGTAATACGAAAGTCCGATGATATCGTACTTCAGTTCGCGTTTCTCCAGCTCACTGAAATACCAGTCGAACGTATCCGCCTTGCCGCCTTCTGCGAGATGAATCATGATCTTCACCTTATCCGCGTTATCGGTGATCTCTCCTTCTACTGCACGTACAGCATCAACTCCGCTTTTTAGCAATGCAACATTTTGCTCGAAATCCACGTCACTGCTCAAGCCGTTCAGAACACCACTGTTGATCTCATTACCGATCTGCACCATATCAGGCATGGCGCCCTTAGCTTTCATTTCTCCCACAACTTCAACCGTATAGTTGTATACGGCCTGCTTCAGCTCTTCGGGCGAAAGACCTTCCCAAGCTTTGGGACGAAGCTGCTGGCCCGGGTGCGCCCACTCATCCGAGTAGTGGAAATCCAGCAGGATCTTCATACCTTTTTTCTTCACCCGCTCGGCCAAACGAATGACATCGTCCTTGTCGTTGTATCCCCCTGATTTCTGTGGATCATTCCACAGACGAAGACGCACATAATTGACACCGCGGTCCTTGAGTATATCGAGCAAGTCCCTTTCTGTGCCATTACTATCTAAGTATTTGCCGCCGTTATCCTCAATCGCTGTTAAAGTAGAGATATCTACTCCTCTAACATAATCCGTTCGATATCCCCCTACCGTTACATTAGCTTCTGCTGGTAAGGAAGCACCGTATACTGCACCCGTCACGGTAAAGCTGCCCGCATTTGCGTACTCTGAAGGGTCGATACTGTCCCATTCTACTGGAACCGAACCAGATTTGTCGTTCAGATACTTCGCTGTCACTTTTGTAGGCAGAACAGGTGCAACCCCAGCTACTGTATTGACCTTAACGGGATCGTAACTTGTAATGGTTGCTGGATCAATTTCTTCCTCTTCTCCCCAGACTTTAAGCTCGGATATCCCAGGCCACCAAGTTGCTCCCGCATAGTACGGAATCGTAACCTTCACATACTGGACAGATGTACTGGTCTGGAATTCTTCACTAGCAACAGTCTGTTTTATTTCGTTAGTCGTTTGGTCCACAACAGTCGACCAGTTGTTACCATCATCAGACACTTCAATCAAATATTTTACAACTTGGTCTTTGTCCTTCCAAGTCAACTCCGCTCCGGAAAGCTCATATGGCGCACCTAGGTCTATGGTCAACCAATGAGGATTGCTTTCAGAAGAAGGTGAGCTCGCACTCCAGTGAGTATTCACATCACCATCCACCGCCTTTTCTTTTTGTCCCTCATACAATAGATCTTGCTCACTTACCGTAACCGCCTTGTTAAGTGCCACGTTCACTTTTGCATCTTCTGCAGCCGCTGGACGAACCATTAACCCCAGATCACAGAATAGCATCAGTAATACCAGACACCCGCTTATGTACCTCTTATTCACTCTTGATCTCCCCCTTTTTGTGTTTGATTGTGCATGGATCAATGAATGTTATGAATCCTCCTCATTGTAAGCGCTTAATAGCGATAGGCGACACGGCATAATCCAAAGGAAACAGCAGTTATTTTAACAATATGATCCTGTGACAGTTACATTTGAGCTATATCGATCACATTATTTTGCAAAAGAAACAAAAAAATCTGCCCGTCCACCGTAAGGCAGAACAGAGCAGATTTTTAGATATATAATCGTTGTTACACTTATTTAGAAAGTTTCAATTCAAGCTGTACCTGGATATCATTTTCAGTCGAGAGCACAACGGAGTGTGGATTTTCCATTCCGAAATCTTCGAATGTTACCATCGATGTCGCCGACAACAATACTGCATTATTCTCATAAGCAGCTTTTGCATCAAAAGTTACTTCTTTTTCAATACCTTTAACCGTAATGGTACCATTCATTTTGATATCAACCGTTTGACCGACAGGCCATTCCGCAGGTACCCCTTCGAATGAAGTCGCTGTAAATGTAGCTTGTGGATGTGTAGCAATGTCGAAGAAATCGGCTTGCTTCACGTGACCATCACGCTGTCCATTCCCGGAATCAATTCCGTCCATCTCGATCTGTCCTTCTGCCTTCATCTGAGCAGCATCGTCAACATTAATGGTCCAATTGCCCGTTACCTTATCGTCCACAAAGTTAACTGTCTCCTGTGATGTGGTTACGGAGAAGTATACTTTGGAACCTTCGCTGATGCTCCAGTCTCCATTCAGTTGCTCAGCTCCTGCAGTTTCATTGGCTACAACCGTTCCTGTGCTATCTACAGCTGTTGTCGATGTCGCTGTGCTCGCAGGAAGCACCTGTTCAATCTCCACGTTGTTCCCCAAGTAACTGTTTGTGATATAGTAACCACCGCCACCGATTACGGCAACCGCCGCTACACCTGTAATAAGCCATGCTTTTGATTTCTTGTTCATCTCTATGTTTCCTCCAGTACATGATTGTTTAGGTTGCTTCTTGGAGTGAATCATATCAATTGAATGTGTCAGGAAGAAGTCAAGATAAGACAAGTCACATATTTTTTTGAAATCCGTAATACAGGATTGGCTTTACGCTCTGGCTCATGTAAAATCAGTACAAGTTTACAAAGCGAAAGGAGAACGCTTTTCTTGAAATCCATACTTATCGTCGAGGATGAGCAAGCTATTGCACGAGTATTGGCTGCTTATCTGAGAAAAGCAGAATTTGAAGTTCATCATGCAGCAGATGGACCAACTGCACTTACCCTTTTTGATACCGTAACGCCTTCCCTTGTATTACTTGATGTGATGCTGCCAGGAATGGACGGATGGGATCTGCTGCGGATTATTCGTGAAAAAAGTGCTTGTCCCGTGATCATGCTAACTGCACTGGATGACATTTCAGACCGTCTCAACGGACTAAATGCCGGTGCTGACGATTATATGAGCAAACCTTTTGTACCGGAAGAAGTGGTCGCCAGAGTTAATGCGGTGTTGCGCCGTAATCCACATTGGACCTCAGGTGGCGAAGAGAAACGTTCCTTTGGAAATCTCGTCATTGATCTTGCTGCCAAGCAGGTGCTGCTGAACGGTGCAGAGGTTGCACTCACACCTCGTGACCTGTCGTTACTGCTATTCCTGTCCGATTATCCGAATCGGACGTTTACCAGGGATCATCTTATTGAGCAGGTATGGGGGATGGATTATGACGGGAGTGATCGTGCTGTGGATTTATCAATTAAACGACTGCGCCAGGCCCTCTCCCACTGGTTGCCCGAAACAGGAGAAATTCGGACGTTACGAGGAATGGGGTATCAATTTTGGATCGCCAACTGAAACCAAAGAAACCCAAACGAACCATATCCATTTTGTCACACTGGACACTGCGATATTTTCTCATTTTGTGTATTGGTTTCACGATTATTGTGGCAGGCGCACTTTACTGGATTAGAACAACCTCTATTGAAAAAAGCCTCAAAACCGCAGAACTGCTTGGTCTGGAGATCGCTGATCAAGTCACTAGTGAAAACAATATGCTTCGGGTTCCACCCGATCTGGACAGACTGGTAACCAAACGAGAGAAACTATTCAACACAGATCATTATTTTTGTGTCATGATCTTGGACAACAACAATCAATTGATTTTTTCCCAGCCTAAAATGGAGCAAAAAGATGTGCATTATCGACTGTCAGATGACTATCGTGAACCGCGAAACAACAAATATGCAGGCGTAACGGTCAACATATCCGAAGGCGATCAAACCTTGGGCAAAGTGTGGGTCATGCAGTCCAAACAATCCATTACATTTGGTCCAGAGACCCTATGGCTTGTTGCTCTAATTCTGGGAGGATTAATCCTCTGTGGATGGTTTACAATCTATCTCCTGTCCAGTAAGTTATCCAGACCGATTCGTCAGGTCGCCTATGCGGCTGAGCAGATTCAAGGTGGTAATTATGATGTGAGTCTTGATTTGAATACACGAGAACGTGAGATCAACGAACTTGTAAATTCATTCCGCGATATGGCTACACGTCTACAACAACTCGAAGAGTGGCGTACACTATCGCTGGCAGGAGTAAGTCATGAACTCAAGACACCGGTAACTTCCATCAAAGGGCTCGTTATGGCAGTACGTGACGATGTGGTGAGTCCACAAGAAGGTAAAGAATTTTTGGATATCGCTTTGAAAGAATCCGAACGTATGGAGCGTATGGTCGCAGATCTGCTTGACTATAATGCCATGGTTGCAGGAAGTGTTGCCGTTCGCAAGGAACGGACGGATCTGAAGCTGTTGGTCGGTGAGATCATCTATCAGTGGAAGATTGCGTACGAGGACAAAATGCCAGAGGTTCAGCTTCATGCCCCTCCAATTAACTTCTTTACCATGGGGGATGCTCTCCGCATTCAGCAGATCATTGTCAATTTGCTCAATAACGCACTTCATGCCACAGCTCCTGAACAGAAGGCTGTCTTCGATATTTATCTAAGTACAGAAGAACAGATGCTGTACGTTGATGTTAAGGATCACGGCACAGGCATCGCAGCCGAAGAACAACCCAAAATCTTCGAACGGTTCTATCGTGGAGAACTCAAAAAACGTCGTAACCGCGGTCTGGGTCTAGGATTAACATATAGCCGCCTACTCGCTCAGGAACAGGGCGGTGAACTGACACTTGTCTCCAGCAGCCCGGAAGGCAGCATGTTCAGATTAAGCCTGCCACGCTGGACTGCTACACAAGAAGCCATGAATACAGAAAAAGCATACGGAGCAGCCGTTAAAGTATAACGCACCTCGCTAACATGACAACTAGCCCAGAACTCCATTCAGGAGACTGGGCTAGTTCAACGTGTTCCTTGTTGCTTTATCCAGAATGGAAGCAATCAACACTCTAATACACGTGGTCTGTATTCATCGTAAGCATCCGAGATCAGTTGCTTATGAAGTACACAACTGGCAATGATTGCTTTCCGCTTTGCTTTCAAAACGATCTGCTCTATATCCGCATAACTGCACCCTGCCAAGTGTTCACATATGTAATCTTCCAGCCGAGTCTCCTGTTCAAATGATCCCACCAACTTATTGATATATAATTTGCGACTCGAATCATCAGGCATACCGTAGGTCATCTTGGTATCAAACCGCCGCCAAATGGCGTGATCCAGTTGGGTTTCCAGATTCGTTGCAGCCACCAGAATGCTGTCCCCATCGAATTCGTCCAGACACTGCAACAACGTATTGACAACACGCGCCATCTCTTTCACCTCATCATTGCTCTCACGTGTTCGACCTATGGCATCAAATTCATCCAAGAATAGTACACAGGGATTAATACGTGCATATTCGAATAACTTGCGTACATTACTTCCGGTCTCCCCAAGATGACTATGAATGATTGCATCTAATCTCACAAGAACCAATGGCAGATCAAGGCGCTCCGCCAGATGTGATGCCGTTAATGTTTTACCCGTACCGGGAGGCCCGAACATGACCATTTTGTTGGGGATTGATACATCATGCTCTCTGAACTTCTCTTTCATGCCCAGAATGGTGATAAATTCATTAATGATGCGTTCATTTTCAGCGGAAAATACAATATGCTGGGCTTTATGCCTACACTCTTTTGGCGTGTAAAAAGCAGCCATATCGATCCCTTTCGCGCGGGGAATCCGGTTCATATGGTTTATTTTGCTCATGTATACACATGCTCCTTCATTTATAGTTTCGTGTAAATGTTTAGTTCAATTTATATAGAATCAATTAGACTTTTAATCGTAATTATTACTATTAAATAATAACATACTACTGCCTTTTTGCAAATATAACCACAGCACGTCCACTATTTTGCCACAGATGGGGGCATTTGGTTGCAAGCTTCAATTAAATTTGCTATTCTAAGTGTGCATCGTTGTGTATAACGCAAAAAAGCCCTCTAGATTCGTGAGAGCAACAAAATTTTCCAGATTGACAAGCGGCAACTTGTTATATCCGGATTCTTTATACCAACGACTGTAATCCATTTAAAGTGAGGTTAACAATCATGGCAAAAGACGTATTGTGTGAAGTTAATTCCTGTCGTCACTGGGCTCAAGAGAACAAATGTAATGCTTCCTCGATCTACATCGTGAGTCACAGTAACAAAGAAGCAAGTCAGTCTGCTGAAACAGACTGTAAGACTTTTGAAGTAAAATAAGTAATTTCATGTGATTCACTTAAAGGAGCCCTTACCGGTTCCTTTTTTCTTTGTCTATTGTAACAAGAATGATAATTATTATCAAGCCCTATTCTGTAAAAATCCTTCTCACCTCTTCAATGCACATTGGACAGATGACCTACGTACACTACGTAAGAAGTCAGTATGCCCATGAACGATTAGAACCAAGAGGTGAATAACAATGCCTGTTAAAAGTGGCACACAGTATCGCGAACGAATTGATGCACAGTCCGTCCCTTGTTGGTATAAAGGTAACCTTATTACTGGAAAACGCTCTGAACATGTAGCATTTGCTGGTCTAATGGAGACTCAGATGTACATGTATGATCTGCAATCTGATCCTAAATTTGCAGAAACGATGACGTATGCCTCCCCGGCAGACGGCAAACCTGTGGGCATATCCTTCCTGCCTCCAACCAGTGCCGACGATCTCCGTAAACGACGGGAAGGGATGAATATCTGGACAAACGTGCATCATGGCTTTCTTGGTCGCTCACCCGATTACATGAATACAGCCATAATGTCCTTTTACACAGGTGCCGATCTCCTGAACGAACTATCTCCCCAATATGCAGAAAATCTCAAGAATTATTATGCGTATTGCCGTGATCATGATATCACGCTATCCCATGCCTTCATTCAGCCATATGCCAGCAAAATCTCAGGGCAACTGGATGCTACTGAGGATGCTATTGCTGCAAAGGTCGTAGATCGCACCGAGGAAGGCCTCATCATTAGCGGAGCATTCATGATGGCTACACAAGCTGCCACATCGGATGAGATTTTTGTCTATCCGTCACCTTCTCCCGCCCCATTTGATGACGAAAATCCATTTGCATTCTCTTTTGCTGTCCCCAATGATCTTCCGGGAATCAGTCTGGTCTGCAGGGATACCTACGCAGCCGAATCTCACACCAACTATCCCCTGAGTTCCAGATATGAAGAAATGGACAATATCGTCATCTTTGACCGGGTGCTCGTTCCGCATGAACGGATATTTTTTGCAGGAAGTGAGGAAATGTCCTCGCGACTCTTCAGTGGTAGTAACTTTCATATTCACGCAGGTCATCAGGTATTGTGTCGTTATATTGCCAAAACAGAATTTGTTCTCGGTACAATCCAGCTTCTCACGGATACGCTGGATCTGAATACGGAAGCACATGTTGTCGAGAAAACCGCGCGTGTGTTCGCAGGTCTTGAATCGTTAAAAGCATTGGCCTTGGCCGCGGAGGCAGGTGCAATCCCAGACGGAAGAGGATTTGTATTACCTGCTCCCAAACCATTGATGGCAGCCAATCTCCTTTTTCCGAAACTTTATCCTGAGATGATTGAAATTCTGCAGCTCTTGGGTTCGAGCGGGGTGATTATGATCCCTCAGGAAGAAGAGTTTCAATCCGATATCGCTCCTTCACTGAATATATATCTGAAAGGGAACGATATGGCTTCTCACGAACGCAACGCTCTGTTCCGCCTGATCTGGGAGCTTGGGGCTGGATCATTTGGGGGCAGACAGACCCAATTCGAACGATTCTTTTTTGGCAATGTCCTTACCGTATCCAATCGGTTGTTCTCCGTCTACAACAAAGATCAGACGAATCGTCAGCTCGTTCGTGATTTTCTATTCAACACCAGCAAATAAGAGAACTAATGAATCTTTTTTTACACCAGATGGTCATAGACCGTCATCAGTTCAGAGGCTGGTCTGCTTGCATCCATATCCCGCAATGCAGGCTGGTCTCCGTAACCGATATGGAATACCCCCAGCACCTTCTCATCACTTGTCAAACCCATCAAATTCATAAACACAGGATGTTGCTGATAATCATTGATCTTCCAGACAGCATTCAAACCCTGTTCCGCAGCCAGAATACTAAAGCGTTTGCTCCAGGCTTTGGCCGGCAGAAGATCATCCTCACGGGCATTTCTAGGCGCCACAACAACCAGATGGGTAGGGATTGCTTCCGTGTATTGATATGTAGCCCAATCGCCGTAGCGATCAGCCAGATGGGGTGGATAGCTCTGTCTGACCGCTTCCAGATAAAGCTGTCGTCCTTCGCCTGCAAACAACATAAACCTCCAGGGTTCTGAACTCATTACATATAATGAAGGATCTGCTTCATCAAGCAACTTTCGTATAACCGACTGGGGTACTGGCAACGGACTGAATTCGCAAGTGCCTGCACGTCTCTTGCCGCTGCTTATATCTTGACTTAGACCGGTAGACATGGCAACTTCCCCTCCTCTATCTGCATGATATATCTTTATCCTTCAATCGCCTTCACATCAACCATGTTTTCTTCGGTTCAACGGCTTCCGTTCTCCAGCGATCCACCTCTTCGTGGATGCGCGCTTTATCACGCGTCGTAAACTGTTCTGACTCCAACACTTCTGCTTGAGGCATGCTGTCACGTATCAAGCGAATGTAGTCCATGGAACGGATCAGAGACTGGCGTCCAGGGATGTACCTAATTTTGCGTCCTTCCAACAAGCAGTATATCTCGATCATACCCGGTAATTTACCGAAGGCTTCCCAGCAGAATGCACTGACCATATGCTGAAACGCCTCAACTACGTTTGGATCGTGGACAACCATATATTTCTGAATAAGCAGCGAATCCCAGCCTTCTGGTTGCCAGGCCGCCTGAAATATCATCGACAAATGCATGGATAATGAAGGTAACTCCGTTCTCCACTGTTCAAAAAGAATGGCTGGATGCTTCAGATCATCGTTCATTGCAATGGCGAGTGACAATTCATCCGTAATCTTGTTCTTCACATCCCAGTAATGGAGAACAGATTCGAAACCATCCGCCTTTCTGGGCCACCACTTCTCAAGTAAATACTGTACGGGTACCTCTTTGCGAACATCGGGGTCGAGACTGTAAAAGGAATTGACCGCGTGACTCACCGCATATTGTACACGATGCCTCCATTGCAGTGGAGAACGCTGCTCAGACACTGGTTCAGGGCGGATGAATCGGTGTGGGCTGCGCAGCATTTCTTCCAATCTGTAATCTTCAAGCAGACGTCCAGGAAGGTCATTCCTTCCCAATGGTATCGCTGCCTGAACATTATGTCTTAACATGATCTTTAGGATACCTGTAATCCGGCAGCAGCGAAGCGTTTGCCAAAGTCACGGCATGTTTCCTTCTCCTGCTCAAGCGGACTGTATTCAATTTTCAACATCTCTGGAGATACCTCCGCCCCACGCTCTTGCAGCTTGGCAGCCGCGAGATCAACCGCTCCGCAGAACTGCTCATAAGACGTGTCACCACTACCGAACACTGCTGCTCTCTTGCCGCTCAAGTCAAGCTCATCCAACTCTTCATAGAAATCAAGGAATTCATCTGGCAACTCCCCGTCTCCCCAAGTGTAGACGCCGATCATGAATCCGTCATAGTCCAATACATCGGATGCATTACAATCCGTTACGGATTTCAGATCTGCGTCGTGACCTCCCTGTGTAATTCCTTCCACAATCAGTTCTGCAATTTCTTCTGTATTTCCCGTCATGCTTGCATAAGCCACTAACAATTTAGCCATCTATTTTTCCCTCGCTTTAGTTTGATCATGTTATATTCTCTTCATGAAGAAAGAATGAATTTTGGATTAACAAAATCATATGTGATAATGATTATCATTGTCAAATTAATTTTTTGGTTATCTTTGTTTTTCAGTATATGGTACACTCCCGTCCCCCAACTGGCGTACAAGCCCTTTTTTGTTGTACAATAGTATCCAAATGACTTTTGAAGGATGGATAAATCATTATGTACGTAGCTAAGAATTGGAAGGACTATGAAGTAATCGATACAGGAGGCGGCGAGAAACTGGAACGTTGGGGAGATGTAATTTTACGCAGACCCGATCCACAGATTATCTGGCCCCTTGAGCAAGAAACCAATGAATGGCGTCAGGTGCATGGTCACTATCATCGTAGCTCTTCCGGTGGCGGTAACTGGGATATGAAAAAGCCCATTCCCGAGCGTTGGACGATCGGATACGAAAACCTGAAATTCCACATTAAACCTACCAGCTTTAAGCACACTGGCCTGTTCCCTGAACAAGCTGCCAACTGGAGCTGGATGATGGATAAAATCTCCAATGCAGGACGCCCTATTTCTGTCTTGAACCTGTTTGCCTATACAGGTGGAGCAACGGTAGCCGCAGCTTACGCAGGCGCTTCTGTTGTGCATGTGGATGCAGCTAAAGGCATGGTTCAATGGGCCAAGGAAAATGTTCAATTATCTGGACTGGCTGATCGCCCTGTTCGTTTTATTACAGATGATGTATTCAAATTCGTACAACGGGAACAACGTCGCGGAAATCGTTACGACGCCATTATTATGGACCCTCCTTCATATGGCCGTGGCCCTAATGGAGAGACATGGAAACTGGAAGAGAACCTATATCCTTTCTTGAAGTCGTGTATGACGATCTTGTCGGATAATCCATTATTCATGCTGGTTAACTCTTACACTACGGGCATTTCCTCTACGGTTCTGCGCAACATGTTGACCATCACGATGTCTGCTCAGTACGGTGGTGACATTACTGCAGGTGAAATTGGTCTGCCAATCACACGTAGTGGTCTTGATCTGCCTTGTGGTATTCTGGGCCGTTGGGAGTCTTAATCATGTCAGAACATCGGCATGACCACGATGCGATTCCGATTCTGTTCGAAGACAACCATCTGTTAGGCATTACGAAGCCGGTCAATGTACCTACCCAGGAAGATTCATCAGGTGATCCGGATTTGCTTACATTGCTGAAGCAGGATCTGAAAGAACGATACAACAAACCTGGCAATGTGTATCTCGGGTTAGTACACCGACTTGATCGTCCTGTTGGAGGGGCAATGATTTTTGCCAAGACTTCCAAAGCAGCTTCGAGATTGTCCGAGACTGTGCGGGGACGGCATTTCCGTAAAATATACGCGGCTGTTGTACATGGCAAGTTGCCTGCGAAGCAGGGAACGTTAAAACACACGCTTCTGAAAGAAGCACGCACAAATACCGTTACTGTTGTACCTAAAGGTACGGCTGGTGGTAAGGATGCCGTTCTGGATTACCGGGTTATTGGAGAAACAGATCGATACAGCCTCGTTCATATCGAACTGCACACCGGCAGATCTCATCAGATTCGGGTGCAAATGAAAGAAATCGGCTGCCCTCTATACGGGGATCAGAAGTACGGCGCAAGCGTGAATAAACCCGGCCAGCAGATTGCTCTATGGTCTGTGATTGCAGCTTTTCCTCACCCGGTTACCAAGGAAGAAGTTATTTTGCAATCCTTGCCTGCAAGAGAATTCCCTTGGGCAGAATGGCCAGCTGCCGTGTACCAAAAAGCTTTTGGACAACCTCAATAAGTACGTGTTCAAAAAGACTGGTTTTCAGTACCGAGAAGATGGGATGAAGATAGAAATGGAGTAGCGGAGCGTAGAAAAGCTACGTGAGCAACGGACATTTCGGCTGAATTCCATATTCGATGCTTATGATGCCGATAGGCATCATTCGTAATCAAAAGCGGTTTTTTTGAACAACCTCTATAAGTGCACAGGATCAGGTTACATCTGTCCATACAACGTGTCGTTCAGATTCTGTATCTGAACGACACGTTTTTTCATATTTTCAGCTATATACCTAAGATACAGAGAGGAGACATCATAGTGACCCCATTTACCAAACAAGTCATTGCGATCATCGCGGCGATTCCTGAAGGTAAAGTGATGACTTACGGTCAGATTGCAGCCCATGCTGGAAGTCCAAGAGCCGCGAGACAAGTCGTCCGTATTCTGCACTCGATGAGCCGAAAGGAACGTCTTCCCTGGCACCGTGTCGTCAACGCAAAAGGCGAAATCTCCATAACGGACGAACACTCGCGCATGATGCAGGAAACAGAACTGATTAGCGAAGGTGTCGAGTTTCAACTGAACGGAACCATTAATCTCAAACAGTTCGGTCATGAGCCCGATCCTGTATTTCTTATCGATCCAACGATCCAGCCCGAATAATAAAAGTGCTCTCCTCCTATCTACGCACACCAAAAAAAAGAGAACTCAAGCAGTTAGGGTTACCCCTTTTCAACTGCTAGAGTTCTCTTTTTGGTTTTATCTGATGTTCGTTACGCTGTAGCCGTCGCTTTTTCCTGTTCTACAGTAACAGGTTCAATAGCTGGTTTTGTTTTCCGAATAAAGAACGCCATGATCAAAGCAACCACGGTCATTCCTGTAGCCACGATGAATGCATAGTTAACACCGTAAATCGTTGCATCTGCTGTAGCAGCTATCATTGCTGTCTTATCACTAGGGTCAACTTGGCCAGCAGCCACTGCATCCGCCAGATGTGTTTTGAGCTTGCTACTCATGATGGTTACGAGAACGGCTGTACCGATCGCACCGGCAACAGTACGCAATGTGTTGGACATCGCTGTACCATGCGCGTTCAGACGTTGAGGCAGTTGATTCAGACCTGCTGTCTGGATTGGCATCATCAGCATCGACATACCGAACATACGAGCCGTGTAGATAAACATCATGTAGGCGTAGGTCGTATCGATTGCCAGACGACTCAGTCCAAAAGTTGTAATCGCCGTAATGGCAAGACCCGCAACCGAAAGCCAGCGTGCGCCCACTTTATCAAATATGCGACCTGTAATTGGGGACATAATCCCCATCAATATCGCACCGGGCATCATCAGAAGTCCTGATTCAATCGGTGAGAATCCACGAATGTTTTGCAGGAAAATAGGAAGCAGGATCATACCTGCAAACATCGCCATTGTCACGAGCATATTGATAATCGTTGTTAATGTGTACATGTTGTACTTGAAAATACGGAACTCAAGGAGCGGATGATCTGTTGTCAGTTGACGAATAACGAACAGAATCAGGGATATCGCACCTACGACGAGACATCCAATGACAATTGCACTGCCCCATCCATCGGTACCCGCATCACTAAATCCGTAGAGCAAACTACCAAAACCTAGTGTAGATAAAATAACGCCTGGATAATCCAGTTTAGGTCTGGATTGACGTGTTACGTTTTTGACAAAAGCAATACCAATTGCCGTTGCAATAATAGAGAATGGCAAGATGATGTAGAACAACAATCTCCAGGAATAATGCTCAACCACATAACCTGAAAGTGTAGGCCCAATCGCAGGAGCCAGAATCATCGCGATCCCCATGGTTCCCATGGCCTGACCGCGTTTCTCAATCGGGAAGATGGTCAGGAATACAACGGTCATCAGAGGCATCAGGATACCTGCACCTGCCGCTTGAATGACACGACCTACCATCAGAATGGTGAAGGTTGGACTAAGACCACAGACTAATGTACCTATGGTAAATAGAGTCATGGCTGTAATGAAAATTTGACGCGTTGAAAATTTGGCAATCAGATATGCCGTAACCGGAATCAGTACACCGTTCACAAGCATGTAACCCGTGGTTAACCACTGGGCTTTGTTTGCATTGATCGCGAGGTCTTCCATGATTTTAGGAAGTGCTACGTTCATCAGGGTTTGGTTCAGGAATGCCACAAAGGCACCAATTAACAATGCCGCTACAATCGGGCCTTTCTTGATGTTGTCCATCGCTGAGGATGGAGCTGCAGCAGTAGTCGTACTCATATGTTGTTCATCTCTCTTCCTTCTAACTTTTCAATCATTTGACTATGAATTCTAAGTAGGTGCTCAAGGTCTTCCTTCGATATATCCAGAATGGGTGACACTCTTTCCATCCACAAATGGTGCGTTTCCTGTTGGGCCTGTTCCCCTTTATCCGTAATCTGAAGCTTAACGGATCGGCGGTCAGCATCTGAACGTGTCCGAACGATATACTCGCCTTTGACGAGCCGCTCCACAACAGCGCTCATGGAACTGCTGCCCATATGGCATAGCTCAGCCACTTCGTTGATGCCAATGGAAGGACGCTCCCTCAGGATGGATAACACCATAAACTGGATCGAAGTCAGCTCGATCTCCTTGTTTTCATTCCAAAATGCTCGAAAAAGCATTTGATTCACTTGGCGGAACGAATTAATAATATAGAATACTTCATACGTATCAGTCATTGATTCACCCTTTTACTTTTGGAATATAATATTTCGTACACGAAATATCAGGGGAACAATTATTTATTATAACAAAAATATTTACATAGTCAACTCTTTACATATGAATTCACAAAAATAATATTAGGACATACTAACTGTGTTACATCCATGCCTTTACTCAACTAACCTGGACACAGTCTGTATCATATGTAATTTGTAAATAAAATAACCATAGGGTTCCTGCATGAAACGAGCAGGCACTCCTATGGTTATTCAGAAGAATCAGCATGGTATCATACCGAAGTAGATAAGGCAGGCTCTTTGGTCTTGGGTGAGGTCATTTTGCCTAACAGATATACCAGCAATTGTTGATTGTGCATCGAAATGTTACTGAGAACAGAGTTCATGAATTCATTACGGATGGTGATTCCCCGTTCTGTTTCCATTCTTCCTTTCTCTGACAGAGATACCCACACAATGCGTCGATCCTGATTATCCCGATTCCTGCGAATCAGATCATTCTTCTCCATTCGATCGAGCAGCATGGTTACAGCAGCTGGCGTAGTAGACAGATAAGGAATCAGATCCGAAGGTTTCATCTTCTGATGATCTTCAAGTACCTCCAGAACAGCCAGCTGAGCCTCCGTTAATGAGGGTGCCAGCTCTTGATCCATATGCAATTTATAATCTTTGGTCAACCTGGACCAGCACTTGGCAAAATCGGAATTATACATCTTCCATCGCTCCTCTCTGCAACCGGTTATCACTTCACCTGCTTAAGTTTTCGCGCTCCAAAGCCGCATTCCTGCTGCCTTTTTTCAATTTCCTAGCGATCGACCGTAATCGACGAAGGTTGTTAAACTTCGCATGAATGCCCTCTTCTAATCCGCCTTCGAACAACAAAAAAAGACTCCTCGCATGACAGGATTAGCTGTTCTGCGAAAAGTCTCGTTTGTTTGTTTTTATGAAGATGATGCTGGTTGATTCTCATTGAAGTCCCTTAGAAGTTCAACGATCTCGTCCTGTTTATCCACATGAACGATCAGCTTGCCAATATGTTTGCGCTCTGTAATCGGAACACCTTCCGAAGAGATCGGGAACACTTGGCCTTCTTTGGTCATTACAGTGATCTTACGTTGCTCTTTGCAATAAAATGCTCCAGCAATACGGCTACCATTCGGTTTCACACGTTTGCCTTCTTTGAACTCGAATGTGGCAAGCCCCTTGCCTCCACGGCTCTGTATAGCGTAATCCAGAAGTAATGATCGTTTACCATATCCCAGATCGGACAACACGGCAACTTCACCTTCATCTCCTTCTACCCATAGAGCGGATACAACTTCATCTGTATCTCTTAACTGAATACCACGAACACCACCGGATACACGTCCCATTGGATTAACCTCATCCTCTCGGAAACGAATCGCCATAGCTTCTTTTGTAATCAACATAATATCTTGACCACCTGTACTTAGATGTACAGATAACACTTCATCCTCCTTGCCCACTTTACAAGCCGCAACTGCACCGGAACGCTTGGTAACGTAATCCTTCAGCTCCGTTCGTTTCACCTGTCCTCTTCGCGTAACGAAGACCAGACTGTGATTTGGCTCTTCAAAGGATTTCACAGCAAGCACACTTGCAATACGGTCATCTTTCGCAAGGGGAATGACATTCACAATGGCTGTGCCTGGATCTTTCCACTTGAATTCAGGTACCTGGTGAACAGGTAACAGGAAGTACTGACCTTTCCTCGTAAAGACAAGCAAGTTCTCAAGCGTATTTACTTCCAGAACCTGAGCGATATAATCGCCGTCTTTCACACCACTTCCGCTCCGTTCACCACCAGAACGTGTAAAGGACTGCATGCCTGTACGTTTCACGTATCCTTCTTTGGATAACGTAACAAATACATCTTCCGCGTTCACAAGTACTTCGAGATTAACCTTGAGTTCTTCCACTTCACCCTGAATCGCAGAACGACGGTCTATTCCGTATTTATCGCGAATCTCCATCAATTCTTTGCGGATGACTCCGATGAGCTTGCGGTCACTATCCAGAATGGATTGTAGTTGTGCAATCTTTTTCATCAGTTCACCGAGTTCCTTCTCCAGAGAATTGATCTCCAGATTCGTCAAACGGTACAATTGCAACGTAAGGATGGAATCCGCTTGGCGTTCCGTGAATCCAAACATCCACATCAGGTTATTTTGAGCATCTTGACGGTTCTTCGACGCTTTGATAGCCGCAATGACCTCGTCAAGGATGTTAAGTGCTTTTACCAAGCCCTCGAGCACATGCGCACGGTCTTGCGCCTTCTCCAGCTCAAACCGGGTACGGAATGTTACAACTTCCCGCTGATGGGCAATGTAAGCCTCGAGAATCGATTTCAATCCTAATTGATGAGGTGCTTTATTCACAATCGCAACCATATTGAAATTATAGGTGACCTGCAGGTCGGTTTTCTTCAGCAAATAAGCCAAAATACCTTGTGCGTCCGCTTCTTTTTTCAACTCAACCACGATTCGCAGACCTTCACGTCCGCTCTCATCACGCACTTCGGCAATACCTTCAACCTTCTTCTCAAGTCGGATGTTCTCCATCGCTGTAACCAGACGAGATTTCACGACTTGATAAGGAATTTCGGTAATGACGATCTGCTGTTTGCCACCGCGCATGTTTTCAATCTCGGTTTTGGACCGGATATAGATCCGTCCCTTACCTGTGCGATAGGCATCCAGAATGCCGTCACCGCCCATAATCAATCCGCCTGTTGGAAAGTCAGGACCCTTCATAAACATCATGATTTCGTCCAGCTCAATCGACGGTTTCTCCATCACAGCGATCGAAGCATCAATGACTTCACGCAAATTGTGTGGAGGAATCTCCGTTGCAAATCCAGAGGAAATGCCGCTGACGCCATTAACCAGCAAGTTCGGATAACGGGATGGCAATACAACCGGTTCTTTGGCCGTATTATCAAAATTATCCTTAAACAGAACCGTCCGTTTCTCGATATCGCGAAGCATCTCCATCGCGATGGGCGACAAACGGGCCTCCGTATACCGCATCGCCGCTGCCGGGTCATCATCCTGTGATCCCCAGTTACCATGACCGTCCACGAGCATATGGCCCATTTTCCATGGCTGAGCCATCCGCACCATGCCCTCATAGATGGATGAGTCACCATGTGGATGATAATTACCCATTACGTCCCCAACGGTTTTGGCAGACTTGCGGTAAGTCTTGTCAGGCGTATTACCTGAATCGTACATGGCGTACAGAATACGCCGTTGTACTGGCTTCAACCCATCCCGGACATCCGGAATGGCTCGATCCTGAATAATATATTTGGAGTAGCGACCGAAACGGTCCCCAACGACCTCTTCGAGAAAGGCCGGCATAAATTGTTCTGATGGACTCATTCCAAGCACCTTCTATTCTTCGTACTCTGTAAAGTCGACGTTCTCTACAATCCAGCGTTTTCGCGGATCAACCTTATCACCCATGAGCGTAGATACACGACGTTCTGCTTTTGCTGCATCAACAATCTGTACCTTCAGCATCGCACGAGTTTCCGGATTCATTGTGGTCTCCCACAGTTGATCCGGGTTCATTTCACCTAGTCCTTTATAACGTTGAAGCTCAACATTATTACCGAATTCCTTCATGTAATTAGCCAGCTCTTCATCCGTCCATGCATATCGAACTGTCGCAAGCTTACCAGACTTACGAGTAAGTTTGTATAATGGCGGCTGAGCAATATATACTTTGCCTGCATCAATTAAAGGCTTCATATAACGATAAAAGAAGGTCAACAGCAGCACCTGAATATGTGCACCATCGGTATCAGCATCGGTCATAATGATAATTTTGGAATAATTGCTGTCTTCAACTGCAAATTCGGTTCCAATGCCCGCCCCGATCGCCGCTGTAATAGCGCGGTATTCTTCATTTTTGAGAATATCAGCCAGCTTCGATTTTTCCGGATTGAGCGGTTTTCCCTTGAGCGGCAAAATAGCCTGAATCTTCGAGTCGCGTCCCTGTTTGGCAGAACCACCTGCGGAATCCCCTTCGACAATAAATAACTCATTTCGGGTAAAATCCTTCGATTGCGCCGGCGTCAACTTGCCGTTCAGGTTGGAACTTTCACTGCGCTTTTTGCCTGTACGCATATCATCCCGTGCTTTGCGAGCCGCTTCTCTGGCTCTGGAAGCTTGAACCGCTTTGCGAATTAACGTTTGCGCTACCTGCGGGTTTTCTTCCAGGAACCGCTGAATATTTTCGGACACGACCGAATCCACTGCACTTCGAGCGGAAGCGCTGCCGAGCTGATCCTTGGTCTGACCTACGAACTCAACATCTGACATTTTGACACTGATGACGGCCATCATACCTTCACGCAGGTCATTACCTTCGAGATTTTTATCTTTTTCCTTGATCATGCTGGTACGCCGCGCGTAATCATTCATTACACGGGTATACGCAGCCCTGAATCCGGTCTCATGAGTACCGCCGCCCCGAGTAGGGATTGAGTTCACGAACGAAGCCAGTGTTTCCGTATAACCCGCGTTATACTGGATTGCCACTTCGACTTCAATGTCATCCTTCTCCGCATAGAAGTGAATTACATCATGCAACACATCTTTATTTTCGTTAAGAAAAGCAACAAACTGGCTTGCTCCGCCTTCATACATGTATTCATCCTGATTGCCCGAACGTTCATCCTTGAGTACAATTCTCAGACCCGAATTCAGAAAAGCAATCTCCTGAAGACGTTCTGCCAATGTATCATAATTGAATTGAATGCCGCTCTGGAACACCCGAATATCCGGTTTAAATGTAACTTTTGTACCTGTCCGATTGGTATTGCCCAACACCTCGAGACCGGAGACCGGTTCACCGACATGTTCAATCCCTTTTTTGTCCTTCCAATACTCGAATCGCTGACGATGAATCTTGCCATCACGGAAAATCTCGACTTCAAGCCACTCGGACAATGCGTTTGTAACTGACGCACCTACACCGTGCAAACCGCCTGATTTTTTGTATCCTGATCCACCGAACTTTCCGCCTGCGTGCAAAATCGTAAACACGACCTGGGGAGTAGGAATCCCTGTTTTATGTATACCTGTCGGAATTCCCCTTCCGTTATCCTGAACCGTAATAGAACCGTCCTTATGCAGCGTGATATCGATTTTGGAGCAGAATTTGGCGAGATGTTCGTCGACAGCGTTGTCGACAATTTCCCATACCAAATGATGTAAACCTGAAGTGCTGGTGCTGCCGATATACATCCCCGGCCGTTTCCGTACCGCTACCAACCCTTCAAGTACTTGAATGTCGTCCGCGTCGTAGCCTGAAGACCCCTGTCCTCCGCCTGTCGAACCTGCCGACATATCGATTTGCTCGACCATTCATGCTCCCCCTTCTTAACTTGCAACTAAAAAAATGCCTAAAATGCAAACAGATGTTTTCTTATCCTTGTCCATTTTAATTCAAGATATCCCGTTTCGTAAAGACAAGGAATGACACAATGAGTGAAGCAATGCCCCAAACACTAAGCACAATAAGGGAAAAACCTAAATTCATACCCTCGATTGGAGGTAACCCGCCTGACAAATAATTCGGAAGTTCGAGGTTAACCATGAACAAATACTTCGCTGTCTGCCAAGATGCTGCCATACTGGTCAAGATTGTTCCTGCAATCAGCGCGGCCATCATGATAACGATACTTGCAGCAGTACTGCGCACGAGCACGGATACCATAAATGCAAGCATAGCCACAATTACACTCACAAACCAGATCAGTCCTGCCTGCATGAGCATATACAGCCACTGGTCTACAGCATGCACTGCCGACATATCGACATCTGTTCCCACAACTTTGAATCCTGTGAAGATTGGCATGTTGAAGCCTTTATAACCAAAGACCGCACCCGATATGACATAACATATAATGTAGGCTGATACCACTATGATCGAAACAAACATAATCAGCGTAATTAATTTACTCAGAAGCACTTTCCAGCGTCTAACCGGACGCGTTAAAAGCATTTTAATCGTCCCTGTCGTACGTTCACCAGAAACAAGATCTGAAGCAATAGCCATGATTAACAGTGGAATAAACAATCCAACCGCGTTGTTCATGAACTCCCGCGTAAAGGTGACACCGCCCGGTTCTTTGGGATTGATGTCATTCTCAAGATAATACTGCATCTGCTGGATATATACTGTTCTATATTTTTTGTACTCTTCAGGTACCCGATCGCTACCGAGCGAATTTTGATTGTCTGTGATGGCCTGTTGCAGTTCAAGACGCCAATCGCCGCCAAACTTGTCGCGATTATTCTCCGCAGATTTCATCTGGGCATACGTAAACATCGGTACGAGGACCGCAAGTACAATAAATATAATATAAAGCCGTTTTTTCTTCACCATCTTAATCGTTTCATTGCGGATCAGCGGCATGATATTACTCAATGGATTCACCTTCTGTCATTTTTAAGAATAGTTGTTCAAGCGTAGGCTGAATCCGCTGTACCCCTTCAACCTGTACACCAGCTTGAACCATCTGTTGCACCATATCAGGAATTCGATCTTCGTGCATCTCGGCAACCACAGCGTTGGGACCAAGGCCCGCAACAATGGTATCATCCATCACATCCGCAGGTCGACCTACCAGAGCAATGCCTGCATCCTGCAACATTTTTTTGCCTTGCTCCAGTGGTGAAACATGCCATATGGCCAACTTGGAATGATCTTCAATCAGTTCGCTTACACCTCCAACAGCAAGCACACGCCCAGCACTGATAATGGCTACTCTGTCACAGAGAAGCTGGATCTCACTTAACAAGTGACTGCTGACAAATACAGCCATACCTTCACTGGCAAGTTGCTTAATAAAGACACGAAGTTCCTTAATCCCTTTTGGATCAAGACCATTTGTCGGTTCATCCAGAATAAGCAGACGCGGTCGCCCAAGCAGCGCTTGTGCAATACCGAGCCGTTGACGCATACCCAATGAGTACGTTCTGACTTTATCGTGAATCCGCTGATCCAGACGCACAATATCTACAACTTCCTGAATTCGTTCATTGTCCACACCTGGTTGCATGCGAGCGAAATGCTCCAGGTTCTCCCACCCTGTCAGATATGTATATACCTCCGGATTTTCAACAATGGAGCCTACATACTTCAAAGCACGCTCAGGGTCCCGATTCACATCATAACCACAGACTTTAATTTTTCCTTCTGTTGGTTTGATCAGATCGACCAGCATCCGTATCGTAGTTGTTTTGCCGGCACCGTTGGGACCGAGAAATCCGAAGATTTCACCCGGTTTCACGTCAAATGTAACGTCCTTAATGATCCATTTGCGTCCGATCCGCTTTTTCAGATTCTGTACGGATAGGACGGAATCATACTGCTGCTCTGCCATTTAATTTCCGCTCCCTTCTGCCGATGTATCTGCCTGGAATTCCTGTGCAATCCGAACTGCAATTTGCTCATAACCTTGTCCGTTGGGATGGAAATGATCTGACGAGAGATACTCCCCCAGATGATTTTCAAATAAATCGAATGTAGGGACCAGTGTCATCTTGTCCTCATTGTTCAAAATAGCCAGTGCAGCATCGTTCCATGCAGCAACTACTGCATTACCCGGCTTCTCCAGTTCCTTCACATCACCAAATGGATTGTACAGCCCTATGTACGCAACCTGTGCATCGGGATTAATTTCTTTGACTTTCTTCAATATCTCTTGAAGGCGCTTGGACGTTTCCGGCAAAGCCGCTGCCAGCTGCTCTGCTGTTGGCGGATCTTCCCCCTGGAGAACTTGTCCTCCCTGGAACAAATCATTTGCGCCGATCGAGAGCAAAATAAAATTGGACTGTTGCAGGACGTAACGCACGCCTTGCTCATCGAGTTTTTCCAATAAAGCATCTGTTCTCAAACCGTTCACACCCAGATTATTAAGAACCTGAACATCATATCCTTTATCTTTAAGCAGATTCCCTGCACGTCTCACAAAACCGAGTCCTTCATCATCCCCCGTGCCTCTTGCCAGGGAATCGCCGATGACGGCCATCCGAATCTTGCCATCTTCCACGACAGCGGGTTTCCCCTCGATATCCTTAGATGGAGCAGTTGCCTCCTGACCTGTAGTTAATGCGGAATCTCCCTCGGGGAAAATCACGTCTTTTATGGCGTATCCAAATCCAAATAACAACAGCAAAGTTGCCAAGATGGATACTGTACTGACAGTTCTCCAGATCCATGGTGCTGAATCAAGGCTTTTTTTCTTTTTCATCATCACATCTCCGCTCATGTACACCAATCCGGGTGCTTTATAATTTATAATGACTTTACATTAAGGCGTGTCTGAAAATCCGCTTACTTCGGAGTTTTCAGACACGCCTTGATGATGCTATTCCTAAATAACATAAATGTTCTGTCGTTAATTTGCAAACTTTGGCGCTGCATTCGCAGAATTCATTTTTTATATGTCATTTTACGGAAAAAAGGTTATACCATACACAGATATGAACTGTGTACTGGCATAACCTTGTGGAAAAGAAAATCATACTTTCTTCATTATAAATCGATTACTTACCGATAAACTCTTGTGCCCAGTATCCGTTATAGAAACCTACACCGATATGTGTAAAGTTTTTGCTCAAGATATTAGCGCGGTGACCTTCACTATTCATCCAAGCTGTAACCACTTCCTGTGGTGTTTTTTGTCCTTGGGCAATGTTCTCACCTGCATAGCTGTATGTTACTCCGAATTGTTTCATCATATCAAACGGAGAACCATACGTAGGTGACTGGTGGTCAAAATAGTTGTTGTTACTCATATCTTTTACTTTCGCAACAGCTACTTTGTCCAGAAGTGCATCTGAAGTCAGTGCGTTCAGACCTGCTTTAGCACGCTCAGCGTTCACAAGTTTTACAACTTGAGTAGCAAAGTCGGATTGTGTGCTTTCGCTACCATTATTACTTGTATTGTTACCTGTGTTTGAAGGATCTTTTGCCGGTGTAGTTGCCGGTTTTTCTTCTTGAGCTGGTTGTGCTGGTTTAGTCGGTTGCTCCGGCTTAGTTGTAGGCTCAGCGGGTTTTGTTGTTGGTTGAGTTGGTTTTGTGGTCGGCTCAGCAGGTTTTGTCGTTTGATCAGGCTGCGTAGCAGGTTTCTCTACAATTTGCCCCTCGGATACGGTGTATCCATTTTGTTTGAGCCATTTCTCAATATAAGCTTTCAAGCTGTCTGTGCTTGTAATTTTGTACGTTGTGATAGTCTTATATGTTGAATCTGCAGCAGACGCGGAAGCAGGAAGCATTACCCCTACGGCCAGTACGGCTGTCAGACTACTCGTTACGACAGTTTTCATCCATTTCTTTTTCAAATTCATTCATCTCCTTAAGATTAGTTATTACAACTTTGTAATTAATACTCTAGCAGTATATCAATTCAACCGGAGATTGTGAACCTATAAAATATGGAAAAGTAACTTTTTTGTCATTTTTTAGAATGTTACAGATTTGACTGAGGGCTTATCCTGTAAGGCTCTCCCCCCATCGACAAAAGCATAAAAAAAAGACATTCGGACTAAAAATGCTAGTCGAATGTCGCTTCACCATCTATTTATCATTCACCACACAAGAATCTGCAGATCAGGATATCATGAGAATTTCCATGCAATAGAAGAAACTTTATTTATACTATAGAAGAACTTTACTGAACCGATAACCTCTCTTCTGAAAACCAATGTGCTCATAAAAAGAGTACGTTGTTGAAGTCACTTCACGGTTTGCACCCGTGACAAACAGTTGTTTACCACCTTGCTGTCTGCCCCAATCTTCGGCACGAGCCATCAGACGACGGGCAATCCCACCACCACGATGTTCTTGACCTACAATCAGGGAAGTAATTTGTGCGGCAGGTTCTGGATAGGCATGACTTTGCACGCATTGCAAGCCAATCACACCAATAATTTGTTCATCCACTTCGGCAACAAGCATGCATGCATTTGGATTGGTTTCCAAACATTCAATACGTTCTTTCATGACATTGGTTGTTGTCGGATAGCTGACCTCTCGCATCAGTCCCGTTACCGCTTCAGCATCTCGCAGCTCACACTCTCGGATCATCAGTACAGGGGCCTCAACATTATTGGACATGATTTACCTCCACTTTCAGCATATTAGCGGCTTGCACCGCTGTTTTACGAGCTTCTTCCACATCTTGGCCAGCACTTAAGGCTACAGCCATTCGGCGTCCTACTTTGGTCTCAGGTTTGCCAAATACACGAATCTGAGTACGAGGAAGAGCCAGTGCTTCTTCAATCCCGCCTACAGTAAAGTCAGATGTTTCATCATTAGCCTTCAGCGTTGCTGAAGCTCCCGGTGTCAACAGATGTACACCTGTGACCGGAAAACCAAGAATTGCACGTACATGCAGCGCAAACTCGGAACTGTCTTGCGTCACCATTGTAACCATACCCGTGTCATGCGGACGAGGAGATACCTCGCTGAACACAACCCCATCCGATGTGAGGAACAATTCCACTCCAAACAGTCCATACCCGCCAAGTTCATCCGTGACGGATTTGGCAATATGACAAGCTTGCTGCCATTGCTCAGGAGTCATTGCATGAGGCTGCCAGGATTCGACATAATCCCCATCCTTTTGAATATGACCAATCGGAGGACAAAATACGGTGCCTGATACAGATCTAACGGTGAGTAATGTAATCTCACTGTCAAATTGCACAAAGCTCTCCACGATAACACGAACGGATTTGCCACGAGCCCCCGAAAGAGCAATATTCCAGCAATCCTCCACGTCGTCCGGTGTTCGGCATACACTCTGCCCTTTGCCGGAAGAACTCATCAATGGTTTAATGACACAAGGTGTGCCAAGCTTACGTACGGCTTCCTGAAGTTGTTCCAGGTTGTCCGCAAAAAGGTAGTCAGCTGTCGGAAGTTTCAATTGTTCGGCTGCAAGCCGACGGATGCCTTCGCGATCCATCGTTAAACGTGCAGCTCGGGCAGTAGGTACTACACAAAATCCCTCTTCCTCAAGCTCCAGTAAAGCTTCTGTTGCAATAGCTTCAATCTCAGGTACGATGTAATGAGGTTTTTCTTTACGGATCAATTGTTTCAAAGCTTCGGCATCCAGCATGTCGATGCAGTAAGACCGGTGCGCGACCTGCATCGCAGGTGCGTTCTCATAACGATCAACAGCGATCGTCTCTACTCCCAGTCGTTGGGCCTCAATAACGACCTCTTTTCCCAATTCTCCACTGCCTAGTAGCAGCATTTTTTTGGCTTGAGCCGTAAAAGGAGCACCCCACATGTTCTTTCCAATCCTCCCAAAGAGAAATCTTCTATATCTGTCTGTCTCTCTATTTTCGGGGTTTTGGTTAAAGATTGCAAGAGTGCTCCCTATTTTTCTTGTGAATTTTACAAGATTTTTTGTGTTTTTTCGATCAAATTTTACAATTACTGCTCTCGGATTCGATACTCCTTCCATTCCTCCCAAAATTAAGGAAATGTTAACAGAGCAGACTTTAATACTCCAACGAATCAAAATACGCAAACAAATCCCAAGTTTAAAGACTTGGGATTTGTCGATTTTTTTCTCTAAAGATTTCATTATGGGAAGAAACATAAGCCATCTTTGGTGCACCTGGCGTCATATATTGTTTCGCACTATTAACTGCCACGATCGCATCATTGAAGGCTCCTGCAATGAGTCTAACTTTGCTTTCGTGCGTCGCACAGTCTCCTGCTGCAAAAACACCCGACAGACTCGTCTGTGCATGATGACTCATTAGAACCATTCCATCGTCCATTGCTAAGCCACAACTGACAAGATCACTTAGATTGCTTTTATACCCATGACTAATGACGACTTCATCCACATCTAAAAATACATTGTCCTGACTCTCCATATGCGTAATTACAACCTGATGGATACGTTCACCATGATTATGAAGCCGTGTGATGCTATATGGTGTTCTGACATCCGTTACATTGTTCATCTCGCTAACATTGCGTTCCATTGCACGAAACTCATTATTCCGGTGGATTACAACTACACTGCGAGCAAGTTGAGCAAGTTCAATTGCCCAATCTACTGCACTGTTGCCTCCTCCTGAAATGAGCACACGTTTCCCTGAAAAATGTTCTGGATTTTGGACGGTATAATGAAGATTTTCATACTCACATTCCATTGGCTCTTGAAGCTTCAATTTTTGAATTTCTGCGATACCGCGGCCCACTGCAACAATGATCGTGCGCGTATAATGTATCTTCCCTCCAGTGGTATACATACTCCATATTCCGTTATCCAGTCGAGTGAACCTTTCCACTTTGCAATTCAATACAACCGTTGGATTAAATGTATTTGCCTGCTGAACAAGCCACTCGATCAACTTCGAACATTTCATAGGCGGTAGACCGCCTACATCCCAAATTGTTTTTTCCGAATAGGTGTGCAGAAATCCACCAAGCTGGTCTTTACCTTCGATGATTTTAACTTTCATATCACGCATCCCTGCATAAAAAGCCGCATACATGCCAGCAGGGCCGCCTCCGATGATGGTTACATCATAGATATCTTCTTCATTCATTTTAAACACACCTTGTTAATTTAGTTATGAACTCTAGATACATGTCACTTTACCCGTTTGCTTTATTTGTTTTTTGCTTCAAAAGTAGCAACAATATCATCAATGACATATTCATCGGCAAGTGGAGACATTCCCAGATTGAACCATTCCTTGCCACCCACCATATAGACGTGGTCCTGCTTGACTGCTTTCAGATTTTTCCATAATGATGAAGATAACATATCTTCAAATTTCTTTTTAATTTCCGGATTAGTCTCATCATCCAGCTGAACGATCAGATGATCTGCGTTGTATTCAGGCAGTACTTCCAAGGATACGGACATGGCAGTTTGATCTTTCGGGAAATTAGGAAGTGGATTCATTCCCAATCGTTTGTGGACAAAGTTTCCTCGGTCAAGGTTCTCACCATGAAGTACGATTTCTTTTTCCATCACTCTAATGTAGAGAACAGTCTCCTCTCCAATCAGCTTATCCAATTTGGCAGCAGCTACCTTCTCCTTATCCACCAAATCCTGAATCACCTTTTCTGCCTGTTCTTCTTTGTCCAAAATTTTGGCCATATCCCGCAGTTCATCGCGCCAATCATCACGCTGTGGCAAAAGTACGGTAGGTGCAATCAGAGTAAGCTGATCATAGTCCTTTTTGGACCACCAGTCAGGAGCGGTAATTAAATCCGGAGCTGCCTCCATGAGTGCTTCAAAGTTAGGCGTTCTTCCTATTCCCATTTTCATCGTGTTTGCGAATGCTTCTTGCAAGTAAGAAGGAAAATCC
This sequence comes from Paenibacillus sp. FSL L8-0435, assembly GCF_037965655.1. NCBI lineage: Bacteria > Bacillati > Bacillota > Bacilli > Caryophanales > Paenibacillaceae > Paenibacillus > Paenibacillus sp. FSL L8-0435. The sequence goes on from NZ_CP150185.1 coordinate 4,405,107, forward strand.
TCATGGTAGTTCTGTACAGCAATGGGTACGATGCCAAGTGAATATAAAAATTCTGGATATACAACCGACAAACCAACTATTTTTTGTGGGTTCACCGGAATTTCAACTTCTCCCATTTCCGTGTTCACTTTTTTTACCTGACTTGTTTCTGTTGTGGATGTATTGGTAGAACCAGTCTTCTGACCTTCGCTCGTAGCCTCATCTTGCCCCGCTGCACCACAAGCCGAAATAATGAGCACCAACATCATGGTGCATAGTACCGTTAACCATCTGAATCTCATTCTTTATGTACCCCCTATATGGCATTTAGTTATGACAACGTCTAATTAATAATAATTATCATTATCATTTGATATAGGAGTAAGTATATTAAAATATGTTCAGGTATGATATTGACTATTCAGACTTTTTGCTATGGACGATCTTGCCATAACTTTAATATTTCATCCAACATAAGCTCATGGGTAAATGCAGTGTAGTCCAGCAGGACGCTCGACAAAAGCATATCCATTCTGCCATTCTGTACCGCTAACAACGCAAGCCATTCTTCAGACTTACGCACAGCAGACCATGTCTGCCTGGATGTCTCATCATCACCCACAATCAGTAATATTCTTTCAACGTTGAGAACAGACAACTCCCTAATGGTTACTGTGCCCCGTTCCCAATAAGTCTCAACTCCTTCGGGACCCTCCATTTGCATATCAACGTAAAAAACGGAAGCAATACTCCTTGGGCCTAACATCTGCAACGCTTCACCATAAACTTTGAGTACAACTAATCTGTCTTTTCGTATGAAATCCTCAAGCTGGTCCTTTATGGTCGTTGCCTTCTCTTTATATCTTTGAAGCCATACCTCTGCAATATCAGACCTGTCCAAAAAGCTTGCAACATATCTCAAATGCTCTCTCCAATCTCCTTTTCCCAACGGGAGGTCACACACAGGAGCAATGGAATGAAGCTGTTTTTGCAAATCCTCAGACTCCGTCCCAACAGTAATAATATAATCAGGTTTAACTAATCGAAGCTGTTCCAGCCAGGTGGTCTCACTCTCTGCGAGTGGCATAACTTTGTCCGTTTCATATTTACGTCGGTAATAGTATGTCCACGGATGACTTGCCGGCGCGGCACAGGGAATGATCTGCAATGCAAGCAGTATACCAATGCTCACAGAATGAACCGCAGCAATTTTTTGTTTGCTATTACGTATAAACGCTGCTGGTGGAATGCCAGAGATTTGCTTGAATTTACGCCGGAAATACGTCTCATCCTGATAACCCACGTACGATGCCACATCCTTGAGTCGATAACTGTGATCATTTCTCATTAAGATCTGGGCTTGTTTAATTCGGTATAGCGTTAAATAGTCCACTGGACTGTAACCATACCTTTTCTTGAATAAACGCATGAAGTGTCGAGGGCTCATTCGTGCCACATTTGCTAATTCCTCAATGGTTAATCTCTTCGAATAATTCTGCTCCATGTAACTTTTAACATGTTCAATTGGTGAAGCCAGATCCGTCTTTTCGGCACAGGCCACCTCGTAAAACATGGTATACAATAGTTCCTGAAAACGAATCTGACCATAGTACCTTTGCAAACCATCCTTCTTCAACGTGTGGTGGTAAATCATCTGACAGATCACGCCAACAGCAACGAGCGAAGATGAGCTGACCTCGCCATTCACTTCATTACGTAAAAGTTGCTTCATCATTTCAAGGGCTGTTCCACCCTCCTGCTCCAGTGCGTACATGACATCAAAATCCATGTGATACACACCTCGTTCATCCAACGAATGCACAGTTGCCTCAACCAGTTGCCCCGGGAAGCCTACATACAGTCCTCCCGCCTTTAATTCAATGAAACTGCCATCTATTTTCAACCACCCTTGTCCACTGGCTACAAATATTAACATGTATGTTTCAATGAAGTGTTTCCTCAGAAACCACTCCGTCGCAGGATCACTTGTATAATTCACGTGAAGGAGCCTAAAAATCATATGATCCAGGTGATCCAAATGCTTTGAATTTATTTCGTTGTTGTCCATCTGCATTGATCTCCCTCCAGCCATGAACGATAGTATTGATTTCATTCTTCAAAAATATAACATACCACACTAACGTTTAAAAAAAACACTCCGGCTATCCTCTAACCTGTCTTCAATGAATAAGATGCACTTATTATTGAAAGAACAGGCTATAGAACACCAGAGTGTTATAAGTTCATAGATGTTCAGACGCTTCACAAGCATCCGAAGTTTTCATTTTCATCACAAAAATCTGTATTGAGCTTCTATTAATCCATTATAGACGCCTTGTTTTTGGATAAGCTGCTCATGGTTGCCCTCTTCTTTAATTTCACCATGATCCAGGACGATAATGTTATCTGCATTCCGGATGGTTGAGAGACGGTGAGCGACCATAAAGGATGTTCTTCCCTGCAACAGCACCTTCAACGCTTCCTGGATTTTAAGCTCTGTCTCTGTATCAATACTCGCTGTAGCTTCATCCAGAATCAGTATGCGTGGATCAGCAAGCAGCGCACGGGCAAAGGATAACAGTTGTCGTTGTCCCATGGATAATACGTTCCCGCGTTCCTCTACTTCGGTATCATATCCGCCAGGCAGCTTCATGATGAACTCATGTGCATTGACTGCTTTGGCTGCGTCCTCCACCTCTTCATTTGTTGCATCCAGTCGTCCAAATCGAATATTGTCACGAATCGTACCCGAGAAGATGAAAGTATCCTGTAATACAATGCTGATCTGGCTCCGTAAACTCTCTACCGTTACATCCCGCACATCCTGTCCGTCAATGGTGAGACGTCCGCCGGATATATCATAGAAACGACTGATCAGATTGATGATCGTACTTTTACCCGAGCCCGTATGACCAACAAGTGCAATCGATTGTCCCGCAGCCGCCGAGAAACTGATTCCTTTCAGCGCCTGTCTGCCCTTCTCGTATTCGAACACCACATTTTCGAATGCGATATCTCCTTTAATAGAAGGAAGTGGCTTGGCACCTGGTTTATCCGCGATACTTGGTTTTTCATCCATGAATTCGAAGATACGCTCCGATGATGCCATCGCAACCAGCAACTGATTGTACATCTGTCCCAGACGGTTGATTGGGTCCCAGAAGTTGCCGACATAGTTGGCAAAAGCCACAAGTAATCCCACAGTCAACTGACCTTCCTGAATCAGGTAAGCACCAAACCAGAAGAGGATTAATGTACCGAAACCGCCGGTAATCTCAATCAGCGGTCCGAAGCCTTGGTTCATCGCTGATGCTCTATCCCATGACTTTTTGCTGGACAGGTTCATGTTGTCAAAGTATTTCATGTTCTCTTTTTCCTGGGTATAAGCCTGAGTCACTCGAATCCCCTGAATGGATTCATTCAAGTGGGAGTTAATCCGAGAGTTCTTCATGCGCACATCCTGCCAAGCCCGACGGATCAGCACCCGCAGTTTGGTCGAGATGATAAACATGATTGGCACCGTAATGATCACGGCAAGACCCAGTTTCCAGTTAATCAACAGCAAGATCACAATGATGCCGAGCAACTGTACGCAGTCGATCATGACGTTAACTGCACCGTTCGTGAACAGATCCTGAAGGGAGTTAATATCATTTGTAACACGTACCAGTACGGAACCTGCCGGTCTTTTGTCAAAAAAGTTAAAGGACAGCTTCTGGATATGCTTGAACAGATCCGAGCGAAGGTCATAAATAACACGCTGTCCGATAATGTTTGTCAATTTGATCCGGTACGTATTGGCAGCCCACTGAATGAGATACAACACAAATATGGAGCCTGCGATAAGATATAGCATAGTCATGCTTGGCAACCCCGTTGCCGGTGCGATGGCCCGGTCAATCGCCAGACTGATTAGAAAAGGTACGGACAATTTCGTAATGGTACCCAAGATCATCATTAGAATAACGAGTGGTAACAATTGTTTTGCATAAGGTTTCATGTATGCAAATAAACGTCCGAACTCTTTCCAGTTAAACGGTTTTTCAATAATTTCATCATCCTGATACACAAATCGTTCATTCAGTTTCTTCTCAGAGGCCACTTTTGCCTCGCGCCTGTCTGCTATCGTTTCGGCACTCATGAATTCACCTGCTCCCCAGCCTCCCGCTTACCGCGGGCAATATAATCTGCATATTGAATTTTATAAACATCCTGATATGGTCCAGGCACTTCAATGAGTTCGGTATGTTTGCCACGTTGTACCACGCGACCTTCATCGAGCACCAGAATCTCATCTGCATGTCGTAGTGAAGATATCCGGTGTGCAATAATAAATGTTGTTCTGCCGCGCATAACTTCCTGGAAACCGGACTGAATCTCGTGTTCTGTCTCCATGTCCACGGCGCTGGTTGCATCATCAAGTACCAGAATTTTCGGATTTTTCAGCAAAGCCCTTGCGATCGCAATCCGCTGTTTCTGTCCACCCGATAATCCCATACCGCGTTCACCAACCACCGTGTCATATCCGTCCGGGAACTCCATAATGAATTCATGAGCCTTGGCCAGCTTGGCTGCACGGATAATTTCATCCATAGTGACGTTCTTAAGTCCGTATGATATGTTATTGCGAATGCTGGATGAGAACAGGAATGTTTCCTGGAAAACAGAAGCGATCTGACTCCGCAAACTACGGATACCTATATCTTTGATGTTTTTGCCATCCAGCTTGATCGTTCCCGAGTTCACGTTATAGGCACGCATCAGGAGCTGAATAATGGTCGATTTACCTGACCCTGTTCCCCCGAGGAAACCGATTACAGAACCGGGTGCAGCATCAAAATTAATATCGGTTACCGCTGGCATTTTATTGCCGTAGGCAAAGGTAACGGATTCAAACGTTACATGGCCGTTGACCTGATCTGCCTCCACAATGACCGGATCTTGCGTTTCTTCCACATCCACTGGCGTATTGAGCAGTTCGAGCACCCGTTCACCTGAAGCTTTGGATTGCGTATAGTTGTTGATATGGAACCCAAGGTTCCACATTGGACCGATTATGTACCAGATCAAACTGAAAAAGGCAACGAGTTCACCGAGTGTCAGCGTCTTCTGTATAACCATTCTTCCACCGATTATCAGCAACAGAACGATACTCACCGAAGCAAGAATCTCCATGATTGGAAAATAGCGACTCCACAATGTTGCGGCATGAATCTGATTTGTCTTGTAACGTTCATTACGTGTAGAGAACTTCTCCACTTCATAAGGCTCACGTGCAAAGGATTTTACCGTACGTACTCCAGTGATATTCTCCTGTACCGCTGTCGTCAGTGAACTGAGCGCCAGCCGCATCTCCTGAAATGCAGGGTGAATTTTGGATTCGAATCTCAGCGCAACGAAGGCAAGTAATGGGATGCATATGAGCGTGAACAGCGTAAGCTGCCAACTCATGGTCATCATCATGATTGCGCCGAATACGACCATCAAAACCATGTTGAGAATCTGGGCGAAACCAAATCCGATAAAGTTACGGATGGCTTCCAAATCTCCCGTGAGGCGGGACATCAGATCACCTGTCTTGGCCGTATCATAATAACGGAAGGATAAAAATTGAAGCTTTTCGTAACATGCGTTACGAAGTCTGTACGCCAGGAAGTTACCCAAGCGTCCTCCAAAAAAGCCATGTAAAAACTGCATTCCCGCTTTCAAAATAACTACACCTAACACAGTCAAAGCAATGATGGGAACGTCTTCAAAAGTTCGCGGAACAATAATATCATCAATCAGTATCCTCAGCATGTACGGATACACCAACCCAAGTGCGGTCGCTAAGGCGAGGAACAAGATTGATACAAATAAATACGTTCTCTTTTCCCAAAAAAAGGTTTGCAGTTGCCTAAGAACATCCATGTTTCTCCTCCTCTTATGTCGTTCAAAAATACTATGAACATTTATGAAGTTTATCACCGTACCCCTTTCGCGGCAAAGCGAATAACAGACCATATTCTGCCTGCTTTCAGCTTATTGACGCATTAACGAAGGTAAATACCCACCTTTCAATCAAATGTTTGAATATTCTCTTTATTTCAGGTTGTTCGTACCAAAAAAAGGCTCCCTATATGCCTTTTCGGCAGGGGCCTTTTTGGGTTGATTTTCGCAACATTTTCAATGTGTTGCTGTATCATTCATTTTGTTTTACAAAGACTTCCAGAGAATACGCGTTATGCTGTGATTTTAACTGTGTTCGATCTGTTCCAGTTGGTTAGACAAGCTGGTCCATTGCTCCGCCGGAATTCCGCTTTCCAGTGTATCTTGAATTCCACTTACCGCCTCGTCTAGACGCTCTTCCAACTGACGGGATTGGTGTTGCAATGATTGACAAAGCTGGTTGTCATAAAACTGAATCAGTTTTTCTTGCGCAGCAGGAAGAACTTCAATGATCATCTGTTTGAGGACAGGATCAAGTGCCCCCTGTAACCGCTGACGTCCATCCCCTTCGAAGAACTGTTTCGGATTGCGGAAATAATTCAAATAGCTTTTCCATCCAGACGGTTCTTCCAGACGAACTTCTTCAAGCACAGGTGTAGTCCAGCGTTCGTTCAGTGGCAGTGACACATCCACGCCCCCTGATAACTGTCTCACCTCATCTATACATTCCGTAACTTGCTTCATCAGCCAGGTCTGACCTGCCTGTTCAAGTCTGAGGGTGGTAGCAAGCAGTTCCTGCTCCAGTTCAATGGCAATCATGCGTAACAGTTCACGTCCACAGGCTGCAAAAGCCATCTTCAGATTGCCTCGATCCTCCCGAAGTACGGATGGATGGAATGCTTCTGCCATGAATAGACCAAGGCGATAGGCAAGCCGCTGCCGCACATGGAAGAGTAATTCTGCTGTTTCCTGTGACAGTTCTTCCTTCATCGATCTTGCTGCAAGTTGCTGTATGCGCTGACGTGACTGCCCCTGAATAGTCCCTAGTTCATCCCGCCGCTGCTGCAATACTTCTTCACCCTGAGCCGCATCCTCTGCACGATTCTTCAGCCGCTGAATGACACGTGCCATCTCTTCCCAAGCTCCACTTACAGCAAGATCGGCTAATTCTCTGCCTGCAAATTGGTTGAACTCTTCCTCAAAACGGTTAAAACCAGATTGCTCAAGCAACTTCGAATCACCTGCCATCTTGCCTTCCATCGCCAGTATGCTAGATACCGGGAAGAGTCGTGGTGCCCGAATTCCATTACTGCGCAGTTGGGTGCTCACATGATCGAGAACCTGCTCCAGTTCTTCCTCGGAGGAAGACAGGTCACTGGCATTCACAACAAAGAACATCTGATCCATGGCAGAACTATCCTTAACGCGTCCCAACTGATTGAGGAACTGGCGATCTCCTTGTGAGAAAGCATGGTTGTAATACGTTACAAAAATGAGTGCATCCGCATTCTTCATATAATTGAAGGTTACACCCGTATGACGAGCATTCACGGAGTCCGCTCCTGGTGTGTCTACCAGTACAATGCCTTGTTCAGTCACATCGCAACTGTAATAGAGATCGATACTGTCCACAAAACAGGACTTCTTCTCGTTTGCGACAAAGTTACGATAACCGTCCAGATCCACCAGCACATCCTGACCTAACTGGTCCGCTGTTTCTTCCCAGCCGGCTGCTGCCGCCTGCAAAAAGCTGTAATGCGGGCGCCCCGCCGGATGCACATCCTGTGGTGAGAGGGAGCGTACTCGCTTCTGCCACTCCGCTCCAGGCTCACCCAGTCCGAGCAAACGGAAGGAATAAGCGAGGTCTTCCTGGAAGGCGTCCCGGGTCTTCATGCGGACCCGGGCTGTTCCATGCTCCGCGCCCCCGGCAGGAGCCATGATTCGGTTAATCGCCGCTGTTGTTGGATGCGGCGAGACGGGTAGTACAGCTTCGCCCAGCAACGCGTTGGCGAAGGAGGATTTGCCGGCGCTGAATGCTCCGAACAGCGCCAGAGTGAACGTGCCACCCGCAAGCGAAGCCGCGCGGGCACGCAGATCCCGTACCGCCGACCCCATGGCGGGGTACGGCTCTACCAGCGCAGCAGCGGCTTCAAGGCGTGCCGCTGCTGCGTCCAGGCGTCGCCGGCGTTCAGCGCCAGCCGCCGCCGATGGCCCAGGCACCGCCGCTGCGACTGCGCGCTGCTGCGGCGGTGCCTCTGGCGTCTGTGGCTGCGCAGCCACAGACGTTGACGTGCCCGCATGCGGACCGGGGGCTTCGCCCGGTTCAGGCACCGCGGGCACGTGCGGGCCCTTCACCTCCGGCAATAGCCCGGAGGGGAGGGGGCCCGCATCAGGCAGCAGGCTGCGCAGCCCTGCTGCCTCTGCGGCGGCGCTGCGCTGGAGCGCCGTGTAGCGCGCCGCCGCCGCGGATTGCGCCAGCAGCGCTGCGCGGCTGGCGTCCAGCGCCTGGAGCGCGGCTTCGCCTTGCGCTGCCAGCGCTTCCAGCATGCGGTCGGCCAGCATCATGGCCGATCTGCGATAGCGGGCCTCAATCTCGCCCCGCACATCTTTACTGAACTGAATCACATACTCTGGAGATACCTCTGCACTGGCACTGCGTTTCATCTCCAATAGTGCTTCATCTACAGCAGGCAGCTCCGTATTAAGCGCCTGCTCCCACTCCGCTCCCCATAGCTGATGGGACTCACCCAGCTGTCTAAGCATCGTACGAATATGTACCTCAACTTGTCCGGAAGCCTGATCCTGTAACAGTCTGACCAGCTCAGAAGCTCGGCGTTGTTTCTCCTGCTCGGTTTTGCCACCTGAGAACAATAAACCTACCCTGAAACCTGGTTTGCGGCTCTCCAAATAGGCAGCAGCCGACGCACGAATATCCGCAGGTGTAAGATTTGCATTTGCCAGAAGAGGTTCAAGCTCCGCCCGGAATTTCTCACGCACTCGCGAAGGCCCAGTACGAATGTCTGTTGCTTGTATATCAAGAAGCTCCAACTCTCGTTCCAAGCGTTCAATTCCTTCCTTGCCACCAATCTCATCCAGCAGGGAATTCTCTTCGTCTTCACGTTTCTCCGCTTCTCTCGTCAGATGTTGCTCCGTTACATGACTGGCCGAACTTGCCAAACTGTGCGTAATTAACGCTTCCTTCTCTTGCATCATGTGTCCAATAAGTTCCGGCAGCATATCCCACTGGTTGTAGCGATGCTGCTTGTCGCGTAAGGAAGTAAACAATAGTCCGTCATATCTGACTTCCCAGGCCGCAAATATAGCTTCGACACCTTCGGTATATTGGTCAAAGGAAAGCTCACGCTCCCGATGCTTGTCGATCTGATTCACGATCAAAAACAACGGTTTGCCCCAATCCGACAGACTCTTGGCAAATGAAAGGTTTGTCTCGGACTGAACATGATTATAGTCCATGACATAGAAGACCACATCTGCCAGATGAAGCGCGGAATGGGTCGCGAGACTATGTCCGCGATCTGTTGAATCCACACCTGGTGTATCCAGCAGGACAGCATCATCTTTCAGCAGAGGAATATCATCCCATACCTCAATCGAGCTGTAAGCTCCACCATTTTTGCAATACGCCTCCAATTCCTCTGGAGAAACTTCAAGTGTTCCTGCTCCATTGTCAGCGCTTACGTTTGGCGTAGTGTAAATAAGCGCTCTTGGCTTACCATTACGTATGGATACCACATTTGCACTTGTTGGCACGGGACTTGAAGGCAGGACCCGTTTACCGCATAAACTGTTGATGAGACTCGATTTGCCTGCAGAGAAATGACCACAGAACGCAATCGTCAGATGTTTCATTTCAGCCTTGCTGATTAAATCCGTTATAGCCTGTACAGCCGTATGGTCCCCTGTCTGCTCCATCGCTTCACGCAGCGGAAGCAGAGGTTTGGCCATTTCTTTTGGGTAATCTGTTCTGGACATGACTGGCCTTCCCCCTGGCTCCTCTAATTTGACATCCGTTTCGACGTCTATCTCTTTTACAACATTTATTTTAACATTATCAAGTTTGAATTTGAACGGTTGGAATTGAATATACATAAATGGACGTATAAGTTCTATAATCTAAAAAAAATAAAACCGAACAAGTCGGTTTTATCTGTAATACGTTTTATACTCGGTATTTAGCAAATGCTTACGCCAAGTGTCTGTTGCATGAATGCGATGTGATCACCTTAACCACAACGATCCTCATGACATTAATACAACAGAAACAATAGTGTAATCACTTCTTATGAAACTGCGTTCTCCATGGAAGGCAGCAAGATTTCAAATACTTGTCCATGTTGCAGAATTGTAATGTCTCTGCCTTTGTCTCTCATAACAACAACTTCTGGTTTAACGGACATACGCTCCAGATAATGTTCAGGCACGTCGCCAGAGTGGCTTACTGTGATACCTTCTACTTCTTTTTCTTCATTTTCAGCCATTTCCTGTTCAACGATTTGTTCAAAGATATCGGAGAAGGCCTCAAAATTGTCAGTGTACACGGAAATGCATTTCATGATTATTCATCCTTTTCTACTCATTAATTTATTTTTCGTTTTCGGGTGGTGACACGTTCCTTATCTTTCCTGATTTGGGACGTTTTCATACGTTTTTTCCCTTCCCTGCATATGTCCAGCAATGGACAGATATGACACGCAGGGTTCTGTGCCTTGCAATGGTAGCGTCCAAAAAATATAAACCGGTGGTGAGTTAAAGTCCACTCGTCCCGGGGTACGCGCTTCATTAGTTTCTTTTCGACTTCAAGTACGGAGTCATCCCAACCCGCAAGCGCCAGCCGCTTGGATACACGTTCAACATGAGTATCTACCGCAATTGCCGGTACTCCAAACGCATTGGAAACAACTACATTCGCGGTTTTCCGCCCGACACCTGGTAGCGTCACAAGCTGATCATGTTCCTGCGGTACATCACCGCCATACTGCTCTATTAAAATTCGGCACATGTTCTGAATATGCTTGGCCTTGTTCCGGTACAAACCGATTCGCCGAATATCCTGTTCCAACTCTTCGAGAGGAACTGCCAGATAATCTGCTGGGCTTCTGTACTTCTGGAACAAATCTGCGGTTACCTTGTTCACCGTTTCATCGGTGCACTGGGCAGACAAAAGGACAGCTACCGTCAATTCAAATGCATTGCTGTGATTTAATTCGCAATGTGCATCAGGAAACATTGCTTCCATAGTTTCGAGTATATGTCTAACCGTCGCTGCATTCATGAAGAGCTACCTCCCACAAAATGACTCCACTCTGCGGAGCCTTACTTCGAAGCTTCATCCGAGTACTTTGCGGGGACCTCAAAAAGCTTGCAAAAAAAACGTCTTGATGCGGGAAAGATCCCGTATCAAGACGGTCATTCTTTTGATCCTCGAAAAGAAACGATTACTGTTTTTGAATCTCCAGAATAACATTGTTCAGGAGATACAATACAATATTATCATTATCTCTGAGAGATTGCACGCTTAAAGTATTGTCACCCTGGTGAACAAATACACTTGATCCGAGTGCAAAACGATAGTTGGTGTCTGTTGTCGTTTCCCGTTTAACCAAAATCTGGTTACCCACGCCATCATAAGACCAGAATTGTTTGCTCATGACAGTCAGTACTCTGAAACGTGTGGAATTATCCGTATCTTTTGTCATTTCCACACGATCTCCGACCGTAAGACTAGTCAATGAAGTTAATATGGAGCCAGATTTTACGACTTTAACCGAACCGCTAACAGGCACGGTTTCAGTCTGGCCGTTAAACTGCTTGAGCGTTACAGATGAAGCATCCACCGCTGTAACTTCAGCCAGCGTACGCTTCACGACTTGAACCGCTTTTGGCGCAGCTCCTTCAAACGTTACATTAATCAGGTTGCCTGCTGTCAGTTGTGAAGGTGTGATCGTCTGACCACTCTCTCCTGTCAGTACCGCTTGATCCACGTAGAACTGACTTGTCAACAGATCGGATTTTACGCGAATACGACTATTTGCTTCCAAGGCAACCACTTCGAATTGAGCCACAGTGTTCAGTGCAACCTTCTGCACTACATCCTGATTTGCCCCAAGCGTTACAGTCACTTTGTCACCAATCTTCAAATCTCCCAGACTTGCGCCCGATTTGTTATAGATCTCAACCGTAGGTGCGGTAGTATAAGGCACTGTAATCGTCTGATTACCAGACAACAAACTGATTTTTCTGCCCGATGTGTCAATGTTGCTGATCGTACCTTCGTACTTGTAAATCACTTTAACGGACAACGCACGTGTTCCCACATAGGTCAGATCCAATTTGCGGCCATCATTTAAAATCGACTCCAGACCAGCGAGTGTAGGTTTGGTCGTATTGTAGTCCAGTTTGGTTTTCTCATCCAATGTAAATACAAACGGTTTCTTGTTGGTGTCCAACACGGTAAGTACCTTTGTTTTGCTGTTGTAAGATACAACCTTTACTCCGTTCATAGGTTCCATTTGACGTCCAATCACCTGAATACGCGTTACCTGGTCGTCAGAGTTCAATGTCAACTCCACCTGATCCCCGTTCGTTGCATCCGTGATGAGATCATTCAGCGTTGCATCCTGAATGCCATTGATAATGACTTCCGGCTTTTCAGTCAGCAGTTTCGCCTCAAGGGAACCCCCTTCACGTTTGAACGTTAACGTGGACTGGTTGCCACCGATCTCAACCAATGTTCCGCGCACAGATTGCTCCACACCTTGAGACAATGCGATAGTTTGCAGAACACTGTCCTTTACAGTGTATTTCACGGCACTGCCGGCTTTAAGATCAGCTACTGACATGATACGGTTTTGATATGTGATAAGCAGATTGTCATTGTATGCAAACTGCTCTGTTGCACCCGCTGCATTGACAAGTTTGATCGTTTTGCCAGAAGTGGATACTTCAGCAACTACGCCATTGTCACTCTTGTTAACAATGCCGGATTTCACACGAATAGCAACTGTTTTTTTGTCAGTCGAGAACGTCTCACGCAGTACTTCGATGATGCTATCTGCCGTAATATCGGATAGTTTGATTGCATTACCATTCTGATCGATGAATGCAGTTGCCTCATCATAACTGTACGTTTCGTAATTCTCGCCCACAAAGATACCAATTTTATTACCAGACAATGAACGTGCAAATGTACCTTCAACACTTTCCACCTGCGGTGTAGCATCAACAACTTCCACATAGGAAGCCACACCTGCAGAACCTACAACCATAACTTTCGTATATAGCTTCACATCTGTGGAGGAAACACGAGTTTCACTGTCTTTCGTAAAGTAAGGTGTACTGCTGTTCACTGCGAAGTTAACGGCTTTGCCGTCCACAACCAGCGTGATCTGCCCATCTTTCAATCCTGTCACATAACCCGTGGATGTGTTCGGGTACGCTGTATCCGTTAACGATTCACCACGACTGAAGAAGGTAGCCAGTTGAGCACGGGTTACGGAACCGGTTGGATTGAATTTGTTGCCTTCCACACCTTTGGCCAGATCCAGGCTAACAGCCAGATTAACATAACCTTTACCACTTTCGGAAATACTTGCATTATCAGCAAATCCGGTAGATTGATTGTTTTGTGCCTTCGCTTCAGCATCCTTGTCCAATGAACGGATTAACAATTTGGTAATCCATTCCCGTGAAGCCGGTTTTTGACCCCAGGAGGTCTTGGATACATCCACCGTTGATTCTTCCGTCTTGTCAATCAGTCCCAGTTGAAGTGCCAGCGCGACATATGGCTTGAAATAATTTCCCACTTCCATGTTTGTCGGTAATGCCGCAGCCGTGTCGGTATTCAACTGGCCCTCTTGATTCATAAAACGGATTGCCATCGTTACAGCTTCTTGCTGTGTTACCGCATCTCCTGGACGGAACAGGCCGTTGTTACCGAGAAGAATACCTTGATATGCCAGTTTGTAGACGTGTTTTTCAGCCCAGTATCCGACCTTGATGTCACTGAACAAACCAGTTGGTGCAGCCGTATTTGTTATTGCAGCAGTCTGACCCTGCCCCGTTTCTGTTGATTCTGCTGCCATGGCAGCTCCGCCGGCGCTAAGGGCCATCATGCCTGCAAGCACGGCTGATACTACTTTTTTAGAGTGTGATGGATTGTTATATTTAAAAGTCACCTATGATTCCCCTCTCTCATGTAAAACGACCCATATTCCGTGGATTCACGGTACAACAGCATGCTGTACAGCCTATTCGGATCTTGTCATTGGATGTTCAAGATCCACATGGCCCATCAGACTCTCCGTCTGCTGACCATCCACCAGTAAATCAAGTGATTTTACTTCATCAAACTGGAAGAACGTTTGTTTTAGAGCATCCAGTGCATAAGACTCTCCACCTGCTCCAAGACGTGCCGTATCTGGCATATGAATATCCAGCGTAAGAGCGCCATCCTTGAACTGAACAGACTTCAATTCAATTTCTTTAGACCACAGCGGAACAAGTTTAGCGTCTTTGCTCTGTTGCAGTGATTCAAAGGCAGCTTTATATTTGGCATCATCTGATGCGTATGAAATCTCTGCCGAAGCTTTGTGCAACTCCAGTTCTTCTTCATCCGTATAGAATACAGTGATCGTTTTCTTTTCATTACTTTCGGAAGTTGCCGGCTTCTCCGTAGACGTTTCGCTTGGCGGAGTAGTTGTAGTCGCTTCCTCTGAGCTGCCTTCCTCCGTGGATTCTGTAGGCGTTGTATTCTCTTCAGGCTCAGCAGTTACCGGTTCGGTAATTGTTTCACCTTCAACCTCGGTTACATTGTTTTCAGTTCCTGCGCCTTGCGTCTGATTCGGAGCAGCTGTTGGCTTGCTTCCACATCCAGCAGCAACTGCCATAACCGTTACCAGCAAGGCTGCAATCCATATTTTCTTGTTCATTCTAACTCCGCCTCCTCAACATAAGGGCTTGTCCCTTATTTAATTCCCAGATACTCCTTGATTCCTGCAACAATCCCTTTGGCAACACTGTTCTGAAAACTCTCCGTGAACAGGGCTGCTTCGTCGCTCTTATTGCTAAGGAATCCACCTTCCAGCAGAACTGCTGGCATTGTCGTTTCACGGGTCACATGGAGACTTGCCGTTTTCACTCCACGATCTTTCAGTCCGGAAGACTGTAAAAGATACTTGTGCATCACTGTAGCAAGTGCTTTGCTGTTGGAGCGTGTATAGAATGTCTCTACACCGTTCGCAGCAGCAGGGCCACTGTTAGCATGAATAGAGATGAAAATATCCGCTTTTATGTCTTGTGCAATCTTCACACGTTCTTTCAATGCCAAAAATGTATCATCGCTGCGCGTTAACACAACGTCAATTTTGGATTCTTTTTTCAACAAGGCTTCCACTTTCAGAGCCATTGCCAGATTGAAGTCTTTTTCACGTTTACCAGTTACACCGATTGCCCCAGGATCATGATCTCCGTGACCTGCATCGATAACGACAACTTTTTTGCCATTATTACCAACCGGAGGAGCAGGTGTACCACTTTGATTGTCGAGGTTAATCATAACCAGTCCGGAATCATTTTGCACACTGTACCCTTTTGAACTGGACAGATCGATTACAAAACGAATTGTAGATGGACTGTTGCTGTATAACGAGTAACGAATCTTCGACACATCCGGATAACCGCTAACGACGAGTTGTCCATTCTGGTTGCTGTCTAAAGCCTGTCCTTCACTGAACGAATCAGCAAATGCGGTATTCGGCAAGTCTATAACGATTCGATCTGGTCCTGTCATCGTGAAGACGTTCGGCTTCGTACTTCCGCTTGTTGCAATCATGAAGCGGTTGTCGCTGAAGCTGATGCCGTTCACCAGTACAAGACCTTCTTGATCCGATCCTCCGCCTTCATTGCCAGAGTTCGGAGGTGTGGTTGTCCCGTTTCCGGAACCTGAATTCTGGGTAACTAATGTTACCGTCTTCGTGGTATTGTTCCAACCCACCTTAAGACCCATTTCCTCACCAATAAATCGGAGAGGTACGAGCGTAGTACCATTTTTCACGAGTGGCGGGGCATCCAGGTTTACGTTACTGCCGTTCACCGTTGCCGTCTTCTGTCCAACAATCATCTGCATGGCAGTGTTGTCTTTGCTAATAGTCACCGTTTGCGTTTGCTGCTTCCACTCCACGCTATACCCAAGATTTTCAGACACAACCCGGATCGGAACCATCACCTTGCTGTTGATAATTTCCGCTTTTGTATCCGATGGCTGTACGATTTCTTTTCCGTCTAGGATAATTTTCGTGTCTGTTGCTGCGTGACTATAGCCCGGGAATACGAGCCCAAAGACAAATAACAGTACCAAAAAACCGAACTTCTTCATCCTTCACCCCTACCATTCTCATATTTTTTTGCCGCATGTTGTCATTTTCCAACTCCGACTGACCGCTTGGGCATTACCAGACACCTATTAGACGCCCCTCGCTCTCAAAAGTTGCGAATATATTCCAACATAACAGAAAAAAAACGTTGTCAGATCAAGCTTTTTTTACATTTTAATGTCTTCTTTTTTCCTTATTTATCAAATATACATCTCTAAACAACGCACTACCCTAACCTTCATATTTGCGCACAATTCAATTTACAGTCCCAAAAATTCAACAATTCCGTCCACAATTGCCTGTGCACATTTGTCCTGGTATTCTTCCGTGAGCATGACTGCTTCATCTGTAGGGTTACTTAAAAAACCAAGTTCAAGTAACACAGCAGGCATGGTTGTTTCACGCGTCACATGCAGACTAGCCGTTTTGACCCCACGATCCTTGAGTCCTGTTACCGGCAACACATATTTGTGAAGGGTGTCAGCCAAAGTCTTGCTTTCTTTACGACTGTAGAGCGTTTCAATGCCGTTTGGTACCGGTGTAGTGAATTTGTTTCCATGAATGGATACAAAAACATCTGCCTGATTCAATTCGGCAATATCCACACGCTGTTTGAGCGAAAGTTCTGTATCATCCTGGCGTGTAATGACTGTTTGAATATTTGGGTATTTTTGAAGGATCGCCTGTACCTTCAGTCCTACAGCCAGATTGAAATCCTTCTCATAAGCTCCTGACAAACTCACTGCACCCGATTGACGACCACCATGTCCAGGATCAATGACCACAATCGTTTTACCATCATTCGTAGGTACTGCCGGTTGACTTGTCGGTTCTCCACTCGTGGCGGTCAGGTCAACGAGCAAGACATTGTTCTCTCCAACAGACCATTTGGCTGTAGCCGTCTGATTCAGATCCAGAACGACACGCACGGTAGAAGGCGATTTACTGAACATTGCATACCGGACTTTGGAAACTATTGATGAATCCGTAACGGGAATCTGTCCACTGCCATCCGGGTTAGAGGCTTGTCCCTGAATGAATTCCTGAGAGAATGTCGCTGAAGGCAGATCAACAATAATTCGGTCTGGCCCACCAATACTGGATACTTTGGGGCTAATATTACCGTTGGTTGCTACAATCAAGCGATCTCCGCTGAAGCTGATGCCTTGAAGTTCTGTCAAACCATCCGGGACAGGTGCCTCGACGGGGTCACTGTCACCTTCCGTTTCAACTACGGGAGGAATACTAAATAGGCTTACTGTCTTGGTTCCATTGTCCCAGCCAACACGCAGACCCATGCCTTCCCCAACAAAGCGTAACGGAACAAGCGTAGTTCCCTGTTTGATCAGTGGGGGCGAATCCAAGTTCACCACGTTTCCATTCACTGTAGCTGCATCTTTGCCAGCCGTCATTTGAATCATGCTGTTTCCTTTTTGAACCTGGACTGACTGAGTTTCCTTCTCCCACTTCACCTTATAACCCAGGTTCTCGGATACAATTCGAATTGGAACCATGACCGTTTTCCCGATATTCTCTGCAGGTGCACCCGTCTGCTGGTTAATGGTTACACCGTCGAGTACAATCGAGGGAGTGGTGTCTGCATGGGCCAAGACTGGGAATAAACATAGGAACAGAAGAAAAACGACTGCTGCCGACCATTTTTTCATACCTCATCCACCATTCTTTTTGTCTTTTGAACATCCGACCTGACTCTCTGCAGCGTAACATCAATGACAATATGTAACCTTCCATAATCTACTAATCAGTTTATCAGATATTGTCTGATCATCCGGTTACAACGTTGTCATATTTAGTCGGAAACAGAGTGGCGAAAAGCTTACTTTCTTCATTAGTCCAGTTCCCAAAATCATATGGAAATTACATTCCTCATCCATTTTTGCTATGCTGAGTTCAAATACTTGAATACAGGAGATTGAGCCTTGATGCCTAAAATACTGATTGTGGACGATGAAGCAGATCTTCGAAAGCTACTGACTGATTATTTTGAAATTAACGGATATTCCGTGATGACGGCCAAGGACAGCCGGGAAGCGCTGCGGAAAGTGGAAAAACAGCCCGATCTCGTTTTGTTAGATATCAACATGCCTGAACAGAACGGCCTTCAATTATGTGAGAAAATTCGGGACTTCGTCTCTTGCCCGATCTTATTTTTAACGGCCCGAATCGAAGATGCTGATAAAATAGCGGGATTTCGTGCCGGAGGTGATGACTATATTCTGAAACCTTTCAGCATTCGCGAGTTGGGCGCCAGGGTCGAAGCACATATACGCAGGGAACAACGAATCCAAACTAAATCTTCGGTAAGGTTTAGCAATGAATTGGTCATTGATTATACGGCCAGGGAGCTCTACTACCTGGATAAGCGAATTTCACTGCCCAAAAAAGAGTTTGATATTGTCGAATTGCTGTCCACGCATCCTGATATGGTGTTTGGAAAGGAACGCATATACGAAAAGATATGGGGCATGGACGAGCAAGGCGACAGTAACGTCATCGCAGAGCATATCCGGCGAATTCGCTACAAATTAAAGGAATACGGCTGTGATAATCAAATCGAGACCGTTTGGGGAGTAGGCTACAAATGGCCAAGTTCATGACTAGACTCCTGTTTTTAAAGCGATTGTCCTTACTGCACTCTTTTATGCTGTTGTGTGTGGTCACACTCGTTGCCGTGCTGGCCGTTATAACTATGGAGTTTGCTTGGGCGGAGAAGCTGCGGCTACGTTTCGGAGAAACGGATTGGGTGATGCCCTCCCTCGTCACGGCGGTTCTGCTCACCGTAGCGACTGGAATTGTCACCATGGCCGTTCTATTTTACAAATGGAAGCTAAAACGTCCGCTGGAGCTATTAAAACGAGCATCCGAAAACATTTCGGCCAACGATCTAGACTTCCGCATTTCCTATGACAGCCAGGATGAGATGGGTGAGCTGATCGCGCTATTTGAAAACATGCGCTCACAATTGGAAAAAAACCTTAAGACACTTTGGCGTTCGGTTGAAGAGCGCAAGCAGATCAATGCTATTTTTGCCCATGATCTGAGAACACCCCTGTCCGTGTTAAAAGGAAACGCCGAGCTTCTCGCCACCTATCTTCCCGAGAAGAAGTTGTCGGAAGAAAAGGTGCTGGACCTGATCCATACCATGAACCTTCACATCTTGCGTCTGGAGAGTTATACAGAGGCCATGAACTCCATTCAGAGGCTGGAGGATGTGCCGTTGAACATCCAATCGATGGATACGATCTCATTGACGGTTTTGCTGGACGGCAGCGCTGAACAAATCGCGAAACAGTACGGTATACGTTTCGTCTCTTCCGTGGAAAATGATAATGCCTCAGTACATGTAGATCCCTATTTCGTCATGCAGATTTTCGAGAATATAGTGGCTAATGGGGCAAGATACGCAGCCAGTCAATTAAACGTTCACTATGACGTGCAGGGGGGCATTATGAAGATTACCGTCTCCGAGGACGGTCCTGGTTTCTCTAACGAAGCCCTGAGTAAGGCTATTCTCCCTTTTTACCGAGACGAAGTATGGGATGCGAGCGAACATCGCGGGCTGGGCCTTTACGTTTGCAAGGTGTTTTGCGAAAAACATGAAGGTAGTCTTCGGATTGCAAACAGTCCTAACGGTGGCGGAAGCGTGACGGCAAGTATTGGGACCCAAGTTGATAAATAGTTGAAAATGATCTGATAACATCTCCTTATCTTGAATTCAAGGAGTGTTAACATGCTAAAACTGAAAAAAAGAATGTATATCACCATTAGCTGCTTGTTGTTATGTACCGCGTGGGCGTCCCCCTTATCCGCCAATGAAGCCAGAGACAGGACAGAAGTTCTGCAGGAGATTGACGAATATATGAATCGGAGCATGAAGGCCAATCACATTAAGGCTGCTTCACTAGCAATTGCCAATAACGATGAGGTCTTTTACGCAAAAGGCTACGGGACATTCGCGGACGGCAAGAAGGTTACGGGCAACACCCCTTTTCCCATTGCTTCACTAAGCAAGTCCTTTACTGCATTGGCTGTTCTGCAGCTAGTGGACAAGAGTCGGATCAACTTGGATGCTACTTACGCTTCCTATTTTCCAGAGCTTTCTCCACAGGACCCCCGCGTTCTTGATATCACGGTTCGTCATTTACTGAATCAGACGAGTGGTCTCAATGACAAGATAAATCCCGATATGACAAAGACTCCGCAATTCCAATCGCTGGCTGAAGCGAACCAATTATTAAACACGGTTCAACTTGCTCATATCCCCGGAACAGCCTACAGCTATCATAATCCCAATTACGTGCTGCTGGCGAACCTCGTGGAAAGTGTTAGCGGAGAGCGCTTTTCGGATTATCTGAAAAAACATATTTTTGAACCGCTAGGAATGAATCATACCTTCAGTGTCAGCACGACGCAGCAATTCTATGAGAATAATACTATCCCGCTAGGACATTACCTGAGTTTGGGACGCGCTATAAGTCAATCCGAACCGCTTTGGTTCATTGAGGGCCCCGCCGGCATCGTTTCAACCGCAGAGGACATGTCCCTATGGATGCTTTCCCAATATAATGGCCGCCTCGTTTCCCCTGTGCTGATGAAACAATATCATGCCTCAGGAGCGATCGGTCCGTACGGCATGGGCTGGCTTGCAAACCAAGATGCATCTAGCGGCCAAACGATCTCCCACAGCGGCATTTTCTGGACTTACAAGTCAGAAGAACTGGTTTATTTGAACGAGCAAATGGGCATTGCCGTAATGTTTAATTCTGGTATAAACGCTTATGTGAATTACTCGGCATTTATTGATGGGATAGCGGATATTATGAGGGGGCAGGAACCCCAAACCTCTTTTTTAAACGGTCGGAATATGGAAACGATCATGATTGCGCTGATCATCGCTACGCTTGCATGGGGCATCTACGCCTATTTTCGCATACTTCGGAACAACCCCCGCCTAACGATTAGCAAATTGATTCTGATCACGGTTGGTAGACTAATCCCGATTTTAATTCTCTTGTTTCTGTTCCCATTGGTTACATTCATCGGCGGAGGACGTGTGCTGCCTTGGTTTGGCATCTGGACTACCCTATCAACTCCAATCATATGGCTTATCGTATGGTCATTTGTGAATTTCGTACATTTGGCTTGTTATATCTATGTCTATTTTCAGAATACAAAAAACGACCCTTTGGAGTTACCTCCAGTAATGGATTTTTAGATTCTCTATTTCGTCGGCTGTTATTGTACCTGTTGAAGTGTTCGGCCAAGAAGGATTAAGAGTTCTATGTATAGCTAACTTATTAAGCTAAATTAGCTTCTAAAATTTACAAAAAGCTTCTGTCTCACCGATGGGAACAAGGTCCCTTTGGCGAGGCAGAAGCTTTCTGCTATGCGATACTTTAACGATTAACCGAACAGTTTTGCCGCGTGGCGTTGTTCGTAAGCAGCGATTTCATCATCATGTTGAAGAGTCAGACCGATATCGTCCAATCCTTGCAACAAGAATTGACGACGATGCTCATCCAGATCAAAATCGATATGCAGTCCGTATGCATCAGTAATCGTTTTGTTTTCCAGATTTACATTCATCTCATAGCCTTCATGTGTCGCTGTACGTTGGAACAAGTCTTCAACTTGCTCTTCTGACAGCTTGATTGGCAAGATTCCGTTCTTAAAGCAGTTATTATAGAAGATGTCTGCATAAGATGGAGCGATGACACAACGGAATCCATAGTCCAAAATCGCCCATGGCGCATGCTCACGGGAAGATCCACAGCCAAAGTTGGCACGTGAGATCAGGATGGATGCCCCTTCATAACGAGGTTTGTTCATTTCGAAGGAAGCATTATTGTTGCCCTCTTCATCGAAACGCCATTCATAGAACAAAAATTGTCCAAATCCGGTACGTTCAATCCGTTTCAGGAACTGTTTTGGAATGATTGCGTCTGTATCTACATTGACCCGGTCTACCGGTGCAACGATGCCTTGTAATGTTTTGAATTCTTCCATATTAAACGTTCTCCCTTCTGTCTGTTATAGATTAGATCGCTGCTTCTGTTTTGAAATTCCAATCCCGTACGTCCACAAAGTGACCCTTAACCGCTGCTGCTGCTGCCATTGCCGGAGATACCAGGTGCGTACGTCCTCCACGTCCTTGGCGTCCTTCAAAGTTACGGTTGGAAGTCGAAGCACAACGTTGTCCTGGCTTCAACACATCCGGGTTCATCGCCAGACACATACTGCATCCCGCATCACGCCATTCAAATCCGGCTTCCGTAAAGATTTTATCCAAACCTTCTTGTTCAGCCTGAATCTTAACACGTCCTGAGCCTGGTACAACAATTGCTGTAACTTGGCTGGATACCGTGTGACCTTTAGCCACTTGTGCTGCTGCACGCAGATCTTCGATCCGTCCATTGGTGCAAGAACCGATAAATACATAGTCAATTGGAATCTCGGCGATTGGTGTTCCCGGTTCAAGTCCCATATATTCAAGCGCTTTTTCAGCCGCTTTGCGTTCGTTTTCTGTAGGCAATTCAGCCGGAACAGGAACTTTCGAAGAAATGTCGGTTCCCATACCTGGGCTTGTTCCCCAAGTTACTTGCGGAATCAATGTCTCCACATCGATTTCAACCACATGGTCGAACTCGGCACCTTCATCTGTTACAAGTTGTTTCCAACCCTCTACCGCTTCATCAAACTTCGCATCCGCTGGTACGTATTCACGTCCACGCAGATATTCAAATGTTGTTTCATCCGGCGCGATCAATCCTGCTCTTGCTCCACCTTCGATGGACATGTTGCAGACCGTCATACGCTCTTCCATGCTCAACTCACGGATGGATTCGCCTGTGTACTCAATAACATAACCTGTTGCAAAGTCTGTACCGTATTTGGCGATGACTGCGAGGATCATGTCTTTTGCCGTTACACCCGGGTTACGTTTGCCGACAAAACGAACTTCCATCGTTTTGGCTTTTGCTTGTTGCAAACATTGCGTTGCCATAACGTGCTCAACTTCACTTGTTCCGATTCCGAATGCCAGTGCGCCAAACGCACCGTGTGTGGACGTATGACTGTCACCACATACAATCGTTTTACCCGGGTGAGTCAGACCCAGTTCAGGTCCCATAACGTGTACAACGCCTTGATCAATCGTGTCCAGATCATACAATTTCACGCCGAAATCACGGCAGTTTTGCGAAAGTGTATCAATCTGTTGTTTGGAGATAGGATCTGTAATGTTGAAACGGTCTTTCGTTGGAACGTTGTGGTCCATTGTTGCAAATGTCAGTTCAGGGCGACGAACTTTACGTCCGCTGAGACGAAGACCTTCAAATGCCTGTGGAGAAGTTACTTCGTGCACCAGATGCAGATCGATATACAGAATGCTTGGTTTGCCTTCTTCTTGATGAATTACGTGATTTTCCCAAATTTTCTCAAACATCGTTTTTTTACTCATCATTTTCACCTCATTATAAGTTCGGTCCTTGGAAGAGCCTCTGTTTTCTTTAAAAAGTGAAGCTCTTGAATGACATAAATATATCACCCCGTCCTTCATTGTTCCAAGATATAATATCTATAGATGTAATAGGTTTAACCTATAATGTAAGAAAGACAAATAAACCAATGCTCATCGCAGAGGTTTCAATTGATAACAATTATCATTATCAGATAAGTCTTATACTACGTTTCCGCTGCTTCGCTGTCAATGCTTTTTATCTAGATCATAACAAAACAGCCCTGAATCCAGAGCTGCTTTGTTAGTTTCTGTTATAAAATGAAAATTATCATATCAACGCCTTCTATAGAGTACTTGTCCGACTACTGTATTACAAACCGTTATTCGCAATCACATCTTTGTACCAATAGAAACTCTTCTTGCGTTTTCTCTCCAGTGTTCCATTGCCATCATTATCCTGATCTACATAAATAAAACCATATCGTTTCTCCATCTCTGAAGAAGAATAACTAATCAGATCAATCACTCCCCAACTGGTATAGCCCAGCAGTTCAACACCGTCCAGAATCGCCTCATGCATCTGTTCAATGTGAGATCGGAAATAATCAATACGATAATCATCCTGAATGCTGCCATCAGCTTCAATCGTGTCTACCGCTCCAATCCCATTTTCAACGATAAACAAGGGCACCTCATAACGGCTATACAGTTCATTCAGTGAGATGCGCAGACCTACCGGGTCAATCTGCCAGCCCCAATCATTCGTTTGCAGATACGGGTTCTTCACCCCTCCAGTTGTATTGCCACTCACCTGCTCCAATCGGTCGCCATCCACACTTGATACCAGGGACATATAATAACTGAATGAGATAAAGTCCACAGTGTGCACTTTCAGAATCTCTTCATCCCCCTCAAGCATATCCAGGTTAATTCCTTTTTCGGCAAAAAATCTCTTTGTAAAGTACGGATACGCTCCACGTACCTGTACATCCGTAAACATAAGATTGAATTGATTATCCCGGGAAGCAACGAGTACGTCTTCGGGATTACATGTATGAGCGTATGTTGTCAGTTTGGTAAGCATACATCCGATCTGGGAACCGGGAATGATCTCATGACAGTATTTCACTGCGAGCGCACTCGCTACAAATTGATGGTGTAACCCCTGATATACAGCCTGCTCCACATTTTCGAAACGCTCCGGAACAATACCACCACTCGTAAACGGATGACGAACAATGCTGTCAATTTCATTAAATGTAATCCAATACTTCACTTTGTCCTTATAACGGCTGAACACGGTTTTGCAAAAGTGAACAAAATACTCGACGACTTTCCGATCCGTCCATCCACCGTAGTGATTCACCAGATACATCGGCATCTCATAATGCGACAACGTAATCAATGGTTCAATCCCTTGTTCCAGCATGCCATCAATAACGCGGTCATAGAACTGCAAACCGGCTTCATTCGGCTCAGTTTCATTGCCATTAGGGAAAATTCGGGTCCATGCTATGGATAGTCGCAACGTTTTGAGTCCCATCTCCCCAAACAGGGCAAGATCCTCCTCGTAACGGTGGTAGAAATCAATGCCTCTGCGTTTCGGGTATTCTCTATCCGAGGTAGACTCCATCGCAGTTTTGATCTGCTCTTCATTGATCGCATTATGTTTTTTATACTCACTCTTGGCTACACCTTTTCGATAGATAGCAATGTCGGCTGTAGACAGACCTTTGCCATCCACATTCCACGCTCCTTCTGCCTGATTGGCAGCAATCGCTCCTCCCCATAGAAAATCTTCTGGAAATGTTCTTGTTGTATTGGTCATTGTGTATTCCTCCTTGGATTATCTCTGTGACTCTTTCATTCTTGCTCAATTGCGACTCATGACCCGATTGATATGAATAATCAAATACATCATCTCTTCATTGGAGATCGTATGTTCAAACCGGGCTTCAATATAATCCTTGATTAGTAGTACGCAGGCTTCTTCCTGCGGGTATTTATTCGCGATCTGCTCAAAGAGCTCATGATCCTGCGTGTTTAATGTTTTATGCTCAAAAAGCCGTTGAATAAAAAACTGCAAATGGGTCAAAAAGCGTGAATAGTTGATGCTATGTGTATCCAGCTCCACTTGATAGTGAATTTTGATAATATTGAGTACATCCTTAACTGTATTGGTCATCATCATGACCTGATTCATATTGTCATCATTCTGCTGCGCATTAACGAGATGAAAGGCAATATTCGCCGCTTCCTCCTCAGGCAGGGAGAGTCCAAGCTGTTTTTGAATGAGAGACAGACCATGCAACCCGATACTGAACTCCTGCGGATAGAACTTTTTCACTTCCCACAACATTCGGTTCTGGATCGTCATATTGTCCTTGAATCGCTTCATGGCCATATACAGGTGATCTGTTAATGCGACATAGAGATGATCACTCAGATGGCGGGACAATGTATGTTTGGCGTGAGAGATGATTTCATCAGCCAGAATCAGATATTCTTTTGGCGTTTCCTTCATCAGAGCGGTGAGATCCGAAGAGATCGTTTCATTTTCAAGGACATAGATCTTCTCGATCTCATCCTCGCCCACGACATCTCCCGGTTTGCTCCTGTAGCCGATGCCCTTTCCCATCACAATAATTTCCTTATCATCCTCACCACGTCTGGCAAGAACAATGCTCGAATTCAGTATTTTTATGACTTCCATATCAGGCTGCCTGCCTTTCATTCATATTTCAGCGGTTTATAACACCGTAATTAATGGTTTTCCCGGTCCCGTCATCGCTGCAGATTCATTGCCCAGTACCTCCAGATAATCGGAGGAATTGGTCACAATTACAGGGGTCGTCGTGTCATAACCTGCGGCTTGTATAGCTTCAAGATCAAACTCGATCAGGAGCTGACCATGAGAGATCTGTTCTCCTTCGTTCACTTTTACATCAAAATGCTGGCCTTTCAGTTTCACCGTATCCAATCCGACATGAATCAGAAGTTCAACCCCTTCTACCGATCTCAGACCGATGGAATGTTTAGTGCGGAACACCGTCTCAACGGTACCGTCAAACGGTGCAAACACCTTGCCAACACTTGGCTGAATCGCCATACCTTGTCCCATGGCTTCTTGCGAGAATGCCTCGTCCTTCACCTCACTTAATGGCAGAACTTTACCTTCCAAAGGAGCAAAAACGATCTTTTTCGATTTGATCCCTGTAGATGGCTGGATTTCAGATTCACCTCTCGCTTGGTTTGTAGGACTGCCTTCCATCGACACTGCTGTTGGAACAACATCCTGAAATCCAATGACATATACGGCGACAAACGCGACAATGGCAGAGATCAGCATGGTAATGATCGCATAGATAATATTCATATGATCTTCACTGATAAACATAGGCATAGATGCAATCCCCGGACCCACGGCAGCATATGCCTTGAGATTCACAATACCTGCGAACAACCCAGCGACTCCGGCGCCGATCATGCAGGCAAACAGCGTTTTCTTGAGCCTTAAATGTACACCGTACAGAGCAGGTTCCGTGATACCGAATACACCTGAAATTCCTGCAGACAAAGCGACTTGTTTCAGCTTGATGTCTTTGGTTTTGAATGACACCGCCAGTGCGCCTGCTCCCTGCGCCATATTGGATGCCAGCATCGCAACCAGCACCAGTGTTTCATATCCAGGTGAAGCCAAGGCTGCGAAAATAATGGGATAAAATACTTTATGCATACCGAACATGACAATCAGAGGCATCAGTATAGCCATAATGACAACGGTCAACCATCCAATCTTATCCTGAATCCAGTAGATCAGGTTGGACATTCCCGTTCCGAGATACATCCCCAGAGGTCCAAGTACAATCAGGGCAACTGGAGCAACAATGAGAATAACAATCAAAGGTTTAAGGAAAATTTTGACCGGCCCTGGTGAGATCTTGTCCGCGAACTTTTCAATGTAAGACATGAACCAGACCGTTAAAATAATGGGTACTACGGATGTCGCATATTGAACGGATGCAACAGGTATGCCAATAAAGGACACCGGATCTTCACCACCAAGCAGACCAATCATATTCGGGTGTAACATGATTCCACCAAACAGAACGGCAACAAAGGGGTTGGTTTTAAATCTATTTGCACTGGAATAAGCCAGTAGAATCGGAAGAAAGTAAAAGGCAGCATCAGACATGACACTCAAAACGGTATATGTCTGGCTCTCTTTGGACATCAGGCCGGTCACGGTCGCCAGTAACAACAGTGCCTTAAGCATACCCGAGGCAGCAATGGCTGGGATAATAGGTTGGAAAATGCCTGCAATGACACTGGCAAAAGTATTAAACAGTCCTTTGGGGCTATAATCCGCTTTTTGTTTCTCCTGAGTTTCGTTTGATTGCCGAGTATCCATCATCTTGGCAAGTTCATTGTAGACGTACGCGACGTCATTACCGATAATAACCTGATATTGCCCGCCGCTATTCACTGCGCCAATAACACCATCAAGGCTCTTAATTTCTTGGGTCTTCGCCATATCCGGATTCTTCAGGGTAAGTCTGAGCCTGGTAGAGCAATGAATTAACGTGTTGATATTATCATTGCCACCGACCAGTTCCATAATCGATTGGGCTAATTGTTTGTGATTCATGGTGCACCTCCGCCATTTTTTTCTTGATGGGAACAAAAAAAGACCTAAAAAGGGTAGGAAAAGAGAAACTCTTCCCACCCAATCTAGGTCTTGCCTGCCGAACAGTAACACGCCATCGTTGGATGAATGTTATTCAATTATATAAACGAAAAAGAATATGAACATTTGAAATGGTTCCGTACTAACATTTGAAACTGGCACGCATGAAAACGTTGATTTTGTTTTACCCGGGTAAGTGATTCTTATTAAGCGTTTTCAAAATCAGTATATCAACTCTTCTGATGGAGTGCAAGCGGTTAAGCGAAATTAATGATTTCTTCACCTGTAATGATATAATGGTGGCATAACGAAAGGACTGACCAATGACGATGGAATTCAGACAACTTCAATATACGCTTCAAATTGCGGCCGAACGCAATTTCTCCCGGGCAGCAGAGAAGCTGCATATTGCCCAGCCTTCATTAAGCCAGCAATTATCCAAATTGGAAAAAGAATTGGGAGTCCTGCTATTTCAGCGTAATACAAGTACCGTGGAGTTAACCCATGCGGGTGTTACGTTTGTCGAGCAAGCCCAAAAGATCGTAGATGCCATGGAGCTATTGCGTCAGGAAATGTCAGACATCTCCCAGCTTCGCAAAGGTAAAGTCGTTGTAGGCAGCATGCCGATCACGGGCTCACACTTGCTCCCACATGTGCTTCCAGCGTTCCAACAAGCTTATCCCGAGATTGAGGTCACCTTATTGGAGGACTCCGGTCTTACGCTTGAGAAATTGACAGCAAGCGGCAAAGCAGATCTCAGTCTGTTATCTCTTCCTTTACAAGAGCCAAGTCTCGCCTACGTTGCCATTGGAGAGGAAAAGATTGATCTGGCAGTTCCCCCGAATCACCCTTTGGCACGCAGGGCAGATCCGGAGTATCCGATTCCTGTGCGAATTGAAGAACTTCGGGATGAACCCTTTGTTGTATTGAAAAAAGGTCAAGGGTTCCGCAAACTTACATTTGATCTCTGTGAGCAGGCTGGTTTTGATCCCCAAGTTGTGTTTGAGAGCACCAATATTGAAACTGTTCAGTCGCTGGTCGCCACTGGTATGGGCATTACCCTGGTTCCACGCTTTATTGCCCGTGCGCCGCGTAGTGAGTTCGTGCCTGTGTATGTGCCACTTGCTGAGCCAACACCCAGCAGAACACTTGTTGTGGCTTATCGTCAAGGCAGAGTGCTGTCGAAGGCAGCCGAGGCATTCATCCATACGTTTCAACAGACCGTGGCCGAACTGTCTCAAGGAGACTAATGAATTGCACCTATGGATATGTAGACATATGGTACTGAACCAAAACAAAGGCTTGACCCAAATGGGCCAAGCCTTTGTCATATACTCGTTTCCCGCATCCGCAGGATAGAGTTCTTACATTGCAATCACAGTATCTGGTTACAGTACAATGTTGCTTGTTAAATCGTTTAGCTTCAATGCTAATTTATAATGTTAACGTAGAAACGTACATAAGAAAAATTCATGTTTGGCGGTTTATTTACGTAAATTACGATCGCTTGTCAGCCTGTTTTGCTGATTCATGACACGGCCTTCGTCCTGAACAGTTGAATCAGGGGGTGATAGCCCTCCTGCTCCATTCTCTAAGAATGCCCTTAAGTGATCTTCCCTTGTGCTATCCTGTTCCAGTCTCCTGAGCGTATCTTTCACATGGTTGTCCATTGATTGATCATCCTCCTTGGTGACGGGATAGTTATCATTACCCGCCTCCTGGAAGAATAAACGCTCCGATGAAAATTTTATTCCACTTTTTTATTTTTCACCAAAATAAACGCCAGGTCGACGGTCTTCAAATACGGGAATACGCCCACGTACCTCATCCACCAGAGATGGACGTATTATTCCGGTCACGATCTCTTCCCCTTCGCCACCTTCAGCTACAATCTCACCCCAAGGATCAATGATGAGAGAGTGTCCGAAAAATTCGGTCTCCCCCCCTTTACCTACGCGGTTACAGGCGATCACATACATCTGGTTCTCAATCGCTCGTGCCGTAAGCAACGTACGCCAGTGGTGTAGACGAGGGTTCGGCCATTCGGCCGGTACGATCAATGCCTTGGCACCATTCAAAGCAAGTGTGCGGGCAAGTTCCGGAAATCGGATATCATAACAGATCGAAGCACCCGCTGTAAGACCGTTCTCCAATTCAAAAATTTCTGGTTCCGCACCAGGCTGTAGATATTTCTCCTCATCCATCAGACGGAACAAATGTAATTTATCGTATCGTGTTACCTGTTTTCCTTCACGATTATAAGCGTACATTGTATTGTATATTTGAACATCCCGTTTCTCGGCGATTGAACCGCCAACGATGGAAATTTGATGTTTTTGAGCAAACGCAGACAGCCACTCCCGTGATTTCTGGCCTTCCGGGTCAGCGAGTTCATGAATTTGCGTCAAAGCGTAGCCGGTATTCCACATCTCAGGTAGCACAGCCAGCCCCAGATCCGGATATTGTTCTACCGCACGTTCAAGCAACGACTGCATATGTTTATGATTGGCCTCAGGGTCTCCGAGCTGAATATCGCCCTGAATCAGGGCTACACGCATTTCTCCCTGTTGTTTTTCTGTCATGACAAGCACTCCTCTGAACCGTAATACCTGCTATCATAGCTTGATCTTACTGAGGACTGCAAGCCTGTTTTCGTTATGAACTTCCACATAATAACTCAGGCAGCAGGGTCAGCAATCGATCACTCGTCAGCGCGTCACCCACATTCCAGATCGACTCCTCCACAGGGTATACCCGTCCATTCTGCACAGCCGGAAGAGCCTTCCAACTGGGACTTTTCATCAGCATCTCTGTAGCCTGCCGGGCTACGATTTCCTCAGGCAGCATGACAAATACATGATCTCCCGCATACTGACGTACTGCTTCAGCCGAAATTTCCTTATAGGCTCTGCCAGCCGTAAGTGCTTCCTTCACTTTGGTAACTGGCCTGAATCCCATCGGATGATATAACATAGGCGCCAGACCGATATTGCCCATAACAAATAATCGTGCACCCCGATGGTATGTAAATACGGATGCCGTTTCCCCTGCTTCAATCGCCGTATGGATCTTCGCCCACATCTGCTCAGTACGCTTCCCATAGGAGGTTAGCCATTGTTCAGCCTGAAGTTGTCTCCCAAACCAATTGCCCAAACAGCGCATTCGCTCGTCCAACATGGCATGTGAATTGTAAGCAAGTGTAGGTGCAATCCGAGAAAGTTGTTCATACTGCTGTTCATTGCTGCTATCAAAAATAATCAAGTCCGGCTTCATGATAACAGCGGCTTCCACATTAACCGGAGCAACCGCGTCATATGTCTGATCTCCCAGCAACTGAATGCCCAGCATCAGCAGATCTCCGGCGGAATCTCCATAATACATAATTCGCTCCGGATTTACTGGAATATTCACATCATGACCTAACCAATCTTGTACCAACGTCTGCTGCTGAATAGATCTGTCATATTGACGAGGAGACAATCCGGTCATTTGGCGAAAACGCCTGCTGAAATAATACTCGTCCTTAAAGCCCACGCGGCTTGCTATATCCCGAAGCGGTTCATCCGATTTGCGAAGCCATTCCTTGGCATGTTTAATACGCACATGATTCACATAATCGAGCGGCTTGTGACCCGTGAGTTGTCTGAACAGGGTCGTATACTGTACAGGTCTGATTTCCGCAAGACGTGCCAGTTTCTGTACAGTGATTTCTTCAGCATAATGATCGTCCACATACTGAATCGTACTGTGTAGCCTTGCTTCCATGCTCTGCTCCGTCTTTGGAGACGTGTACCGGGTAATGATCATCTCCATCCATTTTTGGAACTGTGCATTCAGATGACTGTATTCTGCATCTGTTTTATAATTCCGAATGACATACATCTGCTCCAGCAGCCCACTTAACGGAGCATAGGGATAACCATTCAATTGGTTTCTGTGCTCAAATACAGGGCGTGTAAAGAGCTCCGGATCACCCGTCAACACATGAATAACATCAAAATCCATCATGATATATTTCAATTCCGAGTGATTACGATGTTCAATCTGGTACCCCTCTCCCGGAGAAAGCGGATAAACACATCCCGTAGTAAACGGAAACTGTTCATGTCCAATATATAAACGCCCATCCCCTTCTTCGCAGATCAGGAACGAATGTTTCTCGCAAGCAACTTCCAGCATCACCTGTTCAGGTGGTTCAATTCGTCGTACCAGATGATCCAGCCGAAACATGAATGCTGAAAAGAACAACGTTCCCCCATCGGCATCCAAAGCCTGCATGTCGGTTCACCTCGTTTTTCTAAAATGAGAATAATTATCAATCATTCTGTATGATCTGATTATAAGCGAGCAATTGTTAATAATCCAGATATGAGTTTAATCAGCAAAAAAGAGCGTTCAACGAAATGTTGAAGGCTCCTTTTACTTTTATAAAACTGCATTCCTCAAAGGTGTTACTGTTGCCTTACTAGCTCATCACCAATTATTGGATCATCTGTTTCGGCAGCTCTTGCAGCAGCCACTCCCTGGAAAGGGCATCACTAGAAGCTTTTACGATATTAAAACGATATACTTTTCCTTCTTTCACCGCAGGCAGGTTCTTCCAGATTGTACTATCCAGCAATTCCTTAGTGGATTGTTTCGCATCGTCGGTCACGGGATCCAGAATAAATATCCGATCACCGGCAAATTCAGATAATTTTTCAGTTGAAATCTCTACGAATCCCATGTCTTCATCCAATACTTTCTGGATTTCCGCGGTTGGCTTCAGCCCGTCTTTTCCGTATAACAACTGTGGCAATCCTGCACCCGCCATGACAAACAGACGATTCCCGGGATACATGGTGAATACCGAGGCTGTCTCCCCTTCTTTTAATCCGTTCTCATGAAGTTGCGTCCACATCTCTTCCGTCGCTTTTTGATGAGCTGTAATCCAGTCCTCCGCTTCTTGCTTTTTATTCAACAAATCGCCAAGGATACGCATGCGATCTTCTATTAAACCAAACGAATCAAATGTAACCGTAGGTGCAACCTTTGCGATTTGATCATATTGAGCCTCGTCACTGTTGGAGAAAATGATCAGATCGGGATTTAGGTCTAACGCCTTTTCCACACTGATCGGAAATCCTACATCTTCTGACTGAGCAACCTGATCATCGAATACGGTTCCCTCTTGACGAAGTATGCCGACAGGAACAACACCAAGCGCAAGCAGATCCCCTGTAACTTCTCCATGATAGATAACTCGCTTCGGATTTACAGGAACCTCAACCTCATGGCCTGTCCAATCTTTGAATACGCGGGTCTCGCCCTCGTTCGTCTCTTCCGTTGCAGTTTGGGTCTCTGTGGTTTTTGTGGCTGCTTTGGAATCATCTGCGCCAGCAGCAGGTGTTGTAGCCTGATTTCCACAAGCCAGTAGCAAAATGGATAACCACGTAACCGTAAATAATACTGCCGTATTTCGAATGCCCTTTTTCATTTCTATTTCTCCCCCTATATCATGTGCGTTGTGCAATGAATTAATGATATTGATTATCATTATCGGATATTATCATAAATCAGGGTCTCTCCCATCTCAATGGACAAAACTAAATGAGCACTTTCAGTTTTGTACAATACACCGCTCTTGACTGCCATTTACTGCATAACCAAGTGGATTTCCCTCTATACAGCTCGGGATTGACGTGATAAATTAATGAGAACTATTTGCCATTATTAATAACCGGAGTGATGAATATAATGACCCATTCAGACCATACATCTGCTCGTTCAGCTTTTACGATACCGACTTCTGATGTGATGACACAGCTGCCAACGCAATTTTTTGCTACCCTTGTTCAAAATGTAAATCGCGAAATCGCAAGTGGACATGACGTGATTAACCTGGGTCAGGGGAACCCGGATACACCTACACCACCTCATATTGTGAAAACACTGCAAGAGTCGGCTGAAAATCCCCTCTACCACAAATATTCACCCTTTAGAGGATACTCTTTCCTGAAGGAAGCTGTCGCCAAACGTTATAAGGAAGATTACAACGTTGATCTGGATCCCGAGACTGAAGTTGCCATTTTGTTCGGGGGCAAAACAGGCCTGGTTCAGTTACCACAGGTACTGCTTAACCCCGGCGACACCGTTCTTGTACCAGATCCGGGCTACCCGGATTACTGGTCTGGTGTTGCACTCGCCAAAGCAAACATGTCATTTATGCCTTTGCTCGAGTCCAATGCATTCCTGCCGGATTACGAAGCTGTTACAGCCGAAGATCGGGAGAAAGCCAAGCTGATGTTCCTGAACTATCCTAACAACCCAACGTCAGCAACAGCTCCACTTTCGTTCTACGAAGATACGGTTGAATTTGCCATTCAAAATCAAATCGTCGTTGCCAGTGACTTTGCTTACGGTGCGATTGGATTTGACGGACATCGTCCCGTAAGTTTCCTGCAAGCCCCTGGTGCCAAAGAAGTGGGCATTGAGTTCTATACGTTATCCAAAACATACAATATGGCTGGATGGCGTGTTGGATTCGCGCTTGGTAATGCAGAGATTGTCTCTAAAATCAATCTGCTTCAGGATCATATTTATGTCAGTCTTTTCGGTGGAATTCAAGCTGCGGCAACAGAAGCACTTACTGGCTCTCAGGAATGTGTTACTTCGTTGGTTTCACGTTACGAATCCCGTCGCAATGCGTTTTATGATGCTCTTTCCTCCATTGGATGGCAAGCTTCGAAACCCGCAGGTTCATTCTTCAGCTGGTTGCCTGTACCTGCAGGTTATACCTCCGCTTCATTTGCAGACTTGTTACTGCGAGAAGCCAAGGTGGCCGTAGCCCCAGGTATTGGTTTTGGCTCACATGGTGAAGGCTATGTGCGCGCAGGACTGCTAAGTGATGAAAACCGATTACGCGAAGCTGTGGAGCGGATTGGCAAGCTGAATTTATTCAAGTAATTTACAGGACCATAACCCCTTTGCATATGCTAAGTTTCCATGGTATGTTATAAGAAATATTGAACGAAACGTGATGACGGGACCAGTAAGAGAATATCAGTCGCGCCCAGAGAGTAAATTCCACCCTGCTGAAAGAATTTACCGCGACTCTTCTCTGAAACCTACCCCTGAGCGGCCTGTTACGTACAGGACAGTGCCTTCTGTTACAGGGCATGAAGCCGGATGATCTAATCATCAATAAAGGTGGTACCGCGGAAGTAACAAACTTTCGTCCTTTTTAACTAAAGGGCGGGAGTTTTTTTTGTACCCGCTAAAGCCTGCTCCAGAAGCACTTATTAATCATGTTTAAGGAAGTGAAACCATGACTTCACGTATTGTAGTTAAGATTGGAAGCAGCTCGCTTACAACGGAAGAAGGCGGTCTGGATCGCAGTTCGATCACTTTTTTTGCCGGAGAAATTGCAGCATTGGCTGATCAGGGTCATGAAGTACTCTTGGTCACCTCTGGAGCGGTAGCGGCCGGATTCCGGGAGATCGGTTACCCTCAGCGGCCCAAACTGCTGCATGAGAAACAAGCTGCAGCGGCCGTTGGGCAGGCATTACTGATGCAGGCATATCAACAGGCTTTTGCAGCGCACCGCGTTACTACGGCGCAAATTCTGTTAACCCGTACTGACTTTCACAGTCGTAAACGTATGGGGAATGCAGGTATGACCGTAGAAGAGCTGCTTAAACAGCGAGTGATTCCGATTTTTAATGAGAATGATACGGTATCGGTGGATGAATTGAAGTTTGGTGATAACGATCTGTTGTCCGCATTGGTTGCGAACCTGGTGAAGGCACAGCATTTGATCATTCTTACCGACACCAACGGGCTGTACACCGCAGATCCGCGTAAAGATCCGTCTGCCGTACGTTACGACCGTATCCCCGAAATCACGGCTGAGATCTACGCTTTTGC
Organism: Paenibacillus sp. FSL L8-0435; assembly: GCF_037965655.1. Taxonomy (NCBI): domain Bacteria; kingdom Bacillati; phylum Bacillota; class Bacilli; order Caryophanales; family Paenibacillaceae; genus Paenibacillus; species Paenibacillus sp. FSL L8-0435. Next base: position 4,441,477 of record NZ_CP150185.1, read on the forward strand.
CGGTGGTTCAGGATCATCGGTTGGCACAGGTGGCATGCGATCCAAAGTCGATGCAGCCAAGGTTGCTACGCGTGGAGGCGTACCCGTATTTGTGGGGAGTGTGAAAGAACCCGGAGATATGCAGAAAGCGGTTGATGGCACGGGCAAAGGAACTTACTTTGAGACACGACTCGCTTCGTTATCCCGTAAAAAGCAGTGGCTCGGCTTCATGTCTACTCCGCTAGGTACAGTCGTTGTGGATGATGGTGCTGAAGAGGCACTTGTCCATGGGGGCCATAGTCTTCTACCTGTAGGCGTCAAGCGGGTACTGGGAACGTTCCACGCCGGAGACGTCGTAGAGGTCATTGGCATGGATGAAACCTTGCTCGGTCGCGGTATTGTCAATTATGATGATGACCAGCTTCGACTCATTGCCGGACTCCCCAGCGGCGAAGTGATGAAACAACTCGCTAGCATCCACAGACTTGAAGTTATTCATAGAGACGAATGGATTACGTTAAAATAACTATGAAGCTATATAGTGGTTGAAATACTCAACTTTATATATATGAGGAGGAATTACGATGAGTGAAGTCAGAGAAAAAGCCATCAAGGCCCAAGCCGCGGTTCCACAGCTGAACCGATTGAATACAGAACAGAAAAATACAGCCCTGCGTGTCATGGCAAATGCTTTGATTAAGGAGACAGATTCCATTATTACGGCAAACGCCGAAGATCTGGCACGCGGCAGAGAACAAGGTACGCCGGAATCCATGCTGGATCGACTCGCCCTCAATAAAGAGCGCATTGTTGGCATTGCTGAAGGATTACGTCAGATTGCGGATCTCCCTGATCCAGTCGGTGAAGTATTGGAGACATTTACCCGTCCTAACGGATTGCATGTTGAAAAACTTAGAGTGCCGATTGGTCTGATCGGTATCATCTACGAAGCTCGACCTAATGTAACCGTGGATGCAGCCGGATTATGTCTCAAAACAGGTAATGCGGTGCTTCTGCGCGGCGGCTCCTCTGCCCTGTCTTCCAATCGTAAAATTGTGGAGGTGCTGCATCAGGCACTCACAACGACAGACATGCCTGCTGATGCTTTGCAACTGGTTGAAGATGCAGATCGTGCTTCCGTAGATGAGATGCTCAAGTTGAACGGGCTGCTGGACGTTATCATTCCACGCGGAGGAGCTTCCCTCATTCGTAATGTGGTTGCCAACGCAACGGTACCTGTCATCGAAACCGGGGCTGGCATCTGCCATACCTATGTGGATGAATCAGCCGATCCAGTTATGGCATCCGAAATTGCCATCAATGCCAAGGCACAACGTCCATCCGTATGTAACTCCATGGAAACGTTGCTGCTGCATGCCGCATACGCGGAAGAGCATCTGCCTGCTCTTGCCGAGCAATTCCGTGAGGCCAGTGTGGTCTTGAAAGGTTGCGACACGGTGCGCCGTCTTGTTCCTTCTGCCCTTGAGGCAACCGAGGAAGACTATGCGACCGAGTACAACGACTACATTTTAAATATCCGGGTGGTCGAGAACCTTGACGAAGCGATGCAGCACATCGCACATTATGGAACCAAACATTCCGAGTGTATCGTAACCCGGGATACAGCCCATGCAGAGCGCTTCATGCATGATGTGGATGCAGCAGCCGTCTATCACAATGCGTCCACACGTTTCACCGACGGATTTGAATTTGGCTATGGAGCCGAAATCGGAATCAGTACTCAGAAACTGCATGCTCGTGGACCGATGGGACTACCAGCACTGACATCAACCAAATATCGGATTACAGGCAATGGACAGATTCGTCAATAATATCCCAGCACCAGTTATATAGGAGGAACGATAAATATGAGTCAAGAGCAACAGACGTTACTACAACAGAAGATTACTTTCCACGGAGCAGGCGCGATGGCTGAAGCCATCGTGCGCGGACTGATCTCCCGCCTAGTCGTTCGTCCTCAGGATATTACGATGCTGAACCGCAGCAACCAGAAACGTCAGGAGGAGCTCAGCACCCGTTATGCAGTACATACCGGAACGGCTTCACAATCTCTGGATCATCTTGCCTCCACTCCAGTCATTGTACTCTGTATGAAACCCAAAGATGCTGCCGCAGCACTGCGCGAACTGGGTCCGCTGTTATCACCTGATCAACTGATCGTATCTGTCATTGCCGGATTATCAATCCGCACGATGCATTCCTTGCTCGGTCGTAAACAACCGATCGCCAGAACCATGCCGAACACATCCAGTACCATCGGACTTGGCGCAACCGGTCTTGCCTTCTCTGCGGAGATTACGGATGATCAGCGCAGTACGGTAATGACCATGTTTGAAGCGGTTGGTATCGTGACCATCGTGCCTGAAGATAAACTCGAAGTGCTCACAGGGATTTCCGGAAGCGGCCCTGCTTATGTATACTATTTAATGGAGGCCATGATTGCCGCAGGTATTCGTGGTGGTTTATCCAGCCAGCAATCTCGTGATCTCACTGTTCAGACGGTGCTGGGCGCATCACGAATGGTACAACAAACCGGTTTGGAACCGATGAAGCTTCGTAGTGATGTGACATCCCCGGGAGGGGCAACCCAGGCAGCACTGAAAACGCTGGACGAAGGAGATTTCTTTGAAAATGTAATCGCAGCCGTCAACCGCTGTGCAGAGCGCTCACGGGAGATGGGAGCTGCTTTGGAAGGGGATTTAAAATGAATAACATGTGTACAGCCACATATCGGCTGCATGATGATCATGCAGACTTTCGCAAGAAAGCTCAGTCCATCGCGATTGGCATGACCGTGGGTAGCTGGACGGAGTTGCCACAAGCCCAGCGTGAAGCGATGCAGAAACATCTGGGCGAAGTCATCAGCGTAGAAGTCCATGAAGCTGAAGGAATGGCTGCGGGTGAGCGTTACGCTGATATTACCATTGGATATCCTGATGTTAACTTCAGCCGTGATATCCCTGCCCTGCTCGTGACGGTCTTTGGCAAAATCTCAATGGATGGCCGGATCAAACTAACAAAGCTTGGTTTCTCGGATGGCTTCCTCAGTGCATTCCCTGGACCCAAGTTTGGACTGAATGGTGTTCGTGATCTGCTTGGTGTGCATGATCGTCCACTGTTAATGAGTATCTTTAAGTCAGTTATTGGGCTAAATGCAGACGAACTGCGTGAACAATTTATTCGTCAGGCTCTTGGTGGCGTTGATCTGATCAAGGACGATGAAATTCTGTTCGAGAATAAATTGACACCCATCGAAAAAAGAGTCGAGGTCTGCATGAAAGCTGCCGAACAGGCACGCAAGGAGACCGGCAAGAAACTTCTGTATGCAACCAATCTTACAGGACCTACATCTCGTCTGAAGCAACAAGCTGAACGTGCCATTGGCGCTGGAGCAAATGCATTATTGTTCAACGTATTGTCATACGGATATGATGTCCTGCATGAACTCAGCAGTGATCCTGATATCAATGTGCCGATTATGGCTCACCCTGCTCTTGCAGGTGCACTGTATCCTTCACCCCATTACGGCATCTCGGCTTCGGTTGTACTTGGCCAGCTGATGCGTCTTGCGGGTGCCGATCTGGTGCTCTTCCCTTCTCCTTATGGTTCGGTTACGATGCCGAAGGAAGAAAACATGGCGATCACGGAGCAATTACTGACAGCTGATCTGCCAGTACGAACCAGTATGCCAGTGCCTTCAGCCGGTATACACCCAGGCCTTGTACCGCTTATTTTGCGCGACTTTGGCACAGATGTCATCGTTAATGCTGGTGGCGGTATACATGGGCATCCGATGGGCACTGAGGCAGGCGGACGTGCATTCCTGCAAGCGATTGAGGCAGCCCAGCGTTCCATTCCACTCGCGCAATATGCAACCGAGCATCCTGAGCTGAAAAGCGCATTGGACCTGTGGGGTGGCGAACGATGAGAAGTGATAAAAAAACAGTCATTTTCTGTGACTTTGATGGTACGATTACCCTCTCGGACAACATCGTAGCGATCATGAAACATTTCAAGCCTGAGGGCATTGAAGCGATTATGAAAGATACGATTGAGCAGAACATCTCGTTGCGTGAAGGTGTTGGAGCTATGTTTGCTCTTCTGCCTGCGTCGCAGAAAGAAGAAATTGTGGAATTCGTGCTTGGACAAGCGGGGATCCGTGAAGGATTCAGCGAGTTTCTTGACTACGTTCGCAGCGAAGGGATCGAATTCAATGTGACCAGTGGTGGCATGGACTTTTTCATTGAACCGTTACTCGCACCATTTCATATCCCGCAGGATCATGTCTATTGCAACGGAGCTGACTTCTCGGGTGAAACCATTAAGATTGAATGGCCGAATCCCTGTCAACCTCCTTGTGAGAATGGCTGCGGCATGTGCAAAACAACAGTGATTCGTACCTTCCCGGAAGGTCAATATAATCGAATTCTTATTGGAGACAGCCTGACAGATTTTGAGGGTGCAAAGATTGCCGATCTCGTCTACTCCCGCTCCATTTTGACGGATAAATGTATTGAACTTGGTGTGGACCATGTGCCATTCGTTACCTTTTACGATATCATCGAAGATATGAAACAGAAGCAAACACAAGGAGTGCTGTAAACGATGGGCTTTGAAAAGATTACATTGGAACACAAACGTCAGGTCCTGGAAGAACTGGCTGATATTAAAGCGTTGTTTGCCGGTCGTAACTGGTTCCCTGGAACAAGTGGCAATCTGTCGATGCGTGTAGGAGACTTTGATCCGGAGCAATTTTATTTTGCGGTTACCGCCTCAGGCAAAGACAAATCTCTTCGCACACCGGAAGACTTCCTTTTTGTGGACAAACACGGCAAAGCGATTGAGACAACAACGTTGAAACCAAGTGCCGAAACGTTGATTCACTGTGAAATCTATCGTTTGACCGGTTGTGGTGCTGTATTCCACGTGCATACCGTGTTTAACAACCTGATTAGCGAATTTTTTGGAGCAGATGGACACGTACCGATTCAAGGTATTGAATTGATCAAGGCTTTCAACATCTGGGAAGAAAATACGGAGATTCGTGTACCTGTCCTTCCTAACTTTGCAGATATTCCATCTATCGCTGAATTGGTGCCAGGTGTACTTGATGCCAACGTACCAGGGATCTTACTTCGGAACCACGGCATATATGCGTGGGGTAAAGATGCTTTTGAAGCGAAACGTCATCTGGAAGCGTTCGAATTCCTGTTCGAAGTGATGTACCGTCAACTTCTGCTGAAGGGCGCTACGAAATAGCAATCATTTATTCGAAATCAAAGCTGCACAACCAAAAACACGCCAGAGGCTGATATACATAGCCCTTGGCGTGTTTTTGTTGTGGGATAACAGCGATTGAAAGGTTGCTCTGTCATCGTAGTGTCAGTGTAAATAATCTTTAGGTCACTCTACAGTCGATCATCCCGATCCTTGAATAAAAAGAGACTGTCTGCTCCCTCATCATTTCGATGAGTACCACTTTGGATACCCGTCCCCCGTTGCTTGCCAAACAGCAGTTTCAAACCGCCAAAAATGAGCAGCAAGGATACGATGACGGTATTTAAATAGGAACGTATCTCATACGTCATAAATGCATTAGGGAAGAGTTCATTCAGCTGAGGAATGACAAGACGGATCGCCAGGTAATATAGACCCAGCGCGGCAATCCCGAATCCAATCAGACGCTGATGGCGGGCCCAGTCCTTGAAGATCGGTTGATCAACCAAAGGCTCGCGTCCATAGCGACTGGAGCACTGTAGCCCGTCAAAGAAGCTGTAGAACCAGATCAACGGAATCATGAACAGAAACACCGATAAATGAAGCAGGTCCAGAACATAGATGCTGCCCAGGAACAGGAACATCAATTGCATGCCTCTTTTCTGCAATCCAAGATATAGATGACCTGCACCTGGAAAAGCAGATAGCAGCGTTGCAAGCACTTTGCTACGTCGTCCGGCTACTCTGCCCATCTCCAATTCTTCGAATAATGTCCGATCCTGCAATATCTCACCAGCCTGCTTACGGTGGACATGCTGTACCGCGTCAAACATGCAGTATACCCATATTACAGGCAGTATGAGTAGGAACATCAAAAATACCGATTCATTGGTGATCGAAGCTACAAAAACCATCATGGCAAATGAACCAAAGAACGCCATCAGGAAGGACAACCCGCGATGCAACAATCCCAGATGAAGATGTCCCAATCCTGGAACAAATGAGAGCAAAATAGTGAAGAATCGTTCACCCTCACTGCCTTTTTGGTACATGGGTTGACCATAGGGCCCCTCAGGATGGCCATATTCACCACCTGGATGTTGATGCAGCTCATCTTCATTCATCTGCTCCATAGGCCCTTGCTGACCCATGTATGCTCCCTGGTAGGCTGCCCCTTGGTGTGGAGGCGCTCCATAAGCCGCACCGTATCCCCTATAATGTGCTTCTCGGGCAGAAGGTGTACGGAGCAGAACAATAACCATATCCAGCATGCTGATCCCCCAGAAGAAAGCAGCAAAAAGTGCACCGAAAATCAATAAATCTTGTTCATTAGTGACCATGGCTAACATGAATGAACCAACAGCTGTTCCGAAGAAAAGCAATGGATAAATCACGGCTCTTGCAGCCCGTCCCCAATACATGAAACCAAGACCGGGTATCAGGTTTAATAGAAATGCGAGTAATTTGTTACGATCTGAGTGCACAGTCGTCATCCTTTCTTTTCAGGCAATGCGAAACCATTTATGGTTTAGGCTTGAGGTTATCCAGCCATGAAGTGGCTGTCTCCGTCCATTTCTCGGTGAAAGACCCTCTGTGGTCGCCATCCTGGAACTTGTGATAAGGGGCTACCTTGTCAAAAAGTCCAGATGAGAGGAAGATCAATGTCAGACAGGCTGCTACCGCATAATGAAACACTTTATGTTCAAGCCAGCGCCGGTTTCGTCCAGCGCGGGATTTACGTTGAGACTTAGAGGATTGAATGTCTTCAATCCGATGCATGACTGAATCCGCAAACCCTGCCGGGTCAGACAACGGAGGCAGTTCCCCATGGATACCGAGCGCTTCCAAATATATGTCCATCGCATCCGGATCTTCCAGCAGAAGCTGTTCCATTTGGTTCGCTTGAGTTTCACTCATATGGCCTTCAATATAATCAGTCCATTGCGCAGCGGTATACTTCTCCTGTTTACTCACGCCATTCATCCTCCTTCCAATGTTTTCGAATCCACTGCCGGGCACGATACAAGCGGGATTCCACGGTCTTCACAGCCACCTGTGCATCACTGGCAATCTGCTCATAATTTTTTTCGCTTAGATAATACGCAGTGATAATGTCACGATGCTGAGCAGGCAACTGATTAATTCGTTCGCGAAGTTTATCCTGACGTTCTTCACGAACGAGACGGGTAAGAACGTCTTCATCCCGTCCGGGCATATTGATTATTTTTTCTTCTCCACCCGGATCCTCAGCAGCTCGTCTGCCCAGCTTGCGTTTGGCATCAATCGCTTTGTGAAAGGCAATTCGGGTTAACCACGTTTTGAAACCTTCAGAACGGTAGTCGGGGAGAGACTTATACATCTGTATGAACGCCTCCTGAGCTGCATCCTGTGCTTCCTGATCGTTCCTGAGTACGGAATAGGCCACATGGTATACATGCTGGCTATACTTATCAATCAGAGTACGCATCTGGGATGTATCTCCTTGACGGATTTGTTCGATTACGCGCGCTTCATCAATAACTCTCCCCTCCTCTCCAATACTATAGACGACAGCTTGTGTGTTAACCCCTGCGTGATCCATCAAATTTTTGTAAAACAAAATGAAATCATTGCCTGAAAGGTTGATGTTGCTGATCACTCATCCAATCTTTAATCCAAAAAAAACAGGCACAGAATGACTTCTGGCCTGTTTCTTGTCCCTGTCTACGCTGGAATTAACGTCCACCATTACGAAACCGCTGTGTGTACGCCTTCGCGTCTTGAACGGTCTTGACACGATTGCGACTCCACTCAAGCAGGATTCGATCGATATACCGAAAATGTACTTTGCCTGCAAACACCGCTTCCTTCAGAGCCATGAGAATCAATTCCTCTTGATAACGGTCCTGATCCAACCAGCCGGATATCGTCTCACACTCCATTGGCGAGAGCGGACGTCCGAATTCTTTTTCGAAAATGGAGAACATGTTCCGTTCTTCCTCTTCTTTTTGAACACTGTTCGAATCTTGACGTGCTGTATTGCTGCGCTGCTGCTCCGCACGGAATGCGGCTACTTCTTCAGCAGTACATGCTGCAAGCTTGGCATATAATCCATGTAAATCATATCGCTCGTACTGGATGTCCCGTTCTTCGTCACGGTGCTCGTCAATAGCAATATACCCATCCCTCATTAGACGTTGCAACATTCTGGCAATGCCTTCAGGTGCAAGTCCCATGCGCGCCGCAAGCTCTTCAAGCGTGGGAAACTCATTGAACTCTGCCTGACGGAACCCTAGCAGTTGAATCAGAAGAAGAACTTCTGCATCTGATAGGCCAAGCTGGTGATAATAACGTAACAAGGCATACGGCAGATGGGCTGTACCCGAAGTCATGCCATAAGCTGCTCCATCCAACCAAGCTTTGGATGTAGTGTCTTCCATAGACGCTCCTCGGTTAAACATTAAGGGTACAGACGATAGAGCATACGTGGGAATGCGATTGTTTCACGTACATGATCCAATCCACAGATCCATGCTACCGTCCGCTCCAATCCCAGACCGAAACCGGAGTGAGGAACCGATCCGTATTTTCGCAAATCCAGATACCATTGGTAAGCTTCATCCGAGAGATTGTGCTCCTCAAAACGTTGTTGCATCAATTCCGGATCATCGATACGCTGCGAACCGCCAATAATCTCTCCGTAGCCTTCTGGTGCAATCATATCCGCACAGAGAACAACTTCAGGACGATTTGGATCTGGTTTCATATAGAAAGCCTTGATTCCAGCAGGGTAATGTGTGATAAAGACCGGTGTATTATACTTCTCAGCAATTGCTGTTTCGTGCGGTGCACCAAAGTCCTCTCCCCAAGGAATATCAAAGCCTTGTCCATGCAGGAATTCAATAGCTTCATCATACGTAATACGCGGGAATGGCGCTACGATGCCTTCGAGTTTGGATACGTCACGACCGATAGATTCCAGTTCTGCACGGCAGTTTTTCACCACGGATTGAACGACATGAGCGATAAATTTCTCTTGTACACGCAGACTTTCCTCGTGATCTACAAATGCCATTTCCGGCTCAATCATCCAGAACTCAATCAAGTGACGACGTGTTTTGGACTTCTCTGCGCGGAATGTTGGACCAAAGGAATATACCTTGCCCAGCGCCATAGCTGCAGCTTCCATATACAATTGACCACTTTGTGTCAGATAAGCATCTTCATCAAAGTATTTGATGTGGAACAGGTTCGTTGTTCCTTCCGCAGACGATGGTGTCAAAATCGGAGGATCAACTTGTGTGAATCCGTTACCATCAAAGAACTGCTGAACAGCGCGAATAATCTCTGCACGAATCACCATAACAGCACGCTGCTTCGTGGAACGAAGCCACAGATGACGATGATCCATCAAGAAATCAACACCATGCTCTTTAGGCGTAATTGGATAGTTTTCAGTCAGGTGAATAATCTCAACCCCTGTAACAGTCATCTCGTAACCGGACGCACTGCGAGGTTCTTCACGAATAATACCTGTAACATACAAAGAGCTTTCTTGGGTCAGGCTCTTGGCATTGTTCCAGATCTCTTCACTAACTTCACTTTTTACAACAACCCCTTGGATATATCCGGTTCCATCACGCAGCTGCAAAAACTGAATTTTACCGCTGGAACGTTTGTTGTTAATCCAGGCACCGATTGTTACGGTTTCGCCTACATGCTCGTTCACATTACGAATTACACAATTCGTATTCATGCCCATATCTCCCCTTGGTTCCTGAATTTGAAAATGCAGCGGGCAGGCTTATGCCTGTCCCCTGCACTTCCTTGTCATTCTATATTTACTTTACAGTTAGATTACTGAGAATTCAATACGATTCGGTGTGTATCACGTGCAATTACCAATTCTTCGTTTGTTGGCACAACGAGAACTTCCACTTTGGAGTTCGCTGTTGTAATCCGGCGTGGTTCGCCAGAACGAATGGCATTCAACGCTTCATCCAGTTCAACACCCAGATAAGTGAGTTGCTCACATACTTTTTGGCGAAGTACAACGGAGTTCTCACCTACACCAGCCGTAAAGACGATCACGTCTACACCGTTCATTGCAGCTGCATATGAGCCGATGTATTTACGCAGACGGTATTCGTACATTTCAAAAGCAAGCGTGGAGTTGGCATCGCCATTCTCCATACCTTCCGTAATCTCACGCATGTCACTGCTGATTCCGGAGATCGCAAGCAATCCACTGTGTTTGTTCAACATGGAGTTCACTTCACTTACGCTCAGTTCTTCCTTGTTCATTACATAAGGTACGATGGCTGGGTCAAGGTCACCAGAACGCGTTCCCATCATCAATCCTTCAAGCGGAGTCATACCCATCGAAGTATCAACGGATACGCCACCTTTAACTGCTGTTACACTACCGCCGTTACCGACGTGACAAGTGATAATTTTCAGATCTTCCACTGGACGATCCAGATATTCAGCAGCTGCCTTGCTTACGAAATCATGGGAAGTACCATGTGCGCCGTAGCGACGTACTTTATATTTTTTGTAAAGTACACGCGGAATAGCATACAGGTAAGCTTTTTCAGGCATCGTCTGATGGAACGCTGTATCGAAGACCATAACTTGTGGCACACCAGGCATATTTAATTCAGCCGCACGAATACCCATCATTGCTGCAGGGTTATGAAGTGGAGCCAAGTCGAACAAACGACGAATTTCAGCTTTGGCAGCATCATCTACCAATGCAGATTCTTTAAATGCTTCACCACCGTGAACAACACGGTGTCCAACAGCTTGAATTTCACTTACAGAATCCAGTACACCATTTTCTTTGTGAGTCAAAATATCAATGACTTTACGGATCGCTGTTGTATGCTCCAGAATCTCACTAACTTCTGTAACATCCTCACGGCCTGTCGGTTTGTGTGTCAGGATGGAGGAATCCATTCCGATCCGTTCTACCAAACCTTTAGCCAGTACAGATTCGTCAGTCATATTATACAGTTGATATTTGAGCGAGGAACTCCCCGCATTAATTACGAGTACTTTCACAGTCGGTCACCATCCTTGTCGTACTTGAAGAATCCTTCGCCTGTTTTGGCACCCAGGTGTCCTGCACGCACCATTTTCTTCAGGACTGTAGAAGGACGATATTTCAATTCTCCGAATTCACGGAACATTCTTTCGAGTGCAGCTTCAACAGAATCCAATCCGAAACGGTCAGCCATTTCGAGTGGTCCATGTTGGAAGTTGTATCCGATACGCATTGCATCATCGATATCTTCAGCAGATGCAACACCTTCTTGCAATACATGCAACGCTTCGTTAATCAGCAGGCAGATCAGACGGGAAGTTACGAATCCAGGGGATTCATAAATCATGACTCCTTTTTTGTCCGCTACTTCTTCAACAAAACGTCTGGTCTCTTCGAATGTTGTATCCGAAGTTTTCAGTCCACGAATAATCTCTACAAGATCAACCCGGGATACCGGGTGAATAAAGTGCATGCCAATAACACGCTCTGGATATTTGGTCGAGCTTGCAAGCTCGGTCAAACTCAGCGTGGATGTATTACTTGCCAGAATGACATTGCTTGGACAAACTTGGTCCAGTTGGCTGAATACTGCTTTTTTCGCATCCAGATCCTCTGAAATTGTCTCAATGACCATGTCGCAAGTTCCAAGTTCAGCTAAATGAGCTACCTTGGTAATGCGGGAAAGAATCAATTTCTTCTCCGCTTTTGTAATCGCCCATTTCTCCAGTTGTTTATCCAGATTGGTTTCGATCATGTCATATGCATGATCCAGCTTTTGTGTTGTATGCTCCACGAGAAGCACATCAAGTCCTTTGGCTGCGAGCATCTGGGAAATACCTTGTCCCATCGTACCGCCGCCGACAACTCCTATTTTTTTGAAAAACATGGTTCTGCTCCATCCTTTCGGTTCTCTATTTCTCTATTGTACCCTGTTCGCCGAAAATTACAAATTTCGACCCAACATATAATAATATCTTAGCACGAGTGAAATGTAAAAAAAAATAACCAGCATAAATAAATTATGCTGGTAGAAGGGCACTGTCACGAAATTGACAACGAAATTGTTCGCCAGACAAAACTTCCTCACGAATCAAGATGTCGAGTGAATTGTCGAAAATTGTCCGTTGTTCTTCAAGCAACCGCTTCGTCTGTTCCATCAGTTCTTGCAGAATTAATTTATTCTCTCTCATCAGTTCCTCGGTTGTCACCATATCCATGTTCACAATCCCAAGTGAAGTCAATCCGGAAGCCATCATCGTCTGCACAACATTGGTTGCCTGATCGAAGTCATTGCGTGAACCTGTGGAACGACCACCGTAGTACATTTCCTCCGCAGCTGCTCCTCCGAGTGCAATCATGATCTGCTCTTCCAGGAAGCGCTTCGTATATAGGAACTGTTCCTGTTGCGGGTTATGACGGACATATCCCAGCGCCTGACCACGCGGACTGAGTGCCACCTGACTAACACTGCCTGGACGAACAAGTTCAGCCATAATGGCATGTCCCAACTCATGAATAGCGACCCTTTTCTTCTCTTCCACACTGGACTCACGGTCTGTCTTTTCACCCATCATGACTTTATCAATAGCCAGAGACAAGTGCCGCTGTTCGATGTTCAACAGCCCATCCCGCATGGCGTATATTGCCGCTTCGTTCATCACACTTTCGAGTTGTGCACCAGAGAAACCATATGATTCTTCCGCTGTTTTCTCCAGATTAACTTCCTTCAACAGAGGTTTGTTCACCGCATGCAGTTCCAGAATATGCTTTCTGCCCTTTTTGTCAGGCAAGTCCACTTGAATGTGACGGTCAAAACGTCCCGGTCGCGTTAGGGCGCTATCCAGCATCTCTTTACGGTTCGTTGCAGCGATAACCAGAATTCTTGGCGTATCGGAAGAATAGATTCCATCCATTTCCGTCAGGAGCTGATTCAGAGTCTGATCATATTCACGCTGTTGACCACCCTCACGTTTCCCCCCGATGACATCGATTTCATCGATAAAGATAATAGCGTTTTCCTTATTTTCCTTGGTGGCACGGGTTCTCGCGTCCTTGAACAAATCCCGAATTCTGCTGGCACCCACACCAACATACATTTCCACGAATTCACTACCCGATGCTGCTACAAAAATAGAATCGGTGTAATGTGCAGCAGCCTTCGCCATCAACGTTTTCCCTGTCCCTGGAGGGCCCGTCAGCAAGATCCCTTTTAACGGGCGAATCCCGAACTTCCGGATTTCTTCATGTTTGATCAGAAAGTCAAGCGCTTCACGCAATTCCTGCTTGGCACTGTCCTGTCCGCCAATTTCTTCAAAAGTAAGCTTGGAAGGTCCTTTTTTCTTACGTTTACGTTCCTGTGCAGCGCCTACTGTAATCCCGCCACGCATTTGCATCATGAACAGCAGACCACCGACAACCGCCGCCGCAATAAGAATCGGAACAATATTAACACCAGTAAACGCAAGGAAAATAATCAACACAGGAAAAAATCCGATGGCAACTTCTTTTGTCCATTTAGGCATTAGGCCACACTCCTATCTGACCGGGCACACGCGGCAGAATTATAAACTTGCTAGCATCTCCGTCACTGAGACTGACATATACATTGTTGTCATCCATAGCTGTATTCACTTTAATCCCGTTCGTCGCCATCTTCGACAACGTTGGTGTAATTTCGGTGTACTGCTTGTTCTCCATCGCCTGGGCTACGGTAAACATGGCATCACCCCACCAGTTCTCAAGCGCCTCGTTGGAATGATCCACAACATCCAGCTTTAACGAGCGTGAACCAATCACCGTCTGTCCTTCTTTGTGAATATATTGTACCAGTCTGCCCAAATCAACATCAGGTTGCAGATCCAGTTTCAATTGTACGTCATTGCGGTTAATAGTTAATTGAACGTCATTGACTCCATCGTACTGGGTAACCATCTTTTCAATCGGATTCTGCACGGCCACCTGACGATATACAAACCAACCTCCAAACAACACAACGGCTGAAATGACGGCAGTTAAAGCAATAGGCAATACTTTTAGCTTCAAGTGAATTACCCCTCCCAGATTTTGGCCTAACCTACTGGCTTATTGGTATATACGAATATGTGCACATTGACTCCTGCGATAATTTCGACAGGTTTATTTGTTTTGAATGTAACTTTGAGTACATATCTGAGTATATCACATCGTATATACAATTTCGAAGGCGAAAATATGAATAAATTATTAATTTTAACTATTTAAATCAAAAATGTTTACAGACAACACAAAGAACCGGTTCAGTCGGATATCCGTCTGCCGGTTCTTTCATTTCTTTAAATTCTCTAGTTATGTCACTCTATTTGTTCTAGCTGTTCGGGAGGGTGTAGACCAGGTCCACCTGTTCTCCGTTGCTAAAACGATAAAAGCGATAGTGGTTATGCGTACCGTCTTTATAATACACTTGCCACACATATATTCCATTCACAACTCCGGGCATGATTCGCTTAATCTCACCGGCAGGAACTTCAGAACTGAAGCGATTGCGGATCTGCGCTTCGGACATGCCATTCTGCAGCAGCTCACTGTGTACAGCGTTTGCACCCTTAGCCGGTTGATTGTTTGCATCGAATTTAACCCAGACCATAACATCCTGGTTATCCTTATTTTTGCCGATCAGGGTCCAGTAGATATTGTCAGAGCCTTCTTTGTCTCCCCAGATGTACTTGCGCAATTCATCATAGGATGTAATGCCCAGTTGCTTCTGTGCTGCCTCTATAGCGAGCGCTTCTTCCTTGCGCTGGTCCTGCGTGACATAGACGTAATAACGCTGAAGTCCAAACAGAATCAGAACCAGTGCAAGTAGCGAAATCCATATCCACTTCTTTTTTTTCTTCAAAAGCCGAACTTCCTTTCCCTATGATGCTGTCCTGCAATTAACGAGCAAGCAGACCATCAAATGCCAATTGAGACTCACGCAAAATACGTTCTTCATCCAGCGTCAGACATTCGCCATGTTTCACCACTTGTTTTCCATCCACCCATACGTGCTCAACATCTTTGGCAGAAGCCGAGTAGATCGTATGTGAGATCAGGTCTGTATGTGGATAGAAATGTGCCTGTTCAATATCAAGGGCGATAAAATCAGCCTTCATGCCGACCTGAAGCGCTCCGGTATTGTTCAAGAAGATGGATTTGGCACCATATAACGTTCCGAGTAGTAACGCTTCGCCTGCCGGTACTGCCGTCGGGTCACCAGATACACCTTTGTGGATCAATGCAGCCAGTCTCATTTCCTCGAACATATCCAGGTTGTTGTTGCTTGCTGGTCCGTCTGTTCCGAGTGACACGGTAACTCCTGCTTTCAGCATCGCAGGTACCCGCGCAACACCGGAAGCGAGTTTCAGGTTACTTCCCGGGTTATGGGATACAGCCACATCATGACGGGCCAGAATCTCAATCTCTTCATCATTCAGATGCACCGCATGTGCAACCAGGGATGGACGGGAGAAAAATCCCAGTTTCTCTAGATGTGCCACAGGACGCAGTCCATAATCAGCCACGTTCTGCTCCACCTCACGAAGCGTTTCAGACATATGTGTATGGAGAGGAAGGTTTAGGTCATTCGCGACCTGTACAAGCTTCTCTATGTAGTCAGGAGGGCATGTATATGGGGCATGTGGCGAGATTACGGTTGTAATACGACCATCTGCCTGTCCATTCCACTCACGTGCAAACGCTGCCGACTCCTCCAGCTTCCGCAATTGCTCTTCTTTCGAGCACAGCCCGATTACACCACGTGCCAGTGCTGCTCTAACGCCGGATTGCTCCACAACTTTGGCCACTTGATCCATGTGATCATACATGTCCAGGAAAGCTGTAGTTCCGCCTTTCAACATTTCAAGCACCGATAGCGAGGTTCCCCAATATACATCTTCTGAAGTCATTTTCGCTTCCATCGGCCACATTTTTTCCTGCAACCATACTTGCAATGCAAGATCGTCTCCGTGCCCTCTGAGCAACGACATCGCTGCATGACCATGCGTATTGATCAGACCCGGCAGGAAGAACAGTCCTTTTCCATCTACCTTGGTACTATTTTTGTCTTCATCCGGCAATGTCTCACCAATATGCACAATCTTGTCATTCTCAACAACCATGTATCCTTGGACCACGTTCCATGTTGTGCCGCCTTCATTAACGGCAAATTTGCCGTTGTGGATTACCCATCTATTTGTTGTCATCTTCCTCGTCGTCCTTTCCAGTCTCCAAGTAATAGGCCAAACTAAGCAGATCCGTTGTAAAGTCAGCATGGTGAATGCGGATATGCGGCGGTGTTTTTAGAATTGTTGGTGCAAAATTAAGGATCGCTTCGATTCCGGATTCAATAAGCTGATCGGCTACATTTTGGGCTTCCGTATCCGGAACCGTGATAATTCCGATGCGGATGTTATCCGTTTTAACCGCTTCCGTCAATTCATCCATTGGTTTTACCGTCAAACTGTTGATTTGACTACCAATCTTCGGTCCATATGCATCAAATACAGCAACAATCTTCATGTTGTCTTTCAGATATGCGTTGTAGTTGGACAAGGCTTGACCTAGATTACCCGCGCCTACCAGAGCTACATTAATTTGCTGATCGATCTTGAGAATGTGACGAATTTTCTCGATCAGATAGGATACATCATACCCGATCCCTTTACGACCAAAATCACCGAAGTAAGCCAGGTCTTTACGAATTTGGGCCGGATTCAGATCCAGCCTCTGTCCAAGCTCTTGAGAAGAAACAGTAGCCACCTCACGCTGATGCAACTCGTTCAAATAACGCAAGTATACAGGCAGACGTCGTACCACCGCTTCCGAAATTTTATCCGATTTCATTCTTGCTCCCCCTTACCAAGGCCACGATAAAATAATAGATGAAAAGATGAGCATTCTGTATAAACTCAAAGATAAACGTGACATTTTATACAGAATGCTCCTTGTAATTTAGGTTATAAGTTCTTACGTGCAACTGCTTTAATCGGATACGGAAATATCTAATAAAGTTTAACGCCAAACAATAGTGTCATGCAATGATGTAACGAACAAAACAACCATTATTTTTGTTCATTAGCAGGTTTTTCCAACCACTCGGTAATTCGTGGAACCATCTGCTCCGTGAGCATGTGTTCCATTTTGGGACCAGGTAATGAATATAAAAAGAATTTACCATAGTACGCTTCAATCACCCGTGTATCATAAACAATGACAATTCCTCTGTCCTTCGCTGTACGCACCAACCGGCCAAATCCCTGTTTGAAACGAATGACCGCTTGCGGCACGGACAGTTTCATGAACGGATTTTTCTTCTGTTCCTGAAGCAGCTCACTCTTGGCTTCCACCAACGGATGATTCGGTGGCTGGAAAGGCAGTCGAACAATAGCGAGACAGGTTAGGGCCTCTCCCGGGATATCTACACCCTCCCAGAAGCTGCTTGTGCCCAAAAGTACCGTTGCTTTGGCATCTTGGAACCTGCGAGTCAATTTGGAACGACTTCCACTGTCAACGCCTTGCCCAAGCAACGAGATGTCGTTACCAGACAGTGCCTCCTTCAGCGGATCATAGACCTGTCGCAGCATCTTGTATGAAGTAAACAGAACCATCATGCGTCCACGCGTAGCAATTGCCGTCTCTGCGAGTGATTGCACCAGCATATTAACAAAGTGCGCATCACCCACACTTCCCTTCACACTCGGGAAATCACGCGGAATCACCAGAAGTGCCTGATCGCGATAGTTGAAAGGTGATGGCAGCATCGACGTTAACAGCCGATTATTCTCGGAAGCTTCCTGCAAGCCAAGCTGTTCAATCATGAACTGGAATGACTTATCCACAGAGAGCGTAGCCGATGTAAGCACAACACTTTTCTTTTTGTCAAAAAACAAATCCTTAAGCTGTGCACTGACATCTACAGGTACGGCATACAGCTGGAGAGATTTACTGCGGAACTGGCCGCTAGCTTCCATCCAGTATACCGTTTTGGCATCATCCATGCGCATGAAGAAACGAAGATTCTCCTTCAATGTGGTCAGATCTTTCAACAATCCTGTAATGTCCGTGATCAGACTATCCGATTGATAATCATCCTGATCCTCTTTCACCTCAAGCAGCAATTTGTCCCCTTTGCGAACCAAATCACCCAGAGTCACATAGATCTGGTTCTCCAGATCCTGCAGCTCCTCCCATTTTGCCGGTTTCTGAGATGCTTTCAGACGCAGTGAAAATTGCCCCGTCTCTCCCGGTGAAGCATCACTTCGTTCAGGCAACAGACCGAACAAGGCATCGCTCATACGATCCCACAGTTCCTTGACCTCAACAGCCAGCGGGAACATCTGATCCACCATGGAGCCCCATTGCACTGAATTTTCATGCCCGGATAACTGGGAACGAAGCATAGGCAGCTGACCATTACGACTGTCTTTAAATAGGCGGGTCAGTGTATGAACCAAGGTGAAATATTTCATATGCATTCCAAGATGTTTACCAGCGACATCCTCCAGATGATGTGCCTCATCGATCACAAGACTCTCATAGGCTGGCAGCAGCTGATGCGCGGCTTTCACATCCGTAAATAATTTGGAGTGATTGGTGATTACGATATCAGACAACCCTGCTTCATGTTTGGCACGATGGTAGAAACATTTGCGGAACCATGGACAGGATCTTCCCAGACATGATTCGGATTCACTCTGTACGGTCTCCCAGAAGTCCCCTCCGCGTCCGCTAAGGTTAAGCTCCTCATCATCTCCGGTTTCGGTCTGCGTAAGCCAGACAATCATCTGAGCTGCTGTGAAATAATCCTCTTTAGGTGTGGCGAATTCACGTTTATTGATTTTGTGTTCAAATTTGCGCAGGCACAGGTAATGTCCACGCCCTTTGAAGACAGCAGCTTTAAACGGGAACGGAACCACTTGGGTCAGCATCGGAATGTCTCGCTCTCTCAATTGCTCCTGCAGATTGATTGTATGCGTGCTAACCATAACTTTCTGTTCTTGCTTCACACTTTCGTAAATAGCAGGCAAGAGATAACCCAGAGATTTACCAGTGCCTGTTCCTGCTTCGATCAAGAGATGTTTCTCTTCATCCAGGGCTTGCCTTACACTGCTGAACATCTGAGTCTGCGCTTCACGCTCTTCGTAATGATCCAGTGTATCCTTCAGGTTCTCCCGAACCTGGTCCATAAACTGTTCGAAGCTTACACCATCAAGGGGGTTAGCCTCCCGCTCATCGCGTGGTGCACCAATATCGGTCCAATCACTTACATTAAGAGCAAGCTGACGATAATAGGTATGTCCGTCCAGATCCTGAATCGGCTCTGCTTCCTTCTCACTGCGCATTCCGTCCAAGAACCAACCCAAGTCACTGTCTTCTGGTGCAAACAGGTCACTGAGGCGCTGAATCGTTATGAGCGGTAATTCCTTTAACTCATCCAGACACTTGAGAAGCACATAGGCTGTCGCCAGTGCATCACTGTCTGCCTGGTGAGGGCGGTCATGTTGAAATCCAAATTCGGAAGACACATAACCGAGTTGATAAGAACCCAGTGATGGGAATGTAATCTTCAGAAAATCAATCGTGTCCAGAATGCGGCCAGTGAACGGCAAATAACCGCAACGGTCGAGAGCATTCTGCAAAAAGTGAAAATCAAAAGCGACGTTGTGTCCAACAAGCACCACATCATTAAGCAGCGGAACCATCTCCATCATCATCTCTTCGAGTGAAGGAGCGTCCGCCACATCTTCATCGGTAATACCCGTTAACCCCGAAATAAACGGGGGAATCGGTACACCAGGGTTCACATAAGAACTATATATTTGAGTTATGCTGTAGTCATGATCTATGATGGCAAGTCCGGCCTGTATAATCTCACCGTCGGACTGCGTGCCGGTTGTTTCGAAATCCAATACGGCAAATTTCATTGCAATGTACGGTCCCTTCCATTCCAGTCTATGTTACAGCATAGCAAAAAAAAGGGGATTTGAAAATTAACTGACAAAAAAGCGGTGTCCCCGCCGCTATGCCAAAGGAGGGAACACCGTTTTTTGTCGCCGAATTCCCGCTTAATGAAGGGTCGTCAGCTGATTAGCATATTGCAATTTTCCCCTGTTCAACCTGCAAGCTTCCATGTTGTACAGTGGTTCGGTCAATGTCGGGTCATACTGAAGGGCCTGTGCAAAGAGTGAACATGCAGCTTCGGGATTCGCAAGCTTGGCTTGAATACAGCCCAGGGCGTTACATACAAGCCCTTTTAAGCGAGGCGAACCCTTAAGATACATGATCTGCTGCAAATGTGTCCCGGCTTCCGCCATTTGTTCCAGATTCAGATACGCGAGCGCCAGGTAAAAACGAGTCAATGCACTCTCCGGATGGTCGGTCACAACCCGGGAGAACTGCATGATCGCCTGCGGATACATCTGTAATTTGAAATAGCCCTGACCTCGACTGAAACATTCCAGATGGAGTTCAGGCAGAGCGGTAACAGCTTCCTGTTCCGGTTCAAGGGAAGCAGGCTTATCCATCTCCCGCTCCCTCACCTGGCTCATCTTTTCTTCAAACATCAGCCATTCATCCAGCATTCCGTCACTCATCCGCTTAAGCAAATTCCACTTTTGCAGCAATTCCTGTTTGTTCAGGCCTTCAGCGGAAGGATAGCTCTTGATAATTTCATCTAACATGTCGTTCATTTCTGCGAAAACATGCTGGAACATCGATGCATCCCCACCCTTGAAAAAATGGATTAGTGCAGTGACCTGTACTCATTTTTTGCTTCAAGGTCCGATTTCATTCTCCTTACCAGTCGATTACATAATTGTTGCGTGGACTTCCTGTTTCATCGTTTGTACAGGTTTATTCTGTCCATCTACAAATACAACGGTTGGTTTGTGAGTATTTGCCTCTTCTTGCGACATCATGGCGTAAGAAATGATAATGACGTTATCTCCAGGCTGCACCAGACGTGCAGCTGCGCCGTTAAGACATATGACCCCGCTTCCGCGCGGCCCTGGAATCACATAAGTTTCCAGACGTGCACCATTGTTGTTGTTCACAATTTGCACTTTTTCGTTTTCCATCAAGTCGGATGTTTCCATCAAGTCTTCATCTATGGTAATGCTACCCACATAGTTCAAATTGGCTTCCGTTACCGTAGCCCGGTGGATTTTGGATTTCATCAGTGTTCTAAACATGGGACAGTACCTCCGATTTTTGCAACCTTATATTGTCAATCAATCTTGTTTTTCCAAATTTCACCGCAAGTGCGATGAGCAGATCGTCACGTCCTTGAACTTCTTCCTGATCTGCGAGCGGCTCCAGACTTGGAAAAGCCTGAATCTCGGCGTAGTCGATAACAGCAAGCGGTGAACTTGCAATCTGCTCGCGCAGAATACGACGGATATCTGCGGCGTTTATAGCTACACCTTTATCTGCCGCTTCTTGAGCTGCACACAGTGCCTTCGACAGAACTAAAGCCTGATTACGCTGTTCTGCGTTAAGATAGACATTACGTGAACTGAGGGCAAGACCATCCTCTTCGCGAACAATCGGACAAGGTACAATTTCTACAGGCATATTCAAATCATTCACCATCTGTTGAATGACCGCAACCTGCTGAGCATCTTTCATTCCAAAAAATGCACGCTGTGGCTGTACAATGTTAAACAGTTTGGAGACTACGGTCGTTACCCCGTCAAAATGCCCCGGACGGGAAGCGCCACATAGGCGCTCCGTCAGTTTGGAGACAGATACCGTCGTTTGCGTTGCCTGTGGATACATCTCTTCAACAGAGGGAATAAATACGATATCCACTCCTTGTGAACGTGCTGTCTCCACATCTCTGGCTTCATCCCGCGGATAGCTGTCAAAATCTTCATTAGGTCCAAATTGAATTGGATTAACAAATATGGTTAATACCACGATATCGCTCTGTTGTCTGGCTGCCTGCATCAAGCTTGCATGACCTTGATGAAGATAACCCATTGTTGGTACCAGACCTACAACGGACGCACTGGACCGAATCGCTTGACGCTTCAAGCTTAGTTCCTGTCTTAACTCTGCGATTGTCCGTAATACTTTCATGAGTTATTCCCCACCTTTTCCTTGCGTTGTCCGCCGTACAGTTGATCCAGAACACCATCCGCAGCATTGAATACATGCTCTTCGGCCGGGAACGAACGATCTTTCACTTCTTTTACGTAAGCTTCGATACTGGTTCTGATTAATGTACCCACATCTCCATAGGTTTTGACAAAACGTTTGGGCGTATACGGAGAGGCGTATTGAACAACATCATGGAATACCAGTACCTGACCATCACAGCCTCGTCCTGCTCCAATTCCTATAGTAGGGATGGACAGTTCCTCCGAGATCGCCCGTGCAACTTCTTCCGTAACCAGTTCAAGCACAATGCCAAACGCGCCTGCAGCTTCCAAGGCTTTGGCTTCGTCCATCAGACGTTTTGCATCCGCTGCATCCTTGCCCTGAATACGGTAACCACCAATCTGATTAACCGATTGAGGTGTAAGTCCTATATGTCCAAGAACAGGCACGCCTGCTTGCACGACTGCTCTGACGGTGTCTGCTATCTCAACTCCGCCTTCCATTTTAACCGCATGGGCATGCCCCTCTTGCATCAGTCGACGTACACCCTTAAGCGTCTCATCCACGCTGCCATGATAAGTCATAAAAGGCATATCAGCCACAATAAACGTCTTCTCAGCACCGCGCACTACGGAACGTGTGTGGTACACCATGTCGTCGATGGTTACCGGAAGCGTCGAATTATAACCCAGTACTACATTACCAAGTGAGTCACCAACCAGGATCAGATCGATACCTGCTTCCTCTGCGAGGAGCGCTGTTGGATAATCATAAGCCGTGATCATGGTAAGTGGCACGCCATCCTGCTTATATTTTTTCATTTTCACAATATTCAACGCTTGTTTGTTCGCCATTTTCTCTCATGGCTCCTTTCTTCTTTTCAAATAAACGCAACAAAAAAAACCTTTTAGTTTTCCACTAAAAAGTCCCGAAAAGTCAAAAAAGAGTCACTTGCGATCGTCCCTTCTGTCTCGGTCCTCTTCGGCTCAGAGCAGAATCCAACAACTCACTTAAACGTATTTCATTCTTGCACTGCGGTCTGCTTATATAAAACCATTCAAGCAGAACAAAGGTTACTGTTACGGGAGTGCAATTCGGTCTGCATTAGCCGATATCGCCTCACGAACACAGTATACCAAAGTTCTGCTCAAACTTCACGTCTTATGTTCATTTTACCAGTGAAAATTCGACAAATTGTTTATGATTTCCAGGAAATCTCACCAGAGATGATTAGTGTATGTTCTCCATCGCGCTTCTCCACGATAAGTGCTCCAGAAGGGTCAAGACCGATGGCCTTCCCTTCAATGACACCATGAGGATTCGTCACAGTAATCTCTCGATTCATCGATACGGACAGGGCCTCCCATAGTGCTGAGATCACGCCGAATCCTTCTTTTTGATACAAATAATACAACTGTTCAAGCTCCGTCAAAATGGCAGCCGTTAGTTTGGTGCGATCAACGGGTTGACCCGTCTCCATCTTGAGCGAAGTAGCTATAGTTGTAAGATCTTCCGGATAATCCTCTGGATCAAAATTCACGTCAACACCTATACCTGCAATACAGTATCTGACTTCATGATCTTCCACCGTGGATTCAAGCAATATGCCACATACCTTGCGTCCATCAATCAACAGATCATTTGGCCATTTGATGCCTGCATCAGCTCCTGAACAAGCTCGAACGGCACGACATACAGCCACTCCTGTTAATAAAGTTAGCTGCGGCGTGTGCTGAAGTGGTAGATCAGGGCGTAACAGAACACTCATCCAGATTCCTTTACCCGGAGGAGAGAACCACTGTCGACCAAAACGTCCTCTTCCTCCTGTTTGTTCTTCCGCAACGACCACAGCACCTTCTGCCTGCCCTTGCTCAGCTAGCTTGAGAACATCCCCTTGCGTAGTCAGGGTCGAAGTCAACAAAACAGCCTTACGGCCAAATACGGTTGTATCCAGTGCCAATTGGAGGGCAGTAGCGTCAATGCTATCCGGCTTCGTTACCAGACGGTATCCTTTGCGGGATACGGCTTCAAACTCATAACCCATGTCTCGCAACTTGTTCACATGTTTCCACACAGCGGTCCGACTGATGGACAGATTACGGCTGATCTCTTCACCCGATACGAATCGTCCTTCTGCATTTAATAACATATGTAACAGATCTTCATGTTTGGTCATCTTGAACCACCCGCTTCACTTCTGCACTTAGTGCTGCATGCTGATTCTCTATCGTTCCAATCGCTGTTTCTCGTAACAAATGTTTCATCAGTTGACCCAGCCAAGGTCCGCCTTTGCGCTGTACCATTTGTAACACTTGTTCCCCTGTGATATCCAGCTCTTTCAAGTCATGCACAGGGATCGATTGACTCCATTCGCCTGCAAGCTCTTGAACCAAAACAACCTGCATTTCTGCCTGTTCGGACTGATTCCGCCATCCTGCTGGCAATGTAGACTGTATTCGAAGCCAATCATCCGCCGCCTGAACGCCACAAGCCAGAACAGTAACGATCCAATCGGAACGAAGACTGACCATATCCTTCTGCTCCTGAACGGAAGTATGAATCAACTGTTCCACCTGAAGAACCCCTGTTATTCGAGAACGATGTTCATTGGAGAATGTCCACTGACGTAATAATACATCTGCTTCATCCTTGCTATAACCGCCAGCAATCAGGATGAGTGACCAACGAAGCAACACATGCTGACCTGACAATTGTTCCAGATTGGATAACAACATCTTGTTAAATCGGGTCGAGCTTACCGGCGCTTTGATATGCGCAAGGGAATCACTTCTGTATAACAGCTCCAACCCTCTTAAAGGATGCGGTCCAGACATCATTTTTACCATCTCGGTACGTACCCGTTCCATTGCTATATGTTGAAGCAGGTCTTTCTGCCTTACAAGACCTTTCCACGTGTTATGGGCAATTTTGAAATCAAATACGGAAGCAAACCGAACACAGCGGAGCATGCGCAGTGCATCTTCACCAAATCGTTCCATCGCAGAACCTACACATCTGACTCGCTCTTCCTTGATATCTGCCTGCCCACCGAAAGGGTCAACGATTGTCCCAGTGACGTCCATGGCTAGAGCGTTCATCGTGAAGTCGCGCCGCTGTAAATCTTCCTTGATATCCTGAACAAATTGAACCGTAGCAGGTCTGCGGTTATCCTGATATTCGGATTCTGTTCGAAATGTGGTCACTTCAAAGTAATAACCGCCTGAACGAACGGTAACCGTACCGTGTTGCAGACCTGTAGGAATACAATCGTCAAACAGTTCCATGACTTGCTCAGGAGAAGCAGATGTCGTGATATCCATATCGTCTACAACTCGTCCCAGCAATTCGTCACGAACGCAACCACCTACCCAATATGCCTTGTAGCCATGTTTGTTTAATGTTGTGAGTACATTCTCACTTTGCATTGCCATTTCATGATCTACCTGTGTCCATTGAACCACCACATATCACCTCTTCTCTTGCCTGTTGTGGTATGCACAGTATGATTTCGTCAAAGAAATGATTAACCACAAACCGGCTTCAGATTCGGAACTTCCCTTCCCAACACCCGGTAATAAATCTGTTCGTATTCATGCCGGATAGCATCATTGCAAAAGTCGTGATGCGCACGCTGAAGACATGCTTCCCTGAACTCCGCAGCCAAACGATCGTCCGTCAACAAACGGATGGTGTTCTCGGCCATGGATTGTGTATCCCCGATCGCGGATAAATACCCCGTTTTACCATGTAAGACCAGTTCCGGAATTCCCCCGGCCTGTGAACCGATCGTCGGTACGCCACAAGCCATTGCTTCGAGCGCCACAAGTCCGAAACTCTCCTTCTCCGATGGAAGCATCAACACGTCTGCCATGGAAATGACCTGAGCAATGTCATCCTGTTTGCCAAGGAAATGAACTTTATCATTCAAGCCGAGATCATTAATTTTCCATTGCATCTTCGGCAAATCTGGTCCTTCACCAACAAATAACAGTTTGGCAGGAACCTGCTCCTGGACCTGACGGAAGACCTCTACCACATCTTGAGTTCTCTTCACCGGTCGGAAATTGGAGATGTGCATTAATATTTTTTCGTCGGGCGCAGCAAAGTCTCTTCGCAGACTGGCAGCATCCCGCGGATAATATATTCGTTTGTCAATGAAATTATAGGTTAGATCGATTGGGCGCTGAATATCCAGCAATTCGACCGTTTCCCGAATCAAATCTTGTGATACGGCAGTAACCGCGTCACTTTCATTAATGGCTAGACGGATCAGATCCTTCAGAGATTCATCCTGAGCCAGAACCGTAATATCCGTTCCGTGCAAGGTGGTAACCACTTTAAGACCGTCTCCTACCATCTGTTTCGCAAGAAAAGCACATACTGCGTGCGGCACGGCATAATGAACATGCAGCAGATCCAGCTGCTGTGACTTAGCCACCTGAGCCATCTTTGTTGCCAGTGACAGGTCATACGGAGGGTAACGGAAAACATAATAATCATTTACTTCAACTTCATGATAAAAAATATTTTTCTGGAACGTACCCAGTCTGAACGGGATACTGTTGGCAATAAAATGAACCTGATGCCCCTGTTCGGCAAGTAATTTGCCCAGCTCCGTTGCGACAACGCCAGACCCGCCGAGGGACGGATAACAGGTGATGCCGATTTTTAGCTTTTTATCCATCCTGTGGACGCTCCTTTGATCTCCCGCTTCATGCAGGTTGATATAATACAACAGAATAATGAAACCCTTCGTTTCATTAAACGTAAAATGTGAAATCGTTCATTGGGCACCCGGCCCAAATTGATGAACCACGTAAGGCGTAATTGTAGCAAAACCTTCTGCAAACGGGATAAGACTGCGTTGTCCGAGCAAGGAATCACGGGCTCTTACACGTTCGATATACCCTTGATTCAATGGCGTCGAGACCGCTCCGTCTCCCAGTTCGAATTGGGAACGATAAGAGAGCAATGATGTTTCTTTTTGCCCATAGTGTTCCGTAATATCGACAATCAAATCCGTAGGGCCGATGTCATTAATAAAGTAAAAATAAAGTTCCTTCACCTGCACGGCAGGCATGTCCGGCATGTAGTTCCGAAGCTTGGCGTTAAATACAGCCTCCTGCACAAGCTTACTGCAATTGACATGATCCGGATGACGATCTTCCCAATACGGAGCAAACACCATCCGAGGGGCATGACGCCGTATCTCAGCCGTTACCGCCTCTACATGTTCAGGAGTAAGATACAAGCCACGATCAGGAAGCCCCAGATTCGTTCGACACGAAAGACCGAGGATGCGGGAGGCTTGCTCCGCTTCCTCGGTTCTGCGCTCTACTGTTCCGTTGGAAGACATCTCAGCACGAGTCAGATCACACACGCCTACTTTCAAGCCAGCAGCGGTATGTTTGGCAATCGTTCCACCCATACCAATCTCCGCATCGTCTGCATGTGCTCCAAAGATGAGAATATCCAGACTCATTCGGAATCACCCGAATTCAATCCAGCCTCCGGCTTGTATTTATGTACCAGCTCTCTCCAGGCAAAATCGCCACGATCCAGAGCCTTAACCAGAATCTCAGCGGTTGCGATATTGGTGGCAAGTGGAATTCCCTGCACATCACAAAGACGCAGCAACGCATTAATATCCGGCTCGTGAGGTTGTGCCATCAGTGGATCGCGCAGGAAAATAATCAGATCCATCTCATTTTGCGCAACCAAAGCTCCAATCTGCTGATCTCCGCCCAGTGGGCCTGATTCGAATCGATGAATCTTCAGAGACGTTCCTTCCATAATACGAAGGCCTGTTGTTCCTGTAGAATATAATTGATGGTCCGTAAAAACAGGCTCATATGCCGTCACGAAGTTAACCATCTCTTCTTTTTTACGATCATGGGCGATAAATGCTATTTTCAACATGACAATCTCCTTTAGTCGATAAAGTGGTCAAATCCGTAGATCATTCCTGTATATTCCATAACCTTTTGCACACCAATCTTAACACCAGGCATATAACCTGCGCGCTCATAGGAGTCATGCCGAATTTTGAGAGACTGTCCATAGTCTCCGAAAACAACTTCCTGCTGCGCGAATACGCCAGGCAATCGTACACTGTGAATTCGGAAGCCGTTGTAATAACCGCCGCGTGATCCTTCAATCGTTTCTTCCTCATTCGGATTACCCTGACGAAGTTCTTCCCGATTGGCAGCAATCAGTTCGGCAGTTTTGATCGCAGTTCCGGAAGGAGCATCCAGCTTCTGATCCCCGTGATATTCGATAATCTCCACATTTGGCATATGTTTGGCAGCCTGTGCTGCGAATCGCATCATCAGAATGGCACCAATCGAGAAGTTAGGGGCAATAAGCCCTCCAATTCCTTTGTCCTGGCATTGCTTGTCCAACTGTTCAATCTGCTCCGGCGTAAAGCCGGTAACACCCATGACAGGTCTGACTCCATGACGGATTGCGATTTCGGTATGTGTAAAAGCATATTGCGGCACTGTAAAATCAACCATAACCTGAGGTTTTGTTTCGGCAAAAGCCATTTCGATATCATCAGTCACCAGCACCCCGCACGCTGGCAAACCAACAAGGGTTCCTGCATCCGTGCCTGCTCCGGAGCGGTTGACAGCCGCTGCAAGCTCCAATTCCGGGTCCTGAAGTACCAATTTCACAACTTCACGGCCCATACGGCCAGCCGCTCCGATCACGGCAACTCTGATTACTTCACTCATATTGACTGCATCTCCTCACTATGTTGGATCATATCGTAGAATCCATTTCAACTCGAAAGAAATCTTTGCAAAATGAATTCTTTATTGAATGGATTTCATACGTTGCTTGATTTCCTGTAACATCTGATGCAGTTGCCCATTCTGCGGGTCCAGCAAAATTGCCTCACGCAGCGCCTGAATTGCATAGTCAAATTCATTCAAATCACTGTAAGCCAGCGCAAGCATAACATGAGCCTCCACTGAGAGCGGATCAAGTTTGACCGCTTCTTGCAGAAGCGTAGACGCTTCCACGTAACGCTCCTGTGTTGCAATCCCCGCCTGCTCCAACAGCAACTTCGCTCTGGAGGTCAATTGTTTCGCTTCCAACGTCTGCAGATGCAAAATATACTCTTCTGTTCCTGGCGAAAATTCGACTGCCTTGCGCGCATATTCAAGCGCTGGAACCAGATGTTTGCTGCGGGCGTGTGTAATGGAACAGCGGTAATACAACTCCGCATGTTTTGGATGAGCGTGAATGGCTGACTCGAACCAACGAATCGCCTGCTCAAAATCATTTTGCAATATACAGCGGTAAGCCTGCTGCATATATTCTTCCGGTTTCATCATTAAGCTGACCCTCCCCGATCGGGTGATGGTACAGCATATGTAATCTACGCCTAATCGGTGTTTTTGGGAGTCCACCGATTGGCATCGCGGGTGTTAAATTTATGCATGACTTTGTCGTGAGCCTCAGCCAGATCAATTCCCAGCGAGTTCGCAAAACAAATCGTGATAAATAAAATATCTCCAAGCTCAAGTTCAATGGAATTGGCTGCTTCGGAAGACTTCTTCGGCTTTTCACCGAACTCATGATTCACTTCCCTTGCAAGCTCCCCAACCTCTTCAGACATCCGGGCCAACATGGCCAGAGGACTGAAATACCCCTCCTTGAACTGGGAGATATACTGATCAACCTCACGCTGCATTTCTGCGATGCTTTTCTCCATGAGAACGGATTCTCCTTTTGAAATGATGTCGTATTTGTTCCTAATAATATCAGTTATTTAGATTCACTTCCACCATCATCAGCGACAAATCATTTTTAAAGATTCAATAAACAGGTATACTAGATGGGAATGATTAGTTCTTCATTCTAATTTATCTACAGCGAGGGATCTTATGAGCACTGCCAAAACCTGGGTTCAAGTTAAACTGGTTCTTCCCATCGTGCTGGGTACAGCCTTATATGCCTTTGGGCTCCTCTATTTCATTATCCCCAACCAGCTTATGGAAGGCGGCCTCACCGGGGTTACGGTTCTGATCAATTACGCTTTTGGCATCTCACCTTCACTTACAACCTTAATTCTAAATGTTCCCCTCTTTCTGATTGGGCTCAAAATTTTGGGCGGCCGACAGATGATCTATACGGGTATCGGAATCGGGGCACTGACTGTTTTTCTATGGTTGTTTGAGAAGTTGATTCACCTGGGCTGGATTGAACCATTACATACCGAGAATGACCTCCTGCTCGCAGCCCTATATGCAGGTGTCACCCTTGGAGCCGGCCTTGGCATTGTATTTCGTTGGGGTGGAACGACGGGCGGTTCAGACATCATTGCCCGTATTCTCAACCGCAAGTATGGATGGAGTATGGGCCGAGTATTACTGGGCATCGACTTCGTCATTATCGGGCTCTCTCTCATCTACATCCCCAAAGAAAAAATTCTGTATACGCTCGTAGCTGTATTCATCGCCTCCAAAGTCATCGACTTTATTCAGGAAGGTGCATATTCTGCCCGGGCATTTATGATCATTAGTGACCATGCACCCGAGATTGCGGACCAAATTACACGGGATATGGACCGTGGCGTCACCCTCATTCCAGCCATTGGCGCGTACTCTAAACAGGCCAAACACATGGCCTACTGCGTGATCTCCAGGCAAGAGTTCAGGCGACTGCAGACCATTGTACGTTCCATTGACCCGAGAGCTTTTGTCATCATCAGCGATGTTCACGATGTACATGGCGAAGGTTTCAAAGAAAGCTGATATAACACAGAAAGTACATGAAAACCTCTTTTTACATGAAGAGCCGTTAGTGTGGCTGGTCATGCGGAAAGAGGTCTTTTTATATACCACGATCAACTTCATATCCAATTAGCGCCGAAAAGGAAAAATCCCCTGCTGCTGCGCACGATATTTACGATATCCGGCGTAACTTAACGTCGCCACAATGACCGAACTAATGAGCAGCCCGGCTGCCCTGCGATCGGGCCCCTGTACAAAAGGTGCAAAGGCGCTCTCGTCCTTCTCGCGACCAAACAACTGGTTCACCAGTTCCTCCCCATGGCCCACCATGCTCTTTAATTGAGCCAGATCAGGTTGCTTGGCAGCGGTGAGCCCTTTGGTATGGGATAACCAGGCGTCCATTTGAGCAATCTCATACGGTTCACGGCGAATCAGTGCGGCAGGACGAATTGTCTCATAATGCTCCTCCAGAACGGTGTAGCGGTTTGCCAGTACGGCCGCAGTTTGCCCTTGATTTGTAGCAGCGGATAAAGCGTCCAGATCGTTTTTCACGATTTTATAATACTGAAGCCATAAAGGCTTGGTTGGATTCGCGAGACTATCTGCTGCAAGTCTGAGTTTGGCAGAGGACTGCTGAAGAGAAGCATCGTCATTTTTCACCTTCACAACGGCTTGTTTCACTTCAACTATGGTTTCGGACAAGGCGTGAATGCCCTCGACTGTTGTTTGTCCCTCAAAGGAGATATGCTCCAAACTTTTACTGATACGCAGAATGCTTCCTCGCACTTCTTCAATATTATTCTCGAGCGCCTGACGATACAATATGGCTGCTTCCGCATTCAGTTGTGCAATTGAATTGCTTGTGGACACTTGCTGATCTGAATTCGAATTCAATGCTTCACTTTGCGCGGATACACGATATGCTAAGTTCGTCCAAAGCAGCAGAGCCATGAACGATACCACCAATAAACCAGTTTTGACCCCAAACGTTCTCTTCATGGACATCCCTCCCACCACCAATGTATGGCGGGAAACAGTTCGTTAGAACAAGCTCAAGATCGGATATCAGGTTCGTTTCGCTTGTCTTAAGGCCAGCCACGCGCACAGAATGCTCACCAGTGTCAGTCCAAATGTGAAATTACGCACACCATCTACATGATCATAGAGGGAAGCGGGTAACCAAGGGTATATATCATATGTATAATCCATCGTATCGTTCAACAGTGTCCAGAGACCTGCAACGACAAGGGCAGCCCAGCGGAAGCCGAAAAAGCGTACATAAATTAGAGCTTCAATGGCCATCGCACTATGCGAAGCAATCAACATCCAGTCTTGCCAGTGCTGTGTACCACCTTGCATCCAGCCAGCGAAAATAATGGATACGGCCCACACGCCATATTTCACAGATGTGACCACGGCAAGCGCCTGAATCACATGTCCGATCCGTTTGATCATGATGGACCGTGGTGGGTACAAGACCCATAACAACGATAAAGTAAAAAACAAACTCGCTGTTGGACTATCTGGCACAAATACGATCTGCCACATCGGCTGCTCAACCAGCGTCAATTTCATTTGCTCTCCGTACCAGATGTATCCGTATACCGTTCCTACCGCATTACACCAAAATAATAGCCACAGGAAATAACGATTGGTTAGAAATTCCCTACTCCAGAAATACGATAAAGCCACATTCCCTGCCCCTTCCTTCATCAATATTGTGCACGATACAGTACTATCCAAAAAAACACTTCAAAAAAACCTGACCGAATAAACGATCAGGTTTCATTGGTTATTTCGATTTTACTGTTCTGCTTTCTGTTTCGCAAGCCATTCGGTCAGATGAGTGATCTCTTCATCCGTGACACCTTGAGCAATAGCATTATTATACTGAGGCTGCATTGCATTGTAGCCTTCTTTGATAATGGTCAGAATCTCTTCCTGGCTGTGCTTGTCACCCACACCCCGAAGTGAAGGTCCACTTGCACCCTTCATATCAGCCGCATGGCAGCCAATACATCCAGCCTTTTTGTACGTTTCCATTGCTGGATCATCCTGTTCCACGATCGCAACTTCTTCTTGCTGTCCAGGTGCATTGGAAACGGGTGGGAGCCCCTGTTCACGCCTCTCCAGCGCTTCTTCTTCACGTTGAATATGTTCAGGTTTCTGTCCACTTGCTTCCAACTCATGCTCGTAGTGCGTCCACGCTACATTTGTCAGGTAGAATACAGAAATGACCGACAAAATCATCAGTGATGAAGCAATTGGGCGTTTATAGAAACGCCGCTCCTTGCCTGTATCCAGGAATGGTGCCAGCAGCAAAGCTCCAAAAGCGACTCCGCTGACCCCCAGTACGCCGAGCAGAACGTAATCGCCCGATGCGTATGGATACTTCAAGTACTGATACAGAAAAAGGAAGTACCAGTCCGGCATAGGAATTACGGATGCGCTCGGATTGGCCGGATAGCCCAAAGGTGCAGGTTCTGAGATCGTGAGAACCAGAATCCCCACCAATACAACGACACCAACCATCCATTCTTTCAGCAGGAAGTTGGGGATAAAGGCTTCTGATTTGCCGGGATATGCCGTGTAATCAGGAGGGGTAATAAATCCCGCCCCTTTACGGACCCGTGAATCACCGACAAAGATAACCTTTTCCTCATCATCCTTCTTATGTCCGTGAGCCATTGCGATTCCTCCCTTCTCAGTTTATAGTGGTCCCGAAATGCCCTGTCTGCGGATCATGATAAAGTGTCCGACCAGAAGCACCAGAAGCACAGCGGGGAGGAAGAATACGTGCAGGGCAAAGAATCGGGTTAGTGTCTGTGCACCAACAATCGTACCGCCTTGCAGGAATTCTTTGATGATTGGTCCGAGCCAAGGAACCGTGTTGGCAATCTCCAGTGTTACTTTTGTTGCAAAATAGGCTTTGTTATCCCATGGTAACAAGTACCCTGTCAGCCCCAGGCCCAACATGACGAAAAAGATCAGCATGCCAACAACCCAGTTCATTTCTCGCGGTGCCTTGTAAGAGCCTGTAAAGAACACACGCATCGTATGTAAGAACATCATTACGATAACCAGACTGGCTCCCCAGTGGTGCATGCCGCGAACAATTTGGCCGAAGGCTACTTTGGTCTGCAGATACTCCACACTTGCGTAGGCATTGATAATATCAGGTACATAATACATGGTCAGGAACATGCCTGACAGAATCTGAATAACAGTAATAAAGAACGTCAATCCACCAAAGCAGTACACGAATGCGGAAAAGTGATGAGCCGGATTTACATGCTCTGGAACTTCATGATCCGCAACGTCCCGCCAGATTGGCGTGATGTCAAGACGCTCGTCAATCCAGTCATAGACATTTTTAAACATCTGCGTTCACGCCTCCTAATTCACTCGGGTGTTCGGAACAATGTCGCCCAGATATACCCAACCCTGCTCTTCCTTGACTACGTACTCATCCAGCGGTTTGGGGGCTACGGCAAGATTCTTCCCTTCCTTGTCATAGTGCGCGCCATGGCAGGGGCAATGATACTCGTCAGGGTATTGCTTGTCACTATTCCAGCCTACTGTACATCCCAGATGTTTACAGATAGGTGAGAGTGCATAAATTTTACCCTGTTCATCTTTGCGAATCCACGCCACTAACGATGCATTACTCAGATACCAACCATCCTGTTGTTTAAGTTCAAAGGTGAATTCTTGAGGCTCATTCGTAATTTTGCTGATTTCAGCTACTTTGACAGAGGTGCCTTCTCCCTTATGTTGCAAAATCGGGTCCACCGCAAAACGGACCATAGGAAGGATTGCACCGGCGGCCATGTAGGCTGTAGCTCCACCAAGCGTGTACGTCAAAAACTGCCTGCGTGACATCTCCATGCGGCTTG
Organism: Paenibacillus sp. FSL L8-0435; assembly: GCF_037965655.1. NCBI lineage: Bacteria > Bacillati > Bacillota > Bacilli > Caryophanales > Paenibacillaceae > Paenibacillus > Paenibacillus sp. FSL L8-0435. The sequence goes on from NZ_CP150185.1 coordinate 4,476,471, forward strand.
GCAATTTCAATGAAGCTTCGTGGTGGTCATGCTCACTGCTCATACTGTCTCCAACCCCCTTTTTCAGCCAACTCTCTCAAACGTTTTCATTTTCATAAATTCCACGACTTACTAGAACATACATAATCATATAGTAGCCCTAGAACACCGTCAAGAATTTGTCACACATTTTTAAGGTTCAATTGTAAGCGTTATTAAAAAAATGTTGTAAAATTGTCACATTTGTCGCCAAAAACTATTTTTTCCACAACTCTCGTATTTTCTCCCCTATAAATCTCGCAATCCCCTCTTCTCCGACCTCACGAGTTAACACGGACCGACTCAAAACCAAATCAGCAGCTGGAATTTCCATGCCATTCAAATGACCATCTGATGACATAATAACCACATATTTGAATCCCGAGGATTTAAGCTGTGCGGACAAGGAATTTAATGTCATTGACAATTCCGAATTAGCATAATGAAAGGCTGGATAAGTCATGATTCTCCCTTTGAAAGGAATTTCGACCAGATCCAGAAAATCTCTCAGCCGCTCCAATGCCTCGGTAGCTTCAACTGGCGACTGCTCACCGCTAAGAGCTGTGTATGGAATAAGGCATGTATCCAGATAGAGTTGCAGTTCAGCCCAGCTGTCTTGAGTCATCTCACTGAATTTCAATTCCCTATATCCCCTCTCTATCCATTTTATTCCCATATTATATATGACCATATCTTATAAATCCAGACATTCATTTTGGAATTACACATATCAAAAAAGGAAATACGCCTCTGCGCATTCCCTTTTATCTCAGAAAGGAACTATTTTGCCTATCAGTTTATGGTCCTCAGTTCATCCGTCAGACTCCGGAAAGCTACTTCGTCTCCGGTAGCTAACGCTTTATCGATTTCCAAATAGAGTTTCTCGCTGCGCTGTTTGCGAAGCGCTTCGTCCCACACCATCTCAGCTGCCAGCCCCAACATGACTTCATACGTAACTTTCATTTTATCCAATAGGATGCACCTCCAAAACGGATTTAAGAGCTCCTATATTCTTTTCCTTTGGTAACATAACCCAGTGAAGTTCTGGACATCCGCTCCAAATCGGCATCAGTCAGCTCACGTATCACTTTGGCAGGTGTCCCCAAAGCAAGAGTATAGGGCGGAATTTTACTATTCTCAGTAACAACAGAACCGGCTCCAATCAGCGTATATTCGCCAATGTCGGCTCCATTCAGCAGAATGGCTCCCATGCCGATTAATGATCCTGTTCCAATACAACACCCATGAATGATCGCTGTATGTCCTACTGAAACATCATCTCCCACAATCAAAGGTTGATCAGTATTGACATGCCCGACAACGTTATCTTGAATATTACAGCGCTTTCCAATGATAATAGGAGCCAAATCAGCCCGCAGGACTGCATTGAACCAGACGGAAGACTCTTCTCCCATTCTCAAATCACCGATCAGTTTTGCACCTTCAGCCATATATACCGAAGAGTGTAACTGAGGTTGTAGACCTTTGTATGGAATTATCATTATTATCACTCCTTAATTTGGGAGTGATTTTAGCAACTTGTCCTTCATTTGTCAAACATAATGGGTGTAATGTCTCCTGAGATGGAGCGACAGGATACAGCAAGACGAGTGCCCCAAGCTGTCATTTGTATAGTCCGGCCTTCCTCATGTTCCCCAATACGAACCATGCCAAGATGCAGCATCATTTTAACAATTCTGTTATCATAGATGGCATCGGCCGTATCATAATAAAACGGCTGAATGAATGGACCGATCTGACGAAACAGCGACTCGGCAGTTGACCATTCTTGGGCACATTCGCCTGTCCAGTACACAATAGAGGACAGATTGGGAATAGCACCTTTATACAATCTTAACCAAAACCTAAATAGCTGTATCATTTCGGCTGTTTTCTCAGCTCCCAGCTTGTCTTCTCCAGCTGGTGATAACTTCAGCGTGCCTTGCTCCTCACGAACCAGCCGATGGTGAAATGCATAGTCGTAGAGAAGTGCGAAACGATCCGGGTAATCCTTGAAGGAACGGCCATATCCGAATCTCCATCCACCTTTGCCCACCAATTCCTCACTAATGTGCAGGTGCTCCATAATCTGCTGTTGAGAGCGACGGTACATCATGCCTTCAGCGTTAAGGGCAATCTCGTGCTGCTGGACAAACTGCAGGAACAACTTGAGATCATCCGCTAAGAGATGATACTCATCCCGATACATGGGTGGTTCTGTTGTTTTGGTAATCCCTGCTCGCAGATGTGTGGATAACACATCCCTGAATCTTAGTTTCAGATCCTGGGGTACCTGATACAAATACCTGGTCTGCTGCGTTGTTCCATTGAACAACCATCCACTCTTATTGAAGCGAACAATGAGATCACGCGGACTCGCGCCTGCCTCACTCTCCTTTTTGTCCATCGATTGACGGGCTATGGCAATGAGTTCTTCCATACCATAATACTGGCGAGGGTCAAACAACAAGTTGTTCAAAAAACGCTGATCTGCTTGATTCAGTTGACGTACCTGCTGCTCAAAAAAGGGTCTGCTGCCCAATGTAGTGAGAATACTCTGGATGAGTTCATGTTTGGAATTGGGCTTGCATTCACATTGGTAATAGTCTGCTATTCGATTAAGCTGGCCAATATCGGCAAAAGTAAGCATATCCGCTAGATTCATGGGTCCATCGCCTCGCCCGTTAACTACTTCGACTGCTGATTCGGAGCCTGAAATAGTTTGGTTTTGTAAACATCGTTGACGGAATTCCCATAATCTAAACCTCTTTTTGGAAATCTTTTATGTTTTAAAACATACTATGCCTCAAGTTGGTCAATCAGAAGAAAAATGAGAGGTTTGAAATCATATAAAGTCTTATTTCCCCATAAAACGCAAAAAAACAACCCAAGTTAGCTTACTCAGGTTGTTTCGCTGTGTCCAAAGACAGATGTCGTGTGCAATTATATAACAGCGGACTCCAGTCATCACGTTCCTTTTCCAGGATCGTCAGTGACAGGTTTCCAATACGTTCTGTATAGCGATCTTTAAACAAGGCTGTTAACAGGTTGGCTAAGAAAGCTCCGTGAGTGACAATGAGTACGTTTTGGTCTGGATAGGCAGACCATAGATCTTCCAGAAACGCCAGTGCACGAATCTGGATATCCGCTATCTGCTCCTGCCCCAAATCTAATGTCTCCCAGGATTTGCCCCAGCGGGCAACCCGTTCTTCTGAAGTCAGACCTTCAATCTGACCAAAAGCCCTTTCTTTCAACCGTGCGTCCGGCTCAAGCAAAGGTACATTCAACAGCTTGGAGATAATCTCCCCTGTTTCCTGTGCCCGCGATAATCCACTTGTGATGATATAGTCCCATTGGTATTCTTCCGTCAGCAGACGTCTTCCCAGGCGCTCTGCCTGTTCACGACCTTCTCCATTCAGAGGAATATCCGTCTGACCCTGTATACGGCCCGCCGCATTCCAGTCTGTAAGACCGTGACGAATAAGCCCGATTCGCACTTACATCCCTCATTTCTCCACACGGCGAACGAAAGGTTATTACCTATGCACTCGCACCTTGTTTGCGTTTATTCGTTGTTCGATGCATACGTCCAAGAGAAAATAACGCCATTCCTATTGCAAGTAAAGAGAGGGCCATCCAATACTGTGGATAAGCAGGTCCCATGCTCACAACAAAAGGTTCTATGATACTTCCTCTGTCCGCTCCAGTCATGTTGTACTGATACATTCCAGAGGACGATGGTCCGCTTCCGGCAACCCCTGTCTCCAGAATACCCGTAGCAACAACCTTGGTTTGCTCAGCTTCTGATACGTCTGGCTTAAACATTGCCATATACAGAAAGCTGCATAAAAAAATAGCCAGGAACGCGGCGATCCACAAAGACATATGCTTGCGGATCACAGCAGAGAAACGATTAACCTTTACCTCTTCCGGCAGAAGCCATGGAGACTCCGCGTAGATCCGGTCCATCACGTTACGGTTCACTCTCTCTGCCTGTTGTTCTGTCACTGGAACCGGAATGCTGTGCAGCAAGATCTGAGCTTCTTCCCAGACCTCAAACTGCTCGGAGCACTCATCACAACCAGCGAGATGAGCATGAAATGCAATCCGCTGAGGATGAGTTTCCGGCAAGTCCCAGACCAGTGCAAACAGTTCCTGGGCTTCATTGCAATTCATCGGTTCTTCATCCCTTCATATGGCTCGTACACCGGTTCGAAGAAATAAGGTTCCAATTGAGTTTTTACGCTTGATCTTGCTCTGAATAATAGCGATTTCACAGAACTGACGCTCTGCCCAAGAATATTCGCAATCTCTTGGTAGTCTAGTTGATCATACTCGCGGAGTATAATCGCAGAACGTTGCTTCTCTGGCAAATTGTTAATCGCATCCCTAACCAGCATCACCCGCTCGCTACGTAGTACAGCATACTCCGGTGTATTCTCCGAAGGAGCAACGGGAACAATCCCGCTCTCTTCAAGTGGGACATTTCCGCTGCGCTGTTTGCGAAGCTCACTCAGTACCGTATTTCTCGCAATGGTATATAACCAGGTTGAGAATGAGGCATCCACCTCACGGAAAGAGTGCAGACTGCGGAACGCCTTATAGAAAGTCTCAGAACAGAGATCTTCCGCAAGCAGCTCCATATTGGAACTTTTCAACATATGATATACGAAAGCCAGTATTTTACGCTGATAACGACTCATCAGCTCGGAATATAACTCCAGGTTACCTTCCTTGATCTCTCGAATCAACTGGGAATCCGTCATTTGAGTGCGACCCCTCCTCGCCCATCCATGTGCTTCTCCCCGTTCGACTCTATCCATGTATTACCGAACAGGCACAAAAAAGTTGCGGTTCTCACCGCATATAAACAGCGTTCAGCGCCATAACTGGCCTTCCCGCCAAATTCCCCTATGTAATGGCAATTTCCCCAACGTTTCTACATTAACAGTATTTATTGTACAACGGTCTGCATCATCCTGGCAAATCCATTGGTATCCACAGAACCCGACCTGTCATTCATATGCGGTCATTTTCACGTTCATGACTTCATTTTGCTCCTTTTTGGTAAGCCTTGCTTATATAGACGGACGACATACTGAAAAGGTTACAGAAATGTGATATTTTTTTGATCTAAGGTATCCTAACAGATTAAGGAGGGAGATGTAAATAGAGGATGTAAGTTTAAATGTAACTATTAACATATCAATGCCTTTCCCATAACTTTTTAAGACAAAAAAAAGACCGCTTACAAAAGCGGCCATTGCTCACGTGGAGCAATACAGTTATTGGATAGGAGTGGAGAGAAACCATACTGTACCCTTATTATATGTATACGTTTTCATTTTGTCAACACTTTCAGTAAAATTGTTTGAATTAATTATATCTTTCGGTAATTAAGGATAATACATCCTTTTTTTCGTGACTGAAAATCAAATAACATACTCCAATATAACCTCACAAAAAAGAGGGCTTTCGCCCTCTTTCTCGTCTTATATCCACACTTGATAGCCTAAGGAATCCAATAACGTCTTGGCTCGTTCCATATCTTCTTCCTGACGGAAAGACAGACGCATAATGCCCGGCACATCCACCCGGTTTTCGATAATCTCCAAGTTGCTCAAGTTGATGTCATTCGCCCCAAGCTCAGTTGCGATCTTACCGATCATACCCGGTGCATCCTGGACATCAGTATACAGATCAAATAACGGAGAAATCATGCCTTTGCGTCGTTCTGGTAATATACTGCGGAACTCGCGGGCCTGACGGAATGCCTCCTCTATACCTTCACCGTTCTTATGCTCCAACATATCCGTAAAGGCCGTCATCTGGCTACTCCAGTCCTTAAGCAAGCCCAGCAGTACGTCACGGTTGCTAAGCAAGATATCTCTCCACACAATCGCATCACTGGACGCAATCCGGGTAATATCCCGGAAACCGCCTGCAGCCAGCATTTTATACAGTGGATTCGACTCATTATACTCACGTACCTGATTCACCAGCGCAACAGCAATAACATGTGGCAGATGACTAATCGCCCCCACGATGTCATCGTGCAGCAGGGGCTCCACACGCACGATCTGTGCCCGCGTATACGCAAGCAGCTCTGACAGCCTGCTGTAGGCTTCCTCAGGTACATGCTCTGAAGGGGTTAAAACATAGTATGCATTCTCAAACAACACAGCTGAGGCCGCATCTACGCCTGCACGCTCCGACCCCGCCATGGGATGACCACCAATGAAGTAAGCGTCAGTCAACCGCACATGCTCGGCACAAGCGGCAATGGAAGCTTTAGTGCTTCCTACGTCCGTGATGATACATCCTTTTTTCAATGGCAGCTTGGAGAGCTGCTCGAAATAGGATTCTAGCAAACCTACGGGAACGCACAAAAAAATAAAGTCGGCATCCTCTACCGCTTCTTCCAGAGAGAGCGTAGCATCATCCACTACACCGCTCGCTATGTACTTGTCCTTCAGTTCATCCAAGTGGGCGTAACCCATCACGGTTACATCTGGCTTGCCTTTGAAGCAGAGCGCCAGTGAACCGCCGATGAGTCCTACACCAATCATTGCAATTTTTAGTTTCATGGGTCCTCACTCTTTCATCGCCAGTATTAAGGGCGTGCTACCGCCTTCTCAGCCAGCGTGTTCTCCAGTGCCGTGACAAATGCACGGTTCTGTTCTGATGTTCCGACGGACACACGAATGTAAGTTGGGTATACGTGGAATCCTGAGCGAACGATAATGCCTTGTTTGAGCAAGGATTGGAACGCATTTGCCGAAGGCATATTCAGGTCAACCATAATGAAATTACCCTGTGAAGGGAAATACGACAATCCGAGCCGTGTAAATTCATTTTGCAGGTAATCCCGATCCGTTGCATTCCGCTTCGAGCACTCTTGAACAAAATCCTGATCCAGTAGTGCGGCGGTTGCCGCAACTTGTCCAAAACGGGAGGTGTTAAACGGTTCACGTACACGGTTAATCAAATCAATAATTTCGGGACGTGCAATACCATATCCGATCCGAAGCGAAGCCAAACCGTAAATTTTGGAGAATGTCCGCAGGATGACCAAGTTCGGATACCGTTCGATCAATGGTATACTTTGCGGATATGCTTCATCGGTTACGAATTCATAATAAGCTTCGTCCAGTATGACCATCACATGAGCAGGCACACGGTCCATAAAGGCTGTAAGTTCCTGCTCGGAGATAATCGTACCTGTCGGATTATTTGGATTACACACCCATACTGCTTTGGTTTTGTCGTTAATTTGCGCGAGCATCGCGCTCAGATCATGCGTGCCATCTTTCAGAGGCACTTCGATGGACACGGCACCCTCAATATCTGCATTGCTTTTATATACAGAAAATGTCTGATCTGCCATGATGGTCTCGTCACCCGGCAAGAAGAAAGCTCTCGTGATCAAAGCAATAATCTCATCGGAACCACAACCAAATATTAAGTTGTTCCGTTCAACGCCAAGATGCTTGGCAAGAACTCCCGTCAGCTCAACCGAGCTACCGTCTGGGTATATGCTTATATTCGTCATTTCTCTCGTAATGGCTTCCAGGGCGGCAGGAGAACTGCCGTACGGGTTTTCGTTGGAGGCCAGCTTGATGACTTGTTCAAGCCCCAGTTCACGTTTCACTTCTTCAATCGGTTTGCCCGGCTGGTACACAGGCAGATTGACAATCTGGGATTTCGGTTTCAACCCGACCGCCTCCTGTTATTGAAATAATGTTAGACACGAATCAGCGTGCACCTCACGTGTCCAAAAGATGTCCTTTCAGGACATCTCTATCCCTTTAATTGTGCCACAAAGTTGCGAATTTGCAACAGTCCCGCTGCACGCGTATCCGGATTTTCAAGCAGAGGAATCGCATCTTCCACTTGACGAACAATGGCACTACCTACAACAACGCCATCGCAGATGCGGGAGAAATGGGCCACCTGCTCATGACTGGAGATACCAAAACCTACTGCTACAGGGAGGTCTGTCAGACTTTTCACCGTCTCAATGAAGCTCTCTACGCCATCAAAGAAAGAAGCTCTCTCTCCGGTTACCCCAAGGGATGATACACAATAGATAAAGCCACTCGCTCCCGTTACAATCCGCTCAATCCGAGCATTAGATGTAGGTGCAACAAGCGGCACCAGATGCACACCCGCACGATTTGCGCGTTCACGCATCTCTTCTGCTTCCTCAATCGGCAGGTCCGGAATGATCATGCCACTAATATCGTGTTTGACCAATTCATCAAAGAATACATCCAGTCCTGTCTGCAATACCGGATTATAATAGGTGAACAGTACAAACGGCAGTTTCACACCTGCCTTACGAGCATTTGCAGCGGTTTCCATAACAGTTCGAATGGTGATCTGGCTTTTCAGCGCACGTTCGGAAGCGCGCTGAATGACTGGGCCATCTGCAAGCGGATCGGAATAGGGAACACCCAGTTCCAAAATGTCCGCTCCAGCCTGTTCAAGCTCCTTGATGATATCAATCGTTGTATCCACATCCGGGTCTCCCACGGTTAAGAATGGAATAAGTGCCGTGCGATTCTGTTCCTTCAATTGCTGGAAGGTCTGGTCCATCAGATTCATCCCAAGTCACCTCCCGTGTATTTCATGATGGATTCAACATCCTTGTCTCCACGTCCCGACAGACAAATGACTACAATATCATCTGCTGTAAGTTCAGGCGCCAGTTTGACAACTTGGGCTACCGCATGTGCAGACTCCAGAGCAGGAATGATTCCCTCCGTCCGACATAGAAGTTGCAGGGCATCCAGTGCTTCCTGATCCGTAATCGGTACATATTTTGCCCGTTCAATATCCTTGAGATAGGAATGCTCCGGACCAACACCCGGATAATCAAGTCCGGCCGAGATGGAATGCGCTGGCTGAACCTGTCCATACTCATCCTGCAACAGGTAACTCATAGATCCCTGGAATACACCATGCGTGCCTTTGGTCATCGTTGCAGCGTGATACTCGGTTTCGACCCCTTTGCCTGCGGCTTCAACACCAACAAGCTTCACATCCTGATCACCGATAAATGGATAGAACATACCGATCGCATTACTTCCTCCACCAACAGCGGCTACAATTACATCCGGCAAACGCCCTTCGATCTCCTGAATCTGACGACGGGTCTCATCACCAATCACACGTTGGAAATTCCGCACCATCATCGGATATGGATGAGGACCAACCACTGATCCGAGCACATAGAACGTATCCTCTACATTGCTGACCCAGTAGCGAAGTGCTTCATTACCAGCATCCTTCAGTGTCCGTGTTCCAGACGTAACCGGAATCACTTCTGCTCCAAGCAGCTTCATCCGAAATACGTTTAACTGTTGACGCTCTGTATCTTCTTCGCCCATAAATACTTTGCATTCCAGTCCAAGTAATGCGGCTACAGTTGCCGTTGCAACGCCATGTTGACCTGCACCCGTTTCAGCAATAACTTTCTTTTTGCCCATCCGTTTGGCAAGCAAACCTTGTCCAATGGCGTTATTAATTTTGTGTGCGCCTGTATGATTGAGATCTTCACGTTTCAGATAAATTTTCGGTCCGCCTAATCGGCGTGACAATTGCTCTGCATGATACAATGGCGTTTCACGTCCAGAATACTCGCTTAGCAGATAGTTCAGTTCCTTGTTGAATTCCTCATCTTCAGAGAAGTGGCTATATGCCTCCTCCAACTCTATGAGTGCGTTCATTAGTGTCTCAGGTACAAAGCGGCCTCCGAAGTGACCGAAACGCCCGTGTTGATCCGGCAATTGATGTGTCATGCCTGCTTCACCCTTTCTACGAATGCTGTAATTTTGGCAATATCCTTCACACCTTTAGTCTCAACTCCGCTGGATACATCGACGCCGAAAGGTGCATATGTCTGTATTAGTTGTTGTACATTGTCCGGCTGTAAACCTCCTGCAACGAACAGAGCAATTTCGCGACTTTTTGCCCATTCAGCATAGGCGGGGATTCGCTCCCAGGCAAACGTTTTCCCGGAGCCCCCTCCATATAGAGGATCATGGGTATCAAGCAATATCGCATCCACGAATTTATCGTAAGTATCAAGAGCCCTTATGGCTGCTTCATCAGCTTCCGGTCCCGTTTCATCTTTGGGAAAAGAAAAAACTTTGAATACTTTGGCACTCCACCGCTGCTTCACCTGCTGGCAAAATTCCGCAGACTCCTGTCCATGCAGTTGAATAACATCCAGGTGAGCAACCTCCATAATGTGTTCCAGTTCATCGAGCGTAGGATTCACAAATACACCCGCAAGCTTCGGCCGATCATAGGTAGACCATTCGAACAGCACCGTTCTTAATGCAGCAGCCTGCTCGGGTTCGATTCGGCGGCGTGATTTGGCAAAAACAACACCAATGTAATCCACAGGCAAGTTTATCATCGATTTTAGCACTTCAACGTCCTGAAGTCCACATATTTTTACGGCCGCTGGCAGCGGGTTTCTCAGTTCTGACATACTGTCGCCTGTGCCATCGTGTATGGAAGTATTCATCATTTGGGTCCCATCAGATCATATACAGCCGCCTCGACATCATCCTTGCGCATGAGATGCTCACCTACGAGAATACCGTGAACGCCGGCCTGGATCAGAGGTACTGTTGATTCTGGTCCGTCAATACCACTTTCGCTAATCAAGGTAACGCTACTTGGAATCAATTCCATCAAATCCAGTGTCGTGTTCAGACTGGTTTCGAATGTTTTCAAATTCCGATTATTGATGCCCACAAGGGTTGCCTGCGGAATCTCCAATACCTGCTCCAGTTCTGTTCGATCATGGACTTCAATCAAGGCATCCAACCCCAAACTTTTGGCAAATTCCAGATATTGACGAATCTGTTCAGGTGTCAGAATGCTGGCAATCAGCAGTATTGCATCTGCACCCAGTAATCTGGCCTCGGCAATCTGTCGTTCATCTATAATAAAATCCTTGCGTAATAGCGGAATGTTCACAGCTTGATGAATCGCCTGCAAGTACTCGTTGCTGCCTTGAAAATACGACACATCCGTTAATACGGAGATGCAGTCAGCACCCGCTCGCTCATAAGCGGCAGCAATCTCTACTGGATGAAAATCCGGACGAATTAACCCTTTGGACGGCGAAGCCTTCTTCACTTCAGCAATAAGGCCGAGTTTGCGATTGCGTCCGCTAGATAGTGCTTTTTCAAACCCCCGGGTTGCGGGTAGTTGTTCGATTTGTTGGATAGCTTCATCCATGCGAAATGTCTGTGCCAGAACTTCAACTTCTTTATGTTTGGTTGCAACGATTCGATCAAGATACATGACTGTACGCCTCCGTTGTATGAATTAACTGTTCAAGCTTCCCGGCAGCTTTGCCCGAATCTACCGCTTCTGCGGCAAGTGTCACCCCTTCAGCAATGCTATCTGCAAGACCGGATACATAGATGCACGCTCCGGCGTTCAATAGAACGACATCGCGATAGGCACTCTGCTCACCCTGGAAGATCTTCTTAATAATTTCGGCATTCTGTGCCGCATCTCCTCCAAGCACCGCTTCAAGCGGATGCAGAGACAAGCCCATATCACGTGGATCAATATCGTAGGTGTGCACTTCACCATTGCGAAGTTCAGATACCTGAGTCGGTGCCGAGATACTGATTTCATCCAGACCATCATGGCTGGCCACAACCAACGCTCTTTTGAGACCAAGACGATTCAGTACTTCAGCAATCATCGGCGTCCGGGAACGATCATACAGGCCAAGCAGTTGGCGATCTGCTCCCGCAGGATTCGTTAAAGGTCCGAGCATGTTGAAAATGGTACGAACACCCAGCTCTTTTCTTGGTCCTGCCGCATGTCGCATGGAAGGGTGATATACCTGGGCAAAACAGAAGCAGATTCCGATATCATCCAGACATTGTCTAGCCTGCTCACCGTTCAGATGGATATTTACACCGAGTGCCTCTAATACATCTGCACTACCCGCTTTGCCTGAAGCTGAACGGTTGCCATGTTTGGCGACCCGAACCGAGACGGCCGAAGCAATAATGGCGGATGCTGTGGAAATGTTGAATTTGTGAATACCCGATCCACCTGTTCCACACGTGTCCAGCAAACCGCTGCCATCCGTTAGAATCCGTCCGCCCTGACCACGCATGGCTTCAGCAAAACCGGTGATCTCATCCACCGTCTCCCCCTTCATCCGCAGCGCCATTAGCAAACCTCCGATTTGAGCCGACGTTGCCTCACCTCTCATAATCGAGTACATCAAATCTCTTGCTTCGGCTTGCTCCAGATGGCTGCCCTCCAAAATTTTCGCCAGGCCATTCTTCATGCCTTCCTCACGAGTAATCTCAGCAATGGGGGTTACAGGGTTCTCATTCATTATTGGGTTTATGTTCATCTCCGGTCTCTCCTCTCTCAGTTCTTAGCGGCCGCTGGTGTGACAAAGTAGTCTGCATTCGCCAGTCTCAACGTGCTGTCCTTTTCTTTGGCAGGAAACATTGTTTCTGCTGTTCGAATCGCTTTGAGCAACGCTTTAGCTTTGTTAACCGTTTCCTCATATTCATTCTCAGGTACAGAATCCCATACGATTCCCGCTCCGGCCTGTACATAAGCTTTTCCTTTTTTGAAAATAATCGTACGAATCGTAATACAGGAGTCCATGTTACCCGAGAATCCGAGGTATCCGATTGCTCCTGCATAAGCACCCCGTGCCTCTTTCTCCAGTTCCGCGATAATCTCCATTGCTCGCAGTTTCGGTGCACCGGATACGGTACCCGCTGGCAAGCAAGAGAGGAATGCATCGAAGAAATCCTTATCTTCTCTTAGCTCGCCCGTAACATTGGATACCATGTGCATAACGTGAGAATACCGTTCAATCTCCATGAACATGTCACACTTCACACTGCCGAAGCTGGATACCCGGCCCAGATCGTTACGCCCCAGATCAACCAGCATCAGATGCTCCGCGCGTTCCTTCTCATCCTGGAGCAGATCAGCAGCGAGTGCACGATCTTCCGCTTCTGTTGCCCCCCTTGGACGTGTACCTGCAATCGGTCGTGTCTCCACACGATTCCCGTCCACCTTGACTAGCGCTTCTGGTGAGGTTCCCACGATAATCTCATCATCCATTTTGAGGTAGTACATATAAGGTGATGGATTCAGGGTCCGAAGCACACGATACACGTGAAGCGGAGAAACTTCCGTATCAATGTGGAAACGCTGGGATAATACCACTTGAAAAATATCACCTGCGCGAATGTAATCTTTGGCTTGCTCCACATTACCGATAAACTGCTCTTTCGTGAGGTTGGAGCGGATGTCCCCCAGCTCCACGTCTCCCGGAATGGAACGCGGATTCAGGTTCTCCCCTGGTCCTTGCTGCTGCAAACGTTCTGCGGCCTGCTCCAGCTTCTCCGAAGTCACTGCATACGCTTGACGTATCTCGTCATCCGTTGCACCTTCCTTGACGTGTACATTACCAACGAGCAGCATCTGCTGCTTCACATGGTCAAACACGATAATCTGGTCACAGAACATAAAACGAATGTCATCCATATTCAGGTCATCCAGCGCGTGAGCTGGAAGTTTCTCATAATAGGACAGCAGATCATATCCGAAGAAACCAATTGCCCCACCTGTGAATGGTGGAAGTTCATCATCTTTTGGACTGCGGTACTTACGCAGCAGTGCTTTCAGTTCTTCGATCGGTTTGCCTGGCAATTCACGAGTCTTCCCTGCTTCTTCTACAACAATCCGGCCTTTCTTGGCCGAAATCATCAGGAACGGATCTGTACCGATGAACGAGTATCTCGCCCATTGAATACCACCCTCTACACTTTCCAGCAGGAATGCCCGGTCGTTGTCAGCATAACGGCGGAATATTCGAATCGGGGTCTCCATGTCTGCCAGAATCCGTTTGACTACCGGAATCAGATTATACTCATTCGACATTTTCAGTACTTGATTAACGTTTGGCGTTATCATTAGATCACGTCCTTTCAGATTTAGGTAAGTTCAACTAAAGAGGTTTACACTGAGCACTCCAATGACAGAACAACCTTCCGATCGCTGTTATCCCCAGATTTTTTTGATTCCCTTTCAAAAGGGAAAATCCGGGGATAGCGTATGCTTCCGATGTAGCTTTCTTTCAGAAAGCTTTTAGGCGAACGCTTCGCTTCTTCACGTTATTTCTGTCCTCTCCGTTTTTGTGTAAAAGTTTAGTTGAACTTATAGGTGTAGAAGAAACAATTCAATATACAAAAAAACCTCTACCATCAGGTAGAGGTTTGGTTATAAGCTGTATTTAACAGGGTGATGCTTCATAAATAACAAGTCCCTATACTTCGCTGTCGGATTATTCACAGGTGGCTGAATTGATGCATCTCACATCATCCAATTCGGGAAAATATATCAGTTATAACACTTCAACTACTCATTCCAATATTTCGTAAAATATAGGAGAGTGCATTGATTGCGTTTGTACCAAAATATATCAAAACAAAATGTGTCTTATGACACATTTGTTTTCCCTGTTCCTGTTACCTATTCCGTAGCACGACGTACCGTGAATCAGTTGACCGGTTTCTGTTGCCCCGGTTACCACCCACTGGACTCTGCTATATACTCCACTAGCTCAGCTGCTCTCAGCTCAATCTCTACTCTACTCAACTGGTTCTCACTATACATCATTATGATCGGTTTGACAACCCACTACTTAAGAGCCAGAAGGTGTTGCCAAATCCGGACGTAATGCCTGTGCACCGTTCAGATAAACATGGTTGATTTCATTCTGAGCTTTGTTTGTATTCACATGCACCATGAAACGAATGCACTGCGCCAAGGCACCTTTAACAGGAACCTCCAGTGCACACATTAGTGGTACAAGTTCCCAGCCATCCAGTTGGCGAATAGCTTTTGCCGGGAATGCAGCATCCAGATCCCCAGTTAACGTAATCCACACACTGCAGATATCTTCCGGTTGGATCTCATTGCGATCCACGATCTCCTGCAACAATACAGCCGTTTCCTTCAAAATCTGTTCTTCGTTGTTCTGCGTGACTGTTGTAGCCCCGCGAATTCCCCGTGTGACCATTGCTGTCATTCTCCCTTCCTGAGCGTTTCAATGACGTCCCGAACTGCCGACACAGGTACGTCCTTCACAATTCTTGCAGCCCCAATCCGATCAGGAATGATAAACACCATATGACCTTCACGGAACTTTTTGTCATGCATCATCGCTTCCATTAATGCATCCGTGTCGAGATGCGCAGGCATCGTTGTTGGAAGGCGAAGTGAACGCAGCATGCGGACCGTATCTTCATAGAGCCCTGCTGGCGCACCAAGCTTCTCACCAAGCAATGCTGATCCAGCCATACCGATCGAGATCGCTTCTCCGTGCAGGAATTCTCCATAACCGGCAATCGCTTCAATGGCATGACCAATCGTATGTCCCAGGTTCAATAACGCACGTTCTCCATTTTCCCGTTCGTCTCTGGATACAATCTCTGCTTTAATACTACAACCACGCTCCAAGCCGTATCCCAATGCTTCCGGATTAAGCGCAAGCAGTTCTTCCGCATGTTCCTCACACCAATGTGCAAAAGCCTCATCACGGATCAGTCCGTGCTTCAGCATCTCTGACAACCCTGCCGATACATCTCGTGGTGGCAAGGATTGAAGTGTGTCCACATCATAGAGCACTAGCTCTGGCTGGTGGAACGCACCGATCATATTTTTGGCCAGCGGATGATTGACAGCTACTTTACCGCCCACACTGCTGTCATGCGCCAAAATCGTTGTAGGTACTTGAACAAACTTGATTCCACGCATATATGTAGCGGCAACAAAGCCAGCCAGATCACCTACGACCCCACCACCTAGGGCCAGAATCGCAGAACTCCGATCCAGCTTACCTTCGATCGCAACGGTCATCATATCCTGGTACACCGAAAGGGATTTCGATGTTTCACCAGAGGGCACAACCGCCGATACGACTGTATAACCAGCCGTACGCAGCGTTTGCTCCAAACCTGACAAGTATTTGGGAGCCACATTTTCATCTGTAATGATGAGTAACGGACTTTTTTTGGTCAAGCCATATTGCTCAAAATATTGAGGGGCTTGTGCCAATAGGCCGCTACCAATCAGAATCGGATATGAGCGTTCCTCCAACTGTACCGTCAGCTGACGCATATTAGTAATTCTCCAGTTGAGTGTTATAACTAGCAACATTGGCACGGATCTCTTCCATGGAATCGCCGCCGAATTTCTCCAGGAATGCTTTGGCAATTTCCCACGCTACAACATGCTCCATAACCACACTCGCTGCGGGTACAGCACAAGCGTCCGAGCGCTCAACCTGAGCCGTAAATGCTTCTTTTGTATCAATATCAACACTTTGCAGTGGCTTATACAACGTTGGGATCGGCTTCATCACACCACGTACAACGACTGGCATACCGTTCGTCATACCACCTTCGAATCCACCGAGACGGTTGGTTGCCCGGTGGTAGCCGCGCTCGTCCGTATGCATGATTTCATCATGCACCTGTGATCCCCGAATGACTCCGGCTTCGAATCCGATACCAATCTCTACACCTTTGAATGCATTAATGGACATTACGCCTTGAGCGATTCGTGCATCCAGCTTGCGATCGTATTGAACATAACTACCGAGACCAATAGGTACCCCTTCAACGATACATTCCACTATTCCTCCGATGGAATCGCCTTCTTGTTTAATCTGGTCGATGTAGGCTTCCATCTTCTTCTCTGTCTCAGCATCCGTAACACGTACAGAGGAAGCTTCTGTCACCGCGATCAGTTCATCAATCGGAAGGTCCTGATACGGAGCTTCGATCTCTCCAATGCGAAGTACACGTCCAGCTACCTTGATTCCGAATTCAGCCAGGAATTGACGTGCAATGGCACCACATGCCACACGTACCGTTGTCTCACGTGCACTGGAGCGCTCCAATACGTTACGCAAGTCTTTGAGATTATACTTGAGTCCACCGTTCAGATCAGCGTGTCCGGGACGAGGACGGTGAACGCGACGTTTCTCCTCGTCACTGCCTTCAACCGGCTCAATATTCATAATATTCTGCCAATGTTTCCAGTCGTTATTTTGAACAACCAGCGCTACCGGAGCACCTGTTGTATATCCGTGACGGATACCACCAACGAAATTCGCCTGATCCTTCTCGATCTGCATCCGGCGTCCACGGCCATATCCCTTTTGGCGGCGGTGAAGCTGGAAATTCAGTTCTTCAAAGTCAATCGTCAAATTACTTGGCAATCCTTCAATAATAGCGGTCAATTGGGGTCCGTGCGTCTCCCCTGCGGTTAAATAGCGTAAACTCATAATACGTTCCCCCTTTAAACTGTTAAACTTCACATTGCTAAAATCCCATAATTTCTTTGCTTATTATAGTATAGCTGACCGGCTTTGACAAGAAAGTCGGCTCTTTCTTGTACTTGGTATACAAATAACCGCCTGAACACATGTACATGTGCTTCAGACGGCTGAACAACCATTATCATTATTTTTTCCGATAGAAAAATGTCTCTGCTGTCTCCAGACCATATTGTCCCGGGGAGAAAATCTGCTCCGTACTGCCCACAAACAAAATACCGCCTGGACGCAAACTTGCTGCAAATTTGTGATACAACAGGTTTTTGGCTTCCTCGGTAAAATAGATCATGACATTCCGGCACACAATCAGATCGTACCCATCGTCAAAACGGTCCACCAGCAAATTTTGTTTCATGAACTTGATCGAATTTTTGAGTTGCTCATCAATACGGTATACCAAGCCATCCTGCTTGAAGTAACGGTTCGCGGTTTCCTTAGGCACATCCTTAAGCGAGCGTTCCATATAACGCCCTTCCTTGGCTTTGGCCAATGCACCTTCATCCAGATCACTTGCCGTAATGGAGCTGTCCTTCAAAATACCCATCGTATCCAGAATCATGGCGAGTGTATAAGGTTCTTCACCTGTTGAACAGGCTGCACTCCAAACTTTAGCACGACGCTTGGAGCCCAATAGCTCAGGCAGAATCTCGTCCCGCAGCACTTCCCAACGATTGGGATTACGCCAGAATTCCGACACGTTAATCGTCATACGATCAAGGAACTCGTAAAACAATGATTTATCTTTCTGCATAGCTTCAAAAAAGTTAGAAAATGTATGAAACCCGTTTTTGTTGCGAAGTGTGGTCAGCCTTCTTTTCATCTGGCCTTCCTTGTATTGAGCAAGATCAATGCCTGTGCTCTCTTTGATTTTACGAATGAATCCGGTGTAATCCGGGTCTAGTAGTTGTTCTTGCTCCAGCATCGTGTATCACCCTTTTGGCTAATAATTACAACCAGGCTGCGATGCTCTTGTCGTATACCACCAGTTCATCTGAAGCAAAGAAATTTGCTGCTTCACGGGAAGCACTTTCTGGTGAATCTGCCCCATGAATCAGATTATGTGGTGTGTGGCTGGCGAAGTCTCCACGAATGGTACCCGGAGCTGCTTCCTTCACATTGGTTTTTCCGATGACGATGCGCGCAAGCGCCACAATATCGTCCCCTTCCCACACCATGGCAAATACAGGCCCAGATGTGATAAAACGAACCAAATCATCGAAAAACGGTTTGCCCTCATGTTCAGCATAATGACGTTTTGCCTGATCCTCAGACATCTGCACCAATTTGCCTGCCACCAACTTAAATCCTTTGTCTTCCAGACGGCTAATAATTCGACCGATCAATCCACGCTGCACACCATCCGGCTTCACCATCAAAAATGTACGATCCATCAGCTCACTCCTCACTCACGGTTCAAAGTTAATCACTATGTAAACGCAATCCCTCTGATTGTAACATACATGTCCAAATCCTCCCAATGAGGAATATCACAGTTCTGTTCATCTTTGGGTGTGAGCAATCCGAGAGTTGAAGGTCATACAAAGTTTAATGCGTACGTTTAACCACAAAATGAGCGATATCACGCAGGTTTTTGGTCGTCTTGATGTTAGGTAGCTGATCGAGAGCATCGAGCGCTTTCTTCATATATCGGTCAGCAAGGGCTTCTGCTTTAGCAATTCCTTGACTTTGGCGAATCATTCCAATTGCATCCGATGCACTTGCCCGTCCTTCTTCATGCTGGACACGGGAAATCTCCTTAAGCAAAGGTTCCCGCAGATCGGATTCTTCCAAGGCATAAAGTACAGGAAGAGTGATATTCCCTTGCTTCATGTCACTGCCAGGTGGCTTGCCAAGTTGTTTCTCGGTACCTACCAGATCAAGTACATCATCTTGAATCTGGAAAGCCATCCCCACATTGTATCCGTACGTATACAGCAGGGAAGATACATGCTCAGGTGCACGTGTAGCCAATGCCCCTAACTGACAGCTAACCGCAATCAAAAGTGCTGTTTTGCGGCGAATCCGCAGCAGATAGTTACGAACACTTTGTCCCGTATTGAAAAAGTCGCGAATTTGCTCCATCTCACCAATGGACATCTGTACCATGGCTTTGGCAAGGATACGATGAATAGCTGGATCGGATAAGCCTGCAGTCATTTCAAGTGCCTTACCGTAGATATAGTCTCCAGTGTACATGGCAATCCGATTATCCCATTTTGACTTCACCGTGGGTTTGCCTCGGCGCGTCTCCGCATTATCAATAACATCATCGTGAACAAGGGATGCCGAATGAATCAGCTCCAGCGGAACCGCAACCAGCTTCAGACGTTCAATGTCGTATGTACCAAATTTCCCGCCAAGTAACACAAAAACGGGCCGTAACCGTTTTCCTCCTGCTTTGAGCAAGTGAAGTGACGTTTCACTCAGCAGCTTCTGTTCTCCTCGAACACTGCGATACAACTCTTTCTCAATGTAATCCATGTCCTTTTTTAACAACCCGAAAATATCCAATAGTTTCATTCGTTCACCCGTATCAGCGTATTGTCAGTCCATAAATTCATGCTTACCTTCCCCTCCAGCAAGTCGGGCCTGCAGGCATTACGAAAAACCCGGCTTACCGTTCTTGCTTGTGTTTTGCTATAAGGTAATCTAACGTATTTTTCTTCTCCGAATGTCATAACCGACACCCGGAAATTAAACTCTGCGACTTGTTCTGAAACAAAATACAGAAGTTGCCGGAGCATGGGTCAAGACTGTGGTTCATGAAGACTCACCATCAGCACTCACCAATACCCCGGGATTCGGGGGACAAATAAACCGAGCAACACGTTGGCAAAAAAACAGCCTTGTATCGAACTCAGTCGTTATCCCCGTTCATCCGGTTCTCCCCATCTTGTAAACAGTTGATGTGGGATGCGCAAGCTATCCAGCACTTTTCCCACCAAAAACAGAATCAACTCATCCATAGTCTGAGGTTTGTAATAAAAAGCAGGCATAGCCGGTATCATTCGTACACCAAGCCGAGAAAGCTTCAGCATGTTCTCCAGATGGATTGCATGAAGAGGTGTCTCACGTGGTACGAGGATCAATGTTCTTCCCTCTTTCATCATAACATCGGCTGCGCGAGACATCAGATTATCCGATGATCCCTGCGCGATGGACGAAAGAGTTCCCATAGAACATGGCATGATAACCATGCTGTCGGCCAGATAAGAACCACTTGCAATGGAGGCCCCTATATCACTCACAGGATGATAGATCAGAGAACCGGCACGGTTGCCGAATTTTTCTTCCAGCACCGCGTCCCGATTCGTCACATCCCAGTCCAATTCTTCTTTCAGTACACGCCACCCTGCATTGGATATGACCAGATGAACGTTATATTCCAAATCAAGCAGTGTTTCAATTAATCGAATGCCATATATGCTGCCACTCGCTCCGGTAATTCCGACAACCAGTCGTTTATTGTCCGGCTGCTGCACCATTTATTTCACCGCCAGATCAATCAGAGTGAACGTAAATACAATTAAACTAAGCAAACTGTTCATGGTAAAAAACGCCGTTTGAACACGGCTCATATCATTAGGCGATACAATATAGTGTTGGTAGAACAGAATTCCATACGTCACCAACATGCCTGCGCCATACCACCAGCTCAGATCTGTCATCAATAATAACGCAAGAAAACCAATTGCAGTAATCACATGGAAGAACTTGGCGATCTGCAAGGATTTAACCAAGCCAAAACGGGAAGGTATGGAGTGAAGCCCCTCTCCCTGATCGAAATCCAGATCCTGACATGCATAGATAATATCAAAACCCGCTGTCCAGAACACAATCGTAACGTACAGCACAATCGCTGTCCAATCCATCGTTCCTGTTACAGCTACCCAGCCACCAAGTGGTGCCAAACCAATCGTCATTCCGAGGACAACGTGGCATAACCATGTGAATCGTTTGGTATACGAATACAGTACTAACATAAACACAGCAATAGGCAACAGCTGCATCGATAATACATTAAGATTGGATGAGGCCCAGAATAACAATATAAATGAGATAATGACAAATATAACAACTTCCCCATTTTTCAACAGTCCTGCCGGGATGGCTCTCATCGCGGTACGCGGGTTTTTGCCATCAATCGCTTGGTCAATAATTCGGTTCAAACCAAAAGCCGCACTACGTGCGCCGACCATCGCAAGCAATACCCACATGATCTGCATCCAGCTTGGGAAGGTATCATTCACTACCATAGAGCCGAGAATGGCCCCCATAAATGCAAAAGGTAAAGCAAAAAGCGTGTGTTCAATCTTGATCATTTCTAAAAAGATGCGAATTTTCCTAAACATGCTGATTCTCCTTGGTTCCAATATGCAGTGCCGCTATACCTCCGGTCAGAGGGTAGGCCTGCACTTGTTGTAATCCAGTTTCTGCAAAAATGTCTGCCAGTTCCTGCCTTCCCGGAAAAATGGCCAGTGAGTCCGGCAGCCATTTGTACTGCTCAAAACTTTTAGCAAACACTTTGGCAAGATTCGGTAAAACCTTCTCAAAATAAAAATAATAAATACCTTTGAACGGCTGCCATGTTGGCTTGGACAATTCCAGGCACACAACCATACCGCCCGGTTTGACCACACGTTTCATTTCAGACAACACTTGTCTGAGATCAGGTACATTACGCAACCCAAACCCGATCGTCACATAATCAAACGAATTGTCTTCAAAAGGAAGTGACATGGCATTTCCCTGTGTCAGGGTAATCTGTTTTTGACGTTGCACCGCATTGATCTTTGTCTGGCCGACCTCCAGCATGTTGCTACTGAAATCAAGTCCATGCATGTGCCCCGTTTCACTTGCCTCTGCCATAGCAAGCGTCCAGTCACATGTGCCGCAGCACAAATCAAGACCGCTATCGCCTTTGGACATATTCATCTTTTTCATGGTGAATTTACGCCAAGCCTTATGCCTGCGGAAACTTAGAATATCATTCATGACATCATATTTTCCGGCTATACTCTGAAAAACCGAATGGACATATTCTTCTTTCGGTTTGGTCTCTCCGCTCCCCATTCGTCTGTCTCCCCCTCAATCTTCCCTTACTGCCGCATGTGAAGGCTGCAAATATGCCAGGTAAGGCTCTAGAATTGCATGTATCTCATGCAAACCCATCCGCCCTTCCTCGTCTTGCAACAACAGTTGAATGCGGTGTGTACACTCGCGAAGCTTGTCCAGCAAAACCTCGCCAACCCTATGCTTCAGCACCATAGCATTCCATGCACGTGCATCCGGTTCAGACTGACGCAACACATTGCGTTCATCGTCATTACCGTGCTCGTATATGTGCCAGTATGCATAGCAATGAAGATATTGTTTTGCGTCATTCATCCGCTTCAGTTCTTCCACGATCGTTTCGCAGGAGCTGAATTCGGTCAGCAGGCTGTTCCATAATGACTCTTCGTTATGTTGAATCATGCCTGTAAATGAAAGAAACAGCTGCATCCTCAGCTGTACCGTTTCACGCAAGTATTCATCAGCCGAAACGAGAAGCTTCTTCATCCGTTCATACAGCGTCATCTTGCGTGCGTTCACTCCGGATACAGCACCACTGAGTTTGCCAATCATTTCAATTCTGCCCGCTTGGGCAAGCAATTGATAAAAACGGCTACTTAAATAATCCCCGGCGAGTACATTCAACTGGCGTGAACGCATCTCCTGCTCTCTCCGCTCACCGGAAATGGTATCGATTCGATCATGCGTATCCATGGCCAACTGAACGAGCGAAGTTGCAAGAGCATATAACTCTTGATGCACCTTTTCGTCTGTGCGGCCCACAAATACCTGCAACAGACGTGCCCGGCTATCCGGAAATGATGGGATTTCCGTATGTTGTCGAATCATGTCGTAATCCGTATATTTCTTTGCTAGTTGGGGTACGCGATATGAATTCATTCTCAGCCTCCGAGCCTTAACATTGTTAAACTATTTCTGCACTACAATCTTATATATTATAGCATATGTTGAACGGGCACGCACTGAATCCTGCTATTCTATTACCCCTGACTTGTCATTTCGAATTGCTTCTTCCAGAGTTCGGTCTCCATCAAATGAAACCAGTCCTTCAATTCATCTGAAAAGGCCGCACTTTTCCAGTTCCGTAATGTTTCAATCGCATACAGAGGCCACTCTCCACGCCGAATATCAGCAGCAAGTAACAGATGTCGTTTATGCATCCATTCATCTTCTGCCATCACACGCAGCAGCACCTGATCCACGTTATCCAGGCTCCGAAAGCCCAGATCCGCCACAGCTGCCATGTTTTCATAGATTTCAGTGTAACTTGTACCCGTTCCTTTAACTTTGAGGTCCAGCGTCAAAATAGACTGTTTCCATTCCACTCTTGCAATGGGCGTTGATAGTTGCATGGAACTTAGCACATCAACCAGATTGTCATTCGTTAGCTGAACTGGATGATGTGATGCAGAGGCAGGCTGTACGTTGTCCCCGCCCCATGTACGCATATGTAAGGTTTGTATCGCAACAAGCAGAAAGACCGCCGCAACCGTTGCCAGCATTGAAGCAGTAACAATCATCCGCGGTTTCATATACGCCTCCCTGCCTTTACCTGTTAGTGTAGTCTGTCCGGTAAAGGCTCATACCTCATTGTACAATGAAAAAAAGCAGGCTATGCCTGCAATCTTCATTTGAATATATTCAATCTGTACATTACTCCGATTCAATCTGTCCATGCTTGGTAATCAGCGTGGCTTTGCCCCGGATTTTAATAGCTGAAGTATGGGTGGTAAATTGGGCAAACATCACTTCACCCTTGTCCAATTTCTCGGTGTGGTGAAAACGTGTATCCTGACCTCGGGTTAATCCGATCACCTGGACACCATTTTCCTCTGCCTTAATTACAATATAATCATTGCCGGTTGGATGATCCATCACGCATGTCCCCTTCTTTCGTTCGATAGCGTTAATGATGATAAAGATTGTTTCATTTGTCAACCTGCGCCTTATACGAATGAACCGCAAGAATCATCGTTAAAGGGCAAAAGAAAAGGCCGTGAACAAGTCACGGTCTTTTTGTCGACATATGGAATATGTAGAAATCTTATTTAATTCCGTCTTTGAGCGCTTTACCTGGTTTGAATGCAGGAATTTTGCTCGCAGGAATTTCGATTTCTTCACCTGTTTGCGGGTTGCGTCCTTTACGTGCAGAGCGCTCGCGAACTTCGAAGTTCCCAAAACCAACCAATTGTACTTTATCTCCGCTTTGAAGAGCCTCAGAGATTGCTTCGAATACGGCATCAACCGCTTTCGTTACATCTTTCTTGGACAATTCAGTCGCTTCAGATACGTGTGTAATCAAGTCTGATTTGTTCATTTGTTTTTCACCTCCTGTATCAATGTCCTGAATGTTATACTGTGTTTCCGTTTTATAGCGAAATATACGTTCATACGCAAAAAATCTACGTACATCTTGAGCGCTGAACACAAATCTCCGCCTGCGGTCAACAGTCATTTTCGGCAGAATGTCGTCTGAAACCACGGGCATTTCAGACGCCGAACAAATTTCATACTAATACAGACAGCCCACAATTTCAAGTCCGGTTGCGGTTTAAGACGTAAAATGTAACCGCCAGGGCAAGCACGAGAACCCCACCTTTTACAATATCATGTGTGAAATACTGTACGTTCATCATCGTTAAACCATTCACAAGTACACCAATCAGAACCGAACCAATGAAGGTTCCGATGACATTGGGTTTACCCGCACCAAACACAGAGAAACCGACAAATACTGCAGCTACGGATTCCATTAACAACGGTGATCCCGCATCAATTTGCCCAGATCCTACTTTGGAAGCATAGATAATACCCCCGATTGCTGCAAACACTCCAGCGGCTACATAGGCGAGTGTACGCACCTTTTTCACCTTGATTCCAGACAACCGTGCAGCTTCCTCATTACCACCTGTAATGTACATCTGGCGACCATATTTCGTATACGTCAAAAAGATATGCACACCTATTACCGCAATAAGTAGCATGATAACCGATATCGGCATACCAAGCCATTTACCCTGCCCTATTAGCAGGAATGTCGGGTCCATCTCTCCCGCAGCTTTGCTTCCATCAGGGAACTGCATGTGATTATAAATGGTGTATCCCTGTGCATACGTTTTGTGAATACCTCCGATGATGTACATCGTGGCGAGGGTTGCAAGCAAATCCGGAATACGCAATTTTACGATCAGCAAAGCGTTCAGTAAACCAATAACAGCCCCGATAATCAATGGCACGATAATGACGATTGCGAGCGGTTGCTGATACCAGATCATTAATGAAGCCGTAACGACGGTAGTTAATGAGACAGTCGCCCCAACCGAGAGATCAAATCCATCAACAATGAGAGATAACGTAACACCGATCGCTACAAACGTAACGATCGAGATCGAGCCCAAAATATCGGTCAAGTTACTGTACGTAAAGAAATAAGGCAATTTAATGCCGAAAAATGCGATAACACCTATGATGACAATAATCGCCCCGTAACGGAACGCAAAATCCAGTGATTTATCCTTCATGATTGCACCTCTTGTCCACCGCTTGCATAGTATAGCAGCTGTTCTTGGTTAGTCTCGCCTCGTTTGAACTCTTTTACGATAACACCCTCGCACATGACAGCGATTCGGTCGCCAATTCCCATGCCTTCATCCAGTTCACAGGTGAAATAGATGACACCCTTGCCCGCCAAAGCCAGTTCATTGATGATGCGGAAAATGTCACTTTTTGCCCCTATATCTACACCTTTGGTTGGCTCATCAAATATAAATACATCCGCATCCGCATTAAGCCATTTACCAATGGCTACCTTCTGCTGATTACCACCACTTAGATATTTCACTTCCTGTTTCACCGACGATGTTTTAATTCCAAGCTGTTTCACCAATGACTCAGCATTCAGTCGTTCCCGCTTGCGGCTTACAAAACCTAATGTACTAAGACGGCTTAGCAAAGGCAGACTTAAATTCCGTTCCACATTCTCCTGGATCAGGATTCCTTGTTTACGTCGCTCCTCCGGTACAGAAACAATTCCCAGAGCCGCCGCATCCGCAGGCTGAGACAGGCGTAGATTACGGTTGTTAAGCCGGATCTCGCCTCCTTCCAGCCGATCTGCACCAATCAGCAAACGAGAGCTTTCCGTTTTACCCGCGCCTACCAGACCCACCACAGCGAGGACTTCACCTCGGCGTACAGAGAGGTCAACACCTTTGACTTTCACTCCACGCCGAAGCCCACGTGCCTCCAACAGTAGCTCCCCTACGGGCGCTTCCGTCTTTGGAAACTCTTCTTCGAATGGTTTGCCCAGCATCTGTGTAACCAAATCGTTGATCGTCAGACCCTTTGCTTCACCGGTAAATACATGTTGCCCATCTCTCATAACCGTAACGCGATCACAGTGACCTGTCACTTCCGCAAGACGATGGGTAATGAAAATGCAGGCTACGCCCCGTTCCTTCAGCAGATGTACAATCCGGAAAAATGCATCCGTTTCTTCCTGGCTCAGCGGTGCGGTCGGTTCATCAAAAATGATGACTTTGGCATCCTGAATCAAAATCCGTGCCAACAGTATCATCTGTTTTTCTGCAAGTGTCAGATCGGCCACTTTTTGGTGAACGGATATGTCTGCTCCTAATTGCTTCAACGCCTCAACCGCACGCTGTTGCAGTTTTCGTGGACTTTTCCACCAACCCCCGGCAGATGAAGCCAACTGATCCAACATAATGTTCTCCGCAGCCGTCAGCTGTGGCACCAGTGCCGCATCCACTTCCTGATAGACACAGTGAATCCCACTTGCCTTTGCGTCTCCAGGAGAACTTAAATGTAACGCTTGTCCACTCAACTGAATCGTACCCTGATCCAATGGATAGGCACCGGACAGAATTTTCATTAACGTGCTCTTACCGGCACCATTGGCACCCAACAGCGCATGAATCTCCCCACCTTTTACAGAGAAATTCACATCCTTCAGTGCAGGAATACCTGAAAACTGCTTGTGGATATGTTCCATTTGAAGCAGAATCGGTGCAGTGCTCATGATGTTAACCTCCAATCGTTCCCTTCCGGGAGCATCCCTTTTTTCATCCAGACCACACATATCTTCATTTATGTTTGAAAAAGCGCGCCTTGCGGCGCGCTTCCCTTACGCTGCTTATTTAGCAGTAATTCCGTATTCGCTCATCCAGTCCTTGATTCCTTGTGTGCTGCCACCCCAACCTTCAACGAACTCTGACAGCTCCGAAGTGGAGATTTGTTTATCTGGCAGAGCTTCACGTTGAACATAGACCGGGTTAAGAACAACTGCATCTTCCGTCTCGTCCCCGTTCAGTTTTTGATAAGCATAACGTACCTGGACGCGTCCAATATCCGTTGGATCAACAGCAGCAGAAGCAACCCAAGGATTTTTCGGGTCCTGAATCATTTGCAGGTCCTCGTCACTCATATCGATACCATACACTTTGATCTCATCACGTCCAGCTTGTTGAATCGCACGTGCTGCACCTTTGGCGAACTCATCCCATGCAGTCCATACAGCTGTAATCTCACCTTTTGGATACTGCTTGAGAATAGCTTCCATTTTGGCTTGAGTATCCAGCGCCGGGTTCTGTGCAGAACCGAATGTCGCTATTTCCTTGATGTCCGGATTTGCTTTCATGAATTCACCGTATGCGATCTGACGGCGTTCCATCGGTGCGAACCCAGCTACCCATACTTTGACAATATTTCCTTGTCCATTGATATCTTTTTTCATTTGCTCCAGCGTCAGCTCAGCCATCTTCTGATCATCCTGCGACAGGACTGTGGCTCCCGGAACACTGATAGCTGCGTCAAACACGACCACTGGAATATTCTGTTCTACTGCCTTCTTCACGCCTGGCTCTAACAGGGAATCTCCATGATCCGTGAGAATGGCATCGAATTTCTGGTTAATAGCGCTATCAAGCAAGGATACCATCTTTGCTTTGTCATTATCGGCAACAAAGGTTGTCAGTTCTCCACCGAATTTTTCGATTTCTTCTTTTACACCCTGTACATATTGCTGTGAGAAAGTACCTGTATTGAATTCCATAATAAGTGCGATCCGTTTGCCACTTAGAGGGCCCGTGACTGCTTCCGTTTTTGGTGTATCATCTGATGCACCCGAAGCCGGAGTGGCTGCCGGTTCTTTTTTGATTCCGCAAGCGGACAACGCCAATGTAAATACTAATAACACACTCAACCATACCCATTTTGTCTCTTTTCTTTTCATCTCTGTATCCCCCTGTCCACTCTCTGTGATCTCGATCACAATAGTTGAATATTAATATAACGGCTAATCCCAAGTATGTAAATGGGTTTTAGCAATTTAAAGCTAAAACTCGCTAAGTTTTTTTGAAACCACTATTCTTCCCATCCATTTCATCCAAAATAAAGAAATCACGTAAAAAAGACCGCGAGGGGATGCCCCCTTACGGTCTTTTGATGTCTTACAGAATGATGGCGATCAAGCCGCCCGAACCTTCGTTAATGATTCTTCCCAGCGTCTCTTGCAATTTGTATCTTGCATTATCCGGCATCATGGCAATCTTGCCCTGAATCCCTTCTCGCACAATGGAGTGCAGGGAACGACCGAACATGTCTGAATCCCATACCTTGATCGGATCGTTCTCGAAGTCCTGCATCAGGTATCTCACCAGTTCCTCACTTTGTTTCTCCGTACCGATAATTGGAGCGAACTCCGATTCCACATCAACCCGGATCATGTGAATGGATGGTGCCGTTGCTTTCAGACGTACGCCAAATTTGGTGCCCTGACGAATGAGCTCAGGTTCATCCAGAGCCATCTCGGCAAGAGATGGAGCAGCAATGCCGTATCCGGTCGTTTTGACCATCTCCAGCGCTTCTGCAAAGCGGTCATATTCTCTCTTCGCATGCGAGAATTCCTGCATCAATTGCAGCAGATGATCCTTACCGCGAATCTCGATGCCAACCACTTCCACGAGAATCTGATCATACAGTTCATCCGGCGCATACAGGTCAATTTCGGCTACACCCTGCCCCATATTCATGCCACTCAGACCTGCGCGATCAATGAATTCATATTCCATGAACTGTGCGACAACCCGATCCACGTCACGAAGTCTGCGAATATCCTTGACGGTATCCCGTACGGAATTTTCGTAGTTGCTCCGCAGCCAGTGAGTCTCGTTGAGCACCATAACCCAGCTCGGCAAGTTTACATTCACTTCATGCACAGGGAACTCATAGAGCACTTCACGAAGTACACCCGTCACATCATCTTCCGTCATGGTCGCTGCACTGAGTGTCATCACCGGAATGTCGTATTTGGCAGCAAGCTCACTACGCAATTGCAGGGCTTCTTCACTGCGAGGACGAGTGGAGTTGATGACCAGGACAAACGGTTTACCCACTTCTTTTAATTCTGCAATGACCCGTTCTTCAGATTCCACATAGGAACTGCGGGCAATTTCGGCGATTGTGCCGTCTGTTGTTACCACAACACCCAGTGTAGAATGCTCCTGAATGACTTTGCGAGTACCAATCTCGGCGGCTTCCTGGAATGGAATTGGTTCCTCGAACCAAGGCGTGGAGATCATGCGTGGACCATTCTCATCCTCGTATCCCTTGGCTCCTTCCACCGCGTAACCTACACAATCCACAAGACGCACATTGACATCAAGTCCTTCTGCCACCTTGATCTGGACTGCGTTATTTGGTACGAATTTTGGTTCGGTAGTCATGATGGTTTTACCTGCTGCACTCTGTGGAAGTTCATCCACCGCTCGACCACGGTCAGCCTCGTTAGTGATGTTTGGCAACACGATGGTTTCCATGAATCGTTTAATAAATGTTGATTTTCCCGTCCGGACTGCGCCGACAACCCCGAGATAAATATCCCCTCCGGTCCGCTCAGCTATGTCCTTAAAAATGTCCACTTTCTCCAATGAAATCCCCTCCCTAAATTACTCCGAAGGAAAAATGCTAAAGAGCATCCGCTTCGTTTTTTCAATCAGAAGACTGAAATCCCTGCAACGGTAGAGCCGCCTTTGTGAGTGCCCGGAAGTCGTCCGCCGCCGAACGTTGCATTCTGATGAAACCGGCGAGAGCGGCGTTAACTCGTACATGCAATTGGACTAGTATCATCTTATGTATCCGTATGCGGCAATATGACGCGTATTTTTGTTTTTTTATCTTATGGTGATGACATTAGGAGAATCCCCCGATCTCGGACTGCGCGTCTTTATTTCAATCTACTTTATGTGATCCGTGAAGCTTTTATGACGGTTATTGCTCATACTGACAAAGAAAAAAGAGATATCCCTTATTTGGAATATCTCTTTTTGAACCATTAGAGGCATGGTGGTCATACAGCTAAACCATTTGAATTGCAATCATGCTTATTTTATTGGCTGGGCAACCGGCGCATTATTTTGCCATGCGTAGAAAACGGATTTTACAGGTACGAAGTAGGAGTGTTCCACCAGCAAATCCCGAACATCTTCAGTCTCTGCTGGAGACACGTCAGACTTGTCCACTGCCTGCATAATATCAAAAGCATAATCTACATAGACCTTGCCTTCGTCATCCATCATAAAAGGTAACGCCTGACCTGAATATACACTATTCAGCGTAATGGAAGGAGTACCTGCCTGAGCAGCCAGCTCCATATCCACAGCATATAACCCCGGATACAGTTCTTCCCCGCTTGGCAGCTTATTGTTATGTACGGACTTATATTGATTAACCATTCGTTGCACATCGTTTACTTTCTGTACGGTCAGAAGGTCCATCACTTTAACGGTCGGATTCACTTCTTCGTCCTGAATAAGGAAGTAAGCGCTCCCACCACTTTCAAAAGCAGTCTCCGGTATTTCATCCAGATACCCCAGTTGTTTCAACTTGGGCAAATCCACTCTGAACTTTTCATATTTAGGCGTTTCCATATCTGCATTAATGATTGGCAAAATCCCCTCATCTTGCTGGAATGCCTCGACCGCACTCTGGATACGGCTCACGCTTTCCCGATACGCTATCTTAGGGTCCGAATTGCTCTGGGATGGATACATACAACCACTTGCTGTAAAAGCAAACAACAGGAATAACAGCAGACTGCCCGTCTGATGTCTCAGACGCTGCTGTCCACTTCCTTCCACACATTTTGGCTTGTTCCTAATCATTCGTGTCCTCCTTGAATAACTCATTAGAGAATCCATTTCATAACGCTCAGAACCAGTCATCTTCCTGTTGCTGACGTTCCAGTTGTTTCCGAATGGCTGCCTTCAGCGGGTCCTCTGGAACATGAACCGATAGAGATCCACACACCTTGGCCTGACAGGACAGTCGTGTACCTGCTTCCAACAGAGAACCCAGCTTGCGCTTTTCTGCATCTGTTGGTGGATACAGTTCCGCCCGATGTTCTTCATCCACATTCACTTTGCACATCAGGCAAGCCGCTTTACCATCACATCGGGTCGTAATCTTGACTCCAGCACGTCGTGCTGCATGCAGAAGTGTCACCCCTGGTTTGAGCGCTATCGATTTGTTCATAGGTAAAAAAGTAACTTTATAGTCCATCATTTTCCTCCCTCAACCTACTGGGGCCATGTAAAGCCAACAAGCTCTTCCACTTCGGCTCTGAAGCGACTTGCCCACACATTCTGTTGACTTAACAGCATCATTATAGGTTGATGTGCATCTGGCTGCTCGCGCATCTGTGTCGCAATGGGGACATAACGATCTTCACGACCTCGCAGCAGATTAAACAACAGCTCATGCGCAAGCGGCATCAGTCGCAGGGTATATGAACCCACTTGTGCTACTGGTGCATGCAGAGCAAGTACATGTTCAATCTCGATACGGTACCAACTTTTTCGAGCCCATATTTCGAAACCACCAACCAGTTCCAGCGCACATTCACCCACCTGATAGTGGCTCAGCAGAGAAGCATACGGTCCTGTCTTGTCCACTGTAGGCTCGTCAAGCATTTCCCCCGGAGCGCTACGGTGAAGTTCCTTAGCAGCGGCAACATCCGCATAGATATCAATATCTCTCGGAGCCTGTTGCAACTCCACCCCTTGAAGCAGCAACCCACAACTTCCTCCAAGTAACCATGTCTGCGGCTGTGTGTTCCAAGCTTTGGCCGTTTCCAGCAAAGCCGCGTGTAATTCCGGATAACGCTCTGTCCGACCCTCCGTATCATGCGGCCTCATAGGCTCACACTCCCCTCATCCGTGTTCATTGTGTCAGTTCTTATGATGTGCTTATGCGGATGTTATCTTTCAGGCATGGGAAATCAGGTCAGAGAAGCGATTCCACCGAAAAAGCCAATCAGCATAATCAAAAATGCAATTAGAGAAAGAATCCCCCGTACAATCCCCT
Organism: Paenibacillus sp. FSL L8-0435; assembly: GCF_037965655.1. Classification (NCBI taxonomy): domain Bacteria; kingdom Bacillati; phylum Bacillota; class Bacilli; order Caryophanales; family Paenibacillaceae; genus Paenibacillus; species Paenibacillus sp. FSL L8-0435. The sequence continues at coordinate 4,509,361 of NZ_CP150185.1, forward strand.
TTGTTTTGGCACGAGCAAACGTAATCAGGAATACAGATAATCCCATAATGAGGATGGCCACCAATGACAGCCACATCTTGTCCATTGCGCTCATAATCCAGCAGTCTCCCCTTCAGTCCGATATTCATCACTGACACTGTGACAATTGCAACCATTATAACATGAAATTCAGCTCAACTTTCCAAAAAAAAGACAAAAAAGCAAGCCGGCAGATGCCGACTCGTCTTTTTGTCTTACTGGATCACCTGCACAAGCAGGTGTGATCTATTATTTTTTCATCATCATTTTCATTAACGACTCCATACTGTTTGGATTCAATCCGCTTTTCTTGACCGCACTCACAATATCCTTAACCGTATCCTCAGATACCGGAACTTTCGCCATGGCGGATACTTGCTTGATCAATTGGCGCAACTGAGCTTCATTCTGGATCGTCGTTGGTTTCACCGTGCTTGCCAATTTCTTGACGGCACCCTCAGTTATCGTTTTACCCGTTTTTTTGTTGATTGCATTCAGCGCATCTTTGGAAATGTTGTTACCCATTCGTCTCCCCTCCTCCGGCAATACTCATGTGTATAGTATGAGTCCGCTACAGAAAAGGTGAATAAGCTCCTTATTTCACAAGATGCGTTTAGGCTGATAACAATCAGGAATGCCACTGCTCCCAGGTTTCAAGCTTCATGACTTCCATTTCGGTCTTCGGGTCACGTCCCATCAGGGCTTCAACCGCATCACGCGGCTGTCTCTCTTGGAATAAAACGTGATACAACTGATCTGCAATCGGCATTTGCACACCGTATTTTTGAGAGATGAAATAGGCTGCCTGTGTGGTTCGAATGCCTTCCACCACCATGCCCATTGACTTCAGGACATCATCGAGCTTCTGTCCCTGACCCAACATAGAACCCGCTCTCCAGTTACGGCTGTGCTGACTTGTAGCCGTTACAACCAGATCCCCGATTCCGGCAAGTCCTGAAAACGTTAAAGGATTTGCCCCCATCTCCACACCAATACGTGTGATTTCCGCCAGACCACGGGTCAACAGCGCTGCTTTGGCATTATCACCGAATTGAAGACCATCGGACATGCCTGCACCAAGAGCAATGATATTTTTGAATGCGCCTGCCAGTTCAACACCGAGCATGTCACGATTGGTGTAAACACGGAAATAAGCATTCATAAACAAAGCTTGGGCCGCCTCGGCAGATGACTTATCCAGTGAAGCTACAACCACTGTCGTTGGACAACGCTTCACCACTTCTTCCGCATGACTTGGGCCAGAAAGAACAACAACACGTCCTTCTTCACATTCAAGCTCTTCTGAAATGACTGTGGACATCCGTTTGAGGCTTTCTGTCTCGAAACCTTTGGTTGCATGAATGACTAACATCTCAGGCTTGTAATAAGCCTTAAGCTGGTTCGTAACTGCACGCATGGCTGATGAAGGCGCAACAATTAACACAGCTATAGCGCCTTCCACCGCAGCTTCCATATCAGTTGTTGCTTGAATTCGTGGTGAAAGCTCCGCATCCGGAAGATAGCGAGTATTGGTGTGTTTGTTATTGATTTCGTTAGCCTGGTCTTCACCACGTGTCCACATCATCACGTCCAACTGATTGGCGGCGAGTACACTGGCCAGAGCTGTCCCCCAGCTTCCAGCGACCAGAACAGCAACTTTTTTAGACAACTCGTTTACCCCCTCCAGGGTTTTTCGATCCCAATTTATTTTCCTGTCCTTTGGCGAGCTTCGCAATATTGGTACGATGTCTCCAGAACGCAAACAGACAAATAATCAGACTCCCCCAGAAGATATTCATTGAATATCCGGGTAATACCAGGATAAAGATGGGTGTAAATGCTACAAAAATCAGAGACCCCAATGAAACATAGCGTGTCAATACAATAGACAGAATGGCGATCACCCCAGCACATAACGCAGGTAGGAAAGCAAGACTCACCAGAACACCAATGGCTGTGGCAATGCCTTTTCCTCCACGAAAATGGAAGTAAAGCGGCCAGTTATGTCCTGCAATGGCTGCTATACCACTGAGTGCAGGAATCCAGGCAGAACCGTCACTCAGCCAGATTCCAATCCATACAGCTGCAACACCTTTAAGTACGTCAAGTAACAGAACAGCAATTGCCGGTCCTCTACCCAAAATACGCAATGTATTGGTAGCTCCCGCGTTTCCGCTTCCGTGCTGACGAATATCGATCCCCCGTATCGCTTTGGCAAGGAGGACACTAAAGCTGATCGAACCGAGCAGATAACTCAGTACAATCGCTGCGATTTGTAAAATCACACACTTCTCCCCTAACTTTCGTCGGACTTCTTCCGAGTAAATATGCGAATTGGTGTTCCTTCGAAATCAAACGCTGCACGGATTTTATTCTCCAGATAGCGCTCATATGAGAAGTGCATCAACTCAGGATCGTTCACAAAAATAACCATGGTCGGTGGTTTAACTGCAACCTGAGTCACATAGTTAATTCTCATTCTCCGTCCTTTATCTGTTGGCGGAGGATTAATGGCAACCGCATCAGACACCACATCGTTAAGCAGATGTGTCTGCACACGTAACGAGTGTTGCTCTGCTACACGTTGCACAACCGGCAACAGTTTTTGTAAGCGTTGTTTTGTGAGAGCCGACAAAAATACGACCGGAGCATAAGTCATAAATAGGAAGTGATCCCGAATTTTTCTCTCAAACTCTTTCATCGTCTTGTCATGCTTCTCTACCACGTCCCATTTGTTCACAACAAACAATGACGCTTTACCCGCTTCGAATGCATATCCTGCAATATGCTTGTCCTGTTCAATAATGCCTTCTTCACCATTAATGACAATCAGAACAACATCTGCACGCTCAATCGCACGCATCGCACGCATTACACTGTATTTCTCAGTTGTTTCATATACTTTACCACGCTTACGCATACCTGCTGTATCAATCAGCACGTAACGTTGGCCGTCTTTTTCAAAAGGTGTATCAATTGCATCCCGGGTCGTTCCAGCCACGTCACTTACAATGACACGCTCTTCACCCAGAATAGCGTTCACCAGTGAAGACTTACCCACATTAGGACGTCCGATCAGAGCTACACGAATGACATCTTCATCGTAAGTCTCTTCCTCAAGTTCTGGCAGCTTCTCCACAATTGCATCAAGCAAATCACCTACACCTGTACCGTGACTTCCGGATACGCCGATAGGATCACCGAAACCAAATCCATAAAACTCATAAATGAGCTCACTTCGTCCGATATTATCCACTTTGTTAACGGCTACAACAATAGGCTTGCCTGAGCGGTAGAGCATCTCTGCTACCTCTTCATCCGATTGCGTAATACCTGCTTTTGCATCACACATGAATACAATAACATCCGCTTCTTCAATAGCGAGCTCTGCTTGCATCCGAATCGATTTTAAGATTACATCTTCACCATCAATTTCGATACCACCTGTATCAATGATACTAAATGGTTTACCGTTCCATTCACCGATTCCATATATGCGGTCACGGGTAATGCCCGGCTTGTCTTCCACAATGGCCAGTCTGTCGCCGATGATCCGATTGAAAATGGTGGATTTACCCACGTTCGGTCGTCCGACAATTGCCACAACGGGTCTTGCCATACATTCCACTCCTCCTGTCCATACTTACGATACTCATCATAGCAAAAAAGATATGTCTTGGCTAACGTTTCATGCCAAATTACTCGCAATAAAAACAATCGGCGAACCCGCCTTGGGCTCGCCGATCTTGCTTTTGTTATTCAGCAAAATATGCAGTATATAACTTAGAACCATGCATTGTTAACTTATTTGAATTTGCTGAGTTTGTCTCCAAACAGTTCGCCAAGCGTAGTGCTCATACCTTGATTGTTCAAGGAAACGTTTGGATTGTTAATTTCTTCACGCGGAGCGTTGTTTCTTGAAGGTCTTTCTGATTTTTGTGGTTGAGCTGGAGCCTCTTCTGTTTCTTTGATGCTCAAGCTTACACGTTGCTCAGAAGGGTTCATGTCCAAGATTTTAACCTGAACTTCCTGTCCTTCTTTCAGCACTTCATGAGGAGTGCCGATGTGTTTGTGGGAGATTTGCGAGATATGCACAAGTCCCTCAACACCAGGAGCGATTTCAACAAATGCACCGAAGTCTACCAGACGTTTTACAACACCTGTTACGATATCGCTGGAATTGAATTTTTCGCTTGCTGTTTCCCAAGGACCAGGTTGAACAGCTTTCATGCTCAGGCTGATTTTGCCTTTTTCAGGGTCAACTTTCAGCACTTTCACACTAACTTTATCACCTTCAGACAGTACATCGGATGGTTTTTCAACGTGTGTCCAAGCCAGCTCGGATACGTGAACCAAACCGTCAACTCCGCCCACATCAACGAATGCACCGAATTGAGTCAAACGTTGTACTGTACCTTCGATCACTTGACCTTCTTGCAAACCAGCCATTACTGTAGCTTTGTTTGCTTCGAATTCTTGCTCCAGTACGTCTTTTTGGGAAAGGATCACTTTGTTGTTCTCACGGTCGATCTCTTTCACTTTAACACGCAGTGTGCGTCCTTTGTAGTCGCTGAAGTCTTCAACGAAATGGCGTTCAACCATGGAAGCCGGGATAAATCCACGTACGCCCACGTCTGCTACCAGACCACCTTTAACAACATCACCTACAACAACTTCGAATACGTCTTGGTCTTCAAAATGCTTTTGCAATTGATCCCATGCGTTTTCGCTGTCGATTGCACGTTTGGACAGAACGAGTTTTTCTTTCTCGTCGTCGATGCTAAGAACTTTAGCTTCAACTTCTTGTCCAACTTCTACTGCGTCAGACGCGCTGTCAACATGTAATGAAGACAGTTCACGAATTGGAATGACACCGTCATATTTATATCCAATGCTCACATAGGCTTGGTTATCTTCCAATTTGACGATGGTTCCTTTTACGGTATCTCCTTTTTTCAAGGAAACGAATTGATCCAACTCATCTTGGGTTGCTTCTTGATTTTTCATTTCTTCCGACATGTCAAATACCCTCCTCAATTCAAAAACCCCATTATATTCAAACCTGCCTGTAGCAGAGTTCAAAACACTTTCATCACTGAGTGCTCATGCTTTAGTCTCCCTCAAAAATATGGAAACATGCACTCAGCTACCGACGAAGCCATTACTTGCTTGGCACGCCCGTTTGCACCATTTCGTTAATCTTGGACATAATCTTTTCAGTCGCCTTCTCCAGAGCTTCTCCAGATGGGTCTTCCTTGAACTCGTCCAAACTTACTGGTGCTCCATATACAACTTTCATCTTACGAAAAACTTTGTAGTTACCGATAATAGCAGTAGGAATAACTGTAGCGCCACTGCGGAGAGCAAAACTCGCTGCCCCTTTTTTGCCGATACCTCCATCATTGTGGCGGCTTCCCGAGGGGAAGATTCCAAGCACTTGACCATCACGCAAAATATTGAGTGAGGTTTTGATGGATTCCTTGCTGACACCTCCACGTTTAACGGGGAAAGCGCCCACAGCTTTAATAATTCGGCCGAGTACCGGAATGTCAAACAATTCGCTTTTGGCCATGAAACGCACCTGACGGCGAATTTTGATACCAACGGTTGGAGGATCGAAGTTACTAATATGATTGGAACATAAAAGTACGCCGCCTTCTTTCGGAATATTCTCCCGTCCAACGGCCTCCAAGCGGAAAAGAATGGTATAAATGATCCGCAGTAATGTGCTGCAAAATGTGTAAATCATAGACCGATCTCTCCTCTGACCATTGTGCAATAAGATACGATTTTGTCAACCACTTCATGAATGTTCATCTCCGTTGTATCAAGGACGATAGCATCCTCAGCACAACGCAATGGGGAAATTTCCCGATTCTCATCCAATCTGTCACGGGTGGCAATGTCTCGCTCCAGCTGTTGCAACGTCAGTCCTTCAGAGGGGTCCAGTTCTTTGAAGCGGCGAAGCGCACGCTCTTCGACACTGGCAGTCATGAAGATTTTCACTTCCGCATCGGGCAGTACTGTCGTTCCGATATCGCGTCCATCCATGACGACGCCCTTGCGCAAAGCCATTTGCCGCTGAGTATCCACTAATTGCGTACGCAGCCCCTCGATTTGCGCATATCGGGACACGATTCCCGTAACTTCACGGGAGCGGATTTCCGAGGTTACTTCTTCCCCATTACAGAACACTTTCTGTCCGTCGGGATCCGGTTGTAAATCAATGACCAGCTTTTGGGCTTCCTGAAGTACCTGTGCCACTTCTTCCGGCGCAATATCTTTCCGAAGCATGTGCAAGGTTACCGCACGGTACATTGCGCCTGTATCGACGTATACATACGCGAGCGCCTCTGCAACCAATCGGGCCACCGTGCTTTTCCCGGCACCGGCAGGTCCGTCAATTGCAACGTTCATTTTCCCGTTCTCTGATGTGTTCTGGCTTGCCAACGGGGCATTCCTCCTCAAACGATAAACCTCAATAAAAAAACAGGCATTGCCTGCATCGTGAAAATTATACCACACTCTACACATGGATGCAAAAACAGACAAATCAACGACGTTTGTAATCATTCACCGTTTGCACTTCAATTGGCGTTCCTTCCAGGCGGTCAATGGTGGTCAAATTCTTTTTGAAGCCTGGTACCAACAGCAGCAATTGATATACCACAAGCAGGATTAGAAGGGCTGTAATCAGAATCGTAACCTTTCGTTCCATTCGCCTGGAGAAAACATAATAAAGTCGTTCATATCTGCGGGTTGCATGACGATGATTCAAGGCAATACCTCCGTTTTTTTCATTACGGTACCCGCAGTTCCCTCTTCTTATGCCACAACATTCCTATTTTGTGCGATAGTCAAGTTGCCGTTCAAAACAAAACTTGATAATTTTTTGGCGCTCCGAATCTGAAATCTGCACAAACTTCAGCATGCATAGCTGTCTGCCGGTTTCCAGAGTTTTGATCCGCACAACTTCAGCTTCAAAATTCACATGTTCAATGGTTGAATTCCGGTAGGGAACCAGCAACCAGCATTTCAATTTTTGACCTTCAGCTATTGAAAACCCTGTTTCGCCGTAGATGGACAATCCACCGCCACCAATATCTTCAGTCAATCCGACGGCACGGGTCAGATCTTCACTCTGGATGGCCAGTTCGAGATTTGCGTGAACACGAAGAAAGTTGCGCCGTTGTATTTTGGATATATCGCTCGGAAGCGGTTTGCGGATACGGACAAGACGGACCACATCTTCCTCAAATCCCGTGACATAGGTATTAAAATAATGCCGGACCCCATCCTCCGTAATATATGAAATGGACAATTCCTCTCCGAAAAAGAGCCTTTTCAGGCGGCTGCTTCCTTGTTGCATCGGGACCTCAATCAGAAAACTGGTGTCATCCATATCTGCAATGCGTGATTTGTATTCTTTGTGTTCCTCTTTTTCATCTGCAGAAGCAATCTGGATGTATAAAATTTCATTTATTTTAGGAAACAAGCTGTTCACCGCCACTTTATGTATTTATCTTCGTATGTACGAGGACTATTATACCATGACCTTTCTCACATTGAACAAGAAAAACAGACCACATCGTGGTCTGCCGCAGTTATTCGCTCAGCTTAAAATTCAGATTATCCATCTTTTTATGAGGTTGCATTGACCGGTTTGATCTCTTCAACCGCTTCTTCCATTCCTGTATTTGCATTAATGTATATCCGGTAACGAGAACCGTTAATTTTCCCTCCGAATTCATAACACAATACTTCTTTGCTGTAATCATTCTCAATCAGGGATTTGCGAACATAATTTTCTTCGAACTCCGAGTTAAGCTTTTTCCGCGCCTGTTGCTCCGTAAGAGTTGCTTTCGGAATTTTGCGCTTGTCATTATGTTCGTAGACAAAGTCACTCGCCTGGAAGCCGGTTACTTCACCTGTATCCAAACCTACACGAACTGACATTTTCTCAGGATAGATCAAGGTGTCTCCTTGCTTACGTACATAAGTAAGGTTACCCAGATTACCATATTCATCGTAGTTTACGGCCTTCATATCCTTATAACCTTTGTTCATTAGGAATTGATCTGCTTTAGCCATGGCATTCTGACGAGACACTTTCTTGGTTCCGATTGGACGCGTATCACTGTAAGAGATCAGCATTCCGCCATTACGAGTGAAATCCATCATCAGTTTGCCATTGTTGGCATGATCAATCGTGGCAGTGTAGGACTCCCAGTCTGTTCCTTTGCCGTTCTCCTGCACTTGGATTTTGCTACGATCCGCATCAGAAAATTTTGCAGCCTTGCTCTGGATCTGTTCTTTGGTCACCGGCAAACCGCCCAGTTTCTTCACTGATCGTTTTGCATAGATATTGGATACGGAAGGACCCCAATCAAGCTCCGGGTATTCCTGTACCTTTTTGTTCACAGTACGAAAACCATCAACGATCGTGTTGTCCATTGTTTGCTCTTGCGTTGCCATGGCAGTCTCTGCATCCATCCAGCGCAATCGGTCCGTCAGGACTTTCTGCTGTACATCCTGCAGATTCTTGGTAATCTCGGATGAATTCTGATACAGCTTTTTCAGGTTGCCCATTTCCTTCTCACTTAGCGGTTCGTTCGTCAAGTCCCGCATCGACGCCCGATAGGCAAAGTTGGAAATACGTGAGAGAAACTCCTCTGTTTCGTTAAATGGCAGCATGGTGAGTGGCAGTTGGTTGATCTCATTCTGCGCTTCACTGGTGAGTCGCCATACATTCATCAAACCTTTGCGATGCATCCCCTGTGATGTAGAGTGAACCGCCAAGGTGTTACCAATCTCCGAATGCAATTTGTCCATATGAAAAGATAAATCGTGAAAGGCACGCTGATATTGATTCTCTGCCTTGATCAGAATTGCATTCTTCTCCTGATTCTCCTGATAACCCCACACAAGCGCACCGACCAGCAGAACCGCAAATATCGGAAACATAACTGAACTTAAACGTTTATACATCCGTAGAGTCTCCTTTCTTCTAAACCACTACCTCTATTGTGGATCGAAGAAAGATCTCTTATGCATGCGATTTCCAGTCCTTACACAAGCAGGCTGCTAAAGTCCCGTTTGGGTCCACCCTTTAATTCAGCTGAATCCCAGTTGCCATGCCCTCTTCTTCAATTTCAAACTGGTCTCTGTTATCACATAGGCACTGCTTGAATCCCGTCTCAATCCGGCCCCGCTCTTTCTTGCCTCGTAATGTAAATCGTTCACCGCATTGTTTGCATCTGATTTTAATTTTAATTCTCATCACAACGATCTCCGTTTCTGTTGGTCATTCCCCGGGAGTTTATCCGTAAAAATAAAAACACACCGGAGCCATAGGCGCAATATGCGCTTTATGTCCACCAGTGTGTCCGTATTTTTATAATTTAACCTCTTCCTCCCGCTTCACAAAACGAAAAGGAGAACGGTTATTAGCTCGTGTGATTTTACCCATTGCCCCATACCACAGGCCCGCCATTAGCGGCGCTATAAACCACAACCAATGATTCACCATGGTGTTCATGATGACATCGTACAATGCATGCCAGAAAAAAGGTAAAACCAGAGAAAGAACCAGGTACCACCGCTTTTTCTTACCACCGATAAACTTGGCTTTACCCATATAATAACCCATAATTACCGCAAACATAGCGTGCCCTGAAACAGGGAGCAGTGCCCGAAGGAACATGGCTGAGACGGATGCATTCCCCGCAAAGGCATACAACACATTCTCAACAGTGGCAAATCCAAGTGAAACAGCGACTGCATATAAGATCCCGTCATACGGTTCATCAAATTCGGTGTGATTATAGATGATATGATAAAGTACGAACCATTTAACGAATTCCTCCACACCACCTGAGATCATAATGGCCTCAAGATAAGGATTATCCCCGAGCCATATCATCATGCCACGCTGAATAATCATCACAGGCAGTACCATCAGAATTCCCATGAGGAAAACCCGCAATACCATATGAAGTGGCTCATAATCATAACGGTCTTTCAGGTAAAAGTATGTTAACAAGGCGAGACCCGGAGCAACTGCTGCCGCTAAGACCGAAAACAAAAGCACCGAAATTCCCTCCTCTGACTAAAGACGCGATTACAACTAGAGATTAATCCTGGCGTTTGAAGTGGGTGCAGATAACATCAATCGCTTGTGCAGGAATAACAACCTTACCATACTCTTCCATAACTGCCGGAGTAACTGAGGAGCCTTCGCCAAACTCAGCAAGCAAGGCAATCAATGCCGCATGTTTGGTGGTATCTACCTCATCTGGCTCCAAATGCAAGAACCACTTGTCTTTATAAGAATAAAGTCTCCCAGCATCCGTAACATGCTGACGCAACATATGTGCAGCTTCAATGAGCACTTCAAAGTCCTTGAATGCATAAACGATGGAATCGCTTTGCTCGAGTGTAACTTCCATTTCATATACTTCTTCAGGAAGATCATCTTCATGACCTGAACCATATTGTTGCGGATCATATTTTCCTCGTGTGACAATGACAACCATCCCTTGAGCGGGAAGTGCGAATACTTCGACAGCGAGTGGACCTGTGGCATCAAATCCAAGTTCGGAATAGGCCTGATCCATCATTTCAGTGAACAGTTCATGAACCTTAGGTATTTCCTGCCACATATCTTCTTTTTGTATTCCGCGCTCGCTCAGATCGTCAAAGGTCAGGAAAATCCGTATCTTATCGTGACTTAGTCGTTCTATTTTCATACAGGATCTCCCCTTTATAAGCAAGTCTTATAACAGATTATGAAGCACAAAACAATATGTGCTGAAAATAAATCTATGTAGTTATGTTATCATTTTATACCTCTAAATGCACGAAGTAAAATCGACAAAAAAAGAATCATTCCACAGCCAATCTAGACTGTGGATGATTCTAATTGGAGGTTTTGGTTTATAAACCCGGTACTGTTGTGTTTGTTTGACTTAAAATTTGCTCAACTTCATGCTTCACATCCGGATTGGTGCGAATAAAATCTTTGAGCATACTCATATTCGCTTCTTTTTCCTGCGGTGTGATTGCTCTTGCGGTCTTTGCTGCCGGATTTTTGTGGGATTCACCATGTTGATTTTGCTTGCTTGTGAACCCGTCCATACCCGGGAAAGTCATTTCCATCATCTTATGTTTTGCCTGATCCATCATGTTACGTGATGAACCCGATGACATCATGGGCAATCTGCCTTTGGACAGCCATGAACTGGCTGCGACACCAATGACAATGCCCCAAAAAAAGGATGACGTCTTCATTACACCAACCTCCTTCAAGTGTTAAAATCATATTTAGTGTTTGCGGTAGTGAGCGATCTCATTCCGTATAAATACAGGAAAGTGAGTTGAAATCATGTTCAGACATACAGCCGCATTGATAATTGCTGCAAGTTTGCTGCTGTCAGCTTGTGGGACAGCGGAAGAAAAAACATCTGATACTTCCGCACCAGCGGGCGAATCAACTACCACGGTTCAAGGAGAGCAAGGTAACTATAACCCAGCTGATACAGGAAAACCCGGAACTGGTGTACCCGAGCCTTCAACGGAAGATTCAACTGCGAATGAAGAAAAACCTGAATCTTCGGAGAAGGTTTCTACAGAAGAGAAAGTGGAAAAGACGTATCACATGAATGAAAATTATTATATTAAACCAAACGATGAAGCGAGCCCAAACAAGGTCGTCTTGTTAACTTTTGATGATGGACCCAAAGAAGAAAAAATGATTACTTCACTGATCGACACTTTAGATAAACATAACGCTAAAGCGATATTTTTCGTCAATGGATATCGGGTGAAAAGCCATCCGGAATTGCTCAAACTCATACATGAACGGGGTCAGATTGTAGGCAATCATGCCTGGGATCATGAGGATCTCAAAAAAATGTCCAACGCTGAGGCGGCAAAACAGGTTACAGATGTCCAAAAAATAGTGAAGGATACCATTGGTGTGGAACCGCAATTCTTCCGTCCACCTTTTGGTTCGGGAAATGATGCACTGAAGGCTGCTGTGAAGAAAAATGGCATGTTATATATGACTTGGTCTAATGGTTCGCTCGATTGGGATAAAAGCACCAAAGACAAACCGGAAAAAGTCATCCAAAATGTACTGGACCAGTTAAATCCCGGAAGCAATATTTTGATGCACGAGTTGCCATGGACGGTTGAAGCATTGGATGAATTGCTGACCAAGCTCGAGAAGAAAGGCTATTCCTTTGTTGATCCGCGTACAATTGAATTGGAAGCTCGTTAAATTGTAATCTTGTGCAATAAAATAAAACAGCCTTGATCCAATGGATCAAGGCTGTTTCGCTGTGAGTGCTTTTTCCGCGGGCACTCTTAACGTGATCATATGCATCTCCGCAGGACATCCTAGTCGGAGAGGAAGATGATTTGTACCGTATCCTCTGCTAACAAGCATTTTGCCTCCTTGGTGAATGTCCTCCGGACTTCGCTTCAGGGAGTACCACCCATTCGATACGGGACGATACGATTTTCCAAGGAACACAGGTCCGAAAAATGGTACAACCAATTGTCCGCCATGTGTATGACCGCTTAAAATAAGATCTGCATTTTCTTCCAAGCGAAGGGCCTGCAAAGGATCATGAACGATAGCAATTTTGCAAAAACGGTTACCGATCTGCTGTAGTAATACATCGCCCTGTTTGGAACGGTAGTCTATGCCGATCAGACTCAGTCTGTCATTGCCCCTTTGCAGATATTCCACATTATCCTGCAGGAGTTTAACGTCCGATTCCCGAAGAATTCGCGCAAGTTGAGCGGTACCAGCCCTCTTGTCATGGTTGCCATACACCGTAAATGAAGGAGCAATGTTCGATAAAATTTTCATGTTATGTCTAACTAGAGACCATGAAATTCCTTTTTCCGCAACATCCCCGCCGATGAGAACCCAGTCCACCTTGTTTTTAACGTTTTCCAGATCCTTCTGGTTCAGCTTGCGCTTGTGCGTGTCGGATACATACAAAATCTTAGCCCCGTCAAAGGATGTTGGCAGATGAGGCACTTCAACCTCTTCTTCAATCATTTGATGAACGCGGGCTTCACGCCACATATGAAAAAATAGTAAAACTCCCATCAAAATGATAAAACCTGTGAGTAAAAGCATTACCACGGCAAGGGAAGGAACGTATTCAGAGCGGGTGCCCCTTCAACCCCCCACCAAACCAGACTAATCGTTAACATGACAAAAATAAAAATGAGTGAATTGACAAACCTTTTGCTCAATTTTAACCGACGTGAAGGATGCAATTCTGTTCGTGTAGGAAGCGAACCCGCTTCGGGGATCGATTCTTCCGTTGATGTTGACGTTTTTTTGGAGCGTGATGGTGCCCTTTGAGGAAGTACTGGACTTTCCAGCTTTTCTGTATAGGGCTTGCGCTGTGATCTAGGTAAAGAAACGGAAGTAATTGGTGTGATTCCGCCAACCTCAGCAGCTGCTGCCGTTTCAGCAACGATGCTTACTTGAGAAGCCACCTGACGCTCGGATTTCTCTTTTTTATCCGATTGACGATGGCGCTGACTGCCATATGTCTTCATTCTACTTAATGGCTGATTCATGATCCCCTCCGAAAACGTATCGCTAATCCGGACACCAAATCAATAATAAAGTGACATAATATAGGCGCCCATAATGTGCCGGACTGCAAGTAAATCCAACCCAATCCATAACTTGAGACAAACACCCAGCCTGTTGGAATCCAGTGGCGCAAATAACGAATATGGATAACTGCGAATAAAATACTTGTCCAGTAAGGACCGATGGCATGTTGGATGGCTCCACGGAATAATAATTCCTCACACACAGCAACAATGGCTGCTATGCATACAATGTGCCAGATCGGACGCCCACGGAACAGCATCTCGTTAATTCCACCGTCATCCATGCTTTCCTGAGGTATAACATACGACAGTACCAAGTCCATAACAAGCATAATTCCTGCAAGACCAAGACCCCACCATATAAATTGGTAATTGTCAGGCCATGCGAGTACATCTAACAAGTTTCGTTTCTGCAATAAGATCCACACAACTCCGATAATCAGTGTCAGACCTTGTGTAAAGTATAGATTGATTAAAAGCAAACGCTCGGTGAGCTGTTGTGGCTCAGCCTTTTGAATCTTGAACTTGGGAAACTTGAATTTTTTCATCGGATGCGTCTGTCCTCTTGAGTTAAATTTGATGGATAACAATTACGTTGTCCAATCGGATAGTATACTAAATGATAGCCAAAAAACCAATTAGGTTCAAGGCCTGCCCCTAGTCCTGGTTTTATGTCCGTACCATTACTTCATTAAAGCAGTAAAATTCAGTTCACCAAACAGCTTACTTTCCATCTTCTTGTCGTAGGTATATTAACTATTGTATTACTTATGGTGACTCTGTTTATGTGTGAATCTAAAGACATCTGCAAAACATTTTAAAACATTTAAGCCTATTGACATGCTCATGTCAGCCATGATACATTATGAAAAAATTAGTCACGTTAAACACGATGATGGAAAAAAGACGTTGCTTCGTCTTACAGAGAGCCGATGGTAGGTGTGAATCGGTGGCAGGCAAATGGTCTTGAGCGCTCCTGAGTTATTGCATTGAAATTGGAGTAGGTGCAATCGGTTTAGACCCGTTATCCTCTTCGGTCTTCATTGACCGCTAAGACTGTCGTTGCGAAACGGCGGTGAATTAGGGTGGTACCACGACAACTCTCGTCCCTTATTGCGCAAGCAGTATGTGGATTGAGAGTTTTTTGATTTATTTTAAAGGATATCTGTGGGATCACTCTATTTGCTTCACCTTCCCCCTCTGTTGCGACACCGCGTTGTTGGGCGGAAGAATCAATCTGGTTTTAAGGAATACCTCTTCGCTGAGGTCAGACCTTGACGATATAGATACACATACCTAAGGAGGAAGAAACCATGTACAAAGTGTTAGTGTCGGACCCAATCAGTGATCTGGGAATCCAGCAACTGGTGGATGCAAATGATGTTGTTGTTGAGAAGAAAACCGGTCTTAGTGAAGATGAACTTGTTGCCATTATTGGTGATTATGATGCCCTCTTGGTTCGCAGCCAGACTCGTGTAACAGATCGTATTATGACGGCTGGTACCAACCTTAAGGTGATCGGACGTGCAGGTGTTGGTGTAGATAACATTGATCTGGAAGCTGCTACACAGCGCGGTATTATCGTTATTAATGCACCTGATGGCAATACCATCACAACCTGTGAGCACACGTTTGCCATGATGATGGCATTGGCACGACACATTCCTCAGGCCTACGCCAAAACAATTCAGGGTACGTGGGATCGTAAAACCTTCCTGGGTGTGGAATTAAGAAATAAAACGCTCGGTGTACTGGGTATGGGACGGATCGGTAGTGAAGTTGCCAAGCGCGCCAAAGCATTCGGAATGGACATTCTTGCTTACGACCCGTTCCTCACGGAGGAGCGTGCCGAGAAGCTGCAAGTGAAACTTGCTAGTGTAGATGATATCATTCGCAATGCGGACTTCATGACCGTTCACACGCCATTAACACCGGAAACACGGCATATGATTTCACGTCCACAATTCGAAGTGATGAAAAAAGGCATGCGTATCATCAACTGTGCCCGTGGTGGTGTAGTTGACGAGATGGCACTTGTGGAAGCCATTGATCAAGGTATTGTTGCTGGTGCAGCATTTGACGTATTTGAAAGCGAGCCGCCAGCCGCTGATCACCCGTTCCTGAATCACCCAAGCATTATCGTTACGCCTCACCTTGGTGCATCCACAGTAGAAGCACAAGAGAACGTGGCTATCGATGTATCGGAACAAGTTCTTCATATTCTGCGCAATGAACCGTTCAAGAACGCAGTTAACATGCCTGCTGTTGCACCAACCGTGATGAACAAATTGCAGCCGTATTTCAAACTGGGTGAAACGTTGGGTAGTTTTGCAGCACAGATTACACAAAATGCAGTGCAAGAGATTCGGATCGACTATGCTGGTGAACTTTCTGAAGTAGATACTTCTCCTCTCACACGTTACATTGTGAAAGGGATTCTCGCCAGACATTTGGGTGGGGAAGCCAACATCGTTAACTCCATGCATCTGGCCAAAATCCGTGATCTGAATGTGGTTGTAAGCCAAACCTCAACAACTAAAGGATTTACTAACCTGATTACCGTAACATTGGTTACAACTCAGGATGCTGAGGAACGCCGTGTAGCAGGTACATTGCTTGCAGGTTATGGAGAACGTATTGTTCGTCTGGACAAATTCCCGGTAGATATCGCTCCGGAAAGTCATCAAATTTTGATCTCCCACAACGATAAACCAGGTATTATCGGACGTGTAGGAACCCTACTTGGACAAAACGATGTCAACATCGCCTCCATGCAAGTTGGACGTAAAATTATTGGTGGTGCAGCGATCATGATTCTGACCGTAGATAAAGCTGTTCCAAAAGATGTGCTTGTGCAGCTTGCTGCGCTGCCAGAAATCAATACTGCTGTTGAAATTGTTCTGGAATAATCAAAATATTTTTAAATGTATAAGAAGAGACGGGACCCTTGTGGTTCCGTCTTTTTTGTCGCTAAGTAAATTGCGTATTCATTTCAATTTTAAAATTAATTTTACTTCTGGCCGTGCGGAACTGACTCTTTCGGTCGTCCCAAACATCTAATGTAGGATTGACCACTACTACCTGGAAAGAAAGAGAAACCCAAGATCTTAAATTGATCTGGGTTTCTCGAGAATCAAATGCACCAATCTCATATGAGTTCCGCTTCTTTTGCCTATTAGGGAAATAGTCTTAATACATTATCGAACTATTAACTTAACTGAATAATGTTTAGTGTAGATCCCGGAGGAGAAAGAATAGCTGTGCCAACGAGCCCGAGTAATTGTAACTGTATTGTTGAACCAGCGGTAACGGTAATCATAAAGTCCGACTGCAGCTGACTGAGAGAAAGTACTGGAGATACTACACTCGCTGGAATAGCTGTACCGTTAAGTAAAACCCGAGATTGGATAGCAAGTGCAGCTGTCAGACTTATTTTGTATGAGATGTAGTAACGACCTGCGTTGGTCAGTGTGAAGGTGTCATTAGCCCCATTGACGGTTATACCTGTGCCAATATTTTGGTTATTCGGTAATGGAACGAGTGTACCACCCAATATTACAACAATCGTACCATTAGTGTTCTCAGCAAAAGCCGAGTTAGATGTTACAGATGTTCCAGTTGCACCTGTTGCACCTGTTGCTCCGGTTACTCCGGTACTTCCGGTACTTCCGGTACTTCCGGTTAAGCCCACTCCCGTGGCTCCTGTAGCTCCTGTTCCCCCAGTCGCACCAGTTGCTCCGGTGCTTCCCGTTAGGCCAACTCCCGTAGCTCCCGTTATACCTGTGGCCCCTGTTTCCCCAGTGACACCAGTTGGCCCGGTACTTCCCGTTGCTCCGGTTTCCCCCGTCGCACCAGTTGCCCCGGTGCTCCCCGTTACGCCGATTCCCGTTGCTCCCGTTATACCTGTCGCTCCGCTTTCCCCCGTAACACCAGTTGCTCCGGTACTTCCTGTTACACCGACTCCCGTGGCTCCGGTTATACCTGTCGCTCCTGTTCCCCCAGTGACACCAGTTACCCCGGTGCTTCCCGTTATGCCGACTCCTGTGGCTCCCGTTATACCTGTCGCTCCGGTTTCCCCTGTGATACCAGTCACCCCGATGCTTCCCGTTATGCCGGCTCCCGTGGCTCCCGTTATACCTGTCGCTCCGGTTTCCCCTGTGATACCAGTTACCCCGGTGCTTCCCGTTACGCCAACTCCCGTGGCTCCGGTTATACCTGTGGCTCCTGTTCCCCCAGTGATACCAGTTACCCCGGTGCTTCCCGTTATGCCGACTCCCGTGGCTCCGGTTATACCTGTGGCTCCTGTTTCACCTGTAGCTCCAGTAGTACCTGTTACGCTTAATCCCGTGGCTCCTGTGATCCCCGTCGCCCCAGTCAACCCTGTAACACCAGTCGCTCCTGTCTCACCAGTTGCCCCAGTTCCTCCAGTTCCTCCAGTTACTCCTGTTGATCCCGTTACGCTTAATCCTGTGGCTCCTGTAATTCCAGTTGCCCCGGTTAGCCCCGCAACACCAGTCGCTCCGGTTTCACCAGTACTTCCTGTAACTCCAATGCCGGTTGCTCCTGTCACACCTGTCGCTCCTGCTCCAGCGATCAACGTGTAATCTGGTGAAGTCCCCGGCGTTCCGGTTGGCGATGCCGCATTCGCAATATACGTACTGCCGTTGAACGTTACTACTTGACCCGCTGGATACGTTGGGGCTACGGCTGGATCGAATGGTACAATGCCACTCAAACCTACGCCTGTCGCTCCCGTTTCACCAGTTGCCCCGGTTCCTCCAGTTACTCCTGTTGATCCCGTTACGCTTAATCCTGTAGCTCCTGTAATTCCAGTTTCCCCGGTCAACCCTGTAAGACCAGTCGCTCCGGTTTCACCCGTACTTCCTGTAACTCCAACTCCAGTTGTACCGGTCACACCTGTCGCTCCTGCGCCCGCAAGCAACGTGTAATCCGGTGAAGTCCCCGGCGTTCCGGTTGGCGATGCCACATTTGCAATATACGTACTGCCGTTGAACGTTACGACTTGACCCGCTGGATACGTTGGGGCTACGGCTGGATCGAATGGTACAATGCCACTCAAACCTACGCCTGTCGCTCCCGTTTCACCAGTTGCCCCGGTTCCTCCAGTCACTCCTGTTGATCCCGTTACGCTTAATCCTGTGGCTCCTGTAATTCCCGTCGCCCCAGTCAACCCTACAAGACCAGTCGCTCCTGTTTCACCAGTTGCCCCAGTTCCTCCAGTTACTCCTGTTACGCTTAATCCCGTGGCTCCTGTAATTCCCGTCGCCCCGGTTAACCCTGTAAGACCAGTCGCTCCTGTTTCACCAGTACTTCCCGTTACTCCAACTCCAGTTGCACCGGTCACACCTGTCGCTCCTGCGCCAGCAATCAACGTGTAATCCGGTGAAGTCCCCGGCGTTCCGGTTGGAGATGCCACATTTGCAATATACGTACTACCGTTAAACGTTACGACTTGACCTGCAGGATACGTTGGGGCCACGGCTGGATCGAATGGTACAATGCCACTCAAACCTACGCCTGTCGCTCCTGTTACGCCGGATGCTCCTGTTTCACCAGTACTTCCCGTTACTCCAACTCCAGTTGCACCGGTCACACCTGTCGCTCCTGCGCCAGCAATCAACGTGTAATCCGGTGAAGTCCCCGGCGTTCCGGTTGGAGATGCCACATTTGCAATATACGTACTACCGTTAAACGTTACGACTTGACCTGCAGGATACGTTGGGGCTACGGCTGGATCGAATGATACAATGCCACTCAAACCTACGCCTGTCGCTCCAGTTGCCCCGGTTCCTCCAGTTACTCCTGTTGATCCCGTTACGCTTAAACCCGTGGCTCCTGTAATTCCCGTCGCCCCAGTCAACCCTGTAAGACCAGACGCTCCTATAGCTCCGGTACTTCCCGTTACTCCAACTCCAGTTACTCCTGTAACTCCCGTTGCTCCTGCTCCAGCAAGCAACGTGTAATCCGGTGAAGTCCCAGGCGTTCCGGTTGGCGATGCCACATTTGCAATATACGTACTACCATTGAAAGTGACGACCTGACCCGCTGGATACGTTGGGGCTACGGCTGGATCAAATGGCACTAGGCCTGTCAATCCCGCCCCGGTTGTTCCCGTTACACCTGACGCACCTGTGGCTCCTGTAGGTCCTGCACCTGCAAGCAATGTATAGTCTGGCGAAGTACCTGGCGTACCCGTAGGAGAAGCCACAGTCGTTATATACGTACTGCCATTGAAGGTAACGACCTGACCTGCTGGGTACGTTGGAGCTACTGCAGGGTCAAACGGAACTGCACCATTGAGACCGATGCCCGTAGCTCCGGTCGCACCTGTAACTCCCGATCCTGCTAACAACGTATAATCTGGAGAACTTCCTGGCGTACCCGTTGGCGAAGCGAGATTTGTAATGTAAGTACTGCCACCAAACGTGACGATCTGTCCAGCTGGATATGTTGGGGCTAATGCGGGATCGAATGGCACGATGCCACTTAATCCTGCACCTGTGGCTCCAGTTACACCAGTCGCCCCCGCAGCAGCGATTAATGTGTAATCCGATGAAGATCCCGGTGTTCCTAGAGGACCAGCTACACTTGCAATGTAAGTACTACCATTATACGTAATGACTTGACCTGCTGGATAACCCGGGGCGAGCGCTGGATTAAATGCTACTGCTCCTGTCAAACCACCTCCGGTTGCTCCCGTTGCTCCAGTCGTTCCACCCGACAGCAAAAGAGTGTAGTCTGGAGAACTTCCGGGTGTACCCAAGGGACCGTTTACATTGGCAACATAAAGACTGCCATCGTAGCTTACTACTTGACCTTGAGCATAAGTTGGTCCCAGTGCAGGATCATATGCAGTAATATTGTTCAAGCCAACACCAGGTGCTCCTGCCGGCCCCTGTGCTCCCTGTGGACCGACTGGGCCAACCGGCCCTACTGGTCCAATTCCTCCAGGTGTACCAGTAGCCCCTTTCACCCCAGGGACTCCCGGGACACCGGGTACCCCCGGAACTCCTGGCACTCCCTGTGGACCAGCTGGTCCGGTAATCCCTCCAGTTCCAAGAGTTGTCGTCGCCCGGCTTAGCGATATGGAGATCGATCGAATTAATCCCACAAGTTTATCTTTTTCTGCAGGTGGTACTTCCAGAAGCAGCGTCACACTTAACAAGTCATCCAGTAAGTTCTGCAAGTTACCTGCGAGATTAATAAGAGGAACAGGGACAACCTCTGAACCTGCAATCGTTAATTCCAATACGGCTTGTAATTCTGCCTTTACCCCCGCACGAAATCCGGATTGATTCACAAAAGTAAGTAACTGGCGTAATGCGTTCTGCAAAGACATTATATTGGCTGAAGTCGGCTGACTGATTGCAGCAGGAATAGCCACAGCCAAAGAACGCAGTGTAGATTCAAACTCCTCCAGTTCTCTTGTAGTTATTGGAATAAACGGAGAGCCCGCTCTAAAAGATCTGCCGTCCAGAAAAGCTTTAATATTGACCCTTTTTCGATCATCGGACATGCTTATCTCAATCCTCCTCTATCTTGCTTGCTTTTCAAGCTTATGTAACATAGGAAGGAAAATTATCTTGGACACTCTTTTTAGTCAAAAAAAGACCATTCATGTTCCACGTTGAACAAGATTAAACGGTAGTCTTCAACAAAAAAACACCCTCCTTAAGAGGGTGTTTCCGCACTTTTTGTATGAAATTCAGGCTATTTCGATGAATCCAAAGGAAATTGCAAAATAAACTCTGTTCCTTCGCCAAGCACACTATTGACAGTAATCATGCCCTGATGCGCATCAACAATATTTTTCACAATCGCTAAACCAAGCCCCGTACCTACACTTTCTCCCCGAACACGAGCCTTGTCTGCTTTGTAGAATCGTTCAAAAATAAATGGCAAGTCGGATGAAGGGATACCTACACCCTGATCCTTCACAGAAACTCTGACAAATGGAGCACGAAGATAAGTGACCCTCTCGGCTGAGATCATTACATTTTTGCCAGTAGGTGTATGTCTGAACGCATTATCCAGCAAATTCGTAAATACTTGCTCAAGTCGATCCTCATCTGCCTGTTGAAGTTCAATAGTTGGTTGTTCGAACTTAAATTGCAGTTGAATTCCCTGTTCTTTTGAACGCACCGAGAACTTCCGATATACACGTTCAAGTAGCTCTCCGAGGTCAACTTCCTTCATCACCATGTCCGTGTGTCCAGCTTCCATCCGCGCAAGGTCAAGCAAGTCTTTAACCAGTCTGCCCATCCGCAAGGACTCATCATGAATGACTTGGATCAGTTCTTCGCTCTCTTCGGGTGAGGTTGCCATGCCGTCCAGAAGCGCTTCGCTGTAGCCTTGCATCATGGATAATGGGGTACGTATCTCATGAGATACGTTGGCCACGAAATCACGCCGCATCTTCTCCAGACGCACTTCTTCTGTTACATCTCTTAAGACAGCCACAGCCCCTCTGACAACACTGTCAGCATACAACGGTGCCATCTGAACAGACCAGACACCTTGCTGTACGTGAACATTGGAGTTCTGGTCCCCACCTTGCTCCATCACCATTCTGAATAAAGGAAGAAGGGGCTCAGGTACATCACGCGATGTCTTGTCAGACTGCTCGGATTCTTGTCCTTCGTCCATTTTTGCCCAATCGAGATCATACCATGTCTGCATGATCTTTTCTCCAGGCGGATTCGTCAGAATAACTTTACCTTCACCATCAAATGTAACCACCGCATCGGTCATGCTGCGAAGCACACTCGCCAAATGTTCCTTCTCATGGTTAAGGTTTCGAATATTATCTTCCAGTTGGGCAGCCATATGATTAAATGTGTTGGCAAGTTCACCAATCTCATCACTCGTTACCAGGGAGAGACGTGTTCCGTAGTTCCCTTTGCGAATCGCATTGGCTGCCTGAATCAATTGCTGCATGGGTTGCGTTATTTTGGTGAATAGAAACAATGCAAAAAACGTGGTTAAACTGAATCCGATAATACAGATATAGGTGAACAACCGCTTAATATCTCTGGATTCGGATTCTGCAAAGTTTGTATCAATGTAGGGCAGCAAAAAAAGACCCAGCGCTATAAGTACACAACCCACAAGGCAGATAATAGTGATCCATAACTTCCCGACCAGTGATCTCCAGAAACTAAAACTACTTCGGTACTTCCAGTTTATAACCCACACCCCACACCGTCGTAATCATGGCCGCCGATTCAGGCGATACCTTGTTAAGTTTCTCGCGAAGACGCTTCACGTGCGTATCCACGGTACGAAGATCGCCAAAGAATTCGTAATTCCATACATCTTTGAGCAATTCTTCTCTGGAGAAAACTTTGTCGGGAGATGTTGCCAGGTAGTGCAGCAATTCATATTCTTTCGGTGTAAGACTAATCTCTTCGCCACCAGCGGTTACCCGGTGGGCATCATGCTCAATAACCAGATGCGGGAACACGATGTTGTTACTCGAATTGCTCTCCTTGGAGAGATAAGCTGTCGCGGAAGATCGACGCAAAATCGCTTTGACGCGATAAATCACTTCACGCGGGCTGAATGGTTTTACAACATAATCATCAGCGCCAACTTCGAAGCCTTGAACCCGGTTAATCTCTTCACCTTTTGCAGTGAGCATCAAAACCGGCGTTGATTTCACCTGACGAAGACGGGTACACACTTCAACACCATCCATACCCGGCAACATCACATCAAGCAAAATCAGCCCGTAGTCCCCTGCTGTTGCTTTACGCAGCGCAGTTTCCCCATCCTCAGCTTCATCGATTTCATAACCTTCTTTTTCAAGATACATTTTCAAAAGCCTGCGGATTCTCTCTTCGTCATCCACGACCAGTATTCGATTCTCATGTTCAGCCATGCCTCTCCAGCCCCTTTGCAATAACTCCTCATCACTTCTATTATGTTCGATCTGGCGAACAATATTTGAATACCCTTCAATAAAAAGGTACATTTGTGTTTCCCGCTTCTAAACTCAACCTTTGCAATACAAGTCTGTCCTAGTCAGCTCCAGCATAAGAATGTAATCCGGCAATGATCAAATTCACCCCAACTAGTGTAAACATGACGACCAGGAAGCCAAGAACTGCAAGCCATGCAGACTTCTGACCTTGCCAACCTCTGGATAAACGCAAATGCAGATACACACTATAATATAGCCACGTAATCAATGCCCACACCTCTTTAGGGTCCCAACCCCAAAAGCGACTCCAGGCAATCTGAGCCCAGATCATGGCAAAAATTAATGCTCCCAGCGTAAATATCGGAAAACCAATGGCAATCGCGCGATAACTTATCTCATCCAGATCATCGGCATCGATTCCATCCATCATTGGTTGTAACGCTTGTCCCAGTGGTCTGCGCACAAGAAGTCGTACAATTCCATACAGGATTAGACCTACAATAAGTGACCAAACCACCGTATTCAGCTTGCGCCCGGCATTTACCCCGTTCATCCAGGAAGGCGTCTCAAGTAAAGGTTTTTTCATGCCAAGAAACGGTGTCATGCTCTCCACTTCGCTATTATATGGTGCAAAAATCGGAGGCATGCGATAAATCACTTTCTCTATTGTACTATTTTCCTGTACCTCTGTGTCAATGCTGACCGTTTTCTGTACAAAAACCGCCTCGTAACCAGCTGTACGAAAGGCAAATACCGTTCCGATAAATCCGATGACTACAACGATCGTAACCAGGGTGAATTCAACCCATCCTCGTTGACGTCTTGAAGACTTGTCTTTACCACTGAAATCAACAGTACGGAGCAAATACATGAACCCTGCGGCAAAACCCACGGCGAAGAATGCTTCACCAAGCGCAGCCAATGTCACGTGAATTTTCAGCCAAATGGACTGAAGCGCCGGGATTAATGGTTGTACCTCCTGAGGAAATACAGCGGCGTACGCCATAATAATAATGGTAAGTGGTAAGGCAAACAAACCCAGTAATGACTTTCGGTATATGGCATATACAACAATAAATGCAACCATGATCATCATGGACAGAAAAGACATGAACTCATACATGTTACTGACCGGGATATGACCTGCCCCAGCCCATCGGGTTACAAAAAATACGATATGCGCCGCCAAGGCAACAGTCGAAGCGATAAAAGCTCTTTTACCCCAGCGATTCATATGGTCCAGAGGATCACGATTACTCCATTTTTTGCCCATGACCGCGACAGCATATAACAAGAATGCAGCACAATAGAGAAAGAAAGATACGATAAATGCGTCGCTGCTGAAATCCAATAATCTCATGCCTGGTTCCCCCCGTTATCCAACGACTTCTCTTCAACTTCCAGATTCATCTGTTTCAAAACGGCCGCAACTTCACGCCTGAAGCCAAACCAGTTTTTGTTGGTATGTCCACCCAAGGTGAGCTGTTTATCATCAAAACGAATCCAAATGCGGCGATGATGCCAATAAAAACCCATGACCAGACCCAACATAACAATACCGGCTCCTACCCACACAAAAGGCATTGCCTTATCCACTCTTATATTGAGATAACTTACGGACTGAATAATATCGACCTTGTCCATGCTGTCTACTTCCAGCTGTAAAGGAATATCAGCTCCAATCAGCTGTTGGTTAATCGCATCCTGTTGAAACCGTTGTTTATCAATCTGCTTCGCAAAGTACAGATATTGTATCCCCTCTTCGGGCAGATCCGGTCCCTTGATGAGAAAGAGAAAAGCAGGTGCATTAGGTGAAGGCGATTTTGATTTGGGCTGACCATTCTCATCCAATCCAAAGTCCATAAACTTTTCTTTTACCGTAAGCTTATAAGGACCAGCTTCAAATGTTCTTTGGGTATCTACCATATCGATCTTGAGTGCCCCGTATACTTCACCCGTCTTTGTATTGACCAGATCAGGTGTTACGGACCGAATGGTGGGTGTTAGATCATAATCAAACTGATATGCTTTCAGACCGTTATAATTCAATGGATGATTCACGCGTACATCATGTCTGGCCACCTCAGCTAACTGAGGTTTCTTCGAGAGATCCGAACAATCTGCTGTACATTCATACAAAACAACTTTTGTTTCGAACAGTTTCGGAACGGTTTTATTGAGGTTACGGAATTGCTCAGGTACTTCTTCCTCACTGTAGAATTCAACATTAAACTTTTCATTTTGGAGATACATCGACGTATTCGGGATCTTTTTGATCTCACCTTCAGGAAAAGCGACATGCTCGTCCAGATTCAGACCTGGAAGCCCTCGTGCGAGCACCGCCAGCAGAAATATAATGAGTCCAATATGGATGACATATGGGCCCCATCGACTGAATCGCTGTTTCTCTGCGAGTAATGCATCACCCTGGGTGTGCACGCGGTATCCTTTCTTTTTCAGTGGCGTAACCGCTTTCTTAATCCAGTCTTCTGGTGCCTCTTCGATGGTACCTTGGTACACGAGACGCTGTCTTGTCAAAAATTGCGTATGCTTACGTATTCTTTGTTTATTCAGTGCTTTGTAGAGCGGCAGGACGCGATCCAGACTGCATATCACCAATGATGCCCCAATCAGCACCAGCAGTAGAATAAACCACCAGGATTCGTATGTATGGGATAAACCCAACAGATAATAGATATGTCCCAACTGACCGTATGTTTCTTTGTAGTACACGGAAGGATCGATATTCAGAAATGTACTTTCTTGCGGATAGATTGTACCAAGCATAGAACCTACAAGCGTAAAAACAATCATATAGACGGCAATTTTAACGGAAGAAAAAAAGTTCCATATGCGGTCAATGATGTTGGGATTACTACGCTGTGAACGGCGCGCCATGCCATCATAACGCATTTCCAACACTTCATCCGATTTAGCTTCAGACTCCAGCAGCGGTTTCCCACATGCTTCACATAGTACAGTGCCTACCGGATTCTGGTGTCCGCACTCACATTTGGTATTTTGGAACACGAATAGACCTCCTGTCAGGGCTGCTTCGCCAGTTGCGAAATTTGAGCGTCAAGTGTGTCCAAATCAAGTTGACCGATATGAATGGTAGAGATTTTGCCCGTGTCGGATACAAAGAATGTCGTTGGCATCGGAGAGATCCCAAAATCACGAACCGAGTTTTTCTCCCGATCAAGCATGATTGGAAACGTAACCCCAACCTGCCGAACAAAATTATCCACGGTCATCTGGTCTTCTCCAACATTAATCCCGACAAATTGCACTCCCTGTTCCTTCCATTTGTCAGCTTGCGCCTGAAGTGCAGGCATTTCTTTAACACAAGGTTCACACCATGTGCCCCAGAAATTGATCACCATCGCTTTTCCTTTGTACTCATCAGACGTATGAACTTGACCATCCAGGCCCAGCAGTTCAAAAGAAGGAGACTTGTCCCCTTCCTTTGGCTTGCCATTCGAGCCGGATACCGATGTCGTAATCGCATATCCGCCCAACACCAGGATCAATAACAAAATGACGATTTGCACCGTTCTTCTTGATTTCCCCATGTGCTGCTCCCCTTTTAAGTGACTGTAGCATTCGCATCTTATTGGTCTAAGACAACTGTGAACATCCTATGAACAATTATAGCGAATTTCGTCACAAAACTGCGGCGGTTTTATGAAAATTATGTGTCCTCACATTACCTTTTTTTCATTTTTTTGGCTGGTTCTGATTGTGCGAGGGTAATTAGGTTGTTAACTTCTTCTTTGGTCAGATGACGTGTCAGACCACGTTTCAGGTTTTGTAGCAAAATACCACCAAACGAAATCCGTTTCAGACGGGTTACCGGATGGTTGATTGCCTCGAACATACGTCTAACCTGACGGTTACGTCCTTCATAGATCGTAATGGAAATGACCGACTCATTGGCCGCTGTATCCACATCTTTGTACTCTACCTCTGCAGGAGCAGTCATGCCGTCATCCAGCATAATGCCTGTCTTTAATTTCTCCAGAGCTGTACCATGCGGCACACCTTTAACCGTTGCATGATACGTTTTGGGTACGTGATGCTTCGGATGCGTCAGCAAATGTGCAAACTCACCATCATTGGTAAGGATCAATAAGCCCTCTGTGTCATAATCCAGACGACCCACAGGATATACACGTTCCTTGACACCTTTCAGGTAGTCGGATACAATTTTCCGACCTTCCGGGTCAGATGCACTTGTGATTACGCCTTTTGGCTTGTTTAACATCAAGTACACTTTTTTCTCACTGCGGATCGGTTTTCCATTAACCGTAATCATATCCTCTTCGGGGTTCGCTTTTGTACCCAGTTCGGTTACGACCTCCCCGTTAACTTCTACTTTGCCGGACAGGATTAGTTCCTCGCTCTTGCGGCGGGATGCAATGCCTGCCTGTGCGATAATTTTTTGTAATCTTTCCATGTTTGTCATGTCACCTCACACTAATGATACCCATCACGCAAGGAAATCACAAGGATAATCCAAGGATTTTGTAAACTGGCGACACGAATATGCATTTTAGGCTACCTTCCCCTTTGAGGTTGACGCAAAAAAAGCCTGCCTTTACACGACCTGTTGAACACAGATGGCGTAAAGATAGACCTTTTTCTCAAATCATTTAATTGGAAACTTTGCCGGCAACTGCAAACTGTTTTTTGGCAGGTTTAGTACTCTCTTTAATGAAAGTCTGCAATGTTTTGGAAGTAATATAATAAGTACGTCCACCGTACACAAATGTCATCATACCAATGACCCGGTTGTTCTGATCCATAACAGGACCACCTGAATTACCTTGGGCCATGGATTTCACAATACTGCCGATTCCCTTTTTACCTGGAACGTCCGAAGCTTGAGAACTGAACACTCTGCTTTTGGCTATCGTATTGTAGGTTGAAGGAAAATCTTCATCCAGGATGACAAGATCACCAGCAGGATTTTTGGGAAATCCAATCGTATAGACAACCTGGTTATCCCTTGCATTAGCAAATGTGACCGGTTGGGCATCTATTTCCTTGTCCAGCTTCAGCAGTGCCATGTCTGTGACCGGATCTGTCTTAATAATTTTCGCCTTTATAGGTTTACTAAGGGAACCCGGGCTTGCAACAGTCAGTGTACCTTCATCACCATCAGACAGTTCAGCAAAACTCTGAACGACATGGTAATTCGTGAGCACTTCATCCTTTGAGATCAATATTGAGGTACCAACATCATAATATACCATATCGGGTTCATCCTGCTTGACCAAACGTACATTCACGACTGGAAAAGAATCCGCTGTGACTGCCATTTGTGCACGCAGCTGTTTGTCGAAGTGACCTGTAAAATGTATCGTCTGAACGGCTTGAGCTGCCGCCAACCCCGTTGACCCCGCGAGCATTGCAACAGCAAGCACGCCTGACATTCCGACACGGAGCATTCGTTTCCAACTCTTCTGCATGTCTCACTCTCCTCCGCTATTATTCTAGCATATCTAATATATCGGAAGGAAAGGAGATATCTTTTAACCAAAAACGAGCAAACAAATGGCGAGGGCAGCAATAAAACCAACGACATCGGAAAACAACCCTACTTTGAGTGCATACCGACCGTTCCTTATGCCTACAGCTCCAAAATAAACAGTCAGCACATATAACGTGGTGTCTGTACTTCCCTGAATCGTAGATGCCATACGTCCAATCATGGAGTCAGGGCCATGGGTTTTGATCAGATCGGTTGTAAACGCCAGAGAGCCTGTCCCCGTTAAAGGACGCAGTATTCCGAGTGGCAACACTTCCCCTGGAACACCCATCCATGACACAAGTGGAGCGAACAGACTAATCACAAAATCCAGTGCACCCGAGGCACGAAATACGCTGATTGCGACCATCATGCCCACGAGATGCGGAATAATACTGATTGCAGTAGAGAATCCATCCTTGGCCCCATCAACAAAGGATTCGTAAACCGGGACCTTTTTGGTAAACGCATATAATGGAACAAACGCGATAATAACCGGGATGGCCCAGACGGAGATCCAGTTGATGAAGGTTAACAAAGTTGCTCATCCTTTCATGCCGGGATTGCCACTTTTCTGTATGTGCGGCGGTTTGTGTAATGCCCTGTTCCGATACCAGCGATCGGCGATTATAGCAGCAAGTGTAGCGATAATGGTAGCCATCAATGTTGTTCCCACAATCTCTGTAGCATTGGCGGAATGATAGTTTAAGCGGATGGCGATCAGCGTTGTCGGAATAATGGTAATACTAGCCGTATTCAGAGCCAGTAAGGTGCACATGGCAGGAGAAGCTGTTTGTTTGTCCGGATTAAGCTCCTGCAGCTGTTGCATGGCTTTGATTCCCATCGGAGTAGCCGCATTTCCTAGCCCCAGCAGATTGGCACTCATATTAGAGAGAATATAACCCATCGCCGGATGATTTTTGGGCACATCGGGGAACAGGAAGCCAACAACCGGACCGAGCAGCTTGGCAATCCGGGCCAGGAGACCCGCATCTTCAGCCATTTTCATCATGCCCATCCAGAACACTAGCACACTAATCAGTCCAAAACAGACCGTGACTCCCGTTGCCGCCCCATCAAAAGCAGCTTGCGTGACCACTTCGATATTGCCGTTGACGGCTGCAAAAGCAAATCCGATTAAAATCATGAGCAGCCAAATTAAATTAATCACGGATTATATCATCCCTTCAATGGCGATTTAGCTAAGGAGACAATAGATGGCTTAACACGGCACGCCATGCAGCTGCCCAGGAAGAGACATCACCGATTCCACCCAGTGTTGCATCTTCTGTCTTCGGTTCAGGAGGAATATAACTGCCTTTGCGATACACGGGAATTGAGCCAACAAGTTTGCCGTCAAGCTGCATATCAATGCGACCTGCCAATCCGAACGAAGGATCTGTCGATTGTTCCTTGCCTTCCGTTTCCGACTGTCCTCGATTTTCGTGTAGTATCAATTTCTTGGTCAATGAGCCTTGTTCACTCTTAGCCAGTGGGTACCAGAATCCCCGGCCCGTAACGACATCCGTATTTTGCACAGGCTGTTCTTGCTTGGCGACCTCTACCAATGGGAAGTATTCAAACCCGAAATCTAGCATCCGAGCATGATCGTTCCAATCGTTTCCGTCGTTCAGCGTTACCGCGGCGAGCTGCTGTCCATTACGTGTAGCGGAGCTGACCAAACATCTGAAAGCTTTTTTTGTGTAGCCGGTCTTCACTCCATCCGCACCTTCATACATCCGCAGCATTTTATTTTTATTGTGCCAAGAGTATTCCCAGCTTTCATTGGGGTTCGGTGCGGATTTGTCCTCCGTGGCTACGATGCGTTTGAACACCGGATTGTGCAACGCATATGCCGTTAATCGGGCCAAGTCATTGGCTGTAGAATAGTGACCTTCTGCATCCAGTCCATGAGGGTTCATAAAATGGGAATGCGTCAGACCGATTTGCTCCGCCTTTTTGTTCATTAACAGGACAAAGCCTTCTTCCGATCCACCTACATGTTCCGCTATTGCAGAGGCCGCGTCATTGCCTGAACGGAGCATTAGCCCGTACAACATGTTCTCCAGCGTCATCTCTTCACCTAACTTGAGATAGAGAGATGATCCTTCTTTGGCAAAAGCAGTGGGTGTCACTTTAACTTTTTCATCCAGCTTGCTGTGTTCAATCGCAACGATCGCTGTCATGATTTTGGTCAAGCTGGCAATTCGCAGTTCCTTATCCCCATCTTTGCTGTATAAGATCCGGCCTGATGTCACATCAATGAGAGCAGCGCTTTGCGCATGTGTAGACGGACCTTGAATTGTTGCCTGGGCTTGAGTAACCCCAAATGAAGACAGCAAGAAGACAGGGATAAGCATGCATGCAATGACTTTCGTTATTTTTCGCATCGATTCATTCCTCCGGGTCACTTGGAATCTTGTACTATCTTATGTCCGGACAACTTGGAGTATGTCCCATAGGGCAAAAACAGCAAAAATCCCTCACGCTTGGATGCGGGAGGGATCATGACGAAATGATTCAGCTATAAGTTGATGGGTCTGGTGTAACGGGTACATCTGATGTATTCGTTTGTGTTGTATTACGTTGGAACATGCCCTGGATTCGGTCAAGAACATAAGGGGTAGAGTCAATGAGCTTCTCAAACAAATGCGTGGAGTTATCGAGTGGTACAATGTGTACCCCTTGTTTACCAACGACAAGAAATGCGATTGGGCGTATGGAAACTCCACCACCACTACCTCCACCAAAAGGTGAAGATACAGAGGCATGCTCTGTCTTCGCTCCTGTCGTGGAACCTGTCTCCTTGTTCTTTTCATCATTCACGCGAAAATCGCTACCACCTGCTGCAAATCCGAAACCCACTTTACTGATCGGCAGAATGACTGTACCGTCAGGTGTTTCAACTGCATCGCCAACGATAGTATTGACATCCACCATGGCCTTGATATTTTCCATTGCAGTTTCCATTAAGCCTTGAATTGGATGATCTGACATCTGAATTCCCTCCAGTTTCAATGTAAGCTAGGTTTGATCTAACCATATGATCCCCAAACTCCAGGGGACTTATGTAACAAATGCATTTTATCCATATCCTGCGATTTCTCAGTCTCATCTGGGCTAAAATGTGTAACGAGTGTTCTACACATCACTGTACCCATCAGAAACTGCCAGTCCAAATTGAGAAAACATGAACGAATAACACATTGCTGTCTTCAAAGAGTTACGGTTTTGCCCCTTCGAGCTTTTGTTTCTCCTTGTGTTTACGACGCTGCTCCCGCAGTAGATTGAACCACATCCGCCATCCGCCCTCGACTTGTAACACTCGGGTTAATAACCTTATTCCTGCAACCATAATGGCTGTAATCCGGATCTTCAATCGGAATTCAAGTTCCGTCCGGAACTCCATCTCATCTGACCATACCGGTATAACTTCAAGCATTGGCGTCTTTTCAAACTTAACCTGATAGGTCAGAAAACCAATGATAATGGACTTGATTCCCCATACCCAACCCGTAAGGACAGCCGTATACGCTGCATCACCAACCCCGATGTGGGTAGCCCAGGACAGTTGAGTCATATGTACGCGTGTGAGTGTTTGCTTAAGCCACAGCTTGAGCGAGTCCGTTGCCCTAAGCATGATTTTCACATCTTTAGCCCACTTCTTGACTTTGCGTTTGTTGACCCTCTCGCTTCCCTGGACCTCCCCTCTCGAATGATTCATGGATTGTTCGGTCTTGACCAGAAAACCTTCCTTCATATTGCGAAAAACAATACTCGGGATCTCATAGTTAATGCGCACAATTCCATAGAGAAGACGAACATTAATATTGGCGTAATCATCACTTTTATGTTTACTGAATGTAAAATGTACATGAACATTTGAGATGAGGACTGCGGCAATCAGCAATGCGAACAACAAACCGATTCCTCCAAGCCAAATCCACACAGGCCTTACCTCCAAGCCCTCAATTCTTTTCTCGTCTAGTATGGCACTTTGAATAGGAAAAAATTCACGTCTGACCTAAAAATCCCATTTCATATTTGTTTGGAACCGGTCCGTAACCTTTTATATACACAAATTGGTCTAAAGATTAGTTACACTGGTCACTCCGATGACAGAATAACCTTCCGATCGCTGTTATCCCAGATTTTTTTGATTCCCTTCTCTAAAGGGTAAATCCGGGGATAAAGGCGAACACTCCGTTTCTTCAGATTATTTCTGTCCTCTCCGTTCTGTGTACAATGTTTAGTTCAATTCATCTAAAAATAATACACAAAAAAACCGACTCCACTGATGGGTGCCGGTTAGTATGAGCTTGCAAATTAGAGTGAAGAATCCGTACTATCATCTTCGCTGTCGATATGACTTAGATCATCCGCCAGATCAGCACTTTCCGGTTCCAGTTGTTGCAAATCCAATTTGTTGAATAACAGTTGTGTCTCTTCCTCCAGGTTCTCCGAATCTTCGAACAAGCCTGGTTCCGGTAGGTCTTTAATTGAAGCCAATCCGAAATAATCTAGGAATGACTTGGTCGTTCCGTACAGAATTGGTCGTCCGATCGCCTCGGCTCGTCCCACTTCAATAATCAGATCCTTATTCACAAGTGTATGAATGGCCCGCTCCGATTTTACACCGCGGATTTCCTCAATCTCTACCCGTGTAATGGGCTGCCGGTACGCTACAATAGCCAGCGTCTCCAGAGCCGCTTGGGATAAGGATGTTCGTGCTGGAGAGTACGCCAGTTTCTCAAAATACACAGCATGCTCAGGCAAGGTGCCCAACTGAACTACACCAGCGATCTTGAGAATCTGTACACCTCTTCCCTGCTGTGAAAATTCATGAATCATCTCCTCAATCGAGTCCGTTACAAGCTCCACTCGCTGGTCGACGATCTCGGCGATTTGTTTGATACTCAGACCTTCTTCTCCGGACAAAAACAGCAGGCCTTCAATAATCGATTTCAATTTCGGAAAATCCATGATTCTTTGTTTCCCCTCTCCACTCCATAACGATATCCTCAAACATCCGTTCCTGATAACAGACAATCTGCTTCATCTTCATCAGTTCCAGCACCGCCAGAAAAGTGACAACAATCTCATGGCGATAGATATGCTCATCCATCAACTTGGAGAATAACAGTCTGCCTCCCGGCCCCATACTTTCCAAAGCGCCGATGACATCCCGTATCCGGTCCTTAACCGAAATCTCATCCCGTTTGATTCGGGTTACAGTTGTACGCTTCTCAGCCTTGCGTAGCGCCTTCTGGAATGCTGCAATCAGATCAGAGGTGTGTAAACCCTCAACCGGGTTCGATTGGGCTTCTACGGGCATATAGGGGCGCAAATCCTCGGGCTCTTTGGAAAATATAAGGCTGCGTTCCCACTCCCGTTCATGAAGATGACGTGCAATTCCCTTGTACTTGCGATATTCTATCAGACGTGCAATCAGCTCTGCACGTGGATCATAATCTTCTTCTTCCATATAATCATAATCCTCGAAATCCTCAATGACCGGTGGTTTGGGCAATAAAAGTTTGCTCTTGATCGACAGCAATGTTGCTGCCATGACCAGAAATTCACTCGTAATATCCAGTTCCAGTTCCTGCATCGAATGCAGGTACGCCATGTATTGATCGGTAATATCGCTGATGGGAATATCCTGGATATGAATTTCAGCCTTATCAATCAGATGAAGCAGCAGATCCAAAGGCCCTTCAAAAGTCTCCAGTTTGTATGTAACTACCGTCACTAGACGAATCCTCCCGCCACAAAAATACAAAACCCTGCTAAGCCGTCCGAATCCGGTTTCCCGTGTTCGTCTGCGCAAAGCAGGGCACTACTATTAAATAAGCACTATTTTAGCTGTTTCGTCAAGTTTGCCATCTCGATTGCCGCCGTAGCCGCATCCCAACCTTTGTTACCCGCCTTGGTTCCGGCACGTTCAATCGCTTGTTCAATATTTTCTGTTGTAACCAGTCCAAAGATTGTAGGCACGCCTGTTTTCAGGTTGATTGCCGCTACCCCTTTAGCCATCTCGTTGCACACATAATCGTAATGCGTAGTGGACCCACGAATGACAGTTCCCAAGGTAATTACTGCATCATACTTGCCGCTCTCCGCCATTTTCTGCGCTATTAAAGGGATTTCGAACGCACCAGGAACCCAGGCTACATCCACTTCCTCATCCTTCACGCCGTGACGTTTGAATGCATCGAGCGCTGCGCTAAGCAATTTGCTCGTGATGAATTCATTGAAACGTCCAACAACAACTCCATATCTTAATCCTTCTGATACTAAATGTCCTTCAAAAAATTGTGCCATTCAAGTCATCTCCCTAACGGTATAATGTAATGTAAGTAACGGAAATCCCTAATTAATCTCTTCCATAAATTACATAGTGAACGTTATTCAACTAAAATATATTTACTCTTCGTTCTGCTCGATATCATCAAACTTGAGCATATGCCCCAACTTGGCTTGCTTGGTATGAAGATACACCGTATTGTCCTCGTTCTCCTCCATCTGGATCGCGACACGCTCTACGACTTCAAGTCCATATCCTTCAAGACCTTTAATTTTACGAGGGTTGTTAGTTAGCAGTCTGATCTGACGAACCCCAAGGTCTTTCAGAATTTGAGCGCCAATTCCGTAATCACGCAAGTCAGCAGCAAAACCCAAACTCAGGTTTGCGTCAACAGTATCCATACCTTCCTCTTGCAGCTTATAGGCTTTGAGTTTGTTGATCAGCCCAATCCCCCGACCTTCCTGTCTCATATATAACAGTACGCCATTGCCTTCCTCGTGAATCTGTTTGAGTGCCGCATCAAACTGCGGACCACAGTCACAACGATGCGAATGGAATACATCACCTGTCAAACATTCAGAGTGCACACGTACAAGCACAGGTTTCGAACCATCAATTTCTCCTTTGACCAAAGCCACGTGTTCCTTATTGTCCACAGCATTTGTATAAGCCACCGCTTGAAACTCACCAAAGTCAGTTGGCATACGCACAGCCACTTCACGTTGAACCAGCTGTTCTTTTTCGTTACGGTAACGAATCATGTCCTGAATACTGATCAGCTTCAGATCATGTTTGCGGGCAATCTCCTGCAGATCCGGAAGTCTGGCCATCGTGCCATCTTCCTTAATCACTTCACAGATAACGCCAGCAGGGTAGGAACCACACATGATAGCAAGATCTACTGCAGCTTCCGTATGTCCGGCACGCCGGAGTACACCGCCGTCTTTTGCAATCAACGGGAACATGTGACCAGGCTTACGGAAGTCCCCGGCTTTCGCCTCAGGATCAATCAGACCTTTCACAGTAATAGAGCGTTCATGTGCCGAGATACCTGTTGTCGTATCTTTGTGGTCCACAGAAACGGTGAAAGCTGTTCCATGGAAATCCGTATTTTGTTGAACCATTGGTTTCAGGTTAAGTTCGTCCGCACGTTGTTGTGTAATCGGAACACAGACCAGACCTCTACCTTCAGTAATCATGAAATTAATGACTTCAGGTGTCGCCTTTTCGGCCAAAGCGATAAAATCGCCTTCATTCTCCCGATCTTCATCATCCACAACAATGACGGGTTTACCACGCATGAGATCATATATGGCTTCTTCTATTGTGTCCAGAATGGATTGTTCTGACATTGGTCCACCTCCAGTTAATTTCTGTTCTCTATTTATACAAATCCGTGATTGGAGAGAAAATCTTCACTGATACTGCGCGGCTTGCCAGCCTCCGTCTCCCGATGTCCTCTGCCATACTGGAGCAGATGATCCACATATTTGCCCAAAATATCGCATTCGATATTAATGGTATCCCCTGTCTTTTTCACATTTAGTACAGTTTCACCAATGGTATGCGGGATAATGGAAACCGTGAATGCGGTATCCGATGTATGGACAACGGTCAAGCTAATGCCATCCAGTGTAACCGATCCTTTGGGGATCAAATATTTGAACAACTGGTGATCATCAGGCTTGATCTCAAACACAATTGCATTCTGATCACGTGTTATACTGCCAATCACTCCAGTACCATCGACATGGCCCTGTACGATATGTCCGCCAAAACGACCGCCTGATTGCATGGCCCGCTCCAGATTAACTTTACTGCCTGATTGCAGCTGACTGAGATTGGTATGGCGATAGGTTTCAGGCATTACATCGGCGCTAAAACCTCCACCTTCGAGCGTTGTCGCAGTTAAGCACACGCCGTTCACTGCTACACTATCACCAATCTTCAGATCGTCCATGATGGCGGAAGCTCCGATATTCAGGACCATCGCTTCGCCTTTCCGACCAATACGCCGGATCTGACCGACTTCTTCCACCAAACCGGTAAACATGCTGCCGCCTCCCTTTTTCAAGTTATAAAAAACCTAACTTTCTACTTTCAAATCCATTTATTTATTCAGGCCACACCGGAATACCACCAATGCTGATATTATCTCCAACTTGTTCGATCTCCAACTGATTCAATTGAATCGCCTGATTCATACGTTCCACACCTTCGAAGCGGAAGCTTCCAGGTGTATCATAACCGCCTACAATCTTCGGAGCGATAAACATCAGCAGTCGATCGACCAACCTTGCCTCCAGCATGGCTCCATTCAAGGTACCTCCACCTTCAAGCAAAATTGAACCAATGTCACGCTCACCCAACTTGCTAAGTCCGTTTAACAGATCCACACGTGGTCCAGGACCACAGCGTATAATTTCGACGCCGTAGGCTTCCAAACGTTCAGCAGCTTCAGGACTGGCTTCGTCTGTTGTTAGCACCCATGTTGGAGCAAGACCATCCTTAACCATTTTGGCACCTACTGGAAGACGTAACTTTGAATCCACCACAATGCGCACCGGACTAATGCCTTCGACTTGCAAACGGGTTGTAAGTTCCGGATTATCGGCAATCACTGTGTCCACGCCAACCATAATTCCCTGGTGACGATGACGAAGGGCATGCACAATCTCACGAGCAGGCTCGTTCGAGATCCACTTGCTGTCTCCGCTGCGAGTAGCAATTTTCCCATCCAAAGTTGTAGCTGTCTTCAGTGTCACAAAAGGTAGACCCGTTGTAATAAATTTAATGAATTTTTCATTCATGCGTCTTCCACGCTCACGCAGTACGCCAACTTCAACTTCAATGCCTTGTTGACGAAGCATGCTTATGCCTCTGCCGGATACTTGCGGATTTGGATCTTCACAACATACCACAACACGTTTCACCTTTTCATGAATCAGGCGTTCACTACAAGGTGGCGTCTTGCCATAATGACTACAAGGCTCAAGTGTAACGTATACCGTACTTCCTTCTGCATCACTGCCTGCCATGTTAAGTGCATGCACCTCTGCATGACCGGTTCCACGTTTCAGATGGCTCCCCAGGCCTACAATACGACCTTCTTTCACAACTACACATCCAACGACCGGATTGATCCCCGTCTGTCCCTGTGCTCGTTCCGCCATATCCAATGCCAGTGCCATATAAAATTCATCATTGATCATTTCCAAATCCGTTCACCCCGCGGTTTAAAGTCTTGTTTATTAAAAAATCCCCGTCGAACAATCAGTTCGATGGGGATGATGAGAGACAAATGTCAACAGCAGGAGTTAAATGGATACAGCACGCCAACACTTTGCCCAAAACTTCATTTCGGGCAAGTGAAAATAGACACATACCTTAATGAACATCAATTACAGGAAAGAGCTTTTAAAGTGCGGCATATGTATGGAACTGTCCGGCGTAACCGGATCTCCCTGCACAGTGCAAGACATCACACATCGTGACCGTGCAGCAATACTCCTGCTGAATGCAAACCTGTTAGGTCTGCACCTCTCCTTCTCCCATCCAGACTATACTGTCGGTTCTGGAATTACACCAGATCAGCCATCTGCCAATGGCAGACAGGTCACGGACTTTGCATCAAGTGCTGGACAAATAGGTCCTTACACTTCCTGCATCACCGCCGGTAGGGAATTGCACCCTGCCCTGAAGGATTGCTTTCGTTATTACTTGGATGTTAGCACTTTAATGCCAAAAAATCAATTGTTTTTTGTTCCTTTTTGTCACATACTAACTTTTAATAAGCTAAGAAACAACAAAAACCGCTTCCTCTCAGGAGGTACGGTTTTTGCTTGGAGGCACATTCTCACATCCATCGTATCATTCTACATATCAGGAAAACACCAGCTCGCCATATGCTTTAATTCTTTGGCATTATGAAATGGAATGCGGTCAGGTTCTTGCAGGGGCGAAGTCGGAAGCGAGAACTCTCGTGCGACCCTTCTGACCCAACTTGTGGAATCAATCCCAATAGCCGAGCATTTCCAGCGTCCATTCGCTCTCGGTCGAAACGTCCCATGCAAATCTGCTTTTCCCGGCATCTCTGGAAAGACACCATCCAGATATTCGACGATGACGCGTTTGTCTCTGACTTCATGACAATATACTGTCACCCATACACCTTCCCGGACCCGAACAGCATACACATCGCCAGACTGTACCTCCCCGGTACCTGCATCAGGAGATGCCTTTGGCACTTTTCCGCGAACACTTCTCTTCTTCTCCAATGCACCTAAGATCGTGTCCTTTACAGCTGGACTCTCATCAGGCTTATCCGCAAGAGATATATTATTGAGATCAAACTCATGAAATATCTTGTTCAGGTTGTTCTCATTAATTCCGACAGATGAATCCCACCACGCCAGAGGGGCCTGCACTTCAACCCGCACATTGGGGCGTGCGTCACGTTGCATATAAGAGGTAAATTCCGTGATCATACCAGGATGCTCCGGCGTATCCAGTATGCCAATCAGAGCTAACGTCTCAAGCAAATCACGGTAGACATATTCCTTCTGTGTAGGCAAAAGACGTTCCTTCTTGAGCGCTACTGCTGCCTTGCTGTAACGTGTTTTGGGAGGTAACTCGCGCAGCACCGTTAACACCGCACGGAATGTCCAGCGGTCGTATTCATTGGGTATTGGAATCTCCTTCGCGGTAGCCAGTTCTCGAAGTGCCAACACGCTTCCAAAAGGATCACCGTCCAACGGGGTTCCATTGGTCATCCTCCAATACCATTGCAGCGTCGTGTCGATTGCTTGATCTACACTTAATCCGCAGATCTTACAAGTGTTCGAAGATGGATATGGCGTATGTTCATGACTTGGCATACTGCTCGCAATAAGCTTGCTTGTAAGCAACGAGCGCCAAATCATGGGTGCTGACCACAAAGAGGATACAAAGGCCTGCGCTGCATCATTGATCGTCCATTGATTTGCAACTTTTTTCAGCTCAGTAATCGTTTCATCATGTTGCGGACGTACAAATCGATTCGGTTCATGCCCGGCTGCCTCAAGCGCTTCTCGATCCTTTACGGATAGACTATCCGGAACGACATGCCGCGATGCCTGCAGTTCTTCATTCCACAACGTGCGCTCACTATAAATTTGTTTTAACAAGCTTAGCTGAGTAACCATATCCAAGGTTTTATTCATCCTTTCTAATCATCGATTTCAAGTATGTAAAAAAATAAAAAAAGTGCTTCTTTAAAAGAAGCACTTCATGATTGGATCCAGTTAAGGTGAAGGTATTAAGCTTCTACAACTTCAACAGTTTCCATTTTGTCTTTACCTTCCAAAGCGTCCACGAACTCCATACCTTTAGTTACTTTACCAAATACAGTATGTTGTCCATCCAAATGTGGTTGCGGTTGGTAGCAGATGTAGAACTGGCTTCCACCTGTGTTACGGCCAGCATGTGCCATAGCAAGTGTTCCGCGCTCATGTTTGTTTGGGTTGATTTCACAGTTGATTGTGTAACCTGGGCCACCTGCACCGGAACCGTTAGGGCATCCGCCTTGAGCTACAAAGCCCGGAATAACGCGGTGGAATGTAAGACCATTGTAGAAACCGGAGTTAGCCAGTTTCTCAAAGTTTGCTACTGTGTTTGGAGCTTCTTGATCGAACAGATCGATCAAAACTTCTCCGCCGTTTGCCAATTTAATTTTCGCTTGTTTCGCCATATGTAAATGACTCCTTTCGTATTGACCATCGTTAATGGTACCAGAACGCATGACCCTGGGCCAAGCATTACAGCACTTTTCTTAGTGTACACCGAAAATGTCTGGATCGCAAAAAAAACGACAACTTTTTTCATGATTTAGCTCAAATACGCAAAAAGCAGACGAAAAAGGAAGGTTCCTTTTCATCTGCTTCAACTGCAAAATCCCTATATCTTGAATAATGCAGAACCGCATTATCTTTTGACGAATTAGCGAGTCACTGGCTGTTTGCCAATACGTGCAGGTACCAGGTCATTCTGGATGATATCTTGATACGTCTCACGGCGTACCACGACATCTCCTTGACCGTCTTTGACAAATACAACGGCCGGACGACGAATCCGGTTGTAGTTGCTCGCCATGGAGTAGTTATACGCGCCTGTGCAAGCTACAGCGAGCAGATCGCCGCTTTCCACTTTTGGCAGGTCCAGATCCCAGATCAACATATCGCCACTCTCGCAGCATTTACCCGCAACAGATACCGTTTCCTGAGCAGCCTCATTTGCACGATTGGCAAGCACAGCTTCGTACTTGGATTCATACAAAGCAGGACGTGGGTTATCAGTCATACCACCATCCACGGCAACGTATTTACGCACACCTGGAATGTCTTTGCTTGTTCCAACAGTATACAGCGTTGTTCCCGCTTCACCCACGATGCTGCGGCCTGGTTCAACCCAGATCTCAGGTACGGCATAGCCGATTTGAGCAAAATGATTTTTAACGGCATCTGTAATAGCCTTCACGTATTGCGCAACTTCAAGCGGCGTATCTCCATCGATATAACGGATTCCGAATCCACCACCAAGGTTAACCACTTTGAAAGCAACATTAAGACGCTCATATACACTTGCTGCAAATTCAGCAACACGTTGAACAGCCATCTGGAAGCCTTCAACTTCGAAGATCTGGGAACCAATGTGGGAATGCACACCGAGCAATACCAGGTTGGACTGCTTGGAAGCCAAGTCAATCGCTTCAAATGCTGTACCATTGCCGATATCGAATCCAAATTTCGAATCCGTTTGACCTGTGGAAATATATTCATGCGTATGTGCCTCAACACCAGGCGTCACACGAAGCAAAATGTTCACTTTACGATTTTTGTCCGCTGCTACAGCCTGCAACAGATGCAATTCATTGAAGTTATCAACAACAAAACATCCAATCTCCGCATCAAGAGCCATTTCGATCTCTTCCAACGTTTTGTTGTTACCGTGGAAGTGAATGCGCTCAGCCGGGAATCCTGCTTGCAGTGCAGTAAACAGTTCACCGTCAGATACAACATCCAGGGAAAGTCCTTCTTCTGCTGCAAGGGCACACATCGCCATTACACAGAATGCTTTACTTGCGTAAGCAACCTGGAAGCCCAGTCCGGAAGCACGGAATGCTTCCATGTACTCTCTGCAACGCTCGCGAACCAATTGCTCGTCCACAACATACAGGGGAGTTCCAAATTGTTCTTTCAGATCTGTTGCATCAACTCCGCCAATCTCCAGATGTCCTTGCGCATTTATTTTACTTGTACCATGTAAATACATAATCTGCATTCCTCACTTTTTATATACTGGAACAATTGATATTCCAATGATTTTACACCAGTATATCAAATTAGACAGCGAGATGAATGGATTTTTCGGAAGATCATTTGTGTTTTTTACTTTTTCGCAGTTCCCCGTCCGGATCATCGGACATTTTGGTGTTATCACGGGTTTTATTAAATGATGGACGTTTTTTATTTTCCAGCAACGGTAGCCGGAATAAAAAATTGCCCAGGGCTTTTGCATTAAACGGTATAAAAGGCCAGAGATACGAAGAATTGTACGACCGGTGAACGGTAAGCGCCAATATGAGCAATGTACAGCCCACGACCAATCCCGGAACCTTGAATATCGCTACTGCAATGAGCAGAACTAACCTGACCAACCTGTTGGCAAGACCCAGCTCGTAACTCGGCGTAGCAAACATACCGATGGCTGCGATAGCCATATAGAGTACAACTTCATTGACAAAATATCCTGTTTTGACGGCGATATCCCCGACTAGAATTGCCGCGATCAAGCCCATAGCCGATGCCAGAGGTGTAGGCGTATGGACCGCTGCCATCCGTAATAAATCGACGCCCAGTTCGATCAATAGAAATTGTAGAATCAGCGGTAGCTTTACATTTTCCTGCGGACCAATGAAGTCGAGTCCCATCGGTTTAATCGAAGGGTCAATAACCATGAGAAGCCATAGT
Organism: Paenibacillus sp. FSL L8-0435; assembly: GCF_037965655.1. Taxonomy (NCBI): domain Bacteria; kingdom Bacillati; phylum Bacillota; class Bacilli; order Caryophanales; family Paenibacillaceae; genus Paenibacillus; species Paenibacillus sp. FSL L8-0435. Next base: position 4,552,812 of record NZ_CP150185.1, read on the forward strand.
GGTAGCAAAAACAACGATATGAGAATCCCTGCAAAACGCACCCATCTTAAATACGTCCCCATCAATGCCGTCTGTCTGTTTTCCTCCGCATGTTCACACAGATCGAAGAAGGTCGTAGGCAAAATCATCACACTTGGGGAAGTGTCTACAAAAATGACAACTCTCCCTTCCAGTAAATGGGAAGCTGTAACATCTGGTCGTTCCGAATAACGAACGAGCGGGAACGGATTCCAACCCTTGTTGATAATCGCTTCCTCTAGCTGCTTGTCGGCTGCGGGAATACCATCGATATCCACTCGCTGTATTTTTTCACGAACGGAATCTACCTGCACTTTATCCACAATATCGTCAATATACACCACACAGACATCGGTTTGTGTTCTCCGCCCCACCTGCATAATTTCGAATTTCAGTCCTGGGTCGCGTATTCTGCGGCGCACCAGGGTTACATTGGTCAGGAGCGTTTCGGTAAAGCCGTCTCTGGAACCTCGGACTACCCTTTCCAATGAAGGTTCTTCGGGTGAACGTACCGGATAACTCCGGGTATCCATAATTAAGACCGAGCGGTCCCCTTCAACGAACATTGCGCTCATCCCGGTAAGAACCTTGTTGATGACCGCACTCATCTTGTCGACTTTTTCCACCTGAATATGGGGAATGTAACATTCAAAATAGGATTTGAGAGCATGTCCGGACACGTCATCTGGCGTGAGATAGGTCAGTCTTTTCAATACTTCAAGCAAAATCTCATCCTTGGCAAAGCCCGTGATCATCAGCAATCCAACGTGCTTGCCCCCCAGGACCATTTCCCTCATATTAACGTCGAACGATTCTCCAAGCCCCAGTACCTGTTGCAGCGTATATTTGTTCTCACTCATGCGTGGGGAGATATCATCGTTTTCCTGCCAATATTGTACGGATTCCTCAATGCTGTCGGACATCTCATTTTGTTTTTTCTTATTGTACGCTTTCTCCTCTTCTTCCTTCTGAATCTCATAAGCAGACTTGTGTAACATCTCTTCCGTTATACCTTCACTATTTTCCTGGCCTGTGTGCTCCGTTCGTTCATCCATCTTCCATCCTCCTATGGCCACGAGTTACCGCTGATATATGAAAAAATCAAACAGGGAACCTGTCATTTTGCCCAAAATCATGGCGAGCAGTAATCCAAACAAATAAGGTTTCATGCCCAATCGTTTGGCTAATACGGGCAGTACATTGAGTACCTCAGTGAGCGCCGCGGCCAGCAGGCCGATGAACACGCCACAGAACAAACCAACAATCGGGCTGAGCAGCAGCACCCCATGCATTTTCCAGTGCCAGAAGTCCGCCACGGTCCCGAGCAGTGAACCACCTATTAGCGCCCCTTCGTACCAGTGAGTCCTGTCATACGATTGCGTAAGTTGAGCCAACCTTGGGATCATATCGAGCACCAGAATGAGCGCAATTACGCCGCTCCCTACGGCAATTCCCCCTGCAATACCCAATACAATGCTGATTGCTCCATTAAGAACGCTCATCCGCATTCATCTCCCTGCGTTCCTGCTCATGCATCCGTTCGCTCTCTTCAATCACCACATATTTATCTACATTTTGCTGGTATAGAAACATCTCCACTTCTAGCGGGGTAGGTTCCTCATTCCACTTTTTCTTGAACAAATGATTAAAAAATACTGCCATTCCGAATCCAATGCCAATGGAATACGCCACTTGGAACAAATAGGGATGTTCGTCCCGATGCCCAGTAAGCATCTCCACAATACGAATCTGTACTTCCTGCATGTTCACATCGGCATGAAAATTCATGATGGTTAAGGCTGATCCAAAGAACAGCAGCAGCCAAACCAGAATGAATAGGGACCTGGAAGGTTGACCATTTCCCGCAATGACTTCAACCAACGTATGACCTGATCCCATCAGTTCCACAGTTACCTCCGGCAAGATGTGCCGAATTCGGGGAATAATCTGCAATATATCAATGAGGATCAGATTGCCATCCTCCGGTCCAGGGCGCAGCAGTTCAAGCTCCAGTAGCCTGCCCTCCTGGTCTTCAGAAGAGGTCAGTACATGTGCAATGTCTCCAAGCTTGACTGCTCTGCCCCTCTGGATGCGAATACGGCTGCGCAGACGAATATAGACCATTGGAGTGGGTGTCTGGGACATCCAAAGCACTCCTTTACTGCGTAATTTAGGTTAGTATTTGAAGAATGTGCAAATTTATTACAAACGGGTTGGAAAAAGATCGGGAGGTTGTGCTAGTGCTGCGGGATGGATCGGTCATTGGTCGCTGTTATCCCCGGATTTCTTGAACTCTCCTTTTCAAGGAGAAATCCGGTGCTAAAGGCGAACGCTTCGCTCCTTTTGACCGATTCCATCCCTCCGCTGCCCATCGTCCTCCCGTTTCCAAACGTTTGAAATAAATATGCTGGGGAGGTGGCAGGAAGGGAATTAAAAGTGGGGATATTCGCTTTGTTTCTCTAACAACAAATAACCTCCCTCGCCATAACGCGCGATAGAAGGTTGTTAGTTGTCGTATATTGGTACATAAGCGCCAATATTGTTGTTGCACTCCACAAAATCACTGCGCGATCTGGTCGCGGATGGATTGCAGTATTTTTTTCTCCAGACGTGATACCTGTACCTGAGATATTCCCAGCCTGCTGGCAACCTCGGATTGGGTCTGATCCCGGTAATACCGAAGATAAACGATTAACCGCTCCCGCTCACTGAGACCACCGATGGCTTCGTTCAGCGCCAGCTTGTCAAACCAACGTTCCTGAGACTCGTCGGCAATCTGATCCATTAACGTAATAGGATCACCGTCATTCTCGAATACCGTCTCATGGATGGAGGTCGGTGGTTTGTTCGCTTCCTGGGCAAATACGACTTCCTCCGGGGTTACCCCCAGCTCTGCGGCAACTTCCTTAATCGTTGGTAAACGATCCAGATGTTTGGACAGTTCGTCCCTTTTTTTGCGGACTTTATTCGCCATCTCTTTCAGTGAACGACTGACCTTCAGGGTACCGTCATCCCGCAGGAATCGCTGGATTTCTCCAATGATCATCGGTACCGCGTAGGTTGAGAACTTCACGTCATAACTGAGATCGAATTTGTCCACTGACTTGAGCAGACCGATACAACCAATCTGGAACAGATCTTCCGGATCATATCCCCTGTTCATAAAACGCTGTACGACGGACCAGACGAGTCTGATGTTGCAGTTCACCAGCGTATCCCGTGAGACATGGTCACCCGACTGACTGAGCGCAATCAGCCGTTTGACCTCGGCATCGTCCAAATAGGTCTGTGAAGATGGTTTCACTTCAGCATCCATAAGAACACCAACCCCTAATTATACAATGCTTTCTTGGATTCAATCCTTTTTTTCATCTTGATGGAGGTGCCTCTGCCGGGCTCACTGCTGACTTCGAATTCATCCATAAAGTTTTCCATAATGGTGAAGCCCATGCCCGATCGCTCAAGTTCGGGTTTGGACGTATATAGCGGCTGCTTGGCCAGTTCAAGATCTTCGATTCCTTCACCGCGGTCTTCCACAATAATGGTGATCATGTCTTCCCGAATCTCGGCCTGGATGGACACAACACCCTCGGAGTTATTGTTGTATCCGTGGATGATACTGTTGGTCACGGCTTCCGAAATGACCGTCTTCAGGTCACTGAGCTCGTCCATCGTTGGATCAAGCTGGGAGATAAATGCAGCAACGGTTACCCGTGCAAACGATTCATTCTCTGACTTGGCCGCGAATTGCAGATTCATGAAATTTGTCCCTGTTCCTTCATTCATGAGACGACCTCCAGACCTGAGAGAGCAGTTCCCTCATTTTCGTATATCGGCATAATCTTGAACAGACCCGACATTTCCAGCAAACGGTACACTGGCGAATTGACGTCACAGACCACCATCTTGCCACCTTTATTCTTAATGAGCTTGTATCTTCCCAAAATGACACCCAGACCTGAACTGTCCATAAATTGCAGATCTTTCAGGCTGAGTACCAGATGCTCGCTTTGTCTCCGCTGGATAGCTTCATCCATTTGCATCCGTACCATGTCAGCTGTATGGTGATCCAGCTCCCCGGATAATCGTACAATCAGAATCCCGCGATGGTGTTCCATTTCCACATGCAAGTTCACGTTTGCTCACTCTCCTCCCTGTCTTAGAACAAGGATTTCTACGCTTCCGAAGGCTTTTCCTGCCCCCCGACAAAACTAGAAGAAAACCCCTATTTAACTACAAAATATGTTCGAAGGATACGTGCAACTCGCAGAAATCGCCGTTTAGTCAAACAGGTTGGACGTTGTCCGCTTGAACAGCTTCCACCAGCCAGCCTTATTCACATCCTGCGGAGCCTGAATGTCGAACTCCTTAATCACGTCATTGCCCTGGTAGACCACCAGTTTACCAATACTTTGCCCGGCTTTGATCGGAGCTTTCAATTCTTTGGCAACCAGCAATTCATGCCGGATGTCATTGGATTTGGCTCCTTTGCGCATCAGCACACTATAATTTTGCGTGGCATTCAGAGGCAACTCGGTAACTTCACCTTTTTCGATCTTCAGACTACCCAGCAGATCCCCTGCCTTGTAGAGCGCCTTCATCGTATATTGACTGAACGCATAGTCAAACATCGAAGATACTTCGCTGTTCCGTGTTTTGGTATTTGGTTCACCGAGTACCACGGAAACGACACGCAGTCCATCTTTGGACGCTGTTGCAGACAAGCAGAATTTCGCTTCGGAGGTATAACCTGTTTTCAAACCGTCTGCCCCTTGATAAAAACGAACCAGCTTGTTTGTGTTCACTAGCCAAAATGGCTTTTCCGAATCTTTGCGAAGATAATCCTGATATGCACCAGTGTACTTTGTAATCCCGGAATGCTTCAGCAGTTCACGGCTCATGACAGCAATGTCATGAGCAGACGAATAATGATTATCGACCGGCAGACCGTTACAGTTGGCAAAATGAGTATCCTTCATGCCAAGCTCCTTCGCACGCTCATTCATCAGCTGTACAAAAGCTTCTTCCGAGCCAGCAATCTTCTCGGCCATAGCAACAGAGGCATCATTGCCTGATGCCATGGCAATCCCTTTTAACATATCATCGACCGTCATTTCTTCCCCAGGCTCCAGAAAGATCTGCGAACCGCCCATGGAAGCTGCATATTCGCTCGTTCTTACTTTGTCCGTCAGCTTCAGTTTGCCCGAGTCGATCGCTTCGATCGTAAGCAGCATTGTCATAATTTTTGTAATGCTCGCCGGAGGCAGTTGATCATGACTGTTTTTCTCATAAATGACCGTTCCCGTATCTGCATCCATTAAGATCGCAGAGCGCGCCGACGGGGCCAGATCAGTTCCTCCTGCTGCCTTCGGTTTTTCTTCAGCCAATGCTGTTGATGCCATAAGGGACAGCAGAATACAAAGGGTCATGAACGATGCCATTATTCTTTTCTTCACAAGGTTACCTCCTCAAATGACTTGCTTACTGCATGTTCCATGCATGTACTGCTAATCATTGTCGGCCCGTTTCCAGTAAATTATTCCATGTAAAGCATGATTTCCCGAACTTTTATTGAAAATGTGGTCAAAGCAAAAAAACGCACTGCATTCAACGAATGAGTAACCGTACGTTTATCACAACAAAAAAAGGTTACCCCCGATGATTTCTCATCTAAAGAGGTAACCCTATCTACTCAAATCTTGCTTACATTTGTGGAATAACCGCCAATACCAGCGCCAGGAACGACTCACGAACACGTTCCGTCGTTTCCATCACCTCATCATGTGACAGCGGCTGGTCCAGAATTCCGGCAGCCATGTTGCTGATACAGGAAATACCGAGTACTTCCAGACCTGCGTGGCGTGCCACGATCACTTCAGATACAGTGGACATGCCCACTGCGTCTGCGCCCAATGTACGCAGCATTCTGATCTCTGCTGGTGTCTCATAGTTCGGACCGAGCATACCTGCGTATACCCCTTCACGTACGTTAAAACCTTGTGAAGCGGCCGTATCCTTCGCCAGCGCACGCAAACGGCGGCTATATGCTTCGGACAGATCCGGGAAACGCACGCCCAGTGCAGCGTCATTTGGTCCGATCAGTGGATTTTTGCCTGTGAGATTTAAGTGATCAGAGATCAGCATCAAGTCTCCAGCTTCATACGACGTATTCACGCCGCCCGCAGCATTGGTTACAAGCAGGCTGCTTACACCCAGTTCTTTCATAACCCGTACAGGGAAAGCTGTCAATTCCGGACCATATCCTTCGTACATGTGGAAACGGCCTTTCATCATCACAACTGGACGACCTTTAATGGTTCCAACCAATAGTTCACCTTCATGTCCTTCTACTGTGGACACTGGAAAATGAGGAATATCCTGATAAGCAATACTTACGCCATCTTCAATCAGTTCTGCCAGTACGCCAAGACCCGAACCCAAAATCAAACCGACTTCCGGCTTGATGGAGCTTTTGCTTTGAATATAAGATGCTGCTTCCGAAATCATTTGTTGGTTTAATGCTGTCATGCGATGTATGTTCCTCCTTGAGTTGAAACGATCCGTCTTATGTATAACGGCGTTTGGATGTATTCAATTTATTTTATCCTAAATCGGCCCAATGTTCCGCATTTATTTGTGAATGCCATGCGTCAAAATCTATCTTGCCCTCGGATGATGGGTTTCATAGATTTCTTTCATGGTTTTGCGTCCATGATTGCCATATTGTTGTCCAGGCTGCTCCACGTGACCCAGCATGTCTTGAACCGCACGTGTATCCGCCCCATTGGCAATCAGGTGTGCCGCAAAGGAATGACGCAGTGTATGCGGCGTAATTTCTTCCGAGATTCCTGCGTCCACCGCCGCTTTTTTGAGCAGCTTCCAGAAGCCCTGCCGGGTTAAACGTCTCCCAGATACATTCACGAAAAGTGCCTGCTCGTCCGAATCGGTTTTGAGCAACTTGTTGCGGAATTCCTCCACATATACACTTGCCCAATGTGCAGCTGGCGCACCGATGGGAAGGATACGTTCCTTGCCCGCCCCACCGCATCGTATAAAACGCATGCCTGGCTGTACATCCCGAATGTCAAGGGCAATCAGTTCCGAGACCCGAATGCCTGTGGCATATAACAGTTCAAGCATCGCTCGATCTCTCACACCCTGCGGTGAACGAATATCAGGCGCTGTCAGCAGTTGTTCGATCTCTTGGATACTTAACACCTGTGGTGGCGTCTTGTCCGCCTTGGGAGCTTCCACATCAAACGTAGGGTCCTGTATAATATCACCCCGCCGCAGCAAAAAATGAAAGTAGGAGCGCAGAGATACGATGCTGCGGGCAATGGTTGCATTGGCACGTCCTGCCTGTTTGAGCTGACCTGCAAACAGGACGACATGTGTGCGTCTGACCTGATCGGCTTCGCGTATGCCATATTCCTTATCAGCAAATTCAATGAACTTGTCCACGTCTCGGAGATACGATTCAAGCGTGCTGCTCGACATCCCTTTATCATCTTCCAAGTATAAGGCATAGGCGTGTATCGTCTGTTTCATGTACAACGCTCCTCAACTGACAGATCTGCCGCTCTGGCAGACTGCTCCCGTATTTGCATCCCTGGCTGTTCGAAGCTACTCCCCGTACCAATAGAACAAACGGAGACGCTCTGCCATCGTAGGACGTCCTTCTCCATTACCCGGCCAATCCGTTTCCTGAAATACTTTGATTGCATTGCCAGTTGGCATCTGATACTGATCCACAGGTGAGATCCAGCCATTAAAAAGATCCAGAACATGATAGAACAGATAAACTAATGCGGCAAAAACTATGATAAATCGAATAAAACGGAGCCCTCTCCGCACTGATATAATCATGGGCGCGTCCCCTCCTGATTCGAATCCGGTATTGTCCTTGAATCAGGGTATGTCCATTAACACAGGTTTATGCCATTCGGGGGAAACTCCAGATCATGTCCGGTGCCAAAAAAGCTCTCCCGTCAAAACCGCCGGTGAGAGCTTGAAGATATGCTATGTTATTCTTCATCTTTGGGTTTCTGTTCATTTTTAGCTTTGCAACGATAACAAATTCCATGAAAGTCCAGTCGGTGATCTACTACCGAAAAGTTGAATTCCCGCTCCAAACGCTCTTCAAGCGGTCCAAGCCAGTCTTCACGTATTTCATCCATACTTCCGCATTGAACACAGATTAAGTGATGATGGTGATGCTTGGATGTATCTCCGCGCAGATCATAACGCGCTACACCGTCGCCGAAGTTGATTTTCTCTACAACATGCAGCTCACTCAGCAGTTCGAGGGTACGGTACACGGTTGCCAGACCGATTTCGGGAGCCTTTTCTTTAACGAGCATGAATACATCTTCTGCGCTCAGATGATCTTCTTCATTCTCAAGAAGTACTCTTAAGGTGGCTTCCCGCTGGGGCGTTAATTTATATCCTTGGGACTGTAGTTGCTGCTTAATTTTATCAATCCGTGCTTCCATTTTCTCCCTCCCCCTAGGAAATCACTGCACACTGCAACTTAACCCACTCTTTTCATTATAGGGGGAGTGCGTAATTAAAGTCAACATTTTACACTATACGGTACACGTTAGGCCGGTAGTAGCATTGGCGTGACCCAACGCATCATCGCAGGTGTAACCCATGTTTCAAAAGACGCCACGCCGAGCAGCAGTGCAGCCATAACCAAAGTTAACACTATATATGAAGCAAAAGGCCTTTGTCGACCAGGTGTTCGCTGCATCAAAACACGATTACGAATGATGTATAACGAAAACGTCATCGCCGCTACACTGCAGATCAGCAGGATCGGAATGACGAATAGATTATGAGGTGCCACGGACACCAGTGCAAACAGAAGCCCTTTCCAGGAATACTGGCCAACAAGGTACCCTACCGTGAATCCAATGAGCACACCTTTTAGAAAATCCAGAACCAGTATACCGGGCAGTCCAACAACGGATAAACCCAGAATAAAGATCAGACCCACCCATTTCAGGTGAAGCATGGCAATGTCCCAATATGCCCCGGTCTCAGTCACTTGTGCACTGTGCTGCACGGTCATGAAGAAATTGCCGAGATAACCCTCCAGATCCTGACGTTGCTCAAGAGACAATGCGTTGACCATGAGCGCGCCAAAAATGACGCCGACCAGAAACAAGACGGCCACGAATACATATAACGAAGTCTGACCTTTAAATGTAAAGTAGGAAGAGCGCATACAGGTACGAGTCCCCTTTCCGGTATCATGCTGCAAGGATTCTCAGTTACATCCTCATAGTCATTCTTATGAACCGGAATGCACCTGTATGACTTCTTGTCCAGATTGGACCTCTGTAAAGCAAAAGCTATATGAGTTGAACTACAAAATTTTTACACGGGTCACTCCGTAGCTCTTTGCTGAACAGCAACTTTACCGTAAGTGCCGCCACCTCCGGAGGACAGCTCCAGTTGTCCGTTCCGTGCAGCCACAATCAGGCCAGCCAGCACAGGTCCAACAACCGCAGCAAGCTCTTCCTCACGCGTGCGATGAAGTACGTTCATTTCTGTACCAAAATGGTCCAGTAGCTGGCGCAGTTTGGCTTTGCCAAGTCCCGGGATGAACTCCAGTGGCACCTGATAATGATAGGCTGGTCTGTTTGCAGGAACATGAGGACTCTCTCGATCAGAGATTGCCAGGATGCGATCCAGCACCCCCTGCACCAGCTTCAGACTGCCACAGTGCGGACAACGCTCTGCTGACATCGCCTGCTCGTCCATTATGCTGCCACATGCGGCACAGTAAGTACGGTGGTATTTGCCCAGCCTTGGATTCAGTCCATAATTGGCCGCAATTTTCCTGCCGGCTTCTCCTTGAAGTGCCATGCGGAATTCATCAAAAGAAGGGGAAGCCACTTGCAGTTCATTATACTCCCGTCCAATCTTACCGAGAGAATGGGCATCCGAGTTGGTCAGGAACGGAACATGATCCAATTCCCGAATATAACTGGCCATGGATGAGTCCGAGCTTAAGCCTAGCTCTACCGCATCCACGAGACTAGTATCCAATACATCGCCCATACGGGGTGCCGTACTGCCATAGATGCCTTTATGCGGTGTAAACACATGTGCAGGTACAATAAGCCCACCACGTGCCTTAATCTCGGCTTGCATCTCTAGAGCGGGCACGTACACCCGCTGAGAACTGAGATTCACATTTTTCATATAACGTTTCATCCAGTCCGTGAAGGACTTCATCGTTTTCAGATCACGGAAGTACGCCAGCATATGGAACTCACGCATTCCAGGCTCGCGCAGCTCAATCTCTGTACCCAGCAGAATGGTGGTGTCCTGATAGGCAATGCCGCCGCCCTCAATCTCGGACATGGTACCACTCTCCAGCAATTGCTCAATATCCAGCTGTACAACCGGAGAATGACAATCAATAACACCAAGCAAATGAATTCCTTTGCGATCCGATGCTTCCCGAGCAATATTCTCAAATGTCAGATCGCGACTGCCACTGATTTTCACGGCCTCACCGCGAGAGGTTCGTCCGATGTGAATATGAAGGTCTGTATAACAGGGCTCCCACGTCGTGGACATTTCCAGTTGGTCTTGCATGCCTAGAACCGTCCTGTCGTTCTGTAGAGGTCCCACGCGTATACAGCCATCATCGTTTTGGCATCACTAATCCGATTCTCATCCATGAGAGCGTAGGCTTCCTCCAGAGTTATTTCGGCAACTTCAAGGAATTCATCTTCGTCCAGCGCCATGTCCCCTGCTTCCAACTCTTCAGCGATGTATAGGTGAATGATCTCATCTGCGAACCCCGGTGACGTGTAGAACGAACGCAAATGACGCAACGACTTGGCCACAAATCCCGTCTCTTCTCGCAATTCACGTGCTGCGGCCACCTCCGGCTCTTCTCCCGGGTCCAGTTTCCCCGCAGGAATCTCCACTTCGGTGCGTCCCATTGCCTGACGATACTGATCCACAACAAGCATGCGATCCCCGTTTAGTGCAAGTACAGCTACAGCACCAGGATGCCGGATAATCTCACGTGTAGCCGTTTGTCCGTTTGGTAGCTTTACCGTATCGACCTGAAGTGAAATCACTTTTCCCTCGAAGATCGGCTTGGTGGATACGGTCACTTCATCCAGCTTTGGATTGGCAGGTTGCGCTGCGTGGATGGATTGGGCAGATTGGTTTGGTTTCATTGGTTCTTCAACTCCATATCGTAGGATTATATATAAATGGACTAAAAATATTTACACTAACCACTCCAATGACAGAACAACCCTTCGATCGCTGTTATCCCCAGATTTTTTTGATTTCTTTAACTAATAGATAAAATTTGGTGATAAAGGCGAACGCTCCGCTTCTCTTGGTTATTTCTGCCCTCTCCGTTCTTGTGTAAAGGATTAGCTCAATTTATATATTTGGTGAATGTATAATTTTCTGATTTTGGGCATATGGTGAGCGTATAGAATTCTCACAGCAAATATAAACGAATCAGGGGGACTTTCGATGAACAGTTATATGACGCCTCAATCCGTACACGTGGTAGGACAAGCCCGGCAAGTGCAGCTCATACTCAAGCAATGGTTGCGCGAGTGGGGCCCGGATGCCAAATTAGTCGATCTGCTCGCTGGACGCAAATGAATGGGTCATCGATCCATTCATCCATTGATTCAATTTGACCCTAAATTAACGAGTCTTCTCCCTTGAAATATAACATGAATTCACAAAAAGTCCGAATCCGATACAGATAGACCGGGTTCGGACTTTTGTCTAACAACATGTGAGGTAACATGTGCTGTATATTATTTCTTGTCAGCTGCCGTTTCCTGAATAATAGCCACGACCACTTGGGATAACTTCATAATGTCTTCGGCACGAATACGTTCTTTGGTTGTATGGATATCCTCATACCCTACCGCCAGATTCACTGTTGGAATGTCGAATCCGTTAAAGATATTGGCATCACTGCCGCCACCGGAAGCAAACGTACTTGTCTCCAGCCCAATACTGCGGATGGCACGCTGTGCAAGCTGCACAACTTCGTGTTCATCATGGAAACCAAATGCAGGGTAAAGGATCTCACTTCTGAATTCAGCTGTTGCACCGTATTTGCGACATGTCGTTTCCAACGCGTCACGCATCTGTGCAACCTGCAATTCAACTTTCTCCTGCACAATACTGCGAGCCTCCGCTTCAAGCTGTACAAAGTCACATACCACGTTGAGTGCTGATCCACCCTGGAATTTGCCAATGTTTGCTGTTGTCTCATCATCAATTCTGCCCAGTGTCATCGCTGCAATTGCTTTTGCTGCAACCTGAATGGCGCTGATCCCGTCTTCCGGGTTCACGCCCGCATGTGCGGACTTACCATAGATGCTCATTTGAATTTCAGCTCTCGCTGGTGCAGCAACACAGATCGTGCCTACAGCTCCATTAGAATCCAGCGCATAACCGAACTCGGCTTCGATATCCTTCGGATTCATGGCACGTGCGCCCACCAGGCCAGACTCTTCGCCGACTGTAATGACAAATTGAATTTTGCCATGTGGAATCTTGTTTTCCTGGATCACACGAATCGCTTCGAACAATGCCGCAATCCCTGCTTTGTCATCTGCTCCCAGGATCGTTGTTCCATCACTGCGGATCCAGCCATCTTCACCCAGTTCAGGCTTGATTCCCTGTCCCGGCGTCACGGTGTCCATATGACATGTGAAAAAGATCGGTGCAACCCCTTCAGTTCCTTCCGCTTCCCAGGTAATGACGAGGTTTCCGGCGCCATGTCCGGTTTGCTCCATGGTATCATCCTCATAGACATGAAGACCGAGATCTGTAAACTGTTCTTTTAACACCTTCGAGATGTTCTGTTCATTTTTCGTTTCACTATCAATCTGCACCAGTTCCATGAACTGATCGATAACACGTTGTTGTTTAATCATAGGACTTTCCTCCCTCTCGTAGATACGGTACAATACAATTACTATGGCTTGTTTATTTTATGAGGTTGTTCAAAAAGTCTGCTTTTGATTACGAAGGATGCCTGGCGGCATCATCAGCATCGAATATGGAATTCAGCCGAAATGTCCGTTGCTCACGTAGTTTTCCCTACGCTCCGCTACTCCATTTCTAGCTTCATCCCATCTTCTTGGTACTGAAAACCAGTCTTTTTGAACATACACTTTATATTGAAAGGAGTTCTCTCATCATGCAAAAAAAGAAATGGTTCAAAATCATCATCTATCTCATGCTGATCGCCATGATCGGGTCCACCCTTTTCATAGCTCTCGAACCGTTGCTGTTCGGATAGCAACCTAAAGCCTTTCGACGAACTGTTTACAGACGTTGAAGGGCTTCTTTTTCCGTGACCCAATTAATTTTATATGGAAAAATACGATTAAAGTACGGAACAATTTCCTGCGCAACCTGCTCCACTGTATAGGACTTACCCGTTATATCCTCCAGTGAGGTAACGCCATACTGCTCTATCCCACAAGGAACAATCCCCTGAAAACCTGCATGTTGAATGCCTGAGCTGATGTTAAAAGCAAACCCGTGACTGGTTACAAAACCGCGGCGGTGTTTGCAACGATTAAACTTGATGCCAATTGCAGCAATCTTCATATCGCCAATCCACACACCCGTGTAACCTTCTTTGCGTCCAGCTTCAATGCCCTGGTCTGCGAGATAATCCATAAGTACCTGCTCAAGTTTCCGTAAATAGCCGTGCAGATCCAGGTCTTCATCCCGACCAAGAATCAATAACGGGTAACCTACCAACTGGCCCGGGCCATGATAAGTAATATCACCGCCGCGGTCAATTTGAAACAAGGAAATCCCTTGCTCACGCAACTCTTCCGGACTGAGAAGCAGATGCTCCGGATGATTTTGTGAGCCGATCGTATACGTAGGCGGGTGTTGTAAAAGCAGCATCTGCTCCGCTCCCTCGCCCTCGTCCAATCGCTGCACAATCGCTTTCTGGCGGTTCCAAGCCTCTTCATAATCAAGCATTGGTATGTATGCAACATCCAGCGGCTTGCTCATGATTCCCCACACCCTTCTGCTTCAGGTTCAGTGTACAATTGAGCACCTGTCCGTAGACAGCAGGAAAAGTGCACGGCCTCCGGCACATACACTTCCCCGACAACTATTTACTTAATACACCTTGGTCTCCATGGTATATCCTTCAAGGTTTTCTTTGACACGTTGCAAGAAACGTCCGCTAATTACACCATCCAGGATTCGGTGATCCAGCGACAGACACAGGTTAGCCATCGAGCGAACAGCGATCATATCATTAATAACCACAGGTTTCTTGACAATCGACTCGAATGTAAGAATCGCTGCCTGCGGGTAGTTAATAATTGGCTGGGACAGGATCGAACCAAATGAACCTGTGTTGTTCACCGTGAACGTACCACCTTGCATATGGTCCAGCTTCAACGTACCCTCACGTGTTTTGCGAGCCAGCTCATCCACTTCACGGGCCAGACCTGCGATATTTCGCTGATCGGCATGTTTGATTACGGGTGTAAGTACGGAGTCTTCGGTTCCTACCGCCATGGACAAGTTAATGTCCCGTTTGACGATAATTTTGTCCACTGCCCATACCGAGTTCATGATTGGGAAGTCTTTGATCGCATTAACGACTCCCTTCATCATGAAGGACAGATATGTCAGGTTGATACCTTCCTTACGCTTGAACTCATCCTTGAGTTTATTGCGCAGCATCACAAGGTTTGTTACGTCCACTTCGATCATTGTCCATGCATGCGGGATTTCCGATACGCTTTGACGCATATTCCGGGCAATGGCATTACGCACAGGGGTAACATCGATGAAATACTCCGATCTTCCTTGGCCGCCACCCTCTACTTCGATCTGTGGAATTTTCGGACTTTCGGTTAGATGAATGCCTGAATGTCTCACAGGAACACCTGCATCGGACGCGGAGATCGCTTCTCCAGCGGTTAAACCCATTTCTCCATTTCCACGATTCACTCCGCTGAATGGAGAAGCAGACGGCACACCAGAAGGTGTATGCTGTACTGCTGCAGATGATGCTTGTGCAGACGCAGACGTTCCAGCCGCGTTACCTCCCTGTGCAACAAATGCCAGCACATCTTTGCGGGTAATACGACCACCGGCCCCAGTGCCTTGGATGCTTTGCAAGTTCAAGCCATGCTCTGCTGCCAAGGATTGCACTGCCGGGGAATACCGATTGCGCATCGGCTGGTTGGGGTCATGTGCTGCTGTATTTGAGGCGGCAACAGGAGTGTGGCTCGTATGTTGCTGCACTTGCTCCTGTTGCTGCGATACTTGTGTTACTTGCTCAGCCGCTTCTTCGTCCGAAGCTGCGACCTGCATGCGGCAGATTGCTTCACCAACAGCAATCGTTGTGCCCTCTTCCACCAAAAGGTCACCCATAATTCCATCCACAGTGGATGGAATCTCGGCATTAACTTTATCAGTGATTACTTCACAGATCGGCTCGTACTGTTCCACACGGTCGCCCGGTTTTTTCAACCATTTGCCTATGGTAGCCGAGACCAGCGATTCCGCCAATTGCGGCATAATGACCTCGATCCATTTCATACGTTCAGCCATTTGATTATCACTCCAAACTTTACTTTTAAACGATCCAAAAAACGAAATTAAAACTCGGCAAGTGTACGCATTGCTGCTTTGGCTTTGTCCTTGCTCAGCATGTAGAATTTCTCCAATGTTGGGCTAATTGGCATGGCCGGAACGTCAGGTCCGCAAAGACGCTGAATCGGTGCATCCAGTTCAAATAGACATTCCTCACTAATAATCGCGGCAACTTCGGCACCTACACCACCGGTTTTGTTATCTTCGTGAACGATCAGCACCTTACCTGTCAGACGAGCAGAAGCAATAATCGCTTCTCGATCCAACGGTTGCAATGTGCGAAGATCCAGAACGTGTGCGGTAATGCCTTCTTCACGCTCCAGCTCCTCAGCAGCCTGCATGACAAAATGCAGCGGCTGACTGTAACCGATCACCGTAATATCCGCACCCTCACGAAGTACGTTGGCTTTACCAATCGGAACGATGTAATCATCTTCAGGCACATCTTCCTTGATAAGTTTGTAGCATTTTTTATTTTCAAAAAAGAGTACCGGGTCCGGGTCGCGAATAGCGGCCTTGAGCAGTCCCTTAGCATCGTATGCCGAGTAGGGAGCTATAATTTTCAGACCAGGTGTTCCAAAGAAAATCGACTCCGGACATTGGGAGTGATACAACCCACCGAAGATTCCGCCACCAATCGGCGCGCGTATAACAATCGGACAGCTCCAGTCATTGTTGGAACGATAGCGGATCTTGGCCGCTTCACTAATGATCTGGTTGGTTGCCGGCAGCATGAAGTCCGAATATTGCATCTCGGCAATCGGCTTCATGCCATACATTGCTGCACCAATGGCAACCCCTGCAATAGCGGATTCAGACAATGGTGTGTCCATCACTCGCATTTCGCCAAACTGATCTTGCAGCCCTTTAGTTGTGGTAAACACACCACCTTTGAGACCTACGTCTTCACCAAGGATAAAAACATTCTCATCCCGTTCCATCTCTTCTTTCATCGCGAGACGGATTGCATCAATATATTCCATTACTGCCATACTTACCGTCTCCCTTCTTCGCTGTCCGCATAAACGTGCGTAAGAGTGTCCTCAGGTTTAGGATATGGCGCGTTGTCAGCATATTCAGTTGCTTCTTTCATTTCCAGCGCAAGCTGGGAAGCCAGATCCGCATCCCGGGCTTCGTCCCAGATGCCGCAATCGATCAAGTAGTTCTTCATGCGAGGAACGCCATCTTTCTTCCAGTTCTCCTCAACTTCCTCTTTGGTTCGGTAAGCCAGATCATTATCGGAGGTGGAATGAGGTGACAACCGATACATCATCGCTTCAATCAGTGTCGGGCCTTCCCCGGCTATGGCACGGCGACGCGCTTCCTTCACTGCAGCATATACTTCTAATGCATCGTTACCATCTACACGCAGTCCGGGGAACCCGTATCCTTGTGCTCGATCAGATATTTTGCCGCTCAACTGTTTGTGAATCGGTACCGAAATTGCATATTGATTGTTCTCACACATAATAATGACAGGCAATTTATGCACACCTGCAAAGTTGGCGCCCTCGTGGAAGTCACCCTGATTGCTTGATCCTTCGCCAAACGTAACAAAAGAAACAAATTCTTGCTTCTTCATTTTGGCAGCAAGCGCAAATCCAACAGCGTGCGGAACCTGTGTTGTAACCGGGCTGGAACCCGTCACAATCCGCAGCTTTTTGTGACCGAAGTGACCCGGCATTTGCCGACCGCCACTATTCGGATCTTCTGCCTTCGCAAAAGCAGACAACATCAACTCACGCGGAGTCATGCCTACCGCCAGTACAAAGCCGTAATCGCGGTAATAAGGTAAATAATAATCGTGATCCCGATCCAGACCAAATGCAGCGCCTACTTGCGCAGCTTCCTGACCTACACCGGATACGTGAAAGTTAATTTTGCCAGCCCGTTGCAAGAGCAAGCAACGCTCGTCAAACTTGCGCGCGAGCAGCATGTATTTGTACATATCTAATACTTCACCATCGCTAAGTCCCAGCTGTTGATGCCGGTGGACCGCGTCTGCAGTACCTTGTGAACTCATATGAGGTACCTCCTTTTAATCAGAGCCTGTGCCATACTTACTACCCGATCTTATAACCTGGTACTAAGACTTGGCTTAACCTTATTATAATCCCTTTTACCCAAAAAAGGAAAGGACCTTTCTCATAAGCTTGTTTGGCTTACATCCCAATGGCCTTTCCATCGACCGCCAGCATGGCTTCACCCATGATTTCCGACAGAGAAGGGTGCGGATGGATGGTTTGTCCGACTTCCCAAGGTGTGGCATCAAGCATCTGAGCCAGTGAGGCTTCAGCGATTAATTCCGTCACATGGGTGCCAATCATATGTACCCCCAATATATCATTCGTCTTGGCATCTGCAATCACCTTCACGAATCCATCCCGACTTCCGTGAATAAGTGATTTGCCAATGGCCGAAAATGGGAACTTCCCTGTTTTAATGTCATAGCCACGTTCTTTGGCTTCACGCTCGGTGAATCCGATGCTTGCTGCTTCCGGACGTGTGTACACACAGCGCGGGATACGGTGGGATTCTACAGCATGTATCGTTTCGCCCGCCAGATGATCAACAGCGAGAATGCCTTCATGACTTGCGGCATGTGCAAGCTGCAAACCGCCGATGCAGTCACCAATGGCGTAGATGTGTCCTTCACCGGTCTGTAACTGTTTGTTCACAGCGATGAACCCACGCTCCAGTTTGATATCTGTATTTTCGAGTCCGATATTTTCGACATTAGCCTGACGTCCAACCGACACGAGCATTTTCTCCGCTCTCAGCGTTTCCTGCTTATCTTCACCAAGCTGCACATCAATCTGGATGCCCTCTTGATCCGTGTTATATGTTTCCGTTAGAACAGTGGCACCTGTCAGGAAACGAACACCTCGTTTGCCGAGCAATCGCTGCATTTCTCTGGCAACATCCTCATCCTCGGCAGGCAACACGTGAGCAGCTGCTTCTACTACTATGATGTCTACGCCAAAGTCATTCAGCATGGATGCCCACTCCAGTCCAATCACACCCCCACCGACAATGATGAGTGATGCAGGAAGTTCATCCATACGCAGGGCTTCGTCGCTGCTCATTATGAATTTGCCGTCCGGTTCCAGGCCCGGCAACACACGAGGACGCGAACCAGTAGCAATGATGAGATTGGTTGGAACTACCGTATCCATCTCTCCATCTTCAAACTCTACAGCGACCGCTCCGCTCTGCGGGGAGAAGATGGAAGGTCCGATGACGCGACCTTTCGCGTGTACAACCTGGATCTTATTTTTTTTCATCAAATATTGAACGCCTTGATGGAGCTGTTCGACAATTGCATCCTTGCGCGCCTGTACTTTGGGAAATACAAGTGTGGCCCCAGCGGTCTCGATACCATACGTCTCGCTCTCCTGGATCTCGGCGTATACTTCAGCACTTTTCAGCAAAGCTTTACTCGGAATACAGCCACGATGCAGACAGGTTCCGCCAAGCTTGTCCTTCTCAATGATAACGACCTGTTTTCCCAGCTGTGCAGCCCGGATCGCGGCTACATATCCACCGGTTCCTCCTCCAAGAATTGCAACATCACATGTAATTGGCATCTCTCATGCTCTCCTCTATGAATCAAATTTCAATATAATTTATGATGGCTTAAATCATGGTTTAGCTTATACCCTCTATATGCCATTGTACTCTCCTTGAGCGGTCAACTCAAAGTTTGAAGCAATCACACATGGACAGCCTATGCATTCCAAGCTATGATGGAATCAGGTATGATCTGTAAGCGTAACCTTTATTTAATGTCGACTTTGGCAGAAAGGGTATAATGCTCATGAATACAAGATTGGTCTTTGCGCGATTTTTGGCAATTGTTGTTCTGGTCATCCCCGGTTTAATGGCAATGAAGGGTTTTCTGATGATGAAAGATGCCCTGTTCCTATATTATGCCGAGCACGGGAACGAACTGATTTCACCAGGGTTCCAGTGGCTTTCCTTTGGCGGTGGACTTGTCCTTTTTGCCGCAGGTATGAGTTTTCTGGGAGGCTGGATCCTGTTCCGTGACCGCAAGCGCAATTATGTAGGTCCCCGTTTCCGGTCCAAAAGTGTACCCGAAAAAGCAGAGACGCCCGGAAGGACTCCATGAGTCCGGGCTTTTTGTGTGTTTATACAACACACCGCCTACTTTACATAGACAGGATGGATCATCATGGTATCATTTCTAATCACGTTACAACGATTGCTCAAAGGCATTTTCCATGCGTTCAAAGACCCCAAGTTTCTGGCTTTGTTCGCGTTAACGGCAGCAACGTTGCTGTCAGGCACTTTATTTTACACTCGTGTTGAAGGTCTGCACTGGATCGATGCGTTATACTTCTGTGCGGTTACTCTGACTACGGTGGGCCATCCTGAATTTGTGCCAACCACCGGATTCAGCAAAGCCTTTACCGTAATCTACATGTTTGCAGGCATTGGTCTCACCTTTGCCATGATTGCCAGAATTACAGCAGGTATTCTATTCCCTCGCAAATTAAAGACAGAAGAGGACCCGGAGTAATCTCCGGGTCATTCGTATAATGCATCCCGCAGTTTGGTAGACATACGTGATTCTTTGGAAGAAGACTTCAAGATCGTTCTACGCAAGGTAAGGTTACTTGCCTGCAGTCTCTCCGCTTCTGCGAACAGTTCTACAAATAATGCCTGCGCCGCTTCATCCAAAGATCCCTGTTCTTTCAGGCTTTCATATTGCGCTTGCAGGGATGTTAATGCTTCACTCATACTAAACACCTCTTTTCACAACTCCTGTTAATTAGCTGCCGTAACCAATACCTTAACAATCCATATAGTAACACAAAGCTGCGCAGATTAGTTCTGGCTCTTTCCAAAGATTTTGTGGTACTCTGTAAAGGTCGCTTTTTTTGTTGAATCCCGTATGTGAGAGGAGTAGCAGCACCGTGCAAACAGGACGTATTACCGTAATTACTGGACCCATGTTCAGTGAAAAATCCGGTGAACTCATTCGCCGTTGTCAGAAATTAATACAATTTGGCCGTAAAAAGGTTGTGGCCTACAAACCAGCCGAGGATGATCGGTTTGCCCAGGACGAGATCGTAAGCCGAATTGGTTATCGACTCCCTGCCCATTCCATTCCCCGGCAATTAACCCCGGAATCCGTAGAAATGATCTTGAACCAAACCATAGATGCTGATGTTGTTGCATTTGATGAAGTACAATTTTTCAGCAGTGCCATTATGGAACTTGTCTCGGAGTTAGCGTATTGTGGCAAACATGTCATTGTGGACGGACTTAATATGGATTACCGTGGTAAGGAATTTGGATATGTCGGCGGTTTGCTTGCCATGGCAGATGACATTGAGAAACTCTCGGCTTTCTGTGCGGTATGTGGCAGCCCGGATGCAGCCTTTACGCAACGTATCGTCAATGGGGAGCCCGTTACCTTGGGTCCGGTTGTCATGATTGGCGATTCAGAAGCTTACGAGCCACGCTGTCGTTGCTGCTTCATTCCTCCTCACAAAGTTGAATGCTCATCGTAATTCCTAAAAGATCTTAGATATCTTCCAAAAAGGCCCCTTGGGGCTTTTTTTGTTATAGAAGAAACACTAGCACAAAAAAGCACCGCTTCGCAGCGATGCTTCCAGAGTCACTTCCCGCTAGTCCCGGGAAACAAAATATTTGTTGGTCATGTAGTAAGCGTCACCACGCGACGTTTCCACCATTCCTTTTTTGGCATCCAAAAATACAATCTCTTTACACTTTGTACAGTACCATTTTGTGCGCTTGTATGGGGATTCCGTCACATAAGCCGTGCCACATTTACAATCAATCTTCATTAATAACTCGGTTGATTTATAAGCACTGGACAAGCGTTCCAGGTTATCCTGCTGCTGTGTAGGCATAATGGTCTGCTGATAATCCGATAAATGATTTTGAACCTTGAAGTCTGCTACCAATCCTGCATTCAATCCAAAAAACTCCTTGCCGATTTCGGTCACGAAGCGCTTCTCATTTCTGTAGCAATCCAGCCACTCAATAATCTGCTTATTAGACAGTGGAACCGTACCCTTGATACCGCTGTTTAAGGTGTAGGTCATGATGTATAAAGTATCGTCTTGTCTACCTGAGTACATTAGAATCCTCCTTCGAATACATTTGCTAATGTACTACAAAAACGCGCATAAATCAAAAAATTCTTATTTCCTGAGCGCATCTCTTCTTATTAAATGGGAAACATTCCACGTTCATCCGCCAAAGACTTACAAGAACTGCATACACCTGAAACATTTCCCTGTGGTGCCGCATAATGCACGACCGATTTAACGTTTTTCTTGCATATGGAACAGTAGTGCCTCCTTTCCTTTTTTGGGATATAGTCCGATAGCTTAACCACGTTTTTGTTCGGTCGGAATCGTTGTAAGAAGCCCGGCCATTTCATCTCGCTTCACTCTTTCTTGTTCGTCTACTTCGTAGTCATTTTTTTGCTGTGGGCTAAAAATTATCTCGCCTTTTTTTATGTATACGATTCCAAGTTGTGCGTGCCTATCTCATAATCTATTCGACGTTTTGAGCGTTTTTCCTGTTTTTAATCTCTACACGTATAAAAAAAACCGACAGAACCTGCTCTCCTTATTTTCGGAAGAACAGTATTTTAGTCGGTTCCAGCCTTATTTATAAAAAGTTCCCAGAACGTCCAGCTCTGATGAGCGCTCTATTCGAAATGGATAGATATAACCCTGATTCATTCGGGTAAATTTGCGACTCCACAGATCCAGTCCCGATGTGAACTGATAGGCCTGATATATAAACTTGGAGCAGTAATTACGCTCAATACTGCGCAGATTGGTCTGCAAACGGTAGAATTTTACCTGCTTGTAATGGTCATGTACCCACCCGGCTGCTTTCATTCCTGCCTCATTCAATCTGGAGCGGAATACAATGAAACGATCTCCTTCATAAAACCGCGTGAGATACCACTCTAATGAATCAGCAAAAACAGGCCCATAAGGGTGCACATGATACACCTTGCCGTCGAGACCGATAATGCCCATATGCCCGGCATAATATGTCGATTCCGAGCTTGGCGTGTACACAATATCCCCTGGCTCTAGCTTCATTTCGCCCAACACGTTAATTGGCAAGTCCTGATGAAGCCGTTTGGCTGCTGAACGTTCACGCCGCCCTTCAACTAACAAGCGATGAAGCGTACCAGCAAGTGCGAGATATATTTCAGACCATTTGATCTTTTTTTTATCAGATCGTTTGAACCACCGCTGGATGAAGGCGAAACCTCGTTGTGGCTGTGATCCCTTTTTCATACGCTGCACTCCACTCTGTACTAGTTATCAATAACTTGTTGTTATTCTACAGTTTCTCAGGCTTATTATAGACATTTGGTAGTGTATATTCAATTCGGCAACCATTGTATCTGTTGAAATTATGCCTTCTTATTACCCATTTTATGCAAAAAAAGATGACTTCGGGATTAACCCGAAGTCATCTTACTCGTATCCAAATGTATACATTTATTCTTCTACAACACCAAGAGCTTTATTTTTCTCCTTAAAGCGGCTGTTATGGGAAGAAACATAAGCCACTTTTTCTGCTTCAGGGTCCATGTAAAGCTTCGCACTGTTTACCGCTAGGGCTGCATCAGTGAAAGTACCCGCAATCAGGTACAGTTTGCTACCATAATCTACAAAATCACCTGCGGCAAAAACACCAGGAATATTGGTTTGCAATCTCTCCGTTGTAGTGACATGCCATTCGCCAAGATCAAGTCCCCAATCCCGGATTGGACCAAAGTCACTCTTCATGCCGTGGTTTACAATGACAGCATCGACTTCAAGCAGTTCAGTTTCACCTGTGTCCACGTGTGAGATGGTCACCTGTTCAATCACATCACCACTCATACTATGTAGTGTCTCTACCGCGTAAGGTGTACGGACATCTACAGAGGATTCTCTCATACGCAGTACATTACGCTCCAACCCGCCAAAACGGTCACGACGATGCACAACCGTAACTTGCTCTGCCAGGGCTTCCAGTTCATTCGCCCAGTCCACAGCAGAGTCGCCTCCACCTGAAATCAGCACACGTTTACCACGGAATGGCTCCAGTTCCTGCACGGTATAGTGCAGATTGCTAACTTCGTAACGGTCTGCACCTTCAAGCTCCAACTTGGCCATTTTATATATGCCATATCCGATTGCCATAATGACGGTCCGTGTCCAGTGTTGCTCACCTGTTGCAGAAGTTAACAGAATTGTGCCATCAGGTTGACGCTCGAATCCTTCGATCTGTTGTTCAAATACGAGGGTTGGCTCAAAAGTTCTTGCCTGTTCTTCCAATTGTTTGATCAGATCTTCACACAGAATTGGCGTCACACCCCCGACATCCCAGATCATTTTCTCCGGATAAAAGAGCATGCGACCGCCCAATCTGTCACGTGCCTCAATCAACTTGGTCTTCATATCCCGCATGCCGCTATAAAAGGCAGAGTACATGCCCGCAGGGCCACCGCCGATAATGGTTACATCATAAAGTTCCAACTGCTGATTCATATTAAAAATACCTCCGTTAATTCGATCCAGAACATCGAGTATTTGATATCGATTCTCATTATCACTTAAATCCTAGTGTAATGGTAATCTTATCAAAATACAATGGCTAAAAAACAAACATTTCTTGTACAAAAATTCTATGAACACATTCTCTTTACTATTGCGCTCTTGGAGCCGCCAACAGCTTTTCAACGACAAAATCAAGTTGTTTATTAATTGAATAGATATCCGAATAATAGAAGAAATCGAAATCAATCTCAATCAGACGACCTTCCTTGATGGCAGGGATACTGCTCCATATTGGATTATCCGTCAAATTATCTGCCCCTTCATATACCGAGCGAAACACATAGTCTCCGATATATTCAGGAAGGACTTCCATGGAGATCGTGGAGCCTGCCGCGTCCGAAACCACGTCGATTTTTTTCTGTACGACTTCAGGTGCTTTCATTCCCAAGTACTCATATACCGCCTGAGATCCACGGCCAAATTGTTTGCTCTCTACAATAACCATACCTTTCAAACCACCCTCCACAATGGAGATTGTTTTGTCCAGTATGCCTGCATCTGCAAGAGTTTTCTTACTCTCTTCAACTTTGTTATTGAGATTGGTGATTAACGTCTCGGCTTCCTGCTCTTTGCCAAAGATACTTGCTATATTATGAAGTCTCTCTTCTGTAGTCAATTTCTCATACGGAATATATACCGTAGGTGCAATATCTTTTAATAACGTATACGTCTCTTCTGAAGGAACAATGATCAGATCCGGATCCAGATCAATGACAGCTTCAGGATTCGGTTCGAACCAGGTACCCAGTGCATTTACACCCTCTAGCTCACTCTTGTATGCAGCCCCGTCATATACATCTGAGGTAGCGATTGGCTTAACTCCAAGTGCGACGACATCCCCCTGGAGATACAATACAACAACCCGTTTTGGATTCGCTGGAACAACTACGTCACCCTTAACCGTCGAGACCGTGCGTGTTTCATTGTCTTTGTTCGTCTGGCTTCCTGTGTCTGATGATACTGCCGTGCTGCTGTTATTGGAACTGGCACCCGTTCCTTCGCCAGCTGCTGGTGTTGTCGCTGTACCTGAAGAGCAGGCTGCGAGGAGCATCGTTATGCTCAATAATGCAACCATAATCATACTGGAACTTGTTTTTCTTCTTTTCATTGGTGTAGACCCTCCGTCTATATATTGATAATGATTCTCATAATCAATATATCCCGACTTCCATCTTCGGCCAATGGACGATTCAGAGATTACCAATGGACAATCCTCTGCTCTCGCTTCTTCTCTTATCTTTCGTTGATACTGAATCGGAGAGATCCCCACATGTTTTTTGAAGATACGACTAAAATAGTACACATCCGAATAACCCACTTCTGCTGCAATTTCACTCAGCGTTGCATCAGATCGTACAAGCAAATTCCGAGCCTTGGCGATTCGAGTCTGAATTAAATAATCAATGGGACTGTAACCCGTCTGTCGTTTGAATTGCATAGATAAATGTCGGGAGCTGTAGTTGAATTGTTCAGCAAGGAAATCAAGCGTGACCTGTTCTCTAAAGTGCTTCTGTATATAACGAAGTGTTTGTTTCACCGGGTCAGCAAACTCTGTTTTGATCTCCTGATCTGCCAACTGAACCATCATTTCATGAATGAATTGGTAAAATAAACTTTTTGTATGAAGCAGATCCAGACTGCCAGAGTGAATCCATGCACCCTCAAGCTCATCAAGGTAACGTAACAACCCCAGCGGACTACTTGGCGTAAATCCATATTGCAAAGAGAACGGTGCAACTTCCGGCTTTGCCAATAACCACTTTTTACGATAACTGGGGAAGGCAAGGAATGCTCTGTAATAGAGTAGGATATATTCGAAATCTTCGTTGGTTTGGATATCCAGTGAAGATCCTTTGGCCCCATGAAGCATGTAGAACCGCTCTGCCTTGTATGTTTGTCCATTCAACTTAAGCACAGCCGATCCTCGTATTGTATATATAAAACCATTGGCCGGAAGTGTGTAGGAACTCAGTTGTGCCCCTGCCTCCATAACGATTCGGCGTATATCCAGAACCTTAATAGCGGCATGATTCCAGCATTTCATCTGTTCATCTAATTGCATTGAATACTCTCCAATCCCAGCCTCACCCGGAACAAAGGCCTTACAAGGTCATCATTCCGCCACACATCCGATAACATATGCGTAGCAGAGGTTCCTAATATACCTTTATTATAAATGATAATAATTTTCATTATCAACTGAAATTTAGAGTGGAATTGTATTTCATCTCATCAATCACTTGTTAGACTTAATTTGGTTCAGAGATCTTCGTAAACCACGCGGCCAATTCCTACGTCTGATCTTAACGGCATCCAGTGAACTCCAGACCAGTTTGGAGTTCAAAATCTTTCAGCGTCAAATTATCATAGAACTGCATGACCTACTCTTCTGCTTCTGGATCGATAACCATACTGACCCGTTTCTTGGCATCTGCAATTCTGGCGTCATAATCTGCTAACCATGTCTCAGATTCTTTTTCTTTATTCAACGCTTCACCGAAATAGGCGGTCTCTTCGGTAATGATAGTACGCAATAGGCCTACATAAATGAATCCATTCTAACGAAGCAATTGATCTTCAATTACTTCTCTTAACATCCGATATATGTAAATAGAACCATGATAAAGAGTAGAAGGAGAACAGAGGATATGAATTCAATCTCATCTGCAACCAAAAGCAGTTTCACTCCCGGGAATCAAGTCTCCAATCGGGATAAAGAAATTCAGGGACTTATGCAGCAGAAGATCCGGCTCAATGAAGAAATGCAAGGTGTAAAAACCAATGACGAGTTGGATACCAAAACCAAAGCTCAGCGAATTAAATCCTTAACAAGCTCCATTTCCCAGATCGACAGCCAGATTGCCCAAATTAAAGCTGAAGAATTGCAAGAAAAGAACAAATTAAGACAGCCCGAAAAGACTCAACAGCAACAACCCAAACCAACCGATGAGGCACAAGCCCCTTCACTCGATCACCTGATCAAGCATAGTCAGACTTATGATCAATTGGGTAAGTTGGTCGGTTTGCGGGATCGCATGCAGGGCTCGATTCAGACCACCGAAGGAGAAACCCGCTTCGACCGACTTGTTCTGGAGATCAATCCTCCCGCAAATGATCTCGATCTTGGCAAATCAATGATGCTGGAAAATTCAGAACGCACCGTCTTTCAGGCAAAGCGAGAGGTTGTTCAGGACATCAACTCCCAGTTAAATAAGGTCAATCAGAAGATTGGGGAACTGGTGGAAGAGATCCATCAGCCCGCACCTAAAAAGGGAGTACAACCACCTATCTCTGCAACATCTGGAGAAGAAGATCAGGAAGTAAATGAAGGAAAGAAAACGGGAAGTAAGGAGCACCCATCAGATGGCGGAACCACAGATCAGGAATCAGGAAATGGTCCACAAACTACGGCTTCTGCATCTCCTGCTGCTTCATATCCATCCGTCGATATTCGAATCTGAGTACCCTTTGTTCAAACATACTTATATGTATACATAATGAGGTTGAAGTGTTTTAACAACAAAACAATCGACTCGCATCACATAATAGATAAACCGCTATTACAGGTGACTAACTCCTGGTAAATAGCGGTTTTTCTTGTATCTTTAACGTTTGTAGCTGTAGCTACTATGAGTATTTCTTATCTTTAACACGGAGTACCAGCGGTATCATTTGCACAGATGATACTGCCTGCAATCGCTTTACAACCTTTTTTGATGCGTGTGGCTTCATCAATAATCTGATCTATGTTTTTATATTTTCGCTTGTTATTGGTTACAACGGCGATGGATACCGACACGAGAGGAATGGGCCGATTTAGCCCGGAACGTCCTTCCCCCAGAACATATTGATTATGCCAATCATGTTCGTTGTAGAATGTCTTTTTCATTTCCTCAAAACCTGAGATGACTTCCTCACTAATATGTTTGTAATCATGGTGATTCAGGATTGTAATAAAATCATCCCCACCAATATGTCCAAGAAAAGCTTCAGGGGGAACAAATAACTTGCGAAGCAAGTTAGCTGTCGCCTGAATAAGCTGATCCCCCATTTTGAAGCCGTAGCTATCATTGTAGGATTTGAATTGATCGAGATCAACGTACAATACGCTAAAATGGTCCATCTGAAGAGCCTGAGACAGCCTTTCATCTATGATATGATTACCTGGAAGACCAGTCAGCGGATTCATAAAAATCGCCATTTCAGCCCGTACATCAGCAACAGCGAGTAGCAAACGTCGAATACTCACAGCTCCAAAGAAACTTTCCCCTGACGTGACTAAAACAAGATCATATATCTCCCCTTCATCTCGGTCCATGGCTAGAACACTGACATCTGTAATCTGTTCCGAATAATCCACGACCAGTGCTTGCGTGTTCATCACCAGTTCTACAGGACGTCCCATATACAGATTATAGCCGTACTGGGTGCCTATCTGCTGAAAGAATTGGGGCCGCATCATTAATGACACACCCTTCTCTCCCATAACAGCTATACCTTCCAGACTAGGATTGGACTTGAAAAGATGATAGACGATATCACATTTTGTATCAGATTGTACTACAGGAATTGGTTCAGCAATCTGGCCTATTTGCGTAAACATACTATTCTACTCCTCTGTTCGTAGCATCTAATCCAACTTTTTAAATATATATGTAGGTCTTTGTCAATGGTCACATCGTACCACTTTTTACTTTAAAAAGCGTTAACTGAGGGTAAAAGTTTATGAAATATTTCCTTTTCTGAATTTTGCTATAGGGAGCTTTCTTTAATGCAGAAACTCTCAATTCAGACACAATCATGCAAAACTAATTTTCATCATCATGTTCTGTGTTATTTCGTTATGCAAAAATACCGTCATTTACTGGATATCTTTAATCCAATAAATGACGGTATTCGTTGGCATATATTACAGAAGTTTAGCGGCATGAAATGAACGAATTCAGATATAGGCCGCCAAAAATCCATGCTAGAATCAAATTTGAATCCAAACTATACTTGCCAGCTCACTACTCCTGACCCTTTCAGCTTACCTTATGCTCAATTCTCAGCTTGTCAGCAACCATCGCGATGAACTCGCTATTTGTTGGTTTCGACTTGCTGATATTGATCGTGTAACCAAACAAGTGGCTGATGCTGTCGATGTTACCGCGAGTCCATGCCACTTCAATGGCATGACGGATGGCACGTTCGACGCGGGACGGGGTGGTTTTGAATTTTTCGGCAATCGCCGGATACAGTGTTTTGGTGATGGCTCCCAAAATTTCGATATTGTTATACACCATCGTAATGGCTTCGCGCAAATACTGATATCCTTTAATATGCGCAGGAACACCGATTTCATGTATGATGGACGTAATATTTGCATCCAGATTTTTGTGTTTGCCCATTGGCACAACATTGGATGATTTCATGAACATGGATGATCCGCTGCTTGTGGACATCGCCGTCTGTGTTCCCACCAGTTGACGCACACGATTCGCAAGCACTTCCATGTCAAACGGCTTAAGAATATAATAAGAAGCTCCGAGTTGCACGGCACGCTGTGTGATATTCTCTTGTCCGAATGCCGTAAGCATAATGACTTTAGGCTGTGGAGACAGGTTCAGGTCGCGCAAGCGCTCAAGCACACCCAGTCCGTCCAGGTGAGGCATGATAATATCCAGAATCAATACATCCGGCACATCCCGAGTTTGCTCCAGCAATTGCAGTACTTCTTCTCCATTGTATGCAATACCGGTTACTTCCATATCTTCCTGCTCAGATATATATTCGGCAAGCAAATTCGTAAATTCACGATTATCATCGGCCAGCAATACCTCAATTTTTTGCAAAACGGTATCCTCCTTTAAATTAAACATCGTTTCGTACATTTCCTTACACGTTTAATTTTCGACACAGCCAGTTAAATTCCTCCTGTCGAAAATTATTTTTCTTTATTTTTTTTTCTTGATCCTATATAATAAATAATTTATTTCATTATCCGATATATTATGTTTGCTTTCGACAAAAAAGAACCTCAGGGCTGTTTAGCCAGCCTTGAGGTTCTTATCGTTTTCCTTCTTCATCATAACGCCAGCATCTTGTAACATCCATTCAATGAAGCAACCGTAACCCGATTTGGGATCATTCACGAATACATGAGTAACTGCACCAATCAACTTACCATTTTGTACAATGGGGCTGCCACTCATCCCTTGAACGATACCTCCGGTCTTATCCAGCAGTTTCGGGTCCGTGATTCGAAGCACCAGACCTTTTGTTGCTGGTTCGGTTTGATCTGCCACATGAACAATGTCAATGGAGAAGCGTTCAACTTGTTGACCGTCAACCACGGTAAGTATTTCGGCCGGTCCTTCCTTGACTTCATGAGAAAAAGCTACGGGAATGCCTTTCGAATACAGACTGTGCTCAGGATTTCCGGACATTTTACCAAAGATACCAAAAGCCGTATTACGTTCAATATTGCCCAAAATTTTGCTTTCCTTGAGGAAATGAGCACGTTTTTCACCGGGATCACCGGTCTCACTTTTAGAAATGGACGTCACATTGGACTGAACAATCTGACCACTACCCACAACAATAGATGTTTGTGTGTTCATGTCTGTAATCACATGGCCCAGTGCGCCGTATACGCCCTGATCTGGAGCATAGAAGGTAAGTGTGCCAACACCGGCTGCAGAATCACGAATGTACAATCCAAGCCTCCACGCTTGATCCTCGGAGTCATACGCCGGAGTTAATCGTGTCTTCACCGTTTCCTTACCACGTTTTAACACAACATCAATACCTTTTTTACTTTTACCTGCAAGTTCAACGGCTTCAGAGACACCTGCCACGCCATCAAGGCGTTTACCATCCATATGCGTAATCAGATCTCCGAGCTTAATGCCAGCCGTTTCTCCTGGCGATACACGCTCATCCTGCCCAGAATGGACCAGATGATGACCTACCACCAGAATGCCTGCCGATTTAACTTTAACGCCAATCGTTTGACCACCGGGTACAACACGCAAATCCGGTATGACATTCACATGAACTGTTTTGACCGGAATTTTACCCCACAACTTCAACGTTAATTTGGCATGTCCCGTCTGTTGAGGGTGAAGATGCAAAGGTTGTTGCCTGGTAACATGCATCGCTGCCTGATCATCCAAACCAACGATATCAGGACGATCTACAACGGCGCTTGAAACAGCAGGTACAGCGAGCCGGACATCCGCTTGCCTGCCAGCAAACACCTGCAATTCATCCGGCAGTGAAGCATAACTTTGCACAGGCTGAATGGCCTGGCTAATCACACAAAGAAAGAAGGCAAATAAAAGACCTAGCAATTTCTTCCTGAGGGGGGAATTCAATGGCTGTCACACTCCCTTTGCTTCTTTCGCTTGACGAAAGGTGGTCGCCAATTGCGTACCTTTAAGATAACCTCGCCCCCAGGCTTTTATTACTGTCAATCATTACGCCAGCCGTCCGTTTCACCCTTTTTTGGCTTCCGCCAAATTCAGCATTTCCTGTGCGTGATGCAGTGTTTTTTCTGTAATTTCCACGCCTCCCAGCATCCGTGCCAATTCCTTCACTCTGCCTTCGTCTGACAGCGATTCCACCTGCGTCATTGTCCGTCCATCGTAGACATGTTTCTCAATGAGATACTGATGATCTGCCATACAGGCCACTTGTGGTAAATGCGTTATTGAGAAAACCTGACAAGTCGAAGACAAGCGGAACAGTTTTTCCGCAATGGATTGAGCTGCTCTACCGCTAACTCCTGTATCAACTTCATCAAAAATCAGCACAGGTATCCGGTCATGTCGCGCAAAGATACTCTTCATCGCCAGCATCATTCTCGACAACTCACCACCTGAAGCAATCTTGCCAAGTGGTCGTAATGGCTCGCCCGGGTTCGGTGAGATCAGGAATTCCGCATTGTCCGCACCCTGACGATTCAGACGAATACGACGTCCATTCCATTCAATGCCCTTAGGATCTTCGAAAGGAGTAATCTGAACACGCAGTGTTGTCCGCTCCATTTGCAGATCCTTGAGCTCGCTTTCCACCTGTGCAGCAAGTTCCTCGGCGCATTGTTTGCGAACCTTGCTGAGTTCTTCAGCAGACTCCATCACAAGGTTAAGCATTTTGTCACGTTCAGCTCGCAATTTCTCCAGCCGTTCGTCCTTGTTCTCCAGTTGGTCGGTTTCATGGCTAATCTGTTCATAATAACTCAGAATAACTTCAACACTGTCCCCGTATTTCCGTCTGAGGCCAGAAATCAGATTCAGCCTTTGCTCCACTTCTTCCAGCCTTGCCGGATTAAATTCAATCTTCTCCCGGTAATCCCTTAACTGAAATGTCGCATCTTCCAATTGATAAAATGCAGATTGAAGCTGTTCTACGATTGGTTGCAGTCCTTTGTTATCATATCCAGAAATGTCTTCAATTCTTGAAAGGGCAATGCTCACAGCTTCAAGTCCGCGTTGACCACTGAGCAGATCATATGCACCAGCAACACTGTCCATCATTTTCTCACTATGGGATAGTTTGACCCGTTCTTCCCCGAGTAATTCATCCTCGCCTCGTGTAAGGCTTGCCGCTGCGATCTCCTCAAGCTGAAAGCGATACATGTCCAAGAGTTGATATGCCCGCTGACTGGACTCCTGAAGCGCACGAAGTTCCTTTTCCGCCGTGATAAACTTGCTGTAACGCTCTTGATACGTCGCTTTGACTGGTCCGATCACTTCCGAGCCATAAGTATCGAGAAGCCCCAGATGGCTCTCTGCACGCAGCAAACTCTGATGTTCATGTTGTCCATGAATATTGATCAGCTTCTCGCCTACTTCCCGCAACATGGTGAGATTGACCAATTGACCATTAATGCGGGATGTACTCTTCCCCTGTGTGTTCAGTTCACGTCGAATGACCAGATGCTCTTCAGGCTCACAATGGATACCCAGCTTCTCTAATGTCTGCCATACCGGATGACTCTGCTCCATCTCGAACAAGGCTTCCATCTCTGCCTTGTCACAACCGTAACGGATCAGATCCGCTGAACTTCGTCCACCAGCAATTAAGCCAAGTGCATCTATAATAATCGACTTTCCTGCACCCGTTTCCCCTGAAAGTACATGGAATCCCGGATGGAATACAACGTCCACTTCTTCGACCACAGCCAGATTTCGAATCGATAACGTAACTAACATCTGCAAAAACACCTCCGGATGACTAACTCAGAAATTATGTTTTTGAACCATTGATTCAAGAGGTTCAAAAAGTCCGCTTTTGATTACGAAGGATGCCTGGTGGCATCATCAGCATCGAATATGGAAATTAGCCGAAATGTCCGTTGCTCACGTAGTTTTCCTACGCTCCGCTACTCCATTTCTAGCTTCATCCCATCTTCTCGGTACTGAAAATCGATCTTTTTGAACACGCACTTTAAGCAATATAACCCATGATGCGTTCAATAACGGTCACGCTGTTACCTTCAGTCCGGCAGATAATCAGAATGGTATCATCTCCACAGATCGTGCCCATGACTTCATTCCACTCAATATTATCAAGTAAAGCTGCAATGGAGTTGGCTGTTCCTGGCAGACATTTCATCACAACTAGATTGTTTGTGTGATCAATGTGCAAGAAGTTGTCAACGAGTGCACGCTTCAACTTTTGAATCGGATTATATCGTTGATCTGTTGGCAAAGAGTATTTGTATCTTCCGTCATCCATTGGAATCTTGATTAACAGAAGTTCCTTGATATCCCGGGATACCGTCGCCTGAGTCACCTGAAAACCTGATTTGCGTAGTGCTTCAACCAGATCATCCTGGGTCTCAATTTCATTTTGACTAATGATTTCACGAATCTTGATGTGCCTTTGTCCTTTCATACATGCCTCCAGTTAAATGTATTGCAATAAAGCAGCATTTGTAATTCGCCGCAGACTTTGCCCTGCAATGTTCATTCTTTTATATTAATCCAGATCATCCCCATCATACACATCTTCCTGATAGTCCATGAGCCTGATTAACTTAATATCGGAATCCTCCACGTCAACATACAGCAATCCTTCACAGCCAGGATATAACAACAGATAATTGAGGAAGCGATCCCTTAGCGCAGGGCCGGTCATTTCAATTGGCTGTCTGCGACGAGACGTTTTCACCAGGTATCTGAGATCCTCACGTTCTGCAACATAATCAATGAATAATCTGCTGTAATAAATGGATTCATTGGCCTCAAAAGCCAGAGGGACTTTCATTTTGCCACCAATGACTTCGTAACCCTGTGCTTCAAGCAAGTCCAATGCCGGGGAATCCTGAATCTTCACGTTCAGTTGCATTCCAGACAAGCTTACCGGCATCGGTCGATTCACCCAATTACGTAAGCCAAAGAACAACCACAAGATCAAACAGACAGCAAGTACACCTATAACGATTGTGTCATATTGACCATCCATTATCGCTCACCTCGAAGACATATTCGAGGTTCAGTAACGATTTCCCTTTACATGAATCACCTTTCCAGCGAAAAGAAACCCATCTTATGATGAGTTTCCCTTAAATGTATGAGCTGCTTCCTTCGCAACTTGCTCTGCAAGTGCGTCAAGTGAAGCTGGATCGATCTCTGGTTGTGTTGCCTCTGGTGCTTCCAGACGCCAATGTGCGAGAAATTCGATATTACCTTCTCCACCGGTTATCGGTGAAAAAGTTAAACTCTGCAGATGCAAACCAAGTTGACTGGCAAAATGAAGCATCGTCTGCAATACATCCTTGTGTACCTTCGTATCACGTACCACACCGGACTTGCCTACTTTTTCACGCCCTGCCTCAAATTGAGGTTTAATCAATGCAACGATATCTGCAGGTTGTTTCAAAAGAGCCAGAAGTGGCGGCAATATGATTCGCAGTGAAATGAACGACACATCAATGCTCGCAAAGTTCGGCACGGGTCCCGCCAGATCTTCAGGAGTCACATAGCGAAAATTAGTTCGTTCCATAACAGTAACCCGCTCATCATTACGCAAAGACCAGTCGAGCTGATTATACCCCACATCAATAGCGTAGACGTGAGACGCGCCATGCTGAAGTGCACAATCCGTAAATCCACCGGTGGATGAACCAATGTCGAGCATGACAAGTCCATTCATATCAAGGCCGAAATGACGGATCGCTTTTTCGAGCTTCAATCCGCCTCTGCCGACGTAGGGATGTACCGAGCCTTTAACTTTCAGCTCGGCTTCCCTTGGAATTTTCATGCCCGCCTTTTCGATTGGCTCATTATTGGCATATACCAGTCCAGCCATGATTGCAGCTTTTGCCTTCTCACGACTTTCATAATAGCCCTGCTCAACCAGCAGAACATCAATTCGTTCTTTCGGGAGTGACATGTCTGTCTCCTATCATGTAAATTTACGAAGGAAAACGTGTTTTGGGTATGCCGTAAGATGATTGAACAGCCATCTTGCGCAGTTCAGCACATACATTTTCAACGGTAAGACCCACTTCCTCACGTTGTTCCTTAATACTGCCATGCTCGATGAAACGATCCGGAATCCCCATCAGTTGCACATGTACGTCATGCAGTCCCTGTTCTGCGTAGAATTCCAGAACCGCACTTCCCATGCTACCTGCTTGGGATGCTTCTTCAAGTATAATCAATTTGATGCCTCGAACAGCTAGGTCACGCAGCATTTGCTCATCCAGAGGTTTGAGGAAGCGAGCGTTGATTACGCCTGCTGTAATCCCTTCCCGCTTCACCATCTCTGCTGCTTCTTCTGCAAGCTGTACCATCGACCCTGAAGCGATGACAGCATATCCTTCGGATGGACGCAGTTGCTCCCATGATCCGATCGAAATCGGAACAAGTACATCATCCAGAGGTACACCAACTACATTGTTTCGCGGATAACGGTAAGCAATTGGACCTTCATTATAATCAAGCGCCGTTTTCATCATGTGACGCAATTCATTTTCGTCTTTTGGCATCATCAGAACGATATTTGGAATATGGCGCATAAATGCCACATCATATACCCCTTGATGTGTTTCCCCATCCGGACCAACAAACCCGGCACGGTCAATGGCAAACATCACGTTAGCGTTATGTCGGCAAATATCATGTACGATCTGATCATATGCACGTTGCATAAACGTAGAATACACGGCAAAGACCGGCTTCAAACCTTCCATAGCCAGTGCAGCACACATGGTTGCCGCATGCTGTTCTGCGATCCCTACGTCAATCATGCGGTCAGGGAATTCCTTACTAAAAGGGATGAGACCTGATCCTGTAGGCATTGCTGGCGTTACAGCTACGACCCGCTTATCCTGCTTCGCAAGATCAATTAGTGTTTGACCAAACACTTCCGTGTACATCGGTTTTCCGACTGCCTTCAGCACTTGCCCAGATTCAATTTTGTACGGAGAAATCCCGTGCCACTTGTGCGAATCAGCTTCTGCTGGCTGATAACCTTTGCCTTTGGTCGTAAGCACGTGAACGAGCACAGGACCATCAACGTTATCTGCCTGTTTGAAGGTTTCAATCAATTTGGGAATATCGTGCCCATCAATCGGTCCCAAATACGTGAAGCCCAGTTCTTCGAAAAGAACACCTGGTACCATCATATATTTGACACTATCTTTGATCCAGCTTGCCGATTTGGCCAAACGGTCCCCAATAGCAGGAATTTTTTTAAGCATCCCCTCGACATCATCTTTTGCTTTCAGATAATGACGATCCGAACGAATCTTGCTCAAATATTTATGCATGGCCCCAACGTTTGGAGCAATGGACATTTCATTATCATTCAGAATAACCATCAGTTTTCTCTGCTCATGACCGATATGATTAAGGGCCTCAAAAGCCATACCACCTGTAAGCGCTCCATCACCAATCATCGCGATAACTTGGTTGTTCTCACCCTTCAGATCACGTGCAAGAGCCATCCCCATCGCAGCGGACAATGAAGTACTGCTGTGTCCAGCTTCCCATACATCATGTTCACTTTCGTTGCGTTTGACAAACCCGCACAGGCCGTTATGTTGACGCAATGTATCAAAACGATCCATACGCCCTGTCAGGACTTTATGCACATAAGCCTGATGCCCTACATCAAAAATCATTTTGTCTGCTGGACTGTTATAGCAGTAATGCAGGGCTACCGTGAGCTCAACCACGCCTAAGTTGGGTGCGAGATGCCCACCTGTAACAGACAGCTTCTCAATCAGAAACTGCCGGATCTCTGCCGACAAAAGGGCAAGATCATCCTGAGACATCGACTTTAGATCACTGGGTTGTTTAATTTGTGGAAGCAGCACGAGAATCTCCCCGCTTTCCTAGATTGTTTAGTTATTGTTGTAAATCGATATATACATTATGAATCAAATGACATTAAATCATTATAACATAAAAGAACAAGAATCATAATTTACTGCACTATACTCCCGATAACGAGCATTCTCGCCAGTAAGTTATTTAAAATTCTTCTCCATATGTATTCACGCATCCACTCGGAACAGCTCTTTACATCTACTCGGAAAAAGGACATTACATTCATTACACGGTTACATAGATTTTGAAACAGACCGCTCCGTCAGAATCTAATGGTCACGACTCATCAGATAATCTGCAATTTCCAGCAATCTGGATGAATCAGGTAACTCGGCTCTTTCAAGTGCATCTTTTGCAGATTGGGTAAGGGATTTCACTTCCTCTACAGAAGCCTCCATGCCAATAAAATAAGGATACGTTACCTTCTGCTGATTCACATCGCTCTGTGTTTTTTTGCCCATCTTCTGCTCGTCGCCCGTCAGATCGAGAATATCATCCTGAATCTGGAACGCCAGCCCCAGATCACGTCCAAACACACGCAGTGCTTCCAATTGTCCTTCCGTTGCTCCACCGATTCGTGCTCCAGCAATGAGTGAGAAAACAATCAGGTCACCCGTTTTGTGCAAATGAATATATTGGAGCTGTGCAAGATCAGTCATGCCCTGCTCGCCTTCCATATCTGCAACTTGACCGCCGACCATCCCTCTTGCTCCAGCAAGTTCGGACATGTCCTCTACGATGGACAGCAACGCATCTGCCGCCACACCACTACGGCGTCCAGCTTGAACAATGCTATAAAAAGCATGGGTTAACAGCGCATCCCCTGCCAATATGGCGGTTGCCTCACCATATACCTTGTGATTCGTTAATTTCCCTCTACGGTAATCATCATTATCCATAGCAGGCAGGTCGTCGTGGATCAGTGAATACGTATGAACCATCTCCACGGCGCAGGCTACCGGCATTGCAGCTGTACGCTGTGCACCGAAGGCTTCCGCCGCAGCAACGACCAGAAGAGGACGAAGGCGTTTGCCTCCGGCCATGAGTGAGTACTGCATCGCATCCGTCAGCGATTGGGGTACATCCCAGTGAGCGGGAAGCGTATGTTTCAACGCTTCTGTCACCTCAGCTGTGACCTCTTCGAGGTATGCTTGAAACGAAGGACGATTACTCATGGACTTCACCGCTCTCATCGTCAGCAGTTCCGAAAGGCTTCTTGCGAAGCTCTCCATCTTCTTCTACGATCATTTCGATCTTGCGTTCCACTTGTTCCAGCTTCAGACCGCAAAGTTGCGAAAGTTTCATCCCGCGCTGAAACAGATCGATGGCCTGTTCCAACGGAACATCACCATGTTCCAGCTGACCTACGATGTCTTCCAATGCCGCCATTGCCTCTTCAAAATTCAATTCCGGTTCATTCGCCATGGGTATTGTCGTCCTCCTTCATTCCCCAAACCTGACAGTCCAGCTGCCCGTCTGTTAATTTAATCTTAATTGAATCTCCAGGCTGTACATCCTTCGTTGACTTGATCAATCGCTGTTCTTGCTCGTCATAGACAAGGCTGTATCCCCGTGACATGACTTTAAGCGGGCTAAGCGCATCCAGATGCCGCACAGATGATTTCCACTGTTGCTGCTTCGACCTGGTTATAGACCTGATCGCAAGTTCAAGTTGTCTGCGTGCTGCCGCATTCTCACGGCGTGCTGCATTGACCTGCTCACGAGGATTGAATCGTTGCAGTGCTGCCCGCAGACGCTCCTGTTTCTCTCCTGTCCATTTCATACGCGTATCCACTGTTCTCAAAAGCCGTTGGTGCATCATATCCAGACGTTCCGTATGCTGCATCAAGGTACGTCTTGGATGCACCAGTACTGGCGAACGCTGTAATCTTGCGAGCCGTTCACGATTATGTACAGCACGCTGACGCAAGCTAAGCTGTAACTGACGCTGCCGTTGTCCGATCTGATCAAGCAACTCAGCTCGATTAGGTACAGCTAATTCAGCAGCTGCTGTAGGTGTAGCCGCACGCAAATCGGCTGCAAAATCAGCAATAGTGAAGTCCGTTTCATGCCCAACCGCAGAAATGACAGGAATATCCGAAGCAACTATTGCTCTTGCCACAATCTCCTCATTAAAGGCCCACAACTCCTCCAGTGAACCGCCTCCGCGTCCAACGATAAGTACGTCAGCTTCTCCCATCCGGTTCAAGTTGGCAATTGCTTTGACAATGGAAGGTGCTGCACCTTTGCCTTGTACCAGAACAGGATACAAAACAACTTTGGCAGAAGGGTATCTACGCTGAAGTGTGATCATGATGTCTCGTACCGCCGCTCCCGTCGGTGAAGTTACAACCCCGATGGTCTGTGGATAACGAGGGATCTGTCTTTTTCGCGAAGGTGAAAATAACCCTTCACCCTCGAGCTTTTTCTTGAGCTGTTCGTAAGCCAGATACAGACTTCCAATTCCGTCCGGCTGCATATGGGTAGCGTAGAATTGATACTGCCCATCCCGTTCATATACCGAGACATTACCACGGGCAATAACCCTTGCACCCTCCTTCGGTACAAAAGGTAATCGCTGGTTATGGGACGCAAACATAATTGACTTGATTCGGCTGTCCTTGTCCTTCAATGTAAAATACATATGGCCGCTGGAGTGATGCGTGAAATTCGAAATCTCCCCGCGCAGCCAGACGTCCGACAGAACCTGATCCGATTCCAGTTTCATCCGGATGTATCGGTTCAGGTCTTTGATGGAGTATATCTTTTGATCTGCCACAGACAAAACCCTAGGCCAATCCGTGAGCGCGCTTGGCAGCGATCAATGTATTTTGCATCAGCATTGTGATTGTCATCGGACCAACACCACCAGGAACGGGTGTAATTGGACCAGAAACTTCTTTCACGCTCTCGAAATCAACGTCTCCTGCCAGTTTGCCATTCTCCAAACGGTTCATGCCGACATCAATAACAACAGCACCCGGTTTCACAAAATCAGCATCCACAAAATTAGCACGGCCGATGGCTACAACCAAAATATCCGCCTGACGCGTAATTTCTTTCATGTTGGCTGTACGGGAATGACACATGGTTACCGTCGCATTCTCACGTTGCAGTAACAGCGATACCGGTTTGCCGACAATATTGCTTCTTCCGATGACCACTGCATGTTTACCGGACATTTCCAGCCCAGTACGTTTGATCAGCTCAATTACACCCGCAGGGGTACATGGAAGCAGACTATCGTCTCCAATAACAAGATTACCAACATTGACTGGGTGGAATCCGTCTACGTCTTTATCCACGGCAATTGCATCAATGACCGCTTTCTCTTCGATATGTTTCGGTAATGGGAGTTGAACCAAAATTCCGTTAATGGATTGTTGATTGTTCAGCTTGTCCACCAGCGCAAGCAGATCTTCTTGGGACGTGTCTGCATCCAAGCGATGCACTTCAGAGTAGAAACCGAGGTCGTGACATGCTTTTTCTTTATTACGCACATATACTTGGGATGCCGGATCTTCCCCGACGAGCACAACAGCCAGACCAGGTACTACCCCCTGTTCGCTAAGCTGTTTTACTTCTGTTGTCATGCTTGCGCGGATCTCTTGGGATACTTCTTTACCGTTAATAATAGATGCTGTCATTGTACTCTCTCTCCCTTATGTGAATATAAATTTAGAGGTTGTTCAAATAGTTAATCATAACTTAAGATAATTTTGCTTTAATCGCGTCAACTTCCTGAATCATGCGTCCAAGTACGCCATTGACGAACTTACCGGATTCTTCTGTACCAAAATATTTGGACAGCTCAATTGCTTCATTGACAGATACTTTTGCCGGAATGTCATCACGAAACACCATTTCATACGTAGACAGTCGTAGAATCTGGCGATCTACACGTGACAGACGGCTAATCTGCCAACCTTTCAAATAATCAACAAGCAGCCCGTCAATGGCTTCCTTATTGTTCCAGGCTCCTTGTACAATCTCAGTAACATAAGTACGCATTACATCTGCATCGCGGATAACTACTTCAGTTTCATTATCTTCAGCAGCTTCATTGATTAACATGTTTACAGCTTCTGCTGCACCCACCTCATTCATTTCCATCTGATACAGACTTTGTACTGCAATTTCCCTTGCCAAACGTCTTTTCATGTCCTGCCTCCTGCAGCGCTCCGTCTGGAGCGTCATCATGCTTATTTTATAATCCATGCATCCATCTCATCAAATCCAGTATCGGTTGAATCAATGGCTTCCATGGTATTGTTATTGTTATCCCTTTTCACAAAAAAACCTGCAATACGTTTCCTCCAAAAAACGGGCAACCTAAATTACAGCTCTATTTTCGGAAGAAACATATTGCAGGGTTCAGGTAGGTCACTTAAACGGACGCCAGCGATCGCCAAGCCATTGTCCCCACTCCCTCCAGGGAATGAACGAACCCAGCTTTGAATCGCTTCGTCTGCCTAATGTATAACCGATGAACACCAAGAGTGCAAAGAACAACATATCCCAAAAACCGATCCATACATAAAGAAATCCAAAAAAGATGCCGCCGATAATTCCGGTAATTCGGCCTCTGTGACTATCCCAAATCTCTTTCCACAGCATCAGTGAAACTCACCTCATTCCACTCGACTCTTGTAGTTAGGCGACTGGGTTACATTAGCGATATACACCGTGACAAAAGAAACCGGAATGCCCGTAATCTCTTGTACATGATCATGTATCGCCTTTTGCAGATCAGAAGTCAGCGCAGGAATAGGTGTCTCACCATCCACTACCGCACGGATCATAATCTCCAGTCCTGACTCAACCACGCGTATGCGTGCCTTGACATCACGTACTCCCCGGAAACGGGAAGTTGCCTTCAAACAGAGATTCTCAATCGTCTCCATCGAAATCTGTACATCACCAAACTCAGTACGTTGATCTACAGACGGCAACGATGCACGCTCACGTCGAACCGAGATGTAGAAAAATCGCAAACTCAGGATAAACAAAATCGCTGCTGCAATAACAGACGCAACAATAACGTTTTGTTCCTGCTGGTAATTCAATTCGTAAGGCAGCACACCGCTAATCAGAAGAATGACGGCTGCCGATATTGCTCCAACGCTTATGCTGTATATAAACAACAGAAGCCGATCCAGTATTTTAGCCACGAACTGCACAGCCTCCCTTGCTCACTAACATTACTTAACCAGTTCACTAGCAAAAAATCAGATCCTCATCTAGCTTTCGCTATAATGAAGACCTGTCCAAGACGGGATAACCCCCGGCAGATGATGCCGGGGGAATCTGTCTTCTTTTATTTTACGCGCTGACTGTTCAGGTCGATCTCTTCCACTTTCTCGGTGCTCTTGAACTGAACGTCATGAATGTGCACATTCACTTCATTCACATTCAATCCTGTCATGTTCTCGATGGAACGTTTCACGTTCTGTTGAATCTCCGTAGCTACTTGTGGCAGACGGTATCCGTACTCGATAATTACGGAAACATCAACTGCCGCTTCACGTTGGCCCACTTCAACTTTAACGCCTTTGGAAAGGTTTTTGCGACCAAGCAATTCAGCAAATCCGCCAGCGAATCCGCCACTCATGCCTGCAACACCTTTCACTTCAAGGGTCGCCAATCCAGCAATCACTTCAATAACTTCAGGTGCGATCTGGATTTCACCGATATCCGTTCGTTCAAATTCAGTCGGTAGTGTACTCATAACTGTTCAACACACCTTTCGCGAGATAAGTTTGCGGCCATCCGTCAGGGCGCTGGACTCAGGTTAATCAACCTTCAGAACCCTTCCGGTCCGGCTTTACCGGAACTCCTGCAAACATCCGCGAGGTGCGGGCTTATCCTTTGCAGGAGACATGCGCTCTTATTATTCATACTATATCATTTGGGCTACATTATGACAAACAAGCCCAATATACCTTTTAAATCTCGTTTTCCTCAAGAAATTTGATATCAAAGTCACCACGAATGAACGTTGGGTGCTCCAGCAATTTCTGATGGAAAGGAATGGTTGTGGATATGCCTTCAATCGCAAATTCCCCAAGCGCACGCTTCATCTTGGCAATCGCCTCTTCACGATTCGCTCCCCACACGATCAATTTTGCGATCATGGAGTCATAGAAAGGTGAAATGGTATAACCCGGATAAGCAGCACTATCTACACGAACACCAGGTCCTCCCGGTGCAAGGTAGAATCCGATTTTGCCTGGGGATGGCATAAAGTTACGGTCCGGATCTTCTGCATTGATACGACATTCAATGGACCAGCCATTGATAACCACGTCTTCCTGACGGAATGAAAGTGGGTTGCCTTCAGCTACCGAGATCATCTCACGGATCAGATCCACGCCAGTAACCATCTCAGT
The DNA here is from genome assembly GCF_037965655.1 of Paenibacillus sp. FSL L8-0435. Taxonomy (NCBI): domain Bacteria; kingdom Bacillati; phylum Bacillota; class Bacilli; order Caryophanales; family Paenibacillaceae; genus Paenibacillus; species Paenibacillus sp. FSL L8-0435. The sequence continues at coordinate 4,596,828 of NZ_CP150185.1, forward strand.
TACCGGGTGCTCTACCTGAATACGCGTATTCATCTCCATGAAATAGAACTCGCCGTTCGGGCTGAGCAGGAACTCCAATGTACCCGCTCCCGAGTAATCCACAGCAAGGGCAGCCCGTACCGCAGCTTCACCCATCAATGTACGCACATCTTCGGAGAGAATCGGACACGGCGCTTCCTCTACCAATTTCTGGCGACGACGCTGAACCGAGCAATCACGCTCTCCCAGATGTGCTGCATTTCCGTGTTTATCAGCGATGATCTGAATTTCCACGTGTTTCATGCCTGTCAGGAATTTCTCCAGATATACACCTGCATTGCCAAATGCCTTTTGTGCTTCCTGCTGAGCAGCGGTAATCTGCTTAATCAGCGTTTCTTCATCTTCGGCAATACGGATTCCCTTACCTCCGCCACCAGCAGTAGCTTTGATAATGATAGGATATCCGATATCTCTAGCAATCATGATGGCTTCATCCATATTTTCAACAAGGCCGTCTGATCCAGGAATAACAGGTACACCTGCATCTTTCATCGTCTGTTTGGCAACAGCCTTGTCACCCATTTTGGTGATGGCTTCAGGAGAAGGTCCAATAAACGTAATATTGCAAGACTCACAAATTTCTGCAAAATCAGCATTTTCCGCCAAAAAACCGTATCCAGGATGGATTGCATCACATTCCGTCAGCGTAGCTACACTCATCAGGTTTGTGAAGTTGAGGTAACTGTCCTTAGACAGTGTCGGTCCGATACAATAAGCCTCATCTGCAAGACGAACATGCAGAGAATCCTTGTCCGCTTCCGAATAGACGGCTACCGTTGAGATGCCGATTTCACGGCAGGCACGAATAATACGTACCGCAATCTCTCCACGGTTCGCAATCAGTATTTTTTGAAATTTCATTTCGTTTTGTCCTCCTTCGAAGCTCATGCGGTTAGCTGTTAACCAGCTATAACGGTTATTCCGGTTTCACCAGGAAAAGGGGCTGCCCATACTCGACCAGCTGTCCGTTCTCAACCAGCACTTCAACGATTTCTCCCTTGATGTCCGCATCAAGCTCGTTCATCAGCTTCATAGCTTCGATGATACATACCGTTGTTTTCTCAACAACTTTATCACCAGCGCTCACAAAAGGACCCACTTCCGGCGAGGAAGCTCTGTAAAAAGTACCTACCATCGGAGATACAATTTTATGTAAATGACTTGTAGTATCGACCTGCGGTGCAGCTTCACTTACCACTGCGGCCGGCTGTACTTGCGGAGCAGCAATCATTTGCGGTTGCACAGCAGCTGCTTGAACATACTCCGTTTTGCCCGGTTTGCGGATTGATAACCGTGATCCTTCATTTTCAATTTCCAACTCTTGAACGGAACTTTCATCTACCAGTTTAATCAGTTCTTTGATCTCACTCAATTTAAACATTTCCATTATTCACTCCTTCGGCATCATGCCAGTCTCACTAGGACGGTCATATGGCTTTATGTATTATATCATAATCATTAAAAATGGAAAGAGCCCGAGAGTACAACCAGCTCCCGGGACTGCATTTCCATCATTTTGGATTACTGTTCTGTGACGTATTGCACACTGATTTTGTTCTGTGAAACCGCCAATTCTTTCATCACCAGATCCACAATGGATACCGCCTGTTTTACATCCAGTTTGTCACTGAGGACCACAACTTTATACTTGTCGGAATCTTCTTGAACGATCGCATTAGCGAACTGTTGAGAGAGCGTCTCCTCAATGCCAGTGATTTTAGCTTCTTTTTCTTCCAGTGTACGGAGTTGCTCCGTTGCTTTGGCATTCTCCTCTGGCGTTTTGCTCAGATCACCTGCCACGGTCATCAGTTCCTCATACTTGCGATTGTTGCTTTCCTCACGTTGCCACTGGTAGTTCTGGAACTGGCTGCTTGCAGATGCTGTCGTATTCTGCTCTTCCATTTCCTTGAGGACTTCCTCATCTGTCTTGGTAGCGGTGCCGCCTGCCTGACCGTCTGTCTCGGGTGTAGTTGTTGCGCCTTTGTCGGTCTCTTTGTTGGTTTCTTTGCCTGCCTCACCCTTATTCTCGCCTGGTTCGACAGCAGGTGTTTTCTCTGCATTTCCAGCTTCTTTACCTTCCGTAGCCGCCGGTTCTTCCACAGCGCCAGCCGCATTTGGATCACTTTCAACTTCGCCGCTATTCACCACTTCATTCACAACCAAACCTTCTGTAGGATCAAGAATGCCTGCCGTCTCCTTGGCTTCCCCTTGCTTGATTCCATCCACTTGCTGACTGTCAGCCACCGGCGCGTTGACTGGACCGGAATCCTCAGTGAACAGATAATACGCGGACAAAATGACCATCAGACTCAGCATGGAAACGAGCCATACCGTTTGACGTTTGTTATTCATTAGAACTTCCTCCTCAAATTGGCTTCAATCTTATGAGAATTGAATCTTGTGATTCAACACATCAGATTAGTCTTGTTTGCGCGGTACAACCGAGATCCGGTAGGCTGCCACATTCAGTCCTTTTTCCACAGCATCGGTTATCAGGTCCTTCACAACCTTGTTCTCTGCACCCCTCGCAACCACAAGCACCCCACGAATCTGCGGTTTGAGCTTTTTGGTCACTATAGGTGTCTGATCCCCTGATATTTCGTACGTAATAATCTCGCCATCACGGGTATATTGCGTCATATGTCGTTTGCCCCCGTTAGCATCCGTTTCTTCGGTAAGTTGCTGAGAATCCTTCACGTTCCGCTGAACGACCAATTCTTCTGTGGAATCCACGGTAACCATCACATCAACCGTTCCCACACCAACAATGTTTTCCAGCACACCTTTGATTTTGTCTTCAAATGCAATTTCGATTGCCTGAAAAGGATTCTGTTCTGACGGATCACTCTGTATGGATGCCATGGATGTTGCCGGGTCCGGTGGTTCCCGACCGATATTTTCGGAATCAATTTTTTTGACATTGACGAAGGAATTGAACAGCATGATTCCCACCCCGATCAAACCCAGGATAATCAGCCAGCGGAAGGTTTGACTTCGCCTCGCCCCACCCTCTCCGCCACCCATCCAGGTTTCCATCTTTTTGAACCATTGTTTCATCGGACACCCTCCTTCTCAGAGCACTTCAGCACTTTTGGGTTCTGTCACTTGAACGTTGTTCGCATCAACATCCCACTTTTCAGTCAACAATGTAATAATCTGCACCGCATGCTCGGACCGTGTGGATGTCTCACCTTGCTGCTTCGTCTCATCTGCCTGATCACGTATAACAGGCTCCGAAGACACTTCATTTTCATCACGTTGCCCTCTACTCACATCAATCTGTACATCAGGCACTTCAATCTGACCGATCTGGATGGGCTGCTGTATTTGATGTGTTTCATCCTTCTCGGATTCTGTGTTTGTACCAAATATGGGTTGTGTATTTGCAGCGATTTCTTGCTGCCCTGCCTTCACTTCTCCTCCTGCACCCTCTCCGGCCATCTCGACCAATACACGCTGGATTACAGGCAGTTCGACTGATGAGGCAGCTTCCATCTGAGTTTCATATTTACTCATGGTCAGCTGTACCTCTACGGACCGCACCTTGGCTCCTGTTGTTTCTTCAATCTGGCCTTTCATGACATTAGCCAGTTCTTTAGCTGTCCATTGTAAGGATTGTTCCTGTTCATTGGATTGCAGCCGCTTGCCCTGAGCTAATATCTGTTCGAGTGTTGCATTTCCATCCGCTGGAGCATCCATTGCCGACATTGCCCGTTTCAGTTCGCCAACCGGATCACTTTTGAGCAGCTTGGTTATGGGTGATAAAAGGGTCAGCAGGATGAGAAGGCTCAGCACAAGCTTGACATAACGTTCCATGGATCGATTGGGCAACAGCATATCCACAAAGGTCGCCAGCAGAACGATCATAATCAATTCCTGGAGCCAGTTGCTCAGCCACCCCATCCTTTCCATCCCCTTTCTTGCCAACATACATTCAGCGCATCATGACAGTCAGATTTCCCGCGGTCAGCAGGATGGTAATGGCCAGGAAAAACATCAGCCCGACGGCTGCGAGCGCCGCAAATACGTAGATCATGCTCTTGCCGATGGCCTGGAGGCATCCTACAATCGGGGTGTCTCCTAGCGGTTGCATAATGGCACCAGTTACGTTGTATATCAAGGCAAGAGCCAGGATTTTGAGTGCCGGAAAAGCACATAGAAACAAAATGATGATCACCCCGGTGAGTCCAATTGCATTTTTGACAAGTAAAGAAGCTGTAATTACCGTATCCGTCGCATCCGCAAATGTTCTGCCCACGACAGGGACAAAGTTTCCTGCGATGTATTTGGCGGCCTTCAGGCTGACCCCATCCGCTACCGATCCCGATGCTCCCTGCACCGAGATTACACCCAAAAACATCGTCAGCAGGATACCCAGCAGTGCCACACTAATATTGCGCAGGAGGTCTGCCAGCTGTGTCAGCTTGTACTTGTCAGACAATGAACTGACGAGATGCAGTACAGCCGAGAAGAAGAGTAACGGGAATACCAGCAAGTGAATCAACGTACTCACCAGATGAATCATGAAAATGATGAGTGGATGTGTCACCGAGACGGTGATGACATTACCCATGGACGCAAGCAGTGTGAATAACAACGGAACCATGGCCATCATGAAGTTGATCATGCCAGTTATGGCATCCTTGGCGTATCCAATCGCCACACTGAAGCTGTTAATTGCAATGATGATGATGACCATATAACAGATGGAATAGGCGATTTTGCTAATATTATTTTTCTCAAATGCGGTCTGAAGCGTCTCCAGAATCATGCTGAGTACACTTAACATCACAATCGTGACCAGAAGTTTGCCATTATATAAAATTTCATGCAGCATGAAGGTTCCGATCGCCACAAACACCGATTTCAGGCTGAACCCTTCATTGCCGGGGATTAACATATCCATGAAGGAAGGGGTCTTCCCATCCGGGAAGAAACCACCGTATTGTTGCATCAGTTGATCCCAGTATTTCTCCACCTGATCCTTGGGAAGCTGATCGGCCTGCTGCTCCATCCACTCACCGGAAGGCGAGGTTGCAGTAACCTGTCCCAGGATACCAAACAGAAAACAGAGCATCAGTACAACCGTAAGGCGCCACTGCGGCTTATGATGCATTGATTTCATATGAAGTCCGCACGCCCTTTCTACACCGGCATCAGCTTCATGACGGTTTCGATAATAATGCTGATGATCGGTATAGCAAGTACAAGGATCAGTACCTTACCAGCCAGTTCGATCTTGGACGCAATGCTTTCCTGGCCTGCATCCCTGACAATCTGCGCGCCAAATTCAGCGATGTACGCTATGCCAATAATTTTCAGCACTGTTTTCAGATAAATGCTTTCCATGCCTGAATTCTCGGCAAGTCGCTTCAACACTTCGATGACTGCACCGATTTTGCCAATCAACAACATGAAGATGACAATGCCAGTCGCGGCAGCAATCAGAAAAGCAAACATCGGTTTCTGTTCCTTAATGACCAGAATGAGCACGGTTGCGATGAGCGCCAAACCTACAACTTGAATAATTTCCACAGGTCACCACCATCCGGCTTTATGACCGTTTTTCATTGAAAAAGAAATATCGATTTGATCTCTTGTAGCAGGCTGTCCAGCATACGGACCACCATGAACAATACAACGACAAATCCGATTACGGTCACCCAGTGAGCCATATCTTCCTTTCCCATTTGTTTCAGTACCGTGTGAATCATGGCAATGATGATTCCGATACCCGCAATTTGAAAGATTGCGTTCACTTCTAGATTCATGACCTTGGCACCTCACTATCCCGGCTATTTCAGAAGATCAGAATGACGATTAACGCTCCGACAAGCATCCCGAGGCTTCGGCTCATTCGTTCATATTTCATTTGATCGGCCTGGGCGCGGGATTCCTCATGCATTAGTTGTTGAATGGCTAACGATATATGTTTGGTCTGATCCTGACGGTCACTTGTGCCAAGGCTGAAGCTTAATTGCAGCATCACTTCCTTCTCGTCAGCCTTCATGGCCGATCTTCCCCACGCCAGATCTACGCCTGACTGCAGACTTTCCCGGGCAGTGAGTCCATGAGGAGGTTCCATCTGAGAAGCTGCATGAAGGAACAGCGTCTTTACAGGTTCTTTGGTCTGTGCTCCCATCTTGCCCATGGCATCAGGAAGTGGAGTGAGCCCATAGTTAATCTCCGTCATTAATCGCTGGAGGGCTGCAATGAGTTCTCGCAACTGTCTCGGTCTTAATGCATACTGTCTGGCCTTGTAAAAACCGGCGAGGGTGCTGGCTAACAGAATAATTACCGCACCAAACATGTTAACCAAAGGCTTCACCTCCTGCCCCGGTCTGCTGCAACCCACGCATTTTGCCATCAGCCAGCCGAAAGGTCATGCCCCGGCTCGTCCGTTGCAGTTGGACATAACGTTGAAACATCTGCTCCGTAATCAAGGTTCTGAGGGCGGGTCTGGCCGACAGCTCTGATAGGTCACGGCCATGCGCAGTCGCAATCACTGAGACTCCTGCATGCAGGGCTTCCATCACCGCCTCGGCATCCTCCGGACGACCAATCTCGTCCACAATCAGGACATCGGGTGACATGGAGCGAAGCATCATCATCATGCCCTCAGCCTTCGGACAACCGTCCATCACATCTGTTCGGGGACCTACGTCGAAGCCAGGTACTCCTTTGTAGCTACCAGCGATTTCGGACCTTTCATCCACAATGCCCACTTTCAGACGCGGACGTATTCCCTGAACCAGTTCAGTTCCCCCTGTAAGCTTTGTACCACTGCTAATTTGTCTCGCCAGATCTCGTAGCAACGTCGTTTTCCCTTGTTGTGGTGGTGATAGGATCAACGTGTGCAGGACCTGTCCGCTCTTCATATCGAGAAGATAAGGAAGGATACGATCAGCCACTCCATGTACCTCACGGGCTACCCGAACGTTAAACCCGTTAATGTCACGCAGGTATTCGACACGCCCACCGCTTAGCACCGTTCGTCCAGCAAGCCCGATTCGATGTCCCCCAGGTATGGTGATGAACCCTTTACGCAGTTCCTCTTCCAATGTATAAAGTGAATGGTTACTGATCAGATCCAGCAACCTGTGCGTCACTTCTTTCTGAGGAACATACGCTTCTTCAGGATTCCCGGTCGGACAACCTTGAGGTGTCAGGAAGTGGTATGTGTTGCCTGCATTAATCTCCAGGGGTCTGCCTTCACGAATACGTACTTCCTCCACTTGTTCCAATAGAGCGGGTGGCATTCTTCCAAGAATGGTTCGGATCGGTTCCGGAAAAAGTTCCCTCCAGTTCACCTTCATGAGTAGGCTCCTCCAACCTTGAGATCATTTGGTTCACACTTCTGGCGCTTGTTCATATCTCAAGTTTATGCCTGTACATTTAATTTATGACGCTGAAATCTATCAATTCTTCAGAATACGGTTGAGAGTTTGAAACCATAGATGCACCTTCTGTTCTAGGCACCCGTCTAGATGTGCATGCATATAGTAATTGGAGATAGGTAAGTTCCATTTCGGTTCAAAACAGAACTACCAATCCCCAGATAAAGAAAGGAGTTGTGGGGAGTGCGAGTTGATGTCGTTGGCAATGTGAATGAAGTACGTACTATTGATATTGCAGGGCGAAGTGCAGTTGTCATTGATGTATTGTGTACGACCAGTACAATTGTTACGGCTCTGGCGTATGACGCTTCGGCTGTGATTGCCGTAGAGACCGTTCCACAAGCCAAACAAATGGAAGTGAAAGATTGCATTCGAGGTGGGGAGCGTTTTGACAAAAAAATCACCGGATTCGAGGTGGGTAACTCCCCCTATGAATATATGACTGAGGACATTGCAGATAAAACGATCATCCTGACCACAACCGATGGAACCCGAGCCTTGATTAAAGCTTCTAAGGCGAAACATGTACTAGCTGGATCATTTCTCAATGTCAGGGCTGTCGCAGCAGTTCTCTGCCAACTTCAACGAGATGTATTGCTGTTATGTGCGGGGAATCAGGATGAATTTGCACTGGAGGACGCCTTGTGTGCTGGATGTATCATCGACGAACTGCACCGTCAATCCTGTTCTCCCATCCAACTAAACGATCTCGGCATAGTACTTCATCAGGCGGTATCCCAATGTCAAGAGAGGATCCCGGAGCTGGTGCAGGGATCTGTTAGCGGGCGTAGGCTTGAAAAGTTAGGCAGAGTTCATGACATTTCATATTGTTCTCAATTAAACTTGCTGGATTGTGTTCCCGAGATGGGGGAGGGGAACCTCATGCAACCTTATAGAGGCATACGCGGCGGAAAGATGTTCAAGTTGATGTGAGAATTGCCATGAGAAAAACAAAAAAAAGGTGTACTGCTGCCCGTTGGCAACAGTACACCTTTGCTAATTTACATACATAGCAAATACTTATCTGCGATCTTGAGGTCCACCGATAACGGCTTGCTCCGCAGTGTCGAGATCATATGCTGTATGCAATGCCTTAATGACGTCATGCAGCTTATCTCCGTCAATAACACAAGATACTTTGATCTCGGAAGTGCTCACCATCTTGATACTCACGCCTTCAGCGGAAATGACTTTGAACATCTTCGCAGCTACACCAGGATGACTGACCATGCCTGCGCCAACAATGGAGATTTTAACGAGGTTCTCCTCTGATGTGACTTCACGGTAAGGCAAACGGCTATGAAGGCCTTCAATGACACGTAATGCGTTCTCACGATCAGACAGCGCCACAGAGAAAGAGAAGTCCGCTTTGCCATCCATCACACCGCTCTGAACGATAATGTCCACATCCAGCTGATTGGATGCAAGCGCACCAAATACTTCGGCCAGAACTCCTGGTACATCCGGCACACCCAGAATACTGATGCGAGCCACATTTTTGTCATAGGCAATACCACTAACCACTACGCCTTGTTCCATTGCTGCTTCCTCCTTCACAACCGTTCCTTCATTATGGTTAAAGCTGGATCTTACAATTAAAGGTACACCGGAATGCTTCGCGTACTCTACTGCACGCGGATGCAGCACCGCTGCTCCCAAATTAGCAAGTTCCAGCATTTCGTCATAGGATATTTCCTTCAGCTTGCGCGCAACCTTAACGATCCGCGGGTCCGTAGAATAGATTCCGTCTACATCCGTATAGATCTCACACGCATCAGCCTTAATGGCTGCCGCCAGCGCTACAGCTGTTGTATCCGAACCACCACGACCCAGCGTTGTGATCTCGCCGTCTTCCGTCATGCCCTGGAAGCCTGCAACAATAACAATGTTGCCCTCGGCAAGTGCTGCATTCACACGGTCAGGTTGAATATCATGAATACGTGCTTTTCCGTGAACCGGCTCTGTGCGGAATCCCGCTTGCCAGCCCGTAAACGATACTGCCTTACGTCCAAGCGCTTGAATAGCCATCGATAATAAGGAGATCGAAATCTGTTCTCCTGTCGTTAAGAGCATATCCATCTCACGAGCAGGCAGATCACTATTCAGTTGTTTTGCCTGATCAATCAAATCATCTGTTGTATCCCCCATGGCCGAAACCACAACTACACACCGATGTCCTTCATCAGCTTTTTCTACAACACGTCCGGCTACACGCTTCATGCGTTCTGTATCTCCGACCGAGCTGCCCCCAAATTTCATGACGTACAATGACAACGCAAATCCACTCCCTACCTTGTGCAGTATGCATAATTAATGTCCATCGTCATTATTCTCTACGAGAAATGACTTTAACCCAGTATATTACGAAAGCGCCTGATAGGCTAATCTTTTTTCGAAAAAACCCTCTGCCAAAGGAATGGCAGAGGGTTGTTAATACCGTTTATTAGCTTACAGCTTGTGAAAGTTACGCCCGGGAAGAGTATTTACCTTCACGTGTGTCAATCAGGAGAACGTCACCTTCGTTAATGAACAAAGGAACCTGTACGTTCAAACCTGTTTCCACTTTTGCATTTTTGGTAGCGCCTTGTGCAGTGTTACCTTTAACGCTTGGCTCAGTCTCGATGACTTTCAACTCAACGCTTGTTGGCAAGTCGATTCCGAGGATTTCACCTTGGTAGCTAACAATCTTAACGACCATGTTTTCTTTCAGGAAGTTCAATTCCCATTCCAGTTGATCACTAGTCAATGTGAACTGATCATATGTTTCGTTATCCATGAAAGTGTGCTCTGTACCGCTTGCATACAGGTAGGATACGCCACGATTTTCGATGATGGCACGACCAATCGTTTCGCCTGCACGGAATGTTTTTTCAACGGTGTTTCCGTTACGCAGGTTTTTCAATTTGGAACGTACGAAGGCAGCGCCTTTACCTGGTTTAACGTGTTGGAAATCAAGCACGGTATAGATATCGTTATCTACTTGCACGGTCAAGCCTGTTTTAAAATCGTTTACTGAAATCACAAAAAATCCCTCCTGATATGGTTAAAAAGTAGGTGATATAAGACGATAGGTTAATGTAATGGTGGGTTTATTCTGAATTGATGACCATGTGCGATGTGACCGTTACGGGTTCGGATCGTTCCTCCGATCGCTGTTGTCTCCTCATTTTCCCGACTAGATTTTAATAAGGTTTAAAATGAGGAGACAAAGGCGAGCGCTTCGCTTCTTCAGAATCGATTCCGCTCCCTTCACTGCTTTTGCAATGGTCCATAACAATCAGCAATAACCTGTACCTTTATATTAAAAATCGTCTTATATCCCTGTGGCTGTAATTTAGCCGATTACGGTGAACTTCTTGTCCGACTTCGTGAGAATATGAATACCCGTCTCGGTAATCACTACGTCATCCTCGATACGCACGCCGCCAAGCCCATCAATATATATACCCGGTTCAACGGTAACAACCATACCCGGTTTCAATACATCGTCGCTAAGCTTGGACAAGCGAGGAGCTTCGTGAACTTCCATACCCAGACCGTGGCCTGTGCTGTGTCCGAATTGATCTCCATATCCGTGACCTGCAATGATATCACGAGCCAATGCATCTGCTTCCCGTCCGGTCATGCCCGGTTTCAGGTTCTCCAGCGTATGTAACTGAGCTTCCAGTACAATGTCATAAATTTTGCGCAATTCAGGTACAGGTGTGCCTGTTGCAATGGTACGTGTCAGATCTGAACAGTATCCATCCAAAAGTGCACCAAAGTCAAATGTAATTAACTCATTCTGTCCGATGACCTTGCTGCTTGCTACACCGTGAGGCATAGCAGAACGTTCACCCGATGCTACAATGGTGTCAAACGAAGAAGACGTTGCTCCATGCTTGCGCATGAAAAACTCCATCTCCAGATCCACTTCACGTTCCGTCATACCTGGTTTTGCAAACTGCAAAACGTGGCTGAATGTGGCATCCGCCAGATCTGCTGCTCTCTGCATAACCGCGATCTCGTCTTCATCCTTGAACATACGAAGTTGTTCCACAATCCCGGATACAGCTTTCAGTTCAATAGACTGCAGTGCTTCAGCATAAGCGGAGTGCGTGCCAAATGTAACACTATCCTGCTCGAAGCCCACTTCTTTGATATTTGCGGATGCCAGTAGTTCACGCACCGTATCCATCGGCTTAGCTCCATGCTCAACAACGGTGAATCCTTTGGCTTGCTGAGGCGCTTGAGACATATAACGGAAATCAGTCAGCAAATAGGCATCCTGTTCCGTAATCAGCACATATCCCGCCGAGCCTGTAAAACCCGTCATATAACGACGGTTAATCGGGTTTGTAATCAGCATTGCTGTGAGTTCATGCTCACGCATGGCTTCACGCAACTTATTTACTCGTTTGTTTTCCATCGGTAACCCTTCTTTCTCTCACATTCCCCGGTTCCCGGCTCAGGTTTGTTTGTCCAGATGACGCACAAGAGCCAGCAATCCCAGTTCATAGCTTACTTCACCAAATCCGGCAATCTGCCCGATTGTTTCCGCTGCAATCACTGAATGATGTCTGAACGCTTCGCGTGCATGAATGTTGGATAGATGTACTTCCACCGTAGGGACTTTTACAGCATTGATTGCATCACGTATAGCATAGCTATAATGGGTAAATGCTCCGGCATTCAGTATTATTCCGTCTGCCTCACCCATCGCTGCATGAATGCGGTCAATGATGTCCCCTTCATGGTTCGATTGATAAAAAGCGATGGAGACGCCAATTTCATCAGCCTGTCTGCGAATTTTGTCCTCAATATCCTTCAGACTAAGCGTTCCATAGATGCCCGGTTCACGTACACCAAGCATGTTCAGGTTCGGACCATTGATCACAATAATTCGTTTCATCGCTGCTCCACCCTCTCTGCAAATAACCATCTGCTATTTTAACACAGCCATTGCCGGATTGAGAAGCTTTTTTGCGCTATGCCCCCGCTTGCTCCGGCTCGCGTTTGCGTTCATCCGTGTACTCCATAGCTACCGTGTAACCAATGAACAGCCCCCATAGCAAAAAGAAACAGAGTTCCGTGATGATCGAATCCCACGTTAAACCGTTCAAAGGTTTCATCATCCCGACTTTCGGTCCCACCAGTATAAAGAGGATCAGCCACCAGACAATTCCATACACCATGCCGGGTACCGGTCCTTTTAATTTTCTAATCGTGAACGTGTAGAGCAAGGAAGCCAAGATAGAAAAGACGATAAAAAACAACCAGCCTGTCAAATGTCCAGCTGCGGTATATATATATTCATGTTTGAAAAAAGGCTCGGCCAGAAATCCGACAGGTACAATCGTAAAATGCAGCAGATAGAATAGCCAATGCAGCCCACCCCAGATAAAACCGGCAAAGAAGCCAAGCTCTAACGCAAAGGAAAATGGCTTGGTGTAGTAGTGAGCTTGACCTTGCCTCTGGGTAGGGCGCCTGCCCCTGTCTTTTTGCTGCCGTTCTTTCGGATGTTGGCCTTCATCTCGCGATGTATCTTCATGCGTACGCTCTGTCATCGATATTCTCCTTCATTCAGTTGATAATCCCGTACTATGCCTCGAATTTTCTGCCTGATTCTACGAGGTAGTATGTTCAAAACAGGACAATCTTAACAACATCCTTCAAGGATTGACTCACAAACTAGAAATTGCGCTTAAAATTCGATACAATAGGGTTATTAAACTGCCTTTGATCGCGAAGGCCTAGAACAGAATAGGAAGGTGAATAATTTGCCTCAACAATCCAAGCCTGTCAGCTATGGGGGGCAAGCTGTCATTGAAGGCGTAATGTTCGGTGGGAAACATGTCAACGTTACAGCTGTTCGTAGAAAAGACGGCGAAATTACGTATCTGGAAGTTCCCAAGCAAGACAAGTCCTGGGTCACGAAATTGCGGCGGATTCCTTTATTACGCGGAATTGTCAGCATTATAGATTCAAGTGTTAAAGGTAGCAGACATCTTAATTATTCTGCTGACGCTTATGCTGATGATGAACTGGAACCGGAAGAGAAAGCCAAGCAAAAAGAGAAAGAAGGTTCGGGCTGGAGCCTTAGCATGATTATTGGTGTAACCGCCGTAGCCATTCTTTCATTCCTTTTTGGTAAAGTTGTGCTTACTTTGCTTCCTGTTGTTATCGAGAATTTTCTATTCAAAAATGCATTCGACAATCAGTTTTTGCATAATTTACTGGAAGGCGGCATTAAGCTGATCCTGTTACTCGCCTATCTGTGGTTAATCTCACAGACGCCGATGATTAAACGTCTCTTCCAGTATCATGGAGCGGAACACAAGGTAATCAGCGCACATGAAGCTGGCGAAGAACTGACACCGGAGAACGTGCAAAAGTACAGCCGACTGCACTACCGCTGCGGAAGCAGTTTCATTATGTTGACTGTCATCATTGGAGTGTTTCTATACTCCCTCTTCACGTACGATAACCTCTGGGAACGGATGGGTCAGCGTCTATTGTTATTACCAGTTGTGCTAGGCATTTCTTTTGAACTGTTAAAGCTCACGAATTCGGTACGTGATATTCCTGTACTGCGTTATCTCGGATACCCGGGATTGTGGCTGCAATTGCTGACAACAAAAGAACCGACCAACGAACAGGTAGAAGTCTCCATTGCTTCGTTTAACCGTATGCGTGAGTTGGATGCCAAGCTTGCCAATGTCTCTGCTACGTCAGAAGTACCTGTTGCAACACTCGATCCTGTGAAAGGGTGAATGATATGAACAAGCAGGCAATCTTATTTTGGACGTTCATCGCACTAGCTGCTGTTGGAGTCTTGACTTGGCTGGGGAACGCTAGTCCATCCAGGATCATTATTCCTCTGGTCGTGTTCGGAGCCGTATTCCTGCTGTACAAATATCCGCCTCGTCGCTGGGCAAGCAAAACCAAATCACCGAAGATTAAACCATCGGCACGAACCATGGCGAAAGTTAATGCACAGTCCAGTGCCAGAAAGAGCAGCGGCTCTTCAAAGAAACGTAAGGATTATCCTTTCCAAGTGATTCAAGGACAAAAAGGGAAAAGCGATGAAGATATTCCGAAATTTCACTAAAAGCTACTGAACATACAAAAAAGCAGTTCTCCCAACTTGCGGAGAATTGCTTTTTTCACGTTTATACAGGAATCAGAGGCGAAGCTTCTGCTTGTTTCTTGCGCAATTCTTTTCTTTGTTTGTCCAGCTGTTCATCATACATTTTCATATTCCATCCGTTGAAAAATTCGTTCCCTGCGGTTGCACCTGATCGATATAAGGCCGTGCTATCCTGTAACGATAAATGAAATTGCGTTGGTTTGATCCCAAGCGTTGGTATCTTCACTGTACGAAACCGGTTAATCTGTTCGATATAGCGTTCATCATGTGCTGTGAGCATCGTCTCCACAAGGGCCTGAAGCATGCTTAGCGGTCCTTTAATCCGGGCAGGTTCCACTTCCGTCTTCCCCACCATTTTGAATCCGACAACCGGAATAACGTCTCCTCCTCGTTCCGAACGATCACCATCGAAGAGCCACAACGGAAAATTGCTAAGCAATCCACCATCCACGACATACACGAACTGATCTTGAAAAGGAAGTCCTTTGGAGAATACTGGTGATTTGCGTATGACTACCGGATCGAAAAAATATGGAATACTGCAACTCATACGTACCGCTTTTGCAACATCCAGCTTGGCAGGATCAATGCCGAACCGCCGAATATCGTCTGGCAGCACCAGAATGGTCCCATTGGATATATCGGACGCCGTAATAAGCAACTTGCCTTGCGGCAAGTCAGCAAATGTGCGAATCCCTTTCTGCTCCAGCATCTTGCGAATCCATGATTCCAGCGCCTCCCCCGAATACAAACCTTTCTTCAAGAACAGCCTTGCTGCCGGTCCGATCCATCGGGTATTAAATATGGGGGAACGACGCAGCAATGAAACAAAGGGGGTATTCTCAATAATGACTTTCATCTCTTCAGCCCGGTAACCTGCCGCTAGCAGAGCAGCTACAATGGAGCCGGATGATGTGCCTGCCACCCGATTGAACTGAATGCCGCAGTCTTGAGCACCCTGCACAGCGCCTGCAAGCGAGATCCCTTTGACGCCTCCACCTTCAAACACCGCGTTAATTAACACAACAAAACCCCCGTTCTCCAGGCAGCCACGTTTCTACTGCCACTCTATGAGAACAAGGGTTTGTCTTATAACCGTATTGTTAAATTGTTTTAGAGACCATAATAAGCTTTTAATTTGGCAATTAGGCCGAGAGGGTTCTTCGTCAGGTACTGTGAACTGAAGAAAATATCCCCTTTGACCGAACCATACTTCTTGTTGTAGTTCAGCTGATCGATGATCTCCTGTGAAGTCTGCCAGCCAATTTCCGGCGTACCTAACTTATAAGGAGAGTGACCGATATACAATTTTACATTTGTGTTAGCCACTTCATTCGCCCACCAGTCCACGACTTTGTCGTAACGGGCTACGTTCAGTGTCATACTCCAATACACCTGCGGAGCGACATAGTCGATCCACTCCTGGTTAATCCATGTCCGCACATCTGCATTCATGCTGTCATAGGCGGTTACTCCTGCTTTGGTATCAGAGCCTGTCAGATCAACGGATTTGTTACGCCATACACCAAATGGACTAATTCCATATTCAACGTTAGCTTTCACGCTGTGTATACTCTGTCCGAGCTGCTTAACGAACTGATTGATATTGTCCCGACGCCATTCAGCACGGTCTTTGGTATTCAATGTGTTATAGGTTTTGAAGGCTGCATCATCATTAAAAGTCACATTGGACGGATAGAAATAATCATCCAGATGTACGCCATCAATATCATACTGATTGACCACTTCCATGATCGTATCGATAATATGCTGTCTGGCTTCCGGGATACCCGGGTTAATGTACAATTTGCCGGATGCATTCACAATCCAGTCGGGATGAAGCTTCGAGATGTGGTTTGCAGCCAAGTTTGATGTACTCGCTGAGTTCGTTGCTCTAAACGGATTAAACCAAGCGTGGAACTCCAGACCTCGTTTGTGTGCTTCCTCAACCATAAACGCGAGGGGATCATAACCTGGATCTTTACCTTGTGTTCCTGTCAATACGCTGTTCCAAGGTACCAGACCTGAAGGATAGATGGCATCCCCGTTGGCTCTCACTTGAACGAATACGGCATTAATGCCCATACCTTGCAACGTATCGAGCTGTTTCGTGTACTCCTGCTTTTGCTTCTCCACATTTCCCTTCGCTCCGGATGAAGGCCAGTCTCCATTCACAGTGGAGATCCATGCTCCCCGCATCTCTTCAGAAGCTGGTACAGTGCCCGTACCTCCAGGCTCCGCTGGGGTTGCCGGGGTTGGTTCAGGAGTTGGGACTGATTCGTCTCCTGTGTACAGATCAATGGTCTGGGCAGACTGATTCCAGTTCACTCGAATGCCCAGGTTCTCACTGACGAATCGAATGGGTACCATGACCCGACCCTGTTTCAATTCGACCGATGCATCCAGACCAACTACTGCGTTATCCACCGTCGCCTGCTGGCGTCCGCTCGTCATAGAGATGACCGAATCGGATTTCTTAATGGTCACGGTACGAGTAGCTTGAGACCATAAAACAGACGCACCCAGTCCTTCGCTAATAACACGCAGAGGCACCATCGTTACATTTACTTTGGGCAAGATGTAGGGTGATACATCCGATTCCAAACGGTTGCCGTCTAGAAAAATAGCGATTTCCTTCTGCCCGGCCGCTTGTGCCGTCATACCTGCTGTCTGTAATCCAAGTACAAAAATGAGCAGCAGCATCAATCCTTTACGAACGTTCATTAGTGCAGTCCTCCAAAATCATTATAAATTTGCGGTAAATTCTACTAGTTTAATAGACGCTCCTACCGTTCGTTTAGTTGCGAAAATCACCAAATTTTGGTGTGATTGCACACAAAAAAATGCTTCCTGCCATTGAAACGGCAAGAAGCATCCTTTGATCACGGGATACGATTCATTGTATACCACCATGTGTATTCCACTGCAAAAAACTTAAGACTCCGTATTACTCATGACGTCCTGAAGGTTTTTGAGGTCACGCAACCGGCTCTCATCCTGACGGAAGTATTCAACCAAGGACTCGATGCATGTAATGGAGTCCCAGCTCAGATGATGTTCAATGCCTTCAACATCATTGTAGATATTTTGTTCCTGAACACCAATCGTTGTCAAAAATTGTTCAAGCAGATGATGGCGCTCCATCAAACGTTTGCCCATCTTTTTACCTTTTGGCGTAAGCACCAGTCCGCGGTACTTTTCATAGATCAGGTACTCGTCTTTGTCCAGCTTTTGGATCATCTTCGTCACCGATGAAGGATGTACTTCCAGTCCTTCAGCTATATCAGACACACGAGCATAGCCCTTTTCATCAATTAATTTGTATATACGCTCCAAATAATCTTCCATACTGGGCGTTGGCATCTGCTTCCCTCTTTTCTCTCTGACCGGCCCCTATTCGTGCCTGGTCCCTATCTTATAATGATACATGTTATCAATACGCATTGGCAAGTCCTGCACAGTTCAGAGCGCGCTGTTACACAAGTAATTGGCAGGCGTGACTTCTCCCCATACGAGGCAAACTAAACAAAGTTCCGCATCGAAAGGAGTGATTTCGTGAGTACAAGTGTAGCCTCACCGCCAGTTCGTAAAGCAAAAGGCACTAAACCCTTTATTCCCGATTTGGTGTATTTTGAACCCGGTGCGTTGGAATATGATAAAGGCAAACGGATTATGGAATGGGTCACATCCAAAAACATCCCTTATCAAATGACCACATCCCATAACCGTATCACAAACTTGCCGGGTGAAACCGAACAAGAAAAATATCGGATGGCAAAGCGTACTCTTGTCGTTGGTGTGCGCAAAACACTTAAGTTCGACCAGTCGAAACCTTCAGCGGAATATGCCATTCCCATTTCTACAGGCTGTATGGGGCACTGCCATTATTGTTATCTTCAAACTACTCTTGGTGCAAAACCTTATGTCCGTGTCTATGTCAATACCGAGGAGATCATTCAGGCTGCAAAAGGATACATCGAAGAACGGGCGCCTGAAATCACACGATTTGAAGCTGCCTGTACATCCGATCCCGTAGGACTGGAGCATATCACGGAGAATTTAAGTGACTTGATCCGTTTTATGGCTGAAGAAGAATATGGGCGCTTGCGCTTCGTAACCAAATATCATCACGTTGATCCGTTGCTGAACCTTAAACATAACGGCCACACCCGTATCCGGTTTAGTGTCAATTCGGATTATGTCATCAAAAACTTTGAACCGGCTACCTCCAGATTTGAGGAACGCATTGAAGCTGCTGGCAAAATTGCACACGCCGGTTATCCCCTGGGATTCATTATCGCTCCGATTATGTGGTATGAAGGCTGGGAAGAAGGATACTCGGATCTGTTGCAAAAGCTGGCAGATACGCTCCCAGAGGAAGCAACTAGGGATCTTACCTTTGAGATGATCCAGCACCGTTTTACCAAAACGGCCAAAGCAACCATTGAGAAACGTTATCCCAAAACCAAGCTGGAGATGGATATCGAGAAACGCAAGATGAAATGGGGCCGTTGGGGTCAGTACAAGTATGTTTATAAGGATGACCAGCAAGATGCGCTGCGGGAGTTCATTACGGAACGGATCTTTGAACATTTTCCACTAGCCAATATTGATTACTTCACCTAAACGAAAAACAGGACTGCTTATAATGATATGCTAGTATATGCATTTCTAACAAACGATTAAAAAGCAGGTTACATGACCCAGAATGTCTCTGGTAACATGTAGCCTGCTATGCCATACATAATAATACTTGAATTCAGTTCATCCGATTAAATAATCATCCAGTCTGGTGTAATTTGCTGCAACCAGATGGTAATCTTCGTCATCTGATCTGTGAAAAGCAATACCCCAAGGAACAACATTAATGCTCCTCCGACTTTCATCATGACATTGGAATACCGTAAGATCCAGCGTGTCGAACCGATGAAAAACGCCAAAATGAAAAACGGGATTGCAAACCCTGCCGTATAACCTGTAATCAGCGCCAACCAGGTCGTGGGCTCACTTGCAGCCATAGCAATGATTGCTGTTAGAATAGGGCCAATACACGGCGACCAACCTGCTGAGAAACCGATGCCAAATATAAAAGAGCCCAGATAGCCTGCTGGTTTCCATTTCATATCCAGCTTGCGTTCCTTCATCAGAAACTGCGGCTTGAACACACCAAGCAAAAACAACCCCATGAGCATAATCAGAATCGCAGACAATTGACGAATCAATTCACGGTTATCATTGAAAAATTGGCCAAACAGTCCAGCACCAAGGCCAAGCGAATAAAATACTGCCGAGAAGCCTAAAATAAACGCCAGCGTATGCGTCATGGTCTTAAAGCGGACTTCACGCTGATTGCGGTCATCCTTCAATTGCTGCACCGTCATACCTGTAATGTAGGAGAGGTATGATGGATACAGCGGAAGACAACATGGTGATATAAATGAGACCAAACCTGCTACAAAAGCCATCCATACATTAACATCAGGCATGAAGCGGATGTCTCCCTTCCCCGGGCTCACGTGCTTGCTCGTTCAGTCGTCAGGCTCGGAACCCTTTTTTTCCAATCATCGTCAGAATCAGCATCATGATCAGCAATAATACAATCGTTGCTCCAGGTGCGAGGTTCCAGATACCTGCTACAACCAGTCCAAGGACTACGGCAATTTCGCCGATAACCACGGACAAAATAATGGCGGATTTGAAACTTCGAGCCATCAACAGGCTGACCGCTACCGGAATGGTCAATAGCGCTGACACCAGAAGCGCACCGACAATCTTGATCGCCGTGCTTATGACAAGTGCTGTCATCACCGTGATTAACATGTTCAGAATTCTCACAGGCAACCCTGTAACCGCTGCCGCATCTTCCTCAAAGCTGAGCAGGAAAAATTCCTTATGTAACAATGCCACTACAATCACCACGATCAGCGTAACCACACCTACAAGCTTCAGATCCGTAGCGTCTAATGTATATATACTGCCGAATAAATAACTCATGACATCTGCATTATATCCTTTGCCCAGCGTAAAGAACAAGGAAGCAAGAGCCACGCCACCGGACATGATAATGGCAATCGATAATTCGGCGTAACTCTTGTACGCTTTGCGCAATTTCTCTATCGCAAATGAAGCAAGCACGGCAAATATCAAGCCCACTGCAATGGGATACACTTCAATCAGGAATCCAAGTGCAACACCGGCAATGGTCACATGAGACAAGGTGTCTCCGATCATGGATAACCGCCGCAAGACCAGGAACAGTCCGATTAACGGAGCGGTAATGCCAATTAACAACCCACCCGCCAGGGCACGCTGAAAAAAATCACTCATTAATATTTCCAAAACAAACACGACTCCTTCGGCCTTACTCTAATCTAATGGGCCATAAATACGGCTAGCGTACCTGTGCAGTGGTATGTTGCAGATTGGTCTCAGCACAATCCTGTACCTCATGCGAATGACGGACATGGAAGTTAATTTTGCCATTCGTTACTGCAGCTTCAGAACCCAGATAACTCTCCATTCGATCCATATCATGAGACACCATCAGAAAAGTCATGCGGTGATGTTCATGCATATGGGTAATCAGTTCAAAGAAACTGGCCTGTGATTCAGCATCAATACCTACAGTAGGTTCATCCAGAATCAATAGATCCGGGTGATTGATAAGCGCTCGTGCCAAAAATACACGCTGCTGCTGCCCGCCGGACAATTGACCAATACGTTTGTTCGCCAGATCCTCGATCCGCATGACCTGCATCGCATCCGTGCACTGTTGCTGACATTTGCGAGACATACGACGGAACATGTTTTTGTTATTATACAAGCCTGACATGACCACTTCACGAACGGTCGCAGGGAACAACGGGTTAAATGCATTCTTTTGCGGTACATACCCGATTCGGTCCCAGTCCTTGAACCTGCGGATCGACTCTCCGAATAGTTTGATATCTCCCTGCGCAGGAGGAAGAAGTCCTACCAGCATGCGCAGCAATGTCGTTTTACCCGCCCCATTGGAACCGATAATCCCGACAAAGTCCCGTTCCTGGGCCATAAAATCGAGATTCTCAATCACTCGCTGGTCCCCGTAGGAAAATGATAGTTTCTCGATCTCTATAATTGGATCATGACATAGTGGCATGATTTGCTGCATGGCAAAGCCGCCCTTCATTATATATAAGAATCCCATAGCGTTCTAAGAGCCTTCACCGCGAACGGTAAAGACTCTTCGATCTGAATCCTTCATTCTATCTTATTTTAATGCGATCAGCAGATTTTGCAAATTTTTCTCCATGAGGGTGAAATAATCATCCCCGTTTGTTGCCTGCTCCTTGGTCAATCCCTCAACCGGATTAAGGACCATGGTCTCCACTCCTGCTTCACTTGCCAGTGTTTTCGCCAATTTGTCAGATACCAGCTCTTCGAAGAAAATATATTTGATACCTTCATCTTTAACCAATTGCGCAAGCTTCACAATATCCTGTCCTGTCGGTTCAGCATCCGGGGAAAGTCCCATAATGGCATGCTGGGTTAATCCATAATCACGTGCAAGGTAGCCAAACGCTTGGTGCGAGACTACAATTTCGTTGTTCGGTACGGTAGCCAACTCATCTGTGAAACGCTGATCCAGTGTCTCAAGCTTCGTACGAAGCGCTTCATAACGTTGTTCGTAACCTGCTTTGTGATCAGGATCTGCCTCGACCAGACTATTTTTGATGTTTTCAGCCATGATCATGGCTGATTTCGGACTAACCCACGTATGTGGATCAATATGATGATCAGCGACATCTTCACTGGTAGCCTCATCTGTATGTTCATCTGCATGCTCGTCTTCGTGCTCTTCGCCGTGACCGTGCCCATCATCACCCTCAGCGGTTAACAGCTTAACCCCTTCGCTGACGGCAACAGACTTCACCTGAGTATCACTATTCAGCGACTTCAGGAAATTTGGCACCCATCCTTCCAGTCCAGCTCCATTATAGAAAAACAGCTGTGCCTTGGACGTATTAACAATATCCTGACTCTTCGGAGTCCAGTCATGCGGCTCTACTCCCGTTGGCAGCAGGTTAATGACATTGGCATCCTCACCACCGATGGCAGTCGTAAAAGCATATACAGGATAAAATGTCGTCACAACGTTTACCTTGCCTTCCACAATCTTCGCACTATTGGAACTATCCTGCCCACACGCTGACAATACCAGCAAAGTGAGAATAAGCAAACCCGTCCACATTAACTTCATGTTGCCTCTTTTGCTCGTCTTCCCTGTCCGGTTATCCTGAACTTGATGTTGATCTTTATAAAATGTCATTATGATTCACTCCGCATCTCTTAATCGTAAACATTACTGAAAGAATTATAGGTAACCTGAACCTACTTGTCAAGCTATCCCGTCCTATCATTCTTTCCTGAAGTACGGAGTTCATAACAGTATATGCTTGTTCTCTTCCCTTAAGATGCGATTTATATCAACAAAAAAAGGGGCCCGAATTACATCGGGCCACCTTGTGTCATTTTTATGACAGAATTTGAATAAATTTCATAACTCAATTCTTATTTCACTTGTGCGCCATTAGGCATGTTGTCTGGTACTGTAGCAAGTGTAAGCTGGTCGCCATGCGATGCTGCAAGGATCATACCCTGGGACAGTTCACCACGAAGTTTCACGGGTTTGAGGTTCGTCACACAGATGACTTTGCGTCCAACCATCTCTTCTGGCGAATAGAACTTCGCAATTCCCGATACGACCTGACGCTGCTCATAACCCAGATCTAGCTGCAATTTCAGCAACTTATCCGCTTTTTTGACCGGTTCGCAGGCAATGACTTGCGCGACACGCAGTTCAACTTTGGCAAAATCGTCAATCCCGATCTCTTCCGTACCTTCAGGGGCTGTTACCGGTTCAACAGATGCTGAAGTTCCAGCATCTGCTTGACTTGCTTCAGGCTGTGCCGCTTTTTGGCCACCAGTCATTGCTTCAGAGATATAAGCAATTTCCTGTTCGGAATCCAGACGCGGGAAGATTGGATCACCTTTTTGCAATGCGTTTCCAGTTGGAACCAGACCCCATTGCTTGGCTGTGTCCCAAGCCGTAAGTTCACCTTCCTGAATGCCGAGCTGTGCCCAGATTTTATGAGGAGCACGTGTCAGGAACGGTTGCAACAGAATGGAAGCAATTCTCAAGCTCTCGATCAGGTGAGCCATAACGGATGCCAATTCATTGCGTTTCGCTTCATCACGAGCCAGCGCCCATGGCTGCGTCTCATCAATATATTTGTTGGTGCGGCTGACAAACTGGCTGATCGCTGTCAGTGCTACGGAAAACTGCAGGTTTTCCATGGCCTGTTCCACTTTTTCCACTGTAGCATGACCTGCTTCTTCCAGCGAAGCATCAAATTCCGTTACATTCGATGCAAACGCAGGGGCTTTGCCTTCAAAATATTTGTCTACCATCGCAACGGTACGGTTCAAAAGGTTACCCAGATCGTTCGCGAGGTCGGAGTTAACACGCTCTACGAAGCTCTCCGGTGTAAACGTACCATCGGAACCAAACGGTACTTCACGCAACAGGTAATAACGCAGTGCATCGAGACCGTAACGGTCAATCAGAGTCACTGGATCAACGACATTACCTTTTGATTTGGACATTTTGCCATCCTTCATCAACAACCAGCCGTGCGCAAACACTTTCTTCGGCAAAGGCAAGTCCAGCGCCATCAACATAATTGGCCAGTAGATCGTATGGAAACGAACAATTTCTTTCCCTACCAGATGAACATCTGCAGGCCAGAACTTGTTATACAGGGATGTATCGGATGAACCGTAGCCCAGTGCTGTAATATAGTTGGACAACGCATCAATCCACACGTAGACCACGTGTTTTGGATCGCCTTTAACTTTGACGCCCCATTCAAATGTAGTCCGCGATACGGCCAAATCTTCAAGACCTGGCTTGATGAAGTTGTTGATCATCTCGTTCTTACGGGATTCCGGCTGAATAAAGCCCGGGTTCTCTTCATAATATTTCAACAAACGATCTGCATATTTGCTCATACGGAAGAAGTAGGATTCTTCTTTGACCAATTCAACCGGGTGTCCGCTATCCGGGCTCTTGGCCGAGATAATCTCACCCTTCTCATTTTTCTCTACATCCACCAGTTGAGTCTCCGTGTAATACGTCTCATCCGGAATACTGTACCAGCCTTCGTACTCACCTTTGTAGATATCTCCCTGTTTCAGCAAACGGTCAAAGATATCCTGAACGACGGTTTTGTGACGCTCTTCGGTTGTACGAATAAAGTCGTCATTGGAAATGTCCAACTTGTTCCACAGTTCCTTGATCCCCACAACGATATCGTCGATAAAAGCTTGCGGTGTCTGCCCTTTCTCTTGTGCCTTGCGCTCAATCTTCTGGCCATGTTCATCGGTTCCTGTCAGATAGTGAGCATCATACCCGCGTAGACGCTTGTAACGAACCATCGCATCTCCCGCCACTGTTGTATACGCATGCCCAATATGCAATTTGTCACTCGGATAATAAATCGGGGTTGTCAGATAAAATGTTTTTTGGTCAGCCATGAATGACTTCTCCTCCTTCTAATGTTCCTGCTTCATGTGATCCCTTCGTCCAAAACAACTAAAAAAGAACACAAAAAACTCCCGCCCCTATGGGACGAGAGTTGCTCTCACGTGTTACCACCCAAATTCCCCATGTTTTTCACAAAACACAGGCTCTGTCGGTCCTTCGACCGCCCATTAACGCTGGATCACGCCTCAGCCTTACGACAGCAGCTCTGAAATCACTGTCTGCACGCTCGAAAGAGGTTCCTCCGGGACCATATTCCATCCTCCTCCCAGACCGGTTCTCAGCTCATCCGGCTCTCTGCACTGGGGGTGTGTCTGTACTTATCCCTTCACTGGAAATCATATAGGAAAAATATACTGAAATGCGGACCCCTTTGTCAAGTGGACAGCATACTCAAGTTCAATCCTGGCCTGCTTCCATGCCACCCGAATACTTCAAGTTACATCGTTACTCTGATACCATCATGGATTTCTCCGCCTTTGGTGGCACCAGATCTACACCGCCTGGATGAAACGGGTGACATTTGGCAATACGTTTCGCTGTTAACAACGAACCTTTGAGCGCACCGTGCACTTCAATCGCCTCCATGGCGTAAGCCGAACAGCTCGGATAGAACCGACATGTTGGCGGTGTTAATGGAGAGATATAGTTGCGGTACACCCGAATGGGTGCCTGAGCAATTCTGCGCGATAACTTCATGGTCAGTGCTTCCCATGAGCGTGTGTATGTCCCGATGCCGCTTTGGCCGGAGCATGCTCAGCACAGTCCTTGCAATATCCAAATACCTCAAACTTGTGGTCCACAACCTGAAATTGCTCAGGCGCATCCGCAAGCTGCATCGGGCAAAAAATAATAGGATATGTCTTCTGACACTTCAGACAGATCATATGATGGTGATGATGATCTTCACTACAGTGTGCTTTGAATTTAACGCCATCTTCGAAGATGACCTGTTCCAGTACACCCAGTTCCTGCATCACCCGCAAATTACGATATACTGTGTCAAAACTCAGTCCGCTGTAAGTTTTACCCATATATTCATAGACGTCCTTGGGTGTAAGATACCCGGGGGACTCGGCAAATAACCGGGCCAGTGTTTTCCGCTGATCGGTAATGCGAAGCCCCTGTGAGGACATGGTCGAAATAATCTGTTCTGTCGACAGCATGATCTAAAGCACCTCCTGTCATACGAGCATTTTGCATCATTCATAGAGCGACAGTTTATTCAGCAAAAGCGAAAACTTTTGCTTTCTTGTATACCTCTAATAATGCATCAAATTACGATTAGAGTCAACGAAGACACCGGGTTAGGTCATTCCAACATCACATAAAAAGGACTCCATGCACATGCATTGCCATTAGTCCAGCTTGAGCTAATGACATTACATTTTGATGGAGTCCCTTCCTGACGGTTCAGATGATCAATCGTTCGGGCGACTTTTGGGGTGAACGGGTATATATGATATAAGCTTTCACTCCAAACCGTCCGTGCATGTTCATGATATTACTTTTCAGCCGGAAGCGGCGTGAACAGCAGGTTAACAGGCAAGTTACTTCCTGGTGCCGCCGAGAAGAGAATAGTTACACTCTCGCCGTACGAACCTGTGCGATACATTACGCTTTGCTCATTAGGTGCAGTTACAGATTTACCTGTGGAAATCTGAACGACCTGTCCATTCACGAGTGCCACACCTGAATATCTGCCTCCACGAGGGTTGAATGAAATCAACGTGCGCGGAGCAACATTATTCAATGTAATTTTGTACAATACACCGAAGTTACCTGCGTTGGAAGCTTCTGTGAAGGCCATAGGGTCCGTTCCCACGAGGTTTGGATCACTTGCATTGTCTCCAAGTGGAAGACGTGCAGGCTTCGATCCTATTTCCTGATCATACGTAATGATCCGTGTTGCATTCGGGTACGTTCCGCGGTTGTGAACACCATCACGATCCAGAACCGGGAGGCTCGACAACACTTCCATCGGGTCCTTGTTTTCTTCGATCATGATAATGTTGTAATCCAGTTCATAGTCACTGAATACATCCGAATACAAGGAAATGACTTGTCCCTGTTTCATCGGAAGAACGCTCAGATCATTGAGAATCAGCTTGCTTTCTCCTGGCTGGATGTACACTTTCTTTTGTCCGGTACCATTCTGCATGGACTGGAACCAACGGTCAATCGACAGCTTTCCTGCTACCGTTGCAAAAGGAGACGGTCCTGCAAAACCCATGTTTTGCTGGTCAATGGATGCCGTGTATGCATTGTTGTTTGTCGCTACAACATACATTTTCACGTTTTTGCCCGTGTTGTTCACATGGTGAATCATGAAGCGTGTCTGTCCAAAGGAAGATTCCTTGTACACAATGCCTTCTGTATTCACGGTTTCCGGGCTGTTACTGCGGATCAGCAGACTTGGTTCATCATAATACGTGAAAGGAACTTTCTCCAATGCCGGTACTCCACCACCATCAAAAGTGAACTTTTCACCGACTGGTGTGAACAATTGATTGAAGTCAGTCACACTATAAAGTGTTTCTCCCGTAATATTGATCATCTTGGTATAGCTATCGCTAGCACCATGTTTATCGGTAACTGTAATCGTTACGGTCTTCGGTCCTGGAACAAAGAATGCAAGTGCATTGTTATCCCATTCTGTTTTTACAATTGCGTTCTCATCATCTGTACTTTGATCAATATAAGTGATTTTCTCACCCATTTTGTATTCTTCTTTATCTGTCGTAAACATTGCGACAGGTGGCAGATTGGGTCTTTCAACCTTAATCGTAACCGAATACGGATCACTCCATTGACCACTTGAATCCTGGACCGCATAGGTTACTGTGTATACACCTGGTTGGTCGAATGAATCCTGACGGCCTGTCCAACGTTCATCTACAATGCTGAGTCCCTTGGGAGAGCTGGATCTGGTTGTGTAGGTAACCTGGTCTCCGGCAAAAACCTCTTTTTGTACCGTGAAGCTCGCCACCGGTTTGGTACTCAGATTCAATACAACCGTTTTGGCAGTTTGATTTACTTTATACGTAATGTCCAGAGCCTGTGTAATTGAAGTCAACGGCACCATGAACGTATTTTTTTGTTGATAAGCCGCGCCCTTCATCGTTCTGGATACACCATTAACGGTATAGATTGTGCTGTTTGTTTTGAAACGCAGCTCATCTTCACCACTAACAATGATCGTTTCTTTGGTTGTGTTATCATATTTGACATCATAGCCAACCCGATCAACGAGAGCACGGATCGCTACATAGGATACACCATTTTTAACAGCCATTGGCTGTCCAGCAAGATATGTTTTGCCATCTTGCATCATTTTATTACTGTTCATATAAAGAGTGAGGTCTCCACCCCCGCCTCCAGCAACAGATGAACCGCCTGTAGATGGTTGCTCCACTTCTACTGGTGCAGGTGCTGGTGTTTCCTCAGCTGTACCTTCTTCGTCCGTAGGTTCAATTACCGGCTCAACAGGAGTCGCGTCTGTTCCTGTAGGAACATCTGTATCAGGGTTCACTTCTTCAGTTGTTTCATTATTTGATGTTGGCGTGTTTGTTCCGGATTTCACTTCGGATTCCACGATGGTTTGTTCTTTCTTCACAACCTCCACGGATTTAACTTTGGCTGTATTCACTGATGTAGTATCGCTCTGATCTGCTGATTGTGCATTGGCAGGAATCACTGCAAACGCCTGAAACACAGCAAAAGCGGTAAGTATGGACAATTTCTTCTTCAAATTCATTCTTTGTCTTTGGCTCCTTCTGCTCCCATTTTATAAATATCCCCCTCAAAAAGTCATATTATTAGACGCTTGGAACCGGGAAAAGTTGCTAAAAAGTTAAGAGGAGAATTGTAAACTTTTAATAGAAGGAAAATACTATGAAAATAGTTATCTATCCATTATCTTTTTGGCATTCATATCCCAAAATTAACCAATAGAAAATCCCAACAAAAAAATCTCTCCAGGAGATGGTCAATCAGCACCATATCGCAGAGAGATGTAAGGATTGAATAGGCCTAGCGCAAACGGACAGGCAGACTTCCTGTTGGCTGCAGTCCACCGGTTAACACATGGGACAGGGCCCGAACAACTGCAGTTGTATTTTCATACGTACACACATAACTTCCCGGCCTCGAAATCTCCAGCAGATCATATGGATTGCGCAAAGCAATTACAATCAGCGAATGATTCTTACTAAGCTTTTCAACCAAATACTGTTGCCCTTTCGGAAGATGACCTGCCGATGTGTACGTACATACGATAACTTGTTCACTATTCGACACATCCGCCAATATCCGATCTGCTTCATCAAAAGTGGGCTGAGTAGTAATTTTGTGCTCACGAACTCTGCCTCGCAGCTGCGATAACGCCATACCCAGCGATTCTGTATGGGACCATGGTTCATCCACCTCTGTCCGTTGCACAACCTCAGGCCAGATGACATATACGTCCTTCTCTGGGATCAACGGCAGCAGCCCATCATTATGAACGATGGTAATACTGCTTGAAGAAATCTTGAACAACGTCAATTCGTTGGGCTCAGTCGGTTTAGTGGATTCAGTGCAATTAACAGGTTCAACATCGCTTGCTTCGACCGTTTCACTCGCTTTCGGCGAAACAAGATGATCATTCTGCTGCCCACAGCGCTTTCTTTTCCATGTCATAATGCGTTCAACCGCCTGATGAATAACCTCTTCCGAAATGCGCCCCGTTCGAACTGCTTCCACAATGGCTTCCAGCGCAGCAACCTGATCTTGTAAGGTATGACTCACCAGAATCAGATCTGCTCCTGCTTCCACAGCACGAACGGCAGCTTCAGCTACCCCATATGGCTTGGATATCGCATGCATTTCAAGACAGTCTGTAATAATAATGCCTTCAAAACCCATTTCCTCACGTAGCAGACCCGTTAACACCTTATGTGACAATGTTGCCGGAATGGGCTCGGGCTCAATCGAAGGGAACATCACATGAGCTGTCATAATAGCATCAACTCCGGCCTCAATCGCCTTGCGGAACGGTAACAACTCCATCTGTTCCAGCCTGTTTCGATCATGAGGTACCGTAACCATACCAAGATGAGAATCTACGGCGGTATCTCCGTGTCCCGGAAAATGTTTGGCAGTAGCAGCTATGCCCTGTGATTGATATCCGGTGATGGCTGCTACGCCATGAGCGGCCACACTTTCAGCATGTTCACCATACGAACGCACACCGATAACCGGGTTAAGCGGGTTGTTATTCACGTCGACCACTGGCGCAAGGTTCATATCAATACCAATGCTTTTTAGCTCACGACCCAGAATTTGAGCACACTCTAGGGTATATTCCGGATTGCCTGTCGCACCAAGTGCCATATTACCCGGCACTTGGGTCATTCCCTCTTTGTCAATCCGTGCAACCATGCCACCTTCCTGGTCCACCGAAATCATGAGTGGTAGGACCCCCGCTTCAGCAGCCATATCTTGCAGTTCAGCGGACAGCCGTGTCAATTGATCTACACTTTCGACATTGCGCCGGAAATAAATGACACCTCCGACGTGATAGTCACGGATTAAGCGAGTAATCTGTTCATCTGCGTGCTGACTGTGAAATCCACACATCAACAATTGGCCTACCTTTTGCTCCAATGTCAGATCATTCAAGAGTTTCATTTGACCTCTCCTCCCGTTTCCCTTGCCACTACGAACCCAATCTTTTACTCTGCCTGTACTCGGAGGGTTTCATGTGGAAGTGTTTATGAAACACCTTGGAGAAGTAACGGCGCTCCTTGAACCCTGTGGCTTCCCCAATCGCTGTAATGCTCCATTCGGTTGTACTCAACAATAAAGCAGCACTTTCCATCCGTTTCTGCGTCATGTATTCTACAAAAGTAACACCCATTTGAGTTTTAAATAGCTGGCAAAAGTAACCCGGGCTGATTCCGAGCCAATCTGAGACTTCATCTATTCCCAAGTCCTGTTGCAGCCGTGCATCCATATACTCACATGCAGACAGGATCAGTTCCGATACAGAAGGACGTGGCTGCGTTTGTTTGCCCTGACAGGCATGGGTAACAACCTCTGCAAGTTCAAGGAGTTCCCTCATGGATACAGCCCCTTGCAGTGCATTCCAATAATTCACTTCGTGATCTTCAGCGAGGGCCTGTACTTCACGCAGTTCCCGAAGCATGTGTACAAGCATAAACCGAAGATTGGTTTCATCTATCCTGTTGAAGGATTGTCCTGAATTCCCCATTCGCTGTTTAAGCCGATCCAATACATCACGTAACCCCTTCTTGTTCCCTTGCCGAATCCACCGAGTAACAAGCTCCAGATCTTCTCTTGTAATCCATGAGTTAGCCCCTTTGGAGGCCGTATGATCATACGATAATGTGTTTTCGGGACAACTCGCCTTTAACACCCCGTCTTCACTTTCCGAATGGGACATCAGTATTTTTTGACAATGCCGGAATCGCTCCAGAATTTGACTTTCCAAGTTCACGGGCACAGCATCCTGAACAACCCTAACCTTCACATTTGAATCCAGGGATAATAACTCATTTAATTCGAGACACAGTTGATGGGCCAGATCCTCTGAGCGACGTTTCCACTCCCCCGATGCCTCCAGCAGGATGCACCACTCCCCTTTGCGAGTCGAAAGAATCTGACAGTTCCCCCTAATTCTCTCCGCTACTTCCCTAAGTGTGGAACTTACGGTCTCATGCCATCGTTGATGCTGAAGTTCGGACCAGCCGATCGAATGGCGAAAATAACCGACTGCATCCACCAGCAGCAACGTATACGGTGCAGTAGTTGTTATGAATTCAGGAACAGAGGCAGGATAGGCAACCTTCAATGGTGCTTCTCCTCGCAACAGGTCAATCAACTGTTTGTGTCTGATCCAGCTTTCCATCTCTTGGTTGCGATAACGTTGCGATTCGTTTTCCAGACGTCTCTTCTGGATCTGCCCGGCAAGCTCACGCAGTTTATGTTCCAGATTCAAATAATCAATTGGCTTACATATGTATTCATGTACGTTATACTTGATAGCGGTTCGAGCATATTCAAACTGCTGATAACCGGTCAGCAAAATAATCTCACACGTTTCACCCTGCTCTCGCAGTAAACGAATAAGTTCCAATCCATCCATAGACGGCATCCGAATATCACACAAGAGAATGTCTGGATGACTTTCTGTTACTTTCCCCAGCGCTTCTACACCACTTCTCGCTGTACCTGTGATTTCAATCCCCATCTCTTCCCAGGGTAAAATGTAGTTCAGATTCTCCAAAATCGGCAGCTCATCGTCAACCAGCATTGCAGTCAGATTCATCCGGCTTCCTCCTGCTCATATAATGGAATGATACATCGAATAACTGTGCCATACCCCGGTGCTGAACATATAAATATGCCATACCCGGCCCCGTATTGAATACGAATTCGATCTGCCACACTTCGTAATCCCAATCCCCTGCGTTCCGTTATGGACGACAATGATTCCGCCCCTTCCGCGAGCATATCTTCCGGCGGATCTTCTGCCATATACTCAAATCGTGCGAGCATTTCCTGGGGAATACCGATCCCATTATCCTCAACACATAACACCAGATAATCCCGTTCTGCATATGCGCTTATCCGTAGTACACCTGGATAGGTGATCCCCTCAAACCCGTGTTGAATGCTATTTTCCACCAGAGGCTGGAGGGTAAGCTTGAGCAGGATTGAGCTGTATAGATGGGGTGGAATGTCAATCTCATAGGTGAACAAATCACTGAACCTGTACTGTTGAATCTCCAGATAACTTTGCAAATGTCTGATTTCCTCACCCAGCG
The DNA here is from genome assembly GCF_037965655.1 of Paenibacillus sp. FSL L8-0435. NCBI lineage: Bacteria > Bacillati > Bacillota > Bacilli > Caryophanales > Paenibacillaceae > Paenibacillus > Paenibacillus sp. FSL L8-0435. Next base: position 4,629,804 of record NZ_CP150185.1, read on the forward strand.
GAATCTCCTCCTGATCCTGAATGCTGATACGAAGCATATTGCCAAGTCTGGTCACCATCTCGCTTACTTTACGGCCCTCCCCACGCAGCGCTAATCCATTAATGGATTCCAATGTGTTAAACAGAAAATGAGGTTTGATCTGGGCCTGTAATACACGTAGTTCCGCTTGGGCCTTCTGCTCTTGCTCTGCACGAACACGACGGAATAATCCCCCGATCCGATCCAATAGTTCATTGAACCCTTGCGCAAGCAGCTGCATTTCATCGAACCCTTTTCCTTCCACCCTTGCATTAAAATCACCATCATCCACACGACGCATAAACCTTACAAGTACAGCAATGTTCCCCGTAATGCGATTCATGAAAAAAAGATTAAAGATCATTGCTGCGAGCAGACATAACAGAATAATGATGACAGACCAACCGGCAAAGGCATTGGTTTCCGCAGATAAAGCTTCCCATGAAGTCACACTGACGAGGCTCCAGTTATAGTTCTTCAGATGATATTGCGAAAGGATGCTCTCCTTGCCGTCAAAGACCGTTCTGACACTGCTAAAACCGGGACCGTACCTTCCGGATTCAGCACCAAGGTTTTGCATGTTCTCACCGTTGTAAATCCCTGCAGGATCATAAACGATCAGTCCTTCTTCATTAATTAACAGGAATGATGTATCCTGTGCCGAATCGCTGATTTGCAGGTGACGGAAGATCCGGTCGATCTCTCCTTTTTTGATCTGAACAACAAGCACGCCGATATTTTGAAAATAACTGAGTTCTTTGATCAGTCTGATCTGGGTGAAGACAGGCTCTCCCCCGGTTAATTCGGGATATTCCAGAGGTGCGAGCCATTTGGGCACACCATTAAGTTGCTGAATTTCGTTAAATAAGGGATGCACTTTGAATTGCTGAAAAGGAAGGGCTTGAAAATTTTCTTTGGTGAAGATGGAGACAATCTGGTTGTTCTCGGACGAACGCAAATCATATAAAAAGGCATAACTGATGAACGGATAATTATATAGAAGGGAACGGAAATTGCGCTGGCTGGCATTCAGGGATAACTGATTACCGGTCCCCAGATCCTGCTTGGTCGGATCTTTGGCGTTCAACGCCATTTGAAAAACCGAGGTCGCTATCCCATTATCGGTCACATTGTTAATCTGCTGAAATACATTCTCGATATTGTAGCTGATGGCCTGAAGCGCATACTCGGCCTGTTGATTGTATTTTTTCTCAATCGTATGTGATGTGACCAGAAACATGCCAATGCCCAGCGCACACATCGGTACAATAATCAGCAGCAGAAATGCCAAGGCCAGCTTCATTCGCAAGTTCATATCCCGTTCTCCCTATTCACTGGTTCATGGTATTAACCTTTGACACCACCTGCAGTTACTCCTTCTATAATTTTCTCCTGGAGTATAGCGTAGATCACAAGTACAGGTACAACGCTGTATACAATACCTGCCGACATCTGGGCATAGTTCATCTGATATTGATCCCGAAACTGAACCATGCCCACTGGCAGCGTACGCAATTTATCGGTGGATAAGAAATAGTTGGCGAGTAAAAATTCGTTCCAGTTGCCGAGGAAATTAACGATAAAAACGGTAACAATAGCCGGAACGGTAAGAGGTATCACTATTTTAGCAAAGATACCCGGGGCCCTCAAGCCGTCCATGACAGCCGCTTCCTCAATTTCTCCAGGCAGAGAACGCATAAAAGCCGCCAGGATAATAATTGTAAACGGGATCGCATTGGCCACATAGGGCACGATCAATGCCAGATGCGTATCCAATATGCCCATTTTGCGAACAAGCAGATAGATCGGCAGCATAAGTGCATTGTTAGGAATAAGCATACCCGCCAGAATTAAACTGTACAGAAACAGGCTCCATCTCCGGTGTCTCATCCGGGTTACGGCAAAAGCAAACATGGCGCCGAGGGCAATCGTACACGCCGACGATAAAACCGAAATGTACAGGCTGTTCCAGAAATACGTACCAATCTTGGCATTCACCCAAGCCTCTACGTAATTGTTAAACTCCCATGTAGTAGGCAGACCGAATGGATTCAGGGCGATTTCATTGTTATCCTGCTTGAAGGAAGAGAAAATTACAAATAAAAAGGGAAACAAAATCGCGATCAAATACAACATTAACAACACATGAGGTATACTGCTTTTTATGCTTTTTGCCATCAATATTCCACCTTCTCGCCCCGCCTCGCCACCAGCAGTTGATACACCGCAGTGAGCACAAGCGTCAGAGCAAAGATCAGCACTGCAATGGTATTGCCATAACCATATTTGAAGTTGGTAATCGCATATTTGATCATGTATGTTGCCAGAACCTCGGTGGACCCGGCGGGCCCACCTTTGGTCATGACAATCACGATGTCGGCTGCTTTCATGGCACCTGCGATGGACAACATGATCACCACCGAAATGATCGGCCGAATCAGCGGCAACGTAATTCGCATTGCTCGTTGTACCGCCGTTGCCCCATCAATGGCGGCCGCTTCATCCAGATCACGGGGAATCGCCAGTATGGCGGCCAGCACCATGACAATGTAAAATCCCGTCCACTGCCAGGCATTGGTCACCAAAATGGACAACATGGCAAATCGGTTATCTGATAACCAGTAGATTGGATCGATTCCCAGCACATGAAGCATTTTGTTTAATAGTCCGATATTGGGCTCATAGATGAATCCCCATAAGATACCGATAACGGCTGTCGACATAATGGATGGTAAAAAAACAGCTGTTTTATACAGACCTTTTAGCCTTTTCACATTGGCAATCAGAAGTGAAAACAGGACGATCAGGGGTACCTGAATCAGTACCGAAAATCCGATGAAAAAGCCGTTATTCCGTGTGGATATCCAGAACCGTTCATCGGTCAGTGCCTTCACATAGTTGGATAAACCCACAAAACGTGGCTCAGCCGATACCCCATTCCAACTCGTCAGACTGTAATACAGAGAGCTACCGATAGGGTATAGAAAGAACATCACAAACAGAATTAGGGCTGGCATTACAAACAACGTATAGATTAACGGGCTGCGGAGTGAAGTATTCATAGTCAGCCTCCTTCAGTCACTTCAACGATCGCAGTTTCGACTTGAATTGGTTTATTCCACGGAAGCGTTTGCTTCCTCTTGCACCTTTTGCAGCTCTTCTGCCATTTTCTCTGGCGTGGTCTGACCACCAATCAACTTCTGGATTTGCAGATTGCTGATCTCTGTCGTCACATCGGCCTGAACGAGTGCATCAAATGCCGGGAACGACGTCTTGGACGCATTAAGCACGGCCACAATTTCTTTCATCAGATCATCGGTAATGCTATCTGTCAGCACTTTCTCATCCAGCTTCATGGCCGGCAACACACCGTCTTCCACAAGGCCGCGGATCTGCATATCTTCATTGTAGAAATTTTTGATAAAAGCTTTCACTGCTTCCAGCTTCTGCGGATCGTCTGCCACGGATGCGGAGAAACCGTATCCATTGTTCACATCACGCATCAATGACGTCTGATCGCCTGCTCCGTTCTCTACCGGAGGCATATTGAAGAATCCAACCTTGCCAATGAGTGATTCGCCACTCTGACCTTCCTTGAATACAGATGATTTCCATGTTCCGTCATACATTAATATTGCTTCGCCGCTCGTAAATTGCGTGGTATATTCGGCATACTCGAAGCCCAGCTCACCTTTTTTGAAGTAACCCTTATCGACCCATTCCTTATGCTTGGCAAAACCTTGCACGACACCCGGGTCGGTCCATTTCGCTTCACCTGTTGCAAACTTTGCAGTAATCTCCGGCCCGGCATACCGGGACCACAGATGATTGGTTAACATGAGCGGTACCCAGCCTGCCTTGGATGCAGAAGCAAGCGGCACTTTGCCATCGGCCTTGATCTCGGCCAGTATATTGTCCAGTTCAGCCATGGTGGTTGGGGCTTTCCATCCTTTTTGTTCAAAGTACTCTTTATTGTAGAAAAAACCTTCGCCCGAACCGCCAATCGGCAATCCATATACCTGGCCTTCATACGTAAATGGTTCAAGGGATGTGAACTGGTCTTGAATGCCCAGCTCTTGCAGGATCGGAGTCAGATCAAGCAGCATACCTTCTTTGGCATAAACTTTGGAATCCGGGCTGCCAAACAGTTCAAATATATCCGGCGGGTTGCCTGCCGCCATCTCTCCACGAAGCTTCTCCTTCCGATTCACATCGGATTCGACACCATCCAGCGTAAAAGTCAGGTTGGGTATTTCACCTTCAACTTTGTCCACAACATCCTGCAGGATGGCCAGTCGTTTCTGTTTGTCAGCCCCTACTTGAGTGTGGCGGAGAAGCATCTCAATCGGTTCCTTACTTGTCTCCTCCATAGGTGTATTGCCTGCGCCTTGCTGTGGCTCGTTACTTGAGCTTGCACATCCCGCCAAAGTCCATGAAGTGATAAGCAATAATGAAAGCAGTAATGTCATTCTTTTTTTCATCTGGTTGACCCTCCTCAAGATATTGAGCTTTTGGCTTTACACTCTGATTATAAAAAGCCGGAGCTTACATCGTAAGGATGACAATTCATCAATGGAGGGATAAAATCCTTCACTGGACCAATAATCTTGCATTTACAATGGATAACAGCAAAAAACAGCCCCTGCGAAACATGTTCGCAAGGACTGCTTGGGTTGAAATATAAGTTGAACTTAAAAATAATTACACTTGCCACTCCGATGACAGAACAACCTTCCGATCGCTGTTATCCCCAGATTATTTTTAATTCACTTATACAAAGGTGAAAATCTGGGGATAAAGGCGAACGCTCCGCTTCTTCAGCTTATTTCTGTCCTCTTCGTTCTCGTGTAAAAAATTAGTTCAAATTATATAGATCCTGTATATAACTGTAGTTACTTACCTGAACAAGCCACGCCAGCCGTTTCCTGGCGACCTTGTTCGATCAGGCGATACGCCCGCTCCACTTCTTCTTCACTTGGTGAAGGAACTCCATCCAGTGGATATACTTTACCGAGCGCTTCCCATTTGTAGATCCCCATCTGATGGTATGGAAGAATTTCGAACTTTTCGACGCCATTCAATGTTCCAATAAACCGTCCGAGGTTAAGCAGATCCTCTTCCTCGTTATGAATGCCAGGCACATACACGTGACGTATCCACATTTTCCGACCTTGCTCCGATAACCACTTGGCCGTTTTCAACGTTCTCTCGTTGGATTTGCCTGTCAACTTGATGTGTTTCTCATCATCAATATGTTTGAGGTCCAGCAGTACCAGGTCTGTGTGATCCAACAGATCGTGAATCCGCTCCGGTTCGTTAAACCCATTGCTGTCCAGCGTCGTATGCAATCCCCAACGCCGCTTTACTTCCTTGAAGATTTCGGCTACAAAGTGAGCCTGTAACGTTGGTTCTCCGCCAGATATCGTGAGTCCGCCTCCAGAGCTGCGGTAGTAGGATAGATACGGCTCAATTTCAGCCAGTACCTCCTCTAGCGTCATTTCTTTTCCACCATCCAGCGCCCATGTATCAGGGTTGTGGCAATACTGACATTTGAGTAGACATCCTTGCATAAAAAGCACAAAGCGGATGCCTGGGCCGTCAACCGTCCCGAAAGTTTCGAGTGAATGAATATGTCCGTTAACCATGCTGCCTCTTCCTTTCTGTATCCGCATCCGCTGTGCGTTTAATATGATTTGGAATATCTTGCTCTAGCGGTCTTCTACTTGCAAATTAATTACATCGAGCCATGGAACGTACGGTTGATGACATCCAACTGTTGTTCACGAGTCAGTTTAATGAAGTTAACCGCATATCCGGATACCCGTATAGTCAATTGTGGATAGTTTTCCGGGTGATCCATCGCATCAATCAATTGCTGACGATCAAATACGTTAACGTTCAGGTGATGAGCGTTTTGACCGAAGTAACCATCCATCATCGCAGTCAGATTGGATTTACGTGTAGTCTCCTCTTTACCCAATGCTTTTGGCACGATGGAGAAGGTATTGGAAATCCCGTCAAGACTGTGTTCATAAGGCAATTTGGCTACAGAGCCAAGGGATGCCAGTGCACCTTTTTTGTCACGACCATGCATTGGGTTTGCGCCTGGAGCAAATGGTTCACCTGCTTTACGACCATCCGGTGTAGTCCCTGTTTTCTTACCGTATACCACGTTGGAAGTGATCGTCAGAACGGATTGTGTTGGAACTGCGTTACGGTAAGCTTTGTGTTTGCGAATCATGCCCATGAAGTTCTCGACCAGTTCAACAGCAATGCTGTCTACGCTGTCTTCATTGTTACCGTAACAAGGGAAGTCTCCTTCGATTTCGAAATCAACTGCGATGCCTTGTTCGTTACGAATTGGTTTTACTTTGGCATATTTGATTGCACTCAGTGAATCTGCTGTAACCGACAAACCAGCGATACCACAAGCCATCGTACGTACAATGTCACGGTCATGCAATGCCATCTCGATACGTTCATAGCTGTATTTATCGTGCATGTAGTGAATGACGTTGAGGGTGTTCATGTACAGCTTCGCCAGCCACTCCATCATTGGTTTGAAGCGTTTCATAACCTCATTGTAATCCAGTACTTTGCTAGTGATGGCAGGATACTCAGGTCCAACTTGTGCTCCGGATTTCTCGTCACGACCACCGTTGATCGCATACAGGAGAGCTTTAGCCAGGTTGGCACGAGCACCGAAGAATTGCATTTGTTTCCCGATCTTCATAGCCGACACACAGCATGCAATACCGTAATCGTCACCGTAGATCGGACGCATCAGATCATCATTTTCATACTGGATTGAGCTGGTTTCGATGGATACTTTGCTGCAATAATCTTTGAAAGCTTCTGGAAGTTTCGTTGACCAGAGAACAGTCAAGTTCGGTTCTGGTGCAGGACCCAAGTTGTGCAGTGTATGCAGGAAACGGAAGCTGTTTTTGGTTACGCGTGTTTCACCATTCACAGACATGCCACCGATGGACTCAGTCACCCATGTTGGATCTCCACTGAACAGTTCGTTGTAATCCGGTGTACGCAGGAATTTGACAATCCGCAGTTTCATTACAAAATGGTCAACCAATTCCTGAGCCTGTTCTTCGGACAGAATGCCTTCTTGCAGGTCACGTTCAATGTAGATATCCAGGAAAGAAGATACACGTCCCAGTGACATCGCAGCACCGTTTTGTTCTTTGATCGCAGCGAGATAACCGAAGTACAACCATTGGAATGCTTCTTTTGCTGTTGTCGCTGGCAAGGAAATATCGAACCCGTGCATATCGCCCAATTGTTTTAATTCTTGCAATGCACGAATCTGCTCAGACAATTCTTCCCGCAGACGAATCACATCTTCATCGATAACATCAACTTCGAGTGCATTCAGTTCACCTTTTTTGTTACGAATCAAGAAGTCTACCCCGTACAAAGCTACACGACGATAGTCACCGATAATCCGGCCACGGCCGTAAGCATCTGGCAGACCTGTAATAATCCCTGCTTTACGTGCTGCACGCATATCGGAAGTATAAGCATCGAATACACCTTGGTTGTGTGTTTTGCGAATGTTTGTAAATATATCAATGACGCCTTGAGGCAATTCGAAGCCATACGCTTCACATGCATCAATCATCATCCGGATTCCGCCTGTTGGTTGAATGGAACGTTTGAACGGAGCATCGGTCTGAACGCCGACAATCTGCTCTTTGGATTGATCCAGATAACCGGGTTGGTGAGAAACAATAGTCGCTGGTGTGTTTACATCAACGTCAAGGACACCGCCGTTATCCCGTTCTTTTTTGGTCAGATCAGATACGATATCCCACAATTCTTTGGTATTCTGGGTTGCACCTGCGAGAAATGCTTCGTCACCGTAATACGGAGACAAGTTGTGTGCCAGAAAATCATTCACATCTACGGATTTGGTCCATGTTCCTTTGGTAAAGTTTCTCCAGCCTGTTTGTTGTTTGACATCTTTTTCAATCACCGACATCGTAATCCCTCCACTAATTTGGATTTCTGGACACATAACATCTTGCTTCATTCGTAGCATTGTGTGCCCAGAGCCGCGATTAATGTGAATTGTTTCACATAAACCGGAACATGTTCTCTCTACTTGGGAACCGGAACCGCGGGATGAATGTTTTTCTTACATTTTCAGTATACGACTTGGGGCTTTCATCATCTGTGATTTTTGTCACAAAGTCAGTGAACTAACTCACTCCACCTGCGCTGTGTCCCATTGAAATTGAAACTTTACACAGGATCACTGCGTGGCAGAACAACCTTCCAATCGCTGTTATCCCCAGATTTTTTTGATTCCCTTTTGAAAAGGGAAAATCCGGGGATAAAGGCGAACGCTTCGCTTTTTCAGGTTATTTCTGCCCCTCCGTTGTCGTGTAAAGGGTTCGTTCAAACGGCCCCATCACGGGTTCCGTGTAACCTCTTTGAGAACCCCTTTGCTCCTCTACGCTCGGAGCAAACCAAATCTTAAAATACTCCTGAAAAACAGATGCTTTGCTCTGCTGTTTTTCTGCCCACTCCGTTATTGTGTGAACATCTGGCTCAAACAGCCACCTCACGGATTCCGTGTACCTCTATAGAACCTTTTACTCCTCTATGCTCGGAGCAAATTAAATCTTAGAATAAAACCTGAAAAACAGATGCTCGCTCTTCTGTTTTTCTGCCCTCTCGTTATTGTGTGAACATCTGGCTCAAACAGCCACGTCACGGATTCCGTGTAACCTCTCTAGAACCCTTTGCTCCTCTATGCTCGGAGCAAACCAAATCTTAGAATAACCCCTGAAAAACAGATGCTTTGCTCTTCTGTTTTTCTGCCCTCTCGTTATTGTGTGAAAGACGGCAATCGGGGCTCCCCATTTGGGGAACCCTGATCTTCTTGCCGTAAGGCACGCGTCGTTCTAAGTTTATTATTCAAACTTTCCGTAGAAAGCGTTGCGGTATACATCAGCCAGTTCAGTTACCAGCGGTAACTTCGGATTGGCGGTTGTACATTGGTCTTCGAAGGCACGGTCTGCCAGATAATCTACATGTGCTTCAAAGTCTTTGGCATCAAAGCCGATTTCCTGGAACGATTCTTCAATGCCTAATGTTTTGTTCAGGTTACGAATGGCGTTGATGAGACTGGTTACGCCTTCTTCTGTCGTACGAGCAGGCAATCCCAAGATGCGGGCGATTTCGGCATACCGCTCATCCGCTACAAAGTGCGAATATTTCGGGAATGATGCAAATTTGGTCGGTTTTTTCGCGTTGTAACGAATGACGTGTGGCATCAGAATCGCATTGGTGCGTCCGTGTGCGGTGTGATACTGACCGCCCCATTTGTGCGCCAAGCTGTGGTTAATGCCCAGGAATGCGTTGGCAAACGCCATACCTGCAATCGTGGAAGCATTATGCATTTTCTCACGTGCCAGTTTATCTCCTTGCAGTGCCGATTGCTCCAGGTATTGGAACACCAGTTGAATGGCTTTGATCGCAAGTCCGTCCGTGTAATCATTTGCCATAACAGATACATAAGCTTCAATCGCATGCGTCAGTACGTCCATACCTGTATCGGCAACAGCTGTTTTAGGCAGGGAGTATACAAACTCCGGATCAACAATTGCTACGTCTGGTGTCAGCTCATAGTCGGCCAATGGATATTTGGTGTTACCTTGATTTTTGTCTGTGATAACAGCGAACGAGGTCACTTCAGAACCTGTACCGGATGTGGTTGGAATCGCTACAAATTTCGCTTTTACGCCGAGACGTGGATATTTGTAGATCCGTTTGCGGATATCCATGAATTTTTGTTTCAGGTCGTTGAAGTCCGTGTCTGGGTATTCATAGAACAACCACATGGCTTTGGCAGCATCCATCGGTGATCCACCGCCGAGTGCGATAATGCAGTCTGGTTGGAAGCGGCGCATCATTTCGGTTCCGCGGTCTACCGTTGTTGTGGATGGATCTGGCTCAACATCGGAGAATACTTCGATCGCTACTGGCATTTGGCGTTGACGCAGATAGTGTTCTACCTTTTCAACATATCCAAGCTTCACCATCATGGCATCCGTAATAATCGCTACACGTGTGATGTCAGGCATTTTGGCAAGATACTGCGTTGCCCCTTTTTCGAAATAGACTTTGTTCGGCACTTTGAACCATTGCATATTCACGGTACGGCGAGCCACCCTTTTCACATTGATTAAGTTCACAGCGGTTACGTTGGAAGAAGTCGAGTTACGTCCGTATGATCCGCATCCCAGTGTCAATGACGGCATGTTTGTGTTGTAGATATCCCCGATGGCACCGTGTGTGGATGGTGAGTTCACAATAATCCGTCCAGTTTGCAGACGATCTGCGAATTTGCCAATCACTTCTTCATTTGTGGAGTGGATAACCGAGGAGTGACCCATGCCGCCAAAAGCAACCACTTCTGCTGCACGTTCAATTCCCTCTGCTGCCGTTTTAACTTTGTAACAAGCCAGTACCGGGCTTAATTTCTCAGCCGACAATGGGAATTTTGTACCTACCCCTTCAATCTCGGCCACGAGAATTTTGGTGCCTGCTGGAACTTCAATACCGCACAATTTCGCAATGCTTACCGCAGATTGACCAACAATCGCCGGGTTCACCGCACATTTCTCGGCATTAATCGCACCCGCTGTCAATTTTGCTGCTTCATCTTTGTTAACAAAGTAACAGCCGTTCGCAATCATTTTTTTCTTCACTTGATCAAAGATCGGTTCTTCAATGATGACCGCTTGTTCAGAAGCACAGATCATGCCGTTATCGAAAGACTTCGACAGGATCAAATCCGTTACTGCCTGATTGATATCCGCGCTTTTCTCGATGAAGCAAGGTACGTTACCCGGTCCTACGCCCAGTGCAGGTTTACCACAGCTGTACGCTGCACGTACCATGCCTGATCCGCCTGTTGCCAGAATGAGAGCCACATCATTGTGATTCATCAGTTCGTTTGTACGATCCATGGAAGGATCATCAATCCATTGAATACAATCTGCTGGTGCACCATGTTTCACAGCCGCTTCCAGCAGGATTTTGGCAGCTTCCCGGCTACAATTCTGTGCAGATGGGTGGAAACCAAAGATGATCGGGTTACGCGTCTTGATGGAGATCAGTGCTTTAAACATCGTCGTTGATGTTGGATTGGTAACGGGTGTAATCCCCATAATAATGCCGACCGGCTCCGCAATTTTCTGGAAGCTCTCATATTCGTTATCTTCAATCACACCTACGGTTTTGTCATACTTGATGCTGTGGTACACATATTCTGTTGCAAATATATTTTTGGTGATCTTATCCTCATATACTCCGCGGCCTGTTTCTTCTACGGCCATCTTAGCGAGCATCATGTGTTTATCCAGACCCGCAAGCGCCATCGCTTGCACAATCCGGTCAATCTGCTTCTGGTCCATCTTCATGAATGCAGCGTGTGCTTTATTCGCTTTGTCGATTAACGTTTGAATATACTGACCTGCTGTCGGTTCTTTTGCTGGGGCGACTTCGTTCTTTACAGCCATCTCCCTCATCCTCCTAAAGGTTCGTATTAGTTTGTCTCTCTCGTTTACATTCACATCGTAACATGACAATAAACTTAATTATGTGATTTTTTTCACAAAGTATAACAAATTTAATTTAAGTTTTGTAGTGTCCTTCATACGACCATTTTCACTTCCTATTTAAAATATAGGGCTGTAAAATTCATCCTCCCCATTAAAAGTGAATTTTATCACAATGTTTGAAATTTCGTCATTTTTGCCCCCTTTCCTTCCCCCTCAAACGGTAAGATTAGGTATATACTGAACTTAAAAATTGAACCACCGCAATTTGTACCGTCCTTCTTCCCGGCCGAGATGACCCTGATCAGGACGGCAACGGTTTGCGGCGAACCTCGGAGGCTACTGCTTATTACAGAAGGTCGTCCGATGGACACAAAGGGGAGATAGACTTATGAGAGAACTAACAACTGTACTGGAAAAGCGCGGTAATACCAACTGTTTCTCGGAAGCAAATTTCAACCATCTGTTGGTTACCATGAAAGATAGAACCTATCCGGAAGGTACACATCTGTACTGGGAAGGCGATATCTCTGACAAACTTTATTATATGAAACGGGGTCGTGCCCAGATCACCAAATCCACGGATGAAGGCAAGGAACTGATCATGTACATGTATCAATCCGGTGATATGATTGGGCAGGCTGATCCCTTCTTTGGCTCTAAACACAGCTTCTCTGCGGAAGTATTAGAGGATAGTGAGATCGGTGTACTGGAGCATAAAGACCTGGAGATGTTAATCTGCCAGCATTGTGACTTTGCGATCGACTTTATGAAATGGATGGGCATCCACCACCGGTTGACACAGACCAAATTCCGGGATCTCATGTTATACGGCAAACCGGGTGCACTCTGCTCCACCCTCATTCGGTTGTCGAATTCGTATGGTGAGCCTCATGGAGAGCATGTCATTATTCACAAAAAAATTACCCACACGGATCTGTCCAATATGATTGGAGCCACTCGTGAAAGTGTAAACCGCATGTTAAGCGACCTGCGTAAGAAAGATGGGATTGAATATGACAATGGCATGATTGTCATCAAAGATCTGAAGATGCTGCAAGGGATCTGTCACTGTGAGCTTTGCCCGAACGAGATCTGTCGTATTTAATATTTGACTATGCAATCGGAAATTGTTTATATATTTCAATGAAAAAAAGCCCATCTCTCTAAAAAGAGATTGGGCTTCTTGGTATACTTAGGATGCGTTGGTCAATTCAAGCTTTACCGCATCACGTGGATTCAATTTCATGTCCAAACCATTTTCCATTAATTCTTTGTCATTCACCATAATGACCCACCGCTCATTCATACGAGGCGTGACATTCTCGACCGAAACGACAAATTTGTTATTCTCCGACATTCTTACAATGCCGCTGGACTTCAACACATCGCGAACTGTGCACTCCTGAACATAGACGCCAGCATATTGACGATTAAGAGTTGGCATAATGTTTCCACCGCTAACCTTGAGTAACGTTGTCTGATATGCAACGCCATCCCCCCCACTGTCAGCGGCTTTCACGTAAATGATCACTTCATCTTTGGCATGAAGCTCCATGTCCCAATCTTCCTGCTCAATATCCTTGCCATTTAATTTGACAGCCCAGCTAAGCGAAGAATCCAGAGAAACTTCACCGACGGATTGAATCCGTTTGCCATCTGCCGTAAAATCAACCAGTCCGCTATTGAGTAATGCTTTTTTGATTGTCAAACCCTCACTAAAATCTCGCTTAATGGACTTTGTTGCATCAGGCAAAAACGTACTGCCATCTACAGCCACTGTGATTGTATTCGCTGTTTCTGTCTCTTTGACAATTGGCTGCTCAGAAGGCTGTGTCTCACTACAACCAGCCAAGATCGCCAGTAGGAGCAAACATACACCTATGTAACCGGGGATTTTCTTCATCATGTAGGTAACACCACCCTGCGTAAAATCATTCACCCTGTTGTCCATAACCTCTATTATGGCACAACCTTCGGCAAAAAAAAGTGTCAAAGCCGTTACTTTTATAGGGTTCCGCCTCCAAATAAGGCTTGTACAAGAAAGAGAGCCTGCACACAGGCTCTCCAATCTAAATTATTTTCACGTTATCATTGGTTGCGTTATCATTGGACACAAGCCTGCATGTATGTCCGTCCTCCATCGCCATCTTTCAGATATGGATTAAGTCCGAAGAACTGCTCCTCAGACACATATACCCCTGTCAGCAATCGCCCTTCAAGTAATCCACCATCCACCTGTACGCAGCATGAAGGTGCATCTACATACTCCTGATACAACGGAATCTGCCCATATTGTTGATGTACCTTGAATACCTTGCCTTGCTCATGCAAAGGTCGTTCCGAGAAATAGGTAGGCACAATATAACGGGCAATGACATCCAATTCCTGCACGCTATAAAAGGGTTCATCACCAAGCCATGGTGCAAACATTCGAATCTTCTCATATTGAGACCAGACAACCGCCTGAATCAGCATTTCTGCCTGAACCAGCCGACCTTCTCCCACATCCAGAACCCATTGCTTACCATGGATAGTTTCTTCCATCTGAGACATCGTTGAATCAGGTTGCCCCAGCTCACATCCGATACACTTCCAGCCCCTGGACGTTTGAATCCATTTTTGCAGCACCGCCGGAGCTAATCTCGGACCATCGCTGTTCACAGAATGCGTATTCAATTGGGCAAGATCATCCTTAACCGATCGGGAATATGCTGTGCGCTTGAATAACTCTGCAGCTTTTTTGTAAATTAGATGGACCTGAATGGATGCGCTCTCAAGTTCTGCAATATCTTTCTTGCCGTAGCGTACTTCACGGGATAAGCTTTCTTCTCTCATGACGAGTGGGCCTCCTTCGCTCCGGCCGTCTGTGGCCATTTTCTATAGATTATACTACAACTCATGACAACATGTGCATAGCCCAAGAGAAAAACGCCGCTCCACCTAATCCTTAAGACAAAAACCCCTGATTTCCACGGAAATCAGGAGTCTATGTCATTCATGCAACGAATGCGGGTGATGCTTATACGTTAGTCAACCCACTGCTCAGCCCAGTCTTGAATTTGATTCATGACAGGCTGGAGCGCTCTACCTTTATCCGTCAGTTCATATTCAATACGAACCGGCGTCTCGGGATAGACGTGACGAACCAGAATACCTTCACCCTCCAGATCTTTCATCCGTTCGGATAACATCTTATCACTCATGGATGGGATCAGATTGGAGATATCCTTGAATCGCTTCGAACCACTCATCAACGTTTGAATAATTAAACCATTCCAGCGCTTGCCCAAAAAAGAAAACGCCGTCTCAAAACGCGGACACATCCGCAAGTCTTGACCTTCCACATTAATCACCTCTTTAGAGATCACTCAACTTACATTTTGTTAGTATATTTCATAATAACATATTTAAGCTTCAAAGAAAACGCCTGCAACTAAAAAGTTTAAATTTTAGAAGCATAATATCCAAAATGGATCATATATCCCAGTATACATTACACGCTGCGTCGTAACCATGGGAAATATCGTATAACTTCCCCATAGTACTATCTTACCCAAAAAGAACCCAACTGCCACAGTCATCATTGACTCGGAGAAGGGTTCCTGGGTATATGCTTGCGTTTACGTTATCTATATCAGTTCAACTAAAGAATATCTACACTAGCACTTCAATGTCAGAACAACTTTCCGATCACTGTTATCCCCAGATTTTTTTGATTTCTTTCTAAAGGAAAAAAATCCGGGGATAAAGGCGCACGCTCCGCTTCTTCAAGTTATTTCTGCCCTCTCCGTTGATGTGTAAATGTTAGTTGAACTGATATATCTCTTTCACGAAGCAAATTATGAATTAAACCAGCACGCCACCAAATGGTCTTACAGGTTCACTCTTGCCAAATTCCGGCTTAAAACTGCGGGCAGGATATGCCCATTTCACTGCGTTACTGATTACTCTTAATATTTCCGGTTTGTAATAGGTCGGATACGTCTCATGACCTGGTCGGAAATAAAAGATTTTACCTTCACCACGCCGGAACGTACATCCGCTCCGGAATACTTCCCCACCCTGGAAGTTGCTTACAAACACCAGTTCATCCGGCACTGGAATATCGAAGAATTCACCGTACATCTCTTCTTTTTCCAATACAATCTTGCCTTCGATGCCATCCGCAATCGGATGAGATGGGTTAACACACCATACAATTTCCTGCTCGTCAGCTACACGCCATTTCAGATCGCAGCTTGTTCCCATCAGCGCTTTGAATGGTTTGGAGAAATGACCTGAATGGAGCACAATCATCCCCATGCCGTTCAGCACTCGTTGCGCAACCTTCTGTGAGATCTCATCACTTACGCGATCATGTGCCATATGTCCCCACCATATAAGCACATCTGTGGAATTCAGCACTTCATCACTTAATCCCTGTTCAGGCTGATCCAGTGTAGCTGTACGAATAGCAAAGCCTTCGCCGCCAAGTCCGTCAGCCAGTGCTCGATGCAGACCATCCGGGTAGACTTCCCTTACTTCATCGTGAATTTTCTCATGGACAAATTCATTCCAAATGGTGACGTTGATCATATTCAATTTCCCCCTAGTGTAACTCTAAACCCACCACATATCGCCCAGCGGTTCTTCGATTAATACTTGCTGGAGATTTTGCACGGCTTTAGAGAATCCTTCTTCAACCGACATCAGACCGTCTTCGTGCTCAATACTTACTACATAATCATATCCGACCAGACGCAAGGCACTCATAATGTCTGCCCATGTCTTGTTATCATGTCCATAACCAACCGAGCGGAACTGCCAAGCCCGATCCAGCATATTGGTATAGTCCTGCATATCCGTTACACCGTGTTTGTTCACGTTTACCGGATCAATCGTTGTATCTTTGGCATGGAAGTGATGGATGGCTCCTTCACGTCCCAAGATGTGAATTGCCTGAACCGGATCAATACCTTGCCACCACATGTGACTTGGGTCCAGATTGGCTCCGATCACTTCACCTGCTGCTTCACGCAGTCTAAGCAACGTTGCTGGAGTATGAACGGAGAATCCACCGTGCAGCTCCAATCCAACTTTTACGTTACGATCTGCTGCAAATTTACCCCACTCTGTCCAGTAAGGGATAACTTTGTTCTCCCACTGCCACTTCAGGATTTCCTGGAAATCATTCGGCCATGGTGCAACAGGCCAGTTGGGATATTTGGCATCCTCATGGTCTCCCGGACAACCGGAGAATGTATTCACTACAGGTACTTCCAGCTTCTCAGCCAGTTCTACCGTTTTAACAAAATCATCGTGAAATCCTTTGGCAATATCCTTTTGCGGATGTAGCGGGTTACCGTGACAGCTGAGTGCACTGATGGTCAAACCGCGTGATTCCACTGCATTTTTGAAGTTTTTCAATGCTGTAGGATTGCTTAACAACTCATCTGGCTTACAATGTGCATTGCCTGGATGTCCGCCTGTTCCGATCTCTACTGCTTTTAATCCCTTGGATGCTACATAATCAAGAGCATCCTCCAATTTACGTCCTCCGAATAGTACCAAAAATACGCCGAGTTTCAAGTGCGATTCCTCCCTGGATTAGATATCGTATGATTGCTGAATTCATGAATATTGAACTGTATACAATTACCGTTCAGATCACATGCCTGTTTGATTAGTGTGGAAAATCGAGAGTGTTTCTATCCTGAAATTGAACGTAAGAATACTGGTTATTCTGCATCACCCGTAAGAGCATCAAGCTTGGAACACTTTTTACTCAGACTAGTGGGATTCCACGGTTTCAATCTCAGTTTGAACTGTGCGAGTTACTGCAAAAGAATCATAGCTGCTCTCCAGATGTACATGCTTGCCTTCAAGTGAAGAACGCTGGAATGAATGCATGGCTTCCAGTACGTGATAAGCTAGCTTGCCACTGGCTTTGTGTTCCCGTCCGGCACGAATGGATTCAACCATTTCCGTTACGCCGATGCCTCGTTCGTTTTGTCCACTTTCGAAGACTGGTTTGACCGTCTCCCAAGTGTCTTGACCGTATCTGCGAACCTTCACTTCCCCGTTAAAATAATTGGGATCCGGTACACTAAGCGTACCTTCTGTACCATAGATTTCAATACGTGGCAGATCCGAAGCTCCGCGAATATCGAAACTGGTAATCATGGTTGCAATGGCACCTTCTGCAAAATCAATGGTTCCTGCCAAGTGGGTAGGCGTCTCTACTTGCAGTGCTGTACCTTCCTTCGGCCCAGAGCCAATCTTGCGATCTGCAATCTGTATGCCTGCCGAGGCGCTGATTCTGCGTATCGGTCCAAGCAACGTAATCAGAGCGGTCAGGTAGTAAGGTCCCATATCAAACATCGGTCCGCCACCTGCGACATAAAAGAACTCCGGATTAGGATGCCAAGCTTCTGGTCCTCCACCCATGAAGAATGAAGTCGCTGCAACCGGCTTGCCAATCAGCCCATCCTCAATGGCTTTACGAGCTGTCTGTATGCCTGAACCAAGGAAGGTGTCCGGTGCAGAACCAACATACAATCCCTTTTCCTCAGCCAACTCAACAACCTTGCGACCATCCTCAAGAGAAATGGCCAGCGGCTTCTCGGCATACACATGTTTGCCTGCTTCGAGTGCAGCCAGATCGGTCATCGCGTGACTGCCAGGAACCGTAAGGTTCAACACAAGTTCAATTTCGTTATTTTGCAGCAACTCATCTACATTGTAAACGTTTGCGATATTAAATTCATCTGCCCGTTCCTGAGCGCGTTCACGAATCAAATCCGCAACAGCCACGACTTCAATGACCGGGTTGTTTTTGAGATTTTCCAAGTAGATGGCGCTGATGTTACCACACCCGATGATGCCTGCTTTCATTTTCTCCACTGTGACGTTCATCTCCTTACGCATGGTTAAAATCTGCGTTTGAATGGTTGAGATACATATGTTTTGTTGGATGTTTCCTGTTCCTTGAATCTAATACTATGGTATTCCGTTTCAGCTTCAATTAAAATGAATAATATGATTGAAACATGAACTATCTGGTCATAATTTTCAAATTGCAAGGAGTATGCCCATGCCGACAGATCAATCCTGCCAAGTTCTTACAGCAGGCTTTTCATTTCATCGTAAACCCTACGCTATGGTGCAGCCTGAAGGGGTGAAGAACTACCTGTTAAGACTGCAAACAGACGGACGTTGCCGTGCACGCATAGACGGGGACATGTCCCTGATAGATGCGGGCGATCTGCTTCTTTTTGATCCTGACGAGCCCTATGAGCTGAGAATTGACAATGAAACCAATCCGATGGGAGAACGACTGGTGGAGAGTGGCGACTATCACATCTTCTTTAATGGTTCCTGGGTGGATGAGTGGTGGAAGCGTCACAAACGGCCGACCCGAATCAAAGTCGAACTGACGGAAAGCCTCTTGGTCCTGTTTCGACAACTCGTGCTGGAACAGCGCCGCATCTCCAATCCTTATCCGGAAATTTCAAGTTATTATATGCGAATTTTATGTCTCGAAGTGGATCGTCTGCTCGCGGAGCATCCAACGATAACCAACACCAATTATGTGGCCTATGAGATCAAGAATTACATTGAAGAAAACGCTTCCTCTTTATTCAAGCTGGATGATGTGGCAACACATATTGGCATCAGTGTCTCACGGGGTGTTCATCTCTTCAAAGAAGCGTTTGGCAAAAGCATCATGCAATACACGCTTGACGTACGGTTGAACATGGCCAGGGAACGAATTATTTTCAGTCCAATGACCCTGGAGCAAGTGTCTGAGTCTTCCGGCTTTAACAACTATACCTATTTTCATCGGGTATTCCGTTCCCGGTTCGGCATGTCCCCGAAGGAATTCCGCGTCATTCACCGGGAACAGATGTAATCATATTAGTATACGTAAGTTGAACTTATTTGCGCGCGGCTATGGCCTCGGATACAACCATCGCCAGATCTTCATTGCCAAACATGGACAACACGCCAAGTACCGTATCATCCGGGATCTCACCGGCTTCCTCCTTGGATACAATCAGCTTCTGCACCTGCTGCAAACGCTCGTTGCTTTGCTGATCCGGGTAGGCTTGCCGGTACATCTCTTCCGGGTCCAAACCATTATTGACACACCACTGGGCAAATACGAGGATCATCATCTCTTCTTCCTGTTTATAGGTTTCTACAACAGCTTCCTCGATCTGTTTATTACGTTCCTTTTCATATTCATCCATGACTTGTATTCCTCCGTATGTGTATTCTGCAATTATTTGCGAATCAATTGTTCCGCCAGTTCATGACTGTCCATGACGTGACTTGCACTGATCAGGCAATCATCAGGCGCGTCCAGACAAGCCAGGAAATTATCAACTGCTCCGCTAAAACCTCTGCGTGTTAACACGGTGTCCCAGCTCCCGAACGTTTCTTTGGTTTCCAGACTCCCCTGTTCCATGCAGCGGATCGTGTCCATGTTCACCACTTCAACAGAGCGTCCACCACCATGCAATTCGATCTTCTCCAGGTCTGCCCCAGCCTCACGCACCATATCGAATCGACCGTAAGCTGTTCTGCCCAGCTTGGCCGTTCCTGTTGCATGTAGCAGTCTGTCCAGATCATTCTTCCGAATCCATTGATGAAGCAACTCCACATTATGATCCGAGTACCACAACATCAGATCCAGCATATGGATGAGATCATCATAGATGGTTTCTGCCGCAGGACGATCCTGAATGCCTGTACGATGTTTGGTCACTGTCAAGGATTCAAAACCTTTTCCACCCTGCATCCATTCTTTCCCTTTTTGGTACATCGGTGCGAATCTGCGGTTGAAGCCCACTGCCAGTAGCAGCCCTTGTGCCTCGGCAAAAGCAGTCATCTCTTCCGACTCCCGAATCGTATAGGACAACGGCTTGTCTACGTACACGGCTAATCCCTGTTCCAGACATTGCATGACAATGTCAAAGTGCGCTTCCGTTGCTGTATGTACAAACACCGCATCCAAGTCCCAGGACAACAGTTCTTTCAGATCCGTTGTTCCCCGTTCTAATCGATACGCCTCCTGAACGGCTTTGACCGGCTCCGGAGATCGGTTCATAATGCCTACAATCTCCACGTTCGGATGAGCTGTTAACAGCGGCAAATATACTTTACGTGCAATATCGCCCAGGCCGATAATTGCAACTCGTTTACGTTGGGTTGTTTCCATGATGATCATTCCACCTTCAGTTCGGTTCTATATTTCCACGTCCTATAGTGTAACCCTTCGGACAGCAACTTGCCAGTGATTGCAGCAGACTTCGCACGAATTGTTCAGACAATGGGCGAACGTGGTAAACTGAGGAGGAACAGCAGTACAGATCGGGACACGACCAGACCTGCCTGATCTGAAAGGAGCGTTTGGGATTTTGCGAAAATGGTTATGGCTTCTGTTATATGTTTTACTTGCAGGAGTCACGTTTATTTACAGATATGAACTACTGGCCTGGACCGATCTTCATCAGTCCATTCCTCTGTTACTCGCCATGGCAACATTGTTTGCTCTTGTGCCTGTAATTCCTTATAAGTTTGTTATTATCGCCTTTGGTTACAGTTACGGTACCACCACGGCAGCCTGGATATGCTGGCTTGGCACCACACTTGCAGCCATGCTCGTGTATGGCGGAGCAAGAACCATCTTCAGACATCAGGCGAGATCGTACCTCGAACGCATTCGGGGTCTAAACCGTTTTACCACATGGATGGAAGCACATCCGTTCATGGGTGTCATGTCGATGCGACTGTTGCCGATCGTGCCTCAGATGGCCGTTAATATCTACGCAGGTATAACGTACACACCATTCTGGGTCTTCATGCTTGCCACGGCCATTGGGAAAATGCCAGCGATTTTTGTATTTGCCTATGCAGGTGCACAAGCTGAAACCTCCATCTGGCTGAGCCTGGCCATCCTTGCCGCATATCTGGTGTTCATGGCCATTGTTCTGCTCTTATTTCGCTTTCGATCACGCAACAAAGTCTGAATTTAGAATTCGCAAACCGTTCAGATTCAGCTTGTTTTCATTCCGGCTTGGTTGGCTTGCCAATTCAGGATATAATAGAAGAGCAAGCCTAATGCTTGTGTAACAAGTTTAATAAAACGGTAGATTGCTGGAGCTCGAACACGAGCGCTAAATCTTCATCAGAAATGGAGTGACTATAGCATGGAACAACATTCAAGTGAGTTAGCAACTTTTGCAGGCGGATGCTTCTGGTGTATGGTATCCCCCTTTGAAGAACTGCCCGGTATTCATAAGATCGTATCGGGTTATACAGGAGGACATACCGAGAATCCAACATATGAAGAGGTCTGCTCGGAGACAACAGGACATGTAGAGGCTGTACAAATTACGTTTGACCCTGCCATCTTCCCTTATAAGAAACTGGTTGAACTGTTCTGGCAGCAGATTGATCCTACGGATACAGGCGGGCAATTCCATGACCGTGGATCTTCCTATCAGACGGCCATCTTCTATCACAGTGAAGAACAGCGCCAGATTGCGGAAGCTTCCAAAGCGGAGCTGGGACAAAGCGGACGTTTTGACAAACCAATCTTCACTCCGATTTTGCCAGCCAAACCGTTCTATGAAGCGGAAGAACATCACCAAAATTATCACCGGAAGAACCCTGCCCATTACAAACGCTACAGCAAAGGTTCTGGACGTGTAGATTTCATCGAACGCAACTGGACCGGTAACGTGGATAAAGACGGGCTGAAAGAGCGTTTGACGCCGCTTCAATATGAAGTTACGCAGAACAGCGCAACCGAGCCTGCATTCCATAACGAATTCTGGGATCACCACGGTGATGGTATCTATGTGGACATCGTATCTGGCGAGCCATTGTTCAGTTCTACCGACAAATACGACTCCGGCTGCGGCTGGCCGAGCTTCACACGTCCATTGCGTGACCACAACGTGAAAGAAAAAACCGATCTCAGCCACTTCATGATTCGTACCGAAGTGAGAAGTCGTGAGGGCGATTCCCATCTAGGTCACCTGTTCAACGATGGTCCTGCCGAAGCAGGTGGAATGCGTTATTGCATCAACTCTGCGGCACTTCGTTTTGTACCCAAAGAAGACTTGCAAAAAGAAGGATACGGTGAGTACGCCGTCCTTTTCCAATAAAGTTATAATACTAATACAAAAAGCAGTGGGATGATCCCGCTGCTTTTTTGTTGTACATTCTTGTTTTTCATAGACGAACTATTGTTGCACGAGAATGCACTGGTTAGGTTTGGCTCGAAGAGATTTCCGAAGTCAAATGGCTGGCAGGAGCCGTCTGATCATTACGAAATTGAATACGCATCGCTGGAACAATACCCATGATCATCACGGTAACCGAAATTGCGTAGACAATAAAAATGGATGTGCTGTTCATCAGTACACCTGCCATGGAAGATCCAAGAAGCATGCTTCCTATGAATAAAGGTGTGATGGTGCCATTCACTCTTCCGATCAAGTGCTCATCTATCCGGGTGACCAGGTACGTGGAGATGATGACGTTGATAAATGCCAAACTGATTGAGCTCAAGAAGCTGATCAAAAGGGTCAGCCAGAACCAACTGGATAACACTTCCCCCATCGTGGCTACAGCCAGACACAGCACACCTACGATTAGAGTTAAAGTCTGATTCAACTTGCCACTTACAGCAGCCGCAATCCCTCCTCCAATCAATAAACCTAATCCGGACGCTCCAGAGAGGAACTGTAACGACGTTGCTTCAAGTCCCAGACGTTGGGTGATCAGAAATATTCCAAGTGGGCTGATGAGACCCGCAGAAAGCCCTATACAGATGAATACCAGACTAAGCATTTTTAACGAGCGAGATCGAGCAACATATTGCCAGCCCTCTTTGATATCCGCTAATAATGAGGTATTTGTTTCCCGCTGGGTGGCGTCTTTAGGCAGAAATGTGAGTAGAAGCGCAGAGGTAAGGAATAGAATGAGTAATGCGTACATGGATGCCTGAATTCCCATTGCAGTGTATATAAACGTTCCGACGATTGGTCCGAGAATTAAAAACAACGATTGACCACTCTGTGTAATCGCAATTGCAGATTGCAAATGTTCTCCCTTTACATTTCGCCTCACAATCTTTAGAGAGGATGGTTGAGAAAACTGGCTAACGACAGAGGATACAAACGTGGCTACGTATAGAATCTGCCAATACCCGGAAGATAAGACGGCAATAATCATGACAATGGACAACGCACTCAGAATATCCCCCAGTATCATCGTACGTTTGGGATTCCAGCGATCAGCAAGTGCACCGCCAATGATGGAGAAAACAAAAATCGGGGCATATTCAAGTACGGTAATCAGCGAGACGGCTATTGGACTTCCCTGAGTTTGATCCATCACATAATAGAGGATCGCCATATTCCGGATCCATATCGCCAGATTTTGCAACAAATCAGACCCTGTAACGATTAAAAAAGCTTTGTTCCTGAACAATGTGTTCATTCTCCATCTCCCCTTTTAAACCGACTGTCCGGTTTATTAATATTCAAAAGAAAAACTGACGTTACATCAGCTTTTCATGGTTAACGTTGATGAATGCCTGCCAGCAGACTGGCCATGCCTTTGTGGTAAATACGACGAATATCCGTCAGGTCCTTCTCGTAATAAAGTGTAGTCAATCCGCTAAACAGACCGTAGATAATGTGCATTACATCCTGTGGGTCATCCTGTTTTAACTCCCCATCTTCCATCCCTTTAGTAATAATGGACTCGTATGTCGCATACGGAATTCGGATCAGGGAAAGCATCTCATCAAGCATCTCTTGACTGACGACCTGACCCGAGACAAACTCGTTAATGGCGTGATTCAGCGGGTTAGCCAAATCATCCACGTAATGGTCAGCAAGTCCGTAAAGTTTGTCTATGGCGGTCTTATACCCTGATTCTTTGTCCAGCCAAGCATTCATCCAATCTTCATTGTTAAGCTTGATTAGATACATGAATAACTCTTCTTTGCTTTTGAAATGATAATAGATGCTGCCTTTACTCCGATTGTTAATCGTACATATGTCTTCCATGGAAGTTGCACTATATCCCTTTTGGGCAAACAGTTCCTTGGTATTACGTGCAATGTCTTTCTTTATCTGGGTAACATCTTTTCTTCGTTTGACTTCGATTGGAAAAACCTCCATAAAATAAACCGACTATTCGGTCTAATAGTATCACAGCACAAATAACCCGTCAATTCAATTTGCACAGGCACCCTCTCATTTGCTACTTCAAAAGATGTACAAGAGAGTGCCTGGCGACAATTCAGGAGAGAAGTCGTCACATCATACTTACGATCCAACCGATCCAATACGCAAATGGAATTAATAGCAACTGTGCCAACAGAGTACCAAACAAACGAGATACAAGCATGCAGCCATAAATCTGATTCATGCGATCCAAACGGATCTCGCCACGTAATGATTTGTCACTGAGCAGGGAAATCCGCGGATCAATCAGGATGGTTAGCAAAATAGTCGCTATTCCGTTAATTAGCCCGGTTGATTGAGATGCAGCTACAGCCTGCCCTGGGTAAAGATAAGCTGCGTACAAGCTGGACAGGACACCCGTGGTGTAGATTGCGGTTACCGCTACATTAAGCAGCATTAACCGTCTTGGCATCCCATGTTGTACCAATCGTTTGGCCATCTTCCAGGATGGCGGGGTGATGTAATACGTTACATTTCTAATCTTGCTTCGCTTCAGCATACCGCGAACCATCGCAGGGATAGAGCCGGCTGCTTCAAAATGTACTACCATTCTCGATGAGAGCTTCACCATGGTTGGAAAACACAATATGGCTAATGCCGTTCCTATTGTTGCCGCACCCATTAACCAGTGCAGCTGCGCTGCAAAGTGTGGATTGGCTCCACGTGTTGCGGTATCCACCAGATTACCTACCATCGGACCTTGGGCCATATTCGAGGTTCGAGAAACCAGCAGCAAGATACCTGCCAAAGAAATGGCCAGTGCAATTCTGCGGGTGCGTAAACCACCAAGGCGTAGCGCGTATGATAAGCTGTCTGCGGCATGAATCAGCATGGTGAACAGCATAGGGATTGCCAGGCTAAGACTAAACATATGTATGTACTCCTTTATATTCCTGTTATTGAACTTATTTCTTTCATGGACAGCATTATACTCCTCTGGCTTGCAAAAGTATAGGAACGAGATCCTTTTATATAAGTTGAAATAAATAATGTTTACACTGGACACTCCGATGACAGAACAACCTTCCGATCGCTGTTATCCCCAGATTTTTTTGATTCCTTTTATAAAGGGATAAATCCGGGGATAAAGGCGAACACTTCGTTTCTTCAGGTTTTTTCTGTCCTCTCCGTTTCGTGTAAATGTTTATTTCAATTTATATAGATCATCGGTAAATGCACTTACGGCCTCGGCTGTTCATCGTTTATCCCTCCCCTCAGAGGGTAATATACAACTAATCCATAATTCTACAGGAGGGGTTCATATGCCTTGGAACAAACATGACTATCCGGTATCCATGAAGAACCTGGAACCACGTGTCAGACACAAAGCAATTGAGATTGCCAATGCTCTGCTCGACGACGGGTATGAGGAAGGACGCTCGATTGCCATAGCGACAGCAAAGGCAGAAGAATGGGATGAAAATCATCCCGCACCGGAAAGTTCGAAATCGGACTCCACATCTTCTTCCGATAATTCCAACCCTAAAAAGTCGTCTTCCACGGATCGTCGTCATTCCGAGCCCGTTTCTTCGTCCAAAAGTCATGACAACATCCATGTCGTGCCTACCGACTCCGGTTGGGCGATCAAAGAAGAAGGAAAGTCTACCTATCTGTCCACATATGATACTAAGGCAGAAGCTGTAGATAAGGCCAAAGAACTGAGTGGCAAACAAAATATTCGAGCGATTATCCATAATCAGGATGGTCAGATTGCTTCTTCGATCAAACCCTGAATGAATCGGAAAACAATAAAATCCCTTTTGCTGCTGAAGAGCAGTCAAAAGGGATTTTGTATGAACTTTAACTATCAAGACCTGAATGTGATGTATACAGGTTATGGTTGTTCTGAAACGTATGGTTAATTGGATACCCCTCTAGCCACCGTAGTCCGTTGTGAAATAGCAGCAGCGTTAACTGCCTTGGCTGCAGCCGATGGCATCGGCAATTTCACAGCCGAAGTTGTAACCACGGTTCCGCGAGCCGGAACACTAACGACGTACGTAATGACTTTACTGGCAATCCATACGGCCAGAATCGTATATAAAGTTTCTTTTACCGGAAGAAAGAAAAGCGACAATCCCAATACAAAAGCATCACTGACAAAGAAAACTGTTCCCAGCTTCCATCCCTTCCAGCGGCTAACCAGTACGGCAAGAATGTCATCTCCGCCTGTCGCTCCACCGAATCGAAGCACAATCCCAGCGCCTACCCCTGTCAATATACCGGATAGAACTGCCGGAATCCACAGATTTCCGTTAAACGACAATACCAGTGTGGAGTATCGTTCAAAGCCGTCATAGAATAGGGAAAATGCACCGACGCCAAGCAATGCCTGAATCATGAATTTCCAGCCTTTGAGGAACCAAGCCAGGATCATGACCGGAATGTCCAGTAACAACATACCGATAGCAGGTGATAAGCCTGTTGCGTATTTTCCGAGCAGGGCCAGACCAACAAATCCGCCCTCCGATAAATGATTCTGAAAGTTAATGTGATAATAAGCAAAAGCTAAAATAAATGTACCGAGCAGCATAATGGCGAATTTGATCGCCTCTGTTTTAACGTGTTGTAAGGTTAACGATGTTCTCTTCATTCAGGTTCCCTCGCAGTTTGTAGGTTGGTTTTTTAGACCGACCGTACTCTGCAAAAGGTAAGCCTGGAAGAAATCATCGTGTACGTCCTTCGAATATTCATTCCAATCCCCTCTTTCGCAGAGTCAGCCGTTTTTTTGAAACCGGTTGGTGTACTCTACAAGGGGCGCTATGTGTATGAGAGATCGTAACGTTTCCAGATCGTCCTTGGGGAGATTGTCCTTCGGGAACTCATGGTATCCTGATCCTTTCTGTTCTGTTGTGGTTAGCTGTGCTCAGTTAAACTGAAAAATAACTACAATGCATAAGCTTGAACATTTAATTGTACACTTACACTTGGATTACAGTACCCTCTTTCGATCGCGGTTATCCCCGAATTTTTGGAATTCCATTTTTCCCTCTGGGGAAAATCCGGTGATAGCCTATGCTTCCGAAGCTGCTTTCATTCAAAAAGCTTTCAGGCGAACGCTTCGCTTCTACAGATGGGTTCTGCACTCTTCGTTCCTGTGTAAATTGTAAATCCAACTTACAGCCGTTGCAAGTTCATTCAGTTTAAACACCAAAGCTAACTTGCTTGTTCTTCTATTATATAACACCAACGTGACCGGGTCTAAACAGCAGACCCCTCAAAAACAGGCATAAAGCAGCCTTTGGACTGCTCCAGCAGTCATACGGCAACACCAGGATAAGCAATGCTTGCTAATGGTGCAACCTGCTCCTTTATTCTATGACCAAAGCTTCCAAAAATAACTGTCAGTCACCCAACTGTGACAAATTGGGGCCTTTTTTTATTTTCTTGCGCTTTTTAAAGGAATCATTTTCCTTTCACACATACACTATAGCAAAACGTAATCGGCTTATTCTTTGTCCAGTTCAGACGTTTCCAGACTTACTCTGCTGTTTATGGTATAATATAACAATTGAATCCCACTACCGTTTAAGCGAGGCGGATTGATGAAAACGTTAAAGCCAAGAGTCTTTATTGGCTGCTCGCTGGAAGCGAAGCCGATTGCAGCCGCAGTACACGAAAACTTACGTTTTTCAGCCGAAGTTACCCCTTGGTATTCCGGGGTTTTTAATCCAAGCAGCTATACCATGGACGATCTGGAAGTAGAGGTCCGCACGACTGACTTTGCCATTTTTATTTTTCATCCGGATGATATATCCAAAATTCGCGGAAAGTACTACGCGTCAGTCCGGGATAATACAATGCTGGAAATGGGTCTGTTTATGGGTCGTCTGGGACGAAAACGTATTTTTTTCATTCTTCCTGAGGATATTACAGACATCAAGGACACAACCAAGGTCGAAGGATTGCGTATGCCCACAGATCTGCTGGGGTTAAATCCACTCGTATATGAAATCCGTTCTGACGGAAAGTGGGCACCAGCCGTGTCCGTGGCATGTTCCAAAATCGCAGACAGTATTGAGGAACAAGGACGCTGGAGTGATCCAGAATTGGAGAACATCATTGAGAAGCATAAACGCACTGAGGGAGAAGCGAGGTTACAACTGCTTAAGTTGCTGCGGTTCTTTAGGGAATTGCTACGTACCCGCAAAGCAGATGCCAAGATGCTGGAGCGAATGAGCGATGCCTTGCGTACTGCCTTTGTCTCTCATCCTCCATTCGCTGTACGTGGCACAGCCATATACCGTACAGATGACAGTGGTTATATTGAGCAATTATGTGGTAATGTTGGAGAACCGGGGAGAAAGTATGACTTGTCCGCTAATGACGACAAACAACCGGATGATCCCAAGCGCATCCTGGTTATTGATTCTTACCGGGAGAATAAAATCAAGATCAACCTGTATGATGATTACCTTGAGAAAGAGTATCTGCTATGCTATCCTGTAGCCAAGAGGTATGTAATCACCGTTCACATTATTGGACATATTGAAGCGGATGAGGCGGTATTTCAGCAGATTGACCTACAGAATCGTCAACTGTTCAACGCCATCAACGATTTGTTAGGAGGCGAACCGGAATGAAACCGGAAACGAAAAAAATAAGCAAGCGCTGGGGCAGCGAAAAAAAGGTACGCCTCAGTTCTGCGCCCGAATCATCACGACCGGTTCCGGAACCCAAGGAAGAAGATCGTTTCCACAAGCCGGCCGTACCGCTAACTACCATTGGGCCCTCCCTGAAGGGCAAGGAAAGACCTTATAAGGTCATCCTTGAAAAAGAGGCGTTCTACGAAAAACCTCAATATCTTGCTTAATTTCTGAACACATCATCAAACCTGCCGTTGAATCGGCAGTATTCCATAGGCCCCGCCGCCCAAGGCAGGGGCTTTTTTGTTGCTCATTTTCGCTAAAATAAAGCTGCTTCCACTCGTTGACCTGGTGCCATCGTGTTAAGGCAAGGCATCCTTGAATCATTATTATTACAATTCATTGCAGTAATTCATTGCTTGTAATCACTTCTGTAGCAGACTGCATTGCATAAGGCTTATTTGGTTTATGGCCTTAGGTTTCCTGCAAAACCCATAAATTATACCTTATTTTGGAGCAGGCTTGTCCTGTTTGTTGCTTTCAGCAAACTAAAGAAAACGAGTAATGATCGTAATAGTTCACGTCTTTCCTACTACTTGCTATTTTCAATTATAATATAAGAACATATGTTCTGTAAATAAAAAAGAAAAATATATTTTGACCTATACGAATTTCAATAAAAGTTGAGTAGACTTTAATTTCATACACAAAAAAACAGGCAACGCATAACCTCGCGCTGCCTGTTTCATTAGTCATTATTTCGTACTATAAGTTGGAGATGTCTAAATCAGACCAGACTGTTGAAGCAATCTGCGTATAATCACAGCTGTTTCGGCACGGGTAATCAATTGATTCGGAGCAATGGTATCTTTTCCACGTCCGGACACCAGTCCAGTGGAGATGCTCGATGCTACTGCTTCCTTCGCCCAACTTGCTACTTGCTCAGCATCTGCGTAATCAGACCATTGCTGAACGTTCCCGGCAGACGCAGCTGGTTCCATTCCAGTCACTGTCATAGCCCGTGCTATGAGCGCCATCGCTTCCTGACGAGTAATCTGTGCCTGTGGACGGAATGTTCCATCTTCATATCCATCGATCAGGCCATAGCTGGACGCTGTGTTCACAGCACCCGCGTACCACTGGCTTCCACTTACGTCGTTAAAGGAGTTAAGCAGTTCTCCAGGTTTTAATCCTAATCCACGTACCAGGATAGCAGCGAACTCTGCACGTGTAACACCGCGGTTCGGTTCAAATGTGGTGTCCGTGATTCCCTCGATAACCATACGTGAACCCATATCATTCACTTCTGTCTTGGCCCAGTGTTGGGCTACATCAGTAAAGGTATGCGGGTGCCAAATAACGGCATACACACTGTTGGTCAAGCTGTTAATCTGCGCATGGTATACCCCATTAACCTGTGTAATTTTTGTGGGTACATGGCGCACAGTTCCTTCTGCATCCACTACAACACCTGTGGTGATCTGATTTGGATCAACGTTCGCTGCTAATGCAATCGTACGCGATACATAACTATTGAACTTATCCACGCTCACGGATTTGCCATCGAAGGTGGCTGTTACTTTGAAATCAACTGGTGATCCCAGAAGAGTATATCCATTTTGCTGAGCTGCTGATTGTGCTGTCTGTATGACTGCTTCTGTCGGCTGTGTAATTTCAATTTGCAGTTTGATGTTCTCCAAGGAATTGTCAGAATTCATACCCAGTTGTTGCACGAGCTTCTCAATATTAACCTGCTGTGCAGGTAACGTGTACGAAGCAATATCCGTTTGAAGCACCAATACGGCTTGTTTGTCAGCCATCAGTTTGACTGTCTGCCCCGTCAGTTCACCAATAACCAGATCTCCTTGGCCATTACCTGTCACAGGGATCGTCACAATGGCGTTGTTCCCCTCGGTTTGAAGTTTCTGTGCAATGAGAGCTGCGTCCACTGAAAGGGTTACAACCTTTCGTCCGTTCACTTCAGTAGTCGCTAAACTTCCAGCGTTCTCGGCTTTACCGTTCACAAGTACCTGAGCACCTGTGGATGGCGGAGTTACGATGGGATTAGTCACTGGTGCACCTGCACTACTTCCACCAGAACCGGAACCTCCGGAGTTTCCATTGCCAGCCGACCCGCCTGAACTATCAGTATTGCGCTTGATGTTCAGCGTATATGTTTTCTTGCTTACTCCATCCAATGCAGTCACTTCGATCGTAATTGTGTTCATACCACTGACTAATTGCAAGACTGTACTGTTACCGCTGATACCATTAATTTTCACTGTGGTTCCCGTTTGATCGGGTTTAACGCTAATTTCAGTCGTGCTAACGGAACTACTGACCGTCGCTTCATAAATTTCTACATCTGGATTGAATGTTGGAGTTAACGTGATCGACGGTAGAGTTATTTCACTCAGCTTGGCATTGGTGATGTCAATTCGATTGATGTTAAGTTTATAGTCGTTACTCGTACCGTCCTCCGCCTGAACATTAATCTTTACAAGGTTTGAGCCGTATACTAGATCCGTAACTGTGTATGTGTATATACCATCCGTCACGGTTTCATCTGTAACACCTGTTACCTGTACTACTTGTCCGTCATTTGCTTTGCCCAAGGACACGTTTAGACTTGTCACATCAGATTCCACATCTACGCGATAATCGAGTTCATCTGCAGAGAAATCAGGTGTCAACTGACCCGAACTCACTACCAGACTGGAAAGTGTTGCTGTCGATGATTTCCACTTCGCATACAGTGTAATATTTTGCGTCAGATTCGTATTGAAGTCAAAGGCTTGAAGCAGTTGGCTATCCTGATACCAGCCCGAGAACGTATATCCTGCTTTTTCCGGAATATCCGGATTTACTGCTGGGCTGTTATAGTCCACCTTTTGAGCAGCAACCTCCGATCCACCATTGGATTCAAAACCAATATTCACATAAAGCGGTTGCCACTGTGCATATAACGTAACGTCACTATCATTCATGGAGAATGTGTCTGCTGCGCTGTAGCTGGTTCCACTGCCGTCTGCGGATGTATTCCATCCGATGAACTGATAATCTTCCTTTTCAAGCACTCCTGTGTTATCTAGCACTGTCACCGCTGTATCTTTTTCATATTTCTGATTATCCACCGGAACACTACCCGTGATCGTACCATTGGCATTGTAAGTCACCGAATGTTCCGTAGAGAGTGTCATGACAGTCATTTTATTCCCTTGACTGCCATCCGCATAAGCAACATAAGGCATTCCATTCGGTCCAAAGGCAAGGGAAGATTCGTTAATCGAACCTGCGGAATACGGCTTTCCGCCAACAACATTCCATTGATTCCCGTCCAGCTTCATCATCACACCTTGTGGCTCCATGCTAAAATTAACAAGATTTTTAAAAGCCGTGTAAGGCACACCTTGTGGGTCAAAAGCTAAAGACATACTGTTGAGTGTTCCAGATGAGAATCCCGCAGTCCCTACCACTTCCCACTGGCTACCATTCAGTTTCATTACAGTTGCTTTATAACTCTTAGAACCGTCTTGAAATGCAACATAAGGTACATTGTTCGGACCAAACGCTAGGGACGGATAAGATGCTGAGTCTGCTGTAAATGCTGCATTTCCTACATTTTTCCATGAGCCACCTGCAAACTGCATGACAGTCAATTTATTATTTGTTGAATCTTTAAAAGCAAAATAAGGAATTCCGTTAGCGTCAAAAATAAGTTTGGACATCTCTAGTGCAACACCTGTCGTAAAGCCGGCCGTTCCAACGGTCTCCCACTGATTTCCATTCAATTTTTTCACCGTCACTTTAGTACTTGCAGCATGATCCCGGTAACCAACGTAAGGGGTATCATCAGGACTAAAAGCAAGTGTAACGTAAACTGCAGCTCCTGCAGAAAAACCAACACTACCCACAATCTCCCATTGTTCTCCGCTAAATTTCATAACTGTTGCTTTACTTCCATTATCACCATCCTGATAAGCTGCGTATGGAGTATTATGAGAATCAAATGCGAGCGATGAGGTGTTATGTATCTCGCCAGTAGAGAAACCTGCAGGACCTAAGGATTGCCATGCTCCAGAAACATATTTTAGAACCGTTGCTTTCCCGCCTTTGGTTCCATCCTTAAATACGGTATACGGCGTACCCTCCCGATCAAAAACCAACGTAATATTCTCCGCCTGCCCTAATGTTAAGCCAGCCTCTCCTACATTTGTCCACGTTCCACTTGCTGCATGGGCTTGTTCTACGCCCAACGTCTGAAATCCTGGAAATCCTCCAAATAATAAAGCAACCACAATTAAC
Source organism: Paenibacillus sp. FSL L8-0435 (assembly GCF_037965655.1). NCBI lineage: Bacteria > Bacillati > Bacillota > Bacilli > Caryophanales > Paenibacillaceae > Paenibacillus > Paenibacillus sp. FSL L8-0435. The sequence goes on from NZ_CP150185.1 coordinate 4,663,548, forward strand.
ATCGTTATCAGTTTTTTAGGCTGCAGTAAGCGCTTGTTCATCACTATCATCCTTCCGTTCGTTCCTATTTAAATGCGATACTCTGCTTCATCCAGCTCGATTCCCGTCGCAACCTACATATCTATTTGAGAGCTAATCTACTACTTTGGTCGTATTTTCATCCAACGTACACTTGTTGAATATGTATTTTTTAAAATATTAGTACTCCTTTCAATGTGGTTTGAAATTTTAAAGATATTATAACGAGCTACTATAAACAAACTCTAAACATGGTGAGTAACTTCTCCTTCATGTTTTGCATTTCGATAATGTGAAATTGCGTATATTCCTTATCCCATAAGGGCTTTCAAATGATTCAAACTACCTTTAAGAGAGAATGTAAATATTTTCAGGTTGAAACCTGCATGGTTCAAGAATATGCTGACTATAATATAAACAGGAACATTTGTTCCGGAATAGAACGATATATTTATGTTTAAGGAAGTGAACATATGGCCTCCTCTTCCACTTCAGCCCCAACTCCTGCGGATGAAGATCATCGTCTGATCAAGGGGATGGTTGTGCGTACGCTTTTGCTGGATGTACTGGAACGGGATATTCGAACTCTGGATACCCTGCTTCTAAAAATGCCTGAGGTCTATATTCTGTCGCTCACCCGCATTCAGAACGAAGTACTTAAGGAGATGCTGGGACTACGCAAACAGATGAAAACCCGTGGAGTAAAAGTTCTGGAGGAAACGCGGGGAAAGGATGGCATCGAAACCGTTTATTTGTGCAGGGGATACATGCAACGGTTCTATATGCTCTGGACATTTGCACGCAATGAGGTCAAAAAAGAGCTGAGTCTCCATCTGCAGATGGATTTGACACAACAGGTTTGACAATTGAACGGGTTGACCACAGAAGGTTACGTTCATTAAGATGGAGAAGAGATATCCAACCATCCAATAAGGCATGAAATAATTCAAACTGGATATACTCTCAACGTCTTATCAATCAAGGAGCTGTACTTCATGGAATTGAATACACATTCGATTAAACAAACACCCGCACATACAGGCATTGCCGCAGATGTAACCGAACTGATCGGCCAGACACCTGCCGTTAAACTGAACAGACTCACAGGCAGCGACTCCGCTGACGTATACGTGAAACTGGAATACTTCAACCCGAGTGGCAGCGTCAAAGACCGTGCCGCCTACAACCTGATCGTTCAGGCTGAACGTGCGGGACACTTGCTCCCTGGTGCTACCATTATTGAACCGACGAGCGGCAATACCGGGATTGGTCTTGCGATGAATGCCGCCGCCAAAGGATATAAAGCCATTCTGATCATGCCGGACAATATGTCCAAGGAGCGCATCAACATTCTGAAAGCCTACGGCGCAGATGTGGTGCTCACCCCTGCTGCGGAACGGATGCCTGGTGCGATTCGCAAAGCGAAAGAACTTCAGGCAGATATTCCTGGAAGTTTCATTCCGCAGCAATTCGAGAATCAGGCGAACCCGGACATTCACCGGATCACAACGGCTCCCGAGATTATTCAGCAGATGGATGGCAAGCTGGACGCCTTCATCGCTACGGCGGGAACCGGCGGAACCATTACCGGGACGGGAGAAGAACTGCGCAAGCAGTTACCCGATATCCGCATCTATGCGGTGGAGCCCAAAGGCTCTCCGGTGTTGTCCGGTGGCGAGCCCGGACCACACAAGCTCGTCGGTACAAGTCCGGGGTTCATTCCGGACATCCTGAATACCGACGTGTGGGATGCCATCATCCAGGTGTCCGATGAGGACGCACTGGATACGATGCGGCAGCTTGCTGCCCGGGAAGGGCTGTTGCTCGGCCCTTCCTCTGGCGCTTCGGTGTGGGCCTCCCTTCGCATCGCGAAGGAACTGGGGCCGGGGCACCGGGTGCTCTGCATTGCGCCGGATACCGGGGAACGGTATCTGAGCATGGATATTTTTTAACACAGCAAACATCTATACACATCAAAAAGGGGCCTCCATGTCACATAAGTCATGAGCATGACAGAGGTCCTCCCTTATTAGCGTTGGGAAAATCCCTCAAAAAAAAGGGGAAGCGAAGTACATTGGAGGAACCATCAAAATAAAAAAAAGCCCTTGCTCACTTACGGATGGTGAATCCGCAGAGAACAAGAACTTATTTTGGTAAGAAACCTTATCATCAAAAATAAATCAAGAACATTTAACCTAAGCTGGTTAGTGTGTCAGGGTTGTCCATTCCACACCTTCAGGAAGCAGGGCCGCAATGCGGTCTTTGGCTTCCTTTTTGGTATACAGCGATTCATCGAGAATGACCGCAGAACCGGAATCCGTGCTTGTCCGAATCAGACGTCCGAGACCTTGCTTCACACGTAAGAGCATATACGGAAGATCGATCTCTTCGTATGGTGCTGCCGACGCACTGCGTTTTGCATTGAAGACAGGGTCCTGTGGTGGATACGGAAGCGACCAGATCATGACATTGGATAATGACGGACCTGGAACGTCCAGACCTTCCCACAGATTAACGGAGCACAGCACACTTTCCTCATCCTGCTGGAACGCCGCGATCAGATCACTGATCTCCCGATCGCCCTCATACATAAAGCGCAAACCTTCTGCTTCAGGTACATGAACGATGTCCTGTTTGAATGCCCGTAGTTCTTCCATCGTTCGGAACAGAATCAGCGCACGTCCTCCACTCTCCTGAAGCATAGACACCGCGTCCCGCATACGATTTTCGTTCTCCGGGTGACCCGGCACAGCTTCGTCTGTAATCTTCATCTTCATTTTGTCCGCATAATCATACGGGGAAGCCACAGAGAATGATACAAAATCATCAATGCCCAGGCTGTCCGCCACATAACGGAATGAACTGTCCACAGATAACGTGGCAGAGGAAAACACGATTGGAATACCTGTGTTGAACACACGCTCGTTCAGCATTTCCTTCACAGTGCGCGGCATGATCGATAAGGTCGTCTCATCCTCGCTCTCTTCCGCCCAACAGATGTAACCATCTTCCTTGCGGAACAAGGCAAGCGCAGACTGAATCATATCAAGATGTTCTTCCACGACACGCATCTGATAACCATCCAGCGAGAACAATCCGCTCTCAAATACCAGTTCTTCGCCAATCGCATCCAGCACACTCGTCAGACGTTCAATCTCACGCAGAAGCGGTGCTTCTACCCGAACTTCTTTCCGTTCCGATCCCGGAATTGCCACCGTATACGTATCCAGCAACGCAAACAGTCGCTCACTGCTCTCAATCGCTTCATCTACACACTCCGCGAGGGATTCACGAATCTCTCCTTCTAACAGGCGAGTGACGAGTTCCTCAAAGATACGGTGTTTCAGCTTGTAGCTCAGTGCGTTCAGGGCTGCTTCTTCCAGCAGATGTCCTTCATCAAATACAACTGAGCTGTGATCAGGCAGGAGTGGCAATTGTCCCTCGCGTTTGCGCGCATCATAGGTCCACACATGCTCCATGTAATAATCATGGGAACAGATGATGATGTCTTTGGAACGACGGTAATGGTCACGCGACAGCGTCAGGCCGCAGCGTTGTCTTTTTGGACAAACAAAACAATCTTGGAACGGGTCCCAGTTGATTTTATTCCACTGGCGATCGTTCAGATGCGGATACTGTTTGCGGTCACCATACGGATGGAAAGCCTGAAGTGTACCCGGCGTGTTCACAAAATCCGGTAGGCTCTCATGCACTTCTTCAATGACAGGTGCATCTTCATCCGCAAATCGCACCGCACTCAATTTGTTCAGACAGACATACTGGTCCGGTGACTTACCCAGACGTGCATCCACTTCCAAGTCCAGATGTGCAGCCAGCTTCGCAATATCTCCACCGGGCTTCACAAGCTGTTCAATCAAAGACTCATCAGCACAGGCGATCACTGCTGGTTTGCCCGTATAACGTGCATAACAGACCGCGTAGAGCAGATAGACTAACGTCTTGCCTGTTCCGACACCGGCCTCAGCCATAATGGTCTTTTTATCTCCATAGGCCCGTTCGAGCTGGTACGCCATAAAAATCTGTTCATCCCGTACCTCGAAGCCGAACTCTGGCAAAATATCGTAAAAAACATCGGCAACCCATTCTCCCAGACGGGATACAAAAGGTTCAGCCGGATCATATGCAAAAGGATAACGTTGTGTAGACAATCCTAGGTCAGCCTCCATTCTTAGACAAAGCGGTCCAATTTCAATTTTCCGTTCCAAAAAGGCCGCTGGGCAAAAGTTAATTATCTCACGCGGCGAGGCCGGTGACAAGCTTTTTTTGTTAGGTTATTTGCAAGGTTGAATGTATAGAACCAATTTTCAGGGAAAATATATACAGGAATCCACTTTAAGGAAAGGCGGTGCTCCAACCCATGAATCATCAGTCTTCACAACCAGAGCATTCCTCAGACAAATCAGCTGAGACATTAACGGATCGACAAGGTCATCCGATCACGGACAATCAGAATGTACGAACCGTTGGCAGCCGCGGACCGACTACGTTGGAGAACTATCATTTTCTCGAAAAGATTACTCACTTCGACCGTGAACGTATTCCAGAACGGGTGGTTCATGCCCGCGGCGCTGGTGCTCATGGCGTATTTGAAGCATATGGAACGGCCGGGGATGAACCTGTATCAAAGTACACACGTGCACGTCTGTTTCAGGAAAAAGGCAAGCAAACGCCGGTATTCGTTCGCTTCTCTACCGTTATTCACGGTGGGCACTCACCGGAGACCCTTCGGGACCCGCGCGGGTTTGCTGTAAAATTCTATACCGAAGATGGCAACTGGGATCTGGTGGGTAACAATCTGAAAATCTTTTTCATTCGCGACCCGCTCAAATTCCCGGATATGGTACACGCCTTCAAACCCGACCCGTTAACCAATGCACAGGATATGGAGCGGTTTTTCGATTTTGTCTCGCTGAGCCCTGAAGCTACCCATATGGTGACATTCCTCTTCTCTCCATGGGGAATTCCGGCCAATTATCGGCAGATGCAAGGCTCGGGCGTTAATACATACAAATGGGTCAATCAGGAAGGCACGGGCGTGCTCATCAAATATCACTGGGAACCGCTCAATCAAGGGATACGCAACCTGCTGCAAAAAGACGCGACCGAGATTCAGGGACTGAACTTCAATCATGCGACGTTGGATCTCTATCACGCTATTGAACAAGGTGACTATCCCGAATGGGAACTGTGCGTTCAGGTGATGGAAGATGGCGAACATCCAGAGCTGGACTTTGACCCACTCGACCCAACCAAGTTGTGGCCGCAGGACCAGTTTCCTTTTCTACCTGTGGGCAAAATGACGTTGAACCGTAATCCCGAGGATTATTTCAATGAAGTGGAGCAAGCGGCGTTCGGGACAGGTGTCCTGGTGGACGGGCTGGATTTCTCAGATGACAAACTGCTGCAAGGGCGCACCTTCTCCTATTCAGATACCCAGCGTCACCGGGTGGGTGCAAACTACCTGCAATTGCCTGTGAATGCACCGAAGAACCGGGTAGCGACGAATCAGAGCGGTGGGCAGATGCAGTATCAAGTGGATCGTGCACCGGGTCAGAATCCGCATGTGAACTACGAACCTTCGTCGCTTGGTGGCTTAAAGGAAGCAACCCCTCGTGGCAAGGAACATGAACCATTGGTGGAAGGTCGACTTGTCCGCGAGAAGATTGAACGTACGAATGACTTTGGTCAGGCAGGAGATACGTACCGGGCATTCGAGGATTGGGAGCGGGATGAACTGATCAGCAATATGGTTGGCGCATTGGCGCAATGCAAACCGGATATCCGGGAGCGCATGATCTCTTACTTCACCCAAGCGGATGCGGATTACGGTCGGCGCGTCTCTGAAGGGTTAGCCTCTGTTCCAACCGATGATAGTGCAACGGTCCAACCGAAACATGAACCAAGTGTCGAGCAAGCAGAGAAACGCAGTCGTGAGACGGACGGTTATTAAGGTAGATTGACAGCGTTTAGACTGATGATTGATGAGTCTGACAACGTTAGTATATGTGAGTATTTTGGATATGCAGATTACGTTCTGGATTAAGCATAGCCCTGATCGTCAAGTTGCCGGTTGCAGCTGCTATCAGGGCTTTTTCATGACTAGCTTGAGTGTAATCTCCACTTCAGGATGCATGCTGCTATTTATTTTAAATTAAATGAAGTTCATATGAGTGGATCAAAGGTAAGACTTGTGCTCTGGGGATGGAAAAGCGTACTTCTCTACGTTCATTTCAGATGATTCTTCGTTAAATGAGAGCTATCACCCAATGGAAAGATTACATAACCCCCGTGATATTACAGGCATTGGAAGCTTCCAGGCCTGACCTGCCTGCATGTACCTCCATCTGATCAGATGATTATTGATGATAACGCTTACAACATTTACCATAAAGCTGTGTCCTAGAGATTGCATCTAACCAGCCGGCATGATCTATCTCATAGGTAACGGCCTGGTACACGGCTACCACATGCTCTTCATTCTATTCCCAATTAACCAAGGAGGTTTGCGTAATGAAATTATTCCCATCAACATCTACTCATGCATCTGTACGATCCGAACGTTCTCTGAAGTCGAAAATGGCCCAGATCTGTCTGAGCGCCGCGTTCCCTCTATTATTGATTGGTGGTGGATCGGTTGGTGCTGAAGAGCTGATCGAGAGCAGCTTGCAAAATCCCTCTGAATCGGTGGCGACTTCGAATATCGCACTTGCTACGGGTGATCTGTATGTGTCTCCTAACGGTTCAGCCAGCAATCCGGGAACACTGAACAGCCCTACGTCACTCGCTAACGCATTGACCCAGATCGCCCCAGGCAAGACCATCTATCTACGCGGCGGCAACTACAGCTTCTCCCAGACCATTACCATTGAACGTGGTAACAGCGGCACATCGAGCCAACGTAAAAACCTGGTGGCGTATGGATCGGAAAAACCGGTCTTTGATTTCTCGGCCCAAGCCTTCGCTTCCACCAATCGTGGACTGCAAATGTTTGGAGACTACTGGCTCGTCAAAGGACTTGAGGTGAAGGGTGCGGGCGACAACGGAATTTTCATCGGGGGTAGCTATAACCGTCTGGAGCAGATCGAAGCTCATCACAACCGGGATACAGGTATTCAAATGGGACGTTATGCTTCCACCGCAGCGAAGAGTGAGTGGCCTGCCTATAACGAAGTCATTCGCTCATACTCCCATGACAACTACGACCCGGATGACGGTGAGGATGCCGACGGTTTTGCGGCCAAACTGACCGTTGGCCCAGGTAATATCTTCGACGGTTGTATTGCCGCCTATAACGTGGACGATGGCTGGGATCTCTATAGCAAAACGGACACAGGCGCCATCGGCGCGGTTACGATCCGCAACAGCATCGCCTACGCGAACGGGGCAACATCAGACGGCACCTCCACCTCCAACAGCGATGGCAACGGCTTCAAGCTGGGCGGTGAGAAGATTGCGGTGAATCATATCGTCGAGAACAGCATTGCGTTTAATAACAAAAAGCACGGCTTCACATATAACAGCAATCCCGGTTCGATTCAGATGAAAAATAACACCTCCTGGAACAACGGGCAAAGCAACTTTGCCTTCGATAAAGGCACCCATATCTTCACCAACAACCTATCCTTCCAAGGTGGCGCCAGCGACAAAACGAGCGGAACCGACGTCAGCAGCACCAACGTCTGGTGGAAGAACAAAAAAAGCGAGAACGCCAAAGGCCTGCTCGCCAGCGCAGCCGACTTTGTCTCCCTCGTGCCTTTGGTAACACGTAGCGCGGACGGAACGCCTGTCCTGGGCAATTTCCTCAAGCTTGCGGGTGGCAGTGATCTGATTGGCTCGGGTACGCCAGCGGGTAAGAATATTGGGGCGCGGTAGGTGGTAAGTAATAAGATAAAAGAATAATTTAAAAGCAAAATCCCCTCTCCCATGCCAGCCTGATCGGTGGTAATGGAGGAGGGGATTTTTGAATTGCTGTGTATTGTCTGCCGCTGGCTTATGAGGTAGATAGATAAATACTCACGGCTTGGCTAAAACCTCAATAATGAGTCTGCCACCTGTGCGAAAACCTTGCTCAAATGCCGCTTCCACATACATCGACGTGGATTGTCCAATCAAGTCGATCAGTTGCTCCAGAGCATCGTATTCTGTATCTGTGAGATTTGTTTTGTAGTTCTGCATCATGTCCGATATTTGACGATTGATCTCTTGATACACAGCCTGCTCAGGATGAATCGACTCGTCCAACCGCAGGTTCCCGTGAAACAAATCTTCGATCAGGTTTGACATGTTATCCCCACCTAGTCTTTTTACCAACTATTCTCACTATACTTTAGCGGATTTTCCGCTAAAAATCAATAGCGGATAACACGCTAAAGTATGATATTGGTGAGGTGATGAACATGTATGCTCGTATACGCAATTTGCGTGAAGACAAAGACTTATCCCAAACACAGATGGCCACCTATCTTGGCTGTAGCCAACGTGTTTATAGCAACTATGAACGTGGTGAATTGGATATTCCTACAACTATATTAATAAAGTTGGCTGATTACCATCAGACCAGCACCGATTATCTTTTGAATCGGACGGATGTAAGAAAGCCATATCCATCAAAGTGATTCGCCTTGAGTTTTACATACCCGTGGCTACCTAAATGCATTACCAAATTACAGTATAGCAAAGGTCTTCTATTTGTGTTGAGTTGGTTTCAACGTTTGGGTGACCATCATATGCATGCGTAGGCTCACTCAATGCCTGTTCTCCGCTCTTCAATGGCCTGATCCTTGTAGCCAGCCCCTTCGTACGTTCTCATATAAACAAGCTTAGAATGGCTCACATTTCGTGATATGAGAGCAAAAAAAGCACTCTATTATGAGTGCCTTCTTAGTAAATCCCAAATACCTTTAATATTATTGTTATAGAACTCCACCCATTCGCTATTCGCGTCTTCTTCAGAGCTGAGCATAATAGAAGTTTGGTCTTGGAATAAAATCGTCATCCTAAAATCACCAGTGTCAAAATATTCTGGTAAAACGAGATCGATGTTTTGAAGATATCTATAATCATAGGTTTTGGCTGAGATAAGTCTATCATTGTCGCTATTTTCATAAAATATAATTATTTTGTTGTCTGTGAATACATAAATCGTAAATCGGTTCTTATTATTCACATTCTTCAAGTATCCTTGTAAATAGAACAGTTGAATCTCGCTATCCTGAATATACTCTTTAATAGCATTTAGGAATCTCCAAGTAATAGTTGTACTGCCCCTCACCATTCTTTCACGTTGCGCCAGATCAGAAAATTCATTAAAATTCATTGTCTTTGCACATCCCTTCATCGTAATTCGATATCAAGCAGGTTTTTCCTCTAGATAAAAAAGCACCACAATGGGTGCCTATAAGCAGTTATTCTGCTTGCGAAGATTCAATCATTTTAACTACCGAATTGAAAGTTTCCGCTATAGCCTCGTCACTCAAGTACATCTTCATGTAATCTCCTCTATGAGAAGAAGCTTGCGAAATAACCTCTCCTCTGGCTTTAATAGCAGCTAACGTAATCTCCAAAGCCATTTCTGCATTAGTCTTCATACAACTACACCTCCCCTAACACTGATACAACGTGCTAGATATGATATACGCTCTTGGAACATATTGGTTGCAGAAATGATTAATTAAATTCATCTTTTCGTTTGAAACATAAGAAAAAGCATCACAATGGGTGCTATGGTCTGACATATACTGATGCATTACAGTTACTACAAGTGTATTTTGGTACATCTTCGTTATACAACCTTTGAACGACCATAATCATCTGAGGCGTATTAACATCATAGAATCAAAAAGTCTATCCCACTCTTCCTCGTATTTAAGTTTCTCATTACAACTTGGACATAACCCTTTGTCATTCTTATAACTCAATACAAGTTTATCCAAAATATCACTTCTTTCTACAGAATAATAAGTTTCTTTGATATAATTCAACAACTTATTACCATTTCCTACATCTAACAGAATGAAAAAGCACCCCGAAGGATGCTTTGAACTACCAAAAACTGTTTTGTTCGCCTTGATCAGTAAAACCTTCATCATCGTCGTCATCTGAATTTCCTGCATACTCAATTACTCGAATATATTGAATTTTGTCTGTTTGAACTATAACTTCGCCACCAGAGTCTTTTGAGCGAAACCACTTTGATGAGGTTATCTCATTAAGTACCTGTTCAACTTCTTCTCTAGTTTTACATGACACCATTATACTTTTATCTTCTCGTACACACAATTGAATAGCGAACTTATCAAAAACCATCCTTTTCACCTCCCTCACCCATACTTCGACAGAAAAGAAGAGAATTCCTCTTTTAACAACGACTTCTCGCCACCTGAAGAAGCGGCTCCCGATTCATTACCTGGTGCCGCATTGGAAATGCTCTCTGAAGATCACGCAGCCGCAAGGGCTTTGTCTTTACAGGTTATTCATCATTCTCCATGAACTCCTTTATCTGCTCCCACACTTTAGCGAACGTCTCTTTTTTCTCCTCCAGTGAACTGGTTACAGCCATAACAGCATCCTGTAGTCGTTCGCTTAGTTGATTTGTACAAGTGACAACAGCATCTCTCTGTTGTTCGGTCAGTGTTGCCCAGAATTCAAGAAGCTTAATTCGATCCGCGTCTCTGATCATTTCATTTCTCCTCAAAAAGAAAATACTGTCTCCGAAGAAGCGGCAAGCGTATTGCAAGGTTATAATAATGCCGACACCAGGACTTGAACCTGGAACCTCTGCTCTCTGTGTACAAGGGGCCCCGCAGCAATCTACCAAATAGATCTATATCGGTGAAGGAAAGTCTCGTCACACTCAGCTCTCCTTTATGTATTTTCACAAAAGAAAAAGCACCCCGAAGGGTGCTGAGAAATCAAATGTCATCTTCTGTTCCCTCAACAACATCCCAGATCTCGTCATAGTTAAGACCGAGTTCGTTTGCTGCTTCAGTTTCATCGACACCGTTCTCATCCATGTATTTACTTACTTCAGGATCTAATCTAAATTCTGGCATTCTAGTACACCTCCTCCCGAGACTCTTGTAGCAATTCGACGCATAGGAAGGATTTCCCTCTTACTGGTCATTAACCATTTTCTTGTATCGCTGATGACCGCAGACCATATGCCCGGTGCGTTCATTCCAGATGATAGGCTCCACACAACCGAGTTCCTCGATGCTATGCTTCAGCTTTTCATACTCTCGATCCTCAGGCTGAAGGTCACACGGGGACTGTAGGCTGCTGCATTAATCTGATCAATTGGCACGATTCTGATGTTCATTAAATGTACCTCCTAGTAGAATAAGGGAAAATTAAATGTAAATTATGGTACTTTTGTGATAGATTAAAAATAGTTCTTATTTCACACATAAGAAAATAAAAAATAGGAGGAATGACCATTGTTTAGTTCAGATCATTATGTTCCAGTGATTAAGTGGAAACGAGGTGAAAGAACTGCTATAGAGCACCTATCTTCCACAGCTAGAAACCGTATAACTCCTTTGCTAGAAATTCAACCAGTGCCTTACGATCATAAGACTGGAAATTTCACCAAAACCATTGATGATCATCTCTCCAATATTGGAAAGGATCTAAACAACTGCTGGAAATCTAAAGATCCAGTATTCGTCGATGCAGACACCATTTACGATAATGTAGATTTTGAGGATGATAATCTTACTAGTGGACAACATCCTCTTGAATTCATTATTGATTCAATTGAAAATGAAGGAAATCAAGCAATTCCCGTTACAGGAACAGCGAGAGATGCTTCATATCAAGCAGCTGTATACAACGTGGTGCAAAAATATCAAAGAGGTATTTGCATAAGAATCTATGAAGAACAACTGGATGACATTAACCAGCTTGAATCTGAAATCAATGATCTACTCTCCTTTGCTCATATTAACAAGAGTGACGCAGACATAGTCATTGATTTTGAGCAAATTAACCCTTCAAAAGAACAGGCTATTTATAGCCAGATTATCAACACATTGATTCAGTTTCCTGACATTAACGCATGGAGAACACTTACAGTTTGCGCAACGAGTATCCCAAAAACTTATTCTAAAATAATAAAAAAATTCAGCTCTGGAACGGTACCCAGAGCTGAATGGAATATTTATTCTAAAATTGTAAAAACGAATCTAATTCGTAAGCCTTCTTTTGGTGATTATACTATTACGAATCCTGATTTTGTTAATCTTGAGCCATGGTTGCTCACTAAGATCATCTCGAGTCTGAAGTATACCTGCGATACTGATTTCTGGGTACACCGAGGCGATCTGACTGGCAATGGATTTTCATGCATGAAGAATATTTGCTCTACAGTAGTGTCAGACCCAAGATTTTCAGGGCAAAATTTTTCATTTGGAGACTCATACATTTACAGTTGTGCAAACGGAGGGACTACAGGCAATCTTGAATCTTGGGTAGTTGCTGGTATTAATCATCACTTAACTAAGGTATCAGATGACCTCGCCAACCTTCCCTTGACTTCAAAAACTGGTTCACCTCAAACTTTAGTTCCTCAGCCTTAATAGAATCTGCAATTCTTTTATAAATGTCTCTTTTGGGCTTGGAAAGAATCCCCTTTTCAAGCCCTCTTTTTTTTAAGAGATCGATCGCTTCATCTCTCCATAATAATTGTGCTAAGGCTAATGAATCCAAAGAAGGATTAACTCTGCCTTTCTTTATAGTTCGTAAAGTAGGAATCCCTTTTTTATTGGTGACTTTTATTATCCCCCACCAAGATGGTACAATTTTCTTTACACCTTCTAAGTAATTGTCTGCTGTAACAATAGTCATTCTTTCAAAAACCTTATTGTACTCATTAACCTGTAAAGGTAATCTAATTAACTTATCACTTTCGCTCTTAATTTCATAACCTTGCATGATTCCATTAAGAACTGCCACATCTACCCGAGACAATCCTTGACTGACACTCATTTCATTAATGATCAGAGTCTCCGATGATTTAGAGTGTTCAAGTATAAGTCTTTCAATTAAAACCTCTCTAATTTCTGGATCTCTTAGTTTATCCATATTTGTACTTCCTTCATTAATTATTTTCATGTTCATTCTAACAGTTAAGATACATTTATACCAAAGAAATTTCTTTTTTATTCCATTTTTTTTGAAATAAGAAGATAGAATTGAGTTGAGTTGGTTTCAACGTTTGTGTGACCATCATATGCATGCGTAGGCTCACTCAGACGCTGTTCTCTGCTCTTCAATGGACTGATCCCTGAAATAGACGTTCTAATATTAAGAAGCTCAAAACATCTCACATTCTGTCATATGAAGGTAAAAGAAAAAGCACCACGACGAGTGCTCTAGTTTATTTTATATCTCCCATCTGCAGAGTTTAGTAGAAGACCTTCTTCTACCCATTGTTTCAAAGACTTTTTCAAAACACTTATACTTACAGAGGGCATAATACCTTCTAAAGCTGATAATGTTAAGCCATCGGGGAAAATTTCTAGTAATTGAATAACTCGTTTTTTTAGATTATTTTCGTTTGATAAATCAAAATTCTTAACTGTGTAGCTCGAGTTTTTGATGTAATAATTCTTTTTAATCATATCATTATACAATTTAAATAATTCTAATTTATCAAGAGCCTCATCAATTTTTTCTTTTGTTTGATCATTTGTGTTATCTTCTTTAGTTTGTTCCAAGAGATCTACTACCTCTCCAACGTTCTTGTTCTGAAGTAGTAAATTTACAAAATTGCTTTCGTCTACAAAATCACTCGGCGCATAAAGTACATTGTGCTTATTTACCAACACAAAGAAAAATGTTGCTACCAAGCCAACCGGGAACAACATGACAAACCATATAAATGTCCTTTGTATCTCTAAAGGTAAACCTAACAACACTCCAGTTCCTGCTATTTCTGCAATGCCCGCAAAGATCGCTATAATTGTAAGTGGATTCTGAACTTTGCTTTTATTGTTCATATGTCTAAACACCCCCGAACAATAATAACCTTATTTCCACAATGATACAATATGTGACAAATAGTTATTCCTTTGGACAGATAGGTCTACCACAAAACTGCTTCACTCCATCCCATCTGCCCCATATACAACCTTTACATAGTTCAGGTTGCAACTTTGATATACGAGGTTCAGGCCGTTCCTTAATTGCTACGTATCGCGGGTTTCTATTCAATGGATTGTAATCACCTCCTTTCATAACCCCAATCGCTTAATAATTCTGTAAAATAAAAAAAGGCGATGAGATTAATCATCACCTGCATTCATACATTTATGTCTTCATTCTGCGCATCCAGTTAGCATGATGCTTAGCGCTTGGATTAAGTTCGTCTAGAGAAATGAAACTTTCTAAGAGCGACCGAGTTTCTTCTCTATATCCCAATGCATAGAAGATAATATATCTTTCATCGTCAGACAATTGAGACAGAGCGATCATTGTATAATCTGAGTCCTTGATAACTTCTTTGGTCTTTGTGCAATGCTTATGTATTATCATGAGCAAAGAATAAAAATTATTAAGGTATTGTTTTATATTTCTGCCATTTCCATTATTCATGAATTCACTTATATTAGTTTCCAACTCTGTTTCGAACTGCGATCCATGTAATATGCTATTCATCCATTCACGCAGATAAAAAAGTCCCTCTCTACCATTATAACTATAGGAACCTAACGAAACAGTTAGTGAATTAATTAAGTTATGGTGTAGTTCGATCATCTTAAAAAAAGTATTTTCAAAACTTTGCTGTAACATTACATTCTTTTGTTCCTCAAGTTGATCACCGTTCCTTTTTACTTCCTTTCGTTGCAACTCTAGTTCCTTTCTCTGAAGACTTAGTTCGTAGCGTTGCACAAATAGAGTGTATACCAACCCAGCAAATGCAAGAGCAGAGAACAAGGCATTCACAGCCCCGAACATATCCCCAAAAGTCCCTCTATCGCTCCAATTACAGAAAAGAAAATAAACAATCATGCCTGACAGTCCCCAAATCAAGAAGAATGCTAAAATAATAGAGCTTAGTTTCCAGACCCTGAATCCTTGTTTCTTTTCTTCTCCATCTTTTACTTCTAAATCTTCTACGATGTGTTTAGTGTAAAACTTTTTGAACTTATCAAACATATGAACAACTCTCCTCAACCTGTTTTCACTACATGGGACATTATATAAGATTGTAATAGAGATAACTATAAATTATTTTATTTAGGTCCCGAGAATAAAAAGGAGCCACCCGTTATGGATGACTCAATTAAGGAGTAGTGAAACATAGACAAACCCGTTCGTTGCTTCGGCTGGGACCTCCCCCCAGACTGTTGCTATCAGATCATGATGCAGGCCCATAGGAGCCTGCTATATAATGATCCGTATTTCCATATCCCGCCCGGATGGAGCAGCCTCGGGGAATCTAACCCCATCCCCACACTGCACCCTTGACGATCCACGTCTAAGGAAACGCCTTCCCACAGCGCAGCCGAGACCGCTGCGATAACGGGCAGGCACACTAGAGAAGAATTTTCCTTCCCTATGTGCCTAGTGTATTGCTGTTTCACCGTCATTCAATTGCCAACACACTGTCAATTACACTTCACTTTTCAAATGGATAAAACATTCCACAATCCTTTAGTTTGTTAGCTATGCCCGTTTCACTATTCCAACTATATGATTGGGATGTAGAATCTTCAGTTTATCTCTTTATTGACACACTACTTATTGACGGAAGCATTATTGACTGAGGTGACCCTACCAAGTATTCCCCGAAGGTGAGGACATATGCGTCAGCTCTATCCGGTGATTTGAGACCACGTTTTTTCATGTCCTTCTTGCTCTCAAGAAGTATTTTACCTTTACTGGTCATTGACCATTTTCTTGCGGTCAATTGAGAAGTGAGTACATCATGATAGGATAATTGTAAGACCGCGGACTCGTTGTTTATATAATTGCTCATGTTTTATTCCAGTTTCCCCTTTATACGCCCACATTTCGGTACCGGTTTCCATAATGTTCATCTGATGATGAATAACCATTGTTGATTGGAAATACTTCATATGGGAATCCTTCTTCTGCTATTATTTCATTCAACCGATCCGTAACTCCGCCACCTACTCCGGTATCATCTATCCTGATTCCGGTATGAACGACTTCTGGGTACTGTGGCAGCAATTCTCATATCAAGTTCAACACCCAGCCAGCAGTAACCATTGTATCTTTCTTGAAATGATTATACTTCCTACTGATACGGGAACAATACCAGCCGTACTAGATGTCTCATTATTGCCTAACTAAGCAACGATACGTTCATTACTTCTTGTCTAGTTAAGTGAACTTCTCAAAGTTCCTAGTGCCAAACCAACAAACCCCAGCAATGTTTCTGCCTCAGCAGTGCACAACAGGGTTTATGATTATAAATTCATTTATTCTCTGTAATTTCTAACAACCTCACCTATACTGCCCACTGGTTAGCAAAGTCGGTCTGCTCTTGCTTCACAACAACGTCGCAATCTTCGAATTGTAATAATACAGCGCCCCATGCGTTAAATTGAACTCTTACCTTTCTGGAAAATGACTTTTGAGATCGACGATGGGAATTATTCCGAATGTCTGAAGGTAGTTCTCACTGTAAATTCCTAAACAGTTATAAAATTCATCATATTCCATGACTGCCATTACATCTTCATCATATGCTGGCGGCTCTCCAATAAAACACACTTTCTGATCGCCAAGGCCCCCTTCCTCTTCTGGCATGTGATAGGATGACAATTGTACTTCCAGTGGACCTGAACCACAACCATGTCTCTCATGGTCTCCAAAGTATTTTAATGCTCTGGGAAAATCAATAGTTCAGAAATAAGATTCGACTAATTGATCTATTTCAGTTTTTGTTGTCAGTATTTTGTACATCAATTATCTCTTCCTTAATATTAATCGGAATGCAGGATCAAAATGCTTTATGTTCCCGTTGTCATCATTTAGAAGTTATTCTATAGGATTTTTATAACACCAATCCGGGTCATACGGTAAAGATTTCAGTCTTTGTATGTCCTCCCAGCTGTATACCCAATCATTGTCTGCAATCCAGAAATAATCATCAGGATTCAGCTTGAGATATTCATAAATAAAATGAAGTATTAACTCTTGATTACCATAGATATCCTCAATATGCCCGACTTGGCACAGTGATATATTAGGATCTAAACCTAAATCTTCGTGATAATAAAATTCAGTACTTAGGCTACTCATGCTGTGAATATGGAAAATCAACGAGGATTCATTGTCCCCTGTAAATGACTTATGATTAATATTCAGCGTTGTATACAGAAACTTGCCTTCATTTGTATACGTTTTATTGTTATAAAAATAGAGAGCTACGTCCGAATGAAAAGCTGCAACAATCGTATCAGCTAGAAACTGCTCTGGTGAATATTTGTCTTTTTTTGTTAAAATGACAGCTGAAGTCCCCATCTCATTTAGCTTTCTACCCTATTACGAAGTGCAGTTTATCTGGTGAGCCCACATTACAGGCAAGTTCGAGCATAAAATCTATTCCTTACTCAAACTTTTGTCCAGCAACCACTTTATAGCTTCCTCACCCACCAGAATATTTGGTTCTTCTGGCGTTCCGATATTGATGCTTTTTATAAAGGCTTCTTCTATTCCCCTAAGCCCTGTTAATTTAGCACCGTGCAACAAAGTTCCTTTAAACGATGCTGAACTGACATCTACCTGATTCATATTAGCATCTCGAAAATCTGTAAGGTACAGGGAGCTGGAAATTAGCTTTGCATTTGACAAATTCGCATTTGTAAAAATGGACTCAGAAAGATCCGCTTTGGCAAACCTTGCACCTTGGGCATCTGCATCTGTAAAATCGGCATAAGACAAATCTGCCTTATAGAAATCAGCATTTACTACGTTGGTGTTAGTAAAGCTGGATGAACATAACAACGATGATGACATGTCCATATGTTCCAAGTTCATGCCATCAAATGCACATTCGGTCAAATAAGCTTGATCCAAAGGATATCCCGATAAATCGACATGACGAAAGTCTATTTCATCTACACCTAATTTTTCACCCTTTTCTCCAATGGTTTCAATCCACAATCGATGTGAATTTAATTGCTCTATCAGTTCTTGTTTGTTAATTGATTTCATTACTACACCACCTTTTATTATGGATACCAGATGATTCGTTCTGTAACTCCCGCATCTTTTACTGCCTCTTTTAACTGCTTGATGTGTTCAGGAACTAACTCCCGTGTATCAATAACAACATTATGACCACGATCAAACTCCTCGTTTATTTTATCCATAGATTTTACGACTGTAAATGCTCCCTTTCTCGGTGACGTATGACCATGAGGATAAGACTCAAAACTTTTCACGTCCCACTTTTGGCCAGTAGTGACGTCAATAAATTCAGCGCCTTTATTTTCTTGAGGATCACGCATAATCTTTCCTAATTTACCTTGTTGCTCTAAATCTAGTCCTATCTCTCTTTCTTTCAAACCTTGATCTCTAATTTTTCCGCCATGTGAAGGATCGCCTGCCAAAACATCCAATTCCTTTTGTGTTCTACCTCCGGTATATTTTCCATCCTTGGCATAAAGGTTAGACCCGTTACCTTGTCCCTTGCCCTCAGAACCCTTCTTCTGCTCATTCGCTTTCCTTGCTTCAGCCGCTTCCAAATTCTTTTTAATCTTCGCTACAGCTGGATGAGAAGAAGGCAACCGAAAAGGCCCTTTGCCACCTGGCATATTCCCACGAACCATCTGAAATGCCATAAATAGCTGGCTGAACTTCAGAGAAGTCAACATCATCTGAGCATACTTATCGGATACAGGCTCGCCTGTGAAGGGATGAATTCCATTTTCAAAAGCTTTGATCTGCATCGCATGAATATCTTCCCCTGGCGCTTCAGCATCCGTAGCTTGCATCCGATTAAAATCCAAATGCCCCTGATCCTTCTTATATGCCTGCAAGGCTGCCTGATCCGTAACACCATTCTCATTCACAGGCATCCACATCAGCTTCCCAAACATATTGACTTGTGCCATCCGGTAGCCCTTATCATCCGAACCGGCATAATATCTTGAGGTCTTCATCATTACTCCCGCACCTAGAGCACTAACAGCACTGCCAAGACTCACTTTTTCAGCATCTACATTCTCAAATCGTGTGGCAATATGCTTCAATTCCTTAGAGGTGTTCACCATACTTTCCAGCGCCTTCTGCAATACAGGGCGTGACCGCGCAAACTCATCATAAAAACGCTCCTGCGTCACACCCAGCCACATCTGCTGAAGGAACATGATCTGCCTTGTGAGATTCTCCCGTATATGCTCCAATTGTTGTCTCGCCTGATCCACTTGATTCGATACGTGATGTAACTGTTCAGGGGTAACTTTAATGGTATTCATCCATTTTCACCGCTCATCTAAGATATGATATAACTATGTTAGCAGAAGTTTAATGGCAATTACATCCGGCTAACCTCCTGATTTCACTGCATGAATCCACGCTCAGAATGATTTATATCCGTCCCTCAGCCCCATACGATCTCTATGTAGGTGTATACATGTTCCAGAGGGTTTTCCTTTTACGACTACAGGATACTGTGGCATTTTACTGCGACAAGCCGAAAACTTTAACAAATCATAGTATTAATGAAGAAACTTGACTGTGCCGATGATTAGTTGTACTATATGTTTGTATAAATGGAATATATTACAATTTAAATATTTATTTTGGAATCTTATATTTTCAAGATGAGTGTCAGAGCCTATCATAGCTAAGATATCAATGCGTATAAATGAGTTTTACATTTTGTCTGCAACACATAATCATTGGCAGGCATTCATTTTACATATACATTCCTACTTCATAGAGTTTTCTAGCCTGTAGAGTTCTACCTCCTTAATTTCTTTTTCAGTAAAGAAAAAAGGGGAAGAACCATCTTTAAAAGAGAGGAGGGCAAGAGGCTTTAAGCTGTAAGCAGGTCTATTTGTCGTAACCGTATGTTTTTGTAAAAGAATACCCCTAATAAGAAAGGTGGAATTTATTGCTATGAGAAAATTGATTAGTTTAGCTCTTATTCTTGTTCTAGTGCTTTCATTTAATGTAGCGGCCTATGCAGACGGTGACGTGACTCAAGCCAAACCTTTGACAAAGGAAGAAATTATTAATTCCAAAGAATTCCGTGAAGCTGTGAAAGCGGCTAAGGCTGAATTTGAATCTCAGAAGGCTGATAATGCGGGTGGTCCAGTTCTGTTTGCGCCTGCTCCGAAAGTATCTCACATTAATGTATATGGTGTCGTATCTCCTAATGGTGGTCAAGAAATTTACGGCTTCAACAACAACCCGCTCTCCACGACCAATGATCATGGTGGGGCTTGGATTCAGTGTATTACTTTCCAGATCGGTTATGACAGCAGTCACTACGGCACACTCGCCAGCAATACAATGACTAACAACTGGTCTGAAGCTATTGATCTGGACGGTGACCGTGTCGTAGATGCTTGGGCCCATTCTTGGGTTTATGAAGCGCCTACTACAGGGGGACAATTTGTAGGTACAGTCTATTCCATTAATATTCCAACACAGTGGACCGCTTGGATTAATGTTCGCTAACTGGAAGGATGTAATATGAATATCGGAGGAGTTGGCTATCCTGGTTCTATCATGAGGAATACGGGAAGTAAACCCAAAGGCTCATCAGCTTCGGACACGGATTTGATTCTTGATCAGGCGCAGGGATATACATCCCCTGCGTCTTTTCTTGTTGTCACATTAAAGGGCGCGACTTTGTATAGGAACCCACCGTTGTACAGCAGGCTACTTTCCCTCTGCTTGTATGAATACATACGTACTCTCGTCGGATCGTTCTTCTGAAAAAGCGAAATTTAACCGATCAAAGTTTCTTACGTCCTTCACATCTGTAATCTTGTGCTCTGCCATATAACGTACCATTTCACCTCTGGCCATTTTAGCCCAGGTTGCCTTTTCAACAAGCTTCCCATTGACCATTTGTCCGAATACACAAGTAATGAACCGGGTTTCCTCACTCAGAAAAGGAGTGATATTTTTGCTATACTCTTTGGAAGCCAGATTTAGGATGTAGTTGCTTTCTGATTGAAGCTGATCTGCGAGTTTGCTACCCCAGAATTGATAGAGCGTTTTGAAGCCCGTACCTTGCAGCTTGCCCTGCATCTCCAACCGATAAGGGGTAACCCCATCCAAAGGCCGCAACATGCCATAAAAACCGGATAATATGCGTAAATGCTGCTGAAGATACTCTAATTCCTCATTTTGAAAAACACCCGGAGCCATATATTGATACTGAATGCCCTCATAGGCATAGATGGCTGGCGTAAGATTTGCTTTTATATTCATATTCTGAATCCGTTCCACGTTCTGTTCGGCGATTGCATCGTTACACTTCCACATCGCTTTGAGTTCGTCATAGGATAACTTTTGAAGCAGACTCAATAGCTGTTCTGACTCGTTTATAAACTGCGGCATCTGTGCGATAGCCATAAGATCGGTATCAATCTTCATCTTTTTAGCTGGTGATATGATAATTCTCATCGTGCTGATCCATCCTTAATCTACCGTTGTTTTTGTCGTTATCCATTGTACAGGATTGGACAGGTGAATCCAATGCCATGGCTTAACTAAATCTCTCAAAGTACCTTTGAAAAAATTCAAAATGAACAAGTCAGCCCACGATTGGACCGGCTTGTTCATTAGAATTCAACACATTAAAATGGTGAAAAAGCAAGGCATGCATTTCAAACCGCTTTTAGGGCGATACACTCCCCGCGCCGCTATTTTGCTCTGTTTTTGTAGTTGGCAATTGAATCATTGGCGTGTTTGATCCACTCACATATGGAAGGGCTCCATCCCATTTCTTGATTGTTTCATATTCAACGAGTTGACTTGTTAATGATTGCTGAAGCTCTTTATTTGCTTTAGCTTGACCTTCTGCTTCGATCAATAGTTTGTCTGCATTACCCTGTGCTTCCACACGCTTACGATCTGCTTCTTTCTTGGCGATCTCCAGTTCAGTCGTTTTACGTTCCAGTTCTTGAGAAGCTTCAACACGCTTATCGATTGCTTCCTGAGTCTTAGCGTCAGGCTGAGGAACACCGACGGTAACGTTTGATACAATAAAGCCTAACTCTTTAACATCATCAGAAAAACGTTGTTCGACGTCTACGCCTGCTTCGGATGACTTTTCACCATAAACATCAATGACTGTAAACTTGGAAATACCTTTACGAGCTGCATCACGGAAACGTGTTTTGAGATATGTATCCTCAATTTCTTGAATGCTAATTGGCCCAAATGTATTAAAGATAGAAGATACTTTACTTGGTTCTACTTGGTAGTTGTAAGCAAAATCGATTGTGATGTTTTTTCCGTCAGATGTAGCAATTTGAATATCTCTGTATTCCACCGTTTGAATTCGGATCGGATATTTGGTTACTTTATCAAACGCTCCAACCAGTTTCCACCCTTGACTCAGTGTGCTATCTTTTACGCCTCCATTTGGTGAATATACGACCCCAACATATCCATTAGGAATTCGTGTTAAAAAGAAGGTCACCAGCAGCACGCCCACAATAATAACTAATGCAACCGTAATTGCCCCTACCCTAAACGTCTTTGAATTTTTCATCACCATTCTCCTCTTGTTTGAATTTATTGTATTTCTTCAAAATTCTACTACCTATTTTATTGAATAGCGGGAACATTAATGACCATAGAATGAATGCTAGGATAAAAATTAAAATGATTCCCCCAATAAATGGCATATTCGTCCTCCCCTCTATGGATGTAACCTAGCAAAACCTCAGTAGGCATGATCTACATCCTGTTAAATATAAATTCTCATTCATCCAAATCTACAATTAATAATTTATATCCTTCTTTATATATACTTTATTAATTCGATTCGGTTTCAATGATATCCCTTGCCGCTTCTTGTAGTGCGTTCTCCCCTAATGCAACGTAAATATAATTTATATGCTGACCATTCCCATTGATGTAGATTATATTGAGATTCCAACACTCCTCGCCTGCACAATCAAAATATAAAACAAACCCCGGTACACGTCTGCATTCAGCAGCGTACAGCCGAGGTTCACCATTATCATTTCAAATATTACACTACATATCTCTACTTAAACTCATCTTGTAAAATCATGCTGCCCAATAGTCAGCAACGTCGGCCTGCTCTTACTCCACACTGAAGTGGCAATCTTCGGATTGTAATAATACAGCGCTCCGTTCGTCGGATCAGCCCCATTCAAAGCCTTGCGAGCAGCCCTGTAAGAGGTCTGGGTTGGCTTGGTATTAAACTGGCCATCGTCTATAGCCGTGAATTGTCCTTTCTGGAAAATAACCTTCGAAATAGACGACGGGAATTCACTCGAATGTACCCGATTCAACACAACCGCTCCTACAGCGACTTGCCCTTCAAAAGATTCTCCGCGCGCTTCACCATGGATCAGCTTCGCCAACTGGCGTAACGTCTCGCCTTCGGCTTTGGCCTTTTTGTTCAGCCTATTCAGCGTCGCTGGACCTGCAACGCCGTCTGCACTCAGTCCCTGCGCCTGCTGGAACTTGCGGACAGCACCTTTGGTGATGGTACCGTAATATCCAGTCATTCCGGCGTCAAAGTACCCCAGATCGCTTAATTGCTCCTGCAATTGCAGTACATGCTCGCTGCGAACGCCCTGTTCCAGCTTCTGTGCTCCCGCTGAAGGAGCTGCCACGGTTAATCCCAGAGTCAATGCGCAGGCACCGAGAAGCATGCTGACCCTCCCTGCTCTTTTGCCAGCCGTGTTCCCCTTCCCATGAGTGACTTTCCGACTGACAGTGATAGGTTCCATGTTGTCAGCAAACGTTAATTGATCCAACCCCTCATTTGTGCTATCAACTGTAGTCCGTTCATTACTGTTCATATGGCTTCCCACCTTCATCTCTTTCATCTCACTCACGCTATCTAATTCACTTATCATATTCTTTTCATTGATTTCATTCGCTTGATCCATTTCAATGTTGTTCTTCATCATTCCATTAACCTCCACTTTTCTGAATCCAGATCCCACTTCTTTCCCCGAATCCTCACGGTTGGACATCCCGAGTGTCATTATAGGATATAGAAAAAATGAAGTCTATCGGACCGATGACGCAGTGAAAAAACGACGCTGAACATAACAAAAAGAGGCATGAGCCCATGGTCACACCATGGTCATACCCCTTCTTGTATCAACCAAATACCGCTTGTCCAACCCGTTATTTCCGTAGGCAGGCAGACCCGTACAAAAGTTGCGTTGTATTTATTGACAATTACTCGGCCAGTTCCTGACCCTTCGTTTCCCGGCCCCAGAACAGTACAGCCGCTGCGCCAATGAGGATTGTCACGAAGAAAATCGTGAAAATCAGGCTGATTGCCACTTCGCGCTGAACCAGCATACCGACCATTAATGGAGCAAGTACACCACCGATTCGGCCAACCGATGTGGCAAGTCCAACACCTGTCGAACGAACGGAAGTCGGATACAATTCGGGGCTGTAGGCGTACAGACCACCCCAGGCTCCCAGATTGAAGAAGGAAAGACAGATCCCCGCAGTCAGGATTGTCGCTTCCGTTGTTGCCAGTCCAAACGCAATCGCACTGAATGCAGTTAAGGTAAGATACACAACCAGTACGAACTTGCGACCGTAACGTTCAATGAAGTACGCCGCGGTGAAGTAACCTGGCAGCTGTGCGATCGTCATGATCAGCACGTATTGGAAGCTTTTAACCAACGTGAATCCTTTTGCCATCACAACCGAAGGTAACCACAGGAACATACCATAATAAGAGAAAATGACGGTAAACCACAAAATCCAGAGCATCAACGTTGTACGGCGATGTGGTGCTGACCAGACGGTAGCCACTTTTTCGCGGAACGTGATTTTATGAAGTTTGGTATGATTCTTGTACCGCGGCGGGTCCTGAATGGCACGACGCAGATACAGTGCATAGAACGCCGGAAGTGCACCAATGGCAAAAGCAATTCTCCATCCGTACTCCGGGATAACAAAGTTTGCAATCAGCGCGGATACAATCCAGCCCCCTGCCCAGAAACTTTCCAATAATACAACGGCACGTCCCCGTTCCGCTGTAGGCATCGACTCCGATACCAGTGTGGATGCAACGGGCAGCTCTCCGCCAAGTCCGATACCTGCAACCAGACGTAGTGCACACAATACAGCAAATCCGGTCGCAAGTGCAGATAGACCGCTTGCAATCGTAAAGATTAGCAAGGTCCACATCAGAATAGCTTTCCGTCCAAATCGGTCCGCAAGTGCACCTGCAAGCAAAGCACCTAGCGCCATACCGATGGAGTTAATACTCGTAAGCACGCCGACTTGTCCGGGACTGAGACTCCATTCCTTGGCGAGTGCAGCCACGATAAAGGAGATCATACCAACTTCCATCGCATCAAACAGCCAGCTCATGCCGGCACTGAACAGCAGCTTGCGCTGCTTGGGATTCCGCAATACTTCCAGTTTGCTCATCACTTATAGCTCCCTTGATCTCTATGTAGTCATTCTGACACTAAATCATTATTATGCAGAATGCTCCAGAAATCAATGCAAAATAAGCTTTTCCTTCCGATTTCTGCGATACCTCACCCCTTGAGTGAACCCGCTGTCAGACCTGCTACAAAGTAACGCTGGAGTATAAGGAACAGCGCAATCATCGGAATGGTCGTTACCAGTACACCCGTAAGCATCATCGGATAGTTCGTCACGTATTCTCCGCGGAACTGCATAAGCGCGAGTGGTAACGTTAGCTTGGACTTACTGCTGAGCATTAACATCGGAATAAGCAAGTCATTCCAGACCATGACGAGCAGGAACGTAGCCGTTGCCGCCAGTGAAGGTGCAGCGAGTGGCAGTGCAATCCGGGTATAGAGTCTCCATTCACTTGCTCCATCCATACTACCCGCTTCCAGAATCTCCGAATTGAGCATGCGCATGAAACCTGTCAGCATAAATACAGAGACAGGCATCAGCATCGCGGCAGATACCACAATCAATCCCGTGAGACTGTCCGACCACCCGAGTGTACGTGTGAGAGAATAGATCGGCAGCATACTCACTTGAGAAGGAACGATCAACCCTGCTACGAACAGAGCAAACACGATTTTTCCTACACTTCCACCCCAGCGGACAATGGCGTAAGCAATCATGCTACTCAGCAACAACTCAATGGCAACCGTACCAAGCGTCACGACCAGACTGTTCCCGAAATATTGCCACATCGGCTGATTGCGGAACATGCCAGTGATGTTATCCCACGTAAACGGGTCCGGCCAGCTGAATGGACTGGTGAAGAAGTTGCTGCTTGTTTTGAACGAGGATACAAATACAAAGTACAGCGGCACCAGAATCAGCAGCGCGTACACTAATAGGATCAGGCGATTGAACCATTTTAAAAACATGTGAACTCCCTTCTGCCTCGGTTGCAGGATGAATGCTCCAACATCAACCTCAATAACTTACCCGGTCGGCACGCAGTGCCTTGAACTGCAACAGCGTCAAGAGCGCGAGCAACACCAGGAAGATCATGGAACCGGCAGAAGCCAGACCAAATGAATAGCTGCCAAAGGCGGTATGATAGATATATGTTGTCAAAATTTCAGTTGCGTAGTTCGGGCCTCCGTCCGTCATTGTGAAAATGAGGTCAAATGCCTTGAACGACTGAATGGTCGTATAGGCCACAACAATCGTTGCCGAAGGTGCCAGCAGTGGCCAGGTCACGGTACGAAATACCTGCCATTTGCTGCCGCCGTCCATACGAGCCGCTTCATACAGTTCTGCCGGAATACCTTGCAGACCTGCGATGAATACAATCATCATCTGTCCGGCATGGGCCCATACCTGTACCGCAGCGATGGAATAGATGGCGATCTTGGGATCTCCAATCCAGTTACGAGCAATGCTGCTCATCCCAGCTTCATTCAGTCCATAGTTGATCAATCCAATGGATGGATCATACATAAATGCCCAGATCAGTCCAACCGATACGGAGGACAGAATCGCAGGCAGGAAATACAATGCCCGAAGCACAATGCGTGTCTTGGTATTACGTACCAAGAGCAGAGCCAGGACAAGTGAAATAAAGGTTTGTGCAATAACAACCGTTAACATGAACTCCACGTTATTGCCAAAGGCTTTGCGGAATACGATGCTGCTGAGACTGTCCTTGTAATTATCCAGCCCTACAAATGCATACGACGGGGATACCCCATCCCAGTCCGTAAAGGAATAGAACAGCCCCGTCAATGTAGGAAATACGAACAATCCAACGTACAGCAGCAATCCGGGGATCAGAAACAGGGATAGCTGAAGACGGTTTTTCATCGTTTATTTCCCGATATGCTGATCAATGATCGCTTGTGCCTGCTGTGCTGCTTCTTCCGGAGAAGTGTCGCTCAGTACAGCCTGAATGGAGTTGGTTACGGCTTTTTGATTGTCTCCGTTCAGGATGGTGAACCGTGGCTGGAACACGGTTTTTTTGCTCGCCCATTCTCCGGCTACCTGAAGCTCAGGTGTATCGTACTTCACATCATTCACCGTTACATTTTGTCCCGTTTGGTTGGCGTAGTCACTCGCTACATCGGGATTGCTAAGGAATTCGAGGAACTTCTTCGCTTCTTCCGGGTGTTTTGACTTGCTGTTCACCGCGAGCATGAACGTAGTGGTATGCACCCCTTCATACTTCGCTTGATCGGCACTTACCGTAATTGGTGCAAGCAGTTTTTGCTCCAGGTTCGGATTCTGCTGCTTGTTCTGAGCTAACTGATACGATCCACTTGCCAGCATCGCTGCTTTCTCTTGGATAAACAGTGCGCCCGCCGCAGGGTCTTTCGTACCCAGTGCATCCTGTTGGAAGTAACCTTTATCGTTCAGTTCCTTGATTTGAGTCAACGTTTTCACCCAAAACTCATCCGTCAGTTTGGCTTCGCCCGCTTCTACTTTGGTAAAAATGTCGTCACTCGGTGCATTGTTCATCACCATTGTATTCATGAATTGCCCTGGGCCAATGTCCGCTCCGGCAAAGGCAATCGGAATGATGCCATTGTCTTTCAGCTTCTGGCAAAGGGCCAGAAAGCCTTCCCAATCGGTCGGCGGCGTCAAGCCGTATTGTTCAAACAGCTTTACATTATAAATTGGATCGTTATATACGAGTTGATACGGGATCGCATATTGTTTGCCATCATGCTGTCCTGCTTCAATCAGCTTTGGATTGTAGGCCGACAGGAACGATGATCCGGTCAGATCCGTGAACAAGCCGGCTTTGGTGAAAGCTTCGAACTGTGCACCTGGGAAAGATGCAAATACATCCCCTACCGAACCGTCACTGATTTTGGATTGTACGGTGGACTGATATTGATCGGAAGGCAGTGTCTGCATCTCCACGTTGATGTTCGGGTTTTCTTTTTCAAATGCGTCAATAGTCTTGTTGAGTGCTTCGGAATCTTCTCCACGCCAGTGCATGAAGCTGATCGTAACTTTACCTGAACCCGAGGAGCCGTTCTCTCCAGATGACGCATTATCCCCGCCACCGCAAGCTGACAGCAGGATGGACATCACCAGCATACTGACAAGCGGCAGGATCAATTTTTTATTTTTTTTCATGAAAGACGACCTCCTGAGGATGCTTGATATTTTAACTAAATAATGTTTATACTGACCACTCCGATGACAGAATAACCTTCCGATCGCTGTTATCCCCAGATTTATTTGATTCCTTTTTATAAAAGTAAAAATCCGGGGATAAAGGCGAACGCTTCGCTTCTTCACGTTATTTCTGTCCTCTCCGTTTTCGTATAAAAAGATTAGTTAAACTTACTTAGTTAGTAGTAATTTGATGCTGCTTCTGTCTTATTTTCCATTTCTCGCGAATGATCGGCATCACGGTCCGTCCGAAGATTTCGGCCTCTTCCAGATGCGGGTAACCGGACAGAATGAAAGTCGTAACGCCGAGATCTCCATATTCCATCAGACGTTCTGCGACCTGTTCGGCTGTACCTACAATGAGGATCGCACCGCCGGATCGCACAACGGACAAGCCTGTCCACAAGTTTGGACCTACGACAAACTGCTGCTTCTCGGACAGTTCCCGTAACTCGTTCTGTCTGCGTTGGTTGGTTGCATCCGTCTCGGCAAAAGCGGCTTTGGCTTTCTCAATCGCTTCTGGTGGTACTTTGCTAATAATCTCCCAAGCCGCTGCCCATGCTTCTTCTTCGGTATCCCGAATGAGTACCTGAGCACGCATGCCGTAACGGAGCTGACGATCTTGTCCGGTTTCCTCTTTCACCTGCTGACGAATGACCTCAATCTCTTCGATCTGCTCCTGAATCCAGTCATGGGGCTCGCCCCACATGAGAAACGTATCCGCATGTTCAACAGCGACCTTCTTCGCAATTGGAGAACTTCCCCCTAGATAGAATGGTGGATGCGGATTTTGCACCGTCTCCGGCATGCCTACCGGTCCTTTGAAGTTGTAATACTGGCCGTTGAATTCAGGATTGGGATCGCTGGGTGCATCTGCGCCAGATTTTGAACCACTTCCAGCAAACTCCGTCAGATTCAGTCCCGTCGATTTGGTCCATGAACGCTTCATGACTTCCATATACTCGCTCGCCCGCACATACCGTTCATCATGCGCATATGCCAGTGGATCGCCGAGTTCCTCCAGATCTCGAACAGAACTGCCTGTCACCACATTGATCATGGCGCGACCACCTGATAGCTGATCCAATGCCGCTCCCATGCGTGCAGCGAGTACGGGTGTAACCAATCCCGGGCGAATGGCGACAAGGGGACGCAATGTCTTTGTGTGACTCATCACAGCTGAGCCAACCACCCATGCGTCCAGACAGGCTCCCCCTGTTGGAATCAGTACAAATTCGAATCCTGCCTTCTCCGCCGTCTGTGCCACATCGATCAGATAATCCAGACTTGGCTCCCGCTCCGGGGCAACCCCTACATACTTACCATCCCCTGCTGTAGGCAAAAACCATCCAAACTTCATATCTTCCTGTTCGCTCACAAAAGTCAATCCCTTCTATGAATAAATAAAGTCTCATGTTAAAAAAAGATCACTGTTCTGCAACTTGGCCGTTCCGGTTACGAATCGTTCTTACGATCACTGTTATCTCCAGATTTTTTTGATTCCCTTTTCTAAGGGAAAATCCGGAGATAAAGGTGAACACTACGTTTCTTCAGAATCGATTTCGTCCCCTCCACTACGTTTGCACTCGTTTAAAACTTATTTTTAAAGTGTGCCTAATTTCTAACTCATTTTCAAAGTAGGTATCCAAATGCCGATTAATTAACTTGGTTTAATAGGTATGGACATCATAACAATTGATTTGTCTGTGAGCAATGTCATTTCGCGGCAATTTTATTTTGTCATTTTGTGGTCTTTTCTCAGATTTAGGTCTTCCTGATCTTGAATATATATAAAACCCACCTGTATAATAGGTTTAAATACATGTTCAAAAAGTCTGGTTTTCAGTACCGAGAAGATGGAATGAAGCTAGAAATGGAGTAGTGGAGCGTAGGAAAACTACGTGAGCAACGGACATTTCGGCTGAATTTCAGCTTCGATGTTGATGATGCCACTAGGCATGATTCGTAATCAAAAGTGGACTTTTTGAACTACATCTACAAGCGAAACTTTTAGAATGTACAAACGATACTTATACAATAAAGAGGTGTTCCTGATGACCGAGAGCATGAAGGAGGACCACCATGAGTTTTTGGATATTTTTTTCTTCACTCCATCTGAATTCGAGAAAGCTGGTGGCGCCTGGCCGATCCGCATCGGCCGTAATATAGCCAAGACCAACTATCATATTGGCCCGCGCACTACACCTTATTATTATTTGCTATTTGTGCTGGAGGGGGAAGGTACATTCATACAGAACGGACAGCGTCACGCCCTTCGTGCCAGGGATGCGTTCTGTCTGTTTCCACATGTTACCCATGAGTACTGGACGGACCCCGAGGATACGTTGCAGAAAATATTTATTGCCTTTGATGGTGCACATGCAGCCGAACTGCTTTCCCGAATTGGACTTACACCCGACTCACCGCACCGTTCAGGTGTACTGACACCGGAGACTTCAAGTGCCATGCGCTCGTTCATGGAGGATGTTCGTAAACCGCAGGACCGGGCGAGTGATCTGGGACGACTCACCCGATTTCTAAACCTCTTCGACCGAATTGCGCGGTCCCCCGCAACCAAAGGATTGCAACCGGATTCAGCCACACCTTGGCTCCAGAAAGGCAAGGAATACATGGACATTCATTTTGCAGGCGGCATCTCCGTGGAAGGTGTGTCCGCTCATGCGGGTGTGGATCGAACCCATTTTGCCAAACAGTTCCGCAAAGCCTATGGCCTGTCTCCCGTTCAATATATCCAACAATTGAAAATGAATCAGGCCAAACGTCTACTCGTGCAGACGCCGCTAAGCTTAACTGAAGTGGCTCATTCCGTAGGTTACCCGGACTTGTTCTCCTTCTCCAAAGCATTTAAAAAGCAAGTCGGTCTGCCGCCCAATCGCTATCGCACAGCGGAGAGCACGAAAGAATGAGGGAGCGACCTTTCGCTCCCCAGCCTATAATCCTCCATGCCTCATGGACCACGCCTTGTGTACGGTTGTGTACGATACCGCGTCTACCAAATTGCAATAGACTCCTGAGTTTCATATCCTGCACATCATAGTGCTGCAAAACCCATTACTATATAAATTCAACTAAACATTTACACGAGAACGTAGAGGACAGAAATAACCTGAAGAAGTGGAGCGTTCGCCTTTATCACCAGATTTCCCCTTTGTAAAGCCAAATATAAAAAATCTGGGAATAACAGCGATCAGAAGGTTGTTCTGTCATCGGAGTGGCAAGTGTGAATTTTCTTTAGTTCAATTTATATAAATCCACCACCAAAAAAGGCAAGCCCCTCTACCTAAACTGTACCCTATAGAGTAGATACTTTAAAAAAGTCTCTCTATGGGGTATTTTTGTTGTATACCATGAATGAGACAAGGACGGAGAACGATTAATGAGTAAAAAAACATTTACAACCGGCGAAGTAGTGCAACTTGCTACAAATCCCTATGTGAAGTCTGTTTCGACCAAGGGAATCACTTATACGGACGAGTTCAAACAGTTCTTTATTACATTAAATCAGCAAGGAAGGATGCCTAGAGAGATCTTTGAGACATGTGGATTTGACGTTCAAATCATTGGGATGACTCGGGTCAAAGCCGCAGCTGACCGATGGAGAGCCAGTTACAACGAGCAAGGAGCTCTAGGCTTACAAGATACACGAGGCAAACATTCAGGAGAGTCTCTAAAACGTGAGTTAACCTTGGCAGAAAAGAACGCGAAACTCGAAGCACAGATTCACCTGCTCCAAGCAGAGAATGAACTCTTAAAAAAGATTCGCCTGGCCGAACGGGGGTGGAACCACGAGTAAAACTAACCCTAGTCTTCGATACAGGTTAATCCGAACCGTGATTGAGAAATACCATCTTCAGCGAATGGTAAGTGTTCTGTGTGAGACCGCCGAGGTCTCCAAAAGCGGATACTACCGATACTGGAGCACTTCAGCCATTCACAGACGCACGAAGAAGGAACAGGTTGATGAGGAAATAGGTGTGTACATCCGTCGAGCCTTCCAATTTAAGAAACGTAACAAGGGCGCTCGCTCCATTAAGATGACGCTGCAAGGACAATTTCAGATCATGTGGAATCTCAAGCGCATCCGAAGAATCATGAAAAAATACGATATTGTATGCCCTCATCGACGAGCTAATCCCTACAAACGAATGATGAAGGCAACCCATGAGCATCGAACCATGCCTAACCTGTTACAACGCAACTTCAAACAAGGCATCCCGGGCAAAATACTTCTAACAGATATTACATACATAAGTTACGGCCAAGGGAAACGCGCCTATCTGTCCACCATCAAGGATAGTTCCACCAATGAAATTTTGGCTTATCATGTGTCGGAGCGAATGACGATGGATCTGGCGACAAACACGTTGCTCCACTTACAGAAAAACCGCAAATTCAAGAAGAGTCATGATGCTTTCATTCATTCCGATCAAGGTACGCACTACACTCATCCGGATTTTCAGAAGAAAGTGAAACGGATGGGGCTTGGGCAATCCATGTCCAGACGAGGAAATTGTTGGGATAACGCACCGCAAGAGTCGTTTTTTGGTCATTTTAAGGACGAAACTTCCTTAAAGAGCTATGCCACGTTAGACGAAGTCAAACGAGAAGTTAAAGCCTATATGACCTACTATAATCACTATAGATACCAGTGGAACCTAAAAAGGATGACCCCTGTACAATACAGAGATCATCTTCCTGAAGCCATATAGTTTTTTTTAGAAATGTCCTTTACATAGGGTACAGTTTAACCCGGAACTTGCCTTCTTTCTATACTATAGTCTTGACGCACGCACCATGAATCAGGAACTTGTTAACATTGACCTAACGCTATTCCTTCTTCTCATTCTTGCGCGCAAGCGGAATACCGTTCTCTTTCGCATACCATGCTTCATAATGATGCACAGCCACACCTGCAAAAGAAGAATGAGAGGTACCGAGATCAAACACCTTTGCCATCTCTTCATTCATATTGCTAACCGGTTTACGGAAAAAGGTCAGGTGATCCCCCTCGTGTGTATCCGCGAGTTCCGCTCCGATCCAGACTTTCTTGCCGAGATCATCCGCTTCGTCCAGTTCTTCCTTGGATAGATCATACATCTGCTGTCCGCTATCCCGGTAAGCCATAATAGCTACCGCATCGAAGTGGGAAATGACCCAGCGACTGAATGTACCCTCACCTTCAGCCGACTGACGGGCATCAAGCCAGAACGGAATGGCAGCGCTCATGTACAGTCCGGCATCCTCGCCGGCTTTTGTCCAGGCCTTCATGTTGTTCTGCCACTCTGCAATGACGCTGCTCTCCTCGTTCTCCCAGCGCTTCAGCTGATACGGCTCCACATCCAGTTGAATACCTTGGAAGCGTTCATTCTTGGCCGAAGCTGCATTGTATGCTCGTACTCGCTCGATAAAAGCAAGTCCTTCATCCCGCTTCTCCTCATAGGCCCAGTCTGCATGACCGTTAAGTCCATGCACTTCAATCTCAGCCTGTCGGGCAGCCGCAATGAATTTGCGGTATGTTGCGTCAGGCAACTCATCCTGGATTTGCAGGAAGATGGTATCCACGCCCTGTTCTTTGGAGAAAGCAATAATCTCAGGTGTCTGCTCTGCAATAATGGACGCGTCCCACAGCCAGGTCGCTTTGTGTTCCTCTGCCGAGAACCATTTGAACATCCAGGACAGAAGCAGCAGGCACAACACCACAGCCAGAATGGCCCATTTCGCCATACCCACCAGTTTGCCCCGTTGCCTCATATATTTCCTCAGACGAGCAACGCTTCACTTGGTTCAAGCACAGGATGCTGTACCGAGTGACCAATCTTGTAGATATGCGGATGTGTGTACGAACGGAACGCATTACGTGTATCCAGAATCGGTACACCCATCTCGGCAATATCAAAGTAAGGCAAATCGCTGTGGTTGGTGATCAGCACGATGCAATCGTACTTTTTGAACTGTTCCAGATTGAACACTTCGCTGTGTACGGTCTCCCCATGCTTGTCCTGGAATGAATCTGCATGTGGGTCGTAGTAGCTTACGTTAGCTCCACTTTCCTTGAACAGTTCATATACTTCCAGTCCTGGTGATTCACGCAGATCGGCAATATTTGGTTTGTACGACATGCCGAGGAGCAAAATATTGGATTTACGTACGGATTTAGCGTATTCGTTCAAAATCGTTGACGTTTTGTTCAACACATAATATGGCATGTTGTCATTGGTGGATTGCGCCAGCTCAATGAATTTGCTATAGAAACGGAAGCCTTTGGCCTTCCATGACAGGTACATCGGATCCAGCGGGATGCAGTGTCCACCGATACCTGGGCCTGGATAGAATGGCATGAAACCAAATGGTTTCGTCGCCGCCGCGTCAATAACTTCCCAGATATCAATGCCCATACGGTCACACATCATCGCCATCTCATTTACAAAGGCAATGTTCACACTGCGGAATGTGTTCTCCAGCAGTTTCGACATCTCAGCCACTTTTGGTGAAGATACCGGTACTACGGTTTCTACATATTTGCTATATAGCGCTGTTCCAAGTTTCAGGCAGGCTTCGGTTGTGCCCCCGATTACTTTCGGCGTATTAAATGTTGTGAAACGTCCATTGGACGGGTCCACACGTTCAGGCGAGAAGCAGAGGAAATAGTCTTTACCCGCTTCTTGTCCGATCTTGTCCAGCTGCTGCTGGATCAGTTCTTCGGTTGTACCTGGATAAGTGGTACTTTCCAGCGTAATTAGCATGCCTGGTTTCATATGCAGCTTGATCTGATCTACAACGGTCTCGATGTAAGACGTATCCGGGTCCTGATTCTCACTAAGCGGTGTTGGTACGCAGATACTGAGTGCGTCGATCACGCGCAGCATGCTATAATCTGTCGTTGGCTGGAAACGACCGCTTTGCATTACTTTTTTCAACTCATCGGACGAAATATCGTGAATATAGGAATCTCCTTGATAGATACTGTCTACTTTGGACGCATCCAGATCAATTCCGATTACCGTGAAACCTTGATTGACCATTTCCACGGCAAGTGGAAGTCCTACGTAACCGAGCCCGACAACGCCGAGTACAGCTTCTTTATTTTCAATCGCATTCAGTAATGTGTGGAATTGTTGATTCTCCATGATATTCCCTCCGGGCAGTGTATT
Source organism: Paenibacillus sp. FSL L8-0435 (assembly GCF_037965655.1). NCBI lineage: Bacteria > Bacillati > Bacillota > Bacilli > Caryophanales > Paenibacillaceae > Paenibacillus > Paenibacillus sp. FSL L8-0435. Next base: position 4,699,532 of record NZ_CP150185.1, read on the forward strand.
TTGGTGGTGCTTAAATCCATATAAATAGATGAGTGTCTGTGCTCTAAATGTTGCTCTAATCTATCTGATTCATAGTGTGAAAAAGCTCTTACTTGGCACTTCACACAATCAGCTTATTCAAGCCGTCTTTTAATGCAGGCAGCGTCTGATTCGGGCATCCAGCTCTACAGGTGAGAACGGTTTGGTCATGTAATCATCGACTCCGCTGCGGAAGCATTGACTGATCGTCTGCTCGACACGTTGCTCGGTCAACACGACAATTTTGGGCGGATGCTCCATCTCCAGATTCTGGATATGATGGATGAACGGCAAACCGTCGATGCCATACAGATTTAGCTCGGTGAGCACCAGGTCTGGTGTAACTTTCTCGATCAACTCCAGTGCAGCCAGTCCATCGACAGCTTCATAGGTTTCGTATCCCTGCATCTTCAACCGCAATTGCAGAAATTCGCGTACCGTAGGATCGTTGTCCACAATCAAAATGCGTTCCGGCTCGTCCGCCGTATTGTCCAGCGTGTAGATATGGATCTCCGATGAATCTATAAGCTTCGAGGACTCAGCCATATGCTGAATGGTTGCCTTCGAAGGGCGCTCCCCTTCCGGGAAACTGGCCAATGTAATCTGTGGATCGGCACCGGGCACGGTCTCTTGCAATTCATGCTTGATCCGAAGTCCTTCATAATGAACTTCATCCAGTGACAACCCTGGCAGCAGGACGGCAATCGCCTGAGTGGCACCATCCTTCCACACCTGGAAAGCTGTCCCGCTCGTCTGCTCCAGATGTGTCCTGACCTGCTGCTCAGGTTGAGAGTTTCCTGCACAATGGATGAACATTAAGCCGCATGTTTCGGCACCCGTTTCCTTCAATCCCTGTTCTACACTTCGGTACACATTAACGGCAGCCTCACGCTGCAATGTCGCCGTATTTGGCATGTTCTTTTCCACCCTTCTCCTCGATTATCTATATAAGTCCAAAAAATATTATTTACACTGACACTCCGATGACAGAACAACCTTTCGATCACTGTTATCCCCAGATTTTTTGATTCCTTTATACAAGGGGAAATCCGGGGATAAGCGTATGCTTTCGATGCAGCTTTCTTTCAGAAAGCTTTTAGGTGCACGCTTCGCTCTTCAGGCTTTTTCTGCCCTCTCCGTTATCGTGTAAATGTCTAGTTGGACAAATAATTGCTTTGATTATTCTTTAATCAAGCGGCTTCGCTTGTTTTCTTCTCATCCTCGGACCAGCTTTGGCGTGTCATAGTCCCCCATGAGTTGTTGTTTTGCATGAACTGCACATGTCCCTGCAATCTCCACAGTACGCCGAGCTGGTGGTAACCCACGAATTTCAGCGCGGAGTAGACCAGCATTTTGACCAGATCGGAGAGCTTGTTGTAACGTTTGAAAGCAATCTCCTCCAGGACAAGTGCGCCTACACTCAGCAGATAACCACTCACAAAGTTCAGCAGTCCGAACAGGACCAGAATCGGCCATTGCGTCATATCCAGAAGGACATATCCAGCGAGAGCCAAAAGTCCGGTAATCCGGAAATATGGGTTGAGCGCTTCAAAAAGGACGTTATATGGCATGGTCACCATACCCATAACCTTATATTTTGGATTGAACAACATGCCGCGATTCTCAATCATGTTCTTCAGGTTCCCACGGCCCCAGCGCTTGCGCTGACTGGACAAGATCCGGTAGGAATCCGGTGCCTGCGTCCAGCATACGGCCTCAGGGCAGAAGGCAACGCGATACTTCAATTTGTTTTCCAGCATGTAACGGTGAAGTTTGATGATGATGTTCATGTCTTCCCCAGGATAACCATCCCGGTATCCACCCACGGCGATTACTGCGTCCTTACGGAACATGCCGAAGGCACCAGAGACAATGATCAGACCGTTCATGTGACTCCAGCCAATCCGTCCGCCCAGGAAGGCTTTGAGATATTCGATCGACTGGAACATGGGCCAGATTTTGCGTGGCAGCGATACATCTTGCACTGCCCCATTTTCAATTTTGCAGCCATTGGCGATCCGTACATCTCCACCGATGGCTACCGTCTCTTCCGGGTTCTCCATATACATGCGTGCCATGCGGATCAGGGCATCCTTCTCCAGCAACGAATCGGCATCGATGGAAGAGATTAGCGGATAATGAGACAGGTTGATCCCGGCATTGAGGGAATCGGCCTTACCGCCGTTTTCCTTGTCAATGACATACAGATCCGGGAACTCCGGGTTATGATAGATCCCACGAATTTTCTGACAGGCGATCTTGCCCCGAATCTTCGTATTGGGTACTGGCTTCAGCCGATATTCCTCCAACAGGATATTCAGCGTGGCATCACTGGAGCCATCATTCACGACGATTACTTCATATGTTGGATAATTCAGCGTCATCAAGCAGTTCACATTTTCAATAATCGTCAGTTCCTCGTTGTATGCCGGTACCAGCAGAGAAACGGAAGGTACCAGTTCCGAGCCTGACAATGTATTGTATTTGGAATAATGCGACCGCCGGAAGATCGTCCAGATGTTACGGAACGATAAGGCCAGAATGGAGAAGTAGAGCGTATTTACAAAAACAACATAGTAGATTGCGACCATGCCGTAGATTAATAGTAGATCCCTAAGCAGTGTAATCCCCTCCTACCGTAGCGACACCTGTACGTTTCTTGCTCGTTCTGTTCTCTCGCACAGGGCCAAAATAGCGATCGTACAGCAGTCTTTTTTTGTTATGTGCAATCATCTGCTCTACAGCTCTGTCATCGGTTCTCGTATGCTGCATGGTACTCTCAATCTGCTGCATCGCAATCTCGCGCTCAGCAACTGTACCTTGCACCGCAGCCTGACACAGTGCTTCGAATCCCGGTTCACCGAGCTTGCTCAGACTCTCCGCACTGTTATAGCGAACTCTCCAGTCTTCATCCCGCAGCGCTTTGCGCAGCAATGGAATACTGCCAGATGCATGCTTGGAACCAAGCGCTTGCACCACTTCGGCGCGAACTTCCGGATCGGGGTCCTGGATCAGCTTCAGAATGGTCTCATCCCGGAGCGCCGGACTTGCGCTAAGATACAGCTTCACTGCTTCGGCACGTACATCCTGATGTTCTGCGCCTACCAGTCTGTCGAGTGCAGGCATCACTTCAGGTACAGCTTGTCCCCACATGGCAACCAGTCCGACTTTGACAAAATCAGGATTCCGGTCTTCCAGCAATTCGATTAGAATTCTGCTCGTATCCAGACTCGTTTCGAGTAGAATATCTGCTGCAAGATGGTGAATGGACTTACCTTTGGTTAACAGCAAGGCCAGCATGTCTTTCAGTTCACCTTGCCGAGTCGTACATCTGGAGATGGAACGACCAATCATAATGGCCATCGGGCCCGGTTTCTCATCCTTCAGCAATTCCATCAAACCCGGAACGGCTTCGGGACAACGCATGCCCCCCAAGCGATACGCCGCATCGATCTGGCGACCGTAACGCAGACGGCCCAATTCCTTCAGATCATGCTCTACGAATCCTGCTTCACGGCACAGTGCGATTAATTTGTCGCGATACTCACCCTTGAACTGGTCGATCCATTCAATCAGTCTGTCCTGAATGACTCTGCGTTCCAGCGGAGCCAGTTTGCCTGGTGGCAATTTAAGTGGACTATTCTCGGTCAAGGCTGTTTGCAGATAGGTGAAATAGTCACGCTGCTTCAATTCATAGAACGCCGTCTTGCGTCGTTTGCCATTGTGGGACATTTTCATGGCAAACAATACGATGACGCCTACAACAACAAGTGCGATACAGATGTACAAAAACAGATAGGCCAAAGCCAAACTTGGAAACATGTGAAAAGGTCCTCCTTTATACTCATTTATTCGATCTGAAAACTAGGAATTTTTCCATAACTCTTCTTCATTTTTTCGTAGCTTAGCTTCAGGCGTTCACTATACTGCACCTGCTCCCAAGGCTGCCAGCTATATACCGGCAATGTCTTCAGATCCAGAGTCGTCTGTTCACCCCCAGGCCAAGATACTTTCTTCGTGGCGCGGTCCGTTAACCACGGAATGAGTGCAACGCCTTCCACAGCAACTGTAGAGAACTCACGTCCATTCTTGAGCGGTCCATAATCGATCGCTTGCAGCGAACTCGGATCACCGAACCCGAGCAGCATCCAGGGAACTCGCATCTCCACCTGATTGCCGTTATACTGCCATGCCGTTAATGAATCCGTATCGGGCTGACCGGGAGCCGTCGTTCCCCGCTTCAATGTTCCGACCTTTTCATTCATGAATGGATGAGCAGATCGGGTATCCGGCGGTGTCATTCTCAGGCTGACTGCCAGATTCCATGGATGGAACGGATCTGCGGAGTCTGACTGCTGATCTGGCAGCATGTCGTATCCATCCTTGCCATACAGACGCTGATTAAAGTCATAATCCTTGGCGATCTCCACCTGAGATTCTTCATCCTGCCCCAGTGTAATCACCGTCTCAAGACCATCACTGAGCGTCCGGCCCGGGAGTAACTTGTCAGGCTGACTGCCTCCAGAAAGTGTATCGGTCCCAATTCGCAGCACTGTCTTAGCCGGGTCAAACGGTTGATCCAAGGTCAGCCCAATATACAGATAGGCTTCATCATGGGTCATCTTCATTTCCTGAATGCCGTCCACTCGGCCCTGCCAATTCGTGACCTCTTCATCCTTCAGATCATTCCAGTCATCCAGTGATCCGTCGATGGTCAACTGTTCCTGTTTACCGGGGTCCATGGCAAGCAGACCAAACATTTTCTCGTTTGTCAGCACGTTCAGCCAATATGCACGGCGATCAGCCGGGATTTCCAGTGGCATCGTGTTCCATGTTTTTTTGAACCATTCATCCTGCCACATGAACACAATCGCTCCCGAGTATCCTTCATCATAGATATCCTGCGTCAGTGACGCGTCAATATCTCCCTGCTCTACTTCGTTATGTCCACCCTGATTCCGTCCTCCCATACCCAGATGGGAAATACCAAGAGAAGAGGGTACGCCATACTCTGTAATCATTACAGGCATATCGGAAAACTCGGCTTTCAGCTTGCGCAGATAACTTTTGTACGTGTTGTACTCACCGTTCTCATCCTTGATGGTTTGGAGTGTTTTATCGATATGGAACAGATCCGGGTAATACGGGTACACATGGTAGGCTGCAAAATAACCTCCCTGCCACGCCTCCGGCTGAATATGTCGGGCATCCACACTGACGAGATCCTCTTCATACAGCGGCTCGCCGGGATGATCCAGCACATCGGTGGTTACCCAGTTGGTGAAGGTCATCGGATGTTCCCATCCATACTTCTTCTCCAGGACCGCCGTATGATCCAGCAGCTCTGCGAGCCAGTTCTCGAACGGTGACGCTTCTGGACTCGCCGAGAAATGAACTCCCTTGTACTGCGGCACGTCCGCATGTTTTGCGTTTGTGTTGTCTACCATCGCCGGGTCCCATTCCGTCCCTACATGCCAGGCCATCAGGTATTTTCCTGCATTCGTTTTGTATTTGCCGCTGGACTCTCCCTGCTTGGCAGGAATGTCCGCATCGCCATAGACAGCAGATACGGCCTTTTCAATCTCCTGCTTGAACGTCTGCTCAATATGGGTCGCATAGGCATCCTGCTTCTCAATTAACTCTTCTTCAGGTGACCATATGCCCTGTATAAAATATAACGGTTGCTCCCGGCCGCGGTTATATTCGACCAATGCGGAGTAGAAAATCGGTTCGTGAACCGTGTATACCCGGATTACATTGGCTCCCAGATCCTCGATCTGCTGGAACCACCGCAAGTAATCCTCTTTGGTCAGCGGGAATTCTCCCGGGTAATGCCCCGGTGAAGTTGCGCCCAGGTTGACACCTTTGACGAACATCTCCCTCCACGTTCCATCTGGCCCGTATTCCATGAACCGGTCTCCATCGGTCTTGAATTTCATCTCCGTGCCGTTCTCCGCTGTGTACGTAACGAGCTTGGGTTGCATATAGTGCCACCCGGCAAATATCCCGCCAGTCACCACCACTGCTCCTGTCAACACCGTTAATAACCAGCGTCTTCGTCTTTGTCTGCTCATGTCTTTAGATTGCTCACCTCTCTATTATGCATCCTGCTTCAACACCGAATGGTCCAACATGAAGCATAGGAATCATTCCGCTTCGGATGTCCGCTTGGTAGAGATGTCAGCGGTGTAGTTCTCACTATAGCGCTAAGACTCTGCATTTGTAACTAGGCTGATGGAAGCAAACATGAAATGGAACATTCTGCCCATGATTCGTAAAAAAGTCCATCAACTACCACTCGGAGGCCTCTGGGATACCTCTGATTCCCAAACACTAATATTTGCTCGAATTGCATGGATTAGATGCCTGCTGATCTTGCACTTCTGGAACCTTTATTGTTATGTGCAACGCGGGTACAGGCATCGTTTTCCGTTTGAACACATACCCCATTAAACGCGAGTCATATGTTAAAGTTGCGGACCTTTTTACAGTATTAACCATAAAGATTACAAAATTGATACTATAGTCCGATAACGCATCAGCGATATTCCGCGTCACATCAAGGTTTTCTGAAAAATGCAGAAAATCAAAAAAGGACGTCAGTCCCCCTCTATAGGACTGTGCCCATTTATAACCCTTTTACAAAAACCTAAATGAACGCCCGGTCATCACCCAGAGGTCACAGATCTCTCACATTAAATGTAAAAAAGCACATCTTATTTCCTAATTTCTGCCTCTAATATAGCTAATCCATAATTGTGTCCAATTTTCAAAATAATTCCGGTTGCCGCATTTCGAATTGTCAGATATGCTTATAAAACAAGAACACTTGTTCCATACTGTAAATAAACTGTTAATTATCGATGTTCAAATGAACAAATGAAGATAATGAATGCTTAACAGAAGAGCTTAGCATCACGGATAAGGAGAGAAGTCTTATGCCCCGCCAAGACAGACGTGTCATCATGCTGGCAGACTGCCAGTCATTCTATGCCAGTGTGGAGAAGTCTGCACATCCCGAATACAATGACCGCCCCCTCGTTGTTGCGGGAGATCCGGCTCGCCGTTCGGGTATTATTCTTGCGGCCTGCCCACTCGCCAAGTCCTATGGAATTACGACAGCAGAACGACTGGGCGAAGCGCTCGCCAAATGTCCGGATGTTGTTGTTGTTCGCCCCCGGATGGCCGAGTACATTCGGGTGTCCCTTCATATTACGCGTATCCTTCAGTCTTACACCGATCTGGTGGAACCCTATAGTATTGATGAACAGTTCCTCGATGTCACCGGAAGCCTGGATCTGTTTGGCAGTCCCGAGACGATTGCACGCAGCATTCAATCCAGAGTGATGGATGAGACGGGTGTATACATTCGGATCGGCATCAGTGATACCAAGGTTGTTAGCAAGATGGCCTGTGATCTGTACGCCAAGAAAGTCCCCGGGGGCATCTGCACGCTGCCTCGCAAAGATCTGCCTTCAACCATCTGGAAGAAGCCTGTGCGAGACATGTTCATGGTTGGTTCCCGCATGGCGCAGCATCTCTACAAGATGGGGGTCCATACGATCGGTGATCTGGCCCAGACCCCACTGTCCCGACTAAGAGAACGTTGGGGGGTGAATGGCGAGGTACTGTGGCGTATTGCCCGTGGTATCGACGATTCTCCGGTCAAACCCGGGACATATGCTCATCAGCAGCAGGGGATCGGACATCAGATGACGCTGCCCCGGGACTATGACTCCTGGGAAGATATCAAAGTGGTACTGCTTGAACTGGCGGAACTCGTCAGTCGACGTTCCCGGGACAAATCACTCATGGGCCATGTGGTCTCGGTTGGATGTCGCGGACAGGATTATGATCGGCCAACCGGTTTCTCCCGCCAGATGAAGGTGAATGAACCCACCAACATTACGGATGAAGTATATGATGCAGCCGCAGCTCTGTTCCTGCGCCATTGGGACGGATTACCCATCCGCCGTATCAGCGTGTCACTGACCGGACTTGTACCCGATTCCGAAGTACAGCTGTCCTGGTTTGATGATCGTGAACGTAAAAGAGAATTGGAACGTGCCACGGATGATATCAAGCGCAGGTACGGAGAAACCGCCATTATGCGGGCATCCTCCCTCTGCTCGTCCGCGCAAGCCCATGAACGTTCTCATAAAATTGGAGGTCATTATAAATGAGTAAAAAATTGCAACAAAACGGTATCTTCGAATCCTCACGCATGATGCTTCCCGAACACCGGGAAGCCTATATTCTTCATCAGGAACAGCTTGCTCCTCGTACCCGCCCATCCCTGGATGCCCAGGCCGCAGAAGAAATGTCCCGTTTGCTTAGTAACTCGATGACGCTTGGAGATAAGGTCACTATTACGTTGTTTCACGAACATGACGATATCCGTTACACGGGGCAGGTGCTTCGGCTGGACCGCCCTGCCCGAACCCTCAGACTACTGATGGAAGATGGGTCCCGGAATATTCAGATGAACCTCATTACAGATGTGGCCCTAGCCGATGACTGAAGGGAGATATACTCACCCCGATGTTGTGGATATTCCATGATAGATGCAGCATCCCCGTTGCCATGCAGGACTGTCTTCCTACACTTCCAAGTGAATACCAAAAGTAGCCGACGAGACATATCCAGACCATTCACTTCGTTCTAAAGAAGCAAAATATCAGATACGTGATTCATCGGCTACATATAAGGGTAAAGCTTCTTTTTTCTGAAAAACTTTTAGAAAAAGCTCCAGTCAAATTCCTTCGACAGACGCTCGAGCAGATGCACGCCGGCAATACTGTTGCCTTTGCGGTTCAGAGCCGGGCCAACAAGACCTATGCCGAATTGTCCCGGTACAAGGGTCAGTATCCCTCCAGATACTCCACTTTTGGCGGGCAATCCGACCTCGATGGCAAATTCGCCTGATGCATTATACATACCACAGGTGGTCATGAAGGTTTTGGCAATCTGAACATAGCGACGAGGGATGAGTTCTTCTCCCGTAATTGGGTCTCTTCCATTATAGGCCAGAACGAGTGACATTCGAGACAGATCTGCACACGTCACTTCAATGGAGCAATGACGGAAATACACGGCAAGCACGTCTTCAACGTCATCCTTAATGACTCCGTTGTGCTTCAAAAAGTAGCCAAGTGAACGATTCATATGACCACTCTCCGATTCGGACTGGAATACCTCTTCGTTATAGCCCAGACGATCATTGTGTGCCAGTTTGCGGAAAAACTCCAGAATGCGCCGTGACTTCTCCTCCTTACAGTCTCCTCCAACAAGCGAGGACACCGTAATCGCACCCGCATTAATCAAGGGATTAAATGGAATACCGGGTTCGACTAGTTCAAGCTTAACCATCGAATCGTAATCGTCGCCTGTGGGTTCTTTTCCTACATTAAAGAAGACCGCTTCTTCTCCATGATCCATTAAAGCCAGAATAAGGGTAAATACTTTGGAGATACTTTGCATCGTAAATGGGACACCGCAATCCCCTGCCGACACATAGTTCCCTTCAGCGTCCATGATATGTATACCAAGCTCATCCTGAGAGGCTTTGACAAGCTCTGGAATATAAGAAGCCACCTTACCCTGCCCGGTGTGCAAACGACTGGTCTCCAGCCACTCCGGCAGCAATGCATTCAGACGTTCCATGGTTGAATTGCTCATATGTCATCTCCTCCACATCTCTATATAAGAAAGCATCTGATTACCCTCAGAACAGTTCCTTTACCGATTTATTTGAAGGTTCAACTCCAAAATCTCACCAGGAAGACCATCGTAATCGCCTATCCAGGTGGATACAAAGTTCTGTCTGGTCAAGATCCGGCGGGAAGCAGCGTTACCTGGATCGATAACTGCATAGAGTGATCCCATCCCTGCGGCTTGTGCCTGTATAATCAACCGTGACGCTATGGATGTGCCTTGACCTTTGCCCCAATGTTCAGGCAGGATCATGTAACCTATCTCAGCCCTGGTCGGGTCCTCCTGATCCGGAATCAATTTGGCATACGCTACACCGGCCCCATCTTCACTGAATACCCGGTAATGTCCGCAAGTGGAACGCTCATTAAACTCCAGCATGGACTCGAATTGTGTTCTCGCCTCTTGCTCAGGTATTGCACGTTCTGTAATCTGTTTCATTACTTCCATATTGGAAACCAATGCATAATAATCATCAAAATCAGGTTGTGTGTATTTAATGAACTTCATGATATGCCTCCTCTGGGGTACATAACTTGGTCTTAGTCTTGATGAATTCACCTAGAGTATAACAGATGCGAATGATGGAATGCACACAAGGCACCACGCTTGCAGGCAGCCAGATGGTCCGATAGGCTAACAGTCCGGCAATCTGACAACTGTAGATACCAAAAAGCGGCCTCATCTGGAGACCGCTTTGTTTACTTTATTTTTTAATTTGCTTTTTAAGATGAAGAAATATTCTCTGTTCCGTACTTCCAGTGCATGTTGTTAGCTTGCCCGTGATGAAGGGTTAAGATTCATCTGTTTTTCACGTTGACGTGCACGACGACCTTCACCTGGAGGGGTGATGATCAGTGCGAGCAACAACGAGACAGCGCAGAGTACAGCAATCACGATGAAGGTTAAATGGAATCCGCCCAGCAGGGCGCTGATGAATGATCCAGCCAAAGCACCAAATCCAAATCCCTGATAGATGACACCATAGTTTTTGCTCTGATTTTTCAGTCCGAAGTAATCGGCCACAATCGCCGGGAATACCGTAATGTTACCGCCAAAGCAGAATGCAACGGCCGCCACACATGCGAAGAAGATCCCGAAGGTCAGTGGAACCAGACTAAGTGTCATGACCGCTACGGCTGTAACCAGCAGCGCACCAGCGATGACTTTCATTCGTCCTACTTTATCCGACAGCGCACCGAGAATAATACGTCCTGCCGTGTTAAAGATCGCAACCATGGCCACTGCGTTCGCAGCGGTAGCTACATCAAGACCTGCAAGCTGTACACCGATATCTTTGACAATACCTATCAGATACAAACCGCTCATACACGCCGTGAAGAAAATAACAAACAGCATGTACGCTTCTTTTGTACGCAGCATCTCTTTCACCGTGTAATCATGACGTGCCACGACTTGTTTGGATCCTTCCTTGCTTGCCGGAGCCTGTTCACGAACAACCGCTTCACGGATCAGGAATGATCCCGCAACGACCAGAACCAGAACGATAATGCCCCAGTACATAAATGCCTGAGCAGGACCAACGGCACCAATCAATGCCGTGTTCACATATTTGAACAATAAACTACCAGTACCAAAGGCTCCGACCGAGATCCCCGAGATCAGACCTTTACGCTCCGGGAACCATTTGATCAGATTAGACAGCGACGTAATGTACGCCGTACCATCTGCAAAACCAACGACAAATCCAGCCAAAATGTACAGCAGTGTTAACGAGGTGACTTGGGAACTCAGAATAAGACCCAGCCCAAGCACAACCCCGGCTACACGGATCAGGCGCTGAAGACCCCAACGTTCCTGCAACCGGCCTGCAAACAATGTGGCAAATGCCAAAGCAAAACTGGTAATTGAAAAAGTTATCGCGACCGAGCTGACGTCCCATCCGAAACGATCAGACAACGGTTGATTAAATAAACTCCAAGTATAGATGGTTCCAAGACCCATTTGTACAATGATGGTCCCCAAAACAATAAGCCAGCGGTTCATTTTTGTAGGTGCAGATGTTGATTCAGGTGTTGATGAAACGGATGAAATTGTTGCTTTCATCGTGATCTCCCCTTTGCCGATGTCATATACATGAATGCGTTCACAAGCTAATCATACATGAAAGGGGATTCATCACACCGTTTTGAGCATGAGTTGCATCAGATGCGGAATGAACTGCTTCTAGATGCGCATGAGTTGCCTGAATTCTTTGACCTTCCCGCGACTCACGGGCACTTCAGCTTCCAAATCGCGCAGACGGAGCAGATACGTATTGTTAAACCAAGGTACAATTTCACGGATTTGCGACAGATTTACGACGTACGAACGGTGGCAGCGAAAGAACATATCCTGTGGCAGACGGCTGTGAAAATCCGATATGCTCACTGGCATGGTGAACTCCCCATTTTTGGTATATACCTTCGTCACTTTCTCTTGCGCTTCCGCATAGTAGATGTCTGCCGTATCCGTAACAATAATATTGTCATTCCGCAGCAGATTAATTCTTCTGTCTGTATGGGAATTCGTATCTCGTTCTCGTAACAGATCTCCCTGTACAGCAGATCCGTCCACCATAGTAGCTGGTCCATCCTCAACATGTTTCTCCATCGGCGTATGATCACGTTTGAATGCGAGCTCCAGCTTATGGAGCATTGCAGCAATTCGTTTCTCGTCATACGGCTTCAGAATATAATCAAACGCCTCCAACTCAAAAGCTTCAGCTGCATGTTCCTTGTACGCCGTAGTAAATACAATATAGGGTTTAATTGCAAACTTCCCAATATGATGGGCCAGCATCATGCCATCCAGCGAGGGAATATTAATATCGAGGAAAATGACGTCAATTTCTTGTTCCTGCAAAAACTTAAGTACATCCAGCCCGTCTTCAAGGCGATCCACCACCTCAATCTGACTATGTTCCTGGATTAAATAATTCAATTCCTCACTTGCCAGAATCTCGTCTTCCACAATAAGAGCTCTCATTGATCCATCATCACCTTGTTACGACATCTCCTTTGGGCACATCAAATAAAATATCGGTTCCTTGTTCCAGCCTAGTAATGGTTACACCTTGTCCGTAAATAAGTTTGACTCGGCGATGCACATTATATAGCCCGATCTGGTTACCAGGCATACGGTCGTGGTAGACACGTTCAATAATATCTGCACTGATGCCTGCTCCTGTATCACTGACACTGATTCGTACAAACTCCGGATAATCCTGTACCCGAATTCGAATAGTCCCGGGTCCTTTCACCTTGAGAATGCCATGAATAATTGCATTTTCGACGAGCGGTTGGATAACAAGACTCGGAATATGCACCGCGACCTCATCAATCTCATAGATCACATTCAGTCGGCTGCCGAAGCGGGCTTTCTCAATTTCTACATAATTACGGACCTGCTCCAGTTCCTTATGAATATCAATTAACTCATCCGACAGCTCCAGATTGTAACGCATGTACCCGGATAGGTTCACAATCAGCTCCCGCGCTCGATCCGGTTTGGTTCGGATGGACGATGCAATCGCATTTAGCGCATTAAACAGAAAGTGAGGATGAATGGTCGTCTGTAAAGCACGGAGCTCTGCTTTGTTCGCAGCAGCCTTGATCTCTTCTACCCGTGATACCTCCATCTGAGTGGAAATGATCTGCGACAGACCTACAGCCATCGTTTGCAAAGGATACGTAATTTTATACGCTTTGCGATAATAGATTTTGAGCGCACCTGTAATGTCTCCTCGTTCTTTGAGCGGAATGATTAACAGCGAGTGGATATCGGGAGTTTTTTCATCAATCACATCATTACTGATCGTAATCTCCCCGCTGGATATCGTCTTCTTGGTCATCTCACTTATAATTTCATTACCGATATGATAGCGTTCCTCACCAAATCCTACATAAGCCAGTACATTCCGGGTATCCGTAATTGCAACCGCATCAGCCTGAATATCCTCCTGGATAATCCGGCAGATTTTGCGCAGAGAATCCTCATCAATTGAACGGAAATACGGCAAGGTTTTGTTCGCAATCTCCAATGCAAGCTTCGCCTGACGGGCTGCAATCATTTCCTTTTCCCCTTCAACACTCTGCACCAAGAGCACAATAAGCCCAATGTTGACTTCACCCAGAATCATAGGCAGCGCAATCTTCGAAACAATGTCGGCACCCAGAGGATCGGGATAGGAAAATAGCAGGATCAGTAACATCGTGAGAGCTTCACAGATCATTCCGGCACCAATACCGATAATCCATCGCTTGGGCTTGGGCGTGTACTTATGTATATATCCAGAGACCAGACCTGCCAGGATACTTGTGATCAGACAAGGTATAGCTGTGACTCCATCCATATCGATCAAATACCGATGCACCCCGGAGACAATCCCCGTAATAATACCCACAGGCCCTCCGAACAAAATACCACCCGATAACACGGCGATGATCCGTACATTCACCAGTGAACCTTCAACATTAATGCCCGTATATGTCCCAAAGATGGCAAAAGCACAGAATAACAAGGTAACCGCAATATATTCCTGCCACCTTAATTTCCCCTTTTGTAGAATCTGCCTAAACCTTGGCACCCTCGACAGAAAGAATAAAAATATAATCAACAGCGCCGCCCGTTCAAATAAACCCAGCAGCATCGTAAACATCTCCAATCGTACTTCCTCCACATCTGTCCAAAATAAAAACATGTCTCATTGTAACGCAATTTCCTTCATCTCGTATGCAACAGTTTACCGCTCCCCCCGGAGGAAAGCAAAGTCCATCCTGTGAAAATGCATCAACCATACTGCACCATTCACACTATATTTCATCCCTTAACTTCTATGAAAATCTGCGTTTCCAGAAAAACCTATGTTATAATTAGTTGTCATGTTATTCCAATTGTTTAATGAAATTAATACAGAAAGGTGTTCATGCATGCTTGCAATTCTAATCTTAGGTTCACTTCTACTTTTTAGCCTAATATGGCTTACCCTATATGCTGTCTCCAGACGATCCAATAACCCTGATCGCTCAACAAGACTTGTCCTGCAAATTATTATATTTATCTCAATCCTGATCTTACTTGTGCAAGACTACATACTCAAAGAATATCCATATAACAGCACTATAATTGTAGTTCTAATCATAACTTTAATCATCCTCAGCTCTTTTCCTGATCAAAGTAAGAGTGCAGCGGATGAAAATACATAAACACCATTTAAAGCCCAACTAAAACCTTCTTCATCCCTACCTCCACCAAAAAAAGGGGGTGTTCCATCATGTCATCTGCATGACTTAATGGAACACCCTTCTTTACATTACCACACCAACTTGAGTGTAATTTGGCTTTTCTAAAGTACTTTCGTTTACACAACAACGGAGAGGGCAGAACCAATCTGAAGAAGCGAAGCGTGCGCCTTTATCCCCGGATTTTACCCTTTAGAAAAGGGAATCAAAAAAATCCGGGGATAACAGCGATCGAAAGATGGTACTGCACTCGTAGTGCCCCCGTGTAAACAAAGCTCTTTAACCCACCCAACATTACACCAAATCCCTACCTAAACATCCCCCACAGCTTAATCAAATGAAACGTATTGTTTGGATCAATCTTCTGCGCGAGCACAAACGCAACAAACTGCTCCTCCTGCGCCGGAGAGAAATTCTCATTCATAATGACAGCGGAAGACTTAACCAACCTTCTGACCTTAGCCTTATCTTGCAGATCAGACTTGGTTACGCCATCAATCAACTTTTTGATACGCTCTTTGACAGCGGGATTTTTCATCTTTAATTTGATCCGCTCCACCAGCTGCGGACTAATTCCATATTGTTGGTAACCCAAAACGTATAGCACCTCCCAAAAGAATGAACTCACTTCTTATTCATATGTCGGGAGGGCTTGTACACTTGTCATTTTTTACAAAGGTAATACGAAAAACTCGCTATTATGGCATACATTAGTCAATCAGATCACCCTTGAATACTTGCTGTTGCTGCAGGAAATCACGCAGAGGTGCATAGTCCATAGAGGTCCAGAAGGTCGCATCCTCAATTAAGTGGGTCACGTCATCTCTGGCCTGTTCCAGCACAGCAAAATCGGCAACCATATCGGCAAGACGGAACTCAGGCAATCCGCTTTGTTTGGTACCAAAGAAATCACCCGGACCCCGGAGATCGAGGTCACGCCGGGATACCTCGAATCCATCCTCCGTTTCCGTCATAACCTTCATACGTTCCTGTCCAACCTCCGTCTTGGGATCAGCAATGAGTACACAATAGGAAGCATGCGCACCACGACCGACCCGACCACGAAGCTGATGCAGCTGGGAGAGACCGAAGCGGTCCGCGTCCATAATGACCATCAACGTGGCATTTGGCACATCGACCCCGACCTCGACAACGGTGGTGGAGACAAGCAACTGAATATCATTGCTATAGAAGTCTCGCATCATCTCTTCTTTCTCCGCGGCTGTCATCCGTCCATGCAGCAGACCTACACGATATTTTGGAAAGTTCTGCTGCATCTGCACATGCAGATCAATGGCATTCTGCACATCCAGCTTCTCCGACTCTTCAATGAGTGGACAGATCAGATAGGCCTGACGCCCCTGATCCACTTCTCTGGATATAAACCCGAGCACCCGCTCCATCATATCGTGCTTGACCCAATACGTGGAGATGGGAATCCTTCCCTTCGGACGTTCCGAGATCGTGGATACCTCAATATCCCCAAAAGCTGTAATGGCCAGTGTCCGTGGAATTGGCGTTGCCGTCATCGTTAACACATCCGGGTTATATCCTTTGCGTCGTAAAACGCTGCGCTGATTCACCCCGAAGCGATGCTGCTCGTCCGTCACCACAAGACCCAGATCACGGAAGAAAACATCTTCCTGAATCAGGGCGTGTGTACCCACCACGATATCAATCATGCCCATTTGCAACGAGGCAATCAGATCTTTACGTTTACGTCCATTTACACTGCCCGTTAACAGCCCCACAGTTACCCCAAACGGTTCAAACAGCTTTTGCAGTGAGCGCATATGCTGCTCCGCCAGAATCTCTGTAGGCACCATCAGAGCCCCTTGGAAACCGGATCGAACAGTTGTGTATAGCGCAATTGCCGCAATAACCGTTTTACCCGATCCCACATCACCCTGCAATAACCGATTCATGGCATAGGGCGAACGCATATCATGCAGAATTTCAAGCTCCACCTTTTTCTGAGCATCTGTTAATTCAAAAGGTAAACTTCGTACAAACTCACGGATTGTCGTATTGTCCGTGGTATGCACTACACCATCCATGCGATTCCGGTTGAGCGCGCGATACGCCTGCATTTTCAACTGGAACAGAAACAGCTCTTCATACACCATCCGCTGTCTGGCCTGCTGACCTTCCCGGTTGTCCTGTGGACGATGAATTCCCGCAATCGCTTGTTTACGGGGCATCAAGCTGTATTTCTTCATCAAGGGCTGAGGCAGAATCTCAGGAATCATATCTCCGAATTGGATTAATCCCTGATTGATCGTTTTCCTCATCCATTGTTGCGTCAACTTGCCGGTTACCGAGTATACAGGTTGCAGTGTACCTGAACGCCCATCCCCTTTATCGGGGAACTCCGAGTCAGTGACCGTCATCTGCATACGTTTTTGTTCCCATTTCCCTGTGATCACAATCTCCCGATTGGGCGTAAGCTGCTCTTTGAGGAAATGGCGATTGAACCACGTTGCTGTAATCATCCACTCTTCCGTCATGATCTTACAGGTCAGACGGGACTTTTTACCGTATCGTTGTAATACAGGAATACCCATCACCTGTCCCTGGACCGTGATCTTGTCCCCATCCTTCACTTCACTAAGGGAACGCAGACGATAATCCTCGTAACGGAACGGATAGTACTCAAGCAAGTCTTTAACAGTAGAGATGCCAAAGGCGTGAAGCTCCCCCTCTTTGAGAGCACTCACGCCGTTAATTTGCTTAACTGATATTTCTTCCAATTTCATGTCTAATCCCTCATTCCGGAACAGGCCACATAAAGATCGCAATGACACCAGGTCCAACATGACTGCCTATTACGGCTCCAATATTGGTATAGATCACTTCATTCAGTGTAAAATGACCCCGCAGCTGCTCTGCACAAGCGATCGCTGATCCCGGGTCAGCGGTATGACCTACCGCCAGGTTAACCCGTTTGCCTGCAAGATCCTTCTGGAACAGCTCAATAATGCGTGCCATTGCTTTTTTATGACCTCTGACTTTCTCAACTGCGTAGATAACGCCTTCTTCATCAATAGACAGGATCGGCTTAATGTTAAGCAACGTTCCCAAAATGGCTGAAGCTTTGCCAATCCGACCGCCTTTTTGCAGATACTCAAGGGTATCCACGAGAAAGAACAATTTGCGAGATTGTTGCATCCCTTCAATGGCAGTAGTGATTTCGACTGCTGACTTGCCCTGTTCGGCAAGTTCAGCAGCCTGTACTACCATTAGACCGTATCCATACGATGCTGACTTCGAATCCAGCACGGTGATGTCACCCTCACGCTCCAGCAAAGACTTGCCAAGCATGGCCGATTGGTAGGTACCACTCATGCCGGATGACAGGTGGATCGATACAATCGGGCGTTCCGGGTTCTCATCAAGAAGTGTTTGGTACACATTCATGAAGTCAGTTGGAGATGGCTGTGAAGTTGTAGGCAACACAGATACCTTCTTCAATTTTTCGTAGAACTGTTCAGAAGTCAGATCAACGCCATCTGCATAGGTCTCTTCACCGAAAAGAACACGCAGCGGAACAATATGAATCCCGTATTTGCGAATGAGTTCTTCGGGAATATCCGCCGTACTGTCTGTTACTATCGCAACCTTGTGGCTCATGACTCTCCTCCTCTTCGCTAGAGTGCTATAAGTACATGTTCAAAAAGTCAACTAGAGACTTTTTGAACAACCTTTATTAGGACTCTACGGAGAACAAATAATAATATACAGGCTGTCCTCCAAGATGTACCTCTACCTCAGCATCAGGATACTGTACTTCAAGCCATGCAGCGAGGGCAGCAGTAACCTCAGGGTCAGCTTCGTCCCCTTCAAGGATTGTCACCACTTCATCTCCACTCTCCATCATCTGTTTGAGCAGACCTTCACATGCTTGAAGCATGGTTTCATCCGTCGCTACAATTTTGGAGTTATGAATACCGATATAGTGCCCCGCCTTAATATCTAATTCATCGTATTGCGTATCACGAACCGCATGAGTCACTTGACCGGACTGTACCCGGCTAATGGCCTCCAACATTTGGTCACGGTTTGTTTCCGCAGACTCATCTTCCTGGAAAGCAAAGGCAGCAGCCATCCCCTGTGGAATGGTTTTGCTTGGAATAACCGTAATCCGGCGCTCATCTTCAAGCAGTTCACGAGCCTGCTCCGCAGCCAGTACAATATTCGAGTTATTCGGGAGTATAAATACCTGCTCCGCAGCAATGGAACGAACGGCTTTTACAAAATCCTCAGTACTCGGATTCATCGTCTGTCCACCGGACAGAACCACATCAACACCAAGACTTTGGAAAATCTCTGCAATACCGTCACCGGAGGATACCGCAATAAAACCATACGGTGCCATCTCATCTGCAGGAAGCACAGCCTCTTCCATACTGCGCGCTGCCTCAGGTGGAATCTCTGCAAACAATTCAGGTGATGGAGCAATGTCCATGCCTGCTGTGAGGAGATCCCGATGTTGTTCACGCATATTGAGAATATGAATCTGTGTAATCTCACCATAATGCAGCGCCAGGTTTAATACATCGCCTGGTGTCTTGGAATGGACATGAACTTTGATGACTTCATCATCGGCAATGATAATGATCGAATCCCCATTAACTGACAACGCTTTCCGGAATGCTTCGTCATCAAATGCCACTCCTGCGTTCTCTCCAAGCTCACGGTTAATGAAGAATTCCATATCATACAGGAATTCAATATCTTCCGTTTCCAGTCTCGCCTGAGCAGACAATGGCATCTCCGGTGCAATCACCTGCTGCTGTGCAGGCTTCTTGATATCCACTTCTGTTGGTGCAGCCGGTTTCAAAGCAGATGCTGCCACGGATGAGGTTACTTCTTTGTTCAGCGAAGTACGACTCCCTCCGTCACTTTGCAGCAATACTTCCATAAAGCCCTCGTAGATATATACAAGCCCCTGACCACCTGAATCCACAACACCAACCTGTTTCAGTACAGGCAGTAATTCCGGAGTCATTGCCAGTGCTTCTTTTGCTTTTAACAAAACTTCATTCATTAATTCAGTAATATCATTCGTCCGTCTTGCGTAGTAGTTGGCATGTTTCGCCGCTTCCTTGGCTACGGTAAGAATGGTCCCTTCAACGGGCTTTACGACTGCTTTGTAAGCTGCGTCAACACCGTTCTGCAGGGCTGCTGCAAATTGGAGCGTATTCAGTTCCTCATAGGGAGCAGCTGAACGACTAAAACCACGGAACAATTGCGACAGAATAACTCCTGAATTCCCCCGTGCGCCCATAAGCAGGCCTTTCGATAGAATACCGGCAGCTTCGCCGATGGAGGCAGAACTTTTTCTTTTAATCTCTGCGACTCCTGCACTCATTGTCAAATTCATGTTCGTTCCCGTGTCACCATCCGGCACAGGGAAAACATTCAGGGAATTGACGTGCTCTGCATGCTGTCCAAGTTGTTCCGCTCCGGCAAGTACCATTGCGGTGAAATCTGTTCCATTTAAAGAACGTATACTCAAGTGAGAATTCC
This sequence comes from Paenibacillus sp. FSL L8-0435, assembly GCF_037965655.1. Lineage (NCBI taxonomy): Bacteria > Bacillati > Bacillota > Bacilli > Caryophanales > Paenibacillaceae > Paenibacillus > Paenibacillus sp. FSL L8-0435. Next base: position 4,720,033 of record NZ_CP150185.1, read on the forward strand.
CCTTCCTAGCTTGATACACGAACACCTTGCACCAAGATGTGTCTGGTCTGTTCATGCGCTAACGCGGACTGCGTTATTCTTCGTCCATACCTTGTCCGGCACAGGCATACAATACAACATGTCAGCCGGATTAACGGTCTGGGCGGCCGGACTACCAATATCCTGCACTCTCTGCACCCCTAACTTCGGGGCATACGGATATGCACCGGTATCAAGAGCCGGCATGAATGCCGCATGGAGACTGGTGCCAATGATGGAATGCCGCAGCTCACAGCGTTGCCAAAAAGCAGACCACCGACCTCTAAGTACGGTTTATTCTCCGACTTCCTCGCGGCAACAGCCTGTTCACCACTGTATTATGGACTACTCAACATTGTACTATATTAGACAGGAGAAATAAATAAAGTTTTTGGATCAGTTGACGAAGCTTTTTTAATTATGATATTATATTCAAGTATTGTTTTATGCAGGTTAAGTAATGGAAATGATCCGGTTCATGCCGGCTTAAACAACGCCATTAGCTACTGAAACCTGATCTTTATGATCAGGAAGAACAATTTAGCCCTTATGGAATGACTTTTCGTTTCTGAAGGCAACTGGTTATTTTAGGATAGGAGGTGTAATCTATGTCTCGCAAATGTTATGTGACAGGTAAGAAACCGGGCACCGGTAACCACGTATCCCACGCTAACAACCGTAACCGTCGTACTTGGGGCGTAAACGTTCAGAAGGTCCGCATTCTCGTTGACGGCAAACCAAAACGTGTATACGTAAGCACCCGTGCACTGAAAGCCGGTAAAGTGACTCGCGTATAATCACGCAAAGCTACTATAAATCGGGTAAGCAAAAAGCACCTTGTTCCTTGCAGGTGCTTTTTTGGTATTCAAAAAAAGGATTCTTGAATACGCTCATTAACATGTGAATGGCCGCCGCATGGCGCTTCGCAGGTACGAATTCCAGATAAGCCTGAGCCAAAGCGGCGGTATTCCCTGTTACCTTATCAATCGGATCAGTTCTTTTGAAACGTATTAAGTATCGCCTTTACAAACCCTCCCAAAAACTTCGGCAGTTTGAATGTGTAAAATTTCATAATTCACCCTCCCCATCATGCTCATGCGTCCGCCGTATCCTATGCTTCAGGCCTTCTTCACCTCAAACACGACAAAAAAGGCTACATGAGAAACCTGCTCATGTAACCATATTTATGCGGAACCTTCGATCCCTATTCCACAATGACAAGCCCGAAGATCAGTTCATTTACGTTTGGGAAGGAATATATTGATAGACAGCGATCATGAAAACACTCAGTACATAATACAGTATGCTGAATATGACAAAAGTAACCCGATGTCCGGTACGATCAAATTTGCGGAAATACATAATAACAACGCCTACCCCGATTAATGACGTAATGGCATTAAACGGGGATTGAATAACCGCAAACAAAGCAAGCACAAGTCCCGTCACGAGACTCGCAGCCATCGTCCACAGTGTCTCCTTGAAGGTCATAGATCAGCCTCCGTAGCTACGGCGAATTTCAGTAATCGCTGCAGCGCGATCCTCACGTCCAAATACGGCACTCCCGGCAACGAGCACATCTGCTCCAGCCTCCACTACAAGTGGAGCTGTATCGGCTGCAATCCCGCCATCTACTTCGATATGTACATCATGGCGTCCCTTTTCGTTCAACCAGGTACGAATCTGCTTGATTTTGTTCATGGTACCCGAGATAAATGCCTGTCCGCCAAAGCCAGGATTGACCGTCATAACAAGAACCATGTCCACATCATCCAGAACTTCGAGAATGGCAGACGCTGGCGTTCCTGGATTAAGGGCAACTCCTGCCTTCACTCCTTGCTCCTTAATGAGATGAATAACGCGGTGCAAATGCACACAAGCCTCAGCATGAACAGTAATTACCGCTGCACCCGCTTTGGCAAATTCCTCAACATAACGCTCCGGATTCTCAATCATCAAATGCACATCGAGCGGCAAGCTTGTATGTGGAGCAATTGCCTTCACAATAGCAGGTCCAAGTGTAATATTAGGGACGAAATGACCGTCCATAACGTCAACATGAATCCAGTCTCCTCCTGCAGCTTGGGCTTCTGCAACTTCCGCACCAAGGCGGGCAAAATCAGCTGATAATATCGATGGGGCAATTTTAATCATGTTAATACCTCCGCTTCTTATCTTTCATTTCGGTCAGGAACAGCACATAGTGCTGATATCGGCTTTCGGAGATCAGACCTTCCTCTTTGGCCGCAAGCACACGACAGCCTGGTTCATGTGTATGGGTACAACCTCGGAATTTGCACTGATCTGCAAACTGGGCGAATTCCCGGAAACAAGTGGAGAGTTCCTCCACACCGATCTCCAGAAAGTCCAGTTGGCTGAATCCTGGCGTATCCGCAACAAATCCACCATTATCCAACGGAATAAGCTCCACGTGCCTGGTGGTGTGTTTCCCTCGCCCCAGACGCATGCTGATTGCATTTGTCTCCAGCGTCAGGCCCGGCATCAATGCATTTAACATCGAAGACTTGCCTACACCGGATTGTCCGGAGAATACGCTGATCTTACCAGCCAGACGATCTCTGAGCAATTCACTTCCTTCACCGGTACGTGAACTTGTGGAAATCACTTCATAACCAACCTGTTCATACAATGCTTTCACTTCAGCAACAGTGTCTTTGGATGGATCAGCCAAATCCAGTTTGGTCAAAACAATGAGTGCATCCAGCCCCGCCTGCTCGATGTGAACAAGGAACTTGTCCAACAGGTTCAGGTTCATATCCGGTTCCTTCACAGAGAACACGAGAACAGCCAAACTTACATTCGCTACAGGAGGACGGATAAGTTCCGTCTCACGCTTCCGAATTTCATCAACCGTTCCTTCTCCGTTCTCAGTCAACATGTAGCTGACGCGATCACCTACAAGCGGTGACGTTCCCCGCTTTCTGAAGATACCTCTGGCTCGACATTGAACGGCGGAACCTTCAACCGAAGGAACCCCGTTGTCTTCCACTGGCATGACATAATAGTAACCGCTTAGCGCTTTAACGATGATACCTTCTGGCATAGCTCCGTCGCCCTCCTTTAGATGGTGGTACATTTACTCCAGACGCCAGCATAAGCCGCCCTTATGGACGGCTTGATGCGTTAATGACTTCCTTTTTCTTCTCTTTTTCCTTGCCGTGCCCCTTACCATTATTCATGGCAGAAGTGTCCTCATCTACACTGTCACCTTCACCGTCTGCCGGTGTGGACTCAGGTTCACCTTCCTGATTGGGATCAACACTTCCCTCATCAACGCTACCTTCACCTGGATCAGGCTCATTTTCTGGCGGCGTCTCGGTGCTTTGTTCCGGGTCAATGGAAGGTACGTTTACTGTTCCGTTTTTGGCTTCACTGTAGGAGACAAGATACGTATCCAGGAACTGTCCATCACGATATACGGACACAGCCCCATTTTCATTTGGAGCGAGCACAAGTGGAATGGTCAAGGTCTGGGTTGAGTTCACGGTGCGTGTTCCCCATTCCTGATTCTTGCCACGTGCGTCTTCATATGTGATACGGATTTTACTGTTTTTGCCCTCTTCTTTGGGTGATACATTAATATCAAAAGGATATTGCAGCGCTTCAGGTGGATACCCTGTACTAATAAAGATCGTAATCTTATCACCAGGATTCACCTCTGTGCCCGCTTCCACAGGCCATTGCTGCGTCACTTTGCCCTTTTCCATCGTATAACTTGGTTCTTCCTGCACCTGAGCAAGTTCCAGTCCAGCAGATTTAAGCTTTTCTTCAGCTTCACTGCGGGTAAGATTTTTCAGATCAGGCATTTTGACCGTTTCAGTGCCTTTACTTACGGTTAACTCAATCTGAACCGCCTCTGGATCGAATTCCTCATTAACGCCAGGTGTCTGGGAAATAACAGTACCTGAAGCCACATCATTGGAGAACTCATCTTTCCGCTGAATCTGATCTTCCTTAATACCAAGCTTAGTCAATTTCTTGACAGCCTCGTCATAAGTCTCTTGTTTGACATCAATCATCTTCACCAGTTCTTTTTTTGCACCAACACTGATCTGGACCTCGGAGCCTTCTTTGACAACATCGCCTTCTTTTCTGCTCTGTTCATAGACGATACCGGGTTCGACGCCTTCCTGGTACAGACGGATGACCTCATCACTTACGACGAGTCCTTTCTCCTCAAGCATTTCCCGAGCCTTTTCTTCTGTCTGGGTGATCACGTTAGGGACGGTTACTTCAGGTACAACCAGCATACCTTTGACATACCATACAACGCCCACCATGGCGATTAGAATAAGAACGGTTAATGAAATGAGTAGAGCTGGCTTCTTCCAGCTCTTGGATTTTGCCTTACCCTTGCCAGTTTCTTCATCAGACTCCATCACAGGCACTGCACCCGTCGATGTAACTCCACGAGGTTCAGGCTTGATCGCTGGCATAACGCGAGTCTGGTCTATATCGTCCTCATCCGGAAAATCAATCTTCGTTTCATTACGTCTCTCCGGCATCAGGCAAGTTTCCAGATCGGTCTGCATTTCTTTGGCCGACTGATAACGTTCCTGCGGATTTTTACGCATGGATTTTAAGATGACATTTTCCACACTTTGCGGAATCAATGGATTGAATTTGCGTGGTTCATCGAACTCTTCCTGCAAATGCTTCAATGCCACACTGATTGGACTTTCACCCAGAAACGGAAGTTGCCCGGTAAGCATTTGGTAAAGTACGATCCCAAGAGAATATAAGTCCGATTTTTCACCAGTAACGATGCCTTTGGCATGCTCTGGTGAGAAGTAATGTACAGAACCAACTACGGAACCGGTCTGCGTAATCGTTGTAGATGTAACCGCACGGGCAATCCCGAAATCCGTTACTTTCACACGGCCATTCCGGCCAATTAATATATTGTGGGGTTTGATATCCCGATGAATGATTTGATTATGATGTGCATGATCAAGAGCATCTGCAATCTGGGAAGCGATTCGCACCGATTCGTCCACCTGCAGAGGGGCGCGTTCTTTAATAATTTCATTCAAGTTTTTGCCTTCCACGTACTCCATGACAATATAATGAACGTCATCTTCCTGCCCCACGTCATAAATGCTAACTACATTCGGATGAGACAGCGATGCTGCCGACTGTGCTTCCCTGCGGAAACGGCGAATAAACTCTTCGTCATGCACAAACTGTTGTCTAAGGACTTTGATCGCTACATTCCGGTTCAAGAGAAGATCCTGGGCTTTGTACACAAGAGCCATGCCGCCACCGCCGACACGCTCAATCACTTCATAGCGTCCGCCTAGTTGGTGCCCAATCATGACTCACACCCCGTTTCCGTATCCACGGAACCTTCCCTCTGCAACTCGAACAAAGCAAGCGTGATGTTGTCGTCTCCCCCAGCAAGTAAAGCCAACTGAAGCAGTCGGTCTGCACGATCTTCCAATGCCAGTTCCAGATTGCCGGCAACCTGAATAATCTGCTCATTGCTGACCAGGTTACTGAGACCATCACTGCACAGGAGAAGAACTTCGCCTTCCTCCAGCTTGACGGTATCCAGATCTACCTTCACCTCGGCATCTGTTCCAAGCGCACGAGTTAGTACGTTGCGACGTGGATGATGGGACACATCCTCTTTGCTAATCTGACCATTTTTGAACAATTCATTCACCAGTGTATGGTCCTCGGTTAGCTGGATCACAGCTTTGTTCGCAATTTTGTAGGCTCTGCTATCACCGATGTGTCCAATAACACCTTCCGTATCGTTCAATAAAGCCGCAACTACCGTTGTTCCCATGTTGTGATACTTGTCATCTGTTGATGCCGTGCGGAAGATAACTTCGTTGGCATGCAAAATAGCATCGCTGAGAGCCGCAGACAGAGACGCATGTGACAGACCTGGTTCCAGTGTTCCCAGATCTTTCACCAACGTCTCTACTGCCAAGCGGCTTGCCGTATCCCCTGCAAGATGTCCACCCATGCCATCGGCAACAATACCCAGAATATATCCTGTATCGAGATTACGAATCCAGGCTGAATCTTCATTCACCGAACGCACTCGTCCGATATGGCTCACATGAACTGTTTTGATCAAAACGTTCTCACCTCAACTCCATATGCTTTGCACGAAGCTGACCGCAAGCGGCAGCAATATCATGTCCCTGTTCACGACGAATGGTTACATTAACACCCTGTTCCGAGAGTATCTTCTGAAAATTGAAAATGTCGCTTCTCGATGTTCTTACGTATTTGCGTTCAGGTACATGGTTAACCGGAATCAGATTCACGTGGCACAACATGTTCTTAAGCACACTTGCCAGTTCAGCTGCATGCTCTGGCTGGTCGTTTACCCCACCAATAAGTGCATACTCGAACGTAATTCTCCGACCTGTTTTGGCCAGATAATAACGAAGGGACTCCATCACGTCTTCAAAAGGAAAACGACGGTTAACCGGCATCAATTTCGAACGAAGTGCATCATTTGGTGCATGGATCGAAATGGCGAGGTTAATCTGTGTATCTTCATCCGCAAACTTGTAGATGTTCGGAACGATTCCACTCGTGGATACCGTGATGTGACGCTGACCGATGTTCAGCCCTTTTTCATGAATCATAATGCGCAGGAATGTCATCGTAGCTTCATAGTTTTCGAAAGGTTCACCCGAACCCATGATTACAATACTGCTGACACGCTCGTTGCGTTCATCCAGAATTTTCTGAGCCTGCACAACCTGGGCAACAATCTCCCCAGCCGTAAGGTTACGCTTGAGACCACCCAATGTGGATGCACAGAACGTACAGCCAATACGACAACCAACCTGTGTGGTTACACAGATGCTGTTCCCGTAGTTATGCTTCATGATTACCGTCTCAATGGCATGATCATCATGAAGACCAAAGAGGAATTTAACCGTTCCATCTTTGGATTCAAACTTGGTAATTTCCTTAAGCGTTACGAATTCAAATTGCTCTGTCAGTTTTTCACGTAATGGCTTGGACAGATTGGTCATTTCACTGAAATCATTCACGCGTTTTACATAAATCCAGTCAAAGATTTGGCCACCGCGAAACGCCGGCTCCCCATTCTCCACAGCCCATTGCTGCAGTTGTTCCAGAGAATAATCATATATAAAAGGTTTCATTTTGTTGTCAACACCTATTCCTTCTTTTCTTTTCGTTGGCTTCATTCTTTTCGTTCCATTCGTCCTATTCTATCACAAAGACCACGTTACATCCATGTATACCCTTGATATCTGTACTTCATGCATTATAACACCTCAATGCCACCATCGCACCCTGTCATCACTTTTCTCTGACAATTATATCGAAGTCCCATCACAAAGAAATCCGCCGAAGTTCCCCCTCGGCGGTCATGCTTCCGTGCTCTATTAAACTGTTATTCCGCTGTTTTTGTCAACCGTGCGATGAAAAATCCGTCGCTGTGAGCGTATTGTGGCAAGATCTGAATACCACCGTTCACAACCTTCAAGTTCATTGTCTCCGATTCAGACCAAACGGATGCTCCTGCTGGACTATATTCCGGATGTCGATTCAAGAAGTCTGCAACCATATCCTCATTCTCAGCAGGCTCAATGGTACACGTGCTATACACCAGAATACCACCTGGTTTTAACAACGGCGCGACCTGATCAAGCAATTCACGCTGCAAGCCTGCTATATCTTCGATATCTTCTACGGTTTTGGTCCATTTCACATCTGGTTTGCGGCGAATAACACCCAGACCTGAACATGGTGCATCCAGCAAAATGCGGTCAAACGACGCTTCCGGATACCGCTCGTTCAGATCTAGCGCATCTCCAGTTACAGCATCGATGCAACTCAGACCGAGACGCTCCGCCTGATCCAGGATCAGCTGGCGCTTGTGAGCATGTACATCATTCGCTACAATACGACCGCGATCCTGCATTTTCTCCGCCATGTGAGCTGTTTTACCACCTGGAGCTGCGCAGCAATCCAATACAAGTTGGTCTACTTCTGGCGCAACGGCTTCAGCGACAAGCATGGAACTTTCGTCCTGTACAGAGAACAACCCGTCCCGATACCAGGACGTTAGAGCCATATTTCCGCCACTACGTACAAGAATACCATCGGAACTCAGGCGAGATGCTTCAACGACTGCACCTGTGCTGGTCATCTCATGCATCAGTTTCTCCCGTGTGGTCATTGTGGTGTTGACCCTGACACTCACCGCTGGCGGCTCATTATTCGCACGACATATCGCTTCTGCCGTCTCCTCGCCGTACTGGGCAATCCAGCGTTCAACCATCCATAACGGGTGGGAATGCTCCAGTGAAATACGTTCGGCAACAGGCAGATGTTCTGGAATACGAAGTTCATCCCGATTACGGATCATATTGCGAAGTACACCATTCACCATGCCCGAGATTCCCTGATGGCCCAGTTTCTTCGCCAGATTAACCGCTTCGCTCACCACGGCATGCTCCGGAATACGATCAAGGTACATCATCTGATATACGCTGATTCGCAGCAGGCTACGAACCCATGGTTGCAGTTTGGATACTCCTTTGGCGACGTAACGTTCCAGAAAATAATCAAGTGTATTCAATCTGGCGATTGTTCCATACACCAATTCGGTAGCTAGTCCAGCATCTGCGGGGCTTAAATCCGCCTCTTTCAGACGACGGTTCAACTCCAGATTACTGTATGCTCCATCTTGCTCAACAGCACTCAGAACCTTGACTGCCAATGTACGAGCAGATGTTTTGGGTTGCTGGGAGCGCGATGCACCACCCGATCTACCGGAATTCGGACGACGGTTTCCTTCACGTCCGGATGAATTTCCATTAGCTTTCTGGCCTTTTCCTGACGAACGTCCTGGTATGTTACCGCTCATCGCAGCACCGTTCCAGGTTTCAGTGTACCACCGCGAGCAAAGTCAGCGGCCTGCATCACCTTTTTACCTGCTGGCTGCACTTCAGTCAACCAGAGAGACCCATTGCCTGTGCGGACTTCAATCCCTGCCTTGTTCAATTGCAGCACCGTTCCCGGCTCTGCTTGTCCAGCATCCGAAGAAGTTTCCAGGTCCACCTGATCGGGATTAGCCGTTGCCCAGACTTTGAAGACCTGATCATCCCACATCGTAAATGCACCGGAGAACGGCACAAGACCACGAATCTGATTGAACAGTTCACGTGAAGTACGACTCCAGTCCATTTTCTCGTCATCCCGAGTCAGATTGCGAGCATACGAAGCCTCGGCATCATCCTGAGGGACCGCCGTTGTCTCGCCTGCAATCAATCGTGGCATTTCTGCCTGAAGCAGTTTGGAACCAGCCTCACTTAATTTATCGAACATCGATCCTGATGTATCTTCATCCGTAATTGGCAGTTCCACACGCGAGATCATATCTCCGGTATCCAGGCCTTCAGCCATATACATCAATGTGACTCCTGTCACGGATTCCCCGTTAATAATGGAACGTTGGATCGGGGCTCCTCCGCGATATTTCGGTAAAAGAGAGCCATGCACGTTCACACAACCGCGAACAGGCATATCCAGCACAGCTTTGGGCAGAATCTGTCCAAAGGCCGCGGTCACGATCAGATCCGGCTTCCATTCAGCCAAGCGGGCTACAGCTTCCGGATCACGTAATTTAACAGGTTGAAACACCGGCAGACCGTGGCGTTCTGCCGCGGCCTTAACCGGTGTTGGCGTAAGTACTTTTTTGCGTCCTTGTGGTTTATCAGGCTGAGTCACCACACCCACCACATTGTATCCCTCTGCCATCAGCATATCGAGAGAAGGAACTGCAAATTCAGGTGTTCCCATAAAAACAATATTCAAATCGATCACTCCTTAATTACGACGCGGTCCCGTTTGATCGGCTGCAATTTCGTACACTTTCTCGGCGACATCCGTAAAGAGTACGCCATCCAGATGATCAATCTCATGCTGGAATGCACGGGACAGCAAGCCACTACCCGTAATAATAAGCTCTTTGCCTTCACGATCCAGACCTTTAACCGTAACGGTCTCGAAACGGCGAACATCACCATTAATTCCAGGGATACTCAGACAACCTTCCGGTCCAAATTGTTCTCCCTCACTTGCAATGATCTCCGGGTTAATCATCTTGATCAGCCCTTGCTCATCACCTGCGTCGATAACAATCAGACGTTTCAGAATACCAACCTGCGGCGCAGCAAGACCCACACCTTCTGCATCGTACATGGTATCAGCCATATCATCCAGCAATTTTTGTACGTTCGGTGTAATTTTGGTTACTTCTTTGGCTCTCTTGTGGAGCACCTCATCTGGTTCTTGCACGATAATGCGAATCGACATGTTGTAAGCACCTTCCTAATCCTCATCATAATTTCAGGACGATATCTGTATTTTGGGGTATTCATTTTAATCTATGTTTATACCGCTTGTTTACATCCGCATTGCTGCAAAATGCTTACATTAACATTTGCGGGTCTACATCCAGACTAATAAGCAATTTCTGCGCCTGAACATCATCGTCCATGCGCCGGGCCGTAGCCAGAGCAAGTCCTATGGCGTCTACATCCCCCCGCCATTTTATCATACATTGGAATCTGTATCTATTCTTGATCCGAGGAATCGGAGACGCTACCGGCCCCAGCACATCAAAGGCATCATTGCTGAATCGATCCAGACTGCCGAGCCATCCGGCCGCGTTAGCCTTCTCTTTCAGTATTCGCGTATAGTTCTCGGCAAGACGAATCAATACCGGAAGCTGCTCATGCGAAAAGGTCACCAGGATCAGGCGACAGTAAGGCGGATATTGCAAATTGCGACGGTGCAGCAATTCCTCACGTACAAACGACACATAGTCATGCTGACTCGCATGCCCGATTGAGTAGTGTTCCGGCGTATAGGACTGAACAAACACTTCACCAGGCAATTGGTGCCGACCCGCTCGGCCAGCTACCTGTGTTAATAACTGAAACGTTTTTTCCGCAGCACGGAAATCAGGTAAATTCAACGCTGAATCCGCTGTTATCACGCCAACCAGGGTTACATCCGGGAAATCAAGTCCCTTCGCAACCATCTGGGTGCCCAGCAAGACATCCGCCTTTTTCTCACGAAACTGTTTCAGCAGCTTCTCGTGAGCCCCTTTTTCCGTTGTTGTATCCACATCCATCCGTATAACCCGAATACCTGGAAAGAGCTTTGCAAGTTCTTCCTCGACCCGTTGTGTACCTGTACCAAAGTATCGAATATGCTCACTTCCACAATCCGGACACACTTCAGGAGCCGCTTCCGCATATCCGCAGTAATGACAACGGAGATTATTCGAGCGCTGATGGTACGTCAATGAAATATCACATTCGGGACAACCTGCCACATATCCACAACTTCGGCACATGACAAAGGTCGAATATCCACGGCGATTCAGCAGCAGCACCGTCTGTTCACCACGCTCCAAGCGCTCCTCCAGTCCTTTGTGCAAAGCCCTACTGAACATGGAGCGGTTGCCATCCTTCAACTCTTCACGCATGTCAACGATTCGCACTTCAGGCAACTTGTTCCCCAGTGCCCGTGTTGGCATCTCCAGCAAGAGTGGTGCAAAATCATCATTACTTTGCGAGCGTGCCGCATAATAACTTTCCAGCGAAGGTGTCGCCGAACCCAGAACAACCACGGCCTGGTGCTGCTGTGCTCTTTTTACCGCTACATCACGGGCATGATATTTCGGCGTTTCCTCCTGTTTGTAAGAAGTCTCGTGTTCCTCATCCATAATGATCAACCCAAGTCGACTGAACGGAGCAAATACAGCTGAACGCGCCCCAATCGCAACCTTCACCTGACCCTCACGAATCTTGCGCCATTCATCATAACGTTCACCACCAGACAGACGACTGTGCATAACAGCAACTTGGTCCCCAAATCGCCCTTTAAAACGTTCTACCATCTGTGGTGTGAGTGCAATCTCGGGCACCAGAACGATAGCCTGCCGATCCTGTTCGATGCATTGTTGAATGGTTTGAAGATAGACTTCCGTCTTGCCACTTCCCGTAACACCATGTAACAAAAACACCCCATGGCGTTGTTCCTGCAATCGGCCATTGATATTGTCGTAGACAAGTTTTTGCTCATCGGTCAGAACCAGCGGTTCAGTCGCTTTGAACGTCCTGCCCTGATAAGGGTCACGGAAGACCTCAACGTCCTCGGTGACAATCAATCCCTTTTCCTCAAGCCCTTTAATCGTTGCAGCCGATACCTGTAGTGTAGATAACACTTCTTTCATCGGCATGGGCAGCAGTTCTTTCATTTCCAGCAAAAAAGCCAGAATCTCCTTCTGCCGCTGTGCTTTCGCCGGGAATGAAGCAAGTGCTTCCTGAGCAGCAGCAATATCTACAGCCAGATCAACGGACTTCATCGTTTTTTTATTTAACTTGTCCTTGATTGCCTGACTTTCCAGCAGCACGCCACCAAGCAATAATTTCTTAATTAGTGCAGCATGATTGGGATATTTTCGACTCAGTTGTTGCAGCGGTACCTGACCCCGACTTTTGACAAAACGGATGATATCCTGCTGTACTTTCTCAGTCGTAGACTCTTCTCCCCAAACAAATAACACCTCATCATCCGGTTGTGCACCCGCCATCTGTCCATCAAGTGCATCTCCCAGCGAGATGTATCGCTCTGCTTTCCCTTTCAATGCCGTCGGCACCATGACCTGCAATGACAAAATCCGGTTACTGGCATAACGTCCACTCATCCATTCGGCCAACTCAACCAAATCCTTTGACAACGGGGGAACAATGTCCAGTAACTCCTGAATCTGCTTAAGCTTGAATGTTTCCTCTCCGGTACGCGGCACAAGATCAATCACGAATCCCTGCACCGTCCGATGACCAAAAGGCACACCCACCCGGCTGCCAATCTCGATCCATTCTCTCATCGATTCAGGTACCAGGTAATCAAACGGCCGATCTGTTTCCTTCACGGGAACATCGACTATGACCTTGGCAATCTCCATATCCTAATTCCTCCCGGCAATGCGCTCCGCCGCAATCTGGAGCAACCGATGAGCCACATCGTCCTTGGCCATCACTGGAAGCTCCTCCACCAAACCTTCCCGGTCATAGATATGTACCGCGTTGGTGTCTGTTCCAAATCCTGCACCCGTGCGGGTTACATCATTGGCTACGATCAGATCACAGTTTTTCCGTTCCAATTTCTCACGTGCATACATCTCAACTGACTGAGTCTCCGCAGCAAAACCAATCAAAAACTGATGGGTTTTCTGTTTGCCCAGTGTTTCAAGAATATCTATATTTTTAATAAGTTCGAGCGACAGCGTGTCGCCTTTCTTCTTGATCTTCTCGGTATAAACTTCCTTTGGACGATAATCGGCAACTGCCGCCGCCTTAACCACGATATCAGCATCGTCCCACTCGCGTGTTACCGCTTCATACATATCCTGTGCAGACTGTACAGGGATCAACTCCACGTTCTCCGGTGGCTTGGATTGGGTACTGCCCATAACCAATTTCACATCTGCCCCCAGATCACGCGCAGCTGCGGCTATGGCAAATCCCATTTTGCCAGATGAATCGTTCGTAATGTATCGTACTGGGTCAATGCGCTCAATCGTACCTCCAGCCGTAACAACAACCTTCTTGCCCTGTAACAATGGAGCTTGTCCCTGCCGACTAATGCCTGCAGACTCTCGCTGTTCAAAGAAACGTTCTACCACATCCACAATGCTCTCCGGTTCTTCCAGACGTCCCTTACCCACATATCCACACGCAAGCAGACCTTCACCCGGTTCAATCATCATGGCGCCCCGTTCAACAAGCAGGTTCATATTATGCTTTACAGCTGGATGATCATACATATGTACATTCATCGCTGGAGCAATCATGACAGGGGCTGTCGTGGCAAGAAGAGTTGTTGAGAGCATATCATCTGCCATGCCATGCGCCATCTTGGCAATCACATTCGCAGTAGCCGGGGCAACCAGAACAAGATCCGCCAGATCGGCCAGATGAATATGAGATACGACTGCTGGTTCACGCTCATCAAATGTATCGGTATATACGGTGTTTCGGGTCAACGTTTGCAGCGTTAATTCGGTAATAAACTGTGTAGCGGAAGCTGTCATGATCACATGAACATCCGCTCCCTTTTGCACCAGTCTGCTGCATAATGTTGCCGCTTTGTAAGCGGCTATGCCGCCAGTCACACCAAGCAAGATTTTTTTACCGTTCAACATGTTTATTTCCCCCGATATTTATACGACGTCTAAGTAAGATTCCGTTAAAATATGCTTATTCGTAAAAAAATAACAACCTCGCGGTTGTCAATTAATCCGGCTTGCGCCGTATGCAGTTGAAGAGCAGCCGCAGGCGGCTTACTCTTCTTCTTCGTCCTGTCCTTTGATGACAACGAGCAGGTCTCCATAGATTTCTTCCAGTGCAACGCCCACTTGTTTATGGGATCTCGCACCTCTTAAATCCGATTTTTCACCTTCACGTAGCTGTCTAGCCCGGCGGGAAGCAGCAACAACAAGGGAATACTTGCTGTCGACTTTGTTCATCATTTCATCAATAGAAGGATACAGCATATTAACAAACACCTCTTCGCATTAGTATAATCGCAAGTTGCCGCCTGACAGAACTGATGTGGCATGTCTTCACACCCGGGCATTCCGAGAAGGAGTGCTTCAGTATATGATATGACAACTGCCCCACTTATATCGCATTCTGCAGCGGCAAAAGGGATTATTTATTGATCTTACAATGTTCGGCGATTATGATGCTTTCTATTCTCTTGCACGCCAAATCAATTTCATCATTAACAACAGCGTAATCATACTGCTCCAGCAGACTGATCTCATCAACCGCTACGGACATCCGGTGATCAATGGTCGCTTGGCTTTCGGTACCACGGCCCTGAATGCGATCTTTCAGCTCGTCCAATGAAGGAGGAAGCAGGAAAACAAAGATCCCTTCCGGGAATTTCTCTTTCACTTTTAACGCGCCTTGAACCTCAATCTCCAGAATGATGTCGCGGCCTTCGTTAATCGTTTTCTCCACAAAATCACGCGGTGTTCCGTAATAATTACCAACATACTCCGCATGTTCCAACAATTGATCTTCAGCAATCATGTTCTGGAACTCTTCATGACTTCTGAAGAAATAGTTCACACCATGTTCTTCACCAAGACGAGGCTGACGGGTTGTCGCCGATACGGAATAGATCAATTCCGGCACCCGTTTGCGCAAAGCGCTGCATACAGTACCCTTCCCGACCCCAGATGGGCCGGACAACACTACCAGTAATCCCTTAGACATATTACACTCCATTTTATTCGTCGTTATCATCATCTTTCGAAGAAAGACGATGGGCGACCGTCTCAGGCTGAACTGCAGACAAAATGACATGATCGCTATCCGTAATAATTACGGCACGAGTACGTCTTCCGTACGTTGCATCAATCAGCATGTGACGATCTCTTGCCTCTTGTATAATTCTCTTGATCGGCGCCGATTCCGGACTCACGATGGATATAATCCGGTTCGCCGATACGATGTTACCGAATCCAATGTTAATGAGTTTGATTGCCATAATCAGGTTCTTCCCCCTATACATGCGACTCTTTTGCCGAAATGTGGCCGTTCATTCGATATTCGCAGCTTGCTCACGAATCTTCTCCAGCTCCGCCTTCATCTCGACAACACGATTCACCAGAGCCAAATGGTTGGCTTTTGATCCAATCGTATTGACTTCCCGATTCATCTCTTGAATTAGAAAGTCCAACTTACGACCTACGGGCTCATCACTCTTCAGCAGTTCCCTGCTCTGTCCAAAGTGACTCTGTAGACGCGTAAGCTCCTCTTCTATGTTAGAACGATCGGCAAACATTGCAATTTCCATACCCAATTTATGCTCATCAAAAGGGAAAGAGCCTTCTTCCTGCATTTCCGTAAGCCTCTGTCTTAGCTTGTTGCGGTAATCACTTACCACAGTCGGTGCAAGATCAAGCATCTCGGTATGCAGTGACTCCAGACGGGTAATCCGCCGTTCCAGATCACTGGCCAGATGAAGACCCTCGCGAGCGCGCATCTGTTCAAGGCTGGACAGAGCCTCCTTCAATCCTTCCTGCAGAACTCGCTCCCATTCGTCCTTCTGCTCTTCGGCAATGGAACTTGTCCCATCCGAATGAACCATGACGTCCGGCAACCCAAGCATATCCACAATACTTGGTTTGCCCTGCATTCCATATTGGGTCTCCAGTTGCTCTGCAGCCTGCAGATAGGCCCTGACCGTCTGTTCATTCAGAACAGCGGGAAGAGCCTGGTCTTCCTCTTTTTCTTTCATTACATAAACATCAATCCGCCCACGTTTCAAACGACTCTGTACAATCTTCCTCAAACCGTCTTCATAATACGTCCACTCTCTTGGCAGACGCATCATCACTTCGCAATAACGATGATTAACAGATTTGATCTCTAATTGTACCTTATAGCCGCCAAAATGAAAGGCGGATTGACCGTATCCGGTCATACTGAATGACATCGGCATCACATCCGTTTTACTATTGTAATTGATTATTAGGGTTGAAACAAGTAGGACATTGATGCTCCGACTTCTCCCATACGTATTGAGTCAGTTCGGCCGTCATGCCGTAGAACATAAACGGTGTCATGAGATAGATGCCTTTGAAATGCGCTGTTGCTACGTCCAGCAACTCCTTGGCAATTTTTACCCCCATCGCACGGCCTTCTTCGCCTTCCAATCCGGCCATACGGGAACGCACTTCATCCGAAAGCTGAATTCCGGGAACCTCGTTGTGCAGATACTCTGCATTCCGTCCACTCGCCAGCGGCATCACACCTACAAAAAAGGGCACATCCAGGTGTTTGGTCGCTTCGTGCATTGCTACAATCAACTCAGGATCATAGATCGGTTGTGTCATGATGTAATCTGCGCCAGAGGCAACTTTCTTCTCCAGACGTTGTACAGCTTTCTCCAAATATTTCACATTGGGATTAAATGCTGCTCCGATGACAAAACCAGCTTTTTGCTTCAGCGGTTTACCTGAGAAAGCCACTCCATCGTTCAACTGTTTGATCATGCGTATGATTTCAAAAGAAGTCAGATCGTATACTGAGCTTGAACCCGGCAGATCACCAAATCTTGCAGGATCTCCTGTTACAGCCAATACATGATTAATGCCCAGAGCATCAAAACCCATCATGTGGGACTGTGTTCCAATCAGATTCCGGTCACGGCAGGCAATATGCACAAGTGGACGAAGGCCCGTGCGATCCTGAACGAGGTGACCCAGCGCCATGTTGCTCATCCGTGTAACCGCGAGTGAATTATCCGCTAGGGTCAGTGCGTCTGCTCCTGCTGCTTTTAATGTCTCGGCACCTTTCATAAACTTGGCAATGTCCAAGTCACGCGGCGGGTCAAGTTCAACGATAACAGTGTGACGCTGCTTGACCAGATCAACGATCGTAGGCTGTCCGCCACGTCCGGAACGCTCATCCACATGTTCATGCAACACAATACGCGGTTTGGATTCTGACGGATCAGGCTCCAAAATAGGCGAAGGCACATAGTCAGCAAGCGCCTCCTTCATAGCGGTAATATGATCAGGTGTCGTACCACAGCAACCGCCGATAATACGAGCGCCCAGTTCAGCAAATTGCACTGCCGTCTGACCAAAGTACTCCGGAGTCGCACCATAACGGAACTGACCATCTACATAATCTGCTGCACCCGCGTTCGGGTAGACGGACATTGGAATACCAATACGTCCGGAGACGGTTTCCATGGCACGCATAATCCCGTTTGGACCTGAGCGACAGTTAAAACCAATGACGTCCGCACCCTGCTCCCGCATGATTCGGAAGGCTTCAGGCATTGTATATCCGTCCAGTGTATGCCCTACATCCTCTACCGCGAACTGTCCAATCACGGGCAGATCACTCAGCTTGCGCGCTTGCAAAAGGGCAATATCCATTTCCTCGATATCATAGAAGGTTTCAAGCAAAATGCCATCCACGCCTTCATCAAGCAGTGCAAAGATCTGTTGTTGATAAAAGCGTTTCAGTTCACTCGTTGACACGTTTGTCCGCTTGCCACCTCGAATGGAACCAACTGCACCAAGCACATAACCGGTATCCCCAGCTACCTCTTTGGCAATGCGTACGCCGGCACGGTTCACGTCCTCCACCTTGGACTCCAGACCGAACTTGGACAACTTGTCGTAATTGGCAGAATACGTATTTGTTTCAAATATTTCTGTACCTGCATCCCGATAACGGCGATGTACATCCGCCACCACTTCAGGTGAAATCAAGTTTAATTCTTCATATGAAATCCCTACCGGGAACCCCATTTGGTACAGAAATGTTCCCATGGCCCCATCTCCAACGAGAACCCGTTCCTGCATAACTTTGCGCAAATCCGCCTTCATCCCATTTCCCCCCGCCTAGCTGTGATCATTTACATACTAATGTAACACAAAAAACGCTAAAAAACGAAGAAAAACACAGGTTTTTGATGAGTATCCAGCTCATATGGACTTTCTTGCCATACAGCCCCCAATATGTCTCTGTACAGGAGACACGACCTTTCCTTTTTGACAAAAAAAGAGGCCCGCAGGCCCCTTTGGTTAAACCTTCCACTTTTTTAAGAAGTGATTCCTTTAAAAACAACTTCAGCAGGTCCAGTCATGTACACATGATTGTCAGCTTCATTCCACTCAATGTGGAGATCCCCACCCTTGAGGCTGATGACTGCTGTGCGATCTGTATGTCCATTCAGGACAGAGGATACCAGTGTCGCACAAGCTCCGGTTCCACAAGCAAGTGTTGGACCCGCTCCGCGTTCCCATACACGCATGTCCACATATCCACGGTCACGAACTGTGGCGAATTCCACATTGATTTTTTTTGGAAACATCGGATGCACTTCAAGAAGTGGGCCCCAAGTTGAGAGGTCAAAATTCACAGCGTCATCGACATAGATAACCGCATGCGGGTTACCCATGGATACGGCAGTGAATTTGAACGCATGTCCATTCGCTTCAATGTAGTGATCAACCACTGGGTTGGCATCCACCGTTGTAGGCACTTGAAGACCGTTCAGGATCGGCTCACCCATGTCGACACGTACCGTTTCCACTTTACCATCACGAATGTTGAGACTCACAGGTTGTACCCCTGCACCAATCGTTTCAATGGTGATCTGCTCCTGGTTCACGTGACCATGATCGTATACGTATTTGGATACACAGCGAATGGCATTACCGCACTGCTCTGCTTCCGAACCGTCCGAATTCATAATACGCATCTGAAAGTCCGCCTTCTCCGAAGGCAGTATATAAACCAGGCCGTCCGCACCGATGCCAAAGAAACGGTTGCACCATTTCACAGCCAATTCTGCTGCATCTGCCGGAAGCTCCTTTTCACCAAATACAACGATAAAATCGTTACCAAGTCCATGCATTTTTGTAAATTCCATAATCTTGCCCACTCCTTTTGGCAGTCTGCTGCCAAAGCTATATTCTTGCTCTTCTACAGGATTACCATAGAAATTCATATTCAACATTTACACAAAAAAGCTATCCTGCAAAAATGCCAAAGCTTCCGCTTTGAATCATTTTGAGGATAGCATAACGAAATAGGTCAGGAAAAGGTATTGATTTTATGCCGAAAACTTTGTACTTTTCGGTACGAAGCGGCCAGAACCACCCATACGGCGGCGGTTACGACGACCACCCCACACGCTGCCTGCGCCCATAAGGAACGTTGGAATGCCTGCAGCAACGATACAGAGCGCCCATTCACGCAATCCCAAAGGTACGGTTTTGAAGATCGGCTGCAGCGGCTCAACGTACATGACAATTAGCATCAGTACAACCGATGAAATAACGGCAAGAACCAGATATTTGTTCTGTAGTGGATTGCGGTGGAAGATGGACCGTGAACTACGGCAATCAAAAACATGGATAAGTTGCGCCAAAACGAGTGTAGCAAAAGCTACAGACTGTGCCTTGATGAGTTGACCCGGATTATCCGGTGCAGCCTGTAAGGTAAGCCAGAACGCTCCGAGTGTGCACAATCCAATCAACACCCCCCGGCTGACGATTTTCCAACCCAGTCTGCGGGCAAAAATGTTTTCCTTGGCTCCACGGGGTTTGTGTTCCATCAAATCTTTCTCCGGCTGGTCTACCCCGAGCGCCATTGCAGGCAAACCATCTGTTACGAGGTTAACCCACAGAATCTGAATAGGTACGAGTGGTAGCGGCAGGCCCATCATCATTGCAAAGAACATTGTCAATATTTCGCCCACGTTTGATGCCAGCAAATAACGGATAAACTTGCGAATGTTCTCATAAATATTACGGCCTTCTTCAATGGCAGCCACAATGGTTGAGAAGTTATCATCACTCAGAATGAGCGCCGAAGCTTCCTTCGTGACATCTGTACCCGTAATACCCATCGCGATCCCGATGTCTGCTGCTTTAATGGCTGGAGCATCATTGACTCCATCACCCGTCATCGCGACGACATGCCCTTTGCGCTGCAACGATTTTACGATGCGAAGCTTGTGTTCAGGACTTACCCTTGAGAACACATATATGCCCTCTACCTGTTTATCCAGTTGCTCGTCTGTCATGCCTGCAAGTTGCTGACCACTTAACGATGCGCCTCCGCGTGGAAGAATCCCCAACTGATGCGCAATGGCTTCTGCCGTTGTTCCATGATCACCTGTGATCATGACGGTACGAATGCCTGCTTTGCGGCATGTTGCAATTGCATCTCGCACTTCACGACGCGGTGGATCTATCATACCTGCAAGTCCTACGAAGACAAGCTGACTCTCGGCGGCGTGTTCGTCAGCCACTTTTTCTTCCGGTCGCACTTCACGATAGGCCATTCCGAGGACACGTAGTGCCGCTCCGGCCATGCTCTCGTTAGCTGCCATCACTTTCTGTCGCAGCGTTCCAGTGAAAGGTACAACCTTGCCTTCCCACAAAATATAACTGCAGTGTCCGATCAACACATCCGGTGCACCTTTGGTGTAGATCATTCGGCCTCCCTGATGATGAACCAGGACCGACATGCGTTTTCGCTCCGAGTCAAACGGGAATTCCTGCTGACGGGCATACAACTCTTTGAGTCCGGCAGGAGTAAGCCCCATTTTGGAGGCCAGTGTGACGAGTGCACCTTCCGTCGGATCACCTTTCAGCTCCCAGAATACATTATCTCGTTGAACGGTTTCTTCTTGGAGATCACCTTTTTTCGTGTTTTTCTTGCTGTCCTTTTTGTTATCCTTGCCCTTTTTCTTGCTCCCCACCTCGCTTGCAACACTTTCCACAATACTCGCATTGTTGCAAAGCGCACTAATCTGAAGCATTCTGCGCAGGGACTGGTCACTCTTCAGTTCCACCATGCGACCGTTCTCCAGCATCTGTCCTTCAGGTGCATAACCATCCCCGGTAACCTTGATGTTACGTCCCTCCAACCACACATCCGTTACTGTCATCTTGTTCTGAGTGAGCGTGCCAGTCTTATCCGAACAGATTACAGATGCACAGCCCAGAGTTTCGACAGAAGGCAGTTTGCGTACAATGGCTTTACGTTTGATCATACGCTGTACGCCTAGTGCGAGTGCAATGGTTACAATGGCCGGCAGACCCTCTGGTATGGCAGCCACCGCGAGGCTGACCCCAGCCAGAAACATGCCAACGGCTGGTTGTCCGTGTAATATCCCTGCGACGACAACCATAATGGTTAATCCCAATGCGACAAAAATCAGAATTTTGCCCAATTGTTCCAGCCTGTGCTGTAACGGTGTTTCCTGCTCCTCCGTATTCTGGATCAGATCGGCGATTTTGCCCATCTCCGTCTCCATCCCCGTACGGATAACCACACCTTTGGCTGTACCACGAGTGACCATGGTACCCATAAAACCAATATTCTTCTGATCACCCAGCGGAACGTCCTCGTCCGCAATCGGAAGGCAATGTTTGCTTACAGGAACCGATTCCCCGGTAAGTGCCGACTCCTCGACATCCAGACTGTTCGTTTGCAGCCAGCGCACATCAGCGGGTATGCGGTCCCCACTCTCCACCATAATAATATCCCCGGGGACAAGTTGTTTGGCGGCAAGATGTACTTCCTGACCTGAACGAAGCACTTTGGCAAGAGGTGCAGACAACTGTTTTAATGCACGAAGAGATCGTTCAGCCCGGAATTCCTGTACAAACCCCAGAATCGCATTCAGTACGATAATAGCCACAATCGTTACCGCATCCAGATACTCACCCAGTAATCCGGATACCAACGTTGCTCCCATCAACACCAGCACCATAAAATCCTTGAACTGATTCAAGAGCAATGTAATCGGAGATATGCGTTTCCCCTCGCTCAGCTCATTCGAACCGGCCACTTTCCTCTTCTCTGCTACAGCTTCATCCGTCAATCCTTCCTGCGGGCTGACGCCAAGAGTGTTACGAAGCTCTTCATCACTAAGTTGATGCCACTTGGTATGTTCCATGCTTCAAGTTTCCCTCCCAGTCTGTATTTCATCTGCAAAATAAGCTCACATGACTCACCGGCGCGCTGGTCGACAGGCTGTACACTATGCCGGACAAACTACCTGCTCTATATGTATTCGGACAGGTCTGTGATTAGCACCCGGAAGGTGAATCCTTTCCCTGATGGACAGAATAGGCTAAAATAAAAGTCTGCGATGTTCTGCGCAGTACCGATTCCAGCGTTCAACAGGCAAGCAACGAAGAATCTGCAGCCAGTCCTTGTTTTTTTACATACCTGGTTGCACGGTTTCAGTTATATAGATGAAGCATTTGGCATGATAAATGCAGATGCTCGATAGAGAGAGGAAGTGGAAAAAATGGCATTGGACGGCATTGTAACACGGGCCATTGTTCATGAACTGCAAGGCTGCATTGGTGGACGTATCAGCAAGATCCATCAGCCGAATGGCCATGACGTAGTTCTCACCCTGCGTGCTCAGCGCGGAAATAGTAAATTGCTTGTTTCGGCAAGCCCGACATATCCCCGTGTGCATTATACGGAAAAGACATTCCTTAACCCTACGGAAGCACCCATGTTCTGTATGTTGCTCCGTAAGCACTGTGAAGGTGCAATCATTGAGGAGATCCGTCAGATTGGCATGGAGCGTATTATCCACATCAATGTGCGCCAGCGCGACGAACTGGGGGATGTCTCGGTTAAACGGATCATCATTGAATTGATGGGGCGTCACAGTAACATTATTTTGCTTGATCCCGTTACAGAAACGATTCTGGATGGCATTCATCATGTGACTCCTTCCATCAGCAGCTACCGGGTAATCATGCCCGGATTCGCGTATACCGCCCCACCCGAGCAACATAAAAGTAATCCGCTCGAAGTGAGTCGTACAGCATTCGAGGACAGCTATCATGCCGCTGAGGAAGAGGCATCACGCTGGCTTGTGAATTCCTTTAGCGGTCTTAGCCCGTTAATTGCGGGAGAGATTGCTGCTCGTGGGATTGCTGCTGAAGGCATCGTGAGCACTCCAGATGTGGTTGAGGGTGAGAGCCGAGTTGAGTCTGGTGCACTCTGGGACGCTTTTGAAGCCGTGATGGGACCTGTCAGAGATCATATCTACACGCCTGTAACCGGAACAAACGCCAAAGGCAAAATGATTTTCTCGGCCGTTCATCTTGAGAGCATTCAGGAGTTGGAGAAAACCTATGACACGATGAGCAAGTGCATGGAAGATTATTACGGAGACAAGGCTGAACGGGATACGGTTAAACAGAGAGTAAGTGATCTGCTCCGTTTTCTCCAGAATGAGCGAAGCAAAAATATCAAAAAGCTGGACAACCTAAACAAGGATCTGCTGGAAGCGGACGATGCGGACAAGTTCAGACTATGGGGTGAGTTGTTATTTGCCTCCCTGCATCAGGTTCACAAAGGGGACAAAAGCGTCGAGCTTGTGAACTTCTACGATGAAGACCAAGCCAACATTACCATTCAGCTTGATCCGCTGCTCACACCGTCTGACAACGCACAACGTTATTTCAAGCGGTATAACAAATACAAGAACAGTCTGGCTGTGATTCATGAGCAGCTTGGCAAAACCAAAGACGAGATTGACTATCTTGATAACCTGTTGCAGCAGCTGTCCATTGCATCCATGAACGACATTGAGGAAATACGGGATGAGCTTGTGCAGCAAGGATATCTTCGTGACCGCAATAAAAAGGGTAAAAAGAAGAAGAAAAGTGACCGTCCAACCGTACACCAGTTCACCTCTTCGGAGGGGATTGACATTCTTGTGGGCAAAAACAACCTGCAAAATGAGTACGTGACCAACCGTCTCGCTTCTTCCAACGACACCTGGCTGCATACCAAAGACATTCCAGGTTCACATGTCGTTATTCGCAGTACGGACTTTGGTGAAGCTACATTGGAAGAAGCAGCACAGCTTGCTGCCTATTTCAGCCAAGCCAAGGAGTCCAGCAGTGTGCCTGTGGATTACACGTTTATCCGTCATGTGCGCAAACCAAGTGGTGCGAAGCCTGGTTTTGTGATCTATGATCATCAGAAGACCTTATTTGTTACGCCAAATGATGAATTGATCAAAAGTCTGCCATCCACGATTAAAAATGGATAAGGCTATATAAGTTTGAACTAAAGATTATTTACACTGACACTACGATGACAGAACAACCTTCCAATCGCTGTAATCCTCCGTTATCGTGTAAATGATTAGTTCAACTTATATAGATGTAAAAGTAACAAAGACAGAATCCCCTGACCATTAACGGTTCAGGGGATTTTTGCGGTTGCAGTACTTGTTTGAATGATATGTGAAGCTCAGCTTATTTAGCTTTCTCATTGAATATTAATTCATTTATATGTATAATAATTCGATTGTGATGAATAAAATTTATAGTTAAGGAAGTGTATCATGACCATACATATCAGAGAAACTCAACCTGATGATCTGAAACCCCTGATGGCATTAATGCAGGACTATGTGGTGGGATTCTACAACAACCCCTGGCCAGGTGATCAATCCATCCAGCTTCTGATCAACAACCTGCTTAATCAGCAGATCGGTGCGCAATTCGTGGCAGAAGAAGACGGGAAGCTTATCGGATTTTCCACCCTGTTCTTTACCTACAGCACGATGAAAGCAGAGCGTGTTGCCATTATGAATGACCTATTCGTTACGGAAACATTCAGAGAAGGCGAAGCAGAAGCCAAATTATTTGCACACTGTCAGCAATATACGCGTGATCATGGATGTGCATATATGTCTTGGATCACAGCAGTGACCAATGGGCGAGCACAGCAATTATTCGAACGTCTCGGGGCTACACGTGGCGATTGGGTAAACTATTCGATCACGTAGACTTTTTTTAACAAAAAAAGGACATGAATACATGTAGGTTCAGCCCTATCATGCTTGCATGTCCTTTACTCCTTCGATCTTAAATGTATCCAGTAATACAGAATTTATTATAGTCAGATAAAGCGTTGCAACGTCTCGCTTACTCTCCCTTTTGCTGTGAAGCAGCTGCCTTCAGCCTTTCCAACACATCAACCGTTACGGTCTTGCTACCAAGATCCCCGTGGAAAACAACACCTTGCCGTTTACCATGATAATCAGATCCACCTGTTTCAATGAGTTCGTATTCCTTGGCCAGCTCACCATACCTGCGTTCCTCTTCCGGGCCATGGTCCGAATGAAACACCTCAATGCCATCTGGACGAGAGTCTTCGATGATACGTCGCACCAATTCATCATCATTATATAGACCCGGATGGGCAATTACAGCGGCTCCACCTGCGGCTCTGATCCACTTGCACGCATCCTCTGGTGCAACGCGGGGTACAGATACAAAACCTGGCTTGCCTTCAGCAAGATACTGATCAAATGCATCCCGCATGTCGACCGCATATCCCTTCTTCACCAGCACATCGGCCATATGAGGTCTGCCAATACTCTCATCCGGCTCTAACGAGCGTCCCAGCTCATCCAGTACCTCCTGCCAGCTTATATCAAGCCCGAGTTCTTGGAGCTTTGCGATAATCAGATGATTCCGCTCATCTCGCGCTTCTCGTAATCCGCGCAACCGTTGCAGGAACTGCTCATCCTCTGTATTCACATAATACCCGAGCACATGAATATCTTTCCCACCAGCCCGAGTGCTAATCTCCACTCCGGCAACAACATCAATATCGTACTCTTTTCCCGCTTGTTGCGCTTCCGCTACACCGGCTACTGTATCATGGTCTGTTAGGGCAACCGCAGATAGCCCTTTTTGTTTGGCAAGCTTCACATTATCAGCAGGTGGCTGCATTCCATCTGAAGCCTGACTATGCGTATGAAGATCACAGCGTCCTTGGCGTTGATCCATGTACAACAGCTCCTTTGTGTAAGTCATTTGGATTAAATCTCATCTATCATTGAGTTTCCGGCTATTATGCCTTCCCTGTCTTGTGTACCGACTTAGGCTGCTCCTGCTGGCGCAGATAATTCAGGAAAGCGACTGCTGACAGGGGCAACAAGGACGATTTTAGATGGATGGCATAGAACTGCCTTTTGAATTCTAGTCCGCGGATATCCACAATATGAACAAGTCCCAGAGCCAGTTCATGCTGCACCGAAGAAGGAGATAACATCGTAATGCCTACCCCTGCCTCCACGGCCGATTTTACCGCTCCTGTACTGCCAAGTTCCATCACCACATTCATATCCTGTGGATCAATCTTTTTCTTTTGCAATTGGTCTTCCATCACCTGACGAGTACCCGAGCCCTTCTCACGCAACACAAAAGGATAATTCATTACATCCTCAATATTTACTTTGCTGCGCTTAGCCAAATCATGCCCGGCAGGTACAATCAGTTTCAGCTCGTCCTGCATGACAGGCTCTACAATCATGTCCGGGTGGTTCACTGGCGCTTCAATCAGACCAAAATTAAGCTGGTGCTTCAATATATCATCCATAATTTGCGTTGTATTCATCACTTTCATGACGATGGAAATATCCGGATATTGAAGTGCAAATGGTCCGAGCATGCGTGGAAGCACATATTCCCCGATCGTTAAACTGGCTCCCAACTGGAGTCGGCCCTGTAACATCTGGGTAAACGCCGACATCGCTTCGTCCGTCTGTCTGACCAGCTCTACACTCCGTTTCGCATGAGGTAATAACGTCCGGCCCGCCTCGGATAATTCTATTTTTTTGGTGGAACGATGCAGTAACTTGGTGCCAAAATAGTCTTCCAATGATTGAATCTGCATCGTTACTGCCGGTTGAGTCATATGTAATGCTTGTGCAGCAGCCGAGAAACTCCCCTTCTCTGCTACCGTATAAAAAATATGCAATTGGTGAAAATTCATATCTTCGCCCCTCTTCGATTACACTCTCTACATTGTAGCCGATTTCCCGCTTGGCAACAAAAAAAGCATGCAGCTTGTCTGCATGCGATAATACTTGAATCTATGAGTTCAACATATTGAATCTACTCCAACTTACTTATGCTTACGGCTATTTTTGACCAGCGTCATTCTTCTTGAATGTCTTAACCATGAATAATATGACTTCAGGTCCCTTAATTCAATGGTCTCCGACATACGTCCCAGAAACGTAACTACAATCATTTTGTGCAGCGGGTTGCCCGCAATATCATATTCTCCTTCAAGTTCGGAAAATTCGGCGACCACCACCAGATCCTCATCAATCAGGTAGACGTCCTGTTCATTACGGTAGTATGGTGTTATTCGGTCCTGCTTCAGACACTCCCATAACCACGCCGCAATATGGTCATCATCACTACGTGCAGGCTCAATACGGTCTGCATACCGCATCTTGGCATGATGGGTAATGACGATGTCGGCCACTTTCTTGTCTCCAAGAGCCACGAAAAACGGCTCGTAGGTGCTCCAACGTTGCATCACCTTATCACGCATGGGAATCACTCTCCACCAGATAGGACTTTCTATCTATTTATTACCAAATATATTACAACATTAGTCCCGCAACCTCAAGGCGTAAGTTTAACTTTTTTTCACAATAGCCAATTTGTGTATAATTCAAGAAAAGAGCGACCCCAAAGGGTCCCTCCAGTTTCTCGTCTATATTCCGTAAAAGCTCGTTTTGTCCATCGT
This sequence comes from Paenibacillus sp. FSL L8-0435, assembly GCF_037965655.1. Taxonomy (NCBI): domain Bacteria; kingdom Bacillati; phylum Bacillota; class Bacilli; order Caryophanales; family Paenibacillaceae; genus Paenibacillus; species Paenibacillus sp. FSL L8-0435. The sequence goes on from NZ_CP150185.1 coordinate 4,748,241, forward strand.
TTTGCTGGCATACTCGGTTTTGATCTCATTACGATACGAGCGTTCAATCTTGCGCACATAGGAAAGTCGCTTCACATTTTTCATCGTATCATCAGCCCGTTCTGCATTAACATACATGACTACATAATGCATACGGCGGGAGATATAATGCACGGTGCCATATTTTTCGAGATTACGGGCAGCCTTCAAATCACTGACCCAAATAATGAATCCTGTCCTTTCCGCAAACATCATCGTTCCCCGCCCTTCTATAATGATTACTTAACTGCAACCACACTTGCCGCCACTACCGCAGCCGCCCTTCGGATTCGGATCATTGCTCGGTACCTTAATGGTCGTTGACACTGCAAATGCAATGGTCTCTGACATCTGGAATAACATATCATCCAGGGACTTCTCTGCCTGTTTGAAGCGGATTACCGCCTCGAAATTTTCCAACTCCTGTTCCAGAGCCTTCACCTGGTCTTTTGCTGCATGATAATCCGGGTGAAAATGACCGAAACGCTGTGTTTCTTCAAACAATTCCTTCTTGGCATTCAGCTTCCGAATCCCCATCTGAATCTCAGGGGTAGTCTCGACTTGCTGCTTCCAATATAAATAATCCGATACTTCGGCAGATTGGTTAATCATGTCGCCCAGTTCATATGCGCCCGTTAACACTTGGGCCATATCGACCGTGTTCATTTCCGCTACGCTCATGAAATATTCATCCTATCTATATATAAAGTTCTACTTAACGTAGACTACCTCATCATAGCATATCCATGAATAGTTAAGAAGAGTTTTTCCTGCAATTAGAAATACGGGGAACTCGAAAATTCGCCTTTCAACCTGATATTCACGTGAAATAGTCAGGTTATGACATCATCTGGCAGGATAAGACGCATTGTATCCCACTCTGACGGGGAGAATGTACGCCATTCCGTCTCTGATGTATTTTCACTTGAATCCAGCATACACCAACCGCTTAAAGTCCATTGTTCATGACCCTCTACCTGATGTGGAATGAGGTATTGCGTACGATTTTCCTGTTGTATACCCAGCTTGGTCTGCCACTCAATGGCTTTGGCAGCAATCTGTCGTGCGGTTGAACTATGATATCGACGCCACTCCCTGTACCAGGTCTCCGGTATCTCCTCAAATCCCAACAGAGAGAACTTCTTCTCAATGACAGAATGATCACGCTCCAACCCATGCAGAGAAGCAGGAACATCAACCAGACCTTGATTATCGGGTGTGTAGAAAGAAGAATATACATCGCTCAACATATCCTTTTCTAATAACTTCGGATCATCTGCAGAGCCTGTACTTGCCTCCATTACCTTCATATTCCGATCTACAGTCAACGGTGCAGCACCCGTCCCCTTTCCCCAATCTGCTAACACATTCCGTACATTCTCCGGTATGCCTGTCAGAGCATATTGATCCAGAAACTCCATCACTTCATGTAGTCCATACCCTCTGGCAATGGCCGAAATGAATCGTTCTCTTGTCAAACGGTAGATGGACATTTGATCACGTGTCACCCGTTCTGCGTATTGCTCAAGCATCCAGATCACATCAGGCCCTGCTTCCGGCGGCACCAACATTTCAAAATCAGGCTGCATGTAAAATCCAGACGGCTCCGTCTCACTTACCATCTCTTGTTCCCGATTTAACAGGCTCTGCGGTTCGATCAGCCAGCGGAATGCCAGCTCTCCCGACTGATCTTCTCCTACTTCACCATAACCCCAGCCAGCCAGTGCGCAGAGCCAGCCCCTGACTCGTGGTTTCAATTCCGAATTCTCTATATGGCACCATATGTTTTTTTCTGGAGCAAGCACTGCCAATTGATAACGGAAATGCTGCAACGCGGGTTCAGCTTCACCGTATCTGTCCATACACGCTTGATATATTTCCCGATGCATCTGTCTCCACGAAAGCTTCAACCATTTTTGTAATCGATGATCTACAATTTGAATATGGCCATCTGACTTCTGAACGAGATTCAGACTGAGCAGTAGATCGAGAAGGATTGCTACGTGGGTCGGATACAAATCCGAATGTTCATATCGGATACCCAGACCTTCAAAGTCTGTCGAAGATAATACCGTGATCACACTTAATTTTTGAACACTTTTTTTATGTATAGTGCCTTTACCTGTCAAAGGAAGTCCTTCTCTTTCAATCCACGCGACCAAATGAAGTAACTCTGCAGCAATATCCGGCTTTCCCTCCTGTAGTACTTGAGCATGTTGTGTTATCTGTTCAACGGTTATGCCCACTCTTTGTGCGTAAGCACTCGTCAATGTCTCCAACAGTGAAGCAGGAATATAGAATAATTGCTCCCCCCAGCTCTTATATGCAGATTCAATCCATCTTTGTTGCCTAAGGTTGGCGAATGAGGATTTGACTTCTGCGACACTTAGTCCTTCGATGGCCCACTGTTCTCGCGGCAGGAGGGAGGAAAAAGGCTGACCCGCATGTTTGTGAAAAATTGCACCAAGCACTTTTTGCTCCACCAAAGTAAGCTTTGACCATGAATCAAGGTTCAGTACCACAGGCTCATCTATTGGTTCAAATGAAGACATATCCCAATCCCTCCTCTTTTCGCGAGTATAAATGGACTATTCGTTCTCATGAACGATGGCATATTCATATCCCTGCTCCACCAAGAACATCTGACGGTTTAGTGCAAACTCTTGTTCCTTACTATCCTCCGATACCAACGCATAGAAATATGCTTTGTTTTCTCCAGCTTTTGGTCTCAGAATTCTCCCCAAACGTTGTGCCTCTTCCTGCCTTGACCCGAAACTCCCGGATATCTCAAGCGCAACAGCAGCATCTGGCAGATCCACAGCAAAATTGGCAACCTTGGATACCACAATCGTTTTAATCTCTCCTCGCCGAAAAGCGGCAAACCATTTGATTCGCTCTTGCTGTGACATGGTTCCCGAGATCAGAGGTGCTTCAATTTCCCGGGCAATCAACTCTAACTGATCCAGATATTGTCCAATCACTAGTGCAGGCAAATCCCGATGACGTTCCAGCAAACGCTTGACTACACGTACTTTTGCCGGATTCTCGGCAGCCAATCGAAATTGGTGCTTAACCTCAGCTTGCAGATAATTCGATCTTAGTTCCGGGGAAAACGGGATACGTATCTCCTGACATTGTACATCAGCAATCCACCCTTGCTGCTCCAGTTGTTTCCACGGCATATCATAGAGCTTTGGACCAATCAGCGAGAAAACATCCTGTTCACAGCCATCTTCTCGAACCAATGTAGCCGTTAATCCCAGTCTTCGCGTAGCTTGAATATCCGCAGTTGCACGAAACACTGGTGCTGGCAGCAAATGTACTTCATCATATATGATCAGCCCCCATTGCCGCTCACTGAGCAGTTTAATGTGGGTAAAATCAGCATCCTTTGATTTCCGGTGTGTAAGAATCTGATATGTAGCTACAGTCACAGGTTTTACCTGTTTTTTCTGACCTGAATACTCACCAATCTGTTCGCTGGTAATCGTGGTTTTGTCTTGAATTTCCTGAATCCACTGTCGCACAGACGTTGTATTGGACGTTAAAATCAAGCATTCACATTGAAGCCGCTCCAGCACGGCCATGCCAATGACCGTTTTGCCTGCCCCGCAAGGAAGTACGAGTAAACCACTTCCTCCCATGCCCTCACTACCTTCGAATGCATCCACAGCCTCTCTCTGGTAAGAACGCAGCGCAAATTGCTCAGAGTGGTCCCCCGGACCATTGGTTCGCCATTGGAATGAAAGCTTGGTTCCCTCCCGATACCCCACGTAATCAAGTACGGGGTAACCTAACCTTGTTAATTCCCTTTTTAATAACCCTCGCTGTTCTCCTGGAAGCAGTAGTTCATGAGCGTCCTTGCGTTCCATGCGAAAGGCAGCTATCGTTTTCAATCCACTTAATTCATCCAGCAACCGCTCATCCTCACTGTAAAGACGCATTCTGGTGTGATCTGCTTCGGAATGCAGCCTTAATTTGCCATACTGATCCATGATTCTCCGAACATCCTGTATGAGTGCAGCAGGTACGTTCCAGCGGGATACCAGCTCCAAACTTGCGATGACCTGATCTGCATTCCATCCCAGCGCAGCCGCATTCCAGAGCGATAACGGAGTGATTCGGTAGGTATGAAACGCTGCCGGTGTCTTAACCAGTTCTGAATACATCCCAAGCTGCTCTCTTGCTCTTTCGAATCCGGGGTGGCCAACTTCCAGCAAAACTGTAAAATCTCGCTGAACGATACAAGCATCTGTCCTTACCATATGTTCTGTTCCTTCCATTTGGAGCCTTCCTCCTATCACAAAAAAAGTCCAGTTCCGGCAGCTTCCGAAAATGAACCTCTATAATTGCGAGTTCAAAAAGTCTGGTTTTCAGTACCGAGAAGATGGACTTTTTGAACAACATCTATAAAAATCCACAAAAAAACATCCTGCCCATACCTCGGTATGAACAGGATGCCCAACTGGCTATAAAGTCATTCGGCTGTGTAACCCTTAGCCATGGCGATAAATAATCTCACGGCTGTCTGCATCGCGTCTTCATCAAAATCAAACATCGGATGATGATGCGGATAGATCGCATTTTTATCCGGGTTACCTGCTCCAACAAACATAAAGCACCCTGGAACCTTCTGTAGATAATAAGCAAAATCTTCCGCTGGCATCAGCATTGGGGAAGCTTGCACTCGTTCTGCCCCAAATAATTCTGTAGCTTCTCTGAAGAAACGTGCTGTCTCCTGTTCATCGTTCACCACAGGCGGATATCCCATAATATATTTCACTTGCGTTTCTGCTCCATAAGCTGCCCCTGTCTGGGCTACCATGGTAAGCACACGCTCTTTCATCCCGTTTCGGGTCTCTTCATCAAACGTTCTTACCGTACCGCTCATTTTGCATTGCTCTGCAATTACATTCTGAGCCGAGCCCGCCTGCATTGTACCAATGGTCAGCACCGCGGGTTGCAATGGATCAACCGAACGACTGACAACGGTCTGAAGCTGCATCACAAGCGCAGAACCCGCGATAAGACTATCTATCGTGGATTGTGGCATCCCGCCATGTCCACCTTTGCCTTTGATCTCAATGTAAAAATCGTCCGCCGCCGCCATCATCGGTCCTGCTTTACTGGCAACAACACCTACAGGCAGCGGGGTCCACAGATGAATTCCGTATATGACATCCACGCCTTCAAGCGCACCATCCTCAATGACCTGAACTGCACCGCCCGGCAGCAGTTCTTCTGCTGGCTGGAACAAAAAACGAATCTCGCCTTGGATCTCCTGCTTGTGACGGCTGAAATACAATGCCGTACCGAGCAAGATTGAGATATGACCATCGTGGCCGCATGCATGCATCGCCCCTGCTTGTTGTGATGCATACTCAATATTCTTCTCATCCTGAATTGGCAGTGCGTCCATGTCAGCTCGCAGCATGACGACAGGACCCGGCTTGTCCCCACGAATGGTACCGATGACCCCGTGACCACCAACATGACGCCTCACTTCCACGCCAAAGCTCTCCAACATATCCGCTACAAAAGAGGATGTCTTCTCCTCATGAAAGGAAACCTCTGGATTGCGATGAAGGTGACGCCGCCATTCCACCATGTGGATCTGCAGATCTTCCCACCATATATTATTAGTCATGTCTCTCCACCCTTTCAATCTTAAACGGGACTTGGATCAAGCCCGAACCTTCCTCTTCAAACCTATTGCTGTATATTGTAGCAGAATTGGAAGAAAACCGATACGAAACGCCTTCGGAAAGCTTGCACGGGAAGGGGAAACATACTATCATGAACTAGAGAAATACTCGAGAAATTATACTCGGAAGCTTATGAGGAGGATCAAACGCTTATGATTTTTGAGAATACAGGCTTGGATGGCTTGAAGAGCGACTTGGCATACCTGGAAGAGAGCGCCGAGAAAGTCGGATTTGTCCGGTGGCAATGGGAATATTACCGTGCTACATATGACTACAAAATTGAAGATGAACAAACCAACTCAGAATACTTTGTACGCATTAATACCCGCGCTGTGGAAGGCAAATTGGAAAAACCGGATACCGTTCTTGCTGTTGAAGCAGTATACCTTGGCAAAGCCACTTTCCCTCACGGCCTGGATTATGACTCTTCCGTTCCGCAACCAGTCGTGAAGCTGGCAGCCGAAAAATTACAGCAGCTCAAAGAACTGCTGGAAGCATAGGCTGGGCCAAACGATGAAACAACAAACGGCCCAAACGAAAACGAAGAGAGGCACGCCGGATTTTCAACTGCTAATCCTCACTTTATTGTTGGTGGGCTTTGGACTGGTGATGGTATTCAGCTCCAGTTCCAGCATTGCAATCGCAAGCGATAAATTTAACAATGATGCCCTTTACTTCACGAAAAAACAACTTATGTGGGCGATTATCGGTCTATTTGGCATGTTTTTTGCCATGAATATCCGCTTCAACAAGTACAAAAAGCTCTATGCACCCTTTTTCCTGCTCACTACGGTCATGCTGGTGATTGTTTTGATCTCAGGTGCAGTATTGAACGGTGCACGAAGCTGGATTCACATTTTCGGTTTCAGTCTTCAGCCTGCAGAGTTCGCGAAAATTGCTATCATTCTCTATCTCTCTGCTCTTATTACCAAAAAAGGTGAGAAATTCAGGGTTTTCAAGACAGGGTACGTTCCCGTCTTGTTCATCGTTGGATTCATCGCAGGACTGATTATGCTGCAACCAGACTTCGGTACCACCTTCATTCTGGTCTCCACCTGTGGTCTCTTGATCTATGCCGGTGGAGCCAGTATGAAACATATCCTGGGTTCGATTCTCCTGGTTGTGCTCGGTGGGGCACTGGCGTTTGGAGCGAATTCCTTGTTTTCTTCCATGTCTCCTTCCGACTCAATGACTGCTACAACAGCAGTCACTGCGGAGCAGAACTACAAGATCGGACGTATTCAGGCTTTCTTGAATCCATTATCCGATATTAATGGCGGAAGTCTCAACCTCTACCGTTCTCTTGTTGCCATTGGCGATGGCGGCATGACAGGTTCGGGAATTGGACAAGGTACAATGAAGCTGCACTATTTGCCAAATGCTTATAATGACTTTATTTTCTCCGTGATTGGTGAAGAACTTGGGTTCATCGGAAGTACATTATTCCTGCTTGTTTACCTGTACTTCATCTGGCGCGGAATTATTGTCTCTCTCCGCTGTCCCGATCCATTCGGAACACTGGTTGGCATAGGCATCATGGGACTGATCGCGATTCAGGCATTTATCAACATCGGTGGTGTAACTCAGACCATTCCGGTGACGGGGGTCACGCTTCCGTTTATCAGTTATGGGGGTACCTCACTCTTTGTGATGATGGTTGCCATGGGCATTCTGCTCAGTATCTCACGCACCAACAATCTGGACGTGATTAAGGAAGAGAAAACCAAGTCCGTGACTGTACAGACACAGACTCGCACCTCTCCTGCTCTTCGTTCACGGGAGTCCATCCGTCGGATTCGATAAAAAAACAACACAAAAAAGGCTGTGCACCCAATGGATGCGCAGCCTTTTTGTGTGTACTCGGTACAATTCTGTCTATCAAGATGAAGAACAGGTCAATATCGCTCTGTCCTCCATTGCGGATTGCGAATTCTACAGATCGTCGCCTTTGAAAGATACGCCTTCTACCTTTACATTGACTTCAACCACGCGTAATCCGGTCATGGTCTCTACCGCTTCTCTTACATTCTGCTGAAGCATACGGGAAACTTCATGAATCGGGGTTTCGTACAGGACGATGATGCGCAGGTCAATGGCTGCTTCCAGCTGGCCGACCTCAACGCTCACGCCTTTCTGTACGTTTTTACCGCTGAGTCGCTTCGCCCAGCCCTCTGACAATCCTCCAGACATTGCGGCAATTCCGGGTGTTTCCATTGCAGCCATTCCGGCAATTTTTGCAACCACGTCATCGGCAATCCGGATGTTTCCGCTCTCCAGTTGAAGTTGTTCTGCCATGCCACATCCTCCTTCACTTCGTTACTCGTATTTTAAATCCTTTCCACCCCAAAAAGCAAATTAAACTCAAAAAGATGCGTTTACAACCTACCACCATTTGGTTATATTGAAATATGAAAATAATCTCATAAGCGATTTACAGTGTAATTCAAAAACAAAATAATTTATAACCGAGGTGTTTGTTGTGAGAAACCGGATTTCATCCATTTTGCTGATTGCGTTCTTTGCACTCAGTGCCATCGCCCACTACTTGAAATGGGATTCGATTCTACAGTTCGTGATATCAGCCATTTCGGTTATTTTTGTGGCCGGTTTTTTAGGCAAAGCCACCGAAAATGTGGCCCACTACGCCGGACAGCGGCTGGGTGGATTCTTGAATGCAACCTTCGGCAATGCCGCCGAATTGATCATCGCCATTTTCCTCGTCAAAGAGGGGCTCTTCGACATGGTCAAAGCTAGTCTGACAGGTTCCATCATCGGAAATCTGTTGTTAGTGCTCGGGTTAAGTATTTTTGCCGGAGGACTCAAGTTCAAAATTCAGAATTATAACGTTTCACTTGCAGGTCTGAATGGTTCCCTGATGATTGTTGCCATCATTGCCCTGTTTATTCCAGCAGTCTTTCTCAATACACATTCCATTACACAGAAAGACACCAATACACTTAGTCTCATCGTGGCCGGATTGCTCATTCTCGCCTATATTGCGTGGTTGCTATTCTCCATGGTGACACATAAGAACTACCTTGCAGACGTCACTGAGGATCGCGATGAAGAGCTACCTCATGAGCATGCTCCGGCATGGTCCAAGAAAAAATCTATTCTCTACCTGGTGCTCGCAACGGTCATGGTTGCCTTTGTCAGTGAATGGCTGGTGGGCACGCTCGAAGTCTTCACTTCGGAATTTGGACTTAGCGAACTGTTTGTCGGTGCATTCCTTGTCGCCATCATCGGTAATGCGGCCGAACACAGTGCAGCGATCATGCTTGCCATGAAAAATAAAATCGGAGCCGCCGTTGAGATTGCGGTTGGCAGCAGCTTGCAGATCGCGCTCTTCGTTGCTCCTGTACTGATTTTTGTCAGCTACTTCACAGGCAGAACCATGGATATCGTATTCACAACGATTGAGTTGGTCGCCATCGGCGTATCCGTATTTATTGCAAAGTCCATTACCCAAGATGGTTCAACGAATTGGTACGAAGGTTTACTCCTGCTCGTGGTATATATCATACTCGGTGTATCCTTCTTCCTGGTGTAACCAGGCCTTCACGTAGCGATATAAGTTGAACTAAAGAATATTTACACTGGACACTCCGATGACAGAACAACCTTCCGATCTAAACTATAAGAGACAGCCCGAATATATATTCGGTGCTGTCTCTTTGCTCGTATACGCCTTCCGCCTGGCTATATCTCCATCCCCGTTCAGACGTACAAAAAAAGCATGCATAAACGCCTGCATGCCTTCTATTCTGACCCGCGCATTTGCAGGCTATTGCTCATTCTTCTTGTTCAAGGCTTCATATAGAATTGCCAAATTCCGCTCAAGCGCGCTAACCAGCTGCTTACCTGCACCTTCTGGAAGGAGCCCTGCACGAACAGCAAAATCAACTTCCTTGGAGAACCCATACATCTGTGTATCCAATACTTCCTCATAGAGAGGGCAGTAGCGGGTAGCCAGATTCTCCATCTGTACTTCAATAAGCTTCTGTATTTTATCTGCATCTTCTTGAAGAAGACTGATCGCTTTCAAATTCAGCTGGTCCTGCAGATCAGATGAAGTCATGCATTTTTCCCCCCTATGTCCCAAAAATCGCGTAAAGACGTTCTACCTCTAATATTAGACGAAATGAAGAGCTAATACAAGAACCTGACCAAAATAAGCCCGCAAAGTTAAGCCTTTTGTTGAAGCTTAATCCACCTGTTCCAGTCACGTCCAGACGAGTATTCAGATCATTTCATGCCAAAAAACACCCCTGCCTAAAAAGGCAAAGGTGCTTCTTGAGAGCTATTACTCAGATGCGATGCTTACATTCAGTCCATGCTTGGCAAATACTTCTGACATGGCTGCTTTTGCTTCAACTGCATCTGGACCATGAACATGCAGTTCATAGCTGTGCGTGCTGATCAGCGTTGTAAACAATCCGAGAATACTTTTTACATCGATATACTTGTTCTCCGAATGAAGCACGATTGAAGAAGTAAACTTGCCTGCTGTTTGAGCAATTTCCACTACAGCCGCGTTATTACTCGACATAGGAATCCCTCCGTCTTTTTACTATTGGTATCATCTATTAATTACCACTACATGATACCGTGAATCCGCTTTCCTAGCAACAGCAAAATCCTGCTCCTACTTCAAACGGTCCGGATTCAGGCATTCCAGCTCAGGAATAACAAAGATACCGTCTTTGCGAATCAGCACATCGTCAAAATAAATCTCCCCGCCGCCGTAATCCGGACGCTGGATCAATACCAGATCCCAGTGGATGGACGAGCGGTTGCCATTGTCCGTTTCTTCGTATGCCTGACCCGGTGTAAAGTGCAAGCTGCCTGCGATTTTCTCATCGAACAGGATATCTTTCATCGGATGAAGAATATGCGGGTTAAATCCAATCGCGAATTCACCGATATGACGAGCACCCTCATCCGAATTCAGGATTTCATTCAAACGCTCTGTATCGTTACTTGTGGCTTCAATGATTTTTCCATTCTCGAACGTGAACTTGATATTTTCAAATGTCACTCCGTTATACAGCGTTGGTGTGTTATAACTAATCGTTCCGTTCACGGAATTGCGCACAGGGGCACTGTACACTTCGCCATCCGGGATATTTTTTTGGCCAGAACATTTCTCTGCACCGATATCTTTAATGGAGAAGCTCAGCTCTGTTCCTGGTCCGGTGATACGAACTTTGTCCGTCCGCTTCATCAGGTTAGCGAGCGAGTCCTGCGCTTTGTCCATTTTGGCGTAATCCAGGTTACATACGTCAAAGTAGAAATCTTCGAACGCTTCTGTACTTGTATTGGCGAGTTGCGCCATACTTGCGTTAGGGTAACGAAGTACAACCCATTTCGTATGTTTGACACGTTGTTCGCTATGTACCGGGTGGGAGTACAATGAATTGTACATTTTCATTTTTTCTTCCGGCACATCGGACAGATCATTCACATTTTCTCCCGCGCGAATACCGATGTAACAATCCATCTGTTTCATACGGTTCAGATCAATCTCTGCCCATGTTTTCATCATTTCTTCTGTGGCATTTTTCAGCATCGCACGCTGTACGGTTTTATCAGTCAACTGTACAAAGACGTTACCACCTTTTTTGCCTACCTCTTCAATAATGGCGTTAATCAGATCACGTTCCGATCCAATCATCTCAACCAATACATTTTCACCAGGCTGTACATCTACTGAATAGCCCACCAGATTTGCTGCAAGCTTTTGAATTCTTGGGTCTTTCATCTTGGTAAAATCCTCCTGTCATCTGCCATACTTGAATTGAACAACGGTAAATTACGATACTATTGTAGCACGCGAACAGTCATCCCGTCAGCAGGCAGTCCCTCACTTCGTTTATTGATATGACTTGAAGTTAACATCGGTGACAAGGGCTTCTTTGTTACTTTTACGGTTGTTGTCCGTATAACTCATCTGACTTTCAGAGGATAAGCGAAGAGGCAGACTGCTCTTCCGATCTACCGTGAGATGATATACCGTCTGCACGCTCGCTTGTTTCATCATCTGTTGCATCGTTGTTTCACCCTGTTTCCAAACTTTCTCCAGATCCTTCTCAAGCTTCTCCTTACGCGCCCCTTTCACCGAAGCTGCCTTATGCATATATTCTGACCGAATGGCGTTCATCTCGTCGTTTAGCTGGGTTACAGCCCATGATTTGGCGTCTTCCGGTGCAAGTTCAATCCGTAATGTTCTGGTTCGACGACCAGCACCATACTCGGATTGAATGGTTTTGTGCATCCCATCGATCTTCTCCAATTGGGCAATTGGGTTAAAACGAGAAAGAGACCCTCGCAGTGGCTCATGCTGCGCTGACAATGCCATCCATTGCCCTTGTTTCCGCTCGAAAGAGGCGCTAAACCCACTGGGCTGTCCATTATTTTTTACGGCAGTTGTTTGAATGCCTGTCCCCACAGCAGTTACTTCTCCTGGTAACCGGGTCTGAAGGGTCAGACGATCATGATTCTCCAGCTTGCCTTCAAATTTGAACTGATTTTCGAACAGCCCACTGTTCTCCCGTCGAAGTCCTGCCTCTCCTTCAAAACTCAATGTTTCTTTTCCCGCTATCCCGGATAAAGCCAAGGAAAAAACCTCTTCAGGCGTTTGATCTCGCTGGATTAATCCACAACCCGGAACACCAATAATCACGATGCTCACAAATAACCATAATGTACGTACCGAATGGCGGTTAAACATGTCTATCTTCACCCTTCCGTGAACTTTCTCCATAGATTGCCCCGCCCGTATACGCTTATACTTCCTTCTATACACAACTTGATCTCCGATGCACAAAAAAAAGAGAACGACTCCGCAATTGGAATTGTTCTCTTAACGTGTTACATTCTGTTCCTCTACAACGATTCTGTTCCGACCACCATTCTTGGCGCTGTACAAAGCCATATCAGCCCGATAAAACAAGGACTCTACACTGACCTTTTCATCCATCCAATTCCACTCTGCGATGCCACTGGATACTGTAACGGGCGGTCTGGTCTCTTCTTCGACTCTCTTTCGAATCACTTCCGCATAATCTAACGCCTGCCTTACACTCACCTGTGGCATATAGATCGCCAGTTCTTCTCCACCCCATCTGGCACAGACATCCTCTGAGCGAACAGAGCTGGTGACGATCTCACTCACTTGCTTCAATACTTGATCCCCCGTCTGGTGTCCGAATGTGTCATTCACCTGTTTGAACTGATCAATATCCACCACAATGAGGGAGCCACAGAATTCATGAGCCTGTCGCTCGTGAATCACACTGTCCAGATAATGCCTCACATACAGACCTGTCAACATATCCAGATTAGCCAAGCGCCGAACCTCGGCATGCAGCGTGGCATTTGACAGAGCAAGTCCGATATGGATGGATAACATCTGCAAAAGCCGATAGTTATCATATGAAAAGTAGTGCTCTCTACTGTGTCCCAGCAAAATGGCACCCTTCACTTCACCATTGACTCTGATCGGTGATGCAATCAGTGACATGGATCCCGTATCTTCCATGAAAAAGGAGGACACTTTATCATACTGTGCATAATTAACTATAATAAGTGGTTCCTCTGTTCGGTACACCAAACCTGCGATACCGTAGTCTACAGAAAAGGATTGGTGAAAAACATCTTTCACGTTAGATGACATGACTTCGAAGTCATTTGTACTGTCATTGAGTTGAAGAATGCAACACGTTTCAGCCTGGAATATTTCCTTTAACTCTTGCTCGGATAATTGATAGATCTCCGAAAGATGCAGGCTTTTGTTCAACCGCTGTGTAAGATCATTAATTAAACGAAGTTCCTGAATTAACATATTGGATTGTTCATGCAGCTTGGCGTTCTCAAAGGCCGTTCCTGCAGTGTCTACCATCATCGTAATCAATTGCAAGTCCGATTCTTCCATAATCTCTTCATTCATTTCGATATGGAACACACCGTATATGCCTTGTTTGCCTTTGAGCGGAATCCCTATATCTACAATGCGGTTCTCTGCATCATCTGAGCGAGCAACGATCAGCTTACCTTCCATAAATGAACGCACACAAATATCTTCTCCTCGCTCGTGGACAAGCAACGGTTTAATCCGTGGATCAGAATTGCTCTGATCCTGAGACATATACAATTTGATATAAGTGGCCGGGTACAAGTAGTCCATACTGTCAAATACCTCATCCAATATGGCCTCGACATCCATTTTGTCATGCATTCGCTGAACAATCTGAAAGAGGATGGACCTCCGGTGTTCCTCACGAGCTGTTTGTTCATGAGCATGTAACAGGTCCGTCATAAATATGTATTCAAATCTTCGGTAAAAGCAGGTGCGATAATGCAATGCCTCAGATTGAACCACAGCTTCAGACGTTTCATATCCATTGGATTCATAGATCACAGCAGTGAATACGGCAAACATATCCTTGTTTGTTCTGGAGAATAAGGGATGTGTTATTATAAGATACTCTCCGTGTTCGCTTGTCCCTTTAAGGGACAGGACCTGTCTCTTATCCAAACATTCCAATACCAGCCTGCGTGCATTTACACCCGGATCAGCTTCATGATCGCTATCGTATCCTATGCAATCGCCTTCCGTGTTCCAAACGCTGTAAAAGGTTGATGTTCTGGTCAGCCTTGAACCCACTCTGGAGTTCCAGTCACTGTATGCCTGCTCTAGCAAGCTGCCCAAATATGAAAAATCAAAAGGTGTGATATCCATTTTTTGCATCCACAACACATGCTCTTCATGAGAACGAGGAGCGGCAAAAGATGCGGAATCGCCCGAACTTCGTGAATTCAAGCTGGCAGGTAAACTTCTTAGATGTTCTAACATGTCAGGCGCTCCTTTGCACCGTTTTTGCATCCACCAGGATGCATTAATCTGCAGACGTTATCGCAAACCTGCAAATTCGTTGCGATAACCTTGTTACATAAAGATGATTTAAAGTTAAGATACAATCTATTTTACTCTGTTTATAGCTTTTTTGCATCCATATTTCAGAAAATTGTCCCATTATTTTAGGCCCAATGACCTATCGACAAATTTAGACGTTTTTTTGCTTTTATTCTATGCTTGACTTTGTTTCTCTTAAACTGTAATATAAATTGTTGATGAAGACTACTAATGGGTCTTTAAATTTGGGCATTACCGGTTGTGTCACCCTCATTCTTTTTGTTGCTTTCAGGACAGCGGCTGAACTTTCCTGATCGTTCTATGCGAGGCCAAGCCCGCATCAACAAATTGGAGCGCAAACAGAGCCCTAATATGAACTTTAACTAAAAAGGAGCTACTTTAAACATGGCACGTTACACTGGTCCTAAATTTAAATTGAGCCGTCGCCTCGGCATTTCCCTTAGCGGAACAGGCAAAGAATTGAAACGCCCTTTCCCTCCAGGTCAGCACGGAGCTAACCAACGCAGAAAAATGAGCAACTACGGTATGCAATTGCAAGAAAAACAAAAATTGCGCCACATGTACGGTTTGGGCGAGAAGCAATTCCGCACACTGTTCTCTAAAGCTCAAAAAATGCAAGGTATTGCCGGTGAGAACTTCATGTTCTTGCTTGAGTGCCGCCTTGACAACCTCGTTTACCGCCTTGGGTTCGCTAACTCCCGCGCTGGAGCGCGTCAGTTGGTAGCACACGGTCACGTAACTGTAAACGGTAAAAAAGTCGATATCGCTTCTTACCAAGTAAGCACTGGTGATGTAATCGGCTTGCGTGAGAAGAGCCGCGCTCTTTCTTCCGTTAAAGAAGCTTTGGAAGGCCGTTCGCATCTTCCAGCATACGTTGAATACAACGAAGCAGCTGTAGAAGGTAAATTCATCCGCTTGCCTGAGCGTGCTGAATTGTCCCAAGACATCGATGAAAAACAAATCGTCGAGTTCTACAACCGTTAATCGTTGCAATCACATTAAAGTTTCAATCCAAACAGCTGTCGAGATTTTCTCGGCAGCTGTTTTTCTATGCTTTTTTTTAATTATCTTCATTATAGGAACGTAAATAACGATATAAAATATAGACTCCCTTCAGGAGAAGCACACATCCATATATACATCACAAGAATGACATCGAGGGGGATTAAAACATGCATTTTTTTTCGCAATCGCAAGCTCGCTGTTAAGCTTGGACTTTTACTCGGGATCGTATTACTCTGTTGTATTGGAGCCCTGATTGCATTTAATACCAAATCCATTTACAACAAAAGCCTCCAGTACGGCGAAACTGTTGCTGGACAAGCAGCAAACCGGGCTACGAATGAGTTTATGACAGACATTAATCAGGTCAAAAACACATTGGACACCATGAGCACCACGTTATTGGATGCCGCTCAGAACGGGTCTCTCAACCGCGAAGAAGTCGTTAGACTCCTTGAACAGTATCTGAAAAAGGACGAGAAAGTTTTTGGCTTTTATACGGGCTGGGAACCAAATGCCTTTGATGGAAACGATGCGGATCACGTGAATAAAAATGACTATGATGATGCTACAGGCCGCTTCATCCCCTACGCCATACGGGACGGTAACTCCCTGCATTTTGAGCCTCTGACTACCTATGAGGGAAACAGTGAAACCAGTACATACTATCAACAGCCGAAGAAAACCAAATCCATCTATTGGTCCGAGCCAGTTACCTATACAGTTGGCGGAAAAGAAACACTACTCGTTTCGATTGTCCTCCCTCTATTAGATGAAAACAAAACTTTTCTGGGCATTGTTGGGGCCGACTTTACCATTGATCGTTTTCAGCAAAATATAGCATCACTTAATCCGGATCAGGGTTATGCCATGCTGATTACTAGTGGAGGACAGATTGCTGCACACGGCTCCAAACCGGAACTGGCTAATGAAGTAGCCGTAATTCCATCTGAAATGAA
Organism: Paenibacillus sp. FSL L8-0435; assembly: GCF_037965655.1. NCBI lineage: Bacteria > Bacillati > Bacillota > Bacilli > Caryophanales > Paenibacillaceae > Paenibacillus > Paenibacillus sp. FSL L8-0435. The sequence goes on from NZ_CP150185.1 coordinate 4,764,860, forward strand.
GACAATTATTCAGCGTATACAATCTGGCGAGTCTCAGTTTTACGCCACTGACCCTGAAGTAGGGGAAGAACTATTTATTGCCGAGCCCGCCAGGTTACAAGGAACGGATTCAAACTGGTACCTTGTATCGGCGCTGCCAAAGAGCCATATCCTTCAACCCTTCTATGACAGCTTGAACTGGTCCATTCTGATTGCCGCACTGGCTGTCCTTCTGCTTGCAAGTGTGGTTACCTACACCATCGTCACCATTGTAAGGCAGTTGAATCAAGTTAATATCGTCGCTGGACAGCTGGCTGGCGGGGATTTGACACAAAAGTTACCTGTACGATCCAAAGATGAATTTGGCGTCATGGCGGGTCATATGAATCAGATGATGGATACACTGCGGCATACCATATCAGTTATATCCGAACATGCTTTATCTGTCGGCTCTACTTCTCAACAATTGACCGCAGGTGCCGAAGAAACAGGTAAAGCAGCCGAACTGATTGCATTAACAGGAGTCGAAGTTGCAGATAAAGCAGGTAAACAGGTGCAGGAGCTGCAAGAGTCCTCCCGTTCCATGAATGAAATATCTGCAGGGATCGGAAGAATTGCAAAGGCCGCCTCCGATGTATCGGATTCATCGCGAGCTGTGGCTGAGCGAACAACTGTCGGAACCGATAAGATTCAGTCCGCCATGCGTATGGTCGATAGTGCCACCTCTTCTGTGCAGACGTCCATGACCGCACTGGAGAATTTCCGTCAACGTTCGGAAGAGATTGGCCATATTACAGGCATGATCACAGAAGTTAGCCGACAAACCAATCTTCTTGCCCTTAACGCTTCCATTGAAGCATCACGAGCAGGTGAACATGGGCGCGGCTTTGGTGTTGTTGCTTCCGAGATTCGTAATCTGGCTGAACAATCCAGAATATCGGCAGCGCAGATTGCAGCATTAATTCATAGTGTTCAGCAAGAGGTCCTTTCTCTCGTTGAAAATATGGAACAGGGGAATGCCGAGGTTAGCCATATAGCGGAAGTGATTCATGAAAGTGGTGAACTATTCCTCTCCATTTCATCACAGATCACAGATGTTAATGAGCAGATTGAGCATGTATCAGCCATTGCGCAGCAGATGTCAGCTGGATCACAGCAGGTGGATGCCACGTTAGTGAAACTCAAAACCATTGGTCATGAGACGGCAGATCATGCAACTCGTGTTGCCTCCGCCTCTGAGGAACAACTCGCATCCATGGAAGAGATTACGGCGGCATCTGCCTCACTGGCTAATCTTACCCAGGAACTATTAGAACTGATTCAACGATTCAAAACCTAATGTAGAAGACCTCCAATACGACAAATCATTCAGGTCACCCTATGCACCTCAGCATGGAGGTGGCCTGCTTATTTTGGCTTACAACTCATGAAATGTGCTTCAATATCGCATGATATATAGCATAATGCATGGCAGAATGGCAAATTTCGACCATTACTTGTATTTCTCAGGCATGCAAACCCGCCTTTTTATGCTATAATAAGTGCTGTTAAAAGGAGGAAGACACTGAATGGTTGATGTTAATAAGAAAAAGCCCGATGAACAGCCTGTACGCAAACGCAGCTTTGCCCGCAGACTGGGAAGTTTCGTCAAATGGATGGTTGTCCTAGGATTTATGGGGGCACTATTTGTAGGCGGTGCTTTGATGGGATACGTCAGTTCCATTGTGAAAGACGAGCCTGTCCGTTCAAGGGCCCTGATTGAACAAAAAGTCAGCGAAAACTCCATCACAGGCTTTGCTTACTTTGCCGACGGCAGTCCGATCGGTCAATTACGTACGGAAGAAGACAGGCGTCCGGTCACTTCGGACCAGATCCCACAGAAGGTTATTGATGCTGTCATTTCGATTGAAGACAATCATTTTTACGAACATAAAGGTGTAGACATGAGCGGAACACTACGTGCCGTGAAACAGAAAGTGCTGAAAGAATCAGTACAAACCGGCGGTAGTACACTGACTCAGCAATTGGCGCGTCGTGTGTTTTTGAATCTGGATCGCACGGAAGATCGGAAAGTGAAAGAAATTTTGCTCTCACTCCGACTCGAACGTTTCCTGACCAAAGACGAGATCATGACAGCCTATCTGAACAAAGTTCCTTTTGGTAATGGTTCCAGCGGATACAACGTTTACGGAATCAAAGCGGCCGCCAAAGGATTGTTCAATATTAACGATCTAGAAAAAATCAACATCGCTCAAGCTGCTTATCTTGCTGGATTGCCACAACTCCCCTCCTCTTACTCCGCTTTTAACGGTAAAGGTGATTTTGTAGAGGAGAATTTTGACCGCGCAATCAACCGTCAGCATCTGGTACTGCGCCGTATGCTTGAACTGGGCAAAATCAATCAGTCCGAGTATGACAAAGCTCTTGCTTTTGATATCAAAAGCTCTCTAGCTCCGAAGACCATCAAGGCTTACAACACTTATCCATATCTTATGATGGAAACGGAACGACAAGCTGCACAGATTTTGATGAAACAGTTGAATTCCGACACAGCTGAATCTACAGACAAAGCTACGGATGCAGCCACACCTCAGAAGGAAAGCAGTGCACTATTAGAGGATGCTCAGACGCAACTGCGGACAGGTGGATATCGTATATACACGACCATCAACAAAAGTATCTACAAAACGATGCGTACCATTGCGGAAGATGACAGCAATTTCTCAGCAGATGATCCTGTCAAAGGAAAAGAACAAACTGCTGCCATGCTGATTAATCACAAAACCGGTGCTATTCTAGGTATGATTGAGGGACGGAATTTCCAGGACGAACAGATGAACTATGCAACGCAGATGATACGTCAGCCAGGTTCAACGATGAAACCTATAGCCGCTTATCTTCCTGCGCTAGATGAAGGTCTTGTCCAACCTGCTTCTATTATTGATGACTCACCGATCATTCTCAAAAATGGTCCGAGCGGATACCACATTGCCAAGAATGCCAACAACCGGTATCAGGGACTGGTCACTGCCCGCAGAGCACTGAATTATTCTCTTAATATACCGGCTCTGAAGTTGTTTAATGAAGAAGTAGGGATCGAGAAGGCTTGGACCTTCGCCAAGAAACTGGGGATTACCACCATCCAGAAGGAAGACTATCAGGCTCAGACCGGTGTTCTCGGAGGTCTCCAATACGGTGTAACCGTTGAAGAATTAACCAGTGCCTATGGTGCTATCGCCAATAAGGGTGTATATAACGATTCTTACATGATTAGCAAAATTGTAGATTCCAAAGGAAACATCGTTTATAAACATGATACTGAACCTGTCCAAGCCTTCTCGGAGCAGACAGCATACCTGATGACCGATATGCTGCGGACCGTTATTACAGAAGGAACGGCAGATAAAGTACGTGAAAATTACAAATATTCCAAGAGTGTGCCAATCGTAGGTAAAACGGGTTCCACTCAAAACTACGCAGATGTCTGGTTTGAAGGTTATACACCAGATGTCACACTTGGCGTGTGGGTTGGATACAAACAGCCCGTGAATACGCTGGAAAGTAAATCACAGAGAAAACGTGCGCAGCAACTATGGTCGAAAATCCTGAACGAAGTGATCGATACGCAAAAAGATCTGTTCGTTACGGATTCGTTCAAAAAACCGTCTGGCATCGAAACGCGCACGGTGTCTGCATACAGTGGCAAGTTGCCAACATCCATGACTGACAAATTTGTTACGGATATTTTCAACAGCAAGTTTGTTCCGAAGGATAGCGATGACGGTGTAGCCAAAGCCAAGTACATTACTTACAATGGTGTAAACTATATTCCGCGTGACGGAACACCTTCGGACATGTTGAAGGAAAAAACAGTCATCAAGCGTAAAAAACCAATCTCGGATCTCATCAAAGAATTGCAAAATGCATTCTCACGTATGAGTCGACATGAGTCACTTGCTTATTATCTTCCTGAAGATGCTGGTGCAGACATGCCAACACAGATTGATCCAAGGACGGATAACGGCAAAGCTCCTGATGCACCAGGCAACGTACGCATCTCAACCTCAGGTGACACAGCTGTCATTACATTTAATGCCACACCTGAAAATGATGTCGTGGGTTATCGTTTGTACCGTTCTGTAAACGGCGGAGGATTCCAGAACCAGGGTCAGGTTGTCCTGACTGGTGATTCCAGATCATTCTCTGCATATGCAGCGCAAGGCGGTAACTTCGCCTTCTATGTAACGGCAGTGGATGTTGCCGGCAGAGAATCTGCTCCTAGCGCTACAGTAAATAGTGCTGGTGTAGCTCCTCCTGTGGAAGAAGAGATTAATGAGCCAATTGAAGTTCCAGGTACAGTCATTACACCAGGAGAAACGCAGACCGATAATACAACAACGACAGCCCCAGGCACACCTGGTCAAGTCAGCGTATCTGCCCTCTCTCAAGGACTGCGTATTCAATGGGCATCCAGTCCAAACGCAGATAGTTATGCTGTATATTACAGTGAAACAGGCTCAGCTCCTTACACCAAAATTGGAACAACAGCGGGAAATACCATGGATTATGGAGTACCCGCATCGACCAGTGGATGGTTCAAGGTATCTGCCAGCAACAGTGCGGGTGAATCCGAACCTTCTGCAGCCATACATTTTCAACCCTGAATCAGGCATAACGTTCCAAAACAAGCCGCATCCTCAGACTGTATCTGAGTGTGCGGCTTTTTATTTGTATTTACAGTAAGCCAAAAAGCCTGCTTCATGCCATTGGCATAAAACAGGCTTTTATAATCCATTTTAATGGGTAGAGTCACTGTATTTGGAACCGCAGAATATTAACTTCTTACCCACTACTCAATGCATGACCATCGATACCAACACATTGATGATCCTAGCACTGTCGCGTTAGTCTTCAATGGTGGATAGATCTCCTGTTGGCAGATCAAGCTCCCAGGCTTTCAGGACACGGCGCATGATCTTGCCGGAACGTGTCTTGGGCAGTTTATCCTTAAACTCAATCTCACGCGGAGCTGCGTGGGCAGACAGGCCCTCTTTGACAAAACGATAGATCTCTTCTTTTAGCTCGGGTGTCGCCTCATATCCTTCACGAAGCGCCACAAAGGCCTTGATGATCTCCCCACGTGTCACATCCGGCTTACCAATTACGCCCGCCTCTGCTACCGCAGGATGCTCCACGAGCTTGCTCTCCACTTCAAAGGGGCCGATACGCTCCCCTGACGAATTAATCACATCATCAATCCGTCCCTGGAACCAGAAATACCCTTCTTCATCCATATAAGCGGAGTCACCGGATACATACCAACCCGTAAGCCTGAAATACTCCTCGTATTTCGCAGGGTTATTCCAGATCTTCGCCATCATGGATGGCCAAGGTGTCCGTATGGCCAGATTACCCATACTGTACGGAGGCAATTCCTGCCCGCGATCATCAATAATGGCTGCTTCGATTCCAGGCAACGGACGTCCCATGGAGCCAGGCTTGATTGGCATTCCGGGATAGTTACAGATCAGCTGTGCACCTGTTTCCGTCATCCACCATGTATCATGAATTCGCTGACCATAGGCTTTCCATCCCCAACGAACAACCTCCGGATTGAGCGGTTCACCAACAGACATGACATGACGCAGACTGCTCAGATCAAACTGGGCTATGGTCTCTTCTCCCGCTCCCATCAGCATACGGAAGGCCGTTGGTGCACTGTACCAGATCGTGACTTTGTTCTTCTGGATGGTGCTGTACCAATCTTGAGGACTGAAACGACCGCCTCGTATCACATTGGTTACTCCGTTGAGCCATGGAGCAAAGATACCGTAAGAGGTGCCTGTCACCCAACCAGGGTCAGCAGTACACCAGTACACATCATCCTCACGTAAATCCAGAACAACCTTACCTGTATAATAGTGCTGAATCATGGCATTTTGAACATGGTACACCCCTTTGGGTTTACCCGTTGAGCCTGAGGTATAATGAATAAGCAAACCATCCTCACGATTCAGCCACTCTACTTCCATCTCATCCGAAGCGGCAGACATCTCTGCATCAAAATCGATGAGTCCTTCTTCAGTCTGCACGCCCCCACCCACAATAAATATATGTTTGAGTTCGGGCAATTCGGAACGTTTGATGCGTTTTAGCAATTCCGGAGTGGTGACGAGTGCTACTGCTCCGCTATCCTCCAGCCGATCCTTCACTGCCGTTTCCATAAAAGCTTCGAACAACGGACCCGCGATGGCTCCAGCTTTCAATATGCCCAGAAGACTAAAATACAGCTCAGGACTTCGAGGCATAAAAATAAACACCCGTTCCCCTTTGGCTATGCCATATTTGCGGAGAACGTTCCCGAACCGACTCGACTGTTCGCTCAGATCAGCAAAAGTATAGGCCTCTTCACGTGAAGCATCGCTATACAATAAAGCGGTTTTCCCGCCCCTTCCTTCCAGTACATGACGATCAATCGCTTCATGCGCCATGTTTACTTTTCCGCTGGCGTGCCACGTAAAGTGCCTTTCCACCGATTCCCAATCGAACCGGCTTCTCGCCTCCGTGTAATCGCCCAGGTTAGATTCGGACACAACCGTTTGCAGCATCTCACCATGTGCTTGACTCATGCTTGCCAGCCTCCTTCAACTCGACATTTCGATTCCCGTTAGGGGTCAATCCTCATTGCCTTTGTGTTGACTGAACTTCCAGTTAGCGCTTACATTAGTAGAGAGAACTTCTCATCATGTACTTGCTCGGCCAAACAGATGTTAACTATACTGTATTGAATTGTGAACATTTTTTGTCTACGCAATTATAGCAAATCTTTTCAATTGTCGTCTATGGCTTTTCAATTTTTTGGATTTTTGCTATAGCGTTCCTTTTGGAACAACCTCTATAAGTAGGAGAGAGAGGAGCATGAACCATGGAACATATCAAAGAATATCATATGCGTTCCATCTTCAAGTCCGCCCACCGAATTACTGTTGAAGGCCCCGTGCAGGCCGAGGAGATAACCCGTCTTGTCTTCCATCCGGATCTGGATGCCTTTCGGCGCCCAACGGAGCAGCAGGAAGCTCTCGCAGAGATCGCAGCATTGCCTGAAGGGCGAATTATCATTGCACACGAAAATGAAACGATTATCGGTTATGTAACCTTTCATTATGCGGATGATTGTGAACGCTGGTCAGAGGGCAACATGACTGATCTGATTGAGCTTGGGGCAATCGAAGTTGCGGATGACTATCGCTCCCTTGGCATTGGACGTGAGATGTTGCTTACTGCTCTGGAAGATAAATACATGGAGAACTACATTATTTTCACCACAGAATATTATTGGCATTGGGATCTGAAGGGCAGCGGACTAAACGTATGGGATTATCGCAAAATGATGGAGAGGCTGATGGAAACGATCGATATGACCTGGTATGCAACAGACGACCCCGAAATCTGTTCACATCCTGCGAACTGTTTGATGGTGCGAATCGGAAGTCAGGTGCCCATCACATCGGAAGAACAGTTTGATCGTGTACGCTTCCGCCATCGGTTCATGTACTAAGTCAATGATCTGTTCGACAAACGATATACATAACAAAAACCGCCTCTCGCAGCGTTGCTCCATACTTCATGGAACAGCTAATCGAAAGGCGGTTTTTCAAGTTACTGCCATTACATATTTTCTAACATGTGCTCCACAATACGGTGTGAACGCTGCGAAGATTCCACGGTAAATTCAGCAAAGTTAACATGCGCCGAACCATCCGCTTTATCTGACATCCCACGCAGGACAACAAATGGTACTCGATTCATGTAACAGACCTGAGCAACTGCTGCCCCTTCCATCTCGGCACATGCACCGTCCATTTCAGTATATAACATCTTAACCGTATCTTTATTCGCAATAAATTGGTCTCCAGATAACACTTTACCGATCAGGTAATTGGCTCCCTGAGCTTTACATGCTTCTTCAGCCAGTGTAATAAGCGAAGCCTCGGCAGGGAATGCAGATGTCTCCTGGTAAGGAATAACCCCGCGTGCGAACCCCAGTGGCGTTACATCCATGTCGTGCTGAACACATACAGACGATATAACCATATCTCCAATGTTCAGTTCCGGGTTAACTGCACCCGCAACACCTGTGAAGATAATCCGATTAACCTGAAAACGATCAATCAAGATCTGCGTTGTAACCGCTGCATTTACTTTACCTACGCCGGATTTGCACACGACAATCTGCTTGCCCAGCCACTCGCCGGCAACGTATGTTATACCGGTTTGTTTGACCGTCTCAAGTTGCTTCATACCTGCCAGCAAAAGCTCAACTTCCTCATCCATCGCTCCGATGATACCAATCGTTTCACGCATCTTCTGATACCTCCTATTTTCACTTTTAGCATCATTCAGCACAAAAGCTCCGTCTCCGGAGCTTTCGCATGTCCACTATGTAGAGAGAATAATGACTTCTCCCTTAATATATCTGTATATAATCCCGATTAAACTACATCTGCGTGACTTACAGACAGACGAAGAATTGTTTCATGCGGCAAAATAACCCGTGGGTTCTCCACATTTTCTTTTTTCATCAACTTGGTCAGCAAACGCATCGCTACTGCGCCAAGGTCGTACATTGGCTGAGCCACTGTTGTCAACTGAGGACGCACCATGGAAGCCATACGGATGTTATCCACACTAATAATGGAGAAATCATCCGGTACTTTCAGGCCTTCATCCTGAATGCTGTGAATGGCACCAATCGCCATTTCATCTGTTGCAGCAAAAATCGCCGACGGCTTCTTCTTCAGTCCGAGGAAATATTTCATTGCTTCCACACCGGATTCATAACGATAGTTACCGATACGTACCAGATCCTCCTGGTATTCCATGCCTGCTGCTTCCAGTGCTTTCTTGTAACCTTGGAAACGTGCATATCCATTCGCTGGATCTTGCAGCGTACCACTGATCATCGCAATTTCCTTGTGTCCATGACGAATCAGGGTGTTTACCGCGTCAAACGCAGCAGCCTCATGATCAATATCCACTGAAGGGAATGAGCCCTTCTCATCACTCGTTGCACAAAGTACGATCGGCACAGCCGCAGACTGGAACGCCTGAATGTGTTCATCCGTTACTGTTCCGCCCATGAATAGCAGTCCGTCTACTTGTTTTTCGAGCAACGTGTTAATAACACGAATTTCTTTTTCTTTCTTCTTATCTGCGTTACACAAAATAATATTGTAGTGATACATATTCGCAATATCTTCAATTCCGCGGGCAATCTCCGCGAAGGTGGAGTTCGAAATATCTGGAATAACAACCCCGACCGTGGTTGTCTTCTTGCTTGCCAGACCTCTGGCTACCGCATTCGGACGATATCCCAACCGTTCGATGGCTTCATATACTTTTTTCCGCGTTTGCGGTTTGACATTAGGGTTATTATTAACTACCCGTGATACCGTTGCCATAGACACTCCAGCTTCACGTGCCACATCATAAATGGTTACCGTCACAGTACTTCTCTCCATTACCAGTAAATTTTCATACCATTTTCATTAAGATTTATATTACGACAAATTTTTGCATTAATCAATTAAAATAGGCTTTAGGACTCACTCAAAACATTCGCAAGTGTGGTTCTAGTAATATCTGAATGGGAAGTATGCCATACAGGAATTCCCTTTTTGATCAGGATTGCCTGTGGAGATTCGTGCTTAACACCCAGCTTGTCTGTTGCTTCATTCGATACCGGGCGATCTTCCACAACATAGATGATGCCATATTTCACTTGTTCATTGGCATTGTTAAGCAAATAATCGTTCATCTCCTGATAAGCATTCGAGCTGATCGGACAGCGCGTGCTATGCTTAAACAGAAGCAAGGGTTGATCCTTGGTAGCCTCCACTGCGGAGTTTAGCTGTTCAATACTTGTCATTTTAGTCATGTCAGCCATTAGATATACATCCCCCTTTACCAGGAATACCGCTATGTTGAGCGTTTTCACTCTTCGATATCTTAACAAAAAGTGCGCGAAAAAGCCAATTTTCATGAAAACAAGCATTTTACACGTCAAAATTAGACAGCATTTGAGAAGTACTCCTGCCACACAAATCCGGATAATTGACTTAATCTGCGCTCCGTTGTCTCAATCCACGCTGCATCACCAGACTTCGTTGCGTAACCCATAATGTCCAGCAGCAGATTGATACGCTCCTCCACTGCTTGTTGCATTCGATATTCCATCTCCCGATCGGTCGCATCCGGCCAGGCCAGCAGTAGCTCATGAAACACGTCTGCCAGTTCATTACGTTCACCAAAAGATACGTCTTGCTTCACGGGCTGTTCACCCAATGTGCTTATGCATTCTGTTAAGTCCGGCTTGACCGGCGGAAGCACTTCGTATGATACACAGTCTGTACACGCAAATACGGGTACGTTTCGAATCTCCACTTTTTTGGCGTATACCACTGTTCTTAATTCCAACTCCATTACATGTCCACATCTGCACGACTTGCGCACAACCATCACCTCATTCGTTCTATACTCTATATAAGTACCATTCGACCTATTTCGGCTCAAATCCTGCTATAAACGAAAGGTTGCACAAATTACCACTCCCACCAGATGAAGGTTGTCGAATGCAGGCAGTTACTGACTTGTAATCGCTTCCTCCAAACTGAATATGCACTTCCATGAAGTCCCTTGGAGAATCTGTTACAATTAAAGACGCAACAGACCTAATCACCGCAAAAAGGAGAGATGGACATGAGATTAACCGGTAAAAAAGTCATCGCTCTGGTCGATGAAGAATTCGAGGATTTGGAATTGTGGTACCCTGTACATCGGGTTCGTGAAGAAGGTGCAGAAGTGCATCTTGCTGGAGAGAAAAAAGGAAAAACCTATATTGGCAAATACGGTGTGCCTGCTGAAGCCGAATACAGTTTCGATGAACTCGACAGTTCAGATTACGATGGCATTCTCGTGCCAGGCGGCTGGGCGCCAGACAAGCTGCGTCGTTATCCGAAAGTACTGGAGCTTGTGAAGGAAATGAATGCAGACCGGAAACCGATTGGACAGATCTGTCATGCGGGCTGGGTGCTGATTTCTGCCAAAATTCTGGACGGGGTTACAGTAACCTCTACACCAGGCATTCGCGATGACATGGAAAATGCAGGTGCGATCTGGAAAGATGAAGCCGTTGTTGTTGATGGACATATCATCTCAGCACGTCGTCCGCCTGACCTTCCCCCTTATGGCAAGGCATTCTGTGATGCACTCGCTGACAAATAAAAACAACCCCATTGTGCTCTCATGCACAGTGGGGTTATTTTATATAACAAGGTGTCCAATACATAATTATCACAAATGTAAATATATTAACTTAAAGGTATTTATATCCAGTTAACCCAATTATGATGCATTCGATCCACTTTGTTCATCTGGACTTCCCGTGGAGTCATTAAAGACTTGCAGTCGCTCCTCAATATCTCCGCTGGTCCGTAAGGCGAAGCACTTTCGTGCTTCTTCTTTGGCGGCCGATGCTGTTGTGTTCAGCACTCTGTGCTTCACACGTAACAGGGATTGCGGAGACATACTCAAGTGGCGAATGCCAAGCTCCAACCAAAGCGGAATGGCACGTTCGTCCCCTGCCATCTCTCCGCACACACTGACATCAATTCCAGCCGTATGAGCCGCATCTGCTGTCGCACGAAGCATCCGCAGAACAGCCGGATGATAGGGGTGATACATATGAGCAATCTGCTCATTCATTCGATCTACTGCCAGTACATATTGAACCAAGTCGTTCGTACCAATACTGAAGAAATCAGCTTCCTCTGCGAGCAGATCAGCAATCATCACCGCTGCCGGAACTTCAATCATAATTCCCACCTGAATGTGAGGGTCGTATGCTAATCCGCGCTCGTCCAGATCGGACATCGCCTCACGGAGAATCTCATTGGCCTGCTGAAGTTCTTCCACCGAAGAGATCATCGGGTACATGATTTTGACATTTCCGGCAGCGCTGGCACGCAGTATGGCTGTAAGCTGTGTTTTGAACAGATCCTTGCGATCGAGACTAATCCGAATAGCTCGGTAACCCAGAAACGGATTGTCTTCCTCCGGCAGTTCAAAGTAATCGAGTTGCTTGTCACCACCGATATCCAGTGTACGAATAACAACGGATTGTCCTGCTGTTTTCTCTGCCACAAGACGGTATACCTCATACTGTTCTTGCTCACCCGGGAAAGTCGCACGGTCCATGTACAAGAATTCTGTTCGGAACAAGCCCACACCTTTGGCTCCTTGTTTCAAAGCAAGGTCCAATTCCTTCACCGAACTGATATTGGAAGCCAAGTGCAAAACAGCCCCATCTTTGGTTACAGCATCCACGGTAGCAAGAACTTGAAGTTGTTCCTTTTTCTTCAGTTGTTTGCTGCGAAGCATGGTATACCGTTCAATCGTCTTACGATCCGGGTCCGTAAATACCAAGCCATTGTCACCATCCACGACAAGCATATCCCCTGTCTCTACTGGCATGCCAAGACTCGCTTCCAGACCGGAAACGAGAGGAATGCCAAGGGCACGAGCCATAATCGCAGAATGTGATGTTTTTCCGCCAATCAAGGTTACAATGCCTAGCACATGGGTCGGATTCAGATGTGCCAGTTGGGATGGCGATAATTCTTTGGCAACGAGCACATACGGCTGGGTATCCGAAGGAAGTGTAATCTCCGGTGCACCGAGCAAATGCTTGAGCAGACGGTTACCCACATCCTTGATGTCAATGGCCCGCTCCTTCATATACTCGTCTTCCAGCAAGTCAAACATCGTGACAAAGTGGTCAATGGCTTCTTTGACCGCCACTTCTGCTGCCTTATATTGACGCTCGATAATGCCGCGAATTTCGTTCATGAATACCGGATCTTCCAAGATGGCCAGATGTGCATCAAAGATACTGGACTCCTCTGGACCAACAACTTCCTTGAACTCATTTTTGATATATTCGATCTCATCCTTTGATGTCCGTATGCCCTCATACAGCCGTTCGAACTCTTGGGCAAGATCCACCGAATCCATCTTTTGATCCGGCAGATCCCATTCCCAACTGGGCAGGACAAATGCTTTGCCGATGGCTATGCCTGCAGCTCCGTTGATGCCTTGTATCTTCATTCTACCCCTCCAACGTTCCTGTCATAGAGCACCACGGACATAACGGATGCCTGACCTTTCTTAACTTGCTTAAATGGAGCAAAACTCCATGATTTTACACGATCCGGATTCGTAATTACCATGGGTGTTGTTAGTGACGCCGCTTGCTCGCGGAGTACTGCCAGATCAAACTTGATCAACAACTGCCCTGGCTCCACCGTATCGCCCTCCTGAACAAAAGCTTCAAAATGGCCTTTCAACTGAGAGGTATCGATGCCGATATGCAGTAATACCTCAAGCCCCTCACGGGTAGAAATACCCAAGGCATGCATGGTCGGGTACAAGTGCATAATCGTTCCGTACACGGGTGAGACCAGCTCTCCCTTTTCCGGAACAAAGGCTACACCATCACCGACAAGCTTGGCTGCAAAAATCTGATCAGGTACCTCTTCAATCGGGAGCATTTTGCCCTGAACGGGGGCACAGAACAGAACCTGTTGCAGATCTCTTTCCAGCAACTTCGCGATTTCTTCCCGAATCAATTCCGAGTAGGTCCCGAATACCACCTGTACGTTACCGCCACCCAGCTTGATCAGTCCTGCGGACCCCATACTCTTCATGGCACCCGTGTCGATCAGCCGGTCATCATGCACAGTAAGGCGAAGACGTGTAATACATGCTTCAACCTGTACAATGTTACTCTTCCCACCCAATGCTTCGAGGATTAAAGGTGCCTGATAAGGAATGTTACCTACCCAATCTTCCAGCATGGAGCCCTCTTCACGTCCTGGTGTTGGAATCTTGAACGTACGAATCGCCCATCGGAACAGGAAGTAGTAAAGCAGCCCATATAGTATGCCAATCGGAATGAGCTTCCACGCATTCTCCGATAGATGGAAATTGAGTATGTAATCAATAATACCTGCGGAGTAAGAGAATCCATGCCGGATATCCAGCCAGTAACTAATCCACATGGCAACGCCGGACATCACTGCATGCACGATGAACAGATAAGGAGCCGCGAACAAAAAAGCAAACTCAATCTGTTCCGATACCCCGGTTAGAAAACAAACGAGTGCCGATGTCAGAAAAGTTTTCTTGATTTTCGGTTTCAGATCTTCCCTGGCTTCCTGAATAATAGCAAAGGCTATCGCCGGAATGGCAAACATCATGATGGGAAACAAACCTGCCATAAAGAATCCTGCTGTTGGGTCACCTGCAAAAAATCGGGGCAAATCCCCTTGCACAATGTTACCATCAGGCGTTTCAAACGTCCCTAACTGGAACCAAAACACATTGTTAAGCAGGTGATGAAGCCCAAAAGCGACCAGCACCCTGTATAACACCCCGTAAATGAACAGTCCAAAACCCCCGAGACTGTATTCCCAAGTGGCAATGCCGTTCAATCCATGCTGTAGGATCGGAGCGAGCCATAACATAAAACAGGAAAACAATGCCGAACAAAGTCCGACGATGAGCAAAACAAACCTTGAACCTCCAAAAAACTGTAAAATTTCAGGCAGTTTAATGCTTTTAAACCGATTATGCATCCCACCGGCAAGCGCGCCGAGTATGATTCCGATTAAGGAAGCGGGCTGAACGGTGCCATCCCCGAAGTTCCGAGTCACCTGATCATATATCACGATACCAGCCAGAGCAGCAAGTCCCGCTTGTCCGGCCTGGTTGGAGAGTCCCAGTGCTACACCGACAGCGAACAAATACGGTAAGAAATAAAAAATACCGTGTCCGGCCACGGTAGACACTTCACCGACAATATCCAATCCCCAGGCGTCCCAAGGCAGACTGCCAACACTGAGCAAAATTGCGGCGGCGGGCAGGACCATTGTAGGCAGCATTACCGCTCGTCCGAGCTGCTGCAAGGATCCGAGCCAATTCATGGCGACCTCTCCTTTCTATCCTAGATGGTAAGCTTTACGCAACGTTTTGTCAAAGCAAAACAGTAACCAATTGGTAATTAATAATGGCAAAAATAGAACAGAAAAAATCCCGTCAACTTCAAGTTAACGGGATTCATCCTATGTTCATTCAATTGGGTCAGATCAGGAGATCAACCGATCTTAGGTGAACGAGCCTCTCAGCCGCGTCCAGCGCCGCGCAGAACGATGGAATCTTCTACCTTGATACAACGATTCGTTACCGCTGTCATGCCGTTCTCTGCAGCAATCTGGACCGCTTCATCACTATGGATGCCAAGCTGCAGCCACAGCACATTAGCTTTGATGGCAGCGGCGTCACGAGCGACTTCCGCGCAAAACTCTTCGCGACGAAACACATTGACAATGTCTACCGGCTCTGGAATATCCGCGAGTGTGGCATATACCGTCTCGCCTAGGATTTCACCTTGCGCCTGTGGATTAACCGGGATAATGCGATAACCTCTGCTCTGCATGGCTTCTGCCACCATATAGGAAGTGCGATCTGATTTGTCTGATAAGCCGACGACTGCGATGTTGCCTGCCTTGCGCAAAAGTTGCCCAATTTCTTCACGAGTAGGGTTGTTAAATTCCATGTTCAAGCACCATCCTTTTCTGATTAAAGTGCGTGTTCAAAAGACAGGTTTCAGTTATTTTACTCTTTTACCCATTGAACCGAGGCGCCAAGCGCCTGCAAATGATCGAAATATTGCGGATAAGACTTGGCTACATGGTGTGCATCCCGAATACGAAGCGGCTCCTTGGAACGCAGACCAACGACAGTTAGCGCCATAATTACACGATGATCGTAGTGAGCATTAATCTCCACGCCGCCTTCAACGCCTTCCGGACGTCCGTGTACAATAATCTCAGCTTGACGCTCTTCAACGTTCGCTCCTGCCTTCCGCAGTTCGTTCAAGTAATCGGTGATTCGGTCACATTCCTTGTAACGCAGGTTCTCTACATTATAGAACCGTGACGTGCCTTCCGCAAACACAGCTGCGGCTACCATAGCCAAAACGGCATCCGTCGCGGCATCCCCATCGAATTCAATCGCTTTCAGTCTGCCATTACCTTGAACGTGTACGACATCGTTCTCATGTGTCAAAGGCACTTCCATCATGCGCAGAACGTCAACGATGGCACGTTCACCCTGTTTGCTCTGCTCCATCAGTCGCAGAATTTTCACATCAGACTGTGTAACCGCAGCTGCGGCAAGAACGGCTGCCGAGCCCGGGTAGTCCCCTTGAACCGTGTAGGTCGTCGGCTGGTAAGCCTGTCCACCTGGTACACGGAAGGACATGTAATCATCACTTGCATGGATAACGATGCCTGCCTGCTCCAACACTTCCAGCGTCTGTCCGATAACGACCTTGGACTTCAGGTCATTCAGTACTTCAATGGTGCTGTCTTCTGCAAGCAACGGAGTTACAAACAACAATGCACTCAGATATTGGGAGCTGACGGAGCCGGATACACGAATGTGTCCACCCTTGGCATTGCCACCCTTGATTGTAATCGGCAGGCGTCCTTGTTCATGTTGTACTTCTACACCCAATTGACCAAGCGCATCGATCAGGTCATCATGGGGGCGTTTGCCCAGTGAATCCGGGTACGTATTCACAAAAGTAACTTCAGGGCAGAGCGCTGTAACGCCCATCAGGAAACGAAGTACAGCACCCGCATTCCCAACATTCAATTCACGCACATCACGGGGATGACTGCCAAAGCCCTGGATCACAATCTTGCTGTCGTCTTCTTCAAGTACTGCCCCCAGATCGCGAATACATCTGCGCATGGCGTCACTGTCTTCACTGTGTGCCGGGAAATGAATGGTACTTGTGCCTTCTGCCAGTGCAGCAGCCAGCAAATAGCGGGTAGTGTAGTTTTTGGAGGACAGAGCCCCGATTTCCCCGTTCAGAGTGGGGGTTGGTTTAACAATAACGTCCATGGATGAAATTCTCCTTCGTTGATTATATTGTGGCCAAATTGACATTCCGTGCATCGCTTGGGTATCATTATAGCGTTAAGTCCATACAGAAAAGAGGACCTGAATATGACACAAATAGCTGAAATTGAAACGTCTGAGCTGCGCCGCCGTTTACAGGCGGGAGAGAAGCTGCAGATGATAGACGTCCGCGAGGACGATGAAGTCGCGCAAGGCATGATCGAAGGAGCCAAGCATATTCCGCTTGGACAGATTCCGGACCGACTGTCTGAGATTGAGAAATCAGGCGAGATCGTGATTATCTGTCGTAGCGGTTACCGCAGTGAGCGTGCCTGTGAATATCTGCAACAACTGGGATATGAAGGCTGTACAAACATGGTCGGCGGTATGCTTCAGTGGCAACAGGAAGACTAGAGAAACCCGGAGAGAAGCGAAGTCATTTGTAACCTTGTGACTTCTGTTCTGCTCCACTCCTAGAAACGGGCCTATATGGCCCGTTTTGTTATATCTGCCACCACCTATCAACCATCAAACTTCGATGATAACAAGCTTAGACGCGGTAATGCGCTAAAATTAAACGAGTCACTTCGGCAGCGGATAACTCGGTTGTATCCACCGTATAATGTGCGAACCGATATGCGTCTTTCCGTTCTTCCATAATTGCCTGAATGCGTTCCTCTGCATTGCCTGCGAGAAGTGGACGGTTGTCACAGCCACTAACACGCTCTACAATCACTGCCGGATCAGCAGTCAAGGCAACAACCCAACCATTCTTCAGCATCACGTCACAATTATCCGAACGCAGCACCACGCCACCTCCGGTCGCTATGACCTGTGACTTCTTCTCCAGCATCGAGCACAACATGCGGCTCTCGGCATCACGGAAATACGTCTCTCCCTTGCCAGTGAACAATTCTGGAATCGTACAGCCTTCCTCTTTTTCCACCGCGGCGTCTACATCAATCAATCGATAACCAAGCTCACGTGCAAGCATGTCAGCGACGGTTGATTTGCCGGTTCCCATCATGCCGATGAGAATAATATTGTTAGACTTGCTCAAGGTGTACACTCCTTTAATTCAAGCAATTCGTGAGCACTTTTGTCCTATCATAACACAGCCCTGCGGACTGGGAAAGACCATCTCCTGACCGACTTCTTTTCGACCTTCCGCAACCTTCCAAGACAGATCAAGTAACTTCCGGCATCTAAGCCTACGTCAGATCACCCTCAAGCAGTTTTGAGCCCCCAAACGTCTCAATCAGTGACCAACTATTAACCTAACGAACTCCAATGAGCTTATTTACGGTAAATAGGCGCAGTTAAACTTCTTAAGAATCTGAGTAAACTTATTTCCAAAAATCACCGTCAAAACCTCGACATCTCGCTATGAATTATCGAAATAGTGCCTTCTGAGTTCGTTAAAAAATAGAACCGGCTCATTTTGCCAAAATAGAGTGTCTCCTGTTCATTAGGTCTAGAATCAGCTACATATCTTCTTTATCAACATTATTACTGTATAACACAGTAAAAAAAGAGGCCCAGCGTTGACCGGCAATCACCGGAACGCCAAACCTCTTTTGAGCCCCTTAGCAGGCCAAAGCTCCTACTTAAGGACGCTTTGGCCAAATCTAATAGACTTGTATATGTGGTACTACTCCATCCAGTTGTGGTGGAAGCTGCCTTCTTTGTCCACACGTTTGAACGTGTGAGCACCGAAGTAGTCTCGTTGAGCTTGCAGCAAGTTGGCTGGCAGACGCTCTGTACGGTAGCTGTCGTAGTAAGAAAGAGCGCTGGAGAAGCCAGGTACCGGAACACCTTGTTTTACAGCAGCCGCTACAACTTCACGCCATGCGTCTTGATAAGACTCAACAATGTTTTGGAAGTACGGATCCAAGAGCAAGTTTTTCAGAGCTGCGTCTTTATCATAAGCTTCCTTGATGTTTTGCAGGAACTGCGAACGGATGATGCAACCGCCACGGAAGATCATGGCAATGTTGCCGTATTTCAGATCCCAGCCATACTCGTCGGAAGCTGCACGCATTTGTGCAAATCCTTGTGCGTAGGATACGATTTTACTTGCGAAGAGGGCTTTACGCACGCTCTCAATGAACGCTTTTTTGTCGCCAGAGAATGCTTCAGTCGCTGGTCCATTCAGGATTTTGCTAGCTGCTACACGCTCGTCCTTCATGGCAGACAGGAAACGGGAGAATACGGATTCCGTAATCATGGACAATGGTACGCCGAGATCCAGCGCGCTTTGGCTTGTCCATTTCCCTGTTCCTTTTTGTCCAGCCGCGTCCAGAATGACGTCAACCATTGGTTTCCCTGTTTCTGGATCGTATTTGGAGAAGATATCTGCTGTGATTTCGATCAGGTAGCTATCCAGCTCTCCTTGATTCCATTCCGTAAAGATTGCATGAAGCTCTTCAACAGAAACGTTCAATACGGATTTGAGCAAGTGGTATGCTTCACCAATCAACTGCATATCTCCGTACTCGATACCGTTATGCACCATTTTCACATAGTGTCCGGCACCGTCTGGTCCAATATATGTACAACATGGATTGTCACCGACTTTGGCCGAGATCGCCGTCAGGATCGGTTCAACCAGTTTATAAGCACTTTCCTGTCCACCTGGCATGATGGAAGGGCCTTTCAGTGCGCCTTCTTCACCACCGGATACACCTGTACCGATGAAACGAATGCCTTTGTCTTCCAACTCTTTGCTGCGACGTTGCGTGTCAGGGAAGTATGCGTTCCCTCCGTCAATGATGATGTCGCCCTCATCCAGGTGAGGAAGAAGTTGTTCAATGGTAGCGTCGGTCGCTTTACCGGCTTGTACCATGATCAAAATTTTGCGCGGGGATTCCAGGGATGCTACGAACTCTTCAATGGAGAATGAGCCTGTCAGGTTTTTACCTTCAGCTTCTTTCAGAAGATCATTGGTTTTCTCCGGGGAACGGTTATATACCGATACTGAGAAACCTTTGCTTTCAATGTTAAGGGCCAAATTTTTGCCCATGACAGCCAGGCCAATTACGCCAATTTGTTGTTTTGTCATCTGGTCCTCCATCCTTTGCTCCAATTAATTTTATTGAAATAAATTCTCAACAATACTCCCATTTTAACGGTTTTATGTATAGAAGTGAACCCCGTGGCACAGCTACGCAACGAGAAAACACCCCAATCTGCTGAGGTGTTCATCGTATTTTCATAAATACGGCCTTATCTTGTCATCCTTCCAACATTAACAGATGCCCAGACAACTGTTTTAAGACTTCGCGGCAAGCATTTGCTTTTTCGATATTATCCATCTGCATGGCCGTGTAGAGGCGTTCCAGTTCATCATCCACTTCCATGCGCAACAACATGAGCCTTTCCTCACCTTCACGCGAGAGGAACATCTCTTCCATCTCTTCCGCCGTCGGCGCAGGTTCCTTTTGAAAAATGACACGCTGTTTGAACCCAGACACTTCCACGAGACGAATGACTTCACCGAATAAAATGTTCTCCACGGTCATCTGCTGATCCTTGAACCGCTTCACAACTGCATGCCCGCGTGTATCTCCAATCAGCTTCTCCAGCCACTCTGCAAGTTTTGCATCCTTAATGATATAATCTCCAGTCATCTTGTAGTTCCCCGTGCGTGTCTGTTGAAAGCGGAGCTTTACCAGCTTGCGGCCGGTCCGGACTGACAGGATAAAAAAGGATTCGTCCTCGCTCCAATATAGTGAATATCCCTCACGAATAAGGTCTCTGATCAAATTTTGGATATGCCGACGGTTGAACCGCAGCTCCAGATTGCAATATTCAACTTCATAACTCTTATTCACGGCACTCCCTCCATCTGTACCGGATCAACTCCGGCCCTCGTCTTCAATCGCTTCTACTCAATCGGCTTACCCTATTTTATACTTCATTTTATGTAAGGGTACTTGGTTATTTGACTATTTTTCACCGAAAGGACCGCCGGATTGCAGCTTTCCGCAGACGCACAGGGGCAAGCCCCCGATTCTCGTGATATAATGGACGCGAAAAAGGGAGCTCCACAACCAAGGCGGTTGGTGGAACTCCCTTTTCTTTTGCTTATTTGGCCGGAGCGGTGCGAAACGGATTGCGGGATAACACAAAGTGCACAACGGCAAGTCCTGCCATGACGATGGCACTACCGATGAATGGAGCCGGATGGCTCACGTGGTCCCACAGCAGTCCGGAAACAATGGGGCCTACAACCATGCCTGATCCCTGCAATGTAAGGAAGAATCCCCAGATTGCTCCCCGCTCTCCTTTGGGAATCAGAGTGGCTACAAAAGCATTCCAGGCGGGCAAAATCATGGCATAACTGATGCCCACCAGCATGACAATACCAAACACCACCGGAATGGATGTTATGGAGGAGAATGCGAACAGACTCGCCGCCGCCATCAAAAAACCAATATTCAGGAACGGTTTAGTACCAAACCTGTCTACCATTTTACCTACAGGCAGCAAGGCAATAACGGTTATTCCACCTCCCGCAATCAGCAACAAACTGTAAAGGTTCGGTGAGATGTGCAGGTCTGTGCGTGTATATAGCGTGATTACTGGACTAAGCAGCCCAATGACAAACGATTGCATAAACAAGGCAGGATACACGAGCGGATTAACATTAAGTGTGCTGCGTACCCTTTGCAGTGTGCCCTTCACACTCTTTTGCAGCCGGATGAACGGCGTGAGCAGATTCGGTTTGGCTGGATATTTCACATCACTATTCTTCGCTGCTTGCTCGGCATGCTCCCCTTCAACAATGACACGTCCAGGAAGAATCATGGCCACCAGAATAACGAGAATGGCACAACCCATCAGCACGAGGAATATCGTTCGATAATCATGATGCGTGCGCTCCAGCAGCCAGTTCATGCCTATAGGTCCAAGCCCCGTTCCCCCGAGAGCAGCCATCTCCAGCGCCCCCATTGCTGTACCATTCTTGTTCTGTGGGCCTGACATCGCAGTCACGCCTGTCATGGCGCAAGGCCATAGTGGTGACGTACCAATGCCAAGAATGAGACAGGCCATGGCCAGTCCAAAGGCACTTTTGAGAAAAAGGATCATAATAACAGCGATTAAGGTACAGATTAGTGCTGTAACCATCGTTGCGCGGAACCCGATCCGTTCTGCTGCCCAGCCGGAAGGCGCCCGGAACAGATTATCACCCAGATATTGAAGAGCAAATGCCACACCAATGACGCCTGCAGACAGACCCAGTATATTGTCCATATACACGGGCAAAACAGCTACCAACAGGGCTCCTTTGATAATTTCAACTAGAAAAAGTGTCAGCCACATCGCGATAAAAAATGGTGATCGCAAAATTTTGGCTGGTTTTGTGTCGGTTTGCATTCTTTTTCCCCTTTCGGTGTTCATTTGCCTATTCCCTATCCTTAGTGTAACCGTGGGGAATGTGCCCAAATCTCGGCAATTTAAAAAATTGTCGATTATACTGTTGCATTCGGTTCTTAATTTGCTATACTCATCTTTGTTTACCAATTTTATTAGGAAGGGTTGTGACAGCACTGATGAATCACCACCGTACGCCGCTGTTTACCGCTTTAAAAAATCATGCGGCACTCAATCCGGTACAGTTTCATATTCCGGGCCATAAAAAAGGATTGGGAGCGGATACCGAATTCCGTGAATTTATTGGCGATAATGCCTTCTCCATAGATTTGATTAACATCGCACCGTTGGATGACCTGCATCAGCCAACCGGTGTCATTCAGGAAGCACAGATTTTGGCAGCAGATGCCTTCGGAGCCGATTATACCTATTTTAGTGTACAAGGCACAAGCAGTGCCATTATGACCATGATTCTGTCTGTATGTTCACCTGGTGACAAAATTATTGTGCCCCGTAATGTGCATAAATCGGTTTTGTCCGCGATTATTTTCTCAGGCGCCAAACCCGTATTTGTTTCTCCTTCACAAGATGCCAATCTGGGCATTGACCATGGAGTGACTACACAGTCTATCCGTCGCGCACTTGAGCGTCATCCAGATGCCAAGGCATTGCTTGTAATTAACCCGACCTATTACGGCGTGGTTACCGATCTGAAAGAGATTGTTGAGCTTGCACACAGCTACCAAGTCCCTGTACTTGTTGATGAAGCACATGGCGTACTCATTCATTTCCATGAGGATCTGCCGTTGTCTGCAATGGCAGCAGGTGCCGATATGGCTGCAACCAGTGTTCACAAGCTTGGTGGCTCCATGACACAGAGTTCCGTACTCAACCTGAACACGAAGAATGGGTTCGTGAACCCGCAGCGTGTACAGACGATCCTGAGTCTGCTCACCTCAACATCAACTTCATACATTTTGCTTGCTTCACTCGATACATCAAGACGTAACCTGGCACTCCACGGTCGTGAGATTGCACAGAAGGCGATTGAACTGGCTGAGTTTGCCAGACGTTCAATTAACGATATGGATGGCCTGTATTGCTTCGGTAGAGAGTTGCTGGGTACAGAAGCGACCTTCAACTATGATCCAACCAAAGTAACGATCCATGTTCGCCATCTGGGTATTACAGGATATGAGACAGAGAACTGGCTGCGTGAACATTACAACATCGAGGTCGAACTTAGTGATATGTACAATATTCTGTGTCTCATCACGCCAGGAGATACGGATGACAGTGTGGATATCTTGCTGAACGCTTTGCAGGATCTCTCCCGTACCTATTATCAAGTGAACCCGGCCCATGAACTGGTCGTAAAAGTACCGGATATTCCACAGTTGATGCTGACTCCACGCGATGCATTCTACGGTGATACCGAAGTGATTCCGTTTAAAGAATCCGCGGGACGTATTATCTCGGAATTCATCTATGTCTATCCGCCAGGAATTCCAATCCTGTTACCGGGTGAGGTTATCACCCAGGAAAACATCGACTACATCATCGATCATGTCGAAGTTGGATTACCCGTCAAAGGACCCGAAGATCGCAGCGTAACCAACGTTAAAGTGATCGTGGAAGCCGATGCCATTTTCTAAAACAACTCCATCACCCTGTGAATGGAATAAACTTGAAGGACCAAGCCTTAAGCTTGGTCCTTTTTTTATTTTATGGGACAAACGAGTTTGCATTTTCCCGTCTATTTCGTCGTTCAAACCGGTGGTGTACATGCTCGTATACCTCTTAAAAACAAACAAAAGGCCCCCTGAGATCAAGGAGCCTTCATGTTATGTTCCAAAAGAATGACTATTCTTGTGATGCAACGAGTTCGTTGTAAGCCGCTTCAACGCGGTTCCACTCTTCTTCGTCTTCAATATTGTAGAGCACCATTTCCTCGTCTTCTTCTTCCATACGCAGGATGATGCCGTCAGCTTCAGGATTGTTACGTTCCAGCAGGAGCGCATAAACATGCTTCTCCACGTCAAACGTCTCCACCAAAACCATCTCCACGTCTTGGCCGTTCTCGTCTGTTAATGTGAGAAGGACTTCTTCATGCTCGTGGTCGTGGTCGTGGTCTTGCCCGCATCCGCAGCCATCGCCGTGTTCATGTGTGTGATCGCTCATTGAAATACCTCGCTTTATAAATAGAAATTGTGTAACCTTGCATATCGTAACATGTTCAATGACCCAGGTCAATTTAACCCACAGGGTTATTTTCGCTTCAATCGTTCAGCGCTGTAATGATTTTCTCCGCTACCAGGACGTAGCTGCTGTTTGCATTTTCTTTAATATGAAAGCCAACCTGATACTTGCCAGCACGACTGAAATCATACGTAAAATCATATGTGCGGAACCAGAAGTTATCCTTCTGTGTCGTAAGCTCCTGTGACTGGATATCCTTCACCTGACCGCTTGGATTGGTAATCGTTACTTTCACCGCAGCTACATCTGCTGTCAGACTGTCCACTTGTGAAAATACATTGAATTTCAGCTTACCTACGTTAACGTTGCCAAATACAGTGTCTCCCTTGAAGAGAAAAATATGTACATTCGGTTTGATCACCGTTACTCTCTTGTTACTGCTGTCCCATTTGACGACGCCTCCGGCTTCTCTTACAGGTACATAGGTCGTTCCATCAATGAGATAACCTCCATCAGCTGCTTCCTTGCCGTTAATGAGAACACGAATCTTCTCGTTCACTGAGTCAGCAAACAATAAAGACCCGCCGAGCAAGGAGAATACCGTGACACAAAGCAATATTCGTTTCCATTTCATTCCGTCAATATTCCCTCCCCTGCTGCTAGCTGTTGTACATTTATACTGCAGATTCATCCACAAAGTTGCGCTGTTTTTCATCATTTTTCATTTTTTATCCAGAATTTTTTCCACCCCTTGGAATGCACAAAAAGAGGCGATCCTCATTAAAGGATGCCCCTGATCTATAATTGTTATATATACAGGATTATACGAAGAGTTATGAAGAAGTATGGCGGGTCAATATACAGGGAACGCCCTTGCCTAAAGCCCCTTCAATTCTCATACGTGCAGCATAATCCATTCCTCGTGTACAGGGTGTCTTACATCTCTCACATACATCCGAAGTGACCAACTTCATGGATACACGTATTTTATCACTCTTTAATGCGGGAGCTTTCTTGCCCTTTGCTTTTGCCATCCCGGATTCCCCATTTCCCCAAGTGCTTACTGATGTAGTCCATCATATGGGGATTCGCCCGGTTGTGTGTCTACTTAGAAAACGTATTTAAATAATAAAAATATGACAAGGAGGATACCTCCGAGAATGAGCCAGTTGCTGATTTCATACCAAATGCTCTTGCCTCCGGACAGGTATTTCTGTTCATTCTCCTGATGACGCTGACGGTGAGTATCGGTCTCAGAGCCATGGGGTGGTTTGCTAAAATCCATCATAAGTACATTCCCCTTTCAGCAGTTTTGTGTAAACTTACTACCATTATAACCCACAATTGAGTGCGAAATTGATTTTTATGCATAAAACACCAAAAAACCTCCGATTTCTCGGAGGCTTCTTATCAACAAATAGTATCAGTGATTACGCGAGTTCCACGCTAACATTCACGTTTCCTTTAATTCCTTTGGAATATGGGCAGTAGTCATGGGCAAGTTTCACAAACTTCTGTGCTGTTTCTTCATCCAGACCAAGGATTTTAACTTCCAAATCGACTTGAAGCTTCACGCCGTTATCCTCAGAGTCCGTCACCAACATTACGGTTGCAGCTACCGTACTTCTTTCAATCTCAACTTTGTGTTTCTTCAATTGAAACTCCAGTGCGGAGTTAAAACAAGCACTATACCCTGCTGCAAACAACTGCTCCGGATTGGTAGCTGTCGTCACTTGTCCTCCGAGTTCAGGCGGTGCAGCAACATCCAGCATAAACACGTTATCTGGGGATTGTACGATGCCTTGACGTCCGCCTGTATTGATTACTGTTGTTTCATATAATGTTTTCATTTGTGAAAACTCCTTTAGTTGATTAGATTTATTTTGACTAAATTTTGATCTCTCTTCAATCGCTAACAATTACATTGTACACAATTAAATTGTGCATGTAAATAGCTAATATAAAAAAAAATAATATAGTTTAATGCTACGTTTAAATGAATAGCGATGAGGAGGATTATAATGTAGTTATTGGATAGCCTGCATCGAACCGTTAAGGAGGAATAACACCTTTGGAGAATAATTCATTTCTAACCCCGGACAAGCCCAAACATACAGTCAGAACACTTTCTGAGGTGTTGGCTGTATCAACCAAACTTGGCCTGACTTCATTTGGAGGACCGATCGCTCATCTCGGCTACTTTCATGAAGAATATGTTCGCCGCAGAAAGTGGATGGATGAACGAAGCTATGCAGACTTAGTTGCGTTATGTCAATTTTTGCCCGGGCCTGCCAGCAGTCAAGTCGGGATTGGAATTGGCATCATCCGCGGCGGTTTGTTGGGGGGACTGATGGCTTGGCTTGGTTTCACACTTCCTTCTGTCATTGTGTTAGTTTTGTTCGCTTTCTTTCTTCAAGGATTTGATATCAGCAGTACTGGCTGGATTCATGGTCTTAAAATTGTTGCTGTAGCTATTGTCGCTCAGGCGATATTGGGCATGGGGCAAAAACTAACTCCTGACCGTTACAGGGCAACCATCGCTATCTTTACTGCAGCGGCGACTCTTGTGTGGCCGACTGCGTTCACTCCAATCCTTTTTATTGTTATTGCAGGCATAATAGGCATGATTCATTTTAGAAAAATGACAGGTATTAAGACAGCAGACTTGTCTGTTCCGGTGAGTCGTAACTTGGCAATAGTCTGTTTGGCTACGTTCTTTGGAATCCTGATTCTTCTCCCGTTACTCACACCATTTGATCGTTCGGGATGGCTGTTATTCTTTGATAGCTTCTACCGTTCAGGATCACTTGTATTTGGTGGAGGGCATGTTGTACTTCCGTTACTGGAACGTGAATTTGTCCCTACAGGTCTGATGAACAAGTCCGACTTTTTGGCGGGATATGGAGCAGCACAAGCTGTACCCGGACCATTGTTCACCTTTGCCAGTTATTTAGGAGCGATGATGCGTGGGATTCCCGGTGCTTTGGTTGCAACGATTGCTATCTTTTTGCCAGCGTTCCTTCTGATCGTAGGCGCATTGCCCTTCTGGAATTCTTTATGTAAAAGCTCGAAAATCCAAGGAGCATTAATCGGAATTAATGCAGCTGTTGTAGGTATTTTGTTGGCATCGTTGTACGATCCGCTTTGGACAACTGCGATCCTAACTCCTGTTGATTTTGCACTGGTATGTATGTTGTTTCTAATGCTCGTTTTTTGGAAAGTACCACCGTGGATCGTTGTCGTTGCTGGTGCAGCAGGCGGTACAATCATGAACCATCTCTAAATAAAAAAGGTACCCAAACACTGCACTTCATTTTCAAAGCGTCCGTGTTTAGGTACCACATTACTTCAAGTATATCTTTCACCTATCCATGCAGATAATCTATTTATTCTCTTTGTCATTCCAATCTCAGTTACTCCAGATATCCACTTTCATCTGTGCACATTTGAAATACTTGGCCTCTGCCTTGCTTGTAGTCAGTTTCAAAAGACACTGCAATTCTCCATGTTGGAACAACCCCCCGCTAAGGTCAGCAGCAACACCGCCATACTGATCATCCGCACCAAGCCATACGGACGGTCTCTCGAACCCCGGTGAGAACTGTAATCCGGTACAGAGCAGCACAGTGAGATTCTTACGGTTCTGTGCTTCATCTCCTGCTACGCCATGTGTGGTGAAGAACACCATGTTTTGATTAAAATCCGTGTACGTTCCATCTGCTTTATAGGCACGGACCATACCATACTTCTGATTTACGTTTTGAAAAAAGGTGATTCCGGCCTTGCTATCCTTCGATTTAATGCCAACCTGAACTGAGATTCCAATGTTCCCGTTTAATTGTAGCGCTTCCAAAGTGATTGCAATTGCGGTTACTTTCGAGCTGTCAATCAGATGTTTCATTTTCAACTCTGCCGTGGCTCCTGCCGTTGTTGGTGTTGTAACGGTTATGGTCCCTCTGTCGGGCAAAGGCTCAAACGTAGGGGTGCCCACCACCTCCACCCAATCCGGTAACGTTCCGTAAAGAAAATCGGCCACAAGCTGTTTGTGAACCTTTCCAAAGGGCACGATCTGACCTGCTGCATCACGTATAACCATCTCTACACCCCCACCGAATAGGCTACACCGATATTATGATCGGTATTGTAATACACGTACACTACGCCGTCCATAACGGACACCATTAAGGATTGCATGTTGGTCGTTTCCCAATTCAATGCCGGAAAATATATATCCGTAGGTTTGTCCAGCAGTTGACGAAAGTCTGCGCTGATCTTGGCAATGGCTGGCCGAGCTACAGTCGTAACCCCACCGGAAGCATAAGCCGACAACATGCCTATCCACCACATGCTCCCTTTGTACATAAATACACCAGCATTGGGTCTCGAAATATTTTCTCCCGCACTTAAAGTGGCATCATTACCACCCATTAATGGCCTTGGATCAGCTAACCAGCTACGTCCGTCATGTGAATGCCAGATACATTTACGACCAAAGTCACCACCGCCCATCACCGAGAAACCGATCCATTTGCCGCCATTTCTGAAACACGAGAAGTAACCGGTATGACCATCACCAGGGAACCCGGGAGGTTTGTCCAAAATCAAACCCACTCTTGTCCAGTTGATCATGTCTACAGAGGTCGCAAGTGCCGTTGATTGATTGATCCCTAGACCGTTTTGTTGATAATACATAAAGAACAAATGTTCTTCATCGTTCCAGATCACAAATGGAGTTTCCGTCGAATTCCCAACCACGGTATCGAGATACACTTGTCCGTGTTTGGTCCATGGTCCTGTCGGGCTGTTCGAATAGGCTAGTCCAATTCCTCCGATGTGATTATGGTTGGTAGAATACGTAGCATAATAATCTGCTTTTGCATCAGGGATAAGCCCTTTTACCTTGATCGCCCGAAACCAATAGATCGATTGCAGACCCGCCATTGCAGCGGTATAGATAGGATTGTCCATTTTTTTATCAAATTGAGGCGTGTACATCCGTCTGGTTTCTGCATCGCAATAATCATAAGGTGAAGTGAAACTGTTGGCCGTGACATTAGCAGTCTGTTCTGCCTGGATATTTTTTTCAATCATTGACATGTTACACAACCTCCTTAACGTGCAGGGTGACAACGTCCAATGGAGAGAAGTATACTAATTCCGATGCGCCCTTTAGTAGATTTGAGAGATCAACAACATTACCCATATTCGCAGCCGGCCCCTGAATAACACGAATGATAGAGCGAATGCCTGTATTATATGAATACGCTTTCATTTTGTTAATTCCTTTGCTTTCCTTACCGTTGTGATCAGTGACTGTCTCTTTCCATGGCATGCCAGGATAATGTTGATCCTTCATATTAATCCCTCCTATTGTTTTCTCACGATAAGTATATTCATGAAGTTACCTTTCTGTTAAAGCATCATGCCCATTTTAAGGCCTAATATTCCAAGACTGGTTTGCAAAACAACATAAAATTTTATCTCCTTTTAGACTTTTTGAAGGTTATATTTTTTCTATGGAGGGGAGTGAGTTGTGCAACCATCGGTTTGCTTTTGTTAAAATGACTGAACAGGCTAACCAATAACAATTGGCTAACCTGATTAGAAGAAGAAACTGCAATATAGATGTTCTCTTAAACAATTATTTCGTGGTGTTACAAGGGATGCTTTCTTCACTTTTCTAAAGCCAATGACTTATTGCTCCGCAAAAAATGAAGATATGGGATTCGCTATTTTTTTATTGGATTTCTCCTTGCCTTGGTGATCCAATAGATAGTATTGGTAAAAATCGTTAGTGAATCCGACAGACTCTTGTATTTTCAGCTTAAAGGCTTCAAATGCCTCATCACTCAGATGATCCTCATTCCAGAAATAATGAAGCATCAATCGATTCTGGTTATAGGGATGTTTGATCACATATGCACCAGCAGCGAGAGGTTCATTCATGGTATTTTTCCAAGGAAAACCTGTCTGTTTCGCCCGATCGATCATGCTGGATTTTAAAGCCTGCACCAGACCGTTTGACTTGGCATTGCCAATGACAATAAGGTTGCTGTTGCCGATCTCTTTTTTCATCTTTTGCTTCAGTTCCTTGCGATCCCGTATAACGTCGTATTTCATACCGGTCATATCAAGGAATCCGGTCAACTGATTAACCATATCTTCCTGCTGTTTAGTTGCAAGCTTACTCACCTGATCGCTAAGCACAATGGTTAATTTCTCGCCTTGAAGGACTTTGTCCATCAATCGATTCATTACTTCATAAGGCAGATTAGGGATCATTCTCATGACAGCCTGATACTGTAGTTGTAACATGTCATGTACATAGGCGGCGGTCTCTTCCTGTGATAATTGGTATTCCGGCTTTAAGACAAAGTTAGGCTGATATAGGGCCATTTGCATTTCTGTACGTACTTCCTTACCAAGCACATCTTCAATGGTGTGGAGCAGCCCCTCTACCGTTGCATTTTGGTACACGTAGCGTTTGAAATATGTCCTCATGAACTCGTCAAATTTCTCTTCACCGACGGAACGGTAAAGCTGATAGATCGCTTGTCGCCCCTTCTGATAATATACCAAACTTGCCAAATCCCCAGCTTCATCGTTTGTTGACGCAATCGCCATATCTACGGGCGCAGTATCAAACTGTATGGATCTGAACCCATTTAGCTTGTCTCCCTGTTTCTCGGCAAAATACACCATGGAGAAATCAGCAAAGCCTTCATCCAGGAAGGATTCTGTCTCCGAGTTATTACCGATCAATGCATGGAACCACTGATGCGCTATTTCATGAACAAATGTTGTGTCTTCTTCTGGAACAGCACCATTTTGAATCTGTCCCATCTGAATGAGCCTCGCATACTCCACGGCAACGCCTTGTACATACGTTTCGACAATTCGGAACTCTGGATAGGGATACTTGCCATATTTTTCACTATAAAAATCAATGACCTTGAATGCCTGATTAATGTACCGGTCAACTATCTTTTTCTTGGATGGATCATCGTTAAAATAATAGTATTCCACCGTTAGACCGTTACGGGTAGCACGTTCCACTTGAAGATTAGGACTTGCAAAGAAAACAAACTCCCTCGTATTCTCGGCTACAGCAGACACTATCTTACGATCATGTTCTGTACTGTCTTGAGTGGTGATCGTGCCCGGCATGGCTACCTGATACTCATCAGGAACATTTAATTGAACTTCAAAGTCCGATGAGGTGTAATAATCGCTCTCAAATGTTCGACTATACGGTGCCTTGTTCCATTGATGCTTAACCTCGTCGTATACAGACATCACCGGGAACCCGTGTGCACCATTGATCATGTCCTTGTAGTAGGACACTCGCTGTGAGCCATAGGGTATATTCAACTGAAACTCCAGTTGGAATGATACCGATTCGCCTGGTTGAACGGGCTTCTTCAACTGCACGGTCAACGCTTGGTTTTCCTTATGGAAGCCCAGCGATTGGCTATCTGCGGTTACAGCCTGAATATCGATGCCACCCAGAAAGTCCTCCGCTGTCTTCTCCGGATGATCTTCACTAATCTTCTCATTATGCTGTTGGTACATGCTCGCCTGTGTAGACTTGGAGAGGTTCGCATCAGCATATGTATGAAGGACCAGCTGCTGGAGTGCATCCTTGCTTGTGTTGCGATACGTTACCATCTCGCTCCCCTGGATTGTCATGTCCTTCTCATTCAACCGAGCCTGGATCTGGTATTGAATCGGGGTCTGCTCAAGAGAGTCTTTCTGTGTGTTATGTATCTTTGTAGATACAGGCGATAGGTCTGCTTCCGCGGCAACAACCCCCATTTTGACAAGTGGGCTTGTTGCCAGTATTAAAGCCAGTGTACCCGCGATCCCTACTCTGGCTAACTTTGATGTAAATGGGTTTGAATAATTCATAAGTTCTCTCCTTCTCCTGTTCTATGTTGACCTCAGAACCAAGTATAGAAGACGAACCTTACGCTGAATTTATGTTTTATTTAAGTTTTGTTTAAAAAGAGGAGAGAAAATGGAGCTATCGCAAATCGCATTCATGTTTGTATGTAAAAAAAAGAAAAGAAGCCTTACAATGTAAGGCTTCTCCTGTATGATCTGTAGTGAGCTCGAACCACTGACCCCTACCCTGTCAAATAAGTGAGCTCTTACTATCCTTACTCTCTCTGTATAGATGACCGAGTAATTCTTTTATTCCACCCTTGATTTCAACCAATATTTTTTCTTTGCTAATGTAGACCACGTCTAACAATGTGCTTAACATCATTTTCTTCTTCTCTGTTGAAGCATTTGTAAATACATCCCGCCAAACTGGGAGATCATCTTTTAGAGTCTCCATCTCTGATATCTCCATTTTTTTGGAGGATAACAATTGCTCTATTCCCTTAATATCTTCAGTAGTTTTCTCAATTTCGTTTTCTTTTTTCTCGATAAGACCATTGAGCATTTCTGGCTTGAATGCGCTCTTACCCATTATAGCTTTTGGAACCTCAGCGTTTAATGCCACAAGCTCCTCATAGTGCCCTTCCAGTAAAGTTTGCATTGTTTTAATTTTTTCCTCTTCTTCATTAGAAACTTTCTTTTTTATTGATTCAATTTCTGATTGGAAATCTATTGTTCTGAGTTGACTTAAGTATACATCCACTCTTTCTAAGACTTGTCTCTCTACCTTCTTTGAAGAAAATGTTGCCTGTCCGTTACAATCCGTCTTTCCTTGCAATTTTCCACTACAACGATAACTTTTATTCTGATTGTATCTAACTATTTCTCCATTAGCTGCTTTGTATTTATTTACAAATGTAGTCGTAGTCAATCTAGAATTACAACAACCGCATCTGGCTATTCCAGTTAAAAGTAAACTTCCTTTAGTGCTCATGGGAATGGAATTTTCATTTCTTTTTGGATTCTTAGGGTTCTTTTTATCCCTTATATCCTGTACACTATTCCAATCCTCTTCTGAAACTATCATTAATTCAGGGATTGGTTTTGAAAATATATCGTCTCCTTTTTCTTTTCTGTATCTCATCACTCCTTTGTAAATTGGATTCTTAAGTATAACGTTTACAGTAGGAGCACCCCATTGTTTTGCTTTTCTTGTCGGAACATTTTTTTCGTTTAGAAGTTTAGCTATTCTTAATTGTCCGTAACCTTCTTCAAGCACTAGTCGGAATATTTCTTGTACGATCTTTGACTCTTCTTCGTGCTTGCACAGTTTTTGCAGTGCTTTTCCTTTTTTATTTACATTACCGGAATCAACACTTTTATACCCGTAGGGAATACCTCCTCCTCTGAAAATACCATCTTCGACCATCTGTATATGTTTTTCGTTGACACGGTCAGAGGTCTTCCTACTTTCATCGCTTGACTGCCAGAATCTTAAATAGTTGACCATCCGATCGGTGTATGCTTCAATTTTTTGCTGACCTTCTATTACAGACCACATTTCAACACCTTTGTTTACAAACCACTCAAGTACAAAGGGAGTCTCATCGTCTTTTCTTCCAAGCCTATCAAACATAAATACCAATAAGACATCGAATAAACCATTCTCTGCATCCTCTTTGGCCTTTTGGATAACATCACGCTTCGAGGCAGGTACTTTGAAACCTGATACCCCTTTTTCTGTATATTCCTTGACTAGCTTCCATCCCTCTTGTTTCTCTACCATCTTCCTGCATGCTCGTTGTTGCATTGGAATATCGTTCCCGTCCATCTGTCCTTTTGTGGACACTCGATATAGTGCTGCAACACGCTTTATTTGTCCCATTCGATCAACCACCATATCTTTTTTCTGTATTATTTTTATCGATAGTTGTAACTACTTTCACTGCTATTTTTATCCAAATTTTACCATTAAGTATATATATTATCAACAAAAACCACCTACACTTATTATTGGAGGTAGCCATATTATTATATAAAAAAACAACTCCTCTTGAGATATAATTCTCAAAAGAAGTTGCCTTTAATTTTTTCATATAGGACGAGTGGGGATCGAACCCACGACCCTTACCCTGTCAAGATAATGCTCTCCCGCTGAGCTATCGCCCTGTAATAATTAAGATGTATCAATAGCGGTCGTACTACTAAATTTAACTGAGCTAACAGATCATGATATATAATTGTTTCCCAATCAAGTAACAGTATCATATCAAGTAACCGTGTTCATTGTCAATGATTTATTTGGTTATAATTCACCCAAAATGGTGCACAATAAAGGAAAGATTACCATTTCTACAACGAGGTGAATTCCCTATGAGAAACATAACAAAACGGTCAAGATCCAATAAACATACATTTACCAAATGCTTCTTCCCCTGCGTTGGGCTTGTGATTCTCATTACAACCGTTACTGGTTGCGGCTTGGAGAGGGATGAACATACGGTACAATTCCAACAATTACAACAGCCCAATGAAAATGGTGAGTCTCTGCCCGTCTGGCTGGACGTGTACTCCAAATCTGTAATTCAAGATGTGTATTCTCCGCGAGGAAGCAGTGAAGTCTTGCCCTGAAGGTTAACAGGTGAATTACTCATCTTCATCCCACTTGCGTGAATATG